>NZ_CP107923.1:0-4800000 GCF_036026695.1 Amycolatopsis sp. NBC_00438 | reverse complement strand
CCAGTCGTAACTCCGCAGGCGCACCGCGCGCTGTCTGCGACGGGCGTACGGGTGCCGGACGAGGGTCGCGAATCAGTGCGGCTCGCCAGAAGAACGGACCGTGACGCGACCCGGGTGGGTGTTCCTGCGGATACCCACCCGGGTCGCGTCACGCGGGTTGAGCCATTTGTGCGACCAGAGGTGTTTGTCGAGCGGGGGTGGGGTTGCCCTCGAAGCTGTGCTGGCGGAGGTCCGTCAGGGCATGCCGTTGTAGACGCCGGTGTTTCCCGTCATAGCGCAGTACGAACCCATGGCCGCGGCGGAGGTCGAGACGCTGGTAGCGGCGGTGGCGCGGACTGTGCAGCGCTACCTCACCGGCGAGATCGGCTGACCCGCTCCCGGATCGCGCGGACCGCCACGACGGGCGGGCCGTTCTCGAACCCCACGACCATCGACCTGCCCCAGCCGCCGACCCAGCCCTGCCGGTTCTTCAAGCCGGCCGTCGGTGACAGGGCGAGGAACGCCGAAGTGCGGCGCAGCTCGATCGCCGTCCCGTCGCGGAATCCCGCGTACAGAAACCTCCCTTCCGGCACGTCGCTCACGTCGGCCCGCCGCCACCCGGTGCGCTCGACGACCCGGAGCCGGCGCCGCCAGCCGGCCGCCGCCCCGATCGAGAACGGCAGGCCGAACAGGGCCGCCAGCATCGGGACCACGCCGAAGCCGAGCTGGACCTGGTCTTCGTTCTGCTCGTCGATGGTGCGCACGTGCGCCGGGTCGGCCGGGTCGTAGACGACGATCACCTGCTCGCCGACGTGGTAATCGCGGCCCGAATCCCAGACGATCGCGTCGGTCCGGTCGCCGTGGCTCACCCGGATGTACGACGTGCCCTTGGCGCTGTGGAGCACGCTGACGACCACACCGGGCTCGTGGAAGCCGGTGGCGAGCAGATCGTCGGCGGCCGCACCGGCCAAGGCGACGCCGGTGAACCCGGCCGCGAGCACCACCGCCCAGCCCACGGCGAAGCCCGTCGCGCGGCGGGAAGCCCGGCGCAGGCGGGCATTCAGTTCCGGGTGGTCACCGTCGGCGGGATCCGCCGCGGGCAGCCACCGGCCGAAGTCCCCGGCGGCGGCCAGCGCACTGCGGTCCAGAACCCGCAACCCGTACCAGCCGACGGCGGTGAGCGCGAGGGCACCGATCAGGAGGGTCACGTTGCCCAGCAGATCGTCGTCGCCGGAGAAGAGCGAGTACACGGTGGCCGCGGCGCCGAGCCCGGAGAGGACCGAAAAGACGACGACGATGACCACCCAGAATGTCCGCATGGAGTGATCGTAGGGCCGTTGACCTGCGCGGACGCTGCGAGAAACGGCATACGACGACGAGGCAACCCGGCGGCCTTCCCGTGCGTGCAAGTGAGCAGGCGTCACATTTCGCCGACACCGTTCGCACATTCGGGGAAACGACGGGATTCGTATCCTTTCCCCATGAAGCCAACGTCTTCGGGGCCGGCCGCGAGAACACTCGCCGCTTCGTTGCGCGAAGAACCCGAAGAACCCGAAGAACGCGACGTCGGTCTTCGCCGGCTCGCGGACAAGTTGGGGTTCTGCCGCAGGTGCTGCTGATCGTGCGCTCACGTCCGGTCATGCCGACGAGCGGACGGGCTCGCCTGCGTCCCGCAGCTACCTCCCGTTCGCTCGGCAAGATGCCCGGCGGGGCGATCCCGCACTCGACGACCAGACCCCCTGTGCAGGTCCAGGCAGGTCAGTTCGGCGTCCGCAGCGCCGTGCGTGCTGACTCAGCGCTTCCCGAAGTGGTCAGCGGTCGGCGAACCGATCAGCGCGTTGTCCACGCAGGTCGAAATTCGGTACGTGACCAACGAACCCGTGCGGCGAGCCCAGGAGTGCCAGCAGACGCCGCAGCTCCAGGACGAGGTTTCGGTGGCCGCGTGCGTGGTCGCCAAGTTGTCCGATCGGGTCTACAGCGAACCAAGGTCGTGTTATGGCACCGACACGGTCGGGCGACCGGGTGGGCGGTGCCCGAGCGGCCCGCACGCGCGAACGGCCAGTCGTCGGCAACCTGCAGGAGGCTCGCCGCGTCCACCCCGAGGATGAGGGCGACCGCCCTCTGGTTACCGACGAGCAGGCCGAAATGTGCTCCGGCTGTTGTGAAACGAATGCTTCCTACCGGGCATGAGGAGTGATGCGAATGTGGTGGTCGAGGACTCGGCGTCGACGTGCGCCGCAGCCGTCTGGGCTTGGGGTGTTTCTGCTTGGGATCGGGATTGGAGTGCTCACCAACCTGGTGACCGCGAGCCCGGACCGGTGGCCGGGGTGGGCTCAGCCGGTGGTGAAGTGGTCGTGGCTCATCGGCGCGGCCGTGGTCGCGGCGGTCAGCGTGCGTGCCGGATGGCTGTGGCGCCGTGCGCGGTTACCGGCACCCGAGTGGACAGGCGAGAACCCGTATCCGGGCTTGGCCGCTTACGACGGTGACCGGGCGCCGGTGTTCTTCGGACGTACGGACGACCGGCGTGACCTGGTCCGACGGGTGCAGGACGGCTCTGCGCCCTCCCTTCGATTCGCGCCGGTCGTGGGCCCGTCGGGCAGCGGCAAGTCCTCCCTCGTGTTGCCCGGGCTGCTGCCGACGCTCGGTAGCCGGTGGACGGTTCTGGGACCGATCACCCCGGGCACATCCGGCGTTGACGAACTCACGCAACTGTTGGGCACGGAGGTTCGCGGGGCGGCGGAAACCGTGTTGGCGGCGGTGCAGGACGGCGGTCCCGCACCGGGACCAGAACCCGTATTGAAGGCTTTGCGGGCGGCGAGAGGGACCCGGCCGCGCGTGCTGCTGGTCGTCGATCAGTTTGAAGAAGCGGCGGTCAAGCACACCGAGAAGGAGCGAAATCTGTTTCTGGCTCTGCTGTACGCGCTGGTGACGCACGATCAGAGGCTGCATGTGGTCGCCACGGTGCGGTCGGAATGGATCGGCCGGTTCCAGGAAGGCCCCGGCGCCGGCGTATTCACCGATCTGATCATGGTGAACGCGCTCGGACCTCAGCAGATCCGCCAGGTCGTGGACGGACCCGCCGACCTGACCGATACGACGTTCGAGCCTGGCCTGGTGGAGGAGATCGTGCGCGACACCGGCCGCGGTGACGCGCTGCCGCTGCTCAGCTCGCTTCTCAGCGCGCTGTACGACGGCCTCGGCCGCGACCGATACATCAGCTGGGCCGACTATCTGAATGCCGGCAAGGTGGGAGGGGCGGTCGCCGGACGCGCGGAGACGGCTGTGGCCGCGTCCGGGCACGATCTGGACACGACGCTGACCACCTTGCTGCTGTTCGTGGACCTGCAGGGCGAGGAACCCACCCGCCGACCGGTGTGGGACGACGCGCTGGCCGCAGCGCAGCGCGATGTCGTGGTCGCGTTCGTCCAGGCACACCTGCTCACGAGCGACACCAATACCGACGGTCGCGTTCTCTACGACGTTACGCACGAGGCATTGCTGCGCCAGTGGCGACCACTGGCCGACCACATCAAGACACACCGTGGCACGCTGCAGTGGATCACCGAGCTGCTGGCGCTTGCGAAAGCGTGGGTGAACGCCGGGCGGTCCACGAGCTACCTGGTCCCCGGCGCGCGACTCGCCGACTTGAACTCGAACACCGCAGTGGCGCTGCCCGAGCCGCTCGCTGAGTTCGCAGCCGCCTGCACGGATAACGACGAGACCGACCTTCAGCGCCGCGCGAACGTGGCAGCCGAACATGCTCTGGAGATCCTCGACCACGACCCGGCGACCGCGATAAGCCTGTCGCTGGCCGCGTGCACCGAATTGACCCCGACCTCGACCGCGAGCACCGCGCTCTACCAGTCGCTGGCCACCGGCCTGCGGCACGTCCTCACCGGACACACCGAGAACGTGTGCTGTGCCCGCGTCGCACAAGACGGTCGCGTCGCCACAGCGGACGAACAAGGCACGATACGGATCTGGTCCGCGGATGGCACCCTGCTGCACGACTTGACCGAAGATCGGGAGCCGGTCAGTGCGCTCACGTTCGCGCCGGACGGCCGACTCGCCTCCGGGGACACGGCGGGACGTGTCACCGTGTGGGGCGCCGACGGGAAGAGGATCCACCACCTCGACGGCACCCTGCGCCGAGTCACCAGCCTGGTATTCGCCGCCGACGGCCGGCTTGCGGCCGCAGGCCAGCACGCGCTATGCCTGTGGGACCCCGATGGAAGGCTGATCCGCCGATTAACCAGTGACGGAGAGCAGACAGCTGTCGTGTTCACGCCCGACGCCCTGCTGGTCACCACCGGTGAGAACGGGGAGATTCGGACCTGGGGCAGCAGCGGCCCAGAACAGCGCTGCCTCCAACCTGCCAAGGAGTCGTTGGTCACCGCGCTGGCGGTAAGCAGCAATGGGTGGATCGCTGCCGGCTACCGAAACGGCGCGGTGCGGGGCTGGCAGCCAGACGGCGCCCCCCTGTCGTCTGACGACTCAGCAGAGGGCATCCTCGTCACGGTTGCCGGGCCGGTGCGTGATCTCGCCTTCTCCGAACCAGGTCACTTGTTCACAGTCGGCGGCAACGGCCGCGTGACCACCTGCAGACCGAACGACCCGTGCAACACGGTCACCGAATCGACCGATCCCGATATGATGGGGGTCTTTTCGCTGGTGTGCGGACCAGATGAGCTGCTGGCCACAGTCATAATGGGCGAGGTGCGGTTGTGCGATCCCGAGGGCATGGTCGCTCGCATCAAGATGGCGGGAACGACTCACATGACTGTCCTTGACTTCAGCGCGCATGGCTGGTTGTTGACGGCCACATCCAGCACGGTGCACATCTGGGACATCAGTCGGCTTGCGCGATTGCTGCCCCGAGGTGAAGGTGCTGCTCAGTTCAAAGAACTCGTCGTATCGGATGCCGGGCTAATGACGGATACGGTCAGCGTTCTCCGCATCGGTTCCGGGCGGTGGGCAGTCGGCCCGGGACATCGCCGCGCCGATGCCGATGGCACGAACGTGAAAATCAGGACTGCCGACGGTGCCCTGATCCACACGCTCACCGGAGATCAGAACCAAAAAGCAAGGCACTTGGCATTCGCGCCCGACGGGCGCCTCGCCGCCGTATTCGACCGCACGGTGTGGGTCTGGGACTGTGACGGCAATTTGCTGAACACCCTCGACGCGCACGAATCAACAGTGGGCCGAATGAGCTTCGCGCCGGACGGCCGGCTCATCACCGCCACCACCAGCGGAGCACTCCGGATCTGGAACACCGCGGGTGAGGTCCATGTGCTCGAAAAGGCGAAAGACAACGAAGAAACTCTCGCTTTCGCGTTCGCCGAAGACGGTCGGCTGGCGGCTGCGGCGGCTGGCAACACCGCTCGCCTCTGGGACCGCGACGGCGTCCTACAACATTTACTCACAGGTCACACCAAACCGGTTGAACACCTGGCCTTCGCCCCAGACGGTGTCCTGTTCACTGCAGCCGGGGACGGCGGCGTTCGCCGCTGGAGCCGAGACGGGGCTCCCTTGCCGATGCTCGACGTCCCCCGCGGTGGCAGGATCAGTGGTCTCGCGGTTACCGACGCGGGATTGGTCATCGCCGGCGGCGGATGGGATCACACCATGTGGGTGTGGGCCCCAGACGGACGGCTGCTGTACGAGCTGCTCCCAGGCGACCGCAGCCTCGGTATCAGCATGCTGGCGTGTGGCCGGAAAGGCCAGCTCATCACGGCCGGCGTCGACAGAGTCAGATATTGGCCAGGGGTGCTTCCTCTGCCAGATCTCATTGCCGACGCCAGACGATGCACCCTGCCACCCCTCGCGCCGGCACTTCGCCACCGCTGGATGTTGCCAGAGGAATCCAAGACTACGTAGGTGCGGCCAGCCGTTCGCAGACCATGTTCGGCCACGCCGGTCCAGACAAGCGGGCGCCCGCACGCAAAGCTGAGCGCTGGACGGAACTTCGACACCTCCCGTCGAAGCGCGATTCCCCGACCCCTGCCGGGCTCGAACGGGCTGCCACCCCACCGTACGACGGGCAGGATGCACCCGTACCCAGTAGATGCGCTTGGGCGAGCTCGATGCGATGGTAGGCCGCAGGCGCCGGCGCCACGGGCTGAGTTTGTTGCATCGCCGGTCGGGCCGGCGACTACCCGCACAAGGTGTGGCCCTGTGGCCGAGAAGCGACGCGTCGCGGTGCGCCGGCTCCAGCGCGAGGTCGCCGGGGACCTGCGACCGGCGAGGTCTTCACCTGCCCCGCGTCAGCCTCTACCTCGCCGACCTGCAAGTCGGCCAGGCCTGGATCCCCGACGATGACCCGGCCAGGCGGCGCGGACGAACAGTGCACTCTGTTCATAGCAGTGAAGGCAGTGCGTTTCCCCGAGTACGGCGCCCCGACGTCCTGCGCTGCGAAGACGTGGAGCAGCTCACGCCCGGTGCCGGTGAAGTTCGGATCCGCGTCGCCGCGATGTCGTTTCGTTCGCAAGGGAAGACCGGCCGTGGACTCATTGGCGCCGGATGCCCGCGATCAGGTCTTCCCAGTTCTCGTGGGCGATCCGCGCCCGGTCGGCGTCGCTGATCGGGGCGGTCGCCACGAACCGCCGGGCGGAACCGCTGTGCTCGCGGTTGAACGGGTGGTCCGAGGCGTACATGATCCGGTCCGCGCCCACGGTCTCCAGGCTCCACCGCAGGTACCGGTGGCTGGCGATGCCGCCCGGGGTGATGAAGACGTTCGTGCGGAAGTACTCCGCGATCGGTCGCTCCAGCGTGGTCACCGCGTCCAGGGCCGCCACGCGGTCGAGGTAGAACAGCACGACCTCGCCCCAGTGCCCCAGGATCAGCTGCAGCCCCGGGAACCGGTCGAAGACCCCGGCGACGATCAGCCGGAGCGCGGTCAGCCCGGCGTCGTAGTGCCAGCCGAACGTCCCGGTGGCCAGCAGCTCGTCCACCGGGCCGCCGAAGCGCCGGTAGTAGGCCCCGGTGACCGCCGGGACCGGCACGCTCGGGTGCAGGTACACCGGGGCGCGCAGGTCCTCGGCGGCCTCGAAGATGTCCCAGAAGCGCGGCTCGTCGAGGGCCTGGCCGCGGGAGTTCGCGTTCACCAGCGCCCCGTCGAACCCGAGGTCCGCGACGGCCCGCCGCAGCTCGTCGGCCGCCGCCGAGGGCGTGGACGTCGCGAGGGCCGCGAACCCCCGGAACCGCTCGGGATACCGGCCGACGGCGTCGGCGAGGACGTCGTTGGTGGGACGTTGCAGGGCGACGGCCTCGGCGGGGTCGAGGTCCTGCAAGCCGGGCGTCGTGAGCGACAGCACGGCGGTGTCGATCCCGGCGTCGTCCATCGCGGCGACGCGGTCTTCGCCGAGGTCGAGCAACGCGGTACTGGCGACCGCCCGGCTCATCATCGGCGCGGCGAGCGCGGGGTCGTGCCGCCGCCACGCCGCGACGACGTCGGCCGTGGCGAAGTGCTCCTCGAGCCCGTAGAGCCTCACCGGATGGTCTTGAGCGCGCCGGCCCAGGATTCGAGCTGGTCGAACAGCACCGACGCGGCGTCGTCGTGCATCGGGGACGGGGCGAACTCGGCGAAGTTCTCGAAGTCGGTGAAGAGCGAGAACGACAGCTGCTGGCGCACGTGGGCCAGCTGCAGCTCACTGCAGATCGCCCGCAGGTGCTCGATGGCGCGGGCGCCGCCGAGCGCGCCGTAGGAGACGAAGGCGGCGGCCTTGTTGTTCCACTCGGCGTAGAGGTAGTCGATGGCGTTCTTCAGGACGCCCGAGGTGGAGTGGTTGTACTCGGGGGTGACGAAGACGAACCCGTCGTAGGCGGCGATCGTGGCGGACCAGGCCTTGGTGTGGTCGTTGGTGTAGACGCCCCGGCTGGCGGACACGGCCTCGTCCAGGTGCGGGAGCGGGTGGTCGAGCAGGTCGATGAGCTCGTAGTCGGCGTCCGGCCGTTCCTTGGCCTTGGCCAGCACCCATCTCGCCACGGCTTCGCCCTTCCGGCCGGGACGGGTGCTGCCGAGGATGATCGCGATCTTCACGGGAAGTCCTTTCGCTTGAATATTCAAGTCAGACGCTAGCACGATGACGTGAATTTTCAAGTCAGCTAGACTGTGGTGGTGGCGGAACCCGAGCAGCGCTGGCTCACGAGTGACGAGCTGTCGGCATGGCGCGCTTTCATGCGGCTCGCCCAGCGGCTGCCGGCGTCCCTGGAAGCGCAGCTGCAGCGTGACGCGCGGCTGAGCTTCCTCGAGTACTACGTGCTCGCGCACCTGTCGGAGCAGCCGGATCGCCGGGCGCGGATGAGCGAGCTGGCGGCCTTGGCGAACACGGAGCTGTCGCGGCTGTCCCACCTGATCGGCCGCCTGGAGAAGCGCGGCTTCGCATGTCGGGAACCGGACCCGGGCAACGGCCGGTACACGCAGGCGATCCTGACGGACGCGGGCTTCGCGCACCTGGAGTCGGTCGCGCCCGGGCACGTCGAGCGGGTGCGGGAGCTGTTCGCCGACCCCCTGACCCCGGCGGAGCTGCGCACGCTGCGCCGGATCGCGGACAAGGTGCTGACCCGCGTCGACGACCAAGCCGAATAGCCGGAAGCCCGCCGCCGCGGTCGGGCACGTCTCATCACCGCCCACGGTAAAGAAAGCACCGCCAGGACACCTCTGCCTGCTGACACCGAACGCGAGGCTGAGGACCTGCCACCCGGAGTCGTTGCCGCGGCGGTGGCGCGAGTTGCCTGCCTGCACGCCGTGCCCCCGCCCGCGCACTGGCCGCGAACCCTGCGCGGCCGATGCGGCGAGGCCTTCACACGAATCGGCCGCAGACAGACCGAACGGCCATCGGCGCGCGGATCTCCGAGCGAACGTGGCAGCGGAGCACGGACCTACATCGCGGCAACGTCCTGGACGGCGGTGCGTCGCGGAATATCGTCGCGATCGATCCGAAGGCGTGCTTGGGTGATCCGTGTTTCGACGGCATGCGGGCTCGACGGGGACAAGCCAGGAGCCTGCAGTCATGGAGGCTGCCGTCCACCCCATCGACCAGGACGGGCCCGCGGCCCACCACCATGTCGATGAATTCGCGGGTACGCACGTAACGCTCGCATTGGCTGCCGATCACCCAGCCAAGCCGGTGTGACCCGACGTCGGTGATCACCATGCAGGGGCGGACATGGTCATGGTTGGGGGCTCCGAAACGATCTGATGGCATGTCGACCGCGTCCAGTCGCGATGACGGTGGCGAGTCGATGTTCCGAGGCCCGCACCGGCTGACGTCCGACGAGTACGCCGGCGCCTGGACTGATGCTATGTCGGGAGCCGTCAACGTCCTTCGCGGTCGGTCGAGCGCAAAGCCTCCAACGGCGTACGGCCCGTCTCGCTCGTGGCGAGGAGAACCTTTGTGTGCAGGGCACCGGATTCCAGTCCTGCATGCACGGCGGCGGCCTCGGCCAGCGGCCGGATCGTATGCGGCCGAAGCGTCAGGCGCTGCTCGCCG
The DNA here is from genome assembly GCF_036026695.1 of Amycolatopsis sp. NBC_00438. Lineage (NCBI taxonomy): Bacteria > Bacillati > Actinomycetota > Actinomycetes > Pseudonocardiales > Pseudonocardiaceae > Amycolatopsis > Amycolatopsis sp. NBC_00438. The sequence continues at coordinate 4,790,527 of NZ_CP107923.1, read as the reverse complement.
AGCCGGGTCATCACCTCGCTCAACGCTGATCGGATGCCGTCGGGGACGGAGCTGGAGAGGGTGACGCCGATCTGCGGGCCGCGTGGATCGGACAGGGTGATCACGCGTTCCGGGCCACCCGCCAGGCGGACCGCGGTCTCGAGGTCGGAGCGGCCGGCCGCGTCGAACACGGCGTCCACCGCGGTCACGCTGTCGCCGAGCGGCCGTGCGTAATCGATCGGAGTCGCACCCCACTGCCCGGTCACGGCGAAATCCTGTTCGCGTACAGCCGAGATCACGGTGACGCCGGCCGCGACGGCCAGTTGTGTGGCGATGGTCCCGACCGCACCGGCGCCGCCGAGGATCAGCAGCGTCTCGCCTGCGGTGACCCCGAGCAGGCGCAGGACACGCACGGCGGCCTCGCCTGAGGCGGGAACCGCGGCGGCGTCGGCCCAGGTGACCGCCTCGGGCTTACGGACCCAGTAGTCCGCCACCACGTACTCGGCATAACCGCCCAGGCCGGGTAAGGACGCGGCGACGTCGTCGCCCGGCGCGACGTCGTCCACCCCTGGGCCGACCGCGTCGACGACACCTGCCGCCTCGAAGCCGAGGATCGCGGGATCGGCCATCGGGAACGCGTGCCGCAGGTGGCCGGCTCGAATCGCCAGGTCGGTCGGGCCGACGCCGGCCAGCCGGACGGCCAGCCGGATCTGGCCGGGCCCGGGTTCGGGAAGGGCGACCTCGGACCTGTTCAGCACGTCCGGTGTGCCGTAGCCGGACATCACCATCGCTTGCATCGAACCTCCACTAAGGACATATCAGGTTGAGAGCCGCTACCGCGCGGGCGTGTGCCGGGTGGGGAGCAGACCGAGGGCGAGCAGGCTTTCCGCGGTCGCGACGACGGCGTCCGCGGCGGAGCGCGGTTGCCACTCGAGTACCGTGCGGGCCTTCTCGTTGGAGACGTGGCGGATCACGCCGAGGTTGGGCAGCATGCCCTGCAACGCCGGGGTGTTCTCGGCCGCGGCGCGGACCACGTCGTCCGGCAGTTCGGTGGCGGGCACCGCGTTCGCCGCGTCGCCGAGCCGGTCGCGGATGGCCAGGGCGATTTCGTGCAGGGACACCGCATCGCCCGCGGCGGCGATGAACCGCTGCCCGGCGGCCTTGGGGCTGGTCATCGCGCGCAGGTGCAGGTCGGCGGCGTCCCGGACGTCGACCACCGCGAAGTACAGGCGAGGGGTGCCGGGCATGGCGCCGGTGAACAGCTGGCTGATCATGCCGATCGAGGAGGAGGAATCGGCGCCGACGACCGGTCCGAAGATGCCGACCGGGTTGACCACGGCCAGCTCCAGGCCGTTGCCCTCGTGCTCGACGAACTCCCACGCCGCGCGTTCGGCCACGGCCTTGGATTTGATGTACGGGGCGATCGGCCCGGTCGTGTCCGTCCAGTCCTCTTCGGTGAACGCGCGATCGGTCTCGGGGTGGCCGTAGCCGATCGCGGCGAACGAGGACGTGACGACCACCCGCCGCACCCGGGCGTCACGCGCAGCGCGCAGCACCCGCAGCGTGCCTTCCCGCGCGGGCACGATCAGCTCGTCCTCGTGCTCGGGCTCCCCGGCGGGGAACGGAGAGGCGACGTGCAGGACGTACCGGCAGCCGGCCACGGCGTCGGTCCAGCCCGCGTCGCCGGTGAGGTCGGCCGTGACGAAGGTGAGTGCTTCACCCGCGGTAACGCCCATGGCCTCGAGGTTCCGCCGGACCCGGGGTTCGCGATCCGGGGAGCGCACCGTGGTGCGCACGCGGTAGCCCGCGGCCAGGGCCTGGGCGATGATGCGACCGCCCAGAAACCCGGAGCCTCCGGTGACGAGGATGGTGTCGCTGGAACCGCTGGTCATCGATGTGTGCCTTTCAACGTGTCGTGTCGGCGGTGAGAGCAGGGAGCAGCAGGGCATCCATCACGGCGATCAGCTGCTGCGCGGTGGCTTCTTCGCCGTTGAAGAGCTTCTCGATGAAGAAGCTGCCGAGCAGGAACATCTCGGCGTGCTCCAGCGCCGGGTTGTCCGGCCGGATCGCCCCACGCTCGACGTGCCGCTCCAAAATCGTGTGCAGCGCCTTGAGGTAGGGGGCGAGCAGGACGTCGCGCAGGGCCTGGGCCAGTGCCGGGTCGGACATCACCGCCTGCCAGATCCCCAGCGTGGGGGTGCCTGCGGGATGAGGTGGGGGCATGTGCCGGGCCAGTGCGACCAGGTCCCCGCGCAGTTCGCCGGTGTCGATCGGGGGCAACGGAGGGTACTTGCGTGTGCGGAGCGCGGTGATCACCAAGGTGGGTTTGTTGTCCCACTGCCGGTACAGCGTGGCGGTACTGGACCGGGTGCGCCGCGCGACCTCGTCGACCGTGGCGTGGTCGTAGCCGACCTCGGCGACCAGCTCGAACGTCGCGTCCAGGATCTCGCGTTCCCGCTCGGCGGTCAGTCGCTTGCGCCGCACCGACCTTGCTGCCGGCGTTGGCGGCGTCTGCTTGCTCATGGCTGAACTCCCCGAGCCCGGCGTCGATCACTGGGAGTTCACGCGCCGGGCATGTATCGAAAACGTACTTTCGAAAGTAGGCTGTCGAAAACGCGTTGTCAAACAGTGCCCCCTTCGGGAGCACGGGAGCTGTCCTGGCTCCCTCTTCCTCCACGAGGGCGAACACTCGCTGATGCCGCCACCACGCTGCCGCGACGTGCGCACGCGCCGGCATGACGGACGCCGACGGTGCTCAAGCGCAGCCCGGGTCGAAGGCCATTCGCCGAGCAGGTGGAGATGCTGCGTGTATTCGCGGCTTGAGGCCGGGTACCGGCCGCGTTGTCGGCGGATACCGGCGCGACGGTGCGACAGCTTTCTTCGCGAAGGAGATCCGGTGAACGTGTACCCGTTCATCGAGGCGGAGAACGCTGCCAAGGGCGGCAACGTCAAGCGCGCGTGCACCCTGCTGAAGGTCTCCCGAGCCGCCTACTGCACCCACCGCTGTGCCGAGCCATCCCACCGCGCGCGCCAGGACACCGAACTGACCGAACAGATCGTCGCGATCCACGACGAGTCGAACGACACCTACGGAACACCCCGGCTGCACGCCGAACTGCGCCACCGCGGCAGGCGGCATTCCCGCAAGCGTGGTCCACCGCTGATCATCTGCGCACCGACCTCATCGCCGAGGCGCTCGGCAACGCCGTCGCCCAGCGTCGGCCGGAATCCGGGGTGATCTTCCACTCCGATCGTGCCCGCCAATACAACTGACCGACCGACGCGGCCGGCCCACCCGGATTGCCGCACACAAAGCGATCTTCGGCCAGCCGGTTTCCGTGCATGCGGCTGGTCACACGTTCGAGTGTTTCCGTGGTGGAGCCGTGAGACTCAGGAAATGCCGCGGAAGAAAGTGTGGATGTCGTGCGCGAGCAGCTTCGGCTCCTCCATCGCGGGGAAGTGACCGCCCTGGGTGAACTCGCTCCAGTGGCCGATCGATTTCCACGGGTCCATCGCGCGGCGCACGAGAGGGTGGGTGTCGAACACGGCCCATCCGGACGGCACGCCGGAGGCCATGACCAAGTCGAGTCCGGAGTGCTCGGACTCGTAGTAGAACTGCGCGCTCGACGCGCCGCTGCGGGTGAACCAGTACAGGCTGATGTTCGTGAGGAGCTGGTCGCGGTCGACCGACTCGTCCGGCGTCCGGTAGGCGCCGCCGGTCCTGGTCTTGAACTTCTCGGCGATCCACGCGAGCTGGGCGACCGGCGAGTCGGTGAGTGCCGCGCCGATCGTGTCGGGGCGGTGGTCCTGCATCAGGAGGTACCCGTGATCGGCCGCGTCCTCGGTGCGCACTGCTTCGATCTGGGCGATCTCGTCATCGGACAGGCCCTCGGGGAAAGGGAACTTGACGCCGAGCAACCCGAGCAGCCGGGGGTCGCAGCCGATGTGTGTGCCGATGACACGCTCCGGGTGGAGTGCCGCGAGGCGGCCGGTGGTGCCCGCACCGACGTCGGTGCCGTGCGCTGCGAACCGCTCGTAGCCGAGCCGCGTCATGATCTCGGCGTAAGCGTCCGTCGTGCGCGCCAGCTCCCAGCCGGTTCCTGACAGCGGGGTGGAGAACCCGAAGCCGGGCAGCGACGGGATGACCACGTGGAACTCGTCGGTCAGCAGCGGGATGAGTCGCTGGTAGTCGACGAACGATCCCGGCCAGCCGTGGTTCAGGACCAGCGGGGTGGCCTGCGGGTTCGCCGATCGAACGTGGACGACGTGGAACGTCTGGCCGTCGACGACCGTCGTGAACTGTTCGTGCTCGTTGAGCTTCTCCTGCTGCGCGCGCCAGTCGAATCCGTCGCGCCAGTACTCGGCGAGCTCCTTCAGGTACACCAGCGGGATGCCGCGGCTGAAGTCGGTGCGATCGTCCCGGCCCGGCGTGGGGATCGGCCAGCGCGTGTGTGCCAGCCGGTTGCGCAGGTCGTCGATACCCGTCTGCGGGATGTCGATGCGGAACGGGGTGAGGGTGTTGTTCTCGGTCATGACGGTGACGTTCGCAGACAATGCGGCAGGTTGGCTTCCGCAATAGCTGGCACGATCGAGAACATGTTGGAGACCTCGGCCCGTCTGCTCGAACTGCTGTCGTTGCTCCAGCTCAAGCGCGACTGGACGAGCACCGAGCTCGCCGGCCGGCTCGACGTGAGCACCAGGACTGTGCGCGCCGACATCGGCAAGCTGCGGTCGCTCGGGTATCCCGTGGACGCGCGCCGCGGCGTCGCGGGCGGGTACCGGCTGGCCGCCGGGACGGCGATGCCCCCGCTGCTGCTCGACGACGACGAGGCCGTCGCCGTCGCGGTCGGACTGGGTGCGGTCGCGACCCAACGGCTCGGAGTCGAAGAGACATCGCTCACCGCGCTCGCGAAGCTGGAGCAGGTGCTGCCCTCGCGTCTGCGTCGGCGCGTGGAGGCGGTACGCGAGGCGACGAGCGTTGTGCCAGGGGCGGGGCCGCCGCTGGATCTCTCGGTTCTCGGCGCGGTCGCCTCCGCGATCCGCGGCCACGAACGGCTCCGGTTCGGGTACACGAAGCGCGGGGGCGACAAAGAGGCGCGCCACACCGAACCGCAACGGCTGGTCAGCTGGGGAGCGCTCTGGTATCTGCTCGCGTGGGATCTCGACCGTGACGACTGGCGGGTCTTCCGGGTTGACCGCATGGTTCCGCACGCACCGACGGGTGCGCGGTTCCGGCCGCGGGTGATGCCGCGCGACAGTGTCGTCGAGTTCGTCGTCGGACGTATCAGCAAGGGAGCCTGGAACTACCGCGCCCGGGTACTCATGCACGCTCCCGCCGCCACGGTCGCCGCGAAGATCCACATCCCGGTCGACATCGAGGTGGTCGACGAGTTCACGTGCCAAGTCGAGGTGGGTTCCGACGACCCGGACCGGCTCGCGTTGTGGATGACCCAGCTCGACGTCGACATCGAGGTGATCGACGGAGACGAGCTCGCGGTGGCGTTCGAGCGCCTCGCGACGAGGTTGCGCCGCGCGGCGGGCGACGCATCCACGTGAATCTTCAGCGCGAGTGCGATGGCGGTTCGAGCGTTACGGTGGGTGGCAACGGTTTGCGCTGGGTTCGCCAGCCGGCGACCGCAACGACGAGGCTTGAGAGCGCCAATCCGTTGGCGACGACCGTGTTGATCACCTCGAAAGGGCGTCGCGGTAGGAGGGCAGTCCGGAGACGTGCATCCAGGGCGTCGGCCCGGTGCGGGTCACCCACACGGCGAGCGAATGCGTCGACCCCTGTGACCGCGGCAGTCTCCCTCAGCGGTGGAAGCGTGTCGTCTTCTCCAACGGCTCGCGGCCGACGGTGACGGAGTTGATCGACGCCGTCGGGTCGGCGTAGCCGAACGCGATACCGAACAACAGCTTCCCGCCGGTGACGCCGAGCGTCTCGCGCACCGTGTCGGCGTAGAAACTCAGCAGTGCCTGAGGGCAACTGGCCACCCCGTAGGCAGCCATGGCCAGCAGCAGCGTCTGCGCGTACATGCCGACGTCGGCGGTCAACCGCGCGTCGCCGGACTCCGGCGCGTACAGCAGGGCGACGTGGGGCGCGTCGTAGAAGCTGAGGCTCTTGGTGTCGTACGCGGCACGTAGCTCGCGGTCGTCGCGGCCGATACCGAGCGCGTCGTAGACCGCGGCACCGAACGCAGCGCGCCGCCCTTGGTGCACCGGCGAGTAAATGTCGTCGCTGTAGGGGAAATCGACGGTTTGCCGGCCCGCCCGGCCCGCGGCCACGAGTGCTCCGGCGAGGTTGTCCCGCGCGGCTCCGCTGACCACCTCGACCTGCCAGGGCTGCGCGTTGGAGTTCGACGGCGCGGCGCCGGCCAGGTGGAAGACGGCTTCGATCGTCTCGTCCGGGACGGGGTCGGGCAGGAACGCCCGGGTCGCACGCCGGGCGCGGATGAGCTGCTCCGCCATCCCGCTCGTCACTGTGCCCATACTTCCTCCTCAAGTAAACGCAGCCGTTTACCTGGATGACCGTAGCGGACACCCCGCGTCATGTAAACGCTGCCGTATACTTGGTGGCATGAGCGAGGAACCTGCACGCCGAGCCGGCCGGGGCGGCCGGGATCGCGTGGTGACCGCCGCGATCAGCCTGTTCGCGGCGCGCGGCATCACCGCGACCACGATGGAGGACATCGCCGCCCACGCCCCGGTGTCCAAGCGGACCCTGTACGCCCACTTCCCCACCAAGCAGGACCTCGTCCTGGCCCAGCTGGACCACCTCCTGCGGTCCGGCTACTCGCTGCTCGAAACCCTCAGCCGCGACGACCTGCCCCCGCGCGACCGGCTCCTCGCGATGTTCGCGGTGCGACCGTGGCCGGACGGAACCGTCCACGGCTGCCCGTTCATCCACGCCGCGGTCGAGCACCCAGACCCCGCCGACCGCGTGCACGCCTTCGCACGCAAGCAGAAACTCCTCATGCTCACCCTGGTGACCGGCCTGCTGGACGAACTCGGCATCGCCGAGCCGGAACCGCTGGCCGAGCAGCTCGTCACCCTCTCCGACGGCGCCGCCAGCCGCGCGATGGTGCTCAACGACCCCGACTACGGCCGTCACGCCCGCAAGGCCGCCGAAACACTGCTCGACCACGCGCCGCGTCGCCCCGGAAAGTAGACCGCGCTACGGGGCTGCCCGGCGGTGTCAGGCGGGCCTGCCCGGCATTCGCTCATGCCGCTGACCGGTCGTTCGCCCACACGGCCCGGCCACAGGAGACCGCGCGAAGACCTTGCCGATCACGTCCGGCACGTCCGATGGTCCCCAGGCGATCGAATCCACCGCGCAGCACCTCTTCCGGCGACCGGCTCACGTTTCGGGACGGCTGACGTACCCGGCTTTGGAACCGGACGAGCTGAAGTCCTACAGTCTCTTCGCTCGGCGGCCGAGCCCGGAGGAGGTGCGTCGCGCGCCCGGTTCGGTGCTGTGCAACGAGAGCGGGATGGGCCCGATATTCGCTGCACGGTGCTGGGTCTGCGGCCGCAACAGGGAAACCGAAAGCCCGCACGGCCGCCGCGTGAACCTGTCGATTTTCTGCCGGAGTCGCGCACGGGCCTCCGCGGCGGGAAGCACGATCCGCGTTGTCCGTTCGGACAGTCCGGCGGCGACCATACTCGCGACGGTTGCGAAACCCACCGCCCGTGTGGTGGGCGTGAAGGTGCTGCCGGGCCGGGGAAGCGGTGCCTGCGAATGACGTCCTGACCGTGCGGCCGACCGGCGGGCGTGCTCGCGCGGGTTGCCCGTCAGTCTCGTGTTCACTGCCTCCTTTTTCGCGATTCCCTGTGGGAAGATGATCCACAAGGGGAGACGAAGTCTCGGGTTTTGCGCAGGGACCGGCGTGCGAGAATTCGGGTACGTTCGTCCGGGTACGAGGACTGCGGCTTGGCGGGAGCGGCCTCTTTCTCACCCGGAGCCGGTGTCGCGGCGATGGGGATTCGCGCGTGGGCGCACCACATGCCCGTCCGCGGCCGCTCGGGGTGACCGGATGGGAGAGGTGGCTGCGTGGCGACAGGTGTCGACTTCTGATGGGCGGCTCGCCTTCGCGCCAGGAGACGGGGCTGCGCATCAACGTCCTGGGCTCGCTGGAGTGCTGGTCCGGCACGCGCCGGATCCACCTCGGCGGGGCCGTCCAGGAGCGCGTGATGGTCGCCCTGCTGCTCGAGTCCGGGCAGGTGCTCAGCATCTCCCAGCTGGTCGACTCCGTCTGGGACGACGACCCGCCCGCCACCGCGACGCACCAGGTGCGCAAGGCCGTCGCCCGGCTGCGCCAGGTCATCCCGGCCGGCGGCGAGGTCATCGTGACCGAGGGCCCGGGCTACCGCGCCGTCCTGCCCGCGGAGCAGGTCGACCTGAACGTCTTCCTGAACCTGCTGGAGAAGGCCCGGCGGGCGTCGTCGGACCGCAATTGGGACGAAGCCGCCACGCACCTGCAGGGCGCGCTCGCGCTGCGGCGCGGGTCCGTGCTCGCCGGCAGCGGCGGGCCCGCGATCAAGGCCGCGGACGTCGCGCTGCAGGAACGGTACCTGGACGCCGTCGAGCAGCTGACCGACCTGCGCCTCTCGCGCGGTGAGTCCCGGGAGCTGGTCAGCGAGCTGCGGGAGCACGTCGCGGCCCACCCGCTGCGGGAGAAGCTGCGGGCCCAGCTGATGCTCGCCCTGTACCGCTCGGGCCGGCAGGCGGACGCGCTGGAGGAGTACCGGAAGGTCGGCGCGCTGCTGTCGGAGGAGCTGGGGATCTACCCGGGCAGCGACCTGTCGGACCTGTACGAACGCCTGCTGCGCAACGATCCCGCCCTCGAACCACCCCGGGAAGCGCCCGAGCCCGCGCGAGCCGCGGAGCCGCCGGCCGCCGTTGTCGCCCGGACGCTGCCCTACGACCTCGCGGACTTCACCGGCCGCAAGCCCGAGCTGGACGGCCTGCTGAGCCGGCTCGACGCGCCCGCCGACCGCGGGCCGCGGATCGTCGCGATCGACGGCATGGGCGGCGTCGGGAAGACGTCGCTGGCCGTGCGCGCCGCGCACCTGCTCGCCGAGCGCTACCCGGACGGGCAGCTGTACGTCAACCTCCGCGGGTACACCTCCGGCGGGCAGCCGCTGTCGCCCCGCAACGCCGCCGAGGCCCTGCTGGGCATGCTCGGCGTGGAGGCCGACCAGCTGCCCGACGACGCCGAGGCGCGGGCCAGGCTCTGGCGCACGATGACCGCGGAGAGCCGGCTGATCGTCCTGCTGGACAACGCTTTCGACGTCGCCCAGGTCTGGCCGCTGCTGCCGCTCGGCCCCGGCTCGCTCGTGCTCGTCACGAGCCGGACGCGGCTGATCGACCTGGACGGCGCGCACTGGCTCTCGCTCGGCACGATGACGACCGAGGACGGCGTCGCGATGGCCGCCCGGGTGCTGGGCACCCGGCGCGTGGAAGCCGAGGCCGACGCGGCGGCCGAGCTCGTCGCGCTGTGCGGGCACCTGCCGCTGGCGATGCGGATCGCGCTGAGCAGGCTCGGCAACCGCCCGCGGTGGCCGATCGGCTACCTCGTGGACCGGATGAGCGACGAGTCGCGCCGCCTGGACGAGCTCAAGTCCGGCGAGCGCGGGGTGGACCTCACGTTGCGGATCTCCTACGAAGGGCTCGGGCCGCGCCACCGCACCGCGTTCCGCATGCTGGGGGTGCACCCCGGACGTGACATCGATGTCTATTCGTCGGCGGCGCTGCTGGGCCTGTCCCCCCACACCGCGGAGGCCGTGCTCGAGGTGCTGCTGGACGCGCACATGCTGCAGCAGCACGAGATCGGCTACTACACCTTCCACGACCTGGTGCGCAGCTTCGTCAACCAGCTCGACCAGGTCGAGTGCGCGGGCACCGACGCCGGCCAGGTCGCGGCCGGCTACGAGCGGCTGCTCGACTACTTCGTCGACGTCACCGACCACGTCTGCGACCTGCTGTTCCCCGGTCGCGCGCGGTTGCCGGCCGGTACCGGGGAAAGCGATCCCGCGCTGCCGCACCTGCCGACCCGCGAAGCGGCGCGCAAGTGGCTCGACCGGGAGCAGGCGACCCTGCGGGAAGCCGTCGCGCTCGCGCACGGCCGGGGGTTCGACCGGCACGTCGCCCGGCTCGCCCGCAACGTCGTCTTCCAGCTGGACGCGGACGGGCTGTTCGCGGAGTTCGTCGAAATGGCGCAGGTGTCCGTGGTCTCCTCGCGCCGGCTCGGCGACGCCGAACTGCTGCGCCTGAGCCTGTCGAACTCCGCGGTGGCGAACTGGAAGCTCGGCAAGTTCGCCGAAGGGATCGAAGCGGCGTCGGAGGCGCTGGCCATCGCGTCGGACCTGGGCGACCGGCGTGGTGTCGCGAAGGACACCGGCATGCTCGGCCTGCTGCTGTGCACCTGCGGCCGGTTCGACGAGGCGCTCCCGCTGCTGCAGGAGTCCATCCGGATCAAGCGGGAGCTCGGCGCCGGCCGGGCCGAGGCGGAGTCGCTGGTCAACCTCAGCTCCCTGTACGAACAGTGGGGCCGCTACGCCGAAGCGGTCGACACGGCGAAGCGGGCCCTGACGCTGAACCGCGAGCTCGGGGCCCGGGAGAACGAGCTCGTCGCGCTCATCGACCTGTCGCTCGCCCACCTCGGGACGGGTGCGGTCGAAGAGGCCGACGAGCAGCTGCGGGTCGCTCGTGAACTGGGCGAGGACTTCGGCGCGCCCGGCGATGTCGCACTGGTGTACGCGCTGTCGGCCCTGGCCGGGTACCGGCTCGGCCGGGTCGAGCAGGCCCGGCGGTTCGTCGACCTCGGGCTGGCGCACCAGAAGGCGCACTGGACGCCGATCCGGCGGGTCGTCATCGACAACCTGATCGGCCGCCTGCGCCGGCTCGAAGGCGACTACGCCGAGGCGCTCGTGCTGCACGAGCGCGCCCACGCGCTGGCCGCCGGGATCGGCTACCGGATCGAAGAGGCCCGCGCGCTGGTCGGCCTGTCCGACGTCCACGCCGCGCGAGGCGCCGCGGACCAGGCCACGGACTGCCTCGAGCGGGCCGGCGAGATCTTCCGGACCGCCGGGGTCCCGCCCAGAGCCCGCTCCTGACGTCCGCGCGCCGGCGGGAACGAATCGGTATCCGGCGCGGGCAGTGTGGCAGGAGGTACAGCCATGTCACGAGGTGTCGTGGCCGCGGGACGACTTCGGCGGACCGCAGGTCATCGAAGTGCGGGGAGTCGCGATGAGACGGCGGTGGGTGGACGGTCAGGTCGGTGCTCCGGGCCGTGACGAGGACGTGGGGCCATGAGCCCGGCCTCGCGGTTGCTGCTCTGCTTCCCCTCGCTCGCGTTCGCGCGGAAGGCCGTGCGCAGCGGTCTCGACCTCCGGCTGGTCGTCGACGTCGGCCAGCGCGCCCTGTTCGCGCCCTTCGCCGCCGACCGGCTGACGCTGGTGGACGCGCGGGACGAGACCGCCGTGGCCGGTGCCGTCGCCCAGGTGGTGCTGCGGTGCGGCATCACCCACGTGCTGGACGGCGACGGCTTCCCGGCCACCCGCGTGTGCCCCGAGTTCGCCGAGGCCGCGCACGTCCTGGCCGACGACCGCCGGCTGGAAGCGGTGCTCGCGCCGAGCCGGCACCCGATGGTGCGGACCCGGGTGGTCGCCACCGCGGACGAGGTGCCCGGGGCGGTCGCGGAGACCGGCCTGCCCGCGGTGCTCCGCTCGGGCGACGAGGAGACCGTGGTCCGCTCCGGTGCGGCGCTGGCCGGGTGGGCGCGTCGCCACGATCACCCCGGGCCGTTCGCCGTGGGGGAGTTCGTGCCCGGGCCCGAGGTCGTGGTGACGACGTTGACGCACGACGGCATGCACCGCGTCGTGGGCGTCACCGCGCAGCGGGCCGTGGCGCACGGCGTGCGGTACCTGTTCCCGGCGACGGTCGGCGAAGCCGAGGCGAGGGAGGTCCGGGCCACCGTCACGGCCATGCTCGACCTGGTCGGCTACGAGTTCGGGCCCGCCGAGACGTCGGTCGTGCTGTCCGGGCGCGGCCCGCGGATCGTGCGCGCGCGCCCGGGCTTCGGGACCCGCGGGATCGCCCGGCTGATCGAGGTGACGACCGGGTTCGACGTGCAGACCGAGCTGTGCCGCGCGCTGGCCGGGGTGCCGGTCCGCCCGCCGGAGCCGAGGTGGTTCGCCGGCGCGGAGTACCTCCGCCCGCCGAGCGCCGGAGTGCGCGTGCTGGCCGAGGGGGCGACGCCCGAGATCGTCGAAGAGCGCCTCGACGCCGCTCGCCGGCGCGAGCTGACCTGCGGCGATACCGCCGTTCCCGCCCGCTATGTCCGGAATACCGAGGCAGGGGAGGCGAGCGGTATCGAGGACGGACGGAATCGGGAACCGGACCTGTGATCGTCATTCTTGTCGATGGCTCGTGAACGGCTTGTGGATGACAAGAAGGAGTGGTGACCATGCGGAACGGATCGGATGACGCGACGTCGGGGGACACGAAGGCACGGGGGCCCCGGACGGTTCTCCTGGCGCTCGCCATCGTCGCGGCGGGCTTCGGTGTGAGCCAGGCGCACCCGGGAAATGCGCCCGCCGGGCACTCCGTGACCGACGCGGTGGTGTCGGCCGGCGGCGGGTCCGGCGAGGGGCCGAACCGCTAGGTCCCGGGTGACCTCGCGCGCCGGCGGACAGCCGGCCGCGCGCAGAACAATTCCGAATTTCCCATTTTCCGAATTGCCGGTGCAGGTGAGCTGTGTCCGGTGCGGGGTGTTTCTTCCGGCCGAGGAGAACGACGGTGGACGACCAAGTGACCGCGATGCGGTGCTCGCGAACGGGTGCAGTCCCGAGGGGTTGGGAAAGCGTTTTCCCGGGGGCTCGCCGATGACGACGATCGACGGACCCACGACACCTCCGGCGGTACCCCGGGACTTGCGCGCCCTGGTCGGCGAGCTGAACACCGCCCGGCGGCGCGCCGAGGACGGCCCGTCCCCGGACGCGACCCGCGTCCAGCGCGCCAAGGGCAAGCTGACCGTGCGGGACCGGCTGGCGCTGCTGTTCGACGCCGGCTCGTTCCACGAGATCGAGCGGTTCCGGCACCACCGCTCGTCCGGGTTCGGGCTCGAGCACCGCCGCCCCGCGACCGACGGCGTGGTCACCGGCTGGGGCACGGTGTTCGGCCGCACGGTCTTCGCCTACGCCCACGACTTCCGGATCTTCGGCGGCTCGCTGGGGGAGGCGCACGCGGCGAAGATCCAGAAGCTGATGGACATGGCCGGTGCGGCGGGCGCCCCGCTGGTCTCGCTGTCCGACGGCGCCGGCGCCCGCATCCAGGAAGGCGTCACGGCGCTGGCCGGGTACGGCGGGATCTTCGAGCGCAACGTCCGGTTCTCCGGGGTGATCCCGCAGATCAGCGTGATGCTCGGCCCGTGCGCGGGCGGCGCGACCTACTCGCCGGCGTTGACGGACTTCGTGTTCATGGTGCGCGGCATCGCGCAGATGTACATCACCGGCCCGGACGTCGTGCGCTCGGTGACCGGCGAGGAGATCACCCACGAGCAGCTCGGCGGGGCCGCGGTGCACGCGACCGTGTCCGGCGCGAGCGGGTTCGTCCACGACACCGAGGAAGAGTGCCTCGAAGACGTCCGTTACCTGATCTCGTTGCTGCCGGCCAACAACCGCGAGCTGGCACCGTCGGTCGAGCCGTCCGACGCGCCCGACCGGCGCTGCGAGCGGCTGCTGGACCTCGTGCCCGCCGACGTCGCGCAGGCCTACGACATGCGCGCGGTCGTCGAAGAGGTCGTGGACGACGGCGAGCTGTTCGAGGTGCACGCGTCCTGGGCGCGCAACGTGCTCTGCGGCCTGGCCCGGCTGGACGGGCACGTGGTCGGCGTCGTCGCCAACCAGCCCGCGGTGCTGGCCGGGGTGCTGGACATCCCGGCGTCGGAGAAGGCCGCGCGGTTCGTGCAGATGTGCGACGCCTTCAGCATCCCGCTCGTCACCTTGGTCGACGTGCCGGGGTTCCTGCCCGGCAGCGACCAGGAGCACGGCGGCATCATCCGGCACGGCGCGAAGCTGCTCTACGCCTACTGCAACGCCTCGGTGCCCCGCGTGCAGGTCGTCCTGCGCAAGGCGTACGGCGGGGCCTACATCGTGATGGACTCCCGCTCGATCGGCTGCGACCTGTCCTTCGCCTGGCCCACCAACGAAATCGCGGTGATGGGCGCCGAAGGTGCGGCGAACGTGGTGTTCCGCAAGGAGATCAACGCGGCCCTGGACCCGGACGCGGTGCGGGCCAAGCTGATCGAGGAGTACCGGACGAACCTGATGCACGGCTACTACGCGGCCGAGCGCGGACTGGTCGACGACGTGATCGACCCGGCCGACACCCGGCGGATCCTGATCGACGCGCTGGGGACGCTGCGCTCGAAACACGCGCAGCTGCCGCAGCGCAAGCACGGGAACCCGCCGACGTGACCCCGCCCGTGGTGGTCACGCGGGGCGCGCCCGACGACGCGGAGCTGGCGGCCCTGGTCGCGGTGCTCACGGCGCTGCGCCGGGAACCGCCGCCGCCCCCGGTGCGGGCCGCCGCGCCCTGGGGACCCGACGACCGTGCGTACCGGCCGCCGGGCATGTGGAGCTCGGGACGAGCACCCCGCCGCCCCGTTTCGCGCCGGTAGCCCGGCCGAGGAGACCGAGGAGATTCCCATGCTGGAACTCAGCTTGCTCGGACCCCTGCGCGTGGAAAGCCCGCGCGGGGAGGTCCGCACGACGTCCACCAAGATCAGGCAGGTCCTCGCCCTGCTGGCGCTGGAGAGCCCGAGCGCCGTCGGCATCGACCGCATCATCCACGAGCTCTGGCCGCTGCGGCCGCCGAAGTCGGCCGTGGGGACCATCCAGACCTACGTCTACCACCTGCGCAAGCAGCTGGCCGAGCACGTCGGCTGCGGCACCAAGGTGCTCGCCACGGTCAACAACGGCTACCTGCTGGCCCTCGACCCCGGGTCCATCGACGCCCGCCGCTTCGAGCAGGTCGTGCGGGACGGCCGCGCGGTGCTCGACGCCGGTCACGCCGCCGAGGCGTCGCGCAAGATGGACGAGGCCCTCGCCATGTGGCACGGGGCCGCGCTCGCCGACGTGCGCCAGGGACCGTCGCTGGACGCCGAGGCCGTCCGGCTGGAGGGCCTGCGCGAAGCCGCGCTGGAGCTGCGCGTGCAGGCCGACCTCGAGCAGGAGCACCTGCCCGAGGTGATCCCGGAGTTGCAGGCCCTGATCCGCCGCTACCCGCTGCGCGAGCGCTTCCACCACCAGCTCGTCTCCGCGCTCAACCGGGCCGGCCGCCGCGCCGACGCGCTCAGCGCGTACCGGCACACCTGCCGCGTGCTGAACGAGGAGCTCGGGCTCGACCCGTCGGACGAGCTGCGCCGGCTGCACCAGATCGTGCTGACCGGCCAGACCCGCACCCCCGCGCTGGAGGGCCGATGACCACGGCGACCGTCGACACCGCGAGTGTCGACCACGTCCTGAGCACCACTCGCGCGGTCCGCCGCAAGCTCGACCTGGACCGGCCGGTCGAGCCGGCCGTGCTGGAGACGTGCCTGCGGCTCAGTACGTACGCGCCGTCGCCGGGCAACCAGCAGTCCTGGCGCTGGCTGGTCGTCCGGGACGCCGAGCGGCGCGCGCGGCTGGGCGGGCTGTTCCGCGACGTCGGCCGCGACTACCTGGCCGGGGTCCGCGCCCAGCTCGGCGCGGCGGCCGCGGTGCCGGCCGTGCGCCGGATGGTCGGCTCGGTGCAGCACCTGATCGACGTGATCGACCGGGTCCCGGTGTTCGTCGTTCCGTGCGTGCAGGGCGATCGGCCGTCGGGGCACGTCGAGGCGACGTCGTTCTACGGCGGCATCTACCCCGCGGTGTGGAGCTTCCAGCTCGCGCTGCGCTCGCGGGGCCTCGGGACGGTGCTGACGACGTTGCACCTGCAGCGCGAAGCCGAAGCCGCGGAGATCCTCGGCCTGCCGGCGGACGTCACCCAGGTCGGCCTGCTGCCCGTCGCGTACACGACCACCACGGACTTCCGGCGGCCGGCCCGCCAGCCCCTGGAGTCGGTCGCGTTCCTCGACACCTGGGGCAACCCCCTCTCCTGAGCCCTGTCCTGATCCGAGCAGGAGGACGCAGTCATGCCGGTCGCCCACCGCACGAGCGTCGCGCTCTTCCCCGGCCAGGGAACCCAGGCCAAGGGGATGGGAGCGGGCTTGTTCGACCGCTACCCCGAGCACGTCGCCCTGGCCCGCGACGTCCTCGGTTACGACATCGCCCGGCTGTGCCTCGACGACCCCGACGGCCGCCTCGACGACACCCGCTACACCCAGCCCGCGCTCTACGTCGTCAACGCACTGTCCTATTGGGACAGTGTGGACCGCGGCGAACAGGCGGCCGACGTCCTGCTCGGGCACAGCCTCGGCGAGTACAACGCCCTGCTCGCCGCGGGCGCGTTCGACTTCGAGACGGGCCTGAAGCTCGTCGCCCAGCGGGCGGCGCTGATGGCCACCGAACGCGACGGCGCGATGCTGGCCGTGGTCGGGCCGTCCGAGGCGGACCTCACCGAGGTGCTCGTGTTGGAAAACCTGTCCACATTGGACGTCGCGAACCGCAACACCCCGGCGCAGAACGTCCTGTCCGGACCGGCGGCGGACATCGACCGGGCGCGGGAAACGCTGTCGGGGCGCGGGTTCCGGGTGGCGGCGCTGCGTGTCTCGGCCGCGTTCCACTCGCGGTACATGCGTGCGGCCCGGGACGAGTTCGCCGCCTTCCTGCGCGGGTTCCGGTTCGCGCCGCTGGCCAAGACGGTGATCGCCAACGTGACCGCGCGCCCGTACCGCGACGGCGACGTCGCCCGGACGCTCAGCGACCAGATCGCCGGGACCGTGCGCTGGGCGGACAGCGTCCGCGCGGTGCTGCGCCGGCTTCCGGCCGGGAACTTCCGCGAAATCGGCGGGGAAGGAGTGCTGACCCGGATGGTCCGGCAGATCGACACACCCGTCGCGGCGCCGGAGAAACCGCGTCGCGTGTTCACCGTGGCCTACGCCGGGGGCGACGAAAACGCCTACCGCGCGCTGGCTGAGCACACCCGCGACCTGGACGTCGTGGCGCTCGAACGGCCGGGCCGCGGCCGGCGGGTGGCGCAGCCGCTGCTGGCCGACGCCGACGCCGTTGTCGCCGACCTGATGGACCAGCTGCGGGACAACGTCGGCGAGCCGTACGCGCTCTACGGCCACAGCCTCGGCGCGCGGCTGGCGTTCCGGCTGTGCCGGCGGCTGCGGGCCGAGGGCCTGCCCGAGCCGGTGCGGCTCGTCGTGTCGGGGGAGTGCGGGCCGGCGGTGCCGAGCCGCGAACGCGACACCTGGCGCCTCACCGGCGACGCGTTCTGGGCGCACCTCGACGAGCTCGGCGGCGTGCCCGCGCAGCTGCGGCAGTTCGAGGACCTGATGGCGCACTACGAGCGCGTGCTGCGCGCGGACTTCACCGTCCTCGGCCGGTACGTCCACGACGACGAGCCGCCGCTGGACGTGCCGATCACCGTGGTCACCGGCGACCGCGAGCCGTTCAGCGACGCCGAGATCGGCGCGTGGCAGCGCGAAACCACCGAGCCGCTGGAGCGCCACCGGCTGCCCGGCGACCACTTCTTCATCCGCGAGCACTGGGCCGAACTGGCCGATCTGATCGAGGGAGCACCCCATGCCTGACGCGACGTTGACCGCCGAGCTGCAGAGCTACCTGGAGGACGAGGCGCTGTTCCGGTTCGGCGACGAGATCACCGGGGACACCGATCTCTTCAAGGCCGGGGTGCTCGACTCGTTCGGCTACATCTCGCTGATGAACCACGTCCACGAGCGCTACGGCGTCGAACTGGGCGAGGACATGCTCGACTCGGTGCTCGTGTCGCTGCGCGCGATCGTCGAGTTCGTCGAGGCGAGCGCCGTCCCGAGCGCGGACGGCCGGTAACCGGCATGTGCGGAATCGCTGGTGTCTACGGCGGCGAGCGCCCGCCCGGGGACGACCGTGCCCTGATCGCGGGCCTGCTCCGCCAGATCGAGCACCGCGGCCCGGACGAGGCCGGCTGCTACCTCGACGACCGGCTCGTGATGGGCACGGTCCGGCTGAGCATCATCGACCTCGCGAGCGGCTCCCAGCCCGTCGGCAGCGCCGACGGCCGCTGGTGGCTCTGCTACAACGGCGAGCTTTACAACTACCGCGAACTGCGCCGCGAGCTGCAGCGGCTCGGCGCGCGGTTCCGCACCGACTCCGACACCGAGGTCGTGCTGCAGGCCTGGCTGACCTGGGGTCGCGACTGCCTGTCGCGCTTCAACGGCGCCTTCGCCTTCGCCGTCTACGACTCGGTGGCCGACGAACTCACCCTGGTGCGTGACCGCTACGGCAAGCGGCCGCTGTTCGTGGCGCGTCACGAAGGCGCGTGGCTGTTCGCCTCCGAGATGAAGGCGTTCCTGGCCTACCCCGGGTTCCGGTTCTCCTTCGACCCCGAGCACCTCGCGTCGATCTTCGCCACCTGGACGCCGCTGCCCGCGCAGAGCGGCTACCGCGACATCGAGCAGGTGCCGATGGGGGAGTACCTGTGCCTGCGCGGCGACGACGTCGAACGCGGCCGCTGGGCCACCCTCGACCTGGAGCCCGGGCCGGCGCCGGAGTCCGAAGAGGACGCGATCGAGCTGGTCCGCGCCGAGCTGGCGGCCGCGGTCGACGTCCGGCTGCGCAGCGACGTCGAGGTCGGCGTCTACGTCTCGGGCGGGCTCGACTCCTCGATCATCGCGCACCTCGCCGCGGGCCGGCAGGCCGCGCCGCTGCGGACGTTCTCCCTGGAGTTCGAGGACGCCGTCGTCGACGAGTCGGCCGAGCAGGCCGCGCTCACCGGCGAGCTGGGCACCCGCCACCACGCCGTGCGCGTCCGCGACGAGGACGTCGTCCAGGCGTTCCCGGCCGCGGTGAAGCACGCCGAGGTGCCCGCGTTCCGCACCGCGTTCGTCCCGATGTACCTGCTGGCCGAGCAGGTGCAGGCGGCCGGGATCAAGGTGGTGCTCAGCGGCGAGGGCGCCGACGAGGCGTTCCTCGGCTACGGCATCTTCAAGGACGCGCTGCTGCTGGACGCGTGGCACGACCTCGACGAGCAGACCCGGCTCGAGCGGATCGCGCGGATCTACCCGTACCTGCCGCACTTTTCCGGCGAGGGCGCGCCGAAGCGGATGCTGGGGCTGTACCGGCAGTTCACCGAGGAACACCTGCCCGGCCTGTTCTCCCACCAGATGCGCTTCCAGAACGGGCGCTTCGCCGCGCGGCTGCTGCGTGACGCGAGCGCGCCGTTCGACGCGGCCCAGCGGCTGGTCGCCGACGAGCCGGGCTACGCGGATCTCGGCGCGGTGCAGAAGGCGCAGTGGCTGGAGTTCCGCACCCTGCTGGCCGGCTACCTGCTCTCCACCCAGGGCGACCGGATGACGCTCGGGCACGGCGTCGAGAACCGCTGCCCGTTCCTCGACCCGGCGGTCGTGCGGCTGGCCGCGTCGGTCAACCACCGCTTCGGCGACCCGTTCGACGAGAAGTACCTCCTCAAGCGCGCCTACGCGGACGTGCTGCCGGAACGGGTCGTCGCCAAGGGCAAGTTCCCCTACCGCGCCACCGACAGCGCCGCGTTCGTGCGCGCCTGGCCGGACTACCGCGACACCCTGACCGACCAGGCCACGCTCGACGCGATCGGCGTCCTCGACACGCGGTTCGCCCGCGCGCTCGTCGACCGGGTCTTCGACGGCCCCGCCGAACGCATCGGGACCAAGGAGAACCAGGCGTTCACCCTGCTGGCGTCGCTGTTCTGGCTGCACCACTGGTTCGTCCGCGGGCAGGCCCTGGAGCGCGGGCCGCTGCGCGCCGGACTGCGCGTGGTCGACCGCCGGACCAGCGTTCTGCCGGCCTGACCGGCACGGAAGACGAGGAATCCCATGGCACACAGCACGGACATCGCCGTCGTCGGCCAGGCGCTGCGCCTGCCGGGCGCCCGCACGAGCGACGAGTTCTGGGCGAACCTCGCGCAAGGGCGCTCGCTGATCAGCGAGGTGCCCGAACAGCGCTGGCGCGCCGCCGACCACGCGGGCGACCCGCGCCGCGACGGCGACAAGACCAGCAGCGTCTGGGGCGGGTTCATCACCGACGCCGAGTGCTTCGACGCGGACTTCTTCCAGGTGTCGCCGCGCGAGGCCCGGCTGATGGACCCGCAGCAGCGGATGGCCCTGGAGCTGAGCTGGCACGCCGTCGAGGACGCCGGCTACCGCGCCGACCGGCTCGCCGGCTCGCGCACCGGCGTCTTCATGGGCGTGTGCCACTGGGACTACGCCGAGCTGATCGAGCAGGAGCTCGACACTATCGACGCCTACTACCCGACCGGCGCGGCCTACGCGGTGATCGCCAACCGCGTCTCGCACCACTTCGACTTCCGCGGCCCGAGCGTCGTCAACGACACGGCCTGCGCGAGTTCGCTGGTGTCGGTGCAGCAGGCGGTGCAGGCGCTGACGTCGGGCGACTGCGACCAGGCGCTCGCCGGCGGGGTCAACCTGATCTGGTCACCGCGGCACTTCATCGCGTTCAGCAAGGCGGGCATGCTCTCCCCGGCCGGCCGGGCCAAGGCGTTCGACGCCGGTGCGAACGGCTACGTGCGCGGCGAGGGCGGCGGCGTCCTGCTGCTGAAGCGTGCCGAGGACGCGCTGCGCGACGGCGACGCGGTGCACGCGATCATCAAGGGCGTCGGCACCAACCACGGCGGCCGCACCAGCTCGCTGACGGTGACCAACCCGGACGCGCAGGCCCAGCTGATCGCCGACACCTACCGCCGCGCCGGGATCGAGCCGGCGTCGGTGAGCTACGTCGAGGCGCACGGCACGGGTACCCCTGTCGGTGACCCGATCGAGGTCCGCGGCCTGAAGAAAGCGTTTGCGGAACTGGGGGACACGAGCTCCGACCAGCACTGCGGCATCGGTTCGGTCAAGACGAACATCGGGCACCTCGAAGGCGCCGCGGGCGTCGCCGGGATCCTCAAGGTGATCGCCGCGATGCGGCACCGGGCCCTGCCCGCGACGGTCGGCTTCGAGCGCCTGAACCCCCTGATCACGCTGACGGGCAGCCCGTTCCACGTCGTCGACGAGCTGTCGGAGTGGACGACGCCCGACGGGTCGCCGTTGCGGGCGGGCGTCAGTTCGTTCGGCTTCGCCGGCACCAATGCGCACGCGCTGCTGGAGTCTCCGCCGCCTGTCGAGCCGGCCCCTCTGTCCGAAGAGGACGAATGGCTCCCGGTGTCGGCGATGGACGGCGAACGGCTGCGCGAGACGTGCGCCGGACTCGCGGCGTGGGCCCGGGCGCGGCTGGCGTCGGGTGACGTCACGTCGGTGGCCGACATCGCCCACACCCTCCGGCACGGCCGGGTGCCGATGCCCGCCCGGGTGGTGTTCCGCGCTCACGACCTCGAAACCTGGGCCGGGCAGCTGGAGAGCGTCGCGGCGGGGTCCGTGCCGGACGACTGCGTTCTCGGCGGCTCGGCCGCGGAGCTGACCGGTGGTCTCGACGAGTCCGACGTGACCGAGCTGGCGGCGGCTTGGCTCGCGCAGGGCCGGCTGGAGAAGTTCGCCCGCGCCTGGGCGCACGGCCTGCCGGTCGACTGGTCGGCGTGGCCCGCGACCGGCCGCCGGGTGCACCTGCCGGGGTACGCCTTCGCGCGCACGCCGTTCTGGTTCCGGCCCCTGGAGGCAGGCCACCCGTCGCTGGGCGGGGGCGTCGAGGAGGACGGCGGGTGGACCTACCCGCTGACGTTCCACGCCGGTCAGGACGTCATCCGCGACCACGTGGTCAACGGCGTTCCGGTGGTGCCGGGCGTGGCCGTCCTCGGGCTGGTGCTGGCGGCCTCGCCGGTCGAGGTCCCCAGCGTGCGCAACGTGGGCTGGATCCGTCCGCTGGCGGTGACGGGCGCACGCCTGGACGTCCGGCTGCGGCTGATGCCTGCCGGCGACGGCTTCGACTTCGCGGTGCTCGACGAGGCCGGGGAGCGGTACGTCTCCGGCCGCCTCGTTCCGGGGACCCCCGGCGGCGCTCCGGCCGGTGACCTGGCCGCCCGGTTCCCCGCGGATCTGGACGTCGACCGCGGTTACGCGGCGTTGCGCGCGAGCGGCGTCGAGCACGGACCGGCGTTGCGCGGTCTCGAGTCGGTGTCCGGTGGCGCCGATGGCGTCCTGGCCCGGATCCGGGTGCCCGCCCAGGCGGCGTCGGGCTGGTTGCTGCACCCGGTGGTGCTGGACAGCGCCCTGCAGGCGGCCCTGGCCCTGGGGTCATCGGACTGGCGCACCCCCGCGGCGGCGAGTGTGCCGTTCGCCCTGACGGAGCTGACCCTGCTCGGGCCGGTCGGTCGCACCACGCAGGCGGTCCTGCGCGGCACGGAGTCCAAAGTGGACGTGGATGTGTACAACGAGGACGGCGTGCAGTGCGCCCGCTTGCGCGGCTACACGCCTCGCCCTCTGGCCGGCTCGACGGCCCCCGCGGTCGCTGATGCCGCCTCGGCCACCGAAGGCGACCTCATCGAAGTGCGACAGGTGTGGCAGCCCGCGCCGCCGGTCGAGACCGGCCGGACAGGTCCGCTCGTCGTGCTCGACGCGGTGCTCGCCGACAGCGGAGCCGCCGCGCGGCGACTGGACGCGGAGATCCTCCCGCTGGCCGGCAGCACCACGCGGAACCAGGCCGAGGCCGCGCAAGCGGTGTTCGACTCCTGCTACCAGCACCTCCGCGACCTCCTGGACCGGCCCGGCAGCGCCACCCGGACCGTGCTCGTCATCGCCCCCGGTGCGCCTGAGGACCCGGTGTACGCCCCGCTCGGCGCGGTCCTCAAGTCGGTGCACAAGGAGAACCCCGCCATTCGCGGCAAGCTCGTCCTCGTCGACGGGCCCGCCGACGCCGCGCGGTTCGAGACGATCGTCCGCACCGAAGCCGCCACCCCCGACATCGAGGTCGCTTACGACCGGTCCGGCCGGCGGCTCGTGCGGGAGACCGTCGAACTGGCCGCCACCGCGGGTGAGTCGTTGCTGCGCGACCAAGGCGTCTACTGGATCACCGGCGGCGCGGGCGGCGTCGGGACACTGCTCGCCAAACACCTGCGCGAACGCTACAACGCGACCGTCGTACTCAGCGGCCGCCGCGCGCGGCCCGAACTGCCGGACTACCGGCAGGTCGACGTCACCGACGCCGCCGACGTACGCCGGGCCGCCGCGGCCATAGAGTCCGAGCACGGCCGGATCGACGGCGTCTTCCACGCCGCCGGCGTCCTCGCCGACGGTTACCTCGTCGCGACGTCGCTCGAAGCCACCACGCCCGTGCTCGCGCCCAAACTCGCCGGGACCGTGCACCTCGACGCCGTGTGCCGCGAGCACGGTGCCGGCGTCCTGGCCCTCTTCGGCTCGGTCGCCGGCGCCTTCGGCAGCGCGGCCCAGACGGCCTACGGCGCGGCGAACGCCTTCCTCGACGCCTTCGCCGCCCGAGCCGAGGACTACGCGGTCCGCGTCGTCGACTGGCCGCTGTGGGCCGAGGGCGGCATGAGCGTCGACAAAGCGACCGAGGCGTACCTGCGGAAGACGACCGGCACCGTCCCGCTGCCGACCGCCGCCGGGCTGGCCGCGCTGGACCGCGCGCTGCAGGTCGACGCCCCGCCGCAGCGCGCCGTCCTCTACGGCGACGCCGGCAAGCTCCGCCGCTACGCGGGCCTGACCCGCGACGAGCGTCCGACCTTCCGGAAGAAGGCCGCCGAAATCGACGACCGCACCTTGACCGCGAAGACCGAGGACCACCTCCGCCGGCTCTTCGCCGAGCTGACCGGGCAGGAACTGGACCACATCCGGGCCGATCAGAAGCTGGAGCGCTACGGCATCGACTCGCTCATCGTCGTCGACGTCACCAGCCGCCTGGAAGACGACTTCGGCTCGCTGCCCAAGACGCTCTTCTTCGAGTACGTCGACCTCCGCGGCGTCGCCGGCTACCTGATCGGCGAGCACCGCGACCGCCTCCGGGAAATGTTCGGCACCCCGGAGACCGCGGAGCCGGAAACCCCGGCGGTCGTCGAAACGTCCGAGGCGCCGGCTCCCGTGCGCATCGTCGAGCGACCCCGCGAGGACACCCACGACATCGCCGTGATCGGCATGGCCGGCCGCTACCCGGGCGCCGACACCCTGGCCGAGTTCTGGGACCTGCTCAGCGAAGGACGCCACAGCTTCGAGCCCGTCCCCGCCGACCGCTGGCGCCACCGCGACCTCTACTTCGACGAGCGCGACGTCCCCGGCAAGACCGTCGTCAAGGCCGGGACGTTCCTGCGCGACATCGACGCCTTCGACCCCCGCTACTTCTCGATCTCCCAGCGCCAGGCCGAACTGCTGTCCCCGGAAGTCCGGCTGCTGCTGCAGTCCGGCGTCACCGCGCTGGAGGACGCCGGCTACTCCCGCGAGACGATCCAGCGCCGCTACCAGGGTGACGTCGGCGTGCTCGTCGGCTCGATGAACAACAGCTACTCGCTCTACGGCTTCGAAAACATGCTCACCCGCGGCACCGCCACGAGCGGCAGCGAGCTCGGCGTCTTCGCCAACATGCTGTCCTACTTCTACGGCTTCACCGGCCCGTCGATGTTCCTGGACACCATGTGCGCGTCGTCGTCGACCTGCGTGCACCAGGCCGTGCGGATGCTGCGCGCGGGCGACTGCCGGATGGCCGTCGTCGGCGGCGTCAACCTGATGCTGCACCCCTACGACCTGATCGCGACGTCGCAGGCGCACTTCACCAGCAAGTCCGCCGACCTCCTGCGCAGCTACGGCATCGGCACCGACGGCACCGTCCTCGGCGAGGGCGTCGGCATGGTCGTGCTCAAGCCGCTGCCGGAGGCGGTCACCGACGGCGACCACGTCTACGGCGTCATCCGCGGCAGCGGCATGACCAACGCGGGCGTCCGCAACGGCTTCACCGTGCCCAGCCCCACCCAGCAGGGCCGCGCCATCGAGAAGGCCCTGGACGACGCGGGTGTCGACGCCCGCACGATCAGCTACCTCGAAGGCCACGGCTCGGCGACGTCGCTGGGCGACCCGATCGAGATCCGCGGCGCGACGAGCGCGTTCCGCCGCGACACCGCCGACCGCGGGTTCTGCGCGCTGGGCTCGGTCAAGTCGAACGTCGCGCACCTGCTGTCCGGCTCGGGGATCGCCGGCCTGACGAAGGTGCTGTTGCAGCTGAAGCACCGCACGATCGTCGAGTCGCTGCACTCCGAGACGCTCAGCCCGGCGATCGACTTCGACGACACGCCGTTCGTCGTCCAGCGCGAGCGCGCCGAGTGGTCGCGCCCAGTGCTGAACGGCCAGTCCGTGCCGCGCCGCGCGGGGGTCACGTCGATCGGCGCCGGCGGTGCGAACGTGCACCTCGTCGTCGAGGAACACGACGGCGTGGCCCCGGTGCCGGACACGGGCCGGCCTCGGCTGCTCGTGTTCTCCGCGACCACCCCGCAGGCCCTGGGCCGGGTGCTGCGCGACGCGCACGCCTACGTCCGCGCCGAGCGCCCCGGCCTGGACGCGCTCGCGTTCACCTTGCAGACGGGCAAGAACGAGCTGCCGTGCCGCCTCGCGTTCGTCGCCGAGGACGCGGAGACCCGGCTCGCCGAACTGTCCGAAGTGGACTGGACCGGCACCGTGCCCGCCGGCCTCTGGTTCACCCCCAGCACGATGGCCGTGTCCGAGACCCCGGACCCGGACGTCGTGACGCGCGCCCTCGCCGACGCCGACCTGCCGGTGCTCGCCGCGGCCTGGGCCGCCGGGGCGGACGTCGACTGGGACGTCCTCTGGCCCGCGCGCCCGGCCAAGCTGTCGCTGCCCGGGTACCCGTTCGACAAGGTGCGCTGCTGGTACCCGGCCTTCGACGACGCGCCGAGCGTGCTGAACCCTCTCGCCTTCGCGCGGCGGGAGCACCCGTGGGTCGGGGTGAACCGGTCCGATCTGTCCGGCATCCGCTACCGGCTGGCGCTGCGCGGCGACGAACTCCTCGACTACACCTACTCGGTCCGGCGCGACCGCCGCTACGCCACCGTCGCGCTGCTGGACGGCGTGCTCGCCTTCGCCGAGGTGGCCGGCCTCGACGGCGAGTGGGCGATCCGGGACGCCCGCTGGGGCGAAGTGCCCGCGCCGTCGGCCGAGGAGCGGCTCGACTGGCGGCTGGGCGCCGGACACCGCGCGGAACTCCGTACTTCGGCGGGCGTGTTGGTGTTCAGCGCCGACCTCGTCCCCGCTGCCGAGGTCGACGAATCCGCGGTGACCGCGCCACTTTCGCTCGACCAGGACGGCTTCTACGCGCGGCTCGCCGAACTCGGCGTCGACCCTCGGCCGTACGCGAAGGCGGTCGAGGGCGTCGCCGAGATCGACGGCAAGCTCCTTGTCCGGGTCGCGGCGCCCGAGACCTGCCAGGACCCGGGGAAGCGGCGGGTCCGGATCCCGGCCTGGGTGTTCGCCGGGCTCGTCCAGGGTGTGCAGCACCTGTCCGCCGACGCCGACGTCACCATCCGGCGCCTCGGCTCGCTGACCGGCCGGGACCTCGACCGCACCCGCGCGGTGCTGCTGGAGCGCACCGGGGACGCCGTCTTCGACGTCCGCCTGCTCGACGAGACCGGCCGCGGGCTGGGCCGCCTCACCGGCGCCGACTTCGGCACCGGCCCGGACGACGCCCCGGCCGCCGGGCAGCCGGGCCTGACCGGCACGGTCCGGGACACCGTCGCCGAGCTGCTCAAGGCGGACCCGGCCGAGATCGACCTCGACACGCACTTCCCGGCCTTCGGCTTCGAGTCGATCACGCTCGCCGCGCTGGCCACGGAGCTGGGCGGCCGGCTCGGGATCGACCTGCGCCCGTCGGTGTTCTTCGAGTTCCCCAACATCCGCGGCCTTGTCGAGGCGCTGGCCGAGCAGGTCGGGGAACCGGCGGAGTTCACGGCCGCCGCCCCCGCCACGACAACGGCGCCCGCGATTTTGCCGCTCGCCGCGCCCGTTCCCGCGGAGATCGCGGCACCCGCCACCGCGCCCGCCCCGGCCGCGCCTGCCCAGCCGGCCGCCCCCGCCGCACCCGGTTCGCCGCCCGCAGCCGCGCCCGCCGATGCCGTCGCGATCATCGGCATCGCCGGCCGCTTCCCCGGCGCCGACGACCCCGACACCTTCTGGGACCGGCTGCGAGCCGGCACCGACCTGGTCTCGCGCTACCCGGGTGACCGCTTCGACAACCGCTACGCCGAGGTCGTCGCGGCCGCGGACTTCCCGAAGTTCGCCGGCCTCCTCGACGGCGTCGACCGGTTCGACGCGGACTTCTTCGCCGTCTCGCGGCTGGAAGCCGAGCTGATGGACCCGCAGCAGCGGCTGGCCTTGGAGACCGTCTGGACCGCTCTCGAAGACGGCGGCTACCCGCCGGTCCGGCTCCCCGGCAGCACCGGCGTCTTCCTCGGCGTCTCCGGCCACGACTACCACCACCTGCTCAACGCCGGCGGCGTCGCGCCCGAGGGCTACACCGCCACCGGCAACTCGCACGCCGTGCTCGCCAACCGCGTCTCGTTCCTGCTCGACGTCCACGGCCCGAGCGAGCCGATCGACACCGCCTGCTCCAGCTCGCTCGTCGCCGTGCACCGCGCGGTGGAGAACCTGCGGTCCGGGCGCTGCGAGATGGCCATCGCGGGTGGCGTGAACCTCCTGCTGAGCGTGGACACGTTCGCCGCCACGCAGACCGCCGGGATGCTCAGCCCCGACGGCCGCTGCAAGTCCTTCTCGGCCGATGCCGACGGCTACGTCCGTTCCGAAGGCGCCGCGGCGGTGTTGCTGAAGCCGCTGTCCGCCGCGCTCCGCGACGGCGACGTCGTCCACGGCGTGATCCTCGGCAGCGCGGAGAACCACGGCGGTCACGCCGCGTCGCTCACCGCGCCGAACGCCGCCGCGCAGGCCGACGTCGTCCAGGCGGCCATGCGAGGCGTCGACCCGGACAGCGTCGGCTACGTCGAAGCGCACGGCACCGGCACCGCGCTGGGCGACCCCGTCGAGGTCGACGCGCTCGCCCGGGCCTACCGGAACCTCGGTGCGTCGCCCGGCCGGACCCGCGCGCTGGGCTCGGTGAAGGCGAACATGGGCCACGCGGAGGCGGCGGCCGGCCTGGCGGGCCTGCTGAAGGTGCTGCAGCAGCTGCGGCACCGCGAACTGCTGCCGGTGCTGCACTGCGCCGAGCTGAACCCGCACCTCGCGCTCGACGGTTTCGAGGTGGTGCGCGAGCTGCGCCGCTGGGAGCCCGTCACCGACGCCGCCGGGCGGGAACTGCCGTTGCGCGCCGGGGTGAGCAGCTTCGGCTTCGGCGGCGTCAACGCGCACGTCGTCGTGGAAGCCCCGCCGGCGCGTCCCGAGCCGGCTCCGGCTGCCGGTCCGCAGGCGATCGTGGTGTCCGCCCGGGACGCCGACCGGTTGCGGGAGCGCGTGATCGCGTTGCGCGACTTCGTCGCCGGCCACGAGCCTTCCCTGGCGGACCTGGCCTTCACGCTGCAGGTGGGCCGGGAGGAGATGGAACACCGGCTGGGCTTCGCCGCCTCGAGCGCCGAAGACGTCGTCGCCGGGCTCGACGCCTTCCTCGCCGGACGGCCCGGGCCGCACACCGGCAGCCTGCGCCGGGCCCGCGGGGCCGCGGTGCGCCGCGACCGCACGCCGGACCCGGAGGTCACGGGAGCCGGCCTCGACCGCGTCACCGCGTTGTGGTGCGAAGGCCGGACGGTCGTCTGGGAGGACCTGCACCCGGCCGGACGGCGGATCCTGCGGCTGCCCACCTACCCGTTCGCGCGTGAGCGCTACTGGGTGCCCGGTGCGCCGGAACAGCCCGGACCGCGCGCCGCTTTCGACGTCGACGCGCGCGCCGCGTTGCTGGAAGCCGTGCTGGCCGACCAGGAGAGCCCCGATGTGCTCGATGCCCCGCGTCTCGTGAAGGGAGCGACCTCATGACCCTGCGCGTGCCCACCTGGCGCCGCGAACCGGCCGGCCCGACCGCGCTGCCCGCCGGCGCACGACGGCTCGTCATGACGTGCGACCTGCCCGTTCGGCTTCCGGGTGTGTCGATCGCCGCCGTGGAAAGCGACGGCGACAGCCCGGCCGTCGCCTACGAGCGAGCGGCGATCCGGCTGTTCGGTGAGCTGAAACGGCTGCTGTCCACAGGGGACGGACGACCGTGCGTCGTCCAGGTCGCCTGCCGTGCGGGTTCGGTGTTCCCGGGCCTGATCGGCTTGCTGCGCACCGCCGTCCAGGAGGATCCGGCGCTGCGCGTGCAGCTGGTCGAGTTCACGGACGAGCCGCCGGACCTGAGCGCCTTGGCCGGTCCGGGGGAGCACGTGCGGGTCACCTCCGAAGGGCGCTTCGTCGCGGACTGGGAGTCCGTCGCGCCGGGTGCCGGCCGCGCCTGGAAGCCCGGCGGGGTCTACCTGATGACCGGCGGCGCGGGCGGAATCGGCCGGCTGCTCGCCGCGGACCTCCCGCCGGACGCCGTCCTGGTCCGATGTGGACGGTCGCCGGCCGGGCCGGGGGAGTACCGCAGCGTGGACGTCACGGACGCGGCCGCGGTGCGCGCGGTCGTCGAGGACGTCGTGCGGACGTACGGGCGGCTCGACGGCGTCGTGCACGCGGCGGGCGTCCTGCGTGACGGCTACCTGATCCAGGGCTCCTACCAGGACTTCCAGGCGGTGCTGGCGCCGAAGGTCGCGGGCCTGGTCGCCCTGGACGAGGCGACCCGCGACCTGCCGCTGGACTTCTTCGCGGCGTTCTCCGCGGCGGCCGGGACGCTCGGCAACGCCGGCCAGGCCGGCTACGCGGCGGCCAACGGCTTCCTCGACGCCTACCTGGCGCGGCGTGCCGGGCCCGGCGTCGGCGTGTCGCTGGGCTGGCCGCTGTGGCGCGACGGCGGGATGCGCGTGCCGGAAGAGGAACTGCCCGAGCTGGCCGAGCGTTTCGGCCCGCCGCTGGAGACCGGGGCCGCGCTCACCGCGCTGCACGGAGCGCTCGCGCTCGGTGCCGCCCACGTCGTGATCACCGGGGAAGGGAACCACATGACCGGCCAGGACGACCTCCGAGCCCGCGTCCTCACGCGGCTGAAGGACCTGATCGCCGAGACGATGCGCCTCGACGCAGCTCGCCTGGACGCCGAAGCGCCGCTGGACGGCTACGGCATCGACTCCCTCACGGTGACCCGGTTGAACCGCCGCTTCACCGAGTGGTTCGGCGCGCTGCCGAAGACGCTGCTGTACCAGTACCCGACCCTCGCGGCCCTGGCCGGCCACCTGGCGGAGCGCTACCCGGAGGGCTGCACCCGCTGGCTCGACGACGCCCCCGTGCCAGCCGCCCCGGCGAGCGAGACGGGCGCTCTGCCGCGGCTTGTCGTGAGTGGTAAGTCGGGTTCTAACCCTACTTACCACTCACGACCGGAGGCGGCGGGCGAACCCATCGCCATCATCGGGATCAGCGGCCGCTACCCCGACGCGCCCACCCTCGACGCCTTCTGGCAGAACCTCCGCACCGGCCGCGACAGCGTCCGCGAGATCGACCGCTGGCCCCTCGACGGCTTCTTCGAGCCCGACCGGCAACGCGCCGTCGAAGAGGGCGCCAGCTACAGCAAGTGGGGCGGCTTCCTCGACGGCTTCGCCCGCTTCGACGCGGCCTTCTTCGGCATCGCCCCGCGCGACGCCGCCGACATCGATCCGCAGGAACGGCTCTTCCTCGAGACCGTCTGGTCCGCGCTCGAGGACGCCGGCTACACCCGGGAGCGGCTCGCCGGCCGGCACCAGGGCCGCGTCGGGGTCTTCGCCGGCGTCACCAAGACCGGCTTCGACCGCAACGACCCGCCCGCCGTGAGCGGGCCCCGCCGCGCGCCGCGGACGTCGTTCGCCTCGCTCGCCAACCGCGTTTCCTACCTGCTGGACCTGCGCGGCCCGAGCCTGCCCGTCGACACGATGTGCTCGGCCTCGCTGACCGCGATCCACCAGGCCTGCGAGCAGCTGCGCCACGGCGCGTGCGAGCTCGCCATCGCCGGCGGCGTGAACCTGTACCTGCACCCGTCGACCTACGTCGAGCTGTCCCGGGCGCGGATGCTCGCCGCCGACGGCCGCTGCCGCAGCTTCGGCGACGGCGGTGAGGGCTTCGTCCCCGGCGAAGGCGTCGGCGCGGTGCTGCTCAAACCCCTCGCCGCGGCCGAAGCCGACGGCGACCCGATCCACGCCGTCATCGTCGGCTCGGCCGTCAACCACGGCGGCCGCACCAACGGCTACACCGTCCCCAACCCGCGCGCCCAGGCCGCCGTCGTCCGTGAAGCCCTCGACAACGCCGGGCTGACGCCGGCCGACGTCGGCTACATCGAGGCCCACGGCACCGGCACCCGCCTCGGTGACCCCGTCGAGGTCGACGGCCTGACCGAGGCGTTCGCGGACACCCCGGCGGACTGCGCCCTCGGCTCGGTCAAGTCCAACATCGGCCACCTGGAGGCGGCGGCCGGCATCGCCGGGCTGACCAAGGTGGTGCTGCAGCTGGAACACGGCGAGCTGGCGCCCACCCTGCACGCCGAGCGGACCAACCCGGACATCGACTTCGCCGCGACGCCGTTCACGCTGGCCCGCGAGGGCGGCGCCTGGCCCTCCACCGGCCGCCGGGTCGCCGGGATCTCGTCGTTCGGCGCGGGTGGCGCGAACGCGCACGTGCTCGTCGCCGAGTACCCGCGCGCCGCGACGCCGACGCCGTTGCGCAACCCGGTGCTGCTCCCGCTGTCCGCGCGGACCGACGCCGACCTGCGCGCCCGCGCCGCCGACCTGGCCGCCTGGCTCGACGCGCAGGAGACGCCGGACCTCGCCGCCATCGCGGCGACACTGCAGCACGGCCGCGAGGCCATGGACGAGCGTCTCTGCTTCGTGGCCCGAAACGCGGCCGAGTGGCGCGAGCAACTGGGCGCGTACCTGTCCGAGCTCGCGGACGGCCCGTGGTGGCGCGGGAAAGTCCGGGCGAGCAAGGAAACCCTGGCCGCGCTGGCCGGCAAGCCCGAGGTGCGCGCGCTGGTCGAGCAGTGGGTCGCCGACGGCGCCTGGGGCGAGCTGGCCGCGTTCTGGACCAAGGGCACCCCCCTCGACTGGTCCGAAATGGACAGTGCCGCGGCTCTGGTGCACCTGCCCGGTTACCCGTTCGCCGGGCCGGAGTTCTGGTTCGAGCCCGCCGAGGTGGTGGCGACCCCGCGCGAGGAGCACGTCGACGCCGAGAGCGTCCTGCTGGCCGAACTCGCCGACATCCTGCAGATGCCGGCAGCCGACATCGAGCGGCACCGGCCGTTCGCCGACTACGGCCTCGACTCGATCCTCGGCGTCAGCCTCGTGCACCGGCTCAACGAGACCCTCGGCACCGACCTCGACACCACGGACCTCTTCGACCACGGCACGGCCGACCGCCTCGGCGCGTTCCTCGCCGGTGCCCGCCCCGTCGCGAAACCCGCCGCGGCGGCGGCGCGGGACGACGACGCGATCGCCATCGTCGGCCTCGCCGCGCGCTACGGCGACGCGGAAACCCCCGAGGCGCTGTGGGACCACCTCACCGCGGGCACCGACCTCGTCGAGCCCGTCACGCGCTGGCCGCTCGCCGACGACGTCACCTGCCGCACCGGCAGCTTCCTGCGCGACATCGACCGCTTCGACCCGGCGTTCTTCGGCATCTCCGGCGTCGAGGCGACGGCGATGGACCCGCAGCAGCGGATCTTCCTCGAACAGTGCTGGAACGCCCTGGAAGACGCCGGTTACACGGGGGAGCGCCGGCTCGGCGGCCGCACCGGCGTGTACGTCGGGTGTTACGCCGGGGACTACGGCGAGCACCTCGATCAGACCGCCCCGGCGCAGGCGCTGTGGGGCACGATGGGCTCGGTCGTCGCGTCGCGGATCGCGTACCTGCTCGACTTCACCGGCCCGGCGCTCACCGTCGACACGTCGTGCTCCAGCTCGCTCGTCGCGCTGGACCTGGCCTGCCGCGACCTGAAGGCGGGCACGGCCGACGTCGCCATCGCCGGCGGCGTGTTCGTGCAGACGACGCCGCGGCTGTACGCCTCCGCGACGCGCGCCGGCATGCTGTCACCGTCGGGCCGCTGCCGCAGCTTCGACGCCGGTGCCGACGGGTTCGTCCCGGGTGAAGGCGCGGGCGCGCTGGTGCTCAAGCGGCTGGCCGACGCCGAGCGCGACGGCGACCACATCCACGCGCTCGTCCGCGCGTCGGGCGTCAACCAGGACGGCACGACCAACGGCATCACCGCCCCGAGCGCGGCGTCCCAGGAACGGCTGCTGCGCGAGGTCCACGCGGGCCTCGACGGCGTCCAGCTCGTCGAGGCGCACGGCACCGGCACCCAGCTGGGCGACCCGATCGAGTTCCGCGCGCTGTCCCGCGTGTTCGCCGACGCGCGTCCGGGCAGCATCGCGCTCGGCTCGATCAAGACGAACATCGGGCACACCCAGTTCGCCGCGGGCGTCGCGGGGGTGGTGAAGACGGTCCTTTCCCTGCGCCACCGCACGATCCCGGCGTCACTGCACTTCGACGCCGCCAACACGCGGACCCCCTTGGCGGGCAGCGCTTTCACGGTCCCGACCGCTACGACGTCGTGGCCCGCGCCCGCGCCCGCACACGGACCGCGACGCGCGGCCGTCAGCTCCTTCGGCGCGAGCGGCACCAACGCCCACGTCGTGCTGGAGGAGTACCCGCGCACGCCGGTTGCCGACGTGCCGGGGGAGCAGGCCTTCCTGCTGTCCGCACGGTCGCCGGAGGCCCTCCGGACGGTGGCCGAGCGGCTGGTCGCACACCTGGACCGCGAGCCGGGCGTCGCCGCGGCGGAACTGGCGTACAGCCTCGCCGCCGGCCGCGCCGCCCTGCCGCACCGGCTCGCGGTGGTCGCCGACGGCACCGCGGCGCTCGCGGACCGCCTGCGCGCCTGGCTGGCCGGGACGGCCACCGACGCGCTCACGGGCGAGGTGCCCGCCGACGCCCGGCCGGACGCGGTGAGCCCGTCGACGCCCCGCGACCTGGCCACGGCGTTCGTCCGCGGTGCGATCGCCCAGGTCACCGAGGCCTTCCCGGTAGCCGCGCGTCACGTGGTCCCGGCACCGACGTACCCCTACGAGCGCCAGAGCTACTGGCCTGCAGCCGTGCCGTCCGAGGCTCGGCCACGACCCCCGGCGGACCTCGTGCCCTCGGCGTACCGGGTCCGGCTCACCGGGGAGGAGTTCTTCCTCGCCGACCACCACGTCAACGGCCAAGCCGTTCTCCCCGCTGTCCTCTCCCTGGAGTTCGCGCGGCGCGCCGTGACGCCGGGCGCCGCGTTCACCCCGGCCGGTCTGCGCGATCTCGTCTGGAGCGCACCCTTCCCCGTGGACGTCGCCGGCGCCGATCTCACCGTCGAGCGTGCCGGTGACACCTTCCGCATCCGGCGTGACGCCACCGACGTCCACGCCCAGGGCCGCTACACCGAGCCGGAACCCGCCGGCACCGTACCGCTCGACGCCGTTCGCGCGCGGTGCACCGCCCGGTCGCTCACCGCGGAGCAGTGCCGCGCCGCGCTCGACGCCGTCGGCATCCGCCACGGCGCCCGGTTGCGGGCCCTCGACGGGCTCGCCGTCGGCGACGGCGAAGTGCTGGCCAAGCTCGTCGTGCCCGCCGCCGCCCGTGGCGCCGACCTGGCCGTGCACCCGGCGTTGCTCGACAGCGCGGTCCAAGCGGTCGTCGGCCTGTTCGGCGACCCGACCGGTGCGCTGGCCGAGCGCGACGGCCGGCCCGCGCTGCCGTTCGCGGTCGACGCCGTCGACATCCTCACACCCACCGCCGAGACGATGTGGGCCCACGTCCGGCGCGCCACCGACGGCGCCGAAGTGACCACAGTGGACATCGACGTCTGCGACGACGCCGGCAGAGTCGCGGTCCGCCTGCGTGGGCTCGCCTTCCGCCGCGTCGCCGAGACGTCGTCGCTGCGCACGGCGCTGCTCGCCCCGGTGTGGGACGCGGTCTCCGGTGCCGGAGAGCCCGCAGTCGGCTCCCGCCTGGTCCTCGCCGGGGGCGGCGCGGCCGACCGCGAGACGTTCCTGGCCGCGTTCCCCGGCGCGACCCTGCTCGACGGAGACCTCCCCGCCGACGTCGACCACGTCTTCTGGCTGCCGTCCGGCGACGGCGTCCTGAGCGTGTTCCGGCTGGTCAAGGCCCTCCTCGACGGCGGTGCGGACGGCCGCGAGATCGGCTTCACCGCGGTCACCCGGCAGGCGTGCCGGGTGCCGGGCGACCGGACCCTCGACGCCACGCACGCCGGCGTGCACGGCCTGCTCGGCTCCGTCGCGAAGGAGTACCCGCACTGGCAGGTGCGGATCGTCGACGTCGCCGCGGGCGAGCCGGTGCCGTGGGACGCGGTGGCGAACCCGCCCGCCGGCCCGCACGGCGTCGTCGTCGCCCGGCGGCACGGCGAGTGGTTCCGGCCGCGGCTGCTGGAAGTCGCCGACACGCCGTACGACACACCGCCGGCGCCCGGTGGCGTTGTCGTCGCCATCGGTGGTGCGGGCGGCATCGGCACCGTGTGGACCGAGCACCTGCTGCGCCGCCACGGCACCCAGGTCGTCTGGGTCGGCCGCCGTCCGCTCGACGCGGAGATCGCCGCGAACCAGGAGCGGCTCGCCGCGTTCGGGCCGAAGCCGGACTACGTCCGCGCCGACGCGTCCGATGTGGACGATCTGCGCCGGGCGTGCGCGCAGATCGTCGAGCGGCACGGGCCGGTGCACGGCGTGCTGCACACCGCGATCGTGCTGGGCGACCAGAGCGTCGCGCGGATGGACGAGGAGCGCTTCCGCACGACCTACGCGGCCAAGGCGGACATCGCCGTCAACCTGGCCGCGGTCTTCGCGGACCAGCCCCTGGAGTTCGTCGCGTTCTTCTCGTCGATGCAGGCGTTCTTCACCGCGCCCGGTCAGGCCAACTACGCGGCGGGCTGCGCCTTCGCCGACGCCTACGCCGACCAGCTCACCGAGCGGCTCGGCTGCCCGGTGAAGGTGATGAACTGGGGTTACTGGGGCGGCGTCGGCATCGTCGCCGAAGACGGCTACCGGCAGCGGATGGCGCGCCTCGGCCTCGGCTCGATCGAACCGGCGGAGGGCATGGCCGCGTTCGACCGCCTGCTGACGTCGCCGTTCGACCGGCTGGCGCTGCTGAAGGCGGCCGACGCCCGCAGCATCGCCGCGTTCTACGAGGACAGCGCGCTCACGGCGTTGCCGGGTGGTTCCGCCTCGCCGGTCGCCGATCTGCTCGCGGCGCGGCCCGACCGGAGCGCGGACATCGAGCGCGTGCGCGTCGCCGCCGACGGCCACGGGCGGTCCATGGAGGCCGCGCTCGTCCGGATCACCTGGGCGCTGCTGCGTGACCTGGGCCTGTTCGGCCGTCCGGGCACGGCCGCCGAGCTGCTCGCGGCCGGCGGGATCGAGCCGCGGTACTCGCGCTGGCTGTCGCACACCCTGGACGTCTTCGTCCGCACCGGCCTGCTGCGCTCGGCCGAGGGCCGCTACGAGGCCGCCTCCCCGGCCCCGGTCGATCTCGCCGAGGCGTGGCGCCGCTGGGACGCCGACCGGGCGCCGTGGCTGGCGAGCGAGGGCAAGCGTCCCCAGGCGGTGCTGGTCGACACGACCGTGCGCGCGCTGCCCGACATCCTGACCGGCCGCCGTCCCGCGACCGACGTCATGTTCCCGAAGTCCTCCCTCGAACTGGTCGAGGCCGTCTACCGGAACAACCCGGTGGCGGACTACTTCAACGACGTCCTCGCGGACACGCTGGTCGAGCACGTCCGCGCCCGGGTGGCGGCGGATCCCGCGGCGCGGCTGCGGATCCTGGAGATCGGCGCGGGCACGGGCGGCACGAGCGCGGTCCTGTTCCGGCGGCTGGCGCCGTGGCGGGACAACATCGAAACCTATTGCTACACCGACCTTTCCAAGGCGTTCCTGCTGCACGCGCGCCGGGCGTACGGGTCGATCGCGCCTTATCTCGACCCGCGGATCGTCGACATCGAGAAGCCCCTGGAAGAGGG
Source organism: Amycolatopsis sp. NBC_00438 (assembly GCF_036026695.1). Lineage (NCBI taxonomy): Bacteria > Bacillati > Actinomycetota > Actinomycetes > Pseudonocardiales > Pseudonocardiaceae > Amycolatopsis > Amycolatopsis sp. NBC_00438. The sequence continues at coordinate 4,753,378 of NZ_CP107923.1, read as the reverse complement.
GTTCGGCGGCTTCGACGTCGCGGTCGCGACGAACGTGCTGCACGCGACGCGCAACATCCGCGCCACGCTGACGAACACGAAGGCGGCCCTGCGCGCGAACGGCGTCCTGCTGCTCAACGAACTGAGCGACAACGTGTTCTTCAGCCACCTCACGTTCGGCTTGCTGGACGGCTGGTGGCGTTACAACGACCCGGCGCTGCGCATCTCCGGCTCGCCCGGCCTGACCCCGCGCGACTGGTTGCGCGCCCTGGAGGAGACGGGCTTCCATCCGGCGTTCATCGCCGCGGAGGGCGCGGACGATCTCGGGCAGCAGGTGTTCGTGGCCGAGAGCGATGGTGTGGTGCGGCAGCCGGTCCCGGTTGGTGGGCCCGCCTTCTCGCCGGTCGCCGACGAACCCGTCCCGGTCGCCGTCACACCTGCTCCCGCTCCCGCTCCTGCCACGGCGAGCCCGGACCGGGAGACCGAACTGCTGGAGCGGGCGCGTGACCACTTCCGCGCGCTCGTCGCGGACGTGCTCCAGCTGCCGGTCGCCTCGGTGCGCGCCGACGTGACGTTCGACCGGTACGGCATCGACTCGATCCTGGTGGTCCAGCTGACCGAGGCGGTGCGCAAGGACCTCGACAACGTCGGCAGCACGCTGTTCTTCGAGGTCCGCACGATCGACGGGCTGGCGCGGCACTTCGCCGAGACCCAGCCGGACGCGCTCGCCGCCCTGGTCGGCTTCGCCGCGGCGCAGGAGTCCGAGGGGCCGGAAGTCGCCTCGACGCAGGTCGTGGAATCGGCACCGGCCCCGGTCGCCGAACCCGTGCCCGCGGCCCGGCCGGACGAAGAACCGCCCATCGCCATCATCGGCATGGCCGGGCGCTATCCGGGCGCGCGGGACCTGAGCGAGTTCTGGGCCAACCTCCTGGCCGGCACCGACTCCGTCACCGAGATCCCCGGCGACCGCTGGGACCACGACCGCTACTACGACCCGCGCCGCGGCGCCCCCGGCAAGACCTACGCCAAGTGGGGCGGCTTCCTCGACGGCGTCGACGAGTTCGATCCGCTGTTCTTCGGCATCTCGCCCGGCGCCGCGTCCACAATGGACCCCCAGGAACGGCTGTTCCTGGAGTCCGCCTACGAGACGCTGCAGGACGCCGGCCACACGCGGGATTCCCTGCGGGCCGCCGCTCGGGCGCGCGTCGGCGAAGACGCGGGTGACGTCGGGGTGTTCGCCGGCGCGATGTACACCGAGTACCAGCTCTTCGGCGCCGAACAAGCGGTGCGCGGGGAACCGATCGTGGTGCCGGGGAGTCTCTCGTCGATCGCGAACCGCGTCTCGTACTTCTTCGACGCGAGTGGCCCGAGCATCGCTGTCGACACCATGTGCGCCTCCGCGCTGTCCGCGATCCACCTCGCCTGTGCCGCGCTGCGGCGCGGCGAATGCGGCGTCGCGCTGGCCGGCGGCGTCAACCTGTCGCTGCACCCGAGCAAGTACCTGATGATCGGGCAGACCCAGTTCGCGTCGAGCGACGGCCGGTGCCGCAGCTTCGGCGAGGGCGGCGACGGCTACGTGCCCGGCGAAGGCGTCGGCACCGTGCTGCTGCGCCCGCTCGCCGACGCGGAGGCCGACGGCGACCGCATCCTCGGTGTCATCCGGGGCAGCGCCGTCAACCACGGCGGCCACACCCACGGCTTCACCGTGCCGAACCCGCGGGCGCAGGGCGCGGTGATCCGGCAGGTCTACCGCAAGTCCGGGGTGGACCCGCGGCGCATCGGCTACGTCGAGGCGCACGGCACCGGCACCCCGCTCGGCGACCCGATCGAGATCGCCGGCCTGACCTCGGCGTTCGGCGAGTTCACCGACGCCCGAGAGTTCTGCGCGCTCGGCTCGGTCAAGTCGAACATCGGCCACCTGGAAGCGGCGGCCGGGATCGCCGGGCTGAGCAAGGTGCTGCTGCAGATGCGGCACGGCACGTTCGCGCCGTCGCTGCACGCCGGGCAGGTCAACCCGGAGATCGACTTCGGCGCCACGCCGTTCGTGCTGCAGCGCGACGCCGCGCCGTGGCCCCGCGACGGCGGTGTGCCGCGCGCCGGGGTGGTCTCGGCGTTCGGCGCCGGCGGCGCCAACGCCCACCTGCTCGTGGAGGAGTACATCGTGCCCGAACGCGCGCAAGAACCGGCCGCGGCGCAGGCCGTGGTGCTGTCGGCGCTGGACGAGGACCGGCTGCGCGAGTCCGCGGCCCGCCTGCGCGACGACCTGGCTTCACAGACCGACGCCGACCTGGCCGACATCGCCTACACCCTCCAGGTCGGCCGCGAGCCGATGCCGGCCCGCTTCGCCACGGTGACGGATTCGGTCGAGGCGCTGGTGTCCGCTTTGGACGCTTACGTCCGCGGCGTGGAACTGCCCCGGGACACGTTCGCGGGCACGGGATTGTCGGGCACGCTGGCGGCGCTGGCCGAGGACGACGACTTCCAGGAAACCCTGGTCCGCTGGGGCGCGCGCGGCAAGCTGGCCCCGCTCGTCGAGGCCTGGGTGGGCGGCGTGGACGTGGACTGGTCCCGCCTGCACACCGGCGGTCCGCGCCCGCGCCGGGTCGGGTTGCCGACGTACCCGTTCGCCCGGGAGCGGTACTGGTACACGGATGTGCTGCCGGGGAACGGGAAGCGCACCGGGGCCGCGCCTGCGGTGCGGACCGGGCGCACTGGGTCGGCGACGGTTGCTGCGCAGGCTGGGCCGGCAGGTTCTGCGACCCAGGCGGAGGTTGCTTCGCCCTTCGCAGCGGCGGGGCCGGTCGCGGCGCAAGCGAGGCGGGCTGTACCTGCCGGGGCATCGGTTCCTGTGGTGCGCAAGGCTGCCGCCGCGCCTGCCGTTCCGGCATCGCCCGCCGCTGTTTCCGCCGCGGGTGGTGACCTTCCCGCCGGGGACCTCACCGTCTGCCCGGTCTGGGAGCCGCACCGGCCCGCCGATGTCTCCGCCGGGGGCGCCGTGCTCGCGATCGGGCTGTCCGCCGCCGACGCCGAGGCGATCCGGGCGTCCGGGACCGCAGTGTCCACCGAGGACGACGGCGGGATCGACCGGGTCGTCGTGAAGGTGCCGAGCCGTGCCGGAGGTACCGCGGCCGAGCGCATCGAAGAACACCGCCGCGCGACCCGGCAGCTGTTCCGCGTCCTCAATCAGCTGCAAGCGACCCACGGCGACCGCGACTTCGAGCTGACCCTCGTCACCCACGACGCGTTCACCCGGGACCCCGCCCAGGCCGGGCTGCACGGGCTCGTCGGCGGGCTCGCCAAGGAGCAGCCGCGGTGGCGCGTCAGGGCCGTCGACCTCGCGGCGGACGAGCCGTTCCCGGCGGCGGAGGTGTTCGGGCTGCCCGCCGACCGCCGCGCCCATCCCTTCCGGCGCACCGGCGGCCAGTGGCTGCGTCGTCGGCTGGTGCCGGTCGAGCAGGCCGCCACGACCGCCGCGTTCCGCCGCGGCGGGGTGTACGTCCTCACCGGTGGCGCCGGGGACCTCGGCGTCGTGCTCAGCGAATACCTGGCCCGCACCTACGACGCCCGGCTCGTCTGGGTCGGCCGTCGTCCCGAGGACGACGGGATCCGCGCTCGGCGCCAGGGGAGCAACGCGGAGTACCTGCGGGCCGACGTCGCCGATCCGGCCGAGCTGCGCGACGTCCGTGCCGAAGTCCTCCGTCGCCACGGCCGGATCGACGGCGTCGTCCACCTGGCCATGACGTTCAGCCACACCCCGCTGGCGCAGCTGAGCGAGCCGGCTCTCGAAGCGACGCTCAAGTCCAAAGTGGACCCGTGCGTGCACTTCGCCGACGTCTTCGCCGGGGACGACCTCGACTTCGTGCTGCTGGTGTCGTCGCTGGTCAGCTTCATCCGCAACGCCGAGCAGGCGCACTACGCCGCGGCCTGCGCCTACGTGGACGCGGCGGCCGACGGCCTGCGCGACGCCCTCGGCTGCCGCGTGAAGACCGTCAACTGGGGTTACTGGGGCAACGTCACCGACGACCTCCTCGACGGCATGGCCGCCCTCGGTCTCGCGCCGATCGAGCCCGCGACCGCGATGGCCGCCGTCGAAGGGCTGCTCGCCGGGCCGCTCGACCAGATCGGGTTCCTGCGGCTCGGCCGGCCCCTGCCGGTCGAAGGTGTGCTCACCGGGGAGACCGCGGTGATCGAGCCGCACGCGGTGGCCACCCCGGCCGAACCCGCCGCGCCGGAGCTGCCCGACGCGCTCGCCACCTACCAGGCCGGTCCGGTGCCCGCCGAGATCGACGCCGCCCTGGCCCGCTGGGTCGCCGCCGAGCTGCGGGAAGCCGCCCTCACCGGCGCCGACGAGCGGTTCGCCGGCTGGCTGCCGCCGATGCTGCGGGTGCTCACCGACCACGGCCTGGTCGACGACTCCGGACAGTGGATCCCGGGACCGGACGCCGAGACCTGCCGCGCCGGGTGGCGGCGCGACGCGGAACGCTGGGCCGCGGCCAACCCCGACCTGCGCACGCCCCTCGACCTGCTCGGCCGGACCGTGCCCGCCCTGCCCGCCGTGCTGCGCGGCGACGTCCTCGCCACCGACGTCCTCTTCCCGAACGGCTCCTTCGCGCTGGTCGAGGGCGTCTACCGGGACAACCGGGTCGCCGATCACTTCAACGCCGTCCTGGCCGAACACGTCGCCGGCTTCCTGCGGGCGCGCCTCGCCGCCGAGCCCGGTGCGCGGCTGCGCGTGCTCGAGGTCGGCGCCGGCACCGGCGGGACCACCCGCGTGGTCCTCGACCGGCTCACCCGCGCCGGGCTGCCGCTCGCCGAGTACTGCTTCACCGATGTCTCGCGTGCCTTCCTGCACCGCGCCGAGGACGCCTTCGACCACGACTTCCTGACCTACCAGGTCTTCGACGTCGCCGAGCCGCCGCACGGGCAGGGCCTCGACACCGGCGCGTTCGACGTCGTCATCGCGGCCAACGTCCTGCACACCACCGCCGACGTCCGCGCGACGCTGCGCAGCGTCAAGGCCCTGCTGCGCGGCAACGGCCTGCTGGCGCTCAACGAGATCAGCGGGTTCTACCTCGTCAACCACCTGACGTTCGGCCTGCTCGACGGCTGGTGGACGCACACCGACGCCGAACTGCGCGTCCCCGGCAGCCCGGCGCTGTCCCCGGCCGGCTGGGACGCGGTGCTGACGCAGGAGGGCTTCACCGGCGTCGCGAACCCGGCAGCCGACGCCGAGCCGCTCGGGCAGCAGCTCGTCGTCGCCCACAGCGACGGCGTCGCCCGCGGGCCGCGCGTGGTCGAGGCGCCCGCGCCGACGGAAGAACCGGCGCCGGTGCGGGAAAGCACGTCGATCGCCACCGTGGTCCTCGAGAAGCTCGCCGACGCGCTGCGGATGGCCGAGACCGCGATCGACCCGGCCCGGGCGTTCGCCGACTACGGCCTCGACTCGATCGTCGGCGCGGGGTTCGTCCAGCAGCTCAACGAGTCCCTCGGCCTCGACCTGCTCACCACGGTGATCTTCGACCACCGCAGCGTCGAGCTGCTCGCCGCGCACATCGCCGAAAGCCACCGGCCCACCCTGTCCGGCCCGGAACCGGAACCGGAACCGGAAGCACAAGAGAACGACCCGATCGCCATCGTCGGCATCAGCGGCCGGTTCGCGCGGTCACCCGACCTCGACGCGCTCTGGCGGCACCTCGCCGACGGCGACGACCTGGTCGGCCCGATCGAACGCTGGGACGTCTCCGGTCCCGAGTGGACGGACGTCGCCTGCCGGGAAGGCAGCTTCCTCGACGGCATCGACGAGTTCGACGCCCGCTTCTTCAAGATGTCCGGCCGCGAGGCCGCCTACACCGACCCCCAGCAACGCCTGTTCCTGGAAGAAGCGTGGACGGCGCTGGAGAACGCCGGCTACGTCGGCGCCGCGCTCGACGGCAAGCGCGCGGGCGTCTACGTCGGCTGCACCGGCGGCGACTACACCGCCTGGTTCGACGAGCGCCCGCCCGCGCAGGCGGCCTGGGGCAACGCGCCGTCGATCGTGCCCGCCCGGGTCGCCTACCACCTGAACCTGCGCGGGCCCGCGATCGCCGTCGACACGGCCTGCTCCAGCTCGATGGTCGCCATCCACCTCGCCTGCCAGGGACTGTGGAGCGGCGAGACGGACCTCGCGGTCGCCGGCGGTGTCGCCGTGCAGACCACGCCGAAGACCTACCTGACGGCCGGCCGCGCGGGGATGCTGTCCCCGACCGGCCGCTGCCACACCTTCGACGCGGCCGCCGACGGCTTCGTCCCCGGTGAGGGCGTCGGTGTCGTCGTGCTCCGGCGGCTTTCCGACGCGCTCGCCGACGGCGACCACGTCCACGCCGTCATCCGCGGTTCCGGCATCAACCAGGACGGCGCGACCAACGGGATCACCGCGCCCAGCGCGGCGTCGCAGGAACGGCTCATCCGCGAGGTGCACGAGCGGTTCGGCATCGACCCGGCCGAGATCGGCCTGGTCGAGGCGCACGGCACCGGCACCAAGCTGGGCGACCCGATCGAGACCGCGGCGCTGGTCGGCGCGTTCGGCGCGGCCGAAGGGTCCCGCGGCTGCGCGCTCGGCACGGTGAAGACGAACATCGGCCACACCATGTCGGCCGCGGGCGTCGCGGGCCTGCTCAAGATCGTCCTGGCCATGCGGCACCGGACGCTCCCGCCGTCGCTGCACCACGACGAGACCAACCCGGCGATCCGCCTCGACGGCAGCCCCTTCCACGTCACCACCGAGCTGACGCCGTGGGAGCCGAACGGCCGGGGCAAGCTGGTCGCCGCGACGAGTTCGTTCGGCTTCAGCGGCACCAACGCGCACCTCGTCGTCGAGGAGCCGCCCGCGACCACACCGCGCGACGACGACGGCCGTGAGCGGCTGTTCCTGCTGTCCGCGCCCCGGCCGGAAGCCCTCCGGCAGCTGGTCGAAGACCTGGCCGAGCACCTGACCGCGCACCCGGACGCGGTGCTCGCCGACGTCGCCTACACCCTGGCGCACGGCCGGGCCCACTTCGCCCAGCGCGTCGCCTTCGCGGCCACCGACTGCGAGACTCTGGTGCGGCAGCTGGAAAACTGGCTGGCGGACGGGACCGTCCCCGCCGCCTCCGAACTCGAGGACATCCGGGCGCGGTGGAGCGAAGGCGGGAAGCTCGGCACCGAGTTCACGGGCCGCCGGACGCCGTTGCCGACGTACCCGTTCCAGCGCCGCGCGGCCTGGGCCGGCGGCGTGACGCCGGAGAGCGCCCTGCCCGCCGGACCGAAGGCCCACGAGCCGATCGCCGTCGTCGGGCTGGCCGCCCGGTTCGCCGACAGCCCGGACGCCGAGAGCCTGTGGAACCACCTCGCCGCCGGCGACGACCTGGTCGGCGACGTCACCCGCTGGGACCTCGCCGGGAAGCTGGGCCCGAAGGCGGGCCGCCAGTACGGCAGTTTCCTCGACGACCCGGCCCGGTTCGACGCGCTGTTCTTCAGCGTCTCCGGCACCGAGGCGGTGCACACCGACCCGCAGCAGCGCGTCTTCCTCGAAGAGTGCTGGCACGCCCTGGAGGACGCCGGGTACGCGGGGGAGCGGCTCACCGACCGCGCCTGCGGCGTCTACGTCGGCGCCTACCCGGGCGACTACCACCAGCTGATCGGCGGCGAGAAGCCCCCGCAGACCATGTGGGGCAACATGGCCTCGGTCATCGCGTCGCGGATCTCGTACCTGCTCGACCTGTCCGGGCCCGCGATCGCCGTCGACTCGGCGTGCTCCAGCTCGCTCGTCGCCATCCACCTGGCGTGCGACAGCCTGCGGCTCGGCACGGTGTCGATGGCCCTGGCCGGCGGCGTGTTCGTCCAGGCGACACCGCGGCTCTACGAGTACTCGTCGACCGCGAAGATGCTCTCGCCGACCGGGCGCTGCCGTACCTTCGACGCGTCCGCCGACGGCATGGTGCCCGGCGAGGGCGCCGGTGTCCTGGTCCTGAAGCGGCTGTCCGACGCGGTCCGCGACGGCGACCACGTCTACGGCGTGATCAGCGCCTCCGGCGTCAACCAGGACGGCGCCACCAACGGCATCACCGCACCGAGCGCCCAGGCCCAGGAGGACCTGGTCCGCCAGGTCCACCGCGACGCGCGTGTGCGCCCCGGCGGCGTCCAGTTGATCGAGGCCCACGGCACCGGCACCCCGCTCGGCGACCCGATCGAGTTCGGGGCGCTCTCGGAGGCGTTCACCGGCGCGCCCGCGGGTGGGTGCGCGCTGGGTTCGATCAAGACGAACGTCGGGCACACGCAGTTCACGGCGGGGGTCGCCGGCACGATCAAGGCGCTGCTCGCACTGCACCACCGGCAGGTGCCGCCGTCGCTGCACTTCGGCCGGGCCAACCCGGCGATCCCCTTGGCGGACAGCGCGTTCTACGTGCCCACGTCGCTGCGCGAGTGGCCGTCGCCGGAGGCCGGGCCGCGCCGTGCGGGCGTGAGTTCGTTCGGCGCCAGCGGGACCAACGCGCACCTCGTCGTCGAGGAGGCGCCGGGTTCCGCGGCGACGCACGAGGCGAGGGACGAGTGGCTGGTCGTGCTGTCCGCGCAGGACGAGACGGCGTTGCGCAGCCACGTCGAACGCGTGCTGGCCCACGCCGAATCGCACGACTTCGACCTCGGCGATGCCGCCTACACCCTCGCCGTCGGACGCCGGCCGGAGAACGTGCGCTGGGCGTGCGTCGCGCCGGACCGGGCCGCGTGGCTCGACGCCATGCGGGCCTGGCTGCGCGACGGCCGGGCGGACACGGTCGTCACCGGCTCGGTGCCCGACGACCGGCCCGCAGTGTCCGCTGTGGACGGTCTGACGCCGGCCGAGGTGGCCGCGCGGTACGTGCGGGGCGAGGTCTCGTCGCTGGGTGCGTGGTTCGGCGCCGGGTTCCGGGTGGTGCCGCTGCCGGGCTACCCGTTCGGCGGGGAGCGGTACTGGATCGACGATGCTCCCGCGACCGTCCACAAGGGATTTGACGGTCACGCCGTCGAGCTGACCGGGCGCGAGTTCTTCCTGGACCACCACCGGGTGTCCGGGACGCCGGTGCTGCCGGGCGTCGCGTACCTGGAGCTGGCGCGAGCCGCCGCGGAGGCCGAAGGGTTCGGCCGGACCGGGGTGGCGTTGCGCAACGTCGTCTGGACGCGGCCGGCGCGGATCACCGGTCCGACGACCGCCGAGGTCGTCCTCGACCCGCAGGACGGCGGGTTGGGGTACCGGATCACGACGACCACCGGCGGTGAGACGCAGACGCACGGCCAGGGGCGGGTCGAACCGACCGTCGCGGCGCCGCCGCCGAAGGTGGACATCGCCGCGCTGCGGGCGAAGTGCACGCGCCGCACGCTCGACCGGGCCGCCTGCTACGCGCTGTACGAGGGCACGGAGATGGGCCTCGGCCCGGCGATGCGCGGCATCGAGCGGCTGGAGATCGGCGACGGCCTGATCGTCGCGCGGTTGCGGCGCCCCGCCGCGGCCGGCGACGGCTTCACCGTCAATCCGGCGATGCTCGACTCCGCGCTGCAGTCGACGCTCGGCCTCGCGCTGGCGGAGGGCGCGGACGAGGTGACGGCGGCGCTGCCGTTCGCGCTGACGGAGGTCCGCGTGCACGCCGCGACCCCGGTGGCGGGCTGGGCGGTGATCCGCCCGTCGGCCAACGACCGCCCGGGCACCGTCCGGCGGCTGGACATCGACCTGTGCGACGAGGCGGGCGAGGTGTGCGTGCGGCTGCTGGGCTTCACGTTCCGCGAGCTGCCCGCGCCGGAGAAGAAGGAGCCCGCACCCGTCGACGACCAGGTCGTGGGGGATGAGCCGGCCATCGAGGCCGGGGAGCTGGTGCTGGCCCGTTCCGCTTGGTTCCCGGCCGCGACGATCGCCGCCGCGCCGGAGTTCGTGCGGCATGACGTGCTGTTCGCCGGGCTCGACCCCGTCGACCTGGGTGATCTCGGGGCGACCTGCACCGTCCTGCCCGGTGGCGGCGATCTCGCCGCCGCGTTCAGCCAGCGCGCCGAACAGCTGCTCGCGCACCTCCAGGACGCCGCCGTCGCGAGCCGGGAGGGGCGGGTGCTGGTCCAGGTCGTCGTGCCGGAGGGCGCGGTGGACCAAGCGCTCGCCGGGTTGCTGCGGACCGCTCGCTACGAGCACCCGAAGCTCGTCACCCAGCTGGTGGTCGCCGGGCCGGATGGGCTTGCCGACCGGCTGCGCCGGGAGGCCCAGGCCGACGAGGTCGTCACCCGCGAGGTGGCCGGGCGGCGTGAGATCCCGGAGTGGACGCAGCTTGCCGAGGCCTCCGCAAACCGGCCCTGGCGTGACGGCGGCGTCTACCTGATCACCGGCGGCGCCGGCGGTCTCGGGCGGGTGTTCGCCCAGGAGATCGCCGACAGCGTGGCCGATCCCACGATCATCCTTTGTGGACGTTCGGCGCACGGGCCCGGGAACTACCGGCAGCTGGACGTCACGGACCGGGCCGCCGTCGAGCGGTGCGTCCAGGACGTCGTGGCCGAGTACGGGCGCCTCGACGGTGTCCTGCACAGCGCCGGCGTGCTGCGGGACGGCTACCTCGTCAAGAAGGACGCCGCCGACCTGCGGGCCGTCCTCGCCGCGAAGGTCGCGGGGTTCGTCAACCTCGACGAGGCGACCGCCGGGCTGGACCTCGACTTCTTCATCGGCTTCTCGTCGCTGTCGGCGTCCGGGAACCCGGGCCAGGCCGACTACGCCGCGGCCAACGCCTTCCTCGACGAGTACGCGGCGCACCGTGAAGCGCTGGTCGCCGCGGGGGAGCGGCGCGGGCGGACGCTCAGCGTCGGCTGGCCGCTGTGGGCCGACGGCGGGATGCGCGTCGACGCCGCTACCGAGCGGTCGATGCGGGAGACCGTCGGCATCCTGCCGATGCCCGCGGCGGCCGGGGTCGAGGCCCTGCACCGGGCCTACGGCAGCGGCGAACCCCACGTCCTCGTGATGTACGGCGACCGGGCGCGGATCGGACAGACCCTGCTGCGCCACGAAACGGAGGTGACCACCATGCCCGACAGCCTGGTGACGCTGCTGGCCGACCGCGTGTCGCGCCTGCTCGACGTCCCCGCCGACGAGATCGAGGGCGGGGTCGACCTGAGCGAGTACGGCTTCGACTCGATCTCCCTCGTCGACTACGTCGGCCTGCTCAACGAGGAGTTCGACCTCACCCTCGTCCCGACGCTGCTCATCGAGTACCCCACCCTCGACGGCCTGGCCGGGTACCTGACGCAGAACCACGGCGACGTCTTCGGCGCGACACCGACACCAGAGCCGGAACCCGCGCCCGAACCCGCGCCCGAACCGGAAGAGCGGCCGGACCTGCTGGCCGAGCTGACGGAGCTGACGGCGAACGTCCTCCGCCTGCCGGCCGGGCGGATCGAGGGCGGCCGCGAGCTGAGCAAGTACGGCGTCGACTCCCTGTCGCTCACCGAGCTGATCTCGGAGATCAACGCGCGGTACGGCCTGGCGCTCGACCCGACGCTGCTGTTCGAGTACCCGACGCTCAACGGCCTGGCCGGCTACCTCCGGGAGCACCACGCCGAGCGGGTCGCGCCCGAACCCGGGCCGAAGCCCGAGCCGGTCGTCAAGGCACCCGCCGTCCCGAAGATCAAGCCGCAGGAAGGCCCCGAGCCGATCGCCGTGATCGGGATGAGCGGCCGGTTCCCGATGGCCCACGACATCGCCGAGTTCTGGCGCAACCTCGCCGAAGGCCGGGACTGCATCGGCGAGATCCCGGCCGACCGCTGGGACTGGCGCGAGTGCTTCGGCGACCCGATCACCGAACCCAACACCAGCAACGTCAAGTTCGGCGGGTTCATGGACGGCGTCGGCGACTTCGACCCGCTGTTCTTCGACATCTCGCCGCGCGAGGCCGAACTGATGGACCCGCAGCAGCGGCTGATGCTGCTCTACGCCTGGAAGGCCCTCGAAGACGCCGGTTATGCGGCGGAGTCCGTCGAAGGCAGTGACATGGCCATTGTCGTCGGCACCGCCAGCACCGGTTACCCGACGATGGTCGCGAAGTACTCGCCGGTCGTCGAACCGTACGACGCCACCGGGGCGGCGCCCTGCCTCGGGCCCAACCGGATGAGCTACTTCCTCGGCGTCCACGGCCCGAGCGAGCCGGTCGACACCGCCTGCTCCAGCGCGCTCATCGCCACCCACCGCGCGGTCGGCGCGCTGCAGGACGGCACGTCCGACATGGCCATCGTCGGCGGCGTCAACACCGTGCTCAGCAAGGATCTGCACATCAGCATGAGCAAGGCCGGCATGCTCGCCGAAGACGGCCGGAGCAAGACGTTCTCCGCCGACGCCGACGGATACGCCCGCGGCGAGGGTGTCGGGATGCTGGTCCTGAAGCGGCTTTCGGCGGCCGAGCGGGACGGCGACCACGTCTACGGCCTGATCCGCGGCACCGCCGAAAACCACGGCGGCCGCGCGAACTCGCTGACCGCGCCGAACCCGAAGGCCCAGGCCGCGGTCATCCGCACGGCCTACCGCAAGGCCGGCGTCGACCCGCGCACCGTCGGCTACATCGAGGCGCACGGCACCGGCACGAAGCTCGGCGACCCCGTCGAGATCAACGGCCTCAAGGAAGCCTTCCGCGACCTCTACGACAGCACAGACGGCACAGACGGGGCGGACGTCGCCGGAGCGCACTGCGGGATCGGCTCGGTGAAGACCAACATCGGGCACCTCGAGGTCGCGGCCGGCGTCGCGGGCATGATCAAGGTGCTGCTGCAGATGAAGCACAGGACCCTGGTGCGGAGCCTGCACTGCGACACGGTCAACCCGTACGTCAAGCTCGACGGGACGCCGTTCTACCTGGTCCGCGAGCAGCAGCCGTGGCAGGCGCCGGTCGACGACGCCGGGGCCGAGCTGCCGCGCCGCGCCGGCGTGAGTTCGTTCGCCTTCGGCGGCGCCAACGCGCACATCGTGCTCGAGGAGTACGTCCCGGCCCCCGTGGACCGGACGCCCGCGGCGCCGCTGCCGGTCGTGCTGTCCGCGACCCACCCGGAGGTGCTGCGCACCCTGGTGGCGGACTGGGTCAAGGCCCTGCGCGAGGGCACCTACACCGACGCCGACCTCACCTCGATCGCCTACACGTCGCAGATCGGGCGCACGCCGCACGCCGAGCGGCTCGGCTGCGTCGCGGCCACCGTCGAGGACCTCGCGACCGGGCTGGAGTCCTGGCTGCGCGGCGAACCGGACCGCTCGATCGTCACCGGCCGCGTCGTCCGCGACGACGTCCCGGCGGCACCCGAGAGCACCGAGGCGACGGCCACGGTCCGGGCCTGGGTGCGCGGCGCCGACGTCGACTGGAGCCGGTGGCACCCGGACGCGCCGCGGCGGATCCCGCTGCCGACCTACCCGTTCCGGCTGAAGCGCTACTGGCTCGACACGAGCACCCCGGTGGCGGGAGGTTCCCCGAAGCTGCACCCGCTCGTGCACACCAACACCTCGGACCTGACCGGCCCGCGCTACACCACCCGCTTCACCGGCCGCGAGTTCTTCCTCGCCGACCACCGGGTCCGCGGCGTCCCGGTGCTGCCGGGCGCGGCGTACCTGGAGATGGCCCGGGCCGCGGCGGACCTGGCGGTCGGCGCCCGGCCGGTCGTCAGCGCCACCTGGGACCGGCCGCTGCCGGTTGAGCGCGCCACCGAAGTCCACATCGGACTGTCGGCCGATGGCAGCACCTTGTCCTACCGGGTGTTCACCACCGGCCCGGACGGCGAACCCGTCGTCCACGGCCACGGCGAGCTGACCGACGGAGACGGGGAATCGCCGCCGCGGCACGACATCCAGGCGCTGCTCGAAGAAACCGGTGGGAGCGTGCTCGACGCGGCGGAGTGTTACGCGCGGTTCGAGCGGCTCGACCTCGGGTACGGCCCCGCGCTGCGGACGGTCGAGCGGCTGCACAGCGGCGCGCGGCTCGCGGTGGCGCGGCTGCGGCTGCCCGCCGAGGCCGGCGCGGAGACGTTCGTGCTGCACCCGAGCCTGCTCGACGCGGCGTTCCAGGCCACCCTGGGCCTGTTCGCCGCCGACGGCGCCGAAGCCGTGCCCGCCACGCTGCCGCGGTCGGTCGACGAGGTCCGCGTGCTGCGGCCGTTGCCCGCCTCGGCGTGGGCCGTGGTCCGGTTCAGCGAAGGCGGCGCGGTGCCCGGCGAGTACGTCCTCGACGTCGACCTGTGCGACGACGACGGCGAGATCTGCGCGCGGCTGCGCGGGTTCCGCGTCCGGTCCCTCGATCCCGAGCCGGTCGATCCCGGTGACGAGTTCCTGGCCCAGCTGATGGAGGCGGCCGGTGACGGCGCTATCAGCCTGGCCGACTTCGAACGGAGCCTGACGTGAAAGCGGTGATCTTCCCCGGCCAGGGCGCCCAGGTGAAGGGCATGGGCCGCGAGCTGTTCGACGCCTACCCGGAGCAGGCCGACCAGGCCTCGGACCTGCTCGGCTACTCGATCCGCGAGCTGTGCCTCGAGGACCCCCGGCGCGAGCTGAACCGCACGGAGTTCACCCAGCCGGCGCTGTTCGTCGTCGGGGCGCTGGCTCACCGACAGTGGCGCGAGCAGCATCCCGAAGTGCCCGCGTTCTACGCCGGGCACAGCCTCGGTGAGTACTGCGCGCTGCACGCGGCCGGCGCGTTCGACTTCGCGACGGGCCTGCGGCTCGTCCGGCGCCGGGGCGAGCTGATGGCCCGCGCCGACGGCGGCGGGATGATCGCCGTCACCGGCCTCGACCGCGACCAGGTCACGGCGCTGGTGCGCGAAGGCGAGTTCTGCACCCTGTCCGTGGCGAACGACAACTCACCGCAGCAGTGCGTCGTCTCGGGCGACGCCGAGTCGATCGACGAGCTCGGCACATTCCTGCAGGACCGCGGCGTCCGCTGGGTCCGGCTGCGCGTGTCCGGCGGCTTCCACTCCGCGCTGATGCGCCCGGCCCAGCAGGAGTTCCGCCGCTTCCTCGACGCCTTCGACCTCGGCACGCCGGACGTGCCGGTGATCGCCAACGCCACGGCGCGGCCGTACGCGCCCGGGACCACGGCCGGGGTGCTGGCCGACCAGATCGTGCAGCCGGTGCGCTGGACCGAAACCGTGCGGCACCTGCTCGACGCGGGCGTCACGGACTTCGTCGAGCTGGGCGGCACGGTGCTGACCAAGCTCGTCGAGCAGACGCGGGCCGCGTCCCGGACGTCGGTGCTCCGGCCCCAGGACCTCGGCAGCGCCGCCTTCCGCGCGCGGCACGGCCTCCGTTTCGCCTACGTCGCCGGCGGGATGTACCGCGGGATCGCGTCGCCGGACCTGGTCACCCGGCTGGGGCGCGCCGGGATGC
This sequence comes from Amycolatopsis sp. NBC_00438, assembly GCF_036026695.1. Taxonomy (NCBI): domain Bacteria; kingdom Bacillati; phylum Actinomycetota; class Actinomycetes; order Pseudonocardiales; family Pseudonocardiaceae; genus Amycolatopsis; species Amycolatopsis sp. NBC_00438. The sequence goes on along the minus strand of NZ_CP107923.1, from coordinate 4,738,029 downwards.
TCGGCTTCCTCGGCACCGGCGGCAGCGAACCGGCCGAAATCGAGCGCGGGATCAAGGAGATCCAGGCCGCCCTGGCCGAGGATCAGCCCTACGGCGTCAACTTCATCGCGAACCACGACGACCCCGCCGCCGAGGAGGCCGTCGTCGACGTCCTGCTGCGGCACGGCGTCCGGCTGGTCGAGGCGTCGGCGTTCATCCAGATGACGCCCGCGCTCGTGCGCTACCGCGTCACCGGCCTGCGACGCGGACCCGGTGGCGAGCCGGTGTGCGGGCACCGGGTGCTGGCGAAGGTGTCCCGTCCCGAGGTCGCGGCGGCGTTCCTGGCCCCGCCGCCGGACGCGGTCCTGGATCGGCTCCGCGCGGACGGCGCGATCACGGCCGAGCAGGCCGAGCTGGCCCGGCGGGTGCCGATGAGCCACGACGTCACCGTCGAGGCCGACTCCGGCGGGCACACCGACGGTGGCATCCCGACCGTGCTGCTGCCCTCGCTGCTCGAACTGCGCCGCCGGGCGCAGGCCGAACACGGCTACGCCGAGCCGATCTGCATGGGCCTGGCCGGCGGGATCGGCACGCCCGCCGCCGTCGCGGCCGCGTTCGTGCTCGGCGCCGACTACGTCCTCACCGGCTCGGTCAACCAGTGCACCGTCGAGGCCGCGACCAGCGACACGGTCAAGGACATGCTGCAGGACATCGACGTGCAGGACACCGATTACGCGCCGGCCGGTGACATGTTCGAGCTCGGCAGCCGGGTCCAGGTGCTGCGCAAGGGCGTGTTCTTCCCGTCGCGCGGCAACAAGCTCCACGCGCTCTACAGCCACCACGACGGCATCGACGACCTGCCCGCGAAGACCCGGGCGCAGCTGGAGCGCACCTACTTCCGCAAGCCCCTGGACGACGTCTGGGCCGACGTCGTGGCGCACCTGCGCGCGAGCGGCCGCGCGGAACTGGTGGAGCGCGCGGAAAAGCAGCCGAAGCAGAAGATGGCGCTGATCTTCCGGCGCTACTTCGGTTACAGCGCGCGGATCGCGCTGGAAGGCAGCCGCGAAGACAAGGTCAACTACCAGGTCCACACCGGACCGGCCCTGGGTTCCTTCAACCAGTGGGTGAAAGGCACCCCGCACGAGTCCTGGCGGAACCGGCACGTCGACGAGATCGGCCTGCTGCTGCTGGACGGTGCCGCCCAGCACCTCGCGGCGTTCTCACGAGTAGCGAAAGGACAGACGACATGATCACCGAGTTCGACACCTGGGGCGTCCACGAACAGCAGTTCTGGCTGCGCGGCACCACGGCGGACCAGCCGGTCACCTTCGACGCCGAAAGCGGCATGTGGAACGTCTACGGCCACGCCGAGGCGTCGAAGGTGCTGAGCAACCCGAAACTGTTCTCCTCCAACATGATGCGGCTGATGGCCGCGGAGATCGGCGCCGACATCGAGGAGGCGTCGGCCGGGGAGCTGCTCTACCTCGACCCGCCGCGCCACACCCGGCTGCGCCGGCTCGTCAACCACGCCTTCACCCCCAAGGTCCTCGCCGACCTCGAACCGCGGATCGCCGGCTTGACCCACGACCTGCTCGACGAGGCGAAGGTGACCGACCGGCTGGAGCTGGTCAGCGCGCTGGCCTACCCGCTGCCGGTCATCGTGATCGCCGAGCTGCTCGGCATCCCGGCGGGCGACCGCGACCTGTTCCGCCGCTGGGCCGAGTCGCTGATCCCGTCGACGTCCACCGAGGACGTCTCGATCGTCGGCCGGTTCGAGGGCCAGGAAGAGGTCACCGAGACGACCCTGCAGCAGCGCAAGGAGTTCGGCGAGTACCTGGCCGAGCACATCGAGGACCGCCGCAAGCACCCGCGCGAGGACCTGCTGAGCGGGCTGGTGCACGCCGAGGTCGAGGGGGAGCAGCTCAGCGACAAGGAGATCGCGACGCTGGCCGACGTCCTGCTGCTGGCCGGGCACGTGACCACGACCATGCTGCTCGGCAACACGATCCTCTGCCTGGACGCGCACCCGGACGAGTTCGCCCGCGTCCGCGCGGACCGCTCGCGCCTGCCCGACGTGATGGAGGAGTCGCTGCGCTACCTCCCTCCGTTCGCCGTGACGTCCCGGGCGACCACGGCCGAGGCCGAGGTCGGCGGCGTGACGATCCCGGCCGACCAGCTCGTGATGGTCTGGCTCGGCGCCGCCAACCGCGACCCGCTGGTCTTCGACGACCCCACGGAGTTCCGCCCGGGCCGCGACCCGAACCCGCACCTGACGTTCTCTCGTGGCATCCACTACTGCATCGGGGCCGGCCTGGCCCGGCTCGAGGGCCGGATCGCGCTGGACATCCTCTTCGACCGGTTCCCGACGATCACCACCATCCCGGACGAGCCGCCGCGGTTCATCCGCAGCTCGCAGATGCTCAACGCCTTCACGCTGCCCCTCGCCGTCTCGTCGTGAGTGGTGATTTGTCCGGATTACCGCCCGGCTCGCGCGTGCGGGACCGGAGTGGGAACGGCATTCGTGACCATCGATAGCGCGACGAACGCGAACGGAGCCTGACATGAGCCACCGCGTCGGTTCGGTGACCGAGCTGTACGAGCTGGTCAGCCGGGGAGAGATCGACAAGGCCGAGGCGGTGCGCCTGGCCAAGCAGCTGAAGACGGCCAAGCGCGCCGCGCCGGCCGGGAAGCCGGCCGAGCCCGCCGGGCAGCCGGCCGGGATCGACCGGGACGTGCTGCGGGACCGGGTCTGCGACGTGCTCGCGGACCAGGTCCGGCAGCTGCTCAAGGTGAGCGCCGACGACCTGGACGCCGACGTCGAGCTGAGCGAGTACGGGCTCGACTCGGTCGTCATCAGCCACCTCGTGAGCATGGTCAACGACGCGCTGGGCCTCGACCTCAAGCCCACGGTGGTGTTCGAGCACCCCACCCTGCGCGCGCTGGCCGGCCACATCGCCGTCGACCACGAAGCGGGCCTCGCGGACCGCCTCGGCGTGCGTCCCGTGGCTCCGGCGCCGGTCGTGCGCAAGGACCCCGAGCCGGTCGTTCCGGTCCCGGTCGAGCGGCCGCGGACCGGGGACCCGGTCGCGATCATCGGGATGAGCGGCCGGTTCCCGCAGGCCGACGACCTCGACGCGTTCTGGCGCAACCTCTCCGACGGGCGCGACTGCGTCAGCGAAGTGCCGGCCGATCGCTGGGACTGGCGCGCGCTGTACGGCGACCCGTTCGACGAGGCCGGCCGCACCACCGTCAAGTGGGGCGGGTTCATGGACGGCGTCGCCGACTTCGACCCCGAGTTCTTCGGCATCGCCCCCCGCGAAGCGCAGCTGATGGACCCCCAGCACCGGCTGCTGATGCTCCACACGTGGAAAGCCCTGGAGGACGCCGGGTACGCGGCGGACGCCCTGGCCGGCACCGATCTCGGCATCATCGTGGGCACCGCGACCACCGGCTACCACCGCCTGATCGACGCCCACGCCCGTGGCGGCGACGGCGTCGCGGCCACCGCCACGGTGCCGTCCATCGGCCCGAACCGGATGAGCTTCTTCCTCGACGTCCACGGCCCGAGCGAACCGGTCGAGACGGCCTGCTCCAGCTCCCTGGTCGCGCTGCACCGGGCGGTGTCCGCGCTGGACCGGGAGGAGTGCTCGCTCGCCGTCGCGGGCGGCGTCAACACCGTGCTGGTCCCGGACGGCCACATCAGCTTCGGCCGGGCCGGCATGCTCAGCGAGGACGGCCGGAGCAAGACGTTCTCCGCCGACGCCGACGGCTACGCCCGCGGTGAGGGCGTCGGCATGCTGGTGCTGAAGAAGCTCTCGGCGGCCGAACGCGACGGCGACCACATCCACGGCGTCATCCGCGCGACCGCCGTCAATCACGGCGGCCGCGCGAACTCGCTGACCGCGCCGAACCCGAAGGCCCAGGCGTCGGTGATCCGCGACGCCTACCGCCGCGCCGGCGTCGACCCGCGCACGGTCGGCTACATCGAGACGCACGGCACCGGCACGAAACTCGGCGACCCCGTCGAGGTCAACGGCCTCAAGGACGCCTTCCACGACCTCTACGACGGCGCCGACGTCACCGGCGCCCACTGCGGGATCGGCTCGGTCAAGACCAACATCGGGCACACCGAGCTGTCGGCCGGGGTGGCCGGCGTGCTCAAGGTGCTGCTGCAGCTGCGTCACCGCACGCTGGTCGAGAGCCTGCACTGCGACACCGTCAACCCGTACCTCGAGCTGACCGGCAGCCCGTTCTTCCTGGTCCGCGAACGGCAGCCCTGGGCCGCGCCGGTCGCCGCCGACGGCGCGGAGCTGCCCCGGCGGGCCGGCGTCAGCTCGTTCGGCTTCGGTGGCGCGAACGCGCACGTCGTGCTGGAGGAGTACCGCCCGCCCGCACCGGCCGCCGAGGCGGCGGGGCCGTTCGCCATCGTGCTGTCGGCGCGCGAACCCGAGACGCTGGTGACCCGCGCGCGGCAGCTGCTCGCCTGGGCCGACGGCCGCGGCGACGACGACCTGGCGAGCGTGGCCTACACGCTGCAGGTCGGCCGGGTCGCGATGCCGGAACGGCTGGCGTTCACCGTCGGGACGATGGACGACCTGCGCGTCGCGCTGCGGGCGTTCGTCGCCGGGGAGCCGCGCGGCGACCTGCACCGCGGCCGCCCGCAGCCGAACGCGCTGTGGCGGGTGCTCGCCGGCGACGAGGACATCGCCGCCGCGATGGACACCTGGGTCGCCAAGGGCAAGCTGCCGCGCCTGCTGGAGCTGTGGGCCGCCGGGTTCGACTTCGACTGGCGGCGCCTGCACGGCGACACCCCGCCGCGGCGCATCCCGCTGCCGACGTACCCGTTCAACCTGCGCCGCTTCTGGATCGCCGACCGAGCCGCCCGCACCCCCGCCCCTCCCCGCGAGCGGGTCCTGGACGGCAGCGAGTACTACCTGCGCGACCACTGCCTGCGCGGCGTCCCGGTGCTGCCCGCCGTCGCCTACCTGGAACTGGCGCGCGACGCGCTCGGCGCCGAGACCGGCGTCCGGATCAGCGACGTCCGCTGGCTGCGGCCGATCGAGGTCACCGAACCGCGCCGCGTCGAGGTCCGGCTCGACCCGAAGGACCCGGCCGGGCGACGCGCGTTCGCGGTGCACGTCGACGGCGACGCGGCGGTCTACGCCCAAGGCACCGGTGAGGTCGCCGCGCTGACCGCGGAAACCGTTGCGGTGGAACAACTCCGCGATGGTTGCCGGAACAGCCTGGACGTGGCCGAGTTCTACCGGACGTACGAAAACATCGGCATGGACTACGGCCCGGCCCTGCGCGCGGTCCGCTCCCTGCACTACGACGACGGCATCGCCGTGGCCCGGCTGAGCCTGCCGCGCGAGGCCGAGTCGCCGCTCGTGCTCAACCCCAGCCTGCTCGACGGCGCGCTCCAGGCCGTCCTGGGCGTCTGGCTGGGCGAAGACGACGGCCCGGCGGCCCGGCTCGCACTGCCCTTCGCGGTGCGCGAGGTCCAGGTGCACGCCCCGACCCCCGCGGACGGCTGGGTCGTCATCCGCAGCCACCCCGACGACCGCGGCGGCGACGTACGCCGGCTGGACGTCGACGTGTGCGACGCCGAAGGCCGCGTCTGCGTGCGCCTGCTGGGGTTCAGCACACGAACCCTGCCGCCGGCCGCGAACGCCGAAACCCGCCTGATGACGCCGGTGTGGGACGCGGTGGCCGTCGAGTGCGTGCCGCAGTGGCCCGCCGCCCGCGTCGCCCTCGTCGGCGGAACCTCGGACGACCAGGACGGGTTCCGCCGCCACTACCCGGACGCCACGGTGCTGGACGCCGGCGATTCGCCCGCCGGGTTCGACCACGTCGTGCTGCTGGCGCCCGAGGTCCGGACGGCGTTCCGGCTGATCAAGGCGGCCACCGGCGAGACCGGCTGGACCGTCGTCACCCGGCAGGCCCGCCTGCTGCCCGGCGACCCCGACGTCGACCCGGCCGCCGCCGGGCTGCACGGCCTCTTCGGCTCGCTGGCCCAGGAATACCCGCACTGGCCCGTGCGTGTCGTGGACGTCCCCGCCGGCGCACCCGTGCCGTGGGACGACGTCCTGACCCTGCCGCCCGACCCGCAGGGCGCGCTGCTCGCGTACCGCGACGGCGAGTGGTACCGGCAGCGCCTGCTGGAGCTGGCGGCGCCCGTCCCGGCGGAGCCCGCGCACGCGAACCTGCAGCCCGACGACGTCGTCGTGGCCATCGGCGGGGCCGGCGGCATCGGCACCGTCTGGACCGAGCACCTGCTGCGCCGCCACAAGGTGCGCGTGGTGTGGATCGGCCGGCGCCCCTTGGACGCCGACATCGAAGCCCGCCGCGACCGGCTCGCGGCGCACGGTCCCAAGCCCGACTACATCCAGGCCGACGCCACCGACCCGGCGGCGTTGCGCCGCGCCCGCGACGAGATCGTCCGCCGCCACGGCCCGGTCCGCGGCGTGCTGCACTCCGCCATCGTGCTCGGCGACCAGAGCCTGGCCCGCATGGACGAAGAGCGCTTCACCGCCACCTACGCGGCGAAGGCCGACGTCGCCGTCAACCTCGCCGACGCCTTCGCCGGCGAGCCGCTCGACTTCGTCGTGTTCTTCTCCTCGCTGCAGTCGTTCCTCACCTCGCCCGGCCAGGCCAACTACGCCGCCGGCTGCACCTTCGCCGACGCTTACGCCGAGCACCTCGGCACCCGGCTCGACTGCCCGGTGAAGGTCGTCAACTGGGGTTACTGGGGCGGGGTGGGTGTGGTCGCCGACGACGCCCACCGCGAGCGGATGGCCCGGGCCGGCGTGGAGTCGATCGAACCGGCCGAAGGCATGGCCACCTACGACACGCTCCTGGGTTCCCGGCATTCCCAGCTGGCGCTGCTGAAGGCGACCCAGGCGTCCGACGACGACGTGGTCGAGCAGCTCGAAGCCCGGACCCCGGCGTTGATCACGGCCCTGCGTGCCAGCCGGCCGGATCGCACGGACGAGGTCGCCCGGCTCCGCGAGAAGATCGACGGGCACGACAAGAAGCTGGACGCCGCCCTGGTGCCGGTCCTGTGGCGCGTGCTGCGCTCACTCGGCCTGTTCGACGACGACCGCGCGGCTACCGCCGAAGAATGGCGGGTGCACGGGAAGATCACCGACGAGTACGACCGCTGGTTCCGGCACACCCTCGACGTGCTGACCGGCACCGGCCACCTGCACCACGACGACGGCCGCTACTCGGCCGCACCGGCCGCGCATACCGACACCGCCGACTGGGACCGGCACCGCGACGGCTGGCTGGCCGAGGCGTCCACCCGGGCCCAGACGACGCTCGTCGACACCACGCTGCGCGCACTGGCCGACATCCTCACCGGCCGCCGCCCGGCCACCGACGTGCTGTTCCCGGCGTCGTCGATGGACCTCGTCGAAGGCGTCTACAAGGCCAACCCGGTCGCCGACCACTTCAACGAGGTCCTGGCCGGGACGCTCGTCGACTACGTGCGACGCCGCGTCGCCGACGACCCCGGGGCGAAGCTGCGTGTCCTGGAGATCGGCGCGGGCACCGGGGGCACCACCGAAACGGTCTTCCGGCACCTCGAGCCGTGGGCCGACCACCTCGAAACCTACTGCTACACCGACATCTCCAAGGCGTTCCTGCTGCACGCCCGGCGCGAGTTCGCCGCGCCCTTCCTCGACACCCGGCTCTTCGACGTCGAGGCACCCCTGGCGGGACAGCCGATCCCGGCCGGCGGCTTCGACGTCGCCATCGCCACCAACGTCCTGCACGCCACCCGCGACATCCGCACCACGCTGCGGAACACGAAGGCGACCTTGCGCGCCAACGGAATCCTGCTGCTCAACGAACTGAGCGGTGGCAGCCTGTTCAGCCACCTCACCTTCGGCCTCCTCGACGGCTGGTGGCGTTACGACGACCCGGCACCGCGCGTGCCCGGCACGCCCACGCTGGCCCCGGCCGCCTGGCAGCGGCTGCTCACCGAAACGGGCTTCCGCGGCGCGTTCCCCGCCGCCGACGGGGCCAACGACCTCGGCCAGCAGGTGATCGTCGCCGAGAGCGACGGCGCCGTCCGCCAACCGCGGCGGGACACCCCGCCCGCCGTGAAGTCCACTGTGGACAAGGTCGCGGGGAACAGCGCCGGCCGCGTCGCCGAGCTGATGGCCGAGGTCCTGGAGATCGACCCCGCACAGCTCGACCCGGACGTGCCCTTGCGGCGCTACGGCTTCGACTCGATCTTCATGGCCCAGTTCCTGTCCTCGGTGAAAAAGCACCTCGACGACACGATGACCCTGGACGTCATCGCCGAGTGCGAGACGTTGAACGACATCATCGGCCGCGTCGGCGCGTCGGCCGCACCCGCCACGACGGCGGAGGTCCCCGAGCTGATCCGGATGAACCGCGGCGGCGAGGGCCGGCCGGTCTTCTGGATCCACCACGGCAACGGGGGAGTCGAGTCCTACCGGGCCCTGGCCGAGCACAGCGGCCGGCCGTTCTACGGCATCCAGCCGAAGGGCTGGCTCGGCGACGGCGAGATCCTCAGCGGCCAGGTGCCGATGGCCGAGCACTACGCGGCCCTCATCCGCGCGGTGCAACCGGACGGACCCTACGACGTCGGCGGGTTCTCCCTGGGCGGCCTGCTGGCGTACGAGGTCGTCCGGCAGCTCCAGCTGCAGGGCGCCGAAGTGACCACGCTCGTCATGCTCGACACCCTGGACGCCGCCGCGACCAACCGCGTCAACACGATCATGCAGGGCGGCCGGGCCGAACCGGACGTCATCGCCAAGGTCTGCGCCTTCCGCGCGGTCAACATCGTCCTCGGCAACAACCGCCTGGACGCCAACGACGGCCGCACCCCGATCCTGCACCGCGACGAGGTGGACCCCGGCCTGGAGTACCCGGAGTTCCTCGACTCGCTGCTGAAGGCCGCCTTGGCCACCGGGATCACCAAGACCGAGACGCAGCTGCGCACCCAGGTCACCCAGCTGGCGCGGTTCTTCGAGGTGCTGCACACCGGCGACCACGTCGTCGATCCGCTCCCGCGGCGGGATGCCGTGCGCTGCTACTACGTCCGCAACCGCGGTGGCCGGTTCTTCGGCGACTTCGAGGAGTACATGGTGCTCTTCGCCAACCCGGACCTGCCGGGGCTGGACGGCGTCGAGTACTGGCGCGAGTGGGAGGAGCAGATCGACGACTTCTTCGTCACCGAGGTCGCCACCACCAACCACACCGACGTGATGACGGCACCCGAGTCGCTGGAGAAGGTGCTGCGGCTGTGCGACACCCTCTACGGAAAGGAAGCCTGACGTGATCACCCGATTCGACGAGTGGGGGGTCGACGAGCGCCAGTACTGGCTGCGCGGCATCGAGCCCGAGAAGGCCGTCGGCTACGACCCCGAGACCCGGATGTGGCACGTGTACGGCCACCCCGAGAACGTGCAGCTGCTGAGCAAGCCGAAGGTGTTCTCCTCGAACCTGCAGCGGGTGATGGGCGCCGAGATCGGCGGCGACAACCCGGAGGAGACCTACGACGAGCTGCTCTACATGGACCCGCCGGACCACACCCGGTTGCGCAAGCTCGTCAGCCACGCGTTCACGGCCAAGGTCGTGGCCGACCTGGAGCCGAAGATCGCGGCCCTGACGCACGAACTGCTCGACGAGGTCCAGTCCTCGGACCGGCTCGAGCTGGTGAGCGAGCTGGCCTACCCGCTGCCGGTCACCGTGATCTGCGAGCTGCTCGGCATCCCGGCCGGTGACCGCGACCTGTTCCGCAAGCAGGCCGAGTCGCTGATGCCGTCCACTTCGGACGACGTCCAGCTGGTCGGCCGGTTCGAGGGCCAGGAAGAGGTCACGAAGACGGTCATCCAGCGGCACCGGGAGTTCGCCGAGTACCTGCAGCAGTTCGTCGACGACCGGCGGAAGAAGCCGCGCGAAGACCTGCTGAGCGGGCTCGTGCACGCCGAGGTCGACGGGGAACGCCTGACCGGCAAGGAAGTCGCGAGCCTCGTCGACACGCTGCTGCTCGCCGGGCACCTCAACACCACGATGATGCTCAGCAACACCATCTTGTGCCTGGACGCGCACCCGGAGGAGTTCCGGCGTACCCGCGAGGACCGGTCCCGGCTGCCGGGCGTCGTCGAGGAGTCGCTGCGCTACCTGCCGCCCTTCTCGGTGACCTCCCGGGTGACCGCGGTCGAGACGGAGCTCGGCGGCGAGACGATCCCGGCCGACCAGCTGGTGATGGTGTGGATGGCCACGGCCAACCGCGATCCCCGCGTGTTCGACGCGCCGGCGGAGTTCCGCCCGGAGCGCCACCCCAACCCGCACCTGACGTTCTCGCGCGGCATCCACTTCTGCGTCGGCGCCGGGCTGGGCCGGCTGGAGGGGCGTGTCGCCCTGAACACGCTCCTGGACCGCTTCCCCCACCTGGCCACGATTCCCGATGAACCGCCGCGGTTCATCCGCACCGACCAGATGTTCAACGCGCACACGCTGCCGCTCGCCGTCTCCAGCTGAGCGGCTCCTACGACGGGAGGAGTCACGCAACTTCCGAGAACTTCCAGGCACAGCCCGTGTATCCGACCGCACCACACGTCAAGGAGAGCTTCATGACCACCGAGTCGCTGCCCAAGCCCGAAGAAGTCGGCACCTTCTACGACGCGACCAACGACCTGATGACCCAGTTCCTGGGTGGGAGCACGCACTACGGCTACTGGACCGGCCCGGACGACGACAGCACGTTCGAGCAGGCGGCCGACCGGCTCACCGACATCCTGACCGGCAAGCTCGGCGCGACGGCGGGCGAGAAGATCCTCGACGTCGGCTGCGGCCAGGGCAACCCGGGCGTGCGCACGGCGGTCCGCACCGGCGCGGACCTGACCGGCATCTCGATCAGCGCCCGGGACGTCGAGGTCTCGAACGCCCGCGCCGAGCGCGAGGGCGTCGCCGACCGGGTGCGTTTCCAGCGCGCCGACGCCATGGAACTGCCCTTCGAAGACAACTCCTTCGACCACGTCTTCGCGCTCGAGTCGATCGTCTGCGTGCCGGACCGCGTCCAGGCGCTCAAGCAGATCGCGCGGGTGATCAAGCCGGGCGGGTTCGTCGCGCTCACCGACTTCAGCGACCGCGACGCCGCGGCCAACGCGCAGAAGAAGAAGGACCTGGAAGCGGTCGGCGAGTCGTGGCACACCGCGCCGCTGGTCACCGAGGCGGACTACGAGACGTTCGCCGCCGCCGCGGGCCTGGAGGTCGTCGAGGTCACCGACATCACCCTCAACACCAAGTACACCGAGGAGCGGTTCTACGGGCCGCTGCGCGAGTACGCCGCGACCCACGACGTCCCGCCGGAGATCACGCAGGTGCTGGAGATCGCGCCCAGCCCGGAGGAACTGAAGGCGATGAGCGACGGCGCCCCCTCGGTCGGCGTGCTCCTGATCGTCCTGCGCAACCCCGCCTAGGACGCTTTCCGGCTGGAGGCCGGGCTTTCCGGCCTCCAGCCGGCTCGCGGCAAGACCACAGAAAGGAAGACGCACATGTCCGAGGACCGCGCCGCCCGCGCCGCCCGCGCTGTCGCCGACACCCAGGAGGTGTCCGCGCCGCCGGCCCCGGACCCCCGGCGCTGGGTGCTGCTGGCCGTGGTGGTCACCGCGCAGCTGCTGGTGGTGCTGGACGCCACGGTGATCAACATCGCGCTGCCGTCCGCGCAGAACGCGCTGCACATCTCCGACGCGGACCGGCAGTGGGTCATCACCGCGTACACGCTCACCTTCGGCGGGCTGCTGCTGCTCGGCGGGCGCGTTGCGGACTACGCGGGCCGCAAGCGCGTGTTCCTGATCGGCCTGGCCGGCTTCGCGGTGGCGTCCGCCCTGAGCGGCGCGGCGACGACCGGGTGGATGCTGTTCGTCGGCCGCGGGCTGCAGGGGGTGTTCGGCGCGCTGCTCGCCCCCGCCGCGCTGTCCCTGATCACGGTCACCTTCACCGAGATGGGGGAGCGGGCCAAGGCGTTCGGCATCTTCGGCGCGGTCAGCGGCGCCGGTGCCGCGGTCGGCGCGCTCGTCGGCGGCGTGCTCACCGAGTACGCCAGCTGGCGCTGGTGCCTGTTCTTCAACATCCCGGTGGTGGCCATCGCCTTCGCCTTCGCGGTGCCGAACATGCGGGAGAGCAGGATCGAAGGCCGCGCGCGGTACGACGTCGCGGGCGCGCTGCTCGGCACGGTCGGCCTGATCGCCCTGGTCTACGGCTTCACCACGGCGGCCGGTGAGGGCTGGGGCTCCGGCCTGACGCTCGGCCTGATCGCGTTCGCGCTGGTGCTGCTGGCCGCGTTCGTCGTGGTCGAGGCGAAGGTGCGCGCCCCGCTGCTGCCGCTGCGGGTGGTGCTCGACCGCGACCGCGGCACCGCCTACCTGACGTCGGTCCTGCTCGGCGTCGGCAGCATGGGCATGTTCCTGTTCATGATGTACTACGTCCAGCAGACGCTGGGGTACTCGGCGCTGCAGGCCGGGATCGTCTTCCTGCCGTTCCCGATCTGCGTGGTCCTGACCGCGACCTACACCGCGAAACTCCTGCCCCGGTTCGGGGCGCGGGCGCTGATGACGCTGGGTGCGGCGCTGGCCGCGGTGGCCGTGCTGGCGCTGACCCTGCTGGAGCCGGATTCGTCGTACTTCGGCCTGATCCTGCCGGTGCTGGTCGTGATGAGCGTCGGCATGGGGCTGGTGTACACGCCGATGAACAACGTCGCGCTGAGCGGGATCGACTACGCCGACGCGGGTGTCGCGAGCGCGCTGGTGAACACGTCGCAGCAGATCGGCGGTTCACTGGGCACGGCGCTGCTCAACACGATCTTCACGACGTCGGTCGCGTCCTACCTCGCCACCACACCGGGCGACGCGGTGGCGGCCACGATGCACGGTTACCACGTGGCGTTCGCGGTCAGCGCGGTGCTGCTGGTGGCGAGCGCGGTGCTGGTCTGCGCGTTCGTCCGGGCGCTGCCGAAGACGCCGCGCGTCACCGCCTGAGCCGAACCCGCCGGTGACGGTCCACAGTGGACCGTCACTGGCGGGTTCGGCCGGCCGTTACCGCTGCGGCGCTGACCGCGGGGCCCCTTGGCGCGACCTGCAGCACAAACGATGCCGGCGCCGTGGCTTCGTCGTGGTGCTCAGCCACGCCGTCGCCATGGACGACTCGGCGACGGGCGAGTCCGCTGCCATGACCTCCTGCCGACCGGTCAGCGGTCGCGCCACTCGCCGCTCTCGGTGAGGTAGGCGCCGGTGGGCCGCAACGTCGTCCTGGCAAGGGCGTTGAACCGCTTCGTGTTCCCGTCCCACTTCGCGAACAACGGAAACAGCGCGGAGCGGTGTGCGCGGTAGGCCACCACGATCTCGTTCACCTTCTGCACGGCGCCCGCACCGAGGATCACGCTGTGCTGCAGCGCGTTGGTCCGCCGGGCGGCGAGGTCGGTGTCGTCCGCCATCACCTCGTCCTCGCCGCGCGCCCGCTGGACCCGGCCGGTGACGCCGTAGCGGATCTTCGGCGGGTCCTCCGGCCGCTGGCTCACGTCGACCAGCGTCGTGTGCATGTCACTGCCCTGGGCGAACCGGAGGTGGGTGAACGAACTGCGCTTGATGCCCAGGTCGGTGCCATCCGGATCGCGCAGGGTCGTGATCGCGTGGAAGATCTGCGCGTCGTCCTCGGTGGGCACCGGCATGAACACCACGATGGAGTCTTTGTACGGTTTGAGCTGGCCAAGAACGGTCAGCGGCTCTTTCGTGCTGTCCAGCAGCGTCGCGCTCAGGTCGTGCAGGCCGAGTTCGTACTTGCGGCGGCGGCCGGTCTCGGGGTCGAAGAAGTTCGTGGGCTCCAGCCGCGCCAGGATGCCGCCGGCGCCCCGGTCCAGCACGATCTCGCGGCTGCGCGCCGCGTTCCGCCGGTCGAACTTGTTCTGCACGGTGAACGTGCCGCCCATGACCGACGTCGACCCGATCTGCCGCGCCGACATCCGGTTCTGCGCGAACGCGGTCTGCCAGGTCTCGGCCGCCTCGGCGTCGCGCACCCGCGACCACCACGCGTCGATCTCGTGCTTGCGTTCGGCCCACGTGTCGCCGGCGCCGCCCAGCTTCGACCGGCCCAGCCGGAGCAGTTCGGCCTCGGTGGCCGCCTGCACGGCCGCACGCTGCTCGGCCTTCTCCTTCTGCTCGGCGATCCAGCGGGGGTCGTTGCGCTGCTGGAGGACGACGTCCATGTCCTTGAGCGCGACGTCCTCCACCCACGGCGCCCGGCCGCGACCGAGGATGCCGCGCAGCTCGGTCAAGTGGGGGACGGACAGATCCGACGTGGACGCCAGGTACTGCATGACCATGACGCCGTCGACCATCTTCTGCTCGCCGGTCGTCACCAGGGCCGCGAACCTGGCCTTGTCGCCGTCCTGGATGCCCTTGCCCCACGCCGAGCCTTTGATCAACATCTATGGTCCGCTCCTCGTCGCCACGTGCCGGTCAGCCGTCACGGAATCGCCGGGGACCGCGCTTCCGTTAACTGCCGTCCGGACAGATAACCCGATCGGCCGAGTCGTGCTACCCCGTATGCAGTCGGTCCGACACCATGATCGGGGTCCACGACTGCCGGCGGGACCCAGCGGTTCGCCGGTCAACGGCTGGTAGCAGTTGCCGAGCGACCCGTCAGGGGTCGGTCGCAGACACTGCGCGCGCAGCTCACTGTCCCGTTCGACCGGCTCGCGCCGGTCGAACGCATGTCGGCGACGAGGCGTCGGCCGAGCTGGACGTGCTGGTCGGGTTCGATGACGATCCGGCCGACGAGGCCACCCGCTACGGCGGCACGTGCCGCCCCTAGTCAATCACGGCGATGGCTTCGACTTCGACCAAAAGATCGGGGGAGTACAAGGCGGCGACGCCTATCAGCGTTCCTGGCGCGTGGAGCGTAACGCCGAGTTTCGCGAGGGCCCGATCACGACCCTCGGTAACCAATTTCATTTTGTCCATGCTCCAATCAGTGACATAGGTGGTCAGCTTCGCGACGTTGTCGAACGAGCCGCCCGCTTCGGCGAGCGCCGCGCCGACGTTGAGAAAGCATTGCTCAACCTGTGCGGCGAGGTCACCTTCGCCCACCAAGGTTCCGTCCGCGTTCCAGGCGACCTGGCCGGCCATGAACACAAGTTTCGATCCGGTGGCTATTGAGACCTGCCGGAAAAAGCCCACCTTCGGCAGTTCCTTGGGGTCGATCAAGCTGATGGTCATGTCTTTCGCCAATCTGTAGTGGGGCGCACGAGCTGCAGGCTGCGGTGACGGCATTGCCGCTGCGGAACGGCGGGCCCGCAGGTGAGCCCGCTTGCAACGCCGTCCCGCCAGCTGTGGTGGTGACGGCCGGCGCGGGCTCGGATGACGCAGGCGTTTGAGGACTCGGATTACGGCGACCGAGAGCACCAGCGCCAACTCGATGCCGGCGATGACGTGGTGCGAAGTCGCGCACCGCCGTCAGGGGCCTGGCTGAACTTCATCGATCCAGCGGTCGACGCGATCAGCTTCGCGTCTCAAGAGCTCCGGGGAGGCCGTGGCATGGGAGACGACCGCGGTCCCCTGGTAGGCGGTGATCATCTCGACGGCGAGCTCATGAGCGTCGCTGCGTCCCATTTCCCGGAACTGCTGCTCGGCCCCGTCGACGAGGGCTTGCATCAGCTTGGCCGAATGCGGCTCTGGGCCCGTCACGCGCTTGGAGAGCTCGGTGCAGAGAGAGCCGATGGGACAGCCGCGCTGCGCAATCATCTCGGCTTCCTCCGACAGCGATCTGAACAGTGCCTTGAGTCGATCGGCCGGAGCGTCATACTGCTCGGCCAAAGCCGCATACGTTGACTCGATCTCTGCGGTCCGCATGGAGACGACAGCATCGACGATGTCGTCCTTCGCCTTGAAGTAGTAGTACACGTTGCCCAAGGGAACGCCGGAAGCAGCAGAGATGTCGGCGATCGTCGTCCGCTCCACTCCCTGTTCGTAGAACACCTGAGAAGCGCCGGCGATCAGTCGGTCTCGCTTCCCTCGGCGCTCCTGAGCTCGTGATCCGCCCTCGGTCATCGCGTCAGTCACCTCGCTCGGCACCAGGCTGTGTGTCAGTCACCTAACTTACTGTAGACGATGCCGTCGTGTCCGGCTAGTGTGTTAGTTGACTGACTAACTACGGAGGGCGCCCATGAGCCGGTACGCACGTAAGAAGGCTGTGATCAGCCTGGCTGGGCCCGCGGAAGGTGCGAGGGCATCACGATGAGCGCGGTCCCGGTGAGGACCGTGCTGATCACGGGCGCCAACGCCGGAATCGGCAAGGATGTGGCCCGGCAGCTGGCATTGCGCCCTGAGATGGCGCGGATCTACCTGGCGTGCCGGAACCGGGATCGGGCGAGCGAGGCCAAGGCCGAACTCGAAGCGAAGACCGGCCGGAACATCTTCGAGATCGTCCTCATGGACGTCGCCGACCCGGGTTCGGTCCGCGCCGCCTTGGCAGGCATCAACGGATCCCTCGACGCGCTGGTCATGAACGCCGGCGGAGTCGGCGGCCGGACGCCGACGGCTTTGACCGCCGACGGGGTCACCACAGTCTTCGCGGTGAACGTTCTGGGGCACGCCGTCCTGCTCGAGACGCTCCTGGCCGAGGACCGGCTCGGCGAGGTGGCGGTCTACGCCGGAAGCGAAGCGGCCAGGGGAGTCCCGAAGTTCGGGATGAAACGGCCATCGTTCGTCTCGACCTCCGCCGATGAACTCGCGACCGTCATCAACGGCAGCTACTTCGCGGGCAGAAAGCCCGACCGCAACCTGGCCCACGGGCAGGTCAAGTACATCGCGGCCCTGTGGATGGCCTACCTGGCCCGCCAATACCCCGGCCGACGATTCATCACCATGAGCCCTGGTAACACGTCCGGCACTGAAGGACCCGACGATATGGGCCTCCCACTGCGCCTGGCGGCCAGATACGTCATGCCAGTCCTGAAGATCTCCCACAAACTTGAGGTGGGCGCAGGGCGACTGGTCGACGGTGTCACCGATCCCACCCTGTCGAGTGGTGTTTTCTACGCCAGCGCCGCCAACACGACCACCGGTCCCCTCGTTGACCAGGCGGACATCTTCCCCGACCTGGCCAACCCGTCCTTTCAGGATCACGCTGACGAGGCCATCCACCGCTTTATCGCCTAAAGACATTCGCGCAATGGTCTGAAACCAACTGGACGCCCCGGTGTCGCAAGGAGAAAACCATGGATCGGTACGAAGGTAAAAAGGTTGTCATCATCGGCGGCACCAGCGGCATAGGGCTCGCAACGGCGAAGATGCTCCTCGACGGAGGTGCGCGCGTTCTGGTGACCGGGCGCTCGCAGGCAGGCCTGGATTCGGCCCAGGAGGAGATCGGAAAGGACGCCATCGTGGTTTCGAGCGACGCGCGTTCGCTGGCGGACCTCGACGCTCTCGCCGATCGGGCGAAGGCGGAGTTCGGCACCTTGGACCTGCTCTTCGTCAACGCCGGGTTCAGCCTCTTCGCCCCCCTCGGGCAAACGACCGAGGCGACCTTCGACGAGATGTTCAACCTGAACGCCAAGGGCCCGTTTTTCGCGGTGCAGAAACTTTCGCCGCTGATCACCGACGGCGGTTCCATTGTCCTCACGACCTCGACCGCAAACGTCAAAGGGATGCCCCTGCTCGCCGCATACGGAGGGGCCAAGGCTGCGCTGCGAAACTTCGCTCGGATGTTCGCTGCCGAGCTTCTTCCCCGGGGGATTCGCGTCAACGCGGTATCACCCGGCCCTACCGACACGCCGATCGCCGGCAAATCGATGCCCGACAAAGATCTGGAAGCCCAGGTCACCGCGCAGCTGCGTGAAGCCAATCCGATGAAGCGCTTCGGAACGGCGGAGGAACTCGCCACGGCTGTCCTCTTCCTCGCTTTCGACGCGACCTTCATCACCGGCCTCGAACTTCCGGTCGACGGGGGCTGGTCGCAACTCTGAGGCTGCCTCGGCCGGCGGCGGCACACGCCTTCGGAGAGAGGGCGTGTGATCGCCATCGGACGCGATCGGGGAGAGGCCGACATGCAAAGGTAACTGATCAGGTTGCTCGAGTTCGGTGTGAGGCTCCGCGATGGCGTTCTCGGCATCCGTGGGTTGACTCGGAATCCGGACTCACGGCAGCGGCCACCGCCCCGGTGCTGGCCGACGGCGGCTATCAAGGCAACCCCGCGGTCCGTCATACCCTACCGCAAACCTCGCGACGGCAGTGAACTCCCAGACTGGCAAGAGGATCTCAACGCCACCCACCGCAAGGTCCGCGCTCGCGTCGAACATGTCCTGGCCCGGATGAAGAACTTCAAGACCCTCCGCGACCACCGCCGCGCCGCCGGCACGCTCGCCGACATCTGACGGCACGCTCGCTCCGCGACTGGACATGAACGACCGGTTGCTCACGATTGTCACTTCAGCGGACCTGCGCCGCAGTGCGGATAGCTGGGAGCAAGTCCCGCGCGAGGAGCAGTGCCGCGTGAGGTCAGTGGATTCCAGGGGTGCTTGGCGAGCCTGTAGCGGAGTTCAGAATGTCAGCAGCGCTGGCCGCCGAACCCGTGGACGTGGTCGATGACGCGGAGAGAGCGCCATCGTCTGCTGTGCAGATCTGCAAGCTCGGCCTGCCGATCTGCCTCCTTCCGGGCTGACCCGCAACCACCTAGCGTGGTATCCGAACCCGCTACTGGGCCAGCCGGGTTCGGGCGCAAGGCCACGTATGGCTCATCGACCGATGTGCTGCGGGTTGCGTGTCGTCGACTTCGCGAACAGGTGGGTGGCCGGCAACGTCAGGCGTGCAGCACAAGGTCGCCCCACCCGCCTGACCTCGTACCCGGCGCTCGCAAGCCGAGGACCTACGAAGGGAACCAAACGCATGACCACCTCTACTTCGCTGAAGAAGGTCCTGATCACGGGAGCCGGAACAGGCTTCGGATACGAGGTGGCCATGCGCCTGGCCGAGAAGGGTTTCGACGTCGTGGCCGCGGTCGAGATCTACGGTCAGGTGCAAACCCTCAAGCGACAGGCAGCTGAGCGAGGCGTCACGTTGCAGGTCGAGAAGCTCGACGTCACCAACGACGGGGATCGACGCAAGGCGCTGGACTGGGGCATCGAGATCCTCGTCAACAACGCCGGTATCGGCGAGGGTGGGTCCACCGTGGACATTCCTGCCTGGAACATCCGCCACCAGTTCGAGGTCAACGTCACCGGGCCGCTGCTGCTCACCCAGGGCATCGCCAAGCAGATGGCCAAGCGCGGCACCGGCCGCATCATCTGGGTGTCCTCGCGCGAGGGGCTGAACGTGAACCCCTTCACCGGCATCTACGCCGCATCGAAGCACGCAGTCGAGGCTATCGCCGAGAGTATGAAGGACGAGTTGCAGGAGTTCGGCGTTGAGGTTGCGACCATGAATCCGGGGCCGTTCCTGACCGGGTTCAACGACCGGATCTTCCAGACCTGGGAGGGTTGGGAAGACGACCCGTCACAGCGCCTCTTCGACTACGCGAAGCTCGCCTTCCCACGCGCGCAATTCAACCCGGAGCCGGTGTACACGACGCTCACGGCGCTCGCAGCAGGCGAGATAGACAGCTACCGCAACCTCGAGCCCAAGTCGATGCTCGAAGAAACGAAGAGCTTGATCGACGCACCGTGGAGCAAGAAGACCACCGACGGTCTCGGAGAACGCAACGACGGCATCCAGAAGGCGTTCGACATGACTCCCGAACAACTTCGAGACGATCAGGAACCCATCCCCGCGCTGCCGTCTCGGCCAATCGACGACTGAGCCACCCGATGAGCACTCCGTCTCCCGGCCCGCGCCAATTCCCGACCTGAAGCGGCGAGGACAACGCGCCCGGCCCAACGGCCTGCCACATCCATCTCGAGGCCAAGGCCGGTGACATCGACGATCCGCCCAGCTACCAAAGGGTCCCAACAGTCCAGAGTCTCGAGGTTTCCATGAACGCTCATGCCGCCGATAAAGCCCAGATGGTTCTGCGCGACTCGCTGCGCAACCGCGGAACCGCATTCAGCGAGGAGCAGCGCCGTGCCCTCGGTCTCGTCGGCCGGCTCCCGTCTGCGATCGAATCGCTCGACGAGCAGGCAGGCCGCTGCTACGAGCAGCTGTCGCGCAGGCCGACGGCCATGGACAAATTCATCTACCTCGACATGCTGCACGACCGCAACGAAGTCCTGTACTTCAAGATCTTGACCGACCATCTCGCCGAGCTTCTTCCGGTCGTGTACGACCCAACGGTCGGCGAGGCGATCAAGGATTGGAGCCGCGACTACCGCGTCTCGCAGGCCGTCTTCCTCTCTGTGGACCGCGTGGATGACATTCGCGAATCCTTGCAGTCCTTCGGATTGGGTGCCGAAGACGTCGACCTCATCGTCTGCAGTGACGCCGAAGAGATCTTGGGCATCGGCGACTGGGGTGTCAACGGTGTCGACATCTCTCTCGGCAAGCTCGCCGTCTACGTCGCAGCCGCCGGCATTCACCCAGGCCGGGTCATCGCGGTCAACCTCGATTGCGGAACGAACAATACGGCGCTGCTCAACGACCCGACCTACCTGGGCAACCGTCATTCGCGGGTGGCCGGTGAACGCTACGACCAGTTCGTCGACGACTACGTCAAGCACGCGGCCGAGCTGTTTCCGAAGGCAATCCTGCACTTCGAAGACTTCGGCCCGGAGAACGCCCGACGCATCCTGGACGAGTACCGCGACGAGTACCGGATCTTCAACGACGACATGCAGGGCACCGGCGCCATCGTGGTGGCCTCCGTGTTGTCCGGGATGAAGGTCACCCACCAGGGATTCGCCGACCAGCGACTGGTCGTCTTCGGCGCGGGCACAGCCGGCTCGGGGATGGCCGACCAGCTTTCGGCCGGCATGGTCCGCGACGGGTTGTCCGAAGAAGAGGCCAAGAAGCGGGTCTGGCTCATCGACAAGCAGGGCCTGATCATCGACGACATGCCGGACTTGCCGAACTACCAGCAGGTGTACGCCCGCCCCGCCGCCGAGGTGAGCGACTGGACCAGGACGGACGGCCGGATCGATCTGCTCACCGTGGTGCAACAGGTCAAGCCGACGATCCTCATCGGAACCTCCACGGTGCACGGTGCGTTCACCGAAGAGGTCGTGAGCGCGTTGTGCGACGGGGTCGAGCGACCGATACTGCTGCCGCTGTCGAACCCGACCGAACGCATCGAGGTGATGCCCCAGGCCGCGATCCGGTGGTCCGACGGCAAAGCGCTCGTCGCGACCGGGATCCCGGCCGACGCCATCGAACACAACGGCACCACCTTCACGATCGGACAGGCGAACAACGCGCTCCTGTACCCCGGTCTCGGCCTGGGCGCCGTGGTTTCCGGTGCCACCCACGTCACCGACGGCATGCTGCTCGCCGCGGCCGAAGCGGTCGCGTCGCAGGTCGACCCGACAGCGCTCGGCGCCTCACTGCTGCCTCCGGTGGAGAACCTGCGTGCCTCGTCGGCGACCGTCGCCTACGCCGTCGCCCAAGCCGCCGTCCGCGACGGTGTGGCCACCCAGGAGCACGACGACCTCACCCAAGCCGTGCAGGACGCGATGTGGCAGCCCGTCTACTCGAACGAGCAGGACGTCTGATGGCGCGCAAGAGCGAGGAGCTCACCCTGCGGGAAGTCCCCATCGGTACCGGCTCCACCGGCAAGCGCACCGAGACCGATTCGATGGGCGCCATCGAGGTCCCCGCCAACCGGTACTGGGGCGCGCAGACCCAGCGGTCGTTGATTCACTTCTCCATCGGTGACGACCACATGCCCAAGGCCGTCTACCACGCCTACGGCTACGTCAAGAAAGCCGCCGCGCTGGTCAATCACGCCGCCGGCCGCATCGACGACGCGCGCAAGGACGCCATCGTGCAGGCTGCCGACGAGGCGATCGCGGGCCATCTCGACGCCCACTTCCCGCTCTACGTCTGGCAAACCGGCTCCGGTACCCAGTCGAACATGAACATCAACGAGGTGCTCGCCAACCGCGCCAGTCAGCTGCTGGGCGGGGAACTCGGCACGAAGACACCGGTGCACCCCAACGACCACGTCAACCTGGGCCAGTCCTCGAACGACACGTTCCCCACGGCGATGCACATCGCGACGATGCTCAAGATCCGCGGCAGTACGCTGCCGCAGATTCGGGCGCTCGCCGACGCCATCATGGTCAAGGCACAGTTGTGGGTCGATGTCGTCAAGACAGGCCGCACCCACCTTCAGGACGCCACCCCCGTCACCGTCGGTCAGGAATGGTCCGGCTGGGCGGTTCAGCTCCGGCAGGCCGCCGACCGTCTCGCGCAGAGTCTCGGAGGGCTTTGCGATCTGGCGGCAGGTGGAACCGCGGTCGGAACCGGGCTGAACGCCCCCGACGGGTTCGCCGAAGAGATGGCCGCAAAGCTGGCCGAACTGACGGACGCGCCGCTGCGGACGGCGCCGTCGAAGTTCGCGGCGCAAGGGTCCCTGGACGCGATGGTCGCGGTCTCGGCGGGCCTGCGTGGCGTCGCCGTCGCCCTGATGAAGGTCGCCAACGACATGCGGTGGTTGGCGTCGGGACCTCGCGCCGGGCTGCACGAACTGAAACTCCCCGAGAACGAACCCGGGTCCTCGATCATGCCCGGCAAGGTCAACCCGACCCAGCAGGAGGCCATGGTCATGGTGTGCCTGCAGGTCATCGGCGAAGACGGCATCGTCGCCGCCGCCGGATCCCAAGGCAACTTCGAACTCAACGCCATGCGTCCCATCATCATCAACAACGTCCTGCACTGCGCCACCGTCCTCGGCGACGCCTGCGACAAGCTGCGCGAGTACAGCGTGGAGGGCACCGAACTCGACCGCGAGCAGATCGACCGGTTCGTCGGCGCATCACTCATGCTCGTCACCGCCCTTTCTCCCGTCATCGGTTACGACAAGGCCTCCGCCATCGCGCACAAGGCCAATGACGAAGGCAGCACGCTACGGGAGGCCGCCCTCGCCGAAGGTGTGGACGCGGACGAGTTCGACCGGGTGGTCGACCCGAAGTTGATGGTCGGCGACCCACGTCGTGATCTTGCGATCAGCGAGA
Organism: Amycolatopsis sp. NBC_00438; assembly: GCF_036026695.1. Taxonomy (NCBI): domain Bacteria; kingdom Bacillati; phylum Actinomycetota; class Actinomycetes; order Pseudonocardiales; family Pseudonocardiaceae; genus Amycolatopsis; species Amycolatopsis sp. NBC_00438. The sequence goes on along the minus strand of NZ_CP107923.1, from coordinate 4,714,919 downwards.
CGAGCTTGATGCCACCTTCTGTGAACGCATGACAGCCTTCGGTGCGCAGCCGCCAGTACTGGCCGCTAACCCACGGCATCGCGCCGACGCCCCGTGAACGACGAGCCATGCGGCGTCCACCCAATCCAGGGGAAACGGCGGTGGGGTGAGGGGCGTTGAACGGGACGGTTACACGTCCGCGGTCATGGCCGCCGGCGGGTCAGCGTGCCAAATAAGCTCGTCCTGGCGGTTGTGAACCTCCCGGAGCAGCGCCTCGCGCACCACCCGCACCTCCCGCCGAGTCAACGCTTCTCGCCGCGCGGCCAGCGTGACCGGCACCCGCGGGAGCGGCACCGCAGCAGCGATGGGACGTAAGTCCGGCGCGGTGCCGGCCATGAACTTCGACAGCAGCGCTATCCCGACACCACGCCTGGTTGCTTCGAGCTGAGCGAAAATATTCGTCGAGCTGAACCGCACTACGGCGTTCGGGAGGTATCTGCCCAGGTCCACCTCTCTTACCCTCTGCATGGCATCGACGAAGAAGATGAGCGGATGGCGCTCGAGCTCCTCGAACGAGACCGGATCGCCGTGCTCCGTCAGGTACGTCTCGCTCGCAAAGAACCCAGAATCGTAATCACAGAGTTTCTCGGTGACCAATCTCGTGACCGGCGGTTGTCCGAGCGTGATGCCGAGATCGAAGGTCGACTCGCGCAAGGCGAGTTCACGTGCACCGGTGATGAGTTCCACGTTCAGGTCCGGGTGTTTTGCCTGCACTCGGGCAATGGCCGGAACGACGAACCGGGTTCCGAAACCGTCTGCGGCGGTCACCCGAACGGTGCCGGTGAGGGCGTCGGCCTCGGTGCCGGCCACGGCACGAATCGCACGGTCCACCGCCTTCTGGACAGTTCGGGCGTGCTCCACCACAGCGCGACCGGTCTCGGTCAGCTCCCACCCTTCGAGGCCACGGTCGAAAAGGCGCGAACCGAGTGCGTTCTCCAAGGCGCGAAGGCGCCGCGAGACCGTGGTGTGATCGACGCGGAGAAGCTTCGCGGCGGTCATCAGGCGGCCCGTGTCAGCCAAGGCAGCCAAAAAGCGGAGGTCGTCGGCACGCACGTCCCTGCCGTGGATGTGCGAGGTCACGCGGGAGCCGCCGGCCGGTGCGGGTTTTGCTGCGCGAGGGCGCCGACCGGGGCCGGCTGGTGTCCGAGGACGTCGTCGTACTTCCTGTGCGGCACGTCCTGGCGGTATAGCTGGGCGGGGTAGGCCTGGGTGTAGCGGGCGTTGGCGTGTGGGAACGCCCCGAAGGTGCCGAATGTCGTCTTCGGGAAGCGTGGTGCGAACAATGGGGCGGTGAGCGGCTCAGGCTCGACACCGGCGTTGGTGTCGGACAGGAACTCCTGAAGCGCGTCTTCCCGGCCCGGCTTGGCCTCGAGGTGGATGTAGTACGTCTTGTGGCCGGGAGTGTTGTCCTCGCAATGCATGACGAACCCGGGGTGTTCGTGATCGTCGCGGTTCAGGCCGGGAATTGGCACGGGACCGGGAGATACGGAGCTCGTCGGGTGGATCCTTCGTGGATTGGCGGACATCAACCCAGGCTAGGCCGACTGACTGCATCCGGCGACCCAAGCCTCCTGATCGGCCACCCGACCACCTCCCTGGCCACCGCGGTCGCCAACGCCTTGCGCTGACCCCCGGGTGCCGCGAACCCGGGGGGCGCCGGGGCAGATCCAGGTCCGGATTTCCGCCGCGTCGCTGAATCCGACCGACATCCGCCTGCCGGGCGGGGGATGAGGTGTTCGGCGAAGCGGTACCCAGCGCCATGCGCGTGGTGGTCAGTGCCAGCCGGCCGTCGCCGAGCACCGGTTCGCTCGCCGGGTTCGCGGTCTTCGAGGCGGACACCCCGCTGATCACCCATCGACCGGCCGGATTGCCGGCGGCGGACGCGGCAGCACTGGCGATGAGGGGAACGGCCGAAGTGAAGCAGGACGAGACCGGGTGGGGGCCGATCGCCTTAACGGACTGGGTATCGGGGGGTGATCAGTTCGACCCTTGAGGTGACCGAGGGCATTCCGCCGCGTCTTAGGGGGCGGCCCGCAGGCCGCCGGCGGACAACTCGTGGGTGGCGGTCATCGACCCTCCCTTGTGGACGGATGAGACGGGGCTGGGGTCACCAGGTGACCGGCAGGTCGTGCAGACCGCCGGTGAGCCGCTCGGTGTGCAGGCGCAGCCGGCTGGCGTCGACCGCGAGCCGGAGATCGGGCAGGCGGGTGAACAGCGTGGTCAGCGCCACCTTGAGTTCGGTGCGCGCCAGGCTCGCGCCGATGCAGTAGTGCGCCCCGTGCCCGAAGCTCAGATGGGCCGCGCCGGCGGGCCGGTCGGGGTCGAAGGCCTCGGGGTCCGGGAAAGCCGCCTCATCGCGGTTTCCGGCCAGCGTGGCGATGATGACCGCGTCCCCGGCAGCGATCTCGACGTCGCCGACGGTGATGTCCTCGCGGGCGTAGCGGGCCAAGCCGAAGTTCTCCGGCGCGGCCAGACGCAGGATCTCCTCGACGATGTGCGGGCGGCTCGCCGGGTCGTCGACCAGCCGCCGGCGTACCTCGGGGTTCTCCAGCAGCAACAGAGCGCCGATGCTGATCCGGTTGACGGTGGTCTCGTGTCCCGCGAAGAGAACGCCGGCGACCACGTGGGTCAGCTCGGCATCGGTGAACGCGGGATCGTCGCGCTGGGCCTGGACGAGATCGGTGATGACGTCCGGGCCGGGGTCCCGTCGCTTGACGTCGGCGAGCTCGCCGGCGTAGGCGAGCAGTTCGACGATCGCGGTGAAGGGGTCGTCGCCGGTCATGGTCGCGGAGCGTTCGGACAGGTCCTTGAAGTGGTCGCGGTCGCTGTAGGGCACTCCGAGCAACTGGCAGATGACGAAGATGGGCAGCGGCAGGGACAGGGCTTCGTGCAGGTCGACGACCTGGCCGGCCCCGCCCGCGGCGATCATGTCGTCGAGCAGGGAGTCGGCCAGCTGCTGCATCCCGTCCTCGAGGTGTCGCATCCGGCGCGCGGAGAACGACGGCACCAGGACCCGGCGCAGGCGGGCGTTGAAGGCGGGCTCGGCGTCGAACTCGCCGACCGGTCCGCCGTTGAACCCCGAATTGGAGATCCGGGGAGCTGTTTCCGGTTCGCGGTGGGAGCGGCCCAGTCGCGGATCGTTGAACAGCGCCCTGGCTTCGGCGTAGCCGGTGACCAGCCAGGCCGGGTCCCCGGCGGGCGTCAGCGCGCGGGTGATCGGGTGCCGGGCCCGCAGGTCCGTCCAGACGGGGCCGACGTCGAGGACCGCCGGGCGGTCGAACGGCAGTCGGGGCAGGTCCGCGGTGTCGGTCGTCACGGGCAACTCCCAGAGGTGGCTCTTGCTGACCTCCGGCAGCCTAGCGCTAAGTGGCACGCGCATGTCACTTAGCTTCCTTGTCGTGCATGCGGCAGTCAGAGCAGAGGAAGCACACCGCCGACCTCGCTCGCCCGACATCCCTCCAGGAGCAGCGCGAGGTACCGGCGCCAGCGCGCGGGCTGCGCGGTCTCCAGGTCGGGCACGGCGAGCATCGTCGCCACGACCATGGCGATGAGCGACGGAAAGTCGCTCGAGTCCAGGTCCGGGCGCGCGACCCCGGCCGCCTGCGCCCGCTCCAGCGCCCGGCTCAACGGCTTGACGAAACCCTCGGCCGTGGCCCGGGTGACCAGCGCGGTGTCCCGCGCCGCGGTCAGCAGCGCGGAGTTGGCCGCTACGGTGACGACTGTGGCCTCCAGGCCGTCGGCCAGCGCCCGCCACGGGTCCGGATGGGCAGTCGCGGCCTCGACGACGGGCTGCACCTCGGCGGTGACGTACTGCTCGAATACTGCGCTGATCAAGTCTTCACGCCCGGCGAAGCGCCGGTAAACCGTGCGCAGCCCGACATCGGCCCGAAGCGCGACGTCGTTGACCCCGAACTCGGACCCCTGTTCGCTGATCACCGCACGCGCCGCGTCGAGGATCCGCTCCTGGTTGCGGCGCGCGTCGGCCCGCAGGCCTGGCGCCGGTCCGGGCGTGTCAGTCATGGCCGACAGCATCCCCGGTGGCTCATCGGCATCGCAACCCCGGACGATCAGTGACCTTGGCGTACGTCTCAGCCGCAGAACGGTGTGCGGTTACACGCCGCCGACGCGCACGTGCGGCACCCTCGTCGTCGGCCGATCGATCCGCGCTCGATTCCGGTCACGTCGAGGCCGGCCACGGCCGGACAGGCCTGCCCGCCGCCTCGTACACAACGGCGGCGCCCCGGCTTCCGGTGGTGGCCGACGATCACCCACCGCGGAGCCCGGCCGCCACCGAACTCGTCGGCTGCTCATCGCAACGCGGCGACCGAACCCCGCGATCCGTTGGTGCCGAACACAATCCGCGTCCAGCCATGGACACCTCCCCGGCGATACCTTGATTCCGGAGTCTCCTGCCGGCGGCCCGGCCGCATGGAGACTTCCACCGTTCCGGGTGTGCGATGATCGTTCAATGGCCATGGCATCCACCGGGCAACAATTCATGGGGCAGCGATCCACCAGCCATGCGTCGGCCAAGCGTGACGACCTGGGGGACTTTCTGCGCAGCCGGCGGGCGGCGCTGTCTCCCGCGCGGGTCGGATTGGCACCCGGCCGGCGCCGCCGCACCCCAGGACTGCGCCGGGACGAGGTCGCGCAGCTGGCGAACATGTCGGCGAACTACTACGAGCGGCTGGAGCGCGGGTGCGGGCCGCAGCCGTCGACCGCCATCCTCGGCGGCCTGGCCGAGGCGCTCCGGCTCGACGCCGCCGAGCGGGACTACCTGTACCGGCTGGCCGGGCACGTCGCCCCTCGTCTACAGCGGTCCGGTGACGCGGTGGACGTCGACGAGGGGCTGCGGTCGCTACTCGCGGCGGTGGACGCCCTGTGCCCCGCGTTCATCACCGATGATCTCGGCTCCGTGCTGGCGCAGAACGAGCTGCACGTCGCATTGTTCGGCTCCTTCGCCGGCCGGCCCGGCTGGGAGCGGAACATGATCTGGCGCTGGTTCACCGCACCCGGCTGGCGGGCGGCACTCAGCCCGGCGGCCCAACACGAGATGACCGGTCAGGCGTACGTCGCGGACCTGCGCGCGATCATCGCCGACCACGACCGTGGTTCAGCCGCCGTGGTGCTCGTGCGTTCGTTGCGAGAGGCCTCCGCCGAATTCGCCCGGATGTGGGACGAGCACCGGGTGTCGGCCCCGGCCTGCTCGACCCTGGACGTTCAGGACGGCCGCGTCGGCCGCCTGGAGTTCGACTGCGCCGTCGCTATCGGCGCACTGTCGCGCCAGCGGCTCATCACCCTGCACGCCATCCCCGGCACCGGCACCCGCGAGCGACTGCGGCTTCTCGCTGAGTCGCTGACCGGCGGTCAGAGCGACGGCTGAAGCTCCGACCGGAGGACGCACACGGTCGGGTCCGGCGTCGCGATCGCGAACATGCGATCGGCGTGTTCCCTACCCACCGGGTCCTCGCGGGCGGCGTGGAGTTCGGTGACGCTGGTCCATCGCGAGCAGATGAAGACGCGGGTACCGTCCAGGCTGGCGAAGACCTCCGACCCGAGGAATCCCCGCTGTGCCCGCATGATCTGCCCGGTATCGCCGATCGCCTTCACGAGCTCGTCCTGTTCGGCCGCCGCGACCGGGAAGAGGCCGATCACGGTTACCGGGCCGTCGTAGTTGTCTGTGCTGTCGTCAAGCATGGGCCGAATATAGCGACGGAAAACGCCCTGATCCCGCCCTTAGCCACTGACTGTCAGTACGAGGCTGGCGTCTCGGATCGGGCCACCGCGGCCCAGGGGACCAGCTGACCGAGACCACCCACCAGATCGCGGCCGACCCTGATCGAGCCGTTCCTCGGGTCTGCCGGCTGCGACCGGCCGGCGGCCCGCACTTGCGGGCATCGACCCCCTTCCCGCACCTGACCGAAGCCCTAGAGATCGAAGCTCACACGCGAGGTGTCAACCAGACCTTGGGCAGACCCGACTATCGCCGGGGGCTTTGACCGGCGACCGGCCTGGGGTTCGATTCCCGCTCGTCGGCTTCGGAGGTGGTGAGCTGGGCCAGGAGGGTGAGCGCCGCGCGCGAGGCGGAGTCCGGCTCGGTGGTGACGATGACGATCCGCTGCCCGCGCCCGTCCGGGAGCGGCATCGCCTGCTGGAGAACGTCCACCGGGCCGACCAGGGGATGGTGCATCCGGTGCGTCGCGATGTCCCAGTCCCGGACCCGGTGCTCCGACCACAGGGTGGTGAACTCCTTGCTGTGCATGACCAGTTCGCCGATCAGCTCGGCCAGCACCGGGTCGTCCGGGTACTGGCCGACGGCGAAGCGCAGCTTCCCCACCACGTCGCGGGCTTTTTTCGGCCAGTCGTCGTAGAGGTCGCGGACGTGGGCGTCGAGGAACACCATGCGCGCGCTGTTCGGGCGCCGGCCCGGCTGGTCGGGGCTGCGCGGGTCGAGGTGGCCGGCGAACAACGCGTGTTCGAGGGGGTTCCAGGCGAGCATGTCGCTGTAGCGGCCGAGGACGACGGCCGGGGTGTCGCCGAGGGAGTCGAGCAGTTGCCGGGTGGCCGCGTTCACCCGTTCCGGTGCCGGCCGGCGAGTCCGGCCCTTGCCGCTCTGCCGCGCGGTGCCGGCGAGGTCGTGCAGGTGGCGCCGTTCGGTTTCGTCCAGCCGCAGCGCGCGGGCAAGCGCGTCCAGCACCTCGGGTGACGCGTTGAGCGACTGGCCCTGCTCGAGTCGGGTGTAGTACGACTCGCTCACCCCCGCCAGCTGGGCGAGTTCGTCGCGACGCAGGCCCGGCACCCGCCGCCGCTCGTCGTACATCGGCAGTCCGACGTCCGCGGGCTGCAGCTGCGCCCGGCGTGTCTGCAGGAACCGTCCGAGCTCCGACTTGGTGGCCATGGAGTCGAGTATGGATCGGTGCCGCGGTGTTTGCCTGCCCCTGCTGGTGTAGGGCAGGTCCCGGCCGCCGAGCCGCCTTCGGTCCGTCACTGCCCGAAGCCCCAGCGCCGCACGGCGAAGCCCGGGCCGGCCTCGGTGACCTCCACCGCGAGGCCGCCGCCCAGGTGCGCGGGGAACACCAGCGCGTGCTGCCCTGCTGCCCTGGCGAGGGTGCGCCGCCGGGTCGTGCTCGCGGCCGAGGGGTCCTCGCAGAAGCAGCTGCTCAGGTCCGGCGCCACGATCTGAATCGGGTTGTGCAGCAGGTCACCGACGAACAGGGCGTGGTCCCGGCCGGAGGTGAGGGACAGGATCGCGGAGCCGGGTGTGTGGCCGGGCGCGGCCTCGAGGCGCAGCCCGTGACCCAGTTCGAGTACGTCCTCCCACAGCCGAAGCTGCCCGGCCCTCTCGACCGGCCGGATGCTGTCGTCGAAGACGCCCTCGTTGGCCGCGGCGAGACGCGGCCGGTGACCGCCTTCCGGGTGCCAGTACTCGAAGTCCGCCCGGGTCAGCAGGTAGGTGGCGTTCGGGAACGTCGGCACCCAGTCGCCGCCGACGAGGCGGGTGTTCCAGCCGACGTGATCGGCGTGCAGGTGCGTGAGAACGACGGTGGTCACGTCTTCCGGTTCGGTGCCGGCGGCCCGCAGCCGGGTGAGGAAATCGGTGTCGAGCCGGTCGAACGCGGGTGCCCCCGGTCGCCGCTTGTGGTTGCCGACGCCGGTGTCGATGAGGATCGTCTCGTCGGCGGTGCGTAAGACCCAGGTCTGCACGCAGGTCTGGAGCAGGTCGGTGGCCGGGTTCCAGAAGGCCGGCGCCAGCCAGTCCTCGTGCGCTCGCCAGGTGGCGCGGTCGAGTCCCGGGAACATCGCCTCCGGCGGCCGGGTCGCGCCGGTGTACTCCAGGACCCGGGTCACGTCGACCGATCCCAGCGTCAAAGTCTGATTCATGCGGTTACCCTTCGTGAAGTTCCGGCCGCGCTCGGGCTCACACCGTCGCGGTCAGGGTCACGTCGATGTTGCCTCGGGTGGCGTTGGAGTACGGGCACACCTGGTGGGTGGCCGCGACGAGCTTGTCGGCCGTGGCCTGCTCCAGCCCGGGCAGGTGCACCGCCAGCCCGACCGCGAGTGTGAAGCCGCCGGTGTCCAGGGCCAGCAGGCTCACCGTGGACGTCACGGTCGACCCGGCGACGGTGACCTTCTCCTCGCGGGCGATCACCCGCAGCCCATTGTGGAAGCACGCGGCGTACCCGGCCGCGAACAACTGCTCGGGGTTGGTCTTGTCGCCGCCGGGACCGCCCATCTCCTTGGGGATCGCGAGCACCTCGTCGAGCACGCCGTCGGTGGTGCGGACCTCGCCGTTGCGGCCGTCGCCGGTCGAGATCGCCTCGGTGGTGTAGAGCGCGGACATGTTCTTCTCCTTCGGTGTCTACTGTGGACGGATTTCCGGGGTTGCCGATCAGCGCAGGTCGCGCAAGCGTGCGGTCAGCAGGTGGGGGTCGATCTGGGTGACGTACGCCGCGTCGAGTGCCCATGGTGGCCGGGAAGTGCAGGGCCGAGGTGTTGACGCCACCATCGGCGGGCTGCGGCGGGCGTCGATACGGGCCGGGGGGTGTGGTGCCGCCTCGGCGGGAACGGACGTGAAAGTGACTGCCGCTGTGATGGCCGGTGCGGCCGCACCGGACAAGAACTGTCCGAGCTCCGTTCGCCGGTCATGGAGTCGAGTATGGATCGGCGCCGCGGGTGGCTGCCTGACCCTGCGAGTGTAGGGCAGCCCGGAAAGCCTGCCGGGTCGAAGGTGATCCCGCCAGGGTCAGGCTATCCGCGGCCGGGTGACGCACTATCGGCTCAGCGCGCCGCACGATCCGCGCCGGCCCGAACCCAGGAATCGCCACGCATCCTGGTGCGCGAATTCAGCGGCCGCAACGACATCGACAGCTTTGTACCGAGTGAGAGGTCACCGATGAATCTGCGTTTCTCCGGCATGAGGGGCGTCTTCGCCGCCGCAGTGCTCGCCGCCCCGTTGCTGCTGGGATCCGTCGCCTACGCCGGGCCCGCCGAACAGCTCACCGGGACCCACCAGACCACGCGGTCTCCGCTCGCGACGATCGCCGTCAAAGCGCCCGACGTCTTCCCGCACTCCGCCGACTACGACCCCTGCACCGGCAGTTTCCTGGTGGGGTCGCTCAAGAAAGGCACAGTCACCGTCGTCGGCCGTGACGGAACCGCACGCACCCTCGTGAACGACCCGACGCTGGTGTCCGTCCAGGGCGTCCGCATCGACCGCGAGCGCAACCGGGTGCTGGTCACCAACGTGGACCTCGGCACCGCCGACACCACTAGCGCGGCCGGGCCGCTGAAGGTGGCGGGGGTCGGCAGCTACGACCTGCGCACCGGCCGGCGGCAGTGGTACACCGACCTGGCCGCGGTCGCCCCCACGAGCACCTCGCACCTGGCGGCCGACGTGGTGGTCGACGCCGACGGCACCGCCTACGTCGTCGACACCCAGAGCCCCACCCTGTTCCGCGTCTCCCGCACCGGCCGGGCGTCCGTCCTGCTGACCAGCCCGCTCCTGGCGGGTACTCCCGGCCTCGGCGTCCCGGGCGTCCTGCCCGACATCGCCGCCAGCTCTATCGCGCTGGTGCCCGGGAACCTGCTCATCGTCGCCAAGGGTGACGGCACCCTGGTCCGGGTGCCGATCCAGCACCCTGGCCAGGCTTCCGTCGTCAAGCTCGACACCGGCCTGGTCCCGCTCGCGGCGTCGCTGCGGGTCCTGCCGGACGGTTCGATCGCCGCGGTCAGCAGCGGCCTGCTCACCCAGAAGCCGGCGGTGGTGCAACGCGTTCGTCCCGACAGCTCCTGGCGCAGCGCGAAGGTCACCGTGACCGACACGGTGCCCGACCCGATCACCAGCGGCATCACCGCCGGGCCGTACGGTTCCACCTACACCGTCAGCGGCGGCCTCGCGGACCTGCTCCAGCACCAACCCAACACGGGCTTCACCCTGCGCCAGGTCCGCGTCAGCTGACTCGCGCCCGTACGCCGGCCGGGCGGAACCCACCCGCCCGGCCGGCGGCATCCCGCATCGGATCCACCATGGAGGCTCTGTGACCACGCGCATCTCCCTGACCACACGAGTCACCGGCGGGCTGGTGCGGGGAGCCGCCACCCCGACCGGTGTCGTCTTCCACTCGATTCCCTACGCGGCACCACCCGCCGGCCCCCGGCGATTCGCGCCACCCGCGGCCGCCGCGCCCTGGACGGGGGTTCGTGACGCCTCCGCGGCCGGGCCGAGCGCCCCCGCGCCGCGCCGGTCCTTCGGCACCCTGGACCTCGCCCCGATCCTCGGCACGGGCCGGCACACCGGCGACGACTACCTCACGGCGACGGTCAGCACGCCCGATCCTCACGCCGGTGGCCTGCCGGTGCTGGTGTTCGTCCACGGCGGCGGCCTGACCGCGGGTACCGGGTCCGCCGAGGTGTACGACGGAAGCTCCTTCACCCGAGACGGCGTCGTGCTGGTCACGCTGAACTACCGGCTCGGCGTGAGCGGCTGGCTCGACGTCCCCGACGCCCCCGCCAACCGGGGGCTCCTCGATGTGCTCGCCGGCCTGCGCTGGGTGGCCGAGAACATCGCATCCTTCGGTGGTGACGCGGCCCGCGTGACGGTCGCGGGCCAGTCCGCCGGCGCGATGATCGTCGCCGCACTGCTGGCTTGCCCCGCGGCCGAAGGGCTGTTCCAGCGGGCGATCAGCCAAAGCGGCAGCGGGGACTGCGCGTTCGAGCCCGGCCAAGCGGCCTTGGCCACGCGAGGAATCTCGTCGCTGCTGGGCCGGGACGCCACCGCGGCGTCCTTGAGTGACCTGGGCGATGACCGGCTCATCGAGCTGGCCACCGCGCTACCGCCCCTCGACCACGCCGCACACGGCTTCCTCGACACCGCGGTGGGGGCCAGCCCGTTCAAACCGGTGATTGACGGCGTGCTGCTGACCGGTCAACCGGCCGACACGCTTCGCCTCGGGCTCGGCACCGATCTCTTGATCGGCAGTACCGCCGACGAGGCCAACCTCTACACCGTCCCGAACGGCCTGAGCGAGAGCGCCGGTGAAGCTGATCTGCTGGCCGCGGCGCGACGCCGCTTTCCCGACCCGGAAGCCCGCCTGGACGGCTACCGCGAGCTGTTCCCGGACAAGTCCCCAGGTCAGCTGCTGTCCAGGGTCATCACCGACGCGTTCACCGGGGGCAGCCGCCGGCTGGCCGCAGCACATATCGCTCGTTCACAAGGCCACACGTTCTCCTACGAGTTCCGGTGGGCCTCCAGCGCCTACGAGGGCCGGCTGGGAGCGTGTCACGGCGTCGAGCTGCCCTTCGTGTTCGACCGGCTCGATCTGCGTTCCCTGCGTGGACCGCGCAGTCTGCTCGGCGCCGGAGAACCGGACTTCGCACTGGCAGACGAGACTCATGGCGCCTGGATCAGGTTCGTCAAGACCGGTCATCCCGGCTGGGCACCGAACATCTGGCGCTTCTTCGGGGAACAAGACAAACCTCGCCGGTGACGACGTCCGGCCATGGGTCTGATGGGGTAGTTCTGCGCGGCGTTGTGCGAATCGCGGCCTGAGCGGTGGGCTGTGTCAGTGGGTGCGGAAGGCCGCCGCGAGACGTTCCCCGATCCAACGACGGGCGACATTCGCGTCCTCGATCAAGCCGCCGAGGGCGATGAAGGGATGAACCTGCCCGTCGAAACGACGGAGCTCTACCGGCACGCCGGCATCCGCGAGCCGGGCCGCATAGGCTTCACCCTCGTCGCGCAATGGATCGTATTCGGCCGTCACCACGGTCGCCGGCGGAGACCCGGCCAGGTCAGGAGCACGCAGCGGGGAAATCCTCGGATCCGACGGGTCTGTCTTCCCGGCGTAGGAGTCGACGAAGAATTCCATGTCACGAGTCGTCAGGAAGTGTCCCTCCCCGAACTTGCGGTAACTCTCCGTCGAGCCGACACTTGCTGCGTCCGTGACCGGGAAGATCAGCGCCTGGTGTACCAATTCGTGGAACCGCAGCGCGACGACAGTTGCCAGATTTCCGCCGGCACTGTCGCCGGCGATAGCGACCCTCGTGCGATCAATGCCGTACTTGTCGCCGTTGCCGAGCAACTCCTCCACAACCGCGATCACATCATCGAGAGCAGCAGGGAATGGATCCTCGGGGGCGCGCCGGTAATCCACTGCGACTATAGAGGCCCTGGACCAGCGGGCCAGATCCGCCGACACCGCATGGTGGCTGTCGAGATCGCCCAGGACCCAGCCGCCACCGTGGAGGTAAATGGTTGCCGGGAGTCCGGGTTCTGAACTCGGCAGGTGCAACCTGACGGGGACCTCCGCGATAGTGAGATCTTTAGCGGTAACGCCTTCAGGTTGCGTTCCTGCCAGCTGAGCGACGTCACCGGCGGCGGCACGAGCGACTTCGACGGGGATGCTGTCCAGCGGTGGCGATCCCGCGACCATTCGAAGGAATTCGGCGGCTTGTGGATCGAGCATGACGGAGGCTCCTGTCCGCACTGGCCGTTCACCGAAGGTCCCTGATGCGACCGGCCGGCAGCCATGGTTCTTAGGGTGCTTATCAAGAATTTGCCATTGACGATGGCGTTGTCAAGCGTACACGGTAGAGCCCACGCCTCGCCACAGCCGACTTGCTTGACCGGGAACCGCTGTCCGTCCGACCTGGACAGTCCATGCTCTCCCGGACGGCCGCTCTCTGCGCCGCCGCGCCGCTCTTGCGGGTAGTCGGGGCGGCCACGTCATCGCCTCACGACCGACAGGGGTGGAGTTGTAGCTCTCTCGGGGGACAACGAGTGTCCACCGGGAGGTGACGTCCGGGGGCGCCGGTGACCGTAACTTTGTGGCACGAAGTCATTGTGTGCGACCAAAGGACGTGTCATGCCGCTCTTGCCGAACGATTCGACGACCCGGAACATCCCGGTCAAGTCCTCTCTGCTTCGCTTGGTTCTGCTGGGTGTGGTCTTCTTCGGTGTGGTCTTGGTGAACGGCTTGGTGAACGGGGCGGCGGGCACGGTGCCGGTACTCGGGCTCTTCACCGGGTTCATCGCCGCGGCGGGGATCGTGTGGTTCTACCGGTTCGTCGTCCGGAAGGTCGAGCACCGGGAGGCGGACGAACTGTCGCTACAGGATGTGAAAGGTCCGGGCGGCAAGGGTTTCGCGCTCGGAGCCGGGATGTTCGCTGTCGTCGTCGCGTTGATCGCGGTGTTCGGCGGGTACACCATCACGGGGTGGGGTTCGTTTGGTGGCATGTTGTCGATTTTCGGGTTGATGGCTTCGGTCTCGATCGCCGAAGAGCTGCTTTTCCGGGGTGTGTTGTTCCGCATCGTCGAGAACCTGCTCGGGACCTGGGGCGCGCTGGCGATCTCCGGTGCTCTGTTCGGCGTCATCCATCTGCTCAATCCCCACGCGACGCTGTGGGGCGCGATCTCCATCGCCATCGAGGCCGGCCTGATGCTCGGCGCCGCCTACGCCGCGACCCGGACCCTCTGGGCGCCGATCGGCCTGCACTTCGGCTGGAACTTCGTCCAGGTCGGCGTGTTCGGCGGTACCGCCTCAGGTGGCGACCACGCCTACGCCAGCCTGTTCCAGAGCGTCTCCGACGGCCCGGCCATCCTCACGGGTGGCGCGTTCGGTCCGGAGGCCAGTCTGGTGACCATTCTCATCTGCCTCGTGCCCACGCTGTTCTTCCTGCGCATGGCCCACCGGCGCGGCTACATCCGCACCCGCGCCTCCCACGCATGAGCAAAACATCAGATCGCTCTGCTCGCCGCCCTCGACCCGAGGTAGCGAGCAGGGCGACGCCATATGGCGCGAGTCCGCCGATCCGGCTCGGCGTTGCCGCGGACCTCGCCGATCCCGCGGCCGGCGGTCAGGTCCGCCGGCGCGGCCCGGCAACGGATGAACGCCCACGATATGGCCTTCAGGAGCAGCGTAGACATCGTGATCAGTTCGCCCTCCGGCTTCTCGTTCAGCACTCATCAGGGCGGACGACGGGATCGACGACACCGAGCCGGCGGTCCGGCTCGGCACGGCTTCGACCGCGGCGCACCTCGCCGGCGAGATCCGGGAGGCGAAACCGGCTCAGGTCGTGTTTTCCGGCGCCACCAGCCCAACCGCGGCCCTGTCCTGGTCGGGTTGGACGCTCAGGTGTTCACCTTCAGCCGGTCGGTGACTCGAGAAGGTCACCGACATGCCGTCGATCAGCCAGCCTTGAGCCGCCGCTTGGCAGGTGCGTGCACAGATCAGGTGTGCTTCGAGGTCGGTCCTTGACTGTGACGACGAGGTCGCGGGCGGCGGGTTGTGGGCCATGGCGAGTCATACCTGTTCCGTGGTAACGGTTTTCGCTGATGCTCGACGTGTCACGAGATCGTGCAGGAACGCCGCGGCCAGGCCACCCACGAGGGGCGCGACGAGGTATGCGGCCAGTTGGGACCAGGGCACGCTCCGGCCGGCCAGAGACAGCACGACGTCCGGGCCGAGGGTGCGGGCCAGATTGACCGATGCGCCGGTGAGCGGTCCGAACACCATGATCTGGGTCGCCAACGCCAAGCCGATGCCGAACCCGTGCACGCCCCGTGGTGCGTCCGGCGAGACGGCCAACGCGAACACGGCGATGACCAGGATGAAGGCGCCCACGGCTTCGGCGAGCATGGCCTGCGCAACGGAGACGCTCGGCCCGAAGGATGTCGCGCCGAGGCCGGCGTCGAGTGCGGTGCTCGTGTACGCCGCATAGACCAGTCCCGCGGCGAGGAATCCGCCGAGAAGCTGAGCCACCAGGTAAGCGGGAACCTCGCGCCAGGCGAACTTGCCGCGTGCGGCCAGGGCGAGGGTGACCGTGGGATTGAAATGGCCGCCGGATGTCGCGCCGAAGGCGTAGATGGCCACGGCGAGCGCGAGACCGTGCGCCAGCGCGACGATCAGCAGACCTCCGCCGCCGGCCGAGGCGGCAGTGACCGCCACGGCTGCGCCGATACCGAATGTGCACAAGATTGCGGTGCCGGCCAGCTCCGCGAACAGACGGCGAACCAGTGCGACATGCACAGTGAGGAGTCCTCCCTTACCGGGGCCGCAACGTGGCCCAACGGACGTGCTTGCGTCTCCAACTTGCCGCGAGCCGATATCGCGGCATACCGCCGAACCTCGTCAAAAGCCTTACGGATCCCTTACACGGCAACGCTGCTCAGTGGCCGGGAACCATCCGCCGGCTGCGTCCACAGCCGGTGATGACGGTGCGGCTCGTCCGGTCCGGTCCGTCACAACTCCGTAATGTGCCGGGCGGCCCCTCCGGCGTGGCCGGTGCGCAAGGATCCACTCCCACAATCCCGCTCGCCGCGCCCACGAGCTTTGACCGCACCTGGCACCCGTGGCCCGCGACTTCGGGACCGCCGCGATCTGGCGCCTCGGGCCGGCTGCACGAGCGGGTTGCCGTCGGCGCAGGTTGCCCGACTCCGACGCAACCCGGCAATGTGGCCACTGTTGGTGGCGCGATCGCGTTAAGGTGGCACGTTTTCCGCTCTCAGCCGGGGGTGCCGGCGGATCGGAAGGCAGGGGAGGGGATGGTTCCGTTGGAGCGGACGACGTGTTGTGTGGTCGGCGGCGGCCCGGCCGGGATGATGCTCGGGTTGCTGCTTGCCCGTGCCGGTGTTTCCGTTACAGTGCTGGAGAAGCATCAGGACTTCTTGGACGACTTCCGAGGCGATACGGTCCACCCGGCAACTCTGGACCTGCTCGACGACCTGGGCTTGGGCGCGCGGTTCGCGGCGCTGCCGCGCTCTCAGGTCACTGAGGTCGTTTTGCCCGCGGAAGGCGGCGGGCTGCAGCGAATCGGCGATTTCGGTTTGTTGAGCAGGCTTGGTGTCCGTCATCCGTACATGACGGTCGTTCCTCAATGGGATCTGCTCGATCTGCTCGCCGCCGCTGGGCGGGAGGAGCCGGCGTTCCGGTTGCGGATGGGTGCCGAGGCGACCTCGGTCGTCCGGGCGCACGGTCGTGTCGTCGGCGTCCGGTATCGGTCGGCGTCCGGTGTCGGTACCCAGGTCGAGGGGGAGATCCGGGCCGATCTCACGGTCGCCTGCGATGGCCGTCGTTCTGTTCTGCGTGCGGCGTCGGGCCTGCCGGTGAGGGAGTTCGAAGTTCCGTTCGACACCTGGTGGTTTCGACTTACGCGCCGGAAAGGTGAACAGAGTGGCGCGCTGACCCGCAAGGCCGGTCTGGGGAGCTTCGCGGTGGTCATTCCGCGGCAGGACTACTTCCAGATCGGTTACGTCGCGCCAAAAGGGACCGATGAGCAGTTGCGGGCCCGTGGCATCGCGGCGTTCCGGGCCGAGGTCGCCGAACTCGTCCCGGAATACGCCGATCGGGTCGGCGAGCTGGTCTCGATGGACGATGTCAAGCACCTGGATGTCCAGTTCAACCGGCTCCGCCAGTGGCACGTCGATGGGCTGTTGTGCATTGGTGACGCCGCACATGCGATGTCGCCGGTCGGCGGTATGGGTGTCAACCTGGCCATCCAGGATGCGGTGGCGACCGCGACACTACTGGCTGAGCGGCTTCGTCGCGGCAGAGTCAGTGGCAGGGACCTCGCGGGCGTGCGTCGACGTCGGTTGCCGGCGACGTTGCTGGTTCAGGCGTTGCAGCGGATCATGCACGCAGATCTCGCCGGCCCGCTCCGAACCGGAACGTTGGCCGGCCCGCCGGGACCGATGCTCGCCGCGGTCCGGCGGTTCCCGATCTTGCAGGCGTTGGGCGCTTATCTCATCGGAGTCGGATTTCGGCCGGAGCGTGCACCGGCGTTCGCCCGCCGTGCGCCGACGCCGTCCTGATGCGCCGCCGGTGTCGAGCGCACCAATACGACCGTCCACTATGGAGGACGCTCCTCGCGATCGGGCAGTAGGTCGAAGGGCGCCGCGGCTTCGGCTGCTCACTCTCACGCTCGAGGTAGGTGTCCGTCTCGAACCTCGCGGCCGGCCGGGACTACCTCGTCGGCCGGCTCGCCGCGCGACACGTCAGCCGGCGTGCTTGTCGCGGTCGTCGTAGGCGTCGTGGGCGGCGAGAACCTCCGGCAGGTGCTGCACCGACCACTCCGTGAGCGCCTTCAGCGGCACCCGCAGGGTTTCGCCCAGCGGAGTCAGCCCGTACTCGACGCGCACCGGCACCGCCGGGTGGACCGTCCGCCAGACCAGGCCGTCGCGCTCGAGGGCGCGCAGTGTTTGGGTGAGCATCTTCTCGCTCACGCCCGAGAGCCGGTTGCGCAGCTGGGTGAACCGGCTCGGCCCTTGCTTGCCGAGCTCGCCCAGCACCAGGATCGACCATTTGTCGCCGATCCGGTCGAGCAGATCCCGTGAGGGGCAGCCGCGCGCATACGGGTCCCACGACGTTGTCTTCTCGGTCACAGCCTTGCTGGTCGTCACCACGCCCACCTCTTTGCTTTCCGACAGGTGGCTACCTTACCAAATGGTGGCTACTTCCCGACGGTAAGCCATGGAGTCATCGTGGACCCGTGCCGCGGGAGGGCCGCGGCGGAAAAGAGGATCGCACGTGTCCATCGTCGTCACCGGAGCCACCGGCCAGCTGGGCCGGCTCACCGTCGAGGCATTGCTGCGGCGCGGGGTTCCCGCCTCGGCGATCGTCGCGACCGGCCGGGACCTCGAGGCGCTCAAGGACCTGGCCGACTGCGGCGTCGTGACGCGCCGGGCCGACTTCGCCGACCCGGACAGCCTCGCGGATGCCTTCGCCGGTGCCGGGAAACTGCTGCTGATCTCGGCTTCGTTCCCCGTGGACGAGCGCTTCGCCCACCATCGGCGTGCCATCGACGCCGCGCTGGCCGCGGGAGTGTCCTCAGTGGTGTACACGAGCATGACGCACGCCGACACGGCCACCACGATCCTCGCCGCGCCCCATCGCGCCACCGAGGAGTACCTGCGGCAGCGTGACGTCCCCCATGTAGTGCTGCGCAACAGCTGGTACCTGGAGAACTACACCGCCACCCTGCCCACGGTCCGCAGGCACGGCGCGGTCATCGGAGCCGCGGGCCGGGGGAAAGTCAGCGCCGCGACCCGCGCCGACTACGCCGAGGCCGCGGCCGTCGTGCTGACCGCTGAAGGCCACACCGGCGCGGTGTACGAGCTGGGTGGCGACGAGGCGTTCACCTTGGCCGAGCTCGCGGCGACGGTCTCGGCCGCCACCGGGAAGCCCATCACCTACACCGACCTGCCGGCGGACGAACTCGCCGCGGCGCTGCTCGGCGCGGGGCTGCCGGCCGAGCTGGCGAATGTCCTCGCCGACGCCGACCTGGGCCTGGGTCGCGGCGAACTGTTCACCGAGTCCGGCGACCTGAGCCGCCTGATCGGCCGCCCGACCACGTCCCTGGCCACCGCGGTCGCCGAAGCGCTGCGCTGACCCCGGCCACACTTCCCCGCACCAGAAAGGAAAACCCCACGATGTCCACGCGCACCACCCTGCTCACCCTCGTCGCGACGGCTGTCGCCCTGGTCGCGCTCGCCGCTCCCGCCACCGCCCACGAGGGCGGGGCCCACCCGGTCACGATCAACGGCACCGACGCCTTCCCCGAAAGCGTCGCCGCCGACCACCAGTACGTCTACACCACCAGCATCGGCGACGGCACCGTCTACCGCGGCCGCACCGGGGCGAAGACCCTTGACCCGTTCCTGCCCGCCGGTCGGGACGGCCGCACCCAGGCCACCGGGATCAAGATCGCCGGCGACCGCCTCCTGGTCGCCGGCGCCTTCACCGGCCGGTTCTTCACCTACACCGCCACCGGGAGGCTCGTTTCCGCTTATACCGTCCCGGAAACGGGCGAACCGACCCTCGTCAACGACGCCGCCGTCACCTCCGGCGGGGACGTCTACATCACCGACTCTTTCCGCGCCGTGGTCTACCGGATCCCGGCCGCCGAGGTGAACGCCCCCGCCACCGGCACCCACCGGACCCTGCAGGTGGCCTACCGCCTCCCGGACTACGTGGCCGGCCAATCCAACGGCAACGGCATCGTCGCCACCCCCGACGGCAAGTCCCTGATCATCGGCTACTGGTACAGCGGCGCGCTCTACCGCATCACCCTCGCCACCGGCGAAGTCCGCAAGATCACCGCACCGGCCCTGCCCAGCGCCGACGGCATCGCGCTACGGGGGAACACTCTCTACATCGCCCGCTCGGTCGACAACAAGGTCGACACCGTGCGGCTCTCCGGCGACAGCACCCGGGCCACCGTCGTCTCCGAACGCACCTACCCGGGCGCCGACACCACGACCGGCGTCGCCGCGAGCGGCGATCGGCTGCTGGTGACCAATTCCCAGATGGACACCTACCTGTACGGCACCCCGCTGACCAGCCCGGTGTTCACCCTCGAAAGCCTGCCGCTCCGATGAGGACGGTGCCGTTTGCTGTAAAACCGGCCAAAGTCGACGTTCGGTGTTGCCGGCGAACGGCTGGCGGTAGGCCCATTCGGTCTGCAGCGAGCGGTTGAGGCGTTCGACCTTGCTGTTCTGCCAGGGACAGGCGGAGGTGTAGCTGTCCGGTGTGAAGACACCCCGGCGGCTCAGTACTGCAACGGCAGTCAGGTGAGTGGGTAGCCACGTCGTTTGTGGTGGCTGAGGCGGGCTTGGTGTTGTCGTCGGCGGCGGAAGGATGACCAGGCTCAGACGTCGGCTTCGGTGCGACGATGCCCGTGTCCGCGGCCGACGCGCGCACCGATGATCGGATTCACGCTACCGGAGATCCGCCGCCTGCTGACCAAACTGGTCTTGCGTGTCACCGACGCCGCCGAGCACACCCACCAGCCCGCTGAGCCTGGTGTCGGCCGAGTCCTGGAGCGGCCGCTACGAGTGGGGTGGCTGGTCGAGCCGGGCTTCTGTCCCGTCGACCCCGAGGTCGCCGCCACCGTGCAAGCCGCCGCCGAGGCGTTGCAGAGTACCGGCGTGATCGTCGAACCGGTGCGCATCTCGGCGCCGGAGCAGAACTTCGTCGACTTCTTCCGGGGCTACGGCGCGTTGCCGGCCCCGGTGCCGCCCGTCCCCGCGCACGAGCACGGCGCGACGGAGTTCGTGGAGACGCCGCGCCCGGTTCCCGACCTGCACTCCGAACTCCGACCGGCGACGGCACATGCGTACCCGGGGCCGAGGATGTTCAGTGGGTGGCACCCAGGTTGCGAACCCGGCCGAGTACTGCCCGTTGAGACCGGACAGCTGGACTTTCGGGCAACCCTGCGGTCTGCCGGCCCCCAGGAGCAACGTGATTCCGTTTCCGACGTCTTCGGAGACAAAGCTTCAAAAAAGCTGCAAGAGGGGCGCCGAGATGGAATTCACCGCGAAGAAGACAATTAAAATCGCCATGGTTGCCGGAGCATTCACTGCCACCGCTCTGCTTTCCGCGTGCACCGGGAACAATGCCGCGGGCACTAGTTCTCCGGCGGCGAACACGCCGGCGCCGGCGGCGGCCGTGGAGCAGGTGCCCGACGGCGGCGGCCAGGGGGCCGCCACCGGAGGTTCCAGCGCCGCGGATTCCGGCACCGCGCCCAACGGCGACGTCAACTGCAGCCAGCACGGCGGCCAGGTCGGCGCGCCGGGACGGCCGAAGATGGACCTGATCGCAGTGGCCGCCACCGACGGAACCACGCCAGGCTGCACCGAGGCGTTCACCGTGATCACCGAGTACTACCAGAAACTGCCGCAAGCCGAAGGCCCGGGCGAGCGGGTTCTCGACGTCGGGGGAAAGTGGACCTGCGCCCGTCAGACGGACTCCGCAGGCGGCAGTCAGGGTGCGGTGGTCTGTGGCGTGCCCAACAGCTCCCTGCAGTTGGAGACCCGGCCCTCGACCGGCGCCGGCAAGACGCCTGTCCGACAGGTCCGGCTGTTCCCGAACACCACCCAAGCGGTGCAGTTCGCCGGGTACGACGCCGGTGCGCAGATGGTCCGCTTCCAGCTGGTCACCCGCCAGGAGGGCGGTCCGGACGGCGGCCACTACGTGCCGCTCGAGGGCAAGACCTACCGGCTTCCGCTGCAGAAGGGCGGCAAGGTGCTCAGCGCGGCCACCCTGTGCCCGGGCAATTCGGTCACCATCGACGACCAGGGTTACGGCAACGGGCCGTGCGGCCAGGACCGGCTGCTCCAGCAGCTGAAGGACGGCAACCCGGTGCTCGCGCAGATCAGCGTGAACGGCGACGACCAGATCGCCACGGTCAAGGAGATCTATCACCCCTGATTCCAGGAAATCGAAACCCGGCAGCCGGGAATTCGCCCGGCTGCCGGGTTTCGGGCCGGCGGAAATTGGGTCGGCGAGGGAGCCCGTGCGTCGCTGAGTACAGCCTGCGGGGTCACCGCTCACGTGATCCCTGCGCCGAATTCGCCCCCGGATCCAGGACGATGTCGATGTCGGATCAGGCCCGGATCCACCGGGCTTCAGCCGGACG
Source organism: Amycolatopsis sp. NBC_00438 (assembly GCF_036026695.1). Classification (NCBI taxonomy): domain Bacteria; kingdom Bacillati; phylum Actinomycetota; class Actinomycetes; order Pseudonocardiales; family Pseudonocardiaceae; genus Amycolatopsis; species Amycolatopsis sp. NBC_00438. The sequence goes on along the minus strand of NZ_CP107923.1, from coordinate 4,693,469 downwards.
GTGTGAAGCTGGGTGCGACCTCGGCGAACAGTCGAGGCAGGTCCGGCTCGTGGTCGATGGGGACGGTGATCGCCACCGTCCACAGGTCCCGGCCGTGGGGCAGCGCACGGAGCTTGGTGCTGCGGCCAGGGGCCGGTCCGAGGTCGCGGCTGCGGTAGAACACGTCCACAGTCGCAGGTGAGGACGGTTCAGCCGTGGTCACCTGGGCGCCGTCGTGTACCACTCCCGGCAGTATCAGCAGGTTGTCGACGTAATCCTCGGTGCTGGGATTGATGTCGTAGAAGCCTGCCAGGCGTTCGACCCTGATCTCCTGGCGGGCGTCCGGGGAGACGTAGTTGACGGTGCCGACGTGCGGCGGCGGGCCATCACTCGTGTGTGGATCGGCGTACTCGACCCACGTCTCGGGGACCTTGAGAGTGAAGGCCGTACCCGGCTCGTCACCCACTCTCATGGTGCCGGTGTGGTCGACGAAGTTCGCTTTCGGGGACGGGGTCGGTGAAGGACTGCGGGCGGGAGTCGAGGCCGGGGCAGGAGGGTTCTCGCCGGTCGGCCGGAAGACGATGATCCCGCCGACGGCCAGTGCCGTGACCGCCAGCGCAGCGGCGGCCAACCCGAGGGCGCGGCCTCGAGGCCGGTGGTGGGACTCCGCGGCCGGGGAGGCGCGTGGCTCCGCGAACGGCAGCGGTCCAGGGCCGGAGGCCAACGGAGTGGGCTCGCTCGCCGACACGGCCCCGCCGGCCGAGGCGAACGCTCCACCCTGCGGGGAATCGCGGGGGAGCGCCCGGGCGTCGCCCGTGGCCGGGGGAATGTCCCAGAGCGACTGGCCGGGGTCGGGCAGCACGGGCCGCACCAGCCTGCGCACCTCGGTCAGTGGCATCCGCGCTGCCGGGTCCTTGACCATCAGCCCGGCGACAACCGCGCGCAGTGGCCCGGTCGCTGCCAATCTCGGCACGTCACCGTGCACGACCGCGTGCACGGTGGCCAGCGGGTCGCCGTTCACGTCGTAGGGCGGCCGGCCCGCCAAGGCGGCGAACAGGGTGGCGCCGAGCTCCCACAGGTCCGCCGCCGGAGTGGTGGGCTGGCCGCTGGCCAGCTCCGGAGCGATGTAGGCCGGCGTGCCCATCATCAGCCCGGCGTGGGTGAGGGTGGTCTCGGAGACGCTGCGGGCCAAGCCGAAGTCGGTGAGCTTGACGAGCCCGTCCTCGCCGAGCAGCACGTTGCCCGGCTTCACGTCGCGGTGGGTGATACCGCGCCGGTGGGCCGCCTGCAGCGCCGCGGCCACCGCGTCCGCGACCGCGGCGGCCCGCACCTGGTCCAGTGGACCACGCTTGGCGATCAGCGCAGCCAGGCTGACCGAGGGAACCAGTTCCATCACCACGAACGGCTCGTCGTCCTGACGGACCACGTCGTGCACGGTCACCAGATTCGGATGCGACAGCGCGGCGATCGCGCGAGCCTCCCGCATGGCCCGTTCCCGCAACTCCATGGCCGCGCCGTCGGGCATTCCCGGCGGCAGCAGGACTTCCTTCACGGCCACGTCCCGCCGCAACAGTTCGTCGTAGGCCGCCCACACCGTGCCCATCGAGCCGCGCCCGAGCATCGCGCCCAACCGGTAACGCCCGCCGATCACCCGCGGCGCTGACGGAGCTTGCCCAGCGTCATCGGGCTGGTCAGGCGCGGTACCCAGGTCGGCGGAGGCCACTGCCGCATCCTCCTCCACCGCCAGAAACGCGCGCACCCGGGTAGCCGCGGTCGTGGCTGACGTGGGGGCAGGTGGACGAGCTGGTCCCGAGCCGGCCGCCGATGACGCCGAGGACGCCGAGTGCCCAGCCGAACACCGTGAGGAACAGCATGCGGACAGCGGCGCAATACCGGGCCATCCGTTACACCCAGCGGCTCGCCGAGACCGGCGGGGTCACCTCGGGCGGATCCACCGGCGACTCCTGCGACAGTGCGATGGCCGAGGCGTTCGACTCGCTCTACAAAGCCGAACTCGTCCACAACAAGGGTCCCTGGTGCGGTCTCGACGACCTGGAAATCGCGACCGTCGAGTACATCGGCTGGTACAACACCCAGCGCCTGCACAGCGAACTCGGACACGTCCCGCCCGCCGAGTACGAAGCACGACACGCGATGGCTTACCCGGTTGCCGCATCCCTGGAGACCAGTTGATCCAGTCTCCGTCAAACCCCGGGGCCTGCCAGCCCGCACCCGGTTCCAAGCGCCACCCTGGCCAGCCTGCGAAACCACCGACGCTTGCCTGCCACAGCGCCATCAACTGATCTGCGCGATCCTCGACCAAGAGGAGTACGAAGGGGCGTCGCTCGTTGCACGATCGGGCAATGAGGCAACGGCGCATGCGACAGCACGTCTTTACGGGTGTTCAGGACAAACCCAGGAGGCGAAACCCATGGAGAATCCCTTCGGTTCGAACAGGTCGGTAGCGCTGGTGACCGGCGGAAAGCGCATGGGGATGCCGGTGGTGACCGGAACGGCACTCCTGGGGATGTACTGACCGGGTGTTCGGGTAGCCCGCCCGGTTCTCCGGTCGGTGGCTCTGGAGGGGAGCACCGGTCGCGGCGACGCAGGCTGGGTCATGCCCGGACCAGCTTGACTACGCGGGGGATCCGCGTTCGAACGCGGAGATCAATTCGATTGGTGCCCGGACCGGCAAATGCCCGCCACCCCGGCACTGACCTCCTGGATCAGGGCATGCCGCCGAGCTCCGGACCTACGTACGGCGCATCCGAGGCAACAGTGTGATCTGGGTTCTCTCGGAAGGGCTCGGTACGCGGGGGTGACTCGATCGTGCTTGGTGAAGCGATGTGCCATGGGCCACGTCTCACCTTCGGGTTCGTGCCCGGGAAACCCGGTCTGCCCGGTAGTCGTCGTCCTCGGTTCTTCGTGGCTGTGGCGCTGCTCCTGTCGGGCCGGCGGCGCGTCGGCAATGGCGGCGCGGACGGGCGGACAACCGAATGCAGGAACGAGAACAGGGTGAGTGTGGTGACAGTGGACAGTCGACTAGGAGTACTTGTGGAAAACGAACGGTCTGGTGCCGTGGGTCTTGGCCGCGTGTCTCGTGCAGGAATCCTGGCGGCGGTGGGAATCGGTCTTTCGCTGGGGCTGACCGCGTGCAACGGGAAACTCGGTTCGGAGAACGGGACTGCGGTGCCGGTTTCTCCGGCGCAGGGTCAGGTCGCCGCTTCTGTGCCGTCGACGACCTCGGAAAGCGCGAGCATCCCGAGTGGCGGTCATACTGCCGGCCTCGCGGTGGTCAAGTGGGTCACCCAGGTCCTCAACGAGGACTATGCCAAGGCCTGCCAGTCGAGTGCGGCCGTGGCGCCGCCAGAGGCCGGAGACCCGGCGAAGATGTGCGCGAGCGACGGTGACGCTGTCACCGCGATGAAGCAGCTCCACGACTCGTGGGCCAAGCCGGGCATTCCGCTGCCGCCCGAGGTGAACGTCGAAGTCGACGACGTCGACGTACAGGGCGATTCCGCCTCGGTGTCGGACACTTCGATCAAGATCGGTGACAAGACGCTGCGTGACCTCGAGCTGATCGGCTCATCGGGTGATACGAGCTCGTTCACCCTTGCTTTGAGGGTGAAGAAGAAGGAAGACGTGTGGTACGTGGGCGACATGAACATTCATATCTGACGGCGGTTCCTTCACCGGGGCCGCCTGAGGGCGGATCCGCCGACCGTCAATGTGGACAGTCCGCTCTCGGCCGCCACCGCGGACCGCGACGAGTGCGTGGCGTCGACAGGGGTCCGTTCCAGCTTGGCCACCAGCACCCTCCTCGACCTGCTCGTCGGCGATCGTGCGCAGGCGCCCGGACGTGGCTCGTCCGGGAACAGCCGCCACTTGCCCACGTCTGCGGCAAGATCCCCCGATCCGGGCCACATCCTGCTTGGAGCCGCCGTTCGCGCACCCGAGCACGATCCGCGCGGCTGCGCCAATGCCTGCGACGATTCCGGCCGCCGTGTCCACCGTCGAAGCGTCTCGCGGTCCCCGTCGGTCTACGCCACCGCGGCCATCGATCGTCGGCGGTACGCATCCAGGATGTCCTCGGCGAGTTGCTCTCGTCGGAACCCGATGGTCCACCCCGGTGAGCCTGGCCGATATCGGCTTTTACCTCTCAGCTTGCGCAGGCTCGCAAGCCTCGGCTCCCGTCACGTACTGCGGTTCCTTCGCCGCAACGGGCAGGCGCGCCGGCAGCACCCCATGTCCGAGGGCAACCCAGGCGGTGCTGACTTGGCCGCCCGAACCAACGTGAGTATCCTTGCAGAGAAGGTGAACGGAACGTCCATTCGAGTTCGAAGTCGCTTTTCTTCTTGTCTGCCAGGTGGATGCCTTCCACAAGGCCGTACTCCCGGGAACGGAACATCTGGTCCACAGTTCGACTGATCGTGAGGGTGAGATGAGACCGTTGGGGACGTCCGACCCCGCGAAGGTCGGACCGTACCGGACGATTGCCGAACTGGGCCAGGGGGGAATGGGCCGGGTGTTGCTGTGTGCCGCTCCGGATGGACGGCTGGTCGCGCTCAAGCAGGTGCATTCACGGTTCGTCCAGGATGACGAGTACCGGTCACGGTTCCGTCGCGAAGTGGCGGCTTCCCGCAAGGTGTCCGGCGCCTATACCGCTGCGGTGATCGACGCAGATCTTGACGTGCAAGCACCTTATCTCGTTTCGGTGTTCGTGCCCGGGCCGTCACTGCGCGCGATGGTGGACGCGATCGGCCCGCTGCCGGAAGAATCAACCTTTCGCTTGGCTGCGGGACTTGCTGCCGCGCTGATCGAGATCCACCGTGTCGGCTTGATACATCGCGATCTCAAGCCGACAAACGTTCTGCTCGCCGCGGATGGCCCGAGGGTGATCGACTTCGGCATCGCGCGGGCCGCCGATGGCAACGGCAGCACGTTGACCGGCTCCGGTCAGGTAGTCGGTTCGCCCGGATACATGTCGCCGGAACAGGTCAGGGGGCAGCCGACAACCCCGGCCAGCGACGTGTTCTGCTTGGGTGCGGTGCTGTTTTTGGCCTGTACCGGGCATGATCCGTTCAGTGGCGCCTCTGCCCTGCAGACCCTGTACAACGTTGTGCACTCCGAACCAGACCTCAGCGCGATCCCGCTGCGACTACGTGAGGTCGTCCGCAGGTGCCTGGACAAAGACCCGGAGCAGCGGCCCACCGCGGCCCGGCTGCTGACGTTGATCGGGGAGGTCCTGCCGTCGGAGTCGGCTTGGCCGCCCGCGATGCACGAACTCGTCACGCGACAGCAAGCTGACCTTCGGCGGCTGCTCACGGGGGCCGGTGACGGACACACCCTGTTGGAGAATGTGCCATCGCCCCTTACCTCGACACTGCAGGCAGCCAGTCCGACTACCACACCCGCGCCCCGGTGGCGACCCGGCCGCCGGCGCTGGCCTATTGCAGCTGGGGGCGTAGCCGCTGTCGCCATTCTGGTAGCGGCAGTGATCCTGGGCTACAGCTATGGCGGCACAACTGACCCGGCTGCTGCCGGCCCAAGGAACACGGCCGGCACGACACAGCCTCCCGCGTCAGGCCGCAGCACCGAAACGCCACCAGCCGCATCGAAATCGATCTTCGCGCCGTCGCTGTGGGACGGCGAGCTGCCTCCCGGGTATACGTTGTGTGCTCCCGAAGGGCAAAATTGCTCGCCGAGCGGTACCCAGGTGATCGCCTTCGGCGCGGGTACATACTCGTACCAGGTGATCACCGGTCCGGCCTTGTGCTCGTCGGCCACCTTCGGCGATCGTGATCCGGCCCCGGGAATCCTGAAGTCGTGTTATCTGGCGCCGCTCGGTGGTCCCGGCGGGTACACGTCCTGCGCGACTGATAAGACCACCTGCACTGTCGATGGAACGCGGGAGGTGGCCTTCGGCGCCAACGGCGCCTTCCGTTTCAAGACCATAACCGGCGAGACCGACTGCATCGCGACCGCATTCGGCGGCGATCCACTGGTCGGCGTTCCGAAGAATTGTTATACAGCTCCGAACGGTCCGCCGGGCACCTGGACTCAATGCGCATCACAGAATGGCTCATGTGCCGTCACGGGTGCGCAGCCGGTTGCCTATGGCGCAAGCGGAGCTTACACCTTCGGCACGTCAAACGGTGCCACCTTCTGCGACGTCAGCACGTTCGGAAACGATCCAATTTACGGCACAGAAAAGCAATGTTACTCCCGGACTGGGCCGCCGGCCGGATTTCCCGTCGAGTGCGCTGAGGAGACCAAGAATTGTTCGTTCGCCAACGAGGAAACGGTGGCCTTCGGCGCGAATGGCACCTATCTGTATCGAACCTTCAGTGGCGGCACCCCCTGTACGGCCTCAGTCTTCGGCGCTGACCCGTTGGCGAACGTACCGAAGTTCTGCTACCTGACGCATTAGTTCTGCAACGGCATTTGGATGGCGTGTGGTAGATCGTCCTTGCTGGGTCGATGTGGTGACGGATCGGCTGAATCGGGTGCATGAGGGGATCGCGGGCCGGTGCGCACAGTCGGAGCCGCGGGCCGAGCGCGCTCCGCTTCAGGGTTGGTCGAAGAGGGACGGGTAGGTCGTCTCGCCGGTGAACAGGGCCGGGTTGTCCCCGGCCGCCGCCCTGAGCGCGTCGAACGGGGGGAACTCGCCGCGCACCCGCTGAGCGGTCCGATGACCGCGGGCTGGGCCAGAGGTGTGACAAATCGATCGCTCACGTCGCCACCTGCACGAGCGAAGACAGTGAGTAGTCGCCTGCAAGTGGACGGTCATGTTTCGCGTGTTCCGTGTGGGGATGTCCTCAACGCGAGCGCCGTCAGCTGGCAAAGCGGAGCACTACTGCTCGAGCCGGGCGCCACGTCGCCAGACCGCGCGGGTGTTGAGCGTGTCGCCGATGGTCGTCGTCGGGTCGCCGTCGACGAGCACGAGGTCGGCGCGGAGTCCTTCGGCGATCCGGCCCCGGTCGCCGAGCCCGAAGCGGCGGGCCGTGGTCGCTGTCGCGGCGCGCAGCGCCTGCGCGGGTGTCAGTCCGGCCGCTACGAGGTACTGCAGCTCGTGGTGCAGGCTGGCTCCGTGTGCCAGGCCGCCGAAGAACGTCTCGGCCATGGAAGCGTCGGTGCCGGCCAGGACGTCGACTCCCGCGTCGGCCAGTGCCCGGACGGTTTCCAGGACGTCTTCGAGCTTGCCCTGCGGATAGCGGTTGTAGCTGGACCGCAGGGTTTCCTCCCACTTGCCGTCGAGGCGCCGGGCGACGCGGGGGTCGTCGGCGAGGTCGCTCCCGGTGATGCCCATCATCGACGCGTCGAGGCAGACGCACGGCACGACGAACATGCCCGCTTCGGCGATCAGGTCCACGAGCTCCGCGGTGTGCGGCCGGTCCATGAACACGTGGACGACGCCGTCGATGCCGGCTTCGGCGGCCATCCGGGTGGCGTCGAGGGTCAGCGTGTGCGCCACCGTGAGGGCGCCGTGCTTCTTGGCCTCGGCGACACCCGCGTCGAGCGTGGCCTGGTCGAGCATCGGCAGCCCCGGATGCCCTTCGACGCTGCCGTCGTCGATCATGAACTTGATGTAGTCCGAGCCCCGCGCCAGGAGCTGTGGGACGAACGCGGCGGCCTGGTCCGGGGTGGTGGAGAACGGCATCAGCGGCATGACCGGCGGCAGGTCGCCGGCCGGCCGGAACCCTTCGGGCATCAGTTCGCTGGGGTGGCCGCCGGGCGGAGTGATGGCGAAGCCGGATGACCGGATGTCGGCCACCGTGTCGTCCTCGGTGATGTGCGCCCGGTTCTCGCGGGTGTTGAGGCCCTGCATCTCGAGTTCGGTGGTGACGCCGAAGCGCAGGGCCAGTGCCTGGGAGCCGGGCGCGGAGTGGACGTGCGCGTCGATCAGTCCGGGCAGCAGGGTCGCGCCCCGGCCGTCGACGACCTCGGCGCCGTCCGGTACCTCGCCGCCGACCTGGCGGATCTTCCGGCCGTCGAGGACGACGGTCTGTACCCCCAGTGTCTTCTCCCCGTCGAAGACCCGGGCTCCGGTGATGGCGGTGGTGGCCATGGCGGCCTCGCTTTCTCGCTCGCAGTTACATACCTGATGCTATGCACTTTATGACTGGTATGCAAATGTGCGGAGTACTACGATCTGTGAGGTGAGCAGTTCCGCCGAAGACGCCCTGCTGGACCAGATCGGCCCGGCCCTGTCCCGGCTGCGCCGGCGCACCCCGGCCACGAGTCGTGACGTGTCTCGCAACCTGGTGCTGAACGTGGTCGCCGACGCCCCGGGCGAGATGACCGTCGGGGGGCTGGCCGCGGAGATGGGCGTTGCGCAGCCGGTGGCCAGCCGGACGGTCGCGGCTTGCATCGCCGAGGGCCTGCTGCGGCGGGCGGCCTCCCAGGCCGACGGCCGCCGGACCGTGCTCGAGCTCACCGATCGTGGTGAGGCCGAGCGCATCCGCTTCGCCACCGATCAGCGCGCGGCCTTCGAGGACATCACAGCCGCCTGGGCGCCGGAGGAACGCACCCAGTTCGCGCGGCTCCTCGTCCGCTACGCCACAGACGCCGGCGCCTGGTCTCGCCGCCGAGCCTCGGGCGGCGAGTAAAGGCAGCTTCCAACGATGACCGAACCGCCGGGATGAAGCTGGAGGAAGACTCGGTCGCACCTCGGCCACCAGTTCCACACCGAACACCTCGGACGGGCCCACCGACTCGAAGGCCTCGATCTCGGAACCCGGCAGTGCCCGTCCTGAACCACCACATCGCCCCGCCGGCGCTCGTCCGGGACCAGCCCGTAAGTCAAAATGCACTCATCCCAACACTGGAGGTTCCATGCCCAAGGGCTACTGGGTCAGCGTCTACCGCACCATTTCGGACCCCGAGAAGCTGGCTGCCTACAACAAACTGGCCGGTCCGGCCGTCAGAGCCGCGGGCGGTCGGACCTTCGTCCGCGACGGCCGGGTCGTGGCACACGACGCCGGAGTCGCCGAGCGCACCATCCTGATCGAGTTCGACAGCTTCGAACAGGCGGTCGCCGCACGTGCGAGTGCGGCCTACCAGGAGGCGCTGGCCGCACTCGACGACGGCGTCGAGCGCGACTTCCGCATTGTCGAGGGCCTCGACTGACGATCGACGCCGCGTCGGCGACGAACACGAAGCCGACTGCCGGGATCACCGCGCCGCGGCACAGAGTGGTGCGATCAGGGCTCGGTCGAAGCGTTCTTCGGGGGCCGTCTTCTGCCTGGCCACCGAATGAGGCCAGGGTCCCGCCGATGTCGGGCGCCGTCGCCGGCCCTGTGCTCGCTCATCGGTATGAGCCCGCGTCTTGACGTGGTGCCGATGACGCGCCTGATCTTCCTTGCGAGTCAGGTGATCCGGCGGTGGGTCCTCAGGTCGACGACGTCACCAAGCCGTCTCAGCCGCTACGAACTCCGCCGAGCTCCTCCTCCATGTGGATTTCGGTGAAGACGTAGCCCTCGGGGATGACGTGGAAGGGGTGCTTGGTCGCGAAGGTGGCGGTGAGCGTGATCTTGCCGGTCCTGGCCCACCAGTAGCCGTTGGAGCGGGACATGTAGCCGGCAGCCCTGATCCGCCCGGCGAGCGCCCGCCGGACCTCGGCCTCCGTGCCGGGGCGGATGGTCTGCAGGTACATCGAAGCCTGGTGGCCGATGACCGCCCACCGCCGCCGTCTCTCACGCACCAGCTCGCCGTCGCGGGCGCCGATCTGCGCGGCTAGTTTCCGCATCTCGCGCCACCGCCGCCGGATCGTGAACTCCATGCTGTACCCGGACACGACGACCAGGAACGTGAAGACGAGCGCGATCGGGAACGCCCAGAGCAGCCACGGCCAGTAGTCCGTCCAGAGCCACAGCCCGGTCGCCAGCAGGAAGTACGACAGCGGCAGCCAATAACGTCCACGCATCCGGCGCCTCCCCAGGTCGGCCTCCTCCTGACACGGTACGCGCGAGCGCTCCGATCAGGCGTGCGCCGGAACCGGGGCATCGCCGATCCGGCGGACCCGCGTCATCTGCCGGCGGTGCGGGAGGATGTCCCGGAGAGTCGGCTCCGATGCGCGATCGACCTGAAGCCGCGACCGTGCGGTCTGATGCCGCCGAACATCCGTTTATCGGCTTGCGTGGGTACCGTGCTGGTGTCGACCGCGCCGTGGCCGGATGCTCGGGCGTCACGTGATAGGTCGGGGGATGGGGATTTCGGTGGGGAGCACGATCGTGCCGGTGGGCGATGGCCGGTGTCCTGCTCGTCGCACAGTTCCCAGGTGACGTCGGCCGGTGGCAAGCCGGCGACCGTCCGGCCCGGACGCTCGGTGGCCTGGCCGCGGCGTTGGTGTTTCATCCACTCCCGCGTCACCGGCCTTCCGTCGAGTTGTCCTGAGCCGACTTCCCAACGCGCGTAACGGATCCGCGGAAACCATGCCGACAGACCGTTCGAGCCGGGCCGGGTCCGGGGAGCTCACGCCTCGACGGGAGGTGTCGTGGTTCCCGAGCGCTTACCGGTAACCGCGGAACGTCCGCGTGGCCGAACGGCGGGCGGCGGGTTCCGAGGTGTGGAAGGTTGGCGACATGACACTGCCGGCCCTGCCCGAGGAGTCCTTCCACCGCGTGCTCTGCGTTGTCGCGCACCCTGACGACATGGAGTACGGCGCATCCGCGGCGGTCGCTCGCTGGACCGCGCGCGGCATCGAGGTCGGCTACCTCCTGCTCACCCGCGGCGAGGCCGGCATGCCGAACCCTCCCGAGGAGACCGCGCGCCTGCGTGTCGCCGAGCAGCAGGCCGCCTGTGCTGTCGTCGGTGTCACGCACCTGACCGTCCTCGAACACCCGGACGGCGTGCTCGTCTACGGCCTCGACCTGCGCCGGGACATCTGCCGGGAGATCCGCCGGTTCAAGCCCGACGTCGTCCTCGGCACCGGATACGAGATCGAGACGCCCTATGGCTTCGACCAGGCCGACCACCGCGCGGCCGGACTCGCGACGCTCGACGCGGTGCGCGACGCGGGCAACCGGTGGGTCTTCCCGGAGCAGGTCGACGACGAGGACCTCGAACCGCACTCGGTGCGCTGGTTCATCCGCCCCGGTCTCGCCGGCCTCGCGACGCACGGCGTCGAGGTCACGGGTGAGCCGCTGCGCCGCGGCATCGCCTCGCTCGAAGCGCACGCCGCGTACCTGGCCGCGCTCCCGGACCACCCGGCCCCGGAAGACTTCATCCCGAAGTTCACCGCGATGAGCGGCAAGGCCATGGGTGTCGAGCACGCCGTCCTGTTCCGCGCCCACGACCTGCAGGCGCCACCGCAGCTCTCCACCGAAACCGTGCCGGACTGAGCGTTCACCGAGCCGTGAACGCGACCGAGACCCTGTCTGCTCTGCGTCGCCTCGGGTTGCCCTCGCATCGGCATGACAGGACGTTGGTAGACGCGCGGCGGCCTATGCCGGGGCGAGTGCCCGGCGCCAGTAGCCCGTGACGCTGCGGCGGACCTGCTCGACGTCGACACCGCTCGGGTCCAGCAGTCGCTGCAGGGCGATCCCGCGTAGCTGTCCGACGATGGCGACCGCGACGTCCCCGGGCCGCAGACCGGGGTCGGCGAGACCGTCCGCGATGCCGGCCTCGATGTCGTCGCGCAGGTCGGCGCGGAAGGCGTCGTCGCGCTCGCGGAAGATCGTGGCCAAGTCGGGTTGGGTGGCGGCCTCGGCCCACAGCAGCAGGAAGGCTTGGTTGAACACGTCGAGGCGGGCGAGTTCACCGAGGTAGCCGTCGACCAGCCGCAGGAGACGGTCCAGCCCGGGCGGCAGGTCGTCGAGGCCCGGCACGAACCCCGCCTGCGTCGTCCGGGCGAGCCGTTCCACCAGTGCCTGCTTGCCGCCGAAATGGTGGGTGACGATGCCGCGGCTGTAGCCGGCGCGTTCCCCGACCCGCGCCAGCGTCAGTGAGCGAACGCCGTGCTCGACGACCAGTTCGGCGGCGGCGGTCAGCAGCGCGGCTTCGGCCTGGTCTCGGCGTTCCTGCTGGGTGCGGCGGGTAGTGGCCATGCCCCGGAGTCTAGCAAAGTAACTTGCGTGTCGACCAACAAGTATGTGTAAAGTGACCGGCGTACCGACTCCAGGAGGTCCTGATGATCGAAATCGACGACCGCGCACTCGAGACCCTGCTCGTCGACGACCCGGGCGGCCCGGTGGTGATGCTCAACCTGCTGCGATTCCGCCCAGACGGCGGCCGTGAGAGTTACCAGCGCTACGCGGAGGCGCTCAGCCGGACGATCAACGCCCGCTACGGCCTGAGCCTGGAGTACCTGGGTGACGGCGGCCGGGCGCTGGTCGCCGAGGACGGACAGGCCTGGGACATGGTGGTGCTCGTGCGCTACCCGGACCGGCAGGCGTTCGCCGCCATGATCCGCGACCCCGACTACCAGGCGGTCGCCCACCTGCGCAGCGCGGCGCTGGTGGAATCGGTGCTGCAGCCCACCACGCCGTTCGCCGTCTGATGCCCGCGGTCTTCGTCCACGGAAACCCGGAGACGACGGCGGTCTGGGAGCCGCTGCTGGCCGAGCTCGCGGGCGTCCGGTCCGACCTGATCTGCTTGTCACCACCCGGTTTCGGCGCGCCGCTGCCCGCCGGGTTCGGCGCCACCCAGGCGGACTACCGGGACTGGCTCGTCGAGGAGCTGACGGCGCTGGACGAGCCCGTGGACCTGGTCGGGCACGACTGGGGCGGCGGGCACGTCGTGAACGTGGTGCTGAGCCGTCCGGACCTCGTCCGCAGCTGGGTCAGCGACGTGCTCGGGATCTACGACCCCGGCTACCGGTGGCACGAGCCGGCCCGCCGGTGGCAGACACCGGGTGCCGGCGAGGCCGACGTCGCCGCGCGGTTCGGCGGTACGGCCGAGGAGCGCGCGGAGGTGCTGGCGGAGCGGGGGGTGAGCAGGCGAGTCGCGGCTCGCGTCGCGGCCGGGCAGGACGCTGCGATGGGACGGGCGGTCCTCGCGCTGTACCGCTCGGCCGCCGATCCGGGCACGCTCGGGCTCGGGCTGGACCTGGAGCGCGCGGCGGCGCGTCCGGGGCTGGCGATCCTGGCCACCGCGGACCAGGCCGTCGGCACCGACGGGCAGCGTCGACGAGCTGCCGGCCGCGCGGGTGCCCGGGTGGAAGTTCTCGAAGGCTTGGGCCACTGGTGGATGACCGAAGACCCGGCCCGTGGCGCCGCGGTCCTGACCGGCTTCTGGGCCACGGTCCGGTGAGCGCGGACCCGGGACAGGAGGAGTTGTGAAGTCCGAGTCGCGTGTCGCGGAGCTCTTCGAACGCTACCGGCCGGAGTGGTCGGTTCAAGCGATCTCCGACAGTGCCGGAATGCCCGCCCGGTTCTTGCAGTCGTGGGTCACGCCGGAGATGACCGGCCCTCCGACCGCGCCCCCGCCGGAGTCCGTTCTGCTGCGGTTGGCGGCGGCGCTGGGTGCGGATTTCCCGGCGGTCCAGCAGGCGTTCACGGCCGCCTGGAACACCCTCGACGGCGGTTGTCGGAACCATTTCGCCGCGGGTGACCGGGTGCTGGTGTTCGGCGCGCCCGACCCGGCGACCGGCAGCCGGCGAGTGCGGCGTGGAACGGTGCTCGCCCCGCTTTCCCCCGACACCATCAGGATCGGATTCGGGGCCGAGGGGCACGGGGAGTTTTCGCCGGCCGATCGGGTGCGGGTCACCCACGTGGCCGGTACCTGCCGGTGTGTGGTCGCGATCTCGTCGGGGAGGCCGTTGCCTCGCTGACCTGAACCGCCTTCGCGGCTTTCCCGGCCGCTCGACGCGTCGCTCGGCTCAGCTGTAATCGTCGCCTCCCGCGTTTCGGCTGATCCTCGTCCGCCACCGGACGATCACGGCCCGGCGTGGGCCGTGGTCGTCCGGTGGCGGTGGGGCTCAGGAGCAGGACACTCCGTTCAGCGTGGGGGACAGGAAGGGCGGGGTGCCGCCGCTGTAGTCCGCGTTGTAGCCGACGGTCGCGGTGCCACCGGTGCCGAGCTTGCCGTTCCACGAGGCGTTGACGACCCGTACGGTGTCGCCGGTGTCGGTCCAGGTCGCGTTCCAGCCCTGGCCGACGGTCACCCCCGGCGCGGAGAACGTCAGTGTCCAGCCGTCGAGGGGCGTTCCCCGGTTCTCGATGACGACCTCGCCGGTGTAACCGTTCTGCCACGAGCTGACGACGCGGTGCGTCACCGTGCACGAGCCGTTGCCCGTCGGGGTCGTCGGGGTCGTCGGCGTTGTTGGCGTCGTCGGGGTTGTCGCGGTCGTGGTGGCGCTCGTCGGCGTGGTGCTGGCCGGCGGCGCACCGGCGGCCGCCAGGTCGTAGGCCCGCTGCGGGACGAACTGCCCGGCCGCGGCGAGGCAGCCGTCGGCTTCGCCCGGTGGTTTGACCCAGAGGTACGCGGCGATCTGCGCGTCACCCGTGGCGTCGGTGCTGGGCGTGCCGATGGCCCGTCCCGCCGGGTCGCACCACTCGCTGCCCAGCGGCCCGTTGCCGTTGCGGCTCGTGTCGATCACCGCGCGCAGCCGCCCGTCGCCCACCGCGTTCAGCACCGCCTTGGCGAAGCCCGCCTCGTCGCCGGTCGAGCGGTAGTTGGACACGTTGGTGGCGATGCCGTCGGCGCTGTTCGAGATGTCCGCGGCGCGCACCCGCGACGCGGCCTCGGCGGGTGAGAGCCACGCGGAGTGGCCGATGTCGAAGTACACCTTCGTCTGCGTCGAACCGGACTTGAGCTTCTTGCCCGCGTAGGCCACCGACGCCTTGGTCTGGTTCTGCTGGTCGGCCGACTGGCAGTTCGACATCAGCGCGAGCACGTCGGGCTCCAGCACGATCGCCGCGGGGCGGCCCGCGATGCCGGCGGCCACCTGGTCGATCCACGCCCGGTAGGCGTCGTGGGACGGCGCGCCGCCGCCACTGGCCCCACCGCAGTCGCGGTTCGGGATGTCGTAGACGACCATGATCGGGACCTTGCCCGCGGCCGCGGCGGTGCCGACGTAGGCGTCGACCTCGGCGCGCACCGTCGAGGTGTTGGTGGTGGTGAACCACCTTCCCTGCGGGGTGGCGGCGACGCGGTCCCGGATCATCGGTGTCCGCGAGTCGCCGGGGTTCGCGGCGACCCACCGGGCCGCGTTCGTGCCCGGGTCGACGTAGAACGGCGAGGAGGCGGCCTGGGCGCTGCCACCCACCGTGAGTGCGGTGGCGCCGGCGAGGAGCGTCGCGCCGAGGGCCGCGACGGCGAACTTGGTGCTTCTCTTCCCGGGCCCGCCGGGGATCCGGTCCGGCCGGCCGTCTCGCGCGGCCGGATGGGTGGTGCGTCCGTGGGGAACGCGTACCTGTTTCGTCGCTCTCATGAGTCCTCACAGCGTCGTCGGCGTTGGCGACTGGGAGCGCTCCCATATCGGCCCACTGTAACCGGCGTGAGGCGGACGGGAAAGGGGTCCTTCGGTCCCGGCTGTCTTCCGGGCGGGCAGGAAGCCACGGCGCGGAGGGGAACCGGCCGGACCGTGGTGCGGGAGGCCGGCAAGATCCTCTCGGCGACCGGCCGGGTGTGAGCCGGCCGGTTCGACCGCGGTGACGTCGACTTCCCCCTCGGCATCGCCACCGCCTCGCGGCCGTGCGCGAGGCTGTCACCTGCAGCGCCAATCGAACTTCATCAGGAGGTTCGGCGCGATCGACGAGCGCCGCCTCTCCGGGAGCCGACCGCTCAGTCCTTTGTGGACTGCGTCATTCGCCGAGTCACGGCTCGTCGCGCGCTCCTCGGGATGATGCCGTCCTTTCGGGGAGGAACCCGGCCGGGTTCCTCCCCGAAAGGACGGACGTGGCTAGCGCTGCAGCGTCAGGACGCCCGGCCGCCACGGCAGCTGGTCGTACGGGCCGCTCGCGCTGGGGGACTTGCCCTGGTAGAGCAGCTGCAGGTTGCAGGCGTCGACGGTCATGGTCTGGTCCGGATTGGTGCGGACCAGGTCACCGTGGCTGATGTCGTTGGTCCATCCGGCGCCGCTGTTGGCCTTGCCCGCGAAGGGATTGCTTTCGCCGGCGGCCTGCGGGGTCCACGAGCCGTTCAGGCTGCTCGCCGTGAACGAGCGGAAGTAGCGCCCGTTCGCGCCGATCGCCTCGACGATCATGAGGTATTGGCTCTGGCCCTGCACTTTGTAGACCTGGACCGCCTCGAACAGGTTGTTCGTCGAATCGCTCAAGACGGTCGTGTACGACGAGCCGAAGCTGCCCGGGAAGTTCCCGATCGGCATGCTCGCCCGGTAGATCTTGCCGTTGTCACCGGCGAAGAACAGGTACATGTTCGAGCCGTCGGCGATCAGGGTCTGGTCGATCGGGCCGGTGCCGGAGCCGGAGATGCTGCCGGTGAACAGCGGCTGCGGCGAGGACCAGCCGTTGGGGTTGGTGGGATCGCTCGACGTGCGGTAGATGAAGGGCCAGGCGCCCCACTGGTAGGCCAGCACCCAGATGTTCTTCGGCGCGAAGTAGAACAGCGTGGGCGCCACCGCGGCCGAGCTCATCCCGTTCTGGCCGGCCGAGGCCATGTCGGACCAGTTCGCGAAGGGGCTGAAGGCCATCGAGCCGTAGGTCGATCCCGAGACGTTCGAGGCGTAGACGAGGTGCTTGCCGTTGTAGACGACGTTGGTGAAGTCCTTGAGCGAGACCCACCCGTTCTTCGGTGTCGCCAGCACCCCGCTCGAGCTCCAGCGGTAGGTCGAGGGGAGGGAGCAGCTGGTGCCGCCGCCGGTCGTGGTCGTGGTCGGCGTGGTCGTGGTCGACAGGCCGGTCCACTTCTGGTTGCCGCCGCCGTTGCACGTCCAGAGCTCCACGGCGGTGCCGTTGGCCGTCGCGGCGCCGGTGACGTCCAGGCAGAGCCCGGACTGCACCCCGGCGATCGTGCCGTCGGAGTTCACCCGCCACTGCTGGTTGGCCCCGCCGTGACAGGTCCAGATCTGCACCCGGGTACCGGCGGTCGCGCTGCCGGGCACGTCGAGGCACTTGCCGCCGTACACCGTCAGCTGGCCGGCGGACGTCGACGTCCACTGCTGGTTCGCCCCGCCCGAGCAGTCGTAGATCTGCAGGAGGGCGCCGTCGGCCTGGCTGGCGTTCGAGACGTCCAGGCACCGGCCCGAACCGGCACCGCGCAGCGCGCCGGTGACGTCGGCCGCGGCGGCGCCGGACCCCAGCATCACCGCCAGCGCCACGGTCGACGCGGCGGTGAGCACACCGATCAGGGTTTGGATCCTGCGGCTGGTAGTTCCTCTGTTCATGGCGACCTTCTCCCGGCGAGCGAGACGAGTGTTATCGCTAACATGCGGTGCGTCACCCTGGGCTTCCGGGAGAAGGAATGTCAATCCGGGCGGCCGGGTCTTCGGGCACCCGGCCGCCGGGCCGGGCCTACTGGCCACCTCACGGCCGTCGAGGCAGGTCCACAAAGGACAGGCGGGCGATGAAAGTTACATTTCCGATCGCCGAGGCACCCCGCGGACCGGTTCGGATCGGCGAGGCACGTGTCCCGGCGCGAGCCACCGCCGATGTCCTCGGCAGGGGGACTCGGCCGCCCGCTGATCGCCCGCGTCATTCTCCTCGTGCCGGCCGGAAAACTCCGGTGCGGCGCCCTCGCGTCGAGGAGCGAACGTGACCAGGACCGCCGCCGACACACCCGGCAGGCGCGGGTGCACGGCGGTGGTGACCGGTGTGAACTCCGGCATCGGCTTCGGGCAAAGCCGGCTCGGCCAATGAGTGTCCGACGACCGCCCGTCGAACGTGATGTCCCCGTGGGGCTTCAGTTCCCGCTTCTCGCGTCGGACTGCGGGAAATCCCCGGTTCGGCGGCCAGTTCGTGCTCGGGCGGAGCCCACGGGGACCGCCAGGACCGGATGAACTCCCGGATCCGGTCGATCGTCTCGTCGTCCGAGACCTCGCCGTGGTGCTCCTGAGTTGCCGAGACATGTGATGTTCCGTCAACGCAGCGCTGCTGCGGCGATCTACTCGCGGGAGTGCCGCTGCCTTGTCCGGGTCAGCAGCTTCACGCCGGCCGACTTGGCCGGCCACTGCGCGGCTTTGCCGGTGCGGCCGGATTCGGTGATGGCGCGCCGGGCATTTTCGGGGTCGTGTTTCCCGGTCATGGCGGCGACAAGGCCGGCCGAGCCGGCGGCCGCGCGTTCGGCGAGTTCCCGGGCCTGCGGGGAGTTCGCGGCCAGCCCGGCTTGCCGGGCTGCTCGCGCTTCGAGCAGGAGCTTGCGGTGGGTATCGGCGCGGGGCGGCATGTCCGGTGTGGTGCGGTGGTGGAAGTCCCGCACTGCCGTAGCTGGTCTTCGACCAGTCGCAGGTGCGTGCCGGCCGAGTCGGGCAGGGTGGGGTAGGGCTCTTCCCTGCGGCTTGAGAGTCAAGGACGTCACCAGCTCGCCCACGAAGCTGTGCCTTCGTGGACGAGCTGGTGACTTTGTCTTACCGGGCCTCAGGAGGTGCTGCAGCTGACGCTGGGCCAGTTCCAGTTTCCGTTGTGCTGGATGGTGACACCCCAGTTGTTGCCGTTTCCGTTGGGTGTCGCGACGAGCACCTGACTACTCGGCCAAGTCGCGTTGATGTTCCAGGTAGCGCTGATCTTCGCCGGGCTGGGCACGGTCATCGTGACCGTCCACGTACTGGACCCGCTGACCGAGACGTTAAGGTTGTACCGGTCGTTCCAGGACTGTCCCGCCGACAGCGAAGCGGTGCAGCTGCCGCCGCCTGGTGTGGTGGTCGGGGTGGTGGGGGTGGTGGGGCCGGTCGGGGTGGTGGTGGGTGTGGTGGTTGTGCCGCCGCCGGAGTTGAGGACGTTCAGCACGGAGTTGTAGGCGGATTTTTTGTTGCCGTTGCCGTCGAAGAGGAGCGGGTTTTCGCTGGAGCGCCAGGAGTCGCTGTCGCGTACGCCCCAGACGGTGATGCCGACGCAGCGTGCGACGTTGATGCAGGCTTGGGTGAGGGCCGCGTATTGGGTGGTGGATGCGTTGGTGACGTCGACTTCGGTGAGGGCGACGTCGACGCCGAGGGCGGCGAAGCTGGAGATGGTGGTCTGGAGGGTGCTGGGGACGGAGCTGCCGCCGGTGAAGTGGGCTTGGAGGCCGACGCAGTCGATGGGGACGCCGCGGGATTTGAAGTCGCGGATCATGGTGTAGACGCCTTGGGTTTTGGCGTAGTTCCAGTTGTCGATGTTGTAGTCGTTGTAGCAGAGTTTGGTGGTGGGGTCGGCGGCGCGGGCGGTTTTGAAGGCGACTTCGATCCAGTCGTTGCCGGTGCTTTGCAGGTTGGAGGAGCGGCGGCTGCCGTCTTCGTTGAAGGCTTCGTTGACGACGTCCCAGTAGGCGAGTTTGCCTTGGTAGTGGGCCATGACTTTCTGGATGTGGTTGATCATGGCGTTGCGGAGGGTGCTGCCGCCCATGTTCTGCATCCAGCCGGGTTGCTGGGCGTGCCAGGCGAGGGTGTGGCCGCGGACTTGGGCGCCGTGGCTGGTGGCCCAGTTGTAGATCTGGTCGCCGGCGGAGAAGCTGAATTGGTTCTGGTTGGGTTCGGTCGCGTCGGGTTTCATCTCGTTTTCGGGCGTGACCATGGTGAATTCGCGTGCGGCGAGGGTGGTGTAGGCGGTGTTGCCGAGTTTGCCGGCGGCGATGGCGGTGCCGAAGTAGCGGCCGGATTGGGCGGCGGCGGCGCCGAGGGTGCCGGCTGCGGCGTCGGCGCCGGGTGCGGTTATGAGGACGGCGGCGGTGGCGGTGAGGGTGGCTGCTGCGGTGAGCAGTCGGCTGGTGGGTGTGCGCCACCATCGCTTGTGGGGTGGGGTTGCTGTGGTGTGTGTCATCGGTGGTCTCCTTCCGGGCGTGCGCCCAGGGGAGCCGGGGACCAAGTCGCCGGTGACCTGGACGTGCTGATGATGTTCGTCCGTTGGGTGCAGGAGAACACGGTTGTTTGTTGTGGGGCAAAGAGTTTCGGTCGAGTTTCGACTCGCGTGGCGGTGGACGGCGGGTGGGTGCAGGAGTTCACCCGATTGCGACAGGTCTTCGTTCGTCCCGACTTGGCCGCGCCGCGTGCGTCCACCCGGCAGCCGGACCTCATCGGGTCCAGTTTTGTGCACGATCGTCCGGCAGGGAGTTGGCATTCCACCCTCGAAGGGGAACACGGCGGCCGGATCGCTACCGCCGATGTCGCTGCCGTGACGGGGCGGGGTTGAACAAGGCGACAGATTATGCAACGATCGCCGCCGCGTCAGCAACCTATTGTGTCCGGGGTCTCGTCCCCGGACGCGAGTTCGAGAGCCGATCACTGCCAAGGAAGACGTCCTATGCGATCACCCCTTCGCCGACGAAGCCGAAGAAGCCGAAGAACGATCCTCGCGATCGCCGCTCTCGGGCTGGTCACCACCGGATGCACGGTGGGAAGCAGCTCCCCGAGCCTGGCGACCGCGACGAACCTCGCGGTGGTGCAGTCCCTGCACGACGCGCTGCCGCAGGCGATCAAGGACGCCGGGGTGATCCGGTTCGCCGGTGACTCCCACCCGCCCTATCGCACGGTCGCGCCGGACGGGACGGTCACCGGGATCGACGCCGACTTCCAGGCCGCGATCGGGCAGGTGCTCGGCGTCCGGACGCAGACCGTGATCGTCAACGGGTTGCCGGCCGCGCTGCAGGGCATGCTGAGCGACCGGTACGACGCGTTCAACGGCCCGGTCAAGGCCACCGCCGAGCGCGAGAAGCAGTTCGACACGATCACCTGGATGACCACCCGGACGGCCTACGTGTTCCCCGCGGATTCGACAGCGGGGATCGCGCGGGTCGAAGACCTCTGCGGCAAGCGCATCGCGGTGGTGACCGCCAGCGTCGTGGAGGAGCAGCTGAACAAGCTGTCCCACTTCTGCACGCAGGGCAAACACCAGGCCACGCAGACCGTCGGTCTCGACGACACCAACGCCACGCTGCTGGCCACCCGCTCGGGCCGCGCCGACGCCGCGGGCATGACGGAGGCCGCGGCGATCGACGTGACGCAGAAGCAGGGCGGGACCAAGTACGTCACCCAGACCGAAGCGCAGGGGGCGTCGAAAGACGACCTGGCGTTGTACGTCCCCAAGTCCTCGAAGCTGGGCCCGGTGCTGCAGCAGGTGTTCGAAGAGCTCTTCCAGGACGGCACGTACGTCGGGATCATGTCCCGCTGGGGCCTCAACCAGGTGTCGGTGCCGAAGCCGGTCTTCAACTCGGCCACGCCGCGGTAACGCGCGTCGCCTCTGACAGGAGCGGTTCATGGGTACCAGGATCACCATGGCGGCCACGACTGTGGTCTCCGCCGCCTTACCCGTGACCGCCCGGGCGGCGGAGGCCCGGGCGGCGGAGCCCGGAACGCCCTGCCCGGACGCGGCGAGGTGCGTCGACGGGCAGTTGACCGACGGCACGCCGTACACCCTCGCGACTTCGCCGCGGTCGTCCTGGCGAACCCGCTGACGGCGGGCCTCCTGGCCCGCGGTTACGCGGTGGGCGGCACCACCCGCACGGTCACCGGCTGGAACATCGCGCGGACCATCGACAACCAGACCGCCGCGCTGGACCGCTTCGAAGCCGCGTTCGGCCGGGCCCGGTACGCGATCGCCGGAGGCCGCTCGATGGGCGGAATGGTCGCGGCCGGGGGTGGCGCAGGTGCATCCGGGCCGGTTCGACGCGGCCGTCCCGATGTGCGGCGGTCTCGGCGGTGCAGTGGGTCAGTCGAACCAGAAGGTCGACACGGTGTGCACGGATGTTCTTGGCGCTGGCGGTCAGCAGCCGGTGGGCGATCGAGCAGGTAGCCGGTGGCAGCCCGTCGTGGAACACGGGGGTGGACTACGCGCGTCAGCTCTCGATGGCGGCGCCGAGCCAGCAGAACGCCGGGCGGCTGTACCGGCGGGCGGGCCTGGACTTGCGTGCCGACCTGGGCCGGCTCGCTGCCGAGCCTCGCGTGGCCGCCGATCCCGCGGCCGTCGTGTACCTGGAGCGGGCATCGTGTCCACCGGAGATCTGCGGGTCCCGGTGCTCACGGTCAACGGGCACGGGTGACCAGATCTCGACCGTGGCTCAGCGGCAGTCCTACGGCGCTCTGGTCCGCCGGTCGGGTGATGAGTCGCTGCTGCGGCAGACGTACGTCCAGACCGCGGGGCATTGCACCTACACCGCGGGTGAGCAGCAGGTGGCGATCGACCGGCCGCGGACCGGGTACTGGCCCGACACCTCGCCGGGCACGCTCAACCGGCTGGCGTCGGCCGCGGACGGAACCGCGGGCCGCTACCTGAGCTACGCACCTCCGCACTTCAACCGCAAGCATCCCGCCGGCCGCTGATCCCGGTTCGAGCGGGCGGGCCCGTCTCGGGTTCGGCCAGGTGCGGCAGCCGCGGTGGTATGTGACGAGACCGTTACCGCGGCCGGACTTGACCGGATTGGTGTTATCGCTAACACTGACTCCCCGTCGCCACCCGAAAGAGTGATGGGGGTCACGTGAATGCAGGGAGAGACTGCTTGGTGGCGGAGGCATCTCCACCGGCCGGCCCAATGAGGGTGGCCGGCCGGGCCGACGGCTCCGCGCCAGCGGGTCTTCGTCTCGCAGACTGTTAACGCTAACAGCAAAGATCACTGTCGATCGAGGAGTGCACGTGCTGAAGAAGCGATGGGCCGCCGCGGCGGCCGCGGCGGCCGGACTGGTCCTGCTCACCGCCTGCGGTGGCGGTAGCGGCAGCGGTAGCGGCACGGGAACCACCGGCGGGGCCGTCACGCTCGGCTTCGCCCAGGTGGGCGCCGAGAGCGGCTGGCGGACCGCGAACACCAAGTCCATCCAGGAGTCGGCCAAGACCGCCGGGATCGAGCTCAAGTTCTCCGACGCGCAGCAGAAGCAGGAGAACCAGATCGCCGCGATCCGCTCGTACATCCAGCAGAAGGTCAAGGTCATCGCCTTCTCGCCGGTGGTCGAGTCGGGGTGGGAGACCGTGCTCAAGGAGGCGAAGACGGCGAAGATCCCGGTCATCCTCACCGACCGGGCGATCGACTCGCCGGACAAGACGCTCTACAAGACCTTCCTCGGCTCGGACTTCATCGCCGAGGGCAAGAAGGCGGGGGAGTGGCTGACCAAGGAGTACGGCAGCGCCACCGGCCAGGTGAACATCGTCGAGCTGCAGGGCACCACCGGCTCGGCCCCGGCCAACGACCGCAAGAAGGGTTTCGGGGACGTCATCGCCGCCGACCCGAAGTACAAGATCGTCGCCTCGCAGACCGGTGAGTTCACCCGCGCGAAGGGCAAGGAGGTCATGGAGGCCTTCCTCAAGTCCCAGCCGAAGATCGACGTGCTCTACGCGCACAACGACGACATGGCCCTCGGTGCCATCGAGGCCATTCAGGC
The DNA here is from genome assembly GCF_036026695.1 of Amycolatopsis sp. NBC_00438. Lineage (NCBI taxonomy): Bacteria > Bacillati > Actinomycetota > Actinomycetes > Pseudonocardiales > Pseudonocardiaceae > Amycolatopsis > Amycolatopsis sp. NBC_00438. Next base: position 4,670,092 of record NZ_CP107923.1, on the reverse strand, counting down.
GGCGGGCAAGGTGCCGGGCAAGGACATCAAGATCGTCTCGGTCGACGGCGTGAAGGACGCCCTCCAGGCGCTGGCCGACGGCAAGATCAACCACGTCGTCGAGTGCAACCCGCTGCTCGGCCCGCAGCTGATGGACCTGGTCAAGAAGGTCAACGCGGGGGAGCAGGTGCCCGAGCGGATCGAGACCCAGGAGACCGAGTTCGACCAGGCGTCGGCGAAGGCCGCGCTGCCGCAGCGCCAGTACTGAGGGGTGTCGCGATGCCCGCCGAAATCCTCGTCATGACCGGGATCCGCAAGGAGTTCCCCGGTGTCACCGCCCTCGACGACGTCGGCTTCCGCCTGTTCCCGGGCGAGGTCCACGCGCTGATGGGGGAGAACGGCGCCGGGAAGTCGACGCTGATCAAGGTGCTCACCGGCGTGCACGGGGTGGACGCGGGCTCGATCACGCTCGCCGGGACCGCTGTCTCCTTCGGCGGCCCCGGCGAGGCCCAGCGGGCCGGCGTCAGCACGGTCTACCAGGAGGTCAACCTCTGCCCGAACCTGTCGGTGGCGGAGAACGTCTGCCTCGGCCGGGAACCCCGCCGCTTCGGCCGCATCCAGTGGGGCCCGATGCGGCGGCGGGCCGAGGAGCTCCTCGCGCGGCTGGACGTCCACGTGGACGTCTCGGCCGAGCTGAGCACCTGCTCGATCGCCGTGCAGCAGCTCGTCGCGATCGCCCGCGCCCTCGACGTCGAAGCGCGGATCCTGGTGCTCGACGAGCCGACGTCCAGTCTGGACGCCGGCGAGGTCGAACGGCTGCTGACGGTGGTGCGCTCGCTGCGCGCCGAAGGCATGGCGATCCTGTTCGTCTCCCACTTCATCGATCAGGTCTTCGCGATCGCCGACCGGATGACCGTGCTGCGCAACGGAAAGCTGATCGGCGAGTACCGCACCGCGGAGATCACGCCCGTCGAGCTGGTCACCAAGATGATCGGCAAGGAGCTGCGGGTCCTCGAAACGCTCGAGGACTCCGGGCCGAGCCGGGCCGAAGTCGCGGACGCGCCGGTGCTGCTGGCGGCCGAAGACCTCGGCCGCCAAGGGGGCGTCGAGCCGTTCACGCTGGACATCCACGCCGGCGAGGTCGTCGGGCTGGCCGGGCTGCTCGGCTCCGGGCGCACCGAGCTCGCCCGGCTGCTCTTCGGCGCCGACCACGCCGACAGCGGTTCGGTGAAGATCGACGGCCGCGTCACCCCGCTGCGGACCCCGCGTGCCGGTCTCGACCACCGGATCGCGTTCTGCTCGGAGAACCGCAAGACCGAAGGCCTGGTCGAGGACCTGACCGTCCGGGAGAACGTCGTCCTCGCGCTGCAGGCCTCCCGCGGCTGGGCGCGGCCGCTGACCCGGCGCCGCCAGGACGAGATCGCCCGGAAGTACATCGAAACGCTCGACATCCGCCCCGCCGACCCCGAGGCGCTGGTCGGCACGCTGTCCGGCGGCAACCAGCAGAAGGTGCTGCTGGCCCGCTGGCTCGTCACCGAGCCGCGGCTGCTCATCCTCGACGAGCCGACCCGCGGCATCGACATCGGCGCCAAGACCGAGATCCAGCGGCTGGTCACCCAGCTCTCGGCCGACGGGATGGCCCTCGTGTACATCTCCGCCGAGCTGGACGAGGTGCTCCGGCTGAGCCACCGCGTCGTGGTGCTGCGCGATCGGAAAGTGGTGGCGCAACGGGAAAACCAAGGGCTCACCGCCGACGACGTCATGGCCACGATGGCCGAAGGGGTGCAGGCATGACCGCGTTGACCGGATTGGCGAAACGCCGGCTCTTCTGGCCCGTCGTGGCGTTGCTGGCCCTGCTGGCAGGCGACCTCGTCGCGAGCCCGGCGTTCTTCTCGATCGAACTGCGCGACGGTCACCTCTACGGGAACCTCATCGACATCCTGAAGAACGGCGCCCCGCTGATCCTCATCGCGATCGGCATGACGCTCGTCATCGCCACCCGCGGCATCGACCTCTCGGTGGGCGCGGTCGTCGCGATCAGCGGTTCGCTCGCCTGCCTGTGGATCGCCGAGCACCCCGGCGGCGTGGGCGCGACACTCGTCGCGGTCGGCCTCGCGCTCGGGCTGTCGCTGGTGCTCGGGGCGTGGAACGGCTGGCTCGTCGCCGCCCTGGGCATCCAGCCGATCATCGCCACGCTCATCCTGATGGTCGCCGGGCGGGGGATCGCGCAGCTGATCTCCGGCGGCCAGATCATCACCATCACCTCGGCGCCGTACGAATGGATCGGCAGCGGGTTCGTGCTGACCCTGCCGAGCGCGATCCTCATCGCGCTGGCCGTGTTCGTGCTCGCGTCGCTGCTGGTCCGCCGCTCGGCTCTCGGCCTGCTCGTCGAGGCCGTCGGCGGCAACCCGGAGGCCAGCCGGCTGGCCGGCCTCCGCTCGGCCCGGCTGACCTGGCTCGTCTACGTCTTCTGCGCGCTGTGCGCGGGCATCGCCGGGCTGATGATCAGCGCGAACGTGCACAGCGCCGACGCCAACCACGCCGGGCTGTTCATCGAGCTCGACGCGATCCTCGCCGTCGTCGTCGGCGGCACCCAGCTGACCGGGGGCCGGTTCTCCGTGGGCGGCGCGGTGATCGGCGCCCTGCTCATCCAGACGCTCACCACCACCGTCTACGCCCTCGGCATCCCGCCCGAGGCGATCATGCTGTTCAAGGCCGTGGTCGTGCTCGCGGTGTGCCTGCTGCAATCGCCCGCGTTCCGCCGCAAGCTCCGGCGCCGCCGGACACCCCGGCCCGGGCAGCCGGCCCCCGCACCCGCTCCGGAGAAGGTGGAGGTCACGGCATGACGACCCTGGACCGTGTCCGCGGTTACCGGCCGAAGCAACGGCACCTGCCGATCCTCGCCACGATGGCGCTGCTCGTCGGGGCCTACGTCTTCGGCGCGTCGAGCTACGAGGCGTTCGGGTCCGGGCAGGTCGTGCTCGACCTGTTCATCAACAACGCCTTCCTGCTCGTGGTCGCCGTCGGGATGACGTTCGTGATCCTCACCGGCGGCATCGACCTGTCCGTCGGGTCCGTGGTCGCACTGTCCACAGTGGTCTCCGGCGACCTGATGCAGAAGCACGGGTGGCCCGCGTACGCGGCGATCGCGGTGGTGCTGGTGGTCGGCGCGCTGCTCGGCGCCGGAATGGGCGCGCTCATCCACTTCTTCGAGATCCAGCCGTTCATCGCGACGCTGATCGGGATGTTCTTCGCCCGCGGGCTCTGCTACACGATCAGCACGGAGGCGTACTCGATCGACAACCCGACGATCGCCACCCTCGCCCAGACGCAGATCCCCTTGGGCGGGGAGCTGCACATCTCGATCAGCGTGGTCGTGGCCCTGGTCGTCGTCGCGGTCGCGGTCTACGTGCTGGCGTTCACCCGCTTCGGGCGCACCGTCTACTCGATCGGCGGCAACGCGCAGTCCGCGATGCTGATGGGTCTCAAGACCGGCCGCACGAAGATCGCGGTGTACACGATCAGCGGCTTCTGCTCGGCGCTCGGCGGGCTGCTGCTGGTGCTGTACAAGTCTTCCGGCGACCCGCTCAACGGAGTCGGCCTGGAGCTCACGGCGATCGCCGCGGTGGTCATCGGCGGCACCATCCTGACCGGCGGCTCCGGTTACGTGCTGGGCACCGTGCTCGGGATCATGGTCCTGGGCATCATCCAGACGCTGATCACCTTCGACGGCACCCTCAACTCCTGGTGGACCTCGATCATCACCGGGGCCCTCCTGTTCGTCTTCATCGTCCTGCAGCGGCTCGTCACCCGCAGAACCCGGTAGCCCGGGCGGCGGCCCGCTCACCCGAACCCGGTCCGGTCTGCCGGCCCGGTGGTGAGTGCGACCGGCGTAGGCTGGACGTCTCCCGGGGGGTGAGACTCGATGACGACCGAATACCGCTGGTCCTTGGTGGTGTTACTGGTGGTGGTGACGTTGGTCGCGTTGGTGTCGGCGGTGGTGGTGGGCCGGGCCAACCGGCTACGCCCGGCCGGCCCCGGAGACCGTGGCCTCTCCACCCCGACGTTGCCGGCGACCGCGCCACGGTCCTGGCCTGCCGAGGCGCTGTAACGCCGGGAATTGCTCTGCCGAGAGGCGCAACGGGCCTCGGTGCGAGGCCGGTCCGTGCGGAGAGCGGCGATCGAGAGCTTTGTGCCGCAGGCGATCCACGCGTGCGACGCCCCGAGGTCCCGGCGTTGTCCCCCGTGCGTCGGTCGTGGGCGAGTCAGGTGATCCAGCCCGCGTCCTGTGCCACGCGGATGCTGTCCACGAGAGAACGGGTGCGCAGTTTGCTCTGGATCGCGGCCAGGTGGTTGCGGACGGTCCCGGTCGCCAGCCCGAGTGCGGTGGCGACCTCTTTGGGCGGGCTTCCGGCGGCGGCAGCGGTCAGTACCTCACGTTCCCGCGGGGTCAGCGGACACTCTTTGGCCGCCCAGGCGGACAGGGCCAGGCTGTTGCTGACGGCTCGGCGTCCCTCTTCGACGGTGTCGATGACGTCGTGGAGGTGGGTGACGCCTTCGTCCAGGAAGACCACGCCCCGTGGTTTGTGGGAAAGAATGTTCTGGGCGTCGTGACTGGACAAGGACGTCACGAGGAAGATCAGGTTGTGGTGCTCGATCGCTTCGGAATCGCCGGGCTCCGGCCGGCAGTGGCGGTCGGTTTCGGCGGGGTAGAGGACGAAGACGAGCGTGTCCCGGTCGGTGAGTGCGGCGCGGGCGAGAGGGATCTGCTCGAAGTCGAACACCCGATGCGGGTCGAAGTCGTAGGCACGGGCGAGCAGTGCGGCGACCGCCGCGCGGTTGATGGTGTCCGGGCCGATGAGAATGGCTTGCTGCATAAGGGCTCACCGCACTCGGAGTCTGCTGGCGATGTGGTTATTCGATCATGGTGAAAGGCACCCTACGTCACGGCGCTCGCCTGTGCAGCCACCCGTGAGGGTGAGGCGGGATGGTGGCGAGGTACTGGCAGAGCCGTTGCACACCAGCGACTTATCGGTGAATACCTACCGGCATGACTACCGAGACGGTGCGGGAGAACCCACCCGGGTCCCGGCCGCGGTCGACACCAGGACGTGCCGGACGATGTTCTTGCCGCGGGGGCGCGTTCGGCGATGTCGGACCGAGTCCGCTGTAGACGGTCCGAGCAGCCGGAGTAGAAGCTCGGGCGAACGCCGGCTTGGCGGCATGACGTGGGGCCGCGCCAGGGGGCCCGATCGGTACACGCGGCGAGCCGGAAGCGGTCCGATGACCGCGGGCCGCGCCAGGGGTGCCGGATCGATCGCTCGGCGACGACGGGAACCGGCGGGCCCGGTGGGTGGTCCTCCGCTACTGTCCGGGAGACGGTCCGGTCGCGGGTCCCGCTCGGCGGACCGCCTCGTCGTCGCCGAAAGGACTGCTCGTGCACCGGCTCACCGTGCTCTACCCCGCTCCCACCGATCCCGCGCACTTCCGGGACCACTACGTCCGCGTCCACCTGCCGCTGGCGGCGAAGCTCCCCGGGCTCGTCCGGATGCAGCACGCCTTCGACGTCGAGGGCCTGGGCGGGGCCAGCCCGTACTTCGCGGTCTTCCACGGCGACTTCGAGTCGGCCGAGGCCATGGCCGCCGCCCTGGGGTCGGAGGAAGGCAAGGCGGTCTCCGCGGACGTCGCCAACTACGCGACCGGCGGCGCGCAACTGGTGCACTACGAGCTGAGCTGACGCCCCGCGTGTGACGCGCGCGGTCTTGAGGCCGCGGGCGGATCGCGCATAATGGCACCAGCAACCGACCGCTTAGTATGTTCCGGGCAACCGTCGAAGGAGACACCCTGCCGTGAACTCGTTCAAGGATCGCGTCGCGATCGTCACCGGGGCCAGCCGGGGCATCGGCCTCGGCATCGCGAAGACGCTCGTCGAGCGCGGGGCCAAGGTCTGCATCACCGCGCGCAAGCCCGAAGCCCTGGAAGAGGCGGTCAGCTCCCTGGGTGGCCCGGACGTCGCCATGTTCGTGCCCGGCAAGTCCGACGACACCGACCACCAGGACGAGGCCGTCGCGAAGACGATCGAGACCTTCGGCCGGCTCGACTACCTGGTCAACAACACCGGCATCAACCCGGTCTACGGCCCGACGCTCGACATCGACCCGGGCGCCGCGGCCAAGATCCTCGGGGTCAACGTGCTCGCGCCGCTCGGCTGGACCAAGCGCGCCCGCGACGCGTGGATGGGCGAGCACGGCGGCGCCGTCGTCAACGTCGCTTCCGTCGCCGGCCTCGGCGCCTCGCCGGGCATCGGGATGTACGGCGTGAGCAAGGCCGCGCTGATCCGGCTGACCGTCGAGCTCGGCGCCGAGCTGGGCCCGAAGATCCGGGTCAACGCCGTCGCCCCGGCCGTCGTCAAGACCAAGTTCGCGACCGCCCTGTACGAAGGCCGCGAGGAGGAGGTCGCCTCGGCGTACCCGATGAAGCGGCTCGGCCTGCCGTCCGACATCGCGGGCGCGGTGGCGTTCCTGCTGTCCGACGACGCGAGCTGGATCACCGGCCAGACCGTGGTCCTCGACGGCGGCGTCACCCTGGGTGGTGGCCTGTGACCGGCGTTGTCGTCACCGGGGGCGGCGGCGGTATCGGGGCCACGCTGGCCCGCCGGTTCGTCGCCGACGGCGCCCAGGTCGTCGTCGCGGACCTCGACGGCGACAAGGTCACCGAGGTCGCGGCCGAGATCGGCGCGACGGCGTTCGTCGGCGACGTCGCGAGCGTCGACGGCGTCGCGAAGCTGGTCGAGAGCGCGCGGGAGACCCTCGGCGAGATCGACATCTTCTGCGCCAACGCCGGGATCGCGCCCTTCGGCGGCGCGGAAAGCCCCGAGGAGGTCTGGGCGCGCACCTGGGACGTCAACGTGATGGCGCACGTCCGCGCGGCCAACCTGCTGCTGCCCGCTTGGCTCGAGCGCGGCAAGGGCCACTTCATCGCGACAGTCTCCGCCGCCGGGCTGCTCACCAGCCTCGGCTCGGCGCCGTACTCGGTGACCAAGCACGGCGCGCTGGCGTTCGCCGAGTACCTGTCGGCGACCTACCGCCACCGCGGCCTCACCGTGCAGGCGATCTGCCCGCAGGGCGTGCGCACGGCGATGCTGGAGAGCACCGGCACCGCCGGGCAGCTGCTCATGGGCGCGTCGGCGATCGAGCCCGAGCAGGTCGCCGACGCGCTGTTCGAGGCGATCGAGGAGAACCGCTTCCTGGTGCTGCCGCACCCCGAGGTCGCCGGCTACTACGCCGCGCGTGCCACCGAGACCGACCGGTGGCTCGGCGGGATGAACAAGCTGCAGCGCAAGGTCGAGCAGGCGCTCGGCGACGCATGACCTGGGAGCCGGAGGTCGGCGAGATCGCGCGGCGGCGCGAGCTGGCCGAGCGGATGGGCGGGCCGGAGAAGGTGGCCCGCCAGCACGCGGCCGGGCGCTCCACGGTCCGTGAACGCATCGCGGCGCTCGCCGACCCCGGCACCTTCGACGAGATCGGCGCGCTCGCCGGGACGGCGTCCTATGTGGACGGCGAGCTGGAGTCGTTCACGCCGGCCAACTTCATCATCGGCACCGCTCGGCTCGACGGGCGCCGCGTCGCGATCGGCGGCGACGACTTCACCGTGCGGGGCGGCGCGGCCGACGCGGCGATCATGGAGAAGCAGGTCTACGCCGAGCGGCTCGCGAACGAGCTGCGCCTGCCGATGGTGCGGCTGATCGAGGGCACCGGCGGTGGCGGCAGCGTCAAGATGCTGGAGCAGCACGGGTTCACCTACGTCCCGGTCAACCCGGGCTGGGACCTGGTGGTGGACAACCTGTCCACGGTGCCGGTCGTCGCGGCGTGCCTCGGCCCGGTGGCCGGGCTGGGTGCCGCGCGGGCCGTGATGTCACACCTGTGCGTGCTCGTCGAGGAGGCCGGGCAGCTGTTCGTCGCCGGGCCGCCGGTCGTGAAGCACGCGACGGGCGAGGACCTCACGAAGGAGGAACTGGGCGGTTCCGATGTGCACCGTCGCAGCGGCGCGGTGGACCGGATCGTGTCGTCCGAGGCCGAAGCTTTCGCGGTGCTGAAGCAGTTCCTGTCATATTTGCCGTCCTCTGTGGACTCCTTGCCACCGGTGACGTCCACTTCGGACCCGGTGGGCCGGCGCGACGAAGCGCTGCTCTCGCTCGTCCCGCGCAACCGGCGTCAGCCGTACCGGCTGCGGCCGTTGCTGGAGGGCGTCTTCGACGACGGCTCGGTGTTCGACTACGCCGTGTCGGGCGGCTCGGCGTACGCGGGATTGGCGCGGTTGAACGGACATCCGGTCGGCGTGCTGGCCACCGACCCGTACCGCGGCGCGACGCTGACGCCCGAGGGCGCCGACGTCATGACGCGCCTGGTCGACCTCTGCGAGACGTTCCACCTGCCGCTGGTTTCGCTGACCGACCAGGCCGGCATGGTGATCGGCGCGGCGGCCGAACGCGCGGGCGCGATCCGCCACGGCGCCCGCGCGGTGACCGCCGTCTACCAGGCGCGGGTGCCGATGGCCGAGGTGATCGTGCGGCGTGTGTTCGGCGTCGGCGGCGCGGGCCAGACCAACCGGCACCGCCTGGTCCGGCGCTGGGCGTGGCCCTCGGGTGACTGGGGTTCGCTGCCCGTCGAGGGCGGCATCGAAGCCGCCTACCGCGCCGAACTCGACGCGGCCGACGACCGGGAGGCGCGGATCGAGGAGATCCGCGCCCGCCTCGACGCCGTCCGCTCGCCGTTCCGCACGGCCGAGCGGTTCTCGGTGGAGGACGTCATCGACCCCCGCGAGACCCGCGCCCGGCTGTGCGACTGGGTGCCGGACGCCTACGCCGTGCTCCCGAAGCTGCTGGGCCGCCCGTCCTTCGGCACGCGGCCCTAGCGGACCACCCGGTACGCCGCGGTGGATGGTCTGCCGCAGCTTGTCGTGAGTGTTTAGGGCGGTTCTAACCGCCCTAAACACTCACGACCCGGTACCAGTTCGGCGCCAGCACCTCGAGCGGGACGGTCGTGCCGCCGGGGTGGTCGAAGATCCGGACGCCGTCGCCGAGCAGGACCGGCACGGGCATCGCCAGGATTTCGTCCAGGAGCCCGGCTTCGAGGCACTGGCGCGCGACGTCGGCGCCGAGGACGTTGACGTACTTGTCGCCCGCGGCCGCCTTCGCCGCGTCGACGGCTTCGTGCAGGTCACCGACGAAGGTGACGTCCGGGACCGGCGCGGCCGGCCGGTGGGTGAGCACGAACTGCGGCCCTTCCCAGCCGCCGCCGAAGGCCTTGCCCTCGCGTTCCGGGTCGCCGCGGTGGGGGTCGTCGCCCCCGAACGTCCGCCGGCCGACCAGCAGGGAGCCGATGCGCGGGATCAGCTCGTCGACCACCGGGTCGGGGCGCAGGTACGGGGTCAGCCAGGACATGTCGCCGCCGGGACCGGCGAGGAAGCCGTCGAGCGACATGCTGAAGCCGTAGAGCAGTTTCGCCATGTTGTCTCCTTCAGGTGGTTTCGCGGACTTCGGTACTGACGGCCCGCGGCCGGAAAAGTCATCGGCTTCACCCGCTCGTGTCCGGAACGCGACAGGATCACCACGGACCGTTGACAACGGTGTCAGCCCGCGAGGACCGTTTCGAAACGCATAGCTCAAGTACTTGTGCTCAACGGCGAAGGACAAGTGACATGGTCTTGCGTTCCCTCGTGCGGTTATCCGCCGCTTCCGTGCTGGCCATGGCCGGCTTGATCCCGATTTCCGCTTCCGCGGCGACGCTGGTCGCCGATCCCGCGTCCGTGGTGAATCCCTTCATCGGCACGTCCAACGCCGCCGACGACTTCCCCGGCGCCGACGTGCCGTTCGGCATGGTGCAGTGGAGTCCCGACACACCCAGCCGCCCGGACGGCGGCGGGTACGAATACAAGGATTCCTCGATCACCGGTTTCAGTCTGACGCATTTGTCCGGTCCGGGCTGTGGTGCCGACGGTGACGTCCCCATTCTGCCGACGGTCGGCGCGGTCGACACCGGCGCGACGGACTCCTTTTCCCACGCGAACGAAACCGCCGACGCGGGGTACTACTCCGTGGGCCTCGACAACGGTGTCAAGACCGAGCTGACCACCGCGCTGCGGTCCGGGATCAGCCGGTTCACGTTCCCCTCGACGTCCCAGGCGAACCTGCTCTTCAAGCTCAACGGCAGCCAGAACGGCACCTCGAACCAGACGTGGACCGTGGTCAGCCCGACCGAGGTGTCCGGTTCGGTCACGTCCGGTCACTTCTGCGGCGCCGGGTTCACCTACACGCTCTACTTCGACCTGGTCTTCGACCGGCCGTTCAGCACCAGCGGCACCGCCGCCGCGCCCGCCGTGACGCCCAAGGTGTCGCCGGACAAGCTGCACGGCGCCGAGCCGAAGGCCGCGGCCGCAGCCCCTGCGGCGGGTCCGGGCAGCGCGTACGTCCGGTTCGACACGACGACCAACCGGACCGTGCAGGCCAAGGTCGGCGTCTCCTACGTCTCGGTGGCCAACGCCGTCGCGAACCGGGCCGCGGACATCCCCGCGTTCGACTTCAACGCCACCCACACCGCCGCGCACAACGCGTGGAACGCGATGCTCGGCAAGATCCAGGTCGCCGGCGGCACGACGGCGCAGCAGCGCGTCTTCTACACCGCGCTGTACCACTCACTGTTGCACCCCAACGTCTTCTCCGACAGCAACGGCCAGTACATCGGCTTCGACAACCAGGTCCACACCGTCGCGAGTGGACACTCGGCGCAGTACGCCAACTTCTCCGGCTGGGACATCTACCGGACACAAGCGCAACTGACCGCGTTGGTGGCACCGGCGCAGACCGGTGACATTGCGCAGTCGATGATCGCCGACTACGCCCAGGGCGGCGGATTGCCGAAGTGGGCGCAGAACAACGGCGAGACGTACGTGATGGTGGGCGACCCCGGCACGGCGATCCTCGCGAGCTACTACGCCTTCGGCGCGAAGAACTTCGACACGTCGGCGGCGTTGCAGGCGATGTTGCACGAGGCGAGCGCGGCCAACAACGTCCGGCCCGGGCTCAACGCCCTGAACGCGCCGGGGTACCTGCCGGCCAACGGCACCTACCAGTGCTGCAACTTCTACGGCCCGGTCTCGACGCAGCTGGAGTACAACACGGCGGACTTCGCGCTCTCGGCGTTCGCCGGGGCGCTGGGGGACACCGCGAACCAGGCCGTCTACGCCGGCCGCGCGCAGAACTGGAAGAACACCTTCAACCCGGCCACCGGGTTCATGCAGCCCAAGGACGCCGGCGGCGGCTGGACCGCCGGCTTCAACCCGGCGAGCGGCTCGAACTTCGTCGAGGGCACGTCGTGGCAGTACACCGGCATGGTGCCGTTCAACGTCGCCGGGCTCGCCGCGGCACGGGGTGGCAACGCCTCGCTGATCAGCTACCTCGACAGCGTGCTGGCCGGGTTCCACGGCAGCGGCGGCAGCCAGGCCGACCTCGGCAACGAGCCGAGCCTCGAGCTGCCGTGGGAGTACGACTACGTCGGGCAGCCGTACAAGACGCAGAAGGTCGTGCGCCAGGTCCAGGACCAGATCTGGACGGACGCGCCGGGCGGGCTGGCCGGCAACGACGACCTCGGCGCGATGAGCGCGTGGTACGTCTTCTCCGCGCTGGGCTTCTACCCGATGACACCGGGGACGCCCGACCTCGCGCTGGGGAGCCCGCTGTTCACCCAGGCGGTGGTCAGCCTGCCGAGTGGCAACACACTGACGGTGAACGCCCCGGCGGCGGCGGACAACGCGCCGTACGTCCAGAGCGCGACGTGGAACGGCGGGGCGTGGAACAACGCGTACGCCCCGACGTCGGCGATCACTTCGGGCGGCACGCTGGCCTTCACCCTCGGGACGTCGGCGAACACGGCGTGGGCGGCGTCGAACCCGCCGCCGTCGTACTCGGGCACGCTGCCGCACATCGGCCCGGTGTCCTCGGGTGTCGCGGGCAAGTGCCTGGACGTCGCCACGAGCGGCACGGCGAACGGGACGCACGCGCAGCTGTACACGTGCAACTCGAGCGGCGCGCAGAAGTGGTTCTCCGGAGCGGACGGTTCGCTGCAGGCCCAGGGCGGCTGCCTGGACGTCAGCAACAGCGGCGCGGCGAACGGCACGAAGGTCCAGCTGTGGCAGTGCAACGGCTCGGGCGCCCAGAAGTGGCAGGCGGGCGCGGCGGGAGCCCTGGTGAACCCGCAGTCCGGCAGGTGCCTGGACGACCCGAACAGCACCGCGGTGGACGGGACGCAACTGCAGATCTACGACTGCAACCAGAGCACGGCCCAGAGCTGGACCCGCGGCTGACACCCTGAGCGAAAGTCCGTGAAGGCCTCCTTGAGGGACATAGAGTCCCTCAAGGAGGCCTTCACGGACTTCGGGAGGTGGTGAGCCGCAGTCAAGGGCGAGGTCGTGGGCTACTACCTGTTCAAGCGCTGCGAGGCAAACCGGGCGGCCTAGCCCGCCGGGTGGGGCGGGAAGTTCGGGGCGCGGCGCTCGTTCCAGCTCGCCAGCCCCTCGGCCAGCTCCGGACGGCCGAACGAGTCGATCATCAACGCCGTCGCCTCGCGGGCCGACTCCGTCAAGGACAGGGCCGCTTCCCGCGTGAACTGCTGTTTCATCACCGCCATGGACCTCGGCGCGCTGTGCGTCGCCAGTTCCGTCGCGTATGCGTTGGCGCGCAGGGCCAGCTCGCCCGCCGGGACGACTTCCTGGACCAAGCCGTACTCCAACGCCTGCTCGGCGGTGAACGTGCGGCCCGAGAGCAGCAGGTCGCGGGCGCGGCCCGGGCCGATCAGCTCCGGGAGGAGCTTCGCGATGCCGTACTCGGCGATCAGGCCCCGGCGGGCGAACGCCGTGGTGAACTTGGCGCCCGCCGCCGCGAAGCGGACGTCCGCCGCGCACGCGATCACGAACCCCAGCCCCGCGCAGCCGCCGTTGATCGCCGCTATCACCGGGACGTCCACCGTGGCCGCGGCGAGGACGTCGCGGAAGTTCTCGTGGCCGCCGCCGGCCGCCGGCGGGGCGGCGGCGATGCCGTCCAGCAACCCCAGGTCGGCGCCCGGGCAGAACGCCTTGCCCGCGCCGGTGACGACGACCGCGCGGACCTCCGGGTCCGCTTCCGCCTCCCGCAGGGCCGCGCCGTAGCGGGCCTGCATCGGCACGTCCATCGCGTTGCTGCGCTCGGGCTTGTCGAACGTGACGGTGGCGACCGCGCCGTCCCGTTCGTACCGTACGCCGTCCACAATGGACTCGGTCATGGCCGCCTCCTCGGGGTCGGTCCCCATACTAAGCGGTCGCTTGGCCCGCTGTCACGGTTCGAAATGATCGAAGCCTTTGTCCGGCGGGAAAATCCTGTGCAATAGTGCTTTCGCGCCACCGAGCACCGTCGCCGGGAAGGGAACGCCCCATGCCGAACGATCCGGGTCCCAGCAGGCGGCAGGTGCTCGGCGGGGTCGGCGCGGCCGCGCTCGTGTCGGCGTTCACCCCCGTCGCGCAGGCCGCCGAGGCGCTCACCCGGCCGGGCCTCACCGTCACCGGCCGGGCGACGGACCTGGACGACGGCTGGCGGTTCGTCCTGGTGAACGCCGACGACGTCACCGGCCCTGAAGACCACTACGCGGACCCGGGCTTCGACGACTCGGCCTGGCAGGCCGTCGACCTCCCGCACGACTGGAGCATCGAACTCCCGCCCGTCGACCAGGGCGCCACCAGCAGCGCGTCCGGCTTCTTCCGCGGCGGCCTCGGCTGGTACCGGAAGACCTTCACGCTGCCGCCCGCGCTCGCGGGCCGGCGTGTCTCGGTCGAGTTCGACGGCGTCTACTCGGACGCGCACGTCCACCTCAACGGCGAACTGCTCGGCCGGCACCCGTACGCCTACACCGGCTGGAGCTTTGACCTCACCGGCAAGCTGCACACCGACAGCCGCACCCCGAACGTGCTCGCGGTGCGCGCGACGAACCGGCTGCCGAGCAGCCGCTGGTACTCCGGCAGCGGCATCTACCGCCGCGTCCGGCTGGTCGTCACCGACCCGGTGCACCTCGCCCGGCACGGCACCTTCGTCACGACCCCGGGCGTCACGGCCGGCCACGCGACCGTGCGTGTGACCACGGATGTCGTGAACGACGCCGGCGGGGCGGTCGCCGCCGAGGTGCGCACCACCGTCACCGACCCGGCCGGCCGCGTCGTGGCGCGGGGCTCGACGACCATTCCGCTGCCCGCCGGCCGGACGCGGCAGGCGAGCACCGACCTGCCGGTCGAGCGCCCTCGGCTGTGGTCGACCGAACGCCCCGCGCTGTACCGGCTGCGCACCGACGTGGTCGTGGCCGGGCGCGTGCTCGACACGACCACGACGGACTTCGGCATCCGCACCTTCGAGTTCCACCCCGACCACGGGTTTTCGCTCAACGGCGAGCCGATGAAGCTGCGCGGCGTCAACCTGCACGCGAGCCAGGGCGCGCTCGGCGCCGTGATCGACTCCGCCGCGCTGGAGCGCCAGATGCGGCTGATGCAGGCGATGGGCGTCAACGCGCTGCGGACCGCGCACAACCCGCCCGCCCCGGAGCTGGTCACGGTCTGCGAGCGGCTCGGCATCCTCATGATGGTCGAGGCGTTCGACTGCTGGCGCATCGGCAAGGTCGCCTACGACTACCACCTCGACTTCGACGAGTGGAGCGCGCGCGACATCGCCGAGATGGTCCACGCGGCCAAGAACTCGCCCGCGGTCGTGCTCTGGTCGATCGGCAACGAGGTCCCGGACGCCTCGATGGCCGGCGGTCCGGAGATCGCCGCGTCGCTGATCGCCGCGGTCCGCGCGATCGACACCACCCGGCCGGTCATCATGGGCTCCGACCGCTACCGCAGCGTGCCCGCGCCCGGCTCGCCCCAGGACCTGATCCTGCGGCAGCTCGACGGCCTCGGCGTCAACTACAACACCGCTCAGTCGATCGACGGGCTGCACACGACCTACCCGGACAAGTTCTTCTTCGAGTCGGAATCGTCGTCGGAGACCTCGACGCGCGGCGTCTACCAGGACCCGGACCTGCTGAACACGGGGGAGAACCACACGCCCGGCCGCCGGTCGACGTCGTCCTACGACAACAACCTCGCCTCGTGGACCTTCAGCGGGGAGTACTCGCTGAAGAAGGACCGCGACCGGAAGTTCTGCCAGGGCCAGTTCCTGTGGGCCGGGCAGGACTACCTCGGCGAGCCGACGCCGTACGACGTCTTCCCGGTCAAGACGTCCTTCTTCGGCGCGGTGGACAGCGCGGGCCTGCCGAAGGACGCCTTCCACCTGTTCCGCAGCCAGTGGACCACCCGGCCGATGGTGCACCTGGTCCCGATGGACTGGACGGACCACCGCTCGGGCGAGCCGGTCGCCGTGTGGGTCTACTCCACTGTGGACACCGTCGAGCTGGTGCTCAACGGGAAGTCGCTGGGAGTGAAGAAGTTCGACCGCAAGACCACTGTGGACGGACGAGGGTACCTGGAGACGACCGAACCCGCCGGCGACGACAAGCACGATCCCTCCGGCAGCTACACCAGCCCGAACGGCAGCAGTGGCAAGCTGCACCTGACCTGGACGGTGCCGTTCGAACCCGGCACCCTGACCGCGATCGCCACGGCGGGCGGGCGTGAGGTGGCGCGCGACCGGCTCGTCACCGCCGGTCCGCCGCACGCCCTCACGCTGACCACCGAAGCGCGCTCCGAGGGCGTGATGTCGTTCGTGACGGCGACCGTCGTGGACGCGCACGGCACCGTCGTGCCCGGCGCCGAGCCGGTGCTCCGGTTCGCCGTGCGCGGGCCGGGACGCGTCGCCGGGGTGGACAACGGCCGGCAGGAGCTCGCCCAGAGCTACCAGCAGCCGACGATCCCGGCGTTCCACGGCCAGGCCGTCGCCGTGATCGCGGCGACCGGGCGCGGGACGATCACCGTCACGGCGACCGCGCCGGGCCTGAAGACCGCGAAGATCGTGTTGCCGGGGACGAGCCCCGGACAGCGCAACGGTCCGGGTGCGCGGGCCCGTGAGACGGCCGGTGGCCTCGCCGCCGGTCCATCGGCCGACGCGAGCTATTCGGGCGCGCCGGACACGCTGCCGGCGGCGATGCTCGACGGTGATCCGGCGACCGGCTGGTCGAACTACTACGTCAAGCCGGCGACGGCGACGCTCGGTGCCGTGAGCCGGCCGCGGCCCGGAGACTGGGTCTCACTCACCTGGCCCGCGCCCCGGCGGATCGGCGTCGCCACGGCGCAGTTCGTCGTGTCCGGCGCGCTGGCCCGCCCGGCCGCGATCGACGTCGCCTGCCGGACGGCGCGGGGCTTCGAGCCGGTGCGGGACCTGCGGATCACCTGGGCGGGCGACCTGGCGACCCTCACGTTCGGCTCGGTCGTCACCGGCGAACTGCGGCTCACGATGACCGGCCCGCCGCGGGGATTCCTGCGGGTCAGCGCGCTCACGGCCCGCTGACCCGCGGGAATTCACCGGCTGCAGGGAGCGAGTGCGTCGAGGCCCTGCGGCTTGTCCGCGTTGCGGCCGATGGCCGTGGCGATCCGGTTGATCGTGGCGATCCGCTTGTCCTCCAGCGGGCCGAGGATGGCGTTCTGGACGAAGTTCGCGCCACCCTCACCCGCGCTGGTCACCAGGCGGTTGTTGGCCTCGGCGACCTGGGTGTCGAGCAAGTCGAGGTTGCGCTGGACCTCGGCCTGGGCCTGGGCGGGAATCGCCGGGAGCCGGCTCTCGACGTCGGGGCAGGTGATCTGCCCGGACGCCGGTTCCGCCGCGCTCGGTTCCGTGGCGGCCGGTGCGGCCGCGGTCGTCGTGGCGGCCGGCTGCCCGCCGAGGGTGCAGGCCGCGAGCCCGCCGAGGCCCTGGGGCTTCTCGGCGACGCGGCCGATGGCGATCGCGATGCGGTCGATCGTGCTGGCCCGCTTGTCCTTCAGCGGGCCGAGGATGGCGTTCTGGACGAAGTTCGCGCCGCCCTGGCCGGCGCTGGTGACGAGGCGGTTGTTCGCCTCGGCGAGCTGGGTGTCGAGCAGGGCGAGGTTGCGCTGGACCTCGGCCTGGGCCTGGGCGGGGATCGCGGGCAGCTGCCCGGCGACGTCGGGGCACGTGATCTGCTGGGCGCTCGCCGCGCTGGCCTGGCCGGTCTGGCCGGTCGTCGTCGCGATCACCAGGGCGCCGGCGGCGAGTGCGAGGCCGAGTGCCGCTGTCGCGAGTTTCGTGCGCCGGGAAATGCGGTGTCGTCCACCGGTAGTAGGCATGAATGGCTCCCATGTTCGGTGCTGGTTAACGGGAACATATGCGCGGCCAGGCGCCATGATGTCTTCTTGACCAGGTGGTTGTCCAGGAGAATCTGTCGGAAAAAGAAAATCTGAACCAGGTCGAACCGGGAGCCGTATTCCTGGGTGAAGCACGGCGTCTGCGTATTCCGGAAATCGCCGGAAGCCCGCGGCGCGATTCCCGGGTCTTGACGCGGACCGGCGCGGCCTCCTAGCGTCGGCATACCGACCGGTCGGTGTCCAAGGGAGGTCACTGGATGAGCTGGTACGACGAGAAGCCGTGGCTGGCGAGCTACGGCGAACGGTCCGTGGAACCGGTCGAGGCGACGACGCTGCCCGAGAGCTTCCGCCGGGCCGCGGACCACGTGCCCGACCGGGACGCCATCGTCTACTTCGACGGCCGGCTCACCTACCGGCAGCTCGACGAGCTCTCCGACGGCGTCGCCCGCTACCTCACGCACAACGGCTTCGGGCGCGGCGACCGGCTCGCCCTGGTGCTGCAGAACATCCCGCAGTTCGTCATCGCGCTGCTCGGCGCGTGGAAGGCCGGCGGGATCGTCGTGCCGGTCAACCCGATGTACCGCGAGCGCGAGCTGACCCACGTGCTCACCGACGCCGGCGTGAAGGCGATCGTCTGCTCGCAGCGCGGCTGGAACGCCTACATCGGCAAGACGGCGAGCGACCTCCCGATCGCCCTCACCACCAGCGAACTGGAGTTCCAGACCCGCGACGACGAGCGCGTGCTGGGCAAGGTCACGCG
This sequence comes from Amycolatopsis sp. NBC_00438, assembly GCF_036026695.1. Taxonomy (NCBI): domain Bacteria; kingdom Bacillati; phylum Actinomycetota; class Actinomycetes; order Pseudonocardiales; family Pseudonocardiaceae; genus Amycolatopsis; species Amycolatopsis sp. NBC_00438. The sequence goes on along the minus strand of NZ_CP107923.1, from coordinate 4,652,022 downwards.
AGAGGACACCCCCGGCGCCACCGAACTCCTCGAAGCCGCGAAGACACCCGGGCCGAAGCCGCCGGAGCCCGCGTTCGCACTCGACGACGTCGCCCTCATCAGCTACACCTCCGGCACCAGCGGCACGCCGAAGGGCGCCACCAACACCCACGGCAACATCGGCACCAACGCCGCCGCGCTCGGCTCCTTCAGCGGCCTTCCCGCCGGCTCGACGCTGTTCGGGCTCGCGCCGCTGTTCCACATCACCGGCATGGTCTGCGAAATCGGCTCCGCGATCGACATCGAAGGCACGCTCGCGCTGGCCTACCGCTTCGAGGCCGGCGTCGTGCTCGACGCCTTCCTCGAGCACGAGCCGTCGTACACGGTCGGGCCGTCGACGGCCTACATGGCGCTGATGGCCCACCCGTCCTTCAGCCGCGAGCACTTCGCGTCGTTCGCGCTGCTCTACTCCGGCGGCGCCGCGCTGCCGCCCGCCGTCGTCGAGGCATTCCGCGCGAAGACCGGGCACTACATCCACAACGGCTACGGCCTCACCGAGACCACGGCCGGCTGCGTCGTCGTCCCCGGTGATCTCGAAGCGCCGATCGATCCGGCGTCCGGCACCATCTCGATCGGCCTGCCGGTGCCCGACACGATCATCCGCATCCTCGGCGAGAACGGCGAAGAGCTGCCGTTCGGGCAGGCCGGCGAGATCACCGTCGAAGGCCCGATGGTCGTGTCCGGCTACTGGAACCGCCCGGACGCCACGGCCGAGTCGATTCCCGGCGGGCGGCTGCTCACCGGCGACATCGGGTTCATGGACGAGCGCGGCTGGGTCTACGTCGTCGACCGCAAGAAGGACATGATCAACGCGTCCGGCTTCAAGGTCTGGCCGCGCGAGGTCGAAGACGTCCTCTACACGCACCCGGCGGTCCGCGAGGCCGCCGTGGTCGGCATCGCCGACGAATACCGCGGCGAGACGGTCAAGGCGTACGTCAGTCCCGCGCCCGGCGTGACCGCCGATCCGGCGGAACTGGTGGCCTGGTGCAAGGAACGGCTCGCGGCCTACAAGTACCCGCGCACCATCGAAGTGCTCGACGAGCTGCCGAAGACCACCAGCGGCAAGATCCTGCGCCGCGAACTGCGGGCGAGGGGCTGATGGTCGAGACGGTCCGCGGCGCGATCGCGCCGGAAGCGCTGGGCAAGGTCCTGATGCACGAGCACCTCTTCGTGCTGAGCCCCGAATTCGTCGAGAACTACCCCGAGCACGAAGGGTTCCGGGAGGAAGAGCACGTCCCCGAGGCGATCCGGCGGCTCAAGGAGCTGAAGGACGCCGGGATCGACACGATCGTCGACCCGACGGTGATCGGGCTCGGCCGCTACATCCCGCGCGTGCAGCGGGTCGCCGCCGAGGTCGACGTCAACATCGTCGTCGCCACCGGGCTCTACACCTACAACGACGTGCCGCACTACCTGCACTTCCGCGGGCCCGGCACGATGCTGCAGGGCGAAGACCCGCTCGTCGGGATGTTCGTCGGGGACATCCGCGACGGCATCGCCGGTACCGGCGTCAAAGCCGGGCTGCTCAAGTGCGCCACCGACGAGCCCGGCGTGACCCCGGGCGTCGAACGCGTGCTGCGCGCGGTGGCGAAGGCGCATGTCGAGACCGGGACACCGATCATGACGCACTCCCACGCCGTCAGCCGGCGCGGGCTGGAGCAGCAGGCGATCTTCGAGGACGAAGGCGTCGACCTGAGCCGCGTGCTGATCGGGCATTCGGGCGACACCACCGACCTCGGGTACCTCACCGAGCTGGCCGACCGCGGCTCGATCCTCGGCATGGACCGCTTCGGGCTCGACCTGCTGCTGCCGTTCGAGGAGCGGGTGAACACGGTCGTGGCGCTGTGCGAACGCGGCTACGCGGGCAGCATGGTGCTCTCGCACGACGCGTCCTGCTACATCGACTGGCTGCCCGCGGACCAGCTGCCGGTGCTCACGCCGAACTGGCACTACCTGCACATCACGCGCGACGTGCTGCCCGCGTTGCGCGAGCGTGGGATGAGTGACGCGGACATCACCACGATGCTCGTGGACGTACCGCGCCGGTTCCTGGCCTCGACCGGCTGAGCCGTTATCCTGTGGCGTCCGAAGTGGCGTCCGAACTCGACAGAGGGGTCTTGCCATGACACGAGCAAGTGCCCGCAAACCGGGTGAGGCGGCCGGCGACGAGCAGGCCGCCGTACCGCGGCGCCTGCTGGAGCAGGCCACGAAGCTCTTCGCGAAAAAGGGCTTCGACCGCACGTCCGTCCAGGAGATCGTCGAAGCCGCAGGCGTCACCAAGGGCGCGATGTACCACTACTTCGGCTCGAAGGACGACCTGCTCTACGAGATCTACGCCCGGGTGCTGCGCGAGCAGACGCGGCAGCTGGAGAGCGTCGCCTCCTCGGGCGCGCCGCTGCGCGAGCGCCTGGCCGCGGCCGCGTCCGACGTCGTCGTGTCCAGCATCGACAACCTGGACGACAACACGATCTTCCTGCAGTCGATGCACCAGCTGTCGCCGGACAAGCAGAAGGCGGTGCGCGCCGAGCGCCGCAAGTACCACGAGCGGTTCCGCGGCCTGGTCGAAGAAGGCCAGGCGACGGGCGAGTTCCGCACGGACAAGCCGGCCGACGTCGTCGTCGACTTCTACTTCGGTTCGGTGCACCACCTGGGTTCCTGGTACCACCGCAGCGGCTCCCTCTCGGCCCGCCAGATCGGCGACCACTACGCGGACCTGCTGCTGGACGCCCTGCGCCCGCCTGGTTGATGACCGACTTCCCGCCGCTGCCCGTTGTCGACAAACTGACCGGAGCGGAACGAGAACTGGTCGACGCGGCCCGTCGCGGCCTCGCTCTGGTGACCGACGCCCCGGTGCGGGCCGTGGTGCTGCGCGAGCTGCTGCTGGGCCTGCGCGGTCCGGTGGACCCGCGGGGCGTCCGCGTCGAAGGCGCCCGGATCGCCGGGACGCTGGACCTGGATCACGCCGAGGCGAGCGTGGGTCTCGCGCTGGCCGGCTGCGTGCTCGTGAACCCGATCAGCGCGCGCCGGGCCCGGCTCCCGTGGCTCGACCTGTCCGGCAGCCGGATCGCCGGGTTCGACGGCAGCGGCGTCCGGATCGGCCACGACCTCGACCTCACCGGGGTGCGGGCGACCGGTGCCGGGGAGTTCGGGGTGATCTGCCTGCGGGACGCGCGCGTCGACGGCCTGACCGTGCTCGCGCGTGCGGAGATCCGCAGCGGCGACGGCCCGGCGCTGTACCTCGACGCTCTCGAAAGCCGCGGGCTCAAGGGCCTCGGCCTGCGGGCGACCGGCGTCGGCGACAGCGGGGCGATCCGCCTGCCCGGGGCCCACGTGTCCGGGCAGGTCGTCTTCGACGACGCGGTGCTCACCAACGAGTCCGGGCCGGCGGTGCACGCCGACGGCGTGGTCGTCGACGGTGACCTGAGGCTGGCCGCGGCCACCGTGACCGGCTCCGGTGACGAGGGGCGCGCTCCGGCTCCTCGGCGCCCGGGTCGGCGGTCAGCTCGACCTCGGCGACGCCGAGCTGACCAACGAGAGCGGCCCGGCGGTCGGTGCCGACCGGCTCCGGGCCGGCGGGCTGTACGGCACCGGCGTCACCGTGAGGGGCGCGATCACCTTGCGCGGCGCCCGGATCGACGGCCAGGTCAACCTCGGCGACGCCGTGCTCGCCGACGGCCGCGGCAGCGCGCTGAGCGCCGACGGGATGCGGGTCGAGGGCGGCGTCCACGCGGTCGGTCTGCGCGCGACCGGGTCGGGGGAGTTCGGGGTGCTCTGCCTGATCGGCGCGTCCGTCGGCGGCAATGTCCACCTGGACGACGCCGAGCTCACCAACGACACGGGGGCGGCGTTCAGCGGCGACCGGCTTCGGATCGAAGGCAACCTGTACGCCGAGGACCTGACGGCGACGGGCGCGTTCCGCCTGCTCGGCGCCCGGATCGACGGCCAGGCGAAGTTCACGGGCGCCCGGTTCGCCTCCGGCTCCGGCCCGGCGTGGTACGCGGACGGCCTGCGGGTCGGCGACCTGCACCTCACCGGCGTGCGCGCTTCCGGCGCCGGCGACGAGGGCGCGATCCGGGTGCACGGCGCCGAGGTCACCGGGCAGGTCCTCGTGGGCGGCGCCGAGATCACCAACGCAGCCGGTCCCGCTTTCAGTGCCGACGAGACGCGGGTCGGCACCTCTCTCGATCTGGGCGGCCTGAAGGCCACCTGTACGTCGGAGATCGGCGCGGTGAGCCTGTTCGGCGCCCGGGTCGACGGCAGGCTCGGCTTCGACAGCGCCGAGCTCACCAACACGGCGGGGCCGGCCCTGTCCGCTTCCCGGTGCCAGGTCCGGGAGACCTTCGCCCTGATCGGGGTGCGGGCGACCGGTGCGGGGGAGCAGGCCGTCGTCGAGCTGCTCGGCGCCCGGGTCGGCGGGCAGCTGTCCTTCACGGGCGCGTCGGTGGTGCACCCGGCCGGCGGGACGCTGGTGAGCCTCGAAGACGTCGTCGTCGAGGGGCCGGTTTTCTTTCCCGCCGAGCTGGCGGGTACCGGCGGCCTGGTCCACCTCGAGGGGTTCCGGTTCGGCGCGCTCGCCGACGTCACCTGGCGGGAGTGGCTGGACCTGATCCGGAACCACACCGCCGGCTACCGGCCCGGGCCGTACCAGCGGCTCGCCGCCGCGGAACGGGCCGCCGGGCACGACGGCAACGTCCGGCACGTCCTCATCACCCAGCAGCGGGACCTGCGGCGCCGCGCGCCCGAGGCGGTCGGTGGCCGGCTCGCCCGGTGGTTCCACTGGCTGTGGGGCGCCTTCGCGGGTTACGGCTACCGCGCCCGGCGGACGGCCGCCGCGCTGGTGTTCGCCGTGGTCGCGGCCGGACTGCTGGGGCTGTGGGCCGGGCACGTGAGCGAGGGCGGCCACCGCGCGGCCGAGCGGACGTCCGAGCTCACCGCGAAGGCAGGGACGCCGTGCACGACCGTCGAGCTCGTCGGCGTCGGGCTGGATCGCGGGCTGCCGCTGTCGCCCGGGGTGCGCGGCCGGTGCGACCTCAACACCGGGATCGGCTCCGGGCAGGTGTTCACCGTGGCGATCTGGCTGGTCCAGGCCGCGATCTGGGCCCTGGCGACGCTCGCCCTGGTCGGCTACACGGGGCTGGTCCGCAAGACGGGCTAGTGCCGGCCGACGTGGTCCAGCAACAGCTCGATCACCTCGTCCGCCGTCTCCGAAGCCAGCAGCTGGCCGGCGCCCTCGATGATCTGGAAGCGGTACTCGGCGTCTATGTGGTGCACCGTCAGCTCGGCGGCGCCGCGGCCGAGCCACGGGTCCTCGCTGCCCCAGAGGTAGAGCGTCGGCACGGCGATCCGGCCCGCCGGGATGTCGAAGGCGTCGGTCGTCGCGCCGCGGTACCAGTTCAGGGTCGCGGTCAGGGCGCCCGGTGCGGAAAGGCGCGCGATGTTGCGCTCGACGAATTCGACGGGAATGCGGTTGTCGTAAACCGCGCGCAACTGCGCCGCTTCGTCCCGGAGGAGGTAATTCTCCGCTTTGCCGACCGCGGCGCGGAAGAACCGGATGTAGCCGAGGTCGTGGAACTGGCCATCGTCGGTCGCGGCCGCGTGCTGCAGGGCCGACGGGTGCGGCGTGGAGAGCACGGCGAGGGACCGCAGCCGGTGCGGATGGGTCGTCGCGAGCGTCCACGCCACCATGGCGCCCCAGTCGCGGGCGATGAGGTGGAACCGGTCGGCACCCTGGCTGTCGGCGAAGGCGAGGGCGTCCTCGACCAGGTGCTCGATGGTGTAGGCCCCGATGTCCGCCGGCCGCGCGCCCACCGCGTACCCGCGCTGGTCGACGGCCACCGCCCGGTAGCCGGCCTCGCCGAGGGCGTGCAGCTGCTCGGTCCAGGCGTCGGCGAACTCGGGCCAGCCGTGCAGCAGCAGGACGAATTCGCCGGACGCGGGACCGGCCGCGAGCGCGCTGTGGTGGTGGTCGCCGACGGCGACGTCCACTTCCTCGAGCGCACCGGGCGGCCCGGCTTCCGTCGGCGCGACGGCGAATTCCATGGCGCCCAGGCTAGATCGCCCGTGCGGGGTCGAACCATGGGAAGAAGGGCACTTTTGCCACACTTTTGCCCGCGCAGTGGCGTGGCTCACATAATTTTCGCTCATCTGAGCGAAAAGACGAAAACATATGAATACTATTCACAAAATCCGCCGCCGTGAGCCCATGTGCGCCGCGTCCGGCCCGGGAGGTCTGCCGCGGCCGGTCGTGAGTGTTTAGGGCGGTTAGAACCGCCCTAAACACTCACGAGCAGTAGTCCTGGGGCACGTGTGACAGCTGGTGCGGTCGCGTGTTCGGGGGGCCGCCCGCGTGCCGCACGCCGACGCCCGCACGACGCCCAGGCAGGCCCAGGCAGGCCCAGGCAGGCCCTGGCGCACGACGCCGCGTGCGCCGCTCCGCGCCCGGCCAGTGCGCCGCCCGGCCCGCGCTCGGCCACCGCAGAGCAAGTCCGTGAAGGCCTCCTTGAGGGACTCTGAGTCCCTCAAGGAGGCCTTCACGGACCGGACCGGGAGCAGGAAGGGCCGGCTCAGGCGGGCAGGTCGACCAGGTCGGCCAAGCGGGCGCGGTGCCGGCCCGGGGTGCCGAGCGCGATTTCGTCCGCCTTGGCGCGCTTCAGGTAGAGGTGCGCCGGGTGTTCCCACGTCATCCCGATGCCGCCGTGCAGCTGGATGGCCTCCTCGGTCGCCTTGACCGCGATCGGCGCGTTGCGGGCCTGGGCCACCGACACCGCGATCGGCACGTCGACGCCTGAAGCCAGCGCGTCGGCCGCGTTGCGGGCGGTCGCGCGGGCCAGCACCAGGTCCGTGTAGAGGTTCGCCAGCCGGTGCTTGAGCGACTGGAAGCCGCCGACCGGGCGGCCGAACTGGTACCGGCCCTTGAGGTAGCGCACCGTCTCGGTGAGCGCCCACTCGGCGATCCCGGTCTGCTCCGACGCCAGGATGCCCGCGCCGGCGAGCAGCGCCTGCTCCAACGCGGCCGCGGCCTGCTCACCCGAGGCCACCAGCGTCGCCGGCGCGTTCTCCAGCACGACGTCGGCCACGCGCCGCGTCAGGTCGAAGGACACCAGTTCCGTGATCGTCGCCGCCGACGCCTCGACGACGTACAGCGCGGGACCGTCCGGGCCGGCGGCCGGGACGACCAGCAGGTCCGCCACCGACGCGTCGGCGACCGTGCCCACGCGGCCGGTCAGCGTCCCGCCGGACGCGGTCACCGACGACGGGAAACCCGCCCCCGGGGTCGTCGACAGCGGCACGGCCAGCGCGCCGATCGCCTCGCCCGCGGCCAGCCGGCCGACGAACTCGCCGTCGTCGGTGTGCAGCAACGCCGTCGTCGCCAGCACGACGCTGCCCAGGAACGGCACCGGCGCCACGCTGCGGCCCAGCTCCTCGGCCACGACGGCGACCTCGCGGGCCGACGCGCCGTGCCCGCCGCGCTCCTCCGGCACCGCCAGCCCGGCGACCCCGAGGTCGGCGGCCAGGGTGCGCCACAGCTTCAGGTCGTACCCCTCGGCCGTCTCGACCCGTGCCAGCAGTGTGGCCGCGTCGGCCTTGGCCTTGAGCAGGTCCCGGACCGAAGCCCGGAGGTCTTCCTCGACCTCGGAATACAGCAGATCAGGCTGTGTCTGACTCATCGGGGCAGGTCCTTCCAAGCGACGTCCTTGTCGACGCGCGGCTCCGACGGGAGACCCAGCACGCGCTCGGCGATGATGTTGCGCAGGACCTCCGAGGTGCCGCCCTCGATGGAGTTCCCCTTGGCGCGCAGGTAGCGGTACCCCGCCTCGCGGCCGGTGAAGTCGACGATCGCCGGGCGCCGGAACGACCAGTCGTCGTAGGCCAGGCCCTCTTCGCCGAGCAGCTCGACCTCCAGGCCGGTGAGCGCCTGGTTCAGCTCCGAGAACGCGACCTTCATGGCCGAGCCCTCGGGACCGGGCGCACCGGCGGTGAGCTGCTGACGCAGCCGCGTGCCGGCCAGCCGCAGCGACTCCGCCTCGACCCAGCGCTGCACGAGCCGGTCCCGCAGCTCCGGCGTGCGCAGCTCGGGACGCTCGCGCCAGGTCTTGGCGACGATCCCGACCAGCCCGCCCTCGCGCGGCTGCACGTGCCCGCCGATCGCGACGCGCTCGTTCATCAGGGTCGTCTGCGCGACCTTCCAGCCTTCGCCGACGGCGCCGAGGCGCTGCGTGTCCGGGATGCGGACCTCGGTCAGGAACACCTCGTTGAACTCGGCCTCGCCGGTGATCTGGCGCAGCGGCCGGACCTCGACGCCCGGCGCGGTCATGTCGCACATGAAGTACGTCATGCCCTGGTGCTTCGGGACGTCGGGGTCGGTGCGGGTGACCAGGATCGCCCACTGCGACTCGTGCGCGCCCGACGTCCACACCTTCTGGCCGGTGACGATCCAGTCGTCGCCGTCGCGCACCGCGCGGGTGCCCAGCGCGGCCAGGTCGGAGCCGGCGCCCGGCTCGCTGAACAGCTGGCACCACACCTCGTCGCCGGTCCACAGTGGACGCAGGAAGCGCTCGCGCTGCTCCGGCGTGCCGAAGGCGAGGATCGTCGGCGCGGCCATGCCCAGGCCGATGCCGATCCGGCGCGGGTTGTTGTCCGGCGCGCCGGCGTCGGTAAAGAGACCGTCCACAACGGACTGCAGGGCGCGGGGCGCGTCCTGGCCGCCGAGCCCGGCGGGGAAGTGGATCCAAGCGAGACCCGCGTCGTAGCGGGCCCGCAGGAACTCCATCCGATCCGTCGTCTTCGGGTCGTGCGCGGCCAGGAACTCGGTGACCTGGCCGGTCAGTTCTTCGGCGGTGACAGTCACTTCGCGCCCTCCGACAGGTACTTCTTCAGCTCACGGCGGGCCAGGGACCGCTTGTGGACCTCGTCCGGCCCGTCGGCCAGGCGCAGCGTGCGGTTGCCCGCCCACATCGCGGCCAGCGGGAAGTCCTGGCTGACGCCGCCGGCGCCGTGCACCTGCACGGCCTTGTCCAGGATCCACTCGACGGCCGACGGCGTCGAGATCTTGATCGCCTGGATCTCGGTGTGCGCGCCCTGGTTGCCGACGGTGTCCATCAGCCACGCGGTCTTGAGCACCAGCAGCCGCTGCTGCTCGATGCGCACCCGGGACTCGGCGATCCAGTCCTGCACGACACCCTGCTGCGCGATCGGCTTGCCGAACGCCTCACGCGAGATCGCGCGGCGGCACATCAGCTCCAGCGCGCGCTCGGCCATCCCGATGGCGCGCATGCAGTGGTGGATCCGGCCCGGCCCGAGCCGCGCCTGGGCGATCGCGAAGCCGTCACCCTCGCCGGCGATGAGGTTCTCGACCGGCACGCGGACGTCCTCGAAGAGCACCTCGGCGTGGCCGCCGTGGTCGCTGTCGTCGTAGCCGAACACGTGCATGCCGCGCTTGACCGTCAGGCCCGGGGCGTCGCGCGGGACCAGGATCATGCTCTGCTGCTTGTGCGGCGCGGCTTCGGTGTCGGTCTTGCCCATCACGATGAAGATCTTGCAGGCCGGGTTCATCGCGCCGGAGATGTACCACTTGCGGCCGTTGACGACGTACTCGTCGCCGTCGCGGCGGATGCTGGTCTCGATGTTGCGGGCGTCGGAGGAGGCGACGTCCGGCTCGGTCATCGCGAACGCGGAGCGGATCTCGCCGTTCAGCAACGGTTCCAGCCACTGCTTCTGCTGCTCGTCGGTGCCGAACATGGAGAGCACTTCCATGTTCCCGGTGTCGGGCGCGGCGCAGTTGACCGCGGTCGGGGCCAGCCGGATGCTGCGGCCGGTGATCTCGGCGAGCGGCGCGTACTGCAGGTTCGTCAGGCCCGCGCCGTGGTCGCCGGGGAGGAAGAAGTTCCACAGGCCGCGCTTGCGCGCCTCGGCCTTGAGCTCGTCCATGACCGGCGGGATGGCCCACGGGTCGTCGCGCTCGGCGAGCTGCTGCTCGAACACCGCCTCGGCCGGGTAGACGTGGGAATCCATGAACTCGAGGAGCTTCGCGCGCAGCTCCTCGGTTTTGGCGTCGAACGCGAAGTCCATTACTTCTCCTCTTTGAGAATCTCGTTGCCGTGCGAGATGAGCGGCGCGACCCCGGCTCCGACGCCTTCGAAGCCGGCGCCGACCGTCTGGCCCTTGCTGTAGCGGTAGTAGATGCCTTCCAGGATCACGGCCAGCTTGAAGAAGGCGAAGCTGACGTACCAGTCGAGCTGCGAGACGTCGCGCCCCGAGCGTTCGGCGTAGCGGGCGACGACCTCGTCGGTGGCCGGGTAGCCCGGCGCCGAGCTGGCGTTCGACACGAACGGCAGCGACACCTTGTCCCGCTCGGCGTAGGCCACCAGCAGCGCGAGGTCGGTCAGCGGGTCGCCCAGCGTCGACATCTCCCAGTCCAGCACGGCGGAGATCTTGTCGTCGCCGTCGACGAGGACGTTGTCGAGCCGGTAGTCGCCGTGGATGATCGACGGCTTCCCCGACGTCGGCACGGCTTCGGCGAGCCGGTCGTGCAGCTCCTCGATGCCGGGCAGGTCGCGGCTGCGGGACGCGTCGAGCTGCTTCTTCCACCGCCGCAGCTGCCGCTCCAGGAAACCTTCCGGGCGGCCGAAGTCGCCCAGCCCGGCCGCGGCCGGGTCCACCGCGTGCAGGTCGACGAGCGTGTCGACCAGCGCGTCGGCGATGGCCCGGGTGCGCCCGGCGCCGAGCGCGGCCAGCTCGTCCGCGGTCCGGTACGGCGTGCCCTCGACGAAGCTCATGACGTAGAAGTTCGCGCCGATGACGCCCGCGTCTTCGCACAGCAGGAGCGCTTCGGGCACCGGCACGGGGGTGTCGCGCAGCCCGGAGATCACCCGGAACTCGCGGGTCATGTCGTGCGCGGTGGGGAGCACGTGCCCGAGCGGCGGGCGGCGCACCACCCAGCGCGACCGGCCGTCGCCCACCACGTAGGTGAGGTTCGACCGGCCGCCCTCGACGACGTCCGCGGTCAGCTCCCCGGTGACGAGCCCGGGCCGGTGCGCGTCCAGGTGAGCCCGCAGTTTGCCCAGGTCGAGACCCGGCGGATCGGTGCTCATCCAGCCTCCTCAAGCTCTGACACCATCGAATGATACCGACTAGTCGGTATGCCCTGAAAAGTAGACCCGGTAAACTCTCACTTTCCTAGGGAAAGATGCGTTTGAGGGGCCTTGGACGCATCTTTCCCTAGGAAAGTGACGTCGTCGTGACGGAGGGTCACGCGAGGAAGCGCGTCACCCATTCGGCGACGCACGCGGGCTTCGTCGCACCTTCGATCTCCACGGTCCACCGCGAGACCGCCTGCTTGCCGCCTTCGATGTCGGAGATCTCGACCAGCTCGGCCCCGGCGCGCACCTTCGAGCCGACCTTCACCGGCTGCGGGAAGCGGACCTTGTTGAGGCCGTAGTTGATGCCCATCTTGATGCCGTTGACCTTGTAGATCTTCGGCCCGAACGCCGACAGCAGCGAGAGCGTCAGGAAGCCGTGGGCGATGGTGCCGCCGAACGGGCCCGCGGCCGCCATCGCCTCGTCGACGTGGATCCACTGGTGGTCGTCGGTGGCCTCGGCGAACTGGTTCACCCGCTCCTGCGTGATCGTGTACCAGTCGCTGTAGCCCAGGTGTTCGCCGACCGCGGCGGCGAAGGCGTCGAGGTTCTCGAATTCGCGCATCCGCCTCAGTCCTTCGGTCCGCCGGCGACGTAGATGACCTGGCCCGAGATGAATCCAGCGCCGTCGCTCACCAGGAACGACGCCAGGTTGGCGATGTCGTCCGGGGTGCCGACGCGCTGCACCGGGATCTGCGACGCTGCGGCCGCCTTGAAGTCGTCGAACGACATGCCGACCCGCTCGGCCGTGGCCGCGGTCATGTCGGTGGCGATGAAGCCGGGGGCGATCGCGTTCGCCGTGACGTTGAACTTGCCCAGCTCGATCGCGAGGGTCTTGGTGAAGCCCTGCATGCCGGCCTTGGCCGCCGAGTAGTTGACCTGGCCGCGGTTGCCGAGCGCCGAGGTGCTGGACAGGTTGACGATCCGGCCCCACTTCTCGGCGGTCATGTGCTTCTGGACCGCGCGGGTCATCAGGAACGAGCCTTTGAGGTGGACGCCGAGCACGGAGTCCCAGTCCTGCTCGGTCATCTTGAAGATGAGGTTGTCGCGGGTGATGCCGGCGTTGTTGATCAACACGGTCGGCGCGCCGAGCTCCTCGGCCACCCGCGCGACGGCGGCGTCGACCTGCTCGGCGTCACTGACGTCCAGCGTCACGCCGACGGCCTTGCCGCCCTGGGCGATGATCGCGTCGGCACCCTGCTTGACGCCGGCCTCGTCCAGGTCGAGCAGCCCGACGGCGAAGCCATCGGCGGCCAGCCGGGCGGCGACAGCGGCCCCGATGCCACGGCCGGCCCCGGTGACCACGGCGACACGGGAAGGGGAATCGGTCACGGAGGACCTCCTCGTCGTTGAGAAGCGGTTGGTTGCCGCTCGCGAGCCTACTAAGCGGTCGGTCACCGAGGCTACGGACAGCGCCCGCTATTTCGCTGCCAAAGTTACGCAGGTTTCCGGCCTCCTGCCTGGTCGAACCCGCCCGGTGGCCTACGTCACACCCGCCTGGGGCGCCTCCCAGGGCGCCGGCACGGTGCGGCTTGCCGGCGAAGGCGTCGAACGGCCGGATCCCGGTGTGCCTGGCGCAGCCGTGGGCGGCTTCGGTGAACGTCGAGGTGGTCGAAAGGGCGGCGACGCGTGCGTGGTGAACGGCGAAGCAGGTGCCGCCGAAGCGCTGCAGCTGCGGGCTGGTGACCTTGTTCGTGGTGGCGTACCGCTTGGCCTGCAGCACGATCTTGACCCCACCCGGCGACCGGGCGGTGCACCCGTCGCGGGTGCGGAGCAACGCTTCTTCGAACTCGCGGCACGCTGCCGCTGGGCGTGTGACGGCAGAAAGGCCGCCTGCTCAAGCGTATGTCGGTTGTTACGGTTGTGACGCCGTCACGCGAATACCTGTGTCGAACCGAAACGACGTACTCAAGACCCTGTTCGGGCGTCCCGTGGACAGCCTGTGGGGCCGCGGCTGTTCGACTACGTCACGCAAGTGCGGCGTCACGGCGAGTCGCAGGTGGTCGAGGTGCGGATTGCTGACTGTGCGTGATCGAGGTAGCACGGGCGAGGTAGCGATCCGTAACTCCGTCGTGACTCAGGCCCTTTCACGTGCACGGACTGCGATGTACCATCGGTTCGATCACGCCGACGGATCAAGGCCGGACGGCACAGTCGCCCTGGACGGTGTGCCCGTCCACTCCGAGAGTGCCGAGGGGTCAGGCCATGGGGTCGGTAGGAGTCGGCCGCGCGCTGCGCGGTTTTCTGGTCGTTGTCGTGCTGCTTGCCGGCAGTGTGGGCACGGCGGGGGCGGTGACCGCGCCCGCCGATGGCCAGCCGGCCAAGGACAAGGAGCGCACCTCGCTCGCCGACGTCGCCAAGACGCCGGAGCCGCAGGTGCCCGACAAGTCGTGGCAGGTCGACGGGAACGGGACGTTCACCGACTCGATCGCGATCCGGGTCCCGGCCTTCCACGACATCACCCCGCAGTTCTCGCTGGCCTACGATTCGTCCGCCCTCAACGGGCTGGCCGGGGTCGGCTGGACGCTGAGCGGCCTCAGCGAGATCGAACGGGCCGGCACCGGCAAGGGCGCCCCCCGCTACGACGGCTCGGACGTCTACCTCGCGGACGGCGAGGAGCTCGTGCCCTGCGTCGCCGGCAGCGTGAGCCCGAGCTGTACCTCCGGTGGCACGCACTCGACCAAGAACGAGTCCTTCCGGAAGTTCGCGCTGACCGGAACCGGGGCCGCCAGCCGGTGGACCCTGACCGCGAAGGACGGCGTCAAGCGCGTCTACGCGCCGGTGCTGTCGGCCGGGACCGATCTCGTCTACCGGTGGGGCCTGAGCCAGGTTGTCGACACGAAGGGCAACACGGTCACCTACAACTGGGCGGCCAACCAGTTCGCGTGCTGCTGGGAGTACCTCGATTCGGTCACCTACAACGGGACCACGATCAAGTTCACCTACGAGCAGCGCACCGACACCGACCTGCGGGCGATGGGCAACGGCGGCATCCGGACCGTCCAGGGCCGCATCAAGACCATCGACGTGGGCGTGAGTGGCAGCCGGGTCCGCGCGTACAAGCTGACCTACGCCACCAGTGACGCGACGGGACGGTCACTCCTGTCGGCCGTGCAGCAGTTCGGCACCGACGCCGTCCTGGACGCCGCCGGCACCGTCACCGGCGGCACCGCGATGCCACCCGTGACGGCGACCTACCAGGCCGGCGCGCCCGCGTTCGTCTCCGGCAACAACAACCCGGCGTTCACCGGCAACAACAACAGCGCCAAAGACTTCCCGATGGACATCAACGGCGACGGCAAGACCGACATGCTGGAGCTGTGGCCGAACTTCGGCACCTACCAACGCAAGACGTGGCTGTCCAACGGCACCGACTTCACGCTCGCGTCGGCGGAGGGCGCGACGTCGCTCAACGAGAACGCGCGCTACCTGCCGGGTGACTTCACCGGTGACGGGAAGTCCGACCTGCTGGAGTTCTCCCCCTCCGGCCTGGGTTTGGCGCGGCAGCTGTGGGTGTCCACCGGCACCGGCTTCACGGCGGGTTCGACCGGTGCGGCCCAGGGCCGCAACGACGCGAACGCGCGCTTCCTCCCGATGGACGTCAACGGCGACGGCAAGACCGACGTCCTGGAACTGTATTCCTGCGGGATCTTCCCGGTGAACTACTGCCGCGCGACGTGGCTTTCGGACGGCACCACCTTCACCCTCGCCTCCAACGACGCCGGCATCGCCTACGACGCGAATCGGCAGTTCGAGCCCGCCGACGTCAACGGCGACGGCAAGACCGACTTCGTCGAACTGTCGCCCGCGCTCTTCGGCGCCGGCAACCGGCACGTCTGGCTGTCCACCGGAACCGGCTTCGTCTCCGGGGCGGCCGACTCCGGCATCTCCTGGAGCGCGCCGAACGCGGAAGGCGCCGGCAGCCGGTTCCTGATGATGGACGTCAACGACGACGACAAAGTCGACATGGTCGAGCTCTACCCGCTGTTCGGCACGTACACCCGCCGGACGTGGCTCTCCACCGGCTACAGCTACAAACTGGGCGCCACCGACACGAGCATGGCCTACGCCGAGACGTCCAAGCAGCTCGTGATGGACGTCAACGGCGACCACCGGATGGACATGGTCGCCCTCTCCCCGGGATTCCTGGGGGCGTCGACGAAACGCGACATCTGGCTGTCCACCGGCTCCGGCTTCACGCCCGGCGCGAGCGACCCGACGATGGGCACCTACTCCTGCAGCAAGGGCACCTGCACCAGCGACTTCCTCGAAATGGACGTCAACGGCGACATGCGTACGGAGATGGTGGAGCTCTACAACACCAACTTCGGCCTCAACAAGGGGCGCCACATCTGGAACATGGGCGGCGCGGCCACCGACGTGCTGACCTCCCGCACCAACGAGTGGGGCGACAAGACGTCGGTCAGCTACAAGCCGTCGTCGGCGTGGGTGAACACGAACAACCCGCCGCTGACCCAGACGGTGTCCGCCGTGACCGACGACGCCGGCCCGGGTGGCGCCGCGACCACGGACTACAGCTACTCCGGCGGGGCGTACCACCACCCGGAGCGCACGTTCCTCGGGTTCCGCACGCAGCGGGAGACCAAGCCGTGCAACGCGGGCGAGACGCAGTGCCCGTACGTCGACACGACGTTCCGCCAGGACCTCGCCGCGATCGGCCAGCCGGAGCGCGCCGAGAACCACGGCGGCGACGGCGCGCTGCTGAGCTCGACGGCCACCGACTACCTCACCAACGGCACGACCGTGCCGAGGACGGCGCTGCCGACTGGCACGATGGAGACCGCGTACACCGGCAAGAGCGCGGTGTGCCCCGGAGCGGACTGCAAGCGCACCTACACGAGCCGGGCGTACAACGCCTACGGCGAAGTGGTGACCCAGATCGAGAACGGCGACAACGAGCAGGCGGGCGACGAGCGCACGACCGTGACCACATTCGTGCCCAACACGGGCGCCTACATCGTGGACAAGCCGGCCGCGGTGAAGGTCGTGGCCGGTGTCGGCGCCGGGGGTACGAAGCTCAGCGAGACCCGCACCGGGTACGACGGCGCGGCGTGGGACCAGGCTCCCGCGACCGGTTACGCGACGTCGTCGGCCCAGTGGCTTTCGACCCGGGACGCGTTCGTCGGGACCGGCAAGGAGTACGACGCGTGGGGCAACCTCACCGCCGAGATCGACGCGCTCGGCGGGCGCACCACACTCGGCTACGACCCGACGTACCACAGTTTCCAGACCTCGGAGACCAACGCGCTGTCCCAGACGGTCGACGCGACGTGGGATCCCGTCTGCGGCACGCCGACCCGGGTGAACGACCTCAACCAGCAGGCGACCACGGTCACCTACGACCCGCTGTGCCGGGCGGCCGAAACCACCCAGCCCGGCGGCAAGTTCGAACGCCACAAGTGGGTGGACGTCGGCGATCCGGCCAAGCAGTACGAGCAGGTCGAGAAGCCGGCCGCGGACGGGACGGGCGCCCCGCAGTGGAGCCGCCGCTACGTGGACGGGCTGCAGCGCCCGTACCGCACCGCGGCCAAGGGCCCGGACGCGGCGACCGGGGACATCTACGTCGACTCGGCGTACAACGCCCGCGGTCAGGTCGCGTCGAAGACCGCGCCCTACTACTGGGTGGCGGGCACCGCGCAGCCGGTGACGTACCCGACGCTCACCGCCTACGACGGGCTCGACCGGGTGGTCAAGACCACGCTGCCGGGTGGTGCGGTCCAGACCAAGAGCTACGGCCCGTGGTCGACCACCAGCACCGACGAGAACGGCCACGCCACGACCGACCGCCTGGACGCCTACGGCAAGCGCGCCGAGCGCCAGGAGACGGTCGGCGGCAAGGCCGTGACCGCGCGGTACGACTACGACCTGCGGGGCAACCTCGCGAAGTCCACCGACCCGTCCGGGGCCGTCATCGCCTACACCACGGACTCGTTCGGGCGGCAGACGAAGGTGGCGGACCCGGACAAGGGAGTCACCGCCTACGAGTGGGACGACGCCGGCCGCGCGGTCGCGCAGACCGACGCGAACAACCAGCGCACGACGTTCACCAACGACAAGCTGGGGCGCAAGACCGGCAAGACGACCAACGCGGGCACCGCGTCCGCCGCAACGGTGTCCTGGGCCTACGACCAGGTCCGCGCCGGCTACGCCAACGTCGGCAAGGTCACCGCGAACACGGACGCGGCCGGCACCCGGACGTTCGACTACGACGCCCTCGGCCACACCGTCAAGACCGTGCGGACCGTGGGCGCCGCGAGCTACGAGTTCCGGTACGGCTTCGACGCGGGCGACCGCAAGCTGTGGACGACCTACCCCGACGGGGACACCCAGGGCACCGCGGCGGCGCCGTTGCGCTACGACAGCGCGGGCCGGCTCACGGCGATCCCCGGCTACGTCACCTCGGCGACCTACAACGCCGACGGCAAGGTGACCCGGATCGCGAACGCCAACGGCACCACGACCACCCGCCCGCACGACGCGGAACGCGGCTGGCTCACCGGCATCGAGACGAAGTCGGGCGCGAACGTCGTGCAGGACAACAAGTTCACCCGCGACGCGAGCGGCAACATCACGAAGGTCACCAGCCCGTTCCCCGACGAGAGCTGGAGCTACACCTACGACGACGGCGGCCGGCTCACCAGCGCGACCGACGACGCCGGCCCGGCGAACAACCAGTCCCTCACCTACGACGCGGCGGGCAACATCGCCTCGAACTCCCGGACCGGCGCCTACGCCTACGACCCGGCGCACCCGCACGCGGTGAGCACCGCCGGAGGGAACGCCTACACCTACGACGCGGCGGGCAACATGACCTCCGGCGCCGGCCGCACCCTCACCTGGAACGGTGACGGGCTGCTCGCTTCGGTCGTCAAGGGCGGTGTCACGTCCACGTTCACCTACGACGCCGACGACACCCGGCTCCAGCAGGTCGAGGGCGGGGTCACCCGCCGCTACCTCGGCGTCGACTACGAGGTGAACGTCACCGCCGGCACGACCACCAAGTACGTCTCGATCGAGGGCACGCCGGTGGCCCGGGTCGACGGCGGGACGAAGTACTGGGTGCACACCGACATCCAGGGCTCGGTGCAGGCCGAGACCGACGCGGCGGGGGTGGAGGTCCACCGCAAGAAGTACCGGCCCTTCGGCGAGGTCCTGTCGGCCGGTGGGTCGCTGCCCTTCGAGTCGCGCGGCTTCATCGCCGAACGCCAGGACTCGACCGGGCTGGTGTACCTCAACGCCCGCTACTACGACCCGCAGCTCGGCCGGTTCATCTCGCCCGACCCCACCATCGACGGCGAAGACTCCATCGGCCTCAACCGGTACGCCTACGCCGCGAACGACCCGGTGAACCAGGTCGACCGCACCGGCCTCTCCTGCCAGAAGGCGGACGGCAACAAGTGCGACCCCGAGAACGAACCCAAGATCACCCGGTCGGAGATCATCGCCCGGGCGCAGTACTGGGTCGACCACAAACCCGGGCCGTACTACGACCCGGACAACTTCGCCCCCGGTGACAACGGTTTCTCACCCGGACCGGGTGACGGACGCGTCTACCGCCGCGACTGCTCCGGATACGTCTCGATGGCCTTCCACCTCAGCTGGAGCGCGAGCACGTACACCCTGCCCTACTACGGAGAGAAGATCGACCGCTCCCAGCTCCAGGCCGGGGACATCCTGAACTCGACCACCGAACACGTCCTGCTCTTCCACAAGTGGCTCGACGACAAGGGGAACTTCGAGTACTACTCGTTCGGCGCGACCCCGGTGAAGCGCGCCACAGCCAACATCAACGACCCCACCCTCGACAGCCACGCGAACGACAACTACCAGGCGTACCGCTACGTCAACGTCATCGACGACCCCCCGCCGGCGCCCGGCGTCATCGGGAATTCCGTCGGCCGTTCGCCGTTCTCCTGACGGCCCGCGCCCGCGAACGCGGTCTTGGTGATCGACTCGGTTCTTGATCCAGGTCGAGTCGATCGCCGTTCAGCGCTGTCGCGACGCGACGGCACAGCGACCGGTGGGACTTCGACGTCGACGGCACCGAAGAAGGCAGTCAGGTGACGCGGGAGTCGCGCCGGAACTGTGCCGGCGGTGTGTTCAGTTCGCGGCGGAACGCGCGGCTGAAGGCCGCGACCGACGTGTATCCGCTTTCGGCGGCTATGTGCTCGACGGTGTCGTCGCTGTCGCGGAGACGGCGTGCCGCGAGGTGCATCCGCCAGCGCGTGAGGTAGGTGGCGGGACCGTCGCCGGTCGCTGCTTCGAACCGCCTATTGAGTGTCGTGCGCGACACGGCCGCTTCCTTCGCGAGCGTGGCGGCGGTCCAGGCGTGGGACGGGTCGCGGTGAATCGCTGCCACAGCGGAGACGACGGCGGGGTCGCGGAGCGTGCGCCACAGGCTTGATTCGCAGTCCGTTTCGCCGTTCGCCCAGGAGCGCAGCGCGCAGGCCAGGAGCACGTCGACGAGCCGATCGATGATGACCCGTGAACCCGCGCCGGGCTCGGTCAGCTCGAGGTCGAGCAAGTGCAGGGTCGTCACCGTGCGCGCGTCGGTGGTTTCGGCGCGAATGTGGATCACCTCAGGGAGCTGCTGAAGCCACGGCAGCGGCGCGATCATGTCGCGGGAATAGGACGCGGCGACCAGCTGGACGGTGGCGTCGCCGGTGCCGAGCGTCATGAAGTCACCGCTGTGCTGCGCCTCGGCGACGGCCCGGCCATCGCAGATCGCGGCCTCGGCGGACGGGGAGGAGGCGATGACGTGCGCGATACCGGAGGTGAGCAGCAGGACATCGCCCGCGGCGAACGGACGTAGGCCGTCTTCCCGGGTGAGGAGAACTCCTTCCCCGGAGACGACCCCGTAGAGCGCGGCGTCCGTCCACTCGGGTCGCATCATGCCCCAGTCGCCGCCCGCGACGATGCGCAGTCCCGAGCTTGCCGTGATGCCGGCCGCGGCGAGCACTTCGGACAGGACGTCCATGCCTCCACCCTAGAGCGGATGGGTCAAACGGACAAGTTTGCGCTCCATTGTGTCATTGTTCGGCCCAGATCTGCTGTCTAGGCTCGTGGTAGCAGGTTTCACGGCCAACTGGCGAAAGGCACAACGAATGAGTGACACTGACGTGGCTGAAGGTCCGCTACCGGTCGACATCGCGACCTCGACCGGCCCGGTCGCCCTGGTCGGTCAAGCCCGGATCCTCCCGGGGAAGGAAGCCGAGTTCGAAAGGCTGGTCCGGTCGATCCTGCCGAAGATCCGGCAGGAGGACGGGAACGTCCACTACACGGTCAACCGCTCGCACGAGGACGCCTCGACCTATCTCATCTACGAGGAGTGGGAGAACGGAGCTTCGGTCGTGAAGCACGTTCAGCAGCCGTTCATGGCCGAGTACTTCGGGCAGGTCCCCGGTCTCGTGGCGCCCGGCGCCGACGCGCCCGGATGGAGCTCGCCCCTCTGAACGCGCCCTTGCCGGCCCGGGCGGTGGTCCGCCCGGGCCGCCGGTGAGGCCGGGCGCGGGGTGCGGGGTGCGGGGTGCGGGTGCCGCCAGCGCGTCAGGTGAGGCGGTGCCGGGACTGGCGGTGGCGTGAGGACGGTCTATGGCGTATAACGCTCTATTCATTGACGCTCGTGACTTCGGGAGCTCGAGGCCCGTGACCCCCTCCCTGACGGTGGGAGAGTTCGTGTTCGACCCGATGGCCGGGGCCGGTACGAAGGTCGCGACGCGGCCCTGATGGCCGGTCCGTTCCCGCCGGGGCCAGGAGCCCTGGCGTTCGACGGCGGCGTTCACGGTCGTCTTCGGCAATCCTGTCCGGCGGGCGATCTCCACCCTGGTCAGCCGGCGGTCTGGGCGAAGACGACATCGAGGGTGCCCCGTTCGGTGCGGGCCCGGTGCGTCGGGTGTGCAACCTGGACAACCCGACCGGGCACACTTCCGGCGGAGGATGCCCGCCGGGTCAGTCGTTGAGCAGTTCGGCGAAGCGCTCCGGGCTGATGTTGCCGCCGCTGATGATCACGCCGACCTTGCCGGGCGTGGTGACCTGGCCGCTCAGCAGTGCGGCGATCCCGGTCGCCCCGCTCGGCTCGAGGACGAGCTTCAGCCGCTCGAAGGCGAACCGCATCGCGTCCCGGATGGCGTCGTCGGTGACCAGCGCGATCTCGTCGACGAGGTGCCGGTTGATCGAGAACGTGAGCTCGCCGGGGATCTCGGCGGCCTGGCCGTCGGCGATCGTGCGGGGTACGGGGATCGTGACGCGTTCGCCGGCCGCCAGCGAGCGCTTGGTGTCGTCACCCGCGGCCGGCTCGACGCCGATGACCCGGATGCCGGACTGCAGCGCTTTCGCGGCCGTGGAACTGCCCGCGATGAGGCCACCACCGCCGACCGGGACGACCAGCGTGTCCAGGGAACCCGCTTCCTCCAGCAGTTCCAGGGCCGCGGTGCCCTGCCCGGCGATGACGTGGGGGTGCTCGTAGGGCGGGATCAGCGCGAGCCCGCGCTCGGCGGCGAGCGCCTGCCCGATCGCGACCCGGTCGCCGGTGTAGCGGTCGTAGGTGACGATCTCGGCGCCGTAGCCTCTGGTCGCGTCCACTTTGGACTTCGGGGTGTCTTCGGGGACCAGGATCACCGCGCTGCTCCCGAGTTCCCGCGCGGCGAGCGCGACGGCCTGGGCGTGGTTGCCCGAGGAGTAGGCGGCGACACCCTTGGCCAGCTGCTCCGGCGTGAGCCGCGAGACGGCGTTGTACGCGCCGCGGAACTTGAAAGCCCCGATGCGCTGCAGGTTCTCGCACTTGAGCAACACTTCGGCGCCGACGAGGTCGTCGAGGGTGCGCGAGCGCACCACCGGGGTCCGGTGCGCGACGCCGGCCAGGCGGGCGGCGGCGTCGCGGATGTCGTCGAGGGTCACGGGCGCGGTCATGGTGCTCCTTGGGCGCGGATGTCGGAGAGGTAGTTGTAGGCGGAGGCGCGGGAGATGCCGATCCGGGCGGCGACCTGCGGGACCGCCCGCCGTACGGCGAACACGCCGCGGGCGTGCAAGCTGCGGAACAGGTCCAGCCGCTCGTCGCGGCTGAGGGCGGCCCAGGGTTTGTTCAGGCGCAACTGGTGTTCGTCGACGATCGCGTCGACCACGGCGTCGATGTCGTCGCCGAAGGTGGTCGTCGGTGGTTCCGCGGTCGTGCCGACGTCGGCCAGTTCGCCGACGAGGGTCCGCAGCTGGCTCAGCGCGGTGACGTCGAGGTTCACACAGAGCGCGCCGAACACCGCGCCGCCGCTGTCGCGCACCAGCATCGTCGAGGACTTCACCAGCTTGCCGGACGCGGTGCGGGTGACGTAGTTCAGCTGGTCCTCGGCGTCGTCGCCCTGGGCGAGCAGGCCCATGCCGATCTCGCTCATCGAGCCGCCGACGGTGCGCTCGGTGACCGATCCGGCGATCGCGACGACCGAGCTGTCCGGCTGCCGGAAGTCGTGCACGACGACCTCGCAGAACGAGCCGAGGGTCGCGGCGATGCCGTCGGCGACCGGGGCGAGCGCCGCGAGGATCGCGTCCCGCTCGGGAACCTCAGGCATCCCGCACCCGGGCGAGCGCCTCGACCTCGACAACGGCGCCGTAGGGCAGAGACGCCACCCCGACGCAGGTGCGCGCGGGCCGAGGCTCGGTGAAGAACTCCTCGTAGACGGCGTTGAGGCCGGGCCGGTCGGCGATGGCGGTCAGGTAGGCCACGACCTTCACCACGTCGGCCCGGCTCGCGCCCACCGACCGCAGTGCGGCGTCGAGGTTCGTGAAGGCCTGCGCGCATTCGGCGTCGAACCCGCCCGGCACCAGCTCGCCGGTCCCGGTCACGCCCAGCCGCCCGGACACCGAAACGAGGTCGCCGCTGCGGAAGGCCGGCGGGTAGGGGTGCTCGTTGGTCATGGACTTAGCGTATATCGATTGGACGGACTGTCCAGATGGCCTGCGTCACGCCGGTCGCACGTACGCTCCGGCGTCGATGGGGCCCGGCACCGGCTCGTGGTGCCGGGCCCCGACGTCGAGCGGATCAGGCCGCGGCGCAGGCCGCCGTGACGCCGTTGGCGCTTCCGGTTCCCTGGAAGCCGAATTCGGTGGACTGCCCGGCCGCGACGCTGCCGTTGTAGCTGACGTTGGTCCAGTTCACCGTGCCGCTGGTGCCGCTGTTGCCGGCGCTCCAGCCGTTGGTGACGGTCGCGCCGGAGGGCAGGTTCGTCGTCACGGTCCAGCCGCTGAGGGCGGTCGTTCCCGCGGTGACCTTGACCGTCGCCACGAACCCGCCGTTCCACGAGTTGAGGGAGACCGAGGCGCTGCAGCCGCCGGGCTGGGGGGTGGTCGTCGTCGTGGGTGTGGTGGGAGTCGTCGGGGTGGTCGGTGTCGTCGGCGTGGTGGTCGCGCCGCCGGCGTTCAGGGCGTCGAGGACACTCGTGTAGGCGGCCTTCTTGTTCCCGTTGTTGTCGAACAGGAGCGGGTTTTCACCCGTGCGCCAGGAGTCGCTGTCGCGGATGCCCCAGACGGTGATGCCGGCGCAGCGGGCGACGGCCATGCAGGCGCGCGTGACGGTGCCGTAGACGCTTGCCTGGTTGGAGCCGGAGATGTCCAGTTCGGTGATCTGGACTTCGACGCCGAGATTGGCGAACCGCTGCAGGTTGGCCTGGTAGTCGCCCGGAGCGGAGTTGGACAGGTGGGACTGGAAGCCGACGCAGTCGATCGGGACGCCGCGGGACTTGAAGTCCTGCACCATGTTGTAGATTCCGGTGCTCTTGGCGTTGACCCCGTCGGTGTTGTAGTCGTTGTAGCAGAGCTTCGCGCCGGGATCGGCGGCCCGCGCGGCGCGGAAGGCGGCTTCGATCCAGTCGTTGCCGGTGCGCTGCAGGTTCGAGTCACGCCGGCCACCGCCGCCGCCGTCGGCGAAGGCCTCGTTGACGACGTCCCACGAGTAGACCTTGCCTTTGTAGTGGGTGGCGACCTGCGTGACGTGGTTGATGGCGGCTTGGCGCAGGGCGGAGCCGCTGAGGCCCTGGGCCCAGCCGGGTTGCTGCTGGTGCCACAGCAACGCGTGCCCGCGGACGCGCTGGCCGTTGCTCACCGCTTGGTTGAGGATGCGGTCGCCGCCGCTGTAGCTGAACTGGTTCTGGTTCGGCTCGGTGGCGTCCCACTTCATCTCGTTTTCCGCGGTGACCATGGTGAATTCGCGGTTCAGGATGCCGGCGTAGGTCGCGTCACCGAGCTTCCCGGCCGAGACGGCGGTGCCGAAGTACCGGCCGGTCTGGGCGGCCGACGCGCCCAGTGTCGTGGCGGCGCCGGCCGAGGTGGCGAGCACCAGGGAAACCCCGAGTGACGTCGCCAGGAACGCCGAAGCCAGTGCCGCGCGGGACAATGACCGCGATGTCATCTTCATGTTCACACCTTCCGGAGTGCACCTGGGGCCAGGTGGGGCGAGCAGGGCTTGTTCGCGTTGACACCGAGGACGGCGCAAGGGGGCTTCCCTCGCGCCGCCTTGCGGCTTCAGTTGACGTTGGCCGAGAACGAGTTGACCGCCAGGCCGACTCCGCCGCTCCACGGCTCGAAGCCGGCTTGGACGCTGGTCAGGTACCAGGAACGATCGACGCGGGTGCGGGCGTCGACGTCGTTGACGAAGTCTATGACGTTGAACGACCAGCCCGCGATCGGGGACTGGGCGACGTAGGAGACCACGTCGTTGCCGCCGTTGTTGCCCTGCCACACTTCCCAGCCCCGGCCGCCGAGACTGGTGGTGCCCACCCGGCCGCCGACCGGTTGCACCGATCCGGTGCGGTTGAACCAGATCATCAGTTCCATCTGGTTGACCCCCGTGGTCTTCGCGGTCGGGTCCATCCAGATGTCGTAGGAGGCGTCGAAGGTGGACCCGCCGACGTAGGTGTAGGAGATCGAAGACGGGGCGCTGCCGATCCGGTTCAGCTGGCGCGGCAGGTTCGTACCGGGGGAGCAGTTCCCGTAGTGGCAACCGGCGTAGACCGCCGGGTACGACAAGGGTGCGCCGCCGCTGGTGGATCCCTGCTGGGTCTGGATCCGGAAACCGCTGCCGGTGACGTTGATGCACTGCTGGGCGCTGCTGCCCCATCGGTTGTTCATGACGACGTACCGGCCACCGATCGTGGTCGTCCCGTACTGGTCGCAGATCAGCGTGTCCGCGTGCGCGGCCGGTGCCGTGGCGAGGGCCGGAGCCATGAGCCCGGTCGTGGCCAGTACTACCGCGGACAGAGCGTGCTTCAGTTTCACGTGCCGCCTCCACCTCGTCGTGGGAGTGTGCCTGGGAGCGCTCTCAGGCGGGCCGCTTCCGATGAAACCACAGGGGAACCGGTGAGCAAAGAGTTCACCCGTGATCAATTTTCCTTTTTCCCGACGAAAGTTTCGCCGGTGATTGCCAGGGGGCCCGGGTGGCGGTTACCGTGCTGGGAGCGCTCCCAGTCCGGATCACCATCGACGCCGACGAAGACGAGGAGATGGCGTATGCGGGCAACGATGTCGCGGGCCGGTCTGGCCCTGCTGGCCGCGGTGGCGCTCGGGGTGACGGCGGCCGCCGTGCCCGCGGCGGCCGCGGACTACGAGCGCGTGCTCAACGGGACCTTTTCAGGTGGCACCCTCGACCCGTGGTGGGCCGGGGCGGGGACGACCGGCCGGGTGACCGGCGGGGAGTTCTGCACGGACGTACCCGGCGGCACCGCCAACGGTTACGACGCGCTGGCGGGCCAGAACGGGGTGCCGTTCGAGGCGGGACAGCCGTACACCCTGAGCTTCGACGCGCACGCGACGACCACCCAGCAGATCTCCGCCGTCGCGGGCGAGGCCGTGTCGCCCTACCGGCAGATCTCGCGGACCGACCTGACGGTGACGCCGTCGACGCAGCACTTCACGGTCACCTTCTCGTCCACTTTGGACTTCCCGGCCGCCGGTAACGGCCAGCTGGCGTTCTGGTTCGGCGGTCAGGCCGCCGCCAACACCGTGTGCCTGGACAACATCTCCCTCGTCGGCGGCGTCGTGCCGCCCGGCGGCCTGCCGCCGACGAGCGGCATCCGGGTGAACCAGGAGAGCTACGTGCCCGGACTGCCCAAGCGGGCGACGCTGATCAGCGACTCGACCTCGCCACTGACGTGGACGTTGAAGAACGCCGCCGGCAGCGCGGTGGCCACCGGCCGGACCACACCGCGGGGCGCGGACGCGGCCTCCGGTGAGAACGTGCACGAAATCGACTTCTCCGCCTACGACACCGCGGGCACGGGCTACACGCTGAGCGCCGGGGCCGAGACGAGCTTCCCGTTCGCCATCTCCGCCGACGCGCTGCAGAAGCTGCGTCAGGACTCGCTGGCGTTCTTCTACCACCAGCGCAGCGGGATCGCGATCGACGCCGCGTACGTCGGGGCCGCCTACGCGCGCCCGGCGGGGCACGTGAACGTCGCGCCGAACCAGGGTGACGACAACGTCCCCTGCCGGTCGGACCTGAACTGCGGCTACACCCTCGACGTGCGGGGCGGCTGGTACGACGCGGGTGACCACGGCAAGTACGTCGTCAACGGCGGCATCGCGGCCTGGGAACTGCTCGACGAGTACGAGCGGGCGCTGCGGCTGGGGGACGCGAGCGCGCTGGGTGACGGCAAGCTGGCGATCCCGGAACGGGCCAACGGCGTGCCCGACATCCTCGACGAAGCCCGCTGGGAGGTCGACTTCCTGCTGGAGATGCAGGTGCCGGACGGCAAACCTCAGGCGGGCATGGTGCACCACAAGATCCACGACGCGCAGTGGACGTCCCTGCCCACCCGGCCCGACCAGGACAGCCAGCCGCGCCGGCTGTCACCGCCGAGCACCGCGGCGACCCTGAACACGGCGGCCGTCGCGGCGCAGGCGTCCCGGCTGTGGCGGACCATCGATCCGGCGTACTCGGCGAAGCTGCTCGCCGCGGCCGAGAAGGCGTACGCGGCGGCGAAGGCCAACCCGAACGTCCTGGCCGACCCGAACGACGGCACCGGCGGCGGCACCTACAGCGACAACACCGTGAGCGACGAGTTCTACTGGGCCGCCGCCGAGCTGTTCACGACCACCGGGAAGAGCGGCTACCGCGCCGACGTCACCGGGTCTTCCCTCTACCGCGGGAAGAGCTTCACCACGCACGGCTTCGACTGGGCTTCGACGGGCGCGCTGGGGGACATCACGCTCGCGGTGGTACCCACCGACCTGCCGGCGGCGGACGTCACGGCGATCAGGACGGCGGTCACCACGACCGCCGACAGTCACCTGGCGCAGATGGCGTCGATGGGGTACCCGGCGCCCTACCGCACGGCCGACGGCTCGTACGAGTGGGGTTCCAACGGTCTGGTCGCCAACAACGGCGTGGTGCTCGCCCTGGCGTACGACTTCACGAAGCAGGACAAGTACCGGGACGGCGCGTTCGCGGCGATGGACTACCTGCTGGGCCGCAACCCGGCGAACTACTCCTACGTCTCCGGCCACGGTGACCAGCCGGTGACGAACGTGCACCACCGGTTCTGGGCGCACCAGCTGGACGCGTCGCTGCCGACCGCCCCGCCCGGCGCGCTGTCGGGCGGTCCCAACAGCGGCCTGCAGGACCCGACCGCGGCGCGGCTGCTGGCCGGCTGCGCGCCCCAGCGGTGCTTCGTCGACGACATCCAGGCGTACTCGGTCAACGAGGTCGCGATCAACTGGAACTCGGCGCTGGCCTGGCTGGCCGGCTGGACCGCCGAGAAGTCGTCCTCCACAGTGGACACGACGGCTCCGACGGCCCCGGGCACCCCGGTCGTGTCCGCGATCTCCAGCGGCGGTGCGACGCTTACGTGGACGGCGGCCGAAGACCCGGAGAGCGGTGTCCGAGGCTACGACGTCGTCCGGGTGACCGGCTCGGCCCGCACGGTCCTCACCACCGTCACCGGAACGACGGCGACGGTGACGGGCCTCTCGCCGTCGACCGCCTACACCGTGGTCGTGGTGGCGCGCAACGGCGCGGGCCTGGGGAGCGCGGACTCACCTGCCGCGCAGTTCACCACCCGGCCGGCCACCCCGGCGGGCGGGTGCCAGGTGACGTACGCGGCGAACACGTGGAACGGCGGCTTCACGGCCACCGTCACGCTGAAGAACACCGGCACGACCGCGTGGACGACCTGGAAGCTGGGCTTCACCTTCCCGGGCACCCAGAAGGTGACGCAGGGGTGGTCGGCGACCTGGGCGCAGTCCGGCGCCGACGTGACCGCCACGGCCATGCCGTGGAACGCCTCGGTGGGTCCGGGGCAGTCGGTCGCGATCGGGTTCAACGGCAGTTACGTGGGGAGCAATCCGAATCCGTCGGCATTCGCGGTCGACGGAAGGGCGTGCGGCTGACGACCGGCCCGCTCGCCGGAGTCCCGAGGATCCGGCGAGCGGGTGTTGTCCGTCCGTGAGCAGGCCGCGCACCGACAGCTGGATCGTCCGCCCGAGCACAGCACGATCGCGCGGAATCCGCCGTCGTGCCTCGGCGAGTACCCGGCCCCGGGTCTCGAGGGTGACGGGCACCCCTCGGTTCCGGCGACGTCCCAGCTCGGACACGGCGGGCAGCCCGGCGAGGCCGGGCTGTTCCCCGGGCCCCGTCGGAAAGCCGGGGGCGTGGCGGAGATCTGTCGTCCGCGAGCCGGGCGGGTGGTGGCCGCGGAACGCGGACCTGTTTCGCCGCTCTCATCGTGTGCCACAAGCGTCGTCGGCGTCGAGGGACCGGGAGCGTGCTGCGACCGGGGGAGGGCCGGCGGGAGGGACGCTTTCAGCGCAGCGTCCACCGCTGGTTCGCCTGCCCGCCGCAGGCCCAGAGGATCAGCTGGGTGCCGTTGGCCGTGCCCTGCCCGTACGCGTCGAGGCAGAGGTTCGACTGGACCCCGGTGATCGTGCCGTCGGCGTTGACGGTCCACTGCTGGTTGGCCTGGCCGTGGCAGTCCCAGACGATCACCGGAGTGCCGTTGGCCGTGCCCTGGCCGGACGCGTCGAGGCACTTGGTCCCGCCGACGGTCAGCTCCTGGCCGGTACGGGTCCACGCCTGACCGGCCTGCGCGCCGCAGTCCTGCAGCCGAACCTGGGTGCCGTTGGCCGCACTCGCGGCGTCGAGGCAGCGGCCTGACTGCGTGCCGACGATCTGCCGGGCCGTGGACGTCCCGGGGGTGCCGATGCTCCCGGACACGGACTGCAGGGCCCCGAACCAGGTGGCGGCCATCTTGTCGTACCCGGTGGCGGTGGGGTGGATGCCGTCGGTCAGGTCGGCGGCGGTCAACGCGGCGTGCATGTCGACCAGGTGCACGCGCTTTCCGGCGTTCCGGTTGCTCTGCACGATGCCGGGGATCGCCGAGTTGAACGTGCGGACGGCGGACTCCTGCCCGGAGTTGGCGAGCGGGATGATCGTCGCGACGAACACCTCGGCGTCCGGTGCCGTCGCGGTGATGTGGTCGATCAGCCCGGACAGCCGGGCGGGCGCGCGGCCGACGTCGTAGTTCTGCAGGACGTCGTTGGTGCCGAGGTGCAGCAGGACCGTGTGCGAGCCGGTGTTCCGCAGCCAGGTGACGACGTTCGCGTCGATCTGGTCGATGCGCCAGCCCGGGTGGCCCTCGTGGTCGTGGTCACCGAGGGCGGCCGGGCCGTTGTACTGCGAGCCGGTGAAGTCGACCTGGTAGCCGCCCGCGCCGAGGCGCTGCCACAGCCCGATCCGGTACCCGCCGGGCACCTGCGTGCCTTCGGTGATGGAGTCGCCCAGCGGCATGACCCGGACGCCGCCGTTGGATTCGGCGGCCGCCGGGGTGCCGGGGAGGAACGCGCTCAGGAACAAGGCCGCGGCGGCCGCGATGAGCCGGATTCTCATGGGTTCTCCTCGATCGTTCAGCCGAAGGTCCACTTCTGGTTGGCCTGGCCGGTGCAGGTCCAGAGCCGGACGGCGGTGCCGTTGGCCGTGGCGCTGCCGGTCACGTCCAGGCACAGTCCGGATTGGACACCGGTGACGGTGCCGGCCGAGGTGACCTGCCAGCGCTGGTTGGCTCCGCCGTTGCAGGTCCAGATGACGACCTTGGTGCCCGGCGTGGTGCCCTGCCCGGATGCGTCCAGGCATCGGGTGCTGTCCCCGCTGTAAACGGTCAGTTCCCCGGCGGTCGTACGGGTCCAGGCCTGGTTGGCGCCGCCGGTGCAGTCCCAGATCTGCACCTGGGCGCCGGGGGTGGTGCTGACGCCGTTGACGTCCAGGCACCTGCCCGCGCCGGCCGCGCGCACGGGGCTCGCGGCCGGCCCGGTGCCGCCCGGGCCCGCGGCGGCGATGACCTGCTGGGCGCCCGACGGCCAGCTGGTGCCGCTCACCTGAACGTTGCCGCTCAGGACGTTGTTGTGCGGCGACCCGGTGGCCACGTTCGTCGCGCCGCCGTTGTACCAGTTGCCGCTGAAGGTGCTGTCGTTGGTGTTGTTGGTGCCGCTCGCGTTGGTGAAGGCCCAGACCCCGGAGTCCTGGATCACGTTGGCCGACAGGGAAACGTAGCGGGAGCCTTCGTCCAGGTACAGGCCGACCGTGCGGTTGTTGTCGTACACGTGGTTGTGGTCGATGGAGCTGCCCGGGTTGGCGGAGAGGTTGTAGATGCTGCCGCCGTCGTGCATGAGCTTCTTCGTGCCGTGCACCCGGTTGTAGCTGACGACGGTGTCCCGCAGCGTCGTCGCCGTGGAGTAGACGGGCTGGTAGTTGTACAGGCCGCGGTTGCGGTAGTCCTGGCTGCCGCCCGGGTCGTTCGCGCCCCAGCCCCAGCCGACGTCGATGCCG
The DNA here is from genome assembly GCF_036026695.1 of Amycolatopsis sp. NBC_00438. NCBI lineage: Bacteria > Bacillati > Actinomycetota > Actinomycetes > Pseudonocardiales > Pseudonocardiaceae > Amycolatopsis > Amycolatopsis sp. NBC_00438. The sequence continues at coordinate 4,621,029 of NZ_CP107923.1, read as the reverse complement.
TCGTAGGTCAGGTTGGAGACGTCGTTGTGGGTGATCACTGCATGCGTGACGTAGGTCGACAGGATGCCGGCCATCTCCCGGTAGTCCAGGGCGACCCGGCTCACCGTGTTGTTCGACAGCGTGATGTCGCGGTTGGTCATCGCCGGGTTCGACGGGTGGTGGGCGTCCGGCCGCACACCCCCGACGACGAGGCCCGCGCCCGAGTCCTCGGTGAAGATGTTGCGGTCCACGGTGATCGACGACGCCCCGAGGCCGACCCCGGACGCGTGCGCGTTCGCGTCGTTGCCGATGCCCAGCGCGACCTGGCCGAGGTGGGTGAAGGTGTTGCCGCTGAACGTGATGCCGGTGGCGGCCGAGACCTGGACGGCGGCCGGCGCCTGCGCCCAGCTGTTGCGGGCACCCTCGAACAACGGGCAGCCGGACTGACAGGAGCTCAGGAAGTCGCCCGGCATGCTCGCCGCGGCCGGGAGGAAGGTGCCGCTCTGCTGGTTGGCGTAGCCGACCGACGTGCCCGGCGTGAGCCAGGTGGTGTGCTCGAAGTGCAGGCCGCTGAAGGTGAGGCCGCGCACGGGGTTGTCGTAGCTGCCGCTGATCCGCAGCAGCGACGTCAGCCGCGGCAGCTCGACGTCGTGGCTGCCGGGCACCCAGCCGCTCGGCGCCTTGTAGTAGAGCTTCCCGGCCTGCGGGTCCAGGTACCACTGGCCGGTGTTCTTGAGGAACGAGTAGGAGTTCTCGAGGAACAGCTGGCCGCCGCCGAAGGGCTTGGCGAGGGTGTCGTAGCCCCAGTTGTTGTTGTTCCACGCGGGTTGCTGCATGACGATCGACGTGCCGCTGACGTGATCGACGGGGGAGTAGCGGTCGGTGAAGGAGTTCTGGCTCTCTACCTCGATCCGGTTCTGCTGCGGCAACGTCGCGAGGTAGTTCAGCGCGGAGTTGACGATGGTCATGCCGGACGTCGTGATCTGCACGTCGCCGCGGGAGATCGGGATCGACGCGCGTGGCGCCGGCGCCCCGTCCACGAACAGCTGCCGCGAGTCGGCGCCCTGCGGCACGGACGCCGCCCAGATGTTCTGGCCCGGGTCCTGCACCGCCCAGCCGGTGACCTGCGAGCCGCCGGAAAGGATCGGTGTCTGGCCGGACGCGGCCTGCCAGGAGACGGTGTGGCCGTTCTGCCCGGAGTCGGCGCTGGTGAACGTCAGCGGGGCGGAGAGCCGGTAGGAGCCGCCCGCGAGCTGCACGACGACGTCGTTGGCGGCCGACCGGTTGCGGGCCAGCTGCTGCGCCCTGGCGGGGGTGGCCACCGGCTGGTCGAGCGTGCCGGGGTTGGCGTCGTCGCCGGTGGGCGCCACGGCGATGGTGACGGTCGCGGCGTGGGCGGGCGGCGCGGCGAACGCGGTCACCACGAGGGCGGTGACGAGCGCGGCGGCCACGGATCCGGTGCGCGGCGGCATGGCTGTACCTCTCCGGGAACGGGGGACATCGGGCGCCGGGTGTCCACAATGGACCGAGGGGCCGGCGAGGATGTGTACGACTCATACGAGGCCAAGGTGGGGCCGTCGTCAAGAGACGAAAGGAGGCATCGCCGCCGTTCGATCTTTCCACCTGGGGGAACGTATGTAAGTTTCATTCCGCGCCGCGGCACTGTTGACCGGACCGCCGGGGCGCGAGGTACAGTCACTGGCCGGCGCCCACTGAGTCATACTCATCGGGTGACCCGCAACGAGGAAGCCGCACCGCCCGCGCCGTACCGGCCCGGCTACGAAGTGGTGGCCGAGCAGATCCTGCACCTGATCGCCGAGCTGGAGCTGCGGCCCGGTGACCGGATGCCGACCGAGGTCGAGCTGGCGGCGCGGATGGGAACCAGCCGGACCGTGGTGCGGGAGGCCGTCAAGATCCTCTCGGCGATCGGCCGGGTACGCGCGCACAAGGGACGTGGGCTCTATGTGTCCGACGACGAAGGCATGCTCGGCGCTTCCCGCTGGGGTGGTTTCTTCCTGCCCACCGATCTCGACCACGTCTACATGCTCTTCGAGTTCCGCCGGGTCCAGGAGACCGCGGCCGGCCGGCTGGCGGCGGCGAACGCCACCCCGGCCGAACTGCGCGCGATCGAGACCGCCGCCGAGACCTGCCGGCAGGGTCACCTGACCGGGCGCAGCGCGCTGTTCGACCGCGGCGACGACGACTTCCACCTGCGTGTCGCGACCGCGTCCCACAACCAGTTCCTCGTCGCGGCCGTGCGCGAAGCCCGCCGCCTGCAACGCCAGACGAACATCATCGGGATGTCCGGCGCGGTCGGCGGACACGCCGCGAGCGCGATCGACGAGCACGCGGCGATCTACCGGGCGATCCGGGACGGCGACCCGGAGGAAGCGGCCCGGGCGGTCGCCGTCCACCTCGACAACACCCTGGAGGACTACCGGCGCGAGATCCAGCGGCGGCTCTTCGACCAGTGAGCGCGGGAGTGCGTACCCGGGGCCCGGCTTCGGGTACGCAGTCCTGCGCTCATTCCTTTGTGGACCCCGTGGTCGAGGGACGGGCGCGATGCGTTGCGGGTGAGTAAGTTTCACCGCGCATTGACCTTTGCCGCCGCGCACTCCTATCTTGGCTTCAGGTTCGGTAACCGAGCGATTTCGGAGCGCGCATCCCGCGCCCTCCTTTCCACTCCTGAAGAGGAGTACCCGTGACGACGCTGTCCCGTACTCTCCGCGTGGTTGTCCTGGTCGCCGCCGTGGTCCTGGGGTTCGCGGCCCCCGTGTCCACCGCTGTCGCGTCGCCCGCGGCGGCCTTCAAGGTCCTGGTGTTCTCCAAGACCACCGGCTTCCGCCACGACTCCATCCCCGCCGGGATCGCCGCGATCCGGCAACTGGGGCAGCAGAACGACTTCGCGGTCGACGCCACCGAGGACGACGCGGTGTTCACCGACGCCGGCCTGGCCCCGTACGCCGCCGTGGTCTTCCTGTCCACGACCGGCGACCCGGTCGGCACGCAGGCCGGGAAGGACGCCTTCCGGCGGTACATCGAGCACGGCGGCGGGTTCGCCGGCATCCACGCCGCGTCCGACAGCGGTTACGACTGGGCCTGGTACGGCCAGCTCGTCGGCGCCTACTTCAAGCAGCACCCGGCGCAGCAGAACGCACTTGTCAAGGTCGAAGACCTGAACCACCCTTCCACTCAAGGGCTGCCGGCCCAGTACACCCATTACGACGAGTGGTACGACTTCCGGGCCAACCCGCGTTCGGCCGTGCACGTGCTGACCACTGTGGACGAATCCAGCTACTCGGGCGCCACGATGGGCGCGGACCACCCGACCACGTGGTGCCACGACTTCGACGGCGGCCGCGCCTGGTACACCGGCATGGGCCACACCAACGAGAGCTTCGGCGAACCGAACTTCCTGCACCTGCTGCTGGGCGGGATCCGGACCGCGGCCGGGGCGGTCTCCGCGGACTGCTCGGTCACCACCACCACGCCGCCGCCGTCGGGGAAACAGGTCGTGGGTACGCAGTCGGGCCGGTGCGTGGAGGTGCCGAACGCCTCGACGGCGAACGGGACGCAGGTGCAGCTGCGCGACTGCGTGGCGGGCCAAGCGAACCAGACGTGGACCTACACCAGCGGCAAGCAGCTGACGGTTTACGGGAACAAGTGCCTGGACGCTTCGGGCCGGGGAACGGCCAACGGCACGCCGGTGATCATCTGGGACTGCACCGGACAGCCCAATCAGCAGTGGAATGTTAACGCGAACACGATCACCGGCGTCCAGTCGAACCTGTGCGTGGACGCGTCCGGCCGCGGTACGGCCAACGGCACGAAGATCATCCTGTGGTCCTGCGGCGGGCAGGCCAACCAGCAGTGGACCCTGCGGTGAACCGTCCACCGTCCGCATCGAGGAGACCCGTCATGTCCGGATTTTCCGCGCTGCGCCGCGGCGCGCTGGCGGTGGCCGCGGTCCTGGCCGCCGCGCTGGTTCCCGTGCTCGCGGCCCCCGCGAGCCCGGCCGCGGCGGCGCTGCCGCCGGACTCGAAGTTCCAGAAGGTCACCCTGCACACCGAGACGTCCAACCCGATGGCGCTGGACGTGGCCCCGGACGGCCGGGTGTTCTACATCGACCGGCTCGGGGACGTGAAGGTCGTCAAGCCCAACGGCACCGCGGTCCTCTCGACGCACCTGAACGTCTTCACCGCCAACGAGTCCGGCGGGCTCAACATCGCGGTCGACCCGGGCTTCGCGACCAACCAATGGGTCTACGTCTACTACTCGCCGAACAGCGCCGGCAACGTCGACCGGCTGAGCCGGTTCACCGTCAGCGGCGACACGATCGACCAGTCGACCGAGAAGGTCGTGCTGGACGTGCCGGTGCAGCGCGCCGAATGCTGCCACCACGGCGCGGGCCTGGTCATGGACAAGAAGAACGGGAACCTGTGGTTGTCGCTGGGGGACAACACCAACCCCTTCGCCTCGGACGGCTACAGCCCGCTCGATCAGCGTTCCGGGCGCGCGTACTGGGACGCCGAACGCACCGCCGGAAACACCAACAGCCTGTCCGGCAAGGTCCTGCGGATCCACCCCGAGACGAACGGCACCTACACGATCCCCTCGGGCAACCTGTTCTCGCCCGGCACGGCGAACACGCGCCCGGAGATCTACACGATGGGTGAGCGCAACCCGTTCCGGATGGGTCTCGACCCGAAGACCGGCTACCCCCTGGTCGCCAACTACGGCCCGGACGCGCCGAACGCCAGCTCGAGCCGCGGCCCGCAGAACACCGTGGAATGGGACGTCGTCAGCAAGCCCGGCAACGCCGGCTGGCCCTTCTGCGTCGGCCCGAACCTGGCCTACAACCAGTACAACTTCGCCACCGGCGCGTCCGGCGCTCAGTTCGACTGCGCCGGCGGGCCCACCAACAGCTCGCCCAACAACACCGGCCTGACCAAGCTGCCGCCGGCCATCCCGGCCCAGGTGTACTACCACTACCAGGCCGACTCGGCGCACTTCCCGCAGCTGTCGGGCGGGGCGCCGATGGCCGGCCCGGTCTACCGGTACGACGCGAACCTCGCGTCCACCCGCAAGTGGCCGGTGGACTTCGACGGCCGCGCGGTCTTCGCCGAGTGGAACACCAGCTCGATGTACACCTTCCAGCTCGACAGCGGCGGCACGAACGTCACCTCGATCGACCGGCTGCTGCCGTCGGTGAAGTTCAACCGGCCGATGGACTTCAAGTTCGGCCCGGACGGCGCGCTCTACGTCGTCGAGTGGGGCACCGGGTACGGCGGCGGCAACAGCGACGCGGCCATCGTCCGGGTCGACTACCTCGGCGGCGGCTCGGCCGCGCCGGTCGCGAAGGCCGCCGCGGACCGCACCAGCGGGCCCGCGCCGCTCACCGTGGCCTTCTCCAGCGCCGGCTCGACCGACCCGGGCGGCTCCACGCTGCGGTACAGCTGGAACTTCGGGGACGGCACGACGTCCACCGCGGCGAACCCCAGCCACACCTACGCCGCCGGCAACTACACCGCCGTGCTCACCGTGACGAACACGGCCGGCGCCACCGCCACCGCGAGCGTCGCCGTCACCTCGGGTAACACCGCACCGACGCTCACCGTCACCACCCCACCGACCGGCGGGCTGTTCGAGTGGGGCGACAAGGTGGACTTCGCCGTCACGGTCAGCGACCCGGAAGACGGGACGATCGACTGCTCGCAGGTGACCGTCCAGGCCTACCTCGGCCACGACGAACACGGGCACCCGCTCGAGCAGTACCACGGCTGCACCGCCCAGGTGCAGACCACGCTTTCGTCGGGGCACAGCGAGAACGACAACCTCTTCTACGTCGTGGAGGCGTCCTACACCGACAAGGGCGGGGCCGGGGGAGCCGGCCCGGTCACCGGCCGCGCCCAGGTGATCCTGCAGCCCAAGATGAAGCAGGCCGAGTTCTTCAGCGCGACCGGCCGCACCAGCGACGGGAAGGGCACCGACACCGCGGGCGTCACCGTGGAAACCGCCACGGACCCGATGGGCGGCGGCAGCAGCGCGGCGTTCGTCCAGGACGGCGACTGGTGGTCCTTCGACCCGCTCGCCCTGGACAACATCACCGGTCTGCACGTCCGGGCGTCTTCGGGTGGCTCCGGCGGCACCCTGGAAGTGCGCCGCAACGCGCCGGACGGCGCCCTGGTCACCTCGGTGCCGATCACCGGCACCGGCGGCTGGCAGACCTGGCAGGACTTCGCGGTCAGCCTGCCGAACCCGCCCACCGGCACCGGGAAGCTCTACTTCGTGGCCCGCAACCCCTCCGGCCAGAGCGGCGCCGCCTACCTGTTCAACGTCAACTGGGTCCACTTCACCGGCGCCGGCGTCGGCCAACCCGGCACGACGCCGTCCGGCAAGCAGATCGTGGGGACGCCGTCCGGCCGGTGCGTGGAGGTGCCGAACTCGTCGACGGCCAACGGGACCCAGGTGCAGCTGCGGGACTGCGGCAGCCAGGCCGCCAACCAGCAGTGGACCTACACCAGCACCAAGCAGCTGATGGTCTACGGCAACAAGTGCCTGGACGCGTCCGGCCAGGGCACCGCCAACGGTACGCAGGTGATCATCTGGGACTGCCACAACCAGGTGAACCAGCAGTGGAACGTCAACACGAACGGCACGATCACCGGCGTCCAGTCCGGGTTGTGCGTCGACGCGAACGCCCAAGGCACGGCGAACGGTACGAAGGTCATCCTCTGGTCCTGCGGCGGCCAGGCCAACCAGCAATGGAGCCTGCGGTGAAACGTCTGCTCGCGTTCCTCCTCCTGCTGCCCCTCGCCGTCGCCGGGGTGGTCTTGACCGCCGGTCCGGCCGCGGCCGCCGCGCTGACCCGCGTCACCGGCTTCGGCGCCAACCCGACCAACCTCGGCATGTACCTGTACGTGCCGGACGCCGTGGCGCCCAAGCCGGCGTTGCTCGTGCTGGTGCACTACTGCAGCGGTTCGGCGAGCGCGATCTTCAACGGCAACGGGCACGACTACGCGACGGCCGCCGATCGCTACGGCTACCTCGTCGTCGTGCCCGAGGCGACCCGGGACGGCCACTGCTTCGACGTGTCGACGAAAGCGGGCCTGACCCGCGACGGCGGCAGCGACACCACCGGCATCATGGCGATGGTCGCCTGGACCCGCCAGCACTACAACGTGGACCCGGGCCGGATCGTGGTCAGCGGCTTCTCCTCGGGCGCCATGATGACGAACGTCCTGGCCGCGCAGTACCCGGACGTCTTCGCCGCCGGATCGGCGTTTTCGGGCGTGCCGGCGGGGTGTTTCGCCACCACCGACGGCTCGCTCTGGAACAGCCAGTGCGCGGGCGGCAACGTCGTCAAGTCCGCGCAGCAATGGGCCGATCAGGCCCACGCCATGTACCCCGGTTACGCCGGCACCTACCCCCGGATGCAGCTGTGGCACGGGAACCAGGACACCACCCTGGCGTATCCGAACTACGGCGAGGAGATCAAGCAGTGGACGGCCCTGCGCGGGCTGAGCCAGACGCCGTCCTTCACCGACCACCCGCAGTCGTCCTGGACGCGCAACCGCTACGGCGGCACCGGAACCCAGGCCGCCGTCGAGGGCATCACGATCGCGGGGACCGGACACACCCTGCCGCAGGCCGGGATGATCGCGTACGCCATCTCCTTCCTCGGCCTCGACAGCGGTGGTGGCGGGACGACCACCGGCGGCCCGGTGCGCTCGGTGGCCGCGGGCCGGTGTCTCGACGTGCCGGGCCAGTCGACCACCCAGGGCACGCGCACCCAGGTCTGGGACTGCCACGGCGGCACGAACCAGACGTGGACGACCACCGCGGCCGGGGAGCTGACCGTCTACTCCGGTGGCGCACTGCGTTGCCTGGACGCGGAGGGCGGCAGCACCGCACCGGGCACGGCCGCGATCATCTGGGCCTGCCACGGCGGGGCCAACCAGAAGTGGCTGGCCAACTCCGACGGCACCGTCACCTCGGCGCAGTCGGGCCTCTGCCTCGAGCTCGCGGGCTCGACCGCGAACGGCACCGCCGTGCGGCTCGGGACCTGCACCCACGCCACCACCCAGTTATGGACCCGGAACTGACCGGAGGGGACCGCATCATGGCGAAGTTCAGACGGCTGTTCGTGACCGTCGCGATCGGGGCGCTGCTGGCCATGGCCGGGAACGCCGAAGCCGCTGTGCCCGGGGAGGCGTCGACGTCGGCGGCCACCGCGGGCTGCGGGTCCGCTCCCGGGCTGGCGAGCGGCAGCCACACGATCTCCAGCGGCGGCCAGAACCGCAGCTACATCCTGCGGGTCCCGGCCAACTACGACAACTCCCACTCCTACCGGCTGTTCGTGGGGCTGCACTGGCGCGGCGGCACGGCCAACGACGTCGACTCCGGCGGGACCGACGGGTACAACTGGTCCTACTACGGGCTCCGGCGGCTCGCGGACAGCGCGGGCAACAACACGATCTTCGTCGCGCCCCAGGGCAACGGCAACGGCTGGGCCAACCCCGGCGGCCAGGACGTCACCTTCGTCGACGACCTGCTGCGGCAGCTCGAGGCGGCGCTGTGCATCGACACCTCGCAGGTCTTCGCGGGCGGGTTCAGCTACGGCGGCGCCATGAGCTACGCGCTCGCCTGCGCGCGGCCGACGGTCTTCCGCGCGGTCGCCGTCTACTCCGGGGCGAACCTCAGCGGGTGCAACGGCGGCACCCAGCCGGTCGCCTACATCGGGATGCACGGCATCGGGGACAACGTCCTGCCCATCGCTTCCGGCCGTTCGCTGCGCGACCAGTTCGTCCGGAACAACGGCTGCACCGCGCAGAACCCGCCGGAGCCCTCGAGCGGCAGCCACACCCACATCGTCACCGCCTACTCCGGCTGCCGGACCGGCTACCCGGTGGTCTGGGCCGCGTTCGACGGCGGCCACGACCCCGGCCCGCGCGACGGGTGCACCTGCAGCGGCTGGCAGACCTGGACGTCCGGCGAGGTGTGGAAGTTCCTCACGCAGTTCGATTCGTCGACCCCGCCGGCCGGGTCGCCCGTGCAGGTCGGAGTGAACTACACCCTGGCCGCCGAGCACAGCGGCAAGCTCCTGGACATCAGTGGCGTCTCCACCGCGGCCGGTGCCCTGCTGCAGCAGTGGCCGGCCACCGGCGGGCAGAACCAGCAGTTCGACTTCCTCGACTCCGGCGACGGCTACTACCGCGTCCGGGCCCGCCACAGCGGCCTCGTGCTCCAGGTGGCCGGCACCGCCACCGGCGCGGACATCAGCCAGCAACCGGACTCCGGCGCCGCCGCCCAGCAGTGGCGCGTGGCCGACCTGGGCGGCGGGGTCGTCGGCCTGGTCAACCGGCTGAGCGGCCTGTCCATGGACGTGTGGGGAGCTTCGACCGCCGACGGCGCGCGGATCTCCCAGTGGAGCGCCACCGGTGGCGCCAACCAGAGATTCCGGGTCCAACGCGCCTGAACCGCCCGTTACCCGGCGGTATTCTCAGTGAGCCCTGCAGAGACAAAGACGTCTTGGGAGAGCGAACGTGTCGTCCGTCGAGTTGCCCCAGCTCCGTCCGACCCTGGCCGACGTCGCGCGGGCGGCCGGGGTGTCCACCGCCACCGCGTCCCGCGTGCTCAACGGCTTTCCGCGGGTCCGGCCGAAAACGCGCAAGCAGGTGGAGTCGGCGATGTCGGCTCTGGGTTACGCCCGGCAGAGAGCCGCGCGGGCGACGGCGGGGCGCACCGGATCGGTCGCGCTGGTCGTGTGCGAGGAGGTGCTGCGGCTGTTCGCCGACCCCTACTTCGCCCGCATCTCCGCCGGCGCCGGGAAGGAGCTGACCGAGGCGGGCCTGCAGCTCGTCCTGCTCACCGTGCCCGCGACGGAGAACTACCAGGCCCCGGTGGTGCGCTACCTCGACGGCGGCCACGTCGACGGCGCTCTCGTCGTCGGCATGCACGGCCGCCGCCCGCTCGATCTGGACTGGCTCGGCATCCCGGTGGTGTTCGGCGGGCGGCCGGTCCGCGAAGGGGACTGCTCGTCCTACGTCGACGTGGACAACCGGGGTGGGGCGCAGCGGGCCACCCAGCGACTCATCGACGCGGGCCGGCGGACCGTGGCGACCATCGCCGGACCGCAGGACATGACCGCGGGTGTGGACCGGCTGCTCGGCTACCGCCAGGCGGTGGCGGGTGCCGGGCGCGGCGACCGCGGGCTGGTGGTGTTCGGCGACTTCGGTCAGGCCTCCGGCGAGCACGCCACCGTCCGCCTGATGGACCGCCGGCCGCACGTCGACGCCATCTTCGCCGCGTCCGACATGATGGCGGTCGGCGCGATGCGAGCCCTGCACCGCGCGGGGCGGCGGGTGCCCGGTGACGTGGCGGTCATCGGGTTCGACGACCTGCCGATCGGCCGCCGCACGGATCCGCCGCTCACCACCGTGCGCCAGCCGATCGAAGAGATGGGCGCCCGGATGACGGGCGAGCTGCTCGCGATGCTCGGCGGCTCGGCCACTCCTCGCTGTGCCGTGCTGGACACCAAGCTCGTCCTGCGTGCGACGGCATGACTCCCAATGTGTTAGCGCTAACACCCAGCCTGCGGAGATCCGCAGCGCTCGAAGGAGGATTCGTGACCACTCGAGTCAAGCCGGTGCGCGCCGTCCTGGTGCTGGCCACGATGCTGGCGGCCGTGCTGGCCGGCGCGCCACCGGCGTCCGCGGCGTCGACGTCCCTCACGAGCGCGGCGTCGGGGCGGTGCCTGAACGTGACGGGCGGCGTCGACACGCCGGGCACGGCGCTGGAGATCCGGGACTGCACCGGCCAGGCGAGCCAGGCCTTCGAGTTCAGCTCCGCCGGGGAGCTCCGGGCGTCGAGCGGGACGCGGTGCGTGGACGCCTACGGCAACCAGACGGCACCCGGCACGGCGGTGATCATCTGGTCCTGCACCGGCGGGGCGAACCAGCAGTGGCGGCAGAACTCCGACGGGTCGATCACCGGCGTCCAGTCGGGCTTGTGCCTGGACGTGAACGGGGCCGGCACGGCCAACGGCACCGCGGTCATCCTCTGGACGTGCCACGGCCAGAGCAACCAGCGGTGGACCGCGAACACCCCGCCACCGACCGGTGCGGGCCCGTGCGACATCTACGCGTCGGGCGGCACGCCGTGCGTCGCCGCGCACAGCACGGTCCGCGCCCTCTACGGCTCCTACAACGGAAATCTGTACCAGGTCCGGCGAGCGTCCGACAACACGACCCGGAACGTCGGCGTCGTGGCGGCGGGCGGCGCGGCCGACGCCGGGGCCCAGGATTCCTTCTGCTCCGGCACTTCCTGCGTCACCACGGTGGTCTACGACCAGTCCGGGCGCGGGAACGACCTGTGGTACCAGGGATCGAGCGTGGTGCCCGGGTCCAGTCAGAGCAGTCCGGCGAAGGCGACCACGGAATCGCTCACGGTCGGCAGCCGGAAGGCGTATTCCCTGTACATCAACCCCGGCAACAGCTACTGGCGGGACGGTCACTCGACCGGCGTGCCCACCGGCAGCGCCCCCGAGGGCATGTACATGGTGACCAGCGGGACGCACGTCAACAGCGGCTGCTGCTTCGACTACGGCAACAGCGAGACGACCAGGAAGGCCGACGCGGCCGGCGCGATGGACGCGCTCAACTTCGGCAAGCAGTGCTGGTTCGGCGGGTGCTCCGGCAGCGGCCCGTGGGTGCAGGCCGACCTCGAGTGGGGGCTCTACCCCGGCGGCAGCCAGACGTGGAACCCGAACCAGCGCGCGTTCACCAGCAAGTTCGTCACGGCGGTGCTGAAGAACAACGGGACGTCCCGGTTCGCCATCAAGGGCAGTGACGCCCAGTCCGGCAGCCTGACGACGCTGTGGGACGGCGGGCTCCCGAGCGGGTACAGCCCGATGAAGAAGCAGGGCGCGATCGTGCTGGGCAGCGGCGGTGACTGCTGCAAGCCCGGCGGCGGCGCCAACCTGAGCGCCGGCACGTTCTACGAAGGGGCGATGGTCGCGGGTTATCCGTCCGACGCGACCGAGAACGCGGTGCAGGCCAACATCGTGGCGGCCGGTTACCGCTGAGGCTTCATTCCGGGGAGAAACCGAACGCCCGAGCCGCGACGGCTCGGGCGTTCGGCCGCGATGCGGTTTGGAGTCATGGGGTCGTTGCAACACCACCTCAACGAAAGGTGGAATTGCCGATGATCCGAGTACACCGATGGCTATCCCGATCAGTCCGGCAACGCACCCCGCCGGACCGGCCCTGCCCGGTTGAGCCTGACCGAACGGGACGAGATCGCCTGCCTCACCGCCGCAGGCCACGGCCCCGCGCCATCGGCAGGACAATCGGCCGCTCGGCCTCGACGGTGTCACGGGAACTGGCCCGCAACACCAGTCTGACCGGCCACTACCGAGCCAGCAGCGCCCTGAACACCGCACGACACGACCCAAAGCGGCGAAGCTGGCCGCCGACCCGGCGCTGCGGGCGGTGGTGCAGGCCGGACTGGACCGCAAATGGTCCCCTCGGCAGATCTCCGAGAGACTGGTCCTCGACTTCCCCGACCGGCCGGAGATGCGGGTGTCACACGAAACGATCTACCAGTCCCTCTACGTCCAAAGCCGAGGCGCGTTGCGCCGTGAACTGACGGCGGCGTTGCGGACCGGGTGGGCGTTGCGGATGCCCGGGCGGCAGGCCCAGGCCCGGCGGGAACGCCCGTCGGCCGGATCCAGGACATGGTCAACATCGCCGTGCGGCCCGCCGAGGTCGCCGACCGGGCGGTCCCGGGGCATTGGGAAGGTGACCTGATCCTGGGCAGCAACAACGCCTCCGCGATCGGGGCGCTGTACCAACGGTCTGCTCCGTCAGTACTTCTCCAAGGGCACCGACCTGGCCCGGCACACCGCAGCGGAGCTGGAGCGGGTGGCGGAGGAGTTGAACGGGCGTCCGCGGGAGACCCTCGGCCGGCGGACGCCGGCCGAGGCCCTCACCGCGTTACTGTTCGATCGGCAGACACCGGGTGTTGCAACCACCGCATGAATCCGCCCAGTGAACGACTCGTTCCGGTCATCCGGCGACCGGAACGAGTCATTCACTGCATGGAAGGCGCCCCGCGCGGTGCGGCGGGTGGTTCAGACGCGGCTCCACCGCTGGTTCGGCTGCCCGTTGCAGCTCCAGAGGATCGCGTGGGTCCCGTTGGCGGTGCCCGCGCCTTCCGCGTCCAGGCACAGTCCGGAATGGACGTTCCGGACCGAGCCGTCCTGGCCGATCGTCCACTTCTGGTTGTCCTGACCGCTGCACGGCCAGCTGATCACCCGGGTGCCGTTGGTGGTGCCCTGGTGGTCGGCGTCGAGGCACTTGTCGCCGAACACGCGGACCTCGCCGTTCTCCCAGGTGGTCCAGAGCTGGTTCGCCGCGGTCTGGCAGTCCCGGATCAGCGTGCCCGCTCCGGCGGCCGTCGAGGCGTTGTCGACGTCCAGGCAGCGCCCGGATCCCGTGCCGCGCAGCCGGGACGTCGTGGCGGCCAGCGGGGAACCGCCGGACACGCGGTACGCCGCGACGCCGTGGGCGGGCACGCTCGCGCTGATCGGGCCGCCGGTCGTGGACGTCGCGCCGGTCCACACGTCGGTCAGGGTGAACGCCGTACCGGAGAGCCCGATCTGCGCGGCGGTCGTGCTCACGGTGGTCGTGGCGCTCCCGCGGTTGAGCAGCCCGACCGCGACCGACCCGTCGGCCAGCGGTTTGGCGAAGACCTCGGTGTTGCCGTCGTCGCGCACCCGGCGGCCGCCGGCGCCGAGCCGGTCCTGGTCGATCGCCAGCAGGCGCGGGTTCCGCAGCACGGCGCTGATGTCGGCGGACATCGTGCGGATGTCGTTGCCCGCCATCAACGGCGCGGCCATGAGCGCCCACAGGGCGAAGTGGGCGCGGGACTCGGTCAGCGACAGCCCGGGCCGGCCGACCACGAGCATGTCCGGGTCGTTCCAGTGCCCCGGGCCGGCCTGCGCGGCCAGCGGCGCGGTGACGTCGAGGACGTTGCCCACGCCCATCGGGTAGCTGTTGGTGTTGCCGTTCTGCCAGATGTCCAGCAGGTCTTCGGTGGTGCGCCAGAGGTCCGCGACCTGGCCCCAGTCGTACTTGTCCCCGGTGATGGCGTGGTAGCTGTTGGGGTTGATGCTGTAAACGATCGGGCGCCCGGTGGCCCGCACCGCGTCACGCATCACCGTGAACCGGGCCACCTGCTCGTCGCGCGTGCCGGCGGGGGAGCACCAGTCGTACTTGAGGTAGTCCACGCCCCACGACGCGAACGTGGTGGCGTCCTGGACCTCGTGCCCCGCGCTGCCGGTGGAACCGGGGTAGGTGCCGGTCCGCTGCGCGCAGGTGCGGTCGGTCGGCACCTGGTAGATGCCGAACTTCAGGCCGCGGCCGTGGATGTAGTCGCCCAGCGCCTTCATGCCGCTCGGGAACTTCGACGCGTTGGCGCGCAGGGCGCCTTGGGAGTCGCGTTGCGGGTCGAACCAGCAGTCGTCGACGACGACGTACTGGTAGCCCGCGTCCTTCATCCCGGACGCGACCATCGCGTCCGCCGCTTGGCGGATGGCGGTCTCGTTGACGCCGCAGCCGAAGCTGTTCCAGCTGTTCCAGCCCAGCGGCGGGGTGAGCGCCGGGCTGCCGGGCGCGGCCACGGCGGCCGGCGCGGCCGGTGTCACGGTGGCCAAGGCCAGGGCAGTGAGGAGATGCAGGATGCGGTGACGCGGTCGAACGGGCATCGTCGCCCCTTTCCGTTTGTGGAGGCGCGATGTCAGGCGGCGAACTGCCACCAGTTCACGTTGAACAGGTAGCCGCTGCCGCCGGTGAACCGGAGGTACAGGTCGTGTGTGCCGGTCGCCCCGGCCACCGGGCAGGACACGCTCGTCCAGGTCTGCCAGCCGCCCGTCCCCGGCACGGTGCAGGTTCCCGCCAGCGTGCCTCCCGTGCTGTCCAGCCGGACTTCGATCCGGCCGCCGGCGGCCGCGGAGGCCACTCGTGCGGTGAAGGACCGGGCACCGGAACCGAACGCGGCGCCCTTGACCTTGATCCAGTCACCGTTTTCGAGGTAGCCGACGTTCATCCCACCCTCGGTGGACGGCTCGGTTTCGACGCCGGATTCCCCGGCTGTCGTTTCCGCTTCCTGCCGGGTAAACGGGTTCAGCGTGCCCACCTGCGGTGCGCCCGTTGAAGTCATGGTGATGGTCGGGATCGTGCCGTCGGAGTTGTACGTGAACTTCTCCACGGCGACCGAGCGCGTGTAGCCACCGCCGCCCGGCAACGCGCCGTTGTGGTAGAAGAAGTAGGAGTTCCCGTTGAAGTCGATCACGCCCGGGTGGTTGGTGAAACTGCCGCCCTGGGTGGGCATGACCGTGCCGCGGTAGGTCCACGGCCCGGTGGGGCCGGGAGCGGTCGAGTAGCCGATGAACTCCGAGCAGCACTTCGCCGCGAACACGTTGTAGTACAAGCCGTTGCGCTTGTAGACCCACGGCCCTTCCTCGAACAGGGTCGGCCGGCTCGCGTTGCCCGTGCGCGTGCCGAACCCGGCGGTCGTCAGGGGGATCTGCGTCGGTCCGCTCGAGTAGGAGATCATGTCGGCGTTGAGCTTCACGTACCACAGGTGCGGGTTGCCCCAGTACAGGTACGCCTGCCCGTCGTCGTCGACGAACACCGTGGGGTCGATCTCGCCGTTGCCGACGAGCGGGTGCCCGAGAGCGTCGTGGAACGGCCCGGTGGGGCTGTCCGCCACGGCCACGCCGATCGCCATCGCGCCGGTCGCCCGGACCGTCATGGGGACGTACCAGTAGAACTTGCCGTTGCGGTAGACGGTCTGGCCCGCCCAGGCGTTGGCGCTCGCCCAGGTGAAACTGGCGAGGTTCAGGGGGGAGCCGTGGTCGGTCCAGTTCACCATGTCCGCCGACGACCACACCCGCCATTCCTTCATGGTGAAGTACGTCGAGCCGTCTTCGTCGTGTCCGGTGTAGAGGTAGACACGGCCGTTGTACACCAGCGGCGCCGGGTCGGCGGTGTAGATGGTCTGGACGATCGGGTTGTCCGCCCGGGCCAGCGCCGGGAACAGCCCGAGAAGGCACAGCAGTCCGGCGATCAGCGCGAGTCCACGCCGGGGTTTGAAGATCGCCGAAGGTGAGGACGCGACTTTCACGGGTGCTCCTTGGGTTGTGGTCACCGTTGCTCGCGCTCCAGAGCCAGGCGAGATGCAGTGTGGCACGGTGCTGTTCACGCTCACAAGTATTCGCCACGGCGCATGAAAGTTTCACTTTGCCCGCACGGTCCACGCTGGGGTTTCGCCGCGTTTCGCGATTGGTTTCGGCGCTGGGGTTGACCCTCGGCTTCCCCTGAGCCTAAACAGTGTTAACGCTAACGTTCCGGATCCGAGGAGGCATTCCCGCCATGCCCGAGTTCAGCCGCCGCACGATGCTGGGTCTGATCACGGTGAGCGGCGCGGCGACGGCCGGCCTCCTGCGTGGCGGGGCCGCGTGGGCCACCGCCGGGCCGGGCAGCTACACGCCCTCGTGGTCGTCGGTCGACCAGCACCCGCCCGCGGCGGAATGGTTCCAGGACGCCAAGTTCGGCATCTACTTCCACTGGGGTGTCTTCAGCGTCCCGGCGTTCGGCAACGAGTGGTACCCGCGGAACATGTACGTCGGGGGCTCGGCGGAGAACAACCACCACAAGGCCGTGTACGGCGATCCGTCGGCGTGGCCCTACCACAACTTCGTCAACGGGGCCCGCGACAAGGCCGGCAACTTCGTGCAGTTCGCGCCGAAACTCAAGTCCGCGGGCGGGAACTTCGACCCGGCGGAGTGGGCGCAGCTGTTCGCCGACGCCGGCGCCAAGTTCGCCGGACCCGTCGCCGAGCACCACGACGGTTTCTCGATGTGGAACAGCGCCGTCAACGAGTGGAACTCGGTCGCCAAGGGGCCGCGGCTGGACCTGGTCCGGCTGCACGCCGACGCGATCCGCGCCCGGGGCCTCAAGTTCATGGTGTCGCTGCACCACGCCTACCACTTCACCGGCTACTACGACCACGTGCCTTCGCAGTCGGACTCCAGCCTGCGCAAGCTCTACGGCCAGCTGGGTTCGACGGCGGAGAACCAGCTCTGGTACGACAAGCTGGCCGAAGTCGTCGACGGCTACCAGCCGGATCTGGTCTGGCAGGACTTCAACCTGCCCCGGGTCGACGAGTCACGGCGGTTGAACTTCCTTTCCTACTACTACAACAAGGCCGTCGCGTGGAACAAGGACGTCGTCGCGACCTACAAAGACGGCTTCGACAACCGTGGTGAGGTGTTCGACTTCGAGCGCGGCGGACCGGCCGACATCCAGAACCCGTACTGGCTGACCGACGACAGCATCTCCAGCTCCAGCTGGTGCTACACGAGCGGAATCGGCTACTACTCGATGAAGGCGATGCTGCACTCGCTGATCGACCGCGTCAGCAAGAACGGCACCATGCTGCTGAACATCGCGCCGATGGCCGACGGCACCATCCCTTCGGGACAGCGGACGATCCTGCTCGGTATCGGCGACTACCTCGCCCGCTTCGGGGAATCCATCTACGCGACCCGCGCCTGGTCGGCCTACGGCGAAGGCCCGACGCAGATGGGCGGCGGCTCTTTCACGACGCCGCGCGAGGGCACCAGCCGCGACATCCGGTTCACCCGCAGCAAGGACAACACCGTCCTCTACGCCACGGTCCTGGGCTGGCCGGGCAGCACACTGGACATCGGGACGCTCGGCTCGGGCCGGATCGACCTCGGTTCGCTGCGGACCGTGCAGCTGCTCGGCACCACCGCCGGGTCCTACACCGACCTGCCCGACCGCACCCAGGACGGCTCCGGGCTGCACATCCGGCTGCCGTCGGCGCCGTTCAACGCCCCGGCGTACGTGGTGAAGCTGACCTTCGCCGGCCAGATCCCGGCGCCGGGGTCCGGTCCGCTCCCCACGAGCTGGGCCCGGATCGCGAACGTCACGACCGGTCTCGTGCTCGACAGCGGCGGGAACGTCGCGGCCGGATCGGTGCTCAAGCAGTGGTCCTACGACGGTTCGGCCAACCTGCACTGGCAGCTGGTGGACCTGGGCACCGGGTACCACCGGATCGTCAACCGCACCAACGGCATGGTCGCCGACAGCGGCGGCCGGACGGGCAACGGCGTCAACGCGGTGCAGGCGGCCTGGACCGGGAGCGACAACCAGCAGTGGCGGCTGGCCGGGCTCGGGAACGGCCGCTGCCAGATCGTCAACCGGGGCACCGGCACCGCGCTCGACGGCGCGGGCACCACCACGGCCGGCTCCCCGGTGGTCCTGTGGGCGCCGAACAGCAGCACCAACAACCAGTGGACCGTCACGGCCGTCTGAACCCTTCGTCGGAAGCGAGAACTCTCATGCCCCCAACCCTGCTCCGGAGGGTGCGAGCCTCGATGGTCGCCGTCGTCGTCCTGGCCGGCGGTGTGGTGGCCGGGGCCGCGCCGGCCGAGGCCGCCACCTCGATCACGATCAACGGCGGATCGGCCGGCCGCACGTTCGACGGCGTCGGCGCGGTCAGCGGCGGGGGCGGGAACAGCCGCCTGCTGATCGACTACCCCGAACCCCAGCGCGGCCAGATCCTCGACTACCTGTTCAAGCCGGGCTACGGCGCCGCGCTGCAGATCCTCAAGGTGGAGATGGGCGGGGACACCAACTCCACCAGCGGCGCGGAGCCTAGCCACGCGCACTTCCGCGGCGATCTGGACTGCAACCGCGGGTACGAGTGGTGGCTCATGGAGCAGGCCAAGGCACGCAACCCCGGCATCAAGCTCGTGGGCCTGCCCTGGGGCGCGCCGGGCTGGATCGGCAACGGCACCTTCTTCTCCAACGACTTGACCGACTACTACCTTTCGTGGCTCGGGTGCGCCAAGCAGCACGGGCTGACGATGGACTACCTCACGACCGTCCAGAACGAGAAGCAGTGGAGCGCCGACTGGACCGTCACGATCCGCAACGCGCTCAACGCCAACGGGTACAGCGCCGTCAAGCTCATCTCCGGTGACTCGTGGCCGGGGGACTGGGGACCCGCGAGCGCGATCTCGACGAACACGGCCTACCGCAACGCCACCGATGTGCTCAGCGCCCACTACACGTGCGGCTACCTCAGCGCGCAGACGTCCTGCAGTGTCCCGTCCAGCGTCACCAACACGGGTAAGACCTTGTGGTCCAGCGAGAACGGTTCCCAGGACTACAACGACGGCGCCAAGCCGCTGGCCCGCGGCATCAACCGCGTCTACCTCGACGGCAAGATGACCGCCTACCTCAACTGGGACCTCATCGCCGCCACCACGCCGAACATCCCCTGGCCGACCGTGGGCCTGGTGCTGGCCAACCAGCCGTGGTCGGGCTACTACTCGGTCGGCAAGGACGCCTGGGCCCTGGCGCACACCACCCAGTTCACCGCACCCGGCTGGAAGTACCTCGACGCCTCCAGCGGCTACCTCGGCGGCAACCGCGCCAACGGCAGCTACGTCTCGCTGAAGTCCCCGAGCACCACCGACTACAGCACGATCATCGAAACCATGGACGCCACTTCGGCCCAGACGCTGAACCTGAACGTCACCGGCGGCCTGTCCACCGGCCAGGTGCACGTGTGGGCGTCCAACCTGAACTCGAACAACCCCGCGGACCACTTCGTGCACACGACCGACATCACGCCGTCCGGCGGAGCCTTCTCCCTGACCGCCCAACCCGGCTACCAGTACACGATCACGACCACCACCGGACAGGGCAAGGGCACCGCGGCCAGCCCGTCGCAGGGGTCGCTGAACCTGCCCTACAGCGACAACTTCGACGGGTACGCGAAGGGCAAGGAAGCCAAGTACCTGATGGACATGGAGGGCGCCTTCGAGACGTCGTCGTGTGGCGCCGGCCGCTCCGGCACGTGCGTGCGCCAGGCCGCGCCGCAGAAGACGATCCCCTGGAAGAAGTTCGTCGATCCGTACGCGTTGCTGGGCAACGTGGCCTGGAGCAACTACACGGTCGACGTGGACGCGCTGCTGGAGAAGTCGGGGTACGTCGAGCTGCTCGGCCGGGTCGGCTCGCAGGACACGGGCAACCAGGGCGCGGTGAACGCCTACTACCTGCGGGTCAGCGACACCGGCGCGTGGTCGATCCGGCGCAACAACACCAGCCAGCAGGTCACCACCCTGCGCAGCGGCACGACGACCGGGCTGGGCACCAACAGCTGGCACAAGCTGTCCCTGGGCTTCTCCGGCAGTACCATCACCGCTTCGGTCGACGGCGCCGTGCTCGGCACGGTCACCGACAGCACCTTCCCGGCCGGCCAGGCCGGGATCGGCACGAGCACGGGGGAGACCGCCCAGTTCGACAACCTCGCCGTGACGGGCTCGGGCGGCGGATCGACCTCCGTGCTGCGCAACACCGCTTCGAGCCGGTGCCTCGACGTCCCGAGCGCGTCGCAGACCAACGGCACCCAGGTGACGTTGTGGGACTGCAACGGCGGCGGCAACCAGCAGTGGACGCTCACCTCCGGCAAGCAGCTGCAGGTGTACGGCGCCAAGTGCCTCGACGCCGAGGGGGCGAGCACGGCGGCGGGCACCCGGGTGATCATCTGGGACTGCACGGGTGGCACCAACCAGCAGTGGAACGCCGCCACCGACGGCACGATCACCGGCGTCCAATCAGGACTGTGCGTCGGCCCGAGCGGCACCGGGAACAGCGCACCGGTGACCCTGCAGGCCTGCACGGGCGGCGATGCCCAGAAGTGGGCCCGAAGCTAGCAGCATCTCGTCCGGACAAAGGAGTTCGCTCATGACCCCACGAAGGCTGCTTCAGACCGTGGGCGCGGCGGTGGTGCTCACCGCCGGCGCGCTGGCCGGCCCGGCCGTACCTGCGCAGGCCGCGACGCAGGGGCCGTGCGACCTCTACGCCGCCGGCGGCACGCCCTGCGTCGCCGCGCATTCCACCACCCGCGCCCTGTACGGCTCGTACAACGGTGCCCTGTACCAGGTCCGGCGGTCCTCCGACAACGCGACGCGGGACGTCGGCGTCCTGAGCGCCGGCGGTGTCGCGAACGCCGCGACCCAGGATTCGTTCTGCGCGGGCACGACGTGCCTGATCACCGTCATCTACGACCAGTCCGGCCGCGGCAACCACCTCACGCAGGCGCCGCCCGGCGGGTTCTCCGGCCCGGCGGCCGGCGGGTACGACAACCTGGCCAACGCGGCCGCCGCCCCGATCACCGTCGGCGGCCAGAAGGCCTACGGCGTGTTCGTGGCCCCCGGAACCGGCTACCGCAACAACAACGCCACCGGCACCGCGACCGGCGACCAGCCGGAGGGCATGTACGCGATCTTCGACGGCACGCACTACAACGGCGGCTGCTGCTTCGACTACGGCAACGCCGAGCGCAACAGCCGGGACAACGGCAACGGCACCATGGAGGCCATCTACTTCGGCAACATCAAGGTCTGGGGCTACGGCGCCGGAAACGGCCCGTGGATCATGTCCGACCTGGAGAACGGCCTGTTCTCCGGAATCAACCAGCGCTACAACGCCAACGACCCCAGCATCAGCCACCGCTACCTCACAGCGATCGTCAAGGGCGAGTCCAACCACTGGGCCATCCGCGGCGGCAACGCGCAGTCCGGTGGTCTGTCCACTTTCTACGACGGTGCCCGCCCCAACGTGTCGGGGTACAACCCGATGCGGAAGGAAGGCGCGATCATCCTCGGCACCGGTGGTGACAACAGCATCGGGTCCGCGGGCACCTTCTACGAAGGCGTGATGACGTCGGGCTACCCGTCGGACGCCACCGAGAACGCCGTGCAGGCCAACATCACCGCCGCCGGGTACGGCACCGGCGGCAGCGGCACCACCACCGGGCCGCTGCACGCGGTGGGCGCCGGCAAGTGCCTCGACATCCCGGGATCCACCACGACGGCCGGCACCCAGCTGCAGATCTACAGCTGCAGCGGCCAGGCGAACCAGACCTGGACCCGCACGTCGTCGAACCAGCTGACGGCCACCGTCGGCGGGCAGACGCTCTGCCTGGACGCCTCGGGCAACGGGACCAGTGCCGGGACGAAGGTGGTGACCTGGTCCTGCAACGGCGGGGCCAACCAGCAGTGGACCGTCAACTCGAACGGCACGGTCACCGGCGGGCAGTCCGGTCTGTGCCTGGACGTGACGAGCGCGTCCACGGCCAACGGCGCGCTGGTCGAGCTGTGGACCTGCAACGGCGGCAGCAACCAGCAGTGGACGCTGGGTTAGGACCTTCGACGAAGGAACGAGGTTGTCATGACTACCAGCCCATCCCGGTGGCGTACCGCGCTCGCCACCACCGCGACCGCCGGTCTCGCGGCAAGCGCCCTGGTGTTGTTCCCCCGGCACCGCCAGTGCGGCGAGCACGCTCGGCGCCGCGGCGGCGCAGAGCGGGAGGTACTTCGGCGCCGCGATCTCCACGAGCCACCTCGGCGAATCGGCCTACGTGAACACGTGGACGGCGGAGCACAACGGCGTCACCCCGGAAAACGAGATGAAGTGGGCCACGGTCGAGCCGAACCGCAACCAGTTCAACTTCGGGCCGGGGGAGCAGATCGTCAGCCAGGGCCGCGGCAAAGGGATGAAGATCCGCGGGCACACGCTGGTGTGGCACGGGCAGCTGGCCGGGTGGGTGAGCGGGCTGGACGCGAGCAACCTGCGCTCGGCGATGCTGAACCACATCAGCCAGGTGGCCGGCCACTGGAAGGGCCAGCTCTACGCGTGGGACGTCGTCAACGAGGCGTTCGAGGAGAACGGCAGCCGCCGGCAGTCGGTGTTCCAGCAGAAGCTCGGTGACGGCTACATCGAGGACGCGTTCCGCGCGGCTCGCACGGCCGACCCGAACGCCAAGCTCTGCTACAACGACTACAACACCGACGGCGTCAACGCGAAGAGCACCGGGATCTACAACATGGTCCGGGACTTCAAGAGCCGGGGCGTGCCGATCGACTGCGTGGGCTTCCAGAGCCACCTCGGCTCGAACTCCAACCTCGGCAGCTACCAGGCGAACCTCCAGCGCTTCGCCGACCTCGGCGTCGACGTGCAGATCACCGAGCTGGACGTCGGCGGTTCGGGGTCCGGTCAGGCGAACGTGTACCGGCAGGTCGCGCAGGCCTGTATGGCGGTCTCACGCTGCACCGGCATCACCGTCTGGGGCGTCACGGACAAGTATTCGTGGCGTTCGGGCGACACACCGCTGCTGTTCGACGGCAACTACGGCAAGAAGCAGGCCTACACGGCCGTCCTCGACGTGCTCAACGGCGGCGGCGGCAGTGGCGGTGATGGCGCGGTGCGCGCCGTGGCCGCGAACCGGTGCCTGGACGTGCCCAGTTCGTCGACCACCGCCGGTACCGCGCTGGCGATCTGGGACTGTCACGGCGGCACGAACCAGCAGTGGACCCGCACGAGCGCCGGGGCGCTGACCGTCTACTCCGGAAGTTCGCAGCGGTGCCTGGACACCGCGGCCGGCGGGACCGCCGCCGGCACCGCGGCGGTGATCGCGAACTGCACCGGCGGCAACGGCCAGAAGTGGACGTCGAACTCCAACGGCACCCTCACGAACGGCCAGTCGGGCCTGTGCTTGGACGTCACCGGCGCGGCGACCGGCAACGGAACCGCGGTGATCGTCTGGACCTGCAACGGTGGGACCAACCAGCAGTGGGCCGGTGGGTGACTCAGATCGTCACCCGGCACTCATCCGCGTGGATGAGGCGGGTGGCGCACCACCCGGGGGTCCAGGTCCTTTCGGGCTCCCGGGTGGTGCGCCCGGTAGGTCCGGGCGGCGTTGTGGTGGAAAACCGCTTCGGCGGCCGCGGCGGGGTGGGTGGCGAGCGCGTCGCCGATCAGGTCCAGCCACGCCCCGGGATCCGTGGCCAGGGTCAGGACGGGCCAGTCGCTGCCGTACAGGCACCGGCCGGGGCCGAACGTGTCCAGGGCTTCGCGCACCGCGTCGACCACGACCGGGCGAGGGGTGCCCGGGGTGGCCTCGGTGGCCAGGCCGGACAGCTTGCACAGGACGGTGGCGTGCCGGGCCAGCCGGCGCAGGTCCCGGCGCCACCGCTCGTACCCGGGGCCGCCCGGCGTGGGCTTGCCGAGGTGGTCCAGGACGATCGTGGTCCGCGGGCAGGCGGCCGCCAGTTCGGTCAGCTCGGGCACCTGGTGGGCGCGGACGCACGCGTCGAACGGCAACCCCGCCTCGCCCAGCAGCCGCACACCCGCCCGGAACCCGCGGTCGCGGAGGAAACCGGGCGCTTCGTCCTGCACGTTGCGCCGGACCCCGACCACGAACGGATCACCGCCGTACCCGGCGAGGAACCGGTTCGTCGCTGCCGGGCTTTCGACGTCGACGTGCGCGACCATGCCGCGGATCCACGACCGCCGCCGCGCTTCCTCCCGCAGCCACCCGATCTCGCCGGCGGCATCCGCGGGCGCTCGTCCCGCCTCGACGACGATGACGTCGCTCCGGAGACGTCCCGGGAAGTCGCCGGGGGTGAACGGCCGGTTCAGGGCCGCGATGCCGTCGAGCCAGGGGTAGCGCAGCTTCCGCGGGTCCCAGAAGTGCACGTGCGCGTCGAGGACCCCGGTCACACCGGCGCTCCCGGGCGTTGGCCGCTTCACGGAGCACCTGCGGAGGCCTGCTCGTCGAACGGGGTGGCGTAGGACGGCGGACGGGCGCGCAGGGCGAGCCGCAGGGTCAGGCGGACGCGGGTGGAGCGGGGCAGCTCCACCTCCAGCCACGGGCCTTCGACGTCGATCGACGCGGACGTCACCGCCGGCTCGCCGTGGCCGTAGTCGTAGAGATCGCCGATCCACGACGGGTCGTCGCAGACGCTGTGGCGGGCGGTGCGGATGTGGTGCTCGGCGAACGCACCGGCCTGCACGATCACCGTCCGCCGCTCCTCCGGGTCGAGGTTGACCAGGTCGAGCACGGTCGCGTCCGGGTCGATGCCGGAAACCAGGGCCGACACCGACGGCGGCAGGCCCGGGCGCCGCGCCTGGGCGTCGTAGTAGCGCACGCGGGCCTGCTGCAGGCCGCCGTTGTAGACGACCTGCGGAGCGCCCCAGGTGAGCTGCACCAGCGCCTCGGTGACCACCGGGTTGGACTGCTGCCACAGGTGGATGTCGGCTTCGGGGACGTCCCGGTCGCGGTAGCGCTCCATGCGGGTCAGCCGGTGGCGCACCTGGGCCTGCGCCGCGGCCAGGATCCGCTCCGGGTAGCCGGGGTCGTCGCCGGCGAGGTAGGCGAACCAGGGCTCTTCGTGACCGGCTTCTTCCTTGCTGCGGAAAGGCCGCACGGTACGCCAGTCGTAGCCGCTCGCTGTCCGCAGCCGGTCGAGGCGGTCCCGGTCGCCGGCCGAGGCGGAGTGGTGCCACAGGGCGACCGGGACGCCCATCAGCATCGGGTTGTAGTCGAACCAGCCCCGGTCGTCGTGGCGGAAGGGAACGTGCAGCGTAGGCGTGCGCACGTCTTCGCGCAGCTGGACCGACCACTTGGAGCCGAGGCTGGAGTCCGCTTCGGTGAAGGCCATCACCTTGCCCTGGGCGATGATCTCGTCCAGGGCCGGGCGCACCAGGTCGGTGAACGTGTCGTCGCCCGTGGCGAGCGCGGCCGCCAGCGCGCCGACGACGGCGGCGTGCCCGACGCTGTACCAGCCGTGCGGCCACGACCAGCCGTAGTGCCCGCCGTACCAGCGACCCTCCAGCAGCCCGCCCACGGTGCCGTCGGGAGCGACGTTGTCGGGCAGGATGCCGCCGTTGGCGGCCGCGCGCTCGCGCCAGGCGCCCACGTACTCGGCGAGCCAGTCGCGGTAGCGCCCCTCGCCCGACAGCAGCAGGGCGTTGAGGACCAGCCCGGACGCCGCGAGGTTGACGGCGGTGTCGCCTGACCCCATCCGCTGCCGCATCTGCTCGCCCAGCGCGGAGTCGTCCGGCGGCAGCCACTCCAGCGGGAAGCCGTACGTCATGGCTTCCCGGGGCAGCCATGGGTACGCGCCGCCGTCGAAGAGCCCTTCGCGCGCCGGGTCACTGCCGTTGTGGGGACGCCGGATGATGCGGTGGACGGGATCGTAGTTGCCGTGCGCGGGATCGACGTAGAGCTCCGCGAACCGCAGCGCCCGGTCCCGCCACCGCCCGGGCGTGGCCATGGACAGGAAGTACAGCAGCAAAAGGCTTTCGCCTTGGTGGAACCAGTCGTAGCCGCGTTCGTATTCGTCGTGCAGCATGCCCAGCTCGGTCAGCTGCCGGGTGACGCCCTCCCAGTGGTGCTCGGACTCGGTGAGCAGGTCGTCGGCGCCACCGAGCAGGTAGAGCTGGGGCCAGTTGAAGAACGTCTCGTAGAAGTCGTCCACGCCGTCGCGGGTGGTGAGCTCGCCCTCGTACCGCAGCCGTCCGTCCGGGCCGGTGAAATCACGGGCGAACCGGCGCCACGCCCGGTCGAGCAGGGAGAACAGCTCGCGCTGCGCGATCGCCCAGCCCGGCGGTTCGAGCAGAGGTACCGAGGCGGTGATGACGGGAGGCATCAAAGTTCTCCATGGAGGTCACTCCTTGGTTGCGCCGGCGAGCATCCCGGCGACCAGGAAACGTTGGGAGAAGAGGAAGACGACGAGCACCGGGGTGATCGCGAGCAGGGTGGCCAGCGCCAGTTCCGGGCGCTCGACCGCCGCGGTGCCGGCGGTCGGGTTGAACTGCGGGACGGCGTCGAGGAGGGTGCCCAGGCCGACCTGGACGGGGAACTGGCCGCTTTCCGGGAGCAGAACGTACGGCAGGAAGTAGTTGGTCCAGTTGGCGACGAAGCTGAAGAAGCCGACGAGGGCGACGATCGGTGCGGCCAGGGGCAGGGCGATGTGGCTGAACACGCCGAACTGCGAGCAGCCGTCGAGCTTCGCCGCGTCGATCAGGTCGCGGGGGAGTGCCGTTGAGAAGTAGATGTAGGTCAGGTACACGCCGAACGGGTAGAACGAGTACGGCAGGATGATCGACCACATCGAGCCGATCAGGTGGACGGCGTTGACTTCGAGGAACAGCGGGACCACCAGCGTCGCGTTCGGCATCAGCATGACCACCAGTGTCGCGACGAGCAGCGTGCGCCGGCCGCGGAACTCGGTCATCGCGAGGGCGTAGCCGGCCGGGATCGCCACGCACAGCGTGATCGCGAGCGCGATGAACGAGTACAGCGCGGAGTTGCCCAGCCACCGGAAGATCGCGCCGTCCCCGAACGTGGTCAGCGCGGACCAGTTGTCCCCGAGTGCGTCCCACGAGCCGAACGACAGCGGGTTGCCGTGCACGAGCTGGTCGTCGGTCTTGGTCGCGGCCAGCAGCAGCCACAGCACCGGAAGCACGAAGAAGACCGCGAACAGGGCGAGCACCAGCACCGAAAGCGGGTTCGGCAGCTTCCGCGCGCGGCTCCGCCGGGGCGAGCCGGCGTGGGCGGCTCGGGTCGACGCGCCCACGCGCGGGGGAGTGCGGGTGTCAGTCGGCATCGAAGAACCCCGATCGGGCGACGAACACGCCGGCGACGACCACCCCGATCACCAGCAGCTCCACCGAGATGGCCGCGGCCGTGTTCACGTTGTCGTTCTGGAAGGCGAAGTCGTAGGAGAGCTGGTTGAGCGAGTAGTCGCGGCCGGCGACCCCCACGCTCGCCTGCGAGAGCAGCTGAGGTTCGACGAACAGCTGGGTTCCGCCGGCGAAGGCGAGGATCACCATGTAGACGATCCACTTGCGCAGCAGGGGGATCTGGATGCGCCACGCCGTCTGCCACGTGCCCGCGCCGTCGATCCGCGCCGCTTCCAGCAGGTCGGGGGAGATGGTGTTCAGCGCGCCGTACATCACGACGATCCAGCCGCCCGCCCCGGTCCAGAAGGCGATCATGGTGAACAGGACCGGCAGATGCCCGGGTGCGACGACCTCGCCGAAGGTGTCGAAACCCGACGCCCGCAGCAGGAAGCTCACCGGGCTCACCGACGGGTCCAGCATGAACAGCCAGACCAGCACGCTGGCCGCACCGGCCAGCGCCCCGGGGATGTAGTAGAGGAACCGCAGGGCGGTGCCGGCCGCGCGGGAGGTCAGCCGGTGCAGCACCAGGGCCAGCCCGACGACGAACACCACCAGCGACACCAGCCAGCACAGCAGGTAGAGCGCCACGTGCCCGACGGCGGAGAAGTATCGGAAGTCGGCCGCGGCCTCGACGAAGTTCGCCACACCGGCGAAGCGGTCGCCCGCGTCGGTGAACGCGAAGTAGATCGCGTACACCGTGGGCACGACCCCGAACGCGACGAGCAGGACGACGTAGGCGGCGACGAAGAGGTGGCCGGCCCGGCCCGGCCAACGGGTCCGTCGCCGGGACGGCCGGGTGGCCGTGGTCACTGGCTGACCTCGTACCCGTTGGACTTCGCGTAGTCGGTGATCGCTTTCTGCCAGTCGGGCAGCAGGGAGACGATCGTCTTCCCGGCGGTCTGGCCGGTGGTGACGGTGGCGGCCCAGATCGCCTCCTGGCTGAACTGCCCGTAGCCCCAGCCCGGCCACACCTGTGCGGCGGCCGTCTGCAGCGGCCCGGTGATGTCGCCGGCGTAGTACCCGCTGGCCGTCTGCTTCGCCAGCCAGGCCTTCGCCGCGCCCGTGTTCGCCGGGTAGCCCGGTGCGACCTGGCCCTGGTAGTCGGGCGCGGTGGTCACCCAGGTGAGGAAGTCGGTGGCGTCCTTGAGGTTGGCGCTGTGGGCGGACAGCAGCCAGGTGCCCCCGCCGACGTTGCCGACCGACGGGGCGGTTTCGCCGGCCCACTGCGGCATCGGCGCGACGCCGATCTGGCCCTTGGGTGTCTTCAGGGACTCCTGGAAGATCGACCCGCCGAACCAGGACGGCCCCGGCAGCATGAGGATCTTGTCGCCGGAGTTCTTGTCGAAGTCCGAGCTGAACACGCTGCTGGTGGACATCGAGCGGTTCGCGACGAGGGTGTCGAGCAGGGTGGCCATCCGGGTGCACGCCGGACTTGTGGTGTTGACCTTCACCGCTTTGGGGCCGGTGATCTCGTTGGCGCCGCACTTGGCGGCCCACAGGTAGATCTCCGGGGTGAAGTTGTCCCCGGCCGTGCCGACCAGGTAACCGGGGTGCTCGGTGGCGACGCGCTGACCCAGCGCCTGGTACTCCTCCCAGGTCTTGGGCACCTGGTAGTTCCACTGCTGCATCAGCGAAGCGTTGTACCAGAGCACGGTCTGGGCGAGGTCGTTGCGCAGGCAGTAGAGCGTGCCGTCCACGGTGCACGGGTCGTTGGCGCCGGGGGCCCAGCCGCTCAGCGTCGCGTCAGGGATCTGCCCCTTGTTCAGGGGCGCGGTGAAGCCGGCCTGCACCGCCCACGAGGTCTCGTTGTTCTGGGTGCTGAACACGACGTCCGGCCAGCCGCTGCGGGTGCGGTTGAACAGACTGACCTTCGTCTGCAGGTAGTTGGAGCCGTTGGCGTCACCGTCGTAGGTGACGATGTTCAGCTTCGTCGCCGGGTGCTGCTTCTGGTAGAGCTGCGCGGCGGGCAGCCGCGTCGAGTCGACCCACACGGTGAGCGGTCCGCCGGTCTGCTGGACGGGCTGGAACCCGGACTCGGCGCCGGTGCCGCTGCCGCCGTTCCCGCACGCCGTGACCGCGGCGAGGACGGCCGCGACGCCGAGCACCAGTCCGGCGGACCGCCGGCGGCGCTGACCTGATCTTCTGGCTCCGGGGGCTGGGGCTGTCATGAGCTACTCCACTCCATCGTGGGGCCCGCAAGCCGAACTGATCAGACAACGGCATACGGCCATGTGTCGTACACATCTCGCGTTGCTGGATGCGGTTTCCATGAGAGTCCGTCAGAAGTCCGTAGTCAAGAGGGAGCGGACCCAAAAATTGGTAAGACTTATCTGCGGATCATCGATCCGAATGTATGCTTCACACCGACGGTGAGCGGGAGGTGCGAGTGGTGGACGGCGGGCACGCGTCGATCGACCCCGGTCCGGCCCGCGGCGACGCGCCGGAGACCCGATCGCCGACGTCGTACCGGCCCGGTTACGAGCTCGTCGCCGAGCGGATCCTCCGGCTCATCACCGAGCTGCGGCTGCGGCCGGGCGACCGCATGCCCACCGAGAACGAGCTGGCCTCGCGGCTGGGCAGCTCCCGCACCATGGTGCGGGAGGCGGTGAAGATCCTCTCGGCGATCGGCAGGGTACGCGCGCAGAAGGGACGGGGCCTGTACGTCGCCGATGACGAGGGGATGCTCGGCTCGGCGCACTGGGGCAGCCTGTTCCTGCCGACGGACCTCGAGCACGTCTACATGCTGTTCGAGTTCCGCCGGGTCCAGGAGATGACCGCCGGCCGGCTGGCGGCGACCCGGGCCACGCCGGGCGAGCTGCGGGTGATCGAAGCGGCGGCGGAAACCTGCCGGCAGGGCCACCTCACCGGCGACGCGGCTTTGTTCGACCGCGGCGACGACGAGTTCCACCTCGGCATCGCGGCCGCGTCCCACAACCAGTTCCTGCTGGCCGCCGTGCGCGAGGCTCGGCGGCTGCAACACCAGTCCAGCACGATCGGCCTGCACGGCACCGTCGGCGGACACGCGGCGGAAGCGGTCGAGGAGCACGACGCGATCTACCAGGCAATCCGCGACGGCGACCCGGAGGCGGCCGCGCGCGCCGCCGCCGTCCACCTGGACAACACCCTGGAGGACTACCGCCGCGAGATCCAGCGGCGGGTTTTCGGCTGAGCTCACCGCTGGGCGGTGACCTCCCCGGATGATTCCGGCTGGGGAAGATCCACACCGCGCCACCGGTGATCGAGTCGCCGCTCGAGGCGGTGGGGATTCCCGACGGGAAACAGAAGACAACGACGTCCGGGGAGAGCGAACGTGTCCCTCGCCGAGTCGCTTGCGAGCCAGGTCACACTCGGCGGCGTCGGGTAGCGGCCGCGAACTGACCGCTTCTCCCGGCATCGTGGTGATCACCCCCGGAGCGAACTCAGAGGAGATCCCATGTCGGTCAGCACGCTCACCCACATCAACTTCACCGGCGACGCCCGCCCGGCGCTGGAGTTCTACCAGTCGGTGTTCGGTGGACAGCTCATGGTCATGACGCACGGAACGCCGCTGGACGGCGGCTCCGGAGCCGACCGTGACACCGGGTACGTGCCGATGGCCGCCGACGATCCCGACGCCGACCGCGTCGCGTTCGGCATGGTGGTGGCCGAGAACGGTTTTCGCATCGCCGCCTACGACGTCATCGGAGCCGCGGGCGGGGGCGTTGCCGCACCGTCGGGTCCGGCCGCGCCCCGGGCGCGGGGCGTCACCCACACGGAACCGTTTTACGTGCTGCTCAACGGCGAATCCCTTGACGAGCTGACTCCGCTGTGGAAGGGGCTGGCCGAGGGCGGCGCGGTGATCGCGGATCTCGGTCCGGCCCCGTTCGCGCCCGTGTACGGCATGGTGACCGACCGGTTCGGTGTCACCTGGGTCTTCGGCCTGACCCAGGGCGGGTGACCGGAGTCATCGGCGCTGCGCCTGACGATCCGGCACGGGCGATCGCGGAGGGCGCGGAGAATGCTCTAACGACGACGCCCGTCGCGGTGCACCACGGTGGCGGAGCCGGCCCGCGGGTGAGGGAGGTGGAGACCTTCGACCCGGCCCCGCCGAACACGCCGGCCCCGGCGGCGAGCTCGACTACCGGGTCGTGTTCGCCGACATCGTCGAGTGGTGACCCGGATGTGCGGCCGCCTTGACGCGGCCGGGTCTCCGGAAAGGACCATCAGGGCCCGGCGAACGCCACGCGCGCCCGGCGAGACGGCGCCCGCCGCTGGGTGAACACGGCCTGCACGGCGGGATCGGTGCGCGGGAGCTTCCGGCCGCCGCTGAGGATCGCGCCGGGGACCTCGAAGGTGTAGACCACTTCGTCGCTGGCCTGCTCGACCGTCACGGCGGGGTTCATGACCACGGCGGAGACACCGGGGTAGCTCGCGGCGAGTTCGCCGGTGAGGTAGTCCAGCTGGGCGTCCATGCTGCGCAGGGCTTCCGCGCCGTGCGGGCGCCCCTGGTACACGTGGGTGAAGACGCCGGCGCGCCGGGCGGCCGAGGTCCATTGCGCGAGACCGACTCCCGGCAGCCTGGGGCCGCCCGGGTTCGGCCGCAGCATGACCTGGTCGGGGGTGAAGTCGGTGACCACACCGGAGAAGTCCTGCGCTCGCTGGGGCTGCCCTTCCGAGCTGCCCTCGATCCTCGGCGGTATCACCCCGGACTCCGCCCACAGGTTGCCCACGACGCCGGCGGCCCCGTTCAGCGGGAACCCGTAGCGCAACACCAGCTGCCCGACGGCGTAGCGCAGGCGTTCGTCGGTCGGCACGCGCGGCCAGTCCCCGGCGGCCGGGGTGAGCGTGCCGGGAGCCGGTGCGAAGATCTCGAGCACGTCCTCGGCCGGTGTCCAGGCCAAGGTGCCGCCCTCGAAGTCGGAACTCCGGTTGACGGCGCCGTCCGGGTACTCGTCGGTGATCGGGTACCCCCACGGCCCGCCGGGACCCCCCGAGTCCCGGTAGACCTCACCGATCCGGCCCCGCACCTCGTGCACGCCGAACACCGGGTGCCAGGTCAGCGCGGCACCCTGGAACTCGAAACGGTTGAACCGGCCGGCGCCGGCGCCGGTCTCGTCGGTGGTCGGATAGCCGAGGTAGCCGGCCGGGCCACCCGTCCGGACGTAGCGTTCGCCGATCAGGCCGTGCACTTCGTGCAGGCCGGCCGTGGGGTGGGCGGTGAGCAGCGCGAACCGGTGGAAGCGGAAGTCCCCGGCGCCGGCGGACTGGACCGGACCCACCGCGGGGCCCGGGTCGAACCCGCCCGCGGCGAGCTGGGCCGCCCATTGGTCGAATTCGGCTTCGGTCGTCATCGTCGGGAACCTCCGCGCCGGATGGTCGTGCCGGGGATGGTCCCAGCGTTGCCCGGCGCGCCGGGGAAATCATCAGGGCCCACCCTGATCGTGGGCCAGGCGCGACGAGTTCAGGGCGCGCCCCGATGCCGGCCGGCGCGGCGGCCCGGACGATCGAGCGATGACCTGCACCGTGGTGATCGTCGACGACAGCACCGCGTTCCGCTTGGCGGCGAGGAGACTCCTCGAAGCCGGTGGGCTGGTGGTGGTCGGCGAGGCCGCGAGCGGTGCGCAGGCCGTGACTGTCGCGGTCTCGCAGCGACCGGACGTCGTGCTGTTGGACGTGCAGCTGCCCGACACCGACGGGTTCGCCGTGTGCCGCGAGCTGCGGACGTCCGGGATTCCCGTCGTGCTGTGCTCGGTGCGGGACCACGCAGGTCGAGCGGCCGCGTGCGGCGCATGGGGTTTCATCGCCAAGGAACACCTGTCGGCCGCCCGGCTGGTCCGCCTTCTCCGCGATGCCCCGGACGGCTGAATGCAGTAACGTGCCGCACCCGTCTTTCGACTTCCCCGGCGTCGGCATCGCGTTCGTCGAGGGCGGTGGGGGTGTGCAGCGGATCCGGTGCGCCGTGGTTCCCGCTATCGCCGTCGCGGCGTCGGCGCTCGGTGCGGTCGCGGCGACCTTGAAGCTGCGCGACGGGTCCCATCCGGCGCCCGACGTGATCCTCTCGTCCGCCGCCGGGGTGCTGTTCCTCGCCGCCGGGGTGTTCGCCGATCGGCGTGCGCCCGCCAACCGCAGCGGTTTGCTGATGGTGCTCGTCGGGCTCGCCCTGTTCGCCGAGGACCTGCAGCTGGCCCGCTCTTCCGTGGTGTTCACCGCCGGGCTCGTGCTCGCGCACGCCTCGGCGCCGCTGATCGCGCACCTCGTCCTGGCCTTCCCGGACGGGCGGGTGACCGGACGCCCGGCGAAGGCGCTCGTGGCCGCCGTCTACGTCACCGCGTTCGTCGTCTCGGGTTTGGGCACGCCGTTCGTCGACTGGGCGGGGCGCTACCCGGGAAAGCCTGAGAACCTGCTGCTCATCGCGGACCTCCGGGCCGTCAGCGACGTCGTCGTCCAAGCCTTCGACCTCTCGAGCCTGCTGATCAGCGTCGCCGTCCTGGTCGTCCTCGTCGTGCGGGTGACGACCGGCGCGCCGAGCTCCCGGCAGGCAGCGCTCCCGGTCCTGGTGGTCGCCCTGGCCGGCGCCGCGAGTACGGCCGTCGCGAGCGGGCTCGGCTCGGCTCATCCGGGCTATCCGGTCGCCGTCACGTGCGGCCGGATCGTCTTCTGCCTCTGGCCGCTGGCGTTCCTGGCCGGTGTGCTCCGGTTTTCGCCCCGTGCGGCTCGGATCACCGACCTGCTGGTGGCGTTGCGCGAGCCCTGCACCGCGGCGGAACTGCGCGACTTGCTCGCGCGGGCGTTGCACGATCCGTCGCTGCGGCTGGGGGAGTGGGATCCGAAGACCCATCGGTTCCACGACGAGGAAGGCGAACTCGTCACGCCCGCGCCCGGCGAGCGGACCGTGATCCTGTCCGGGCACGACGGGCACCCGGTCGCCGCGATCATGCGCCGCGACACGACCTGGGACGACCCGCGGGTCATCCGGGCGGCGGGCAGGATCGCCGGTCTGATCGCCGGGAACCGGCAGCTGGGTGCCCGGGTGCGCGCGCAGGCCGCCGAGTCCCGGCGATCCCGGGTCCGGCTGGTCGAACTGGCCGACATCGAGCGGCAGCGGGTCGAACGCGACCTGCACGACGGTGCGCAGCAACACCTCGTCACCGTCGCCATCGGGCTGCGGCTGGCCCAGCAGCAGCTGGACGGCCGCGTCGAGCCCGAACTGGCGGCCGTGCTGGATTCGAGCGCCAGGGGGTTGGAGACCGCGATCGCCGAGCTACGGGAGCTGGCCCGGGGAATCCACCCGGCGGTCCTCACCCAGGAAGGGCTGGGCCCCGCGGTCGCGGCGCTGGTCGATCGCACGCCGATGCGGATCACGTCGGCCGCGGCCGGCCTGCCCCGGTTCCCCGGGCCGGTCGAGGCGACCGCCTACTTCGTCGTGGCCGAGGCGGTCACCAACGCGTTGCGGCACGCGTGCGCGACGACCGTCCACATCGGCTTGTCCGCCGGCGACGGACGACTGGTCGTCACGGTCTCCGACGACGGGGTCGGCTACGACGTGTCCGCCGACGGCACCGGCCTCCGTGGGCTGTCCGAGCGCGTCAGTGCACTCGACGGCGAGCTGACCGTGCGCAGCGAGACCGGAACCGGCACCGCGGTGCGCGCCGAGATCCCGGTGGCGGAGGTGGCACAGCCGTGGTGAAGGTCGTCATCGCCGATGACGCGGTGCTGTTCCGCGAAGCGCTGGCGAGCGTGCTGACCGGTGCGGGGTTCGAGGTCTGCGCCCAGGTGGGCGACGCCCGTTCGGTGCCCGGCGCCATCGACGCGACCGGGCCCGACCTCGTCGTGATCGACATCCGGCTCCCGCCGACGCACCAGCTCGAGGGACTGGTCGCCGCGGTGGAGATCCGGCGCGCCCACCCCGGCGTCGGGGTGCTCGTGCTCTCCCAGCACCTGGAGACCCGGCTGCTCAGGCAGCTGGTGGGTGACTCCGCCCGCGGCGTGGGCTACCTGCTCAAAGAACGGGTGAGCGGGATCGGCGACTTCGTCAGCGCCGCGTTCGAGGTGGCCGCCGGGGGCTGCGCGTTCGACCCGGAGGTCGTCAGCCGCATGACGCGCGCAGAGCAGAGTGACGACCGGATCGGCCGGCTGACGGAGCGGGAGCGGGAAATCCTGTCCCTGATCGCCGAGGGCCGGTCCAACCAGGCGATCTGCGCGAAACTGGTGCTGACGAAGAAGACCGTGGAGTCGCACGTCCGGAGCATTCTGCTTCGGCTCGACCTGCCGACGGAGCCCGACGACCACCGCCGCGTGCTGGCCGTGCTCGAATACCTGCGGCCGTGGAGCGAGCAGGCGTACCGTGTTTCGCTGCCGGCTCAGGACTTCGGCGGAAAACATTCGAATACGTCCGAGTCGCGGCACCGGTAAAGCCGCCTACCGCAATGCGACCGTGTCCGCGAAGACCACGCGTTCGCTCAGTTCGCCGCCCGGGTGTGGTTCTCGCACGATGCCGCTGTCGTCGATGAAGAACCGTTCCACCTCGCGGATGTACACCCGGTACATGCCGACGTCGTCGGGAACCGGGAGCACGGGCAGCGCGGTGTCCAGGCCGCCGGTCACGGTGTGCACCCGCACCCAGGCCGGAACGCCTGCCGAGTCCGCCCCGATCGCGGCGAGGTCGACCCGGCCGGGCGCCGGGGCCCGGCGTTCGAGAACCGCATCGACACGGTTCGTCCGGCCGAAGCCGTTCGCCGGGCCCAGTCCCGAAAGCGTCACCCGGACACCGGTGAGCAGCCGCTCGATCGTCAGCGAGCGGTCGGGCAGCACCGGTACCGGGTCCGTTTTCACCACGGCTGACAGCTCGAGTCCGGCGAGGCTGGCCGCCTGGTAACGGGCCAGGGCCAGCCGGATCATCGGGGAGTACGTCTGCGTGTTGATCCCGTTGAGGACGATGTCCGCGAAGCACGTCGAGTTCTCGTACCGCACCGCGTAGGGCACGGCCACGGCACCCGCGCCGGTCACCTCGGTCAGCCGGACCGGCGCCGGCGGCCGGTCCGCGTCCACGACGGACTGCGCCGGCAGCCAATGGGCCTCCGCTATGGGGTCGGACGTGGTGAAGCCCCGCAGCAGGGCGTCGTAGATGGGGTCGCGGGCCATTTCCGTGTAGTACGGCTGAAGGTTCGCGGACGGGTCACCCGCCGGCGCGTCCGGGCGGGTGAGCACCGCAAGCATCTCGTCACGGCCGCTGGAGAACCACGGCCGGCCCAGCTCGATCCGCACCCGGCCGCCCAGCCGCTTCCGCGTCAGTTGCGAACCCGGTTCGCGGCCGAGCACCTCGACGTCCCGTCCCTCCCACGAGAACGCCGGGAGCACGCTGAGCACAGTGGGTGGCGACGGCCGGGCCGTACTCCGCACCGCAGGCTGCGGCAGTGTCGACTCCGCGACGAACCCGGCGTGGGCGTCCGGCTCGTCGTAGTACCGGACGAACCTGCTCGTGGCCGTCACCCGGTACGTGACCACGCGGTGTTTGGTGTCCCCGAAGTCGTGCCGGAGCTGAGGAAGGCCGGTGTCGGTGCGCCCGATCACCACCGATCGGACGAGCACGACGCGGTCTTCCTCG
Organism: Amycolatopsis sp. NBC_00438; assembly: GCF_036026695.1. Classification (NCBI taxonomy): domain Bacteria; kingdom Bacillati; phylum Actinomycetota; class Actinomycetes; order Pseudonocardiales; family Pseudonocardiaceae; genus Amycolatopsis; species Amycolatopsis sp. NBC_00438. The sequence goes on along the minus strand of NZ_CP107923.1, from coordinate 4,583,835 downwards.
GAGGGCTCGCTGTTGGCGGGGTTGTCGACGAGCTCCGACCAGGTCGCGTAGACGTCGAGCTGTGCGGTGCTCGCGGGATCGATCCCCAGCAGCGCCGCGCCGGGGGGAGGCACCACCACGGCGCCGGTCTCGCTCGCGGCCCGCGACACGGTGATCTCCCCGGCGGGGGCGCGCAGCGGCCGCCGAACCGCGTGCACGAGCTTGACGGTCCGGGCCGGGGTGAGCATGGGATGGCGACCCCGGACGGCCAGGTCCTCACCGACGGAGGGCAGGTAGGTCTTGATCGCGAAGTCGGACAGGTCGTCGCGCTTCACGTACGACGACACCTCGACGGTCGCTTCCCCCGCGGGCGGCAACGTCACGACCGCCACGCCGTCGTCGAACGCCAGTTCCGGTTCCCCTCCCGGGTTCCCGGCGACGAGCTTGAGCCGCTTCACCTCGGCGGTGGGCCACACTCCCCACGTTTCGTCCGCGAGCTGTCCTTCACCTGCCGGGGCGTCGATGTCGTGGAGGAACACCGAAACCCCTGCGGCGGCGGGGTCGGGCAACGGCTCGACGGGCTCGTCCGACTCGATGGCGGGAACACCGTCCGGAGTCAGGTGCATCGCGCGCGCGGCCCGTTCCCAGGTCGCGTCGTCGGCTTCGTCCAGTGTGCCGTGCTGTTCGGCGATCTCGAACGTGGTCGCGGGTGGGAGGAGCTCGCGTTCGTCGTCGACCGGGTACACCCGGCCGGCGCCCCCCGTGCCGGCCGGATCGCTGCGCACGACCAAGACGTCGATGGCGCCTCCGTGACCGAGCAGCGAGGAGTCGACGACGCCGTCATCGTCGACGAGCCCGGGAGGGGGCGGCATCCGCGGCGGTGGCACGGGCTCGAAACGTGCGTACCCGATCAGGTCCGACGCGCCGTCGTTGTCCCCGGCGCCGGCTTCGATGCCGCCGCCGCCGAGGTCGGCGACACGCACGCGTATCCGGTAGTCCGCGCCGAAGCGCAGGGGCGGCAGTGAGCCGTCCGGCGGGCGGAGGTCCCAGTCGAAGGTGAACGGCAGCGACCGGGCGCGGCGCAGGTCCTGCCGATCACCGGACCGGTCCATGGACGGCCTCGGCGTGACGAGGCTCCACCCGTTCCACCGCGCCACGACCTCGTCGGTCCGCAGGTGCGGGGTGGTGCCGGCGGCACCCGGCCGCGTGTCGTCGATGGTGGCTGCGTTCGCCTTGAGGTGGCCCTCCTCGACGCCGCCCTCCGGTTCGATCACCTGGTCCGCGAGCAGGTAGGTCCCGGTGCGCTGCGACAGCGACCACCAGTCGCCTTCGCCGTGGGGTTTGACGTCCACCCGGTAGCCCAGGACGAGGTCCTCGGCCGTCAACGGGGTCCCGTCGGCGAGGGTGCCCAGGCCGGCGTTGGCGCGAGCGTTGCGGACCCGCCGATCGAAGTGGGCCGCGCGGTCGCGGTGCAGCAGCACCAGCCCGGCCGACCGCAAGCTCGGCATCGTGGCGGCGCCATTTTGCCCGGTCGACGCCCTGGCCGCGTCCCGCAGCTTGCCCGCGCCGCCGTCCACGTCGAAGGTCGCGAACTCCCAGGCGTGTTCGCCGCCGGCACCGGACGGGGCCGACGCCGGTGCACCGGCGAGGTCCAGCAGCCCGTCGCGGATGTCACCGGCGGCGTGCGGGACGAACAGGTCGCCGTCGAACTCGTAGGCCGTCCACGGTGACGTGATCGCCGGGACGACGAGCGGCTGGGGCCAAGTCACCCTGATCAGACACGGGTTCTGCCGGGCCGAGCGCGGCAAGGAGCCGGTGTCGGCCGGATCGACCGCGAGGTCGAGTTCGAGGATCAGTCCCAGCGCCCGCAAGACCGTCGGGTGTTCACGCAGGTGGTCGATCGTGCGGTGGAAATCCAGCGTCGGCGAAGTCCGCTGTGGCGCTGAGCCGTCCACCGGAGCCGGCGGGGGGACCGGTTCAGGATCGTCCCAGGTCCGGATCGTCTGCTGTACGGCGGTCTGTGCCTCGTCCCCGGGTGTCGAGAGCGCTTCGGCCGACGCCGCGAACGACGTCACGACCTTGGCCGCGTCGCGCGATGTCGGGATGACCGTGGGCGGGTCGTAGACCGGCGGCGGGGCCGGGGCGGTGACGGCGGCATCGGCGAACGCGGATCGCCAGACGTCGGACTGCCCCGTGGCGGTCTTGGTGTGCCGGATGGTCCGGACCTGCCCGGTCGGCAGCTGCACTTCGACGGTGAACACCGCCTCGGCGGCCGACTTCGGCCAGTCACTCATCCCGTTGTGCGCCGGCGGCTCCTGCAGCCGGGGGAGGACCACGACGCGCAGCTTGCCCGGCCGGGCGCCCGGCACGGCGATGAAGATCAGTTCGCTCATCGGGTCACCCCGGCGAACTTCGCGCGGTACCGGCGCCAGGTCTCGGCAGCGGGCTCTCGCGGTGCGGCCGCGAACAAGGCCGAGGGTTTTCGTGCGGGATCGCCGCCGCCGATGAACTCCCATTCGCCGCTGTCCAGCTGGACGGAGTCGGAATAGAACGTGAGATCGATCTCGATCACCAGACTCGCCCGGCCCACCATCCGGTTGCGGCCGATGTCGTAGGTCAGCTCCAGCCGGACCTCGACCGAGACGGAGATCAGGCCGAGCAGGTCCATCGAGCCGCCGAGGCGCAGGAAACCGGTCAGGTGCACCCCGGCGGCGTCCATCAGGTACCGGACGCCGCCCATCGCGTGCACCTCGGCCGAGGCGATGCCGAAGTCGACGGCGAGCGACGCGCCGAACTCCAGGGACGCCTCCAAACGCTGCAGCCCGCGGCTGTCCACGGTCATCTCGAGGTAACCGCCGCCACCGAACATCAGCACGCTGAGGTTGAACGGATTCGCCCGGCTGGCGAACGCCAGTGTCATGGCGACGGGACGGCCGTCGAACGGCACCTCGACCGCGGCGGCGAAAACGATGTTGCGCAACGCGAACACTCCGCACGCCACCGAAGGCACGGGGAGGCTGAAGCCGGCGACGATGCTCGCCGGGGTCACGGTCACCCGGGGTGTGGCATCACCCAGCCGCACTTTGTTCTGCAGTTCTTGCAGCAGGGAGAGCAGACCGGTGAACTTCGCCGTGATCCGGCCGACGTCGAGGGCGGGCTCGCGTTCCGGTCGCCGGGTGAACCCGAGGGAGGTGAAGCCGAGCTCGAGCAGCGTCTCGCCGGTGGCCGGAAGGTGCAGTTCGAATGCGGTCAGCGAGCATGTAGTGGTGGTCTCGCCGTACCCGTGGACAACCGACAGGTTCAGGGTGGTGCCGGCGGACACGAACGGCGCCGACGTCTTCAGCGGCACGCCCAGCCACTCCAGCCGCACCTGGGGAGGTTGGCCGTCGACCAGGGCCTGGGTGATGGCCGGCGGAGCGCTCAGGCTGGTCCGGTCGTCGAGCAGCGTGGTGAGCGGGACACCGAGCAACGTCGCATCGGCGCCCATGACCCGGCTGGGGACGAACCCGCCTGCCACGACCGCTGCGCTCTGCACCAAGCCGTGCTTGCGGGAGATCGCGTCCGCCGCCAGCTGCGGCGCGATGAGACCACCGGAGTCCGAACTGCGTCCGTCGAAATCGACCTTCACGCCCGGGGAGCCGGGTACGATCCGCAACGCGATGTCGGTCGCGGCGCCGAGCTGACGGAACTCGGCACTGTAGGCCAAGAAGGTCCTCGTGTCGTCGCCGAGCAACGCGCGGACGGCAGGTAGCCGGACCTCCGCTGCCCAGGCGTCCGCGGCGGACGCCGCGACCGGGCCGAGTGCGGGGGCGAACGACGACCGGTAACCGGAGCCCGTCACATTCAGCCGGATCACTTCGTGCGCGTCCGTCGCGACACCTTCGCCCAGCAAGTCGACGGGTACGCCGGGCAGCGTGACCTCTCCGGCCTTCGCCGCCGCCCACGCCCGTTCCAGCGCGACCAGAGCCTCCGTGGAGGTCACCGTGTGGAAAGCCGGAAGTGCCGCGTCCTCGCTGTACTGATCGTCGAAGACCACCATGAGCGGCATCCGCAGGTGGAGATCGCCCTGGCCGCCCCAGCAGCGGATGTGGAAGAGGTACGGGGTGGTGCCCCCGGCTCGGGTCGGCCAGAAGTACAACGGCACCTGCTGCGTGGCGCCGTCCAGCAGTTCCTGCAGATAGCCGATGTCGTCGCGCAGTCCCAGCCAGACCTGGACCTGGGCGATGGGCTCGATCGGGCCGTCCGGCCCGATTTCGCCGATGTGCAGGACTTCGTCGATGCCGGCCGGAGCGAAGTCCCCGGCGGTGAGGCCGGGCCCGTACAGCGCATCGATGGCGGCTTGTTCGGCGGCCGCGAATTCCGCCGTCTTCCGGGCGAGGTCCGCGGCCAGCGCGTCGTGCCCTGGGCCCGGCCGTGGAATGGTCGTGGTGGCAGCAGGGTCCAGGCCGCTCACGATTCGCTCGACGATTTCGACTTCGGAGAACGGAAACAGCCGTGCGAGCTGCGGGTCGGCGGGCCGTTTCCGGACCGGCTCGGTGACCACGATCGTCCGGGTCTGCCTGAGCGCCATGATCGACGGTGTCCACGGCAGGTAGGCCCGTTCGGTCACCTCGAGGTAGTCGACCCGATGTCCGAAGGGATAGAGGTAGCAGGACGACACGGTCCGCACCCGCACGTCTCGTCCGAGGTGGACCAGGTGTTCCCAGCCCAATGCCGGCCACGTCGAGTTGACCGACAACGAGCCGCCGAGGCTGCTCAGCTCGAGCTGGTGGCACCGCGCGGGCGTCGCGGATGCGTATCGGTGGATCTGGCTGCGCTGGTACTGCGCCAGCGACGGCCGGAAGTTCGGGTCAGGGCTCTCGGCGGCAGCCTGGTCGAGCGATCGCAGCACCACCACGTCGCCCTCCAACGAGGTCCGCCACATCCCGGCTCGATCGCCCGGCGCGGAAGAGTCGTGCTCGCAGGTGACCCGTCCGGCTCCCGCTTCGGGGCTCAGGACCAGCCGCCACGGCATCTCGATCCTGGTCTCGGCGGACGCGACCTTCGCGCCGCGCACCGCCTCCAGGATCCCTTCCGCGGTCAGGGGGATCAGGGCGGAACGCGTGATCTCGACGGTCACCTGGCTCGGGTCGGCCAGGCGGGCGCCGAGGTGGTCGTAGAACCCGTACCAGGGCGGTGGAGCGTCGTCGACGACCTGCTCGGCGATGTGCTGGGGTGGGAACGTCAAGGTGAGCTCGGCGTCCGGGCCGGCTTCGAGCGCGGGGCCGTCGACGAGGTCGAGGCCGCGCCACGACACTCCGAGCACCACGTGGTCGGTTCCGCGGATCAGGAGGAATTTCGCGTCCATTGTGGTCACTCCGGGGCGAAGCCGGCGTGCGTGCCGAGGTCGAAGTGCATCACGTCGCCGCTTTGGTGGGCCTCGAAGTCGCTCGCTCCCCAGCGCATCTTGCCGCGTTTTCCCAGCACCCGGTTGCCGGTGTTGATCATCGAGCAGACCAGTTCGCGGCTGAGCTGCAGGAAACCGTGAGCGGGGTTGCGGGTTTTGGTGACCGGGTTCGCGGGGTTGCCGTACAGCATCGGGATGCGGACGAGTTCGTAGTCGCACAGCATCTGGAAGTACTGTGCCTCCGGTGTCGGCAGGCCGGAGTGCAGCGCCGCCCAGTCCGGGTCGGCGAACAGAGCGGCGATCCCCGCGATCGCCTCGTCACGGGGCCGCGCCAGTTCGCGGGCGGGATCGATCCGGTCGAACGCCGGGTCGAAGTCGCCCAGGGTTTCGACGCCGGGTATCGGGGGCCGGTTCACCTCGACCGGTACGGCCGACACCGCCCACGACAGGTAGAACACGAGTGCGTCGGACACCAGCCGGAACCGGTCGTAGGTGACCTCGATGCTGTCGTGCACCCGGATGCTCACGTCGGCCCGTTGCCCGGTCCCGATGAAGAACGCGACCGCGCGGTCGTACACCTCGACAGCGCGTTGTCGCATCGCCTGCTGCCCTTCGGCGGCGGCTTCCCCGCCGAGCGTCGATCCGGTGCGCGTGACGATGTAGGGGATCTGGGTGACGTTGAGGTCCACGGCGGAGCCGGAGGCGTGAAGGCCGTTCCTGGAGCGCCAGCCGACGATCGATTCGGTCAGCGAGCTGTCGCTGCCGGCCAGATCGGCCTCGACCGCGGTCAGCACTTCGGCCAGCACGGGGTTGACCCCTTGGCCGGGCCGCATGGGTTGCCCGAGGAACCGGAAGTCGGCACCGGTCAGGTAGCCAGGGGACATCGTCGCGCTCCTTCGACCCGGTGAACCATGGGCATCAGCGTGGTCCGCGGAAGCGACCCGGTCATCAGGGCCAGCCCTGATGACCGGGTCGCAAGTCCGGCCGCTGGCACTTACAGCTCGATGGCCGCGGTGACCTTGGCCGTCTTCCGCTTGAGCTGCCGGGTTGCAGTGCGGCCGGCACGCGGGTGCCGGGCCGGTAGCACCTCGCGACGCGACCGCGATCCGAGGAGCAGAGATCCGGCCGGGGCACGTCCGTTCGGTCTCGAGCTCGGTGCTGTCAGGCCGAATTCGCACGGGGAAGCGTGATTGATACCGGCGTCGGCGTCCGGTTTCAGCAATAGCCGAATGGGTTGACCCACCAGCGTGCGAGTTCGACGATGGCGGTACAGCCGATGGTGGGAGAACGTCGTTCGATGTCGAGATTCGTTAGGCCCGTCCTCTGGACCTTCGGGTTGCTCGCCGTCGGTGGGCTCGGGTTCTGGCTGCTGTTGGCGCTGAACATCCCCTACCGCAGCGCCGCCACCCCGGAAACCACGCCGGTGACCACCCCGGACACCACGCCGCCGGCCACCACTCCGGACTCGCCGCCCGTGCCGGCTCCTCCGGCGGACATGTCGGCGTGGGTCACCGACGTCCGGCCGGGCCCGGACGACCACAGTGCGGTACTGCACGTCGACCTGCCCGGTTGTGCCGTCGGACCGCACATCCAGGTCGAAGAGACCGCCAACAGGATCGACGCCGATGTCCTGTTCCGGCCCAAGGACGATCCGGACTGCAAACAGGTCTCGGCCGATTTCCCGATGAAGACGGCGGCACCGATCGGGAAGCGTCCGGTGATCGTCAACGTCGGGGACGCCTGGGGGCTGGTGGCCGGCGGCTGGAAGAAGTGCGACAAGATCCTCGGTTGCGAACCGCCCGCGGACCACTGCGACCCGGCGTGGGTCGCGCAGGCGGAGTTCAGCGCGGAGGCCGAGTACCCGGGCACCACGCGGGCGTGCGACCAGAACTGGCTGATCCACGACCTGCAGCGGCACGCCGGCCAGGCCGCGAATCGGGTCGCCTACCGCTGGGCGGGTAACGGGTGGGCGAGTTTCGCCTCGGCGAACGGCGGCGGCTGCGGCGAAATCCTGGCCGTCGAGCCGAAGTTCCCCACCTCCCTTTGCCAGGCCCTCGCCCCTTCGTTGTGAGGACCTGGGTCCGTTCACGGCCGGCGATCGTCGGTTGGCTGTCGCGGGCCGGATGAGGGCGTTCGCGAAAAGGGCGTCGACGACTTGCTGCACGCGTTCGAAGAGGTCGGGCATTGGTGAAGGCCGGCCCGAACCGGCTTCTCTCGCCCTTCAGTAAAGTCGACGTCCGTAGCCAGGGGGGATCTGATGGATCCGGAGTTTCATCGTCGCGAGGTCATGGCGGAGAGCCTGTCGCGGCGGCCGTTGACCGGCCTGTTGGCCGCTCAGCTCATCTCGGTGCTGGGCACGTCGATGTCGGCGTTGGCGATCCCGTGGCTGGTGCTCACCTCGACCGGCAGTGCCACCCGCACCGGCATGATCGCCTTCGCCGAGATGGCACCGTATGTTGCGATGCAGGCGCTCGGCGGACCGCTGGTCGATCGAGTCGGCGCCCGGCGGATCTACGTGCTGGGCAACGCCGCGGCAGCCGTCGCGATCTGCGCCATTCCGGCGCTTTACGCCATCGACCTTCTCCCTTTGGGTGCGCTCGCCGGCTTGGTGGCCGCCGCCGGGGCGGTCCGGGGCCTCGCCGACTGCGCGGGGCAGGTCCTGGTGCCCGGCACCGCGGGTCTCGGGGCAGTACCCCTGGAACGTGCCGCCGGGCTGCACGGCAGCGTGAGCCAGACCGGCCTGTTCGTGGGCGCCTCGGCGGCCGGGATCCTGGTCACCGTCCTCGGCGCACCGACGGTCGTGCTCGTCGACGGCATCAGCTTCGCGCTCGCCGCGGCACTCGTCGCCCTGCTCGTCCCCGTAGCCGCTCAGCCGCAACAGCTGCAACGGCGACTGAGCACACGGCAGTACCTGGCAGACCTCAACGAGGGTGTGCGGTTCATCCGCACCAGCCGGTTGCTGCTCGCGCTCGCCGCCATGATCGCGGTGACCAACCTGCTCGACCAGGGCATCAACGCCGTCCTCATACCGGTCTGGGTCCGCGATCACCTGCACCGGCCCCAGGCACTCGGCCTGATCGCCGGCGCGCTCGGTGCCGGCGCCATCATCGGCGCACTCGTCGCCGCCTGGCTGGGGCCGAGACTTCCCAGACGGGTTGTGTTCACGATCGGGGTACTCATCGCCGGTGCCCCGCTGTCCCTCGTCCTCGCCCTGACCCACACGCTGCCACTCGCGCTGATCGTCGCGTTCATCGCCGGGCTCGGCACCGGAGGACTCAATCCGATCCTCAACGCCGTGCTCTACGAACGCATCCCGCCTCAGCTGCGCGCCCGCACACTCGGTGCCCTCAAGGCCGGCGCCTGGATCGGCACTCCCGTCGGCCCGCTCCTGGCGGGCAGTCTCATCGAAGCCACCGGCCTGCGCACCACTCTTCTCGCCTTCGCGGTGATCTTCCTGGCCGCCACCACTGCGCCGGTCTTGTTGCCCGCCATGCGGACCATGAACCGCGCACCACTGCAGTCCGGCGAACCTGCAGCAGCGGACAACTGACGTCCCGCCGAACGCGGTGTACCGTTCCCCGGCGGCGGTCGACCAATGCGTCTACTCAGGACTCTGCGTCACATGGATGGACAGGCGGTCCGTCGGCCAACCTTGGCGGGGTCAGTGCTCGTCGGCCTGTTTGTCGGTGATCGTGTCGAGGAGGCCGGCCGCGATGGCGCGAGCGGCGGGCTTCAGCTCGGCGCTCAGAGCGTAGAACAGCTCCTGCGCGGATTCGGCCGGCCAGTCGCCGGGCAGGTGCTCGCGGGGCAGGCGCGGGTCGGCGCGGATGGTCTGCAGCCAGTCGGACTCCAGGAGCAGGTCGCGGGCGAGGCTGTCCGGCGCCTGGGCTTCCGGGTCCTGCCAGCGGGACAGGAAGGCCCGGTAGTGCTCGGCCAGCCGGTCGGTGTCCCAGGCTTCCCGGACGATCTCGGCGACCTCGGTGGGCGGCAGCGTGCGGGCCTGGAACACCCGCACGTGGCCGTGGGCGTCGAGGCCGTCGAGCAGCGGGACCGTGTCGACGTGCCCCGGTGCGATCCACAACCCGCCCTGCAAGCTGCCGAACCCCGCCCAGAGCAGGCGTGAGCGCAGGGCGTGCCGCTGGCGCTGCCAGGACTCGGGCATCGAGAACCCGAGCAGGGTCCAGGTGCCGTCCCACTGCCGGTTGACCGCCCCGGCCCGCCAGATGCGCTGCTCGCCGTCGTGCAGGATCGCCCGCGACCGGTCGGTCAGCCCGACGTAGACGTGCCGGCCGCGGCGCACCCGGTGCAGCAGGCCGCGCCGGGCCATGCGGCTGAGCGTGGAGCGGGTGGCGTGCTCGGAGATCCCGGCACGCTCCAGCACGTCGAGCACGCTCGAGGTGGCGACGTGGATCCCGCGGTCGAGGATGTGGCCGCCGAAGAAGGTGAGCAGCAGCGTCTGGGGACGCGGTGCGTCGGCGCCGAGCTCTTCGGCGGCGGCGGGGATGGCCAGGTCGGTCACTTCGTGAGCATAAGCCCGGCTTGATGTTGGGCAGAGTATTGACGGTAGTTACCGAAGTGCTTAACGTTCGTCGCGGCGTGACGCGGGTCACGCGGGTCGGCGACGAGGCAGGACACGCGATGGCAGAAAACCTCCGGTCGCGCGCGCAGCTGCGCCGCGCGGTGTTCTCCAGCTACTTCGGCAGCGTGATCGAGTACTACGACTTCCTGCTCTACGCCACCGCCTCGGCGGTGGTGTTCAACAAGGTCTTCTTCTCGAACCTGGATCCGGCGATCGGCACGATCGCCAGCCTGGGCACCTTCACCACCGGCTACCTGGCGCGCCCGATCGGGGGGATCGTCTTCGGGCACTTCGGTGATCTGCTGGGGCGCAAGCGGATGCTCGTGATCACGATGACGATGATGGGCGTCGCCAGCACGCTGATCGGCGTCCTGCCCACCTACGCGCAGATCGGCGTGTGGGCGCCGGTGCTGCTGATCGTGCTGCGCGTGCTGCAGGGCATCGCCGTCGGCGGCGAGTGGGGTGGCGCGGTGCTGATGTCGGCCGAGCACGCGACCAGCCGCCGCGGGCTGTGGGCCGGCTTCACCAACGCCGGCGCGCCCAGCGGGATGGTGGTCTCCACCCTGCTGCTCACCCTCATGGGCGCGGTGACCACCGACGCGCAGTTCCTCGCGTGGGGCTGGCGCGTGCCGTTCCTGCTCAGCGTCGTCCTGCTGGCCATCGGCCTGTTCGTCCGGCTGAAGGTGGACGAGACCCCGGTCTTCGCCGCCTCCTCCAGGCGGGCAGGCACCCCGCTGCTCGAGGTGTTGCGCCGCCACCCGAAGAACCTGCTGCTGGCGATCGGCGTGGGCTTCGGTGCCTTCGTCGCCCAAGGCACGCTCACCACATACGTGCTTGCCTACGCCGTCCACGCGGGATTCTCGCGCCAGACCGTGCTCAACGCGATCACGGTGTCCTCGGTCGGCGCGGTGTTCGCCATCGTCGGCTACTCGGCGCTGTCCGACCGCGTCGGACGCCGCCCGGTCGTCATCGCCGGGGCGGTGGCCACCGGCATCGTCGGGTTCCTGCTCTTCCCCCTGATCGACAGCGGCTCGGCGGTTCTGCTGACCCTCGCGGTCGTGCTCGGCCAATCGGTCGCGCACCCGGCGATGTACGGGCCGCTGGCCGCCCTGTGCACGGAGCTGTTCTCCACCCGCACCCGCTACACCGGCGCGTCGCTCGGCTACCAGATCGCCGGGCTCGGCGCGGGCATCGCGCCCGTGGTGTTCGCGGCTCTGGCCGGCACGGGCACCGGCGTGATCTCCGCGGTGATCGCGGCCTGCTGCCTCGTCACGGTGCTGTGCGTGCTGGTACTGCGCGAAAGCAACCGGGTCGACCTGGCCGATCCGGCCGAGGCGGGAGCGGTGGGGGCCGAACGATGAAGTGGCGTTCCGGTTTGGTCTCCTTGACGATCACGACGCTCCTGGTGGTGGGCCTGGCGCCGGCCGCGGACGCCACCGAAGCCGGGCACCACACCGGACAGCTGCCCGGCGGCGCGACCTGGGTGGCGGACGTACCGGAGTCGTGGAACGGCACGATCATCCTCTACAGCCACGGTTTCGGGCCGCTCGTCGCGCAGGACGCGCCGGACGCGGCGACCGCGACGGCACTCCTGGCCGGCGGCTACGCCCTCGTCGGCTCGTCCTACTCGGGGCCGTCGTGGTGGGCGCTGGAGTCCGCGGTCGGCGACCAGTTCGGCGCGCTGGCCGCGCTCGAGGCGAAAATCGGCGCGGCGGAGCGCACCATCGCGTGGGGGACGTCGATGGGCGGACTGGTCAGCGCCCGGGAGGCGGAGGACCCCCACCGCCGGATCGACGGCGCGCTGACGACCTGCGGGCTGGTCGCGGGTGCGCTCAACCTCGACGACTACCAGCTCCACGGCGAGTACGCCCTGTCGCACCTGCTCGCTCCCGAGCAGGCGATCAAGCTGGTCCGCTACGGCAGCCAGGACGAGGCCGCCGCCGCGGCCGCGACCCTGTCGGAGGTCACGAGCGACGCCCAGGCCACCCCGGCCGGCCGGGCCCGGATCGCGCTCGCCGCCGCGTTGATGAACGTGCCCACCTGGTACACCGGCGCCGCGCCGCCCGCGCCCCGGGACTACGAAACCCAAGAGGCACAGCAAGAACGAACGCTGGCCGGGTTCGTGCTCGGCTTCGTCATGACGGGCCGCTACCAGATCGAGCTCGCCGCGGGCGGGAACAGCGCGGCGACCCGCGGCACCGACTACCGGGCGCTGTTCGGCGGCAGCAGCCACGCCCAGCAGGTTCGGACGCTCTACCGGCGTGCGGGGTTGAACCTCGATGCCGACCTGGCGAAGCTGAGCCGTGACGCGGACATCACGGCCGACCCGGGTGCCGTGGCCGCGCTCGCCCGGACGTCCGTGCCGACCGGACGCCTGCGGGTGCCCGAGCTGGCCATCCACACCGTCGCGGACCAGCTTGTGCCCGTGGAACAGGAGAACTGGTACGCGCGGCGGGTGGCCGCGGCGGGGACCGGGCACCTGCTGCGGCAGGCGTTCGTCCAGGGCACCGGGCACTGCGCGTTCCAGCCCGCGGAGACGATCGCCGCGTTACACGCGCTCGAAGCCCGCGTCTCGACCGGCCGCTGGGGCGGTGGTGCCGAACCCGAGCGGCTCAACGCGGCCGCTGGAACCGGGCGCTACGTGCGGTTCGAGGTTCCTCATCTCGTCGGCGCGGTCAGCAACGCCAAGGTCCGTGGAAGTGGCATCGAGGGCGGACGCCGAGACGGGTGAGTGTCCCGACGAGGGCATCGCCATCGGCCTGGGTGGCTCGCGGGTGGGTTCAGGTCAGCGAAACGGCGAACTCGACGTACGGTGGACGCTGCTGCTCGGCGGCCCAGGCGAACGGGGCACCGACCGTGACCTCGACCGGGGTTCCGCTGGCCCACCGTCCGGGTGTTTTCCTGGTGGACGAAGGCTTCCTGGTGCGCGGGTTCCGTGCGCAGGGTGAGGTCGGGGGCGACAAGCCCGTCGTCGACCGCGCCCGCCGGCGGCTCGAAACCCACCACTGAGGAGAAAGCCAGAGGAGAAAGCCATGGACCAGCTGGATGACGTCGAGCAGGCCATCGTGGACACCGTCCGCGACTTCGTCGACCGTGACGTGCGCCCCACCGCGCGCGAGCTCGAACACGCCGACACCTACCCCGAGCAGCTCATCGAGCAGATGAAGCAGCTCGGCGTCTACGGGCTGGCCATCCCCGAACCCTACGGCGACCTGCAGGTCTCCACCCAGTGCTACGCGATGGTCACCGAAGAGCTGGCCCGCGGGTGGATGAGCCTCGCCGGCGCCATGGGCGGCCACACCGTCGTGGCGAAGCTGATCCTCACTTACGGTACCGAGGACCAGAAGCAGCGCTACCTGCCGCGCATGGCCACCGGCGAGCTCCGCGCGACCATGGCCCTGACCGAACCCGGGGGCGGCTCGGACCTGCAGGCCCTGCGCACCACCGCGCGCAAGGACAACGGCGAGTACGTCATCAACGGCACCAAGACCTGGATCAGCAACGCCCGCCGCTCCGGCCTCGTCGCCCTGCTGTGCAAGACCGATCCGCAGGCCGAGCCCACCCACAAGGGCATCAGCATCCTGCTGGTGGAGAAGGTCCCCGGCTTCACCGTCTCCAAGGACCTGCCCAAGCTCGGCTACAAGGGCGTCGAAAGCTGCGAGATCACCTTCGACGACTGCCACGTGCCCGAAACCGCGCTGCTGGGCGAAACCGAAGGCCAGGGGTTCGCGCAGATGATGCGCGGACTGGAGGTCGGCCGCATCCAGGTCGCCGCCCGCGCCACCGGGGTCGCCCGGGCCGCGTTCGACGACGCCCTGCGCTACGCGCAGGAACGCGAGTCGTTCGGCGAGCCGATCTGGAAGCACCAGTCCGTCGGCAACCACCTCGCCACGATGGCCACCAAACTGACCGCCGCGCGCCAGCTGCTCCTGCACGCGGCCCGCCGGTACGACGCCGGCGAGCGCGCCGACCTGGAAGCCGGGATGGCGAAGCTGTTCTGCTCCGAAACCGCGATGGAGGTCGCGCTGGACGCGATCCGCGTCCACGGCGGGTACGGCTACTCCACCGAATTCGACGTCGAACGCTACTTCCGCGACGCCCCGCTGATGATCGTCGGCGAAGGCACCAACGAGATCCAGCAGAACGTCATCGTCCGGCAGCTCGTCTCCCGTGGGGGCCTGCGGTGACGACGACGGCGGACCTCGCCGCGGCGGTCGCGGGGTGGCAGCCCGAGCCCGCGGAAACCTCCGAGGTGATCGGTCCGTGGCCGGCGGCGGCGTTTTCCGCGCTGCTCGATCTTCCCGGCCCCGCAGCGCGGCCGCACGAACCGTTGCCCCCGCTGTGGCACTGGTTCCACTTCCTCGAGCCGACCGCCCAGTCCGCGCTCGGCGAGGACGGGCACCCGGCCGAAGGGCGGTTCATGCCACCGATCCCGCACCGGCGCCGCATGATCGCCGGCGGACGGCTCCAGGTGCACTCGCCGATCCTCGTCGGCGACCGGATCGACCGCCGCAGTGAACTGGCCGGGGTCGCGGTCAAGGACGGCCGAAGCGGGCAGATGGTGTTCGTGACCGTCCGGCACGAATACCGGCGCGGCGACGAGCTCCTGCTCACCGAGCACCAGGACGTCGTCTACCGCTCCCAGCCCGCCGGGCAGCAGCGGCAGCTGGCGACGCCGGTACCCGCCGGCGAGCCGCCCCACGACTGGAAGATCAGCACCCCGACCGGGCCGCGGCAGTTGTTCCGGTTCAGCGCGCTGACCTACAACACCCACCGGATCCACTACGACCAGCCTTACGTCACCGAGGTCGAGGGCTATCCCGGCCTGGTCGTGCACGGCCCGCTGCTCGCCTTGCTGCTGCTGGAGATCCCCCGCCGCCACACCGACCGGCCGGTGGCCTCGTTCGACTACCGCCTCTCCAGTCCGGTGTTCTCGGGCGCGACCGTCCTGACCCACGGCCGCCGCGAGGGCGACGAGCTCGCTCTCTCCGGCACGGTCGACGGCGGAGCCAGGGCGATCACCGGCAGCGCGGCTCTCGCGTAGGAGGAAACGTAGAAGTGCGAGGTGACGCGGTCGCCGACGCGGAAATGGCGACACCGTCGCCGACGGCGGCGACCACTCCGGCCGAGTCAGCCACCGGGGTGCGCCGCCGTCGGCGACGGTGGACAACCAAGCGCAGTTCCCGCGACTGGCGGTCATCCGCGTGATGCTGCTCGGGGTGAGCGTCGCCGGGTGCGGGGGAGGGCGTCGGTCGTGTTGCTCAAGGGAGCGGGTGTGGGCTCCCGGGGATGCGAGCGGCGCCTGCGGCAACCGTTGCCAGGTCGTCGTTCGAGAAGCCGGCGCGGCTCAGCACCGCCAGGGATTTGTTCGTCGCCAGCGCGCACAACGCCAGCTCCGCCGCCTCCTGCTCGTCGGCTCCCGCCGCCAGCAACGCCTGCTCCAGCATCGCCCGCAGGCCGTCGATCATGGCGCGGACCATGGCCTGGCCCTCCGCGTCGAGGGCCGGGAACTGCGCTGCCGACATCGTGAGCAGGCAGCCGTCCGGGACCGCCGGGTCGGCGATGCGGTTCAGGGTGACCCGCAGGTAGGCGGCCACGACGGCGCTCGGGCTCGGGTGGGGGCCGGACAGCGCCCGGTCGTACAGCGGGTGGTAGGTCTGCGCGTACCGCTGGAGGGCCTCCCGGAAGAGGGTGCTCTTGTCGCCGAACGTGCTGTACAGCGAGCTGCGGCCCAGGCCCGTGCCTTCGGTCAGGCGGTCGATCGAGGCCTCCGAATAGCCCCAGCGCCAGAAAACGTGCATCGCGCGGCGCAACGCCTCGTCCACGTCGAATTGCTTGCGGCCCGCCATGTCCGGCAGCCTACACATCTTGCACCGATCGTTTCAAGATGCGTATGGTGGCCGGCATGACAAGTTGCACCGATCGTTCCAAGATGAGCCCGGCCGCCGGCACGACACACTTGAGCTCGCTGCGGCTGCCCGAAGGGTTCACCGACGTCTTCACCAGCCGGCTCGTGGAGCTGGACGGGCTGCGGCTGCACGCGGTCACCGGCGGGGACGGCCCGCCGCTGCTGCTGGTCGGCGGCTGGCCGCAGACCTGGTACGCCTGGCGTGAGGTGATGCCCGCGCTCGCCCGTGCGCACACCGTCGTCGCCGTCGACTCGCGCGGCGCCGGGCTGTCCGACAAACCCGGCGACGGGTACGACGCCGGCACGCTGGCCGCCGATCTGGTCGCGCTGATGGCCGCGCTCGGGCACGACCGGTTCGACGTGGTCGGACACGACATCGGCATGTGGACCGGCTACGCCCTCGCCGCCGATCACCCCGAGCGGGTGGGCCGGCTCTCCGTCGTCGACGCGATCATCCCCGGTCTCACGCCGACCCCGTCGGTCTTCAGCACGGCCGCGGTCAACCAGCGGCTCTGGCACTTCGGCTTCAACCGGCTCACCGGCCTCAACGAGGAGCTGGTCCGGGGGCGGGAGCCGCTCTTCTTCGGCCACCAGTTCGCCACCAAGGGCGCCACCCCGGCCGCGATCCCCGCCTACGCGGTCGACGTCTACGTCGACGCGATCGTCTCGGATCCTCGCGGGCTGCGGGCGAGCTTCGCGTACTACCGGGCACTGGACGAGACGATCGCGCAGAACGAGCAGCGCAAGAAGACCCGGCTGACGCTGCCGGTGCTCGCCATCGGCGGCGCGCAGTACAGCGGCACGCTGGCCGCCGAGACGATGCGGCTGGCGGCCGACGACGTCACCGGGGTGGTCCTCGACGACTGCGGGCACTACGTCGCCGAGGAGCAGCCGGCACGGTTCACCGAGATCCTGGAGGACTTCCTCGCCGGCAAACCGGAAGCGGGCGCGTCGCACGGCTGACAGACTCACAGGGGAGTCTCGCCGGGCGAGGGGGCCGTCCCGAGGTTGCGCCGCTCGTGCTCAGAGCGCTCCGGCGAGTTCGGTCACCAGGCCCGTCAGGAGCCGGTCGAAGCGCTCCAGTTCGGCCTGCGACGGATTCCGGAGGTAGCCCCCGAAGACCTGGACGCCGAGGACGTTGTGTCCGATGTGGACGACGCAGTCCCGGATGACGACGGTCGCGGGCTTCCCGTGGAACCGCCCGGTCAGTGCGTATTCGCGCTTGCGAGCGGGGTAGGGCAGCGGGGGTACCGGTCCCGCCGTGATGACGCCGTCCAGGTGCCCGCCGTCGTAGTTCTCCTGCGGGGTGCGGTAATGCCCGCACGCGCGCAGTTCGTCGTCCGTCTCGGAGAACAGGTCCTCGACGCCGGTGTAGGAGGTGACCGACGCCGTCACGTGCCCGCCGCCGACCGTGCCGGCCGCCGCGAACTTGTAGGTGCGCTCGACGTCGGCGGTCCGGGGCAGGGCCTTCTCGGTGGTGCTGAGCTTCTTGGCCGCGGCGTCGCACGCCGGTGGGGTCAGCGTCGGTGACGTCGAAGGCGTGTTGTCCTCGAGCTCCGCGTCGGGCGGGAGAACGGCCTTCAGCCGGGGGAGCGCCGACGTGGCGGCCGGTTCGTCCAGCGGGCGGCCGTGGTCCGCCGCGGTCGCCGGTGCGACCGGAGCCGGCGGCGGTGCGGCCAGGGCGAGGACGGCCTGGCCGGCTTCGTAGTCCTGCTCCGCGACGGTCACCGCCGTGAGTCTCCCGTCGACCAGGAGTGCGGCGAGCAGGACGGTGGCGGCCCCGGCGCTCACGGCCCACGGCGCCGTTCCGCGCCGGGGTGTCCGGCGAGCCCAGGCGAACACGAGCAGCGAGGTCAGCGGGAGCGTGCCGATCAGGGTGACCAGCAGGAGCCAGCCGGGCAGCTGCACGGACTGCTCGAAGAGCGTCGACTCCTTGGCGTACCCGGCGACCCGGACGGTCGTGTACTGGAGCGCACCGGCGCCGGTGGTGGCCAGCAGCCCGCTCACCAGCGCCGCCGGCACCCCGGCCAGGGTCGCGCCGCGACGCCGGTTCGCGAGCACGACGGCCACGGATGCGACCAGGCCGGCGAACGCGCAGATCCACCACCGCTGGTAGGCCAGGAGGTACCGGACCCCGTCGGCTTGGCCGTCCTGCACGCGCAGGAGCCAGGACAGCGCCGCGGCGGCTCCGCCGGCCACCGCCGTCACCACGATCACCGCCACGACCACCGGCCGGGGCCGGCGCCACCGCTGCCGCAGGGTGAGGAGCGCGAGCCCGGCCAGGATCAGCGCCGGGGCGTACTGCCACGCACGATCGCTTCCGAGCCCCGCGACGTAACCGCGAGCCGTCGCCGGATCGGGGAAGAGGAGATAGGTCGTCACCGAAGACGCCGTCCCGCTGACGGCCGCGGTCGTGGCGACCACCACGGCGAGGGAGGCGCCGAACCTGCTCAGCCGCCGGCGCGGGGCGCTGTCCTCGGGTACGGCGAGGCGAGTCGCGACCGCGGAGGCCAGCACGCTGACCGCGAACACGGCCAGCGTCATGGCGAGGACCAGCACCGGCCGTTGCGGCGCGAAGAAGTCGGTGATCGCCGCGCTCGCACCCGGCGCCTGCAGGCAGAATCCGGCGACCAGCCCGAGCACCGCGCCGGCCCGGGAGCCCGCCCAGCCGAGCTCGGGCAGCGCCGCCCGGCGGGTCCACGCGGGAAGCACGACCGAGGTCCAGAGCAGCGCCGCCACGGCCAGCGCCACGTCGGCGGACAGCCGCGGGTCCGAGTCGACGAAGCCGAGCAGGTTGGCGAGCACGGCGTACACGCCGTGGTAGGTCAGCATCGCCACGATGCCGGCGGCGGCGGTGAAGACGAAACCGCCCTCCCACCGCCCGTCGCGCCCGTCGGGCTTGAGCCGGTCCGACGCCGGCGGGTGCGTGGCGAACACCCGGCTCGCCCACGAAACCGGGCGGGCACCGGTGCCGAGGGCGACGGCCGTGGCGGCCGGATCGCTCAGCACGTCCGCCGCGTGCCGGTCGGCGGCGAGTTCGCGCCGGCGCAGCAGCGCGGCGCGGACGACGAGCAGCGAGACGGCGGTGACTGCGGCGATGATCAGTGATCCGCCGTAGAAGTCCCACATCTCCGCGGGCAGGCCCAGGATCGGGAGCAGCGCCAGGACCAGCGCGGGCAGGGTCAGCCAGCCGGCCCACCAGACGGCCGAAGCCCACAGCACGTCCCGGCTGCGGACGTGGCCCAGTTCGTGGAGCGCGACGGCGTCGAACGCGGCCTGATCGGCGTAGGCGTAGGCCAGCGGCACGACGACCCACGGCCGGCCGCCCGGAAGGCCGGTGGTGAACGCGTCCGTGACGGCCGTCGCGGGCGGGGCCAGCACCAGCCGCGGCCGTCGGCGTCCGGTCAAGCCCTGGCTGCCGCACAACGTCGTGAAGCGCGCGGTCAGCCGGTCCAGGTCGACCGGCGGCACGACGGCGAGCCGCCGCGATCGCAGCCGCCGTCGGGTGCCCAGGCCACCGGAGACCATCAGCAGCCATGCGGCGACGGGCAGCACGGCGGCTCCGCCGAGGCTGCTGAACGCGAGCCGCCGGTCGTAGTCGCGTGTGCAGGCGTCGTAGATCGGGCCGGCCGAAACCGGCGGCCTCGCGGCCGACACCGAAATCCCGTTGTCCTCCAGGCACGTCTGCGCCGCGGTGTAGTCGCCGAAGTCGTGCGTGACGAACAGGGCCTCGGCAGCGCCCGCGCCGGTGGCGGCCAGCGCGAGCGTGACCAGGACGTAGACCCACCACAGGCGGGACGGGGCAGGCACGGCGCGCAGGCGGTGCCCGGCCTCGTCCGGGGCCGGCAGGACGAGGGCGCTCACCCGCGTCCGCCGTCCGCCGCCCGGCGCAGGACACCGAGCACGGCGTCGCTCAGCAGCGTGGCCTCGGCCGTGTTCAGGCCGAGTGTCACGCCGTGTTCGAGGCACGCGTCGCGGATCTCGCCGATCCGGTCGACGTCCAGGACGAGCTGGGCCGGCCGCGGGCGCCGGCGCCACCACCGCCGGCGCTGCAGGCCGGCGAACCCCGCCGCGCCCAGCACCTGCGCGGCGGTCCCGGTCAGCAACGGGAGGATGACGTCGCCGAGCGCCGAAAAGCCTTGTCCGCCGAAGCGGACCTCGCCGCCGGACCAGCCGGCCGAGGGCTTGCGGGGGTCCTTCCCCTTCGTCCACTCGG
The DNA here is from genome assembly GCF_036026695.1 of Amycolatopsis sp. NBC_00438. Classification (NCBI taxonomy): domain Bacteria; kingdom Bacillati; phylum Actinomycetota; class Actinomycetes; order Pseudonocardiales; family Pseudonocardiaceae; genus Amycolatopsis; species Amycolatopsis sp. NBC_00438. The sequence continues at coordinate 4,563,767 of NZ_CP107923.1, read as the reverse complement.
CGGTCACCAGCGCGAGGTAGGGCAACTGCTGGGGAGCTACCTCGGCGACGACTTCCCGTGCCAGGTCTGCGAAGTCGATCGCGATCCGGGGCGGTCGTGTCCGCCCTTCGCGACCGACGTCCTCCGGACGGGCCATTTCTGTCATCCGTTCATCCGATCCACTCGCCGACGCGCCGGGAACAGCACGGGGCGTCAGTCGTCGCACGTGTGCCGGGAGTTACAGCGACGTCCGAACTTCACCTGGTGGTCGCAAGTGCGCGGCGAGGAAGTCGTGCCGGCCGGCACGCACACCGGAAACGAGGAATACACTCCCTGCGTGGTCAAGCCGACTCCGTTCCCCGAAAAGAACGGCAAAGTGCCCTTCAACGCGTCCGGGGTGGTGGCAGTCGGCTCGCGGCGATTCGTCTTCATCGACAACAAAGACCCCACCGCTTTGTTCGAGATGACGTTTGATGCGAACGTCGAAGTGGTCGAGCGGATTCACCGGCGCCGGCTGACCGGCTTGGGCGAGGGAGCGTTGCGGGATCCCGAAGGCTTGACCCGGGTCGACGTGAACGGAGAGACTTTTCTCGTCGTCTCCTCCTCCCTCTGCCGATCGGGAAAAGGCCGGATCGACGACGGTCTGGTGCGTGTTCGCTATCGTCCTGAGGGTGACCTGCACGCCGAGGCGATGGACGGATTCCGCGCCTGGTTGCTCGCGAACGAGCCCACGCTCGCCGAAGCCGGTCTGCAGGCGCCGGACGACGGCGGGCTGAACGTCGAGGGTCTCGCCTGGGACCCACGTGCGAACGCGCTCGTGTTCGGTCTGCGCGGACCGGCCGGCCCCGGACGGGTCTCGGTGGTTCAGGTCCCCATCCACGCCGATGACGCCGGTGGCGCCGGCTGGACGACGGCGTCGCTGGGTTCTCCCGCAATGGTGCACGTCCGGGTGCCTCGATCGGCCACGGCGGTGGGGATCCGCGATATTTCCCACGATGCGCGAACCGGGGACTTCCTCCTTCTGCTCGGTCGTTCGACCAGCCGGGACGACGAGCCGTTCCGGCTCGGCAGGTGGACCCGGGGGAGCGACAGCGTCCAGGTTCTCGACACCGTCTTCCACCGGACCGCGAAGCCGGAGGGCGTCACGACGTTCTCGATCGGCGGTGAGCACAAGATCCTCGTCGTCGACGACTCCGGCGGTTATGCGGTTTTGTGATCAGGAGAAGTACAACTTCGACGGCGCGGGATCCTGATGGACCCGGGGTCTTCCGCCCGGTGTGGTGTCGGCACCGAAAGCCGCGCCCAGCGTGGTTCGGCTGCTCGTCAGCGTGAAGTATCCGCTGAAGGTGAAGTTGTCGTCGGGCGGGTTGACGGGATCGGCCGGGGTGACCGCGAACTCGTCGGCGTGGTCGGTGTTGTCCGCCTCGGACGTGCACAGCAGTTCGTGGCCCTGACTCGAAGTCGTCGTGCTCGCGTGGAGGAACTTGCCGGAGGCCTTGTTGCCGACCGACTTTCCCGGGCCGAGGTCGCCGAAGCACCACAGATCCGTGTCGTCGACGTTGCCGGGCCGTGGCCGGTGGATGACCTCGGAGTTCGCCGGGCCGGGGGCAGCCGCGGGGATGGTTTCGGTGGTGCTGGCGTGCATGCAGTCGTTGGTGACGTCGTCGCGAACGTAGGCGCCCTCGGTGCCCGGCAGGCCGCCGAAGAGGTAGCCGGCGGACACCGCGAGCCGGAGCTGCTTTCGTACCGCGGTGACCTGCGCCGGCATGTCGGGCGCTCCGAGGCCGGTCAGCAAGGCGCCCATCTGTTCGAGCAGCGGCTTCAGCACCGTTTGCTGGGTCTTGCGATCGAAAACGGTGTCCCGGTAGCCGCGGATCCGCTCGACGAGTTGCGCGCGGCGGCCCGCGTCGTCGCGCACGAGCTTGGCGAGCAGGCCGTTCGTGTCGATCTTGAAGTGCCGCCCGGGCTGCAGTGTCTGGTCGAGGCCCCACGGGATCATCTTGAAGTCGATGTCGTCCACGCCCGGCGCCGCGACGGCGGTGACGTCGTTGTAGACGTAGGTGTTGTTGGTGTTCCTGGTGTAGCCGTCCCAGTGCTTGAGGAAGAACTCCATCGCGTACAGCTTGACGAACTGGTCGAGGTCGAAGACCTGGCTCGCTCCGGCCAGCCCGTGCGCGGCGATGTGGTCGATGGCGAACCGCAGATCGGCCTTGTCCTCGAACGCCGACAGCGACTCGACGCCGATGAGGTCGAACCTGGCGTCGACGAAGTCGTCCTTGTGTTCGAGTTCGTAGAGGTTCCCCTTGGTGTTGCCGAAGTTGCGTTCGATGTAGCGCGGCATGATCGGTTCCGCGTTCACGAAGATCCCGGGACCGTTGACCCCCGCGACCCCTTGGCCGACAGATACGCCGTTCACGAGTACCCGGGCGAAGTTGCACCTCGAGTGGGGGAGCCCGGCGAGTTCGAACAGTTTGTAGCCGAGAGGCTGCCGGAGGTAGGACGCGTCCTGGACCGAGTTGTTGAGGGTCAGGTACTGCGAACCGATCAGGGCGCGGATCAGGGATTTGTTGGTGTCGAGGAACTTGGCGAAGTCGATGTGCAGGCAGGGCTTGTCGCTGTTCAACGAGCCGCAGAAGGATTTCTTCTTGATCCCCACGTCGGGGAACGTCGTCCGGTCGGGGAACTTCGTCCCGGAGATCTCGACCGATGTCGCCTTCCGCCACGTGAACCGGCTGCCGCCGGCCCAATCGAAGTTGCACGCCCCACCGGCCGGCTGTTCGGTGCGCACGGCGTCCCAGTCGGATTGTGGTAGCACGATGTCGATCGTCAGCACGTTGTCGATCTCGTAGAGGCGATCGAGTGCTTGTTGCTCCTGGTCGCTCATCGCCGCATCACCCCTCGGTGGGCGAAGGCCGGGAATGCCCTCGCGTTCGGAGTGTACGACGGGTTTCGACCGTGCGGTGCGGCGGAATTTTCAGCGTGACACTGATCGTTTTCCGGTTTCGAAGACGGTGATTTTCGGACGTCTCGACGGCCGGGGCGGACTTGGCCGGATCCCGCACTGTCGACGGATTGTCGACGGCGGCCGGCACCGTCACCGGGGAGAGCGACACAGCAAGTAACCCACGATTCGGAGGACAACCGTGAAATTCCGGAGAATTCCCCTCGCGGCCACGGCCGTCGGCGCGGTGACCGTGCTCGGCACCGGAGCGTTGGTCACCACCCAGGCGGACGCCGCGGACAGCAGCATCAGTTTCGCGATGGTCCGCTCCGGCGTGGCCGCCAACGCCAACTGCCTCGCGGCGGCCGCAGCCAAGGTGCGGGTGGTGACGCACGGGCAGAACGAAACCATGACCTTGCGCGCGACCGGTCTGCCGGCCGACACGGACTTCGACCTGTTCATCACCCAGGTGCCGAACGCGCCGTTCGGCGTGTCGTGGTACCAGAGCGACCTGGAATCCGGTGCCGACGGCACCGCGTCGGTCGCCGTGGTCGGCCGGTTCAACGTCGAAACCTTCGCGGTGGCACCGAACACCGCACCGGCGCCAGTGGTCCACCCGGCGGACGCGGCGAGCAATCCCGCGTTCGCCCCGATCCACACCTTCCACGTCGGCTTCTGGTTCAACTCGCCCGAAGACGCTGTCAAAGCAGGGTGCCCCGGCACGGTCACTCCGTTCAACGGCGAACACCGCGCCGGAGTCCAGGCCATGAGCACCCGCACCTTCGCCGATGACAACGGGCCGCTGCGCCAGCTCGTGTCCTGACGGGCAGGCCACGGCCACGCGGTGGCGGAGCTACTGAGCGCGATCCGTGCGGCGCACGTGGGATCGGGCGTGCGTCAGCGCGTCCTCGAGCGTGGTGAAGACGTGGTTGCCGTGGCGGAGCTTGCCGAGGGCGCCGGTGGCGCTCAGCAGGTGCCGGTGGTGGTGCCGGACGACTTTGACCAGGACGGTGACCCCGCCGGCCTCGAGTTCCTCGATGGTGTCGCCGAGTGCTTTCGCGCCCGTCGCGTCGAGGGTGTGCAGTCCGGACAGGCGCAGGACGACGATGTCGATGTCGTCGGCGGCGACCGCGCCGGCGATTTCGGAGAGGAGACGTTCGGACGCGCCCCAGAACATGGCGCCTTCGAACCGGAACACCGCGATGTGCTCGTCGCCGGCGGTGGCGGGGCCCGGTACGGGTTCGCGCTGGGCGTGCGCGGCGCCGGCAAGGTGCCGCAGGGCGAAGAAGGCGGCGACGAGCAGGCCGATCTCGACGGCGAGGATCAGGTCGGCCGCGATGGTCACGAGGGCGGTCGCGCCGAAGGTGATCGCGCTGGCGCGGCTCGCGCGGACGACTTCGCGGATCGTGGCGAGCGACACCATCCGGAAGCTGGTGACCATGAGCACGCCGGCCAGCGCGGCCAGCGGGATCCGGGACACGAGCCCGGTCGCGGCGTAGATCACCGCCAGGATGACCAGGGCGTGGGTGATGGCCGAGAATCGGGTCCGGGCGCCGGAGCGGACGTTGACCGCGGTGCGGGCGATCGCGCCGGTGGCGGGCATGCCCCCGAAGAGGCCGCTGGCGATCGAAGCGATGCCCTGGCCGACGAGCTCGCGGTCCGGACGGGTCGGGCCGACCGGTGGCCCGCCGCGGGTCATCGTCACGGCCACTCGGGCGGAGAGCAGGGATTCGATCGCCGCCAGCGCGGCCACCGCGACGACGGCTCCGGCGAGGTCACGGATCGCGCCGGGGGTGACCGACGGCAGGGCGGGGGCCAGCACGCTCGGCAGGCTGCCGATCCGGGGGAGGGGCGCGTGCAGGATCTCGGCGGCGACGGTCGCCACCGTGACCGCGACCAGGGACGCCGGTGTTCCGCGGTGCAGCTTCGGCAGCCCGAGCATGAGCACCGCGACCAGGGCCACAACGGCTATCGACCAGGCCGCGGTGGCCCCGGTCGCGGCGTGCGTGACCGCGGCGACCGCGGCCAGCAGCGGGTTCTTGCCCGGTGGCGCGGTCGCACCGACGGACGAAGGGACTTGCTGCAGGAAGATGATGCAGGCGATCCCGACCGTGAAGCCTTCGACGACCGGCCAGGGAAGGTAGGCGACCAGCCGGCCGAGCCGGGCGATGCCGGCCACGAGCACGACCAGCCCGGCGAGGACGGCGACAACGGCCACCGAGGACGCGCCGTGGACGGCGACGATCGGTGCCAGTACGACGGCCATCGCCCCGGTCGGCCCGGACACCTGGACCGGGGACCCGCCGAACACCGCGGCCACGATCCCGGCCACGACGGCGGTGGCGAGTCCGGCCGCGGGACCGGCGCCCGAGCTGACGCCGAACGCCAGCGCCAGCGGCAGGGCCACGACGCCGACGGTGACTCCGGCGAGCAGGTCCGCCCGCAGTACCGGGGTACGGAAGTCGTAGTCGTCCCGGCCGGGGAGCAGCTCCCGGGCCGGCGCGAGGACACTCATACCCTGGGCGCGATCGCGTCGAGCACGGCCTGGGGACTCGCGCCGGGCAGCGGAGGCAGCTCGCGGGCGGCGGCCAGCCGGTCCGAACCGGGGTGCAGACTCGACAGCAGGAACGCCCGTGCCACCACGAGGAGTTCGGCCACCAAAGGCTGCGCGAGCCAGTATTCGACGGCGTTGCCGGTGCGGCTGGACACGACGACCCCGGTGCGGCGCAGGACGGCGAGGTGCTGGGACAGCTGGGAGGCTTCGCAGCCGGTGACCTCGAGCAGCCGGGTCACCGATGCGCCCTCGTCACCGGCGGCGGCGAGCACCTCCAGGACCTGGATCCGGTTCGGGTGGGCGAGACACTTGAACAGGTCGGCCTTGATCCGGTAGAGCGGCTCGGCCGTCCGGGACCTCGCGGGCATGGGCACCTCCTGGATTGATGACTCTATCAATCCATCAATCCGTGTCCGGAGGAGGTGCCCCTGCGGCATCGGCGAGGTTCGGCCGGATGGCGGTCTCGGCGGCCGGGTAGCCGGCTGTGTCGCCCGGTCGGCGAGGACGCGCCGGTGGCCGAGACGCCGACCGGCCGCCGGGCACCACCTTGCCGCCGAACTGGACACGATGCGGGCGGCGATCAGGGTCACCGGCCGGTTTTCGGCGGTAGCCGCCGTGCGGACCGCCGGGGAAACCGTGTCCTGACGGCGGACCCGCACGACCTCGCCGACGCGTCCGGAGGCATCGCCACGCCGGTACAGCCGGGACCGTTTCCGGCTGTACCGGCGTCCGGCGTCTCAGTGACCGGGGCCGCGGGGGGTGGGTGTGGCGCTGAACTGGCCCTGCCAGCTGGCCTGGGCGCCGGAGTCGCCGATGCGGTAGATGTCGTAGAACGTCGCTCCCGCGGCCGCGATCGACAGGACCGAGAGCACCGTGGTCACCGCGGTCGAGGCCGGGGCGAGGAAGGTCCGGCGGCGGGTCGCGACCGCGGTCGAGCCGGCGCTCGTCGAGCCGGCGCTCGTCGTGTCGGCCGCTTGGTCTTGGAGGCTTTCGCGCCGACGCCACCACACCACGACGGCGAGCACCGCGACGGGGAGCGCGACCCAGAGGGCCGTGTCGCCGAGTTCGGTGTGGGTGCGCACCGCGGGCGTCGAGGCGACCCGGCGTTCGAGCCATTCCCCGGCGTCGGTGGTGATCGGCACGAGAACCACGACGAGGACGGCCAGGATCGCGTTCGGGCCGGCCAGTTTGGCGCGGGCCGCGGGCCAGAGCGCGCTCAGCACCAGCAGGAGCGCGGCCAATGGCAGCAGGACGACGATGGCGTGCACGAGCAGGATGTGGGCGGGCAGGCCGTTGACGGTGGTCATGGTGTCCTTTGTGGAGTGCGGGTGGCGGGAGCTCGGGGTGGGATGGGCTCAGGGGGCGCGGGCGAGGGCGGCGACTTCGTAGCCGGGGGCGAGCGCGGTTATCCAGCGGGTGACGTTGCCGCCACGGGCGAACGCCGCGGTGGCGAAGACGTCGGCCCACAGCAGCGTCGGGCCGGTGACCGTCACCGACAGGAGGTTGCTGGTGTGGCGGCCGGTGTGCGGGTCGACGATGTGCGCGCCGCGGGCGGCGGTGCCCGATGTCGCGAGGCCGCCGGTGCGCAGGTCGAGGACGGCGAGGAAGGCGGCCGGGTCGCCGGGGTCTTCGACGCCGACGCGCCACGCCGGGGCGCGGGCAGTGTGGACGCGGGCGGCGATGTCGCCGCCCGCGTTGAGGTAGTGGTCGTAGCCGCACAACCGGGCCAGGTGGGCCGCGGCGTTCTCGACGGCCCAGCCCTTCACGAGCCCGGAGGGGTCGAAGCCGCCGGGCAGGCGCCACGGGTCGAAGTAGCCGTCGGTGCGTTCGCGGGCTTCTTCGCACAGCGCCACGACTTCGGTGACCCACGGGTGCCACCGGTCGCGGGGCAGTTCGTCGCGACGGATGGCGCTGACCTGGCTGTCGGGCCGGTAGGTGCTGAACAGTTCGTCGGCGGTGCGCAGGTGCCCGAACACCGCGGCGACGGCCGGTTCGACGGCGGGGTCGGTGTCGACGCGGTGGCCGCGCAGGTGGAGGCTGACCTGGGTGCCCATGACGGCCCGGGTCCAGGACCGGCGTTGCCGGGGCGCGGCGCTCACCCGTGGGCCGCGTCGATCGCGGACTGCAGGGACTGCTGGTAGCCCTCGGAGGTGTAGGTGGCGCCGCTGACGGTGTCGATCTGCGCGCTCTGCGCCTGCAGTGCCTCCTGGTTCAGCTCCGGGACGGCGGCGGAGTTGATCCGGACGTCGCGGCCGCTTTCCTGGGGGTACTGGACGGCCTGGGCGTCGGTGATCTTGCCGCCGGCCACGGTGATCTGCACCTGGACGGGGCCGTAGCGGGTGTCGGCGGCCTCACCGGTGAAGGTGCCGCCGCCCCCGGCCGGCGCCGGGGTGGCGGGGCTCGTGGTGCGGGTCGGCTGGGTGCCGGTGCCGAGGGGACGGCCGACGGCGACCGGGGTCGAATCGGTGCTGGTGCGGTAGCTGAACAGCAGCACCACGACCGAGACGGTCGCGGCGAAGGTGATGGCGATCCTGCGCATCGGAAGTCCTTTCCTACCAGCCGAATCGTTCGGAGTGGACGCGGTCGGCGGGGACGCCCGCGCGACGTGCCGTGTCGAGCACGGCCGCGGTCCAGGCGTCCGGGCCGCAGACGTAGACGTCGTGCTCGGCGATGTCGGGGACGAGGTGGCGCAGCACCTGCTCGTCGGGTACGGGGGCGTAGTTCTCGGGGAGCCACGACGCGCGGTCGCGGGACCGGCGGCCGAGCAGGTAGTGGATCCGGAGGCCGCGGCGCGTGGCGAGCTCGTCCAGCTCGCGCCGGAACAGCAGGTCCGCGTGCCGGCCGGCGCGGAGGAACAGCACGGCTTCCCCGGGGAGGTAGGGCAGTTCGGCGAGCAGCGCTCGCAGCGGCGTGATCCCGATGCCGGAGGCGAACATCGCCAGCTTGGGTCCTTTTCGGACGGTTCCGGTGAGCCGGCCGTAGGGGCCTTCGAACAGGGCGCGGGTGCCCGGCCGCAGCCGGGCCAGTCTGCGGCTGCCCGGTCCGAGGTCCTTGGCGGTGATCCGGAGCCGGTTGCCGTGGGTGTCCGGGACGGCCGAGAGGGAGAACGGCTTGCCGCGCGTCCAGCCCGGGCCGGACCGGAATCGCCAGACGAAGAACTGCCCGGCCACCACGGGAAGCCGGTCGAGCCGGCGGCCGCGCAGGTACACCGAGACGACGCCGGGAGCTTCCCGCACGACCTGCTCGACGACGAGGTGGTGGCGCACGTTGAGCCAGATCGGCAGCCCCAGCCGGAACACCAGCACCGCGCCCGCGGCGGTCGCGTAGGCGGTCCACCAGAACACGGTCGCCACCGGGGAGGCGGTGAAGTCGGCGCCGGTCCACAGCTGGTGCGGCAGCGCGAGGCCGGCGCCGAGGTAGGCGTAGAGGTGCAGCAGGTGCCAGGACTCGTACCGCAGCCGGCGGCGGGCCGCGCGCACCGACGTCACCGCGACCATGATCAACGCGAGCGTTCCCGCGGTGGCCAGGAGCATGCCCGCGTAGGTGGTCACGAGCGTCCAGACCTCGCCGAGGAGACCGGACCGGTCGGTGGCGGCGTAGCCGAGGCTGATCAGCACGATGTGCGCGGCCAGCAGCGTGATCGAGGTGAACCCGATCAGCCGGTGCCGGCGGGCCAGCTCGTCCTGGCCGTAGCTGCGTTCCACCCACGGGATCCGGGCCATCAGCAGCAGTTGCAGCAGCAGGAGGTCGGCCGACACCAGGCCGGTCAGGCGCCCGGTCGAGGTGAAGAAGTCCGAGCCGAGATCCTGCAGGCCACGGCCCGACACCCACAGCGCGACGACGAACAGGACGCTCAGCCAGGTGGCCAGGCCCGCGGCGTCCCGCCACCACGCGCGGACGGGGCGCCGGAGCGCGCTGCCGGGCGGGGCGAGGGTGGTGGTCATCGGGCACTCCTGGATGTGGTGATCCTTGCGGACCACCCTTCCGGCGCGCGGTTAGCCGTGGACGTGACGAGGGTGAGAATCCGGTAAGAGAAGATCGGCTCCGACGGTGAACCCGACCACGGCGCCGCCGCCGGGGCGGGGCTCGGCGAACACGCTGCCGCCGTGGGCCAGCGCGATTTCGCGGACGATGGCCAGCCCGAGCCCGGAGCCGGGCAGGCCGCGGGCGCCGTCGGCCCGGTGGAACCGGTCGAACACCCGCGCCGCGTCGTCGCCGATGCCGGGACCGCGGTCGAGCACCTGCACGCGGCCGTCACGGGCCACGACGTCGATCACTCCATCGGGTGCGAACTTCACGGCGTTCTCCAGCAGGTTCGACACCGCGCGTTCGAGCGCCTTGGCCTGGCCGGTCAGCGCCGTGGCGTCGGTCTCGACCGTGATGGCGCGGCCCGAACGGCGTCGTACCCGGTCGGTGGCGCGCTCGACGACCTCACCCAGCTCGACCGGCGCCGGCTCCTCGGTCTCGTAGCGACGGGTCGCCAGCTCGACGAGCTCGTCGATCAGGTGGGTCAGCTCGCGGGCCTCGCCGTCGACGTCGTCGAGCAGCCGGGCCCGGTCGCCGGGGGCGAGCTCGGCGAACCGGCGCAGGACGCTGGCGTTGGTGCGCAGGCTGGTCAGCGGGGTCCGCAGCTCGTGCGCGGCGTCCTGGACCAGGCGTTCCTGGTCGGCGCGGGCGTCGGCGAGCCGGCCGAGCATCCGGTCGAACGACGTCGCGAGCCGCCCGACCTCGTCGCGCCCGCCGGCCGGGACCGCGACGTCGGCGAGGCGGCCGTCGCTGACCTGCTCGGTGGCCTGGGTCAGCCGGACCAGCCGGCGGGTGATCTGCCGGGCCAGCAGCCAGCCGGCCAGCGCCGCACCGGCGAGGACGAGGGCGCTGACGCCGGTGATGCGGGCGGCCAACTCGCCGAGCACGTGCCGGGACTCGTCGACGTCGATGCCGAGCTGGAGCGCCCCGCGGCCGCCGCCGAGGGCCACCGTGATGACCCGGTAGTCGTCCGGCGGGATGGTGAAGTCGTCGTAGCGGCGGTCCCCGAAGGAGCCGGTCGCGGCCAGGGCCCGGTCTTCGTCGTCGACGGCGAGCCGGACGGGACGGCCGCCGACGGGCCGGATCGTGCCGTCCGGGGCGATCGACTGGGCGACCATGGGCTGGGCTTCGTCGTGGTCGTCGTCATCGGGTCCGCGGGTGACCGGGCTGGGCGCGAGCACCTGCGTCGCCCCGGCCGCGACCTCGGCCGACGTCGTCAGCAGTGAGCGGTCGAGTTCGGCGCTGATCCGCTGCGACGCGGCCTGGTAGCTGAAGACGCCGACCAGGATCGCCGCCGCCGCACCGACGCCGGCGAAGGCGATCGCGAGCTTGCTGCGCAGGTTCATGCCGGGCGCACCGAATAGCCGACGCCGCGGACGGTGTGGATCAGTTCGGTCGCGCCGGCCTGGTCGAGCTTGCGGCGCAGGTAACCGATGTAGACGGCGAGGTTCTTGGACTCGGAGCCGAATTCGTAGCCCCAGATCCGCTGGTAGATCGTGGTGCGGTCGAGCACGATCCCGGCGTTGCGCACCAGCAGTTCCAGCAGGTCGAACTCGGTCTTGGACAGGGTGATCTCGGTGCTGCGCCACCAGACGCGCCGGGCCGCCGGGTCGACGGCGAGTTCGCCGAGGCGCAGGGTCCGCAGGGGAGCGGACCCGGCGTCGGCGGAGGTGCGGCGCAGCAGCGCCCGCAGCCGGGCGAGCAGTTCGTCGAGCTCGAAGGGCTTGGGGAGGTAGTCGTCGGCACCGGCGTCGAGCCCGGCGACCCGGTCGGCGGTTTCGACGCGCGCGGTGAGCATGAGGATCGGCGTCTGGCCGCCTTCGGCGCGCAGGACGCGGCAGACGCCGAGGCCGTCGACGCCGGGCATCATGACGTCGAGGATCAGCACGTCGAAGTCGTCTTTCCGGGCCGTGGCCAGCGCGCTGACGCCGTCGGTCACCTCGGTGACGTGGTAGCCCTCGAGATCGAGGGCACGCACGAGTGACTCCCGGATGGCGCGGTCGTCGTCGGCGAGCAGGACACGGTGCGGCATGCCGCCATCATGCCCCGCGGCCCTCGGCCGGGCCGTCCAGCCGGCGAGCGCAGGGTCACCCGGCTGACCTGGTCGGTTCTCCCGCCGCGGCGGCGGTCTCCGTCCGCGGGCGGCAGACGGCCGTGGCCAGGAGCGCGCCGACGGTCGGACTCGTCCTGAGTGTGCGGGATCCGTGGCTTCCCACCGTGGTCTCCTCGTCCTGTGTCGGGCCAGGTCCGGTTCACCTCGGGGTGAGCAGTACCGAGCTTGCGGCAGACCACGGCCGGCCACTGGCGGGCCGGGTTCAACCGTCGGCGGAGTGGGCGTGCTGGAGGACGTCGTGGACGTTCAGCGAGTCGTCGAGGACGAGCGCGTCGGCCCGGTCGCCCGGCCGCAGGAGGCCGACGTCCTCGCCGGGCAAGAGGCCGGCCGGCGTGCTGGTCGCCGCGTTGACCGCGGATTCCCAGCCGATCCCCGCGGTACAGGCGTTGCGGATCGCCTCGATGAGCGTGATCGTCGTGCCCGCCAGGGTGCCGTCCCCGCGACGGGCGATACCGCCGGTGACGGTGAATTCGACCGCGCCCATGCGGTAGGTCCCGTCCGGGCAGCCGCCGGCGGCCAGGTCGTCGGTGACGAGGACGACCCGGTCACGCGCGGCGCGGAAGGCGAGGCGGATCGCTTCGGGGGAGAGGTGGCTGAAATCGGCGATCACCCCGACGGCGACGTCGTCGCGGGTCAGCGCCGCGCCCACGATGCCGGGGTCGCGGTGGGTGAAGGGCCGCATGGCGTCGAAGAGGTGGGTGACCAGCCGGGCACCCCGGTCGAACGCGGCGTTCGCCTCGGCGGCCGTCGCGTCGCTGTGCCCGCAGGACACGCGGACTCCGCTTCGCACCAGGAAGGAGACCAGCTCCGGTGCACCGGGCAGTTCGGCCGCCAGCGTCACCTGGGTGACGGGCCCGGCCGCCAGGAGCCGCTTGGTCAGCTCGACGTCCGGGGCGCGCAGCAGCTCCGCCGGATGGGTGCCGGACCGCCGCGGCGAGAGGAACGGCCCTTCCAGGTGGACACCGAGGATCCGGGCGCCACCAGGGCACGACCGGGCCTTGTCCGCCGTCGCGATCGCGGTGACGGTCTGGCCGGGTTCACTGGTGATCAAGGTGGGCTGGTAGGCCACCACGCCGGTGCGGGCGAGCTCGGCACCCGCGTGCCGGTAGCCGTCGACGTCCGCGGTGAGGAAGTCGGCCCCGCCGAACCCGTTGACCTGCAGGTCGATCAGGCCGGGCACGGCCAGCCCGGAGCCCGGGCCCGCGACCCCGACCGCGCTCACCCGCCCGGTTTCCCGGTCCAGCTCGACGTCGCCTTTGCGGTACACGCCACCGACGAGCGCACCCGCGACTCCCAACCGCATGACAGGTCTCCTTTTCCGATGGTGTTCAGGTCGCGGTGGTCGGCCGGCCGCCGGTGTCGTGCTCCGGAGGTGCCCCGGCCCGCTCGACGGTGCTGAAGTACGCGGCCCGGCGGCGCAGGTGCCGGCGGTGGCTGTAGGGCCTCGGCCCGGTCGGCGGCGCGCCCGCGGTGCGGTAGAAGATCCGCTTGCCCGCCTCGATCAGGGCGAGGTAGCCCAGCACCATCCCGGCCAGCGCGGCGAAGAACCCACCCGGCAGCGGCGAAAACCCCAGCGCGGCCGCGAGAGGTGTCGCGGGCAGCAGCGCGCCGACGGTGACGACGCCGAGCGCGCCCAGGGTCAGCGGCAGGCTCGGATGGCTGCGGAAGAAGGGGATCCGCCGGGTGCGGATGGCGAAGATCACCAGCGTCTGGGTGGCCAGGGACTCGACGAACCAGCCGGAGCGGAACTGGTCCGGGCCGGAGTGGAACACCCACAGCATGACGCCGAAGGTGACGAAGTCGAACACCGAACTCAAGGGGCCGAAGAAGATCATGAACCGGCGGATGAACCCGATGTCCCAGTGGGACGGCCGGCGGAGCTGCTCCTCGTCGACGTTGTCGGTGGGGATGGTGAGCTGGCCGGTGTCGTAGAGCAGGTTGTTGAGCAGGATCTGCGAAGGCAGCATCGGCAGGAACGTCAGGAACAGTGACGCGCCCGCGGCCGAGAACATGTTGCCGAAGTTGCTGGAGGTGCCCATCAGCACGTACTTGATGGTGTTGGCGAAGATCCGCCGCCCTTCGGTGACGCCGTCGGCGAGCACGTCGAGGTCCTTCTCGAGCAGGATCACGTCGGCGGCGTCCTTGGCGACGTCGGTGGCCGAGTCCACCGAGATGCCGACGTCCGCCGCGTGCAGGGCGAGCGCGTCGTTGACGCCGTCGCCGAGGAACGCCACCCCGCCGCCGCTTTGCCGCTGGACGCGCACGATGCGGGCCTTGTGTTCCGGACTCACCCGGGCGAACACCGTGGTCCGCGTGATCGCGTCGGCGAGCCGGGCATCGTCGAGGGCGTCGAGTTCGGTGCCGGTCAGCGCGGCGCCGTCGCCGAGCCCGAGGTCGTGGCACACCTTGGCGGCGACCGCGGGGTTGTCGCCGGTGACGACCTTGACCGCGATGCCGAGATCGCCCAGCCGCCGCAGGGACCGCGCGGCGTCGTGCTTGGGAGGATCGAGGAACACCAGGAAACCCAGCAGCGTCAAGCCTTGTTCGTCCGCGGGCGCCGGCGGCCCGCCGGGGAACGGCCGCGTGGCCACGGCGACGACCCGGTTTCCCGCGGCGAACTCGGCGGCCAAGGCGGTGCGCGCCTCGGGCGGGACGCCGGTGCAGCGGTCCAGCACGGTCTCCGGGGCGCCCTTGGTGACCAGGACGGTGTGGCCCGCCGGGTCGCGGACGACCACGGAGACCATCCGCCGCTCGTGGTCGAAGGGCAGCACGCCCAGCGTGGTGTGGCCGGCCAGCGCGGCTCGTTGCGCCACCGAGCCCGGTGACGTCCACAGCGCCCGGTCCAGCGGGTTGCCGCCGACGGCGGCGGTGGTTTCGGTGCAGAGCAGGCCCCGGCGGAGCACGTCGTCGGGATCACCGCCGGGCGCCGGGACGGCCCGCATGTAGTCGACGCGGCCGAGGGTGAGGGTGCCGGTCTTGTCGGTGAACAGCACGTCGACGTTGCCCAGGTCCTCGATGCACACCAGCCGCTTGACGAGCACCTTGCGCCGGCTCATCCGCCGCGACCCGGCGGCGAGGCTCGTGGACACGACGGCCGGGAGCAGCTGCGGGGTGATGCCGACGGCGATGGCGAGCGAGAACAGCAGCGCGTCGAGGATCGGCTTGTGCAGCACCACGTTCACGGCGAAGATCGACGTCGTCAGCGCGCCGGCGACGTACACCAGCAGCATCGAGAACTTCCGCAGCCCGACCTGGAACTCCGTGTCGAGCTGGTGGGTGCTCAACCCGGCCGCGATCGCCCCGAACCCGGTGCGGGCGCCGGTCGACACCACGACGCCGGTGGCGCTGCCCGCGTGCACGACGGTGCCCATCAGCGCGCACCCGGACAGCTCGGCCGGCGCGGCGCCCTCGGGGACGGCCGCGGTGTCCTTCTCCTGCGGCAGTGATTCCCCGGTCAGCACCGATTCGTCGCACTCCAGGCCGGTGACGTCCAGCAGCCGCAGATCGGCCGGGACGACGTCACCCAGCTTCAGCTCGACCACGTCGCCAGGCACGAGTTCGGTGACATCCGTCGAGCGCGGGTGACCGTCACGGATCACCACGGTCTCGTGGCGGATCCGGGAATGCAGGGCTTCCGCGGCCTTCTCCGCGCGGTACTCGTTGACGAACCCGAGCCCGACCGAGACCGCGACGATCACCCCGATGATGACCGCGTCGCCGCGTTCGCCGACGAAGGAGGACGCGACGGCGGCGACCATCAGCAGCACCAGCAAGGGAGAGCGCAGCTGGTGCCACAGCACCGGGACCAGCCGTGCCCGGTGGGACGACACCGCGTTCGGCCCGTACCGCGCCGACCGTCCGGCGACCTCCGCGGTGGTGAGCCCGTCGAGGGTGACGCCGAGTTCGTGCAGCACTCCCTCGGCCGTCAGCGCTCCCGCGGCACCTATCTCGAGGTCGTGGGGGGCCGCGCGAGCGGGATTCGGCGCCGTCGGTGCGCTTTTCACGGCTTGCGACCGGCGGCCGGGGCCGGGCCGTCCGATGTGGACATCCCGGTGGGTTCCTGCGGTGCCATCGATCGTCCGATCTGCCGGTCGTGATCCTGCGTCGAGCATCCACGCCGGTCGGGGCGGTGCCAGGGGTCTTAGGTCCACAGCCCGCGGGCCGAAGGACCGGACCGGGGGCTCAGCCGCCGGCGGTCAGGTAGCGCTGCGGGTCCCCGCCCGCGCGGGCGCCGCTGGCCAGCCAGCGGGCGAAGCCGTCGCGATTGCGGTGTTCGAGCTCGTCGAGGTATTCCTGCCGCCGGCGCACCACTTCGTGCCAGGTGGCCGCCTCGTCGGCCTTCTGCAGCGCGACGTAGCTGCGCTGCCACGCCACGCACAGCTCCGCGGTGGACATGCTCGCCGCGGCCGGCAGCGCCGGCACCGGTGCGGATCGCCGGATCGTGCGAACGGGTGCCCGGCGAGCAGCGGACGCGAGCCGGGCCCGCCAGTACGCCCACGTCACCACGACGCCGAACACCACGGCCGTTGCCGCTGCCGCGCCGACGACGGTCACGAGCCCTTCGATCGTGAGGCAGATCGTGACGGTGGCGCCGGCGGCCACCGCGGCACACCGCATGCCGGAAGGGGCCGGTCCGGCGAGCACGCCGGCGGGCAGCTCGCCGGCACCGAGCCACCCGCAGACGCCGACCAGCAACCCCAGCAGGCACCAGCAGATCAACGCCGCCGCCGGAGACGTCGCCACTCCGATCGCGCCGAACACGAAGCAGAAGACGAGCAGCGCGGTTCGCGCGGGACGTGGGGGCATCATGGTGCCTCGGCCTTCGGGAGTGCATCCGATACGGCGGCCGGCACACGGCACACCGAGAGGGCAAGGGAAAACGCACCAGGGTCTCGGGCGCCGGAATCAGCGGAACGTCCGCACGATTGTATCCCTTCCGGCGCCGGTTATCCGGGGTCTTCGGTCCCTTGGTCGAAGGGCGCACGTTCCTTGCCGCCACGGTGAGCCAGGCCCACCGTGGCGGCACGCCGGAAAGAACACCCGGTCGGCGGCACCGGGCCCGGTGCGGAGGTGACCGGGGATGTCGCGATCGCGTTCGGCTTCGCCGCTCCCGGCCGCAGCAGCAGCGCACGGACCGCGAGGACCGAGCCGCCGTCCTGCTCGGCGACCGGGTCCGGCCCGGCTGGTGGTGGCTCTCGGGCATCGGCCTGGTGATCGCCGCACTCGGCGTGACCGCGCTCGTCGTCCGAGAGGCCCACGCAGGCGTACCGACCCGGCAAACGCCGACGTCACAGTCGCGTTCCCTCGCCCAGCGCAACGGCGTAGGTTGAAGCCGCGGCCGGTCGACCGGCCACATCGGTGCTGGTGACGTCGGTCCGGACCCTGCTGACGCGAGATCGTCGACGGGATGCGAGCAGGCATGAGCGAGATTCTCGCCACTGGTGCACGAGACTCCCAGCGGCTGGACGACTTCGGCCCGCTGACGCTGCCGTTCCCGGAGCTGCCGCGGCTGGAGCTGGAGAAGCTCCTCGGCGACGTCGCCGCCCGCGCGCAGGACGTGCTCGGGACCCAGGGACGGCTGCGGGCGTTGCTGCGCGCCCACGCCATGGTCGCCAGTGATCTGAGCCTGCAGGTCGTGCTCCAGCACATCGTGACCGCGGCCCGAGACCTGGTCGAGTCCCGTTACGCGGCCTTGGGCGTGCTCGGCGAGCACGGGCTGCTGGACGAGTTCGTGCACATCGGGATGGACGCCGGGCTGATCGAGCGCATCGGTGAACTGCCGCGGGGCCGGGGGATCCTGGGGCTGCTGACCCGCCGGCCGGAGCCGATCCGGCTGGCCGATCTGAACAGCCATCCCGACGCGGCGGGTTTCCCGCCGGGCCACCCGCCGATGGACAGTTTCCTCGGGGTGCCGGTCCGGATCCGCGATCGGATCTTCGGCAACCTCTACCTCACCGGCAGCGTGAACGGGGAGTTCAGCGAAGAGGACGAGCAGCTGGTGGTGGCGCTGGCGGCGACGGCGGGGGTGGCGATCGACAACGCGCGCCGGTTCGACGAGTCCGAGCAGCGCCGCCGGTGGCTGACCGCGTCCACGGACATCACCCAGCGGCTGTTCGCCGGGGACGACGCCCAGCCGCTCGACCTGGTGCTGCGGCACGCCCAGGAGGGCGCGTCCGCCGATTTCGCGACGCTGGCGCTGCTCGCGGAGTCCGGGCGGCTGGAAGTCACCGCGGCGATCGGGGTGCTGGCCGAGCACGTGCTCGGCACCGTGGCGGACCTGGACGGCAGTCTCGCCGGGCAGGTCGTGCGGTCCGGGGTGTGCAGCCTGATCGACGACTACGCCGCCGCCGGCTTCGCCGAGCTTCCCGTGCCGATCGGGTCCGTCGTCGTGGTTCCGCTGTCGGCCGGCGACCAGGCCATCGGCGCGCTGAGCGTGGGGCGGGTGGCCGGGCGGCGTGGCTTCACCGACGCGGACATGGGGCATCTCGCCGGGTTCGCCAGCCACGCCGGGGTCGCGATCGAACTGCAGCGGGCCCGGACCGAGAAGCAGGCGCTGCGGATCGTCGACGAGCACGACCGGATCGGGTCCTCGCTCAACGAGCACGTGAGCGGGAAACTCCACGCTGTCGCGACCGGGCTGCAGGGCCTGGCGAGCGCGAGTACCCGCCCGGCGGTGCGCGAGCGGCTCAAGTCCTACATCGCCGTCCTCGACGACACGGTCGGGCGGATCCAGGCCACGGTCTACGACTTCGACCCCCGCTCGCGGGAAACGGAGAACCTGGGGGAGCGGCTCCTGACGGTGATCGACGAGGCGGCTTCGGTGCTCGGGTTCCCGGTGGAGACCAGCTTCACCGGGAACCTGGCGGCAGTCCCGATCGGCATCATCGACGACGCGGTGGCGATCGTCGAGGAGGCGCTGTCCGTGATCATCCGGGAGGCGGGCGTCACCGCCGTCGAGATCCGGATCAGCGTCCTGTCCGAACTGCTCAGCCTCGAGGTCATCGACAACGGCCCGGCGATGGGTGCGGCCGAATCGGCGCCGAGCGGGTGCCGGTCCGGGGCCGGCACGCTCGGGCACAGCACAGGCGCGGACGGCGCCACCCACTTGACCTGGACTGTTCCCCTGCCACGGCGCGATGACAAGGAGCTTCCCCCCGTCGTCGGAGTGGCCCGTCCGTAGCAGGAACAGGGCTGGAACCGAGAGCGATCAGTTCGCACCGGTGCCGCGCCGCACCGCAGCTGCGGAGTCGTAGCGGCTGGTCGATGACTGCCGAGGCGGTTTGTCCCCGCTGCAGCACCCACTACCGGTCGGGAACCGGAGTCTCGGGCCGCGGGCTCGTCCACTTGACGGTGGTCGCCACCGGCGGGGAAGGAGACCCCCGGGTACCCGGTGATCGCTTCCGCGGGCGGTCGGCGGGCTGGATGGGCAGCAGCGGCACGATCTGACCGCCGGGCAGGACCAGCGTCGGCTGGTCCTGGGTGGCGTTCCAGGCGAGCGCCGACCGGACGTCCGCCGCGGACAGCCGTGCGCGAAGCCCGATTTCACGGACCTCCGCGTCCCTCATACCGTGCTGGCGGCTCGCCCGGCACAGCTGCCCGAACCAGAGTTCTTCGGTGGTCCACGCCGCCCGGGCCTTGTCGACCAACGATTTCAGGTGCCCGGCGCCGCACGCGACGACGTATCTCCGGCCGTCCTGGGAGCGGTCCACCGGGTCGACGGCCGAAGAATCGGCGACCAGCGCGCCGTGGGCGTTCGCGGCGCGGCAGGGGTTTCCGCAGTGTTCGCAGCGGGGGCCCGGCGCCGGTGTGCCGCCGGGCGTGCCGATCGTCGTCGAGGCGGAGTTGTCGCCGGGCCCGGGCATGGTCGCCGTCCTCCGTGTGCGGGGATCGCTGGAGCGCCGGGGTCCGGGGCGACGTGGTGGGATGACCAGCCGGTGACCGGGAGGTCAGGTGCCGTGGTGAAGGTCCCTCGACGGTAGCCCCGTCGCGGTGGCGGGTCTACGCCCTTGAGCGTGGTGTCGACGGGAAGCAGTGGCCGTTCACCCGGTAGGAGGTGGGAAACGCAACGGAACGCCCGGGCCTCGGTCCGAGGGCCTGAGGTCCTGGGCAACGGTGACTTCCGGCCGTAGCTGTGCCGCGGCCTGGACGCTTGACTTGGATCATGGCCGCCGGACGGCGGCCGTCCGCCTGGACTCCGGGACGAGCACGCCGGCCCCCGCCGGCACGTCGTCACCGGGCTTTGATCGGCCGAGCCAAGACCCTGCTCGGGCCGGTGCACCGCGGGTGCGCCGACCGGTGCCGGTCGACGGCGGTGTCATCGGGCCACCAGGTGAATTCTCGGCTGGTGAGCCGGACGGACGTGGTGCGGCCCGCGGCGCGGACACGTCAGGAGCCGTCGGAAGACTTTCGGCGGCCGGGTTACCCAGAGACGGGACATTCGTCATGAATGGCTGGATCATCGCCGCGATCGTCGTGGCCGTACTGCTCGTGCTGGCCTTGG
Organism: Amycolatopsis sp. NBC_00438; assembly: GCF_036026695.1. NCBI lineage: Bacteria > Bacillati > Actinomycetota > Actinomycetes > Pseudonocardiales > Pseudonocardiaceae > Amycolatopsis > Amycolatopsis sp. NBC_00438. The sequence continues at coordinate 4,543,654 of NZ_CP107923.1, read as the reverse complement.
CGGTCAGGATCGTGAAGCAGTACGAGAAGGGTGTGCTGTTCCGGCTGGGCCGGGTGATCGGGGTGCGCGAGCCGGGGTTGCGGCTGATCATCCCGATCGTGGACGTGCTGCGGCAGGTGTCGCTGCGGATCGTGACGATGCCGATCCAGTCGCAGGGCATCATCACGCGCGACAACGTGAGCGTGGACGTGTCGGCGGTGGCGTACTTCCGGGTGGTGGACGCGACGAAGTCGGTCGTGGCCATCGAGAACGTGTACTCCGCGATCGACCAGATCGCGCAGACGACGCTGCGGAAGGTCGTCGGCCAGCACACGCTGGACGAGACGCTGTCCGAGACGGACGCCATCAACACCGACATCCGCCAGATCCTCGATGTCACCACGGCCGAGTGGGGTGTGGAGGTCACGTTGGTGGAGCTGAAGGACATCCAGCTGCCGGAGTCGATGAAGCGGGCGATGGCGAGGCAGGCCGAAGCCGAGCGGGAGAAGCGGGCCAAGATCATCAACGCCGAAGGCGAGTCGCAGGCCGCGGCGGCGTTGGGTGACGCGTCCGACACGATGATGGCGCACCCGTTGGCGTTGCAGTTGCGGAACCTGCAGAGCCTGGTGGAGATCGGTGTGGACAAGAACACGACTGTGGTGTTCCCCGCTCCGCTGATGAGCACCATCGGCGAGCTCGGCTCGTTCCTCGCCCGTGAGGCCGCGTCGGCCACCGCGGTGGTTCCGGCTCAGCCGGACGCGGTGGTGACCGCGCCCGCGCCGGCCGTGCCCCGGCAGGAGACGCCGGCCAACGGCGGCCCGGTTCCGGCGTCGGCGTAGCCGTCCAGCGCGGCTGCCGCGGACGCTCGAGGAAATCCCGAGAAGATCCGCTGAGGTGGTCATGGGAAACGAAACAGCCGCCGAGACGTTCCCGCGGCACCGGGTATCGCGGCTGTCGGTGAAGCCGGACAGCCCGGGCTGTCACCGGATTCGTGTCGTGCCCGGCACGCTTCCGGGGCCGTCCTCGAGCGGGGTGAGGCGGTAGCCGGGGACGAGGTGGACCCCGGCGGTGACCAGGTCGACCCAGACGGAACCGGGACGCAGGTCGGGCGCCCGGTCCACCACGCTCCCGCGGTCGTCGCGATACGGTCCGCCGGTCACGCGCACCCGCCGGCCCGTCGGAAAGCCACCACGGACCGCTGGACTGATTTCCGACACCGACATGACGTCGCCTCCTCGGGTTCACGCCCTATCGTTCGGCACCGGCCCGTGCGGTACGAGAGGCGGAGGTCCGTCGTGGCGATGGCACAACGACCCGGCGCCGGGGGCCGCAGGCTGTTTTCTTGTCATCCGGCGGCCACGCGTACCGCGACAGACGAAGGAGAGAGCGTGTCCTGGAGAGCACCTGACGACGAAAGCTGGCGGCGGAGCACCCTGATCACCCATCACCGGGACCACCCGCCGCAGGTGAAGGCCCTCGTCGACGAGCTGTACGAGACGCTGTCGGAGAAGGGACGCCGGTATTACGAGACCATGATCGCGGCGGAGTACGCCGGCGACGGCGAGCGGGTCGAGCACCACTCGTGCGGCGACGGCGTCCTCACGATGATCGCCATGCCCATGCGTGACACCGAGACGATGCGGCTGACCCACCTGATCTACGGCGGCTGCACCACCCACCAGATCCGGCAGGACCTGGTCGCTCGCGGCCTGGGCGCACTGGCCATCACATCGGTGTACCCGCCGGAGACCGACCTGCCCGAGGACGGCGGCTAGGGTCGCGCGTCCGAGGCTCGTTGGCAGGGGCCGGCCGCGCCCCGAGGCGGCTTTGGTTGCGTCTCATCGCCTTGGCCGGGCCGGGGTCGCCGATCGTGAACGGTCTCGTGGCTCGGGCCGGCGTGTTGTCGTTGTGACTGCCGGGGTTCTGGGTGTCGCTGCGGTGAGGGGTGGCGCACCCGATGTGGCGTTGGGTGCGTTCGACGCACCCAACCCGGCCCGTTCGGCGCCGGCCACGGCCGTCACCGAGCGGGTGTCCTGGCGCAGGCCGGTCTCCAGGCCTCGAGCGCGCTTTCCTCGGCGGACCGGAAGAGGTTCGCCAGCAGGAACCCTTCGCGGGCCGAGCCGCGGCGAAGACCGTGTCCCGTTCGGGGAACCAGGTGCGCCCGAAGGCGCCCGACCGCGGCTCCACCAGCCGGTGGCGGCCCCACGGTGAATAAGCCGGAACCGTGGAACCGGACAGGGGAAAAGGACCCTCGGCCGCGGGCCCTTGCACCCTGCCGGAAACGCCCGGCGCGCGGCTACGCTCGCCGGACCGCGGCTTTTGTCCCTTGTCCGTGCCGAAGCTTGAGCTGCCCGAGGTGTGCAGTGCTGACCAGAGCGACCGTCCTTCTCGCGTGCTTCAGTTCGATGCTGCTCGTCCTGACCGGTCTCGCGTCCTTTCCGTTGTACGCCCTGGTCGTCTGGGCGGTCATGAGTGCGATGCTCGGCCTGATCGTCTGGCAGCAGGTCGACGAGTCCCCCAGGACGGTTCGGGTCCGGCGGGGTGGCCGGCCGCCGGCGCAGGTGGCCGCGGCCTCGTCCCTGGCGTTGTTCCTCGCGGGCGTCCTGGCCGCCGAAACCGTTTCGGCGTTCGGGTTCGGTGGTGGTGCCGGAATCCTGACGGCCCTGGCGCTGGCCGGTTACCAGGCCCGGCTGCGGGCATCACGGCGCCGGCGCGCGGGCGAACCGCCGTCCGCGGGAGTGCGCAGCGGTGACCGGCAGCCGGCCGAGCTGACGCCGGCGGCGGTCCCGGGGCTGGACGTGGCGGAGCTCTGCCAGGCGTGGCAGTACAGCTATGCGCAGCTGCAGTGCCTCGGGGACAGCGACACCCGCGAGCAGCTGGTGCTGGTCCGGCGGGCCTGCCTGGACGAGCTGGAACGACGCGACCCGGCGGGCTTCCGCCGCTGGCTGGCCAGTGGCGCGCGGGCGGGTGGCGATCCTGGCCGGTTCATCGGGACCGGCCACGGTCTCGTCGAGCCCGGAGCCGACGACGCCGGGTGACGCCGGTCGCCGGGTCGGGCGGACAGCGTCGGCCCCCGGTCCGGGCCGACACCGGACCGGTGACCATGACCAGCTGGACTGCTACCCCGACGGGCTGATCGAGCAGAACCGGTTGCCCGCGGAGGAGGTGTGCGCCGAGCTGGTCGCGGCGGCGGCCGAGCACGCCCGCCGGAGCCCCGGCGAACTCTGCGACGGCCTCATGCCCGCGCGTGACGACATCACCGTCGTGTACTTGCGTTACCCCTCGGCGCGGGGTGAGCGGGCCGAGGTGCCGCGGCGGGACCTCAGTCCTGGCCGCAGCGTTGCCGGGTGAGGTCCTGGAACGAGCCGACCACCGCCGGCCGCTGCTCGATGACCGCGAGGGCGTACGTGAGCACGAGCTGCGCGGTCCGGGCCTCCTGGGTCGCGGCCTCGTCCGCTCCCTCGTGGCCGAGGACCAGGTTCGCCTCCCGGCGCAGCCAGCGGTTCCGCTCACGGCGAAGGGCTGCGACCTCCGGCTGCGGCATGACGGGTTCGGAAAACAGTCTCTCCGGCATTGGCGGATCTCCTCGGAAAACGGCCTCTTCCGCCCATGGTAACCGCGCTTCCGGCAATTTTGCGGATTGGTCCCGGAGTAGTGGGCCCGAGATTCTCGAAATGCAAAGATCTCGACGTCGAATTGCGGCACGGTTTTGTTTTCGTCGGAAATTTTTCGACGTGGGGCCGGGGTCCGCCGATGCCGGGCCGGCCGGTGGTCGCGGTGCGACGCTGTCTCTCTTCTCGGATCCGGTCTTTCTCGGAAACCGAGAATCTCCGCGCCGCCTGGACTCGGTGGTGCGTGGCCGATTTCCTCGTCGGCGTGGCGGGCGCGGAATTTTCGATATTTCTGCTTTATTTTCGCCCGGCGTGACGGCGAATCGCCGCACGGACAACTCTAGCTGGTCTAGTATCTAGTTTATCTAGGTACCTGGCGTCCGATCTTTGTGGTGAGCGTGGATGGAACGACTGGCTGAGCAGCTGCGAGCGGTGATCGTGGCCACCGACGAGTACCGGCGGGCGATGGCGTCCGCTCTCGGCGTGGGGGTGCACGAGGCCGCCGCGCTGGGCGAACTGCTGCACCAGGGGCCGTTGCCGCCCTCGGCGCTGGTGAAGCGCCTGGGCATCGCCTCGGCGAGCGTCACCGCGCTGCTGGACCGGCTCGAGCTGGCCGGGTTGGCCCGGCGAGAGCGCCACCCGACCGACCGGCGCAGCGTCCTGGTGACGCTCACCCCGGCCGGGCACGCCGCCATCGACGCCATGTTCGCCATCTTCGGTGACGACGTCTACGCGGCCGTCGAGCGGTCGGAGCCGATGCACATCCGCGAGTTCACCGTCGTGCTGGCCAAGATCGCGGAGTCGCTGCGGGCCCGGGCCGCGCAGTCCACCGGGATCACGGCCACGCTCACCGAACGGGTGCGGGACGCGAGCTCGGCCGGCCGGGAGGAGCCGGGCGCCGGGTAGCGCGCTCAGGACTCGCCGGCCGGCTCCCCGGCTCGGTACTTGAGCTTCGCCAGGCGCGTCGCCAGGAAGAGCGCTGCGAGGGCGATCGCCCCGGCCATGGCCAGCAGGCGGTTGACGTCCACCGCCGGTTCCCAGTGGAGCTTGCCGTCCTTGATGACGTACGCGCCGACCGGCTTGGCGGACAGGCCGAACCCGCCGCCCTCACCGGAGCGGCCGTTCTCGTCGCGGCCGTCGCCGCCACCGCCGCCGCTGCTGACGGTCGAGGCCACGATCACGGTGACCCCGTCGGTCTCGTACGGCTCGCCGTAGACCAGCTTGGTCTCGAGCCCGTCCTTGGCCTTGGCGAGCAGTTCATCGATCTTCACGACGACCTCCCGGGTGAGTTCCCCCTGGGCAGAGTCTCGCCGCCGGGGGGCCGGGAGCCGCAAGGGTCCAAGGTCCCCGGACTTCCGGACCGCCGCCTCGGGTGCCGGGGGCGTTCGGCTGCTGCGGGCGGTGGCCCTCGCGCGATCTGCTGGGCACACCACGAATCCGCGAACCGGAGGCCGCCATGGCTCACCGTCCCGCACTGGCCGAACTCGGGCTGAGCACGGGCAAGAAGACGCGCCTGCACCGCATCCTGCACGAACACGGCCTGCGCAACGGGACCGCGTTCTTCCTGCCCTACGACCACGGACCGGAGCACGGGCCACGGGACTTCTTCGCCAACCCGGCCGCGGGCGAGATCCCGCCGGACGCCGAGGCCTTTTCCTCGCTGCACGGCAGCGTCGAGGACGCGGTCCGGCTCGGGATGCCCCTCATCGTCTGGGCCTACTCGCGCGGTTCGGCCATCGAGGGCAGGGGCGGGAAAGCCGGCCGCGCCCGGGCCTGGGGCACGGCACTCGGTGCGGCCGTGCGCCGCACCGTCTCCTGAGCCCGGCCGTGGACCACGGGGGAGTGACGGTCGGGGTCGAGGAGGAGTTCGTGCTCGTGGACCCGCGATCGGGGGTCACGGCCGCGGAGGCACCGCGAGTCCTCGAACTCCTGAAGGACGAACCGGGGGTGGTGGCGGAGTTCCTGCGGTACCAGGTGGAGTCCGTGACCGGTGTCTGCCGCTCGCTGTCCGAGGTGCGCGCGGACCTGACGCGGCTGCGGGGCCGGGTGGCCGAGGCCGCCGAGGACGCGGGCTGTGTCGCCCTGGCCACCGCCGTCGCCCCGTTCGCGAGGGCGTCGCCGGTCACCGACGATCCGCGCTACCGCCGGCTGGCGGACCGGTTTCCGCGGCTCATCGGCGAAGCGGGTACGTGCGGCTGCCACGTCCACGTCGGCGTCCCGTCGCGCGCAGTCGGCGTGCGGGTGCTGGCCCGGCTGCGGCCGTGGCTCGCCACGGTGCTGGCGATCAGCGCGAACTCGCCGTACGTCGACGGCCTGGACTCCGGGTGGGCGAGTACCCGGTACCCGCTGTGGTCGCGCTGGCCGACGGTCCGCCCGCCCAGCGCGTGGCACGACACCGCGGGCTACGACGCGGCGGTCGACGGCGCCATCCGGGGTGGGAAGGCGATCGACGCCCGCAGCGTCCATTTCCACGCCCGCCTGTCCCCGCGGCACCCGACGGTCGAGGTGCGGATCGCCGACGTCTGCCTCGACGTGGACGACGCGGTGCTGCTCGCCGGCCTCGTGCGCGGCCTGGTCGGCACCGCGCTGGCCGAAGAACGCAACGGCGTGCCGCCACCGCACGTGCCGGACGTGCTGGTCGAGCGGTCGCTGCGGGCGGCCGCCCGGCACGGCTTGGGCGGCCCGGGCGTCGACGTCCTGACCGGCGTACCCGTGGCGCACGAACGCCTGGCCGAGGACCTTCTGGCCCACGTCCGGCCCGCCCTGCGGGCGACGGGCGATCTCGAGGACGTCCGGTCCGGCCTGGGGGCGCTCACGGCACGGGGTGGCGGCTCGGAGCGGCAGCGCGCCCTGCGCGCCGGGTCGGGCACACCGGCGGACTTCGTCGCCCGGCTGGCCGCCACGACCCGTGGCGAAGACCTGGAACGGAAGGCAGCACAGTGAAGACCACCGCCCACCGCGAGGCGTTCCACGCCCGGCCCGCGACCGCCGTCGCCGAACAGCTCGGGGTCGACCCGCAGACGGGTCTCGGCACCGGGGAAGCCGCTGCGCGGCTCGAACGGTTCGGCCCCAACAAGGTGCCCGCGCCGTCCGGGCCGGGGCCGGTGGTCCGGCTGCTGCGGCAGTTCCACGACCCGCTCATCTACGTCCTCCTGCTCGCCGGCGTGGTGACCGGGTTGTTCGGCGGTTACGTCGACGCCGGGGTCATCGGCGGAGTCGTGGCGCTGAACGCGATCGTCGGGTTCGTGCAGGAGTCGCGGGCGCAGCGGGCGCTCGACGCGCTGTCCAAGATGCTGCCGGCCGACGCGACCGTGCTCCGCGACGGCGTCACTCGGCGGATCCCGGCGGACCGGCTCGTCCCGGGCGACGTCGTCGAACTCGCCGCGGGGGACCGCGTGCCCGCCGACGTCCGGCTCGTCGAAGTCCGGCTGACGGAGGTCGACGAATCCGCCCTGACCGGTGAGTCGGTGCCGGTGCGCAAGTCCGCCGACGCCGTGGCCGAGGAGGCCGTGGTCGCCGACCGGGCCGGCTGCGCCTACTCCGGGACGCTGGTGACGCGCGGCTGGGCCCGGGCGGTGGTCACCGCGACCGGCGGGCGGACCGAGCTGGGCGGCATCCAGCACCTGGTGGCCACCGCGGAGGTGGTCGCCACCCCGCTCACCCGCAAGCTCGCCCGGTTCTCCCGGCAGCTGAGCGTCGCCATCGTCGTGGTCGCCGCCGGGGCGTTCGCGCTCGGCGTCGTCCGCGGGACGCCCGTGCCCGAGATGTTCACGGCGGTGGTCGCGCTGGCCGTCGGGGCGATCCCCGAGGGGCTGCCGGCGGCGGTGGCGATCGTGCTGGCGATCGGCGTGGTCCGGATGTCGCGGCGCGGCGCGATCGTGCGGAACCTGCCCGCGGCCGAGACCCTCGGCGGCACCACGGTGATCTGCACCGACAAGACCGGCACGCTCACGCAGAACCGGATGACCGTGACGACACTCGCGGTGGCCGGGCGGCTGGTCCCGCCGGCCGAGGCCGGTGCCCTCCAGCGGGAGTGCCTGGTCGCGGGGGTCCTCTGCAACGACGCGCAGCCCGGGGAAGGTGACCCGACGGAGATCGCGCTGCTCGAATCGGCCGTCGAGGCCGGGCTGGATCCCGAAGCGATCCGCGCCGGCGCGCCGCGCACGCACACGGTGCCGTTCGAATCCGAGACCCGCACCATGACCACGGTGCACGGCGACGTCGGCTACCTCAAGGGCGCCGTCGAAGAAGTGGCGGCCCGGTGCGCGGACGAGGTCACCGCCGGCGGCGTCCGCCCGCTCGACGTGGCCGCGCTGGAGGAGCTGCAGGAGACGCTGACCGCGCGGGGACTGCGGGTGCTGGCGTTCGCCCGGTTCACCCCCGGTTCGGCGCCGACGTTGCTGGGCCTGCAGGCGATGCACGACCCGCCGCGGCCGGAGGCGATCGCGGCGGTCGCGGCGTGCCGGGACGCGGGTATCGACGTCAAGATGATCACCGGCGACCACGCGGGGACGGCGCGCGCGATCGCCGCCGCGGTCGGGCTGGTCGACACCGCGTCCTCGGCGCGGGTGCTCACCGGCGTCGAGCTGACGGCACTGCCCGAGGAGCGGTTCGACGACGCGGTGGCGGGTACGCAGGTCTTCGCCCGGGTGTCGCCGGGGCAGAAACTCCAGCTGGTGCACGCGTTGCAGCGGGGTGGGCAGGTGGTCGCGATGACCGGCGACGGCGTCAACGACGCACCCGCGCTGCGCCGGGCGGACATCGGTGTCGCGATGGGCTCGGGTGGCACGGACGCCGCCCGGCAGGCCGCGGACATGGTGCTGACCGACGACGACTTCGCCTCGATCCAGGCGGCGGTGCAGGAAGGCCGGAGCGTCTTCGACAACCTCCGGAAGTTCATCGCCTGGACGCTGCCGGCCAACATCGGCGAGGGCATGGTCGTGCTGGTGGCGATCGTGCTCGGCGCGACGCTGCCGATCGTGCCGGTGCAGATCCTGTGGATCAACATGACGACGGCGGTGTTCCTCGGTCTGACGATGGCGTTCGAGCCGACCGAGCGGGACGTCATGCGGCGCCCGCCGCGGCCACCCGGCCGCCCGTTGTTCACGGCCGCCCTGCTGCGCCGGGTCCTGCTCGTTTCGCTGCTGCTCGTCGTGGCGGCGTTCTTCGCCTACCGGGCGGAGCTGGCTTCGGGACTGTCGATCGCCCAGGCGCGCACGACCGCGATCAACGTGTTCGTCGGCGTCCAGGCCGCGTACCTGCTCAGCTGCCGGTCGCTGGAGCGGCCGGTGCTCCTGGCGTGGCCGGGCCACAGCCGGATGCTCGCCCTGGGCCTCGGGCTCACCGCCGGGCTCCAGTTGATGCTGACCTACGTCCCGGTGCTGAACACGTGGTTCCACACCGCGCCCGTCGGCGTCGGTTCTTGGCTGTGGGTGCTGGCCGCCGCGGCGGCCGGGTTCGTGGTGGTGGAGGCGGACAAGCTGCTCTGGCACCGGATCGCGGCCCGGCGGTCGCTCAGCGCGGCCCGGGTAGGCGGCGAAGCGCGAGCGCGGTGACGGCCGAGGTGGTCGCCGCCATCGGCAGCCCGCCGAGGACACCGATCGCGCTCGTGGTGAACGCGTTCTGCCCGGGCCGCCACAGCTGCCGGCGCCGGCACGTGACGCGCTCCAGCGGGTCCGGACCGTCCTTTTCGGACTGATCTGCCGCGCTCAGCGTGCGGGCCGGGCGCCGGTCGGCGACGTCCGAGTAGCGCGGGGCCACGAAGTCGGCCGGCCGCGGCGCGGGGCGGTGGTCTCGGACGGCGGCTCGGCGATCGTCGCCGGAGCGAAGTGGGTTTCCCTGGTGTGCTTCACTTTCGTCGGATCCCGGACTCCGCCGCGCGGGACCGGGCGGGGAGAGCCGGACCGTCCCGGCCCGGGAGGTCCGGCGCCCCGGATCCGGTAGGCCCGAGGCTCGTCGAGGTGCGGACTTCCGTCAGCTCAGCCGACGCGGACGAGGTAGACCGGGCAGGCCGCGTTGTGCAGCAGAGCCTGGCCGGTGGACCCCAGCAACAGGCCCGGGAAGCCCCCGCGGCCGCGGTTGCCGAGCACGACGAGCTGGGCGGCGGCGCTGCGCTCGATCAGCGCGCGCCGCGGGTGGGCCGCGACCACGACCTCGTCGACGGTGACGCCTTCGGTGTCGTGGGCGTGGAGCCGGTCGGTCAGCAGCCGGTGCCCGGCGTCGGTGCGGGCCTCGTGGCCCGCTCGGCTGTGTTCGGTTTCGTCCGCCGCGTGCACCACGGCCAGCGGGGCCTTGCGGGCCCGGGCCTCGGCGAGGGCGGTCGTGAGAATCCGTTCGCTCGCCTCGCCGCCGTCGATGCCGGCGACGACCGGCCGGTCCGCCCCGCCGGGCTCGTCCCAGGTGTCGCCGCGGACGACGACGGTGTCGGAGGATGCGTGCCCGGCCAGGGCCGAGGCGACCGAGCCGGCGAGGAGACCGGTGAGCTTGCCGTGACCGGACGAGCCGACCACGAGCAGCGCGGCCGTGCGGGACGCTTCGATGAGGGCCTGGGCGGCACGGTCCGGATCGAGCCGGGTCGCCGCGTCCGGCACGCCTTGCGCGGCCGCGAGCTCCGCGGCGGCGCGCAGGTACCGGCGCCCGCGGGCGCGCAGCACGTCCTTCATCTCTTCGGGTGGCGGGACGACCCCGCCGGCGAGCAGGGCGGGAAAGTCGAGGGCGTGCACGATCTCCAGGGGCGCACCGCGCAGTCGCGCGGCGCGGGCGGCCCAGCGGACGGCGTCGAGCGATTCGACGGATCCGTCCACTCCGGTGACGATCGGCGGTACGGCTGCGGCGGTCATCGGCGGCTCCTGACGTGGTTGTCGTGCCCCGACCGTAGGCCCGCCGGTGAACTGCCGGCTGCGGCCGGAAGTCCTTGCGGGGAAGGACTTCCGGCCACCACGCCGGTCTCGTCGCGCAGCGCCGCCGGCACGACGGCGCCGTCGACGGTCTCATGTCCCCGCACCTGACCGGCCAGGGCGTCGAACGCCCGGCGGTGCCGCCGCAGCAGCGTGGTCTTCGTTCGCCACCCCGGTCGAGGCTTCGCCGAACACCACCAGTTCCGCCGTCGCGTCGGATCACGATGTGCTCGCGTCCGGGAGCGGCCAGGACTCCGTGCCGGGGGCCGAAAGTCCTTTCCGCCGGACGCTGACCTTGGTCCCCGGGGGCGAGGACGAACGGCCGCATCCGCCGGGCACCGGCGCGGCCTACCTTCGGTTCAGCAGCCCGCAACCGGAGGAAAACGTCATGAGCGCAACCGGAAACCCGCCGATCGTCGTGGCCGTGGACGGCTCGGAAACCGCCGCCGCGGCCGCGCTGTGGGCGGCCGGGGAAGCAGCCCGCCGGCATGCCTCCCTGCTCGTCTTCACCGCGTACGGCTACGAGGACGCCGCATACGGCGGCAAGATGTACCCGCCGTCGGACTGGCTCGCCGTCAAGGAAGCCGAGGCGGACCACTTGCTGCGGCAGACGCGGGCCACCCTCGAAGCTGCCGTACCGGGCCTGGAGATCGTCACCGAGGCCAGTGACCGCGGGCCCGTCCCGGCGCTGCTGGAGGTCTCGGAGCGGGCGCGGCTCCTGGTCACGGGCGAGCCCGTCGGCGTGATCGCCGGCCTGTTCAGCGGCTCTCCGGACGTCGACCTCGCCGCGAAGGCGCACTGCCCGGTCGTGGTCGTGCGTGGTTCGGAGAACGTGGACGGCCCCGTGGTCGTCGGAGCCGACGGCAGCCCGCTCAGCGAGGCGGCGATCGGCTGGGCCTTCGAGGAGGCCGCGATCCGCAACGCCCCGCTCGTCGCCCTCTACACCTGGCACGACGGCGACAGCGCCGGCCTCTTCCAGGACGGTAACGTCGCGTTCCAGGGCGAGTCCTTGGAGGATTCGGGCGAACGCCTGCTCGCGCAGCGGCTGGCGGGCTGGCCGGAGAAGTACCCGGACGTCCAGGTCGAGCGCCGCGTCGAGCACGACAAGCCGCGCGACCGCCTGCTCGAGATGAGCCGCGACGCGCAGCTGGTCGTGGTCGGCAGCCGGGGCCGCGGCGGCTTCACCGGCCTGGTGCTCGGCTCGACCAGCCAGGCCCTCCTGCACCACGCGGCCTGCCCCGTGATGGTCGTCCGCACCGAGAAGGAGAAGTGACCATGAACGCCGTGTCCTCGGTGATGACCACCGACCCGATCACCGTCTCGCTGCAGACGCCGTTCAAGGACATCGCCGAGCTGCTCACCGGAAATGGGATCAGCGCGGTGGGCGTCCTGGACAAGACCGGCGCCCTCGTCGGCGTCGTCTCGGAGGCCGACCTGCTCCCGCACCTGTGGGAGGACGCGAAGCCCCGCCTGCGCGACCGCCGGCTGGCTCGCAAGGCCACCGCGTGCGTGGCGAAGGACCTGATGACGAGCCCGGCCGTCACGATCGAGGCCGGCGCGACCCTGGCCGCGGCCGCCGCGCGGTTCGCGCACTCCGGCGTGCGGCGGCTGTTCGTGCTTTCCGGGAGCCGGGTCGTCGGGGTGCTGTCCCGCCGCGACCTGGTCGGGGTGTTCTGCCGCGGCGACGCCGACCTCGAGCGTGAGGTCACCCAGGGAGTCCTGCGCGAGAAGCTGGACCTCGGGCCGGACCGGGTCCGGGTGGAGGTGCGGGCGGGCGTCGTGACGATCGTCGGCCGCGTGGAGCGCCGCAGCGACATCGACCCGGTGACGCGGCTGGTCCGCGAGCTGTCGGGCGTGGTCGAAGTCCGCAACCGCCTGGACTACGTCTGGAACGACGGGTCCTGATCGCCAGCACACAAAATCTGTGGGCCACCGCGAAGAACACCTTCGCGTGTGGCCCACAGATTTTGTGAGCCTCGCATTCCGCAATCAGTGCTTGTCGCGTGGCGGATTCGGGTCGTGCCCCTTCGGAGAAGTGTCCTTGCTTCGGATCTGGCCGTCTCGGCCGTGGACGACGGTTTCGCCGCCGGTGTTCGCGGTGATCCCGCGAGCGCGCGTCGTGGCTTCCGCTTGAGTCTGTGTGTGGGCGCTCGATCGGTTCGCCCCCGGCTTCTTGACGTCCCAACCACCCTGCGGGTTGGGCACAACGTGCCGGTCCTTGTCATTCATCCCGGTTGTGATCCTTTCCTGTCAGTCCTACGTGCTGCGACCTAAACCATTGCTTCGATCAAATCACCGCAGCGATCGTGATCACCACTCATTTCCGCTGACAGGCTCAGCTGGAGCGGTAAGCGGCCGGCGTTCCTTCAGCTTTCCTGTTCATCGTGGACGGCCGATAGGTGCAGGGAGCTTGCACGGCAACGCGAAAGGCCCTCCGGTGCGGTGTGCGCCGGAGGACCGTGGCCGGGTGACTCAGTGCCGGCGCAGCTGAGCCGGGATCGGCAGCCCGACGCCGTACCCGTGCCCGAAGGGCCGCACGACCTCGCCGATCGGCCGCCGCGGGGTCGCCGGGAGGGGCGCCGCGCCCTCCGGGAGGTAACCGACCCGCACGACCAGCTGGGGCTCCAGCTTGCCGTCGAGGACGCAGTCGCGGACCAGGGCGCGCGTGCTCGTCAGCTCCAGGGGCTCGGTGACCAGGCAGGACGCGAGGTTCAGCCGGGTCGCGGTCAGCAGCACCGCGCTGGCCGCTTCGCCCGCGCGGAGGCGGTCGGCCGGTTCGTCGCCCCTGGTGGCCAGCACGGTCAGGGCCGCGCCGTCCGGTTCGGCGGTGTCGGCGAGCTGTGCGTCGGCGAAATCACGGACCCGCGGGGCCTCGGTCGCGTGGACCGCGTTCTGCGCGGGGACGCCGTCAGGGGCGTAACGGCGTCCGCTCCACGCCGCGAGTTCGATGCCGTAGTCCGTGTCGGCGCGGTGGAGTTCCCGAGCCGCCAAGGACGCGCCGGTCAACGCCGAGAGCTGCGGGGCATCGTCGAGGAAACGCAGCAGCGCGCCGTGGTCGGTCGCGCTCTTCGCGAGGAACACCTCGTCGCGCACCAACAGGGGGCGCTCGGCGAACGGGCGTCGGTCGGACCGGCGCCGGGGGATCGCCGCGGCGAGCGCGATGTCGCCGTCGCGGGTGTCGTGGGGGACCAGCGTGATCCGGGCCAGCAGGCCCGGCTCGGGCAGCCGCTCGATCCGAGCGGCCCAGCCGAGCGCGGCGGCCGCGACGGTGAAGTGGTGCAGCACGCACCCGCAGCTGACGAGCAGGTCCCGGCCGTCGGGGTCGGTGTGCCGCAGGTGGCGCCGGGCGTCGGCGCGCAGCTCGACCGTGCGGCCGCTGAACCGCCATTCCCAAGGCTGCGTGTTGTGCACCGACGGTGCGCGTACCGCGAGCGCGATGGCCGCCCTCACCGTGTACGCGTCGGGCAGGTACTGGTTCATCGCTTCCTCCTCGGGTCGGTCTGCACCCCATGCTTGTCGCGGCGGCCGCGGGTCCCCAGGGCCGAAGTGCTTCCACCGCGGGCCCGGGTTGAGGCCCTTGGACCCTTTCCCGGTGACGGCGGGCGGCCGACCCTGGACGTCCGAGCCATCCGCCGGGAGGAAGCCGTGCCGCACCCGACCGATCCCCTTGCCCAGGCGGAAGGCACGGCGAGCGCCTGGCTTTCCGTTGTGCGCGACCGCGTCGCCGCCGCCGACCGGCACACCGCGTACCGCCTGCTCCGCGCCTGGTTGCACGTGGTCCGCGACCGGTTGACCGTCCAGGTGGCGGCGCACTTCGCCGCCCAGCTGCCCGACCTGCTCCGCGGCGTCTTCTCCGAGGGCTGGAACCCGGCTCACGTGCCGACGCGCTACGGCGTGTCCGGGTTCGTCGCGCGGTTCGCCGGTTCTGCGGGCATCAGCCGGGCCGAGGTGCCCGCGGCGGCCGCGGCCGTGACGTCGGCGCTCGGCGAGCTCTGCTCACCGGGGCAGCTCGGCCACGTGCTCAACCTGCTGCCGGAGCCGTTGGTCGCCCTGCTGTCCGGGGGCGAGGTGCGGCGTGCCGGCTGAGGACAGCCCGTCACGGGTGCGGGAGATCGGGTTGCTCACCGGCGTCGTGGCGCTGCTGGCCGCCGGGGGAGTGGCCTGGTGGGCGGGCGCGGGCGTCGCCGCGAACGTCGTGTGGGCGGCCGCCGACGTCGTCACCCTCGTGCCGGCCGTCGTCTGGGTCGCCGCCGACCTGCGGGCCCGGCGGTGGGGTGCCGACCTGCTCGCCGTGCTGGCCCTGGCCGCCACCGTGTCGGTCGGGGAGTACCTGGCCGGCGCGATCGTCGCGGCCATGGTCGCCACCGGGCGGGTGCTCGAAGCCGGCGCCCAGCGGCGCGCGAGCCGGAACCTCACCGCGCTGCTGGACCGCGCGCCCCGGGTGGCGCACCTGCGCACCGCGACCGGCCACGAGACCGTCCCGGTCGACGCCGTGCGCGCCGGGCAGCTGGTCGTCGTGCTGCCGGGCGAGGTCGTGCCGGTGGACGGGAGCCTGCCCGACGGCGGGCTCTTCGACGAGTCCGCCCTCACCGGCGAGCCCCTGCCCGTGTCGCGGCAGGCGGGCGAGACCGTCCACAGTGGAGTCGTCAACGCCGGCGCGGCTGTCGATGTCCTGGCCCGCGCGACCGCCGCGGACAGCGCCTACGCCGGCGTCGTCCGGCTCGCCGAACAGGCCGCCGCCCGCACCGCGCGGCTGGCGCGGCTCGCCGACCGGGTCGCCATCTGGTTCCTGCCGGCCTCCCTGCTGATCGCGGGCCTGGCCTGGGCGCTGACCGGCGAGGCCGTCCGCGCGGTCGCGGTGCTGGTCACCGCGACGCCGTGCCCGCTGCTGCTGGCCGTCCCGATCGCGATCACCGGCGGCATGTCCCGGGCCTCGAAGGCCGGGGTGGTCGTCAAGGACGGCGCCGCGCTCGAAGCCCTCGGCCGGGCCACGGTGCTGCTGATGGACAAGACCGGCACGGTGACGCGGGGCCGTCCCGAGGTCACCGACGTCGTCTGCGCGCCCGGCCACGACGCGGCGGAGGTCCTCGCCCTCGCCGCCGGGGTGGAGCAGTACTCGCCGCACGTGCTGGCCGCGGCCGTGGTCCGCGCGGCGGCGTCGGCCGGTGTCGAACCGGCTGACGCCGAGGACGTCACCGAGCAGCCCGGTTCGGGTGTCGCGGGACGGGTGCGCGGCCGTGAGATCCGCGTCGGACGGCCGCCCGGCGGGAGCGGACTGCCGGACTGGGCGCGCGGTGCCGCCCGCCGGAGCCGCTTGGACCTCGCGTCCGTGCTGTGGGTCGAGGCCGACGGCGAGCCCGTCGCCGCGTTGCTCGCGAAGGACCCCGTCCGGCCGGACGCGGCCCGCACGATGCGCCGGCTGCGCGCAGCCGGGATCACCCACGTCCAGCTGCTCACCGGCGACCGGGTCGGCAACGCCCGCGAGGTCGCCGCCATGCTGGGGCTGGACGAAGTCCGTGCCGAAGTGACGCCCGCGGAGAAGGTCCGCGCGGTCGAGGCCGCGAGGGCGCGCGGCGTGACGGTGATGACCGGCGACGGCGTCAACGACGCGCCCGCGCTGGCCGCCGCGGACGTCGGTGTCGCGCTCGGCTCCCGCGGGGCGACCGCGGCCGCCCAGGCCGCCGACGCGGTGATCCTCGACGACCGGCTCGACCGCCTCGCCGACGCCGCCGAGATCGCGCGGCGGTCGCACCGGCTGGCGGTGCAGAGCGCCGTCGCGGGGACGCTGCTGTCGGTGGTGGCCATGCTCGCGGCCGCCGCGGGGTACCTGGTGCCGGTCGCCGGGGCCGTGGTGCAGGAGGCCATCGACGTCGTCGTGATCCTGAACGCGCTACGCGCCCTGGGCGGCCGGAAACCCGGCGGCCCGGCGCCCGCCGAGCTGGTGCGGCGGTTCGAGGCCGAGCACGAACACCTGCTGCCCGCACGGGCCGCGGTCCGGCAGGCCGCCGACGCGCTCGCCGAGGGGGCGACCGCCCAAGCCGACGACGCCGCCCGCACCGCCGCGCGGTTGCTGGCCGAGCAGCTGCTGCCGCACGAGCACGCCGAGGAGGCCGAGCTGTACCCGGCGCTCGCCCCCGCGCTGGGTGGTCCGGAGGGCACGGTCACGATGAGCCGCGAGCACGCCGAGATCGGCCGGCTCGCGCGCCGCTTGGAGCGGCACCTGGCCGAGGCCCCGGACGGCATCCAGCCCGACCAGGTCGACGACCTGCGCGCCACGCTCTACGGCCTGGACGCCGTGCTGACACTGCACTTCGCGCAGGAAGAGGAAGCGTATTTCACGCTCCCGTCGCGGTGACCGCCCGGCAGCGCTTCGAGGAAAAGGACCAAAGACCCATGCCGCGCCGACGTCCGGCCACAGACCGCCGGCGGGTGGGTTTCGTAGCGTCGGGGGCATGGCGGGAAAGAAGAAGGCGCGCATACCGCGCGAGCTCTACGAGCGGGAGCTGCTGCGGCTGCAGGCCGAACTGGTCAAGCTCCAGGAGTGGGTGCGCCACGAAGGCGCCCGCCTGGTCGTGGTGTTCGAAGGCCGGGACGCCGCCGGCAAGGGCAGCACGATCAAGCGCGTCACCGAGCACCTCAACCCACGGGTGGTGCGGATCGCCGCGCTGCCGAGTCCGACCGAGCGCGAGCGGACCCAGTGGTACTTCCAGCGCTACATCGAGCACCTGCCCGCGGCCGGCGAGATCGTGTTGTTCGACCGCAGCTGGTACAACCGCGCCGGCGTCGAGCGGGTGATGGGGTTCTGCACTCCCGAAGAGCACCGCCGGTTCCTCCAGCAGTGCCCGATCTTCGAGCGCCTGCTGATCGACGACGGCATCCTGCTGCGCAAGTACTGGTTCTCGGTCAGCCTCGACGAACAGGAGCGCCGGTTCTCCGCGCGCATCGACGACCCGATGCGCCGCTGGAAGCTCTCGACCATCGATCTGCGGTCCGTGACGCACTGGGAGGACTACTCGCGGGCGAAGGACGACATGTTCGTGCACACCGACACCGCCGAATCCCCTTGGCACGTGGTGGAAAGCGAAGAGAAGCGGCGCGGTCGGCTGAACATGATCGCGGACCTGCTCGCGAGCGTGCCCTATCACGAGGTTTCCCGGCAGGCGGTTTCGCTGCCGCCGCGACCGGAGCCGACCGGCTACTTCCGGCCGGACCGCCGGCTGCAGACCTACGTTCCCGACCACGCGGCGACCCTGCTGCGCCCAACCGGAGGAGGAAACCATGGATGACAAGGAAAAGGCCGCCATCGAGGCCGAAGCGCGACGGGACATCGCCGAACGCGGGCGCCACGGCCTGAAGCTGGTCCCGTACCTGCACGCGGTGGAACACCACGCGATCAAGGAGAACGAGCAGGACGTCGTCCCGGCCGCCGCCGAGGAGCCGCGGCGGCCGGCGGGGGAACGTCAGGCTTGATCGGTTCGCGCGTAGGCCGTGAGCGCCCGCTGCCGGGCGTTCGCGGCCATCGTGCGTACCAGGGCGGTGTGCACCGAGGCGATGGCCGGGTACGCGATCCGCCAGTACCGGCGGAACTTCACCCAGCTTTCCGGGTCGGTCAGCGCCACCCGGGTGTGCACGGTGAGCAGCGTGCGGTGCGGGCCGTAGGCGAAGGTGGACACAGCCATGACGATCTTGCCGTAGCCGGGCTCTTCGAACGCCGCGAAGTCCTCGGCCTCGACCCGGCGCCACTGGACCACCGGCCGCCAGAACTTGCCTGCGACGCCGAGCGCGAACTCCCGGCCCGGTTCGTCGCCGAGCAGGGCCCACGGTGAACCGGCGTCGAGGTCGTCGGCGGTGAGGCGGGTGGGGTGACGCGGCGGGCCGTGCCGTCGGTTGTGCCGGCGCTCGGGGAGCATGCGCAGCCACCCGGCGACGGACACCACCCCGCCGCGGACGTCGGTGAAGTCGAGTGCGCGCGCCGCCGCGTAGGTCTCCTTCACCGGCGCGTCGACGATGGTGTTGCGCACCAGCGAGAAGTGCGGGTGCGGCAGGTAGCGGTCGATCAAGAGGTCTCGTCCGGTCATCACCCCAGCGTCGGTGACGGCGCCGCCCGCGGCAGGAAGCGGAAGTCCGGTACCCGGCGGATTTGGTCCCCGGCGGAAGGGACTTCGTGCTCTGACCGGCGAGTACGCGACGCGCCATGCTGGGCGCGAGAACCGTGACCACAGGAGGAAACCGATGACCGCAACCGCGAACCGGCCGGTGGTCGCCGGGGTGGACGCCTCGACGGCGTCGGTCCCCGCGATCCGCTGGGCGGCGCAGGAAGCCCGTCGCCGTGACTCCACGCTGCGGCTGGTGCACGCCTGCATCCTCGAAGGCCGGGCCCCGCTGGCGGGCGGCGACTCGGACCTGCTCCTCGAGCACACCGGCCGCTGGCTCCGGCGCGGTGCCGGGATCGCCCGCGAGGCGGCGCCGGGTGTCCGGGTCGAGGTCTCCCTCGAAGTCGGGCTCGCCGTCGACCTGCTGCTCGCCGGGTCGGCCGACGCGGCGGTCGTCGTCCTCGGCTCCCACGGCCTCGGCGGCCTGCGTGGCGCCTTGATCGGCTCGGTGGCCCTGCGGATCGCGGCCGGGGCGGCGTGCCCGGTCGTGGTCGTGCGGGGGCACGCCGACCCACGCGGCCCCGTGGTCGTCGGCCTGGACGCGACCGGGTCGAGCGAGCACGCGCTGCGGTTCGCCCTCGACGAGGCGGCGGCGCGCCACGCGCCCGTGCTCGTCGTGCACGCCTTCACCGACGGCACCGAGCCCACCGAACAGCGGGGCCTGGAAGCGCGGGTCGCGAGCTGGGCCCGGAAGTACCCGGCGCTGACGATCTCCTCGCGCGCCGTGCGGGAGCACAACCCCTCGCACGCGCTGCTGCACGCGGCACCCGCGGCCCAGCTGATCGTCGTCGGCACGCGCGGCCGCGGTCCGGTCGCGGGCGGGCTGCTCGGCTCGACCGGCAACGCCCTGCTCTCGCACGCGGCCTGCCCGGTCGCGGTCGTGCACTGAACGAGAGGAACGCCGTGAAGGCACAGGACATCATGACGCGGCCGGTCGTGCGGGTCGGCCCGGGAACGCCGGTGCGCGAGGCCATCGTGCTGCTCACCGAGCACTGCGTCGCGGCGCTGCCGGTGGTGGGTACCGACGACGCGGTGCTCGGCATGTTCACCGAGGCGGACGCGCTCCGCAGCGGTGTCGCCGGAAAGGGCCCCGAGCCCGACGTCCTGGTGTGCTCGGCGATGACCGTGCCCGCCGAGACCGTCGGGCTCGACACCGACGTCGGCGAGATCGCCCGGCGCATGCTGGGCGACCGGCTGCGCAGCATCCCGGTGGTGGACGACGGGGTGCTCGTCGGGATCATCAGCCGCCGCGACATGCTCACCCCGCTGGTGCGCCAGGACGACTCGATCGCCTCGCACCTCAACGCGCTGCTCACCGACTACTCGGGTCACCGCGACCGCTGGACGATCTCGGTCACCGGCGGAATGGTGACCATCCGCGGCGCCTTCTCCGACGAGGCCGAGCGCCGGGTGGTGACCGCTCTCGCGAAGACGGTCCACGGGGTGCTCGACGTCGAGCTGTGGGAAGAGACCTCGGTGACTTTCGGCGGGACTCCCGGGGTCGTTGGCCCCTAAGCCGGGGGCCCCGCCCGCGTGAGGCTGGAAGCATGAAAATCCTCGTGACGGTGGCCACCCGGCATGGTGCCACCAGGGAAATCGCCGAGACCATCGCCGCCACGGCCGGCTCCGCGCTGACCGACGCCGGGGTGGCGTCCCAGATCGAAGTCCGTGACGCGAGCCTGGTGACTTCGGTCGACGGCTTCGACGCCGTGGTCCTCGGCTCGGCCGTCTACATGGGACACTGGCTGGACGCCGCCACCGAGTTCGCCGGCAAATTCATCGACGAGCTGCGTGCCCTGCCGGTCTGGGTGTTCTCCAGCGGCCCGGTCGGTGACCACCCGGCCGACGAACCGGGCAACGCCGCCGACACGGTGATGCGGCTCGGGGCCCGGGGGCACCGGCTCTTCGGCGGCAAGATCGACCGCCACACGCTGCACCTGCCGGAGCGGGCGATGGTCGCCGCGCTGCGGGTCAAGGACGGCGACTACCGCGACTGGCCGTCGATCCGGGCCTGGGGCCGGGAAATCGGCGCGACCCTCGCGGTGACCGAAGTCGCCGGGAGCGCGTCGTGACCGCCCCGCGCGCCTATCCGGTCCGGGTCGAAGCGACCTTGGACGAACCGCTGTCGCGCGGCCTGTGGCTGGTCAAGTGGCTGCTGGCGATCCCGCACTACGTCGTGCTCGCGTTCCTGTGGTTCGCCTACCCGTTCGTCACCATCGCGGCGTTCTTCGCGATCCTGGTGACCGGCCGTTATCCCCGCCTGCTCTTCGCCTTTACCTCGGGTGTGCTGCGCTGGAGCTGGCGGGTGCAGTTCTACTCCTACGCCGCGCTGGGGACCGACCGGTATCCGCCGTTCACCTTCGCCGACGTCCCGGACTACCCGGCCCGGCTCGAAATCGCCTACCCCGAAAAGCTTTCGCGCGGCCTGGTGCTCGTGAAGTGGTGGCTGCTGGCCCTCCCGCACTTCGTGATCATCGGCCTGTTCGCCGGCGGCGGCAGCTGGCTGGCCTTCGGCAACGGCAACGACGATGGCTTCGACTGGGCCGCCGGCGGTCTCGTCGGCGTGCTGGTGCTGGTCGCCGGGGTGGTGCTGCTGTTCACCGGCCGCTACCCGCGGCCGATCTTCGACTTCGTGCTCGGCATGGACCGCTGGGTGCTGCGCGTCGCGGCCTACGTGTCGCTGATGACCGACGAGTACCCGCCGTTCCGGCTCGACATGGGCGGCACCGAGGCCGGCGTCGAGCCGCCGCACCCGCAGCCGCACCCGGTCCGGGCGGGGAACTGGACCGCCGGGCGGATCGTCGCCGTGGTCTCCGGCGCGGTGCTGGTGCTCGGCGCGGCGGGCCTGCTGACCGGCGGCGGCACGCTGCTGTGGGCCGATCGCACGCAGCGTGACGCCGACGGCTACCTCACGGCGTCGGCCACGGTCGTCGCGAGCGGCTACGCCGTCGCGACGGATCCGGTGCAGGTGACCGGGGCGCCGGACGTCTTCGCGGCCGTCGGTGACGTCCGGCTCCGCGCGACCACCACCGACGGCCGCCCGGTCTTCGTGGGCATCGGCCGTTCCGCCGACGTCGCCGGCTACCTGGCCGCGGCCGAGTACACGACATTGGGTGGCGTGTCCGGCAACCGCTCCGGCGACCGGGTGCACCCCGGTGGTGCCCCCGCGACCTCACCGGGTGACGCCGGGGTGTGGGCCGCGAAGGCCTCCGGCGACGGCACGCAGAGCGTCGCCTGGCCGGCGAACGACGGGGAGTGGACCGCCGTGGTGATGAACGCCGACGGCTCGCGCGGGATCTCCGTGCGCGCCGAGGCCGGAGCCACCGTGCCCGCCCTCGGCTGGGTCGCCCTCGGCCTGCTGATCGCCGGAGCCGTGTTCCTGGCCGGCGGCGCCCTGCTCATCGGGTTCGGCGCGCACCGCGCGTCGCGGCGCCCGGAAGCCCCTCGTACCCCCGAACCATCCACTGTGGACATGTGAGAAGGAAGACCGATGCACGCACAGCCGGGCGACTGGCTCGTCGTCAAGGGCCCGCGGGTCGACGCACCCGGGCAGCGCGGCCGGATCCTGGAGGTCCACTCGGCCGACGGCACTCCGCCGTACGTCGTCCGCTGGACGGCCGACGACCACGTGTCGACGGTCTTCCCCGGCCCCGACGCGATCGTGCTGACCGCCGACGAAGAACGGGCCGCCGGGGAACAGGCCCGCACCCGGTACGCCCGGGTGCAGCGGTTCATCCACGAGGAGGACGGTCATGCACGGGTTCACTGACGGCGCGGTCGTCGCCGGGATCGACGGCTCCACCTCGGCGGTGCAGGCAGCCCTCTGGGCCGGAGCCGAGGCCGCCCGCCGAGGCCGCCCGCTGCGGCTGGTGCAGATCTACACCCTGCCGCAGGTGAGCGTCCCAGGAGGCTTCGGTTCGCCGGACCAGGTCCGCGAGGGCTTGGCGCAGCGGGCCGGAGAGTGGCTCGCCGAAGCGCGGGCCGCGGTGCTCGCCGAGCACCCGGGCCTCGAGATCACCACAGCCGCCCGGGAATGGAGCCCGGTCACCGCGCTGACGCAGGAATCGCAGCACGCCGAGCTGGTCGTGCTGGGCTCGCGCGGGCTGGGCGGGTTCACCGGCCTGCTCGTCGGCTCCACGGCCGTGTCGGTGGTGGCGCACGCGCACTGCCCGATCGTCGTGGTCCGCGGCCGGACACCGCACGACCCGCCGCCGGCCACCGGGCCGGTGCTCGTCGGAGCCGACGGCTCACCCGACAGCGACGCCGCCCTGGCGTTCGCCTGCGAGGAGGCGCGGCTGCGCGGCACCGGGCTCATCGCGGTGCACACCTGGAGCGACGTCCTCGCCGACGGCGTGCTGCGGCCGCACCCGCTGCAGGAGAACCCGGTCGAGATCGCGGCCGAGGAGCGCGCCAAACTCGCCGAGCAGGTCGTGGGCTGGCAGCGGAAGTACCCGGACCTGGAGATCGAGTTCGAGGTCACCCGCGGCCGCCCGGTCCGCACCCTGCTCGCGCGGGGCGAGCACGCCCAGCTGATCGTGGTCGGCTGCCGCGGCCGCGGCGGGTTCACCGGCATGCTGCTCGGTTCGACGAGCCAGGCGCTCATCGCGCACTCGCCGTGCCCGGTGGCCGTCGTCCGGCCCCAGCGGACGGGGCCCGGGTCGTGAGCACTCTGCGGACCCGGGCGACGATGCGCGTGCTGGCCACGTTCGAGGCGTTGTTCGCCGCGAGCGCGGTGTACGGCGGGATCTCGCTGATCGTCGGCGCGCCGGGGTTCCCGATGCCCGTCGAGTGGCTGGCGCCGCTCGGGCTGACCAGCTGGGTGCTGCCGGGAATCGCCCTCGCGCTCGGCATCGGCGGCACCCTGGCCTGGGCGTCGGTGTTCGCCTGGCGGGCCGACCTCCGCGCGCCGGCGGCGGCACTGGCCGCGTGCGGGGTCCTGACCGGCTGGCTGGCGATCCAGTTCGGCGTGATCGGCGTCCGCGCGCCCGTCCAGTGGGTGACCGTCGGACTGCTGGCCGTCCTGCTCGGACTCGCGTTGCTGGCCCGGCACCGGCCGGCGACGTCGTGAAACCCGCCAAAGTCCCCGGGATTCCGCCGCAGCTGCCCCTGGACGCGGCCCGGGACCTGATGATCCGTCACCGGATCGGCTACCTCCCGGTGATGGAGGCCCGGCACTGCGTCGGCCTGCTTACTGCCGGGCCAGGCTCGCGTGGTGGACGGACGCGTGGCCCGGGTGGCGGCCTTGCCCGCCGGACCGGCGCGCGACCAGGCCGTACACGACGTCGGAAGGCCGCCAAGCCGGAACTGCGGGCGTTCCAGGACCTGCTCGGCGAATTCCAGGACGCCGAAGCGGCCACGGCCGCGCGCAGCTCGGCCGAGCTCCCCGCGGCGTGGCACGAACTCCGCGGTGACCTTCGTCCTTTGTGGACGTGACCGGCCGAAGGGACGTAAGTCCTCACGACCGGTGACCGACGCCAGCGGTGCCCCGGTTGCCGCGTTCCTAGGTTGGGAAGCGACACGAAAGGCAGGAACACCCGATGCGAGCACGCGACGTGATGACCTCGCCGGTGATCGCCGTGCAACCGTGGTCGTCCGCCAAGGAGGCGGCCGAGCTGCTGTCCACGCACGGCTTCACCGCCCTCCCCGTGGTCGACGACGACGAGCGCCTGATCGGCATCGTCACCGAGGCCGATCTGATCCGCGACCAGATCCCCGCCGACCCGCGGTACACCCACCTGCACAAGCACGCCGCCACCGCGGCCAGGACCGTCGGTGACCTGATGACCAGCCCCGTCACCGCGATGAGCACCGGCACCGACGTCGCCGACCTCTGCCAGACGCTGGTCGACGACCGGATCCGCGCGGTCCCGATCGTCGACGGTTCGACGGTCGTCGGCATCGTGACCCGCGGCGACATCGTCCGCGTGCTTGCCCGGAACGACGCCGAGATCGCGAAGGACGTCAAGCACCGGCTGGAGATCTACGGCGGGGATGGCCGCTGGAAGATCGACGTCCACGACGGCAGCGTCCACATCGTCGACCAGTTCGACGACGACTCCGACCGGCACGTCGCCCAGCTGCTGGCGCTCGCCGCTCCCGGCGTCGTCGCCGCCGACACCGCCTACGCGGGTGAGGAGCAGACCCGATGAGCACCATCGACCCGAGGATCACCGTGGGTGTGGACGGCTCCGCCGGTTCCACCGCCGCCGTCGCCTGGGCCGCGAAGATCGCGTCCCTGCGGCACCTGCAGCTCAGGATCGTGTACGGGCTGCAGCTCAGCGGCCTCTACTACGGCGGCGGGCTGCCCGGAGCGGGGATCGAGGTGATGACCGACGCGATCCGGGCCGACGGCGAGCGGATCGTCGCCGACGCTCGCAGCCTCGCCGCGTCCATCGGCAAGGATCTCGTCATCACGACGGAACTGCTGAACGACCCGCCGGTACCGATGCTGATCGACGAGTCCCGCCACGCGCGGCTGCTCGTGGTCGCCCGGACCGGGACCGGAGGGTTCACCGGCATGCTGATCGGCGGCACCGCCGGCACCGTCGCCAGTCACGCGCACTGCCCGGTCGCCGTCGTCCGCGGCCGCCACGGCACCACGTTCGTCCCGGACTCGGGACCGGTCGTGGTCGGCATCGACGGCAGCCCCAACAGCGAGCAGGCGATCGCCGTCGCGTTCGAGGAGGCTTCCTTGCGCGGCGTGTCGCTGGTCGCGGTGCACGCCTGGAAAGACGTCACCTACGAGGACACGCGCGGCACCGTGCGGATCCGGACGCAGCCCGAGGCTCTTGAAGAAGAGGGTGAACGGCTGCTCGGCCAACGGCTCGCGGGCTGGCAGGAGAAGTACCCGGATGTCGAGGTGAGTCGCCTGCTGATGCGCGACCGGCCGCGGCACGCGCTGCTCGACGCGAGCACGACCGCCCAGGTGGTGGTGGTCGGCAGCCACGGCCGCGGCGGGTTCGGCGGCATGCTGATGGGCTCGACCAGCCAGGCCCTGGTGCAGCACTCGGAATGCCCGGTCATCGTGGTGCGCCCGGAGCGAAAGGGATGACCGCCCTCGACGCCCGGCCCGCGGTGCTCGGCCGCACCGAACTGGCCCAGGTGGACGCCCTCTGGCGGGCCGCGAATTACCTCGCGGCCGGCCAGATCTACCTGATGGCCAACCCGCTGCTGCGCGAACCGCTGCGCCCCGAGCAGATCAAGCCGAGACTGCTCGGGCACTGGGGGACCTCACCCGGCCTCAACTTCGTCTACGCCCACCTCAACCGGGCCATCCTGACGCACGACCTGAACGCCATGTTCGTCACCGGCCCGGGCCACGGCGGCCCGGCCCTGCTGGCCAACACCTGGCTCGAAGGCAGCTACACCGAGGCGTGGCCCGAGGTCACCCAGGACGCCGAGGGGATGCGCGAGCTGTTCAAGCAGTTCTCCTTCCCCGGCGGCGTGCCCAGCCACGTCGCACCCCAGGTCCCCGGTTCGATCCACGAAGGTGGGGAACTGGGCTATTCGCTCGCGCACGCCTTCGGCGCGGCGTTCGACAACCCGGGCCTCATCGTCGCCTGCGTGGTCGGGGACGGCGAGGCCGAGACCGGTCCGCTGGCGACGTCCTGGCACGCCAACAAGTTCCTCGACCCGGTCCGCGACGGCGCCGTCCTGCCGATCCTGCACCTCAACGGCTACAAGATCGCCAACCCGACCGTGCTGTCCCGGATCGCCCCGGCCGAACTCGACGCGCTGCTGCGCGGGTACGGCTACGAGCCCATCTACGTCGAGGGCAGCGACCCGGAGACGATGCACCAGGCGATGGCCGCCGCGCTCGACTCGGCCGTCGCCGACCTCGCGGTGATCCACCGCGGCACCGGCCGTCCGGCGTGGCCGATGATCGTGTTGCGCAGCCCCAAGGGCTGGACCGGACCGGCCATTGTGGACGGTTTGCCGGTCGAGGGCACGTGGCGCGCGCACCAGGTGCCGCTGTCGCAGGTCCGGCAGAACCCGGAGCACCTGCGCCAGCTGGAGCAGTGGCTGCGCTCCTACCGTCCGGAGGAGCTGTTCGACTCCCGCGGCCGCCCGGTCGCCGACGTCACGGCGATGATCCCGGCGGGGGAGCGGCGGATGGGCTCCAGCCCGCACGCCAACGGCGGCGTGCTCCTGCAGCCGCTGACGCTGCCGGACATCGCGGCCCACGCGGTCGCCGTGCCCGCGCCGGGAACGACGTCGGCCGAGCCGACCCGGGCGCTGGGCCGGTTCCTGCGGGACGTCTTCGCGCTCAACGCCGACCGGGCCAACTTCCGGCTCTTCGGCCCCGACGAGACGGCGTCCAACCGGCTCGACGCGGTGTACGACGTCACCGCCAAGCAGTGGCAGGCCGGCCTCGAACCGGTCGACGAGCACCTGTCCCACGACGGCCGCGTGCTGGAGGTGCTCTCCGAGCACCTGTGCCAGGGCTGGCTCGAGGGCTACCTGCTCTCGGGCCGGCACGGGCTGTTCAACTGCTACGAGGCCTTCGTGCACATCGTCGACTCGATGGTGAACCAGCACATCAAGTGGCTGCGGGTGCACCGCCAGATCCCGTGGCGACGCCCGGTCGCGTCGCTGAACTACCTGCTGACCTCGCACGTGTGGCGGCAGGACCACAACGGCTTCTCCCACCAGGATCCGGGGTTTGTCGACCACATCGCCAACAAGAGCTCGGAGGTCGTGCGGATCTACTTCCCGCCCGACACCAACACGCTGCTCGAGGTCGCGGCGCACTGCCTGCGCAGCCGGGACTACGTGAACGTCGTGGTGGCGGGCAAGAACGACAGCCCGAACTGGCTCGACGCCGAGCAGGCCGCGTTGCACTGCGCCCGGGGTGTGAGCATCTGGGAGTGGGCGAGCACGCACACCGACCGCGAACCGGACGTGGTTCTCGGCTGCGCGGGCGACGCCCCGACCCTGGAGGTGCTCGCGGCCGCGCAGATCCTGTGCGCGGAGCTGCCGGACCTGGCGGTGCGCGTGGTGAACGTGGTGGACCTGATGCGCCTGCAGCCGGAAATCGAGCACCCGCACGGGCTCGGTGACCGGGAGTTCGACGCGTTGTTCACCCCGGACCGGCCGGTGATCTTCGCCTACCACGGGTATCCGTGGCTGATCCACCGCCTGGCTTACCGCCGGACCAACCACCAAGACATGCACGTGCGCGGTTACACCGAGCACGGCACCACGACCACGCCGTTCGACATGCTGGTGCTCAACCACATGGACCGCTTCCAGCTGGTGATCGACGTGATCGACCGCGTGCCGGGGCTGGTCGCGACGGCGGGTGTGCTGCGGCAGCGGATGACCGAGGCCCAGGGCCGTCATCGCCGCTGGATCCTGGCGCACGGTGAGGACCTGCCGGAGATCCTGAACTGGGCGTGGGAGGGCTGAGCCGTGACCGCCGCGGGTGCGCCCGCGGCGGTCACGTCGTCCCGGGCCGTCGCGGTCAGGAGCAGCAGCCTTCGGGCTGAGCCGGGGCGGCGTCGGCTGTGCAGCACGTCGCCGGCGTGACCAGCGCGGCGCTGTCGGCTCCGTAGCTCTGGGAGTCGGCCTTGACGGTGTAGACCTCCCACGGCTCCTGGCCGGGGCCGTGCACCCACACCTTGTCCTGCACGGCGTAGCAGCAGGTGGTGTCGTCCTCGGTCAGCGTTTCCAGGCCTTCGCCGGTGAGACGCTTGCTGGCTTCGCTGACCTGCTCGGTGGACTCGACTTCGACGCCGAGGTGGTCCATGACCGTGGCCTGGCCGGGCTCGCCCTCCAGGAGCACGAGCTTGAGCGCGGGCTCGGTGATGGCGAAGTTGGCGTAGCCGGGGCGGAGCTTGGCGGGCTCGGTGCCGAACAGCTTCGAGTAGAAGTCGATCGAGCCGGCGAGGTCCCCGACCCGCAGCGCGAGCTGTACGCGTGACATCCCGTTCTCCTTGGATAGACGTTCATCAAAACAGCAACGGGACTTAGATTGCTCTCTAGATAGACGTGTGTCAACATAGACGCATGCCGAAACAGCTCCCGCTCGTCGCGATGGACGCGTGCTGCTCGCCGCTGGCCCGCGAGCCGCTGACGGAACCGCAGGCCGTGGAACTGTCGAAGCTGTTCAAGGCGATGGCCGACCCCGTGCGCCTGCGGCTGCTGTCGCTGATCGCCTCCCACGCCGGGGGCGAGGCGTGCGTGTGCGACCTGACCGACGCGTTCGACCTGACCGGCCCGACCATCTCCCATCACCTCAAAGTGCTGCGGGAATCCGGCCTGATCACCGGCGAACGACGCGGGACCTGGGTGTACTACCGCGTCCACCCCGAGGTGCTGGCCCGGCTCGCGGCCGTGCTGGTCCCCGGCGACGCGGTCGTCCCGGCGTGACGACGCCCCGCCGGCTGTCCACACTGGACCGTTTCCTGCCGGTGTGGATCGCGGCCGCGATGGCCGTGGGACTGCTCGCCGGCCGCTGGGTTCCCGGTCTGAACACCGCGCTGTCCGCGGTGCAGGTGGACGGGATCTCGCTGCCGATCGCCCTCGGGCTGCTGGTGATGATGTACCCGGTGCTGGCGAAGGTCCGTTACGACCGGCTCGGCACGGTCACCCGCGATCGGCGGCTGCTGTGGCCGTCGCTGGTGCTGAACTGGCTGATCGGCCCGGCGCTGATGTTCGCACTGGCCTGGCTGCTGCTGCCGGACCTGCCGGAGTACCGGACCGGGCTGATCATCGTCGGTCTTGCCCGCTGCATCGCCATGGTGATCATCTGGAACGACCTCGCCTGCGGCGACCGCGAAGCCGCCGCCGTGCTGGTCGCGCTGAACTCGGTGTTCCAGGTGCTCGCGTTCGGGCTGCTCGGCTGGTTCTACCTCTCGGTCCTGCCGGGCCGGCTGGGATTGCCGCAGGCCGATCTGGCGGTGTCCGGGTGGCAGATCGCCAAGAGCGTGCTCATCTTCCTCGGCATCCCGCTCGTGGCGGGCTACCTGACCCGCCGGCTCGGCGAACGCGCGAAGGGCCGGGACTGGTACGAGACGCGGTTCCTGCCGAAGATCGGTCCCGCCGCGCTCTGCGGCCTGCTGTTCACCATCGTGATCCTCTTTGCCCTGCAAGGAGAGCAGATCACCGCGAGGCCGCTGGACGTCGTCCGGATCGCGGTGCCGCTGCTGGTCTACTTCGGCCTGATGTGGGCCGGCTCCTTCGCGTTCGGCACCGCCGTGGGCCTGTCGTACGAACGCACCACGACGCTCGCCTTCACGGCCGCGGGCAACAACTTCGAACTCGCCATCGCGGTCGCGATCGCGACGTTCGGGGCCACCAGCGGGCAGGCCCTGGCCGGGGTCGTCGGACCGCTGATCGAAGTCCCCGTGCTCGTCGCCCTCGTCTACGTCTCCCTCGCTCTGCGCCGCCGCCGTCGCCTGGAGGTCGCCGCGTGAACACCCCGGAAGTGCTGTTCGTCTGCGTCCACAACGCCGGCCGCTCCCAGATGGCCGCCGCCCTGCTGCACCACCACGCCGCCGGCCGCGTCACCGTCCGCTCCGCGGGCTCGGCCCCGGCGGACGAGGTCAACCCGGCCGTCGTCGCGGTCATGGCCGAGCTCGGCATCGACGTCTCCCGCGAGTTCCCGAAGCGCCTGACGACCGACGCGGTCGAGGCCGCCGACGTCGTGATCACCATGGGCTGCGGCGACGCCTGCCCGGTCTTCCCCGGCAAGCGCTACCTCGACTGGCAGCTCGACGACCCGGCCGGCCTCCCCGTCGAGCAGGTCCGCCTGATCCGCGACGAGATCGACCGCCGCGTCCGGGCCCTGCTCGCCGAGCTGGTGCCCGCTTCCGCCTGAGCCCTTCATCGTCTATCGTCGATGGACGATGAAAGGGGTCGCCGTGCTCGATCGCGCCACCGCCGAGACCTACGCCGGGTGGTTCCGCGCGCTCGCGGACCCGACCCGGGTGCAGATCCTCAACCTGATCGCCGCCGGCGGCCCGGTGACGGTCGGCGAGATCGTCGAGCGGGTGAGCGTGGGCCAGTCCACCGTGTCGGCGCACCTGAAGATCCTCACCGACACCCGGTTCGTGCTCGTCGAACCGCGCGGCACCGCCCGGCTCTACCGGGTCAACCAGGCGTGCGTGTCCTGCTTCCCCAGTGCCGCGGACGTCGTCATGGGTCGCGACGCCGTCGCGTTCACCTCGTGCGAGGCCGGCCGATGAGCCCGGACCGCGACGCCGTCCACGACCGGTACGCCGCCGCGGCCCGGCAAGCCCTCGCGGGCGAAGGAACCGGCCTGCTCACCGGCGAGGGCGACGCCGACCGGCTGGGCGCCGTCCACTACGCGGCGGAGGAGATCCCGGCGGAGGTGTCCGCGACCAGCCTCGGCTGCGGCAACCCGCTGGCCGTCGCCGAGCTGCACCCCGGCGAAACCGTGCTCGACCTCGGCTCGGGTGGTGGCCTCGACGTCCTGCTCTCCGCCCGCCGGGTCGGCTCGGCCGGGCGCGCCATCGGCCTCGACATGACCGACGACATGCTCACCCTCGCCCGCCGGCACGCCGCGCAGGCCGGCGTGATCAACGCCGAGTTCGTCAAGGGCACCATCGAACGGATCCCGCTGCCGGCCGCCTCGGTCGACGTCGTCATCTCCAACTGCGTCATCGCGCTCTCGCCGGACAAACCGGCCGTGTTCGCCGAGATCGCCCGGGTCCTGCGTCCCGGCGGCCGTCTCGGCATCACCGACATCCTGGCGGGCGACACGCTCACCGACGCCGAACGCGCGTCCCGCGCCGGCGCGGTCGAGTGCCTCGGCGGCGCGCTCACCGCCGAGCGGTACCGGACTCTGCTGCGTGACGCCGGATTCGTCGGCATCGAGGTGCGGGTTACGCACGAGGTCGGCGACAAGCTGCACTCGGCGATCATCCGCGCCGCCACACCGGTTTCGATGCACATCGCCGCGATGACCGCCGGGCACGGGGACCAGGTCCTGGCGATCTACCAGGCCGGGCTCGACACCGGTGACGCGAGTTTCGAGACGATCGCCCCGGACTGGGCCGGCTGGGACGCCGTCCACCTCCCGGCGCACCGCCTGGTGGCCCTCGACCCGGCCGGCCGGGTGCTCGGCTGGACCGCGGTCACGGCGGTGTCTTCGCGATGCGTCTACGCCGGGGTCGTCGAGCACAGCGTGTACGTCTGCCCCGAGGCGCGCGGCCGGCGGGTCGGCGACGCTCTCCTGACCGCGTTGATCGCGTCGACCGAGGCCGCCGGGATCTGGACGATCCAGAGCGGCGTCTTCGCCGAAAACCACGCGAGCAGGCAGCTGCACGCCCGAAACGGGTTCCGCGAACTCGGGGTCCGGCGGGCCGTCGGCCGGCATCGCGGCCGCTGGCGCGACGTCCTGATGATCGAGCGTCGCAGCACGGTCGTGGGTGTCCCGTGAATATCTGACCGGAAACCACCACATGCTGGCTTGACCGCTACGGGGCCGGAAGCAGGAGACTGGTCGACGTGAGCTGGGCAGGTGAAGGACGAGGACAGGCGGACCCGGAACGGCTGACGTTCCCGGACCTGCCGCGGATGGAACTGGACCAGCTGCTGGGCCAGCTCGTCGAACGGGCCCAGGAGGTCATCGGGACCCAAGGCCGGTTGCGCGGCCTGCTGCGCGCGACCCAGATGGTGACCGGCGACCTCGACCTGCCGACGTTGCTGCGCCGGATCGTCGAGGCGTCCCGGGAACTGCTGGGCGCCCGGTACGCGGCGCTCGGGGTGATCGGGCCCGACGGCCAGCTCGCCGAGTTCGTCCACGCCGGCATGGACGCCGAGACGGTGGCCCGGGTCGGGCGGCTGCCGGAAGGCAAAGGGCTGCTCGGCGCCGCGGTGGAGGATCCGCGCCCGATCCGGCTGGCGGACATCGCCCACGACCCGCGCTCGTCCGGGTTCCCCGGCGAGCACCCGCCGATGGGGAGCTTCCTCGGCGTGCCGATCCGCGTGCGCGGGGTCGTGTTCGGCAACCTCTACCTCACCGAGTGCACGCACGGCGAGTTCAGCGCCGAGGACGAGCAGCTCGCGCTGGCCCTGGCGGCGACCGCCGGGCAGGCCATCGACAAAGCCCGGCTCTACGAGACCGCGCGCAAGCAGCAGGAGTGGCTCCGGGCGTCGGCGGCGATCATGCGCGAGCTGCTCTCGGCCCGTTCGGGGCCGCTGCGGCTGATCGCCGAGTACACCCGTGACCTGGCGGACGCCGACCTGGTCACCGTCGTCCGCCCGGCTGAGGACGGTGACGAGCTGCGGGTCGAGGTCGCCGTCGGCGATGGCGCGGCCGATCTCGCCGGGAGCCCGATCGGCCTCGAGGACACCCTGTCCGGGCAGGTCTTCACCAGCGGCGAGCCGGTGGTGGGCTCGTGGGTGGACCGCCAGGCCCAGCTGGCCGCGCCCGCGTCGCTGCGGCCGGACCTCGACGCGGTGCTGGTGGTGCCGCTGACCGGGGCCGGGCAGGTGAACGGCGTGCTGACCGCGGCCCGCAAGATCGGCCGGCCGGGCTTCACCGCGGACGACCTCGAGATGGCGGCCGGGTTCGCGAGCCAGGCGTCGGTGGCGATCGAGCTGGCCGACGCCCGCGCCGAGCAGCAGCGCAACGAGCTCTACGACGAGCGCGACCGGATCGCGGCCGAGCTGCACAGCCAGGTGGTGCAGCGGCTGTACGCGATCGGCCTGTCCTTGCAGACGACCGCCGGAGCGGCCCGTTCGGAAGTGGTCTCGCGCCGGGTGCGGACGGCGATTGCGGACCTCGACACGGTGATCGCCCAGATCCGCGAGACGGTCTTCCAGCTGGACGACGTGCTGCCCCGTTCCGCGGCCGCGGTGCACGACCGGGTGCTGGAGGTGCTCTCGGAGGTCGGCGCCGAGCTCGGGCTCACCGCGTCGACGGAGTTCTCCGGCAAGCTCGACGCGATCGAGCCGGAAGAGCTGGCCGACGAGCTGGTGACGGCGCTGCGCGAAGGCCTGCGGCTCATCGCCCGGCACACGGGGGCGGGCTCGGTCCAGGTCGCGGTGCGCTCGGGCGCGGAACGGCTGACCGTGGTCGTCGCCCACGACGGCAGCAGCGTGCTCGCCGAGCTGCCGGACGCCGAGCTGGCCCGGCTCGCCGAGCCGGCCCACCGCCGGGGCGGGGTCTCGGAGGTCAACGAAGGCGCGCTGACCTGGTGGGTCCCGCTGTCCTGACCCGGTCGTGAGCGGGAAAGACGATTCCGGCGAAGCTGCATTTGCCGACCTACGCCCCGTGCTGGTCGCGGCCCTTGGTACAGCCGACACGCCGTTGCGGTCCACGGGTGGCGACCTCGCCGCAACTGGGCCGCGGATCCGAGTCAGGGGGTGACAAATAATTGGTCCGCCCTGACACCGATTCCCACGCACGACCGTCAAGCCGCGGCGACCGAACGAGCCGCCGTCAGGTCGACCGTGGGCAGGTTCGCGAAGTCCGCCGGCCGATGGGTGACCACCAGCGTCGAGCGGCCTTCGGTTGAGGCCAGGACGTCGGCCGCCAAGGCCGCCGCCGTGGGCGCGTCCAGGTGGGCCGTCGGCTCGTCCAGGAGCAGGATCGGGCGGTCCGAGAGCAGCGCCCTGGCCACGCCGATGCGCTGGCGCTCGCCGCCGGACACCGGGGTGCCGTGGGTGCCCAGCGCGGTGTCCAGGCCGTCGGGCAGGCGGTTCAGCCAGGCACCCAGGCGGGCGAGGGCGAGAGCGGAACGGAGCTCGTCGTCCGTGGCGGCCGGGCGGGCCAGGCGCAGGTTCTCGCGCAGGGTGCTGTCGAACAGGTGCGCTTCCGGGCCGCACCACGCGATCCGGTCTCGCACCGCGCCGCCGGTGTGGCGCCGGGTGTCGACGTCGTCGAGCAGCACCCGCCCACCGGACGGGTCGAGGTAGCGCATCAGGGCCGCGAGCACCGTGCTCTTGCCCGCGCCGGACCGGCCGGTCAGCGCCAGCCGGCGGCCGTGGCCGATCCGCAGGTCCACGTCCTGGACCGCGTCCCGGCGGGCGTCCGGCCAGCGGACCGACAGGTGCTCGGCCGCGAGCTCGCCGCCGGCGGGCACCGGTTCGGCGGCCGCGGGCTCGGTCTGCGGGGCCGGGAGGGCGTCCAGGTCCGCGAGCCGGCCCGCCGCGTGCCCGGCTCCGAGCAGCCGCTGGGCCGCCTCCGGCAGACCGGCCACCAGTTCGGCGGTCGCGAGCGGCAGCAGCGCCAGCACGGCCAGCGCGGGACCGGGGATCGTGCCCGCGCGCACCGCCACGATGCCGAGTGCGAGGCAGGCCGAGGAAGTCAGGCCGACCCCGAGCGTCGCGATCCCGGAGCCGAGCCCACGCCGCACCGCGGACCGGCGAGCCGACGCGGTCAGCGCGGCGTCGAGGGCACGCAGGCGGGAGTGGCGACGCCCGGCCGCGTCGTGCGCGATCAGGTCGGCCGACGCCTGCAGCAGCTCGACGGTGCCCGCGACCAGGTCCGTGCGCAGCCGCGCGGTGTCGCGCTGGGCTCGCCGGGCCGTCAACGCGGCGACGAGCGGGGCGAGCACCCCGGCGGCGAACAGGCCGATGGCGGCCGCGAAGCCGGCGCCGGGCAGGATCACGCCTAGGGTGAGCGCCGTCCCGGCGAGGACCGCGAACGTCGAGATCCCCGGCACCAGGCCGCGGACCAGGACGTCCTGCTGGCTGTCCACATCGGACACCAGGCGGTTCAGGAGGTCGCCGCGGCGCAGCCGGGCCGTGCGGGCCGGGCCGATCCGGACCAGCTGGGCCCACACCCGGACGCGCAGTTCTGTCAGTGCGCGCAGGGCGACGTCGTGCGACAGCAGCCTTTCGATGTACCGCAGAACGCCCTTGGCCAGGCCGAACGTGCGCACCGCGACGATCGCCACCATCAGGCTCAGCACCGGCGGGTGCAGCGCGGCGCCGGCGATCAGCCACGACGACGTCGCCGTCAGCGCGACCCCGCAGCCGAGGGCGGCCGTGGCGGCGAGGCAGGCGAGGGCGAGGCGCCACCGGTGCGGCCGCACGGCGTCCAGCAACGGCCGCCACTTCGACCGCGAACCCTCCACAGTGGACAAGTCGACAGCCGGTGCGAGGGTGACCGGGCGAGCCGGCGCGGCCGACGCCGGGACCGCGTCCGGTGAAGGAGCCACGGCCGACGCCGGGCCGCCGAGGGTGACGACCCGGTCGCACCCGGCCAGCACCGCGGGGTGCTGGCTGATGATCACCGCGGTCCGCCCGGCGAGGACCTTGGGCAGCCGGTCCAGGATGGCGGCCTCGGTCTCGGCGTCGACGCCTTCGGTGGGCTCGTCGAGCAGGATGAGCGGCCGGTCCAGCAGAACCGCGCGGGCGAGCGCGACCCGGCGGCGCTGGCCGGTGGACAGCCCGGCACCCAGCTCGCCGACCGTGGTGTCCAACGCGACGTCGAGCGCGGCGACGTCGGCGGCCGCGAGGACCTCGTCGTCGGACGCGTCCGGAGAACCCAGCCGGATGTTCTCCGCCACGGTCCCGGCGACCAGGTGCGGCTGCTGCGGAACCCAGGCGATGTGCCGGTGCCAGGTCGCGCGGCCGACGTCGGCGAGATCGGTGTCGCCGGCCAGTACCCGCCCGGAATCGGGCCGCCGCCAGCCGAGCAGGACGTCGAGCAGCGTCGACTTGCCCGCCCCGCTCGGCCCGGTCACCCCGACCACCTCGCCGGGCGGCACGCGCAGGCTGAACCCGTCCAGGATCGGCCCGGACCGGCCCTCGACGGTGACGTCCTCGCAGCGCAGGGCCACCCGGGTCAGGTCGGGAACGGTGGCGGTGCCGGTGTCGCCGGCGGGCGTGTCGGCGAGCGCGATGATCTCCTCGGCCGCGGCCAGGCCTTCGGCGCTGTCGTGGAACCGGGCGCCGACCGCGCGCAGCGGCAGGTAGACCTCGGGCGCGAGGATCAGCACGACGAGCGCGGTGTGCAGGTCGAGGTCGCCGGCCAGCAGCCGCAGGCCGATCGAGACGGCGACGACCGCGACCGACAGCGTCGCCAGCAGCTCGAGGGCGAGCGCGGACAGGAACGCGACGCGCAGCGTCTTCAGGGTCTGCGTGCGGTACTTCTCGGTGATCTCCCGCAGCGAGCGCAGCTGGGCGCGGGCCCGGCCGAACGCGGTCAGCTCGGCCAGCCCGGCGACCAGGTCGAGGAAGTGGTTGCCCAGCAACGAAAGCGTCTTCCACTGCCGCCGGACGTCGCGCTGGGTGTAGAGCCCGATGAGGATCATGAAGAGCGGGATCAGCGGCACGGTGAGGCCGACGATCACCGCGGCCACCCAGTCGGCGAGCAGGATCCGCACCCCGACCACCAGCGGCACGACCGAGGCGATCAGCAGCTGCGGCAAGTACCGCGCGAAGTAGCCCTCCAGCCGGTCGACGCCGTGCGTCGCCAAGGACGCGACCTCGGCGGGGGAGCGGTCCGCCTGCCGGGGCCCGATCCGCAGCGCCGCCCCGATGACGGTCTCCCGCAGCTGGGAGAGCGCCCGCGCGGCGGCGCGGTGCGCGGTCGTCTCCGACAGCCAGGCGATTCCGGACCGGGCGAGCACCACCAGGAGCAGCATGCCGACCGGGACCAGCAGGTTCCGCAGGGCGGCGCCGCCGAGGAAGGCCCACGTGATCGTCTTCGCCAGCAGCTCCGCCTGGGCGAGCACCAGCAGCGCGGTCAGCCCGCCCAGGGCGGCGCAGGCGAGGACGAACGGCCGGACCGCGCTCGCGTGGCGGAGCAGCCGCGGGTCGAGGGGCCTCACCGCCGGCCCGCGGGGAGCCCGCCGCCGGCCGGGATCGAGTCCCGGCCGAGGCGCTTGCGGAACACCCAGTACGTCCAGGCCTGGTAGGCCAGCACGATCGGGGTGAACGCGACGGCGACCCAGGTCATGATCTGCAGCGTGTAGTGCGTCGAAGACGCGTTCGTCGTGGTCAGGCCGAACGCCGGGTCGGACGTCGAAGGCAGCACGTTCGGGTACAGCGACCAGAACAGCGTCACGGTGACGGCGACGATCGCGCCGGCCGTGCTCGCGAAGGCGAGCCCGTCGCGGTCACCGGCGGCGAACAGCACGCCCGCGGCCAGCAGCAGCGCGGCGATCAGCGACGTCAGCCAGGACCAGCCGCCGTGCTCGATCGCGGTGTAGCCGAGGAAGACGCCGCCGAACACGATCGCCGCGCCGCCGAGCACGCGGCTTAGCGACCGGGCCCGGCCGCGGATCTCGCCGGTCGTCTTCAGCGTCAGGAAGACCGCGCCGTGGAAGGCGAACAGCGTGAGCGTGGCCAGTCCGCCGAGCAGCGCGTACGGGTTGAGCAGGGTGAAGAACGTGCCGGTGAAGTGGTGCTTCGCGTCGAGCGGGACGCCGTGCACGATGTTGCCGAACGCGACACCCCACAGCAGGGCCGGGCCGGCCGAGGCGAACACCATGATCCAGTCCCAGGTGTTGCGCCAGCGCGGACTGTCGATCTTGCCGCGGAACTCGAACGCCACCCCGCGCAGGATGAGGGCGACCAGCACCAGCAGCAGCGCCAGGTAGAACCCGGAGAACAGGCTCGAGTACCAGAGCGGGAACGCGGCGAAGGTGGCGCCGCCGGCGACGAGCAGCCAGACCTCGTTGCCGTCCCAGACCGGGCCGATCGTGTTGATCAGCACGCGGCGATCGGTGTCGTCGCGGCCGAGGATCCGCAGCAGCATGCCGACGCCGAAGTCGAAACCTTCGAGGACGAAGTAGCCGGTCCACAGGACCGCGATGAGCAGGAACCAGATGTCGGTGAGGGCCATGACGGTCTCCGGCGCTTAGTAGGCGAAGGCCGCGGGCCGCGGCTCGTCGGAATCGGTTTCGTCCCTGGGTGCCTCGGGCGGTGGGGGACCGGCCTTGGCGTAGCGGACCATCAGGACGCCGTCGACGACCGCGAGCACGCCGTAGAGCAAGGTGAAGACGATCAGCGAGGTCAGCACGCTGCTCGCGGGCACCGTGGGCGACACCGAGTCGGCGGTCTTGAGCACGCCGAACACCGACCACGGCTGCCGGCCCATCTCGGTGAAGATCCAGCCGACGCTGTTGGCCAGGAACGGCAGGGCGATCGCCGCGGTGGCGGCCGGGAAGAACCACCTGGCGCGCGGAGTGCGGCCGCGGCGGAACAGCCACAGACCGACCGCCGAGAGCAGCAGGCAGAGGAAGCCGAAGCCGATCATCAGGCGGAACGTCCAGTAGGTGACCGGGACGTCCGGCCGGTACTCGCCGGGGCCGTAGGCCTGCTGTTCGGCGGCCTGGAGGTTGTTGATGCCCTCGACCTTGCCGTCGAAGGTGCCGGTGGCCATGAACGAGAGCACCCCGGGGACGCGGATGGAGAACTTCTCCTGCGAGCCGTCGAGCGAGCCGATGGTGAACAGCGAGAACGACGCGGGCGCGACGGTGTCGTAGAGCGCCTCGGCGGCGGCCATCTTCATCGGCTGCTGCTCGGTCATCAGCCGGGCCTGCAGGTCACCGGTGACGATGACACCGAGGCTGGCGATCATGACGGTGACCAGCGCGAGCTTCATCGACGGCCGGAACACGTCGGCGTTGCGGTTCTTGCGCAGCTGCCAGGCGCTGATCCCGACCACGAACACGCCGCCGGTGAGGAAGCAGGCCGTGATGGTGTGGGCGAACGCGCCGACGGCGGTCGAGTTGGTGAGCACGGCACCGAAGTCCTTGAGCTCCGCGCGGCCGGTGGCGGGGTTGACCACCGAGCCGACCGGGTGCTGCATCCAGGAGTTCGCGGCGAGGATGAAGTACGCCGAAAGCAGCGTGCCGGTCGCGGCGATCCAGATCGTGGCCAGGTGGAGCTTCTTCGGGAGCTTGTCCCAGCCGAAGATCCACAGGCCCAGGAACGTCGACTCGAGGAAGAACGCGAGCAGCCCTTCGATGGCCAGCGGCGCGCCGAAGATGTCGCCGACGAACGTGCTGTAGTCCGACCAGTTCATCCCGAACTGGAACTCCTGCACGATCCCGGTCGCCACGCCCATGGCGAAGTTGATGAGGAACAGTTTCCCCCAGAACTTCGTCATCCGGCGGTACTTGTCGTTGCCGGTGCGCACCCACGCCGTCTGCATCCCGGCGACCAGGAAGGACAGCCCGATGGTCAACGGGACGAAGATGAAGTGGTACACGGTGGTGATCCCGAACTGCCACCGCGCCAGGTCCAGGGTGCTCATCCGGATTCTCCTGCTCGCTGGTTCTTGCCGACCGGGGCAGCATCCGTTCCGCGGGCCCTCCGGCGAGAGGGTCCTTGGTCACTTCCTCGACGGCCCCCGGTCCCCTCCGGGCCGGAACGTGACCTCCGGCCGGGAGCCGGGGACTTTGGTCACCACCACCGGAGGCCTTGTGGTCGTAGGCTGATCCCCGTCGTGCTTTCGCTGTCACAGGAGGTCGGAGATGCTCCGCGTGTTTCTCGTCGATGACCACGAGGTCGTCCGTCGTGGAGTCGCCGACATGCTGGACGAGGACGAGGAGCTGACGGTGATCGGCCAGGCCGGCAGCGTCTCGCAGGCCCTCGCCCGGATTCCGGCCCTCAACCCCGATGTCGCCGTGCTCGACGTGCGGCTGCCCGACGGCAACGGCATCGAGCTGGCCCGCGAGCTGCGCTCGAAGCTGCCGGAGCTCAAGATCCTGATGCTGACGTCCTACACCGATGAGCAGGCGATGCTCGACGCGGTGATGGCCGGCGCGAGCGGGTTCGTCATCAAGGACATCAAGGGCATGGACCTGGTCTCGGCCGTGAAGGACGTCGGCGCGGGCAAGTCCCTGCTCGACGCGCACGCGGCGGCCGCCCTGATGG
This sequence comes from Amycolatopsis sp. NBC_00438, assembly GCF_036026695.1. Taxonomy (NCBI): domain Bacteria; kingdom Bacillati; phylum Actinomycetota; class Actinomycetes; order Pseudonocardiales; family Pseudonocardiaceae; genus Amycolatopsis; species Amycolatopsis sp. NBC_00438. The sequence goes on along the minus strand of NZ_CP107923.1, from coordinate 4,503,208 downwards.
GGAAGCTGCGTGACAGCCAGGCCAAGAAGGGCCCGCTGTCGGACCTGACGGACCAGGAGCGCAAGCTTCTCGAGCTGATCGGCGAGGGGCTGACCAACCGGCAGATCTCCGAGCGGATGTTCCTGGCCGAGAAGACCGTCAAGAACTACGTCTCGCGCCTGCTGACCAAGCTGGGCATGGAGCGGCGCACCCAGGCCGCCGTCCTCGCCACCGAGCTTCGCCAGCACGGGAACTAAGCGCTCAGCCGATCCGGCTCCAGCAAGACGTCGTCCAGCGACCGGCGCGGTGTCCACGGCACTGGCGCGCCGTGCCCGAGGCGCAGCACGATCTGCGGCCACAGCCCGCCGCCGAGCAGCGTGCGCAGTTCCGCCCGCGCCGCGGGGACCTCGACCGGCTGCGAGATGAACGACGCGTCGAAGCCCGCTGCCGTCGCCGTGAGAAGGACGCGTTGCATCGCTTGACCCGCGCGGATCCGGTCGGCCTTCCGGTCGTCGAACGAACCGATGACCACGACGACGGGCTCGGAGTCGTCGACCCGGCCGCGCCGGCTTGAGCCGAAGTCGCGCAGGATCCAGCCGCCGTCCGCCGAGGGCATCGCGCCGGCGGCGTACTCGGGGACGCCGTCGCGGCTGTCCCGGGAGCGCGCGGTCCAGTGCCGCCACTCGGCGAGGAACGCGGGGTCCGACACCTGGGCCTGGTGGCCCTTGTGCACCAGTTCACGAAGCTGCTCGAGCTGCGTCGGGTCCAGCCGGGGCAGCCAGGCCTGCTCGACCTCGGCGGCGTGGCGCAGCTCGGCGACCACCGCGTCCGGGATGACGGCCGCGTCGAACGGGGTGCGGTTGGTGTGGCGGCGGGGGATGGCGTCGGCCAGCCGGACGAGCCGCTGGTCCGGCTTGCGGGCCGAAAACGGCCGGACCACGGCGAGCAGCGTCGGGTCGTCCCGCCGGGGCAGCAACGTCGTGGCCGGGTGCGCGCCCAGCGCGTGGATCGCCGTGCGCAGGTTGAACAGTGCGGCGCCGCACGAGAGCAGCAGCTCCCGCCGGTCGGCGTCGGCCACCGGCAGCGCGCGGTCCGGATCGGCGTGCAGCTCGAGGCCCGCCGGTGTGCAGCGGAACCGCCACGGCTGGGTGTTGTGCGTCGACGGCGCGAGCACCGCCGCGCCGAGCACGGACTTCACCTGATCGGGGTCGAGCAGGCCGACCGAGGTGATGGGTAGTGTCATGTTTCCCCCTGGCGCCGCAGCGCGGCACACTGTGGTCCTGGAATGCTTCGAATGACGATCTCTCGCTCGGCAAAGCCGCCGAAAGGGGAGAAAGTCACCAGGAGCGAGGCCGGAAAGGGCGGTGTGGTGTGTCCGTGGACGAGGCCGGGCAGCACCGTGAGGACGGCCCGAGGCGGATGGCGGGGACGCTCTCCGGCCTGCGGCTGCGGGAGGTACTGCGTGACCTGCAGGACCGGATCGAGCTGCTGATCGGCACCCGCGACAAGATGGACGGCCTGCTCGACGCGGTGCTGGCCGTCGCGTCCGGACTCGAACTGGACGCGACGCTGCGGCGCATCGTGCAGGCCGCGATCGAGCTCGGCGAGGCCAAATACGGCGCGCTCGGTGTGCTCGCCGAAGACGGGTCCCTGTCGGAGTTCATCTACCTCGGCATCGACGACGAAGCCCGCCGCCTGATCGGTCACCTGCCGGAGGGCCACGGCGTCCTCGGCGTGGTCATCGACGAGGCGAAACCGTTGCGGCTGGAGGAGATTTCGGCCCACCCGGCGTCGGTCGGGTTCCCCGCTCATCACCCGCCGATGCACTCGTTCCTCGGGGTGCCGGTCCGGGTGCGCGACGAGGTGTTCGGCCGGCTGTACCTGACCGAGAAGAAGAACGGCGAGCCGTTCACCGACGACGACGAGGTCGTCGTGCAGGCGCTGGCCGCCGCGGCCGGCATCGCCATCGAGAACGCGCACCTCTACGAGCAGGCGCGGGTGCGGCAGCAGTGGCTGGCCGCGACCAGCGAGGTGACGACCGAGCTGCTGGGCGGCACGGACCCGGCCGAGGCGCTCAACATCATCGCGAGCCGCGCGCTCGAGCTGACCGGCTCCGACGTCACCATGCTGGCCCTGCCGAACTCCGGACGCCTCGACGTCGACGAGGACTGGGGCGACGACGTCGACGACCTCACCGTCACCGTCTGCGCCGGGGCCCGGGCGGCCGAGCTGTCGGGCCTGCACATCGCCCTCGACGGCAGCGTGCCCGGCGCGGTCTACCGGGACCGGACGCCCCGCAGCGTGCCGGAGCTGGCCCTGCGGGAGTTCGGCTTCGGGCCGGCCCTGGTGGTGCCGCTGCGCGCCGGCGACCGCACGACCGGCGTGCTCATCACCGTCCGGGAACCCGGCGCGGGGTCGTTCGAGTCGGCCCAGCTGTCGGTCGTGGCCTCTTTCGCCGACCAGGCCGCGCTGGCCCTGCAGCTGGCGGCGCAGCAGCGGGCCGCCCGTGAGCTGGACGTGCTCGGCGACCGCGACCGGATCGCCCGCGACCTGCACGACCACGTCATCCAGCGGCTGTTCGCGGTCGGCCTGTCGATGCAGAGCACCCAGCGGCGGACGAAGTCGCCGGAGCTGCAGAAGCGGCTCGGGGACAGCATCCAGCAGATGCACGAGATCGTGCAGGAGATCCGGACGGCCATCTTCGACCTGCACGGCGGCGCGGCGGGGGAGACCCGGCTGCGGCACCGCCTGCACGACGCGATCGCCGAGCTCACCGACGACGCGCCGGTGCACCCGACGATCAGCATGTCCGGCCCGATCGACACGGTGCCCACCCAGCTGGCCGAGCACGTCGAGGCTGTGGTGCGCGAAGCGGTCAGCAACGCGGTCCGGCACGCGGAGGCCTCGACGCTGTCGGTGTCGGTCGCGGTCAAGGACGAACAGCTGCGCATCGTCGTGGTCGACGACGGCAAGGGGATCCCCGCCGACGTCTCGCCGAGCGGACTCGGCAACCTGGGCGAACGCGCGGAGGCGGTGGGCGGCCGGTTCGCCCTCGAGCCCGGTCCCGGGGGCGGTGTGAAGCTGGAGTGGTCCGCGCCGCTGCGCTGAGCGGCTCAGGTGCGCCACCTACCGGCGGCCTCGGCTTCCAGTTCGGTGGTCGCCGCCTCGACCAGCTCCTCCGTGAGGTCGGACATGGCGCGGCCCAGCGCGAGGTAGCCCGCGATCGGCGCGGGTCCGCTCCGGTGGGCGAGGCCGACGCCGGAGAACTCGTGCCCTTCCGGGGTGCGCAGCACGATCTGCGCCCGGGTCCGGTCCGGCCCGTGCTCGACCGCGACGTCGAGGCTCCAGGTTTCCGCAGGCTGGTCCATGTCTCCTCCGCTCCTCCCCGGTCCGCCGACGGTGACAGCGCCGCCGGATGGCGCACAGGGGCTTAGGTCCCCCGGGCGGGCTTCGGTGACGAAGGTCCTCGCGGTTCGGGTAGTCCGGCCGCGTCGCCGAACCCACCGGCCGCGGTCTCCTTGTGGTGCGGCGCCCGTCGCCGCGGGAAGGAGAAACACGATGACTGCCTTGGTGCCGGGTTCACGCCTGGCGTTGCCGAGCATCGCGGCGTGGCTGGACAACCCCTGGCCGTTCGCCGAGCACAACCCCATGCGGATCGAGGAGTCCACAGAGGACGGAAAGTACCTCGTCCGCGCGGAGCTGCCCGGCTTCGACCCGGAGAAGCACATCTCCGTGACGACGCACAACGGTCTGCTGACCATCGCCGCCGAGCGGGAGGCGAAGGAGATCGCGGAGGGCCGCAGTGAGTTCTACTACGGCACCTTCAGCCGCACGGTCAGCCTGCAGGCAGGGGCCGACCCGGCGAAGGTCAAGGCCGCCTACACCGACGGCATCCTCGAGATCTCGATGCCGGTCTCGGAGCACCCGCGTGACAAGCACGTGAAGATCCAGGTCACCAAGGACTAGGTGACCATCCCACGGTGGGCGCGGCCCCTTGGCCGGTCGCGCCCACCCTCAGGTGTGCAAGGAGAAACGATGAGCGTGGAGGCGGGCTCCCGGGCCCTGCTCGCCGACGGTGACGTGGTGCTCGTGCGCCCGTTGCACCCGGCCGACACCGCCGAGGTGCTGAGCCTGCACACCCGGCTCACCCAGCAGGACACCTACTTCCGGTTCTTCGGCGCCCGTCCGTCCATGGTGGACAAACTCGCCGCGGACATGACCGCCGAAACCGACCCCGGCCACTACGCCGTGGGCTGTTACCTGCGCGGCGAGCTCGTCGGCGTGGCGAACTACGAACAGCTGAGCGACACCGCCGACGCCGAAGTCGCGCTGGTCGTCGATGCCTCTTTGCGCACCCAGGGCGTCGCGACCCTGCTGATGGAACACCTCGTCTCCCACGCCCGGAAAACCGGCTTGAAGCGCTTCGTCGCCGAGGTGCTCGCCGAGAACTCCAAGGTGCTCCACGTCTTCGCCGACCTCGGCCTGCGGTTCGAGGCGAGCGTCGGCGGCCCCGAGCGCGACGTCGTGATGGTCCTCGAGGAGGATGCCACCTACCTGGACGCCGTCCTGAAGCGCGACTCCGTCTCCGACGCGGCCAGCCTGGCCCATGTGCTCAAGCCGGCCTCGATCGCTGTGATCGGCGCGGGACGGCGGCCCGGTTCGGTCGGGCACGCCGTCCTGGCCAACCTGGTCGCGTCCGGCTACCCGGGCCCGGTCGAGGTGGTGAACCCGCACGCCGAGGAGATCCTCGGCGTGCCGGCCGTGGCGACTGTCGCGGACTTGAGCCGTACTCCCGAACTCGCTGTGGTCTGCCTGCCCGCGCCCGCCGCCGCGGACGCCGTCGAAGCGTGCGGGAAGCGCGGCGTCCGGGCGATCGTCATCATCTCCTCGGGGCTGACCGGCACCGAGGCCGGGACCCGGGTGCACGCGGCGGTGCGCGACTACGGCATGCGGCTGGTGGGCCCGAACTGCCTGGGGGTCGTCTCCACGGACCCGGACCGGCCCTTCGACCTGACCTTCCTGGGCACGACCGTGCGTCCCGGCAACATCGGCGTGGTGACCCAGTCCGGCGGCGTGGGGATCGCGCTCGCGGAATCCCTCGGCGATCTCGGTCTCGGCATGTCGAGCCTGGTCTCGACCGGCGACAAGTACGACGTCAGCGGCAACGACCTGCTGATGTGGTGGACGGCCGACCGCCGGACCGAAATCGCCGTGCTCTACCTCGAATCGTTCGGCAACCCCCGCAAGTTCAGCCGCGTGGCGCGGCAGCTGGCCCGCACGCGCCCGGTGCTCGCCGTCCGGTCGGGCAGCGGCGACACCGCGCAGCGCGCCGCCGCCTCGCACACCGCCGCCGCGGCGACGCCCGCCGTCACCCGGGACGCGCTGTTCGAGCAGGCCGGGATCATCGCCGTCGACACCGTTGCCGAGCTGGTCGACGTCATCGCCGGGCTGTCCTGGCAGCTGCTGCCGGGTGGCCCGCGGGTGGCCGTGGTCAGCAACGCCGGCGGCGCCGGGGTGCTGGCCGCGGACGCCTGCGAGCGCGAAGGCCTGGTGATGGCGGAGCTGTCCGACGACACCAGGGAGCGCCTCGCGAAGCTGCTGCCGCGCGAAGCCGCCGTGCGGAACCCGGTCGACACGACCGCGGCCGTTCCCGCGGAGGTGTTCGCCGACGCCCTGCGCGCCGTGCTCGCCGACGACGGCGTCGACGCCGTGATCGCGGCGACCGTGCCCACCGCGGTCGGTGACCCGGGCACCGCCCTTGCCACCGTGGTGCCGCCCGAGTACAAGACCGTCTTCGCGGTGCGCCCCGGGCAGCGCGCCCGCGTCGCCCCGCTGGTGCCCGGTACCGGCGTGACCGCGTGTTACGACGACCCGGCCGCGGCCGCCGCCGTGCTGGCCCGGCTCGTCCGCTACGAACAGTGGCTGAACCGGCCCGAAACCGACGATTCCCTTGCGCCGCTGGAAGATCTCGACGCGCTACGAGTGTTCGCCACCGGGCGGGAAGGCTGGTTGTCGCCCGCGGACGCGGTCGAATTGCTTCGCCTGGCCGGCATCCCGATGGTGGAGACCACCTACGTCGAAGCGGGCGACTCGATGGACGCCGCGGCCGCCGACCCGGGCACCCCGGTCGTGCTGAAGGCCGACGCCGACGGGCTGTTGCACAAGTCCGCGGGCGGGGGCGTGCTGCTGGACGTGCGCGGCGCCGACCGCATCCTCGACGCGTTCCGCACCTTCCGGGCCCGCTTCGGCTCCGCCCTGCGCGGGGTCACCGTCCAGCCGATGGCCGAGCCCGGCCGCGAGGTGCTGCTCGGCGTGCGGTCGGACCCGGTGTTCGGGCCGCTGGTCGTGTTCGGCCTCGGCGGTGTCGACACCGACCTGATCGCCGACCACGCCGCCCGCCTCGCCCCGCTCACCGGCGCCGACGCCGATCAGCTGCTCGACGGCCTGCGCGCGTCGAAGGCGCTCTGGTCGGGGCAGCTCGACCGCGCGGCCGTGCGGGAACTGCTGCTGAAGGTCAGCCGGCTCGCCGAGCTGGTGCCCGAGCTCAGCGAGCTGGACCTCAACCCGGTGCGGGTCCGAGCCGATGGCTGCGTGGCGCTCGACGTCCGTGCCCGGTTCGAACGGCCCGTCGCCACCGACCCGTTCCTGCGTCACTTGCGGGACTGAAGCACCGGAGGAAAGCCGTGCGTGTGCTGACCCTGAACCCGGGTTCGTCGAGCATGAAGGTCTCGCTGATCGCCGACGGCGTCGCCGTCGGCTGGACCGCCTGGGACCTGGCCGACCCCGGCGCGGTCGCCCAGGCGATCCGCCGGTGGTCCGACGTGGACGTCGTCGCGGTCCGCTTCGTGCACGGCGGATCGCAGAAGGTCCCGGCCGTGGTCGACGACGCGCTGCTCGCGAACCTCGAACGGCTCACGTCCCTCGCGCCCAACCACCAGCCGCTGTCGCTGGAGGTGACGCGGGAGGTGCGCCGGCTGCTGCCGGACATCCCGGTGGTGGCCTGCTTCGACACGGCGTTCCACGCCGACATGCCCGAAGCCGCGTCGCGGTATCCGCTGCCGCGGTCGTGGACCGTGCAGAAGCGCTTGCGCCGCTACGGTTTCCACGGCCTGTCGTGCCAGTACGCCTTGCACCGCACCGCCGAGCTGCTCGGCCGGGCGCCCGACGAGCTGCAGCTGGTCTGCGCGCACGTCGGGGCCGGGGTGTCGGTGACGGCGATCCGCGACGGCCACGGCGTCGACACCAGCATGGGCTTCACACCGCTGGAGGGCGCCATGATGGCGACCCGGTCCGGCTCGGTCGACCCGGGCCTGCTGCTGCACGTGATGCAGACCGCGCCGATGAGCCCGGCCGAGATGGCCGACGCCCTGTTCCACCGCTCCGGACTGGCCGGGATGAGCGGCACCAACGGCGACCTGCGCAGCGTGCTGGCCGCGGCGGCCCACGGGAAACGCGACGCCGAAGTCGCCCTGGACGTCTACCGGCACCGGCTCCGCCGCGAGATCGGCGCCGCCGCGACGAGCCTGTCGAAGCTGGACGCCGTGGTGTTCACCGGCGGCGTCGCCGAGTACCAGCCGGAGGTGATCACGTCGGTCCTCGACGGGCTGGGCGTGCTCGGGCTGCGCGCCGGCGGCGTCCCGCACACCGACGTCGACCGGATCGTCACCGCGGCGGACTCGCCGGTGCCCGCCCTGATCGTCCGGCCCCGGGAAGACCTCGAACTCGCGAGTGGCGCCGAAGAAGCGCTCGCCCGACTGGCCGTGAGGTGAGCCATGCACGTCCTCCTGACCGAAGCTTCGTTCGGAGACGCCGATTTCCTCGTCCAGCCCCTGCGCGACACCGGCTGCCTGGTCAGCCGGTGCCACAGCCGCGCCGGGCTCTGCCGGGCCCTCGCGCCGGGCTGCTGCTGCCCGCTCGACGAGTCCTTCGCCCAGCCGGACATGGTCGTCGACGTCCGCGGCCGGGGCCGGGAGCTGACCGCTCGCGAGTACGGTGTGGTCTGCGCGATCCGTGACCACGTGCCGATCGCGCTGGTCTCGCCGGACCCTGACGTGAAGGCGGAGATCCCGGACGGGCTCGAAAACCGGGTCACCGTGATCGACGTCGAGGGGTTGCTCGCCACCTGCCGGGCCGCCTCGAGACACGTCGGCCGATGACCTCCGTGGGGTTCCGCTGGGAACGGTCGTCGAGAGCCGTGCTCGCCGACGCGCTGATGCGGCTGGGCCCGAACCGCTGCGTCGCCGAGGTCCGGCCGGACGCGGTCCTGCTGACCGAGCCGCCCGCCCGGCGCGAACGGGCGGGGACGGCCGCCCTCCTCGAATGCGGTGCTGCCCTTTCGACGATCTGGACCGTCCTGCGGGTGCTGGGCCTCGAGCCGGAGGTGTCCTTCCCACAGGACCCGGACCGGCCCGACGTCGCGGCCGTCGTCCGGGTCGGTGACGCGCACAGCGCGTCGGACAGCGAATGGGCGCGGTACGACGCGCTGCGCAAGATCGGTGAGCCCGGCCACGGCGTGAAGCTGCAGCCGGTCAGCCTCGCCGTCCTGGGCACGCTGGCCGCGGACGACTTCTGGCCGGACACGGCCGTGCGGATCGTCCGCCCGGACTGGGCGCCGACGCTCGCGCACCTCGGCGCCGACGTCACCGGGCACTCGTCGTTGCTGGTCACCACGCCCGGCGACAACCGCCGGCACCACATCCTGGCCGGCGCCGCACTGCACTCGACCCGGCTCGCCGCGGCCACCCGCGGTTTCTCCTCCCGGGTGCTGCCGATCTGGGCGCCCGCGGAGCGGGCCCGGTACGCCGCGGAGGCGTTGCTGCCCGGCGTCCCGCAAGCCGTGCTCCTGGCCGGCCTCGCCACCCCGAAGCGAAGGAACTCCTGACGATGACCACGCACCTGCGAGCGAAGCCCGAGGCCGACGCGGCCCCGGAGGTCGACGCGCGCGAGCCCGTCGCCCTGCTGCTGCGGGACCTGCGCACCGGCGTCACCGGCCTGAGCGCCCGCGAAGCCGCTCGCCGTCTCCAGGTGAGCGGTCCCAACGCGCTGCCGTCCCACCGCGGGGCGACCTGGCCGCTGGCCCTGCTGCGGCAGCTGATCCACCCGCTCGCGCTGTTGCTGTGGGTCGCGGCCGGGCTCGCCTGGTTCGCCGGGACGACCAACCTCGCGATCGCCATCGTCGGCGTCATCCTGCTCAACGGCGTGCTGGCGTTCGTCCAGGAGCAGCAGGCGGAGAAGGCCGTCGAAGCGCTCGGCCGCTACCTGCCCGACCGTGCCTCGGTGCTGCGCGACGGCAGCGTGTGCCACGTCCCCGCGACCGAGGTCGTGCCGGGCGACGTGCTGGTGCTCGCCGAGGGTGACCGTGTCCCGGCCGACGCCCGGCTGGTGGAGGGCACCCTCGACGTCGACGCCTCGATGCTGACGGGGGAGTCGGCGCCGGTGACGCGGATGGCCGACGTCCCCGACGACGCTTCCCGGCCACTCGAGTCACCCGTGCTCGTGTTCAGCGGCACGGTGTGCGTCGCCGGCGCCGCGCACGCGGTCGTGCACGCCACCGGGCGGCACACCGAGATCGGCCGGATCGCGTCGCTGTCGGCCCGGGTGGGCCGGGAGGAGAGCCCGCTGGAGCGGCAGGTGCGGCGCGTCGCGTGGCTGATCGCCGGGGTCGCCGTCGTGGTCGGCATCGGGTTCCTGCCGCTGGGCTGGCTCGCCGGGCTGTCGTGGTCGGCCGCGTTCGTGTTCGCGATCGGCCTGCTCGTGGCGAACGTCCCCGAGGGGCTGCTGCCGACGATCACCCTGGCGCTGGCCGCCGGGGTGCGGTCGATGGCCAAGGAAGGCGCGCTCGTCAAGCGGCTCTCGGCGGTGGAGACACTGGGCTCGACGACGGTGATCTGCACCGACAAGACCGGGACCCTGACCCGCAACGCGATGCACGTCGAGGAGGTCCGGGACGGGCTGGGCTCTCCCGCGGACGACGCGCGCGTGCTGGCCGCGTCGCTCGCCCGGTGCAGCACCGCGGATCTCTCTTCGGAGAGCGGCGATCCGACCGAGCTGGCGTTGCTGGGCTACGCGGCCGGCCACGGCGCCGCGCTCGACCCTCCCGCCCGGGAGACCGGGCGGAGAACCCTGTACTCGTTCGACCCCCGGCTCAAACGGATGTCCACTGTGGACTCCGTCGGTGGATCCCTGTTCGTGGCCACCAAGGGCGCGCCCGAACAGGTCCTACCGCGGTGCGAGTCGGTGCTGGACGCGTCCGGCGCCGAGGTCCCGCTGACGCCCGCGCTGCGGGAGCGGCTCGTCGAGCGCGTCGACGAGATGGCGGGCCGGGCCCTGCGGGTGCTGGCTGTCGCCCGCCGCGGCGTGTCCGCGGTGCCCGGGAGCCGCGAGGAAGCCGAGTCGGATCTGTGCCTGCTGGGTCTGGTGGGGCTCGTCGACCCGCCACGTCCCGAGGTCGCCGCCGCCGTCGCGAACTGCCATTCGGCGGGGATCACCGTCCACGTCGTGACCGGCGACAACGGCCGGACCGCGGCGGAGATCGCCCGCCGCGTCGGGATCGGCGCCGACCGCGTGATCAGCGGCGACGAGCTGGCCCGGATGCCGGAACCGGCCCTCGACGAGGCGCTCAAAGCCGGCGGCGAGATCGTGTTCGCCCGCGCGGCACCGGAGGACAAGCTGCGCATCGCCGACGCGCTGCGCGACTGCGGCGAGGTCGTGGCGATGACCGGCGACGGCGTCAACGACGCGCCGGCCCTGCGCCGGGCCGACATCGGCGTGGCGATGGGCGTCGGCGGCACGGACGTCGCGAAGGAAGCGGCGACCGTGGTGCTCACCGACGACAACTTCGCGACGATCGTCGCCGGCGTGCGCGAGGGGCGGCGGGTCTTCGACAACGTCCGCAAGTTCGTGCTCTACATCTTCGCGCACGCGGTGCCGGAAGTGCTGCCGTTCCTGCTGTTCGCGGTGTCCGGCGGGATGATCCCGCTGCCGCTGACGGTGCTGCAGATCCTGGCCATCGACCTCGGCACGGAGACGCTGCCGGCGCTGGCGCTGGGCCGCGAACCGGCGGAGCCCGGCCTGATGGCCCGCGGCCCGCGTCGCCGGTCGGAGGGCGTGGTCACGGGCCGGATGCTGCTGCGCGCGTGGGGGATCATGGGCCTGCTGTCGGGGATCCTGGTGCTGGGCGCGTTCTTCGCGGTGCTGTACGCGGCGGGCTGGCACGCGGGCGCGGACGTCACGGCGGGAGCGCCCTTGCACCACGCCTACCTCCAGGCGACGACGGCGAGCTTCGCGGCGATCGTGTTCTGCCAGATCGGTACGGCGTTCGCGTCCCGCACCGAGCGCGTCTCGCTGCGAGCGGTGGGCTTGACGACAAACCGTCTGCTGCTGGGGGGAATCGCGTTCGAGCTGGTCTTCGCGGCGGCATTGATCTACTTGCCGCCGCTGCAGGACATGTTCGGCACGGCCGCGTTGCCGGCCTGGGTGATCGCGCTGATGCTGCCGATGCCGGTGTTGGTGTGGGGCGCGGACGAACTGTTCCGCCGGGCCACCCGCCGGGGCTGAAACGCAGGACGCCGGGGCCGGGGCGTGAGTGTTCAGGAGCAGCCGCCGGGGCAGCCCCTGCCGCATGCTTGGCCCCGGTCGGCGGTGACGGCGGCACTGTCGACGGATTGTCGACGGCCGGTATCACGATGGTCCCCTCACCAGAGGCGCCGAGAGGCGGAAACCCAGGGGAGAGGGTCCGATGTCCAGCAAAGTCCTGCGTGCTTTCGCGGTCGTGGCGGTCGCCGCGGCCGGTGTCGCGTTCGCCGTGGCTCCGGCCGCCGGAGGTGTCGCGAACGCCGCCTTCGCGCACGCCCACAACGCGTCCACGTCCACGAACTGGTCCGGGTACGCGCTCACCGGGACCTACACCGCCATGACCGGGCACTGGACCGTGCCGACGGTCTCCGGTTCCGGAAACCACTACTCGTCGCAGTGGGTCGGTATCGACGGGTTCGCCAATGCGAACCTGCTGCAAACCGGTACCGCGGCCTACGTCGAGAACGGCAGGGCGACCTACCACGCTTGGTGGGAGATCCTCCCGGCCGCCGAATCCCGGCTTCCGCTGACGATCCACGGCGGCGACGCGATGACCGCCACGCTGACCAAGAGCCACACCAGCACCGCCTGGCGCATCACGCTCACCGACGACACCACCGGCGAAGCCTTCCGCGGCGCCCTCGACTACGCCGGCCCGGACGCGTCGGTGGAGTGGATCGAGGAAACGCCCACGGTCAACGGTGCCGTGGGCCCGCCGCCGCCGTTCACGACGTTCAGCTTCACCGGCGCCACGGCCAACGGCGCCAACCCCGGCCTCACCGCGAACGACAAGATCACGCTGGTGCAGAACGGCGTCACCTACTCGACGCCCTCCGATCCCTCCGGCGGCAACTCGTTCTCGGTCTCCTACACCGGGCCGTGACACGCCGGCCCGCGGCCAGTGATGTGGTCCGGTTGTCGAGGTGACCGGACCACATCCGCCCTGACCTCTTGAACACCCACGACCGGCCCCGGCGGACTCAGACCGAGGCGAGACGGTTCGCCGCCTCCGGGGTGATGACCACCACCGGGCAGCGGGAAAACCTGACGCACTCCCGTCCGACGCTCCCCAGCACCAGGTCCGACACCGCGCCGCCGCGGTGGGTGCCCAGCACCACCAGGTCGGCGTCCGCAGACGCCGTCACCAGTTCCGTCGCCGGGTCGCCGTGGACCGTGCGGGTCTCCACCGTGGCCTCGGACGTCACACCCAGGCCGGCGACGTGGTCCTCCAGGGAAAAGTCGCGCGACGGGACGCGGCCGTGCGGCTGGATCGTGAACGACGCTCCCGGCAGCAGCGCGTCGCGGGGGCGGACGAGGATCGCGCGGACGACGTCGCCGGCGTGCGCGCCCACCTCCAGGGCCCACCTCAGGGCCGCGTCGCCCCGGGGCGAGGCGTCCGTGCCGACGACGAGGACACGACCTGTGGGCGCAACCATGGCTTCCTTCTTTCTCTTGAACGTTCCCCCGATCGTGCGACCGACGGCCGGGCATCGGTAGGGGACGAATTCCGCCGGAGCAAGGGACTTTGTGCTCCGGTGCCACGCCCGGGGACATGGCGACCATGGCTGGAGCGGAGCGCCCGACTCCGCGCCCGGGAGTGACCGCGATGACCGCCACCGCACCGGCAGCACTGACGTCCGAGCAGATCGGCGCGCTCGCCCGCGCCGTGAGCCGCGCGCCTTCGGTGCACAACAGCCAGCCGTGGCAGCTGCTCGTCCGCGGGACCGAGGTGGATCTGCTCGAGCGCCGGGACGTCGCGCTGCGCCGGCACGATCCGTTCGGCCGGGACCGGCTGCTGTCCTGCGGCGCCGCGCTCACCAACCTCGCGGTCTCCGCGCGGGACTTCGCGCTGTATCACGCGATCGGCCGCCGCCGCAGTCACCGGCACGCCTTCTTCCCCGGCCGCGTGCCGCCGGCGTCCGCGCCGCGCTGGTCGCGGCCGGGAGACGACCGGCGTGCACGTGGTGGCGCCCGCGCATCTGGCCAAGCTCGCCGGGCTGCTCGGCTTCGCCACCCGCGTGCTCCGCGAAGACCGCGGCTACCAGCGGGAGCCGGCGGTGTGGACGGCCCACACGAGCGTGACCGGCGACGGCGTCCCCGAAGATGGACGGCCCGGCCGGGCTGCAGGCCGTTGCCGCTTACGAACAGGCCGGGCCCCGGTCCCTGCGCCTGCCCGAGGACCTCTTCGTCCACCCGCGGCGGGACGACGCCGGCTGGTGGGACGACGGCCCGTCGATCGTCCTGGCCGGGCCCGAGACGGCCGGGCCGGGACGGGCGCTGGACCACCTCGCCCGGCTCCTGCCCGACGCGCGCAACGCCGTCGTCGTGGCCGGGCAGCGGCTGCCCGGCACGTGGTCGGCGGAGCTCGCGGACGGGCAACGGCACTTGAAGATCCGCGGCCGGTACGTGCCGGTACGCGCCGAGATCACCCGCTTCGCGGACTTCGGCGAGTACGCGGACGAGGCCGCGGTCCGGGACTGGGCCACCGCCGGGGCCCCGCCCGAGACCGTGTTCCTCGTCGAGGGCGAGCCCGACACGGCCCTCGTGACGGCGAAGGCGTTGCACGCCGAGGCGGGCTGGTGCGCGGTCGTGCCCGCCGACGGCGAGCGTGTGCTGCTCTGACCGAGGGTCTTTGGTCACCCCGGCTCGTGACGCGCGACCGTCGTCCCGGCGCCGGTCGCGCGGTGATGCTGAAGGGGATCGTCACCCTCCAGAGCCCGGAGCCACCGATGAGCCGACCCCTTCCGACCGTGTTCGACCAGGCCCTCGCCGCGGCCGTGCGCGCGCCGTCCCCGCACAACACCCAGCCGTGGCGGTTCGTCGTGGAAGGGGACGTGATCGAGGTCTGGCTGGACCGTGGGCGCGTCCTGCCGATCGCCGACGCGCACGGGCGGGAAGCCCGGCTGGCGTGCGGCGCGGCCGCGTTCAACCTCGTCATCAGCCTGCGGTCCAACGGCCTCGCGGTGGTGGTGCGGATGCTGCCCGACCCGGCCGAGCCGGACCTGGTGGCCGTCATCCGCCTCGACGGCAACCAGAAGGCCCTCCGGGCCGAACGCCAGCTCGCGGAGGCGGTGTTCCGGCGGCACACCAACCGGCGCCCGTTCCTGGACAAGGACGTGCCGCCCGTGGTGCGCGCCGCGCTGAAGTCCGCGGCACTGCAGGAGGGCGGGCAGGTCGAGTACCTCGACGCGTCGGGCCGGTACTCGACGGTGGCGTCGCTGGTCCGGCAGGCCGAGGCGCTGCAGGCCGGTGACTCGGCGTTCCAGGCGGAGGCGGCGTTCTGGACCCACCGCCCGCCGGAGAGCCCCGACGGGGTGCCGAAGGTGGCGGCCGGCCCGCCCCCGGACCACCACGGCGTGGTCACGTTGCGCGCCTCGCACGAAGACGAAGACCTGCCGGTTCGCGAATACGAGCAGGAACCGCTTCTCGCCGCGGTGCTCACCCGCGACCGGGGGCCGCACGCGGAGGTCCGCGCCGGGATGGCGATGCAGCGGGTGCTGCTCACCGCGACGGCCGAGGGCCTCGCCGCGTCGTTCCTGTCGCAGCCGTTCGAGACGCCGTGGACCCGTGAGTCCCTGGACCACATCTTCACGGGCCTGGGGCAGCCGCACACGTTGCTGCGCATCGGCTACGGCTACCCGACGAGGCTGACGGCCCGGCGCGCGGTCACCGACGTGCTGACCCACCGCACCGCACCGGACGTCACGGCGAACTGACCGGCCGGGTCCGCGGACCCGGCCGGCCGCGGCGGACGTCAGCCCGGTTCGGTGTCGCCCAGACTCCGGAGCGCGTCCTGGAAGGTGACCATGCCGACCACCCGGCCCTCCACCAGCACGGGCAGCGACCGCACGCCCGCGCCGGCCATCCGGCGGGCGAGCGCGGCCACCTCGGCGTCGGGGTGCGCCCCGACACCCGGCGTGCGCATCGCCGCGCCGGCCGTGCGCACCTGCCGGTCGAGCAGCACACCGCTGTCCGGGTCGGCCGGGCCGCGGGTCGCGCACAGGATGTCCACTTCGGACAGCAGGCCGAGCAGCCTGCCGTCGCCGTCGATGACCGGCAGCGTCGTGAACCCGCGTCCCGCCATCACTTCGGCGGCTTCTTCGAGGGTCGCCGAGGGCGTTACGGCGACGGTGCGGGTGGTCATGATGTCGCGGGCGCGCATGGTGTTCTCCTGTCCGGTCGCGGAACTCCGACGATGCGGCCCGGACGCCGCGCGGGGACAGGGTCCTAAGTCCTCACCCGGCCATCGGAGGGCCTCGTGATCGGGGCGTACCGGTCCCCGCGCTCCGGGGTCCTACGCCTCTTCGAGCGGACACCGCGAAAGCCGATCCTGGAAACCGGCAACGTTCCCCGGTCCCGAAAGGCGAAAGTCATGGACACGTCGTCGAACCGCATCGCGAGGATGTGGCACACCGTCCTGCCCCGCCGCGGTTCGGTGGCGCGCCCCTCGGACCGGGTCCAGGGCGCCCTGCTGGCCGTCGCCGTCATGCTGGCGCTCGCCGTGCTGCCTTTCGCCGCCAGTTTCGGTTCGGAAACCTACGTGCGGCAGCAACAGCAGTCCGCCGAGCAGCTCCGGACCCGCACCCAGGTCGTCGCGACGCTGCTCGCCGACGGGCCGGCGCTCAAGGCGAACACGCGCAGCGGCGTCGCCGGCAGCGGCGAGCCGGCGGACGCGACCTGGACGCTCGCCGACGGCACCTCCCGCGCCGGCAAGGTCGTCGCCGACCAGGGCGCGGTGAAAGGCGACCGGCTTCCCGTCTGGGTGGACGGGAACGGGAACCCGAGCCGGCCGCCGCTGACCGGCGCCGCGGTCGTCATCGAGGCGGTCGTGAGCGCGCTCGGCCTGTGGCTCGGCGCCGCCGGCCTGCTCGCCCTGGCCTGCTACCTGACCGCGCGCACCCTCGACCGCTTCCGCCTCGCCCGCTGGCAGCAGGAGTGGTTCCAGGAACAAGACCGCAAGACCCACTCGTGAAAATGAGGAGAAGGTGATCACCATGACCACGGAACGCGGACGCGACATCGTCGTCGGCGTCGACCATTCGGCGGTCAGCGTCGCCGCCCTGCGCTGGGCGGTCGACGAGGCCGCCACGAGCGGCCGCCGGGTCGTCGCGCTGCGGGCGTGGACGTTCGAGCCGGTCTACGACCTCGGCGCGGCCGTCGCGGGCACACCGCAGGCGGCCGAAGGGATCCAGCGGCGCGAACTCGACGACGTCATCGCGCAGGTGAAGCGGGACAAGCCGCAGGTGGAGATCGAGGGCCGGCTGGTCGAGCACTCGCCGACGGTCGCGCTCGAGGACGCCTCGCGGACCGCCGCGATGATCGTGCTCGGCAGCCACGGCCGCGGCCGCCTGCTGACCATGCTCGTCGGCTCGGTCGCCGAGCACTGCCTGCGCGAGGCGAGCTGCCCGGTCGTCGTCATCCCGGCGCGCACCGTCCCGGAGCCCGAGAAGGCCCACGAGAAGGTCCCCGCTGACCTGGAAGGCACCTACTACCCGGGACCGCTGCTGTGAAGGAGATCCAGATGCCGAGCCGTCGCAAGGTGGGCGGGGTCATGAAGGCCGACGTCCTCACCGTCGCCCCGGACACCCCGTTCAAGGCCATCGCCGTCCAGCTGGCGTCGTGGAACATCAGCGGGGCACCGGTGGTCGACGAAGACCGGCGCGTGCTCGGCGTGGTGTCCCAGGGTGACCTGCTGCAGCACGAGGCCCCGCACGGTCGGCTGGCTTCCCGGCAGGCCAAGCACAAGGCGGACGCGGTGTTCGCCGCCGACCTGATGACCGCGCCCGCGGTCGTCGTGCACGCCGGCGACGACGTCGTCGTGGCCGCCAAACTGCTGGAGGAGCACCACTTCCACCGCCTGCCCGTGGTCGACGGAGACGGCGTGCTCGTCGGCGTCGTGTCGCGGTCCGACCTGCTCCGGGTGTTCCTGCGCACCGACCGGGAGATCCAGGACGAGGTCCGTGACGAGGTCATCCTGCGGGAGATGGCCATGGATCCGGCTTCGCTCTACGTCGCCGTGTACAACGGCATCGTGACGCTCAACGGCGCCGTCGAGCGGGAATCCATGATCCCGGTGCTCGTGGCCCTGATCCGCCGGGTCGACGGCGTCGTCGAGGTGCGCCAGACCCTCACCGCCCGCCTCGACGACCGCGGGATCTCCCCGGTCCCGCCGGGGCAGGTGGGCGTGCTGAGCAAGCACAAGCCGCACAACTGAAACCCGGTAAGAAGAAGCGGCCACTGTCCGATCCGGACAGTGGCCGCTTCGTCGTCGCTCAGGAGCGGAACAGGGCGACCTTCAGGGCGTTGCTGTCCTGCGGGTGGGCGAAGACGTCGTAGGCCTCGTCCATCTCGTCGAGGCCGAACCGGTGGGTGATGAACCGGCTCGTGTCCAGCCGCCCGGCGGCGAGCATCCGCAGCAGCATCGGTGTGCTGGACGTGTCCACCAGGCCGGTGGTGATCGTGACGTTGCGGATCCACAGGTCCTCGAGGTGCAGTGTCGCCGGCGCGCCGTGCACACCGACGTTGGCGACGTGCCCGCCCGGCCGGACAAGTTCTGTGCACAGCTCGAAGGTCTCCGGGATGCCGACCGCCTCGATCACGACGTCCGCGCCGAGGCCGCCAGTGGCCTCGGTGACCGCGGTGGCGGCTTCGCCGGGCTGGACGAGCACGTCCGCGCCGAACGACTTCGCGGCGTCCAGGCGGGCGGGTTCCTTGTCCACCACGATGATCGAGCTCGGGCTGAACAGCTGCGCGGTGGTGATCGCGGCCAGCCCGATCGGCCCGGCCCCGACGATCGCGACGGTGTCGCCCGGCTTGACCGTGCCGTTGCGCACACCGACCTCGAACGACGTCGGCATGATGTCGGCCAGCATCAGCGCCGACTCGTCGCTCACCCCGGCCGGCAGCACGTAGGTCGAGGTGTCGGCGAACGGGATCCGCGCGAACTCGGCCTGCACGCCGTCGATCCGGTGGCCGAGGATCCAGCCGCCGCCACCGAGGCACTGGCCGTAGGCCGCGACGCGGCAGTACTCACACCGGCCGCAGGCGCTGATGCACGAGACCAGCACCCGGTCGCCGGGCTTCACGGTGGTCACGGCGGAACCGGCTTCGACGATCGTGCCGACCGCCTCGTGGCCGAGGATCCGGCCGCGGTCCACGGTGGGCACGTCACCCTTGAGAATGTGCAGGTCGGTGCCGCAGATGGTGACGGCGTCGATCCGGACGACCGCGTCGGTCGGCGCGGTGATTCCGGGGTCGGCGTGGTCGGTCCAGCTGCGCCGGCCGGGACCGTCGTAGACGAGTGCCTTCATCGGTTTCTCCTCGAGTTGTTTCGGACAGCGCGAAAGGCGCCCGCCGGTTGGCGGGCGCCCAGGGACGCGGGGATCAGCGCAGCCACTTGCGGTCGCCGGTGAGCTCGGCCCACCTGCGGCCGAGGCCCCAGGTGTGTCCGCCGGCCGCGGCGGCCACCAGGATGAGGATCAGCGCGTAGATGATGTGGTAGTCGATGATCGGGTTGGTGGAGTGCGTCGCCTCGCCGGTGCTCATGCTCTGGGCGAACGGCCATTCGGCGGCCCACATCATCAGCATCATGAGCGAGCCGGCGATGGCGCTGAGGCGCAGCCCGACCCCGGCGATCACGGCGATGCCGACGGCGCCCAGGCCGAGCATGAACAGCGTGTCGGCCCACCAGGTGCCGGCCCAGGCGTGGAACATCGACTCGAACGGGCCGACGTGCACGCTGCTCAGGAAGCCCTTGGTGGGGGAGCCGCCGCTGATCCAGGCGCCCTTCGACGGGGTCGCGTAACCCAGTCCGAACAGCTTGTCGAGGAACGCCCACAGGAACACGAACCCGGTGACGATCCGCAGGACGGCCAGGATCTTTCCGGCGACCGGGGACCCGGCGACGAAATCGGGGATCGGCGCCGGTTCGGTGGACCGCTGGACGGGACCGGTGTTCTCTTGCGGCTTGATGGACATGGGAACCTCCGTTCTTTCGGTGATGGGCTCAGTCTGTGCCGGTGCCGCAACGGTTTCTGGGGCCGAAGGTCCCCGGCCGGAAGGTCCTTGGGCGCCCGTTCACGGGACCGGGCGGAAAGTCACCCCACCGGAGACGGGCGCTCGCGGGGCCGCGGCGTGGACGGCGGTCCGCTGGGCGCGCGTGCCGCCGTGTCGCTGCGGTTCAGGCGTGGTGCGCGCCTCGGAAGAACTGCCGGTGGCCTACTGCGCACGCCGGCAGGAGCTTCGAAGAGCGTTACGAACCGGCCGGGGCGCGCGGGCCCGACTCCGAAGGCGTGCTCCGCCCGGAAAAGCCGGGCAGTCGACGGTCACCCGCGGAGAGCACGGTTGCCCAGAACCGCCCGCACACCAACAAAGGCGAGCCGCCGCCGAAGGGCCGGTGGTCCGCCGGCGTCGACGGCACCCCGGCGAGCGCGGACGCGATCGCGGTGGCGTCCGGCGAGGTGTCCTGCCCGCTTTGCCCGGCGTCGGTCGCGCGCGGCGGCACGCGGCCGGCGGTGAAGTAGGCGATCGGGCCGGCGAAGTTCACCGCGATCACCAAGGACCACAACCACTTCGGCCCGCAGACCTGATCGGCGGGCCGTCGGCTCAAGTCCCACCACGCACTCGCGGCGAGCGCGACCTGGACGGTACCCGCGACGGCGATCGCGGCGCGTCGCGACGACGGCACGTCACGCCATTCGCGGCGGGTCATGTGCGCTCCTCCTCCCGCGGGAGCCTCCCGGCGGTTCGCTTCGCCGTGCTGAGGCACGAGTGCCCGCCGGGCTCGGTCACCGGCGGGCACCCGAGGCACGGGCTCCCGGTCACGTCAGGGAACGACCGATCAGCTCGACGAGCTCGACCGTGCGGGCGGCGTAGCCCCATTCGTTGTCGTACCAGCCGAAGACCTTCGCCAGGTGCGAGTCGGCCTTCGTCAGGGGCGCGTCGAACACGCACGACGCGGGGTCCCCGATGATGTCGCGGGAGACCAGGGGACCTTCGCTGTAGCGCAGGATTCCCTTGAGATCCCCGTCGGCCGCCTCGGCGAACGCGTGGTTGACCTGCTCGGCCGTCACCGGGCGCTCCAGCTCCACCGTGAGGTCGGTCAAGGAGCCGTCCTCGACCGGAACGCGGACGGCGACCCCGTCGAGCTTGCCCGCGAGCTCCGGCAGCACCAGCCCGATCGCCTTCGCCGCGCCGGTGCTGGTGGGCACCACGTTGACCGCGGCGGACCGGGCGCGGCGCGGGTCCTTGTGCGGCCGGTCGAGCAGCGCCTGGTCGCCGGTGTAGCTGTGGATCGTGGTGAGCATGCCGCGGCGGATACCGAACGTCGCGTGCAGCACCTTCACCATCGGCGCGACGCAGTTGGTGGTGCACGAGGCGTTCGAGACGATGTGGTGCTTCGCGGGGTCGTAGGTGTCCTCGTTGACCCCGAGCACGATCGTCGCGTCGACGCCCTTGCCGGGCGCGGAGATCACGACCTTCCTGGCGCCCGCGGCCAGGTGCGCGCCGGCGGCCTCGCGGGTGCGGAACTTGCCGGTCGACTCGACCACGACGTCGACGCCGTACTCACCCCAGGGCAGCTCGGCGGGGTCGGTCTGCGCGGTGACCTGGATCAGATGGTCGCCCACTCGCAGCGCCTCGCCGTCGACGACGTCGACCGGGGTGTGCAGCCTGCCGTAAGTCGAGTCGAACGCCAGCAGGTGCGCGAGCATCTCCGGCGAGGTGATGTCGTTGACCGCGACCACTTCGATCGGGCTGTCCGGCGTCTGGAGGATGTGCCGGAGGATGTCCCGCCCGATCCTGCCGAAGCCGTTGATCCCGAGCCGTACCGTCATGGGTTTCTCCCTGTCTTGTCCGTTCCTCCGATGGTTCGCGTCGCGAGCTCGCGGTCATAGGGACCAAGTGCCTCGCGGCTCGGGCACAACGCCAGGTCCCCCACACGGCCCGGAGGTGTTTCCTGGAAACCGAGGGAAACCGCCGGAAGGACCACCGATGACAGGACTCACCGTGCGCAGTTCGGCGCCGGACGGCGACCCCGCCGACACCCTGACCGGACTGAAGGTGGTGCAGCTGCGGAGCCTGGTGGAACCCGGCGTGGACAAGAACACGACCGCGGAGTTCCCCGCTCCGTTGATGAGCACCATCGGTGAGCTCGGCTCCTTCCTGGCCCGCGAGGCGGCCGCCGCCGTCCCCGTGGTGAAGCCGGCGGCCAACGGCGAAGCCGTCGCGAAGCGGACCTGACGATGAACTCGCGGAAGCTCGTGGGCCCGCACCGGCGGATGCCGGCCCAGGACAGCCTGTGGCTGCACCTCGACCGGCCGGAGAACCTGATGGTCGTGACGTCGGTGCTGTGGACCCGCACGCCGGTCGATCCGGCGCGGCTGCGGTCGGTGGTGTCCGACCGGTTGCTCGCGCGGTACCCGGTGTACCTCCAGAAGGCCGTCCGCCACGGCGGCGACTTCAGCTGGGAGACCGATCGCGGGTTCGACCTCGGCAAGCACCTCGTGGTGCGGGACCTTCCCGCCCCGGGAACCCGGGCGACGCTGGAAGAGTTCGTCGCCGCGCGGCGGAGCGAACCCCTCGACCCCGGTCGTCCATTATGGATGATCGACTTGCTGCAGGGTTACGGCGTCGGCAGCGCGCTCGTCGTCCGGACCCACCACTCGATGGCCGACGGGATCCGGTTGACGCAGGTGCTCTTCAGCCTGCTCGATCCCGCCGACGGCGAAGACGCTTCGCCCCACGCGAAGGTCGGCGGCGCGTCCCCGCGTCGGGAAACCGTGGCTCAGCCGGTGGTCCGGCTGGGCGCGGCCCTGCTGCGGGCGCTCGGTGACACCGGGGCGAAGGTCCAGCAGCGGGCCGGCCGGGTGCACCCCGTGCTCGAGACCGCCGTCGCGCTGCCCGTCCTCGGCACGACCGCGGCGGTGGGCGCCACGGGGGCGGCCGCCGGGTTCGTGAGCGCGGCCCTGAGCGGTGGCCCGCGCCGCGTCGTCGACACCCTCGCCGGCGCCGCCACGACCGTCTGGCACAGCACCACCGGTGTCGGCGACCTCCTGGGCCCCTCGAGCGCGACCGGGCTGTGGGACGGCGAAGTCGGCGTCGAGAAGACCGCCGCGTGGGGCGACCCCGTCCCGCTCGCCGACCTCGCCCGGATCGGCCACGAGACCGGCACGACCGTCAACGACGTCTGCACCGCGCTCGTGGCCGGCGCGCTCGACCGGTACTTCGCGGCGCACGGCACCGCGCGCCCCGAGCCGTCCGACCTCGGCTGGCTCATCCCGGTCAGCCTGTCGTCCTTCGACGACGAGCTGCCCGCCGACCTCGGCAACCACTTTTCGCTCGTGCTGGCCCAGCTGCCGCTCGGGCGCCGGAGCTTCGCCGAGCGCCTGGCCGAGGTGCACCGCCGCGTCGCCCGGATCCGCGACTCCTACGAGCCGGTGCTGACCTTCGGCGTGCAGTACGTCATCGCGCAGAGCCCGGCGCCGCTGGGCCGGGCCATGAGCCGGTACTTCGCGGGGAAGGGCGTCGGGGTGCTCACCAACGTGCCCGGCCCACGGGCGGCGATGACCCTGGCCGGCGCGCCGGTCGAGGGCATCGTCGGCTGGGCGCCCTGCAGCGGGCGCCAGGCGATCACGATCTGCGTGTTCAGCTACGCCGGTCAGGTGCGCTTCGGGTTCGGCACCGATCGCAAGCTGATCCCCGACCCGGACGCTCTGGTCGCCGGGCTCGCCGCGGAGTTCGCGGCGGCCCGGTGAGCCGGTTCACTTCACCGCGTCGCGCAGTGTCAGGACTTCCCGCTCGATCGCCTTGGCCAAGAACCCGGTCTCCGGGACGGTGTCCGCGTCGGCGGTGATCCCGAACGACAGGCGGCCGGCGTAGCTGAGCATCGCCACACCGGTCCGGACCCGCAGCGCGATCGGGACGTAGGGGTACATCGCGACGATCTCCCGGCCCAGCACGGAAAGCGGCGCGGACGGGCCGCGGACGTTCGTCGTCACGGTGACGACGTTGCGCTGCGGCAGGTGCGCGGCGGCCCGGATCGCCCAGGCGATCGGCGCGAACGGCTCGTGCGCGGCCGACGCGGTGAGCAAGGCGCCCGCGTCGGCCTCCTTGCCCTCCTTGAGGGCGACGAGCCGTTCATGCACGCGGACCAGCCGCTGCACCGGATCGGGGACGTCGACCGGCAGCAACGGCAGCAGGAGCGACACCTCGTTGTCCACCGCGGACCCGGTGCGCACCGACACGGGCACCAGCGTCCGCACGCTGTCCGCGGCGGGGACCTCGCCGCGGTGCAGCAGCAGTTCCCGGTACCCGCCGGTGATCGCGGCGAGCAGCACGTCGTTCACCGTGACGCCGAACCCGACGGCCGTCGTCTTGACGTCGGTCAGCGCGACCGACGCGATCGAGTAGCGGCGGTCGTGGCCGAGCGGCCCGGTCAGCGGCGTCGAGGAGGCGGGCATGAGGGCCGAGGTCAGGGCGGCGAGCCCGCGGGCGGCGTCGCTCACGCGGCGGGCCAGCACGTTCGGGTGCAGCAGCTGCTTCGCCAGCAGGCCGGCCTGGTCCCACGGGGTCCGGAGCAGCGTGCCGACCGAGCCGAGCAGCAGCTTCGCGGCACCGGGGTCGACGGCTTCTTCGAACGGAGCCGGCGGCCCGGCGGGCGGGTCCCCGAACAGGATGGTCTGCAGCTCGGTCGCCGCCAGCCCGTCCGCCAGCGCGTGGTGCACCTTGGACAGGATCGCCCAGCGGCCGTCGGGCAGTCCTTCGACGACCCAGAACTCCCACAGCGGCCGGTCGCGCTCGAGGCGTTCGCCCATGAGCAGCGCGACGAGGTCGCAGAGGGCCGCTTCGTCGTGCGGTGGCGGGAGGGCGATCCGGCCGAAGTGCGCGGCGGGGTCGAAGGCCGGGTCGTCCACCCAGACCGGCGCCCCGAGGTCGAACGGGACCGTGCGGATCTTCTGGTGGTAGCGCGGGATCGCGTCCAGCCGGCCGGTGACGGCGGCGACGAACTCCTCCTGCGCAGGTGCGGGCCCCTCGACGACGGCCACCGAGGCGATGGCGAGCGACGCGTGGGGGTCCTCGTCCTCGATTTCGAGGAAGGCGGCGTCGAGCGGGCTGAGCCGGTCCATGACGTCCTTTCAGTGCGCGATGTCGACGACCACCCGGCGGATCCGGTCGGGGGCGCCCGGACGACGACCTCGAGCGCGGCACCACCCGGGACGGGCCGGAGGTCGCCCTTCGGGTCGGTGATCTCGACCGGGGCGTAGCGATGGCACGACTACCTCGATCGGGTCAGCGCGTCGCGGCGGCTCTCGTACTCTTCCTGGTCGATCTCCCCGCGCGCGAAGCGCTCGTCGAGGATCCGCCGGGCGGCGTCGTCGGAGGTGGGTGCTTGCCGCCACCGGCGGCCCAGGACCACCGCGACGACGATGACGGCGGTCACCAGGAGCACCATCAGCACGAGCATGCCGAGGCCGCCGGCCCAACCGAGGTTGCCCATGTGGTTCCAGTACGGCATGACGGATTCCCTTCTAGTGGCTCTGGTAGCGGAACTGGTGCTGCGGCGGGGCTTCCAGCGGCTGGAAGACGTCGGCGAGGTCGCGCCGCGGTGTCGCCGGCAGCGGGTCGGCGTTGGCCGGCGCCCAGCCGATGCGCAGCACCATCTGCGGGTACGAGCCGCCGGTGACCTTCTCGGTGACGGACTCGCGGACGTCGGCGATCTCCAGCGGCTCGGTGAGCGGGCAGGAGGACAGCCCGAAGGCGGCGGCGGTCAGCAGGACCGCGCTCGTCGCCTCGCCCGCGCGCAGCCGCGACATCCGGTCGTCGGAGGCGGTGCTGAGCACCAGGAGCACGGTCTCGTCGTCCTCGGCCTTGGCGTCGGCCGGCTGGGTCAGCGTCGGGTCGGCGAACGCCCGCGCCCGCAGCGCGCCCGGGGTGTCGTCCGGTGCCGGGGTGTTGCGCGACGGGACGCCGTCGGGTGCGACGTGGCGCCCGCTCCAGGCCGCGAGTTCGGTGCGGTAGGCGGGGTCCCCGGCGTGGCGCCGGGACGCCTCTTCGATCGCGGTCGCGAGGTGGTAGCGGGCCGAGTTCCCGGCCGCCCACAGCACCGTGCCCTCGGGCGCCGCTGCTCGGGCCATCGCTTCGACGTGCCCCCGCGGCACGGTCCACGAGCTGTGGCGGCGCCGGTCGGTGCGTCGTCGAGGGATGGCCGCGGCCATCGCGACCTCGTCCTGGGACGGCTCGTGCTGGTGGAAGGTGACGGCCGCGAGGTGGTCCGGTTCGTCCGGGTTGGGCAGCCGGTGCACCTCGGCGGTCCAGCCGAGGGCGGCGAAGCCGACACGGAGGTGGTGCAACGCCGCGCCGCAACTGAGCAGCAGGTCACGCCCGTCCGGGTCGGTTTCGCGCAGCTG
The DNA here is from genome assembly GCF_036026695.1 of Amycolatopsis sp. NBC_00438. Classification (NCBI taxonomy): domain Bacteria; kingdom Bacillati; phylum Actinomycetota; class Actinomycetes; order Pseudonocardiales; family Pseudonocardiaceae; genus Amycolatopsis; species Amycolatopsis sp. NBC_00438. The sequence continues at coordinate 4,477,250 of NZ_CP107923.1, read as the reverse complement.
CCGGGCCGGATCGGCGTAGAGGTGCAGCGAGCTGTGGCCGATTCGCCAGAACCACGGCTGGGAGTTGTGCACGGACGGCGCGCGGACCGCCATCGCCACCGCGGTCTTCACCGTGAACTCGTCCGGGAACCCTCGGTCCATCATCGGCCTGCCTCGCGATCGGTGTCGGGTTGCTCTGGCTGTTCGACCCTCGCACCGGCGCCGTCCGCACCGGGAGGGCCGGAGTGCCTCTGGGCGGGGGACTTTCGGTGCTCGGGCGCCAGACACCCCACCGCCCGGGCGATCGACTCCCGCGGGGTCCCGGTGGTGGTCAGCGGGTGCGCCTCGGGCCACGGGTCGGCGTCGGCGGCCAGCCGGTGCGCGATCTCCGGGGTGGCGTCCGACAGCGCGGCCCGCCGGGTCTCGATCCGTTGTGCCGCAACGGCTTCCGGCACCTCGCAGCACACGGCCACGACCGGGCTGGTCGCGAGCTCCGCGACGTCGTCGGCGAGCCGGCGGTGCCGGGCGAAGGACCACGACGCGTCCAGCACGACGGTCTCGCCCAGCGCCAGCAGCACGCCCGCGCGGCGCACGAGCTCGGCGTAGGTCGTTTCCGTGTGGGTGGCGTCGTAGAGGCCCTGCCGGTAGGGCTCAGCGGATCGCGGTGCCGGGTCGACCCCGGCGAGTTCCTTGCGCAGCCGGTCCGACTGCAGCAGCGTGGCGCCGAGCCAGTCGGCCAGCCCGCCGGCGATCGTGGACTTGCCGGTGCCGGGTGCGCCGCCGACGAGGACCAGCCGGACCCGGCCGAGCCGCAGGTGCCGCAACGCGACACCGGCGTACTCGCGAGCCAGCTCGGCGGCCTCGGCGTCACCTTGGGCGGAGCGCAGGCAGGCGACCTTGACCCGGACGAACGCGCGGTAGGCCAGGTAGTGGTGCAGCAGCGCCGGGGGAGCGGGGTCGCCGGCGAACTCGCGGCAGTCGGCCACGAGCTGGTCGGCCAGTTCCGGGGCGCCGAGCCGTTCGAGGTCCATCGCGAGGAAGGCGACGTCGTCGAGCACGTCGACGTGGCGCAGGTGGTCGTCGAACTCCAGGCAGTCGAGCACGCGCGGGCCGTCGTCGAGGCAGAAGATGTCGTCGGCCAGCAGGTCACCGTGCCCGTCGACGACGTGCCCCTCGGCGATCCGCCGGTCGAACAAAGCCTTCCGGCCGGCGAGGAAGTCCTCGGCCAGCGCTTCGATCTCGATCGCCGTGGCCGCGTCGAGCACCGTGCCGTGGAAGGGCCGGACCTGCTCGAAGCTGTCGCGCCAGCGGGCCCGGACGGCGTCGCGGGTCTCGTCGGCGTCGATCGCGGGTCCGCGGTCGGCACGGGCGTGGAAGCCGGCGAGCTGCCGGGCCAGCCGCCGGATCGTCGTGTGCAGAGGCACGCCTCGCCGGACGAGCGTGGAGAGGCGGCGGTCCTCCGGCATCCGGCGCATGACGATCAGGTGGTCGCACACGACGCCGTCGGGTCCGGTGACGTCGGAGACGCCGAGGTAGACGTCGGGCGCGAGCCGCCGGTTGAGTTCCACCTCGCGGTGGCACACGCGTTCGCGGGTCTCGCGTGCGGAGAAGTCGAGAAAACCGAGGTCGACCGGCTTCTTGAGCTTGTAGGCGAGGTCTCCGAGGAGGAAGACGACGCCGATGTGGGTCTCGTGCACAGCGGCCCAAGGTGCGTCCATGCTCCGAGGATCTGCCGCCGGCCGAGCGCGGCGAAGGGCGTTAGGTCCCCGGCTTCGCGGCGGAAGTCACGTGACCCGCTCGGCGGCGATCGACGGCACGCTGGTCCGCACCATCGCGATCATCGCCGGCTGCGCCGTGCCGGCCCTGCTGCTGGGCGCGGCCACCTTGCGCCGGCGCACGCCTTGGGCTGCGGGGACCAAAGTCCCTCGCCGAGGGGACGAAGGCCGACAGCGCGTTCCGGCCGCCACAGCTAGCGTCGGGAGACGGCCGGCCCGCACCGACGTGAAGGCCGGCCGGACCGGACCGACGGGAAGGTGATTCCCCTGCTGACCGGAATCGACCGTGAACACGGACTGCTGCGCGGGCTGACCGGCTACCTCACCGCGGTCGGCGCCGCGGTGGGGGTGGGCGACGAGTCCTGCACGCTGGACGTCGATGTGCCCGTGTCGGCTTACATCGCCCTCGACGGACGGCTGACCCGCTACCCGGGCCGGGACGTCGCGCTCCTGTGGGAAGAGCGGCACGGGTGGTCGTTCGGGGTGGAGACCCACTCCGGCGAGGACCTGCTGGTGCTCGCCTACCTCGGGGTCGAGCTCGTCCCCGAGCCGCCCCGCGTCCGCGGGTTCGTGGCCGCGGCCCGGTCCTTCGGCGGCCCGTTCGCCGCTCCTGTTCCGCCTGACCTGCGTGACGGCGGAGGCGGCCTGCTTTCCCGCTTGGCGCGGTACCGCCGGGACTCGTGGACGACCGGCGCGTCGTTCCTGCACCAGGTGGGCTGACCGTTCGTCCACAGTGGAGGGAACGTGATGACCGAGGACTGGACGAAGGCCGAGACCGAAGTGCTGGCGCGGTCGCTGATGAGCGCGCCGTCGGTGCACAACCTCCAGCCGTGGCTGCTCGACGTCGGCCCGGACGAGCTCCTGGTGCGCGAGCGCACCGAACTGCGCCTGCCGCACCACGACCCGCTCGGCCGCGACCGCGCCGCGTCGTGCGGCGCCGCTGTCGCCAACCTCGAGATCGCCGTCCGGACCCTCGGCCGGGCCGCGGACGTCGAGTTCCTGCCCGACCCGGCCCGCCCGGACGTCGTGGCCCGCATCGCCGCCACGGCCGCCTCGCCGCCGACCGGCGCGGAACTGCACCGCTACGGCGCGATCGCCCGCCGGGCCAGCCATCGCGCCCCCTTCGAGGACGCCCCGGTCCCGGCCGCCGCGCTGCGGCGGATCGGCGAAACGGGGGCGGCGCCGGGCGTCGAGGCCCGGCTGGTCAGCCCCGGCCGGGAGGTCGCGCAGGTGGCGCGCGTTCTGCGCTTCGCCGCGGAGCAGTACCGGAGCGACGGCGGCTACCAGCGGGAGCTGTCCCTGTGGACGATCCGCGACGAGCGGTCCCACCGGTACGGCGTGGGCTTGCCCGCCAGCCGGGTCCCGGCCGGGTCGGTCCCGTGGGCCGGCCTGGTCCGCAGCGCCACGGAACTCCCCGAACCCGCCGACGTCGAAGCGCGGCTGGCCACGGAGTCCCTGTTCGTCTTCGTCACCGCCGACGACACGCGCCTCGACCACCTCCGGGCCGGGTACGCGATGGAGCGGGCCTGGCTGACCGCTGTCGACGTCGGGCTGTCGGCCGCCGTGCTCACACAACCGCTGCACCTCGAACCGGCCCGTTCCGCTCTGTGCGTGGACCTGACGCTGAGCGGGTTCCCGCAGGTCCTCATGCGCGTCGGCTACAGCACCGACATCGACCTGGCCGGACCGCGCCGGGCGGTCGAAGAGGTTGTGCGCCGGTCCTGAACGCCGGGGACCGATTGCCCCCTACCGCGGTACCTAATGCTCTCCGACGCGGTCCCCTTCTCGGCGATCCTGATCGCACCCGGCGTTCGGGGCGAACAGGGAGGCGGAAGTGATGCTCACGTCCACGCGGTTCAGCAGAATGCGGCACACGCGTCTGCCGGGCCGCGACACGGTGGCCCGGCGTCCGGACCGGATCCAGGCCGCACTGCGGCACCTGCTGCTCCTGCTGTCGCTCGCGGCCGCGGCGGGCGCGGTCCTGCTCGGGATCGGGATGCACGCGAGTGAGACGGCCCGGTCCGGTGAGCAGGCGGCCTCGCGCTATGCCACGACGGCGGTGCTGCTGAGCGACGGGCCCGCGCCCGGCACGGTCGGCCGCAGCGGCACGGTGGGGGAGCCCGGGCCGGCGAGGGCGACCTGGGTGACGCGCGAGGGCCAACGGCACACCGGCGAGGTCGACGCCCTGGCGGGAACGGTGGCGGGCAGCGTGGTGCCGATCTGGCTGGACGCCGCGGGAGCGCCGGTCGAGCGTCCCCTCACCCCGTTCGCGGCGGCCGTCGACGCGGCGGCGATCGCGGCGGGCAGCTGCGCGGCGGTGATTTTCCTCCTGTGGCTGGCCTATCGCGGTGCGGTCCTCCTGCTGGACCGGGTCCGTCTTGCCGCCTGGCAGCAGGAATGGCTCCACGTAAGCCGTCCCCGGCGGGATGACCGAAGTCCCGCCGGTTCGTGACCGGTGACCGCAGCGGTCGTGCTCGACTCCACCGTCCTCAACGGAGTGAGCGTGAAGGCAGCCGTCGTCACCGACTTCTCGTCCCCGCCGCAACTGCGGGAGGTCCCGTCCCGGAGCCCGGCCCGCGGCAGCCGCCGGTGCGGCTGGAGACCTGCGGGATCTGCCACCCGGACACCCACGACGGACCACACCGGGGACAAGGGCCGTCAGCCGGTCGCGTCGGTTCCTTTCCCCATCGGGCAGTCCGGCGTGAAATGACGCACCGTTTTGTTGCGGAGAGTGGCGATCACCGTTCTCGTCCAGGGTCGGTGCCCCCCGATTACCGTGACGCGCCAGCTCTTCCCGACGAAAGGACCTCCATGTCCCAGGACCTCCTCGAACGCAAGTGGTCGAACTTCTTCCGGCACTTCGACGCCGACGGCAACGGCTTCATCGAGCACGAGGACTTCGTGCAGCGTGGCGCGCAGGTGGCCGCGGCGTTCGGGTACGCCACCGAGACGCCCGCGGCACAGGCCGTCACCTCGGGCTTCCAGCGGGTCTGGGAATCCTTGGTGGGCAACCTCGACACCGATGGCGACGGGCGGGTGTCGCGCGAGGAGTTCACCGGCGGCATGACGGTGTTCGCCGACGAGGACCGCTACCAGGACCTGTTCCAGCCGGCGATCGACGCCCTGCTGGCGATGGGTGACGCCGACGGCGACGGGCAGCTGAGCCGGCCGGAGTGGGTGCGCCTGCAGGTCGGCTACGGCACCCCGGAGACCGATGCGGAGTACACGTTCGGCCTGCTCGACACCGACGGCAGCGGTTACCTCTCGCGCGACGAGATCTCGGCCGCCACCCGGCAGTACTTCACCAGCACCGACGCCGAGGCACCGGGCAACAGCCTGTACGGCCCGCTCGCCTGACGAACTGAGGTAGCGCCGACCCCCTCGGCGGCCGGCGCTACCTCAGCGAGACACGTGTCTTCCGGGTGGCCGCCCCCGGCGGTCGCGGCCGTCATTTCCCGGTCTCCGAGCCGGACGTCGAGCTCGTCGGCGAGATGTCCTCGCGGATGTCGTTCCGTCTGGGAGCCGGTGTCAGCTCTGCGGTCCGGGGTCGGCTTCCAGGGTGAACCACACGGTGGTGCCTTCGCCGGGGACCGAGTCCAGCCAGAGACGGCCGCCGTGGCGCTGGACGATGCGGTCGACGATCGCGAGGCCCGCGCCGTGGCCGCCGCCGTAGGCGTCGCGGGCGTGCAGGCGGCGGAACAGGCGCAGGACGTCCTGCTGGTGGACCTCGGGGATGCCGATTCCGTTGTCCCGCACGAACACCGCGGGCGCGCGGTCGGTGTCCGCGGGGCGCAGCCCGACTTCGACCGTGCGTGGGTTCCCGGCGCGTGCGTACTTCGCCGCGTTCACCAGGAGGTTGACCAGGATCTCTTCGAGCCGGGCGGGATCGGCGTCCACCGTGACGCCGGCGTCGGGCAGCGTCGGCCGGACGTCGTTTTCCGCCAGCCGGGCGCCGGCGATCTCCAGCGCACGGGTGGTCGCGGTGTGCAGGCTGACCGGTTCCCGCCGCAGGTCGGCCTGGCCGAGCTGGGCGAAGTGCAGCAGGGAGTTGACGAGCTCGTCCATCCGGTTGGCCAGGCTTTCGACGGTCTCCAGCCGGCGCAGGGTGGTCGCGTCGAGGGTTTCGCCGGCGTCCTCGCCGATGAAGGCGACGGTGGCGGCGATGCCGCGCAGCGGTTCCTTCATCTCGTGCGCCGCGGCGTGGGCGAAGGTGTCGAGGTCCTGGTTGGCCCGCCGCAGCTGGGTGTTCAGCCCGGCGAGGTGGGCTGCCTGCCGCAGGGTGATCGTGGTCATGGCCCGGCCCAGGTCCGCCGCGACGGCCTCGTCGGCGGCGGTCCACGGCAGGCTGTGTCCGCGGACCACGGCCCGGTAGACGGCGGACGAGCCGCGCGGGGTGAGCCGTTCGCCGTGCGGGCCGAGCTGCACCGGCTGGGCGGGGTCGGCGGCCCAGGTCCGGTCGGCGCGGCGTTCGCGCCGGGTCCAGGCGACCAGATCACCGTCACCGAGGGCCAGCACCAGCACTCCGCTCAGGTCGTCGGCGTGCGGGGCGAGCGCGGGCGCGTGCTCGGTCAGGCACTCGCTGGCCCAGACCGCACCCGCGGTGAGGTCCGGCAGCGCCGGCCACAACGCCGTCAGCGCGGCCGGCTCGACCTCGCCGGCCATGGTCGAGGCGACGCCGTCGAGCCGGAGCACGACGGCGTCGGAGCGGACCAGCTCGGCGAGCAGCCCGCCGCTGCCGGGCAGGGACCGCGCGGGATCCGTCTCGAGCGTGCTGACCAACTCGGACAGCGCCGTCCGGGTCTCCTGGCGCGCACGGGCCGTCTCGGCCTCCTGCAGCGCCGCGAGCTGCAGCGAAAGGGTGACGCCGAAGAACTCGCACGCCGCGCGCACTTCCGGATCCAGCCGCCGGGGTGCCATGCCGTGGCAGGCGATCAGGCCCCACAGGGCGCCCTCGTGCAGCAGGGACACCGACATCGACGAGCCCACGCCGATGTTGCGCAGGTACTCGAGGTGGAACGACGACACGGTGCGCAACGTCGAGTCGGACAGGTCCAGCGGCTCGCTGCTGCCGGGCAGGGCCTGCGGGTGGAGGGCGGAGGTCGCGTCGTCGACGTCGTTGATCACCCGGATCCAGTTGCGTTCGTAGAGCCGGCGCGCCTGCGGCGGGATGTCGGTGGCCGGGAACCACAACCCGACCCACGGCTCCAGGCCGTCCGCGATCGCCTCGGCGATCACTTCGCCGGGTCCGGCCCGGCCTTCGAAGCGGTAGGCGACGACCCGGTCGTAGCCGGTGATCGCCCGGATCTCGGCGACGGCGGCCGCGCAGACGTCGACCACCGTGCGGCCGTGCTGCAGCCGGGTCAGTGCGGTGCGCACCGAGGGGTAGAACTGCGAAAACCGGAACGGCCGGTGCGTGGTCGCGGGCTCCAGTTCCAGGACGAGCCGGCCGTCGGCGCGGTAGACGGTGACGTCGAACTCCGGCCCGTCCTCGGGGACGCGCAGGGCGAGCAGGCCGCGGTCGCCGGTCGGGGCGTCGAGGGTCTGGCGGACCGCGGCGACGCCGTCTTCGCCGAGCAGGTCCGCGACCGGCGTGCCGATCAGCTCCTCGGGGGTGCGGCCGAGCAGCCGGGTGGTGGTGGAGCTGGCGACCTCGACGCGGCCGTCGTCGGCCACGGCCAGCAGGGCGCCGTAGGACTGGATGCCGCCGAGCCGGTGGATCGGCTCGGTCATGCACACGGAGAAGTCGAACGCCGGTCCGGCCGCGGCTTCCGCCGCCCGGTCGCGCTCGGCGGGGTCGAACGCCGCGCCGGTGTCGGTCATGCCACTCCTCGTGCTGTGCGGTGCGGTCGTGTCCGGCCACGGCCGAAGCCGAACCTTACAGTGGGCGTCGTCGCGAACGCGGCACCTCGACGAGCGGAGCGGTACGACGTGTCCACCACCCCCCACGACCCGTGGACGGCCCGGCTGCACGCCCTGTGGCGGGCCGCGTTCGAGGCCGTGACCACCAGGGGCCTGTCCGACGAGCTCTACTCGGGCCTGCTCACGCTGCCGGCGGTCCGCGCGGTGCTCGGGGCCCGCCTGGCCGCCGACGGGACCGCGTCGGTGACACGCTGGGCCGACCACGACGGGCTTCGCACCCAGCCCGCCGGCCTGGTGGCGGACGTGTGGGCCTGGCGGGCGGGCCGGTCGCCGGCCGGAGAGCCGGTCGTCGGGGAGCACTCACTCGCCGAGGTGGCCGAGGCCGCCCCGGCGTTGGCCGAGCGGCTGCGGGCGGCCGGGGCGACGGAGTTCCTGGTCCTGGACTTCGGGGTCGCGGCGGGGGAGCGGGGCCTGCTGGGGCTGGGCACGTCCGCTGGCCTGCCCGCGGACGCCTCCGTCGTCGCCGCGCTGCACCAGGTCGCCGAGGTCGTCGTGGCCACCGACCAGCACGCCAGCCAGCTGCGCGAGCTGGACGACCTGCAGGCCCAGGACGCGATCCTCGCCGAAGCGTCGCTGCAGATGGGCGCCTCCCTCGACATCGACGACACGCTGCGTGCCGTGGTCCGGATCGCGGTGCCCGGCCTCGCCGACGGCGCGGCGATCCACGTCCACCGCGACGGGCGGATGGTGCCGATCGCCCTCGCCCACGTCGACGCCCACCGCGAGCCGACCCTGGCCGCGTCCCTGCGGGCCGGGCAGTGGGCGGGCGAGCAGGTCGTCCGGGGCACGGACCCGGCGTCCTGGGACGAGCACCCGCGGCCCTCGGGCCTGCCGGAGGAGGCCAGGCTGCCGCAGATGACGATCAGCGTGCTGCGGGCCCACGGCCGCGACGTCGGCCTGCTGACGTTCTTCCACCGCGAAGGCTCGCGGCGCCGCCCCGATCGGACCTTCCTGCGCAACCTGGCCGGGCGGGCGGCCTTGGCGATCGACAACGCCACGCTCTACGAGCGGCGGCGCCGTGACGTCCTTTCCCTGCAGCAGCACCTGCTGCCCGCGGTGCTGCCGGACGTGCCGGGACTGGAGTTCGCCGCCACCTACAACGTCGCCGACCACAGCCTGGAGGTCGGCGGCGACTTCTACGGCCTGGTCCCGCAGCCCGACGGCCGCGCCACCGCGCTGATCGGGGACGTCTGCGGCCGCGGAGCGCCCGCGGCCGCGCTGACCGGCCTGGCCCGCCACACCCTGGAGACGGCGCTGGAGGAGGGCAGCTCCGCCGAGCACGCGCTGGTGGGGCTCAACGCGAAGCTGCTGCGCAACGACCCCGGCCGGTTCCTCACCCTCGCGACGGCGACCTTCGAGCCCGCGGAGCCGTCCGGCGTCGGGCTGACCCTGCTCACCGCCGGGCACCCACCACCGCTGGTGCTGCGGCGGGACGGGGCCGTGGGGCAGCCGCCGTGCTCGGGGCGGCTGGTCGGCGTCCTGCCGGAGCTGCGGCTGCGGGCGGCGACCGAGCGGCTCACCCCGGGGGACACGCTGGTGCTCTACACCGACGGGCTCACCGAGGCCCGGGACGACGCGGGCCGGTTCTTCGAGGCGGACCTCGCGCCGACGCTGGCCGGGCTGCGCGGCCTGCCGCTGCCGGAGCTGCTCGAAGCCCTCGTCACCGGCGGCGGCCGGTTCCAGGTCGGCGACGACGCCGCGGTCCTGGCGATCCGGCACACGGGAGCGGCGGCATGACCCCCGACGAGCGGCTCGTCCTGGTGGTCGAGGACAGCGCCGAAGACCGCGAAGCCATCCAGCGCGCGCTGACCCGCACCCACCCGGAGCTGGAACTGGAGTTCGCCCCGGACGGCGACGCGGCGATCGCGCGTCTCACCGACCCCGGCCCCGACCGGCCCGGGCTCCTGTTGCTGGACCTCAACCTGCCGGGCCGCGACGGCTACCAGGTCCTGGCCGACCTGCGCGCGAACCCGGACCTGGCCGGGCTGACGATCATCGTCTTCACGTCGTCGACCACGTCGGCCGACATCGAACGCTGCTACGCCCTCGGGGCGGACAGCTACGTCTACAAGCCGGTCAACTTCCACCTCTTCCGGACCGTCCTGCAGGGCGCGGTCGACTACTGGCAGGCCGGTACGGGCTGACGTCCGCCGGTCATCCCCGCACCCGTCCGGATGCCGTCACCGCCGACGCCGGCAATCCGGACGGGTTCACGCTCCGAATGACCTGGGCGGACGGCCCTGCGACAGGTGACGGAGTGAGGTGGGCGGATGGGCACACGCGGCCCCTCGTCGAACCGGTCCACCGCGCCCGGCGTCGCGGCGGACGTCCTCACGCTCCGATCCGCGCCCGAGCTGGCGGGCACCGACGAGGCGGAACGGACTTTCGCCCCGGCGTTGGCCGTGCCGCCCGGCACCGCCGTCGTACTGGACCTGTCGGCGGTGACGTTCCTGACACCGGAAGCCGTGGTCCCGCTGCTGGCTCTCGTCGAACGGTGTGCCGCGGAAGGCAAGGCCCTGCTGATCGTGGCTTCGAGCTACGTCCGGCGGAAATTGGTCTTGCTGGGCCTGGATTCCTTCGTTCCCTTGCAGCCGCCCGGCCGACGATCTCCGTGATCGCGCCGAACGTGGTACGCGGGCGTTCCGGGTGGGATACCGTCGCCGCATGATCGACACTCGACGACCTGGTGATCGGCCTGCCGGAGGTACGGCGATCGCCGCGCTGGTCCTGGCTCTGGTGTGTGCTCTGTGGACGTTGTGGGGGATCGGGCAGAACCTGTACCTGCTCGTCGCGGTTCCCGATCAAGCGTTCGATTGGGCGTTGGTCGTGTACGCGTTCTTCTGCGCCGTCGAGCTCGGCGTGCTGGGGCTGGGTGCCGGATTGCTGGTGGCGCGCCGGGGTGCGGGACGGTGGCTGATCCTGGCCGGCGGGGTGCTGGTCGCGGTCCAGGCGGCGGTGAGCGTGCTGATCTTCTTCATCCTCAACGGCGGGTTCGACTGGGATGCGAGGGGCGCGGTCACGTTCCTCGTGTTCGGGCCGGTGATGGTGCTCCCGGCGATGGCTGCCGCGGTGCTGGCCGCGCTGCCGAGCACGGGCCGCTGGTGCGCGAGCCGTTCCCTCCCGGTCCCGCACCCGGCGACGGCGCCGCAGCAGCGGACGTGGTGATCCCGCGCGATGCGGCTACGGGGTGGCGCCGGTGGTGATCACGCCGGTGCGGGGCCCGGCCGGCTCGAGGCCCGTGAACGGCGCAGATCGTCGTGATCTCCGAACCCGGACCGAGAGCGTGTCGATCCGTGTTCAGAGATCGCGAGAGCGGGGTATTCGCGGTTCTGAGTCCCTCCGTGCTTGGCGGGATTCGTCGATGGCGTCGGTTCAGCAGCGAGCCGGCGCCATCGTCATCGGCGGCGTGCGCGGCCGGGCTTCAGGCCGTCTCGGGTGTGGCGTCCGCCGCGGCGGAGCGGGTGAGCCGGCGCACGGCTGTCTCGACGTCCGGCATGATCTTGATGTCGCGGTCCAGCTGCAGCAGGGTCAACGGTCGCAGCACCACGTACTGGCTGGTGGCCACCAGCAGCTGCCGGCCGTCGCCGGTGATCCGCCGTCCGGCGGCCAGCAGCTGCCCGAGGACGCACGAGCCGCAGAACGTCACCTCGGTCAGATCGACCACGACCGGTTTGGCCGCGGCATCGGCCAGCGCCAGGCTCGCGCCGAGCAGCGGGTCCGCGGCCAGGTCCAGCTCGCCGCGCGCGTGGATGATCACCACTTCACCGCGGTCGACGGTGTCGATGCTGAACGCGGGACTGCCGGGGACGGGTAGTCCAGACGAGAAGGGCATAAGAGGGTCAACTCCAGAACAGCAGGTCAGTTCCGTGCGCCCGGCCCGTGAGGCGGAGCCGGCGCCGCATCCGGCGGACTGAGAAGCTGGCTGTTGAACCTCTCCACGACGAATCTTACGCGCCGGTACCGACATTTCCGTGATGATGTCCCGGCTCATCGCGGCCGCGCACCTGATTGTGACCTCCTGGTTCCGGAGAGTGCGCAAGCCGAGCCCTTATTCCACAGTGGACTCCCCGGCGAGGCCGAGACGATCGTGGTGCGGGAGAACGGAAAGCGACCAGGTGCTCAGGGCCGGTCCGGGGCGGCCAGGGCCGCGGCGACGAAGTCCTGGGCGACGTCGCGCAGCTTCACGTTCTGTTCTTGTGATGCCTTGACGAGCAGGGCGAAGGCGTCGTCGGAAGGGATGCGGTGCAGGGCCATCAGGATGCCCTTCGCCTGGTCGATCACCGCGCGGGAGGTCAGTGCGGCGCGCAGCTGTTCCATCGTTTCGCGGGCGGTCTGGTGCCGGCGGGTGCTGCGCAGGGCCGCTTCGGCGGCGGTGGTGTAGAGCTCCAGCAGGGCTCCGTCGAGGGTGCTGAAGCTGTTTCCGCCGGTGTCGTACAGGTTGAGCGAGCCGTGGTATTCGTGGTCGATGAACAAAGGGGCGGAGAGGTAGCCGAGCACCGCGGATTCGGCCGCGGCCGCGGCGAACTCGGGCCATCGCTGTGCCGCTTCGGCGACTTTGACCCGCTGGAGTTCGCCGGTCCGGGCGGCTTCGAGGCAGGGGCCTTGCCCGGTGTCGTATTGGGCCTGGTCGATGCGGTACGCGCTGTCGCCGGTGGCTGTCGCCGTGTAGGGGGTGCCGTCGCGTAGCAGGGTGATGCTGGCGAGTTCCGAGTCCGGAACGGTGTGTACGACTTGCTGGCATACCCGTTGCAGGACGACCGGCAGTTCCTCTTCCTCTTGGAAGGTGCCGGCCAGGCGGTCCAGTGCGGTGGTGACGTCGTCCACTCGCCGTGCGGCGTCCCGCTCGTCAAGCAGGTTCTCGTCCATGCGGTGCTCCTTCGGGGCGATGCGTCCGGCGTCGCGGTGATCGGGGTGCGAGGGCGCCGAAGACCAGGTCGTGGGCAGGCTTCCTGAAGGTGACAGTAGGCGTCGCCGCGCGGCCCGGCAGCGCTGGAGCTGACTCGTTGCCGTGGAGGTGCCCTGATCTCATCGGCTTCCGCGCGCGGACTCATGCCGGCGCTCACCGACGGAGGTCCACCATCGTCACCCTGCGGTCGTCGTCCAGCGAGCTGCCGCCCGATGTCGCGGCCGGCGCGTGGGCGACGTGGTGCTCCGAACCTGCCGGTGTTCCGGCACCTTCGACGGGACAGCTCCCCGAACTCCGGGGGAGCTGTGGGCTCCCCCGGAGACGTGGTCACCAGTGCAGGCCGGGCAGCTCGGCGATCCGCACCAGGTCCGTCTTGGACAACGGCGGGGTGGGGCGGGTCCGGGTGTCGGCGCCCGTCCCGGCGTCGTCGGAGGTGCGGATGGTGATCGACGTGCCGTCGGCGGCCTTGGCGCCGAGCGCCAAAACGGTCACCCCGCCCGGCGACCGAGTCGTGGTCAACGTGGCTTTGCGCCCGCCGTCCAGGTCGATCGGCTCGCAGCCCGGCTGGTCGCCGCACGTCACCGCGCCCTCGGCCGGTGGCTCGAGGTAGACCAGCGCCCTGCCCTTGCCCTGGGCGTCGACGAGCGTGGTGGAGATCTTGTAACCGCCCTGGCTGACCTGGAACCGCCAGCCGCGGTCGGCGCCCGGTGCCGGCTTGGTGGTCATGCCGGCGGGCAGGGCCGTGGCGATCACGGCGTCCAGTTCGGCCGCGCGCCGGTCGGACGGTGCCGAGGGCACCGCCGGCCCGCTCAGGTCGACCTTGAGCTGCGGCGCCGTCGCGATGGTGATCAGCGCGTCGTCACCGAGTACCCGTTTCTTCGAGCCGTGGCCGCCGATCTCCAGCACCCTCACGTACGTGCCGTCCACGCGCCACACGTCGACGTCGACCTGCGTGGCGGCCGGCGAGGTCACGGTGACGCGCGCGGTCGAGCCGTCCGGGAGGGCCCGGATCGAGCACTCGGTGTCCTGGTGGGTCACGCACCCGCCCGGCGGCCGGTCACCGCGGGACCGGAGGTAGACGGAGACCGTCCGGTCACCGGTGAGCGTGAAGCTGCCGCCCCAGCTGTCCCGGATCACGCACAGCTGCCGCGGGCTCGCCTCGACCCCGGCGGGCAGCGGCAGGGCGAGCTGCCGGAACGCCTCGGTCAGCCGGCCGGACTCGCTCAGCTCGGCCGGGCTCGCGGTGCCGCGCGGCTGGTCGGGGTAGCTGTCCGCCGAGGCGGGCAGCACACACCCCGGGTTCGCCGGCGCGGCGGTGGACGCCGGGCCGGCGGGTTGCGCGGGCGTGCGGTCCGGCAGCCCGCTCAGCGTCGCGGCCGCCGCGACGACTGTGACGATCCCCGCCGCCGTCACCGTCAGCGCGCCCACCCGCTGCCGCGTCCGGCGCCTGCGCCCGTCCGCGACGACCTGGTCGAACTCCAGCCCGAGCGCCGGTTCGTCCGCGAGCGCCGACCGGATCATGTCTCGCACCTCGTCGCTCACGAGCCCTCCCGCACCGCGGTCCGCCGCGCGGCCAGCGTTCGCCGCAACGCTCCCAAGGCTTTGGACACCTGGCTTTTGACCGTTCCTTCGCTGCACCCCAACGCCGCCGCCGTCTCCGCGACCGGCAGGTCTTCCCAGTACCGCAGCACGACCGCGGCCCGCTGCTTCGGCGGCAGCGCCGCCAGCGCGTGCCGGACGTCCATGGCCTCTTCGAGGCCCGTCACCGTCCCGGCGATCTCGGGCACGACGTCGACGACCGTCTCCGGCCGTCTCTTCCGCCGTCGCGACTCGTCGATGAGGGTCCGCACGAGCACCTTGCGCACGTACGCGTCGACCTGCCCGTTCCGGTCCAGCCGCCCCCAGTGCTGGTAGACCTTGGCCAGCGCGCTCTGCGCCAGGTCCTCGGCCCAGTGCCAGTCACCGCACAGCAGGAAAGCGGTCCGCCGCACCACGGCCGCCCGCGCCTCGAAGTACGCCCGGAACTCCCGGTCCCGATCGTGCACCCGACACCGCCCTTCACTCCGTCACCCCCTATACGGCGTCCGATCGGCGGACGTTGCCTGTAACTTTGGGTGACTGCCCGGCACGGGGTCGGCGCGGCCTGATTCTCCTCGGTCCATTTGGGACGGTTCCAGCCTCTTCGCGGTGCGAACGACGCGCCCGGTCAGAAACCGGACGCCGAACCCGCCGGAAGGCTCGCGAACCCGCGTCGTTCTTCGTCGATGGCGCTGGTCGGTCCGGGCCAGGGGCCGGGTGGTCCGGACCGACCAGCGGGCTTCGGCGGTCTGTGTCGGAGGGTCTCCGGTCGCCGTCGGGAGGTTACTTGCCCGTCTGGGGGCCGATCATCGAGTTCACATCGATCGGGGACGGGATGGCGCCGAGTTGCAGGAGGAGGTCCGGGACTCGTTGCAGGCGTCGCGCGTCCAGGGTCGAGCCGTAGCCCGGCAGTGTGAGGAGCTTGGCCGTGTCTTCGTCGATCTTGGCGAAGCGGACCAGGAGCGGCTCGACCTTGGCGCGGTCGTTCGTGGCTTCGTGGGTGGCCTTCTGCATCGCGCGCTGGAACGCGGCCAGGGTCTTCGGGTTGTCCCGCACCCACTTCTTCGTCGCGCCGTAGCCGGTCAGGGGGAAGCCCTGGGTCGCGCCGGAGTTGATGTCGACCACCGGGATCGCGCCCGCCGTCTTGGCGGCCTGCGTGATGTAGGGCTCCGGCAGGTACGCGGCGTCGGCCTGGCCCTGCTGCAGTGCGGACGCGATGTTCGGCAGCGGGATCTGCACCCATTTGACCTTGTCGTAACTCACGCCGTGATCTTGCATCACCGAGCGGGTGAGAAGATCCGACGCGGTGTTCTTGGCCGTGATCGCGATCTTACTGCCCGCCAGGTCGAAAATCGTTTTGACCGGCGAATTCGGGACCGTGACGATCGCATTGGACTTCGCGTTGACCGAGGTCGCGTCGGCGACCAGTTCCATGTCGGCGGCACCGGTGCTCTTCGCGGTGAAGAACGGGGGATAGGTCGAGAACGCGATGTCGGCGTCACCGGAGATCGCTTTCGCCAGCGAGGCCTGGCCGCTGGAGGCGATCACGGCGTCGACGTTGAGTCCTTCGGCCTTGAAGTAGCCGCTGTCCTGGGCCAGCCAGAACGGCCCGAGGTCCGTGGTGGGCAGGATGGAGACCTTCAGCGTCGGCTTTTCCGGGCCGCTGCCGCCCGACGAAGCGTTCGAGGTGCCCGTACCGAGTGCGCCGCAGCCGGTGACGGCTGCGAGGACCGCGACGGCCGCGAGAGCGAGTGCGGCGTGACGGGCGCGGACCCGGCTGCTCCTGGCGATTCCAAACAAGGCCTGCTCCTTGACGGAGGTGACGGTTGATGTACCGAGTCCGAAGAAGATGTGTTAATGATTCCCGGAGTCAGGCAGGTGACTGTAGGGACCCCGGCATCAGCTGGCAATGCGTCGGAGTGCCCCTGAATCGGGATTTCACCACAATGGCGGTGCGTATTCTTGATCGACGATCTTCATTTGATCAAGGCTGCGGGCCGCGGATTTCTACGAATCACAGCGGCCGAACGCGGAAAAGCTGCCGATTTCCCGGACGGGCGGGTGCCGGGATCACGGATTCGAGCGGCGGACGGTGGTGTCCGCCGCTCGAGGCCTGCTGACAGAGCGTCACCCTACCGGCGGAGTGCCGGATGCGCTGCCCGGCAACGGAAACTTCGCGGCGATCGACGGGGTCAGCGGGACGTCGAGGCTGCCTTCGACGAGTTCGGTGCGCAGCCGGTTGGTGGTCTTCCACCCGTCCAGTGCTCGCTCCGGGGCGAGCGCCGAAACCGCCAGCAGCAGGGCGTCCACCAGCAGCAGGTGCGCGATGAGGTTGCTGGGCAACAACTTCTCCGTCGACGGGGTGACGAGCACGGTCTCCACGCGGTCCGCGAAGTGGCTGGCCAGCACCTCGGTGATCAGGACGATCGGGCAGCCGATCCGGAGGGCTTCGCTGATCGCCACGTCGTGCTCGCGCACGTGCCGCAACGGTGCGACGAGAACCAAAGCGGACGTCGGCTTGAGCTGGCTGAGCTCGTCGGCGAAGTTGTAGCCCGTCAGGCCGGTCGCACTGGCGGTCCGGCTGATGCGCCGGAGGCCGAGTGACAGTGATTCGGCCACCGGGAGCGCGGATCCGTAGCCGACCACCAGCGTGTTCGACGCCGCGGCGAGGATGCCGACCGCGGCTTCGAACGTCTCCGCCGGGACGGACTGGGGGAGGGCGCGCACGAGCTCGACGGCGTCCAGGCTGATCTTGGCCAGGAGCCGGCCGCTGTCGTCCGACCGGGTCAGGTGCTCGGCGAGGGTCTGCTCGGGGTCGCGGACGGGGTTCAGCATGGCCGCGGCCGCGCGGCGCAGTTCGCCGAGGCCGCCGAAACCCAGCTGCTTGACCGTCCGGATGACCGTCGCGTCGCTGACTTCCGCGCGGCGGGCGATCTCCTGGGCCGAGAAGACCGACGCTTCGGCGGGGTGGGCGGCGAAGAAGTCCACCACCCGGAGCCCGCCGGCGCTGAGCTGCTCCCGGACCTGGGCGATGCGTTTCGTGAGGGTCGGCTCCATCTAGTGACCACTAGACATTCTGGATTTCATGAAGTACACACTACATCACGTCGCTCCGCGACACACCCCTGACGGGCGGAGGTAGTGACATGCACCGAACTCCACGGCTGGTGGCCGCGGTGGTGCTCCTGGGATCGGGCCTGGCCGGCTGCGGGCTCGGCACGGCGGGCGCCGCGGATCCCGCGCTGGTGGCCCGCCCGCACGGCCGCTGCGACCCGGCCGTGAACGCGGCCCTTCCCGAGCCGATCCGCCGGCGCGGTGCCTTCCGGGTCGCGATGGTGCCGGACACGCCGCCCATGGCGTACTACGCCGAGGACGACGCGACGATCGTCGGCTTCGACCGCGACATGAGCCAGGCCGTCGCGGACGTGTTCTGCGTCGGCACCGACCCGGTCCCGACGAACGTCGACGCCGTCGTGCCCGGCCTCGCCGCCGGGCGTTACGACATGGTGCTCGCCTCGCTCGGCCCCACTGGCGAGCGGCGCAAGCGGGCCGACTTCGTCACCTACTACAACGGCGGGCAAGGCTTCCTCGCCTCGCGCAGCACCGATTTCCCGGTGAACTCGTACGCGGACCTGTGCGGCCGCGCGGTCGCCGTGGTGGTCGGGTCGGTCCAGCAGAGCCAGCTGGAGGAGGCGACCGGCACCTGCGCCGAGGCGGGCCGGCCCGCTTGGCGGCTCAGCCTGTTCCCGAACGGCAGCGCCGCCGTGCTCGCCCTGCGCAGCGACCGCGTCGACGTCCTGTACTTCTCGATCTCCCTGACGCAGTACGTCGCGAGCAAGTCGCCGGCGCTGTTCCGGCTGGCCGGGCGGTACAAGCGGGCCGTCGTGGCGTTGGGGCTCGCCCGGGACTCGCCGCTGACCGGCGCGGTCCACGAAGCCGTGCAGCGCCTGATGGCCGACGGCACCTACCGCACGATCCTGGCCAAGTGGGGGCTGCAGGAGAACTCCCTCGACGGCACCGAGATTCTGAAAGGCAGGTCATGAGCATGGTCACCGACACCGCCGGAACGGGCGCGGCGTTTCCCGTGCGGATAATCGGGCGGAAGAAGTACGGCACGTGGGTCGCCGGCGTGCTCGCCGCCGCGCTCGTCGCGCTGGTCCTCACCTCGGCCTTCACCAACGAGAACTTCTCCTGGCCGGCGTTCGGGCACTACCTCTTCAGCCCGTCGATCCTGCTCGGCCTGGGGCACACCGTCGAGCTGGCGGTGATGGCGATGGTGCTGTCGATCGTCGCCGGGGTCGTCCTGGCCATGATGCGCCAGTCGGCCAACAAGGTGCTCACCACGGCCGCGGGCGCCTACATCTGGTTCTTCCGCGCGACTCCGCTGCTCGTGCTGTTGCTCCTGCTCTACAACCTGGCCGCGCTGTACCCGAAGCTCTCGCTCGGGGTGCCCTCCGGGCCCGACCTGTTCGCGCTGGACACGAACACCGTCATCACGGTCGCGGGTGCCGCGATCATCGGGCTGACCCTGCACGAGGCGGCGTACTGCGCGGAGATCTTCCGCGCCGGCCTGATCTCGGTGGGACGCGGTCAGCGCGAAGCGGCCGAGGCGCTCGGCATGCCGGGGACGCTGGCCCTGCGCCGCATCGTGCTGCCGCAAGCCATGCGGGCCATCGTGCCGCCGCTGACCAACCAGTTCGTCAACGTCGTGAAGACGACGTCGATCGTCAGCGTGATCGCCATGCCCGAACTGCTCTACAGCGCGCAGATCATCTACGCGCGCACCTACGAGACGATCCCGCTGCTGCTGGTCGTGACGTTCTGGTACCTGGTCCTCACCGCGGTGCTCACCGTCGCCCAGCGCCGCGTCGAACGGTACTTCAACCGCGGCGAGGCGGTCCTTTCCGCGGCCGCGGAAAGGAAACTCTCCCGGACGGCCTTGGAGGCGGGACTGTGAGCACAGCTGCCGATGTCCCCGCGGTGGAGGTCCGGAGCGTGCACAAGCTGTACGGCGCGCTCCACGTCCTCCACGACGTCGACCTGGTCGTCCGGCCCGGCGAGGTCGTCTGCCTGATCGGGCCGTCGGGCTCCGGGAAGAGCACGCTTCTGCGCTGCATCAACAACCTCGAGAAGATCCAGGCGGGGGCGATCCTCGTGGACGGCGGCCTGGTCGGCTACCGGTGGGCCGGCACCGACCTCCAGGAGACCTCGCCGCGGCAGGCCCGCCGGGCCCGGCGGGACATCGGGATGGTGTTCCAGCAGTTCAACCTGTTCTCCCACCTCACGGTGCTGCAGAACCTGATCGAGGCGCCGGTCCGCGTGCTCGGCGTGCCCCGGCGCGAAGCGGTGCGGCAGGCCGAAGAGCTGCTCGCCAAGGTCGGCCTGGCCGAGAAGCACGCGAGCTACCCGGCGCAGCTGTCCGGCGGGCAGCAGCAGCGCGTCGCCATCGCCCGCGCCCTGTGCATGCGGCCGAAGCTCATGTTGTTCGACGAACCCACCAGCGCGCTGGACCCCGAGCTCGTGGGGGAGGTCCTCGACGTCCTGCGCGACCTGGCCCGGGACGACCTGACCATGGTCATCGTCACCCACGAGATGGGCTTCGCCCGCCAGGTCGCGGACACCATCGTCGTCATGGACCAGGGCCGGATCGTCGAACGCGGTCCCGCCGGCCAGGTCCTCGACTCCCCTCGCGAGGACCGCACCCGGCGGTTCCTGGAAAGGGTCGGCTGAAATGGAGGAAGCACACGTGCGCTCCGTCGAGTACGCCGTCGTCGGCGGCGGCGCCATGGGGGCCGCCACCGCGTGGCACCTCGCCCGCCGCGGCGCGGAAGTCGTTCTGCTGGAGGCGGCCGAACTCGCGTCCGGCGCCTCGGGCGGCCCGGGGCGCCGGGGCGTCCGCGCCGGGGGACGGGACCTGAGGGAGCTGCCGTTGGCGCGGCGCGCCCTGGACCTGTGGCCGGAGCTGGATTCCGCGCTGGGCGCGCCGACCGGCTACCGGCGCAACGGCCTGCTCAGCCTCTACGACGTCGAGGTCGCCGGCGTTTCGGGCCGGCAGAGCCTGCCGGCCCGGGCGCAAGCCCAGCAGGCGGCCGGGATCCCGTGCGGCGTCGTCGAGCGCGAGGAGCTGGACGAGCGGCAGCCGGGTCTCGCCGAGGACATCCGGTGCGCGCTCTTCACCCCGGAGGACGGCACCGCCGACCACCCCGCGACCACCCGGGCGTTCGCCAAGGCCGCCGGCGAACTGGGGGCGCGCGTTCTCGAGCACACCGAGGTGACCGAGCTGGTGCCGCAGCCCGACGGTGCGGTCGTCCTGCGGCCGGCCGAGGGGGACGCCCTGCGCGCGACCCGAGGCGTGATCGTCCTGGCCAACCGGTCGACGCCCCGGCTCCTCGCGGACTCCTTCGGGCTGAGCCTCCCCCTGTGGGAGAAGGCCACCCAGGTCACGTTCGTGGCGCCGCCGCCGGGGTTCTCGCTCAACCACCAGGTCGGCCACACGCGGCGCTCGCTGTCGGTCAAGATGACCGACGAGGGGCACGTGATGCTGTCCGGCGGCCGTCCCGGCGGCTGGGACCCCGGGACCGGGGTCGGCCGGCCCGATCCGGACGTCCTGCGCGCCAGCCTGGCCGACGTCGCCGCGACGATCCCGGCCCTGGCCGGCGCCGAGGTGCTCGCCGTCGACGCCGGCCGGGCCGACACCAGCACGATCGACCTCATCCCGGTCGTCGACACCGTGCCCGGCTTCGACCGCGTGTTCGTCGGCACCGGGTGGAGCGGCCACGGCTTCGCCCTCGTCCCGGCCGTCGGCGAAGCGCTGACGACGTGGGCGCTCGACGGCGAACGCCCGGACACGCTGCGGCCCTTCACCTTCGACCGGCTGGGTGTCGGCTCGCGAAGGTGAACCGCCGTGCCTGGCGAGCCCGCGGCTCGCCAGGCACGGGCGTCAGGCCGGGTTGTCGAGCGTCAGGGCCGTGCAGCGGATGCCGCCGCCGCCCTTGCGCAGCTCGGTCGTGTCCAGCTCGACCACCGTCAGGCCCAGTGCCCGCAGGTCGGCGGCCAGGCCGGGGGCGCCGCTGGTCATGGTGACCGTGCGGCCGTCGCTGATCAGGTTCAACGCGAACGCCGCGGCCTCGGCGGGGGCCACCTCGATGAGGTCCATGCCGAGCCCGCGCAGCGTGCGCAGGCTCGGGGCGTCGAGTGCCTCCGGGTTGTAGGCCAGCACCCGGCCGGGGTGGATCACCGCGACGGCCAGGTCGAGGTCGTACCACTGGGGGCTCGTGGTGCGGAGGCCGACGACCTCGTAACCGAGGTGCCGCGCGAGCGTCCGGTGCGCCCGGACGTCGGTGCGCTGCCCGTGCGCGGCGAGCAGCAGGTCGCCGCAGGCCAGGGCGTCACCCTGGCCGCTGAAGGCGTACGGCGTCTCCGCGACGTCGAACCCGTTTTCCGCAAGCCAGGCCCGGTGGTGGGGCGTCTCCGCGGCCCGCTCCGGCGGGAGGGTGGCCAGCACCGCGCGGTCGCCGCGGACTACTGCCGCGTTGGCCGTGTACGTCATGTCGGGGCAGCCGGGGTCGGCGTCGACGAACTCCACCTTGCGGCCGGCGGCCAGGTGCGCCGCGACGATGCGGTCGTGCTCGGCGACCGCGGCCGCGACGTCGGGCTGGACCCCGACGTGCATATACGGGTTGATCTCGTAGTCGATCCGGAAGTAGTCCGCGGCGCACATCAGCAACCGGCGGTGGCCGATCGGGGCGTCCTCGGTGGGGGCCGGGGAAACGCGGGGGACGGTGCTGGTCATGGTCACTCGTTTCGTCGGGCGGGCGGTACGGACACGGGCGGGGCACCCTCGGGTGGGGGCGCCCGGCCGGATCGCTGCTGTACCGCGGGTTCGCCGCGTCCGGACGTACGACGGTGGACGTCCGAAGGCGGCCGGCCGGTGCCGGCGAAACGAGCGGCGCGGGTCAGCCCAGACCGCGCAGGCGGAACAGCTCGATCGTCATGAGGTGCTGCGCCCGGGCCGCGTCGAGGCGCTGGGCGATCGTCGTGGCCGAGGTGGCCGGCCGCATCGCCGAGGACACCGCGCGCACCAGTTTGGTGATCATCACTTCTCCATTCGATTCTTTCCCCGGCCGGATTTCCGCGCTCCGGCCCGGCGTCATCAGAGTGCCCGCGAGCGTGGCCACGGGTCTGGCCAGATCCGGACAGCTTCGCCGCGCCGGCGGCGGCAAGGGGGGAAAACACGTGACGGATCCCGATCTTGGTCGAAGAGCCGCGCCGGGCGCGGACACGAAAGGGGGACTCAGCGGTTGGCGTTCAGGAACCCGATCACGACGGCGCCCCACCAGCACAGCTGCGAGATCGCCGTGGTCAGGCCGCCGCGGACGAGCAGGCGCCGCGGCACCGGGCCGTCCACGTCGGCCATCCGCTTGCCCAGCACCATGACCTGGACGCCGTTGACGGTGAGAATGGCCACCAGCACCAGTTTCACCACCGTGGGTCCCGCGTGGAGGTTCGGTTCGAGCAGCGCGCCGCTGCCGACCAGGCCGGTCAACCCGGCCCACACCAACAGGTGCAGCCGGGACGTGCTGCGGACGGCCTCGGCGAAACTCGTGCGGCCGAGCACCCACAGGGCGAAGAAGTAGTCGGCGACCAGGACCGCGCCGAGACCGAGGACGAGGGACGCCAGGTGCGCGAACAACGCGATGTCGTGCCACCCCGCGCTCGGGTGCACGACGGCCGACACCCAGATCGCGGCGACGAGCAGCATGATCGAAGCAGCCATCGCGAGAGAGGCCCTGTAGGGTCGGAAATCGGTCCGCTTCGCCGCCCTGACAGGAAGTTCACCCGCCGGCGGGCGGCGCGGGCGGATCGGGGTACCGGCCGGCCGGCGGAGCTCGGCGGCCCGGGCGGCCCTGTCGGGCTCCGGGATCCGAACGGGGATGCCGTTGTCGAGCATGTCCTTGTCCTTCCGTGGAAAGGCCGTGAAGGGGCCGGGCCCGGTGCGAGGTCCTGCCGGCGTCGGCGTGTGGAAAGCAACGCCGGTTCCCCGCTGATTACAGGCCATGGCGGACTTGGCTGGGAGCGTTGTCCGGAAAGGACAATCAATGCGGCCTTCCCGCGGGCGCGCACGAGGGACAAAGTGGTATAGGTACGGCGAATGCCGACGCGCGGCGCGATTACCCGCGACCGGATGGGTGCCCCGGCCCCGGGGCGGGAGGCGCGTCACAGGACGGCGGGCGCCGTTGCCGGGCCGTCCGGTGCCGCGTCAGGCGGACACGGGGCCCGCCATGGCCCGGTAGTCGTGTCCGTGCTGCTGCTCGATGGCGCTGAGCACAAAAGCGCGCATGGGCGGCGGCAGGCCGCGGCCGTCGAGGTACGGGTCGGCGTGGGTGAGCAGGCCGGCGTCGGCGATCTCCTCGGCCAGCTCGTCTTCGCCCGGAGGCAGGGAGCCCGGCGTGCCGGCCGGGGTCCGGGCGAGCTGGTGCAGCAGTTCGCGGGCGGGTGGGCTGAGGGTGCGGTAGGCGGACTCCAGGGAGTACCGCAGGGACAGGTCCCCGACGCTCAGCCAGTCGACGGTGTTGTCGTTCAGGCGCCATTCTTCGACGACGCGGCGCAGGGTCAGGTGCGGTCGCGAGGCGATCTTGCGGATGGCCAGGTCGAGCGCGAGCGGCAGGTCCCCGCACAGCTCGGCGAGCCGGGCGCAGTCCGGCCCCGCGGTGACGGCGAGGTGCGGGAGCGCCGCGGTGATCATCGCGATCGAGTCGCCGCGCGAGAGCGGGGTCACCTGCAGCCGGTCGACGTCGCGCAGGCCCAGCAGCCGTTTGCGGCTGACCAGCAGCGTGGTGCTCGTGGTGGTCTCGGCGAGCAGCGGGCGCACCTGCTGCTCGTCCTGGACGTTGTCCAGCAGCACCAGGAGCCGGCGGTCGGCCAGGAGCGAGCGGTACAGGCCCGCGCGGTGGTCGACGCTGCCGGACAGGTCCTCGACGCCGAGCGCTCGCAGGAAGCCGTCGAGGATGTCGCCCGCTTCCGGCGTGGCCGGCGCGCCGCCCCCGTGGCGCAGGCCGCCGAGGTCGGCGTAGAGCTGCCCGTCGGTCAGGTCGGGCGCGACCGAATGGGCGTAGTACAGCGCGAGATCGCTCTTGCCGACCCCGGCCGGCCCGCTGACGACCATCGGGGTGTCGCCGGGTGAACGCAGCCACGCCAGCTCGGTCGTGCGGCCGGTGAACCCCCGTGGCCGCTGGGGTAGCTGGGCCGGGTGCGCCGGCACGCCGCCGCGCCGCTGGAACAGCGCCGGTCTTCTGGTGCGCCCCCCGATCGAGGGCTGGGTATAACCGCCCGTGGCGACGTGCCAGTGCCGCCGCCACGCCTCGTTGTCGCCGCCGCACGCCGCGACGAACGCGAGCGTCACCTGGAGGGACGGCATCCTGTTGCCGCTGGCGGCGCTCGACAGCACGGACGACGAGTACATCGCCGACCGGGCCATTTCCCGGTATGTCGGGTTTCCGGCTCGTGCTCGCAGCTCGCGCAATTCCCGGGCGAACTGGGTGGCGACGCCGCCGGACGTGTTGACGGGCTTTTCCGGTCTGCCCATGTGAATCCCCTTCCCCTTACTCACTCAGCGTCGCGGACGGCGGCTGGTATCTCTTCCGCTGCATGGCGGTGTCGTTGGCCCGTTCGTGTATTTTGTGGTTGATTTTCCGGCCAATTCCGGTGATTTTTTACGGCGATCGCGTGAATTGTGCGAACGCTCGACGGCCGCCCGCGCGAGGCGGGCGGCCGAGGCGCTGCCGGCGCGGTCAGACCGTGGCCGGCCGGCGGCGCGGCGCGCTCATGCCGAGCAGCGCGCACAGTGCCGCCACCAGGCCGAGCACACCGCACAGCCACCAGACGCCGTTGCCCAGCGCGACCCACGTGGCGACGCCGAACAGGGGGCCGAGCGCCATCCCGAGACCGAAAGTCGCTTGGTGGGCGCTGATGTAGCGCGCCTTGACGGCCGACGGGAAGGACGAGGGGTAGGCGAACATCGTCGGGCCGTTGATCATGATGCCGAAGACGAACACCACCGTACACACGATGAGCGCGACGGCCGAGCCGCCGCTGACGCCGAAGCCGGCGACCCCGAGCCCCATCAGCGCGGTGCCGGCCGTGGCGGCGACGCGCCCCGGCCAGCGGGTGACGAACGACGTGATCTTCAGCTCGCACAGGATGAGCACGGCCGACGCGGTCACGAGCACGACGCTGTAGAGCCACGTCGGGTGGCCTTCGGAGTTGATCTTGAGCGGCAGGGCGACGGTGTATTGGACGTAGACGATCGAGCCGATCAGCACCGACGCCAGGAAGAACCAGAAACGCCCGTCCCGCAGCAAAGTCGCGTACGCCGCCCGGGTGCCGGTATCGGCCCGCTCCGCCGGTGCCTCGCGCTCGACGCGGTGGTCGGGCAGCAGCCGGATCGCCAGGAACGCGTAGAGCACCGCGGTGGCCGAGTCGAACCACAGCAGCAGGTTCCAGTCCAGCAGGATCAGCCCGGCGGCGATCAGCGGGCTGAGCGACGCGCCGAGGTTGAGGGCGGTGCGCATCATCGAGAAGCCCATCACCCGATCGTCTGCGGGCATCAGCTCGCTCAGCAGGACCGCCGCCGCGGGCCGGTAGCTCTGGGTCGCGAGGCCGGCGAGCAGCAGCGCGACGAGCAGCGCCACGAACATCCCGGGACTGGCGAACAGGGGGACGACGGCGAGGACCGCGGCCGAGCCGAGCATGGCGGCGAAGATGGTGGCGCGCGGGCCGATGCGGTGCACCAGCTCCCCGCCGGCCAGCCCGCCGAGGACCGAACCGATGCTGTACGCGGCGATGGCGAGGCCGGCCTGTCCCGCGGAGAAACCGCGGAAAACCAGGTACAGCACCATGAACGTCTGGACGAACGCGCC
This sequence comes from Amycolatopsis sp. NBC_00438, assembly GCF_036026695.1. Lineage (NCBI taxonomy): Bacteria > Bacillati > Actinomycetota > Actinomycetes > Pseudonocardiales > Pseudonocardiaceae > Amycolatopsis > Amycolatopsis sp. NBC_00438. The sequence continues at coordinate 4,451,175 of NZ_CP107923.1, read as the reverse complement.
GAGCTGGTTCACGAGCACGCCGCCGAGCAGGTACCGCACCGGCGTCGGCGTCCGGCGCAGGACGGCCAGTACGCCGGTGGGTTGGTCGGTGATCGGGGTCACGGTGGTGCCTCCAAGGGGCTCGCGAACGGGTGCGCCGCACCGGAGTCGACGTCAAGCCGAGGTGCGGCGTACACATTCCAGCCGCCAGGCGAGTTGACCGGCAGAGTTGTCCCCGCCGGAAAATCAACTCGGGGGCGATCCACCCGCGCGAGAATTCGGAGCGTGACCCATTCGTCGCGCAATCAGGGTGACATGCACCCGGCCGGACGCAGCGGTTGCTGCATCCGGCCGGGTGTGCGGAAAATCAGAGTCCGACGATCAGTTCGTGATCGATTTCGACGAATTCCAGAATCAGGTCGGCGAACTGGCCGGCGATCAGCTTCTGGTAGGCGGGCGACCCGGTGTGGGTGTCGTAGGCCGCCTGGTCCGCGAAGTGCTCGACGAACAGCAGGTAGTCCGTCTTGGCGGGGTCGCGGTACACGCGGAAGGACACGGTGCCCTCCTCCTGCCCGGGACCCAGGGGCGCGAACTCGTGCACGAGCTTCTCGGCCTCGGCCTGCTTGCCCGGCTTGAGGGGGATGGGGAACACCTTCGCGAGCATCGGAAAGCCTCTCGGTAGTGCGGTGCGCGTCCGGCGCGCCGCTGTCGGGGACGACTCTGCCGGGTCCGCCGGAGCGAGTCTGGTCAGATCCGGACACGATCGCCGCGGCCGGGATACGCCGCCGTGCGGCATGTCCGGATGTGGCTAGCTTCGCGGCGCGGGATCCCCTACACCTGGGGTATGACGACTTTTTCGGCCGTGGTCACCACCGGCATCTACTGCCGGCCCGGGTGTGGCGCGAAGCCGCTCGCGGAGAACGTGAAGACGTTCGAGCTGGCGGCCGAGGCCGAGGCGGCCGGGTTCCGGGCCTGCCTGCGCTGCCGCCCGTACCGGGTGGCGGGGCCGGTCGGCGCCGACGCGCCCGAACTCGTCTGCCGCGCGGTCCAGCTGATCATCGCCGGGGCGCTGGACACCGGGACGGAGGCGGCCCTGGGCGAGCGCCTGGCGGTGTCCCCGCGGCACCTGCGCCGGCTCTTCCACGACCACCTCGGCGTGACACCCGACCAGCTCGCCCGCTCGCGGCGCGCGCACTTCGCCCGGCGGCTGCTCGACGACTCCGACCTGACGGTCGCCGACGTCGCCTTCGCCTCCGGGTTCGGCAGCCTCCGCCAGTTCAACCGGGACATGAAGCTGGTCTTCCGCGCGTCCCCGGTCGAGCTGCGCAACCGGCGCCGGCGCGCCGACCGGCTCGCCGCGGACGGCGGCCTGGCCATGCGGCTGCCGTTCGCGCCGCCGCTGCACTGGGACGCGCTGAGCACGTTCCTCGGCGAGCGCGCGGTGCCGGGCGTCGAGTCGGTGCTCGACGGCGTCTACCGCCGCACGATCAGCCTCGACGGCGAGGCGGGCGTCATCGAGGTGCGCCGCGGCGGGGACGACCACCTGCTGCTGATCGCGCACATGCCGTTCTGGGAGGGCCTCATCCACGTCGTCGACCGGGTCGGGCGGATGTTCGGCGTCGACGCCGACACGGCGCCGGCCGAAGCCGCCCTGCGCGACGACCCGGTGCTGGGGCCGCTGCTGCGCGCGCGTCCCGGCGTCCGCGTCCCCGGGGCCTGGGGGTCCTTCGAGATCGCGGTGGAGGCGCTGCTGAGTCAGCGGTGTGCCCGGCCGCAGGTCCGGCGGCAGCTGGCCGCGCTGGTCGAGGCGGCCGGGACGGCGGTGCCCGGCCTGGAGGACGGGCTGACCCACCTCTTCCCCTCGGCCGAGACGCTCGCGCACGCGGACCTGGCGGGCGTGCTGCCCGCGACCACCGCGAAGACGGTGCGCGGGTTCGCCGCCGCCGTCGCCGCCGACGAGACCCTGCTCGACGGCGGCGCGAGCCTGGCGGAGTTCACCGCCGCGCTGACGGCGTTGCCCGGCCTCGGCGAGTGCGCCGCCCAGCAGATCGCGCTGCGGCTGGGCTACGCGGACGCCTTCCCCGGCGCCGACCGGACCATCTGCACGACGTTGCTGGCGAACGACATCCTCGACGACAGCGACGGACTGGCGACGGCCTGGCACCCGTGGCGCGCGTTCGCCGCGACCCACCTGATCGCCGCCGGCGTCCCCACACTGGCGGCCTGACCTCACCGTGCGGTCGTGAGTGTTTAGGGCGGTTAGAACCGCCCTAAACACTCACGAGAGCCGCGGCAGACCCACCGAAGTAACCGAAGGAAGTAGGAGAATGTCCATGGACAGCGTCCAGCGAGGGCTCGCCGAGACACTGCGTGCCCTGCACCACGACCGCACGCTGGTGCTGCCGAACGCCTGGGACGCCGCCAGCGCGGCCCTCATCGCGCAGGCAGGCGCCCCGGCGATCGCCACCACCAGCGGCGGCGTCGCCTGGTCCGCCGGGCGGCCCGACGGGCACGGCCTCACGCGAGCGGAAATGGCCGCCCTGGTCGCGCGGATCGTGCAGGTCGTCGACGTCCCGGTGACGGCCGACATCGAAGGCGGTTACGGCCCGTCCGCCGACGACGTCGCGGCGACCGTGCGCGCGATCGTCGAGGCCGGCGCCGTCGGCGTCAACCTGGAGGACTCGACCGCGCCCGGCGGGCCGCTGTTCGACGTCCCCGCGCAGGTCGGGCGGGTCCGCGCGGCCCGCGACGCGGCGACCGCGGCCGGCCTGCCCGAGCTGTGGATCAACATCCGCACCGACGTCTACCTGTTCGGCGTCGGCGAGCCCGAAGGCCGCTTCGACGACGTGCTGACCCGGGCCGGCGCCTACGCCGCGGCCGGCGCCGACAGCCTGTTCGTGCCCGGCCTGATCGACCTGGAGACCCTCGGCCTCCTGGTGAAGGAGAGCCCGCTGCCGGTGAACGTGATGGTGTGGCCGGGCGCCCCGACCGTCGCGGAGCTGGAAGCCGTCGGCGTCCGCCGGATCAGCGTCGGCACCGCGATCGCCCAGTCGGCGTACGCCGTCGCCCGCAACGCGGCGGTGGAACTGCTCGAGCACGGCACCTACGGCGCACTGGAAGGCGGCCTCGACTTCGGCGCCGTCAACAGCGCCGTCACCGGCTGAGCGACACCGGCCGTCCGGCGGGCCGCGACGGGACCTCCGGGTCTCCTCGCGGCCCGCCGCCGTTACCCACTCGTCAACCTCAAATCACACAGTATTGATTTTCCTTGGTGGCCAATGGTTTCCATCAATTAAACGGAAGCCTTGAATCACTTCCAACGCGGCCGGACCGAGTCCGCGACCAGCAGTTGGAGCCCCGAGGAAGTGATGAGATGACCGTTGTCGAGCCGCTGCCCGTGCACGAGGGTGACGTCAGACCGCCCGATACCGCCGCGGAGATCCTCGCCCGTGCCGAGGCGCTCGCCCCCGTGCTCCGAGAGCGCGCCGAGGAGATCGAGCGGGCCCGGCGGCTGCCCGCGGACGTCGTGGAACTGGTGCGTGGCACCGGCGTCTTCCGGATGGGGTTCGCCAAGGACCGGGGTGGCCCCGAGCTCACCTCGGCCGAGCAGACCGCCGTGATCGAGGCCCTCGCCTACGGTGACACCGGCGCCGGCTGGTGCGCGATGATCGGGTCGGACACCGGCCTCTACGCGTCCTTCCTGGACCGCGAAGTCGCCGACGAGATGTTCCCGAGCCTCGACATGGCGACCGCGGGCCTGCTGTTCCCCAACGGCCGCGCGGAGATCGTGCCCGGCGGCTACCGCCTCACCGGCCGCTGGCAGTTCGGCAGCGGCGTCACCCACGCCGACTGGGTCGTCTCGGGCGCCTTCCTCTACCGCGACGGCGAGCCCGAGCCCGGCGCCGACGGCTCACCGCACGACTCGATCCTGCTCATGGTGCCGAAGTCCGACGTCGAGGTCGTCGACACCTGGCACACCACCGGCCTGGCGGGCAGCGGCAGCTGCGACTACACGATCACCGACGTCTTCGTGCCCGCGGCGCACACGCTCGTCTTCGCGGACGTCCGCAGCGGGACGGGCCCGCTGGCCCAGCCCGAGGTGCACATGCGGAACATGCCGGGCGTCGCGCTCGGCGTCGCCCGCGCCGCGCTGGACCACACCCGGGACCTCTCCGTCGCCGCCGGCCGGGCGGACGACTACCGCACGCAGGTCACCCTGGCCGACTGCGAAGCCGACTTCAACGCCACCCGCGAAGGCGTCTACGGCGCCCTGCGCCGCCAGCACGAAGTCCTGGCCGCGGGCGGCAGCCTCGACGACCTGACGCCGTCCGAGCGCGCCGCGCTCCCGCTGTCGCGGCGGCACGCGTTCCGCACGGCTCGCTCGATCGTCACCCGGCTCTACGACCTGGTGCAGACCAGCGCGATCTACCGGCCGTCGCCGCTGGACCGCTGGCTGCGCGACACCACCACCATGTGCCAGCACATCGTGGCGCAGGACCGGATCCTGCAGACCGCCGGCGCCCACCTGCTCGGCGGCCGGCCCGCCTTCCCGCTGGCCCTGGGAATCACCTCCAGCCGGCGCTGAACCACCCCGATCCGCCCTCCACCGAAGGAAAAAACCGATGCGAAAGCTCAAGGTCGCCGTCTGCGCGGCCGCCGCCCTCGCTGTCACGCTCACCGCGTGCAGCACCCCGGGCGGCACCACCACCGCCACCCCCGACGGTGCCGCCGCTCCCGCGGCCGCCACCGCGAACATCGACCGCGACGCGGTCGTGAGCTACAGCGAGACCGAGCCGGCCGGCCCGCTCGTGCCCGGCAACACCACCGAGGTCGGCGGGATCAGCGTGCTGGGCACGCTGTTCCGCGGCCTGATCGAGTACGACGCCAAGACGGCGGCGCCGCACAACGCCGTCGCCGACTCGATCAGCACGACCGACTCGAAGACCTGGACGATCAAGCTCAAGTCCGGCTGGACGTTCCACGACGGCACCCCGGTCACCGCGAAGAGCTTCGTCGACGCGTGGAACTACACCGCCTATTCCCCGAACCTGATGGCGGGCGCCAGCTACTTCTCCCACGTCCAGGGCTTCGCACAGGTCAACAACGCCACCGCGGACGGCAAGCAGCCGGCGACCCTGCCGGCGAGCAAGGAGCTCTCGGGCCTGAAGCTGGTCGACGACAGCACGTTCACCGTCGCCCTCGACGCGCCGTTCTCGGAGTTCGGCGTCCAGCTCGGTTACGCGGCGTTCTTCCCGCTGCCCGCGAGCTTCTTCGCCGACCGCAAGGGTTTCGAGGCCCACCCGATCGGTGACGGGCCGTTCAAGTTCGAGTCCTACACGCCGGGCAAGGACCTCGTCGTCAAGCGGTTCGACGGCTTCGCCGGCGCGCAGAAGGTGAACATCGGCGGCATCGACTTCCGCTTCTACACCGACCTCGACAAGGCCTACGCCGACGTCCTGGCCAACAAGCTCGACTTCCTGTCCTTCACGCCGTGGACCTCCACCCAAGGCGGCAAGATCAAGAAGGACCTGCCCGACAACCGGCGCAAGACCTACACCTACCTCGGCTACCAGGCCATCGCGTTCCCGCTGTTCGACAAGCGCTACGAGAGCCCGCAGTTCCGCCAGGCGATCTCCATGGCGATCGACCGGAAGGCCCTGATCCAGCAGGTCTTCAACGGCGGCCGCACCCCGGCCGACGGCCTGGTCGCCCCGAACGTCCAGGGCCACCTGGACAACCAGTGCGGCGAGCTGTGCACCTACGAGCCGTCGAAGGCCAAGCAGCTGTTCGACGCCTCCGGGTTCACCGGTGACATCGAGCTGACGTCCAACATCGACTCCGGCAACCAGGAGTGGATGGAGGTCATCTGCAAGCAGATCCAGGCCTCGCTGGGCCGCACCTGCAAGTTCACCCCGCAGACCACCCTCGGCGACTTCCGCAAGCAGCTGAACAACCGGACCGTCACCGGCATCTACCGCTCGGCGTGGGTCGCGGACTACCCGTCGATCGAGAACTTCCTCAACCCGCTGTTCCGCACCGGTGCCGCCTCGAACGTCGGCCAGTACTCGAACCCGAAGGTCGACGAGCTGCTCAAGGAAGCCGACGCCGCGCCGTCGCAGCAGCAGGGCCAGGCCCTGTACCAGCAGGCCGAAAAGCTCGTCCTGCAGGACATGCCGACCATCCCGATCTGGTGGCAGTCCGGCACCGCGGCCTGGTCGACCCGGCTGCACGACGTCCAGCCCACCCAGTTCCGCGAGCTCGACCTCTTCAGCGTGACCGTCGGCAAGTAGTTCCCGGTGCGGCGCGCCGGGACCCGGCGCGCCGCACCCCGAGATGGAAAGCAGGCACGTTATGACCGTCCACGAGGTGGATGTCCTGATGATCGGGGCCGGCCCGGCGAACCTCGCGCTGGCCGTGGCCATCGAGGAGTGCGGCCGGTCCGATCTGGCCGGCGGCGCCATGATCCTGGAGCAGCACGAAGACGTGAAGTGGCAGCGCAACCTGATGCTGCCCTGGGCCCGCAGCCAGGTGTCCTACGTGAAGGACCTGGTCACCTTGCGCAACCCGCGCAGCCGGTTCTCCTTCCTCAACTTCATGCACGAGCGCGGTGAGCTCGACGAGTTCGTCAACCTCGGCACCTTCAACCCGTTCCGCTGGCAGGTCTCGGCGTATCTGCAGTGGGTCGCCGACTCGCTCGAGCGCGTCCGGGTGCGCTACAACGCCCGCGCCGAGCGGATCCTGCCGATCCACTCCGAGTCGGGCGCGGTGCTCGGCTTCACCGTCCCGCTGTCCGACGGCGACACGGTCCTCTGCCGCGACCTGGTCGTCGGCGGCGGCCGCGACGCCCACGTCCCGGAGATCTTCCGCGGGCTGCCCGCCGAGCGGGTCGTGCACAGCACCGAGTACAGCACCCGCGTCGCCGCCACGGTGGAGCTGGCCCGCCCGGGCAAGCCGCTGCGGCCGGTCGTGGTCGGCGGGGCGCAGAGCGCCGCCGAGATGTTCATGGCCCTGCACGAGCACGCGCCGGGCTCGTCCCCGACGATGCTGGTCCGCGCCATCGGCCTCAAGGACTACCAGACCAGCAAGTTCGTCAACGAGCTGTTCTTCCCGTCCTTCGTGGACGAGTTCTTCGCGATGACCGACGAAGCCCGGGCGAAGGTGCTCGAAGAGATGCACCTGACCAACTACGCCGGCCTCGCCGCGCCGTTCCTCGAAGAGCTGTACACGATGATCTACCGGCAGAAGATGCTCGGCCAGCCGGTCTCCACCATCCGCGGGCTCAGCGAGGTCGTCGGCGCCCGCGCGGCGTCGCTCGACGGCGGCGGCGAGGAGCTCCTGCTCGACGTCCGCGACCTCAAGCACGGCGGGATCGAGCAGATCCGCTGCGACGCGGTGTTCCTGGGCACCGGTTTCGACTCGCGGATGCCCTCGATGGTCCGCGGCCTGGCCGAAGCGGTCGGCCTGGAGACCGTCACCGTCAACCGGCAGTACCGCGCCGAACTCGGCCGGGAGGCCCACGGCGCGCTGTACCTGCAGGGCGTCAACGAAGCCACCCACGGCATCTCCGACTCGCTGATCAGCGTGCTCGCCCAGCGCTCGGCCGACATCGTCCGGGACATCGTCGACCGCCGCGCGACGGGCGCGGGCCCCGACGGTGGCCGGCGCACGTCCGGCGAGTCCGTCGAGTCCGTGGTGGTGGCGGCATGATCGACGTCCACCGCCTCGACCGCGAGAACCTGGAACGCGCCTACGGGCTCGACTCGCAGCGCCTGCTGCCCTGGCCGGAGCTCAACGCGCCGTTCGAAGGTGCCTGGTGCGTCCTGCGCCCCGGCACCACGTCCACCCCGCACGCCCACCACGAGTACGAGATCTTCATCGCCGTGCTCGGCGCCGCCACCCTGATCGTCGACGGCGAGCCGCACCCGTTCACCGCCGGCGACGTCGTCCGGCTGCCGCCGGGTTCGACCCACTGCGTCACCAACGAAGGCGACGCGGACTTCGAGTACTACGGCGTCTGGTGGGACGCCGAGATGTCGGCCCAGTTCGCGGCCCGCCACCAAGCGAGCGTCTCATGAACGCGCGGACCGTGGTCATCTCCCCGGCGCCGACGGCCAACGGGGACCTGCACCTCGGCCACATCGCCGGGCCGTTCCTGGCCGCGGACGTGCACACCCGCTACGCCCGGTCGCAGGGCCGGGAAGTGTTGCTGGGCACCGGATTCCAGGACACGTCGACGTTCGTCGTGACGACCGCGCACCACCGCGGCGTCACCCCGGCGGAGCTGGTGGCCACCTCGGCCGCGCAGATCGAAGCCAGCCTCGCCGCGATGGGCATCGGCGTCGACGGCTACACCGGCGACGACGACCGGTTCACCAAGTGGGTCGTCGACTTCGTCGGCCGGCTGTACTCGGCGGGCAAGCTGGAACTGCGCACCATGAAGTTCCCGTACTCGCAGCGGTCCGGGGAGTTCCTGCTGGACGGCTTCGCGGCCGGCGGCTGCCCGGAATGCCTCGCCGAAAGCTGCGCCGGGCTCTGCGAGAGCTGCGGAGCCCTGGTGGCGGCGGGGGAACTGCTCGGCGTCCGGTCCACTTTGGACCCCGAGGACCCGGTGGTGCTGCGCGAGGCCGACGTCCTCGTGCTGCCGGTCGAGCGGTACCGCTCGCAGCTGCGGGCGCACTTCGAGGCGAACGCCGCCGGGCTGCGGCCGCACATGGCCCAGGCGATGGCGCAGATGCTTTCGCGGCCGCTGCCGGACTTCCCGGTGACCTACCCGATCTCCTGGGGCATCAAGGTGCCCTTCCCGGAGGTCGCCGGGCAGGTCGTCAACCCCAACGCCGAGCCGATGGCGTGGAGCATGCACTGCACGGCCCTCTCGGCCGAGCGGCGGGGCGTCGCGGCCGGTACCGAGGACGCGCTGTGGCTCGCCGGGGCCGGTTCGGAGGTCGTGTACTTCCTAGGGTTCGACAACATCTACCCGTTCGCGATCGCCGGCCCGGCGATGCTGCTGGCCTTCGACGGCCAGTACGACCTGCCGACGCGCTACCTCACCAACGAGTTCTACGAGCTGGACCACCGGAAGTTCTCCACCAGCCGCGGGCACGTGGTGTGGAGCCGGGAGCTGGCCGCCGAGGTGCCGCGGGACCTGATCCGGTTCCACCTGGCCGCGACCAGCCCCGAGCACCAGCGCACCAGCTTCAGCCGGGACGCGCTCGCGCGGGTCACCGGCACGCGGCTGGTCGAACCCTGGAACCGGGTCGCCGGCAAGGTGAACCGGTGGGTCGGGCTGGGCCCGCTCGCGGTGTCGGAGCGGTCGCGCCGCGGGGCGGCCCGGATGGCCGAGCGGTTCGCGGCGTCGTACGAGCTGGCCGGGTTCAGCCTGAACCGGGCAGCCGAGACGATCACCGACCAGCTGGCCCGGCTCGACCGCCGGGAGGTGACCGGCGCCGACGCCGGTGACTTCTGCTTCGAGGTCGACCGGCTGCTGCGCAGTGCCGCGCCGATCCTGGTCGACCTGGCCGCGCAGGTGTTCGGCGACAACACCGGGGCCGCCCCGGCCGACGTGGACGCGTTCACGCCGGTCGCGCTGCCCCGCCTGAGCCCGGCGGAGGCCGGGCGATGAGCGCCGGCACCCGGCAGGGTGGGTGGAGCAGCGTGACCGCGGACGTGCCGCCGGGTGCCGGCCCCCGGCCGGACGGCGAGCGAGCCCGTGCGGCGGCGGCCGTCCTGGGCGGCGGCCCGGCGGCGGCCGGTGCGGTCCGGGACGGTGCCGCGGCGATGTTGCTGGGCGAGGGTCCGGCGGTGGCCGGTGCTGTCCGGGATGGTGCTGCGGCGATGTTGCTGGGCGAGGGCCCGGCGGTGGCCGGTGTTGCCCGCGACGGTGCTGCGGCGGTGCAGCTGGGCGGCGGTCCGGCGGTGGCCGGTGCTGTCCGGGATGGTGCTGCGGCGATGTTGCTGGGCGAGGGTCCGGCGGTGGCCGGTGCGGTCCGGGACGGTGCCGCGGCGATGTTGCTGGGCGGCGGTCCGGCGGTGGCCGGTGTTGCCCGCGACGGTGCTGCGGCGTTGCTGTTGGAGGGCTCGGCGGCGGCCGGCGCGGTGCCGGACGGCGCGGAGGTCGTGCTGCCGGGTGCGAGCTCCGGCAGCGTGGCGGGCCGGGTCGCGGTCACGCCGGGCGGCCGGCCGTCGACCGGCGGCACCCGGCGCGGCGGCCTGCGGGTCGTGGTGGTCGGCGGCGGCATCTCCGGGCTGCTCACCGCGATCCGGTGCGTCCTGGACGGGCACCGCGTGGTGCTGCTCGAGCGCGGCCCGGTGCCGCACCCGGGCGCCACGTCGTTCGACCAGCACCGGGCGCTGCGGGCCCTCGTCGTCGGCGACACGCCCGCCACGCGCCAGGCGGCGGAGCTGCACCGCCGCTGGCGCGAGCTGGACGCGCTGCTGTGCGACCACCTGCCGGGTGCCGGCCTCTACCGGCGGGTCGGGGTCCTCCAGGCGATGCCCCCCGGCCAGGTGCCCGCGGCGGTCGCCACGGCGTCGGCCGCGGGCGTGCCGATCCGGATCGTCCACCCGTCGGCGTACCCGCTCGTCGGGTTCCCGCGGGGGAGCGGCGCCGTGCTCGAACCGCACGCCGGGACGCTGCTGGCCGACCGGATGCTGCACGCGGCGGCGCGCTGGCTGCGCCACCACCCCGACGCCGAGCTGCGGCCCGGCCGGGAAGCGGTCGGCATCGACCCCGACCGCGCCCGCGTCCGGCTCGCCGACGGCACCACGGTCACCGGCGACGTCGTGCTCGTCGCCGCCGGCCCGTGGACCGGGGCGCTGGTCGACCGGCCGGTCGCGTTGCACCGCCAGACGATGGTGTACCTGCGCCCGCCGGCCGCGCTCGCCCACGCGTGGGCGGCGACGCCCACGGTGGGCGGGATCGGCGCCGACGGGCGGGCGTGGCTGCTGCCGTCGGTGGCGGGCACCCTGCTCAAGGTGAGCACCGACGCCGTGCGGCGCCAGGTGACCACGCTGTCCGGGCCCGACGACGACGCGGGCTGGGCCGCGCGGGTGCTCGCCGCCGGCGTCGTGTCCGATGTGGACGGATACGACGTCGTGCGGGTCAAGCACTGCCACTACGCCACCGCCGACGACGGTGACACCGGCTTCGTCCGCGTCGGGCCGGCCGTCTGGGCGCGTCCGGCGAGCGGCGGGGACGGCTTCCGCACCGCCCCGCTGGCCGCCGACGCGATGGTCGCCGAACTGGCCGGCCAGGCCACCGCCGTCGTCTGAACCCTGTCGCCTGACCACCTTTCCCCTGAACACTTCCCGACCGGAGGACGTCTCCCATGACCTCGACCGCCCCGGGTGCGCTGCTCGTCATCGGCAGCGGGCTCAAGCTCTATCGCGAATACCTCGTCCGCAGCGTCGCCGAACGCGCCCGTGAAGGCGGGCTGCGGCTGGTGCTGATCAACAACCTCAACCCGACCTGGCAGCACGAGTACTTCGACGACATCACCGTCGTCAACGTCTTCGACCACGCGCTGCTCGCCGAAACCGCCCGCGAGCTGGCGAGCGAGTACACGATCGCCGGCGTGCTGTGCTGGGACGAGCCGCTGGTCATGCCCGCGGCCGAACTGGCGGCCGAGTTCGGCGTGCCGGGCCTGAGCATCCCCGGCGTGCACGGCTGCCGCGACAAGCACAGCTGCCGCGTCCGGCTCACCGCCGCCGGCCTGCCGCAGCCCGGGTTCCACCTGGCCACCGACCTCGACGACGCCCGCGCGGCGGTCGCCCGCATCGGGTTCCCGGTGGTCGTCAAGCCGCGGGCACTCGGCGCCAGCATGGGCGTCTCCCTCGCCCGGGACGCGGCGGAGTTCGACGCCGCCTACCGCGTCGCCCACGAGGCCAGCCTCGTCGGCGACGAGCCCTACCGCGGCGGCGCGATCATCGAGGGGTACGCCGACGGGCCGGAGATCAGCATCGACGGCGCCGTCCACAAGGGCGAGTACCTGCCGATGTTCATCGCCCGCAAGAGCACCGGCATGCCGCCGTTCTTCGAGGAGACCGGCCACGTCGTCGACTCCGCCGACCCGCTCCTGAAGGACGAGGAACTGCTGGGCGTGCTGGCGAAGGCCCACCACGTGCTCGGCATCGAGAACGGGATCACCCACACCGAGGTCCGCCTGACCCGCTTCGGCCCGGTGATCATCGAGGTCAACGGCCGCCTCGGCGGCGACCTCATCCCGTTCCTCGGCAAGACCGCGACCGGCGTCGACCCGGGCAGCGTGCTGTTCGACGTCGCCACGGGGCAGCGCCCGGACGTCTCGCACAGCCGTGAGGGCGTCGCCGGCATCCGGTTCGGCTACCCGGACCACGACTGCGTCCTGCACGCGATCACCGTGCCGGACGAGGCCCCCGGGCTGGTCACGGCGTCCCCGATGGCCGAGCCGGGCACCACGCTGCGGCTGCCGCCGGGCGGCTACATCGCCCGCCACTCGTTCGTCGTGTGCCGGGCACCCGACCGCGAGACGTGTTCGCAGCGGCTCGAGCACGCGGCCTCGCTGGTCGAGGTGGACACCGAAGAGATCGCACCCCCGCCCGTCGGCACCACCCTGGCGATGCCGGCCGGACTCCTGGACGTGGACGAATGAGCGTCGACTACGACGGCCGCCGGTTCCGCGCCCTGGGCGGCGGCGACGGCACGTACGCCGAGTACCACCAGCACGGCGACCTGGTCTGGGCGACGTTCGAGGGCGGGCACGTCCGGCGTGGCACGGTCACCGGCGTCTGCGGCCCGACCGGTGTGCTGCGGCTGGCCTACACGATGGTCCTGGCGACCGGCGAGGTGATCGCCGGCACCAGCGTCAACACCCCGCAGTGGCACGGCGGGCACCTGGTGCTGCGGGAAGTCTGGGAACGCCACGGCGAAAACGCCGCCCAGGGCGTGTCCTACCTCGAAGAGGTCCTCGAAGCCGAGCTCGCGGGAGCGGCGCGATGACCGCGTGGGGCACACTGCGCGGATTGGTGGACGGCGAACTCCGGCTCCCCGGCGACCACGGCTTCGGTGAAGCCACGGCGCCGGTGAACCGGCGGTTCGCCGCCACCCGCCCCGCGGCGGTGCTCTCGGCCGCCCACGCGGGCGACGTCGCCCGCGCCGTGGAGTGGGCCCGGGCGGCGTCGGTCCCGCTGGTGCCCCGCGGCGGCGGGCACAGCTACGCCGGCCACTCCGCGCACCCCGGCCTGGTGCTGGACCTGCGGCGGCTGTCCGGGATCCGCGTCGACGGCGACTCCGGGCGGGTCACCGTCGGCGGCGGCACGCAGATGAAGGCGCTCTACGCCGGGCTGCGGCCGTGGGACCTGACCTTCCCGCTCGGCAACTCCGGCACCGTCGGCATCGGCGGCCTGACCCTCGGCGGCGGTGTCACGACGATCTCCCGCGCGCACGGCCTCACGTGCGACGCGCTGGTCTCGACCGACGTCGTCCTCGCCGACGGAACTGTTGTCACCGCGTCGGAAACCGAGCACCCGGACCTGTTCTGGGCCTGCCGCGGCGGCGGGGGCGGCAACTTCGGCGTCAACACCAGCTTCACGTTCCAGGCGCGCCCGGCCCCGGCCGGCTCGACCTGCCTGCTGCTCTGGTCGTGGCCGCACGCGGTCGAGGTGCTGGCCACGATGCAGGAGATCATGCTCACGGCGCCCGAGGCGTTCTCGGCCCGGATCGGCATCGCGCGTTCGGCGGGCGAGGACGGCGTCGTCTCCGTGGTGGGCCACCACCTCGGCCCGGCTTCCGAGCTGCGTGAGCTGCTGGCGCCGGTCTTCGCCGTCGCGGCCCCCGACCGCGCCGACATCGAAGACCGGGACTTCTGGGAAGCCGCGACGTACCTGCACCACGCCAGCGAGGGCGGCGCGTTCGCGGCCCGGACCCGGTGCACCCCGCACGCGATCGGCGACGACGGCGTCGAGGCGCTCGTCCGGGCCGTCGACAAGTGGCCGGGCAGCGGCAACCCCGACGGCGCGGGCGCCGCGCTGTTCGCCTGGGGCGGCGCGATCGGCCGCGTCCCGGTGGGGGACACCGCGTTCCCGCACCGGGACACCCGGTTCCTGCTCAGCCTCGACACGTCGTGGGCCGAGGACGACGCGCCGGGTGTCGTCCAGGCGAACCTGGACTGGCTCCACGCCCTGCACGCCGAAGCGGGTGAGTTCGCGCCGGACGCGTCCTACGTCAACTTCACCGATCCGGACCTCGAGGACTGGCGCGGCGCCTACTACGGGCCGAACGCCGCCCGGCTCGCCGAGGTCAAGCGCCGGTACGACCCCGACCGGTTCTTCGTGTTCCCCCAAGCCGTGTGACCACCGGCCGGCCCGCTCCGGCGGGCCGGGCCCCGACCCCGGGAGCAGCCGAATGTCACCCGACCTGCGTGGCGTGATGCGCACCTTCGCCACCGGCGTGTGCGTCGCCACCACCTACCGCGACAGCCCGGACGGCCGGCACCACGACGCCGTCACCGTCAACTCGCTGGGCTCGATCTCGCTCGATCCGCCGTTGATCTCCCTGTCCTTCCGGAAGGAGTCGGTGTTCCTCGCCGACCTGCTCGCCACCGGCGCCTGGGTGGTGTCGATCCTGCCGGCGGGCGCGCGGGAACTGGCCGGCCGCTTCGCCGGCCCCCGCGCCTCGCGGGTCTCCGAAATTGCGCTCCTCCAAGCGACTCCGGGGGAGCGGACCGGGGCGCTCGTCCTCGACGGCGCGAGCTGGCTGGAGTGCACCCTGCGGCAGCCGATCGACCTCGGCGACCACACGCTGGTCGTCGGGGAAGTCCTGGCCACCGGCCACGACCGGCAGGCACCCGCGCTGGTCTTTGTGCACGGCACCTACCACTCCGTCACCGATCCGCGGCAGGTTTCCGGGCCGGGCCAATGGGGGGAGGCGGTGGGGTGAACCGCCCTGGCCCGGCTCCGGCCGGTCGGGCATGCTGGGCGCTCGGTCCGGCAGGAGGAGACCCGAGACGGTGAACGAAGATCCGATGCGCTGGAGCGGCCAGCGCACCGACCGCGTCGACGCGGGGACGCTGCCGGGCCTGGCCCGGCTGACCGGGTTCGTGCGCAGTGTCCGGACCCCCGAGTTCCGCGGCGTGACGTTCCACGAAGTGCTCGCGAAAAGCGCGTTGAACCACGTGCCCGCGGACGCGCGCATGCTGCCCGGCGAGTACACGATCAACCCGTACCGCGGCTGCACGCACGCGTGCCAGTACTGCTTCGCGCGTCCCACGCACACCCGGCTCGGACTGGACGTCGCCGGTGACTTCGACAACGAGATCATCGTCAAGACGAACATCGTCGAAGTGCTGCGGGGCGAGCTGGCCCGCAAGCGGAAACTCCCGCCACGCGTGGCTTTCGGCACCAACACCGACGTCTACCAGCGCGCCGAAGGCCGCTACGCGCTGATGCCCGGCATCATCGACGCGCTGGCCGGTCACCGCGTCCCGTTCTCGATCCTGACCAAGGGCACGATGATCCGCCGCGACCTGGAAAACCTGGTCAAGGCCAGCCGCGCGACGACCGTGCACCTCGGCGTGTCCCTCTCCATCCTGGACGAAGAGCTGCAGCAGTCGGTGGAGTTCGGCACCGCGACGACGACCGCGCGCCTGGCCACGGTCCGCGCCATCCGCGACGCGGGCCTCGAGTGCACGGTGTTCCTGTCGCCGATCCTCCCGCACCTCACGGATTCGCCCGCACAGCTGGAAGAACTGGTGGCCGCGGTGTCCGAAGCGGGCGCGACGAGCGTGCTGTACCACCCGCTTTACCTGTCTTCGGCGGTGAAGGAGGTGTTCTTCACGTGGCTGCGTGGGGCGCATCCCGAACTGGTTCCGGTGTACACCAAGCTGTATTCGTCCGGATCGGAGACGTCGTACCGCCACGAGATCGGCGCGCGGATCCGCCCGTTGATAGCGAAGTACGGCTTCCCGGAACCGGACGCGGCGATCGAGGACAAGTTCGCCCTCAACGGCCGGCGCGGGCAGCCGGAGGAGGAACCGGCGCAGCAGTCCCTTTTCTGAGGACCGGATCCCCTGGCGCGGCCGTGAAAATCGCTGGCCGGTTGCCGCCGCACGGTGGTAGACCACCACGGTGCACACCACGCTGGACTTCCCCGACCTGCTGGGCCTGATCGACGAACGCTCGGCGGCTTTCCGCGCCGCGGTCGCCGTCGCGCCCGATCTCGACGCGCAGGTGCCGACCTGCCCCGAGTGGACGCTGTTCGACCTGGTGCGTCACCTGGGCGAGGGACGCCGCGCGTGGGCGGCCACCATCGCCGCTGGGCCGGACGCCACGGCCAAGGCCGCACCGCGGGACGCCTCGGCCCCGCCCCGGGAGCGGGAGGCCCTGCTGGCCTGGTCGGCCGCGGGGACGCGGGAACTGCTGGACGCGTTGCGGGAGGCCGGCCCGGATCGCGGGTGCTGGGCGTGGTGGGACAAGACGCAGTCGCCGCTCACCTGCGGTGGCGTCGCCCGGCGCCAGCTCCACGAGATCGCGGTGCACACCTACGACGCCCAGGTCGCCGCGGGAGCGCCGCAGCCGCTGCCGGCCGCGGTGGCACTCGACGGCGCCGAAGAGTTCCTGTCCACCTTTTGCACGACGACGGTCGCCTGGCCGCACGAGCCCGCGGCCGTCGACTACCACGCGTCCGAGGGGCGCTCCTGGCGCAACTGGCTCACCGCCGACGGCGCCCGGGCCGCCCGCCTGACGACCCCCGCCGCCGAGGCGTCCGACGCGTCCGCCCGTGGCACGGCTCACGAGCTGGTTCTCTCCTTCTACGGCCGTATTCCGCTGGACTCCCTCGAATTCGACGGCAACCGGGGGCTCTTCGACCAGCTCGTGGACTGGGACCCGGAGCAGTAGGACCGGACAGGCCGGGTACTACGCGAGCAGTTCGTCCATCAACGCCCTGATGCGGTCGTGAAGCGCGGTCCCCGTCAGCCCGCCGGCCTCGGCGAGCAGCGACTCGCGGCTTTCCCGGTCACCCAAGGCCGCCGCGAGGCGCTCGCCGCGGCCTTGCGGGGCGAACTGGCTCGCGTTCGCCCCCACCCGGGTCCCCATCGCCCACAGCTCGCGCGCGGTCGACGCCGCACCCCGATGGGCGGCCAGCTCGGCGCCGCCCATCGCCCACGCGCCCAGCAGCGGGCGGTCGTGGGCGGTCAGCACCTCGGTGCGGACCTGCCGCAGCGTGTCGGTGGCCCGGGGGCCGGCGCCGAGCCACAGGTGCAGGACGGCCACCGCGATCCGGAAGACGGTCGGCGGGCCGGCCCGCAGCAGCGCGTCCGCGTGGGCCAGGGCCTCGTCGGGGCGCTCGCGTCGCCAGGCCAGCCGGGCCAGGCCGAGGTGGGCCTGGGAGACGTCCGTCTCGTCGGAGCGGGCCGAGGCGGCGGTCTCCCGCAGCCGGCGCTCGGCCTCGGCGTCGCCGGCCAGGGCCAGGTGCGTGTCGAGCAGCACCCGGGTCGACCGGGCGTCCTGGGCCGCGCCGACCAGCGCCAGGTGCCGCTCGCTGCGGCGCAGCCACTCGTCGGTCCCCGACGCGTGCCCGGCGGCGTGGGCGGCCATCCCCATCCCCCAGTGGTCGCCGATCGCCTCGAACCGGCGGTAGGCCAGCTCGGCGTCGGCGGACCGCCGGGTGCCGGCGTCCTCGACCAGGACGGCCCGGATGAAGTGACCCATCCCCTGGACGTACGGGTCGGGGTGGGTGATCAGCGCCGCGGCGTCGGCCAGGCTCCGGTCGGGGACGGCCTGCTCCAGCCCGGGCATCGCCGCCGCCAGCGCGGCGGTGCGCGGTGAGACGTCGCCGGGTCGCTCCGCGAGCAGGGTGCGCAGGGCCCGGCGGGCCAGCACGGTGAGGCGCGGAGGGCCGGTGTTCCCCGCGTTGACGCCGATCAGCACGCACAGCCACCCGAGCCGGTCGGCGTGCGGCAGGGGACGGCCACTGGCCCGGCCGCGGGTGAGCGCCGACCGCGACCGGGCGGCCGGGTCGTCGAGGTGCAGCAGCGTGCGCGCCCAGGCACTGGCCTCGAGGTGCCGGCCGCGCACCGTCCACAGCTGGAACAGGGCGGTGGCGACGTCGACCGCGGCCGGTTCGTCGTCGTGGTCCCACGCCCACCGCAGAGCGGCGACCAGGTTGTCCTGGTCGGCCGCGCAGGCGTCCAGCGCTTCGAGCTGGGCGGGACCGATGAAGCCGGGAGCCAGCGAGACCGCCCGCCGCGCGGCCCAGCCGGCCAGCCCGGCTATGGCCGTCTCGCGCCCGGCCGCGTCGAGACGGGCCTCGCCGTGTTCGCGGACCGTCTCCAGCATCCGGTAGCGGACGCCCTCTTCGAGCCGCAGCAGCGACTGCTCGACCAGGATCGCCAGACCCCGGCGGACGTCGGTGCCCGCGACGGCGGCGGCGAGGTCCGCGGTGAACGGCGCGGGGATGACGGCCAGCCGTTCCAGCAGGTCCCGTTCGCCGGGCTCGAGCAGGTCGCGGCTCCACTCGACCATCGCCCAGAGGCCGGCGTGCCGTTCGGGCAGCCCGCGCAGCGCGTGGTCGAGCAGCGCGAACCGGTCGCCGAGCCCGGCCAGGACGTCCTCGAGCGGCATGGCCCGCAGCCGGGCGGCGGCGAGTTCGAGCGCGAGCGGCAGGTTGTCGAGCCGGTGCGCGAGGGCCAGCGCCCGGTCCCGCGGCCACGCCGGTGCCGTGCCCCCGGCCCGGACGCGCGCTTCGAGCAGGGCGAGCGCCTCGTCGTCGGGCAGCGCGGGCAGCCGGTGGACGACCTCGCCGACCAGGCCCAGCGGCGCCCGGCTGGTGGCGAGCACACCGACCTCGGGCGCCACGGCCAGCAGCTCGGCCACGACGGCCGCCGCGGCGTCGAGGACGTGTTCGCAGTTGTCGAGCACGAGCAGCCCGTCGAGCCCGGAACCGATGGCCCGCAACCGTTCCGACGGGCTCAGGGCGCGACGATCCGGGGCCGGGGTGTCCAGGCCGGTGTCCGGGCCACCCAGGACCGCGAGCACGGCGGGCAGCACCTCGGCCGGCGAGCGCAGGCCGGCCAGCTCGACCACGCGCACCTGCCCGGCGGAGCGGGCGATCTCGGCGGCCAGCCGGGTCTTGCCCGCCCCGCCGGTCGCGACGACGGTCACCAGCGGAGCCGTCAGCAGCGCCTTGCCGACGGCGGCGAGATCCGGCTCGCGGCCCACCAGCGGTGTCACCGCCCGGCGCCACGCGGCGGGAAGCGTGCCGGCGTTCGGCCGCGCGAGGGCCAGCTGCCCGCGCAGCAAGGCCAAGTGCGCCTCGGCGAGCACGGGGGACGGGTCGGCGCCGTACCGCTCGACGAGCTCGCCGCGCACCCGTTCGACCACTTCGAAGGCTTCGGCGTCGCGTCCCTGGGCCGCGAGGACCCGCACGAGCAGCGCGGCGGCCGGCTCGTCGGGCGGGACCCGGGTGGCCAGCCGACGCAGATCCGCCGCGTCGAGCGGACCGCCGCCGGCCAAGGCCGCCTCCGCCCGCAGGGTGACGACGTCGCCGAAGAGCCGGTCGCCGGTCGGCTCCGGGATCTCCGGGAACAGCGCCCGCGCCTCGTCGGCGCAGTCCCGCGCGGTTCCCGCGTCACCGTCGGCCAGGGCCAGCCGGCCGCGGTCGATCAGGCCGCGGGCCGTGACGGCGTCGACCCGGACCTCGCCGGCCGGGATCCGGTAGCCGCCCGCGGCGGTGCGGACCGGCACGCCGAGCCGGCGCACCCGGCCGACCAGGGCCTGCACCGCGCCCGCGGCGTCCTCGGGCGGCGTGCCCTGCCAGACGGCGTCGGCCAGAGCGACGGTGGAGACCGGGCGCCCCCGGGCGTCGAGCAGTTCCCGGAGCACCGCGGCCAGCCGGTCGCCCCGCACCGGGCGGCCGTCCACCGCGAGGGGGCCGAGCGTCGTGATCCGCACGCGACCATCATCACCCACTCGCCGCGCGCGAGCTCCCGGCGACTATTCGCCGAACCGGTCGGCGAGGGAGATCAGGTTCAGGGCCGCGTTGTCGCCCAGGAGGATCGCGTTGTCGGCGACGCCTCGGGCCGCGGACGCGGCGCTGCGGGGGAACATCGCCCGCTCGTACTCGGTGAGCGCGGCTTCGACGTCGCCGGGGTGCGCCGCGATGGCCGCGCCGAGTTCGGCGCCGTCCTGCAAGGCCAGGTTGGCACCTTCGCCGTTCGGGGGCTGCAGGTGGGCGGCGTCGCCGAGCAGCGTCACGCCGGGCACGCGGTCCCAGCGGTGCGCGACCGGCAGCGTGTAGTGGCGGCGGTGGACCGGGGCGGTGTCGCTGGCGGTGATCAGCGCGCTCAGCTCGGGAGCCCAGCCGTCGACCTCGCGCGCGAGGCGTGCGGTCGCCGCGGCGGGATCGGCGAAGTCGATGTCGCCGAACCAGTCCAGCGGCCGGGCCAGCCACAGGTAGGCGTGCAGGTTCCCGTCGCTTTCCCGGTGCACGAGGAAAACCTTCCCGCTCGCGGCCTTGTCGAACACCATCAACGCCCCGTCGCCGACGGCCTTCGCGACGGTGGGGTGCCGGGTGCCGGCGTCGAACAGGAAGGTCTCGATCGACGCGTTCCCGGCGTACTCGGGTGTGACGTCGGTGAGCAGCGGCCGGACCCGGGACCACGCGCCGTCCGCGCCGACGAGCAGCCCGGTCTCGGTGGTGGTGCCGTCGGCGAAGGTGATTTCGTGCCGGCCCTCGCCGAGGGCGCGCACGTCGGCGACCCGGTGGCCCCACCGGACGGTGCCGGCGGGGAGCGAGTCGAGCAGCATCTTCCGCAGCGCCGCGCGCTGCGCCTCGGGACTGCCACCGGTGCCGTCGTCGGCCTTGTCGTACAACACGGTCCCGTCCGTCTCGACGACGCGCAGGGCTTCGCGGCCCGGCAGGACGATGGCGCGGAATTCGTCGATCAGGCCGGCCGCCGCGAGGGCGGGCCGGCCGTTGTGGTCGTGGATGTCGAGCATGCCGCCTTGGGCGCGCGCCGCCGGCGACGCCTCGGCTTCGTGGACCGTGGCCGGAATACCGTGCAGGTACAGGACGCGGGCCAAGGTGAGGCCGCCTAGGCCGGCGCCGACAATCGTGACCGGAGTGGGCATTGGTGCTCCTAAGGGGTTCGCGGGAGGAATTGCCTCCGAGCCTGCGCGGACCCGCCGACACGACGCCGACATGGCGCCGACACGCCCTTTCCCGGAGTGGTCGCCGAGAAGTCGCCGGAGTGAATTCGGCTGCTTCCAGCCTTGCGGATTGGGCCGAATGCGAGTAAGGGCAGGCGGTCGCCGGAAAACCGGACCCGCGCTGCCCGGCCGCTGGTGCCGGCGTTACTGTCTTCGCCGTTGCAGGCGCACCGAAACCGACCCGTGATCTCGGTCGGCGAACCGAGTACTGTTCGAGCACCAATCGGACTCGAGGAAGTGGAGCGATGTCGGAACGACCGCCCGCACAGCATCGGGAAGAACGCGAGTCAGTCGGCCGGGCCGTAATCGGGGTAGTGGTCACCGCGGTCGTCGTGGCGGCGATCTGGACGTGGATATCCCTGTCGGTTTCCGGTGGTCAGGGGATTGTCGTCGCCATCGCGGGCGGGCTGACCGGGATCGTCGCGTGTGTCGCGGTGTTCTTCGCGCTGCGCCGCGCCGATCAGGTCGCGCACGCGACCGGGCAGACGGAGGCCGCGCTCGACGAGGCCCGGCGGGCCCGGGAATTCGTCCGGTTCAGTGACGCCGAACTGGCCCGGCTGCTCGACCGGACGGTGCCCGACGCGGTCCGGCGGCTGCGCGGGGGTGCCCCCGCGGACAGCGTGCTCGCCGAAGTCGGGCGCCCCGAGGACGAACTCCACCAGCGCGTCCTGCGGCTGCTGGTCGACGAAATCGCCGTCGGGGAACGCCGGCGCGCGGCCGCGACGGCCGCCTGCGCGAACGCCGCGGGCCGGCTGCAGGCGCTGTCGACCAGCACGCTCGGTGACTTGCGGGAAATGGAAAACCGGTCGTCCGACGCGATGCTCGGGGATCTCCTGAGGGTGGACCACAGCACCGCGCAGGCGGGCCGGCTGGCCGACAGCATCGCGGTGCTCACCGGCGCACGCTCGGGCCGCCGCTGGACGAAACCGATCCGGATGGAGAGCATCCTGCGCGGCGCGCTCGGCCGGATCGGCGCCTACCAGCGGGTCCGGGTGCATTCCGCGAGCGGGGTGGCCGTCGTCGGGTACGCCGCCGAAGACGTCATGCACGCGCTCGCCGAACTGATGGACAACGCCACGAAGTTCTCGGCGCCGTCCGAAGAAGTGCACGTCTATGTGGAAGATCTGCACAACGGCGCGGTCATCACCATCGAGGACGGCGGTCTCGGGATGAAGGCGCAGGCCCTCGTCCGCGCCGAGCGCGCGGTGTCCCTCGACCAGCCGCTCGACCTGACCTCGATGTCGGGGACGCGGCTCGGGCTCGCGGTGGTCGGCTGCCTGGCGCGCAAGCACCAGCTGCACGTCTTCTTCCGGCCTTCTTCGCGCGGCGGGATCGGAGTCGTCATGCGCATCCCGACCCAGCTGATCACGCAGCCCCGGCCGGAAGCGCTGCCGGAAGCGGAAGAGCCGGTCGCGGCCGCCGCCGTCGCGTGGCCCGGGCCCGACACGAGCCACGAGATCGCCGGCGACCTGACCGAGCCGTCCGAGCTGCCGAAGCGTTCGCGGGGGCAGACGCTCACCGCCGCGTCGCGCCGGCCGCCGTCGCCCACGCCGAGCACGACCCGCGCCGAGCGGGACACCGGTTCCCGGTTCGGCGCCTTCCAGCAGCGGCGCAGCGGCAACGGCGCTACGTCGTCGCGCCACTCCGCCTCCCCGGCGGACCCCGGCGACGACGCGTGACCCGCCGCTCCGCCCGCACATCCGCACCCCGCCAGATTGGAGCGAGGGGACCCGCCAGGCCGGTCCCCGGATTCGATGACTGACTCGGACAAGAGCCTCGAATGGCTCCTCGAAAACCTCGTCGGCAACACCGCCGGCGCGTGCCACGCCCTCGTGCTGTCCCGGGACGGCCTGAAGCTGTGCCACACCCAGGGGCTCACCGTCGACCGCGCCGACCAGCTGGCCGCGATCGCCGCCGGCGTCCAGGCGCTGGCGCACGGCGCGTCGGTCGAATTCGGTGACGGCACCGGCGGTGTGCGGAACTCGATGACCGAGTTCCACGGCGGGATCCTCTTCATCGTGGAGGCCGGTGTCGGCTCGCACCTGGCCGTGATCGCCACGGAGGACGCCGACGTGGGCCTGATCGGCCACAACATGGACGAGCTGGTGGAACAGATCGGCTCGGTCTTCACCGCCCCGCCACGCTTCACGGCGGCTGACCACCCGGCTTCGTGACGCGCTCGGCGCTCGACGGGGAAGACCCGGACCGGCTCTACACGGTCACGGGCGGGCGCAGCAGCGCGGACGACATCGACCTCGATCTCGTCACGCTGATCGTCCGGGAGTCGGAGCCGTCGGCGGGCATGCAGTCCGAGCACGTCCGGATCCTCGAGATCGCCGCGAAGCCGACGTCGGTCGTGGAGCTGTCGTCCTACCTGGCGCTTCCGGTGAGTGTGACCAAGATTCTGCTCGCGGACCTGCTGGCCACGGGCAAGGTTTCCGCCCGACACCCGTCGTCGGCCCAGGCCGCGGGACGGACCTCCGACTCGGAATTCCTCAAGAAGGTGCTCGTTGGACTCCGTAATCTCTGAACAAGACGAACGGCTGCCCCTGGCCGACACCGCGACCGACGGCCTGAAGATCGTCATCGTCGGCGGCTTCGGCGTCGGGAAGACGACCATGGTCCGGTCGGTCAGCGAGATCCGGCCGCTCAGCACCGAAGAAACCATGACCCAGGCCGGGATCGGCGTCGACAGCACCCGGGGGGTGCAGGCCAAGACGACCACCACGGTGGCGTTCGACTTCGGCCGGATCAGCCTCGACGAACAGCTGATCCTCTACCTGTTCGGCGCCCCCGGGCAGGAACGGTTCTGGTTCCTCTGGGACAGCCTCTTCGCCGGCACCCTCGGCGCGGTCGTCCTGGTGGACGCCAGGCGGCTGGCCGACTCCTGGTACGCGATCGACCGGCTCGAGCACCACGGGACGCCGTTCATCGTGGCGCGCAACAACTTCGGCCCGCCGAAGCACAGCCTCGACGACGTCCGCGCCGCGCTGGACCTGCCCGGCGACGTGCCGATCGTCGACTGCGACGCCCGCGACCGCGACTCGTCCAAGCAGGTGCTGATCTCGCTCGTCGACCACCTCTACACCCTGTCCAAAGTCCGGGAGGGCGCATCGTGACCGGTTTCCAGACCAGCACCCCGGCGGAGACGATCCCCGCCGCGGACCGGATCCGGTTGTACGGACCCGAGTTCCAGCGGGATCCCGCCGCGCTCTACGCCCGGATCCGGCGGCAGTACGGCGGTGTCGTCCCGGTCCTGCTCGACGGCGACATCCCGGCCTGGCTGCTGACCGGCTACCGCGAGATCCACCAGGTGTGCCAGGACTCGCAGCTGTTCGCCCGCGACAGCCGCCGGTGGAACCAGTGGGGCAACGTCCCCGAAGACTGGCCGCTGCTGCCGTACGTGATGCACAACCCGTCGGTGATGTTCACCGAGGCCGCGGAACACCGGCGGCGCGCGGGCGCGATCGGCGACGCGCTGTCCGCCGTCGACCAGTTCGACCTGAGCGCGCACTGCGAGCGCATCGCGGACCGGCTCATCGACGAATTCGCCGGCAGTGGCGAAGCCGACCTGATCGCCGGTTTCGCGCAGCAGGCGCCGTTGCTCGCGCTCGCGAAGATGTACGGCATGCCCGACTCGGAGGCCCCGGCGCTGGTGCGGGACGTCGCCCTTTCGCTGGACGTCGGCCCCGAGGCGCTGCCCGCGTACGGGCGGGTGCAGGAGGCGATGGCGCGGCTGGTGGCGGTGAAGCACCAGCAGCCGGGCGCGGACGTGCCCACGGCGATGATGCAGGACCCGGCGAACCTGACCGACGACGAGGTCGTCCAGGACCTGCTGGTGGTGACGGCCGCGGCGCAGCAGCCGACGGCGAACTGGATCGGCAACACCATCCGCCTGATGCTGACCGACAGCCGGTTCGCGATGACGCTCTCGGGCGGCCGGGGGAGCGTCGGCCAGGCCCTCAACGAAGTCCTGTGGCACGACACTCCCACGCAGAACTTCATCGGCCGTTTCGCCACGCGCGACACCGTGTTGAGCGGCGTCCGCGTCCGCCAGGGTGACCTGGTGGTGCTCGGTCTGGCGGCGGGCAACGCCGACCCGCACGCCCGCCCGGACGCGGCGGAGGGCGCCCTGGGCAACCACGCGCACATGTCCTTCGGCCACGGCGAGCACGGTTGTCCGTACCCGGCCCCGGAGGTGGCCGAGGTCATCGCCCGCACCACCGTCGAAGTCCTGCTGGACCGCCTCCCGGACGTCGAACTCGCGATTCCGGTGGAAGAACTGGTCTGGCGGCCGTCGGTGTGGATGCGGGGACTGGAGAGCCTGCCGGTGGTCTTCACCCCGGTGCACGTCGCCGCGTCCGGAGCCTGGTGACTGCAAGCGCTCCCACTCGCAAGTCCGTGAAGGCCTCCTTGAGGGACTCAGAGTCCCTCAAGGAGGCCTTCACGGACAACGGGGTCGGGTAACGGCGGGCCCGGGGGCGCGCTTCGGGGCCTACGACGCGGTGAACGTCACCGGCAGCGACGCCGGGCCTCGGGTGAACACGCCCTTTTCGGCCGTCACCGCGCCTTCCGCGAGACGCAGGTCCGGCATGGCGTCGAGCAGCTGGTTGACGCCGACCTCGATCTCGGTCTTCGCCAGCAGCGCGCCGACGCAGAAGTGCCGGCCCAGTGCGAACGACAAGTGGCTCGCCGCCGCGGAAAACGCTGTCTCGGTCGGGAGGTCGGTGCGGAAGATGTCGAACGCGCCCGGGTTCGCGAACCGGCGCGGGTCGCGGTTGGCGGCACCGATCAGGCAGGTCACCGTGCTGCCGGCGGGAATCCGCTCGCCGCCGATTTCGACGTCTTCCGCGGGCTGGCGCATGATCATGTGCACCGGCGGGGTGTGCCGCAGGGTTTCGGCGAACGCCTTCGGGATCAGGCTTCGGTCCGCGCGCACGGCGTCGAGCTGGTCCGGGTTTTCCAGCAGGTTCCGGAACAGGCTGGCGATCGCCTTGTCCGTGGTCTCGCCGCCGGCGGCGAGCAGCAGGCTGCAGAACGCCTTGATGTCCTCGTCGCTCATCGTGGTGCCGTCGACTTCGGTGGCGCACAGCGCCGAAAGCAGGTCGTCACCGGGGTTTTCGCGGCGGTCCCGGATGACCGGGATCAGGTACGCGGCGAGCTCGTCGTGGGTCTCGAGCCCGGCCGCGGCGACCACCTCGTCCTGGCTGAGGTTGCCGAGGAACGCGATGATCGCGCCGTACCAGCGCTGGAACCGCGCGTGGTCGCTCTGGTCCAGGCCCAGCATGTCGACGATGACGTTGATCGGGAAGTGCCGCGCGTAGTCCGTGACGATGTCGGCCGAGCCGCGGCCGCGGAAGGTGTCGATGAGCTGTGCGGAGTTGCGTTCGATCACCGGGCGGAACTTCTGCTCCAGCTCGTTGCCCCGGAACGCCGGCGCGACCAGGGCACGGCGGATCGAGTGCTCCCGGCCGCTCATCTGCAGGATCGTCCGGCCGTGCACGGGTTCCAGCTGCCAGCCGTAGTTCTCGGTCGTGAACACACCCTCCTTGAAGGCGCGGGACACGTCCTCGTAGCGCGAAATGACGTAACTCTGCATTCCTTCGTGCCAGATCACCGGCGAATGCTCGAGCATGACGTCGTAGGCGGTGTACGGATCGGCGGCGAACTCCGGAGACAGAAGGTCCGGCGCATGGCCTGCTGAAGTCACGAGGCTCCTTTTCTCGGTGGTCGATCAGCAGGCTAGCCGGGATAGTTGCCACTGCGAAAGAGTTGCCGGTGGGCTATTCACCCAAAACGACGTGGAAGATCTTCTCATTGCTGTTGTCGGGAATACTGTCCTTGTCGCCGTTGTTCGTCGTCGTCAGCCACAGGCCGCCGTCGGGCGCCGGCTCCACCGTGCGCAACCGCCCGTAGGTGCCGTTGAAGTAGGCCTGGACGTCGGTCAGGTCGCTCCCGCTGATCACCTCGCGGTACATCCGGGTGCCGCGTTCGCAGGCGACGTAGAGCACATCGCGGACGATGGCGATGCCGGAGCAGGAGCCGTCCGCCGTCGGGTACGTCCGCTTCGGCGCGATGAAGCCGGCGGTGCCGCAGGTCCCGGAGGTGCCTTCGCACGCCGGCCAGCCGTAGTTGCCGCCCTTGGTGATCAGGTTGGTCTCGTCCATCACCGCGTTGCCGAACTCCTGCTCCCACAACCGGCCCTGGGAGTCGAACGCCAGGCCCTGCGGGTTGCGGTGGCCGTAGCTCCACACGGCGTTGCCGAAGGGGTTGTCCGACGGCACGCTGCCGTCCGGGTTGAGCCGCAGGACCTTGCCGTTGAGGCTCGCCTTGTTCTGCGCGTTGTCGCCGTTCTGGGCGTCGCCGGTGCTGGCGTAGAGCTTGCCGTCGGGCCCGAAGCGCAGCCGGCCGCCGTTGTGGAACTTGTTGCGCAGCAACCCGCTGAGCAGGACCTGTTCGGTACTGGTGGTGAGTTTGTCGTTCTCCAGCTTGATCCGCACGATCCGGTTGTCGGACGGCGAGGTGTGCATGATGTAGAGCCAGTGGTCACTGGAGAACGCGGACGAGACGGCGAGGCCGAGCAGGCCGCCTTCACCGTCGGTGTTGTCGACGCCGGGGACCGTGCCCACGGTCGTCTTCGCGCCGGTGGCGGGGTTCAGGTGGACGAGGTCGTGGGCGTCGCGCCGGGTGTAGAGGATCGTGCCGTCCGGCAGCGTCACCAGGCCCCACGGGATGTCGGTGTCGGTGGCGATCTGCGTCACCGCGCACACGGAGGCGCCGCAGGCCGCGCCGGTGGTGACGGTCGTGGTGGCGCTGGGCGCCGACACGTTCGCCTGGGCGTCGCGCGCGACGACGTAGTACGGGTAGCTCGTGTTCGCCGCCAGCCCGCTGTCGACGAAGGTCGTCGCGGGCGGCGTGGTGGCGGTCCCGGTGACGGCGCCGACCTTGGCGCCGCCGCGGTAGACGTCGTAGGCCCGGACGCCGATGTTGTCGGTGGCCGCGGTCCAGTTCAGGGTCACCGTCGTGCCGGCCGCGCTGCCGGTCAGCTTCGTGGGCGCGGTCGGCGCCTGGCTGTCGGGCTGGCACTGCGGCGGCGTGATCGGCACGGTGGCGCTGGCCTGCGAGACGTTGCCCGCGGCGTCCCGCGCGTTGACGTACAGGCCCCAGGTCACGCCGCCGACCACGGTGAGGCTCGTCGACAGAGTGCTCCCGCTCACCGACTTCATCAGCTGGCCGTCGTGGTAGACGTCGTAGAACGCGACGCCCACGTTGTCGGTGGAGGCGTTCCACGCGAACGTCACGGCGTCGCAGACCAGGTCGCTCACCCGCGGGTTGCCCGGCACGCCCGGGGGCTGGGTGTCGGCGGCCAGCGTGGTCCGCCACTTCTGGTTGCCCCCGTTGTTGCAGGTCCACAACCCGACGAGGGTGCTGTTCGCGGTGCCGGCCGCGGCGACGTCCAGGCAGAGGCCCGACTGCACGCCGCTGATGGAACCGTCGGCGTTGATCCGCCACTTCTGGTTGGCGCCGCCGTTGCAGGTGTAGATCTGCGCGTCGGCCGGCGACGTGGTGCTCGCGCCGGCGACGTCGAGGCACATCGCGCCGTCGTACACCCGCAGCTCGCCCGCCGCCGTGAACGTCCACGCCTGGTTGGCCTGCCCGTTGCAGTCGTAGATGTTGACGCGCGTCTTCGCCGCGGTGCTGTTGCCGACGACGTCCAGGCACCGCCCGGAGGCGACGCCGACCACGGTCGAGCCGGTGGCCGCGGTCGCGGTGGTGGCGGTGGGCGCGACCAGCGCGGCGGCGGCGACCACCACGGTCAGGGCGCCGAGGCGCAGCCGCCGGCGGATGTTCGAGGAGAACATTCTCCTACCTTTCACGGTGGATCGGCCGGGCACCGCCGGGAGGGCGGAGGGCCGCACCACTGTCGTGGGCCCGGGTCCGGACGTCAAGACTTGTCCGGCTGCTTGTCCACTCGGTCGATGAGTGCCGTTGTACGGTGTGTCATATATCAGATCGGACCTTGGAGGCCTGGTGGAACTCACTCGTCGCCAGGCGCTGGCGATCAGCGCGGCCGGTGTGGCCGCCGCGGGATGGCCGACGCCGGGAGCCGCTTCGGCGGCCCAAGCCGGTCCGGTGACCGAGACGATGCTGCTCACCGGCGGCGACGCCGACCACACCGTCGACTGGGACTTCCAGGTCACGGCCGGCCGGCGCGCGGGGGAGTGGGCGACGATCCCCACGCCGTCCAGCTGGGAGTGCCACGGTTTCGGCAGCTACCACTACGGCGGCGATCTCGTCCCGGCGGAGAAGGGCAACTACCGGCACTCGTTCACGCCCCCGGCGTCCTGGGCCGGGCGCCGGATCTTCCTGGTGTTCGAGGCCGCCATGACCGACGCCGACGTGCGGGTCAACGGCGTCCCGGCCGGACCGGTGCACCAGGGCGGCTTCTACCGCTTCCGCTACGACGTGACGGCCCTGCTGCGGCTCGGCGAGCCGAACCTGCTCGAAGCGACCGTCAGCAAGGAATCGGCCGACAACTCGGTGAACGACGCCGAGCGCCGCGGCGACTTCTGGAACTTCGGCGGGCTCTTCCGGCCGGTGTCGCTGGAGGCCCACCCGGCCGCCCGGATCGACCGCGTCGCGCTCGACGCCCGCGCGGACGGGACCTTCACCGCCCAGGTCACGCTCGCCGGCGTGACCGCGGCGGCCCGGGTGAGCGCGCAGCTGCGCGCGCTCGACGGCACGGCCGTCGGCGGGGCGTTCTCGGTCGCCGTGGCGAGCGGGGCCACCGGCGCCACCCTGACCACCACCGCGGCGCGACCATCCCTGTGGACGGCCGAAACGCCGAACCTGTACCAGGTCGAGCTGACCCTCGCGAACGCCGGCGGCGTGCCGTGGCACAGCACGACCGAGCGGTTCGGCTTCCGCACGATCGAGGTCCGGGCCGGCGACGGCGTTTACGTCAACGGGAAGCGGATCGTCCTCAAAGGAGCGAACCGGCACACCTTCTGGCCGACGTCCGGCCGCGCTTCGAGTCCTCGCCTCGCCCGGCTGGACATCGGGCTGATGAAGGACATGAACATGAACGCCGTGCGGATGTCGCACTACCCGCCGGACGGTTTTTTCCTCGACCTCTGCGACGAGCTCGGGCTCTACGTCCTGGACGAGCTGACCGGCTGGCAGCACCACTACGACGAAGGCGTCGGCGCCCCGCTGGTCGCGGCCCTGGTGCGGCGCGACGTCAACCACCCGTCGATCCTGTTCTGGGACAACGGGAACGAGGGTGGCTGGAACACCGCGCTGGACGACGACTTCGGCCAGTACGACCCGCAGCGGCGGGCGGTGCTGCACCCGTGGACGACCTTCAGCGGCGTCGACACCAGCCACTACCAGACCTACAGCAGCACCGCGAGCAAGGCCGCCGGCACCACGATCTTCATGCCGACCGAGTTCCTGCACGGGCTCTACGACGGCGGCGCCGGGGCCGGCCTGAACGACTACTGGAAGCTCATGGGCGGCGCCCAGCGCTCGGCGGGCGGGTTCATCTGGGCGCTCGTCGACGAAAGCGTCGCGCGCGACGACCGCGGCGGCGCCCTCGACACCAACGGCAGCCGGGCCCCCGACGGGATCCTCGGCCCGTACCGCGAGAAGGAAGCCAGCTTCTTCACGATCAAGGACATCTGGTCGCCGGTCCAGCTGGCCAGTCCGGCGTACTACGACTCGGTTTTCCCGGCGTCGTTCGACAAGACGGTGAAGCTCGTCAACCGGTACGACTTCACGAACCTCCGGACGTGCCGGTTCGGCTGGCAGCTGCTCGCGTTCCCCGCACCCGGTGCGGGCCCCGGTCACCAGGTGCTCGCCCAAGGTCAGGCCGTGGCCCCGGACGTCGCCCCGGGCGCCACGGGCGCGGTGACGCTCGGCCTGCCCGCCGACTGGACCACCGCCGACGCGCTGCGGCTGAGCGTGACCGACCCGACCGGCCGGGACGTCGCCGGCTGGACGTGGCGCGTCCGCAAGGCGCCGGACCTCGCGGCGCGGCTGGTGCGGCCGGCGACCACGGGCAGTGTCATCGCGGCGGAGACCACCGGCGACGTGACGCTCATCGCCGGCGCCACCCGGATCACCATCGGCAAGGCGAGCGGCCGGCTGCTCGGCGTGCGCTGCGGCGGCTCGCCGGTCTCCCTGGCCAACGGCCCCGCCCCGGCCGGCGGAACGGCCACGCTCACGGCGTTCAGCCACTTCCGCGACGGCACCGGCTGGGTCGTGCAGTGCGACTACAGCGGAGACCTGACGTCCGTGCGCTGGCGCCTGGACGCCAACGGCTGGCTGGCGCTGGAGTACCGCTACCGCGCCACCGGCGACCACGACCACCTCGGCGTGAACTTCGACTACCCGGAGGCAAACGTCCGGGGCCTCACCTGGCTCGGCGACGGCCCGTACCGCGTCTACAAGAACCGGCTGCGGGGTGTGCAACCGGACGTGTGGAGCAAGCCGTACAACGACACCGCGACCGGGGCGAGCGGGTTCGCCTACCCGGAGTTCAAGGGTTACCACGCCCGGACGTGCTGGGCCGTGCTGGACACCACCGAAGGCGCGGTCACGATGGTCGCCGCGGAGGAGGGCCTGTTCCTGCGGTTGTTCACCCCGGCGGTGGGACCCGACCCGCAGAACGCGGTGGTCACCTACCCGGCCGGCGGCGTCTCGTTCCTCGACGGCATCGCGCCGATCGGCAACAAGTTCCACGGCGTCGCCTCGCTGGGCCCGGAGAGCCGCCCGAACGCGGCCACCGGCGACTACCACCGGACGGTGTACCTCCGCTTCGACGCGTGATCGTCGCAGGTCCGCGGGGTGGTCCCCGGATAACGCGGCGGAATCCGGGTACCCCGCGGCCATGACGAACGAACACGAAGACCACGGGCGCGTGCCCGTGCCCGTGCCCGACGAGAACGAGACCGGCGAGCGGACCTTGGACCGTGGGCTCGCCCCGCCCTCGGTGCCGCCCGAGGTCACCTCGACCCACCCGCTCGACCGGGGCCTCGCACCGCCCGAGGACGAGGAGGCCGGGCGCGAGGACGCATGACTCCCCGCGGAAAGTGAAATAGTTTTTGACCTTGAGAGAATAACGGAGTTGATTGCGTATTCAACGATTCACTCGTTCGAGTGGATCTATGATTGCGTGGAGTCAGTGTCGGGAAAACCTGTAACTCTTTTGTCGGGAAGATCGACTGTTCGAGGGTCAAGCGATTTCGATCCGTGACGTCCGCGAGGGATGTCGGATCACCGACGGGAGGCCGAGAGACCATGGGTGTTCCTGGGCAGGTGTTCTCGATCGCACGCGATCGCGCGTTCCACCGCTCGCGGATTCGGGCGAGCGATCGGAATCGCTGGCTGCTGCTGGCCCTGGTCACGTTCGCGGTGATCCCGGCCGATGACGACGGAAGCGCCTGGGTGATGGTCGCGACGCTGGCCGCGGTGGCCCTGCTGGCCGTGGCCGGCCGGGCACTGCGCCGGGCCGCGGCGAAGGTCGACGCGGCCCTGACGGACGAACTCGACCCCAGATGATCCGCGGAATCGCGCCGACGAAGAAAATGGCGCGATTTCCGTTCGTGGCGTGCGGGACCGGCGAGTTCGAAATGTGACCTGCGGGCAGGGTGCCGGAGTCGCGTCGGCATTGTTCGACGATTTCGCCAGCCAGCCAGCCAGCCAGCCAGCCAGCCAGCCAGCCAGCCAGCCAGCCAGCCAGCCAGCCAGCCAGCCAGCCAGCCAGCCAGCCAGCCAGCCAGCCAGCCAGCCAGCCAGCCAGCCAGCCAGCCAGCCAGCCAGCCAGCCAGCCAGCCAGCCAGCCAGCCAGCCAGCCAGCCAGCCAGCCAGCCAGCCAGCCAGCCAGCTGGCCCCGGCCGGCCAGCCCGGCAGCCCGGCCAGCCCGGCAGCCACCAGCCGACGTGGCGCGGTGCTGTGAGTGAACCCCGCCTCCACAGTCTGCCGCGGCTCTCGTGAGTGTTTAGGGCGGTTAGAACCGCCCTAAACACTCACGACCAGCCGCGGCAGGCCGCCCACGCGCCCTGCGGCCCGGCTACCCTGACGGCGGCCCGCTGACCGAGGACGAGGACCATCCACTGTGGACTACCGGAAGCTGTTCGCCGAGATCCACCGGCGCCCCGGCCTGTACGGACTGGACGGTGGTTATCACGACTACTGCACGTTCCTCCTGGGTGCGGACGCGGGCAACGACGGGCAGCTGCTCACCGGCTTCACCGAGTCGCTCGTGCCGCGGGTGGGCACCGGCGACAGCCTGACGTGGACGTCGCTGGTGCTGCACCTGGCCTTTCCCGGCCGCACCGCGGGGTGGCGCGAGGAGGCGGCAGGGGAGGGGCGGCAGCACGCGGTCGACTTGCTCTTCGCCCTGCTGGACGAATTCCTCGAGAGGCGGGCGGCGCCGGGCGGGACGGCGGCGATCTTCGACGACTACCTGACGTGGCTGAAGGCGCAGTCGTGGTACCGCCGGTAAACCGACCCCCGATGCCGGAAACCCGCCAGTCCGTCCCGAAGCCCGGCTCGCCGACCCCGCGTGGCGGCGGCTGGCTCCCGCACGGCTACCACCTCGAGCCGCACTCCCACCCCGACGGCCAGCTGGTGTACGCGGCCGCCGGCGCGCTGGCCACCACCACCGAGCGCGGGACGTGGGTGGCGCCGGCCAGCCGGGTGACGTGGACACCGCCGGGATTCGAGCACTCCCACCGCTTCTACGGCCGGACCGACGCCCGGCTCGTCGTCATCCCGGCCGGCGAGTGCGGCGACCTCGTGGCCTACCCGAGCGTGTTCGCGGTGAGCCCGCTGCTGCGGGAAGTCCTCCTGGCGCTGACCGGCCGGAGCAGGCGAGGTCCCGAGGCCGAGAAGCGGTTGCGCGGTGTGGTGGTCGACGAACTCGGCGAGGCCCCCGAGCGGTCCTTGCACCTGCCCGAGCCGCGCGACGACCGGCTGCGCGTCGTCACCGATCTCCTGCGCGCCGATCCCGGCCAGGCCGCGACGCTGGCGGAGCTGGGGCGCGCCGCGGGGGCGAGCGAACGCACCCTCAGCCGCCTGTTCCACACCGATCTTGGCATGGGGTTCCACCGCTGGCGCACCATCCTGCGCATCCACCACGCGCTGGTGCACCTCACCGACGGCCGGTCCGTCACCGACACCGCGATCGTGTGCGGCTGGTCCAACCCGTCGACCTTCATCGAGGCGTTCACCGCCGTCGTCGGCCAGACGCCGGGGCGCTACCAGGCCGGCCTCCAGGACCACGGCGCCTGACCATCTTGGCGGCTTTCCGGTATCTGCTGTCCGATTACCGGTGGTCGGCCCGCGGGTCCGCGGCCACTGTGGTCCCATGACCAAGACGGACGAGAACACCACCGTGGTGATCGTGGGCGGCGGCGTCGCCGGGCTCGCCCTCGGGAACTTCCTGCTGCACAGCGGAATCGGCTGCGTGATCCTGGAGAAGCACCGCCGTGACCACGTCGAACACCGCCAGCGGGCCGGCTCCCTCGACGCCCGGGGGGTGCGGATGCTGCGGGCGTGGGGGCTGGGAGAGGTCGTGGAAGGCAGCACCAGCCACGATTCCGCCGATCCGGGTGGGGGTGTGCCGCTGCTGCTCGACGGGCAGAGGCGGCAGTGGCGGCTGGACGAGGACGACGCCGATGACGCGGATGACGCCGACGGTGCGTTCTGCCCGCAGCAGATCCTCGTCCCGAACCTCATCGCGGTCTTCCTCCGCGACGGCGGCGACCTCCGCTTCGAGGCCGAAGACGTCTCCCTGGAAGGTCTCGACACCGAGCATCCCGTGGTTCGCTACCGAGACGCCGACGGCACGGCGAGGGCACTCGGCTGCGACTTCGTCGCCGGCAGCGACGGATACCACGGCGTCAGCCGGACGGCCGTGCCCGCCGACGTCCTCACCTGCGACACCCACGAGTTCGGGTACGCCTGGCTGACCGTCATGGCGGAGGTGCCCGCGGATCCCCCGGCCGTGCTGGCCGTGCACTCCCGCGGGTTCGCCGCGCGGATCACCCGCGGCCCGGCCGCCAGCCGGCTCTACCTGCAGTGCCCGCTCACCGACACCGCCGAGCAGTGGCCGGACGAGCGCGTCTGGAGCGAACTGGACGCGCGGTTCGGCGCCCCCGCCGCGGTGCGGGGGCCGATCACGGGCAAGCAGGTCGTACCGCTTCGCGGGGTCGTGTTCAGCCCGATGCGGCACGGCCGGCTCCACCTCCTCGGCGACGCCGCGCACCTCATCTCGCCGATGAGCGCGGAGGGGATGAGCCTCGCCCTCCACGACGCCGACGTGCTCGCCCGCGCCGTCGTCCGTCAGGTCGAGGAGGGTGATCCGAGCCTGCTCGACGCCTACTCCGACACCTGCCTGAGCCACACGTGGGAGCGTCAGGCGGCCGCGGTCCGGATGACCGAGACGATGCACGACGCCGGGGACGCCTCCTACGAAGGGGAGTTCCGCAAGCGGATCGCCCGCAAGAACCTCGAGACCATGGTGGAGCCGGTCAGGTGACCGCCCGGCGGCGACGTGACCACTGCCAGTGGTGCACAGCCCGCTACGAACCATCCTTTCGTGTAGCCCCCGATGTGGTCACAGGAGTTACCAAAGTCGTTAGGCTGCCAGCCCAAGTGGGAAGTGATCCGGATCCGGAGGTGGCGTGACTCTCGCAGCTGACCCGGGGGTGCGCTCCGGCTGGTCGTGGGACCACGACGTCGCTTCGCCGGCCCGGATCCGTGACGCGGCCCTGCGCGGTCACGACAACTACGCGACCGATCGCGCCGCGCTGCGCGAACTGGACGAGGCCGCGCCGGGGTTCACCGACCTGCTGCGCGCGGCCCGGGCGTGGCACGTGCGGGTCGTCCGCCACCTCGCCGCGCGCGGCCTCGACCAGTTCCTGGACCTGGCCGCGGGCCTGCCCACCGCGCAGGACAACACGCACCAGACCGCCCAGCGGCAGAACCCCGACGCGAAGGTCATCTACACCGACACCGACCGCCTCGTGCTCAGCTACGAGCGTGCGTTGCTGGACGAAAACGACAACACCGCGGTGGTGCACGCCGACCACCTGGAACCCGGGCACCTGCTCGGCCACGAGACGGTCTGCACGGCGTTCGACCTCGCCCGGCCGGTCGCCGTGCTGATGACCACGGGCGTGCAGCACGAACCGGACGACGCCCGCCTGGCCGCGGCGGTGGCCGGCTACCGCGCCCTGCTGCCGCCCGGGTCGGTGCTCGCCCTGAGCTGCTGGTCGCTCCCGGAGTCCGTCGGGACGGGCCCGGCGGCGCGCACGATCGAACGCACGTGGGAATCCCGCTGCCGCCGGGCCGTCCGCTGCCGCACCGAGACCGGCGTCGAGCGCCTGTTCGCGGGGTTCGACCTGCTCGATCCGGGGCTGGTGCGCCTGCAGGACTGGTGGCCCGACGGCCCGGCCCTGCGCGTGCCCCGTCCCGCGCAGCGGCTCGCGGTCGGCGGTGTCGGCATCAAGCGGTAGGACTCTCGCCGGGCGCGGAGTCAGCCGGGGGTGCGGTATTCGGCGAGGATCTCGGCGAGGACGCGCTGCGCCTCGGTGGCTTCCCGGTCGGCGCGGTCCAGGGTCTGGGCGCAGGTGACGAGCGTCTTCCAGAGGGCCCACCCGCGTCCGCGGGCCCAGGTCGCCTCGTCGAGGGACAGCCGCTCGCGGAACGCCCGCCGGCCGTCGGGGGTCAGCAGCGTCCACGCGATGGCGACGTCGCAGGCCGGGTCGCCGGCACCGCACGTCCCGAAGTCGATGACCGCCGCCAGCTCTCCGTTCCGGAGCAGGAGGTTTCCCGGGGCGACGTCGCCGTGGAACCAGCTCTCCACGCCGTCCCAGCGGGCGTCCAGCGCGACCTGCCAGATCTCGCCGGCCAGGTCGACGTCGGCGTGACCGGTCAGCTTCGCGAGCGCGCGCCGGGCCGGCTCGTCGTAGGTGCGCAGGGTGGCGCCCCGGAACCAGTTGTGCGTGCCCGGCCGGGGCGCGCCCGTGGTGTCGACCTTCCGCAGGGCCGCCAGGAACCCGGCCAGGCCGGTCGCGAACCGGACCGGGTCGGCGATGCCGTCCGCGCTCGCCGGTGTGCCGTCGAGCCACGGGTGGATCGACCACGGGAAGGGGTAGCCCGCGCCGGGCCGGCCTTCCGCCAGCGGGACGGGGATCGGCAGCGGCACCTGCGGGGCCAGCACGGGGAGCCAGCGCTGTTCCTTGGCGACGGCCAAGGCGTATTCGGCCGCGCTGGGCAACCGTGCCGACATCTCGTCGCCCAGGTGGAAGGTGCGGTTGTCCCAGCCGCCGTTCGACACGGGCCGGACCGGGAGGCCGGCCCACCGCGGGAACTGCCCGGCGACGAGCCGGCGGACCTGGTCCGCGCCGACGGTCCGGCGCCGCGGCGGCGGACCGAGAGTGGGTGTGGTGCTCACCGGGCCATCTTCGCCCGTGGGCTACCGGCGGCGGGACCGAATAAAATCGGTCTCGCCGCCGGGTCGGGTTCCGGCAACGTCGTTTCAAGCGTCCGCCGGACGTCTCCGGAGCGGCCAACACGCTGCCCGGAACCGCCAACACGCTGCCCGGAGTGGCCAACACACGTCCCGGAACGGCCAACACGCTGCCCGGAGTGGCCAACACACGTCCCGGAACGGCCAACACGCTGCCCGGAGTGGCCAACACACGTCCCGGAACGGCCAACACGCTGCCCGGAGTGGCCAACACACGTCCCGGAACGGCCAACACGCTGCCCGGAGTGGCCAACACACGTCCCGGAACGGCCAACACGCTGCCCGGAGTGGCCAACACACGTCCCGGAACGGCCAACACGCTGCCTGGAGTGGTCAACACGGCGCCGAGGGCGCGCCCGGTCGGCGGTTGGCCGCTCCGGTCGCTGTGTTGGCCGTTCCGGTGATGAGCCGGGGTCA
Source organism: Amycolatopsis sp. NBC_00438 (assembly GCF_036026695.1). Lineage (NCBI taxonomy): Bacteria > Bacillati > Actinomycetota > Actinomycetes > Pseudonocardiales > Pseudonocardiaceae > Amycolatopsis > Amycolatopsis sp. NBC_00438. The sequence goes on along the minus strand of NZ_CP107923.1, from coordinate 4,413,059 downwards.
GGGCCGGATGTTCTCCAGGTCCTCGAGCAGGCTCGGGTGCTTCGGCTCCCAGCCGAGCGCCTCCCGGGTGTGCGCGCTGGACGACGGCTGGTCCATCGCGAAGATCGGGCCCAGCGGGCCGAAGTTCTCCTCGGGCACCGGCTCGACCGGCAGCCCCAGGCGCCGCCCGATGACGCCGGCGATGTCGCGCACCGCGTCACCCTCGTCGGCCACCGCGTGCCAGGCGGTCCCGGCAGGCCCGGCCTCCAGCGCCAGCCGGAAGAGGACGGCCGCGTCGAGGGCGTGCACGGCCGGCCAGCGCTGGGCGCCGTCACCCGGGTAGCCGGACACGCCCGCCTGGCGCGCGATCCGGGTCAGCAGGCCCGCGAAGCCGCCGTCACCCTTGTTGTGGACGGTGCGCGGCAGGCGCACGGCGGTGCTCCGGACCCCGCGCGAGGCCAGGTCCAGGGCGGCCGTCACCGCGCGGCCGCGGCCGCCGACCGGGCCGTCGGTCGGCGCCGGGTCGGCTTCGGTGGACGTGCGGCCAGGCACCCACGGCGTCCCCGAGACGGTGACGAACGGGCGGTCGCTGCCGACGAGTTCCTCGCCCAGGGCCGCGATGGCGGCGCTCTCCTCGGCGACGGCCCGCGCGACGCTCTCGGCGGTGCTGAAGTCGTTGCTGAACGCCAGGTGGATCACGCCGTCGGCCTTGGCCGCGCCGGCCCGGAGGGTGTCCAGGTCGGCGAGACCGCCCCGCACCGCTTCGGCGCCGGCCCGGTCCACGGCCAGCGCGGAGGCGTCGGAGCGGGCGAGGACCGACACGGTGTGACCGTGGCCGAGCAGTTCAGCGACGACGGCGGAGCCGACCAGCCCGGTGCCGCCGGTGACAAAAACCTGCATGGAACTCTCCTGACCAGTGATGGGACTAGTGTCTCATCACGCTACCAGAGTGATGAGACACTAGTCCCATCGCCTATGATCGCCCCATGGCACGATGGGAACCCGGAGCGCGGGAACGGCTCGTCGTGGCTGCCGTCGAACTCTTCACCCAGCAGGGGTACGACGCCACGACGGTTGCGCAGATCGCCGAGCGGGCCGGGGTCACGAGAAGCACCTTCTTCCGGTACTTCCCCGACAAGCGCGACCTGCTGGTCGCCGGCCAGGAGACACTGAGCCGGCTGCTGTCCGAGGGGATCACCGAGGCGCCCCCGGCGGCCAGTCCGCTCGAAGCGGTCGCGGCCGGTCTCGAACGCGCGTCGACCACGATGGGCCCGATGAACCACGAGCTCGGCCCGCGCCTGAAGGCCGCCATCGCGGCTAGCACCGAACTGCAGGAGCGGGACGCCCTCAAGAGCGTCGGCCTCGCGGCGGCCATGACGGCCGCGCTCGTCGCCCGTGGCGTGCCCGACCCGATCGCGCACCTCGCGGCCGAGCTGGGCGTCCTGGCGTTCAAGCGGGGCTACGCCGAGTGGTCCGAGGCTGACCGCGACGCCGCGGGCGAGTTCGCGCCGTATGCCCTGGCGGCGCTGGACGAACTGCGCGCGGCGAGCGCGGCACTGGGCTGACCGGGCCTTGGGGCCGAGGTTGCGTTCGTGTGGCACATCGCACGCGCGGTGCACGCGGCGGACCTGTGGCCGTCTTTCTTCATGAGAGCACTTTCGGTGAAAAGATCACCGGAAGACGGAGGGAGATCTCATGAACCGCACCGGACTCGTCCGCACCGCCACCGTCGCCGGCCTGGCCGCGGCGCTGGGTTTCGCCGCCGCCGCGCCGGCCTTGGCCGCGCCCGCCACCGACCCGGTCACCACCGTCGCCGACCTGAACGGCGACGGCGAGATCGAGACCGTCACCGCGCAGCTGACCGGCGACGACGACCAGCTGATCTCGGCCACGGTGAACGGGACGTACACGTCGATCCACCTGCCGGCCGACAGCCAGTTCGGCATCGAGGCGCCGCGGGTGACCGACCTCAACGGTGACGGCCGGGCCGAGCTGGTCGTCGCGCAGTCCATCGGCGCCAATACGACGTTCTACTCCGTGCTGCACTACGACGGCCGCAACCTGAGCCAGGTCGTCGGCGCCGACGACAAGCCGTTCTCCGTAGCCGAAGGCGGCGGCGTCGCGGCCCACTTGGGTTACCAGTGCACGCCTCTGGAAGGCGGCCGCGCCTTCACGACCGTCGCCGCCGAGACCGACGACATCGGCCGCCCCGTGGACCAGATGACGTACTCGGGCACCCGCACCGTCTACACGCTGCGCGACGGTGCCCTGAGCGTCTACGAGACGACGCCGTTCAGCGCTCGTCCCGCGAAGGACCCGGTGCTCGCCACCGATTCCGGCAGCTGCGCCTGACCGCCGGTGACGTCGGGGGGTGTCACCCGGCGCGGCCGTGTTTCACCTGCGCGATGTAGGTGTTCGACGCCGGGAGGTAGGAGAGCACCAGGGCGAGCACCGACACCGCGGTGCTGACGTAGTTCACCGCGGTGCCCGACGTCGCCACGAGCGACGCCACCTGCAGCAGCGTGACGATCGTGAGCACGATGCGCGCCCAGTTCCGGCCGGCCTTGAGCCGGAAGCTCAGGAACAGGTACAGGACGGCGAGCACGACCAGCACCCCGATCCCCACCGCCTGGCCGATCGTCGCCGACCGCTGGATCTGGTCCTCGGTCAGGTGGGCCGAAGACGCGCCGGCGCTCGCGGTGCGCAGCGCCTGCGCCAGTTCGTCCCGGTAGCCGAGCAGCAGCCCGGCGCCGACCAGCGCGGAGATCGTCGACACGAGGTAGCCGAAGAACGCGGCGACCAGTGTGCCCGGGGGAGTGGGGTGGTCCGTTCGGATGTCCATGGGGCGAACGTAAGCAGGCCCGTGGGCCGCCGCCGTGCGGGAAGCGGAAGTCCGTACCGGGGGACGAGGAGCGGGCCGGGTTCCTCATACCCCGGTACGAGCGGCCTCAGGCCGGGCCGTCCCGGTCGGTGACCGTGGTGACGAACCGCTGCGCGACGTCGCGCAGTTTGACGTTGGTGTGCTGCGACTGCCGGACGAGCCGCTGCATGGCGTCGTCGGCGTCGATGCGGTGGATGGCCATGAGCATGCCCTTGGCCTGCTCGATCACCGCGCGCGAACGCATGGCCGTGGTGAGGTTCTCGCACTCCTCCACCGCCACCCGGTAGCGGCGGACGGTGCGCAGCCCGAACGCGACGAGCGTGGTGTAGACGCCGAGCAGGTGCGATTCGGCTTCGGCGAAACCGTGGTCGCCGAAGCCGAAGAGGTTCAGCGCGCCGGCGAGGGTGTCGTCGACGTGCAGCGGCGCGGCGAGGTAACTGCCGACGCCGAGCGAGGTGGCGTGCCGGGTGAAGGCCGGCCACTCCTTCGTCGCGGTGGCCAGGGAGACGCGGACGACCTGCCCGGTCGCGGCGGCCTGCAGGCACGGGCCGTCACCGGCCTCGTACTGGTGCCGGTCGATGTCCACGGCGCGCTGGTCCGAATGCGCGGCGGTTTCCGGTTCGCCGTGGTGGATGGCGGTGATGCTGGCCATGTCGGCGTCCGGGAACGCGTTGACCGCTTCGGTGACGATGGTGTCGAGGACGCTCTGTTCGCCGTCCTCGGACTCGAGCGCGCGGGTGAGGGCCGAGGCCGAGGTGGCCAGCTCGTCGTGCTGGCCGAGCTGGCCGAGCTGTTCAAGGGGGTCGGTGTCGGGCATTCGGGTCTCCGTTCTCCACTGCGGCGCAGGGGGCGGCCCGAAGTCGCCGCCTCCACGACAACCGCTGTGGTTTCAACGGATCAGCAGAGATCCTAGCGGGTGGCCGGCCGGGGGCGGGAGCGATCGGACTGCCCGCCCGGCCCGTCCACTGTGGACTACCGGCGGAGAGCGGCCGTACTCGCGGCGTCACGATGACGTCCGTCACGGCCTGGCGAGGTTTGCCGCGCGCCGGTGGGGGTATTAGCAGCGCGACGAACAGGAGGTCGCCTTGACGACCGTCACGCCGGTCGCGGGCCGCACCGAGCAGGACGACGCCGTCCCGGTGCCGGTCACGCAGGACCACCCGAAGACCCGCGACCGCAAGCGGGACGACTACTCCCATTGCGTGCCGCTGTTCGCCGAGCTCGCGGCCCTGCCCGCGGGCCACGCCGGCCGGGCGCGGCTGCGCGAACGGCTGATCCTCGAGTTCCTCCCGCTCGCCGAGCACATCGCGACCCGCTTCGGCGGCCGCGGCCAGCCCCGGGATGACCTGGTCCAGGTGGCCCGGCTGGGCGTGATGAAGGCGGTGGACCGGTTCGATCCCACCCACGGCGCGGACTTCCTGTCCTTCGCGGTCCCGACCGTCATGGGTGAGGTCCGCCGGCACTTCCGGGACACCGGCTGGGCGCTGCGCGTCCCGCGTGGCCTGCAGGAGCTGCAAGGCCGGCTCTCCCGCGGCACCACCGAGCTCGCCCAGAGCCTGGGCCGGGCGCCGACGCCGAGCGAGCTCGCCGGCCACCTGGGCATCGACGTCGAGACCGTCCGCGAAGGCCTGCTCGCGGCGAACTGCTACGAGACGTCGTCGCTGGACCAGCCGCTCAACAGCGGCGAGGGCACCAGCTCCCTGGCCGAGGTGATGGGTGAGCCGGACGCCGGGATCGGGCTCGTCGAAGACCACCAGACGCTCGCCCCGCTGCTGAAGAAGCTGCCGCCGCGGGAGCAGGCGATCGTCCGGATGCGGTTCTTCGACGGCCTGTCGCAGTCCCAGATCGCGGCCCGCGTCGGGGTCTCGCAGATGCAGATCTCCCGGTTGCTGGCCAAGACCCTGCACCAGCTGCGCGACCAGCTCGGCGGCTGAGCGGAGGCCCGCGGCCGATCGGCGGGTTCCTTTGTCACGCAAGGAAATCGTCGCGGCCGGCGTCGACGCGCGTGCCTGGACGGCTTCCAGGTGCACAACGTCTGGGAGAACACGGGCTGTGGCAACACCTTCAGCAAGAACACGGTCACGCTGACGACCTCGTCGGGCCGGGCCGGCGCGGGGCGGGTCAGTGCGGGCGGTTCAGGTGGGTGTTCACCGCGTGTTCGTGGCGGGTGATCCGGCGGTGCAGGTCGGCGAGCGCGTCCGCCAGTTCGTCGCCGTCGGCTTCGGCGCTCGTGGCCGCGTCTCCCGGTTCGGCGGCGGTCGCGTCCGTGACCGGCCGTTTCGAGTTGTCCACCTGCACACCACCGGCTTTCGCGTACAAACTTCCCCGCGTGATCACTGCCCACGAGCGGGCCGGGTCAAACGATCGCCTGGTCCGGCATGCTGGAGCGGTGTCGGCTGAGGTGAGGGACGCGGAGCGGGCGCTGCACCGCCGGATGGGGCTGGCCTGCGCCGCGGCGACCGCGGCCGGGCTGCCGGGGCGGTTCCGGGTGTGGGAACACGGCGGGCTGCTGGCCGTGCTGGCCACCGACCCCGCGCTGAGGTTCCTGTCGACGGTCTCCGGGGTGACGCCGGCGACGTTGCCTGCGCTCGACGGGCTGCTGACCGGCTGGGACCCCACCGTGCTCACGACCGGCAGTGAGGTGCCCGAAGGGCTGGTGCCGGCGGGGGAGCGCGTCATGGCCGTGCGCCGGCTGGGGGAACCGCCCGCGGCCGATCCCGAGGTCACGGACGCCGACGCCGGGAGTTTCGTGGACGTCCTGCTGGCCGGCTACGAGGTGGCCGGGCCGGTCGCCGCGTTTGTCGCCGCGGAGCACCGGATGCCGCAGATGCGGCGGTTTGTGCTGGTCGAGGGCCGGACGCCGATCGCCGCCGCGGGGATGACCGTCCACGACGGCGTCGCCGTGCTGGGCGGCGCGTCGACCCTGCCCGAGTGCCGGGGGCGGGGCGCCCAGACGCGGCTGCTGCGGCACCGGCTGCGGGTGGCGGCCGGCGCGGGCTGCGCACTGGCCGTCGCGACGGCCGGTGCGGGGTCGGTCAGCGCCGCGAACCTCGGCCGGGCGGGCTTCCGCCTCCACCGGCGCTCGGCGTGGGCAAAACCCTGATCAGGGCTTGCGGGCGAGGCCGCCGGCGATGATGCGGTGCGCGACCGTCACCGGCTTGAGGCGCGGGCCGTCGGGCCACCACTGGTAGAGCGGCACGATGCCCGGGTCGATCAGCTCGAGGCCGTCGAACAGTTCGGCGATCTCGTCGTGGGTGCGCCAGGTCGCGCCGCCGAGCGAGCCGCGGGCGACGACGTCCGAAAGCTGGTGCGCCGCGTCGCTGTCCGCGGGTTCCTGCGGGTCGAGCAGGTGCGAGATGAGCACGTGCGACCCCGGCGGCAGCGCGTCGATGTAGGCCCGCATGACCTCGGCCGGCGCGTGACGGTCGCCTTTGTGGTGGTGCAGCGTCGCGACCTGCGACAACACGATCGGCCGAGTCCAGTCGAGGTGGCTGCGCACCGTCTCGTGGTCGAGGATGCTGCGCGGGTCGAAGATGTCGCCTTCGACGTAGCGGGTCAGCTCGTTGTCCTCGAGTAGCGCCCGGCCGTGCGCGGTGACCACCGGGTCGTTGTCGACGTAGACGACCTTGGACAGGCGGTCGAACCGCTGGGCGACCTGGTGGACGTTCTCCGCGGTCGGCAGCCCGGAGCCGCAGTCGAGGAACTGCGTGATCCCGGTCTGGTGGGCCAGGAACCGGATCGCCCGGACGAGGAACAGCCGGTTCTCGCGGGCCACCTCGACGACGTCCGGCATCGACGCCGCCAGCTGGTCCGCGGTCTTGCGGTCGATCTCGTAGTTGTCCTTGCCGCCGAGCAGGTAGTTGTAGACGCGCGCGACGCTGGCCCGATCCGGATCGACGCCGACCGGGGCGTTCAACGGGTCCACATCGTTCGACGGCATTTCCCGGCGCCTCCTGCTCGCGGTTGAGAAGTCCCACCCACCGTAACCAGCTGGGTGGGCCACGTTACCCCCGGGCCGCGCGATCGCCGGGAACTTTTCGCCCCGTCCGTCCGACCAATGCGCGGATCTCCTCGGAAAGGTGGTGCGATGACCGGCTCGTTCGCGCTGCGCGTGGCCCTCGGTGTCGGGTTCCTCCTGCTCGCGGCGTACTACGCCGGGCGGTGGGTGCTCTCCCGTCGTGACGGGCCCGCGGCCGGCTGGGGTGCCGGTCCGGCCCACGCGTCGCACCTCGTGCTGTGCGCCGGGATGGCCGTCATGGTCCAGCCGGCGATGGACCCGCTGCCCGCGCCGGTGTGGATCGCCCTGTTCGCCGGCGTCACCGGGTGGTTCGCTGTGCGCATCCTGCGCCGGCGGGCCCCGGCGGGGGAGCTGCACCACGTCGTCGGCGGCGCGGCGATGCTGTACATGGTCGTCGCGATGCCCGGGCTGCCGCCGATGTTCGGCATCCCGCCCGCCCACGACATGGCCGGCATGGACATGGGCGGGATGGACATGGCGGGGATGCACGAAATGACCACCATGCCCGGCATGACCACCGCGGCGGGGGCCGGGACGGGCCTCGCGGTGCCGATCATCGCGTGGGTGCTGGCCGGGTACTTCGCGGCGCACACGGTCCGCCTCGGCGCGCGGCTGGTCGTCGCGCCCGCGGTGGCCGTCGCCGAGGGCCCGGCGCAGCGGAACCGGTCACCGCGGCTGCTGGGCGCGTGCCGGATCCTCACGAGCGTCGGGATGGGCGGCCTGCTCCTGGCGATGGCCGGCTGGTCCTGAGCCGAAGCGCGAGGGCCCACGCCACCATCAGCGGGAACTCTTCTACGCGCGCGGGAGCGGCTTCGGCAGTACCGCGGGTGGCCGGTACCCGCCGCCCGGGGACGCGCCGAAGACCGTGCCGTAGACGCCGGGATGGCGCAGCCCGAGGGCGATCGACGGGCCGTCCCCGGCGAACATGACGAACCGGGGCGGCGCCGGGGGAACGTACGCCGTGACCGGCCGGCCCCCGTCGTAGCCGAGCGTCCCGGTGACGAGACGTCCGGCCAGTGGGGTCATCCGGCCATTTCAGGCGCACCGGGCGGGGGTTTCCCGCATCGCCGCGGTGAGGTCGTCGCGGGCGCGGGCCACCCGGGACCGGATCGTGCCGACCGGGCAGCCGCACGCCGCGGCGGCGTCCACATAGGACAGTCCGAGGGTCTGGGTGAGCACGAAGGCGTCCCGCCGGTCCGGCTCGAGCGCGTCGATCAGGTGACCGAGCACGACCCGCTCCTCGAACACGGCGGGGGTGACGCCTTCCGCCACGGACTGCCAGTCGTCCAGCGCGGCCTGACGCGGGCGGACCCGCAGGCCGCGGATGTGGTCGGCCACCACCCGCCGGGCGATCGTGAACAACCAGGTCCGGGCCGACGCTTCGGCCCGGAACCGGCTGAGACCTCCCAGCGCGCGCAGGTACGTCTCCTGCGTCAGGTCGTCCGCGGTCTGGACGTCGCTCAGGCTCGCGATGAACCGCCGGACGTGCGGCTGGGTGGCCCGCAGGAACTCCTCGAGGGCCTGGCGGTCGCCGCGGCCGGCGAGCTGGGCCCACTGCGTGATCTCGGCGTCTTCCGCGGTGCGTGACCTCACACCGCGAACACGTCGGGGACGCCCGGACGGTTCACGCCTTGTGGTGCACCTCCTGCAGGCCGTACACCGGCGTCGGGATCCCCTCGAACCGCGCCTTGAGCTGCAGCGCGAGGTAGAGCGAGTAGTGCCGCGACTGGTGCAGGTTCCCGCCGTGGAACCACAGGCCCTCCTGCTGGGTGGGCTTCCACATGTTGCGCTGCTCGCCCTCCCACGGCCCGGGGTCCTTGGTCGTCGCCGAACCCAGGCCCCAGCACTTGCCGACGCGGTCCGCGGTCTCCTGGCCGACCAGGTCGGCGACCCAGCCGTTCATCGAGCCGTAGCCGGTGGCGTAGACGACCAGGTCGGCCGCCAGTTCGGTGCCGTCCTCCAGCACCACCGCGTCGCGCGTCAGGTGGTCGACCTGGCCGTGGGCCAGCTTGATCTTCCCGTCGGCGACCAGCTCGGCCGCGCCGACGTCGATGTAGTAGCCGGAGCCGCGCCGCAGGTACTTCATGAACAGGCCGGACCCGTCGTCACCCCAGTCGTGCCGGAAGCCGGCCTTTTCGAGGCGCTCGTAGAAGTCCTGGTCGCGCTCGCGGATCGCGTCGTACACCGGGATCTGGAACTCGTGCATGATCCGGTACGGGATGGACGCGAAGATCATGTCCGCCTTGTCGGTGGTGACCCCCGCGGCCACCGCGCGTTCCGAGTACAGGTCGCCGAGGCCCAGGTCCATCAGCGAATCCGACTTCACGATGTGGGTCGAGGAGCGCTGGATCATCGTGACGTCGGCGCCGTGCTCCCACAGCGCCGCGCAGATGTCGTGCGCGGAGTTGTTGGACCCGACGACGACCGCCTTCTTGCCGGCGTAGGCGTCCGGGCCGGGGTGCTGCGACGAGTGGTGCTGATCGCCGGCGAAGTCGTCCATCCCCGGGAACGACGGGACGTTCGCCTTGCCGGACATCCCGGTCGCGAACACGACGTGCCGCGGCGTCAGCACCAGTTCTTCGCCGTCACGGACGACCCTCACCCGCCACTGCTGCGCGTCGGCGTCCCACTTCGCCGACGTCACCTCGGTGCTCGTCCAGTACGGCACCTCCATCAGCCGCGTGTACATCTCCAGCCAGTCGGCGATCTTGTCCTTCGGCGCGAAGACCGGCCAGTTCTCCGGGAACGGCAGGTAGGGGAGGTGGTCGTACCAGACGGGGTCGTGCAGGCAGAGGTTCTTGTACCGCTTGCGCCACGAGTCACCGGCCCGCGCGTTGCGCTCCAGGACCAGCGCCGGGACGTCGAGCTGGCGCAGCCGCGCGCCGAGCGCGATGCCGCCCTGGCCGCCGCCGATGACCACGACGTACGGCTGCTGCTCGTAACCGAGACGCGCGTCCTCCTCGGCCCGCTTCTCGGCCCAGGACGTCCGGCCGCGGACCACGCCGTGTTCGACGCCCTTCGAGCGACGGTCGCGTTGCCGCTCTTCGAAGCCCTTGAGCTCGCGCAGGCTGGTCAGCAGCGTCCACGCGCCTTCGTCCGTCAGCCGCAGGTGGCCCTTGGCGCGACCGGCCGCGGTCTCGAACTCGAGCCACGCGTCGGTGACGCCGTCGGCCTCGGTCGGCGGCTCGGTCGTGCGGAACCCGGACGGGTCGATCCGGTCGAGGGTGGCTTCCAGGAGTCCCGAGACGCCGTCGCGGCCTTCGACCGTCTTGATCGTCCAGGTGAAGGAGACCAGGTCACGCCAATAACTGTCGACGGCGAAGAGCGCGGCGGCGGCTTCGACGTCGCGGGCCGCCAGGGCCGTCTCGAACCGGTTCAGCCAGGCGTCCACCCGGGCCTGCGGCGTGTCCGTCGCGGCCGTCCGATCCACCGTCTGTGTCATGTGCGCTCCCAAGCGTCGGCTATGACCCCGATCACACGCCCGGGTGAACCGTCGCGGCAAGGGTTGCACCGCATTGCACGGCCTTGGCGTACCCGGCGACCGGATCTACGCTGGTGGACCGACGCGACGGTGCGGAGGTGGCCCATGGGCGTGCACAGCTCCCTACCGCCCGGTGCCAGCCTGCCGGCGCACGCGCGTGACCTGGTCCGGATGCACGAGGCCGTGATCGGCGGCGGCCGCCCGCGCGTCCGGCCGCGGCCGCTGGTGTCCCGGTCGTGGTCGCGCGCGCTGAGCCTGGGGCTCGCCGCCGACGGCATCAACACCCGCGACTCGGTCCCGCTCGACGAGGTCGCGCGGCGCCGGCGCGCCTCGCCCTTGCGGCACGTCGTCGACGGCCTCGGCCAGGTGCTCGACCCGGCGAACATGCTCCTGGTGGTGACCGACGCCGAGGGCGTCATCCTGTGGCGCGAGGGATCGCCCCGCATCCGGCGTCAGGCCGACACCCTCGGGTTCGCCGAGGGCGCCGACTGGCGGGAGGCCCGCGTCGGCACCAACGCGATCGGTACCGCGCTCGCCGAGGCCGCCCCGGTGGAACTGCTCGCGGGCGAGCACTTCGAGCAGAACCAGCACCCGTGGTACTGCACGGCCTCGCCGGTGCACGACCCGCGCACGGGCGAGCTGCTCGGCGTGATCGACGTCAGCGGCCCGGCCCTGACCCTGCACCCGGCGATCGGGGCCCTGGTGGAGACCGGCCGCCGGCTGGCCGAGTCCGAGCTGTGGCGCCACCACCAGCAACGCCTCGACCGGCTGCGGCGCACGGCGGAACCGGTGCTGGCCGCGGCGTCGGGCCCGGCACTGCTGGTGGACGACGACGGCTGGGTCGCCCACGCCGCGGGCATCGCGCCCGGCGAGCGGATCGCCGCGCCCGCGGAGGGCCAGGTGCTGGCGGTGCCCGGCCTGGGCGCGTGCCTGCCCGAGCGGCTGGCGGACGGCTGGCTCGTGCGCCCGGCCGACACCGAGCGCCGGGTGTGGCTGGACCTCGACCTCGCGGGCGCGCCGGTGCTGCGGATGCGTTCGGGCGACATGGGCTGGTGCCGTCCGGTGACCCCGCGGCACGCGGAGATCCTGGGGTGCCTGAGGGCGGCCGGCCCGGCGGGGCTTTCGGCGGAGGCGCTGAGCCGCGCGCTCTACGGCGACGCCGGGCACCTGGTGACCGTTCGCGCGGAGGTCTCCCGGTTGCGGCGGTGGCTCGGGGCCATTGTGGACACCCGGCCGTACCGCCTGGCCGAGGGCGTGGAGTTGACGGTCCACGGCGGGTGAAGCCGGTCCGGCCGCTCTCGATCCCGTCAGTGCGGGGTGCTCGACGAGTTGTCGTACGTCCCGTTCGGCTTGGCGCGGTAGGTGTACTTCCCGGACTTGCGGCCGCGACGAGCTTTGCGGCCGAGCAGCACGAACGTCGTGAGCAGGAGCAAGATCAGCAGGCCTACACCCGAAACGCCGAGGATCAGTGCGGTTTCCACCCGATGAGCATAGGCGGGCCGGCCATCCCACCACCCCGGCACCGCCCGGCGCCGGGGTGGCGCCGGCCGGTGCCGGCGGTCAGCCGTCCAGGGCCAGGTGCAGGAACGCCAGCACCGCTCCCGGGCCGACCAGCAGGCAGAGCGCGAACCCGCCCAGCAGCGGTTCGTCGTTCCGGAGCATCTTCACGAGCAGGCCGAGCGCGGTCACGACCGTGGCGGCCAGCAGGACGAGCACGGCAAAGGGCACGACAAGGGGCACAACGCAGTCCTCACTGAAGCGTGGTGAACAGGGAAATCCGGTTCACCGGGCGGGCGGGGCCCGAGGGGACTGCGCGGTGGGGAGGGAGACGGCCGATCGGGTGCCGGGCGCGTCCAGGACGCGGCCGGTCCGGTCCGGCGAGGACGCTTCGAGAGAAGGCGGGTGGACCGCCCACCAGGTGTGCGGCGCCGGCGCGGACAGGTGCGGCGCGGTCGCCGCGACCCGCAGGACGGCGTGCCGCTCGGACAGGGTGTCCTGAGTGGACGCCGACGGCCCGGCGGCGGCGACCGGCGCGTCCCAGGAGGTCGCGCCGGTCGCCGTGCCGAGGAGGATCAGCAGGACGACGAGCAGCTGCTTGAGCCTCGTCACCTGCACCTCCGCCGAGCGTGTCCGTTTCGCCCAGCTTACGTGCTCGGGTCAGGCGCCGTAGGTGGCCTGCGTGACGGCGAAGACGTTCCGGCTGCCGGCGCCTTCCTGCAGGCTCCACAGCAGGTCTGCGTTGGTGGAGTCCTCCCAGTACGAGAGGCTCTCGCCGCTGCCGACCCAGGTGTGCGTGGCCGAGCCGGTCGCCGCGGCCCAGTAGTAGAGCTTCTTGTCCCCGGACGAGTTGAACCACCAGCGCCCGTTGTGCGAGGCGACGCCGTTGAGCTTGTACCAGGGCAGCTGCAGCGCCTGGCTCGCGGTCGTCGTCGCGGCGAACGTCGTCGCGCCCGAGGCGAACGGGAAGCGGACCGCGCGCGGGGCACGGTTGGGGTAGTCGGTGCAGCCGGAGGAGCAGGTGTACTCGGCCATCACGATCGACTTGCTCACCCGGTCCAGCGAGATCGACGACCAGGCGAGGTTGGTGCCGGAGGTGGTGTTCGCCGTGATCGTGCCGACCTGCGGCAGGACGTAGGCGTAGTTGTGCGCGTAGTAGGTGCTGCCGCTCTGGTGGCCGATCTGGTCGGCGGTGCCGCCGGTGTTCGTCTTGAGGATCTTGCGCATGTCGAACACGCGCATGCCGTGCCCGGTGTCGGCGACGTACAGGTAGTCGCCGTACCAGGAAACGCCGCCCGCGTGGATCGGGATGTCCTGGAAGTCCGGCGCCGACGCGGTTCCGGTGGGCTGCACCAGCAGGATCTTGCGGTACTTGTTGGGATAGGTGGCGTCCCAGTCGACGAGCGTGATCCGGCTGCGCTCCTGCGCGCCGGTGCACGAGGCCTTGGTGTACCAGCTGACGGCCACCAGCTGGTGGCCGTCGTAGTTGCCGCTGTCTGCCGTGCCGACCGCGTCGCGGCTGGTCGTGATGCCCTGCGGGTAGTTCGCGCAGTCGGAGTTGTCGGTGCTGTCGAACCGGAACCCGGTGGACAGGCCGGCGGGAGCGAACGACGACGGAAGCGCGACCCGGTCGTGGTTCGCGTTGTCCATCACGGTGTGGACGGCCGCGGTGCCCAGCGTCGAGACGAGCGCCGTGCCGACGGCGTCGAACTGGTGGTAATCGGCCGTGAGCGTGTACTGGCTCGCGGGCAGGGTGGCCGGCCCCGCCGCCGCGTCAGCGGGTGGCGCGACCAGCATTCCGGCGGCCAGCACCGCTCCGATGGGCATGATGAATCTACGACTACGTGGCATGGGACCCCCAGTCCGATCAACGGTCGGCGCTCACGCTAGGACTGTCGCCGTAGTGCCGCAATACCCGTTCGTTAAGCGGTACCCGAGCCTGTCCGGAGTTCGTGAGATGTCCATGGGGACGTCGAAAAGGAGCACGATGACCGCACTCGAACGCCTCGCCGATCTCGCCGGCGGCATGATGCTGGACACCGCCCGGGTCACCGGGGTGAGCCGGTTGCCGGCCGATTTCGTGCGCGTGGAGCTGGCGGCCGAGGCCTTCCGGAAGGCCACCTGGGTACCGGGCGCGAAGCTGCAGTTCCGGCCGCGGCGGGGCACGTTGGGCCTGCGCACGTACACCCCGATCAGCTGGGACGCCGAGCGCGGGGTGACCGAGCTGCTCGGCTTCACCCACGGCGACGGCCCGGCGGCGCGGTGGCTGCGGCAGGTCGCGGCGGGCGACACGTGCGAGGTGTTCGGGCCGCGCCGGTCGCTCGACCTGAGTGCCCCCCACGGCTCCGTGGTCTTCGTCGGGGACGAGTCCAGCGTGGCGCTCGCCTGCGCGCTGCGGACCGTCACCGGCGACGTGACGCACGTCTTCGAGGCACGCGACCCGGCCGGGCTGACCGAAGTCCTGGCCGGTCTGGGCATCGACGCGCAGGTGGTCGGGAAGACCGCCGACCGCGCCGAATTGCTGAGCCGGGCCCGCACGGCCGGGCCCGGCCGCCTCGTGGTCACCGGCGACGCGGCGACGGTCCACGCGGTCCGGCGCGACAGCCGGACCTGGCCACACGCGCCCGGGACGGTGACGGGCAAGGCCTACTGGGCCGAGGGCCGCACCGGTCTCGACTGACCGAACGGACCCGAACGCCCCAAGGCCACCTTGGGCGCGTGGGCCGGGAGCCGGAACTCTGTGGGTCAGGGGCGCTGCCCGGCCTGGTCGACGAAGGTCTTCGCCATCACCGCGGTGGTGTCCGTGCCCAGGAACCGGTGCGTGGTGGTGTCGAAGACGAGCACCTCCGGCTTCGCGTCCGGCGACGAGCCGGGGGAAACCGGCCAGGTGATGCCGACCCCGGGGCGTCCGGCGCCGTCGGTGACGTGGTCTACGGCCTGGAGGCCCGGCACCTTCGCCGCCGCCTCGAACAGCGCCGCGTAGGACGCGGGCGAGAGGGCCTGCTCGTAGGCCAGGTCGATCACGTCCTTGCCGATCGCGTTCGTGTCGCCCTTTTCGCCGCTGTGGTGGGCTTCGAGGTAGGCGAGCATGGCGTCGCCCGTCGTCGGCAGGTCCGCCCGGTAGGCGGGGTAGGGCACGCAGTCCTCCAGGGTGCCCTCCTTCGCCGGGTCGTTCGCGCCGTAGACGGGCGCCTTGCCGTCCCGGCAGCCGGCGGACTTCGTGTCGCCGATCAAGCCGTCGCGGGTGCCGTCCACCGAGAGCCAGACCTCGCGTGTCTGGTGCTCCGGAAGCGCCGTCTTCACGTAGAGGAACTGGTCCGGGCGCGGCGCGGTGGCCGGTTCCGTGAGCGCCGCGCCGGCCGCTTCGGTCAGCACCTTCACCGGATCGGCGTTGGCGACGCCGGCGCCCACCCCGATCCGGTCGGCCGGGGCCAGGGTGACGACGGCGGTGATCGCCGCGGCCAGGCCGATCGTCGTGGCGCCGGCGGCCCAGAACCAGCGCCGGGAGCGGCGGGGGCCGGTCCGGGTCGCGGCCAGGAAGCGGGCCCGGGCCGCGGCGAGGTCGTCCGCCGTCGCGAAGCCGACGGTCTCCGCGCGCTCGCGGATCAGCTCGAGCTCATCCATGGTCCGAGGTCTCCTTCACGAAGTCGTCCGCGCCGAGTTCGGCGCGGAGGTGGGCGCGGGCGCGGTTGAGCCGCGACTTCACGGTCCCGACGGGGATGGCCAGGGCTTCGGCGACCTCCTGGTAGCCCAGCCCTTCGGCGGCGACGAGCAGCAGGACGTCCCGCTCACGGGGGCGCAGCGCGGCCAGCGCCCGGTCGAGCTCCGCGGCCCGGGCCTGCGCGGTCACCCGGTCGGCGACCCGTTGGGCGTGGCCGTCTTCCGCGGCGGGCGGCCCGAGGGCCATCCGGAGTTTCAGCTCGCGCACTTCCGTCCGCCGGTGCCGCGAAACGAGGTTCGTCGCGATGCCGTAGAGCCAGGGCCGGGCGTCCGGCCGGGACAGGTCGAACTTCGCCCGCTTGTCGAACGCGATGAGGAACGTGTCCGAGAGCGCGTCGTCCGCGGCCGTCGGACCCAGGCGCCGGGCCAGGTAGCGGTGGATGTGCCGGGCGTGGCGGTCGAAGATGACCGCGAACAGGCCCGGCTCGTCCCGCGACCGCGCGATCACGCTCGCGTCGTCGTCGGCTTCACTGCTCTCGGGGGTCATCGCCTGCCTCTCGCTCCGGCCAGTGTCATCTGCTGTTCTCCGCTCCCGGGAACGGGTTCCGGGATCGGGAGCGGAAGTGACCCAGATCACTGCCGGGCGAGGGTGGCTCAGGTGAACGCCGGTGAGATGTCCATGTGGACGCGGTAGTCGACGATCAGCGGGCCGTCCAGCCAGATGACCGTGACGCACGGCAGGGCGACCGGCTTGCCCGCCGGCGACTCCGTTTCGATCGTGAAGCGGCAGAACAGCTGATCGCCGGCCACGGCCACCTGGTCCACGGTGTGCCGGACCCAGGGCAGCGCGCCCGCGGCGCCGGCCGTGGCCGCGATGATCGCGTCGCGGCCGGCGAGCGTTTCGTCGTTGCCGAAGGTGTACGTCGCGTCGTCGGCGAACCACGAGCCGAACGCCTCGGCGTCACCCGCGTCGACCGCCGCGCACATCGCGCGGACCATCTCCTCGTGGCCGGTCATTTCCGCAGCGAAAGGCCGTAGCGGGTCATCACCTGCGCCACCAGCTTCATGTCGCGCCCGGGCGGCAACTCGCTCAGCTCCTTGTAGTAGTTCTCCAGCCCCGGCGGAGAGACCACCGCGACGATCCGGGTCTCTTCGTCGAACGGGTTGCGGAACACGTGCGGCACCCCGCGCGGCATCAGCAGCGAGTCGCCCTGGCCGAGGACGTGCCGCTCGCCGTCCAGTTCGACCTCGACCTGCCCCTGGACGCAGGTGAACAGCTCGTCCTCCCGGCTGTGGACGTGGGTCGGCGGCCCGCCGAGGCCCGGCGGCACGACGTACTCGAACAGCGAGTACGCGCCGTTCGTGTCGGCGCCGGTGAGCCGGGCGTGGATGCCCAGCCCGATCGCGCCGAGGTTCGTGCCGTCACCCGGGTGGATGACGTGGTGGCCGGTCTTCGGTGCGGTGTCCATGAACTCCTCCTAGAGAGCCGCGGGTTCGGGGGTGGTCTTCGCCAGCCGGGCGAGCAGCTCGGGTGTCAGTTTCCGGTACGCCGCCGGGGAAACCGGGTTCAGCCAGTGCGTCGCCCGGGTGAAGCGGGGGATCTGCAGGCCGAGGTCGCCGAGCACCTCGTCGACGTTGTGGATGGAGAACGGGATGATCTTCGTGCCGCGGCAGTGGTGCGCCCCGGTCGCGACGTCGAGGAACGCGAGCTGCCCGACGACGTCCGCGTGCCGCGTCTCGACGTCCGGCAGCGCGAGCGCGCCGGCCAGGTCGGCCGCGATCCACAGCGCCGCCATCTCGGCGTTGAGCGGGCTGAAGAACGACGAGTTGTAGCCGTTGAAGTACAGCCCCGGCGCGCGCAGCGGCTGGATCTGGCGGTACAGCAGGAAGTTCCCGCGTTCGTCGAACAGCTGCTTCCGCACGGTCTCGTCCAGGAACGGCACGCCCTGGATGAAGCCGGTCGCGCAGACGACCAGGTCGGCGGGCAGCACCGTGCCGTCGGCCAATTCGGCGCCCGGCCGGTCGCCGCCGTAGAGCCGGGTGATCACCTGGTCGCGGCGGACGCGGATCGAGCCGTCGGCCACGCCTTCGAAGAAGCCTTCGGTGGCCAGGCCGATCGCGCCCTTGACGATGTCCTCCATCTTCCCCGGCGGCAGGAGATCGTGCTGCCGCAACCGGAACTGCCGCACCGACACCGAGCCGACGGAGTTCAACATCGACGCGCGCAGCCGGTTTCCCGGGCCGTGCAGGAACTTCTCGAACCCGCGCAGCCACCGGTAGCGGAACAGCGCCTCGCCCATCCGGGTCAGCAGCAGCATCTTGAAGTTGAGGAACCCGGCGATCTTGCGCGGCACCTTCCACAGCAGCTGCCGGGCGATGACGTCGGTCGTCTCGGCGACGTCGCTGATCGCCACGGTCACGTCGCAGGCCGACTTCCCGTAGCCGACGACCAGTGCGTGCTTCCCGCGTGCCTCTTCGACGTCGGTGAACTCGCTGCCGGCCAGGACCCGGCCACCGGCGGCCTCGAACTCCGCGCGCCCCGGGAAGTCCGGGACCGCCGGTTCGCAGAACACGCCGTTGGCGACGACGACCCGGTCGAACGTCTCCGGGTCGCCGGAGGTCGTGGTCACCACCCAGCGGGCGCCGTCGGGGACGACGGACTCCACCGTGGTCCCGAGCCGCAGGTGCGGGGTGACGTCGTAGACGTCGGCGTAGGCCGCGAGGTACTGCTGGATCTGGGCACCGCCGGGCCATTCCGGGAAGTCCTTCGGCATCGGGAAGTCCGAGAACGAGTACTGGGCCTTGGGGCTCTGCGTGGTGAGGCCGGGGTAGCGGCGGGTCCGGCTCCACACCCCGCCGACGTCGGGGGTCTTGTCGAAGACCGCGACGTCGTGGCCCGCCTGCAGCAGCACCTTGGCCGTGGTGAGCCCGGCGAGCCCGGCCCCGATGATCGCGACGTGCATGCCTGGTTCTCCTCCTCCGGCGCCGGTGCCGGGCAGCTCCGGCGCGGCGTGGGCCACAGCGTGGAACAGGTCGGCGCGGCGAGCCAACCGGGAGTCCTGGTCACTGGGACGGCAGCTCGGGCTGGGGCCGCGGCACCGCCCATCGGCGGGCCGCGTACGCCCGGCTGGCCGCCGCGGCCGCCATCCGGACGGCGGGCCCGATCCGGTCCGGCAGCACGGCGGCGCTCGGCCCGGTGACCGACAGCGCGGCCGTGACGTTCCCGGTGAAGTCGAAGATCGGCGCGGCCACGCAGCTGATGCCGGCGTTGCCCTCTTCCCGGTCGTAGGCCCAGCCCTGCTCGTGCACGGTGGCCAGCTCTCGCGCCAGCGCCTCGGGGTTGGTGATCGTGCGGGGGGTGCGCCGGGTGAGCCCGGCCGCCACCACCGCGTCGACGGTCGCCGCGTCCGACCAGGCCAGGATCGCCCGGCCCAGGCCGGAGCAGTGCGCCGGGATCAGGCCGCCCACCAGGGAGAGCATCGGCAGCGGCCGGTGCCCGGTGATCTTCTCGACGACCAGCACGTCGACGCCGTCGAGCACGCCGAGCTGCACCGTGGTCCGGGCCGCCGCGTACAGGTCCTGCAGGTAGGGCAGCACCGCCTCGCGCAGCTCGTGGCGCACCGGGACCAGGCCGGCCAGCTCGAACAGCCGGGTGCCGATCCGGTACTTGTCCCCGGGCTTGTCGAGCCAGCCCAGCTCGATCATCCGGGCCGCCGTGCGGTGCACGGTCGAGCGCGGCAGCCCCGAACGCTCGACCAGCCGGGCCAGCGGCAGCTCGCGGTGCGTCGCGTCGAAAGCGTCCAGGATGGCGGCCGCGCGTTCGAGCGCGCCCGACGCCGACCCGTCGTCAGCCGATCGGGAGTCCCGGGCAGTGGGACTCATCCTTGGCCGGTCTCGCTCATGGACCGAATGTAGGACACATCATGGAGACCAACCAGCACCCCAGTCCCCGGGTCGCGTTCGTCGGCGGTGGCGCCGGCGGGATCGGCGCCGCCGTCGCGGCCGCGTTGCTCGCCACCGGGCACCGGGTCGTGCTCGCCGGCCGGACCGAAGAAACCCTGGCCGAGACGGCTTCGGCGCTCGGCGACGGCGTCGGCTACCGCGTCTGCGACCTGGCCGTGCCCGCCGCCGCGGCCGAGGCCGTGACGCGGGTGCGTGAGCAGTACGGCTCGCTCGACGTCGTCGTGGCCAACACCGGCGGCCCGGCGCCCGGCGGTGTCTTCGACATCCCCGCCGAGCAGTGGCACCACGACCTGGACCTGCTGCTCCTCGGCCCCCTCGCGCTGATGCGGGCCGCGCTGCCCACGATGGCCGAGCGCGGCTTCGGCCGGGTCGTCGTCACGACGTCGACGGCGGTGCGGCAGCCGCAGCCCGCGCTCGCCGCGTCGACGGTCCTGCGGTCGGCGACGACGTCCGCGGTGAAACTCGCGGCCCGCGAACACGCCGACCGGGGTGTCACGGTCAACTGCGTCGCGATCGGCGCGACCCTCACGCCGCGCCGCCTCGAGGTGGTGCGCGGGCGGGCCGACGCCGCGGGCATCGACGTCGCCACCGCGATGGCCCAGGACCTCGCCGACATCCCGGCCGGACGGGCCGCCGCGCCCGGCGAGATCGCCGCCGCGGTGGCGTTCCTGGCGTCGGCGGAAGCGGGGTACGTCAACGGAAGTGTGCTGACGGTCGACGGCGGCCGCACGGAATGCCCGGCCTGAGTGGTCGTCAGCAAGGGGAGGAGACCCATGTCCACGTCCGGACCCGAGTTCGCGATGAGCGACTTCCTCGCGAGCATCGCCCACGTCGTGCGCCCCGGCGGGCAGCGCCCGCTGGTCGTGCACGACGAGGACCTCGTCGAGATCCCGCCGGGCGCGGTGCCGAACCCGACGTCGCTGCGCGTCGCCGGCACCCTGCCGACCACGACGTTCGAGCTGTTCCGGCAGGTCATCCCGGCCGGCGAGAGCTCGGACATGCAGCGCCACCACCACGAGACCGTGCACTTCGTGCTCGCCGGTGACGGCCACAGCGAGATCGAGGACGAGGTCGTCAGCTGGACGACGGGCTCGTTCGTCTACACCCCGCCGTGGACCTGGCACCGGCACCACAACGACTCGGCCGAGCACCCGGTCGAGTTCCTGACCATCGAGAACTCGAGGCTGCTCGGCCTGTTCGGCCTGGGCCGCCGGGAGAGCGCGGGCCCGGCCACCATGGAAGAAGCCCGGAAGGCGGAGGACAAGTGACCACAGTGGACGAAACCCGCGTCGAACCGTCCGGGCCGCCGATCCCCGAGCACGCCGGCATCTGGGGCGAGCTGGGCGAACTCGAACACACCCTGCGCTACGTCGACGTCCCGCTGGACGGCGGGGTCGTGCGGACGCGGGTGCTGCAGGCCGGGACCGGGCCGGAACTCGTGCTGCTGCACGGGACCGGCGGGCACCTGGAGGCGTACGCGCGGGACCTGGCCGGGCTCGCTCGTGACTTCCACGTCACGGTCTACGACATGGTCGGCCACGGCTGGTCGGACCTGCCGGACCGGCCGTACACGATCGACGTCCTCGCCGCGCACCTCGTGTCCCTTTTGGACGTCCTGGGCATCGACCGGGCGCACCTGTCCGGCGAGTCGCTCGGCGGCTGGGTTGTCGCCTGGGTCGCGGCGCACCACCCGGACCGGGTAAACCGGCTCGTGCTGAACACCCCGGGCAACATCGCCAACAAGCCCGAGGTGATGGCGCGGATGCGCGACAGCACGATGGCGGCGGTGCGCGACCCGAGCGACGCCACCGTCCGCCGGCGCGTCGAATTCCTGTTCCACCACAAGGAGATGGTCACCGACGAGCTGGTGAACCTGCGCCGCCGGATCTACTCCCGGCCCGGGTTCGTCCGCGCGATCACCAACACGCTCGTGCTGCAGGACCCGCAGGTGCGCAAGGACTTCGCGTGGGACCCGGCGTGGGTGTCGAAGGTGACCGCGCCGACGTTGCTGCTGTGGACGAGCCACGACCCGACGGGCGGGCTCGACGAGGCCGACCTGCTGCTCGGCTGGCTGCCCGACGCGCTGCTGCACGTCATCGACGACGCCGGCCACTGGCCGCAGTGGGAGAAGGTCGGCGAGTTCCTCGACGTCCACCGCACCTGGCTGCTGACCGGGCAGGAGCCGTCCTGATGGCCGAGATCGCGGGCTTCGCCGGGATGTCCCACAGTCCGTTCGCGACACTGCTGCCACCGTCGCGGGTGGACGGTCCGGGCGGCCGCTTCCTCGGTGACGCCGAGCGCGTCCGCCGCGCGGTCGAGGACCTCGCCCCGGACGCGATCGTCGTGATCGGCCCGGACCACTTCCACGGCAACTTCTACGACGTGATGCCGCCGTTCGTGCTGGGCGTCGAGCAGGCGGCGGGCTTCGGCGACTACGGCAGCACGGAAGGTCCGCTGCCGGTGGCGTCGTCGCTGGCCTGGCCGCTGCACGCCGGCCTGACCGCGGCGGGGTTCGACATCTCGCTGTCGTACTCGCTGACGGTCGACCACGGCATCGTGCAGAGCTACGAGATGATCACCGGCGGGACGTCGCTGCCGCTGGTGCCGCTGGTCGTCAACACGGCCGCGCCGCCGCTGCCGTCCTTGCGCCGCTGCGTCTCCCTGGGCCACGCACTCGGAGCGGCCTTGCGGTCGGCGGACTTCCCGGGCCGGGTCCTGATCGCGGCGAGCGGTGGCCTGTCGCACTGGCTGCCGTCGAACGACCCGCGCGACCCGGCGGTGGCGGGGGAGCGCCGTGAGTCGCTGATCCACGGGCGAGCAGACGTCCACGCCTTCGCAGCGGCCCGCGAACCGCGAGTCCGCGCAATGGGCGGGGATCCCCGGGCGCGGGTGAACGCGGAGTGGGACCGGTGGTTCCTGTCGCGCCTGTCCTCAGGCGACGCGGACGCGGTGGCGGCACTCGGCCACGAAGCACTGGAGGACACCGCGGGAACGGGCGGCCACGAGGTCCGCTGCTGGCTGATCGGCCAGGTGGCGGCGGGGCTGCCGCTGGTGTGGACGAGCTACGAGCCGGTCCCGGAGTGGATCACGGGGATGGGTATCGGCACCACCTTCCCGATCACCTGAGGAGCCTCGACACGAAGAAGCCCTCCCGCGCGACCGGCGCGCGGGAGGCCTTCTCGGTACCGGTTTCCTACCTGGTCACCCAGGACTTCTCGATGTTCAGGCTGGCACCCGCCTCCCACCCTCCGCGGAAGAAGCCCCTCAGGTCGGAGAGATTCGAAAGGTGGGTCAGATCGCCTCCGAGGGACACGCCGCCTTCCACGTGGGGATGAGCTTCTCCGGCGAAGTGGGCTCCGACGCCCGCGCTCGCTCCGATCGGGCCGTAGGCCGCGTCGCCGTCCAGGGACCAGCCCCAGCCGGCGACGTCGTCGAGGGTCTTCGCGTGCATCACGTAGACCTTCGACTGGAGGTTCGAGACGCCCGAGCCATAACCACCGCCGACCTTGACGACGTGCAGCACAGCACCCGGATCCGCCTCGGACGTGCATTCCTGCCAGCCACCCGCGACGTAGGCGGCGCGACCGGTGAGTGCTTCGCAGGTCATCACCAACCCGCCGTGATCCTCCTTGTTCGCCAGCTCGAACTGGCGGGCGCGCTCGGTTTCCGCGGCGGCCGCGACCGCCCTGATCTCCTCACGCTGCTTCGCGCATTCGCCCTTGAGCAGCGAGGTGAAACTCCCGTCGCAGGCCGGTGCCTTCGACGCGGCCACCCCGCGGCACCAGGTCGCGATCGAGCCGGTGCCCAGGAGGTCGGTGCCGCCCTGGCACGCCCTCGGCATCGCCGCGCCCGCGGGGATGTCGAAGACGCTCTTCCCGCCACCGACCGGGTCGTTGGTGGCCGGGTTCTTGCCGCTGATCCCGCCGTAGGCGCCGTGCCCGTTGGGGCATTCGCCGTCCGGGCAGCTCTGCACGATCAGGCCGGTCGGGTCCGACTTGGTGGCCGGGTTGTTGTCCGCGTACGCGTAGGCGTTGAACTGCTGCGGGCTCCCCAGCGTCAGGATCGGGTCCACGGAAAGGAACTTGCCGGTCTTCGTGTCGTAGTCACGGGCCCCGAGGTGGGTCAGTCCCGTCGCCGGGTCCGGCGAGCCACCGGCGAAGCCGCGGTTGCCGGTCCACCCCGCCGGCTGCGCGGGACGCGGCTGGCCGAACGGGTCGAGCAGCCGCCTGGTCACCTGGAACGACGTCGCGCCGACCGACACCGTGTCGCTGCCCGAGCGGTCCTGGAACATCCAGGACACCCCGGAGAGCTGGCCGGTCCGGCGGGTCGCGACCGTGCTGTCCCCGGCGGAGTAGGACCGGGTGCCGGTGACGGCCTTGGTCGCCGCGTCGTACCGGAGTTCACTGCCGTCCGGCAGGGTGAGCGTGGTGCCCGAGGCGTCCCGCGTGATCAGCCGGTTCCCGTCGGCGTCGTAGGTGTAGGTCGTGACCGCCGAACCCGCGGCCGCCGAGACGACCCGGTCCTCCGCGTCCCACCCCAGGGTCTGGGTGCCCCCGGCGGGCGCGGGCCTGCCGGTGGTGCCGCCGGTGGCCGTGTAGCCGTAGGAGTCGACCTTCGCCGGCGCCGGGCCGGTGGTGGTCACCGTCTTCGGCGCGTGCGGCTGCGGCGCGCCGGGCGCCGGGTACTCGGACTTGCGGACGACGTCCGCCGCGCCGCCGAGGCCGTGCGAGGTGTCCGACTTGCGGTTGCCGATCTGGTCGTAGCCGAACGTGGACCAGTAGGCGCTCGGGCCGCCGGTCGCGCTGCCCGGCGCGCCGGCGCAGTTCGCGGTCGACGTCCAGGCGTCGGTGATCCGGCCGAGGTAGTCGTTGCCGAAGCACTGCCGGTCCTCGGCGGCGCCGGGAACCTTGGTGGACAACGACTTCACCGTGCCGGCGGCCTCGTAGGCGTACCCGACGTCCGACTGGAGATCGGTCGTCTTCGCGTGCTCGACGACCGTCCTGGCCAGCCGGTGCGACGCGAGCTCGTACCCGCGCCGCTCCCAGGTCTCCGCGCCCGTGGTGCCGAGGCGGACCATCTCCTTCTCCCCGAACGGGGTGTAGCGGGTGTAGCCGACGTAGGTGTCCGCCCCGGCCATGGTGCTGGGCATGCCGTAGTCGTCGTAGCCGTAACGGACGGTCTCCTCGGCCAGGTTGGTTCCGAGCCGCGGCAGCGTTTCGCTGCGCTTGGTGCCGTCCACGTTGTACACGGCGGTCGTCTTGTACGTGCCCGCGAGCCCGGTTTCGGACGCCGGCACGGTCAGCGTCGTGGCCGTCGGCCGGTAGCCGGCGTCGTAGGCGGTGACCTCCGCCTTGACGGCGTTGCCGCCCACGTACCGCGTCGACGACGCGATCTGCCCCTTGATCACCTTGCCGCCGGCCTCGGGCACCGTGTCGTAGGTCCATTGGGCCAGCAGCGGCCCGTCGGCCGAGTCCGCGTGGGTCTCGGTCCGGCGGCCCAGCAGGTCGTACTTGTAGGCGACGGTCTGCTGCCGGGCGTCCTTCTTGCCGGTCAGCTGCCCGGCGGCGTCGTAGGTCATGGTCGACTCGCCCTTGTCGGGGTCCTTGGCCGAGGTCGTCCGGCCGCGGGCGTCGTAGCCGTAGCTCCAGACGTTGCCCGCGGCGTCGGTCACCGATTCCGGTTGTCCCGCCTTGGTGTAGCTGTACTTCGTGGTGTCGGCGGCACCGGTCGGGGTCGCCGCGAGGTGCTGGCCGAGCTGGGTCGTGCGGCCGCGCGCGTCGATCCTGGCGGTCGTCGCCGTGCCGCCCTTCGGCGGGGTCTGCGCGATGCTGTCCCCGCGGTATTCGGTCGTGCTGCGCCACTGTTCGACGCCCGCGCTGCGCAGCACCGAGGCGGTCGCCCGCCCGGCACCGTCGTACTCGGTGACGGTCTGGGACGGCACGTCGGCGTCACCCGCCGACGAGGCGAACAGGTCCGTGCCCGCCGAACCGGTGGCCAGGTAGCCGCTGTTGGCCTTCACCTCGAGACCGCGTGAGTCGTAGATCTTGTCGGCGACGATCCTGGCGGTCTGACCGGGCATCATCCACGCGGCGGACTGGGTCTGGCGTTCCCGGCCGAGCCCGTCGTAGAGGGTGTACGCGGTCGTGTAGTTCTCGTTGGCCTTCAACGTCCTCGTGGCGACGGAGCTGATCGCGTCGGTGCGGACGGTGTAGTCGTAGAGGACGTTGCCGGATTCGCCCGCGTCCTTCGACCGGCCGGGCTGCCACAGTTCGGTGACCCGCCCGAGCGCGTCGTAGGCGATGTCGGTGTGCCTGCCGTTGACGTCGAGCGTCTGCGTGGGCTTGCCGAGCTGCCGGTCGAGGACCGTGGTGGTGACGTTCCCGGCCGGATCGGTCAGGGTCGACTTGGCCGGCGGTCCGGTGGCCGGTTCGTAGCCCACCTTCGTCACCCGATCGAGCGCGTCCGTGGTCGTCACCGCCCGGCCGTAGCCGTCGAAACCCGCCTGGGCGTCGACCTCGAACTTCGCGGTACCGCCGGGATAACTCCCGGCCACCTTGGTCACCGTGGCCTTGCCCAGCGTCGGCGGAGCGCCGAGGTCGCCGCCGTCGTAGTAGGTGCGGGTGTCGGAGATCGCGTCGCGCGGGAAGACCGCGGGGGTGCCGCACGCGGCCCCGACGACCTTGTCCTCGCTCGGCAGCGTGAGCAGCTGCTTGTCGTCGTCACGCGCGTAGGTGATCGTCCGGCACTGGTCGTCCGCGGCGTCGTCGACGTCGCCCTTGTCGTCGGTGGCGGTGAGGATGCCCTCGTCGGTGTAGGTGCTGGCCGACTCGGTCCGCCGGACGCCGCCGGCGGCCAGCACGGTGCGGCCGCGCACGGTTTCCGGCTTGACGAGGTAGGCGGCGCGAGCGCCCTGCTTCGCGGTCTCCTTGCGCAGCGGATCGGTGATGGTGCCGCCGACCTGTGTGGTCGTGTCGCCGTTGAAGGTGCTCTCCTCGCGGACGAAGCCCGCCAGCCCGTCCGCGTCGTCGACCACGCCGCCCTGCGAATCCTTGACCACGCCGGGCTTCTCGCCGCCGCCGGCGTCGAGCTTGTCGCCCTTCATGCCGCGGAAGTAGCGCAGTTCCTTCTTGGTCACCTTGACGCCGGGATCGGCGGCCGGATCACCGTGGCGCTCGACAACGCGGCCGTAACCGCGCCACTCCGACCAGGTCTGCCGTTCGGCCGGGACGAGCGGGTTGTCGGTGAAGTGCCAGGCCGCGCCGTCCAGGTACTCGTAGCCGGTCACGTCCGCGAGGCCGCCACCGACCCGGTCGAGCTGCACGATCCGGCCCACCGCGTACTTCTGGAACCAGTCGTCCTTCGGCTGCCCCTGCTGGAACGCCCAGCGGACGGGGAAGCAGCGCTGCTGGTTCGTCTCCGGCTTCGGCAGCGTCGAGGGGGTGCAGTCCACCGGCGCCCAGTCGACCTGGACCGCGCCGCCGATCTCGTTGCGCACCCCGCCGATCCGGAACTTGTTCATCGGCGGCAGGCCGTCCGCCGCGCTGTTGACCCGGTTGGCCGCCAGCGAACCGTTGAACACGACCGGCGGCTCGGCGACACTGCCGCCGACCAGGCCGGTGTGCGTGATGTTCTTGAACCAGAGCGACGGGGAAGTGTTGTCGCCGGGGTCCGGGTAGGTCTGGTAGAGCGTCCACGAGTCCACCGGCTTGTCCAGCAGCTTGGTGGTCACCTTCGCCAGCCGCTTCGAGGAGAAGAAGGCGGGCGCCAGCTTCTCGCAGGTGGCGGCGTCGCACTGCTGGTCCCACGGAGTGTCCACATAGGACTCCTTGGTGTGCTGGGCACAGTCCTTGCCCTCGACGCAGCGGTCCGCGGTCTCGAACTCGACCACGGCCGGTGCCGCGCCGCCCACCTTCTCGTTGGTGCCGTACTCGATGCGGCGCAGCGTGCCGGCGCGGGTGTACTCCGCCTTGCGCTGGCCCAGGTTGATCCCGTAGGCGTTGCGCTCCTGGTCGTAGAAGTACTTGATCGTGTTCCCGTGCCGGTCGACGACGTAGTCCAGGTTCCAGGACCACGCCTGGTCGCAGGACGAACCGGCGTAGTCGCCGGCGTGGCAGGGTTCGCCGGCGTCGTTGCCGAACACCGGGACCGTCCAGGTGGACTTCGTCTCGGTCTTGGACCCGAAGTAGTACTGCGTGCCGTCGACGGTGGTGACGCGCCAGAAGTTGCCGTCCCGGTCGCCGTTGTCGGCGCCGGACAGGTACTCGACGCGGGTGCCGTCGTCGTTCTTCGGCCGCCAGATCTTCTCGTTGTCGTCGAAGATCAGCTCGCCGCTGTGCCCGGCGAACGCCATGGTGGCGTAGTTGCCGGCCCAGCACGTGTCGCCGGTCTTGGGCTGGACGCCGTCGTCGGCGCACGCCTTGAACTGCCAGGAGATGGCCCCGGCGCCCAGGTTCCAGCCCTCACCGATCCAGGAGGCCTGGTTGTTCGTCGACACGACGCGGCCGTCGACACCACCGGAGCTGTAGGACATCGCGAGGTCGGGCACGAGCCCGCCGGGCACCTGCGGCACCGTCAGCGGGTACTGCCAGGTGAAGGTCCCGCTCTGGGTGCCGACACCCCAGGAGGCCGCCGGGGCCAGCGGGGTGGCCGAATAGTCGCCGGTCGGGCCGGAGGCGGTCGCGGCCAGCGCGAACACCGCGCCGTCCGGTTCCGCCGCCACCGGGGCGGACGCGCGGCCCGCCTTGACGTCGTTGTGCGTTTCGAGCGGCTTCTGGGTGCGGCACTCCGCGCGGGCGGGGGTGGTGGCCGCGCAGGCCGGCAGCGCGACGACCTTCAGCCGGGACGCCCAGTCCCCGCCGAACGCCGAGCGGAACCCGGAGTAGTCCAGCTCCGCGGTGACCGGTGCGGCCTGGCGCACGCCGTCGGCCCGGCTGAGCCGGACCAGCATCCCCGGCGTGCCCGCCGCGGCGGCGGCTTTCTGGTCGAGGACCTCGACCCGGACCTTCGGCTGCGGCGCGGCGGCCTTCGCCGAGTCCGTTGTGGACGAGCTCAGCCGCACCGGCAGGGTCTCGGCCGGCGCCGCCTGCTTGGCCTGCGTCTGCGCGGCCGGGAAGGCGACTTCGGCGGTGCCCGCCGCGGGCCACGCCACCTTCGGGGCCGCACGCAGCGCGCGCTCCGCGTCCGGTTCCGGCGCCAGTGCCTTGGTCGCGACGGGCTTGCCGGTCACGGGCTTGAAGGTGGTCAACGGCGCCGGGTCACCGGGCGGGCGCGTCGCCGCGCCCGCGGCCGGGGGCACCGCGACGGCCAACGACCACGTCAGCACCGTCGCGGTGGTCAGCGCGACCACCGACCGCCACTTGTTCGGATCTCTTCGGGTTCTTGTCATGTCTCCCCAGTTCACGGGCTCACCACATAACCGAGCACGTCCACGACGACCTGCCCGTCGCAATCGGACGTCAACGCGTCGAAACGTTCTCCCGAGCCCTGCTGCGCGCAGCGGGTCAACGGCAGGCTCTGCATTCCGGACGGCGGGGCGGACCAGATCCAGCCCAGCTGCCCGGTGACCGTCTTCCCTTCGCAGGAAGGCGAAAGGGACGTGAAGCTGTCGCCGTTCTCGACGCAGGACAGCAACGGCACGGTGCCCGGCACGGCCTGCAGCGACACCGCCCACAACGGACCCTCGCGGAGGTAGGGCACCGGCACGGTGGTGGTGCTGGTCCGCCGGTCGATCCCGCGTTCGATCTTGACGTAGCGGGTCAGCTGCGCGTAGCTCAGCACGTATCCGAGCTGCTTCTCGACGGTGAGTCCCTCACACCCCGGGTCCGGCGAATCGAACCGCTCGTCCGCCGTCCCGCCGGTGCCGCACCGGTAGAGCATCCGGCCGGCCTTGTCCGTGGGCGCCGTCGGATAGACCGCCCCGAGAACACCCAGTTTCGTCCCGGTTTCGCACGCCGGGTCGAGGGACGTCAGCTCGTCGGTCCCGAGCCGGCAGGCGTACAGCGGCTGGGTGCCGGGCGTGCCCACCGGGGCCAGCCAGCCGAGCTGCTGTTCCAGCGCGTACGCCCGCGGCGGCGGCCCGGTGGCCGTGAAGTGCTCGGAGCTGTGGCTGACGTAGCGCGTCAGCGAGCCCGACCACCGGCGATCGGTCACCGGGTTGAGGTACTCGTCCCGGACCTCGGCGTCGGTCCGCACCCCGGTGTAGAGGTGCGCCTCGTCCACGATCCCCTTGAAGGGAGTGGTGATCAGGGCCTTCGCCTTGGCCTGGCCGATGCGCAGCGGGCCCGCCGCGTTCGCCTTGATCCCGCCGGGCACCGTGGTCCGTCCGGTCAGCGCGCCGTTGACGTACAACCGGATCTCGGGCACCGAGGCGTCGTACACCCCGGTCAGGTGCACCCAGCGCTGCACAAGCGGCGGGGCGGAGTCGGCCGCCGTGAACACGGTCGCGGTGTCGGCACCGGACTGCGGCATCGAGAAGACCCACTTCTTCGCCGCGGCCTGGTACATCAGGCTGAAGCCGCTGTTGCGGTCGCCGTCCTGGCTCAGCGCCACGCGGGACGTCGTGGTGTCGTCCACGTTCACCCAGGCGGTGGCCGTGAAGCTGCTGTCCGTGCGCACCGCGGGCCCGTCCGCGACCACGGAACCCGTGCCGTCCGTGCGGACGGCGTTCGCGCCGACCTTCCCCGGCACCCAGCTCACCCCCGGTTGCAGGGTCGCGGTCCGGTAGCCGCCGGACGCGTCGGTGGTCGTGGTGCCGGTGCCCTCGTCCAGCCGCCAGGCCGCTTCCTCGACCGCCGGCTGGGTGGCCAGGAGGTCGATTTCGGTGGCCTCGGCGACCTTCACGTCCGGCAGCGCGCGGTTGTAGACCTTGACCTCGTCCACGGCGCCGACCCACGGATCACCGGCGGCGCCGTCCCGCTGCCCGCGGCCGATCTGGACGGCTCCGACGGCCGCCCGCGGCGTGGTGAAGGTGTTCGTCCCGGCCGCCGCGCCGTTGACGTACAGGTCCATCCGGTTGTCGGTCGAGCTGTAGACGCCGGTCAGGTGGGTCCACACACCTAGCTGCGGCGCACCGGTGGCCGCGGCGGTGCGTGACACGGCGGTGCCGTTGTCGTCGGAGGCCATGGTGAAGGCCCAGGAGCTGGCCGCCCCGCCGGTGTACCCCAGCGAGAACCGCGAGAACCGGGTGCCGTCCTGGCTGACCGCCGTCCGCGTCTTGCCGTCGTTGCCGTCGAGCCGGACCCACGCGCTCACCGAGAAGCTCGCGATGGTGTTGACGCTCGGGCCGCCCGCGGTGGTGACCGAAGACCCGGCGGAGCCGTCGAACCGGAGCGCGTCGCCGACCCGTCCGGGCGTCCAGACCGCCTTCGCGGGCGGGAACGTGCCGTCGTGGCCCGCGTTCCGGCTGTCGGGCACGGTGGTCGTCAGGTGCCGGCCGTCCAGGGGCCAGTAGTCGTCCGGGGGAGTGGGCACGGCGACGCGGAAATCGTAGTTCTTGGTGTTGGCTTCGCTGCCGCGGTTGCCCGCCCGGTCCACACTGGTCACGTGCAGCGTGTACGGATCACGCGTCGGTGGCGTGACGAACGCACTCGCCTTGCCGTTCACGGCTTTGACGGTCTTCTCCGACTGGCCGTCGAGGCGGTACTTGAACTCCGCGACGTCGGCGACCCCGTTGGCGTCGAAGGTGAATTCGGCCGTCTGGCCCGGTGCGCCGCCTTCCCCGCGTTCCGGGTAGACCAGGGAGTTCACGATCGGTGGCTTGCCGGGCGCGGACAGGTCGACGGTGATGTCGCACCACGGCGAATAGTCGCCGTCGAAGCCGTGCTCGTCGCTGCCGCGGACCCGCCAGGCGATCTTCGAGCCGTCCTTGAAGGCGCCGTCCGGAATGCGCAGCCGGAACTCCGTCCCCGACTCCTGCCGTTCGGTGTCCTGGGCGCCGACCTGCGCGCCGGAGCGGTTGGCCCAGACGAACTCGGCGCTGAGGTGGTCGTCGTCGGGGTCGGTGAGCGTCGCCTTGAGGGTCGGGGTGGCGGTGGTGACGTACGGCTCGTCCGGCTCGCCGTCACAGCCGCCCTTCGGGTCCGAGGCGAGCCCTTCCGGCGGTTCCGGGCGGTTGTTGTAGGTCACGATCAGGTTCGGGTTCGGGTCGAACTTCTTCCACGACGCGTTCCCGTTCGCGTTCGCCGACTCGTCGCCGGAGACCAGGCCGAACGTCGCGGTCTGCAGGCCGCGCCCGGTCGCGTCCGCGACCTCGTCGCCGACGCCGAAACCGACCCAGTCCGCGCCGCAGTTCGGGTAGCCGTGCGCCGCGTCGACCGAGCCGGCCAGCGCGTTCCAGCGCGGCTGGTTGTTCCAGCTCAGCCCGGGCCCGGTCGGTTCGGTGTAGTAGAGGTCGACGCGCTTGGCCGTGCAGGAGGGCGCCCACACCTCGAAGAAGTTGACCTCCGCGTCGAGGATCTGGCTCCCGTGCAGGTCGCCGACGTCGAACTGGAAGTAGGACCGGACCCGGACCGTCGGCGACTCCCACGACGAGTAGCCGACCTTGGCCAGGCCGTCGCCGTCACCGCCCCAGTAGGTGTTGCCGCGGTAGTCGGCGGGCACGTCGTAGGCGAGGCCCCAGCCGCTCTGCCCGGCGCCCCAGCTGGGGTCGATCTCGACCGGGAAGCGGGTCGCCGGATCGGTGAGCAGCTTCCGGTCCGGCACCAGCACGAGCTGCTTCGCCGACACCTCGACCGGGAACGCGGC
Source organism: Amycolatopsis sp. NBC_00438 (assembly GCF_036026695.1). NCBI lineage: Bacteria > Bacillati > Actinomycetota > Actinomycetes > Pseudonocardiales > Pseudonocardiaceae > Amycolatopsis > Amycolatopsis sp. NBC_00438. Next base: position 4,380,839 of record NZ_CP107923.1, on the reverse strand, counting down.
CCGCTGCCGCGGCCGTCCGTCGGCCGCCCGCGCACCGGCGTCCCACATCTCGGCGGGCGGGGCCTGGAACACCACGGTGCCCGCCGGGTCGGTCGCTCTCAGCACGCCGCCGCCGGCCGTCTCGACCGAAAGGCCCCGCGTCTCGAGCCCGAACGGGATTCTCGTGAGCCGGCCGGCCGCCGCGGCGGTCTTGACCACGAGGACGTGCGAGAAGCCGGCGGCCGTCGCGGTGACCCGCAGGTCCACTCCGGACAGCACGTCGGCGTAGGTCGCCGAATCCCCGGACAGCGCGGGCGCGGGCAGCGGAGCGGGCCAGCGCAGCGCGAGTTCCTTGCTGTCCTTGACGAACCTGACCAGCGGCGCGTCGCCGCCGCCGGAGAACGTGACCCGGTTCGCGGCGGCCACCGGGGCCACCGTCCCGTCCGCACCGCGCCGCAGGGTCCGGTCCACCGGGACCCAGCCCGCGCCGCGGCGCACCCGGACCGGCGTCACGCGCTGCTCGCGGGTGAAACTGCCGTCCGGGTTGGCGAACGTCTGCGAGGTCTCGGTGGTCTTCGCCGCCACCTCCACCCGCTCGCCGGTCGCCTTCGCGATCGTCTTCGCGGCCACGGCGGAACCGTCGCCCGGTGGTCCCGCGAGCGGGCCGGCGTGGTGGGCGGCCGGGGTGGCCGCGACCACCCCGGCCGCGATCGCCAGCACGGCGACCATGAGCGGAATACGACGTCGTGCAACGAGCACGGTGGCTCCAAAGGTGTGCGGAGTTCCGCACCCGGAACGCCCGGCGCCGAGCGGCGCGAGCGGGTTCGGGTGAGGGTGATGTGTGCCCGGTCCGATCCCCAGTCGGTGCGGCCCCGGTGTGGCACCGGCGCGGCGACCGGGCTCCCAGTCCGGTCCGCAGGCACGGCACTGGGAAGTATCGGATCCTCCGTGCGGCGGGCACCACCCCTTTCGGCGATCGCCGAAAGGGTTGATCAGCGCCGGGATCGGTGGTGTGGTGCGGAACGGAGGTGATCAGGGGGTCGCACGTCCAGCTTCAGCCGGCGGACCTGCCCGGCGAGAGACACTCGGCACTGGCAGTCCGTAGTGGACAGTCCCGGTCCGTGGACGATCGCCTACGTCACAGCGGAGCGGTGTGCCTGCGCCGCACACCCCGCGGCGACGCGTTCGTCGACCCGCTGAACCGATCGACCACCCGCGTCGCCGGCGGAGTGCTACCGCGCCGGATCACTCAGCAGGGTTGCAGCAGCCAGCAGAGCCGGTAGTTCGCCTTGTACGTCGTGGTCGTCGCCGGGGCCACCACGTTCTGCGCCCGCGCCCCGCCATGTGCCCAGCTCGAGAAGGCGTACTTCAGGTTCAGCGGCGGGACGTTCTGCGGGCTGTCCGCGCTGATCGAGTTCGTCGACCCGGCGATCACCGTGCGGGAGAACGGCGTCCGCTGCTGGGTGCCGCCCACCGTGAGCAGCACCTGGTTCGGGCTCGACGTGAAGTTCAGCGTCACCGTCTTCGGCTGCAGCTCGACCGTCTTCGACGCCGATCGGCCCGTCGAGTCCGTCGCCGTCAAGGTCAGCTGCAGGTACGACGGGTACTCGTGGTCCGGTGCCACGAACGAACCCGACGCCACGCCGGCGAAGTCCTGGACGTTGTGCGTGTGGCACGTGCCGTTGGCCGCGCAGTGGCGGACCGCCAGCCGCCAGGACAGCGCCGCCGGCGGGAGGGTGCCGTCCTGGGCGTCGACCGCCCGGCCGGCGAACGGGATCGTCTGGCCGACCGACCAGGTCAGCGACGCAACCGGCGCGTCGATCACCGGCACCGGGTCCAGGCCCGCGGGAGTGCCGACCGTCACCCGGACCGTCGCGGTCGCCGACGCGCCGTGCGAGTCCGTCACGCGCAAGCCCGCGTCGACCGCCGCCGCGGTCGTGTACGTCCACGTCGGGCGCGGGCCCGTCGAGTCGTCGTACGCGCCGTCCGCGTCGAGGTCCCAGGCGTAGGACAAGACATCCCCGGCGTCGGGATCGGTGGAACCCGTGCCGTCGAACTGGACGGCGAGCGGCGCCGGGCCGGTGGACGGCGTCGCCGTGGCGACCGCGACCGGCGGGCGGTTGGTGCCCGCCGGGTGGCTGACGCGGTGCAGCTCACCGCTGCCGAGAGCGACGTAGAACAGGTCGCCGCCCGGGCCGCTCAGGACCTGGACCGGCGCGTTGACCCCCGTCACGAACGGCACCAGCTTGGTGGGGCTCGGCTGGCCCGCAATCGTTTGCATCGCCCAGATGCAGCCCCGCGACGAGTCCGCGAAGAACAGCGCGCCCGCGTACTCGGCCGGGTAGTTGCTGCCGGACTCGAAGGCGATCCCGCTGATCGACGAGCCGCCGGTCGGGCACGGGTCGCTCGCGACGACCTTCGCGTTGTGGTTGTAGGCGTAGAACGGCGCGGTCTGCCCGCCCGCGGAGTACAGCGACTCGCACCGGTCGAGGTTCGCACCGTCGTAGCCGGCCTGCCTGGCCGTGCCTTCGAAGCAGGGCCAGCCGAAGTTCTCCGCGACGGCGTCCCCGGCGTCCGGGACGCGGTTGATCTCCTCCCAGGTGTTCCAGCCGACGTCGCCGGCCCACAGCTCGCCGGTGCCCGGGCGGAACCCGAAGCGGAACTGGTTGCGCGCGCCGTAGGCGATCACGCGACGCGCGTTGGCGTCGGCGCTGCTCGCGAACGGGTTGCCGGGCGCGCCCTCGCCGGTGTCGGGGTTCAGGCGCAGCAGGGTTCCGTTGAGCAGCACCGGTTGCCCGGCCGCGCGGCGCGGGGACTGCGACCGCAGCGCGCCACCCTCGGCCGACGGCGGCGCGAGGTTCGTCCCGGCGGGTGACGGCGGGTCGGCGCAGGGGTTGCCGACCTGACCGTAGTCGGCGAAGTTGAAGCTCGCGCCGTCACCGCCGCCCGCGTACAGGGCGCCGTCCGGGCCGAAGGCCAGGGAGCCGATCGAATGGCTGGGGAACTGCTGGCACCAGCCGGTGACCAGCGGCTTCTCGTTGACGGCGGTGCCGGCCGGGCCCATCGTCAGCTGCGACACGCGGCCGGTGACGACACAGCCCTGGTCGGTCGCGCCCGGCGGCGTCGGGCACGTGTCACCCCAGCGAGGGGCGGTGCCGCCGGGCAGGGCGTCGAGCGTGTAGGAGACGTAGACGTACGGCCGAGCGGGGAACGCCGGGTCGACGGCGAGCCCGAGCAGGCCGCGGTCCCAGAAGTCCTAGGTCTGCGTCCGCAGGTCGGCGAACACCGCCGGGGTGCTGTCGGACAGCGAGTCGAAGACCTTGACCAGGCCGCTCTTCTCGGCGACGAACACCTTCCCGTCGGGGGCGAACGCCGCGGCGGTCGGCGAGCTGAGCCCGCCGATCGCCACGGTGTCGGTGAAGCCGGTGGGGACCGCCGCCGCGGCGGGCACGGCGGTGGCGAGCGCGACCGTCAGGGGCACGATCACTCCCGCCGCCACCGCTCGGCTGGCTTTGCGCGGGAACAGCGGGCGTCGAAAACCCATCACACGAACTCCTTGCGCCGGGGACCGGAACGAGCGTGATCGCTGTCCCGTATGCCGCGAGAAGTCCGAAAGGTGTTACATCAAGGGAGAAAATGCACTCTGATCGCGCAAACCCCTTGGGGGATAATCACCGACCGGATGCCGCCGGCCGGCCGCGCGCCGGCCGGCGACCCCGGGCCGCCTCAGACGCCGCTGGTCTGCCGGATCCAGCCGCGGCCCGCGGCGACGCTGCCGTAGGTGGTGATGCTGGACCGGTCACTGGTCGAGCAGACACCCACCTGGACCCCGCCGTCGATCATCGGGCCGCCGGAGTCGCCGCCCGCGACCGCGCCGTTGGGCGTCGAGGCCGAGATCGCCGGGCCGCCGTAGTTGTCGGACGCCGAGGTGTCGGAGATCCGGACGTCGGCGCGCTTCAGGACGTTCGACTGGTGGCTGCCCTCGTCGGTCGCCTGGGTCGCGCCCCAGCCGTAGACACGGGCGGAGTCGCCTTCTCCGGCGTCCGAGGAGCTGCTGGCGAGCGGGGCGAACGTGGTGCCGCCGTTGGTGTTCAGCTTGATCAGGGCGAGGTCGCCGCCGGACCACACGTAGGTCGACGACGCCTTCGCGTGCACGCCGCCGGACGCGCTGTTCGACCCGATGTAGAGGTCGATGTCGGACAGCCGCTGCCCGTTGTTGTCGTACATGCAGTGCTTGGCGGTCAGCACCCAGCGCGCGCCGATCAGCGTGCTGGTGCAGAAGAACGTGTAACCGTTGGCGTGGCCGTTGAAGCGGGTGATGTAACCGGGGTTCTGGGCCGTGCTGCCGCCGATGATCGACGGCGCCGCGTCGGGGGAGAGCGGCGCGGTGCTCGCCGACGCGGGGGCCGCGGCGAGCGTGGCGAGGGCGGCGCAGGAACCGGCGAGCAGCGCCGCGGCGCGGACGAACCGGCCGTGGGATTCACGCATGGGGGACTCCTCGGGGACTTCCGGTGGGGACTTCCGGTGGGGACTCACCGAAAGTAAGCGGCCGGGGTCGTCCGGGTAACCGTCCGAAGATCCGGGCCCATCAACGGAACAGGACAGATCGTTCGTCGGGTGACACCGGCCACCCGGGGTGTTAGACCGAACGGACCTACGCACGAAGGACGCGCATGTCGTTGTTCGCGGTGCATTCGCCGGGACGCCGGGAGCAGCTGGCCCACGCGCTCGCCGACGGCCCGTTCTGCCGGGCGTTGTCGCTGGCCGTCGACCAGAGCGGGCTGGGCCTCGCGCGCCTCAAGGACCGGCTGGCCGCAGCGGGCGCGCCGGTCAGCACGACCACGCTCAGCTACTGGCGCACCGGCCGCACCCGGCCCGAGCGCCCCGAGTCGCGCCGCGCGGTCACGGTGCTGGAAGACGTCCTCGGGCTGCCCGCCGGCTCGCTGACCGGCCTGCTCGACCGCCCGGACGGCGGCCGCTCCCCGGTCGGCCTGGTGCGGTGGGAACGGCTGTGGGGTCCCCGCAACGGCGTCGTCCCGGTGCTGAACTCGTTCGAAGCCGCCGACGACCCGGCGCTGGTGGTGCTGAGCCTGCACGAGTCCCTGCACGTCCGCGCCGACCGCTCGCTGTCCCGGCTGCGGGTGCGCGAGGTCGTGCGGGCCGTGGCGGAACCCGTGCAGGCCCGGGTGGTGACGCTGCGCGGGTGCGTCGCGGGCACACCGCCGCGGCTGGTGGCCACCCGGTACTGCGGGCCCGGCCGCACGGAAGTGCTGCCGGAGCACGGTTTCCTCGTCAGCGAACTGGTGCTGAGCCGATCGCTGGCCGAGGGCGAGACGGCGATCCTCGAGTACGAGTTCGACTACACCGACGGCGTCCCGGACACCAGCTACGACCGCCGCTTCCGGCACCCGGTCGCCGAGCACCTCCAGGAGGTCCACTTCGACGCGAAGGCCCTGCCGTCGTCCTGTCACGCGTATCGGCTGGACTCCCCGGACGGCCCCGAGCGCGAGACGGCCGAGGTCGTCGTGTCGCCGGTGGTGCCCGCGCACGTCTTCAGGACCGGGGTGGTGCCGGGGATCCTGGGGATGCGGTGGAGCTGGCCCGCTCGGTGAAGCGGCAGGTTTCCGATCTCGTCCAGCCGGGGTCGCCGGTGCGGGCGAAGTTGACCCACGCCGTGTGCATCCGCGTCGCCAGCTCGGCGGGCGGTTCCCCGGTGCCCAGCAGGCCTCGTGGACCGCGCAGGGCCGGGAGATCCAGGCGGTCGAAGACGAACGGCAGTTCCATCGTGTGGGCCGCGCCCAGCTGACCGTCCACTGCGGACGATCGCCAGGCGAACTCGTAGGTGTACGCGGCGCCGTGGGCTTCGGCGAGCCGACGGGTTCCGGTGCCGAACAACGCGTCACCCATGATCGCCGACCGCAGCTCACCCGCTGTCGCATGTGGACGTCGGGCGCGGTGGTCCGCCACGAGCGCGGCCGGGTCGACGGCCACCTTCGCGGCCGTCTCGAGTAGGTCTTTTTCCGTCGAGGTGGTCAGATTTCCTTGTGGTGCCAGGTAGAGCGCGCCTTCGTCGGCGTTGGTACCGATGAGCAGCGCGGCATCGGTCGCCAGGGCCTCGGCAGGTTGGCGGTCCAGCACCAGGCTGAACGCGCTCAGCCCGAGCAGCGGATCGAAGTCCGTCGCGGTCCGCAGGTCCAGGCCACCCAGCTGCGTGGCGACGAACCGCTCGTCGGGGACCTCGCCGAACGCCGCCACCGTCGGCTCGACGTCCAGCGCGGCAGCCGCCGCGTGCGTGACCCGGGCCGCCTGCTCGGGGGTGAACGCGCCCAGGCCGTTGCCGCTCTGCACGACGGCCCGCCGGAACAGGCCGGCCGCCTCGGGCGTGGCCAGGACACCGGCCGTGATGGTGGCACCGGCGGACTGGCCGGCCAGGGTGACGTTGCCGGGGTCACCGCCGAACGCCGCGATGTTCTCGCGCACCCACCGCAGCGCGGCGATGACGTCCAGGAGCCCGCGGTTGCGCGGCGCGCCGGGCAGGTCGAGGAACCCGGGGATACCGAGGCGGTAGTTGACCGTCACCAGCACCACGCCGTCGCGCGCGAACGCCGTCCCGTCGTAGAGCGGCGACCGGTTCGAGCCGGTGACGAACCCGCCGCCGTGCACGAACACGATGACCGGGCAGTCCCGGGCCGCCGGCGGGGCCCAGACACCGGCCGTGAGGTAGTCGTCGCCGCGGACCCAGCCGGTCCCGAAGTACGGCGACATGTCCAGCACGCCGAAGCCGTCCCGGCGGGGTTGCGGGGCGGTCGGCCCGGGCCGCGTCGCGTCCCGGACTCCCTCCCACGGCTCGGGTGGCCGGGGCGGCGCGAACCGGCCCGCGCCGATCGGTGGTGCGGCGTAAGGGATGTCGAGGAAGACCCCGGCGTGGCCGCGGACGTCGCCCGCGGTGGTGGTGACGATCAACGCAGTTCTCCTCAGAGCTTGCCGAACGGGGCCCAGTCCTTGATGGCGAACCGGTCGCCGTCGCGGACGACCTCGGCGCCGCCGTGGCCGCCGAGGTGGGCGGGCAGGACGAGCGCGTTCGTGTCGGCGGCCTGGCCGAGCAGCCGGCGACGGGAAGCGCGGGCCTGCGCGGGGTCTTCGCAGAAGCAGCTGTTGGTGTCGGGCTCGACGAGCTGCAGGGCCGTGTGCAGCAGGTCGCCGACGAACAGCGCGCGGTCGCCGCCCGAGTCGAGGGCGAGCACCGACGACCCCGGCGTGTGCCCCGGCGCCAGGTCGAGCGTCAGGTTCGCGTCGACGCGGTGGCTGTCCTCCCACAGCAGGGTCTGCCCGGCCTCGTGCACCGGCGCGACGCTGTCCTCGAAGACGTTCTGGTTGCCGCGCCCCAGGTTCGGCTCGTGGCCGTTGGCCGGGTTCCAGAAGTCGAAGTCGGCCTTGGGCATCAGGTAGGTGGCGTTCGGGAACGTCGGGACCCAGCGGCGGTCGTCGAGGTAGGTGTTCCAGCCGACGTGGTCGACGTGCAGGTGGGTGTTGACCACCAGGTCGACGTCCTCCGGCCGCACGCCGGCCGCCGCGAGGTTGCCGAGGAAGCCGGTGTCCAGGTGGCTCCACACCGGCGTGTACGGCCGCTCCTTGTGGTTGCCGACGCCGGTGTCGACGAGGATCGTCTTGCCTTCACTGCGCAGCAGCCAGGTCTGGATGGCCGAGACGCAGACGTGGTTCTCCCGGTCGAGGAAGTCGGGGGCGAGCCAGTCCGCGTCCCAGGCACCTTCCGGGCTTTCGGGGAAGAAGGTCTCGGGTGTCATCCCGACCGAGCCGTAGTACTCCGTGATCCGGGTGACCGTGACGTCGCCCAGCACAATCTCCTGCATGTCCGCTCCGGGGTCGCTGGTGTTTCCCCCAGCCTGCGGCGGGTTCCCGCGGGCAACCAGCCCCGCCGTTGCGTACCCCCGGCAGGGTCAGGCTCACCGCGCCGGACCGGTGTTCACTGGGGTCATGGCGGTTCTCGGCGAGTTCCTGCGGGCGCGGCGATCCCTGCTGCGCCCCGAAGACGTCGGCCTGCCCGCCTTCGGCGAACGGCGGCGCGTCGCCGGGCTGCGCGAGGAGCTGGCGCAGCTGGCCGGCGTCAGCGTGTCGTACTACACACGCCTGGAACAGGGCCAGTCCGGCAACGCGTCCGAGGCGATCCTGGACGCGCTGGCCGGGGCGCTGCGGCTCGACGAGCACGAGCGCGAACACCTGCGTGAGCTGGCCGCGCAACGCCCGCGCGCGCAACGCCGCCCGCCGCCGGAACGGCTCGACCCGCTGGTCCGCGACCTGCTGCGCTCACTGGGTGACGTGCCCGCGCTGGTCCTCGGGCGGCGCAGCGACGTGCTGGCGTGGAACCCGCTGGGCCACGCGCTGCTGGCCGGGCACGTCGACTTCACTGCACCCGAGAGGCCCGCGGACCGGCCGAACACGGCCCGGATGCTGTTCCTCGACCCGCACGTCCGCGAGCTGTACGCGGACTGGCCGCGCAAGGCCCGGGCGGTCGTCGGCAACCTGCGGGCCGTCGCCGGGCGGCACCCCGAAGACGCCCTGCTGGCGTCGCTGGTGGGGGAGCTGACCATGAAGAGCCCCGAGTTCGTCGCGCTGTGGGGCGATCACCGGGTCAAGCCGTGCGAGGCCGACTCGTACGACCTGCGGCACCCGCTGGTGGGCCCGCTGACCGTGGCCCAGCAGATCCTGACGCCCGCGCGGTCGCCGGAGCAGACCGTCGTCGTCGTGACGACCGCGGAGGGCTCGGCCTCGGAGAACACGCTCAAGCTGCTGGCCCGGTCAGGGCACTGAGCCGGCCGGGTTCCTCTTGGGCGCGGCCAGATCCGCGGCGGAGGACCTGGCCGACCTGATGACCGACGCCCCACCGGGGCCAACGGCGCCGGGAAGTCGACGATCCTGTGCGTGGCCTCGACCCAGCGGTTCCCCAGCGCGGGCACCGCCGTGGTGCTCGGCCACCGGATGGGCACGGTCGACCTGCGGGACGTCCGGACGCACATCGGGTTCGTCGGCGCGAACCAGCGGCTGCCCGACGCCGAGAACCACTACGCGCACACCGTGGTGCTGACCGGGTACAGCGGCAGTGTGCTGCCGCTGTGGGAGCGCTACGACGACACGATCCGTGACCGCGCGGCGAAGCTCCTCGAGCGGTCGGCTGCACCGGCCTCGGTGACCGGCCGGTGCGGGTGTGTTCGCAGGGCGAACGCGCCCGCATCCGGCCGGCCCGGGCGCTGCTGGCCGATCCGCTGCCGCTCCTGCTGGACGAGCCGTTCGCCGGCCTGGACGTGCCGGGACGTGAGGACCTGCCGCCGGCGCTGGAGAACCCGACCCGGGCCCAGCCCGAGCTGGCCACGCCCGCAACGGCCAACACGGTCACCGGAACGGTCACCACAGCGACCGGAACGGCCACCACAGGCCGCGGTTCGGCACTAGGTGAACAGCTCCGCCAGCGGGCTCTGGTCGAGGCCGTCGAGCAGGGCTTCGGCGTCGTCGTAGGTCGCGATGGCGCCGGCTTCGGTCAGCTCCGCCGCGCCGACGCCGCCGGAGAGCACCGCGACCGTGCGCACGCCCGCTTTGGTGGCGGCCAGGACGTCCCAGACGGAGTCCCCGACGAAGATCGTGTCCGCCGGCTCGGTGCCCGCGCGCTCCAGCGCGGCGTACACCGGTTCCGGGTCGGGCTTGGTGGCCTCGACGTCGTCGCCCGCGACGATGCCCGCGACGACGTCGTCGACGTCGAGGGCCTTGCGCTGCAGGTCGAGCTCGTCCGGCCCGGCCGACGTCGCCAGGAGCACCCGCACCCCGTGCCCGGCGATGACGCGGATCAGCGCGGCGGCCTGGTCGAAGGGCCGGAGCAGCTCGGCCGTCTCGAGGTAGAAGCGGCGGTGGAGGTCTTCGAGCCGGCTGCCGAGCTCGTCGGCGTCGGCTTGTCCGAGCAGTTCGGCGAGCAGCTTGCCGGACCCCATGCCGATCGCGCGGTGGACGCGCCAGGACGCGACGTCCCGGTCCAGTTCGCGGAACGCGCGCTGCCAGGCGTGGACGTGCAGGTAGTTGGAGTCGACGAGCGTGCCGTCGACGTCGAAGAGCACAGCGGTGGCGATGACGATCTCCTTCCGACGCTCTGGTGGTACCCGGCGGGGCACCCGCGAAACGTCGCGTCAGCCGTTATGGCGACGTGCGTCACGCGGGGAACATTTCCGCAGGCCGTGCGTTGTACAGACTGTCGGTACGGTGGTGTCCCCGAGCCTCACCCCATGCCTTCGCGGAGTGCCAGTCCGGCTGGCGCCGTGGAGCGCCACTCGCCGCGAGGCGACCCCCGTACCGGCCTGTGTCTCCCGCTTCCGCTCGCAGGTACCCCCAGCCTTCGCCGAGCGGGAGCGGGTCCTTTTTGTCCACTGTGGACCCGTTTCTTCGACAGTGCGCTGTCGGGCCGCTCCGCGCATCCGCGCACTTCACCCGGCCGTGGCGGTTGGCGTGGGTACTCCTCCTCCATGGGACAGGCGGTGGAGTGCGGCTCGCCCGTTGGGCGGGGTTGCGCCGGGTGGACGGGAGGCTACGCTGCGAGGGTACGGTTCAGGCAACAGCCGTTACCCCCATTCCGGTCTGCGTCCGAGCGGGACTCCCGCCCGGCACTTCAATCTGTGAACGAAGGCGTCTGCCGATGTTGGTAGTGCAGCACCCCGCGACGGCGATCCCCGTGACCCGCGCGGGCGCCGGTGCGTTCGATATCAAGGTGATCCGCCCCTACTTCGGTGCCGTGATGGTCCGGATCCGGGGCGCCCTCGACGAAGAGAGCGCCGGGCAGCTCGATGCGGTCCTGGCCACGTGGGCCCACCGCAAGTTCCCCGTCCTGGTGCTCGACCTCTCGGAGGTCGACCTCCTGGACGCGGCCGGCCTGGACGCCCTGGTCGACATCCACCTCCGGACCCAGCGGGAGAGCACCACCCTGCGCGTCGTCCCGGGCGACAACCGGGTCGTGCGCCGGGCGCTGTCGGACACCGGGCTCGACCACGCGCTCAACGTCAGCCCGCTGCCCGCCGGCTGGGAGCGCGCGACGGAGATCCCCGGCTGACCCGGCTGGCGCGCCGGCCCGCTCCCGGGTGAGACTTCCCGGGTGATCACCTCGATGCGGGCCTTCGTGCTCACCGGCCCGCGGGAGTTCTCGGTGCAGGACGTCCCCGTGCCCGAAGCCGTCCCCGGTGAGGTGGTCGTCGACGTCGAACGCGCCGGCGTCTGCGGCACCGACGTCGAGTTCTTCACCGGCGAAATGGCCTACCTGCACCAGGGCCACTCGGCGTACCCGATGCGGCTCGGGCACGAGTGGGCCGGCACCGTCTCGGCCGTCGGCGACGGCGTCGACCCGGGGTGGCTCGGGCGCCGCGTCATGGGTGACACCATGCTCGGCGACCGGACCTGCCGCCGCTGCCGCAAAGGGCACCAGCACACCTGCGCGCGCCGCGAGGAAGTCGGCATCCGCGGCGGGCGGCCCGGCGCGCTGGCCGAACGCATCGCCGTCCCCGCGTGGTCGCTGCACGCGCTGCCCGGCACCGTCGACGCCGTCCTCGGGGCCCTGGTCGAGCCGGGTGGCAACGCCCTGCGCGCGGCGCAGGCCGCCGGCGTCGGGCCCGGTGATCGCGCGCTCGTCCTGGGGCCCGGGACGATCGGGCTGCTCGTCGCGATGTTCCTGCGCGCGGCCGGCGCCGAGGTGCACCTGCTGGGCCGCGACGAGCCCACCCTCGCCTTCGCCCGCACGCTCGGCTTCGCGCACGCCTGGACCCGCGAAACGCGCCCCGACCTGCCGTTCGACGCGGTCGTCGACGCGTCCAACGCCGTCGAGCTGCCCGCGCTGGCCCTCGACCTGGTCGAGCCGGCCGGCCGGGTCGTCTACATCGGACTGGCCGGGCAGCCGAGCCGGATCGACACCCGCGAGCTGGTCCTGAAGGACGTCACGGCCGTCGGCATCCTGTCCGCGTCACCCGGTCTGGCCGACACGATCGACGCCTACGCGAGCGGCGCCGTCGACCCGCGCCCGCTGGTCGCGGCGACCGTCGGGCTCGACGAGGCCGGGGCGGTGCTGGCGGGCGAGCACGCCGCGGGTCCCGGCCCGAAGATCCACGTCGACCCGCGGCGCTAGTCGAGCCGCAGGATGGTTTCCTCGATCTCTGCGCCCCGGGCGTTCGCGTACCCGGTGTCGGTGCCGACGACGGTGAAGCCCGCCCGCTGCAGGACTCGCAACGATCCGGCGTTGTCGCTGGCCGCCCGCGCGTGCAGGGGCCGGACCTCGACCGCGTCGAGCAGCAGGGCAAGCGCTTGCCCGGCGATGCCCTGCCCCCACACCGCCCGGTCGATCCAGTACGTGATCTCGGTGTCGCCCTCGACGACGAACGCGGCGATGCTGCCGACGAGGACGCCGTCGCGGGTCACCGCGCGGTGGGTGATCCCGTCGGAGAACCGCACCTTCGTCATGTGCGCGTCGAACGCGTCGCGGTCGTCGGGGTCCTTGTGGGTGAACGCGGCCATCCGGACCGACTCGGGGTCCCGCTGCTGCTCGAACAGCGTGTCGAGATCGGCGTCTTCGACCGGCCGGAGTGCTATCGCTGCCACCGGCTCAGGATAGGCCGAGCAGCCGGATCGCGTTGTCCTTCAGGATCATCGGCCGCACCTCGTCCTTGATGTCCAGCTCGGCGAAGTCGGCCAGCCACCGGTCCGGCGTGATGACCGGGAAGTCCGAGCCGAACAGGACCTTGCGCTTCAGCAGCGTGTTCGCCGCGCGGACCAGCTGGGGCGGGAAGTACTTCGGGGACCAGCCGGACAGGTCGATGTAGACGTTCGCCTTGTGCGTCGCCACCGAGATCGCCTCGTCCTGCCACGGCACCGACGGGTGCGCCAGGATGATCGTCAGGTGCGGGAAGTCGGCGGCGACGTCGTCGAGCAGCATCGGGTTCGAGTAGCGCAGCTTGATGCCACGCCCGCCCGGCAGGCCCGCGCCGATCCCGGTCTGGCCGGTGTGGAACAGCGCCGGGACGCCGAGCTCGCCGATCGCCTCGTACAGCGGGTAGAACCGCGGGTCGTTCGGCTCGAAGCCCTGCAGGCTGGGGTGGAACTTGAACCCGCGGACGCCGTGTTCGGCGACGAGCCGGCGCGCCCGGTGCACGGCCGCCTTGCCGGAGTGCGGGTCGACCGAGCCGAACGGGATGAGCACGTCCGGGTGCTCGGCGGCCGCGTCGGCGATCTCCTCGCTCGAGAGCGCGGGGTGCCCGGTGGCGGCCGGCGCCTCGACCGTGAACACGACGGCGGCCATCTTGCGGGCGCGGTAGTGCTCGGCGATGGCCGTCACGGTCGGGGTCCGGTCCTGGTCGGCGCGGAAGTACTTCGCGGACGCGTCGAGCAGCTCCCGGTCCAGCGCGAAACAGCCGTGGCCGTCCTGCTCGACGTGGGTGTGGACGTCGAGGGCGGTCAGTGCGGAAAGGTCCACCGAAATCTCCGTCGTCGGATCGGGATGGTCAGGGCAGGTCGGGGTGCGCGGCCTTGGCGGCCAGCAGCTGGTCGAGGACGGCGTCGCGCGCGGCGACGAGCCGGGCCTGGTCGGTTTCGGCCAGTTCGGCGTCCACCCCCGCGACGAGCGTCTCGGCGAGCTCCGGCGTCAGGTGGACCTGGCCGAGGTCGCGCCACCACTGCTCGGTGGGCGGGCCGAGGTGCCGCAGGATGTGCGCCAGGCCGCCGGCGCCGCCGGAGAGGTGCTGGTTGACGAACGGGCCGAGCACCGCCCAGCGCAGCCCGGGCCCGTACGCGATCGCCGTGTCGATGTCGGCGACCGTCGCGACCCCGCGTTCGACCAGCGAGTACGCCTCCTGCCACAGCGCGGCCTGCAGCCGGTTCGCGATGTGGCCGGGGACCTCCCGCGACAGCCGGATCGGGCGCTTCCCGACCGACGTGTAGAACGCCACCGCCCGGTCGACGACCTCGGGCGCGGTGTCGCGGCCGGGCACGACCTCGACGAGCGGGATCAGGTGCGGCGGGTTGAACGGGTGCCCGATCACGACCCGCTCGGGGTGGCGCGGGCAGCCGCGGGCGATGACGCTGGGCAGCAGCCCGGACGAGCTGCTCGCCAGGACCACGTCCGGCCGCGCGGCCTCGTCGAGGACGGCGAACAGCGCGTGCTTGACGTCTTCGCGCTCCGGACCGTTCTCCTGCACGAAGTCCGCCGCGGCGGCCGCCTCCCCGGCGTCGGCGACGAACCGCAGCCGATCCGTCGGCGTGCCTTCGAGAGCACCGCGCAACCGGTCTTCGGCGTCCGGTGCCGGATCGGCGGCGACGACGTCGAGGCCGTGGGCGAGGAAGAGCCTCGCCCAGCTCGCGCCGATCACGCCGGTGCCGACGACCGCGACGGTGCTCATGCGCGCGCCCGGAAGTGGTCGAGGGCGCTGGGATCGGCCAGGACGTCCCGGCCGACGACGTCTTCCGCGCGGGCGCCGAGCAGGAGTTTCTTCACGGGCAGCTCCAGTTTCTTCCCGGTGCGGTTGCGCGGGATCACCGGGACGGCGGTGATCTCGTCGGGCACGTGCCGCGGCGACAGCGCGCTCTTCAACGCGCTCTTGATGCGGCGGCGCAGGTCGTCGTCCAGCGCGCCGTCGCGAAGCACGACGTAGAGGCGAAGGTCGCCGTTGCCGCCCGCCGGGTCTTCGAGGTGCACGACCAGGGAGTCGTCGATCTCCGGCAGCTCCTCGACGACCGTGTAGAACTCGGCGGTGCCGAGGCGGACGCCGCCGCGGTTGAGGGTGGCGTCGGAGCGGCCGGCGATGACGCAGCCGCCGTCCGGCGAGAAGCGCACCCAGTCGCCGTGCCGCCACACACCGGGGTAGTCGGCGAAATACGTTGCGCGGTAACGGGAATCCGGGTCCGTGACCGGGAGGTCACCCCAGAACCCGACCGGCATGGACGGCATCGGCGCGGTGATCACGAGCTCGCCCAGTTCCCCGACGACCGGCTTGCCGCGGGAGTCGAACGCCCGCGCGTCGACGCCCAGGCAGGGTCCCGAGATCTCCCCGGCCCACACGGGTTGCAGGGGGCTGCCCTGGACGATCCCGCTGCAGACGTCGGTGCCGCCGCTGCCGACGTTGAGCAGGACATCGGGGAACCGGTCGGCGACCCACCGGTAGCCCTCGGCGGGCAGCGGGCTGCCCGCCGCGCCGATCTGGCGCAGCGCCGAGAGGTCCAGGTCCGCCGCCGGGTCGAGGTCCGCTTTCCGGCACGCCATCAGGAAACCCGGGCTCGCGCCCAGCAGCGTCACGCGGGTTTCGGCGGCGAGCCGCCACTGCCAGGCCAGGTCCGGGTGCAGCGGGTTGCCGTCGACCAGCACGATCGACGCGCCGGTGAGCAGGCCGGACACCAGCGCGTTCCACATCATCCAGGCGGTGGTGGAGAACCACAGCATCCGGTCACCGGGGCGCAGGTCCCAGCTGAGACCGTGGTTCTTGAGGTGCTCCAGCAGCAGCCCGCCGTGGCCGTGCACGATCGGCTTCGGTTTTCCCGTGGTGCCGGAGGAGAACAGCACGCACAGCGGGTGCGCGAACCCGACCGGCTCGAACCCCGGCTCACCCGGATTGTCCAGCAGGTCCGTCCAGCCGGTGGCGTCGTCGCCGTACGCGACCCGGACGACATGCTCGATGCTCGGCAGCCCGGCCACGATCTCCGCGACTTCACTTCGGCGATCGATGTCCTTGGTGCCGTACCGATATCCCGAGACGGTCAGCAGCACCTTCGGCTCGACCTGCCCGAACCGGTCGAGCACCGCGCGGGCGCCGAACTCCGGCGCGCAGGACGCCCACACCGCGCCGAGGCCGGCGACGGCCAGGTACGCGACGACCGCCTCGGGGATGTTCGGCAGGTAGGCCACGACCCGGTCACCGCGTCCGACGCCCAGCCGCTTGAGACCGGCGCGGGCTTTCGCGACCTGGTCGCGCAGTTCTGCCCAGGTCAGCTCGTGGCGTGGGCGCGTCTGGGAATACGCGATGACGGCGACCTCGTCGTCGGGCCGGTGGCTGAGCGCGTGCTCGGCGTAGTTGAGCGTCGCGCCCGGGAACCACTCGGTGCCCGGCATCCGCGGATCGGGGACCACCGCCGTTTCGCCGGTGTGGAAGCGAACCCCGAAGTAGTCGCGGATCGACGACCAGAAGCCGTCGAGGTCGGTCACCGACCAGCGGTGCAGGCTCGCGTAGTCCTCGAAGCCGAGGCCGCGCTGGGTGGCCAGCCAGCCGAGGTAGCGGCCGATTTCCGTGGTGTCGCGGACATCGCCGGCGACCGGGCGCAACGCCGTCATCGGGCGACCTTCGCCGCGCGCTTGTCGAGGAACGCCCGCATCCGGTCCTGGGCCTCGGCGCTGCCACTGGCGACGGCCGCCATCAGCGCCTCCAGCAGGTACCCCTCGGCGGGGTTGGCCTCGGCGATGCGCGGCAGCGCCTGCAGCACCGCGAACGTCGTGATCGGCGACGCCGCGGCGATCTTGCGGGCCAGGCCGAGCGCGTGCTCCAGGCCCTCGCCCGGCCCGACGCGGTAGTGCGACAGCCCGGCGGCGTGCCCCTCGTCGGCGTCGAGGACGCGGCCGGTCAGCATCAGGTCGGTCATCCGGTGCGCGCCGATCAGCCGCGGCACCCGCACCGAACCGCCGCCGCCGACGAACAGGCCGCGCTGGCCCTCCGGCAGGGCGTAGAACGCCGTCGACTCGGCGACGCGGATGTGCGTGGCCGACGCGAGTTCGAGGCCGCCGCCGATCACCGCGCCCTTGAGCACCGCGACAACCGGGACGCGGCCGCGTTCGATCCGCTCGAAGGCGCGGTGCCACATCATCGAGTGCTGCAGGCCCTCGAAGGCGTCCCGCTCGGTGAGCTCCGACAGGTCGAGCCCGGCGGAGAAGTGGTCGCCTTCGGCGTCGAGCACGACGGCTTTCACCTCGGCCGGCGGCGCGCTGAAGAACGCTTCGAGGGCCAGGACGGTGGCGTCGTCGAGCGCGTTGCGCTTCTTCGGCCGCGACAGCCGCAGCACCGCGACGTCGTCGTGCAGTTCGAGGTGCAGGGTGCTGGTCATGGGACTCCGTAGGTTTGTGCGGCTTGCTTGCGCAGCTCGACGCGGCGGATCTTGCCGGTGGCGTTGCGCGGCAACGCTTCGACGAACCGGACGTACTTCGGCACCTTGTAGCGGGCCAGGTGCTGTTCCAGGTGCGCGCGGAACGCGGCTTCGTCCGGCTCCGCGCCGTCACGGGCGACGACGTAGGCGGCGCCGACCTCACCCCAGCGCTCGTCCGGCACGCCGACCACGGCACAGGCGTCGACGGCGTCGAGCTGGACGGCGATCGCCTCGATCTCGGCGGGGTAGACGTTCTCGCCGCCGGAGATGATCAGGTCTTTGACCCGGTCGACGATGTGGGCCCAGCCGTCGTCTTCGACGCGGACGACGTCGCCGGTGCGGAACCAGCGCTCGCCGGCGAAGCTCGTGGCCGTCTCCTCGGGCCGGTTCCAGTAGCCGGTGAAGACGTGCGGGCCGCGGACGAGCAGTTCGGCGGGCTCCGCGCTCAGCGGTCTGCCGCCGTCGGCGGCGACGTCGGTGAAGAAGTGCGGCACGCCCGCAGCGACCGGGTGGTCGAGCGTGCCGTCGTGGGTGGCCATGAAGACGCCGGGGGAGGCCTCGGTCATGCCGTAGCCCTGCAGCAGCCGGACGCCGCGGTCGAGCCACGCCCGCGCGACGCGTTCGGCGACCGGCGAGCCGCCGTAGAGCACGCAGGTCAGCGAGCTGAGGTCGGTGGCCGCCCACGACTCGTGGCGGCACATCATCTCCAGCATCGTGGGGACGGCGGAGAAGCTGGTGATCCCGGCTTCGGCGATGCGGGCGAGGATCGTGCCGGCGTCGAACTTGGCGACCGGCTCGACGCAGCCGCCTTTGAACAGCGTCGGCAGCGTGATCTGGCCCAGGCCGACGCAGTGGAACAGCGGCGCGATGCAGAGGGCCTTGTCGGTGCCGAGGACGTCCAGGTGGGCGAGCTGGTTGACGGTGTTCCAGGTCAGGTTGCCGTGGGTGAGGACCGCCGCCTTCGGCCGGCCGGTGGTGCCGGAGGTGTAGAGCAGCAGGCACGGGTCGTCGAGGCCGACCTCGGGTTCGGGCGGTGTTCCGCTGCCGGCTTCGCCGGCTTTCACGAGCTGGATTTCGTGGGGGCCGGCCGCCGCGACGAGGTCGTCGGCGTCCGGGCTGTGCACGAGGAGCGACGCGCCGCTGTCGCCGAGCATGTAGCGGATCTCGGCGGGGGAGAGGCGGTAGTTGAGCGGCACGAAGATCGCGCCGCAGCGGGCGGTGGCGAAGAGCGTCTCGAAGACGGCGATGTCGTTGACGCCGAGGTAGGCGACCCGATCGCCCGGCCGCACGCCGCGCCGGGTCAGCTCACCGGCCAGCCGGTCGACGTTCTCGGCGAGCCGGGCGTAGGTGAGGGTGCGGCCGTCCTGCACCAGCGCGGTGCGGCCGGGGTCGATCCGGGCCCGCCGCGCCGGCCAGCTGCCCAGGCCGAAGTCCGCGCTCATCGCCACGCCTCCTGATATCAGGGAACCTGATAAGACTCAGGATGCGCGCGTACCGCGGCGGGTGTCAAGAGTTGCCGACACAGCCTTGTCAGCGGCGTACGACCCGCAGGTCGGCCACCTCCAGGAGACCGTCGAGGTCGACGTGCGCTTTGAGCTGCCGCGGGTCGGGTGCCAGGCCCTGGGCGCGGACGACGTCCAGCAGGCGGCCGGCCAGCGGCAACACCATGTGACGGCCCCAGCAGCGTTCACTCACGTGGCCGAACGGCAGGTAGCCCGGCTGGGTGTCGGCGTCCAGGTCCGCCCAGCGCTCGGGGAGGAACTCGTCGGGGTCGTCCCAGAGCGCGGGGGAGCGGTGGCTGACGATCGGCAGTAGCAGGAGGTCGTCACCGGGGCCGATGCGGGCGTCGACCTCCGTGTACTCCGGCGAGCGGACCCGCAGGATGTTCCACGACGGCGGCAGCAGCCGCAGGGCCTCGTTGATCACGTGCTCGTTCGGGACGTCGTCGGCGAACGGCGCGCCGAGCCAGACCGCGTTGGTGACCAGGGCGGCGACCGTGAAGCAGATGGGGGCGGCGACGCGGCGGTAGAGGTACATCCGGAAGCGCCGCTCGGCGAAGTCGTCCGCCGCGAGGACCTGCCGCGCGAGCGTGGACAGCTCGCGGCCCGCGGCCGACGGCGGGAACAGCGCGGACCCGGCCGTGACGGCCGACCAGGTGAGCTTCGGGGTCAGCTCCAGCCGCCGGTCGACGAGCGTCCGGAACCGGCGGGTTTCGGCGCCGAAGACCAGGTCACGGAGGTGGTCGTGCGGTACGGCGGGCCATTTCCCGGTGAGGTCGGGGTGGCCCGCGGGCTTCTTGAGCGCGGCCCGGACGTCCGCGCCGACGGCCTGCATCAGGCTCGCGGACTCCGTTCGGGTGACGTGGCGTCCGAGGACGGGCTTGAACGTGGGCCGTTCCTCGCCGTTCGCCGGGCGGGCCTTCAGCAGGGCGTTCATCAGATCGGGGTCGGCGACGCCGATGGTGTCCGGTTCGAGCCGGAAGAGCTCGCCGCCGCGGTGCTCCCGCAGCAGCTGGTCGATCCGGGGCGCGAAGACAGTGCGTTTTGTCCGGTTGCCGGCGGCGATGACCACTCTTTTCGCGCTCCTTCGAGGAAAGCGGAGGGCCGGTTCCGGTATTATCCGGAACCGGCCCCTCCGGTCAGGGGATCAGATCCAGCCGTACCAGGCGTAGGCCTTCAGGCTCTTTGCGGGGAGCGCTTTCTTGACGAGACGGACAAGCTTCACCGACGTCCTCCTTCGTTCGTGTGAAAGGGATCTCGCGGCCGCGACCATCCGGGGACCACATTACGGGGACGGCACACCGGTTGGTCAAGAACGAACTTTCGATTGTCCATTCCTTGTCCGGTCACCGGTGAGCGGGAATGTCCTACGAACGTCGGTATTGATCGATTTTGCGTTCGATGCTGAGGAATAGTTTTACACACACGTATTTCATTCTTCACATTCGTGTCTCCGGCGGCATGTTCAAGACGGCCCTCGGGTGGGTAGCCGGGTGGTGTGGTGGGCGACGTCCGCCGAGACGAGTGGAGAGGTGAAGCCATGGGCGACGCTGCGGTCGGGCAACGAGTGAAGACGGCGGCGGCCGGCGTGCGGGAGCTCGCCGTCGAGGCCGCGCGAGTGGGCGCGGACGCGGCCGCGCGGGCGGTGGAGATCACCGACCGGAAGCTGGCCGAGGGGGCGGACGAGCTCGCCGAGGTCGGCCGCAAGGCGACGAAGGACTTCGACAAGGGCACGCGCGCGTCCCGCCGTGAGCTGCGGGTGAACTCCGTCGCCGCGCGCGACGAGGTGCTGGCCCGCGCGGTCAAGATGCGCGACCCGGGCCGGAAGGCCGCGGAGGCGGTCGCCGCCGTGGTCGGGTCGAGGGGTGACTCCGGCCGCAAGCGCCGCAAGACGGTGGCGACGGCGAAGAAGGACCTGACGGCGGCCCTGGCCGAGGCCAAGAGCGCGGCCCGGGGCGAGCGGCCGAAGAAGAACCGCTGGCCGTGGGTGATCGGCGTGGCCGTCCTGGCCGCGGGTGCGGCCGCCGTGCTGCGCGCGAGGCGGGGCAACCCGCTGGCGGAGCCGCAGCTCCACGAGGCCGACCCGGTCGCGGAGCAGGCACTGGCCAACGGCAGCGCGCCGAAGCCGCCGGTGACCCCGGCAACGCCCCCGCCGGCCCCGCAGAACGGCGCGAAGCACGCGGCGGCCCCGGCGAAGCCGCCGGCCACCCCGACGAGCGGCACGAAGCCCGTGGCTGTCCCGCCGAATCCGCCGGTGACTCCGCCGAAGCCCGCGCCGAGCACGGAGAACAGCCCGAAGAAGTAGTACGCGCAACAGGCTCCGCGACGCACCTGGTGTGTGTCGCGGAGCCTTTTGTGTGCACGAGAAGGGGCACGCACGAAGTGCCCGCGACGCACCGGGTGCGTCGCGGAGCCGCTTGCGTTCACCTGCGGGGCAATGCGATGCCACGCTCGTCGAAGAAGTCCGGGCCACAGTGGACGGTGCCGTCGTCACGGCCGCGTTCCGCCGGTACCGGCTGCCTGGGTCCGCACGGTCACCGGCGACACGATCGGGCCGCTGGGGGGCTTCCCGCTGACCCGGGATCCGAGTGTGGCTCGTGAGGCACACCAAGACGAACCGCAGGTACGGTCCCGCCGCTCCCGCAGTCGGGCCGCCGAGCCGGCGATTCCCGTGCTGGACGGTTCCCGTGTCGAGCCGGCGGCGTACCTGCGCCGAGCCGCGCCCGGGTCAGCTTTTCCCGGCGCCGGACCGGATCGCGTCGACCAGCATGCGCACCAGCTGATCGCCGCCGACCGTCCACTTCTCCGGCGCCAGGTGGCCGCTCAGTTCCAAGCCCGCGATCCCGTGCGCGCTCGACATCAGCAGGGCGCCGTACGGGCGGGCGTCGGCGTCGCCGACCAGGTCGGCGACGATGACCAGGAACCGGTTCTCCAGGCGGCTCGCGGCCTCGACGGCGTCCGGGGCGTCCGCCGGAGTGCTGAACATCAGTGCGTACAGGTGTGGCCGGCGACGGCCGAGCCCGATGAGGGCCATCAGGGCCGTCTCCAGCCGGGCGCCCGGCGTGGTGCCCGGGGCGGCCCGCACCTGTTCCACCTCGTCGGCCAGCGAGTTCCAGGCGTCCACGGCCAGCTGCGTCAGCAGGTGCGCCTTGTCCTCGAAGTGCCCGTAGGGCGCGCCGCGCGAGACGCCGGCCCGGGCGCCCACCGCGCGGAGCGTCACCGCGTCGGGGCCGCCTTCGTCGAGCAGTTCGGACGCGGCGCGCACGAGGGCGGTCCTGGTCGCAGCGGCCGCTTCGGTTCGCGTCACCATGGGACCGATTCTACTTGACAGTGTCACATGAGCGGCGCAGAGTGGTTCATATGACAACGTCACATGAAAACGGGCTGATGGTCGTCTCCGGCGCCTCGACGGGGATGGGCGCCGCCACCGCACGCGAGCTGGCCGCGCGCGGTTATCACGTGCTCGCCGGCGTCCGGCGCGACCGTGACGCCGACGCGATCCGGGCCGAGGGTGTCGAGCCGGTGATCCTCGACGTCACGTGCCCCGAGCACGTCCAGGCCCTCGTCGAGCGCATCGCCGCGGACCCGGAGCGCCGCCCGCTCCGCGCCCTCGTCAACAACGCGGGCATCTCGGTCAACGCACCGGTCGAAGCCCTGCCGCTCGACGAGTGGCGGCGGCTGTTCGAGGTCAACCTGTTCGGGCACGTCGCCGTCACCCAGGCGCTGCTGCCCTTCCTCCACCGCAGTCACGGCCGGATCGTGAACATCAGCTCGGTCGGCGGGAAGATCGCGATGGCTACCTACGGGGCCTACGGTGGCGCGAAGTTCGCGCTCGAGGCGGTCAGTGACGCGCTCCGCCGCGAACTCGCCCCGCACGGCGTCCAGGTCGTGGTCGTCGAGCCGGGCGCGGTGCGGACGGAAATGGGGGATCGCGGTGCCGCCACCGCCACCGATCTCGCCGCGAAGATGACCCCCGAACACCAGCGGCGCTACGGCGGGCTCGTCCAGGCCGTCGTCACCCACTCGCTGAAGTTCACCGGGAAAGGCATGCCGGCGGCGAAAGCCGGCGCCATCGTCGCGGAGGCCGCCACCACGAGGCGGCCGCGCACGCGCTACACCATCGGCCGTGACGCGGCCCTGCTCACCCGCCTCACGCGCGTCCTGCCCGACCGCGTCCTGGACCGGGTGGCCGCGGCGAGCCTCCGGCCGTACTTCCCCGGAAAAGCCGCCTGACGTCCGGCTCGCGGCGACCGGAGGTCACGACGCCGCCCGCACGAGCGGCAGGAACAGGTCGTCGACGATCGCCTCGATGCGCGCGGGTGCCGGGGGTTCGAGGTCCATCAGCAGGTCGTGGCGCACCAGTTCGAACGGCATTTCGAGCACCACGGCCGGGATGCGCGCCAGGTCGATCTCGCCGCGCTGGTGGGCGCGCTGGTAGAGGGCCCGTCCGGGCGGGAGCGGCTGATCGCCCATGATCTGGTCGCGCACCTGTGAAGGGGACAGGCCGGTGTCGGCCAGCAGGCCCGCGAAGGAGGTGGCCACGGCGATGGTGAAGAAGGCGGCGAGGGCTTCGCTCATGGTTGTCAGCTGGGCGAGCAGGTCACTGCGCAGGGCGCCGGTGTCGGGGAGTTCGATCGGGTGGGTGCTGCGGTGGTGCTCGATCGCGGCGAGCACGAGCTGGTCCTTGTTGGTCCAGCGGCGGTAGAGCACGGCCTCGCTGGTGCGGGCGCGGACGGCGATCGACTCCATCGTCAGCCGGGCGTAACCGACCTCGACCAGCTCGTCCCAGCCGGCGGTGAGCAGCGCGGACTCGAGCTCCTTGCCGTGCCGGCGACGACGGACGGGTTCGGGCTCCTCGGTGACCACCACCCCACGATAGAAAGGCTTTCCTTTCTTGGCAAGCGGCTCTACTCTGACGTTAGAAAGAGATTCCTTTCTTGAGGTCAGGAGAGAGACGATGGACCCGCAAGTGCTGATCGCCGGCGCCGGCCCGGCCGGGCTGATGCTGGCCTGCGAGCTCGCCCGCCGCGACGTCCCCTTCCGCCTGGTCGAGGCCGCCCCCGGCCCGCGGCCCGGCTCGCGCGGCAAGGGTGTCCAGCCGCGCACCCTCGAGGTGTTCGACGACCTCGGCGTCGTCGGGCGCGTGCTGGCCCACGGCCGGATGGCGATGCCGATCCGGGCGACCGCCGCCGACGGCCGGGTGACGCTGGGCGGCACCGAGCCGCCCGCGGCGCGCCCCGACGTCCCGTACCCGGCGAGCCTGATCACGCCCGAGTGGCGGATCGAGGAAACGCTCCGGCTGCGGCTGGCCGAACTCGGCGGCGCCGTCGAGTTCGGCACCGCCCTCGAGAGCTTCGCGCAGTCGGACGAAGGCGTGTCAGCGGTCGTCGTGCGCGGCGGGGAAGCCGAGACGATCACCGCGCGCTGGCTGGTCGGCTGCGACGGCGGCCACAGCGTCGTCCGCAAGCAGGCCGGCATCGTGTTCGAGGGGGAGACCCGGGACGAGGTGCGGATGATCGTCGCCGACCTCGAAGTCGACGGCCTCGATCGCGACGCCTGGCACATGTGGCGGCACGCCGACGGCCTCGTCACCCTCTGCCCGCTGCCCTCCACCGGCGTTTTCCAGTACCAGGCGAGCATCGCGCCGGGACAGGACCCGGACCTCGGTCTCGCGAACATGCAGGCGATCCTCGACCGGCGGAGCGGCCGCGCCGACATCCGCCTCCGCGAGCCGGAGTGGTCGTCGTTGTGGCGCGCCAACATCCGGCTCGTGGACCGCTACCGCGAGGGGCGGGTGTTCCTCGCCGGCGACGCCGCGCACATCCACTCGCCCGCCGGCGGCCAGGGGATGAACACCGGCATCCAGGACTCGTACAACCTCGGCTGGAAGCTCGCGGCCGTCGCGAACGGCGCCTCGCCGGCGTTGCTCGACACCTACGAGGCCGAGCGGCGCCCGGTCGCGGCGGGCGTGCTCGCGCTGTCGAACGCGCGGCTCAAGCAGGCGATCGAGCAGAACGGCCTGATCGTCCGCAGTGACGCGAGCACGATGCAGCTCGGCGTCGGCTACCGCGGCTGCGCCCTCGCTCGCGACGACCGTGACGAAACCGCCTCGCTCCGCGCCGGCGACCGCGCCCCCGACGCGACCGGGCTGACGACGCCGGAAGGCGAGCGCCGGCTGTTCGACCTGACCCGCGGCGGGCGTTTCACGGTGCTGACTTTCGTTGCCACACCGGCGTTTCCCGGCCTCCGGACCCTGCGCGTCGTCGAAGAACCGACCGGCCCCGACGACGTCGCCGACACTGAAGGTCACCTCGCCGAGGCCTACGGCCACGCCCTGGTGCTGATTCGTCCCGACGGCTACATCGCGCTGATCTCCGACGCGGGCGACGCGGCGGCGGTGCCGGACTACCTCGCCGCGATCGGCGTCACGGCCTAGAAAGGCATGTACCGGCCCGCCGGGCCTTGCCGCCGGACTCCGGCGATGTGTATTTCGCGAACAACGCGGCTACTTCGTTGCATTGACGCAAAGTGTTTTCCGGTCGCCGCCCGGACAGTTGTGGTCGCCGATCGGGAGCGCTCGGACATAAATGGACGACGCTGCTGAGCGGCTCGGGCCTGCACGGCGCTGACCTGCATCGACGGTGATCGACGCGCGGGACATAAATGGCGCGGTACCTGGACGTTCCAAAACGACCAGGGTTGAATACTCCGAAAGGTGGAATGGATTCCGGCTGCCATACCGAAAAGGCTCCGCCGCGGGTACTCTCCTCTCGTTCCGTAGAACGTTCGAGGAACAAAACCATCTTGCGGTCGACTTCGAAGACCGGTCCCCGGAGGTTAAGCGCGCATGGCGACCCCGACGTCCGTCCCCGCCGAGACAGACTTTCGGCACCAGAGCTGCGTCTACAGCAGCGACGCGGAGTTCCTCGCGATGGCGGTGCCCTTCGCACAGGACGGGCTGCGGCGGGGCGAGCCGGTGCTGGTCGGCACGACCGAGGCCAACCAGGAGCTGCTTGGCGACGTCCTGGGCGCCGACGCGGGCAAGATCGTCCTCGTCGAGCCGGCCTGCTTCGGACGCCGTCCGCCGCAGCTCGCGGCCGCGCTGCACCGATACTGGACGCGCTACCGGTCGACGGCGCCGGGCGGCGCGGTGCGCGTGCTCGCCGAACCGGCCCGCGTCGGCGCGGCCGAGTGGCGGCACACCGAGGCCGGGTTCAACGTGGCCCTCGCCGACACCGGGATCTGGATGCTCTGCCCGTACGACACCAGGATCTTCGAGGCCGGCGCGATCGAAGACGCCCGGCGGGCGCACCCGGAGCTGCTCGTCGGCGGCAAGGCCGAGCCGTCCACGCAGTTCACCGCGCCCGCGCGGGTCGACGGCTTCCCCGCGTCACCGCCGCCACCCGGTGACTCGGCCGACATCTTCCGCTTCGAGGGCGACCTGGTCGCCGTGCGGCGATACGTGCTCGAGAAGGCCGGCCCGCTGCTGCACCCCGAGAACGCCGTGGCCATGTTCGGCATCGCCGTCGGCGAGGCCATCACCTACCTGACCGAGCACGGCATCGGCCGGGCGGCCGTGTGGGTCCGGCCGGCCGCCGGGCGCGTGGTGTGCACGCTGCACAGCGACGAGCCGCTCGACCTGCCCGCGTTCTTCGGGTCGCGGCCGCCGGACCTGCGCTGCTCCGACACCGGGCTGTGGCTGACCGACCAGATCTGCGAGTGGCTCGACATCAGCTCCGACGCCTCGGGGTGCACCATCGAACTGGCGACGCCGGGGTCGTGGGCGAGCGACAACTGACACCGGGACACTTGTGTCCGCACCTCAGCGCAGCTGCACGTCGCCGAACTGCTCCTGGATCCGGCGCAGCTCGCGCAGCCGCGGCTCGGTCTGCCCGCCGATCCACCGGTTCACCGTCTTCACCGACACCTCGAGCCGCTGCGCGGCGGCCTCCCGGGTGGTGCCCGTCCGGCGCAGCGCCTCCGCCATCCAGTCGGCGAAGCTCGCCGCGGCCTCGCCGGAAACGTCCGGCACTTCCGGGACCGGCGTTTCCGGCACGGCGGGGTCGAGGTGCGCGGTGGCCGAGGGCAGGACGTCGAACTCGACCCGGCCGGGGTATTTCCGGCACGAGATTTCGATCATTCCCGCCGGTCCCGCTGCGGCCAGCAGCGTGCGGAGGATCGTGTTTCCGAGTTCGCGATCTTCCGCTTCGGCGAGGGGTGAGTCCGCGAGACAGCCGCGGAGGAATTCCCGGATTTGCGGAACGGCGGACGGGCGGGCCGGAAAAACTTTCGTGCTGACCTCGACCGATACCACCTCGATCGCCTCACCGCGCGACCGACCAGCCGACTCAACCACTCGAAACGCCCCTTCCGGTGGCCTCCGAGTGTAGCCGTGCGGGGGATTTTCCCCGACCCCGGAACGGAGTAGCGAGCCGCGCCAGTTCTGTCGCGGACGGCCCAGGACACTCTTGCCGCCACTGCCGGACAGGTCTACGGTGGGCGTCCGTCGGGCCGTCCCGAGGCGGGATTTCCTGAAGTTCCCGAACCCTCAGAGGTGTGCATCGATGGACAGGGCCCCGCAGCACGGCAACGGCCCGCAGGCCGATCCCGTCAACGATTCACCCGGTGAACCGCCCACCGTCCACATT
The DNA here is from genome assembly GCF_036026695.1 of Amycolatopsis sp. NBC_00438. NCBI lineage: Bacteria > Bacillati > Actinomycetota > Actinomycetes > Pseudonocardiales > Pseudonocardiaceae > Amycolatopsis > Amycolatopsis sp. NBC_00438. The sequence goes on along the minus strand of NZ_CP107923.1, from coordinate 4,353,559 downwards.
CTCTGGATGAATGGCGGCCTGAGCTGCGACGGCGAATCGGTGGCGTTGACCGCGGCGAGCCAGCCCAGTATCGAAGAGATCGTCCTCGGCGGGCTTCCCGGGTTGCCGAAGATCGAAATGCACTGGCCGTTCCTCGATTTCCAGTGCGGTCCCGAACAGAGCCGGGACAGTTTCATCGGGTGGTGGCACAAAGCCGATCGGGGTGAACTCGAGCCGTTCATCCTGGTGATCGAAGGCTCGATAGCCGACGAGACGAACAAGACCGAGGGCTTCTGGTCCGGGTTCGGCAACGACCCGCTCACCGGCCAGCCCGTGACCGCCAGCGAATGGCTCGACCGGCTGGCCCCCAAGGCGATGGCGATCATGGCCGTCGGCACCTGCGCGGCCTACGGCGGCATCCACGCGATGGCGGGCAACCCGACCGGCGCCATGGGCGTGCCCGACTACCTCGGCTGGGACTGGCGCTCCAAGGCCGGCCTGCCGATCGTGTGCGTCCCCGGCTGCCCCGCCCAGCCCGACAACCTCTCGGAGACCATCCTGCACCTGCTCTTCCAGGCGTCCGGCCGGGCACCGGTGATCGACGTCGACGAGGCACTGCGCCCGAAGTGGCTGTTCCAGAACACCGTCCACGAAGGCTGCGACCGGGCCGGGTACTACGAGCAGGACGAGTTCGCCGAGCAGCACGGGTCCCCGAAGTGCCTGGTCAAACTCGGCTGCTGGGGTCAGGTCGTCAAGTGCAACGTGCCCAAGCGCGGCTGGATCAACGGCGTCGGCGGCTGCCCGAACGTCGGCGGCATCTGCATCGGCTGCACCATGCCCGGTTTCCCCGACAAGTTCATGCCGTTCATGGAGGACCCGGCGGGCGCCGGCACCCCGGCCGCGGCGAGCACCGTGTCGGGGTCCGCGATCCGCATCCTGCGGGAGATCCGGACCAAGCCGGGTGTCGAAGAACCGCAGAGCACGCCGTCACGGGCCACCAGCTGGTGACGGCGATGCCTTCCGTGCGCGCCGTCGGCGACCGCGTCGAAGAGCTGCTGGGCGTCCTGCTCGGCGGACCCGGCCGCGGGCCGGCCGAGGAGATCGTGCGGGAGCTGATGAACCTGTACGGCGAAGGCCTCGCCCGGATCGCCGGCGTGCTGCGCGTACGGGACCCGGCCCTGCTCGACGAGCTCGCCGGCGACGGCCTGCTGGCCGGCCTCCTGGTGCTGCACGACCTGCACCCGCTCGACGCGGACACCCGGATCCGCCGGGCCCTGGCCCGGCTGGGCGGCGACGCCGAACTGCTGGGCGTCGAGGACGGCGTGGCACGCCTGCGGCGGGCGGGCGCCCGCGGGTGCGGCTCGTCGACGTCCGACGTGCTCCTCGAAACGGCGGTCCTCGACGCGGCCCCGGAGCTCAGCGGCGTCGAGCTGACCGAGGCCGCGGCGCTGTTCCAGATCGGCATGGGCCCGCCGCCCGGCTGGAGGACGGCCGGGGAGGGGCGGGCTTCATGAGTCCTCTCACCGGCTTCCCGCACCGCGCGGACCAGCCGGGCCCGGTGCCGGAGCAGCGGTCGGCGTGGCTGGAGAAGTGCGAGCTGTGCGGGACGCCGGTCGCGTCGCGCCACGGCCACCTCGTCGACACCGGCCGCCGTGGCCTGGTGTGCGCGTGCCGGGCCTGCTTCCTGCTCTTCATCGAGAGCCGCCGCGGTGACCCCCGGTACCGCGCGGTGCCCGAGCGGTACCTGTGGGACCCGGACCGCCCGGTGACCGGCCTCGACTGGGCCGGTCTCGGCATCCCGGCGGGCTTCGCGTTCTTCCTGCGCCGCGGGACGGGCGTCGCGGCGTTCCACCCGGGGCCGGCGGGGGCCTCCGAAAGCCTGGTGACCCTCGACCTCTGGACCGAACTGTCCGCCGGCCACCCGCTGCTCGCGGCGGCCGAGCCGGAGGTCGAGGCCATCCTGTTCCACGACGCCGGGTGCGGCACGGACTGCTACCTGGTCCCGATCGACGTCTGCTACCGCCTGGTCGGCACGGTCCGCCGCTACTGGACGGGCCCCGACGGCGGTCCCCGCGTCCGCGAGCGCGTCGGGGAGCTGTTCCAGGAGATCCGCGACCGGGTGCGGCCGCTGCCCGAGGCGTGAGCCCGCCTCACTTCGCTCACCGGGGTACATCGACGTCAGCGGCTTCGACGCCATCACCGCGCCTGACCCCCGGCGGGCGCGGGGTCGTGCTTGCGGATCAGCTCCTCGCCGCGTTCGTAGTCGTCGTCGGCTTCGTGGGTGAGGACGCCGACCGCCGCGCCGTCGCGTTCGTACCAGACCGTGAAGCCGCCGCCGTCGTGTTCGACCAGGCGGGCCTGGTCGAAGCCGTCGCCCCAGGCGGCGTACTTCAGCACCCGGTCGCCGATCTCGGACCAGAAGCCCGGGACGTCGTCCCAGGTCTCGGACCCGCCGGCGGCGTTGCGGCCGGCGATCGCGCCCATCGCGAGGCCCTCACCCCAATGCTCGACGGCCAACGCGCGGCCCGCGGCGGTGTTGTCCGCGAAGGCGACGTCACCCGCCGCGAAGACGTCGGCCGCGCTGGTGCGCAGCCGGGCGTCGGTGCGGATCCGGCCCTGTTCGATCTTCAGCCCGGCCTTCTCGGCGAGCGTGCCGCGGGGCCGGATGCCGGTGGCGAGCAGCACGAGACCGGCGTCGAGCACCGGCACGAGGTCGGAGCGGATCCGGTGGCCGGCCTCGATCGACTCGAGCGTCGTGCCGCGCAGCACGCTGACACCTTCCGCCTTGAGCCACCGCAGGATCCGGATCCCGGCGTCGCGGCCGAGGCGGGACTGCTGCGGGACGTCCTCCGGGCAGACGACGGTCACCTGCACGCCGAGGCGCGCGAGCGAGACCGCGGCTTCGCAGCCGATGAACCCGGCGCCGACGACGATGGCGCTGCGAGCGTCCGCGGCGGCCTTCTTCAGCTCGCGGGACGACTTCGCCGACCGCAGCACCAGCACGTCGACGTGGTCCGCGCCGGGAATGTCCGGCCGGACGGGCTCGGCGCCGGTGGCGAGCACGCAGCGGGTGAAGGCGTGCTCCTGCCCGGCGGCGGTGCGGACGCGGTGGTCACCGAGCTCGACGACCGGGTCGCCCAGGGCCACCGCGATGTCGTGGCCGGCGAAGAACTCTTCGCTCTCCATGCCGATGTCGTCGGTTTCGCCGCGCAGGAAGTCCTTGGACAGCGGCGGCCGCTCGTACGGCGGATCCGTGTCGGCGGTGAGCAGGTGGACTTCGCCGCTCCCGCCGGCTTCGCGGTACGCGCGGGCGGCCGACACCCCGGCCGCGCCGCTGCCGATCACTACCAGGCTTTCGGAGGTCATGCCTACGCGTACCCGCGCCGGGCCGGGGTAATCGTCCTTCCGGCAGGTCCGTGAAGGCCTCCTTGAGGGACTCCAAGTCCCTCAAGGAGGCCTTCACGGCTTTCGGCGGTAAGGCGGGCCGGACCGGCCGCGGCCGCTCAGGCGACGGGTTCTTCCCGCAACGTGGTCCGCAGCAGCGCGGCCAGCCCGTCCGGTGCCCGCCCATCGAGGCGCGAGCTGGTCCGCACCACCGCCGCGGGCTCCACCCGGCAGCGGAACCCGGCTTCGCCGAGACGCCGCCACAGGTCGTGGTCCTCGCCCGTCCGGCAGACGCCGAAGCCGCCGACCGTGTCGAACGCGTCCGCGCGGACGCCGAGGTTGGCGCCGTAGACGTTCACCCCGCCCGAAACCACCGCGTGGTAGCGGCGGGCCGCGTGCGGGGACCCGGGGAACGGGCCCGCCAGCTCGGCCGGGCCGGTGACCGCGTGCGCGCCCCGTTCGACGCGGCGCAGGTGCTCGCGCGCCCAACCCGAGGCGACCTGCGTGTCGGCGTCGGTGTTGAGCAGCAGTACCTCCGACGCCGCGTGGCCGGCCAGCCCGGCCCGCACCGCGTGGACGCCGAGGTCGCGGACTTCGCCGATCGTGCGAGGCCGGTCGGTGACCACGACCCGGCCCGTCGCCCAGCCGCCGAACGTCGCGCGGGCGCGGGCCGCGGTGTCGTCCGCGCACCGGTCGGCGACCACGCACACCGCCCGCTCGACCCGCGCGGGCAGCCGCCACAACGCCCGCCGGAGCGCGCGCAGGCACGGCTCGATCAGATCCCGCTCGTCCCGGGCCGGGACGACCACGCCGACCGCCGTGATCACCGGCGCCTCAGCACGTGCAGCAGGAACGCCTCGTCCGTATGGGCCACGACCTGCTCGAACGCCGGGTGCGCGAGCAGCCGTGCGTGCGCTTCGGCGGCGTCGCGGGGCGCCTCCGGGGCCCACGGCCGCCAGTGGACGGCGACCAGGTCCCCGCCCGGCCGCAGCGCCGCCGCCGACGCCTCAATGGTCGCGGTGAGGTCGGCGTCGTCCAGGTAGTACAGGAGTTCGCTGTACACCAGCAGATCCACCGGTCCCTCCGGGATCCCGGCCGGGACAGATCCACTGTGGACGTCCACATGCGACAGGCCGGCGACCGTCGCGGCGGTCCGGGAGACGGCGTCGGGTACCGGGTCGAAGGCGTCCAGCCGGTCACAACGCGGTGCCAGGTCGCGGGTGAGCAGGCCGAGGCCGCAGGCCGGCTCGACGATCGTGCCGTAGTGCTCCTGCGGCAGCGAAGCGAGCAGCACTGCCCGCTTGCGCCGCTCGTACCAGCCGTCGGCGACGTGCCACGGGTCGTCGTCGGCGGCGTACAGCTGCGCGAACCGGCTCACCGGCGCCGACCGCGCGGGCGGTTCCCGGAAGAACGTCTCGGCCGGCCGGTCGAAGTGCGCCAGGACGTCCGGCGGCAGGATCGGGTCCTCGCCCCGCGGACCGGGCTTGAGCTGCGAGGTGAACGCCGCGACGGCGGCGGCCTTCGCGGTGCGCTCCGCGTCGGTCAACCGGTAGGAACGCGCGTGGTGCCACGGGATCCCGGTGTCCGAAGGGGACCGTCGGTGCCACAGCCAGATCGGGTAGGACCAGCGGTGGGCGGACACCGGCGCGGCGGCGAGCGCGGCCCGCCCGGCCGCGCGGTGGTCCGGGTGCGGGTCCTCCGGCCACGGCAGCAGCACGAGGTCGCGGCCTTCGGCGTGCTCCCGCAAGGCGTCGGTCAGGACGTCCTCGTGCGCGGCGAGCCCGGAGTCGGGCAGACCGAGCCAGACCGGTTCGACGTCGGAAAGTCCTTGCTCCCGCAGGGAATCCCGCAGTTCCCGGCGCCGGGTCCGGCCCAGCTCCCGGCGCTCGCCGGGGCCGGCGTCGGGGAACGCGGCCTCGCCGTCGGTGGCGACCACCAGCGTCACGGCCGTGCCCGCGGCGTGCAGGTGCTGCAGCAGGCCGCTCGCGCCCAGGGTTTCGTCGTCCGGGTGAGCGGCGACGACCAGCGCGCGGCCGAACGGGTCGTCCGTCCACCCGGGAAACTCCCGGGTCCACGCGGACTCGGGGATCACACGTCCTCCACGGTGGCCAGCACCTGCCGGCCGAGCGCGGCGAGGTCGCGTTCGGCGTGGTGCTGGCGGACGTACACGCCGAGGTCGGCCAGCCGCTGCGCGAACCGGCGGTCGCGGCCCAGCGGGCTCGCGCCGGTCAGCCGGGGCGCGTGGTCGAGGATCTCGCGGACCGCGTGCTCGACGCCGGCGCGGCAGGTGCTCGCGACGTGCCACGGGTCGGCGGCCTGTTCGATGGTGCCGGCCGCGTGCAGCAGCAGCGTCTCGGCCGAGCGCAGCGCGGCGTGCATCGCGCCCAGGTGGGCCAGCTGGTGCTCGTCGGCGCGGCCGGTTTCGCGCAGGTACGCCAGGACGCCGTCGAAAACGCCGGCCGCCCCGCCGAGCCAGACGGCGGCGACCCCGCCACCGCCCAGGGCGAAGCCGGGCCGCCCGATGTACCAGTCCGGCGGGCCGATGAGCGCGTCGGCGGACACCAGGATGCCGTCGAAGACGACGTCGCCGCTGTCGGAGGCGTCCATCCCGACCGCCTGCCAGGTGTCCGGGTGCCGCTGCACGCCGGGGTCGGTGAGGTCGACGTCGACCAGCCGGTCGCCCGCCGCGACCAGGGCCCGGTCCAGCAGGGACAGTCCCGAGCAGAACCGGACGGTGCCGCCGAGCCTGCCGTCCTCGAGGGTCGCGCCGGTGCCGCCGGACTTCGCCGCCCAGACGCCGTAGAGCGCGCCGGGCACGGGCGTCAGGCCGGCTTCACCGAGGATCGCGACGGCGTCGGTGTGCCCTTCGGCCAGCCGCGCGAGGGTCAGGTCGATGCGGCCGAGGGCGGCCAGCGCGGCCCACCGCCCGACGAGCCCGCCGGTGCCGGGCTGCGGCAGCTCGAGCGCGCCCGCCGTGTACAGCGTCCGGAGGTCCGACCCGATCGAGGCGGTGGACCGGGGCAGCGGCAGCGGCTTCGGCGGAGCGGTTTCCAACAGACCGTGCGCCGGTCTGGCCTCCCACGTGATCATGCCTGCGGGGTACCCGGATTCCGGGCGATCATGCGTGATCCGGCGCCGGGGCGGGTAGTCGCGGCGGGTGGACCAGACGACATCGGCGGCCGGTGACGACATCCTGGGCCAAGGCGTCCGGACGCCGCTGGGCTGGCTGACGCGCGCGTTCCGCGTGCCGGGCCGGGAACGCCACGTCCTCGTGCAGGCGGCGAAGGCGACTCTGGCGGCGACCAGGGCGTGGCTGCTGGCGACGGCGGTGCTGCACCTGCCGCAGCCGTTCCTGGCGCCCTACGCCGCGGTCTTCCTGGTGGAGACCACGGTCTACCGGTCGGTGCGGGGCTGGGCGCAGCAGGTCGGCGCGGTCGCCGCCGGCGTCGTGCTGGCGGGGATCGCCGGGCAGCTGATCCCGTGGCCCGCGGTGGCGCTGGGGCTGGTGGTGTTCCTGGGCCTGCTGGCCGGGTCGTGGCGCCGCTTCGGCGACTCCGGGGTCTGGGTCGGCGTCACCGGCATGCTGCTGATCGCCTACGGGACGCCGACAGTGCTGCTCGGCGACCGCCTCATCGAGACGGCCCTGGGCGCGGCGATCGGCGCGGCCGTCAACGCGCTGGTGTACCCGCCGCTGTTCGGCCAGCGCATCGCGGCGGCGGCCGGCCGGCTGGCCGAGGCGATGGCCGCGTTCCTCGCCGGCACGGCCGCGCTGATCCGCGCCGCCGAGCCGCCCGGCGACGTCGAGGACTGGCTCGGTGAGGCCCGCGAGCTGCGCAGCCTGGTCACGACCGCCGCCGACGCCGTCCGCCGGACCCAGGAGGAGCGCGTCCTCAACCTGCGGCGGCGGCACCCCCGCTCCGGCCACGACCACGACCGCCGGACCGAAACGCTGATCTCGCTCTGGCCCCCGGTGGAGCAGCTGATCGGCGCGGTCCGGACGGCGTCGGAGCACGAGGAGACGTTCGTCCTTCCGTGGCCCGACGCCCGCGACGCGCTGGCCGAGCTCATCGAGAGCCTCGCCGACGTCGTCCGCGCCGTCGGCACCACCGGCCACCCGGTGGACCTGGACCGCGGCCGCGAGCTGCTGGCCCACTTGGAGCGGCGGCTGGCGGCCCCGGAGGACGGCGTGACGCCGGCGCTGGGCCTGGGCGCGATGACGCTCCCGGTCCGGCACCTGCTGGAGCGACTGGCCGGGCGCTGAGTCAGGCGCCGATCGCCTGGTTGAGGACGTCGGCGACCAGGTCGGGCTCGGCGATCGTCGCCGTCAGCGAGGGGTGCCGCAGCAGCCCGGACGGCTCGATGCCGGGCACCGGGTCCCGGAACCGGACGCAGAGGCCGCGGGCCGCGTTCGTGCCGAACGTCAGACCGCGGTCGGCCAAGGACAGCCGCACGCCGAGCGCGCGCCAGGGCTTGAACGGCCCGCTGACCTCGGCGCCGGCGAGGTTGGCCAGCGGCGTCGAGACGGACCAGGGGCCGAGGTGGACGTGCAGCCCGGTCGCGTCGAGGTCGAAGCCGCTGTGACGTTCGAGCCACGGCTGCAGCCAGGACGGGCCGGCGAACTTCGCGTGGAGGCGGTGCCGGACGACGGCGTCCTCGTCTGGGCTCATGCACGAGGGCTACCCGCGGGAGCCCGGGACAAACGGGCGTCAGCCGACCGGGAGGTGGCCGCCGAGGGACTCGATCCGGCGGATCGCCGGCTCGGCGAGGATGCCGTGCACCACCACCGACAGCGCGACGGCGAGCGCGCCGATCCGCCACAGGACGTCCGGGCGCGGCACCGGGAACCGGTCGAGGGCGTAGGCGAGGTAGAAGAGCGTGCCGATCCCGCGCACGCCGAAGAACGCGATGGCGGGGGAGGCGTGCCGGCCGGCCGACGAGCCGAGCAGGGAAAGCCAGCCGAGCACCGGCCGGACGACCAGGACCGCGACCACCGTCAGCACCACCTCGACGACCGTGATGCCCTGCAGCAGCCCGTCGCCGAGGGCCAGGCCGAGCCCGAGCAGCGCGATCGCGACGAACAGCCGTTCCAGCTGTCGCCCGAACGAGTGCAGCACGCCGTGGTACTCGTGGGACCGCTCCTGCGTGCGCACCGCGACGGCGGCCACGAAGACCGCGACGAACCCGTTGCCGTGCACCAGTTCCGCGACCGCGTACGGCAGGAACGCCAGGGCGAGCAGCACGAGCCCGTCGGCGTACTCGGCCAGCCGCAGCCGCGACGACGGCGCCCGGAACATCGCCCAGCCCAGCACCCACCCGGCGGCCAGCCCGACGAGCACGCCGACCGCGACCGGCAGCACGAGGTCGACGAGGACCCACCGCAGGTCGACACCCGCGCGTTGCCCGGCGAGCGCCAGCGCCAGCAGGACGAACGGCATCGTCAGCCCGTCGTTGAGCCCGGCCTCGGTGGTCAGGGTGAACCGGATCTCGTTGTTCCGCGCCAGTTCCGGCTCGACGTCGGGTGAGGGCACCCCGACGTCCCCGGCCAGCACCGGGTCGGTCGGCGCGAGCACCGAGCCGAGCAGCAGGGCCGCGCTGGCGGGCAGGGCCAGCCACCACCAGCCGAGCACCGCGACCACGACGATCATGGCGGGCATCGTGATCCCGAGCAGCCGCCAGGTCGACGCCCAGGCGCGGAACCCGAACGGGCGATCCACGGACAGCCCGGCGCCGGCCAGGGACACCAGGATGCCCAGCTGGGCGAACGATTCGACGCTCTCCAGGTGCGCGGTCGGGTCGGTCCAGCCGCCGCCGTAGGGCGCGGGCAACGGCAGGAGCCCGAGGCCGATGCCGGCGATCAGCATCACGAGCGGGGTCGAAAACGGCCGTTCGGCCACCAGCTTCGGCAGCACCGCGGCGGCGAGCGCGAGCAGCCCGGCGACGCCGAAGAGGACGGTCAGCATGAACTCGGCATGGGCAAGGGAACTCTTTCGTCGGTGGTGTTCGCCGGAATACCCGGAGCAGGGGCGGGCAAACCCGGTGGCGAGTGCCGCACGTCACCGTGAGCTGCGGGAACACCGTGTTCCCCGAAGCGTTGTAACGGGTGTCGGTACGGGTGGGTCCCCGGGCCTCACCCCTTGCCTTCACGGAACACCGGTCCGCCGGAGCCGTGTCGCGCCACTCGCCGCGAGGCGACCCCCGTACCGGCCTCGAACTCCCGCTTCCGCTCGCAGGCATCCTCCCCTCAGCCTTCGCCGAGCGGAAGCGGGACTTTCTTTTGTGTCCCGATTTTGCGTACTCGCCGAAACGCGGGCGTTTTCGCATTTCCGGAAACGAAAACAAGCCCTCTCCCGCCGCCGCGCCGGACTGCCCGGCCGCCGAACCGCTCGAGACCATCGTGGGCCGGCACGGCCTGACCCGCTGGACCACCGACCTCGACACCGCGCTCGCCGACGGCGGCTTCCCGCTGTACTTCGACGCGCAGCTGACGTCGGTCCGCGAGAAGTCGATCGGCCGGGCGCTCGACGCCGGCAAGCACATCTACACCGAGAAGCCCCTGGCGGAATCCGTCGACGGCGCGTTGACGCTCGCCCGGCAGGCGGCCGCGGCGGGAGTGAAGAACGGCGTCGTGCACGACAAGCTGTACCTACCCGGCCTGCGCAAGCTCGCGCGGCTGGTGGACAGCGGGTTCTTCGGCCGGATCCTGTCCGTGCGCGGGGAGTTCGGCTACTGGGTCTTCGAAGGCGATTGGCAGAGCGCGCAGCGCCCCAGCCGGAACTACCGGGCCGAGGACGGCGGCGGGATCGTCGTGGACATGTTCTGCCTTACGACGCGACAGCCGACGACGCCGCGTACGCGATCTTCGAACTCGACGGCGGGATCGTGGTGCAGCTGAACTCGTCGTGGTGCGTGCGCGTGCACCGCGACGAGCTGGTCGAGTTCCAGGTGGACGGCACGCGGGGGAGCGCGGTCGCCGGCCTGCACAAGTGCGTCGTCCAGCCGCGGGAGGTCACGCCGAAGCCGGTGTGGGACCCGGACCTGAAACGAAACGGGCCCGGCAGCGCGTCGCTGCCGGGCCCGGGTGTCGTCGGGGTCAGGCGCCCGGGCCGGAGTAGATCTCCGAGGCCTTCGGCGCGGTGACCGTCGTCGGCTTGTCCCAGTCGCTGAACTCCATCGTGCCGCTCTTCGGCTCCTGCATGCGCAGCAGGTAGTGCGGCTCGGCGGCGGCCACCGTCGCGGTGCCGTCGGAGCTGGTGAAGTTCAGGGCCGGGACGCCGCCCGCGGTCGTCTGCTCGCCGCCGGAGAAGGTCGCCGAGTCGATCTCGCCGATGGTGTTGTCGGTGAAGGTCTTGTAGTCGAGGAACTGCTTGAACGCCTCGCCCATGCCGGCGCCGATCTGGGACGTCGAGGGCACCCACTTGTCCTTGAGCGGCTTGCTCAGCGACGCCGGGATCCCGGCCTCCTTGATCAGCGACTCGCTGAACCGGAAGTAGTACTTGTCGCCGACGCGCAGCACCGGGACCTCGAGGCCGTCCTTCACGATGGTGCCGCTCGCGCTGTCCGGGTTGAGCTGCAGGTCCAGGTTGATGTTCCCGCCCTCGGAGACGGTGCCCCGCACGTGCACGGCCTTGGCCTGCTTCGCGGCGGCGACCACGGCGGTCCCGGCCTGCTTGGCGTCGAGCGACGCGGCCTTGGCTTCGGCGGAGGTGGAGGCGGCGGCGGGAGCGGCGGACGCGCCGGCCGGCTCGGCGGTCCCGGAGGTGCTGGAGCACCCGGCGGAGATCAGGGCGGCGACGGCCCCGGTGGCGATGAGCGCTCCCAGGCGGAGTCGAGACATGAGCGATGGGTCCCCTCGTGAAGGTCCGGGCGTCCCGGACACGAACGGAGTATCGACCAAGCGGGTGATCTGTTACGCCCTGTTGGGGTAGATCACCCTTGTCGCTCCAAAGATGCAGTATCGCCGCAGTGTCGTAGTCGCGCGCTCACTGTCGGCAATGTGTCACAAACGCCGGCCCGGCGGCATCTCCAGGTCGATCACCGAGACCCCAGGAGAACCCCGTGAACCTCGCACTGTGGATCGTCGCCGCACTGCTCGCCCTCGTCGCGCTGACCGGTGGGGTCAGCAAAACCTTCGTGCCGAAGGAAAAACTGGCCGGGATCCCCGGCGGGCAGTGGACCGGGGACTTCGGTGCCGGCTTCGTCAAGACCCTCGGAGTCCTCGAACTCCTGGCCGCGATCGGCCTGGTGCTGCCCGCCCTGGTCGGCGTCGCGCCGGTGCTCGTGCCGATCACCGCCGCCTGCTGGGTGCTGCTGATGATCGGGGCGATGATCACCCACCTCCGCCACGAGGGTGCCGGCAGGTTCGTGGCGCTGAACCTGACCTACCTCGCGCTCGCGGCGTTCCTCGCGTGGGGCCGCTTCGGTCCCGCGTCGTTCCCCGCCTGAGGTCAGACGACCTCGTCGAGCTTCCCGGTCGCGACGTCGAAGACGAACCCGCGCACCGAGTCCTTCTTGGGGACGTACGGGCTGTTCTTGATCCGCGCGATCGACTGGCGGACGTCGGTGTCGAGGTCGGTGAAGGATTCGGCGGCCCAGGCGGGCTTGACGCCGACGTCCTCCTGGATCGACTTCTTGAAGTCGTCATCGGTGAAGGTCAGCATGCCGCAGTCGGTGTGGTGGATGAGGATGATCTCCTCGGTGCCGAGCAGCCGCTGGCTGATGGCGAGCGACCGGATCTCGTCCTCGGTGACGACCCCGCCCGCGTTGCGGATGACGTGGGCTTCGCCTTCTTCGAGGCCGAGGACACCGTAGACGTTGATGCGGGCGTCCATGCAGGCCAGGACGGCGACGTGCTTGGCGGGCGGCAGCGGCAGCGGCCCGGAGAACTGCGCGGCGTACTCGGCGTTGTTGGCCAGGAGCTCGTCGGTGACCGACATGGTGGTCCTTCCGCGGTAGGTGTGGTTGGGCCGAGTGGACCCCTCGGATGCACCCATCCGCAACCGTGCCCATGACCTGGGACCGGACTCGCCCGAACGGGTGCCGCACCCATCCACCCGGTCCGCCGCGCCGAACGCGCGGGTCCGTCCACTAGGGACAGACCCTGCGCCGAACGGCGGCATAACGCCTTCCCGCCGCGATTCCTATGGCCCCCGCGACCTGCGGTGACCCGGTCCGACCCGCCGAAAGTCGCTGCCGCGCAGGGGAAATCCCGGCCTACCCTCCGGTGGCCGCGGACGGCGTCCTCCCCGCCCCCCACCGTCCGTGCGTTTCCTTCGCCCCCGAGGAGATGCCGAAATGCGGAACCTGTTCACCGTCTTCTGCGCTGCCGTGGTCGCGGCGCTCGCCGTCGCCGTGCCGGCCGCCGCCGCCCCGGTCCCGGCCGCTGTGCCGATTTCCTCGCCGGGCGGGACCGTGCCCGGTCTGACCGGCGCCGCCGCCACGGCCGCCGCCGGGCCCTCGGCCGACCGATTCCTCGAGATCCGCCGGGAGCAGGCGGGCCGCGCGGCGCCCCGGGCCGCCGCGCAGAAGCACACCTTCTGGGGCCCGGAACCCCAGCTGGCCACCAGCGCCGACGGCCTGGTCGTGACCCAGAGCGTCACGCCGAACCTGCGGATCTCCAACTCCTCGGACGTCGTCTACGCGCCGACCATGAAGCCCACCGGGCATTCGTGCGTCGAGGTGGTCACCGCCTACGGGCTCGGCCAGGCCGCGCAGGTCTGGGCGTGGGACTGGTGCCGGTCGGTGTCACCGGCCAAGGTCGTGCCGATCGACAGCGCGTTCCTCGCGAACTACACCAGCACCGTCGGCGGGCACCCGGCCTACACCGTGCAGGAGGTCCGGACGAACACCACGGCCAACAGCTGGACCGCGTCGCTCCGCAACGTCAAGACCGGCGCGTGGGACACGCTGTTCACCCAGAGCGGCGGCGACCAGAGCGGGCTCGACGAGGGCTGGGACATCTTCGAGCTCTACTCGACGCGCAACCCCGCGACCGGCAACGCCTACTACTGCGCGGACGCGCGGGGAGCGGTGTTCGAGTCGAGCTCGCTGCGGCTGCGGGTCGCCGGGCAGTGGGTGGCGGCGTCGGCGACGAACTCGCCGCTGCGGCCCACCTCGAACCCGCGGCCCGCCGACTACGACTGCTCGACCCTGCGGTTCGAGGTCCCGTCACCGAACAGCACCTGGCGCGTCACCGTCTGAGCTCAGCCGGCCGGCAGCAGCTCGCGGCCGCGCTCGCGCCACCAGTGGTCGAACGCGGCACTGCAGCCCTGCCGGCCGGCGTAGGCGCGGACGACCGCGTCGTGGATCTCGCCGATCCGCGCCGCCACCGGCGTGCCCGGCCGGTAGCAGAGCCGCAGCTCCTGCCACAGCGGCGCGCCTTCGATGGCCCGCACGACGATGGTCGCCGGGAGCTCCTCACGCGTCGCGAGCGCCGGCGCGACAGCCATGCCCGCCCGGACGAGGTCCAGCAGCGTCGCCAGGCACTGCGGCCGGTGCGGCTGGTCGAGCGCGACCCCGTACCGGCGGCACACCCGTTGCAGGTAGGCCGACCACCGCGTGGTGCCCGGCGGGTCGTCCGCCCACGGGTGCTCGGCGAGCGCGGCGAACGGTACGGTCCGGGCCCGCGCCAGGGGATGGTCGTGCGCGAGGATCACGAACACCGGCTCGCGCGGGTGCACGACGACACTTTCGACGCCGTCCGGCACGACCGCGTCCGGCAGCGGCGGCAGGTAGACCAGCGCCAGGTCGAGCGTGCCCGCGGCGATCCGCGCCAGCGCGACGGCCTCGTCCTGGTCCTCCTGCACGCTCACCCCGTGGCACCACGGCTGGTCCCGCAGCCATCGCGAAACGGCCAGGTGCAGGAAGCCGCAGTACCCGCCGACGCGCAACGGCCCGGCCGGCGCCCGCTGTTCGCCGAGCCGTTCGGTCAGCGCGGAGACCCCGGCGAGCACGGTGCGCGCCTCGGCGACGACGTCCGCGCCCAGCGGAGTCGGGACACAACCGGTGGGGGAGCGGACGAACAGCAGACCGCCGACCGACCGTTCGACCCGGCGCAGCAGGCCGGACAGCGCGGGCTGCGAAACCCGCAGCACCCGGGCGGCCCGGGTGACACTGCGGGTATCGGCGACGGCCACGAGCGCGCGCAGGTGACGCAGTTCCAGCTCCACGGCCCCTCCGGTGGTCGGGGTGCCTTCACTTTAGTCCGCGTGATCACCTCGGGCACCCGACCTGAGTCGGGCGCTGCTCCAGGGCGTCATTCCACCGTGCGGGCCAGGATGCCGAGGGTGGCGCGCAACGCCGTCTCGGGGATGATCGGGAAGTCGATCTTGTCCCGGTACCGCTGTTCGATCCGGCTCCAGTCGTAGTACGACGTCACGAGCGTGCCGGTGCCGTCCGCCTCGAGCCGGTAGCCGTAGAGGTGCCGGATCGGCGGCTGGATGGTGCCGGAGATCGTCCACTCCAGCCGGCTGTCCTGCTCGTACTCCGTGATGACCACCGTGACGTCGTACTTGCCCATCGGCACGTCGTTGAGGGCTTCGCGGTCCATGTGGACGACGAACTCGTCACCGGTACCGCGCACCGGTTCGCCGTCCGCGGACTGCAGCATCCCGGAGCTGTCGATGGCGACGTGCCCCTGGGGATCGGTCAGCAGGGCGAACACCTTTTCCGGCGGCGCCTCGACCTTGCGGGTCACTTCGAACCGTTCTGACGTCATGGTCCCGAGACTGCCACGGCTCTCGCGAGTGCGCCGTCCGGGCGTCACAGGTCCAGCACCAGGTCCGACCGCGGCCGGGCGCAGCACACGAGGGTCGTGCCCGGCGGCGGATCCTCCAGGGGGCCGGGCTCGTACCCGACCTCGCCCGAGAGCACCGGTGTCACGCACGTCTGGCAGACGCCGGACCGGCAGGACCAGCGGGTCGGGACGTCGCACGCCTCGGCGAACTCCAGGACGTTCGGGTAGTCCTCGCTCCACGGCACGCTCAGCCCGCTGCGGGCGAAGGTGACCTGGGGCCCGGTGCCCGGCGGAGTGGCCGGCGGGTGGGGTGTCGCGTGGACGGCGCCGACGATCCCGGGGTTGATCGCCGGCAGGGCGCCGAACAGTTCACTGTGGACCCGGCCGGGTGCCAGCCCGAGCCCGACGAGCGCTTCCCGCGTCGCGGTCATGAATCCGCCGGGACCGCAAACGTATGCGGTCGCGTCGACCGGCAGGTCCAAAGTGGACAAAGTGGCCCGGTCGAGGCGGCCGCGCCGGGTGTCCGGCGTGTCGGGCGGCGGGGTGTCCGCCGTGTAGCGGACGTACTCGCGGGCGTGGGGGAGGCCGGCCAGCAGCTTGCGCGCTTCGCCGGCGAAGGCGTGTTCGGCGGCCGAATGCGTGGTGTGCAGCCAGCGGATGTCGCGGGTGCTGCCGGCCGCCGCCAGCGCGTGCAGCATCGCCAGGACCGGCGTGACACCGATGCCCGCGGAGATCAGCAGCACCGGGGAGTCGTCGTCGGCCAGGACGAAGTCGCCGCGGGGCGCGGCGACCGGCAGGATCGCGCCGGCGGCCAGCCGGGTGTGCAGGAACCCGCTCACCGCGCCGGGGGTCTCCCGTTTGACGCTGATCCGGTACTCGGAATCCGACGGCATCGCCGAGAGCGAGTAGCTGCGGACCGGCGCCGGGTCGCCGGCCCCGGGGACGCGGAGCGTGAGGAACTGGCCGGGCGCGGGCCGGGGGAGCGGCGAGCCGTCCGGGGTGGTGAGGTGGATCGACGTGACGGTCGTGCTCTCCGGTACGACGCGGGAGACCCGCAGGTCGCGGAACCCGGTCCAGGCCACGGCTTCGGGCTCTTGTTCGCCTTTGTGCTCGTCTTCGGCGAGCAGGTCGCGGAACGACCCCAGCCAGCCGGGGCTGAGCGCCGGGATGTCGACGGCCTGGCGGAGATCGGCGGGGTCGCGGCCGGGCAGGTAGAGCAGCGCGTCGACGGCGGCGACGCTCATCTCGTGGCGCCCGGTCCGGGTGCGGACGATCTCGTCACCCGCCCGGACCCGGCCTTCGCGAATCACCCGGAGGTAGAAGCCGGGCCGGTGGTGCGCGACCAGCAGCGCCGGGATCCGCGGCTCGCCGAGGCGCATGCCCACCCGGAAGCACGTGACGCGCGGCTGGGTGACTTCGAACTCGGCCTCCCCGATCCGGTAGCGGTCACCGATGTGCACCTCGTCGTCGGGCAGGCCGTCGACGGTGAAGTTCTCGCCGAACTGGCCGTATTCGAGGTCGTCACGGCCCAGTTCGCCGCGCCAGAACTCGTAGGACTGGCGCTGGTAGACGAGCACCGCGCGGTTCTCGCCGCCGTGGCCGCCCAGATCGCCCTGCCCGTCACCGTCGATGTTGAGCCGGCGGACCATCACCGGGCCGTCGACGGGGTACTTGAAGATTCCGGTGTGGACGGTCCGGCCCTGCCAGGGCACGTCCTTCGGCTTCCCGACGTTGAGCGACAGCAGTCTGGGCACGGTTTCACTCCGCGGATTCGGCGCGCGAGCGCTGGTAGTGCCGCCGGGCTTTCATGCGGTTGCCGCAGACCGCCATCGAGCACCAGCGCGCGCTGTTGGGTTTGCTGTGGTCGATCAGGAACAGCCGGCACTCCGGGTTGGCGCACGGGCGCAGCCGGTTCCCGCCGGCCTTCGTGAGGTCGGCCCAGGCGAGCACGGCCCGGGACGCGGCGGAGTGGCCGGGCGCGGGGTCGAGTTCCCACTGGATCTCGTCGTCCGCGAAGTGCGCCCGGTAGCTCAGGTCTTCGATGAACGGTGCGGCCGTCGCCGCGGGGGCCTCGCCGCGCACGATCCGCTGCAGCACGGCCCGCGCCTCGCGCAGCGCGCGCAGCTCCTCTTCCGACGCCGGCTGGCCGTGGGCGGCGAGCCAGCTGCGGCCGAGTGCCTCGTCGGCCAGGTCGTCCTCGGGTGCGCCGTTGCGCACGGGGGTGCTGTTCAGCAGGTCGAGCAGCAGCTTCTCGAAGCTCATCGGTCTAACCTCCCAACTCGTCCTTGACAGGTTACACCGTGGCGTGGTTTCGTGTCTAACCAGTAAAGATGATCGAAAGGGTTAGTCGGAAAGGGGCAGGTCATGGGACTGGCATGGCAGCAAGGACCGCTCTCGGAGCGGGCGGTGGGGCACTTCCTGGTGGCGCAGCCGCTACCGGAGCGCATGGCGTTCGCCGAGCCGCTCCGCCGCCGGATGCGCGTCCGCTTCGGCGGGCAGTGGGTGGCCGACAGCGAGGACGTCGTGCTCCTGCACGAGCCGAACCGCTACCC
Source organism: Amycolatopsis sp. NBC_00438 (assembly GCF_036026695.1). Classification (NCBI taxonomy): domain Bacteria; kingdom Bacillati; phylum Actinomycetota; class Actinomycetes; order Pseudonocardiales; family Pseudonocardiaceae; genus Amycolatopsis; species Amycolatopsis sp. NBC_00438. Next base: position 4,335,913 of record NZ_CP107923.1, on the reverse strand, counting down.
GGTGGCGTACTTCCCGCGCGCCGACGTCGCCGAAGGCGTGCTCGGCACCGAGACCCGCACGACGACCCACCGCGACCTCGGCCCGGCCGCGTGGTTCACCGTGCGGGCGGGCGAGCAGGAGGCGCCGCGGGCGGCCTGGCAGTACACCGGGCTCCCGGACCACGCCGGCGTCCTGCGCGACCGCGTCGCCTTCGCCTGGCGGGCGATGGACGCGTTCTACGAAGAGGACGAGCGGATCCTCGGCCACGCGGCCGACCCGTACCACCGCGTCGACATCCGGCAGACGTCCCGGCACCTGGTGGTGCGTGACGGAGACCGCATCATCGCCGACACCCGGCGCCCGGTCGTGCTCTACGAGTCCGGCTTCGCACCCCGCTGGTACGTGCCGCGCGAAGACATCGACCAGACGACGTTGACGCCGGTCGAGGGCCGGACTTTCTGCCCCTACAAGGGGTTGGCCGGCTACTTCGACATCGGCTCCCGCAAGCGCGCCGCCTGGTCGTACCCCGAGGCGTGGCCCGAGGTGGCGCGCGTGTCCGGGTTCGTCTCGTTCGAACCGGACCTCGTCGACGTCTGGCTGGACGACCGCAAGCTGGCCCTCGAACCGGGCCAGACGGTGACCCCCCACGGCGTCGACCGCGGCTTGGATCCGGACGAGCTGCGGTCGCGCGCCGCAGGCGTTCCTGCTGGAGCGCGGTGACCATGTCCATCACTGCGGCGGGCTTCTTCTCTGACCTCGACAACCGCGAGTTGGCTTCGAGCCGACCATGACCGGCACGGTGTCGACGGGGGTTTCGATCCGGGCGAGTTGCGGTCGCGCGCCGCAGTCGCCCACCTGAACCAAGTGATCGTCTCCACCACCGCGGCGGCGCGCTCTCAAGGACCGCAAACCGGCCCTCGAACCGGGCCAGGCAGTGTCCTCGCACGGCGCCGACCGCGAGTCGGCCTCGGGTCGAGCCGGACCATCACTCGGCATGGCGTCGACCGTGGCCGTGATCCGGACGAGCGGCGGTCCCACACCGCAGTCGCCCACCTGAACGGAGTGACCGTGTCCACCACCGCGGCGGCGGGCCTCAACGACCGCAAGCCGGCCCTCGAACCGGGCCAGGCGGTGACACCGCACGGCGTCGACCGCGGCCCGGATCCCGACGAGCTGCGGTCCTGCGCCGCGGCCGTCCGCACCTGAACGGAGTGACCATGTCCACCACCTTGAAAGACCGCCGCGTGCTCGTCGTCGGCCGCGGCAGCGGGATCGCCCGCGCTGTCACCCTGGCCCTCCGGGAGGCGGGCGCGGCGGTCGTCGTCGCCGGTCGTGATCCGGAAGCCCTCGCTGCGGCCTACGACGACCCGGGCGTCACGGCCGAGCGAGCCGACCTCACCGACGAAGCCGGCGTCGCCGCGCTGGCCGGGCGGCTCGGCCGGATCGACCACGTCGTGTCGACGGCTTCGGCCCGCGCCCGCGGCGCGGTCGGCGACCTCGACCACGACACCGTGCTGAAGTCGTTCGAGGTCAAGGTGCTCGGCCCGATCCTGCTGGCCAAGTACCTCGCCCCACGCATGCCCGAGGACGGCTCGTTCGTCTTCTTCTCGGGCTCGTCCGCCCGCAAGCCCGCCGCCGGCATGCTCGCGGTGGGCGCGACCAACGCGGCCGTCGACGTCGTGACCCGCGGCCTCGCCGTCGAGCTGGCGCCGATCCGCGTCACCGCGGTCTCGCCGGGGACGATCGACACCGGCGCCTACGACGGCCTCGGCGCGGAGAAGAAGGCCGAGCTGTTCGCCACCCGCACGGCCACGAACCCCGCGCGGCGCATCGGCCGCCCCGAGGACATCGCCGACGCGGTCGTCTTCGCGCTCACCAGCACCTTCCTGACCGGCGTCACGCTCGGCGTCGACGGCGGCGAACCCCTTGTCTGAACGGAGAAAACCCATGTCCACCCCGACACAGGACGGCACCTGATGGACTACCGCATCGAGGTCGTGACCCTGCCCGTCGCCGACGTCGACCGGGCGGCCCGGTTCTACGCCGAGCAAGCCGGCTTCACACTGGACGTCGACTACCGGCCGCACGACGGGTTCCGCGTCGTCCAGCTGACCCCGCCCGGTTCGGCGTGCTCGATCCAGTTCGGCACCGGCCTGACCGACGCGGCCCCCGGTTCGGCCCGCGCCGGTTACCTGGTGGTGGCCGACATCGAAGCCGCGCACCGCGAACTGGCCGGCCGCGGTGTCCGCGTCGGCGAGGTCCGGCACAAGAAATCCGTGGACTGGCAAGGGGATTTCGCGCCCGGAGCCGACCCGGAGCGGCGTGACTACGCGAGCTTCCTGGACTTCGCCGACCCGGACGGCAACACCTGGGTCGTCCAGGAACGCGGGTTCAGCGGGCCTTCCAGTAACCGCAGAACATGACGTCGCTCTTGGGGATCCCGGCCCGCACCCAATGCCGGCGCAGCGCGACAGCCATGGCCGACTCCCCGACCACCCAGCCGTGCACCGGACCCGCCGGCACAGGCACGTCCTGGGCGGCGGCCAGCACCGCCCGCCCGGGGACGCCCCCACGGCCGCGCGGCAGCCAGGTGACCTCGACCCCGGGAGGCGCGTCGAGAGGCTGCTGATCCTCGGCGTCGGGGAGTTCGATCAGGGCGTGCCCGGTCGCGTCGCGGGGGAGTGAGGCCAGCACTCCCGCGATCGCCGGCAGGCCGGTCTCGTCCGCGACGAGCACGAGGTGCTCGCGGCCGGGGGCCGGGTTGAAGCCGATGCCCTCGTCGAGGATCGCGACCGCGTCACCCCGCGTGCAGGTCCGCGCCCAGGTCGCGGCGGGGCCGGCGGTGCCGTCTTCGGCGGAACCGTGCAGGACGAAGTCGACGTCGAGCTCCGGCCTGTCGGGGCCGTCGGGCCGGTACGCGCGGACCGAGTAGTTCCGCAGCACCGGCCGGCTCGTCCTGGCGATGGTCAGGAACTTGGCGTACGCCACCGCGTTGAGCTTGTTCGGCAGCCTGTCGAGGGTTCCTCCGGCCACCGGGATGAACAGCCGGAACCACTGGTCGAAACCCATCGATGTGAACGACTCCACGTCGTCCTGCCCGATCGTCACCCGCGCGAAGTGCGGCTGCCCTTTCTTGAGACTTTAGTACACCGACCGCAGCAGTTCCACGGTCTTCGCCGCCGAGGGCTGCCGCGGGGCGTTCCTGGTCACCGCGTCGGCCAGCGCTCCCTCGGCGATCGCCGGGATCAGGTCCGCGGTGACGCCGAGGTCGCGCAGCGGGCGCTTGATCCCGAGCGCGCCCGAGACCTCGCGGACCGCCGCGATCGACGCCTCCGCCCAGTCCGGTTCGGGTGTCACCCGCAGCGCGCGGCCCACCGCTTCGTACGCGGCCTGGGCGGACGGCGCGCTGAAGGCCATCACCTCTTCGAGCACGGCGGCCAGCGCGACGCCGTGGGGGGTGCCCGTGTGGGCCGTCAGGGCGTGGCCGAGGCCGTGGACCAGCCCGAGGCCCGAGAGTGTGAGCGCGTGGCCCGCCAAATGGGCGCCGAGCATCAGCTGCGAGCGTGCCTCCAGGTCGCCGCCGTCACGATGGGCGACCGGCAGCCAGCGGCCGACCAAGGTGACCGCCTGGGCCGCGTAGGCCGCGGACACCGGGCTCGACCCGCGCGAGGCGAGCGACTCGATGCCGTGCACGAGCGCGTCCAGGCCGGTGGCCGCGGTCAAGGCCGGCGGCAGGCCGACGGTCAGCTCCGGGTCCAGCACCGCGATCCGCGGTTTCACCGACGGATGTCCGATGTAGACCTTCCGGCGGGCGCAAAGGTCTTCCGTGACGCCGAAACCGTTGGTCTCGGCGCCGGTGCCCGACGTCGTCGGCACGGCGATCAAGGGCGGTCCGGCTTCCGCGTCCCACAGCCGATCCGCGTCCGCGGCCGCCGCGCCGGGGTTGCCGGCGAGCAGCGAGATGCCCTTGGCCGCGTCCAGCGCCGAACCGCCACCGAGGGCGACTACGGCGACGGCGGCGGTGTCGCCGAACTCGCGCAGCCGCGCGGCACCGCGGTCGAGCTCGGCCGTCGACGGGTTCGGGCCGACGTCTTCGTGGACGGCGTGGTCGAGCCCGGCCGCGGCCAGGATCTTCTCGACGCGCCCGACGATCCCGGTGGCGCGCAGGCCGCGGTCGGTGACCACGAACGCGCGCGTGCGGGCCAAGGTGTCGACGTAGGCGGGCAGGTCGGCGACCACACCCGGGCCGAACTCCGTCCGGCCGGTCGGTTCGATGCTCAGTCGCACGCTAATCCTCCGGGAGCGCGAGCCAGGTGGTTTTGAGGGCGGTGTAGGCGTCGAGGGCGTGCAACGACTTGTCGCGACCGGCGCCGGTCGCCTTGAAGCCGCCGAACGGGGTGATCACGTCGCTGGCGTCGAAGGTGTTGATCCACACCGTCCCGGCGCGCAGCTGCCGCGCGACGCGGTGGGCGGTCGTGACGTCCCGCGTCCAGACCGACGCGACCAGCCCGAAGTCGCTGTCGTTGGCCAGCCGGACGCCTTCGCCGACATCGCCGTCGTAGGTGAGCACCGACAGCACCGGCCCGAAGACCTCCTCGCGGGCGATGGTCATCCCGGGCCGCACGCCGTCCACGATGGTCGGTGCGAGGTACGTCCCGCCGGTCTCGGTGAGCACCCGGTCGCCGCCGTGGGCGATCGTCGCGCCGTCGGCCCGGGCGCCGTCGAGGTAACCCAGGACGCGGTCCAGCTGGACGTCGTCGACGAGCGGGCCGAGCACGGTCGCCGGGTCGAGCGGGTCGCCGATCCGGAACGTCGAGTCCGTGATCGAGACGATCTCGGCCAGCAGTTCGTCCTTCATCGCCGCGGGCACGACCAGGCGCGAACCCGCGTTGCAGGTCTGCCCGGCGTTGTAGAAGATGCCCCACGCGACCGCCTGTGCCGCTGCCGCGAGGTCGGCGCCGGGCAGCACCAGCTGCGGGGACTTGCCGCCCGCCTCGACGGCGACCTGCTTGCCGTTGGACTCCCCGGCGTAGACCTGGAACAACCGCGCGACCTCGGCCGAGCCGGTGAACGCGATCTTGTCGACGTCGTGGTGGCGCCCCAATGCCTGGCCGACGACCTCGCCGCGGCCCGGGACGACGTTGAGCACGCCGTCCGGCAGCCCGGCCTCGCTCGCCAGCCGGGCCAGCAGCAGCGTGGCCAGCGACGTCTGCTCTGCGGGCTTGACGACGACGGAGTTGCCGGTGGCCAGCGCCGGGCCCAGCTTCCAGGACGTGATGAGCAGCGCGTAGTTCCACGGGACGACGACGCCGATCACGCCGAGCGGCTCCCGGGTGATCCAGGCCAGCGCGTCGCCGGGGGTCGGCGCGACCTCGTCGTAGGTCTTGTCGATCGTCTCGGCGTACCACGCGATCGTCTCGGCGGCCTTGGTGACGTCGACCCGCCGCGCCTCGCCGACCGGCTTGCCCATCTCGAGGGAGTCGAGCAGCGCCAGCTCGTCCGCGTTGTCCACGATGGACTCGGCCCAGCGCAGGAGAATGCGTTTGCGCTCGCGCGGCGCGAGGCCGCGCCACCGGCCGTCCTCGAAGGACGCCCGCGCCGCGTGGACCGCCCGGTCGACGTCTTCGGCGCCGCCGGCCGGGATCCGCGTCAGCTCCCGGCCGTCGCGCGGGGAAGTGCTCGCGAACGTCGTGCCCGAAGTGGACTCGACGGGCCGGCCGCCGACGAACGGCCGGGTCTCGAAGGTCAGCTTGTCCGCCAAGTCCTGCCAGTCCTGGTGCGTCAGATCCGCCACCGGGCCACCGCCTCCTCGTCCAGTTCGATGCCGAGCCCCGGCCGGGCCGGGACCTCGAGGGTGCCTTCGGGGGTGATCATGAGCGGCTCCGCCAGCATGAAGTCGCGCCGCCGCGGCGTCCAGCCGGGCGGGTCCCACGGGAACTCGAAGAACGGCCCGCCGCCGACCCCGGCCGCCACGTGCAGGTTGGCCAGCACGCCGATGCCGTTGGTCCAGCTGTGCGGGGTGAAGGCCCGGTGCTTGAGCTGCGCGACCTCGGCCAGGGTGCGCGCGCGGTGCATGCCGACCGCGAGCACGACGTCCATCTGGTAGACGTCGAGGACATCGTGTTCCAGGTAGCGCAGCAGTTCGGGCACCGAGTGGTGCATCTCGCCGGCCGCGATCCGGACGCCGGGGTTCTCCGCGCGCAGCGTCCGGAAGCCGTCGACGTCCTCGTAGGGGAGCGGCTCCTCGACCCAGAAGACGTCCAGCTCGGCCAGCCGCCGCACGATCCCGCGGGTCTTGGCGAGATCCGACGCGGTGGCCGTGTCCCCGGCCATCCGCCAGGACTGGTTGAGGTCGACCATGATCGCGAAGTCGGGCCCGAGCGCGTCGCGCACCGCGGTGACGGCGGCGATCCCGTCGGCGACGTGGTCGCGGTCGATGCGGATCTTCATGGCCTGGAACCCGGCTTCGCGCGCCCGCAGCGCCGTCTCGACGCGCTCGGCGGGCGGCTTGAGCTCGGCTGACGACGCGTACGCCGGGACCGCCTTGGCCGCGTTGCCGAACAGGGTCGAAACGGGGAGCCCGGCGACTTTGCCGATGATGTCCCACAGCGCGGCTTCCAGCGGCCAGAAGCGGCCGCCGTGGAAGCCGGCCGTCTCGATGGCCTTCACGTGCCGCACGATGTCGAGCGGGTCTTCGCCGAGGAACAGGTCCTCGACCGCGTCGAACCCGGCCATCGTGTCGCCGGACCCGATGCCGGTGACGCCTTCGTCGGTGTGGACGCGCACGATCGTCGCGTCGAAGTGGCGCCGCGGCCGCGGGTCCCACGCCGCGCGCAGCGGCGGGTCGAGGTCGAGCCGCAGCCGGTCCAGGACGATGTCGGTGATCTTCATCGGGTTCGACGTTAGGAGCGCCCGGAACCGGCGGCAAGGGCCGGTGAGCACATCGCAACGCGCGTTGCGCTCAGGCCAACTGTTAACGTCCGGAGATGACGCTCCCGGACGACGCGGCCCGGCCTTCGGGCCACGGTCTGCGCCGTGACCTGGACCTGCTGGAGGCCCTCGCCTCACCCGAAGCGCAGCGGGCCGGCGGGCTCGGCGTCGTCCGGCTGGCGCAGCTGAGCGGCCGGGAGAAGAGCCAGGTCTCGCGGGCGCTCAAGGCGCTCGCCGAAGAAGGCGTCGTCGAGCGCGACCCGGACACCCTCGGCTACCGGCTGGGCTGGCGGCTGTTCTCCCTGGTCGCCCGCACGGCCGAGGACCGGCTGGTGCGTGCCGCCGAACCGGTGATGCACGCGCTGTCGGCGGACCTCGAGGAGACCAGCCACCTGTGCGTCCTGCGCGAGCAGGAGGTGCTGACGCTGCTCTCGGTGTCCGGCCATTCGTTCCGCGCCCACGACTGGGAGGGTCGCGGGGTTCCCGCGTACTGCACGTCGGCGGGGCGGGTCCTGCTGCTCGACGCGAGCCCGGACGAGCTGTACGTCCGGTTCCCCGCTTTCGACGCCGACGACCCGCGCTCGGAGGTCGCCACGCTGCCGCAGCTGTGGGCGAAGATCCAGGAGTGCCGCCGCGACGGCTTCGCCCGCGTCCACGAGGAGTTCGAGGAGGGCCTGGTCGGCGTGTCGGCCCCGGTCCGCGACTTCCGCGGCCGGGTGGTGGCGGCGCTGAACATCTCCGCCCCCGCGGTCAGGCTGGCGGACCGGCTCGACGCGGCCGGATCGAGGACGGCGGAGGCCGCGGCGCAGGTTTCGGAGCACCTCGGTTTCCCGGCGGCGACAAAACCGCAGCCGCCGCGCACACGGCTCACCTGAGCCTGGCCGGCGCGTGATCGGCCCGGCCGAGGGCGCGAAGCACGAAACCCACGTCCACAGTGGACGTGGGTGATCGGCGGATCGGCGCCCTCAGTCCTTCGCGGGCGGGGCCAGCTGCTCGAGGTGCTCGGTGATCTCCGCCAGGAGGCCCGTCGCGGCTTCGCCCAAGGCGGCCAGCTCGGCGAGCGTCGATCCGGTGCCCGGCGTGTCGGTGGTCGTGGACATCAGGTCTCCTGGATGACGTCGTGGTGGGCGCCGATCGCGGCGGCGAACGCGGTGTGCACCCGCAGGTACTCGTCGAGGGGGACCGTCGTGCCCGCCCACTCGTTCCAGCGGATGTGGGCCTGGGCGGCGCTCAGCTTCGCGGCCTCGGCCACGTTCGCCGGGTCGGCGCCGGCGAGGATGGCGCGGTGCATGATCGGCGGCGTCGTGCGCCGGGCCAGTTCGGCCAGGGCGGCGAGCCTCGCGAGCTCGACGGAGGGATCGCCCCCGTCCGGCCGGCGCTGCTGGAGTGGGACCCGGCGGGCGTTTTCGCGGCCACCGGTCAGGACGCTGGTCATCGAACAACTCCTGGGAGAAGTGAACCAACCCGGACCCCGGTCGGTTACCCGGCGAGAAGACCGGTAAACGCCGTCGCTCGTGATCTCGGTCTCACCGGATCGGGCAATGCGGTTGGATGCTCCGATGACCGACAGCGACCTCACAGCCCACGCGCGGGACCTGATCGAGGCGAACCGCTACCTGACCCTCGGCACGACCGGCCCGGACGGCGCGCCCTGGCTTTCCCCGGTCTACTTCGCCCCCGCGGGCGACCGGGAGTTCGTCTGGGTCTCGGCCGCCGACGCCCGCCACTCCCGCAACCTCGCCGAACGCCCGCGGGTGAGCGCGGTCGTCTTCGATTCGACGGTGGCGCCGTACCGCGGCCGCGCGGTGTACGCGGCGGGCGAAGCGCGGGAACTCGCCGGCGACGACCTCGAACGCGCCTTGGTGAGCTACCCCCGCGGCGACGGCGCCTCGAGTGTGGGCCTCGACGACGTCACGGCGCCGTCGCCGTACCGGCTGTACGCCTTCACGGCGTCGGAGATGTGGGTGCTCTGCCCCCGCGAGGCCGGGCACCCGTGCCCGCGGCACGGCCGGTCCGACGACCACCGGGCCGAGCTGTAGCGGTCAAGACCCGGATGGGTGGCTTCGGCGGACTCAATCTTGATTCATTCAAGATTATCGGGCAGACTCGCCGCCGTGCCCACGACTTCGGAGTTCGAGCGGATGCTGCGCGGGGTGTCCCTGCGCGTCACGCGTCCACGGCTGGCGGTGCTGACCGCGGTGCACGTCCACCCGCACGCCGACACCGACTCGATCATCGGTGTCGTGCGCGGCGACCTCGGCGAAGTGTCCCACCAGGCCGTCTACGACGTCCTGCGGGCGCTGACCGGCGCGGGGCTGCTCCGGCGCATCCAGCCACCGGGTTCGGTGGCGCGCTACGAAGCCCGGGTCGGGGACAACCACCACCACGTCGTGTGCCGGTCCTGCGGAGCCATCGCCGACGTCGACTGCGCCGTCGGCGACGCGCCCTGCCTGACCGCCTCCGACGCCCACGGGTTCGTCATCGACGAGGCCGAGGTCGTCTACCGGGGCCTGTGCCCCGACTGCTCGAGTTCCTGAACACTGTTCGATTCCTGGAAGGATTCCTGTGTCTGACAGTCCTGACGCCGTTGTCGGCGAGATGAACGAGGAGAACGCGGGCGGCTGCCCGGTCTCGGCCGGGCGTCGCAACCACCCGACCGAAGGCGCGGGGAACCGCGACTGGTGGCCGAACCAGCTCAACCTGAAGATCCTGCGCAAGCACCCCGCCGTGGCCAACCCCCTGGGTGAGGACTTCGACTACGCCGCCGCGTTCAAGACCGTCGACCTGGACGCGCTCGCCGCGGACGTCGACGCGGTGCTGACCACGTCGAAGGAGTGGTGGCCCGCCGACTTCGGGCACTACGGGCCGTTCATGATCCGCATGGCGTGGCACAGCGCCGGTACCTACCGCATCGACGACGGCCGCGGGGGAGCGGGCGCCGGCATGCAGCGCTTCGCGCCGCTGAACAGCTGGCCGGACAACGGGAACCTCGACAAGGCCCGCCGCCTGCTGTGGCCGGTCAAGAAGAAGTACGGTCAGAAGATCTCGTGGGCCGACCTGATGATCTTCACGGGCAACCGCGCCCTGGAGACCATGGGCTTCAAGACCTTCGGCTTCGCCGGCGGCCGCGCCGACGTGTGGGAGCCGGACGAGGACGTGTACTGGGGCCCGGAGCGCACCTGGCTGGGCGACGAGCGCTACACCGGTGACCGCGACCTCGAGAACCCGCTCGCCGCGGTCCAGATGGGCCTCATCTACGTCAACCCCGAAGGCCCGAACGGCAACCCGGACCCGCTGGCCTCGGCCCGCGACATCCGCGAGACGTTCGGCCGGATGGCGATGAACGACGAGGAGACCGTCGCCCTCATCGCCGGTGGCCACACCTTCGGCAAGACCCACGGCGCGGCCGACCCCGACGAGCACGTCGGCCCGGAGCCCGAGGGCGCCGGCCTCGAGGAGCAGGGCCTCGGCTGGAACAACACCTTCGGTTCCGGCAAGGGCCGCGACGCCATCACCAGCGGTCTCGAGGTCACCTGGACCTCGACGCCGACGCAGTGGAGCAATCAGTTCTTCGACAACCTGTTCGGCTACGAGTGGGAGCTGTCGAAGAGCCCGGCCGGCGCCCACCAGTGGGTGGCCAAGGACGCCGAGGACACCATCCCCGGCCCGGAGGCCGGTGACCCGGCCCGCAAGCCGACGATGCTGACGACCGACCTGGCGCTGCGCGTCGACCCGGTCTACGAGCAGATCTCCAAGCGCTTCCACGAGAACCCGGACCAGTTCGCGGACGCTTTCGCCCGCGCCTGGTACAAGCTCACCCACCGCGACATGGGCCCGATCCAGCGTTACCTCGGCCCGCTGGTGCCGCAGGAAGCGCTGATCTGGCAGGACCGCGTCCCCGCCGTCGACCACGAGCTGGTCTCCGACGCGGACGTGGCCGACCTCAAGGCCAAGCTGCTCGACTCGGGCCTGACCGTCGCCCAGCTCGTCTCGACCGCGTGGGCGTCGGCCTCGACGTTCCGCGCCAGCGACAAGCGCGGCGGCGCGAACGGCGCCCGGATCCGCCTCGAGCCGCAGCGCGGCTGGGAGGTCAACGAGCCCGACCAGCTCGCGCAGGTGCTGCGCACGCTGGAGGGCGTCCAGGAGTCCTTCGCCGCCGGTGGCAAGAAGATCTCGCTGGCCGACCTGATCGTGCTCGGTGGCGCGGCCGCCGTCGAGAAGGCCGCCAAGGACGCGGGCGTCGACATCACGGTGCCGTTCACCCCGGGCCGCACCGACGCGACGCAGGAGCAGACCGACGCGGAGTCCTTCGCGCCGCTCGAGCCGACGATCGACGGGTTCCGCAACTACCGCGGCAAGGGCCACCGCCTGCCGTCGGAGTTCCTGCTGATCGACCGCGCGAACCTGCTGAACCTGAGCGCGCCGGAGCTGACCGTCCTCATCGGCGGCCTGCGCGTGCTGGGGGCGAACCACAAGCAGACGTCGCTGGGTGTGCTGACCTCGACGCCGGGTGCCCTGACGAACGACTTCTACGCGAACCTCCTCGACATGGAGACCGAGTGGAAGCCGGCGTCGGAGGACCAGGAGACCTTCGAGGGCCGCGACCGCGCCACCGGCGAGGTCAAGTGGACCGGCTCCCGCGCCGACCTGGTGTTCGGCTCCAACTCGGAGCTGCGCGCGCTGGCCGAGGTCTACGCGAGCGACGACGCCAAGGAGAAGTTCGTCCAGGACTTCGTGGCCGCGTGGCACAAGGTCATGAACGCCGACCGGTACGACCTGGTCTGAGCTGACCTCTAGGCAGGCTCCGCGCCCGCGTCCGGCGCCCTCACCCGAGGGTGCCGAACGCGGGCGCGAGTCGTTCCAGCGCCGCGACGTCGGCGAGGAAGTCGTCGGTCGTCGGGGGCATCAGCAGGACGTGGTCCGCGCCCGCCGCCAGGTGCTCCCGCGCCTTCGCCGCGATCGCGTCCGGGCCGCCGTGGGCGACCACCGCGTCCGCGAGAGCGTCCTGATCCGACACGTCGAAACCCAGGCGCTCCATGGCTTTCCCGTACCACGGCAGGCCCAGGCTGTTGGCCACCTTCTCCCTCGCCGCCACCCGAGCCTGCGCGGGGTCGGACTCGGTGACCACCGTCAGGCCGACCACCAGCAGCTTGTCCGCGCCCAGCGTCTTGCGGGCTTCGGTCGTGTACGCCGGGGGCAGGTTCGCGGGGTAGGCGCCGTCGGCGAGTTCCCCGGCCAGCGCCAGCATCTTCGGGCCGTTCGCGCCGAGGATCCGCGGGTAGGCCACCTCCGGCGCGGGCGGCCACGTCTCCGCCGTCATCCGCTCCAGGTAGTCGCGCAGCGTCTTCACCGGGCTGCCGTACTCACGCCCGGCCCCGGCGGCCTGCGGCGCGTGGCCGACGCCGATGCCGAGCACGAGCCGGTCCGGGTACGCGTCGGCGAGCTGCGCCGCGGCCGCGTGCAGCGTCTGCGGCTCGCGGGCCCAGATGTTCGCGATGCCGGTGCCGAACGTCAGCCGTTCCGTCGCGGCCAGCAGCACCGAGAGCTGCACCAGGGCGTCCTTGCCGCCGACGACCTCGTTGGTCCAGGCGGCGCGGTACCCGGCGCGCTCCAGCCGTCGCGCACCTTCGCGCTGGTCGTCGGCGGACGGGGAACGGGTGAACGAGATCGGCAGGTAGACGCCGAGCGGCCCGAGCGCGGTGCGAGCCGTGGTGAGGTGGTCCATGTCCTCCACCGTGGGCCCCCACGCGCGCCGCGTCCAACGGACGTTTCGCATCGCGTGTCGCGATCTGTGCATCACCGCTGCTCACGGCGATACACTGAGGCCGTGGACGACCTCGATCTCCGGTTGGTGCGCAGCTTCACCGTCGTCGCCGAGCACCGGCACTTCGGCCGCGCCGCCGCCGAACTGCACCTCACGCAGTCTTCGCTGAGCCGCCAGATCATCCGGCTGGAACGGCAGGTCGGCGCGCGGCTGCTCGACCGCACCCCGCAAGGTACCCGGCTGACCGAGGCCGGCGAGGCGTTCCTCCCGCTCGCCGCCGGTGTCCTGCGGTCGGCGGTGAGCGCGACGGCCCACGCCCGCGCGGTCGCCCGGCCCAGCCGGATCACCGTCGGCTACACCGGGAACCTGATCATCACCCCGGCGGTCCGCGAACTGCGCCACCGCCACCCGGACGCCGAAGTCCTGGCGCTGCACCTGAAGTGGGACGACGCGCGGGCGGCGTTGCTCGACCACCGGGTGGACGCGGCGATCGTCCGGCTGCCGTTGCCGAGCGGCGGGCTGCACGTGACCGTCCTGCGCGACGAGCCGCGCGTGCTGCTGGTCCCGAGCGACCACCGCTTGGCGGGCAAGGAATCCGTGACGCTCGACGACATCGCCGACGAGCCGCTGCCCCGCGCGTCCGACCCCGAGTGGGACGCGTTCTGGCGCGTCGACCCGCGTCCCGACGGCCGACCGGCGCCGGACGGGCCGTTCATCAACGCCATCGAGGACAAGATCGAGCTGGTCGCAAGCGGTCAGGCGGTGGCGATCGTCCCGGCCGGGTCCGCCACCCCCACCGGCCTGCGCCCGGACCTGACCACCGTCCCGCTGGAGGACGTCGAGCCCAGCCACGTGGCGCTGGCAACCAGGGAAGGGGATCGCGGCCGGCTGGTGACGGCGTTCCGCAAGTGTGCGGAGGCGTGCCTCAGCGGGTGAGGCTCCGGTGCCCGGACATCCCGAGCAGCCACGTGTAGCGGATGGCTTCCCGGGCCTGGTCGTACGCGTCTTCGGTGGCCTTCCAGATGGCCTGGGTGATGAGCTCGATCGTGGCCGCGACGACGGCCCGCGCGGTGAACGGCGGCGGCACCGGCAGCGCGGGATCGGTGCTGCGCAGCCAGAGGACGGTCCGGTCGAACACGGCTTCGCCCGCGCGCAGGACCTCTTCGCGGGCTTCGAGGCCGGCGTCGCCGAGGGCGAAGATCTCGAGCAGGACGGCGCGGACGGCCGTCGGGCGGCGGTGCACGTAGTCGACGAGGAAGTCCCCGCACGCGGCGACGGCGTCGAGCGGGGTCGGGGCCGCGGCGGCCACGGCCACACCCCGGTCGATGAAGTCGTTGCTGAGCACGCGATACGCGGCCAGGAAGGCGTCCTGCTTGTCGGTGAACTGCTCGTAGAACGAGGTTCGCGAGACGCCCGCGGTCGCCGTGATGTGCCCGACCGTGGTGCCGAGGTAGCCGCGGGTGCCGACGTTCTCCAGCACGGCGTCGATCAGCCGGGCGCGCTGGGTGCCGGCCACTTCGTCACGGCTGAGGCTGTGCGGGCCCTTCGGCAGCTTCCGGTGCGCTGTCACGTGCAGACCGTACTGTGCCCGGCCGGGAGGCCCGGCCGGGCACAGCGGTGTCAGGAAGCGGGGACTTCCGGAGCGAGCGAGTTGCCCGCCGGGATGTGCCCGCAGCTGGACGGCGCGGCCTTCCCGGCGAACCGGTCGTTCAGCCAGCCGATCGCGTCGGGCGCCCAGCGCACCGCGCCGCCGACGTGGCTGAGCAGGTCGTACTGCGCGTACTTGATCGAGCTGTTGCCGCCGGCGCAGTACTGCCGGGCCAGCGCCCGCACGTCGCCGGCGACCATCACGCCGTCACCGGTCCCGATCCCCGGCGGGTTGCCGAAGGTGCCTTCCAGCAGCCCGTTGTTCCCCTGCGCGATGAAGCCGGGGACCGACGGCGTCGGCGCCGAGCCGATGTTCACCTTGTTGACGGCGTCGACGAACGGGAGCACCGAGTTCGGGTCCGAGTACTGCGGCTTGACGAGCTTTTGCCACGTCAGCCCCGGGTAGCGGCCCAGCGCGTTGATGATCGACGCCTGTTCCACCTCCTGGAGGACCTTCAGGCCGTAGCTGCTCGCGTAGGGCTTGAGATCGATGTCGTAGGCGCGGGCGACCCCGACGAGCGCCATCGGGATGACACCGGACCACACCGGGCTGCCGGCGACGTACTTCAGGTTGTGCGACGGCGCGACGAGCACCCCGCCTTCGGTGAAGCCCACCAGGTTCTTGTCGACGTCAGGCGCGTAGCCCGGAGCGAGCGCGGCCGCCCACCCGGTCGCGATGGCGCCGCCCGAGTAGCCGATGAGGCCGAACTTGGTGGTGCCGGTCAGGCCCGTCTCGGCCGCCTTCGTCGCGGCGCGGATCGAGTCGAGGGTGTTGGTGCCGTACTCCGGCCCCGCGGCGAAGTTCGCGTCCTGCCCCTCCGTGTCGGGGATGACGATGTTGTAGCCGAGGAGCAGGGCGGGCGTGACGAGCAGGGACTCCCCGTTGGGCAGCAGCCCGCCGAGGGTGACGTCGCCGGCGATCGCCCGCGACGGGCTGTCCGCCGGGTTGAGCGAGTCGTAGGCGGACTGGTACGAAATAGCCTTTTTGTTGTCCCCGTTGGGACTGCGCACCACGGACGTGACGTTGGCGGCGGGCTTCCCCTGCGCGTCGGTGGTCCGGTAGAGCAGCTGGATCGCCGTCAGCGGCGTCGGGATGCCGACGATGTGGTAGCTCAGCGTCCGGGTCTTGAGCACGGTTCCCGGGTCGAACGACGACAGCGGTTCGCTGCCGCTGTAGGTGTAGAAGGAATCGGCCGCCGGTGCCGCGGTGGCCGCCGGCGCGGCGGCGACGGTCAGCGTGAGGGCCGCGGCGACGGCCAGCAAGCGGGCAGGCTTGATCATGACTCCCCTTTGAATCATGAAGTGGATCACAATGGTGAATCGGTAACCTACCAGCCAGTAGCAATGAAGTACAGAGTCGTACACCATTCGGGGTCGAGCCCAGGTGACCTGCGGCTACGGGGAAGTTCAGACCAGGGCGGCGCTCGCGGCGGGGAGATCGTCGGTCCACTCGTCGGTGAAGCTGCTCCGCTTCACGGCCGGGACGGCGGAGCACACCCGGAGCCAGGTCTTCATCCCCTGGCGGGCGAGGACGTTGTCCGAGGTGAACCGGTCGGCGAACGAGCGTGAGGTGTGCACGGCTTCGAAGCCGTAGGCCAGCATCCGGCGCTCGTACTCGCCGACCGCGTCGGTCAGCCCGGCTTCGCCGCGGTGCACGGCCTTGAGCTGGTGGGCCAGCAGGGCCGCGTCCCGGAGCGCGGTGTTGGCGCCCAGGCCCATCACGGGGGTCATGTTGTGCACGGCGTCGCCGATGAGCGTCACCGGGCCGCTCGGCCAGGGCTCGACCGGGGTGGCGGACTTGAACGCGATCGCGTGCACGCCCGCCGGGTCGGAGCCGGTGACCAGCCGGCGCAGGTCCGGGTGCCAGCCGCGGATGTGCTCGGCCACGACGTTCTGCAACGCGGGCCCGGGCAGCGACTCCACGTCGGCCGGATAACCGGCGCGTCTCGCCGCGAACGCCCAGAGCACGTAGTCCTGGACGTCGTCGAGGAGATCGGTGCCGGTCAAGCCGAACGCCGTCAGGTCGATGCCGTCGCCGACTGCTTCCGCGGTGCGGGTCCGGCCGTCGAAGACCGCGGTGAACAGGAAACTGCCGGCCGGTGGCAGCACGATGTTCATCCCGCCGCGGATCCGCGACGGCAGCCAGGCGCGGGTCTCGTCGGTCAGGGCCAGCCGTCCGGCCACGCCCACCGCGCCGGTCGGCACCCGGTGCGCGTGCGGCAGGAGCTGGGCGCGCACCCGGGAGTTGGCGCCGTCCGCACCGATCAGCACATCGCCGGTCGCGGTGGCGCCACCGGCGAAGTGTGCCGTCACGGTGCCGTCCGGGTTGGTCTCGTAACGCTCGAACGTCCGTCCGAAGTGGACGTTCTCGCCCAGGCCGGCCAGCAGCAGCCGGCGCAACGCGATCCGGCTGACCGCGCGGTGGTCGCCGGTCCCGCCGGTCATCAGCTCCTCCTCCACGAAGAGCAGCTCACGCAGGCGGTGGGTCTGGAAGCTCAGGCCCGCGCCCGGATCGCCGGCGGTGGCGGCGAAGGCGTCCCACAGTGGGCCCGGCAGGCAGCGGCGCAGGGCGCGGCAGCCGAACCGGTTGAGGTGGATGCGGTAGCCCTGCAGCCAGTCGGCTGCCTCGCTGTTGCGCTCGTGGACCTGGACGTCGACGCCGGCCGCGGTGAGGGACTGGGCCATCGCAAGCCCGCCGATCCCGCCGCCGATGATCAGTGCTCTCATGTCTGTTCTCCCCGGTTGGCCAGCAGATCCGTCAGTTTGTCCAGCACCCGGTCGTGCCAGGTCACCTCGGCTTCGAGGCGGATGAGCACGTGGTCGAACCCCAGCGGCTCCAGGCCGTCGAGGTAGGGCCCCGCGTGTTCCTGAAGGTGTTTCCAGGACGCGAGTTCCGCGACGAGCGCGGCCCGGCGGTCCTCGACCAGCGCCCGCAGCGTCGCCTCGTCGAGGTCCTCGGTGTAGGCCAGCGCCAGGTCGACCGGATCCGGGCGCAGCTTGGTGGTGGTGAGGATGGTGTGGCGCAGCACGGAAAGCTCGCGCCGGCCCTCCTCGGTGATCGTGTAGACCGTGCGTTCGGGCATGTTCCCCACGCGTTCGGTGCGCAGTGCCTCGATGACGCCCTCGTCCGCCATCCGCCGCAGCGCGCCGTAGAGCGAGCCGGGTTTGACGTCCGCCCAGAGCTCGGTGCGGTCGACCTGCGCCGCCCGCCGGATCTGGTGCCCGTGCATCGGACCGCCCCGCGCCAAGGCGCCGAGGATGAACAACCGAACTGCTCCCATGTGAGTACTCAAACACGAGTACTAGGGTCTAGTCAAACGCGAGTAGTCCGCGCGGGGTCGACTCAGAGCGAGCCGAGCAGCTGGGCGATCTCGTCCGCCGGATACGGCGTCTTCCGGCTTTCGCCGTGCAACGCGAAGTAGAAGTCGTCGACGACGGCTCTCGGCCGGGCGGGAGACGACCGGCACGACGACGCTGCGCGCGCACGGCATCCCCGCGCTGGCGGCCGGATGAACATCGTCGAGACGCTCGGAGGGCGCGTCTGGTCGTTCTTCATGCGTGAGTGGGACGACTTCGCGACGCCGGAGCGGAGCCGCCGACCGGCGGTCGCCGCGTCTCGTGCTCGAGGACGGCACCGTCGTCGGTCCCCATCGCCAACGCGTCACCTGCGGCACTTCGCGGTCGAGTTCCGGAACTGGATCCTCGGCGCGGCCGCCGCGCAGTCCGGTCAGGCCCCGACGGCCCTCACGGCCGGATGACGGTAAGGGCGAACCGCGCCTGCTCCTTCGCCGCGTGGCCCACGGCGTCGGCGATGTCGTCGAGGCCGAACTCCGTGACGGCGAACCCGCCCAGGTCGAGCAGGCCGGCGCGGGTCAGCGCGATCAGGCTGCTGTTCGCCTCGCGCGGGGCCAGCCACTGGCCGCGCACGGTGATGTTGTTGCGCATCAGCCACGGGTAGGGCAACGCGAGGTCGTCGCCGCCGAGCATGCCGACGCCGCCCATCAGCACGACCCGGCCGTACTCGCGCACCGTCATGGCCGCGGTCCGGGTGACGGCCGCTCCCGCCGATGGCGGCAGCAGGTCGAGGACCACGTCGATCGGGCCGGGCGCCGCGGCTCGCATGCGCGCGGTGTCGTCGTCCCCGGTGAGCCGGACCGTCCGGATGCGCGCGCCGAACCGGCGTTCCAGGTCGGCCAGCGCGTCGGTGTTGCGGCCCGGCGCGACCACGCAGGCCGCGCCCATCGCGAGGGCGACCGCCACGCCCGCGCTGCCGAAGTTTCCGGTCGCGCCGCTGACCAGCACCGTTTCGCCCGGCTGGAGCTGGGCCGCGAGCAGGCCGCCGTACGGCACGAGGCACAGGGAGAGTGCGGTCCACCGACCGGCGTCGGCCGCGTCGATGGGGCCGAGCGGGACGGCGTTCTCGGTCGGGACCATGAGCTGCTCGGCGTAGGCGCCGTGGCCGAAGTGGCGCTGCAGGAACAGGCCGCCTTCGCCGCGTGCGCTCAGCCCCTGCAGCGTGATGTCCGGCGTGCGCGCGTCGTCGCGGGAGCGGATCGTCGGGTCGCACAGCACCCAGTCGCCGGGCTTGAGCCGGGTCGCGTCCGGGCCGGTCGCGCGGACCCGGCCGACCGCGCCGGCGCCGGGCACGACCGGCAGTGTCAGCAGGTAGTTCCGCTCGCCGCGGAACACCTCCGCGGCGTAGGGCAGCACCGGCGCCGCGACGACGTCGACAACCACTTCACCGGTGCCCAGCACCGGGTCGGGCAGCTCGCGCACGGACGGCAACGTGCCGAATTCTTCGAGGACAGCAGCTCTCATGTGACCAGCCTCCGCGTTCCCGGAAGTCGTATCCAGGCCTGGTATCATCCTGGGATTCATCCGTGCTACCCGGAGGTCGTCGATGGCGGACGTGGCCCGCGCCGGGCTGGGGGAGTTCCTGCGGTCCCGGCGGGAACGGCTGAATCCGGCGACGCTCGGGCTACCGGACCGTCGACGCCGACGGACGCCCGGGTTGCGTCGCGAGGAGGTCGCCGAACTCGCCGGCATCGGCGTCGACTGGTACATCCGGCTCGAACAGGGCCGCACAGTCAGCCCGTCCACGGAGACGATCGAGGCGTTGGCCGGCGCTCTGCGGCTGGACGACGCGGAGCGCGTCCACCTGCGGGAACTGGCCCGCAACCCGGCGCGGACCGCGTTCACCCGCGAGTCGGTCCCCGACTCGACGCGAGGGCTGATCGAGAGCCTTTCGCAGCCCGCCTACGTCACGGGCCGCCGGTGGGACGTGCTGGTCTGGAACCGCGCGGCCGTCTCGCTGTTCACCGACTTCGCCAAGCTGCCCGAGGCGGACCGCAACGTGCTGGTGTTCCTGCTGCTCGACGAGCGGGGACGGCGGCTGTTCGGGCCCGGCTGGGCGGCACAGGCCGAGCACACGGTGGCGCAGTTCCACGCCGCGTACGACCTGTGGGCGCCGGACCCGGCGTTCACCGCGCTGGCCGGCCGCCTGCGCGCGGGCTGCCCCGAGTTCGCGGGCTGGTGGGAGCGCCACGACGTCGTCCACAGTGGACCCGGCCGGAAGACGTTGTACCGCCCGGAGCCGGTGGAGTACGAGTACGCGACGTTCCAGGCGAACGAGGACCCGGCGCTGCGGTTGACGCTCTACGCGCCGGCCCGGCGCCCGCGGACCAGCGGCAGGTAGACCTCGTCGACGATCTCCACGAGGACGTCGTCGTCCACTGTGGTCAGACCGTGCGTGAGGTATTCGTTGCGCAGCAAAGTGAGCGCGACCGTCGCGACGCGGGGGTGGAGTGACTCCGGCGGTGCTTCGCCGCGGCTCACCGCGCGTTCGAGGAGCGTGAGCCACGTGGCGGTGCCGCCGTCGCGGGCCTGCTCGTGCAGCTGGGCCAGCAGTTCGGGGTCGTCGCTCACACCGGCCAGCAGGCCGCGGAGGATCTGCGCCGCAGGGGAGGAGCGGTCGCAGTTGATGGCGCGCAGCAAGGCCAGCGCGTCGTCGCGGAGGCCGCCCGTGTCGGGCGGGCGCAGCTTGTCCTCGGCCAGGTGCCGGTAGGCGGCGACGCCGAGCGCGGCGCGGTTCGGCCAGCGGCGGTAGATCGTGTTCTTGTTGGTGCCGGCCCGCTGCGCGACGCGTTCTATGGTCAGGCCCGGGTAGCCGGCCTCGGCCAGCTCGTCCGCGGCGGCGCGCAGGATCGCGTCTTCCAGTTCGGCGCCGCGTCGCCGGGTCTTCGCTTCGGTCATCGGCACTCACCGTACCTTGTCGATAGGGTACGGTACGTACCGTACGCTATTTTTCCTGGAGGGCACCTCTATGCGAGCCAACGGCATCGGTTACGACACCGGAATGGCGGTCGGCGGCACCATCCGCCGTCCCTTCGAACCCGAGCTGGTCCGGCGGGAGCTGACGATCATCCGCGACGACCTGCACTGCACGGCCGTCCGCCTGTTCGGCACGGACCTGGACCGGATCGAGTTCGCCGCGCGGGAAGCGGCCGCCCTCGGGCTGGAGGTGTGGTTCTCGCCGTTCCCCTGGGACCGGCAGCCGGAGGAGATCCTCGAGCAGCTCGCCGACGGCGCCGAGCGGGCCGAGCGCCTCCGCGCGGCAGGTGCCGGGATCGTGTTCGTCACCGGCGCCGAGCTGAGCCTGTTCAACCACGGCTTCCTGCCGGGCGACAGCCTCCCGGAACGCACCGCGGGATTATTCGCGCGATCCCCGGAATCTCTGCGAGCGCTGGCCGGACTTCCCGCCCGGGTCAACGACTTCCTGGCCCGCGCGGTCGAGGTCGTCCGAGCGCGCTTCGGCGGCCGGATCACCTACGCGTCGGTGCCGCTGGAACGCGTCGACTGGACGCCGTTCGACATCGTCTCGGTCGACGCGCACCGCTCGAAGGAGGTCGAGCACATCTACCGGGAAGGCATCCGCACCCTGGTCGCGGCGGGCAAGCCGGTGGCCATCACGGAGTTCGGCTGCACGGCCTACCGCGGCGCGGCCGACCTCGGCGCCCGCAGCGGCGCGATCCTCGAATACGACGGCGACGTCCCGGTCCGGCTGAACGGCGACTACGTCCGCGACGAGGAGGAGCAGGCGAGGTACCTGCGCGAGCTGCTGGAGGTGTTCACGACGGAGGGCGTCGACGCGGCGTTCGCGTGCACTTTCGTCTGTTACGGCCTGGTGTACCGCCCGTCGCCCCGCGAAGACCTCGACATGGCGAGCTGGGGTGTGGTGAAGGTCCTGGAGGAAGGCTCGGGGGAGACGTACCCGGGCCTGCCGTGGGAACCGAAAGCCGCGTTCGGCGCACTCGCCGCCTGCTACGCATAACCCCCGCCTCGACAGTCCGCGAGAACGGGTCCGGCGCAAGCCGGCGTGTCGACCCCCCCAACCACACGTGATGCCGCTCCGATCACAGGCGATCCAAAGGGGCATTACCCGTGATCGAAGAGCCGACACGGTTCAGTGGTGCGGTGGCCGCCGCGCGCCGTCCGGGGTGACACTGGGGTCATGACAGCGGTCGACCGGCAGCGGGCACGTCCGCCGTCGGCGACCGCCCGGTACGACCCCACGCCACCCCTGCGACGCGGTGCGCTGCTGGTCACAGCCTCGCTGGCCGCCTTGAGCGGCGCGGTGACGACGGCCGCCGCGGTGCCCGCGCTCTGGCGGATCTGGCAGCTCTACGCCATGTTGTTCGGCGTCTTCGCGGCCGTCGAAATCGTCGCCGTGGCCGCCGTCGTCGGCTGGCCCACGCGCAAGACCGCCCGGTTCGCGGCCCTGACCGCGGCCGTGGCGCTCGCGCTGTGGGTGGTCAGCCGCCCGCTCGGGCTGCTGGCGCGGTTCGACCCGTGGCAGCCGGCGGACACGGTGGTCGGCTTCACCGACTACGTGGTCGCCGCGCTGCAGGTCATCGCCCTGTTCGGGCTGCTGGTGGTCGCCCGGCGGCGGGCGCACCCGCGGCCGTCCGCGCTGCGGCGCGTGTCGGCGTGGATCGTGCTGTTCCCCGTGCTCCTGCTGGTCCTCGCGACCGGCACGGCCGGGGCGGTCGCCGCGGGCGACGGCGTCACCGGCACGAACGCCTCGACCCTGCTCGACGGCGCTTCGGGCACGGTCGAGTACTGCCGCCCGGCCGGGATCCCCCTGGCCATGGACGTCTACCAGCCCAAGACGTCCGCGGCGCCCGCGCCGGTGGTGCTCTACCTGCACGGCGGCGGCCTGTTCCTCGGCAACCGCAAACCCGCGGGCCCGGGCGCGCTGCTCGACGGCCCGCGGTTCACCGCCGTCCGGGACGCGCTGACGGCCCGCGGCGTGGCGGTCGCCGCGATCGACTACCGGCTCGCGCCCGCCGCGCCGTGGCCGGCCGCGCTCACCGACGCCAAGTGCGCGGTCCGCTTCCTCACGGCCAACGCGACGGCGTTGCACCTCGACCCGGCCCGCATCGCGGCCTGGGGGATCGGCACGGGCGGCACCCTGGCGGCCCTCCTCGGCACGGCGCCGGGTTTCGACACCGGCCAGTACGCCGGGGTCCCCAGCACGGTCCACGCGGTGGCAGCGGTCGCCGCTCCGGCCGACTTCACGGATTTCACCGGCGTGGACGCGGTCACGCGCGCGTCGATCCTGCTCGCCCTGGGCCGGGCGCCGGCCACCTTGCGCGCGGCGAGCCCGCTGACCTACGCGGGCCCGGGCGCCCCGCCGTTCCTGCTCGCCGGCGGCCGGAAGTCGGCGGAGTACGCGAACCGCCTGCGCGCGGCGGGCGACCCGGTGACCACCGGCGACGGCGGGCCCGCCGAAGTGACGGACTTCCTGGTCACCGCCCTGCGCTGATAGCTTGACGACGTGAGCAGCGGACGGGAACTCGTGGCGCCGATCTTCGGCGACCACTCCTACCGCTGCGATTTCTACGGTTGACCGGTCCCGCTCCGGGCCCTTCGCACCGCCTCCGGCGGTGAACTTCGTCAACCGTAAGGAAAGCCATGACTCTGCCTGCCATCGGCTGGGCGCTCAAGCACATGCCGCTGACCGCCGCCGCCGTCGAGGACCACGAGGCGCTGCTCGCCGGGCGGCGGCTCGCGATGTGCCTGCACGTCGAGCCCAAGACCGGCGCGCTCGTCACGCTCCTGGCCCGCGCCGGGGTCGACGTCACCCTCACCGGCTCGCCCGGCACGACCCACGACGACGTCGCCGACGACCTGCGCGCGATCGGCGTGAAGGTGCACACCCGCCGCGCCGACGACGACGCCGACCACGCCCGCAACGTCGCGAAAGTCCTCGAAAGCGGGCCGGACCTCACCCTCGACAACGGCGCCGATCTCACCTTGTCGCGGCTCGAATCCGGGACGCCCGCGGACTATCTCGGCGGCACCGAGGAGACGACGACCGGGGGACTCCGGCTGCGGGAGCGGCCGCGCGGCGTCGCCCACCCCGTCGTCGTGATCAACGACTCGCGGCTGAAACTCCTGGTGGCGAACGAGTTCGGCGTCGGCCAGAGTGTCGTGCAGGGGTTTCTCAACGCCACCAACCTGATGGTGCCGGGGATGCGCGCCGCGGTGCTCGGGTACGGGCCGTGCGGCAAGGGTGTCGCGGACACCCTCGCGCGGCTCGGTGCGCGGGTCGCCGTGTGCGACACCGATCCGATGCGGGCGCTTCAGGCCATTTTGGACGGTCATCGCGTCGGAACCGCCGAGGAGGTGGTCGAAGACGCCCGAGCGGTCTTCACCGCGACCGGCGCTCCCGGCGTCGTCGGCGCGGCCGAGCTGGCCGCGCTGGCCGACGGCGCGGTGCTCGCCGGCGTCGGCCACTTCGCCTGGGAGATCGACGCCGAGGCGCTGCGGACGGCGACCGTGCGCACGATCGAGTACGGCGAACCCGGCCGTCGCACCGGGCACGTGCTGACCGATGGCCGCGAGATCGTCGTCCTCGACCACGGCCGGATGCTCAACCTGACCGCCGCCAACGGGAACTCCATCCAGGCCATGGATCTCGGCCTCACGCTGCAGGTGCGCAGCCTCGCGGCGGTGTGCGGCGGCGGGCTGGCCCCGGCGGTCCAGCCGGTCCCGGCGGCCGTCGAACGGCGGATCGCGACGGACCTGGTCGAACGGCTCCGCTGAAACCCGGGACTTGCCCTGGAGCGCGCTCCAGGTCCTAACGTGACGGGTACGCCGACCGCACGTCAGGAGAAAAGTCTCATGGAGCTCGGTTTTCACCTTCCCATCTTCGACATCGAAGGCGGGACGACCGCTATCGCGGGCGAGCTCGCCCGCGTGGGCACCGCGGCGGAGGAGGCCGGTGCGACCTGGTTGTCCTTCATGGACCACTACTTCCAGATCGAGCCGACCGGCCTCCCCGCCGAGTCCAACATGCTCGAGGGCTACACGACCCTCGGCTTCCTCGCCGCCCACACGTCCCGGATCGAGCTCGGCCTGCTCGTCACCGGCGTGACCTACCGCCACCCCGGCCTGCTCGCGAAGATCGTCACCACCCTCGACGTCCTCTCGGGCGGCCGGGCCGCGCTCGGGATCGGCGCCGCGTGGTTCGAGCGTGAGCACCACGGCATGGGCGTGCCGTACCCGCCGGTCGCCGAGCGCTTCGAGCGGCTGGAGGAGACCCTGCGCATCGCCGCGCAGATGTGGGACCCGGAGAACAACGGGCCGTTCGAAGGCAAGCACTACCAGCTGGCCGAGACGCTCTGCTCGCCGCAGCCGATCAACCGCCCCAAGGTGCTCATCGGCGGCAGCGGCGAGCGCAAGACCCTGCGGCTGGTGGCGCAGTACGGCGACGCCTGCAACCTCTTCGCGTCCTCGCCCGAGGACGTCGCGCACAAGCTGGACGTGCTGCGCGGGCACTGCGACACCGTCGGCCGCGACTACGACGAGATCCGCAAGACGATCCTCGCCAACAACCCGCGTCCGTCGCCGGAAACCCGCGACGACTTCGTCCGCAGCATGGCCGACTACGCGAAGCTCGGCATCCAGACGGCCATCATCACGCCGACCACGGGATCGCCGGCCGCCTGGATCGACGGCATGGCCCCGGCCGTGCCGCAGCTGGCGGAGTTCTAGCCCGGCATCCGCCGGTCCGCAGTCGTGCGCGGCACGACTTCGACGTCGAGCAGCGGGTTGAGCGTGTCACCCGCTGCTCGACCTCGCGCGCGGGGTGGATCACGCTGCGCGCGCCCAAGAGCAGCCTCGTCGGCACGCGGCTCGTCGTCGGTGAACAGCGCCGGCGGTGGTAAGTAGGCGGCCAGGTACCGCGTTCCGGTCTTCCGGTCCCTGAACTCCCCGACCGGTCAAACCCTCCCCAGGTTTATGGTGCAAGCGCACGATAACGGCGGGTACCCGCGACTGCCGAGCTGGTGGCCTGTGGGAGAGTGACCGCGTGCCGAAACGCGTCGACCATCAGCAGCGCCGGCGCGAAATCGCGGAAGCGCTGTACCGGATCGCCGCCACCCGGGGCCTGGCCGCTGTGACGCTGCGTGCGGTCGCCGCCGAGGCCGGGATCTCGATGAACCTGGTGCAGTACTACTTCCCGGCCAAGGAGGACATGCTCCGGTTCGCCTGGGAGCGGATGGCCGAGCTGAGCGCCGAGCGCGCCACGGGCGGGATCGTCGCGGCGCTCGGCACCGGCGACGAACGCGCGGTCGTGCGGGCGTACCTGGCCGGCGTGCTGCCGTCCGACGAGCGCAGCCGCACGCTCTGCGCGGTCCAGATCGCCTACTTCGCCGTCGACGTCACCCGCGGCAGCCGGCAGCCGGACCAGGAAGCCCTGCTGCCGCACCTGGTTCGAGGCCTCGCGGACCAGATCCGCTTGGCGCAGGGCAAGAACGGCGTCCCGGCGGACCTCGACGCCGAACGGGAAGCGGACACCCTCGCGACGATGGCCGCGGGCCTCGTCTCCGGCATCCTGGTCGGCGCCTACACGGACGAGCAGGCCGCGGCGCTCGTCGACTACCGGCTCGACCGGCTGTTCGGCGCGTCCTGAATCCCGTATCACGCCCCAGCGGGCTCCGCGGTTGTCCCGCCGCCGGCCCGGAATGTTCCGTGCTGCCGGACCGTCCCGGCGCGTCCTAGTTTCGGCTTCGACAGACGAAAAAGGGGGATCCACCATGAAAACGGGCAGATTCGCCCGGTCGGCTCGCGCTGCCTGCGTGCTGACCGCGGCGCTCACCATCGCCGCCGCCACACCCGCCGCCGCCGGCACCGGCCCGAACCTCGCGATCACGGTGGTCGCGGGGCAGGGCCGCTGGCTGCCGGGGGACACCGTCCCGATCGACCTGACGATCACCAACACCGGCGACGCGCCTGCCACCGACGTCTGGGCGGCCACCTCCCAGCAGTCCGGGCCGTACCTCTCGATCCCGGACCAGGCGTGGGGCGACCTGCAGTTCTCGGGCCCGCGCACGACGTTCGCGCCGGGGGAGACCCGGACCTACCACCTGCCCGCCACGGTCAGCTACAGCAACCCGGGCGATGCCGTGGTGGAGTTCGACGTGTTCGACACCGAAGACGTCGACTCGAACGACAACCGCACGGTGGTCACCGTCCCGGTGGTGCCGGCGGACACGATCGACCGCGTCGCCGGCCACGTCTACGGCGACCGCGACCGGGACGGGAAGCCGTCCCCGGGCGAAGACCTGGCCGGCGTCGAAGCCCACCTGATCGGCCGCGGTATGACGCACGACCTGGTCGCGGTCACCGACGCCGCCGGGCGGTTCGCGTTCGACGGGCTGCCGGTCGGGCCGGGCTACTCCCTGTACTTCGTGAAGGTGCCGGACAACTGGCAGCTGCCGTACCTGCCGCCGCTGCGGCTGGACGGCAGTGGTGCGAACACCGCCCTCGAGGTCCAGGGCGTCCGCCCGCTCAGCGAGAGCCTGACGGCGGCCATCGTGCTGGACAAGGCGAGTTACGCGGTCGGCGAGACCGCGAAGGCGACGGTCACCCTCACCAACACCGGCGACCGGCCGCTCACCGGCCTCTTCGCCGGCTGCGACCCGGGCGGTTTCGGCCGGGCGATCGCCGTCCCGAACGCCCAGTGGGGCGCCTTCGCCCCCGAGCACCCGGCCGGGCAGCTGGCGGTGGGGCAGCGGGTCGTCCTGACGGTGTCGGGCAAGGTGCCGCAGGCGGCCGGCTACTACGGCGTCACCGGTCTCGACTGCTACTTCGACGACGGCAAGACGCTGGGCGCCCCGTACGTGTTCACGAACGCCAAGGTGCCCGGGCTGAAGGCCGACGCCAAGGGCCAGGTGTGGGCCGACAAGAACCACAACGGCCGGGTCGACGCGGGGGAGGGCCTGGCGAAGACCAAGGTCGTGCTGACCGAGGACGGCGTCCACCCCGTCGCGATCACCCAGACCGACGCGCAGGGCGTCGCGACCTTCAAGCAGGTCGGCGTCGGGAACTACGTGCTCCGCGTGCTGGGCGGGTGGACGGCCGTGGGTGACACGACGGTCTACGTCGTGACGCCGCCGTACGGCTACGGCGACTGGAGCGTCGAGGTGGCTCCCCGCTGACGGCGTCCCGCCGGGCCCACGCGGGCCCGGCGGGCCCCACGATCCGGTGACCGGCGGGAACTCCGGCCCGTCGCCGCCCGTTGATCGGGTGAAGCGCAGTAATGTGATGCGCGGAAATGACCGACGACTCCTACGACGAGGGTTCAGTGACCACCGATCCGGCGGCCGAGCACGCTTCTTTGAGCGAGGCGGCCGAAGAGCTCGCCGTCGCCGGGCAGCTCCCGCGTTTCCTGCTGATGTACAAGTTCGCCATCGAAGAACTGATGACGAAACTGCGGATCCTCAGCGAGGAGTTCGACTTCGTCCACCGGCACGACCCGATCGAGCACATCACGAGCCGGGTCAAGCGGCCGGAGGCGATCAAGGAGAAGGTGCACCGCCGCGGCCTGGGCAGCGACTGGGTCTCCGCCGCCCGCGCGCTCGACGACATCGCCGGCATCCGCGTGGTCTGCCCGTTCGTCGACGACGTCTTCGCGGTGGCCCGCATGCTGACCGCCCAGGACGACGTCGAACTGCTGCGCACTAAGGACTACATCGCCCGCCCCAAGGCCAACGGCTACCGCAGCCTGCACCTGATCGTGCGCATCCCGGTATTCCTGTCCGACCGGGTCGAGAAGGTCAAGGTGGAGGTCCAGTTGCGCACCATCGCGATGGACTTCTGGGCGGCGGTCGAGCACAAGCTGTCGTACAAGTACCGCGACAGCGTCCCCCCGGACTTCGCGGGCGAACTGTCGGCGGCCGCTGCGACCGCGGCGGACTTGGACGCCCGGATGGCCGCATTGCACGAACGGATCCGCTAAGCGTTACTCCTTGTCCGGCGGAGTCCGCGGAGCGAACAGCGGCCCGGCGGCCCGCCCGGTGACGAAGATCGCCACGACCGACACCGCCCCGGCGCCGAGCGAGACGCCGGCTTCGACGGGCGCGCCGTGCCCGATGAACTGCACGGCGACGAGCGCGAAGACCACGAGCGCTCCGAAGCCGAGAAGCGCGGACGCCACGCGGAACCCGAACCACGCCCACTCCAACTTGCGCCGGTGCCGGTTCTCCGCCGTCTCGGCGTCGAAGCGCTGCTGCAACCGCAGTTCCACCAGGGCCAGGACGCGGTCGGCCGTATCGGGGTGGTCTTTGTACAGGTCGCGGACGTGGCCCAGCACCTGCATGCCGAGCCACTCGTCGGTCAGGGACGGCGCCTGCTCGGTCATGCCAGGCCCTCGCCCTCGCGAGTCATGGTCAGCACGACATCGAGTTCACGAAGCACGTCCCGCCCGGCGCCGGTGACGTCCCGGACTGCCACGATCGTCCGGTCAGCGGGGCGTGTCGGAGGTGTCGGCGCCGGTGTCGTCAGCCCGAGGAAGTGGAGCAGGCCGCGCCGTGGTGCACGGGAAGCGGGCGCGGGGGAGTGGCTGCGCAGCGCGGCTTCGAGGTTGGCGCGGGGTTCGGGAACATGTTCGGTTTCCAGCAGCCGCCGGAGCTTGCGGTACACGCGGACCCGATATGGGCCGATGCTGCCGACCGGAATCCGGAGTTCTTCGGCGACGGCGTCGTAGGTGCGGGACGAAGTCAAAGCCCTCAGGAACCGCTTCTCCCGGCTCGACAACGGTAAGCCGGGGCTGTCGTCTGGCGGGATCTGCTGCGCCGACCTTGGTTCGTGCCGCGACTTCGCCTGGGCCACCGCCACGATGAGCCAGTCCAGAACCGCGTCTTCGTTGTCGAAGCGTTCGATCTCCCGTGCGAGTTCCGCAGCGATGGCCTGGACGACAGCCCAGTCGTCGAGGCCGGAAGCCCGGACGACGACCCCGATGACGGGCCGGGCAGCGGCCAGTACCTCGGCTCGCGCCGCCGTGTCACCGCTGCGCACGGCAGCAAGCAGGGCGGCCATGCGCTCCCGCCCGGCCAGCTCGCGCGGCGTCAGGGACAGCTGCCCGGTTTCGTCCACCTCGTCACTGTCCACCGCCCGGCCGGAACCGGACAAGGGCCGGACCGGTGGTTACTCCCGTGAGCGCTCGCCCGCCGGCGCCAGCAACACGCCCAGCGCGATCAGCTCCGTCACCGCCATCCCGCGTTCCACCAGCCCCAGCGGGATCAGCGTCCACCACCGCCCGCCCTCGGCCGCGGCCACCACGACCGCGCCCAGGATCACCGCGAACCAGCCCAGGGACGCGATCGCCAGCACACGCGCGACCCACCGCCGGCCGGAGGACGCCGGGAACGCCGTGCGCGAAGCGATCAGCACCGCCAGCGGCAGCGCGACGAACGCCACCACGCTCGCGACGCGGTGCAGGGTGCCGCCGAAGTCCGAGCGGGAGACCGTCGCCCAGTCCGGCTTCGGGAACGCCACGATCACCAGCAGGCCGATCGTCCACAGTGCTCCCAGGATCGCCGCGGCCACGGGCAGCCGGCGTTGGCCGGCCAGCACCGCGAGCCCCGCGGCCGAGCCGGACGCCACCAGGACCACCGCGATGTCGAACACCCACTTGTGATCCGACAGGCCGTACTCGCTGATCGTGCGGCGGGTCGCGCTGATCTGGTCGGTCGGCGGGATGACCTGCAGCAACAGCACCATCGCGGCGCCCATCACGAGCGCGGCGACACCCGCCAGCGAGACCGCGACGGACGTCCGTCGCGCAGGGACCGTGACCATGAACCGACAGTAGCCGATCGGTGGTTGAACTCCCGGTGAAATGTCCTTTTGCGCGGCCGTCTGTGTGAAGAACGGGTGAAAGCAGTACGACTTACGGCGGTTACCCCGGCCGGTTTTCGTCCATTACGGTCACTCGCTACCGGTACGTCCTTACTGTGCCGGCCTCGGTCAAGGAGGTCTTTTCCCGTGGGGAATTCACCAAGACGGCTGGTGCTGCTGGCTTCGGCCATCGCGCTGGCCGGCACGTTCGTCGCGCTGCCGGCCGGCACCGCCGGCGCGGCGCAGAACATCCTGCGTGCCGACAAGTCGGTCGCCCGCTCGTGCTTCGCGAAACTGCAGCCCAAGGGTACTTCGGGCACCGATCGCCGCGACCTAACGTCCACTGTGGACGGTCTGGTCCAGGCCCGGCTGAAGGCGACGTCGGGCGCCGAGGGTGACTGGGACGTCGCCGTGTTCGACAAGGTGACCGGCGGTGTCGTCGCCGCTTCGACGGCGTTGCGGTCCCACGAACTCGCCGAAAGCTTCGTGAAGAAGGGTCAGCAGCTCGTCGTCCAGGGCTGCCGCTACGGCGGCTCGGCCGGCCAGGTCCAGCTCGGCGTCGACTTCCTGGCGCTGACCCCGCAGGGCACGCCGACCACCGCGCAGAAAGCGCAGCTGGTCCGCGTCGACACGCCGACGCGCGCCGACAAGAACAAGCTGACCGGCCTCGGCCTCGACGTCACCGAGAAGGGTGACGCGACCGGCGTCGAGGTCGTCCTCGCGAACGACTCCGACCGCAAGACCCTCAAGGACAGCGGCTTCACCTCGAAGGTGATCGACGCCGACCTGTCCGCGAAGTCGGTGCAGGACGCGAAGACCGACCGCCAGTACGCGGCGAAGACCGCCGCCTCGGCGCTGCCCTCCGGGCGCACCGCCTACCGGCACCTCTACGACTACAACTACGAGATGAAGGAGCTGGCCCGCAAGAACCCCGGCCTCGTCTCGGCGTTCACCATGCCGGAGTCGACCTGGGAAGGCCGCGACGTCGTCGGCGTCGAGATCGCCACCGACGTCAAGAACATCACCGACGGCAAGCCGGTGAACTTCACCATGGGCGTGCACCACGCCCGGGAGTGGCCGGCCGGCGAGCACGTCATGGAGTGGGCGTACGAGCTCATCAACGGCTACTCGCACGACCCCGCGATCCGCAGCCTGGTCGGCAAGACCCGCAACATCGTCGTGCCGATCATCAACCCGGACGGCTTCGAGATCTCCCGCGAAGCCGAGCCGAAGGGTGACTTCAGCCGCTTCGACTATGAAATGAAGCGCAAGAACTGCAACGTCAACGACTCGCCGCCGCAGTTCGCGACCGGCGTGTGCAAGGCCAACCCGGGCGGTCGGATCCGCGGCACCGACCCGAACCGCAACTACGGCGGCTTCTGGGGCGGCAACGGCGCCGAGGTGGCCTGGAGCGGTGACACCTTCCGCGGGTCCGCGCCGTTCAGCGAGCCCGAGGTCCGCAACGTGCGCTCGATCGTGTCCTCGCGCCAGGTGACCAACCTGATGACGATGCACACCGTCGCCGCGCTGGTGCTGCGTCCGCCGGGTGTGGCCGACGTCCGCCCGCCGCTCGAGGAGCCGGCCTACAAGGCCCTCGGCGACAAGATGGCGTCGCGCAACGGCTACACGAGCGAGCCGAGCTGGGCGCTCTACGACACCACCGGCACCACCGAAGACTGGTCGTACTGGGCCACCGGCGGCTGGGGCTTCACCATCGAGGTCGGCGGCAACGGCTTCCACGGCCCCTACGCCGACAGCGTGGTGGCGGAGTACGAAGGCCTCGCGCCGGCCACCGGCGCGGGCAAGGGCGGCAACCGCCAGGCGCTGCTGGACCAGCTGGGCAACGCCGCCGACCCGCAGCAGCACTCGACGCTGATCGGTTCGGCCCCGAAGGGTTACCAGCTCAAGCTGCACAAGACGTTCCAGACGCCGACGTCGCCGGTGATCCAGGCCGACGGCACCACCAAGCCGCCGATCTACTACACCGACGACCTGAACTCGAAGTTCACCACCACCGGTGGGCGGTTCGCGTGGTCGGTCAACCCGTCGACGCGCCCCTACGTCGCCGGCCGCTACGGGCGTGACCCGCAGGGCCCGGCGCAGCAGGGTTACGCGGTGACGAACCCGGCCGGGGTGCCGCCGATCAACCAGAACTACCCGGCCGACACCGCGGGTGACTCGTTCACCTTCCACGTCGACGGCCTGCCGAAGGTGGACAACGGGAAGTTCAGCGTCAACATCAACTGGGCCGGCACGTCGACCGACTGGGACCTGTTCATCTACGACTCGGCCGGCAACCTGGTCAGCTCGTCGGCGAACGGCGGCACGACGTCCGAGCACGCCGTGCTGTTCGACCCACCGGCCGGCGACTACAAGGCCGTGGTGGTCAACTACGACCAGGCCGACCCGAACGCCGTCGACGACTGGACCGGGGACGTCTCGTTCTCGTCGCCGATCCCGCCGACCTACGGCACGAAGGAGGCCTACCAGCTGACCTGCACGTCGCCGAAGGGCCAGCTCGTCGGTGTGGCGGACGTCTTCGCCGACCGCGGCCAGACGGTCGACGTCGGTGAAGTCTGCACCCGGTCCGCGCACGCGCAGAAGCAGCGCGCGTCGGGCGGCGTCCGGTAGTCCTCGAAGGTCCGTGAAGGCCTCCTTGAGGGACTCTGAGTCCCTCAAGGTGGCCTTCACGGCGTTACGGCCAGGGCGACACCGAGGACGACCAGGATCGTGCCCACGACGCGGTTCAGGGCCGGTTTCGCGTGTTCGTACCAGCGTTGGGTGGCCGGGGCCGAGAACAGCAGCGCCACTGACAGGTGCCAGACGGCCGACGCGGCGACGATCAGCGCGACCGCCGCGACCTTGATCCCCACCGGTTCGCTCGGCGGGAGCGTCGCGGTGAGCACGCTGCCGAAGAACGCGGCGGCCTTCGGGTTGGTCAGGTTGCTGACGACGCCCTGGCGGAACGCACTGCCGCGAGCCGCGGGCGGCGCGGATTCCGGTGCGCGGGCACGCAGCCACAGCCGGATCCCGAGCCACGCCAGGTAAGCGCCGCAGACGACGCGCAGAGCCGTGGCCAGCCACGGCGTGCGCGCCAGCACCGCACCCAGCCCGAAGACGGCGACTGCGGCCAGCAACCCGCCCGCGGCGACGACGCCGAGTGCGACCGACACCGCGGTGCGCCGGGTCCCGGCCGCCGCCGTGTGCGCGATGAGGACGAAGTTGGGGCCGGGGGAGACGGCCGCGGGGAGGTAGGCCAGCAGCACGGTGCCGAGGGTGGCAGCGGGGCTCACGCCGCCCGGCCGCCCCCGCCGACGACCTGGTCACGCATGGCTCGCAGCGCGTCGTGGTCCACAGTGGACGGTTCGGCGGCGAGCCATTCGCCGATCTCGTGCAGGAACGTCTCCGGCGTCATCGGCGGAGCGGGCAGATCGTCCGGGTCCGCTGTGGTCAGCTCGCCGCTGCGGCTCGGGTACACGATCATCGCGCCGCGCAGCGCGACGCCGGGCAGCAGGTCGCGGTAGGCGGCGAGGCTTTCGGCGAGCCGGCTGCCGCCGCCGCGGAACGGCCGCCCGTTGCGCAGCAGCCGGCCGTCCTCGGCGGTTTCGTAGTGCCCGGGCAGCCAGATCTTCGACTCGATGAGCACCAGCCGCTTCCCGCACAGCACGGCGTGGTCGACGTCGGCGAACACCGAGCCCGGCCAGGCGAGCCCGTGGAAGATCCGGGCGCCGGGCAGCCGGGTCAGGTAGGTCTCCAGGAGCTCGGCGGTGAGCCGCTCGGCCAGCTCGTCGCGCTCGGTGCCGGGAGCGCCGAAGACGGTGCGGCCGCCGAACTCCTCGGCGTAGGCGTCCCGGGCGCGGGACGCGCGCAGGTAGCCGCGGGCCAGCCGGTGCACCAGCAACGCGGTGCCGGCGGTGAGGATGAGCCAGACGACCAGCACCGGCGGCGAGAACTCGACCCCGCTGACCAGCGGCAGCAGCACCAGCACCATGCCGCCCACCGCGACGACGACGGGCGTGTGCCCGGGCCCGCGGCGCCGGCCGTGCCGCATCCGGGTGTCCTCGCCCGCGAAGTGCCACCAGGTCAGGTCTTCGGCGTCGAGGTCGGGCAGGTCGGGTACGAAGCCGGGCTCGTCGCCGAAGCGCCGCCGTGGCCGTGGCCGCACCGGGACCGGCACGACGGTGGCGCCGCCCGCGTCGTAGCGGTCGCGGCTGACGGGGTCGCTCAGGACGTCGTAGGCCTCGCGGAGCAGCCGGAACGTGCCGACCGTGCCGCCGGCGTCCGGGTGCATGGTCTTGGCGAGCCTGCGGTAGGCCGTCTTGACGTCGGACGCCGTGGCGTCACGGCGGACGCCGAGCACCTCGTAGTAGTCGACCTCGGGCACGCTGGCGTTCACCTCCGGATGGCTGCGCGAAGACTTTATGGGGTCGGGCCGCGGGGCCGGTCACCGCCTCCGCGGCGCGCCAGGGTGATGGTCCCGGAGGCCAGGTCAGGGCGGTGTCAGGAGTTTTACCGCTCGCCGTCTTCGCGGTCATCGGGGTGTGCTGCCGACGTTGCCGGGTGCGTGACGTGGCCCCGTCCGGGGCACGTGTCACGTTTCCGGTGCTCCATTAGTGTCCACTGAGGACTCTTTGTCGCTCGGAAGTGGCGTAACGGCGCGGTTTTGCCGGGCCGCGCTGACTTTGCGTAGCCGGAATCCACTCGATTGGACGCGAACAGGTGTTCGATTTTCTGGGTACGATGGTCACATGTCCCCGGTTCCCCACGAACGTGACGGGCCCACCGCCACCCCACCTCGGCAGCGGGCCCGTCACCCCGTTCACCGCCCGCATCACCCTTCGCGCAGCAGGAAGCGCTGGAGCTTGCCGCTCGCGTTGCGCGGCAGCGCGTCCACGAACCGCACCCGGCGCGGGTACTTGTACGGCGCGGCAACGGCTTTGGCGTGCTCCTGCAGGGCGTGCGCGAGGTCCGGCCCCGGCTCGGCACCCGGCCGGGGCACGACGAAGGCGGTCACCACCGACCCGCGCTCCGGGTCGGGGGTGCCGACCACCGCGCATTCGGCGACGTCCGGGTGGGTCAGCAGCACCTCTTCCACCTCGGGGGCGGCGATGTTGTAGCCGGAGGACACGATCATGTCGTCGCTGCGGGCGACGAACCGGAAGTAGCCGTCGGCGTCGCGGACGTAGGTGTCGCCGGTCAGGTTCCAGCCGTCGCGGACGTAGTCGGCCTGCCGGGGGTCGCCGAGGTAGCGGCAGCCGGTGGGGCCCTGCACGGCGAGCAGCCCCGGCGTCCCGTCGGGGACCGGGCGGCCGTCGAAGTCGAGCACGGTGGCGCGGAACCCGGGCACGACGGTGCCGGTCGAGCCCGGGCGGGCCGCGTCGTCGGCGGCGGAGATGAACACGTGCAGCATCTCCGTGCTGCCGATGCCGTCGATGAGGGGCCGTCCGACGACCTCCCGGTACTGCTCGGCCACGGCGGCTGGGAGCGCTTCGCCGGCGGACACGGCGCGCCGGACGCCGGCCAGCAGCGGGCCGTCGCCGGCACCGAGGATCGCGCGGTAGGCGGTTGGCGCGGTGAAAAGCACGGTCACCGCCTGCTCGGCGACGGTCGCGGCCAGCTCCTTCGGGGTGGCGCGCTCGAGCAGGAGCACGGACGCGCCGGCGTGCAAGGGGAAGACGAGGAGGCCGCCGAGGCCGAAGGTGAACGCGAGGGGAGGGGTGCCGCAGAACAGGTCGTCCGCGGTCGGTTTGAGGACGTGCCGGGAGAATGTGTCGGCGATGGCGAGCAGGTCGCGGTGGAAGTGCATGGTCGCTTTCGGTGACCCGGTGGTGCCGGAGGTGAAGGCGAGCAATCCGACGTCGTCGGCGGCCGTCGGCACGTCGTCGAAGGTCGCCGGGTGCCGTGCGCAGCGTCCGGCCAGGTCGGTGCCGTAGGCGACCACCGGCAGATCGGGCGGCAGCTCGTCGAGCAGGCGCTCGTCGCACAGGGCGACGGTGGGCGCCGCGCGTTCGACGATCTTGTCGAGCTCGCCGCGGCGCAGCATCGGCATGGTCGTGACGGCGACCGCCCCGGCCTTGAGCACGCCCAGCCAGCACGCCGCGAGCCACGGCGTGTTGCTCCCGCGCAGCAGCACGCGGTTGCCGGGCACGACGCCGAGATCGGCGGTGAGCACGTGCGCGATCCGGTTGGCGCGCGCGAGCACGTCCCCGTAGGTCCACGTCTCGCGCGGCGACCGCAGGCACGGCCGATCCGGCCCGAGCCGCGCGACGGTGTGGTCGAGCAGCACGGTGGCGGCGTTGAGCCGGTCGGGATAACGCAGCTCCGGCAGGTCGAACACGAGCCGCGGCCACTGCGCCTCGGGCGGCAGCCGATCGCGGCAGAACGAGTCGGTGTGAGCGCTGGGAGAAAGCGGCATCACGGCTCCTCGGGTCGGAACGACCTGCACCAGGAGAAAAGTAGCACTCGTTGCGACCGTCGAGAAGACGCAATGTCGCATCGTTGACGGCGGCGACAAGAAGGCGATGCCACTGAGTTCACCGGGGACCGCGCACAGTGATCGCGCTGGGGAACGCCGGGCCAACCCCGACGTGCGGGTCGGGTTCGTGAGGGCTGCGGCGAGCCGGGCGGCGGACATCAGGACCGTGTGGCGGGTCGGCCCCCGCTGCGCGGGGTGGGTCAGCCGGACCTCGTCGGGCTGTTCGCCGCCGAGCTGAGGCACGCCAGCGGCGATGAGGCGCGCCCGGCGAGGGCACGTCGACGGCGGCGAGGTGCGCCCGGCGAGGGCACGTCGACGGCGGCGAGGTGCGCCCGGCGAAGGCACGTCGGCGGCGGCGAGGTGCGCGTCCGGCGAGGGCACGCCCGCGGCGATGAGGCGCGCATGGCTCGCGCGAGCTACGGCGACAAAACGGGGCGGTGGCCGCCGCTTCGCGCCCACGGCCGGCGTGAGTCGTAACCACCGCGATCACCGCCGGCAGCGATCGCGACTGCGTCCGGTGCCCCAGCGCCCGATGCCCGATGCCCGGCGTCCGAGCCCTGTGCCCTGTGCCCAGCGCCTGGTGCCTGGTGCCTGGTGCCACTGCACCTGGCATCCCTCGCCCTCGCCCGGCGTCCCTCGCCCAGCGCCCACGTCACGCAGCGGGCGGCCTGAGAGACCCGCGATGAGCACGACTGGGGCGCCCTCGCCCGAACAGGCGAGGCGATCGTCGACCGCGCTCGCCGGCCGCCCAACCCGGGCCGCCGGTCGGGCCACCCGACCCGGGGCCGCCCGTCGGCGTCAGGCCTCCGGGTCGCGTTCCGAGGTGCGGAAGAAGGACGCCGGGTTGTCCGAGAGGTCCTCGAGCACTCCGTTGCGGACTCTCGCCGAGACGGCGGCGCTGCCGACGGCCCACACCGCGATCACCGCCACCACGGCGGGCGCCGAAAGCACGTGGCGCAGCAGGGCGAGGTTCACGGTGGCGGCGAGGGCCGCGAACTGGAGCAGGTTCATGTACCACTTCCGGGGCTGCGTCGAGAACACCCGTGTGCCCATGAGGTACGCCGTCAGGCCGGCCGTGATGAACCACGCGCCGGCGACCGGCGGGGACTCGTGCAGCGAAAGGTCCACGCCGGCCGCGACGAGCAGCAGCGAGAACGCCGGGAGCAGGTGCCCGCCCGCGTACAGGAAGTAGGCCAGCGCAGGGTTGCCGCCGGAAAGTCCGAGCATGCGCTCGTAGATCTCCGCCGCCGACGTGAAATACACCCACCACAGCGCGCCGGCGAGCACCAGGCCGCCGATCAGGGCGAGCCAGTAGCCGAGGTCGTCGTCCGGGCGATCGAGCGCCGCGCCGCCGACCGTGATCACGAGCTCGCCGAGCAGCAGGATCATGAAGAGCCCGAACCGCTCGGACAGGTGCCCCGGATCGACCGCCCGGCCGGGGTTGCCCGACTGCGCGAGCAGCGAGCGCATCTTCGCGGCCCGCGACGGCCGGGGCGTGTCGTGGCCGCCGCGGCGGCCACGCCGCCGCTGGCCGCCGTCGTCCAGCAGCAGGAAGCCCGCTTCCTGGACCAGCGCGAACGCCCACAGCACGAACACCCACGGCCGCGGGGTGAACGCCGAGAGGGTGAACAGGACCGCCGACGCCGTGTAACCCCAGGTGATCTTGCGGACCCCGGCCTTGCCCCGGCCGGACCACCAGTGCGCCGCGGCCAGGATCAGGCGGACACCCGCCAGCGCTCCCGCGAAGCCCGCCGGGTGCCCGTCGAAGGCGTGGTGCGCCTGGGTGGCCGCGATCGCGCACGGCACGGTCCCGGCGAGCACGAACAGCCGGTCGGCGACGCGGGTGTCGTCGCCGACGCGGTTGTAGAGCAGCGCGAAGCCGATCCACGTCCACCAGAGCGTCGCGAACAGGCCCAGCGCGGCGGCGACGTGCGCCCACTCCGGCTCGGCGACGATCGCGTGCGTCACCTGGCTGACGGCGAACACGAAGATCAGGTCGAAGTACAGCTCGACCCACCCGACGCGCCTGCCGCGCCCGGCGGTGTCCTGCTCTTCGGTCACAGCTTGCTCGGTCACAGCCGAGATTGTGCACTGCGCCTCGGATAAGGTGCGATCGGAGAGGGGGAGGGTGATGGCGAAGCCACAGCTGCGGTCGGCGGTGCTGGCGCAGGCGTGGCGGCGGATCCCGGGCGTGGCGGTCCTGTCCGCGCCCGACGGCGGCCCGCTGACCCGCACGGTGAAGAAGATCATCGACCCCCTGGTCATCCGCACGGCGGCCCACCCCCGCCTGGGCCGCCCCCTCCTGGACGAGCAACCGGCGGCGGAGCTGACGAAGCTGCTCCTGGCCGACGCGCCCCGCCTCCGAGCGACGGCGGAGTGGTTCACGCACCTGAAGAAGCAACGCCGAGCCCTGCGCATCACGGCGGGCAACGTCCAGGACGTGTGCTTCCCGCTGGCCTACGAGCTGGCAACAGGCTTCGGCACCCCAGGCCCGGAAGCAGCCGAGACAGCAGCGGCAGCGTTGCGCGACCTGCACGGCGAGGCCGGCGCGACAGGAGCCGACGAGCTGACGGGCTACCTGGCAGACCCCCGGGTAGCGGCCGACCTGACGCGGGAACTGCACCGCCGCTGGCAAGCAGCAACCCCGGCGGCCACCCCCGGCGACGCACCGGCGCGGACCGGCGAAGGTCCTGAGCCGGTACGCAGTCGCGCGGAGAGTGCGACCCGGCCGGATGGAGTCGTGGCGCGGGCCGGCGAGACTGCTGGTCGAGCTGCCGGGGGTGTCACTGTGCCGGGCGGAGTCCCGGCGCACATCGGCGAAAGCGCTGATCGAGTCGTTGAGAGTGCCGTCGGGCCTGGCGGAGTTGCCGAGCCGGGCGGTGAGCTTGCTGACCGGGCTGCCTGGACCGGCGGAGCCGCGGCGCAGGCCGGCGAAACCTCCGACCGGACCGCGAGGAGCGCCGGCGGTAGCGCCGCCCTGGCTGGCGAAACTTCCGGCCGCGCCGAGGAGAGCGGCGGCGGGGCCGCTGCCCTGGCTGGCGAAAGTGCCGGTTGGGCTGAGGGGAGCGGCGGTGGGGCCGCTGCCCTGGCTGGCGAAAGTGCCGGTTGGGCTGAGGGGAGCGTCGGCGGGGCGGCCGCCCTGGCTGGCGAAAGTGCCGGTTGGGCTGAGGGGAGCGGCGGCGGGGCGGCCGCCCTGGCTGGCGAAAGTGCCGGCCGGACCGCGAGGAGCGTCGGCGGGGCCGCCGCCCTGGCTGGCGAAACTGCCGACCGGGCTGAGGAGAGCGCCTGCGGGGCCGCCGACCTGGCCGGCGAAAGTGCCGACCGGACCGCGAGGAGCGCCAGCGGGGCCGCCGCCCTGGCTGGCGAAACTGCCGGCCGCGCCGAGGAGAGCGCCGGCGGGACCGCTGGCCCGGCCAGCGAGCGGGCGATGCCACGCCGTGGGGATGTCGCGGCTCTCCCGCACGGGACCGATGCCGCCCTGGGCGACAGCCTCTCGCCGCTCGCCGTCTTTGTCGAAACCCTCACCGACGCTGCCTGGCGTGACCTCGTCAAGTCCGCCGCCGGGCATGCGCTCGGCCTGGCTCTCCGGCAGCCCGGTGGTTCCGCCGCCGTCGGCCGGGTCGTTCAGGAGGTCTCCGGCGTGACCACTCCCGATCTCGGGTTGCAGCGCGGCGATCACACCACCGTGCCGCCGCTGAGCAGGCGGGATGAGACCGGCGCCGAGCTTCTCGAACGCAGTGTCGAACGGCGGGTTCGTGCCACCCTCCGGCGGACCCCCGCCGACGAGCGAGCACCTGTCACCGAGCTCGTCGACGACGAGCTCAGCCGGGTCGCCGCCGGGTTCGGGCTTGGCCTGCCCGCCCTTGCCGGCTGCTTCGCGCTCGGCGTTGTCGTCGCGCCCGCGCTTCGGCCGCTCGATGGCGTCACGTCCGCGGCCGTGCCCGAGTTCGCGCGGCGGCTCAATGCCCAGGTCGCGCGCGAGGGTTACGTCCTGCACGCCCGCCGCGCGCTGGCCGGCGGCACTCCACTCACCTCGCGGCCCGACCCCGAGCTCGTGCGCGAGCTGCGTGAGTTCGCCAAGCAGTTCCTCGGCCGCCTCTGGATCCGGCTGCACGGCTTCGACGTCCGCGGCGAGACCCCGGCCGACGCGGGGGACGTCCGCGACCTCGTCACCGGCGTCGTCCGCTCGACCTCGCTCGACCTGCGGACGAAGGTGCGTCGCGCGCTCGTCGCCCGCTTGCCGGAGCTGGAGGCCGCGTCGTGACGCACCCGGTGCACACGCCCGTCGTCGCCGCGGACGGCGGTCTCGTCCGCTTCGTCCTCGCCGATCTCCTCGCCGGATCGGCCACGTCCATGCGGATCGAACTCACCGACGCCGGAGCCGCCGAACCGTGGCTGACCCGGCTCGTCGGCGCCGAGGCCAGCCGGATCGCGCTGGACCGGGGGCACGCCGACGTCCCGGCCCGGTCGGAGCTCGCCACCCTCGCGCTGCTGCTCTGGGCGCGCCGCTGGTGGCCCGCCAGTCAGCGGCTCGGCGTTCCGTCACTCGACCCGGCGCTCCTGGACCTCGAAGCCGCCGCCGCGACGGCCGCGGTCGAGGACGTCGCCGAAGGGCTGCTCGACAGCTTCGAAGCCACCCCGGCCGAACTCTTCGACGCGGCGGTCGCGGGCGGCGCCCTGACCGGGCCGGCCGGCGAAGTCCGCGACCTCTGCGGCCGGCTGGCGGCCTGGTTCGACGCGCAGGACGACGTCGAACGCGCCGAGGCCGCGGCCGGACTGGAAGTCGCCGGAAGTCAACGCGCCTACGCCTTGGCCGCGGGCACCGGCTCCGGCGCACCCGGCGACGGCGTGCTGGCCGAGGGGCGCGCGAGCGTCGACTGGGCACGCGTGCCGCCGGGCGTTCTCGACGCCGCCGAGGACACCGTGACCTGGCGGATCGTCGCTGCCGGCCGGATCGAGGTCGAGGTCGCCGGTGCGTTCGCCGACGCCGTCCTCACCGCGGTCGCGACCCACGACGGCGAGCCGTTCGCCGAAGTCCCCCTGGACCTCGGCGCCGGGCAGTTCGCCGGAAGTGCCGACCTCGACCCGGCCGCGACCCGGCTCGCGGCGACGCCGGATGTCCACATCGGACTCGTCGTGGGCGTGGCCGCGGAGGGCGTCGTGGGGACGACGCCGCAGGACCGGGCGGCCGTGGTCGCGCTCGTGCGGGCGCGGCCGCCGCGGGTGTGGACCCTCGCCGAACGCGCGGCGGCCGGGGACGCCGCCGAGGAGTTCTGACGTGCTCGCCGGCTTCCCGCCTCCGCTCACCCCGCCGGACCGGCCGCTGCCACCCGAACTGGCCGGGTCGAGTTCGCACGGTTACAACTGTCGTTGCGTCGCCACACATTTCGGCTTGAATCCGGCGCGGTACGGCGAGCTTCCCGCGTGCTCGCTGACCGAAGCCGAGTACCACGGACTGCTCGTCGAAGCCGTCGACGTCCAGGGTGAAGCCAAGCGGCTCGCCGCCGCGCGGGACGTCGCGGGCGCGCAGCGGCAGTACGCGCGGATGCGGCAGCTCGCGCACCGGCTCGACCGGACCGACCTCGAACTCGCCGCGGTTAGCGACCTGGCCACGGTGTGCTACTCCGCCGGCGATCTGCGCAACGCCCGGCAGTGCGCCGAGGCCGTGCTGACCGTCTTCGCCGTGATCACCAAGGCCATCGTCCACTTCGGACAGTACTTCGAGCTGCGGATGATCGAAGGGTCGCGCGAGGTCGCCGAGCGCGTGCTCATCTCACTGTCCACAGAGGAGGGTTACGTCTCGCGGGCGCGCGAGCTGCTCGCGGACCAGCGCCGCCGCGCGTTGTTCCGGAAGGCGGCCGAGCCGGGGCAGTTCCCGCGCGAACAGCTCGACCCGCACGGCGCCGACGAGCTGGAACTGCGGATCCTCGAGGTGCGCGTGCAGATCGCGGCAGGTGATCCGGCCGGCGCGCGGACCGCGCTCGAGGAGATCCTGGCGGCGCTGGCGGCGATCGCGGACGTCGGCGAAGTGCGCGACCAGGTCGTGTCCCTGCAGGCGATGGCGCGCGCCGAACGCGCCCGCGTCCGGCAGGCGGGCGGCGAAGAGGCGGACGCGGCGGCGGACCTGCTGCGCCTGAGCGCGCGCCATGGCGGCCCGACGGCGGCGAAGTTCGACGTCCAGCTGGCGGAAACCCGGGCCCTCGACGGGGATTTCCCGGGCGCGATCGCGGCGATCGTCGCGGCCCGGGACGAGCTCGCGGCGGTGGGCCTGACCGGCGACGTCGCGGAGGCGAGCCACGCGCTGGGTACGCTCCTGCTGCTCGCGGGGGACGTCGCGCAGGCCAGGGCCCAGTTCGAGCACGCGGGAAAACTGTGGACGGCCAACGGTGACACCCCGGGCGCGCGCCGGCTGGACCTGGCGCTGGCCCGCTGCGCGGCCGCCGAGGGCGACTGGCCGGCGGCGAAGGCGCACGCGGCTCGCGCCCAGGAATCGGCGCGGGCGTCGGGGGAGTGGCTGGAGTGCCTGCGCGCCGACTTCGTGACGGCGACGATCGAGTACACCCGCGGCGACGACCTGCGGGCGGCGCTGGAACTTCTGCTGCCGGTGGCGTTGGCGGCGCAGGAGTACCGCTTCGAGTTCGCCTCGCCGGAAGCGCGCACGGCCTGGGCGAGTGGCGTCGCGGGCCCGGCGACGGCGCTGCTGATGACCCTGCTGACCCACCTCGGCGAGACGCGGCTGACGGCGGAGCTGATCGAGCGGGCCTGCGCGGTCGGGGCCTACACGGAGGACCGCACCCTCGACCTGACCGGCAAGGTGCCGACGCTGGATCGGCTCACGGCGGCCGGCGCGGAGCCCGAATCGCTTGCTGTGGCGCGGGAACGAGCCGCTGCGGTGGGTGGTCCGGAGCGACCGGAGCAGCTTGCTGCCGCTCGTGGCTCGGACCGGCCTGAGTCGCTTGAGCCGGTGGCTGCCGGTGGTGGGCTGGAGGGGGTTGGGGTGCGGGAGTCGTTTGCCGTGGCTGGCGGTTCGGACCGGCCTGAGTCGCTTGAGCCGGTGGCTGCCGGTGGTGGGCTGGAGGGGGTTGGGGTGCGGGAGTCGTTTGCCGTGGCTGGCGGTTCGGACCGGCCTGAGTCGCTTGAGCCGGTGGCTGCCGGTGGTGGGCTGGAGGGGGTTGGGGTGCGGGAGTCGTTTGCCGTGGCTGGCGGTTCGGACCGGCCTGAGTCGCTTGAGCCGGTGGCTGCCGGTGGTGGTCTGGAGGGGGTTGGGGTGCGGGAGTCGTTTGCCGTGGCTGGCGGTTCGGACCGGCCTGAGTCGCTTGAGCCGGTGGCTGCCGGTGGTGGTCTGGAGGGGGCTGGGGCGCGGGAGTCGTTTGCCGTGGCTGGCGGTTCGGACCGGCCTGAGTCGCTTGAGCCGGTAGCTGCCGGTGGTGGTCTGGAACGGGCTGGGGCGCCGGAGTCGTTTGCCGTGGCTGGCGGTTCGGACCGGCCTGAGTCGCTTGAGCCGGTAGTCGCCGTTGGTGGGCTGGAGCGGGCCGGGGTGCGGGAGTCGTTTGCCGTGGCCGGTGGTTCGGGGCGACCCGAGCAGCTTGCTGCCGCTGGTGGCTCCGACCGGCCCGAGTCGCTCGAGCCGGTAGCTGCCGTTGGTGGTCTGGAACGGGCTGGGGCGCCGGAGTCGCTTGCCGTGGCTGGCGACTCCGAC
Source organism: Amycolatopsis sp. NBC_00438 (assembly GCF_036026695.1). Taxonomy (NCBI): domain Bacteria; kingdom Bacillati; phylum Actinomycetota; class Actinomycetes; order Pseudonocardiales; family Pseudonocardiaceae; genus Amycolatopsis; species Amycolatopsis sp. NBC_00438. The sequence continues at coordinate 4,291,233 of NZ_CP107923.1, read as the reverse complement.
CGGTCCGAGCCGCTCGACCCGGCAACTGCCGCTGGTGGTCAGGAGCGGGCCGAGGCCCGGGAACTCGCCGTCGCCGGTGGTTCGCCGCTGACCGGCCATGCCCGTGCGTCGGCCCGGGCCGCGGAGGAGCGGCTTCCCCTGGCCGCGCTCGGCGCCGTCACCGCCGCCCTGCCCCTCCGCCTCGCCCCGCCGCCCGACCTGCGGTGGTCTCCCGGCCGGCCCATGGAGCTGGACCGCTGGCTCGGCCTCGCCGCCGAGCGGTACCACCTGCGCCGCCAGGCCACCGAGACCGTCGCCACCTGGCCCGCCGCCACCCCGGAGCGTGAGACCTTCGTCCTTCGCTTCACCGACGCCGGGCACACCTTCCTCAGCTGGCGGACCACCGAGGACCTCGACACCGTCCACACCCACGCCGTCAACGCCGAGCTCGTCGAGACCGCCCGTGGTTACCTGGCCGCTGCGTCCCCGACGCCGCACGAGGGGGAGAGCGTCGCCGACGCCGTGCGAAGGTCGCTGGCCGACGACGCCCTCGGCGGCGCGGCCGGGGAACAGCGGCTGGCTCGCGTGCTCGCCCTCAACCTGCTGCCCGCCGACCTCGTCGGCGAGCTTCGGCGCGCCGCCGCGGCCGGGCGGCGGCGGCCGTTGCTGCGGGTCCAACCCTCGCCCGGTCTCGCCGCCGTTCCGTGGGGGCTGCTCGCCCTGCCCGACCGGCGCCCGGCGCGCGGGACCGTCGATGAGATCGACTCCTGTTTCGACGGCGACGACCGCGTTCTCGACCTCGCCGACGTCGCCTTGCTCGCGCCGGCCGGGATTCCGCGCCGGCCGTCCGCGCCGGACGGGCCGCCTGCTTATCTGCTCGATCCGCGGATCCCCGGCCAGAGCGCCTTCGGCGAGCTGGGTTCCGTGCTCGGCAAGCAGCACGAGAGTTCGCCGCTGATCCGGCACCTGGACGCGCAGCTCGAGGCCGGTCCCGTCCGGCCGTCCGCGGCGAAGGGGCTCGAGCTCGTGCGGCGGACCGACACCGACCGGCGGCTGCTCGCCGAACTCCTGTCCGGACCGTGTTCACGGCTGGTGTTCGTCGGGCACGTCAGCCGGGTGCGCGACGACCACGGCGCGCAAACCGCGCTGCACCTGTCCTGCGCGGCCGAGCTGCCCGGCACGGCCGCACCGATCGGGGCGCACCGGCCGTTCACCGCCGCCGACCTCGCCCTGTCGCGAGTGGACACCATGCCGGCGCGGGTGGCGCTGATCGGCTGCGCCAGCGCGAGCGACTTCGGCCTGGCCGAGCCGTTCGGCGTGTTGCTCGCCGCCGTCGCGGCCGGGGCCGGGCTGGTCGCCGCGACCGTCTGGGCGCTGCCGACGTCGGCCGCGGTGCCCGGCGCGGACCCGATGGCCGAGCTGGTCGTCGCCGTCGACACCGCGCTCGCCGGCGACGACCCGGTGACCGAGCTGTGCGCGTGGCAGCGGACCCGGCTCGCGCGGTGGCGAGAACGGCCGGAGCCGGCCCGCTCGCCGGCCTTCTGGGCGGCCCTGACCTGCCTCGACGCCGCCGCCGACGGGCAAACCTGGGTTCGGTAGCACCGCGGCCCGCCGAAGCTGGGTGCACACCGCACAGCGAAAGGCAGGGCCCGATGTTCAAGAAGATCCGCGACAAGGTCAACGAGGCGACGCAGCAGGGCGCGGCCCGCGGCGCGCAGGAGTTCCAGCAGCACGCCGAGCAGTTCCGGCGGGCGGCCGCGGCCCAGGGTTACGACATCACCCCGCAGCTGCCGACGCCGCAGGCGGCCGCCCAGGCGTTCCGGAGCATGAACGCCGACCCGGACACGGCCGCGTTCCTGGCGCTGCCGATGGAGGAGCAGCTGCGCCAGCAGCAGGAACTGCAGGCCTACGGCACCGAGCTGCGGCGGCTCTACGACACGGGCGAGCCGGCCACCCTGGTCGTCCGCGCGCTGGAGCCGACCGGCCGGACGATCGCCGGGCAGGCCCAGTACACCGCTACGCTGGAGGTCACCCGCTCCGGCGGCGTCCCCTACCGGACGGTCGCGCAGCTGATCGCGCCGCAGGCGACGGTCCAGCAGTACGCGCCCGGCACCCGGCACGAGGCCCGCGTCGACCCCGCCGACCCGGCGAAGGTCGGCGTGTTCGGCCCGATCGCCTAGGGGGCGGGCGTGTTCGCATTCGGGTTGTCGGAGGACCCGCGGGGCACCGGCCGCCGGCTGTGGCTGCTCGGGGTGCCCACGACGCTCGCCTGGGCGGTCGCGGGCTGGTCGGGCGCCCTCGGGCTGCTGGACACGTTCCGGCTGATGTCGCTGAACCGCGTCGGCGCGTGGGGGGCCGACGCGGGCCCGGCGGCGTCCCTGGTGCTGTTCTTCAGCCTCTCGGTCACGGCGGCGTCGTCACTCGGCTTCGCGATGCTGTGGAGCGGCGGCGTGTCCCTGGGCCGGATGGGCGTCGGCTTCCAGTCGAGCTCGCTGGCCGCGTTCCTCGGCGTCGCGCTGGGCAGCGGCGTGGCGATTCCGTCGTGGACCCGGCCGGAGGCGGTGGGGCAGCGGCTGCCGTTCCTCGACGGCACGCCCGAGCCCTGGTCCGACGTCGACTGGGTCGTCTACTACGAGCCGTACCTGGTGCCGGCGGTGGCCGGGCTGGTGGCGCTGGTGCTGATCGTGGTGCTGCTGCGGGCGTTCCTGACCACGGCGGAGGCGGACGACCGCGCGCAGGCCCTGGCCCAGCGCGGCCGCCTGGTGACCGGGCAGGTCACGCACGTCGAGTTCACCAACGTCTGGGTGATGGGCAACCCGCGCTTCACGGTCCACGTCACCTTCCCGGCGGAGACGGGCGAGCGCACGGTGGTGTCGACGATGGTCACCCCGATCATGCGGTCCCCGGCCCGCGGCTCGAAGGTCCGGGTCCGCTACGACCCGCAGGACCCGGGCGCGGTGCTGGTGGAACCGGACCCGGACGACCACGCGATCCGTTACCCGCCGTTTCTGTAACGCCGGAATCGGACCGGACGACTCCGGCATTGAGCGGTTGCCGCGCAATACTACGACCCGTAGCATCATCGACGCGGAATGTGACACGACGCGGAGTGTGATCGCATGCGCACCTGGACGGATTCGTCCCCCGGTCGGCGTAACCTCGGAACCGGGGAGAGTTTTCCTCCAGGTCGCTGTGACATCGTTCCCGCAGAGGGATCCCGTAAGCGGCGCGAAAGGGTGCTGACGCCATGAGCACGGACACTGCGGCTCGCGAGGAGACTTCGTCGTCCGGTCCCGGGGAGCCGATCATCGGCCAGTCCCCGCGGCGCAAGGTCGGGAACTCCGTTTACGTCTCGGTGCCCGGCCCGGTGCCGGTGATCAGGGCGAAGCCGCACAAGAAGAAGTAGCTCACCTCAGGTTGATGGCGTGCGTGGCCGCGCGCTGGAGGCTGACGAGCACCTGGTTCTGCCGCGCCGAGTCGAGCTTGCTGATCAGGGACAGATCCCCCGGGGGCACGTCTTCCCCGTTGGCCTGGATGACGTAAGTGGAATTCAGGGTGATCGCGCCCACCGTCAGAATGTCCGCCATGTCGTGGCCGATGCGTTTTTCGCTGCCCGTCCCGGACATCAGGATCGGCGCCGCCAGAATGCCGCGCCAGATCTGCGCGACCGGTGACGGCGTGAGGTTCGCGGCCTGCGGAATTCCGGTGAAAACCGCTTGCGCCGCGGCGAAGTCCGAATCCGGGTCGATCGTGATGTGGTGCCGGAGTGACCATTCTTCGCGGTGGGTGTAAACGGAAGTCCCGACGAGGTTGATGGTGTACCGGTGGCGGCCGTGCTCGAGGTCGCGGCTGCGGAGCCAGAGGAAAAGGCCGAAGTTCTCACCCGTGTTGCCGCCGAGCACGTGGTCTTCGTAGTCCTGTGAAAGCTTGCCGAGCACGTCCCGCGGACCGCCGGGGATGCTCAGGGCGCGGTGCAGTCTCGTCGTCAGGTCTTCCGCGGCCTGACCGGCCGGGATCTCGGCCCGGGGAGCGCAGCCGACGGCCGTGTAGCAGTCGTCCAGCGCCTTCGTGAACCGCCGGCTGTAGACCAGGGAGTCTTCGGCGGGCTGTTCGTGCCGGTAGCGTTCCGGCTCCACGACCGCCAGGGCGAGGTCGGAGATCGCCTGGTTCAGCTGGGAGTACGACTTCAGGAAGATGGGCTTGAGCCCCAGCTTTTCCTCGAGGTGCCGGGCCGACTTGATGGCGTACTTCGCGGCGAGGGTCGGTGAGACGCCGCTGACGCTCGAGGGCACCACCAGGGAGAACCGCGGGGCTCCCGTGTCCGCGCTGGCGTAGAGCGGGCCCACGAGGTTCGGATCGGACACGCTCAGCCCGATGAAGATCGTGCAGGAGTCCTGCATCGCTTCGGCGAGGATCGACCGCACCTGCGCGCCGTGTTCGAGGAATTGGGATTCGGTGAGGATGATCGGTTCTTCGGGATTCTGCGCCTGCCGGACGAGACCGTGCAGGTGCAGGACGCCGACGTGGTCGGGATCCTCGTTCCACGCGCTCCACGCTTCCTTTCCGCCGGGCCGGATCGAGAAGGAATCGACGTGGCCTTTGGCGTAGTAGGCCTGCAGCGCCTGTTCGAGGATGATGTCGAAGTTCGTGGTGAGCAGGCGGCTGTCGGCCCGCCGGGTGTAGGTCAGCCGGGCGATCGACTTGGCCAGCGACCCCGGCGTCACGTGCAGATCCCGCTGGTAGAGCGCGTCCCGGATGACTTCGTGGTCCTGGATGTTGTGGTTGGCCTCCTTGATCAGCTGCAGCACGATCTCGGCCTTGCGCATGGGATCGGACTTGTCCGCCGCCGCGATCCGCCGGATGTCCTTGTCCTCGATCGCTTCGGTCATCTTCTCGATCAGCGACGACCATGACGGCAGGCTCGAATTCATCGAGACGCCCGCGCCGACCACGATGGTCAGCGGGCAGGAGCGGTCGCGCACCGTCTGGAACAGCTCCGCGAGGTACGGCTGCGACTCGAAGGAAAACGTGTCCCCTTTGTCGAAGGCGCCGGGCTCGACGATTTTGGAGATGAATTCCTCTGACATGCCTGACCTCGTGCGTTCCGGGGGACCGTGGTGCCATCTTGGCACCCGTGCCGCGGCCCGGTCGGGGTCCGGAGCGGAACTTGTCACGCGTCCCGAAGAGATCACGCTAATGGCCGAGTGGCCGTCACCCGGAGTCCGCGGAATTTGTCAGTCTTTTGTCCAGGGCCGCTACTGCGAATACGGCAGGTCGGCGCGGATCAGCTCCGCTTTCGCCATCGTGTCGTTGAGGAACGCGGGCAGGGGACGGCGGTACCGCGCCGCCAGGGCGTCGGCGATGTCGGTGGTGACGCGCCAGCCCTGGCCGTCCAGCCAGGACGCCGGGTCGCGGCGGGGCTCGGTGTTGAGCAGGCCCGCCATGCTGATGCCGAGGCGTTCGGCGGCCTGCATCGCCTCCATGCTCCGGTTCATGCCCTCGACGTCGCCGCCCGGGACCTGCTCGACGCCGAAGCGGCTGCCCGGCGCGGAGCGGGCGTGCACGAGTTCGAACAGTTCCTCCTCGGCCCGCGCGGGCAGGTACGGCAGGAGGCCTTCGGCCAGCCAGACGGTCGGGCGGGTGCGGTCGAAGCCCGCCTCCTCCAGCGCGGTGGGCCAGTCGTCGCGCAGGTCCGCCGCGACGGGGTGGCGGTGGCCGTGGGGCAGCGCGCCGACGTCGTCGAGCACCTGCTGCTTGAACTCCAGCACGCGCGGCTGGTCGACCTCGTAGACGTCGCGGCCGTCCAGGTCGAGCCGGTAGGCGCGGGCGTCGAGGCCGGCGGCGAGGATGACCACCTGCGGGGCGTCGGACGTCACGACCACTTCGTCGAAGAACCGGGACCGCAGGCCCATGTACGCGGCCATCGCCCGCCACATCTCGTCGCCGGCCACGTCGGACGGGCCGGTCGGCAGCGGCTTGGGCGGGTTCGCCGCGCGGACGAACTCGGCCGCGAACGGGTCGTCGACCAGGCCGCCGGCGGATTCCGTCGCGATCGCCCGTGCCGCCGCGACCGCGAGCGCGGTCAGGCCGACGCTGGTGACGATGTCCCACTGCTGGTGCGTCCCGGTCATGCGTGGCCCTCCCGATGATCGCGGTCTGTCTCCCCAGCATGGCATTGCGCGACCGATCGAGTGCGCAGCGTGAGCGTTTTGCCCGGAATCAGGGCGTGTGGTGTGCGTCACCGGCTGTGATGTTCGGAAGTGTGCGCCGGACTCGCGGCACTTGCCGGAAATTAATAACGAACAATGCTCGGTGCTCTTTGTCAAATTGTGCCGATGTCGCGACCAGGTAACGGTTGTGGGTAATTCTGCCGACGCCGTAAAAGGTCTCTTTGGGAACATCGTGAGCTAGCCTCAGCAAGGCGCGGAGCTGCGCGAACCTGCTTGTACAGTGTGCAAGGAGGAGTCGGCGGGACACGATGCGTGATATGTGCGGGCACGTGGGAAAGAATTCGCACCGAGCTGTCGAAATCGTCGGTGTCGGGCTTGACAAGGGCACGGGAGTTGATGTTCTCTGCAACCCGGCTCGGTCACGCCACGTCATTGGGAAGCCGCAATTTCACCGGTTCGGGTGCCGGTGTCCAAGATCGTTCGAGACGTTCCGTGATCGGCCCTGGGGTGATCTCGTCCTGTCCGGGTTCGACGTCAGCCGCGCGTCGGCTGGGAATCGAGCGGTTCCACCATGCTTGAACGAGGTTCCACGCCACACCGGCCGGCCGACGCCCCGTGGTGGCCGGCGCACTGGAGCGTCCGCACCAAGATCAGCGTCGTCCTGCTGCTGCCCGTCCTGGTCGCCGTCGCGCTGGCGGTGGTCCGGATCCAGGGTGAGCTCGACCGGGCCACCACGCTCAGCGCGGCGCGCGACCGGCTGCCGGTCCTGCACGACACGATCGACCTCACCGCGTCGCTGAGCCAGGAGATGGTCGCCGCGGTCGCGGTGCCGGGCGGGGCGCCGAACACCCTGACCGCCGCGGTGGACGCGAAAGTGGCCGCCATCCAGCGCGAAACCGGGTTCGCGCCGCTGGCCGCGGACACCGGCCGCTCGCTGAACACCGCGCTCGGCAAGCTCGCCGGGATCCGCGCCGTCGGCGCCGCGAACGGCGACGTGCGCACCAAAGCCGAGGGCTACAACGACATCATCGCCTCGCTCGGCGACCTCGTCCCCGCTCTGGTCCCGGCCGACGTCGGCAGCGAAACCGCCGTCGCGGCCGACACCGCCCGGCTGCTGGTGCACCTGCGCGGCGAGCTGGCGACCGAGGAGACGTACGTGCGCGCGGCGCAGGCCAGCCCGGACGACGCGACCCTGCGCCCGGCGGCCGTGCTTACCGCCGCCGAGCAGACCGTGCTCGGCGAGCAGGCCGCTCGTCAGCTGACCGGCGCCCTGCGGACCCGGTTCGCCGCCGCGACCAGCCCCGCCGCGAACCGGCTCGGCACGCTGCAGGACCCCGAGAGCACCGGGACGGCGGCCTTGTCGTCCTTCCTCCCGTCCATCGCCGCGGAAGTCCCCGGCGTGACCGGCGTGCTGAACGACGTCGCGACGCAGCTGGCCGACAACGTGTCGTCGGCGGCCGACCGCGCCCGGGCGGACTCCCTGCGCGACACGGCGCTGGTCCTGGGCGCGCTGCTCGGCGCGCTCGCCATCGCCCTGCTGGTCGTCCGGTCGCTCGTCGGGCCGGTCCGCCGGCTGCGCGCGGCCGCCCTGCACGCCGCCAACGAGCAGCTGCCGGAGACCGTCCGACAGGTCCGCGACGGCCAGGAGGTCGACTGGCGCGCCGTGCCGCCGGTCCCCGTGCAGACCCAGGAGGAGATCGGGCAGCTGGCACGCGCCTTCGACGACATGCACCGCCAGGCCGTCCGCCTCGCCGTCGAACAGGCCGAGCTGCGCAAGCAGGTCAGCGAGATGTTCATGACGCTGTCGCGGCGGAGCCAGTCGCTGGTCGAGCAGCAGCTGTCGATCATCGAAGACCTCGAGTCGGGGGAGCAGAACCCGAAGCGGCTCGACGAGCTGTTCCGGATCGACCACATCGCCACCCGGCTGCGCCGCAACGGCGAGAACCTGCACGTGCTCGCCGGCGGCCGGCCGGTCCGCCAGGGCCGCGAGCCGGTGCCCACGCGCGACCTCCTGCGGGCCGCGACGTCCGAGGTCAAGGACTACCGGCGGGTGGCGATGGGCAACGCACCCCGCAGCTCGGTGCAGCCCGAAGCGGCCGCGGACGTCGTGCACATCCTCGCCGAGCTGCTGGAGAACGCGACCCGGTTCTCCCCACCGGAGCACAAGGTCGCGCTGACCGCCGACCGCGGCGCCGACGGCGGCCTGCTCATCGAGGTCGTCGACCAGGGCCTGGGGATGACGCCCGACGAGATCAAGACGGTCAACGACCGGCTCGCCGCCGCGGGTTCCGTCGGCCCCGAGACGACCCGGCGGATGGGCCTGTTCGTGGTCGGCCGGCTCGCCTCGCTGCACGGCGTCACGGTGCGGCTGCGGCCGACCGGCCCGGGCGGGCGGCACCGCGGCGTCACCGCGAGCGTGCACGTGCCGGGCGCGCTGGTCCTCGCCGACCTGGCCCGGCCGATCGGCGCCGGCCGGCAGGCCGAACCGATGGTGCGCCGCAACGGGCATTCCCGGCCGTCCTTGGTGCCCCCGGTGGTGCCGCCTCAGGCGCCGACGCCGATCTTCGAACAGGTCGTCACGAGCTGGTTCGCCGAGCCGGTCGAACCGCTGCCCGCCCTGCCGCCGGTGCCGGCTCCGCCTTCCGCGCCGCCTCCCGCCCCCACGCCGGCTCCGGCTCCCGCTGCCACCACGCCGAAACCGGCCGTGACGCCGGCCCCGAAGCCGAAACCGGCCGCGGAGTGGGCGACCCCGGCGGCGGAACACGCCCGCCACGCCGCGGAAAGCGCCCTCGAACCGGCCGTGCCACCCCAGCTGACCGACGCCGGGTTGCCGACCCGGCGGCCCGGCGCGCAGCTCGCGCCCGGCGCGGTCGTGCCGCGGGTGCGTGACGAGCCCGGCGGCGGGTTCCGGGACGCCTCCGCCGTCCGGAACAGCCTGTCCCGGCACTACCAGGGAATGCGCGCGGCGCGGCGGCAGACCGCGACCCGCACCGAAGAATCCGGAAAGGACGAAGTGGATCCGCGATGACGGAACTGCCCGAAGTTCACCAGCGACGCGCCTCCGGCGCCGAGGCCGCCACCCGCACGCTGAGTGGCACCCTGGGGGTCTTCCCCGGCTCGCCGCCGCCACCCGAGCGGACGGCCACGCTGAACTGGCTGGTCAACGGGTTCGTGCAGGACGTCTCGGGGGTGGCGCACGCCGTGCTGGTGTCCGCCGACGGGTTGCTCGTCGCGGCGGACGAGACGTTGCCCCGCGAACGCGCGGACCAGCTGGCGGCCATCGCGGCCGGGCTGTCCAGCCTGTCGCTCGGCACCGCAGAGCTGTTCACGGCGGGCCGGGTGGTGCAGTCGGTGATCGAGATGGAGCAGGGGTTCCTGCTGCTGATGAGCGTCGGCGACGGCTCCAACCTGGTGGTCCTCGCCACGACCAGCTGCGACATCGGGCTGGTCGGCTACGAGATGACGATGCTGGTCGAGCGGGTCGGGCAGAAGGTGGACGTGCCCGCGCGTGAGATGCCGGTGGCTCAGGACCGCCTGTGACGGACTACCCGCCGTTCGGCCCGGCCGGAGAGGAGCCGCGCCACGCCCCGTCGCTCGCGCGGCCCTACTCGTGGACCGAGGGCCGGACGGCGCCGGTGGTCGAAATCGCCGTCGAAGCGCTCGTGGAGACGACGGCCGCGGGCCGGACCGAGGCCTACCAGTCGACGAGTGCCCTGGCCCAGGTCATGGAGCTGTGCCTCCGCCCCCGGTCGCTGATGGAGATCGCGGCGCTGCTGGTGCTGCCGCTCGGGGTGGTCCGCGTGCTCGTCGCGGACCTGATGGAAGACAGGCTGGTCATCGTCCGCGACACCCTCTCGGACACCTCGTCCTGGGGCGAGCGCCACGACCTGATGGAACGCGTGCTGCACGGTCTGAAGGATCTTTGACCCCGCCGTGCCCCTGAGGAAGGACTGAACCATGGACCACGCGGAGAACTTCGCGCTGGGGCGCTGGCTGCTCGTGCTCGCCTACCTCACCTCGGTGGTCGGCTGCGTGCTCGGCCTCGCCTGCGCCGTGCAGGCCCGGCACGCGGCGGACCCGCGCCACCGCCTCCGGTGGCTGGTCCTCGCGTCGGTGTCGATCGGCGGGGTCGGCATCTGGCTGATGCACTTCGTCGCCATGCTCGGCTTCAGCACGCCGGGGATGCCGGTGCGCTACGACGTCTTCCGCACGGTGCTGTCGGCGCTGCTGGCGGTCGCCGCGGTGTTCGTCGGCCTGCTGGTGGCGGGCAGCCAGGCCCGGATCGGCTGGCGGCTGCTGCTCGGCGGCCTGATCACCGGGCTCGCGGTCAACGTCATGCACTACACGGGCATGTCGGCCCTGCGCGTGAAGGGCGGCTTCACCTACGACACGCCGCTGGTGGTGCTGTCGGTGGTCATCGCCGTGGTCGCCGCGACGGCCGCGCTCTGGTTCGCGATCGTCCTGAACCGCCTGGTGCTGCGGGTGGCCGCCGGGTTCGTGATGGCCGTGGCCGTCACCGGCATGCACTACACCGGAATGGCCGCGGTCCGGATGCAGATGGACATGTCCGCGCCGGACCCGGCGGGCACCGAGGTGTTCTCGTTCCTGTTCCCGGTGTTCGTCCTCGCCGCGATCGCGATGGCGGTGCCGCTGTGCGCGGTCCTGATCGCGCCGGCGGTCGAGACCGCCGAGAAGCCGCTCAAGGTCGACAAAGCCCTGGTGTAGCTGCCGGTGTCCAAGCCGCTGACCTGCGCGTTGCAGGTCCGCGCAAGAAATCTGCACGGCCCTCCCGGCACGCTGTCCCGGCGCTCCGATCCGCGGAGCCGGGGACGGGGAGGTTTCCGATGAGCCGAGCACGAGGCGGGTCCCCCGGCCGGGCGCCGGTCCGCTGACGCGCGAACGGCGCCGCGGCCTGCGGGGGACGGTGCTGCTGCCGGCCGTCCTGGCCGTTCTCGCGCTCGGCACGCCGGTCCCGGTCCCGGCCGCGGCCGGGACCTGGTCCTGGCGCGAGGTTTCGGTGCGCCGGATCGGGACCGCGTGCGTCCCCGGCAGCCGGCCGTGCGTCCGCGAAATCGTGACGACCACCGTGGTGTTCGTCGTCGTCGCGCGCTATGAACCGGGTGTATAAACCCGCGATATACTCGCGGTGTATAGTCCTGCGCATGTCGATCGGACTCACCCTGCTCGGGCTCCTCGAAGGCGGCCCACGCCACGGCTACGACCTGAAACGCGCCTACGACGACCGGTTCGGGCACGACCGGCAGGTCCACTACGGGCAGGTGTATTCGACCCTCGCGCGGCTCCTCAAGCAGGGGCTCGTCGAGGCCGACGGCGTCGAGGTCGACGGCGGGCCCGAGCGGAAGCGGTACGCGATCACCGACGCCGGGGTCGCCGACGTCGGCGGCTGGCTCGCCACCGCGGAAAAGCCGGACGCGTACCTGCAGAACACGCTCTACACCAAGGTCGTGCTCGCGCTGCTGTCCGGCCGGCCCGCGTCGGAGGTGCTCGACGTCCAGCGCTCGGCGCACCTCGACGCGATGCGCGAGCTGACCCGCCGCAAGACCGGCGGCGACCTCGTCGACCAGCTGATCTGCGACCACGCGCTGTTCCACCTCGAGGCCGACCTCCGCTGGCTGGAGCTGACCGCCGCCCGGCTCGACCAGCTGGCGAAGGAGATCGCGTGACCGGCGTCCTGCTCGAAGCCACCGATCTCCGCAAGGCGTACGGCCCGACGGAAGCGCTCGCGGCGGCGAGCCTGCGGGTGCGGGCGGGGGAGGTCGTCGCGCTGATGGGGCCGTCCGGGTCCGGCAAGTCGACACTCCTGCACTGCCTGGCCGGCATCGTCCGGCCCGACGCCGGGACGGTCCGGTACCACGGCGCGGACCTGGCCGGGATGACCGACCGCGCCCGCTCCGCCCTGCGCCGCAGCGACTTCGGGTTCGTCTTCCAGTTCGGCCAGCTCGTGCCGGAGCTGACCTGCCTGGAGAACGTCGCCCTGCCCCTGCGGTTGAACGGCGAGCGCGGCCGTGTCGCCGCGGGCCGCGCCCGGGAGATGCTGGCCGAGCTCGAGCTGACGGAGATCGCCGGCAAGCGGCCGGGTGACGTGTCTGGCGGGCAGGGCCAGCGCGTGGCCGTGGCCCGCGCGCTGGTGACCGGGCCCCGGGTCGTCTTCGCCGACGAACCGACCGGCGCCCTGGACTCGCTCAACGGCGAACAGGTCATGCAGCTGCTGACGGCGGCGGCCCGCGAGCGGAACGCCGCGATCGTCCTCGTGACGCACGAACCCCGCGTCGCGGCCTACTCGGACCGGGAGGTCGTCGTCCGCGACGGCCGCACCCGCGAGCTCGAGGTGACCGGGTGATCCGGCGCTGGTGCGACGACCTGGTGCTGGGGATGCGGCTCGCGCTCAGCGGCGGCGGCGCCCGGACGGCCCTGGTGCGCCTCGCGCTCACCGCGGCCGGGGTCGGCCTGGGCGTGGCCGTCCTGCTGACCGCGACGTCGGTGCCGCACCTGCTCGGCGCCCGGGAAGACCGGGCCGCGGCGCGGGCGGCGTTCGCGGACGCGGCACCCGCGGCCGGCGTCGATCCCGTCTACCTCGTCGGGCTGACGGACGAGTACCGCGGCCGGGGCCTGCAGGGTTTCCTCGTGCAGCGGACCGGGGCGCGCCCGCCCGCTTTCCCGGGCGTGGACCGGCTGCCGCGACCCGGCGAAGCGGTGCTGTCGCCGGCGCTCGCCGACCTGCTGGCGTCGCCCGAAGGGGCGGAGCTGCGCCCGCGGTTCCCGCAGCGGGTGATCGGCGGCGTCGGCGACGCCGGGCTGACCGGCCCGAACGAGCTGTACTTCTACCTCGGGTCCGCCACCGCCGCGGCGCAGCCGAACGCCGTCGTGGTGAGCCGCACCGGCGGGACGCTCGCCGGCCACCGCGACCTGACCTCGCTGGAACTGCTGCTGGTCGTGCTGGGGGCGACGACCTGTCTCGTCCCGGTGTTCGTCTTCGTGGCCACGAGCACCCGGCTCGCCGCGGCGTCGCGGGACCGGCGGCTCGCGGCCCTGCGCCTGGTCGGCGCCGACCGCGGTCAGATCGGCCGGATCGCCGCCGGGGAGGCGGTGCTCGGCGCCGTCGCCGGGCTCGTGGTCGGCGGGGCCCTGTTCCTGCTCGTGCGCGCCCTCGTCCCGCTGATCACCGTGTCCGCGTTTCGCGGCGGCGTCTTCGGCGGTGACGTCGTGCCCGACTGGCGGCTCGGCCTCCCGGTCGTGGTGCTGCTGCCGGTACTGGCGTGCGCGGTGGCCGTGTTCGCGCTGCGGCGGGTCGTCATCGAGCCGCTCGGCGTGGTGCGCCGCGGGACCCGGGCCCGGCGGGCGCTGTGGTGGCGTGCCCTGCCCGCGGTTGTCGGTGGCGTGCTTCTGGTGGCCCGCAGTGAAAGCGCGGCGACCGACGCCCGGGACTCGGCGGTGGTCGCCGGGGTGGTGCTGATCCTGATCGCCGTCCCGCTCGTGCTGCCGTGGCTGGTCGAGCGGATCACCGCCCGGCTGCGCGGTGGCTCGCCCGCCTGGCTGCTCGCCGTCCGCCGGCTGCAGCTGGACGGCGCGACGGCGGCGCGCCTGGTGAGCGGGATCGCCGTGGTGCTGGCCGGATCGATTGCCCTGCAAGGGGTTTACGCCCGCGCCGAGACCGACCGCCCCGACCCGGGGACCGTCCGGTTGGTGGGCAGCAACTTCGCGTCGAGCCTCCCCGACGTCCAGGCGTTCACCGCCGCCCTCCGCGAGCTGCCCGGAGCGCGCGACGTGCCGGTGGAGACCCACGGCCGGTTGACGAACGCGGCCGGGGCGGAGATCCCGCTCATCCTCGGCAGCTGCGCCGAACTGCGGTCCGAAGGCGCGGCCGGGGACTGCCGCGACGGCGACGTCTTCGCCATCGGGACCCCCTCCGCGGGCGAATACCACCCGGCGCCCGGCGACCGGACCTGGTTCGACGGCGCCCGGCGCGCGGACCCGGCGGTCGCACCACAGTGGACGGTCCCGGTGGACCGGTTCCACGCGGTGGCAACGGAACGGCCGGCGGCGCTGCTCGTGACCCCGGGCGCGCTGGCCACGGCGACGAGCGTCGGGCTGGTCTCGAACGTGACGATCCCGGCGGCCGGCCCGGACCTGGTGGAGCAGGTCCGCAACGCGGTCGGGGCGCTGGGCTGGAACGGGATCGTCTACTCGCTCGGCACGGGCGACGACGGCACCTACGCGCTGATCACCCGCGTACTGTCGGTGGGGTCGATCCTGGTGCTGCTGTTCGCCGCGGGCAGCCTGATGATCGCCGCGTGGGAGCAGCTGCGGGAACGGCGCCGCAGCCTGGCCGCGCTGATGGCCAACGGCGTCGGGCGCGGCGTGCTGGCCCGGTCACTGCTGTGGCAGATGGCGATCCCGGTCGCGGTGGCGGTGGTCATCGCGGTGCTCGCCGGGCTCGTCCTGGACTGGCTGCTGCTGACGTTGGTGGTCCGCCGCCCGATGGTGGTCGACGTCTCGACGATCCTGGCCCTGACGGCGACAGCGGCGGTCGCCGTCCTGGGCGTCACGGCCGCGACGCTGCCGGCGCTGTGGCGGACGGCGAGCCTGGAGCACTTGCGGGAGGAATGACTGGCGAAAAGCCGGCGCGGCGGGGAGGGCCGTGAATCGGCGCCTTCACCCGCGGTCGAGAGCAACGCGGGTGAAGGCGCCCTTTTCACTGGCCTGATCCGGGATCGGCAGCCCGGTGCGCGCAATACGCTAGAGCCGGCGGAGGGGTATCTGCCGGCCGTCGCGGAAAGCCTCGGCGGTGACGTCGTCGCCTGGGCGGGCGAGTGCGATGCCGGCCGATCGCAGAGCATCGGCTACTCGGGTGAACAGGGAAGCGGAATCCTCGTCGGTGAGATCGCCGGGGTCGGCCGTCAGTGCCACGTAGACGACCCGGGCGCCGCGCCCGATTTCGCCCGTGGCGCCGACGTTCACCTTCTCTTCCAGTTGGGCCGCACGAACGGCTTCGCGCGCGTCGCGGCGTAGCTGCTCCGCGGTCAGGTAAGCCAGAACGATCGGCCTGCTGATGGCGCCCGAGACCATGTCGGCGATCCTGTTCGCGCTGACCCCGCGCTTGTGGTCGGAGTCGATCGCGCGGAACACCGCGCGGCGGGCGTCGAGAAACTCCCGGGTTGCGTCAGGGCTGGCCGGAAATGTCTGCGCTTCCATGTTTGCAGTATGCCGGTCAAAGTATTGGCCGGTCAAAGAGTTGGCCGACTTGGCTGAGCGGCCGCGGTCCGGGAAATGACTCCTCCATTCGGATGACTTTCTTCGAAAAGGGTTTCCGGCTCGTCAAAATTGTGCGGTCAGGCGCACGGGCAGTTCGCGTACGCCCCAGGTGAAGTTCGACGCCGTGTAGCGGGGTTCGCCCACGATGTCCACGGCGGCCACGCGGTTCAGCAGTTCCTCCAGGAACACCGTCAGCTCCATGCGGGCGAGGCGTGCCCCCAGGCACTGGTGGCGGCCGCCGCCGAAGGCGAGGTGGCGGTTGGGGGTGCGGTCCACCCGGAAGCGGCCGGCGTCGCCGAACTCGGCGTCGTCGCGGTTGGCCGAGACGTTCCACAGGGTCACCCGGTCGCCCTCGGCGATGTCGACGCCGCCGATCGTGGTGGGCGCGGTCGCGGTGCGCAGCACGTGCACCCCCGGGGTGCTCCAGCGCAGGACCTCCTCGACCGCGCTCGGCAGCAGCGTGCGATCGGCGCGCAGCGCGGCCCACTGGTCCGGGTGCTCGATCAGGGCGAGCACGGCGCCGGCCGCGGAGTAGCGGGTGGTCTCGTTGCCACCCGCGAGGACACCGTTGCAGTTCACCACGATTTCGGTGTCGGTCAGCGGCCGCTTCGTGCCGTCCGCTGTGGACCGCCGGTCGGCGGCGATACGGCTGACAAAATCGTCGCCAGGATTGTCCCGGCGGTCGAGCACCAGTTCCGAGAAGTACAGGAAGATCTCCGCGTGCGCGGCGAGCCTGCTCTGCTCGTCCTCGCCCTCGAAGGCGTCGTTCATCGTGCCGCCGAGCCAGTCCCATTCCTCGCGCGGCACGCCCATCAGCGCGCACACCACGCGGGTCGGCAGCCGGCGCGCGGTCTCCACGACGTCCACCTCACCCGCGGCCAGGGCGTCGTCGAGCAGACCGCGCACGACGGTGCGCACCAGGTCCTCCGCGTGCGGGATCGCGGCGGGCGAGAACCCCTTGGCCAGCACCGTCTTCAGCTGCGCGTGGTCCGGCTGGTCGGAGACGATCAGCATCTGCCCGGTCACGGCGTCCACCGCGGTCCGGTTGGTGCCCAGCCGCATCCCGTGCCGGGAGCTGAACCCGGCCGCGTCGCGGTAGACCGACAGCACGTCGGCGTACCGGGTGACCACCCAGAAGCCCCCGTGCTCGTCGGGGTGCCGGCTCACCGGATCGTGCTCGCGCAGCCACGCGAAGTGCGGCCAGAACTCGGTGCCGGCGAAGCTCAGGTCGTCGGTCAGGTCCATCAGCACAGCAGGCTCCCCAGTGCGGGCACGGTTTCGTCGGCGAGGTCGGTCAGGAACGTGTGGCTCCCGGCGAAGGACCGCCGGGTGGTGCCGGCGGTGCTGTAGCCGGCCCAGCCGTCGAGCAGGTGCCCGGGCACCACGGCGTCCAGGTCTCCGGACCAGGCGTGGATCGGGCAGTCCACCTGGAACTTGTCGGCGAGCACGTGGGTGTCGGCGAGCTTGTCGTCCCGGCGCAGCACGTCGAGCAGGAACTCCTGGCTGTCCTCGTCGAGATCGCGGAGTTCGGGCGGGCCGGAGACGAACAGGTCGCGCAGGATCTGCTCGTCGATGACCAGGTGCTCGGCGGCCGACCGGTTGCCCGGGGGTTCGGTCGCGGCGAGCACCAGCGCGTCCGGTCCGGTCGCCCGCGCGAGCTCGTAGGCGAGCAGGCCGCCGAAGCTCTCGCCGACGATGACCAGCGGCGCACCCGCGCGGAGCTCGGCGAGGTCCGCGGCGACCGCGGCGACGGCGTCGGCGAAGGTCGCCGGATGTTCCTCGGCGAACCGGTTCTCCCGCCCGGGTAGCTGCACGCCGACGACCGAAACGGCCAGCCCGAGCCGGGCCTGCCAGCCGCGGAAACGGTTGCAGCCGGAACCGCCGGGAGGTGCGCAGACCAGGGTCGGGCGGCCGGCGGGGGACGGGTGCCACGGCACCACCCAGCCGCTCACGCGGACACCTCCGCGAGCCGGTCCAGCTCCGCGGCCAGCGCGGCCGGGTTGGGGTTGCCCAGCAGCAACGGGATCGACGCCCGCAGCCCGGTCCGCTTGCGCAGCGCGGCGACCATCCGGGCGGCGAGCAGCGAGTGCCCGCCGAGCTCGAAGAAGTCGGCGGCCACGTCGGCCACCGGCTGGTCCAGCACCTCGGCGAAGACGGCGCAGACCTCGTGTTCGCGGGCGGTGGCCGGTGCCCGGCCGGCGGGCCGGGCCGCGTCGGCGGCCAGGGCGAGCGCCGCCCGGTCGACCTTGCCACGGTCGGTGTAGGGCAGCGTGGGCACGAAGTCCACTGTGGACGGAAGCAGGTGCTCGGGCAGGAACGTCCGGCAGTGCTCGCGCACGAGCAGGGCGCCGGTGACCGGGTCGTGCCCGTCGGCGAGCACCGCGGCGACGCCGAGGGTGCCGCCTGCGGTCCGCACGAACGCCGTGGCCGCGAGCACGGCCGGCAGCTGCTCCACGACCCGCTCGAGTTCGCCGAGCTCGATCCGGAACCCGCGCACCTTGACCTGGGTGTCGAGCCGGCCGAGGAACTCGAGCTGCCCGTCCGGACGGGCGAGCACCTCGTCGCCGGTCCGGAACAGCCGCTCCCCGTCCACCGTGACGAACCGGCGCGCGGTGAGGTCCGGGTCGCCGCGGTAGCCCCTGGCGAGCGCGGTGCCGCCGAGGCACAGTTCACCGCTGGTGCCCGCCGGCACCGGCCGCAGGTCGGCGTCGAGCACCCGGGCCAGGTAACCGGGCAGCGGGCGCCCGATGGTCGTGACGTCGTCGCCGCGGGCGCTGTCGGCGCAGGTCGCGGCGATGGTGGCCTCGGTGGGGCCGTAGACGTTGAGCACCCGGTGCCGGGCCAGCAGCACCTCGAGCAACCCGCGCGGGCAGCGTTCCCCGGCGACGACCACGACCTCGGCGCCGGCGAGCGCGTCGGCGCAGGAGGCCAGCAGCGAGGGGGTGAGGCTGGCGGTGCGCGGCGCGACCGCGGCGATCCGGCCGGCGAGGTCGACGTGCTCGCCGTCGTCGGTGAGGTCCAGGATCGCCGTGCCGACACCGTTCAGCAGGTGCAGCAGCACGCACCAGAGCCAGCCGTCGAACGCCGGCGAAAGCGGGTTGATCCCGAGGCCGCCCGGTCCGATGTGGAGGGTGCCCATGGCGCCCAGCACCGTTTCCAGGCCCGCGTAGGTGACCTCGACACCCTTCGGCCGCCCCGCGCTGCCCGAAGTGTGGATGAGGTAGGCGATCTCGCCCCCGGCCGCGGCGAACGGCCCGCCCCGGGCACTTTCCGGGTCGAGGACGGGCAGGTCGGCGGGCGCGCCCGGAGGCCGCCGGCCGAGGATCAGCGACACCCCGGCGTCGTCGAGCACCTCGGCGGTCCGGGCGGCCGGGTGCCGCTCGTCCAGCGGAGACGCCGTCGCGCCGAGGCGCCACACGGCGAGCAGGCTCGCCACGGCCAGCCGGGACCGTCCGGTGGTCAGCGCGACCGTGGTGCCCGGCCCCGCTCCGGCGGCCGCCAGCGCCCCGGCGATCGCCGTCGTCCGCTCGGCCAGGCCGGCGAAGTCGAGCACGCCGTCCGGCGCGGAGCACGCCGTGGCGGAGGGCCGCTCGGCCGCCCACCGCTCGACAGCGGCCTCCAGCGACCCGATGCTCCTGCTTCGGGCGGCGTTCACCGGCAACGCGAGATCCGTCATCGTGCTGGAATCCATTCTTTCGGACGCGACAATGAAACCGACAAAGGCGTGGCCCGGCGCGGTCGTCGACGGGGGGATGATGCGGGAGGACCGGCCAAGGGCGACTGATCGTGGGAGAAGTTACGGTGAGATCGCGTCCGAAGCAATACCGCTCGAAGGTGTTCGACCCTCTTCGCCTAGTCGGACTGTACGCAGCGCAACTGCTCCGAATGCGCGGCCGACGTTGGTATGCGACCGTTCGTGGCAGGGTGGATAACCCGATTAGCGTAGGAGCCGACAGAGTCACCAATGATTTGACACTATTGCGAAAAGTGGCTACCAACATCTCGTGCACCAGGGTTTGTGACTGCCTGTGACGGAGATTGGTTGCAGTGAATTTCGCCGGTTGCTTGTCCGGCGTGGATAGTGCGCAGACCGGCTGCACCGTGATACCCGTCACGTCCGGCCGTGGTGACTACGCCAGTCGGTCCAATTCGGAGAGGCGTCACCGGGCCGCGACGACGGCTTTTGTGATCGCCGGTGCGTTCGTCCGGCCGGCTTTATCGGAACGGGGCAAAAAAGGGCGGTTAAGGCCCTGTCGGACGCGGCGCAGCGAGCCGTACGATGCGTCGTCGCCCGATCTGATCGAATGAGGAAACACCGGATGTCACAGACCATCGGCTGGAACAACTTCGTCGACACCCAGGCGCAGGCCGAGCGCCGCCGGCTCCGCCTGCTGGAAGAGAGCTTCGACCCGTTCAGCTTCCGGCAGCTCGAAAGCCTCGGGGTGCGGCCGGGGTGGCGGTGCCTGGAGATCGGCGCCGGGGCGGGCTCGGTGGCGGCCAGGATGGCCGAGCTGGCCGGCCCGGAGAACGTGGTCGCGACGGACCTCAGCCTCGCGTTCCTCGGCCCGCTCGCCGACCTCGGGGTGACCGTGCTGCACCACGACGTCACCACGGACGACGCGCCCGGGGAGTTCGACGTCATCCACACCCGGTTCGTGCTGGAGCACCTGCCCGAGCGCGAGGCCGTGATCGAGCGGTTGTCGTCGTGGCTCAAGCCCGGTGGGTGGCTGCTCGTCGAGATCGGTGTCACGCTGCCCGAGCTGTCGTCGCACCCGGCGACCCGCCAGACCATGGCGGCGCTCGCGCGGGTCATGGCGGACCGGGTCGGCACCGCCCCGGAGTGGGGCCGCGCCCTGCCGGTCCCGCTCGAGGCGGCCGGCCTGCTCGACTGCGCCGCGGAGGGCGTGGTCCTGCCGGCGCGGGGCGGGCAGCCACTGGCGGGCTGGCTCAAGAACACGACGAAGCTGGTCGAGGAGCACGCGCTCGCCACCGGCCTGGTCACCCGGGAAGTGCTCGACGAGGCGTACGCGGTGTACGAGACGCCGTCCTTTGTGGACTACAGCTGGATGACCGTCGGGGCACGCGGCCGCCGGAGCTGAGCGCCGCCGCCCTCCGGTGGCGGGGGAGTGGCATTGCTTCTTCCGGCCGGCGCGATGACGTCACGGACAAAAGCCGGCCTGGCCGACGACCTCCCGAGGGGAGGAAGTCGGCCAGGCCGGCCTTGTTCGGCGGAGCGGGTCCGCTACGTCAATTGGTCACCTGGGGGGCGATCATCGACGCGGCGTCCACCGCGGTCGTGATCGCGCCCATCTGGAGCATCAGGTCGGGCACGCGCTGGAGGCGCCGGGCGTCCAGCTTGGCGACGAACGCGGGCAGGTTGAGCAGCTTCGCGGTGCCTTCGTCGATCTTGGCGTACTTGACCAGGATCGGCTCGATCTTGGACCGGTCGTTGGTCGTGTCGCTGGTGGCCTTCGCCATCGCACGCTGGAAGGCGGCGAGGGTCTTCGGGTTGGCCTGCACCCACTTCCTGGTCGAGGCGTAGCCCGACAGCGGGAAGTCCTGGGTGGCACCGGTGTTGACGTCGACCACGGGGATCGCGCCGGCGGTCTTGGCGGCCTGCGAGAGGAACGGCTCGGGCAGCAAGGCCGCGTCGACCTGACCCGCCGCCAGTGCCGCCGCGACGTTCGGGAACGGCATCTGGACCCAGGTCACCTTGTCGATGTTGACGCCGTGGTCCTTCATCTGGGACTTGGCCAGCAGGTCGCTCGCGGTGTTCTTGGCGGTCATCGCGATCCGCTTGCCCTCGAGGTCGTTGATCTTCTTCACCGGCGAGTTGGGCACGGTGACGATCGCGACGGACTTCGTGCTGATCGAGGTGGCGTCCGAGACGAATTGCAGGTCGGCCGCGCCGGTGCTCTTCGCGACGAAGAACGGCATGTAGCTCGAGATCGCGATGTCGGCCTCGCCGGAGATCGCCTTGGTCATGGCCGCCTGGCCACTCGCGGCCGTGACGGCTTCCACCTCGAGGCCCTCGGCCTTGAAGTAACCACCCTCCTGGGCGAGCCACAACGGGACGGTGTCGACGGTGGGCAGGATCGCGACCTTGATCTTGGTCTTCTCCAGGCTGCCGCCCCCGGTCGACGAGGCGTTCGAGCTGTCCGAGCCGAGCGCGCTGCAGCCGGTGAGGGCGGTGGCGGCCGCGACGACGAGGGCGAGCCCGAGCGTGGCACGGCGAGTGCGAACCCCGCCCCCGCTCATGGCGTTTCCAAGCAAGGCTTGCTCCTTGAAGAAAGTGACGGTTCGGGGACCGAATCCAATGGGAGTGCGTGACTCATTCTCGGGAGCCACGCGGGGCCACTGTAGAGGTCGTGACGGCTCACTCACAACGGGTAGGATCAATACTCGGGAGGATGACGCACGTCACTTTTTTGGCCACTGACCTAGACCCGCTGCTCCGTTTGCTGTAGTCGTTCACCCAGGGTGAGACCAAGATCGTGAATTTCGGATGTCCGGCCGTGCTCGCTGCGGCTCCGGCCACTTCGATCGGCCGGTTCCGCCGGGTGCGGGACGAGCGTCGACGCGGAGTCCGAAGTGGTTGCCCGGAGCGCCCCGGCCTCTTTGCCGCCCGAGCGCGAGAAACCCCGAGGGCCGGCCTGTCCACAGTGCAACGCCGGTCAGCGGCGGGGTAGCACGCCCAGGAGGGTTGCGGTCAGGGCCTGATTCAGGGAGTCCTTCAGTCCCAAGTGGAAGCGGGCCAGCTCGGGCTCGGCCTGGTAGGCCGCCCGCAGGCTGGGCGGGGGTGTGCTGTAGGCCGACAGCGCGCCGGCCATGACCATGGTCTGCAGGCTGAACAGCTCGGCGTTCTCGCCCAGCTCGGGCAGGTACCGCCGGATCAGGGCGGTCATGGTTGTCAGGTGGCCGAGGGACGCGCGCTTGTAGCGGGCGACGACCTCGACGGAGACGTTGTGTTCCAGGACGCTGCCCTGTGCGCCGAAGAGGTCGCACAGCACCACCCGCCCGGCGAGTGAGCTGCTGAGGATCTCGGCCACCGCGGTCGCTCGCTCGGCCATCGGCGGGTTCTCGCCGATGCCGGCGGCCAGCTCGCCCGCCAGTGCCGTCAGCCACTCCTGCAGGAAGCGGTCCAGCAGGTCCAGCAGCACCGCCTCGCGAGACTCGAAGTAGCGCAGCACGTTCGGCTTCGCCAGGCCGACCCGGCGGCTGAGCTCGTTCAAGGTCACCGCGGCCACGGGCATCTCGTCGAGCATCGCCGACGCCACGTCGAGGATCGCCCGCCGGCGGGCCTCCCGCTGCTCTTCGGTTCGCGCCCGCTGGAAAGTCACGAGTGCCAGCCTAACTTAGGTACCGCCGGTACGTTGACAACGTACCGGAAGTACTTTACCGTCGGAGGAGAAAGATACCTTCGGTACTTTATTTACCGGGAGCCTGACATGAGCGAGAAGTGGACGACGGCGAACATTCCCGGCCAGCGCGGGCGGGTGGCCGTGGTGACCGGGGCGAACACCGGACTGGGGTACGAGACCGCCAAGGCGCTCGCCGAGCGAGGGGCGTCCGTGGTGCTCGCCGTGCGCGACGTCGAGAGGGGTGCGCGGGCCGCGGCCCGCATGACCGGCGACGTGACCGTGCAGGCGCTGGACCTGACCTCGCTCGACTCCGTGCGGACCGCGGCGGCGGCGCTGCGGTCCCGGCTCGACCGGATCGACCTGCTGATCAACAACGCCGGCGTGATGTACACCCCGAAGCAGACCACCCGGGACGGCTTCGAGACGCAGTTCGGCACCAACCACCTCGGCCACTTCGCGCTCACCGGGCTGCTGCTGGACCTGATGCTGCCGGTGCCCGGCTCGCGCGTGGTGACGGTCAGCAGCACCGGCCACCGCATCCGGGCCGCGATCCACTTCGACGACCTGCAGTGGGAGCGGTCCTACGGCCGGGTCGCCGCCTACGGCCAGTCCAAGCTGGCCAATCTGATGTTCACGTACGAGCTGCAACGCCGGCTCGCGCCGCGCGGCACCACCGTCGCGGTGGCCGCACACCCCGGCATGTCCAGCACCGAGCTGGCCCGCAACACCCCCGCGGCCCTCCGGCTTCCGCTCACCTGGCTCGCGCCGCTGATCACCCAGACACCGGCGATGGGCGCGCTGCCGACCCTGCGCGCCGCCACCGACCCCGCCGTGCTCGGCGGCCAGTACTACGGCCCCGGCGGACGCAACGAGATCATGGGGCACCCCCGGCTGGTCACCTCCAGCCCGGAGTCGTACGAGGTGGCCGTCCAGCAGCGGCTGTGGGCCGTCTCCGAAGACCTCACCGGGGTGAGGTTCCCCGCCGTCCAGGCCGGGTCTTCGGCCGGCGCGAAGTAGCCCGCGCCGCGCACTTCCCGTCCGCGCGCCTCAGTCCCGCAAGACCCGCAGGCACAGCCGGGTGAGGACGGCCCGGAGCTCGTCGTCCGGGAGCGCGTCGAGGCGGCGCGTGACCACGCCCAGGTCGCTGATCAGCGAGTAGGCCGCGATCTGGTCCGCCGTCGGTGCCGGGCCGAACAGCAGGTGCAGCGCGCGGTCGGCGAGCTCGTCGAGGGTGCGGCTGATGCCGGGGTGCCCAGGGCGTCACGAGGAGACAAGAATCTGCGCAAAGCGCGGTGCCGCAACGGAGTCGGCCGTCGGTCCATTGTGGAACACCGGTGGGCCGACGCGATGCCCGCAAGCGGTCATGCCCGCATGCTAGCATGCGGGCATGCCTCCACCCGACAAGCGGCAGTTCAGCGTCTACCTGCCGAACGAGCTCATCAGGCGGGTCAAGCACGCGTCCGTCGACGCCGACGAGTCGCTCTCGGCGTTCGTCGAGCACGCGCTCGAGGAGTACCTGCGACGCACCGAGGAGCGATCATGATGCGCGTGATGCCGATCCGCTACAGCTCGGATGTCGAGGCCCTGACCCGGTTCTACCGGGCGCTCGGCCTGGAGGCCGGGCCGGCGTCCCGGCCCGGCGGCTGGATCGAGCTGCCCGCCGACGGCGGAATGCTGGCCCTGCACCGCGGATCCGACGAGGACGTGGGCCGGTGCGAGCTGGCCTTCGAAGCCGACGAGCCCCTCGAAGACGTCGCGGATCGCCTGCGGGCGGCCGGGTTCGAGCCGGAGCCGGTCACCGACGAAGGCTTCGGCCACTCGGTGCGCGTCCGGGATCCCGACGGCGTGTGGGTGCAGATCAACCGGTACGACCGAGAGCTGTACACGTGAGTGGTGCCCCGCCGGTGCTCGCGGTGGGGATCGTCGCGCTCGAGTTCGCGGCCGCGGTGACCGGGTTCGTCGCGTCCACGCTGCTGCCCGTCGTCGCCGTCGAGCTGGACGCGCGGGGTCGGCTCGGGCTCCTGATCGCCGGCTCGACGCTGGGGTTGTTCGTCGCGCTCCCGCTGGCGAGCCGGGTGCTGGGCCGCCTCGGCCCGAGACGGACGCTGGCCGCCGGGATGCTTGCCTACCTCGGCGGCCTCGCGCTGGCCGCGTCCGCCCGGGCGGCGTGGGTGTTCGCGCTGGGCCAGTTCGCCGGTGGCCTGGCCGGCGGGCTGCTGGCGGTGTTCGGGATCAGCTCCGCGATCCGGCACCTCGACGAGCGGCTGCGCATCCGGGTGGTCGCCGCGTCGTCGGCGATGTGGATCGTGCCCGCCCTGGCCGGCCCGGCCGCGACGCTGGGCCTGGCGCACCTGGTGGGCTGGCGCTGGAGCTTGCTCGTGCCGGTACCGTTCGTCCTTTTCGGACGGTTGCTGGTGGTGCGCGCCGTCCGCGACGACCCGGCCGCCGAAGCCGCGCCCCGCCCGCTGGGCCGGACGTTGTCGGTGCCGGTGGGTGCGGCGTGCGTCGTGCTGAGCGCGGGGTGGTGGCCGCTTGCGATCGCCGGCGCGCTGATCACCGTGGCGGGGATGAGCACGATCCTGCCCGCGGGCACCGCGCGGCTGCGGCGGGGGACACCCGCCGCGCTCGGGGCGATGGTGCTGTTCGCGGTCGGTTACTTCGGCGCGGACAGCCTGATCACGGTGCTGCTGACGAGCGGGTTCGGGATGAGCCTCGGGCGGGCGGCGATCGTCCTGAGCGCCGCCCCGCTGGGGTGGGCGGTGACGAGCCTCCTGGTCACGCGCCGCACATCGGCGTTTCCCGTCATCGGCCTGAGCCTGACCGCCTTCGGCACGGCCGTGCCGGCCGTCGAGCTCGCCCTCGGCGGGTCGTTCGGGGTCGTGCTCGGCGCGTGGACGGTGGCCGGGATCGGCGTCGGGCTCGCGTATCCCGGCCTGTACATCCGCGCGACGACCGCGGGCTCGAGCGGCTTCACGGCCGCGGAACTGGCCACCGCGGTCATCACGGCCGAGTGCGTCGGCCAGCTCCTGGGCCGCGTCGTCGGCGGCACCCTGAGCTCGGCCGGCACCACCGGCGGGCTGGTCGTCTCTTACGTGGTGTTCGCCCTCGCGGTGACCGCGGCCGCGGGTGCGGCGAGCCGGGCATCGGGCGTCGAGTAGACAGCATTCCGGCGAGTATCGGTGAATCCGGGCGGCGCCGACCGGACCGATTTCCTGCTCGAAACGGTGTCGATTACGCGAAATGGCCCATCGCCGCCCCCTGAACGGCTGGCATGCCCTACTTCTTTACGGCGGCGACCTTCTTGCGCGGCGTGCGCTTGCGTGCCGGAGCCGGTTCGGCGGCCTGTCGCCGGGCCTCGTCGTACGCGCTGACGATCTCCGAGGAAAGCCGGCCCCGCTCGGAGACCTCGTAACCGTTTTCCCCGGCCCAGGCACGGATCGCGCGCGAACGCTCACGGTCCGCGGTGGTCGCCGTCGACTGGCCGGTGGCGACGCGCACCTTGCGGCCGCCGGTCTTGCGGCTCGCGGCGATGAACCGCGCGAGTTCCCCGCGCAGGGCGGTCGCGTTGTCTTCGGAGAGATCGATCTCGTAGCTGACGCCGTCGAGACCGAAGGGAATCGTGTGGGTGGCGGGGCTGCCGTCGAGGTCGTCCAGCATCTCGACGAGGACCTTTTGCGCCATGGGTATTCTCCAACCGGTTGACTGTGCGTCCGTGGTGACCGGACGCGCGATATGCGGGATCCACTGTGGATCATACATACCCACCGGTATTACGGCAATTTCCGGAAAACGCGAACGAACGTCGTGAAAATGTCACAGTCCCGGGCGCGGGCGATTGTCGGGTGGTGACGGCACCGCTGCTGACGTGCGGGATCTGCCCGGTGAAGGGGGTGGCACCGGGCGCGGCCAGGAAGAACGTGGTCCCGGCGATGTCGTCCGGGGCCCGGACCGGCCGTGCGGGTGGCATTGATCAAGGCCGCCCGCCGAGTTTGCCGTGGAAAAATCGATCCCGGCGATGCCGACGGGGGAGATCGGAGCCGGCGCGCCACATCGGGTGCATCGCGCCTCGACGCAACGACTTCAGGAGCTCCTGGCAACGACCCTCAGGTGCGCGGCACTAGCTGTCGCTCCGCCTCGGTTTCGGGGAACGGAGGAGGTCGTCGAGGCCGCCGCGGGCGTCCTTCATGACGATCTCTTCCGCCAGGGCCGCGTCGCCGGCGCGCAGGGCGCGGACCAGCGCGCGGTGGCTGGCGTAGCGGTCGAGCCCGAACGAGTCGTCGGCCAGGACGTGCTCGATCAGGCGGTCGCGCCGCTCGTCGCGGGAGAACACCCGGCTCTGTTCCAGCAGCCGCACGAGCACCGGGTTGCCGGCGCACTCGCTCACCGCGTCGTTGAACCCCTGGAAGACGTCGAGCAGGGTGCCGACGTAGTTCCCGACGAACTGCCCGTCGGCGTGCCGCCGGCGCATGACGATCACCAGGTCGTCGGCGGTGTCGAGAAGCGCGTCGAGCCGGGTGAGCTGCCCCTTCGTCGCGTGCCGGGCCGCGAAGCGCGCGACCAGCCCGCGCAGGGCGACCTCGACTTCGGCCAGTTCCCGGATCGCGGCGTCCCCGATCTTCGCGACGACCACCGTCCGCGGCCCGGCGCGCTCGATGAGGCCGTCCTGCTCCAGCCGGCGAATCGCCTCGCGCACGGGTGTGGGACTGACCGAAAAGCGCTGGGCCAGGCCCCGTTCGGTGACCTTCTCGCCCGGGCGCAGGTCGCCTCCGGCGATCGCGTCCTGCACCGCCCGGTAGGTGCGGTCGGCGAGTGTCTCCACCGCCGGTGCGGGGGGTGACTGCTGGCTCATGAGTCTCATCTTAGCCGGGCCATAGCGACCCGCTATGCCACTGTTGACAGTTTTGCTATAGCATCCCTACGGTGGCGGCAACGCCGACGCGACGAGGCGGCCCGGCACCCGGAGGACTTGGAATGACCACAGTGGACACCCCGAGGGGGCGGAAGACCGGCCGGCGCATCACGTTCTACGTCGCGCTGGCCGTCTTCGCCCAGGAATCGACGTGGAACTTCTACGACGCGCAGGTGCCTCCGCTGCTGCGCGAGCACGTCGGCAGCGCCGCCGTCATCGGGCTGCTGATGGGCATGGACAACGTGCTGGGCCTGTTCATCCAGCCCTGGATCGGCAACCGGTCGGACAACACCCGCACCCGCTGGGGCCGGCGGATCCCGTACCTGGCCGCCGGGATGCCGGTCGCGGCCGTCCTGTTCGCCACGATCCCGCTCGCGTCGTCGCTGCCGGCGCTCGTCGCGCTCATGTTCACCTACGCCCTGGTGGCGAACAGCTTCAAGCCGCTGGGGGAGGCGCTGCTGCCCGACTTCATCCGCCCGGAGCGCCGCAGCCGGGCGAACGCGGCGGTGAAGATCGCGTCCAGCCTGACCATCATCGTTTCGGCGCTGATCAGCACGCTCATGGTCGACTCGCACCCGAAGCTGGCCTTCTCGGTGCCCTCGGTCCTGATGCTCGTCTCGGCCGCGGTGCTGGTGTGGCGGGTCCGCGACAGCAGTTCCCGCGCCTACCAGGAGGCGGTGGCGGAGGACCGGGAGCCGGCGCGGGAGGACACGCCCAAACCGCGCATGCGCGACATCCTGCGGGACATCGCCGGTGACGCCGACCGCACCCGGCTGCTGGTGATCCTGGCGATCCTCCTGTTCGGCGCCGCTTGGGCGGCGTCCCGCTCGCTGATCACGAACTACGGCATCGAGGCCCTCGGTTTGACCCGCGGCGGCGCCGGCGGGCTCACGTTGCCCAGCGGCGTCGCGTTCCTGCTCGCGGCGTACCCGCTGGCGCTGCTGTCCGAGCGGATCGGCCGGCTCCGGGTGATGGCCCTGGGCTCGACGGTTTTTGTGGTGTCCCTGACGGTCGGCACGCTCCTGCACACCGCCGCCGCGACGATCGTCGCGCTGTGCGTGGCCGCGATCGGCGCCGCCGGCTTCGTGATCAACGGCGCGGTGGTGCTGTGGAACCTGGCGCCGTCCGGCCGGGTCCTCGGCACGTACACCGCGCTGTACACGGTGGGCTGGGCGACCGGAGGTTTCCTGGGCCCCGCGGTGGTGGGCGGCATGGTCGACGTGACCGGCTGGAACCTCATGCCGATCGACGCCGCCCTGCTGGCGGTGTTCGCGCTCGGTGCCGTCGTGCGCATCGAGGTGCTGCGGCGCCGGTCGGCGAGCGAGACGGAGGTCGCGCTGTGAGCACGATCCTGGTCACCACCGACTACTCCCACCCCGGCGACGAGGCCGCGGCGATCCTCACCGCCGCCGGCCACGAAGTCCGCTACCGCACCGGAGCGCGCGGCGACGAACTCGCCGCGGCCCTCGGGGACGCGACCGGTGCCATCGTCGCCCACGACCCGTTGACCGCCGACGTGCTCGGGCGGGCGCCGCTGCTGCGGGTGATCGTGCGCTCGGGCGTCGGGTACGACTCGGTCGACCTCGATGCCGCCGGCCGCCTCGGTATCCGGGTGAGCAACCTGCCGGGGGTCAACAGCAACGCCGTCGCCGAGTACACGATGGGGCTGCTGCTGGCCGCCGCCCGGGGGCTGGCCGAATCGGCGGGCGGGGTGCGTGCCGGTAGCTGGCCCAGGCAAGGTGGCCGCGAGTTGCGGGGAGCCACCCTCGGGCTCGTCGGGCACGGGCCGGCCGCCCGGGCCGTCGTCCCGCTCGCGCGGGCGTTCGGGATGCGGATCCTCTGCGCCACCGGGCACCCGGACGGCGGTGCGCCGGACGTCGAGTTCGTCGAGCTGCCGAAGTTGTTGCGCGAAGCGGACTTCGTGTCGCTGCACACCGCGCTGACCCCGCGGACCCGCCACCTCGTCGACGCCGCCGCGCTCGCCCTGCTGAAGCCCACGGCGATCCTCGTCAACACCGCGCGCGGCGCCCTCGTCGACGAGAAGGCCCTGGCCGAGGCGGTCACGGCGGCAAAGCTGGCGGGTGCGGCCCTCGACGTCACCGAGGCCGAGCCGCTGCCGCCGGACAGTCCGCTGCGCGGAGTCCGCGGCATCACCGTGTACTCGCACCTCGCCGGCCAGACCGCCGAAGCCCGGCGGGCCACCGCGGTCGCCGCGGCGCACGAACTGCTCGCGTCCCTGCGCGGCGAACCCCGAACCCCCGTAGCACCTAGGAGAGATCAGTGAACGACACGGCAGTGGGCGTCCTCGTGCCCACGGGCATGATCGGCGCGGGGTTCGCCCCGGAAACGGTCGAACGCGGCCTCGCGCTCGGCGCCGACGTCATCGCCGTCGACGGCGGCTCGACCGACTCCGGCCCCTACTACCTCGGGTCCGGCACCCCGAAGACCTCCACCGCGGCGGTCGCCCGCGACATGCGCCTGCTCCTGCGCGCCGCGGCGAAGGCCCGGATCCCGCTCGTCGTCGGGTCCTGCGGCACCAGCGGGGCGGACAGCGGCGTCGACTGGCTCGCGGGCATCACCGCGGACATCCTCGCCGAAGAGCGGCTCGAGCTGACCGTCGCCACCATCTACAGCGAACAGGACCCCGCTTACCTCCGGCGCCGGCTCGCCGAGCAGGCGATCCACCCGCTGCCCCCGCTCGGGCCGCTCGACAGCACGACCCTCGACAGCTGCGTGCGTGTAGTCGGGATGATGGGGCACGAGCCCATCGAGGAGGCGCTGCGCGCGGGGGCGGACGTCGTGCTGGCCGGGCGGGCCACCGACACCGCCGTCGCGGCCGCTTTCGCGCTGATGAAAGGAATGCCGCCCGGCCCGGTCTGGCACGCGGCCAAGATCGTCGAGTGCGGCGGCCAGTGCACGACGAACCCCCGTTCCGGTGGGGTGTTCGCGCGGATCGACCAGGGCGGCTTCACGATCGAACCGCTCGACCCCGCGGCGTCGTGCACGCCGACGTCCGTAGCGGCGCACATGCTCTACGAGACCGCGAACCCGTTCCGGATGCGGGAGCCCGCCGGCACCCTCGACGTCTCGCGCGCCACCTACCGCGAAGTCGACGACCGGATCGTGCGCGTGGAGGGGTCGGTGTTCGAACCCGCCGCACAGCACACGATCAAGCTCGAAGGCGCCCGGCTCACCGGCTACGAAACGATGTCGTTCACCGCGATTCGCGACCCGCACATCCTGGCCGGCATCGAGGAGTGGGCCGCGCTGCTGAAGAAGGTGCTCGTCGATCGCGTGCACCAGACGCTCGCGCTGGGGGAGGGGGACTACGAGTTCGACATCCGGCTCTACGGCCACAACGCGATCCTCGAAGACCTGGATCCCGCGACGACGCCGGCTCGCGAGGTCGGCGTCATGCTGCTGGTGCGCGCCGCCGACCAGACCACCGCGACCGCCGTCGCCAAGATCGCCAACCCGCTGATGCTGCACCTGCCGGCGGCGGACATGCCGTACCTGCCGAGCCTCGCGTTCCCGACCTCGCCGGCCGAGACCGAGCGGGGGCCGGTGTACGAGTTCGCCCTGAACCACGTCGTCGATTCCGAAACCCCGACCACGATGTTCCGCACCGAGTTCCGGAAGGCCCGCGTTCATGCCTGACACCTTGCAAGACCTGGCGATCGAAGTGCGTTCGAAAAACGCGGGCCCGTTCTGGGTCACCATGGAACTGTTCCTGCGCGACGCAGCGGGTTACCACACCGCCGCCGACGAGGGGTTCCTGAACGAGAACGTGATCGCGGAGCTGTACGGCGTCCCGGCGGGCGGCGTGCAGATCTTCCGCATCCCCGCGCTCAACGTCGTCAAGATCTCCTTCCCCCGCCCGATTCCCCAGGGCAGCCTGCGCGACCGTGACATCCACGCCGGGCAGCACCACGTGCCGTTGGCACTCCTGGAGCTGCCCGGCCGAGCTGCCGGAGGGTGAATTCAGCGCACGGCCTTGCGCCGCACGAAACCGATCACCCCGGTCGCGACGAACAGGATCGCGCCGACGATGATCAGCCAGAACAGGCCCTTGATGACGATCCCGAGCACCACCAGCACGGCCCAGACCACCAGCAGGCCGACGATAAGTCCCATGACGCGTTCCTCTCGGTCGATGTGGGGCGGGAGTACCCGCTTCCCGGCGATCCACTCGGCAGAAGCATCACCGTCCGGCCGAGTGGCGGCGACCCGATTCACCGGAGTGGGCGACGGCCGGTGTGCCGGGCGGCCGGCCGGGGTAACCGGCCGCCATGACGTCGATCGGCTATTTCCTGTCCTGCGAGCAGTACGGTCCGCGCGAGCTGGTGGCCCAGGCCCGGGCGGCCGAGCGCGCGGGCTTCGAACGGCTCTGGATCTCGGACCACTTCCACCCCTGGAACGACGCGCAGGGCCAGAGCCCGTTCGTCTGGTCGGTGATCGGCGCCCTGTCCGAGGCCGTCTCGCTGCCGATCACCACGGCGGTGACGTGCCCGACCGTCCGGCTGCACCCGGCCGTGATCGCGCAGGCCGCGGCCACCGCCGCCGTCCAGCTGGACGGCCGGTTCGTGCTGGGCGTCGGCTCGGGGGAGGCGCTGAACGAGCACATCCTCGGGGACGCCTGGCCGTCGGCCGGGCAACGGCTGGCGATGCTGGAGGAGGCCGTCGAGGTCATCCGCCTGCTGCACTCGGCGGGCGCGCGCGGCGAAGCCGTCAGCCACCACGGAGACCACTACGAGGTGCAGGACGCGCGGATCTACACCGTGCCGGCCGAGCCGGTGCCGATCTACGTCTCCGGGTTCGGACCGCAGGCCACCGAGCTGGCCGGGCGCATCGGCGACGGCTACTGCACGGTGGTGCCCGACGCCGATCTCGTCCGGGCCTTCCGCGAGTCCGGTGGCGGCGGCAAGCCGGTGCAGGCCGGGATGAAGGTCAGCTGGGACGCCGACGCCGAAGCGGCGCTCGACCAGGCACACCGGTTGTGGGCCAACGACGCCCTGCCCGGTCAGCTGGCCCAGATCCTGCCGCGCCCGGAGGACTTCGAGGCCGCGACGACGTTCGTCCCGCGCGAGGACGTCGGGAAGGCGATCGTGTGCGGCGACGACCCGAAGGCGCACGCCGAGCGGGTGCGCCAGTACGTCGACGCCGGCGTGGACGAGATCTACGTCCAGCAGGTCGGCTCCGACCACGACGGCTTCTTCCGCGGCTGGCAGGAGCACGTGCTGCCGGAGTTCCATTGAGGAAGGGGGGATGCGTCTGACAGGGTGACGTGATGGCCTGCCGCATCAGCGAGATCGTCATCGACGCCCGGGACCCCGAGACACTGGCGAGGTTCTGGTCCGGCGTACTGGGTTACGTCGAGTACCGCCGCGAGCCCGACGGCATCGAGATCGGCCCGCCCGGCACCGGCTTCGGCGGCCCGCAGCCGACCCTCGTCCTCGGCACCGGCGGCCAGGGGAAGGCCGCGAAACTGCCACTGCACCTGGATGTCAGCCCCACCGACCGGGACCAGGACGCCGAACTCGCGCGGCTGCTGGAACTGGGCGCGAAACGGGCCGACGTCGGGCAGACCGGCGACGAGAGCTGGCACGTCCTCCAGGACCCGGAGGGCAACGAGTTCTGCCTGCTGCGGACCCGCGTCGACCCGGTGACCTGACCGGCGCGACGGTCCGAAGTGGACACTCCGACGGCGCCGGGCCCGTCGGCCATCCGGCCGACGAGCGCGCGGGTGGTCCCGCGCAGCAGCACGGCGGCCTTGCCGCCGGCTCGTGCTGCAAGTGCCGGCGAATCCGATGGCCGCGGCGTCGCGCCGGAAGAAGTCGCCGGTGCGCTCGGAGTTGCGGACGATCCGCGGCATGTTCGCGCCGCCCTGGGCTTGAGTCGCACTGCCGCTGAGATGGTTTGTCCCGCCCCGGGCTGAGCTGCATGCCGCTGAGGTGGTTCGACCTGTCCAGGCTTGAGCTGCATGCCGCTGAGGTGGTTCGACCTGTCCAGGCTTGAGCTGCATGCCGCTGAGGTGGTTCGACCTGTCCAGGCTTGAGCTGCATGCCGCTGAGGTGGCTCGACCTGCCAGGCTTGAGCCGCACCGCGCCCAGGCGGCTTGACTGGCCTCAGGCTTGACCGCTCTGTCGTCCAGGTGGTTTGTCCGGCCCGGACTTGAGTTGCGCTGCCGTCGGGGTGGCTTGACCGGCCTCAGGCTGAGCCGCACGCCGCTGAGGTGGCTCGACCTGCCCAGGCTTGAGCCGCACCGCGCCCAGGCGGCCCTGACCAGCCCCGGCATGAGCCGCACCGCCGCCCAAGCGGCTTCGGCCGCGCTGGCTCAGGAGCGCGGCCTGCCGAGGGCACGCTGCGCGGCGCTCGTCGTGGCTCGCTCGAGCGGCAGGTGAACTGACGGCCCGGCGACCCGAGCCCGGCGGCCCGAACCGGCGATCAACCGGTCAGGCGTGTACTTCTTCGGCCCGCTCCGGCCGCAGGCGGTCGAGGGCCGGGCGGCTCAGGCAGGGCCGGCCGCCCGCGTGCTCGGTGGTCGCCGCGGCCGCTGCGACCGCCAGGCAGGCCGCCGTCTCCAGTGGGCGCCGGCGGGTCAGCGCCGCTGTGAGGGTCGCGATCAGCGCGTCCCCGGCGCCGGTGGTGTCGACGACTTCGGTCTCGACGTGCGGGACGAACCAGGTGCCGTCCGGCCCGGCGAACAGGTTGCCCTGCCCGGACACTTCGAGCACGACCAGCGCCGGCCCGCGCCGCCGCAGCTCGGCCGCGGCTCGGACGGCCGTTTCGATGTCCTCCACCGGCCGGCCGGTGAGCTTTTCGGTCTCGTGGGCGTCGGCGCGCACGACGTCGGCCAGTGCGAGCAGTTCGTCCGTGAGGTCCGGGTCCGCCGGTGCGCCGTCGAGCACGACGCGGGTGCCCGCGGTGTGCGCCAGCCGTGCCGCCAGCAACGCCGCCGGCGCGGGCTGCTGCAGCTGGACGATCAGGGAGCAGGCAGCCGAGATCGGCGCGGCGGCGGTGAGGACGTCGGACTCGGTCACCAGGGTGGCGGCCGGGATGTGCTCGAGGTAGCGGCGGCGGCCGTGATCGTCGACGACGTCGACGATCAGCGCCGTCTCGGCGCCGCGCCGGCGGACCACGTGCGTGGTGCCGATGCGGTCGGCCCGCGCCCGCGCTCGCAGGGCGTCGCCGACGAGGTCCTCGCCGACCACGCCGACGAGCGACACCGACGTGCCCAGCTGGCTCAGCGCCACGGCCTGGTTGGCGCCCTTCCCGCCGAGCCGCTCCTGGCGGTGCTGCACTTCGGCCGACGACCCCGCGTCGGGCGCGTCCGGGACTTCGACCACCAGGTCTCGGGCGACCTGGCCGACGACCACGACTTCGCTGGGCATCACGCGCCTCCTCGGCTCCGAAGACCGGCTACCCCGCCCCGCGAGCAAGGCAAACCGCTCGTTCGGGTAGGTGAGCCGGGCTCAAGCGGACTCGAGCACCCGCGCCGCGACGTCCCGCGCGTGGGCGTAGGAGTTCTCGAAGACGTGCATCCCGTCGGTGACGAGCGCGCCTTCGTGCAGCAACATGACGGTGCGCGCCGCCGACCGCGGGTCGGCGGCCCCGGCCGCGGTCGCGATGGTCGTGAACAGGTCGAGCATCCACGCCTTCTGGTCGACGATCACCCGGTAGGCGGGGTGCGCCGGGTCGTTGATCTCGGCGTGGGCGTTGATCATGCTGCAACCCTTCCCGCTGTACCGGGCGGCCCACCGGGCGGAGGCGTCGAAAACGGCGCGGAGCCGGGACGCCGGGTCGGCACCCGCCGCGTCCAGCAGCGGGGCGAGGAACGCGCGCCACCGCCCGTCCCGCTCGCGGAGGTACTCGACGACCAGCCGCTCCTTCGAGCCGAACCGGTCGTAGAGCGTCTTCTTCGTGACACCGGCGCGCTCGGCGATCAGGTCGACGCCGACCGCGTGGATGCCGTGCGCGTAGAACAGCTCTTCCGCCGCCGCCAGCACCGCGCGCGCCTTGGGCGTCCACTCGATCACCTCGTCCATGCCACGAGTATACCGATCGGTGTAGTCTCGGGCGAATGAGTAAACAGATCGGTATA
Source organism: Amycolatopsis sp. NBC_00438 (assembly GCF_036026695.1). Classification (NCBI taxonomy): domain Bacteria; kingdom Bacillati; phylum Actinomycetota; class Actinomycetes; order Pseudonocardiales; family Pseudonocardiaceae; genus Amycolatopsis; species Amycolatopsis sp. NBC_00438. Next base: position 4,255,440 of record NZ_CP107923.1, on the reverse strand, counting down.
CCCGGCGCGGCGATCGGGCTCGGCGCGCTGTTCGTCGCGTGCTGGTCGTCGGGCTTCATCGGCGCGAAGCTCGGGTCCGCGGACGCGCCGGTCGCGACCGTCCTGATGTGGCGGTTCGTGCCCCTGGCGCTGCTGCTCGTGCCGTTTCTCGTCCGCTCGGGCGTCGGCGGGAAAGCGGGGCTGGGGCGGCAGATCCTGGTCGGGGCGCTGTCGCAGTCCGGGTACCTGCTGACCGTGTACCGGGCCATCGGCCTGGGCGTCAACACCGGCACGACGGCCTTGATCGACGGTATCCAGCCGCTCGTCGTCGCCGCCCTCGCCGGGCCGCTGCTGGGTGTCGTGGTCACCGGGCGGCAGTGGCTCGGCCTGGGCGTCGGCGTGGCCGGGGTGGCCCTGGTGACCTGGTCGGACGCGACGTCGGGGCACGGGACCCCGCTGTGGGCCTACCTCGTGCCGTTCGCCGGGATGTGCTGCCTGGTCGCGGCGACCTTCCTCGACCGGCGCACCCGGGAGCGCCCGTCGCCGCTGCGCGCGGTGGCGATCCACTGCGTCACCTCGGCCGTGGTCTTCACGGCTTTGGCGGTGGCGACCGGCGCCGTGCAGCCGCCGGCGTCGGCCCGGTTCTGGATCGCGATGGCGTGGCTGATCGTTTTCTCCACGCTCGGCGGATACGGGCTGTATTGGCTGCTGCTGGACCGCGTCGGGGTGACGAGCGTGAATACGCTGATGTTCCTGGTGCCGGCGGCCACCACGATCTGGGGCACGCTGATGTTCGGCGAGCCGTTCGGCGGGTGGACGGTGACCGGGCTGGCGCTGGCGCTCGCCGCGACCTGGCTGGTGTCCCGGGGTGCGAAGGTCAGGAACGCGTCCGGGCGGTGTTCTGCGCCCGCGGACGTGAGCCGGTCCACCGCGTCGGTACGTCCGTCGTCCGGCGCGGGCGGCGTTTCGACGGCGGTTCGGCGTAGCGGTCCAGCAGGACGCTGAGCCGGTCGCCGTCGCTCTGCCGGCGGATGAGGCGCTCACCGCGAGCGTCCAGGGTTTCGAGGGTGAAGTCCGCGACCGCCCGCGGGGCCGGCCGGAGATCACCGGAGAGCGTGGCCACCACGTGCATCGAGCCGGATCTGCCGTCGGCCGCGGTCAGCTGCCAGCCGTGGCGGCGGTCCCAGGTCAGGAGTTCGTGCTTCGCGGGCCCGTCGGCGGGGCGGCCGGCGAACCGGATCTGGCCGTACACCGGCTCGGCGAGCTCGGCTTCGGCGTCCTCGATCAGCAACCCGAGTTCGGTGGCGACGGCGCGCAGATAGGGAAGGAGAGTGGTTTCGTCCGAGAAGTCGGTGTTCACGGTTCACCTGCCTGGTCTTCGACGATGCCGGTCGGCTACCCGTTTTCCCGGCGGATATGCGCGAAATCGTCGAACGACATTCCTGAGCTGACGCGTCCATTCGTGCGGTGTTGGCGGGGCCACGTGTAACCGGTCCCACGCCGGGGAATCAGAGCGTGTTCCGGTCACTCTGGGGGAGTTGAGAACGTGATGCGCGAGAGCTTCGACTTCGATGTGGACCCGAAGGAAATCAGACTCGTCCGGTCGTGGGCCCGCGAGCGGCTGGTCGCGGCGGGCGATCTGCCGGCCGACACGATCACCGACATCGTGCTGATCATGAACGAATTGGCCACCAACGCCGTCCGGCACGCCACCGGGCCGGCGCGGGTCCGGTTGCTGCGGTCCGACTCGACGGTCTGGATCGGCGTCGAGGACGCGGGTGGTGCCGCCTGGTTCGACCCGGCCGTTCCGCTGTCGACACCGATCGGCACCGGGCTGACCCTGGTCGCCGCGTGCTCCCGGCGCCGAGGCCACTTCCACCGCGGTGACGGCGGCCGGACGGTGTGGGCCGAAATCCCCGTCGCGTCCTGACGTCGAACGTCCGGCGGACCACCCCAAAGGTAGGAACTCTGCGCTGTCAAGACTGACGGCGTAACGTGTCCTGCCTTGTCTCATCGAGGGCACTTTTCGCCGTTTGTGGCCGGTTCACCTGCTCGAACTGGTCAGCTCGAGGTATCCCGCGAAGCATCCAGCCCGGCTATATTCATCAGATGTCTGTCCTCTGACCCTGCCGGAGCACCCCCCGATGCGAATCGCCACTGCCGTCGCGCACCTGGTCACCGCCGCAGCCGTTGTCGCGGCTGTCGGCGCCACTCCCGGAAGACCCCCGGACGTCCTCTACGCCGCCCCCGACGGGCACGGCTCGGCCTGCGATTCCGCCTCCCCGTGCGCGCTCACCACCGCTCGTGACCGGGTCCGCGGTCTCGTCCCGCACGCCCGAGGCGACGTCGTGGTCGAGCTGCGCGGCGGCACCTACTCGCTGACCACGCCGTTGCGGCTGGGCGTGCCGGACTCCGGCACGCCGGGCCACCGCGTCGTCTACCGCGCCGCCCCCGGCCAGACCCCGACTTTCAGCGGCGCGCTGAAGGTCGGAGGTTTCCGGAAGACGGACACGGCCAAGAACGTCTACCGCGCGCCGGTGCCGAAGGGGACCGCGAGCCGGGAGCTGTTCGTCGACGGCGTCCGCGCGCAACGAGCCCGCACGGCCCAGGACCCGGGCGGGTTCTCCGTGTCCGCCACGGGGTTCACCACCGCCGACGCGTCCTACACGTCCTGGACGAACGCCGCCCGGGTCGAGGTCGTCGCCGACAACGGCTGGAAGCAGCTGCGCTGCCCGCTGGCCTCGATCACGCCCGGCGCCTCAGGCGGCTCGGCGCTGACCGTCGACCCCGGGTGCTGGAACAACAACCACACCTCGGTGCCCGACCCGAGCTTCCCGTTCAACGGTGCCGGCCTGCCGAGCCTCGATCGCGTGACCCGGCTCGAAAACGCGTACCAGCTGCTCGGCACGCCCGGCCAGTTCTACCTCGACGGCGACGCCGGTTACCTCTACTACGTGCCGCGGCCCGGCGAGGACCTCGCCAAGGCCGACGTAGAGCTGCCCGTCGCGCCGGAACTGCTCGACGTCTCCGGCACCCCCGGGCACCTCGCGCCGCTCGACGACACCGACTGGCGTGCGACCTACACCGGCGGCTGGAGCTACTCCGACGGCCGGCACCTGGGTGATCTCGGCGCCGACGTGCACTACACCCGGAACAACGGCGACGCCTTCGGCTACACCTTCACCGGCACCGGTCTTCAGGTCCTGACCGAGACGAACACCGACGAAGGCGACATGGACGTCTACGTCGACGGCGTCAAGAAGCAGACGGTGTCGGCCAAGAGCGCCGAGCGGCTCGCGCAGCAGGCCGTCGTCTCGGTCACCGGACTGGCCAAGGGCAAGCACACGGTCCGCGTGGTCAAGGCCGGCGGCGACTACCTGCTGGTCGACGGCTTCACCGTCATCCCCGACGTCGTCGCGCCGGTGCATGACATCGCCTTCGAGGGCATCACGTTCGCGTACACGACCTGGACCGCCCCGAGCACCGCGGGCTACGTCGACAACCAGGCCGGGATCCTCTGGGACCCGGCCACCCGCACCCCCACCCGCATTCCGGCCGCCGTCCAGGTGCACCGCGGGGCGCGGATCGGGTTCACCGGCGTGACCGTGCGGCACACCGGGACCAGCGGGATCGACCTCGCCGACCAGACCCAGGACTCGACGGCGTCCGGCAGCTCGATCACCGATATCGGCGGCAGTGGGGTCACCGTCGGCGAGGTCGACGACTACTACCAGACCCAGCCCGCGCTGATGACCAGCGGCAACAGCGTCTCCGGCAACGTCGTGCAGCGGCCGGGGCAGGAGTACCAGGACGCGGTCGGCGTCTGGGTCGGCCACAGCCGCGGGACCACGTTGTCCCACAACGACATCGGCTACACGCCGTACTCGGGTGTGTCGATCGGGTGGGGCTGGGGCTGGGCGTTGAGCTGCGCGCTGCAGGCCAAGCAGGGCCTGGCCGACCCGTGCCTGCACGGCACGACCTACGCCGGTGGCAACCACGTGCTCGGCAACCACGTGCACAGCGTGATGGGCGTGCTCTTCGACGGCGGCCCGGTCTACACGCTCGGCGGGCAGGCGTCGCCGTCGGAATTCGCCGGCAACGTGCTCGGCGAATGCGTCAACGGCTGCAACATGATCTACCACGACGAGGGCAGCTCGCTCTGGGACACCCACGACAACGTGGTGGAGTTCGGCAACGGCTCGCTGTGGCTGAACCTGTGGACGCCGACCATCCACGACGACACCATCCACGGTAACTTCACCGACACCGACCGCTACAACAACAGCGGCACGGACATCGACCTCACGCCGTCCACTGTGGTCACCGACGGCCGCTGGCCGCCCGCGGCCCGGGCGATCATCGACGCCGCCGGGCCGCACCTCCCGCCCGCCCCGGTGCTCGACGACGACGACCTGCGGATCGCCTACACCGGGAGCTGGTCCTCGAGCGGCTCGCGCCCCTACGGCGACCTCGAGAACGGCGTCCACTACACCCAGCAGGACGGTGCTTCCGCGTCGATCACCTTCACCGGGACCGGGATCGGCCTGCTCACCGAGACGAATTCCGACGAAGGGGGTATCGGCGTCACGCTCGACGGCGCCGACAAGGGAACCGTCAGCGCGAACACCGCCCAGCGGCAAACCCGGTTTCCCGTTTATTCGGTGACCGGGCTCGCCGCCGGGCGGCACACGCTGACCGTTTCCAAGAAGAGCGGAACCTATTTCCTGGTCGACGGCTTCCGCGTCGAGTAGGGGTTCAGCGGTTCAACAGCCGCAGGTCGACCGCGTCGGCCATGGCCTGCATGCCGGCTTCGTTCGGGTGGAGGTGATCACCCGAGTCGAAGCCGGCCTGCAGCGCTTCCGGATCGGAGGGGTCTTGCAGCGCCTTCTCGAAGTCGGCGACGCCGTCGAACTCCCCGCTCGTGCGGATCCAGGCGTTCGCCGCCCGGCGGATCGCCTCGGCGGATCCGCTGTAGTAGCCGGCCCCCTTGTCCGGCAGCATGGTCCCGCCGATGATCCGCACCCCGGCCGCGTGCGCCTGCCGGATCAGTTCGCGGTAACCGTCGATCAGGTGCCGCGCGGTGAGCGGGACGCCGCCGGGGCCGGCGTTGTTCCCGATGTCGTTGATGCCCTCCAGGAGGATCACCGTCCGCACGCCCGGCTGGGCCAGGGCGTCGTGGGCGAACCGCTTGGTGGCGCTGACCCCCTGCCAGATGTTCGGCACGTCGGTGAGCACCCGGTTGCCGCCGATCCCGGCGTCGACCACGGCGCTCGGATGCGGCCCGGCGAGCCGCCGGGCGAGGTCGTCCGGCCAGCGGCGGTACACGCTCGCCGGGGTGTCGTAGCCGTCGGTGATGGAGTCGCCGAAGGCCACCACGGTACCGCGCGCGGTGGGGGAGACGACGTCCAAACCGGACAGGTAGTACCAGGAAGTCGTGGCGGCGACGTAGTTCCCGTCGTCGGTGTCGGCCGCGTGGTCGCCCGGCTTCGAGAGGTAGGAGACGTCGAACGCGTCGGAGTGCCAGGTCGCAGAACTGGTCGCCTGCGGCAGGTACAGGCTCACGAGCAGGTTCTGCTCCGCGCGCACGGACAGCGGCACCGGATCGCTGACGACCTCAAGGCCCGCCGGGATCGTGAGCGTCTTCGCGTGCGAGAACGTCACCGCGCGCCGGGAGCCTTCGACGGCGGTCGCGCGGTCGGCCTGCAGGGCGAGGCCCACCGCGCCGACCGCGAGGGGAGTGGTGCCGCGCAGGTTGGACAGGTGCACGCGTAAGCCGTCGCCGCCGACGCTGGGGTGGACGACCATCCGCAGCGTCCGGTCGGTGAAGTTCGGGCCGCCGATCGTCATGCTCGGCGACCACGCCGAAACCCGCCGAGGCGTCGCTGAATCGGTTTCGGCGGCCGCGGTTTTCGTGCTGCCCGAAATCAGGGAAATGATGGTAACCGTGGCCAGCAGGACATTTTTGGTCGTCACGGGAAATCACCTTCTTCGGTGGGAGAAGACAGTTTTACCGCGCATTTCCGGAAATGGCCAGCGGTGGTCGCGTGGGACCGGTTCGTGCCCGGCCCGGTCGCGACGTAGAGTTCGGGGGACGGCCGGCGACCGGCCCGGGGTGCACCGTGAGGGAGGGGCGTACGTGGCCGGTTCCGACGACGTTTTCTTCGCCGAGGGCGACGTCGGCCGCGACCTGGCGGCGGTCGACTGGACGGCCACCCCGCTCGGGCCGCCGTCCGAGTGGCCGCAGAGCCTCCGGACCGCGGTGGACATCCTCGTGTCGTCGCGGTTCTCGATGTGGATGGCCTGGGGCCCGGAGCTGACGTTCTTCTGCAACGCCGCCTACCGGCGCGACACCCTGGGCCGCAAGTACCCGTGGGCCCTCGGCCGGCCGGCGAGCGAGGTGTGGGCCGAGATCTGGGACGACATCGGCCCGCGGATCGCCACCGTGCTCGCCACCGCGCGGGCGACCTGGGACGAGGCCCTGCTGCTCTACCTGGAGCGCTCCGGCTACCCGGAAGAGTCGTACCACACGTTCTCCTACAGCCCGCTGCGCGACGACGACGGCGTGGTGGTCGGCATGCTGTGCGTGGTCCGCGAAGACACCGACCGCGTCATCGCCGACCGGCGCCTGTCGACCCTGCGCGACCTGGGCTCGGACCCGACCGTCGTGCGCACCGAACAGCAGACCCTGGCCTTCGCCGGCCGGCAGCTCGGCCGCAACCGGCGCGACCTGCCCTTCACCCTGACCTACCTCTTCGGCGACGACGGCGTCGCGCGGCGGGCGGGCGCCACCGGGATCGCCGCGGACCACCCGGCGGCCCCCGCCACGATCGGCGCCGACGACCCCGCCGCGGTGTGGCCGGCGGCCGGCGGCGAGTCCGTGCTCGTCGAGCTGGCCGGCTTCGCCGGGCTGCCGACCGGCGACTGGCCGGAACCACCCACCCAGGCGCTGCTGGTACCGCTGGCGCAGCAGGGCGCCGCGCCCTACGGCTTCCTGGTGGCCGGGCTGAACCGCTACCGCGCGCTCGACGAGACCTACCGCGGGTTCGTCGAACTGGTCGCCGGGCACCTCGCGGCCGGCATCGGCGGCGCCCGCAGCTTCCACGCCCAGCAGCGGCGGGCGGAGGAACTGGCCGAGCTCGACCGGGCCAAGACGGCGTTCTTCTCCAACATCAGCCACGAGTTCCGCACCCCGCTCACCCTGATCATGGGCCCGCTGGACGAGCTGCGGGCCCGGGTCGGCGCCACCGACGAGCGCACCGGCCAGGAGCTGGAAGTCATCCACCGCAACGGGTTGCGGCTGGGCAAGCTGGTCAACACCCTGCTGGACGTCTCGCGCCTCGAAGCCGGCCGCATGCAGGCCCGGTTCGAACCGGTGGACCTGGCCGAGGTCACCGCCGAGCTCGCCGGGGTGTTCCGCTCCGCCATCGACAAGGCCGGCCTGCGCCTGGACGTCGGGTGCCCGCCCCTGGGCGAACCCGTGTACCTCGACCGCGGCCTGTGGGAGAAGGTGATCTTCAACCTGCTGTCCAACGCGCTGAAGTTCACCTTCGACGGCGCCATCGCGGTCTCGGCCCGGGCGGAGGGCGACCAGGCGGCCGTCACCGTCGCGGACACCGGGATCGGTGTGCCCGAAGGGGAACTGCCCCGGTTGTTCCAGCGGTTCCACCGCATCGAGAACGTCCGCGCCCGGTCCACCGAAGGCAGCGGCATCGGCCTGGCGCTGGTCCAGGAGATCGTCGACCTGCACGGCGGCACGATCACCGCACGCAGCGTCGAGGGCGAAGGCACCACCTTCACCATCCGGTTGCCGTTCGGCGCCGGGCACCTGCCGCCGGAGGCGCTGATCCCGGCCGGAGGCCACACCGCGACCCCGGACGCCGCCGCGTACGTGCACGAAGCCCTGCGCTGGCTGCCCAGCACCCCCGACGCCGACCGCCGCTCCCAGGCCCTCTCGGCACCCACCGCGCCGACACGGGTGCTGGTCGCCGACGACAACGCCGACATGCGCGAGTACCTCACGCGGCTGCTGAGCGACGCCGGTTACCAGGTCGACGCGGTCACCGACGGCCAGGAGGCGCTCGAGGCGGCCCGGGCGACGGCGTTCGACCTCGTGGTCAGCGACGTCATGATGCCGCGGCTGGGCGGGCTCGAGCTGGTCGCGGCGCTGCGCGACGACCCGCGCACGGCGTCGATGCCGGCCCTGCTGCTCTCCGCCCGTGCCGGGCAGGAGGCGTCGATCGAGGGCCTGCGCGCCGGCGCCGACGACTACCTGATCAAGCCGTTCGCGGCGGCCGAGCTGCTCGCGCGGGTGCGGGCGAACGTCGAGCTCGCGCGGCTGCGCACGCACCAGGCCCGGTGGCGCACCGCGCTGGTCGACTCGCTGCAGGAGGCCTTCTTCGTCTGCGACGCCGACGGCGCGGTCATCGAGATCAACGCCGCCTTCACCGACATCCTCGGCTACAGCACCGAGGGCCTGCCGTACCACCCGGTCCACCCCTGGTGGCCGGACGCCGAATCCGATCCCGAAGGTCATCGGGCGGTCAACGAGGCGTTCGCGACCTTGCTCGGCAAGACCCACGGCACCTACACGATCCCCGTCACCCACCGGGACGGCCATCGCCTGTGGGCGCGCGCCGCGTTCGCCCAGGCGCAGGACCCGGACACCGGGCGGGCCGTCATCGTCGGCACCTTCCGCGACGTCACCGCCGAGCACTACGCGATCCAGCGCGACAGCGCCCTGGCGTCGATGAGCACCCGGCTGGCCGAGGCGACGACGCTGACCGACGCGATGACCAGCGCGCTGAGCGAGCTGAAGGACCTCTGGCGCGCCGAAGCCGTCGTCGCCTCGGTGTTCGGCGCCGGTGACGAACCCACGCGGACCTACGCCGAACCGCCCGTCACCTGGGAAAACCTGCCCGGCGACCAGCGTCGCGCGCTCGGCGAGCTGCGGCGAGGAGCGCTGCTGGCCCCGGTTTCCGGCCGCACGTGGTCCGGGACCGTCCTCGAACACCCCCACGGCCGGCTGGCGCTGCTGATCGACCTCGGCGACCGCCGTCCGTTCACCGACGAGGACCGGCTGCTGCTGTCGCTGCTCGCCGGCCACATCGGGCCGAGCCTGGGCCGCGCCCACCAGATCGACCAGCAGCGGGAGACGGCCGTCGCCCTGCAACGGGCCATCCTCGGCCCCGCCGACCTGCCCACCGGGTTCGCCGTCCGCTACGAACCCGCCACGCGGCCCCTGGAGGTCGGCGGCGACTGGTACGACACCGTCACGCTGTCGGACGGGCGCATCGGCATCGTCGTGGGCGACTGCGTCGGCCGTGGGCTGCACGCGGCCGCCGTGATGGGCCAGCTGCGCAGCGCGTGCCGCGCGCTCCTGCTGCAGGACCCGCGTCCGGCGCACACCCTGATGGCCCTGGACCAGTTCGCGGCCAAGCTCGACGGCGCGTTGTGCACCACCGTCTTCTGCGGTGTGCTCGATCCCGGGACCGGCCAGCTGGTCTACAGCACCGCCGGGCACCCGCCGGGGATCCTCGCGCTGTCCGACGGCGCGACGCTCCTGCTCGAAGGAGGCCGGTCGGTGCCGCTCGGCGTCCGCCCCGGCCGCGCGCGTCCCGAAGCCGAGCACACCATCCCCGCCCGCGCGACCCTGCTGCTGTACACCGACGGCCTCGTCGAACGGCGAAGACGTTCGCTGGACGAAGGCATCGAGCGGGCCGGGCAGGTCCTGCACGACGGCCGGGTGAACGCGGTCGAGGACCTGGCCGGCGACCTCATGCGGCGCCTGGCCCCCACCACGGGCTACGACGACGACGTCGCCCTGCTGCTCTACCGCCACCCCGGGCCGCTGGAAGTGAGCTTCCCGGCCGAGGCGGGCGAGCTCGGCCGCGTCCGCAAGACGTTGCGCACCTGGCTCGGCCAGTGCCAGCTCGACGCCCAGCAGGCGCAGAACGTCCTGGTCGCGGCGGGCGAAGCCTGCGCCAACGCCATCGAGCACGGCAACCGCGACAGCCCGGGCGAGATCGTCCGGCTCCGCGCCGAAGCCTTCGCCGACAGCCTCCGCCTGACGGTCGCGGACACCGGCCGGTGGAAGGCGGTGGACGCGGCGCCCGGATCCACCCGCGGCCACGGCATCACGTTCATGCGCGCGATGATGCAGGAGGTCACCATCAACACCACCGCCACCGGGACCACCGTCGACATGCTGACCAGGATCGTGTGATGACCATTCCGCTTTCGCTTGTCCCGCAACGACGTCCGGACGGCACGGCCGTGCTGGCCGCCAGCGGCGAGATCGACATGGGCAACGCCCCCGTCCTCGCCGCGGCGCTCGAAGAGACCACCGAGCGGGTCGTCCTCGACCTGACGGCCGTCGAGTACCTCGACAGCGCCGGCATCGCCGTGCTGTTCGACCACGCCGATCACCTGGAACTCGTCGCTTCTCCGTTGCTGGCCCCGGTTTTGACCGTTTCCGGCCTCGGCGACGTCGTGCCGATCCACCCGCCTCGTCAGTGACCCGGCGTCAGGGCGCGGAGATCGTCGAAGGCCTGGTCGAGGTGCGCGTCCAGGCTCTGTGACGGGTCGTCGATCCAGGCCTGGGCCGCGTGGTGGAAGGTGGCCCAGCCGGTCTGCGCGGCCAGGCCGGCCAGCCGGCCGGGAACACCGCGCTGCCGCAGAGCCTCGGCGAGGGCGTCGCCGAGGGACGCGGCCTTGGCCAGATCGCGCTCGCGCAGGGCCGGCGTCACGGCGATGATCGCCAGCCGTGGCTCGGAGAACGGCCGGTTCTCTTCGAGAATCCGGGCCGCCTTCCGGAAGGCGCGCAGCAGCACGTCGAGCGGCTGGAGGTCAGCGGGCGCTTCGGCGACGGCCGCCGTCATCGTGTCGCGTAGGGCGGCTTCGCCGTCGAAGAGCACTTCGCGCTTGTCCGGGAAGTGCCGGAAGAAGGTGCGCTCGTTGACGCCGGCCCGCGCGGCGATCTCGGCGGTGGTGGTCCGGTCGAACCCGCGTTCCCGGTACAGCTCCAGGGCCGCCTGCTGAAGGCGGCGGCGCGCTTCTGCTCCGCTTCGTGGCACATCGCGAGCTTACCGCGTTGCGCCAGTGACTGACACCACATTGCGCCAGTGGCTGGCGCTACGCGTAGAGTCAGTGACTGGCGCTACTTAGTGCCAGTCACTGGCGTAAACCTGGGAGTGTTCCATGCACGTCTTCGTCACCGGCGGGTCCGGCCTGACCGGCCCCGCCGTCGTCACCGAGCTCGTCGCGGCCGGTCACACCGTCACCGGCTTGGCGCGCTCGGACGCCGCAGCCACCCGGCTGGAGTCGCTGGGCGCGACCCCGCACCGCGGCTCGCTGGACGACCTCGACAGCCTGCGCCGCGGCGCCGAAGCCGCCGACGGCGTCCTGCACATGGCCTTCGGCGGCGACTTCGCCGACCCCGACGACATGATGCGCCGCGACCGGACCGCGATCGAGACACTCGGCGAAGCGTTGGCGCACACGGGAAAGCCGTTCGTCAGCACGTCCGGCACGCTGGTGATGCCCACCGGCCGCGAGACCACCGAACAGGACGAGCCCGACCCGGCCGGCATCGCCGGTTTCCGCATTCCGGGCGAACGGGCCTGCCTGGGCTTCGCCGCGTCCGGTGTGCGGGCGAGCGTGGTCCGGCTCGCGCCGACGGTCCACGGCCCCGGCGACTACGGCTTCCTCGGCATGCTCGTCGACACCGCGCGCACGACGGGCAAGTCGGCCTACCTCGGCGGCGGCAACCGCTGGCCCGCCGTCCACCGGCTCGACGCGGCGGTGCTGTTCCGCCTGGCGTTGGAGAAGGCTCCGGCGGGCAGTGTGCTGCACGGGGTGGCCGAAAGCGGCGTCCCGTTCCGGCGCATCGCGGAGACGATCGCCCGGGGCCTCGGCCTGCCCGCGGTCGCCGTGACCCCCGAGGAGGCCGCGACGCATTTCGCGAGCCCGTTCATGGCCGAGGTCTACGGCATCGACGCGCCGGTGTCCGGTGCGCACACCCGGGACCTGCTCGGCTGGTCGCCGAGCCACCCGACGTTGCTCGAGGACCTGGCGCACGGCGACTACCTCACGGGTGTGCGCCGGCCCTCCGCCGGCGCACACCCCTGAGGCCCGGTCAGCCGACCTTCTGGATCTTCGCGTTGCGGATGAGCTGCTTGCCCGGCTCGTGGATCTGGTCGAACGCCGAGTTGTTCAGCAGCGCGCAGCTGCCGGACGTCGAGGTCACCGGCACCGTGATGGACTTGCCGTTGTCCAGGTTCGTCACCTTCAGCATGGTGCCGGCGGCGAACTGGTTGCTCGACGCCGCGGGCGTACCCGCCTCACCGGAGAGCGTGACGGTCGAGCCGGCGCAGACGGTCGCCGCCGAGTCCGCACCGCCGGCGGCTTCGGTGTCGGTGGCCTGCGTGCCGGCGGCCTGGGTGCCGGTGGCAGCGGCGCCCTCGGCTGCCGCGGCCTGGGCGACGCAGTCGACCGCGACGGCGGCCGCCTGGTCCGCGGCCGCCTGACCGGCGGCGTCCTGGGCCTTGGCCTTGTTCTTGGCCTTGCCCTTCTGGTCGGCCGCACCGTTCTGGCCGGCCGCCATGCCGTTCTGATCGGCGGCCTTGCCCTTGCCGTTCTTGCCGGCGGCGCCGTCCTGCTGGGCCATGCCGTTCTGCTCGGCCATGCCGTTCTCGCCGGCCGCGGCGGTCTCGCCGGTGGCCATGCCGTTCTGGTCGGCTGCCGCGTTGGGATCGGCCTGAGCCACGCAGCTCAAGACGGCCGCGCAATTCTGGAGGGCCAACGCGTCCTGAGCTGCCGCGCCCTGCTGGTCGGCCATCCCGTTCTGCGCCATCCCATTCTGGGCCGCGCCGTTCTGGTCGGCGGTCTGGTCCTGGCCCGCCATGCCCTGCTGCTCGGCCATGCCGTTCTGGCCGGCCATGCCTTGCTGGTCGGCCATGCCGTTCTGGCCGGCGGCACCGTTCTGCTGGGCCATGCCGCTCTGGTCTTCGGCGCCGGCTTGGCCGGTCGTCGCGTTCTGCTGGGCCATGCCGTTGGTGTCCGCGGTCGCGGCTTCCTGGGCCAGGCACTGCTGCACGACCGCGCACGCCTGATCGGCCGCCGCGGCCTGGTCGGCTGCCGCGGCGGACTGGTCCGCCGCGCCGTTCTGGGCGGCACCGTTTTCGTCAGCGGCCTGGTCCTGGCCCGCCATGCCCTGCTGGTCGGCGCCCTGGGCGGCATCGTTCTCGGCCGCCATGCCGTTCTCGTGGGCGGCACTCTTGCCGGCCGCGCTCTTCTTGCTGGCCGCGCCATTCTGATCGGCCGTGCTTTCCTGGCCGGCCATGCCGTTCTCGTCGGCGGCGCTCTTGCCCGCCGCGCTCTTCTTGCCGGCCATGCCGTTCTGGGCCGCGCCGTTCTGGTCGGCCGCGCTTTCCTGGCCGGCCATGCCTTTCTGGTCGGCCACCGCGGTGCCGTCGGCGGCTCCGGCGACCGCCGCGCAGTTCACCGCCGCCTGGTTGGCCGCTACCGCTCCCTGGCAGCCCGCGTCCTGGCGGCGCTGCTGGATCTGGTCGACCACCGCTTTGCGGTTGGCGATGCGGGCCGCGGATTGGGCGTCCGGGGCCATCTGCTGGCTCGCGATGAAACCCAGGTTGTTCTGCAACGCCGTGTCGAGCCCCGTGCAGTTCTCCGTCGCCGCGTTGCTGGCCGGACTGCTCAGGGCGATCGCTGTCGCGGTCGCCCCGGCTACTCCCAGCAGTGCGACGAGTCCGATCGTCGCCGGTTTGCGGTGTCGTCCGGACGTACGCAAGTGGGGCATCAGCCCCTCCTCTCAGGTCGCCACCTCACCACGGCACACGGCGGAAAACCCCGAGTGGTTCAGACGGATTCGCCCATGAATGTCCACAGTGGACTTTGTCGGGCGGGCGTGACCTGCGGCCGGCCGTCACCGGTCAGCCGGACCTGTATACCAAACTCAAGGTAATCGCGAAGTAAGCGCCGGCGCGCCGGACACCGGTCAGGTCGGCGATCGAGCGGCCGGCGCCGCGGAGCACCCCGTCACGCAGGACTTGTCCGGCCGCGTCCGGGCGGCGGCCCCACACCCGGGTCAGACGCCCGTGGTGGCGTCCAGCGCCAGGACGAGGCCGTTGTTGCTGGGCAGGCCGGCCGCCTTGACGTGGCCGTCGCCCCCGACGTCCGGGAAGCCCCAGCGGGCAGGGTCATCGACGGCTTTCCAGCCACGACGCCCAGACCTCCAGCGCCTCGTCCGGCGCATGCCGGCCGACGCCGATCCGGAACCGGTCCGGCGGGGTCGGCGTCAGCCGCGAGCCGTAGATGCTCGCCGGGAGCAGCAGAACTCCGCACTGCTCGACGAGCTCCGTGCACATCGCCTCGACGCCGTCGGCGCCCAGGTACCGCGGGAAGCAGACGCAGCCGCCGCGCGGGGGCGCCCAGTCGAACAGGTCCGGGAAGCGCGCGAAGAACGCGTCGAACCGCGGGAGGTTGTCCGCGATGATCGCGCGGTTGCGGTCGAGGATCCGCTGCCGGGCGCGCACCGCGATCAGCGCCAGCACCTCGGCGGGCGCGGAGTTGCAGATCGACGTGTAGTGCTTGGCCCGCTCGAGCCGGCTCAGGATTTCCCGGTCCCGGCAGGCGATCCAGCCGATGCGCAGGCCGGGCAGCCCGTAAGCCTTGGACATGACGTTCAGCGAGAGCGCGGCGGGGGAGAGGTCGGCGGCCTGCGGGAGCGCCGGTCCGGCCTCCAGGCCGCGGTAGACCTCGTCGCTGAACAGCAGGACGCCGCGGTCCTCGCAGAGCCGGACCAGCCGCGTCCACGTCTCCCGGTCCGGCACCGCGCCGGTCGGGTTGTTGGGGAAGTTGACCGACACCAGCCTGGTGTTCGGCCGCAGCTGCCGCTCGAGCTCGTCGACGTCGAGCGCCCAGCCGTCCTCCGGCCGCAGCGCGACGCCCGTCACCTCGCAGATCGACAGCGGGATCGTCTCCGCCGCCTGGTAGTTCGGCGTGAGGACCACGACGTGGTCGCCCGGCTCCAGCAGCGTCCGCATCGCCAGGTAGAGGCCCTCTTCCGCGCCGGCGAAACAGAGCACGTCCTCGGGGGCGACGCCGGTGTGGGTCGCGGCGATCGCCTCGCGCAACGCGGGCAGGCCGTAGGTCTCGGTGTAGCCGAGCGAAAGCGTCTCCCACCGCTCGCGCCCGTCGTCGTCGGCCAGGGCCAGCAGTTCGGTGAGCGTCATCGTCTGCGCGTCGGACGCGGTCAGGTGGTAGCGGGCCGCGAACTCCCAGCGGGAGAAGTAGGTCTCCAGCCGGAAATCAGGGAGCGTCGGCATCGGGTTCCTTCCGGGTCTCGGCGAGCAGCTGGTAGGTGGCCGAGCGGGAGATCCGCAGCGCCCGCGCGACGACCGGCATCGAGCGGCGGTGGGAGAAGACCCCGGCACCGTCCAATCGGGACAGCAGGGCGCACCGCTGGTCCTTGTCCAGCCGCTCGACGGGCGTGCCGCTGTCGCGGACGAACTCCGCCACCAGGTCGTTGAGCCGCTCGGTCCAGTCGCGTTCGAACAGCACCTGCGGCTGCCCGGACGTCGGCGCGGCGAAGCCCGAGAGCAGGCGCGCGGCGTCGTCGAAGGCCGTGCGGTCGACGTTCACGCACAGCACGACCTCCGCGCGCCCGTCGCCGTCGCGGACGACGGCGCTCACGCTGGACAGCCGCCGCCCGTCGGGCAGGGACTTCGGGTAGGGCCCGTAGACGTCCTTGCCCGACGGCGGCAGCTCGTCCAGCTCGCCGAGCAGCGAGGGGTCGCCGGGGGCGCGGCCCGGGAACGCGTTCCAGATGCCGAGCACCCGGTCGGTGACCGGGTCGTGCAGCGCGACCTCCGCGTGCGGCGAGAGCAGCCGCACGATCGCCTCGCAGACGGGCGCCCAGCGCGCGGTCACGTCACTCATCGTCTGGACGGTACATCCAGTCTGGACGAACTGTCTACCGCGTGTGCGCGGCGAAGAACCGCCACATGAGCGTGTTCGCGTCGATCTCGTGGGTGGTGTTCCCGTTCTCCGGTTTGGCCTGCGGGGAGCCGGGCCAGGTGTGCCCGCCGTCGGCGACGGTGTAGAGCTGCACGTCGCAGTAGGTCGTCCGCGTGACGTGCGTGCTGACCTGCGTGCTCACCGGGCCGGTGCCGCACCCGTCGATGGCCGCCCAGCGTTGCTGCGCCACCGGGACCGAGTACTGCCAGAGGTCGGTGCCGCCGCCGTCGTACGGGTTGGTGGCGTCCTGCTTGCCGTGGAACGCGATCACCGGCACCGGCACCCCCGGCCGGCAGGACGCCGGATCCGGCACCGACGTGTTCCCGGGTGCCGGCCGGCCCGCGCGCAACCCGGCCACCGGCGCGATCGCGGCGATCCGCTCCGGTCGCGCGCACGCGAACGCCGACGCCATCCGGCCGCCGCCGGAGTACCCGGTGAGGTGGATCCGGTGGGGATCGGCGCACAGCGCGCCGGTGAGGGTCGTGACGACCTGGTCGAGGAAGCCGACGTCGTCGCGCGCCCCGGCCGGCGGGGTGCCGACACCGGGGACGGTCCACGAGAGGCCGCCCTGGTAGGAGATCGCCCCCTCGGGGAACGCGGCGAGGTAGCCGTTCGCGTCGGCGGACGCCGCCATGTTCGAGTAGCTCAGCTGACCGGCGCCGCTGCTGCCGCTGCCGTGCAGGTTGAGCACCAGCGGCGCGATCGCCGGGGCGCTCGCGGGGACGTGGACCGTGACGGGATAACGCTTCCCGGCGAAGCCGACCGAGACGACGGACTGTCCGGGTGCGCGCCGGCAGGCCGGCGGCTGACCGGGCAGCGTCCACTGCTGGTTGGTCTGGTTGTTGCACGTCCAGAGCTGCAGCGGGGTGCCGTCGGCGCCCGACTGCCCGGTGACGTCGAGGCAGCCGGCCGTGGCGGGGTTGACCAGCCGGCCGGAAGCGCTGTCGTAGATCCATTTCTGGTGCGTGTTGCCCAGGCAGTCCCACAGCTGGATCGGCGTGCCGTTCGCGGCCGAGCCGCCCTGGACGTCGAGGCACTTCCCGAGCGCGCGGATCGTGCCGTCGTCCTGCACGGTCCAGCTCTGCGCGCCGGAACCCGCGCAGGCGCGCAGCTGGATCCGGGTGCCGTTCGCGGTCGCGCCACCGGTCACCGTCGCGCACTTGCCGGCCAGGCCGGTGAGCGGGCCGGGCCCGCTCACCGCGTGGGCCGCGGGCGCGGCACCGAGCGTGGCGGCGATGGCGAGGACGAGGGTCAGTTTGAGAGACATGGCGGGCTCCGTTCCGGAGATCAACCGCTTAAGCATCGGGTCTCGTCAGTAGAGCAGCGGTGCCAGTGCCGGTCAACGATTGTCACCGAGCAGGACAAGCCTCGGTGGATTGTCACGGGATGCCTTGACAGAGTGCATGTCCGGACTGCAATTCTTAAGCGCTTAATCTATCCTCGACGCGGAGGAGTCAGCCTGTGTCCCCACACCTGCGCAAGACCCGCACCACGCTCGCCGCGGCCGCACTCGTCGTCACGGCCTTGGCGGCGCCCGCCGCCGTCGCCGCACCCCGAGCCGGTGGCACGCTCAACTACCTCAAGCAGATCTCCGGCCAGTACACGATCGCCGGGCAGCACAACAAGGAACCCGCGAACCAGCCGTCGTTCTACACCGGCAAGGCGCACGACATCACCGGCCAGTACCCCGGCCTGTGGGGTGGTGACTTCTTCTTCGGCGGCTCGGACGTCGCCAACCGGCAGCAGGTCGTCGACCAGGCCAAGCTCGAATGGAGCCACGGCGCGGTCGTCACCATGACCTGGCACATGTGCCCGCCCACCCAGGGCAGCTCGTGCGACTGGTCGTCCGGGGTGATGAGCAAGCTCAGCGACACCCAGTGGAGCGAGCTGATGACGAACGGCTCGAACCTCAACAACCGCTACAAGGCGCGGCTCGACGAGATCGTGCCGTACCTGCAGCAGCTGCAGAGCGCGGGCGTCCAGCTGCTGTTCCGGCCGCTGCACGAGCTCAACGACAGCTGGGCGTGGTGGGGCGGGCGCCCGGGCCTCGGCGGCAGCGCCGGCCTCTACCGGATCACCCACGACTACCTGGTGGGCAAGGGGCTCACGAGCATCGTGTGGGACTGGGCGGTCAAGGACGTCAACATGGGCTCGATCGCGAGCTACTACCCGGGTGACGCCTACGTCGACGTCGCGGCGCTGGACGTCTGGATGAAGGCGAACTCGTCCTCTTCGGACTACCAGGCGATGCTGAACGTCTCGCACGGCAAGCCGATCGCTCTCGGCGAGACCGGGACGATCCCGTCGCCGGAGCTGCTGGCGTCGCAGCCGAAGTGGACGTACTTCATGGAGTGGTCGGAGTACCTGCAGGGCAGCAACTCCAACGCGGCCATCCAGCGCACCTACTTCGACGGACGGGTGCTGGTGCTCGGCGAGATGCAACGCGGCTGAGGCCCGGGGTGCCGGGAGGCGGGCAGCCTCCCGGCACCCACGGCGTCACTTCAGGTGCCGGGCGAGGAACCGGTTGCCGTCTTCCCCCGCGAACCGCGGGACGCCGGTGTGCCCGCCCATGTTCGCGTGCAACGACTTCTCCTTCGAGCCGAACGCGTCGAACAGGTCCAGCGCCAGCTGCCGGTCGTTCCCTTCGTCGTCCCACTGCAGCAGCACGTGCAGCGGGATGGTGACCCGCCGGGCCTCCTCGATGATGCTGCGGGGCACAAAACTCCCGGCGAACAGCACCGCGGCCGCGATGCGCGGCTCGACGACCGCCAGCCGGACGCCGATGGCGATCACCCCGCCGGCGAACCCGGCCGGGCCGCCGATCCCGGGCAGCGCGAGCAGGGCGTCCAGGGTGGCCCGCCATTCCGGGACCGCCCGCTCGACCAGCGGGAGGACGAGCCGGTCGACGATCTCGCCGGTCACCGGCTCGCCGGCCGCCAGCGCCCGGCGCAGGTCGGCGCGGGCCTCGTCGACGACGGCGAGCGCGGGCCGGTCACCGCTGCCGGGGAGCTCGATGGTGGCCGCGGCGTAACCCGCCGCCACGCAGGCCTGGGCCCGGGCCACCAGCCGGGGGTGCATCCGCCCCAGCCCGCCGGGGTGACCGAGCAGGACCACCGAGGCCGGTGTTTCAGAGGCTCCGGGTGTCCACAAGATGCCGGGGATCTCGCCGAGGGTGAATTCGCGCTCGAGGACGTCGTCGTCGAGGCGGTGTTCGGAAGTGAAGTGCACGGTCGTGCCTTTCGGGGAGTGCGCTGAACGGCGCTCCCGGACGACCTATCGCCCGGCCGTGACCCCGGAGGGGAGCACCCACGTCGTCATGTCCACGGGTACCACCTCCTCGTTCACCGGCACGGCTCCCGAGAGGCTAGCAGGGGGACCGGAGCTAAGACCAACGGTTTACCGGGGATCAGTCTTCCGTGCGATGCCGGGCCCGCGCGCCGGCTCTACCGTCGGGGTATGAAGATCACGGGAGTGCTCGGGACAGTGGTTCTCTGCGGCGCGCTGGCGGGCGTCGCGGGCTGCTCGAACCCGACCGGCAAGTCGTGGGCCATCACCTACGAGGTGACCGGCCAGGACAACGGGACGCTGGCGAAGGTCGGCTACGCGAACTCGCCCGACCGCTACCAGGACGAGATCGCGCAGCAGAGCGTCCAGGGGCCGGTCGGTGTGCCGTGGAAGCAGGACGTCGTGGTGGCCGCCGGGCAGAAGGCCGAGATCACCGCCACGCCGACCGGTGGGCTCACCCTCACCTGCCGCATCCTGCTGGACGCGCAGAAGGAGCTGGCCCGGGCCACCTCCCCGGGGCCCGGGCAGCCGGTGTCGTGCGCCAAGACCACCGACTCCTGACTCTCAGTCGTTGACGCACCGCAACACCGGGCGCGTGGTCAGCCGAGCCGGATCGAGCTGGTAGCGCGTGGTCACCCGGATCGTCGCGTGGTCCCCGGGCAGCAGCGTGAGCAGGCACTGGTCCGCTTCGGCGTCGGGGGCCAGCCGGTCGGCGAACACCGCCAGCTCGTGGACCAGGGACCGCGCGGTGACGGTGATGTCGTAGCCCGTCGCCGTCCGGGTGACGTCGGTGTCGAACCGCGGCTCGGGGTAGGCGATGTCGAGGTCGGCGGCGAGGAACCGGATCGCGCGCTCGGCGCCGGTGTCGGCGACCAGCAGTTCCCGCGTCGGGTCACCGGCGACACCGACGTCGCCGAACGGCAGCGTCACGGTGTCGCGTGGGGGTACCCGGACGGTCGTGGCGGTCTTGGCGAGGATCTCGCCGTCCACGGTGATCCGGCGCAGTTCGAGGGGGGCCTCCCAGGCGGCCGCGGAGTCGTTGACCAGGATCGCCGCCGGGGCGCCGTCCCGGTCCTGGATGGTGATCAAGCGGTCGGCGTAGGCCTCGCGGAGGGCGTACCACAGCGGCTTGCGCCGCTCGGCGCCGTCGATCGCGCTCCACGACGTCACCGGCCAGCAGTCGTTGAGCTGCCAGACAATCGTGCCCATGCACCGCGGCCGGTGGCCGCGGAAGTGCTCGATGCCGGTCCGGATGGCGCGGGCCTGGGTCACCTGCGTGAGGTAGTGCCAGTCCTCCGTGGACGTCGGCGCGGCGAAGTGGTGCGCCAGCCCGCGGGCGAGCTTTCCGTTGCCGTCCTTGGCTTTCTGGTGGTGCAGGACGCCCGGTGACTCCGGCGTCAGCGGGGCGTCGTGGACAGCCGCGGTGAGTGTGGCCCAGGCGGGCGGGGCCTGCCAGCCGAACTCCGAGACGAACCGCGGGACGCGCTCGAGGTAACCGCTGAAGTCACGCTCGTTCCAGACGTCCCAGAGGTGCACACAGCCGTGGTCGTCGTCCTGGGTGTCCCGTGCCGGGTCACCGGACCAGGGGCTGCCCGGGATGTACGGCCGGGTCGGGTCGAGCTCGGCGACGACGCCGGGCAGCAGGTGCTCGTAGTAGCCGGCACCCCAGTCGCGGTCGGCGAGGTCCTTCTGCCAGCCCCAGTGGAACCAGCCCATGTAGTTTTCGTTGTTGCCGCACCACAACGCGAGCGACGGGTGCGGGGCGAGCCGGACGACGGCCTCGCGGGCCTCGGCCTCGACCTCACCGCGCAGGGGCTCGTCTTCGGGGTAGCCGGCGCACGCGAACAGGAAGTCCTGCCACACCAGCACTCCCCGCCGGTCGCAGGCGGCGTAGAAGTCGTCGCCTTCGTAGAGCCCGCCGCCCCACACGCGCAGCAGGTCGATGCGGGCTTCGGTGGCCTGTTCGACGCGGCGGTCGTAGCGGGCGGCGTCGATCCGGTGCGGGAAGCAGTCGTCGGGGATCCAGTTGGCGCCGCGGACGAACAGCGGGACGCCGTTGACGCGGAAGGTGAACGCGCCATCCAGGTCGTCGAGGTCGATGGTGCGGAAGCCGATCTCGCGCGACCACGTGTCCACAATGGACCCGTCGGGCGTTTCGAGCGTGACGGTGAGCGGGTACAGCGGCTGCTCGCCCATGCTGTGCGGCCACCACAGCCGCGGTTGTCCGACGGTCACCGACAACGCCGACCCGGCCGGGCCGGCCACTTCGGCACCGCCCACCCGGGCCCGCAGCACCAGATCGACGCCCTCGACCTCGGCGTGGATCCCGACAACGCCGTCACCCTCGGGGGTGACGGTGACCAGCGGCCGGACCTGACGCAACCGCCCGACGTCCCAGACGTCGACGGACGCGGTTTTCCAGAGGCCCGCGGTGACGAGCTTCGGGCCCCAGTCCCAGCCGAAGTTGCAGGCCATCTTGCGGATGAAGTTCGACGGCTCGTCGTTGCCGAGGTTGGGCAGGTCGCCGAGGCGACGGCGTTCGTCGCGGGCGTAGCGGACCGCGGAGGCGAAGGTGACGGCGAGGGTGTTGCCGTCGGCCAGCAGGTCGGTCACCGGGACGCGGTAGGAGCGGTGCATGTTCGCGGTGGTGGCGATGACGTGGTGGTTCAGCTCGACCTCGGCGACGGTGTCCAGGCCGTCGAAGACCAGCTCGACCACGCCGGGCCCGGCCGGGCGGTCGAACGTCGTCTCGTAGCGCCAGCCGGTGAGGCCGATCCACTGCAGCTCGTTCTCGTTGCGGTCGAGGTACGGGTCGGGGATGAGCCCGGCGGCGAGCAGGTCGGTGTGCACCGTTCCGGGCACGGTCGCCGGGATCCCCTCGGCGAGCCGGCGGGCCAGCTCGATCGGGACGTGGGTCAGAGGTCCGCAGGCGCGCAGCGTCCAGTCGCGGGCGCCGAGGTCGATCCGCACGGATGGGTCCCTTCTGGTGGATGGGAGGGGTCAGCGCCACGGGTCGGGCGCAGCGGCGGCGAGCCGGCGGGTGTAGTCGTCGGCCGGGTGGAAGATGACCTGGTCGGAGTCGCCGATCTCGACGACGCGCCCGGCGTTCAGCACCATCGTCGTGGTCGAGAAGTGCCGGGCGGTGGCGAGGTCGTGGGTGATGTAGAGGACGGCGAGATCGTTGTCCCGCTTGAGTTCTTCCAGCAGGTTCAGGATGTCCAGCCGGACCGAGACGTCCAGCATGGACACCGGCTCGTCGGCCAGCAGCACCGACGGCCGGGGCGCGAGGGCCCGCGCGATGGCGACGCGCTGGCGTTGCCCGCCGGACAGCTCGTGCGGCAGCTTGTCCGCGAACTGGTCGGCGGGCCGCAGGTGGACGCGGTCGAGCAGGTCCAGCACGGCGCGGCGGCCGCCGTCGAGCCCGTGGACGCGCAGGGGCCGCGCCAGCTGGTGGTGCACCGGCTTGACCGGGTTGAGCGAGGCGAACGGATCCTGGAACACCAGCTGGACGTGCCTGCGGTACTCCCGCAGCGCCCGGTAGCCGGGGCGGCGGGGTTCGCCGTCGATCGTGATGGTCCCGGAGGTGGGCCGGTCCAGCCCGCACAGCATCCGGGCGATGGTGGACTTCCCGCTGCCGCTCGCGCCGACCAGCGCCAGGGTCTGCCCGGACGTCACGGTGAAGCTGACGCCGTCGACCGCGCGGAACCCGGAGTAGTCGCGCACGAGGTCGTGCGCACTCAGCTCGGTCATGCCGAGACCTCCTGGTAGAGGTGGCAGGCGACGTCGGTGCCGCCGACCGGCCGCAGCGTGACGTCGGTGGTGGCGCACTCCGGGCGGACGAACCCGCACCGGTCGGCGAACGCGCACCCGGCGATCGGCGCGGCCAGGTCCGGCGGGTGGCCGGGGATGCCGTGCCGGTCGCGCCGCTGCGAGCGCAGGGTCGGGAACGCGTCGAGCAGGCCGGCGGTGTACGGGTGCTGGGGGTTCTCCCGCAGCTTCACGCTGTCGCCGAGTTCGACGACGCGCCCGGCGTACATCACCGCGATGCGGTCGCTGATCTCCAGCAGCAGCGACAGGTCGTGGGTGATGAAGACGACCGCGAACCCGAGCCGTCGCCGCAGTTCCGAGAGCGCGTCGAGGATCTCGCGCTGCACGAGGACGTCCAGCGCGGTCGTGGGCTCGTCCATCACCACGACGTCCGGATCGAGCGCCAGGGCCATCGCGATCATCACGCGCTGCCGCATCCCGCCGGACAGCTGGTGCGGGTACGAACGGGCGACGCGCTCGGGCAGCCCGACCAGGTCCAGCAGCTCACCCACCCGCGTCCGGCGCTCGGCCTTGGTCAGCTGCGGCCGGTGGGCGTGGAAGAGGTCCTGCAGCTGCGCGCTGACCCGCTGGACCGGGTTGAGGGCGTTCATCGCGCCCTGGAACACCATCGACATCCGGTCCCAGCGGAACTTCCGCAACGCGCTTCCGGTCAACGCCGTCACCGAGACGGGTGCGGTGTCGTGGACGCCCTGGAAGGTGACGCTGCCGGCGGTCAGGTGCGCGGGGGCGCGCAGCAGCCGCGTGATCGCGTAGGCCAAAGTCGTTTTGCCGCAACCGCTTTCGCCGACGATGCCGACCAGCTCGCCGCGGTGCACGTCCAGGTCGACGCCGCGGACCGCGTGCACCGGCCCGGCGGCCGTTTCGTAGTCGACGTGCAGGTTGCGTACCTGGAGCACGGGCGTCATCGGATGTCCCCCTGGGCGCCGCCGCGGCGCTGCACGCGCAGCCGCGGGTTGATCAGTTCGTCGACGCCGATGTTCAGCAGCGTCAGGGCCGCGCCGAGCACCGCGATGCACAGGCCCGGCGGGATGAACCACCACCACGCGCCCTGCGAGAGGGCCTCGCCGTTCTGGGCGAAGAACAGCATCGTGCCCCAGGTGACGGAGTTGAGGTCCCCGAGCCCGAGGAACGACAGCCCGGCCTCGCCGAGGATGGCGCCGATCATCGCGAACACGAACTGGGAAATGAGGATGGGGTAGAGGTTCGGCAGGATCTCGACGACGACGATCCGCCACGCGCGTTCGCCCGACGCGCGGACGGCGTCGACGTAGTCCCGGTGGGCCAGCGACGCCGTCTGGGCGCGCAGGACCCGCGCGGACGCGGCCCAGCTGGTGACCGCGATCAGCAGCGCGATCACGGCGATCCCGCTGGAGTGCAGGTAGCTGGCGGCGACCACGATCAGCGGCAGGGCCGGGATGACCAGGAAGACGTTGCCGATCAGGTTGAGCACCTCGTCGGCCCAGCCGCCCGCGTACCCGCCGACCACCCCGACCAGCGCGGCCAGCAGCATCGTGACCGTGCCGGCGAGCAGCCCGACCAGCAGCGAGGACCGGAAGCCGACGATCAGCTGGGCGAAGACGTCCTGCCCGTTGTTGGTGGTGCCGAGCAGGTGTGCGGCCGACGGCCCGGCGAGGAGGTCGTCGCCGGTCGCGTGCGGGTCGCCGACCAGCAGCGGCCCGATGACCGCGACGGCCGCGTAGAGCGCGACGATGCCCGCGCCGAGCAGGAACTTCGGCCGCCGGGTGAGTGCGGAGACGCGTCCGGCGGCGCGGACGGGGGTGATGACGGCCTGGGTCATCGGGCACCCGCTTTCGCCGTGGTGCGCACGCGCGGGTCGATGACCGCGTAGAGCAGGTCGACCAGCAGGTTCGCGCCGAGCACCGCGAGGGTGATGATCAGGAAGATGCCCTGCATCAGCGGGTAGTCGCTGTTGCGGACCGCCTGCAGCAGCGTGAACCCGATGCCGGGGTAGGAGAACACGGCCTCGGTGACGATCGCGCCGCCGACGACGAACCCGAGCGACACCGCGACGCCGGAGACGCTCGGCAGGACGGCGTTGCGGGCGGCGTAGGTGACCATCACCCGCCGCAGGCTGAGGCCTTTCGCCTGCGCCGTGACGACGTAGTCCTCGCCCATCGTGGAGACCATCATGTTCCGCATCCCCAGCAGCCACCCGGCCAGCGAGCTGACGACGATCGTGAGGGCCGGCAGCAGCGCGTGGTAGACGACGTCGCCGACGAACTCGCCCGACCAGCCGGGCTCGATCTCGACGTCGTACCCGAGGCCGAGCGGGAACCAGCCCAGGCCGGCCGAGAGGAAGTACAGCGCGGCCAGCGCCAGCCAGAAGTACGGGATGGCGGCGAGCATCGTCGACCCCGCGACGAGCGAGTCGACGACCCCGCGGCGGAACCACCCGGCCAGTGCGCCGAGGGAGATGCCGAGCGTGAACGACACGACCGTCGCGACGCCGACCAGGCCCAGCGTCCACGGCAGGGCCTGGCCGATGATGTCGCCGACCGGCGCCGGGAAGAACGTCACCGAGCGGCCGAGGTCGCCGGAGAAGATCTGCCCGAGGTAGCGCAGGTACTGCTGCCACAGCGGCTGGTCGTTCACGCCCAGCAGCAGTTCCAGCGAGTGCCGGGCCTCCGGGGAGACCGGCGCCATCGACGACTGCCGGGCCAGCACCGCGTCCACCGGGTTGCCCGGCGCGAGGCGGGGGATGAGGAAGTTCAGCGACAGCGCCGCGAGCAGGGCCACCGCGTAGAACATCAGTTTCTTGCCGAGGAACCGCATTACCCGACCGGCTTCAGGTTCTTGGCGACGAACCCGGTGTCGGGATAGCTGTCCGCGCGCGAGAGCGCGTAGGCGTTGTCGTCGGTGGGCCAGCCGGTGACCTTCGTGGCGAGGAACGTCGCGTTCGGGCTGTTCTGGAAGATCGGCACGTAGGGCAGCTTGTCCAGCATGACGCGGCCGATCTCCTGGGCACGCTGCTTGAGCACGGCCTCGTCGTCGGTCCCGGCCATCGCGCTCAGCGCGGCGTCGACCTGCGGGTCGGAGAAGCGCGACCAGTTCGACGCGGCCTTCTGCCCGATCGGCGCGGTCGTCGCCGAGGCGAGCACCTGGTTGTAGAGCTGGTACGGGTCCGGCTTGCCGCCGAGGCCGTCGATGAGGAGCTGGAAGGTACCGGTGGAGCGGTCGGAGTTGAACTGGGCGCTCGAAACCTGCTGCACGGTCAGGGTGATCCCGGCTTCGGCGAGCTGCTGCTGCATCAGCTGCAGGGCCTGGATGTAGTCGGTGTAACCGGTGACGACCTTGATCGAGACCTCGAGACGCCGGCCGCCCTTGTCGACGTAGACGCCGTCCGCGCCGCGGGTGTAACCGGCCTTCTCCAGGGCGGCCCGCGCGGCGGCGGGGTCGCGGGTGACCGGGCCGGTGATCCGGAAGCCGTCGTCCCGCGGGGTCTGCAGCAGCTCGGGGCTCGGCACCTTCGCGATGCCGAAGTAGACGGTGTCGACGATGCGTTTGCGGTCCAGGGCCAGGTTCATCGCCTGCCGCACGGCGAGGTCGTTCGTCGGCCAGGTCGTCAGGTTCGGCACGAGGCTGGTCTGGTAGATCCCGGCCGAGGGGACCAGGTGGGTCTTCGGGTCCTTGGCGACCCAGTTCTTCTCCGGGTCGGGCACGAAGGTGTTGCCCCAGTCGATCTTGCCGGCCAGCAGCGACTGGTTCGCGCTCGTGTTGTCGCTGAAGGAGATGAACCGCACGCCGTCGATGGCCGGCTTGCCCCGCTCCCAGTAGCCCGGGTTCTTCTTGAGCAGGAAGGTCTGCGGGGAGAACGCATCGAGGGTGAACGGCCCGGTGCCGACCGGGTTCGCGTTGAGCTCGGTGGCCGGGTCCGCGATCTTCTCCCAGATGTGCTTCGGCACGATCAGGGTGCGGCCCGCCGCGCCCCACAGCTGGTTGAACGCCGGCTGGGCGAAGGTGATCTTCGCGGTGTGGTCGTCCGGCGCGGTCGCGGCGGCCAGCGTCAGCCCGTTGGTGTTCAGCTCGGGGTGCTTGATCATGGCGTCGAACGTGAAGGCGACGTCCTGCGCGGTGAACGCCTGGCCGTCCTGCCACTTGACGCCGTCGCGGGTGGTGACGGTGAGCGTCCGGCCGTCGGGGGAGAAGGTCGCCGCCGTGGCCAGCTGCGGCACCGGCGGGCGCCGCTCGGCCATGTCGAAGAACAGCAGCGACTCGTAGATCGTGCCGCCGTACCCCGCCTGGGCCTGGTTGGGCAGGAACGGGTTGAAGTTGCGGACGAACGCGCCCGACGCGCCGGTGTTCGCGGTGATGATCACGCCGTCGGCGCTGGTCACGGTGCTGGAGCACGAGCTCAGGGCGAGGCCGAGCGTGAGGACGACGGCGGCGGGGGCGAGCAGGCGACGGTGCCTTCCGGCCTTCATGGGGACTCCAGGAGTGCTTAAGCGGTTAACTTGACGGTCGGCCACGCTGACGTGGCGCCGGGAGAGTTCGGTGTCGTCAGGCGGCGATCGGGGGTGAGCCTGGGTTAAGCGCTTCACATCTTGTAACCTCGGTCACGTCATGTCAATGGACCGAAACGATGTCGGGGTAGCCTCGTGCGAGGTGAAGCGATTGAGTCAGCGAGTTATCCGAGGAGCACGATGAAGCGGCTGACCATCTCGGACATCGCGGACGCGGCCGGGGTGTCGACGGGCGCGGTGTCCTACGCGCTCAACGGGAAGCCGGGGGTGTCGGCGGCCACGCGCGAGCGCGTGCTGGAGATCGCCGACCGGATGGGCTGGCGGCCCAGCACCGCCGCCCGCGCGCTGACCCGGTCCCGCTCCGGCGCGATCGGGCTGATCGTCGACCGGCCCGCCCAGGTGCTGGGCATCGAGCCGTTCTTCATGCAACTGGTCTCCGGCATCGAAATGGCGTTGCGCTCGGACCCGTCGACGGCGTTGATGCTGGCCGTCACCGACGACCGGGACGCCGAGATCGAGACCTACCGCCGCTGGTGGGCCGAGCGGCGCGTCGACGGCGTCATCGTGGTCGACCTGCACGAGAACGACATCCGCACCGGCGTGCTGGCCGAGATCGGGCTGCCCGCCGTCGCGCTCGGCTACCCGGAGTCGGCCGAGGTGCCGTGCGTGTGGGCCGACGACGCGGCGCCGATGGAGGAGGCGGTCGGCTACCTCGCGGCGCTCGGGCACCGGCGGATCGCCCGGGTCGCCGGCCCGGACCGGTTCGCGCACACACTGCGCCGCGACGAGGCGTTCACCAAGGCGGCCGGGACGCACCGGCTGGAGTGGTCGAAGACCGTCCACGGCGACTACTCGGGCGACAGCGGCGCCCGGGCCGCGCGGCGGCTGCTGTCGGAGCGCGACCGGGCGACGGCGGTGATCTTCGACAACGACGTGATGGCGCTGTCGGCGATGGCCGCGGCCCAGGAGATGGGCGTCTCGGTGCCCGAGCAGCTGTCCATCGTGTCCTGGGACGATTCGGCGCTGTGCCAGCTAGTCCGCCCGGCGGTGACGGCGCTGGACCGGCACATCACCCAGCACGGCGTGCTGGCGATCGAGACGCTCAACGAGATCCTGGCCGTCGGCGCGGCCGGGCACGTCCAGGCGCCGGCGCCGATCCTGATGCCCCGGGCGAGCACCGGCCGCGCTCCGTCGGACCGCTGATGACGACCGTGCCGCGGACGCGTCTCGACCTCACCCGCATCGAGGCGGCCCGCCGGGTGATCGACCCCGTCTTCCTCGACACCCCGCTCTACCCCTGCGATCCCCTCGGGCAGGCGCTCGGCTGCCGGGTGAGCGTCAAGCTCGAGACGGCGAACCCGGTGCGCAGCTTCAAAGGCCGCGGCACCGAGGTCGTCGTGAGCGGCCTGAGCGGGCCGGCCGCGGTCTGCGCCAGCGCGGGCAACCTCGGCCAGGCTCTCGCCTGGTCCGCGCGGGGCCGCGGGGTGGCCGTCACCGTCGTCGCGTCCCGGTCCGCGCCCGCGGTCAAGCTCGAGCGCATCCGCGCGCTGGGCGCCCGGCTGGAGCTGGTCGACGGCGACTTCGACGAGGCGCGGGAGCGGGCCGTGGCCATCGCCGGGCACGACGGGATCCGGCTGGTCGAGGACAGCCTGGACCTCGAGACGTGCGAAGGCGCGGCGACGATCGGCCTGGAGCTGCTGGACACGCCGTTCGACGCCGTCCTGATCGCGCTCGGCGGCGGCGCGATGGCCACCGGGATCGGCCACGTCCTGAAGTCCCGCGCACCCGGCGTCGAAGTCGTCTGCGTCCAGCCGGCGGGCGCACCGGCGATGACCCGCTCCTGGCGCGAACGGCGGGTCGTCACGACGGAGTCGACCAGCACCATCGCCGACGGCGTCGCCGGACGGCGGCCGATCCGGGAAGTCCTCGACGACCTCCTCGTCGTCGCCGACGACGCGGTCCTGGTGCGGGAGGAGTCGATCGTCGCCGGGATGCGGCTGCTGCTGGAGCACGCCGGGCTGGTCGTCGAACCGTCGGCGGCGCTGGGGGTCGCGGCGGTGCTCGAGAACCGCGCCCGCTTCGCCGGCCGGCACGTGGCCGTCGTCGTCTGCGGCGGCAACGTCGACCTGCCCGCCTACCACCGCTGGCTCGGGAACGGCCTCCCGTAGGCTGCCGAGTCGTGCGAGAAGGATTTCACGACGACCTGGCCCGCCTGAGCGAGCTGCTGGCGACCATGTGCGACCTGGCGGCGACGGCGATCCGGCAGGCCACCGAGGCCTTGCTCAACGCCGACCTCAGAGTCGCCGAGGAGGTCATCGCCGCCGACTCCGCACTCGACGCGCACCGCTCGCGGTGCGAGGAGGACGCCTACTCGCTGCTGGCGCTGCAGGCCCCGGTCGCCGGTGATCTGCGGCAGGTCCTGGCGGTGGTCTACTGCGCGGAACGCATCGAGCGGATGGGCGACCTGGCCGCGCACGTCGCCGACAGCGCGCGCTACGCCCACCCCGACCACGCCGTGCCCGCGGAGCTGAACCCGACGTTCCTGCGGATGGGCGAGCTCACCGCCGGCATGGCCGAGGGCGTCGCGACCCAGATCCGCACCGGGGCCGGCGGCAGCTACCGCGACCTGCGCGAAGCGGACGAAGCCGTCGATTCGCTGCACGCCGACCTGTTGTCCGGCATGACGGGCGCCGGCTGGGACCACGGCCACGGCGAGGCCGTCGCGGCGGCCTTGGCCACGCGCTTCTACGAGCGCTTCGCCGACCAGACCGTCTCCGTGGCCAAGCGGCTCGAATTCGCCCACACCGGAGATCTCCCCGGTTAGACCGCCCGCGTACACCGGTGCGAGTGTCCACTTTCCACCGGAAGTCGCGCCCCGAGCCTGCGAGAGCCCGGGTGGGCGGGCATGATCGCGGTGCGCTGAAGAAGGGACTCATCCATGCGCTTCACCCCACGGGGCACGAAGTTCTTCGACCTGCTGACCGACGCGGCGAGGAACCTCGTGACCGCCACGGCGCTGCTGCGCGACCTCGTCGCCGCGGAGCCCGCCGACCGGGAGTCGATCGCGGGCCGGCTGCACGAGGTCGAACACCAGGGTGACGAGCTCATGCACACGATCATGGTCGAGCTCAACAGCTCGTTCGTCACGCCGTTCGACCGCGAGGACATCCAGGCGCTCGCCTCGAAGATCGACGACGTGCTGGACTTCATGGACACCGCCGCCGACCTGGCCGTGCTCTACCGGATCCAGGCGTTCCCGCCCGGCGTCGACCTGCTGGTGCAGGCGCTCGGCCGGTGTGCGGAGCTGACGGCGGAGGCGATGCCGGGCCTGGCGAAGGTGGGCGAGCTCGAGCCGTACTGGATCGAGGTCAACGAGCTGGAGAACGAGGCCGACCGGATCTACCGGCGGGTCCTGGCCCAGCTGTTCGAACCCGGCGCCGACGCCCTCGAAGTCCTGAAGACCAAGGAGGTCGTCGAGCAGTTCGAGCTGGCCGCCGACGCCTTCGAGCACGTGGCCGACGTGGTGCAGACCATCGCGGTCAAGGAGTCGTAGTGACCGGGACGGCCGCCCTGGTCGCCGTCATCGTGCTGACCCTGGTCTTCGACTACACCAACGGTTTCCACGACGCGGCGAACGCGATCGCGAGCGCGGTGTCGACCCGCGCCCTGACCCTGCGGGCCGCGCTCATCCTGGCCGCGGTGATGAACCTGGCCGGCGCGCTGCTGTCCACCGGCATCGCCGCGACGGTGGCGAAGGGCATCATCGACGTCCCGGTCGGCCCGGACGCGCTCACCGTGGTCTTCGCGGCGCTCGTCGGCGCGACCGTCTGGAACCTGATCACCTGGTACTTCGGGCTTCCCTCGTCGTCCTCGCACTCGCTGATCGGCGGGATGGTCGGTGCGGCGCTGGCCGCGGCGAGCACCGTGCACTGGGCCGGCATCGCCGAGAAGGTGCTGATCCCGATGGTGGCGTCCCCGCTGCTCGGGCTGGTCCTCGGGTACCTGGCGATGGTCGGCGCGCTGTGGCTGCTGCGCCGGGCGAACCCGCACCGCAGCGGCCGGGTGTTCCGCCGCTTCCAGATCGTCTCCGCGTCGGCGCTCGCGCTCGGCCACGGCCTGCAGGACGCCCAGAAGGGCATGGGCGTGATCGTCCTGGCCCTGGTCGCCGCGGGCCAGCAGAAGACGTTCGACGTCCCGCTGTGGGTGACCCTGGCGTGCGCCGCGGCCCTGTCGCTCGGGACGTACTCCGGCGGGCTGCGGATCATGCGGACGCTCGGGCGCCGCGTCTTCCCGCTCGACCCGCCGCACGGGTTCGTCGCGGAGTCCGTGGCGTCGTCGGTGTTGTACGTGACGGCGTTCGCGGTGAAGGCCCCGATCTCGACGACGCACGTGATCACCGCGGCGATCATGGGCGTCGGCGCGACCCGGCGGCTTTCCGCGGTGCGCTGGGGCATCGCACGCGACATCGTGCTCGGCTGGGTGCTGACCTTCCCGGCCGCCGCCGGGGTGTCGGCGGCGATGTTCTTCGGGATCAGCGCGCTCACCTGAGCGCGCTGACGCTGCCCGCCGGGCGGATCGCCGCGCCGGCCGGCCCGGACAGCGCGGGCGCTCGCCCTGGCCAAGGGTCCGCGGCTGCTGCTCGACGAGCCCATCGCGAGCCTCGATCCGTTGGCGCGCCGCGAGTTCATGCAGACGCTGACGCACGCGCGACCGCGGCCCGGTCCCGCCGGCGGGACCGGCCCCGGGTTACGACACGGGCGGGTCGGGCAGCTCGAGCCACTCCAGGTCCATCGGCACCAGCGTCGTCGAGAGCACCAGCTCCCGGAGCAGGTTGACCGTCAGGGTCAGGCCCACCGGCTCGCCCACCTCCTCGCGCCGCAGCCCGTGCACCCCGGCGTCGGAAAGCCGTTGCCGGACCCGGGAAACGATGTGCTCGACACGCTTGGCCGTCCAGCTCTCGCGCGGCCGCCGCTCGCCGAGCTCGGCCGCCGCCTGCTGCCGGGACAGGGGCAGCGGCTGCGGGTCGTAACCGAGGTAGCGCTGCCCGAGCACGGCCAGCACGAGGTGCTCCTCCGCGGTGAGCCGCCAGCGTTTCGGCGGGGCCGTCGGGTGGGTCGGCCGGGGCGTGGCCGTGCCCTCCCCGTCGGAGACGAGCAGCTCCAGCACGTGCTCGCGGTCGCGCGTCCCACGCAGGAACAGCGCGGTGTACCCCGCGGCCAGGGGCAGCGGTTCGCTGTCGCGGTGCAGCAGGACGCTGTCGGACAACCGGATCGGCGAGCGGCCGGTGTTGCTCAGCCACCAGCGGTCCCGGTCGTGGGTCAGCAGGCCGTGGACGCGGCTGATCCGCAGGTCGTCCTCGCCGACGCAGACGTCGACCTCGAGCCGGTTGCGGCCGAAGCTCACCCGGCTGCCGGGCGTCGGCGGGACCGCGACGCCGCCGGTGACGGTGAGCGCGCTCAGCGTGCCCGGCACGGACCCGGCCACGCCGTGGCGCAGGCTGCGCTGGCGGTGCGGGTCGAGGCGTTCGGCGGGCACGGTTACCTCCGCTCGTAGGCGCCGATGTCGAAGCCCGCGCCGGAGGGCCGGGGGACACCGTCGAGGTCGAAGGCGGGGGCGAGCACGGGGCTGCCGGTGTCGACGGCGGCCGAGCCCGGCGCGAGGTGGTAGTCGCCGCGGGCCGGGTCGGTGAACCCGGGGTCGCCGGCGAGGTTGTGGTCGGCGGTGAACGGCCCGGCCGCCACCGGGCCGTCGCCGAAGACGTTGTCGCGCAGGATGTTCGTCCCGGCGAACCGGTCGCCGCCGACGTGCACCGAGCCGTGCGCGTTGCCGGCGAAGGTGTTGCCGACGATCGTGAGGTCGCGCATGGTCCCGGTCGACTCGACCCACAGGTCCAGGCCGGCCTGGGCGTTGCCGGTGGCGAGGTTGTCGAAGACCCGGACGCCCGAGAGCAGCCGGGTTTCGGAGTAGTCCTCGACGGCGAGCCCGATGCCGGCCTTGGACGCGTTGCGGGTCCCGCTCACGACGTTGGCGTAGACGTCCACTGTGGACGACGAGTCGACGTAGATGTTCGGCCCGCGGTTGCCGGTCACGACGTTGTGGTGGATCTTCACGCGGGCCGCGTCGTCGTACTTGACGTCGATGCCTTCCTCGCCGTTGTCGTGCACGCGGCAGCCGGACACCTCGACGTCCGACGAACCCGAGGCGATGCTGAGCGCCTCGTGGTCGGCGGACGTGCCGCGGGCGTTGGTGCCGCGGATGTCGCAGGCGGTGACGCGCACCCGCCGGGTGCCGACCAGGACGAGCCCGCCGTCGCCGGAGCCGTCGACGCCGAACCGGTCGAACACGAGGTCGTGCGCCCCCTCGGCGTAGACCCCGAACCCGGCCGACCCGGCGACGGTCAGGCCGGTGAACTCCAGCCAGGAGTGCCCGCCCACGGCCAGCAGCCCGGCGGGGCCGCCGGTCCCGGTCAGCACGGCGGGGCCACCGACGCCGGTGAACCGGATCGGCCGGCCCGGGCCGCCGTCACGCCGGATGGTGAGGCCGCCCGGGTAGGTGCCCGCCGCGATCGCGACGGTGTCACCCGGGCGGGCCGCGTCGGCCGCGGCCTGGACGGTGGGGTACTCGCCGCCGGGCCCGACGTGGAGGGTCCGCGGACCCGCTCCGGCGGCCCCCACGGCCGTCGGAACGACCACGGCCGCCACCGTGAGCAGCACGCCGGCCACACCCCGCATCGCCACCTCTTGTCCCCTCCGGTCCGCCGACGCCGACCTGGCCCTGTTTTAGCCGAGCCCGCCGGGGACCGGTCCCGGCTCGCCGACCCGCGGGAGAGCCGGGGTCACGGCAGCCGGCCGGCGACCGCGGTCGCCAGCGTCCGGGCGTTCGCGCAGAGCGCGGCACCGCCGGTCGCCCCGGTGTCTTCGAGGGTGACGACGGCGATCTCCTCCCGGTTCGGCTCGGTGCCGCGCAGCACCGGCAGCGCCGGGGTGTAGAAGCGGTGCACCACCTGCACCGAGCACGCGGGCCGGCCGCCCGGCACCGGCGCGACGACGGCGCTGCGGGTGCCGACGCGGATCCGGTCGCCGGGCACGTCGGTGTCCGGCTCGATCGGCCACTCCCGGGTGAAGCGCACGGTGATCGTCCGGGGATCGTGCTCCCAGGTGCAGCCCCACCCGCCGAACTCCCGGTCCGGGGCGGTGGCGCGGCCGAAGAGCCCCGTCGTCTCCGCGGCGTCGAGCAGGCCGCACGCGTCGACGTGGGCGAGCGACCACGCCGGGAACGGCCGGGCCCGCCGCGGCAGGGGCCCGTTGGCGAGCATCGGCAGCACGTCGGACAGCACCGACTCGGAGATGGCGCACAGGGGCGCGTCTTCCGCGCGCGTCACCGGGCGCGAGGCGACGTCGATCCGGTTGGTGTCGGCCAGCGAGATGCTGCGCTCGCAGGTGCCGTCGTGGGCCTCGGGGCGTTCGATGTCGCCCATCCGGCCGGGCTCCGGGGGCCGGGTCGGGTAGCGCAGCGGGCCGGTCAGGTCGAGGTACGTCTGCACCTGGCCGGTGCCGTGGGCGAGGGTGGTCGTGACCACGCAGGTGCCGAAGTTCTTCAGCTCGGGATCCACGAAGGCCCGGCCGAACGGGGTGAGCGCGTTGATCGAGATCGCCGCGCACGGGTCCGTCGCGGCCGGGTCGGCGCCGAGCGTGTTCGGCCCGCCCGCCGGTGCGGCCGACGGCGGCCGGGTGAGCAGGAACCCGGCCGCCAGCGCGATCACCGCGGCCGGCGCACCCATCGCGAGCAGGCGTCGCCGGCGGCGGCGGCGCGGCCGCCGCGGCTTCGGAGTGTCCCCTTCGAGCATCGCGGCGGCCTCGGCGGCGGTGGGCCGGTCGGCGGGGTGGCGGGCCATCAGCGCGGCGAGGACCGGGCCGAGCCGTCCCGCGCGCTCGGCCGGGGCGGGCCGGCCACCGGCGGCGCGGCGCATCTGCACGAACGGGCCGTCCTCGCCGGACCCCCACGGCGACCGGCCTTCGATCGCGGCGTAAAGGGTGGCGCCCAGGGAGAAGACGTCGGACGCGCTGCCGGCCTCGCCGCCGCCGGCTACCTCCGGCGCGACGTACCCGAGCGTCCCGGTGAGCTGGGCGCCGCCGGTGCGGGTGACCTCGGTCCAGCGGGCGATGCCCAGGTCGGTGAGCTTGGCGACGTCGTCCTCGGTCACCAGGACGTTGCCCGGTTTGACGTCGCGGTGGACGATGCCGCGGGCGTGCATGGCGGCGAGCGCCGCGGCGAGCTGCGCGCCGATCCGCCGGACCCGGTCCCCGGGCAGCGGGCCGCCGTCGTCGACGAGTTCTTCGAGGCTGCGTGCGGCCAGGTATTCGGTGACCAGCCAGCGCGCGTCGCCGTCGTCGACGACCGTGTCGAACACCGTGACGACGTTCGGGTGCAGCAGACCGGCCCCGATGCGCGCCTCCCGCCGGATCTGCCCGGCGTCGGCGTCGAGGGATCGTTTGAGCGACACTTGCCGGCCCAGCTCGAGGTCGAAGGCCCGCCAGACGACGCCCATGCCGCCCTGTCCGAGCTCCTCCTCCAGCCGGTACCGGTCGGCTACGACGCGACCACCACTGCCCACCCGCGGAGTCTACGAAACGGCCTGGCACCCCGCGCGCCGCACGTCACGGAGGACGCCGCCGCACGCCGCCGCCGTTGACCGGCGAAACCATCCGGGAGCCGGACGGCATCGAGCTGTCCCCGGACGGGAAACCCTCTACGTCACCTCACGAACGGTGACCCGCGCGGGTCAGGGCGAGCTCGGCCCAGACGGTCTTCCCGCCGGGACGGCGCAGCTGGCCCCAGGCGGCGCTGGTCTTCTCGACGATCCACATCCCGCGGCCGCCCTTGAGCGACGGTGACTTGGGGATGGCGGCGACCGGGGAGCTGTCGTCGATCTCGATCCGGAGCGTGCCGCGGTCGCGGCGCAGGCGCACCCGGATCGGCGGCTTGGCGTGGCGGAGCGCGTTGGAGACGAGCTCGTCGAGCACCATCACGATGTCGGTCAGCAGCTCGGCCGTGAGATCGGGCAGCAGGGCGCGGGCCCAGCCGCGGACCCTCGCCAGCTCCTTGAGGTCGGCCTTGACGGTGGTTTCCACGGTTTCGACGCTTTCGTTCTCGTCGGCGAGGACACCGGGATCGGCGGGTCTTGCGTCGAGGCTCATGATCGGTCTCCTCGGGGAAAGAGACGGCTACGGGCTTCTTGACTGCCCCCATCCGGCGGAGTTCAACCGCCCCGGCGGGTCACACCGCACATCCCCGGGCGTGGTCGAGCACCGCGCCGGGATCACCGGGGGACGTCTGCCCGCGCCACGCGACGTAGCCGTCGGGCCGGACCAGCACGTACCGGGCGGCGTAGAGACCGTGCAGATCCGGCCGGTTGAGCCGGAAGCGCGTCAACGGAACGCCGGCCGCGGCCGCGGCGGTCTCCCATTCGGGCGCCGGGGGCGCGGCGACCTCCAGGAGCGTGAAACCGGGGCCGAGTTCGTCCTGGAGCGAGCGGTCCCGGTCGAGCCACTGGTGCGGCAGCCGGTGGCCCGGAGCGCCGGACGGCCGGTACTCCGAGCCGGTGGAGGCGGGCGCGGGGCCGTCGTCGGGCACGATGACGGGCGAGCCGGGGTACGCGGTGCCGAGCACAAAACCGAGGGTGTACATCTCGGCCGTCTTGGCCTGCCGGATCAGCTCCGCGGTCTTGGCGCGCGCGGCCCGGCCGTCCGGCCCGTCGTCGTCCAGGCCCGGCGCGGCGAGCTCGCCGGTCAGCACCCGCATGTTCCGTTCGGCCTCGGCGATGGCGCGCTGCGCGATGGGACGGCGTTCGATTTCGTAGGAGCCGAGCAGCCCGGGGCCGGCCCAGCCGCGCAGCGCGGCCGCGAGCTTCCAGCCGAGGTCGGCGGCGTCCCCGATGCCGGTGTTGGCGCCGAACCCGCCCCACGGCGGGTTCTGGTGCGCGGCGTCCCCGGCCAGGAAACACCGCCCGTCCCGGTAGTGGTCGGCCACCAGCATCCGGGACGTCCAGGGATCGGTCGCCCGCACGCTGATCGGGGCGTCGGTGCCGATCATCCGGTGGACCGCCCGTGCGCACCACGCGGCGTCGGCGTCTGCCGGCGCGTTGATGATGATGGCCCACCACAGGTCTTCGGTGTCCAGCGTGCCCATCAGGCCGTTGACCTCGGGGTTCACGACCCAGTACTGCACGGCGCGGCCGAGCTCGTGGCGGGCGGACAGCCCGGGCGCGTCGAAGATGACCTGGACGTTGCGGATCTCGTGGCTCCGCCCGGCCAGCGGGATGCCGCACGCCCGCCGGACCGCGCTGCGGGCCCCGTCGGCACCGACGAGGTAGCTGCCCCGCACCACGCGCTCGCGCCCCGTGTCGTCCGTCGCGGTGGCGGTGACGCCGGTGGCGTCCTGCTCGAGGCCGCTCAACGTCCAGCCCCAGCGCGCGCTGACCGTCTCCCGCCGGGTGATGGTGTCGCGCAAGGCCTCTTCGACGTGGTTCTGCGCGCACCAGAGCGCGGGTTCGGCCAGTTCCGTCCGCTGGACGTCGCCGAGGGCGAAGACGCCGTCGAAGCGTTCCAGCCGGTGCCCGGTGAGCGAGGTGCAGAAGACCGCCGAGTCGGACCAGCCGAACGGCAGGGGAGCGTTTTCCCGGACGGCGCCGGCGATGCCCAGGCGCCGGAAGAGCTCCATCGACCGCGGGTTCAGCTGCTTGCACCGCGGCGACGCCAGGCTCGGCGCCGGCCGCGGTTCGAGCAGGACGCAGCCGATGCCCCGCGCGCCGAGTTCGTGGGCGAGGGTCAGGCCGACCGGGCCGCCGCCGGCGATGACGACCTCCGTGGTCTCCACGTCGAGGGGCGTTTCCGCGTTGCTCGTCATGCCGGCAGTCTAAAAGCGCGTGATCTTCCGGCGGCGGGCATCCGTTACTCCATATAGAGTAACGCGGGTCGTCGTCGATGGAGGTGTCTTGCCCGCTCGCCGCTGGCTGATCGTCGCCGCCGCCTGCCTCGTCGCGCTGATCCTGGTCTACGTCCTCGCGGTGCTGACCGTCACCGGTCAGGAGCTGGAGAACGCGGCCCTGCGCGGGGCCGACCAGGCCGCCGCCCGCGACCAGACCGCGGCCGACCAGAGCCTGTCGCGGATCACCGTCTACTCCCTCGGCGTCGCCGTCGTGCTGGTGGCCGTGATCGGGTTCCTGCGCCGGCGGCCGGCTCTCGCGGTCGCGGCGGTGGGAGTGATCGTCGCCGGCCAGGTCGTGACGCAGGGGCTCAAGCGGTTCGTGCTGCCGCGGCCGTCACTCGTGCCGCTCACCGGCCACTACGCGGACAACAGCATGCCCAGCGGGCACACCACGATCGCCATGACGGTGCTGTTCGCCGCGCTGCTCGTCGTGCCCTACCGCTGGCGCGGCCTGACGATGGTCCTGCTGCTGTCCTGGGCGGTCGGCATCGGCGCCTACACGGTGACGGCGAAGTGGCACCGCCTCTCCGACACCCTCGCCGCGGACGCGATCGCCCTCGGGCTCGCCTGCCTGGCGTCGTGGTGGCTCGCCCGCCGCGGCGTGGTCCGCCGGTACGAGGGCCGGCGCCGGATCCCGCGGGTGCTCGTCGTGGTCGTCGCCGCCCTGGGCGGGCTGGTTTTCCTGGCCTTGGGCGGTTTTCTGATCGGGGCGGCGCTCAGCCAGGACGGCCTCGACGCGACCCTGCGCGACAACACCTGGGTGGTCTACCTGGCCGCGAGTTCGCTCGCCTCGGCCGGGTCGGTGGCCGCCGCGCTGGTGTTCCTGGGGACCTGGCGCCGCCTCGAGATCCCGTGACGACCGGGGCGGGCGGCCGCGACCGCCCGCCCCGGCGTCAGCGGGCCGCCGGAACCGGCGCGAGGGCCGGGATCCGCGTCGGCAGGGTCCGCCAGATCTCCGGCGTGTAGAAGTGCCCGCCGGGCAGCTCGACGTGCTGGTACCCGTTGCGGGCCAGCGACCGCCACTGCTCGGCCGTCTCCGGCACGATGACGTCGTCGTCGGCCCCGGTGAGCACCTGCAGCGGGACGCCGACCGTCGCGCCTTCGGTGTAGCCGAACGTGTCCCGCACCCGGATGTCGGCCCGCATCAGCTCCAGGGCCATCTCGCTCAGCTCCGGGTCGTCGAGCACGTACCCCGGCAGCAGGCCGTTGGTGCGCATCCACATCACCAGCTGCTCGTCGGTGTCCTGCTGCGCGGGGAACATGTCCCGCGGGGTGAGGCCGCGGCTCGGCGCGTTCGCCGACGACACGATGAGCGTCTCCGGCAGCGGGCCGCCCCGGCGCTGCAGCCGGTTGGCGACGTCGAACGCCATCCAGCCGCCCATGCTGTGCCCGAACAGCAGGTACGGCCGGGGCGCGGCGGCCGCCGTCACGGCGTCGGTCGTGTCCTCGGCGAGCGCGTCCCAGTCGGGGGCGAAGTCGTCGAGGAACCGGCCGTCACGGCCCGGGTAGCAGATCGTCACGAGCTCGACGTCGGGTGGCAGCACGTCGGCCCACGGCAGGTACGGGCCGGAGCCGCCGCCGCAGAAACCGAGGCACACCAACGTCTTCGTCGCGTCCGGGTTCGGCCTGGCCCGGACCACGGTGTTGGGGAGGTTGTCCATCGCCGTGCTCCTTTCAGCTCGCGCCGAGCGCCGCGACGTGCTTGGCGAGGTCGGCCAGCCGCGGGTGCCGGTAGACATCCTTGGTGGACACCGGGACGCCGAAGTTCTTCTTCAGCCGCGCCACCACGCGCAGCGCCACCAGCGAATGCCCGCCGAGGGCGAAGAAGTCGTCGTCGGCCCCGACGCCGTCGCGGCCGAGCACCTCGGACCAGACGTCCGCGATCAGCTCCTCGACCGGCCCGCTGGGCGCCGCACCGCCTTCGGCGACCGGCGCGGGCAGGGCCGCGGTGTCCAGCTTGCCGTTGGGCGTGCGAGGTAGCGCGTCGAGCCGGACGTACGCGGTCGGGACCATGTACTCCGGCAGTTTCCCGGCCGCCGCGACCTGCGGCCGCTCGCCGCCGACGTGGTAGGCCACCAGCTGGTCCTCACGCAGCACCACGGCCGCGGCGGTGACGCCGGGAGCGTCCCGCAGCACCGCTTCGATCTCGCCCAGTTCGATCCGGTAACCGCGCAGTTTCACCTGGCGGTCGAGCCGGCCGGTGAACTCCAGCGCGCCGCCGGGGGACCAGCGGACCTCGTCGCCGGTCCGGTACAGCCGGGTGCCGGGTTCACCGAAGGGATCGGGGACGAACCGCTCGGCGGTGAGGCCCGGCCGGCCGAGGTACCCGGCGGTGAGCCGGGGCCCGGACAGGTACAGCTCGCCCGCCGCGGCCGGCCGCAGGGCGTCGTCCAGGACGTGGGCCCGGATCCCGGCCAGCGGCACGCCGATGTGCGGCCCGCCCGGCCCGGCGATCCAGGTCGCCGTGGCGTCCACAGTGGACTCCGTCGGGCCGTAGAGGTTGAGCGCCTCCAAGGGGCTTTCGGCCAGTTCGCGCCACATCGGTTCCGGGATCGGCTCGCCGCCGATGAACAGCCGCAGCGAGCGGCCGAGCAGGTGCTCGCGCAACGCCGTCCAGTGCGACGGCGTCAGGTCGAGGTCGGTCACGGCGCACTCGTCCAGCCAGGCGACCAGCCGGGCCGGGTCGGTCCGGTGGTCGTCGTCGAGCACGACGACGCTGTCACCCCGGCACACCCGCGCCCACTGCTGCACCGACGCGTCGAACGACACGCTGGCGTTCCACGCGACGACCCGCGGCTCGCCCGCGTACATGCCCGCCTGCTCCAGCGCGGCGACGAGCGCGGCCACCGCGCCGTGGTGCGCCGGGACGCCCTTGGGCCGTCCGGTCGAGCCGGACGTGTAGATCACGTAGGCGGGATCGAGGTCCGACACCGCGGTGTCGTCCGTGCGCGGGCCCTCGGCGGCGGGGTCGACGACGACCGCGTCCGCTGGGAGCCAGGCCGGCGTGGTCGTCGACACGAGCGCGCGGATCGCCGCGTC
The DNA here is from genome assembly GCF_036026695.1 of Amycolatopsis sp. NBC_00438. NCBI lineage: Bacteria > Bacillati > Actinomycetota > Actinomycetes > Pseudonocardiales > Pseudonocardiaceae > Amycolatopsis > Amycolatopsis sp. NBC_00438. The sequence goes on along the minus strand of NZ_CP107923.1, from coordinate 4,213,810 downwards.
ACCGGCCATGAAGGCCAGCCGGTCGGCCGGGTAGGTGGGGTCGAGGGGGACGTACGCCGCGCCGGTCCGCCAGACGGCGAGGAGGGCGACCACCAGGTCAACGCCACGCCCGAGGCCGACGCCGACCCGGTCGCCGCGGCCGACGCCGTGGGCGCGCAAGGCTCCGGCCAGCGCCGCGGTCCGGCGGTCCAGCTCGGCGAAGGTCAGCGTGGCCGCGGTGTCCCGCACGGCGATCCGCTCCGGCGAGCGGCGGACCGCGTCGCGGAAGCGGGGGAGCAGGCCGGCCATCAGAGCGCCTCGTTCGCGGCCGGGGGCACGGTCGGCGCGCAGTCCACGACGTCGACCGGCTCACCCATCGCGACGACGATCTTGCGATCGCCGCGGAACGGGTCGCGCCCGTGCGTGGACAGGATGTTGTCGACGAGCAGCAGGTCGCCCGGCTGCCACCGCTTGCGCACCGTCGCGGCGTCGTAGGCGGCGTCGAGCGCGGCCAGCTCGTCGCGGGTCAGCGGGGAGCCGTCGCCGATCGCGGTGTTGAACGGCAGGTCGTCGCGGCCGAACTCGTCGATCAGCGTCTCGCGCAGCTCGTCGTCGAGCGACCACTCGTTCCAGAAGGCCAGGTGGTTGAACCAGACCTCCTCGCCGGTGACCGGGTGGCTGACGACGCCCGGGCGCACCTGGCTGGTGCGCAGGTGGCCGTCGTCGAGCCAGCGGCACGCGATCAGGTTCTCGGCGCAGTAGCGCTCGACGTCTTCGCGGGTGGTCGCGGCGAACGCGGTCTGCCAGTCGGTGGAGATGTGCTCGGAGTAGCTGCGGTTGAGCAGCCAGCCGTGCGCGCGGACCTTCGCCACCAGCTCCGGCGGCAGCGCGCGGAGCACCTTCCGGACGTCCGCGACCGGCGTCGCCCCGCCTTCCGGCGGCGCGATCAGGCAGGAGAACATCAGCAGCCCGGGGAAGGTGAGCGTGTAGCTGTTCTCGTTGTGCATCCGGATCCGCTGCGCGGCGGGCAGGTCGGTGGACGAGAAGACGCCGTTGCCGAAGTCGCTGCGCGGCGTCGCCTTCTCGCGGTACGGCGTGCGGGCCGGCATCAGCGTGTCGCGTACGACGCCGAAGTCGTCGACGCTCGCGATCGGCAGGCCGCGCAGGTGCAGGGAGCCGTGCCGGTGCAACGCCGTCCGCAGCGACGGCGCCGCCGCGGCCAGCCACGCCACCGCGTCGTCGAGGCCGGTCAGACCGCCGACCTCGGCACTCGCCGGCTCGCCGGGCTCGACCACCCAGTCGAGCGGCAGGAACTCTTTGACGCCCAGGGAACCCATCGTTTGTCCTTTCGCCTGACCCGCAGCGGGCGTCCACAGTGGAACCACCCGGTTCGCTCGTCCGCCGACGCTAGGCGGGTTCGCGACCACGCGGCGGCAGCCGGTGCGGCAGTGCGGCGGCAGTTTCCGCCCGCGCCGGGTTGTCGCCGCCGTCCTGCCGCCGCAACTGCCGGTCCGGCCCCGGTTCCGCTCTTAGGTTCGGCAGCGTGACTTCGGAACTCCGCCCGGTCGCCGTGGTCAGCAGCACGGCCTCCGACGCGCACACCTGGAACCTCGTGTACCTGCAGCTGCTGCTCGAAGAGCACGGCTTCGCGGTGACGAACCTCGGCGCGTGCGTCCCGGACGACCTCGTGGTGCGCGAGTGCCGCCGGCTGGACCCGGACCTGGTGGTGCTCAGCACGGTCAACGGCCACGGCCACACCGACGGCCTCCGGCTGGCCCCGCGCCTGCGGGCCGTACTGGCCGGCGCGGCGCTGGTCATCGGCGGCAAGCTCGGCGTCGACGGCACCAGCGGCCGCGAGTCGCTGCTGCGGGAGGCGGGCTTCGACCGCGTCTTCGGCGACGGTGACATCGGTGCCTTCTGCCGCTACCTGGCCGAGCTGCCGGTGCGGGTGGCGTCGTGAGCGTGCCGTTCGGGGCGTTCGTCGCCCGGGAGCACGCGGCGGGCCGCCTGGTCGTCCAGCCGCGGATGGGCTTCCCGGCGCCGTCGGCCATGCGCGCCGGGCTGCTGGCCACCCGCGCGGCCGCGGCCACCACGGTCGGCACCCTGACGCTCGACAGCTACACCCGCGTCGGCGACCTCGTCGCGGCGGCCCGCGCCCTGGCCGAAGGCGCGCCCCTCAACGGCTTCCCGCTCGTCACGCACGGCGCCGAGGCGACCCGCGCGATGCTGGACGGCGTGCTCGGCCCGGACTTCCCGGTCCAGGTGCGGCACGGTTCGGCCCGCCCACAGGACATCGTCGCGACGCTGGTGGCGGCCGGTCTCGACGCGACCGAGGGCGGCCCGGTGTCGTACTGCCTGCCCTACAGCCGCACCCCGCTGCGGACGGCGATGCGGCACTGGGTGGAAGCCTGCGGTTCGCTGGTCGCCACGGGTGGCCCGGTCCACCTCGAGACGTTCGGCGGCTGCATGCTGGGCCAGCTCTGCCCGCCGGGCATGCTGGTCGCGATCAGCGTCCTGGAAGCGATCTTCTTCGCCCAGCAAGGCATCCGCAGCGTCTCATTGAGCTACGCGCAGCAGACCGACCCGGCGCAGGACGAGGAGGCGGTGCGGGCGCTGCGCCTGCTGGCCGCGCGCTACCTGCCCGGCGTCGAGTGGCACGTGGTGCTCTACGCCTACATGGGCGTCTACCCGCGGACGCCGGACGGCGCCGCCCGGCTGCTGACGTCCGCCGCGCGGCTCGCGGTGCGTTCCGGCGCGGCCCGGCTGATCGTGAAGACGGCCGCGGAGGCGCACCGGATCCCGACCGTCGAGGAGAACGTCGACGCGCTCGAACTCGCGGCCCGCGTCGCCGCCGCGACTCCTGCCGGGGCCGACGTCGAGGACACCGGGATCCACGCCGAAGCCGCGACGCTGGTCGAGGCCGTGCTGGACCTGGACGACGACCTCGCCGGCGCGCTGCCGGCGGCGTTCGCCCGCGGCCTGCTCGACATCCCCTACTGCCTGCACCCGGACAACGCCGGGCGGGCGCGCAGCTACCTCGACCCCGCCGGCCGGCTGCAGTGGGCGGACACCGGCGGCCTGCCGATCGGCCCGGCACCCGGTGGCGCGCGGCCGCGGCGGACCGGCTCGGCCGAGCTGCTGGCCGCGCTTTCACATGTGGAACGGAAGTTCGACACGCCCCCGGCCGTCCGGGCCGGGGCCCGACCCGGAGGAGCGTTATGACCGACACCTACGACGGCGAGCTGCCACCCGCGCTGCCCGTGCACCTCGCCTCACCCGTCACGCGGAGCGCGTTGCGCGTGCAGCACCAGGTGCTGGTCGCGGTGCGGGAGTTCCTCGGCGGGGAGGGCTTCACCGAGCTGCTGCCGCCGGTGATCGGCCCGGTCACCGACCCCGGCGTCCGCGGCTCGAAGCAGCTGGACGTCGACTACTACGGCCACCGCTACAAGCTCATGACCAGCGGAATCCTGTACAAGCAGGCGTCGCTGCTGGGCTTCTCGAAGATCTTCTACATCGCGCCGAACGTCCGGGCCGAACCCGTCGAGACGTGCTCGACGCGGCGGCACCTCGCGGAGTTCCACCAGATCGACGTCGAGCTGGCCGGCGCGACCCGGGCGCAGGCCCAGGGCGTCGCGGAACGGCTGGTGACGCACGTCGTGAAGCACGTGCTCGCGACCGTCCCCGGCGAGCTGACCGGGCTGGGCCGCGACCTCACGGACCTGGCCGACGTCCTCGCCGGCGCGTTCGGCCGGATGACGCACGCCGCCGCCGTCACCCGGCTGCACGACCTCGGCCACCCGCAGAGCCCGGACGCGGAGATCGACTGGGAGGGCGAGGAGCTGTTGTCCCGCAAGGCGTCCCAGCCGTTCTTCGTCGACGACTACCCCAAGGGCTCCCGCGGCTTCTACGACCGCGAAGCCACCAGCGAGCCGGGCATCCTGCGCAACTTCGACCTCCTCGCGCCGGGCGGCTTCGGCGAGCTGGCCAGCGGCAGCGAGCGCGAGTCCGACTACGCCCGGATCGTCACGCGGATGCGCGAGACGGGGGAGAACCCGGCGAAGTACGGCTGGTACCTCGACATGGTGCGCGAGGGCATCCCGGCGAGCGCGGGCTTCGGCCTGGGTCTGGAGCGGCTCGTCCGGTTCCTCACCGGCCTCGACGCGGTGTGGCGGGTCAACGCCTACCCGAAGGTGCCCGGGCTGGTGGCACCGTGAGGGCGGCCGGCTTCCCCGAGGAGGCGGTCCGGGCCCGGGCCGCACGGGGCTCGGCGGCGGTCTTCCCGGCGGAATCCGCGTACGGCGGCGAGGTGTTCGGCGGCGCGTCTTCCCCTGGTGACGAGCTGGACCGGGCGCGGCTGGTGCCCCCGGTGTTCGTCCCGGAGCGGCTGGAGAAGCTGATCGAGCTGGGCCGCGAGCCGCTGTTCTCCGACGTCGACCTGACCACCGGGATCGGCGGCTTCGCGTCGTCGCTGCCGGTGTTCCTGACGGCGTTCGGCTCGACGCAGCTCGGCGGGAGCGAACTGGCGGTGGCGGCGTCCCGGCAGGCCGGCCGGCTCGGCGTCCCGATGGTCGTCGGCGAGAACGTGGTGCCGGTCAAGGGCTACGCGAACGCCCTGCTCACCCGCGTCCGGGCGTACACGGACGAGGTGCCGGACGGGCTCGGCGGCGTCGTGGTGCAGCAGAGCACCGAGGACGCCGACGCCGAAGTCTGGAACCTCGTGTACAGCGACCCGGCGTCCGCGCCGCTGCTTTCCACCGGCCGGCTGGGCTTCGAGCTGAAGGTCGGCCAGGGAGCGAAGCCGGGCCTGGGCGGCATGACCCTGCTGGACGGCGTGACGGCGGCCCGTGTCGACGGCCAGTACGCGCTCACGGAGCTTTTCGCGGACCGCGTGCTGCGTTCCGGTAGCCCCGGCACGTTCACCGGCGAGATCCTGCGTCAGCAGATCCGCTTGATGCGCAACAACTTCCCGCGCGCCCGCGTCTGGGTGAAGCTCCCACCGGGCCGCGACATCGCGGAGGCCACCCGAGTCGCCTGGGCCGCGGGAGCGGACGCGGTCACGGTCGACGGCGCGGAAGGCGGCACGGGCTGGGCGCCGACGGCGTTCCTGGACCACGTCGGACTGCCCCTGGCGGAGTGCCTGCGCCGGATCGGCCCTCCGCCGGGCTGCCTGCTGGCGGGCGGCCGCATGTGGGAGGGCACCCGGGTGGTCAAGGCCCTGGCTCTCGGGGCCCGCGCGGCAGCCCTCGGCCGAGCGGCGCTGATCGCCGTGGACGAGGACCGCGCGGAAGGCCTGGTACGGCTGGTGGAGGCGCTGGCGTTGGAGGCGAAGCTGCTGATCAGCGCCCTGGGCAAGTACCGCCCGGCGGCCTTGACCGCCGACGACGTCTGGCCCGGTGCCGGTGCCGGTGCCGCTGCCGCCGCTGCCGGCGCCGGTGCCGCTGCCAGTGCCGCCGCTGCCGCCGGTGCCGCTGCCGCCGGTGCCGCCGGTGAACTGCCGCTCGACCTGCCGGTCCGGGCCGTTCCCACCGCTTAGTTTTTCCCCAGTGGCGCGGTTCGCGTCCAGCACTCCCGCAGCCCCGCGAGGCTGCCGCGGCTGGTCGTGAGTGTTTAGGGCGGTTCTAACCGCCCTGAACACTCACGACGGGCAGCCGCAGTCCATGTCCGTCCTTTGTGGTCAGTTCGGGGTGAGCCCAGCATGTCGGTGCAGGACGAGAAACCGGCCGTGACGATCGACTCCTTCGACCTCGGTGAGCTGACCGGCCCGCCGGTCGCGGTGCCGGTGCGCATCGCGCGGATCGCCGCCCGGTGGCCCGGCCGCCCGGCCCTGCGCTCCGGCGGCCGCGTGCTCACCTACGGCCGGCTCGACGACCTGGCCGCGGACCTCGCCGCCCGCCTGACCAGCGCGGGCGTCCGGCCGGGTGACGTCGTCGCGGTGCGCGGCACGGACCGCTTCGACCAGATCACCGGCCTGCTCGCGGTCTGGCGGGCCGGGGGCGTCCACCTCGCCCTCGACCCGGCGGCGCCCGCCGAACGCACCGAGCGCCTCACCGCACTGGCCGGCGCACACCTCATCCTCGACGGCGGCGACCTGCTGGACACCGAGCACGCCGGCGGCCTGCCGGACCCGGCAGCCACCGTGAACCGTGGCGAAGGCCCAGCCGCGGGCGGCCGGCCGGCCCCGACAGCACACCCCCGCCCCGCGCCGGCCCGGACCACGCCGGAACCCGTCACCGGCGACCACCTCGCCTACCTCATCCACACCTCCGGCACCACCGGCGAACCCAAAGCCGTCGCCGTCGCGCACGGGCCGCTCGCCGCGCACGTCGAGGCCGTCTCCGCCCGCTTCGGCATCAACGCCGACGACGTCGTCCTCTGCTTCGCGCGGTCCACAGTGGACGTCTCGATCGAACAGATCACCACCGCCCTCACCGCCGGCGCGTGCCTGGTCGTCCCCGAGGCGAAACTCCTTTCCGCCGACGAGTTCTGGCGGCTCCTCGACGCCGAACGGGTCACCGTCGCGAACGTCGCCGCCGGGTACTTCCACGACCTGGTCAGCTCAAGGGACGTGCCGAAGACACTCAGGACGATGATCTCCGGCAGCGACCGGCTCTCCCCGGCCGCGGCCGCCGCCTGGACCCGCACCACCGGCGTCCGGCTCTTCAACGCCTACGGCCCGACCGAAACCGTGATCACCTCGACCGTCCACGAGGTCCGGCCGGGCAAGCCGGTCACCGTCGGCACCCCGGTCGGCGACCGCGTCGCGTACCTGCTCGACGAGAAGCTCGAACCGGTCGACGAAGGCGAGCTCTACCTGGGCGGCTCGCTCCTCGCCACCGGCTACCTCGGCGACGGCGGCCGCACCGCCGAGAAGTTCCTGCCCGACCCCCGCACCGGTGGCCGGATGTACCGCACCGGCGACCGCGCCCGCCGCACCGCCGACGGCGAACTGGAGTTCCTCGGCCGCGCCGACGACCAGGTCAAGATCCGCGGCTTCCGCGTCGAGCCCGGCGAGATCGAGAACGCCCTGGCCGCGCATCCCGCCGTCACCGCCTGCGCCGTCGTGCCCCGTGACTCCGCGAGTGGCACCCAGCTCGCGGCGTACGTCGTCACCCAGGAGCCGCTCGGTTACCCGGACATGCGCGATTTCCTCGCCGAGACCCTGCCGGAGCACCTGATCCCGGCGAGTCTCACCCCCCTCGGCCACCTGCCGCTCACCGCCGCCGGCAAGGTCGACCGCGCCGCCCTGCCCGAACCGGCCCGCGTCGACAACGGCCACCGCGCCCCGCGCACCCCGGACGAGCAGCTGCTCGCCGCGATCTGGGCGGACGTCCTCGGCGTGCCGCGCGTCGGCCTCGACGACAACTTCTTCCACCTCGGCGGCGACTCGCTCACGGCCGTCCGTGTGGCCGGCCGCGTCCTCGAAGTCTTCGGACCCGTTTCGCCGTACCAGATCTTCGACGCGCCGACGCTCGCCGCGTTCGCCGCCGCGATGCACGACGGCGCCGGCGACGACCGTCCCGGCCCGGTCCGCGTGCCGGCCGTCGAAGCTCCGCTTTCGCGGTTCCAGCGCGGGCTGTGGCTCCTCGACGCGTGGCAGCCGGGCACGTCCACCTACAACGTCCCCTGGGTGTTCGACTTCACCGGCCCCCTCGACGCCACGCTCCTCAACCGGGCCCTCCAGCGGGTCGTCGACCGCCACGAGGCGCTGCGCACGACGTTCGAGGTCACCGGAACCCTGCCCCGCCAGGTGATCCACCCCCGCCTCGAAGTCCCGTTCACCCTCACCGAAGCACCGGACGCGGCCGAGTTCACCGCCGTCGACGCCCGCACGCCGTTCGACCTCGAAACCGGCCCGCTGCTGCGCGCCCGCCTGGTCCGGACGTCGCCCACGACCGCGAGCCTGATCCTCGTCTTCCACCACATCGTCTGGGACGAAGGCTCCCTCACCGTCCTCGACCGTGAGCTGCGCGAGTACTACACCGCCCTGCTCGAAGACCGCGCGCCGCGGCTGCCGGAACTCGCCGTCCAGTACGCCGACTACGCGAACTGGTTGCAGGACAACGGCATCGCCGAAGCCCAGCTCGACTACTGGGCCGAGCACCTGCGCGGCGTCCCGGACCGCCCGGCCCTCGCGCCCGACCGCTCCCGGCCGGCCGAGCCGGCGCAACGCTGCGGTTACCACCGCTTCGCGTTCGACGCCGACCTCGCCGGCGCCGTCCGAGAGTTCGCGAAGGACGCCGACGCCACGCCGTTCATGGTGCTCCTGGCCGGGCTCGTGCTCGCGGTGCACCGCACCGGCGACGCCGACGACCTCGTGTTCGGCACCCCGGTCAGCGTCCGGGAACGCCCGGAGCTGGACTCGCTCATCGGCTACTTCATCACGCTCGTCCCGCTGCGGTTCCGGATCGAGCAGGACGCGACCCTGCGCGACGTCCTCGAGCACGTCCGCGGCGTCGCCCTCGACGGCTACCGCCACCAGGGCGTGCCCCTCGAAGAGATCACGAGCCGGGTGCTGGGGGAGCGGTCCGGCGACCGCAACCCGCTGTTCCAGCTGGTCTTCGAGATGCACACCGCCGACCCGAGCCCCGAGCCGTTCGGGCCGGCGGCCCTGGAGCGCCGGCTGCACGTCAACGAGCTGTCCCGGTTCGACCTGTCGTGGTCGGTCGAGGACGACGGCACCGGCTTCAGCGGCCGGATCGAGTACGACACCGACCTGTTCGAGGCCGCCACCCTCACCGCGCTGGGCGACCGGTGGCGGATGGCGGTGGCCGACCTGGTCACCGACCCGGACGTGCCGCTCCACGACGAAGCCGCGCCGGGCGACCTCGACGTCCCGGTGCACGAGCTGTTCGAGCACCAGGTCACCCGGACCCCGGACGCCGTCGCACTGGTCTCCGGCGACGCCGAACTGACCTACGCCGAGCTGAACGCGCGGGCCAACCGCGTCGCCCGGCGCCTGCGCAACCAGGGCGTGACCGCGGGCGACGTCGTCGCCGTCCTGATCGACCGCGACGCCGACCTCGTCGTCGCACTGCTGGGCGTGCTCAAGGCCGGCGCCGGCTACACGCTGCTGGACCCGGAACTGCCCGAAGCCCGGCGCGCGGACGCCGTCGCCGCGGCCGACGCGCGGCTGGTCGTGGACCGGGGGTTCGTGGTCACCGCCGACGGACCCGACGACGACCTCGGCCTCCCCGTCAGCGCCGACGCCGTCGCCTGCGTGATGTTCACGTCCGGGTCCACCGGCCGGCCGAAGGGCGTCGCGGCGTCGCACCGCGCCCTGACCGGGACCTACCTGGAGCAGGACTACGCGCTCTTCGCGCCCGGCGAGGTGTGGCTGCAGTGCTCGCCGGTGTCGTGGGACGCCTTCGGCCTGGAGGTCTACGGCCCGCTGCTGTTCGGCGGCACCTGCGTGCTGCACCCCGGGCAGCGGCCGGACCCGGAGACGATGACCGCGCTCGTCGCCCGCCACGGCGTCACGCAGCTGCAGCTGTCGGCCAGCCTGTTCAACTTCCTCGTCGACGAGTTCCCGGCGATCTTCGCCGGCCTGCGCGTGGTCTTCACCGGCGGCGAGCGGGCCTCGGTGCCGCACGTGGCGCGGCTGGTCGAGCGGTACCCGCACGTGCGGATCGTCAACGGCTACGGGCCGGTCGAGAGCATGGGCTTCACCACCTGCCACGTCGTCGGCCCCGCCGACCTGAGCGCGCCGGCGCTCCCCATCGGCGTCCCCGTGGCGCACAAGGACATCCGCGTGCTCGACGACCACTTCCGGCCGTCGGCCGCGGGCGAGCTGTACGCGACCGGCGCCGGGCTGGCCCTCGGGTACGTCGGGCAGCCGGGCCTGACCGCGGACCGGTTCCTGCCCGACCCGCTCGGCCCGCCGGGCGCGCGGATGTACCGCACCGGCGACGTCGGCGGCCGGACCCCGGACGGCACGCTGACCATCACCGGCCGCGCCGACGACCAGGTGAAGATCCGCGGCTTCCGCGTCGAACCCGGTGAGGTCGCCGCCGCGCTGGCCCGCCACCCCGGCGTCAAGGACTGCGCCGTCGTCGCGCACGACGCGCGGCTCGCGGCCTACGTCGTCGCCCGCGACACCCCGCCCGGCTACCAGGACGTCTGCGACCACCTCGCGACGCTGCTGCCGGACTACATGATCCCCGAGAGCCTCACGGTTCTGGACGCGCTTCCGTTGACCGCCAACGGAAAGCTCGACCGAGTGGCGCTGCCCGCGCCGTCTCCGGTCGAGTCCGAGGCGCCCGCGGAGCCGGCCGTCACGGCGGCCGAGCACCTGGTCGCGGCGATCTGGGCCGAGGTGCTCGGGCTCGACGCGGTCGGCGTCGACGACAGCTTCTTCCGGCTCGGCGGCAATTCCCTGGCCGCCGTCCGCGTGGCCCTGCGGCTGTCCACCGAGACCGGCACCCGCGTCGCGCCGCGGCTGGTGTTCGCGGCCAAGACCGTCCGCGCCCTGGCGCAGCGGCTGGAGGTGCGGGCATGACCGGCCGCACCGTCCCGGTCTCCGGGCTCCAGCGCGGAATGTGGTTCCTCGACCGCTGGAACCCGGGTTCCGCCGCCTACACCGTGCCGTGGGTGTTCACCTTCGACGCGCCCGTCGACCCGGACATCCTCGAACGCAGCATCGCCGCGATCGTCCGGCGCCACGAAGTCCTGCGCACGACGTTCTCCTTCGGTCCGGACGGTCCACAACAGACGGTCCACGACGACGTCCGGATCCCGCTGCGCCGCGGCGAGCTCGACCTGAGCGCGGGGTTCGACCTCGAGACCGGTCCGCTGCTGCGCGCCTCCCTGGTGGACGCGACGACGCTGGTCCTCGTTGTGCACCACATCGTCTGGGACGGCTGGTCGTCCGGCATCTTCGAACGCGAGCTGGCGGAGAGCTACACGGCCGTCGTCGAAGGCCGCGAACCGGTCCTGCCGCGACTGTCCACTCAGTACGCCGACTGCGCCGCCGAACCCCACGACGACCAGCTGGACTACTGGCGTGAGCAGCTGCGCGGCGCGCCCGGGCGGCTTGCGGTGCCCACCGACCGGGAACCGCCCGCGCAGCAGGACTTCGCCGGCGACACCCGCGAGTTCGCGCTCCCGGCCGGCCTCTCGAGGCGGATCGGCGAACTGGCCGCCGACGCGGACGCGACGCCGTTCATCGTCCAGCTGGCCGCGTTCGCCGCGCTCCTGAACCGCTACACCGGCGCGGCGGACCTCGTGATCGGCACCCCGATGTCGACCCGCGACCGGCCGGAGCTGGCCGATCTGATCGGCTACTTCGTCAACATCCTGCCGCTGCGACTGCGCGTCGACCGCGCCGCGAGCTTCCGCGAGCTCGTGGAACAGGTGCGTGACACGGCGTTCGACGCGTACGCCTGCCTGGACGTCCCGTTCGACGTCGTGGTCGACGCGCTGGCCCTCGAACGTTCGGCCCGGCACGCGCCGCTGGTGCAGGTCGTCTTCGGCGCGCACGCCGAGGACTCCGAGCCGCTGCGGTTCGGCTCGGTCACCGCGACCCGGCGGGTGCACCACAACGGCACCAGCAAGTTCGACCTGACCTGGTCCACTTTCGACGACGGTGAGCTGCGCGGTGAAGTCGAGTACCGCACCAGCCTGTTCGATGCCGCCACGGTGGACCGGATGACCGGTCACTGGCGCACTCTCATGGATGTCGTCCTGTCCGAACCGGACAGTCCACTGTGGAAGATCGACCTGGCGCCGACGTGGCCGGCCGACGTCACGACGTATCGGCCGCGTTGCCTGCACGAGTCCTTCGAGGACGCCGTGGACCGGTTCCCGGACCGGCCTGCCGTCACTTTCGACGGCGTTTCCGTGGCCTATGCCGAACTGGACCGGCGGGCCAACCGGCTCGCGCACGCCCTGATCGCGGACGGCGTCCGCCCCGGTGATCGCGTCGGCCTGCTGCTGGACCGCACCGACGCGATCGTCGTCGCGATCCTGGCCGTGCTGAAGACCGGCGCCGCGTACGTGCCGGTCGATCCGGCGGCCCCGGACGACCGCGCCGCGTTCGTCTTCGGCGACACCGGCGTCCGGCTGGTCGTCACCGACCGACCCGCTTCGGGGCCGTGGCCCGTGTTCGACCTGCTCTCGCGGGACGTCGCCGGGTACTCGGCGGAGCGGCCGGGCGTGCCGGTCCGGGCCGGTGACCTGGCCTACCTGATCTTCACCTCCGGCTCGACCGGCCGCCCCAAGGGTGTCGCCGTGGCCCACGAGCACGTCGGACGGCTGATGGAGTCCGGCCGCGCGCACTTCGGGTTCACCGAAACCGACGTGTGGACGCTGTTCCACTCCTACGCCTTCGACTGGACGGTCTGGGAGCTGTGGGGCCCGCTGCACCACGGCGGCCGCCTGGTCGTCGTGCCGTACCTGACCAGCCGGTCACCCGAGGCGTTCGCCGCTCTGCTCGCGGATGAAGCCGTGACGTGCCTCTGCCAGACGCCGTCGGCGTTGCGGCAGCTCGAACCCACCCTCCGCACCGGCCCCGCGTTGCCGGCGTTGCGTCAGGTGATGCTCGGCGGCGAAGCCCTCGATCCGGCCGTCGTGCGCCGCTGGTCCGCGCTGGGGCTCTCGGCGTCGCTGTGCAACCTCTACGGCATCACCGAAACCACGGTGCACGTCACCACCCACGACGTGACCCGCTTCGAGCGCAGCCTGATCGGCACGCCGCTGCCGCACCTGGCGGCGCACGTGCTCGACGACCGGCTGCGGCCGTGCCCGGTCGGCGTGCCGGGGGAGCTGTACATCGGCGGCGGCGCGCTCGCCCACGGCTACTGGGGGCGGTCCGGGCTCACCGCCCAGCGCTTCCTCCCCGACCCGTTCTCGGCGACGCCGGGAGCTCGGCTGTACCGCACCGGCGACGTCGCGCGCCGGCTCGCCGACGGCGGCCTGGAGTACGTCGGCCGGTGCGACAGCCAGGTCAAGATCCGCGGCTTCCGCATCGAACTCGGCGAGCTCGAACACGCCCTGGGTGAGCATCCCGCGGTCGACGCGTGCGCCGTCACCGTGCACGACGACCGGCTCGCCGCCTACGTCACCGGCGCGGTGCCGGAGTACGCCGAACTGCGGGCGTTCCTCGCGAAGTCGTTGCCGGAGCACATGATCCCGGCGACGGTGACCGTGCTCGAGGACCTGCCGGTCACGGTCAACGGCAAGCTCGACCGGGCGGCGCTGCCCGAGCCGGTCGCGCGGTCGACGTCCGAGTACACCGCGCCGAGCACACCGGGGGAGCGGCTGCTCGCCGAACTGTGGTCGGACGTCCTGGGCGTCCCGGACGCGGGCGTGCACGACAACTTCTTCCACCTCGGCGGGGACTCGATCCGCGCGGTCCACCTGGCGGGCAAGCTGCGCGACCGCGGTTGGACGCTCACCCTGCCGGACCTGTTCGCCGCGCCGACCCCGGCTCGTCTCGCGCCCCTGCTGCGACCGTGTGCGACGGAGAAGACCTTTGTGGCCCCGTTCGCCGATCTGTCCGAAGTGGACGTCGCGAAGCTGCCCGGTGACGTCGTCGACGCCTACCCGATGGCCGCGATGCAGCTCGGGATGATCTACCACATGGAGCTGTCCGGTGACGCCGGCGGCTACCACAACGTCAACAGCTACCGCGTCGCCGGCCGCCTCGACGAGGACGCGCTGCGCGCGGCGGTGGCCGCGGTCATCACCCGGCATCCCGTGTTGCGCACGAGCCTGGACGTCGTCGGCTACCGCCGGCCGATGCAGCTCGTGCACGCCGAAGTCCCGACCCCGGTGGAGACGGCCGACCTGAGTGGACGGTCCGAAGCAGACCAGCGGGCCGCCGTGACCGAGGTGTTCGACACGTTCTGCGCGATGCGCTTCGACTTGCGGACACCACCGCTGTTCCGGGTCGCCGCCCAGCGACTGGCCGACGACGTCTTCCAGCTGACCATCGCCGAGCACCACTCCATTCTGGACGGCTGGAGCTTCACGTCCCTGCTCACCGAGATCCTGGAACGGCACGCCGACCCGGACGCCCCGCTCGCCCCGCCGCCGGCGTCGACGTTCCGCGATTTCGTCGCCGCCGAACAAGCGGCGGTGGAGTCAGCGGAGAGTGAACGCTTCTGGCGGGACCGCCTCGACGGCGCGGACGGCGCGCTCTGGTCCTCCCAGGGCGGCTCGGAAGCCGCGACGGCGGAGATCCCGCGCACGCTCGAGCGCGTGCTGCCGGACGCCCCGGCGCAGCTCGCGGCGATCGCGTCGGCGGCCGGGGTCCCGATCAAGGCCGCCGCCCTGGCCGCGCACGTGCGGGCGGTGCACCGGATCACCGGCCGCGACCGCGTCACCACCGGCCTGTCGGTGAACGGCCGTCTCGAAGAACGCAGCGGCACCGAGGCGTACGGCCTGTTCCTCAACACCGTTCCGCTGGTCGTTGACTGCACCGCCCCGGACCTCGTCCGCGAACTGCACGAGGCCGAGGTCGCCCTGCTGCCGCACCGCCGCGTCCCGTTCGCCCGACTCGCCCGGCTCATGGCCGGGCCGCGCCTGGAGACGTGCTTCGCGTTCCTGCGATTCCACGCCCTCGGCCGGCTCGCCGGCTCGGCCACCAGCATCGTCGACGACCGGATCGGCTGCGAGCCGGACATGCGCTACGAACCGACGAACTTCGCCCTCGGCGTCGCACTGGTGCAGGACCCGTCGTCGGACCGGATCCTGCTGGCCGTCGACCACCTGCGATCCCTCGTCCCGGACGAACTCGCCGACGCCTACGTCACCGCCTACACCGAAGAACTCGCCGCGCTCGCGGCGCCGATCCCCGCCCGTTAGCCGAGAAAGGAATCCACTGTGGACGCGTTCAAGGACTTCACGGTCGTCGTCAACGACGAGGAGCAGTACTCGATCTGGCCGGCCGAGCTGGCCGTACCCGCCGGCTGGCACCCGGCCGGCAAGAGCGGCACCCGCGAGGAGTGCGTCGCCTGGGTCGACAAGACCTGGACCGACATCCGCCCGAAGAGCCTGCGCGTCGCGCTGGGCGTCTGAGATGCTCGAGACGATAGCCGCGGTTTGGGCCGAGGAACTGGGCGTCACCGAAGTGCGGCCGGAAGACGGCTTCTTCGAGCTGGGCGGCCACTCGCTGACCGCGTTGCGGGTGGTGTACCGGGTGCGGGACGAGTTCGCGGTGGACCTCTCGCTGCGCGACCTGATGGCCGCCCGGACCCTCCTGGACTTCGTCGAGACGGTGCGGTCCGCGCAGCAGGCCCCCGCCCGGCCGACGGTCGCCCTGGTCGGCCGCCGGGGAACCCGGTGACTCTCGTGACCGGTCCGCGTCCGGCGATCGCGGGGGACTGGTGCTACCGGCCGCACCCGCTGCCGGACGCGACCCCGCAGGCCGTGTGCTTCCCGCACGCGGGCGGCGACGTCACGGCGTTCGCCGGCCTGGCCGCGGCACTGGCCCCGGACCTGGAGGTGTGGGCGATCCGGCTGCCCGGCCGCGGAGGCCGCTTCGGCGACCCGATGCCGGCCGGCTTCCCGGATCTGGTGTCCGCGGTGGCCGACGGCCTCTCGGCGTACTTGCGGCCGGGCTCGCTGTTCTACGGCCAGAGTTTCGGTGCTCTCCTGGCGTACGAAGTGGCTCGTGCCTTGCCGTCGGCGCTTCGCCCGCGAATCGTGGTCCCGGCTTGCGCGGCCCCGCCGCCAGGCTGGCCGGGCTCGATCCCGCCGACCTCGGAAGGCGCGTCGGACCTGCTCGAACGCTGCGGCCTGGCCACGGCCCTGCCCGCCGACGAGACGATCCGCGAACTGGCGGTGGCGGCGATCCGGACGGACCTGACGGTCTGCCGCGGCTACCACTACCGCCCCGACCCCGTGCCGGACTTCCCCATCCACGCGGTTGCCGGCTCGTCGGACGCAGGCCTGCCGCCGGCCACGCTGGCCGGCTGGGCGGACGCCACGACGGGCGCTTTCACCGCGTCGGTCGAGCCTGGTGGGCACCTGCTCGCAACGCCACTGACCAGCGGCCCCGCAGGCCTGCTCCGCACCTTGCACGCCCGGTCGTGAGTGGCCATTCGGGTTCTCACCCCGAACGACCACTCACGACCGCCGGACCGCTGCGCACGCCGCCCCGGCGGCTGCGCGCCTGCTGCACCAGCCCGCATCACACGAAAGCCCGCCCGAGGAGGCACCCGTGTCCACCGCCACCGTCGATCTGACCGATCCCGGCCTCTGGGCCCGGCCCGACGTCGGCGGTATCGTCGCCGATCTGCGGGCCCAGGCTCCCGTCCACCGCACCGAAACCGCGCTCGACGGGCCCGTCTGGTCGGTGCTCGGCTACGACCTCGGCTCCCGTGTCCTCACCGACGCCACCACCTTCAGCTCCACCGGCGGCTCGCTCCTCGGGACGGGCGGTGCCCCAGCCGGCGCGGGCAAGATGATGGCGCTTTCCGACGGCCCCCGGCACCGCGAACTCCGGGCACCCGTCCTGCCGTACTTCTCGCCCAAGGGCGTGCGCGGCGCGGCCCAGAGCATCACCGAACTGGCCAAGAGGGTCGTCGAAGACGCTGTCGAGCAGGGTGAAGCCGATCTTGTCGACGTCCTCGCCACCGTGCCGCTCGTCGTGATGTGCGATCTGCTCGGCATTCCCGGTGACGACCGCGATCTGGTCGTCGCGGTCTGCGACGAAGCGTTTCTGGCCCAGACGCCGGACGCGCGCCGCGCCGGGCATCAGAAGCTGTTGCCGTATCTGTTCGAGAAGGTCGTCCAACGGCGTAAGAACCCGGCCGACGACCTCATCAGCACCCTCGCCACCCACCGCATCAAGGGCCGGCGCCTGCCGATCGAGGATGTCGTGCTCAACCTCGACAACATCGTCGTCGGCGGGGTGCAGACCGTGCGGCACACCGCGGCGATGAGCGTCCACGCGCTGATGCGGCGACCCGATCTCTGGAAAGCGCTGGCCGAGGGCGCCGACCTCGACCTCGCCACCGACGAGCTGCTGCGGTTCACCTCCGTCGGCCTGCACGTCCTGCGCACCGCCACGACCCAGGTCGAGCTCGGCGGGCACGTCATCGAGGCGGGCGACAAGGTCGCCGTCTGGACGTGGTCCGCCGACCACGATCCGGCGATGTTCGACCGGCCCGACGAACTCCTGCTCGACCGGTCGCCGAACCGGCACCTCGCCCTCGGCGTCGGCGCGCACTACTGCGTCGGCGCTCCGCTGGCCAAGGCCGAGCTGAAAGCGATCTACGCCGCCCTGCTGGATCAGGTCGCCGTGCTGGAACCCGCCGGCGACGCGGTGCACAACCGCTCGATCATCAACTTCGGCTTCGACCACCTCCCGGTGCGCCTGCGGGCCCGCTGAGCGCGACGGAACGGACCAGCCATGACACAAGCTCAGGTGTACGAGACAAAACCCACCGCGATGTGGGGCAAAGTCGGACTGCTGCTCACCGGCCAGGGCATCTCCCTGATCGGCGACCAGGTCTTCTTCATCGCCGCGGTCTGGGCCGCCGCCCAGCTCGGCGGGACGGCCGCCGTCACCTGGGTGACGCTGGCCGAGTCCGTCCCGCGCGCGCTCGCGATGATCTTCGGCGGCGTCATCTGCGACGCCTTCGGGCCCCGCTCGGTCCTGCTGCGCACCACATCCGTGCGGATCGCCGTGCTGGCCGTCTCGGTCGTGGTCGCGTTGTCCGCGCAGTCGGTGACGCTGCTCGTCGTCGTCGCGGCGCTCGAAGGCGCGATGCTCGGGCTCGGGTCGCCGTCCTTCGGCACGCTCATGCCGCGCATGGTGCCGAAGGAGCGGTTGAGCACGGCGAACTCGGTCCGCACCATGGTCGCGCGCTTCGCGCCGATCCTCGGGTCGCCGTTCGGCGCCTGGCTGGTCGCGACCGGGCACCTCGGCGTCGCCCTCGCCGTCGTCTGCGGCGGTTGTGTCGTTTCGTTGGTCTGCCTGGCTCCGGCGACCAAGGCGATCGACGCGCCGCGCACGGTGTCCAGCGTGCCGTTGTGGCGCCGCTCGGGTGACGGCCTCAAGCTGCTGCGCGCCGACCGCCGGCTCCGGCTGCTGTTCCTTTCCGGGCTGTGCCTGGACTTCGCGTTCGCGTGGCCGATGAACCCCGGCCTGCCCGAGGTGGTCATCGAACGCGGCTGGGCGGTTTCCGCGGTCGGCCTGCTCATCGCCTGCTGGGCGGCCGGCGCGCTGGTGTCGGCCGGGCTCGGCGCGCTGCTCGGCGACCGCGTGCCGATCTCGGTGCGGCTCGTCGGCAGCGGGATCGGGATCGCCGTCCTGTTGCTGGGCATGGTCCTGGTGCCGTCGTTGTGGGTGATGGCCGCGATGGCCGTCGCGCTGGGCGTGTGCTCCGGCCAGAACGGCCCGGCCGCGGTGACGCTCTACCAGCAGGCGGCGCCGATGGACCGCCTCGGCGTCGCGATGTCGATGGTGTCGCTGTCCGGCATCGGCTGCGCGCCGCTGGCCTACGCGGTGTCCGGCGCCATCGCCAGTTTCACCACCCCCGTCGTCGCCTGGATCTGCAGCGCCGTGATCGCCTTCGGCGGCCCGGTGTTCGCGGCCCGGGCCCTGCGCCTGCCCCAGTGAAGGGATTTCCCGTGCGTCCGTTGTCGTTCGGCCAGCAGCGCCTGTGGTTCCTGGACCAGCTGGAAGGCCCCAGCGCCACCTACAACGTCCCGTTCCCGCTGCGCCTGCGCGGCCGCCTCGACCGCCGCGCGCTGCGGCAGGCGGTCGCCGACGTCCTCGGCCGCCACGAGGTGCTGCGCACGGTCATCCCGGTCGACGGCGGCGTCCCCGGCCAGCAGGTACTGTCCACTGTGGACTCGGCCGGACGGCTGATCTTCGACGTCCGGTCCGGCGACGACCTCGCGGAGGCGATCGCCCGGCCCTTCGACCTCGCCGCGGATCTGCCGCTGCGCGTCACCCTGTTCGAACTCGGCCCGGACGACCACATCCTGCTGCTGGTACTGCACCACATCGCCTGCGACGGCTGGTCTCTCGGCCCGCTCGGTCGCGATCTGGCAAGCGCTTACACCGCGCGTCTCGACGGCGAAGCCCCGGACTGGGAGCCACTCCCGGTGCAGTACGTGGACTTCAGCGAGTGGCAGCGCGAGGTGCTGGGCACCGAGGACGACCCGGACAGCCTGCTCTCGGCCCAGCTCGCGTACTGGACCGAGCGGCTCGCGGGCGTCCCCGAGCGGATGGTCCTGCCCGCGCACCGGGCCGGTGACACGACCGGCGCCGCAGGGCTCGTCGAAATCGAGATTCCCGCTGACCTGCACGCCCGGCTCGTCGCGGTGACGCGGGCCGCGCGCTGCACGCCGTTCATGGGTCTGCAGGCCGCCTTGGCCGCGTTGCTGCACCGCTGGGGCGCGGGTGACGACATCGTGCTCGGCACGCCCGTCGCCGGCCGCGGCGAAGAAGCCCTGGAAGACCTCGTCGGGTTCTTCGTCAACACCCTGGTCCTGCGCACCGACCTGAGCGGCGACCCGAGCTTCGCCGAACTCCTGGCCCGGGTCCGCGACACCGGCCTCGACGCCTACGCCCACCAGGACGTCCCCTTCGACCGGCTGGTCGACCGCCTCGGCGCCGGCCGGTCCGCGCACCCGCTGTTCCAGGTCATGGTCGTCCTGCAGCACGACGACGGGACGGCGCTCACCCTGCCCGGCCTCGACGTCCGGCCCGTGCCCCTGGACCTGGCCACCGCCAAGCTCGACCTCAGCGTGGTCTTCGCCGAGCACGCGAACGGCGTCTCGTGCCAGTTCGAGTACGCCGCCGACCTGTTCGAGAAGTCCACTGTGGACGCGATGGCGGCCATGCTGGTGCGACTGCTCGACCTGGCACTGGCCGATCCGGACCGGCCACTCGGGGCTCTGGAACTCGCGAAAGTCGAAGCCGTCACAACGGAAACCGCTCCCGGGATCGCGCCGGTGACCTTCCGTGGCGCCCGGACCGCGCGGGAAGAGATCCTCTGTGCGCTGTTCGCCGACGTCCTCGGGCTCGACACCGTCGGCCTCGACGACGGCTTCTTCGCCCTCGGCGGCCATTCCCTGCTCGCCACCCAGCTGATCAGCCGGATCCGCACCGCGTTGAACGCCGAACTCGGCGTCCGCGCGCTGTTCCGCGCGCCGACCGTCGCCGGAATCCTGGCCACCCTCGACGCCCAGGCGCCCGGCCCGGTTCGCCCGCCGCTCACCCCGCGACCGCGCCCGGACCGCGTTCCGCTGTCGTCCGCGCAACGGCGGCTGTGGTTCCTCGCCGGGGTCGACGGCCAGGACCGCGCGTACAACATCCCGCTCACCCTGGGACTCACCGGCCCGGTCGACGTCGCCGCCCTCTCCGCCGCCTGCCGGGACGTCGTCACCCGCCACGAAACCCTGCGGACGGTGTTCCCGGTCGAGAACGGCGAACCGTGGCAGGACGTCCTGCCGGCCGCAGACGTGCTGGAAGTCGTCGACTGCGCGCCGAGAGAACTGGCCGCGCTGGCCGAGGCCGCCGGGAGTGCCGCGTTCGACCTGGCCCGCGAGATCCCGCTGCGCGCGCGGCTGTTCCGCGCCGGTGACGAGTCCGTCCTCGTGCTCTGCCTGCACCACATCGCCGCCGACGGCTGGTCGACCGGGCCGCTGATGGCCGACCTCACCACCGCGTACACCGCCCGGCTCGCCGGGCAGCCGCCGACGTGGCCGCCGCTGCCGGTCCAGTACGCCGACTACGCGCTCTGGCAGGCCGACCTGCTCGGTGACGAGGCCGACCCGGACAGTCTGGCGGCCCGTCAGCTGACCTACTGGACCGAAACGCTGGCCGGGCTGCCCGACGAACTCGCGCTCCCCGCCGACCGCCCGCGCCCGGCGAACCCCAGCCACCGCAAGGACGTCGTCTCGGCCGAGGTCGACGCGGCCACCCACGCCGCGCTCAAGGCCCTGGCCCGGGACAACCAGGCCACGCTGTTCATGGTCGTGCAGGCGGCGTTCGCGCTGCTGCTCACCCGGCTCGGCGCGGGCGAGGACGTCCCGATCGGCACGCCCGTCGCCGGCCGCGGCGAGGAGGTGCTCGACGACCTCGTCGGGTTCTTCGTCAACACCCTGGTCCTGCGCACGGACACGTCGGGAGCGCCGGCGTTCCGCGAGCTGCTCGCCCGCGTCCGCGACGCCGACCTCGGCGCCTTCGCCCACCAGGACCTGCCCTTCGAGCGCGTGGTCGAAGAACTCAACCCGCCTCGCGTGCTCGCCCGCCACCCGCTGTTCCAGGTACTGCTTTCCTTCCTCGGCAGCGAAACCGCCGGTGGCGAGTGGACCCTGCCGGGGCTGACCGTGACCGCCGGGGACACGGTGTCGGGCACCGCCAAGTTCGACCTGAGCCTGACGGTCGAGGACCGCCGCGCCGGGCTCGGCTGCAGCCTCGAGTTCGCCACCGACCGGTTCGACCGCGCCACCGCACAGGACATCGTCGACCGTCTCGTGCGGCTCCTGACGGTGGTCGCCGCGAACCCGGAGTCGCGGGTGGACAGCGTCGACTTGGTGTCCGATGTGGACCACCGCCGGCTGGCGAAGTGGAACGACACCAAGGCGACCGTTCCGTCGGCGACGCTGCCGGAGCTGTTCGCCCAGCAGGTGGCCCGGACCCCGGACGCGACCGCCGTCGTGTTCGAAGGTGAGTCGCTGACGTACGCGGAGTTCGACGCCCGGGTGGACCGGCTGGCCCGGGCCCTGCGCGTGCGGCCCGGTGACGTCGTCGCGGTGCAGCTGCCGCGCTCGCTCGAACTCGTCGTCGCGATCTACGCCGTGCACCGCGCCGGTGCGGCGTACCTGCCCGTCGACCCGGGCTATCCGGCTGACCGGGTGGCCTTCATGCTCGCCGACGCCCGTCCCGCGCTGGTCCTCACGCCCGACACGGACCTGGACGGCGACGGACCGCTGCCCGTGATCACCCCGGACCACCCGGCCTACGTGCTCTACACGTCCGGCTCGACCGGCCGGCCCAAGGGTGTGCTGATGTCGCACGCCGGGATCGTCAACCACCTCGCCTGGATGCAGGCCGAACACCCCCTGACCGGCGGCGACCGGGTGCTGCAGAAGACGCCGTCCAGCTTCGACGTCTCGGTCCTCGAGTTCTTCCGGCCGCTCCTGTCCGGCGCGACCCTGGTCGTCGCGCGGCCCGACGGGCACCGCGACCCCGCCTACCTCCTCGACACGATCCGCGCCGACCGGATCAGCGTCCTGTACGTGGTGCCCGGCATCCTCGACGGGATCCTCGGACTGTCCGAAGGGGACTGCCCGACGCTGCGGAAGGTGTTCTGCGGCGGCGAAGTGCTGACCGCCGCGCTGGCCGGCCGTTGCGCGAGCACCTTGACCGCCGACCTGATCAACCTCTACGGCCCGACCGAGGTCGCCGTCGACGCCACCGCCCACGTCGTCGGCGCCGGACCGGTGACGATCGGCGCGCCGGTGTGGAACACCCGCGCGCACGTGCTGGACGCCCGGCTGAGCCCGGTGCCGCCGGGCGTGCCGGGGGAGCTGTACCTCGCCGGCGCGCAGCTCGCGGACGGCTACCTGCACCGCGGCGGCCTGACCGCGGACCGGTTCCTCGCCGACCCGTTCGGCGGCCCGGGGGAGCGGATGTACCGGACCGGCGACCTGGTCCGCTGGACCGCCGGCGGCGAGCTGGACTACCTCGGCCGGACCGACGAGCAGGTCAAGCTGCGCGGCCTGCGCGTCGAACCGGGCGAGATCGCGGCCGTCGCCGCGGAACACCCGGGCGTGCGTGAGGCGGCGGTCGTCCTGCGCGAGGACCGGCCCGGTGACCAGCGCCTGGTCGCCTACGTCGTCGGCGACGCCGAGCCGGCCGCGCTGCGGGACCACGTCGCGGCGTTCGTCCCGCGGCACCTCGTGCCGTCGGCGTTCGTGCCGCTGCCCGAGCTGCCGCGGACCCCGAACGGCAAGCTCGACCGGAACGCTCTTCCGGTGCCGGACCTGGTCACCGGAGTGGCGCGAGAGCCCCGCGACGCTCGCGAAGAGATCCTTTGCGGACTTTTCGCGGACGTCCTCGGCGTCGAGCGGGTCGGGATCGACGACGGGTTCTTCGACCTCGGCGGCCACTCCCTGCTCGCCACCAGACTGGTCAGCCGGATCCGCGCCGCGTTCGGCGCGGAGATCGGCATCGGCGACCTCTTCGACGCGCCCACCGTCGCCGGTCTCGCCCCGCGACTGTCCACCGCGGACGCGGCCAGGCCCGCGCTGCGGCCGCTCCCGCGTCCGGAACCGATGCCGCTTTCCCCGGCGCAGCAACGGCTGTGGTTCATCCTGCAGTTCGGGGACGACACCGGCGCCTATGACATGCCGCTCGCCCTGCGGTTGCGCGGCGAGCTGGATCGGGACGCGCTGAGCGCGGCCCTCGGCGACGTCGCCGAGCGGCACGAAGTCCTGCGCACGATCTTCCCGGCCGTCGACGGCGAGCCCCACCAGGTGGTCCTGGACGGGTGGCGACCGGAGCTGACCGCCCCCGAAACACGGCCGTTCGACCTGACGCGCGAACCGCCGTTCCGCGCGTCGCTGGTCGCCGACGCGCCGGACGACCACGTGCTCCTGCTGACGCTGCACCACATCGCCGCCGACGGCTGGTCCCTGGGCCCGCTGGTCGACGACCTCGCCGAGGCCTACACCGCGCGCCGGGCCGGCCACGCGCCGGAGTGGGCGCCGCTGCCGGTCCAGTACGGCGACTACACGCTCTGGCAACGCGACCTGCTCGGCGACGCCGACGATCCGGCGTCACCGCTGGCCGCCCAGCTGGGCTACTGGCGGGAGCAGCTCGCCGGGATCCCGGACGAGCTGCCGCTGCCGACCGACCGGCCGCGCCCCGCGGTGGCGTCGCACCGGGGCGACTCGGTGCCGGTCGAGATCGGCGCCGAGCTGAGCGACCGGCTGCGCGAGCTGGCCACCTCCGCGCAGGTGACGTTGTTCATGGTGCTGCAGGCCGCGCTCGCCACCGTCCTGACCCGGTCTGGCGCGGGTGAGGACGTCCCGATCGGCACGGCCATCGCCGGCCGCACCGACGAGGCCCTCGACGGCCTCATCGGGTTCTTCGTCAACACCCTCGTCCTGCGCACCGACACCAGCGGCGCCCCGAGCTTCCGCGACCTGCTCGGCCGCGTCCGCGAAACCGACCTGGCCGCCTACGAGCGGCAGGACGTCCCGTTCGAGCGCCTGGTCCACGAGCTGAACCCGGCCCGGTCGCTGGCCCGGCACCCGCTGTTCCAGGTGTTCCTGGTCCTGCAGAACACCGGTGACGCCGGCCTGACGCTGCCCGGGCTCGACGTCACCCCCGAAGTCCTGGACTCCGACGCGGTGAAGTTCGACCTCGGCTTGAACCTCGCCGAACACACCGGCGGGATCACCGGTTCGCTCTCGTTCGCCGCCGACCTGTTCGACCACACGACCGCCCTCGCGCTCGCCGGGCGGCTGGTCCGGCTCCTCGACGCGGTCGTCGCCGAGCCGGACACCCCGCTCGACCGCGTCGATCTCCTGTCCGATGTGGACCGCCGGTCGCTCGCGGAGTGGACGGCGACCGACGCGCCGGTGTCGACCGGGACTTTGCCGGAGTTGTTCTCGCGGCAGGTGGCGCGGACACCGGAAGCGATCGCGGTCGTCTTCGAAAGCGAGTCGCTGACCTACGCCGACCTCGATGACCGGGTCGAGAGGCTGGCCAGGGCGCTGAGCGGCCACGGCGTCCGGCCCGGTGACGTCGTCGCGGTGCAGCTGCCGCGCTCACCCGACCTGGTCGTCGCGGTCCACGCCGTCCACCGGGCCGGCGCGGCGTACCTGCCGGTCGATCCCGGTTACCCGGCCGACCGGATCGCCTTCATGCTCGAAGACGCGCGGCCGTCATTGGTGCTCACCGGGGAGACCCGCCTCACCGGCGACGGGCCGCTGCCCGCGATCACTGCGGACCACCCGGCCTACGTGATCTACACGTCCGGGTCGACCGGCCGGCCCAAGGGTGTGCTGATGTCGCACGCCGGGATCGTCAACCACCTGGCGTGGATGCAGGCCGACTACCCCCTCGGCCCCGGTGAGCGGGTGCTGCAGAAGACACCGTCCGGGTTCGACGTCTCGGTCTGGGAACTCTTCTGGCCGCTGCTGACCGGTGCGGCTCTCGTCGTCGCGCGGCCGGACGGGCACCGCGATCCCGCCTACCTGCGAGAAGTGATCCGCGCCGAACGTGTCACCGTGGCGCACTTCGTCCCGGCGATGCTCGAGGCGTTCCTCGCCGAACCCGGCTCCGGCGAGACTCCGCTGCGGCAGATCTTCTGCGGCGGTGAAGCGCTGACCCCCGCCTTGGCCGAGCGGTGCACGGCAAGCCTGTCCGCGCGACTGTCCAATTTCTACGGTCCGACCGAGTTCGCCGTGGAAGCGAGCCACCACCCGTTCACCCCCGGCGAGTCCACCGTCCCCATCGGACGTCCGGTGTGGAACACCCGCGCGTACGTGCTCGACGGGCGGCTCGACCCGGTCCCGCCCGGCGTGCCCGGGGAACTCTGGCTCGCCGGGATCCAGCTCGCCGACGGCTACCTGCACCGCCCCGGCCTGACCGCCGAACGGTTTGTACCCGACCCCAGTACCCCGGGGGCCCGGATGTATCGCACGGGAGACCTGGTGCGCTGGACTCACACGGGTGAGCTGGAGTACCTCGGCCGCACGGACGACCAGGTCAAGTTGCGCGGGCAGCGTCTGGAGCTGGGTGAAGTCGCCGGCGCCGCGACCCGGCACCCGGGTGTCACGCAGGCTGTCGCCGTCGTGCGCGAGGACGTCCCGGGCGACCGGCGGCTCGTCCTCTACTGCACCGGTGACGCGACCGGCGTCCGGAGCCATCTCGCGGCCGTCCTGCCGGAGTTCATGGTCCCGGCGGCCGTTGTCACCCTGCCCGAGTTCCCGTTGACCCCCAACGGGAAGATCGACCGCCGGGCGCTGCCGGTCCCGGACGCGGAGACCACGTCCTATCGCGCGCCCCGGGACCCGGCCGAAGAGATCCTTTGCGGACTGTACGCCGAACTGCTCGGCGCCGGCCGGGTCGGGATCGACGACGGGTTCTTCGACCTCGGCGGCCACTCGCTGCTGGCGACGCGGCTGATCAGCCGGGCCCGGTCCGCGCTCGGGGTCGAGCTGGGCATCCGTGACCTGTTCCAGGCGCCGACCGTAGCCGGGCTCGCGGCCCGGATCGACCACGGCCGGCCGGTCCGGCCCGCGCTGCGCCCGCGTCCGGTGCCCGACCGGATCCCGCTGTCCCACGCCCAGCACCGGCTCTGGTTCCTCAACCAGCTGCACGGCCGCGACGCCGGGTACGCGGTCGTCTGCGCTCTGCGGCTCACCGGGCAGCTCGACCGCACCGCCCTGGCGGACGCGCTGGCCGACGTCACCGGCCGCCACGAGTCCCTGCGCACGATCTTCCCCGAGCTGGACGGCCGTCCGTGCCAGCAGATCCTCGACGTCTCCGAGATTCCCCTGGATGTCCGCACGATCGCCGAGTCCGGTCTGTCCGAAGCACTCGACGCGGCGGCGGCCGCGACCTTCGACCTCACCACCGACCGCCCGTTCCGGCCCGAATTGCTCGCTCTCGGCGAGGACGACCACGTGCTGGTGCTCGTGCAGCACCACATCGTCAGCGACGGCTGGTCGATGGGCCCGCTGGTCCGCGACCTCTCGGCCGCCTACACCGCCCGGTGCGCGGGTGAGCGTCCGAAGTGGACACCGCTGCCGGTCCAGTACCGTGACTACGCCTTGTGGCAGCACGACGTCCTGGGCGACCCGGACGACGACGGCTCGATCCTCGGCGCCGAACTGGCGTACTGGCGCGAGCGCCTCGCCGGGCTCCCGGAGGAACTCACGCTGCCGGCCGACCGGCCGCGGCCCGCCGTGGCCGAGCACCGCGGCGACTCGGTGCCGGTCGAGATCGACGCCGGCCTCCACAATGGACTCCGGGACCTGGCGCGCGACGGCGGGGTCACGCTCTTCATGGTGCTGCAGACCGCGTTCGCCGTGCTGCTGACCCGGCTCGGCGCCGGGGACGACATCCCGATCGGCACCCCGGTCGCGGGCCGCACCGACGAAGCCCTCGACGACCTCGTCGGGTTCTTCGTCAACACCCTGGTCCTGCGCGTGGACACAGCGGGGGAGCCGACGTTCCGTGAGCTGCTCGGCCGCGTCCGCGAGACCGACCTGGGCGCGTTCGCGCACCAGGACGTCCCGTTCGAGCGGCTCGTCCACGAGCTGAACCCGGCCCGGTCGCTGGCCCGGCACCCGCTGTTCCAGGTGCTGTTCGTGCTGCAGAACGCCGACGACGCCGACCTCGACCTGCCCGGCCTGCGCGTCAGCGGCGAACCGGTCGCGGTGCGGACCGCGGCGTTCGACCTCGCGTTGTCGCTGCACGAGCTGGACCCCGGCCGGGCGTCCGGCATCGGCGGCGGGCTCACGTACCGCACCGACCTGTTCGACCGCTCGACGGTCGACGGCTTCGTGACGCGGCTGGTCCGGCTGCTGACGGCGGCGGTCGCGTCGCCGGACACCCCGATCGGCGGCCTGGAACTGCTGGCGCCGGGGGAGCGACGACGGCTGCTGGCCGCGCCGGACCCGGTGGACTTCGGGCCGTGGCGTGCGGTTCCGGACCGGATCGCGGATCGCACCGACGGCGTCGCCGTCGTCACCGAGGACGGCGAACTCGGCTACGCGGACCTCAACCGGCGCGCCAACCAGCTCGCCCGTCACCTCGGGATCACCCGCGGCACGCTGGTCGGCGTCTGCCTGCCGCGCGGGCCGGAACTGCTCGTCGCGCAGCTCGCCGTCATGCGGGCCGGGGGCGCGTACGTGCCGCTCGACCCGGGTTACCCGGCCGACCGGCTGGCGTTCATGCTCGCCGACGCCGCGGCTCCGGTGGTCATCACGACCACCGCGCTGGCCGCCCAAGTGGCCGGGACCGCTCGGGTCCTGTGCCTGGACACCGAAGCCGCGGCCATCGCGGCCCAGCTCGTCGACGCTCCGCAGGTCGAGCTGAGCCCGCGCGACGCCGCGTACGTCATCTACACCTCCGGGTCCACCGGGACACCCAAGGGCGTGGTCCTCGACCACACCGGGCTCGCCCACCTTTGTGCTTGGTACCACCGCGAATTCGGCGTCACCGCCGCCGATCGGGGCGGGCACGTGGCCGCGCTCGGGTTCGACGCCGCCGTCTTCGAGACCTGGCCGCTGCTCACCGCGGGCGCGTCGGTGCACCTGCCGGCGCAGCGCGTGCTCGACGACACCGGCAGGCTCGCCGAATGGCTCGCCGAGTCCGGGATCACCGTGGCGTTCCTGCCGACGCCCCGGCTGGAGCTCATGCTCGACGAACCCGCGTTCGCCGGCCCGGACCTGCGGGTCGTCGTCGCCGGGGGCGATCGCCTCCGCCGTCGGCCGTCGTCCGGCGACGGCTTCCGGCTGGTCAACGGCTACGGGCCGACCGAGTGCAGTGTGATGGCCACCGGTGGCGACGTCACGCCGGACGGCGACGGCCCGCCGGACATCGGCGAGGCGGTGCCGAACACCCGGGTGTACGTCCTGGACCGGCGGTTGAACCCGGTGCCGGCCGGGGTGCCGGGGGAGCTGTACCTGGCCGGGTCCGGGCTCGCGCGCGGGTATCTCGGCCGGCCGGGCTTGACCGCGGGCGCGTTCGTCGCGGATCCGTTCGGCGGGCCGGGGGAGCGGATGTACCGCACCGGCGACGTCGTGCGGTGGCGGGGTGACAACCGGCTGGACTTCCTCGGCCGGGCCGACCACCAGGTCAAGGTGCGCGGGGTGCGGATCGAGCTGGGCGAGATCGACGCCGTGCTCGGCCGCTGCCCCGGCGTCCGGCAGGCGGTGACGGTGCTGCGCGAAGGCCGGCTCGTCGCCTATCTCGTCGCGGACGCCGGTACCGAGCCGCGGCCGCACGCCGAAGCGTTCCTGCCCGCGAACATGGTGCCCTCGGCGTTCGTCGTGCTGGATGCTCTCCCGCTCACGCCGAACGGGAAGCTCGACCGCACGGCGTTGCCCGCGCCGGTCCGGGCGGTCGCGCCGGTCCGGGCGCCGCGGACCGCTTTGGAGCGCGCCCTGTGCGGGCTGTTCACCGAGGTGCTCGACGTGCCCGAGGTGTCGGTCGACGACGGTTTCTTCGACCTCGGCGGGCATTCGCTGCTCGCCGCGCGGCTGATCAGCCTGATCCGCCGCGAACTGGGCGCCGAGCTGGGCATCCGGGTGCTGTTCGAAACCCCGACCGTCGCCGGGCTGGCCCAGCGGCTGGGCACCGGCACGGCCACGGGCACCGACCGTGACGAGCTGGCCGTCCTGCTGCCGCTGCGGGCGGCCGGCGAGGGGGCGCCGGTGTTCTGCGTCCACCCCGCGGCGGGCATCGGCTGGGTGTACTCCGGGCTGCTGGCGCACGTGGACCGGCCGGTCTACGCGCTGCAGTCGCGCGGCCTGACCCAGCCCGACCGCCGGCCGGCCACCATCGACGAGCTGGTCAAGGACTACCTCGAGCAGATCCGCCGGGTGCGCCCGCGCGGGCCGTACCACCTGCTCGGCTGGTCGTTCGGCGCGCAGGTCGCGCACGCGATGGCAGCTGAACTGCAGGAACAGGGGGAAGAGGTCGGGTTGCTGGCGATGCTGGACGGCTACCCGCCGACCGGTCCGGCGCCGTCGGACGAGCCGCTCGCCGCGTTGCTGGGCTCGCTCGGGCACGACCTGTCGGCCCGGCCGGACTCGGCGCCCCTCGACCTGCCGGAGTTCCGGTCGATCCTGCTCGCGGACGGCAGCCCGCTGGCCGCTCTCTCCCCGCAGGCGGTGGACGCGCTGCCCGAGGTGTTCGCGCACAACAGCGCGCTCGCCCGGGCGCACCGGCCTGGCGGGTTCGCCGGTGACGTCCTGTTCTTCCGTGCCACGGAAGGGAAACACGCCGATTCTCCGGAGCCGTCGATGTGGGAGCCGTACGTCGAGGGGCGGTTGGCGATACACGAGATTGCCGCCCGGCACGGGGAGCTGACGCGGCCGGAAGCGGCGGCCGAAATCGGTCCGGTGGTGGCGGCGCGGCTGGCCGGCCGGTCGTGAGTGTTTAGGGCGGTTAGAACCGCCCTAAACACTCACGACCCAAGCTCAGACCGCCAGGCGGTGGTCCAGGCCCAGGGCGTTCACCAGGTCCAGGGTGCGGAACCGGGTGCGGTCCTGGCCCGCCGGGCGGATCAGGCCGTGCTGGACCAGGCGGCGGACGAACCTCGCGCCGGCCGCCGCCGGGATGCCGGTCAGGCCCGCGACGTCGACCACCGACCAGCCCGCGTCGAGCCCCGTCAGGCGCGCCAGGAGGGAGACTTCGGCCGCGTCCAGGCCGCGGACCGCCGAGTCGAGGGTGTCCCGGAGCCCGGGCAGGTGGTCCGCGGTCAGCGCGAACGGGTCGGTCCGCACGTGCTCCAGCACCGCCGCCGGTTCGTAGACCAGGAACCAGCAGGCGGCCGCCTCGAGCGCGGCCGGGATGCCGTCGAGGCGACGGCAGAGCGCGGCGACGTCCGCGGCGTTGGCCCGGTCCACGGTGAACCCGGGCCGGACCTGGCGGACCTCGCGGACCAGCAGCCGGACCGACGGCACCGCCGCCAGCGCGGCCGGGTCGTCGGTGCCGGGTTCGGGCACGGCGAGCGGCGTCAGCGGGAAGACCCGCTCGCCGGGCAGGCCGAACGGCGCCGGGGCGGTGGCGAGGACCCGCAGCCCGCGGCATTCGCGCAGCAGGACGGCCAGGTCGTCGAGCCGGACGCGGTCCGGTTCGTGCCCGTCGAGCACGAGCAGGGCCGGGCGGTCGCCGACGAGCACGGCGAGTTCGTCGGGGTCGGCGGGCCGGCCGGTTCTCAGCAGCGGCTCCCGCACGGACGACCACAGCACGACGACGCCGCCGGCTTCGTGCACGCCGCCCGCGACCTCCTGGGCCAGCCGGCTCTTGCCGACGCCACCCAGCCCGGTCACGGTCACCAGGCGGTGGCTGCCCGCGGCCAGGAGCTCGTGGACGGCCGCGACCTCTTCGTCTCTGCCGAGCAGCGCGTTCAACGGCGTGGGCGGCGGCGCCGGGTCGGCGCACCGGAGCCGCAGGTCACCGGCGGCCGCGTGGCAGCCCGCGGCCTCGAAGTCCGCGCGCTCGCGGCCCCGCAGGCCGAGGCCGTCGGCGATCAGCCGCACGGTGTCCCGGCGCGGCCGGTGGGCCCGCCCGGACTCGAGGTCGCGGATGGCGCGAATGCTCACCGTGGACAGGTCCGCCAATTGACGCTGAGTGGCACCGCGTTTTGTGCGATGCGCCTTCAGCAGTTCACCGAATTTCCGCTGCACGAATCGTCCGTTCCTGTCAGCGCCGTTCCCGATCCCGGGGCCCGGCTGTCCGGATGCGGTTTCCACCATGGGACGAGCATCGTGAGCGCGGCTATCCCGGCGGTATCACGGAGCCACCGCGGGGGCGATAACCCGGACGATAACGACGGTGACACCCGCGCGATAGCGGCGCGATGCCGGGCTTTCCTAACGTCGGTGGGGCAGGTAGCGGAGAAATTCATCGGTCAACGAAACGAAAAGAGACGACGGTGCGTATTCTTTCGGCCCTCGGCGCGCTCGCCACGGCGGTTCTCCTCCCGGTCCTCGCCGCCACCACGGCCCAGGCGGCGCCCGCGGACACCCCGTGGCCGGCGACGGCCACCGACACGCCGTGGAGCACCGCCCCGGCCGACACCCCCTGGGCGGCCCCGTCGGACACCCCGTGGAACGCCACGCCGTCCGACACCCCGTCCGACACCCCGTGGTCGTGACCGGTAAGCCGGTTTATCACCGCCCTGAGCGCCCACGACGACCGGCACCGCGCGCAAGCCGGGCGAACCGGTCAGCTCGGCAGGCCCTGCAGTGCCGCCAGGTCGGCCCGCACCCCGTCGTCCGGCCCGCCGCCGGTGATCCGGTCATGCAGTTCGAGGGCCTCCACCAGCAGCCGTTCCGCCGTCTCCCGGCGGCCGAGGCCGGCGTGCACCAGGCCGAGCCGGTGCAGGATGCGGGCTTCGCCGGCGACGTCGCGGGCCGCGCGGGCCCGGGTCAGCAGCTCCGTCAGCACTTCCGCCGCTTCGTCGTGGCGGCCCTGGCGCATCATGAGCCCGCTGAGCCGGTAGCGCAGCTGGACCTCGACGCGCGCCGTCCCCGTCCGGTCGCAGATCCGCAACGCCTCGGCCAGGTACGCCCCGGCCCGCTCCTCGTCACCCGCGTCCAGCTCGGTCTGCGCGAGCCGGCCGAGCACGTACGCCTCACCGACCGGGTCCCCGGCCACCCGGAACTCGATGAGCGCCCGCTCGAACCGGGCCTGGGCCTGCGGCTCGGCACCGCGGGCCTCGTCGACCAGCGCCAGGTTGCGGTGTGCCATCGCCTTGCCGTGGGCGTCACCCAGGTCTTCGAACGTCGCCAGCGCGCGGGCGAGCGGCTCGGCCGCGGCGTCCGGCCGGGAACGGCTCAGGTGCAGGGAACCCAGTGAGCACAGCAAGGCCGCTTCGCCGCGGCGGTTGGCCGCCGCGCGCACGGCGGTCAGGGCCTGGCGGTGCGTGCGCTCCCAGTCGTCGAAGTAGCACCGGTTCTCGAACAGCGCGACCATCGTGACGGCCAGGTCCCAGGCCTGCTCGTCCAGGCCGGCCTCGGCGGCCAGCGCGACGATCGAGCACAGGTTGTCCTGCTCGTCTTCGAACCACACCAGCGGATCCGCCAGGATCCGGTCGACGGCGCCGTCGGGCGGCCGTAGCCGGGGCGCCGAGCCGTGCAGCACGGTGAAGTCGCCGCCGTAGATCCGGTTGTGCGCCTCGGAAGCCAGCCCCAGCCAGCCGCTCGCGACGCGGGCGAGCGCCGCGAGCCGGCCGGTCGCCTGCTCGTGCTCGTCGAGCTGCTCGCGGGCGAAGAGCCGGATGAGGTCGTGGAAGCGGTAGCGCGGGCTGCCGTCCCGCTCGACCGCCGAGATCTCCAGCATCTGCGCGTCGACGAGCCGTTCGAGCAGGTCGGCGGCCTGCAGCTGGTCGACCTCCAGCAGCGCCGCGGCCACCCACACCGGGAAGCTGAGCCGGTCCAGGGCACTGAGCAGCCGCAGCAGGCGACGGGCGTCGCCGGCCAGGCCGTCGTAGGTCAGCGCGAGGCTGGCCCGCACCATCAGCTCGCCGTGCGCGAGCTCGTCGAGCCGCCGCCGTTCGTCGGACAGCCGTTCCAGCATCCACGCGAGCGACCAGCTCGGCCGGGCGGCGAGCCGGGCGGCCACGATCCGCAGCGCGAGCGGCAGCCCGCCGACGAGCCGGACCAGCGCGGCGACGGCGGCCGGTTCGGCGGCCACCCGGTCCGCCCCGATCATCATCGCGAGCATCCGGGTCGCCTGCTCGGGTTCGAGCACGTCGACGTCCAGCACGCCGGCGCCGGCCAGCCCGGTGAGCCGGACGCGGCTGGTCACCAGCACGACGCAGCTGGCCGTGCCCGGCAGCAGGTCGCGGACCTGCCGCTCCGACCCGGCGTCGTCGAGCACCACGAGCATCCGCTTGCCCGCCAGCCGGTGCCGGTACATCTCCGCGCGTTCGTCGACCGAGCCGGGCACGGCCGGGCCGGGGACGCCGAGGGCGCGCAGGAACCGGCCGAGCACGTCGAGCGGGTCGGCCGGGTGGGCGCGGGTGCCGCCGAGGTCGCAGTAGAGCTGGCCGTCGGGGCAGTGGTCGTCGGCGATCCGGTGCGCGATGTGCACCGCGAGCGCGGTCTTGCCGACGCCGGGCTTGCCCGCCAGCACCACCACCGGGGTCGCGCGGCGGCCCGGGTGGCCGAGCAGCAGCCGTTCGGTGTGCTCGATGAGCGCGTCGCGGGCGGTGAAGTCGGCGATGTCGGTCGGCAGCTGGAACGGCACCACCGGCGGGTGCGCCGGCGCCGCTGGCGCGTCGGGGGCCGGGCTCCGGCGCAGCCCGGCGTCGTCGGCCAGGATCGCGGACTCCAGGCGGCGCAGCTCGTCGCCGGGCTCGAGGCCCAGCTGCTCGACGAGCAGTTCGCGGCCGGCGCGGTAGGTCTCCAGCGCCTCGGCCTGGCGCCCGGACCGGAAGAGCGCGAGCATCAGCTGGCCGCGCAGCCGTTCCCGCAGCGGGTTCGCGGTCACCTGGCTCGCCAGCTCGCCGATCAGCTGGTGGTGCCGGCCGAGCCGCAGCCCGAGCTCGAAGTGGGCTTCGAGGGCGTTGAGTCGTTGCTCTTCGAGGTGGCTGGCCTTGGCCTCCAGCAGCCGGCTGCCGGTGCCGCTCAGCGCCGGGCCGCGCCACAGCGCGAGCGCCGCGTCGAGCATCCGGGACGCGTCTTCGAGCTGACCCGCGCGGGTCAGCTCGGCCGAGCCGGACACCAGCTCGGCGAACGTCCGGGCGTCGAGCTGCCCCTCGGCGACCAGCAGTTCGTAGCCGGGGCCGCGGGTGACCAGCGTGTCGGGGCCGACGGCGTCGGCCAGCGCGCGCCGCAGCCGGGAGACGCAGATCTGGACCTGCGTCCGCGCCGTCGCCGGGGGATCGTCGTACCAGATGGCTTCGATGAGCTGGTCCAGGCTCACCACCCGGTTCGCGTCGACCAGCAGCGTGGCGAGGACGATCTGCTGGCGGCCGGGCGGGATGCGGAGCTCACCGCCGGCGACGGCCCGGATCTCCAGGGGGCCGAGGATGCGGTAGACGGGCTGCTCGCCGGACGGCCCGCTCGTCGAACTCACACTGTTCCTCAATGCCTGTTCCGTGGCCGGAGAGGGCCGGGCTTCCCGCCTCACCCGACCGCTCGTGAATTTCCCCCGGAACGGAAGTCTGTCTTCTGGACCGTGATAAGCCCATAGTCCGAAAGCGTGAAGCTGTCGACGAAGGCGGTATTTGTACGCCCGCCGTTCGGCCCAGTCGTGGTTATGTCGCCGACCGTCACCACCTCACCGTGCGTCACCGTCACCCTGTGCAGGGTGTGTCGCCGGTTCGGCCGGGCCGCACGGAATCGCTCGATGGCGCCGCGACCCTGTAACGGCGCTATTCCGGGATAGTGCAAAACGGCGTCGGCGGTGAAAAGGGAACCGTATCCGTCGAAGTCCTCGATATCGAGGTAGTGGTAGCTGAGCCGCACGTGGTCGATTCCGAGTGCGACGGCGCCGGCACTCGGCCGGGCGTGTTCCCCTGCTCCCGCAGGCGCCATTTCGGCGTCCCTCCACTGAGTCGTCCCGTGGTCGGCCCCGCCACCGGACCGGCGGGTGCGCCCAGTCTGGCCGGGGCGGCTTGCGGGCCGCTATCCGCGGGCTATCCCGGCGACTCCGATCGTGGCAGCCGTCCCTGTTGGCACGCAGGGCAGTTTTTTCCAGTTAGACGGACAACGTGTCAGTATCCGCCTGGGCCACGTCCGGGAGGTGTCTCCGGGGAGAGAAACCGTCCCTGCGCACACCCCGCCGTATCCCGGTGATCCTCGTGCTGGGCGCGTAGCGGTGTGGCGCCGACGCGGGTGTTCACGAACCGCGGAGGTGAGCGCGGTGTGCCTCGCCGGACGTGCGTTCCGGTGCGCGGCGACACGGGATCGGTGATCAGCGGCCCGCACGTGGCGACATCCGGGCGGCGGCCGCGCCGACTTCAGCCGCGTTGGCGCAGCAGTTCCGCGGCGACCGAGTACGGCGGGGCCGCCGCCGTCGAACGGGCCGCGTGCGCGACGATCGCGTCCTGGAGGAACCGGTTGTCCGCCGGGCGGGGGTAGGCGGCGTAGACCTCCCGCAGGGAGTCCGCGTCGACGTCGGCGAAACGGCCCGCGTCGGTGAAGACCCCCCGGTGGGTCAACGAAGTCAGGAGCCCGCACCGGTCGGCGATGCCGAGCGACGAGTGCAGGGCGATCGCCTCCCAGACGCGGCCGACGTCGGCGGCCGCGACGCCGTGCTCGGTCAGCGCCGCGGCGGCCAGGTCCGCGCCCTCCACCTCGAACCGGGCCCGGCCGGCCGCCCGGGAGCCCAGCCCCAGGGTCGTGCAGCACGCAGGCGGCGAAGAGCAGGTCTTCGTCGTAGGCCGCGTCGGTCACGCTGCCTTCCCGCCGCGCCAGCAGGCGGGCGAACAGGAAGCTGCGGACGCTGTGGCCGGCTATCGGGGCGCTCTCCGACTCCTGGGCCAGGCGGAGGCTCGCCTCGGCGAGCGGGCCGGCGGGCAGGGTGAGTACGTCGTTCATGTCTCGACCGTAGGAACCGGACGCGACCTGCGGAAGTGGCCCGAGTGCCCTTCGGCGCTATGATCGGGCCATGACGACGGAGCGGCACCGGGTCGCGGTTCTCGTGCTGCCCGGCGTGCCGGCGCTCGAATTCGGCATCGCGACGCAGATCTTCGCGATGGATCCGTTCTACGAGATGACCGTCTGCACGAACGGCGGCCCCGGGCCGGTGCCGGGCGCGGGCTTCACCGTCACCGCCATGGCCGGCCTCGACGCGCTGGCCGCCGCCGACACCGTGCTCGTCCCGGGGTTCGAGGACGTCGAGACCCCGCCGGCCGCCGGCGTCCTGGCCGCGCTGGGAGCGGCGCACCGCCGCGGCGCCCGGCTCGTCTCCATCTGCACCGGCGCGTTCGCCCTCGCCGCGGCCGGGCTGCTCGACGGACGTCCCGCGACCACGCACTGGCAGTACGCCGACGTCCTGCGCCGGCTGTACCCGCGCGTCGAGGTGCGGCCGAACCGGTTCTACATCGACGACGGCGACATCCTCACCTCCGCCGGCGTGACCGCGGGCGTCGACCTGTGCCTGCACCTGGTGCGGCTCGACCAGGGACCGGCGGCCGCCAACAGCCGTGCGCGGTTCCTGGTCGCTCCGCCGCGGCGCGCCGGCGGGCAGGCGCAGTTCGTCGAGCAGCTGCGCGCCGAAGCGACGGGCGACCGGCTGGCCCCGCTGCGGAGCTGGATGCTCGGCAACCTCGCGGAGGACCTCAGCATCGACGTCCTCGCGCGGCACGCCCTCGTGTCCCGGCGGACGCTCATCCGCCGCTTCCGCGAGGAGACCGGGACGTCGCCGATGGCCTGGCTGGCCGACGCGCGCGTCGACCGCGCGCGCGAACTGCTGGAGACGACCACGCTGTCGGTCGAACGCATCGGCCGGCGCACCGGGCTCGGCGCGCCGTCGTCCGTCCGGGCGGCCTTCCACCGGCACATCGGCACGTCACCGCAGGAGTACCGGACGCTGTTCCGCCACGGCACCCAGCAGCCGGACCCCTGACCCTCAGGCGGCGAGCCGGGGGAACAGCGCTTCCGCGGCCGCGCGGTCGACGTCGGTGAAGTGCTCGGCGCCCGGCCCGTCGTAGGCGGTGAGGTTCTGGTCGAACTGCCCGCGCCACTCCTTCGGGGCGAAGGGGAAGTCGCTGCCGTAGAGGACGTGTCCGGGCGCGGCGAAGGCGAACAGCGAGGGCAGGGCGGTCGGCGTCGCGGAGAGCGCGGTGTCGAAGTAGAACTTCCGCAGCCCGGCCAGGATGCCCTCCGGCGTGGTGCCGGGGTTGAACATCGCCGCGCCGGTGAAGCGGTGCGCGGCGAACGGCAGGAAACCGCCGGCGTGCGACAGGATGACGCGCAGTTCCGGGTGCCGGTCGAACACGCCGTGGGCCACCAGGTCGAGCGCCGTGCGCGTGGTGTCGAACGGGAAGTCCAGCAGCGGGCTGGGCAGGCCGTCGAGGCGGGGGATCGGCGGCTCCGCCGGGTGGACGAACACCACGGCGCGGCGGGCGGCCAGTTCCGTCCACAGTGGTTCGTAGGCCGGGTCGCCCAGGTAACGGCCGCGGACGTTGGACAGCAGGACCACGCCGTCGGCGTGCAGTTCGTCCAAGGCGCGGACGGCTTCGGCGACTGCGCCGTCGAAGTCCGGCAACGGAAGCACGGCGAAGTGCCCGAAGCGGTCCGGGGTGTCCTTGACCAGTTCCGCCTGGAAGTCGTTGGTCTCGCGAGCCAGGTCGCGGGCTGCGGCGTCGTCACCGAAGTGGACCCCCGGCGCGCTGATGGACAGCACTCCGGTGGTGATCCCGGCTTCGTCCATCATCGCGGTCGCGGCGCCGGGGCTCCACGAGGGCATCGGCCACCCGCCGGCGGTCTGGCCGCTGTTCTCCAGCGCCGCCAGGTAGCGGGGCGGGAGCAGGTGCTGGTGCACGTCGATCCGGCAGGGCATGATATCTAGCCTCCTAATAGCTAGGTTGCTAACTATTACTTTGCTAGGCTAGCCCGCATGACGACGACCGGCAACAAGCCACCCACCGCCGCGGAGGTCGACGAGGTCGTGCAGGCGGCCGACGCGGTGTTCTTCGCCATGAGGAAGGCCCGGTCGGCGGGTGCGGACCGGGACGGCGGGCTGTCGCTGCCGCAGGTCACCATGCTCGAGCCGCTGGCGACCGAGCCGGAGCTGCCGGTCGGGCGGCTCGCCGCGGCCGCCGACGTCTCCATTCCCACGGCCACCCGGATGCTCCAGCAGCTCGAAGGCGCCGGCGTGGTGGTGCGCCGGCGGTCACCCCAGGACGAGCGCAAGGTGCTGGTGGCGTTGACGGCGGACGGCGGCGAGCGCCTGAAGCGGCTGCTGGCCCGCCGGCGTGAACGTCAGGCGGCGGCGTTCGCCGTGTTCACGCCGGCGGAGCGCAAGCAGCTCGCCTTCCTGCTCCGGAAGCTCGTGCCGGTGATCGACGTCGTGTCAGCTGGTGCGGCGCGGGACGTTCAGCCCCTCCACGACGAAGCGCGCCCGGCCCGACGGGAGAGCGTGTGACGGCCAGGACACCGTCACCGTGGCCGTCTCGCCGGGCAGCAGCCACAGGTAGTTCTCGCTGCAGCGCAACGGAAGCACCCGCTCGTCGGTGCGGGCGTCGCGAGCCGAGACGCGGGCGCCCGCGGTGACCGCGCGGCCGGTGTTCTTCAGGGTCACCACGGCCTCGCCGCGGTCGCCGTCGCGCCGGACCGGGCCGGCGTGCAGCGAGACGTCGGCCGGGGTCTTGGTCAGCTCCCGCGCGTCCGCCGGGGTGCGGTAGCGCCAGTAGACGTTGCGCGACAGCTCGGCGCCGTCCCGCCCGGCGAGGCGCAGCCGCAGCAGGTGCAGGGCCGGCAGGGCGTCGGTGAACGGGACTGTGAAGGCCGCCGCGACCGAGGACGCGGGCACCGGGACGGCAGCGGTCACCGGGGTGCCGAGTGGGCGCCCGCGCAGGTCGAACAGCTCGGCGTGCACCGTCGCGCCGTCGAGGTTCCGCGCGGTCTGGTTGACCGCGTGCACCTGCCAGTCCGACAGCCGCGCCTGCACGTGGAGCGGCTCGCACCCCTTGCGCGCGCCGTGGAAGCTGCCGTTGGTGTCGAGGTCGTAGTCGTAGGTCTGCCAGACCGTGCTGTGGTGCGCGGGGTGCGACATCCACAGCAGCACGCCCGACGCGTCGTCCCACAACGCCGCGTTGTAGGCCTCGAAGATCGCCCGCATGCTCTCGTAGTTGACGAGCTGGGCCTTCGCGCAGAAGTCGTCGAGCGAGGTCCCCGGCCCGAACCGGTCCTCGATCGCGCCGCGGTAGGTGTCCGGGTTCTGGCCGCCGCGGGTGCACCAGTCGTGGTGGAACCAGACGTCGCCGATCGGCCACGACGGCTGGTCGCCGGCCAGGCGCCGCATGCTCTCCGCGACCGGCACGGTCGGCAGGCCGATCTCGCTGTGGAACCCGTAACTGCCGATCGAGTAGGTGTCACCGTCGAAGTAGCGCGCGGGGTCGATCCACGAGTACGGCCCGTGCCCGGTGACGACACCGCCCGCCGAGTTGCCCTGGTACCACAGCTCCGGCTGCTGGGCCGCGAGCATCTTCCGCAGCCCGGCGTCCATCGCGGCGGGCGGGTCGCTCTCGTTGGTGGCGCACCAGACCACAATGGACGGATGGTGCCGGTAGCGCACGACGGTGTCCGTCGCGATGGCCAGGAAGACGTCGTTGTCCGGCGGGAAGATCGCGTCCCCGGCCCAGAAGTCGTTCCACACCAGGATGCCGTTCTCGTCGCAGGCGGCGAAGAACTCCTCGCGGTTGCTGGACCCGACCCAGTTGCGGATCATCGTGAAGTTCATGTCGCGGTGCAGCGCGACGGCGTCGGCCATCCGGTGGGGGAGCACCCGGCGCAGCAGCTCGTCGAAGCCCCAGTTGCCGCCCTTGGCCAGCACGCGCACGCCGTTGACGCCGATCTGCAGCGGGGTGCCGGAGTTGCTCACCTTCTTGACGTCGGTCCAGGTCGCGCCGTCGTCGGAGACCTGCACGGTGAAGGTCAGCGCGTACGCGGTCTCCCAGGTCAGCACCACGTGGTCGAACGCCGCCGCGGCGCCCAGGTCCACCTGGATCCACTGGTTGTCGGAGTAGCCGGACGACCAGCGCGTGTCGTCGCGTCCGTCCACGGCGTTGGGGGCGCGGTCGTTCCCGTTGTCCTCCGACGACGCCGTCGCGGTCTTGCCCTGGGCCAGGTCCGGCCCGGAACCATCCACAACGGACAGTGTCCACAGCGAGATGCCGTAACCGGTG
Source organism: Amycolatopsis sp. NBC_00438 (assembly GCF_036026695.1). Classification (NCBI taxonomy): domain Bacteria; kingdom Bacillati; phylum Actinomycetota; class Actinomycetes; order Pseudonocardiales; family Pseudonocardiaceae; genus Amycolatopsis; species Amycolatopsis sp. NBC_00438. The sequence continues at coordinate 4,173,317 of NZ_CP107923.1, read as the reverse complement.
GCGCGCTTCCCGCCCTGGATCCGCAGGTAGCGCGCGGTGGTCCGGTCGAACTCCACCGTCTGGGGCGGCGAGTGGTCCGTGGCCGGGTCGATCACGATCGGCTGGGTCGCGGTGTAGCCGAACTGCCGCAGTCCCACGTGGACGGTCCGGCGGTCGCTGACCTGGCTGCCGACGCTCGCCGTGGTCGTCAACGGGTGCAGCTTCGGGTCGCCGTACCCGTTGGGCCACCACAGTTCCGGGCGCCGCAGCCGCAACGCCGGGTCGGTCGCCGGGCTGAACGTGACGTCGGTCGACGCGCCAGCGGCGAGGGTGACGCGGCGGCTGACCCGGGCGCCCGCCAGCTCGGCGGCGATCGTCACGGTCCGGGCCGTCGAGGACGCGTTGCGCACCGGCACGACCAGGGTCACCTCGGCGACCGACGTGTCGGGCAGGTTCGGCAGCCGGGTGTCGACACGCGGTTCGCCGAGCACGGCGTCGCCGGTCGAGCGCAGCCGGACGTGGTTCCAGATGCCCGCGCCGCGGTCGCGGACGCCGGGCATCCAGTCCCAGCCGCTGATCGAGATGTAGCCGGGCAGGTCCTGCTGCTCGGCGTTGGAGTTCAACGTCGAGACGCCGTCCGGCCCCTTGTCGCCGGGGTTGCCCGGGTGCGGCATCGGGTCGATCCGCACGGCCAGCGCGTGCGCGTCCTTCCCGCGCAACGCCGTGGTGACGTCGAAGGCGGCCCGCGCGACCGGGTGGGTGAGCGAGCCGACGGCGGTCCCGTCGACCCAGACCTCGGCGTGGTGGTCGATCCCGTCGAACTCCAGCCAGACGCGGCGGCCGGCGTCGAACCCGCGGGGCAGCGTGAACTCGCGGCGGTACCACCAGCTGTGCCGCGAAAGCGCTTCCGGGGCGCGCATGTTGCCGAACCCGGACGTCGGCTCGGGCAGCTTGCCCCGCTCGACCAGGGACGTGTGCACGGTGCCGGGCACGGTCGCGGGCAGCCAGGTCGACGTGTCGACACCGGCGCGAGCGAGCGTGGCGCCGTCGGCGGACGGCAGCCGAGAGTCCATCGTCAGCGTCCAGCCCGACTCGAGCGCGACCGTGCCGTCCGCGGCCGTCGCCAGCGCGGGCGGCCGGGTGGTGTGCCTGCCCCAGTCGGTCCAGCCCGTGGCGTCCGGCCGCGGGTGGTCGGACCGGCCGTACACCTCGAAAGCGTTGACGCCCACGGGGTTCGCGTTCGCCTGCTGCTTCGCGGTGAGCCGCACCCAGCGGGCCGTGACCGGCTTCGCCAGCGTGACTTCGACGCGGCCGCCGGGGGAGTCGGTGGCGGTGTGGACGCCCTGCCAGGTACGGCCGTCGGCCGAGACGTCGAGGCTGAACGCGACCGCGCAGCTGGACAGCACCTCCCAGCCGGTGGTGTTCAGGAACGGGTTGATCCCGGACGCCGGGGTGAACACCGGGTCCGCGGCGGTCGCCTCGAAGACCAGCACCACCGACTCGATCCGGCACGCGGCCTGCAGGTCCACGGCGATCCACTGGGGATCACCCGCACCCGCCCGCCAGCCCGAGCCCTTCACACCGGTCTCGGCCAGGCCGTCCACGGCGAACCACGCCGGCGTCGGCGCGTACGCCGTGGAGGACACCGTCACCGGCCGGTAGCGGGCCAGGTCGGTCGCCTGCTGAGCCTCGGCCGCGGCGGGGAGCGCGGCCGGCACCCCGAGCGCGGCGAGCAGCACGGCGTTGGACTGCAGGAAACTACGACGGGACAGACCGCTCACGGCCAGGGGCTCCTATCGGGAGAGCTTGAGATCGACGAACCGGGGCCGGTTGTTGTCGATGTTCGCGTAGAGGTCGGCCAGCTTCTCGCTGTTGGTGTTGTAGGAGATGACGAGCTCCCCGGGCCTGCTGATCTCGGGGTGCGCCGCGACGTTGTAGGTGTAGCGCCCGTTCCCGGCCTCGGGCGCGGTGTAGATCGTCTCGCCGCCGGTGAACGGCCCGATCGGGCTGCTCGCGTGGTAGGCGTGGATGGTGCTTTCCAGGCCCGAGCCGAACGTCGTGAGCAGGTACTCGCCGCCGATAGGCGTGACACCGAACGAGCTGCCGACGTTGCCGAGCAGCCGCGCCGACGCCGCCGGGTCGGCCGACCAGCCGTCCGCGGTCCGGAACTGCCACGGCCCGTCGAGCCGGCCGATCGGGGCGCGGGCGACGTGCAGGTACTTCGTGAAGCCTTCACCCTCGACGCCGTAGATGTAGGTCCATCCGCCGTCGCGCATCAGTTCGGTGCCCCACTGGACGTTACCGACCGACGCCACGTCGGTGAGCTTCTCCAGGCGGAACGTGTAAGGGTCGAGCGTCGCCAGCTTGGTCTTCGTCCAGGCGAAGTTGAACGGCGGCGGGTCGTCGGTCGGCGCCTGCTCGAACTCGATCACCCGCAGCTTGCCGCCGTCGACGATGCCGTCGCCGTTCCAGTACCAGTAGTCGTTCGGCTCACCCGGGCTGTTCGGCGTCGGGCCGACGAGGGACTTCGGGTGTCCCGGCGGACCGGGTGCGATCGTGGTGAGGATGTGCTTCGCGTCCGGTGTGGACAGTACGGCCGAGTTGTGCGTGAACGGCGACGACTCCGGCAGGCTGTCGTCGGCGCGCACGGGCCCGAAGAAAGTGTCGTTGTACAGCCAGACGTCCAATCCGGACGGCAGCCGCGTCGAGTAGGTGCCGTCGGCCGCGGCCCAGCCGACGCCGGGGCGGCGGCCGAAGTCCTGCCAGCGCTGGGTGAGCGCGGTGTCGGCGGTGGCGCCGAGAATCCGAAGTGGACGGTCGGTCGCGGCGGCGGGTCCGGCGATGGCGAGGGACGCGGTGACGGCGGCGGACAGTGCCAGGGTGCGGCGGAACTTCACGGGTCGCTCCTCAGGTGTCCTGGTGCTGATTGACAACGTTGGCAACGCGGCTCAGTCTCGGTCGGCGTTGTCAGCGTTGTCAATGGCCAGGACCGGACAGAACCGCAGTCCGGTGCGGATTTCCGAACCGGCCGCGGGCTCGCTGGGGGCGTCGGCTCAGTGCTCGGCCGGGCGCAGCGCGACACCTCGGCCCTCGCCCGACCCGCGCGGCACGAGCGTGGTCGGCAGGACCACCCGCCGCGGGCGGGAACGGTCGCCGTCGAGGCGGGCGAACAGCAGCTCCGCCGCCCGTTTTCCCAGCTCGCGGGGATCCTGCGCGACCACGGTGACGCCCAGCACCTGGGCCAGCTCCGAGTCGTCGAAGGCCACCAACGCCGTCTGTGGTGCGCCGGACTCGGCAATGGCCCGGGCGACGCCGCCGACCAGCCGCGGGTTGTCGGCGAACAGCGCCGTCGGGGCGTCGGGTGCGGCCAGCAGCTCGGCCGCGGACCGGTGGGCCGCCGCCGCGTCGACCGCGTCCGTGCGGACCGCGTGCGGTTCGAGGCCGGCTTCGGCCAGCGCCGCGCGGAAGCCGCGCAGCCGCTCCCGCGCCGTGTGGATCACGGGGGAGTGGCCGACGTAGGCGATCGCCCGGTGGCCCTGGCCGAGCAGGTGCGTCACGGCCTGCCCGGCACCCTCGGCGTGGGCGGCCAGCACGCAGTCCACCGGCAGCCGCCGCGGCGGGCGGTCGGCGAACACGATCCGCGTGCCGACGTCCAGTTCCGGGCGCAGGTGGTCGTGCCGGCGGTCGGCCGACACCACGATGAGCCCGTCGAGGCGGCGCTCGACGAACGTGCCGAGCAGCCCGCGTTCGCGCGCGGGATCCTCGTCCGAGCCGGCGACGAGGGTGGTGAACGACCGCGCCGTCGCGACCTGTTCGATCGCGCTGAGCATCCCGGCGTAGAACGGGTCGGCCAGGTCCGCGGCGAGCACGCCGATGCCGCCGGCGGGCCGGTCGGTCCGCCGAAGGCCCACCGCGTTGCTGTTCGGCCGGAACCCGAGCCGGCGGATCTCGGCCTGGACGCGGCCGCGCACGTCGTCGCTGATGAACGGGTAGTTGTGCACCACCCGCGACACCGTCTTGACGCTCACCGACGCGGCCGACGCGACGTCGCGCATGGTGGGCCGCCCGGTGGGCGCCGGGCCACGCCGGCCGGCCGCCGGCCGCTCCGCATCCGAGGCTCGCGTCACGGCGGCGACCCTACCTCAGGCCCGGAGCCTTTGTCGGGCAACAGGATTCACCGCGAACCGGCGCCGCGGGCCAGTCGGTGCGATGCTGGCGGGATGACCGATCCGCGGCGGGAACTCGAGCGAATCCGGGACGGCGACGGCCCGGGCTCCGGCCACGCCCGGGCGGCGCTGACCGCCGAGACCCCGGAAGAACGGCTCCGCGCCACCATGCTCGCCCTGACCCTCGGACGGGGCGCGGACCGCAGCACCTGCCCGTCCGACGCGGCCCGGGCGGTCGCCGACGACTGGCGTCCGCTGCTGCCGCGGGCCCGGGACGTGGCGCGAGAGCTGGCCCGCGCCGGTGAGGTGCGGGTCACCCAAGGGGACCGCACGCTCGACCCGGACGGCGAATGGCGCGGGCCGATCAGGATCCGGCTCGCCGATGGCTGAGCCGGAGCGCACGCCGGACGGACGCTTCGTCGTCGTCGACGGCCGGCGCTGGCGGGCCACCGACCCCGACATCCCGGAGGACGCGGCGGCCCGGTTGCGCAGCTTGCTGATGCGGGCCCGCCGGGACGTCGGCGCGGCCCGGCGCGGCCGGGACGTCGACGCGGAACGGGAGGCCCGGTCCCGGGTGCATGCGGCGAAGATCGCCTTGGGCGAGCGTGGCACTCCCTGGTGGGACCAGGATGCCGAGCAGCGGCGGCAACGCTGGCAGCACGGCCTCGACGTCCTGGACTGAACCTCGGCCGAGGCCGGCGCCCGGCCGGCGCCACGTCGTAGTGCCGCGCATCGCAGGCCGTCCGGCGCTGCAACGAGCCTCGCCCGCCGGCTGCGCCGAACCCGCCGGCTGCGCCGAACCCGCCGGCTGCGCCGAACCCGCCGGCTGCGCCGAACCCGCCGGCTGCGCCGAACCCGCCGGCTGCGCCGAACCCGCCGGCTGCGCCGAACCCGCCGGCTGCGCCGAACCCGCCGGCTGCGCCGAACCCATGCAGCTGCGCCGAACCCGTGCAGCTGCGCCGAACCCGCCGGCTGCGCCGAACCCGCCGGCTGCGCCGAACCCGCCGGCTGCGCCGAACCCATGCGGCTGCGCCGAACCCGCCGGCTGCGCCGAACCCGCCGGCTGCGCCGAACCCGCCGGCTGCGCCGAACCCGCGCGGCTGCGCCGAACCCATGCGGCTGCGCCGAACCCATGCCGGCTGCGCCGAACCCATGCCGGCTGCGCCGAACCCATGCGGCTGCGCCGAACCCAGCCGGCTGCGCCGAACCCGCCGGCTGCGCCGAACCCGCCGGCTGCGCCGAACCCGCCGGCTGCGCCGAACCCGCCGGCTGCGCCGAACCCGCCGGCTGCGCCGAACCGCCGGGCCCCGCCCGCCCCGCCGAACCGTCCGCCCCCGCCGGTCCCGCCGGTCCCGCCGGTCCCGCCGAACCATCGGCCCCGCCGGCCCCGCCGAACCGTCGGCCCCGGTCGCCGGGTCTCGGACGCGGGACGTCAGCGGTCGGCGACCGGGTCGTGCTCGTGTCGCGGCCCGAGGACGCGCAGCATCTCCAGGGCGTCCGTGCCGCCGGGTGGTGGGGTGAAGACCCGCAGCCGCTGGTCCGCCGCCGGGGTCGCCAGCGTCTCGCAGTCGAACTCGATGCCGCCCAGTTCCGGGTGCCGCAGGCGGTAGCGGTGGGCCCGGCGGACCGCGACCTCGTGCCGGTCCCACAGCTGCGTGAACTCGGGACCGGCCGCTTGCAGCCGCCCGAGCAGCGTGCGTGACGCCTCGTCGTCGCCGCGGCGGGCGACGGCGGCGCGCAGGTCGGCGACCAGTTCGCGGCCGTGCTGCTCGTGCTCCTCGGCCTCGAAGTGGCCGCGGACGCGCGGCTCGGTGAACCAGCGCAGGACGATGTTGCGGTCCTCCCGGGCCACCGTGCACACGCACCCGAACAACGCCAGCGCCAGGTCGTTCTGGGCCAGCAGGTCACCCAGGTCGCTCAGCACCTGGACCGGCACGCCGTCGAGGCGGTCGAGCAGGTACAGCAGGCCCGGGCGCAGGTATTCGCCGGCCCGCGCACCCTCCGGCGGGCGGTGCCCGGCGAGCAGGTACAGGTGGTCCCGCTCGTCGGTGGTCAGCCGCAGCGCCCGGGTCAGCGCGGCCAGCAGCTGCTCCGACGGCTGCGGGCTGCGGGCCTGCTCGAGCCGCATGTAGTAGTCGGCCGACATCCCGGCGAGCACCGCGACCTCCTCGCGGCGCAGGCCCGGCGTCCGCCGCCGCGGCCCGTCGACCAGGCCGACGTCCCGCGGGGTCAGCCGGCTCCGGGACCGGCGCAGGAAATCGGCGAGCTCGGCGCGGTGCATTCCCATGTGCTCATGGATAGCACCGATCGCCGGTGCGGATCATCGGACCGCGAGTCCTAGGCGGACCGCTCCGTTCCCGGGACGCCGGAATCGGAGCACGGTCGTGGGGTGACCGAGACGAAGAAGATGAAAGCGGTGCGGTTCCACGAATACGGCGGCGTCGACGTCCTGCGGGTCGAAGACGTGACGCGCCCGGTGCCCGGCCCCGGGCAGGTGCTGGTCGAGGTCCGCGCGGCCGGGATCCAGCCGGGTGAGGCGATGATCCGGGAAGGCGCGCGGCACGAGCGCTGGCCGGCGGTGTTCCCGTCCGGGCAGGGCAGCGACCTGGCCGGCGTCGTGGTCGAGACCGGTCCCGAGGTGCGCGGGGTCGCGGTCGGCGACGAGGTCCTCGGCTTCACCCACGAGCGGGCGAGTCACGCGGAGTTCGCCGTGGTCGACGACGTCCGGCTGACGCCGCGACCGGCGGGGCTGCCCTGGGACGTGGCCGGGTCGCTGTACGTCGCCGGGACGACCGCCTACGCCACCGTGTTCGCGGTCGACCCCGCGCCGGGTGACACGGTCGTCGTCTCCGGCGCGGCCGGCGGGGTCGGGTCGCTGGCCGTGCAGCTCGCGCGGCGGACCGGCGCCACGGTGATCGGGCTGGCGAGCGAGCCGAACCACGCGTGGCTGACCGGCCACGGGGTCGTCCCGGTCGGCTACGGGGACGGGGTGGCCGATCGGATCCGGCAGGCCTCCGGCGGGCAGGTCGACGCGTTCATCGACACGGTCGGCGACGGTTACGTGGCCCTGGCGGTGGAGCTGGGCGTGCGGCCCGAGCGGATCGACACGATCCGCGACTGGCGGGCCGCGGTCGGGATCGGCGCGCGGACCGCCGGCGAAGGCGCGGCGGCCTGCGCGGTCGTGCTCGGCGAGCTGGCCCGCCTCGCCGCGCGCGGGCAGCTCGAGGTGCCGATCGCCCGGACCTACCCCCTGGCGCGGGTCCGGGACGCCTTCCGCGACCTGGACCGGGGGCACACGCACGGCAAGATCGTGCTCCGGCCGTGACGACCTTTCCCCCGGTCACGACGTGGTCAGCTCCGGGGGAGCTCACCGCCGGCCAGGGTGCGGTCGAGGAGCGGGAACAGCCGATCCCAGTGGCGCTGCAGCGCCACCGGGTTGAACGCGTCGGTGTCGGACATGGTGTAACCGTGGACGGAGCCCGGGTAGATCTCGGTGCTGTAGGCGGCACCGGTGGCGTCCAGGGCCCGGTTGAGCTCGTCGACCGCCTCGGGCCGCATGTCGTTTTCGGACAGCCCGAAGTGGACCTCGGCGGTGAGCTTCGCCAGCAGGCGGTGCGGGCTGTCGGGTCCGTCGGTGACGAGGAAACCGGGGTGGAACCCGGCGACGGCGGCCACCCGCTCCGGACGGGCCGCCGCGGTGCGCAGCGCCAGGGCGCCGCCGATGCAGTAGCCGATCACCGCGGCCGGTCCGGCGCCGACCTCGGGCTGGGTGGTGAGGAACCCCAGGTAGGCGTCGGCGTCGCGCAGGATGCGCTCGGTGGTGTGGTCCGCCAGCAGGGGCATCAGCCGGGCGATGATCGCGGGCCGGATCTCCTCGCCGATGTGCTCGGGGAGGTCGACCACCGGCGCCGGGCCGTGGCGGTAGTAGAGGTTGGGGACGAGCACGTAGTACCCGTGCCCGGCCAGTTCGCCGGCCTTCTGTTCGAGCTCGGGCCGTAGGCCGAAGGCGTCGGAGTACAGCAGCACCGCCGGGTGGCGCGCGCCGTCGCCGGGGAAAGCGGCGAAGGCGTCGGCCCGGCCGTCGGCGGTGGGTACGTGCAGGGTCTTGGTGGGCATCGTTCTCCGGTCGTGGTCGGGGTGTGGAGCGTGCGATCGACCCGACGGCGGCGGTGCCCGCGCGGCGCTCAGAAGAGTACCGGGTGACCCGTCTGTGTGTGGCGCGAGGCCGGCCCGGTAGTCATACCCGACAGCATAACTCGGAAGAGTGACGCCGTGCGTGCGTCCAGGTGACGGCGAGGCGAAACGGTCATCGCCGGACCAGGTGGCCGTCATTTCGTGGTGGTAACGAATTGCGCCATCGGAGTCACCGGCATCGGCGCTCGGGTGGCGTCCCTTCAACGATTTCCCCGCGCGGCATACGCTTTTCTTCCGGTACTGAGAAATCGCGAAAAAGAATCGAGGAACGTTCATGCGAAGACGCATGCGTGCGCGCCGCCTGGGGGCGGCAGCCTTGCCCCTCGTGCTCGTGGCCGCGGCCTTCCCGCTGCCCGCGGCGGCCGACCCCGCCCCGCCGGCGGCCCCGTCGGCTCTGACGAAATCGGTGCAGGACACCGGATCCCCGGCGGACCACGGTGCCACCGCGAACTGGGTCATCGGCTACGACGACCACGCGAGCGCCACCGGCGCCGCGGCCATCACCGACGTCGTCGGCGCGGGGCAGTCCTACCGGTCCGGCTCGCTGCACGCGCCGCCCGGGTGGACGCCGTCGTGGTCCACCGACGGCAGCACCTTCACCGGCACCGAACCCGCTTCCGGCGTCACCGCCGTCCGCGCGACGAACCCGCGCTCCGGGCCCGACGCGACCTCGTTGTCCGGCTCGCTCACCCCGCCCGTGCAGGCGGTCACGACCGCGACCGGCGGCGACGGATTCACCCCGCTGCTGAACCGCACTCCCGACGGCACGCTGCAGGCGTGGAACATCTACCACCACGTCAACACCGTCAACCAGAAGCTGGTGTGCACCGACGTCGGCACCGGCCAGCGCTGCCCTGGCGGCCCGTGGCCGAAGCCGCTCAACACCGCGCCCGGCCCGCTCGGCAACGGCAACACCGGCGACATCGCCAGCACCCTGACCCCGCAGTACGTCCGGAACCCGGCCGCGCCCGCGCAGGTCTACTACCCGGCCCTCACGGCCACGTCGGTCGGGGTCGGCTGCCTCGACCTGGCCGCCGCGGCGAACTGCGGGTACTGGCCGCTGACGGCGACCGGCGGTTCCCCGTCCGCGGTCAACAGCATCGCGGGCCTCGTCGAAAGCGGCGGCAACCTGTACGGCGTCGTGAGCACCGGCGCGGTGGTCTGCTGGACCATGGCCACGAAGAGCGCCTGCGGCGGCCAGCCGTACGCGCCGATCGTGCCGCCCAGCAACAACCAGCCGGGGAACACCCTCGCCCACATCTACGGCTCGATGACCGTCGTGGCGGGCAAGGTGTTCGCGTCGTCCTCCGTCCCCGGTGTCGGCCGGCCCGCGCTGGGCTGCTTCGACCCCGCGACGGCGACGGCGTGCACCGGCTGGGCGGCGTCGAAACCGACCGGCCCGCCCGGGAACTACACCTACAACGCCTACACCTTCTTCAGCACGGCGGGTGCCCCGGTGGGCGCGTGCTCGACGACGAGCGGGGCCACGGACGTCACCACCTGCTTCGCACTCGACGGCTCGGCCCTCCCGGCCCCGCCGATCGCGGCCGCGCTGCCGGCCGGGGTGTGGGTCTTCAACCCGGAGGTCGTCACCGACCCGGCCGGGCACCTGCGCAGCTACCTCGCGATCTGGAACGGGGGGTTCGCCGGGGCGGCGCTGTGCCACGACTGGACGACCGGTGCCGCGTGCGCGGGCCTGACCGGCCCGATCACGCACCCGGGCGCCGCCGGTGGCAACACGCGGGACTACGGCTACACCTACGACCCGCCGACCGGCTGCCTCATCGGCCTGGGCGACGCGGGTGTGCTGTTCTCGATGGATCCGGCGACCGGCGCCACACCGTGCGTCCGGTCCGGCGGGCAGGTGACGCTGAAGCCGGGTGACTTCTCCTGCGACGGCGGTACCGGGCACGTCCAGGGCTACACGGCCGCGCGGCTGACCGGCATCACGCCGTCCAATGTGGACTTCGCCGCGTCGCGGGTGACGGTCGTCGACCAGAGCGGCACCGTCGTCCCGACACCCGGCTTCGCCCCGGACGGCTCGGTCGACCTGACCGGCGTCTCGGCCGCGGCGCACCCGTCGATCACGGTCACGACGTCGCTGGTGCTCACCAGCGCGGCCGACTTCGGCGGCGGCAACCAGCCGCAGCTGATCGTCGGCTACGCGGGCGACGCGCCGCAGCTGTGCTTCTCGACGACGATCGCGGCGGACTGCGCGGTGTCGTCGGTGGCGAACACGGCCACCGGCACCGACACGACGGGCGCGTTCACCTCCAACACGGTGACGCTCCCGGTCGCGCCGGGCGCGGCGTGCACGCCGAAGGTCACGGTGCAGAAGGAGATCTGCGTACCGGCGACCGCGTCGAAGTGCGGTCCCGGCGGGGTGGGGCCGTGGGCGAAGCAGGCCCCGGTCGGTCTGCTGGGCCTGCTGAACGCGACGGCGTACTGGCGGATCACGGTGACGAACCAGGGTCCGGTCGCCATCACGGCCGGTCAGGTCGTGGACAGCGTGGAGCCGTCGTGCCAGACGGGCCCGTTCACGCTGGCGGCGGGAGCGTCGAAGCAGGTGTACTGCTCGACCTACGCCCTGCTGAGCCTGTTCCCGATCACCAACCGCGCGAAGGTGGGTTATGTGCCGGTGAACGTCCCGCCGGCGACGCCGCCGACGTACACGGAGTGGTCTTCGGCGACGGCGTGCTCGTTGCTCTGCATTCTCCAATAGGCCCAACGGAGCAAGGGAATGGTCCGTCGCGGTGAGTGACGGTTGGTGAATCGAAGTGCCGCCCGTGGGCGCGGTCTGTTTCCGCGGTCGCACGGGCGGCATTTCGGCACTTCACGGCACCCGGCCGGGAATTTGAAACCGACGATTCGCCGTCCGCGTGATTCACCGACGTCTTCGATATGATCGAAACTCCATTGTTACGACACGGGGGTTGATTCACTCGATCGTGTAAGCCTCCTCGTGGTTTTCCGAAGTCGATAGGCGGGAAGTGGTGCCGGAGGTAGGGTCTGCCGTCGGAAGAGTGACCCGAATGGTTGATCTCCCGAGTCGTCTGCCATTTTCCGGAAGAAAGAACGAACAGTGGACTTCGACGCACTGGCCGGCGAACTGCGAAATCTGCGGGAAAGCGTCGCCGGGGTGACCGACACCGTGCTGGCCGCGGTCGACGGGATACCCATCATCGCCGATTCGGCGGACACCATCGACCCGGCGAAGATCTCCGCCCTCGCCGCCGCAGACCTCGGGATCGCCCGCCAGGCCGCGCAGGTCACCGGGCAGGGCACGCTGAGCCAGACCGTGGTGTTCAGCAGCGAGGGGTACATGGCCGTCTACGCCATCGGCCGGCTGGCGCTGATGGTCGTCCTGGGGGACAAGGGACTCAACGTCGGGCGGCTCCTGTTCGAGTGCCGGCCCGTCATCGAGCGGATCAGCTCCATCCTGGCCGCGTGATGCCCGGCGCACATCGGGGACGCGAGGCCGCCGACCACCCATCCACAAAAGGAAGTGACGTCATGACGAACATCGACACCGCATTGAAGGAAGCCATGTCGATCGCCGGCGCCGTCGGCGTCGCGCTGGTCGACTACGAAAGCGGGATGTCGCTCGGCACCAGCGGCAGCGGAGAATGGCTGGACCTGGAGGTCGCCGCGGCCGGCAACACCGAGGTCGTGCGGGCGAAACTGCGGGTCATGTCTTCGCTCGCGCTCAACGACAACATCGAGGACATCCTGATCACGCTGCACCGCCAGTACCACCTGATTCGGCTGCTGAACTCGGTGTCGTCGCGGCAGTCGCTGTTCCTGTACCTGGTGCTGGACCGGGAGCGGGCGAACCTGGCGCTGGCCCGGCACTACCTCAAGCGCATCGAAGCGGACCTGCAGGTATAGCGGCCGTCGTTCCCGCGTTTCCAGAGGAGGAGTCGGCGTTGACCGGAGGCGGGTCCAGCGCCGCGCTCGTCATCGGGTCGGCGTTCCTGGACGACCTCGGGCCCTTGTTCCCGGTGCGGCTGAACCTCGCCGGCGAAGACCTGGAATTCACGTTCGTGCTTTCGGAACACCCGCCCGGCGGCGTGACGCCGTGGGTGCAGCAGTGGTCCGGCACCGGAGTGGCCGGCCTGGTGCCGCGGTTCTTCGTCGACGCGAGTGGCCGCCGGATCCGCGTCGAGCTCGCCGGGTCCGCGGTCCGGGCCGTGATCGTGGTGCCGGCGGAAGACCCGGCCTCGCCACACCGGGGCCGGTGGCAGGACCAGGTGCCCACGGCGCTGAAGCTGGCGCTGGAGGAGATCGCGCGGATGCTGTCGCGGTGTCACCACTACGCGGGCGGCACCGAGCCGCTGATCGACCTGGAGCTCGGCTACCGGCCGGAAGCCGGCTACGAGGCCCGGCTGGCCGCGGCCCACGAGACGGCGAAAGGCTGGGTCCGCCCGGTCCGCCCGGTGCTCGGGATGCGCTGGCGCACGGCGACCGCGGCCCAGCGCAAGGCGTTCGCCGACGAGCTGCCGGAGGTGACGTCGGCCCGCCGGTGGATCCGCCGGCGGCGCACCGCCCGGATCATGGGCCTCGAGGTGGAGCTGCCGCCTTGAACGGCGGCGGGGTTCAGCGGTACCGGCCGCGTGGTGCCGGGGTGGAGCTGAAGAATCGGCGGTGGAAACGGTGGTGGCCCCGGTGGATCCGGGGCCACCACAGCATTACGGGCTCGGCGTCATCGGCTCAGCCTTGGTGCCACTTCTGGTTCGCGCCGCCGGTGCAGTCCCACAGGACGAGGGGCGCGCCGTCGTCGCCGTTCCAGCCTTGGATGTCGACGCACTTGTTGGCCTGCGGGTTGACGAGGTCGCCCGCCGCGCTCAGGACGAACTGCTGGGCGGCGTTGCCGCTGCACGTGGCGATCTGGATGACCGCCCCGTTCGCCGTGGAGCCCCAGGCGACGTCCATGCACATGTTGTTCTGCGTCTTCAGCGTGCCGCCGGTGAAGGTCCAGTTCTGGGCGATGGTGTTGTTGCAGCCCCAGGTCTGGAGGTGGACGCCGTCGGCGAAGTTCTGGCTCGGCACGTCGACGCACTTGCCGTTCCAGTTGCTGATGAGCCGGTTGCCGGACGTCGGCGGCGGGGTCGTCCCGCCACCGCCGGTGAAGCTGTTCAGCGTGATGCCCGCGGCCCGGGGGCTGCCGTCGTTCACCAGGGACTCGAAGTTGCCGACGTCGTCGAAGGCGAACGCGTAGGCCTTGCCGTCGGCCATGTTCGCGTGCACCAGCCGCGCGTACTGGTTGGTGGGGTTGCTCTTGTAGAAGTCGCCGGCGTTGCTGCTCGGCTGGGTGTCGATCGTGCCCAGCGTGCCGCGGTTGAGCGCGGCGCACAGCGTCCGGGAGATCGGGCCGACGACCTGGTCGTTCGGGGCGGCCAGCGCGCCGTCACAACCCCAGACGTTGGCCGAAGACGGCTTAGTGAACGATGCCACCTGCTGCCCGGCCGTGTTGGTGAAGTTCATGACGTTGCCGGAGGTGCGGCCGAAGTACTTGGTGTTCGGCTGATCCCCGAACGGCACGACGGTCAGCGTCTTGCCGGTGTAGGCGTTCCAGGCGGAGGTGATGTACGGGTCGAGGTAGGTGCTGCTGAGCTGGCCCGCGTCGGCCGCCTTGCCGGGGGCCAGGACACGCAGGACCGTGCCGTCCGAGCGGGTGTAGACCGAGCCGCCCCAGCCGGACTGGCCCTTGATGCCGTTGATGACGTTGTCGCGCCCGTTGGCCACGAGCGTGCCGGTCGAGTTCACCGCGCCGGCCCCGGTCGTGACGCTCACCGTGTGCGGGATGGCGAACATGTCCACCTGCGAGCTGTTCAGCCAGAGGCCGGCGTCGTTGTAGGTGAACTCGCTCCAGTCGAAGAGGATGTCGCGGTTCGAGTCGCCGCCGGCCCACGGCGCCGGCTGGACCAGGCCGTCGGGCGTGAGGTAGAAGTTCAGGCGCTGGCCCATCGAGAAGTACACGCGGCCGGAGATGTTGCGGGGTATCTGGATCGTCGTGCTGCCGCCGTTGCCCGGGCCGGCGATGGAGACGTCGGGTGCCGGGGTCGGGGGATTGCCGCCGCCGCTCCAGGCGGTGAAGGTGCCGCCGGCGTTGACGTAACCGAGCCGGCCGGTGCTGAGGTTGACGCCGAGGACGTACAGGTAGACGGCGTCACCGCGGCCGGTGTTGTTGGTGATGGACAGCGGCAGGAGTGCGGGACCGGACGCCGCGGCGGGGGTGGCGCCGCCCCACACGGCCGTCGACACCACCGCCGCGAGCGCGGCGATGATCGCGGTCAGCTTTCTTCGAGTTCGCATCGGCGACTCCTTTGTCCGGGGTGGGTGACTCCGATCGGAAAACTCGAAGGCGGAACGCGACGACGTTGTCAGCGCGCGCCGTCACGAAGGGCGCGGACACCTCGAACAGGAGCGGGCTGAACTCGTTTCACGGGCCGACGATCGTCGACGGAGTAGTCAGCGACGGTAGGCCTGTGCCACTCATCGGGTCAATGGTCTAGACGAATCTCGGGTCTCTCGTGCAGCGGCGCTGCCCTGGTGGCCGTTGACCTGCCGGCCGCTTCGCTGCGTGTTGAAACGTCACAATCCGAGTTGGCCGGTCAGGATGGTGTCTCGGACCAGGTTTTCGCAGGTCGTTGACTTCAACTTCTAGCCCGTAGTAGCGTCACCGCGTCGAGTCTGTGAAACCTTTCAATTCGGAGGTCGCGATGGTGCGGCGGCAGGGGCTGTTCACGTGAACGTCGCCGTGTTGGTCACCTGCATCAACGACGCGCTGTTCCCCGGCACCGGCAAGGCGGTGTTCCGGCTGCTGCGCCGCCTCGGCGTCGACGCGGACTTCCCGGCCGGGCAGACCTGCTGCGCGCAGCCGATGGTCAACACCGGCTACCTCGACGAGGCCGTGCCGGTGGTCCGGTCGTTCGCCGACGCCTTCGCGGGGTACGACGCGATCGTCACGCCGTCCGGCTCGTGCGCGGGGTCCATCCGCCACCAGCACTCGATCGTCGCGCGCCGGGCGGGGGAGCCCCGGCTGGCCGAGGGTGGCCCGAAGGTCTACGAGCTGAGCGAGTTCCTGGTCGACGTGCTCGGCGTGATCGACGTGAACGCCTACTTCCCGCACCGCGTCACCTACCACCCGACCTGCCACTCGCTGCGGATGCTCGGCGTCGGCGACAAACCGCTGCGGCTGCTGCGCGAGGTGCGCGGGCTGGACCTCGTCGACCTGCCCGCGGCCGGGGAGTGCTGCGGGTTCGGCGGCACGTTCGCGGTGAAGAACGCCGAGACGTCGACCGCCATGGGCGCCGACAAGGCCCGGCACGTCCGCGGCACCGGCGCCGAGGTGCTGGTGGCGGGGGACAACTCGTGCCTGCTGCACATCGGCGGCCTGCTTTCGCGCGAACGCAGCGGCGTGCGCGTGATGCACCTGGCCGACGTGCTGGCCTCGACCGAGCAGGACGCATGAGTGCCCCTCGCCCGGCCCGGGCGTCCCGCACGGCACAGGAGGACGCGTGAGCGCGACGTTCGTCGGCATGCCGGCCTTTCCCGAGGCGGCGCGGAAAGCGCTGGCCGACACCCAGCTGCGCCGCAACCTCGCGCACGCCACCGGCACCATCCGCGCCAAGCGCGCGGCCGTCGTCGGCGAGGTCGACGAGTGGGAGGAGCTGCGGCTGGCCGGCGCGGCCATCAAGGACAACACGCTGCGCCGCCTCGACGAGTACCTGCCGCAGCTGGAGGCGTCGCTGCAGGCGCGCGGCGCGACCGTGCACTGGGCGCGTGACGCCGCGGAAGCGTGCGAGATCGTCGCGAAGATCGCGCACACGCACGGCGTCGACGAGGTCGTGAAGGTCAAGTCGATGGCCACGCAGGAGATCGGGCTCAACGAGGCGCTCGCCGAGCGGGGCGTCACCGCGTGGGAGACCGACCTCGCGGAGCTGATCGTGCAACTCGGCGACGACCTGCCGAGCCACATCCTGGTACCCGCCATCCACCGCAACCGCGCGGAGATCCGCGAGATCTTCCGCCGCGGCATGGCCGACGCGCCCCCGGGGCTGTCGGACGAGCCCGCCGAGCTGGCCGCCGCCGCGCGGCTGCACCTGCGGGAGAAGTTCCTGCGGGCGCGGATGGCCGTGTCCGGCGCGAACTTCGCGGTGGCCGACAGCGGCACCCTGGTCGTCGTCGAGTCCGAGGGCAACGGCCGGATGTGCCTGACGCTACCCGAGGTCCTGGTCTCCGTGGTCGGCATCGAGAAGATCGTGCCGACCTGGTCCGATCTGGACGTCTTCCTGCAGCTGCTGCCGCGCTCCAGCACGGGGGAGCGGATGAACCCCTACACCTCGACGTGGTCGGGCGTCACGCCCGGCGACGGGCCGCAGGAGACGCACGTGGTGCTGCTGGACAACGGCCGCACGCGCGCGCTGGCCGACGAGGTCGGGCGCCAGGCGCTGCGGTGCATCCGCTGCTCGGCGTGCCTCAACGTCTGCCCGGTGTACGAGCGCACCGGCGGCCACGCGTACGGCTCCGTCTACCCGGGACCGATCGGCGCCATCCTGAACCCGCTGCTCAAGGGCGTCGGCGTCGACGAGCAGACCGATTCGCTGCCGTACGCCTCCAGCCTGTGCGGCGCGTGCTTCGAGGCCTGCCCGGTGCGCATCGACATCCCCGAGGTCCTGGTCCACCTCCGCTCGAAGGTCGTCGACGCGCACCGCGAGGGCGTCCCGAAACCCGAGGCGGTGGCGATGAGGTCGGCGTCCTGGCTGCTGTCGGACGCGCGACGGCTCGGCTTGGCCGAACGCGGCCTGGGGGTCGCCGGCCGGGCGTTGACCCGCTTCGGCCGGCGAGTGCTGCCGGGCGGCCGCCGGGCCCTGGGACGCCTGCCGTGGCCGGGTTCCTCGTGGACGAACGCCCGTGACCTGCCGGCCCCGCCGCGGGAGTCGTTCCGCACGTGGTGGCGCAAGGGCGGCCGGCCGTGAACGCGCGGGAAGACGCGGTCGCGGCCGCGCTCGCGGGAGGCGGGCGATGAGCGCCCGCGAGGAGATCCTGGCCGCGGTCCGCGGGGCGCTGCGCGAAGCGGACCGCACGGAAGCGCCGGTGCCGCGTGGCTACCGGACGGCGACACCCCCGGACGTCGTGGACCTGTTCGCCGAGCGCGTGGTCGACTACCGCGCGGCGCTGACGCGCTGCACGCCGGCCGAGCTGCCCGGCGCCATCCGGCAGGCCCTCGGCCCGGCGCGGAAGGTGGTGGTACCGGCGGGTTTCCCGATCGAAGTGCCCGGCGCGGTGGTTGCCGCGGTCGCCGGCGCGAGCGCGGGCTCGGGTGACGCGGCGGACCTGGACACGTTCGAGGCGGTCGTCACCACGGCGACCCTGGGTATCGCCACCACCGGAACCCTGGTCCTGGACCACGGCCCCGGCCAGGGCCGCCGCGCGCTGAGCCTGGTCCCGGACGTGCACGTGTGCGTGCTGCGCGAGGACCGGATCGTCCCGGGCGTCCCGCAAGCCGTGGCGGCCCTCGACCCGGCGCGCCCGCAGACGTGGATCAGCGGCCCGAGCGCGACGAGCGACATCGAGCTGACCCGGGTGGAGGGCGTGCACGGGCCGCGAACCCTGCACGTCATCGTCGTCGCGTCATGAGCGCGAGGAGGAAGGGCCGTGAGTGTTCAGGAGGGTACTGACCGCCGACCGGCAACCGAAACCCGCCGCTGTGTCATCCCGAAATTGAAACGATCAACCCTCGAATCCAGGCCGCGCCCCCCGGCCGCTTCCAGGAGCTGCTGTGCGCGTCCGCAAGGAGTGGGAGCCCGGCCTGATCGCCGAGCGACTCACCACGTCCGACCCCGAGGACGCGGGCCACGCCGTCGGCACTCACACCTTCCGTTCCTCCATTCCGTGCCGCTGAAGGGGAATCCCATGCGCAGAACACTGACGTCCCTGGTGCTCGCGGCCGCTATGGCGATCGCCGTGGCCACCCCGGCCACCGCCGACCACGACCGTGGCCCCGCCGCGACGACGAACCTGGCCCGGTTCGACCCGGCCGCCTTCGCGAACCCGCCGAAGGACAGCAGCCCGGCGATCTACTGGTACTGGAACAACACCATCACCAGCGACATCACCGACCAGCAGATGGCCGGGATGCGCGCCAAGGGCGTGTACGAGGCGGTGATCTTCCCGCTCGGCGGTGACTCGATGAAACCGGTGTTCCTCAGTGAGGACTGGTTCACGCTCGTCGGGCACGTGCTGCGCGAGGCGCAGCGCACCGGCATGAAGATGTGGCTGTTCAACGACAACAACTTCCCGAGCGGCCGCGGCGCGAACTACGTCGTCAACGGCGGCACCCTGGGCAACCGCACCATCCCCGCGCGCCCGGACCTGCGGCTGAAAGGCCTGCTGCGCTCGACCCGGATCGTCGACGGGCCGGCGGCGCTGCCGCTCGCCGAGACGTCGGGGCTCAGCGTGGACACCGGCAAGCTGGTCGTCGACCCGGCCACCCGGCCGGGCGCCGCGCCGCTCACGCCCGGGACCGGCTGGACCGACTACACCGTGAGCGGCAAGGTCACGCTGACCGCGGGCGGCGTCCAGCTGGCGGTGCGCTCGGACGGCACCCACGGCTACCTCGTGGACGTCGACGCCAAAGGCGCGGCCAGCGTGTACAAAGTGGACGGTCCGAACCGGACGCGGCTGACCACCGGCGTCAACACCCCGGGCTTCACCCCGACCCACGTCCAGACGATCAACGTCACGGTCTCCGGGACCACGATCACCCCGAAGATCAACAACACCGTGCAGCCCGCGGCCACCGACGCGAGCTTCCCGGCCGGCGCCGCCGCGGTGTCGGCCGAGGGCACGCAACGCTCGCTGTGGGACGACCTGACCGTCACCGCCCCGGACGGCGCGAAGCTGTGGACCTCGACCTTCGACAACGCCACCGCGCTCGCCGACTTCCCGCAGAACCGCGTGAACCTCGCCGGCGTCACGGCGGCGGCCGCGCGCCCGGTCGGCACGAACGCCGCCGTCGAACTCGATGGCGGCACCTGGCAGGTACCCGCGGGCCGCTGGCAGGTCGACGTCTACTCACAGGTCCTGCTGCAGGACGACTCCAGCGGCTACACCCGCGGCTACCTCGACCTGCTCGACCCGAAGGCGACGGACGCCTTCCTGGGCATCGCGCCCGAGGAGTACGCGCGCCGCTTCCCGTGGGCGATGGGCACCGTCGTGCCCGGGTTCTGGGACGACGAGCCGTTCCTCGCCTCCGCGCAGCCGCACCCGTTCAAGCGCCTGCCGTCCTCACCCGGGCTCGCCGACGCCGTCCGCGCGGCCGGCGGCACCCCCGGCGTCGCCTACACCGCGGCGGCCGACGGTCTCGACGCCGTCGCCGACCAGGCCGCCGGGACGTACTGGCGGGCCGTGGACAACCTGTTCTCCACCAGCTACTACAAGCGCGAAGCCGATTGGATGGCCCAGCACGGCCTGAAGCTGATCTCCAACCCGCTGCTCGACGAGCAGAGCCCGCAGCAGCGGATGAACTCCACCGGTGACCTGGCCAAGGACAACCAGTGGGCGCAGGTGCCCGGCAGCGACATGATCACCACCGACTACACCGCGGGCCGGCAGACCACCTTGGGGCGCAACGCTTCCTCGGCCGCGCACCAGAGCGGCGCGCCGCGGACGCTGATGGAGACGTTCGGCAACGCGGGCTGGCAGGTGGCGCCGGACTACATGCACGCCACCGTCGGCGCGCTGGCCACCCGCGGGGTCAACCTGACGTTCCTGCACGCGATGTACACCGACGAGGTCTCGGTGACGTTCGCGCCGCCGTTCGGGCCGCGCAGCACGTTCTGGGAGGACATGCCCGACGTCGACGCGTGGATCGGCCGCGTGATGGAACTGGGCCGGGGCACCGACCTCGCCCGGACCGCCCTGGTCCAGCCGCAGCGCGCCGCCGAGCAGACCCGGGTCGCCGACGCGTCGCACCAGCTGGACGCCGACTTCTCGGCCACGGCGTACGCGCTGGAACGCGGGCAGGTCGATTTCGACCTGCTGAGCGACTCGTCGCTGTCCGGCGACCCGGCCGCGCGCTTCCAGGCCGTCTCGCGCGGCGGGACCCTGCAGGTCGGCCAAGCTGACTACCAGCTCGCGGTGCTGCCGCGCACACCGGTGCTCGACCTCGCGACCGCGCGGTCGCTGGCGAAGTTCGTCCAGACCGGCGGACACGTCGTCGCCGTCGGCCCGCTGCCGACGCGGGAAGCGACCGGCCGCGACGCCGACCTGGCCCGTGAGCTGCGGAACCTCTTCGGCAACGCGGGTGCTTCCTGGGCCCGTCGCGGCGCCGGAGCGGTCGCCCTCGTGACCGACGTGAACACGATCGCCGGCCTGGCGCAGAACGCCGGGTACGGCGTGGCCCGGCTGCAGCCCGCGGCCGACGCGGTCCGGGTGTCGCGCACCGGCCGTGGCGCCGACACGGCGTTCCTGCTGAACAACGAGAGTGACGCCGTGGTCACCACCACGGCGGCGTTCCCGGTCGAGGGCACCCCCGAGATCTGGGACCCGCGCACCGGCACGGCGAAGGTCGCCACGGCGTACACGACGGGCCGGGCGACCACCGGTGTTCCGGTCACGCTCCAGCCGTACGAGACGCTGGGCGTGGTGTTCCGCAAGGGCGTTCACGACACGGCGCACCTGACCGACGGCACCCTGCCCGCGAGTTCGGTTTCCCAGGCCGGGCACGACCTTCAGGCCACGGTGACCGCGACGACGCCGGGCAGCTACACGCTCGCCGGACAGGCGAACGGCCGCACCTACCGCGGCACCGTGCGGGTCACCGACCCGCTGACGCCGATCGCGCTCAACGGGCCGTGGACCGTCCGGCTGGAACAGGACGGCGCCGTCGCCACCGAACGCCCGCTCGGCTCGTGGACCACCTTCGCGCCGACGTTCTCCGGCAGCGCCGTCTACACCACGACGGTGACGCTGACGGCCGCCGACCTCGCGAAGCGCAAGCTGGTGCTCGACCTCGGCGAGGTGCACGACCTCGCCACGGCGACGGTGAACGGCACGCAGCTGCCCGCCGCGCTCTGGTACCCGTACACAGTGGACACCACGAAGGCGCTGCACCCGGGCGTCAACACGATCAGCGTGCGCGTCACCAACACCCTGGCCAACGAGCGCAACAAGATCCTGGCGTCGGGCCTCGCCGGCCCGGTCGCGCTGCGCCCGCAGGCCGCCCTCACCGCCCGGCTGGAGGCCACCCGATGACAGTCAGCAGACGTACGGTCCTCACGATCGGCGCCGCGCTCGGCGTGGGCGCCGCCCTCTCGTGGGCCCCGCCCGCCCTCTCCGCGCCGGGGAAGCCGTTCCTGAAGCAGTTCGCGAAGCCCGACGCGAGTACCGCCGCCAAGTTCCGCTGGTGGTGGCCCCACGGCCTGGTCGACCTCGGCGAAATCGCCCGCGAGGTCGACCAGATCGCCGACGCCGGTTTCGGTGGCGTCGAGATCCAGGACGTCCACCACAGCGTCCGGACCGTCATGGATCCCGAGCATTACGGCTGGGGCACGCCCGCGTGGCTCGCCGCGGTGGAGACGGCGCTGCGCCGGGCGAAGGCGCGCGGCCTGACCGTCGACCTCGCGATGGGCCCGTGCTGGCCGACCGCGGTCCCGACCATCACGCCCGACGACGTCGCGGCGAGCAAGGAACTCGCGCACGGCGTCGTCACCGTCGACGGCGGTTACACCGGCCCGCCGCCGGCCGCGGTGGTGCCCGCCGAGGACGCCGTGGGCGAGCAAGACCTGATCGCGGTCCAGGCCGCCCGGGTGGTGGGGGTGCCCACCGCGACCACGACGACGCTCGATCCGGCGTCGGTGCGGACCGTGGACGTCCACAACGGACAGATCGCCTGGACCGCGCCCGAGGGCACGTGGGTGCTGATCGCGCACTGGGCCCGCGGCTCGGCGCAGCAGCCGGAGGCGGGCCCGCACACCACGCCGCTCGCCTACGTCGTCGACCACTTCAGCGCGGCGGGCACGAAGGTCGTCCTGGACGAGTGGAACTCGACGATCCTCACCCGCGCCATCCGGAGCCTGCTGCAGGACGTCGGCGGCGACCTGTTCGAGGACTCCCTGGAGATCGAGACCGACGCGACGATCTGGACGCCGTCCTTCCTCGCCGAATTCCGTCGCCGGGCCGGCTACGACCTGCTGCCGTACCTGCCGGTGGTCGTGCAGAACAAGGGCAAGTTCCCGTTCGCGTTCGACTCGGACACGTCCAACCACGTGCGGGACGACTACAACCAGGTGCTCTCGGACCTCTACCACGAGAACCACCTGATCCCGGTCCGCGACTTCGCGCACCGCCTCGGCATGACGCTGCGCGTCCAGCCCTACGGCCTGCAGACCGACGCCATCCGCAGCGCGGCGCTGCTGGACGTGCCGGAGAGCGAGTCGCTCGGGTTCAAGAACCTCGACGACTACCGCGTCCTCGCGTCCGGGCGGGACATGGGCGGGCGGAAGCTGCTCTCGTGCGAGTCCGCGGCGTACGCGAACGGCGCGTACAACACCACCTGGGACAAGGTGCTGCAGACGATGGGCAGCGTGTTCGCGGGCGGCGTCAACCAGGCGGTGTTGCACGGCTTCGCCTACGCGACGGCGCCCGGCGCGCAGTGGCCGGGCTTCGCGGCGTTCTCGCCGTACAACGGCAACGGCATCGGGTACGCCGAGGCGTGGGGCCCGCGGCAGCCGACGTGGGGGCACGTGCCGGACATCGCCGGCTGGTTCGCCCGCACCCAGCTGGTGCTGCGCACCGGAAAACCACAAGTCGACATCGCCTTCTTCCGGCAGAAGGGCTGGACCTCCACCGGCATCGGCGCGCCCTGGGCGACCAACGACGGCATTCCGGCCGGCTGGACCCACGGCTTCCTCAGCGGGGCCGTGCTGGAACTGCCGAGCGCGGTCGTCCGGCACGGCCGGCTGGCACCCGACGGCCCGGCGTACAAGGCGATGATCCTCGGCGGCGACCAGTTCCACGGCAGCGAGCACACGCTGTCCGTCCGCGCGGCCCAGCGTCTGCTGGATTTCGCGCGGGCGGGCCTGCCGACGGTCGTCATCGGCGCCTGGACCGATGTCCACGCCGAGGGCATCGCGCAGCCGGGGGAGAACGACCGGCTTCGCGCGCTGGTCGCGGCGTTGCTCGCGCAGGCTTCGGTCCGCGTCGTCGCGGACGCCACGGGCATCCCGGCCGCGCTCGCCGAGCTGGGCGTCACGCGCGATGTGGAGCACGACCCGTCGACCGTGATGAGCGTCCACCGCGTCGACGGCGACACGGACTACTACTACCTCTGCAACGCGCGGCACGCGGAGAACCGCAAGATCACCGCCGTCACGCAGGACGTCTGGCTGACCGCGCAGGACCGTGACGCGCAGCCGGTCGTTTACAACGCCTGGACCGGCGAGACCGAACGGCTCGGCGTGTTCACCCGCTCCGGCGGCAAGGTGCGGGTGTCGGTGTCGCTGAACCCGGGGCAGTCGGTGATCATCGCCCTGGCCGCCGGCCGGGGTCCGTACGCGGTGTCGTCGGACGCGCCCGAAGTGCGGTACCTCGACGGCAAGCTCGTGGTGCGCTCGTCGGCCGCGGGCACGTACTCGACGACGTTGTCGACCGGACGTGTCGCGCGCACCGTGGTGCCCGCCCCGCCGGTGCCGATCGCACTGTCCACTTGGGACTTGGAGGTGGCGGACTGGCAGCCGGGCGCGACGCCGACGTCCACGATCAAGCCGAAGCGGCAGTTCTCGCTGACGGCGCTCGCGGCCTGGCCGTCGATCCCCGGGCTGGCGGACGTCTCCGGTGTGGGTCGTTACCGCACGACCGTCGACCTGGGCCGGTGGGACCGGGACCTGGGCGCGTACCTGGACCTCGGGGAGGTGTTCGACACCTACCGCGTGCGGGTGAACGGCACCGCGCTGCCGCCGTCGGACGTGCTGGACACGGTGGTGGACGTCGGGCCGTGGCTGCGGTCCGGGCGCAACAGCATCGAGGTGGAGGTCGCCACCACGCTCAACAACCGGCTCCGCGTGAGCCGTCCCGAGGTGTTCGCGATCGCGTCGCGGCAGGCGTACGGGCTGGTCGGCCCGGTGCGCCTGACGCCGTACCGGCAGCGGGAGGTCCGGTGAACGTCACCCGGTGCACCGCGTTCGGCCCGTTACGGCGTGGCGAACCGGGGTAGTCCGAGACTGCGGTCCGGGGGCGGGCTGTCTTTCGCGCGAGAGGAGCAGGCGTGTTCAGTGGTTTCACGCTGGAGACCGTCGACGTCGGGCCGGTGCGGGTGCGGGTGCGCCACGGCGGGTCGGGCACCCCGGTGGTGCTGGTCCACGGCCACCCCCGGACGCACACCACCTGGCACCGGGTCGCCCCGGAACTGGCCGCCGACCACTTCGTCGTCTGCCCCGACCTGCGCGGGTACGGCCGGTCCACGCTGCCGCCGGACGAGCCCGGGCACACGCAGTCGTCCAAGCGCGCGATGGCCGGCGACATCGTGGCCCTCATGCGGCACCTCGGGCACGACCGGTTCTCGATCGCCGGCCACGACCGCGGTTCGCTCGTGGCCTTCCGGGCCGCGATGGACCACCCGGGCACCATCGACCGGCTCGTCGTGATGGACGGGCTGCCGATCACCGAGCACCTCGAACGGCTCAACGAGGACTTCGTCCGCTCGTGGTGGCACTGGTGGTTCCTCGCCCAGACCGCCAAACCCGCCGAACGGGTCATCAACGCCGACCCCGGCGCCTGGTACCGGACGCCGCTGCCGTACGAGATGGGCGAGGACAACCACTCCGACGTCTGGACGGCGCTGCGCGATCCCGCCGTCGTCCACGGCATGTGCGAGGACTACCGCGCCGGCCTGCGGGTCGACCGCGCCCACGAGGAGGCCGACCGCGCGGCCGGCCGGCAGGTGCGGTGCCCGACCCTGCTGCTGGCCGCGACCGAAGACGACATCGACATCCACGGCGACCCCCTCGAGATCTGGCGCCCGTGGATCGCCGGGGAGCTGCGCGGCGCGGAAATCCGCTCCGGGCACCACCAAGCCGAGCAGGCGCCGGGTGAGGTGGTCCGGGCCATCCGCGAATTCCTCCGTGCCCCGGTGACCGGCTAAACCGTCCGGCGCGGTGGGGCGTGTGGTTACCGGATGTCCGGCGACGAGGGGAAAAGACGTGGGAAAACGGGTGCGGGTCGCACTGCTCGGGATGCTGGTGACCGCGGGCGCGTGGGCCGGTCCGGCCGCCACGAGCACGGCGGCGACGACCACGGCCGCGGCGTTGCAGCCGGCCTACGGGAGTGTGGTGGTCGAGCCGCAGGACCCGAACCGGCAGTACCGGGCCATGCCGTCCCTGCAGTACGTCACCTGGACCGACGCCGCCGGGGTGGTCCGGCACCGGTTCGTCCGGAGCTTCCAGGTCAGCGCCGACGGTGACCCCGCGGTGAAGCTGCGCATCGAGTACCAGGACGCCGCGGGCAAGTGGCAGGCCGCGCTCGACGCCCGCACAGGCGGGCCGCTGCTCGACTCGGCGGACGCGCAGTTCGCGAAGGTCGGCAACCTCTTCACCGCCACCAACGGCGATCTGGTCGCGGTCGAGGAACTGGGCCGGGTCGACGCGGCGGGGAAGCGCTACGCCGTCCGGTGGACCTCGGCCGACGGCGGCGTCAGCTGGCAGCGGTCCGTCGCCTACTTCGACTTCACCGGCGGCACGATCAGCTCCGGCACCGGCCGGCTCTTCCAGGGTGTGCTCACGCTGCCGGACGGGAGCCAGGTGGTGCCGTTCTACGCCGCGCACCAGGGCACCCTGTCGGCGGCGTACCTGCTCTCGGGTAACCACGACGGCACCGCGTGGAAGCGCGCGTCGACCGTCTTCCTGTCCGGCACGTACAACTACACCGAGGCCACGGTCGCCCGGCGCGCCGACGGCCGGCTGCTCATGGTGACCCGCCTCGACGAGACGTCCGGCGGGTACGCCTACAGCCGGCTGCTGGGCCGGGTCACCACGGCTCCGGTGAACTCGGCGGCCGACCTCGCCGCCGCGACTTGGGGCGCGGCGTACGCGCTGAAGGTGCCCGGTGCCGCCGACGACACCGCGGTCCGCGGGGTGAACCCGGTCCTGCACACCATGGACCAGGGGGTGCAGATGCTCGTCTTCGGCCGGCCCCGCAACAAGATCACGTTCAGCTACGACGGCGGCACGACCTGGTCGACCGCCCACAGCTTCTACGACAACCTGCCCACCGGGTGCTCCGGCGGTTACGGCGTCCACCCGTGTGACACGCTCGGCTCCAGCGGCTACCAGGGCGTCGCGGTCACCGGGCCGCGCACCGCCACGGTGCTGGGCGACAACTGCCAGTCGGGCTGGGGCTGCGCGGGGGCCTACACCTACCCGCACACCACCGACGACCGGCTGTGGAGCGCCACCGTCACGCTCTCCTGATCGATCGTCCACAGAGGACGACGGGTGCAGAGGTGCCGCGCGGGCTTGATCTTCCGTCACCACCCGTCGGTCCTCAATGGACGGTGCGCGGCCCGGGTTCCGGAAGCCCCGGGCCGCGAAAACCACTGACTGTCACCACTTCAGCCGAGTGGGGGAACCGGTGTCGGCCGCTCGGGTCGACCTGCCTCCCGGTCCGCCGTGAGCGTTGTTGCCCGGCGCCGCGAGTACTACGGTGACCGTTGAGTCAAAGTCGGCGCCCAGGCCCCGCGCAGACGGTTCTTGCCCTGCTTCCGGGAGACCGCGCAATGATTCCTGCCCAACCTTCCGGCGGAAGTCCTTCCGGCTGGGACGTGCCCGCGCCACGCTTGCCCGCCGGGCCGCGGCTGCTGGTGCGCCACACCCTCGCGCGGGCCGGGGTGCTGGTCGTCACCGCGTCCGGGACCGTCGACGGGAGCACGGCGTGGCTGCTGCAGCGCGCCCTCTGGCGGGACCTGCCCGCGAAGACGGTGATCGACCTGTCGGAGGTGCCGGTCCTGGGCCTCGCCGGCGTCCGGGTCCTGGAAGGCGCCGCGGCCCGCGCCCGGGCCGAACGGCGCGGGATCGCCATCGTGGCGAGGTCGCTGCCGGTCGTCCGGGTGCTGCGCCTGTTCGCCCTCGACACACGGGTCCCGGTCCACGCACGGCTCTCGGACGCCGTCGGCGCCGGGCGGGGGTGCTGAGGAAACCGGGGGAGCGTCCTGGAGGCCATCGGAGCCGGCGGACGATGCCGGCGATGGCCGGGTCGGCCGGCGGGCCCGGCCCTTCCGTACTTCAAAGCAACTGACTGACTTAACGTACGCGGAGGATCTGCCGCGGCAGACCGGGTGCCGCCGCCGCTCGGGGTCGGCCCGGACCGGCCGCTTCTCACGTGGTGGAGCGGAAAACGAAGTCGCCGGAGCCGACCCGGAAGGTGACGTAGCCGTTCTTCGCGCCTTCGAACCGGGCGCCCGGCGGCGCTTGGACCGCGCGGACGTCGCGCGCGGGCACCGAGATCTCGGCCGTCGCTCCGGCGGGCACGCCGGCGTGCAGGGTGAAACGGCCGTGGTCGCGGGTCCAGGCCGAGCTCACCCGGCCGAGCGGGGACTCGACGTGGGCGGACGCGTTCGTGAGGTCGCCGACCGGGTAGGGCTGGATCTTGACCGTCGTGTAGCCGGGCGCCGCGGGTTCGATCCCGGCGACGCGCTGGTAGAGCCAGTCGTCGACGGTGCCGAGGAAGGCGTGGTCGTGCGAGCGCGAGGTGGCGGGCCACTCCTCCCACATCGTCGTCGCCCCGAGACCCGTGAACCAGTAGCCCCAGCCGGGATACGTCGGGTTCGTCGCCACCTGGTAGGCGAGATCGCCGAAACCGGCGTCGGTGAGCGCCGGGAGGATGAGCTTCGTGCCCAGCGCCCCGGTGTTCAGGTGGACGCCGCGTGCCTTGATGTCGCCGACGAGGTTCGCGAGCACCGCCGGGCGATCCGCCGCGGGGACGATGCCGAGGCTCAGCGGCAGCAGGTTGGACGTCTGGCGGTAGCCGGCCGCGCGGTCGTCGTAGTAGGCGCCGGACGCCTTGTCGAGGAACGTCGTGTTGAGCGCCTTCGTGACCGTGCCCGCGAAGGCGTCGAAATGCTGGGCGTCACCGTCGTGGCCGAGAGCGCGGGCGATCTTGGCCATGGTGGTGGCGGTCTTGTCGATGTAGGCGGTGCCGGCGAGCCGGGTGCCCTCGGGCGGGTTCGCGGCGCCGGGGGCGAGCCAGTCGCCGTAGCTGAAGCCGGTGTAGATGTTCCCGGTCTTCGCGATGTCCTGCTCGAAGAAGGTGAGCCACGCCTTCATCGCGTCGTAGTTCTCGGCGAGCGCGCGCGTGTCGCCGTAGTACCAGTAGAGATCCCAGGTGATCAGGACGAAACTCGCCGACCAGACCGGGTCCTTGACCTGCTTGCCGCCCACGGTCGCGGGCACGGTCTGGCCGATCGACCCGTCCGGGTTCTGGTCGTCGCGGTGCTCGCGCATCCAGTTCTCGTAGAAGTCCTGCATGTCGAAGTGGGCGATCGCGGAGTCGGCGGACAGGTGCGCGTCCGCGGTGTAGGGCCGCTTCTCGTACATCGGGGTGTCGGTCGGGACGGAGTGCAGGTTGTTCAGGATCGTGTTCGCTTCGGCGTCGTCGTAGCGGTTGAGCAGCGGACTGGAACTGGTGAAGTCGCCGGTGGTGTCGACCGCGGTGTGGACGCGCTCGGCGTCGACCGACTCGACGGTGACGCCCGCCGGCGTGGCGACCTGGACGTAGCGGAAGCCCGCGTAGCTGTAGCTGGGCCGGTAGCTCTCCAGGCCGTCGCCCTTGAGGATGTACGTGTACGACTGCAGTTGCATGCCGAACCCGCCGACGTTGTCCACCGTGCCGTCCGGGTTCAGCTTCTCGCCGTAGGTGATCGTCACCTGGGCGCCGGCGGGCCCGCGCAGGCCGACCCGCGCCCAGCCCGCGGTCGGGCCGGCGACGTCGTAGACGTGCACACCGTCCCGCGGCGCGGTGACCGCGGTGATCGGCAGGTCGTCGGTCACCTTGATGGGCGGGAACGCCTCCGCGCGCAGCGTCCCGGCGGGCCCGGTCACCGGCAGTGCGGGCCGCCAGCCGGTGGTGTCGAACCCGGTGGTGGTCCAGCCGGGCCGCTCCAGCCGCGCGTCGTAGGTTTCGCCGAACCAGAGCGATTCCGTGCGGGTGGGCCCGTCGGCGACCTTCCAGGTGCGGTCGCTGGTCACCCGCTGGGTGCTGCCGTCCTGGTAGGTGACGTCGAGCTCGAGCTTCAGCTTGGGCTCACTGTGCCACGGGGACGCCACCCACTCGTCGGGGTTCGTCATCGCGTAGTACCCGCGGCCGAGGCTCACCCCCACCGCGTTGCCGCCCGTGCGCAGGGCCGCGGTGACGTCGTAGGTCGCGTACAGGTCGGTCTTGTCGTAGACGGTGAACCCGGGGTCGAGCTCGTGGTCGCCGACCCGGGCGCCGTTGAGGTAGAGCTTGTAGTAGCCGAGACCGGCGATGTACGCGCGAGCGGACCTGATCGGCTTGTCCAGGGTGAACTCGTTGCGCAGCAACGGTTCCGGCGGGGGAGGAGTGGAGACCGAGCTGCCCCACGGGCCGGACCCGTACGCGGCGGCGACCAGCGACTGCGGCCAGGCCGCGTCGTCGAAGCCCGGTTGCTGCCAGCCGGTCGCGGCGGCGTTCGCGGACTTCCAGGTCGCGTCGGTGACGAGTTCGAAGGGGGCACCCGAGCTTTCCACCCGGAGCTTGCCCAGGAACCCGGCCGGCCCGGGCTGGGCGTTGGTCGCCTCGGCCGCGATCACGTTGCGGCCGGGACGCAGCGCGGCGGAGACGTCGACGACGGTCGCCGTCCGCCAGGAGTCGCCGACGTGCGGCGAGGCGGCGACCTGCTGTCCGTTGACGGACACGGTGAAGCTGTCGTCGGCCGTGAGCTCGAGCTGGGCCGACGTGATCCGATCGCCGGCGGGCAGGTCGAACGCGCGCCGGAAGTACCGTGTGCCGACGGGTGCGGAGTCGGCCGGATTCCCTTCGGGGTACCAGATCCAGCTCGCGCCGGTCAGCGACGGCGGCGTCGCGGTCGTCTGCGCGCCGATCCAGTCACCCTGGAACTCGCCCGGCGCCAGGAACGCCGTCTCGAACCACGCCGGCTCGCTCCAGCGCGAGGCGTGCCGGGTGGCGTCCCAGACCTGGACCCGCCAGAAGTAGCGGGTCCGTGCCTTCAGGGCGCGGCCGGCGTAGGTGACGTCGAACGACTGGGACGACCGCACCTCGCCGCTGTCCCACACGTTCGCCGGCCCGGTGGGCTCGGTGGACACCACGATCCGGTACGCCGACTGGCGCGCGCCGTCCTTCGCGGTCAGGGCCCAGCCGAACCGCGGCCGGGCGACGTCGACGCCGAGCGGGTCGGTCCGGTGCTCGACCCGCAGCCCGCCGGCCTGGACGTCGCCGATCGCGGGAACCGCTCCGGCCGGCGCCACCCCCAGGACCAGGAAAGTCAGCAGGGCCAGCGAAGCCGTCATCAGGCGCGAAGACATCGCGTTCCTCTCGTCGTCGACAGGCCGGCGCGGATCCCGGAAATGAATCGTTTCAATTCACGTGCCGGGATCATGGTAGGCAGAAGTTCTCCCCGGTGACAAGAGGCCGGCGGTCGCCTTCGGAGGCGACCGCCGGTGGGCTCCTGCCGCGTCAGCCGTGCGCCGGCCGTGGACCGCGGCTCAGCAGTCCGAGCGCGACAATCGCTTGTACCGCCAAGACAATCGCTTGGGTGACGGGGGAGTCGACGGTCAGCAGCGCGACGGTCGTGTTGACGCCGAAATGGACCGCGATCGACGCCGGAACACCGCCGCGTTCGTAGGCGAAAACGGTCAGCAGTCCCATCGGGACGACGCCGAGGAGGAACAGCAGCCCGCTCAGGCCGAGCAGTCCGAAAGAGGCCTGGACCGTGCCGGGAATGAAGAACAATGGCACGTGCCACAGCGCCCACACGACACCGAGCAGCAGGCCGGCCTGAAGGCGGCTCATCGACGCGCGCAGGCGCGGATAAGCCGTGCCACGCCAGCCGGGCTCCTCGGCCAGCGGGCCGCCGATGAGCATGCTGATGACGAAGGCGACCGGCCCGCCGGCGGTCGTGATCAGGTGCTGCCCCGCCGTCAAGCTCAGTGCGGGACCGCCGAGGACGTCCGCGAGCAGCACGGCGGCCACCACGGTCGCGGATGCCAGTAGCAGCAACGGAAGGATCCAGAACCACCGCACGCTCGGCCGGGAGCGCACGGCGTGGTCCGGGGCGGGTTCACCGCGCCGGGCGCGACGCACCCGGACCGCGATCGCGCCGAACACCGGGCCGAAGCCGCCCAGCAGGTAGGGGATCACGGTGGGGGAGCCGGTCGGCGGTCCGCCGAGCAGGATCGCGACGAGCCAGAACGCCCAGCTCGTCGTGAAGTTGACGGTCCAGAAAAGGGTGAGCCCGCTTTTCTGCCGAACCGGGGAAATGGTGGTCACGCGAGTGCCTTTCGTGGGAAAATGGGCAGCATCGGGCCCGGGAACAATGCGTTTCGGTTCAGGCTTGCGCGGAGGCCTGGAGCCGGTGGGCGAGCCAGCCGGACACCTGGGTGAGCAGGTCGGAGTCGACCGGCCGGCGCAGCTGCCGGGGATAGGACCGCACCGAAGCGCGGCCGGGATCGCGGCGCAACAGGTGCGTGAGGTCGGCGATCCGGTGGACCTCGGCCTCGCCGGGCACCAGCCGGCGGATCTCGTCGAGGTCCGCGGCGTCGACCTGGACGTCCTTGCCGCCGGTGATCGCGAGCACGGGAACCCGGATGCCCGCGAGGTCCGGGCGCGGGTCGTGGGCGAGCAGTTCTCGTGTCCACCGGGCGTTCACCGGTACGCCGGCGACGCGCGTGACGTCCGCGTCCGACTTCTTGATCCGGGCCAGCTGCCGCTCGCCCAAGGCCCGCACCATCGGGCGTGCGAACGCGGGGAGGTCGCGGACGATCATCCCGGCCTGCCGCCGCAGGGCGTCCTCGCCGAGGCGGGCGAACCCGGCCAGCAGCACCACCGCCGCGACGTCCGCGTGCGCGCCGAGGGTCATGGCGTGGACGGCGCCTTCGCTGTGCCCGACCACGCCGACGGCGTCCGCCCGGATGCCGGGCCGGGCGGCCAGGGCACGTACGGCGGCGGCCGCGTCGCGGCGGTTGTCGGTGAAGCCGGTCGCGCGCCAGTCGCCGGGAGTGGCGCCGACACCGCGCCGGTCATAGCGCAACGAGGCGATCCCCGCGTCCGCGAGGGCGGCGGCCAGCGGCGGTCCGTACCCCGTGCGGACCCGGCCGGTGTTGGCGTCGCGGTCCAGCCGGCCGGATCCGTGCAGCAGCAGGACAGCCGGGTGCGGCCCGGCGCCCGCGGGCAGGGTCAGCGTGCCGGCCAGGCGCAGTCTGTCGTCCGCGGTGACCGCCATGTCGACGTCCGGCATAAGTCGTCCCCCATCATTCTCGATCGTGCAAACGTTCTCAACTATGAGAACAGTATCGTATGTGAGAACATTGGTCCATGGCGACCGCCGATCTCCTCCTGCACCCCGTCCGGATGCGCATCCTGCAAGCGCTGTTCGACGCCGATCCGCTGACCACCGCGCAACTGCGTGAGCGCATCTCCGACGTGGCGCCGGCCACGATGTACCGGCAGATCGCGGTGCTGGCCGAGGCCGGCGTGCTGGAGGTGGCGCAGGAGCGGCGGGTGCGCGGCACGATCGAGCGCAGCTACCGGGTGCGCAAGGAAGAAGCGGTGGTCGGCCCCGCGGCGCGCGCGGCGATGTCGAAGGAGGACCACCTGCGGTCGTACACGACGTTCGCGGCATCGCTGCTGGGCGACTTCGACCGCTACCTCGCCCACGAGAACGCCGACCCGCACGCGGACGGCGTCGTCTACCGCCAGGCGGCGGTGTGGCTGACGGAGGAAGAGTTCGAGGTGATGGTCGAGGAGATCGAGAAGGCGGTCGTCTCGCGGTTCGAAAACCCCAGGGAAGGCCGCGTCCGCCGGGTCGTCAGCCTGGTCGTCGTCCCGGACGAGCCCCAGGCGGACGCCGGCTGACGTCGGCCGGGTACCTGGCCGGCCGGACGTGATCGCCGAGCGGCTCGACCGGCGGTAAGCGCGTCCGAAAATTACTAAGGCAGATTGATAAGGTAGCTTTAGTACATGACCGATGATCCGGATCCGAGCGAGGTCGCCGCAGGCCTGCTGGCGAGCGTCAGCGTGCTGGTGCGGCGAGTGCGGCAGATACCCACCGAGGGCGGGCTCACGATGCCCGAGCGGACCGCGCTGTCGCTGCTGGACCGCTCCGGCCCCACGACTTCCTCGGCGCTCGCCCGGGAAGTGCAGATCACCGCGCAGGCGATGGGGGCGACGCTCAGCGCGTTGCGGGACCGCGGCCTGGTCGAACGCCGGCCGGATCCCGACGACGGGCGGCGCGCGGTGCTGATGGTCACCGACGCCGGCCGGCAGGCACTGAAGAACAAGCGGAACGCGCGGGCCGAACTCATCGCCCAGGCCCTGACCGGCGGCGCGTTCACCCCCGTGGAACTGGACCGGCTCGCGGCGGTCGCGCCGCTGCTGGAGCGGCTGGCCCAGCACCTCTGAGGCCGCGGGAAGGACAGGGGGGTGAGCCGATGACCGAACCGCGCGCCGATCGGTACAAGTGGACGGCGCTGACCAACACGACCGCCGCGGTCTTCATGTCCGCGCTCGACGGATCCATCGTGCTGATCGCCCTGCCGGCGATCTTCACCGGCGTGCACCTGGATCCTCTGGCCCCGGGCAACATCGCGTACCTGCTGTGGATGATCATGGGATACCGGCTGGTCCAAGCCGTCCTGGTGGTCACCGTCGGCCGGCTGGGCGACATGTTCGGCCGGGTCCGGATCTACAACGCCGGCTTCGCGGTCTTCACCGTCGCCTCGATCCTGTTGTCCTTCGACCCCTTCGACGGCGGCAACGGCGCTCTGTGGCTGATCGCCTGGAGGGTGCTGCAAGCCGTCGGCGGCTCGATGCTGACCGCGAACTCCGCCGCGATCCTGACCGACGCCTTCCCCCAGGAACAGCGCGGTTTCGCGCTGGGCGTCAACCAGGTGGCCGGGCTGGGCGGGATGTTCATCGGCCTGGTCGCCGGCGGCCTGCTCGCGGCCTGGGACTGGCGGGCGGTGTTCTGGGTGAACGTGCCGGTCGGCGTGTTTTTCACGGTGTGGGCCTACCGCACCCTGCGCGAGACCGGAAAACGCGGCGGCGGGCGGATCGACTGGTGGGGCAACGTCACCTTCGCGGTCGGCCTGAGCGCCGTCCTGATCGCGATCACGTTCGGGCTGCAGCCCTACGGCGGGCACACCATGGGCTGGACCAACCCGCTGGTCCAGTGGCTGATCGCCGGGGGACTGGTCCTGCTGGCGGCCTTCGTCGCGATCGAGAACCGCGTCGCCGCGCCGATGATCCAGCTGAGCCTTTTCCGCTTGCGCGCCTTCACCTTCGGCAACCTGGCGGGCCTGGCCATCTCGATCGGCCGCGGCGGCCTGCAGTTCGTGCTGATCATCTGGCTGCAGGGGATCTGGCTGCCCCTGCACGGGTACGACTACGAGAGCACACCGCTGTGGGCCGGCATCTTCATGCTGCCGCTGACCGCCGGTTTCCTCGCCGCCGGGCCGGTTTCCGGTTACCTGTCCGACCGGTTCGGCTCCCGGGGCCTGGCCACCGGCGGGGCGCTGCTGTTCGGCGCGAGCTTCCTGGGCCTGATGCTCCTGCCGATCGACTTCGGCTACGGGATCTTCGCGGTGCTGATCGCGCTCAACGGGATCGCCGGCGGCATGTTCGCCTCTCCCAACTCCTCGTCGATCATGGGCAGTGTGCCCGCGGACCTCCGCGGCGTGGCCTCGGGCATGCGGGCCACCTTCCAGAACTCCGGCACGGCGGTCTCCATCGGCGTCTTCTTCTCGCTGATGATCGCCGGACTGGCGAGCAATCTCCCGCACACGCTCACCGCCGGCCTGCGGCAGCAGGGCGTCCCGGCCGGTGTCGCCGGCCAGCTCGGCGGGCTGCCGCCGGTCTCGTCGCTGTCCGCCGCCCAGCTGGGCGTCAACCCGATCCGGCACCTGCTCGAACCCAGCGGCGCCCTCGCCGGCCTGACCCCGCTCCAGCAGCAGACCCTGACCGGACGCGAGTTCTTCCCGAGCCTGATCTCCGGGCCCTTCCACTCGGGCCTGGTCATCGTGTTCGCTTTCGGCGCCGCTCTCGCGGTCCTCGCCGCGATCGCTTCCCTGCTCCGCGGCACCCGGAAACCGACCCCCACCGGAGAAAGCACCATGGCACTGACCACGATCGACCCCACGTCCGCGCTCGTCGTGATCGACCTGCAGCAGGGCATCGTCGCGGCTCACCACGACCCCGCGGTCACCGCGGCCGTCAAGCAAGCGGCCGGCCTGGCCACGGAGTTCCGGCGGCACGGCCTGCCCGTGGTCCTGGTCAACGTCACCGGCCGCGCGCCGGGGCGCACCGACGCCGGACGATCCGCGGCCCCCGCCACACCGCCGCCCGGCTGGGCCGACCTCGTCGACGAGCTCGACGTCCAGCCGACCGACCACCTGATCACCAAGCGGCGGCGCAGCGCCTTCCACGACACCGGCCTCGACACGCTGCTGCGGGACCTGGGTGTCACGCAGATCGTGCTCGCCGGCATCTCGACCAGCTCCGGAGTCGAGTCGACCGCGCGCTCGGGCTCCGACCACGGCTACCACGTCGTGCTGGCCACCGACGCCATGACCGACCCCGACGCCGACGCGCACCGGCACAGCGTCGAAGGCATCTTCCCCAAGCTCGGCGAAACCGCCACCACCGCCGAGATCGTCGGCCGGGTCGAGGCGACCCGATGACCCTGCTCGGCCGGCTCCTGCGCAACCGCCGGGCCGGGGACATCCACCTGGCGTGGAACCTGCCCAACCTGCAGGGCCCCGAACTGCTGACGCTCACCAGCCGGAACTTCGACGACGGCGCTCCGATGCCGCTGGAGCACTGCGCGAAGCACGTCCGCGGCGGTGACCGGTCGCCCCACCTGGCCTGGACCGGGCTGCCGCCCGGCACCGCCCAGCTCCTGGTGGTGGTCGAGGACGTCGACGTCCCGGTCGGCAAGCCCGCCGTGCACTGCGCCGCGCTGGTCGATCCGGCCACCGGAGAGCTGGAAGCCGGTGCGCTGGCGGGGAAAGAGCCGGGACCCGGGGTCCGGGTGCTGCGGTCCACCATCGGACGCGGCTACCACGGTCCCGCGCCGGTCAAGGGCCACGGGCCCCACCACTACGTCTTCCAGCTGTTCGCGCTGGCCGCCCCGGTGGACGGCGCGACGCGACCGGACCGGGCGCGGCCCCGCACCCTGCTGCCCGCCATCGCCGCTCCCGTCCTCGCGCGCGGCCGGCTGACGGGTGTTTTCGAACGGTGACGGTGCCGGGTCACTCTGGTGGCCGAACGTTTCCGTAATCAATTCGTTGCGCAAATATCGAGGATGGCCGTGAGGGGAATGCGCAACGCCGTGACAGGGCGTTCCTGTGGCGCCCGCTGATCGCCTCGGCCGATTTTCCGAGCGCCCGGGTAAGGATCTCCGATGGCGAGCACGCGGTTCGGTGGCTCACCCGTCCGGGGAGCGCGACAATCGAGACGGAAGCTCGGGAGAAACGTCGAAATCGTCGAACAGGCTGTTCTGCGGACATGCGACGGCCGCAGCCGGGAATTGATCCGGCTGCGGCCGTGGCGCCGGGGGGCCTAGTTGTAACCCATTTCGTCGGTCGACACGCGGTTGTACCCCATTTCATCCGGACTGATCGTCCGGACGGAGGATGCCGTCGTGCTCTCGTCACGGGCGGCAACCGAGGTGGGGGTACCCAGGACGGCCACTGCGAAAACGTTCAGGGCGATTGCGGCGCCGACGGCGACCGCACGGTGAACCCGCATCGATTCCTCCGGTGGTCAATTGTTACGTGACGGACGGTTTGGGTCTCGGAGGACCATCGCAGTGCCGGGGCAATCGGTGGTCAACCGACGGTGAATGACCCCCCAACGGCAGGTGGCGGAATCGTGCTGAACCGCAAAGCCGGGCAATTGCCGAATTGTTATTTTCCGTGCGGAAGGGTCGGCAGCCCCGCTCGACGTTACGGACAACGACAGTGTACATCTTGTTGGGTAACAGTTTCCCTCCTACTATCACCCCTGTGCGACCGCTCACGGATGGTGCCGAGCTGCTGGTCGGCCGCGACAGTGAGCTGTCCCGGCTGGTCGGCTGGGTGCATGACGTGGTCGCGGGCCGGGGTCGCGCCGTGCTGGTGGACGGCGAACCCGGCATCGGCAAGTCCGCGCTGGTCCGGGCCGGCTGCGCCGCCGCCACCGGGGTCGGCTGCCAGGTCTATTGGGGAGCCGGCGACGAGCTGGGGCAGGCTCTGCCGCTGCTGCCGCTACTGGATGCGTTGCAAATCACGCCGTCCACGAAGGATTCCCGTCGTGGTGCCATCTCCGGGCTGCTGCACGGCCGAGCTGTCGCGGGCAAGGGCGCCGACCTCGCCGCCGCGGCCGCCGAGCAGCTGCTGGCGCTGGTGGACGAGCTCTGCCTGGACGGACCGGCCGTGCTGGTCGTGGACGACCTGCAGTGGGCCGACCGCACGACGGTGGCCGTGTGGAGCCGGCTCGCCCGCTCGGTGCGGCAGCTCCCGCTGCTCCTGATCGGCGTGCTGCGCCCGGTGCCGCGCCGCGACGACCTGCGTTCCCTGTTCCGGATCGTCGGGCCGGCCGAGCGAGTGCGGCTGGCCCGGCTGGCCGAACCGGCGGTGATCGAGCTGGTGACCGCGCTGGCCGGCGGCAGACCGGGTGCCGAGCTGGAGCGGCTGGCCGACGGCGCCGCCGGGAACCCGTTGTACCTCACCGAACTGGTCGACGCCCTGACCCGGAGCTCGTGCCTGGACGTCGACGACGCGGGTGTCGCCCAGCTGTCCGAGGGGGACACGCCGGACTCCTTGCCCGAGGCGATCGCGGACCGGCTGGGCTTCCTGCCGGAACCGGCGCGGGAGGTGCTGCGCGCCGCGGCGTTGCTCGGGGTCGGCTTCTCGGTCGCGGACCTCGTGACCGTGACCGGCACCCCGCTCCCCGCCCTGCTGCCCGCCCTGGACGAGGCCCGGACCGCCGGAGTGCTGGTGGCGGCCGGGGACGACCTGGCGTTCCGGCACCCGTTGATCCGCAAGGCCTTGTACGACGAGATGCCGATCGCGGTCCGGATCGCCTGGCACCAGGGCGCCGCTCAGTCCCTGGCCGAGGCGGGCGCGCCGGTCGAGCGGGTCGCGCTGCACCTGCTGCCGATGGTGTCCACAACGGACAGCCGGGTGCCGGTCCCGGCCTGGGCCGTGCAGTGGCTGCTGGAGGTGGCCGCGCCGTTGATCGGCCAGGCGCCCGCGGTCGCCGTCGCGCTCCTGCGCCGCGCGGTGCGGGACGCGCGGCCCGGTGACACCGTGACCGCCGCGCTGACCTGCCGGCTGGCCGACGCGCACTACCGCCTGGGCAACTTCGGCCAGGCCGAACGGATCGCGTGCCGCGCCCTGGAGCACCTCGACGACCCCGACCTGCTCGTCGACCTGCACACGACGGTCACCCAGTGCCGCGGGATGACCGGCCGCTCCGCCGAGTCCCTCGCGGCGCTGAACGACGCGGTGGCCCGGCCGGGCCTGCAGCCCCGGCACCGGGCCCGGTTGCTGGTGCTCGTCGCGCGCACGCACCGTGACCTCGGCCAGGTCGACACCGCGCGCCGGGTCGCCACCCAGGTACTGGAGGAGGCCGGCCAGGTCGAGGACCGCTGGGCCACCGGGTGGGCGTTGCACGTGCTGAGCCTGGTGGCGATGATGCGGGGCGAGTGGACCGCGGCGCTGCCGCTGTTCGAGCGCGCGATGGCCAAGGCGCAGGGTGATCCCGCGCTGACCGACCTCGGCCTGCTGCTGCGCATCAACCAGTCGGTCACCTTCGGGGCGCTCGACCGGTACACCGACGCGCTCGCCGCCGCCACGCGCGCCCGCGAACTGGCCGACCGGACCGGCAGTGTCGTGCGGCTGACCCAGGCCCAGAGCGCGCTCGGCCAGCTGCTGCTGGGGACCGGCCGCTGGGACGACGCGCTGGCCGAGGTGGACGTCGTCCCGGACGACCTCAAGGACCCGAGCGTGGCGTGCTGCGACCACGGGGTCGCCGCGATCATCCACTTCCACCGCGGCGACGGCCCCGCGGCCCGCAAGCACCTCGACGTCGCGGCGCCGTATTCGGAACGCATCGGCGGCCGGGTCGTGGAATCCCTGGCCCGGGCCCGCAGCCTCGCCTTCGAGCACGACGGCCAGCCGGGCCGGGCGCTCGCCGCGCTCACCGACGCGCTGACCGGTGAAGACGAGGGCGAGGACCTGCTCGGCGACGCCGCCCGGCTGGCCGCGGCGACCGGCGACCGGCCCACCGCGGAGGAGATCGACGCCCGGGTCCGCAAGATCGCCGCCGGCTCCACCGTGCCGCACCGCCTCGCGCTGGCCTCGTACTGCCACGGCCTGCTCGAGCTGGACGCGGCGACACTGCTGCGCGCCGCCGACGGCTACCGCGACGCGGGCCGCCCGCTCTCGCGGGCCAAGGCGCTGGAAGCCGCCGCGATCGCCTTCGCCGAAACCCGGTCCGACGACCGCGGCTCGGCGCGGGCCGCCTTCACCCACGCCCTCGACCTCTACGCCGAGCTCGGCGCGCACTGGGATGTGGCCAGGCTGCGCGCGCGGTTCCGGGCGTTCGGCATCCGGCGCGGCCCGACGGTGAAGCACCGCCAGATCACGCACGGCTGGGACAGCCTCACCCCGACCGAGGGCAAGATCGCCGCGCTGGTCGTGGAAGGCCTGTCGAACCCGCAGATCGCGGCCCGCCTGTACCTGTCCCCGCGCACGGTCGGCACGCACGTCTCGCACATCCTGACCAAGCTTGCCGTGCATTCGCGCATCGACATCGCCCGCGAAGCCGCCC
Source organism: Amycolatopsis sp. NBC_00438 (assembly GCF_036026695.1). Taxonomy (NCBI): domain Bacteria; kingdom Bacillati; phylum Actinomycetota; class Actinomycetes; order Pseudonocardiales; family Pseudonocardiaceae; genus Amycolatopsis; species Amycolatopsis sp. NBC_00438. The sequence continues at coordinate 4,132,917 of NZ_CP107923.1, read as the reverse complement.
GCCACCGGTCGGCGTCGGGCTGACGCCGGGCGGCAGGTGCGCCGGAATCGCCGGCGCACCCACCGGAACACGGTCGCCACGATCGGGCCGAGGATGCCCGGCCGATCGGCGGGAGTGAGGGTGGCTGCTGTCACCCGAACTACGTTATCGAACGTCTGAGCGAATGTCATCGCCGGAACGGGTGAAGACCACCAGGGCGCGTTTTTGTTGCGGGAGAAGGGAATAAGTCCGGTGACGTCGAGCGTCCTTGATGGATCGGGTGACGAGAGCGATCTCCGGTGCGTCCGGCTGGGGCTCGCTGAGCGGCTCCGGGGCCGGCCGCCGGGGCATCACCGTGAAGTGCCCGCTGATCACCTGGCCGATCAGGATCGCCAGCACCAGCATCAAGGGTGTCCGCCAGCCGCCCGTGTGCGTGTGCAGCCACCCGCACGCCAGCACGCCGAAGCCGGCGATGACGTACCCCACGCCCTGGACCACGGCCGACAGCGAGAGCGAGCTGTCCTTGCTGCGCAACGAGATCGTGGTCAGGACGAAGGCGAGCGACCCCATGCCCATGCCGGTGGTCGCGGCCCACAGCCAGGGCGCGGCCGCCGGGGCGAGGAGCAGGCCGGCGACGCCGATGGCGTTGGGCGTGGCCAGCGCGAGCACGAGGAGGGTCTGGTTGCGCCACCTGCGGGTCCAGCCGGGCACGAGCCACATCATCGGCAGTCCCATGGCCATCGACAGCGCGAGGCAGGCGCCCGCGGTGGCCGGGGGGACGCCCGCGTCGCGCAGGATCCCGGGTAGCCAGCCCATGACCAGGAAGGTGACGGTCGAGATGAGTCCGAAGTGGAGGGTCAACGCGGAGGCCCGGACCCGGCCGGAGGCCGGCCGCGGGGGCAGGAATTCGCCGGGGGCGCGCCGCCACGCCTGGTGGGCGAGCAGGGCCGTGAACGCCCACAGGCCCAGGCCGACCCGCCACGACGACGACAGCACGGCGACGGGCGTGACGAGCGCGCCGGCCGTGCTGCCCAGCCCGAGCCCGAGCGGGTAGGCCGCGGATCCCTTGGCCAGCAGCGGTAGCACGGTGCCGAGCACGGCGATGGACAGGCACGCCAGCGCCGTCCCGACCAGCAGCGGGATCGGGCCGCCGAGGACCCGCCCGAGCAACGCCCCGGCCAGCCCGAGCAGGGAGAAGGTGACGGTCCGGTGGGTTCCGGCGCGGCCGCACAGCCAGGGCGTCGCCCAGCCGCCGAGGCCGATCGCCCACAGGGGCAGGGCCACGAGCACGGCGGCGACCAGGCTTCCGGCAGCCGGGATGTCCGGCAGGGCGGCGCCCAGGCTCGTGACGGCCGGGCGCAGGTTGAGGGCCAGTACGAAGATCATCGCGGTGGATACGGCGGTAGCACGATACATCGCTCCTCCTCGGTATCGAGGTCGGAGCGTGGGGCCCCGTATAGCAATGCTTCGCGTCGGGGCCGCGGTAGACATCCGTCACCTGACGGATGTACGAGCTTCCCTTGCCCCTCAACGAGGTGCGGTGCTTCCGGCGGCTGCGGACGGGCGTGCATCGGCACGGCCGGACGGCGGTCCGCCGACGTCGCCCAGCAGGTCGGTCCGCGTGGGTGCGAAGCCCGGTTACCGGCGGGTCCGCGGGGCGCGGCACCGGCTCGGCGCGGCGAGGATCAGCGCGTCGAAGCACCCCACACGGTCGTGGCCTCGGCCGGGGTGAGGCTGCGCGTGGCGCAGCCCCGTTCCCGGGCCACGGCTTCGGCGATCCACCGGGTCGGCGTCTCGCCCGCGACCGCGTGGTCCAGGGCGCCGGCGGTGCCCCGGGCCAGCGCGAGCCCGGCGAGCCGCGCGACGTCGTCCAGGTGCACGTGGGAGTAGGTGCTGAGGCCTTCGCCGACGGAACACGCGGCGCCGGTGCGGTCCACCGACCTGCGGATCAGCGCCAGGTGGCCGTGTTCGCCCGGCCCCCGGACCATGCCGGGCCGCAGGACGATCGCGCGCACGTCCCGGCCGGCCGCGGCCCGCGCCGGCTCCTCGACGGCCGGCCGGCGCGCGGCCGGGGGTTCCACCGTGAACGGGTCGTCCTCGGCGAAACTGTCTTCACTCCAGGCGCCGCCGGTGCGCTGGAGGAGCACGCCACTGCCGGAGACGAACAAGAAGCTCGTTTCGGAGCCGGCGAGCGCGTCCTCGGCGCGGCCGCCGTCCAGGTCCCCGCGCACCGGCGTGATGCCGTGGCCCCTCAGGCGTTCGGCCGGCGAGGTCCCGCGCGATCCCGCCGATGAACCCCGTTGCGCCCGATGACCAGGATCTTCACCACCCGGCCTCCGCGAGGGTGCGGACGAACCATTCCGGCGCTTCCTCGGCGACAAAATGGCCGGTGGGGGCGATGAGGCCGGTGAGATCCGTGGCGTGGGGGCGCAGGGCCCCGGTCGTCTGGCCACCCACGGAATCCCGGCCGCCGATCGACAGCACCGGCACGCTCAGCCCGCCCTCGGCCAGCGCCTTCCGGTTCTCTTCGCCGTCTTTCAGCAGGGTGCGGTAGTGCTCGAAGCCGCCGCGAAGGCGATCGCGGCCGCCGTAGGACCGGGCGTAGAACGAGAGTTCCTCGGCGGTGAACGTCGACGGCGTGCTCCGGGCGGTGAAGGTCGCTTCGATGAATTCACGCTCGTGGCCGTCGAGCAGCATTTCGGGGAATTCCGGCGCCATGAAGAACCCGAAGTGCCACGAGCCGCCGGTCACGACGTTCATCGACTCCTCGAGGTCGACCCCCGGCAGGAAGGCGTCGAGCAGGACGACCGCGGCGACGTCGGCAGGCCGGTGCAGCGCCCAGGCGAAGGCGATCATGCTGCCGATGTCGTGCCCGGCGACCACCACGGGTCCGGACAGGCCGAGCGCGGTGAGCAGGCCGCGCATGTCGTCTGCCTGGTTGACCTTCGAGTAGCCGTCGGCGGGCCGCTCGCTGGCTCCGGTGCCGCGCAGGTCGGGGACGACTACGGTGTGGTGTTCGGCGAGGGCGGGCATGACCCTGGCCCAGGCGCGCCCGGTCTGGGGCCAGCCGTGCAGCAGGACCAGCAGCGGACCACGGCCGCCCACCGCGGCCGAGAGCCGGACGCCGTTGGTGTCGGCGGTGCGGACGGCGAAGCCGTCGGGCAGCCACTCGTAGGTGCTCATGCGGGCAGTCCGCTCGGCTCGCCGCCGTTGGCGACGACGACGGTGCCGTTGATGTAACTGCTCTCGGCGTCGACGAGGAACCGGACGACCCGGGCGATCTCTTCGGGTTCGCCGATGCGCTCGCGGAGATTGGCCCGGCCCAGGACGTCGACGTTCGCACCGAGCATGGCGGTGGTGCCCGCGGTGCGGACCGGGCCGGGGGAGACGCCGTTGACCCGGACGCCGCGGCCGCCGAACTCCGTGGCCCACGAGCGGGTCAGCAGCTCGACGGCGGCTTTGGACGCGCCGTACGCGCCGCCGATCGGCGCCGGCGAGGTCGCCGCGGTCGAGGTGATGTTGACGATCGTGCCGTGCCCCCGCTCGGCCATGGCCGGCGCGAGCGCGCCGACCAGCAGGAACGGCGCGCGGGTGTTGAGCGCGAACTGCCGGTCGAAGCTGTCCGCGGTCGTGTCCGGCGTGCTGGTGAACGTGTAGCTGCCGGCGTTGTTGATCAGGATGTCCACGTCACCGGCTTCCGCGGCGAGCGCGACGACCTCGTCGGGATCGGTCAGGTCCGCGCCGACGAAGCGCGCGGTGCCGCCTTCCGCGGTGATCTCCTCGACGAGCTGGGCTCCTCGCTCGGGGTCGCGGCCGTGGGCGATCACGTCGACGCCGTGGGCGGCGAGTTCGAGCGCGACGGCCCGGCCGATGCCGGCGGTGGCGCCGGTCACGAGGGCGGTGCGGGTGGGGGACATGGGGTCGGCCTCACTTTCTGGGTTGTTCTGTCCAGAACAGTAGGGGCGGTTTCTGGATTGCGCAACCCAGTCCTGCGGTAGGCTGACGCTGTGACCGAAGCGCCGAAACCGCGTCGCCTGACTCCGAAGGGCCGCGCCACCAGGGACCGCATCATCGAAGCCGCGACCGAGCTCATCGCCCGCCACGGCGTGGCCGGCACCGGGATCGAGGACGTGCGGGCCGCGGCCGGCGTGAGCGGTTCGCAGCTGTACCACTACTTCGACGGCAAGCAGGCGCTGATCCGGGCCGTCATCACCCGGCAAGCGGACTCGGGCCTGCCGCGGATCTCGGCACTCGACAGCTTCGAGGCGCTGCGGGCCTGGGCCGACGCCGGGATCGAACGACTGCGGGAGAACGACTGCCGCAGCGACTGCGACCTGGGCTCGCTGGCCGGCGAACTGAGCGTCAGCGACGAGGAGTCCCGGACCGACCTGGCCGACGGCTTCCTCCGCTGGAAGGACCTTCTGCTGGAGGGACTGCGAGCCATGCGCGACCGCGGGGAGCTGCGGGCCGACGCCGACCTCGACGAACTCGCGTTCTCGCTGCTGGCCGCCCTGCAAGGCGGCGTCCTGCTCTCGCAGACGATGCTCGACGTGCGGCCGCTCGAGGCGTCGATGAACGCCGCGCTGGCCTACATCCGGACGTTCGCCGCGAGCGCCCGATGAGCCTCCGCCAGTACGAGTACGCCCTGGCCGTGGCCGAAGAGGGTTCGGTGACGGCGGCGGCGGAGCGGTTGCGCGTCGCCCAGCCTTCGGTGTCCCAGCAGATCCGCGGCCTCGAGCGGGAGCTCGGCGTGCAGTTGTTCGCCCGCACGCCGACCGGCCTGGTGCCCACCGTGGTCGGCCGCGCGTTCCTGCGGGAGGCGGCGGTCGCGGTGCGCGCGTCGCGGCGGGCGCGGGCGACGGCGCGGGCCGGCGCCGACGAGCTGGTGGGCGAGCTGACGGTCGCGGTGCAGATGGGCTTCGGCACCCGCCAGCTGCCGGGCGCGCTGGGTGCGCTGCGCCGCCGCTTCCCGCGGCTGGAGGTCACCGTCCTCGAGGAACCGAGCTCCGCCGAGCTGGACCGGCTCGGCCGCCGGGGCGTGCTGGACCTCGCCCTGATGGCGGCGTGCGAGCAGACCCCCGACGACGCCCACCACCTCGGCGACGAGGAGTTCGTCGTGGTGCTGGGCGCCGGGCACCCGCTGCTCGCCGCGGACCGGGTCGGGCTGGCGGAGCTGGCGGGGGAGCCGTGGGTCCGGTTCGACCGCGACAGCGCGCTCGACGCCGTGCTGCTGAACGTGCTGCGGGACAACGACTTGACGCCGGACACGGTCGCCCGCGTGTCCCAGACGGCGACGGCCGTGCGCTGGGCCGCCGACGGGCTGGGGGTGACGCTCGTGCCGGCGTCCGCGGTGCCCGGCGGCCACGGGCACCTCGTCCGCCCGGTGTGCCCGGCCGTGTCCCAGCCCGTCATCGCCGTGCTCCGCCAGGGTCCGGGCCCGGCGGAGACGGCCCTGCTCGAACTCCTGCGCCAGGAGACCTGGTCCGGTTCCCCCGCGCCGGTGTCCTGAGGGCTTTCGGCGTCACCCCATGGGGAATTCCCCGCCGTCCACGATGAGGTTCCGCCCGGTCAGCCAGCTCGCCCGGTCGGACACGAGGAACAACACGGCGTCGGCGATGTCCTCGGGCCGGCCGTCCCGCCCCAGCGGTGTGGTGTCCTCGGCGTTGGTCTCTCCCGGCGCCACACCCAGGCTCGCCCACTGCTCGCGTGTCGTCTCACCGCCGGGCGTGGCGGTCCGGCCCGGGGACACGGCGTTGACGCGGACGCCGAGCGGGGCCAGTTCCAAGGCCAGCCCCCGGCTGTAGTTCTCCAGTGCCGCCTTCGCGGCCGTGTAGTGCAGGAATGGTCCGATCGGGGTGAGGACCGCGGCCGAGGAAATGTGCACGACCGTTCCCGACCCTCGTTCCCGCATGCCCGGTACCAGCAACGAATCCAGCCGTACGGACGCCAGGTAGTTCAGCGCCAGCGCGTCCTGCCACCCCTCGTCCGGAATGGCCGAGGAATCGGCGTACGGTCGCGCCCCGCCCGCGTTGTGGACCAGGACGTCCACCCCGCCGAGCACCTGCTCCGCGGCCGCGGCGAGCGCTTCCGCGCCGGCCCGGGTCCGGACGTCGGCCTCCACGAAGGAAGCTCCTTCCGGCACGGTGCTCGTCGCCGACCGCGCGGTCGTGAGCACCTCGGCGCCCGCGTCCAGGAGCCGCCGCACGACGGCCGCGCCGATGCCGCGGGAACCACCCGTGACCAAGGCCCGTTTTCCCGCGATTCCGCGGATTTCCGGGACGTTTCCGATCGTGGTCATGCCACCGGTCCTTTCGATTCCGTGTTCGTGTATTTCACGGTAGGTCCGGAAAAGGACGAGGCGCAAAGACGAAATGTCAGCAGGCGCCATAGGGAAGTCCTATACGGGCCGATCGGCGGGACAACCCCTGGGCAGGCGGTATCGGGCGGCTGACTGAGCGTATACGCTGTGCCCGGTTTCCGTGACTCTCGGGAGGTGGGTGCGGTGCTGCGGTTGCTGGGGGAGGTGGCCGCGTCCGTCGACGGCGCGCCGGTGGACCTGGGGCACCCGAAACAGCGTTGTGTGCTGGCCGCGCTGGTGGTCGAACGCGGCCGCGTCGTGCCGATCGACCGGCTCGCCGAGCGGGTGTGGGGGACCGCCGTGCCGTTGCGCGGCCGCGAAACCGTGCACAGCTACATCTCCCGGCTGCGACGGGCCCTGAGCGCGGTGCGCGGAGTGGCCGTCGTGCGGCGATCGGGCGGATACGCCCTGATCGCGGACGCCACACCGCTCCCGGTCGACCTGTACCGGTTCCAGGACCTCTGCGCGCAGGCCGGCGCGGAGGGCGACGACGCGCGGGTGGCGTCCACCTTGGCCGAGGCGCTGGCGTGGTGGCACGGCCCGGCGCTGACCGGGCTGGCCGGGGAGTGGGCCGACGCCGAACGCGACCGGCTGGAGCGGGCCCGGCTGGCGGCCCAGCTCGACCTGGCCGAGGCGCGGCTGCGGCTGGGCGAGGGCACCGGGCTCGTCGCCGGGCTCGCCGGCCTGGCCGCCGCGCACCCGTACGACGAGCGCATCGCGCGCCAGTACATGACGGCCCTGCACCGGGCCGGGCGCACGGCCGACGCCCTCCAGCACTACCGGGAGGTCCACACGCGACTGACCGGGGAGCTGGGCATCGATCCGACCGCCGCGCTCAAGGACACCCACCGGCAGCTGCTGGGGCGGGACCGCGAACCGCCGCCCCCGGACAGCCCGCCCGCGCGACCCGAAGACCCGGTCCGCCGCACCTGCCTGCCCCGCGACCTCCCGGACTTCACCGGCCGGGACGGCGAACTCGCCCGGCTGGTCGCCGCCGTCGACGACCGGGCCGCCGTCTACTCCGTCGACGGGATGGCCGGGGTCGGCAAGACCGCGTTCGCCGTCCACGCCGGTCACCTGCTGGCCGGCCGGTTTCCCGACGGCGCCCTCTTCGTCGACCTGCAGGGCCACAGCGCGGGGAAGACGCCGCTGACCGCGGACGAGGCGCTGGAAGTGCTGCTGGGGCAGCTCGGCATCGCGGCGACCGGGGACGCCAAGGCGCAGTGGCGGGCGAAGACCGCGGCGCTGCGGCTGCTGGTCGTGTTCGACAACGCCGTGGACGAGACGCAGGTGGCGGCGCTGCTGCCCGCCGGTCCGAGCCTGGTGATCGTGACGAGCCGGGCCCGGCTGCCGGACCTCGCCGGGGCCCGGCCGGTGTCCCTGGCCGTTCTGCCGGAGGAGGAAGCCACGGCGTTCTTCGCGCGGCTGGTGGGCGCCGACCGGGCGGCCGCCGAGCCCGAGGCCGTGGCCGGCATCGTCCGCCTGTGCGCCGGCCTGCCGCTCGCGCTGCGGTTGTCCGGGGCCCGGCTCGCGCACCGCCCGGCCTGGCCGATCGCGTACCTGTCCGCGCAGCTGGCCGACGCGCGGCGGCAGCTGCCGAAGCTGTTCGCCGACCGCGAGGTGGCGCCGGCTTTCAGCCTGTCCCACGAGCACCTGTCACCCGGTGACCAGCAGCTCTTCTACGCCCTGGCCCGGCACCCCGGCGCGGACGCCGACACCGCGGTCCTCGCGGCGATGACCGGTACGCCGGTGGGCCCGGCCGACGACGCGCTGCAGCGGCTGGTCGACGTCCACCTGGCCGAGGAGGCCGTGCCGGGCCGGTACCGCCAGCACGACCTGGTGCGGCAGTACGCCCGCGGGCTGTCCGACGACCCCCGGCCGGTCGAAAGGATGCTCGAGCACTACCTGAGCGCCATCACCGACGCGGCGGCCCGGTTCGAGGCCGGCGGCCCGGACGCCGGGACGGCGCACGCCTGGCTGATGGCCGAGCGCGGCAACCTCCTGGCCGCGACCCGCTGTGCCGCCGTCGAGGGCCACAGCAACTACGCCTGGCAGCTGGCCATCTCGTTCTGGCACTTCCTGGGGCGCGACCTCGGCAGCGACCCGATCGAACTGCTGGAGCAGGGCCTGGCGGCGGCGCAGGAGACGGCCGAGGGCGGGGACGGCCTGCTGAGCACGCTGCTCGCGCTGGCCCACTGGTCCGCCGGCCATACCTCGCGGGCCTACGACCTGCTGACCGCGTCGGCGAAACAGCCGGAGAACACCGAAGCCCACGCGCACACGCTCGCCCTGCTCGGTTTGATGCTCCTGCAGCGCGGCGACCACCCGCGGGCGGCGCGGCACGCGCAGGCGGCGGCCGACGAGCTGGCCGGCCTCGCGCGCCTGTCCCCGCTGGGCATCGACGCCCGGATCATCACGTGCTGGACCCGCGGCGTCGTCCGCTGGCTGAGCGGCGAAGACGAGACCGCGCTGGACTTCCTGCGCACGGCCTACGCCGGCTGCGAGGAACTGGGCCGGCTCAGCCCCAACGACCACGTCCTCACCGCGCTGGCCCGCTGCCTCATCACGCTCGGCGACGTCGACGAGGCCCTCGGCCACCTCCACCAGGCACACGACCTGCGGCAGCGGATCGGGGACCGGGAAGGCGAAGCCGAGGCCCTGGTGCTCATCGGCACGGCCCACCGCTCAGCGGGACGCGCCCACGACGCCCTGGCGCCGCAACGCGCCGCGGTGACCATGCTCGACGACGACGCCCGGCTCCACGCCCACGCCCGGATCGAGCTCGGCCGGACCCTCGACGCGCTGGGCAACGGCACCGAGGCCGTCGAGCACTACACGCTCGCCCTGACCCTCGCGGTCCGGGGTGAGCACCTCCACGAACAAGCCCAGGCCCACGCCGAACTCGCCCGGTCGCTCACCGGCGCGACCGGGGAACACCGGCGGTCCGCGGCGGACATCGCCGCCCGGCTGGGTCTGGCGCGCCCGAAGTCGTTGCCGCACTTACGCCCCGCCGGCTGGTGAGCGGCGCACCTTGAACTTCAGGTGCAGCACCCGGTCGCCCTGGACGACCACGTGCGGATCCTCCAGCAGGTGCTGTCCTCCGATGCCGGCGAAGAACGGCTTGCCCGACCCGAACACGACCGGCACGACGTCCATCGCCACCTCGTCCACGAGTCCGGCGGCGAAGATCCGGCTGCCCGCTTCGCCCGCGTTCACCGCGATGGTCCGGTCGCCGGCCAGCTCCTGGGCCCGGGCGATCGCCGCTTTCGGGTCGTCGACGAAGTGGTAGGACGCCTCGGGGTGCCAGCCCGCGGGCTTGGGCCGGTGGGAGACCACCACCACGTGCTCACCCGCGGGCGGCTGCCCCTCCCAGCCGTTCACCAGGTCGAACAGGGTGCGGCCCATGATGATCACGCCGATGCCGTCCCACATCTCCCGGACGTACGGCGCCGACGCGCTCGAGACCCGGAAGCCGGTGCCCGCCCCGGAATGGTCGAACCGCTCGTCGCCCGGGCTGCCGGTGATCGGGGTGTCACCGGAGAAGTACCACTCGTGCAGCGGGCCGACGTCGTCGTGCTCGTCGGCGATGAAGCCGTCCACCGACACCACGTTGTGCATGATCACCGTGCCCATGGGCCCTCCTCCGGTCGTCTGGCCCGATCTTGGCGCCCCGGGCCGTGGCCGGGCTTGTAAAAAATCACTCGGCGGGGATCGGCGGGAACGGCCCTTCGGCCGGGAACCGGCGCCGCAGGGCCAGGAACTCCGTCGGGGTGTGGCCGGTGAAGTCCTTGAACTCCTTGCCGAAATGCGCCTGGTCGAAGTAGCCCACGCGGTGCGCGAGCTCCGCCCAGCCGGCCGGGCCCTGCGCGTCCACGGACAGGATCAGCCGCGCGAAGCGGTAGATCCGCGCCACCCGTTTCGGGGTGATCCCGACGTGGGACTTGAACTGCGCGGCCAGGTGGTTGCCGCTCACCCCGGCGGCCTCGGTCAGCGCCCCGACCGGGACCGCGCCGTAGGAGGTCGCCAGCCGCCCGCCGGTGTGCCGGACCAGGTCGAGACCGCGCGCCGGCGCTTCGGCGAGCCGCGAGCGCAGCTCTTCCTCGACCACGCGCAGCGTCTCGCCGGGCGAGGCGAGTTCGCCGACCCGGTCGCGGATGCGGTCCGGCGACCGGTGCCAGACGGCGTCGACCGGCACGCACCGGTCCCGCAGCTCGCTCGCCGGGACGCCGACGAACGGCGACAGCCCCCACGGCTTGAAGTGCACCCCGACCAGGCGTACCCGCGCGGGGAACTCGACGCGGAAGCGCCGGGTCCACATCCCCGTGAACCACCCGCCGGCGAACACCGCCGGCGGCACCGAGGGATCGGAGTCGTACAGGCGGACGGGCTCGCCCAGGTTGAGGAACAGGTGCGCCGACGGCATCGGCGGGACGGTCACCAGCCGGTGGCTCGGCACGCCGCTCTGGCAGTAGACGTCGTCGATGAACCGGTCGAGCGGCGGGGCGGGTACCTGGCCGACGTACTCCATGAGTCCAGTGTGGCCACGCGGGTCGGGCCGCGCGATAGGTTGCCCGCCATGATCGAGCCCTGGCCACCTGCCCCGATCAAGACCGAGCGGCTCGTGCTGCGCGAGTCCGAGGCCCGGGACCGCGCGTCGTTCGTCGCGCTGTTCGCCTCACCCGAGGTCGGCACCCACATCGGCGGCCCGCGGCCGCGGGACGAGCTCGAGCGCACGGTCGCCGAGGTGCCCGGGCGGCGTTTCGGCCTCTTCGTGGTCGAGCTCGACGCGGCGATGATCGGCATGATCACGCTGGACCGGCGCGACGCCAGGACCGAGCTCGGCTACCTGTTCCTGCCGGCGGCGTGGGGCCGCGGATACGCCTTCGAGGCGTGCGCGGCCGTACTCGGCTGGTTCGCCACCGCCCGCCCCGGCGAGCCGGTGGCGCTCTTCACCCAGACTGCCAACGTCGCCTCGTTGCGCCTCGCGGCGAAGCTGGGCTTCGCGGAGGTGGAGCGGTTCGAGGCGTACGGCGCCGAGCAGTGGTCCGGCGTGTGGACGCCGGCCGGCTGAAGCGCTTCACTGCCGCAGGAGCAGCGGTTCGGCGATCGGCAGCCGCAGGCCGGCGGGGTCGGGCAGGCCGTAGCGGGTGTTGAGCACCTGCATGGCCGCGCCGGCGGCGACGACGTCGGTGCCCAGCGAGGTCAACGAGACTTCCACCGTCAGCCAGTCGGCGCCCGGCAGCTCGGTGCGCACCGCGTGTTCCACGGCGTCCCGGTAGACGTCGCCGTGGCGGAGCAGGTCGGCGCCGCCGAGGACGATGTGGCCGAGGTCGAGGGTCTGCAGCAGGTTCACCACGCCGGTCGCGAGCACCGCCGCGGCCGCGGCGGGATCGGCGGCCGCTTCGTGGACGGCCTCCAGGCAGCCGTGCCGGCCGCAGGCGCACCGCGGTCCGTCGAGCCGCACGACGGTGTGGCCGAATTCGCTGGCGTTGGTGTGCGCGCCGCGGTGCGCGGCGCCGCGCAGCCAGAGGCCGGCGCCGACCCCGGCGTCGACCACCACCAGGGCGGCGTCGCGGAAGGCGGGACCGCGTCGCCAGGCCTCGGCGGTGACCCCGGCGGTGACGTCCTTGTCGAGCACCACCGGCAGGCCCAGCCGCTGTCCGGCGAGCTCGGCCAGCGGGACGTCGCGCCAGTGCCGCAGCCGGTGCGCGCCGCGGACGGTGCCGCTCGACTGGTCGAGCGGCCCGATCATGCCGATGCCGACGCCGGCCAGCACCCGGGCCGGGTCCGCGCCGGGGGCCGGATCCGGCGTGGTCAGGCGGTGCTCGGCGATCATCGTCGTGACGCCGGAAGCGAGCCGGACCAGCAGCTGCTCCGGGGTGAAGTCGTCCGGCAGCGGGGTCGCGGTGGACGCGCGGACGGTGCCGGCCAGGTCCGTCAGGGCCAGGCGCAGCTCGCGGCGGGTGACGTGTGCGCCGATCGCCCAGCGGCTTTCCGGGACGAGCCGGTAGACCGCGGCCGGTTTGCCGAGCGCCGGGCGCCGCACGCCCGCCGGTGCGAGCAGGCCCTCCTCGACCAGGCGCGCCAGCACCTTCGAGACCGCCTGCGGGGTCAGGCCGGTGACCTCGGCGACCGTGCCCCGCTCGAGCGTCGGCAGGGTCCGGGCCAGCGCGATCACCAGCGCCTCGTGGTAGTCCCGCAGGAAGGCCAGGTGCACCGCGTCACCTTACCGCCGCCTTCTGGTACTAACGCAACAGCGTTGCTAAAGTCGCCGGAATGGACGACCTCTCCCGCCGGCGCCGCTGGGCCGCGCTGCTCGCACTGGCCCTCGGCTCGGTCGCGATCGGGCTCACCGAGTTCGTGCCGGCCGGGCTGCTGCCGGAGATCGCGCGCAGCGTGCTCGGGGACGAGTACACCCGCTCCGAGCCGGACGCCGTCGCGCACGCCGGCTGGATGATCACCGCATACGCGCTCGGCGTGGTCGTCGGCGCGCCGTTGATCGCCACGATCACCGCGCGGCTGCGGCGCAAACGCCTGGTGCTCGGGTTGCTGGTGCTGTTCGTGCTCGGCACCGCGGCGTCCGCGGTCGCCTCGACGTTCGGGCTGGTCCTGGCGGCCCGGTTCGCCGCCGGGCTGCCGCACGGCGCGTACTTCGGGGCGGCCGGGCTGCTGGCGGCGTCGCTGATGGGGCCGGGCAGTGAAGGCCGCGGGTTCGCGGTGGTGCTGAGCGGGCTGACCGTCGCCAACGTGGCGGGCGTCCCGGTGATCACGCGGCTCGGGCAGGCCGTCGGCTGGCGGACGGCGTACCTGGTCATCGCCGGGGTGTTCCTGCTCGCGCTGCTGGCCGTGGCGGCCACGGTGCCGGACGCGCCGGCCTCGGGCGGATCGCCGGCCGACGAACTGCGGGCGTTGCGGCGGCCGCAGGTGTGGCTGGTCGTGGCGACCGCGTCGATCGGGATCGCCGGGTTCTTCGCGGTGGACAGCTACCTCGCGCCGATCACGACGTCGGTCACCGGGCTCTCGCCCGGCTCGGTCGCGTGGGTGCTCGTCGCGGTCGGGCTGGGCATGACCGCCGGCAACGTGCTGGGCGGCTGGTACGCCGACCGGAACCTGCACCGGGCCATGGTGGCGGGCTTCGCCGCGGTGATCGCCGCGAACGTCTACTTCGGACTCATGGTGGGTTCGGCGTTCGGGTTGTTCACCGGCGCCTTCCTGATCGGCGGGACGATCCTGTTCCTGGGCCCGGTCCTGCAGGCACGGCTGATCGCGGTGGCGCCGGGCGCCCAGCTGATGGGGGCGGCCCTCAACCAGTCGGCCTTCAACGCGGCCAACAGCATCGGCGCGGCGCTGGGCAGCGTGGTCATCGCGGCCGGGCTGGGCTACCGCGCGACGGCGTGGGCCGGGGTCGTGGTGAGCGCGATCGGGTTCGCGCTGGCCGCGGCGGGCGTGGCGCTGGAGCGCCGGCGTTCCGCCCGGCCGGCGGCGGTCCCGGAGGAGAACCGGATAGGGTCCGGCGGGTGAAGTACCCGGAACTGGAAGCGGCGATCCTGGACCTCGTCATCGCGGCGAGCGGCGACAACGCCGAGGCGTTCGGCGCCGCGACGATCACCCGGCTGCTCCGGGAAGACGCCGTGGAAGACGCGATGCCGGACGAACTTTCCGAAGACGCCTGGGCCGCGCTGGCCGCCGCGAGGGAGTCGATCCTGACCCTCGACGCCGACGAGGTGGGCGCCCTGATCACGCGGATCGACGCGGGGGTCCTGGTCGACGACGACCTCGATCGCGGGATCGTCGCCGCGCTGACCGCCCTGATGCACTGGAACAGCTACCTCCGGGGCCGCCGGCGCGGCGAGCTCTACGAACTGGCGATCCGCTCGATCGAGGACGTCGACTTCCAGGTGAGCGCCGATCTGAACGACATGCTGGCCACCCCCGAGATGGCCGCGGAGTACGACCGGATCCGCGGCCTCCTCACCTCCTAGCGGACTCCGGCGGCCGCGATGATCGCGGCCGCCGCGGCCATGCCCGCCGCGTTCGGGTGATACGGGTACGCCGGGGAGGCCGGCACCGCGCCTTCCAGCCAGCGCGACGCGGGTTCGGCGCACAACCCGTGCCGGGCACTCGGTCCCCGGATGTCCACATAGGACGCCTGGTGCCGCCCGGCCTGGTCGGCCAGCATCACCATCAGGCGGTCGAACGTCGCCTGGATGTAACCGGCGTCGGCGGCGGTGTACGGGTCGGCCGGGTAACAGCCGCCCGGTGGCCAGTAGGTCAGGTAGCCGACGACCACCACACGGGCGGCGGGGGAGCGGCGGTGGATCTCGGTCAGCGCGGCGCCGACTTTCGGTGCGGTGGCGGCGATCCGGGCGGCGAACCGATCGACACCGCCGCTGGTGTACTGGTCCCGGCACGACGGGACGACGGGCCCGTCCGGGCTCGCGCACGTCACGAAAGCCGAGCTCAGCACGATGTCGTTGGCGGCGATCGCGAGCGTGACGAGGTCGGTGTCGCGGCGCAGCGCGTCGAACTGCGGTGCGACGATCCCGGCCTGCCGCCCGGTGAGATCGGCGGTCGTCGCGCCGGAGCACGTCACGTCGGTGAGGGCCGCGCCGAGCCGGGTGGCCAGCACGTGCGGCCAGTTCCGGTCCGAGCGCAGGCACGTCGTGTCGATCTGGTCCGGGATCAGCGGCCCCGCGGCCGACGAATCACCGAGCGCCACGTACCGGATCCGCCCGCCCGCTTCCGCCGGTGCGGCGGCCAAACAGGCCAGCAGCACCACCACCAGCACGTACCTCACTGGACCGGCTGCTCTTCGGTCGGCGTGACGGCCCGGTCCTTCACCGCGGCGCGCCGGATCGACATGCCCAGCACCGGCACCAGCGCGACGGCGACGCAGGCGGCCGCGGCGAACACGTAGTACGGCGCGACGAGGCTGTCCGTGGAGCTTTCGATGAGGCCGTAGACGTACGGCCCGACGAAGCCGCCGGTGATCCCGAGCATGTTGATGAACGCGAGCCCGGCCGCCGCCATCAGGCCGGACAGCCGTGACATCGCGACCGACCAGAACAGCGGCAGCGTGCCGAAGGCGAAGAAGTTCGAGATGAAGAGCAAACTGATGCTCCACACCGGGTTCCGCGAAACGAGGAAGCCCAGCAGGACCAGCAGCACGGCACCAGCGCACACGCCGATGAGCACGACCTCGTGCCCGTACCGGCTCTTGAACCACGGGAAGAACAGCACACCGGCCAGCCCCGAGATGCCGCCGCTGCCCGCCACGAGCCCGATCAGGAACGGGCTCTGCAGGCCGAGCGACTGGATGTAGGCGGGGAAGTTGAAGCCGATCCCGCCGCCGATCGACTGGTTGATCAGGTAGATCGCGCCGAGCAGCAGCACGGTCGGGTGGCCGAACGCCCGGCGCAGGTTCCCGCGGACCCGCGTCGGGGACGCCGTGGTGTCGCCGACGGCCCGCTCGGAAAGCACCGCCGCTTCGTCCGCGGTGAGCCACTTCGCGTCCGTCGGACGGCTGGGCAGCGTGAACCAGACGACGACGCCGATGAGGACGGTGACCAGTCCTTCGACGAGGAACATCCACTGCCAGCCGCGCAGTCCGGCGACGCCCTGCAGTTCCATCAGGGCGCCGCCGACGGGGGAGCCGATGATGACCGCGACGCAGGGCGCGACGTAGATCAGGCCGACGATCGTGACGCGGTGCTTCTGCGAGAACCACTGCGTGACCATGTACATCATCGCCGGGAACAGGCCCGCCTCGGCGGCGCCCAGCAGCAGCCGCAGGATGTAGAACGACACGTCGTCGCCCACGAACATCATCGCGGCGGAGACAACGCCCCAGGTGATCGCGATGCGCGTGATCCACAGGCGCGCGCCGACGCGGTAGAGGATCAGGTTGCTCGGCACCTCGAGCAGCGCGTAGCTGATGAAGAACAGGCCGGCGCCGAGACCGTACGCGGCCGCGCTGAGGCCGATGTCGGCCGCGAGTGAGGTCTTGGCGAGGGCGACGTTCGTGCGGTCCACGTAGGACATGAAGTAGGCGAGGCCGAGCACCGGCAGCAGCCGGGTGACGGCCTTCTTGGTGGCGAGTTCGTGCAGGAGGTCTCGTGCGCTCGTCATTGGACGCCCTTCAGGTGACTTCTCACTCTGGTACCGTCTGACCTGCAATACTACGGAGTATCACGGTAGGGTTCGGTGCGTGTTGGTGTCAACAGCCCGAGCCTGACGTGGGACGATGGGCACCTGAAGAACGAGGAGGACGACCAGGTGAGCGCGAGCCCCGACGTCGAACCCGGTGCGCGGAGCAGGATCCTCGACGCCGCGGCGGAGGCCTTCATGGCGACCGGCTTCGCCAACGCCACGATCGACGACATCGCGCGTGAGGTCGGCGCGACAAAAGGCTTGGTGTACTACCACTTCCGGTCGAAGTTCGACATCTTCCTCGCCGTGTACGAGGAGGCGATGGGGCGCGTCCACGAGCGGATCGAGGTGCTCGCCCACGGCGACGGCACGGGACGCGAGCGGCTCGCGGCGATGTCGGAGGCGCACGTGGTGAACCTGATGCAGGACCTGGCCTACCACCACGTCGTCCACCAGGCGGTGCGCGGCCAGGTGGCGACCGCGCTGAAAACCCGTCAGATCCAGGCGTTGCGGGAGCTGAACCAGCTGCGCAGCGACTACGAGCAACTGTTCCGGAAAGTCGTGGAGGCCGGCATCGCCGACGGTTCGCTGCGCGCGGTCGACGGGTCGCTGGCCACCCGGACCCTGCTGAGCAACCTCAACGCGGTCGACACGTGGTTCCGCCGGATCGAAGGCCAGCCGGCCGAGGAGATCCGCGCCCTGGCGCGCCGGATCGTGGACCTCCTGATCGGCGGCCTGGCCGGCTGAACCCGGCCACGCCGCCTACCCGCGCCGGGGCGGGATCAGAACTCGTCCGCTTTGGTCAGCTCGTGCTCGAAGGCGTCCGCCCGGGCGACGAGCGTCTTGAGGGGACGCTCGAACTCGAGCTCGATGCTGAGGTCTTCCAGGGGCAGCGTGTGCTTGAGCAGCGCGACGCCGTCCACGACCGCCGCGCCGCCGGCGGCCGAAGCCCCGGCCAGTTCGAGCAGCTGCCGCAGGTCGATCTTGTCGGCCCAGCCGACCGGCGAGGAGATCTCGATCCACGCCCCGCCGTCCAGCTCGGGCAGGTGGTGCACGGTCGCCTGCTGCGTCCGGTCCTGCGGGCCCGCGAGGCGGAAACGCAGCCAGTCGTCCTGTTCCTCCAGGACTTCGTACCGCGTCCGGACAAAGTTGATCACATCGGTCCAGGTGGTCACCCGCTCCGCCTCTCGCCTAAGACCCTTTCAGCGGGACGAGCATCTCACGCCGCTCCCGGGCCCGGCACTCCGGACGTACCGACGGCTCAGCCGAGCGCCATGTCCTGGGAGCGCGACGGGACGGCGTCGAGCGTGGCGAGCGTCGCGTCGTCGAACACGATCGAGCCGGCGGCGACGTTTTCTTCGAGGTGTCCCACGGTCGCGGTGCCCGGGATGAGGTGGGTGTTCGGCGCGTGGTGCAGCAGCCAGGCCAGCCCGACCTGCGAGGGCGTGGCGCCGAGGGACTCCGCGACGGTGTGCACGGCCGGCTCGTCGGTCACCTTCGGCAGGCCGGGGAACGCGCCGCCGAGCGGGAAGAACGGCACCCAGGCGATGTCCTCCGCGACGCAGAGCTCCAGCAGGTCCTCGTCCTCGCGGCTCACGAGGCTGTAGGCGTTCTGCACGCAGGCGATGCCCGCCGGCAGCGCCCGGCGCAGGATCTCCAGGGTCACGCTGCTGAGCCCGATCGCGCCGATCTTGCCTTCGTCGCGCATCGCCGTCATGACCTCGAGCTGGTCGTCGAGGTCGACCAGCTGGTCACCTTCGGCCTTCAGGCCGGGCCGGGTGTCCAGGCGGCGCAGGTTCACGACGCCGATCTGCTCGGTGCCGAGCGTCCTGAGATTGTCCTCGACGCTCGCGCGCAGCTCGTGGGGACGCTGCGCGGGGCGGAGCGGGATCGGCCCGCCCGGGTTGGGGTCGGCGCCGACCTTGCTGACGACCAGCACGTCGTCCCCGGGCCGGAGCGCGTCGCGGATGACGCCGTTGACGAAGGTGTTGCCGTAGAACTCGGCCGTGTCGAGGTGGTTCACGCCGAGGTCGAGCGCGTGACGCAGGAGGGCGAGGGCCGCGTCGCGGTCGTCGTGCAGGCGTTCGAGCTGCATCGCCCCGTACCCGACACGCGAGACGGTGCGGCCGGCGAGCGGGGCGGTGGTTTCGATGGGGGGCATGGTCATCCCGTCAGTCGTGCGATGATGAAGAAGCGGAGGAACCTCCGCTAAGTCGACCGTAGCACAACCGGAGGTGCCTCCGCTTTGTCGTCACCCGATCCGTCCGCCGCCGACCGCCCGGTCCGCTCCGACGCGCGCCGCAACCGCGAGAAACTCGTCGCGGTCGCCCAGGCCGCCTTCGCCACCGCCGACGGAACGGTCGCGCTCGAAGCGATCGCCCGCGAGGCCGGCGTCGGGATCGGCACGCTCTACCGGCACTTCCCGACCCGCGAGGCCCTGGTCGAAGCCGTCTACGCCGCCGAACTCGACGAAGTCGCCACCAGCGCCCCGGCTCTGCTGGAGAAACTCCCCCCGCAGGCCGCACTGCGCGCCTGGCTGGACCGCTACGCGGCGTTCTTCCAGACCAAGCGGGGGATGGGCGATGTGTTCCGCGCGGGCGTGGCGTCGGGGCGCATCGCAACGCCGGCGACCCGCAAGCGCATCACGGGCGCGATCGGCGAGATCCTCACCGCGGGGGCGGTGGCCGGCGTGTTTCGGGCCGACACCGATCCCGAGGACGTCACGTTGATGGTGCTCGGGATCTTCCTGTCCACGGTGGAGGACCGCGACCCGGCGCGGATCGGGCGGCTGCTCGATCTGGTCGTCGACGCCCTGCGGCCGAAATAATTCTTTCGCGGCGATACCAAATGGGTTGCCGCGTAACGCTCTGCGGCAATTTCCCGACGTCGTATCCGACGAGACATCCCGGGAGTTCATTCGAAGGAGAACGCATGCCGCGCGCTTCGCTGCTGATCTCCTCGGCCTTCCTGCTGGCCATGGCGACAGCCTGTGCCTCTCCCGTCGCAAACCAACCTGCTCCGGTGGTGGCTTCGACCACGAGCGCCGTAACGACGGTTGCGCAGCCATCGGCAACCTCGGCTCCCAGCCCGGCCCAGAGCGCGCCTGCGTCAATAGCTCCGGTGGCGACCGCACCATCCAAGCCGAAACCCGCGCCCAAGCCGAAGTCCACGCCGAAAGCGCACAGCAAAGCAGCCTGTTTGAAAGACGAGAACCAGTGCTACGAGCCAGGCACGAACGTCAAGTGCCAGACCGGCGGCTGTGTCGATGCCGCACGCGGTTTGACGCAGCGCGACGTTGAATCAGCTCGACAGAAATGGTTGCGAGAAAACCCGGGCTGGTGTCCGGTGGGCACACAAGGTGCTGTGGCGCCGTGCTGACGCGGGAAGAGCGTGAGTTGGTAAGTGAAGCCGTTGGGATGCTCGGGATCTTCCTGTCTACGGTGGACCGCGCCCCGGCGCGGATCGGGCGGTTGCTCGATCTGGTCGTCGCCGCCTCGCGGCCGAAATAATTCCGCGGCGGGTGTCGGATCGGGCGCGGGCCGTTCGTAGTCACGGTGGGAGACCGGCACCGGCCGGTCGTGATGCACCGGAGGACCGCGATGAACGCCGTGAACCACGAACGCGTGAGCGCCACCTTGACGCTTGCCGAGTCCGCCGCGACGGTGTTCGCGGTGCTGGCCGACCCGGCGGCGCACGCCGCGATCGACGGCACCGGCTGGGTGCGGGAACCCGTCGAACCGGCGCCGTTGACCGAGGTGGGGCAGCTCTTCCGGATGGACATGCACCACGCCGGCCACCCGGACGGCGACTACCAGGTGGTCAACAAGGTCGCCGTCTTCGACGCGCCGCGTGCCATCGGCTGGCTCACCGGGTACGACACGGGCGACGGCGAGCCGGAGTTCGGCGGCTGGATCTGGCGCTACGACCTGGCGCCGCAGGGCCCGGCCGGAACCGAGGTCACGCTCACCTACGACTGGTCGGGCGTGCCGGGGTTCGTCCGCGAGCGCGGCATCGAGTTCCCGCCGTTCGGCCCCGGGCACCTGATCGGCTCGCTGCACCACCTCGCCGAGCTGACCCACCGCGTGGCGGCCTGACTCGCGGTCAGCTCGTCACGGCGTCGCGGAAGGCCTCGACGTGGGCGGCCGCGCACTCCGTCGGGAGGGTGCCGGGGATGACGACGCTGCCCGTGATCGTCATGGCCGGCTCGAGGGGGATCGCGGTCACCCGGGTCGAGCTGATCTCCGCGACCTGGCCGGCCGGGAGGACCGCCCAGCTCGCCGGGGCGGAACCCACCTCGACGATGGTGTCCTGGGTCGTGCCCACCGGGCGGCCGAGGCGGGGGCGCACCCCGGCTTCGTGCAGCGCGGCCGTGAGCGCGTCGTGCAGGGGTGGGTCGTGCTGCCGGGAGGGGAGCCGCAAGACGCTGTCGGCGAGTTCGGTGATGGCGACGACCGTGTGGTCCGCGACCGGGTGGTGCCGGGAGACCACCGCCAGCAGTGGTTCCGTCCAGGTCGGCAGGACCTTCAGCCCGGGCGCCGAGAGCACGCCGCGGGTCAGGGCCACGTCCAGTTCGCCTTGGCGCAGGGCGTTCAGGCGGGCGTCGAGCGGCAGGTCGACGAGCACGACGTCGAACGGCGAGCCCGCCTCGCGCAACGAGTCGATGCCGCGCTCCAGGCGGGTGGTGAAGCCGGCGGCCGTGCCGATGCGCATGGTGCCCGCCGACGTCTCGGCCGCCAGCCGGACCCGGTCGGCGGCCGCCAGGGTGGCTCGCGCCGCGTCGAGGGTGCGGCGTCCGGCCGCGGTGAGCTGCACGCGGCGCGGGGTGCGGTCGAACAGCCGGACGCCGAGTTCGCGTTCCAGCCGGGCGATCTGCTGGCTGACCGCGGGCTGGGCGATGTGCAGCCGCTCGGCGGCGCGGCCGAAGTGCAGTTCGTCCGCGACCGTGACGAAGTACCGCAACGCCCTCAGCTCCACCGGGTCCTCCTGCCTGCGACGATAAGATCAGCTTATCGCTGCGCGGGCGCCCTGGACCTGGTTCGCCACCGGGGCGCGGTGCTGGAGTCGTCCCATGAGTATCGATCTGGGTTTGCTCGGCGCCCACCTGCGCGACCACGAAGTCTCTCCGGACCGGGCCGCCGAACTCGAGGACGCCGGTTACGGCACGCTGTGGCTGGACGCGTCACCCCCGGCCGACCTGACGCAGGTGGAGCGGCTGCTCGACGCGACCACCCGGCTGGCCGTCGGGACGAGCGTGGTGAACGTCTGGACCGCCGACGCGGCGACCGTGGCCGCCTCCTACCACCGGATCGCCGCCCGCCACCCCGACCGGTTCCTGCTCGGTGTGGGGATCGGGCACCGCGAGGTCGACGCCGGATACGCGTCACCGTACGACAAACTCGCGTCCTATGTCGACACCTTGACCGCGGCCGGGGTGCCCGCCGACCGGGTGGTGCTGGCCGCGCTCGGGCCGAAGATGCTGCGGCTGGCCCGCGATCGCACCGCCGGGACCGTCCCGTGCATGATCACGACCGAGCACACACGGCGGGCCCGGGCGGTCCTCGGCGCGGGGAAACTGGTGCTGCCCGGGCACTTCGCGCTCCTGGACACCGACGTCGAACGCGCTCGCGCGACCGCCCGCTCCGCACCGCCGGGGACGGCCCTGGCGGTCACCAACTACGTCGCCAACCTCCGCCGGCTCGGCTTCACCGACGACGACTTCGCCGGTCACGGCAGTGATCGCCTGATCGACGCGCTCGTCCTGCACGGCAGTCCGGCCATGGTCGTCGCGGGCGTTCGCGCGCACCTGGACGCCGGCGCGGACCACGTCGGCATCTACCCCCTCGGCGACGACCCGATCGGCACGCTGCGCCGCGTCGCCGAGGCGGTGGCGGAGGCTCGCGTGGTCCGGTGAGGCGGGCAAGGGCCGCGAGCGGGATCAGCTCAGCGCGACCCGCGCCCACACGGTCTTGCGGCCGTCGCGGACCTGCTGTCCCCAGCGCGCGCTGACCGACTTGACCAGCTGCAGGCCCAGGCCGCCGTCGGGGATGGCCGGGCGGGGGCTTTCGTCGGTGACCTCGAGCAGCGCGTGCGTCTCGTCGACGGTCAGGCCGATCCGGCGGCGGCCGGCGCCGTGGATCAGCGCGTTCGAGGCGAGCTCGTCCAGCACGAGCAGGACGTCGCAGACGCGTTCGGGGTCGAGGCCGGGCAGCTGCCCCTCCAGCACGGCCCGCGTCCACTGGTGCGCCTGCGGCAGGTCGTCCCGGTCGGTCAGGCCCATGTCGCAGTGCACGGCCGCCTGGGCCGTCAGTCGGCTTTCGTACCTGTCGTCGGACGTCACCCGGGTCCCCCTCGTGATTCGGCAACGCCGGGAGGTACCCACTGCGCGGCCGGTTCAAGCACGCCGGTCCGTCCGGCGTGCCCGAACCGGTTTCCTCACGTCAGCAGCCAGCGGTACCCGCCTCGCCCCGGGGGCCGTGCCGGCGTGGCTCGCCGCCGGCCACCACGACCGGGCCGTCGCGGCCGTGGCCCGGTTCGGCCGGGGCCTGCGCGGCCACGACAACCCGCCGGCGGCCGCCGCGCTGCTGTGGACTCGGGCCCTCTTGGCCGACCACGCGGACGACCCGGCGGCCCGGCTTTGGACACGTTCACCCGCCTCGGCGCGGCGTGGGACGCCACCCGCGTCCGCGGCCGCCTGCGCGCGGCCTCGGTCCCGCCGGACCGCCACCGGGGCCGCCCGGCCTACCACGACGGTCTTTCCCCGCGGGAGCACGAGATCGCCGAGCTGGCGGCGGGCGGCCTGACGAACCGGGCGATCGCGGAGACACTGCACCTGTCCCAGCGGACGGTGGAGCACCACGTGGCCCGGGCGATGCAGAAGACGGGAGTGCGGTCCCGGCGGGCGTTGCTCGGCGAGGCACAGACTTAAGCCGTGCCCGTGTCGGCCGTTGCCGGGCGTTCGGTGGTTCACGAACGGCCGACACGGCGACCGGAACGGCCAACACGGCGCGATGCGCGGCTGACAACGTCCGCGTGGTGGACAGAAAAACGGTCATCGACCCCCAAGTCGCCAGGAAACCACCGCAAGTGCGGGTTACTTCCCGTCCAGATCGTGAGACAGTGGGGCGATCACCGCGAACTTCCTTAAGGTCCCTGATCGTCACTCGATCGGCTGAATCTTGAAGGTGCTGTGGCCAACCCTCCGCCGACACCGACCACCGGTGTCCCGCCCGTCGCGGCGCGCTCGTTGCCGTCCGCGGTGTGGCGTGCCGTCCGCTCCGGGTGGTGGACGTCCACCTGCGCGGTTCTGATCGTCCTCATCGTGCTGCTCGCCGCCGCGGCCGACCTGTTCGTGCTGGCCGAAGGGCAGAGCCTGAACCCGGACATCGCCACCCTCGGGCCGACCGGGCTGCCCGCCGGGACGCTCGGCGGCGTGAGCGCCGCGCACTGGTTCGGGGTCGAGCCGCTGACCGGCGTCGACCTCTTCGCGCTCGCCGCGCACGGCGCCCGGACGTCACTGCTCGTCGGGCTCGGCGCCACCGTGCTGGCCACCGCGCTCGGCGTCGTGATCGGCGTCAGCGCCGGGTACCTCGGCGGCTGGTGGGACCGGCTGGTCACCTGGACCGCCGACGTCATCCTCGGCTTCCCGTACCTGATCTTCATGATCGCGCTCGGCGCGGTGCTGCCGGTCGACTTCCCGCGGCAGTTCACGCTGGTCGTCGTCCTCGGGCTCTTCGGCTGGCCGCGGGTCGCGCGCATCGTCCGGTCCCAGGCCCTCACCCTCGGCAAGCGCGACTTCGTCGCCGCGGCGCGGGTGATGGGCGGCGGGCCGTGGCACGTCTTCACCAAGGAACTGCTGCCCAACCTGTGGGCGCCGATCATCGTCGTGGCCAGCCTGTCCATCCCGTCGATGATCGGCAGTGAGGCCGCGCTGTCGTTCCTCGGGGTCGGCGTGCTGCCGCCGACCCCGAGCTGGGGCCGCACGATCAGCACGGCCATCGACTTCTTCGAGACGGACCCGATGTACCTCGTTTTCCCCGGCCTGCTGCTGTTCCTCATCACGCTGGCGTTCAACGTCGTCGGCGACGCCATCCGCGACGCGCTCGACCCGCGGTCCGGGGGTGCGGCCTGATGCGCACCGCCCGCTTCGTCGCGACCCGGTTCGCCGGGATGCTGCTGGTCCTGTTCGTCGTTGCCTTCGTGACGTTCGTGGTCTTCTACGTCCTGCCCGCCGACCCGGCCCGGATGGCCTGCGGCCGCCCGTGCTCGCCGGAGAGCCTCGCGATGGCGCGGGAGTTCATGGGCTACAACAGCCCCTGGTACCAGCAGTTCTTCGACTTCCTCGGCGGCATCTTCGGCGGCCGCACGTTCGGCACCGGCGTCTCCGCGATCCACTGCACCGCCCCGTGTTTCGGCTACGACTTCCAGAACAGCGTCGACGTCCTCAGCGAGATCGGCGGCCGGATCGGGGTCAGCTTCTCGGTGGCGCTGGGCGCGGCCGTGATCTGGATCGTCCTCGGCGTCGGCCTCGGGGTGCTTTCGGCGCTGCGCCGCGGCTCCGCCGTCGACCGGATCACCATGGCCGCCGCGATGGCCGGGGTGTCCATGCCCGCCTACCTGGCCGGGATGATCGGCATCACGATCTTCGCGTTCGCCCTCGACGTCGTGCCGAAGAACGGGTACGTGCCGCTGACCGAGGATCCGGTGCAGTGGGCGTGGCACCTCGTGCTGCCGTGGCTGGTGCTCGCGTTCCTGCACGCCGCGATCTACGCCCGGCTGACCCGCGGGCAGATGCTGGAGACGCTCGGCGAGGACTACATCCGCACCGCGCGGGCGAAGGGCCTCACCGAGCGCAAGGTGGTGGGCCGGCACGCGCTGCGCAACGTCCTGCTGCCGGTGGTCACCGTGTTCGGCGTCGACCTCGGCGCGCTGCTGGCCGGCACCGTGATCACCGAGCGGATCTTCGGCATGGCCGGCGTCGGCCGGCTGCTGGTCGACGCGATCGCGTCGCTCAACCTCCCGGTGCTCCTCGGCGTGACCTTGTTTTCCGCGCTGCTGGTCACTTTCCTGAACTTCCTGGTCGATCTTTGTTATGGCGCGCTCGATCCGCGGGCCCGCCTTGTCTGAAGGGGAAACGATGAAACGGGGACACGTGCTGCGGCTCGCCGCGGGGGTGACCGCCACCGTCATGCTGTTGACGGCGTGCGGGGCCAACGACACGCCCGCCACCCAAGGCGGTTCCGTCAAGCCGGGCGGGGACCTGGTCCTGCTCAACGACGCGCCGTCGATCACCTGGGACCCGGCGAAGAGCTCCAACCTCGTCGTGACCACGCTCGGGCTGGTCCACCGGCGGCTGACGTCGTGGGACGTCGCGCCGGGCAAGGACACCACGGTCGTACCGGACCTGGCCACCGACACCGGGCGCCCCGGCGACGGCGGCAAGACGTGGACGTTCACCCTCAAGGACGGCCTGAAGTACAGCGACGGCACGCCGATCAAGTCCGAGGACGTCAAGTGGGGCCTGGAACGCTCGTTCGCGCCCGCGTTCTCCGGCGGCCTGTCCTACCACAAGGACCTGCTTTCCCCGGGGCTCGCCTACAAGGGACCGTTCGACGGCGGCAAGGAGCTCGACTCCATCCAGACGCCCGACGCCAAGACGATCGTCTTCCACCTCGCCCGCGCGTACGGCGACTGGAACTGGGTCGCCAGCACCCCGGCGTTCTCGCCGGTGCCGAAGGGCAAGGGCGCCGAGGCGAACTACGGTGACCACTCGATCGCGTCCGGCCCGTACCAGATCCAGACCTACGAGCGCGGCAAGTCCGCGAAGCTGGTCCGGAACCCGAACTGGGACCGCGCGACCGACCCGACGCGCAAGGCGAACGCCGACACCGTCGACTTCGAGCTCGGCCAGGACACCAGCGTCATCTCCAAGCGCCTGATCGACGACACCGGCAAGGACCGCAACGCCTTCGGCATGTCCTTCGCCTCGCCGGCCCAGCTGGCGCAGATCCAGGGCAGCCCGTCGGCCAAGGTCCGCCTCGTCACGTCGGAATCCGGGGCGCTGTCCTACCTTTCGCTCAACACCCAGCGCGGCAAGCTGGTGGACCCCAAGGTGCGCCAGGCGTTCCAGTACGCCGTCGACAAGGCCGCCTACCAGGTCGCCAGCGCGGGCAACGCCCAGCTCGCCGGCGACGTCGCCACGACGCTGATCACACCCGGCCTGCAGGGCCGCGAACAGTACGACCTCTACCCGGCACCGCCGTCCGGTGACCCGGCGAAGGCCAAGCAGCTGCTCGCGGACGCGGGCCTGCCCAACGGGCTCGACGGCCTGGTCCTGGCCACCCACAACGAAAACGGCTACCCGGAGAAGGCCGCGGCGATCCAGGCCTCGCTGGCGCGGGCCGGCATCAAGGTGACGATCAAGCCGCTCGACGAGGACACCTACACGTCCGAAGTGGACACCAAGGGCCTGTCGGACTACGACCTGACGCTCACCTCGTGGCAGCCGGACATCCCGTCGGCCAACGCGAACATCCAGCCGCTGTTCCAGTCGACCGAGATCGGCAACGGCGGGTACAACGAGTCGCGCTACAGCAACCCCGACGTCGACCGGCTGATCGCCGAGGCGCAGGCCACCATCGACCCGGCCGAGGCCGGCAAGAAGTGGGCGGCGCTGGACAAGAAGATCCTCGCCGACTCGCCGGTGGTCCCGTTGCTCTACAACCGCAACTCGTTCCTGCACGGGTCGAACGTCGGTGACGTCCAGATCGGCAAGTTCCCGGCCTACGTCGACTACCGCAAGTTCGGGATCGTCTCGTGACCGGAGCCGGGCTCCTCAGGCTGCACGACGTGGCGGTCTCCTTCGGGGACGTCGAAGCCGTCCGAGGGGTCGGCTACGAGGTCCGTGCGGGCGAAGTCGTCGCGGTGGTCGGGGAGTCCGGCTCGGGCAAGACGGTCACCGCGATGTCCCTGCTCGGCCTGCTCCCGCCCACGGCGAAGGTGTCCGGACGCGCGGAGCTGGCCGGGCGGGACCTCTACGCCATGGCGCCGGCCGAGCTGCGGGAGGTCCGCGGCGGCGACGTCGGCATGGTGTTCCAGGAGCCGATGAGCGCGCTCAACCCGGTGTTCACCATCGGCGACCAGCTCGTCGAAGCGATCCGCACGCACCAGGAACTGACGCCCGCGGCGGCCCGGGACCGCGCGATCGAGCTGTTCGGCCTGGTCGGGCTGCCCGCACCCCGCGAGCGGTTCCGCTCCTACCCGCACGAGCTGTCCGGCGGGCAGCTGCAGCGCGTCGTCATCGCCATGGCCGTGGCGAACGACCCGAAGCTGCTGATCGCCGACGAGCCGACCACGGCCCT
The DNA here is from genome assembly GCF_036026695.1 of Amycolatopsis sp. NBC_00438. Taxonomy (NCBI): domain Bacteria; kingdom Bacillati; phylum Actinomycetota; class Actinomycetes; order Pseudonocardiales; family Pseudonocardiaceae; genus Amycolatopsis; species Amycolatopsis sp. NBC_00438. The sequence continues at coordinate 4,105,074 of NZ_CP107923.1, read as the reverse complement.
GGACGTCACCGTCCAGGCCGAGATCCTCGAACTGCTGCGGGACCTGCGCTCGCGGCTCGGCACGGCGATCCTGCTCATCACGCACGACATGGGCGTGGTCGCCGACCTCGCCGACCGGGTCGTGGTGATGCACGACGGCGTCGTCGTCGAACAGGGCGACGTCCGGACGGTCTTCACCGCGCCCGCCGAGGCGTACACGCGGCAGCTGCTCGGCTCGGTCGTCTCGCTCAGCACCGCGGCGACGACCGGCCTCCAGCGGGCGCTGGCGGCCGACATCGAGGTCTCGCCGGGCCACGTCGCGGCCGCCGAACACCCGGCGATGGCGTCGGTGCCGGACGTCCCGGCGGAGAAACCGCTGCTGCGCGTGGAGGATCTCGCCGTCACCTACCGCGGCCGGTTCCGGGCGGTGGCGGTCCGCGCCGCGGAAGGCGTGAGCCTGCACGTCGAGCCGGGGGAGGTGCTCGGGCTGGTCGGGGAGTCCGGTTCGGGCAAGAGCACCGTCGCCCGCGCCGTCACCGGCCTGCTGGCGCCGACGGCGGGGTCGGTCCGCATCGGCGACGCCGACATCACCCGCGCGCGCGGGCGGGCCGCGAAAGCGCTGCGACGGCGCATCGGCGTCGTGTTCCAGGACCCGCTGTCCTCGCTCAACCCGCGCACGACGGTAGGGGAGAGCGTCGCGACGCCGTTGCGGCTGCACAAGGCGGTTCGTTCGTCCGAAGTGGACGGACGGGTGGCCGGGCTGCTGTCGGCGGTCCAGCTCTCGCCGACCCTGCGCACGCGCTACCCGCACGAGCTTTCGGGCGGCCAGCGGCAGCGCGCCTGCATCGCGCGGGCCCTGGCGCTGCGCCCGGACCTGCTGGTCGCCGACGAGCCGACGTCCGCCCTCGACGTCACCATCCAGGCCCGGATCCTGGACCTGCTGCGCGAGCTGCGGCACGAGTTCGGGTTCGCGTGCCTGTTCATCAGCCACGACCTCGCGGTGATCGAGCAGCTGGCCGACCGGGTCGCGGTGATGCACCGCGGCCACGTCGTCGAGCAGGGGCCGACCAAGGAGGTGCTGACCGCGCCCGCGCACGCGTACACGCGGCGGTTGCTGTCGGCGGCGCCGGTGGCCGATCCGGACGCGCAGCGCGTCCGGCGGGAAGCGTGGCGGCAGCTGCGTTAGGCGGCCCGCGATGGGGGAACGACCGTCCCGGCGGCCGAGGCGGCTTAGGCTGCCGGACGTGACGACGCTCGAGGACTCCGGGCGGCCGTCGCCCTGCCGCTGATCGACATCGCGCGCTTCCGCGACCCCGCCGCCGACCGCGCGGAGTTCCTGGCCGAGCTGCGACGAGCCGCGCACGAGGTGGGGTTCTTCTACGTGGTCGGCCACGGTGTGCCCGAACGGCTGACCACCGGGATTTTCGACGCGGCCAAGGAGTGGCGGGAAGCGCTTCCCGGACTCCGGGAGACCACCCTCGAGCGGCAGGCCGAGGCTCTGCGCGACGTAACGCTCGGCCCGGCGGTGCTGATCGCCCTGTGCATCACGTGGGGCACCCGGGCTGGTGGGTGACGGGCCTCGCGGTCCCGCCGGCGGTCCGCTGGGCGGAGCGCGACCTCGTCCGACTCGTGCCTCGGGTGGCGCGGACGGCCGCGAGCCGTCGTCCGGGAGGACGGCGGCTCGCGGGGCCGCCGGGTCAGGCCTGCTGCTGACCGGCTTCGATGTCCAGCTCGATGGTGATCTTGTCCGAGACGACCGCGCCCGGGATGGTGGGGCCGACCTCGAAGGCGGCGCGGCTGATCTCCGTCTTGGCCGACACGCCGAGCACCTTGCTGCCCGACGGGTGGTCGCCGAAGCCGCCGATCTCGGCCTTCAGTGTCACCGGCTTCGTCACGCCGTGCAGGGTGAGGTCGCCGTCGATGAAGAACTCGCCGTCGTCCTCGCGGACGCCGGTGGAGGTGAACGTCAGCGTCTGGTGCGTGTCGGCGTCGAGGAAGTCGGCGCTGCGGATGTGCCCGTCGCGCTGTTCGTTGTTCGTGTTGACGCCGGTGGCCTGGATGGTGGCGGTGACGGAGGACTTGTGGACGGTGTCGCCGGTGACGATGGTGCCTTCGACGGCGTCGAAGCGGCCGCGGACCTTGGAGACGCCGAGGTGGCGCACGGTGAAGGTGACGTTGGAGTGGACCGGGTCGATGTCCCAGGTGCCGCTGGTGTAGCCGGGGATCTCGGTGGTGGAGGTGGTCATGCGGTGCTCCTGGATTCGTGGGCGTCGTGGGCTCGGCGCGCCGGGTTTCGTAGCAAAACTAGCAAGAAAGTAGTTCAGAGTTCAATCAATCCTGTACCGTGAGACGCCCCGCGCGCGCCGGGCCCGATTCAGCCCAGCGTGACGAGCCCGCCTCCGTCGAAGCGGTAGCCGACGCCGCGGACCGTGGTGATGGGATCGAGGTGCGGTTGCAGCTTCGCGCGGAGCCGCCGGACGTGGACGTCGACGGTGCGGTCGCCGCCGCCGTCCGGGCGCGGCCAGAGCGCGGCCTTCAACGCGGCTCTGCTGAAAACCCGCTCCGGGTGCGCGCGCAGGAAGTGCAGCAGGTCGAACTCCAGCCGGGTCAGCGGGAGCGGCTCGCCCGCAGGATCGCCCGCCGGGCACCGCTTTCGATGTGCAGCAGCGGCCGCGGGACCAGCCGGAGCGAGTGCCCGGACGCGGGCGCCCGCCGGGCGGTGGTGACGTCGACCTCGGCGACGGCGCCGAGCGCGGTGGTCAACCGGGCGGCGAGGAGCGCGGTGTCGACCGCCCGGTCGGTGAGGTCGATCCGGATGTTCAGGTGGACGACCTCGGCGGCCGCGGGTCGTTCGGGCTGGCTCGTCATGCGGGGATTGTCGGGTCCGAAGGGCGGTGGAACCCAGTTCGCCCGGCAGGTGAAACCGGTTGACTCCCCGCCGCGGCCAGGGGCCAGGCCGACGACGTCCGCTGGACGCGGATCGACACGAGCGGGGGAGACAGCGAGACCGACGTGAAGGTCAGCTAAATACTGTGGTCCCCGAAACTCAGGCCTGGTCCAGGCGGGGGTAGAGCACTTCCCGCATGAGCAGCAGGAGCGCCGCGGCGACCGGGATCGCGACGAGCGCGCCGACAACCCCCAGCAGCGCGCCGCCCAGGATCACCGCGACCACCGTGACCAGGGCCGGGATCTTCACCGCGCCGCCGATGATGCGGGGCACCAGGAGGTAGTCCTCCACCAGCCGGTACACGACGAAGAAGGCGATCGTGGCGAGGCAGACCGGCAGGGACACCGTCAGGGCGACGAGGCTGACCAGCACGCCGCCGACGACGGAACCGACCACCGGGATCAGGTCGAGGATGGCGACGGTGATGGCCAGCAGCGCGGGGTAGGGGACGTCGAAGATCAGCAGCCAGACCAAGGTGAGCACGCCCGCGATGACCGAGATCGCCAGGTTGCCGAGGACGTAGCCGCCGACCTTGGTGAAGATCGCGTCCCCGATGAGGATGGCCCGCGGCCGCCGCGAGCGCGGCAGCAACCGGTACGCGCCGGCGCGGATGCGGGGCAGGTCCACGACGAAGTACACCGTCAGCACCACCAGGATCAGGATGTTCGTCAACGCGCTGAACACCGCCTGGCCGGCCCCCAGCAACCCGCTGGGCAGGGCCGACCCGCCGAGCAGGCTCTCGAGCTGCTGCTGCAGGTGGAACCGTTCGTTGAGCCGGCCGAGCAGTGTGCTGTGGTCCTGGGCGTCCCGCAGGTACGCCGGTGCCTTGCCGATGAACTGGCCGGCCTGCTCGACCACGACCGGGATCGCGGCGGTGAGGAACCCGCCGATGGCGAGCAGCGCGACGACGAACACCGTCGTGACGGCGAGCCAGCGTGGGAAGCGGTGCCGGGTCAGCCACGCGACGGCGGGTTCGAGGCCGATCGCGAGGAACAGGGCGAGGCCGACGAGGACCAGGACGTCCTGGAGACCGACGACGATCCGCACGAGCCCGTAGGTGACGGCGACACCGGCGGCCGCCGCCATGCCGATCAGGAACGGCGAGCGCCGGTTGAGCGGCTTTCCCCTGGCCCCCAACGGTTCCTCGAGAGTGCTGAGCTCGGCGGCGGTCGCTTCGTCGGCGGCGAAACCGTCGGGCGTCCGGGGATCTTCCAGCGGGATCTGGTCTTCGGGGGAGGGCAAGACAACCTCCTGGGTGTCCGCCGCTGAGGGCGGTGAACCGGCGCGACCCGCCGGAGGCTGTCGGCTCAACCGCGTCCCATCCAACCACGCCCGCACCCGGCCCGCGACGGTCGCACACCCGGGCCGGCGGCGGGTCGCCGCCGCCGACGGTCCACCGCCGGCGAAGTTCTTGCGACGCAAGGCGTCCGCCGCGCGTTCGGTGAGTTCGTCGTGCACCTGCCACGGCGCGGAGGCCGGCCGCGCAGCCGGGCCGTCCCGCGCCCCGAGCGGGCGGATGACGGCCGCGCCGGTCGGGATCCAGGCCGGCGGACACGGCGGCGGGCGCGGGGAAAGCACGCGTTCGGAGCTGTTCCGGACGACCTTGCGGTCACTAGGATCGGACGGCTACGGCCACTTCGCCGATGACGTGCCGGCCGTCACGTTGGCGGTGAGCACCCTGATGTCCCTGTTCGGGATGAACCGGCGCCGGCTCCGTGCCGCGCTCGGGCACCTCGCCGCGGAACACCCCGGGGAAACCCGGTTCGGGACCGCGGTGGCGGCCGGTTCCCGCACCCGCGCGCTCTCCGGTGCGGCGTGAGGCCGTCGTTCGCAGCCGCGCACCTTGCGCGTCCCGTCGCGGAACGGAATCCCGGCCGGTCGGCCGCACCGGCACGGGGCGACGTCGGTACCGCCGCGGACCGGCGGCGGCCCGTCTTCGCGCGGCGTCATGGTCGCCGGGGCGGGCTCGTGGTCCCTCGCCGGCGCGCCGGGGTCCGACCCGCGGGCGCCCGATGACCGCCCGGGACCCGGGGCCGGCGGCCGGCGTCACGGTCGGCGTCGAGGAGGAGTTCCTGTTCGTCGACGTGGGCTCACGGCGGCCCGTGCCGCGGGCGGGCGCGGTGCTCGCGCGGCTGGGTGCGGATGCCGGGATCAAGCCGGAGCTGTACGAGTCGCAGGTCGAAGCGGTGACCCCGGTGCTGACGAGCCTGGCCGGCGTGGCCCGCGAGCTGGTGACGAACCGCGCGTCGCTCGCGCGGGCAGCGGCGGCGGAGGGAGTGGCCGCGGTCGGCGTCGGCACCCCGGTCCTGGCCGGGCCGCGGCCCGAGCTGTCCGGCGGTGACCGGTACCGGCTCGTCGCCCGGACCTACCAGGGGTCGTTCGCCGACTACGAGGCCTGCGGCTGTCACGTCCACGTCGGCGTCCCCGGCGACGATCTCGCCGTCGCGGTGGTCGACCACCTCCGCCCGTGGCTGCCGACCTTGCTGGCGCTGTCGGCGAACTCGCCGTTCCACCACGGCCGCGACACCGGGTACGCGAGCTGGCGGACGATCGACCAGGCCCGGTTCCCCGGCGGCGGGATCCCGCCGCGCTTCGGCGACTTCGCGGGCTACCGGCGGTGCCTGGACCGGCTCGTCGACTGCGGCGTCCTGATCGACGAGCGCATGACGTTCTGGGCGGCCCGGCCGTCGCCGCGGTACCCGACGGTCGAGGTCCGGGTCGCCGACGTCGCGGCGTCGCCCGACGGGGCGCTGCTGCAGGCCGCCCTCGTCCGCGGGCTGGTCCGCGCCGCGCTCGACGACCTCGGCCGCGGGCGCGAAGCCCCCGACGTCGACGGCCAGCTCGCCGCCGGCGCGCTGTGGTCGGCCGCCCGCTACGGGATCCACGGCCACGGGATCGAGCTGACCGGCGGCCGGCGGGTGCCCGCCCGCGCGCTGCTGGCGGCCCTGGTCCGCCGGGTCCGCCCGGCGCTCGAGGACACCGGGGACGCGCCGCTGGTCGACGCGCTGCTCCCTCCGGTGCTGGCCGGTGGCGCCGCCCGGCAGCGCGCGACCGCCGCCACGGGTGGCCTCACCGCCGTCGTCGACGAGCTGGCGGGACTGCTGACGGAACCGATGGCGGGGGAACGGAGTGCGGAGCACGTACCGGTGCCGTGTGACCGCATGTCGTGAGCCCGGAAGTGTCCACAAAGGACAATGCGGCGGGTTGCCGCCGGGTGTCGCGCGCCGGGGAAAGAGTTCCTTCGCCTCCCGAACCGGGGACCTGTGACCCTGGGCCGCGCCGGGCCCGGCGCGCACGATGGACGAAGACGGCGCACCCGGCAGGCCGTCGAGACCGTCGGCGCCGGAGCGCCCAGTCCCCGCCTCGCGACGTCCCACCATCAACAGCGGCCGCGGTGCGAGCAAGGCGCGGCCGGCAGGTCAGGAGCTCCGATCGTGAAACTCACCGTCTTCGACTTCCCGCGCCCCCGCCGTCCGCTCCCGGAATCCGCGCCGGCGTCGCTCCCCCTCACCGGAAACCGTGTCGTGCACGCGAACTTCACCGCGTTCAACGGCTCCGAGCCGCCCACCCCGCGCTACCACGACCTGGCGATCACCGTGGAACGATCCGGGTGGACGCTGATCGTCACGGTGGACGGCGACGTCGACCTCAGCACCGCGCCCATGCTCCGGCACGCGCTCGAAGAGACGCTGGGCCGGACGCCGCGGCGGATCGTCGTGGACCTCTCCCGCGTCCGGTTCCTCAACACCGCGGGGCTGGAGGTGCTGCTCGACGCGCACCGCGCCGCCGGGCCGGACACCGAACTGCGGCTGGTGGCCACGACCCGCGCGACCTGGCGGCCGTTGCAGCTCACCAGGACGCACGAACGGCTGGTCATCCACGCGTCCCTGGCGGCGGCGATCGCGGCGCCGCGATCGCCGGCCGAAGGTGTGCGCTGAGCGGCGTCACCTTCTCCGCGGTTGCGCGGGGCTCGGCCGCCGGCCGAGGAACTTCGGCTCTTCGGTGGCCTGCGCCGGGACGTCCGCCTCGGGGAGGCCGTCGGCGGGGGTGAGGCCGAGGACGGCGAGCAGCAGCCCGCAATCGGCGGCGTCGCGCGCTTTCGACGCGACCACGAGGGTGGCCTTGCGCCGTTGCGCGCCGTCGAGGTTGAACGGATCCGCGACGAGCGCGTCCGGTGTTCCAGTCATGACGACCCCTTCGATCGACCACGTGGGTGCTGCCGCCAAGGGCCGGGGTGGTGACGGGCGGCCGGCCGGTTCGCCGGCACCCGGATCCGCCAATGTAGTCCTCCCCGCGAGGGTGCGGGGGCGGCAAACGGGTTGGAGCTCAGGTGCGCGCCCGGGCGGTGGGGCCGGGCGGGCGCGCGTCGAGGATGTCGGTGGCCCGCACCAGGCTGACCGGCGTGTCGGTGGCGGAACCGTCCGGGCGGACGGGCACCCAGGTGGTGCTGGTGTGCGCGTCGCGCAGGCTGTGGCCGGTCACGGTGCCGGCGCGCTCGTGCCACACCGGTGTCGCGCACGACGCCGACCTGGCGCGGCCGAGCCGGCCGCGGAAGCGGTAACGGACGTGCCAGCCGGGCGGGTAACCACCGCCGTGGCGGGTGGGCCAGGCCCGGTGCTCGCTCCCCGCCGGGTGCGCCTCGGTCTGCTCGTCGTCCACCGGTGCCCGCTTTCGCCGCGGTGCGCAGCGGCGCACCTTCCTCGGTCGCCGGGGTCCGGGGCGCGGCCTTCCAGCCTAGAGCGGACGGCGGCGGCGGGGTTCGCCCAGGCGAGTGGCTTTTTGGTGCCCGGACCGGCTTTTCGGCGTATTGCTCGGTCCCCGTCCGGCTCGGCGCGCGGGGCTATAGTGAAGGGGACGCCCCGGACCCCGGCATCGCGGCTTCCGCGGCGCGGGCCGGCCGGCCCGCACCCGACCCGGACGGCGAGGCGCATCATGGTGGCACGCGTGGCAGGAATGGTCCTGCTCGTCCCGGTCTGCACCCTGGCCGTGGTCGGTGCGGCGAACACCTCGGCGGACGCCCTGATCGGCTGGAGCCTGCTGGGGCTGGGCGCCGGGATCCTCGTCGCGATCGGCGCTCCCCGGCTGCGGCGCGGCCGCCAGGTCGGGGTGCGTGGGCCCGACCTGCCGCTGGGCGTGGCCGCGGCGGCCACGTTCGTCACGTTCTGCCTGGTGATCGCCGGGCTGCTGGCCGCGTTCGGGGGCGGCCTCACGACGGCGGCGCTGCTCCTGTTCGCCGGCGCCGGGCTGTGGGCGGGGAACCGCTACCGCCCGCGGGCGCGCGCGACGCCGGTCGCGAACCCGCGCGACGTCCTCGCCGCCGTCACGCTCCCGGCGTCGTCGACGCTGGTCACCGACATGGGCACGGAAGAGCTGTGCGTGGCCTGGCGGCGCAGCTACTACCAGCTGGTCCTGGCCGCCGACGAGCCGGCGCGGCGCCTGGTCGTGCAACGCCGGCAGGAGTTCCTCGACGAGATCGAACGCCGGGACGGCAGCGGGTTCCGCCGCTGGCTCGACAGCGGGGCCCGCGCGGGCGGCGACCCCGGCCCGTACCTGACCACCGGCAGCTGACCGGACCGTCCTCAGTGGACGATCGTGGCCGGCCGGTGCCGAACGCGCGCGTCCCGATGACCAACGGCCCTCGTGCCCGGCGGCCGCCGGGACGATGCTGGGAACAGCCTTCGACGGGAGTGACCATGCGGTTCCGCGATCGCCGGGAAGCCGGCGAGCGACTGGCCCTCCTGCTGCGCCCGCTGCGCGGCCACCCGGCCGTGGTGCTCGGCCTGTCCGCGGGCGGGCTGGTGGTCGGCGGCGAGATCGCCGACGTCCTCGGCGCGCCCCTGGACATCCTGCTGACCCGCAGGATCGAGTTCGCGGGACCCCCGGCGACCACCCTGGGCGCGGTCGGGGAGGGCGGCCTGCTCGTCTCGGACCACGACGCCATCAAACGGTTCGACGTCACCGCCGCCGAGCTGACCCGCCTCGCCGGCGGCGCGCGCTCCGAGCTGGCCCGGCAGGTCGCGGTCTACCGCCACACCGTGGCACCGGCCCCGATCACCGGCCGCACGATCGTCCTCGCCGACGACGGCGCGGCCACCGGCACGACCGCGCACACGGCGATCCGGGTGCTGCGCGCCCGCCAGGCCGGCCGCATCGTGCTGGCGGTCCCGGTCGCCCCGGCCCGCGTCCTCGACCGGCTCGCCCGCGAGGTGGACCAGGTGGTCTGCCTCCGGTCGCCGGCGTGGGTGTACGCGGTGCGCAACAGCTACCGGAAGTTCGGCGCGGTCGCCGAGACCGAGGCGCTGGAGCTGCTGCACCGGGAGCCTCGCCTGCCGACCGAGGTGCCGCGCTGAGGTCCACTGTGGACGTCCTACCGCGCATCACCTGCGGGCGCCGAAGGTCGTCCCGGTCGTGGAGACCAGCCGCCTGCAGTTGCGTCGCGGACCTCGAATACCGCCGTCGTCCACAAGCGACAGCGCAGATCACTCCGGAAGCTTCACCGCGATCTCGTCGCCCAGGTCGGCTCCGCCGGTGAGCTCCAGGTGGTCGCCGCTCCAGAAGCGGCCCGGGTCGTACCAGTTCGGGCGGCGGCCCTTGGGCAGCAGGCCCATCGCCTCGTACGTGACCGCGACGATCTCCGCGCAGTAGCCGGACTCGAGGTCGACTTCCCGGGGCTCGCGGCCCTCGCGCTTCCACGACGGCACGCGGCCGCCCAGCCAGCGGGACGCGAGGCGCGCCGTCGACGGGAACGGGGTGCCGTCGAGCCGGGCGATCGTGCGCAGGGCGGCGTCTTCCATCGCCGCGGTGACCGGGTGGTCGAGCTGGCGCAGCCAGACCCGCTGGTGGTACTTCTCCGCCCAGACCTGCACGGCCCGGCTCAGGTCGTGCAGCTGGGCACCCCGCTGGTGCGTGCCCGACCAGACGTCCGGCAGTGAGCGGCCCAGCTCCGCGTGCCACATCAGCGGCGGGAGGTCCTCGATCACCACGGCCATCCCGACGTGGTTGACCGGGCTGTTCGTCACCACGCGGATGGTGCGGTCGGCCGCCGAGCGGCCGCGGAAGAGCCACAGGTCGCCGGTGCGTGTCACGGCTACTGCTTCGTCGAGATCCAGCTCGGTGCCCGGCACGGGCAGTAGCCTAGGCCGATGCGCTGGTGGAAGACAGTGGGCCTGGCCGGGCTCGTCGGAGTGGCCGCGACCGGAGTGCTCGTCGCGCGGCAGGAGCGCCGGCGGCGCGCCTACACCCCGGACGAGATCCGCGAACGATTGCACGCGCGTCTCGATGAGACCCCGGAGGTGCCGGAGAACTGACGGGCCGGGCGTCAGCCGCGGCCGGACCCGGCGTCGGTGAACAGCGGGCCGGGCCGCAACGGGATGCCCAGCGCCGCGAAGACGCCGAGCAGCTTCGCGTTCTCCGGGCCGTCGGTGCCGGGATCGACGACGAGAGCCCGGACGCCTTCGTGCTCCGCCGAGACGACGAGCTGTTCGAGCAGCAGCGTCGCCACGCCGAGCGCCCGCGTGCCGCCGTCGACGACCAGCGCGAGCTCCGCCTCGGCGGCGTCGGTCAGGATGTCGTAGCGGGCGATGCCGGCCAGCCGGGAGTGCAGGAAGCAGCCCATCGCGGTGTGCCCGACGCCGGAGCTGCGCGAAAGCTGCGTCGCGAGTTCGGTCAGCCCGGCCGCCCCGATGCCGAAGAACCCGAGGTGCCGGTCGCGGCCGGCGAGCCGGTTCCGCAGCGCGAGCACGTCGGCGGTGTCGCCGGCTTCCAGCCGGCGCACCCAGGCGATCTCGCCGTCGGGGAGCAGGGCGCGCGCCGGTGGGGTCGCGGTGGTCATGACGTCTCCTCCCGGGCCGGCCCGAGGTACCGCTCGGCTTCCCGGCCCTGGTCACAGTGCGGTCGCAATGGCCACGGGTCCACAGTGCCCTGTCCTTTTCGGACAGAACACTGCGGAGTCCGGGGTGCCGGCCGCGGGTGGCTCAGCCCGAGAGCTTCACCTGGTTGTCGACCGACGTCACGCCGGGTGCGAACCAGGCGGTCTGCTCGGCCGAACGGCGTTCGGCGGGGGTGAGGACTTCGCCGGTCAGGGTGACCCGGCCGTCGTCGATGCCGACCTCGACGTGCTGCGCGAACCCCGGCGCGTGCCGGGCCAGCGCCGCGGTGATCTTCAGCTTGATGTCGGCGGGCGGGACCGTCGTCGACGCCTTCAGCGTGATCAGGTTCCGCACCCCGCTGATCCCGGGGAGCGAGGCGACCGCGCTGCGGGCGGCTTCGCGCTGGTACTGCCAGTCCACCGAGCCGCGCAGCGTGACGACCTGGTCGCGCACCTCGACCTGGACCGAGTCCTTCGGCACGACGACCGTGCGGCGGTCGAAGACGATCATGGCCTCCCGGGCGAGATCCGCGTCCTCCGGGACGTTTTCGCCGTGCCGCACCAGGATCTTGTCCGCGGTCGTGGTGACGCCGTGGACGCGGATGGCCGCGCGCAGGGCCTCTTCCTTCTCCGGGTAGGTGCCGACGTGCCCGGACAGCGTCGCGACGCCGTCGGTGACGGCCACGCCGATCTCTTCGGCGTTGACACTCGGGGTCCAGGCGAGCTCGTCGGTGACCGCGGTCTTGAGCTGGTGATCGGGCCGGTGCTGGATCTGGGTCATGCCGCCAGCGTTCCCCCCGCGCGCCGCGCGGCCTAGAGTCGCCGGACCTTTCCTGCGGGGTCGTTCGGCGCGGGCGGGCGTAGCCTGGGGCGGTGGATGACCGCACTGGGCACGACCGGCACGTCATCACCGTCTTCCTGGTCGACGACCACGAACTCGTGCGGCGCGGCGTCGCCGAGCTCGTCGACGACGAACCGGACCTCACCGTCGTCGGGCAGGCCTCTTCGGTGTCCGAAGCCCTGGCCAGGATCCCCGCGCTGCGCCCGGACGTCGCGGTGCTGGACGTCCGGCTGCCCGACGGCAACGGCGTCGGGCTCTGCCGGGACCTGCGCACGGCGCTGCCCGGCCTGCGGTGCCTGATGCTGACTTCCTTCACCGACGCGGATTCGATGGTCGACGCCGTCCTCGCCGGGGCCGAGGGATACGTGATCAAGGACGTCAAGGGGCTGCAGCTGGTCGACGCCATCCGCCGGGTCGGGTCGGGCGAGACGCTGCTGGACGGCCGGGCGGTCACCGCGCTCGTCGCCGAACTGCGGGCCACGACCGGGAAACCGGGCCCGCTGGCCGGGTTGAGCGAACAGGAGCTCGTGCTGCTGGACCTGCTCGGGGAGAGCCTGACCAACCGGCAGATCGCCGAGCGGATGTTCCTGGCGGAGAAGACCGTCAAGAACTACGTGTCGCGGCTGCTGGCGAAACTGGGGCTGGAACGGCGATCGCAGGCCGCGGTGCTGGTCACCGGGCTCCACGGCGCGCAACGTCGTCCGGGCGGCTAGCGGCGAACGGGTGCTCGTCGCTGATCACGACGTCTTCGAGGAGCGCGTGCGCGGAGACCGGCACGGCGGTGCCGTGGCCGAGGCGCAGCATGATCTGGGGCCAGAGCCCGCCGCCGATCAGCTGCCGCAGTTCGCGCCGGGTCGCCGGTGCCGCCATCGGCTGGGAGGACATCGACGCCGAGATCCCGGCGGCGGTGGCCGTCAGCAGCACCCGCTGCATGGCCTGGCCGGCCTGGAGGCGCGCGAGGGCCGTGTCGTGCAGCGAGCCGATGACCACGACCAGCCGCTCGGGTTCGACGTCGAGGTCCGTCCCGCTGCCGGGCCCGGGTGTCGCCGGCGGGAGCTCCGAGCGGCGCATGATCTCGCGCAGCTGCGGCACCTGCTCGGCGGTGACGGTGGCCAGCCACGCGCGTTCCATCTCGGCGCCGCGGCGCAGCTGCCGCTGCACCGAAGACGGCACGACGGCGGCGGTGAACGGACGGCGGTTGCTCTGCCGGCCGTCGATGGCCGTCACGAGCTCCTCGTCGTGCGGGGAGATCGTCTCGTACCCGTGCGGCCGGACGATGGCGAGCAATTCGGGCCGGCCCGAGGTCGGGAACAGCCGGACGTCGGCGTGGCTGCCCTGCGCCTTGATCGCCAGCCGGAGGTTCAGCAGCGCCGCCCCGCAGTCCAGGAGCCGTTCGCGCTGGTCGCTGTCGGGGCCGGTCAGCGGGTTCGCGTACAGCTCGATGGAGTCCGGGGTGCACTGGAACCGCCAGGGCCGGGAGTTCCGCAGCGGCGGGGGAGCCGTCGCCGAGAGCAGGACGGATCGCACTTGGCTGGCGCTGAGGTGCCCGACGGGCATGACACCGGTCTTCATGGACGGCTCCGAACTGTGGGTACCCGGGATGACGCTTCCCGCACACCGTCCGCCGTGGCCGCGGCCGGGCCAAGTGCCGAACGGCCTCCGGTGGCCGGGCGAAGGTCGTCGGTTGCGGTTCGGCCGGATCCCGTCGAGGGCCCGCGGGCTGTGCGAGGGTGGGGGCATGCCCGAAGAGACCGTGTCGGGCCGGGACCGGATGGCCGCGCTGCCGGCGGCCGTGCTCGCCTTCTCCGCCGGACTGGAGCTCGAAACCACGCTGCGCCGGATCGTCGCGTCCGCCGCCGGGCTGGTCGACGCCCGGTACGGCGCCCTCGCCCTGCTCGACGAAGACGGCCGCACGACCGGGTTCGCCGTCACCGGGGTCGACGACGCCACCCGCGACCGGATCGGCCCGCCGCCGGAGGGCCACGGGCCGCTCGGCGCGCTCGTGGCGGGCCGGGATCCGGTGCGCCTGGCCGACCTCGGCATCCCAGGCATCGACGGCATCCCTGGCATCCCCGGGTTCCCACCGGGACACCCGTCGATGCGGACCTTCCTCGGCGTCCCGCTGCTGGTGCGCGGCGCGGTGCTCGGCCGGCTGTACCTGAGCGGCGAGCGGCCGTTCACCGCCGACGACGAACGCGCGATCGTGGCGCTCGCGGCCGCGGCCGGGATCGCCGTCGACAACGCGCTGCTCTACGAACAGACCCGCAGCCGGCAGCGGTGGCTGGAGGCCACCGGGGAGATCTCCGCCGAGCTGCTGGGCGGCACCGACGTCCACGAGGTGCTGCACCTGATCGCCAGCCGGGCGGCCGAGCTCACCGGCGCCGGCGACGCGCTCATCGCGCTGCCCGCCGTGGAGGGCGGGGGCCTGGTCGTCACGGTGTGCGCCGGCCCGGACACCGAGGCGCTGACCGGGCGCCGGATCCCGCTCGACGGGTCGACGTCCGGCGCGGTGCTGCGCGACCACGTGCCGCGCAGCGTGCCCAGCCTGGCGTTCGACCTGGCCGACGGCCTGGGTGTGGACCTCGGGCCGGCGCTGGCGGTGCGGCTGCGGTCGGGGGAGTCCACCGCCGGGGTGCTGCTGGCGATCCGCGCGCCCGGGGCGGCGGCGTTCGACGAGCACGAGCTCCAGATCGTCTCCGCCTTCGCCGACCAGGCCGCGCTCGCGCTGCGCGACGCCGAGAGCCAGGCCGCCCGCCGCGAGCTCGACGTCGTCGTGGACCGCGTCCGGATCGCCCGCGACCTGCACGACCAGGTGATCCAGCGGCTCTTCGCGGTCGGCCTCGGGATCGAGGGCACCCGCCGCCGCACGGACTCACCCGCGGTCGCCGTCCGGCTCAGCCAGCACATCGACCAGCTCCAGGACGTCATCGAGGAGATCCGCGGCGCGATCTTCGACCTGCACGCCGAACCGGGCGCCGCGCACGGCCTGCGGGCGCGCCTGCAGAACGCGATCACCGACACGACGGCCGACTCCGCGATCCGCACCACGGTGCGGTTGTCGGGCGCGTTCGACCGGGTGCCCGCGGGACTGGCCGAGCACGCGGAGGCCGTCGTCCGCGAAGCCGTCAGCAACGTCCTGCGGCACGCGCGCGCCGCAGAGCTGGCGATCACCGTGTCCCTGGACGGCGAGCTGGTCGTCGAGGTCTCGGACACCGGGATCGGGATGCCGGAAGCCGTGGTGCGCAGCGGGTTGCGCAACCTCGAACAGCGCGCGGCGGAAGCCGGCGGGTCGTTCCGGGTGGAGCGCGCGGCCGAAGGGGGCACCCGCGTCGTGTGGGCGGTGCCGCTACCCGCACGCCCGTGAACCATTCCACGATGCATGAAGTTCACCCGATCCGGGTATGTCCCGGGTGTCCGCGGTTCAGCCGAGTAGCCGTTGTCCCATTCGCCGGTGCGCTCGCACCGGCCTCGCGGCGGCGGCCCGGTTCGCGGAGTCGCCGTCTGCCACGGAGGTGACAGCCATCATGCGCGATCCCCTGGACCGCTTCCACCGCAGCACATCGACGCTCACCGTGACCACCACCCACGACTCGGCGGTCGTGGCCGCCACCGGGGACCTCGACGGCGGTATCGCCGAGCACCTGCTCGGCCGCCTCGCCGACGAGCTCGCCCTGCGGCCGCAAGCCCTGGTGATCGACCTGAGCCGGGTGGGTTTCTGCTCGGCCCGCGTCCTGCGCGTGCTGCTCACGACTTCGGCCGACGCGCACGCCGCCGGCATCCCGTGCGTGCTGGTCAGCGACCAGCGCGCGGTCCTGCGGCCGATCGCCGTGCTGGGGCTGGACCACCTCCTGCAGGTGCAGAGCACGCTCGCCGCCGCCCGGGAGTGGCTGGCGGTGCTGGGCACCGTCGGCGTCACCGGGTAGGCGGGTACCGCCGTTCGCGCGACCTGCTCCCGGCTGGGCCGATCGGCCCAAGCCCACGCGGGTGACCTGCGTTTCCCGGGTTCCTCGCGTGGGTACGCGGAGCGCGACGATCTTTCGGAGAACGATCTTTCGACGAGCGAGGAGTGCACTGTGGCCATCGCGACGGTCAACCCGGCGACGGGCGAGCGGGTCCGGGAGTTCGACGCGCTCACCGACGAGCAGCTGGACGGCAAGCTGCAGCTCGCCGCCGAGGCCTTCCGCGCTTACCGGAAGACGTCCTTCGGCGATCGCGCCGCGCTGCTGCGGCGGGCCGCGGACATCCTCGACGCCGAGGCGGACGAGCTGGGCCGCCTCGCGACGCTCGAGATGGGCAAGACCCACGCCGCCGCGGTCGCCGAGGTGCGGAAGTCGGCGAAGGGGTGCCGCTGGTACGCCGACCACGGCGAGGAGATGCTCGCCGACGAACCGTGGCCGGTCGAGGGCGCGAAGGTCTTCACCCGGTACGAGCCGCTCGGGCCGGTGCTCGCCGTGATGCCGTGGAACTTCCCGTACTGGCAGGTCTTCCGGTTCGCCGCGCCGGCGCTGCTGGCGGGCAACGTCGGCCTGCTCAAGCACGCGTCGAACGTCCCGCAGTGCGCGTTGGCGATCGAAGACGTCCTGCGCCGCGCCGGTTTCCCCGAAGGCGTGTTCCAGACGCTGCTCGTGCCGTCGTCGGCGATCGAGGCCGTGATCGGCGACGAGCGCGTCCGCGCGGTGACGCTGACCGGCAGCGAGCCGGCGGGCCGCGAGGTCGGGGCCGCCGCGGGCCGGAACGTCAAGGCGAGCGTGCTCGAACTGGGCGGCGCCGACGCCTTCATCGTGATGCCCTCGGCGGACCTGGACAAAGCCGTCGAAGCCGGCGTCGGCTCGCGGACGCTGAACAACGGCCAGTCCTGCGTCAACGCCAAGCGGTTCATCGTCCACGAGGACGTCGCCGAGGAGTTCACCCGGAAGTTCACCGACAAGATGGCGTCGCTGACCGTCGGCGACCCGATGAAGGACGACACCGACCTCGGCCCGCTGTCCTCGGCCGACGCCGTCGAGACGATCCACCGGCAGGTGAGCGACACCGTCCGGGCCGGCGCCCGGCTGCTCACCGGCGGGAAACCCCTGGACGGCCCGGGGTTCTACTACCCGCCGACCGTGCTGGCCGACATCCCGGACGGGTCCCCGGGCCACCACGAGGAGTTCTTCGGCCCGGTGGCCCTGATCTGGCGGGTCCGGGACGCCGACGACGCCATCCGCGTCGCCAACGACTCGCCGTTCGGCCTCGGCGGCAGCGCGTGGACGGCGGACCCGGGGGAGCAGGAGCGGTTCGTGACCGAGGTCGAGACCGGGATGATGTACCTCAACGAATTCACCCAGTCCACCCCCGAAGTCCCGTTCGGCGGCGCCAAGAACTCCGGCTACGGCCGGGAACTCGCGTCCTTCGGGCCGCGCACGTTCGTCAACGCCAAGACGGTCTGGATCGCCTGACCGGGTCCGCCGCGGCTGGTCGTGAGTGTTCAGGGCGGTTCTAACCGCCCTGAACACTCACGACCTGTGGCACTCGCGCAGCCGCTCGCCGCCGACCAGGCCGGTGAACGACGACGCTCCCTGCACCTCCGCCGCCTTCGCGCCGTACTCCGTCGGCGGCAGCGTCGTGCAGTGCGCGTCGAACCACGCCGACCGGGCCCGCTGCACCCCGGTCGGGCCGGGGTCGCCGGGCGCGGTGTAGCTCAGGACGTACTTGATCGTGCCGTCGGCGACCCAGCGCTGCAGGGTCGCCGGCGTCGGGACGTCGTCCGTGCCGAGGAACCCGCCGACGCCGACCACCGGGTCGCCGGTCGTGATCAGGTAGGGCGCGGTGAACATGGCGCTGCCGTCGATCAGGAGCGTGATCGCCGTACCGCCGCTGTGCTGCCGCGCGTAGGACAGGATCCGTTGCTCCTGCGGGGAAAGCGCGACGGGTGCGGGAGCGCCGCCCAGCGCGGGACCGGCCGTCGGCAGCGGGCCGTTGTCCGTCCCGGCCGTTGCCGTGGCCACCGACCAGACCGCCGGCGTCAGCACCACCGCGGCCAGCCCGAGCACCACGCCCGGCCGGACGAGCCGGGGCACGGAAACCGCGGCGGCGGCGGCGATCGCGCCGATCAGCGCCGCCGCGGCGGTCCACCCGTGGTACCCCGGCGTCCGTCCGATGAGGACGAACGCCCAGCCGCCGGTGAGCAGGAACCCCACCGCGAGCACCGCGCGCGCCGGCCACCGCGCGCGCGTCCGCCACAGCCACGCGACGCCGGCCGCGATGAGCGCGGCCATCGGGGGTGCCAGCACGGCGGTGTAGTACGGGTGCCAGGTGCCGTGCGCGAAGCTGAACAGCAGGCCGGTGACGACCAGCCAGCTGCCCCACAGCAGCCAGCCCGCCGTGCGGGCCCGGTCGGCCCGCGGCGCGCGGCAGCCGGCGACGGCCGCCGCGGCCAGCAGGACCAGGGCCAGGGGCAGCAGCCAGGAGATCTGCCCGCCGGCCAGGTCGCCGAAGAGCCGGCCCGCGCCGGGCTCGCCGCCGAACACCTTGACGAGGCCACCGGGCGGGAGCCGGACGCCGGGCGGGAGCACCATGCCCGAGGGCAGCCCGCCGCCGGGCAGTGTCGCGTCGCCGCCCAGGATCCGGCTGAACCCGTTGTAGCCCCACAGGAGCTGCCACGCCGAGCCGTCGGTGCTGCCGCCGATGTAGGGCTTGGTGCCGGGCCACAGGTCGACCAGCGCGATCCACCACCCGGACGTCACGACCAGGACGACGGCCGCGCCGAGCAGGTCCGCGGCTTTGCGACGCAGGCCCGCGCCGGGGCCGGCCAGGTAGGCGACGGCGAAGCCGGGGACCACGATCCACGCCTGCAGCATCTTCGTCGTGAAGCCGAAACCCAGCAGCGCGGCGCAGGCCAGCAGCCAGTGCGTCGCGCTGCGCGGGCGCTCGGCCCGCACGGCCCGGGTGAGGGCGTAAGCCGCGGCGACGAGCAGGAGCACGAGCAGGCTGTCCGGGTTGTTGTCGCGGTCGACCGCGACGGTCACCGGCGTCAGCGCGAGCAGCGCCGCGGCGAGCAGGGCCGTGTTCTCCCCGGCCCAGCGCCGCACCGCGCGGTGGAGCAGGAAGACGGCGGCGACGCCTTCGAGCGCCTGGGGGAGCAGCAGCGACCAGCCGTGGAACCCGAACAGCGCGGTGGACAGCACCTGGGGCCACTGGCCGAGCGGGGGCTTGTCGAGCGTCACCACGCCGAGGCCGTCGAACGAGCCGAACAGGAAGTCGCGGATGCCCGTCGACATCGACCGGACCGCGGCGGAGTAGTAGCTGTTCCCGATCCGGCCGTCCCCGATGTGCCACAGGTACAACGCGGCCGCGGCGGCGCACACCACGGCCAGCGCCCAGGGTTGCCAGCGGGGTTTCGCGGCCGCCTCCGGCGGAGCGGGGGCCGGGGCCTCGGTGATGGTCGTCGACACGGGCGCTCCTCGGTCGTGGTGGCTCCCCCGGGGGTGTGACCTTCCGGGGATACCACGGGGTCCGCCGCGCCGGTGTCGTTGTGGCCCGCAGCCAGCACGCCGTGAGATGAACCGGCCGCCGGAGCGCTCCTACCGTGAAGCCATCCGGAGGATGGGAGACGTCCGCGCCGTGTCCGAAACAGCCGAAGTGTCGTCAGCAGGCGATTTTCCCGCTTTCCCGATGCGCCGCACGTGCCCCTTCGACCCACCGCCGGAATACCGCGGGATGCGGGAATCCGGGCGCGCCGGCCGGGTCCGGCTGCCGTGGGGCGGCACGACCTGGGTGCTCACCGCCGCGGACGACATCCGCGCCATGCTCACCGACCCGCGGTTCAGCTCCGACCGGCTGCTGCCCGGGTTCCCGTTCCTCGTCCGGGAACCGCTTTCCGGGCCCCGGAGCTTCACGCCGTCGATCATCAACATGGACCCGCCGCAGCACACCGCGGCGCGGCACGAACTCGTGGGCGAGTACACCATCCGGCGCCTAGAACGGCTGCGCCCGCGGATCCGCGAGATCGTCGAAGAACGCTTCGACGCGCTGCTGGCCGGGCCGCGGCCGGCCGACCTGGTGTCCACTGTGGCCTTGCCGATCCCGTCGCGGGTGATCTGCGGCCAGCTGGGCGTGCCCTACGCCGACCACGAGTTCTTCCAGACCCGCAGCATGGCGTTGCTGCGCCGCCAGACCACGCGGGAGCAGCGGCAGCGGACGGTCGACGAGCTGCAGGCGTACTTCCGCGACCTGATCGCGCTGAAGGCGGCGGAACCCGCCGACGACCTGCTCAGCCGTCAGGTGCAGCGGCGCCGCGCCACCGGGGACGTCAACGCCGCCGAGCTCGCGAGCCTCGCCGTGCTGCTCGTCGTGGCCGGCCACGAGACGACGTCCAACATGATCGCGCTCGGCACGCTCTTCCTCCTGGAGAACCCGCGGATCCACGCCGAGCTGGCGGCGGACCCGTCGCGCGTCCCGGACGCGGTGGAGGAGCTGCTGCGGCACCTGTCGGTGGCGGAGGTGGCGACGGCCCGGATCGCGACCGCCGACGCGGACCTCGCCGGCGTCCGCATCCGCGCTGGCGAAGGCGTGATCGGGCTGTGCCACGCGGGAAACCGCGATCCCGCGCACTTCACGAGCCCGGACGAGTTCGCGCTCGGCCGCCCGAACCGCCACCACCACCTCGCGTTCGGCTTCGGCCCGCACCAGTGCATCGGCCAGAACCTGGCCCGCCTCGAGCTGGAGGTCTACTTCGCCACGCTGCTGCGCCGCGTCCCGGACCTGCGGCTCGCCGGGCCGCTGGACGACGTCCGGTTCAAACACGACTCGGCGGTCTTCGGGCCGTACGAACTGCCGGTGACCTGGTAACGAAGTACCCGGCCGAATTGACGGCCCTGGCGGGTGCGGATCGTGTCTATCCTGATTGGCCGGTTTCGCTCGCGAAAGGGTCCCCGCCATGGAACAGACCGAGAGCCACCCAGCCGATCGTCCGACCACGACAGACGGAGTGAACCGGCGCAGCCTGCTCGCCGGTGTCGGCGGCCTGCTCGCCGCCGGTGGCGTCGTCTCGAGCGGCGTGCTCGCTTCGCCCGCCGCCGCGGATCCCGTCGCCCGGCCGGAGCGCAACGACCGGGTGGAGGGCCTGCTCAAGCAGATGACCCTCGCCGAGAAGCTCGGCCAGCTGCAGCTGCTCGGCAACGAGACCGACGCGCGCACGGCGCTGGCGACCGGGCAGCTCGGCGGCGTCTTCTCGGTGGTCGGCGCGGCGAAGCTCAACGCCCTGCAGCGCGTCGCCGTCGAGCAGACCCGGCTGCGCATCCCGCTGATCTTCGGTCTGGACGTCATCCACGGGTACACCACCAACTTCCCGATCCCGCTGGCCCAGGGCTCGAGCTTCGACCCCGCGGTGGCGGGCGCCGACGCGTCGGTCTCGGCGAAGGAGGCCCGGCGCAGCGGCATCCACTGGACCTACGCGCCGATGATGGACGTCACCCACGAGCCGCGCTGGGGGCGCATCGCCGAGGGTTACGGCGAAGATCCTTACCTGGCCACGAAACTCGCCGTCTCGAAGGTCCGCGGCTACCAGGGTGACGACTACTCGTCACCGGACCGCCTCGCCGCCTGCGCCAAGCACTTCGTCGCCTACGGCGGGGCCGAAGGCGGGCGCGACTACAACACCGTCGACGTCTCGCTGCAGCGGCTGCACAACTTCTACCTCCCGCCGTTCAAAGCGTCCGTCGAGGCCGGCGTGGCGACCGTGATGGCCAGCTTCAACACCATCAGCGGGGTGCCCGCGCACGGCAACGGCTACGTGCTGCACGACGTCCTCAAGGGCGCCTACGGCTTCCGCGGGTTCGTCGTCAGCGACTACACCGGCGTCGAGGAGCTGATCCTGCACGGGCTCGCCGGTGACGGCGCGGACGCCGCCGCGGCCGCGCTCCCGGCGGGTGTCGACATGGAGATGGTGAGCACGAACTACGTGCGGTACGGGCAGCAGCTGCTGGCGCAACGGCGGATCACGCGCGACCAGATCGACGACGCCGTCCGCCGGATCCTGCTGATCAAGGTCAAGCTGGGCCTGTTCGAACGGCCGTACGCCGACGAGGCCGGCGAGGTCAGGGCGCCGTCGCCGGCCGCGCTCGCCGCGTCGCGCCAGGCGGCCGGGCGGTGCATGGTGCTGCTCAAGAACGACGGGCCGGTGCTGCCGCTGGCGAAGACGGTCGGCTCGGTGGCCGTCGTCGGGCCGCTCGGCACCGCGACCTACGACCTCAACGGCACCTGGTCGGGCCTCGGCACCGGGGCGGCCACGACGCCGCCGGTGACCGTGGTCGACGGGATCAAGGCCGCGGCGCCCGGCGCCACGGTGACCTACGCCGCCGGCTGCACCGTCGAGGGCACCGACACCAGCGGGTTCGCCGCCGCGCAACAGGCGGCCCGCGCGGCCGACGTCACCGTCGTGGTGGTCGGCGAGACCGCCGCGATGAGCGGTGAGGCCGCCGCGCGCAGCACTATCGACCTCCCCGGCGTCCAGCAGCAGCTGGTGGCGGCGATCAAGGCGACCGGGAAGCCGTTCGTGGTGGTGCTGGTCAACGGCCGGCCGCTGACGATCCCGTACCTGCACGACAACGCCCCCGCCATCCTCGAGGCGTGGGCGCCGGGCGTGCAGGGCGGGCACGCGGTCGCGGACGTCCTGTTCGGCACGGTGAACCCGGGCGGCAAGCTGCCGGTGAGCTTCCCGCGCGCGGTCGGGCAGATCCCGATCTACTACAACCACGAGAACACCGGCCGCCCGGCCGACCCGGCGAACAAGTACACGTCCAAGTACCTCGACCTGGAGTCCGGCCCGCTCTACGAGTTCGGTTTCGGGCTGTCGTACACGACGTTCCGCGTCGAGGGCCTGCGCCTGTCGGACACCCGGCTGCCGGCCCGCGGCGGGCGGATCCAGGTGAGCGCGAAGGTCACCAACACCGGCACCCGCGCGGGCGACGAGGTCGTCCAGCTGTACGTGCGCGACCCGGTCGCCACGATCGTCCAGCCCGTCCGGCGGCTGCGCGGCTTCCAGCGGGTGACCTTGGCCGCGGGGGCGTCGACCACGGTTTCGTTCACCCTCACCCCCGACGACGTCGGCTTCTACGACAACGCGGCCAGGTTCCGGGTGGAGCCGGGCAAGATCGAGGTCTACGTCGGCACCAGCTCGGCGGCCACCCTGACGTCGAGCTTCACGGTGGTGTGACCGACGAGACATACAGGTAACTGTACAGGCTGACTGTACATCTCTCGTCGCCGCGGTTACGGTGACGGGCATGGGTGATCAACTGTCTCCGTCGGCCGTCGAGGCGTCACAGCGGGTCCGCGCGGTCATCCGGCGGCTGCGGCGGGGCATCGCCGGTGCCTCGGACCCCGGGGACGTCACGCTGTCGCAGGCCACGGTGCTGACCCGGCTGGCCGACAGCGACGGTCTCACCACCAGCGACCTCGCCGCGGCCGACGGGGTGCGGCACCAGTCGATGACCTCGACGGTCGCCGCGCTGCTCGACCTCGGCCTCGTCAAGCGGCGGCCGGATCCCCGGGACGGCCGCCGCCTGCTGGTCACCGTCACGGCCAAGGGACGCCGGCACGTCGAGGCGGGCCGGCAGGCTCGGGGCGAGTGGCTCGCCGCGCGGCTGCAGGAGGAGTGCACGGAGGAGGAACGGCAGACCGTCCTGGCCGCGATGGCGGTGCTGGATCGGCTCGTCCATGACTGAGCGGACCGTGGATGACCGGACTGCGGATGACCGGACACCGGGAGCCGCGAAGGCGGGCTTCGACCGCGGGCTGATCCCGCCGATGCTGCTGGGGTCGATCCTGAACCCGGTCAACTCGACCATCATGGCCGTCGCGCTGGTCCCGATCGGCGCGGCGCTCGGGGCCCCGCCCTCGCAGACCGCGTGGCTGGTCTCGGCCCTGTACCTGGCCACCGCGCTCGGCCAGCCGATCGTGGGCCGGCTGATCGACATCTTCGGCCCGCGCCGGCTCTTCCTGATCAGCACGAGCCTGGTCGGCGTCGCGGGCGTCCTCGGGACCGTGGCCCCGGGCCTCGGTGTGCTGGTCGCGTCGCGGGTGCTGCTGGGGTTCGGCACGTGCGCCGGTTACCCGGCCGCGATGGCGTTGCTGCGCAGCGAGGCGAAGCGCACGGGGCAGGACAACCCCGCCGGCGTGCTGACCGCGCTGGCCGTGGCCAACCAGACCATCGCCGTCATCGGCCCGCTGCTCGGCGGCCTGCTGATCGGGCTCGGCGGGTGGCGCGCCACCTTCGCGCTCAACGTGCCGCTGGCCGCGGTCGCGGTCGTGCTCGGGCTGCTGCGGCTGCCCCGCACGGAGGAGACGTCCAGACGGGAACGCTGGACCGCCCGGCTCGACCTGCCCGGCATGGGCCTCTTCGCCGCCATGCTGGTGGCCCTGCTGCTGTTCCTGATGAACCTGCGCCCGGGCAGCTGGTACCTGCTGGTGATCGCCGTCGTGGCCGGGGCCGCCTTCGCCGTGCGGGAGCTGCGGGCCGCGATCCCGTTCATCGACCTGCGGGTGCTGGGCGGCAACGCGCCGCTGCTGGCCACCTACGGGCGCGCGCTGGTCGCCTACATCGTCTCCTACGCCTTCCTCTACGGCTTCACCCAGTGGACCGAGGAGGGGTTCGGCCTCTCGCCGTTCCACGCCGGGCTCGTGCAGATCCCGATGTTCCTGGTGGCGATCGTCGTCTCGATCACCACCGGCCGGCACAAGGGCGTGCGCGGGAAGCTCCTGATCGGCGCGCTCGGGCAGATCGCCGGGTGCGTGCTGATGCTGGTGCTCACCGCCGCGAGTCCACTGTGGATGCTGCTGCTGATCGCCGTCGTCTTCGGCATCCCGCAGGGGGCGGCCGGCCTGGCCCTGCAGAACTCCGTCTACCACCAGGCGGATCCCGAGCGCACCGGGTCGTCGGCCGGGTTGCTGCGCACCTTCGCCTACGTCGGTTCGATGGTCGCGTCCGCCACGACGGCGGCGGCCTTCGGCCCGCACGCCAGCACGGCGGGCATGCACACCCTGGCCTGGGTGATGCTCGCGGCCGCTGTGCTGTTCCTGCTGGTCACGATCGCCGGTCGCGGCCTGCGTCGCCTCTGATTCCCGTTGTCCCGCAAGAAAGGCCCGACTGTGTCCCGTACCGCCCTGCTTGCGATGGACCTCCAGAACACCCACCTCGCGCGCGTCCCGGAGGACTACCTGCCGCGCGCCGTGCGGGCGCTGGAAACCGCGCGGCGCGCCGGCGTTCCCGTCATCCACGTCGCCCTCCGGCTGCGGCCGGACCACGCCGACGTCCACCCCCGCAACAAGATGTTCGGCTCGGTGCCGGCCGGCCTCTACACCGCCGACGACGAGGGCGCCGCCATCCACCCCGACGTCGCGCCCCTCGACGGCGAGCTCGTCGTCTACAAGAACCGCGTCAGCGCGTTCGCCGGCAACAACCTGCGGCAGCTCCTCGAGGCCCAGGACATCGGCCACCTCGTCCTGGCCGGCATCGCCACCGGCGGCATCGTCCTGTCGACCGCCCTGCAGGCCGCCGACCTCGACTACGGCGTCACGGTCCTGTCCGACGCCTGCGTCGATCCGAGTCCCGAACTGCACGACGCTCTCGTGACCCACATCTTCGCCCGCCGGGGCAGTGTCGCCACCGTCGGGGAGTGGGCGTCGAGCGTGTCCTGACACGCGGCCGCCACGTCCGGTGATTCCTCCACACCCGGCGCAACGCCGGAGACGCCACGGCCCGCGCGGGAGTGCGAGTCTCGGCCAGGGGCGAACAGGGAGGCCGGATGTCCGCGATCGCGAGGCCGGGACCGGGGGACGACGGCGGGGGTGATCGCCGGATCGCGATCGTCGGCCTGTCGTGCCGGCTGCCGGGGGCCGCGGACCCGGCCGCGTTCTGGCGGCTGCTGCGCGCGGGCACCGACGCGATCACCGAGGTGCCCGCCGGCCGCTGGGACGCGGGCGCCCTGCTCGACCCGGATCCGGCCGCGCCCGGCACGGCGACCACCACCCGGGGCGGTTTCCTCGACGACGTGCGCGGCTTCGACCCCGGCTTCTTCGGGATCTCGCCCCGGGCGGCCGCCGCGCTGGATCCGCAGCAGCGCCTCGCCCTCGAACTCGGCTGGGAGGCGCTGGAGGACTCCGGCACCGTCCCGGCGCGGCTTTCCGGCAGCGACACCGGCGTCTTCCTCGCGACCGGCGGGGACGACTACGCGCTGCTCACCCACCGGGCCGGCCTCCCGGCGATCACCCCGCACACGTTCGCCGGGCTGCACCGCGGACTGGCGGCCAACCGCGTCTCCCACTTCCTCGGCCTGCACGGGCCGAGCCTGACCGTCGACACCGCGCAGTCGTCGTCACTGGTCGCGGTGCACCTCGCCTGCGAAAGCCTGCGGCGCGGCGAAACGTCGGTGGCACTCGCCGGCGGCGTGCACCTGACCCTCGTGCCGGACGGCGCCGTCGCGTTCACCAAGTTCGGCGGGCTGTCCCCGGACGGCCGCTGCTACGTCTTCGACGCCCGCGCGAACGGCACGGTCCGCGGCGAGGGCGGCGCGGTCGTCGTCCTCAAACGGCTGGCCGACGCCGAAGCGGCCGGCGACCCGGTCTACGCGGTCGTGCACGGCGGCGCGCTGAACCACGGCGGCGCGAGCGAGGCCCTGACCGTGCCGGACGAGGCCGCGCAGCAGGCCGTCCTGCGCGCGGCCCACACCCGCGCCGGCGTCCGCCCCGAGGACGTCGGTTACGTCGAACTGCACGGCACCGGCACCCGCCGGGGCGACCCGATCGAGGCGGCCGCCCTCGGCGCGGTGCTCGGCACGCCCGGGCGGCCCCTGCTGGTGGGTTCGGTCAAGACGAACATCGGCCACCTCGACGCGGCGGCCGGCGTCGCCGGGCTGCTCAAGGCGGTGCTGGCTTTGCACCACCGCGAAGTCCCGGCGAGCCTCAACCACGTGGCGCCGCCGCCGGAAATCCCGCTGGCCGCGCTGAACCTCGAGGTCAACGGCGAGCACCGGCCGTGGCCGGAGGACAGCCCTTACGCCGGGGTGAGTTCGTTCGGCATGGGCGGCACCAACTGCCACCTGGTCCTGTCCGGCCACACCCCGGCCGCGCCGCCGGCGGGTGCCGCCGAGTCCGGCGGGGTCAGCGGGCCGGCCGAGTCCGCGTCCGTGCTGGCCTGGACCGTGTCCGGCCGCACCCGCGAAGCCCTGCGAGACCAAGCCGGCCGGCTGGCGGAGTGGACCGGGTCCGGCCGTACCCCCGCCGAGGTCGCCGGGGCGCTCGCCGCCGGGCGGACCGCCTTCCCCGAACGCGCCGTCGTCGTCGGCACCGGCGAAACCGAACTCCGGGCCGGGTTGGCCGCGCTCGCGGCCGGCGCCGACGCCGGGAACGTCGTGCACGGCACGGCTTCCGACGGCGCGACTGCGTTCCTCTTCGCCGGGCAGGGCAGCCAGCGCCCGGGGATGGGGCGCGAGCTGTACCGGGCCTTCCCGGTCTACGCCGCCGCGTTCGACGAGGTGTGCGCCGCCTTCGATCCGCTGCTCGGCACCTCCCTCAAGGACGTCGTCTTCGACGGCGGCACCCTCGTGGACGAGACGCGGTTCACCCAGCCCGCCATGTTCGCCGTCCAGGTCTCGCTGGTCCGGCTGCTCGGGCACTGGGGCCTGCGTCCGGACCTGCTGGCCGGGCACTCGGCGGGGGAGCTCGTCGCCGCGCACGTCGCGGGCGTGCTCTCCCTGCCGGACGCGGCCGCGCTCGTGGCCGCCCGCGGGCGGCTCATGCAGACGGTCACCGGCGGGGCGATGGTCGCGATCGAAGCCGCCGAGGCGGAGGTCTTCGAATCCGCGGCCGGCGTCGAGGTCGCCGCCGTCAACGGCCCGCGGGCCGTGGTCGTCTCCGGGCCGGCGGACGCGGTCCTGGCGGTCGCCGCGCGGTGGCGCGACCGGGGCCGCCGCATGAAACGGCTCGCGATCGGGCTCGCCGGGCATTCCGCGCTGCTCGACCCGATCCTCGGCGAGTTCGCCCGCACGGCGGACCGGCTGACCTACGGCGAGCTCGCGATCCCGGTCGTCGGCAACGTCACCGGCCGGCTCGCCACCGGCGACGACCTGCGCACCCCCGGCTACTGGGTGCGCCAGATCCGCGAGCCCGTCCGGTTCGGCGACACCCTCCGGACCCTGCACGAGCAGGGTGTCACCCGGTTCGTCGAGGTGAGCCCGGACCGGGTGCTGGCCGCGCTGGTCCGCGACACCCTGCCCGCGGCCGGTGTCACGGCGGTATTGCGCGCGGGACACCCCGAGCCGCGCACCCTGGTTTCCGCGGTGGCGCAGGCCTTCGCCGACGGCGCGCCGGTCGACTGGCCCGCGGTGCTCGGCGCTCCGGCACCGGCCCGGTCGATCGGGCTGCCGACGTACGCCTTCCAGCGCAAGCCGTACTGGCTCGATATGTCCACTGTGGACGCCCAACAGGCACCCGGACGGCCCGCGACCGGCGGCGACCCGCTCGACGTCGTCCGGTCCGCCACCGCGGTCGTGCTCGGGTACCCCGGCGCCGCCGACGTCGACCCGCGCCGGAGCTTCCGCGACCTGGGCTTCGACTCCCTGGCCGCGGTGGAGCTGCGCGACCGCCTCGCCGCGGCGACCGGCCTCGACCTGGCACCCACGCTGACCTTCAACCACCCCACCCCACTGGCCCTGGCCGAATACCTGCGCGGCGAGCAGCCGGTAACCGTCACGCCGGTGACCACCGCCGAGCCGGGCGAGCCGATCGCGATCGTCGGCATGAGCTGCCGGTTCCCCGGCGGCGTCCGGTCGCCGGAAGACCTGTGGCGGCTGGTGGCCGGCGGCGTCGACGCGGTCACCGGCTTCCCCGGCGACCGCGGCTGGGACCTCGGTACCGCGACGATCCCGCGTCGCGGCGGTTTCCTGCCCGACGCCGCCCTGTTCGACCCGGAGTTCTTCGGCATCAGCCCGCGCGAAGCGCTGGCGATGGACCCGCAGCAGCGGCTCGTGCTGGAGACGGCGTGGGAAGCGCTGGAACGGGCGGGCATCGACCCCGCCGCCCTGCGCGGGACCCCGGCCGGGGTGTTCATCGGCGCGACGGCGAGCGACTACGGCCCCCGGCTGCACGAGCCGGGCCACGGCGCGGAGGGGCACGTGCTCACCGGGAGCTCGGCGAGCGTGCTGTCGGGCCGGGTGGCCTACACACTCGGCCTCGAAGGGCCCGCGGTGACCGTGGACACGGCGTGCTCGTCGTCGCTGGTCGCGCTGCACCTGGCCGCGCGCGCCCTGCGGCAGGGCGAGTGCACGGTCGCCCTCGCCGGCGGCGTCACGGTCATGGCCACGCCGGGGATCTTCCTCGAGTTCGGCCGGCAGGGCGGCCTGGCCGCGGACGGGCGCTGCAAGGCGTTCGCCGCCGCGGCCGACGGCACCGCCTGGGCCGAGGGCGCCGGACTGGTGCTGCTGGAACGGCTTTCGGACGCGCGCCGCCACGGCCACCCCGTGCTCGCCCTGGTGGCCGGCTCGGCGATCAACTCCGATGGCGCCAGCAACGGCCTGACCGCCCCGAGCGGGCCGGCCCAGGAACGCGTCATCCGCGCCGCCCTCGCCGACGCCGGACTGTCCACTTCGGACGTCGACGCCGTGGAAGCGCACGGCACCGGCACCACACTCGGTGACCCGATCGAGGCCGGCGCCCTGCTCGCGACCTACGGCCAGGGCCGGGAAACCCCGCTGTGGCTGGGTTCCCTGAAGTCCAACATCGGCCACGCGCAGGCCGCCGCCGGGATCGGCGGGGTGCTCAAGGTGGTGCAGGCGATGCGCCACGGCGTCCTGCCCGCGACCCTGCACGCCGCCGAGCCGTCCCCGCACGTCGACTGGTCGGCCGGGCGGGTCCGGCTGCTCACCGAAGCGACCGCGTGGCCCGCCGCCGACCGCCCGCGCCGGGCCGGGGTGTCCTCGTTCGGGATCAGCGGCACGAACGCCCACGTCGTGCTCGAACAGGCCCCGGCCGAACCGGCGCGCGAGACACCGGCCGACCGGCCGGTGCCGTACGTGCTTTCCGCCCGCAGCGAGGAAGCGCTGCGGGCGCAGGCCGGCCGGCTGCGCGAACACCTCACGCGGGAGCCGGACGTCGCCCCGGTGGACGTCGCCTGCTCCCTGGCCACCACGCGTGCGCACTTCCCCGAACGGGCCGCGTTCGTCTCCACCGACCGCACCGGGCTCCTCGCCGCGCTCGACGCCGTCGCGAGCGGTGACGCCGCCGACGTCGTGCGCGGCACCGCCCTCGACGGCGGGACCGTGTTCGTCTTCCCCGGCCAGGGCTCGCAGTGGGCGGGGATGGCGGCCGGCCTGCTCGACTCGTCGCCGGTGTTCGCGGCCCGGTTCGCCGAGTGCGAACTGGCGCTGGCGGAGCACCTGGAGTGGTCGCCCGCCGACGTCCTGCGCGAGAAGGCCACGGCCCCGGCGCTGGACCGGGACGACGTGGTGCAGCCGGTGCTGTTCGCGGTGATGGTGTCGCTGGCCGCGCTCTGGCGCGCCCACGGCGTCGAGCCGGCCGCGGTGATCGGCCACAGCCAGGGCGAGATCGCCGCGGCGTGCGTCGCGGGCGCGCTGTCGCTGCCGGACGCCGCCCGGGTCGTCGCGCTGCGCGGCCGGCTCCTGACCGAACTGGCCGGGCTCTCCGGGATGGTCTCGGTCCCGCTGCCGGAGGCGGACGTCGTCGCTCTCCTGGCCGGGTGGGGCGACCGGGTGTCGGTCGCGGCGGTCAACGGCCCGCGTTCGGTCGCGGTCTCCGGGGACCCGGACGCGCTGCGCGAGCTCGTCGCCGCGTGCGCGCTGCGCGACGTGCGGGCCCGCGAGATCCCGATCGACTACGCGTCGCACTCCCGGCACGTCGAACGGCTCCACGACCGCCTCGTCGCGGCGCTCGCGCCGATCACCCCCCGGCCGGCGGCGATCCCGTTCATCTCGACCGTCACCGGGGAACCGGTCGGCGACGCGCGCCTCGACGCCGGCTACTGGTACCGCAACCTGCGCGAACCGGTGCGGTTCGAAGCCGGGGTGCGGCGGTTGCTGGCGGCCGGGCACCGCGTGTTCGTCGAGGTCGGCCCGCACCCGGTGCTCGCGCTCGGGATGCGGGAGACGTTCGACGACGCCGGCGTGGCCGCGGCCGCCGTCGGGACGCTGCGACGCGGCGACGGCGGCCACGACCGGTTCCTCCGGTCGCTGGCCCGGGCCCACACGCACGGGGTCGCCGTGCGCTGGGACGCCGCTTTCGCCGGGACCGGCGCCCGCCGCGCCGACCTGCCGACCTACCCGTTCCGCCGCCGGCGCTTCTGGTGGCGGCCGCCGGCCGAAGCGCGGCGCGACGCCGATCCCGCGGCCGGCCTGCGTTACGAGATCGCGTGGTGGCCCACGACGACCGACGTCGCCACGCTGTCCGGGACGTGGCTCGTCGTCGGCGGCGAGGATTCGCCGTGGCGTCCGCTGATCGTCGCGGCCCTGAGGGACGCGGGCGCCGGCGTCGACGCCGGCGACGCCCCTCCGGCCGGGATCGTGTCCCTGCTCGCGCTCGACGACCACCCGGACCCGGAGCACCCCGCGATCACCGCCGGCCTCGCCGGAACCCTGGCGCTGCTGCGGAACCTCGACTGTCCGATGTGGAGTGTCACGTCGGGGGCCGTCGGCACCGGGGACGACGACCCGGTCCGCGCGCCTCGCCAGGCCGCCGTCTGGGGTCTCGGCCAGGTGGCCGCACTGGAGCAGCCGCAGCGGTGGGGCGGGCTCGCCGACCTGCCCGAGCGGCCGGACGCGGC
The DNA here is from genome assembly GCF_036026695.1 of Amycolatopsis sp. NBC_00438. NCBI lineage: Bacteria > Bacillati > Actinomycetota > Actinomycetes > Pseudonocardiales > Pseudonocardiaceae > Amycolatopsis > Amycolatopsis sp. NBC_00438. The sequence continues at coordinate 4,073,630 of NZ_CP107923.1, read as the reverse complement.
GTCCGCGCGGCGGCTGGTCGAAGTGCTGACCGGCGCCGAGGACCAGGTGGCGGTCCGGCCGTCCGGCGTCTTCGCCCGGCGCCTCGTGCGGCCGGCCCCGGCGGCGCGGCCGGCGTGGCGGCCGCGGGGCACCGTCCTGGTCACCGGCGGCACCGGCGCGCTCGGCCGCCGGGTCGCGCGCCGGCTCGTCGACGACGGCGCCGCGCACGTCGTGCTGGCCGGGCGGCGTGGGCCGGCGGCCCCGGACGCCGCGGCGATCACCGAAGAACTGGGGGCGGACCGGGTCACCGTCGTCGCCTGCGACGTCACCGACGACCACGCCGTGGCCGAGCTGGTCGCGTCGATCCCGGACGGCGACCTGACGGCGGTGGTGCACGCGGCCGGCATCAGCCGGTTCGGGCGGCTGGCCGGGCTCGGCCCGGCGGAGCTGGCGGAGGTGTTCCGGGCGAAGGTGCTGGGCGCCGAGGTCCTCGACCGCGTCCTCGGCGACCGGCCGCTCGACGCGTTCGTGCTGTTCTCCTCGGCCGCCGGGGTCTGGGGCGGCGCCGACCAGGGCGCGTACTCCGCCGCGAACGCCTGCCTCGACGCGCTCGCCCACCGGCGCCGCGCCCGGGGCCGGGCGGCGACGGCCGTGGCGTGGGGCCCGTGGCCCGGCGGCGGCATGGTCACCGCGGAGTTCGAGACGGCCCTGCGCGCCCGCGGCTTCACCCCGCTCGACCCCGGCGTCGCGCTCGACGCCCTCGCGGCGGCCGTCGGCGGCGGAGCGCCGGCCACCGTCGTGGCCGACGTCGACTGGCCCCGGTTCGCCGAGTTGTTCACGATGGCGCGCCCGAGCCCGCTGCTCGGCGAGATCGCCGAAGCCCGCCGGAGCACCGGGCCGGAACCCGTCGCCACCGCCCTCGGGCACCGCCTGCGCCGCCTGCCGGAAGCGGGCCAGCACGACCTGCTGCGGACGGTGGTCCGCACCCAGCTCGCGGCCGTCCTCGGGCACGACGGCCCGGCGGCCGTCCCCGCGGACCGGCCGTTCTCCGAGCTCGGGCTGGACTCGCTGACGGCGGTCGAGCTGCGCGACCGCTTGGCGGCCGCGACGGAGCTCACGCTGCCGGTCACGATCGTCTTCGACCACCCGACCGCGACGGCCCTGGCCGCGCACCTGCGGGACACCGCGCTCGGCACCCGCGTGACCGAAACCCGGGCGCCGGCCGCGGCCGCCGACGAGCCCCTGGCGATCGTCGGCATGAGCTGCCGGCTGCCCGGCGGCGTCGAGAGTCCCGAAGACCTGTGGCGGTTGCTGGCCGAAGGCGGCGACGCCGTGGGCGCCCTCCCGGCCGATCGCGGCTGGGACCTCGAGGCGCTCTACGACGCCGACCCGGACCGGCCCGGCACCAGCTACGTCCGTGGCGGCGGGTACCTGACCGGGATCGACCGGTTCGACGCGGACCTGTTCGGCATCGCGCCGCGCGAGGCGCTGGTGATGGACCCGCAGCAGCGGCAGCTGCTCGAAGCCGCGTGGACGGCCCTCGAACACGCCGGCATCGCGCCGGGCACCCTGGCCGGCAGCAGCACCGCGGTGTTCGCGGGCATCCAGGTGCCGGACTACTGGACGCCGGACCGGATCCCCGCCGGCCTCGAGGCCTACCAGGTCACCGCGGGCGCCCCGAGCGTCGCGGCGGGCCGGATCGCCTACACCTTCGGGCTCGAAGGCCCGGCGATGACCGTGGACACCGCGTGCTCGTCCTCGCTGGTCGCGCTGCACCTGGCGGCGCGCTCGCTGCGCGCGGGGGAGTGCTCACTGGCGATCGTCGGTGGTGCGACCGTGATGACCACCCCGGCGGCACTGCGCAGCCTCAGCCGGCAGCGCGCTCTGGCGGCGGACGGCCGGTGCAAGGCGTTCTCGGACGACGCCGACGGGTTCGGGGCCGCCGAAGGGGTCGCGGCCCTGATCGTGGAGCGGCTTTCGGACGCCCGGCGCCACGGCCACCGCGTGCTGGCCGTGCTGCGCGGCTCGGCGATCAACTCCGACGGCGCCAGCAACGGCCTGACCGCACCGAACGGCCTGGCCCAGCAACGCGTCATCCGCGCGGCCCTCGCCGACGCCGGACTGTCCACATCGGACGTCGACGCCGTCGAGGCGCACGGCACCGGCACCCGGCTGGGCGACCCGGTGGAAGCGCTGGCGCTGCAGGAGACCTACGGCCGCGACCGCCCGGACGACCGGCCGGTCCTGGTCGGCACGGTCAAGTCGAACATCGGCCACACCCAGGCGGTGTCCGGCCTCGCGGGCGTGCTCAAGACGGTGCTCGCGCTGCGCCACGGCGAACTGCCGCGCACCCTGCACGTCGAGCGGCCGTCGTCCCATGTGGACTGGACGCGCGGCGCGCTGGCGTTGCTGGCCGAAGCGGCGCCGTGGCCGGCGACCGGGCGGCCACGGCGGGCCGGCGTGTCGTCGTTCGGCATCTCCGGCACCAACGCGCACGTGATCCTCGAACAGGCCCCGGCCGACCCCGGCCCCGATCCGGTACCGGCGGGCGTGGTGGCGTGGGTGCTGACCGGGGCGACCCCGGAGGCCGTCCAGGACCTGGCCGCCCGGGTGCGGTCGTACGTCGTCCAGCGCCCGGAACCGACAGCGCGGGACGTGGCCCGGACGCTGGCCCTCCGGTCCGCGCACGCCCACCGCGCCGTCGTCGTCGGCGACGGCCGTGAAGAACTCCTGGGCGCCCTCGCCGACGTCCGGCCTGTCCGGGCACTCGGCGGCAAACTGGCGTTCCTGTTCACCGGCCAGGGCAGCCAGTACGCCGGGATGGGAACCGAGCTCTACGAGCAGTTCCCGGTGTACGCGGCGGCTTTCGACGAAGCGTGTGACGCGACGGGGCTCGATCCCGCCGTCGTGACCGACGGCGACCGGCTCGCCCGCACGGAGTTCGCCCAGCCGGCGCTCTTCGCGCTGGAAGTCGCGCTGTACCGGCTCGTCGAGTCGTGGGGCCCGCGCCCCGACGTCCTGGTCGGCCACTCCGTCGGGGAGATCGCGGCGGCGCACGTCGCCGGCGTCCTGTCCCTCGTGGACGCGGCGACGCTGGTCGCGGCGCGCGGGTGGCTGATGCAGGAGCTGCCCTCGGGGGGCGCGATGGTCGCGATCGAGGCGACCGAGGACGAGGTGCGCGCCGCGTTGACCGGCGACGCCGCCGTCGCGGCGGTCAACGGCCCGGACGCCGTCGTCGTCTCGGGCGCCGAAGACGTCGTCGAGGCCATCGCCGCGGGGTTCGCCGCGCGAGGCCGCCGGACGAAACGCCTGGCCGGCTCGCACGCGTTCCACTCGCCCCTGATGGCGCCGATGGTCGACCGGTTCCGCGCCGTCGTCGCTGGACTGGACTTCGCCGAGCCCGTCATCCCGCTCTTCCCCGCGGCGGCCGGGAACCCGGCCACGGCGGACTACTGGGTGGACCACGTGCTCGGCACCGTGCGGTTCGCCGACGCGGCCGGGCGGCTCGCCGCCGACGGCGTCACGACGTGCCTGGAGATCGGCCCGGACCGGGTGCTTTCGGCCCTCGGCCCGGCGATCGCCCCGGACCTCGAGTTCGTCCCGGCGCAGCGGGCCGACCGGCCCGGCGCGCGGACGGCGCTTGAGGCCGCCGGCCGCCTGCACAGCCTCGGCCACGACGTCGCCTGGGCCCCGCTGTGCGCCGGCGGCCGGCTCGCCGACCTGCCCGCGTACCCGTTCCGGCACCGGAGCTTCTGGCTGGCGCCGGGCCGCGGTCCGGACCGCGCCGGGCACCCCCTGTGCGGCACGGTCGTCCGGCTGGCCGACGGCGACGGCGCCGTGCTCAGCGGCACGCTCTCCGCGACCGTGCCCGGCTGGCTCGGTGACCACACGATCGGCGGGACGACGCTGCTGCCCGGCACCGCCGTCCTGGAACTCGCCCTGCAGGCCGCCGGTGCGGCCGGCTGCGCGGTCGTCGAGGAGCTCACCCTCGAAACCCCGCTCGTCCTGCCGGAGCACGGCGAAGTGGCCGTCCAGGTCCGGGTCGGCGCGGCCGACGAGACCGGCCACCGCCCCCTGACCGTCCACTCCGTCCACTCCGGACGGTCGGACGAGTGGACCCGGCACGCCACCGGAGCCGTTCGTCCCGGCGCACCCGCAGCGTTCGACGGACGCCTGCCCGCGGGCGCGGAACCCCTTGCCGTCGAAGGACTGTACGATCGGCTGGCCGAATCGGGTTACGGCTACGGGCCCGCCTTCCGCGGCCTCACCGCGGCGTGGCGCCACGGCGACGACGTCCACGCCGAGGCGATCCTGCCGGAGGAACTCCGGGACGACGCCCGGAACTTCGCGCTGCACCCCGCGTTGCTCGACTCCGCGCTGCACGCACTCGGCCTGACCGGCCGGCTCGACGGCGGCACCCCGGTGCCGTTCGCCTGGCGCGGGGTCTCCGTCACCGCACCGGGACCGTCGGCCATCCGCGTGCGGCTCACCCCGCTGGCCGGGGACGCCGTGTCGATCCACGTCACGGACACCGACGGCCGTCCGGTGGCCTCTGTGGACTCGCTCGTCCTGCGGTCGGTCGCTCCGGCGCCCCGGGACGGCCTGCTGGAGCTGGACTGGGTCCGCGTCACCGCGCCGGAGGCCGGCGCGCGGGTGGTGGCCGTCGACGACCTCGCCGAGCTGACCGGCGCGGTGCCCGAGGCCGTGCTCGTCCCCGCCGGGGAGCCTGCTCGCGCCCTCGCGTTGTGCCAGGCGTGGGTGGCCGACGACCGCTTCGGCGCCGCGCGGCTGGTCGTGCGGACCCGGAACGCGGCCGCCGACCCCGCCCAGGCCGCCGTCTGGGGGCTCGTGCGCGCCGCCCAGACCGAGCACCCCGGCCGGTTCGTGCTGCTCGACACCGACACCGACACCGACAACTTCGCCGGGCAGGCCGCGGCGATCGCCACCGGCGAACCGCAGCTGGCCGTGCGGGCCGGGGAGGTCCTGGTACCCCGCCTGACGCGGGCGAGCACCGGCGGCGACCTGACCCTGCCGGCCGGTCCGTGGCGGCTCGGCATCGTCCACAAGGGACAGCTCGACGGGCTCGCCCCGATCGCGCACCCGCCCGCGCCCCTGGCGCCCGGGCAGGTCCGCGTGGCCGTGCGCGCGGCGGGCCTCAACTTCCGCGACGTGCTCAACACCCTGGGGCTCTACCCCGGCGAGGCGCCGCCGCTGGGCATCGAAGGCGCGGGCGTCGTCACCGAAACCGGCCCCGGGGTCACCGCGTTCGTGCCGGGTGACCGGGTACTGGGCCTGCTGGACCACGCCTTCGCGCCGCTCGCCGTCACCGATCACCGGATGCTGGTCCGGGTGCCGGCGGAGTGGACGTTCGCCGAGGCGGCGGCGGTCCCGGTCGTGTTCCTCACCGCCTGGTACGGGCTGCGGGACCTGGCCGGGCTGCGGGCGGGGGAGAAGGTCCTCGTGCACGCCGGCGCGGGCGGCGTCGGGATGGCGGCGATCCAGCTCGCGCGCCACCTCGGTGCCGAGGTCTACGCGACCGCGAGCCCCGGCAAGCACGACGTCCTGCGTGCCCTGGGCGTGCCGGCGGACCACATCGCCTCCTCGCGGACCCTGGACTTCGAGACGGCGTTCGGCGGCGGCTTCGACGTCGTGCTGAACTCGCTGGCCGGCGAGTTCGTCGACGCGTCCCTGCGGTTGCTGACCGAGGGCGGGCGGTTCGTCGAGCTGGGCAAGACCGACGTGCGGACGGCCGGCGAGATCCCGGCCGGCGTGACCTATCGGACGTTCGACCTGACCGAGCCCGGCGCCGAGCGGATCCAGGAGATGCTCCGCGAGCTGCTGGACCGGTTCGCCGACGGCGCGCTCCGGCCGCTCCCACTGTCCACATGGGGCATCCGGCGCGCGGTCGACGCGTTCCGGTTCGTCAGCCAGGCCAAGCACGTCGGCAAGGTCGTGCTCACCGTGCCGGCGGCCCCGGCCCCCGGCGGCACCGTGCTGATCACCGGCGGCACCGGGGCCCTCGGCGGCCTCGTCGCCCGGCACCTGGTCGCCGGGCACGGCGCACGGCACCTGCTGCTGGCCGGCCGCCGCGGCGCGACCGCCCCGGGCGTGCCCGAGCTGGTCGCGGACCTGACCGGGCTGGGCGCGTCCGTGACGGTCGCCGCGTGCGACGTCGCCGACCGCGACGCGCTCGCCGCGCTGCTGGCCGCGATCCCGGCCGAGCACCCCCTGACCTCGGTGATCCATGCCGCGGGGGTGCTCGACGACGGCCTCGTCGCCACGCTGACCCCCGACCGGCTCGAGGTGGCGCACCGGCCGAAGGTCACCGCCGCGCACCACCTCGACGAGCTGACCCGCGGCACCGACCTGGCCGAGTTCGTGCTGTTCTCCTCGGCGTCGGCGTACTTCGGCGGGGCCGGGCAGGGCAACTACACGGCCGCCAACGCGGCCCTCGACGCGCTCGCGGTGCGCCGTCGCGCGGCCGGGCTGCCCGCCGTGTCGATCGCCTGGGGCGCGTGGGCGCACGAGGGCAGCATGACCGGGCGGCTCGCCGCGGCCGACCACGCGCGGCTGGCCCGGGCCGGCCTGGCGGCGTTGCCCGACGAGCGGGGGCTCGCCCTGTTCGACGCCGCGCGCCGGCTCGACCGGCCGTTCGTCGTCGCCGCGGACCTGGACGTCGCGGCCCTGCGCCGGGGTGGCGAAGACGTCCCACCGCCGCTGCGCGGCCTGGCCGGGACGACGGCGCCGCAGGGTTCACGCGCTCGGCCGTCCGGCCCGGAAGGGCTCCTGGAGCTGGTCCGGGCCCAGGTCGCGGCCGTCCTCGGGTACACCGGCGCCGGGGAGGTGGCGCCGGACAAGGCGTTCAAGGACCTCGGGTTCGACTCGCTGAGCTCGGTCGAACTGCGCAACGTCCTGTCGGCGGCCACCGGCCTGCGGCTGCCCGCCACCGTCGTGTTCGACCAGCCGACCCCGCTGGCCCTGGCGGCCTACCTGCGTGACGAGCTGTCCGGGACGAGTGCCCCCGAGGCGCCGGTGGCCCTCGAGACCGGCGACGACCCGGTCGCGATCGTCGCGATGAGCTGCCGGCTGCCCGGCGGCGTCCGGTCGCCCGCCGACCTGTGGGAGCTGGTGCGCGACGGCGTCGACGCGGTCACCGGGCCGCCGGTGAACCGCGGCTGGGACCTCGACGCCCTCTACGACCCGGACCCCGACCGCCCCGGCACGACCTACGCGCGGGCCGGCGGGTTCCTGCACGACGCGGACGAGTTCGACCCGGCGTTCTTCGGGATCAGCCCGCGCGAGGCGCTCGCCATGGACCCGCAGCAGCGGTTGCTGCTCGAGACGGCCTGGGAGGTCTTCGAAGCGGCGGGCGTCGACCCGGATTCGGTGCGGGGACAACGCCTCGGCGTCTTCATCGGCGGGGCGTCGCTCGGCTACGGCACCGACTCGCGGGAATTCCCCGGCGAGCTGGAGGGCTACCGGCTGACCGGCAGCACGACCAGCGTCCTCTCGGGCCGGATCGCCTACACCTTCGGGCTGGAGGGCCCGGCGCTCACGATCGACACGGCCTGTTCGTCGTCGCTGGTGGCGCTGCACCTGGCGACGCAGGCGATCCGCCGCGGCGAGTGCACGACCGCCCTGGCCGGCGGGGCGGCGATCATGGCGAACACCGACCTGTTCGTCGAACTGAGCCGGCAGCGCGGGCTGGCACCGGACGGGCGGTGCAAGCCGTTCGCGGCCGCCGCCGACGGCACCGCGTGGGGTGAAGGCGTCGGGATGCTGCTGCTGGAAAGGCTTTCCGACGCCGAGCGCCACGGGCACGAGGTGCTGGCGGTGATCCGCGGGTCCGCGGTCAACTCCGACGGCGCGAGCAACGGCCTGACCGCCCCCAACGGGCCGTCGCAGCAACGCGTGATCCGCGCGGCGCTGGCCGACGCCGGACTGTCCACAACGGACGTCGACGCGGTGGAAGCCCACGGCACCGGGACGAAACTGGGCGACCCGATCGAGGCGCAGGCCCTGCTGGCCACCTACGGCCGGGACCGCTGCGCCGACCGCCCGCTGTGGCTCGGCTCGCTCAAGGCCAACATCGGCCACGCCCAGTCGGCGGCGGGCGTCGCCGCGGTGATCAAGATGGTCCTGGCGCTGCGGCACGGGGAACTGCCGCGCACGATCAACCTCGACGAGCCCACCCCGCACGTCGACTGGTCGCCCGGCACCGTGCGGCTGCTCACCGAGCACACCCCGTGGCCGGCCACCGGCCGCGCGCCCCGGGCGGCGGTCTCGTCGTTCGGCATCAGCGGCACGAACGCGCACCTGATCCTGGAACAAGCGCCGCCGCGATCCGACACCGGCAACCAGGCGTCACCGCGGCACGCCGACGGGGACCAGACGCCGGGTCACGACACTGGGGACCAGGCGTCGCCGTGGGCCGACGGCGGGAGCCAGGTGCCGTCGCCCGGCACCGGGGACCAGGCGTCGCCGTGGGCCGCCGACGGGGACCAGGTGCCGTCGCCCGGCACCGGGGACCGGATTCCGGAACCGGCCGCACCGGCCGAACCGACCGCCGAACCGACCGCCGAACCGACCGCCGAACCGGCTCCCTTTGTGCTCTCCGCCCGGACCGAGGACGCGCTGCGGGCCCGGGCGCGACAGGTCGTCACCGCGCTGGAGACCGCCGGACCCGCGGACGTCGCGCACACCCTCGCCCGGCTGCCGCGGTTCGAGCACCGGGCCGTCGTCCTGGCCGGTGCCGCCCTGGCGGACCTCGCCGACGGGCGTCCCGACCCGGCCGTGGTGCGCGGTGTCGCCGGCACCCCGGGCCGCACCGTCTTCGTGTTCCCCGGTCAGGGCGGGCAATGGGCCGGCATGGGCGTCGAACTGCTCGGCAGTTCACCCGTCTTCGCGCGGCGGATGGGGGAGTGCGACGCCGCGCTCGCGGAGTTCACCGGCTGGTCGGTGCTCGACGTCCTGCGCGGCGAACCCGGCGCGCCCTCGCTCGACGACGTCGAGGTGGTCCAGCCCGCCCTGTTCGCCGTCATGGTCTCCCTGGCCGCGCTGTGGGCGGCCGCGGGGGTGCGGCCGGACGCCGTCGTCGGCCACAGTCAAGGCGAAATCGCCGCGGCCTGCGTCGCGGGCGCACTGTCCCTTTCGGACGCCGCGCGGGTGATCACCTTGCGCAGCAGCATTTCGCGGGTGCTCATCGGACACGGCAGCATGGCGCCGGTCGCGCTCGGCGAGGCCGCCGCGACCGAGCTCGTCGCCGATTGGGACGGCCGGCTGTCGATCGCCGCGGTCAACGGCCCGAACTCGGTCGCCGTCGCCGGGGACCTCGACGCGCTGCACGAGCTCGTCGCCCGGTGCGAGGCCGGCGGGGTGCGGGCCCGGCTGATCCCGGCCGCGTTCGCCTCGCACTCCCCGGCCGTGGAACCGATCCGGGACCGGCTGCTCGCGGCGTTCGCCCCTGTCCGGCCCCGCGCGGGCGAGGTGGCCTTCTACTCGACGGTCACCGGCGACGCGCTCGAGGGCAGCGAGCTGGACGCCGGTTACTGGTACCGCAACCTGCGGCACCCGGTGCGGTTCGACCGGGCCGTCCGGGCGCTGGCCGAGCAGAAGCACACGACGTTCGTCGAGCTCGGCCCGCACCCGGTGCTGCCGGCGGCGATCCGGGAGATCCTCGACGAACCGGGCGCTCCGGTGCCGATCGTGACCGGCACGCTCCGCCGCGGCGAGGGCGGTCTCGCGCGGTTCCTCACCTCGGCGGCCGAACTGCACGTCCGGGGCGTCCCGGTCGGCTGGGACGGAATCCGGCCGGGTGGGCGCCGGGTGCCGCTGCCCGCCTATCCCTTCCAGCGGCAGCGGTTCTGGCTGCGGTCGGGGACCGCCGCCGCGGACGTGTCCACGGCCGGCGTGAGCCCGCTCGGGCACCCGCTGCTCGGCGGGGCGGTCGCGGTGCCGGACTCGGGAGCCGTGGTGTTCACCGGCCGGCTCGCGGCGTCGGCCCAGCCGTGGCTCGGCGAGCACGCCCTGCGCGACACGGCACTGCTGCCGGGGGCCGCGGTGCTGGAACTCGCGTTCCGCGCGGGCGAGCACCTCGGCCGCGACCGCGTCGACGACCTGGTCCTGGCCGCCCCGGTCGTCCTGCCCGAGCGGGGCGGCCTCCAGCTGCGGCTGGTCGCCGACGAGCCGGACGCCGCCGGCCGCCGCGCGTTCCGGGTGTACACCGGGCCGCCCGGTGCGGACGGGCCGTGGACCCGGCACGCCGAGGGGGTGCTGGCGACGGCCGGGGCCACGCCGCCGCCGCGGACCGGGCCGTGGCCGCCCGCCGCGGCCGAGCCGCTGGATCTCGCCGATCTCCACGACGTGCTCGAGGCGGCGGGTGTCCACTATGGACCGGCGTTCCGCGGCGTCGAGCGGGCGTGGCGCCACGGCGACGAGGTGCTCGCCGAGGTCCGCCTGCCCGAACGGGAGGCGGCCGACGCCGGCCGGTACGGCATCCACCCGGCACTGCTGGACGCGGCCCTGCAGCCGATCGGCCCGGGCGGTCTGGTCCCGCTCGACGGGCCGAGCCGGATGCCGTTCGCCTGGTCGGGGGTCTCGTTGCACGCCGTCGGCGCGACGGCGTTGCGAGTCCGGCTGTCCCGGGCGGGCGACGACGCGGTGGCGGTCGAACTGACCGACGAGAACGGGTTGCCGGTGCTCTCGGCGGACTCCCTGGTCCTGCGCCCGGTGACGGTGACCCGCCCGCACACCGACACCCTCTTCCGGATCGGCTGGCATCTGGTCCCTCTTGGACAGTCCACATCGGATGGTGAACTACAGGTGTTCACCGATCCGGCCGAGGCGATCGCATGGGCCGGCGCGGCGGGGGACAAGACGGTGGTCGTGGCCACCCGCGGCGCGATCGCGGTGACCGGCACCGAGTCACCCGACCCCGCGGCGGCCGCGGTGTGGGGCGCGATCCGTGTCCTCCAAGCGGAAAACCCGGGCCGGGTCGTCCTCGCCGACCTCGACGGCTCCCCGGACGCGGAGGCCGTGGCCAGAGCAGCCGCGGCGCTCGGCGAGCCGGAGCTGGCGGTGCGTGCGGGAGCGGTGCACGTGCCGCGGCTGGAACGCGCACCCGTCTCGTCGGAGGAACCGGAGCCGTTCACGGGCACGATCGTGGTGATCGGGGACAAGACCGAGGTACCGGCCATCGCGGAGGAGACGGCACACCTTCCCCTGGCCGAGGTGGATCTCCTGCACCGGATCCCGGGCGAGACAGTGCTGCTCGCCGGGCCGTCCGCCGGGCCCGTCGCCGAAGCGCTGGCCGTGCGGCGGCGGGCCGAGGGACACCTCGCGAAAGCCGTCACGTGGGGACTCCCGCAAACGTCACCGCCGGGCACACCCATCACCGAAGTCCTCGACGCCGTCCTGCGGAGCGAGGCCACCGGGCTGGTGGCGGCCACCCTGCCCGCGGCGCCGTCCGGGCCGGTGCCGGCTCTCCTGCGCACCCTCGTGCGCGGCACCCGGCGAGCCGTCGCGGCCGCCGACCGGACGTGGGACCAGCGCCTGGCCGCGTTGCCCGCCGAGGAGCGGCCGGCGGCCGTCCTCGGGCTGGTGCGCGAACAGGTCGCCGGCGTGCTCGGGCTGGCGAACCCGGCACTCGTGCGCGACGACGTCGGCCTGCTCCAGCTCGGTTTCGACTCGCTGACGGCGGTCGAGCTGCGGACCCGGCTCGGCGAGCTGACCGGCCTCCGGCTGCCCGCGACCCTGGTCTTCGACCACCCGACGGCGGCGGCCGTCGCCGGTCACCTCGCCACCCTGCTCGACCCGGGCGGGCAACCCGTGGCGCAGGACACCGGAGAACAGGACTTCCGCGCCGCCCTGACCACCCTCGGCTACTCCCGGCTGAAGGAGGCCGGGCTGGTGCGGACCGTCCTCAACCTGGCCCGGGAACCCGCCACCGGGGAAGAGATCGACGAGATGGACGTCGCCGACCTGATCCGGCTGGCGCTGGGCGACGAAACCCCCGACGAAACGTGAGCTGACGATGACCACCTCTTCCGAGCAGATCGTCGGAGCTCTCCGCGCCGCGCTGAAGGAGAACGAGCGCCTCAAACGCCGCAACCGGGAGCTCACGGCCGCGACCGCCGAGCCGATCGCCATCGTCGGGATCAGCTGCCGGTTCCCCGGCGGCGTCCGGGAACCGGCGGACCTGTGGCGGGTGGTGGCCGACGGCGTCGACGCGGTCACGGGCTTCCCCGCCGACCGCGGCTGGGACCTCGACGCCCTTTACAGCGCCGACCGCGACCGGCCCGGCACCACCTACACCCGCTCGGGCGGGTTCCTCGACGGCGTCGCCGACTTCGACCCGGCGTTCTTCGGGATCAGCCCGCGCGAGGCGTTGTCGATGGACCCGCAGCAGCGGCTGCTGCTGGAGGCGTCGTGGGAGGCGGTCGAGCACGCCCGGATCGACCCGCTTTCCTTGCGTGGCAGCAAGACCGGGGTGTTCGCCGGGCTCGTCTACCACGACTACGGCTCCTGGCTGAGCCGCGCGCCGGAGGACCTCGAGGGTTACCTCAGCACCGGGATCTCCGGCAGTGTCGCCTCGGGCCGGATCTCCTACACCCTCGGCTTGGCCGGCCCCGCCGTCACGGTCGACACGGCGTGCTCGTCGTCGCTGGTGGCCCTGCACCTGGCCTGCGAATCCCTGCGCCGCGGTGAATGCACGCTCGCGCTGGCCGGCGGGGTCGCCGTGCTGGCGACGCCGATGATGTTCGTCGAGTTCGCGCGGCAGGGGGCGCTGTCGGCCGACGGGCGGTGCCGCTCGTTCGCCGCCGGCGCCGACGGGACGGCGCTGAGCGAGGGTGTCGGCATGCTGCTGGTCGAGCGGCTGTCCGACGCCCGGCGGCTGGGCCACCCCGTGCTCGCCGTCGTCCGCGGTTCGGCGATCAACCAGGACGGCGCGAGCAGCGGCCTGACCGCCCCGAACGGCCCGGCGCAGCAGCAGGTCATCCGGTCCGCGCTGGCGGCCGCCGGACTGGCCGCATCGGACGTCGACGCGGTCGAGGCCCACGGCACCGGCACGCGGCTGGGCGACCCGATCGAGGCGCAGGCGCTGCTGGCGACGTACGGGCAGGACCGTCCCGCCGACCGGCCGCTGTGGCTGGGTTCGGTGAAGTCCAACCTCGGCCACACCCAGGCCGCGGCGGGCATCGCGAGCATCGTCAAGCTCGTCGAGGCGATGCGGCACGGCGTGCTGCCGAAGTCCCTGCACCTCGACGAGCCGACCCCGCAGGTGGACTGGACCGCCGGCGCGGTGTCCCTGCTGGCCGAGCCGGTGCCCTGGCCGGAGACGGGCCGGCCGCGCCGGGCCGGGGTGTCCTCGTTCGGGATCTCCGGGACGAACGCGCACGTCGTCCTGGAGCAGGCGCCGGCCGACGACGAGCCGGGCACGCACACGGGCGTGGTGCCCTGGGTGGTGACCGGCGCGACCGAGGCCGCGGCGCAGGCGCAGGCCGCGCGGTTGCGCGCCTTCGCGGCGGCCCGCCCGGAACTGTCCACATCGGACATCGGGTTTTCGCTGCTGACCACCCGGCCGGCCCGGGACCACCGGATCGTCGTCGCGGGCGCCGACCGGCAGGCTTTGCTCGCCGGGCTCGAAACCGCGCGGCCACGCCGGGTGGGCGGCGGGAGACCGGCGTTCCTGTTCACCGGCCAGGGCGGCCAGCGCCCCGGGATGGGCCGCGAGCTGTACGAGCGGTACCCGGTCTACGCGCGGGCGTTCGACGAGGCCTGCGCGGCCGCGGGCCTCGACCGCGAACTCGTGCTCGGCGGCGCGGACCTGACCCGCACGGACCTGGCCCAGCCGGCGATCTTCGCCCTGGAAGTGGCGCTCTACCGGCTGTTCGAGGCATGGGGCGCCCGCCCGGACCGGCTGGCAGGCCACTCGATCGGCGAGGTGGCGGCGGCCCACGTCGCGGGCGTGCTGTCGCTGGCCGACGCCGGAACGCTCATCGCCGCCCGCGGCCGCCTGCTGGCGTCCCTCCCGGAAACCGGCGCGATGGTCGCCATCCAGGCAACGGAGGCCGAAGTCCGCGCTCGGCTCAGGGACTTCACGGGCGTCGCCGCCGGTCAGACGGCCGGGGTCGAGGGCCGTGTCCGGTCGGTCGGTGCTGCCGACAACGCCGCTGGCATCGCCGCCGTCCAGGCTGCCGGGGCCGAGGTCCGGTCCGGGGCGGCCGATGTCGCCGCCGGTCAAGTGGCCGAGGTCGGGGTTCGTGCTCGGTTGGATGGTGTGGCGGGCAACAACTCTGCTGACATTGCCGGCGGTCAAGCGGCCGGGGCCGGGGTTCGCGCCGACCTGACCGGCGTCGTCGACATCGCCGCCGTCCAGGCTGCCGGGGTCGAGGTCCGGTCCGGGCCGGCTGATGTCGCCGCCGGTCAAGTGGCCGAGGTCGGGGTTCGTGCTCGGTTGGATGGTGTGGCGGGCAACAACTCTGCTGACATTGCCGGCGGTCAAGCGGCCGGGGCCGGGGTTCGCGACGACCTGACCGGCGTCGTCGACATCGCCGCCGTCAACGGGCCCGAGTCCGTGGTCGTCTCCGGGGCTGCGGAAGCCGTCGCCGCCGTCGCGGCGCACTTCGCCGAACAGGGCCGCCGGACCAAGCGGCTGAGCGTGTCGCACGCCTTCCACTCGCCGCTGGTGGAGCCGGTGCTCGACGAGTTCCGGGCCGTCGTCGCGAGCCTGACCTACGAGCGGCCCCGGATCCCGATCGTCTCGACCGTGTCGCCGTCGGCGGACCTCGCCACCCCCGGCTACTGGGTCGAGCACGTGCGCGCGACCGTCCGGTTCGCCGACGCCGTCACCGCGCTGGCCGAGGCGGGCGTGACGACCTGCGTCGAACTGGGGCCGGACGCCGTGCTCTCGGCGATGGGCGCGGAGTGCGCGGACCTCACCTTCGTCCCGGCCCTGAGGGCGGGGGAGCCGGAAACGACCACCGTCGCCGCCGCCCTCGGGCACGTCCGCGACGCCGACTGGCCGGGGTTCTTCGCCGGCGCCCGGACCGTCGACCTGCCCGGTTACGCCTTCCAGCGGGAGCGGTTCTGGCTGGAGCACGACCGGCCGCACGACGACCCGTGGCGCTACCGGATCACCTGGCCGACGCTGCCGGAGCGGCCGGCCGCCCCGCCGTCGGGCACCTGGCTGGTCCTCGTCCCGGCCGACGGCGACCCCCGGGTGGACGACATCCGCGAGGCGCTCGACGTCGTCACCGTCACGCTCGACCCCGGCCTCGATCGCGACGCCGTCGCCGAGCGGATCCGGGCCGCCCTGGGGGAGACGACCCCGGCCGGGGTCCTGTCGCTCCTGGCCGCCGCCACCGCGCCGCACCCCGGGCACCCCGGGATCCCGGCCGGGCTCGCGCTCACCACCACCGCGCTCCAGGCCCTCCGCGTCGACGCGCCCTGCTGGCTGGTCACGCGATCCGCGGTCGCGGTCGGCCCGGGCGAGGTGCCGGACCCGGACCAGGCCCGGATCTGGGGGCTTGGCCAGGTGGCCGCCCTCGAAGCACCGGACCGCGATCTCCGGCTCGCCGACGTCGCCGCCGACGCCGTGCCCCGGTTCCTCGCCCTGCTCGGCGCAGCCGGCGAGCACCGACCGGCGGCCGGCGAGCACCGACCGGCGGCCGGCGAGCACCGACCGGCAGCCGGCCGCGACGGCCTGTTCGGCACGCATGCCGAGGACCAGGTCGCGGTCCGCCGCGACGGCGTCCACGGCCGCCGGCTGGTCCGCGCGACCGCCCCGGCCACCGCGCCCGAACGGCCGTGGCGTCCGCGCGGCACGGTGCTGGTGACCGGCGGCACCGGCGCGCTCGGCGCGCACGTCGCCCGCTGGCTCGCCGAAACCGGCGCGGCGCACCTCGTCCTCACCAGCCGCCGAGGCCTCGACGCGCCGGGCGCCCCGGCACTGCGGGACGAGCTGACCGCGCTCGGCGTGCGGGTGACCGTCGCCGCGTGCGACGTCGCCGATCGCGCCGCTCTCGCCGCGCTGCTGGCCGAGCACCCGCCCAACGCCGTCGTGCACGCCGCCGGCGTCGCGCAGTTCACCCCCGTCGACGCCACGGACGCCGCCGAGCTGGCCCGGGTCGCCGCGGCCAAGGCCCGCGGCGCGGCGCACCTGGACGAGCTGCTGGCCGGCACCGACCTGGACGCCTTCGTGCTGTTCTCCTCGGTCTCCGGGGTCTGGGGCGCCGACGGTCAAGCGGCCTACGCCGCCGCGAACGCCTACCTCGACGCGCTCGCGCGGCGCCGCCGCGCCCGGGGTCTGCCGGCCACGGCCATCGCCTGGGGCGCGTGGGGCGAAACCGGCATGTCCACCCGCGAAGGCGTCGAAGCGCACCTGCGCCGCCGCGGTCTCGCCGCGATGCCGCCCCGGCGCGCGGTGGCCGCGGTGCAGCACGCCCTCGACCACGGCGACACCGCCGTCGTCGTCGCGGACGTCGACTGGGCCGCCTTCACCGCCGGCCGCCGCGGCCGGTTGCTGGCGGACCTGCCCGAAGCCCGCCAGTCCGCGGCGAAAGCGACCACGACGCTCGCGGCGCGGCTGGCGGAGCTGCCCGAGGCCGACCGGCGGCCGTTCGTCACCGAACTGGTCCACCGGCACGTCGCCGCGGTGCTCGGCCACCGCGCGCCGGGCACCGTCGACCCCGGCCGCGCCTTCCGCGAGCTGGGGTTCGACTCGCTCACCGCCGTCGACCTGCGTGACCGGCTCAACGGTGACACCGGGCTGCGGCTGTCCGCGACCGTCGTGTTCGACCACCCGGACGTCACCGCGCTCGCCGCGGAGCTGCACCGCGCGGCGCTCGGCACCGTGGCGGACGAGACGCCCACCACGCCCGAAAGAGCCGACGAACCGATCGCCGTGATCGGCGTCGCCTGCCGGTTCCCCGGGGGCGCCGACACCCCCGACCGGTTCTGGGACCTCGTGCGCTCCGGCCGCGACGCCGTCTCGGGCTTCCCCGAAGACCGCGGCTGGGACCTCGCCGCGCTGTACGACCCCGAGCCCGGCGTGCCCGGCAGGACCTACACCCGCTCCGGCGGGTTCCTCGGCGACGCCGCCGGGTTCGACGCCGCGTTCTTCGGCATCAGCCCGCGCGAGGCCCGGGCGATGGACCCGCAGCAGCGGGTGCTGCTGGAGACGTCGTGGGAGGCGGTCGAACGCGCCGGCATCGACCCGCACCGCCTGCGCGGCAGCCGGACCGGCGTGTTCGCCGGGGTGACCCACCAGGGTTACGGCCCGCCGTGGGACTCCGCCGCCGGCGCCGCGGCGGGGCACCTGCTCACCGGCATCGCCTCCAGCGTCGTCGCCGGGCGGGTGGCCTACACCTTCGGCCTGGAGGGCCCGGCGCTGTCGGTGGACACGTCCTGCTCGTCGTCGCTGGTGGCACTGCACCTGGCCGCCGAATCGCTGCGGCGCGGGGAATCCACGCTGGCGCTGGCCGGCGGCGTGACCGTGATGAGCAACCCCGGCGCGTTCGTCGAGTTCGGCCGCCAGCGGGGGCTGGCGCCGGACGGGCGGTGCAAGCCGTTCGCGGCGGCCGCCGACGGCACGGCCTGGGGCGAGGGCGCCGGTGTCCTGCTGCTGGAACGGCTTTCCGACGCCGAGCGCCACGGGCACGAGGTGCTGGCGGTGCTCCGCGGGTCCGCAGTGAACTCCGACGGCGCGAGCAACGGCCTGACCGCCCCCAACGGCCCGTCGCAGCAACGCGTCATCCGGGCGGCGCTGGCGAACGCCGGACTGGCTGCTTCGGACGTCGACGTCGTCGAAGCCCACGGCACCGGGACGACCCTGGGCGACCCGATCGAAGCGCAAGCACTGCTGGCGACCTACGGTCAGGACCGGCCGGCGGATCGCCCGCTCTGGCTGGGGTCGGTGAAGTCGAACATCGGGCACACGCAGGCCGCGGCGGGGGTGGCCGGCGTGATCAAGATGGTCGAGGCGCTGCGGCACGGCGTCCTGCCGCCCACGCTGCACCTGGACGAGCCGACACCCCGCGTGGACTGGTCGGCGGGTGCGGTGCGGCTGCTCGACGGCGCGGTCGACTGGCCCGCCGGGGACCGGCCGCGCCGGGCGGGCGTCTCGTCGTTCGGCATGAGCGGGACCAACGCGCACGTCGTCCTCGAACAGGCGCCGGTCCGCGTGCGTCCCGGCGCCGCCACAGTGCCCGCGACCGTGCCGCTGGCCCTGTCCGCGAAGACCGGGACGGCGCTGGCCGCGCAGGCCGCGCGGCTGCTGTCCCATGTGGACGGTGCCGACGTCCGGTGGGCGGATCTGGGCGCGTCCCTGGCCGCGCGCCCGCTGTTCGACCACCGCGCCGTGGTGCTGCCGGGGGTGGACCCGCGGGCGGCACTGCAGGCGCTGGCGACGGGACGGCGGACGACCTCGGTGCTCTCGGGCGTCGCGACCGCGGCGGGCCGGACCGTGTTCGTCTTCCCCGGCCAGGGCGGGCAGTGGGCCGGGATGGGCGCGCGGCTGCTGCGCGAGTCCGAGGTGTTCGCGAAGCGGATGGCCGAATGCGACGCCGCGCTGGGCGAGTTCGTCGACTGGTCGGTGACGGGCGTGCTGCTCGGCGAACCGGGGGCACCCGGCCTGGACGCCGTCGACGTCGTGCAGCCGGCGTTGTTCGCGACGATGGTTTCGCTGGCCCGGCTGTGGCAGTCCGCCGGCGTCGAGCCGGCCGCGGTCGTCGGGCACTCGCAGGGTGAGATCGCCGCCGCCTGCGTCGCCGGCGCACTGTCCCTTTCGGACGCCGCTCGCGTGGTCGCGTTGCGCAGCAAGGCGTTGGGCGAACTGGCCGGCCAGGGCGGGATGGTCTCGGTGGCCCTGCCCGGACCCGCGGCGGCCGACCTGCTGGCCCGCTGGGACGACCGGCTCGCGCTCGCCGCGGTCAACGGGCCGTCGTCCGTGGTGGTCTCGGGCGACCCCGAAGCCTTGCAAGAACTCGTCGCGCGCTGCGAGAGCGACGGCGTTCGTGCCCGGGTCGTGCCGGTGGACTACGCGTCGCACTCGGCGCACGTCGAGCGGATCCGGGACCGGCTGCTGAGCGAGCTGGCCCCGATCCGGCCGCGGGTGCCCGGGATCGCGTTCTGGTCGACGGTCACCGGCGAGCGGCTCGACGGCCCCGCGACCGACGCCGGCTACTGGTACCGGAACCTGCGGCAGACCGTCCTGCTGGAGTCGGTCGTCGAGCGGCTCGCCGAGGCCGGCCACACCGCGTTCGTCGAGGTCGGCCCGCACCCGGTGCTGCTGGCGGCGGTGCTGGAGACCGTCGAGGCGAGTGGCGCGGACGCCGTGGTCACCGGCACCCTGCGGCGCGGTGACGACAGCCTGGACCGGTTCGCCGGGTCGGTGGCCGCCCTGCACGTCCGCGGGGTCGCCGTCGACTGGCGGTCGTTCTTCCCCGACGCCCGGCGCGTCCCGCTGCCGACTTACCCGTTCGAGCGCGAGCGGTTCTGGCTGGACCGGGGCGCGCCGGCCGCGGGGCCGCCGGCGTCCGGGCACCCGCTGCTGGGAGCCGTCGTCGCGGTCGCCGGCCGGGCGGAGGTCGCCTTCGCCGGGCGGCTGGGTGTCGCGGACCGGCCGTGGCTCGCCGACCACGCCGTGCACGGCACGATCCTGTTCCCCGGCACCGGTTTCCTGGAACTGGCGAGCGCCGCGGGCGACCGCACGGGGTGCGCGACCGTCGAAGAGCTGACGCTCGAAGCGCCGCTGGTGCTGCCCGCGACCGGGACCGTCGAGACGCAGGTCCTGGTCGGCGAACCGGACGACACCGGACGTCGGGTCGTCGCCGTCCACTCCCGGCCCGAGGGCGGGGAGTGGACGCGCCACGCCACCGGCGTGCTGTCGGCGGCCGAGCCGCCGGCCGCCGGACCGGCCGAGTGGCCACCGCCCGGCGCGGTCCCGGTGGACCTGACCGGCTTCTACGACCACCTCGCCGACCGCGGTTACGGCTACGGGCCGGCCTTCCGCGGCCTGCGGGCGGCCTGGCGGGCCGGGGACGACGTCTACGCCGAAGTCCGCCTCCCGGACGGCTGCCCCGCCGAGTCCTTCGGCCTGCACCCCGCGTTGCTGGACGCCGCGTTGCACGCCGCCGGGCTCCGGGGCGCCCCGGACGGCCTGCCGTTCTCGTGGACCGGCTACACGCGGTTCGCGGCCGAGGCCACCGGGGTGCGCGTCCGGCTGTCCCCGGCCGGTGACGGCATCGCGGTGACCGTCGCCGACGAGACCGGTGAACCGGTCGCCCGGATCGACGCGCTGGTGACCCGGCCGGCCCCGGAACTCGCCCGCCCGGCCACCGCCGACGGGCTCCACCGGCTCACCTGGGTGCCCGTCCCCGGCCCGGGTGCGGCCACGACTTGGACCGAAGTGTCCACAGTGGACGAGTTCGCCGGAGTGAGTGGTGATCTGGTCGCCGGGTTCGCCGTCGAGGACGGCGATCCGGCCACCACCGTCCGCCGGACCACGCTGCGGGCGCTGGAACTCCTGCAGGCCTTCCTCGGCGACGAGCACCGCGCCGGGACCGACCGGCTCGTGCTGCACACCCGCGGGGCCGTCGCGACCGGGGCGGGGGAGCTGCCGGACCCGGCCCAGGCGGCGGTCTGGGGCCTGGTGCGCTCCGCGCAGTCCGAGCACCCCGGCCGGTTCGTGCTGGTGGACGACCCGGCCGGCGACGCGCTCGGGGCCGCCCTCGCCCTCGGCGAACCGCAAGTGGCGGTGCGGGACGGCGAGTTCCGCGTCCCGCGGCTCGCCCGCCTGGCCCCCGGCGACGCCGCCCCGGCGTGGGGCGGCGGGACGGTGCTGGTCACCGGCGCCTCCGGCCTGATCGGCGGCCTGGTCGCGCGGCGGCTCGTCACCCACCACGGCGTCACCCGGCTCGCGCTGCTCGGCCGGCGCGGGGCCGACACGCCGGAAGCCGCCGCGCTGCTGGCGGACTTGGGCGACCTGGGCACCGAGGCCACCTGGCACGCGTGCGACGTCGCGGACCGGGCCGCCCTGGCCGGCGTCGTGGCCGGCCTGCCGGACCTGACCGCCGTCGTGCACTCGGCGGGCGCGCTGGACGACGGCGTCGTCACGGCCCTGACCCCCGACCGGCTCGAAACGGTGCTGCGGCCCAAGCTCGACGCGGCGCTGGCGCTGCACGAAGTGACGAAGAACCGGGACCTGGCGGCGTTCCTGCTGTTCTCGTCGGCGTCGGGCCTGCTCGGCACGGCCGGGCAAGCCGGGTACGCGGCGTCGAACGCCTTCCTCGACGCCTACACCCAGCGCCTGCGCGCCGACGGCGTGCCGGCGAAGGCGCTGGCCTGGGGCCTGTGGGCCGAGCCGAGCGCGATGAGCGGCGGGCTCGGCGACGTCTACCTCGCCCGCGGCGCCCGCATCGGCCTGCTCCCGCTGTCGTCGGAGCAGGGCCTCGAGCTGTTCGACGCGGCGCTGACCGTGGACGAGGCCGTCGTCGTCCCGGTGCGGGTCGACACCGCCGTCCTGCGCACGGCCGAGGCCGGGGTGCCGCCGGTGCTGCGCGGCCTCGCCGGACCCCACCGGCGCCGCGCGGCCGACCCGGTCCACCGCCCGGACCCGGACGGCTTCGCGCGGCGGATGCGTGCCTTGAGCCAGGCCGAGCGCGCCGAAGCCGTGCTCGGCCTGGTGCGGGAGCTGACCGCGGACGCGCTGGGGCTCCCGTCCGCCGCGGCGGTCCGCGACGACCGCGGGTTCCTGGAGGTCGGCTTCGACTCGCTGATCGCGGTGGAGTTCCGCAACCGGCTCAGCGCCGCCACCGGCGTCAAGCTGCCGAGCACGCTGGTCTTCGACCACCCCTCGCCCGCCGCGGTCGCGGAGTTCGCCGCGGCGCGGCTGGCCGGGGACGGCGAGGACACCGCGGCCGCGGCGCTCGCCGGCCTCGACGGCGTGGCCGCGGTGCTCCGGTCCGCCGGACCCGAGGCGCGCGCCCGGATCGTCACGCGCCTGCAGGCGCTCGTCGCCGATCCCGGCGCCGCGCCGGACGACGCCGGCTCGGACGACCTGGCCGGGGCGTCCGACGAGGAGCTCTTCGACCTCATCGACAACGACTTCGGGATGGCGTGACATGGCCGACGAGGACCAGCTCCGGACCTACCTCAAGCGCGCGGTCACCGAGGCGCGCGACGCCCGGCAGCGCCACCGCGAGCTCGAAGAGCGGGCACGGGAGCCGATCGCGATCATCGGCACGGCCTGCCGGTTCCCCGGCGGGGTCGAGACCCCCGAGCAGCTGTGGCGGCTGGTCGCCGACGGTACCGACGCCGTCGGCGGCTTCCCCGAGGACCGCGGCTGGGACCTCGGCGGGCTGTTCGACGCCGATCCCGACCACCCCGGCACGTCCACCACGGCGGCCGGCGCGTTCCTCCACGACGCCGCCGAATTCGACGCCGGGTTCTTCGGGATCAGCCCGCGCGAGGCGGTGGCGACCGACCCGCAGCACCGGCTGCTGCTGGAAACCGCCTGGGAGGCGGTGGAACGCGCGCGGATCGACCCGGCGTCGCTGCGCGGCACCCGCACGGGCGTGTTCGCCGGGGTGATCTACACCGAGTACGGCGCTCGCGTCTGGAACGGCCGCGCCCCGGAGGGCCTCGAAGGCTTCCTCGGCACCGGCAGCGCCGGCGGGATCGCCTCCGGCCGGATCGCCTACACCCTCGGTCTCGAAGGCCCGGCGATCACGGTGGACACGGCGTGCTCGTCGGCGCTGGTCGCGCTGCACCTGGCGGCCGAGTCGCTGCGGCGCGGCGAATGCACGCTGGCGCTGGCCGGCGGCGTCACCGTCCTGGCCACGCCGGCGGCGTTCCTCGAGTTCTCCCGCCAGCGCGGCCTCGCCCCCGACGGCCGGTGCAAGCCCTTCGCCGCCGCGGCCGACGGCACCGGCTGGGCCGAGGGGGCCGGGATCCTGCTGCTGGAACGGCTTTCCGAGGCCCGCCGCCTGGGCCACCCGGTGCTCGCCGTCGTGCGCGGCTCGGCGGTCAACTCCGACGGCGCGAGCAGCGGGCTGACCGCGCCGAACGGCCCGGCCCAGCAACGCGTGATCCGGGCGGCGCTGGCGAACGCCGGACTGGCTGCATCGGACGTCGACGTCGTCGAAGCGCACGGCACCGGCACCAAACTGGGCGACCCGATCGAGGCGCAGGCCCTGCTGGCGACCTACGGGCAGGACCGGCCGGCGGACCGGCCGTTGTGGCTGGGGTCGGTGAAGTCCAACATCGGGCACACGCAGGCCGCGGCCGGGGTGGCCGGGGTGATCAAGATGGTCGAGGCGCTGCGCCACGGCGTCCTGCCCCGGACGCTGCACGTCGACGAGCCGACCCCGCAGGTGGACTGGACCGAGGGCGCCGTCTCCCTGCTGACCTCGCCGGTGCCGTGGCCGGAGACCGGCCGTCCGCGCCGGGCCGGCGTCTCGGCGTTCGGGCTGTCCGGGACGAACGCGCACGTGGTCGTCGAACAGGCTCCTTTCGCCGACGAGCGGCCGGATCCCGGTCCGTCGGTGGTGGTGCCCTGGGTCCTGTCCGGCCGGACCGCCGAGGCGGTGCGGGAGCAGGCCGCCCGGCTGGCGGCCTTCGCCGGCGAGCGACCGGAACTGTCCCCTGTGGACATCGGACGATCGCTGGTCACCACCCGGTCGCGGTTCGAGTACCGGGCCGTCGTCGCCGGTGCGGATCGGGCCGAGCTGGTAGCCGCGCTGGCGCGGGTGGAGCCGCAGCCGGCCGCCGGGGGCAAGGTGGCGTTCCTGTTCTCCGGTCAGGGCGCCCAGCGAGCCGGCATGGGCCGCGGGCTTCACGACCGGTTCCCGGTCTACGCCGAGGCGTTCGACGCCGTGTGCTCGTTGTTCCCGCTGCCGGTGCGCGACGTCGTCTTCGGCGACGCCGAGGCCCTGGACCGCACCGAATACACCCAGCCGGCGTTGTTCGCCGTCGAGGTCGCGCTGTTCCGCCTGCTGGAGTCGTGGGGACTGCGCCCGGACGTGCTGGCCGGGCACTCGATCGGCGAGATCGCGGCCGCGCACGTGGCCGGCGTCCTCTCGCTCGCCGACGCCGCCGCGCTGGTCGCCGCCCGCGGCGCGCTGATGCAGGCCCTGCCCGCGGGCGGCGCGATGACCGCGATCGAGGCCGTCGAGGACGAAGTGCGCCCGCACCTGGGGGGTACGACCGGGATCGCCGCCGTCAACGGCCCGCGGGCGGTGGTGGTGTCCGGGGCCCGCGCGGACGTCGAGCGGATCGCGGCGGTCTTCGCCGGGCAGGGCCGCCGGACCAAGGCGCTGGCCGTGTCGCACGCGTTCCACTCGCCGCTGATGGAACCGGTGCTGGCGCAGTTCCGCCGCGTCGCCGAGGGACTCACCTTCGCCGCGCCGCGGATCCCGATCCGCTCCACGGTCGCCGCCGGGGCCGACATGGCCACTGTGGACTACTGGGTGGAGCACGTCCGCGCGACAGTGCGGTTCGCGGACGCGGTCGAAGTGCTGCGCGCCGAGGGCGTGACGACCTGCCTGGAACTGGGACCCGGCGGCGTGCTTTCGGCACTGGGTCCCGCCTGCACCGGGGACATCCGGTTCGTGCCCGCGCTGCGCTCCGGCCGGCCGGAGCCGGACACGCTCTTCGGCGCGCTCACCACCCTGGCGCCGGACTGGGCGGCGCTGTTCCCGGGGAGCCGCCGGGTCGACCTGCCGACGTACCCCTTCCAGCGGGAGCACTTCTGGCTCCGGGAGCCGGCGCGCCCGGGAGACGTCGCGGCCGCCGGGCTCACCGCGCTCGACCACCCGCTGCTCGGCGCGTGCGTGCCGGTGCCGGCTACCGGTGAGCTGGTGCTGACCGGACGGCTTTCGACCGCGGCCCAGCCGTGGCTGGCCGACCACGAAGTGCTGGGCACGCGGCTGCTGCCGGGTGCGGCTGTGGTGGAGCTGGTCCTGCGTGCCGCCGGCGAAGCCGGGTGCGGGCAGCTCGACGAACTGACCCTCGAGGCCCCGCTCGTCCTGCCGGACGCCGAGGCGACCCGGATCCAGGTCGTGCTCGGCACCCCCGAGCCGTCCGGCCGGCGCTCAGTCGAGTTCCACGCGCAGGCCGGCGAAGGTCCGTGGACGCGCCACGCGACGGGCTCGGTCGGTGTGGCCGCCGGCCCGGCGCCCGGTGAAGCGCCCGCGTGGCCGCCGGCGGGTGCCGGGGAACTGTCCGTCGCGGACCTCCACGACGACCTGGCGGCCGCCGGTCTCGGCTACGGCCCGGCGTTCCAGGGCCTGCGCGCCGCCTGGCGCGCAGGCGACGAGATCTTCGCCGAGGTGACCCTGCCCCTCGGCGCCGACGGCTTCGGCGTGCACCCGGCCCTGCTCGACGCCGCTCTGCACGCGGCCGCCCGGCTCGGGTCCCTGGCGGACTCGGGCGCGCCGCGGCTGCCGTTCACCTGGAGCGGCGTGCGCCTGCACGCCACCGGGGCGACGACCCTGCGCGTGCGGCTCGCGCCGGCCGGTGCGGACGCGGTGTCGCTGACCGCGACCGACGTGGCGGGCCGGCCGGTGCTGACGGTGGACTCCCTGGTCCTGCGCCCGGTCGCGGCCGCGCAGCTCGCCGGCCGGGCGCGGACCGGGGAACTGCTCCGGCTCGACTGGCCGCGGTTGCCTCTGCCCGCGGGCGGCCCGGCGGGGTGGCCCGTCGTCGGCGAGCCCGGCCCGGCGCTCGCGCACGCGGACGTCTCGGCGAAGTACCGCGACCTGGCCGAACTGAGCCGGGCCGTCGACGCGGGCACGCCGGTGCCGCCGGTGGTGCTGACGTCGGTCGTCTCCGTGGACGTTCATGACGCCCTCCACCGGACCCTCACCCTCGCCCAGGCCTGGCTCGCCGACGAGCGGTTCGCCGGCTCGCGGCTGGTGCTCGTCACCCGGGACGCGGTGGCGGCCGGGTCACCCGACCTGGCCCAAGCGCCGCTGTGGGGGCTGCTGCGGTCCGCGCAGTCGGAGCACCCGGACCGGTTCGCGCTCGTCGACACCGACGCCACCGAGGCGTCCGCCCGGGCGCTGGCGGACGCCCTGGCCACCGGCGAGCCGCAGCTCGTGCTCCGCGCCGGGCTGGCCCACGTCCCCCGGCTGATCGCGGCCGCCCCGGCCGACCCGATCGCCTGGGACGGCGACGGGACCGTGCTCATCACGGGCGGAGCCGGGGACCTCGCCGGTGTGCTCGCCCGTCACCTCGTCCGCGTCCACGGCGTCCGGCACCTGCTGCTGGCCGCCCGGCGCCCGGACCGGGCGGCCGCGCCGGCCGCCGAACTGATCGCGCTGGGCGCCGACGTGACGGTCGTGGCGTGCGACGTCGCCGACCGGGAGGCCGTCCGCTCATTGCTGGCCGGTGTGCCCGCCGCGCACCCGCTCACGGCCGTGATCCACACCGCCGGCGTCCTCGACGACGGCGTGCTCACCGCCTTGCGCCCCGAGCAGCTCGACGCGGTGCTGCGGCCCAAGGTGGACGCCGGGCTCGTCCTGCACGAGCTGACCCGGGACCTCGACCTGGCGGCGTTCGTCCTGTTCTCCTCGGCCGCGGGCCAGTTCGGCGCGCCCGGCCAGGCCGGCTACGCGGCCGCGAACGCGTTCGCCGACGCGCTGGCGCAGCGGCGCCGGGCCGACGGCCTGCCCGCCACGTCCCTCGCCTGGGGCCTGTGGGCACAGGACGGCGGCATGGCGGGCGACCTCGGCGGCGCCGAGCGGACCCGGATGGCGCGCGCGGGGGTCGTCGCACTGTCCGAAGAGGACGGTGTGCGGCTCTTCGACGCGGCGCTGGGGGGTGCCGACGCCGTGGTCGTCCCGATCGGCCTCGACCGGGCCGTGCTGCGGCGCGCCGGCGACGGGCTGCCCCCGCTGCTGCGCGGGCTGGTCCCGGCCCCGGTCCGGCGGGCCGCGGCGAGCGAGCCGGCCCCCGCCGCGTCGTTCGCCGACCGGCTGACCGGACTGTCCGAAGAGGACCGCCGGGTCCGCGTGCTGGAACTGGTCCGGCACGAGGCCGCCCTCGTCCTCGGCCACGCGAGCGCGGCCGCGATCACGCCCGGCCGCCCGTTCCTCGAAGCCGGGTTCGACTCGCTCACGGCCGTCGAACTGCGCAACCGCCTCACCGCGGCGACCGGCGTGCGGCTGCCCGCGTCGGTCGTCTTCGACCTGGCGACGCCCGCCGCGCTGGCCGGCCGGGTCGCCGGGGAGCTGGCGACCGCGGGCACCGCGCCCGCGGCGGACGTCGGCGACACGGTCAACGCCCTCTACCGCCAGGCGTGGGAACGGCGGGAAATCGCGGCGGGCAACGAGTTCCTGCGCGCGGCGGCCCGGCTGCGGCCGAAGTACGACGGCGCCTCGTACCTGGCGGAGCTGCCGCCACCGGTGCGCCTGGCGACCGGCCCGGCGCGGCCGCGGCTGATCTGCGTGCCCACCCTGGCGGCGTCGTCGAGCCCGCTGCACTACGCGCGGTTCGCGGCCGAACTCCAGGACGTCCGGGACGTCTCGGTCGTCCACCTGCCGGGGTACGCCGACGCGGGGGAGAAGCTGCCGGCGTCGTTCGACGCCATGGCCGACCTCCTGGCGGAGTCGGTGGAACGCGCCGCCGGCGGGGAGCCGTTCGCGCTGGTCGGCTACTCGGCGGGCGGCTGGCTGGCCACGGCGGCGGCGCTGCGGCTGGAGGAACGCGGCCGCACCCCGGCGGGCGTCGTCCTGGTCGACACGTACTTCTTCGACGAGGACCTGCCCCTGATCGAACCGACCCTGGCGGACGAGATGTTCGCGCGCGAGCAGTTCTTCGGCCGCATCGGCCACGCCCGGCTCACCGCGATGGGCGGCTACCTGAGCGTGCTCGCCGCGTTCACGCCCCGGGCCACGGCGGCGCCGATGCTGTTCGTCCGGGCGCGGGACCCGCTCCCGACGGAGGCCGACGGCGTCGGCCCGGATCACCCGATCTGGCGGCACGAGATCGCCTTCGCCGACGAGACCGTCGAGGTGCCCGGGCACCACATGAACGTGATGGAGCAGGAGAACGCGGCCCGGGTGGCCCGCGCGGTGCACGAGTGGCTGATCTCTTCGACTTGACAGTGGTCGCCACCTTCTCGCACTATGCGAACAGGTGTTCGATGATTGTCCTGGGTTCGCCCGCGGGTCCCTTGCGGGTGTCTCCGGTACGGGTTCGTGGTGCTGGAGGTGAGCAGCGGTGGCGGTGCCGGAGTCGCTCACGTCCATCCCCGGCGTCCGGGTGGCGTCGCAGCTGCGCGAGCCCGACCCGGAGGTCACCCATTCGGGTGAGACGCTCCCGCTGACCCCGGCCCTCGCCGGCCTGTTCCCGGCCGGCGGCTTACGACGCGGCAGCACCGTGTCGGTGGCGGGCTCGACGTCCCTGGTGCTGGCGTTGCTGGCCGAGGCGACGCGCGCCGGCTCGTGGGCCGCGGTGGCCGGCCTGCCGGACCTGGGCCTGGCGGCGGCCGCGGAACTCGGCGTCGACCTCGACCGGATCGCCCTGGTGCCCCGGCCCGGCGCCGAGGTGGTCGCGGTGCTGTCGGCGCTGGTGGACGGCTTCGACCTGGTGGTGGTCGGCCCGGTGGTCGCCCGCGGCGTGCAGCCCCAGGTGGCCCGCCGCCTGGCGGGCCGGGTCCGCAACCGGGGCGCGGTCCTGCTGACCATCGGCCCCTGGCCGGCCGTGGACCTGGAACTGCGCGTCTCCGGACGCCGCTGGCGAGGAGCCACGGCGGACGGCCACGGCCACCTGCGCGCCCGCGACATCGTGGCGACCAGCCGAGGCCGAGGCGCGGCGGCCCGGCCCCAGACGGTGGCGCTGCAGCTGCCGGGTCCGGGAGGCGCGGCCACAGCGGGCGAGCCCCCGACCGGACGGCGACTGGTCGAGGTCGCCGGATGAGCCGCGGCTGGCTGGGGTTGCGGTGTTGTGTTTGTGGTCAAGGGATCCGGGGTCGCTGGGCGGGTGGCGGTTGGCCGGGGTCGTGGTGTTGTGAGCGTGGTCGAGGGGTTCGGGGGCGCCGGACGAGGGGTGGTGATCGGCCGGAGTCGTGGTGTTGTGTTTGTGGTCAAGGGATCCGGGGTCGTTGGGCGGGTGGCGGCGGTCGGCCGGAGTCGCGGTGTTGTGGGTGTGGTCGAGGGGTTCGGGGTTGCCGGACGAGGGGTGGCGGTCGGCCGGAGTCGTGGTGTTGTGTTTGTGGTCAAGGGATCCGGGGTCGCCGGGCGGGTGGCGGTCTGCCGGGGTCGTGGTGTTGTGAGCGTGGCCAAGGGATCCAGGGGCGCCGGACGAAGGGTGGCGATCGGCCGGGGTCGTGGTGTTGTGAGCGTGGCCAATCGGTTCGGGGGCGCCGGACGAAGGGCGGCGATCGGCCGGAGTCGTGGTGTTGTGAGCGTGGCCAAGGGATCCGGGGTCGCCGGACGAGGGGTGGCGGTTGGCCGGAGTCGTGGAGTTGTGAGCGTGGCCAAGGGATCCAGGCGCGCCGGACGAGGGGTGAGCTGGCTCGGCCGGGTATGACTCCCGGTCCTTCGGGGGCAGCGGGGCGATCATGCACCGGCGCCGGTCCGCGGGTGGTTCGAGGCCGCCGGATGACCGGCGCGGCGGTGGCACCACAGCCATCCCGGCCCGCGGTGCCTCGAGGCCGGCTGCGTGAGTGACGCGCCGCGGCTTCTGGTGCTGTGGTGTCCGGACTGGCCGGTCGTCGCCGCCGGGGCCGCTGCCGGGACGCCGCCGTTGACTCCCGCCGCTGTGTTCTCGGCCAACCGGGTGGTGGCCTGCTCCGCGGTCGCGCGCCACCACGGTGTCGGGCGGGGGATGCGGCGCCGCGACGCGCAGTCACGCTGCCCGGATCTCGTGGTGCACCAGCACGATCCGGAACGGGACGCGCGGCTGTTCGAACCGGTCGCCGCCGCCGTCGAACGGCAGGCCGTCGGCGTCGAGGTCGTGCGGCCGGGGATCGTCGCCGTGCCCGTCACCGGCGCGGCCGGCTACTTCGGCGGCGAGGAGGCCCTGGCCGAACTGCTGCTCGACGAGGTGTCGGCGGGGGCGGGCGTGGAGTGCCAGGTCGGGATCGCCGACGGCCTGTTCGCCGCGACGCTGGCCGCCCGCCGCTCCGCGCTGGTGCCCGTCGGCGGGTCGGCCGGGTTCCTGTCGCCGCTGTCGATCGCCGAGCTGAACCAGCCCGGGGACGACCGCGGCGAGCTGGTCGGCCTGCTCAAGCGGCTCGGGCTGCGGACGCTCGGGGCGTTCGCCGCACTGGCGGAACGGGACGTCGCGGGCCGCTTCCCGCGCGACGCGATCACCGCGCACCGGCTGGCGCGCGGGCTGTCCGAGCGCCCGCCGCTGCGGCGGGCGTTGCCGCCGGAGCTGTCGATCACCGAGGAGTTCGAGCACCCGCTGGAACGCGTCGACGAAGCCGCGTTCGTCGCGAAGACGCTGGGGGAGCGGTTCTTCGCCGGGCTGGCGCGGCACGGGCTGGCGTGCACGCGGCTGGCGATCGTGGCCGTGACCGAGGCGGGCGAGGAGCGGGTGCGGGTCTGGCGCTGCGCCGAGCCGCTGACCGCGCGGGCGACGGCCGATCGTGTGCGGTGGCAGTGCGAAGGCTGGCTGACCGCCCGCGACGGCCGCCCGACCGCCGGGATCGTCCGGCTGCGCCTCGACCCGGAGGAGGTCGTCGGCGGGCAGGCGCTGCAGCTGCAGCTCGGCTCGATGGGCCGCGACGCCGACGCGGCCGAACGAGCGGCCCGCGCGCTGGTCCGGATCCAGGGCCTGCTCGGCCCGGACGCCGTCGTCACCCCGCTCCTGGACGGCGGCCGCGGCCCCGCCGAGCGGGTGCGGCTCATCCCGTGGGGCGACCCGCGAACCCCGGTTTCGCCGGACGCGCCCTGGCCGGGCCGGCTGCCCGCACCGTCCCCGGCCGTCCTCGCCGCCCACCCGGCCCGGGTACTGGACGACCGCGGCGACGTCGTCGGCTGCACCGAGCGCGGCGAGCTCACCGGCCCACCGGCGACCGTCACCGTCGAGGGCCGGTCACCGCGGCCGGTGCTCGCCTGGGCCGGCCCGTGGCCGCACCACCCGGCCCCGCCGACCCGCGGCCGGCGCCTGGCCCGGCTGCAGGTCGTGCTCGAAGACGAGAGCGACGAGATCGCCCTGCTGCTGGCCGTCACCGTCGGCGATACTCCACAGTGGACGATCGAGGGCAGTTACGACTGACTGAGACCGGCGGGCTTGCGCACGGCGGACTCAGCCGAACACCGCCTGGGCCACCGCGGTGCCGGCATAAGCCGCGCCGAGTCCGGCGAGCATGCTCACGACGACGTTCGCGGCGGCGAAGAACTTCGCCCCGGTTTCGGCCAGCCGGAGCGTTTCGTAGGAGAACGTCGAATACGTGCTGAGCGTGGCGCACAACCCCGGGCCGATCAGGTGCTGCAGCGGCTGGGGCACGGTCGTCGCGGTGGCGGCGCCGGTCAGGAAGCCGAGCACGGTGCAGGCCACGAGGTTCACCGTGAAGGTGCCCCACGGGAAGCCGGTGTCGTGGCGGGCCTGGACCGCGCGGTCGGTCAGGTAGCGCAGCGGGGCGCCGACCAGGGCGCCGGCGATGACCATGAGCCAGTTCACGAGCGGCTCCCGAGGCGCAGGGTGCGGCGGGTGAGCGTGGCCGTCGCCCAGACCGCGGCGAGGGCGGCGGCGACCGTGGCCACGAGGTAGAGCAGGGCGGTCAGGGCGTGGCCGCCGTCGAGCAGGTGCTGGGCGTCGATCGCGTAGGTGGAGAACGTCGTGTAGCCGCCGAGGATGCCGGTGCCGAGGAAGGGCCGCACCAGCGGGTGGGTGGCGGGCATCGCGGTGATGACCGCCATCAGCACGCCCATGGCCGCGCAGCCGGTGACGTTGATCCAGAACGTCGTCCACGGGAATCCGCCGGCGGCGGTGGGCCACAGCAGGGTGGCGCCGTAGCGGGCGCAGGCCCCGAGCACTCCGCCGGCCGCGACCACGACGACGGTCTGACGGTGACGGCGTCGCGGATCACGCGGCGGCGGGGGATCGTCGGCGATGTCCGGGTCGATCGGCTCGGAGTGGTCCAGGGGCACGGCGGGCAGGCTCCTACCTGATCGGGGCACGAGGGCGGCCTCGTGCGGCGTGGTTCAGGTAGGGACCGTTGGCGGCCGGATCGCCGCGGTTCGGGTACGGCGGGCCCCACCGCCGCGCGGCCCGGTGAGGGCGGCCGCGAACTCAGGGTAACAGCGCCCCGCTGCCCTCCGTCACGGGGCTCACCGGGCCGTCTACCTGCAGTTATCGATGTCACGCCGAGTTGACAGCGCGGCCTGCCCGGCCCAGGATCAAGGTGCTAGTCGTACGTGTGTTCGAACAGTAGTCGCTGACTTCCCCGCAGCGAACTCGTGGCGGTGGGAGCTGGCTTTGGCGTTCAACAACCCGAACGTGCCGTGGTCCGAGGTCGAGCGGGTCGCGTCCGGGCGCGCCCCTTTCCCGGGGGACGGCAGTGACTCGCCCGCGTGGTCGCGCAAGCGTGACGGCTACGCCGGGGCGCCGGACGACCTGCGCGACCGCCGGGGTCGCGACGACGGCGGCGAGCGGCTGCGGGCGCCGTACGCGGAGCTGCACGTCCACTCCAACTTCAGCTTCCTCGACGGCGCCTCCCACCCCGAGGCCCTCGTCGAGGAGGCCGCCCGGCTCGAGCTGGACGCGCTGGTGCTGACCGACCACGACGGGATGTACGGCGCGGTCCGGTTCAACGACGCCGCCCGCGAACTCGGCGTCCGCGTCGGCTTCGGGGCCGAGCTCTCGCTCGAACTCCCGGCGCCGCAAGGGGGTGAGCCGGATCCGGCGGGGTCGCACCTGCTCGTGATCGCCCGGCGGCAGGAGGGTTACCACCGGCTCTGCCGGGTGATCTCCCGCGCCCAGCTCGCCGGCGGTGCGAAGGGCCGCCCGGTCTACGACGTCGAGGAGCTGGTCGACGAGCTGGCCGGGCACGTCGTGGTGCTGAGCGGCTGCCGCAAAGGCGCCGTCCGCCGCGCGCTCGCCCGGCGGGGCCCCGCGGCCGCGCGCGCCGAGCTGACCCGGCTCGCCGGCTGGTTCGGGCGGAACCACGTCGCCGTCGAGCTGATCGACCACCGGCTCCCGCACGACTCGGCCGCCAACGACGTCCTCGCCGAGCTGGCCGGAGACCTGCGGCTGCCGACGATCGTGTCGAACAACGCGCACTACGCCCGCCCGGACGACGCCGTCGTGGCCGAGACGCTCGCCGCGGTGCGGGCGCGGCGGTCGGCCGAGGAGCTGGACGGCTGGCGGCCGCCGTCGGGGCAGGCGTTCCTGCGGTCCGGGGCCGAGCAGCGGCGGCGGTTCGAGCACCGCTACCCCGGCGCGGTCGGGCGGGCCGCCGTCCTCGGCGTCGAGGTCGCCTTCGACCTGCAGGTGGTCGCGCCGGACCTGCCGCCGTTCGACGTCCCGGCGGGCAGCACCGAGATGTCCTTCCTGCGCGAGCTGACCTGGGCCGGCGCGATCACCCGCTATGGGCGCCGAGACGAGAATCCGAAGGCCTACGCCCAGCTCGACCACGAGCTCGACATCATCGAGAAGCTCGATTTTCCGGGGTATTTCCTGGTGGTGTGGGACATCGTCCGGTTCTGCAAGGACGCGAACATCCTCTGCCAGGGCCGCGGCTCCGCGGCGAACAGCGCGGTCTGTTACGCGCTGGGCATCTGCCACGCCGACCCGGTCAAGTGGAACCTGCTGTTCGAGCGGTTCCTGGCGCCGGAGCGGGACGGGCCGCCGGACATCGACATCGACATCGAGTCCGACCGGCGTGAGGAAGCCATCCAGTACGTCTACGGCAAACACGGGCGGCTGCACGCCGCGCAGGTCGCGAACGTCGTCACCTACCGGGCGCCGTCGGCGATCCGCGACGCCGCCAAAGCCCTGGGGCACAGCCAAGGGCAGCAGGACGCCTACGGCAAGCTCGTCGACCGCTGGGGCGGCGTCACCGCCACGAAACAGCAGGCCACCGGCGACATCCCCGACGACGTCCTCGACCTGGCGGCGCGGCTCGAGGACTTCCCGCGCCACCTCGGCATCCACTCCGGCGGGATGGTGATCTCGAAGCAGCCGGTGTCCGAAGTGGTCCCGGTCGAGTGGGCGACGATGGCCGACCGCAGCATCCTGCAGTGGGACAAGGACGACTGCGCCAGTGTCGGCCTGGTGAAGTTCGACCTGCTCGGTCTCGGCATGCTCTCGGCGCTGCACTACATGATCGACCTCGCCGCGGTGCACCATGGGTCCACTGTGGACATCGGGAAGCTGGATCTGGCCGACCCGGGCGTCTACGACATGCTCTGCGAAGCCGACGCGGTCGGGGTGTTCCAGGTGGAGTCCCGCGCGCAGCTGGCGACGCTGCCGCGCCTGCGGCCGCGCAAGTTCTACGACCTGGTCGTCGAGGTCGCGCTGATCCGGCCCGGCCCGATCCAGGGCGGTTCGGTGCACCCCTACATCCGCCGCCGGCGCGGTGAGGAGCAGTGGCAGCACGCGCACCCGCTGCTGGCCGGCTCCCTCGACCGGACGCTGGGCGTGCCGTTGTTCCAGGAGCAGGTGATGCAGATGGCCGTCGACGTCGCGTCGTTCACCGGCGCCGAGGCCGATCAGCTGCGCCGGGCCATGGGCGCCAAGCGGTCCAGCGCGAAGATGCACGCGCTGATGGCGCGGTTCTTCGCCGGGTGCGAGGCCAACGGACTGGACCGCGAGCTCGCGACGCGGATCTTCGAGCAGATCCACGCGTTCTCCGGCTACGGCTTCCCCGAAGCGCACTCGATGTCGTTCGCATTGCTGGTCTACGCGTCGGCGTGGTTCAAGCTCTACTACCCGGCCGCGTTCTGCGCGGGACTGCTGCGCGCGCAGCCGATGGGCTTCTACAGCCCGCAGTCCCTGGTCGCCGACGCCCGCCGCCACGGCGTCCTGGTGCGCGAGCCGGACATCAACGCCAGTCTCGCCCACGCCACCCTCGAACCCGAACCGGACAGCACCGGCGACGTGGCGATCCGGCTCGGTCTCGCCGGCGTCCGCCACCTCGGCGACGATCCCGCCGAGGCGATCGTCGCCGAGCGCGTCGCGAACGGGCCGTACACGAGCATCGGCGACCTCACCCGCCGCGTCCAGCTGAAGAAGGCCGCCGTCGAGGCCCTGGCCACGGCCGGCGCGTTCAGCTGTTTCACCGCCGACCGCCGTGAGGCGCTGTGGGCCGCGGGGGCCGCCGCCGCGACCCGGCCCGGGCACCTGCCCGGCCTCGCGCCGGGCCTGGACGCGCCCGCGTTGCCCGGGATGACCCGGTTCGAGGTCACCGCGGCCGACCTGTGGGCCACCAGCGTCTCGCCGGACAGCCACCCCGTGCAGTACCTGCGTGAGTACCTCGAAAAGCGGGGCGCGCTGACGGTCGCCGAGCTGATGCGGGCGAAGGACGGGACGCGCGTGTGGGTCGGGGGAGCGGTGACCCACCGGCAGCGGCCGGCGACGGCGGGCGGGATCACGTTCTTCAACCTCGAAGACGAGACCGGCATGGCCAACGTCCTCGTCTCGCCCGGGCTCTGGAACCGGCAGCGCCTCGTCGCCCGCACGAGCGCGGCGCTGCTGGTCCGCGGGCAGGCGCAGGCGGCCGAAGGCGTCGTCACGCTCGTCGCGGACCGGCTGGAGCGGCTCGACCTCTCGATGGCGACCGGGCCGTCGCGTGACTTCCGGTGAGCCGGGCGACCGTCGGCGGGCCGGCGTCCGGGACGCGCGGGGAGTACGGCGAGCTGCTCCCCGTGCGCCCGGCGACCGCGGCGCCGCCGGTGGTGTGCCTGCGCGGCCACTACCTCGCGCTCTTCGGGATGGTCAAAAGCCACAGCCCGCGCTACCGGCTGCACACCACGCTCTGCGAAACCTGCCGCAAGCAGGAGGCGCCCGACCCGGGCGAACGCCGGCTCGCCGAGTGGGCGCACCTCGACGTGCAGGTCCAGCACGCGCCGGGCGCCGCACCGCCGGACGGCCTGGTGCTCGTCGCGGTCCCCCCGGCCGCGGGGTCGGCGACGGGGAAGATCGAACTCCGCCTCGACGGGCGGGCCACCGGCACGGCGTCGCTCACGTCCTGTGCGTCCTGTCGCACGGCCACCCTGGACTACGTCCACGTCGACGCGGGGCACCGCCGCCTCGGTTACGGCCGCACGCTCGTCAGCGCGACGCTCTTCCGCGCGCCGGGGTACACGTGGACGGCGCCGGCGCCGGACGGCCCGGTCGCGCGGGCCTTCCGCGCCCGGATCGCGCTGCCGCGCACCGGCCCGCTCTGCGTCCACCGCGGGACGTGAGTGTCCCACTCAATGTGAACCCTGCCTTGACAGCGAGCAACACCGAACTTAATCTCCTTCATCGTTACTCTCTTTTCGGAAACGCATTTATTCACATACGTGAACAAACACATATGTGAACAAATGCGTGAGCGAAGTCCTCTCCCCGCTTCGCTTCTTGCCGTGAAAGGACGCCACCATGCGTGTGCGCGCTATGCTCACCTTTCTCGCGATCCCGGCATTGCTGACCGGGACCGCGATTTCCGCCGAGGCATTCCCCAGTGCCGAAGTCAGCGGAATCGCGTTGGCCCCCATGGCCGACCCCGGAGTCGCCCCCGGTGGCAACTTCGACCTCTCGACCTGGCAGCTGCAGGAGCCGGTGGGGTCGCCGGGTTCCCCGACGACGATCTCGTCGTCCCGGCTGCAGGGCGCGAACGGATTCCAGGACTCGTACTTCTACACCGACACGCGTGACGGTGCGATGACATTCTGGGCGCCGGAAAAGGGCGTCACAACACCCAATTCCAATTACGCCCGATCCGAGCTGCGCGAGATGAACAAGAGCGGCTCCGCGGCGAACTGGTCGTTGAGTGGGTCGCACAAGCTGAGCGCCACCCTGCGCGTGGTGTCGGTGACCTCCAACGTGTGCGTCGGCCAGGTCCACCTCGGCACCGGCGGCTCGTCGACGAAACCGCTGCTCGAGCTGTATTACCACGCGAACGGCGACATCGTGCTGGGCACGGAGAACTCACCCGACGGCGGCCAGACGCCGCACACGGTCGGCCACGTGGCCATCGGCAAGACGTGGACCTACACGATCGGCATCTCCGGCGGCAACACCATCGACCTGACGGTGAACGGCACCACCACGCACTACAGCATCCCGTCGTCGTTCAAGGCGTACAAGCAGTACTTCAAAGCCGGTTCCTACAACCAGTCCTCTTCGGACAGCACGACGAAGGGCGCGAAGGTCGCCTTCTACGGGCTGACCGTGTCGCACAGCTGATCGGCTCTGTTCCCCGGGTGGGCGAACACTATCGGGTGTCCGTCCGCTCGGGGCGGGTGGCGGGGTTTTCGACGACGAACAGCGCGGCGAGCGGGTCGGTGGGTGGCCTCGTGTCGGGCGGGCGCTCGGAGTCGAGGTTCGTCGTCCGGTGGGAGGACACCATCGAGCGTCCACTCAGGACAGTACGGCGGAGATCTCGACGATGGTTTCCGTCGAGTCGCCGCCACCGAAGGCTTTGCGCAGTTCGGCCATTTCCGGCAGTGTCGTGCGGCCGGTGACGAGCAGCGCGGCCAGCCGGGGCAGTGGGCGGCCCGCGTCGAGCAGGCGGCGCACCTGGTCGCCGTCCAGTTTGAGCACTCGCAACGCCGGCAGGTCGCAGACCTGCCCCAGGTCCGGTACCGCCGAGCCCGACAGATCCAGCCGGGTCAGGCGGGGCAGCGTGGTCAGCACCGTGAGGTCGAGCGGCACGCCGACCTCCGCCAGCTGGAGGTCCCACAGCACGGGGTGCCCGGCGAGGACGTCGAGGTCGACGCGCCCGCCGCTGATCCGCAGCGACTCCAGCGCCTTGAGGCCGCCGATCGACGGGGTCACCGCGGCCGCGCGGTTGACCTTGAGCAGCCGCAGCGACGTCAACGGCTCGAACACCGCCAGGTCGACGTCGGCCGGGTCGTTGAGGTAGACCTCCTGGATCAGCCCGGGGTCGCGCAGCCCGGCCACCACCGCGGGCAGGCTCAGCTCGGACGCCCGCGAGATGACCTCGCTGTAGGAGCGTTCCCCGCCGTCGCGCAGGCTGGTCTCGGCGAACAGGTACTGCTCGCCCGGATCCTCGTACTTCCCGGCCCGCAGCGTCTCGACGACCTCGGTGAGCATGGCGGTGAGCGACGTCGACACGTACCGCAGCGGGCCGTAGATGTCCCGGCCGTACTCGAGGACCTGGCCGGCGTGGCCCTGCTCGGCCGGGTCGAGGTCCACCGCGAGGTAGTTCATCGCCCGGTCGCCGCCGAACGTGACCCACGAGTCGTTGCGGGACAGGCGTTTCACCCGGCCGAACGGCACCGTCTCGAACACGACGCCGTCGTCCTCCACGTCGTCTTCCCAGCCGTACGACCCGGGATCGCCTTCGGTGTAGTGGTCCACGAGCCGGTCGAGGGGGTCGTAGGAGTACGGGCTCAGCAACCCGGTCTCCTGCAGGTCGCCGTCCGCAAGCAGGTACAGCGCGCGCAGGTCTTCGGGCAGCCGGACGCCGATCCGGGCCTCGGCGGCGGCCAGGTCCGCCTCGGTGCGGCCGGGTGACCACGGCGGGGGACCGCCCTTGATCCCGGCGTACAGCTCGGCGAACTCCCCGGCCAGCCGGGTGACCTCGGCGAGCACGGCCGGATCGGTCGGTGCCCCGGTCGGCGTCGCGGGGCGGGGCAGGCCGGGCAAGGGATGCCCGGGGTAGCGGAACGCCTCGTCGAACACCAGCCGCCCGGG
This sequence comes from Amycolatopsis sp. NBC_00438, assembly GCF_036026695.1. Lineage (NCBI taxonomy): Bacteria > Bacillati > Actinomycetota > Actinomycetes > Pseudonocardiales > Pseudonocardiaceae > Amycolatopsis > Amycolatopsis sp. NBC_00438. Next base: position 4,034,833 of record NZ_CP107923.1, on the reverse strand, counting down.
GGAGACGGCCGCGATGTCCGGCCGGGCGGTGAAGGCGTACTCGCCGCCGGCGGCCAGCCTGACCTCCAGCACCGCCGGCGGCCGTTCGAACAGGCGCCGCGCGATCGACGTGTAGTCGACCCGCAGGTTCTCCCGCACGTCACTCCACGCGGTGCACGAAACCGAGCCACCCGTGTGGCGCAGCTGCAGCGTGGCGGCCGACCACAACTCGCCCGCGGCCGCCCGCAGCGCTTCGGCCATGTCCTTCGCGATGTCGCCGTACCCGGCGTCCCCCGTCGTCACGCGACGGAGCCTAGCGACGGGGTCCGACAAAACCGGGCACCGGTTTCCCGACGACCCCCTGCGGCGACCGGCGGCGATGACCCGGCCCTGGAGGAACTCCAGGGTTACGCTCGTGATCATGCGATTCGCCATCAAGACCTCGCCCCAGGACACCGTCTGGGCGGACATGCTCGCCGTGTGGCAGGCCGCCGATGAGATCGAACTGTTCGAGTCCGGCTGGACCTTCGACCACTTCTATCCCATTTTCTCCGATTCGACCGGTCCGTGCCTCGAAGGGTGGGTCACGCTCACCGCGCTCGCCCAGGCGACGAAGCGGCTGCGGCTGGGCACGCTGGTCAGCGGGATCCACTACCGCCACCCGGCGCTGCTCGCGAACATGGCCGCGACGCTCGACATCGTCTCCGGCGGCCGGCTGGAGATCGGCATCGGCGCGGGCTGGAACGAGGAGGAGTCCGGCGCGTACGGCATGGAGCTCGGCACGGTCAAGGAGCGCAGCGACCGGTTCGAAGAGGGCTGCGAGGTGCTCGTCGGGCTGCTGACCCAGGAGACCACGACGTTCCAGGGCCGGTACTACCAGCTGAGCGACGCGCGCAACGAGCCGAAGGGCGTGCAGAAGCCGCACCCGCCGATCTGCATCGGCGGCAGCGGGGAGAAGCGCACCCTGCGCACCGCCGCGAAGTACGCCCAGCACTGGAACTTCGTCGGCGGGACACCCGAGGAGTTCGCCCACAAGCGTGAGGTGCTGCACCGCCACTGCGCGGACGTCGGCCGCGATCCGGGTGAGATCACCCTCTCCTCGCACGTCCGCCTCGGCCCGGACGCCGACTACGCCAAGGTCGCCGCCGAAGCCGAGGCTCTCGGCGAAGTGGGCCTCGACCTGGCGATCATCTACTTGCCGCCACCGCACACCCCGGCCGTGCTGGAGCCGCTGGCGAAGGCGCTCGAGCCGCTGCGCTGACCTGATCCACTTCCCGAACAAGGAGCCGAAGCGGCTTCCGGCCACGAAATTGGCCGAACAGCGCGCGGACGGCGCCGGTACTCGGTAGCGTCGTGCCCGCGGGTCGGCGCGCTCCCTCCCCCTCGGCGCGCCGACCCGCGTTTACGCCGTTCGGGTGTGGCTGCCGACGGCGCCTCAACCGGTGGCGGCCCGCCGGCGTGTGCGAGACGTTCCTGATCGCGACGCCGGAAGGGCAGGACGTCATGCACGACAACGCGTTGCCGGAGGCCGAAGACCCGGTCGGCTCGCCGGTGCTCGGCCCGGTGGTGCCGGACCCGGACGCCCGCAACCAGGCGCTCGCCGGCCGGCGGGTCCGCAACGACGGGCTCGGCACGCTCACCACCTGGCCCACGATCAGCCTGCGCGCCGGTTAGCGCCGCACGCTCGACGCCGCGGGCCGTCCGCCCGGGGCGTTCCTGAAGGTCACTTCACGGGGAGAACGTCATGCACGAGAACACCGTCACGGAGACCGAAGACCCGATCGGCCCGCCGATGATCACCTCGGCAGCACCGGACCCGGACGCGCGCAACCGAGCGCTCACCGGCCACCGCGGCCGGAAGGACGGGCTCGGCACGCTCGGCACGCTCAGCACTTTCACCACCATCGGGGCACTTGTCGGCTAATACAGCACGCCCAGCGCCGCGGGCGTGAACGGTGTGGGCTCCCGGCCGGTGATGATCTTCGCCGCCCACTCGGGGTCCGCCAGCAACGGGCGGCCGAGCGCGATCATGTCGAACTCGTCGGCCTCCAAGCGGTCCAGGAGGTCCCCGAGGCCCGTCGGGGAAGCCGAGCCGCCGGTCAGGCTCGACGTGAACTCCGTGTCCAGGCCGATCGAGCCGACCGTGATGGCCGGTTTGCCGGTCAGCTTCCTGGCCCAGCCCGCGAGGTTGAGGTCGGAGCCGTCGAAGGCCGGTTGCCGGTAGCGGCGGGTCGACGCGTGGAAGGCGTCCGCTCCCGCGTCGGCCAGCGCGCCCAGGATCACGCCGAACTCCTCCGGGGTGTCGGCGATCCGGGCGGTGTAGTCGTTCATCTTCCACTGCGACAGCCGCACGACGATCGGGAAACCGGGGGAGACCGCGCGGCGGATCTCGCCGACGACCTCGGCGGCGAACCGGGTCCGGGCGCGCAGGTCGCCGCCGTAGGCGTCGGTGCGGTGGTTCGTGCCCGACCAGAGGAACTGGTCGATGAGGTAGCCGTGGGCGCCGTGCAGTTCGACGCCGTCGAAGCCGAGCCGTTCGGCGGTGACGGCGGCTTCGGCGAAGGCCCGGACGACGTCGTCGATGTCCTTCTGCGTCATCGTCCGGCCCGGCTCGCCGGGGCTGCCGTCCGCGGACACGGGCACGCCGGACGGGCCGATCGCGGGGGCGTCCGGATGCGGCACCGCGGCCCCCTTGCGGGTCATCCCGACGTGCTGGAGCTGCGGGAAGATCACGCCGCCGGCGTCGTGGACGGCTTCGACGACCCGGGACCAGCCGGCCGCCGCCGCGTCGCCGTACAGGCGGGACACCAGGTTGTGCTCGCCGGCCGACGGGTGCCCGATGTAGCTCGCTTCGGTGATGATCAGCCCGGTGCCGCCGGCCGCGCGCCGCGCGTAGTAGGCGGCGAGCTGCTCGGTCGGCACGCCGCCGGGCGACTGCCCGCGGGTCATCGGCGCCATGGCGACCCGGTTCGGGACGGTGAGGTCGCCGAGCGCGAGCGGGCGGGACAGGGTGTGCGTCACTGGAATCGCTCTCCTTCGTGAGGTTCCCTGTTACGCTAGAACCTCACGTGGACGTGAGATTCAACGGCGAGTGCGGTAGATCACTCCGAGAGGAAGCGGCAGCGAATGCGGATCGGGGAACTGGCGGCGAAGTCCGGGGTGAGCGTCCGGGCCTTGCGGTACTACGAGGAGCAGGGGCTGCTCGTGCCGGAACGCAGCTCCGGCGGCCACCGCCACTACTCGGACCGCGGGGCGGACCTCGTCTGGCTGATCCAGCAGTTCTACGCCGCAGGGCTGTCCAGCAAGTCGATCCTCGCGATCCTGCCGTGTGTCGAGACCGGGCAGCCGACGCCGGAGGCGCTCGACCTGCTCGTCGCCGAGCGGGAACGCATCGACCGGCAGCTGAGAGACCTGACGAAGGCCCGGGACAAGCTCGACACCGTCATCGCGAACGCCGAGACGTCGTGCGACCACGCCTGCCGCCCGGAATGAGCGCTCAGGCCGGGCAGCTGACGTCGTGCCGCGGCGTCTTCAGCGTCAGCAGGTAGTCGTCCACCGCCGACCGCGTGCAGGTGGTGCGCGGGTAGACGACGTGCCCCGGGCCTTCGTAGGTCAGCAGGGTGGTGTTCGCCGGCGCCTGGCGGTGGATGGTGCGCGCCCAGGCGTACGGCGTCGCCGGGTCGTAGCGGGAGTTCAGCAGCAGGACCCGGGGTGCCCGCGAGAGGTCCAGCCGGTGCGGCGGGTTCGCGGGCGGTCCGGCGACGCCGAGGCACGCGGTCGCCTCCGCGTGGCCCAGGGGGCTGCCGCGCATGATCGGCCCCCGGCGCAGCTCTTCGGCGCGCACCGCCGAGTACTGCGCGAAATCCCGGATCCGGAGGTCGAAGTCCTGGCAGACCACGGCCAGCCGGATCGACAGGTAGTTGTACTCGAACCGGGCGGTCAGCGGCGGCCGGCCGGCGGCCGCGTCGGCGATCAGCTGTGCCGCGTCGTCCCAGTTCGGGCCGTACATGTCCGAGAACACCAGGTCGCGCAACGATGTCCTGGCGCCCGCGAAGGCCCGCTCCCAGGTCGCCCGGACGTCCTGGCCGTGCAGGGCACAGGTTTCCGTCCGGTCGCACCACGCGGTGAACTGCCCGAACAGCTCGTCCGCGGCGGTGGCGCGGTCGCCCACGAAGTGCCGGAGGTCGACGCTGTGATCGATGGAGCTGTCCAGCACCAGCGCGCGCACGTGCTCGCCGTACTTCTCGGCGTACTGCTGGCCGAGCAGCGTGCCGTAGGACATGCCCTGGAAGCTGATCTTCTCCTCGCCGAGCGCCCGGCGGAGCGCGTCCATGTCCTGGGCGTTGACGGCGGTGTCGGCGTGGTCGAAGACCGGCAGGTTGCCGGCCCGGCAGTCCGCGACCTCCTGCCGGCTGTACTGGCGCAGGGCGTCGAACTCCGCCCGGTTCGCGGGATCGTCGCCGGGCGGGGCGGTCGTGTCGTCACACCGGATGAACGCGCTGCGGCCGGTGCCCCGGACGTCGAAGCCCACCGTGTCGAACCGCGCCCGGACCTCCGGGCTGAAGAAGCTCGTCGCCAGCGCGAACTCCGCGCCCGATGAGCCGGGACCGCCGGCGTCGGCCAGCAGCACGCCGATCCGGTGCGCCGGATCGGTGGCCCGGTGCCGGGCCACCGCCAGGTCGATCGACGGGCCGTGGGGCCGGTTCCAGTCCAGCGGCACCCGCAGCGTGCCGCACTCGCCGTCCGGCGGCTCCGGGCTGTCCGGGTCGTCGGGGCAGGCGCCCCAGGTGATCGGCGACGGGCTCGCGTCCGCCGCCGTGGCCCCGGACAGCAGGAGCGCACTCGCCATCAGGACTGCTGCGAACACCCGCACGGACCCTCCAGAGTTGCCGGTGGGTTTCCGACCGTAGGGGTGGCGAGGTCCGGACCACAAGGCTCAGCGGCCGGTCGTGCCGTCGGCGAGCTCGCGCAGGATGTCGGCGTGCCCGGCGTGGCGGGCGGTCTCTTCGACCAGATGGGTCAACGTCCAGCGCCGTGACGCGCGGCGCGGCCCGGGCTCGCCGAGGTCGTCCCAGCCGGCGATCACCGCGTTCGCCCGCGCGGTGGTCGCGCGATAGGCGGCGATGATCTCCTCGGCGGTCTCGGCCGGAGTCGGCCGGAAGGTCGCCTGCCAGTCGGTGACGGCGGCCCCGAGCAGCCAGTGGGCTTCGACGTGCGTGAGGTGCTTGACCAGCCCGAGCAGGTTCGTGCCCGACGCGACGCCGGGGGAACGGACCCGCGGCTCGGGCACACCCTCGGCCTTGGCGGCCACGGCGGCGCGCAGGTAGTCGAGGAAACCGCCGAGCACCTGGACTTCCGCGGGCCCGGTGGCCGGCGGGCCGGCGTCCCGCGTCATCGTGTCCGCCGGACGAGCAGCACGTGGTCGGTGACGGTCGCGGTCTGGCCGCCGGGCCCGGTCGCGACGCGCTCGGGACTGTCCGCGCGCTCGACCGACCACTGTGCCGGATCGAGGTCGAGAGTGATCGGGACGCCTGCTTCGCGGCTCCACGACCACGGCGCGGCGGACCCGTGGTCGACGACCAGCAGCCGGCCGCCGGGCCGCAGCGCTTCGGCCGCCCGGCGGAACACCCGCTCGCGCGCCAACGGGAACGGTGTGTGCAGGTACTGCGCGGAAACGAGGTCGAAGGTGCCCTCGGGGAGCGCCTCGGCGAGGTCGGCGCGCACCGCCGTCACGGGCAGGCCGCCGGCCCGGTCCCGCAGCGACTCGACCGCGACGCCGGACAGGTCGACCGCGGTGACCCGCCACCCTCGGCGGGCGAGCCAGAGGGTGTCGCCGCCGGCGCCGCAGCCCAGGTCCAGCGCGTCCCCGGTGGGCAGCGGGCCGGCGATCGCGGCGAGCAGCGGGTTCACGCGCTCCGCCTGCGGGGTCCGGTAGTGGTCGTCCCAGAAACGTACGTTCATGCCGCCACCGTCACCCGGCGGTGCCGCCGGGAGCACGGAAACTTGCCATTCCGGCAAGATGGCGGTCGTGGCCGACATCGACGACGAGGTGCTGGACGCGGTCGGGCCGCGCCTGCGCGTGCTGCGCCGGCAACGCGGGTTCACCCTCGCCGACCTGGCGGCGGTGACCGGGATCTCGGAGAGCACGTTGTCCCGGCTGGAAAGCGGTGGCCGCCGGCCCACCCTGGAGCTGCTCCTGCCGCTGGCGCGCACCTACGGCGTCCCGCTGGACGACCTGGTCGGCGCGCCCCGCACCGGCGACCCGCGGATCCACCTGCGCCCGATCCGCCGCCACGGCATGACGTTCGTGCCGCTGACCCGCCGGGCCGGGGGCCTGCAGGCGTTCAAGATGCTCATCCCGGCTCGCGGCGAACCCGCCGAGCCGACGCCGCAGACGCACGGCGGTTACGAGTGGGTCTACGTCCTCGACGGCCGGCTGCGGCTGGTGCTCGGCGACCGGGACCTGGTCCTGCCCGCCGGTGAGGCCGCCGAGTTCGACACGGCGCTGCCGCACTGGCTCGGCTCGGCCGACGGCCGGGCCGTCGAGACGCTCGTCCTCTTCGGGCCGCAGGGTGAACGCGCCCACGTCCGGGCCCGTTCGTCAGCCGCGGCCCGGGATGGGCTCGGCCAGCTCGGCCCGTGAGGGTGCCGCCGGGAACGGGTCGGCGAAGTACTGCGTCTCGTGCGTCACGAAACCGTCGGCGAACTCCATGACGCTCACCGAATGGGTGGGCGCGCCGTCGTAGGTGATCACGCACTCGCTCACCCAGAAGTCGCCGCCGCCCGAGATCCGGGTGATGGCGAAGTGCCGCTCGGCCGGGTGACCGCCGCGTTGCGCCCGGATCTTCGCGCGGCCGCGGAAGCGTTCACCGGACTGGGGGTAGTCCAGGACGGCGTCCTCGGCGTAGATCGCGTGCTCGGTGTCGACGTCCCCGCGCTCGGACGACGTCCAATGCTCCTCGATCCGGGCGCGGGTCCCGGCGTCACGAGTCATGCGACGCAGGTTACCCGGGGGAATCAATCCGGGCCGCCGGACGCTGGAGGGAGCGTGAAGAAGATTGGTTTTCTCTCGTTCGGCCACTGGTCGGCGAGCGCGCACTCCGAGACCCGGTCGGCCGCCGACTTCCTGCACCAGTCGATCGACCTGGCGGTCGCCGCCGAGGAGCTCGGTGTCGACGGCGCGTACTTCCGCGTGCACCACTTCGCGCGGCAGGCGGGCAGCCCGTTCCCGCTGCTCTCGGCGATCGGCGCGCGGACGTCGAAGATCGAGATCGGCACCGGCGTGATCGACATGCGCTACGAGAACCCGCTGTACATGGCCGAGGAGGCGGGCGCCGCCGACCTCATCTCGCGCGGCCGGCTCCAGCTCGGCGTGAGCCGGGGATCCCCCGAGCAGGTGATCGAAGGCTGGCGCTACTTCGGGTACGCCCCGGCCGAGGGCGAGACCGACGCCGACATGGCCCGCGAGCGCGTCGAAGTCTTCCTCAAGCTGCTCGAAGGCGACGGGTTCGCCCAGCCGAACCCGCGGCCGATGTTCGCCAACCCGCCGGGCCTGCTGCGGCTCGAGCCGCACTCCGAAGGCCTGCGCGAGCGCATCTGGTGGGGCTCGAGCTCGAACGCGACCGGCATCTGGGCCGCGAAGCTGGGCATGAACCTGCAGAGCTCCACGCTCAAGGACGACGAGACGGGCGAGCCGCTGCACGTCCAGCAGCGCAAGCAGATCGAGGCCTACCGCGAAGCGTGGAAGGAAGCCGGCCACGACTGGGAGCCGCGGGTGTCGGTCAGCCGGAGCATCTTCGCGCTGACCAACGACCTGGACCGCGCCTACTTCGGCCGCGACCGGAATTCGCGCGACCAGGTCGGCATGATCGACGAGAACACCCGGGCGATCTTCGGCCGCTCGTACGCCGCCGAGCCGGACGAACTGGTGCAGGAGCTGAAGGAAGACGAGGCCATCCAGGCAGCGGACACGCTCCTGCTGACCGTCCCGAACCAGCTCGGCGTCGAGTACAACGCGCACGTGCTGGAGAGCATCCTCACCCACGTGGCCCCGGCGCTCGGCTGGCGCTGATCCCCGGCCCGTCGTGAGTGTTCAGGGCGGTTCTAACCGCCCTGAACACTCACGACCGTCAGGTGCGCAGGAGTGCGGTCAGCTCACTCAGGTCGGCCAGCTCCGCCAGGCCGTACGTCAGCTCGGTGATGCGCGTGCTGACGTCTGCCGGGAGGACCCGGGCCGCGTTCAGGCGGAACTTCGTTGCCAGCTCTTCCGCCGACAGCGGGTTTTGCGGGCCGCCGCGGTTGGCGTCGACTCGCTCCTCCAGCTCACGGCCGTCGCGTAGCCGCGCGCGCAGGACTGCCGGGAACTGGTGCGGGAAGATCTCGTCGCACCGGGCGTCCGGGACGCACGTCACCTTCGCCGCCAGGGCCAGGCGCGCCGGGTCCGCCGCGGCCTCGTCGGTGAAGTCGTCGTGGAAGACGCCCAGGCCGCCGCCGCCCAGGAGGCCCGCCGCGACCGTGTACGGGCCCGAGAACGCCGCGTGGTACCCCGACTTCGGGCGGATCTTGTCCTCACGCGGCTCGGCGATCGTGCGCAGCACCGACGTCGGCGCGCCCAGCTCCAGAGCGACGATCTCCGCCGGGTCGACACCCAGCGAACGCAGCCGCCGGGCCGCGTCGATGCCCGCGTGGGTGAAGTGGTTACAGGGGTAGGGTTTGAAGAAGATCCCCGGCAGCTCCCAGTGCTCGCCGAGGCCGTCGACGATCGCGTCCACATCGGACTGATCGCCGCAGAACGCCTGCAGCAGGCCGAACCGGCCTTCCAGGACCGTCGGCGGGCCGGTGATGCCGTGGCGCGCCAAGCCCGCCGCGGTGACCGCCGCGTGGGCCGCCCAGCCGCAGTGGATCCGCTTCACCGTGCCACCCGTGCGGTTCGCCTCCAGCAGGCCCGAGCCCATGCTGGCCGCGATGCCGAGCGCGTCGGCGATCCCCTCGGAGTCCACATCGGACAGCATCGCCGCGGCCGCCGCCGCGCCGAGGGCGCCGCAGATCGCCGTCGCGTGCAGGCCGCGTTCGAAGAACACGGAGTTGCCCAGTTCCTCGTCGTAACCGGCCATGCCGAGCCGGACGGTGATCTCGACGCCGACGCCGATCGCGTCCAGCAGCTGGGCCCCGGTCGCGCCCCGGGACTCCGCGACGGCGAGCGCGGCGGGCACCACCGACGCCGACGGGTGCAGCACCGAAGGCAGGTGCGTGTCGTCGAAGTCGAGCGAGTGCGCGAGGGTGCCGTTCAGCAGGGCCGCGCTCGGCTCGGGCAGCCGATCGCCGGTACCGATCGCGGTGGCCCGGCCGGTGCCGCCCCACTCCCGCACCAGCGCGCCGACGGCGGCCGCGGGACGCTCCGACGTGGCGGCCAGGCTGTTGCCGAGGACGTCGAGGACACGCCGCGCGGCATCGTCCCGCAGTTCCGGCGGCAGTCCCTTCGCCCGCACCGACGTCGCGAACGCGGCCAGCTGCTGCACGATCGTGGCGGTCATGCGCTCACCGCCGCGAGGGGACGCACGGGGGAGCCGGTGCCGCCGACGATCCGCAGCGGCGCCAGCACGAACACGAACTCGTGCACCCCTTCGGCCGCGACAGCCTCCAGGTTCAGGTGCTCCATGATGAAGATGCCCGAGTCGACGAGCAGGATCCGGTGCACCGGCAGCACGGCATGCCCGGCCCCGGCGGGGATCTGCTCGTAGGCGGTGGTGTCCGCGCCGGTCGCGACGACCCGGCGGGCCGCCAGCCACTCCGCCGCCGACGTCGTGGCGCCGGGGACGCCGGTCTCCTTGCCCATGTACGTCGCCGGGTTGTCGAAGTTCCGCGCCCAGCCGGTGCGGATCAGCGCGACGTCGCCTTCGCCGGGCTCGGCACCGGCGAGCTTCACGGCCGCGTCCAGGTCCTCGGCGGTGACGCCGTACCCCGGTTCCAGCGTGGGGACGTCGTGCACCGCGGCGACGTCGAGGAGTACCGCGCGCCGCAGCAGGCCGGGCAGGTGCTCCGCGCCGTGCGTGCGGAACACGCCGCCCTGCTGGGCTTCGGCGGCGTCGACGTCGCCGTGGAGCTTGCCGTCGTGGCTGACGTGCGAGAGCGCGTCGATGTGGGTGCCGACGTGCCCGCCGGTCACGATGATCTCGTTGGCGGCCGACCCGCCGTCCGGGCGGCGCATGTCGCCGTGACGGCGGATCAGCGTCATCCGGAACCCGGGGTGGTTCGGCGAGCAGGGCATGCCGGTGAAGAACGGCTGCCCGAGCTCGATCAGCCGGACCCCGCCGGCGATCGCGGCCAGCAGCGGATCCTGGGTGCGTGTCATGAGTGCGGGCCTTCCTTTCCTGCGGACTCCGCGTGCGCGAGCACCCACCGGGCGCGCGCGACGATCGCGGCGTCGACGAACTGTCCGTTGTGGTCGATCCAGGCGGCCGATTCGTCCGTCGAGAGCCGGTCGAGCAGCTCGCTCGCCCACGCCGTCTCGGCCGGATCGGGCGCGAAAGCTTCGTGTACCAAGGGAATCTGGGCGGGGTGGATGACCGACCGGCCGAAAAACCCGGCGCGGCGGCCGGCTTCGGTGCTCGCGCGCAGGCCGTCGAGGTCGCGCACGGCGGTCCAGACGCTCTGCACCGGGCTCGGCAGTCCGGCCGCCCGCGCGGCGACGACCACCCGGGACCGCGGCCAGGTCAGCGCGTCGCCACCGGCGACCCGCAGGTCCGCGGCGAGGTCGGCCTCACCGAGGGAGATCCCGGCGACGAGCGGGTGCGCCGTCGCGATCACCAGCGCGTTCTCGACGCCCAGCGCCGATTCCAACACCGGGTACACCGGCACGCCGAGCGCGTCGGCGACACGGCGCAGCTCGCCCGGGTCCTCGCACTTGGGCACCCGCACCCCGGCCGGGGCCAGCGGTGCCAGCGCCGCGATGTCGGCTTCGCCGGCCGGGGTGCCCGGCGCGTTGATCCGGACGAACGCCGTCGCGCCGTTGCCCAACGCGTCCAGCACCCCTCGCCGGGCGTCGTCCTTCGCGGCCGCGGCGACGGCGTCCTCGAGGTCGATGATGACGGCGTCCGCCAGACCGGCCAGTGCTTTCGCGATCCGGTCCGGCCGGTCACCCGGGACGTAGAGCCAGCTGCGTATCACTTGATGACGCCTTTTTCGCGCAGCGCGGCCAGTTCCGGCTCGCCGAGGCCGTAGCGGCCGAGGACTTCGGCGGTGTGCGCGCCGAGCGGCGCCCCGGCCGTGGTGAGGTGCCCGGGCGTCTCCGACAGCCGGAACAGCACGTTCTGCATCTTCACCGGCCCGAGTTCGTCGTCTTCGACGGTGGCGATGCTGTTCAGCGCGGCGAACTGCGGGTCGGCCATGACGTCGGCGGCGGTGTAGATCGGCGCGACGGCGGCCTGGGCCTCCTCGAACGCCTTGACGACGTCGTCGCGGTCGCGGTCGGCGATCCACGAGCCGACGGCGTCGTCGAGCAGGTCGGCGTGCTGCGCGCGCTCCGAGCCGCTGACGAACCACGGCTCGTCGATCAGCTCCGGGCGCCCGACCAGCCGCATGACGCGTTCGGCGATCGACTGAGCGCTGGTGGAGATGGCGACCCAGCTGCCGTCGCGGGTGCGGTAGGTGTTGCGCGGCGCGTTGTTCGTGGACCGGTTGCCGGTGCGCGGCTGCAGCGTGCCGAGCTGGTCGTACGCGATGATCTGCGGCCCGAGCAGCGTCAGGATCGGCTCGATGATCGCGAGGTCGACGACCTGCCCGCGCCCGGTCTGGTCCCGCGCCCGCAGCGCCGTCATCACGGCGTAGGCGGTGGTCAGCGCGGCGATCCCGTCGGCGAGGCCGAACGGCGGCAGCGTCGGCGGGCCGTCCGGTTCGCCGGTGATCGCGGCGAACCCGCTCATCGCCTCGGCGAGCGTGCCGAAGCCGGGTCGCTTGGCGTACGGGCCGATCTGGCCGAACCCGGTCACGCGCGTGAGCACCAGGCCGGGGTTGATCTCGCGCAGGACGTCGTAGCCCAGACCCCAGCGCTCCAGCGTGCCCGGGCGGAAGTTCTCCACGACGACGTCGGCGTCGGCCACGAGCTTCTTGAAGATCTCCTGGCCCTCGGGGGAGCCGAGGTAGAGGGTGATCGCCTTCTTGCCGCGGCCGAGCATCTTCCACCAGAGGCCGACGCCGTCGCGCTGTGCGCCGTGGCTGCGGACGGGGTCGCCCTTCGGGTGCTCGATCTTGATCACCTCGGCGCCGAAGTCGCCCAGCAGCGTCGCGGCCAGCGGGCCGGCGAACAGGGTGGCGGTGTCGAGCACCCGGATCCCTGACAAAGCGCCCGTCATGGGGCGTACCTGCCTTTCTCGTCCGGCGGCCCGAGTGCGGATGCCCGTTTCGCCGGGGGGAACAACTGTGAACGTCGTGTTTCGTGGTGACGTCTCTCCGTGTTCCCCAAGTTCGCACTGATCACGCACGTCCGTCAAGTTATGCGCAGATGTTGACCTGACGTCGGGCCGGGTGTCACGATGGCCGACAACAAATCTGGCGTTTCGCTTAGCGGAACGACAGCCCTTCCAGTGGGAAGAGGTGACATGTCCGCACGAAAACTCGTCGCGGCGCTCGGCGCGTGCGCCCTGCTCGCGACCGGGTGCGGGGGCTCGGCGCCGATGGGGGCCGGCGGCGCGGCCGCGGGGCGGGACGAGGGCCCGGTGAAGATCGGCGCGCTGCACCCGGTCAGCGGCTCGAACGCGGTCGACGGCCTGCAGATGCGCCGCGGCGCGCAGCTCGCGGTCGACGCGATCAACGCCGCCGGCGGCATCAAGTCCCTGGGCGGCCGCAAGGTCGAGCTGGTCACCGGCGACACCCAGGGCAAGGCCGACATCGGCCAGAGCGAGGCCCAGCGGCTGATCTCGGCCGGCGCGGTCAGCCTGGTCGGCACCTACCAGAGCGCGGTGAGCACCAACGTCGCCGTCGTGGCCGAACGCAACCGGGTGCCGTTCGTGATGGACGTGACCGCCTCCGACGCGATCTTCGCCCACGGCTACCGGTACTCGTTCCGCGTGCAGCCGGGCAGCAAAGCGATCGCGACCGCCGCCGCCCAGTACCTGAAAGCGGTGTCGGACCAGGCGGGCAAGCCCGTCCGGAAGGTCGCGTTCCTGCACGAGCAGAGCGACTTCGGCAGTGGCGCGGCCGACGCCTTCAACGCGGCCGCGAAGCAGCTCGGCATCGCGATCGGCCCGAACATCAGTTACGACGCCACCACCGTCAGCGACCTCACCGCGCAGGTCACGCAGGTCAAGGCGTCCGGCGCGGACGTGCTGGCCGTCGCCGGCTACTACCGCGACAGCCTCCTGGCGGCCAAGGCGATCGCCTCGGTGAAACCGGACCTCAACGCGGTCTGGGGCGTCTCGAACGGCGCGTACGACCAGCCGAAGTTCGTCGCCGACGCGGCCGCTCTCGGCAACCTCTACTTCAGCGCCAACTACCACTACGACGCGACGAATCCCGAGACCGTCGCGTTGCGCGAGAAGTACCAGAAGCAGTACGGCGACCCGATGCGCACCGGCGCGGTCCTGTCCTACGACGCGGTCCAGGTGATCGCGCACGGCGTCGAGCAGGCCGCGAGCACCGACCCGGAGAAGGTGCGGGACGCGATCGCCGCCGCTCAAGTCGCGCCGCTGACCGTCGGTCGCGGACCGATCCAGTTCGCCCCCAACGGTGACAACCGCAACGCCTTCCCGGTGCTGATGCAGGTCCGGGACGGGCGCGTCCAGCAGGTCTATCCCCCCGAAAAAGCCGAATCCCGGCCCGACTACAGGGTGGCGTGGCGCCCATGACCGAACTCGACACCGGGGCGCCCGTCGTCCCCGAAACCGCACCTCCCGACCGGAAAGCCAAGGTGGACCAGGGTTTCCTCCGCCGCGCCGGCATCGTCGCCGCGATCCTCGTCGTAGCGATCGTCGTCGCGCTGCTGCAGTCCGGCAGCGGCCTGGTGGTCTGGCAGTCGGTGGTCACCGGCCTGCTGACCGGCGGGCTCTACGGCCTGATCGCGATGGGGCTGACGCTGATCTTCGGCGTGCTCGACATCGTCAACTTCGCCCACGGCGCGTTCCTCGCGGTGGCCATGTTCCTCTCCTTCGGCATGGTGCAGGCCACCGGATTGCACCCGTACCTGACGCTCGTCGTGGCCGTCCCCGTGCTGTTCCTGCTCGGCGCGGCCGTGCACCGCGGGCTGCTGTCCGGGGCGGGCGGCCGGTCGCTGGAGAACCAGCTGCTCATCACGCTCGGCCTGTCGCTGCTGCTGGAGAACGGGCTGCTGATGTTCTTCGGCGCCGAGCCCAAGACCATCACACTGCCCGGCGACTTCCAGTTTTCGCTGCTGGGCGCGGTGGTCGCGGGTTCACGGCTGTACGCGTTCCTCGGCGCCGTCGTGCTCGGCGGCTTGTTGTTCTGGCTGCTGCGGCGCACCCGGCTGGGCACGGCGATCCGCGCGGTCGCCGCGAACGCTCCGGGCGCGGCCCTGGTCGGCATCAACGTCCGGCGGATGCACACGCTGACCTTCGCGATCGGCACGGCGTGCGCGGGGGCCGCGGCGGTGCTCGCCGGCCCGCTCGTGACCGTGACGCCGACGCTGGGGGACCAGTTCAACATCACGGCGTTCGTGGTCGTGGTGCTCGGCGGGATGGGCAACGTCGCGGGCGCGCTCGTCGGCGGCCTGCTGATCGGGCTGGTCGAGCAGCTCACGACGATCTACCTCGGCGGCCAGAGCTCACTGCTGGGCGTGTTCGTGGTGTTCGTGCTGGTGCTCTTCCTCCGTCCGCAGGGCCTGTTCGGGAGGCGCGCATGAGTGCCATCACCATCGCCCCACCGAGCAATGCGGACGCCGTCAAAGCACCGCCGTTGCGGCCGCAGAACCGGCAGTTCGCGATCCTCGCCATTCTCGTGCTGGTCGCGATCCCGCTGCCGCTGATCCTGCCCGCCGCCCAGGGTGCCGTCGCCGTGCGGATCCTGATCTTCCTGCTGATGGCCGTCGGCTGGAACATCATGAGCGGGTTCGGCGGGATGTTCAGCTTCGGCCATGCCGCCTACTTCGGCCTCGGGGCCGACACCAGCGCGTACCTGCTGGTGAAGCACAACGTGTCGCCGTGGATCGGGATGCTGGCCGGGATGGCGGTGGCCGCCGCGGTCGCGGTGGTCATCGGCTACTTCTCCTTCCGCTACAAGCTCCAAGGCGCCTACTTCGCGCTCGCCACCTTCGCGTTCGCGGAGATGCTGCGGCTGATCGTCACGAGCAGCGCGTTCGCCAACAAGTCCGTCGGCTACAGCGTGCCGCTGATCCAGGGGTCGTCGCTGTGGCAGATCCAGTTCCCGGCCGACTCGCCCGCGTACTTCTGGGTGGCGCTGTTCCTGGCCGGGGCGGCGGTCGCGATCAGCATCGGCTTCCTGCACTCGCGTGCCGGCCGGTACGTCACGGCCATCCGCGACGACGAGCTGGCCGCCGCGTCACTCGGGGCCCCGGTGTTGCGGCACAAGCTGATGACGGTCGCGCTGTCGGCCGCGATCACCGCCGTGGCCGGCGCGTTCTACACGCAGTACTACCTGTTCGTGAACCCCGATCTCGGGTTCGGCTCGGCGATCTCGATCCAGGCGATCGTGCCGGTCGTGATCGGCGGCATCGGCACGGTGTGGGGCCCGGTGGTCGGCGCGATCATCATCGGCTCGCTCACCGACGTCACCGCCACACTGCTGCGCACCCCACCCGGCTTCCTGGGCTTCCTGCAGGGCCGCAGCGGCCTGGACGTCGTGCTGTACGCCGTGCTCGTGATCCTCATCGTGCGGTTGCTGCCCAAGGGGATCGTCGGAACTCTCGCTGCGAGGTGGCGACGATGAGCATCGTGGAAGTGAGCGGCGTCGGCAAGGCGTTCCGCGGGGTGCACGCGCTGTCCGATGTGGACGTCGAAGTCGCCGAGGGCGAGATCCTCGGCGTCATCGGGCCCAACGGCGCGGGTAAGACCACGCTGTTCAACGTGATCTCCGGGGCGCTGTCCCCGGACACCGGACGGGTGCGGCTGGCGGGCGACGACGTCACCGGCCGCGCACCCGACCGGATCGCGCGCGCCGGGATGGTGCGCACGTTCCAGCTGATGCGGCCGTTCGCGAGCATGACGGTGGCGCAGAACGTCGGCCTCGCCGCGCAGCACCACCGGCTCGGCGCCAAGGCGCTGCGCGAGCACTCCCTGGACGTCGTCGAGCGGGTCGGGCTCGGGCCGTGGGCGCACCGCGCCGCGACCGACCTGCCGACCGCCGGGCTCAAGCGCCTCGAACTGGCCCGGGCGCTGGCCACCCGGCCGAAGGTCCTGCTGCTCGACGAGGTGCTCGCCGGGCTGGTCCCGGCCGAGCGCGAGCCGGTGCTCGACCTGCTCGCCGGCCTGCGCGAGCAGGAGGGCGTCACGCTGGTGTTCATCGAGCACATCATGGCCGCGGTGATGCGGCTGGCCGACCGGGTGCTCGTGCTCGACCAGGGCCGTGTGCTGGCCGTCGGCTCGCCCGCCGAGGTCACCAGCGACCCGCGGGTCATCGACGCCTACCTGGGTGAGGAGCCGACCCATGCTGACGCTTGAGAAGGTGTGCGCCGGGTACGGCCGGATGCGGATCCTGCACGACGTCGACCTGCGCCTCGACGCCGGCGAGATCGTCGCGCTGGTCGGGGCGAACGGCGCCGGCAAGACCACGACGTTGCGCAGCATCTGCGGCCAGCTCAAGCCGCTGTCGGGCACCATCACGCTCGACGGCACGCCGACGGCCGGGCGCCGCCCGGACCAGCTGGTGCGCGACGGCCTCGTGCACGTGCCCGAGGACCGGGCGCTGTTCGGCACGCTGACCGTCGAGGAGAACCTGCGGATGGGCGCGTGGACCCGCACGCCCGCGCAGGCCGCGACGTCGCTGGCCGAGGTCTACGAGCTGTTCCCGGTGCTCGCCGAGCGCCGGACGCAGACCGCGCAGACGTTCAGCGGCGGGCAGCAGCAGATGCTCGCGATCGGCCGGGCGCTGATGGCCGGGCCGCGGCTGCTGATGCTCGACGAGCCGTCGACCGGGCTTTCGCCGAAACTGACCTGGACCGTGCTGGAGGCGGTGCGGCGGATCCGGGACAGCGGGGTGGCGGTGCTGCTGGTGGAACAGAACGCGAAGCAGGCGCTCGCGATCGCGGACCGGGCGTACGTGCTGGAAAGCGGGGCGACGGTGCTGGAGGGCACGGGCGCCGCGCTCGCTGGCGACAACCGGGTCAGGAAGGCGTACCTGGGACTGTGAAACGTGAACGAGCCGCTTCCGCCACTGCGGACCTCGGTGCGTGGGTGTCCGAACTGGACGTCACGGGTGTCCCGGCCGCGGTGCTGGACCGGCTTTCCCTCGTCCTGCTCGACGTCGTCGGCGTCACCGCATTGGGTGCTTCCTTGCCGGAGCAGCGTTCCTTGGTCGACGCCTGGCGCGCGCCTGCGGGACCGGCGCCGCTGATCGGCGGCGGCCGGCTGGTGACGACCGACGCGGCGGCCTGGCTCAACGGCATGGCGCTCGTCTCGCTGGAGCTGGACGAGGGCCACAAGTACGCCAAGGGTCACCCCGCCGCGCACGGGTTTCCCGCGGTGCTGGCGCTGGCGGCCGAGCTGGACAGCACCGGTGCGGACACGGCGGCGGCGCTGCTGGCCGCCTACGAGGTGGCCGCCCGGTTCGGCCGCGCGACCACCCTGCGCGCGGGCGCGCACCCGCACGGCAGCTGGGGCGTCCCCGGCGCGGCGGCCGGCTGCGCCCGGTTGCTCGGCCTCCCGCCCGGAGCCGCCGCGGCCGCCATCGACACCGCGGCCGGGATGGGCATCGCCGGGCACTTCAATTCGGCGACCCAGGGCAACCCGGTGCGCAACGCGTGGCTCGGCGCCTCGGCGACGTCCGGGCTCGCCGCCGCCCGGATGGCGGTGGCCGGGATGGCCCGCACCACCGGCACGGCCGCGCTCTCGCTCGGCACGGTGCTCGGTGAGTTCGAACCGGACGAGCTGACCGCGGACCTGGGCACCCGCTGGGACATCTCGCGTGGTTACTTCAAGCGGCACGCGTCGTGCTCGTTCACCCACCCCGCCGCCGACGCGGTGCTCGAACTGCGCGCGCACCCGGCGTTCCGCGCCGACGGGATCACGCACGTCCTGGTGGAGACCCACGTCCTGGGCGCCGGACTGTCCGATGTGGACTGGTCGAACCGGCTCTCGGCGATGTTCTCGACGCCGTTCGTGGTCGCGACCGCCGCGCTGACCGGCGAGGTCAGGCCGGACAGCCCGCTCGACGACCCGGACGTCCAAGCGCTCGCGGGCCGGGTCCGGCTCGTCGAAGCCGGCGACCTCACCACGCGCCTCCCGGCCGAGCGCGCCGCCCGCGTGACCATCGCGTTCGACGACGGCACGTCCCTGACCCACGAGGTCCCCAACCCGGTCGGCGACGCCGACCACCACCCGCTGACCGAGTCCGACCTGGTCAGCATGCTCGAGAACTGGCTGCCCGTGAGAGTCGTGGACCGCGCCGCGGCGCTGGGGCGCGACCTGCCCGGCCTGCCCCGCGTCGGCGCGACGCTGCGCGAGCTGGCCGGGACCGAAGAGAAGGAGCTGAGCTGATGCGTGCCCTCGCGGTGACGCCCATCCACCTGCCGCCCGGGGAGATCCGGCGGCGCCAGGAGCGGTACGACCGGCTCGCGCCGCCGGGCCTGGAGATCGAGCTGCGGGACGTCGGCCCGTCGGCGCCGAAGACCCTCGACACCGACGAGTCCATGCGGGTTTCGGAGAACGCCGTCGCCGCCGCGCTCGAAGCGGCCGGTGACGACTGGGACCTGGCCTTCCCGGACTGCGTGCTGGACCCGGCGGTGCCCGACGCCGTCGCCGATCCGGCGTTGCCGGTGCACGGCCTGCTCAAGCTGTCGGCCACCTACCTCGCCGCGAAGGGCGTGCGGTTCGGCGCGGTCGTGCGCAACGAGGCGATCGCCGAGGAGTTCTCGAAGCGCATCGCCGCCTACCGGCTGACCGAGTACCTCGCCGGGATCCGCGTGCTGGACCTGCCGTTCTCCGCGATCGCCGAGACCGGGACGTGGAACGCGGCGCTCGGGACGGCCGTGCGCGAGCTGGCGGAACTGGGCGCGACGGCGGTGCTCAACGGCTGCTCGGCGGTCGACGTCGAGCCCGCCGACCTGGCCGCGCGGATCGTCGACCCGACGGCGCTGGCGATGCGGCTGCTGGCCGTCGAGGAGCAGCCGTGACCGACGGACCCGACCTCGTCGTCGCCGGTGCGGGCGGCGGGCTCGCCGGTGCCCTGCGCGCGGCCGAACTCGGGCTCTCCGTCCTCGTGGTCGAGGCGAGCGAGCACTTCCGGCGCGGCAACAACACCTCGATGTCCACGGCGATGTTCCCCGGCGCCGGCTCCCGCTGGCAGGCCGAGGCCGGCGTCGACGACTCGCCCGAGCGGTTCGTCGCCGACATCATGGCCAAGACGCACGGGCAGGCCGACGCGCGGCTGGCCCGGACCCTGGCGGAGGTGAGCGCGCCGCTGGTCGAGTGGCTCGCGGACTCGGCCGGGCTACCGTTGTCGCTGGTCACGGACTTCACCTACCCCGGCCACGCCGTGCCCCGGTGCCACTCGATCCCGGGCCGGCACGGCTCCGGCGTCATCGACCACCTCGCCCGTCGCGTGACCGAGCACGAGAACATCGAGCTGCTCGCACCCGCCAAGCTGGTCGACGTCCTGTCCGATGTAGACGGTGTCCGCGCGGTTCTCGTCCGGTACCCCGACGGGACGGAGGAAGAGATCCCGACCCGGGCGGTCCTGCTGGCCACCAACGGCTTCGGTGCCGACACGGACCTCGTCGGACGGCACCTCCCGGAGATCGCCGGGGCGTTGTACCAGGGGAGTGACCAGTCGCTCGGCGACGCGCTGCGCATCGGCGAGAAACTGGGCGCCGCCACCGGGTTCCTGGACGCCTACCAGGGCCACGGCGCCGTCTCCGCCAACGCGGGCACCCTCGTCGGCTGGGCGACGATCATCCACGGCGCGATCCTGGTCGACCTCGAAGGCCGCCGCTTCGGCAACGAGATCCGCGGCTACTCCGAGTACGCCGCCGAGCTGGCCGCGCGTCCCGGCTCGACCGGCTGGATCGTGCTCGACGAGACGATCTTCGAGCAGTGCCAGCCGTTCCAGGACTTCCGGGACGTGGTGTCCGCCGGCGCGCTGGTGTGGGCGGACGACGTCGCCGGGCTCGCGAAGGCGACCGGCCTGCCGCCGGAAGCGCTGACCGAAGAATTCGCCACCGCGGCCGCGATCGCCCGCGGCGAACGCGACGACGAGCACGGCCGCACGAACTGGGAGCGTCCGCTGTCGGGCCGCTACGCCGCGGTGCGTGTCGTGCCCGCGCTGTTCCACACCCAGGGCGGGCTGCTGGTTGACGAGCACGCGAACGTCGTCGACCGCCGGGACCGCCCGATCCCCGGCCTGTACGCCGCCGGGGGCGCCGCGGCGAGCATCTCCGGCCACGGCGCCGCCGGTTACCTGCCCGGCAACGGCCTGCTGCCCGCCTTCGGACTGGCCTACCTGGCCGCCGGCGACATCGCCCGGCGCCGCACCCCCGACCCCGCAAGCTGAGGAGAGAAATGGCAACGACGGAACTGCTCGTGAAGAACGTCCGGGTCGTGCGGCCCGACGACGCCGACGGGGCCGAGCCGGAACTGCTGGACATCGCCGTCAACGACGGCACCATCACGCGGGTCGCCCCGGACCTGCCCGCCGACGACGCCGCCCAGGTCGTCGACGGCCGCGGGCTGCTGGCCTTCCCCGGTGTCGTCGACGCGCACCAGCACTGGGGCATCTACAACGAGCTGGCCACCGACACCCGCACCGAGAGCCGCGCCAGCGCGCAGGGCGGCGTCACGACGTCGCTGACGTACATGCGCACCGGCCAGTACTACCTGAACAAGGGCGGCAGCTACCGCGACTTCTTCCCCGAGGTGCTCAGCGCGTCCGAGGGCAACGCCTACGTCGACTACGCCTTCCACCTCGCGCCGATGAGCTCGCAGCACATCGCCGAGATCCCTTACCTGGTCGAGGAATTCGGCGTCACGTCGTTCAAGATCTTCATGTTCTACGGCAGCCACGGCCTGCACGGACGTTCGACCAGCCAGAGCGACTTCCTGATGATCCCGCCGGACGAGCGCTACGACATCGCGCACTTCGAGTTCGTGATGCGCGGGGTCCAGCAGGCGCGCGAGGTCCTGACCGAGTACGCGCCGCACCTGTCGCTCTCGCTGCACTGCGAGACGGCGGAAATCATGACGGCGTACACAAAACTGGTCGAGCAGGACGGTTCGCTGTCGGGCCTGCGGGCCTACAGCGCGTCGCGGCCGCCGCACTCCGAAGGCCTCGCCGTCACCATCGCGTCCTATCTGGCGCACGAGACCGGGCTGCCCAACATCAACCTGCTGCACCTGTCGTCGGAAAAGGCGCTGTCGGCCGCGCTGACGATGGGGAAGGCGTTCCCGCACATCGACTTCCGGCGCGAGGTGACGATCGGGCACCTGCTGGCCGACGTCGACACCGCGTCCGGCATCGGCGGCAAGGTCAACCCGCCGCTGCGCGAGCGCGACGACGTCGAGGCGCTGTGGCGGCACGTGCTCGCCGGCGACGTCGACTGGGTGGTCAGCGACCACGCGTGCTGCCGCGACGAGCTGAAGTTCGGTTCGGATCGCGACGACGTCTTCCTGGCGAAGTCCGGTTTCGGCGGTGCCGAGTACCTGCTGCCCGGTCTGGTCGGAGAGGGCACCAAGCGGGGCCTTTCGCTGCAACGGATCGCGCAGCTGACGTCTCTTAACCCCGCACGCCGCTACGGCCTGCTGAACAAGGGCACGATCGCCGAGGGTTTCGACGCCGACTTCGCGCTGGTCGACCCGGACGTCCGGTGGACGGTGCGCGCGGCGGAGTCGGAGTCGGCGCAGGAGTACACGCCGTTCGAGGGGTTCGACATGACCGCGAAGGTGACCGACACGTTCGTGCGTGGCCACCACGTGTTCGCCGACGGCAAGATCGCCGGCGACCCGGTGGGCCGCTACCTCAAGCGCGGCAGGTGATCGGGGGCGGCCGGTGGGTTCCCCTACCGGCCGCCCGGCTCCCGCAGCCAGGCCCAGCTCTGCCGGATCTCCGCCGCGGCTTCGCGCACGAGGTCGCGGTAGCGGCTCACGGCGTCGGGGGTGAAGCGGTACTGCGGGCCGCAGATGCTGATCGAGCCGTGGACCTCACCGTCCGGCCCGAACAGGGGAGCGGCGACCGAGCCGGCGCCGGGCTGGCGTTCGCCGAGCGATACGGCGACGCCGTCCCGGGCCACCTCGGCGAGGGCATCGCGCAGCTGCTCGGCGGTGGTGATCGTGTGCTCGGTCAACGCGGGGAGTTCGTGGTGCAGCAGGGCTTCCCGGCGGTCCTCGGGCAGGGACGCGAGGATCACCTTGCCGGAGGACCCGGCGTGCAGCGGGAACCGGCGGCCCAGCTCCACGGTCATCTTGATCTCGCGCGGGCTCTCGAACTGGTCGAGGTACACGCGTTCGTCGCCGACCAGGCCGGACAGCGTGGTCGTCTCCCCGGTCTGCTCGCGCAGCCGCCGCAGGACGGGCGTGGCGGCGACGCGGGCGTCGAACCGGCGCAGGGCGCTCGCCCCGAGGGCGACGGCCGCGGGCCCGAGCCGGTAGCCGGCGACGCCGGGATCGGTGGCCAGCATCTCGCGCGAGACGAGCGACTGCAGGATCCGGTAGACGACGGCCTTGGACAGGTCCAGCTCGCGGCTGATCGCGCTGACACCCAGGTACCGGGGGCCGCCGGTGAAGAGCAGCAGCACGTCGGCCACCCGCGCGGCGGCCTCGGTCCCGGTGTTGTCCGCCGCGGCGGGCTTGCGTCCGGCGGTACTGTTGACGGCCAAGCTCGTGGTCCTCGAATTCCGGATCGTTTCGCTGACAGGAACGATTTCGACCGGAATGGTAGCACTTTCGGACGTGACCCGACGTTCGTTCCGGTCAGCGATACAACTTCGACGACTGGGGTCGAGCGGCGCCCTCGACTCGGCTCTGTGTGCTCGGCGGAGCGTTCTGGTCATTGCCGGCGCAGCGCCGGGCCGGGTTGCCGAGGGTGATGGTGAACGCGCCCACCTCGCGGCGGACCGCAGCGCCCGTCCCGGCCATCGCGCCGGGGCCGCTACTCGGGTGCGTCGACGACCGGGGTCGTCCCCGCGGTGAGGCGGGTCAGGTGCGCTTCGAGGGTCGCCAGCTGGGCCGGGCCGATCTCGGCCGCCCAGCGGTCGCGGACGTGGTCCAGCAGGGTGCCGCCGATGCGCATCAGCTCGTGGCCGTGCGGGGTGACCCGCAGGCGTTTGCGGCGGGCGTCGGCCGGGTCGGCTTCGCGCTCGACGTAACCCAGGTCCTCGAGGATGGCGATCCGCTGCGCCGCCGCCTGTTTGGTGACCGACAGCCGCCGGGCCAGTTCCGAGGCGGTGTCGGCGCCCGTGTCGACCGCGCGCAGCGCGAACTCGACGGCGGGGCGGACCCTCGGGTGCCCGTGGTCGGCCAGCTCGATCGAGACGTCGTCCACCATCGACCGGAACCCGCGCAGCAGCAGGAGCGCCAGCTCGGCACCCGAGGATCGCTCCATGGGCAAAGCATAGACAGCCGACGTTATGGACAAGGGGCTTGTCTATCTGTAGGTTAGACAAGTAACTTGTCCAACCGATGAAGGAGTCTCATGGATCTCCCCGGCGTCGAGCACCACCGCGTGCGCGTCAACGGCACCGAACTGCACTACGCCGCCGCGGGCGCGACCGGTTCGCCCGTCCTCCTCGTGCACGGCTTTCCCGAGTCCTGGTGGGTCTTCCACAAGCTGATCCCGCTGCTCGCCGCGCACCATCGGGTCATCGCCGTGGACCTGCGCGGGTTCGGCGACTCCGCCGTCGCGGGTGACGACCACGACAGCGTCACCGCCGCGAACGACCTGGGTGCCCTGGTCGTGGAGCTGGGCCTCGGTCCCGTCCACCTGACCGGCCAGGACGTCAGCGGCGGCACGACGTTCCGGCTCGCCGCCACGCGTCCGGAGCTGGTGCGCAGTTACGCGGCCATCGAGACCGGCCTGCCCGGGTTCGGCGTCGAGGCGCTGGCCGACGTCACCCGCGGCGGTGCCTGGCACATCGGCGTGCTCGTCGCGCCGGGGATCCCCGAGCTGCTGTTGGCCGGGCGCGAGCGGGCATTCCTCGCCGAGTACGCCATTCCGGCGCTCAACGCCACGCCGGAGGCGTTCACCGACGCCGACATCGACGAGCTCGCCCGCACGTACGCCCGGCCCGGCGCGTTCCGGGGCGCGAGCGGTCTTTACCGGTCGATGCTCCGCGAAGGCGACGAGATCCGTGAGCTGGCGAAAGAGAAGCTCGAGATCCCGGTGCTCGCGGTCAGCGGACGCTCGGGCGAGTTCTTGTCGTCGACGATGCGGCAGGTCGCGGCGGACGTGACGGCCGTGGCGTTCGAGGGCGTCGGGCACTACGTGGCCATGGCGGCACCCGGGCGGCTCGCGGACGCGATGCTGCGCTTCTACCGCGACGTCGAGGGTTCGCCGGTCCCTTGACACACGCCTCGCGTCATTCATACATTCGATGTCCGTTTGTATGAATGACGCTGGGAGTTGATCCGCATGCGGCTCGGCAAGACCGCCGTCGTCCTCGGTGGCAGCGCCGCCGGTCTGTGCAGCGCCGGGGCGCTCGCCCCGTACTTCGACCAGGTCCTGGTGCTGGAACGCGACGAACTGCCGGCCGAGGCGGAGCACCGCCGCGGCGTGCCGCAGAGCAAGCACCCGCACTTCCTGCTCAATTCGGGCCGCCGCGCGATCGGGGCGCTGTTCCCCGGCTTCGAGGACGACCTCGTCGCCGCCGGGGGACTGCACCTGATGCCGTCCCTGGACGCCGCCTACCTCGACGGCGAGGGCTGGTCGGCGCGCAAGCGCAGCGCGATGACGATGATCTACAGCTCGCGGATCCTCATCGAGCGCGTGCTGCGCGACAAGGTGCGCGGCCTGGCGAACGTCGTCATCCGCGAAGGCGCCGCGGTGCGTGGCCTGACCAGCCGCGACGGCGCGATCACCGGCGTCACCTTCACCACGTCCGGCGGCGAGGAGCGCCTCGACGCCGACTTCGTGGTCGACGCGCTCGGCCGCGGCTCGTCGGTCGGCGCCTGGCTGGTGGCGGCGGGCTGGCCCGAGGCCGAGGTGCGGACGCTCGACGCCAAGGTCACCTACACCTCACGCTGGTACGACCTGCCCGCGCCGGCCGAGCGGCCCGCGTCCTGGTGGTGGCGGCACCTGGTGATCATGCCGACGCCGGACCGCGGCGCGCACCCGGCCGAACACGACTACCTGGTCAACTTCTTCCCGATCGAAGGCGACCGCGTCATCGCCTGCATGGGCTCGTGGGGCCTCGAGATGCCGCGCACGACCGACGCGTTCGCCGAGACGGCCCGCCGCGTGCGGACGCCGTTGTTCGCCGCCGCGATGGACCGCTGCGCGCCCACTTCGGAGGTGCACCTGACCCGCTCGACGGGCAACAAGTGGCGTCGTTACGACCGCCTGCCCGCGCCGCCGAAGGGGCTGGTGTCCGTCGGCGACTCGATCTGCGCGTTCAACCCGTTCTACGCCCAGGGCATCAGCTCCGCGGCGGGCTCGGCGTTGCTGCTGCGCGAACACCTTTCCCGCGCCCGGGAGCTCGACGCCGGGTTCGTGACGCGGTTCCTGGCCGCGCAACGCAAGCTGCTCGCCGTGCCGTGGTCCCTGGCGATGGCCCGGGACCAGGGCTACGCGTGTGCCGTGGGCACGGAGAAGCCGCCGGAGTGGCGACGCCGGCTCGTCGCGGCGTTGTCCGCGCCGGCGTTCAGCCTCATCGTCGGGGCCGCCCGCGAGTACGAGGTCGTCGACGAGCACTTCGCCAAGGTGTTCAACCTCGACGAGTCGCTGGGGGAGATGCTGCGGAACCCGCGGGTGCTCGCGGGGCTCGCGCGCTACCGCCTGCGCGCGGCGCTGGGGCGGCACCGGGTGCCCTTCGGCTTCGATCCCCAGGCCGAGCCGCCGGCGACGGACTACTCGCCGGCCGCGGCGCCGGCCGGCGCCCGGTGAGCGACGGCTGCGGGCCGGACGCGGAGGCCGTCACGCGCGGCCTCGGCTTCGACTGCCACGACGTCTCGCCGGTGGTCTCGGTCCGCTTCCCCTGGGACCTGGCCGATCCGACGATGCCGCTGCTGGAGGTGCTCGTCGTCGGCGGCGCGGTGTTCGCGCTGGTGCACGCGCTGCGTCGGCACCGCGCCGGTGACCCGGTCAACCTGGCGCTGTGGTGGGCTTCGCTGGTCTACCTCTTCGTGACGGAACCGCCGCTGTACTTCCCGGAGTGGTTCGGCCTCGACAAGGTGTACGGCTTCATCTTCGCCCACAACCTGTTCACCGTGCAGTTCATGGGGGACCGGCTGCCGCTCTACATCATCGCGTTCTACCCGGTGATCAGCCAGCTCGCCTACGAGCTCGTGCGGACGCTCGGGGTCTTCCGGCGCCGGGGCCCGCTGCTCGCGTCGGTGGCCGTCGCGTTCGTGTGCCAGGTGTTCTACGAGGTCTTCGACCAGCTGGGCCCGCAGCTGAAGTGGTGGGCGTGGAACCCGGGCAACAACCTCGTCGACCACCCCGCGCTGGCGGCGGTGCCGATGACGAGCATGCTGCTGTTCGCCTCGGTTTCGATGGGCGGCCTGACGTATCTCGTCGTGCGGCTGGCCGGCGGCGGCCCGCGACATGGGTGGTCGCTGGTGTGGCGCGTTCTCGTGGCGGGTGTCCTGACGCCGTTGACGATGGCGCTCGGCGGGCTCCCGTCGAGCCTCTTCACCGGGAACATCCCGGCGCAGGCCTGGGTCCTCGGCGTCGAGCTGGCTCTGCTGTGGGCGGCCGGCGCCTGGATTCTCTCGGTCCGGCGAGGGGATCCCGAGCCGCTGTCCGCTTTCGTGCGGATCTATCCCGCCGTCTACCTGGGCGGTTTGGCCGTGTGCTGGATCCGTGCCCTGCCGGCGTACTTCGCCGCGGCCGACGGCGTCACCCGCGACGGCACGCCGATCGGGAGCGGGCTCTACGCGCTCGCCTGCTTCGTCGCGGCGGCGGTCCTGCTGCCGGCCGTGCTCCGGCGCGCCCGGCGACCTGCTCCCGTCTGAGCCGGCCGGCTCGGGGAAGATGGGCGCATGGGGTACCACGGCTGGCGGGGCAACCCGCCCGGCACCGAGGACGAGGCGCGCCGCCGGATCGTCGAAGCGGCGACGGCGTGCCTCGACCGGGCCGGGCTCGCCAAGACCAGCCTCTCCGACGTCGCCGCCGAGGCCGGGGTGACGCGGCAGACCGTCTACCGGTACTTCCCGGGCCTGAAGGACATCCTCCGCGCCGTGGGCCTGGCCGGCGTCGAGGAGTTCGCCGGGCGGATGGAACGGCACCTGGCTTCGTTCGGCACGGCCGCCGAAGCCGCCGTGGAATCGGTGGTGTTCGCGGTCCGGACGGTCCCGCACGAGCCCTACCTCGGCCTGCTCCTGCAGGCGGGCGAAGGCGAGTTCTTCACCGCCGGCGTCACATCCGAGCCGGCCTTCTCGGCCGGTGCGCGGATCCTGCGCAACGTCCCGGTCGACTGGGCGGCCGCCGGCGTCGAATCCGACGACGACCTCCAGGGGCTGGCCGAGATCCTGATGCGGCTGTTCCTGTCGTTCCTGCAGTACCCGTCGGCGTCCGCGCCCACGGACGACGAGCTGCGGGCGCTCGTCCGCCGCTGGCTCGGCCCGGCACTGCGCGGGTAGCGCCGTCCGACGCCGGAACGGGTGGTCGCGGCCGCCGGGGACCCGGCGTGGGGCGCCCGGCCGGACCGCTGGATCCGCCGACGATCTTGGTCGCGCGGGCGGAGCCGGCAGGCCGTGCGAAGTCTCGGCCTCCGGCGGCGGCAGGCGCTACGCCCCCACGCGAGGTCGGGTGCGGCCGGAAAGTACCCGCGCGAGTGCGTGCCGTCAGCGAAAAGGTCGAACGGGC
This sequence comes from Amycolatopsis sp. NBC_00438, assembly GCF_036026695.1. NCBI lineage: Bacteria > Bacillati > Actinomycetota > Actinomycetes > Pseudonocardiales > Pseudonocardiaceae > Amycolatopsis > Amycolatopsis sp. NBC_00438. The sequence goes on along the minus strand of NZ_CP107923.1, from coordinate 4,006,723 downwards.
AATGATCGCGCCCGTCCGGCACCGGTTCACCCGGACGTGTTCGAACGCCTTGGCGGCTTCCGGTACCGTGCTCGGGTCACCCGGAGCCGGGCACCCCGCTGGAAGCGCAAGGATGGTTGTGTAGTGGCGAATCCGCTGGTCGCGGAGACCAAGGACTCTACAAAGGCGTATTCGGGCGTGTCGCTGCTGGAGTCGGCGGCCGACCTGAAGTCCGCGATCGAGTCGGGTGACTGGGCTTCCGTCGCGATGGGCGCGGTGGGCACCGCGCTGGACGCGTTGTCGATGGCGATGGACCCGTTCGGCGCGGTCCTCGCGGCCGGGGTCGGCTGGTTGATGGAGCACGTCGGTCCGCTCAAGGAGGCCCTCAACGGGCTCACGGGCAACGCCGACGAAATCGCCGCGCAGTCGGAGACCTGGAAGAACATCGCGACGGAGCTGGGGAGCATCGGCGAGGACCTGACCGGGATGGTCAAGGCCGACACCGTGTCCTGGACCGGCCCGGCCGGGGACAGCTACCGCCAGCGCGCCGACGACACGGTGACGTTGCTGAACACCGCGCAGAAGGGCTGTGAAGGCGCTTCCAGTGGTGTGAAGACCGCCGGTGAAGTCGTCGCCGCGGTACGCGCCCTGGTGCGCGACATCATCGCCGAGCTGATCGGGCACCTGATCAGCTGGGCACTCCAGGTCGTGTTCACCTTGGGCATCGGCCTGACGTGGGTGGTCCCGCAGGTGATCGGCGCGGTGGCGAAAACGGCGTCCAAGATCGCCGACCTGGTCAAGCGGCTCGTCACGGCGTTGAAGGCGCTGGTGCCGTTGCTCAAGCGCGCGGGTGACCTGTTCTCGGATGCGGCGAAGGCGTTGCGGAACATCAAGCCGGGTAAGGCCGCTCCGCCGCCGAAGAGCATCGACATCAAGGGCAACCCGAAGGGTCTCGACGGCCCCAAGGGCAAGGGCGGGCCGGACGCGCCGCCACCGAAGACCGACCCGCCGCCCAAGGGCGGGGACTCCACCAGCCCCTCCGGGGACAAGGGCGACGGCACCTCGACCTCCGGGGCCAAGGGTGGCGGCCCCGACGCGCCGCCGAAGTCGGACCCGCCCCCGGCGTCCAAGGGACCCGACGACACCCCGTCGTCCAACGGCGGCACCACACCCTCCGGCGGCGGCAAGGGCCCGGACGGCGGACCGAAGGGCGACGGCGGCAAGCCGAAGGACGGCGGGCTGTCCAAGGACAACAACGCCCCCAAGGAGAACTCGACCCCGATCGACTGCCGCCCGGGCAGCGGTGACCCGATCGACATGACGACCGGGCGGATGATGCTCGCCCAGACCGACGTCGAGATCGACGGCGTGCTGGCGCTCGTGCTGGACCGCAGCCACTTCTCCGGCTACCGCAGCGGTGTCCACTTCGGACGGTCCTGGGCGTCGACCGCCGACCAGCGCCTGGAGTTCGGCGCGGACCGCGTCGACTTCGCCGCCGAAGACGGCACCCTGCTGATCTTCCCGGTGCCGGGCGCCGACGGCGTCACCCCGGTGGAGGGCCCGCGGTGGCCGCTGCGGCGGCTCGGCGACGAGTACCTCCTGGCCCAGCCCGACCGCGGCCGCACCCTGCACTTCGCCACCGGCGGCGCGGTCCGCTGGCTGAGCGCGATTTCCGACGCCGACGCCAACCGGATCGACTTCGATCGCGACGAGCACGGCGTGCTGCGCGAGGTCCGGCACTCGGCCGGGCACCGGATCGCCGTCACCACCGTCGACGGCCGCGTCACCGAGTTCGCCTCGGCCGGCGTGACGCTCGCCCGCTTCAGCTACGACGACCGGGCGCACCTGGTCGAGGTCGTCAACTCCTCCGGGCGGCCGTACCGGTTCGCCTACGACGAAAGCGACCGCATCACCGGCTGGCAGGACCGCAACGGCTGGGGTTACGGCTTCACCTACGACGAGCTCGACCGCTGCGTGCGCGGCACCGGCCCGCGCGGGTTCCTCAGCTACACCTTCGCCTACGACAAGGAAAACCGCGTCAACCGCGCGACCGACTCGCTCGGGCACACCACCACCTACGAGCTCAACGAGGAGTTCCAGCTCGTCCGCGAGACCGACCCGCTCGGCGGCGTCACGGCCTACGAGTGGGACCGCCACGACCGCCTGCTTGCCTACACCGACGCGCTGGGCCGCGTCACCCGCTACGGCTACGACGAACAGGGCCTGCGCACGTCGGAAACCCTGCCGGACGGGAGCGTCCGCGGCGTCCGCTACGACGGGCGCGGCCGCCCCGCCGCCACGGTCGAACCCGGCGGCGCGACCTGGACGTACGCCTACGACGCCGGAGGCCGGCTCGTCGCGGCCACCGACCCGGCGGGCGGGGTCCGCCGCTACGGCTACGGCCCGCGCGGCGCGCTCACGACGTTCACCGACGAGGAAGGCCGGCGCACCGGCGTCGAGTGCGACGCGCTCGGCAAGCCGCTGACGGTCCTCGACCCGGCCGGCGGCCGCACGGCCTACGCCTACGACCCGCTGGGCCGCGTCGTGTCGATCACCGACCCGGCCGGGCACACGACGAACCTCGCCTGGACGGTCGAGGGCGAGCTGTGGAAGCGCGTCGCGCCGGACGGGTCTGTGGAGCGCTTCACCTACGACGGCGAGATCAACGCGGTCGAGCGGACCGACGCCGCGGGCGCGGTGACCCGGACCGACTTCGGCCCGTTCGACCTGCCCGTGTGCGAGATCGCCCCGGACGGCAGCCGGACCCGGTTCGCCTACGACACCGAACTGCGCCTCGTCTCGGTCACCAACGCGAGCGGCGCCCAGTGGCGGATCGACTACGACGCCGCCGGGCGCGTGGTCGGGGAGACGGACTTCGACGGCCGGGTCGTCACCTACGTCCGGGACGCGGCCGGGCAGCTGCTCGAGAGCAGCAAGGGCGGCGAACCCACCACCTACACCTGGGACGCGCTGGGCCGGCTGACCGGCAAGCGGTACGGCGACGACGTCACCACCTACGCCTACGACGCCGCCGGCCGGCTGGTGCGCGCGGTGACCGCCGACGCCGACCTCACCCTGACCTACGACGCGCTCGGCCGGGTCGTGGCCGAGACCTGCAACGGGCGGGAAGTCCGGTCCGCCTACGACCGCAGCGGCCTGCGGACCGCCCGCCGCACCGCGTCGGGCGTCGAAAGCACCTGGACCTACGACGCGGCGAGCGCGCCGACCGGGTTGGTCACGGCCGGCCGGTCGATCCGGTTCGCCTACGACGCCGCCGGCCGGGAGATCGGCCGCGTCTTCGGCCGGACGACGCTGTCCCAGGCGTGGGACGCCAACGACCGGCTGGTCGAACAGGTCCTCACGGCCGAGGGCGGCCACCCGCTGCAGCGGCGCGCCTACGAGCACCGGGCGGACGACGTGCTCGCCGGCGTCGACGACCTGCTCGCCGGGCGCACCGACTTCGACCTCGACCGGCTGGGCCGGATCACCGGCCTGCGCCGGCCCGGCGGCGCCGAGCGCTACGCCTACGACCAGGCCGGCAACGTCACCGCGGCGGAGTGGGGCGCGCACCCCGCGGGCGGCGTCCGCGAGTACGCCGGCACGCTGCTGCAGCGGGCCGGCGAGGTGGGCTACCGGTACGACGAGCACGGCCGCCTGACCTGGCGGCAGCAGCCCGGCACCGAGGCCAGCTGGACGTTCGGCTGGAACGGGGACGACCGGCTCGTCCAGGTGCGGACGCCGGACGGGTGGGTCTGGCGCTACGCCTACGACGCGCTGGGCCGCCGGGTCGCCAAGCGCCTGCTCGACCCGGCCGGCGAGACGGCCGCCGAGACCGTCTTCGTCTGGGACGGCGTGCTGCCGGCCGAGGAGATCGTCACGACCGCGGGTGTGCCGTCCCGGACCACGACGTGGGACTGGGAGCAGGACCGGCCGGTGCCGGTCAGCGTGCTGGACCGCCGGCACGGCGCGGACGGCACGCTCGACGAGCGGTTCCACGCCGTCGTCGCCGACCTCGTCGGCAGCCCGGCCGAGCTGGTGGACGAGGCCGGGCAGCTCGCCTGGCACTCGACGCAGTCGCTGTGGGGGGTCGGGACCGCGAGCGCGTCGCCGACCCCGCTGCGGTTCCCCGGCCAGTACTTCGACGCCGAGACGGGCCTGCACTACAACGTGAACCGGTACTACGAGCCGGAGACCGGGCGCTACATCAGCCCGGACCCGATCGGGCTGGGCGGTGGCACCAACCCGCACGCCTACGTGCGCAACCCGACCGGCTGGCTCGACCCGGTCGGCCTCAAGGGCGGGAAGTGCAAGGGCGGCAAGGCGAACAACCCGGTGCTGGCCAACAACCGGCCGGGCCAGCCGGTGTTCCACGGCAACGCCAACGTCCCGGTCACCGAGATCAGCGACAAGAAGTTCGTCGGCATCCTGGAGAACCTCGCCAACGGGCGCGGGGAGGGCTCACGCCGGGCGAAGGAACTCCTCAAGCAGATGCAGGAAGGCCGCGGCTGGCAGCAGACGGCGGGCATCCACCAGGGCGGCCTGGGCGGCGCGGCCGGTGGCGCCGACCCCCGCCCGCACATCACGGTGAACGTCGGCGGCCGCGGTTACCACGTGCACGTCGGCAGTTCGAACGGCGGCCTGTTCGCCCAGGACATCACGCCGAACCCCATCCGCTGACGGAGACGGGCCGGCCCCGGCCCCCAGGCCCGGGGCCGGCCCTCGCTCCCGTCAGCGGATGAAGCTCACCTCCGGGTAGGCGGGCGACGGCGCGGCCAGCAGGGGCTGGGTCCGGCAGCGCAGGTGCTGCTCGAAGAACGCCCCGGCGTAGGCCCGCGTGATCGCCAGCGCGCGGGTCCCCTCGATCGACGCGCCGATGTCGACGCCCAGCTGGTCGGCCAGCACGCCGAGGTCGGTGAACGAGCTGTGCACCGTGCCCGACACCATGAGCCAGCGCTTCCAGCCGGTCAGGTGCGGCCAGTCGGTTTCCCAGTCGTCGTACGGGTTCGGCGTGCCCGGGGTGTAGTTGTCCATGCTGCCCAGGAACAGGAACGGCCGGGAGAGCCCGGACGCGGGCAGCGGGACGTGGGTCGAGCCGTCGATGTCGATCCCGGCCCGGATGCGCGGGTCGGCGAGCATCGCCTGCAGGGTGTTCGCGCCGCCCGCGGAGTGCCCGGCCATGCCGACCCGCTGCGGGTCGACGAGCGCGCTGCCGCGCCACTTCGGGTGCGGGCCGATCAGCTCGTCCAGCACGAACGACGTGTCGGCCGCCCGGGTCCCCGCCACCTTTTCCCAGATCCCCGGCTGGTCGTCGACCTCGCAGGCGGCGCAGCCGGTGACGTGGCCGTCGGGGAAGGTGGTGGCGCGGTTCTCGTAGGTGTGGTCGATGACGGTCACGACGTAGCCGTGGCTCGCCAGGTCCTCGGCCAGGCCGCTGAGCACGGCGCGGGGCTGGGTCCAGCCCGGTGACAGCACGACCATCGGCAGGCTGTGGCGCCGGCCGGCCGCCGGCGCGTCGACGACGGCGTTGGTCCGCACGGTGCTCAGGACGTCCAGCGGCAGCCCGGGAATGCCTTCGCGTTCGAGGTTGCGTTCGGACTCCAGCGGGGTCATGTACGGCTTCGTCGGCCCGTGTGCCGAGGTCGCCGGGTAGAAAACGGAGACCATCAGCTCCCGGTAGGGCACCGACGGCACCCAGGGATCCGGCCGTGACGTGTCCACAAGCGACAGTGAGGTGACACCGACCGGTCGGGACCCGGTCGGTCCGGGCAGGTGCGGCGTCGTGCTCGCCGCGGCGGGTGCCGCGGACAACGCGAGGCCCAACGCGGTGGCGACAACGAGTGTGCGCATGGTTCCCCCAGTGGGATCGGGTCAGGACAGGTGGCGGATGCGCCGGAAGCTGAACCAGGTGAGCAGCGCCGAAAGGGCGAGCAGCAACGCCAGTTCGAGCCACTGCAGCGGCCAGAACCGGGAACCCGGCTGGTAGGTCAGGCGCTGGTGGTAGCCGTGCGTGTCCAGCTGCGTCATGCAGGCGTCGACGCCGCGGGGGTCCGGCGGGCCGCCCTTGCCTCCCGGCCTCGGCATGCAGTTCTGCACGAAGTCGGGCAGGGGCGTGACGACGTTCCCGGCCGGGTCCACGGTTTCGTCGGCCAGCAGCCAGACGCCGGCCGGGGTTTTCACCCCGATCTCCTCGACCACCCCGTCGCCGTTCCCGGAGATGTTCGTGATGTCCGAGTCCGCGATCGAGACGTCCTGCTGCACCGCGGGCAGCAGGTACGGGCGCACGTACAACGGGACCGCGATCAGCACGGCGGCGAGCACGACGAGGGTGACGGCCATGGCGGCCACGGTCCGCCGCAGCACCATCCCGACGGCGACGCCGAGCACGAGCGCGAAGACCGCGTATCCGATCGGGACGATGCCGCGCGCGGCGAACACCACCGGCGAGATGCGGGACAGCGTTTCGCCGTCGGTCTGCGTGCTCGCGAGCGCGTCGATCGGGGACGCCCACCACGTGACCGCCAGGCTCAGCAGCCCGGCCGCCACCATCGCGGCCGGCACGCCGACCACGAGCTTGGTCGTGAGCCACCGCTTGCGGGTGATCGTCTGGTTCCAGACCAGGTTGTGCGTGCCGTGCTCCAGCTCGCGCGTGATCATCGGCGCGCCCCAGAAGAGGCCGATGGCCGCGGGCAGCAGGTACAGCGCGAGGATCGTGCCGCCGAACAGCGTGTCCTGGTCCGAGAAGTTCGTGCGGCCCACCAGGTCCGGGCCGGTGATCGCGAGGATCACGGCGATCAGGAGCAGCGCGGCGAACACCGCCAGCGCGGGGACGCGGATCTGGCGCCAGGCCAACCAGGTCATCGGAGCACCTCCAGGGCGGGACGAGCGGCGGCCGGGTTGCTCATGTACTCGAGGACGAGGTCCTCCAGGCTGAGGTGCCCGACCGTCCACACGGGATCGAGAATGGGCGCTTCGGTGCGGACGAGCACCGTGGTCTGGCGGTCGGTGTGCGTCGCGGAGACGACGTGCTGGTCCGCGGGCAGGGTGCCGACGTCGCGCAGCGGCCCGGACAGGCGGTGGTGCGTGGCGAGCAGCTCGTCGACGTCACCCATCACCCGGACCTGGGACGCCACCAGCACGACGAGGTGGTCGCAGACCCGTTCCAGGTCGTTGACCAGGTGCGAGGACATCACGACGGACAGCCCGTCCTCCGCGACCGCCTCCATCAGGACCTGCAGGAACTCCCGGCGCGCCAACGGGTCGAGCGCGGCGACCGGCTCGTCGAGCAGCAGCAGCTCGGGACGCTTCGCGAGGCCGAGGGTGAGGGCCAGCTGGGCGCGCTGGCCGCCGGACAGCTTGCCCGCGGGCTGTTTCGGGTCCAGCCCGAGCCGCTCGATCCGCTTCGTCGCGAGCGCGGCGTCCCAGCGCGGGTTGAGGTGGGCGCCGAACCGCAGGTGCTCGTCGATGGTCAGACCCGGGTAGACGGGTGTGTTCTGGGCGACGTACCCGACCTTGGCCAGCTGGTCCGGCCCGCTGCCGGGCACCCCGCCGCACACCTCGATCGTGCCGGTGGTCGGTTCGAGCATGCCGGCGGCGATGTTCAGCAGGGTCGACTTGCCGGCGCCGTTGGGGCCGACGAGCCCGGTGACGTGGCCGGCTTCGATCTCGAGCGTGCAGCCGGTCAACGCCCACTCGCGCTTGTACTTCTTGCCCAGTCCCTGGGCGCGCAGGACGGTCACGCTATGTCCTCTCTTGCGGAGTCGCGAAACGTGGACATCAACAGGGCCTCGATGCTCTCTTCGTCGAGACCGGCCTTGCGGGCCTGGGAAAGCCAGCGGTTGAGGTCGCGGCGCAACGGTCCGATCGCCGCGAACGACACGCCGTTGCCGAGCGTCCCCGTCACGAACGTCCCGACGCCGGGCCGGGCCGAGACGAGGCCGTCGTGCTCCAGCTCGCGGTAGGCCTTCAGCACCGTGTTGGGGTTGATCGCGAGGTCCGCGACCACGTCCTTGACCTTCGGGAGCTGGTCTCCCTCGCTCAGCAGGCCCAGCCGCAGCGCGTGCCGCACCTGCTGGACCAGCTGCTGGTACGGCGACAGGCCCGACCGGGCGTCCAGGTGGAATTCGATCATCGGCAACTCCATTTAACTAGGTGACTAGCACTATAGCTAAACAGGAGACGCCGGCGCCAGTGCCCCCGTGTCTCATAGTGAGACCCGGGCGCTACGGTGCTCTGTGTTGTGATCGGAAGATCTTGCCGCGCAACGAAACGGGGTGCCGGATGCCGGACGTCATGAACGGGTCTCGCCTGGCCGGGGCGGCGGACGACGTGCCGCAGGCCGAGGACGAGACGCACCTGGTGTGCCTGGAACGCGCACGGCGTGCGCTGGCCCCGGCCGGCTGGCGGATCGACGACGTCACGGAGGAGTGAGGCCTGACGCGGACCGGCGGTGCACCTCGGCACCGGAACCCTCATCACCACGCACGAGAAGGTGCCCCGACGTGGTTCGGGAGCCGGTCGCGCTGCCGATCCTCAGCCGGAAAACCGCTCCAGCTCGGCCGCGGAAAAGTAGTTCTGGGTGACGTCGCTGACGCGTACCAGGTACTTGTCGCGTTTGCTGTCGAAGTGGACGACGGTGCCGACGTTGCCCGACATCGTCTTGCCGGTGACCCGGACGGTCTCGCCGATCTCGAACTCAGCCATGATCGTCATGGTAGCCAAGGTGGGCGGCCGTCTCCGATCGCTCGGTCCGGTGATTCCCTCTCGACCGGCCCGGGATCGGTGAGCCGCGGTGACACCGGCGCGGGGCCCGCTTCTTTAGGGTCCGGCCCAAGGTGGTGACCTCGGTCAGCGTCTTGGGGACGCCGGCACCGACGGAGGCGATCAGGGCACTCATCAGCTGGCGGCCCTTGCCGCGGTCTGGTTCGCGGTAGGCCGCGATCATCCGCTGGTGGATTCCCCAGGTGGCCTCGACCTCGACGTGCCGGTCGTCGGCGAACAGGCGGGTGAGCCGGTCGATCTGCTTGTCCGCGAGCAGGCCGGTGCCGGTATGCCGGGGCAGCCGGGTGGGCCCGGTCCCGGAACGGATGCCGGTCAGGTCGATGATCACCGTGACGTAGCAGCCGCGGCGCCGGCACCACCGCTCATCGCTGTCGGCGGGCTCAACGACCCGGCACGCCAAGACCGCCCGGTCGGACTCGTGGTGTTGCCCGGTGACTTCGAGCCCGAGCTCGTCCAGACGGCAGAACGCCGTCAGATCGGCATGGCCGAAGCGTGCATCGACAGCGACACCGGTCGCGTCGGGCACGTCGAGGTCTTCCGTGTGGGTGGCGTAGGAACCGTCATCCGCGGGAGACCTCGATGTAGCGGCCACGAATTGCCGGTCGAGGTCCAGGTCGAACGTTTCCCGGCCGACGAGTCGTCATGAAATGAACCGGTGGATGGCCTCGTCGGCGTGGTCCTGAAACGACGGGTTGGCCAGGTTGGGGAGGAAGTCTGTTTGGTTGACCATGGGACCGTTCAGCTTGTTGGCCGCGCTGGCGTAGAACGCGCCGCTCGACAGGGCGGGATCGGTGACGCCGTCGACCAGTCGCTTCGCACCCACGTCAAGTTTGTGCGCGAGACCCAGGGCGGGCATGACGTATTTGGCCGCTATGCGCATCGGCAATGGGAGGTCACTGGCTGCTTGGGTGCCGGTGGTGTTGCCAGGGCTCACGGTGACGAAGCGGTGGTCGGGGTGCCGGCGGGCCAGGTAACCCATCCAGAGCGCCCCGATGTACTTGGCCTGCCCGAAGGCGAGGTTGAAGTCGGGCTTCCCGCCGGCGAAGTAGCTGCCGTCGATGACGGTGGCGAGTTCGTCGGTTGAGGTCGAGACGAACGAGGGTCCCTTCATCCGCAACTTCGGGACCCCCCTGATTGCTTCACTTCCCGCGAAGACCGCGACCTCACCAAGCCGGCCCTCGGCCAAGAGACCTTCGAGGAGGACGACATGGCCAAGGACGCTCGTCGCGAACACGGTGGTGACCCCGTCGGCGGTCAGTTCCATCGACTGCGGGCCGATGACACCAGCGTTCATGACCAGCGCGTCGATGGATCCGTCGATGGCCTCGATGCCTACGCGAACCGACCCCAGGTCGGCGACGTCCATGATGACGACGTCGAAGATGCGCCGACCCGTCGCGACTTCAAGCTCGGCCTTTGCCGCTATCGCCCGATCTTTGTTCCGACACGCCAGGTAGATCCGCGCAGTCTCGGGACGTAATGCCAGTTGCCGGGCCACCTCTTTGCCAAGTCCGGCGTTGGCGCCCGTGATGAGCACCGTCTTTCCTTGGAGCGCACTCATTCGGATTCCTTCTTCTCGTCTGTGGGTGTGGGTGCAGGGCCGTGTCACGGTCGGAAAACCGCACGAGCACCCCTGAACTGAGCGAGCCGTCGCCGTGCAGGACTTCCCATTTACCGGCGGCGATCACCTCACCTCCATGCTCGTGGGCCGTCCGACCAGCAGTAGGGGCATATTTCTCGCGGAAGACGACCGCCGCAACGCGTTCCTCACGCTCGGCTACGCCACCTCCTGGCGCGAGCGTTGCGGGCTGCTTCCCACTCCCGTCCGAGACGGCTTCCGTCATCCGGTCGCGTGTCGGGGCCGGCGGCAACGGTGTTGCCTCAGACACCTCGTCGAGCCCGTGACCAGAGCAGATTGCCGCTTATGTCCGTCACTCGTTGCCCGGCCCTCTCCTCGCGGAAACTGGGTTGCACGACTCACTATGCCGACCCAGGACTGGGTTGTCAAACTCAGAATCTGTTAGTGTGGGCGCATGAACGACGAGACGATCGACCGGCCGAGGCTGACCCCCAAGGGGGCACGCACCCGGGCGCGGATAGTGGAGGCTGCGGCCGCGCTGATCCATGCGCGCGGGGTGGCGAACACCACCTTGGAAGACGTCAAGGTGGCGGCCGAAGTCAGCGGCTCTCAGATGTACCACTACTTCCCCGACAAGAACGAGCTCCTCCAGGCGGTCATCGTCTATCAGGCCGACTCCATCGTCGGTCGCAACAGGATCGCGCTCAGCGGCGCGCACGGAGTCGAGGCCTGGCGGAACATGGTGATCAGCGCCGCGAGGAGAACCAAGGCAAAGGGGGGCTGCCAACTTGGCTCGCTCGTCGGTCAACTCGCCGAGACCGACCCCGAAGCCCGAGCGCTGATCGCCGCAGGGTTCGACCAGTGGTCGGCCACGATCGCCGAAGGACTCAGATCCCTTCGTGCCGATGGGGAGCTGCAGTCCGACATCGACCCAGACGACCTCGCCATCACTCTGCTCGCCACGCTCGAAGGTGGACTTCTCCTCGCCCAGGTGGTCGGGAACAGCCGCCCCTTCGAAACCGCGATCGATACCCTCCTTGCCCTTGCCGTCCAGACTTGAGCCCGAACCCGGCCGGCGCCTCGCTTCGAGCCCGACGAGTAGCCCCGAGTACTACCGTGACCCCACGCACCTTGCGAGATCCATGCGCCCGGCACTTGGCGGCACGGCCAGGCGACCTCAAGTTTTCGTGCACTGGCGAGGTCCTTTAAATCGGCAGCGTGAGCCACTTCCGACCTCGGAGGACCTCGGCCGCCACCCCGCCACCGACGCCCCCACCAGCCCTACACCCTCACCTGCGAAGAGCCCCGAAAGGCCGGTCGTGCCAGGTGGTGGACGCGCCGTGACGGGGGTGCGGGCACGTCGTGGTCGGCGTGCTGACACCCGCCTGACGGGAGCGGACCGCGTCCGACGCCCCGGCGACGCTCACCGGAGCCTGCCCGCGCGCAGGACGTAGGCGTCCAGCGCCAGCGGGCGGACGTCGGTCAGCTCGAAACCCGCACCGGCCAGCAGCGCGCGGTAGTGGGACTCGGTGCGTTCGCGGCCGCCGACGTTGCACAGCATGTGGATGTCCCACGGCACCGCGAGGGACGCGGTCCCGCTCTCCTCGGGCAGCAGGCGCTCGACGATCAGCAGTTCGGCGTCGCCGGGCATGCCCTCGGCGCAGGTGGTGAGGATGGTGTGGCAGCGCTCGTCGTCCCAGTCGTGCAGGACGCGGGACAGCAGGTAGACGTCGCCGCCGGCGGGGACGGCTTCGGTGAAGTCGCCGGGCACGAGGGTGCAGCGCGTCGCGTGCTTCTCCAGCGCGGGCCCGGCGACGGCCAGGGCTTCCGGGCGGTCCATGAGGACGCCGGTGACCGCCGGGTGGGCGTCGAGGACGCGGGACAGCAGGGCGCCGTTGCCGCCGGCCACGTCGACGACGACACGCGCGGCCGAGAGGTCGACGACGCGGGTGAGCTCGGCGAACATCGCGTTGCTGGCCGCCATCGACCGGTGGAACAGGTCCGCCAGCTCGGGATTCGCGGCCAGGTGGGCGAAGTGGTGCGCGCCGAAGACCTTCGCGAACGACTCGTCGCCGGTGCGGACGGCCTCGGTGAGCGCGGCGAAGGACCGGTAGAACGGACCGCCGTACATCAGGGCGAGCGCCGCCATGGTGCCCTCGACGTCCGAGCGCAGCAGCGTGCCCGTCTCGGTGAGCACGTGGCCCGTGGCGGTCGCGCGGACGACGCCGAGGGTGGCCAGGTAGCGCAGGAGCCGGCCCAGGCTCTCGGAGTCGGTGCCGGTCGCCAGGGCCAGCGCGCCGAGGTCGGCCGTCGTGGCCAGGTGGTCCGGCAGGCGCAGCTCGACGGCCGTCGAGACGGCCTGGGTGGCCCAGGCGCCGGTCAGCAGCCCGAGCAGTTCGGTGCCGGGCTCGGACTCGCGCCGGTGCGCGGCGAGCACCCGCGGGAACTCGCCCGCGCAAAGCAGTTCCAGCCGCCGGTAGGCCGGCGCGGGGTGGTGCGCGTCGCGGAAGTAGAGCACGGTGGCGTCTTCGTGGCCGTTGTAGCCGCCGCCGTCCGGGCGCAGCTGCCCGGCGATCGCCGCGCGGAGTCCATTGAGGACGATCGGGTCGGCCCGGGGGACGGCGAGCGCGAAGTGGTCTTCCCGGCCGTGCCGGCGCTCGTCGGCGGCGATGTGCGCCAGTTCCGGCGGGGTGACCAGGACGAAGATCTCCAGCGCGCACGGCCGGCCGGCGCGGTCGGTGACCGGGGCGCGCAGGATGCCGACCGTCAGGTCCTCGGCGGGCACGCCGTGGCGGCGGGCGATCCGCTCCCGGACGACGACGCTGTGGCTCATCAGCCCGGTTTCGAAGCCGTGGCGGGCGAGTTCCTCGCCGAGGCCGTCCAGCGTGCCGGGGAAGACGAGCAAGCCGACGTGCGAGAAGGGCGCGTGCGCGGCCAGCGCCGCGCGTTCGGCGGCGGGCAGCGACGGCAGGGCCGCCGCGAGCACCGAAGCGGTGTCGCTGACGCGGAGGAGGTCCCGCGCCGTGGTGAGGCGGTCGAGGTCCTCGGGGGCGAGCGCGGGGGCGAGCGTCGCGGTCATGGGCACTCCTGTTGCTCAGATGCCGACGTAGTTCTCGGCGAAGAAGTCTTGGTGCGCGCGGGATTCGCGCAGGTTGTCGAGCCGGGTGCGGCGCAGGGCGGACCCGAAGGGCCCGCCGCCGGCCGGGTCGTGGAGGAGGCCGATCATCCAGTGCGAGAACTCCTGCGCCCGCCAGATGCGGGGCAGGCAGGTGCGGGAATACGCGGCGAGGGCGTCCTCGTCGTCCCGCAGGAGCGCGTCCGCGAGCGCGGCGGCCAGCACCTCGGCCGCCATGATCGCCAGGTTGGCGCCCTTGGCGGCCGACGGGCTGATCAGGCTGGCGGCGTCCCCGACGAGGAACAGCCTGCCGTGCCGCAGCGGGTCGACGACGTCGGAGCGCAGGCGCACGATCCGGCGTTCGGTGACCGGTCCTCGCCGCAGCTCGCCGAACCGCCCGGTGCGCATGCGGACGGCCAGTTCGGCCCAGATCCGCTCGTCGGTCCAGGCCGCGGCGTCGTCGCCGGGCGGCACCTGGAGGTAGTAGCGGGTCACCGACGGGCTGCGCGCCATGTGCCCGGCGAACCCGCGTGTAGGTGACCGCCGGCATGCTCTGGGGCGCCTCGGCGAGCACGGCCAGCCAGGAGATGCCGTGGTCGCGGGCGCAGCGGGCGGGCGCCGGGACGGCCCGGCGGGTGACGCCGTTGCTGCCGTCGCAGCCCGCGAGGAACCGGGCGCGCACCTCGCCGGTGCGCCCGTCGTCGTCGCGGAAGCGGACGGTCGCCGTCTCGGTGTCGACGTCGGTGACGGTCACGCCGAAGCGCAGTTCGCCGCCGCGGGCGAGGTATTCCTCGACGAGATCGGTGACGAGCCGGTGCTGCGGGTAGACGGTGTGCTGCTCGCCGCGGCCGAGCCGGTCGTACCGCAGCTCGAATTCGCCGCTGTCGTCGCGGAAGGCGCAGGTGCCGTGCGTGCTGCCGTCGCGCAGCATTCCGGCGCCGAGGCCGTGCTCGGTAAGCACCCGCGCGCTGTTCGCGCCGAGGAACCCGGCCCGCGCCCGGGCCTGCACCCGGTCCCGGCCGCCGCGTTCGAGGACGAGCGTGTCGATCCCGGCGGCGCGCAGCAGGTTGGCGAGCACCAGCCCGGCCGGTCCCGCGCCGACGATGAGCACCGATGTCCGATCGGCCATGAGTTCCCGGCCCGTTCCTTCCCGAAGACGGGCGGCCCGCTCGGGCCGCCCGGGGGCAGACCTAACCAGGCCCGTGCGCGCGCGGCCCGCGTGTCGGACCTCGTGGCGCGATTGATCACCCATACGGGGATCGTCCGTCCGAAGAGGACGGCGGCCCGGGCCGCCGGGACAGCGACGCCGAGTCCGACCGGCGAATCCGCTTTTCCCGCGAATTTGTCACACGTGGTCCCCGGCAATTCTTTTTTGTAACGCGCGGTTCCGGATCGCAGATACAGCTGTCCGTGAGCGAACGCCGAACCAGCCGACGCGAGCTGCCGTGACCGAGCTGCGCGCGGCGGGCTCGCGGGCCGTCCTGATCGGGACCGGCTGCGCGACCGGTGGTTCCGGCGCGGCCGGGCTCGACGGCGTCCCGGCGGTGGCGGCGACGGTGACCGACCTCGCCGCCGTCCTGGTCGAGCGGTGCGGGATGGCGGCGGGGAACGTCCGGGTCCTGCTCGACCCGGCGCTGCCGTTCGACGTCGGGGCCGCGCTGGCCGAGGAGACCCGGCACGCGGAGGACGCGCTGGTGGTCTTCTTCTGCGGCCACGGCCTGGTCAGCCTCGACGGCGAGCTGTACCTGGCCACCGCCGCCACCGACACGCGCGCCGGGTACCTGGCCCACACCGCCGTCGCGTACGGCCAGCTGCGCAACGCCGTGCTGGCCAGCCCGGCCCGGGTGAAGATCGTGATCCTGGACTGCTGCTACTCCGGACGCGCGTTCGCGACGCTGGGGGACACGGCCGGCCCCGAAGCGACCGGCCTTTCGCGCATCCACGGCGGTTACGTGCTGACGGCGGCCGGCGCCAACGAGGCGGCGCTGGCGCCGCCGGGGGAGCGGTACACCGCGTTCGGCGGCGCGCTGATCCGGCTGCTGACCGAGGGCGATCCCGACGGCCCGCGCGAACTGACGTTGCAGCACGCGCACACCTACCTGCGGGAAATGCTGCCCGCGCGCGGATTCCCCCGGCCGCGCCGCCTGGCGACCGAATCGGCCGACGGCTTCGTCCTCGCGCTCAACCCCGCGTACCGGCTCGCCGAAACCGAAGCCGAAACCGACGCCCGTCCGGCCGGCCCCGGTGGCGAGGACGTCTGCCCGTACCGCGGGCTCGCCGCGTTCGACACCCGTGACACGCCCTGGTTCTTCGGCCGCGCCGACGAGACGCGCACGCTGCTCGACCGGATCGCGAAGGCGCGGCCCGGCGATCCGCCGCTGACGCTGGTCGGGCCCTCGGGCGTGGGCAAGTCGTCGCTCCTGCGCGCCGGGGTGGTCGCCGGTGCCGCCGCGGGTGCCGAGCCCCGGGACCCCGTCGTCTTCACGCCGGGGCCGCGGCCGCTGGTGGCGCTGTACGAAGCCGTGGCCGGCCGCCGCGGGAGCGAACGCCTGCTGCTGGTTGTGGACCAGCTCGAGGAGATCTTCACCGAATGCGCCGACCGGCAGGAACGCGACAGCTTCGTGGAGACCCTCACGGCCGGACCGGGTGGCGACGGGCTGCTGGGCGACGCGGTCGTGGTGCTCGGCCTGCGGGCCGACTTCTACCGGCACTGCCTGGCCTACCCCGGGCTGCGGCACGCGCTCGAGACCGACCAGGTCCTGCTCGGCCCGCTCTCGGGCGCCGAACTCGCCACCGCGGTCCAGGCACCCGCCGCGGCCGCCGGGCTGACCCTGCAGGCCGGGCTGGCGCAGATCGTGCTGCAGGACGTCCGGGACCAGGCCGAGGCGCTCGCGGCGGACAAGGGCACCGAGCTCGACCTGCAGCAGGGTGAGGTACTGCCCCTGTTGTCGCACGCGTTGCGCGAAACCTGGGCGCGGCGCCAGGGCCGCCTGCTCACCGTGACCGGGTACGCGAACGCCGGCCGCGTCGCCCGCGCCGTGGAGACGTCGGCCGAGCGGGTGCACGACGCCCTCGACGAATCCGGTCGCGCGGTGCTCCGCGCGCTGGCGCTGCGGCTGGCGTCGGTGCAGCAGGGCATGGCCATCACCCGCCGGCTGGTGGCGCGGGACACGCTGGTCGGCGAGGTCGCGCCGGAGCACCGGCCGACCGCCGGACGCGTCCTGGACGCGCTGGGCGCGAGCGGACTGCTGGTGGCGGAGGGGGACGCCGTCGGCCTGGCGCACAGCGCGGTCCTGCGCGCCTGGCCGCGGCTGCGGACGTGGCTGGAAGACGGCCGCCAGTCACTGCTGGTGCGCCGGCGGCTGGCCACGGCGGCGCAGCGGTGGCACGACGAGAACCGGCGTCGCGGGCTGCTGTACCGGGGCACCCAGCTGACCGTCGCCGGCGCGCTGGCCGAGCAGGGGGACACGCCGCTGCCCGCGCCGTCGCGGGCGTTCCTCGACGCGAGCACGGCCCGGCGCCGCCGGGTCCGCCGGCGGCGCGCGGTGGCCGTCGCCGCCGTGGCCGTGGCCGGTGCGTCGGCCGTGGTCTACCAGGGCGTGTTCCAGGCGGAGGAGGGGTGCCCGGCCGGGCTGCAGACCTCCAGCAGTGTCTCCTTCGGCGACGAATGTGTCGGCGTGACGGCGGGAACGTACGTGTTCCGGCCGGAACTGGCCGCGGTCGAGGGCCGGATCGCCCACGAGAACGACCGCGTCGGCACCCCGGCCGTCACGGTGGCCCTGCTGGCGCCGTTCCCGGTGGCGGAGGGCGGCATCTTCACCGTGGACTCGATGCGACGTCAGCTGGAAGGTGCCCACACGGCCCAGCTCGCGGCGAACCGCGCCGGCGCGAACGTCCGGCTGGTGCTGGCGAACGAGGGGGCGTCGGAAGGCGCGTGGGAACCGGTGGTCGGCCGGCTGGGCGCCATGACCGCCGACCCGGCACCCCTGGTGGGGGTGATCGGCATGGGTGTCAGTTCGGCGGAGACCCTCGACGGTGCCCGCGTCCTCAGCGACCGCGGCCTGCCCGTCGTGGCCGGGCTCGTCACCGCCGACAACTTCGACCAGCCCGTCGTCCCGGGCCTGCTCCGGGTCCGGCCGAGCAACCGGCAGCTGGCCGCGGCGATGGCCCGGTACGTCCAGGCCCAGGGGACCCGACGCCCGGCGATGCTCGTCGGCGACACCGGGCCCGGCGCCCTCTACGCCCAGACGCTGACGGCCGACATCCGGGCGGCGGTCCGCCCGCACGTGGCGTCGATGGACGTCTTCGGCTACCTGGGTTCCCGCAACAAGGTGCCCGCCACCTTCGGCGTCGTCGTCAACGGGATCTGCGTCGGGCGGCCCGCCTCCGCGTTCTTCGCCGGGCAGCAGGAGGACCTCACCCGGTTCCTCGACACGCTCGCCGCGCGCAACTGCGGCCCGATCGAAGTGCTCGCCCCGGAACCCGGCGACGGCCTCCTCGACCCGGCGCGGCGGACCCGGCTCGCGGCCGCGCGGATCACGGTCACCGCGTTCGTCCCGGCGGGCTGGTCGGCGCTCGGGCCGCGGCCCGGGAACCCGGCCCGCTACCAGCGCTACCTGGACGACTTCGGCCGCGCCGGGTTCGACCAGGCCGGCGCCGCGACCGGGGAGGCCGTCTCCCAGCACGACGCGATGGCCACGCTGACCACCGCGATCGCCGCGGCCCGGTCGAGCGGGCAGGCCGTGGACGCGCGGGCGGTCACGGCCCAGCTGGCGAACCTCCAGGGCCCGCTGTCGGTCCCCGGGGCCGAGGAAGACCTCGGCTTCACCGAACAGGGCACCCCGGCGCACCGGACGATCGCGATCGTCCGCTACGCCGACGGGCAGCCGCCGCAGACCATCGGCGTCGACCACACCGAATAGGAGTCCACTGTGGACCTGACCCTCCGGATCACCGCCGGCGACCCCGTCGGGGAACTGAGCTCCCTGAACGACTGGCTGGCGGCCGACGACCGGTTCGCCGTCCGCGTGCTCCGGGGGACCGGGGCGCCGGGCACCCTGGCCGCGGGACTGCCCGAGGCCCTCGCGGTCGCCCTCGCGCCCGGCGGCGTCGCCACCGCGATCGCGACGGTGCTCGTCACCTGGATCCGGCACCGGACGGGCGCGGTGAAGATCACCGGCACCCGCCCGGACGGCACCACGTTCGCGCTCGAGGCCACCCACGTGAAAGACCTCGACGCGGCCGGGGTCCGGGAGCTGACCGAGAAGATCGTGAGGGCGCCCGCGTTGCCGGACGTCCGGTCCGAGTAGCGGCCACCGGCGAGGCGGCGGCAGAAGTACGGAGTGCGCAAGGCGCCCGGACGGCTCGAAGCCGTGAGACGCATCCGTCGTGCAGGCGGGGGCATCGGTTCTGCGAGCCGGAGACACGAGGGTGTTGGTCTCTGACGGCCTGTCCGCCGAGTCCGGTACTTCGGGCAACTGGTCACGAAACGGTTAATTTCCCCAAGCCGACTGCAACCGGAATCCCCGTTCGGGCGATACACGACCGCCTGGGAAGGGGACCGGTATGGCTTTGGGAAAACTTCGCGCACTCCGTCACGCGTTGGTGGCGGCGGTGCTGACCGGGGCGTTACTGCCCGTCGTGTCGACCGGGGTGGCGGCGGGGGCGCTCCCGTCGGGCTTCGTGCTGCAGGACACCGACACCGGATTGGGTCAGTACCAGCTGACCGACTTCACCTATCTGCCCGACGGTTCCGTCCTCGCCACCGCCAAGGACGGCCGGGTCCGGTGGCTGCCGGTGAGCGGGACCGGCAGGACGATCGCGACGCTGCCGACGCGGTCGGTCAGCGACCTCGGGCTGGTCGGCGTCGCCGTCGCGCCCGACTACGCGACGTCGCACAACGTCTACCTGACGCGGTCGGTCAACGTCACCGGCGGCTTCGTCATGCGGCTGTCGCGGTTCACGGTCGGCCTCGACGCGGCGGGCGCTCCCGCCGCGCTGGGCGGTGAGCAGTCGCTGTTCGAGGTGCCGGGCATCTACGACGTCCACGGCATCAACGGCGTCATCGCCGCCGCGGACGGCACGCTGTGGATGTCCATCGGCGACAACGCCGACTTCGCGAAGGTGGACCCGGGCGCGCTGCGGGCCCAGGACGTCAACCAGCCCTACGGCAAGGTCCTCCACTTCACCCCCGACGGCAAGGGCGTGCCGGGGAACCCGTACTACGACGCGGCCAATCCCACCTCGACGGCGAGCAAGGTGTTCGCGCGCGGGTTCCGCAACCCGTTCCGGTTCAGCATCGACCCGAACCTCGGCCTGCCCGTCGCCGGGGACGTCGGCTGGAACAGCTGGGAAGAGGTCGACGTTGTCCAGCGCGGTGCCAACCAGGGCTGGCCGTGCTGGGAGGGCACCCACCCGACGCCGGGCTACAGCGCCCTCGCGGGCTGCGCCGGCGTGGCGAACCAGGCGCCGATCTTCGAGTACCAGCACGGGAACGGCGCGATGCAGGGCAACAGCGTCACCGGCGGGATCGTCTACAACGGATCGAGTTACCCGGCCGCCTACCGCGGATCGTTGTTCTTCGGCGACTACGTGACGCACAAGATCTGGACGATGCGGTACGACGACCAGGGCAGGCTCACGCAGGCGCCGCAGAACCCGCCGGCCTTCACCGACATCGGCGGCCCGACGAAGTTCGCGGCCGCGGCCAACGGCGACGTCGTCTACGCCGACATCCTGACCGGGAAGCTGCGCCGGCTGAGCTACACCGCCGGCAACACGGCGCCGGTGGCGAGCGCGTCGTCGACCACGGATCCGGACACCCGCACGGTCTCCTTCGACGGCTCGGCGTCCGTCGACTACGACGGCGATCTGCTGAAGTACGACTGGGACTTCGGGGACGGCACGACCGCCGCCGACGCCGGCCCGAAGGTGACCCACGCCTACGCGGCGGGCACCGAGTCGTTCACCGCGAAGCTGACCGTGCGGGACCCGCTGGGGGCGAGCGGTACGACCACTGTCGTGGTGGCGCCGGGCAACCACACCCCGCAGCTCACCCTGACCACGCCCGGCGACACCGCGACGTTCGCGGTGAACCAGCAGGTCAGCCTGAGCGGTACCGCGACGGACGCCGAAGACGGCGCCTTGCCGATCACCTGGACCTCCGCGGTGCGGCACTGCCCGAGCGAGGCGACGTGCCACTCGCACCCGGGCGCCGGCGGGACCGGGGCGAGTTTCGCGCTGCCGTTCACCGAGCACCCGGACTCCCGGCAGGAGTTCACCGCCACGGTGACCGACAGCGCCGGGGTGGCCGCGTCGAAGACCTACGTGGCGTGGCCGCGTGAGCACCGGATCACCTTGGTCAGCACGCAGCCGGCGGCGCTGAGCATCCCGGTCGAGGGCGGCGTCGGCACGGCCATGGTCGCGGAAGGCGCCACGTTCGACGTCGAGGCCGCGCCGCTGGGCATCGACGGCGTCTCGAAGTTCACCGGCTGGCAGGGCGGGCCCACGGACACCACGTGGATCGTCACCGTCGGCGCCGGCGACATGACGCTGACGGCGAACTACGCGACCCCGATCGACCAGCGTTACGACGCCGACCCGGCGTTGCGGACGAAGCTCGGCGCGCCGACCGGCACCGAGGTCACCGACGGCACGGTCCACTACCGGACCTACACGAA
This sequence comes from Amycolatopsis sp. NBC_00438, assembly GCF_036026695.1. NCBI lineage: Bacteria > Bacillati > Actinomycetota > Actinomycetes > Pseudonocardiales > Pseudonocardiaceae > Amycolatopsis > Amycolatopsis sp. NBC_00438. Next base: position 3,985,593 of record NZ_CP107923.1, on the reverse strand, counting down.
CGGCCGGTTGTACTGGAGTGCCGTGGGCGGCACGAAGTTCCTCACCGGCCCGGTGCTGGACAAGTACCTCGCCTTCGGCGGCCACAGCGTCCTCGGCCCGCCGACGAGCGACACCGCGTCCACTCCGGACGGGGTCGCGCAGTTCAACCACTTCACCAACAACGGGAACGTGGGATCGATCTACTACACCGCCGCGACCGGCGCGCACGCGATCTTCGGTGAGATCCGCAAGAAGTGGGCGGCGCTCGACTACGAACGTGGCCTGGGCTACCCGACGACCGACGAAGCCGGCACGCCGGACGGCGTCGCCCGGTACAACCACTTCGTCAAGGGCACCAACGTCGGGTCGATCTACTACACGAGCGCGTACGGCGCGCACGCGATCTTCGGTGAGATCCGCAAGAAGTGGGCGGCGCTCGACTACGAACGCGGTCTCGGCTACCCGACGACCGACGAGACCGGCACCCCGGACGGCCTCGGCCGGTTCAACCACTTCAGCCTCGGCCACTCGATCTACTACACGGTGGCGACGGGCGCGCACGCGGTGAAGGGCGAGATCCGCAAGCGCTGGGCGGCGCTCGGGTGGGAGAACTCCTACCTGCACTACCCGAGGACCGACGAGTACGTGACGAACGGGGTGTACCGCAGCGACTTCCAGGGCGGCTACATCACGTTCACCCTCGCCGGCGGGGCGGTCGACCGCCCCTGGTGACCGCACCACGACGGTACCTGCGGGGCCGGGCCCGGCCCGGCTCCGCGGGTACCCCCGCCCGGGCGGAACACACGCGCCCGTCCGGGAGTTGAGCGTGGCATGAGTCAATTCGTGGACCGCACGATCACCGCCCTCCGCTCCGAGCACGACGTGCTCGCCGGCCTCGTCGCCACCCTCACCGACGAGCAGCTGGCCACCACCAGCGGCGCCGCGGACTGGACCGTCGCCCAGGCCCTGTCCCACCTCGGCAGCGGCGCGGAGATCGGCCGCGCGCCCATCGCCCGGGCCGCCGGCGAGACCGTGGCGGCCGAAGACAACCCGACGATCTGGGCCCGCTGGGACGGGTCCGCGCCGCGCGCGCAGGCCGAGGGCTTCGTGGAGCACAACGCCCGCTGGCTCGAAACGGTCGAGGCGCTCACGCCCGAGCAGCGCTCGTCGCTGACCGTCGACCTCGGCTTCCTGCCGGAGCCGGTCCCCCTGCTCACCGCCCTGGGCATGCGGCTCAACGAGGTGGCCAACCACTCGTGGGACGTCCGGGTGGCCTTCGACCCGGAAGCGGGCGTGGACGCCGGGTCGGCCGCGGTGCTGGTCGAGCTCCTGGCCGGGCCGGTGGGCTTCATGCTGAGCTTCCTCGCGAAGCCGGCCGAGCTCGCGGACCCGGTGTCGCTCGCGGTCCCCGGCGGCGGCCTGGTGATCGACGACGCCGTCACGGTGGTGGACCACCTCGAGTCGCCGTCCGCGACGTTCGACGGGCCGGCGGAAGCGTTCGTCCGGCTGATCAGCGGCCGGCTCAAGGCACCCTACGACAAGGGCGTCACCGTCGAAGGCAGCATCACGCTCGACGACCTGCGCCGCGTGTTCCCCGGCTTCTGACGGGAGCCGCGGGCCCGGGAGCGGCCGGGTAGTCCGTCCACACGGGACGGGCCGGGTTTCGCGCGACGGCGTTCCCGGGCCCGCGGCAGCCGACGCAGTAGGCTGGAACGAATGAGCGGGGAACCCACGGCATCGGCTCCGGAGCACTCGATGGTCGAAACCCGGCACCAGACCCGGGTGCTCACGCTGCTCCGGGACGAAGGCCCGATGTCGCGGGTCGAGCTGGGGGAGCGGCTGGAACTGCCGCGCGCCCGGGTGGGCGCCGAGGTGGCGCGGCTCGGCGAGGTCGGGCTCGTGGAGACCGCGGGACCCTCGGCCAGCCGCGGCGGGCGGCGGTCGACGCTGGTGCGGCTGGCGGGTGACCTGCGGGTGCTCGCGGTGGACGTCGGCGCGACGTCGGTCGGCGTGGCGGTGACCGACGCTTCGTGCGAGGTGCTCGCGCACACGGTCGAGGACGGTGACGTCCGGCAGGGGCCGCATCCGGTCCTGCGCCGGGTCGCTGAGCTCGCGGCGAAGGTCCGCGACGAGGCGCCCGGCCGGCTGATCGCGGCCGGCGTCGGGCTGCCGGGGCCGGTCAGCTTCGCCGAGGGGATGGCGGTCGCCCCGCCGATCATGCCCGGCTGGGACCGGTTCAACGTGCGGGACCACCTCGGCGGCCTCTGGGGCTGCCCGGTGGCGGTGGACAACGACGTCAACGCGATGGCGCTCGGGGAGCGGCACGCCGGGGTCGCCCGCTCGACCGACGACCTGATGTTCGTCAAGATCGGCACCGGGATCGGCTGCGGGATCGTGCTCGGCGGCAAGGTGTACCGCGGGGTCGCCGGCACGGCCGGGGACATCGGGCACATCCGGCTCGACGACTTCGGCCCGACCTGCGCCTGCGGCGAGGTCGGCTGCCTGGAGGCCTACTTCGGCGGGGCCGCGCTGGCGCGGGACGGGCTCGCGCTGGCCCGCAGCGGACGCTCGGCCCACCTCGCCGAGGCGGCCGCCGAACGCGGCGCGGTCACCGCCCGCGACGTCGGCCGCGCCGCCGCGGCGGGCGACTTCGGCGCGGTCAACCTGATCCGCGACGGCGGCCGGCGGCTCGGCCTCGTCGTCGCCTCGCTGGTCAGCTTCATCAACCCGGGCATGGTGGTGATCGGTGGCGGGGTGGCGCAGCTCGGGCACCAGCTGCTCGCCGAGGTCCGCAGCGCGGTGTACCGCCGCTCACTGCCGCTGGCGACCGGCAACCTCCCGATCGTGCTGTCGGAGCTCGGCGACACCGCGGGCGTGACGGGCGCCGCCTGGTCCGCGACCGACCGCGCCTTCACCCTCAGCAGCTGACACGAGCGGTCTGCCGCGGCCCTCGTGAGTGGTCAGGGCGGTTCTAACCGCCCTAACCACTCACGACAAGCCGCGGCAGGAGCCGGCCGGGACCTCCCGCTGAACGCCTGGGGATGCCTGTCGGGGTGGCGCCGGCGCCGGTTCCGGCCCGGGCGCAAGCTTCGCCAAAGTCGTGAGGGGCACCTTCAGGGACCCAGGGTCCCTGAAGGTGCCCCTCACGGCTTTCCGGCAACGGGAGCCGTCGGTGTCACCCGGTAGCTCGTGCCGTGCCCCTGGCAGACCGACGCACTCGCGCCCACGTCGGCCGGCCTGGGCGCGCTCGGCGCCCGTCCGTGTCCCATCAGTAGCGCTCGAACCCTGCAGGCTTTTGCACTTTGGATACGAAAGTATGTACGGTTTGGCGCGTCTATCCGGGTGAAAACCGGACGTACTGCTCCATCGTCACCTTGACGGGTGATGGCCGTCACCCTACTTTCGCTCTCTGGGTAACAAAGTGTGTTCAAGGCGCAACACCTGTGGGGGCATCGTGGCCGTGACCGGTACCAGGCGAGCCGACCCGGCGAGCCCGCGTACGGCGAACCTGGCCGCGGTCCTGCGGGCGTTGCGCACCGGCCCGCTGTCCCGCTCGCAGCTGGCCACCCGCTGCGGTGTCGCGAAGTCGGCGGTGCCCGGCTTGCTCGCCGAACTCGCCGAGCGGGGCCTGGTCCGGTCCGCCGGGGTCCTGCCCGGCAACGGCCGGCCGAGCCGGCTGGTCGAACTGGACGGCGAAGGCGCGTGCGCGCTGGCCCTGGGCATCGAAGCCGACCGGCTGTCGGCGGTGGTGACCGACCTGTCCGGCCGGGTCCTGGCCGAGCGGTCCGAAACCGTCGACGTCGCCGCGGCCGGGCTCCAGCGCGGTATGGACGAACTCGCCCACCTCTCGCACCGGGTGCTGTCCGGCCCGCCGGCCGGCGTGGCGATCTCGGTACCCGGGCTGGTCGACTCGGCCGCCGCGGTGCTGCGGTTCGCCCCGGCCCTGCGCTGGCGCGACGCGGAGATCGCCGGCCTGATGGCCGCCCGGCTTGGCCTGCCCGCCGAGGCGATCGCCGTGGACAACGAGGCCAACCTCGGCGCGCTCGCCGAGTCGCTCGCCGGGGTGCGCGAGCTGTTCTACCTCAGCGGCGGGACGGCGGTCGGCGGGGGACTCGTCGCGGGCGGTGCGATCCTGCGCGGCGCGCGCGGTTTCGCGGGCGAGGTCGGGCACATCGCCGTCGACCCGCACGGCGAGCGGTGTTCCTGCGGCCGGACGGGCTGCCTGGAGACCAAGGCGAACCTGGCCGCGGTCCTGCGCGCGGCGGCGGCGCCCGGCGATCCGCTGCACGATCCCGCTCTCGGCGTCGAAGGCCGGGTCGCGCTGCTGAAGCACCGCGTGCGCCGCGGCGACCAGCGCGCGGTCACGGCGGTGCACGAACTCGGCGTCGCGCTCGGCGTCGCACTGTCCACTGTGGTCGATGTGCTGGACCCGGACGTCGTCGTGCTCGGCGGCTACTTCGGGGAGCTGGGGGAGTGGCTGGTGGAACCGGTCCGCGTCGAGCTCGCCGCGCACACCCAGCCGGGCCTGCACGCCCGGGTCGTGCCGTCCGCGCTCGGTCTCGGCGCCCCGCTCCGCGGTGCCGCCCACCTGGCGGCCGACCGGATCTTCGCCGACCCCACCCTCGTCGCCGGCCCCGAGGAGGCCTCGGTATGAGCCTGCTTTCCGTGCGTGGCATCGTGAAGTCCTTCCCGGGCGTGCGCGCGCTCGACGGCGTCGACCTCGACGTCGAACCCGGCGAGGTGCACTGCCTGCTCGGGCAGAACGGCGCCGGCAAGTCGACGCTGATCAAGGTCCTCTCCGGCGCGCACCGGCCGGACGCGGGCGAGATCACCTGGCAGGGACACCGCGTCGAACTCGGTTCGCCGGTCGACGCGCTGCGCCTGGGCATCGCCACCATGTACCAGGAGCTCGACCTCGTGCCCGGGCTTTCGGTGGCGGACAACATCTTCCTCGGCCACGAGCGCGCCCGGCTCGGGTTCACCCGGATCTCGCAGGCCCGGGACGAGGCCGCCCGGCTGATGGCCCGGCTGGGCCACGCGAACATCCGGCCGTGGCACGAGGTCGGCAAGCTGTCCGCCGCGGGCCAGCAGCTGGTGTCGATGGCCCGCGCGCTGGCCCACGACGCCCGGCTGCTCGTGATGGACGAACCCACCGCCGCGCTGGCCGGCGAGGAGGTCGACAACCTCTTCCGGATCGTCGGCGAGCTGACCGCCGACGGCGTCGCCGTCGTCTACATCTCCCACCGGCTCGAGGAACTGCGCCGGATCGGGCACCGGGTGACCGTGCTCAAGGACGGCCGGACCGTCGGCACCGGGCTGCCCGCCCAGACCACGCCGACCGCCGACCTGGTCGCGCTGATGGCCGGGCGCAAGGTGGAGACGGTGTTCGGGCCGCGCCACGACGGGCACGCGGACCGCACCACGCCGCTGCTCGAAGTCGGCGGCCTGTCCCGGGCCGGGGAGTTCGACGACGTGAGCTTCACCGTCCACGCGGGCGAGGTCGTCGGCATCGCCGGCCTGGTCGGCTCGGGCCGCAGCGAACTGCTGGAGACGATCTTCGGCGCGCGCAAAGCCGACAGCGGAACCGTGACCGTCCAAGGGAAAGCGCTGACCTCCGGCAACGTCCGGGCCGCCGTCAAGGCGGGGATCGGGCTGGCCCCGGAGGAGCGCAAGAGCCAGGGCCTCCTGCTGGACCTTTCGGTGGCGCACAACGTGACCCTGGCGAGCCTTGGCCGCTACTCGAAGCTCGGGTTCACCGAACGCGCGAAGGAACTGGACGACTCCGGCGCGAGCCTGCGGCGCCTCGACCTGCGGCCCGCCGACCCGCGCCGGATCGTCCGCACGCTCTCGGGCGGCAACCAGCAGAAGGCGGTGCTGGCCCGCTGGCTGGTCCGCGGCTGCCGGGTGCTGCTGCTCGACGAGCCGACCCGCGGCGTCGACGTCGGCGCCCGCGCCGAGCTGTACCGGCTGATCGACGAGCTGGCCGCGAGCGGCGTGGCGATCGTGCTGGTGTCCAGCGAGATCCCCGAAGTGCTCGGGCTGTCCGACCGGGTGCTGGTGCTGCGCGAGGGCCGCGTCCTCGCCGACCGGCCGTCCGCCGGGCTCACCGAGGCCGGGGTGCTCGACGTGATTCTCGAGGGGAGCGCGGCATGACCGACACCGAAACGGCACCACCGAAAGCGCTGTCCGCGCCGGGGCGGCGGTTCTCCTTCCGTGCCGACCCGCGGCTGCTGGGCCTGGCCGGCGTGCTCGTCGTGCTGTGCCTGGTCGGCCAGTTCACCCGGCCCGAGCTGTTCTTCACCGAAAGCAACATCTCCACGATCCTGCGGCTGGCCGCGGCGATCGGCGTGGTCAGCGTCGGGATGACGTTCGTGATCATCAGTGGCGGCATCGACCTGTCCGTCGGCTCGATCGTCGCGTTGTCGAGCGTCTGGCTGACGACGCTGGCCACCCAGTCCTACGGCCCGTGGGTGATGGTCCTCTGTGGACTCGCCGTCGGCCTCGGGTGCGGGCTGGTCAACGGCGTGCTCGTCTCCTACGGCAAGGTCGTGCCGTTCATCGCGACGCTGGCGATGTACGTCTCGGCCCGCGGGCTCGCCGAGCGGCTCAGCGGCCGCCGCACGCAGGTCGTCGCCGACCAGGACTTCCTCACCTTCTTCCGCGGCGCGCTGCTCGGCATCCCGGTGCTGATCTGGCTGTTCGCGCTGGTGTTCGCGATCGGCTGGGTCGTGCTCAACCGCACCACCTTCGGCCGCCGGACGTTCGCGGTCGGCGGCAACATCGAGGCGTCGCGGCTGGCCGGGATCAACGTCAAGCGGCACCTCGCGCTCGTCTACGGCGTCGCCGGGCTGTGCTGCGGGATCGCCGCGCTCATGGTCGTCGCGCGGACGACGGCGGGCGCGTCCACCAACGGCATGTTCTACGAGCTCGACGCGATCGCGGCGGTGGTCATCGGCGGCACGCTGCTCACCGGCGGCCGCGGTTCGCTGATCGGCACCCTGATCGGCGTGCTGATCTTCACGGTGCTGTCCAACCTCTTCACGCTCAACAACCTGGACACCGACATCCAGAACATCGCCAAGGGCGTGATCATCGTGCTCGCCGTGCTCTTGCAGTTCCGGGCCAGGAAAGCCAGGACCGGGTCGTAGTAATCACCACCTCTGGAGGTCGTCATGACCGAACAACCCTTCCTCGCCCGCCGGGGATTCCTCCTCGGCGGCGCCGCCCTCGGCGCCGGCGCGGTGCTGGCCGGCTGCACGTCGAACACGCCCGCGAACTCGGAGTCGAACGCGCCGGTCGCCAACGCGGGCAGCAACGCCGAGCCGGGAAAGCCGGTCACCATCGGCTTCTCCGCGCCCGCCGCCGACCACGGCTGGATCGCGGCGATCACCAAGAACGCCAAGGCCCAGGCGCAGAAGTTCAGCGAGGTGAAGTTCAGCGCCACCGAGGGCACCAACGACGTCAACCAGCAGATCTCCCAGGTCGAGACGCTGATCAACGCCAAGGTGAACGTCCTGGTGATCCTGCCCTTCGACGGCAAGGCGCTCACCTCGGTCGGGCAGCAGGCGATGGACGCCGGGATCCCGGTGATCAACCTGGACCGCGTTTTCGACACGCCGCTCGCGTACCGCACGTGGATCGGCGGCGACAACTACCGGATGGGCGTCAACGCCGGTGACTACATAGCGAAGCAGCTGAAGGCGAAGAACGTCGCCAACCCGGTCATCGGCGAGGTCGCCGGGATCGACTCACTGCCGCTGACCCAGGAACGCAGCAAGGGTTTCGCGGACGCGCTGGCGCGCGCCGGGTACAAGGTCGGCCCGCGGGTTTCGGCGCAGTTCACCTCGGAGTCGGGTGAGCAGCAGACGGCGAACCTGCTCCAGAGCGCGCCCAAGCTGGACGCCCTGTGGAACCACGACGACGACCAGGGCATCGGTGTCAACGCCGCGATCGACACCGCGGGCCGCAAGGAGTTCATCATGGTCGGCGGGGCCGGCTCGAAGAACATGATGAACCTGATCAAGGCCGACGCGTCGCCGATCAAGGCGACCGTGCTCTACAGCCCGTCGATGGCCTCGACCGCGATCGCGCTGGCGCGGCTGCTCGGGCAGAACAAGGGGGTCGGCGACCTCGCCGAGCACGACATCCCCGCCGAGATCACGACGTACTCCGCCGTCGTCACCAAGGAGAACGTCGACCAGTACCTCGACGTCGGCTTCGACTCCTGACCTGGCTTCACCAAACCGAAGGAGGGGCATTGAGCCCGGCACGGGAAACGATCGGGATCGGCATGGTGGGCCACGCGTTCATGGGTGCGGTGCATTCGCACGCCTGGCGCAGCGTGCACCGGTTCTTCGACCCACCGCTGGTGCCGAGGCTCGCGGTGCTCGCGGGCCGGGACGAGACCCGGGCCAAGGCGGCGGCGGAGCGGTTCGGCTGGGCCGCCGTCGAGACGGACTGGCGGAAGCTCATCGCGCGCGACGACGTCGACCTGGTCGACATCTGCACGCCGGGCGACAGCCACGCGGAGATCGCGATCGCCGCGCTGGAAGCCGGGAAGCACGTGCTGTGCGAGAAACCCCTGGCCAACTCGGTCGCGGAGGCCGAAGCGATGGCCGACGCGGCGCGACGGGCCCGTGAACGCGGGGTACGGGCCATGGTCGCGTTCAACTACCGCCGGGTGCCCGCCCTCGCGCACGCCCGGAACCTGGTGGCCGGCGGGGCTTTGGGCGAGATCCGGCACGTGCGCTCGGTCTACTTGCAGGACTGGCTGTCGGATCCGCAGGCGCCGATGACCTGGCGGCTGCGTCGTGAGTCCGCCGGTTCGGGCGCACTCGGTGACCTCGGCGCGCACATCGTCGACGCCGCGCAGTTCGTCACCGGTCAGCGGATCACCGGCGTTTCCGCGCTGACGAACACCTTCGTGAAGGAGCGGCCGGCCGAGAACGGCGGGACGGACGCGGTGACGGTCGACGACACCGCGTTGTTCCTGGCGCGGCTGACCGGGGGAGCGGTGGCGAGCTTCGAGGCGACCCGGTTCGCGCTGGGCCGCAAGAACGCGATGCGGCTGGAAGTCAACGGATCGAAGGCCAGCCTGGCGTTCGACTTCGAGTCGATGAACGAACTGCAGTGGTACGAGGGCACCGGCACCGAAGCAGGGTTCCGGCGCATCCTCGTCACCGAACCGGAGCACCCGTACGTCGGCGTGTGGTGGCCGCCGGGGCACCTGCTCGGCTACGAGCACACGTTCACCCACGAGGTCGCCGACCTGCTCGACGCCCTCGGCGCGGGCACCGATCCCGAGCCGGGCTTCGACGCCGGCCTGCGCGTCCAGCGCGTGCTGCACGCGGTCGAGGAAAGCGCTTCCACACGGTCGGCGTGGACCGCGATCGAGGACTAGATCCCGTTTCAGCCAGTCAGCGCAAGAAATGAGGGAGTTCCATGTGCGGTCAAGAAGCTGAGCAATACTCCCGAAGGACGATCCTGAACGTCGCGACAGCGGCGCTCACGGTCGGAGCGGCGGCGGTCGTGATGCCCGGCACGGCGGGCGCCTCCCAAGGCCGGCAGCGCGTTCCGCTCGACAAGATCAGCATCCAGCTCTACTCCCTGCGTTCCCTGCTGCAGAACGACCCCGAAGGCACCCTGTCCGCCCTGGCCGACATCGGCTACCGGAAGGTCGAGCTGGCCGGGACGTACGGGCGCAGCGCCACCGAGTTCCGCGCCATCCTCGACAAGTGCCACCTCAAGGCGTCCTCGACGCACGTCGGCATCGACGGCGACCTGAACCAGACCATCGCCGACGCGAAGATCCTCGGAAACTCCTCCGCCGTCGTGCCGTTCGCGCAGTTCGCCACGATCGCCGAGTGGGAGGCCTTCGCGGGCCGGATGAACACCGCGGCGGTGGCGTTCAAGAAGGCCAAGCTCAAGCTCGGCTACCACAACCACGACCACGAGTTCCACCCGATCGACGGCGTGCTGCCCTACGACGTGCTCACCGCGAAGACTAACAAGCGAGACGTGCATCTGGAGATCGACCTCTTCTGGGCGGTCAACGGCGGCGCGGACCCGGTTGAGCTGTTCCGGCGCAACTATCCGCGCGTGACGCAGTACCACGTCAAGGACCGGACCGCGGACGGGCAGATGACCGATCCCGGCACCGGCGTGATCGATTTCCCGCGCATCTTCGCCGCCTCCTGCCACAACATCAGCGAGTACATCGTCGAGCACGACCAGCCGGCGGATCCGCTCAACACCGCCAAGGTCGGCTTCGAATACCTCCGCACCGTACGGTTCTGAGACCCCGGGGGAATCCACATGCGAGTGTCACGTCGGTCGATGCTGGCCGGAACCGCCGCGGGGGTGCTCGTGCCCGCCCTCGGCGCCGCCGATTCGGCGTCGGCGGCGGGTCTGACCCGCCGGATCACGATCTACGCCGAGGCGTTGCCGGGCGGCCTGTACGGCTACGGGCTGGAACCGGGCAAAGCCACGATCCCGGGGCCGTTGCTGGAGATCTACGAGGCCGACACCCTCGAGATCGAACTGGTCAACACCACCGACCAGCGGCTGTCCATCCACCCCCACGGGGTCATCTACGACACCGCGTCCGACGGCGCCCCGCTCAACGCGTCGTTCAACAACCCGCGCGAGACGCGGACCTACACCTGGCGCACCCGCGCCCGGTACGAGGCCAGCGGCGGGTTCTGGATGCCCGGCAGCGCCGGCTACTGGCACTACCACGACCACGCCATGGGTACCGACCACGGCACCGGCGGCCTCGCCCGCGGGCTCTACGGCGGGCTGATCGTGCGCAAGCGCGGCGACCTGCTGCCCGCCAAGCAGTACACCGTCGTGTTCAACGAGATGATGATCAACCACGAGATGGCACCCGACACACCGATGTTCGAGGCCCGCCTCGGCGAGCGCGTCGAGTGGGTCTGCGTCGGGTACGGCAGCCTGCCGCACACGTTCCACCTGCACGGGCACCGCTGGGCCGACACCCGCACCGGGATGCTCGGCGGCGCCGCTGACAACGCTGCCATCGTCGACAACAAGAACCTCGACCCCGGCAGCTCGTTCGGTTTCCAGGTGATCGCCGGCGAGGGCGCCGGGCCGGGGGTGTGGATGTACCACTGCCACGTCCAGACGCACTCCGACGGCGGGATGGTGGGCCTGTTCCTGGTCCGCAACCCCGACGGCAGCTTGCCCGACGGAGCGCAGGAAGCGATCGACCGGTTCAAGCAGCACGGCCACGCCGGGCACGACATGAGTCCCGACGGCCGGACACACGCATGAGGAGGGACGCCATGAAACGACGTTGGTTCGGCAGACGCGGAGCGCTCGTGCTCGCCATCGGGTCGGTCCTCGCGGCCGGCTCGCCGCTGCTCGTGATGCCGGTGGCGCAGGCCGCGCCGGCGGTGGTGAACGTGCCGGTGAACGTGCTGGTCTTCCACGGCGCGGCGGACGGCCAGAAGGACCCGGTGCTGCGCGCGGCGGACGCGATCGCGCGGCTCGGCCAGGACAACGGCATCACGGTCACGGCCTCCTCCGACCCCGCTGTGTTCGCCGCGGCGAACCTCGCCCGCTACCGCGGCGTGGTGTTCCTCTCCGCGCAGGGCGTGACGCTCGCGCGGGAGCAGGAAGCCGCGCTGCAGGCCTACATGAAGGCGGGCGGCGGGTTCCTCGGCATCTCCGACGCCGCTCGCGCGCAGGACTCGTCCCAGTGGTTCACCGGCTTGATCGGCGCGCGCCCGGTCGGCGCCCGCCCGACGCCCGAGACCGTGGCGTCGGTGACCGCCAGCGCGGAGAACCCGCCGAACGAGACGAAGGAAAAACTGGCCGACAACAACGAGAACACCAAGTGGCTGACGTTCGCGACGACCGGCTGGGCGGCCTACAAGATGGCCACCCCGGTCGCGGTCAGCAGCTATTCGCTGGTCTCGGCGAACGACTTCCCCGGCCGCGACCCGAAGAGCTGGACCCTGCAGGGGTCCGCCGACGGGCAGGCCTGGACCGACCTGGACACCCGCACGAACGAGGCGTTCACCGACCGGTTCCAGACCCGGACGTTCACCTTCGCCAACACCACGGTCTACCCGAACTACCGGCTGAACATCACCGCGAACGCGGGTGAGCCGCTCATCCAGCTCGCCGACCTCAAGCTGTTCAAGGACACCTCGACGACCCCGCCGCCGCCCGAGCCCGCGCCGCAGCAGGCCGTCGTCGACGTCCTCGACGCCCAGCACCCGGCGACCGCCGGGCTGCCGCAGAACTGGACGCGCACCGACCGGTGGCTCAACTGGGAGTCCAACCCGGTCGGCACCGTGCACACGGTCGCGCAGGTGGAGGAGAAGGGCTACAACCCGGGGGTCGGCGCGAACGGCGCGTTCCACCCGATCTCGTGGTGCCGCGACTACGACGGCGGCCGGTCCTTCTACACCGGCATGGGCCGCACCGAAGGGTCCTACGGCGAAGCGCAGTTCCGGCAGCACCTGCTCGGCGCCCTGCGCTGGACGACCGGGATGGTGCGCGGCGACTGCCAGGCCGGGATCGCCGCCAACTACAAGGTCGAGCGGCTGACCGGGAAGAACGCGGCCGGGCAGCTCGACCAGATCGGCGAGCCGCACGGGCTCACCATCGCCCCGGACGGCAAGGTGTTCTACATCGGCAAGGCGGCCTGCCCGACCGGGCCGATCGTCAGCTGGGACGACCCGAACGTCGGCCTCGGCTGCGGCACGGTCCACCAGTGGGACCCGGCCACCAAGAAGGTCAAGCTGCTCACGACGTTGCCGGTGATGGGCAACCGCGGCAGCGGTGACGAGCTCGTCAAGAACGAAGAGGGCCTGCTCGGGCTGACGCTGGACCCGAAGTTCACCGAGAACGGGTTCATGTACGCCTACTGGATGCCGCACGCGTCGATCGACCGCGACAAGCGGATCGGCAAGCGCACGATCTCGCGGTTCACCTACAACGCCACCGCGCAGACGCTCGACCAGGCGACCCGGAAGGACCTGCTGTCCTGGGACGTCCAGATCCACAGCTGCTGCCACGCGGGCGGCGGCATGGCGTTCGACAAGGACGGGAACCTGTACGTCGGCTCCGGGGACAACAACTCCTCGGGCGGCTCCAACGGCTACTCGGGCAACAACTGGACGCTCGACTACAAGGGCCTCTCGTTCCAGGACGCGCGCCGCACGGCGGGCAACACGAACGACCTCGGCGGCAAGATCCTGCGCATCCACCCGGAGGCGAACGGGACGTACACCATCCCGCAGGGCAACCTGTTCCCGAACGGGCCGGCGGACAAGACGCGCCCGGAGATCTACGTGATGGGCGTCCGCAACATCTCGCGGTTGCAGATCGACCCGGTGCACAACTGGATGACCGCGGGCTGGGTCGGCCCCGACGCGTCGTCGCCGAGCCCCGAGCTCGGGCCGGCGAAGTACGAGACGGCGACGATCATCACCGAGGCGGGCAACCACGGCTGGCCCTACTGCATGGGCAACCGGCAGCCCTACCGCGACCGCAGCAGCACGAACGCCGCGGAGCTGACCGGCTGGTACGACTGCAACAATCCGATCAACACCTCGCCGCGCAACACCGGCCTGGTCAACCTGCCGCCGATCAAGGACAACATGATCTGGTACTCGCCGGACGGCGGCGGCCCGGTCTTCCCCAACCGCCCCAACAGTTCCATCCCGACCTACAACGCGGCGGACGCCACCTACACCCAGCCGTACCTGCGGGGCGGCGGCCAGGCGATCATGTCCGGGCCGACCTACCACCGCTCGCTGGTCAACACGAACAGCGGAGTCGCGTGGCCGGGGTACTGGGACAACAAGTGGTTCATCGGCGACGAGTCCAACTCCCAGAACCGGGTCGCGGTGACCGTGGACCCGGCGGGCGTGCCGACGCACCAGCCGCCGGTGTTCGCCGAGACGTTCCGCCAGATCATCCCGGGCGGCGCGGGGGACACCCGGGTGCAGAGCTGGATGGACGCCAAGTTCGGGCCGGACGGCGCGCTGTACGTGCTCGACTACGGCAACGGCTTCTTCTCCTTGGACGCCAACCAGAAGCTGCTCAAGATCAGCTACACCGGCGGCGCGCCGACCCCGGCGCCGGCCGCGTCGTCGACGCTGGTGCAGAACAAGGCGCTGACGGCGGCGTTCACCGGGTCGAAGTCCGGCGGGGTGTCCTACCGCTGGGAGTTCGGCGACGGCTCGGTGTCGACCCAGGCCGATCCGCGCCACACCTACCCGCGCACCGGGATCTTCACCGCCAAGCTGACCGTGACGTACGCGAACGGCGAGGCGGTGACCACTCGCACCGCGGTGAACGTCGGGTGTGCGGTGGCCGATCCCAGTCCGGTGGTGACCTTGGGCGACACCATCACGAAGGTGCCCAACCGCAACGCCGGTGGTGGCTGCACGGTGGACGACTTCATCGACGACGAAGGCACGTGGAGCACGCACGCCGCGTTCGTCAACCACGTCGAGCAGGCCACCGAGACGCTCGACGAGCTCGGGGTGCTCAGCGGCGCCGAGGCGGCCGAGCTGAACGCGGCGGCGGAGGCGTCGCCGATCGGGAAGCCGGGGACCACCGGCTACGAAGCGCTCTTCGACGGCACCGCCGAGTCGCTGCGAGCCTGGGAACAGGCGCCATCCGGGCAGTTCACGCTCCAGCCCGACGGGTCGATCCGCTCGGCGGGCGGGCTGGGCATGCTCTGGTACGCCCAGCGCCAGTTCGGCGACTTCTCGGTGAAACTGCAGTTCAAGGACATCGCCCCGGACCCGAACCGGGCCAACACCGGGGTCTTCGTCCGGTTCCCGGATCCGCGGACGCCGCTGGAGCAGCGGCCGGCGGGCAGCTGCGGGACGGTCGGCTCGGCGCGGACGTCGCAGGCGTGGGTCGCGATCTACTGCGGTCACGAGATCCAGATCTACGACGGCGATAGCGGTGAGCCGCAGAAGACCGGGTCGATCTACAACTTCGACCCGCGCCCGCTGGACCAGGCGGGGGCGCGGCCGAAGGCGACCTGGAACGACTACGAGGTCAAGGTCGTCGGCCAGCACTACACGATCATCCGCAACGGCGTGGTGATCAACGAGTTCGACAACACGCCGGGTCAGCAGTCCTCGCGCGCCGGGGATCCGCCGACCGATCTGCGGCAGTTCGTCAGCGGGTTCATCGGGTTGCAGAACCACAGTGACAACGACCTGACCGAGTTCCGCAACATCCGGGTGCGGCAGCTGTAGCGCGACGGGGGCCGGGCACACGCCCGGCCCCCGTTCCTCCCAGGAAGGTTTCCCGCGATGTCCCCACGCCCGATCGCCGTGCTGCTGGCCGCTTTCCTGGCCCTGCTCGGGCTCGCCACCCCCGCGGTGGCGGCGCCGGTCCAGACCCTGACCTGGACCGGGAACAACAGCACCACCGAATACGCGTCCGCGCCGACGGGCGCGCTGCCCGGCGAGACCACGATCGTCTTCGAGAACAGCGAAGCCACCGGCAACACGACGGGGATGTCGCACACCCTGACGTTCGACACCTCGACACCGGGGTACAACCACGACGTCACGCTGAACGTGCTGGCCAACCCGTTCGACCCGCAGAACGGTCGGCACGAGGCGGTCGTGACGCTCACACCGGGCAAGTACCGGTACTTCTGCACCATCCCCGGCCACACGTCGATGGTGGGGGAGTTCGTCGTGTCCGACGGCACCGGCGACACGACCGCGCCGACGGTGACCGCCGCCGTGACGGGTGACCGGGACCCGTCCGGCAACTACCTCGGGTCGGCTTCCGTGGCGCTGACCGCGACCGACGCGGGCTCCGGGGTCGCCTCGGTCGAGTACCAGCTGGACGGCGGCACCTGGACGCCGTACTCGGCGCCGGTCGTGGTTTCGTCGCTGGGCATGCACATGCTCGGCTACCGGGCGACCGACGTCGCCGGGAACACCTCCGCCGAAGGCATGGCGCACTTCACGATCGTCGAACGCCAGGGGGACGGCACCCCGCCGACGGTGACCGCGTCCCTCGCCGGAACGCAGGACGCGTCGGGCAACTACGTGGACGTCGCGACGGCGACGATCACCGCGACCGACGCCGATTCCGGGGTCGCCGCCGTGGAGTACAAACTGGACGACGGCGCGTGGACCGCCTACACGGCGCCGGTTCCGGTGACCGCGGCCGGGATGCACATGCTCTCCTACCGCGCTCGTGACGTCGCGGGGAACACCTCGCCGGAAGGCATGGCCCACTTCACCGTGGTCAAGAGCGACACGACCGCGCCGGTCGTCACGGCTTCCGTGGCCGGCACGAAGGACGCCGACGGCAACTACGTCGGCAAGGCGGTCGTCACGGTCACGGCGTCCGATGCGGGATCCGGTGTCGCGGCGGTGGAGTACCGGGTGGACGGTGGCGCGTGGACCGCCTACGCCGCACCGGTTCAGGTTTCTTCGGCCGGCGCGCACACGGTGGACTACCGGGCTCGTGACGTCGCCGGCAACACTTCCGCGGTGGGGACTGTGTCCTTCACCGTGGTCGCCGGCGGTGACACGACCGCGCCGGTGGTGTCCCTGGCGTTGACCGGTAAGCAGAGTGGCGATTGGTCCTACGTCGGCCAGGCGACGGTGACACTGACGGCGACCGACGCGGAGTCCGGTGTGGACTTCGCCGAGTACAAAGTGGACAGCGGGGCGTGGACGCGGTACACCGCGCCGGTGGTGGTGTCCGCGCTCGGCACGCACACGGTCCGGTTCCGGGCCACCGACGTCGCCGGGAACGTCTCGGCGGAGCAGTCGGGGGCGTTCACGGTGGTCGCGGCCGCGCCGCCACCGGACGCCTGCCCGAACTCGGACACCCGGGAGACCGTGGTGATCGGCGGGATCGACAGCCAGGTCGAGAACACCGACATCGGCAACGGCTGCACGCTCAACGACGTCATCGACGAGAACGCGGCGTACCCGTCCCACGACCGGTTCGTGAAGTACGTGAAGGCGGTGACGCAGGAACTGGTCGCCGACGGCGTGCTGTCGGCGGGGGACCGCAACCGCATCGTCACGGCGGCCATCGAGTCCGACATCGGCGGCACGCCCACCGCCGCCGGCCGCGGGCCCGACGTGAAGAAGCGGGTGTAGCCCCGGAGAACCGCGGGGTCCCGGCAAATCGCGGACCGGCCGACACGGCAGCCGACAGGTGCCGTGTCGGCCGTTCCCGTCGTCGTGTTGGCCGCTGCGGGCGGTGTGGGGGGCCGTTCCGGAAGGGCGGCTGCGGGTCGGGAGCCGAGGCGGCGCGGTCGGCCTTCGCCGAGGCCGACCGCGCCGTAACCGGCCGGTCAGTGCCGCGGGACGTCCGTGCAGTCGAGGTCCTGGTCCGGCAGCCGGCCGGTGTCCAGGAAGCTCACGACGGCGTTGTCGGCGCAGGCCGAACCTTCGTGGTAGACGTAGTGCCCGCCGTTGTCGACGCCGACGAACGCGGCGCGGTTCCCCAGGGCGTGGCGCAGCCCGACACCCGAGTCCCACGGAGTGGCGTGGTCGCGGCGGTTCTGCAGGATCAGGGTGGTGCGCGGGCCGTCGCCGGTCACGGTGACCGGCTTCTCGGCCGGCTGCGGCCAGAACGCGCACGGCCAGATGTTCGCCGGCATGCCCGCCGTCAGGGGCCAGGCCGCGCGGTCGGCGGCGCTGCGCCGGGCGTAGCTGCCGACGTCGTGGGACCACTCGGCGTCACCGCAGGTGAGGGCCAGGAACATGGTCGCCTGGTTGTCCGCGGGAACGCCCGGGGCCGGCGGGGTTTCGGCGAACACCTGCTGCAGCACCTGGCCGTCGGCGTCGGTGACGTGCCCGTCGGCCAGATCCGCGGCCGCTTTCCAGACCTGCGCGAGCACCGGCAGGGTGTTGTTGTGGATGAGCAGCGCGTAGGTGACGGCGCGCAGCGTCGCCCCGGTCAACGACTGCGGGGTGCCCGGGACCGGCGCCGGCCGGCGGTCGAGCCGATCGGCGAGCGCGAGGTAGGTCCGGGTGACTTCGCCGGGGGTCGCGCCGAGCCCGAGGGTGGCGTCCTGCCCGGCGGCGACGGCGGCCGCGTCGGGGAACCGTTCGGCCATGCCCTTGCCCCAGCTCTCGGCTTCGCCGGCCCAGACGTGCGCCGGATCGACGTTGCCTTCGAGGATCACGCGGTCGGTCTTGTCCGGGTACAGCGTGCTGTAGACGGTCCCGAGGTAGGTGCCGTAGGACTGGCCCCAGTACGAGATCTTGGCTTCGCCCAGGGCTTCCCGGACGCGGTCGAGGTCGCGGGCGGTGTTGGCGGTGGTGAAGTGGCGGAGGTTTTCCCCGGCCTGGGCGGCACACTTCGCGGCCGTGGCGCGGGCGGCTCGGACGTTCGCGTCGATCGAGCCGTCGGCGGCGGGGTAGGGGAAGAGCGCGGCGACGCTCGGGTTTTCGAGACCGCAGCTCTGCGGGGTGCTGGTCCCGACGCCGCGCGGGTCGAAACCGATCAGGTCGTAACCGTCCAGGACGGGCTTCGGCAGCGTCGGCGCCATCGCGCTGGGCGTATCGAGACCCGGCAGGGCCGGCCCACCCGGGTTCAGCAGCAGGACGCCGTGCCGCTTGGCGGGGTCGGTGGCGGCCAGGCGGGAGATCGCGACCTCGATCGACGGGCCGTCCGGCCGGCCGTAGTCGAGCGGGACCTCGACCTTCGCGCAGGTCAGCCGGGGATCCCTGGGGCTGCCCGGCGCCGGAGCCGGACACGCTCCCCAGGTGACGCCCGCGGCCGGCGCCGGACGGTCTTCGTCGTCCGCGGCGTCACAAGCGGTCACGCCGAGCACGGTCAGCGCGGCGACCGCCAGGATCGCGGCGAACCGGTGGCCCGGTGACCCGGACCCTCGTGTGGTGATCATGGTGCTCGCCCTCCGATTTCCGCGCCGGCGGCACCTTCTGGTCCGCCGTCCGCGTTGACGGCGCCGAAGTTATCGGGAACGGGGCCGCGGAAACGTCACCCCGGAGGGAGCAGTCCCGGTAGCTCGCAGGAGGGACAACGCCGGATCCGGTCTGCCGGACACCGGGTCGTGACGTCACCCGGCCGGCCCGATCGAGTGCACTGTGGACGGTGCCGCCGCACCCGGTTGCGCACCACTCCAGCCGCCGAAGCAGGCCGTCGCCGAAGGAACCGGCGGGCGGCCGTCGAAGGGGTCACCGACCCGTACGTCGCCGGGCTCGGCGGCGGCGGTTACGTCGTCCACTACGAGCCCACACGAAGAAGATCTCCGCCATCGACGGCCGCGCGGCCACCGCCGACGGTCCGAAGATGTTCGTCGACCCGGCCACCGGGCAGCCGTACCCGTTCGGAACCGCCGTCGAAGGGGTCAGAGTTCCCGGACGTGCAGCAACGACCGGACGTTCAGGTGCCGTCGAACCTGGTTGCCGCTCAGTGCGTCGACCACGGTCGCGGCGCCGATCCAGGTGGCCTCGGCGTCCTCGACGAGGAGGTGGGCGCCGTGGGCCTGGCCGCCGGTCTCGATCCAGTCGTCGACGAACAGCACCCGATCGCCACCGCCGACCAGGTTCCTGCGGAAGCCGAGGGTGAGGTGCCGGTCTTGATAGTCCGGTGGCGTGGTCCGCCGCAGCCAGGCATCGCTGTCGCTGGACGCCACGCGGTCTTTGCGCACCTCGACGAACCCGACGCCGAGGTGCAGAGCGACCAGCGGTCCCAGGAGGCAGCCACGGGATTCCGGCCCGAGCACGACCGTGGGGTGCTCGCCGGCGAACAGGTGCGCCAGCGCGGGACCGAGGTGCCCGAGCAGGTCGGGCCGGCGCCACCAGCCCGTGACGTCGGCATAACGATGCCGGTCCGTGCGGTCTCCGTGCCAGGTGAAGGCGCCACGGAGCCCGGACTTCACCTCTTCCAGCCACACGTCTCCGGGCACCGGCTCATGATCGCTTCGCCGGCTTCTGCAGGCAATCGGTTTCACCTCGACATCGAAGCGGCCCGGGGCCGGCGGCGTCACCGATGAGAAATCCGCCGCCGCGTCGTCAGTTCTGGCAGCCCCCTCGCCCCGGTGGAAGGATCCACGACCATGACCGACGCCCGACCGCTCGACACCGACGAGGCCGCGTTCATCGCGGCGGTCCGCTCGGGTGATGCGGCGCGGTTCGCGCACGTCACGGAGCGCCACCGGCGTGCGCTGCAGGTGCACTGCTACCGGATGCTCGCGAACTACGAGGACGCCCAGGACATGACGCAGGAGACGTTCCTGCGGGCGTGGCACAAGCGGGAGACGTTCAAGGGCCACGCCGCGCTGCGGACCTGGCTGTACCGGATCGCGACGAACGCCTGCCTCGACTTCCTCGAGAAGCGCCATGACCGCACCCCCGTGCCTTCCGGCCTGCCGGACCCCGGCGCCGAGGTGCCGCACCTGCAGCCCTACCCCGACCGGATGCTCCCCGAGGACCCGCAGGAATCGGTGGTGGCGCGGGAGACGATCGAGCTGGCGTTCATCGTCGCCGTCCAGCACCTGCCGCCGCGGCAGCGGGCGGTGCTCGTCCTGCGTGACGTCCTCGGCTGGCCGGCGTCGAAGGCCGCCGACGCGCTCGAGCTGACCGTCGCGTCGGTGACCAGCGCGCTGCAGCGGGCCCGCGTGACGATGCGCGAGCAGCTGCGCGGCCGCCGCCTCGACTGGCGGAGTCCCGCCACCCACGAGTTGTCGGAGGACGAGCGCGGCGTGGTGAAGGCGTACATCGACGCCCACGAGCGCAACGACCTCGACGGGCTGACGTCCCTGCTGCGCGACGACCTGCGCTTCGCGATGCTGCCCGATCCGGGCACCGTCACCAGGACGGCCGGGGACGCGGTGGACGGCTGGGTCTCCGGTGGGCTCTTCCGGCGCGGCCACGACGACTGGCGCGGTGTCACCACGACGGTCAACCGGATGCCCGCCGCCGCGCTGTACCTTCGCACCCCGGACGCCCCGGAGCACCGGCTGTTCGCCGTCGCGGTCCTGCACGTCGTCGACGGGAAGATCGCCGAGCTCACCGGATTCGACGTCACGGGCAAGCCCTGGCTGGACCTGCCCCCGACACGGTGAGACCGGACGTCGAGCCGAGCGTGCTCAGCGCCTCGGCTCGTACCGGGTCAGCACCGCGCCGCCGGGAAACGTCCGCGTCTCCACGAGGTTCAGGTTCACCCAGCTGTCCAGCACCGTGAAGAACGGCGTGCCGCCGCCCACCAGGACCGGATGGGTGACGATCTGGTACTCGTCGACCAGCCCGGCCCGCACGGCCGCCCCGGCCAGCGTGGCACCACCCACCCGCATCGGGGCGCCGTCCTCGGCCTTGAGCCGGGTGATCTCGGCGATCGCGTCGCCGGTGACCAGGCGGGTGTTCCCGTCGACCTGGTCGACCCGGTCGAGCGTCGAGGAGAACACCACCTTCGGCGTGTCCCGCCAGTTCCGCGCGAACTCGATCACCGCCGGGGTGGCGCCCGGCTGCTGGTCGCCGGTCGGCCAGTGGGAGCTCATCGCCTCCCACAGCTTGCGCCCGTACAGCGTCACGCCGCTCGCCAGCTCCTGGTCGAGCCACCACCGGAACAGCTCGTCGCTCGGCGGCCCGCTCCAGCCGATGTCGTCGCCGGCCGCGGCGATGTAGCCGTCCAGGGTCAGGTTCATGCCGAAGATCAGTTTCCGCATCGTTCCAGCCTCTCGTGAGTCGATCCCACACATTTGGACGGGTGCGGCGCGAGAACCTCATCGGTGCCCGACCCGCGGCCGGACCGAACGCGTGGCCTATCGTTCCGCCATGTTCGATCGGATCCGCGAGAACGCCCGTGCCGCCGCGCTGCTGGCGGACGTGTTCGACTTCGACGTCGCCCGCCTCGACCCCGTCGAACCGGTGCGGCTGGCCTCGGGCGGCGAGTTGCGCGTGGTCGCCGGCGACGCCTCGGGCGGCACGTTCTTCGTGTGCGACGACGGCCCCGTGCTCTACGCCGACTCCGAAGGCGGCGCGGGGATCGTCGCCGCCGACCCGGACGGCGTGATCCGCCTGGTCGTCGGGGTGCCGACCTGGCACGACGTCGTGGCGAGCGCACCTGACGTCGACGCGATGCGCGCCTCCTTCGCAGCTTCCTACGCCGAGCTGAAGGCGGACGAGCCCCGGATCGACCAGCTCCGCTCGGAGGTCGTCGCGGAGCTGGAATTCGACCAGGTCCCCGTCGAGGAACTGCTGGTGTCGCTGAGCAGGTGCCTGACGGAACTGTCGCCCGGCTACGTGCTGCTCAACGAAAACGGCGACGAGTACGACGCCTTGTGACACCGCCCGGATCCGGGCGAAGTGACGTGCGTTTTCACGAAGGCCGCAGCCTCGCGTTCTTCGCGCCGGTACGCGAGTTCAGCGCGTAGGCCGGGACCGCGTAGGCGACCTCGATGTCCGGCAGGTGCCGGCCCCGGCGGATCGGGTAGTCCGGCACGACGGTCACCGAGGCGAGCCGCCAGCCGGTGGCCCGGACCGCGCGGTAGCGGCGCCGCCAGTTCACCGCGGCGATGAGCGAAAGCACGAGCCCGCTCACCCCGGCGATCGTCCCGATCACCTGAACCCACATCCAGGTCTGGTCGTCGTTGGTCTCGTCCGGCGTGCGCACCCGATCGGGGTCGGCCCGGTCGTAGATGACCGTGATCTGCTGCCCCTCGGTGTACGGCCGGCCGGAGTCCCAGACGATGTCGGCGTACCGGTAGCCGCTGGTGCCCACGGGATAGGCCACGTAAATGATGTCGTCGGCCCGGCTGTGCCGGTAGACGCCCAGCACCTCGCCGGTCACGCGCGTCCCGGTCTTCAGCAGGTGCTCGGCCGAGGCGTTCATCGCGACGAATCCCGCGACCACCCCGGCGAGCACGGCCAGCCACACGAGCACGAAGCCCGCGGAGCGCAGCATCAACGGCCGCAACCGGGCGATCTCGACGTCGAGGTCGACCTCCCCCCGGCCGTCGTGCCCGGTCGGCGCCGGCAGCCAGTGTTCGTGCTCGGCCACCAGCGCGGCGCGCCGCCGGTCGTGCCACCGCCCGAGGGCGACACAGCCGAGCATCAGGACCGCGGCCAGGACGAAGACCGTGAGCTCGCCCGCGAACTCGCCGTCCTCGAAGACGTATCCGGGGGCGGTCAGCGCGTAGACCGCCCCCGCCGCGTCCCCGACCGCGGCAAAGCCGAAGACGATCGCTCCGGCCGGAAAAGTGTTCTGCCACCGGCGGTGCGTCGTCGTACCCCGGTCCATCCCCAGCGTCATCGGCCGGGCGTAGCGCCGGAAAACCCGCCGCGACCTGCGACAAAGCAGACACCGGAAGCAGGCAACCGACGGGGTTCGCCCGGCGTGCAAGCGAGCAGTGCTCAGAACAAGGTCGCGGGCTCGACCGGCTCCGGCTCGGGGAGGGCGTCGAGGCCGGGCACCAGCGCCCGGACGTCGTCGTGGAAGCGGCGGGCGAGGGCCGGCGCGTCGTTGTTGTCGGGGGTGTGCAGGAAAACCGTCGGCGAGCGGCCCTCGCGCAGCCAGCCGGCGACCGCCTCGGCCCACGGCCGCCACCCTTCGACCGTCTCCTCGACCGAGTCCCGGCCCAGGTAGCGCACGATCGGCTGATCGGTCAGGGCCCGTGTTCGCCGCGGCAGCCGGGGTTTCTTGGCCCAGGCTTCCTGCTCGGCCTCGCTGGTCGGCGGGCTCCGGAAGAAGACCGTGGTGTCGAACGGCACCCACTCGGCGTTCGCGCCGGCGAGCGCTCCCTCCAGCAGCGACGCCGAGCCGGTGTCGGTGAAGAACCCGGGGTGACGCACTTCCACCGCGCGCCGGCGGCCGGCGGGGAGCCGGCGCAGGAAACGGCCGAGGGCGTCGACGTCCGACGGGCCGAACGAGCCCGGCAGCTGGGTCCACAGGACCGCCCGGTCGCCGAGGGGTTCGATCGCGTCCAGGAACGCGCGCATCTCGGCCTCGACGCCGGCGAACCGGCGCTCGTGCGTGACGACCTTGGGCAGCTTGAGCACGAACCGGAAGCCGGGGTCGGTCTGCTGCGCCCACGTCGCGACGGTGTCCCGGGCCGGCGTCGCGTAGAAGGTGGTGTTGCCCTCGACCGCGTTGCACCAGCCGGCGTAGGCCCGCAGGCGCTCCTTGGCCGGCAGCGACTGCGGCAGGAACCGCCCGGGCCACGCCTTGTGGGTCCACATCGCGCAGCCGACATGAAGACGCGCCACTCCGTCAGCTCCCCTCGATCGTCGGGGAATCAAGGTACCGAGGCGCGTCCTCAGCCTTTCGTGCGGCGGCGGGGTGCCGCCGAGCGAGGGGGAGTCGACCGCATGTGGTCTCGCACCGGCGCCAGCAGGCCGGCGAGGGTTGCGACGTCGTCGCGGGAGAGCGGTTCGAAGAGCAGGCCGCCGACCACCTCGACGTGCCCGGGCAGCACGTCGGCGAGCCGCGCGCGCCCGGCGTCGGTGATGGTGACCGTGGTGCTGCGCTCGTCGTCCGGGGAGGGGGCGCGCACGACCAGGCCCGCCTTCTCGAGCAGGCCCGCCTGGTAGGTCAGGCCGCTGCGGCTGTAGACGACGCCGTCGGCCAGGTCGGTCATGCGGTGGCTGCCCGTCGGCGCGTCCCCGAGCCGGGCCAGCAGCTGGAACTGCACGTAGCTGAGGTCGCCGGCTTCGCGCAGCTGCTGCTCGACCGCGTGCCGCAGCAGGCTGGTCACCTCGATGAGGTCGAAGTAGGCGCCCAGCTGCACGGGATCGAGCGACGGTGGTACGTCAGACATGACCGGAGTCTACTGCTTTGAATTCGAAGGGGTTCGGCGAAGGCGGCCGTCCCGCTGGTGCACACTGGCGCCATGTCGTTGTCCGAGCTGGGCGCCGCGGTCCGCTGGTTGCGCGAACACACCGAGCCCGCGGGCGCCGGGCTGCCGGCCGGCGCGCGGGGCACCGGACGCCGGGTCCGCGGACTGCGCCGGGAGGAGCTGGCCGAGCTCGCCGGGGTGTCGGCGGACTACATCCGGCGGCTGGAGCAGGGGCGGCGGCACCCGTCGGCCGGCGTGGTAACCGCCATCGCCCGCGCGGTGCGGGCCGGTCGGGCGGACTACGAGCGGCTCTGCGCGCTCGCCGGGTACGCCGCGGTCGACGGGCAGGTGCCACGCGAGGCCGGGGCGGCGTCACTGCGGCTGCTGGAACGGTTCGACGGCACCCCCGCGTTCCTGACCGACGCGGCGTGGAACGTCATCGCCGTCAACGGCGCCTGGATGGCGCTGGGCGGCGGGACGCCGGCCGGGACCGCCCGGGACTGGAACGTCGCGTGGCGCACGTTCTGCGACGCGCGCGAGGAGATCGGCCGGAGCGAGGAGCACCAAGCCGGTTTCCGGGCCGCCCTGGCCGCCCGGCTGCGCGACACGCACCTGCGTTACCCGGCCGACGCGTCCCTCGCCGGACTCGTCGACGAGCTGCGGAGCGCCAGCCGTCGGTTCGACACCCTGTGGCGCACGCCGGAAACGGTCTCCGCCTACGAAAACCGTGCCGTGTTCCGGCATCCGGACGGTGGCGGCATCGCCCTCGACGGCGCCCTGCTCGAGGTGCCCGGTGACGGCCTGATGGCGGTCGTCCTCACCGCGGCGCCGGGCTCGGCCGACGCGGCCCGGCTCGGCGAGGTCGTCCGCGCCTCCGGCGGGCCGGCCGTGGTCAAGGTGGGCCAAGCCGGCCCAGGCTGATCGCGCCCGTTGCCACGATCCTGAGGTCCGGGTGGATCAAGGAAGCCGGCGGTGACCGGTATCACTTGCTTCACATTCGAAGCAACAGTACTGTGCTGGGCAGTTGCTTCGAATTCGAAGCGAATGGGCTCGACGAAGGTGAGAACTCCGATGAAGGCAGTGCGTTTCCACGAGTACGGCGCCCCGGACGTCCTGCGCTACGAGGACGTGGACCAGCCGGTTCCCGGAGCCGGGCAGGTCCGGATCCGCGTCGCCGCGACGTCGTTCAACTCCGTCGACGGCAACATCCGCGGCGGCTTCATGCGCGGCCCCATCCCGGTGGAGCTGCCGCACACTCCGGGCCTCGACGTCGCCGGCACGGTCGACGCGCTCGGCGCCGGCGTGGCGGGTGTCGAGGTCGGCGCCGACGTCATCGGGTTCCTGCCGATGGACGGCGACGGCGCGGCCGCCGAGTACGTCCTCGCACCGGCCGACGTCCTGACGCCGGCGCCCAAGAGCGTCCCGCTGGCCGACGCGGCCGCGCTGCCGGTGGTCGCGCTGACCGCGTGGCAAGCGCTGTTCGACCACGGCAAGCTGCGGTCCGGGCAGCGGGTGCTGATCAACGGCGCCGGCGGCGCGGTCGGGGGATACGCGGTGCAGCTGGCCAAGGGAGCCGGCGCCCACGTGATCGCCACGGCGAGCCCGCGCAGCGGCGACGCGGTCAAATCGGCCGGTGCCGACGAAGTCGTCGACCACACCACGACCGGGGTGACCGCGGCGGTGACCGAGCCGGTCGACGTCGTGCTCAACCTCGCGCCGGTCGAGCCGGCGGAGCTGGCCGCGCTGGTCACCCTGGTCCGGCCGGGCGGGGTCGTGGTGAACACGACGGTGTGGATGCCCGCTCCCGCCGACGAGGAACGCGGGGTGCGCGGCATCGACCTGTTCGTCCGCAGCGACGCCGGACAGCTGGCGAAGCTCGTGGCGCTGATCGACGGCGGCGAGCTGCGCGTCGACGTCGCCGAGCGGGTCCCGCTGTCCGAGCTGCCGGCGCTGCACGCACGGGCCGCCGAGAACGCGGTGCACGGCAAGGTCGTCGTCCGGGTCTCCGCCTGACGTCCGCGCGGATCCGGCGGGTGCCGTGTCTACTGTGGACGCCCGCCGGTGCGACGTCCGCCCTTCGCACCAGCACGGCTGACCGGGTGGTCCGCGCGTCACGATAAGCGGGTGCGCCCGAGGTTGCCCGGATGTGGCGAATCCGACTCCGGCTAAGCCGAACCACGCGGTGAAGTGTGTCGGCGTCATGAAACTGAGAACCAGGGTATTCGCTGTCCTTACGCTCGCGGTGTCGGTGGTCTTGGCCGGTGTGACGCCGGCGCCGGCGGCCACGATTCAGACTGTGGAGGTCGCCGCGCCGGCGGCGAGTGGTCTTCCGCCTTATGTCGCGTTGATCAGGCCGGTGTCGGCGGAGCGGCTGGGGTCGAGCTGGCACGAGGGTTGTCCGGTCGGGCCCGATCAGTTGCGGCTGGTGAGTGTGAACTTCGTCGGTTTCGACGGGGCGGTGCACCGGGGTGAGCTGGTGGTCAACGCCGATCGGGCGGTGGAGGTGGCGTACACCTTCGCTGATCTGTATCGGGGTCGGTTCCCGATCGAGCGGATGGAGACGGTGGAGAAGTACGGCTCGGACGATGACGCGTCGATGGCGGCGAACAACACCTCGGCGTTCAACTGCCGGGCGATCACCGGTGGTACGGCGTGGTCGAATCATTCGTATGGTCGGGCGATCGATGTGAACACGGTGCAGAATCCGTACATCTCCGGTAGTGGTGCGGTGTATCCGCCCAACGGGGCGCCGTATGTGGATCGCACGCTCGCTGTGCCGGGGATGATCCACGCGGGTGACGCCACGGAGCGGGCGTTCACTTCTCGTGGTTGGACGTGGGGTGGTTCCTGGGACACCCCGATCGATTACCAGCACTTCGAGAAGCCCTGACGGCTGCGAGTCTCGTCCGGACGTCCGCCGCACTCGCGCCGGACGTCCGGACGCCGTGGCCACAGTGGACAGTCTTCGCGAAACTTCACGCGAGGCGGTGATCACCTTTCCGGGCAAGGCACAACGACCGCCGCCGGTCGACCACGATCGGCAGCGCTTGATCGTCACTTGGGGGAGTTCGCGGCTGGCCGGAGATCCGTGAACGCCCGGTCGAGATGCGTGCGGAGTACCGGCTGGGGCCCGAGACCCGGGCTCCCGGCGCCGCCGAAGACGGTTACCTCGCCTACACCCACCTCGCCGGCCACGCTGCCGAGCTCCGGATCGGGCCGGCCGGGGCCAGCAGCGGCGGGGCACCGGCCACCGCGCTCATGGCGCGCGACCGGCGGGCCCCGCAGCCGAACTCGCTGTCCCTGCTCCGCCCGATGCCGGATGACCGGCTTGAGACGTCGTGCTTCGAGAGCAGCGCCGAAGTCGTCCGCACCCGTGAGGACACCGGCCTGGCTGGGCCGCGGTCCTGGGTGACCGGCCGGCACCCGGCGACGTGCACCTCCTACGCCGCGCCCGGACGGGCCACCGGCCTGCCGACACCTTTGTCGCGGTTGCCCGGTTCGATGTGCCGCACGACGACGTAGCGGCTTCGCGAACCGGCTGCCCGCCGCCGGCGTGCCGGTCGACCTGCACCTCTACGCTCGCGCGTTCCACGCTTGGGACCGCTTCGCGGCCACCTCCGCGCTCGCCCGCTCGTCCGAGCTGACCTGGCGCGACTACCTGCGCCGCCGCCTGCACGCCTGACCCGGCCCGGCGGACGCGGACGCACCTCGGCCGTGCCCGAGGATCCGGCGTTTCGGTTCTTCCACAACGGATGCGGCCCGGAACCGGCTGTTGTTCCGGCCGGGCCGCAGGTGCTATACCGGCAGCTGCCCGGTGTCGCGATGACGCGATGCCACAAGCGAGCGGAGTGTCTGGTGGCCGACCGTCCTTTACGCTCATCCATCGTGGTCGCGGCCCTGACCGCGCCCGTCCTCCTGCTGGGGACCGCGACCGCGGTGGCCGCTCCCGGCACGCCGGCAGGGCGGCAGCTGACGATCGAGACGGTGTCGAACCCGCGGCCCGCGCTCGTCAGCGGGGGACAGGTGCTGGTCAGGGTGGTCCCACCGGGGAGAACGCCGGCCGGCCAGGTCAGGGTCAGCGACAACGGCCGCGACGTCACGTCCAGCTTCCGCGCCCAGCCGGACGGCAGCCTGCTCGGCCTGGTGACCGGCCTGCGCAACGGCGCCAACGAACTGAGCGCCCGGGCCGGCGGGCACGGCGCGGACCAGCGGGCGAACCTGCGCGTCACCAACCACCCGATCACCGGGCCGGTCTTCTCCGGCTCGCAGCAGCACCCGTTCTACTGCGAGACCCAGGCGTTCGGCCTGCCCGCCGCGTCGCAGCCGTTGTGCAGCGCGCCGACCCAGGTGAGCTACCAGTACAAGAACACCGCCGGGGCGTTCGCGCCGCTGACGGACCCAGCGGCGCGGCCCGCGGACCTCGCGACGGCCACGGTCAACGGGCACCCGGTGCCGTACGTGGTGCGCGTCGAACGAGGCACGATCGACCGCGCCGTCTACGAGATGGCGGCGCTCTACGACGGCGCGCCGTCGCCCGACGCGCCGGACAAGAGCTGGAACGGGAAGCTGGTCTACACCTTCGGCGGCGGCTGCAACGCGGGCTACCACCAGGGCAACTCGACCGGCGGGGTCGTCAACGACCTGTTCCTGGCGCAGGGCTACGCGGTGACGTCGTCGAGCCTGAACGTGCTCGACAACAACTGCAGCCCGATCATCTCGGCCGAAGCGGCGATGATGGTCAAGGAACACTTCGTCGAGACCTACGGCCCGGTCGCCCACACGATCGGCTGGGGTGGCTCGGGCGGGGCGATCCAGCAGTACGACATCGCCGAGAACTACCCCGGCATCGTCGACGGCATCATCCCGGGCGTCTCGTTCCCGGACCCGCTGAGCACCGGCGGCCCGGTGTCGGACTGCCGTCTGCTGGACCGGTACTTCGCCGGGCCGGGCGCGTCGTTCACCGCGGCGCAGAAGCAGGCCGTCGCGGGCTTCGCCAGCTATGACACCTGCGTCTCCTGGGACCAGACCTTCGCCAGCCGCGCCACCGCGACCGGCAGCTGCAACGCGGCCATCCCGGTCCCGGCGCGCTGGGATCCGGTGACCAACCCGCGCGGGGTGAAGTGCAACTCGAACGAGCAGCTGGCCAACCAGCTCGGGCGGGACCCGAAGACCGGGTTCGTGCGCAGCCCGCTGGACACCACCGGCGTGCAGTACGGCCTGTCCGCGCTGAAGGCCGGGACGATCACCGCGGCGCAGTTCGTCGACCTCAACGCCGCCATCGGCGGCCTCGACTACACCGGAAAGCCCGTGGCACAACGGATCGCGGCCGACCCGAAGGCGCTCGAAACGGTGTACGCCGACGACCTCGTGAACTCGGCGTCGCAGGGCTTGCGGGTGACGCCGATCATCGACCAGCGGACCGATCTCGACCTCGCCGGGTTCGGCAACGACATTCACACCACCGAGTGGTCTTATGTGATGCGGCAACGGCTTCTGCGGGCCAACGGCACCGCGGGCAACCAGGTCATCATCGAAAACCACGCCACCGCGGCCGAAGCCGCGGCCGCCAGTGTCTACGAGCTCGACGCGATGGACCGCTGGCTGACCGCGATCGACGCCGACGGTTCCCACCGGAGCCTCCAGCAGAAGGTCCTGGCGAACCGGCCGGGCGACCTCGGCGACGGCTGCTACCTCTCGGCCGCGTCGCGGATCACCGAGAAGCTGACGTACCCGGCGAGCGGCCAGTGCGGCGCGCAGTACCCGGTGGCGGCCAACACCCGGCTGGTGGCGGGGGAGAGCCTGTCCCTCGACGTGCTGAAGTGCCGCCTCCGGCCGCTGGACTTCCACGACTACCCGGTCGCCTTCACCGCCGCGGAGCGGACTCGCCTGCGAGCGGCGTTCCCCGGCGGCGTGTGCGACTACGGCCGGCCGGGCGTCGGGCAGCGTGCCCCGATCGGAACCTGGCTCAGCTACGGCGACGAACGGACCGGCACCACCCCGCCGACGAAGCTGCGGTGACCGGAGGCCGTCGGCTCGGTGACCCCGGCGCTCACCTGCCCGTGGTCACCCCGCCGGAGGCGATCGACACCGCCGGGACGGCCAACGCGATCTTCTTCCCGAAGCAGCCGGGAAATGTCAGCCGAAGTCGTGCGGCTGTACCGGCGGGACTGGTCACCGGAGCCGGCGAGGCCGAGTCCGACGCCGCCTTCGACCGCATCGACTTCGACGGCAGCCTCACGGTGGACGAGTTCGTCGTGGCCGTGCGCGCGTACCGCTACGGGCGGCTGGACGTCCCGCTGCCCGGCTGACCGGGGAGCGGGTAGCCGGTCGCGGCGACGTGCTCCGCGACGGCCGCCAGGGTGGTGGCGGGGTTGAGCGCGGTCACGACGTCCGCGGTCAGTGGCCGCCCGGCGTAGAGGTGGCGCACCGCGTCGAGGTCGATCGGCCTTTCGTAGTAGTCCCGCGCCCACTCCCGGAACGCCTCGGCGGTGCCGTCGGTCAGCAGGGCGAACAGCCAGCCGGCCCCGTCGTCACCCCGGTCGGGGAAGGTGATGTCGCCGTGCCGCCAGGCGGTGTCGCCGTGCTCGCGCCACAAGCACACGGTGACATACGGCGTGCCGAACTCGTCGGAGAACGCCGGTTCCGCCACCCACTCCCGGAACACTCCGGGCACGGCGTCGAGCACCCCGGGCCACGGCTCGTCGTCGTCGGTGGCGTAGGGGCTCATCGGCGACTCGTGGTCGAAACCACGCACGTACGCGCCCGCGGCCGTGAACACGACGGAGTATTCGTTGCCGGCGCCGTCCCGTTTGGACGCCAGCTCCGCACCGGGCGCCCAAGCGGTGTCGTAGAGGTGGTACCGGTCTTGGCTGTCCGGGCTCAGCACGACGTCCAGCGCGGCCAGGGCACGGCACAGCGCGCGCAGGTCCGGGACGGCGGGCAGGCGACGGGCGAGGTCGTACACGGTCACACCGACATCCAAGCAGGCGGCCCGAACAGGTCAGCCGGCGAAGTGGGTCCGGCTCAGCGCGAGGAGTCTCCGCTGGGTGGTGGGGTCGTGGGATACCGGGGGAGTGCTCGATTCCGTGTCACGGCTGAAGTAGCGGCCGGTGACGCCGGCCAGGGCGGGGTCGGTCGCGATGCGTGTCGCGCTTTGCGCTCCTTCGGCGGGGGTGAGCAGACTGCGGCGGATCAGCGTGCGCAAGGGACGTAGCAGCGGGGGCACGAGGTCGTCGATGATGTCGGTGGCGACGATCCCCGGGTGCAGGGCGTTGACGGTCACGCCGTCGGCGGCGAGGTCGCGGGCGAGCGCGTAGCCGGCGGTGACGGTCATGAGCTTGGCGCGTGCGTAGGCCTCGAAGGGCGCGAACCCGGTGGCGGGATTGAGTTCCGCGAGGTCGCCGACACCGGCCAGGTCGAGGGTCGCCGGCCGTGGCTTGCCGGGGAGCTTGATCTGCCGGGTGTCGTTGAGGGTGTCGCTGGCGACGTTCACCACCCGGGCCCGGCCGCGTCGCAGCGGCCCGTCCAGCAGGGTGGTGAGGCCGTAGGCGGCGAGGTAGTCGAGGGCGATGTGCATCTCGACGCCGTCGGCCGAGACGCGGTGTTCGGCGAAGTGCGCGCCGGCGTTGTTGACGAGGAGGTGGATCCGGTCGTGCCGGTCCAGGACGGTGTTCGCCGCGGTCACGACGTCCGCGCGCCGGGACAGGTCCCCGGGGATGACCTCGAGCCGGTTCGCCGCCGGTGAGCCGATGCGTGCGCGCAAGGCGTCCGCGCGAGCGGGATCGCGGGCGACGGTGATCACGTGCGCGCCGGCGTGGACGAGGTCGGCGGCGATGATCCGGCCCATGCCGCCGGTCGCGCCGGTGACGACGGCGACTTTCCCGGTCAGGTCGGGGAGGGCGGGGGTCACCGGGTGATCCGCGGGTAGGCGTGGGTGTACTGCGGGGTTTCGGCCTCGTCGACCAGGAACGCGGCGAGGTCGGCGCGGCCGATCGCACTCCACAGCCGGATGCGCACGTCGGTGCCGGCCCGGTACTTCCCGATCCCGTCGTGGTCCGAGAGCTTCGGCGGCCGCACGATCGTCCAGTCCAGACCGGAAGCGGTGATGAGCGGCTCCATCGTTTCCTTGTCGCGCATGCGGTCGGCGACATTCGCCCACACCGCCACCGAGTACAACGACTTGTCGTGCGTCTCCAGCACACCGTGCGCGCTGACGGCGATCAGCCGGGCCACCCCGGCCGCCTTCATCGCGGTGACCGCGGAGCGGATGCCCTCGGTGCACACCGTCGTCGGCCCGTTGCCGGCCCCGCCCAGCGCGCTGATCACCACGCTCGTGCCCGGCAGGACACGCGTGAGGGCCGGGACGTCGGTGACCTCGGGCCAGATCACTTCGTCCAGCCCCTCGCGCGGCGCGAAAGTTCCCGCCCGGCGGACCGGCGCGATCACGTGGTGCCCGCGCTCAAGCGCCGTGGACACCACGTGACGTCCGGTGGCACCGGTCGCTCCGAGGACCGCCACGGTCATCTGTGATACAGGATGTCTCATACCGACATGATGCACACTCGTCATGCTGCGAGTCAAGTTGTCTCATAGGATCGGTTCGTGACCAGCGAGACAGATCCCCGATCCGTGCGAAGCCGCGAAGCGATCTTGAACGCCGCCCGTGAGCTGCTGCTGGAAAGCGGCCCGACCGCGGTGACGCACGTGCTGGTCGCCGACCGCGCGGGAGTGGGCCGCGCGACCGTCTACCGCCACTGGCCCCAGGCCGAACCGCTCCTCCTCGAGGTCATGGCCACCGTCCCGATGCCGTTCCTCGACAAGGCCACCGTTCCCACCCGGGAGTGGCTGCGACGGGAGCTGACCGCGATCGCCCGCCAGCTCGAGCTCGACGACGTCCGCGCCGTGTCCACGACCCTGGCCAACACCGCCCTGTGGGACGAGAACATGGACGCCCGCCGCGCGCAGTTCGCCGGCATCCTCGCCGACCGGCTCGCGGCCGCCCTCGACGAAGCCCAGGCGCGCGGCGAAGTGACCCTCACACTCACCAGCCGCAACGCCGCCGCGATGGCCATCGGGCCGATATACTACCGCAGCACCATCGAGCGCGCGCCGATCGACTCCGCCCTCATCGACGCCGTCGTCGCCGCCCTGGGCACCTGGTCCACCGACCGGTGAGTTCGCGGAACCCGGACAAGAGGGACAGTGGTGCCGAACGCCGCTTCCGCCGCACACCCGACGCACGGCCTGGCTAGAGGTCGATGACGACCTTGCCGTGCACGTGCCGGCCGGCCTGCAGCTCGGCCGCGCGGCGGATCTGCCCGATCGGGAAGCTCGCCGCGATCGGCACCCGGAGCCGGCCCGCCGCGACCAGGCGGGCGATCTCCTCCAGGGCGCCGGGAGCGGCGTTCGCGCCGTTGGCTCCCGGCACGATCAGCACGGTGTCGTCCGGGCTGGACCTGCCGATGGACGGCCTCCGGACCGCCGCCCGCCCTGACCGAGGCCGTTAGCGGGTGGGCCAGCCGAGTTCGGTCAGTTGGTTCCCGGCCTTGCCCACGGGCCAGAAGGTCACCTTGTCCAACCGGCCCGACGCGGTCCGGAACTTGAAGCCGCGGCTGAACGGCCCACGCACCCGGCGCAGGCCGGTCACCTCGGCGCGGGCGATCCGGATCGGCATCAGGACCTGGACACGCAGCTCGATCTGGTTCCGGCTGATCAGCAAGCTGGCGAACGGCCACGTCACGTTGATGCCGTTGACCCAGGCCCCGCCCCGCAGGACGAGGTCGTAGTCCTCGTCCCGCAACGCGGTGATCCGGCGCGCGTACTCCGGGGCCGGCGGCGGGACCTGGCCGAGACCCCCGGTCTTCTCCCGCCGCCGGACCCCGACGAACACGGTCGTCGCCACAAGAGCGCAGATCGCCAGCAGGACGATCCCCGATCCCGCTTGAGAGCTCATCGACGTCCCTCCCGCATCACCGGCGAAGTATCCCAGCCCTGGCGAAGTCGTCCAGCCCGGCGCGGCCTCCCGCCACGGCTTCGAGTCCTCGCCACGACTGCTCGAACAAGGCGCCGAACGACGTCGACGCGGTGTAGCCGAAGCCGTCGACGGCGTCGTCCTCCTGCAGTCTCGACGCCGTGAAGGCCATCACCGCGGTCGCCGTCGTCGTGACCAGCACGACCGCGGCCGTCACCTTCGCCCGCAGCCCGAAGGACGGCCGCCTCACCGGTCCACCAGCCGGTAGCCGAGCCCGCGGACCGTCTTCAGCACCACGGGGTTCGCCGCGTCGTCCTCGATCTTGGCCCGCAGCCGCGCGACCGCCGCGTCCACGATCCGCGAGTCGCCGACGTAACCGTAGTCCCAGACGCGTTTCAGCAGGACCTGCCGGCTCAGCACCTGGTTGGGATGGTCGGCGAACTCGACGAGGAGGCGGATCTCGGTCGCGGTGAGCGCGAGTTCGACGCCGTCGCGGGTCACGCTCATCGCGCCCGCGTCGATCTCCAGGCGCCCGATGCGCAGCAGGCCCGCCGACGGCCCGTGCGCGGTGACGGCGCGCCGCCCGATCGCCTTGATCCGCGCGTCGAGCACCCGCGGCTCGGCCGGTTTGACCACGTAGTCGTCGGCGCCGCATTCCAGCCCGGCGACGACGTCGATCGGGTCGCCGCGCGCGGTCAGCAGGACCAGCGGCAGGCGGCTGCGGGCGCGGATGCGGCGGCAGACCTCGAAGCCGTCCATGCCGGGCAGCATCACGTCGAGCAGCACGAACTCGAGTTCGAGCTGGTCGGTGAACAGGGCCTCCAGCGCCCGTTCGCCGGTCGGCGCGACGACGACGTCGTGCCCGAGCGCCTTCAACGCGAGCGTGAGCGCTTCGGCCAGGGCGGCGTCGTCTTCGACGAGCAGGATGCGCGACATGGTTCCCCCGAGATCGAACTGCCCGCCGATCGTAAAGGCGCTCTGTCGCCTTCGCCCGGAGCCGCGGCGGAACCGTCGCGAACCCGTGCGGTTTCGTCACACTTGCCAAGCGCCCCGGCCGTCAGCCGGCGGCGGTGTTGTAGTTGACGATGCGCTCCACCATGAGCGCCACCGCGCCGGGCAAGGGGCTCTCCGCGCCCTTGCGCACCACCGCGGGCAGCCGGTGCGCCTCGGCCGCGGTCACCGCCACCATGCCCCAGCACGCGTTGAAGGGCGCGGGATCCGCCGGCTTTTCGGCGGCCGCCTCGACCGTCCGGTCGTGGCCCCGCTCGGCCACGGTCAGCGCGCCCATCTGCCGCAGCGTGTCGGGATCCTGTTCTTCGACGGCGACCACGCTCCACCCCGTCTCCTCGGTCCGGCGCACCGCGGAGAGGAGGACGCCCGCGCTGCCCGCGCCGGTGACAACGATGTCGGGAAGCACGAGGACCACCGGCCCCTGCGTCATCGGCAAGGCGGACCGGATCGCGCCGTCGAGCCCCGGTTCCAACGACTCGTCCTGGTAGAGGAAGACGATCTGGAAGGTCTCGGCGTAGCGCGCGAGATAGCTCACCGTGTCGAGTTTGTGGGTCCGGAACACGACGACCAGCCGCACGTTCAGACCGCTCGCGGCCAGTTCGACCGCGGCCTCCAGGCTGCGGTCCAGCACCGTTACGCCGGGAGCAAGGCAATGCAGCTCTTTCGAGTACGGCGCACCGAAACGCGTCCCGAATCCGGCGCAGGGCAGGATGATCGAAACGTCGGGGGCAGGGACGGACGAACTGGGCATCGGGTGGTCCTCGGGTTGGGCCGACGTTCGGGAACCAGGCGCGCTGACGTTTCACCGTAGTCAGTCAGGACGGGCTCCCGGCGCGGGGGAGCGTTGATCGGCGGAGCCGACATGGCCCGTACCCCGGGACTTCGCTACGTTGCGGTGGTCCGGGTGACCGACCGAAAGAGGACGCGGAATGCGGGTGCTGTTGTCGACGTACGGTACGCGGGGCGACGTCGAACCACTGGTCGCCCTCGCGGTGCGCCTGCAGGACCTCGGCGTGGACGTGCGGATGTGCGCCCCGCCGGACGAGGAGTTCGCGGCGCGGCTGGCCGGCGCCGGGATCCGGCTGGTGCCGGTCGGGCCGCCCGTGCGGGCGTTGATGCGCGGGAGCACCCCGCCGTCGGCCGCGGACCTGTCCCGGTACCGGACCGAGCTGGTCGACGCGCAGTTCGACGTCCTGCCCGGCGCGGCCGACGGGTGTGCCGCGCTGGTGGTGGCCGGCCTGGCGCAGGTCGCCGCACGGTCGGTGGCCGAGGCCGCGGGCATCCGCTACGTGTACGCGAGCTATTCGGCGGTCAACCTGCCCTCGCCCCACCACGCGCCGCCGCCGCGGCCGGGCTGGCCGGAACCGGGGACGGGCGACAACCGGACGCGGTGGGAGCTGGACGCCGAGCACGTGAACGCGCAGTTCCGCGAGACCCTCAACGGCCACCGGGCCCGGCTCGGCCTGCCGCCGGTCGACGACGTCCGCGGCCACGTCTACTCCGACCGGCCGTGGCTGGCGGCCGACCCGGTTCTGGGGCCGTGGCGGGAGATCCCGGGACTCGACGTGGTCCAGACCGGTGCCTGGACCCTGCCGGACGAACGTCCGCTCCAGGCCGACCTGGTGCGCTTCCTCGAAGCGGGCGCGCCGCCGGTCTACGTCGGCTTCGGCAGTATCGTCCCGGCACCGGACATCGCCGCCAACGCCGTCGAGGCGATCCGCGCGCGAGGTCACCGCGTGCTCGTTTCCCGCGGCTGGGCGGACCTGGACCTGGTCGACGACCGAGGCGACGGCTTCGCCATCGGCGAAGTCAACCACCAGCGCCTCTTCGGCGAAGTGGCCGCCGTGATCCACCACGGCGGCGCGGGCACGACGATGACGGCCGCCCGGGCCGGCGTGCCGCAAGTGGTGGTACCGCTGCGACTGGCGGACAACCCGTACTGGGCCGGCCAGGTGGCGGACCTGGGCCTCGGCGTGACCCTCGACGGCCCGGCCGCGACCGTCCGCTCCTTGGGCGCCGCGTTCACGACGGCGCTGGCGCCCGAGACCCGGGCGCGCGCGACGGCACTGGCCGCCCGGCTCCGCACGGACGGCGCGGAGGTGGCCGCGCGCCGGCTGTACGACGCCCTCCGGTGAGCGGGCACGTTTTGCCACCGTGGTGGCCTCAGGACCGGCAGAGCAGTGCGTCCGGCGTCCGGTTGGCGCCGATGCGGCCGGTGTAGGCGACGCCGGCGACGTACTCGCCCGGTGCGCACTGGCCCTTGTAGCTCCCCGACGCGAAGTCGCCGCTCGGGTCGCCGGCTGGGCGGTTGTCGCCGCGGTCGAACCAGACCGTGCGGCCGGTGCGGCCCAGCGGTGTCGCGGACCTGCCGCACAGCACGGCCGAGACCGCGGCGCCCGTCACGCTGTAGCCGACCACCGCGTGGTCGGCCGGGCACTGCAGCTTGGTGTAGCCGGACGCCCAGTCCGTGTCCACAAAGGACTCGTCGCGGACCACGACGTACCCGGCCGGAACCGGCAGGCTGCCCGTGCACAGGCCGCGGTTGCCGGTGTGGGCGAGACCCGCGAGGCGCTGGCCGTCGGGGCAGACACCCTTGCGCGCGCCGGAATTCCAGTCCGGCAGCGTGCGGACCGAACGGGACTCCTGGAAGTCGCCGTAGTCGAGGTCGAGCATCGACCAGTGGTCGGCCTGCGGGATCTGTCCGGTGCGCGACGGCGCGTTCACCAGCCGCTGCCACGCCGGGCCGCGCCAGTCCCGGCCGTCGAGGACGTCGATGCGTTTCCCGGCGGCGTCCCAGGCGAGCAGCGACCAGCCGTCACCCGTGCCGCCGGTCTGGAAGCCGACCGCGGGCCAGTAGGCGAAGTCCGTGTCGGTCTCGGCGAGGTAGTCCACGAAGTTCTCGAAGAACGTGCGGGACGCCGGGTCGGTCGTGTTGCGGCCCTCGCCGAACTCGCTGATCCACAGCGGCGCGGTGTAGTGCTTGCCGGTGTCCTGTTCGACGAAGAACGCCTGCCGGTACAGGGTGTCGCGCAGGTCCTGGGGCGAGAGGTCGCGGTAGCGCGGGTCGTGCGTCTCGCCGATGCCGGTCGCGCCGGAGTGGTTCGGCCCGGTGTAGCCGTAGAAGTGCGCCGAGTAGACCAGTTTCCCGGAGTCCACGAGCGTGTGCGACAGCGTCCGGGCGGGCTCCAGCGTGGGACGGCCGTGCGCGAAACCGTCGATCGGCAGGCCGGTCCAGTTGATGCCCTCGACGATCATCAGCAGATCCGGGTTCGCCTCGGTCAGGATGCGGTCGGCCACCTGCTGGCTCGCGCGCTGCCAGTCCTTGTCGTTGCCCCAGCCCCAGTTGGGGTCGTCGAAGGTGTTGCGGCGGACCTCGTTGTACAGGTCGGCGCCGACCACCCGCTTGTTCGCGGCGTAGCGCCGCGCCATGAACAGCCAGTCGTCCTGCCACTGCCGCTCGGACTGCGCGGTGTTCCAGCGCTCGTTGCCGTCGAGACCGCAGCACCAGCGCGAGGTCGTGGTGTGGTTGTTGAGGATCACCGCGAACCCGCGCGCGGTCAGCCGCTCGACGACGCGGTCGTAGACCTGCAGCGGCGTCTTGCCGCGCAGGTCCGGGTTGGCCGGCAGGTCGGGGACCGGCGTCGTGTCGTGGATCATCGCGTTGGAGAACTGCAGCCGGACACTGTTGAGGCCCAGGCCCGCCAGCCCGTCGATCACGGTGTCGATCGACGCGCGGTCCAGCCCGAGCGGCGTCTGGTAGGCGATCTCGCCGGCGTGGTGGTCGGCCGGGTCGTCGATGGCGCCGGACCCGGTCCACGTGCCGCTCGCGCCGTGCCAGTTGGCGGCCTTCAGCTTGAACCGGTTGCCCGCCGCGTCGACGATGTAGCGGCCGCGGGTGCTGAGCGGCCCGGCCCAAGGCGCCGGATCCGCGTGGGCGGGAGCCGGCGCCAGGACGGGGATCGGAGCGACGACGCCGGCGGTCAGCAGCGTGGTGAGCAGGACATCCATGATCCTCACGCGCGGAGGTTAACGGGTGTCTCGACCGGTTGTATACCGGCAGCCGGGTGCGGGCCCGCCGTTCGTCGGGTCAGCTGTCGAGCGGGGTCAGGCTGGGGGTTTCGCCCGGCCCCACGGGGAAGCAGGCCAGGAACGTGACGCCGTCCTCCCGCGCGTCGAAGCGGGCGATGCGGGTCGCCTCCGGCTCGTAGAAGACGTCTCCCGGGGTGAGCACCGACTCCGGCTCGCCTTCGATCTGGTAGACCGCGGAGCCGGTTTCGATGCTGCCGAAAACGGGTCCATTGTGGACGTGCAGCCCGGCGCCGAAGTCCGGCGCGATGGTGATGCGGCGCAGCTCGACGTAGTCGACCACCCGGGGTTCCGGGAGGCGCTGCTCCAGCACCAGCGTGCGCGTGACGGGTTCGGCGGGCGCGGCCGCGGACCCGGCGGCGCTCACCGGTTCGGCGAACTCCGCCGTGGTCCCGTCTTCGGGGAGTTCCTCGATGGCCAGGTGCGTCATCGAA
The DNA here is from genome assembly GCF_036026695.1 of Amycolatopsis sp. NBC_00438. Classification (NCBI taxonomy): domain Bacteria; kingdom Bacillati; phylum Actinomycetota; class Actinomycetes; order Pseudonocardiales; family Pseudonocardiaceae; genus Amycolatopsis; species Amycolatopsis sp. NBC_00438. The sequence goes on along the minus strand of NZ_CP107923.1, from coordinate 3,945,331 downwards.
GTGGTGTCGGTGGCGCCGTGCCAATGCCATTCGCCGGCGGCGACGCGGACCGTGTCCCCGGGCCGGATCAGCTGCGCCGGGCCGCCGCGGAGCTGGACGTAGCCGGTGCCCTCGGTGACGACGAGGACCTGGCCGAGCGGGTGCCGGTGCCAGCGCGTGCGCGCGCCGGGGGCGAACTGCACCCGGTCGACCTGAGTGCGCGACGGACCCTCGGGGACGGCGAGGGTGGTGACCCAGGCGCTGCCGGTGATCACATCGGCGGGCGCGGGGGTGGTGGCGGACGGAACGTGACGAACGTGCACGGGAACTCCCCGGGGTTCAGCGGGTGTGCGCGGCGAGCAGCGCGAGCACACCGGAAACGGCTTGGTCGAAGGGTTCGGGCGCGGCGGCGGCGCGGGCCAGCACGTACCCGCCCTGCAGCACGGCGACGACGGTGGCGGCGAGCGCGGCGGTGTCCAGCTCGGCGGGCAGTTCGTGCGCCGCCCGGCCTTCGTCGAGGACAGCGGCGAGTTTTGCCTGCAGGAGCTTCAGGGTCTCGTCGACCGGAGCCCGCAGCTCCGGGTCGGCGACGATGTCGGGATCCTGCGTGAGCCGCCCGATGGGGCAGCCTCGCAGCACTTCGCGTTCACGACGCAGGTAAGCGGTGACGCGCTCGACGGCGCTCCCGGGCGCACGAAGCTGCGCATCGGCGGCGGCGAGCAGCTCGTCGGCACTCCGCTGCACGGCGGCGAGCGCGAGTTCCCGCTTGCCGGCGAAGTGGTGGTACATGCTGCCCTGCCCGGCACCCGCCCGCTGCTGGATGGCCTTGGGGCTCGTGCCCACGTAACCCCGCTCCCACAACAGTTCGCGGGTGCTGTCGATCAGCTGGTCTCTCGTCCCCATGGACCGAGACTGTACATACTAGTAGGTACAGAATCAACATCGCCGTACCGGACCGGATTCGCCGGACGTCGTGTCTGGCCGCTCCGCGTGGAGGCCGGAACGGCGAAAGTGTCAGCTGTCGGCGACAAGACGGTCGGCGGTGAACAGCCAACTCGGCGATGGGAAGGGCCAACTCGGTAACCGGAGCGGTCAACACGGGGACCGGAGCGGTCAACACGGGGACCGGAGCGGTCAAAACGGTGGCCGGAGCGGCCGACACGGTGGCCTGAAGGGCCGACTCGATAGTCGGGGCGGCCGACACGGTGGCCAGGGTGGCCGACACGGTGGCCGGGGTGGCCGACACGGTGGCAGGAAGGGTCGACTCGGTAACCGGAGCGGTCAAAACGGCGGCCGGGGCGGCTGACATGGTGGCCGGAGGGGCGACTCGATAGTCGGATCGGCCGACACGGTGGACGGAAGGGCCAACTCGGCAACCGGAGCGATCAACACGGGGACCGAGGCGGCCGACACGGTGGCCTGAGCGACTGAAACGGTGGCCAGAAGGGCCAACCCGGCAACCGGAGTGGTCAACACGGTGGCCGGAGCGGCCGACACGTTGGCTGGAAGGGTCAACACGTTGGCTGGAAGGGAAGGGCCAACATGGCGGCAGTGGGGACCAATTCGGCGATGGGAAGGGGTAGCCCGGCGATCGGAGCGGTCGACACGGCGGCCGGAAGGGCCGGAGTGGCGCCGCTGTGCCCGGACTTGTCGGTGCTGCCCGGTAGCGTGGAAACGGGGGGCGCCCCGGCGGGCAGGTGCCGAATTCGCGCGAGCTGAGCGGCGGCGTGGCGTCGTGCGTGCCTGCTGGGCCGCGGCATCGCACCTGGCCGCCTGGTGCAGTGTCACCGAGGTCGCCGCGGCCGCGCCGCGGGTGGCGCGAACGCGGTCAGGGCTCCGTCGGTTGCCGAACCGGTGCGCGGAGGTCCAGTGTCCGGAGGGCTTGCCGGCACCAGCGGGCGTTCTCCCGCTCGAACGACAGGCCGCGCATCAGCGTGAGGTACGGGCCGATCCGCTCGGCCTCCGCCAGGTAGTCGTCTTCGAAGCGGCCGTCCAGCAGGCGCGCGCGGAGCTTCTCGTAGCGGGCGATCTTCGCCTCCGCGGCCGTCGCCCGCTCCTCGAGCGCGGTGCGGACAGCGGATTGGTCGCCCGCGTCGACCGCCTGGACCTGCACCATCAGCTCGTCGCGGATCACGCCGGGGCGTGGCGGGCCGGCCGTGAACGCGTGCAACGCTTCGAGGCCGGCTTCGGTGAGCGAGAACAGCCGCTTGTCCGGCCGCCGTTCCTGGTGGACGATCCGGGCTCGCACCAGGCCGTCGGCCGCCATCCGGTCCAGTTCCCGGTAGAGCTGCTGCGGGGTGGCCATCCAGAAGTTCGCCACGGACGCGTCGAACACCTTCGCGAGGTCGTAGCCCGACGCCTCCCCTTCGAGCAGCGCGGCCATCAGCGCGTTGCGCAGTGCCACCCCGTAACCTCTTCCGTCATAGTCAACGAAGTGATTAGGTCAGGCTTCCGTGGCCTCGCGCTGGATCTGCTCGAACTGCGCGGCCATCGCGGCCGACAGGGCCTGGGCGGCCGAGAGCGGACGCACCATCACCGTGAACTCGTCGATCAGGCCGTTGTCGTCCAGGTGCAGGAAGTCGCAGCCCTCGACCCGGGTGTCGCCGATCCGGGCCTCGAAGACGAGCGCGTGGTCCTTTCCTTCGCCGCCGCCGAGTTCGCGCACGTACCGGAAGTCCTCGAACACCCGGAGCACGCCGCGCAGGATCGCGGCGGTGATCGCCTTGCCCGGGTACGGCCGGAACGCCACCGGGCTCCGGAACACCACGTTCTCCGCCAGCGCGGCCGCCATGGCCTCCGGATCGCGTGCCTCGACAGCCTTGCGGAAGCTGTTCATACTGCACCTCGGGTAGTCAATTAGTTGAGTATCCGAGAGTCTAGCCGATGGTCGGCGACGCGCGGAGTCCGACGGCGGGGAACGCGGAGAACCGCACCGCGATTTCCCGCGCGCCCAGTGCGGGACGGCGGTTCTGGTGGCGGTGGGACGCGAGCAGCTCCCGGTACGTGGCCTCCAGCTCCCCGCGGCTCCGTCACCCGGATCGCCGCCCGCTGCGCCAACGCCGAGAGCGGACCGGTCACCGAGGTCGGCTCGTCCGCGGACGCGGGGAGCCCGCAGCAATCGCCGGTGGTCCGGTCGAACCCGGCCCAGGCCGTCCGCCACCGCCCGGTGTCGCACCGGTCGGGTTGTGCGCGCGAGGCGGACTGTCCAGGGGAGCGGGCAGACCGCCGCCGCGACGCGGAACACCGGCACCGGTCGCCGGACCAGCACCCGAAGCCGGAGACCCTCGGCACACCGGCGTGCGGGAATTCCCTTACGCAGCCGGGGAGAGGGCCGCCGTCAGAGGGTGCCGCTGACCGTGTCCGCGTCCCGTTCCGACTCGGTCGTCCACAGCCAGGCGTCGTGCAACGCCGCGATGAGCCGCTCGTCGTCCTCGTCGCTGGGCTCGTCGCCCATCGGCAGCCAGGTCTCCTCGGGCGGCGCGCCGTCGCTCTCGCGGCGGAGCACGATCCCGGGGTACTCGAACTGTTCCCCGGCACCCGGCGCGCCGGCGGGATCGACGGGTTCGACGGCCTCCTGGTCGAGACTGACATGACGGGGCTGGGCGGCTACATCGACCCGCCTAGCACGACGTTCGGTCATCGGCACCCCAGCCTTCCCGCGCGATACTGGACAGTCGCTGCGGCGGCGGGACTCGTTACAGCCGTGAGGGTAGAAATACCCTCGTGCGAGATGAATTCACCGGGTAGAGGTCACCCGACGGGGTACTCGACGGCCGTGAGTTCCTCCGAAACCTCCCACAGACGACGCTGAAGCGCCAGGTCGTGGGACTGCGGGCTGGAGGAGACGACCTCCGGGTGCCCGCGGTAACCGCCCAGGCCGTCGGGGCCGTAGTACTGGCCGCCGAGCGCGCCGGGGTCGGTGGCGGCGCGCAGGATCGGCAGCGCGCCGCGCGCGGAGTCCTGGGTGAACAGGGGGGCGACCGCGGCGAAGGCCCCGCGGAGGGCGGCGGGGGAGTTGCGCATCAGCTCGGTGCGGGCCACGCCGGGGTGGGCGGCGAGGGCGACCGTGGTGCCGTGCGGCGCGAGCCGGCGCTGCAGCTCGTACCCGAACATCAGGTTGGCGAGCTTGGACTGGCCGTAGGCCGCGACGCGGTCGTAGGAGTTCTCCCACTGCAGGTCGTCGAAGTGGATCGCGGCGCGGAGGCGGTGGGCGATGCTGGCGACCGCCACGACCCGCGAACCGGGCACCGGCAGCAGGAGGTCGAGCAGCAGGCCGGTGAACGCGAAGTGCCCGAGGTGGTTCGTGCCGAACTGCAGCTCGAAGCCTTCGCGAGTGGTCTGCCGCGGCGGGTACATCACGCCGGCGTTGTTGATCAGCAGGTCGATCTTCGGCAACGCCGTGTGCAGCTCGGCCGCGGCGGTGCGCACCGACTCCAGTGACGCCAGGTCCAGCTCCTGCACGGTGACGTCGGCGCCGGCACCGAAGCGGGCCGCCGCCTGCTTGCCCTTCTCGACGTCGCGCACGGCCAGCACCACCGACGCGCCGCGCTCGGCGAGCACCTGGGCGGTCTCGAAGCCGAGTCCGGTGTTGGCGCCGGTCACGACGGCCACGCGGCCCGTCTGGTCCGGGACGTCGCGGGCGGTCCAGTGTTCGGTCATGGCGGTCGCTCCTTCGGGGCAGGTCCTTGCGGACCGGCGGTCTGTTATGCCGTCGACGTTAAGGAACCGTCGGTCTATTGTCAAGAGACTGCCGGTCTTTAACTCCGGGTGCAAGACGGTTACCCTGTGTCGCATGACGTTCCAGCGGGCGCGCAGTGCGGAGCAGCGGGAGGAACGGCGCCGCAAGATCCTCGACACGGCGCTGGTGATGCTCGACGAGATGCCGGTGGCCGAGGTGAGCCTCAACGAGCTCAGCCGCCGGGTCGGGCTGGCCAAGTCGAACGTGCTGAGGTACTTCGAATCCCGCGAGGCTGTGCTGTTCGAGCTGCTGGACCAAGCGCTGGGGGACTGGCTGCCCGACGTGGCGGCCGAGCTGGCCGGCGGCGTCGATCCCGGCCTGTCCGTGCGGGAGCGCGGCGACCGGCTGGCGGCGATCGTGGCGAGATCACTGGCCGAGCGCACTGTGCTGTGTGACCTCATCAGCGCGCAGGCCGGCGTCCTGGAGCACAACGTCTCCGTCGACGTCGTCGTGCGCTACAAGCGATCCGCGCTCGCCGGTCTCGACGCCATGGTCGAGCTCTTCGACCGGCACGTGCCGGAAGTCGGGGCCGCGGCGAAGCAGGTGTGCCTGCTGGCCATGATCCTGGCCGGCGGCCTCTCGACGCATTGCCGGCCCTCGGCCAGCACGCTCGCCGCGTACGCGACGGACCCGGCGCTCGCCGAGCTGCAAGTGGACCTGGCCGCCTCGCTGGAGCACGGCCTCGCCCTGCTGATCTCGGGGGCCGTGGCGCGGAGTTAGCCGCTCAGCCCGCCGGTGCCGGGCTGCCGCTGGTCAACGTGCGCAGCTCGGCGAGCACGTCGTCGGCGATATCGGCGAGCGGCCGGTCCTCGCCGTCGCGAATCCACTGGGTGAACGCGATCCCGAACACCGCCGTGACCGTCTGCGCGGCCAGGGAGGCCGCCGGGTCGCCGACGCCCCGCGCGCGGAAGGCGCCGGCGAGCGTGGTGGCGAGCGTGGCCATCTTGTGCAGTTCGCGTTCCTGCAGCGCGGGATTCCGGTCGATCACGGACTGCCGGGTGCGGGAGTGCGGGCGGCGCTCGTCCGGGAAGAAGGCCGACGCGGCCTCCAGCGCGCAGGCGACGACCTCGATCGCGGACGCGTCCGGCGGCGCGGTCTCCATGCCGGCGAGGAACGCCTGCGCGAAGCGTTCCTGGCCGTGGAAGAGGGCTTCGCGCTTGTCGCTGAAGTGCCGGAAGAAGGTGCGCTCGGTCAGGCCGACGGACTGGGCGATCTCCGCCGCCGTCGTCTCTTCGAACCCGCGGGTGGCGAACAGCTCGAGCGCGGCCCGCTGCAGCCGCTCCGGGGTCCCCGGTTCCCAACGCACCATGCCGTCGAGTCTAGGTGATGACAGCGACTGACTTCGAGAGTACGTTGATGTCAGTTACCGACGTCAGTCGCTGACATAGGGTTTGACCACAGGGAGTTCACCTCATGCGCGTATTCGTCACCGGAGCCTCCGGCTGGATCGGCTCCGCCGTCGTCGACGAACTGCTCACCACCGGCCACGAGGTCACCGGCCTGGCCCGGTCCGACGCCTCCGCCGCCGCGCTGGCGGCCAAGGGGGTCCGGGTCCGCCGCGGCGACCTCGACGACCTCGACGGCATCCGGGCCGGCGCCGAGGACGCCGAAGCCGTCATCCACCTGGCGAACAAGCACGACTTCGCGAACCCGGCCGTGTCGAGCGCGGCCGAGCGGGGCGCCGTCCAGACCATCGGCGACGCGCTCACCGGCACCGGCCGCCCGTTCCTGCTGGCGTCGGGGATCGCCGCGCTCACCCAGGGCCGGCCCGCCACCGAGGCCGACGCGTCCCCGTTCCACGGCCTGGAAAGCCCGCGCGGCGGCAGTGAGAACCTCGCGCTCGAGTTCGCCGGCCGCGGCGTGCACCCGGTGAGCCTGCGGTTCTCGCCGACCGTCCACGGCACCGCCGACCACGGGTTCATCGCGGTCCTCACCGCGATCGCCCGCGAGAAGGGCGTTTCCGGCTATCCCGGCGACGGGACCAACCGCTGGGCCGCCGTGCACGTGACCGACGCCGCCCGGATGACCGTCCTCGGCCTGGAGAAGGCGCCCGCGGGCAGCCGCCTGCACGCCGTCGCCGAAGAAGGCGTGCCGACGCGCGAGATCGCGGAGGCCATCGGGCGCGCGTACGACCTGCCCGTCGCCTCCATCGCGGCCGGCGACGTCCAGGACCACTACGGCTGGATCGGCGGGTTCTTCGCCATGGACCTCGCCGCGACCAGCACGCAGACGCGCGAGCTGCTCGGCTGGACGCCTAGCGGGCCGACGCTCGTCGAGGACCTCGACGCGGGCGCGTACGGCACCAAGTAGCCGCTAACCCCCGGCCGCCGCGGCGCGGTAGGTGCCGGGGGTCTGGCCCATGGTCCGGGTGAAGGTGTCGACGAACGCGCTCGTGGTGGCCCAGCCGCAGCGGTGCGCGGTCTGCGTGACGCTGCTTCCCGCGGTGAGCTCGAGCATGGCCTGGAAGACCCGGGTGGTGGTGCGCCACTGGGGATACGTCGTGCCGAACTCGCCGCGGAAGAGCCGCGCGAGGTGGCGTTCGCTGGCGCCGACCCGGCGGGCGAGCCAGGTGATGGTCCGCGGGTGGGCGAGATCGTCGGTCACCAGCCGGCAGGCGTGCGCCAGCCGGGGGTCGCGGGCGCGGGGGAGCGTGAGCGGGGCGACGTGGGCGCGGCGGACCCGGTCGTGGATCACGGCCCGCAGGCGGCGCGCTTCACCCGGCGGCAGGCCGGGCTCGGTGGCCGCGATCAGCAGTTCGCGCAGGAGCCCGGAAACGGCGATGACCGTGGGCGAGTCGCCGGGGAGCAGCGCTTCCTGCGTCGCGAACGCGAGGGTGTGGACCTCGGCGTGCCCGTGGACGCGGTGCTCGTGCCAGGTGTGCGCCGGGATCCAGGCGGCGCGGTGCGCACCGGCGGCCCACGTCCCGTGGTCGGTGTGGACGGCGAGGACGCCGCTGCTGACGTAGATCAGCTGGTGGTCCTCGTGCCGGTGCCGGGTGATGACCTCACCCGGGTGATGCCGATGGCGGGTTTGCGACACAAGGTGGCAGATTATCGGAAGTCTGCCGGCCGGCGCCGACCATCGTGGAGGCATGCCCCCTGTCGTGCCGACCCGGTTCCGGGATCGCCTGCGCCGCGTCGTCGCGGACACCCGCCCGCTGGCCGTTCCCGCGTTCCGGCGGACGTTCCTCGGGCAGAGCACCGCCGTCATCGGCATGACGGTCACCGCGGTCGCCGTGCCCGTGCAGCTGTACGCCCTGACGCGGTCGTCGCTGGTCGTCGGGCTCGCCGGCCTGGTCGGGTTCGTCCCGATCGTCGTGTTCGGCCTCTACGGCGGCGCGGTCGCCGACGCCGTCGACCGGCGGAAGCTGTACCTGCTCACGTCGTTCGTCACGTGGGCGGTGACGCTCGCGCTGCTGGCCCAGAGCGTCCTGGGCCTGCGGTCGCCGGCGCTGATCCTCGCGCTGGTCGCCGCCCAGTCGGGCGGGTTCGCCGTCTCCGCGTCCGTGCGCAGCGCGATGGTCCCGCTGCTGGTGCCGGCGGAGTACATCCCCGCCGCCAATGCCCTGAACTACACGGCCGGCAGCGTCGGTCAGGTGGCGGGGCCGCTCGTCGCGGGTGTCCTCATCGGACTGCCGGGCGGTTTCGGCTGGGCTTACGGCGCCGACGCCGTGCTGTTCGCGGCGGCGTTGTACGCGGCCTTCCGGTTGCCGTCGTTCCCGTCGGCGGCCCCGGCCGGCCGCCCCGGCCTCCGGTCGGTGCTCGAAGGCCTGCGGTTCCTCGGCGGGAACCCGGTCCTGCTGATGTCGTTCGCCGTCGACATCGCCGCGATGGCGCTGGCGATGCCGGAGGCGCTGTTCCCCCAGGCCGCCGCCACCCGGTTCCACGGCGGCGTCGGCCCGCTGTACTCGGCGATCGCCGTCGGCTCGATCCTGGCCGGGTCACTGAGCGGCTGGATCGGCCGGGTGCGCCGGCAAGGCGTCGCGCTGACGTGCGCCGTCGTCTGCTGGGCGGCCGCCGTCGCCGCCGCCGGGTTCGTGCGCAGCCTCTGGGCCGCCGTCGCGCTGCTGGTCGTCGCCGGCGCGGCCGACCTGGTCAGCGTCGTCTATCGGCAGACGATCCTGCAGACGTACGTGCCGGACCGGATGCGCGGCCGGCTGCAGGGCGTCTACACGGTGGTGGTCTCCGGCGGCCCGCGCCTGGGCGACGTCCGGGCCGGCGCGATGGCCGCCGCGACGACGTTGACGATCGCCTGGTCGGGCGCGGCGCTGGTCTGCGTCGCGCTCGTCCTCGCCGCCGCGTTGAGCGTGCGGCCGTTCTGGCGCTACGACTCGCTCAGAACCTGACCTGGCCGAGGAGTTCGCCGGCGACGGTGCGCAAGACGTCGTCACGCACTTCGGGCGCCTCGGAGGACACCATCAGGGCCGCGTCCCCGCCGGTGGCCGCCAGCGCGCCGACGGCCACCGAACCCCCGACGACCTTGACCTCACCGGGGCCGGGTGCGGCGTCCAGGAAGGCCCGCAGCTCCTCGACCGCCAGGCGGGCGTCCCGCTGGAGCTGCGGGGCGAGCAACGCCATGGCGCCCTTGGCCCGGGTGGCGACCAGCCGGACCGTGAGCGCCTTCCCGTCGACCTGGTAGCCGCACTCGAGGTAGGCGCCGGCGGCCGCGTCGAGCGCGGACATCCCGTTCTGCTGGGCGGCGATCGGGTCGGCCGCCGGCGTATCGGTCTTGGACACCTCGACGTCGACGGCGTCCGGCGTGACCGGGCGATCGACCCCGGCGGACCGCAGGGCGCCCGGCACGTCGAAGCCGATCGGGCACTTCGCCGCCCGGCCACCGGAAGCGGCCTGCCGGACCGCGTCGACGGAGACCTGGTGGTCGTCACCCGGCGAGCAGCCGGCCAGCGACGTGGCCCCGGCGAGCAGGGCCAGGCAGAGCAGAGAGCGCACCATGAAGGGAAGTTAGCGCGCCGGCTCCGGTCCGCGGGGCGGAATGGATCACTTCGTGCGTTAGCGGATCTTCGCTGCCCGCAGTTGTCCTGTCGTGCGGTGATGCCGCCGCTTCGGAGATGAGGGGTGCCCGGCCCGCTCCCTAGCATCGCTGTGACAGCGGCGTGCGAGTGGCGAGGGGGCGGTTGTGGTGGGCAATATCGCGGTGGTCAACTACGGACGGCTCAACGACTACGCGGCCATGCTGCCCGAACACACGGCCGGGCTGCACGTCTTCAGCCACAACGAACTCGAGGCGACCGCGGGGTTCGCGCACTACGAGTACGTGCCGGACTGCGAGTTCGTGCCGTACGCCGAACTCCGCCTGCGCGAGCTCGCCCGGGACCGCGTCTTCGACCACGTGATCACGGACAACGAGTACGACCTCGAACGCGTGGCCCGGATCCGCGCCCACCTCGGCGTGCCCGGCCAGTCGCCGGAAAGCGCACTGTCCTTCCGCGACAAGGTCGTCATGAAGGAGGTGGCCGGCAAGCGCGTCCGCACGCCGCGCTTCGCCGGTCTCGGCACCTTCGCCGACCTGCTCGACTTCATCGGCGACGTCGGCTACCCGGTCGTCGTGAAGCCCCGGAAGCAGGGCGGTTCCCGCGACATCACGGTGCTGCGGGACAACCGCGACCTGACCGCGTTCAGCCGCCGGCACTGGCGTGACGACCTGATGGCCGAGGAGTTCGTCGAGGGCGAGGTCCACCACGTCGACGCGGTGTTCGCGGACGGGTACCGGTTCGTGGCCTGCTCGCGGTACCTGCGCAGCTGCCTCGGCGTGCTCTCGGGGGAGAACAACGGTTCCCTGCAGCTGCACCCGGACGACCCGGTCGCGATCGAGCTGACCGCGTTCCTCGATGACTGCCTCGCCGCGTTCGACGCGCCCGCCGTGTCCGCCTACCACCTCGAGGTCTTCCGCACCCCCAGCGGCGAGCTGCTGCTGTGCGAGATCGCGTCGCGGGTCGGCGGAGCCCGGATCCCCGCGCTCACCCGCGCGACCTACGGCCTGGACCCGCTGACGGTGTGGCTGCGGCTGTCCACCGGGCTGCCGGTGGCCGACGCGCCGAGCGGACCGCCCGCGAGGCTGCACGGCGCGGTCGCGATCGTCCCGCCGGGGCACGCGGTGCGCGCGCCCGGGCGGCCGCCGTTCCCGTGGGTCACCGAGTACGAGGTCAACACCGCCCTCGCCGCCGGGGCGGTCGCGCAGAACAGCACCTCCCACCTCTGCTGGGCGATGGTCGAGGGCCGGGACACCGCCGAGGTCGAACTCCGGCTGTGGGAAACCGAAACGTGGCTGACGGCGAACGTCGGGGCGGACACGCCGTGACAGCCTGGCGCGAAACGTCCTCGGACGGGCGGGCCCTGCTGGTCACGGTGCTGCTGACCGGGCTCACGACGTTCATGTTCCTGCCGTTGCTGGCGATCGAGCTCACCGGCCGCGGGGTGGCGGTGGGGGAGGCCGGGTTCCTGGTCGGCCTGCTCGCCTTCTCCGGCCAGGCCTTCTCGCTGCTGACCGGGTTCCTGGTCGACCGCTTCGGCCCCCGGGCCGTCATGGCCGCCGGCTTCGCGCTGCGGATCGCCGGGTACGTCCTGCTCGGCGTCGGCGGAGGCGGACTGTCCGCCTCGCTGGTCGGCGGGGTGGTGACCGTCGGGGTCGGCGGCTCGCTGCTGGGCCTGGCGATCAAGACCCGGCTGGTCGCCGAGGACGGCGTCGGGCCGCGGGCGATGCTCGCCCTGCGGTCGACGTTCGTCAACATCGGCGTGGTCGCCGGGCCGGCGCTCGGCGCCGTCGTCTACCCGCTCGGCTTCCGGTACATCCTCGCTGCCTGCGTGCTGTCCCACCTGATCCTCGGCGTCCGGCTGCTCGCCCGCCCGGGCGCCGCGGCGGCCCGGCCGCGGCCGGCCACCCTGGCCCCCGAGCCCCCGGACGGCCGGTGGGGCCGGGCGCACTGGCTCACGCTGCTCGGGCTCGGCGTGACCTACTGGGCGATCTACAGCCAGCTCAACGTCGTCGTGCCGATCGCGGCCCTGGCCATGACCGGCAGCACGGCGGCGATCGCGGTCGTCTTCACGGTCAACGGCGTGCTGGTCGTGCTGTGCCAGTACGCGTTGCTGCGCCACGTCTTCGCGCGGGCCGCGAACCGCACCCTGCTCGCGCTGGGCTTCCTGGCTTTCGCGTGCGCGTACGCGGTCCTGCTGGCCCACGCCGGTTGGTTCTCGCTGCTGGTCTTCGCCCTGCCGGTCACCGTCGCCGAAATGCTCATCGGGCCGAGCCTCGACGAGCAGGCGATCCGCGCGAGCTCGGTGCGCCGCACCGGGATCGCGCTCGGCGCGATGAGCGCGGCCGGCGCCGTGGGCAGCCTCGCCGGCGCCAGCCTCGGTGGCTACCTCGTGCAGCTGCTCAGCGGCAACGACGTCTGGCTCGTGCTGATCGGCGTGTCCGTGATCGCCGCCGTCACCAGCCTCCTCCTGCCGAAAGCGCGGGTCCGCCATGCCTGAAACCGTCGTCCTGCTCAACCCCCGCGACCTGGTGATCGACGCCGCCCGCCGGCTCGGGCTGAGCATGGTCGTCGTCCCCGCGCCCGACGGGCCCGACCCCGGCGACGTGCCGGGGCTCGTCTTCCGCAGCCCGTGGACGACCGATCCCGGCGCCCTGGTGACCCGCCTGCGCGAACTGGACCTCCCCGGTCCGGTCGCCTGCTTCGGGTTCGGCGAGCTCGGCTGCTCGGCGGCGGCCGTGGTCAACGAGCGGCTGGGCTGGCCGGGCACCCGGCCGGGCGCGCTGGAGACGTTCCGGGACAAGGCGAAACTGCGCGCCGCGGTCGGCGATCTGGCCGGCGTCCCGGTCGCGCACGCGGTCTGCGACACCCTCGCCGAACTGGGCCGGGCCATCGCCCGCATCGGGTACCCGTGCATCGTGAAGCCGGTCGACGGCACCGGCAGCGCGGGCGTGACCCGGCTGGACGGCCCGGCCGACGCCGAGGCCCTCACCGAGCTCGACCGGCCCCACCTCGTCGAAGAGTTCCTGCACGGCAGCGAATACAGCGTCGAGGCGATGAGTTCGCCGCGCGGCCACCGGATCCTCGCGATCACCGAAAAGGCGACGACCGGAGCTCCGCACTTCGTCGAGACCGGGCACACCCTGCCGGTGGACCCGGGGCAGGCCACGGCCATCGCGGACCTCGTCGCGGCGACGCTCGACGCCGCGGGCTACCACTACGGCGTCTCGCACACCGAGGTGATGCTGACCACGGACGGGCCGCGGCTGATCGAGTCGCACGGCCGGCCAGGCGGCGACCGGATCAGCGACATGCTCGGCCTCGCGCTCGGGGAGGACGTCTTCGAGCAGTCCATGGCCGTCGTCTTCGGCCGGCCCACGCCGGCCGGCCCGGCACGCCGGCGCGTCGCCGGGATCCGCTACGTCACGTTCCCCCCGGGCACGCCCGTGCCCGCCGTCGACCTGACCGCGGTCTCGGCGCTGCCCGGGGTCGTGGAAGCCCACCTGTCCGCCGTCCCCGGCGACCGCCCGCCGGTGGTGCGCCAGTCGCGGGACCGGCACGGGTTCGTCGTCGCCGTCGGCGACACCCGCGAAGAGCTCGAAACCCACCTCGCCCGCGCTGTCACGGCGTTCACCCGCGGGTCGTGAACCCGCTCCCCGAAAGGACCGACCCGTGCCCTACAAGATCCTCGTCCTGGTCTCCGAGGTCGCGAAGTTCCGGCTCGACAACCACTCGATCATCCCGAGCGCGCTGCACCGCGAAGGCCACGACGTGTACATCGGCGACATCGACACCCTGTCGGTCCACGACTCGGTCGTCGTGTGCGACCGGGTGCGGCTCTCCGACGAATACCTGACCGGGCACGACTTCCCGGCCCTTTCGGAGAGCTACGCCTCGGCCGAGGACTTCGACCTGGTGTGGGTGCTCGCGGGCACGAACCCCGAGGTGCAGGCGGACAGTTTCCAGCTGCTGTGGGTGCTCAACCAGCGGGTGCCGTTCGTCAACGAGGCTTCCGCGCTGTTCTACCTCAACTCCAAGACGACGCTCGGGTCGGTCGTGCCGCGGGAGAACCTGCCGGCGTCCTACGTCTCGAACGACTTCGACTTCCTGACCGGGCTGGTGGAGTCGGACGCCGAACGCACCTGGGTGCTCAAGCCGACCAACGAGGGCTGCGGCGCCGACGTCTACTTCCTGTCCAAGACCGAACGCAACCGGGCCGCGCTGCTGCAGTCGGCCACCGGCAACGCCGTGCCGCGGTACGAGATGTACAGCCGCGAGATCATCGGCCTGGCCAAGCGGTACACGGCCGTGCAGGAGTACATCCCGAACGTCCGGGAGAACGAGAAGCGCGTGATCATCGCGGGCGACGTCCCGGTGTGCGGGTTCCGCCGGTTCCACTTCGAGCACGACGACCGCGCCAACGTCACCCTCGGCACCAAGTTCGAGGGCCTGACGCTGACGGCGGAGGAGGACGGGTTCGTGCGCCGGCTCGGCAAGCGGCTGATGGAACACGGCGTCTTCTACTCGGGCATCGACCTGGCCTACCCGTACGTGATGGAGTTCAACCTGGTCAACCCGGGCGGGCTGAACTACTCGTTTCGCGCCACCGGCGTCGACCAGTCGTCGGAGGCGGTCAACACCGTGCTGAACGCCCTGCGCGCCCAGGGCCGCCTGCCGTGACGCACTGGACGTCGCTCGACCCGCGGGTGCTGGCGGCCTGGGAGGAGTTCGCGGCCACCCCGGCGGCCGGGCCCGACCGCGCGGAGTTCGAGACCCGCCTCCACCGCGGGAACTGGCCGCACCGCTACCCGCCGCCGTTCTTCACCCCGGACGCGGCGGCCGGTGTCGAGGACGTCGGACAGCGGCTGGCCGCGCTGATCACCGATGTCCCGCGCCGGGTCTTCGGCGACGACGTCGACGCGTGGATGCGCTTCCTCGGCGTCCCCGAGCCGGACGCCGACCTGTTCCGGGTGGCGCTGCGCAACCCGCGCCTGCGGCGGGCGTCGACGTCGTTCATGCGGCCGGACCTGCTGGTCACCGCCGACGGCGTGCGGCTGGTCGAGCTGAACGTCTCGACGCCGATGGGCGGCATGAGCACGCTGCCCGCCTACTCGGCCGCCACCGGGGATTCGGCGTTCGGCCGGTTCCTGGCCGGGCGCGGGCTGAGCCTGCGCGAGCCGGTGACGGCGGCCGTGTGGCTGGCGGCGTTCGGCGCGCTCGTCGAACCGCGGTCCGGCCGGCCCCCGCACGTGTTCGAGGCGACGGCGGACCCGGCCGACCCCGACACCGGCCGCCGGTTCTTCGTCGACCTGGTGCGTTCGGGCGGCTACGACATCAGCTGCGGCCTGGTGTCCGATCTGGACGTCTCCGGCGACGAGGTGCGCTTCGGCGGCCGGCGGGTCGACGTCGTGATCACGATGTACACCTGGGACGAGACCCGCCGGTTCGTGCCGCCGGAGCTGACCCGGCGGCTGATCGAGCTGGACGACGCCCGCGCCGTCGACTTCGTCGGCTCGCCCGCGACGGCCCTGTTCGACGACAAGGCCAACCTCGAGCTGGTCACTTCGCCCGGGTACGCCGGGTACCTCGACGCCGGGGAACGCGCGCTGGCCGCGGCGCACGTGCCGGCCACCTTCCGGCTCTCGGAGTCCACAGTGGACGTCGCGGTCGCCGGGCGGGAAGGGTTCGTCTGCAAGCCGTCCTCGGCCTACGGCGGCAAGGACGTCGTGTTCGGCGCCGCGGTGACCGACGACGAGTGGCGGCGGTTGCTGGCCGAGCGGATCCACGGCCGGTTCGTCTGCCAGGAGCGGGTCCACCCGGCCGTGGTGCGGCTGGCCGGGTCCGGCACCGGCGGCAGCGAGGTGGTGCTGGGACCGCTCATCTTCGGTGGCCGGTCGGCCGGCGTCTTCCTGCGCGAAGGACCGCCGCGGGGTGCGGCGCCGATCAACGTGAAGCAGGGGGCGCAGGCCGCGGCCGTGCTGACCGTGGCGGCCTGAGCGGCCGCCACGGTCGCCGGACTACGCGGCCCGGGGGACCTGCCGCCACTCGGGCAGGTCGTCCTGCACCTGGAACGGCCGGCGGGCCCAGTCCATCGTGGACCACGGCCCGGTCAGGTCGTCGAGTGAGCTGATCTCCCGCGGCCGGTAGCCGGGGTCGGGCTCGTCCGCGGCCTCCACCGGGTAGACGAGGTCCACGTAGCGGTGGCCGGGGTCGGCGGCGAGGAAGACGATCGGCCCGCCGTCCGGCTCGGTCTCGCGCACGTGCCGCGCCACCTGCCAGCCGGCCCCGCCGGACAGCCCGGCGAAGACGCCGGTGGTCGCGAGCAGGTTCCGGCAGCCGGCCGCCGCGACGTCGAAGTCCAGCCAGTGCACGGCGTCGTAGACCCGGTAGTCGATGTTCGCGAACCGGATCCCGCTGCCGATGCCGGCGATGATGAACGAGTCCATCGGCGCCGACTCGGCCCCGAACGACCGGCTGCCGAACGGCTGGATCCCGGCCACCCGCACGTCCGGGGAGGCTTCCCGCAGGTAGCGGCCCATCCCGCTGGTGGACGCCCCGGTGCCGACTCCGCCGACCAGGGTCAGCCCGTCGGTGCCCAGTTCCTCCACGACCGTCTGCGCCACACCGCGGTAGCCGATGTAGTGGACGTCGTCGTGGTACTGCTGCATCCAGTAGGCGTCCGGGTTCGCGCGCAGGTACTTGTGCACGAGCCGGACGCGGATCTCCTGGTCGTGCTTGAGGCTGGCCGACGAGGGCACCTGCTGGAACGTGGCCCCGAGGTAGGTCAGCTGGGTGCGGATCCCGGCGTCGACCGAGATCGACGCGAAGATGTGGCACTTGAGCCCGAACTCGCGGCAGACCAGCGCCAGCGCGTGCCCGTAGATGCCGCTGGAACTGTCGACGAGCGTCTGCCCGGGCCGGATGACCCCGCGATCCAGCAGGTCCTGGACGGCCGCGCGGACCGAGGCCACCTTCATGACCTCGAACCGCAGGACGTAGATCCCCTCGCCGAGATCGATGAGATCGGGATCCGCGAGCTTCTCCGAAAATGACCGGTACACGTGCAGCCCTTCCGTTGACGGCCGGGACGGCGCTGCCGTACCCGATTGCCGAACTCCCCTGAGTGCGGCCTCAGAGTAGGGCGCGAAAGGGCCGGAGTCTCCCATTCGGCGGCAGAATCCTCAATGCAGGAGAAAGCCTTTCTTCCGCATTATCGAAGTTGTTCTCCGGAATTGCGGAAGATGCACTCCGCACCCGGACCCGTGAGAACCGCACGGGCCGGGAGGTGACGGGTCACCACGGGACGACCTCGCCGTGGCGGTCCGGGAACCGGAGACCGGGGGAGCCCGCGTGGGCTTCGAGGGCGTCGACGACCGCCGGGATGCTTTCCTCGGGGCGAGCGGCGCGTCGGGGCCGCCGAATGCGGTGCGGTTGTGGCCGGGGTCGTTGAGGAGCTTGGTCCGGGCTTGTAGCGCTCGAAGCCGTCTTCGGTGTTCAGGGAGATGCTGCCCCGCTCCGACGACACGACCCCGACGCCACGCTCGACGCCCTGATCGGCCCGCGGAACCCGGGCGACCGAGGGGCGGGGTGGGCCGGGGGACATTGCGCGTCGTGCGGGAACGCTATACGGTGACGCCAGAACTAGAACAGGTTATAGTTTCTGGGTGGCGGGCCGGACCGAGGAGCGGACATGGCGAACAAGGCGCCGCGCGGCGACGAAGCCGACTACGTGGTCGTCGGGTCGGGGAGTTCGGGGGCCGCGATCGCGGGCCGGCTGGCGCAGTCGGGGGCGAGCGTGATCGTCGTCGAGGCCGGCAAGACCGACGAGAAGCTCCTGCTCAAGAAGCCGGGCCTGGTCGGCCCGATGCATGCCGTGCCCCAGCTCAAGAAGCCCTTCGACTGGGGCTACTACTCGGTCCCGCAGAAGCACGCGCTCGACCGCCGGATGCCGGTGCCGCGCGGCAAGGTCGTCGGCGGCTCCAGCTCCATCAACGGCATGGTCTACGTCCGCGGCAACCGCGCCAACTTCGACTCCTGGGCCGCTGAGGGCAACACCGGCTGGGACGCCGACAGCGTCAACGCCGCGTACAAGCGGATGGAAGACTTCGAGGACGGCGAGAACACGTTCCGGGGCGCCGGCGGGCCGATCCGGGTCACCCGCGGCAAGAGCCCCGAAGAGGGCACCCTTCAGTTCATCCAGGCCACCGCCGACACCGTCGGCTGCAAGATCCTCGACGACTACAACGCCGAGTCGCAAGAAGGCGTCAGCCGGATGCAGCAGAACGCCGCCGAAGGCCTGCGCTACAGCGCCTCGCGCGGCTACCTCCACAACCTCGCCTCCCCGACGCTGCAGCTGCAGTCCGGGGTGCTGGCGAAGAAGGTCGTCATCGAGCACGGCCGCGCGGTCGGCGTCGAAGTCGTCGACGCCGACGGCAGCCTGCGCACGCTGCGCGCCGGCAAGGAGGTCATCCTCTCGGCGGGGTTCGTCGGCTCCGCGCAGCTGCTCATGCTGTCCGGGATCGGCCATGCCGAGCACCTGCGCGAGCACGGCATCGACGTGCTCGCGGACCTGCCGGTCGGCGACAACCTGCACGACCACATGTTCCACGCGCTGACCTTCCACGTGACGTCGAGCCGCAACTCCGGCACGCCGGCGTACTTCGCGCGCGGCCTGGTCAAGGAGCTGCTCCGGCCCGGGACGACGTTCCTGGCGAACTCGGTGTTCGAGGCGGTCGCGTTCCTCAAGACGTCCCAGGCCGGCAGGATTCCCGACCTCCAGCTGCACCTGCTGCCGTGGGCGTACGTCTCGCCGAACCAGGACGCGCCGATCCGGCACGACGTCGACAAGCGCACCGCGCTCACCGTGCTGACGACGCTGATCTACCCGAAGAGCCGCGGCACGCTGCGGCTCGCGTCGGCGGACCCCGCCGCGGCCCCGGTCATCGACCCCCAGTACCTCGCCGACCCGGCCGACCTCGAGGTGCTCGGCGAGGGTTCGGAGCTGGCGCGCGAGATCTTCGCCTCGAAGGCGTTCAACGGCGCGGTCAAGGAAGAGATCCACCCGGGCCCGGCACTGAAGGGGCAGGCCCTGCGCGACGCCATCCTCAACCGCGCGACGTCGGTCTACCACGGCGTCGGCACCTGCCGGATGGGCGTCGACGAGCTCGCGGTCGTCGGCCCCGACCTCAAGGTCCGCGGCGTCGAGGCGCTGCGGGTGTGCGACGCCTCGATCATGCCGTCGATCACCGGCGGGAACACCAACGCCCCCAGCATCATGATCGGCGAGATGGGCGCGAACTTCGTCCTCTCCGGCAACTGACGGGAAGTGCGACCATGACCCTCACCCCGCTCGGGATCACCCGGCCGGCGTCGGCGACGGACGCGTTCCTGAAGGGCCTCGTGGCCCGGGTGCCGGGCTCGGCCGGCGCCACCTGGAAGCTGACCGAGGTCTACACCGGGGACACGCTCGTCGAGCTGCCGCAGTCGGCGCCGGCCGACATCGAGCGGGCGTTCGCGCTCGCGCGCGAGGCGCAGCGCAAATGGGCCGCGACCCCGGTCAAGCAGCGGCTCGCCGTGTTCAAGCGGGCGCACGCGCTCTTCGTCGACCGGGCGCGGGTCGTCACCGACCTCATCCAGGTCGAGAGCGGCAAGAACCGCCGGATGGCGATCGAGGAGACCTGCGACCCGGCGATGGTGATGAGCCACTACCTCCGGCGGGCCGCGAAGCTGCTGGCGCCGACCAAACGCGGCGGGCCGGTGCCGCTGCTGACGACGTCGACCGAGATCCGCCAGCCCAAGGGCGTCGTCGGCATCATCGCGCCGTGGAACTTCCCGTTCGCCACCGGCATTTCCGACGCCGTCCCGGCGCTGATGGCCGGCAACGCCGTGGTCCTGAAGCCCGACAACAAGACGGCGCTCTCGCCGCTCTACGGCATCCAGCTGCTGGAGGAGGCCGGCCTGCCGAAGGGCCTGTTCCAGGTGGTGTGCGGCGAGGGCCCGGACGTCGGCCCCACGCTCATCGACCACGCCGACTACGTGATGTTCACCGGCTCCACCGCCACCGGCCGGGTGATCGGCGAGCGGGCCGGCCGCAACCTCATCGGCTGCTGCCTGGAGCTCGGCGGCAAGAACCCGATGATCGTCCTCGACGACGCCGATCTCGGGGAAGCCGCGCAGGGTGCGATCTTCGGCGCGTTCGGCAACACCGGCCAGATCTGCATGCACATCGAGCGGATCTACCTGCCGGAGTCCCGCTACGCCGAGTTCACGAAGGCGTTCGTGGCCAAGACCGCGGCCCTGGACGTCCGCGCGGCCTACGACTTCGGCCCCGACATGGGCTCGCTGGTGTCCGTCGACCACATGCGGCGCGTCAAGGAGCACGTCGACGACGCCGTCGCGAAGGGCGCCACGGTGCTCTGCGGCGGCAAGGCGCGGCCCGACCTCGGTCCGGCGTTCTTCGAGCCGACGATCCTCGAAGGCGTCACGAAGGACATGCTCTGCGGGGTCACCGAAACCTTCGGACCCGTTGTCGCGCTGCACAAGTACGGCACGGTCGGCGAAGCGGTGGCGCTGGCCAACGACACCGACTACGGCCTCAACGCCTCGGTCTGGGGCGGCGACATCACCGCCGCCCGCGCGGTCGCCGCGCGCCTCGAATCGGGCAACGTCAACATCAACGACATCCTCGCCACCGCTTTCGCCGCCAAGGGAACGCCGTCCGGCGGGGTGAAGAACTCCGGCGTCGGCGCCCGCCACGGCGACCAGGGCCTGCTCAAGTACACCGACGTGCAGAACATGGCGGTGCTCAAGAAGCAGGTCATGGGGCCGCGACCGGGTCAGGACCACGAGAAGTACGTCGAGAGCATGCTTTCGGGCTTGAAGCTGATGCGCAAGCTGCGCATCCGGTGACCGTGCGCGCGACCCCGGCGGGCCGCGGGCACGGCCGGGACGTCAGTTCTTGACGAGGGCGGCGACCGCGTCGGCCAGGGGCGTGGTGGGGCGGCCGATCAGCCGGCTCAGGTCGCCGCTGGTGCTGGTCAGCTCGCCCTCGCGGATGCCGCGGTCGGCGTCGGTCAGCATGTCGGCCACCGGCTCGGGCAGGCCCGCCGCGACGAGCAGCTGCCGGTGCTCCTGCGGGGGAACGTCCTGGTACGCAACGGGAGTCCCGGCGGCTTCGGTGATCGCCGCGGCGAAGTCGGCGTAGCTCCACGGGTGGTCGCCGGCCAGCTCGTAGGTCTTCCCCGCGTGCCCTTCGCCGGTCAGGACGGCGACCGCCGCTTCCGCGAAGTCGAGCCGCGGGACGGCGCCCAATCGGCCTTCGCCCGCGCTGCCGGCGAAGGATCCGGTGGCCAGCGCCTGCTGCACGGTCGCCGCGTAGTTCTCGGTGTACCAGCCGTTGCGCAGGAACGTGAACGGGGTGCCCGCGTCGCGGATCAGCCGCTCGGTCGCCTTGTGGTCGGGCGCGACGAACAGTTTTGTGGTGTCGGCGTCCAGGACGCTGGTGTAGGCGAGGTGACGCACGCCCGCTTCCCGGGCGGCGTCGATCACGGCCCGGTGCTGCGCGAGCCGCTGGCCGGGTGTGCTGCTGGAGATCAGCAGCACCTTCTCCGCGCCCGCGAAGGCGGTCGCGAGCGTCTCGGGGCGGTCGTAGTCGGCCTCGCGGACCTGCACACCGCGGGCGGCGAGGTCGTCGGCCTTCCGCGGGTCGCGCACCGCGGCGATTACCTCGCCGGGCGAGGTCTTCTCGAGCAGGCCGTCCACGACCAGGCGGCCGAGCTGTCCGGTGGCGCCGGTGACCACGATCATGCGTAACTCCTCAGGTCGGATTGCTTACCTTGAGAGTGTACTAACTTTGAGAAAGTGCAAACTGATGGTGAGTACCATCACTGGGGATTGTGCTGTGTGCCCGGTACCGTGGGGGCATGACGGAAGCGCCGGAGTGGGTGGACGAGCACGGGCAGGTGGTGTTCGACGTGTTCGCGCAGGCGTGCACGTCCCGGTCCACGCTCGAGCACATCACCGGGCGCTGGGGGATCCTCGCGATGGCCGCGCTGTACGACGGCACGTTCCGGTTCAACGCCCTGCGCCGCCGCGTCACCGGCGTCAGCGAGAAGATGCTGGCCCAGACCCTGCAGGCGCTGGAGCGTGACGGCTTCGTGCTGCGCGAAGCCCAGCCGACCATCCCGCCGAAGGTCGAGTACAGCCTCACCCCGCGCGGCCGGCGCACCGCGACGCTGCTGGTGGACCTGATCCGGGACGTCGAGGGCCAGATGCCGGACGTGGTGACGGCGAACGAGGCCTACGACGCCCGCAAGGACGGTTGAGTCACTCGACCGGGTTTCTCCTCGCGCCGACCGGGTAAACCCCGCGACGACGAGGCAGGAGCTGGTGCCGGTGCGCAGACGAGGAAAGCAACCCGAAGGCCCGACGGAGTTGTCGCGGCGTTCGTGGTGGGAAGTGCTCAAACGCACCGTCCGGCAGTTCGGCCGGGACAACCTGACCGACTGGGCGGCCGCGCTCACCTACTACGGCGTGCTGTCGATCTTCCCCGGCCTGGTGGTGCTGACGGCATTGCTGGGCCTGCTCGGCCCCGGCCCGACGCAGACCGTGATCGACAACGTCAACCAGATCGTGCCCGGCCAAGGCCGGGAGATCCTGGTCGGCGCGATCAAGGAGCTGTCGGGTTCCCGGGGCCTCGCCGGGCCGGTGGCGGTGTTCGGCCTGCTCGCCGCGCTGTGGTCGGCGTCCGGGTACGTCGGCGCGTTCATGCGGGCGGGCAACGCGATCTACGGCATGCCCGAAGGCCGTCCACTGTGGAAGGTCCTGCCGCTGCGGCTCGGGTTGACGATCGGCATCGTGGCGCTGCTGGCCGCGTGCGCGCTGGGGGTCGTGGCGACGGGCACGATCGCGCGCCGGCTCGGCGACCTCGTCGGGCTCGGCCCGACCGGGGTGCAGGTGTGGGAGATCGCGAAGTGGCCGGTGATCGCCGTCCTGGTCAGCTTGGCGTTCGCGCTGCTGTACTGGGCGGGCCCGAACGTGCGGCAGCCGGGCTTCAAGTGGCTCACCCCGGGCGGGCTGCTGGCGGTCGTGCTGTGGGCGGCGGCGTCGGCCGGGTTCGCCGTGTACGTCGCGAACTTCGGTTCCTACAACAAGACCTACGGCTCGCTCGCCGGGATCATCGTGTTCCTGGTGTGGCTGTGGATCTCCAACCTCGCGGTGCTGCTCGGCGCCGAGCTGGACGCCGAACTCGCCCGCGGCCGCGGTATCGAAGGCGGTCAGGAGAGCGAAGACGAGCCGTTCCTGCCGCCGCGGGACACGAAGGCGATGGACGCGGACGAGGTCGAGGACGTCGCCGAAGCCGAACGGCCGCGTTAGGGCTTGCGGCCCACGCCGGCGTAGACGTCGTCCGGTCCGGCGTCGCGGATGCCCCGCTCCGGGTGCCACAGCGGGGCGCTCACCACGCCCGGCTCGACCAGCTCCAGCCCGTCGAACAGGGCCGCGACCTCGCTGTAGGGGCGGAAGTACATCGGGTCCCGGCTGCGGCGCATCGCGTCCGCGACCGCCGCCATCTCGTGCGGCGCGTGGTCGGCGGTCAGGTGCGACAGCGCGAGGTGGCTGCCCGGCGGCAGCGCCGCGCGGTAGTCGGCGACGATCTCGGCCGGGCGCAGGTCGTCGGGGACGAAGTGGAACACCGCCACCATGAGCAGCCCGATCGGCCGGTCGAAGTCCAGCAGGGCCCGCACGCCGGGGTCGCTCAGCACGGTCCGCGGGCGGCACAGGTCGGCCTCGACGACGACGGCGTCGCGGTTGCCCTCGAGGATGAGCCGGCTGTGGGCGACGGCGACCTCGTCGTGGTCCACGTAGACCACCCGGCACGCCGGGTCGAGGTTCTGCGCGACCTCGTGCACGTTGCCGACCGTGGGGATGCCGGACCCCAGGTCGAGGAACTGCGTGACACCCTGGTCGATCATGTACCGCACGGCCCGCCGCAGGAACGCCCGGTTGGACGCGGCCACCTGCCGGCCCGACGGTAGGACCGCCATCACCTTCTCGCCGACGACGCGGTCGGCGTCGAAGTTGTGGCTGCCGCCGAGCAGCCAGTCGTAGACCCGGGCCGCGCTGGGCAGCTTGATGTCGACGCCCTCCGGGATCCGCTCGCCCACGGACACCGCGCACCTCGTTTCCCTCTCGTCCCCGGTACGAAGGATACCCGGAAATCCGGCCGCCCCGGCGTCCGTCCACAGTGGAGTCCACGTGCGGATCGGCCGCGACGCCCCTATCATCGCGTCAACAGACGAGAGGGATGAAATGGACATCGGGGCCGGCACGTGGCTCGTCACCCTGGCCGTGATCCTCGGGCTGCTGGCGCTGGACCTGGTGCTCGCCGCGGTCCGGCCGCACAAGGTCGGGTTCCGCGAGGCGGTCGCGTGGTCGGTGGGCTACATCCTGGTCGCGGTGGCGTTCGGGATGTGGCTGACGCTGGCGCACGGCGGCGAGTTCGGCACCGAGTACTTCGCCGGCTACATCGTCGAGAAGAGCCTGTCGGTCGACAACCTGTTCGTGTTCGTCATCATCATGACCACGTTCGCCGTCCCGGAGGAGCACCAGCACAAGGTGCTCACCTTCGGCATCGTGCTGGCCCTGGTGATGCGCGGGATCTTCATCATCGTCGGCGCGACCCTGCTGTCCCTGTTCACCTTCATGTTCCTGCTGTTCGGCCTGCTGCTGATCTACACCGGCGTGCAGCTGTTCCGCCACCGCGACGAGGACCCCGACGTCGAGAACAACGTCGTGGTCCGCACGGCCCGCCGGGTGCTGCCGCTGTCGGACGACTACGACGGCGGCCGGCTGACGACCAGGGTCGCGGGCCGCCGGCTGGTGACCCCGCTCGTGGTGGTGCTGGTCGCGATCGGCGGCGTCGACCTGCTGTTCGCCCTGGACTCGATCCCGGCGGTCTTCGGCGTCACCGACGAGCCGTACATCGTGTTCGCCGCGAACGCCTTCGCGCTGCTGGGCCTGCGCGCGCTGTACTTCCTGGTCAAGGGCCTGCTCGACCGGCTCGTCTACCTCTCGACCGGGCTCTCGGTGATCCTCGCGTTCATCGGTGTGAAGCTGATCCTGCACTGGGCGCACGTCGACATCGACGAGGGCTTCCCGGAGATCCCCACCCCGCTCAGCCTCGGTGTGATCCTCGGCATCCTCGCGGTGGTCACGGTGGCCAGCCTGCTCAAGACCCGCCGGGACCCGGATGCGAAAGCGCACCCGGGATCCCTGCGGGGGTCCGATCCCGAACCGTGACCCTCAGCCGATCACGTGCGTGGTCCAGTTCTTCTCGTCCGGGCCGAGCAGGGTGATGCGGTCCAGCAGGCCCTGGGGCCCGCCGATCGCGTCCAGCCCCGCGGCGGCCGGGCGGTCGACCCTGACGCACGCCTTCAGGCCGTTCTTCGTGACGCACACCGCGTCGTTCGTCTTCGACGGCGTCCCGCCGGGCGGCGCGACCTCGATCACGACATCGGCACCGTTCACCGAGTAGTACAGCTGCAGCGTCCACGGCCGGCCGTCCTGGTCGGGCCGCCGCCACAGCTGGCCTTCGCTGAGGTGGAAGCCCGGCGGCAGGCTGCTGACGTGCAGGGGCAGCGGCACCGGCTTGTTCGCGAAGGTGACTTCGTCCGCGACGCGCACCAGCGACCGCTGCACGTCCGGGAAGTCGAGGTAGTACCCGTGCAGCTCGGCCCAGCGGCCGTCCCCGGTCGGCCAGCGCAGGTAGGCGTCGCCGCCGTTGAGCGGGTCCTCGGCGTTGGTCGTGACCCAGTAACCGGTCCGGTCGCCGATCCGGGCCGGGACGCTCACCGCGTGCCCGCCCGTTTGGTTCAGCCGGTCGAGCGGCGGTTCCTTGTCGTAGACCGCCAGCCAGATCATCGGCGCCAGGTCGCCCCGGCCGATCGCCAGCGAGTAGTCGCCGTGGGCGCCGACGCCGTATTCGACGCCGGTGAAGGCGCCGGGCAGCCAGCCGAAGCTCGCCTTGGCCACCAGGGGATCGTCGGTCGGCGGCGGCGCGACCGAGACCACCGGCGGGGGCGGCGGCGCGGCGATCGGCGCGTCCGGGGCGGGGGCACGGGTGAGCGTCGCGGCGGTCAGGCCGCCGGCGATCACGACCGCGGCGCACCCCGCGACCACCGTCACCGTGCGCAGCCGCCGGCGGCGGCCCCCGTCCCGGCGGGCCCGGTCGAGGTCGAGCACCATCGGCGGGGCGGGCTCGTCGGTCAGTTCCTTCAGGCGCACGGCCAGTTCGTCGTCGGTCACGCGGTCGCCTCCGGGAGGGTGAAGGACTCGGTGGGCAGCATGCCGCGCAGCGCGTCCACGGCCCGCGCGGTCTGGCTCTTGACGGTGCCCGGGGAACAGCCGAGCGTCTTCGCGACGTCGTTCACCGGCAGGTCGCAGTAGTAGCGGAGCACCAGGGTCGCCCGCTGCCGCGGCGGCAGCCGGTCGATCGCGGCGCGCAGGTCGAGCGCCGTCTCGACGTCGAAGCCGGCCGCGGGCGGCGGGTCGTGGTCGGCCGGCCGCAGGTCGACCAGCCGCCACCAGGACGTCCGCTGCTCGGCCAGGAAGGTGTTGACCAGCGTCCGGCGCGCGTAACCGTCCAGGTTGTCGGCCCGCAGGGCGCGGGGCCAGTGCGTGTAGAGCTTCGTGACGGCGCTCTGGACCAGGTCGTCGGCCCGGTGCCAGTCCCCGCAGAGCAGGAAAGCGACCTTGCGCAGCCAGGGGGCCCGTGCCGTCACGTACTCGGTGAACCCGGCATCCGCGGGCAAGGCGCCACCTCGTTTCGTCGTGGGGGGTGGGACACCTCTCTGATGCCGCCCGCCCGCCGAACGGTTGCACCGCACGCGGATGTGGTGGCCGTCACGGGCGCTGCGCCGAACGGCCGCTACCCGCCGGCTGCCCGGCGGGGTTAGAGTCCTCCGGCCGGTCATGGGGCTTTCCGGGGGGATTCATGCGGGCTGCCGCGAGCACGTCACGTCCACTGTGGACACTCAGATCCCGCGTGGTGGCGTTGGCCGCCGGGATCTTCACACTGGCCTCCGCCGGCACCGGGGTCACCGCCGCCGCGGCGCCCGCTGCCCTCGACTCGCCGGCGTCGAGCTTCACCGCCGTGCAGCCGACCCGGTTCCTGGACACCGTGCGCGGTGTCGGCGTGCCGATCGGCACGGTCGGCCCGCACACGACGGTGACGGCGAGCGCGGGCACCCTGGCGCCCGCCGGCGCCACCGCGGTCGTGGTGAACCTGTGGGCCGAGAGCCCGACGGCCGACAGCGCGATCACCGTGTTCACCCACGGCCAGGCCCGGCCCGCGCTGCCGAACCTGCTGGTCCAGGCGGGCAAGCGGCGCGCCAACCAGCTCACGGTCCAGGTCGGCGCCGACCGGACGCTGGACTTCTACAACGAGGCCGGCTCGACCCACCTGATCGCGAGCATCCTCGGCTACTACTCGACCACGGCGGAGTCGCGGTACACGCCGCTGAGCCCGTCGTGGCTGCCGCTGGACCCCCTCGGCGCCGGGGCGACGGCCAAGGTCGACCTGACCGGCCGGGTGCCCGCGACCGCCACCGCCGTGACCTTCGCCGTGAACCTGAGCGCGCCGACCGCGGCCACCTACGTCAGCGCCTTCCCGCACAGCACGCCGCGCCCGACGATGGCCAGCGCGGCCGCCTACCCGGGCGGCACGGGGTCGAACCTGGTCACGGTGAAGATCGGCGCCGACCGCTCGATCGACCTGTACAACCTGGCCGGGACCGTGACGGTGGACGCGGTCGTGCTCGGCTTCTACGCCACCGACTTCGGCGCCCTGTTCACCCCGGTCGCCCCGGTCCGGATCCTGGACAGCCGCACCGGCCTGGGTCTCGCGAACGGCGTCGCGCGCAAGCTCGGCCCGAACAGCGATCTCGTGAACTGGTTGCAGCCGCCGATCCCGCCGGACGCGATCGCCGTCGCCATGAACCTGACCGGGTACGCGCCGACCGCGACCACGGCCATCACCGCGTGGGACTCCACCTCGACCGGCCAGCCGCAGCCGAGCGTGACCATCCCCGCTGGGCAGACGATCTCGGTGGCGACCGCGCCGGTCGTCTCCGCGCCCGGCGCGGCGCCCGCCTTCTCCCAGACCGACCGCTGGACCTACGTGCACAACCGCGCCGGTTCCCTCGACGTGTCGGCCGACCTGTTCGGCTACTTCACGTTGCCGCGGCCCGGGTGCGCGTCCGGCTGCGTCTCGACGTGGGGCTACTACTCGTGGCGGCAGCACGAGGACCTCAGGATCCCGAGTCCGGTCAGCGGCCTGGACGGGGTCGTGGCCGTCGCCGGCCGGGCCGCCGCCGGGTACGCGCTGCGCGCCGACGGCACCGTCCGGGCCTGGGGCCCCAACTCGACGGGCGGGCTCGGCAACGGCTGGTGGGGCAGTGCCTCCTACTCCCCGGTCCCGGTGCTGGGCCTGACTTCCGTCACGGCCGTCGCAGCCGGTAGCTTCAAGGGATACGCCTTGCGGGCCAACGGAACCGTGTGGCGCTGGGGGCACGACGTCAACACCCCGGTGCCGGTGACCGGCCTGGCCGGCGTCACCGCCATCGCCGCCACCGGTGACACCGCGTACGCCCTGAAGGCCGACGGCACGGTGTGGGCGTGGGGCAGCAACACCCGCGGCGAGCTGGGCAACGGTTCCACGGTGGCGAGTTCGGCCACCCCGGTGCGCGTGTCCGGCCTCACCGGCGTGACGTCGCTCGGCGCGGGTGACGGCTACACCGGCTACGCCGTCAAGGCCGACGGCACCGTCTGGGCCTGGGGCGACAACACGAGCGGCCAGCTCGGCAAC
Source organism: Amycolatopsis sp. NBC_00438 (assembly GCF_036026695.1). Taxonomy (NCBI): domain Bacteria; kingdom Bacillati; phylum Actinomycetota; class Actinomycetes; order Pseudonocardiales; family Pseudonocardiaceae; genus Amycolatopsis; species Amycolatopsis sp. NBC_00438. The sequence goes on along the minus strand of NZ_CP107923.1, from coordinate 3,916,762 downwards.
GGCGTCGCGTGCGCCGGGTGCCTCTCCCGCACCCCGGTTGCGGTGTCCGGGCTGACCGGCGTCAAGTCCGTGACCGGCGACTCGTCGGGCGCGGTGGCCTTGCGCGCCGACGGCACCGTCTTCTCCTGGGGCAACAACGAACGCGGCGGGCTGGGCAACGGCGTCGACTGCCCGCCGGGCGGCACCGGCCCGAACTGCTCGGCGCCGGTGCCCGCCCCCGTCCACGACCTGACGGACGCCACGGCCATCGGGATGTTCAACGGCGGCGCCTACGCCGTCCGCGCGGACGGCACGGTCTGGGGCTGGGGCAGCAACGAGTCCTCCGAGCTGGGCCTCAGCGTCGTGAGCTATCCCTTCTACACCACGGTTCCGGTCCAGGTGCCTGGCGTCGGCGGCGTCAAGGCCGTCGCCTCCGGGCTGGCCGTCGGCCGCTGACCCTGCTGGGAGTCGTCGTTTCCCTTACGGCTTGAGCCGTACCGTCACCGTCACGCCACCTTTCGCGCTCTGCCGGGCGATCGCGTGCCCGGTGCGAATGGTGCCGTCCAGCTCGACGGAGAGCGGGCCGCCCTCGCCGGTGAAGTTGCGCCACCAGTTCTTCTTGCCGGGCATGCGGACGCCGATCTCGACCGTGCCGCCCGTGTGCCGGTAGCCCACCGGGATGGTGAACGTGCGGCCCGAACGCCGTCCGGTGTAGGTCACGATCGTCAGGTGCCGCCGCACCGCCGCGCCCCAGCGGCGTGACGAGCGCAGGGCCACCACCCGGCGGTTGAACCCGTCGACCGCCCGGTCGACCAGCTGGCCGTTCGTCCTCATCGGACCTCCTTTTCCTTGTCCGCCAAAGTAGTCGCGCAAGAGGAGAGACCTGTCCGGTTGGCGTAAAGTGAGAAACATGAGTGCCGACCCTTCTCATCCGGCGCCGTTGCGGCGGGATGCCCGGCTCAACCGCGAGCGCATCGTCGAGGTGGCCCACGAGCTCTTCGCGCGCCGCGGCCTCGACGTGCCGATGGCGGCCGTCGCCCGGCACGCCGGCGTCGGGATGGCCACGCTGTACCGCCGGTTCCCGACCAAGGAGGCGCTGGTCGGCGAGGTGTTCTCGCACCAGTTCGACCTGTGCGTCGCCGTCGTGGACGACGCGCTGGACGACCCGGACCCGTGGCGGGGGTTCGTCACCGTCGTCGAGAAGGTGGGGGAGATGCAGGCGTGCGACCGCGGGTTCAGCGCCGCCGTCTCCTCGGCGTTCCCGAAGGTGGCCGACACCGCCGCGGAACGGGGCCGGGCGCTGGGCCGCGTCGCCGCGCTGGTCGACCGAGCCAAGGCGGCGGGCAAGCTCCGGGCCGACTTCGCGCTCACCGACCTGATGCTGGTGCTGATGGCCAACGACGGGGTGACCGCGGACGCGCCGGCGGCCACGCGGGTGGCGTCGCAGCGGCTGGTCGCCTACCTGGTGAACTCGTTCCGGGCCGAGAACGCCGGTGTGCCGCTGCCGCCGGCCGTGCCGCTGAGCGTGATCAAGGTCTGAGCGTCAGGGCAGGTGGGCGGCGATGCCCGCCAGCACCCGGTCCAGGCCGGCCTCGAACCACCGGTCCCGGCGGTCGGCCGCGTGCGGCGTCTCGGCTTCGACGATCACCCGGGTGAACCGCGGGTAGCGCCCGCTGTCCATGATCAGCGGGCCGTACTCGCCCTCGCGCTCCATCCACTGCTCGTGGCTGAGCCCCGAGAGCCGCGCCGCTTCCTGATCGCCCAGCTCGCTCTGCACGTGGCCGAGGACGAACGACGAGAGCGTGCCGAGGTTGGCGAGCAGGTCGTCGGTGCCGAGATCGAGGCCGTCGAACGCCGAGAACGTCAGCTCCGTCCACCACAGGCTGTTCGGGCCGTGGTTCGGCCGGCCCGAAGCCAGCGCGGGGAACCACGGGTGCCGCAGGGCCGTCGCGCGCATCGACCGGGCGATGACGCGCAGGGCGTCCCGCCACTGCGCGGGCAGCACGGTACCGCGCAGCTCGCCGGTGACCTCGTCGCCCATCAGCTGCAGGATCTCGTCCTTTTTGGACACGTACCGGTAGAGCGAAGTGGTGCCGGTGCCCAGTTCGGCGGCGATCCGCCGCATCGAGACGGCGTCGAGCCCCTCGGCGTCGGCGATCCTGATGCCGGCGGCCGCGACGTCGCGGCGGGTGTGGGCCGGTTTCGGCCCGCGGGTCCCGTGTTCGGGACGCAGCCAGAGCGGCGGGCGGTCGTTCGCCGGCAAGGGACCTCCTCGGATATTGCGAACACTGTACCCAGTTCGCTACGGTGGCGATACCGAGAACGGTGTTACCGGGTTTCCTGGGGGTACGGATGGACTACGACGTGGTGGTCGCGGGCGCGGGCCCGGTCGGCCTGTTGCTGGCCTGCGAGCTCCGCCTGGGCGGGGCCCGGGTGCTGGTCATCGAGCGCGAAACGCAGACGCCGCGCTCACGGTTCGGGTCGATGGGGGCCCGCGCGGTCAACACGCCGTCGGTGCACGCGCTGCACCTGCGCGGCCTGCTGCCCGAGGTGGAGCGGGCGGCCGCCATGTGGCTCGGCGGGGGCGCCGGGCTGCCCGAGTTCGAACCCGGGGACACGGGGGAGCGGCCGGACGTCTTCGTCGGCCACTTCGCCGGGATCGGCATCCGCATCGACCGGCTGCGCCCGCCCGGCCCCGGCGAGGAGTTCCTCGGCGCCGGAGTGATCGCCCAGGGTGATCTGGAGGCGATCTTCGAGCGCCGGGCCGCGGAACTGGGCGTCGAGGTGGCGCGCGGGGTCTCGCTGACCGCGTTCGAGTCCGATCCGGACGGTGTTACCGTCCACGTCGGACGTCCGATCCGGGCCGGCTGGCTGGTCGGCGCCGACGGCGGGCGCAGTACCGTGCGTCGCCTGGCCGGGATCGACTTCCCCGGCGTGGACCCGGTGTTCACCGGCCGCCAGGCCATTGTGGACCTGGACGACCCGGGCAAGCTCGTCGCGCACGGCTGGCAGGCGGGCGAGCACGGGTCCTATGTGGTCGGTGGCTGGGACGACGGCTCGGGCCCGCCGCGGGTGCACACTGTCGAGTACGAGGTCGGGCCCGACCGGGACGCGCCGGTGACGGCGGAAGAGATCCAGGCCAGCCTGCGGCGGGTGAGCGGCACCGACGTCCGGGTCACGCGGTTGCACGTCGGCACCCGCTACGCCGACACGACCCGCCAGGCCGAGACGTACCGGCGGGACCGGGTGCTGCTGTGCGGCGACGCGGCCCACGTGCACTCGCCGGCCGGCGGGCAGGGCATGAACCTGGGCCTCGGCGACGCGGTCAACCTCGGCTGGAAGCTCGCGCTCGTCGCGCGCGGGGCGGCGCCGGACACGCTGCTGGACACTTACACCGCCGAGCGGCACCCGATCGGCGCGTGGGTGCAGCGCTGGAGCATGGCGCAGACGGCGCTGAGCACCCAGCGCGGCCCGCGCGCGGACGCGTTGCGCGAGGTCATGGCGGACCTGCTCGACACCCCGGACGGCGCCACGTACGTCGTCTCGAAGATCGGCGGCGGCTGGCAGCACTACGACCTGCCCGGCGACTTCCCGCTGATCGGCCACCGCGTGCCCGACCTGCCCCTGTCCGACGGAACCACGCTGGCACCGCACTTCCGCTCCGGCCGCGCGGTGCTGCTGGACACGGGTACGGGCGCGGCGGAGGTGGCGGCGGAGTGGGAAAACCGCGTCGAGCTGGTGACCTCGAGCCCGCTGGCGTTCCCGGACCAGCGGCTGGCGGCCCTGATCCGCCCGGACGGCCACGTGGCCTGGGCCGCGACCGGCGGCGAGCTCCCCGGGCTCCGCGACGCCCTCACAACCTGGCTGGGCACCCCCCTCTGACACCCATCCGCCACCCGGATCCCCGCAGCCGCAAGGAAGTCCGTGAATGGCACATCGAGGGACTCAGAGTCCCTCGATGTGCCATTCACGGACTTCGGCGACCCGGGCCGGGAGGAGTCAGCGTCGCGGGGTGGCCAGCGTCGTCGGGCGGGAGCGGCCGCGCAGGGTGACCTCCTCGGTCGCCGACCACCGGCCCGCTTCGTCCGGCGTCGCCGACTCGACGGCCGTCCAGGACGCCACCAGGCGCCCCTCGACGTTCTTCGCCAGCTCCGTCAGCCGGGCCGCTTCGTTGACCGGGTCACCGATCACCGTGTACTCGAACCGGCGCGGGTCGCCGACGTTGCCCGCCACCGCGTCACCCGTCGCGACGCCGAGGCCCGCCGGGCAGTCCGGGACCTCCGTCGCCAGCCGGGCGGCGATCGCGCGGGCGGCGGCCAGCGCGCGGGTCGCGTGGTCCGCCAGGGGCGTGGGCGCGCCGAAGATCGCCAGGACCGCGTCACCGACGAACTTGTTGACCAGGCCGTGGTTGCGGTCGACCTCGTCGACGACGACGGCGAAGAACCGGTTGAGCAGGCCGACCACCTCCTCGGGCGGGCGGCTCGCGGCCAGCGCCGTCGACCCCACGAGGTCGACGAACAGCACCGACACCGTGCGCACCGTCCCGCCCAGCTCCGCGGGCGCGCGCATCGCCTCCACCGCGACCTCGTGCCCGACGTGCCGGCCGAACAGGTCCCGCATCCGCTCGCGTTCCCGCAGGCCGGCGGCCATCCCGTTGAACCCGGCCTGCAGGAGGCCGAGCTCGGTGCCGTCGTAGACCGGGATCTCGCCGCCGAAGTCACCGGCGCGCACCCGGGCCAGTGCGTCCTGGACCGACCGGATCGGGTTGACCACCGCGCGGGCGGTGAAGACGGTGACCAGCAGGCCGAAACACAGCACCACCAGCCCGAGCGCGATCACCGAGACGGCCAGCTTCGTGGTGGAGACGTCGCCGCGCACCCACGCCAGCACCGCCGTCACCACCAGCCCGGCGACCGGTACCCCGGTGCCCAGGCACCAGAACAGCAGCATCCGCAGGTTGACGCCCCCGCTGACCGGCCGCGCCGGAGCCGTGCCGGCGAGCGCCCGCGCCGCGTACGGCCGCAGGGCGAACTCGCCGAAGAGGTAGGCGATCGCGCAGACCACGACGCTCGCGAAGGCGACCACGAGGAACACGGTCAGCGCGACGTGCGGCTGCAGCAGCGCGGCCAGCCCGGCGAACACCACGGTCGCGACGCCCCACAGGATCGCCTGCATCATCGTGAGCCGCAGCGGGACGCGCAGGCTGGCGGCCCGTTCGGCGTCGCTCGGACGGCGTCCTTCGGCGGCCCAGCGGAGCGTCCGCAGGGCGCCGCGAGTCCCCCAGAGCGCGCCGACGACGACCGCGGACACGACGTAGGCGGGCACCGCGACCGCCGTGACCCGCACGAGGTCGCCGGACAGGCCGGGGGCGGGCATGAGCAGCGCCGCGAGGCCGACCACGACGAGCGCGCCGATGACGTTGGTGGCGACCAGCGTCCCGGTGAGCAGCAGCTGGACGCGCCGCCGCAGCGTGGCGACGTCCTGGTCGAGGGGCCCGAGCAGGCCGGAGCCGAACGGCCCCGCCGGGGCGGGTGAATCGCTGAGTGGGTGCACCGGTTCCTGCCGATCGACACACGATTGAGTGAACGACCGTACACCGAATCGCGGGTGATCGACGGGCGGCACGCCGAGGCCCGATCGGGTTGGTGCCCGCGCGCCGGGCTCACCCCAGCATGGTGACCAGCGCCGCGCCCAGCAGTCCCAGATACGCCACCGCGTGCGCGCGGTCCGGGATCGACGGCGACCGGCGTCGCAGCAGCGCGATCGTCGGCAGCGAGCCGGCCAGCAGGAGCGCCGCCGCGGAAAGGTCGATCGCCGCCGGTCCGGGCGTGGCCAGGTACACGGCGGTCGCCGCCACGGCCACCGGCAGGCTGAGCGGGTTGGCCAGCGCGGTCGCGTCGCTCATCGGCAGGCCGCGCCGCCGCAGCAACGGCACCGTCAGGACGCTGCCGCCGACCCCCAGAAACCCCGCCACCGCCCCGATTCCGACGCCGCCCGCGGTGACGGTGGCCCGGCTCAGCGGGCGCGGCCGGCCGCCGCCGAGGAACCCGCGCCGCAGGAGACAGTCGAGGATGGTCAGCGCCAGGTACGCGGCGAACAGGGCGTGCAGGACGCCGTCCGGGACGCTCGTCGCGGCCAGCGCGCCGAGGCCCGCGCCGACGGCGATGAACGCGGCCAGCGGCCAGACGTACGCCCGCTGCAGCCGGCCCGCCCGGGTGACCGTGAGCGTCGCGCCGAGCGAGTTGACCAGCATCACCGCGGCGGACGTCCCGACCGCGACGTGCATCGCGGCCGGGCCGGTCGCCGCCACGGCGTAGACCACCGGCACCGTCACGAACCCGCCGCCGAACCCGAAAAGCGCTGTGGTGACGCCGCTGAGGACGCCCAGTCCGAAGAGGAGCACGTACCGGAACGCTAGGGCGGACGCGCCTGGCGGGCATTCGATGATCAGCCAAGTTCTTCCGAGTTCCGGCCACCTAGGCTCGGCGGCGTGCGCAATATCCACATCGACACCGTCGACGACCTCGACCGGGACGTCGTCGCCATCGGCACCGACTACCCGCCCCGCCACGTCCTCGCCGAACACCGGCACCGCCGCGCCCAGGTCCTCTACGGCGTCACCGGCTCGATGCGCGTCGAGACGGCCGACGGCGCGTGGACCGTCCCGCCGCACCGGGCCGTGCTGATCCCGGCCGGCACGCCGCACGCGGTCCGGATGACCGGCGTCAGCACGCGCAGCCTGTACGTCGAACCCCGTGCGGTGCCGTGGTTCCCGGCCCGGTGCCGGGTCGTCGAGGTGACGCCGCTGCTGCGCGAACTGCTGCGGGAGGCGGTCGACGTCGAACCGCGCTACGTCGCCCGCGGACGTGACGCGGTCCTGCTGCAGCTGGCGCTGCACGAACTGCGCCGGGCCGCGCCGCTGCCGCTCGACCTGCCGTTGCCCGCCGACCCGGAGCTGCGCCGGCTGTGCCAGGACTTCCTGGCGGAGCCACGCATCGACGTCCGGCCGGCGGCCTGGGCGGCCCGCCTGCACGTCGCCGAGCGGACGCTGCACCGCCGGTTCCGCGCCGAGACCGGGCTCGGCCTCGCGCCGTGGCGGCGTCGCGCCTGCGTGCTGCACGCGTTGCCGCTGCTCGCGGCGGGTGCGCCGGTGGCCGAGGTGGCCGCCGGCCTCGGCTACGCGGGCCCGGGCGCGTTCACCACGATGTTCCACCGCCTGCTCGGCGCGCCACCCAGCGAGTTCCGCGAGCGCTGACTCCGAGGACGGGTGTGCACCGGAAAATCTATGTGTTACGGTAGGTAACAGTAAACCGTGGTAACACCTGACGAGGAGGTCAGCATGACGAGCATCAGCGAACGCGAGCCGGAGGTGTCGGACCGCGAGACCATCGCGCGCCGGCTGCTGGACTCGTCGGAGCAGCTCTCGTACGACCCCGTCGAGGAGGTCGACTGGGAGACGCCGCTCGACAAGGACTTCCACGGCGCCAGCCCGGAGTGGAGCACGCTGTACGGGACGTCCTACTGGGACGGGATGACCCCGGAACAGCAGCGCGAACTGACCCGCCACGAGGCGGCGTCGGTGGCGAGCACCGGCATCTGGTTCGAGATGATCCTGCAGCAGATGATCCTGCGGGACTTCTACGCGAAGGACCCGACCGATCCCGCGTTCCAGTGGGCGCTGACCGAGATCGCCGACGAGTGCCGGCACTCGATCATGTTCGCCCGCGGTGCGGCGAAGCTGGGCGCGCCCGCCTACCGCCCGCGCCGGTTCGTCGTCGAGATGGGCCGGATCTTCAAGGCCACCGCGACCGGTGAAGCCGCCTACGCGGCGATCCTCGTCGCCGAAGAGGTCCTCGACGTCATGCAGCGCGACTGGATGCGCGACGAGCGCGTCGTCCCGTTCGTCCGGACCATCAACAACATCCACGTCGTCGAAGAGTCGCGCCACATGAAGTTCGCGCGCGAGGAAACCCGTCAGCGGCTCGACGGCGCCGGGTGGGTGCGGCGGCAGATCAACGCGCTGGTCGTCGCGATCGCGTCGTTCTTCATCGTCACCAGCATGGTGAACCACCAGGTCTACGAGAACGCGGGGCTGGACGGTAAGCGCGCCCGGCGCGAGGCGAAGGCCAACCAGCACCACAAGTCGATGCTGCGCTCGAGCTGCTCCGGGCTGATGGAGTTCCTCCACTCCGCCGGGCTGCTGACCAAGCCGGCGCTGTGGTTCTACAAGCGCGCGAACCTGATCTGACGGCCCCGGAGTCGACGAGATGGCCTTCGCGATCACGCAGACCTGCTGCGCCGACGCGTCCTGCGTGTCGGTCTGCCCGGTCAACTGCATCCACCCGACGCCGGACGAGCCGGACTTCGGCCGCACCGAGATGCTCTACGTCGACCCGGCCACCTGCATCGACTGCGGTGCCTGCGCCGACGCGTGCCCGGTCGACGCGATCTTCCCGGCCGGCGACCTCACCGGGCCGCTGCGGGCCTACGAGGAGATCAACGCCGAGTACTACGCGGGCCAGGACGTGCTGGCCGAGGCGAGTGCCGCGCCCAACTTCCACCGCTGGACGCCCCCGGCGTTCACCCGGGTGCTCCCGAGCGACTTCGCGCCGCTGGACGTCGCGGTCGTCGGCAGCGGCCCGGCGGGTATGTACGCCGTGGAGGACCTGCTACTGCACACCAACGCCCGGGTCACCCTGATCGACCGCCTGCCGGTGGCCGGCGGCCTGATCCGCTTCGGCGTCGCGCCCGACCACCCCTCGACGAAGAAGATCGGCGAGACGTTCGCGCGGTTCCACGACCACCCGCGGCTGCGGCTGCGCCTCGGGACCGAGATCGGCCGCGACGTCACCGCGGCGGAGCTGGCCGCGCGGTACGACGCGGTGGTCTACGCGGTCGGCGCCACGGCGGCCCGCCCCCTCGGCGTCCCGGGGGAGGACCTGCCCGGCAGCCTCGCCGCGACGACCGTCGTCGGCTGGTACAACGGCCATCCGGACGTCGCGCCCGGCGCCGTCGACCTCTCGGCCGAGCGGGTGGCCGTCGTCGGCACCGGCAACGTCGCCCTCGACATCGCCCGCATCCTCACCGCCGACCCCGAGACCCTCGTGGGCACGGAGATCGCCCCGGCCGCGCTGGCCCGGCTGCGGTCGAGCAAGGTGCGCGAGGTCGTGCTGCTCGCCCGCCGCGGCCCGGAGACCGCCGCTTACACGCGGCCGGAGCTGCTGGCCCTCGCCGAGCGCGCCGGCGTCGACCTCGTGCTCGACGCGCACGACCCGCGCGTCGCGGCGGCGATCGACCGGGGGGAGGGCAAGGCGGCACCGCTGCGCGGCCTGCCCCGGGAGACCGTCGACTGGTCCACGCCGCCCCCGGATGACCGCCGCCGCATCGTCCTGCGGTTCCACTCGGCGCCACTGGCGTTCACCGGCGACACCGAGGTCCGCGGCGTGCGTGTCACCGGCGTCGAGGGTGCCGTCGAGATCGGTGCGGGCCGGGTCGTCCGGGCCGCCGGGTTCCGCGGCACCGGCGTGCCCGGCCTGCCGTTCGACGAGCTGACCGGAACGGTGCCGAACGTCGAGGGCCGCGTCGAGCGCCTCCCGGGCACGTACGTCGCGGGCTGGATCAAGCGCGGCCCGTCCGGCGGCATCGGCGCGAACCGGGCGTGTGCCCGCGAGACGATCGGCGCCCTGCTCGAGGACGCCGTCGCGGGCCGGTTCCCGGTGCGCCGCCGCGTCCGGAAGCTCTTCGGCCGCGCCTGAGTGCCCGTTCGTCCACCACCCCGGTCTCCGCGGAGACCGGGGTGGTTTCGTCTTCGCGGCATCCCCCGGATGAGTGATGCGGTACCGCACCAAATCCGGTTCGGCACCGAAGAAATAAGAATGTCCACACCGGACAACCCGCGTATTCGTGCACGGCTCCGGCGCGATTATTCCTCGCCGGTGGAATGAATCCGCGACTTTCGTAGGGTTGCTCGCGCACGCGCCGGGCGTTCGCGGGCAGACATTCGTGGCCGGAGGGGCAGCCACCCGGCGCCGCGGGCGGATTTCGGGGCCCTCCTGCTGGGTGTTGACCAGGAATGTCCGTTTCTGCCCGACCGTTCGCGCCTCTGTGTCCTTAAGGGAACCGCGTCGCGCGCCCTTCGGAAATCATCCATACGATCATCGTGCTGTCTCCGTCAGGCTTTCACGTCTTCCGGCGTCGAGAGTGCCGGGCGGGGCGATGCCGGGGCCCGCGGAACTCCTTTGTGGACGGAGGCGGCCCGACCCCGTTGAGGCAGGGCAGAACAACGGATTCGAGGAGGCGAAAATGGCGGCTCAGAACGGCGCCAAGGTAGACACCGGGATCATGCGCCAAGGCGCTAGCACCATCACCGACACCGGCCAGGGCATCACGGGCGTGAACCGCCAGGTGGACTCCACGATGCAGGAGCTGCTGGGCACCTGGCGCTCGGACGCGGCCGTGGTCTTCCACGAGGCGATGGGCACGTTCGACCGCACCGTGCAGACGATCGTCGACCGGCTGAACACGCTTTCCCAGCACGTCACGACCGGCGCGAACGACTACGACCGCCAGGACGAGGACAACACCTCGAACGTGCGCCAGCAGGCCGCGACCATCGGCGGCCTCCCCGGCTTCTGACCGGACTCCCTCTTCGAGAAAGGAAAACCCCATGGCTCTGGGTCAGTTCACCATCAGCTTCGCGCAGATGGAAGCCACGGTCGGGCGTGCGCAGCAGCAGTCGCAGCAGATCACCGAGCTGCTCGACCAGATGAACCGCACCATCACCGCGCAGCGCGAGCACTGGCTCGGCAGCGCGGCCGACGAGTTCCAGTCGACCTACGAGTGGTGCCGCCAGCAGGCGCTGACGCTGCCGCAGTCGCTCGACGCCGCCGGCCGCACGCTGGCGACCGTCAACGAGGGCACGTCGAGCACCGAGAGCGCCAACGCGACGCGGTTCGCGCAGCGCTGAGGACCCCGCGCTCCGGCCGGGGCGCGGCCGTCAGCCGCCGCGCCCCGGCCGGTTCGTCCGAACGCGACAGACCGGAAAGGACTCCTCCGCCATGGCTTTCGACCCGGTGGTCTTCGAAACCGCCCAGATCGCGAACCCGAACAACCAGCACAGCGACACCCCGCCGTCGACCGAGGGCGCCTTCAACAGCCCCGGCCACCAGGACCCGGGCGACCAGGGCAACGTCTACATCCCGGTCGGTGACGTCTCCACCGCGCCGCCGGTCCCGGGCGGCGCGGACCACCCCGGCAAGGGCGTCACCGCGGTGAACACCCAGGCGATGCACACGTTCGCGCAGAACCTGCGCACGCTCGCCGACGGCCCGCTGGCCAAGCTGCCGGGCCAGCTCGACACCGTGAACATCAAGCCGGGTGTGTTCGCCACCGCGCACGACAAGCTCATCCAGCCGATCGTCGGCGAGGGCGGCCTGCGCGACTCGACCCGCACCACCGTGCAGGACCTCATCACGGCGATGCACGACGCGGCGGACGCGGTCGACAAGGCGGCCAACGCCTACGACTCCGCCGACGAGGCCAACAAGATGACCACCGACGCCTACAACCAGTACTTCGGGCAGCTCAGCTCGGAGATCACCGGCGCGGGGTCCAAGCAGCACTGATCGCGGGCGGGGTTCCGGCGGGCTGAGCCGAACCAGGGAACGGGCGAGCGAGGGACGATGGGCGACGACAACAACACCCACGGGTTCACCCAGGACGACAACGGCGTCTGGCCGGATTCCAGCAACACGCCGACGAACTCCACCGGCGACCCCGGCAAGGACTTCGACGGCCTGACCTGGAAGCAGATCGAAGCCGCCATCCTCGGCGGCGGCTCGATGGCGCCCGGCCAGGACCAGGCCGACCAGGCCTACGGCAACGTCAACTGGCAGTCCCTGCAAGCCGCCGCCGGCGTGTTCCAGACGACGCAGATGAGCCTCGCCGTCGTCGCCGAGGCCATCCAGAAGCAGGTCGAGGCGCTCGCCGGGGAAGACGGCCCGTGGAAGGGCACCGCGGCGACGAACTTCAAGGGCATGATGAACGACATGGCCTCGAAGTTCCAAGGCCTCGTCCACCAGATCAGCGACGGCAGCAGCGGCGGCCGCAACATCCCGAACCAGCTCGCCAACTCGGCCGCGTACCTGCAGTGGGCGCAGAACACCTTGCGCTACATCGACTCCTACTACGCCCAGCAGGTCATCGCGCGCGGCAAGGTGCTCAACGACGGGCGTGCGTACATCTCGCAGTTCCCCGACGCCGTCGAGATGATGACGAACGACATGCGCCAGGTCGGCAACCAGCTGTCCGGCAAGTACCACTCGTTCTCCGTCGCCAGCTACACCGCGCCGCCGCCGGCGACCCCGCCGCCCGTGGACGTCCCGCCGCCGCCTCCGCCGCCCGAGGCCCCGCCGCCCCCGGACATCCCGCCTCCCGCGGACGCGCCGCCCCCGCCCGCCATCCCGCCGCCGCCCGGCGGTTCCGGTGGCGGCGGTGGCGACGTGCCGCCTCCCGAGCTCCCGCCCCCGCCCGGCGACACGGGTGGCGGCGGTGGCGGCGGAAATCCGCCGCCGTTGTCCAGCGCCGACATCCCGCCGCCACCCGGCGGTGACTCCGGCCTGGGCGGGGACGGCGGGGGCACACCCCCGCCGTTCCAGAACCTCGCCGTCGCGCCGCCGCCCGGTGCGGGCGGCGACAGCGGCACCGGTGGCCCCGGTGATCTCGGGGCCATCAACCCGCCTTCGCTCGACGGCCCGCCCGGGGACGTCGGCGCGGGTGGTGGCGCCCTGCCGCCGTTGACCTCGCCGAACCTGACCCCGCCGCCGTCCGGTGCCGGGGGCAAGGACGGCCCGAAGGCCGGCGGCCTCGGCGACATCAAGCCGCCCGCGCTCGACAGCCCGCCGGGCGACGTCGGCGCCGGTGGCCTGGGCGACATCAAGTCGCCCTCGTTCGACTCGGCGCCGGGTGACGTCGGTGCGGGCGGTGGCGCGGGTGGTCTCGACGGCCTCGGCGACCTGAAGTCGCCGGCGCTGGGCAACCCGCCGGGTGCCGGCGGTCTCAACGGACTGGGCGCGAACGCCCTCAACCCGGCCGACGTGCCGTCGTCGCTGCAGGACCCCAAGGCGGGTGGCGGTTTCACCTCGCCGATGGGCGGTGGCATGCCGATGATGCCGCCGGGTGGCATGGGCGGCGGGATGAACCCCGCCGGCTCGGAGCGCCCGGACTCGGCCGGCCTGCTCGGCGGCGTCGACAAGCCGTGGACCAGCAGCCTGCCCGACGGCCTCGGCGACCCCAGCGCGCTGACCGACGCCCCGGCGTTGAAGTCGGCTTCGTGGTCCGCGCCTCCCGGTGACGTCGGTGGTGCGGGCGGCCTGGGTGACGTCGGCGGTGCGGGCGGTGTCGGCGACGTCGGCGGCGCGGGCGTCCCCGACCCCGGAGGCATCAAGGGCCTCGACCCGAGCCAGCTGCAGGCGCCCGGCGGCCTCTCGACGTCGAACGGTGGTCAGCAGCAGGGCATGCCGGGTTCGGGGATGCCGATGATGCCGCCGGGTGGCATGGGTGGTGGCATGAACCCGACCGGCGCGGAACGGCCGGATTCGGCCGGTCTGCTCGGCGGCGTGGACGCGCCGTGGGATTCGGCGTTGCCGGACGGCCTGGGCGACCCGAGTTCGTTCGGCGAGACCCCGGCGCTGGAGTCGGCGTCCTGGTCGGCGCCTCCGGGTGACGTCGGCGGCGCGGGCGGTGCCGGTGACATCGGCGGTGCGGGTGGCCTCGGCGACCTCGGTGCCGGCGTTTCGGATCCGGGTGGCATCAAGGGCCTGGACCCCAGTCAGTTGGCGGCGCCCGGCGGCCTCTCGACGTCGAACGGTGGTCAGCAGCAGGGCATGCCGGGAGCGGGGATGCCGATGATGCCGCCGGGTGGCATGGGCGGTGGCATGAACCCCACTGGCGCGGAACGGCCGGATTCGGCCGGTCTGCTGGGCGGCGTCGACGCGCCGTGGACGGCCGACGTGCCGGACGGCCTCGGCGACCCGAGCTCGTTCGGCGAGACTCCCGCCCTGCAGTCGGCTTCGTGGTCGGCGCCTCCGGGCGATAGCGGCGGTGCCGGTGACCTCGGTGGGATCGGCGGCGCGGACGCCGTCGACCCGGGTGGTGTCAAGGGCCTCGACGCGAGCCAGGTGCCGGCGCCGGGCGGTCTGTCGTCGTCGAATGGTGGTCAGCAGCAGGGCATGCCGGGTGCGGGCATGCCGATGATGCCGCCCGGTGGCATGGGTGGCGGCGCGAACCCGACGAGTGCGGAGCGGCCGGATTCGGCCGGTCTGCTCGGCGGCGTCGACGCGGCCTGGACGCCGGACGCCCCCACCGGTGTCGGCGACCCGAGCGCCACCGGGGACACCCCGGCGCTGGGCGCGGCGTCGTGGTCGAGCCCCGGCGTGACCCCGCCGCTCGGTGCGGCGTCGTGGCCGGACCCGGCGGTGTCGGGTGCCGGAACCCCGTCCCTGGGCGCGAGCCCGGCGGTGCCCGGTGGCGAGGCCCCGTCCCTGGGAGCGGTGACCGGTGGTGTGGGCGGCGGAATCCCGGCCGCCCCGCGCGTCGACGCGCCCCGGACCCCGGAGGCAACCGCCGCCGGTCCGGGCGTGCCCGCCATGCCGATGATGCCGCCGCCGATGACACCGCCCGACAACGGTTCCGCCGCGGACCGCCCGGACTCCGCCGGCCTCCTCGGCGGCGACCCCTCGGCCTGGGCGACCGCCGCCACCCCGGGCGAACCCGACCCGGGCGCCGGCACCCCGCGGGGCTGGGCGACCGCCGTGCCGGTCAGCGGCTGGGGCACCGCGCCCGTCGGGAAGTCCGCTTCGGACAGTCAAGACGACGACGTGCGGATCTCGGTCGTGCGCCCCGTCGAGTCCACAGAGGACACGTCCGCTTGGGACGTCGGCACCGCCGAGTTCCTGCCGGGTCTCCTGCCGTTCGCGCCCGCTGCCGAGCGGGAGCAGGACGTCAGCACGGACCTCGTCGAACGCAGTGACGAACCGTGGCGGCCCGTCGAAGACGAACCGAGGGAGACGTACCGGCGGATCCGCGTCGGCGACGGCGAGTTCATCCCGGACGAGCTGCCGACCTGCGGCGACGGCCCGGCGATGGAGACCGAAACCGAAGCCCCGGAACCGGAAGCCGAAACCGGCGAAGAGGAAGAGGCCGAACGCACCATGGCGGATCTGCTGAGCCAGGACGACTCCGCCTGGGGCCGGTCCGCGAGCCGTCCTTCGGGGGTGCTGGAGTGAGCACGGAAACCGTCAAGCGCGGGCCGCGCGCGTCGGGCCCCGAACTGCCCGAAGGCCAGGAAGAGCTGCAGGAGCCGCCCGTGCTCGCCGAACCGGCGGCGCGGGACTTCAACTCGCTGCTGATGATGCTGCCGATGGGCATCGGGTCGATGGTGATGGTGCTGTCGTTCTCCGGCGTCGGCGGCAGCTCGCCGATGACCTACGTCCTCGGCGGCGGCATGGGCCTGTCCATGATGGCCATGAGCGTCGGCCAGCTGACCCGCGCGGTGGGGGAGCGCAAGCGCAAGATGCGCGCCGAACGCCGGGACTACCTGCGCTACATCGCGCAGGTCCGCACCCGGGCGCGGGCGACGGCCGAGCAGCAGCGGCGGGCGGTCGCGTGGAACAACCCGTCGCCGGACTCGCTGTGGTCGCTGTCGATGGGACGTAGGCTGTGGGAACGGCGGGTCAGCCACGACGACTTCGGCCGCGTCCGCATCGGCCTCGGTTCGCAGCAGTCGGCCCTAGAACTGGTCCCGCCGGTGACGAAGCCGATCGAGGACCTCGAACCGCTGTCGGCGATCTCCTTGCGTCGCTTCACCGAGACCTACCGGTCGCTGTCGGGCATCCCGACGGCGGTCGGCCTGCGCAGCTTCACCAGCGTCGAGTTCGACGGCGACCCCGAGGCCGCCGCGAGCCTGGTGCGGGCGATGCTGGCGCAGCTGGTCGTGTTCCACTCGCCGGACGAGCTGCGGATCGCCGTGCTCACCACCGAAGCCGCGCAGTCCCAGTGGGACTGGGTGAAGTGGCTGCCGCACAACCAGCACGCCACCCTGCGTGACCCGGCGGGCCCGCTGCGGCTGCTGGCCGCCGACCACGACGACCTGATGGACGTCCTCGGCCCGGACGTCGCCGACCGCGACGACCACGACAAGGCCGTCGGCCCGACCACGACCGAACCGTTCGTGGTGATCGTCGCGCACCTGGCGACCATCCCCGAGTCGTCGCGGCTGCTGGGCGCGGGGCTGCGCAACGTCGTGCTGCTGGACGTCACCGGCGCGCTTCCCGGCGGCCCCAAGGTCTTGCGGCTGAACACAAAGGACGATCGCGTCGAGTTCCCGGCCGGCACCGGCGTCGGCTCCGCGATCCGCGACGAACTGTCCGTGACGCAGATCGAAGGCCTGGCCCGGCTGCTGTCGCCGAAGCGCACCAGCGGCACCCTGGAGATCACCGAACAGCCCCTCGAGAGCGATTTCGGGCTGACCGCGCTGCTGGGCATCCGCGACGTCCACAGCTTCGACATCCCGGCGCAGTGGCGTCCGCGCGCGGTGCAGCGGGCGCGGATGTCGGTGCCGATCGGCGTCACCGAGGACGGCGAGATCGTCGAGCTGGACCTCAAGGAGTCCGCGCAGGGCGGCATGGGCCCGCACGGCATGCTCATCGGCGCCACCGGCTCGGGCAAGTCCGAGCTGCTGCGCACCCTGGTGCTCGGCCTGGCCGCGACGCACTCGTCGGAGATCCTGAACTTCGTCCTCGTCGACTTCAAGGGCGGCGCGACGTTCCTGGGCATGGACCGGCTGCCGCACACCTCGGCGATGATCACCAACCTGGCCGACGAACTGCCGCTGGTCGACCGGATGCAGGACTCGCTCAACGGCGAGATGGTGCGCCGCCAGGAGCAGCTGCGCGCGAGCGGCCACCCGTCGCTGTTCGAGTACGAGAAGGCCCGCGCGGCCGGCGAGCAGCTGCCGCCGATGCCGACGCTCTTCCTGGTGGTGGACGAGTTCTCCGAGCTGCTGAGCGCGAAGCCGGAGTTCATGGAGCTGTTCGTCTCGGTCGGCCGGCTGGGCCGCAGCCTCGGCGTCCACCTGCTGCTCGCCTCGCAGCGGCTGGACGAAGGCCGCATCCACCGCGTCGAAGGCCACCTGTCGTACCGGATCGCGCTGCGGACGTTCTCCTCGATGGAGTCCCGCAGCGTCATCGGCGTCGGCAGCGCGTACGAGCTGCCGTCCGAACCGGGCAACGGCTACCTCAAGATCGACACCACGAACCTGGTGCGCTTCAAGGCCGCCTACGTCTCCGGCCCGGTCCCGGCCGGCAGCGGCGACGGCGCGGGCGACGTCGCCCGCGCGGGGGCCGAGGTCGTCCCGTTCTTCACCCGGACCCGGCCGACCCGGTTCATCGTCCGCGACGACGAGCCGGACCTCGCGGCCGATGCGAAGACCGCCCAGGAAATCCTCGAAACCGCGCCGAGCGGGCCGACCCTGGCGGACGCCTTCGTCGAGCGGCTCACCGGCGCGGGTCCGGCGGCGCGTCAGGTGTGGCTGCCGCCGCTGGCCGAATCGCCCAGCCTGGACGCGCTGCTGCCGGGCGTGCTGCCGGACGCCGTCCGCGGCATGACTGTGCAGGACCCGGCCCAGTGCGGCCGCCTGCGTGTGCCGCTGGGCATGATCGACCGGCCGTTCGAACAGGTCCGTGAGCTGCTGACGGCGGACCTGTCCGGCGCGGCCGGCCACGTCGCGGTCGTCGGCGGCCCGCAGACCGGCAAGTCGACGCTGCTGCGGACCCTGGTGCTGGCCCTGGCCATGACGCACACCCCGGAGGAGGTCCAGTTCTACGGCCTCGACTTCGGCGGCGGCGGGATCATGTCGATCAGCGGCCTGCCGCACGTCGGCTCGGTCGCCACGCGCCTCGAGCGCGACCGCGTCGTGCGGACCATCGAAGAGATCTCGCAGATCATGGAGCACCGCGAGAACATCTTCTCCGAACGCGGCGTCGAGTCGATGGATGTCTACCGGCAGCTGCGCCGCCGCGGCCAGGTCGAGGACCCGTTCGGCGACGTCTTCCTGGTCGTCGACGGCTGGTTCTCGCTCAAGAACGACTACTCCGAGCTGGAGCAGAAGATCGGCGAGCTGGCTTCGCGCGGCCTGTCGTTCGGCATCCACGTCGTGGTCGCGTCGACGCGCTGGTCGGAGATCCGGCCGTACCTGCGCGACCTGCTGCAGACCCGGTTCGAGCTGCGCCTCGGCGACCCGATGGAGTCGGAGATCGGCTCGCGCAAGGCGAAGACCGTGCCGAGCCAGCCGGGCCGCGGTCTGACCCCGGACGGTCTGCACTTCCTCGCGGGCCTGCCCCGGATGGACGGCAGCGCGGCCACCGGCGACCTCGCCGCGGCGACCAAGGCCGTCGCCGAAGAGGTGCACACGTTCTGGCCGGGCCGCCGCGCGCCGGCCGTGCGGCTGCTGCCCTCGACGTTGCCGCTGTCCGAGCTGCCCCGCCCCGACGGCGACCTGCGGCTGGCCCTGGGCCAGGACGAGCAGCGGCTGCTGCCGGTGTGGCACGACTTCCGCGCCACGCCGCACCTGCTGGTGTTCGGCGACAACGAGACCGGCAAGACCAACATGCTGCGGCTGGTGCTGCGCTCGGTGCTGGCGCGCTACGGGCCGGGCGAGGCGAAGATCGTGCTCGCCGACCCGAGCCGCCAGCTCGACGCCGAAGTCCCCGAGGCCTACCGCGTCGGCTACGCGACGACCACCGAGGCGTTGCAGGAACTGGCGACCCAGACGGGAGTTTCGCTCTCGCCGCGGGTGCCGGACCAGAGCGTCACCGCCGACCGGCTCAAGCGCCGCGACTGGTGGACCGGGCCCCGGCTGTTCCTCGTCGTCGACGACTACCAGCTGCTCACCGGCGGCATGGGCTCGCCGCTCGAGCCGCTGCTGTCGCTGCTCGCGCAGGGCGCCTACATCGGCATGCACCTGATCGTCGCGCGCAGCACGTCCGGCGCGATGCGGGCGCTGAGCGACCCGGTGATCCGCCGGATGTGGGAGCTGGGCAGCCCCGGCGTCGTCTTCTCCTACCCCAAGGAAGAAGGCAAGTTCCTGGGCGAGGCCGCGCCGCGCAAGCTGCCGGCCGGGCGTGCCCAGGTCGTCACCCGCCGTGGCGTGAAGCTCGTCCAGACCGGCTTCGTGCCCGGGCCCGACCAGCAGCTCGTCGGCAGCACATTCGGCACTCTCGAAGGGAGCGGACGTTGACCGCCATGCAGCAGGGCGAGCTGTGCCGGATCACCGTGCACGGCCCGCAGGGACGCGCCGACCTGGCCGTGCCGATGGGTGTCCCGGTGACGAGCCTGCTGCCGGTGCTGCTGCGGCACACCGGCGGCCACGAGGACCTCGGCGACTCGTGGGTCCTGCAGCGCCTCGGCGAGGCGCCGCTCGACCCGGCGGGCACGCCGGAGTCGCTGGACTGGAAGGAGGGGGAGGAGTTCCACCTCCGCCCTCGTCTCGATCCGTTGCCGGAACTGGACTTCGACGACATCGCCGACGGCATGGCCACCGCCGTCAGCCGCCAGTCCGGGCGCTGGAAGCCGGAGTTCAACCGGTTCCTGTTCCTCGGCTTCGCCATCGCGGGCCTGCTGGTGCTGGCCCGCGTCCTGCTCTACCCGGGCGCAACGGGCCTGTCCGCCATCGGCTGCGCGGTCGTGGCGCTGGGCCTGCTGGTCGCGGCCGTCGGCTCGGGCGTCCGGTCCGAGGACACGGCGTTGATCACGCTGCTCGGCCTGGGCGGCTGCGGGTTCGCGTTCGTGGCGGGCGCGGTCGCCGTCGCGGGCCTCGGCCCGGCGTTCGACCTCCAGACCGCGCCGCTGCTGTCCGGTTGCCTCGCTTTCGGTTTGGCGGGCGGCCTGATGCTCGGCGGCCGCGCGGCGTGGGCGCCGGTCACGCCGTTCGTCCCGTTCGGCACGGTCGTGGCCACCGCCGCGGCCGGCGCGGTGACGCTGTGGCTGCACTACGGCCCGGAGTTCTCGCCGGTGCAGTCGGCCGCCCTGGTGTCGGCCGTCCTCATCGGACTGCTGGTGTTCGCGCCCCGGATCGGCATCCGGTTCGCGCGCATCCGAGGCCCGCAGCTGCCCCGCACGGCCGACGAGCTGCAGTACGACATCGAGCCCGCGCCGGCGGAGAAAATGGTCGCGCAGACCGCGTACGCCGATGGCTACCTCACGATCGCCTGCGTCACGTCGGCCGTGGTTTTCGCGTGCTCGTTCCCTTTCCTGGTCGGCCAAGGCCTGTTCCCCGGCATCCTGGCCGGACTGCTCGCGGCGGCCGTGCTGATGCGCTCGCGCAGCCTGCTCGGCGCGTGGCAGCGGGTGCCCCTCTCCGTCGCCGGCGCGCTCGGCTTGGTGCTGCTGGCGTTCTCGCTGATCGAACCGCTCACCCCGGACTGGCGCGGCGCGTCGGCGGCCGGGGTCGTGCTGGTGTTCTTCCTGCTGGTGCTGGCCATGCTGCGGCCCCCACCGCGACGGCTGCTGCCGATCTGGGGCCACCTGGCCAACTGGCTGGAGACGTTGAGCGCCGTCGCGATCCTGCCGATCCTGCTGCAGCTGTTCGGGACGTACGCCTGGGCCGTCGGTCTCACGGCATGAACACGGACGGGGTGCTTTGAGAGATGGTGCAGACGCAAAAGGACCACGTCGAGGCGTATTCGTTCCTCATCGGGCGGATGACGTCGGCGCTCGTGCTCGGCGACGCGAGCCACCTCGACGTGCCCGCCAAGCGCACCTGGACCGGCCTGCTGGTCGGTGCCGCGCTGGCGGTGCTGATCGTGCTGGGGTTCTTCGTCTTCGGCCTGATCGCCCACCACACCGGGCACGCCGTCCAGGCGACGCCGCCCCCGGTCCGCCGAGCCTGAAAGGAGCGTCACCATGGATCTCTCGCTGGTGCGCCGCCGCGGCGGCCCGGAAACCGACCTCGGTCGCCAGACGGTCGGCAACGCCCTGGTCGTCCACCCGGCCGCCGGGATGACGGAGGAGGCGCAGGCGCTCGCCCTGGGCGTCGCGGCCGACACCGAACACGACCTCGTCGTCGTCGACCTGCCGGTGGACTCGCCGATCTCCCTGTGGGAGTCGGTGGCGAAGGCTCTGCCGCGACGTCGTCGCGGAGTGCGTCTCGTCATCGGCGGGCGCTCGCGGGAGACATCGGCGCTGGCGGGCCAGTGGCTGGCCGAGCGCATCGGCCGTCCGGTGCTGGCCCCGGACGGTTCGGTGATCCCGAGCGCGGGCGGTGCCCTGTTCGTCCACAGTGGACGTGGCAGCGGCTGGGTCCGGTTCCAGCCCGGCCGTCCGCCGAAGTGGGAGGCGAAGCGCTTCCCGCGTCCCTCGTGGGATTCGGGCGTCACCGCGGAACTGACGTCGACCAGCTCCCGCGGCGTGGCCGAGCCGCTGCCCGGCGGCTTGTGGATCCGCCCGGTCGGCTTCGACCGCCAGCTCGGCTACCATCGCTCGGCGTTGATCCGCGGGCTGCCGGCGTTGCCGGACACGATGACGATCGTCCTGGGCTGCCCGGGTTGCCCGCCCTTGACGATGGACGACGCGGCCCGCCTCTGGATGCGCCTGCCGGAACCGGTGCGGCACAAGGCCCGTTTCGTCCAGTACGGCCCGATGTCCGTGCCGTCCGGCACGACCCTGGGCCAGGCCCTCGCCGACCTGCTGGGCCGCGAAGTCGGGTTCTACAGTGGACTCCCGATCGGCACCCCGCACGACCTCG
This sequence comes from Amycolatopsis sp. NBC_00438, assembly GCF_036026695.1. Taxonomy (NCBI): domain Bacteria; kingdom Bacillati; phylum Actinomycetota; class Actinomycetes; order Pseudonocardiales; family Pseudonocardiaceae; genus Amycolatopsis; species Amycolatopsis sp. NBC_00438. The sequence goes on along the minus strand of NZ_CP107923.1, from coordinate 3,894,984 downwards.
ACGTCTGGACGGTCCTCTACGACGGCGGCCTCGGCTGGGCGACGTTCGCCCGCGAGCTGGCGTACGTCCCGCAGCAGCCGATGCCCCGGATGCTGGACCACCGCCTGCCGATCGAGGGTTTGAAGGAGATCGAGCCCGCGGTCTACTGGTACTCGCCGGACGCGGTGCTGGAGGTCGTCCAGTCGGGCCTGCTGCTGCGTCCGCCGTCGGCCGGCCCGACGGTGGAGGCGTTGCGCGAGGTCACCCTGGACACGTCGGTCCACAACCTGACGTACGACGTCCCGGAGGAGGGCGCGGACGCGGTCGAGCGCATGCGCCTGCTGGCGGAGGACGTCCTGGCCAGGCTGGACGAGCACACCCGCCGCATCAGCCGCATCCTCCCCGCGGCGGCCCTCCTTGCGGAGCGCGCCCGGACGACGATCCCGCGCCGGGCACTGGCAGAGATCGAGGCCGCCCCACCGGCCGCCGCCCCGGCACGGGCAGTCCCCCCAGCGGCGGCCCCGGCCAGGGTGGGCGGCACGGCGCCGGCGGAGGCGCCGCTGCTGAGCATCTCGGAGCGTCTGGACCCGGGTGCGGTGATCGCGGCATCCCTGGCTCCGGTAACCATCACGACGGCCGCCCCGCCACGGATGCCGGCCCTGGGGTCGGAGGAGCGGGCCACGGAGTCGGTCAAGCCTCCTGCACGCCCGTCGGCGGCCGCTGGTGGCCCAGCTCCCGCCGCGGAGCAGAGCGCGGTCTCCGGTGGCCCGGTCATCCTGCCGCCCCCGCCCGCAGGCATGACCGGCTCGACGACCGACGCCGCGAAACCCGAAGACGCTGCTTCGACAGCCGGTGCCGCAAAGCCGCACTCATCACTCGCGTCCCGTGGCCCGGCGGTTCCGCCGGTCGGCGTGGATGGCCCCGTGACCGCCGCTCCTGCGGTCGGCGCTGCTGCTGGTGTCGGCGGTGCGGCGGAGTCGGATTTGTCGTTCGCGTCGCGTGGTCCGGCGGCCCTGCCTCCGGCGGTTCTGCCGGTCGGCGTGGATGGCCCCGTGATCGGCTCCGCTGGTTCTGCGACCGGCGCCGCTGCTGGTGTCGGCGGTGCGGCGGAGTCGGATTTGTCGTTTGCTTCGCGTGGTCCGGCGGCCCTGCCTCCGGCGGTTCTGCCGGTCGGCGTGGATGGCCCCGTGATCGGCTCCGCTGGTTCTGCGACCGGCGCCGCTGCTGGTGTCGGCGGTGCGGCGAGGTCGGATTTGTCGTTTGCTTCGCGCGGCCCGGCGGCCCCGCCAGTGGGCGTGGACGGCCCGGTGACCGCCGCTCCCGCAGGCCCGGCTACTCCGCCCCGGGCAGTTCGGCCGGCCGGTGTGGAGGGACCGGTGATCGGCTCGGTGATCGACGCTTCCGCCGACCCGGCCGCCGCGCCTGCGGCTCGAGCCGCAGGTGTTGACCGTGCGGCGACCGGCTCTTCCCGCGACCTGACCACGCCGCCGGTCGTCCCGCCCACGGATGCTGATGGTCCGGCGACCGGCACTGCCGGTTCACCGGTCGGTTGGGCAACCGGTCTGGCGACCCGACCGTCCGCAGGGGCGGCTGGTCCTTCCGCGGGTCCGGCGACCCCGCCATCGGCGGTTCCGGTCGCCGAGGCGGACAGCCCGGCCACCGCTGCGCTCGACCCGCAACCCGAGGCCCCGGCCGAGGTCATCCCACCGGCCGCCACCGAGCCCGCACCCCTCCCGCCGCCGGCGGTTCCTCCCGCCGGTCTCCGCGAGGCCGCGGCCGGGCCCATGGTCTCGGCCGGACCCGTGAACCTGCCGCCGCCCGCCGGAGTCGTCGGCGGCCCGGCCACGGATCTTCCCGCCGCCCAAACTCCGGGCGGACCCGGCACAGCCACGGGTCCCGCGGCTCCTCCGGCCGCGGGCGTCCTGGGTGGACCGACCAGTGGCACCATCGCCCCGGCCACTCCGCCCGCCGGGGTCCTCGGCGGCACCACCCGCACAGGCAACCCGGGCGAGCCTGCCCCGCGCGGCGCGGAAACGAACGCCCCCCAGACCCCGCCGTCCGCGGCTTCGCCCCTCGAGGTCGCGGACGGCGGTACCAACCCAGCCCGGCTCCAGCCCACTCCCGCCGCCGAGGCGACCGCCCTCCTTCCCAAGCGGGGCGTCGACAAGGAACGTGAGTGGCTCCGCAAGTCCCTCGGCGCCGAGTACGGCCTCATGTCCAACGCCGCCGCGCGGATCCTGTCCGAGCACCCCGGCTTCCAGGGCGCGCTCGCCGCGTCGTCGGCCGATGTGCTGACCGATGCCGTTGCCGTGCAGCTCTACCTCTCGGCCAAGGGCGCCGCCATCGACGCCGGGTTGCGGGCCGGGCGCAACGGGCCGCACGTCCCGATCGCACGGTGTGTCGTCGCCGGGCTCGGGCGGCTTCCGTCGCACCGGGGGCCCGCGACCTTCGCGACCAGCCCGTCCGCCGGGCAGTGGGCGCTCTACCGGACCCGGAAAGTGCTTACCGAGTGGGGTTTCCTGCACGCGCTGACCACGCCGATGTCCACATCGGACGGTGACACGGACATCCTCGTCTGGTCGGTCACCGCCCGCCGGACGAAGCTTCTGGAGCCGGGCGAAGGTGGTGTGGCGAACCGGGCGCTGTTCGTGCCCGGGACCAGCTTCAAGGTCCTCGAGGTCACCGAGCCGGCCGAAACGAAGCGCGGGCTCGTGCTGCTGCGGGAACTGACCGTGAGCGAGGTGGACGAGACCGGCAAGGTCGCCGCCGACCGGATCTCGCTCGACGAACTGGCGCTCGAGTCGCTGCGGCGCGAACTCGAGGTGTGGGCCGAGACGGACGGCCGCGAACCGGTCGACCCGGCGGCCGCCGGGCGGTTCGGCGTCGTGCCGGGTCTGGTGTGAGGGAGAGGCGGAACTGATGAACCGACAGGTACTCACGGTCGGCGGCGAAGGCGCCTACCCCACGATCGGCGCCGCGCTCGCGCAGGCCCAGCCGGGCGCCACGATCACCGTCCACTCCGGACGCTACGAGGAGAACCTCGTCGTCGACCGCATGGTTTCACTGGTCGCGGAGGGTGACGTCGAGATCGTCGCGCGTGAAGGCAGCGTGCTCGTGGCCAACGCCGAAGCCGTCCAGCTGCGCGGCTTCACCCTTACCGGGCAGGACGACAAGCTCGTCGCGGTCGACGTCGTGCGCGGCGAGGCCGCCCTCGACGGCTGCCGGGTCACCGGCGCCTCCTGGGCGACGCTCCTCGCGCGCCTCCAAGGCTCCCTGGCCCTGCGCGGCTGCGCCGTCACCAGCGCCGCCGGCGCCGGGATCGTCGTCGCGTCGCCGTCGCAGAGCACCATCGAGGACACCGAGATCACCGGTACTGCCTCATCCGGTGTCGTCGTCGCGGAGGTCGGGTCCGTGGTGTTGCGCCGGTGCGCGGTGCGGCAGCCGAAAGGCAACGGTGTCTGCGTGAACGGCGAGGCCGTCGCGGTGGTCGAGCAGTGCGAGATCACCGGCGCCGAGAAGCCCGCCATGGTCGTGGAGCAGCAGGGCCGCGCCACCATCACCGGCCTGACCGTGCGCGACAGCGCGAACGTCGACCTATACCTGACCAGCGAAGGCCGGGTGTCCGTTGTGGACTCCCGGTTCCTGTCCGCACCGATGCAGGCCGTGCACGTCGCCGCGTCCGCCGCGCCGGTACTGCGCGAATGCGTGTTCGCCGGCGCGGAACGCAACGCCGTGCAGGTCACCGGCAACGCGTCGCCGCATTTCGTGGACTGCACCTTCGAGGACTCGCCGGTCCTGATCCTGGCCGACGGCGATGCGACGCCGAACTTCGAGCGTGCGACGATCCGCCGCGCGACGCAGACCGGTGTGCTCGTCACCGCCGACGCGAGTGTCCGGATCGCGGGGCTGCGCCTCGCAGGCCACGGCATCGTCCTTTCCGGACAGTCGCGATTGGACCTGACGGACGCGTCCGTCGAGACCGGACGTGAGCTCGCCGTCGAGGTCACCGAATCGTCCTGGTTGACCGGCACCGACCTCCACGTGCGGGGGAGCGGGGTCCGCGTCACCGGTACGGCCGAGCTGCAAGACTGCGAGATCGCCGACGAAATCGTCGTCAAGGCCGGTGGCACGCTCACCGCGTCACGCTGTCGGGTGCACAACGGCGTCTCGTCCGACGACGGCGCGAACGTGACGCTCACCGAGTGCGAAGTGGACGGTGCGGCGAGCGAACCCGTTCGCGAGCTGCCGCAAGCGGAATCCGTCGAACCGGGCACGAGCGACGCCGCGGGTGAAGTGCTCGACGGCCCGCTCGGCGAGCTGGAGTCACTGGTCGGCCTGGCCGGGGTGAAGAAGGAAGTCACCGGGCTGATCAACCTCATCCGGATGTCCCAGATGCGGGAGCGGATGGGGCTGCCGATGCCGCCGATGAGCCGGCACCTCGTCTTCGCGGGCCCGCCCGGTACCGGCAAGACGACGGTCGCGCGGCTCTACGGCACGGTCCTGGCCGAGCTGGGCATCCTGTCCAAGGGGCACATGGTCGAGGTCGCGCGGCAGGACCTCGTCGGCCAGTACATCGGCTCGACGGCGATCAAGACGACCGAGGTCGTCGAGAAGGCCATCGGCGGGGTGCTGTTCATCGACGAGGCGTACACGCTGTCGGCGGGTTCCGGCGGCTCCGGGCCGGACTTCGGCCAGGAAGCCATCGACGCGCTGATGAAGATCATGGAGGACCAGCGCGACTCGCTCGTCGTGATCGTCGCCGGCTACTCCGAGCAGATGGACGTGTTCCTCGAGTCCAACCCGGGTCTGGCCTCGCGGTTCACACGGACCATCGAATTCCCGAACTACAGCGTCGACGAGCTGGTCACCATCACGCTCGGCCTGACCCGCAAGCACTACTACGAGCTGACCGACGACGCGCTGACGACGCTGCGCGAGTACTTCGAGCGGGTGCCGAAGAACTCGACGTTCGGCAACGGCCGCGTCGCGCGGAAGCTGTTCGAGGCCATGGTGAACAACCAGGCGTCGCGCCTCGCGCTGCAGCCGCCGTCGAAGGACTCCGAGCTCAACCGGCTGACGGCCGAGGACCTGCGCGCCGAACTGGCGAACCTGCCCGCGGCGGCCCAGGCGGCGGTGTCCGTCGGCACCGACCCGGCCGCGGCCGTCGGCGCGGCGGACAGCGTGCACCGGCTGCGCAAGCTCGTCGGCCAGAAAGCCGTGCGGGAACACGCGGAACGCCTGCTGGTCCGGCTCGGCGGGCTCAAGCACGGCCGGCAGCCACTCGGCCAGGAGGCCAACGTCGTGCTCAGCGGCGAGCGCGGCTCGGGCCGGGCGGAGTTCGCGCGGCTGTACGCGCGCGGTCTCGCCGAACTGGGCCTCGTCGGCGTCGGGCAACTCGTCCGCCGGTCCGTCGCGGAGGATCTGATGCCGCGCTGGCCGGGACAGGCCGAGCACCTGGTGCGCACCGCGCTGGACGACGCGAGCGGCGGTGTCCTCGTGCTCGACCTGGACGGCGACTGGGAGTCCAGTGTGCACACTCCCGGTCACGAAGTTCTCGAGGCACTGGCGGAAGCCGTCGGGCGGCGGCCCGCGGACCCGGTCGTCGTGCTGACCGGCGAGCCGCGGCGGGTCCGGACGCTGGCCGGGCTGGTGCCGTCACTGCGCGACCGGTTCCCGGCGGTCTGGGAGCTGGGGGAGTACACAGTGGACGAACTCGGCGAGATCGCCGTGCGGCTGCTGGTCCGCGGTGGTCACGAGGTCCCGGACGACGTCCGCGACGCGCTCGCGCACGAGCTGGCGGCAGCGTCGGAACGGACCGTGCACGCCGCGCACGAACTCGCCCGCACGCTGTCGGCCACGGCGGCGTCGCGCACGCTGGCCGCCGCGGACCTGCGCGGCGTCCGCCCGCCGGACGTCGAACCACTGGCGCTCGGGCAGGGACTGGCTTCGGTCGGCTGAAGGAGGAGTCATGGCATCGCCTTACGAGAAGATGCTGGAGGACGCGCTCGGCGCGTACCAGCGGCAGCGCGAAAACCTGACCGCAGCCAAGGAACGGATCGACGAGGCCACCGGCACGGCGACGTCCGCGCGCCGCGAGGTGACCGCGACCGTCGGCCGCACCGGTGAGGTCACCGAGCTGGCGTTCCCGACCAGCGCGTACAAGCGGATGGCGCCGGCCGAGCTGGCCGGGGTGATCGTCCGGACCATCGCGCAGGCGCGGCAGCAGGCGATCGACGCGTCGGCCGAGGAGCTCGCGCCGATGCTGCCGCCGGGGTTTTCCGCGCGGGACCTGATGGCCGGGAAGGTCGACGTCGAAGCGTTGTTCGCCGCCCGCGTGCCGGGTTTCGAAGGAGGGACCGAGGATGACTGATCAGTTCTTCGTGGACGCCGACGGGCTCGACACCGGCCGCAACGGCTACCGCGAGAAGGCGACGGAGCTGGAGGCGCTGGTTCAGCGCATCCAGGCGCTGGGCAGTTCCGGGCGCGTCTCCGAGGCCGCGGGCCACGACAAGAACGGCAACGCGTTCGCCCAGACCCACATGAAAGCCGTCGCCGAGATCCGCGACGGCGTCCGGCTGTGGGCGAAGGCCGTCGACGGCACGTCCGACGCGATCCACGACATGGCCGGCTCGTTCCGCGAGGCCGATCAGGGCGCGTTCGACATGGCGCGCGACCTGCAGAAGAACTTCCTGCAGCTGCAGGAAGACGTCTCGAAGCCGCCGGCTTCTTCGTAGTCCGGGGAGGTTACTCGCGATGAGCCTGATGGTGGATCCCAGCCTGAACTGGATCTTCTACATCATCGCGGGTGACGCCTGGCCGCAGGGCGACGAGGACAAGCTCCGCGAGCTGGCCGCGGAGTGGGACCAGGTCGCGCGCGACATCGCGGCGGCGGGCCAGGGTTTCAACCAGCTGTCGCAGCACGTGACGGCGAACGTCGGTGGCGACGTCCAGCACAATTTTTCGGACTTCTCGCGCAATTTGAGCACGCTGGGCGCGGACTACGTCCAGCGTGCTCGGGCGCAGGCGGCGTCGTTGCGGGAGCAGGCGCTGAACGTCGAGAACGCCAAGTACGGCATGCTGATCTCGATCGCCGTGACGGCCGCGGAAGTGCTGTGGGCGTTGACAAACCCGTTCACCGCACCGCTGGTCCCGGAGATCATGGCCGCCGGCCGGACCGCGGTGGTAACGGTGCAGCGCACGCTCGTGCAGCGCCTGACGAGCCTGCTGGCCAGGATCGCGCGGGAGGCCGCGCAGGAGGCGGCCGAAGAGGTCGCGGAAGACATGCTGGCGCAGTTCATCCAGATAGCGCAGGGCAATCGCCACGGATTCGACTGGAAGTCCATCGGCCAGTCGGCGGCCCTGGGCGCGGTCGGCGGCGCGTTCGCGCACGTGGCGGGCAACGGTCTCGGCAAGGTCGACGGCAAGTTCGGCACGAAGTTCTCGAAGAACGTCTGGGGCGAATCGGGCATCGAGGCGGCGACGGAGGTGGTGGTCGGCCTCACCGGAGCCGCGGCCTTCGGCGGCGATCTGGACAGCCTGGGCTGGGGAGCGCTGAACGGAGGCCTGAGCGGCGCGGCGACGCACGGTGCGCACCACGCCGGGGAGTCGTTGCACGACAAGCTGACCGGTGGTGGGCCGGGGGCTGAAGGTGCCGGGCCCAAGGACGTCGGGGACGTGGAGTTCGACAGGGGGAACATCGGGCCCATCGACGCACCCCCGGCGCCGGGCTCCGGGGGTGCCGGCTCCGGGAGCGGTGGTTCGGGTTCGGCTGGTCATGGTTCCGGCGGAGCGGGTTCCGGGACGGGCGGTCTGGGTTCCGGCGGAGCGGGTTCTGCGGCGGGTGGTCCGGGTTCGGGCGGGGCGGGTCCGGGGACGGGTGGCCCGGGTCTGGGCGGGGCAGGGTCCGGGACGGGCGGCTCCGGTTCGGGCGGGTCGGGAGCCGGTTCCGGGAACGGCGCGGGTTCGGTTGGTGCCGGTGGCCCGGCTACTGGGGGGACGGGTGCCGGAACCGGTGGGTCCGGCTCGGGCGCGCCTGGTACCGGCGGAGTGGGGACGGGTTCGGCCGGGACGGGTGCGCCTCCTTCGAGCGGGACTGGTTCCGGTCCGGGAGCCGATAACGGTTCCGGCGGGTCTGGTTCGAGCGGAGCAGGCGCCGGTTCGGGCGGATCCGGCTCCGGGGCAGGTACGGGTGCGGGTGTCGGACCCGGTACGTCCGGTCTTGGCGGAACAGGCGCCGATTCGAACGGGGCAGGCTCGGGTGCAACCGTCGGCTCCGGTTCCGGTCAGTCCGGTTCCGGTGGGGTTGGCGCCGGCGCCGGTTCGGGCGGGATCGGCGCGGGTTCTGGTCAGCCAGGTTCGACCGGCGTGGGGCCTGGTCAGTCCGGTATGGCCGGCGAGGGTTCTGGTCAGTCCGGCGCGAGTGGGGTTGCCAACTCCGGCCAGTTTGGTGCGGGTGGAACCGGGTCCGGTCCAAGTGGGTCCGGCTCTGCCGGTACTGGCCAAGGTGCGGGCGGGTCCGGTGCCAGCGTCGGCTCGAGTGGTTCGGGTGTGGGAACCGGAACGGGCTCGACGGGCGCCGGTGCCGTGGCGAGCGGTTCCGGGCCGTCCGGGGGTGTGGGCTCGTCCGGTTCCGGCACCTCGACGGGCGGCGCCGGCTCGACCGGAGTGGTGGGCTCCGGCCCGTCGGCGCCGGGCGGTCCCGGCCCGGGCACGGAGGGTGCGGTCGAGCAGGGTGCGACCGCACCGTCCTCGGGCCCCGCGGGCGGTTCAGGATCAGCCTCCACCGGGAGTCAAGGACCGGGCACCGGCACCGCGGGCACCAGTCCGGCGAGCCAAGGTCCCGGTACGACGGGCAATGGCTCAGCGGGCCAAGCAACCGGTGCCGGCCAGAACACGGGCACCAGCACAAACAGTCCGGCGAACTTGGGCACCACTCCGGGCAACCCGTCCGGCCTAGGCCCGAACGGCTCCAGCGCGGTGACGCCCGTCGAAGCCCCAAGCAACGGTTCGCAAGACCAGAACGGCACTTCGAGCACGGCACCGCAGACCGCCACCAACCCGGGTGCCATGGGGCCAGGCACGTCCGCCGGCACTGGAACGAGCCCGTCGGGATCCGACACCACCACTACCCCCGCCCCTGGTAACTCGGGTATCACCGCTCCAGGTACCGGCCCGGGTGCGAACGGCGCAGGCACGAACCCGTCGGTCACCGGCAGTTCGAGTTTTAGCGCTCCGGATACTGGACTGGGTACGAGTGGCACTGGCGCGAACTCCTACGTCACGGGCAGCCCGGGGAACAACGGTCTCAGCACTCCCTCAAATCCGCCGGGAGCCGGCTCACCCGGAACCGGGGCGAACAACACCGCGGGTGGCAATCCCGCACCCGGCCCGAACGGGCGCCCGAACACCACCGAAAGCGGACTGTCGGGATTCACCCAGCCGGACACTCAGGCCTCCACGCCCGCGCCGCCGCCGGTGGCGGGAAGCGTCGGCGGGGTGACTGCGGCAGGCTCGCCGACGCTGAGCCCCACAACCAGCCCCCAACCGAACACGGGACCGGGAACCGACGGCGCTCCCACGGCCGACGCCCACCCGACCCCCGACACCGGAGCTGCCAAGGTCGGTCCCGGGTCTGGGACGGCCCAGACGAGTCCCGAGCCGGCTACGGGAACCGGGCCGGCCAAGGGCAGCCCCGATCCATCAACAGGTCATGGACCGGCGAAGGTCGATGCGCATCCGATGGCGGCCGCCGGGCCGGTCAAACCCGAGTCGACTACTGGCACCGGACCGGTTAAGGCCGACGCCCAGCCGCCCGCCGGGAATGGAACGGCGAAGGTCGGCGTCGAGGCGACTGCTGGTACCGGACCGGTTAAGGCCGACGCCCGGCCGGTCAGCGGAAATGGAACGGCGAAGGTCGGCGCCGAGCCGACCACCGGCACTGGACTAGGTAGGGACGATGCCCGGCCGGTCACCGGGAATGGAACGGCGATGGTCGGTGCCGAGGCGACTGCTGGTACCGGACCGGTTAAGGCCGACGCCCGGCCGGTCACCGGGAATGGAACGGCGATGGTCGGTGCCGAGGCGACTGCTGGTACCGGACCGGTTAAGGCCGACGCCCGGCCGGTCACCGGGAATGGAACTGCGAAGGTCAGCTCCGAGGCGACCACGGGCACAGGACCGGGCAAGGGCGATGCCCGGCCGGTCACGGGGCATGGAACGGTGAACGCCGGCCCCGCGGCGACTGGATCGGCCAAGACCGGGGTCAACCCGGCCACGGAGATGGGAAGTGCCAAGCCTGTTCCCGAGCCGGCCTTCGGGGCTGAGCCGGGTGGGGCGGTGACCGGGACCGGGCTGGCCATTGGGACTGAGCCGGGCGGGGCGGTGACCGGGACTGCGCCGGCCAAGGGTGGTCTCCGGTCGGAGACCGGAACCGGGCCGAACGAGGCAGGTCCCGGGGCGGCGACCGGGCCGAGCAAGAGCGGTGCCGGCGCGGCGAGGCCCCGTCCGGTCGTGCCGCCCCCGCCGATCAAGACGGATTCCGCTCCCCGCTTTGTCACGTCTGAAGCGGGTGCGACCGCCAAGGACGGCGCGAAACCCGGGGTCACCAGGACGAACAGCGATCCGCAGGCGACGAACGCCGTCAAGAAGCCGGCGCTGACCGGCCGCCAGAGCCCGGCCCAAGCGCCGCCCAAGGTCCACACTGGACTGTCCACACCGGAGACCGGGAAGACAACAGACACCCGCCGCCGGGACACCGCGCCGCCCGCGCGGCTGGTCTCCGAGCGCTTTGATCCCGCCAAGTCCATCGCGCGGCAGTTCGAAGGCGACGGCCTCAAAGACGGTGAACTCGACGGCGTCATCATCCGGATCCGCTACGACGTCCGCCGCTACGAGACCGAGGGCGGCGGCTGGGTCCGGGACTTCACCGTTCCGCTCGACCTGACCTCGAACTCCGGCTCGGTGACGCCCGAAGCTCGCGCCCAGCTGGCCGAAGACCTGCAGAGGCACCTCGACGCCACCGTCAACCAGGACAACCACCTGCCCGGCGGGGACAAGCTGCACGTCACCGTCGACGTCCGGACTCCACAAGGGCTGGTCGACGGCGACTGGCAGAGCGACCACAGCCGCGGCGTGCCGGTCGACGTTCACGACTCCACAGTGGACGGAAGCAGGCCCACCGATCAGACGCACTGGGACGTCCACGACGCCAAGACCGGTCTCACCCACGAGGTCATGCACTATCTCGGACTCGGCGAGGGCTACCACGACGACCGGCTTCTCTTCCGCCGCGCCGACCAGCCCGGCGTGATGGGGCCGGACGCCTGGACCGAATCGACGCTCACCGATCAGAACCTCGCCAAGATCCAGGAGATCTCGGACACCGCGCCGATCCGCGATCACCATCTCGGTGACCCCGGCGTCACGCCCGCGCCGCGCCCCGAACCTCCCACGGCGGAAACGACTCCGGCGCCGTCGAAGCACCACACGCCGGCCCGGGCGCCCGTCACCGTCAACTCCGTCCAGGTCGACGATCCGCATCCCGGCCAGGTCCTCGACCGGCGTGTCCTGCCGCCGCCGCAGCACACCGTCCTCGGTGTGCACGGCATGGATCCCGTGCTCGTCGGCGGGGACACGCCGCACGGCAACTTCCGTGAGGCCGTTGCCGCCAGCCTGAACGACAACGCGCCCAACGAGCACGCGCGCATCACCGACGCGCTCGACGCGAACAAGGACGAAACGAACCTCGACGCCCTCGCCAAGGCCGCCGACGTCCAGGTACACGTCTTGGACAGCAAGGGGAACTGGACCAGTCACGGCCCGGAGACCGGCCGTCCGGTCCACATCCTGCGCACCACAGTGGACGGCAAGCCGACCTACCTCGGTACCAAGGAGAACGTCCACATCGGACGTCCACAAGTGAGCTACCCCGGCTCCACGGTCCTGCGCACCGGGGAAGGGCGCAAGGTCGTCCACCGCGGCGAGTTCGAGATCGAGACGGTCAAGGGAAACCACTACGTCCGGCTGTACACCGCGATCCTGACGCCGGCCGCGCGCGGTTCGGAGTTCAAGGACGTCCACCAGGACGCCGACGGCGGCGTTCACCCGTTCAGCGGCGACGGCAAAGAAGGTTCCAAAGTCTTCTGGGTCGGCGGCGGCCGGCCCCTGCGGGCTCTGCAGTGGACCGCGAAGTACGAGCACGACGTCAACCGCAAGCCCGGAATGCAGCCGGTCCTGCGCTCGTTCCTCGTGCCGATCGGCACGTTCACCAAGGTCAGCACCCAGGCCACCGTCGAAGCGCGGTCGCAGGGCAACAGCCTCTCGATGAACGTCGACCAGAACGGCGACACCAACCAGTTCGGCCTGCGCGGAAAGGACTTCGACGCGCTCCAGCAGGACGCGCTCAAGGGCTCGCTCGTCACGTACACCCCGGGCGGGCACGACCGGCAGATGCCCGACGTCGCGGGCCGCCAGGAGGACCTGGCCGACCTCTACCACCGGCTCGGCATCAGCCCGGACTTCGACTCCGCCGCGCTCGGCCGCGAGAACGACCCGTGGTTCAGCTGGACGCCGGACGGCCGCAAGTACTTCCGCAACGACCCCGCCGCGCTGCGGGGTCTCGCCAGGACGCTCGGAAACCACTACCACACCTGGAAGAACTCGCCCGACCTCTTCTTCTCCCCGGCCGGCGACAGCATTCCCGACGTCACCGTCAAGGAAGCCGCGGACAGCAAAGCGCGCCGCACCGAGGACATGAACGTCTTCCTCAACACCCACGGCCCCGGCCGCGCCACCGTCGGGCAGCTCTCCGACGGGATCGGCGCCGCGATCGACACCGCCGTCCGCCGGCACGCCCCCGACGGCGTCCCGGTGGGCGCGAAAGAGCTGAAGGACACCGTCTTCGGCGAGGTCAAGGACAGCCTGCAGGTCCCCAGCCAGGTGCTCACCGAAGCCGGCCCGGACGCCCGGCGCGACACCCTCGACAACATCCGCGCCGGGCTGACCGCCGACCCGCAGATCGCGACGCGGGCCGCGGACGCCGTCACCAAGGCCGTGACCGATCGCCTGACCGCCGAGCTGGGCGACACCGGGACGTTCGGACCCGACATCGCGAAGATCGTCCACCAGACCGTGCACGACCACTTCGACGCCCTCAAGGGCGCCCGCGGGACCCAGCTCGACGGGCTCAATAAGGGCAAGCGCGGCTACCTCAGCGGACCGCGCGGCGAAGCCTTCACCAAGGGGATCACCGACGACCTCGCCAAGAACGCCGCCCTCAAGAAGCTGCTCGCCAAACCGGGCGTCACCATCGCGCCGGACGTCTTCGCCGCGCAGCTCAAGGCCCAGGTCGTCCCGAAGGCGATGCACCCGGTCACGAAGACGTCGCTGGTCGGCCTCGACGCCGACGCCCTCCGCGCCCACTTCCAGGCCAAGCAGAACGACGTCGCCGACGCGCTCGCCAAGGAGCTGAGCCGCAGGAGCGCGGGCAAGCTCGCCGACCCGGGCTTCCGGAAGACCCTCGTGAACGCCGTCGGCCCCGAGGTGCGCCACCCGGACCTGCTGGCGGACGCCCGGTTCGACCCGGCCGGCCGCGAGGACGCCGACGCCTTCATGGACCGGCTGCCCGACTTCGCGACCCAGGCGGAGATCGGCTCGGCCCTCGCCACCGACGAACGCCGCATCAAGACCGACTTCGACACCCGCGAAACCGACCTGACCGACGACGGCGTCGCGGGGACGCCGTTCGCGAACGAGTTCGGCCGCTGGCAGGCCGAGCACACACGGGGGTACACCCAGAAGAACGACCCCGCCGTGTTCACCCGGCACCAGACCGCGGGCCGCGACCTGGCCTCGACGATCCAAGACGCCCTGGCCGACCCGAAACCGGACTCCGCGAAGAAGATCGTCGACCAGCTGGTGTCCGATGTGGACTCCGACGGCACCTTGGCGCGCAAGTTCGCCGAGACCGTCAAGCCGCAGAGCGACGGCCGGCCGGACCGCGCGCCGGGCCAGACGAAGCCGAACACCTTCGGCGAGCACGCCCAGATGGTGCTCAACCAGTACCTGAAACTGACCCAGGGCCACCAGGACGCGGGCCGGTTCGTGCCGCGGGACGCGATCGCCAAGGCGATCCTGTTCCACGACGCCGACAAGGTCAACTCCAAGAACCAGTACGGCGACGCCCAGGTCAGTCACGACCGCGAGCCGGAGCACCGCGGCGCCGTCCGGCACATGAACCGCCACGAAGGGTTGTGGGCGGACAAGCGCGACTTCGAGATCGCCCGCGCGTTCGTCGACGCCGACCCGTTCGGCTTCTACTTCCGCGACATGGGAGTGTCCGCAACGGACGTGCACACCTTCGTCAACAGCCTCGCCCACCGCGTGAAGACCGCGGACGGGCGGCCGCCGAACGCGTCCGACGTCCGCGACCTGTTCCGCGAGTTCCACCAGTACTACCAAGCCGATTTCTCCTCCTACAGCCAGCAGGCGAAGTTCGTCAACGACACCAACGGCGAGATCCAGGACGGCTACGACAAGCTGACCGGCCTCGCCGTCGAAAACGGCGACCACGTCCCGGTGCCGGGTGAGCACCGGTTCGCCTACTCGAACGAGCCCCGCGACGGCGGGAAGACGCCGTACGAACAGAAGTACCGGGAACTGGCGAAACTGTTCGACGACGCCGTGCACGACGGAACCGTGCTGGTCGGGGACACCGATCCCGGACCTGACGGCACCGATCGGGACTCCGCCTGCGGTGTCCGCGCCGTCCACGAGACGAACCCGCAGGCCAAGCCGACCGTGCTGGCCCGCGTCAAGCCCCGCGAGTTCAGCGCCGACGAGATCCGCGCGATCGACGACGCGCTCGAGCACTACGCGCCGATCCTCGGCGAGCGCCGGGCGAGCTCGAGCCGCGCGCACGCCGAGCAGGAGGTCCGGCACTTCGCCGCGGTGTCGTTCGGTGTCGAACGCGGCCAGATCGCGCCGACGGCTCGCGCGGAGTACCTCGCCTCGCACGGGACCGTGAACCTCTACGCGATGGGCGTGATCAACAAGGAGTTCGGCGGTGGCCACCGGGGTATCGAGGGCACGGTCACCCACGAACTCGCCCACGGTCTGCTGTCCTACGCCCTCGACGACTACGGCAAGCACGTCGGCAGCTGGAATCCCGACGGCTCGCCGCACCGCAGTTCCGGCGGCGAACTGCCGGCCGACCCGAAGATCCGTGACGACGTCGCCGACTTCAAGGCCGCCCTGAAGTCCCACCTGCTGGACCCGGAAGGATTCGCGACACGCGCGCCGCGCCGCTCGCAGTTCGTGACCCAGCTGGCCCAAGCCAACCCGGACGTCTTCACCCGGCTCGAGAACGAGCTCTCCGGCAAGGCCGCCGAGCGGATCTTCAAGGAGCTGAAGGGCAGTCAGGCCGAGTTCAACGTCCACACCGGACACTGGGACGCCGACGGCTACCCGGCCTTCGACGGCGAACGCCCGATCAGCAAGTACGGCGCGACCAACGTCCACGAGGACATGGCCGAAACCGCCAAGTACTACTTCATGGACCCGGACACACTGCGGCAGCACGCGCCGCGACGCGCCGAGTTCTTCGACCACCTGATCGCCGGCTGGGACCCGGCGCACCGCGACGACGTCCTGGTCGACGACACCCCGGACACCCGGCCGCTGCGGGCCCGGCTGCCGGAGTACGCGCGCGACGGCCGTGCCCTCGGCGCCCTCGCCCCGGTCGACGTCCGCGGTGCCGATGAGGTCGGCACGCGGATCGAGCAGCTGCTGAGCCCGCTGGCCGACGGCCGGCCCGAGGGCGTCGACGCCATCACCGGCTCTTTGACGGGCGGGGGGTTCGAGTCGTTCCTCGGCGCGGGCCAGGCGTCGATGGTGCGGGTGGGGGAGAAGTGGTTCGAGGTCCGCGTCCAGGCCGAGCCGGACCTGCGCTCGGTCGCGGCGGACCGGATCACCGACGCGACGCCCGCGGCCGGCGACGTCACCAACAAGAACGAGACCACGCACGGCGACCCGAACGCCGACACCACCACGGGCAGCCTCGGCACGTCCGTGTTCTGGCTGTTCCCGGCCGGGCCCTACGCCTCGGTCGGCGCGTCGGCGCAGCTCGCGGCGCCCGCCATCGAGCACACCTCGACCAGCACCGGCACCGAGCAGCGGGTGATCCGTTCGGCCGGTGACCTCCAGAACGCCGACGTCCCGGTGAAGTACCGGATCACCGTCACCACCCAGACCGGCGGGCAGACCGGGTCCGAAGTGGACGGCAGCGTCCGTCTCCTGGTGCCCACCGACCTCGCCGGACTGGAGTCGCACGAACCGAAGGACACGACCCCGCGCGACGACTGGGCCGAGCGCGTCGAGTTCCTCGCCCCGGAAGCCGTGCTCCTCGACGAACAGGCCTTCTTCGACCAGGTCAGCGGCAAGCTGCACCCCTCGGTGACGAAGTTCGGCGCACCGGGCCGCACCGCGTTGCGCGACTTCGTCAGCAGCGGTGGCCTGCGGCAGGTGCTCGGCACCGCGCTGTCCGGCTCGCCCGTGGTGTCGAACGATCTGGCCAGCCCGCACGGCAGCTACCGGGAGGCCGTCGAGCTGCGGGCGAAGCCGACCGGCGTCGAGCTGCTCGGCACCGTGCCCGGCGACTCCGAACTGAAGCTCACGGACTCCTCCGTCGCCGGTGGGACCACGTCGGCCGCGTCCAAGTCCGGCGGCGAGATCAACGGGATCTTCGGCGGCGGCGCCTACATCCCCGGGGCCGTCGGCGGGGTCGCCGGGGTCAGCGCGAGCGCGTCGGCCAAGGTCACGCAGACGTCGCAGAGCGGCACGAGCGTCACCGCCAAGACGAACCTGAACGCCAAGGGCGACATCGGGCTGTACAAGGTGACTGTGGACCTGGCGGTGACGACATCGAGCGGTGAGACCGTCACCGTGCCGGCCACCGCGTATGTCCGCATGGGACTGCCGGAAGCGAAAGCGCAGGGGCTGCCGGTGCCGGACGGCACCCGCGACAAGGTCACGCCGGGGGAGCAGCGGTTCGAGCCGCCGTACCTGGCCGCGGCCGCGGCGGCCGGGCACGTCCGGGCGGGAACCTTCACCCCGGCGACGAAGGTCCAGGCCCAGATCGAGAACACCCTGCGGGAACGCCCGGGCTTCGCGAAGTTCCTGCCCCGCTTCGACGTGTTCCAGCGCGACGTCTCGAAGGGCTCCGGCGCCGACACCGCCGAACGCCTGGGCAACCTCCGCAAGATCACCGCGAACTTCTCGCCGGCCGCGCTGCGATCCAGGATGGACGATCTGCTCGGGCCGGGCGTGTCGACTCAGCTGAAGCGGCGAGGCCTGTTCACCGACGAGTACCTGAGCGTCACGGTGAAGGCGAAGCTGTCGCCGGGCCGCCACCTCGGGCGGGCCACCGGCCGGTCGGTCAAGGGCGGCACCGCGACGTCGCCGACGCTGAGCAGCAGCACGACGACCGAGAAGGGCTGGAGCGTCGGCCTCGAAGGCCGGATGATGATCCCGAAGACGACGCCGCTGACTTCGCTCGGCATCAGCCCGACCGTCACGCCGGTGCAGTACTCCGACACCACGACGTGGAAGAACTCCGGCGGCCCGACCGCCACGACGACCACGGGTATCGGCGGCAGCCCGGACGCGCAGGTGTTCGAGCACGACGTCGAGTTCGAGGTCGAGATCACCAGCCACACCCGGAACCGCCCGTGGGTGAAGAAGCTGACGCCCGGATCGCCGTTCCGCCAGACGCCCCGTGTGTCCACAGTGGCCAAGACCGGCGACGGCCTGCCGAAGATCTCCGGTCAGGTCGACCTCTGGGTCAGCGACGGCTCGGCGCCGAAGACCGATCCGACGCGGTTCGCGCCCGGCGAACCCTCGGCCGTCGACCTGGAGACCGCGCCCGAGCTCGACGCGCTGCTCGGAGCCGACCGGCCGCCGGCGCCGAAGTTCCTGCACGTCGAAGCCGTCGCGAACACCGAAGCCCTGCGCGACGAAGCGGTCCGGCAGCTCGGCCGGGCCGCGGGCGGTGACGGCGTCCTCGGCCTGCCCGGCGGGGAAGCGCGCAAGCGGATCGACCGGATGTTCTCGCCGCAGACGTTCCGCTCCGGCCTGCCGCGCTTCCTGCGCCAGGGCGCGCGCTCGGGCGGGTTCCGCTACGAACGCCGGGTCGCCGACCGCGTCGGCGGCCTCGGGATGAACGTCGGGCTGAGCAACCCGAAGCTGATCATGACGTCCGAGGCGGGCGGCAGCGACACGACGTTCGCCGGCGGCGCCAAGGCGGGGTACGAGAAGTCCCGCAAGCAGGCGGTCGAGGCGAACGTCCAGTTCGGCATGACGATCCGGCCCGACGGCAGCGACCCGCACGGCCAGGGGCAGCTCTACACCTCGGCCAAGTGGAGCCCGTGGAGCCGCACGAAGGGCACGTCGGCCGAGCTGAGCGCGAACGTCGACCACGTCCGCCGCGCGCCGTCGGACAGCCGGACCGTCCTCGTGCGGTACGACGCCGACGTGCGGCTCGTCGCCGAGACCCGGCAGGAGAGCGTCGTCAACGGCGGCAAGTCGCGCGCCGGGGCCGACGTCAAGCTGCCGGGCGCGGTGTTCGTCCGGATGACCGAAGACCAGGCCCGCGAGCAGGGCCTGCTCCCGCCACTCGAGCCGCGCACCCCGGCGCCCGGCGCGCTCACCGCGCCGGCGCTGGTCGGCGGCACGTCCAGCGCGCTCGGCGCGGCCGTCGTCGAGGACGCGCCGGACCTGAGCGGACTCATCCGCGACGCGCGCGCGACACTCGGCAAGACCGGCGACCGGCTGCTGCCGAAATCCGTGCTGGACGACTCGATGAACAACCTGCAGCGGATGCTGGACGCGGCGTCACCGGAGAGCGTGACGTCCCTTGTGGACGGTGCGCTCGACGGCGGCGTGCCCCTGGTGCTGCACGACCCGGGTGTCGTCACGACCGACACCTACCAGGTACTGCTCAAGGCACGGATCACCGAGACCGAGTTCCTGGACGTCGCGCACGACGGCAGCGAGATCGACCACGCCGTCAGCGCGACCGCGACGGCCAAGGAGACCGCGGGCCACGGTTCGTCCTACGGCGGCCAGTTCCGCGGCGCCGGGCGCGGGCTGTTCGCCGACAGCCACGCGAAGGTCAGCGGCTACGACGGTGTCTACAAGGGAGTGTCCGGGACCCGCACGAAGACCGACCAGACGACCGCGACCGGCACGAAGACGACGTCGAAGACGGCGTCCTCGAGCGGCCCCTCGGTGCGGTACCGCGCGAAGGTGGAATTCGAGCTGGTCGTCACCCGCGGCGACAAGACGTTCCCGGTCACCTCGCAGGACGCCGATCTCGTCGTCCGGGCGGCCGCCGACGACCAGAAGGTCACCACCGGGTCCGCGCTGAAGGACCACAACGCGGCGGCGACGAACGTCAAGAACTTCGGCGACGCCGACCTGAAGACCTGGCAGGACGGCGGGCACGGCGCGCTGCCGCCGTCGGCGACGACCGAAGGCCTGCGCGGCGCCGCCGAGGTGCGCGCCGCGGCCCGGCAGGCGTTGCGGACCGCCGGCGCGCGCGACGGCCTGATCGGCAACACCACCCTGGCGTCCGCCGTCACCAACGAGATGCTCCAGGCGAACCTGCCGGACCTGGTCAAGGGCCCCCTGGAAGTCCCCGAGCTGCACGAAGGCGCCGTGCTGCGCAACGGCCACGGCACCGTGAAGGTCTACGCGCGGGTTGCCAACCCGAAGCTCGCCGGGCTGAGCGACAGCGTGAAACTGGAGCACTCGGCGACCGGGACGGCGACGTTCACGGGCGAGGCCAAGGCGACGTCGAGTTCCGAGCAGCAGCACAACCTCGGCGGCGGCGGGGTGACCGACCCGGCCCAGAACGCGCACTCGTGGGGCGGCCTCGACACCCGCTCACCCGACGCCGGCACCGACCCGACGTCGTCGACGTCCACCGGCGACCGGTCGGTGACCGGCAAGCCGAAGGGCCGCACCGGCCTGGTCGGCTTCGACGTCGAGTACCGCGTGGTCGCCGACCTCGGCGGCGGGCGGACCGCGGCGGTCGAGGTGAAGGTGCCGTCGTCGGCGCTGGTGCGGATGACCGACGCCGACGTCGAGGCGTTCCTGAAGGCGCAACTGCCGGACCCGCTGACCCGGGCCCAGGACGCGGTGAAGGACGCCGCCGAGGCGTGGCGCACCGCCGAGGAGGCCGTCGATCAGGCCCAGCGCGGCGCCGACGACCGCTGGCTCGACCAGCGTGAAGGCTCGCGTCGATTGACCGAAGACGGCCCTGCGCTCGGCGTCGACACCGCGGACGACGCCGTCCAAGCCCTGCGGGACGCGCTGGCCGTGGCGGAGACCGACGCCCGCGACGCCGGGGCGCGGCTGCGCGCGGGCAACGCGGAGATCTCGCGGCTCAACGACGTCGCCGACCAGGCGCTGACCCTGGCCGCGGCCGCCGAACCCGGCTCCGGCGAGCAGCGGGGGTTCCTCGCCACGCACGGCAAGGCCCTGGAGGACGCGGCCGCGATCCGGGCCGCGCAGCCGGACCTGACCCGGGCGCGTGGTGCGGCCCAGGACCGGGCGGAACGTCTCGCCGCGGTCCTCGACGACCACCGCAACGACCGCGCCGACCAGATCTCCCGCCGGGAGGCCGCGCTCGACGAGGTCGCCGACGCCCGGCGTCAGGCCGACGAAGCCCGGCAGGCGTGGTGGGACGCCAAACGGGAACTGGACCGGCGGATCGAGGCGTTCGATCCGTCCACTGTGGATGCCGTGCTGGCGCAGGATTCCGTCACCGGCGTCGACACCGGGACCGGCCTGCCGTACGACTTCGACGTCTCCCAGATCGAAGCCCGCCCGGTCACCGACCGGTCCGGCCGGGTCGTCGCCGTGTCGTTCCTGCCCGCCGCCGAGCACACCGCCGGCATCGAGCGCGACTGGGCGGACGATCACGCCGACACCGTCGGCTCCCTGCCCGAAGGCGCGACGCCGGAGCGGACCGCGCCGCTGCTGCGTGACGCCCGGGAGAACGGCGCGAAGCCGGAGCTCGACGGGCGCGCGTTCGGCGAGTGGGCGTCGCAGAGCCCCGCGCCGTGGGATCCGGGGACGCTGTTCGTCATGGCGCACGGCCGGCCGCAGTCGGTGAAGCTCACGCTGCTGGGCGGGCGGACGGTCCGCGTCGACGGCGCGGCGTTCGCGAAGATCCTCGCCGCGTCGAAGCCGTTCGCGCAGGCGGCCGGGTCCGGGCGGCCGTCGATCACGCTCATCGCGTGCAGCACCGGCAAGCTCGACGGCCCGGGTGGCGTCGCCCACGACTTCCAGCGCGCGTTGGCCGACCTCGGCGGGCCGCTGCAGGTGCACGCGCCGACCGAGCCGGCGTTGTTCGGCCGCCCGTCGGCGACCTTGGGCCAGGCGACCGGCGCCACGCACGGTTTCACGACGGTGACCGACGGCGGGCACTTCGCGACCTTCGGCGAGCGGTTCAGGGGAGAACCGGCCGATCATCCGGGGACGACCGTCGAGTTCGACGCGCTCACCGCGACGCCGCTGCGGGACGCGTCCGGCGACGTCCGCGGCGTGAGTTTCCTCGAGCCGGACGAGGCGGCGAAGGTGCAGGCCTGGCTGACGCAGACCACGGGCGAGAACCTCATCGTGGAAGCCGCGCCGGACGAGATGCGGGACTTCGCGGCCGGCTCGCGGCCGTCGTTGCGCGGTCGCGGGCCGGGGGAGGGCGGCGTGCTGGTGCGGGCGCCATGGGCGGACGAACTGGCACAGGGGAAGACGTTCCTCGTCACCGGACACGGTGAGGAGACCCGCGCGAAGGTCTTCGCCCAGGTCGGCGGCGAGCGTCGCGCGGTGTTCGTCGACGGCGCCACCCTGGCCCGGCTGGTGACGTCTTCTTTCGGTGCCGCGCGACCGGAATCGGTGACGCTCTTCCCGTGCGCCGCCGGCCGCCGTCGCGGGCCGGGCGGCGTCGCGTTCGACTTCCACGCCGCGTCCGGCCTGCCGGTGCACGCCGCGACGGACTCGGTGCTCGCCAACCGCCGTGGTGACGACGAGCCCTCGGCGCCGCTGTTCGGCGCCACCGACGACGCGTTCACGGCCGTCGTCCGCGGCGGCCACTGGACGACGTTCGGAAAGCCCGCCGACCCGGGTGCGGTCGTCGCGGAACTGGCCGAGGCGGTGGCCAAGGACTGGCGGTACGCGCGTCCGGAGCCGACGTCGGGGCCGGTGCCGCTGGCCGACCGCGCTCGGACCCTGGAAGTGGTGCGGGAAGCCGTCGCGACGACCCTCGCCCTGCGCGACCCGGCGCCGGTGCTGGCGCAGCACGAACAGCCCGACGTCCTCCGCGCGGTCGTCGACCGGCACCTCGGGTACCGGGACACGGACCTGGCCGCCGGCGCCCGCGAACTCGCGCGGGCGGTGCTCGTGGCCGACACCGGCGACGGTCCGCTGCCCGCCATCAGCGTCACCGGAACCGGCGCCGGTCCGGTCGCGAAGGCCTTGGCCGGACACCTCGGTCAAGCTCTCGGGCACGACGTCCTGGCGCGCGTACCGGTGAAGATCCGCGGCGGCGACGGCGGGCACGTCGAGATCTCCTTCGCCTCGACACGGCTGCGTGTCGACCCGGCGGTCGGCGAGATCGTCGGGCGGCTGCGTTCCGGTCTGCCGGTGGTGCGGCTGGACAGCGTCGCCGACGACGTCGAGGCGCACGCCGATCCCGGTCTGGTGTGGACTTCGGTGCTGGCGCAGGTCTCGGCGTTCCCGGGGGTTACTCACGTCGTCGACCGGCGGTTCGACCCGGTGTCGGGGAAGTGGCAGCCGGTCGGACCGTCCATTCGGGACTTCTTCCCGGGCGTGGGCAAGGGTGAGTGGCGGGACGGGCTGGTGTACCGGCCGCTGGGTCCGGTCGTGTCGCTTCCGGACACGGCCGGCTCGCTCGCCGAGTCCATTGTGGAGCGTGTGCGGGACGGCTTGCCCGCGCCCGTCGTCCCCGAGGTCCTGGCGGCCGACGTCCAAGCCGAACTGCTCGCGTTGACGCCGCCTGGTGCGGCTCCCTTTGTGGTCGACGATTCGGCGAGCCCGGCCGACGCGGCGGCCGCGGCCGGGCTGGCCGCCGAGTTCGCGGTGCTGCAGCTGCACGGCGTCACGGACACGGTCGTCACTCGGGACGACGTCCTGGCGATCGCGGCCCGGGTGGCCGGCGGCCTGGACGTCGGCGCGGCCGCGGCCGCCATCGACGCCCTGGCCAGGCACGATGCGTTGCGGCCGGGCTTGGTGACCGTCGCGGTGGACGCCGTCCTGTCGTCGCCGGACCTCGAGGCGCGGGCCGGCGAAGTCGCGGCGGTGCTTCGGGAGCCGGCCGGCGGGGAGCTGCCCGTGGAGGTCATGCGCGAAGCGGTGTGCGGGGCGCTGGAAGGGCGCGTCGAGGCCACGCGGCGGGCACTGTGGCTGATGCGGCGGTTCCGCGTCACGAACCTCGCGTGGCTCTACCGGTGGCGGATCGCGGAGGGCGTGCGACGCTATCAGGAGCAGGAGGAGGCCGCGTCGGAACGATCGGCCCGGTTGACGGCCGCGGTGGGAGGGGTGCGTGATGACGGCTGAGAAGTGGGTGCTGCTGGTCGACCCGGCCTGGTCCCCGGAGCCGTCGGCGCCCGACCGGACCCACGTGGTCGGCGGCTGGCCGGCGCTGGCCGACGGCTCGATCGGGGACTTCGAGCCGAACCCGGCGTACGAGCCGTCGGGCCCGGACAGCCCGGCGGACCCCCTGGACGCGGTGCTGCGCCTGCTGTCCGTCGGCGACGCGGAGTTCGAGCAGGTGGCGTCGGTGTTCCGCCAGGTCACCACCGCGGTGGCCCTGGACGCGACCGGCTCGCCGCTGACGGCGCCTTCGCCTGATGGCGTGCCGTGCCTGTTGGTGGCCACGGCGCCCGCGCACCGCGGCCGGGTCCGGACGGCGGGCTGGCTCGCCGTGGACGCGAAGGGACTGGCGGCGCTGCTGTCGGCCCGTCCGGGCACGGACCTGCTGCTCAACCCGGGCGCGGTCGGCTGCACCCGCCTGCCGGCGGACACGGTCCGGGACCTCGCCTCGCGCTCGTAGCCCCTCGAAAGCCGTGAATGGCACATCGAGGGACTCAGAGTCCCTCGATGTGCCATTCACGGACTTGGCGGCGGGCGGGTCGCAGGCGGGCGGGTCAGCGCTGGTGGAGGCCGGCGGCACGCTCCGGCAGGCACCAGTGCGTGCCGGTCGTCCAGCCGAGGAACCGCCGTCCCGCACCGTCCGCGGTGGTACCGGACTCCGTGAAACGGCCACCCGCCACCACCTGCGCGAGACCCGCCACCGCCGGGCCGAAGCGGTCCTCCAGGCCCGCCCGCGCCACCTGCTCGCCGAGCCGGTCCACCGCCGCGCGCTGGGCCGGCTCGTCGCAGAAGCTCAAGAAGAACAGCGCCTGACGCCAGGCGTAGGCGGCGTTCTTCACCGTCTGCAGGGCCGCGTGGTGGTTGTCGACGCGCATCGCCAGGCGGCGGACCACCCAGGTGAACACCCCGTCGGCCAGCTCGGGTGCGGACGCGCGGAGCCGGGGCCGCAGCGCGAGCGTGTCCACCAGGACGGCGAGGTTCTGCGTCGTGAGGATCTGGCTCTGCTCGAGGACCGTGCCGTTGGCGGCCACCGAACCGAACCCGCGCTTCGGCCGCGCCTCCTCCGCGCGTGCGACGCAGACCGCGGCGAAGTCGTCCGCGGTCTGCTTGCCGAAGGCACGGGACCAGCGCGGCCGCGGGGCCGCCGGCCACGTCGCCGGCAGGTCGTAATAGCGCGCGTAGAGCGTGCCCGCCAGGGCACCGCCGGCGATCTCCGCCGCCGCGCGCCACTTCGCCGTGAACGTGCCCGTGAAGATGTCCGCCGCGACCTCCTCCACCAGCGGCATCGGCGTTCCGGCCTGCTTCGCCAGCGCGCCCAGCTCCCGGATCAGGGTGTTCGGCAGGATCGCCTGCGGCCACGACCCGAGCGCCAGCAGCACCGTCTGCGTCAGCGTGTGCCGCGCCGCCCGGGCGGCGTCCGGACGGTGCGCCCGCAGCGGTTCGAGCGCGCGGATCCACGGCAGCTCCTCGATGCGGACCTGGTGCTCCAGGTCGAGCAGCAGCAACCCGCGACGGCGCCGGAACGCCGCGTACGTCTGCGCGTACAGCGCCGCGAGCCGGTCGTCCTCGAGGTTGGCGGCCAGCAGCTGCGCGGTGATCTGCGGCAGGACCGTCGCCAGCACGTCGGCCGACGTGATCACGTCGCGGGCGACCAGCTCCTCGATCGGCGCCTCCCACGCCCGCACGACCTTCGCGGCGAGGTGCGCGGGAGCCTCTCCGGTGACCTCCTCGACCTCCGGGAGACCGCCGTCGGCGGGGTAGTGGTCCAGCCGTCCGGCCAGCGCGGCCGCCAGCTCGGCGTACGTCGGCCGCGCCGCGACCGCTGCCTGCACCGCACGCACCGCCGCGCGCGCTTCCGACCCCGGCGCACCGTGCTTGGTGACGGTGTTCGCCAGGGCACGGCGGATCCAGCCGACGTCCCGGCCGGTCAGCTCGGCACTGTCGTGCTCGCACGCCAGCAGCGCGCGGTGCAGCCGCGCGAAGTTGCTCTTCGGGTGCGTGTGGGCGGTGGACGCGGTGTGCCGCGCGCTCGCCGTCGCGTGATCGGCGAGCCACCGCGCACGCCGGCGAGCCCAGTCCTCCGGCCACTCGCGACACGGCCAGCTGCCGCTCACCGAGCCATCCTCGGCCAGCCGCGGCAGGTCGCCGTCGACGGTGTCGCACCACAGCGCGACCAGCCGGTCGAAGAGCGGGTGCCACACCTTCAGCGTCTCCAGCATCGCCGCGATCGCAGGCGTGGTGGTGGCCGCGCGCAACGTTTCCCGGACTTCGCCGACCGTGCTCAGCCGCACCAGCGCGCCCGCCGGCCGCGGCGTGGCGCCCGGCACGGGTGCGAGGCGCAGGCGGTGCAGCAGCGGGCGCAGCTCGGCGACCAGGTCGAGCGCGGCTTCGGCGTGCCCGTGGTCCAGCAGCCAGGCGACGACCGGCAGCGCGGCGTCCTCCGGCACTTCCACCCGGTAGGTCTCGGTGGCCAGCGCGGACCGCAGCGAGGCGAGACCCGCGTCCGTGAGGTGCCAGAGGTTGAGCCGCTCGCGGTCGGTCGTGCCCGGCCCGGCGGCGGGCAGGGCGGCTTCGGCCGGGTGCAGCGGGACTTCGGCGACGTACCGGCCGGTGGCGAACCCGCCGTGCGCGACCTCGAGGGTCACCCACGCCGGGGTGTCGGCGACCGGCGTCCGCGAGCCGATCCGCAGCGTGCCGTCGGTTATCCCGGTCAGGACGTCCTGCCACCGCCCGGCCTTCGCCCGGGCACGGGCGCGCGTCGCACCGTCCTTTGCGGACGCCGCGGTGCGCAGCGCCCGTTCGAGCTGCCCGTAGGCGTAGCCGGTGGCCATGTGGATTCCCCCTGGTGAACACGAGACTTGGAGGCAGGGCTCGAACCTGCGCCCTCCCGGATAACAGCCGGGTGTTCTGCCTGCTGAACTACTCCAAGGTGCGGGGGTGGACACGGAGGCGGGACTCGAACCCGCGCCCTCCCGGTCCCGAGCCGGGTGATCTGCCGCTGAGCTACTCCATGCCGCTGCCCGCGGGGGGAAGCCTATTCCGCGGGACTGCCTGGTGCCACCGGCTTTTCGCCGAGCCGGTGCAGGACGGCCGCCGCGAGCGCGGTTCGTTCCAGCATCCCTTCGACACTGATGTGCTCGTGACGTGCGTGGGCGCCGTCGCCGACCGCGCCGAAGCCGTCCAGCACCGGGTGGCCCAGTGCCGCGACGAAGTTGCCGTCGCTCGCGCCGCCCACCGAGCACTCCGCCAGCGTCACTCCCAGCTCCGCCGCCGCGGAACGGGCCAGGTCGTACAGCTCGGCGATGGCGGCCGAACGTTCCATCACCGGGCGGTTCCAGCCGCCCTCCACCGTGACCGTCGCCCGCGGGTCGTGGGCCGTCAGCGCCGCCAGGCCCGCGTCGACGCGGGCCGCCTCCGCTGCGCTCGACACGCGCACGTCGATCTCGCCCGACGCCGCGCCCGCGATCACGTTCTGCCTGGTCCCGCCCCTGATCACGCCGACGTTGACCGTCGTGCCGGCGGCCGGGTCGGCCAGGCCGTGCAGGGCCAGGATCGCGCGAGCCAGTTCGTCGATCGCGCTCGCGCCCTTGGTCGGGTCCAGGCCGGCGTGGGATTCGACGCCGGTGGCGCGCACGCGGAACAGGCCGACGCCCTTGCGCGCGGTCTTCACCGCGCCGCCGGCGCTCGCCTCGAACACCAGTGTCGCGCTCGTGCCCGCCGCGGCCTCCTCGATCACCGGCCGGGACGCCGGGCTGCCGATCTCCTCGTCGCCGTTGAGGACCAGCCGGACGGCCGGGCGGGGGAGGCCGGCCGCGTCCAGCGCGCGCAGCGCCCACACCGCGTGGACCAGGCCCGACTTCATGTCGAAGATGCCCGGCCCGGTCGCGCGGTCGCCGTCCACGGTGAACGGCCGGTCGGAAAGGGTGCCGAGCGGCCACACTGTGTCGTAGTGGGCCAGGATCAGGACCGGCGTGCCGGTGCCGGTGAAGTCGTAGACCTTGATGTCGCCGTGGACGCCGCCGTCGACGTCGCGGACCGTCGAAGGCGCGCCCAGGCGCTCGCGCAGCCAGCCGTCCACCCAGGACAGTCCACGCGCGAGGCATTCCTTGTCGTCGCTGGGGGTTTCGATGCCGACGTAAGCGGCGACGTCGGCCAGCAGCTCGTCGCGGTGCGCCCGCACCCACTCGTGCAACTCCCGGATCACAGGCTTCGCTCCAGTTCGCTCAGGTGGTCTTCGGACATCGCGGCGGCGCCGGCTTCGACGTCCCGCAGCCGTGCCAGCATCGCCCGCAGCAACGGTACGTCCGCTTCCGCCAGTACGGGCGCGTAGTGGTGGTGCACCTCGACCGGCCGGTGCCGGACGGCGATGTCGCGCCAGATGCCGCTGCGGTCCTTCGGCTGGGTCCGCAGCCACGCGACCAGCCGGTCGGTCGCCTCCTCGCGGCCGGACGCGCCGGGCAGGTACGCCGCCGGGTCGAACTGGTCGAACGCCTCCAGCGTCCGGTCGCCGGCCGCCGTGAGCACCTCGGCGGTGAGCGCGTGCATCAGCGGGCGGTGGCGGTCGATCAGGTCGGCCATCGGCGCGTCGGCCAGCGCCGTCGTCGTCAGCATCGCGCCGAAGCCGAGCTTCGCCCACAGGTAGCCCTCGACGTTGGCCGTCGCCTTGGCCGGGCCCCACGCTTGCAGGTCGGCGACGACTTCTTCGACGCGGTCGCTGATCCGCCCGTCCGGCTCGCCGACGACCAGCGCGCCCAGGCCGCCGTCGCGGATGACGCCCGGTTCGGCGACGTCGGCGAACAGGTTCACGAACGCGCCGACTGTGCGTTCCGCGCCGATGTACGACGCGATCAGCGCCTCGTTCAGCCCGTTCTGCAACGAGACGACGAACCCGTCGCGCGCGAGCCGCGGCTCCAGCCACTGCAGCACGTTCTCGGTGGCCTGCGCCTTGACGGCGAGCAGCACACGGCCCAGCACCGGGGGAGCGTTGTCCGGCACGAACGCGGGCAGGTCGACCGTTTCGTCGCCGTCGGGACGGCGCAGGGTGAGACCGCGGTCCACGATCGCCGCCACGTGCGCAGCGTCCGCGTCCACAATGGACACGGCGTGTCCGGCGCGGGCGAGGTGGAAGGCGAGTGTCCCGCCGATCGCGCCGCCGCCGACCACGGTGTACGAACGCCGGTCAGACATGTGTTTCCCCTCCGTTTTGGACGGCGGTGCCGCCGGCCCAGTGCAGTGGCAGCCCGGCCGCGCCCGCGGTGGACCCGCCGTCGACGCGCAGGATCGCGCCGGTGATCCAGCCCGCTTCCGGTCCGGCGAGCCAGAACACCGCGTCGGCGATCTCGCGCGGCTCGCCGCGGCGGCCGAGCGGGTTCACCGACACCGCCGCCGCGTACTCCTCGGTGACCGGGTTCGCGTCACTGTCCACGGTGACGAACCCCGGGCTGACGGCGTTCACGCGGATGCCGAGCCCGCCGAGTTCGACCGCGCTCGCCTTGGTCAGCATTTCCAGGGCGGCCTTCGACGTCGCGTAGTGCGCGGCGCCCGGCCGCGCGCGGGTCGCCGCGCCGGAGGAGATGTTGACGACCGCGCCAGGACGGCCGGCGCGTCCGAACGCGACAGTCGTCAGCAGCGCGGCCCGCACGTTCACGTCCTGGACCCGGTCCCACGTCGCCGCCGTCATCTCCAGCAGCGGCGTGGCGGGGTAGATGCCCGCGGCGTTGACCAGGACGTCGACCGCGCCGGCCTGGGAGACGAGCCCGGACGCGTGGTCCGCGTCCGCGAGATCCCCGGGCAGTTCGACGACCTCGACGCCGTGGTCCGCGCGCAGCCGTCCGGCCACTGTGGACAGTTCGACCAGGCGCAGGTCGGCCAGCACCAGGCGGTCGCCGGCGGCGGCGAAGCGGTCGGCGATCGCGGCGCCGATGCCGCCGCCGGCGCCGGTGACGAGCACGTTGCGCACTACAGTTCCTTTCCCTTCGTCTCGGGCATCGTGAGGTACACCGCGACGCCGACCACGGCGGCGGCCGCGACGTAGACCCACACCAGGTTGCCAAGGTGGTTCGCGTTGAGCCAAGTCGTGACGTACGGCGCGGTCCCGCCGAAGATCGCCACGGCCAGCGCGTACGGCAGCCCGATCCCGGTGGTGCGCACCTCGGCGGGGAACTGCTCGGCCATGATCACCGCGCAGTTCGCCGAGTACCCGACGATCAGCACCAGCCCGATCAGCTCGATGACGAACACACTCCAGAACCCGTTCGACAGGAAGTGGAACGCGGGCCAGGCGAACACCACGAACCCGACGGCGAACGCCGTCATGGTCGGCTTGCGCCCGAGCCGGTCCGACAGCAGGCCGCCGAAGGGCAGCAGCACGATGAACACGACCATGGCCAGCGTGTTGGCCAGCAGCGCCGTCTTGAGCGGGATGCCGGTCGACAGGTGCGCGTACGTCGGCATGTAGGTGACCCACACGTAGTAGATCAGCGTGCCGGCGATGGTGATACCGGCGACGCGCAGCGCGGCGCCCGGGTGGTCGCGGACCATCGCGACGACCGGGTTGCGCCGGCGCGGCTGCGCGGCGACCTTGGTGAACGCCTCCGTCTCGTGCACCGACTGCCGCAGCCAGAGCCCGACCAGGCCGAGCAGCCCGGCGACGCCGAACGCCAGCCGCCAGCCCCAGCCGTGCAGGTCCGCGTCGGACAGTGTCGAGTTCAGGATCGTGCCCATCAACGCCGCGAGCAGGGAGCCGAGGCCCACCGAGACCTGCTGCCAGGACCCGGCGAACGCGCGCCGCCCGGCCGCAGCCGACTCGATGAGGAACGCCGACGACGACCCGAACTCGCCGCCCGCGGAGAAGCCCTGCACCAGCCGGGCCAGCAGCAGCACGAGCGGCGCCAGCACGCCGATCTGCGTGTACGTCGGGCACACCGCGATCACGATCGACGCCCCGGCCATCAGCGAGATGGTGAGGGTGAGGCCCTTCTTGCGGCCACGGCGGTCCGCGTACGCGCCGAGGACCGCGCCGCCGATGGGCCGCATGACGAACCCGACTGCGAACACGGCCAAAGTGGACAGCAGCGCCGCGGTGTCGTTGCCTCCGGCGAAGAACTGGCCGGCGAACACCGGGGCGAACGTGGCGTAGACGGCCCAGTCGACCCATTCCACGGTGTTGCCGACGGCACCCGCGACGATCGCTTTCCGCTGCTGGGCTGTCAACCGGTGGGACACGTCCGTTGTAGACAGTGTCGTCATGGCCGCTCCTCGAGGACGTGGGCGACGACCTGGGCGTGGGTGGCGAACCAGACGCCGTCGTGGCCGCCGATGTGGTCGAGCAGTTCGGTGAGGATCGTGATCCGCGAGCGGTGCCCGATGATGTGCGGGTGCATGGTGAGCTGGAACAGGCCGCCGTCGGCGTAGGCCGCGTCGAACTCGTCGCGCCAGATCGAGAGCACTCCGCGCGGGGGCGTGTAGGGCCGCAGCGACGCGAAGCGGTCCATCATGAAGTACGGCGCGTCGTCGCGGATCCACTCCACCGGCAGCTCGACGACGCCGGTGGGCTCGCCGTGTTCGAGGAGCTCGTAGCAGTCGTCGTCGGCCATCAGCGACGAGTCGTACTTCAGGCCGAGCTCGCGCGTGATGGCGAGGGTGTGCGCGGAGAAGTCCCACGACGGCGTCCGGATGCCGACCGGCCGGGTGCCCGCGAGCCGCTCGAGGACGTCGGCCGCGCGGAAGGCGAGGTCACGCTCTTCGGTCTCGGACAACGCGGTGTTGCGCTCGTGGATCCAGCCGTGCAGCGCGACTTCGTGTCCGGCGTCCACATAGGACTTGACTTCGCCGTCGTGCAGAAGTGCCGACACGGCCGGTACGAAGAAGGACGACGGTGCCGAGTAACGCTCCAGGAGGCGCAGCAACCGGGGCACGCCGACGCGGGCGCCGTACTCGCCCTGCGCCATCTTGCCGGGCAGTACGTCGCCGTCGCGCAGCGCGGGCGTCTCGTGGTCGGAGTCGAACGACAGCGCCACGGCGACTTTCGCGCCGCCGGGCCATGACCCGGGACGCAGTGAGCGTCCCGCCCGGACGTGCTCCACGTGCCCTCGCCACGTCGTTTCGTCCCACAGCCAGGGTTGTTCGGTCATGCTTCCTCCAAAGCGGCGGCGGGCGTCGGGGCCCACGCGCGCTTGAGCGTCGAAACCTGCAGGGTCACGTCGGCCTCCCGGAGCCCGGGCAGCGCGCCGACGACGTCGGTGGTGTGGCGGTACAGCTCGCCGTAGTGGCGCAGCACGATCTGGCCCACCAGGTTGAACCGGCCGGTGGTGGCCGAGAGGTACTTGGTGCCCGGGTGCGCGGCGAGCTGCTGCCCCGCGCGGTCGAGCTCGCCGGGGACGACCGAGAGCCAGAGCATGAACTCCAGCGCGTACCCGAACATCGCGGGCTCGGCGAGGGTGCGGAAGCGCAGGCAGCCGCGGCGCACGAGGGAGTCGACCCGGCGGGCCACCGTGGACTCGCTGGTGCCGATCTGCCGGGAGACCTCCTTGAACGGCAGCCGGCCGTCTTCGCCCAGGGCCGCGCAGATCGCGAGGTCCACCTCGTCGAGCTGCTCGGGCGGGCGCTCCCAGTGCTGCTCCTCGAACGGCCGCACGTCCCCGCCGCGCAGGTCGGCGACGGCTTCCGGGCTCAGCTCGCCGGAGTCCCAGTCGTGGTTGGAGGTGAAGGTGCGCATCACGGCGAAGGTCTCGACGTCGTGGACGTCGCCGGCGGCCGGGAACCCGGCGCGCTGCAGCCGCGCGATGTCGCGGTAGGACGGCAGGACGAACTCGGCCGAGCAGTCGGCGCTGCCGGCCAGCACGCTCGCGTAGCGCACCTCGGGCCGCGCGGCGAGCGCTTCGGCGACGCCGGCGGCCGTGCCGGGCCGGCACCGCAGCCGGGCGAGCACGGGCACGCCGAGCCCGCACCGCAACACGTCGACCACGGCGATCACCCGCAGCTGCCGGCTCTCGGTCAGCTGCGCGGCGCGCCGCAGCACGGTGGACTCACTCGCGCCGACGTGCCGCGCGACGGCACCCCACGAGGCCCTGCCGTTGAGCTGCAGGGCACCGACGATGCGCCGGTCCAGGTCGGTCGCTTTGACTTCATTCTGCACGAGACGCATCCTGAATGCAGGAATACGTCAAGTCAAGGGGTCTTGATGCAAGAAAGAGTCAACTGGCGCGGATGACGCCCAGGCCCAGAGGGGTGATCTCGTGGATCTGCGACTTGCCCACGCGCGTGCTGGTGATGAGCCCGCTCGCCCGCAGCACCGATGCGTGCTGGCTGGCCGTGGCCAGCGAGATGTCGGTCAGCTCCGCGAGCTCGCTCGTGTTGCAGCGGGTGATCGCCACCGTCATGAGAGCGCGGGCGCGGGTCTGGCCGAGCAGCGCGGCCAGGGACGGGCCGGGCTCGGCGTCGCTGTCCAGGCTGGTGTGGCCGATCGAGTAGACGAGCACCGGCGGCAGGCCCGGGTCCTTGTACGTCGTCGGCATGCCGTGGGCGAAGAACGTCGGGAGCAGCCGGAGGCCGCGGCCGTCGAGGTGCAGCGTCTGCTCGACCGGGAACCGGACCTGCAGCACCGGCGGGCTCCACGTGATGTCCGGGTGCAGGGTCGAGAGCAGCAGCTGGGGCCCGCCGCGCTCGAGGCTCGACTGCAGCCGGCGGCGCTCGCGCGCGACCGTGCGGCGGATCGCCGGCCAGTCCGGGGCGAGGCACTGGCGGTAGTAGTCGTGCAGCGCCGTGCCCAGCCGGCGCAGCTCGCGCGTCTCGCCGTCGCCGAGGCGGCGCAGCCACGGCGGCACGCGGGTACCCTGCGCGGCGAGCTCGGCGACGTCGGCGGCCAGGAGCCGCGCCGGGGTTTCGAGCACCGCCGTGATGCCGTCGCCGACCGTGGGGGCGCCGGGCGGGGTGAGGAAGTCGGGGCAGTACCCGTACGGCGGGACGGCGGACATGAGCAGCCGCCCCGACGCGGGGACCGCGGAGCGTGACCCCCGGCGCCACCGGCCGAAGAACGGCTCGCCCTCGGGTCGCCGGATCCGGTAGCTGCTCATCAGCAGCTCCCACATCGGGTCGGCGTCCTCGGCGATGGTCAGCTTCGCCAGGTCCGCGTCCGTGAAGTGAATCTCCAACATGCCGGGCGCACCCCTTTCCCGGCGAGGATAGCGCTGGTCGGGCGCGATTTCCGCCGCGGCCGCCGTGATCTTCGCCGGGCCTCGTTTCGGCCAGGTGCGAAACGTTTTCGGGTTCGTTGACGCCGCTCGCACGCACCTGGGAGGTTTCTCCTCGACGGGACGTGCCCGCAGCCGGCTGGGGGAGGGTTGCGGGCACGTCCCGTGACCGGGGACGGCGGCCGCGTGCGGGCCACCCGGCGGGGACGTCCGAGGCGGCGATGCCGGGGCGCCCGCCGTGCGATCCTGGTCGCATGGCGCAGCCCGGCGATCCCCGATCCGACGACGAGGTCGATCCGGCGATCCGCACCCAGATCCTGCTCGCCGAGTACAGCGCGCTGCGGACCGAGACCGAGCGCCGCGCGACGGTCCAGTGGAGCGTGTTCGCCCTCCAGCTGGCCTCCGCGGGCGCGATCTCCAGCGTGGCTATCTCGACGTCGAACTTCGCCCTGCTGCTGCTCATCCCGTTCGCGGCGTACCTGCTCGGCTGCCGCTACATCCTGCACGACTTCCACATCAAGCTGATCCGCCGGTACGTGCGCGAGTCGCTGGCGGAGCGGCTGGGCGGGCAGGTCCGGTGGGAGTCGTGGCGGACCTCGGCGCTGGCCGCCCCCGCCACGCGCGGCTGGTTCAGCGTCACCGGCTGGAACTTCGCGCACCCGACCAGGCTGGCGTTCGAAGGTGTCGGCTTCCTGAGCCTGGCCGCCGCGCTGCTGGCCGCGGGGTACCGGTGGTGGCGGACGTCGGTGCCGTGGCCGCTGACCGCCGGGTTCCTGCTGGGCTGGCTGCTCGGGCTCGGCGTCGTCCTGCTGCTGGGCCAAGCCTTCCGGCGCGCCTCGGATCTGTGAGGGCCGTCCTGGGCCGGCGATGTTAACTTTGGGACAAGCCTGGAGGAAGGACAGCGATGAGCGAACCCGGCCGGGTCGCGCCCGCGCGGCGCCGGGGGCTGGCCGACGAGGTCGCCGACCGGATCCGGGACGCCATCTTCGACGGCGCCTACCCGCCCGGCAGCCAGCTGCGCGAGGTGGAGCTGTCCGCCGCGCTGGGCGTCAGCCGCGGGCCGGTGCGGGAAGCCCTGCTCCGGCTCGAGCGGGAAGGCCTGGCGCGCAGCGAATGGCACCGCGGCGCGACCGTGACGGCCCTGTCCGAGCAGGACGTCGCCGAGCTCGACACGCTGCGGGCGGCCCTCGAACAGCTCGCCGTCGCGCTGGTGATCGAGCGAGCCCCGGCCGAGGGGCTGACGGCCGTCGACCTCGCTGTCGCGCACATGGCGCGGGCCGCTGACGAGCACGAGATGGTCCGCTGCGACATCGGTTTCCACGACGCCGTCTACGCCGCCGCGGGTCATCGGCGGCTGCTCGAGGCGTGGCAGGCGATCCGCTCGCAGGTGCACCTGTTCCTGCTGACGCGCGTCGGCGTCGAGGCCGACGGCTACCTCGCCGCCATCCCGGAGGAACACCGTCGGCTGGCCGCCGCGCTGCGCGCCGGTGACCGCGAGGCGGCGCTGGAGCTGTTCGCCACCCACCGCCGGCACGCGTTCGACATCCTCACCGGCAAGGGACCCTCAGCCGGCCGGTGACGGCTCGGCCGTGAGCGCGGCGTCGGCGAAGCCCGCGGTCAGCGCCCGCAGCGCCGCGTCCAGGTAGACCGTCAGGTCGGCGTCGGCCCGGGCCGACCAGCGTTCGTACGCCGCGCGGCACGCCGCGAGCACCGCCCGGCCCACGGCCAGCGGGTACAGGGAATCCGCGGGCTGGCCGGTCCGCGCGCCGACGTAGGCGCTGACCGCGCGTTCCCAGGCGTCGTAGTGGATCGTCGCGCTCGCGGCCAGCTCGGGGACCGAGCTGAGCAGGCTCATCCGCAGCCGCAGCTCGGGGACGTCCTCGGCGCGGTAGTGGTTCGCGGCCAGGACCGCCTCGCGGACGGCGTCCATCACGGGCAGGTCGCCGGGCGCGTCGGCGAGCAGCTTCCGGATCGTCTCGACCTCCCGGTCGAACTCGTTCCACAGGACGTCGGACTTGGCGTCGTAGTACCGGAAGAACGTGCGGCGGCTGACGCCGGCGGTCGCGGCGATCTCGTCGACCGTCGTCTCGTGGAAGCCGCGTTCGGTGAACAGGCGCAGCGCGATGACCTCCAGCTCACGGGCGCTGGTGCCCGGCGGGCGGCCGCGGCGGGCGACGGGGGGCGGTTCGGTCATCCGAGTGCGGTTTCCTTCGGGAGCCTTGTTTCCGACACGGGGTGACATTACTCTGCCTGATATTCGTCACCGAGTGTCGAAATAGGGAGCTGACCATGCGGCTGGCGGAGCTGCCCTCGCCGGACGTCGCCGAGCGCGCGGCGGCCGGGGCGATCCTGGCGGTGCCGGTCGGCGCGACCGAGCAGCACGGCCCGCACCTGCCGCTGACCACCGACACCGACATCGCCCAAGCCCTGTGCGACGGGCTCGCGGCCGCCCGGCCGGATGTCCTGGTGGCGCCCGCGGTCGCGTACGGCTCCAGCGGCGAGCACGCGGGCTTCGCCGGGACGCTGTCGATCGGTCAGGAGGCGACCGAGCTGCTGCTGGTCGAGCTGGGCCGGTCCGCGGCCGAGACGTTCGGCCGGCTGCTGTTCGTCTCCGCCCACGGCGGCAACGCGGGCCCGGTCGCGCGGGCCGTCGCCCGGCTGCGGGCCGAATCGCGCGATGTCGAGGTCTTCCGGCCGCGGTGGCCGGGCGACCCGCACGCCGGCCGGCCGGAAACGGCGTTGCAGCTGGCGTTGCGGCCTGCCCGGGTGCGGATGGACCGCGCGGTCGTGGGGGACACGCGGCCGCTGGGGGACGTGCTGCCGCTGCTGCGCGAAGGCGGCGTCCGGGCCGTGACGGCGACCGGAGTGCTGGGCGATCCGACATCGGCGACGGCGGCGGAAGGCCGGGAGCTGCTGGCCGAGCTGACGGCCGCCCTGGTGTCCCAGGTGGACCGCTGGCACCCGGTGGCGGCGCGATGACTCCGGTGTCTCTTGTGGACGATCCGGCGGTGGTCGCATGAGCACGCGCACCGCCCTCGTCACCGGCGCGGCCCGCGGGATCGGCGCCGCGACCGTCCGCCGCCTGGCGGAACAGGGTTACGCCGTCCTCGCCGTCGACGTCACCGCCGACGACCCGGCCCTGCCGTACCCCATGGGCACCGCGGCCGAGCTGGCCGCCGTCGTCGAGAAGGCGGGCGGCGACGTCGCGGCCTTCGTCGCCGACGTCCGCGATCCCGAAGCCATGGCCGCCGCCGTCGCCGAAGCCGAACGTCGCTGGGGCGGGCTCGACGTCGCGATCGCCGCCGCGGGCGTGATCGCCGGGGGACTACCGCTCTGGGAAGTCCCGCAAGCGCAGGAGAAAGCCGTGCTCGAGGTCAACCTGAACGGCGTCGTCCACCTCGCCCGGGCCGCCGTGCCCGCGTTGCTGCGCCGGCCCGAGCCCCGCGCCGGGCGCTTTCTCGCCGTCGCCTCGGCAGCCGCGACCCGCGGCCTGCCGATGCTGGCGGCCTACTGCGCCGCGAAGTCCGGTGTCGCCGGGCTGATCCGCGCGCTCGGCGCCGAGCTGGGCCGCACCGGCGTCACCGCCAACGCCGTCAGCCCCGGCTCGACCGACACGCCGATCCTCGCCGAGAGCGCCCGGCTCTACGACCTGCCCGAGGCCGCCGCGTTCGCCGGTCAGCAGCCGCTCGGCCGGCTCCTCGACCCGGCGGAAGTCGCCGCCGTGCTGGCGTTCCTCGCCGGCACGGACGCCCGTGCGATGACCGGCGCGGTCGTGCCGGTGGACGGAGGGCTCGCCCTGTGACCCCGTTGCCGCCCGGGTTCCGCGTCGCGCTGGACCAGGACACCCGCGAACTGGCCGACGGCCTCTGGTTCGGCGGGTCCCCGGCCCGCGTGCTGCGGCTGACCGGGGCCGGCCGCAAGGCGTGGCAGGAGCTCGGTGACGGACCGGTCACCTCCGCGGCCACGGGCGCGCTCGCCCGCCGGCTCACCGACGCCGGTCTCGCGCACCCCGTGCCGCCGGAGCCCGGCGCGCCCGCGGACGTCACCGTCGTCGTCCCGGTCCGCGACCGCGCGGAGCTGCTCGGCCGCTGCCTGGCCGGTCTCGACCACAAGCACCCCGTGCTCGTCGTCGACGACGGCTCCGACGACCCCGCCGCCGTCGCGGCCGTGGCCGCCGCGCACGGCGCGAAGCTGGTGCGCCGCGACGTCAACGGCGGCCCCGGCGCCGCGCGCAACACCGCGCTGGAGCACGTGTCCACCGAGCTGATCGCCTTCCTGGACAGCGACTGCGTCCCGGCCGGCGGCTGGGCCGACCGCCTCGCCGCGCACTTCGCCGACCCGCTGCTCGCCGCCGTCGCCCCCCGCGTGCGCGCCCTGGCGCCCGACACCTGGGCCGGCCGGTACACCCGCGCCGCGGGCAGCCTCGACCTCGGCCACCGGCCCGCGCGGGTCGCGCCGGGCACGCGGGTGTCGTACGTCCCGACCGCCGCGCTCGTGGTCCGCCGCAGCGCTTTGACGTCGGTCGCGGTCGACGGCTCGGTGTTCGATCCGGCGCTGCGCGTCGGGGAGGACGTCGACCTGGTCTGGCGAATCCACGAAGCCGGCTTGCGGGTCCGCTACGCCCCGGACGTCGCCGTCGGCCACCACGAGCCGGAGACCTGGCGTGACCTGCTGGGACGCCGGGCGCGCTACGGCACGTCCGCCGCGGCGCTCGCGTTGCGGCACCCGAAAGCGCTGGCGCCCTTGGCGTTGCACCCCTGGCCCGCGCTGACCGTCGGCGCGCTGCTGGCCCGCCGCCCGGCGCTCGCCGCGCTCGCGTTCGGCGGCTCGGTGGGCAGCATGGTCCGGCTCCTGCGCGCCCACGACGTCCCGGCCGCCGGGGTCGGGCGCGCGATGGCCACCGCCGTCCGCCAGACCTGGCTCGGGTGCGGCCGTTACGGCACCCAGTTCGCGGCCCCGCTCCTGGCCGCGCTGCTGGTGCCCGGCGGTCGGCGGCGATGGGGCCGCCGCGCTGCCGTCGCTTCGCTGCTGCTGGGCCCCCCACTGACCGCGTGGGCGCAGCGGCGGCCGGAGCTCGATCCCGTCCGCTACACCGCGGCCGCGATCGCCGACGACATCGCCTACGGCGCCGGCGTCTGGGCCGGCTGCCTGGCGCAGCGCACCACGGTGCCGGTCCGCCCGGCCGTCGTGCGGCGCCCGCTCAAGATCGACCCGAAGGGAACACGATGACCTGGTTCGAGTCCGTCGCCGAAGCCCGGCGACGCGCGAAGAAGCGTCTCCCCGGTTCCGTCTACTCCGCCCTGATCGCCGGCTCCGAAAAGGGCCTGACGCTGGCCGACAACCTCGGCGCGTTCGACGAACTGCGGTTCGCGCCGCGCACCGCCGGGCACTTCGGCCAGCGCGACCTGAGCACGCACGTGCTCGGCCGCGACGTCGCCCTGCCGGTGCTGATCTCCCCGACGGGCGTGCAGGCGGTGCACCCGGACGGCGAAGTGGCGGTGGCGCGGGCCGCCGCCGCGCGCGGGACGTCGATCGGGCTCAGCTCGTTCGGCAGCAAGCCGATCGAGGAGGTCGTCGCGGCCAACCCGAACACCTACTTCCAGGTCTACTGGACCGGCACCCGCGAGGACATCCAGCGCCGCCTCGAGCGCGCCCGCGCGGCCGGGGCCGTCGGCATCATCCTGACCCTGGACTGGTCGTTCTCGCACAGCCGCGACTGGGGCAGCCCGCACATCCCGGAACGGCTGAACTTCCGCGAGCTGCTGCGCTTCGCCCCGGAAGGCCTGACACACCCGCGGTGGCTGCTCGACTACGTGCGCACCCGCGCGCTGCCGGACCTCGGCGTGCCGAACATGGCCCGGCCCGGTGAACCGGCGCCGACGTTCTTCGGCGCGTACGGCCAGTGGATGCAGACGCCGCCGCCGTCGTGGGAGGACGTGGCCTGGCTGCGGGCGCGGTGGGACGGCCCGTTCCTGCTCAAGGGCGTCATCCGGGTCGACGAGGCCCGCCGCGCGGTCGACGCCGGCGTCAGCGCGATTTCGGTGTCCAACCACGGCGGCAACAACCTCGACGGCACCCCGGCGACGATCCGCGCGCTCCCGGCGATCGCCGAGGCGGTCGGCGACCGCGTGGAAGTGCTGCTGGACGGCGGGATCCGCCGCGGCAGCGACGTCGTCAAGGCGCTGGCCCTGGGCGCCCGCGCCGTGCTGATCGGCCGCGCGTACCTGTGGGGCCTGGCGGCGGACGGCCAGGCGGGCGTGGAGAACGTCCTCGACGTGCTGCGCAACGGCATCGACTCGACGCTCTTGGCGCTGGGCAAGCAAAGCGTGCACGACCTCACCCGGTCGGACGTCCTGGTGCCCCCGGGGTTCGAGGCCGATCTCGGCGTCGCCGTCGGCTGATCACCCGACGTCGGTGACCGGGACGGCGTTGACGAACCCCTCGAAACCGGGCGGGCGGTACGTGGCGTCGGCGTCGTGCCGGCGCACGGCGGTCGACGCGACCGACATGGCGACGGCGTTGCGCAGGTCGAGGCGAAGCCGCTCAAGGCGTCGCTGCAGGCAGTAGATCCCCTTGCGCGACTGGTGGATCTCGCCGAGGGGGTTCGCGTGCACCGCGGGGAGTTTCTCCACGCCCCACCCGGCGTCGGTCGTGAACGCACCGTCCCGGAACCCCAGACCGTGCCTCGCCGCCCGGCCCGCCAGCCACATGAGCGCGATGTCCGAGAGGGACGAGTCCGGGTAGCCGCCCCCGACGTCGCTGTGCACCCCGGAGAACCAGACCTGCTCGAGCACCTGGTCGCCGGCGTCGTCGTGCCGCGTCCACAGCGCCGGGCTGAAGGCCTTGCGCTGCTCGTCGATCGCGACGGCGTGCACGGCGACGTCGACCCTGCTGCTCAGCTCGGTGTCGTGGAAGGCGAAGCGCCGGTTGATCCAGTTCGTCAGGAACTTCGGCCCGATGGTCGGGATCCCCAGCGCGCCCACCGTGTCCCACACGCCGATGAACCGGATCCGGGTGTGGAAGTCCGCCGTCTCGTGGCTGTAGGACCGCCGGAACAGCTCCGACTCGATGTCCCGCGGCCTGATCGCCCGGGCGCGGTACAACGCGTAGGCGTCGTCGATCCGCTCGATGGCGGCCGCCTTGAGGACCCCGGCGTTCCGGATCAGGCCCGCGACGCTGCGGGCGGTGAAGGCACCACGGCTGAACCCGAACAGGAAGATCTCGTCACCCGGCTCGTAGTTCTCGACGACGAACCGGTACGCGCGGAGCACGTCGTGGGACACGCCGACCCCGAACGCGCCGCCACGCAGCCTCGGCCGGCCGTAGGACCCGACACCGCGGTGGTAGTACAGGAGCTGCGGGACGCCGTCGGCTTTCCCGGCGACGGCCAGCGCCAGCTTCGTGACGTTCGTGGGACTCGGCGTTCCCCCGGAGGTCTGGTCCGGTGTGTTCCACGTGCCGTCACAGCAGATCACGAGACGTTTCATGGCAGCCCTCCCGGGTGCGTCGAGGGCGGAGACCCCTTCTTGCACGGGGTCGCAGGAGCGGTGGCCAGGTTACTCGGGCCCCGCGCACGTCACCCGGATGGCGTACTCGCGGCCGGTCGTTCCCGACGTCCGGGTCTGGACCGCCGGCCCCCGGGACTGGTAATCCTTCGCGGATGACGATGGACGCGATCGCCCTGCACAGCATCAACCCGTGGGAAGTGTCCTTCCTGCGGGAGGAGGTGGCCGGCTACTTCGCCCACGGCATCGAGTTCGCACCCGGCGCCACGGTCCTCGACGTCGGTGCGAACGTCGGCGTCTTCTCGGCCGCGGTCTACGAGCGCCTCGACGGCGACGTGCGGATCTTCGCCTTCGAGCCGTTGCCACCGCTCTACGAGACGCTGGAGCGCAACGCCCGCGAATTCTTCGGCGGCCGGCTGACCGCGCTGCCGTTCGGGTTGTCGTCGGCCGAGGACGAGCTCGCCTTCAGCTACTTCCCGGCCGCGACGATCTTCTCGTCTTCCTTGCGGGACGCGGGAAACGTCGAAGCCGAGCGCAAGCGCGTCACGGCGAGCATCGTCGAGATGATCCGCCGCGGCGGCCTCGGTTCCACGGCCCGCCGCGTGCCGGCGCCGGTCCTGCGGGGGATCGTCGGCCGCAAGCTTCGGGTCATGCGGGACCTGGAGACGCACCGGGTCCGCGTCAGGCCGTTGTCGCCGGTGCTCGACGAGCACGCCATCGACCGCGTCGACCTGCTGAAGGTGGACGTCGAGGGCGCGGAGCTGGACGTCCTGCACGGTATCGAGGACCGCCACTGGCCACTGATCCGGCAGGCGGTGGTGGAGGTCGAGGGCTGGCGGCGCAACCGGGACACGATCCGGGAGGTGTTCGCGGGGAAGGGGTTCACGGTGAGCGCGGAGCAGGACCCGGTGCAGGAGGCCGCGGACATCGGGATGGTGTTCGCCGTTCGCTAGCCACGCCGCCGGCGGAGGAGCACGAAGGTCACGATCGACGCCGCCGCCAGTACCGCGGACAGGGCGGCCAGGAAGATCGTGGCGCCGGTGAAGGCCAGGGGGTCCCGGACGTCCCAGAGCGTGGTGTCCGGGCGCTCGGGGTCGTAGCCGACGCGGAGCCGGTCGCCGGCCGCCAGGCCCGGGTCGCGCGGGAAGTCCTTGAGCCGGGCGGTGATCTCCCGGCCGGCCGCGGTCGTGAACCGGACGTCGACGTTGTAGCCGGACCTGGCCGGCACGACCGCCGTGACCGTGGCCGGCGCTTCCTGTCCCGACGCCCGCAACCGGCTCTCGGTCCGCTGCACGGCGACGGCCCCGAGCGCGACGGCGACGGCGAGCACGAGCCCGGGGACGAGGACCCACACGGCGGCCCGGCGTGGCCTGGCCGGGGCGGGTTCGCGACGCCGTCGCATCCGGGCGACGGGGACCGGCTCGGGTTCGCTCATGTGTCCAGTATGGACGAAGGATCACGGTTCGCGGGTCAGGTCCAGCAGCTGCCGTTCCAGCCGCCGGGCGGCGGGCACGTCGATGCCGACGCCCCACAGCGGTGCCGTGCTCGCGCCGTCCGCCGCCGCGACGACCAGGGTCACCACGTCGGGCGGAAGGCCGTCCGCGTGGAGCTCGCGGTCCCACCGCTCGGCGTCCGCGCGGGCCAGCTCGGCGACCTCGGGGATCGAGATCAGCTGGGCGATCAGCGCGATGTTCTCGCGGATCGCGACCTCGTCCTGGGACGTGTCCAGCGACGCCCGGACGTACGCGCGGGTCAGCCGGCCGGGCCGGGTGTCCACCGGGTCGAGCGCGGCGGACACCTCGGCCCGGAACGTGTCGAGGAGGTCCTGGGCGAGCGCGCGCACCAGCGCGTCCTTGGCCGGGAAGTGGTACAGCAGCCCGCCTTTCGACACCCCGGCCGCGCGGGCGATGTCGTCCAGCGACGCGGAGAACCCGCGCGCCCGGATCGTCTTCCCGGCGGCGTCGAGCAGGGTCCGGCGCGTTTCTTCGGGGCTGCGCCCGGCTTTGCGAGGCATCGTCAGTCCTTTCCGGACGGGATCGTACGCCAGGCGATCAGCGCGGCGACGGCGGTGACGACGGCCGCCGCGACCGACGTCACCTGCATCGCGCCGGTGAACGCCTGCCGGGCGCTTTCGGCCGCCGGCGACGCCGGGTCGAGCACGGTCACCGCGGCCGCCAGCGACTCCCGGACCTCGGGTGCCACCGCCGGCGGCAGCAGCCCGCGGTAGACGAGTGTCACGAGCGAGCCGAGCAGCGCGATGCCCAGCGCGGCACCGAGTTCGTACGCGGTTTCGGAGATCGCCGACGCGGAGCCCGCCTTGTCCCGCGGGACGGCGGACAGCACCGAGTCCACGGTCAGCGTCAGCGCCAGCCCGACCCCGAGGCCGACCGGCACCAGCGTCAGGCCCAGCCACACGTACTGCGGCGCCTGCTCGG
Source organism: Amycolatopsis sp. NBC_00438 (assembly GCF_036026695.1). NCBI lineage: Bacteria > Bacillati > Actinomycetota > Actinomycetes > Pseudonocardiales > Pseudonocardiaceae > Amycolatopsis > Amycolatopsis sp. NBC_00438. The sequence continues at coordinate 3,851,208 of NZ_CP107923.1, read as the reverse complement.
TGACGGCGACCAGCAGCAGCCCCACGGCCGTGACGGCGAGGCTGACGGCGACCGCGCGTCCCCGGCCGAGCCGCGTGACGACCACGCCGACCGCGGCGACGACCACGATCGAGGCCAGCGTCGCCGGCATCTCGGCCAGCCCGGCCTGCAGCGGGCTGAAGCCGCGGACCAGCTGCAGGTACTGCGAGAAGAAGAACAGCAGGCCCATCAGCGCGAAGACCGCGACGAAGTTCGCCACGACGGCACCGCTGAAGGCGCCGTTGCGGAACAGCGTCACGTCGATCAGCGGATCGCTCACCCGGCGCTGCCGCCGGACGAACAGGACGCCCGAGACCAGCCCGATCGCGGCCGTCAGCACCACCCGCGCGTCGACGCCGGAACCGATGGCGTGCTTGACGGCGTAGACCAGCGGCACGATCGTGGTCATCGAGAGCGCGGCCGAGAGCAGGTCGAACCGGCCCGGATTCGGGTCACGCGACTCCGGCAGCAGCCACGCGCCGGCGATGAGGAAGACAACGACGATCGGCACGTTGATCAGGAACACCGAACCCCACCAGTAGTGCTCCAGCAGCACGCCGCCGACCAGCGGGCCGAGTGCGATGCCGCCACCGGAGCCCGCCGACCAGATCGCGATGGCGCGGGTGCGCTCACGGGCGTCGGTGAACAGGGTGCGGATGATCGACAGCGTCGAGGGCATGATCGTCGCCGCCGCGATCCCGAGCAGCAGCCGCGCGGCGACGAGCACGCCGGCGGTGGGGGAGAAGGCGGCCAGCGTGGACGCCACCCCGAACGCCGCGGTGCCGATGAGCAGCACCTTCTTGCGACCGAACCGGTCGGCGAGATTACCCGCCGTGACCAGCAGCCCGGCCAGCGCGAGCGAGTAGACGTCGCCGATCCAGAGGATCTCGGTGGCGCTGGGGGAGAGCTCGCGGGTCAGCGACGGCACGGCGAGGTAGAGCACCGTGCCGTCGACGGCGAGCAGCAGCACGGCGCCGACCAGCACGCTCAGCGCCGCCCAGCGGCGGCGGTGGCTCAAGGGCGCGGAGGTGGGCGCGTACGTGGTCATGCCAGTTACTGTACCGGCTGGACGGTATAGTAAGCCAGGTCAGACCGGTCACACCGCGGCGGGCTTCGAGAGGAAGAAGTACGCGTAGTGCCGGTCGAGCGCGTTGCGCGGCACCAGCTGGACGGTCTCGGGCTTGAGGCCGCAGCGCTCGGCGAGCTCCCAGAACGCCGCGATCGGGTAGGTCGTCATCTCGGCGAGGCCCGACCGGTAGTTGCGCCGCCGCGGCCGCGTCCACCAACTGCCCGGGTCGTACTTGATCTGGATCAGCGCCAGGCCGCCGGGCGCGAGCAGCCGGGACGCGATGCGGAGCAGGCGCTCGCCGTACTCGGGGGTGGGGATCAGCTCGAAGACGTAGAAGCTGAGGAAGACGTCGCACGGCTCGGTGATCCGACGCAGCGCCGCTTCCGGCGCGTCGACGTCGATCGAGACCGGCGTGAACGGCGTCTCGCACGCCCCGGCGACCTGGCGCTCGCACTCCTTCAGCGTCTCGCCGGAGATGTCGACGCCGATGTAGTGCTCGGCGCGTGGGGCGAACGCGACGGCGTTGGCGCCGCCACCGCAGCCCCAGTCGACGATCCGGTCCCACGACCGGGTGAAGCCGGTCATCCGGGCGCCGCGCTCGAACAGTTCGAGGTGCTCACGGCCGATCGCCGACCAGAGGTCGTTCTCGTCGAAGACCGAGGCGCCCCGCCAATGGGAGTTCGCGCGCCACCGGTCGTCGGCGGGCCGGTGCCAGTAGTCCTGGGCGTCGGCCGAAATCCGGCGCTGGGACTGCTTGGCGCCCACGGCCGCAAGGGACCGTTGGACGAGTTCTTCGGTGTGCCGGGCGAGTCGTTTCGCCTGGTCGATCGGGGTGGTGCGCATGACCGAGTCTGTGTCGGCGCGGCGGCGGCCGCGATCGGCCGGACGGCCTGATCATTCCGGGCCGGACGGCCCTACCGCCGCGCGCGGCGCGGGTAGGCTGGGAAGAGCCGGAAGGAGGCGGACGTGGCGCCTGAAGAACTGATCGTCGAGTTCGCCTTGACGCGGCTCGACCACCCGGACCTGGACCTCGAGGAGCTGGCCGCGCTGGTGGTCCGCCGCGGCGGACCGGAACGCGAGCTGGAGTTCGCCTCCCGCAACCTGGCCGACCGCGGCGAACTGCGAGGAGCGGCGTTCCCGGCAGCGGTGGAGCACGTGCTGCGGGTGGTGCTCACGTTGCGCGGCCGCTCGGACTGACACCGATCCCGGCGACCACGGGCTGCCCGCCTGCTGTAGTGGCTGTTCCCGGGCGGTGAGTTGGTCCTGCGGGGCACCCGCGCCGGCCGGCGGCCGCCCTCGGACGGCCGCTATGCGGACCGGAGTGGCCGAGACGGTTGCCGGAGTGGCCGAGACGGCTATCGGAACTGCCGATGCGGCGACCGGAGTCGCCAACATGGCGGCTGGCGTGGCCAACACGGGGACCCGGAGTGGCCAACACAATGACCGGACCGGCCACCACGGTGGGCTTACGCGCCGCGACCACCTTGAGCCGTGGCATTGCCGGACACGGACCGGCCGCCGGGAACGCCTGCGCCGGTCCGAAGTGGACGGCTGCCCGGACCGGACAGCGCTTTGACCCTTGCCGGATACCGCGATCGCCGCAGGACGGGCCGTTGTCGCAGCCGGCCCGCGCGCGGCGGGTGCCACCGATGCCGGGACTGACCCGGCCTCGGGCGGCGGGTGCCGCTGATGTGGTGACTGGCCTGTACTGCAGGTGGTGGGTGCCGCTGATGTGGTGACTGATCCCTGACGCGTGCGGTGGATGCCGCCGATGTCGTGACTGGCCCTGCCGCGTGCGGCGGGTGCCGCCGATGCCGGGACTGACTCCTGCCGCGCACGGCAGGCGTCGCCGATGTCGCGACTGACCCGGCCTCGGGTGGTGGGTGCTGCTGATGTGGTGACTGGCCCTGCCGCGTGCGGCGGGTGCCGCTGATGTGATGACTGAGCTGTGCTGCGGGTGGTGAGTGCTGCTGATGTGGTGACTTAGGTGTGCCGCGGGTGCCGCTGATGTGGTGACTGGCCTGTGCCACGGGTGGCGGGCGCCGTCTATGTCGCGGCTGTCTCCGGATGGCGCGACTGCCGCCCGATGCCGTGGCCATCGCCGGTGGCCACGGCAGCCGACCCCCGGCACCCGACCCCCGGCACCCGACATCCGACACCCGGCAGCCGGCAGCCGACGCCCGACCCCCCGGCACCAGGACCGGCCGCGACCCTAAGCCTCGCCCGCCGCGCGCCGCAGGCCGCGGCGGTCGAACACCAGCTCCCGGGCCGTGCCCAGCGCCGTTGCGATCGCGCCCGCCAGGACCGCGTCCTCGCCCAGCTGTCCCGCCACGATCTCCGGTACCACCGGGATCGTCGCGGCCAGGGACCGCCGCATCGGTTCGGCCAGCAGGTCGGCGTTGCCGCCGATGCCGCCGCCCAGCACGATCAGTCTCGGGTCCAGGACCGCCGTCACCGCCGACACCACGTACGCGAGCTTCTCCGCCTCGTCCTCGACGACGCGCATGGCCCGTTCGTCGCCCGCGCGGGCCAGCCGGAAGACGTCCTTCGCCGAACGCGCCTTCGTGAGGCCGTGCTCGTGGGCCGCGTCGACCACGGCCTGGCCCGCCGCCGCGGACTCCACCGGGCCCGGCCGGCGGGCGTCGGCGCCGGTCGGCAGGGGGCCGAACGGCAGGTCGGCGATCTCGCCCGCCGCGCCGTGCGCGCCGCGGAACAGCTTGCCGTCCACCAGCAGGCCCATGCCGATGCCGGTGCCGACCGTCAGGCACACCAGCACGTCGACGCCGAGCGCGGCGCCGAGTGCGTGCTCGCCGACCGCGCACAGGTTCGCGTCGTTCTCGACCACGACGTCCGAGCCGGCTCCGGCCAGCGTGGCGACGAGCTCGTTCAGCAGCCCACGCCGCTCCCAGCCCGGCAGGTTGGGCGCGCGGTGCACCGTCCCGGTGGCCGGGTCCGGGACGCCCGGCGTGCCGACGACGGTCGAGACGACCTCGTGCGGGTGCAGCCCGGCCGACGCGACAGCGCGTTCGACGGCTTCGCTCACCGTGCGCACCAGGGCGCTCGCCGAGCGGCACCGGTTGGGCTCGTCGAGCCGCGCGACGATGCTGCCGTCGAGGTCGGCGACGGCGACGCGGATGACGCGCCGCCCGATGTCGACGCCGACGACGTGACCCGCGTCCGGCGCGGCCCGGTAGACGACGGCCGCCCGCCCGGGGCCGGCCAGGCTGCGCCCGGTCGCCCGGACCAGGCCGTGGTGTTCGAGGTCGAGCAGAGCTTGCCCCACGGTCGGTTTCGACAGCCCGGTGGCGGCCGCGATCTGTGGTCGCGTCGCTTCCCCGTGCGCGCGAAGCCTTTCCAGCACGAGACGCTGGTTCAGCGCCCGCATGCTGGCCGGAGTCCCCACCTGCGGCCCGTTTTGGCCCACCAAGTCCCCATCTCCTGTCTGCGTTGCCGCAAGTTTACCCACGGGCCTCTTTCGACCCCGCGCGTTTTATGTTAAGAAACTTTACTAACTATCGGACGGAGGCATGTCGTGAGTTCACCCACTCGTTCAGGGGACTCCGGGGCCGCGGTTCCCCCGCGGCCCGCCCTTGAGCGCAAGATCGGCCCGCTGCAGGCCACCGCGATCAACATGACCCAGATGTGCGGTATCGGCCCGTTCGTCACGATCCCCGCCATGGTCGCCACCATGGGCGGCCCGCAGGCGATGTTCGGCTGGGTCATCGGGGCGATCGTCGCGCTGGCCGACGGGCTCATCTGGGCCGAACTCGGCGCCGCCATGCCGGGCGCCGGCGGCACCTACATCTACCTGCGCGAAGCGTTCCAGTACCGCACCGGCCGGCTGATGCCGTTCCTGTTCGTCTGGAGCGCAGTGCTGTTCATCCCGCTGATCATGTCGACCGGCATCATCGGGCTGGTCCAGTACCTCGGCTACCTGATCCCGGGCGTCACCGACGACGCCGGCGTCACGGTGCTGGGCAAGATCATCGGCATCGGCGTCACGCTGCTCATCGTGCTGGCGCTGTTCCGCAAGATCGGCCAGATCGGCAAGCTGACCACGGTGCTGTTCGTGATCATGCTGGTCGCGGTGCTCACCACGATCGTCGCGGCCGCGACGCACTTCAGCGCGTCGCAGGCGTTCGCGTTCACGCCCGGCGCGTTCAGCTCCGCCGGCCAGGGCACGTTCTGGGGCGGCCTCGGCGCCGGCCTGATCATCGCGATCTACGACTACCTCGGTTACAACACCAGCGCCTACCTCGGCGGCGAAGTCCGCTCCCCGGGCCGGACGCTCCCGCGGTCGATCCTCTTCTCGATCGTCGGCATCATGAGCCTGTACTTCCTGCTCCAGGTGGGCGTGCTCGGCTCGATCCCGCTGGAGGAGCTGAAGAACGCGACGTCGGTCGCCTCCACGGTGCTCGAACAGGCCTGGGGCACCACCACCGCGAAGATCGTGACCGTCTTCATCGTCATCGCGGCCATCGGCTCGGTGTTCGCCGGCCTGCTCGGCGGCTCGCGCGTCCCCTTCGAAGCGGCGCGCGACAAGGTGTTCCTTTCGGTGTTCGCGAAGCTGCACCCGAAGCTCAACCTGCCGACCGCCGGTGTGCTCACGATGGGCGCCATCACGATCGTCGGCTCGCTGTTCACCCTGACCGACGTGATCAACGCGGCGGTCGCCACCCTGGTGATCATCCAGTCGCTGGCCCAGGTCGCGGCCATCTGGGTGCTGCGTCGCCGGCAGCCGAACCTGAAGCGCCCGTACCGGCAGTGGCTCTACCCGTTCCCGACGCTGCTCGCGCTGGTCGGCTGGGTCTACATCTACGTCTCCGCGACCTGGCTGTCGATCGGGCTGTCGGTGGGCTGGCTCGTCGTCGGCGGGATCGCGTACCTGATCTACGCGAAGACCGAGAACACCTGGCCGTTCGGGCCCAAGGAGATCAACGAAGCGTTCGCCGACACCGAAGGGGCTCAGGCATGACGAACTCGCCCAAGGCCAGGATCGCCGCCGTCACGGCGCTGCTCCTGGTGCCCGGGGTGCTGAGCGTGGCCGCGCCGGCCTCGGCTCAGGAACCCGCTCAGCAGGAAGCGGCCCGGCCGCACGGCCTGAGCACCATCGGCGCGCAGGGCTGGCAGGTGCTGACCACCGCGAGCGTCGAGGACGGCGGCGACAAGGTCTCCACGCCCGGGTACGCCACCCGCGGCTGGCTGCCGGTGAAGCCGGACGACGCCGGCGCGCCCGGCACCGAGATCAACGCGCTGGTGCAGAACGGCAAGTGCCCGGACGTCTTCGTCTCGGACAACATGCGCAAGTGCTTCGGGTACGTCACCTCCGTCGGTCCGGTCGTCACCAAGCCGTTTTCCGACCCGTGGTGGTACCGCGCCGACTTCACCCCGGACTTCCACGCCGGCCAGAGCGCGAAGCTGACCATCCCGGGCATCGTCGGCGAGGGCGACGTCTGGGTGAACGGCAAGCTGGTGGCGTCGAAGGACATCGTGAGCGGCGCGTACGCCGGGCACACGTTCGACGTCTCGAAGCTGGTGAAGCCGGGCAAGAACACCCTGGCGATCAAGGTCTACCCGAACGACCCGTCGAAGATGTACACCCTCGACCAGGTCGACTGGGGCCAGATCCCGCCGGACAACAACACCGGCATCCAGTTCCCGCCGACCCTGCAGGTCTCCGACGCGCTCACCGGCGACAACGCGCACGTCGTGCAGGACAACGCCCCTGATCTGTCCAGGTCCTCGCTGACGGTGAAGGTCGACGTCACCAACAACGCGGCCACCGCGCAGACCGGCGACGTCGCCGCGACGATCACGCCGCCTTCGGGCGCGCCGATCGTCGTCAAGCAGCGCGCGACGATCCCGGCGAACACCAAGCAGACGGTGACGTTCGCCCCGGTGAAGATCAGCAAGCCGAAGGTGTGGTGGCCCTACTCGATGGGCGACCAGCCGCTGTACACGCTGACCACGGCGGTCTCGCAGAACGGGAAGCTGTCGACGTCGTCGAAGAGCACCTTCGGCATCCGCACGGTGACCTCGCGGCTGGTCGGGAAGTCGGTGCCGCTACCCGACGGCGCGCGGCAGTTCTCCATCAACGGCAAGGACTTCGTCTTCCGCGGCGGCGGCTTCGCGCCGGACCTGTTCCTGCGTTACGACCAGGCCGACACCGCGCACCAGATCGCGCTGATCAAGAACATGGGCCTGTCCGGCGTCCGGCTCGAGGGCCACGACATGCCGCAGGACTTCTACGACCAGGCCGACCGCGCCGGGCTGCTCGTGATCGGCGGGTTCATCTGCTGTGACGCCTGGCAGCCCGAGGACGCCTCGACGCTGACCGAGCGCGACTACCGGATCATGCACGACTCGGCTTACACCATCGGGCAGATGGAGCGGAGCCACCCGAGCGTGTTCAACTACGGCTGGAGCGACAACGAGCCGGTGCCGCGCCAGGAGTCGGAGACGCTCAAGGCGTTCGAGGAAGCCGACTTCCAGGTGCCGGTGATCGCTTCGGCGGAGTACAAGAGCACGCCGACGCTGGGCAACTCGGGGGAGAAGGAAGGCCCGTACGACTGGGTCCCGCCGTCCTACTGGTACGACACGTCGCACTTCGACGCGGACGACTCCAGCCGCACCAACGCGGGCGGCTCGTGGGGCTTCGCGAGCGAGCAGAGCGCCGGGCACACCGTGCCGACGCTCGACTCGATCAAGCGGTTCCTCTCGCCGACCGAGCAGGCGAAGCTGTGGCAGGACCCGGCGTACAACCAGTACCACGCCAACTTCGAGCCCGGCCACGGCGGTTACGCGTTCGGCACGCTGTACACGCTCGACCAGTCGATCAGCCGGCGATACGGCAAGTGGAACTCGCTCAAGTCCTATGTGGACCTGGCGAACATCGCGAACTACGAGAACACCCGCTCGCAGTTCGAGTCGTTCCTGCACCACTCGACGGACAAGGACAACCCGGCGACCGGCGTCGTCTACTGGCAGCTGAACAAGGGCTGGCCGACGCTGCTGTGGTCGCTCTACAACGACGACGGCGACCAGGCCGGCGCGTTCTTCGGCGCCAAGAAGGCCAACAAGCCGCTGCACGCGATCTACGGCTACGACAACGGGTCCGTCACCCTCGACAACCTCGGCGCGGGTACCCAGTCCGGGCTTTCGGTGCAGGCCCGCGTGCTCGACACCGCGGGCAAGGTGCTCGACGACCAGACGGCGTCCGGGCTCTCGCTGGGCTCGCAGGGCGTCAAGACCGGGGTCCTCAAGCCGAAGGTGCCCGCCGAGACGAAGGCGCCGGCTCCCGCGAAGGTGTATTTCGTCGAACTGCAGGTGAAGCAGGGCGGCAAGGTCGTCGACCGGAACGTCTACTGGCTCTCCACGCAGAAGGACGTCGTCGACTGGGGCAAGACCCTGGGCAACCCGCAGGCGACGCTGTCGCAGTACAGCAACCTGCAGGCGCTGCAGGACCTGCCGAAGTCGCAGGTCAGTGCCGTCGCCTCGACGAAGCCGGGGCGCGGGCCGAACGGCGACGACACCGTCACCACGGTCACCGTCACCAACACGTCGAAGACCCCGGCGGTCGGGTTCTTCCTGCGGGCCGACGTCCGGCGCGGCACGCCGGACGGGCACGAGGCCGGCGGTGACAACCAGCTCGCGGCCGCGACCTGGGACGACAACGACATCACGCTGTGGCCGGGCCAGTCGCAGACGCTGACCGTCACCTACAAGGCGGCCGACCTGCGTGGCGCCGCGCCGCTGATCAGCGTCGACGGGTTCAACACCGGCCGGATCGTGGTGGGGGCGGCCGGCGGGCACGGCCACCACGGGGACGCGGCGGTGGCGCCGCAGATCGAGGGGACCAGGGAGTGAGTGACAACCGGATTCTCGGGATCGACTTCGGCGGCACGAAAGTGGCGCTGGGGCTCGCCGACGACGACGGGAACCTGCTGGCGACGTGCCGGCTGGACACCGACGCGCAGGCGGGAGCCGACCAGGTGGTCGTGCGGGCGCTCGCCGGGGCTCGTTCGCTCCTGACCGAGGCGGGCGCAGTGCCCACCGCGATCGGCGTCGTCAGTCCGGGGATCGTGCTGCCGGAGGAGATCCTGCTCGCGCCGAACGTGCCGGGCTGGGAGCAGCTGCACCTGGCGGAGCTGGTGGCGGCGGAGTTCCCGGCGGTCCCGATCTCGGTCGGGACCGACGCGAAGGCGGCGGCACTCGCGGAATGGCGGTGGGGCGCGCTGGCCGGGACCGATCCGGCCGTGTTCCTCTCGCTGGGCACCGGTATCGCCGCGGCGGTACTGGTCGGCGGCCGGGTGCTGACCGGCGCCAACGGAGCTGCGGGTGAGATCGGGTACAACCTGCTCTCGCCGCAGGACACCGAGGGTTTCGCCAGCGGAGCGGCGCCGCTGGAGGAAGCCGTCGGTGGGCGTGGGCTGGGCGGCCGGGCGAGCGGTCTGCTCGGCCGCCCGGTCACCGCGGGCGAGCTGTTCGCCCTCGCCAAGGAGAACGCCGAGGCCAAGGAGCTGGTGACCGCGGCGCTGGACGAGCTGTCGATGCACGTGGCCAACCTGGCGATCATGGTGGACCCCCAGCGCATCGCGGTGGGCGGCGGCCTGGTCCGCTCGGCGGACGTGTTGCTGCCGGCGCTGGCGTCCCGCTTGGCGCACGCGGTCCCGTTCCCCCCGGAACTGGTCGCGGCGCGCTTCGACCAGGACGCGGCGTTGCTCGGCGCGATCGCCCTGGCTCTGGGGGATCAGTAACGACCGGGTGGCGTGCCGGTGCCCCGACCCGGCACACCACCCGGTATCACCTCGAAGGAGCCGGAGAGAGCAAGCCGCTCTCCGGCTCTTTCACGCATCCGCTGCCGCCTTCAGCGGTCATCGCCGGACACGTCGAGCAGTAGCTCCCCGGGGAGGGTCAGCAAGCGGCTCAGCAGGTCGCGGTCGAGTTCGACCGCGTGCTCGGTCGCGTGCGAAACGACCATGCAGAACCAGTCCGCGCGGTAACCGTCGCGCGCGAGACTCGACAGCTCGGCTCGCCGGGGTTCGAGAACATCCAGCAGTTGCCGCAGGTGCGTGGCGAGTTCGGCATCGGTACCTGCCGGAGACGAGGACGAGCACCACAGCGAGTCCGTGCGGACCGCCCGGGAGCGAGGACTCACCGGCTCGCCCGCTTCACCGGCGGCGGTCGGGCCGATACCCAAGCGGCGTGTGACGTCGGCGGCCGTTCGCGCGCGATCTCCCAAGAGCCGGAAAGTGGCTGTGGTCGACATCAGGCCTGGGCCGCCGCGAGTTCTTCGGTGCGGCGGAACGCCTCCGGCGACAGCTGGAACCACACCAGCACCGCGCTCACCGCCTGGATCGCCGCGACCATCACCCACACTCCGCGCAGGCTCCAGTGGGCCGCGACCAGGCCGCCGGTCAACGCGCCCAGCGGCGTCAATCCCCAGGCCAGCGCGCGGTGGCTCGTCAGCACCCGGCCGAGCAGCGGGGCCGGCGTGAAGCGCTGGCGGCTCGACTGCGAACACACGTTCCAGACCAGCACCGTCGAGGTCATGAAGACCAGGACGGCCCCGATCAGCGGCGGCCACGGCGGCAGCACGGCCAGCAGCAGCGGCGACACCGCGCCCAGCCCCTGCGCGAGCCGCATCGACCACGAGTAGCCGAGCCGGTCGACGATCCGCTGCACCACGAACGACGACAGCACCCAGCCGATCGCGAGACACGCCAGCAGCAGGCCGTAGCCGACCGAGCCGACGTGCAGCACCTGCGTCGCGTAGAGCACGAACATGGAGTTGCCCGCGCTCGCGGCGAACGAGCCCAGCGCGACGTTGATCGTGATCGACCGCAGCAGCGGCGTCCGGACCAGGTGGGTGAGCCCGGCCGAAAGGTCACGCAGCGGGTGCGTCCGCGCGGCCACGATCGACTCGGACGGGATCCGCCGCGCCAGCACCAGCGCGACCAGCGCGAACGCGGCGGCCAGCCACGCGGGGGCCCCGGCGCCGACGGCGATCAGGAACCCGGTCGCCGGCGGCACGATGAACTGCACCACGCCCCGGTCGATCACCGTCAGCCGCGCGTTGGCGTGGGCCAGCCGGTCCGGTTCGACCAGTTCGGGCACGAGCGCGCCGCTCGCGCCGTCCCCGAGCACCTGCGCGGAGGTGATGACGAACGCGATGACGAGCAGCGCGGGCAGCGTCAGCGCCCCGGCCGTGGTGATCGCGGCCAGCACCAGCGCGGTCCCGACCTGCACGGCGTACGCCCAGGCGAGCACGGTGGTCCGCCGGACGCGGTCGATGAGCACCCCGGCGAACAGCGACAACAGCAGCCACGGCGCCTGCCCGGCCACGTTGACCAGCGACACCTCGCGCGGATCGGTGGTGATCGACACCGCGAGCAGGGGCAGCGCCGCCAGCAGCAGCCCTTCACAAGCCGAACCGGACACCGCCACGGCCTGCAGCCGCACCCATCTGCTGGTCATGATCGTTACCTTGCCTAACGATCGCGCCCGACCCAAGCGATTTACGCTCTAGGCTGATCACCGTGGATCAGCTCCGGGTGCCGTCACCGCTGGTCGAGCTGCGCGAACCCGGCCTCGGCGCGCGCGTCTACCTCAAGCGCGACGACCTGATCCACCCCGAGCTGCCCGGCAACAAGTGGCGCAAACTCAAGCACAACCTCCGCGACGCGGCCGGCGCGAAGAGGCTGCTGACCTTCGGCGGCGCCTACTCCAACCACCTGCTCGCCACGGCCGCCGCCGGGCACCACTTCGGCTTCGAGACGGTCGGCGTCGTGCGGGGTGAGGAGCACCGGCCGCTCAACGACGTCCTGAGCGCGGCCGTCGCCCACGGCATGGAGCTGACCTACCTCGACCGCACGGCGTACCGCGCGAAGGCCGACGCCCTTCCGGCCCTGCGCCGCGACTGGGGCGAGTTCTTCCTGATCCCGGAAGGCGGCGCGAACCCGGCGGGCGTGCGCGGCTGCGCGGAGCTGGTCGCCGAGATCGACGTCCCGTTCGACGTCATCGCCTGCTCCTGCGGCACCGGCGCGACGCTGGCCGGGATCGCCGCCGCCCTCGCGCCCGGGCAGCGCGCCCTCGGCTTCCCGGCGCTGAAAGGCGGCTTCCTCGACGCCGACGTCGCGCGCCTGCAGACCGCGACCTACGGCGGCCGGCGCGGCGACTGGTCGGTCGACCCGGACTTCGCGTTCGGCGGGTTCGCCCGCCGCACCCCGGAACTCGACGCGTTCATCGACGGTTTCGAGGCCCGGCACGGCCTCCGGCTCAACTGGGTCTACGAAGCCAAGATGATGTACGGCCTCCTGGCGCGCGTCCGCCGGGGCGAATTCCCGGCCGGGACGACGATCGTGGCCGTCGTCGCGGGGTAGCTCAGCGGCGCACCCGGGTCGACTCGCGGACGACCAGCTCCGGGGTGAACACCACGGCCTGACGTTCCGGCTTCGGGTCCGCTGTCTCCGCCAGCAGCAGCTCCGCCGCGGTGCGCCCGAGGCGTTGCGCCGGCTGGCGGACCGACGTCAGCGGGACCGCCGCCGCGCCCGCGAACTCGATGTCGTCGTACCCGACGATCGCCATCTCCTCCGGGACGCGCACACCCGCGCCCACCATCGCCTGCAGCACACCCAGCGCGAGCAGGTCGTTGGCACAGAACACCGCCGTCGGCCGGGGACTCATGCCGAGCAGCCGGGAACCCGCGTCACGGCCCGAAGCGACGTCCAAGCCGAGCCCCTCCAGCACCGTCAGCTCCGCCGCCGAGCTCCCCAGCACCGACCGGACGCCCTGCTCGCGGTCGCGGCACTGGGCGAGGATGGCCGGGCCGTTGACGAACGCGATCCGCTCGTGGCCGGTCTCCAGCAGGTGCCGGGCGCCGAGCGCGCCGCCGGCGATGTCGTCCACCGCCACCGAACTCGCCTCGGACGTCGGGGCCTTGCGGTCGACGAAGACGTACGGCGTGCCACTGCGCCGGAACGCGTGCAGCGCCTCACTCGACGCCCCGACCGGGCTCAGCAGCACCCCGCGCACGCGCTGCTCGGCGAACATCGCCAGGTACGACGCTTCGAGGTCGGAGCGCTGCCCGCTGTTGCAGGTGATGATGTTGAGGCCCTCGGCGTGCGCGGCCTGCTCGGCGCCGCGGGCGACGTCGACGAAGAACGGGTTCCCGAGGTCCAGCACCAGCAGCCCGAGGATCCGGCTGCTGCCGGCGCGCAGCTGCCGCGCGGACTCGTCACGGACGTACCCGAGCTCTTCGATGACCGAGAGCACCCGGTTGCGGGTGGCGGTCGCGACCACGTGCGGCCGGTTGACCACATTGGACACCGTGCCGATCGAGACGCCGGCCTGCTTGGCGACGTCCTTGATGCCGACCACCGCACCCCCTCTGGAGAAAAGCCGATCCTAGCATGCGGATGAAACGTTTCACTGAAGGCTGTTTCCCACCATAAGTCGCATGATCGCGGTACTAGGATTCGACGCGGCGTTCCTGCCACTGGGAGGAGTCCGGGTGCGGATCTTCACGATCGTCCTGTCACTGGTGCTGATGACGGCTGTGTCCGGGGGCATCGCCTCGGCCGATCCCGTCCTCGAACACGACACCGACGATCCGGTACTGGCCGCGCCCGCGGTGACCCGGCCGGACACCCCGCACTGCACCGTCACGCTCGCCGACGCCTTCCGCTCCAACGCCGCCGACGGCACCTCGCAGTTCTACCAAGGCACGCTCACGCCGCCGAAGTCCTGCGCCGGACCGTGGGCGAAGGTCGTCATGGACCAGACCGTCACGGTCAGCGGCCGGCAGTACGACCGGATCGGCGACCTGAAGATCGGCGACGCCGAGGTCTGGTGGGGGACCACCGAAGAGCCCAGCGGCGAGGGCAACCGCCCGATCACCTACCACTTCGACAAGGACCTCACGCCGTATGCCGCGCTGCTGCGCACACCGCAGCCCTTCCGCGGCGGCATCGAGAACTTCACCTCCGACATCTACACCGGCGTCTACGCCCAGACCGTGACGCTCACCTACTACCGCGCCGACCGGAAACACCCGGCGCCCGACGTCGCCGACCACGTCACGGGGATGGGTCACGCCGACGCGACCCCCGCGGCGCCGACCGTCCACTTCACCGCGAAGGACCTGCCGCGCAACATCACCCGCGCCCAGCTCGAGGTGACGCTCGAAGGCCACGCCTGCGACGAGCAGTGGTTCGACGACGTCCCGGACGAGGTCTCGGCGAAGTACCCGGCGGCGGGGATGTGCGGCCACGGGCCCTACCGCGAGGCGAACTTCGCGATCGACGGGACGGCCGCCGGGTCGGCGTTCACCTTCCCGCACATCTACTCCGGCGGGATCGTGCCGCAGCTGTGGCGCCCGATCGTGGCGATCGACACGTTCAGTCTCCATGCCGAGACCTACGACGTCACGCCGTTCGTCGGCAAGCTCGTCGACGGTGGTGCGCACGACCTGTCGTTCACCGTGCCCGACATCGGCGGCGAGTGGACCGTCGTGCCCACCCTGCTGCTCTACACCGACGACCACGCCGCGCGGACGTCCGGCGCGCTCACCCAGGACGACGTCGCGGCGGCACCGGTCCGGCAGACGACGGTGAAGGACATCTCCGGCGGCGTCAACGCGACGGTCACGGCGAAGCGCCACGACGTCACCGCGGGCTACGTCGACACCTCGGCGGGGCGCGTCTACACCCGCGTCGAGCGCACCCGCGACTACCGCAACAGCGACGACGTCACCGGCGGCGGCTTCACCCAGCACGTCGTGCAGGCCGACTCGGGCCAGCAGACCTCGACGTCCACTGTGGACGGCCGGGTCCGGTCGGCGGACCGGCACACCTGGTCCTACCCGCTGACCACCGACGCCACCGCGAACATCACCGACGACCAGAACCTGCGGATCTCCGGCGCCGCCGAGATGACCAAGATCCTCGGCGACCTCACCGGCGACGGCCGGAACTGGCGCCCGGTGCGCGTGTCGCGGGAATGGCTGTCCGCGTCCGGCGTGCTGGCCCGCACCAACGGCGTCAACACCGAAGCCGACGGGAGGTCCCAGACCCTCTACACCGGCCCTGACGATCTGGGCCGGCCCTACCTCCACTACATCGCGAGTGAACACGGGCGGATCACCCAGAACCGGGAGCTGCCGCCGCGGAGGTGAGGCTCAGGCCGGTTTGCGGCCCCACGCGGTGATCATCGGTGCGAGCATGAGGTCCAGGTCACCGCGCGCGAGGTTCGCGAGGTGTGTCCCGATCTCCTCGGGCGTCGCCAGGTCCGCGGCCAGGAGCCGGTCGCGCACGTGCCGGACCGTGGCCGCTTCCAGGACCGCGCACGCGGGGGAGGCGATGGGGAAGTAGGCCTCGGCGCCGACGTCGGTCAGGGCCGACTCGCGCAGCAACCGGGGCAGCGTGCGGCCGTAGGCGAGGTCCGCCCCGCCCTCGGCCATCAGCGTCCGGATCCGGGTGCGCAGCCGGTTCGCCAGCGCTTCGGCGGGGCCGCGTTCGTCCGGGCAGGCGAGGGGCTGCAGGGCCGGGTCGCCGTCCTCGATCACGAGCCAGCCGCCCGGCCGCAGCGCGTCGACCATGACCCGCATCGCGGCCGCGCGGTCCTTCAGGTGGACCAGGACCAGCCGGGCGTGGACCAGGTCGAACGTCTCCGGCGGCGGCGGGTCGCGGAGCACGTCGTGCCGGCGCACCTCGAGCACGCCGCCGGCCGCGGGCCCGGCCCACGACACGTCGATGTCCGTGGCCAGCACCCGGCCGCCGGCCCCGACGCGCCCGGCCAGGCCGCGCGGCACCGAAACGCCGCCGGCACCGACCTCCCAGCACCGCCATCCTTCGCCGAGCCCCAGGTCGTCGAGGTGACGGAAGGTCCACGGGTCGAACAGCTCGGCGAGCGCCGCGAACCGTTCGCCGGCCTCCGGACGCTCGTTGTCGAGCAGGTAGCGGTTCATCACACCAGCATGGCCCGGCCGGCACCGTGCGGGTACCCGCGTCGTGGAGATACGTCGTGGAGATACGTCGTGGAGATACGCAGTCCATTTCGGACACATGCGGCCCGGCCCGGCCCGGCCCGGCCCGGCCCGGCGCGGCTCGGTCACGTGAACCCCGTCTCGTGCCCGCTCACCCGATCGGGCTAGTGGGGTACTGTCGGAGACATGGGGAGTCTCCGCTCACGGGTCCTGGGCTGGGTCGGCCGACGCTATGTGGCGTGGCAGTCGAGAAAAGGCTTCGACCTCGAGAAGATGTCGTCCTTCCTGCCGGATTCGGCGCTGCGGCCGCTCAAGCGCGTGGGGCTGGACCCGGTCGCGGAGATGGGCGCGCTCCGGGCCGAGGTGCCGATCAGCAAGCTCGACCTGCCGTTCGGGATGAACGCCTGGCTGGTCACGGGCTACGACGAGGCGAAGGCCGTGCTCGGCAAGGTCACGGAGTTCTCCAGCGACTTCACCAACCTGGTGGGCAGCGCCGGGGTGACCGAGGACCAGAACCCGGGCGGCCTCGGCTTCGCGGACCCGCCGGTGCACACCCGGCTGCGCAAGCTGCTCACGCCCGAGTTCACCATGCGCCGGCTCAACCGCCTGACCCCGCGCATCGACGAGATCGTCGCCGAGCAGCTCGACGCGATGGCCGCCACCGACGGCCCGGTCGACCTGTGGCAGGCGTTCGCGCTGCCGATCCCGTCGCTGACCATCTGCGAGCTGCTCGGCGTGCCCTACGCGGACCGCGAGGACTTCCAGCGGCTGAGCACCGCGCGCTTCGACCTCTTCGGCGGCGCGAGCGCGTCGCTCGGCGCGATGACGGAGTCGCTGACCTACCTGCTCGACATCGTGAAGAAGCAGCGCGAAGAGCCCGGCGACGGCCTGCTGGGCATGCTGATCAAGGAACACGGCGACGAGATCTCCGACCGCGAGCTGGCCGGGCTCGCCGACGGCGTGCTCACCGGCGGCCTGGAGACCACGGCCAGCATGCTCGCCCTCGGCGCGCTGGTGCTGCTGCGCGACGAGAAGGCGTTCGACGCCGTCCGCGGCGACGACGAGTCCGTGCACCGCTTCGTCGAAGAGCTCCTGCGGTACCTGACCGTCGTCCAGATGGCGTTCCCGCGGTTCGCCAAGCAGGACATGGAGATCGGCGGCGTCCACATCGCCGAGGGCGACATCGTGCTGGTGTCGCTGTCGGTCGCGGACCGCGACCCCAAGCTGGGCCCGGACATGGACACCTTCGACGCCACCCGCGAGCCGACGTCCCACCTCGCGTTCAGCTACGGCATCCACCGCTGCATCGGCGCCGAGCTGGCCCGGATGGAGCTGCGCACGGCGTATCCCGCGCTGGTGCGCCGGTTCCCGGACCTGCGCCTGGCCGTGCCGGCCGAAGAGCTCTCGTTCCGCAAGGTGTCCATTGTGTACGGTCTGGACGAACTGCCGGTCCTGGTCGACTGAGGGTCAGTGCGGCAGGGCCCGCCACGGCCGCCGCTTCGCGCGGTCGCGGTGCGCTTCGATGACCCGCGCGACTTCGGCGGCGGTGTTCGTCGTCGCGAGGTCGTCCAGGTAGCCGACGCCGGCGGCCAGCATCGCCAGGTCAACGGTGAAGTACACGCCCATCAGCGGGTTCACGAACAGCTCCTGGCCCGCGGTGCGGCTGGTGAACTGCACGTTCCCGAACTCGCCCCGCAGCGCGGCGGCGACCTGGCCGTGCACGATACTCGGCCGCTCCGGGGTCGTGCGCTGCGCGTGCGCGACGGCGTCCAGGTAGGCCTCGGCTTCCGGGGACGCGGCCGGGATCGACAGCGCGCCCAGGTAACCGCCCTCGCGGTCGAGAGCGGCGAGGTTCTCCAGCACGTGGGCGTGGCAGACGCCGTGGAACGCGTCGATGCCGAAGCCGAGGCTGACGACCAGCCGGTCGACCCCTTCGAGCGCGGCCACCGAGGCGAGGCTCGTCATGTCCTCTTCGGGCGTCCCGAGCCCGGCTTCGTCCCCGCGCAGCAGGATGTCGGTGCCGCCGTCGACGAGCACGACGGCGTCGACGCCGAGGTGGGCCACGAGGTCCCGGTAGGCGTCGCGCACCGGCTGGACGCCGACGCGCGGGAACGCGTGGACCACGGCCGGGAGGCCGCGCGATGCGAGCCACCGGGCCAAGGTCCGTTCCGGGAAGTAGGCGTCGTCACCCGCGCTGCCGGGCCGCACCCGCGCGACGTCGGGGGAGAGCCAGTCGTCCAGGCCGAGCCGGTTCAGGTCGCTGAAGGCGAGGTTGGCCAGGTGCACCTCTTTGCCCTGCGCGCGCAGGGCGGTCGCGAGCGGGAGCCCGGCGTAGACGTCGAAACCGCCACCGGCGCCGGCGATCAGCACCCGCTTCGCCGGCCGGAGGCGAGTGAACAGCGGCGGTTCGGCGAGGGTGTACACGCCTTCCAGCGTACGGAGGCGCCACCAGGCCTTTGCGGATCGCCGCTGTTCAGGCCCGGTTGCCCGCCGCGGACGGGCGCCGGGCACGTCCGGGTTGTACCCGGACGGGATGGCGATCAAGCCGGCGAGGCAGCTGCCGTGGTCGAGGTGGCGCCGGACCTTCCAGCCGGCAGGGCCGCCGGCTCGCGGCTGACCGTGACCGGCTCGGACCTTGCTCCCGCAGTGGAGGTGCGTCACCCTCCTTCGGCCGAGCACAAGATCGGGTGAGCGGGTGCGGCACTGCGCGGCCGGCGCCGGGCCCGGTCAGTTCACCCCGCGCGGCCGGAACTGCACGCTGATCCGCGGCCCGACCGGCTTGGCCGTCTTCGGGATCGAGTGCTCCCACGTGCGCTGGCAGCTGCCGCCCATCACGAGCAGGTCGCCGTGGCCCAGCGGGCGGGCCAGGGTCTTGCCGCCGCCTCCGCGCGGGCGCAGGGCGAGGTTGCGGGCCGCGCCGACCGAAAGGATCGCGATCATCGTGTCCTCGCGGGCGCCCCGGCCGATCCGGTCGCCGTGCCACGCCACGCTGTCGCGGCCGTCACGGTAGTAGCACAGGCCGGCGGTGCGGAACGGCTCGCGCAGCTCCCGCAGGTAGTGCTTGCTCAGCACGTCCCGCGCCGCGGTGAGTGCGGGGTGGGGGAGCGGCACGTTCTCGCGGTAGTAGCTCAGCAGCCGCGGCACCGCGACGACCCGGTCGTACATCTTGCGCTTCTCGGCCTGCCACGGCACGCCTTCGACGAGCGCGGCGAAGAGCTCGTCGGCACCCTCGAGCCAGCCGGGGTGGATGTCCACCCACGCGCCCGCTCCGAGGTCGGTCCGCTCCGGGGCGAGCGGACGCAGCGAAATCGAGCCCTGGGTGCCGAACAGGGAAGACTGGAGACCCGCGTTCATGGCCTCCAGCCTACACCAAGATCGAACACGTGTTCTACTTGACGACGTCGTAGACCAGCTTCTGGACCCCGTTGCCGTAGGCCTCGCTGCTGATCAGCTTGAGGTTCTGCTTGTCCTTGTCGGTGTCGCTGAACAGCCGCTTGCCCGCGCCGAGCAGGACCGGGAAGAGCAGCAGGTGGTAGCGGTCGATCAGGCCGGCGTCGGCCATCGCGCGGTTCAGCGCGGCGCTGCCGTTGACGATGATCGGGCCGCCCTCGGTCTCCTTGAGCGCGGCGACGTCGTCCAGCGAGCGGAGGATGGTGGTCTCGCCCCAGTTCGTCACCAGGTCGGATTCCTTCAGCGTGGTCGACACGACGTACTTCGGCATCGCGTTGTAGCCGGCGAACTCGACGGTCATGCCCGGCCACACCGGCGCGAACGCCTCGTAGCTGACCCGGCCCAGCATCAGCGCCGTGGCCTCTTCCTGCTCGGTGCCCTTGATCGTGTAGGCGGCCGGGTCGAACTCGACGTCCTTGAAGGTCCAGCCCGAGTTGCGGTAGCCCGGCTCGCCGCCGGGTCCTTCGACGACGCCGTCGAGCGAGACGAACGAGGTGGAGATCAGGGTGCGCATGCGGTGCTCCTCGGTTGGTCAAGCGTGCTTTCACCAGTGTGTCGAACGGGGGTCGCCGGTTTCGACACGGCTCACCCGGAAAACTTCCGACGCACCGGTCCGGGCGGAAGTGGGTCTTGTCCGCGGGGCACCCGGCTCGTACAGTCTTCCCCAGCCGGACAAAGGTCTGAACCTGTGTCCCGTTACCGCCGCCTCTGGTCACACAGGAGGTTGGACGGTGCGCAGACTTCGCGGTGCGGGAGTGTTCGTGACGGTCGCGGCGGGGCTGGCGATCCTCGCCCCGACGGCGGAAGCCCAGGTCGGAGGCGGTACGTGGACCTCGGACTCGCCGGGCTACAAGGTGCAGAACGTCGGCTGCGGCTCGACGTCCGGGCTCACCTTCAAGCTCACCTGCTCCAGCGGCAGCGGTGAGCAGCGCGCGGAACGCCGCTACGACACCTACACGGGCGGCACCCACCAGTTCGAGGGTTCGTTCAAGATCAGCAGCATGACCGGCTCCCGGATCAGTCTCAAGCAGACCTTCCGGGACGGCTCGGACGCCGGGCCGTACTTCCTGCTGGCGGTCGAGAAGGGCGGCCGGATGTACGCGGTGGAAGGCGGGGCGACACTGGGCAGCGGCGCGACCGTCGGCACGTCGGTGCGGGTCAACACGATCAACCAGGTCGGCAGCTCGCACAAGGTGTACCTGAACGGCTCGCTGAAGCAGACGATCTCGAGCCCGAGCGGCAGTTATTACGACAAGTTCGGCAGCTACCGGACATCCAGCGGCGCCGGCCCGATCACGGTGACGTGGAGCGGCGTCAAGTTCTGGCACAAGTAGGCGAGATAGGTCTGAACTGCTGTTTGTGGCTGTTGATCTGGTCAGGCCGTCTCGGGATCTTCAAGCCGTGCCGCCCTCGTGTGGCGTGGCTTGAAGATCCCGTCGGCGGCCTCCCGCGCCCCGGGGATGACTCGACGGGCCGGACGTGGCTCACCGGGTGTCCGGGGTGTCGCAGCGGTGCCCGGAACGAGTCACCTGGTGGCCCGCGACGCGCTGGAGCAGCTGACCCGGCTGCTGCTGCACGCGGTCAGCCGCGGACGCGCTGACGCAGGAAGAGTGCGGCCCGGTCGAGTGCTTCGTCGGCCTCGTCGAGCGTGCCGGTGAACGACTGGAACACGTGCGGGACCTTCGCGGTGATGTCGAGGACGACGTCGACCTCCGCGTCGGACGCGCGCAGGGCGAGCCGGCGTGCGTCGTCGAGGAGCATTTCGTTCGTGCCGACCTGGACCAGCAGGGGCGGCAGGCCGGTCAGGTCGGCGGTCACCGCCGGGCTGAGCAGCGGGTGGCGGCGGTCCTGGCCGGCGACGTAGAAGCCGCTCATGCGGTCGAGGCTCGCGCGGTCGAGCAGGGGATCGGCGGCGGCCTTGGTCACGATGCTTTCGCCGGTCCGGGTCGCGTCCACACCCGGTGAGAACGCGACGATCGCCGCGGGCATGGGAAGTCCGGCGTCGCGCGCCGCGAGTGCGCCGGTGATCGTCAGCCCGCCGCCGGCGGAGTCGCCGGCGAAGGCGATCGACTCGGGTGCGCGGCCCTGCTCGAGGAGCTGCCGGTAGGCCGCGACCACGTCCTGGACGTCCGCCGGGAAGGGGTGCTCCGGCGCCAGCCGGTAGTCCAGGGAGAGGGCGGGGATCCCGGTTCTGACCACCAGGCCGGCGGTGAGGCCGAGTGCCGTGCGGGGAGAGCCGACCACGTGCGACCCGCCGTGCAGGTAGAGCAGGGTCCCGTAGCCGGGTCCGGCCTCCGGGCCGACGTGCAGCGCGGGGCGTCCGCCCAGCGATGTCTCACGTACGTCGATGCTTTCCGGCACCGGCATCGGGGCCATCAGCTTCGCGAAGTTTTCGCGGCTCTCGGCAACGGACTGCTCTGCCCCGACGCCGGCGCCGCGCAGTAGCGCGTCCAGGCGTTCACGCTGAACTGCGGACATCGTCCTGCCTTCCCTCGAGGAGTTCCTGCCACTACAGTATATGCCATGGCAGATAGTGCAACGGCAGGTTCTCTGGCGCTCGACACGCTGTTCACGGACCTCGTCCGGGTGGAGACGCGGCTTTACAACGCGGTCACCGACCGCGTGAAGGCGGAGACCGGCGTCGCGGGAGGCTACTTCGAGCTGCTGCGTCATGTTCGCGATCACCCGGACGCGCGCGTCGCGGATCTCGCCTCCGCTTTCGCGATCGGCGTCGGAACGACCAGCAAGATCGTCGACCGCCTGGAGAAGCAGGGCTGGCTGGAGCGTCGCCCGAATCCGGCCAACCGCCGCTCGTCCTTGCTCATGCTGACCCCCGCGGGCGAAACGGTCGTGTCCCGGGCAGAGCCCGCCTGGCGGGCAGCGATCCAGGAGATCCTCGGCGGGGCTGTCACCGCTGATGAGCTGACGGCGCTTTCAGCGGCTCTCCACGCCCTGCGCGCGAACCTGGAACGACGTCAACTGGGGCTCCCGACAGGATGAGGTGGATCCCCGGCTGACATCCTCGACGCGGTGAACCGGCTGCTGGCCGAGTGGGGCAGCCACGAGAAGCTGACCATGCGCGCCGTGGCGAAAGAGGTCGGGGTCGCGGCGCCGAGCAGCTACCGGCACTTCGCGGACAAGACCGAGCTGGTGTGGGCCGCGCCGGCCGACAAGTACGAGCAGCTCGCGCACGCGATGCGCGTCGCCGATGCCGCCGTGGCCGCCGGTGATCCACGCGGCAAACTGCTGGCAACCCGCACTCGAGCCCGGCCGTGCCGGGCGGCATCCGGCGCGGGCCGTCTCGGGGCTGCTGCGCGCGGCGGTCTTGGCAGCGACCTTCGCCGAGCGTCAACACCCTGATGACATTGCGTTCGACGGACACGTCGTCCGGGCCGATACCGGGCAGGTCGAGCGCGACAAGAATTCGTCACCGCGGCGAAACGCTTCGCTTCCATCGTCATCGTGCGGGGTGCCGTGCGCCCAGCGCCCGTTCGCAGGCATTCCCGATCGCTGAAGAAGAGTGTCCGATCCGAACCGATTTCGCGTTGGTTTGCCCGGCGGGCAGGCTTTCCTGTGTGCCACACCCGGTGTGCGGCGACGGGGTATGCCTGTCCGATGCGGTCCACGGTCGCATAGGCGTTCACCGCTCGCGTACGTCCGGCAGGACGAATTTCCGGGGCCTTGTCGACCCGGCGGAACAGATGCCGACGGCGTAGGGTGCGGGACCACCAGGTCGGTGCCGGGGAGGCCGGAAATGACGCCTGAGGACGATCCGGTCTCACGGGACGAGGGAGTCAGAACGGACAGCTGGTGGCGTGCCCAGCTGTCGAATCTCTACGGCATTTTCGCGATTTCGATGATGATGTTCGACGGCCGTGAGGCGGCGGACATCATGCGGCTCGCCGCGACCTCGGTGCCGTCGCTGAGCGGCTGCACGACCGATGCGGCGTACCTCGTCGACGAGGGCGGCGCGGTCACCCCGCAGGACGGTGCGGAGGAAGCGCATCCCGACCTCGGCGCGGAAGTCGGCAAGCTCGACGGGCAGAGCGGGCGGATCGAGCTGGCCGACGGCCACTGGCGCTGGTGCTACGCGCTGCGCGGCCTGCGCGGCCTGACGGGCAACCTCGTGGTCCGGGCCGAGCGACCTCCCTCACGTGACGAATTCTTCCTGCTCAGCTCGCTCTGCCAGCAGACCGCCGCGGCGCTGACCAACTCCGCATCGTTCATGCGGGAGCGGCGGCTGGCGGTGGTGCAGCGGGAGCTCAACGACCAGCTGTCCACGTCGGTGGAGCGGCTCAAGCAGCAAACGCTGGTGCATGACGTGCTGTCGACCATCTCGGCTTCCGGGGCCGGCGAGCCGGGCATCGCGCACGCGCTGCACCAGCTGACCGCGCTGCCGGTGGCGATCGAGGACCGGTTCGGCAACCTGCGCTCGTGGGGCGGCCCCGGCCGGCCGGACCCGTACCCGAAGGTCGGCGTGCGCCGGCGCGACGAGCTGCTCCGGCACCTCTCGACCCTGCCCGAAGCAGTCCGCGTGAAGGACCGGCTCATCTCGCTGGTGCGGCCGCGGCACGAGGTGCTCGGCGTGCTCGCCCTGATCGACCCCGCGCGGACCGCCGGCGCGTACGAGGTGTTCGCTCTCGAGTACGGCTCGACCGTGCTGGCGCTGGAACTCTCGCACCAGCGCAGCCTGGCCGAGGCCGAGCTGCGGCTGCGCCGCGACCTCGTGGACGACCTCATCACCGGAACCGACGACGGGAGCGTGTACGCCCGTGCCGAGGCGATCGGGCACGATCTGCGCCGCCCGCACCACGTGGTCGTGCTGCGGTGGTCCGGCGAGTTCGCCGAGGACGTGGTCGTCGAGGCCACGGGACGCGCCGTGACGACGCTCGGGCTCGCCTCGCTCGTGTCGCGCCACTCGGGCGCGGTCGTGCTGCTGGTCGCCGGGCAGCTCGACGGTGCGGCGCTGTACGCCTCGCTCTCGGAAAGTCTCGGTGCCGAGGGGGCGATCGGCATCGGCGGCCGCTGCGACACCCCGGGGCGGTTGCCCAAGTCCTACGCGGAAGCGGTGCGTGCGCTCGAGATCCGGCGCAGCTCGCAGATCTCGAGCGGGTTCACCAGGTTCGAGCAACTGGGGATCTACCGCATCCTCGACACCGGGCAGAACCACGGCGAGGTCGTCGAGTTCGTCCGCGAGTGGCTCGGGAAACTGCTCGACCACGACACCCGGCGCAACGCCGAGCTGGTCGCCACGCTCGCGCAGTACCTCGAGTGCGGCGGCAGCTACGACGACACGGCCGCCGCGCTCATGATCCACCGGAGCACGCTGCGCTACCGGCTCGGCCGGATCCGGGAGATCACGGAGCTCGACCTCAACGATGTGGACAGCAGGCTGAACCTGCACCTCGCCACCCGGATGTGGCAGGTGCTGCGGGGATCGCAGTGACCGGAGGTGGACGATGGAGGAGAAGGATCGGACCGATCGCGAGGTGACACTCGGCGGAGCCGCGCTGGTGCCGGGTGACCACCTCTGCGTCTTCCACCGGGGGAGAGCCGAGCGGGACCGCCTCCTGATCCCGTTCCTCACCGAGGGGCTGCGGGCGGGGGACGCCGTGCTCTACCTGGCGGCCGAGGGTGAGCGGGAGATCTTCCGCGAACGGCTGGGCCAGGTGGGCGACCTAGTGCTGACCGAGCCGGACAGCGGCCACCTCCGGGACGGCGAGTTCGCGCCGGACGAGCTCTTCGCGATGCTGGACGGCTGGTCGCGGCGCAAGCTCGTCACCGGTGATCACACTTTCGGGCGCATCGTCGGCGACATGAGCTGGGCCGCGCCCCGGCTGAGTTCCGCGCTGATCGACGTGCTCCTCGCCGAAGAGATCGCGGTCACCGCGTGGGGGGAGGACTTCCCGCAGGTGATTCTGTGCCTCTACGACCTGGATCTGTTCGGCGGTGACGTGATCATCCCGATGATCAAGTCGCATCCGAAGTTCTGGATGGCGGGGACGCTCGTCGAAAACCCCTACTACCTCTCAGCGACGGAAGACGGCCACCACCCCGACTTCGCACGGAGGATCCCGTCATGACCGGTTCCCGGAAGTTCGGCACACCCGGCGTCGTCATCGAGCCGGGGCAGCACATCTGCGCGATGTACGTGGGCGAGGAGGATCGGGACCGCATCCTCCTGCCCTTCCTGAGCGAAGGCTTGCTCGCCGGCGAAAAGTGCTTGTTCGGCGTGCACGAGGACGAGGTCGCCGGTTTTGTCGACCGGATCGGCGAGGGCGTCGACGACGTCGAGGCGCGCGTCGACTCGGCGCAACTGGACATCCGGGCCGCGGGGGACACGCTGCTGTCGCCGGACGACTTCACCGTGGACCGGATCATCGCGTTCTGGGACGAGGCCGTGTCCGCCGCGATGGCCGCGGGCTACCCGTTCGTCCGGCTCGGAGCGGAGGCGCGCTGGTGGCACCCGCAGCTGCCCGGGCTGACCGAGCTGACCGAGCTGTTCCGGTACGAGGCCGCGTTGAACGACTTCACCAGCCGCTACCCGCAGGCGATCCTGTGCATGTACGACATTTCGCGGTACCGCGAGAACATCGTGCTCGACCTGCTCAAGACGCACCCGCAGGTGCTGATGTGCGGCGTGCTGCTGGAGAACCCGTACTACTCGCCCCCGGCGACCCTCGTGTAGCCCTCGCACCGCGGTCACCTCGGGTGACGCCGGCGACGCGTCGTCATTGTGGTCATGCTGATGTGCTCCGGCCTGGAGGTGCGGAACTCGGGGAAGGTCGCGGATCGGCGCACCTTCCTGGAGTTCGGCGTGCCGTCCGGCGGCCGAGCGGCGCGCGGGCGGCGCCACTCGGCCGTCCGCGATGCTCCGGTCAGGCCTGCTGGACGGCTTCGATGTCCATTTCGATCGTGATCTTGTCGGAGACGACCGCGGCCGGGATGGTGGGGCCGACCTCGAAGTCGGCGCGGCGGATCTCGGTCTTGGCGGACACGCCGAGCACCTTGCTGCCCGACGGGTGGTCGCCGAAGCCGCCGATCTCGGCCTTCAGCGTCACAGGCTTGGTCACGCCGTGCAGGGTGAGGTCTCCGTCGATGAAGAACTCGCCGTCGTCCTCGCGGACGTCGGTGGAGGTGAAGGTGAGCGTCGGGTGGTTCTCGGCGTCGAGGAAGTCGGTGCTGCGGATGTGCCCGTCGCGCTGTTCGTTGTTGGTGTTGACGCCGGTGGCCTGGATGGTGGCGGTGACGGAGGACTTGTGGACGGTGTCGCCGGTGACGATGGTGCCTTCGACGGTGTCGAAGCGGCCGCGCACCTTCGAGACGCCGAGGTGGCGCACGGTGAAGGTGACGTTGGAGTGGACCGGGTCGATGGTCCAGGTGCCGGTGGCGTAGCCGGGGATCTCGGTGGTGGTCATGGGGTGCTCCTGCGTTCGTGGGCGGTCGTGACTCGACGCGCCGGGATTTGCCCGAGGCCGGCCGGCAGGTAGTTCAGGTCCAGGGCATCGAATTCCTTTGGTACATCCCGAATCAGGCGGAGCCTGGGCATCGGGGCGACGACGTCACGGAAGACCACGACAGCCTGGCCGCCTCGACCCGCCACGCCGAGGCTTTCATTCAGAGCTGGGTGCCCTTTCCGTGATGAGCACCCGGCGTCAGTTCTCCGGAACCGGCAGAATCGAGACCGTCGCGGTGGCCCCTCGGGGTACGACACACAGTGGCAAGGACGGCCCGGTCCGCGCGTGCACCCGGCAGGTCGAAATTCGTGGGAACGCTCGGCCCGGCAGAGCAGGATCGGCGTAGAGGGTTTGCTCAAGCGGCGCGGGCCTGCATGACACCCGCGGCGGTGGGCGAAGCCCATCAAATCCACAAAGGTCGGACAGCTGGTGGCGTGGCCAGCTGTCGATTTTGCGCGGGGCGGTTCGTCGTCTCGACGACGATGTTCGACGGCCGTGGGTCCGCAGGCATCGTCATGGAGCACGAGCACAAACGCGGCCGGGGCCGCGCCGCAGCCGCCCTGCCCGACTCCGATCACCCTGGCGAATCGGCCAACGATCAAGCCATCGCGGGCCTTGCACCAGTGCGTCGAGTCATGCGGACGGTCGGAACGGTTTCGGGATCGCTTATCGATGGCCGCGGCTCGGTGCGCAGATCCGGGTAGTCGATCTGCCCGGGCGCGTCCGCGTCATCAGCAGCCGTCGCAGCACGGCGTCCCCGGACCGGCACCGGCGCCGCCATCCTGCTCCAAGAAACTCGCCAAATAAGACACGCTCCAGGACCTTGTCAACGATTTCACAGGCGATCTCGTCGCCAGGAGTGGTGCTGTCGAGTTGCCCTGCGGGGCCGGATCGAGGGCGCGGATCCGACCCCGCCGGTGGTTCACCGCTCGACGGGAGGCCGCGCGAGCCGGTATCCCGCGGCGAGCAGCGGCGCGAGCACGACGAAGACGGGGATGAGCTGGTTGAGCCTGACCCCGGCGACGACGGGCAGGCGGTCCGCGAATTCGGGGTCGACCAAGGCGGTGCCGGGGAACAGGATCGCGGGGACCTGCGTCGCCGAGTAGAACCCGGCGAACAACGTCGCCCACCGCACCGCCGCTCGGGACCGGGCTCCCGGGCCCCACAGCTGCCACAGGCTCACCGCGGCGAGTTCGAAGCCGAGGGTGATCGTCTGTCCGTTGTGGAACTTGGCGTGCGGTGACCACGTCGGGTTGAACACGTGGGTTTCGTTCCAGTCGGCCGCTATCGCGCCCGCGGGTCCGGCGATGGCCACGGTGGAGATGAGCACCTTGCCGATCAGATGTCGGGCGGGGCCGCGAAATCGGGACACGAGACCGGTCCTTCCGCTGTGTCGGCGGTCGGTCACGATGCCGCCCCGCGGGTGCCGGTGAACGCGATCGCCATCATCGCGGCCTTCGCGGTGCCGGTCATCGTGTCGCCGTCGATCGTGGCTGTGCAGGTGATCTTCAGTTTGAAAGGGGTGGTGATCTTGGCGGTGAACGTGAGGTCGTCGCCGGTGCGCAGGAGGTTTTCGACCGGGACGCCGTCGAGGGTCCCCGTTGGGGTGTCGAACACGAGCGTGGACCGCTTTTCCCCGCCCGGTGTCCGGAACCGCAGTGTCCAGGTGGAGCTCGCGGCGAAGGGGGTGCGGCGGCGGTATTCGGCGGCGGCGGCGATCGACTCGCGGTGTTCGGCGGCGGGGTCGGGGATGTCGGCGGGGTCGAAGTCCTTGGTGGCGAAGAATCTTTCCATGGCCTGGTTGGCGCCGACGGCGTACTCGCCGGCGCGGGGGAGCATGACCGTTTCGTAGCGCACGATGGCGTCGTCGACCGTGGGTTCTTCGGCCACGGCGCGGGCGAGTTCCGCGCCGTCGAGCATCGCGAGGTTCACGCCGAACCCGCCCCACGGCGCCATGACGTGGGCGGCGTCGCCCAGCAGGGTCACCCCGGGCCAATGCTCCCATGTCAGGGGTGCGGGCAGCACGTGGATCGGCCGGTTGACGAAGCCGCCGTCGCCGTCGGTGATGAACGGCGTCAGGTCGTCGGACCAGCCGGCGAACTCCGTGCGCAGGAACCGCTGCGTGGCGGCCCGGTCCTCGAGGTCCAGCCCGGCCTGGTCGCACCAGTCCGGGTCGGTGCGCATGGCGACGTAGCCGCGGACGTGCCCGTTGCTGTTGCGCTGGCCGATGAGGGCCCGCCCGGCGTTGTCGGTGGCGAACATGTGGCCGGTGCCGACGAGCTTCGCGACGCGGGGATGCCGGCGGTCGACGTCGTCGAAGCGGGCGTCGAGGAACGAGATGCCGCTGTAGTGCGGGGTGGCGTCGGTCAGCAGGGGGCGCACGCGTGACCACGCCCCGTCGGCGCCGATGAGGAGGTCGGCCTCGGTGACGGTGCCGTTGGTGAACTCGAGGCGGTGCGTGCCATCGGGGAGCGGGGTCGCGGTGTGCAGCTTGTGGCCCCAGCGCACGGTTCCGGCCGTGAGGTGGTCGGCGAGCAGGGCCCGCAGCTGTCCGCGGTCGATCTCGTTCGCGGCCTCGTCCTGTTCTTCCGGGACGAAGGCGGACAGCACCGTGCCGTGCTGGTCGAGGCTGGTCTTCGCCTGGCCTTCGGGGCGGGCGAGGGCGCGGAACCGCGCAAGGAGGCCGGCGTCTTCGAGAGCGATCTGGCCCGAGTCGGCCTTCAGGTCGAGCGTGCCGCCGGCGTCGCGGGCGTGAACGCCGGCGTCCGTGTCGTAGACGGCGACCTGGAGGCCGTGTCGCTGCAGGACGCGGGCGCACAGCAGGCCGCCGGGGCCGGCTCCGACGATGGCGATGCGTGGGGTGGTGGTCATCACGACTCCTATTTTTGGGTGACTCAAAAATTAGAGTAGCACGAAAAATTGAGCGGCTAGACTATGCTGCGGTGATGGAAGCGCGATCGGTGACCTGGACGACCACGCGTGCCCCGAAGGAGGGTGCGCCCGCTCGGGAGGGGTTGCGTGAGCGGAAGAAGCGGTTGATGCGTCAGCAGCTGTCCGACACGGCGACCGAGATGTTCATGCAACGGGGCTTCGACGCTGTCCGGGTATCGGAGGTCGCCGAGGCGTGCGGCGTGTCCGAGCAGACGGTGTTCAACTACTTCCCGACCAAGGAGTCGCTGGTCCTGGACCGCTGGGACGCCACGGCCGCGTCACTGCGGTCGAGCTTGGCCGACGTCGGGACACCGCCCGTGACGGCCGTCCAGCGGATCGTGGCCGGCGAGCTCGGGGATTTGCTGTCCTGGCTCGGTGGGCAGGACGATCCGGTGCGGGCTCGTGCCACGATGCGGCGCTTCACCGATCTGGTCGAGGCCACGGCCGCACTGCGCGCGCATCAGCGCGACGCGCGGGATCAGGTGGTCGCCGTCGCGGCGGGGATCCTGGCCGAGCGGATCGGCCTGAGCCCGGACGCCCCGGAGCCGAGGATTGCCGCGACCGCGCTGGTGGGGCTGTGGGACGTGAAGGCCGATGCGGTGAAGAAGCACCTGTACGGCGACCTCGGCTTGGACGAGGTTCGCGAGCGTGTCCTGGCGGAAGTCCGCCGCGCCGCGCAAGTAATCGACGGCGGCCTTCGAGCGTGGATTGACGGGTGAGTTTCCGGCCGCGGAACCCTTTGCTGGTCGTCGTCGGCGACTTCCCTGACGACGTATCGCCAGGGATGACCGTGCCGTCGGCGAGGCGGGACTTCTCGCCCCCTCGCTACGCGTGAGCCGATTCGGGTCGGTACGTGGTGGTTCTCAGCGGTTGGCGCTCCGCTTCAGATCTGGCCGTGCAGCATTCGCAGCAGGTGGTCGAGGACGCGTCCGCTACTGACGCGAAGCCCGTCGTGCTCGTGCTCGTTGGTCGCCCACAGCCGCAGGCCCCTGATGGTCTCGGCGGTCTGCAGCGAGTACGTGGCATCGACGTACATGTCGTCGAGGTAGACGGCGGCGGCCACGGGGACGTCGTTCGCGGCCAAGCGCTGAGGATCGTAGAGGTCGGGCCAGTCCTCGCGGGCGAACAGCACCTCGGCCGGCTCGCGCAGGGGCGCGAGACAGGGTTGGTCGAACAGGGACGGGTAGGTCGTCTCGCCGGTGAACAGCACCGGGTCGTCCCCGGCCACCGCCCTGCGCGCGTCGAACTGGGGGAACTCGCCGCGCACCCGCTGAGCTGCCCAGTCCGGCGCGCCGGTGCCGCGCTGGGCGTAGGTGAGTTCGAGCATGAGCGATTTCAGCGGCAGCTGGGCGTAGCCGAGGAACGCCGCGGCGCGGGCGAGGAAGCTGTCGGACAGCTCGCTTCCGGCCCAGGTGTCTTCGAGCAGGTAGTGCAGCACCTCCGCGCCGTCGCTCGTGCCGAGCAGCATCCCGAGCGACTGGAAGGCCTCGACGGTGAGCAGGGATCCGTCCGGCATCGGTGCCGGGCGCTCGATCAGGTGCGCGGCGATGCGGCGGACCGAGGCGGCGTCCTGCGGGTACCGGCGGTAGTACGCGGTGTTCTTGCGGTGCACGCGCGGATAGGCGGCGCGGTAGACCTCGTCGGGGGTGACGCGCAAGCCGGGAAGGCCGCCGGTGATGATCGCCTCGCGCAGGCCCTCGGGTGCGAACGAGAGGTAGGTGACGGTGCACATGCCGCCGAAGCTCTGGCCGAGCACCGACCAGGGTTCGCCGGTCAGTTCGTGCCTGATCAGTTCGGCGTCGCGGACGATGGCGTCGGCGCGGAAGTGGGTGAGGTAGTCGGCCTGCGCGGCGGGCTCGCCACGGGCCGGGAGCGTTTGCCGGGTGATCGGGCTGGAGCGGCCCGTGCCGCGCTGGTCGAGCAGGAGGACGCGGTAGTCGTCGAGGGCGCGGTCCAGCCAGGAGTCCCGGCCGACCGGGCGCGGCGGCAGCATGCCGGGGCCGCCTTGCAAGAACAGCAGCCAGGGCAGCCGTTCGCGCTCGCGTCCGGTGGCCACCACCTCGCGCGCGTAGATCTCGATGTGCTCGCCCTCCGGCCGATCATGGTCGAGGGGAACGGAGAAGAAATGATCGGTCAGCGTGACACCGGGCATGGAAAGCTCCTTTGTGGCAATGGAGTGATCGGGGTACGGCGCCGTTTCCGCCCTGCTTTGTGCACTGTCGCGGCGTCACTTGTGCCTCGGCTTCGCGAGGACGCTGATGACGTTGGCCGCGACGACCGCCACGATGCCCAACCACGCGGCCACGTCGAGATTCTGTCTCAGAACGAGCGCACCCATTGCGGCGGCGAACACCGGGTTGACGCTCATGAACAACCCGAACGCCTCAGCGGGAACGCGGCGCAGCGTGAACAGGTCCGCGAGGAACGGCAATGCGGAGGACAGGATCCCGGCCGCGACAGCCGCACCGGCCACGCCGGCGGAAGGCACGTGGTGCACCACGACGACGGCTCCGATGGGCAGGTAGACCAACGCGGACAGCCCCACCGCGGCGGCCGTGCCCTGCGCCCCGGGGATGCGCTGCCCGATGGAACGGTTGAGAAGGATGTAAGCGGCCCAGCAGGCGGCGGCGAGCAGAGCGAGCCCCATGCCGAGGTAATCGGAGGTAGGGCGAGGACGCATCAGTACGACCACTCCCGCCACGGCAAGTACGGCGCAGCCCAGGTCCACCCGCCTGCGGGAGCCGGCCAGCGCAATCGTGAGGGGACCGAGGAACTCCAAGGTCACCGCCAGGCCGAGACCGATCCGATCGATCGCGGTGTAGAGCGACAGGTTCACCACACCGAAGACCACCGCGAGCAGCAGCACCGGCCCCCACTGGCGCCGCGTGAAGGACCGCAGGCGAGGCCGACCGAGGATGAGCAGCACCGCCGCCGCGACGCACTGGCGGACCGCGACGACGCCGACCGGGCCGAGCACCGGGAAGGCCAGCGACCCGATCGCGGCGCCGAGCTGGGTCGAAAGACCGCTGGTGAGCATCATGTAGACCCCGGCTTTGGGCACGGCGCGAGGCTTCGCGGGCAAGACGGCGCGGTCTGCCGGGCGGTCGGGTTCTGCTTGCACGCATCGATCCTGCGCCGCAGTGAACCGTGTGCAAAATGCATGCAACGCGCCGGCTATACGATTTGGTTATGGATGTCGAGCTGCGCCAGCTGCGCTGCCTCGTCGCGATCGTCGACGAGGGCACGTTCACCGACGCCGCGATCGCGCTCGGCGTCTCACAGGCGGCGGTCTCCCGCACACTCGCGGCGCTCGAGAAGCGCCTCGGTGTCCGGCTGCTGCGACGTACGTCCCGCGAAACCTCGCCGACGGCGATCGGACTCCGCGTCGTGGCGCACGCCCGGCGTGTGCTGACCGAGGTCGAGAATCTGGTGCGGGAAGCGACGTCGGACCACGCCGAACTGCGCATCGGCCACGCCTGGTCGGCACTCGGCCGGCTCACACTCGCCTTTCAGGACCGGTGGCGGGAAGCGCACCCGGAAACGCTTCTGCACCTGCTTCGCCTCAACACACCGAGCGCCGGCCTGGCCGAGGGCACCGCGGAGCTCGCGGTTCTGCGCAGGCCACTGGAGGACCGTCGCTTCGAGAGCGCTGTCGTCGGACAGGAACCACGCTGGTGCGCGCTG
This sequence comes from Amycolatopsis sp. NBC_00438, assembly GCF_036026695.1. Lineage (NCBI taxonomy): Bacteria > Bacillati > Actinomycetota > Actinomycetes > Pseudonocardiales > Pseudonocardiaceae > Amycolatopsis > Amycolatopsis sp. NBC_00438. The sequence continues at coordinate 3,817,616 of NZ_CP107923.1, read as the reverse complement.
GCCGCCTCCGACCCCTTGGCGCGGCGTCGCTCGGTGCACCTGGCCGATCTCAGCAGCCGGGTCCTGCTCGTCGACCAGCGCACCGGAACGACAACCGCGGATTTGTGGCCCGCGAACGCGCGCCCCGCGACGCAGGAGAGCCGCGACATCGAAGACTGGCTCACGATCATCGGCACCGGCCGCTGCGTGGGGGTCACGGCGCAGTCCGTCGTCGACCACTATCCGAGGCCCGGCATCGTCTACCGGCCGGTGCGCGACGCCGAACCGGTCGACGTACGACTGGCCTGGTGGCGCGACGACCCCCACCCGGCCACCCGCACCGTGCTCGAGCTTCTTACCGACCTTTACCGCACATGACCGATCGAGTGCGGTGCGAACATGCAGAAACTTGCCGGCGACGGCTGCTGCTTCTTCATCGGCAGCGGGAACGCCCGGCAATGGCTGATCGGCGCGCTCGTCCTCACGAAAGGCGCGGCTGCACTCGACACCGAGACCGCATCGCCGCCGAAGCCCGACCTCGACCAGGTCCGGGCCGCCGACGCACTCGGTCACGGCCTCGAGGTGCAGGCCGGTCGGGGCCGAGACGGCGGCAGATGCCGGCGAGCGTCGACCGGGCTTGTTCCGGCGGATACCTTGACCGCCACGGGGTTTCCGATTCCCGAGAGGTGCTCTATGTGTCCGCCGGACGGCTCCGCGGTCCGCCAGCCGACCCAGGGCAGGCGGGTTCCCGTGTTGAGCGACGTGCCGCCTCGGAGCCGGGTCAGTGGCTCTTCGTACCGGAGGAGCAGCGCTTCGTGCGACGTGAAAACGCCTGTGCGCACACCAGGGTGCCCCACTGCGTGCGCTCGCAGCAGCGACATGGTCGCCGCCGCGTGGTGGTACGCGCGGAGCAGACACCGGGGGTCGGGCGTCCGCGAGAGCGGATCGGGGGATACGTCGTTGACGATGTCTCCGCGGTAGCCGGCGATTTCCGTCACGCCCGACCCGCGGACCAGTAGCCGGGACGCCGCTGACCTCGGTATGGCGTATTGACCGGCGATCCGCCCGATCACCACCGCCGGCACCCGGCTTCCGGTCAACCCGGCCCGGAGTTCGTGCAGTTGCGCCATGCGTGCCGTCGGCCGGCGTCTCGATTTCGGTGGCGGCGCCGAGGTCGGGGGCCTCGCCGAGGTCCCGCGCTATCGTCGCCAGGTCGTACCTCCCGGGCCACCTGGGTTGCATCGCGGTCGGTGCGGCCCGCCAGGAGCCGGGCCGCCGGCGAGCGCCCTCCTCGGACATGGTGGGCCGTGTGCGCACAGGAGCGGCAGGGGGCCGATGTCCTGAGTCCTGGCGCAAGTAGCGGGTTCGGCGCCCCCGGTTCACGCCGGGGGTGCCGCCCACGCGTCCAGGTCGTCCCAGGCGGTCAGCCGACGGCTGCTGGTGAACCGGCGGTGCTCGCCGGTCACCGGGTCGTCGAAATCGAGCACCTTCGCGAGCAGCTGCAACGGCTTCGTGAAGTCGTCGAGCGGGTTCTCGACCAGGTCGGGGTAGAAGTCGTCGCCGAGGATCGGGATGCCGAGGCCGCTGAGGTGCACGCGCAGCTGGTGCGTGCGGCCGGTCGACGGCGCGAGCCGGTAGCGGCCCAGCCCGTCGCGATGGTCGAGCAGCTCGACGTACGTCTCGGCGTTCGGCTCGCCCGGGACCTCCCGCGCGGCGAGCACCCCGCGTTCCTTGAGGATCCGGCTCCGCACGGTCCGCGGCAGCTCCAGCGCCGGGTCGTACGGCGCGATCGCTTCGTATTCCTTGTGCACCTTGCGATCCCGGAACAGCGTCTGGTACTTGCCGCGCAGCTCCGGGGTGATCACGAACATCACGAGCCCGGCGGTGACACGGTCCAGCCGGTGCGCGGGGATCAGCTGCGGCAGGTCGAGGTCACGGCGCAGGCGCACCAGCGTCGTCTCGAGGATGTGCTTGCCGCGCGGGATGGTGGCCAGGAAGTGCGGCTTGTCGACGACCAGCAGGTGCTCGTCGCGGTGCACGACGTCGATGGTGAACGGCACCGGCACCTCGACGGGCAGATCGCGGTGGAACCAGATGAACGAGCCGGGCTCGAACGGCGTGTCGACGCCCAGCGGGCCGTCTAGGCCGTGGATGCGTTCTTCGCGCAGCATCTGCTCGATGCGGTCCGGCGTCTCCCGCGGCAGCCGGTCGACGAGGTGGGCCAGCAGGGTCGGCCAGTCGCCCTCGGCGGGCAGTTTCAGCCGGGCGGGGTCGAGGCCGTGGCGGGGCGGGATCGGGGGCCGGAGCTTGCGTCTCATCGTGCCCCGACTCTAACTAACCGTCCTGGGACGTCCGGTAGCGCGCGATGTACCGGGCGGTGGCCTCGGCGTTGGCGGCCTCGGCCGCTTCGGCGCGGGTGCGGCGGCCGGTGTTGTGCGGGAAGCCGTGCCGGCCGAGCCGGTGCTCGATGCTCTCCTCCATGTACGCGCAGGAGTAGAAGTACGCGACCAGCGCCGCCATCAGGACCAGCGAGAGCCGGAGCCCGATCGGGCCGGGCAGCAGCAGCCAGACGAGGCACAGCGGCACGATGCCGGTCGACCGCTCGAGCACGTACCGGGCCCGCCAGTGCTTCGAGGTCGCGTCGTGCAGCACCCAGTCCGCGTAGCGGTCGGGCAGCCGCACGCCCACGGCGTAGCCGAACCAGCGCAGGATCCCGGGTCGCTCCATGTCGGCTCTCCTTCTCTGTCGTCCTGATTGCAGCGTACACTAATCGTTAGTGCACTAATCATTAGTGTCGCGGAGGACACGGTAGGCTGCCTCGCGACGACGTCTGGAGGTGTCGGTGCCCGAGATCGACCTGGGGGAGGACCCGCTGAAGCTGGACCGGCAGGTGTGTTTCGCGCTGTCGGTGGCTTCGCGCAGCGTGATCGCGATCTACCGGCCGCTGCTGGAGCCGCACGGGCTGACCCACCCGCAGTACCTGGTGATGCTGGCCCTGTGGGAGCGCTCGCCGCGATCGGTCAAGGACCTCGGCACGTCGCTGCGCCACGAGCCGGCGACGCTGTCCCCGCTGCTCAAGCGGCTGGAGGCGCTCGGGTACGTCACGCGCGCCCGCAGCCGGACGGACGAGCGTCAGCTGACGGTCGAGCTCACGGCCAAGGGCCGCGCGCTGCGGGCCGAGGCGGAGAAGATCCCGTACCGCGTGGTCGAGACGCTCGGCATGGACGTGGCCGAGCTGGAGGCCCTGCACGCGGCGCTGAGCCGCGTCATCGCCGCCACCGCCTGAGCCTCGGCGGAATGCCCCCGACGTCCCGGCGCGTTGTGCTCTTCAGTCGAGCTAGGGGGCAGTGTGCTGAAGATCAGGCTGGGTGTGGCGCCGGCGCAGGGGTCCGGACCCGCGGAGTTCGCCGGGCTGGCGGAACGCCTGGAGGCGGCGGGCGTCGACTCGCTGTGGCTGTCGGAGCTGGTCTACTCACCGGAAGTCGACCCGATGATCGGCATGGCCCACGCCTTGGCGAGGACGTCGAAACTGAAGGTCGGCACGGGCGTCGCGATCCTCCCGGGCCGCCACCCGGTCCTGGTCGCCAAGCAGCTGCTGACGCTGGCCGGCCTGGCCCCGAAGAGGGTCCTCCCGGTGTTCGGCCTGCGCCCGGCCCGAACCGCGGAGCACGACCTCTTCCCGGTCCCGGAGGGCCGCCGCGCGGCGGTGTTCGACGAGTCACTGGTCCTGCTCCGGCGTCTGCTCGACGAGGACGACGTGTCGTTCGAGGGCGAGTTCTTCCAGGTTTCGGGCGCCACGCTCGGCCCACGCCCGGCGAAGCCCCTGGACGTCTGGCTGGGCGGAACCGCCCCGGCGGCCTTGGCCCGGGTGGGCCGGCTCGCCGATGGGTGGCTGGGCAGCTTCCACACGCCATCGGAGTCCCTCGCGGCTCGTCTGGCCATCCAGCGGGCGGCGTCGGAGGCCGGGCGCGAGATCGAGGAGGACCACTTCGGGTTGAGCCTGGTGGTGGCGGACAAGGGCCTCCCCGACGCGCTGACGTCCATGGCCGCCCGCCGTCGTCCCGGGGTACCGGTGACGGACCTGATCGCGACGAGCTGGCCGGAGGCGCGGCGGCTGGTGGAGCAGCACATCGAGGCGGGGCTGTCGAAGTTCGTGATCCGGCCGGGGCACGGCGATTTCGAGGAGTTCCTGGAGAAGTTCCAGAGCGAACTGGTGCCGCTGCAGAACCAGAACTCCAGCTGGCCCCGGTTTCCCCAGTCCGCTACTTGATCAAACTCGAGCGCATGCCTTTCTGCAAGACGATGCGGGGGGTGTACGCGAGCCAGCACGCCGACCTGGCCTCGGCGGCTTCGTCGGCGTCGGCGCCACGCTGTACTGCTCTGCCCAGGTGCCCAGGAGTGTCCCGGTCACACCGATGACGTCACCGAAGATCGCGCTGAGGAACTAGAACTCCAGCTGCTCCGTCTTCCGCGGCATGAGCAGCAGCGCCACCACCGAAAGCGCCGCCACGGCCAGCAGCCCGATGAACACGTAGTGCGTGGCGTCCGCCAAAGCCCCACGCACGAACCTCGTCACCGGGGTGTCCTCGTGGCTCCCCAGCACCAGGCTCGTCGCGTCCACCGACGGCGGCAGCTTCCCCGCCACCTCCGCCGGCGGCGATGCGAACCGCGACGCCAAAGTCGCGTTCGCGATCGCCCCGAACACCGCCGCTCCCACCGCGCTGCCCAGTGACCGGCTGAACAGGTTCGTGCCCGTCACCACGCCACGCCGGTCCCAGCCGACCACCGATTGGACCGCCACCAGCGTCGGGCTCGATGACAGGCCCAGGCCGATACCCAGGACGAACGCCGCGAACGCCGCCGCCCAGATCGATGACGTCGCGCTCAGCATCGCCACCAGCACTCCGCCCGCGATGACGAACGCGCTGCCGATCAGCGCCGTGTCGCGGAAGCCGATCTTCAGGTAGATCTTGCCCGCCAAGGACGCCGACAGCGGCCAGCCGACCGTCAGCGCCGCCACCGCGAACCCCGCCACCAGCGCGCCCGCGCCCAGGACGCCCTGGGCGTACGTCGGCAGGTACGACGTCAAGCCCATCAACACCGCGCCGACGACCACCGCCACCAGGTTGCCGCCCACCAGGACGCGCCGGGTGAACACCCACAGCGGCAGCACCGGCTCCGCGACGCGCTTCTCCACCAGGACGAACGCCACCAGCAGCAGCGCGCCGACCACGAAGATCGCCACGCTCGGCAGCGAACCCCAGCCCCACGCGACGCCGCCTTCGAGCAGGCCGAGGATCACCAGCGAGCAGCCGATCGTGAGCAGCCCCGCGCCCGTGTAGTCGACCTTGTGCGCCTTGCGCTCGACGCGCTCGGCGAAGTTCCGGTGCAGCATCAGCGCGGCGATCGCGCCGAGCGGCAGGTTGATGAAGAAGATCCAGCGCCAGTCCAGGTACTCCGCGAAGACACCGCCGAGCGTCGGCCCGACGACCGACGCGACGCCCCACACGCTCGCGACGTAGCCCTGCACCCGTGCGCGTTCCTCCACCGTGTAGAGGTCGCCGATGACCGTCATCGACATCGGCTGGATCGCGCCCGCGCCGATGCCCTGCACCGCGCGGGCGGCGATCAGCACCGGCATGCTCCACGCGGCCCCGCAGAGCACCGAGCCGACCAGGAACGCCGCGATCCCGAAGAACATCACCGGACGCCGGCCCAGCACGTCGGCGAACTTGCCGTAGAGCGGGACGGTGACCGCCTGGGTCAGCAGGTAGACCGAGAACAGCCACGGGAACTGCGAGAACCCGCCGAGGTCGCGCACGACCGAGGGCACCGCGGTCGCGATGATCGTGCTGTCCAGCGCGACCAGCGCCGTGCTGAGCATGACGGCGATCAGCACCGGGCCGCGTTCGGACCGGAAGCCGACCCCTTTCACGCTGGTGGGGGCCGGGGTCGTCATCGGTGGCGTGCTCCTCGGGGTGGCCATGACCGGAGTCAACTGCTTTGCAGTCCTAAGCATTCCATCGCGGTGGTCCGCACCCCAGTGAATTTCCGTCACAGTCTTCTTCGCGGATGATGGGTCGGATGAGCGAGTGGATCCGACCGATCGAGCAGGGCTGGGTGGTCCGCGACACCGTCCCCGGCCCCGACGTCGACGAGTTCGCCGAGCCCGACCGCGTGACCGCCGCGCTGGCCGCCCCTGGCGCCGCGGACGGCCTGCTGGCCGTGCAGCACCCCGATCGCACGCCGGCGGCGCTGGCCCGCGGGCTGGACCTGGCCGCCGCCGTCCCGATCGCGCGCGCCGTGCTCGAACGGCTCCGCAAGCGCTTCTACCGCCCGGTGCGGCAGTTCGTCGCGCCCTACCGGATCGAAGGTCCGGACGGCGTCGCGCTCGGCCTGCTCTGCCTGGTCGACCCGGCGGCGGTGACCGACGACGGCACCGCGCGGGTGCGCCACACCGAGGACGTCTACCCGGACGTCGTCGCCGAGCGGGCCGCCGTGCTGGCCGGGCTGGGCTGCGCGACCAGCGCCGCGCTGCTCGTGCCGGCCGTGGACGGCGACCTGCTGACCGAGCAGGTCGAACGCGCCTGCGCCGGCCTCGGCCTGCCCGATCTGTCCACTTCGGACGCCGCCGGCCGCCGGCACGACCTGTGGGTGGTGCCCGCCGGGCCGCTGCAGGACCGGCTGCTGGCCGCCGTCGCGGGCGCCGACCTGCTGGTCGCCGACGGCAACCACCGCGTGGCCGCGGCCGCGGCGGCCGGCCACAGCGCGCTCCTCGCGCTGGTCACCGCGGGCCCGCAGCTGCGGATCGGCGCCATCAACCGGGTGCTGACCGGCACCGGCTTCGGCCCGGAGGATCTGGTGTCGCGCTGGTCCGCCGCCGGCCTCGACGTCCGCTACGACGACCACGCGGTCCCGGTGCGGGGCGAGGTGGTGGTCCGGGCGGGCTCGGCGGTGCTGCGGGTCCCGCTGCCGAAGCAGGCCTGGCCGGGCCCGGTGATCGACCACGAGATCGTCGAGCGCGTCCTGTTCGCCGAGGCGCTCGACATCGACCCGGACGGCCCCCACGTCCAGCCGCTCCCGGCCGGCCGCCCGGTCCCGGCCGGCGCGGACGCGGTGGTCCTGCTCGCCCCGGTCGCCTACGCCGACGTCCTGGCGGTGCACGCGGCGGGCCGCCGGATGCCCCGCAAAGCCACGTACTTCACGCCGAAGCCGCGCAGTGGCCTGGTGCTGGCGGCGCTCTGACCGCCGGTGGTCGTGAGTGGTCCGGGCGGTTCTAACCGCCCTGACCACTCACGACCCGTCCCACCAGGCCAGGACGCGGGTACCGGACAGCGTCAGCCACTTCGACGGCTCGCCTTCCGGGACGTCGACCTCGTACCACACCCGGCCCGGGAGCCGGCGGCCCTGGAGCCACGTGCCGTCCGGCTGCCGGGCCGCGCGGATCAGCTCGATCGCCTCCGCCATGCGCGGGTCCGGGCGCGTGCCGTCGAGCAGGGACGCGAGGCGGAAGTACTCGGCCGCGTTGAGCACGTTGTACTGCCAGCGGAACGGGTACGAAAAGCTGCCCACCTCCGGCAGCACCGGCTCACCGGTCGAGAGCCGCCGGAAGAGACCGCGTTCCAGCAGGTATTCCTCACCGGCTCGGCGGGCCGAGCGGGTCGCCGGTGAGCCGCCGGTCGCCGTGTCCCACGCCAGCAGGCCCTTGAGCGAGTTGAGTGTCGAGTGGACGGACGAGCGCGTCGAACCTTCGACCCACTCGCAGTTCCAGCCGCCGTCCGGCAGCCGGTGCTCGACGAACCAGCCGGCGATCCCGGCGACGTCCGCGCCGAGCCACCGGCCGTTCATGAGAGTCCACGCGTTGATGCAGCAGTCGACCTCGCCGTCCCAGTACGGCAGATTTTCGTACTCCCACCGGGAGTTCTCGGCGAGCAGCTCCGCCGTCCCGCGCAGGGCGGCGGCGTCGAGGCCCCACTCCCTCAGATCGTTGAGCACCCACGTCGTCGCCGTCCACGGCTGGCCGGCCGTCTTCATGCTCGCGAAGTCGAAGTCCGCGGGGAAGAACGCGCCGCCGGCCCACTGGCCGTCCGGGTCCTGCTTTTCCCGCAGCCGCGCGCCGAAACCCTCGGCCGCCACGCGGGCGCGGGTCGCCTCCCACACCGGCGGCGGCTCGCCCAGCAGGTCGCGCTCGACCTGCCAGCGCAGGGCCGGATCGGCGTCGCACAGCCAGGCGAGTACGTCCATCAGGCGCCCGTGACGCCGTCGATGGCTTCGCGGAGGAAGTCCGCGTGGCCGTTGTGCCGGGCGTACTCGTGGATCATGTGGAGCATCACCAGCCGCAGCGAGACGTGCTCACCCCAGCGCGCCTGGTACCCGGTGACGTCCAGGGACTCGGCGGCCTCTTCGATCTTGCGCGAGTGCTCCACTTCGGCCTGCCACGCGTCGAACGCCTCCGCGCGAGTCGAGGCGCTCGCGTCGTAGGCCGCCTGGAAGTCGCCGTCGGGCGACCACCGCAGCGGGACGTCCTCGGCGTCGATCACCCGCCGGAACCAGGTGCGCTCGACCTCGGCCATGTGCCGGACCAGGCCGAGCAGGGACAGCGTCGAGGGTGGGCTGGAGGCGCGGCGCAAGTCCTCGTCGGACAGTCCGTCGCACTTCATGGCGAGGGTGGCGCGGTGGAAGTCGAGGAACGTGCGCAGCATTTCGCGCTCGCCCCCGACCAGGGGCGGTTCGGGGCGTTCGGTGGTCACGAGGACGTGTGTATCACGCCCGGCTGTGTCGTTTTTCAAAAGAAGTGTCGTACCCGTGTTTTAAGCTCGCGCGGTGGACTTGCCCGTGATGCCGCCCGTGCGGCCGATGCTCGCGAAAGCCGTGCACGACGTGCCGCGCACGCCGGGCCTGCTCTACGAGCCCAAGTGGGACGGCTTCCGGTGCGTCGTGTTCCGCGACGGTGCCGAGATCGAGCTCGGTTCCCGCAACGATCGCCCGCTCACCCGGTACTTCCCGGAGCTGGTGGAGCTGCTGGCCGCGGCGTTGCCGCCGAGGTGCGTGGTCGACGGCGAGATCGTCCTGGTCACCCCGGCCGGCCTCGACTTCGAGGTGCTGCAGCTGCGGCTGCACCCGGCGGCCTCGCGGGTGCGGAAGCTCGCGGAGGAGACGCCGGCCAGCTTCGTCGCGTTCGACCTGCTCGCCCTCGGTGACACCGATCTCACGGGCGAGCCGTTCCGCGAACGCCGCAAGCAGCTCGAGAGTGTCCTGCGGACCGACGCCGAAGGGATGCAGCGCGTCCACCTGACTCCGCTGAGCGAGGACCCGGACCAGGCCGAAGACTGGTTCACCCGGTTCGAGGGCGCGGGCTTCGACGGCGTGATGGCCAAGCCCGCCGATCAGCCGTACGAGCAGGACAAGCGCGTCATGTGGAAGGTCAAGCACGAGCGCACCGCGGACTGCGTCGTGACCGGGTTCCGCTGGCACAAGGACGGCGTCGGCGTCGGCTCGCTGCTGCTGGGCCTGTACGACGACGAAGGCGTGCTGCACCACGTCGGCGTGGCCAGCAGCTTCACGAAGGCGCGGCGGGCGGAGCTGGTCGAGGAGCTGGCGCCGCTGCGGGAGAACGCGCTGGAGGGCCATCCCTGGCGCTCCTGGGCCGAGTACGAGCCCCAGCCGGGCCGCCAGCCGGGCGCGAACAGCCGCTGGGCGCCCGGCAAGGATCTCGCCTGGGAGCCGCTGCGCACCGAGTGGGTGGCCGAGGTGCGCTACGAGCACCTGCAGGGCGGGCGCTTCCGCCACGGCGGGCGGCTGGTCCGGTTCCGGCCCGACCGCACCCCGGAGTCCTGCACGTACGCCCAGCTCGACGAAGCACCGCCCGCCGAGCTCGCCAAGCTGTTCGGGGAGGCGCGATGAGCGGCGCGGTACTGCTGGACGTCGACGGCGTCGAGGTGAAGATCAGCAGCCCGGACAAGGTCTACTTCCCCGAGCGCGGCGAGACGAAGCTCGACCTCGTCGAGTACTACCGCGCGGTCGCCGGCCCGCTGCTGGCCCGGCTCGGCGGGCGCCCGCTGCTGCTGGAGCGCTACCCGGACGGCGCGGGCGGCAAGAACTGGTTCCAGAAACGCGTGCCCCAGGGCGCACCGCCGTGGCTGTCCACCACGGTGGTGTCGACACCGAACGGCACCACGAGCGACGCCCTGGTCGCGAAGGATCTGGCGCACATCCTCTGGGCGGTGAACCTCGGCTGCCTCGGCTTCCACGTGTGGCCGTACCGCGCGGACACGCCCGAGGTCGCCGACGAACTGCGTGTCGACCTCGACCCGTCGCCGGGCATCGGCTTCGGGGACCTGTGCGAGGCCGCGCTGCTGACCAGGGAGTTCCTGGGTGAGCTCGGCATCGAAGGCCACCTCAAGACGTCCGGCTCGCGCGGCCTGCACCTGTACGTCCTGCTGGAGCCGCGCTGGGACAGCTTCCAGGTGCGGGCCGCGGCGGTCGCGCTGGCGCGGGCGCTGGAACGGCGGCACCCCTCGAAGATCACCGCGCAGTGGTGGAAGGAGGAACGCGGCTCGCGCGTGTTCGTCGACTTCAACCAGAACGCGCCGCACAAGACCGTGTTCGGCACGTGGTGCGTGCGCCCCCGCGTCGGCGGCCAGGTGTCGACCCCGATCGCGTGGGACGAGCTGGCCGGCGTCGAGCCCGACACGTTCACGCTGAGCACGGTGCCGGCCCGCCTGGCCGAGCGCGGCGACCCGTGGGCCGGCGCGGGGGAGCGGCCGCAGTCGATCGAGCCGCTGCTGGCGATGTCGGAAGCCGACATGGCCGGCGGGCTGATGGACGCGCCGTGGCCGCCGGTCTACCCGAAGATGCCGAACGAGCCGCCGCGCGTCGCGCCGAGCCGGGCGAAGAAGGCCTGACTTGACGACCGTCGCGGAGTGCGCGCCCGACGACGGACTGCTGATCGCGCTCATCACCGCGATGACGGCGGAGCTGGTGGTGGTCTACGACCTGCCGGTGGACGCCCAGCCGCCGCCCCTGCGGCCGGGAACCCGCTACCTGCTCGCGTGGGACGGCGAGCGGGCGATCGGCTGCTGCGCGCTGGAGCCGGTCGAACCGGGCGTGTACGAGCTGAAGCGGATGTTCGTCGCGCCGGACGCCCGCGGTTCGGGAGTGTCGGGCGAGCTGGTGACGGAGTCCGAGCGCCTGGCCCGCGAAGCAGGCGCGGCCCGCATCCGGCTGGAGACGGGGCGCCGCCAGCCGGCGGCGAGGCGGCTGTACGAGCGCGCGGGCTACCGGCGGGTGCCGAACTTCCCGCCGCACGAGGGGGACCCGGAGTCGGTCTGCTTCGAGAAGCCGCTGGTGTAGCCGCCGATACGGGCCGTTGAACAGGACGCGGGTGTCTCGTCGGCGGACCTCGTGCGGCTGAGTGGTGTCCGGCAACGCCGTGCTGGCCGTTCCGGTGATCATGGTCGCTGTTCACGAACGACAAGCCGCTCGTCAACGGCCAACACGCTGCCCGGAAGGACCGACACGGGCAGTGGATCGGGGTGCAGTTTGCCGGGTAGCGGCTAGATCTCCAGCTCGAGGCTGAGCTGGCCGCGGTCGGCGCCGTCCGGGGCGACTCGGAAGCCGGCCGGGGGAGCGGGCAGTGTCGCCACGCACGCCGGGCAGGGTGCGGCCTCGGATGTCGCCATGTCGACCGGCTTCCAGCTGCGCGACTCGCGCTCGCCGCACGCGGACCGGCGGTAGCGGAGGTCGCCAGAGCGGGTCATCAGGTGGGCCAGGGGGATTTCTTCGGGCAGCACGCCGACCAGGTACCAGCGTGGTGCGCTCACCTCGGTGGTCGTCATGGCCGACAGTCTCTGCCGGGGCCGGCGGGAATCCGCGGTTTTGCCGATCTTCGGCGTGGCGGGACTCAGGCTTGGTCGGGCAGGTACCGGAGGATGTGCAGCATGCCGCGCTCGTCGGGTACGCCCGGGTGCTCGGCGAGGCAGCCGCGCAGGTCGGCCAGGACGGCGTCGGTGTCGAGGCCTGCGCCGATCAGGACCAGCTCGGTCCGGCGCTCGCCTGCCGGCCAGGGCGTGCGGTCCAGCTGCACGAATCCGCCCACCGTGTGCAGCCGGAAACGCGACCCCGAACCGAAGTCGGCCTGGCCCTTCATCCGGTAGAGGCCGGCCGGGCGCCGCTCGAGGAACTCGACGAACGCCTTCGGCGCCAGCGGGGCACCGGCGGTGAAGGTGACCGTCTCGTACACGGCGTGCAGGTGCTGCGAGTGGTCGTGGTGGTCGTCCTCGCGCAGGTCGTCGAAGGACAGCTGGCCCACCCGCTCGCCGCGGGGTTCCGGGTCGAAGAACAGCCGCGGGTCGACCCGGCCGTGCGCCGTGACCAGCACCGGGCGGCCCGGCGCGAGCTCCTCGACCGTCGCGGTGACCTTCGCCAGCGCGTCGGCGTCGACCCGGTCGGCCTTGTTCAGCACGACCAGGTCGGCCAGCCGCAGGTGGTCGGCCAGCTCGGGGTGGCGTCCGCGAGCGACTTCGAACTCGGCGGCGTCCACCACCTCGGCCAGCCCGCCGTAGCGGATGTCCGGGTTCTCGCTGGCGATCATCAGCCGGATCAGGTCGCGCGGCTCGGCGATGCCGCTGGCCTCGACGACGATGACGTCCATCCCCGCCTCGGCCGAGGACAGCCGGCCCAGCATCGCGTCCAGCCCGCTCGCGTCGACCGCGCAGCACAGGCAGCCGTTGCCGAGGGAGACCATCGTGTCGACCTGCCCGGCCACGGCGAGCGCGTCGACGTTCACGCTGCCGAAGTCGTTGACCACGACGCCGACCCGGGCGCCCTCGCGGTTGGCGAGCAGGTGGTTGAGCAGCGTCGTCTTGCCCGCGCCGAGGAACCCGGCGACGAGGACCACGGGGATCCGGTGCACGAAACGTCCTTCCTCTGCCGATCAGCCGACTCTAAACGACGCGCCCGCACGCGCGCGTACACGGGGGACCCGCGGCGGGAAAGGCCGTTCGCCGATTGCGCACGAAAAGCCGAAGATCGGCGCGCGGGAAAGAATCACCTGTGTTTCACGGGCAAAAGTGATCAATTGACGGGAAATGCGCTGCGACATGTCCGGATAACGCTTGGTAGCCACTAATTTTCGACGTTTTCGCAGGTTGTGGCGGTATTTCGGGACAGGTGAGATGTACTGGGCGGTCGGGGGATCGTGTTCCGTAAAACGTGAGGTATTCTCCCCCGCCTGGTCGGAAGCGCGCGTGCTGCAGCCGTTTCCGGCCGACAGTGTTGTCGGCGACCATCGGAGGAACGGTGAACCTTCCCGTCGGGATGCAGATCACGATTTCGGAGAGTGGGGTAGCGCGGTGACTGCTACGTCCGAGCGGGTGACAACCGCGCCGGCACTTTACCACCAACGGGTGTCGGGGGAACAGAGCGTCAATTCCGCGGAGGCCGAGGAATTCCTCAACCTCATGTTCGAAGAAGGCGCCGCCGAGCAGGGCACGTGGCTCGAGACGCGGCTCGCCGAGGTGCGCGCCGAAATCGCCGAAACCGGCACCTACCGGCACACACCCGCCGAGCTGGCGTTCGGCGCCCGCGTCGCCTGGCGCAACTCGGCCCGCTGCATCGGCCGGCTCTACTGGAACAGCCTCCGCGTCCGGGACCGGCGCCGGGTCACCGACCCCGGCGACATCGCCGGCGAGTGCGTCGCCCACCTGTGCCAGGCCACCCGCTCTGGCCGGATCCGCCCGACCATCACCGTCTTCGCCCCGGACACCCCGGAAGAGCCGGGGCCGCGCATCCACAACGAGCAGCTCATCCGCTACGCCGGCTACCGGCTGGACGACGGCTCCGTGCTCGGCGACCCGCGGTACGTCGAATTCACCGACCAGGTGCGGCGGCTCGGCTGGCGGCCGCCGGAGCGGAGAGGCTCGTTCGACGTCCTCCCGCTGCTGGTCGAGTCGGTCCCCGGCGACCCGCGGCTGTACACGCTGCCCGCGGACGCCGTGCTGGAGGTGCCGCTGACCCACCCCGACCACCGCTGGTTCGCCGGGCTGGGGCTGCGCTGGCACGCCGTGCCGGCGATCAGCAACATGCCGCTGGAGATCGGCGGCGTCACGTACCCGGCCGCGCCGTTCAACGGCTGGTACCTCGGCACCGAGATCGGCGCCCGGAACCTGGCCGACGAGGACCGCTACGACCTGCTGCCCGCCATCGCGGAGCTGATGGGCCTCGACACCGGCTCCGAGCGCACGCTGTGGCGCGACCGGGCGCTCGTCGAGCTGACGCTGGCCGTGCAGCACTCGTTCGACGCGGCGGGGGTGACGATGGCCGACCACCACACCGAGTCGCGGCGGTTCCTGACGCACCTGGAGAAGGAGGAACGCGCCGGGCGCCGGTGCCCGGCCGACTGGAGCTGGATCGTGCCGCCTGTTTCCGGTGGTCAGACGGCGGTCTTCCGGCGCTACTACGACGATCCCGACCCCGTGACGCGACCGGCGTTCCTGGCGCCCAGCTGAGGGGAAGCGCCCGTTCGGCGGATCGTGCCGGGCCCACGGCGCCGATTCGAGCGCCAAGGCTGACAATGGACCCATGACCGCAGTCCTCGTCGCCCATTCCGGACGGCACGGCGGTACCCGGCAGATCGCCGAGGTCATCGCCGCGGAGCTCCGCGAGTCCGGCCTGACCGTGGACGTCCGCGACGCGGCCGACGTCGCCACCGTCGACGGCTACGCCGCGGTGGTCGTCGGCAGCGCGCTGTACTACCACCGCTGGCGGCCGGACGCCGTCCGGCTGCTGGAGCACCACGCCCGGGACCTGGCCGACCGCCCGGTGTGGCTGTTCCACAGCGGGCCGTGCGGGCCGGGCGCGGCCACCCACCAGGTCGGCCTGCCGGCGAACGTCGCGCTGCTCGCGGCCCGCATCGACGCCGAGCGCACAGCGACCTTCGGTGGCCGCCTCGACCCGGCGACCGTACGCGGGCTGATCCCGCGGCTGATGGCGTCGGGCCAGCGCGCCGGCGACTTCCGCGACTGGGACCGGATCAAGGCCTGGGCCCGCGACGTCGGCCGCCGGGTGCGCATCGGCGTCCCGCACTGATCACGGCGTCCACTCTTGCCCGCACGGGGCCGTCGGTGCTAGACCAAGCCTGAAGTCTTCCGGTGAAGAACCGACGGACGGGGCAAACGTGACGGATCGGCAGGCGGAACCGGCTCCAGCCAAGAAAGCGCTTACATCCGACCAGCGCAACTCGTTCCTGGCGGCCCTGCTGGGCTGGAGCATGGACTCGTTCGACTACTTCCTGGTGGTGTTCGTCCTGGCGGACATCGCCAAGGACAAGTCGTTCGGCGCGACCGCGACCCAGCTGGCGTTCATCACCACGGCCACGCTGGTGATGCGACCGGTCGGCGCGCTGCTGTTCGGTCTGTGGGCGGACCGCGTCGGGCGGCGGGTGCCGTTGATCGTGGACGTCCTGGTGTACTCGGTGGCCGGTCTGCTGTGCGCGTTCGCGCCGAACTTCACGGTGCTGCTGATCCTGCGGTTCGTCTACGGCGTCGGCATGGGCGGCGAGTGGGGCCTGGGCGCGGCCTTGGCGATGGAGAAGATCCCGGTGGCGCGCCGCGGGTTCTTCTCGGGACTGCTGCAGGTGGGCTATTCGATCGGGTACCTGCTGGCCGCGCTCGCATACCTGCTGTTCCACTCGGCACTGAACCTCGAGTGGCGCTGGATCTTCGTGCTGAGCATCTTCCCGGCATTGATCAGCCTGCTGATCCGCGCCCGGGTGCGGGAGTCCGAGGTCTGGGAGGCGACGCGGGAGAAGCTGCGCGTGACGCGGACGTCGGTCAAGGACGTGCTGCTCAACCCGAAGGTGATCCGCCGCTTCGGGTACCTGATCCTGCTGATGACGGCGTTCAACTGGATGAGCCACGGCACCCAGGACGTCTACCCGAGTTTCCTGAAGGCGCACGACAACGGCGGCGCCGGCCTGACCGCGACGACGAGCACGTGGATCGCGGTGCTCTACAACGTCGGCGCGATCATCGGCGGCCTGACGTTCGGCACGCTGTCCGAGAGACTGGGCCGCCGCCGCACGATCGTCACCGCGGCGGTGCTCGGTTTGCCGGTGATCCCGATCTTCGCGTTCGACCACGGCGCGGGCATGCTGGCGCTGGGATCGTTCCTGATGCAGGTGATGGTCCAGGGGGCGTGGGGCGTGATCCCCGCACACCTGACGGAAATGTCCCCGGACGCGATCCGCGGCTTCTACCCGGGCGTGACCTACCAGCTGGGCAACCTCCTGGCGGCGCTGAACCTCCCGATCCAGCAAGCGATCGCGGAGTCCCACGGGTACTCGTCGGCTCTCTTGTGGACAGTGGTCCCGGGCCTGATCGCGGTGGCGGTCCTGACGGCGCTCGGCAAGGAGGCCAAGGGCATCAAGTTCGGCGACGCGGCGGTGGCGACAGCCCCGGCGGGGACGACGGGCTGAGCCACCGGACGGCGCCGCCCGTGCATTACCGTGGGGACACGCGGGAGTGAGGGGGAAGCCGTGCGGCGGTTCTGGTGGGCGGTGGTGGCCGGCGTCATCCTGGTCGCGGGAGTGGCGGTGCTGCTGTGGTGGCCCAGGGGTGACGACCGGGGGCTGCCACCGGCGCGGGCACGCGTCTACGCCGACTACTCGGCGTGCCTCCTGACCGGTCCCGAGGGGCTCGCGGCGCCCGGGGTCGCGCCGGTGTGGGCGGGCCTGCAGGACGCGTCGGGCGACACCGGCACCAAGGTGTCCTACCTTGCCGCGGCGGGCCCGGCGACCGACGCGAACTACCTGCCGTACCTGAACTCCCTGGCGCAGCGGCGCTGCGACGTCGTCCTGACGGTGGGCGAGCCGGGCACGGCCGTGGCGCTCGCCCAGGCGGGCACGCACCCCGCCATCCGCTTCGTGGCCATCGGCGCTGCGGGCGGCGCGGCGGCCAACGTGTCCCCCGTGGGGGTGACCGAGCACCTCCGGGCGGACGTCGCCGACGCGGTTCGTGAAGCCGCGCACGCCGCCGGTCACTGAGAAATTGTTGCGATAAGTGCATTTTGCGTAGGTTAAGTCCGGTTTGTCATGTGCTCTTGATCTCCGTGATTGGTCGTTTTGCGGGCTGGTACGAACCCCCTCCGCTGTGGTGAACTTTCTCGCCGTTCGTCGGGGATGGTCATCGAGGGGGAGACTCGTGGGTCGTCGTGCCGTCAGAGTTTGTGCTGTCTGGATACTTTTGGCGCTGGCGTTTTCGCTCGGTTCCGGGCAGGCGGACGCCGCTCAGCTCGCGCCGGGCCACTTGCCCGTGCGGGAGTTCACGTCGTGGCTCGGTTCACTGTTCTCCGGCTCGCCGCACTGGGGCGTGACACCACGGCAGGCAGGCGGATCGGCCGACGGCAAACGCCACGACGCGACCACCGCGGAGACCAGCGCGGACGGCGGCGCCGGGAATGCGCCGGGCCGCGCGCCCGGTGAGCTGGCCCCGGAAGCCGCGCACGACCGGAAGGTGACGCCGGGGCCGAGTGGCCCGGCGACGCTTGGCTTCGACGCCGTGACGAGCCACCGCGACGCGACGAAGTCCTCGGCGACGATGAACTTCTTCACCAACGCCGACGGCTCGGTCACCCGTGACTACACCCGTGAGCCGGTCAACTTCGCCGACGGCCCGTGGGGCTGGCGGCCGATCGACACCTCGGTCCACAGTGGACAGGACGGCCGCTGGCACGAAGCAGCCAACTCCCGGGCCGTCGACTTCGCGGGCAACGCGGCCGACCCGGCGCTGGCCGCCCTCGTCGTCGACGGCGAGCACAATCTCGCCTACGGCCTGCAGGGAGCCGCTCCGGTCGCGCCCCGCGTCGACGGCCGGTCGGCGACCTACCCCGGCGTGCTCCGCGACACCGATCTCGCCCTCGAACCGACGGCGACCGGCCTCAAGGAGTCGGTCGTGCTGCGCTCGGCGGCGGCCCCGAGCACCTGGGTTTTCCCGTTGTCCCTCAACGGTTTGACGCCGCGCGCCGAAGCCGACGGCTCGGTGAGCCTGGTCGACGGCGCCGGGGCGGTCCGCGAACGGATCCCGCGCGGTTACGCCTTCGATTCCCGGGTCGACCCGGTTTCCGGTGTCCCGGCCACGACCTACGCGGTCGGTTACGAGCTGACGACGGCCGCCGGGGCGCCGGCGCTGAAGGTCATCCTGGACCCGCGGTGGCTGGCCGACCCGGCCCGGGTGTTCCCGGTGACCGTCGACCCGACCTTCACCGACACGCCGGCCTCGACCTACGCCGAGGCCGGCGCGCCCGGGGACCACTCGATGGAGAAGGTCGTCAAGATCGGGTCGTTCAACTCGGGCCCCGATTCGGCGAACACCTTCCTGAAGTTCCCCGCCGATCTCGACGGTTCCCAGGTCACGGTGAGCTCCGCGACGCTGAAGCTGTTCGACACCTGGGCCTCGACGTGCGTCGCCGAGCGCTTCGACGTCGCCCCGGTGACGCAGACGTGGACGCCGTCCGGCGTGTCCGCCTACCCGGGGCCGTCCTACGGTGCGAGCATCGGCAACGCCACCCCGTCGGTGCCCACCGCGTGCGCCAACCGCGCGGCCGACCGGACGGTGGGCGACTGGGTGAGCGTGCCGTTGTCGGCGGCGACGTTCACCGGCTGGGCGAACGGGTCGGTGGCGGACAACGGCCTCGCCGTCTACGCGGCCACGAACGATTCGCTGCACTGGAAGCAGTTCGACTCGTGGCAGATGAACGCCGGCTTCCAGCCGGTCCTGTCGCTGACCACGAGCGGGAACGTGCCGCCGGTCGTCGACTCCGCGTACCCGGGCGCGGGCGGCGTCACCACCAGCCTCGTCCCGTTCCTGTTCGCCACGGCCCACGACATCGACGCCGGCCCGGGCGCGCTGAAGTACCGCTACCAGGTCGCCGACCAGGCGGGCACGACCATCGCCGACTCCGGCCTGGTCGCCGAGGGCACCTGGCGGGTCCCGGCCGGGAAGCTCAAGTACAACCAGACCTACTACTGGGCCGTGCAGGCCTACGACGGCTCGTCCTATTCGGCCGACCCGCCGTGGAACCCGCTCACCGTGGGCGTGGACCAGCCGCTGGTGACGTCGTCGCTGTCACAGAACACCGGCGTGCACGGCGTCGAGCCGAGCATCGGCAACTACACGACGTCGGCCACCGACGCGGAGGTGCGCAGCGTCGGGCCCGCCCTGTCGGTGGTGCGCGACTACAACTCCCGTGATCCCCGCACGAGCGGGGCCTTCGGCGCCGGCTGGTCGAGCGTGGTCGACGCGCGTGCCGCCGAGCAGTACGACTTCGACGGCACCGGCACGGTCGTCAGCGTGCTGGTGACCTACCCGGACGGCTCCGAAGTGGGCTACGGCAAGAACGCCGACGGCACGTTTTCCCCGCCGTCGGGGCGGTTCGCCACCTTCAAGGCGATCACCGGCGGCTACAGCCTCACCGACAAGAACGACACGGTCTACACCTTCACGCAGTCACTAGGATCGGGCGTCTACCAGCTTTCCTCGATCACGGACGCCAACGGCCGCGCGACGACCGTGACCACCTCCGCCGGCCGCGCCACCGCCCTGACGTCGGCGATCTCCGGCCGCGCCCTGCACCTGAGCTGGACGACTCCGGCCGGCGCCACCAACCCGCACGTCGCCACGGTCTCGACCGACGACCTCACCCCGGGCGTGCCGCTGACCTGGACCTACGGCTACACCGGCGACCAGCTCACCAGCGTCTGCCCGCCGGGCACGACGACCGCCTGCACGCGGTACGGCTACCAGGCCGCGTCGCCCTACCGGACCAGCGCGCTCGACCTCGGCCCGCACTCGTTCTGGCCGCTGGCCGAAGCGTCCGGGACGACCGCCGCGAGCGCGGTGCTGACCAACGAAGGCGCCGACGCCGCGACCTACCACGACGTCACGCTCGGCCGGCCCGGCGCGCTGGCGGGCTCGGCGGCGACGTCGGCCGGGTTCAACGGCACCTCGTCGTACGTGCAGCTCCCGCGGGCCGACGCCGCGGCGCCGAACACGATGTCGGTGTCGATGTGGTTCAAGACCGCGGCCACCAACGGAGTCCTGTTCTCCTACAGCACCATGCCGCTGACCGAGGCGACGAGCCCGGCGTCGCAGTACACGCCCGCGCTCTACGTCGGCAACGACGGGAAGCTGATCGGCGAGTACTGGACCGGCGCGACGGACAAGACCGTCACGACCCCGGCCCCGGTCAACGACAACGCCTGGCACCACGTGGTGTTCACCCACTCCTCGACCAGCCAGGGCATGTACCTCGACGGCCAGTTCGTCGGGTCCACGATCGGCGCGATCGTGCCGATGGGCCCGCAGAACCGCTACATCGGCGCGGGGTTCCTCGGCAACCAGTGGCCCGATCAGGCCAACGCCGGCAAGCCCGGCACCGCGACCTTCTTCAACGGCCAGATCGCCGACGTCGCCGTGTGGGACAAGCCCGTGCCCGGCCAGCGCGAACTGGCCCTTTACCAGAGCGGCAAGCAGCAGTCGAGCCTGCTGACGTCGATCACCCGGCCCTCCGGCGCGGTGCACACGACGGTTTCCTACGACCCGGTTTCCGACGCCGTCACGCAGATCGGCGACGAGAACGGCGGCACCTGGAAGTACGCGCCGCTGACCGCGGCCGGCTCCAGCCAGGTCTACCGCGGCGCCGTCCTCGGCTCGCACCCCGAGCTGTACCAGCGGTTCGCGGACGCGCCGGGCACGGCCGTCCCGGCGGGCGAGGTCAACTACCGGCCGTCGGCCTACACGAACGCGACGCTCGGTGTGCCCGGCCCGTTCACCGACTCGACCGCGGCGAAGTTCCCGGGCACCGTCGCCGGGGCGACGCTGCCCGATCACCTCGTCAGCGCGTCCACCACGGCTTCGGTGGAGCTGTGGTTCTCGACGACGTCGGCGGCCGCGGGCACGCTCTTCTCGACCGGGACCTCGGCGCTCGGCGCCGCGAACCCATCGGGTGGCGCGATGCCGGTCCTGTACGTCGGCACCGACGGCAAGCTGCACGGCCACTTCTGGGACACGACGGTGTCGGGCATGGCCTCGCCGGGCAAGGTCAACGACGGCAAGTGGCATCACGTGGTGCTGTCCGGCGCGAACACCAGCCAGGTGCTGTACCTCGACGGCCAGCAGGTCGCCACGCTGTCCGGCCAGATCGGCAACTACGACCCGCTGAACTTCGTCGGCGCCGGTGTCTACAACTCCAACGGGTGGCCGGCGGCGCCTTCGGGGAACACCTGGAACTATTTCGGCGGCTCGATCGGTGAGGTCGGGTTCTACCGCTCGTCGCTGTCCGCCGCCGAGGTCGCTCAGCACTTCCTCGCCGCGGGCAACTCGCAGGGGCTTGCCCCGTTGACGACCGCGACGATCACCGACCCCGCGGGCAAGACGTCGACGCAGCAGTACGCCCCGGCCGCCGGGAACCACAAGATCGCCGAGACGGACACGGCCGGGCACCGCACCACCTACGGCTACGACACGGCCGGCTTCCTGCACACCAGCACCGACCCCAACGGCAACGTGGTGACCGTCGGCCACGACGTGCGCGGCAACACCGTCTCGCAGACCACCTGCCAGGACCAGGCCGCCGAGAAGTGCTCGACGTCGTACTCGACGTACTTCCCGGACGACACCACGGCGCAGCTGACGACGGCCGACGCGCGCAACGACCTGATGCTCACCTCACGGGACCCGCGCTCCTCGAGTGCGACGGACCCCGCGTACCTGACGTCGTTCGGCTACGACACCGCCGGCAACCGCACCTCGGTCACGACTCCGCCGGTGCCGGGCTTCGCGGGCGGCCGGACCACCGCGATCACCTACAGCGACGGCACTTCGGCGTTCCTCGCGGCCGACTCGGGGAATGTGCCCGCCGGGCTGCCGGTGAAGACGACCTCGCCGGGCGGCGCCGTCAACCAGGTGGCCTACCTGCACAACGGTGACGTCGCGAGCACGACCAACGCCGACGGTCTGGTCACCCGCTTCGCCTACGACCCGCTCGGCCGCCTCCTGTCGAAGACGGCCGTGTCCGACAGCTATCCGGCGGGACTGGTCACCACCTACGCCTACGACGGGAGCGACCAGGTCGTCTCGCAGACCGACCCGGCGGTCACCGACCGGGTGACCGGCGCGATCCACAACGCGGTCACCACCAGCGTCTACAACGCCGACGGCAGCCTCACCTCGCAGACCGTCGCCGACGGCACCGGCGGCGACGCCGCCCGGACGTCGGGCTCGACCTACAACGACAAGGACCAGGTCGCCTCCAGCACGGACGCGAACGGCAACGTCACCAGCTACACCTACGACGTCTACGGCAACAAGAAGAGCGAGACCGACGCCAACGGCACCGAGACCGACTGGACCTACGACGGCGAAGGCCGGCTGCTCACCCAGGGCGTCTGGTACACCGGCAATCCCGCCGACCCGCGGCCGGCGACGTTCCTGACCCAGAAGTCCAACGCCTACGACCCGGCCGGGCGCCTCGCGTCCGAAACGGACTCGATGGGCGACACCACGTACTACACCTACACCGACAACGGGCTGACCGCGACCGTCACCCGCAAGGACCCCACCGGGCAGCAGGCGTTCGTCGCCGAGTCGAACACCTACGACGCGGCCGGCAATCAGATCGGCACGGTCACCGGCAACGGCGCGAACACCTCGGCGTCCACAGTGGACGCCGCCGGGCGGGTCTCGCAGACCGTCGACGACCCGGCGGGCGCGGCCCGCGCGACGTCGGTGTCCTACACCCCGGACGACCAGGTCGCGACCACCACGCAGGCCGATCCGTCGGGCCGCAGCCGCACGGTCAGCACGACCTACGATCCGATGGGCGTGCTCACCTCCCGCTCGGTCGCCGCGGACGGTGCCGGGCACCCGGTGGGCTGGTGGAAGCTGAACCAGACGTCGGGCACCACGGTCACCGACTCCTCCGGCACCGGGAACACGGCGGCGGCCTCGGCCGTCACCTGGTCCGACGGTGCCGCGAGCCTCAACGGCACCAGCTCGCAGATCGCCACCAACGGCCCGGTGCTCGACACCACGGGGGCCTACACGGTGTCGGCCTGGGTCAAGCCGGCGACGCTCGGCTCGGCGTTCCAGACCTTCGCCGTGCAGAAGGGGACCGTGATGAGCGGCCTCTACCTCGAGTACGACGGCAGCAGCCACAAGTGGTCCTTCTCCCGGTTCGGCACCGACGCCGCCAACGCCACCACCTACCGTGCGGAGTCCGCGGCCGACGCGCAGGCCGGGACGTGGACCCACCTGGCGGGCGTGTACAACGCGGGCACCGGCGCGATGACGCTGTACGTCAACGGCGCGCAGGCCGGGACCACCACCGACCCGGCGCCGATGGCGAGCACCGGCCCGCTGGTGCTCGGGCACGGCTGGTACCTCGGCGCCGACGGAAACTACGCCACGGGTCAGCTGGCCGGCGTCCAGGCGTACTCCCGCGCGCTGTCCGCGGCGGAGGTCACGACGATCTTCGCCGGCGGCCGCAGCGGGGGCACGACGGCGTCTTCGGGGGCCGAGACGACGACCTGGACCGTCGACCAGCGCGGCCTGCCGACGTCGACGACCGACGCGAACGGCAACGTCACCACCTACGCCAGCGACGAGGCCGGGAACCCGGCGGTGGCCACCGCGCCGACCGTCACCACCGAGACGAACGGCGGCCCGGCCACCGCCGTGCACCCGGTCACCACGACCGGGTACAACACCTTCGGTGAGCCGGTCGAGGCCGTCGACCCCGACGGCAACCAGGTGACCACCGTCTACGACGCGGCCGGCCAGCCGGTGTCGGTCACCGACCCGGCGTACACCCCGCCCGGCGGCGGCGCCCCGATCACCGCGACCACCGTGCGCACCTACGACAAGATCGGGCAGGTCCTCACCGAGAAGGATCCGCTGAGCCACGTCACCACCATGAGCTACGACCAGCTCGGCGACGTCGCCCAGGTGACCCGGCCTTCCGGCGCGAAGGCGACGTCCACCTACGACACCAACGGCGACCGGCTTTCGGTGACCGACGCGAACGGCGCCCGCACCGAGGCGACCTACGATTTCCTTTCGCGGCCGCTGACCTCGACGGTGTTCGAGCGGTACCCGAGCACGCTCACCGCGACCACGACGAACTCCTACGCCGCGTCGGGCGCCAACCCCGGCGGCGCGCGCCTGGCCTCGACCACGACGCCCGCCGGCGCCGTCACCTCCTACGGGTACGACGGCCTCGGGCAGACCACGGCGGTCACCGACGCGGCCGGGAACACCACCCGGTACGGGTACAGCTACCTCGGGGAGAAGACGTCGGTCACCGCCGCCGACAACACCGCGACGCTGACGGACTTCGACCAGTCGAGCCGCCCGGTGCGCGTCACCAGCAAGGACGCGACCGGCGCGGTACTGCGGCAGACGTCGGCGGCCTACGACGCCGGCGGCCGTCTCACGTCCACTGTGGACGGCCGGGGGACCGCGCGGACCTTCACCTACGACAGCGGGAACCGCCTCACCGGGGAGATCCAGCCGGTGTCGGCGACGGCGTCCGTCACGACGTCGTTCGGCTACGACGCGGCGGGCAACCGGACGCGGTCCACCGACGGCCGGGGCAACGCGACGATCACCCGCTACAACGCGTGGAACCAGCCCGAGGCGGTCGTCGAGCCGGTCACCGCCGCCTACACCTCCGCCGCGGACCGGACCTTCACCTCGGTCTACGACGCGGCGGCCCGGCCGGTCACGCAGACCCAGCCGGGCGGGGTGACCGTCACGGCCGGCTACGACGACGACGGGAACCTGGTCAGCCAGAGCGGCAGCGGCGCCGAAGCCGCGACGGCCACCCGGACGTTCGGCTACGACCCCGGCGGCCGGATGACCTCGGTGGCCACGACCGAAGCCGGCGTCGCCGGGCACTCGGACCACCAGGCGGCGAGCAGCGAAACCTTCGGCTACAACGACCGTGGCGCGCTGCTCACAGCGAGCGGTTCGGCCGGGTCGTCGTCGTTCGCCTACAACCCCGACGGCCTGATGACCTCGCGCACCGACGCGGCGGGCACGACGTCGTACGGCTACGACGGCGCCGACCGGCTCTCGACCGTCACCGACGCGGTCACCGGTGGCACGCAGACGCTGAGCTACAACGCGCTGAACCAGGTCAGCGGCGTGAAGTACGGGACAGGCAACGCGCGGACGTTCGGCTACGACGGCCTGCACCGGCTGACCGGCGACACGCTGAAGACCGCCGGGGGAGCGGCGATCGCGTCGGTCGGCTACGGCTACGACGCGAACGACGACCTCACGTCGAAGACGACCACCGGGTTCGCCGGGTCGGCGGCCAACACCTACACCTACGACCTGGCCGGCCGGCTCGCGTCCTGGAACAACGGCGTCAGCACGGTGGCCTACGGCTACGACGCGGCGGGCAACCGGACCCAGGTGGGCTCGTCGACCTACACCTACGACGCCCGCGACGAGCTGACGTCGGACGGCGCGAACACCTACAGCTACAGCGCGCGCGGGACGCTGCGGGAGCGGGCGTCCTCGACCGGCACCCTGGTGTCCGCGTCGGACGCCTTCGGGCAGATGGCCGTGCAGGGCACGCAGGCCTTCGGGTACGACGGGCTGGGCCGGAACCTGACCGACACGACGATCGCGTCCGGCGCGGCGACGACGTTCGCCTTCTCCGGCCAGGGCAACTCGATCGCCTCGGACGGCACGTCGACCTACAGCCGCGATCCGGGGGGCGGCCTCGTCGGCGTCGCCACCGGCGGTGCGGGGGCGTACGCCTTCGTGGACCAGCACACCGACGTCGTCGGGACGTTCACCGCCACCGGCAGCGCGCTGAGCGGGTCGAGCACCTACGACCCGTTCGGCAACGTGCTGGCGTCGGCGAATGCCAAGGGGCAGCTGGGGTACCAGTCGGGCTGGACGGACCGGTCGACGGGCAACGTGAACATGGCGGCGCGCTGGTACAACCCGGCAGTGGGGCAGTTCATGAACCGGGACTCGGTGGCGAACAGCCCGGTGCCGAACCCGATGGAGGCGAACAAGTTCGCCTACGTCGACGACAACCCGATGACGGGCACCGACCCGTCGGGGCACGGCTGGTTCAGCGACGCGTGGTCGTTCGTGAGCAATCACGTGGTGGCGCCGGCGGCGTCGTTCGTCTACCACCAGGTGATCCAGCCGGCTGCGCACTTCGTCAACACGTATGTGGTGCAGCCGATCGTGCACGTGGCGGTGGCGAGCTACCACGTCGTGCGGGACGCCTACCACGCGGCGGGGCGGGTGGTCCGCAACGCCTACCACGCGGTGGTCCGGTACGCGAAGAAGGTCTACCACGCGGCGGTGCACGTGGTGAAAACCGCGTACCACGCGGTCACGAAAGCCGTGAAGACAGCAGCACACGCGGTGGCCCACGCGGCGACGGCGGTGGTGCACGCGGCGGTGTCGGCGGCGAAGACGGTGGGCCACGCGGTGTCGACAGCGGCGACGGCCGTGGGCCACGCGGCAGCTTCGGCGGCGTCGCACGTGGCGACGTTCGTGAAGGACCACGCGTCGACGATCGCGGGCATCGCGGCGGGCGTGCTGGTCGGCGCGGCGTGCACGGCGGCGACGCTGGGCATCGGAGCGGTCGGCTGTGCGGCGATCGGTGGCGCGGTCGGTGGTGCGGTGTCCTACGGGATGGACTGCTCGAAGGCGCACAACTGCTCGGTCGGCGGCGCGGTGGAGGCGGTCGGCCTGGGCGCGCTGGGCGGTGCGCTGGGCGCGGGCCTGGCTGGCCCGCTGGGCGGCAAGCTGGTGGCGGAGGCCCTGGACGGCGTGCTGCCCCAGGCTGCGACGCAGGGCTTGATCGGCGCGGGTGCCGGAGCGGTCAGCGGCGGCGTGACGGCCTTGGCGGGTTACGGCATGAACTGCGGCCGCGACTGCTCGGTGGGCGGCGCGTTGTCGGCGGCGGGGACGGGTGCGCTGGCCGGCGGTGTCGGCGGCGCGGCGTTCGGGGCGCTGGGTGGGTTGCGGGCGCGGGGCCGGAGTTCGGCGGAGGAGCCGGTGGGGTGCCACAGTTTCCTGGCTTCCACGAAGGTCCTGTTGTCCGATGGTTCTGCGAAGCCGATTTCCTCGCTGAAGGTGGGGGATCGGGTTGCGAACTCGCAGCCGGGCAAGGCGGGGCTGGAGGCGCACCCGGTGGACCGGGTGATCGTGACGGAGACCGACCACGACTTCGTGAACGTGAAGGTGAAGCCGTTGCGCCGGGTGTTGGGCCGTGCGGCAGCGGGTCTGGCTGTCGCCGCGGTGGTGGCGACAAGTGCGGCGGCCCCGGCTTCGGCGGCGCCGGCGACGTTGACGACAACGTTCCACCACCCGTTCTACGACGTGACGCGGAGCGCGTTCGTCGAGGCGGTGGACCTGCGGGCGGGCGACCACCTGCAGACCGCCGACGGCGGCGAGGCGACGGTCGAGGAGGTTACGCCGTACCACTCGACGGAGGTCACCTACGACCTGACGATCGACGAGCTGCACACGTACTATGTGGAAGCCGGCGAGACCCCGGTCCTCGTCCACAACTGCGATCCTTACGTTTGGAAGGCAGGCCGGCCAGGTGTCGACAACACCCCTCAGGGGCGGCTTCCCTCGCAAGCAGGGATCAAGCCTGGAGAGCCGCTGGCCGAGGGTGGACATCACTACGTGGTCAAGACGGACGGGTCGCTTCGAGCGATGCACGACGACGCAATGTGGGCACTTGACAACAGCGCTGGACATACCAGTCTGTCCGAGGGTGATCCTGTGCACATGGCTGGCACCTTCGACGTTGACGCGTCTGGCAACATCACCAGCTTCGACAACTATTCAGGCCACTATCAGCCTGGTGAGATGCCCGGGTACCGTGGGTTGGAAGACATCGCGCGAGATGCATTCGCAGGACACGGACTACCGGCTCCGCGAGCTGATGCCTGGTCCCCCTACGTATTCGGAAATAGGTAGTGAGTATTCGGAGTCAGGTGTGCGAGATGAGTAAATACCCCTCCTTTGATGTGCTGCTGGCGCGCGTGGCAGACCAGCAGGGAATCCGTTTGCATGATTTGTCCGAAAAGGTGGCGGCATCGGGGACGGATTTCGAATCGGTTCTTCGTGGGGCTGCGCCGGGTCCGTTGTTTCTGAAGCGGCTCGCGCCTGCACTTGATCTGCATGCCGCTGATCTTTTCGCGATCGCGCAGGTGGCGTTGCCGGCTGAACTGGCTCCTTTGAATATGTCGGTCGGGCAGCTTATTCCTCGGCTGGTGGAGTGTGCGCTACTCTTGACGCCGGAGTTGAGAGAGCGGTTGCGGCACTATGTCCGGTCCCTTCCGCAGTTGGATCGCCCACAGTCACGCGAAGCACTTCGTGTCGACGAACAGTATATGCCGGGCCCTGGTGCGGTACTGATGCGCATGCTTGCCAACCGAAGCCTGGATTGGACGTCTTCGGCGAAGGTGCTTTCCCGGCTGGGAGGTGTCCATCTTGCCGCGTCATCGATCGGAGCGCTCGGGTACGGCCGCAAGGAGTTGACTCCCGATTTGTTGTCGCCTTTTGCCTCCGTTCTGGGTATTCGGACAAGTATCTTGGCCGTTGTGCTTGCTGTTGAACTGCCGGATTCGGTGGTCGAATCGGCTCCGTCGGTTGGTGTTCCTGAGCTGATTTGGGATGTTCGGCGTCTTGATGGTGATCAGGTACGGCAGGTCATCGAGGAGGCAGAATGTTTGGAATCGGAAGCTTGATCGGAAATTGCCTGGATCAGTACGCCGCCATGGCGCTCGAGAAGTCATCTGTGTGCGGTGTCAGAGTCGAATGTACGACATCTGAATCGTAAGGAGTTTGTAAGAATCGGGCAATGAAAATCACTGCAATTGATTGCGAGCGCATGGCCGCCGTGACTATTGCCGCCGGGCCCGGCGGCGGGAGCTGAGTCGTGCGGCGGTGGGCTGTCGCTCCTCGTGATTCCATTGCTGCGGCACTCGGAGGTTTTCTTTTACTGAAATAAGGAGAGTTGCGTTAGAAAATGACCTGGCGCCTGATATGTCGGACTTGGCGGATTTCGTCGAATTTTGGTGCAGGGCAACGGAAAGAGCTGGTCCCGCTTCCAGTAGCGTGTGCGATGCGTCCGGGGTCGTGGCGCGTTTCCGTTCTGGAGGAATTCCGTGGGTGCTCGTCAAGAAAGACGTCTGCTCGAGAACGCCGCTCCGTTCATGCGGGCCGGCGAGCAGGTGGAACTGGTCGCCATGGCCAAAGTCGGCTCGGTGGCGAAGTCGGTCGGGAAGGCCGTTGCCTTCGGGGTGGCCGTCGGGGTGCTCAGTGGCGGCACCATGATGGCGCTGCCGGTTCAGGCTGAGGCGTACGTCGTGCTCACGGACCAGCAGATCCTGTTCTTCCGGTCCTACAACGGGTCGCCGGGCAAGCACATCTTCGGCGCGCCGCGGCACCTGGTGGCGATCACCGAGCCGAAGTCGGGTTTTCTGTTCAAGTTCCAGTTGTACGTCCAGGGCTGGAACCAGGCCCTCGCCTTGACCGTGCCGCCGCTGCCGCCGAGCTTGCGCAAGCGTGGTGTCGCCTTGGCCGGGCTGCTGCCGCGGATCGTGCCGGTTTCAGTCTGACCGCTGACGACGCGCCGGCGCCGGTCAGGTCATGACCGGCGCCGGCTCAGGCGTGTCAGCCGCAGTGTTCGAACTCGCTGGTGTACGACACGCCGCCCGCTGTGCCGCCCCACTTGACGCACTTGTTCGCCGCCGCTGCCTTTACCGGGCCCGCGAAGTAGGAGAACGCGCCCGAGTCCGTCTGCCGCGCGGAGCCCTGGACCTCCAGGAACGCCGAGGTCGCCGTGGCCGTTCCGGCGGACGCGCTCTTCATCGTGCTGACGCAGTTCTGGCCGTTGGCCGCGTTGTACGACAGGTACACCATGCCCGCCGTGCCGAGCGGCTGTGAATCGATGACGCCGTAACCGCCGCCGCAGGCCGGGGCGCCCAGCGCGTCGTCGGTCACCGTGGCGAAGCGGATCGTGTCGTTCGCGTGCAGCTCCGGGCCCGCCTCGAACAGCACGCCGACCGACGACTGCGACAGCTGCACCATGTCGGAGTACGCCGCGTCCTGGCCCCACACGAGCAGGCTCGCGTCGGTGCCCGTCCAGTTGCCGCCCTCGTCGAAGGACGAGTGCACCCGCAGCTGCTTGCGGCGGTCGCACGTGGACGGTGCGGCGAACACGATCCGGTCGTACTTGCCGCCGGTGTCCGTGGCGCTCATCCGGGCCGTCGAGCCCTCGACTGTCGGGGCGACGAGGTCGGTGGCGAAGGTGAACTTCGTGCTGAACGTCGCGCCGCCGTCCGAGCTGATCGCATAGGCCCGGT
Organism: Amycolatopsis sp. NBC_00438; assembly: GCF_036026695.1. Classification (NCBI taxonomy): domain Bacteria; kingdom Bacillati; phylum Actinomycetota; class Actinomycetes; order Pseudonocardiales; family Pseudonocardiaceae; genus Amycolatopsis; species Amycolatopsis sp. NBC_00438. Next base: position 3,787,225 of record NZ_CP107923.1, on the reverse strand, counting down.
TGTGCGTGCCGTCCAGCAGGCACTTGTCGCCGTCGTTGGCCTGGTTGCGCGCGGCGGCGTAGACCCGGCCGTCGGCCAGCTCCGTGACGCTGATCTCCTGCGGGTTCATCGTGCTCGCGGCCGGCTTGTCGGTGGCACCGAGGTGCCAGGTGGAACCGTTGTCATCGCTGTAGATCAGCGCGCCGATGGTCGAGTAGCTCATGCCGGCGACGAGGCGGCCCTTGTGCGCGCCGCGGGTCAGCACGATCCCGTGCGACGGCCCGGTAGCCAGCCAGCTCGGCGCGCTCGAGAAGCCCAGCTCCGTGGTCAGCACCTTCGGCGCGCCCCACGTCTTCCCGTTGTCCTCACTGAGGGACACGCGCGGGATCCGGCCGCAGGCGGCGTTGGTGTAACACTGCATCGTGGACAGCAGCACGACGCGGTTGCTGCCCGGGATGACGATCGGCGCCGGATTGCCCTTCGTGTCGCCGTTGGCCTTGATCACGGTCTGCAGCGCGCTCCACGTCTTGCCGCCGTCGGTCGAGCGCTTCATGACGAGGTCGATCGCGCCGAGGTCGTTGCAGACGCTGGCGCCGTCGTTGCGGCCCTCGGCGAACGCGAGCAGCGCGCCGTCGTTGGCCTTCACGACGGTGGGGATGCGGTAACAGTCGTGCCCTTCGGTGTTCTTGGTGAAGACCAGCGTGCTGGCCACGTCGGCCTGGGCGGTGCCGATGGCCGCCGGGACGGCGACGACGGCAGCGCACCCCAGCAGCCCGGCCAGCAGGCCTCTGGCGATACGGGTGAACTTCACGGTGGGACTCCCTACGGGTTCGTTCTACGTCCTACGTCTCGGCGGTAGCCTCGACCCGGCCCGTACAAGACCCGTACAACCCGGCGTATAACGACCTATACCTTGCCGGGAGAAAGACATCAGGTGAACGCGGCCAGCGTCCCGAACCCCGTCGCGAACACGAGCAGAGTGGACAGGAGACCCAGCAGCAGCGCGCGGCCGCCGCCGCGCAGGAGCGGGCCGAGCCGGACGGCGCAGCCCAGGCCGAACAGCGCGCCCGCGAGCAGGAGCGTCGACGCCGTCTTCGCGACGTCGAGCGCGAACGCCGGGACCAGCCCGGTGCTGCGGACGGCGACCATCGCGAGGAAACCGAGGACGAACAGGGGCACGAGTGGCGCGTGGCCGCCGCGGCGGGTGCGTTCGGTGGCGCCGACGATCGCGACCATCGGGGCGAGCAGCACGACCCGGCTCAGCTTGACCACGATCGCGATCGTCACCGCGCCGGCGCCCGCCGGGCCGGCCGCGGCGACGACCTGGGCGACCTCGTGCACCGAGATCCCGGCCCAGCTGCCGGTGCGGACCGCGTCCAGCCCGAGCCCGTGGGCGAGCAGCGGGAGCACGCCGAGGGCGAGGCTGCCGTAGCAGGTGACGAGCGCGACCGCCGTCGCGACGTCGGAGTCCTCGCGGTCGACGACACCCTCCATGGCGGCGATCGCCGACGCGCCGCAGATCGAGAAGCCCGTGGCGACGAGCAGGGCGAGCCCGCGTGGCACCCGTACCAGCTTGCCGAGGCCGAGGGTGCCGAGGAAGGTGACCGCGACCGTCACCACGACGGCCGCGAGGGTGCCGGGGCCGAGGCTGAGCACCGTCGGCAGGGCGAGCTGCAGCCCGAGCAGGACGACGCCCGCGCGCAGCAGGCGTTTCGTGACGCGCGCGACGGCCTTGCGGTGCTCGTCGGCCAGCAGCGGCGTGCTCCCGACGGCGATGCCGAGCACGACGGCGACGGTGAGCGCGCCGGCCACCGGCCACGCCGAGCTCAGCGCGTACGCCGCCGCGACGCCCAGCCCGGTGATCACGAGGCCGGGCAGGAGCGGTTTCGCCGTCGTCAGTGCCATGTACCCAGCGTCGCGCGGTCGTGGTCGTCGCGGTAGCCGTCCGTGACGACGTAGGTCATAGACTGGGGCTATGACCGGACCGGATCTGGACTCGCTGCGCCTGCTGGTGCTCGTCGACGACCTCGGCAGCATCGGCCAAGCGGCCGCGGCGCTGGGCATCGCCCAACCCTCGGCCAGCAAACGGTTGTCCACTTTGGAGCGTCAACTGGGACTGTCCCTCGTGGACCGCACCCGGCGTGGCTCGGCCCTGACCCCGGACGGCCGGGTCATCGCGGGCTGGGCGCACCGCGTGCTGACCGAAGTGGACGGGCTGCGGACCGGCGCGGAGGCGCTGCGCACCCAGCGTGGCGCGAAACTGCGTGTCGCGGCGAGCATGACGCTGGCCGAGCACTTCGTGCCCGCGTGGATCGGCGAGGTGAAGCGGACCGAGCCGGACACCGACGTCGGGCTCGAGGTGGTCAACTCCGAGCACGTCGCGGATCTCGTCACGCACGGGCGGGTGGACCTCGGCTTCGTCGAGTCGCCGGGGCCGTGGCCCGGGCTGACCACGCGCCGGGTCGCGACGGACCGGCTCGTGGTCGTCGTCCCGCCCGGGCACCGCTGGGCGCGACGACGTCGTCCGCTCGCCGCCGCGGAGCTCGCCGCGACGCCGCTGGTGGTGCGCGAACCCGGGTCCGGCACCCGCGAGACCGTCGAGGCGGCACTGCGGCGCGCGGGCGCCGGGCCGGTGAAACCGTTGCTGGAACTGGGATCGGCGTCGGCGGTGCGCAACGCCGTGATCTCCGGAGCGGGACCCGCGGTGATCAGCGACCTCGACGTCGTCCGCGAGGTGGCCGGGCGCCGGCTGGTGCCGGTGGCGGTCGACGGTGTCGACCTCGGGCGGGTGCTGCGCGCGGTGTGGCCGGCGGGGCGCCGGCTGGCCGGACCGGCCGCGGACCTGCTGGCGCTGGCGGTCAAGTCCGGGGCGTGAGGTGGGCTTCGAGGGTTTCGCAGGCCTCGGCGAGCAGCCGGGTGCGGTCGCCGGCGCGGGTCGCGAGCACGACGTGGCACGGCTCGACCCCCTCGATCGGCACGGTGGTGACGTCGGGGCGCAGCCGGCTGCGCCGGACGACCGCCGGGGCGATCGCCACCAGCTGCCCGGCGGCGATCAGCTCGTACTTCTCCTCGTAGCTCTCGAGGAGCGGCCCGTCGGGCGCGCGGCTGCCGTCGGGGCGCGGGTCGACGCGCCAGAACGCGTTCCAGGCCGGGTCGGCGAGCCGGGGGAGCGGTTCGCCGGCGATGTCGTCGAGGGTGACCGACGCGCGGCCGGCGAGGCGGTGGTCGGCGGCGACCACCAGCACGCGTTCCTCGTCGTAGAGCGGCGTCACGTCGAGTCCCTCGGCCGGCAGCGGCAGCCGGGTGACCGCGACGTCGATGCGGTGCGCCAGCAGCGCGGCGGCCGTTTCGTTCCAGCCCAGGTGCCGGGTCAGCACCTCGGCGTCCGGATGGCGGCGGCGCAGGTCGCGCACGGCCGGGGTGACGAAGAGGTTGGTCAGGTAGCCGACGGTGACCCGGCCGGGCGTCGCCGCGGCACGCGTGCTCGCCGCCGCCTGCGCGGCGGACTGGAGCAAGGCCTGGGCGCGGGGCAGGAAGACCTCGCCGGCTTCGGTGAGCCGGCTGCCCTGCGGCGTGCGGTCCAGCAGGCGCGCGCCGAGCTGCCCTTCGAGGCGGCGGATCTGCCGGCTCAGTGACGGCTGCGTCGTGTGCAGCGCGGCCGCGGCCCGGCCGAAGTGCCGGTGTTCGGCGACGGCGGTGAAGTACCGCACCAGCCGCAGGTCGAGGTCGGTCATGCCGCCAGTGTAGGCGGCTGAGCTGTGGTGATGCCCCAAGCGTATGGCTCGATGAAGATCAGGCGTTGGACGTTCCCGCCGGCCCGGCCGAACCATGGAAGCACAGTCAGTCCAGTACGAGGAGCTTGAAATGCGTGTGTTCGTCACCGGCGCGACGGGGTACGTCGGGAGCGCGGTCGTCCGCGATCTGCTCGACGCGGGGCACGAGGTCGCAGGCCTCGCCCGCTCGACCGAGAAGGCCGCGGCGCTCGCGGCCGCCGGGGCTTCGGTTCGCCACGGCGTCCTGGAAGACCTCGACGGTCTCCGTGAGGCGGCCGCCGCGTCGGACGCCGTCATCCACACCGCCTACGTCCACGACAACTTCGCCGACCTCACGGCCGCCGCCGCGACGGACGCGGCCGCCATCGCCGCTCTCGGCGGGGCGCTCGAAGGGGCCGGGAAGGCGCTGGTCGTCACCGCGGCGACCGGCCCGGTGGCGCCCGGCCGGCTCGCGACGGAGGACGACGTCGCCGACCCGGCGTTCCCGCGTGCGGGGTCGGAGGCCGCGGCGCTCGAGTTCGCGAAGCGCGGGGTGCGCGCGTCGGTGCTGCGGCTGCCGCAGTCGGTGCACGGCGAAGGCGACCGCCACGGGTTCGTGCCGGCGTTGATCCGGCTGGCACGGGAGAAGGGCGTCTCGGCCTACCCGGGTGACGGTTCCGGGCGGTGGGCGGCGGTGCACCGGCTCGACGCGGCGCGGGCGTACCGGCTGGCCGTCGAGGCGGCGCCGTCGGGCGTCCGGCTGCACGCCGTCGGTGACGAGGGGGTGCCGCTGCGGGTTGTCGCCGAGCTGATCGGGCGTGGGCTTGACCTGCCGGTGACGTCGGCGGCCGCGTCGCATTTCGGCTGGCTCGCGAAGTTCGCCGGGCCGGACGCGCCGGCGTCGAGCGTACTGACGCAGAAGCGGCTCGGCTGGGTCCCGGAGCACCAGGGCCTGGTCGCGGACCTGGAAGCCGGGCACTACTTCGCGTGAGCTGACCTGGTGGGTTGCCGCCGATCCAACGGCGATATATCGTGCGAATGTCGGCGATACGATGAGTCTGAGGAGGCAACCATGGTGATGAACGCCGGAGCAGGGCGGATGTTCGGCGGTTTCGGGGGCGGCGAGCCCTTCGGCAGCCACGGGCACGGACTTCCGGGGCACGGGCTGCCCGGGCACCGCGGCCACCCGGACCACGGCCGCGGCGTGCCGGGGCACGGGCACCCGGGGCACCGCGGGCACCCCGATCCCGGCAACGGGCTGCCGGGGCTGCCGGACCATGGCCTGGGGCGCGACGGGCGGGACGGTGCCGGGCTGCCGGACCATGGCCGCGGCCTGGCGCGCGACGGGTGGGACGGTGCCGGGCTGCCGGGTCACGAGGACTGGGACGGCGGCCCCGACCTGGCGCGCGGCGGGCCGCCGGGAGGGTTTCCGCCGCACCCACCCCACCCGCCGCAGCCACCGGGGGTGCCCGGCGGTTTCCCCGGGTTTCCCGGGTTCCCGGGCGGGCCGGGGTCGTTCGGCGGCCCGGGTGGCTGGGATGGCGGCGCCTTCCAGCGGGTACGGGACTTCCGCGGTGGCGGGCGGCCGGCGGCGCGGCCGGTGCGTCCGGCCGTGCTCGCGTTGCTGGCCGAGGAGCCGATGCACGGCTACCAGCTGATGCAGGAGATCCGGCGTCGCACGCACGACCGGTGGCGGCCCAGCCCCGGCTCGGTGTACCCGATCCTGCAGCAGCTGGAGGACGAGGGCCTGGTCCGCACGGCCGAATCGGGCGGCCGCCGGGTCGCCGAGCTGACCGACGCGGGCCGGGAGCACGTCGCCGGCCGTGAAGAGGAGTTCGCCGCGCTGTGGGCCGACGGCGCGCCGGAGGACGAGCCGGGCGCCGACCGTTTCGCGGCGTTGTGGAGCGCCCTGGGCGAGCTGTCCGGTGCGGCCGCCCAGGTCGGCTACAGCGGCAACGAAGCCCAGGTGGCCGAGGTGAAGAAGATCCTCGCCGACGCGCGCCGCCGGGTCTACGCGGTGCTCGCCGACGCCGGCCTGGAGGACGAGGAAGACTGAGCGGCCTCCGGAAGCCGTGAGGGGCACCTTCAGGGACGTGCAAGCCCTGAGGGTGCCCCTCACGACCGGGCGAGTGTCCACATCGGACTGTCCGCCGGGCGGGTAAGGTCGGACCGCATGGAGGAACAGGACTTCGCGGCGCACCTGACCGCGACCATGACCGGCAGCGCGCTCACCATGCTCATCGGCGTCGGGCACCGGACCGGGCTCTTCGAAGCCGCCGCTCACGGCCCCGCGACCAGCGCCGGGCTCGCCGAGCGGGCCGGGTTGCGGGAGCGGTACGTCCGGGAGTGGCTGGGCGCCATGGTCACCGGCGGGATCTTCACCTTCGACGCGGGGGAGTACACCTTCCCGCCCGGGCACGCGAAGTTCCTGCTCGGCGAGACGGCGTCCAACCTCATGCCGTCACTGCTGACGCTCACCGCGTTCACCGGGATCCTGCCCGACCTGGAACGCAGCTTCGCCGAGGGAGGCGGGGTGCCGCGCTCGGCGTACGGGCCCTACCTCGAGACGCTCGGCGCGAAGACCGGCGACAGCTGGAAGCACATCTACCGCGAGCACCTGGTCGACGGCTTCTTCGGCGCCGTCCCGGGCCTGACCGAGAAGCTGCGCAACGGCGCGCGGGTGCTCGACCTCGGCTGTGGCACCGGGAACGCGATCTCGGTCGCCGCCCGGGCTTTCCCCGCCTCGCGGTTCACCGGTCTCGACATCAACCCCGGCGTCGTCGCGCAGGCCAACGAGACCAACGCCGGCCTGCCCAACGCCGGGTTCGTGGTGGGGGACGCGGCCGAGCTGACGGCCGAACCGCCGTACGACGTGATCACCGCCTTCGACGCGATCCACGACCAGGACCGCCCGGACGTCGTGCTGCGGCGGATCCGGGACGCGCTCGCGCCGGACGGCCTGTTCTTCATGGTGGACACGTTCTTCTCCAGCGATGTGGCGAAGAACGTCGGCAACCCGCTCGCCGCGCTCTGCTACTCGATCAGCCTGATGTACTGCACCACGACGTCGCTCGCGGAGGGCGGGGCCGCGCTGGGTGCCATGTGGGGCACCGAAACCGCGCGGGACATGCTCGCGGACGCGGGGTTCCGGCACGTCGACGTGCTCGGTTCCCCGCGTCCGCAGAACTGCATCTACGTCTGCCGCGCGTGACTCACTGCTGGTACGGCGCCGCCGCGGCCTTCGCGGCGGTGATCAGCGCGCCCTTGTTCTTCGGCCAGAACGTGCTGTCGACGCAGGTGTAGCGCGGCAGGAACCCGCCGCAGGTACCGCTGGACCCGCCGACCTCGAACGTCACGCTGGCGACGCCGAGCTCGCCGTAGGTGAAGTCGTCGGTGGTGCCGCTGGTGTCGTAGCCGACGGTCTCCTCGTTGGTGCCGACGAGGTAGCCGTTCGACGCGGCGTACTTCGCGCCGAGCTTGCGGTACTGCGCGTCGTTCGGCGAGGTGGACTGCGTGAAGCCCCACGGGATGATGATGTCGTTGCCGTAGCTGTGCAACGTGATCATCGTGCCCTTGGCCGACGTCGGCGCCGGGTCGTTGTTGCCGGTGCCGCGCTGGTCCGGGTAGATCGAGCGGGCCAGGGTTTCGAGCGCCTTCACCTCGGGCTCGGAGCCGGCGCTGGTCCCCTGGTAGGTCTCGGCGCAGGGGGAGTTGGAGTCGCCGCCCCACTTGAACGTCGAGTTGCGGTTGAGGTCGATGCCGATGTTGGTGCCGGAGCAGCCGCCGCGGGTGTTGTTCGCGTTCTTGCGCTGCAGCTTCGGCGAGTTGCCGCCGGAGGCGACGATGTCGACGCCGTCCGGGTTCGAGATCGGCACCACCCACACCTCGGTGGTGTCCAAAATGGACTTCGCGGTGGCGTCGGTGGCGTAACCGTCGGCGAGGTAGTCGATCCAGCGCCAGGCCAGCTCGCCGGTCGACAGCTCGCGTGCGTGGATCTGGGCCATCAGGAAGAACTTCGGCTTCTTCGACGCCGTCGAGAGCGTGCAGTCGCCGGTCTGCTTCTTGGTCAGGCAGATCGCCTGGATGTCGTGCCCGCCCTGGCCCTGCTGCTTCTTCCACGACTGGCCGATCGTGTACTTCGTGGCCAGATCGGGGTGCGCGGCGGCGACACTCGTGAGGTGCGCTTCGTGCGCGGTGACCGTGCGGTAGCCGCCGTAGAACGTGTCCGCGGCGAGGGAATTCGCCTGCGCGGGCAGTTCCTTGTAGACGGTGTCGTAGAAGCTCGGCCGGTAGCCGAGGCCCTGCAACTGTGCGGCGACGGCTTTGCCACCGACGACGTACACCGAACCGGCGTCACCTTCTTCGACGTCGAAGCCGGCGTTCGTCAGGGCGGCGGCCTGCGCGGCGGTCGCCGGGACGCGCCAGAACACGGGCGTGTCGGCGGGTTGCGCGGTGGCGCTGCTCCCGAGCAGGGACGCGAGCAGGGTGCCGGCCGCCACCAGGGCGAGCCGGGACAGGGACCTTGACGCCATCGGGGGATCTCCTCACGGCCGCACGGATGGGCGCCCGGCCCGGCAGCCCACGGTCACCGAACCGGCACGCACAGTGTGTCGGTGCGGGACAAACCCGCCATACCCCCGAAAGTCGCGAAACCGGTCAACGGCAAGGGCGGCACTTTCACGTGAAAGTGCCGCCCTCGCCGAGCCGTCGCTACTTCTTCAGGCCGTGCTCGATCGACTCGATGATGCGCGGCCGCAGTTCCGCCGCGCTGATGATCGCGTCCACGGAGCCGACCTCGACCGCGCGCTGGATGTTGTGGACGCGGTCGAACTCCGCGGCCACCTCGCCGACCTTCTCCGCGCGGACCGAGGACTGGACCTCGGCCAGCTGGGCGTTCAACGCCGCCCGCTCGGCGCCGCTCGTCTCCGAGACGCGGGCCTGCAGCTCGGTCACCCGGGGGTCGGTCGCCGTGCGGTTGTTGACCTCGCCGGAGAAGACCACCGCCGCCGCCGGGGCGCCGCCCAGCACCGAGGCGAACGAACCTTCCAGCGCGAGGACCGTCATGTTCGGGTTGAGCGCCTTGGAGAACACCACGAACGCGCCGCCGTGGTAGCGGGAGATCACGCAGAACACGATCGGGCCGTCGAAGTTGACGATCGCCCGGCCGATCTCCGCGCCGTACTCCAGCTGCAGCTTGCGCAGCGACTCCGGCGAGCCGTCGAAGCCCGACAGGTTCGCCAGCACCACGAGCGGCCGGTTGCCCGACGCCGAGTTGATCGCCCGCGCGGTCTTCTTCGACGACCGCGGGAACAGCGTGCCGGCGGTGTAGGCGTCCGGGCCGTCGGTGGGCGGGAAGCCGCGGCGCGGCACCGAACGCGACTCGATGCCGACCAGGCAGACCGGCCAGCCGCCGATGTGCACGTCCTGCACCGCCGAGGTGTCGGCGTCGGCCATGCCCGCCCAGCGCTCCAGCACCGGGTGGTCCTGGTCCGACAGCGCGCGCATCACCGTGCGGATGTCGAACGCCTTCTTGCGGTCCGGGTTGTGCTCGGCCGAGAAGATCTCCCCGACCGTCTTGAAGTCGCTGCCGACGATCGCGTGCGGGAACGGCGAGACGTCGCGGTCCACCGGGTCGTTCGAGGTGGCCCGGCGCGGACCGGTCTCACCCGGCACGACGTAGGTGTGGTCGTAGTGCGACATCAGCACGTCGCGGGCGGCCGGCAGGTTCGGCGCCCAGTACTGCGCCTGGCCGTTCGGGCCCATCACGCGGTCGTAACCGCCGATGCCGAAGTTGTCCTCGGCCGACACGCCGCCGGAGAAGTCCAGCGCCTGCTTGCCGGTCAGCACCATCGCCGAGTCCGGCGTCATGATCAGGACGCCCTTGGTGTGCATGAGCATCGTCGCTTCGGCGTTCCAGTACGGCTGCGCGCCGACGTTGATGCCGACGACCACGACGTTGATCTCGCCGCCGTCCTGGGTGAACGTCACGATCCGCTTCAGCGCCGCGGCTACCCAGTCCATGTTCTCGGTGCCCGAGGTCATCGAGATCCGGGCGCCCGCGGACACCGCGAACCACTCCAGCGGCACCTGCATCCGCTCGGCCAGGTCCAGCGCCGCGATGACGCGCGAGCACTCCGGCTCCGACAGCGCGCCGAGCGCCTTCGTCGGGTCGCCGAGCAGCACGACGCGGGTGACGCCTTCGGGGTGGCGCTCGGTCGGCGTCGTGACGACGCCCGCGATGATCGCCGCGGAGTTCTTGCCCTTCGGGCGGTCGACCGGAACCAGCGCGCCGGAGCCGTCGAAGTCGTGCTCGACGAAGCTGCCGTCCGGGCCGGCGAGCAGGCCGGTCAGCTCGTACGGGTAGACGTTGCCGCGCCGCGCCGCGCGCAGCACCTTCTGGCGGTAGTCGTCGAGCGGCTGCAGCGGCTCGTCGGTCGGCGCGCCGACGTGCAGGCGCGCGCCGTTGCCCGGGTCGAGGGTGATCCGGACGGCGATCTCGGTCAGCTCGCCGGCGTGGGTGCGCTGGCGGGCCAGGAACTGGACCTCTTCCAGCCCGGCGCCCGCCGTGGTCGGCAGGATGCGCTGGACCAGCGTATTCAGCTCTTCGGGGGTGATCTCGGTCGACGGCCAGACGTACATCATGATCCGGTTGGTGTCGAACCGCTTGTTCTGCGGCCGCTGCGCCTGGATGTTGCGGATCGCGTCGAGGCACGCGGTGATCGCGTCCTCCACCGCGGGCAGCGAGACCAGCCGGCCGTCGGCTTCGCGCAGCGGCGTCAGGTCGCGGACCTGGCCCATCGCGATGAGCCGCTCGTCGGCCGGGTTGCTCTGGGCGGTGGCCTTGAACAGGTAGATCTCCTCGTCCGACGACGGCAGCCGGGTGAGGTCGAACTCGCGCAGCCGCTGCAGCTGCAGGCGCTGGGCGATCATCGGGTGCAGGCCGCGGATCAGCCGGTCCTCGGCGAATCCCGTGCCGTCGGGGCGGAACGTGAAGTGGTGGTGCATCACCGCGCCGCTGGTGCCGGCCACCGTGGTGGTGATCCGGCGGACGCCGGCGGGCGGTGCCAGCCCGGCGAGCACTTCGCCGAGCCGCACGGCCATCGCGTCGGCGTCGGGCTGGTCCTCCCACGTGACGTAGAGGTCTGCGACCAGGCCGTGGTCCGGGACGTCGATGGCGAACGTGCCGACGGCGCCGATCGCGTCCGGCAGCGCCGCGATGTCGACGGCCGTGGTGACCACGCGCGTGACGCCGTTGCGGCCGCTGTGCTCGGCGGTGACGAACCGGCAGCCCGCGACGTCGTGCGCGGTGACGTCCGAGAGCCCGCGGTTGCCGTAGTAGCGGCGGGTCAGGACTTCCAGCAGCGGCGCGTGATCGCGGCCGGGCCGCCCGATCCGCTGGCCGATGAGCCGCACCAGGGGTTCGGCGCAGGCCACCATCGTCTGGATCCGCTCGGCGCGGTCCGGGGCGTCGGGGTGCTGGTCGAGGTGGCGCAGCTGATCGCGCACCGAGGCGTAGGTGCGGGCGCGGCCGCGGCGCAGCAGCGGCTGGGCGAACCAGCGGAAGACCACGCCGCGGGCCAGGTCGGACACCACGGGGAAGCGCACCTGCGTCGCCTCGATGAGGTGCTCGAGGGTTAGCCCGGCGCGTTCGCTGTCGGACTCCAGCGGCGGCGCGCCCGCGAGCCACTGCCGCAGCAGCTCGGAGACGACGGCGACGTCGGACGACATCCGTTGCTGCGCCAGGAAGATCCGGAAGACCGCGCCTTCCAGCTCCGGCGTGCGGTCGAGGTCGGTGACGCCGTAGTGGCCGAGCACCTTCGTCAGCTTGGCCTGGAAACCGGGCGAGACCGCCGCCCGTTCGACGTCGAGGCTCTGCAGGTAGCTGTGGAAGAACTCGCGCGGGCTGTGCACCGGGCTGTCCGGCTCGGTGTCCAGCTCGCCGCCCGGCTTGTTGCGGCTCAGCTCGGACAGGTCGGCGAACACGGTCAGCAGTTCCAGCTCGCCCTCGACCGGGCGGCCGCTCAGCTCGGCGCGCGCGGCCAGGTAGGCCGACAGCACCCGCTTGCGCTCGGCCGGGTCGACGTCGAAGCCGAGCAGCAGGCTGCGCAGGTCCTGCAGGCCCCGCTCGACACGAGCCTCGGCGGAGACACCCGACGGCTCGGCGGGCAGCTCGATCTCGACCGTTTCGGTCTCGGTGGCGGCCTCTTCCTCGGCGCCTTCGGCGAGCGGCTCCAGCCGCATCAGGGGCGCGCCGGTCTCGACCTGGCTGCCGACCGACACCGGGCACTCGCGGACACGGGCGCGGAACGGCGCGCGCAGCACCGTCTCCATCTTCATGCTTTCCAGCACCAGGATCGGCGCGTTCGCCTCGACCTCGTCACCGACCGACAACGGGGTCGCGACGACCAGCGCGGGCGCGGGGGAGCGGACGACGCCGCCCTCGTCGCGGCTGATCCGGTGGGTGACGCCGTCGACCTCGACGAGGTGCGTCGGGCCGTGCGTGGCGGCGGTGACCCGGAAACGCTGCCCGTTGACGACGATCTGGCCGCTGTGCGCGTCGAACCGCTCGATCTCGACGTCGGCGGGGTGGACGTCCGAGCCGCCGGCCGAGATCCCGACGCGGAAGCGCTGCCGGCCGACCCGGGCCACGCTGACGCGGTAGCCGACGCCGCGGAGCTTGAGGTCCAGCGGGCGGCCGGACTCGTGCTGCACCTGCGGGCGGCCGCCGTGCGCGGTGTTCAGCAGCTGCTGGACGGTGACTTCTTCCTCGTCCTGGTAGGCCTCGATGGCGGCCGCGGCCAGCGCGATCGCGGAGTGCCGGTGGGTGACCAGGCGGCCTTCGGCGCGGACGCGGTCGATCCAGCCGGTGTCGGCGCTGGCGTCGATCACCTCGGGCTGGTCGAGCAGGTCGAGCACGAAGCTCTTGTTGGTCGCGCCGCCCTCGATGATGACGGTGGTCTCGGCCATCGCGCGGCGCAGCCGGCCGAGCGCCTCGTCGCGGTTGCGGCCGTAGGCGATGATCTTCGCGATCATCGAGTCGAAGTCCGCCGGGATGGTGTCGCCCTCGCTGACGCCGGTGTCGACGCGGATGCCGGGGCCGGCGGGCAGGGCCAGCCGCGCGATGCGGCCGGGGGAGGGCGCGAAGTCGCGGTCGGGATCCTCGGCGTTGAGCCGCGCCTCGACGGCGTGGCCGCTCTCGGCCGGCTGGGGGCCGTCGAGCTTGCCGCCCTCGGCGACGTGCAGCTGCAGCTTGACCAGGTCGGTGCCGGTGGTGATCTCGGTGATCGGGTGCTCGACCTGCAGCCGGGTGTTGACCTCGAGGAAGGCGAAGAGCTTCTCGCCCGGGTGGTAGAGGAACTCGACGGTGCAGGCGCCGCGGTAGCCGACGGCGACGGCGAGCCGCTCGGCCGACGCCTTCAGCTCGGCGGTCTGCTCGGGGCCCAGCACCGGGGAGGCGGACTCTTCGATGATCTTCTGGTTGCGGCGCTGCACCGAGCAGTCGCGGACGCCGAGCGCCCACGCCGTCTCGCCGTCGGAGATCACCTGGACCTCGACGTGGCGGGCGCCGGTGACCAGGCGCTCCAGGAACACGACGCCGGAACCGAACGCGCGCAGCGCTTCCTGGCTGGTGCGCTCGTAGGCGTCGGCGAGGTCCGCGCCGGAGGCGACCATCCGGATGCCGCGCCCGCCGCCGCCCGCGGTGGCCTTGAGCATCAGCGGGTAGCCGATCTCGTCGCCGGCGCGCAGCGCGTCTTCGAGGGTGGCGACCTCGCCGCGGCTCCACGGCGCGACCGGGACGCCGACCTCTTCGGCGATCAGCTTCGCGCCGATCTTGTCGCCGAGCTTGCGCATCGCGTCCGCGCTCGGCCCGACGAAGGTGACGCCGACCTTCTCGCAGAGCTCCGCGAAGGCGGGGTCTTCGGCGACGAAGCCCCAGCCGACCCACGCGGCGTCGGCCTTCGTGTCGACCAGTGCCTTCTCCAGCACCCCGAGGTCGAGGTACGGCCGGGCCGAGGCCGGGCCGAGGTTGTAGGCGATGTCGGCTTCGCGCACGAACGTCGCGGTCCGGTCCGCGTCGGTGTAGAGGGCGACCGTCTCGATCCGCTCCCCGGTTTCCGCGGAGAGATCCCGGACGGCGTGGATCAGCCGCATCGCGGCCTCTCCACGGTTGACGATGGCGACACGACTGAACACCGGCTGAGCCTCCCAATTACCCACGCGCAGAAGGCGACGTCCGGGTCCCGGAGCGTCGCCTGCACCTGCCTACACCCTGGTCGATCACGACCGGGTGGGCCAATGTCCGGCATGGCGCATGCCGGAGGCGATGCTTTGTGGGAACCCGACAAAAAGCGACCCGCGCCACACTGCACGGCGCCGGATTCTCGCGAGGTCTGCCACAAAGCACAGGGGAACCCTACGCCGGGCGTGACTAGGAAAACATCTGGTTGCCCGCGCGGTCAGGACGCCAGCAGGACGTCCGACTCCAGCACCTGGCCGAGCTCGCGGCGTTCGGCCTCCGACAACGGCACAGCGGCGACGCTGCACCGCCCGTCCGGCCCGGGCGCGGTGGTGATCGCGAGAACGGGCTTCCCGTCGACCTCCCGCAGGGTGACGCGGCCGCCGCACGCGAGGTCCACGGAGACCCCCGGCCGGTCGTGCTGCCGGCCCAGCCAGCGGCTGACGAAGTCGAAGGTCATGGCGTCCTCCCTCGGTGCGGGCGTTCTCCCCGAGCACAGGTGTCGGGGGTCAATGCCCCGGATACACCGGGTTCACACCCCGGCCGGCCGGAATTTCTCGTGCCGGGCCGAAAAGAGCCGCCGGGTCCGCCATGGATGAGGTGTGGTGCTCCGGCCGCCACGGTCATGATGGCCGGATGAAACTCGGGCAGCTGGCCGCCGCCGCGCGGGACGTTTTCGCCGCGAAGCTCGTCTACGGCGAACCGGTCGAGCGGGACGGGACCGTCGTCGTCCCGGCCGCCGCGGTGTTCGGGGGCGGGGGCGGCGGGGACGCGGACACGCTGCCGCTGCGGGAGGGCGCCGGGTTCGGAGTCCTCGCGCGGCCCGTCGGGGCGTTCGTCCTGCGCGACGGCAGTGTGAAGTGGGTGCCGGCCCTCGACGTCACGCGGCTCGGGCTCGCCGCGGCCGTCACCGCCGTCGCGCTCGCGAAGATCCTCGCCAAGCGCTGACGCGCAACCGGCACCGCTCGCCGAAAGTTCACCGGCGGTTCTTGTCCGGGTTCGCGTTGCTGACCTAGCGTCGGGCCGTCACTGATGCGGAGGTCGGCATGGATGTCAGCAGGCGAACGGTGCTCCGCGCGAGCGGGCTGGCCGCGGCCGCGGGGCTGCTCCCCGGCGTCGCGTTCGCGGAGCAGCCGGGCAGCACCGGCACCCAGACCCGGACCGTCACCGGCACCTTCGCGCCCGACATCCCGGACTGGTACTACCTGCCCGTCGACGTCCCGCGCGGCGTCCGGCAGATCGACGTCGCCTACTCCTACGACAAACCCCAGGTGCCCGCCGGCACCCGCGGGAACGCCTGTGACATCGGCATGTTCGGCCCCGAGGGGCACGAGCTGGGCAACACCCGGGGCTTCCGGGGCTGGTCCGGCGGCTTCCGCGACCGGTTCTCGATCAGCGCGTCCGAGGCGACGCCGGGCTACCTCGCCGGGCCGGTCGAGCCCGGCCGGTGGCACGTCGTCCTCGGCCCGTACACCGTCGCGCCGCAGGGCCTGGACTACCGCGTCGAAATCACGCTCACCTTCGGCCCGGACGGCGCGCCGTTCAAGCCGAACCCGGCGCCGGAGACCGCGCCCGCCCGCGAGAGGGGCCGCGCCTGGTACCGCGGTGACGGCCACCTCCACACCGTGCACTCCGACGGCCGCCGCACGCCGGAGCAGCTGGTCGCCGACGCGCGCGCCGCGGGCCTGGACTTCATCGTCTCGACCGACCACAACACGTCCAGCTCGCAGCTGCAGTGGGGCGAGCACGCCACCGACGACCTGCTGATCCTCAACGGCGAAGAGGTGACGACGCGGTCGGGGCACTGGCCGGCGATCGGCCTGCCTGCCGGCACCTGGATCGACTGGCGCTACCGCGCGGCCGACGCGGCGGATTTCCGCCGGTTCACCGACCAGGTGCACCGCGCGGGCGGCCTGGTCACCGCCGCGCACCCGTTCGCCAACTGCTTCGGCTGCACGTACGAGTTCGCCTACGAGATCGCCGACCTCGTCGAGGTGTGGAACGGGCCGTGGACCCAGGACGACGAAGCGAGCGTCATCCACTGGGACGGCCTGCTGCGCGGCGGCCGGTTCATCCCGGCGATCGGCGACTCGGACGCGCACAACCCGGACCAGACGGTCGCGCTGCCGCACACCGTCGTCCACGCCGATCGCTTGCGCCGCAAGGAACTCCTGGCCGGGCTGAAGGCCGGCCGGTCGTGGCTGGCCGAGTCGGCGGCGGTCCGGCTCGACTTCACGGTCTCCGGTGGCGGGCGCACGGCCGGCATCGGCGAGCGGCTCCCCGCCGGGACCGGGACGCCGGTGACGGTGCGCGCGGTCGTCGGCGGGGTGCCGGGGACCACGGTGACGTTCCTCGACCAGCTGGGCCCGGAGCATGTCGAGTCCGTCGGCGACGCCGGGGTGGCGACCGTCACGTGGACCACCTACCCGCGCTACAGCCGCTGGGTGCGCGTCGAGGTCCGGCGGCCCTCGGGCGGCCCGAACACGACCTCGCCCAACGCGATGGTCGCGATGTCGAACCCGATCTTCCTCGGTACCGGCCACTGAACCCCGGCCCGCGCCCCGCGTCTTCCGAGAGGGCAGACTGGTGCGAACGGGTGATGGGGAGGCAGTGTGCGTGGATGTGGCCTGAAGGTGGCCATCTTCCTGGGGGCGGTCGTCGTGCTGACGGCGGGGATCGTGGTCGTGGCGGTGCTCGTGCGCAGCCCGGTCCGGTCGCCCGGGTGCACCGTGACGCCGCCCGGGGACGGCGGCGGGGCCTTCACATTCACCCCGGAGCAGATGAACAGCGCCGCGACGATCTCGGCCGTCGGGACGAAGCTGGGCCTGCCCGCCCACGCGGCGACGGTCGCGCTGGCCACGGCGTTGCAGGAGTCGAAGCTGCAGAACCTCGAGGGCGGTGACCGCGACTCGGTCGGGCTGTTCCAGCAGCGGCCCAGCCAGGGCTGGGGCACGGTCGCCCAGCTGCGTGACCCGGTCTACGCGTCGACGGCGTTCTACGAGAAGCTCGAGAAGCTGCCGGGCTGGGAGACGATGCCGATCACCGAGGCGGCCCAGGCCATCCAGCGCTCGGGCGCCCCGGACGCGTACGCGCAGTGGGAGACGCAGGCCCGAGGCATGGCGGCGGCCTTCAACGGCCAGTGGCCGGCCGCCCTGACCTGCCGCAACCTGACCCTGGCGCCGCCCGCGGACATCGCGGCATCGGCGACGGCGGAGCTGGGCACGTCCCGGTTGAGCGGAGCGCACCCGCCGGCCCAGGGCTGGACGTACGCGAACTGGCTGGTCGGCCGCGCGGAGGCGCTGGGCGTCGACAAGGTGAGCTTCGCCGGCCAGACGTGGACGGCGGAGTCCGGAGCCTGGGCCCAGGACACCGCCGCCGGCCCGGACCTCTCCCTGCACCAGGCCCCGGCGGCCCAGCCCAGTCAGTAACCCTCACTTTCGCCATGAAAGTGACGTAGGAACGGCTGTAGTCGTCACTTTCGCTATGAAAGTGATCCGGAGTTCCCGCTCCGGAGGGCACCTTCGGGTGAAAGTGGGCCTGGGTTAGGGGACCAGGATCGCGCGGCCGCGGATGCGGCCCGCGTCCAGGTCGTCCAGCGCGCTCTGGAAGTCGTCCAGGGCGTAGCGCGCCGTGTGGAGCTTCACCCGGCCCTGTGCCGCCAGCACCATCAGTTCGCACAGGTCGTTGTACGAACCCACCAGGTTGCCGATCAGGTTGATCTCCGTCGAGATGACGTCGATCGTCGGGACGTCGATGTTCTCGCCGTAACCCACCACGTGGTAGTCGCCCGCCCGGCGCAGCATCGCGATGCCCTCCGTCGTCGCGCCGCCTTCGCCGACGAAGTCGATCACCGTCTCCGCGCCGTGGCCGCCCGTGAGGTCGAGGACTTCGCTCACCTGGGCGCCGCTTGCGACCACACCGTGGTCGGCGCCGATCGAGACCGCCAGCTTGACCGCGTCCGGGTTGCGGTCCACCACGATCAGCTCCGCCGCCGAGATCGCCTTGAGCACCTGGATGCCGATGTGCCCGAGCCCGCCCGCGCCGATGACGACGCACTTGTCGCCCGGACGCAGGCGCCGCGCCGCCTTGGCCGCCGCGTGGTACGCCGTCAGGCCGGCGTCCGCCAGGGCCGCGACGTCCGCCGGCTCCAGCGCGTCGTCGATCTTCACCACGCTGCGCGCCGACGTCTTGAGGTACTCCGCGTAGCCGCCCGCGGTGTCGATGCCCGGGAACAACGACTGTGCACAGTGGACGTCGTCGCCGAAGCGGCACGCCCGGCACAGCCCGCACGTGATCAGCGGGTGCACGATCACCTTGTCACCCTCGGCGACGTTCGTCACCGCACTGCCGACGGCGTGCACCCAGCCCGCGTTCTCGTGGCCGATCGTGTAGGGCAGGGTGACGCCGGACTTCTCCTGCCACTGCCCTTCCAGGATGTGCAGGTCCGTGCGGCAGACGCCGGCGCCGCCGATCCGCACGACGACGTCGTACGGGCCGGTGGCCTCGGGTTCGGGAACGTCGGTGAGCCGCAACGGCGCGTGATAGCCGACGACCTGGACCGCTTTCATGAAGCCTCCACTGTGGATTCCGGGTACCGGGTACGGAGCAGGCCGCGGCAGAAGTGCGCGTTGCCCTCGATGGAAATGCGGACCGATCGCGCGAACCGCAGCCGCAGCGGGATCTCCTCGCGCGGGAACGGCGTCCCGTGCTCGTCGACCAGGACCGGCGCCGACGGGTCGAGGGAAAGCCCGAGCGCCTCGCGACGACGCAAGAGGGCCTCGGAAGACGGCGCCGAAGGCAGGTCCGCGAGCGTCACCGCGTGCAGGTCGACGTGCTCGTCCGCACGCACGAGCACCGTCAGCGCACGCTCCATCGCCGCCTGGTGCGCCTTGCGCCGGAACGTCTGCCGCAGCTCTTCGAGATCTTCTTCGGCCTCGTGGCCGAACGTGCCGCGGTAGCCCGCGTCCGCCGCGAGACCGCGGTTGATCAGGTCCGAGTCGTGGTGGTCGTCGAGCATGACCACGACTTCGTCCGTCCACGGCAACGCCGTCAGCACGTCCTTCGCGTCCGACGCCATGAGGTAGGCGAAGTTCGGCGCGCAGAACGACGTCGGGAGTCGCAAGTGGACGGTCACCCGGCCGCCGTCGACGTCGAGTGATTTCACGAAGCCGAGGTCCGTGATGGGCTCGTCGAGCTCCGGGTCGAGAACCGCGTCCAGCGCGGTGTGGGCGTCCACCTCACGCCACCGAAACGGCCTGGGTCTCGACGGGCGCGAGCTGCAGCTCCGCAGGCACCGGGATGTCGTACATCGCGGCCGCGTTGAGCCCGAGGATCTTCTTCTTCTGCGCCACCGTCAGCGGCGCGTACTCGGGCAGGTCCTCCGGGATCTGGAAGTCGACGAACCGCTCGACCAGCCAGCGAGGCGTCCAGATCGCGTAGTCGCTGGAGAACTGGATGCGGTCTTCGTCCAGCCAGTACAGCAGCTCACCGATGATCTGCGCGAAGTACTTGGGCCGGGTGTGGATGAACGGCATCGCCACCGCGAGCCCCGCGTGCACGTTCGGTTCCTGCGTGGCGATCCAGCAGAAGTCCTCCAGCCGCGGCAGCCCGCAGTGTTCCACGACGAAGTTCAGGTCGGTGAAGTCGGTGGCCGCGTGGTCGACGTCGGCGACGTCGAAGGCGTCGCGATCCAGGGGCCGGATCGTCGGTCCCTTGTGGACGTGGATGTTCTTGACGCCCAGTTCCTGACAGGCTTCCAGGTACTTGTACGTCCACGGATCGTTCAGCTTGTAACCGCGCGAATCACCCTGCCACTCGGCGGTGTAGAGCTTGACGCCCTTGAGACCGAAGCGCTCGGCGTCACGCCGGAACCGGTCGAGGCCCGCTTGTTCCAGCCGCGGGTCGAAGTTGTGGTTGTAGGTGAGTTTGCCCGGGTGCTTCCGCGTCAGCGCGAACGCTTCTTCGGTCTGGCCGAAGCCGGTGTTGTAGAACGCGCCGAGGTGGGCGGGCTGGAAGATCGCGTGGTCGACGTAGCCGTCCTCGAACAAGTCCTTCACCAGCCGCTCGCCGCCCTGGTAGAGGTACTCCTCGTACGGCCACACCTCGGACTCTGGGCTGAGGTTGCGGTGGTAGTCGTAGAAGCAGTCGATGAACTGCTTGCCGTGGATGTTGCGCTGGTTCTCCGGGCGCGCGTCCCAGAGCGCCACGTGGGCGTCCACGATGAAATACGTCTCGCCGTCCTTGCTGTACATGTGCGTCCTCCGCGTTCGTGTCCGCCATTGGCACGTGCTGGCGACGGTAGGCACGTCGAGCCTGGTCAGGGACCCACCCGGTGTCTCGATATGAGACAGGCGAGCGCTGCCGCGGTGCGGTCCGCGGACGTAGCCTGGGGGAGTCGGCGCAGCGGCGCGCCCCGGGAGGTCGAGGTGGAGAACCCGCAGGTGCACGTCACGCGGTCGTTCGACGTGCGCGGGGCGGCCGCCATCGCGCCGCGGCTGCGGGCGTCCTGGCAGCGCAGCGAGCGCTACGGCGTGCCCGAGGACGAGGTCCTGCCCGTGTTCTCCGGCGCGGTCGACACCGGTTCGCTGCTCTACGAATGCGGCACGGAGGTGCTGCGGGGCCTGCAGGCGACCCTGGCCAACGAGCCGATCAGCCTGATGATCACCGACAGCGAAGGCCTGGTGCTGAGCCGGCTGTGCACGGACGCGTCGATCAACCGCTCGCTCGACAAGGTGCACCTGGCGCCCGGCTTCTACTTCGCCGAGAGCAACGCGGGCACGAACGGCCTCGGCCTGGCGCTCGCCGACCGGGCGCCGTCGCTGGTGCGCGCCGGCGAGCACTACTGCACCGACCTGCGCGGGTACACCTGCGCGGCGGTGCCGGTGCTGGACCCGATCACCGGCACGCTCGCCGGGAGCGTCAACCTGACGACCTGGTCGGAGCAGTCGTCCGAACTGCTGCTCGCCCTCGCCCAGGCCGCGGCCGGCAACACCGCGGCGCTGATGCTGGCCCGCGCGTCCGGCCGGACCGCCCACCCGACCCCGCGCGGCGAGGTGTTCCGCGTCTACGCCGACCGCGTCGACCCCGGCGACCTGCCGCGCCTCTCCTCCGCGTGGACCACCGCGGTCGCCGAGACGCGGGCGGCGCTGGCGGCCGGCCGGGTGGTGGCGGTAGTCGGCGAACCGGGAGCGGGCAAGACTGCGCTGGCCTCGCTAGCGCACCGGGAGCTGCGGCCCCGCGACCGCGTGCTCAACGCGCGCCCGCCCGCACCCGACGACGCCGATACGTGGCTGACGCTCTGGACGCCCGAACTGACCAAGGACGACACGTGCGTCATCGTGTCGGGGGTGGACGCCCTGCCCGCGTGGGCGGCGTGGGAGCTGGCGCCGCTGTTCACCGAGGCGCGGCAACGGGGTGGGCCGGTCCCGTTCGTGCTCACCGCGAAGGACGGCGCGCTGTGCGCGGCGCTGAGCCCGCTGGTCGACCGGGTCGTCGAGGTGCCGGCCCTGCGGTTCCGCCCCGACGACGTCCTCCCGCTGGCCCACCACTTCGCCCGCCGGGACCGCGGCCGCGACGTCACGTTCACGTCCGCGGCGTCGCGCGCGCTGATGGCCTACGACTGGCCGGAGAACGTGAAGCAGCTTCGCCGTGTGATGCGCGAAGCCGCCGCGCGATCGGACGTCATCGACACCCAGCACCTGCCGGCCGAGGTGTTCACCGGCGTCGGGCACCGGCTGAGCCGGCTGCAGGCCCTGGAACGCGACGAGATCGTGCGGTGCCTGTCCGAGCCGGGGGCGACGGTGGTGCACGCCGCCGCGCGGCTCGGCATGGGCCGCGCGACGCTCTACCGCAAGATGGCGCAGTACGGGCTCAACGCGCGTCAGCTGAAGTCTTAGAGGCTGTTCCTGAACCTGTGGTCGTGGCGGGTGTCGTGACACATGAAACAGGTGGGCTCCTGGTAGGAGGGAGGTTGCGAAGCCAAACCCAGCTACCAGGAGCCCAGCCCTAGTGTGCCTTGCCGATCAGGCGTGTATGTCATCGGTCTCGCCCCGCCGACGCCGCTACCCCTCCGACTGCACCGAAGCCGAATGGGCGCTGCTGCTCCCGTTGCTGCCCCGCCGCGCAGACTGGCGCGGCGGCCGGGAAGGTGTCGGAGGACGGCCGGAGAAACACTGCCGCCGGACCGTCATCGACGCCATCCGGTACCTGGTCAAAGAAGGCATCACCTGGCGAGCCCTGCCCGCCGATTTCCCACCCTGGTCCACCGTCTACAAATACTTCCAACGCTGGGCAGACCTGCTCGCGGTCGACGACCTGCACGACGCGCTGCGCGACCGGGTCCGGATGACCGACGGCCGCCCACCCTGGCCGACCGCGGCGATCATCGACTCGCAATCAGTCAAGGCCGCCGAAACCGTCGGGCAGACCAGCCGCGGCTACGACGCGGGAAAAAGGATCAACGGCCGGAAACGGCACATCGCCGTCGACGTCCTCGGGATGCTGCTCGCAGTCGTGGTCACCGACGCCTCGGTCCAGGACCGTGACGCCGCCCGCCCGCTGCTGCGGCTATTGGGCAACCTGTTCGACCACATCAGCCTGGTCTGGGCTGATGGCGGCTACGCCGGGGCGTTGCTGCCCTGGGCCCGCCAGACTCTCGCTTTGACTGTCCGGATCGTCAAACGGACCGATAAGACACCCGGGTTTGTGGTGGTGGCGCACCGGTGGAAGGTCGAGCGGACCCTGGCCTGGATCACCCGCCACCGGCGCACCGTCCGGGACTACGAACGTCTACCCGGCACCCACGAAGCCATCATCAAGTGGGCCATGATCACCACCATGACCCGCAAACTCACCCGCCACGACCCCGCCAACATCCACCAACGGCGCCACCCCTCCAGCCCATCCCGACTGGTTTAGGAACAGCCTCTTAGTGTTTTTCCGGGCCCAGCGCACCGCCGGGCCCATCGCAAAGCCCGCGGCCAGGAACACGCCGCCCATCAGCAGCCAGCCGGGCAGGCCCCAGCCGAGGACGACCGTGCTCAGCAGCACCGGGCCGATCGCGCGCGCCACCGACGTCCCGGTGCCGAAGAAGCCCTGGTACTGGCCCTGCTTGTCGGCCGGCGCGAGCGCGAAGCCGATCTCCCAGGAGCCCGCCGACTGCAGCATCTCGCCGAGCACCTGTACCAGCGCGCCGGCGACCAGCACCGCGAACGCGACCCACGGCGACGTGCCCAGCGCCGAGAGCGCGAAGGCGACGCAGGAGGCGAACAGCAGCACCCCGGACCGGCGGACCATCCGCGCCGCCGAGCCGATGCTCGCCAGCCGGCCGGCCACGCGGACCTGCAGCACCACCACGACGACCGTGTTGAGCACGAACAGCGCGGACACCGTCCAGCCCGGCGCGGCGGTGCGTTCCACGATCCACAGCGGGATCGCGACGCTCAGCAACGGCATGCGCAGCAACAGGATCGCGTTCAGCAGCGTCACGACGGCGTAGGGCCGGTCGCGCAGCACGGCCAGTTTCGGCTCGCCGGTTTCGGGGAGCGCTGACGGCGCCACGGTCGGGAGTGCGAAGAGCAGTGCCGCGGTGACCAGGAAACTCACGGCGTCGAGCGCGAAGACTGTCAGGTACGCCGACGCCGTGTCGGCCGACAGCGCGAGCCCGCCCAGCCCGGCGCCGACGGCGAGACCGGCGTTGCCCGCGGACTGCAGCTGCGCCCGGATGCGCGTCCGGTGTTGCGGGTCGGCGAGCGCGGCCAGCAGTGCCTGGCGGGCGGCGGCGAGGCCGGTCTGGCAGCTGCCGTAGAGGCAGGCGGCCAGGACGAACAGCAGCGGCGAGCGGACGACCAGGAAGGCGAGGATCGACACGCTCGTCGCCAGGGCCAGCAGCACCGCGGAGCCGCGGGCGCCGTGGCGGTCGGCGAGGTGGCCGAGCGGGACGCCCGCGACCGAGCCGACGGCCCAGCCGAGCGTGAGGCCGAGCCCGACCTGGGCCGGGCTCAGGCCGACGATCCGCGTGAAGAACAGGACCGAGCAGGTCAGGAACGCGCCGTCGCCGAGCGAGCCGGCCAGCTGGGCGGCCGCGAGCAGCCGTCCGGGTGCGGCCTTCGGGGCCTTCGCGGGGCGTTCCAGAGTCACCGTCATGAGAGCTACGTTAGGGCCCGGGTTGGCCCGATCCCAGATCCAATTATGGCCTTGTGCACTGGGCCAATATAGGGTCGCCGGATGGACTTCCACGTCAGCCTGGCGGGGCGTGGCGACCTCAGCGTCCGGATCTACCGGCAGCTGCGCGACGCCATCCTCGACGGCCGGCTGCGCGAGGGCGAGCGACTGCCGCCGACGCGCGAGCTGGCGCGGCGGCTGGCCGTCTCGCGCAACACCGTCGCGGTGGCCTACGACCGGCTGACCGCCGACGGTTTCCTCGCCGGGCGCGTCGGCGCCGGCACCTACGTCTGCGCGGAACTTCCCACGCGGGCCAAGTCGCGCAAGGCGCCTTCGGGAGCCGGTCCGCAGCCCAAGGCCGTGTGGCGGTCGCTGCCGCCGCCGGTCGCCCCGGTGGCGCGGGCGCCGGAGTACGACTTCCGCGTCGGCATCCCCGACGCCGCGCTGTTCCCGCTCGAGACGTGGCGCCGGCTGCTCGCGAGCGAGCTGCGGGACGCCGTCGGCTTCGCGCACTACGTCGACCCCGGCGGCTACGAGGGCCTGCGCGCGGCGATCGCCCGGCACGCCGGCGTCGCGCGTTCGGTGCGGGCCGACGCGGACGACGTCCTCGTGACGCAAGGCGCCCAGCAGGCGCTCGACCTGCTGTGCCGGGTGCTGCTCGAGCCGGGGGACCGGGTGGCGATCGAGGAACCCGGCTACCGGCTGGCGAAGCAGCTCTTCGCGTCCCACGGCGCCGAAGTCGTCGGAGTGCCGGTGGACGGCGAAGGCCTCGACGTCGCCGCGCTGCCCCCGCGGACGAAGCTGGTGTACGTCACGCCGTCGCACCAGTTCCCGCTCGGCACGCCGATGTCGCTGTCGCGGCGGACGGCGCTGCTCGCGTGGGCCGAGCGCGCGGACGCCGTGATCGTCGAGGACGACTACGACAGCGAGTTCCGGTTCTCCGACCGGCCCCTGGAGCCGTTGCAGAGCCTCGACCGCGACGGCCGGGTCGCCTACGTCGGGTCGTTCTCGAAGACGCTGCTTCCCATGCTGCGCCTGGGTTTCCTGGTCGCGCCGGCGTCATTGCGGGACGCGCTGCGCCACGCGCGTCAGCTCTCGGACTGGCACGGCGACCTGCCCGCGCAGGCCGCGCTGGCCCGGTTCATCGACGACGGCCTGTTCGCCCGCCACATCCGCCGCGCGACGAAGGTCTACGCCGAGCGGCACGAGCGCATCACGTCGACGCTGGAACGGGCGTTCGCCGGGCGCTTGCGGCTGGTCCCGTCGGCGGCGGGCCTGCACCTGTGCGCGCTGGCCGACGACGACCTCGAGCCCGTCGCGGCCCGCGCTTCCCTTGCCGGAGCGGAAGTCCAGACGCTCTCCGACCTGTGCGGCGGCTATCCCGGGCAGGGTCTGGTGCTGGGTTACGGTGCGATCCCCCTGGAAAGGATCGACGACGGGCTCGCGGTGTTGGACCGTGCCTGGCTCTCGTGAGTGTTCAGGGCGGTTCTAACCGCCCTGAACACTCACGACCGGTGCGGCAGGGCTGGGTGGTTCGACGTGGTGGTCGGTCCGGCGCCGCGCGGCGATGAGCAGGCCGCCTGCTGACGTGGCCACCGCGGTGGCGAGGATCAGGAGCCAGCCGTGGCGGAAGTCCGTCAGGTCCGGGGTGCCCGCGAAGAGGGCGACCAGTACCGCCAAGCCCAGGACGGTGCCGATCTGGCGGGTCGTGTTGACCATCGACGAGCCGGCGCCCCAGCGGGCCGCGGGCAGGACCGTGCCCACCACGCCGGACAGCGACGGCAGGATCAGGCCGACGCCGACGCCGGTCAGCAGCTGCCCGGGCAGCATCGCGCTCGCGTAATCGCGGGTGGAATCCATGCGCAGCAACCAGATCAGCACGCCGAGCCCGAACGAGACGCCGCCGAGCGCGACGATCGGGCCCGGGCCGAAGCGGTGCACGAACCGGCCGCCGAGGATCGACACCGGCACCACCATCAGCGGGCCCGGTGCCAGCGACAGCCCGGCGAGCAGCACCGAGTCGTGCCAGATCGACGTCAGGAACAGGACGTTGCCGAACAGCATCGCGGCGAACCCGGCGGCGAACACCCCGGTCGTCACGCAGGCGAGCCAAAGCGTCGGGACGCGCAGCGCGGGCAGGTCCAGCACCGGCACGGCGTGGCGCGCCGAGCGCAGCGGCACCCAGGCCAGCGCGACGGCGGCCACCACGAACGCGAGCACGACGGCCGGTGAGCCCCAGCCGTGGTCGGGCGCCTCCACCAGCGCGTAGGCCAGCGCCCCGACGCCGATCAGGAGCCCGGCCGCGCCGAGCAGGTCCGGGACGCCGGTGCCCGTGTCGCGGGACTCGCGCAGCACGCGCGGGCCGGCCAGCAGCGTCAGCGCGCAGATCGGCAGGTTCACCAGGAACACCCAGCGCCACGACGCCTCGACGAGCAGACCGCCGACCGGCGGGCCGAGCGCCGCGGCCGCCGCGCCCACCGACGCCCAGACGCCGACCGCCATCGGCCGCCGGTGCGCCGGGAACGCCGTCAGCAGCAGCGCCAGCGACGTCGGCATGACCAGGGCCGCGCCGATCGCCTGCACCGCGCGGAAGCCGATCAGCACAGGGATCGACGGCGCGATCGCGCACGCGGCCGAGGCGAGCGTGAAGACCGCGACGCCGATCAGGAACAGCCGCTTGCGCCCGTAGCGGTCCGCGAGCCGCCCGGCGGGCGCGAGGCACGCGGCGAACAAGACCGTGTAGCCGTTGAGCACCCAGGACAGCGTCGCGAGGTCGTCGCCCGGGAACGCGGCCCGGATGCCGGGGAAGGCGATGGTGACGATGAACGTGTCGAGGCTGGCCAGGAACGCCGCCGTCGAGACGACCAGCAGCACGAGTCCCGGCTTCGGCGCGATGTCCGTCATGACCCTCCTAGGTTTGAAAAAGCAACCTAGTCGGGACAGTGGGTTTCAACAAGAGACTGACCAGTTCGGAGCGACCTAGCTCACGCTGCCGCCCGCAACTCCGCCCGCGCCTTGAGGGCCGCGAGGGTGTGCTCGATCGACTCGACGTTGTACCCGGGCCGGTCGACGCGGCCGGTGACCTTCGGCCCCATGAACTTCCGCACGACCCAGCTGCCGATCCGGTACCAGTTCTCGGTGACGACGCAGCCGGTCGCGGTCGGCGTCAGCACGTACTCCCACCGGGAGACGCGCGAGCCGAGCGGCGTCCGGACGTCGAAGGCGAACCGGCGGTCCGGCTCGCAGGCGACCACCAGCACTCGCGTCCACCACTGCAGCTCGCCGTTGCGGTTGCGCCCGCGGAACCGCGCGCCCAGCGCCGGGCCGGTGCCGTCGAGCCAGCGGCCGCCGATGTTCTCCGGGCTCAGCTCACCCATCCGCGGCAGGTCGGTGACCCACGACCACACCGTGTTCGCGTCCACGGGCACATCGATGCTGCGCGAAATCGTCGGTTCCACACCCGTGACGGTGACAGTGGCCGGGGCCACCCGGCAAGGGGATCCGGCCGGGTCCGCAGCGCAGGAGAGCCGGTCGTTTCGGGTGGTCAGGCGCGGTAGGCCGAGCTGGTGAAAAAGTTGCGGCCGAAAGCAGGGTGTAAACGCGGACTTTCTGGGTACCTCGCGCGCGGAGGAGTCCTTATACGGAGGGTGCGGTGGTCAGCGTGATCCCGATCGAGGTCGTGGGGATGGCCGTTCCGGTCCCGGGGGAGGCCCCGCTGATGCTGCTCCGGGAATCGGACGGGGCTCGCCGCTGGCTCGCGATCATGATCGGGTACGGCGAGGCCGAGGCCCTGGTCCGGGCGCGCGAGCAGATCGAGCAGCCGCGGCCCGGCACGATCGAGCTGCTCGGCGACGTCCTCTCGGCGTTCGGCCAGGGGGTCGCGGCGGTCGAGCTGACCGAGGTGCGCGACGGCATCTTCTACGCCGACCTCGTGCTCGTGGACGGCACCCGCGTGTCGGCCCGGCCCAGCGACGCGGTCGCGCTCGGCCTGCGCCAGGGCGCGCCGATCCAGGTCGCCGAGGAGGTGCTCGACGTCGCGTCGGTGCAGCTCGAGGTCGAGCAGGAGGCCGAGCGCCCGGCGGCCGACGTGCTCGACACCGAAGCCGAGGTCGCGCGGTTCCGCACCGAGCTCGACGGGCTGCGGCCCGAGGACTTCGACCTCTGACGCTCAGCCGGCTTCGCCGAAGTAGCCGACCAGGCTGTCCCCGGCCTGCTCCTCCCGGCGCCGCGTCCACCACGACCGGAACGGGACCGACGCCATCGCGTGCCGGGTGTAGGACGTCATCGCCGCGCGGTAGACCCGCTCGGCCTGGTCCCAGGTGACACGTTCCTTGCGCCAGGCCAGCACGAGCCGCATGCGCATCGGGTCGTTCTTCAGGGGGCGCACGACCATGCCGGGCAGCTCGGGCGCGGTCGGCTCGACCAGCTCCACCGCGTGGCCGGCCGTGATCAGCTGACGGCCGCCGCCGTTCTGGCACTCGAAGCGGATCCGCGGGGTGAACCCGGCGCGGTGGGCCGCCGCGCGCAACGACGTCAGCGAGCCGTCTTCGGAGCCCGGCGGGCCGATCCAGGCCTCGTCCGCGAGATCGGCCAGGTCGATCTCGGTCTCCGCCGCCAGCCGGTGCCGCGCGGGCAGGCCGATGAAGACCGGGATCCAGGGGAGCAGCACGCGGTGGCCGAGGTGCTTGGCCAGCGGCACCTCCTGATCGTCCGACATGGCGATGACGGCGATGTCGAGGGTCGCGCGGGCCAGCGACCGGGCCAGCACCGCGCTCGACGGTTCCAAGTGGACGGTCACCTCGACGCCGGGAAGTGCGTCGTCCAGCCGCTCGACGAACGTCGGCAGACAGTCCATTTGGGACGATCCGAGCCGGAGCGGGCCGGTGCCGGTCGAGCCGAGCAGGTCGGCCTCGAACCGGTCGAAGTCCAGCAGCAGCACCCCAGCCCGGCGCAGCGTCTGCTCGCCGACCGGCGTCGGGGTGACGCCGGTGTGGCTGCGGACGAACAACGGCGTGCCGATCTGCCGCTCGAACCGCTGCAGCAGGGACGTCAGGGACGGCTGGGACACGCCCAGCGCGGCGGCCGCCCGCGACAGGCTGCCCGCCTCGGCGATGGCGCAGATCGCCCGCAGCTGCCGGATCTCCATGGCCATAGCCGGAGTCTATCGCCGCAGGCCATTACCGCCGGGCGTTCGCGGTGTGAGGCTGACTTCCCGACGCTGTCTTCGTCAAGGTGGAAGGGGAACCGATGACCGGCGACCGAACCCGGCCCGACCTGCGCGCACTGCTGGGTGCCAAGGGATTCCGGAACTGGATCCGCGACGGCTGGGAGCCCGCCGCGGACGTCGTCGAAGTGCCGGACGGCACCGCCGAGGCCGCCGCCGCGCACCGGGCCCGGCTGTCGGCGGAGCTGCCCGGGCAGCGGATCGCCCTCGCGGCCGGGCGCGCGGTGGTGCGCTCCAACGACACCTTCCACGGCTTCCGCGCCGACAGCGACTTCGTCTGGCTCACCGGTTGCCAGCGGGAGGGCGCGATCCTGGTGCTGACCCCGGCCGGCGACAGTCACCACGCGACGCTCTACGTCCCGCGCCCGGCCGAGCCGGACGAGACCGACTTCATCGGCGACGCCGACACCAGCCCGCTGTGGGTCGGCTCCGCGGCCACCCCGGCCGCGTACGCCCAGGCGCTGGGCCTCGAGTGCCGCCCGCTGGAGGACCTGCCGCACGGGTTGCGCGGCCGGCACCCGCAGGTGCTGGTCACCGCCGGCGTCGACCCGGTGCTCGACGCGTACGGCCAGGGCCACAGCGAGCGGCTGCGCACGGTCCTCGCGGAGCTGCGGCGGCTCAAGGACGACTGGGAGGTGGGCCAGCTGCGCGCTGCGGTCGACGCCACCGCGCGCGGGTTCGCCGACGTGCTCGCCGCTCTCCCGGAGGCGGTGCGCGGCGGCGGGGAACGCTGGCTGCAGGGCACCTTCGACCGCCGCGCCCGCACGGAGGGCACCGGCCCCGGGTACACGTCGATCGTCGCGGCCGGGCGGAACGCGCCGGTGCTGCACTGGACGCGCTGCGACGGGCCGGTGGCCGAGGACAGCGTCGTGCTGCTGGACGCGGGTGTGGAGCTGGATTCGCTCTACACGGCCGACATCACCCGCACCTTCCCGGTGTCCGGCGAGTTCACGCCGGCCCAGCGCGACGTCTACGGCCTGGTGCACGCGGCCCACCTCGCCGCGCTCGCCGAAGTCCGCGCGGGGAACGACTTCGCCGCGTTCCAGACGACCGCGCTGGGGGTGCTCGCGAGGGGGCTGCACGACTGGGGCCTGCTCCCGGTGTCGGTGGACGAGGCCCTGTCGCCGGCCGGGCAGCAGCACCGCCGGTACATCGTCTGCGGCACCGGCCACTTCCTCGGGCTGGACGTCCACGACTGCGCCGCCGCGAGCCCGGGTGCCTACCGGGCGGGGCCGCTGGCCGAGGGGATGGCGCTGGCCGTCGAGCCCGGCCTGTACTTCCACGCGGGCGACCTCACCGTGCCGCCGGAGCTGCGCGGGCTCGGCGTGCGCATCGAGGACGACGTCGTGGTCACGGCGACCGGGTACGAGCTGCTGTCCTCTTCGTTCCCCTCCACGGCGGCGGAGGTCGAGGCCTGGGTCCGCGTGGCATGATGACGTTCGATCGGTAAAGCGAACGATTCGCCGGGCCGATCGTACGGTTTGCCGAACGAAAGGGAGCTGCGGTGGAGGACGCGACGCCGTCGATCCGGGACATGCTGGCGGTCAACCTGCGGGCCGCCCGGACGGCCCGCGGGCTCTCGCTGTCGGAGCTGTCGCGCCGGTCGGGAATCGGGAAGGCCACGCTCTCGCAGCTGGAGTCGGGCGGCGGGAACCCGACGATCGAGACGGTGTTCAGCCTGTCCCGGGTGCTCGAGGTGGCCATCTCCGATCTGCTCGACCAGCGCGCGGGCGGGGCGCTCACGGTGGTGCGCGGGGCGGACGTCGAGGTGCTGCGCGGGGAGGGCGTCGACTTGCGCCCGCTGCGGCGGATCGACGCCGGCGACGGCGTCTTCGAGGTCTACGACCAGGTCGTGCGCGGGGACGCGCCGCAGCGGTCGCAGGGGCACGTCGGGATCGAGCACACCATCGTGCAGACCGGCAGCCTGCGTGTGGAGGTGGCCGGCCGGACGGTGGACGCCGGCCCCGGCGACTACGTCGCGTTCGACGCCCGCGAGCCGCACTGCTACACCGCGCTGGCGGCGCCGGTGCACTCGGTGCTGCTGCTGCAGTACCGCGCGGACGAACGGCTCGACGGCCGCCCGCACCCGGTGCTGCCGACCGGGCGTTGACACGGTCCGTTCGAGAACCTAGCGTTCGGTTTGACGAACGCGGAGGATCGATGAACGGAACGCGGGTGGTCGTACTCGGGGCCGGGGTCGTCGGTGCCGCGTGCGCCCGGGAGCTGAGCCTGGCCGGCTTCGACGTCGTGGTCGTGGACCGCGGGCGCCCGGCCGGCGGGACCACTTCGCACGGCGAAGGCAACGTGCTCGTCTCCGACAAGGCACCGGGCGCCGAACTCGCGCTCGCGCAGCTGTCGGGCCGGCTGTGGCCGCGCGTCATCGCTGCGATCGCGGCCGAGGACCCGCGGGCCGCGGCCGCGGCGGAGTTCGACGCCAAGGGCGGCATCGTCGTCGCCACCACGCCGGCCGGAGCAACCGCGCTCACGGCGTTCGCCGAGGCGCAGTCGGCGGCAGGCGTCGTCACGAAGTCGTTGTCCGCGGCCGAAGTCGCGGCGCTCGAGCCCGCGCTGACCCGCTCGGTCGTCGCGGCCGTCCACTACCCGGAGGACGCGCAGGTGCAGCCGGCCGGCGCGGCGCTGGCGCTGCTGGGCTCGGCGCTCGCGCACGGCGCGCGGCTGCGGCCGGACACCGAGGTGATCGGCGCGGTCGTGACCGGTGGCCGGATCACCGGCGTCCGCGTCCCGGGCGAGGTGCTCGACGCCGACGTCGTGGTGAACGCGGCGGGCCCGTGGGCGGGCATCGTGTCCGCGCGGCTCGGCGCCCCGATCGCGGTCCGGCCCCGGCGGGGCGAGGTGCTGGTGACCACGCCGATGCCGGGAGTGGTGCGGCACAAGGTGTACGACGCGGACTACGTCGGCGCGGTCGGGGCCGACAGCGGTGAGCTGCAGACGTCCGCCGTCGTCGAGTCGACGCGGGGCGGCACGGTGCTGATCGGCTCGTCCCGGCGGCAGGTCGGGTTCGACGACGCGCTCCGGCCGGACGTCCTGGGCGCGATCGCGGCCAAGGCGCTGCGCCTGTTCCCGGCGCTGGCGGACGCGGCGGTGATGCGCGCGTACGGCGGGTTCCGGCCGTACGTGGACGACCACCTGCCGGTGCTGGGCCCCGATCCGCGGCTGCCGAACCTGTGGCACGCGACGGGTCACGAAGGAGCGGGCATCGGCCTGAGCGTGGGGACGGCGTTGCTGGTGCGGGAGATGCTGACCGGAGTCTCTCCGTCGTGTCCGGTGGAAGAGTTCACTGTGGACCGTCCGGCGGTGCTGGCATGAGCTTGTTCGCGCGCGGAGCGGACCCGGTGGGCCGCACGGACACGCCGATCCGCGTCACGGTGGACGGCGAGCCCGTGGCGGGCATCGCGGGCCAGACCGTGGCGGGAATCCTGCTGGCGTCGGGCCGGTTGTCGTGGCGCACCACGCGGTTCGGCGCGCCACGCGGGGTGTTCTGCGGCATCGGTTCGTGCTTCGACTGCGTGCTGACGGTGAACGGAGTCCCGGACGTCCGCGCGTGCCGCCGCCGCGCGGCCGACGGCGACGAGATCCGCACCCAGACCCGGCAGGAGAAGTCATGACCCGCCACGTGGTCGTCATCGGCGCCGGTCCCGCGGGCCTGGCCGCAGCCGAACACGCGCTGCGCGCCGGCGCGGAAGTCACGGTCCTGGACCAGGCCGACGCGCCCGGTGGGCAGTACCACCGGATGCTGCCGGAGGCGTACGAAGCCCGGAACCCGGAGCGGATCCACCACGGCTGGGCCGATTTCGCCCGCCTGCGGCGGGTTTTGGAGCATCCGCGGTGCACGTGGTGGCCGAACAGCACGGTCTGGGCCCTGGACCACTCCGACGCGGGCACTTTCGCTGCCGGGCGGCCTGGTGTGGAATGCCTGGCTGGGGGTCGCCCTGGTGTGGACAGCGCTGGCGCGGACCACGTCGATGTGGGCCCCGTCGTCGCCGATCGGTCCGGCGTGGATCGAGTGGCTGCGGATCGCCCAGCTGCAGGCAGCCCAGCTGCAGACGGCTCCAGCGCGGATTGCCTGGCTGCGGATGGCCTGGCTGTGGATCGCTCCGGCACGGACCACTCCGGCGCGGGTACCTTCGCCGCGGATCGGCCCAGCGTGGACTGCCTGGCTGCGGACCGCTCAGCTGCGGACCGCCTGGCTGTGGATCGTCCCGGCGCAGGCCGCCCCGCCGCGGATCGCCCCGCCGCGGATCGCTCCGCTGCGGATCGCTCCGGCGTGGATCGCCTGGCTGGGGATCGTCCCGGCGCAGGCCGCCCCGCCGCAGACCGCTCTGCCGCAGACCGCTCTGCCGCAGACCGCTCTGCCGCGGATCGCTCCGCTGCGGATCGCTCCGGCGTGGATCGCCTGGCTGGGGATCGCCTGGCTGGGGATCGTCCCGGCGCAGGCCGCCCCGCTGCGGATCGTCCCGCCGCAGGCCGTCCCGCCGCAGGCCGCCCCGGCGCGGATCGCTTCGCTGCGGATCGCTCCGGCGTGGATCGCCTGGCTGCGGACCGCTCAGCTGCGGACCGCGTTGCCGCCGACCGTCCCGGGGCGGACCTCGCCGCCGCTGATCGGGCGCCTCGGGTTCATGTGCTTCGTGGTCCCGTCGATGGTTCCGGGCGGGAGCGGCACGTCCTCACCCCCGATGCGCTCGTCCTGGCCACCGGCGCGCACGACCGGACCCTGCCCTTCCCCGGCTGGCACCTCCCCGGCGTCTTCACCGCCGGTGCGGCGCAAGCACTGGCCAAAGGCGAGCGCGTCGCGATCGGGCGCCGGGTGCTCGTCGCCGGGAGCGGGCCGTTCCTGCTGCCCGTCGCCGAGTCCCTGCTGGGCGTCGGGGCCGAGGTGGTCGCGATCCTCGAGGCCAATCCGCCGGCGACTGTCCGCAACGGATGGTCCAGGCGGCCGTGGCGATTGGCTCGGCACCTGACCAAAGCCGCCGAACTCCTCCGTTACGCCGCCGCCCTCGCCCGGCATCGCGTGCCGTACTGCACGGGCCGCGCCGTCATCGAAGCCCGGGGGGACGATCGCGTCCGTGAGGTCGTGACCGCCCGGCTGAACCCGGACTGGTCGGTCATCCCCGGTACCGAACGGAGCTACCCGGTCGACGCCGTCTGCGTCGGGCACGGTTTCGTCCCACAGCTCGAACTCGCCGTGGCTGCGGGTTGTCTGCTCGACGACGGCTTCGTGCGCGTCGACCAGCAGCAGCGCACCACCGCCGCGGGGGTCTTCGCCGCCGGGGAGATCACCGGGATCGGCGGGGCGATCGCCGCCGCGGCGGAAGGGGCCGTCGCGGGACGGCTGGCCGCCGGGGGCGAGCCGGATCGGGGCCTGCGACGGGCCAGGGACCGCACCCGCGAGTTCGCCGAGCGGCTGGCCGAAGCCCATCCCGTCGGGGCCGCGTGGTCCGGGTGGCTGCGGCCCGGCACGATCGTCTGCCGTTGTGAGGAAACCACCGTCGCCGACCTGCAGCGGGCAGCGAGCGATCCGGTCCAGGCCGGTTCGCGGGCCCTGAAACTCGGCACCCGCGCCGGGCTCGGACCGTGTCAGGGCCGGATGTGCGGCCCGGCCGTCGCCGAACTCTGCGGCGGGACCGAACGCCACCACCGTCCGATCGCCCAGCCGATCCGGCTCGGCGAACTCGCCGAGCCCGAACCCGAGCCCGAACCCGAACCCGAGGAGTCCCATGAGCACCCGTGACCTCGGTGGCGTCATCGTCGCCACCGCGCTGCCCTACCGCCCCGACGACGCGGCCCCCGCCGGCCTCGCCGTCGACTACGACGCCTATGCCGAGCACTGCCGCTGGCTTGTCGCCAACGGCTGCCGTGGTGTCGGGCCGAACGGGTCCCTCGGCGAGTACTCCTCGCTCACCGACGTCGAACGCCGCCGCGTCGCCCGCACCGCGATCGAGGCCGTCGGCGACGACGGCGTCGTGGTCGTCGGCGTGCACGGACCCGGCGCGCACCAGGCCAAGCAGTGGGCCGAAGCCGCCGCCGAGGACGGGGCCGACGGTGTGTTGTGCCTGCCGCCCACGCTCTACCGCGCCAACCGCGGCGAAGTCATCGCCCACTTCGCGGCCGTCGCGTCGGTCGGGCTGCCCGTCATGGTCTACAACAACCCCTTCGACACCAAAGTGGACCTCACGCCCGATCTGCTCGCCGAGATCGCGCAGATCGACAACGTCGTGGCGGTCAAGGAGTTCTCCGGTGACGTCCGGCGCGTGCTGGAGATCCGCGAACGCGCCCCGGAGCTGGCTGTGGTCAGCGGCGCCGACGACGTCGTGCTGGAGAGCCTGCTGATGGGCGCCACCGGCTGGTTCGCCGGGTTCCCGAACGTCTTCCCGGCCGAGTCGGCGCGCCTGTTCGACCTCGCGACCGCCGGCAAGCTCGCCGAGGCGAAAGCGCTTTACGAGCCGCTGGTCGCCGCGTTCCGCTGGGACTCGCGCACCGAGTTCGTCCAGGCCATCAAGCTGGGCATGGACCTGGTCGGCCGGTACGGCGGCCCGTGCCGGCCGCCGCGCGGCCCGCTCACCGACGGGAACCGCGAGCAGGTCCGGGAAGACATGCACCGCGCGCTGACCGCGCTGGGCGTGGCGTGATGCGGTCCTCACGCGCGATCACCGCCGTCGACTCGCACACCGAGGGCATGCCGACGCGGGTGGTGACCGGCGGGGTCGCCGTCATCCCGGGCGACACGATGGCCGAACGCCGCCGGTACTTCCTGGCGCACCTGGACGACTTGCGGCTGTTCCTGATGAACGAGCCGCGTGGCCATTCCGCGATGAGCGGGGCGATCCTGCAGCCGCCGTGTCACCCGGACGCCGACTGGGGTGTCGTGTACATCGAGGTGTCCGGCTGCCTGCCGATGTGCGGCCACGGCACGATCGGCGTCGCCACCGTGCTGGTCGAGACGGGCATGGTCGAGGTCACCGAGCCGACGACGCTCGTGCGCCTCGACACCCCCGCCGGGCTGGTGCACGCCGAGGTCACCGTGCGCGACGGCCGCGCCGAGCGTGTCAAACTCCGCAACGTGCCGTCGTTCCTGGCCGAGCGCGACGCCGTCGTCGACGTGCCCGGTCTGGGGGAGGTGCGCTACGACCTGGCCTACGGCGGGAACTTCTACGCCATCCTCGAACTGTCCACACTGGACATCCCGTTCGAACGCCGGGAGAAGGACCGGATCCTGAACGCCGGGCTGTCCATCATGGGCGCGATCAACGAGCAGCGGCCGCCGAAGCACCCGGCCGACCCGCTGATCGGCGGCTGCAAGCACGTCCAGTTCCTCGCCCCGGGCTCCGACGCCCGGGCCTCGCGCAACGCCATGGCCATCCACCCAGGCTGGTTCGACCGGTCGCCGTGTGGCACCGGTACGTCGGCGCGGATGGCGCAGCTGCACGCCCGCGGCGAGCTGCCGCTGCACACGCCGTTCGAGAACAGCTCGTTCATCGGCACGACGTTCACCGGCGAACTGGTCGCCGAGACCACGGTCGGCGGTGTGCCCGCGGTGGTGCCGGAGTTCTCGGGCCGCGCGTGGATCACCGGCACCGCGACCTACCTGCTCGATCCGGCCGACCCGTTCCCGACGGGATTCATCCTGTGAGCTGACGTCCCGACCGTGAAGCTACAGGTGCTATATTCAGCCCTATAGCGTCTGTAGTGGAGGTGGGTACGTGCGGAACTGGTTCATCACCGGCGGCACGCCGGGCGGGTTCGGCATGGCATACGCCGAAGCCGCACTCGCGGCGGGCGACCGGGTCGTCCTGACGGCCCGGCGTCCCGAGGAGCTGAAGGAATGGGTGGCGGAGCACGGCGACCGCGCCCACGCGGTGCGGCTCGACGTCACCGAACCGGACGAGGTCCGGCGGGCCGTCGCCGAGGCACGAGCGCACTTCGGCGAGATCGACGTGCTGGTCAACAACGCCGGCCGCGGCTGGTACGGCTCGGTCGAGGGCACCACCGACGACGTCGTGCGGAGCTCGTTCGAGCTGAACTTCTTCTCCGTGGTGACCGTGCTGCGCGCGGTGCTGCCGGGCATGCGCGCCCGCGGCTCCGGCTGGGTCGTCACGATGTCGTCGGCCGCAGGGCTCGACGCCGTCCCGGGCTTCGGTTACTACAGCGCGGCGAAGTCCGCGGTCGAAGGCCTGTCCGACGCGCTGCGCCAGGAGGTCGAGCCGTTCGGGATCAAGGTTCTCCTGGTCGAGCCCGGGGCGTTCCGGACGCACGCCTACGCCGGCTTCTCCGGCGAAGCGGTCCGCGAGACCGTCGACGCCTACGAGCCGCTGCTCGTCGCCGTGCGCGCCGCGTTCGTCGAGCAGGACGGCCGTCAGCCGGGCGATCCCGCACGGGGCGTGCGCGCGGTGCTGGCGGCCATGGAACGGCCGGACCCGCCGCACCGGCTCGTCCTCGGCGGCCCGGCCTTCGACAAGGTCACCGCGAAACTCCAGTGCACCCTCGACGCCGTCCGCGCGGACGAGACCGCGTCCCGGGGTGCCGACTTCCCCGGCCTCGTCTAGAAAAGGAGAACATCGTGCTCGCGAACAGCCCGGACGCCGTCCGCGCCTACTTGGCCCTGACGATCGCCGGTGACCGCACCGCCGCCATCGTCGCGTTCGCCGATGACGCCCACGTCACCGACGACGGCCACGGCCACGACGGCGTCACCGCCATCCGCGCCTGGCTGGACCGCCCGGCCGGCGGCTACACCTTCACCACGACGCCGCTGTCGGCCCGGTCCACATCGGACACCGAGGCGCTGGTCACCTGCCGCGTCGAAGGGAACTTCCCCGGCGGGCTCGTCGACCTGGAGTACCGGTTCACCCTCGACGAGACCCGCCGCATCACCCGGCTGGTGATCGAACCTCAGCGGTAGGCGAGGGTCACCGGCGCGTGGACGCTCCGCGCGGGAAGCGTGACGGTCAGGGCGTGCGTCGCGGCGTCCCACCGGTACGCGTTGGCCGGCAGCCGGTCACCGCCGACGGTGACCACCTTGGGCGCGGTGGCCCCGAGGAACGTGACCGTCCACCGGCGATCTCGTACCTGGCCGGGGAAAGAGCCATCTGACGGGTCGATTCGCACGGTGTGGTTGCCCGCGGTGTAGCGGACCTTCGTGGACGCGCTCCGGCCGCTGCTGCCGTTGTCGTCGTAGAGCGTGAAGGTGCTCGACGCACCCTCGGCGACGGTGAGCGTCAGCGCGTCGAGCGGGTTGCGGACGTCGTCGGTGACGTTCTTGGTCCGGCTGGGCACCATGCCGCCGGCCTTGACGAACACCGGCATCGTGCTCAGGTCGGTGGTGATCGCCTGGGTCGTGCCGCCGGCGTAGGTCCGGCCGGTGAAGTAGTCCGTCCACTGACCCGGCGGGAACCAGACGTTCGTGGTCGCCGTCGTGCCCGGCGTGGTGACCGGCGCGACCAGCATGTCCGGCCCGTACAGGTATTCGCTGCCGGCCAGCCGGTACGCGTCCGGCTCCTCGGGGTAGTCGAGGTAGAGCGGCCGCGTCACCGGGACGCCGGTCGTGGCCGCCTGCTGGGCGAGCGTGTAGGTGTAGGGCACGAGGTTCTCGCGGAGGTTGAGGAACTTCGTCGCCGACGCCTTCGCCTCGGGTCCGTACTGCCAGGGCAGCCGGTCGCTGTGGTTGCTGTGCAGGCGATCGATCGGCTGGAACGTGCCGAGCTGCACCCAGCGGGCGTACAGGTCGTCCGGCAGCTTCTTGGTGCGCCCGCCGTCGTAGGTCTCGGAGCCGGGCAGGCCGGTGGTGTCGTTGTGCCCGCCGATGTCGTGGCTGACCGCGGACATCCCGGTTGCCGCGGCCTCGCCGGGGGTGTACCCGACCTCCATCCGCAGGGTGCCCCAGGTGGACGACGTGTCGCCGGTGAAGTGGATCGCCGAGCGCTTGTCGGCCCACGGGCCGGTCGGCACGGCGGCCGGGTTGCCGTAGCCGCCCGACTGCAGCGAGCCGTAGGCGCGGGAGATGACGAAGCCCCGGCCGATCGCCCGGTCCGCGTCGTCGGCGTACTGCTGGTTGATCCACGCGTCCGGTGTCACACCGTCCAAAGAGGACTGCGAGCCGTCGCAGCACCAGTCCAGCCACCAGAAGTCCACACCCTGGCGGTCCATCGTCCGGTGCAGGTCCAGGTAGGCCTTCAGCTGGTTCGGGTCGCCCCAGTCGAAGGTGTAGCAGTCGCCACCGCCTCCGCCGGACCCGCAGTTGGCCGACTTCGTGAGCTTGCCCTTGGCCGTCGCCTGCGCCTGCGCGAACTGCGGGTCGGTGCTGCGGATGCTCGGGTGCGTGTTGAACGTGTTGTGCAGGCCCTGCGAGGCCGACCAGTCGAAGAACGCCTTCGGGTCGGGGAACTTCGCGGGGTCGATCTCCCAGCCGTTCCAGGTGTCGGGCGCCTTGAAGTCGGTGTCGGTGACCAGGACGTCCAGCGGGACGCCCTCCGCGCGGAACCGCGGCAGGATGGTGTTCTCGTAGTCCGCCGCGGTGCGGTCGATGTACTCCGAGTACCAGACGCCGTAGGCCCAGCGGGGGAGCAGCTCCGGCGGCCCGGTGAGGGTGGCCAGGTCGTTCAGCGCCCGCTTGTAGTCGTGCCCGTACCCGAAGACGTAGCCGTCGCGGTACGGCTTCCCGCCGTGGTCACCGCGCGGAGTGGGCTTGCCGGCCCGCTGGTCGTAGACCGCCGAGACGGTGTCGTCGAGGAGGTACCAGCCGTCGCGGTAGAGCAGGCCGGGGACCGTTTTCGGGTCGCCGTTGTCGCCGTTCACACCGTCGAGGCCGCGGCGGTAGCCACCGAGCGCGAGGTGCGGCGCCGGGGCGGGCGCGCCGGCGGGCGTCACCGCGAGGGTGTCGAGGTTGACGTGACAGCTGGCGGGGTCGGGACAGCCGAGGGTGACGTCGTTCGTGCCGGCTTTGAGCGCGATCGGGACGGACGCGGTGCCCCAGGTGTCCCAGTTGTCCGTGGCGGGCAGGGAAAGCACCTGCGTGGCGCCGCCGGCCGAGGCCGTCGCCGTGCGCGTCTGGTGCAGGCCGTCGCCGCCGACGCCGTTGGCGTAGCGGACCTGGAGGGAGTACGTGCCGTCGGCGGGCACGGCGACCACCCGCTGAGTCAGGCTCGAGCCCTGGTTCAGCTCGGCGAGGAAGCCCTGGCCGGCGTACCCGGCGTGGTCGGTCGCGAGCTTCGCCGAACCCGCGGTGCGCGCGGTCTCCGCCTCGCAGTCGACCCCGAAACGGCAGTCCGGCATCGCCTTCGCCGAGGACGGCGGGTAACTCGCGTCCGGAGCCAGGAGCGCGACGCTGTCGACGTTGACGTTGCCCGAATCCGCGGCCGTGCGCGTCAGGGTGACCGTGTGCCGGCCCGCGGCCAGCTGCAGCGGGACGGACGCCACGCTCCACGTGTCCCAGTCCGCGGTCACCGGCAGGGAAACGGTCCGGCCCGTACCGCCGTCGACCGACAGGGACAGGGTCCGCGTGACGTGCTGGCCGTCCCCGGCGACGGCGTTGGCGTACCGGGCGTCGAAGCGGTACGCGCCGGCCGTGGCGACGTCCACCTCGGCGGACAGCGAGTTGCCGGTGCCTTCGAACCCGGCCACAAAACCGCCGCCGGTGTACCCGGTGTGGTCCGAGGCGACGGCCAGCCCGCTGTACGGGAGATCTTCGGCCTCGCACAGGGCGCCGACGGCGCACGTGAGGCGCTGCCACGGCGTCGAGGTCACCGGCGCCGGGCCGGCGTTCTCCTGCACGACGAGGTTTTGCGCGGTGAACGGGCCCGAACCCAGCTGGTACCGCAGGGTGACCGCGCTCGTCCGGATCGTCAGCCAGCCGCCCGAGGTGGTGGAGCTGAACGACGTCGGCGCGAACGCGTCGCGGCCGATCGCGGTGAAGGTGGGGCGGTCGAGGAACTTGCCGTCGGCGGCGTACTCGGTCCGGATCAGGGTCGGTGAGAGCACCTGGAACCGCGCGTCGCCCGCGGACACCGTCCGCGGCCGGGAGGTGCCGGCCGCGGGACCCGATCCCGCCACCGTCAACGCCGCCACCGTGCTCAGGACCGCGACGACCGCGCAAGACCTACGCCAACCGTTCGATGCCAACGGGCTGCTCCGTTCCCCGGACCGCTTACAACGTTGTAAATCAGGTGGTGGTGATCAGAGCACAGGCGTTCGACGGCTGTCCAGAGCCGACCGGGGATGTGTCCGGCGATCTGGCCGCATGCCTTGCTCCGAACGGCTCAAGGCCGCCAGAGGTCGACGGCGATCTCCTGCAGCCGCTCGCTGAACGTCCCGGCCGGGCTCGCTTCGCGCAGCAGTTCTCGCAGCTCGGCCTCGAACGCGTCGCGCCGGTCACCGAACAGGTGCGGCGCCGAGCTGGACAGCGAGAAGACCGCGGCGACGACGTCGTCGGCGGTCCTGGTGACGACCCGGCCCGGGACCTCGAACCGCCGCGGGCCGCGGAAGCCGGCCGCCCGGTAGATCTCCGTCTCACCCGAGGCCGTGCCGTCGGGCAGCACGCCCTGGCCCGCACGCCGGACCGGGCCGAGGTACCGCCGCACCAGGTCCGCGATCGCGTCGTGCGGCGGCGCCAGGTCGCCGGGATCGACGCCCTGGTGCGTCGCGGCGTGGACGTGGGCGCAGGCACCCCCGGCGGCCAGCATGCCGCGCACGGCCGCCGCGACCTTCGGGCGGTCCAGCCAGTGGAACGACTGGGCGAAGGTGACCAGCCGGAATTCGCCCAGGCCCGCCGGCAGCTCCTCCGCGCGCCGGTGCAGCCACCGGCAGTTGCCGATTCCCGCGTCCGCCGCGAGCCGGGCCGCCTCGGCGAGCATGTCCGGGTCGGCGTCGAGGCCGACGGACTCCTCGAACCTGCCGGTCAGGAGCAAGGTCAGCGAGCCGGGCCCGCAGCCGACGTCGAGCAGGCGGCCCGAGCCGTCCAGCCCCAGTTCGGTCGTGAACGCCTCCGCGAGGGCGTCCGGATAAGCGGCGCGGCCGCGCGCGTAGTACGCGGCGCTGCCGGAATACAGCGACGGATCCCAGGTCCAGCTACCGGCGGTCACGATGTGCAGCATAGAGCGACCGATCCCACCCGGATAGCGCGTTTCCCCGCCCGAGGTTTGGGTATCAAGATCCCGTCCTTGATCAGCTCCCCGCGACGCCGGCCCGCCGGCGCGGAAGGCCTGCCGAACCCGTGTCCCCTCAGCTACCGATCCCCGTCCCGGGCGCCCGCCCCCTCGCGGCGCGCCGGACGGAGTACCGACCCGGCCTGTCGATCCTGACGTTCGCCGGCGAGATCGACGCCTTGACCGTCCCGATCCTCGAGCGCGAGCTGCGGGACACCCCGCCGGGCACGACGCTGGTGGATCTCAGCCAGATCGCGTTCGTCGGCCTCGCCGGCGCCCGCGCGCTGGCGGCGGCCGCCGAACAGGCCGGCGCCGAAGGGCGGCATTTCGGGCTGGTGGCGAGCGGCCGGACGCTCGCGCGGCTGTTCCGCATCACGGGCCTGGCCGCGGGTGTCCCGATGTTCGCGTCGTTGTCCGACGCGTTGCGGGAACTGCTCGCCGCCGGGCTCCGGGACGCCGCCGGATAACCGCGCGCATTCCGCGCCGGAATAACCGATTGACGCCCCGGCGGGGCCGGGTCATAGTTCTGGAACACGAACTCGAGGAGTGGTCATGGCGAGCATGCGGGAACGCGGCACGCGGCAGCACGCCGCGACGCATCGGTCCTGGCTGCTCGCTTGCCTGTGGCAGGAACGCCTTCTGGGCGGTCCGGGCTCCCCGCCCTGAC
Organism: Amycolatopsis sp. NBC_00438; assembly: GCF_036026695.1. Classification (NCBI taxonomy): domain Bacteria; kingdom Bacillati; phylum Actinomycetota; class Actinomycetes; order Pseudonocardiales; family Pseudonocardiaceae; genus Amycolatopsis; species Amycolatopsis sp. NBC_00438. The sequence goes on along the minus strand of NZ_CP107923.1, from coordinate 3,744,051 downwards.
GTGCACTCGTCGGGACACGGGAGCCGCCCATCGGGAAACCGATCCGGGCGGCTTCTCGTTTTCGTGCACCGGAAAACAATTCCTTGTCGGCGAGCTGAGGCAGCGGAACGGCCTCCAAAACCGTATCCAGGGGGTTCGATACCTCCCGCCGGTGCGCAGGTGATCCGCGGTCGTGGTGAACTCGGCGGACACGTCGGTCCTCCGAACCGAAGCAGAGGGTTCGATGCCCTCCGACCGCTCCGCCGGCCCCCTCGTGGGTGCCGGACCAAGCCCGATGCGGCTGACGGCAGGCCGCCGCGTTTTCACCGCGGAGGACAGGGTTCGACTCCCTGATCGGGTACGCAAGCACGCCCCTGTAGCCCAACGGAAGAGGCAACGCGCTCAGAACGCGTCCAGTCCAGGTTCGAATCCTGGTGGGGGTACTGGTGTTACGGGCGTAACATCCGCAGGATGGGTGTCGAACCCCGTGACCGGGGCTGGTTGCTGATCAGCGTGTCGACCGCCGGCGCGCCCGACTCGCTGCGCGTGCAGGTCTGGCGCAAGCTCCGGTCCCTCGGCGCGCTCTACCTGCAGCAGTCGGTGTGCCTGCTGCCCGCCCGCCCCGAGGTGGTGCGGGAGATCCGTGGCCTGGCCGACCGGGTTCGCCACCAGGGCGGCACCGCGCGGGTGCTGTCGATGACCTTCACCGAGCCGGCCGAGGAAGAGGCCGTGATCGCGGAGTTCGACGCCGCCCGCGACGTCGAGTACGGCGAAGTCCTCGAGCGGCTCCCCGCGCTGCGCCGGGAACTCGCCGACGAACGGGCCCGTGGCAACCTCACCTACGCCGAAGTCGAGGAGTCCGAGGCCGACCTGCAGCGGTTCCGGAGCTGGCTGGACAAGATCGCCGCCCGCGACCACTTCGCCGCACCGGGTGGCCAGGACGCCCGCAACGCCGTCGACGAGGCCGCTGCCGCACTCGCCGACTTCGAAGAAGCCGCCCTCCAGTCCGAAGCCCCCGCCCAGCCGGCACCCCGGCTCCGCGCCGCCGACCGACCGTGACCGGCTCGGTCTGGGGGGACCTGCTGATCGGCGTCGCCCTCGCGCTCGTGCTGGCCTGGCTCGCGCTGATCGTCGCGCTCGTCCTCGTCCGGCCGCGGGGCGGGCTCCTGCGCGAGGCCCTGCGGCTGCTGCCCGACGTGCTGCGGCTCATCCGGCGCCTGGCCGCGGACCCCACGCTGCCCCGCGGCGTCCGGATCCGGCTCGGCCTCCTGCTGGTCTACCTCGCCATGCCCGTCGACCTGATCCCCGACTTCATCCCGGTGCTCGGCCACGCCGACGACGCCATCATCGTCGTGGCCGTCCTGCGCGGCGTCGTCCGCCGGGCGGGGCTCGACGCCGTGCGCGCCCACTGGCCCGGCACCGACGACGGTTTCGCCGCCGCGGCCCGCCTGGCCGGAATCCGGACCTCGACGGGCTGAGCGGCCGGCGCGGCCCGCTCGTGAGGGGACGGTCGCCGTTCGTCCGTGATCCGGCACCGGTCGTGCGTGATCGGTTGCCAGGTCCGGCGCGGGGCGATGAAGGTTGCGGGAGAAAGCCGAGCTCGGGAGGGACATGTTCGTTCACTGTCTCGGAGTCGCGGCCGGCGGCGGCTATCCGCAGTGGAACTGCGCGTGCGCCGGCTGCCGGAAGGCCCGTGCCAAGCCCGAGGTCGCGACGACCCACGCCGGGATCGCCGTCTCCGGAACCGGTGAGCGGTGGTTCCTGCTGAACGCGACCCCGGACGTCCACCACCAGATCGCGGCGGATCCCGCGCTGCACCCGGGTCCGGAAGTCCGGGAAACGCCGGTGGCCGGGGTGCTCCTGACGGACGCGGAGTTCGATCACACGATCGGCCTGCTGGTGCTGCGTGAAGGGTCGGCGCTGACGGTGTACGGGACTTCGCCCGTGCTCGAAGCGCTGACCTCGTCCTTCCCGGTCCGGGACCTGCTGAGCGACTACGCGGACCTCTCCTGGTCCCGCCTCGAAACCGGCCTGCCCCTGGACCTGGACGACCGGTTGCGCGTGACCGCCTTCCCGACCGGGTCCAAAGCGCCTCGTTATGTCGGGCGTCCCTGCGAGTCGGCCGAGTGGGAGGTGGGCTTCCGCCTGGAAGACCGGGTGACGGGCGGAACCGTGGTGTACGCGCCGACGCTGCCCCGGTGGGACGCGGCGTTCGCCGAGCAGGTCGTGTCGGCCGACTGCGTCTTCCTGGACGGTACATTTTGGACGGACGACGAAATGTCCGGCCAGGGCGCGGGGAACCGGACCGGGCGCTCGATGGGGCACCTGCCCGTCGGCGGGGCCGACGGCTCCGCTCGCGCGCTGGCCGCGCTGCCCGCGACCCGGAAGATCTACACGCACATCAACAACACCAACCCGATTCTCGACGACGAGTCCCCGGAGCGGCGCCGGCTGACGGACCTGGGCATCGAGGTCGGCCGAGCCGGCTTGGAGGTGGAAGTGTGAACGCCTGGTCCTCGGAAGGGACGGAGGAGTTCGAAGCGCGGCTGCGGTCGATCGGGGAGAAGCGGTACCACCACCTGCACCCGTTCAACGAACGCATGCACGCGGGCTCGCTGACCGAAGAGGAATTCCGGGGGTGGGTGCGGAATCGTTTCTACTACCAGGTGAACCTGCCGGTGAAGGACGCGTTCATCCTGACCAAGCTCCCCGGCCGGGAAGACCGGCGCCGGTGGATCCGGCGCATCATCGACCACGACGGGCGCACCGGGGACGAGGGCGGCCTCGAGAAGTGGGTACGCCTGGGCGAAGCCGTCGGGTTGACCCGCGAGCAGCTGTTCGACAACGACACGGTGCTGCCCGGCGTGCGCTTCGCCGTGGACGCCTACGTGGACTTCTGCCGCCGGCGGCCGTGGCTGGAATCCGTGGCGTCCGCGCTGACCGAGCTGTTCGCGCCGGATCTGCTCAGCCGCCGGATCACCGACGTCGAGCACCACTACCCGTGGATCGCGCCGGAAGGCCTGGACTACTTCCGGGCCCGGCTCACCCAGCAGCCGAAGGACATCGCGCACCTGCTCGACCTGGTGCTCGGCCACGCGAAAACCCGGGAGCAGCAGGACGCCTGCGCCCGGGCGCTGGAGTTCAAGTGCGACGTCCTCTGGAGCCTGCTCGACGCCGTGCAGCTCGCCTACGGCAAGAGTTCGTGATGGACGTCGACGATCTGACGGCCACGCCACGGCTGGCCACCAAGGCGATGCTCAAGCACGACAGCGTCCGGGACGTGGAGCTGCTCCTGCTGCCCGAGAGGGTGGTGCTCCTGAACAAGTCCGGGGCGGCGATCCTGGGACTCTGCGACGGCAGCCGGACGGTGCGGCAGCTGGTCGAGAGGCTCGAGCACGACTTCGAGGCGACCGACCTCGCAGGCGACGTCATGGCGTTCCTCCAGGACGCCAGCGGACGCGGCTGGGTGGTGGTCACATGACCGGGCCGCCGCCGCCCTACGGCCTGCTGGCCGAGGTCACCCACCGGTGCCCGCTGCACTGCGTCTACTGCTCGAACCCCTTGGCACTGCTCGACAGGCAGGACGAGCTCACCACCGGGCACTGGCTGCGGGTGCTCGGCGAAGCGGCCGAGCTGGGTGTCCTGCAGGTCCACTTTTCGGGCGGGGAACCGCTCGTCCGCGGCGATCTGGAGACGCTGGTCGCCGAGTGCCGCCGCCTCGGCCTGTACACGAACCTGATCACCAGCGGCCTCGGGCTCACCGAGCGCCGCGCGGAATCGCTCGTCGCGGCGGGGCTCAACAGCGCCCAGCTGAGCATCCAGGGCGACGCCGCCGAAGCGACGGATCTGATCGCGGCGAGCAAACGCTTCGACAAGAAGGAAGCGGCCGCGCGCGTCATCCGCGACGCCGGGCTGCCGCTGAACATGAACGTCGTCCTGCACCGGCTGAACCTGGGCCGGCTGGACGCGATCATCGACGTCTGCGTGAAGTGGGGCGCCGAGCGGCTGGAGCTCGCCAACACCCAGTACTACGGCTGGGCGCTGCGCAACCGCGAACCGCTGATGCCGAGCAAGGCCCAGCTGGACGAGGCGGTCGGCGTCTACGCACGCCGGAAGGCCGAGCTGGCGGAGCAGCTGGAGCTGCTCTGGATCCTCCCGGACTACTACGAGACCTACCCCAAGCCGTGCATGGGGGGCTGGGCGCGCACGGCGCTGACCGTCGCCCCGGACGGCGTGGCCTACCCCTGTCCGGTGGCCGCCGGGATCACGACGCTGGAGTTCCCCTCGGTGCGCGACCACGATCTCGCGTGGATCTGGGCGAAGTCCACCGCGTTCGAGGCGTTCCGGGGCACGGACTGGATGCCCGACCCGTGCCGGAGCTGCCCGCGCAAAGAGCTGGATTTCGGCGGCTGCCGGTGCCAGGCCTTCGCGTTGACCGGCGACGCGGCACGCACCGACCCGGTGTGCCGGCACTCGCCGGACCACCACCTGGTGCAGGACGCCGTGCTGCGGGCCAACCAGGAGGACTCCGGCGGGCAGCTCGTCCACCGCCGGCCGACGGTTCCGGCGCGCGAGCGGTAGTCCCATTCGTGGGTTCTGGGGCGCCGTTCGGCACCGGTTGCCGACCACTGGTCCAAGATCGGTTGTAGCGCCTCCGTCGAATCCCAGATGCTCTTCGATGTCCGCGGAAGAGGAGGAAGACATGGAATGGGAAACTCCGGAGTACACGATCGTCGAGGTGTGCGCTGAGGTCACCGGCTACTTCTACCGGGGCTGACAGCAGAGTCCCCGTGTCGGCGTAAGGCCCCGGCTCCCGGAATCCGACCGGGGCCTTCCGCCACCCTGGTCCTTCTCCCGAGGTGGTTCCGGTGACGCTCGAATTCCTTCCGCTGATCGCTCTTGCCTTCGGGCTCAGTCTCGACAACTTCCGCTCGTCGATCGCCATCGGCACCATCCCGTTCGGCTGGCGGCGTGCTCTGCAGGTGGCCCTCGTCTTCGGCGTGTGGGACGCGGTGGGGCCGTTGCTGGGCGGATTCCTCGGTCACTTCCTGGGCGACTTCCTCGGTGACTGGGCCGAGTACATCGGGGCGGCCGCGCTCGGGTTGTACGGGGTGTACTTCATCGTCGGGGCGATCCGGCACCCGGAGCCGGAAGACATGGACCACCCGTGGGTGACGCTCTTCGGGATGCCGCTTTCGCTGACCGTCGACAACTTCATCGCCGGAGCGGGCCTGGGCATCGCCGGGTTCTCCCTCGTGGTCCCGATGCTGGTCTTCGGGGCCATGACCGTGGTCATGTCGTTCGCCGGCCTGTACGTGGGGCGGCTGGCGGCCAGGGTCGTCCGGGTCCGGTCCGACCTGTTCAGCGGGATCTCGCTGGTCGGCGCGGCGATCCTGCTGCCGCTGGCCTTCGGCTGAACCGTCGGTGACACCGGATGCCCGAGAATCCCGATACCCACGTCTACCGCACCTACGACAAGGTCCTGGACGAGACCCGGCAGCCGCGGCGGCGGAACCCGCCGGTGGCGAGCGGCGACGCCAACGACTGGTGGCCGCACCGGGTCGACCTGACGGCCCTGCACCGGCGCCGGCCCGCGGACTTCGACTACGCCGCGGAATTCGCGACCGTGGATCTCGGCGAACTGGCGCGGGACGTCGACGAAGTGCTGACGACGTCCCAGGACTGGTGGCCCGCCGAATTCGGGCACTACGGCCCGCTCGTGCTGCGCATGGCCTGGCACGCCGCGGGCACCTACCGCGTCAGCGACGGCCGAGGTGGTGCCGCTGCCGGTATGCAACGCTTCGCCCCGCTGAACAGCTGGCCGGACAACCGCAACCTCGACAAGGCGCGCCGGTTGCTGTGGCCGGTCAAGAAGAAGTACGGCCGCCGGATCTCCTGGGCCGACCTGATGGTCTTCGCGGGCAACCGGGCGCTGGAGTCCATGGGCTTCCGGACCTTCGGGTTCGGCGGCGGCCGGGCCGAGGTGTGGGGGCCCGACGAGACGTACTGGGGCCCGGAACGCAAGTGGCTGGCCGAAGAGCGCTACAGCGGCCTGCGCGAGCTCGACGAGCCGCTGGCCGCCACCGAGATGGGGCTGATCTACGTCGACCCGCAGGGCCCGGCCACCAATCCCGACCCGCGGCTCGCCGCCCGCGACATCCGGGAGACCTTCAAGCGGATGGGGCTGGGCGACGAGGAGACGGTGGCGCTCATCGCCGGCGGGCACACCTTCGGCAAGACCCACGGCCCCGCGGACCCGGTGACGTGCGGGCCCGAACCCGAGGCCGCGCCGCTCACCGCGCAGGGCCTGGGCTGGACCGGCCGGTACGGCAGCGGCATCGCCGCGGACACGGTCACCAGCGGGCTGGAGGGGATGTGGACGCGCACGCCCGCCCGATGGGACCACACGTTCTTCGAGACGCTCTTCGAGTACCAGTGGGACGTCGAGCTCAGCCCGGCCGGCCTGTGGCAGTGGATCCCGGCCGACGGCGGTGGCGAGGGCACCGTGCCGGACCCCTTCGACCCGGACGTGAAACACCACCCGGTCATGCTCACCACGGACCTCTCGTTGCAGGAGGACCCGGTCTACGCGGCGATTTCGCGGCGGTTCCTGGAACACCCGGACCAGTTCGAGGACGCGTTCGCGCGGGCCTGGTTCAAGCTGACCCACCTCGACCTGGGCCCGCGCCGGCGGTACCTGGGGGCGCTCGTCCCGGCCGAACGGCTGATCTGGCAGGACCCGGTGCCGGCCGTGGACCACGCGCTGGTGGACGCCGGCGACGTCGCCGCCCTCAAACGCGAGATCCTCGGCTCCGGCCTGACCATCACGCAGCTCGTGGCGACGGCGTGGGCGTCGGCTTCGACCTACCGCGACAGCGACAAACGCGGCGGGGCGAACGGCGCGCGGATCCGGCTCGAACCGCAGCGCGGCTGGCCGGTCAACGAGCCCGCGCAGCTGAACGTCGTCCTGCCCGCGCTGGAGACGATCCAGGAGCGGTTCAACGCCGCCCAGCCGGGGGACAAGCGGATCTCGATGGCCGACCTGATCGTGCTCGGCGGGTGTGCCGCGGTGGAGCAGGCCGCCGCGGCCGGTGGCCACGAGGCCGACGTCCCGTTCCGCCCCGGGCGCACCGACGCGACGCAGGAATGGACCGACGTCGAGTCGTTCGGCGCGTTGCAACCCTGGGCGGACGGCTTCCGGAACCACCTGCGCGACGGCTTCCGGCTGCCACCGGAGCACCTGCTGGTCGACCGGGCGAACCTGCTGACCTTGAGCGCGCCCGAGATGACGGTGCTGCTCGGCGGGCTGCGGGTGCTCGGCGTCACCCACCGGCGTTCTCCGGTGGGCGTGCTGACTTCGACGCCGGGGTCGTTGACGAACGACTTCTTCGTCACCCTGCTGGACATGGCGACGGTGTGGACACCGAAGCGGGGCGGGGACAGGTGGAGCGCGATCTACGAGGGCCGCGACCGGGGCACCGGGGAGGTGAAGTGGACCGCGAGCCGGGTCGACCTCCTCTTCGGCTCGCACTCCGAACTGAGAGCGCTTTCGGAGGTCTACGCGAGTGACGACGCGGGCGGGAAGTTCGTCCGGGACTTCGTCGCGGCGTGGGTGAAGGTGATGGAACTCGACCGGTTCGACCTGCGGTGAACGGTACCTCTCGGCGGGCGAACGGTGGGCCCCGGCTGTTCTGTGGCAACGGATATCGTGCCGGCGCCCTCGGCGGTAGAGTCCGAACTCGTTGCAGGACAACAAGAGTGCGAACCAGCACCTGGAGGCGAGGTCCGATGACGACTACCCAGGAACGAGAAGATCTCCTGGCCGAACTGCGCGGACAGAACAAGGCGACCATCGGTGCCGTGCTCGGGTCCGGCACGATCGACAAGGCGACCGAGCGGGCCGACGGGACGATGGAAGCGACCATCCGGATCCGGGAGGACGCGATGGCGTGGGAGCCGGGGGTGCTGATCATGCCGCACTCCGGCGTCCTCGAGCTGACGATCATCAACGACGACAAGAACACCCACGCCTGCCTGCTGCCCAGCAACGGGGACAAGCAGTTCATCGGCCTGCTGAACCACTCGAAGGGCAGCGCGACCATCGAACTGGACGGTCCCGGCTGCTACTGGTACGGCTCGCCGGCCGGCAACGACGAGGGCCGGGGCCTGACCGCCGCCATCGTCGTGACCGGCGAAGTGCCGCCGGAGGCCAAGCTCGACCGACCCGCCCAGCCGCGGCCGTAGAAAGGCAGGAGACACCATGACACTCGAATACCTCGACGCCGGCAAGGCGTTCGACCACAGCAAGCTGTCCAACCTGCCGCACAGCGCGCCGGACGTGACGCGCGGCCTCGGTTACGAGCGCATCCTCCAGGCGCGCAGCGAATCCCACAACTGGATCACCTACTACGGCGACTACGACGGCAAGCGGCACAGCCTGCTCGACCAGATCGACGCCGGGAACGTCAAGGACCTGAAGGTCGCCTGGATCTTCCAGGCGGGCGCGAGCGGGATGATCGCGTCCACGTCGACCTACGCGTTCGAGGCCTGCCCGCTGGTCGTCGACGGCGTCATGTTCGTCACCGGCTGGGACGGCTGGCTCTGGGCGCTCGACGCGAAGAGCGGCGAGCAGCTGTGGCGCTACAAGCACGCGATCCCGATCGACGTGACCCTGTGCTGCGCCAACGTCAACCGCGGCTGCGCGGTGGCGGGCGGCAAGGTCTACATGGTGACCCAGAACGCCCAGTTGCTCGCGCTCGACGCCACCACCGGGCGGAAGGTCTGGCAGAAGCCCATCGGCGACGTGCGGGCCGGCGAGAGCGCCACGATCGCGCCGCTGGTCATCAAGGACACCCTCATCACCGGGTCCTCCGGGGGCGAGTACGGCGTCCGCGGCCACATCGACTGCTGGGACCTCGAGACCGGTGAGCGGCGCTGGCGCACCTACACCGTGCCGAAGCCGGGGGAGCCCGGCTCGGAGACCTGGCCCGCCGACGGCGAAGCCTGGCAGCGCGGCGGCGCGAACCACTGGGTCACCGGCAGCTTCGACCCGGAGCTGAACCTCTACTACGCGGGCACCGGGAACCCGGCTCCCGACTTCGACGGCGAGGTCCGCGAAGGGGACAACCTCTACACCGACAGCGTGGTCGCGCTGGACGTCGACACGGGCGAGATCCAGTGGCACTACCAGTTCACCCCGCACGACCTGTGGGACTACGACTCCACGATGGAGATGACCCTGTTCGAGCGGGACGGCAAGAAGCTGCTGGCCCACTTCGACAAGAACGGGTACATGTTCGTCCTCGACCGCACCAACGGCGAACTGCAGCACGTCACGCCGTTCGTCGACCGGATCGACTGGGGTGTCATCACCCGCGACGGCAAGGTGACCGCGCGGAAGTACCCGGACAAGGAAGGCGAGCCCTGCCACTTCTTCCCCGGCCCCGCCGGTGCGAAGGAATGGACGCACGTTTCGTACAACCCGGACCACGACCTGTTCTACGTCCCGGTGGCCGACGTCGGTGCGACCGCCACCCGGCGGCGTCGCGAGTTCAAGGAAGGCATGCCCTACTGGGGTGCCGCCGTCGAGGTCGACATCGACAACATGGCCGGCTCGGTCAGCGCGTTCGACTCCCACGGTGAAGAGAAGTGGCGCCACCGGCTCGACGGCATGCCGATGGCCGCCTCGACCCTCAGCACGGCGGGGAACGTCGTGTTCGCCGGCACGCCGGCGGGTGACTTCCTGGCGCTGCACGCGGAAACGGGGGAGAAGCTCTGGAGCTTCCAGTGCGGCAGCGGTCACCACAGCAGCCCGAGCACCTACACCGTCGAAGGCAAGCAGTACATCGCGGTGCCGGTCGGCTGGGGTGGCTGGCTCGAGGGCATCGTCCCCGGCATGTCCGGTCAGGGACACGGTGCCGCGCTGATCGTGTTCTCCCTGTGACGGGAAACCACCGCTGACGACGTGGCCGGGTCGCCGCTTCGGCGACCCGGCCACGGGACCGAGGTGATGTGATGGACCAGCCGTCGATACCCCGTCCGGGCGAAGGAAGTGCGCGGCTGCCGTGCCTGTACTGCGGCGAGCGCTACGGGCCCGGCGACGTCGTGCGGCACACCGAGCCGGTGCGCTGCGGGCGTTGCATCACGTGCGTCGACAAGCCCGCGTGCTTCGACTGCCGGCTCATGTACTGCGTCTGTGACGTGCACCGGTACCGCGGCTGACCCGCCGGGTCAGATCTCCAGCGCCCGGCGCACGGTCGGGGCGTTGCGCCGGGAAACCGGCACCATGGTCTGGGCGTCGTCGTCCATGACCAGGAACAGCTCGCCCTTGTGCCGGCGCTCGACCTCCCGGATCCGGCTGAGGTTCACCACGTACTGGCGGTGTACCCGGAGGAACCCGGAATCGGTCAGCTCGGCTTCGAGCCGGTCGAGGCCCGGCGATGCCGAGCGCAGCAGTCCCTGGTCGGTGGACAGCCACACGTCGTTGCCGTCCGACTGCGCGAAGGAGACTTCGGGCAGCCACAACAGGACCATGCGGTTCTCACGGGTCGCGACCATCCGGTGCGGCTGCACGTGCGGCGGCACGTCCTCTTTCGCCCGTGGCAACGGATCCCCGTCGGCCACGCCGAAGGAAACGACGTTGCCGACCAGGTGGCCGGACAGAAAGACCGGCTGGAAGCTGATCGACGTCGGTTCGCTGGCGAGCCGGGTGGAGATCTGCGTCGAGCCGGCCCAGCCGGGGTTGCGCACCGCCTGCGCGGCGGCGTGCTTGGCGGCCCGGATGAACTCCGGCAGCTCCGGTTTCCACCGCACCGCGGGATCGGGTGCCGGCGTGGAGCCCGGGATGCCGAGGAGCACGCCCGCGGTGTCGTCGGCGAGCACGACCCGGCCCGCGGCGTCCACGGCCGCGAGCGCCGCGCTCGAGCCCGACCTGACGTGGCTGAAGGCGGCCATCAGCTCGGCGCCGTCGTCCTTGGCGCGCCGGCGCAGGATGCGCTGGGTCATCGTGGCGGCGTTGCCGAGCCAGGCTCCCACCGTGCCGGGGAGATCGCCGCGCCAGCACGAGATGTTGAGCACGGCGACCGGTTCCCGGGTCACCACGTCCCGTACCGCCACCCCGGCGCAGGTCCAGTCGTGGAACGCCCGGCACCAGTGCTCGGCGCCGCGGATCAGCACCGGGGCGTAGGACATCAGCGCGGTACCCATGCCGTTCGTCCCGGTGGCGCCCTCGGACCAGCAGAACCACCGGGCCAGGTTGGCTTCCGCGGCAACGTCCTGCGTGGCCTGGTCACCCCATTGGGCCAGCACCCGGCCGGTGCCGTCGGTGATGGTCACGATGCCGCCGAGGGTGCCGACCTCGTGCGCCAGCGAGGCGGCGCGGAAGCCGAGTTCGGCGAACACGACGTCGTGCTCCAGCGCGTGGCCGACCTCCGCGACGGCCGCCGGGGCTTCGGTCAGGCCCGGGTCGACCCGGTACTGGTCCCGGCACCGGTGCCAGGAGATCGCTATCTCGGGTCGCACCCCGCTGAGGTCGTCCCCGCCGCGCGCGAACCGTTCCCACGCCTGGTACACCGTCGCGCCGCCAGGGCCGCGGGAGCCCGGGTCGAGCCGGCGTACCTGTGCCATGGGGAGACCGCCTTTGGTCTGTCGGGCCCGGGCGCGGCGATTGGCCTTCGTAGCAAGCTAAACCGGGTATCGGATCGAGGGCAAGCCGCGCGTGATGACCGCGGGCGAACGTCCCACGAACGGTGGTGCGGCGATGACGGGCGGCGGCCATTCACCCACCAGCGGTCGGGACGGCGTTTCGCCACCGGCCGGGCATATGCTCGAAGCCTGCCCGGATTGCTTCTCCCAGCCTACCCGTCCGCGCGGGTAGTTCTACAGCGAAGTAGTCGAACGGCGTGAACATGTCGTGAGACGCGTCGCCCGGCGACAAGGAGGTCGCGATGACCGGGAGAGTGCCGCCCTTGGTGATCGCGCCGAGCCGGCCCGGCGGACGCGAGCGCGTGTCCGCCGGATCCCTGATGGCCACCCCGTCGGCGAAGGAAGTGGCCCGCGCGTGGGAAAACTTCGCCGGGGGCGAAAACGTCGAAACAGGCGTGCGGCCCGAGATCCTCGCTTCGTGGTACCGGTGCCGGGATCGCTACGACGTGGACCGCGCGCTGGACGTCGCGCCGGGGGCCCGGGGCGACGAGGGCCGGCGGAGCGACACCGGCGTGATCTTCACGGCGCTCGGCGGCCTCGGCGCGCTGGCCGGCCGGGAAGTGGAGCGCGACGGCGCCGTCGTCACCGTGACGGACGGGGACGGGCGGGTCCTCGGCGCGTGGGGCGACCCCACCGCACAGCGGCGCGCCGAACTGCACAACCTCGCGCCGTGGTCGTCGTGGTCGGAGGAGTGCACCGGCACGAACGGGATGGGCACGGCGCTCGAGGTGTCCGGTCCGGTGACCGTGACGGGGCCGGAACACTGGTGCGAAGCGTTTCACCACTGGGCGTGCGCGGGCACCTCCATCCGCGACGTGGTGACCGGCGCGCCGGTCGCCTCGATCAACATCTCGCGGTGGAACGCGACGCTGTCCGAGCGCGTGCCGCCGTGGCTGACACAAGCGGCCGCGTTCGTGGAACAGGAGATCTACCGGCGCGCCATCTACGAAGCCGACAAGGTGATCGCCGAGTTCACCCGGAAGTGCGCGCAGGCCGGTGGTGCGTTCGTGGCGCTGGATCGCGGGGGAAACGTGCTCGCCGCGAACGAACCGGCCGTCGCGATGCTCGGGCTGGCGGCCGAAGCCGCCATCGTCGCGGGAGTGACCGAACCGGCGCGGCGGTGGACCCCGGACATCACGGGGCTGCCGGAAGTGCTGCGGTGGGCGAAAGACCGGGCGCGGGGGAGCGCCGGGTGGAGCGGCTACGCGCGGCTGTCGTTGTGTCCCGGCGAAGAGCCGACGCCGGTGACCATGCGGTCGGTCGTCGACGCGGACCACGTGGTGGGCATGCTGTGCGCGTTCGGGGTGCAAGAGGGCGAAGCCTACGAGGGAGGCGCCGACGACGTCGCCGGGCCGCTGCCCCGGTGCGTCATCGGGATGCGCAACGACCGGCTGGTCCTGCTGGCCCCGTCGGAGATCCGCTACGCCGAGGCCGAGCGGAACATCGTCTGGCTGGTCACGGAACGCGGCCGGATCCAGGCCGCGACCCGCGGCCTGGACAACGTCGAGCGAGCCCTGACCTCCTACGGATTCCGCCGGGCGCACCGGCGGTTCCTGGTGAACCTGCGCCGGGTGGCGGAAGTCGAGCGGGGCATCAAGGGGGAGCTGTTCCTGATCATGGACTCCCGGACCTACGAGTTCGTGCCCGTTTCCCGGCGCCACGCCCCGGATCTGCGGCGCATGCTCGGCGTGTGATCAACAGGAAAGCGCTTTCATCTAGCATCACCGACGAGGTGTCGTTCCCATGGCCGCTCGAGAACGGTTTCGGCATCCGCGTCGCGCTCCGGCCCCGGAGCCGACCGGGGTGCGGCGGCTGACCGCGCGCGAATGGCTGCGCGGACGGCTGACGGACCACCGGCGTTCGGAAGCCGCCTGCAACGCGCTGTGCGAGCACGACGAGACGACGGCGCCGTGCTGGATCTGCTCCGTGCGGTACTGGTGAACTTTTGTGCTCCCACCGCCGGGTGCCGCGGTGGGGTCGCCACATCGCGACCGCCTGATCGGCCGCGACCACCGCCATGGTCGCCGTGGCGGTGGTCGCGGTCAACGTGCTTTCTTCGCGCGGAATCAGAGGCCCATGCCGGCGCCGAGGCTGTCGAGAGCCTTCTGGACCAAGGCCTGGGCGTTGGCGTTGAGGTTGGAGTTCGTGCCGTTCACGACCCAGGACGAACCGGAGAAGATCACCACGGTCACGCCGTTGTCGACGCCGCCGGTGGTGCCGCTGCTGGGGATGCCGAGCGACGAGGCCGCCTTCACCGACGCCTCGCCCAGTTCGCGGGAGTCGTTGTCCGAAGTGGTCTGGTCGTTGCCCGTCTGCGTGTCGCCGAAGATCGCGCCGATCACCTTGCTCTTGTAGAACATCAGCGCGAACTGGCGCCCCTTGATGCCGTGCTCCTTGTAGAAGAAATGCGGGCACGGGCTCTTGCGGTCGTAGCAGTCGTCGCCCAGCACGTAGAACGGCACGTGGTGCGCGGCCAGCTGCGCGCCGTTGCTGTCCTGGAACGTCGTCTCGCCCTGGTGATCCGGGTCGGAATCGGGGTCGCTGCCGTCGTCGTCGACGGCCAAGGAGGAACTGTAGGCGTAGACGCCCGACGACACCTGGAACACGTTGACGTTCTGGGACCGCGTCATGGTGTTGATGTGGGGCTTGGAATTGACCTTGTTCGCGGTCGTGCTGTTCTTCTGGACGCCGGCCAGTACCTCGGCGGCCGTGTACGTTCTGTCTGCCGAGGCCGGGGAAGCGGTGTTCGTCGTGGCCGCCTCGGCGACCTTGGCGCCGAGCGGCGGCGCGATGAGCGTCAGAGCCGCGGCGGCTACCACAGCGAAGCGCTTGCGGGATGACATGAGCGGGGACCCTCCACAGTTCGTTAGGAAAGTTACCTAACAGAGGAAACCATCTGCGGGCCCGAACACGTGAAAGTTTTACCAACATTTTGGAGAAATGTCCCGGTCTTCGGGGCATGCCCGGACGGCGGTCACCGCGACTGCGTGCGGCGCCATCGCTGGGGGGTGATGCCGTAACGGTCGCGGAAGCGGCGGACGAGATAGGTGGCGTCACGCAGGCCGGTCCGGGTGGCCACGGCGTCGAGTGGCAGGTCGGTTTCGCGCAGCATGCGCCGGACTTCGGTCATGCGCCGTTCGGTGATCCATTCGAGCAGGGGGCGGCCGGTGCGCTTGCGGAGCACGGTCGTGAGGTGTCCCGGGGTGTAGCCGAGCGCGCGGGCGACGTCCGCGGCGGAGACCGGTTCCCGGAACGTCGCTTCGATCTGGGCGAAGACGCGCTCGGTGAGCGCGTCCGGCCGGCCCGGAGCGGTCGGGGCCAGTCGTGCCGCCGCGACCAGGAGCCGGGTGAGCAGCGCGGCGACGGCCTCGTGCGCGCCGAGACGGTCCGGGTCGGCGAGTTCGTCGGTCAGGTCCGTCAGCCAAGCCGACCAGCTCGCCCGGTCGGGCCCGGCGACCCGGCCGGGCGCCGCGCCGGGGACGAACAGGGCGAGCAGCGGATGGTGGGCCCAGGCCAGCGGGGAGACCGAGGACAACGCGGGGACGGCGTCCGGCGTGAACGCGACCGACCACGCGCGGCCGCGGGCGGGCCCCGCGACGGCCGCGACGTCGATGACCTGCCCGGGAGGCACGGCGTGGACCTCGCCGGCCCGCAGCGTCCGTTCGGCGCCGTCGACGGCGAACGAGCCGGCGCCTTCCTCGACGTAGACCAGGACGAGGAAGTCGTGGGCGTGCCGGTGGTCCGGCGGAAGGTGGGCGTGGGCGTCTTCGGTGTCGAAGCGCACCACCGAGACCGGCGGCACGCCGGGCCGCTGCCGGTGGCGGTAGACCGGCGTTCCGTCGGAGCGCACCGTGCGCAGCACGCCGGAATGCCGAGTCGTGTCACGGTCCGAAGAATGTCCCACGCCGACCAACGTACATCCTGCTGGAGGATCGCAGGATGTCCAAGACTGGAGGTAAGCGACACCGACCGCGCAGGGAGCAACTTCATGGCTACGACCGACGTACGGTTCCTCGATCAGCGCACCCCGCAGGAGCGGGACCGCCCGTTCCTGCCGGGCATGAGGAAGACCTGGCTTCTCCCGCTCTACGACGTGTTCACGCGGTTGGCCGGCGTCCGCGCGTTGCACGAGCGGCTGGCCGAGCTCGCCGGCATCGAGTCCGGGCAGGCGGTGCTCGACGTCGGCTGCGGCACGGCCAACCTGTCGCTGACCGTGCTCGCGGCCCGGCCGGGTGCCCGGGTGACCGGTCTCGACCCCGACGGGGACGCGCTGCGCCGGGGCGTGCGCAAGGCCCGCCGCCGGGGTGTCGCCCTCATCCTCGTGCAGGGGTACGCCGACCGGATCCCCGCCGAAGACGCCTCGCTCGACCACGTGATCTCGTCGTTGGCCCTGCACCACCTCGACGACGCCGGGCGGGTGGCGTTCGCGCGCGACGCGTTTCGCGCACTCCGGCCGGGGGGACGGATCACCATCCTCGATTTCGGCGGCCCGGTGCCCGACGCGGGTGCTCCCGCACACGGCCATGGCCACGGCCGGGCCCACCCCTTCCGGCACCTGCCCCGGCGTCACGGGGTGGCCCAGAGCCCGATCGCGGGCCACGACGACGCCAACGTCGCGCTGCTGACCGACGCCGGGTTCGGTGACGCCCGGGAAGTCGGCCACGCCGAGCGCCGGCTCGGCCGCATCACCTTCGTGCAGGCAACGCGTCCGTCGAGCTGAACGGTGACGAGAATGCCGGCAACCGTGGCGGGGCAACGGTTCTACCGCGGCAGGCCGGTGACCGCCGCCGGCATCCGGTCATGAACGGATGCCAGCGCACGATCACGGGCATGAGAATGCGAGACGTGGTGTCACTGGAATACTCCGGCGGTGACCGATTTTCCGGCGGACGTGGAGGCGCACTGCCGGCGTCTGGCGGTGCAACACCGCTGGTCGCCGGAGACCGAGGCCGCCTTCCGGGCAGCCGTCGCGTGGTACCGCGCTTTGGACGAGAGCTCCGAACCTCGTCAGTACTTCGAGTACGTAGACCACGAAGGCCTGGTCGACATGGGAGCTCGCTGGCTGTGGGAGGCCGTCGTCGTCAACGACGAGACGGTGGCCATCAGGCAGATCGAGCTGGGTTCGTCCGGGGCCGCTCGCTGCTACTGGTGGCGGCATCTGGAGGATGACGCCGGCGGACTCACCGATCAGGCACTCGACGTCGCCGAACCCGGCCTCACCTCAGTACCCCGCTCGGTCTTCTCTGCGCTGTGGAAGATCGGGTCGAGCGCACCTCGCTGAGCGCGCGATCAGCGGCGTGAGCGGGTCCTCGGCTGGTCTCGAACCGGTGGTATCCGCAGTTGTGCCTTGTGGTGGGCGAAGTGCTGAGCACCCAAGGGGAGTGAGGGCCTGTACGGGCTCCGAACCGTCAAAACCCGTACAGGCCTGGAAGCGCCTCGGAGGTTACTGGTTTCGGCCTGCCATGACGCCGCCGTCGACGTCCCAGATCGCGCCGGTGACCCAGCCGGCCTGGTCGGAGAGGAGGAAGGTGGCCACGGCGGAGACGTCCTCGGTGGTGCCGATCCGGCCGATCGGGTGGAACTCGTTGAATCCCGCCAGGGCGGTGTCGACCTCGGCCGGTGGGATGAAGCCCTCGTAGATGGGGGTGGCGACCACGGCCGGGGAGATGGCGTTGACCCGGATCTTGTGGGCGGCCAGTTCCAGGGCGAGGTGCTGGGTCAGGGCGTGCAGGCCGGCCTTGGCCATCGAGTACGCCGAGGACGGCGTCGCGGCGATGGCCTGCTTGGCCCACATGCTGCCGATGGTGACGATGGCGCCACCGCGGCCGCTGTTCACCATGTTCTGCGCCACGGTCTGGGTGATCAGGAAGGTGGCCTTGTTCAGGTCCAGGTAGGCGTCGTAGTCGGCGGGGGTGTGTTCGAGGAACGGCAGCGGCCTGAAGACGCCTGCCGCGTTGACCAGCAACGCCGTGTCAGCGTGCTGGCCGGCCAGTTCCTCGCGCACCCGCGTCACCTCGGCGGGATCGCGCAGGTCGGCGGTGATGCCCCACGCCTGTCCGCGGGTGGCCAGGTCGGCCACGGTCTTCTCGACCCGCTCGGGGCGGGAACCGATGACGACCGCGCTGCCGCCGCCGCTGACGACGTCCTCGGCGATCTGACGGCCCATGCCGCTGCTGCCGCCGACTACGACGAGCTTGCGACCAGTGAAGTCCTGTCCCATGGTGATTCTCCTCATCTGACTACCTACTAGTTGGAAGGTTGACTGGTCATGAAAAAGGGCGCCGCGGTGGTGCGTTTTCAGAGCAGGGCGTCGACCAGGGTTGCCGCCACCGACCGGACCACATCCCGATCCTGTCCGGCGGCGCTGTCCGGCTGCCCGTGGGCGCGGGCCAGGAGCAGTGCCCCCTCCAGGGACGCCAGGTAAGCCTCGGCCGCCGCACCGGCCCGGGTGGCGGGCATGCCCGCCTCGGCCAGCACGCCGGCCACCCAGTGCCGCTGATCGGCGAAGAACGCGTCCGTCGCCTGCCGTACCTGAGCGGGCAGGCTCTCCGCATCCACGGCGAAGACGCCGCAGAGGCAGATGCGGCCGCCTTGGGCAAAGGTCTCGGCGTACAGCCCGGCGTAACCCACCAGGCGCTGCCGCGCGCCCGCCGCGTCGTCGTCGACTTCCTTCCGCGCTACGGCGAACCGTTCCCGATAACGCGCGATCAGCGCCTCGGCCAGTGCGGCTTTGGTGGGGAAGTGGTGGTGGATGCTCGGCTTCGTGATGGACAGCTCGGCACTGATGTCGGCGTAGGAGAAGCCGTTGTACCCCCGAACCTGCACCAGCGTCTGAGCGCTGTCCAGGATCCGATCCGCTGTCGTGGTCACGCGACAATTTCTACCTTCTAGTTGGTAGACAGTCAAGATGAGTGACCGGCGTCACCTGGTGGGGTAGTGGCTCGGCACGACGTCATGGTCAGGACAAGTGGGCCGACAGCAGCCAGGCCGGTGTCGACTTGCGGCCGTTGCCCTCGTCGCGGACATCGCTGCCGGCGAAGTCCGCGAAGTCCGGGAAGTTCTCGGGGACCTTGGCGTGGATGCGGGCCGGCCGGATCTCGTCGATCGTCCAGTACTCGCCCACCACTTCCCGCAGTTCCTCCGCGGAGACCGGGTTGACCCTGCCGGAGGGCACGGTCGCACTGTCGAACACCAGCACGAAATAGGATGCGCCGGGCGCCGCGGCACGCACGATCGATTCCTGATACCCCCGGCGCAGCTCGACCGGCATCGAGTGGAACAAGGTGCTGTCGAAAACGGTGCCGAAACGGCTGTCGTAGCCGGTGAAGGTGCTGATATCGGCGACTGTGAAGGCGGCGTTGGCGAGGCCGCGTTGGGCGGCTTCCGCACGCGCGAGCTCGATCGCGGTCGGTGATTGGTCCAGGCCGACCGTCGTGAAGCCCCGCTCGGCGAGGTAGAGCGACGTTGCGCCCTCGCCGCAGCCGGCGTCGAGGACCTCGCCGTGGAATGCGCCCGTGTCGATGAGCGCGGCGATCTCGGGTTGCGGTTCGCCGATGCTCCACGGCGGCCGGAAGCCCTGCCCCATCTCGGGAGCTTGACCACGATAGGCGGATTCGAACAGCGCGTCGCTGGATGAGCTCGTCATGCACCCGAGGATGTCAACCAGGTTGATATATGTCAACATGGTTGACATGGAAACCTCCCGGGACGAGCCACTCGGCTACCTGCTGCACCGGGTCACCGCGGCGTTGCGCGCCGAGGTGGCCGCCACCGTGCTCGAGCCGGCGGAGCTGGCGGCGCCCGAGTACCTCTGCCTGCGGATGCTGTCGCAGTCGCCGAAGTCCAACGCCGAGTTGGCCCGCGAGGCGCAGGTGTCACCGCAGGCGATGAACAAGGTGGTTCTCGCGTTGCAGGATCGCGGCCTGGTGACGCGACCCGCCACGGTGTCGTCAGGGAGGTCGTTGCCTGCCACGTTGACGCGCGAGGGTGTGACCGTGCTTGCGCGCCTCGATCCCGAGGTGGCCGAGGCCGAGGATCGGGTCCTGGCCGAGCTCGACGAACACGATCGGCGCGAACTCCGGCGGCTCCTCGTCGCGGCCGGCCGGGTGGTGTCCCGGCGGTGATCCCATCGGGATACCACCACAGCGGCCACGCGAGTGCCGCCGACCGCATCCTCAGCGGCATGTGCGGATGTTCGGCAACGCCGGAATCGGTCGGGCGCCGTTGATCAGTGCGGCTCACCGAACCAGTGACCGAGCGCCGGTTCGAGGGCGTCCGGATCGCCCGCCCAGCACACGTAGCCGTCCGGCCGGATCAGCATCGGCTCGACGCCGGCGTCCTGACCCGCGCGGTCGACCCGATCCGGCCAGAAGGCGGCGACCTTGGCGAACCTGCCGGCCGGGTCGATCAGCAGGCCGCGTCCGGAGCGGAGCAGCTCGTGCGATCGGACCGGGCCGAGGTTCAGGTCCGGCGCGGGAAGGCCGATGAGCGGCTGGGCTTCGGTGCCCGGCAGCGGGTAGCGGATGCCCATCCCGGACAACAGGTCGTCGAGGTGGTACTGCACGTCCCGCAGCTTTGTCAGGGTCGCGAACAGGTCCTTGGCGGCCAGCAGATCCGGGTCGCCGGTGCCCTGCTGGTCCATCAGCAGGCTCTGCGCCTGGACGTTGCGCAGCACCGCGGCCGCGACCGGGTGGCGTTCGGCGTGGTAGCTGTCGAGCAGGTGCTCCGGGGCCCAGCCGTGCACCGCGGCACCGAGTTTCCAGCCGAGGTTGAGCGCGTCCTGGATGCCGGTGTTCATGCCCTGCGCGCCGATCGGGAGATGCACGTGGGCGGCGTCGCCGGCCAGGAACACCCGCCCGTGCCGGTACCGCGCCGCCTGCCGGGCCGCGTTGGTGATGCGGCGGGCGTAACGCAGTTCGAGCAGTCGCACCCGGTCACCGAAGACGGCGCGCAGCCCCACGCGGAGCTCGTCCTCGGTGACCGGGACCTCCCGGGGCAGCGACCGGCCCGGCCCACCCAGCGAGAGCCGGCGCAGCGGCCTGCCCCGCGGGTCGGTGCCGAGCGGGAACACCGACGCCCAGTGCCCGTCCTCGCTGCGGGTGTGCGTCATCGCCTGGTCGTCGCCGCTCAATCGCACGTCGGCGGCGACCACGGTCACCGTGCCCGGCCTGCCGGGGAATTCGGCGCCCACCAGCGACCGCACCGTGCTGTGGCCGCCGTCCGCGGCCACCAGGTAGCGGGAGCGGATGACACCGCCGCTCGCGAAGGTCGCGGTGACCCCGTCCTCGTCCTGGGCGACGCCGGTCAGTTCGTGGTCGCGTCGCACGTGGATGTCTTGCGTGGCAAGGTGTTGCTCGAGGAATCCCTCGATCACCACCTGGGGGACGGACCGCCACGGATGGCGGTGCCTGTCCCGGGTGAGCGGGAGCGTGATACCGGCGAAGTGGGCGATGCCTGCCGGGTGGTTTCCGGTGGCCAGCAACGGTTCCAGCAGGCCGCGCTGGTCGAAGGCCTCCTGCGTGCGGGACTGCACACCGCCCGCCTTCGACAACGTGCTGCGCCGCGGCAGCCTGTCGACCAGCACGACCGGCACTCCCGCCAGCCGCAGTTCGTTGGCCAGCGTCAGGCCGGTCGGGCCGGCGCCGACGACGAGCACCTCGGTGTCCATGGGTTCTCCCCTGGTTGTGTCGATCAGGACGAGAACGACGCTCCGCCCGATGACACGAATGCGCCAGAAACGGCGTCGATTGCGTCGGTATCCGACGCTGTTACGCTCTGGCCAGTGGAATCCGACTACGACGAGCTGGATCGACGGCTCGTGCACGCCCTGCAGATCAACGGCCGGGCCCCGTTCAGCACGATCGCCGAGGTTCTCGGCGTGTCGGATCGCACCATCGCCCGCCGGTACGCCCGGTTGCGGGCGGCCGGGGCGGTGCGGGTGCTCGGCGGCGTCGACCCGACCGCACTGGGCGCGGTGCTGTGGTTCCTGCGGGTGCGCTGCGCGCCCGCAGCGTCGGTCCCGGTCGCCGAGGCGCTCGCCCGGCGCCCTGACACGTCCTGGGTGAGCATCACCTCCGGCGGCACCGAGATCACCT
The DNA here is from genome assembly GCF_036026695.1 of Amycolatopsis sp. NBC_00438. Taxonomy (NCBI): domain Bacteria; kingdom Bacillati; phylum Actinomycetota; class Actinomycetes; order Pseudonocardiales; family Pseudonocardiaceae; genus Amycolatopsis; species Amycolatopsis sp. NBC_00438. The sequence continues at coordinate 3,722,275 of NZ_CP107923.1, read as the reverse complement.
GCACCGTCCGCACCGAAAGCGAGGCCGACAGCGAAGCGCTGCTGCTGGCCAAGCTCCCCCGCACCCCACGCGTCGAGGGCGTGACCGCGCACTCCGTGCTGCACGCGTTCTACGGCGGCCCGGACAGCCTGGTCGCCAAGCTCGGGTCATTGGACGATGAGGCGATCGAGCGGCTACGCCCGCCCCCGGTGCCGTACCGGCCGGGACCGGTGCGGCTCGACGACGGCGACCGCGAGCTCCTCGCCGCGCTCGCCACCGACGGCCGGGCCGAGCTCGAGCAGCTGGCCGCGGTGACCGGCTGGTCGCCGACGACGGTCCGGCGCCGGATGACCGAGCTTCGCGAACGCGGGGTGCTGTACCTGGACATCGACGTCGACGGAAGCCTGTTGGGTATCGGACCTCGGACGCTGCTCTGGCTCTCGGTCGCCCCCGCGTACCTGGAGGAGGTCGGTACGGCGCTGGCCGGGCATCCGGAGATCGCGTTCGCCGCTGCCACGACCGGGCCGACGAACCTCTACGCGACCGTGGTGTGCGCGGACCAGCGAGTGCTGTACCGGTACCTGACCACCCGGGTGGCCATACTGCCCGCCATCGCCCACATCGAGACCGCACCGGTGATCAGGACCGTCAAGCAGGCCGCGAGCCGGACGTAGCGACCAAGCCGCGCACACATCAGGCGCGCTGAACCGGCCTGGCGCCCGTGGGAGGAGCCGCGCGGGCAGTTCGCTCGCTCATCGGCACGAGCGGACGTGCATGCCGGACCAGTGGTACGAGCGTGCGCTCAGCTCGCGAGGACGGTTCTGGGAGACTGAGCTTCATGTGGAGGGGCAAGTCAGGCCGGGCGTCGGTGATCGCGGAGGCGATCGTCACCGTGGTTCACGAATCGGTCCTGTTCATGAGGGCGATGTCGCATCGACGGGAAAGCATGTGCGATGAGTTCTTCCCCGGTTGTGACTACCAGCAGCAGATCCATGAGCTGGCGGACATATGTGACAACCTCGTGCCCGGGTTGCGGTCGACCGGTCCACGTCGCCCTCAAGACGCGTTGCAGTTCACCTGGGACAACCGGAGTCGGTACCAACAGGAGTGGATCCGTCATTGCCTCGCCGCACGCGGGCTCCGTGTCGAAGATCTGATCTCGACGGCACCAGGTCGGCGTCGGGTGATGCCCAGCTGAGGTAGCCGGTGCGGTCGTGGCTGTCTGCACCGATCGACCGTATCTGCGTCCGCTCATCGGCTACTCCGTGGAATGGCGGTACGACCAATGCCGGGCCAGGCTAGTCCACACCTCGGCGCCAGCCCCGACGACGCGCAACTCCGCTACGACCCCGGAACACCATCGCCGACAGCCACTGACACTGATCGAGCTCCCTCGCAGCCGAGCGGCTTCCTGCCCACGGCCGATATCGTGCCGGCAGCACCAGCACCCGATCGACCACGCAGAGGCCACACAATGCCCTATTCACCAGCTCACCACGCCGTCGAACACGAAGACCTGCCCCAGCTACGAGACCTGCTCGACGCTGGTCACGATATCGAAGACGACTGCGGGGACGGCTGGACCCTTTTGCGCCACGCCATTGATGTCGAACACGATGGTCATGTTCAGACTGGCGAACCACTCCACGCCGATACCACCGCGTTCCTGCTTGCCCGCGGAGCCGACCCGTTGCGGCGCTGCAACGGCATGCCTGTCGTCGAAGAAGCAGAAATCCGCGGGCATTGGCTGGCCGCCGAAATCATGCGCAGCTGGATCAGCCGCGGACACCAGTCGACCTAGCCTCTTCAGCGCATCACAACCGACGAACATCCGCGGTTAGCTCACACGGTCATTGCCAGGTTCGTGCGGTCAGGTGCCGGAGGCCATGTAGGCGGCGAGGATGTAGTTCGGGTGTCGGTCGAGGTTCTTGCGTGCCCGGTCGTAACGCATGGTGGTGCGCGGGTCGGCGTGACGAGCGGCGATCTGCACGCCCCGCAGGTCGACTCCGGCGTCCAGCATCGTGGTGACGAAGGTGTGACGCAGCATGTGCGGGTGCATCCGCGGCAATCGCACCACTGACTGCTCGGCCAGCCGGTGGAGCCGGCGGGTGGCGCAGTGCCGGTCCATCCGCCGTCCCCGCCGGTTGAGCAGGATCGCTCCGACCGGCCGGTCACCGGCAGCTCGGTCGATGGCTCGTCCGACCGCAGGAGGCAGCGGCACCAGCACGATCTTGGTGCCTTTGCCGACCACTCGCAGTACCCGGTGTCCGTGTTCCTCGCCGACGTCGGAGACGTCGGTGCCGCAGGCTTCGAAGATCCGAAGGCCCAGCAGCCCGAGCATCGCCACCAATGCGAAGTCATTCGGGTTGTCTGATTCACGGGCGGCACACAGCAACGCTTCGAACTGCAGATGCGACAGTCCCAGGGTGGGTGATTCCGCGGGGACGAGGGGCCGGCGGACGTAGTCGGCAGGTGAGTGCTCGAGCACGGCGTCGATCACGCAGGTCCGGTAGAAGCCGGTGACCACCGCCATCCGACGCGACACCGTCGACGGCTTGAACCGGCGGACCTCCTGCATCCACCGTACTTAGCGTTCGATCTGTGTCCGCCGGATCGCCAGGGGGCCTATGTCGTGATCGGCGCACCATACGAAGAATAGTCGCAGGTCAGACTGTGTGTGGACGCGGGACAAACCGGTATAGCGGCCTAGGTGGGCCTCCGCGGCAAGTCGGAGCACAAGGTCATCATTCTACGGTGGCGTTGGGCGAGTTTCCGGTGTTGTGGTCATGGATCCACGGTCGGCGTCACTACGGCAGACACCCACACGCGGCAGACGAGTGCGCCGTGCCATAGAGGTCGAGTGTCAGGATGGCATCGCTCGCGCTTGCGCCAGAGCGTCGGTCCAGGCGCTGTCGTACTCGTCAGCTGCCACCCAGTGCAGGTTGTGGAACGATGTCTCGTCTTCGCCCTCGGCGATGTAGACACGGCCGACGTGTCGCCAGATCAGGATGTGCCAGCACTGATCAAGATCGCAGTACGGATGGCTGACGTCGCCCAAGGGGACATCAGCCAAGGTCCACGTCCGCAGATCGCGGCAGACGCCGTCCCACCACGGAAAGCCGGCGATCGTCTGACCCTGGCCGTCCGTGAACCGCATTGCTGTGCTGCTGCCGCGCGCGAAAAACTCGATTTCGAAGCCGGCAGCCCGGGTGAAGAAGGCGGCGGTTGCGCTCGGCAACCAGCTCCTGATCGCTCAACTCGTGCACGAATCCTCCAGCTCACTGCAGCCGCATCCTCACGTGTCGGAGTCACCAACCGCAACCATGACCACTCCCAGCGGGCGACTGATCAGCGGCATGAGAGTGCGTTGTGAGAGGTGCCCGCCGGCCCTTGCTGCGTAGTCGGCGAGTATCGAAATCGGTTGGTTGCAGGGAACGGGGGTACTAGCTTGGGCGTGTGAATCGTGAACCGGGGAAGACAGTCTCCACCGTGACCGTTCCGCTCGATGCCGAACTTCAGGTCGCTTACGACGCCTTCATGGCGGAAGAGCCGGAGTTGAAGCGGATGAGCCTCGAGATGTTGGCGGGGATCCGTGCGGAGGTCGACGCCGCGGTGGCCATGCTCGACGACTTCGGCCGCGGTGGGCGTTTCACCGTCTCCCAGCCTTCGGTGCCCGGTCCGGATGGCGACTCCGAGATCCCGCTGCTGATCTGCACGCCCGCCGGTGCGCCCGTGTCGCGGCCGGTGCTCTACTTCATGCATGGTGGTGGCTTCTTCTGCAACGATCACCGCACCGGGCTTGACCAGTTCCTCGACACGGCCGAGCGGTTCGGAGCCACCCTGATCTCGATCGGCTACCGGCTCGCGCCCGAGCACCCCTATCCCGCCCAGGTCGACGACGCCTACGCCGGTCTGCTGTGGGTCGTCGACCACGCGGACGAACTCGGTATCGACCCGAACCGCATCGTCGTCACCGGTCCCAGCGCCGGCGGTGGACTGAGTGCTGCGCTGGCCCTGACCGTGCGCGACAAGGGCGGTCCTCGCCTGCTCGGCCAACTGTTGATGGCTCCCATGCTTGATGATCGCAACGACAGTGCTTCGGCCATGCAGATGGACGGGATCGAATTCTGGAACCGCAGCCACAACCTGTTCGGCTGGAGCTCGCTGCTGGGCGATCTCCAGGGCGGCACGGACGTACCGCAGTACGCCGCGCCCGCACGCGCCACAGACCTGGCCGGTCTGCCGCCCGCGTTCCTCGATGTCGGTTCTGCGGAGGGCCTGCGTGACGAGGTCATCGGCTACGCCGGCAGGATCTGGGAGGCGGGTGGTAGGGCCGAACTGCACGTGTGGCCCGGCGGATTCCACGCCTTCGATCGGGAGGTTCCCGACGCGCGGATCAGCAAGGCCGCTATCGCGGCGCGCCACAACTGGCTGGAACGCCTCCTCGCCACCGACTGACCATCTCGTTCGGCGGTAATCGGCAGGCGCGTTGATGTGAAGCCGTCACCGTGCGGTCGTCAAGGTTGGCGAAGTCGCAGGCGGTTAGCTGTAGTCTCTGCCGTCGGCCAGATCTCCGTCGTCAGCAGGGAGGCCGTCCGTCGTGGCAGTCGTCGAAGTCACATACGACAAGGGGGCCGATGCGGCCTACGTCTACTTCACCGAACCGCGGGAACGCCGGAGCGTGTTGCGCATGTACCCGTGTGACCCGGTTGGGGTGGGCGGGATGATCAACCTGGACTTCGATGAAGGCGGACAGCTCGTCGGTGTCGAGGTGCTTGCAGCGAGTTCCAAGCTGCCTCGGTACCTGCTCGACGCGGCCGAGCGAATCGATGGCGAGGATCAGGAGCGCGGCTGAGCTGCCCGGCCCTGCGTGACCGGCGGAAGCTCCACCACGTTCGGTCAGCCTCGAGCTGAGCACCTTCCCGTCGCCCGCTGTCGCAGCCATCGCATGGTGGCGAGGCGGGTCAGGCGCCTGGGACGAGATCGGTGGCCACTCGATCCTTCTGGCCTCCGAGGACTGGCTGGCGTCGGTACGGCGTAGATGACCTCCGCCTGCTATCAGCACGGGTGCTCATCGGACCCTGCGACCTTGGATGCGGCGGGCGGCGGCGAGCACGATCGGCGCCGCGAGCCAGCACAGGTACGCGCCGGTGCCCGTGATCAGGAACGAGAGGGGAACCGACACCCCGAAGACGGCTGCCAGGCAGATGCTGCGTACGAGGCTCTGGGCGAATTCCGGGGGCGTGACGTCCGTGCGGTACAGGTGCTCGCGCCGGATCTCGCGGATGATGAGCGCGAACGTCGTGGACGCGAGGACCTGGACGAGCGCGTAAAAACTGAACCGGGGCGGGAAAGCGCCCTCGGCGGTGAGCGCTCGGGTGGCGAACGGCATCAGGACCTGCATGAACAGCCACGCCAGGGTGAGGCTGGTCAGGCGCGGGCTCAGCGAGCCGACGTAGCGGAAGATCTCGTGGTGGGCGCGCCAGTGGGCGGCGATCACCGTGAAGCTGAGCGCGAACGCCAGGTACTCCTTGCCGTGCGCCAAAGCCGAGCTCAGCACGGCGTCGGTCGTGTCGCCGGTGGGGACGGGCAGTTCCAGGGCGAGCAGGGTGAGCGCGATCGCGATCACCGCGTCGACGAACATGGTGAGCCGGTCGGCGGCGGCCGTTCGCGCGTCGCCGGTCTTGTCGTCATGGTGGCGGCTGGGTTGGGTTTCCATGGTGGTCAGACGGTGACGGCCGGCGGGGGCGTGACGGCGGCCAGGCGCCGCGAGCGCACCGCGAGGATGATCATGACCGCCGGGATCAGCAGGTCGTTGACGAGGACGCCGCCGGTGTTGCCGGGGGCGTGGTCGCCGTTCGCGAACCACTGGTAGACGTGGCCGGCGAGGGCGCCCCACAGGAACATGCCGCCGCCGAGGCCGATGGTGATGCGCTCACGCGCCGATGCCGATGCGGCGCGGAAGCCCATGATGGCCAGCCCGAGGTTGGCGAAGGCGATCTCGAACAGGAAAGGCGTGCGGGGAAAGCCGATCGCGGTGGCCATCACGTCCGGGAAGGCGAGGAACGCCACCGTCATCCAGAGGCTGCCGATGCCGAAGGCGCCGATGGCCCACCAGCGCTGCCAGATCTCCAGCCGCTCCCGGGCCGAGGTGACGTGGCGGGCTCGCACGTAGGCGCCGATGGCCGGGACCACGATCCAGACCAGGGGAAAGGCTGACTGGGCGACGTAACCGAAGTTGTCCATGCCGTGAATCTTGCATGGTTAACATTAACTAGTCAACACTCTGTTAGGCTGACCACGTGGACGAAGGACTCGCAGACTTGCTGCACCGCGTGGTCATGCTGCTGGGCGACGCGGCCCGGCGGCGCACCGACGGCCGGGACGGCCTGACCTACAGCCAGATACGGCTGCTCGGCACACTGGAGGACATCGAACCGGCGACGCAGCATCGCCTGGCGCAGGCGCTGTCGGTGTCGGACCCGGCGATCAGCCGGGCTCTGCGGTCCCTCGAGGCGGACGGCCTGGTGCAGGTCGTCGTCGACCCCGCCCACGCGCGGCGGCGCCTGGTCACGCTCACCGAAACCGGCCGCAAAGCCTTCCACGTCAACGGGAAACCGCTCTACGACGAGTTCCGCGCCGGGCTCGTCGCCGCCGGGTTCCCCTACGAGCGCTACCTCGAAGACACCCTTCGGCTGGCCGAGCTCCTCGAATCCGACTGACGCCTCGGCGTGAAACCGTCGGGGCCGAGTCCGCCCTGGCGGGTCTGGCGCCGGTGACCGGTGTGCCGGCGGCCTAGGTGTCGGCAGGCGAGCCGGTCTCGTAGCGGGGCGGCCGAGGAACGGAACGCGGCGTTCGTGTCCTCAGCCGGGGTTTCCCACGGCGCGCACCGCGCGGTCGTAGAGCTCGGCGAGGTCGAGCGCGCCGTCGGCGTTCGCCCAGATCTGGCCCGCGACGTCGAGGCAGGCGATGGCGCTGGCGACGATCGCGTCGGCCGCCGGGTCGGTCACGTCGTCGGCCGCGACGCCGAGCCGCAGCCGGATGTTCGGGACGAGCTGCTCCTGCCACTGGAGGTGCTTCTCGATGCTGCGCGCCCTCAGTGACGGGGTCTCGTACATCATCTTGGCGATCTTGAGCGCCACCTCGGACTGCAGTCCTTCGCCGTCGACGCGCCAGAGCGCTTCGCGCAACGCCTCCCAAGGCGGCACCGACACGGGAATGCTTTCCAGGATGTCGCGCACGAGCGCGCCTTGGTCCGCCAGGTCGCCGAGGACGATGTCCTCCTTCGTCCCGAAATAGCGGAAGAACGAGCGCCGCGAGATGCCCGCGGTCGCCGCGATCTGATCGATCGTCGTCCCGTCGAACCCCTGCTCGAGGAACAAGTTCATGGCGACGCGCGTGATCTCCGCGTACGCCGCCTTGCGCGATCGGGTCCAGAGGTCGTCCTGCTTGGCCATGCCCGCGATCCTACACTGAGCGCCAGATTGACACTGAGTGCCAGACGGGCATACGGTGAAATGACCAGCCGGCCGATCACCCCCTTGGAGAACCGATGCCGCGACCGGACTACCGCAGCCAGACCGTCATCGTCACCGGAGCCAGTTCCGGCATCGGCGCCTCGTTCGCGCACGCCCTCGCCGCCCGGGGCGCGAACCTGATCCTGGTGGCGCGCCGGCTCGACCGCCTTCGAGAGCTGGCTTCGGAACTGGAGAGCAAGCACCGGGTCGCCGCGACGGCGATCGCGCTCGACCTCACCTCGCCCGCCGTCGGCGCCGAGCTGAAAGCGGCGGTGGCCGACGCCGGTCTCACGGCGACCAGCCTGATCAACAACGCCGGGTTCGGCACGTTCGGCGAGTTCGCCGGCGAAGACCCGGTCCGCCTGACCCAGGAGATCGCGGTGGACGTCGCCGCCCCGGTGCAGCTGAGCTCCGCGTTTCTCCCGGACATCGTTGCGGCGCAAGGTTTCCTGATCAACGTCGCCAGCATGGCCGCCTACACGCCGACCCCGCGGATGGCCGTCTACGGCGCGACGAAGGCGTTCGTCCTCAGCTTCACCGAATCCCTCTGGGCCGAGCTGCGCGGCAGCGGGGTCACCGCGTTCGCGCTGTCCCCGGGGGCGACGAGCACCGAGTTCAACGCCGTCGTCGGCACCGACGACGCCACCGCGGGAGCCAAGGCGCGCACCCCCGAGGACGTCGTCGCCACCGCGCTGTCCCACCTCGAGAGCCGCAACCCCGGCCCGAGCGTCATCGACGGCCGATCGAACCGCCTGGGCGCGAGCATCGGCCGCCTGGTGCCCCGGCGGGCGAGCGTCACCATGATGCACCGGCTGACCGACCCGGCCCGCCGGGGCGGCGCGAAGAAGCGGGCAAGCGCTTAACCGGCGGACCGGGGCGGTGTGGTCAGCAGGGCTGTGATGCCGTCGACGAGGATCTCGCCGGTCTCGGCCCAGCCGGGGATGCCGGAGGAGTCTCCCGCGGCGGCCAGTTCGGCCTCCCGTTCGGCGCAGGTGTGGACGATCGCGTGCCGGGCCATCGCCGAGCGGGTGAGGATCGCGGGATCCGTGGCGTCGCCGGCGTGGGCGGCGACCACGCGCATCGCGCGCTGCATCACGGGTGTCGAGGTGGTCACCGCCATCGCCGGCGCGCGCAGGACCGGATCGCTGACGACGTGGGCGGCGAAGCGGGCGTAGTAGCTCGGGACGCCGAGGTCGGCGAGGTGCAGGGTAGTGGGCAGCACCAGCGCGGCCACGTGGTCACGCAGCCGCGTCGAACCCTCGGCCGCGGCCACCATCGTGGCCCGGATGCGGTCCATCGCTTCGCCGTGTTCGCGCAGCACCGCGAGGATCACCTCCGCCATCGTGCCGACGTGGTAGGCGACCGCGGAGTTGTTGGCCTGTCCGGCTTCCTGGCCCAGGCGCCGGCTCGACACCTGCGCGACGCCGTCCTCGGCGATCAGCCGTTCCGCCGTCGCCAGCAGCCGCGCCCGGGTGGCCGCCGACCTCCCGCCCGTCACCACCGCACCAGGACCCGGTCGATGCCGCCGACGATCAGGCCCTGCCGGGCGCGCAGATCCGCGGCGTCCTCGACGAGTTCGAGGGTGGGCAGGCGGCGCAGCAGCACTTCCAGGACGGTCTGCAGCTCGACTCGCGCGAGTTGCTGGCCGACGCACGAGTGCGGCCCGGCACCGAAGGCCAGGTGCGGGTTGGGCCGGCGGGCGAGGTCCATGTCGCCGGCGCCGTCGAACGCGTCGGTGTCGCGGTTGCCCGAGGCCATGCTGCACACCACGGTCGTGCCGCGCGGCAGGACGGTGCCGCCGATCACGGTCTCTTCGGAGACGTAGCGCGGCATCCCGAACCCGGGGTTGGCGTCGAACCGCAGCGCCTCCTCGACGGCCGAGGGCACCAGGGACGGGTCGGCCGGCAGCCGCTCCCAGCGGTGCTCGCGGTCCGCCAGCAGCATCGCGACCATCTTGCCGATCATGGTGGCGGTGGTCTCGTGGCCGGCGATGAGCAGGCCCTGCCCGGTCATGACCAGCTCGGCCGCGGTCATGTCGGCGGCGAGGTCGCTCAGCAGGTCGTCACCGGGCGCGGACAGCTTGGCGGCGACCAGCTCCGTCATGTACCGGTGGAACTCCCAGCCCGACCGGTCGATCTCGTCCTGGGTGAACCGGGTCATGTTCAGCATCGTGTCGGACCAGTGCGCGAACCGGCCCCGGTCTTCCCTCGGGACGCCGAGCAGGTCGCAGATCACGAACACCGGCAGCGGGAATCCCAGCGCGGGGCCGATGTCGGCGGGCGCACTGGCTTCGACCATGTCCGTGATCAGCTGTTCGGCCAGTTCCGTCATGCCCGGCCGCAGCGCCTGCACCCGCTTGACGGTGAACGCTTTCCCGACGAGTCGCCGCCAGCGCCGGTGCCCGGGACCGCCGAGCATCGACGCCGCCGGCTCGTCCGTGGCCACTTCGGTGCCGGTCGACGCCGAGGGCCGGCTGAACACCCCGCCGTCGTCGCTGTCGGAGACTCGGGAGGCGTCGTCGGCGTCGAGCTGACGGCTGAACCGGGGGTCCGAAAGCATCGTCCGGACGTCGTCGTAACGGGTCAGCAGCAGCGCTTCGTCACCGCTGGCGAGTTCGATGCGTGCCACCGGGCACCGCGCCCGCAGCCGGGCCCATTCCGGCGGCGGCTCCAGCGCGGTGGGGTTCGGGAACGGGTAGGGCGGCAGTCCGGCCTGGTCGTCACCTGCGTGCGCGCTGTCGGTGGACATGCCCGCAGCCTAGATAAGTCAGCTGTCTTAATCAAGACGGCTGACTTATTCCCGGACGCGCCGAGGACGCTCTCGACCGCGGGTGAGGCGTGACGGCACCGAAGGCCTTCGGGGGACGCTTTGCCGGGCGAGCGCTACGCCACCATCGCGAAGCTGGCGTAGTACTCACCCGAGGGATCGCGGGTGCCGCTGCGGTCCGGGTTGACTTCGGCCCCGACCCAGCCTTGGAAGGCTCCCGAGTCGTCGATCACCTGGAGCAGCGGTCGCACGTGGCTGTTGAGCAGGTAACACCCGTCGTAGGACAGGCATTCGCACCAGAATTCATAGCTGTTGCGCCGCCCGCCCAGGTCGCCGGTCAGGTAGTAGAACCGGCGGTTGCCGCTGTCGGCGAGCTTCTGCACGCACGCGGCGTAGCCGGGGGCACTCGGAAGGCCACAGCAGGAAGCTTCGTCGCAGTGCGCGTTGTACTGCACGAACCCGAGGCACGAGCCGTCCGTGCAGGCGTTCCAGTCGGGGCCGACGGTGAAGCTCCCGCTGCCCGCCGCACCCCGGGGCGAGTCGGTGATCGTGCTGCCGTGCCAGCTGTGGGCCTCGTAGAGGTACGCCCGCTTCGTGGCGCGGACGGCGCTCATCGGGGCCTTGGTGGTCTGGGCCAGGGAGGCGTTGCTGCCGTAGCCGAACCCGCCGGTGATCGAGTACGTGTCGTTCACCAGCTGCAGCCGGCCGAGTCCCGGGTGCAGCTCGGACACCGCCCAGGTCTCGCCGAGGTTCACCGTGGTCGTGGCGCCGTTGACGGTGCTGCTGGTCCAGGTGATCGCCACCCGGCCGGACGTGGCGTCGTAATCGTAGGTCCCGGTGAAATGGCCGTTCGGGTCACCGGTGAAACCCGGCGCGGTCTTGATCGCGCAATTGTTGCGCGGATTGGTGCCCGGTTGCCACTGGCCGCAGAAGTACACGTCCCCGCTGTTGACCGGCACCGGGTTGTCGCGTTGGCTCCAGGTCCAGAAGTTGTGCCGGACGACGTTGCTGGCCGGGTCGAACACCAGGTAGCCCAGCCGCAGGTAGTTGTTGCCGACCGCATTCGTGAACCCGGCGACGCTGACGACCCAGTTCTGCTTGCCGAGCGGCGCCGACGCGGCCTGCGCGGCGGACGCGCCGAGTGCGAGCGCCGAGGCGAGCAGGGACAGGACTACAGCTCCGTACGTGGCCAAGCGGCGCATTACCCCCATTTGCATGGAGTTATTTTAACGCGGAAATCACGTCGTGTCCGGTTCCATCAGAGTGAAATGAAGGAAACCATTCGGCGCGGACCGACAGGCTGGAAAAGTTCCCAGGCCAGGCGAACTTTTCGGGGTAGCGGGGGAGCGACGCCGGAGCCGGTTTCGGTCACTGGCCGTAGGAGAAGCGAAGATCCGCGAACAGCAGCTGGTTGAGCCGGCGCCGAAGGTGGCCGGTCTTGCTCTGGTCGGGGGCCTCGCCGGACGCGAGCAAGGTGAACTTCAGCAAGGTCCCTCCGTCGGCCGCGGTGGTCAGCGCGAACTGTATTCGATCATCGGGCCGGCTCGGCCACAGCGACGACCACACGGCGTGACCGGGCTTCTCCGCGGCCAGGACTCGGGGATCGACTTCGTCGTCGAGCAAGTGGAGCCACTGCCGGGTTCCCGGCCGGCGAGGCTCCACGAGTGAGTCCCAGACGACGGACGGAGGTGCCGGCAGTGTGCGCGCCCGCGAACCGATTTCGATCACCTGGGCAGGGTAGGTCGAGCTACCGCCGTGTGCACCCGAGATTCGGCGTGACCCTGCCTGCCGATCAGCTGCGGTCGTGGAGGGTGATCCGGTAGCCGTCGGGGTCGGCGAAGGTGAACGTCCGGCCGAAGGGGCCGTCGATCGGGGCCGACACGATCGTGTGACCGTCCGCGGCGAGAGCGTCGTGGATGGCCTGGACGTCGGTGGCGTGGAGCCAGATCGCGGCACCGATGCCGGGCTGGTCGACGGAGGCGAGGTCGGTGCCGGGAAGGACGTCGCGCAGGGCGAACGCGATCGGCTTCGTCTCGAAGACGACCGCGTGCGGCGGTCCGGCCGGCGAGCGGACGAGGCCGAGGTACCGCTCGTAGAACGCCTGTGACGCGTCGAGGTCGCTCGCTTGGAGGGAGATGAAGTCGGGGCCGGTGGCGGGCATGCTGCTCCTTCGTTGTGTGTCAGTCTTCTGACACGGGTCACTGTATGTCAGAATGCTGACATGAGTCAAGACGGTGCCGGCGTCGACCTGGAGACGTCACTGGGCTACCTGCTGAAAGAGGCGTCGAGCGTCCTGCGCGCAGCCATGGAGGAGGTGCTGCGGCCGCTCGGCATGAGCGTGACGCACTACTCCTGCCTCGAGCTGCTGGCTCAACGTCCGGGCTTGTCGAACTCCGAACTCGCGCGGGGCGCGTTCGTGACCCGGCAGTCGATGAACGTGCTGCTGCAGGCCCTGGAACGCGAGGGTCACGTGACCCGGCCCGCGGCGGCGCCCGTCGGGAAGGTGCTCCCCGCGCGGCTCACGCCTCGCGGCCGGCGGAGCCTGGAGAAGGCGACCGTGGCGGTCCGGTCGGTCGAGGTGAGGATGCTGGCCGGGATGACCGAGGCCGAGCAGGCAGGCGCGTTCCGGATCCTGCGGAGCATGATCCGTTCCCTGCGCGACGACGGCGCCTAGCCCGACGGGACGCGCTTGCGTTCAGCCGGAACTCAGGCGCCGACCCGGCCGGTGAGGAAGTCGGTGACCGTGCGCGGTTCGCGGCCCAGGAGTTCGGCCAGCAACGGGTCGGTGTCGGCGAAGTGGCCACGCCGCGCGGCGTGGAAGAACTTCAGCAGCATGGCCGCCATCGGCTCGGGTGTGCCGGCGGCGATCCGGTCGGCCAGCCACTGGTCGTCCTCGACGACGACCCGGGTGATCTCGCGGCCGGTGAGCTCGGTCGCGGTGGTGGCGATGTCGTCGAAGGTGACGGCGCGGCGCGCGGTGAGCGTGACGGGGCCGTCGAAGGGACGTTGTCCGGTAAGGAGGATCGCGGCCGCTTCGGCTGCGTCGGCGCGGTCGGTCCAGGACGCCGGGCCGTCGGCCGGCGCGGCGATGACGCCGGTCTGACGCCAAGGGCCGAGCAGCCAGTCGAGGCTGTGCGCGTAGAACCCGTTGCGCAGAGCGGTCCAGGCGACCCCCGACTTCGCGAGCAGCGCTTCGGTGGCGGCGTGTTCGTGCGCCGGGGCGAACGGGCTGTCGGCGCGGGTGTTCTGGTGACTGGTGTACAGGATGCGCCGGGCGCCCGCGGCGACCGCGGCCTCGATCGCGGTGCGGTGCAAGCCGATTCCGTCGCCGGCGGGATCGTTCTGGGAGACCAGCAGCACGCGCTCGGCCCCCTCGAACGAGTCACGCAGTGCGGCCGGGTCATCGTAGGAGCCGCCCCGCACGCGCACACCACGGTCGGCGAAACGCCGGGCCTTGGCGACATCGCGGACGCTGACGCCGATCCGGTCCACGGGGACGCGCTCGAGCAGGTGCTCGACGGCGGCGCCGCCCAGGGCGCCGGTCGCGCCGGTGATGACGATCATGATCATGGCCTCCGTCGTATCGGGGATCGTTGCTCAGCGGCATTCACCGGCATTCACCGGCACTCACCGGCGCCGGAGCAGCGGCAGCAGGACGTCGTCGACGATGTGCTCGACGAAGCTCCGGTCGCTGGGCTCCCCGACGACCACGAGCCGGTGCACGATGAGCGCCGGAACGATTTCGGCGAACAGTCCGGCCGCTCCGGGGACGAGGTGTTCGCCTCGCGCGCCGCCGAACGGCTGCTCGGTCATCGCCGCTTCGTCGCGTCGCAGGATCCGCCGCATGTGCGCCGCCAGGTCCGGATCGCTGCGCATGCCGGCGAACAGGGCGCCGAGCAACCCGACCTCCTGCTCGGCGATCTGCTCGGCCAGCCACCCCACGGTCTGCAGCAGGGCCTGCCGCAGATCACGGGTCCCGGTCGCGGGCGGCACGCTGCCCGCGCGGTGCTCGACGGCCGCGGCCACCAGCGCGGCCTTGCCGGCGTAGCGCCGGTAGACGGTGGGTTTGCCCACGCCGGCTTCGGCCGCGACCGACTCGATGGACAGCTGGTCGTAGCCGACCTCGACCAGCAGTCTCAGGGTCGCGTCGAGGATCGCCAGGTCGCGGCCGGTGTCACGCGGCCGGCCCCGGGCCGGCTGCGCGTCGCGGGCACTGGGCACGGCCACCTCCTAGTTACGAAACGAAACGGGCACGTAATCAAACGTAGCCCTGCGTGCGCCGGAGGGCAACCTCGGCCCGGCCACCCCGCTGCTCCGTCCAGGTCGATCCCGGCGTCGACCCGCGAGGCGGCGAGCATGTCCGAATCAGGTGATATCATCGGATTGACCGAACAGCTCGGTTTCCGCGAAAACTCGGCCAGTCGAATATCCTGCCCGGCGAATTCCAGCGATCTTCGATCGATCCCGGCGAAAGCCGTCGATTCCCGATGCCTTCGCACAGCTCCGCCATTGCTCCGATCGCACGTCCGGCGTGACCTCGCCGGCCGCTGTCCGCGCGAACGCGCGTGGACCGATGTGGAGGGGAATGCCCATGAGCGACCTGATTCTGGCCCAAGCCGCCACCATCAACCCCGGCCTCGCCGCCATCGGCTACGGACTGAGTTCGATCGGCCCGGGAATCGGTGTGGGCCTGATTTTCGCCGCTGTCATCAATGGCACCGCTCGTCAGCCGGAAGCGCGGAGCAAACTGCAGACCATCGGTTACTCGACCTTCGTGCTGACCGAGGTGCTCGCGCTGATCGGCGTTGTCGTTTATTTCATCGCGTCCACTTCCTAGGTGCGGGTGGCCGCCGCGGTCACCGCGCGGCGTGTGGTGCGAACGCCCCACAGCAGGGTGCCCGCAACCGCGTTAGCGTGCGGGGCAGTGAATCGTCGACAATCCGTGGGGTCACGGGTTTCACCTTCCCTGCTTGAAAGGTGTTCCTGTCATGCGCCTTCGTCTGGTTCTGCCCCTGCTCGCCCTGGTGGCCGGACTCGGTTCGGCGGTGGCTGCTCCGGCGGCCGCCGATCCGGGACCGATGACGGCCGGGAGCACGGCCGACGCCTGTTACTCCTGGGGCCGCACCCTGTCGCAGGGGGCGTCCGGGGACGACGTCCGGCAACTGCAGATCCGGGTCGCCGGTTACCCGGGTTACGGCGGGGTCCTGGCCCTCGACGGCCAGTTCGGCGCGGGCACCAAGGCCGCGGTCACCCGGTTCCAGCAGGCCTACGGGCTCGGCGCGGACGGTATCGCCGGGCCCGCGACGTTCGCGAAGATCTACCAGCTGCAGGACGACGACTGCACGCCGGTCAACTTCGGCTACGCGGAACTGAACAGGTGCAACGCGGACTGGTCGGGCGGCAACGTCCCCGCCGCGACCGCGAAGGCCAACGCGCTGGTGTCGATGTGGAAGCTGCAGGCGATGCGGCACGCGATGGGGGACCGCCCGATCGTGGTCAACGGCGGTTTCCGCAGCGTCGCTTGCAACAACGCGGTCGGCGGAGCGGCGGCCAGCCGGCACCTCTACGGGGACGCGGTCGACCTCGGCGCGGGAGCCCAGGGCTTCTGCGGACTGGCCCTGCAGGCCCGCAACCACGGCTTCAGCGAGATCCTCGGGCCGGGATACCCGGGCCACAGCGACCACACGCACGTGGCGCACCGATCGAGCCGGTTCTGGTCGGCGTCGTCCTGCGGTATCTGACCCCCGCCGATACCCGGGGCGTGCGGAGCTGATGCCAAGTCCGTGAAGGCCTCCTTGAGGGACTCAGAGTCCCTCAAGGAGGCCTTCACGGACTTGCGCGCCCGGGTGCGGGAGAGCGGCTGGGAACCCCGCGACGTTGCCGTGTCGGGGCAGCCGGCCGCGCAGGTCGGAGAATCGGTTGACCGTGGCCGTGACGTCCGTGCTGGGCAGGGTTCCGTTGCGCGCGGCGGTGACCAGTGCGTCGGTGACGGTGACGCCGGAGAAACCGTTGCGCCGCCGCAGCTCCCGCCGGACGACCGCGGGGGAGAGTCCGGCCGGGCGTGCGGCGTCGAGTACCGGCTCACCCGGCCCGGTGCCGCGTCCGTGCAGCTCGCGCCGCTCGACGAGCACCCCGCGCTGCCGGAAACCCTCCGGACGTTCACGAGCGGCGGCAGGTCACTGGACTTGCGGGAGAGACGCCGGCCTCGTCGGCCGCCGAACCGGTGGGGCCGAGCGGCCCCTGAGGGCCGGGCCGCGGCGATCAGGGGGTGGCGGTCAGGGCGCGCAGCTGGTCGAACGATCTACGGATGGCGTCGCGCAGGTCGAGGTCGTCGGCGTCGGCCCAGTGCTGGAAGGCGACCCGGTACACCGCCGCGCCGGTCTCGGCGGCCAGCGTCGCTTCCGTGGCGCCGATGCCTCGCCGCCGGAGGCCGTCGGCGAGTGCGGTGGTCATCTCGGCGAGCTTGATCAGCTCACGTTCGCGCAGCTCGGCGTGGGCCATGATCACCGCGTGCCGCGTCAGCACGAGCTCGCGGTCCTGGCCGATCAGGCCGGCCACGGCGTCGAGTGCGGCCGCGACGACCTCCAGTGTCGACGCCGTCGCGGGCGCCGCGTCCAGGGCGGCCAGCGACGCCTCCGTCAGCTCGGCGGACCCGTCGAAGAGGACCTCGCGCTTGTCGGCGAAGTGGCGGAAGAAGGTGCGGGCGGTCACGCCGGCCCGTTCGGCGATGTCGGCGACCATGGTCTGCTCGAAGCCGTGTTCGAGGTACAAGGCCAGCGCGGCCTCGCGCAGCCGGCCGCCGGCTCCCGGCTCCCATCGTCCCATGCCCCGAGTTTAAAGCCGCCGCTCACCGATCACTGATGTCATGGAGTGACATCACCGTGCTAGAGTGATGTCACTCGATGACATCAGTGCGTGAGAGGACTTCGCCATGACGGCACAGCGCATCCAGTACCACCGGTACGGCGGCCCGGAAGTGTTGCGGCTGGAGGACTTCGAGCCGGCGCGGCCCGGGTCCGGCGAGGTCCTGGTCCGCGTGAAGGCGGCGGCCGCGAACCCGATGGACTGGAAGATCCGCGGCGGGGAGATGAAGGTGCTGACCGGCCGGAAGTTCCCGCGCGGTCTGGGGCACGACTTCGCGGGTGTCGTGGCGGCGGTCGGTGACGGCGTCAGCCGGCTCGAGGTCGGTGACGAGGTGCTCGGCGGGGCGAGCATCAAGGCGGCCGGGGCGTTCGCCGAGATGGTCGTCGCCGACGAGAAGGCCGTCGTGAAGAAGCCCGCGAACCTCTCGTGGGAGGAGGCCGCCGCGCTCCCGATCGTCGGGCTCACCGCTTTTCAAGCCATGGTCGGCAAAAGCGAGCTGCGCGCCGGGCAGGCCGTGTTCGTCCACGGCTGCCTCGGCGGAGTCGGCCGGTCGGCCGCGCAGCTCGCGATGGCGCGCGGCGCGTCCGTGGCCGGCAGCTGCCGCGCCACCGCGACGCAGGAAGCGCGCGACCTCGGCGTCAGCCCGATCGTCGAATTCGACTTCGACGCGGCGAACCTCGCCGGGCGCTTCGACGTCGTCTTCGACACCGCCGGCACGCTGCCGGGCAAAGTGGCGCAGGCGTTGCTCAAGCCCGGCGGTCGCATTCTCGACATCAACCCCACGCCGGCGAAGTTCGTGCGAAGCGCCTTGCCGGGGCCGTATCGCCTGCTGGTCGCGAAAGTCGCCGCGGCGGACCTCGACGCGGTCGCCCAGGCGGCGGCCGACGGCGTGCTGCGACTGCCGATCGCCCGCACCGTGCCGCTCGCCAAGGCGATCGCGGCGCTCACGGAGCTCGAAGTCGACCGCACGCCCAAGGGCGGCAAGCTCGTCATCACGACCGATTGAGGGGAGTCCGGTGACCAAGCTCAGTCTCAAGAGGACTCCGGTCGGGCGGGGCCTCATTTCGTTGACCGCGTTGGCGACCATGGTGGGCCCCTACGTCTTCGACTGGAACGAAACCCACATCCGCAATCCGAAATGGCCGCCGCACGCCAAGTTCCACAACGCCCAGACCATGAGCATGGGCGCCGCACTGTCCCTGGCGACGCTGTACCACTTGTGGAAACCGGGCCGCTCGCGGGCGTCATTGGACAGTGCGACGATCACCGCGAGCCTGTACTGGTTCACCCAGCTCTCCGCCGGGCTCTACCCGGGAACGGCGAGCGTCGACCCGCCCGGCGAAGACGATTGGCCGCAGCTGAAGTTCGCCTTGCCCATCCTCGGGACGATCCTTGTCGGCTACCTGACCGAACGCCGCCGGATCACCCGGAACTGATGCCACGGTAAATGGGTGGCCGCCGGCATCGGTGATGGCGCATCCTGGGGTGGAGCTACTACTACTGGGCGAGGGAGGGCAGGCCGTGATGGCGACCATGAAGGCGAACCAGGCCTGTCATCCGGTCCGGGGAGGCGCGCCGGAGCGCGGGTGATCCTCGCACGATCACCGGGGAGGGTTCGACCCCCTCGTCTTCCACCGTGACCGAAGCCGAAGGAGACGAGGCCCCAGGCTGTGGCCCTGGGTTCAGCCGGTGCGAGTCCGGCCGGTCACTCCACCCCGCGCGTGGCCCGGCGGCCACCTGGGACCCATAACCCCGGGATGCCTGGCTCGACACCAGGACGCGCGACTCCCGGCCCGCTTCACGACGGTCGTGCGACGGCCTGCAACGCCGTTCGACTCCGGGTTCGACTCCCGGACGGGTCTCGATGTCCGCTCAGCGCAGCAGCGTGCCGAACGCGAGGGTGAAGAACGCGGCGAAGGACGAGCCGTCCTTCGCCGCGCGTTCGCCCACGATGGCGCCTTCCCACGCGTTGACCAGGAAGCGGGCCAGCACCTCCGGGTCCTGGGCCGAGGTGACCGAACCGTCCGCCTGTGCTTCGCGGATCGCGCCCGCCACGGCCGCCGACCAGGTCGCGAAGCTCGTCACCAGGCCGTCGCGGATGGCGGGGCTGTGGTCGGCCGCTTCGTTGCTGAAGTTGCCGAACACGCACCCGCGCTCGTAGCCGTACTTCTCGATGTCGCTCGCCAGGAAGTCGAAGTGGGCGCGCAGCCTGGCCAGCGGGGCGACGTCCGCCTTGGCCAGGTCCGGCACGCGCCGGGTGGCGCCGTAGCGCTCCATGACGACCAGCGCGAGCGCTTCCTTGCTCTCGAAGTGGTTGTAGAACGACCCCTTGGGCACGCCCGCGCTGTCGGTGATCAGCTTGACGCCGCACGCGTTGTAACCGTGCCGGTGGAACTGCTCGTACGCGGCGTCCACGATCTGTTCCCGCACACTGGCCCGGGCCATCGGGGTCTCCTCCCGTGCAATATGGGCGGTCGTCTACGCCCGGTCAAATGTTAGCCCGCCACCAGCCGGTGGTCACGCGGGCGTAGTCGGCCGCGGCTTCCTCCCAGGTGAAGTGACCCGCGTCGAGGACGTCGAGCTTGCTGTGGGGGAGCCGCTCGTGCAGGTACTCGGCGTTGGCCACCGGTACGACCGGGTCCTTGCCGCCGGCGACGATCTGGACCGGCGTTTCGATGCCGGGCAGGAGGTCGCCGAGGATCGGCAGTTCGGTCGGGTACGCCCGGACGTAGGGCATCTGGTCGGCGAACCGCTGACCCCGGTAGGCGGCCAGGTAGTCCTCGCGCACGACGTCGGGCAGCTCGTAACCCTCGATGGTGCCGAGCGCGAACCGCACGATGTCCTTGGGTCCCATGGCCCGGTACGGCGCCAGGTCCTCGGCCCGCACCCACTCGTCCAGCACGCCGCCGAGGTTCAGCGGGACCGACGCCCCGCCGCTGCCGACGGTCACCGTGGCGAACCGGCCCGGGTGCCGGGCCGCGGCGAACAAGGCCGCGCTGGTGCCGACGTCCGGCCCCACGACGTGCGGCTTCGCCAGGCCCAGCTCGTCGGCGATGCGCACGACGAACTCACCCATCGCCTGCGGTGCGAGCATGTCCTCCCGCAGCTCGGAGTGCCCGAACCCGGGCAGGTCGACGGCGACCAGGCGGGCGTGCTCCGCCAGCCGCGACCAGCTCGCGTCGAAGGCGTACAGGCTTTCCGGCCAGGGGCTCAGCAGCATCGCCTCGGTTTCGTGCGGCCCGTCGCTCTCGGCGTACCGGACGGACAGCCCGTCGACGCTGCGGAACCGGGGCTTGATCTCGCTCATGTCCTCGTCCTCTCTTCGCTCGATTCAATATGACCGGTCGTCTTAGAGTCGTCAAGAGGAGTGATGCAGGGCACAACACTCGGGTCAGCCTTGGCCGTACTTGTCGCCGATGTCCTCGATCTCGGGCAGGCCGACCAGCTCGGCGAAGTCCGTCAGCCCGGGCAGGTCCCGGACGGCGTTGACCGGAGTGCCGTCCTGCGCGATGCGAGCGAGCACGGACCGCATCGCCTCGGTGGCCGCCAGCAGCGTCGAGATCGGACAGATCACCAGCCGGAAACCCAGCTCCCGCAAGCGATCCCGGCCCAGCGGCGGCGTCTTGCCGCCCTCGGCCCAGTTGAACAGCAGCGGCACGTCGCGGAAGGTGTCGGCGACCCGTTCGATCTCGGCCTCGGACTGCAGCGCCTCGACGAAGAGCATGTCGGCGCCGGCGTCGGAGTAGCGGCGGGCGCGGTCGATCGCGGCGTCGAGGCCTTCGACGGCGCGGGCGTCGGTGCGCGCGATCAGCACGAAGTCCGGGTTGTACCGCGCGTCGACCGCCGCCCGGATCCGGTCGGTCATCGTCTCGGCGGGCACGACGCGCTTGCCTTCCAGGTGCCCGCAGCGCTTCGGCGCGACCTGGTCCTCCAGGTGGATCGCGGCGACGCCGGCGGCCTCGTACTCGCGGACCGTGCGGATCACGTTGAGGGCGTTGCCGTAGCCGGTGTCGGCGTCGGCGATCACCGGCACCTCGACCACCGACCGGATCCGGCTCGCCGCCTGGACCATCTCGGTCATCGTCAGCAGGCCGACGTCCGGCCGGCCGAGCAGCGACGCCGTCGTGCCGAACCCGGTCATGTAGACGGCGGGGAACCCGGCCGCCTCGACCAGCCGGGCGCTCAGCGCGTCATACGCTCCGGGCGCGACGACGATCTCCTCGCCGGCCAGCAGGTCCCGCAGTCGCGCCGGCCCGGAAATCCGTGGTCCCAGCAGATCGGCCACTCCGGCCACCTCCTCGTTTCCTGACGCTCAGGTGTAGCAGACGGCGGCCTCGTGGAAGTGCACCGCCGCCGGGCCACTCGAGGATGACTGCACCGCTGAACCGCTCTGGACCGGTCGAAACGGAGAACCACCATGCCCATGATCGACGTGTACGCCCGCCGCCGGACTGCTGGCCGGGACACTGTCACGGTTGGACGCCCACGTCCGGCGGAACTTGCGGGACCCGGTGACCGTGGACCAGCTCGCGGCGGTGGCCGGGTTCAGCCACCCGCAGCACCTGGGCACGGCGTTCCGCCGGGCGCGCGGCAGCAGCCCGTCGCAGTACCGCGCCGCCCGGTAGTCCGCTGTGGACGGTCAGCCGATCGACGGGATGAAGGTGGGTGCCTTCCGGGCCGGGGCGGCCTTCTCGAACGCCGCCGCCAGCGCGAGGATCCGCGCGTCCGCCCAGCGTCCGGCGAAGAACGAGATGCCGATCGGGAGCGGGCCCGCGAAGCCGGCCGGGACCGAGACGTTCGGGTAGCCCGAGACGGCCGCCGGGGTCGAGGAACCCAGGACGAACGCGTCACCGGTGCCGTAGGTCGTCTTCCACGCCGGGCTGTTGGTCGGCGCCACGATGGCGTCCAAGTGGTGCGCCGCCAGGGTTTCGTCGATCGAGCGGCGCGCCAGCGACGTGGCCGTGGCGCGCTGGGCGCGGTAGGTGGGGTCGGTCGGGGCCGGCGCGGCCGCCGCCTGCTCGAACAGCTCCTGGCCGAACTTCGAGAGCTCGATGGGGTCCTTCTTGTTGAACGCGATCAGCTCGTTCAGGTTCGCGGGGTGGCCCGGCCGGTGGGTGAGGTAGGCGTTGACGTCGCGCTTGAACTCGGTGAGCAGGGCCGGGGATTCGGCCGCGCCGATCTCATCCTGGTAGGGCAGGTCGACCTCGACGACGGTCGCGCCGCGGGACGTCAGCGTGCGGACGGCGTCCTGGACGACCCGGTCGACGTCCGCGTCCTGGCCGGCCTTCCGCCAGACGCCGATCCGCGCGCCGCGCAGGGCGCCGGGGCGCAGCAGGGCCGCGTAGTCCTTCGGCTGGCCCGCGGGGATCGCGGCCGTCGCGGGGTCGGCGGCGTCGCGTCCTTGCAGGACGGACAGCGTGATGGCCGTGTCGACGACGTGGCGCGCCAGCGGCCCGGCGGTGTCCTGCTCGGCCGAGATCGGCACGACGCCAGTGCGGCTGACCAGGCCCAGTGTCGGCTTCTCGCCGACGACGTCGTTGGCGCCGGCCGGGCAGACGATCGAGCCGTCGGTCTCGGTGCCGATCGCCACCTGCGCCAGGCTCGCCGCCACCGCGGCGCCGGAGCCCGAGGAGGAGCCGCACGGGTTGCGGTCGAGGACGTACGGGTTGTTCGTCTGGCCGCCGATCCCGGACCAGCCCGACGTCGCGTTCGTGGAGCGGTAGTTGGCCCATTCGGAGAGGTTGGTCTTGCCGAGGATCACCGCGCCGCCGCGCTGGAGCCGGTCCACGAGGGCGGCGTCGGCCGCCGGCCGGCTGCGCGGCAGGGCGCGTGAACCCGCGGTGGCGGGCAGCGTCCGGGTGTCGATGTTGTCCTTGAGCAGCACCGGGATCCCGTCGAGCTGCCCGAGCGAGTGACCGCTGCGGCGGCGCGCGTCGCTGGCGGCGGCCGCGCGCAACGCCGTCGGGTCGACGGCGACGACGGAGTGGATCTTGCCGTCCAGCGCGTCGATCCGGCGGAGGTAGGCGGTCGTCAGTGCCACGGCGCTCAGCCGGCCGTGGTCCATCCGCTGCTGGAGCTCGGGGATGGTGGCCGCGTCCAGGTCGAAGCCCAGAGACGGGCCGGCCTGAGCGGGAGCGGCGGCGGCCAGTGCGGGCACCGGGGCCGCGACGAGGCCGGCGAGGGCGAGGAGCACGGCGGACGAGCGCAGTCGGATCACGGCGTACATGTGACTCCTGAACGTGGCGGGGGTCAAGCCGCCATTCGTCGGCCCGGGTGCGATCATGGGCGTCCTGGGAGGACACTCATGACCGCTCGCGAAGCCCTGATCGCCGTGGCCGCGTTGCTGGCGCCGGACGTGCCGCAGGTGCGTGAGCGCGCCGCGGCCGCGCACGACGATCCCGACGCCTACCTGCGGGAACACGCCGACAGCCTCGACGAGCGCGGCATCGACGAACCGCTGCCCGAACTCGCCTGGATCGCTCTCGTGGACGCGCTCGCCGACCACGGGCTGCTGGCCGAAGTGGACTGGAAGGAAGCGCCGGACGAGATCGTCGGCCGGCTGCGCGCCCTGCGGTCCGCGCCGGCCGAGGACAGCGCTTGGGCGTCGCTCGCCGAAGCGGACCTGCCGACGTTCGAGTTCCTCGAACTGGCGGGCGGGCAGCTGGCGGCCACGGGCACCGCGCTCGCCGTCCTGGACATCGAATCCGACTGCTACCCGCTGGTGCTCCTGCCGCACGCCCGGGCCGCCGACCTCCCCGGCCTCGCCGCGGCGGCGGGCTTCAAAGCCGGGGTAGTCCCGGCCTAGCGTCGCGTGGTGGCCGTTGCGGTGCGTCGCCGGGCCCGTCCGTCAGCCGCCATGCCGACCGGAGTGGCCAACACGGTGCTGGTCGCCCAGCGGTGCGGCGTCTCGGCCGGGGTCTACACGCAGACCACTGACGTCGAGAAGGAGGCCAACGGCTTCTTCACCTACGACCGGCAGGTGAAGAAGATGGACTTCGCGGCGGTCCGCGCGGCGAACGAGGCGGTCATCAAGGGCGCCACCGGAAAGCCTGACGGTCGCCGGGCACGAGTTCGACCCGGCCGGCAGCTGCGCGATCTCCTCGCGGCGCAGCCCGGCCACCCGGCGCCGGGTGATCCCCTGCGGCAGGCTAGACCGGTTCCGCGGTCTCCTTGGCGGGTGCCTTGTGGGCGGCCGCGTAGTGCGCGGTGCCGATCGCGCCGGCGACGGCGAGCACGAACCCGGCGATGGCCGCGACCGTGAAGCCGTCGCGGACCCGGTCGTCCAGGATCGTCACGCCGATGAGCGACGACACGGCGGTGTTGGTGGTGAACATCGTCGCCGTGACGGCGGTCGCGCGGCCGCGTTGCAGGGCCATCGCGAACACCACCGCGGCGACCAGGCCGTTGGCGATCATCGCCCAGATCGCCGGCTCCAGGGCCAGGCGCCAGGCCGGGCCCGAGGTGTCGAGCGTGCGGGCCGAGATGCCGACGACGCTGAAGCCCAGGCCGCCGCAGAACCCCAGCACGGGCGCCGACCAGCGGTGGTCGTGGCGCTGGACGTAGAAGCCGGTCGCCGCGATCGGCACCGCCGCCGCCAGCAGCAGGTACTTGCCGAAGGTGGGCAGCAGGTGCGCCGGACCCGGGTCCGCGGACAGGCCCAGCAGGACGAGGCCGGTCGCACCGACGCCCAGGGCGGCCCAGCCGGCGGAGGCCAGCCGGATGCCGAGGAACGCGGAGATCGTCGCGGTGACGCCGACGCTGAAGGCCAGCACCGACTGGACCAGGAACAGCGGCAGCCGGTGCAGCGCCGCGGCGGCGAAGATGAAGCCCAGCAGGTCCACGCCCACGCCGAGGAAGTACAGCGGCTGGCCGCGCAGAGCGACGAGGTCCTGGGGCGCGCCGCCGTAGGCACCGGCCCGCCGGACCCCGGCGGACTCCAGGATCGAGCCGCTGCCCGACGCGACGGCGGCCAGCAGGGCGAGGACGTATCCGAGGATCACCGGTCGAGTCTGTCAGCCCGCCCGCCGCCGGGAACCGAAAGGCCCGGAAAACCGCACGCGGCGAGGCCGGCCCGCACCCATAACACCTGGCATAACACCGAGACGGCCGCACCTGCCGCCCGCCGGGACGGCAGCGTCCCGACCAGCGGATATGTGACGCGGGCCACGGCACGGCGCGCCGGTCGTTTACTCATCGTTTACCGACTTGCGTCGGTTGTTGGAGATTTTCTCCTGTCGCACAGTGGTGGGGCGAAGTTGCCGCGGAATGGGTCCGGAACCGTTCCCCGTCGTCCCCCTTTCCCTTTTGCGCAAGGAGAAGCTCGTGGTCATCGCGCTGGACAAACGAATGATGGGCCTGGTTCTCACGTGTGGTGCGGTCGTGGTCACGGCCACGCTCGCGCTGACCCCGGTGGCCGGGGCCCAGCCGGTCGCGCCGGCGGCGCCGAACGGCGTGACGCTCACCCACCCGCTCACCGACAACAGCGCGTTGCGGCTCCCGGCCGCCGCGAACGCGGCCCGCGACGCCAGGGCCGCGCGCAGCCTCGACTACAGCCAGCAGGTGCAGCAGAACGACGAATGGTGCTGGGCCGCGGACGGCGCCAGCATCGAGCAGTTCCACGGCGCGTCGACGTCGCAGGACCAGTTCTGCGCCGCGGGCAAGGGCACCACCGCGGGCAACTGCCCGAACCAGGCGGCGCAGATCGGCGAGATCGTCAACGGGTTCCGCGGCACCGGGTTCTCCGCCAGCAGCGCCGGGGGAGCGGTGTCGTTCTCGACGATCACCCAGCAGATCGACGCCGGCAACCCGGCGCTCACCGGGATCTACTGGACCTCCGGCGGCGGCCACGCCGAAGTGATCTACGGCTACGACGCGGGCAACCAGTCGATGGACGTCGGCGACCCGTGGCCGACCTACCAGCGCTACCGCACCCAGTCCTACAACGACTACCTGCGCAACAGCGAGTTCACCTGGGGCGACACGGTCGTCGGCATCACGGGCGGGCGGTGAGCTAGGCCATGACCAGGTCTGCGGTGAAGGTCCTGACGGCGGTGCTGCTGGCGCTGGCGAGCTCGGCCGGGTTCGGCGCGGCGGCCTCGGCCGCGCCACCCGCGTGGGTGCCGCTGCCGGGCGCGCAGGTCGCCGCGGCGGTGACCGCGGCCCACTCGGCCGAGGCGATCAGCTTCGCCAGGACCAACTTCCGCAGACCTGGTCAGCCCGACCCGGGTGTCATCACCGTGGCGGACACGGGTGTCCCGGCCTACACGCTCGACCCGGCGTTCGTGCGGGGCGACGGTGCCGGCCGGGTGGCGGTCCTCGAGTACGTCGCGGTCGTCGCGCGCGCCCAGGACGGCCGCACCGCCACCATCCAGGCCGCACCCGGCGCGGCGGGGTGGCGGGTCGGCAGCGTCCTGTCCGGGGACGACGAGACCCGGCTCGGCACCCGGCTGCCGGCCGGCGCCGTCCTGCTCGACGAGCCGCAGATCAACGGCTGGTACGCGCTGAGCGCCGACGGCGTCCGGCTGCTGCAGGCCAGCCTGCCGCAGACGCCGGTCGGCGCGTTCGTGCCGCTGGCGGACTACCAGCGCCAGGTCCACGACCGGTACGCGGACAAACAACCCGGCTCTCAGTACCAGCGCGACGGCGGCCTCGGCTTCGCCCAGCACCCGGATACGGCCGCGGCCGGAACGTCGGGGTGGTGGTGGCTCGGCCTCGCCGGGCTGCCGGTGATCGTCTTCATCGTCTGGTTCGCTCGCAGAAAGTCACCGGCCAGGCGCGAAGAATTCAAGACGGCAACCGGAAATCCTTGACGGACGCACCGACGCCCGGGTCAGGCCGGGCGCAGCCGGTCGCGCAGACCGGCCGCGAGACCGGCCACGGTCAGCAGGTCGACGAACCCGCCGCCGTATTCGACCAGACGGGGGCGGCGTGCGCCGCTGAGGCGGAACCGGAGGTGCACCCGGGTGGTGCCGTCGCCGTCGCCGGTGAGGCGGATCGCCCAGCTGATCTCCAGGCGGCCGCGGGTGGAGCGGTGGACGAGGGTGTGCGGCGGGTCGTGGGTGACGATCTCGAAGGTCGCGTCGCGGCCGCCCCAGTCGTCGATGACGTCGCCCGGGCTCAGGTGCTGCAGCGCGGGATCGAGGTGACGCAGCGCGCGGCGGCGCCGGGGGAGGAGCGCCTCGACCCAGGTGGGCAGGTACCAGCCGGCACGGTTCTTGCCGAGCTGGGCGAACCACGGCCAGACCCGCTCGGGCGGCGCGTTCAGGGTGAACCCGCGGTCCAGCACGACGTCCGGGCAGGGGACGAGGTCGTCGCCGGGTGCGGGGGCGGCGACTTCGCCCGCGCGGGGTGCGACGCCGAGGCCGATCATCGTGACCACCGCCGTTCCGTATCGAATGAAACCGTATCATCCGATACCCGTGGGGGTAGGGTGCTCGCATGACCGCCAAGTCCAGGACCCGCGCCACCGACCGCCCGGGGGACGTGTCCCCGTTCGCGTTGGGGTTGCTGCTGCGCCGGGCGCACGCCCGGGCGGCGGGGGCGATGGCCGCCGCGATGCGCCCGCACGGGTTGGAGCTGCGGCACTTCGCCGTGCTGGTCATCCTCGTGGACCGCGGGCCGACGACGCAGCGGGACCTGGTCGAGGCGACCGGTTCCGACAAGGCCGGGATCATGCGGGTCGTCGACGACCTGGAGGCGAAGGGGTTCGCGGTCCGCAATGCGGTGCCGGGGGACCGGCGGGTGCGCGAGGTCGAGATCACCCCGGACGGCGTCAAGGCCTTCGACGCCGCGCACGAGGCCGCGCTCGCCCCGGCCGAAGAGCTGGTCTCGCACTTGCGCGCCGGCGAGCCGGCGAAACTGCTGGACCTGCTGACCAGGTTCACCTATCCGCCCGGGGACGAGGCGTAGGCCGCTCATACCGCGGCGAGACCCTGCTTCAGGGCCGCGGCCATCGTCGCGACCCGGCCCGCGGGTTCTTCCTCATCCCCGCGCTGATCCCGTTCGCGGTCATCGCCGTCTGCGTGACGACCGTCCTCATCGGACGCCCGCTGACGGGCCTCGTCCTCAACCGCGTCGCCGGCGGCCCCGCGGACTGGCGCTCGGTACCCCGGCTGCGGCGGATCCACACGGTCCCGACCCTCACCTGCGCGGCGGTCAACGGCGCCCTCCAGGTGAGCTACTACCGCGGCAACCAGCCCTGGCCCTGGGCGCGGTCCACATTGCGACGGGCCCGGCACGGCTAGTCCGGGAGCGCGCTTCCGGTCAGGTCATGGGGTGTGGCGTTGTTCCACAACGCTTCGGCTTCGTCGACGAACGTCCGGTATCCGGGTGCACCCGGCTGGAGCACGAACTTCGGCTCTTCGGCGGATCGGTAGGTGTAGTACTCGGCGAAGACGGCGGCCAAGGGCCCGGCGTGGTCCGGGCGGCTGTCGGCGGCGATGACGCCGACTGCGATCGGGTGCGCCACGAGCCGGACCGTCAAGTCGCCATCGGTCGCGGACTTCAGCTCCGCCAGCAGCCTCAGCGTGTGGCGCACTCGTTCCCGGGCGCCGGCGGGCGAGCGTTCCGCGTAGTAGCGCGACGCGGCCGCGTCGATCGCGGTCGAGTCGGGATCGATGAGGACGAACCTGATCGCGGTGCCGGCCTTCAGGAGTCTTTCCAGCTTGGTGTAGTTGTTGTTGACGAAGGCGTTGCGGGCCGTGCCCGTGATGGTCAGGTCGGCGGCGTTCTCGATCGCCCGGTCCAGTTCGGGGCCGAAACTCTCGCTGAAGGCCGGGCGGCGGGTGCGGGTGAGCTGCTGGGCGGGCGACAGCGGCCAGGGGGTGCCGGCCTCCCACAGCCGCTCCGCCTCCGCGGCGAAGTGCCGGTACCAGGGAGCGTGCTCGGGTTCGAGGACGAACACCGGCGCCGCTTCGCCGATCGGGTGGTACTCGTAGTGCTGGACGCAGACCATCCCGCGTGGGCCGGACGCGTCGAGGCAGTTGAAGCCTGCGGACGAGATCCGGGAGGAGACGCGCACCTCCAGCCGGCCGCTTGTCTTGCTCCGCAGGGTCGTGAGGTCGTCCAGCGTGGTCATGATCCGTTGCCGGAGCCGGCCGGGCGCGAGGGTTTGCGAGATGCGCCGGTCGGCCGTTTCGATGAGCACTTCATCGGTCGGGTCGAGGACGAGCACGCGGATGCGGCCACCGGCTTCGAGGATGGCGCGCATGTCGCTGCGCATGCCTTGGACGGTCCTGGTCATCGAATGGCCGATGAGCAGGATGTCGAACGCGTCGGCCCGCCGGGTGATGAGGCCGGCCGGGAACCGGGTCTTGAACAGGGCCGTCGGGTCGGCCTGGTGCGATCTCCGGATCTGCTCGGTCAGCCGTCGCGAGCGGATCTGGGAAAAGGCGAGCAGCGCCAGCAGCGCGAGGACCACCGACGACAGCGTCTTCACGTCGGAGATGCCGGTCGCCCCGAGTACCGTGAACGCCAGGGCCACCACGCCGAGCAGGTAGAGATCCAGGTTGTCGTCGTTGATCAGCCGGATCAGGGACCGCCTGATCCGGCCGCGCTCGTCAGCCACGAAGCACCCGCCCTCCCCGGTTCGGTCCAGGCTATCCGTACCGCAGCGTGCGTAGGGCGACTTCACGCGTACGGCAGCGGACGTAGCCGCGAAGCCGCCTCTCGACCGGCGACGGTGGTGCGCTTGCCCCGGGACACTGTGCGCGTCAACACATCCGCAGTGGATCAGAGGTGGCGCTCATGACCGGAACACAGCTCGGCGAACAGCGGACGACGGCGGGCTGGGCCCGGGCGATGCGGGTCGTCGCGACCGGGGAGGTGCTTCTCCTCCTGGTGCAGGCGGCCACCGCGGGGCAGCTGCTCGAAGGGGTGGCGTCGGCGCGGACGCTGCACGGGGCCGGGGCGATCCCGGTGGCCGTGTTCGCGGTCGCCGAGCTGGTCGTCGCCGCAGTGGTGCGGCGGCGGGGGCGTGGTCCCGCATGGCCGGTGTGGGCGAGCGGGGTCTTGGTCGTGCTGGTCTTCGTGCAGGCGATGCTCGGCGGCATGGGCAACCGGGCGGTGCACGTGCCGCTCGGCGTCGGGGTGGTCGTGCTCTCGTCGGTGCTCGCCGCGTGGGCGTGGCGGGCGTCTACTGTGGACACACCGCAGCGGTGAACGTGTGCCGCCCGGGCCTTCGCCGGTGGTGCCGCCGGCCGGGTCGAGCAGCGTCGCCTTGACCGGCGGCGTCAGCACCGGCCGGGACCAGCACCGCCATCCCGCGGCGAAGGCGAAGAAGAAGAGGAATCCGCGCCGGGGTACGGCGAACTCCGTTCCGGTGGACGTGGACTCTCGGCGGAAAGAAGTACTCATCGTCGGGCACCTTTCGCGGCTCGGTCGGCTGACCTGCGGGGAAGGATGAGCGCCCGCCGCGGTGTACCGTGAGAGAGATGCCAATTAATGGAACGTCGACGCCGACATGACCGAGCCGGCGCGGGTGCGCGGCCGCCGTCCGGCCCACGGCGAACCGGTGGTCGACCGCGCGCTTTCCCTGCTGGCGTCGTTCGACGCGGAGCACCGCGCGCTCACCCTGGCCGAGCTGAGCCGGCGGGCCGGGATCCCGCCGAGCTCGGCGTTGCGGCTCGCGAACCGCCTCGTGGACTGGGGTGCGCTGGAGCGGGACGACGCCGGGCGGTTCTGCGTCGGGCTCCGGCTGCTCGAAGTCGCGACGCTCGCGCCGCGCGGCCACGGCCTGCGGCAGGTGGCCCTGCCGTTCCTGAACGACCTCGCCGAGGTGACGCACCAGCACGTCCAGCTGGCCGTCCGCGACGGGATGCAGGCGATGCTCGTCGAACGGCTCTCGGCCCACCAGGCGACGCCGGTGGACTACCGGATCGGCGGGCGGCTTCCGTTGCACTCCACCGGAGTCGGGCTCGCGCTGCTCGCCTTCGCGCCGAAAGAAGTCCAGGAAGAGCTGCTCGCCAAACCGGTCTACAGCGAGCCCGACAACCGCCTGATCCCCGAGGACGTCCTGCGGCGCACCCTGGCCGACGTCCGGCGGGAGCGGCTGGCGATCTTCCGGCGGGAGGACGAGCACGAGTCGATCGTGTCCGTGGCCGCGCCGGTGTTCGACCGCGACGACCTCGTGGTGGGCGTCGTGGGAGTGCTGGTGCCGAAACGCGTCGCGCAGCCACGCCGCCTGGGGCTCGCGGTGCAGACCACGGCGCGGGGCATCTCCCGGGAGCTGGGGGCCGCCCGGGGCCGCGCCTGAACCTGCCATTCAATGGCAGGGACGTAGGTGTGCCGGACCGCGTGCGGTCATCCTCGGCGCCATGCTTCCTCCGCGCGATGACAGCGGCGTCGCCTTCCGCGATCTCGACGGCGACGGGGTGATGGCCCCGTACGAAGACCCCCGCCGCCCGGTGGAAGAGCGGATACGGGACCTGCTCGCCCGGATGACCGTCGCGGAGAAAGCCGGACCGCTGTGCCACGCGCCGGACCCGCGGCACTCGGCGAACGAGAACCCGATGGCTGCTCGCGCTGGCCGGAACCGCTCGGGTTCGGTGCCCTGGACGACGAGGACCTCGTGCGCGAGTTCGCCGGGATCGTGCGGGCGGAGTACACCGCGGTCGGGATCCGCCTGGCCTTTTCATGGGTGCGCTGGCCGCTGCCGGGGTGGACGTGCACCACGTGCGGATCCGCTCGATGCTGCACGGCTTCTTGGGACTGCCGTCGGCTGCCCCGGCGGCAGAGCGCGGCCGCGTCAGCTGAGCCCGTCGAGGAACTTCACCGAGCGGTCCACCAGCGCGCCGACGTCCCGGGCGTCGGTCCACCGGTGCCCGGCGCCCGGCACGAGGTCCAGCTCCACCGGCGCACCGACCGTCCGCAACGCCGCGGCCAGCCGCTCGCTCTGGGCCGGCGGTACCAGGTCGTCGGCGTCGCCGTGCATCAGGAGGATCGGCGGGGCGTCGCCGCGCACGAAGCTGAGCGGGCTCGCCGCCCGCGCCCGCTCGGGGTTCGCCGAAGGGGCGACGCCCAGCAGGTCCGTCTCCCGGGAGTCGTCCGCTCCGCCGCCGGCTTCGGCGACGTCGGCGGGCAGGCCCAGGAGATCCGTCGGGGGGAACCACGCCACCACGCCGTCGACGTCGCCGCCGTCCAGCGCCGCCAGCAGGGCGAGGTGGGCGCCCGCCGACTCGCCCCACAGGAACGTCCCGGCACAGTCCACTTCGGACCGCAGCCACGCGGCCGCCGCGCGGACGTCGGCCAGCTGGGCCGGGAACCGGGCCTCGCCGCTGAGCCGGTAGTCCGCCGCGGCCACCGCGAAACCCCGCTCCGCCAACGTCGAGCACAGCGACGCGGGGATCGTCGTCCGGCGCGACCCGCGCCGCCAGCCGCCGCCGTGCAGGTAGACGATCGCCGGGTGCGGGCCGGGACCGGAGGGCAGGTGCAGGTCCAGTTCGAGAGGCCGGAAGCCCGGGACTTCGCGGTAGACCGTCACGCGGGCGCCTTGTGGAACCGGCCGCCCTGCATGATCGCCAGGAGGTTGTCCTTGTCCTGCAACACCGTCACGTCCGCAGTCGGGTCGCCGCGTACCACCAGGACGTCGGCGAGGTAGTCCTCCGTCAGCACGCCGACCGGCATGTCCAGCACCTGGCCGCCGTACTGCGTCGTGGCGCGCAGGGCCTCGGCGGGGGAGTAGCCGAACAACCGCACGAACAGCTCCAGGTCCCGCGCGTTGCGCCCGATCGGGTTGTTCGGGAAGCCGTAGTCGCCGCCGGGCAGCACCCGCAGGCCGCGTTTGCGCAGCTCCGGGTACAGCTGCTCCATCGCGGCGAGCGATTTCACCGAGCCCATCTTCTCCGCCAGCCCGGCGTCGATGCCGAACTCGGCGCCCTCGTGGACGTTGGCCCACATGATGCCGACGGCGGGGGACAGGAAGATCTCGTCCTTG
This sequence comes from Amycolatopsis sp. NBC_00438, assembly GCF_036026695.1. Classification (NCBI taxonomy): domain Bacteria; kingdom Bacillati; phylum Actinomycetota; class Actinomycetes; order Pseudonocardiales; family Pseudonocardiaceae; genus Amycolatopsis; species Amycolatopsis sp. NBC_00438. The sequence continues at coordinate 3,689,218 of NZ_CP107923.1, read as the reverse complement.
TGCTCCTCCAGGAGGTCGATGGCCTCCTGGTCGGCGTACGAGCAGTGGTAGACCGACCGGAACCCGCTGCGCACCGCCAGCTTGATCGACTCGGGCGACTGCGCGTGGCAGTTGAGCCAGACACCGGACTCCCGCGCCTGCTCGCCCGCCGCGGCGGCTTCCTCCGCGCTGTACTGGGTGACCATCGAGCCGCCTTCGAAGAAGACGTCGTCGTTGCTCATCAGCAGTTTGACGCTGTCGAAGCCGAGCGCGGCCTGCTCGCGGATGAACGCGCGGACCGCCTCGGGGCCGACTTCTTTCGGTGTCGGGCCGTCCGGGCCCATCTGCACCGGGTTGTTGTCCCGCTCGAACGACGCCGCCCGCATCCGGGGGCCGGCGGTCAGGCCCGCGGCGATGCGGTCGCGCAGCCGCACCTCGGTCGGCACCGGGGTCAGCGAGCCGGCGGAGTACGCGCTGGTGAAGCCGTGGTCCAGCAGGATCCGCGCGTTGCGTTCGGCGAGCGCGAGGTGCTCGTCCGGCGTCGGCATGTGGTGGAAGAACGACACGTCCAGCGGCGGGTTGAACGACGGGTCGACGTGCCCGACGGCGGACGGGAACGTCAGGTGCGCGTGCGACTCCACCAGACCCGGCATGACCGTCGCGCCGCGGCAGTCGACGACCTGGTCACCCGGCTCGGGTTCGACGCCCGCGCGCACGGCTTCGATCCGGTCGCCGCGCACCACGACGTCACCCGGCACGGCCGGCGAACCCGTCCCGTCGAACACCCGGCCGCCGGTGAACACCACTCTGGGTTCGCTCATCTGCTCGTCCTCACTGACGAAATGACGACATGACGAAATCAGGCGCCGATCATGTTGTAACCGCCGTCGGCGACCATGAAGCTGCCGGTCATGTGGCTCGCGTCCTCGGACGCGAGGAACAGCGCGGTCCCGGCGAGCTCCTCCGGGCCGGGGATCCGGCCCAGCGGGGTCGCGTCCCGCAGCTTCTCCGCCCGGCCGGTCTTCCAGTCCTCACGCCCGAGCGTCGCTTCGGTCTCCATGAAGCCCGGCGCGAACACGTTCACCCGCACGGTGGGGGCGAGGGCGTGCGCGTACGACTTGGTCAGGCCGATGATCCCGTACTTCGCCGCCGCGTACTGCGGGGCGCGGGCACTGCCGCGCGCGACGACGGTCGAGCCGATGTTGACGATCGCGCCGCCGCCCTGGGCGAGCATCCGGTCGCCGAACTCGTGGGTGCACAGCAGCGTGCCCTTGATGTCCACGGCGAGCACGTGGTCGATGGACTCCTCGGTGATGTCCCGCCACGACATCTGGTCCCGGGCGACGTCCCCGACGTTGTTCACGGCGACGTCGACCCGGCCGAAGTGGCTCCACACCTCGTCGGCCATCCGGCGGATCTGCGCGTGCTCGGCGATGTCGGCCTGGACGAGGAACGCCTTGCGGCCCAGCGCTTCGACGCGTTCCACGGTGCGCTCGGCGCCCTCCCGGGAACCGCGGTAGTGCACGGCCACGTCGGCGCCCTCCTGGGCGGCGCGCACGGCGATCGCGGCGCCGAACCCGGTGCCGGCGCCGGTGACGAGGACGACCTTGTCGGTGAATCGCACAGAAACTCCTTAAACGAGGGTGCGGCCGCCGTCGGCGTACAGGACGTGTCCCGTGACGAACGCCGAACGGTCGGAGCAGAGGAACAGGACGGGGCCGACGAGGTCGTCGACGGTGCCGAGGCGCCCGGCCGGGACCAGCGACGTCAGGTCGTCGCGGACGCCGGGTTTCTCGAGGTGGTGGCGGGTCAGCCCGGTCTCGGTGTAGCCGGGCGCGACGGTGTTCACCGTGACGCCGCCGGCCGCCCACTCGCGGGCCATCACCCGGGCGAGCTGGTTGACCCCGCCCTTGGTGGCGGCGTAGGGCGCGTGGTGCGGGTGCGCGAGCAGGCCGGACACCGACGACAGGTAGACGATCCGGCCGTGCCCGGCCGCGGTCATCAGCTCGCCCGCCGCCTTGCCGGTCCAGAACGCGCTGTTCAGGTTGAGCGTGACGATGTCGTCCCACACTTCGTCCGGGGTGTCGAGCACCGGCCGCCGGTCGTTGACGCCGACCGCGTGCACGAAGATGTCGAGCCCGTCCAGCATCCCGGCGGCCCGGGCGACGCACTCCCGGCTGCCCTCGGCGGTGGTCAGGTCCGCGCGCAGCGTCTTGGTCCCGACGGCGGCCAGCCGCTGTTCGTCGATGTCGGCGACCACGACCTCGGCCCCCGCTTCGGCGAGCGCGGCGGCGATCCCGCCGCCGATCCCGCCGGCGCCGGCCACCAGGGCCTTCCGCCCGCCCAACCCGAGCCAGTCCACCACGCGCTCCCTCACCGTCCTTGGTCCGCCCGACGCTAGGTCCGGAGCGCGGGACGGGGAACGGCCGTGCCATTGATTGGCAGATCCGGGCCTGCCGGCCCGCGGCCGCTGGTGGGATGGCGGCATGAGCAGGCTGCCGCACCTCACCCCCGACCGCCTCGACCCGGCGCAACGGGCGCTGTACGACGCCATCACCGGCGGGCCCCGCGCGGCCGGGCCGCAGCGCTTTCCGCTGGCCGACGACGCCGGGCGCCTGGCCGGCCCGTTCAACGCGATGCTCCTCGCACCTCCGGCCGGGCAGGCGCTGCAGGCGCTCGGCGCCGCGATCCGGTACGAGACGACGCTGGGGGACCGGATCCGGGAGCTGGCGATCCTCGCCGTCGCGGCCCGCTGGGACAGCGGCTTCGAGCGGTACGCCCACGAGCCGCACGCGCTCGCCGCCGGGCTCACCGAGGCGCAGGTCGCGGCCGTCCGCGCCGGCGTGCTCCCCGACCTGGCCGACGAGACCGAGCGGGCCGCGCTGCGGTTCGTGTCCGCGCTGCTGCGCGAGGAGGACGTCGACGACGTGACCTACACCGAGGTCGTGCCAATCATTGGCAACCGGATGGCCGTCGAGCTGACGACTCTGGTCGGCTACTACGCGACGCTGGCCCTCCAGCTGCGTGTGTTCCGCGTGGCCGACCCCGCAGGAAGTGGACTCCGATGAAGCTCGTCACCTTCAACGACAACCAGGTCGGGCGCATCGCCGACGACCAGGTGCTGGAACTCGACACCGCCTCGACGCGGGAGTTCTTCGAACGCGACCGCGCCGTGCCCGAGACCGGCCGCCGCTACCCCCTGGCCGACGTGCGCCTGCGCGCGCCGATCGTGCCGAAGAAGTTCTTCCACACCGCGGGCAACTTCCGCGAGCACCACGAGGACCTCGTCCGGGTGAACTGGTCGCACCCGGTGAACAAGGGCATCGTCTTCTTCCAGAACGTCGACGCGATCATCGGCCCGGAGGAGCCGATCGTCTACCCGTCGCACCTGACGTCCGAGCTGGACTACGAGCTCGAACTGGCGATCGTGCTCGGGAAGCCGGGCAAGTTCTTCGGCGCCGAGCAGGCGGCCGAGCACATCGGCGGCTACCTCGTCTTCAACGACATCACCGCGCGCGACATCCAGCGGCGCGAGATGGAGTCCGGCGTCTTCTCCTTCTCCAAGGCCATCGAGACGTTCTGCCCGATCGGCCCGTACATCGTGACGGCCGACGAGATCGAGGACCCGCACAACCTGGACATGGAGCTGCGGGTCAACGGCGACATCCGGCAGAAGTCCAACACCGGGCGGATGTCCGTGTCGATCCCGCAGCTGATCGCCTACCACTCGCCGCAGACCTACAGCGCGGGCGACCTCATCACCACCGGCACGATCGCCGGTGTCGCGGCGAGCACCGAAGACCCGTTCGCGAACTACCTCAAGCCCGGCGACGTCGTCGAGGCCGAGATCGAGGGCATCGGCGTGCTGCGCAACCCGGTCGTGTCCTGGCAGGACGCCCACGGCACCCCGCCGCCGGCCGCGGACCAGTGGGTCTGATGCGCCTGTCCACAGTGGACGGCCGGGCCGCCCTGGTGGCCGGCGACGGCGTCATCGACGTCGCCGGAGCCAGCGACGGCCGGTTCGGCCCCGATCCGATGGTCGTGCTCGAGCAGTGGACGGCGTTCCGGGTATGGGCGGCGAACGCCGTGCTGCCCGCGGCCGAGCCCCTGGCCGGCCGCGCGCTCGACGCGCCCGTGCCGCGGCCGCGCCAGGTCTTCGCGATCGCCCTCAACTACCCGCCGCACGCCGCCGAGGCGGGTTACCGGCCGCCCGCCGATCCGCTGGTGTTCACCAAGTTCCCGACCTGCGTCACGGGCCCGGACACCACGGTGGAGCTGCCCGGCGACCGCGTCGACTGGGAGGTCGAGCTGGTCGCGGTGATCGGCGTCGGCGGCCACCGCATCGCCGCCGGGGACGCCTGGGAGCACGTCGCCGGGCTGACCGTCGGCCAGGACCTGTCCGAGCGGGGTGTGCAGCTGCTCGGCACGCCGCCGCAGTTCTCGCTCGGCAAGTCGTTCCCCGGTTTCGGCCCGACCGGCCCGGCCCTGGTGACGCCGGACGAGTTCGCCGACCCCGGCGACCTCCGCCTGGTCACCGAGCTGAACGGCACGGTCGTCCAGAAGGCCCGGACCGGCGAGATGATCTTCGGTGTGCCGGAGCTGATCGCCCGGCTGTCGGCGATCTGCCCGCTGCTGCCGGGTGACCTCGTCTTCACCGGAACCCCGGCCGGGGTGGGCAACCGGATGAGCCCGCCGCGGTACCTCGGGCCGGACGACGTGCTGGTCAGCCGGATCGAGGGGATCGGCGAACTGCGCACCCGGTTCACGCGCACCCTTGCCACGGCCTGAAGCCTCAGGGTCGGGTCACGTCCGGGGCCATCGGTGTTCGGCGATGGAGGATTCCGGCCGCTCAGCGTCCCGGATCCTCCGTCGTCACCTCGGGGCCATGCCCCAGCCGGACGATTCCGCTCGCCGCCCCGGCGATCGGACGCCGCTACTTCCGGCGGCCGGCGGCCTTGGCGCGGTCGTGGGCCCACCCCGTCAGGACCACGCCGATCGCCGCCACGACGACGTAGCAGGCCAGCGTTCCCGCGAACCCCGCGCCGAGCCAGCCGAGCAGGCCGAGCTTCCCGTGGTCGATCAGCAGGCGGATCGCTCCTTGCGCGCCGACCGCGACCAGCACCATCCCCACGACCTGCAGCACGTCGAACTTCACCCGGTCCCCTCCCGTTGGTGATACGACTGCATCATAACCAGGAGTGACCGGCGCGCTCAACCGCCGGGAGCGCGGTAGCGTGTCCGGCGTGGCGGGGAGCCGGATCACGGTGCGGGTGGGGGAGCGGCAGCTGACGCTGTCGAACCTCGAAAAGGTGCTCTACCCGAAGACCGGGTTCACCAAGGGCGAGGTGCTCGACTACTACACGCGGATCGCGCCCGTGCTGCTGCCGCACATCCACGACCGGGCGATGACCTTCGTGCGTTTCCCCGACGGCGTCACCGGCGGCTCGTTCTTCGAGAAGGACGTCTCCCGCCACGCCCCGGAGTGGGTCCGCACCGCGAGCCTCACCGTCACCGGCCGCGGCAAGGACTCCGAGATCGTCAACTACCCGCTGATCAACGACCTGCCCGAACTCGTGTGGGCGGCCAACCTCGCCGCGCTCGAGCTGCACGTCCACCAGTGGACCGTCGACGCCGGCGACGAGCGGAGCCTGCCGGACCGCCTGGTGTTCGACCTCGACCCGGGCCCCGGCGCGACCGTCGTCGACTGCTGCCGCGTCGCCGAGCGGCTCTACGACGTGCTCGCCGGCGACGGGTTCACGCCGGTCGCGAAGACCAGTGGCTCCAAGGGCATGCAGCTCTACGCGGGCGTGGTGACCACCGACGCCGCCGAGACGTCGCAGTACGCGAAGGCGCTCGCCGAACGGCTGGCCGCGGAGACGCCGGACCTCGTGGTCGCGCGGATGACGAAGACCCTGCGCCCGGGCAAGATCTTCATCGACTGGAGCCAGAACAACCCGTTCAAGACCACCGTGGCGCCGTACTCGCTGCGCGGGCGCGACGAGCCGACGGTGTCCACTCCGGTCACCTGGGACGAGGTCCGCGCCTGCCGGCACGTCACGCACCTGCGGTTCACCGCGGACGAAGTCCTGCGGCGCGTCGACGGGCTCGGGGATCTCTTCGCGGACCTCGAGCGCACGCGCGTGCCGATTCCGGCATTCGGCTGAATTTCGGGAAAAACAATTCCCCGCTGACCGGCCGCCGGTTCTCGACGCGTCTGCCGTCCTGTTGTGAAGAATTGCCGAACACCGGTCCCACCTGCGCGATTCGATCGTCCACAGCGGACGGGTGCACGTGCAGACGGGCGTGTCGGTGCACGGCCCTTCGGACGGGCCCGTTCCCGTTGTGCGCCAAGGTGGACGGACTCGGTACGGTCGACGCGTAAACCGTCAGGATGAGCCGCCGGAGCCGACATGAGGATCCAGAAACCACCTCGGCTTTCGCGAGCCTTCGGCCGCAGTTCGCCGGGCGCGCTGTGCGAACCGTTCGCGGTCACCACGGAGTTCGAAGGCGCCCGGAGCACGGTTGTCGCCGTGGTCGGCGACATTGATCTCGCGACCGTCGGAATTCTTGTCGAATGTGTCGAGACCGCGATGCGGGCGGGTGGCGTGCTCGTGCTCGACCTGGGCGAGGTGACGTTCTGCTCGGGAGCCGGCCTGCGCGCGCTGCACCGGCTGCGACGCACGGCCGAAGAAGCTGCCGTCGAGTTCGCCTGCGTGGTGCGGTCCCCGCGGTTGTGGCGGTTGCTGCGGGAGACCGGCGCCACCGGCTTCTCGTGCTACCGGGACCGCGCTGACGCGCTCGCCGCCGTCGGCTGATCCCGGCACGACCGGCCGGGCAGGGCGCCCGGCCGGCTTCGGAGGAGGGGAAAGGAAACGGGTGTCCGGCCTGATCGACGCCGATCTCGAGTTCTGGTTCCAGCGCGGCCTGCGCGCCTACCTCGGCGAGGTGGCCCGGGCACTGGGCTTTGGCCTCGAGTCGTGCACCGTGGACGTCGACGTCCCGGTGTCGGCCTACCTCGCGGTCGACTGGCGGCTGCGGCGCTTCCCCGAGCGCGACGTCGCGCTGCTGTGGGACGAGGTGCACGGCTGGGCGGCCGCGGTCGAGGCCGCGTGCGGGGAGGAGATGATCGTGCTGGCCTACCTGGGCGGCGCCGACATCCTGCCGCAACCCCGGGTGATCGTGCGGTTCCTGGCCGCGCTGCGCGCCGGTGACCTGGCCCCGGACGGGCTCGGCTCGCCCGTGCTGCGCCGCGCCGGCAGCCACCAGGACCTGCTGCCGCTGCTGCCGACCGGCTAGCCGCGGCCACGCTCGCGACGGCCGGCACTCCGGTCGCCGTGCCGGCCGTCGCGGCCGGGTGCCTGGCACGACCGGGCCCCATCCTCCACACTGGACGGCATGGCGGGGACGGTGCCGGACGCGGTTTCGCCGATGCTGGCCGTCGACGGGGACCTCCCGGACGACGACCAGCACGGCTACGAGTGGAAGTGGGACGGCTTCCGCGGCTGCGTGCGGGTCGCCGACAGCGGCGAAACCCGGATCACCAGCCGCAGCGGCAGCGACCACACGGCCCGCTACCCCGAGCTGGGCGACGTCTTCGGGCCCGCGCTCGGCGGCCGGGCCGCGGTGCTCGACGGCGAGGTCGTCGCGCTGAACCCGGCCGGGCGGCCGGAGTTCGAGCTGATGCAGCGGCGCGCCATGTACGAGCCGACGCCGAAGCTGCGCGCCGAGGTCCCGGTCGTCTACTTCGCCTTCGACCTGCTGCGGCTCGACGACCGGTCGCTGCTGAACCTGCCCTACGCCCAGCGGCGCGAGCTGCTGGCCGAGCTGGTCCGGCCCGCCGACGGCCGGATCGTCGTGCCGCCCTGGTACACCCGCGCCGACCTCACCCCCGCGCAGCTGCTGGCGACGGCGGCCGAGCACGGCATCGAAGGCGTCGTCGCGAAGCGCCTGGACGCGCCGTACCTGCCCGGCGCGCGATCGCCGTTGTGGACCAAGCGCGCGCTGACCCACACGCACGAGGTGATCGTCGGCGGCTGGCGGCCCGGCGCCGGCCGCCGCTCGGGCACCCTGGGCGCCCTCCTGCTGGGCGCGTACGACGACGACGGTGCCCTGGTCTACCTCGGCGACGTCGGCACCGGCTTCACCGACGACGCGCTCGACCACCTCAGCGCGGTGCTCGCGCCGCTGGCCCGCCCGGCGAGCCCGTTCGACACGGAGGTCCCGCGTGATCGCGCCCGCGGCGCCCACTGGGTCGAACCGTCGCTGGTCGGCGAGGTCGTCTACCGGCGGATCACCCCGGACCGGCGGCTGCGGCACACGTCGTGGCGCGGCCTGCGCCCGGACCGGACGCCGGACGAGGTCGGCCTGCCGTCGTCGTGAGCGCCGGAAACCGTCGGTGCCGCGTGGTTTCATGACTGCCATGACGACTTCGGTCCTGCAGGCGCCACCCACCCGCATCCACCGGCCGGACGTCGCGGTCATGGAGCGGACCACCGCCGACGAACTGCCGAGCATCCAGGAACTCTGGCCCTCGTTCGAGCGGCTCGTCGGGCTGCGCGGCCGCAAGATGTACGGCCGGGCCGACGTCGAGGCGAACACGTACACGGCTTGCACGCCGGTCAAGGACGACGACCGGCCGGAGGAACTCGGGCTGACGACCGGGGTGCTCCCGGGCGGCTGGTACCTGCGCGGGAACCTGACCGGGGAGCCACCCGGCATCTTCGGGAAGATCGGGCCCGGGATGGTGGAACTCGAAGGAGCCGGCCCGGTCGACCACTCCCGCCCGCTCGTCGAGTTCTACCGCCGGAACGACGTCATCGAGCTGTGGGTCCCGGTGTTCCCGGCATGACGGACGCGGTGCGGCTGGTCGAGATCACCGACGCGAACCGGGACGCCGTGCGCGCGTTGCGCGTGGAGCCCGGGCAGCAGCGGTTCGTCGCGTCGGTGGCGCGATCCCTGGAGGACGCGGCGACGACCCCGGAGGGCGAACCCTGGTACCGGGCCGTCTACGCCGGTGCCGAGCCGGTCGGGTTCGTCATGCTCAGCTGGAACGTGCCGCCCGGGCGGCCGGGCGTCCTCGGGCCGTACTTCCTGTGGCGGCTGCTGATCGACGCGCGGTACCAGCGCCACGGCTACGGCCGCGCGGTGCTCACCCTCGTCGCCGATCTCGTGCGCGCGGACGGCGGCACCGAGCTGCTCACCAGTCACCAGCCGGACGAGGACGGGCCGGGGCCGTTCTACCGGCGGTTCGGGTTCCGGCCGACCGGCGAGATCGACCACGGGGAGGTGGTCCTGCGGCTGCCGTTGTCCGGGAGCTGACTCACATCAGCAGGAAGGCCACGTACACGCCGCCACCCGCGGCGAGCAGGCCGACGAGGAAACCCAGCCACCGCGGGATGTCGTAGTCCTCCAGCGCGAATTCGCGCACGAGGGCGATGAGGAGACCGATCGAGGCGAACACGATGATGCCGACGTCGTCGCCCACGGTGTTGCGCAGATCCACGACCGCGCCGTTCTTGCGCACGGACACGATCTCGTCCGTCGTCTTCGACACCTGCACCACGACCAGCGTGCCCGGTTCGGTGTCCAGGTCCTGCTGCTGGTCGCCGAACTCGAAGTCCTCGGTCGCGCTGCGGACGGTGATGAAGTAGGTCGTGTACCCGGGCGAGTCCTGCGTCCCTTCGTGGTACTGCTGCCGGTGCCCGACGACCGTGCCCTCGATGCTGTAGGTCGGCGCGTCCCGGACGTCGAGGTCGTGGACGGCGTAGGTGAGGAAGGCGGCCGGGACGCCGAACCAGAAGAGGGTGCCGAGAAGGCGCAGCACGAACATCGCTCCAGCGTGCTCTCCGGCGGCGTCCGGCGGGAGGGGAGAACCGCCCTCAAGACGTGACCACGGTCACCTCGAAGGCTGTCACACGGACGCGGCGCCGGGAGTCGAGCAGGTGACGGACCCCGAATCCCGGGGGCCGGAAACCCTTGAGGAGTCCCGATGTCCACCGCCTACCTGATCGTCAGCATCGTCGGTGCCGCCATGGCCGGGTTCTCGGCCTACTCGGTCTTCACCCGCGCGAAGTGGGTCGTGGAGCCGCTCGCCGAGTACGGCGTGCCCCGCTCGTGGTGGCCGTGGCTCGGCACGGCCAAGGCCGCCGGCGCGGCGGGCCTGATCGCGGGCCTGGTCGTCCCGGTGATCGGGGTCGCCGCCGGAATCGGCCTGGTGCTCTACTTCACCGGCGCCGTCATCACGGTCGCGCGGGCGAAGTCGTACGCGCACTTGGCTTTCCCGCTGATGTACCTGGCGCCAGTGGTCGCCTCGCTGGCGCTGGTGTCCTGATCAGCGGTGCGCGAGCCACTCGAGGGCGTCGGCGGCGTGGTCGAGCACCGAGAGGTGCCCGTCGGCCGGGTGCGGCCGGAACTCGGCGGTGGGGCAGTGCGCGGCGAGCCACACGCCGTGCGACGCGGGGATCATCCGGTCGCGTTCGCCGTGCATCAAGAGCAGCGGAGCGGTGATCAGCGCCGGGTCGCAGCCCCAAGGCGTGACGTAGGCGAGGTCGTCGTCGATCAGCGCCCCCGGCCCGGCCGCCAGCGCCGGCCCCACGACGTCGTTCAGCCACGCCTGCGAACCGTTCAGCGCGGCCATGTCCGCGTCGGTGAAGACATCGGGATCGAACTCGGCGGCGGCCTCGTACTTTTCCTTGGTGGCCCGGCCTTCGGTGGCGGCACGCAGGGAGGCCTCGCTCGCCGGGGCCATGCCGCCGAACCAGTCGAGCCCCGCGGCGTCGAAGGGCGCCATGGCGGAGACGCTGACGACGGCGAGGACACGCGCCGGCAGGAGCGCGCCGCAGGCGAGGGCGTGCGCCCCACCGCCGGAGTGCCCCACGACGGCGAATTCGCCGATCCCCAGCGCGTCGGCGACCGCGGCGGTGCACTCGGCGGCGTTCGCGAGGTCCCGGCCGGGGAGGGGCGTGGAGCTGCCGTAGCCGGGCCGGTCGTAGGACACCCAGCGGACGTCCCGGCGCGCCTGGACCAGCGGCGGGGGTGGCGTGCCGAGGTTGGGTGTGCCGTGGTGCCAGACGACGGTGAGCCGGGCGGGCGTGCCCGTGTCGTAGACGTGCAAAGTCCGCCCGTCGGGCAGGACCAGGTCGGTCTCGGTCACCATCACCCGAGCCTAGCGGCGGAGGCGGTCGTGAGTGTTCAGGGCGGTTAGAACCGCCCTGAACACTCACGAGGTGTCAGCGAGCCAGCCGTTCCGCCAGCCAGGCCAGCGAAAGCGGGTAGCGGTAGTCGATCGCGGCGTGGCCCGCGTCGAACAGCTCGAAGTGCACCTTCCCGTCCGGGACGCCCGCCTTCGCCAGCTGGTCGCGGAACGCCTGCGCGCCGACGTCGAGGTAGTACTCGTCGCGCGTGCCCGCGTCGATCCAGACCGCGCGCAACGAGCGGAGCGCGTCGGCGTGGCCGGGCGCCATCCGGACCGGGTCCCAGTCGAGCCAGCGCTGCCACGTCTCCGGGCGCAGCACGCCGGTCGCGGGGTCGAAGGGCAGCTCCGGCCGGCCGTCTTCGCCGGGGGAGAAGCAGGCGGAGACGCCGATCAGCTGCAGCAGGTTCGCGTCCTCCGGCTTGGTGAACGCCGGGCGGGCGCGGAAGTCCGCCCACCACGCCTGGATGTCCCGGTCGTAGCCGCGCAGGGCACGCACCGCGTCGCCGAAGTCCGGGACGTAGCAGAGTTCGTACAGCGTGTCGCCCGCGTGGGTGGCCAGCGCGCCGAACAGGTCCGGGCGCAGCATCGGCGTGATCATCGCCCCGAAACCGCCCGACGACTTACCCGTGATCGCGCGGGATTCGCGGTCCGGGATGGTGCGGTAGTGCTCGTCGACCCACGGCACGATCTCGTCGCACAGGTACGAGTGGTACCGCCCCGTGCCGGGCGAGTCGACGAACTGCGAGCCCCCGTAAGCGGTCCACGCGTCGACGTACACCACGACGCAACCCGGCGCCCCGCCGGCGAAGACCGCGTCGGCCGTCTCGGGGAACGGCTGCCGGAACGCCGTGCGGTTGGCCCACATCGCGAGGTGCCCGGTGTAGCCCTGGATGACGTACACCGCCGGGTAGCGTTCGGCGGAGTCGTCGTAGCCCGGTGGGACGTACACCCACAGCGGCCGCTCGTGCGGGTCGCCGAGCGGATTGCCGCGCAGCAGCGCGGAGTTCACGGTGTGCCGGTCGAGCCGGCCGGCGAGGTCGCCGTCCCAGGGCAGCATGGCGCCAGTCAACCACGCGCGCCGACCACTTGCAGAGGCTAAGCGATAGCTCTTTTCCTCGCGTAGCGTTGAGCCGCTCCGCTCCGACGTCCGTGTCAAGGGCACGGTGGTGGAGAGGGAATGCGGGGACGATCATGAAACATCCGGGACCGTTGTTCACCCTGCTCGCGGGCGTCGCGCTCGCCGGTGGGATCGGGATGGCCAACTTGGCGACGGGGACCGGCGGCGCGCCGCCGGTGGCCGGCGCCGCGAACGCCGCGGGCGCACCGCCCACGGCACAGCCGACACCAACGACACAGTCACCAACGACCCAGCCGGCCAAGACGGTCGACGCGCCCGCGCGGGCCGACTACGCCGGGCACGTCGACGGCGGCGGCGCGTCCGTCGCGGTGTCGGTCCGCGACGGCCACGCGATCGCCTACGTCTGCGACGGCAAGAAGGTCGAAGCCTGGCTGCAGGGCGTGACCGTCGGCGGGAAGCTGGACCTCAAGGGCACCAAGGGCGCGAGCCTCGCCGGCAGTTACGACGCCGCGGCCGTGACCGGCTCGGTCACCGCGGGCGGCAAGTCGTGGCGGTTCACCGCGGCCCCGGCGAAAAAACCCGCTGGGCTCTACCGCGCGACGCCGAAGGTGAAGGGCAAGGGCGCGAAGGTCGGCTGGATCGTCCAGCCCGACGGCAGCCAGGTCGGCATCCTCACCACCGACGACGACCAGCAGTCGATCGCCGCGCCGGCCCTCGACCCGGCGGCCGGGACCGCGACGGTCGACGGCGCCCCGGTGACCGCCGAAGCGATCAGCGGGATCGCGGGTGACTTCCAGTGACCGCGCCCGCAGCGGACAACCGGGCCGGGACCGCGCTCCTCGTGCCGCTGGCCGTCGGTGCCGTCGTCGCGGTGGCGCTCGGCGTCTACGGCAACCTGCATACGCCGACCGGTGTGGCGGTGAACGTCGCGGGCTTCTCGAGCCCGCAGTCGGTGAAGGCGTGGCTCGCGACGGTCGTCGTCCTGCTGGCCGTCGTGCAGCTGGTCACGGCGCTGGTGATGTACGGCAAGCTCGGCCGCACCGCGCCCGCGTGGGTCTCGCCGGTGCACCGCTGGTCGGGCCGGCTGGCGTTCCTGGTGTCGATCCCGGTGGCGCTGCACTGCCTGTACGCGCTCGGGTTCCAGTCGTTCGACACCCGCGTGCTGCTGCATTCCTTGCTGGGCTGCTTCTTCTACGGCATCTTCGTCGTGAAGATGTTGCTGCTGAGCAAGGACGGCGCGCCCGGCTGGTCGCTCCCGGTCGTCGGCGGGCTGGTCTTCACCGCGCTGGTCGGGCTCTGGCTCAGCGCGTCACTCTGGTTCTTCACCCAATCCGGCTTGACCTTCTAGGGGGACGCACGTGCGCGACGAATCCACGGACCCGGTGCTGGCGCGCCGGACGGCGCTCGCGGTGCTGGGCGCCGGGCTGGCGGCCGGCTGCAGCACCTACGGCGGCACGAGCGGGACGGCCGCACCGCCACCCGCCGCGGGCGGCGGCACCGAACTCGGCGCGGCGGGCGACGTCCCGGTCGGCGGCGGAAAGGTGTTCGCCGACAAGCAGGTGGTGGTGACCCAGCCCGCGGCGGGAACGTACGCCGCGTTCTCGGCGATCTGCACCCACCAGGGCTGCGCGGTCGACGCCGTCGCGGACGGCACCATCAACTGCCCCTGCCACGGCAGCAAATTCAAGATCGCCGACGGCTCGGTCGCCACGGGCCCGGCGACCCGGCCGCTCGAGAAGAAGGCGGTCACGGTCACGGGCGGCAAGATCACCCTGGCCTGATCTCGCCGGCAGGCTTCTGCGGACCGGCCACGACGGGATCAGGCGCTCGGCTTCACTTGCACGCGTCGGTCCGGCCGGCTCCGTAGGCGGCCTGCGCCTTGGTGCAGCCCTCACCGGCAGCTCTCGGCCGACTTGACGGCCTGCGCGTTCCAGTCGACCTACAGGCTGTCCACGGCTTCGGTGGCCACGGCTTTCGGAAAACCTTCACCAGCGTCCGAGGACAGCTGCCGAATCAGGCCGTTGCGTGAGAACGCGCTGAAACCGAGGTAGCTCTATGCCTTGTCGCGGGCCATCTCCACCTGCGGCGAGAACTGTGCGGCCGCCTCCACCGTGCTCGTTTCGTCGTTGCGGCTCGTGCTGGTCGGCGGCGGCGGCGTGCTGGACGGGTAGGTGGTCGGCTGGTCGATGGCCGCGGCGGGCTGCTCGGTCGGCGCGGACGCCCGAGTCGCCGGCCCCGGGCGGTACGGGCGGAGGTGGTGCGCTCCGTCCGGTCGCGGGCCGGCGGTGCCGATGCGCGGCGGGGGGCGGAAGATCAGCGATGCTTCACGGCGATGCCGCCGATGCCCGGCCTGTGTTACTCCTGCGTGGACTGGAGTTGTCCATGCCACCGCCTTGCTGCGGACCCTAGGCGTAGGCCTTCGCGATCGTCATCGGCCGCAGGGGTGGTGCCCGGTCCGCGGCCTGGACCGTCCACAAGGGATTCGCCGGGTCCGGTTCGCCGTAGAGGAACGTCTCGGCGCCGCACGCGAACCGGGCGTCCAGGCCGGCGACCGGGGGCGCGCCGCCGGTGATGGCGAGGCATTGCGGGCCGCCGTCCAGGGCGAGCAGGAACGGGTTCGCTGTCCCGTCCGCTTGGGCGGGGGACGGCAGGGCGCCCGTGTAGGTCAGCAGCACGGCCCTCGTCGCGGTGGCGGGGCAGACGACCTGGTGCCGCGCGGTCGGCGCCGTGGCGGCGAAACACGGGTCGTACACCTTGGCCTTGGCCGTGCAGCGGTAGGCGTCGTGCCGGCCGGACACCGTGGACGCCGCCTGGCAGGCGCCGGTCGCGGCCGTCGTCCGGATGCCCGACGCGACGCGCGTGCCCGTCCACGGCCGGTACGCGACGGTCTGCGTGAAGCGCTCGGTGCCCTGGCTCGCGGTCAGCGGGACCTCGAAGCCGGGGCCGGTCCCAGCGCCGGCCAGCCAGGCGGTCACCGGGGCGATCCCGGTGCCCAGGAAGCTGTGCAACGCGCCGGCGTCCGCCATGCCGCACGGCGCCAGCGCGGCCCAGACGTCCGCCGCGACCTGGGCGAACGGCCGGTCGGCGGTGTAGTGCGCCGCGCCCGCGTCCGCCGCGCACGCCAGGACGGCGGGGTCCTGTTCGAGCTCGCCGGGCCTCGCGAGGGCCATGCCGAAGAGCGCCGCCGCGCGGTGGGCCGTCCAGGCCAGGGCCAGCCCGAGGTAGGGACCGGGGTCGGCCTGGCCGCGGATGCTCGCCGGCAGGCGGTCGACCGGGACGTGGTAGGTCACGCCGGCGCCGGGCCAGAGCAGGTCGTGCAGCCGGGGCTGCGGGAACAGCTGGACGGTCGCGGTGCTCGGCGCCGCCGTGCGGCTGCTCGGTTCCGGCCAGCCCGGCGGCAGGACGATCCGGTACGGCACCCGCGCGTTCGACGTCAGGGTGACGCTCGCGCCACCGCCGTCCTCGGTCACGCACGCCCCGACCGGCGACCGCGCGTCGGCCGTCCCGCCCAGCTCGACGGTGACGCCGGCTGTGCTCGCCGCGCGCCCGAGGCACGTCGGCGGCGGGTCCGCGGCCGCCCGGCCGACGTCGCGGCCCAGCGCGGCGAAGTCGAGCAGCCCGCCCCAGAACGCCCCGGCCGGTGCCAGGTCCGCGACGATCCGGCCGCTCCGGGCGTCGTAGGTGGCGAGTGCGAGGCGCGTCCCGTCCGCGGTGACGACGACGGGCGCGAACCCGGGCGGCGGCGCGGCGGGCACCGCGATCCGCACCCGGATCGGCAGCCGCGGCCGCACCCCGGCGTCGAAGGTCAGTTCGGCGCCGCCGCCGGCCCGGCGCGCCACCGGGGTCAGTGCGCCCGGCTCCGGCGCGGCGTGGGCGGACAACCGGGTGCCGGCCAGGACGGCGCCCGCGGGCACGTCGACCTCGACGCCGCCGGCGGTGAGCGTCGCGCCGGCGGCCCCGGTCACCTCGGACGCGTCCCCGCCGCCGGCCAGCCGCTGCTGCACCAGCACCCCGGCGGCCCCCAGCAGCAGCGCGACCACGGCCGCCGCCAGGGCGAACCGGGCCGGCCCGTGGTCCGTGGCCATCCGCGCCTCCCAACACCTGCTCGTCCAGTCTCCGGACGGCGCACCGACGTTAGCCGCCGTCGCCCAACCGTGACCGGGACGCATCATCGCAGGTAATGAACTCGCCGCGGTCCGGTCCGTCTGGCACCATCGGGCGGGTGCCCCCGGTCGAGATCGCCTGCGACGAGTCGGGTTCGGAGGGCGAGAACCTCGTCGGCGGCGAGACGGACGTCTTCGTCCACGCCGGGATCCGGATGTCGCCGGACGCCGCCGAGGCCTGCGTGCGGGAGATCCGGCGCCGCATCGGGTCGCCCGCCGAGGAGTACAAGGCGAACCACCTGCTGCGCGCCAAGCACCGGCCGGTGCTCGAATGGCTGCTCGACCCGGCGGGCCCGCTGGCCGGCCGCGGGCACGTGCACCTGACCGACAAGACCCTGTTCGCCGTGCGCGCCGCGGTCACCGTGCTGGCCGAGCAGGGCACCGACACCATGGCGCGCACTCTCCACCGCGAAGGCCCGGCCGCGTTCGGTGCCCGCTGGGACTTCTTCCTCGCGGCCTTCACCAGCGTGCTGCGGCTCAACCCGCGCCGCGGCGTCACGACGTCGCCCGCCGAGTTCTTCGCGCTGGTTGGTGAGCTCGCCGCGGCCCCGGGCGAAGCCGGCGAGATCATGGGCCGGTTCCGCGACGGCGCCGAGCGCGTCGCCGCCTACCGGGCGCGGCTGGCCGACCCGGGCTTCGTGCCCGTGCTGGATCCGCTGGTGCCCGCGGTGCGCCACACGATCCGGCACTGGAGCGCCGCGGGCACCCCGGTCGCCGTGGTCCACGACGAGCAGCTCGCGCTGACCGCCGAGCGTGTGCTGCAGCTCAAGGCCACGCTCGGCGCCCGGCTGGCGGGCGTGCGGTTCGTCGACTCGCGGTCCGACGCCCGCGTCCAGGTCGCCGACTTCCTCGCCGGCGTCGCCCGGCGGATCGCCTCCGAAGAGCTCAACGCCCGCGGCGACGCCCAGCTGACCACGCTGCTTCAGTCCTTTGTGGACGCCGAGTCGGTCTGGGACGGCCCGTTCGTCAGCAGGTGACGACCGTGGCCGGTGGCGTCGTGTTGTCGAGCCGCTTGACGTAGGCGGCGCCGGCGCGCCGCGCGCACGCGCTTTCCTCGGTGGCGAACGGCCCGTCGAAGACGGCGTAGACGTCGGCGCCGTTCACCTGCTGCCGCAGCGAGCCGCAGCCGGTGCTCGGCGTGTGCAGGTAGTGCGCGCCGGGGTGGGCGGTCAGGAACTGCTGGACGTCGGCGCGGTAGCGGGCCGGCGTGATGGCCGAGCCGAGGACGACGACGTAGGAGCCGTCGCACGCGGGTGTGCTCAGCGGGGTCGTCAGCCCGAGGTCGGCGCCGCTGACGATCGACGTCCGGACGGTCACCTGCGTGGTCGTCACCTGAGCGGTCACCGGCGGCGCGCTCGACGGGGAGCTGGTGGTCGGAGAGGCGGCGGTGGGCGGTGCCGACGGACCGGGTGTCGCCCCGGCCCGCGACGACGACTTGTCGACCAGGAACCACGCGGCGACGGCCACCAGGGCCAGCAGCGCGACCCCGGCGACCAGCCACGGCGCCTTCGCACTCCGCCGCACGACCGTCGCGGGCGGCGGCGGGGGCGCGAGGTGCGTCGCCTGGCGGGTCGGGGGCGCGGCGGCGACCGGGCCGGTGCCGCCGAGCGCGGCCCGCGCCGCGCCGGCCAGCTCCGTGACGCTCCCGAAGCGCTCGGCCGGGTCCTTCGCCATGCCCCGCGCGACGACGTCGTCGAACGCCGCGGGCAGGCCGGGCCGCAGCGTGCTGGGCCGGGGCGGCGGCTGGTGCAGGTGGGCGCCGATGAGCGACGCGGCCGTCGTCGCCGCGAACGGCTTGCTGCCGGTCAGGCACTGGTGCAGCACGCAGGCCAGCGAGTAGACGTCGACGCGGTGGTCGGCGGGCGCGTCGGCGAACCGTTCCGGCGCCATGTAGTCGAGGGTCCCGACGGCGCCGCCGGTCGCGGTGAGCCCGGTGGCGGGCCCGGCCGCGCGGGCGATGCCGAAGTCCACGAGGTAGGCGAAGCCGGTCGGGCCGACCAGCACGTTCGACGGCTTGACGTCCCGGTGCACCAGTCCTTCGGCGTGCGCGGCGGCCAGGGCCTGCGCGACCTGTCCGATGACGTCGACGGCGTCGGCCGGCGGGAGCGGCCCGCCGGCGGTGAGCCGGGTGCCGAGGTCGTCGCCTTCGACCAGGCGCATGTCGAGGTAGAGCCGCCCGTCGATCTCGCCGTAGGCGTGGATCGGGATGACGTGCGGCTCGCGCAGCCGCGCCACGGCGTGCGCCTCGCGCCGGAACCGCTCCTGGAAGTCCCGGTCGGTGGCGTACTCCGGGGCGAGCAGCTTCAGCGCCACGACGCGGTCGTGGCGCGTGTCGTAGGCCCGCAGCACCTCGCCCATCCCGCCGCGGGCGATCAGGGTCTCCACCCGGTAGGGCCCGAACTGCCAGCTCACGTCTTCCTCCACTCGGGTCACCAGGCGTGAGGAGACTACGCGATCCGCGGGCGGGTCCGATGGAAAGTGGGAGACGGCCGCGATTTCGTCACCGCCGGTCCCGGCTCGGGGACGCGGGGTGCGTGCGCCCGGTCGCGGACCGTCGGTGGTGCCGGCGTCGATCATGGCGGAACCGATGTTCGAGAGCCGGGGATGACCCGGCGAAGTCTATTGTGGACATCGCGTCTTCCGGCCGCGGCGACCTGGACCCGCAGACGTTCACCGACGCCGGCCACCTGCACGACCGCGGGCCCGGGGTCCACCGTGGACGGTCCCGGCGGCGCGGACGTCGCCGGGACCGGAGCTACGTCCACGGCCGGCGGCCCGGCCACCGGGCGCGCGGGATGTCCGCGCTGCCGGTCCGGTTCGACGGCACCGGACCGGTCCTGGGCCGAGCTACGTCCGGGGCGTCCCGAAGTCCTGCGTCCAGTACGCCTTCTTCGCCGAGTCGACGCTGTACCCGATGCCGATCTCGCGCAGCGAGCAGTCGAGGATGTTGGCCCGGTGCACCGGGCTGTGCATCCACGCGTCGACGACCGCGGTGGGCGTGCGCTGCCCGGCGGCGATGTTCTCGGCCCACTGCGCCCAGCGGTACCCCGCGTCCACGATCCGCGCGGCCGGCCCCTCGCCCTTGCGGCCGGTGTGGCTGAAGTAGCGGTACTTCGCCATTTCGTCGTTGTGCGCCTGGGCCGCGACCGCGAGCTGCGGATCGCTGGTGAGCGCCTTGCAGCCGTTCTGGACCCGGTTGCTGTTGGTCAGCTGCAGCACCTGGGCGGGGTAGAGGTCCGCGACGGACGCCGACGCGGGCGTGGCCCAGCCCGGGACGAGCGCCGCCAGTACCGCGGTCGCCCCGCAGGCCACCATTTTCCGGAACATCACAACCTCCTCGAGGGGACGGTTTTCCCGACCTTCGAGGACTGCGCCCCGGGACCGGGTGACGAAACCCGCCCATGGAGCGATTCCCGCTGGTACGAGGCGTGACGGAACCGGGGAAGTTCACCGGGAATCGACCCGGCCGAAGCTTGGCGGGTGGTTTTCCGGCACCGGCGCCGACCCGGAGTCGCGGCACGTGCAGGCACACGTGCGCCCGCGCGCCCGTCCCACTCGCCACCGAGGGCGTCCGGACGCCCTCGGCCGGAACGAACCGCGCGCCCGGCGAGCACTACGCCGACCCCGGGTCCGGGAAGTCCACGTAGGCTGGTCCGGTGCGTACCCGGCCCACCTTGACCTGGACTTCGGCGGACGCGCCGCTGCCGCGGACGTCCAGCCTCGACGAGCTGACCGACGTCGTCTCCCGGCGGCGGGTCGCCGTGCTCAGCGGCGCCGGGCTGTCGACGGAGTCCGGGATCCCCGACTACCGCGGCGCGTCCGGCAGCCTGCGCCGGCACACGCCGATGACCTACGACGAGTTCGTCACCAGCGCCGGCGGGCGGCAGCGGTACTGGGCGCGCAGTCACCTCGGCTGGCGCACGATCGCCCGCGCCGACCCGAACGACGGTCACCGTGCGGTGACCGCCCTGCGCGACGGCGGGTACGTCGCCGGCGTGATCACCCAGAACGTCGACGGGCTGCACCAGGCGGCGGGCACCGCCGACGCCGTCGAGCTGCACGGCAGCCTCGACCGCGTGATCTGCCTCGACTGCCGCCGCACCAGCCCGCGCGCCGAGCTGGACCGGCGGCTGCGCGCGGCCAACCCGGACTTCGAGGGCACCGCGACCCGGATCAACCCGGACGGCGACGTCGAGCTGCCCGAGGACGTCGTGCGCCGGTTCAGCCCGGTGCCGTGCGCGGACTGCGCGTCCGGCGTGCTCAAACCCGACGTGGTGTTCTTCGGCGAGAACGTCCCCCGGCCGCGTGTCGAGCAGTGCTTCCGGCTGGTCGACGACGCCGACGCGCTGGTCGTCCTCGGTTCGTCCCTGACCGTGATGTCCGGCCTGCGGTTCGTCCGGCACGCGGCGAAGGCGGGCAAGCCGGTGGTGATCGTCAACCACGGCGAGACCCGCGGCGACCGCTACGCGACGGTGCGGGTGGACCGGCCGCTGGGCCAGGCCCTGACCGAGCTGGCCGACCGGCTGGGCTGCCCGGTCAGCGGGGATCGCGGCCGAACCGCGTGAGCAGCCGGTCCTGCCGCGACGCCGGGGGCGCCCCGGCCGGCGGGTCCGCGAAGAACCGGTCCACCGCCAGCCCGGCGAAGATGGCGTCGTAGCCGTCGTCGGCCCACGCGACGAGGTCCGGGTCGAGGGTGACGTCGGCGCCGAGGGCGCGGGTCAGGTCCCACGTGTGGACGACGCTGTCGGCGGTCCGCACGGCCAGCGCCCGCCGTCCGCTCAGTTTGCCCATCGGGTAGTCGACGACCCGGTCCAGCGCGCCGCTCCCGGCGAACGCGTCCGCGCAGGCGGTGACCGACGCGGTGAACGCCGTGACCGGGTCGTCGCCGAGCGCGTCGGCGTCCCGCCGGGCCAGGAACTCCTCGCGGGTGGCGCCGTGCACGAGGCCGACGTAGTTGAGGTTGCCGCGCGTCATGTGGTTGGCCAGCTGCCGGACGTCCCACTCGGTGCAGGGGGTCGGCGCGTGCCAGCCGTCCGGCGGCACCGCGCGGAGGTGGTGCTCGAAACCCTTGCCGGCGAGCAGAAACCGGTCCAGCAGCCCCGTGAAGGTGTCGGCCATGACGCCCAGTCTGCCCACGGTGCGACGCCGGGACCGGCGGGTATCGGACACGGCGTCCGCTGGACGAACCGGCCCGGGCGGGTTGGGGGGAAACGCGCCCGGGACGGCTCTGCGACGGACCTCCACAGCCAGTCGTTGCCAACAAGACGCCGGGGCCGCCCCGGGCGTTACACGGACTGCAACCCGTTCCACGACCACCGCGGCACGGCCAGGTCCGCCGGCACCTCGGTGGCCGGGCCCGGGTAGGCGAGCACCTCGGCCACCGCCCATTCCATGTAGGACCGCAGCGCGGCGCGGAACTCGGGATCGGCGGGCAGGTCCGCGTCGTCGGCGGCGCGCACGAAGCAGTCGACGAACCGGCGGCCGAGGTCGGACATGTCACCGTTGCCGGCGTGCATCCGGAGCATCGCCGAATGGTCCGCGCACTCGGTCGAGAACCGCGGCGGGCCGCCCAGCACCTCCGCCCAGTACCAGGCCAGCCGCTCCACGTGCTCCGGGTGTTGCCCCGGGTGGGAGAACGGGTGGTTCAGCTCGGGATCGGCCAGGCAGCGTTCGTGGTGGGCGGCGGCCAGCGCGAGGAACGCGGGGTCACCGCCGGCGAACTCGTACAACGTCGGGCGCACGGGCCGAGCCTGGCACGCGCGGCCCGTGAACGCCAGGTCAGCGCGCGGCCGCGGCGGCGCGTTCCGCGGCCGGCGTGAAACCGCCGAACGCGTCGACGGCCTGGCGGACGTCCTCGGCGACGAGATCGTGGTTCAGCATTCCCGCGGCCGCCGCGCCCTGCGCCGCGGCGATGATCACGGTGGCCCGCGCGTCCACGACGTTGCCGGCCGCCCACACGCCGGGGACGCTCGTCTGCCCGCCGGGGTCGACCTCGACGACGTCGGCCTCCACCGCACAGCCGAGTTCTCGCAGCTGAGCGTCGTGCGGGACGGTCCGGGTGCGGAGGAACAGCGCCACCCGCGGCACGAACCGGCCGCCCAGTTCGACGCCGGTCATCGCGCCTTGCTCGCGCCGCACCGCGGTCACGGTGCCGTCGACGACCCGGATGCCCCGCGCGTCGAGCCGTTCGCGGTCCGCGTCGGACGGCGGCGCGGTGTGGGCGAAGTAGACGACGTCCGGCGACCACTGGCGGACGAGCAGCGCGTGCTCGACGCTCGCGGCTTCGGTGCCGAGCACGCCGAGCGGCTGGTCGCGGACCTCGTAACCGTGGCAGTAGGGGCAGGTCACCGCGTCGGTGCCCCAGCTTTCGCGCAGGCCCGGGAGGTCCGGGAGGTCGTCGTGGACGCCGGTGGCCCACAGGACGCGCCGCGCGCTCAGCTCGCGGCCGCCGGCCAGGCGCAGCGTGAACCCGGGCTCGATGCGCTCGACGTCGTCGTCGATGAGGTCGACGCCGTAACCCAGGAGCTCTTCGCGGCCGATCTTGAGGAGCTCGGCCGGCGGCAGCCCGTCCCGGGACAGGAAGCCGTGCATGTGGGCGGCGGGGGCGTTGCGCGGCGCGCCGCCGTCGACGACCGCG
Source organism: Amycolatopsis sp. NBC_00438 (assembly GCF_036026695.1). Lineage (NCBI taxonomy): Bacteria > Bacillati > Actinomycetota > Actinomycetes > Pseudonocardiales > Pseudonocardiaceae > Amycolatopsis > Amycolatopsis sp. NBC_00438. The sequence continues at coordinate 3,666,167 of NZ_CP107923.1, read as the reverse complement.
ACGCGCCGCCGCGCCCGGCCGAGCATCAGGGCGGCGTTGAGGCCCGCGGCCCCGCCACCCACCACCACTACGTCGTAACTGCTGTTCTCGGTCATGCGGCCACCATGACCCCGGCGTCGCGAATCCGACAACAAATGTTGCCGTTTCCGGGACGAAGGGGTTTCCTGGAGGGCATGACGGACGCGATCAACCAGGCACTGGCCGAGGTGGGCCCGCGGCTCAAGCGGGTCCGCACCCAGCGGCGGGTCACCCTCGCCGACCTCTCGGAGGCGACGGGCATCTCGAAGAGCACGCTGTCGCGCCTGGAGGCCGGCCAGCGGAAGCCGAGCCTGGAGCTGCTGCTGCCGATCGCCCAGGCCCACCAGGTCCCGCTGGACGAGCTGGTCGGCGCCCCGGAGGTCGGCGACCCGCGCGTCCGCCTGACGGCGCGGCGCATCCCGCGGCACAACGGCGCGACCATGACGGTGCTCCCGCTGACCCGCCAGCCGGGCGCGCCCCAGGCGTTCAAGATGATCCTCGAGCCCGAGACGGGCGAGCCGGACCCGCAGGTCCACGAGGGGTACGAGTGGCTGTACGTGCTCTCGGGCCGGCTCCGGCTGGTCCTGGCCGACCGCGACATGACGCTGGGCCCGGGCGAGGCCGCGGAGTTCGACACGCGGCTGCCGCACTGGTTCGGGGCGGTCGACGGCCGGCCCGCGGAGATCCTGAGCCTGTTCGGCAAGCAGGGGGAGCGGCTGCACCTGCGCGCGAAGTCGCGCTGAGCGTCCCGGAAAAGTTCTTCGAAGAAATCCGGGACGCGGTGTCGGATCCGCGAGGCGGTGTTCGTAGCAGGGGTGGGCTGCCCGCGAGGGACCGGTCCCGGGGCCGGCGGGGTACGCACTGCCGGCTCGTGTCACCCCCTGGAAAGGACGCCGCCATGACCTCCACCGCCCGCCGGATGTTCGAGCTCCTCGAGCCGATCTGCCTGGTCACCTTCTGCGCCGACGAGTGCAACGAGGAGCAGGCCGCGCTCGGCCACCGCACCTACTGGGACGGCTACTTCGCCGGCCGCGCCGCGGCGCTGGGACGGGTGCCGGCGCAGGTCGTGCACGCGGCGTTCTACAACTTCGCCGACGGCGAGGCCGCGCGGCACATCCCGAGCGCATGGGAGACGATCCCGCCCGAGGCGTCCGTCGCCGCGCGGGAGCGGGGCAGCGCGGCCTCCCTGCGCCGGATCCTCGGCGACGAGGTGGCCGGCTCCCCGGGCCTGGCGCGCGCCGCCGACCTGACCACCAAGGCCGCCACGAGCGCGCCCACCGAGGGCCGGATGATGTACGCCGGGATGCGCACCCTGCCGGTGCCGGGCGACCCCGTGGCCCGGCTGTGGCACTCCGCGACCGTGCTGCGCGAGCACCGCGGTGACGGGCACATCGCCGCGCTGGTCGGCGCGGGCATCGGCGGCACGGAGTCGCACGTGCTCAGCGCGCTGGACCTCGGTATTCACCCGCCGGAGTCGTTCGGGCGCATCCACCACCTGCCGAAGGAGCGGCTGGCCGAGGTGATGGCCGGTTTGCGCGAGCGCGGGCTCGTCGACGCCGACGGCTGGTTCACCGACGCCGGCCGCGAGACCAAGCGCCGCATCGAAGCCCTCACCGACGAGCTCGCCGCCCCGCCGTACGACGCGCTTTCCCCCGCCGAGCTCGACGAGCTGGTCGCCGAGCTCGAACCCCTCGCCGCGACGCTGATGGCCGCGGGTTCGCGGTGACGGGCGTCGACACACGGCCCTGACGGCGTCGACTCACGGCGCTCACGGCGCTGACGGCGTGCGATGCGGGCGCGCCAGACCCGTGCCAGCGCCGTGTGCGTCCCGTGCCAGTGGTCCTCGTCAATCTTGGAACGTAATTCCAACGGCGGCCGCGCCCGGGTTCACCCGGCGGCCGCGAACGGCGAAGGAGCCACCCATGAACACCCCAGTCACGATCACCGGTGCCGGACTCGGCGGCCTCACCCTCGCCCGGGTCCTGCACGTCCACGGCATCGCGTCCACGGTCTACGAGGCCGAGCCGTCGCCGATGGCGCGGATGCAGGGCGGGATGCTCGACATCCACGACTACAACGGGCTGCTCGCCGTCGAGGCGGCCGGCCTGACGGAGGCGTTCCAGGGGCTGGTGCTGGAGGGCCGGCAGGCGATGCGGATCCTCGACCACCAGGGGAACCTCCTGTTCGAGAAGGTCGATGACGGCACGGGTGGCCGCCCCGAGGTGCAGCGCGGCGAGCTGCGCCGGCTGCTGCTCGACGGGCTCCCGGACGGCACGGTCCGGTGGGGCCACAAGGTGAGCGGCACCCGGACCCGCGCCGAAGGCGGCTACGAGGTGACCTTCGCCGACGGCTCCACCGTCGGCGCGGACCTGCTGGTCGGCGCGGACGGCACGTGGTCGCGGGTCCGGTCGCTGGTCACCGGCGCCGTGCCCGAGTACGACGGCACGGCGTTCATCGAGACCTACCTCCACGACGCCGACACCCGGCACCCCGCCACGGCGAAGGCGGTCGGCGGCGGGTCCCTGGCGGCGAACGGGCCCACCCCGGACCGGGCGATCAGCGCCCACCGGGAAACCGGCGACACCCTGCACGCCTACATCGCCCTCACGGAGTCGCTGGACTGGTTCGCCGCGCTCGACTTCGACGATCCGGCCGCGGTCACCGCGCGGATCGCGCGGGAGTTCGACGGCTGGGCCCCGGAGCTCACGGCGCTGATCACCGACGCCGACACCGCGCCGGTCTTCCGCCCGCACTACGCCTTGCCGATCGGGCACCGCTGGGACCGCCTGCCCGGTGTCACCCTCGTCGGTGACGCCGCGCACGTCACGGCCCCGAACGGCGAAGGCGCCAACCTGGCGATGCTGGACGGTGCCGAGCTCGGCCAGGCCCTGGCGGCCCACCCCGGCGACGTCGAAGCCGCGCTCGCGGAGTACGAGGAAGCCATGTTCACCCGCACCGCCACCCCGCTCGACGACGCCGCGCTCATGGAAAGCCTGTTCGACGGCGAACTCCCGCAGAGCCTGCTGGACATGTTCACCGGAGACCAGCGGAAGTCCTGAGCCCGGCGGGCGGGTCGGGCGTGGCAAGCTGGATCGTGTGACGGCCGAGCCGCGGGCTGGTTCTCCGGCGCGGGAGGACTTTCGGGCGTCGTCCTCACCGCGCCGGCCGCCGGGCGCGGCCGAGGTGACCCCGGAGCACCCGCCGCGGGGCCGGTTCGCGCGGTGGGCGTTCGCGCTCGTCGTGGTCGCGCTCCTGGCCGAGCTGGCCGTCGCGATGCTCACGACGGCCGTGGAGCAGTCCCCGACGATCGACGAGCCCGTCTACGTCGGCACGGCCGTGGTCTACCTGCAGCAGCACAGCCTCCGCTACAACCCGGAGCACCCGCCGCTGGGGAAGCTGATCATCGCGACCGGGCTCGTGTTCGCCGACGTGCACCTCGATCCCGCCTTCGCCGGCGACCAGAGCCGGCTCGGCCGGCGCGTGCTGTACGAGTCGGGGAACGATCCGGGACGGCTGATGCTGCTGGCGCGGCTGCCGGTGATGGTGCTGACGCTGTTGTTCGGGCTGGTCGTCTTCCGGTTCGCGCGTGATCTGGCCGGCCCGGCCGGCGGGGTGACGGCCCTCGCGCTGTACGCGTTGTCGCCGGACGTCATCGCGAACGGGTCGCTGGCGACGCTCGACGTGCCGGTGGCCGGTTTTGTGGTGACGTCGGTGTGGCTGTTGTGGCGGGCCCGCCGCCGCCCGGTGTTCTACCTTCCCCTGGCGGGCCTGGCCCTCGGCGCGGCCCTGGCCACGAAGATGAGCGCGCTGGCCGCGGTGCCGGTGGTGCTGCTCCTCGCCGTGCTGTCGGTGCGGCGCGCCCGCCGCACCGGGGACTTCGACGCGGGCCGGTTCGCCGGACCGCTCGTGGCGGTCGCCGGTGTCACGCTGATCGCGACCGCCGTGGTCTGGTTTTCCTATCTCGCCGTGGATCCGCGGCTGCAATGGGAGACGCCGCCGGACCTGCCGGCCGTCCACGGCCTGCGCGTGCTCGTCGACCGGCTGCCGCTGCCCCGGGAGTACCGGGACGGCGTGCACCTCCAGTTCGGCTTCGAAGACCAGGTGTGGGGCGGGTTCCTGTTCGGCACGCGGTATTTCGGCCCGCTCTGGTACTACCTGCCGGCCGCGCTGCTGGTGAAGACGCCGCTGGGGTTGCTGGCGCTCGGGTCGGCCGGTTCCGCCGTGCTGGTGGCGGTTCCCCGGGTGCGCCCGGCGGCACCGTACGTCCTCGTTCCGGCGGCCGTGCTGCTGGCCGCGGCGATGACCGGCAGCCGTGACCTCGGCGTCCGGTACGCGATCTTCGTGCCGATGTTCCTGGCCGTCGCGGCGGCCGGCGTCATCGCGCTACGCCGGCGGTGGGCGTACGTCGCGGCGGCGGTCCTGGTCGTCTTCGCCACGGTCAGCTCGGTGCGGACTTTCCCGTACTACCTGCCGTATGCCAACGAAGCGTTCGGCGGACCGGCGGAGAGCCATCTGCGGTTGCACGACTCGAACGTCGACTGGGGCCAGGACCTGGGCCGGCTCGGGAAGCGCTATCCCCACGAGCGGATCTGGCTCGTGTACAAGGGAAGCGGGGTGCCGGCCGCCTACGGGATCGACGCCGCCGACCCGCTTTCCGTGCCCCCTGACCAGGTTCGCGGGCTGCTCGCGGTGTCGGACTCCGCGATCGTCAAGGCGGACGACCGGTTGCGGGCGCTGATCGACACGAGCGTGCCGATCGACGACGTCGGCCACTCCATCACGATCTACCGCCGCCCGTAGCCCGCGACCCGTGTCGCGCGCCCGAGGTTCGCCGACAGCGGCCCGGCGGCGCGCCCTCTCCGCTGTCGGCGAATTCGTGGCGAGGCACCGGTAGCCGGTCTGCCGCGGCTCGTCGTGAGTGTTCAGGGCGGTTCTAACCGCCCTGAACACTCACGACCGCTTGCGGCACCGCGGAGGCGGAACCGACACCGGAGCTTCGGCGAGCGAGTCCGTGCCGGCGTCGGACAAGCCGCGACCTTAGGAGACGGCTTCCAGGTCGGCGCCGCGCCAGGTGGCGGCCAGCTCCTGGACCGGCATGGCGAGCGCCTCGCCGAGGCGGACGATCGTGCCGAAGCCGGGGGAGGGCAGCCGGCCGGTCTCGATCTTGCGCAGCGTCTCCGGCGAGATCCCGGCCGCCCGCGCGACGTCCGCGAGCTCGCGGACGGCGCGCGCGTGGCGCAGCAGGACACCGAGCCGCCGGCCGGCTTCGAGCTGGTCGGGCGTGAGCGGTTGACGGACCATGCCCCGAGGGTAGGACTGGTATTACTATACCGGCAAGTGCTAAGGTTCCGGTATAACTATACCAACCCCTGTGACGTGAGGTTTTTCGTGATCGAACTGAAGACGCCCGCGGAGATCGAGCGCATGCACGTGGCCGGGCGTTTTGTCGCCGAGGTGCTCACCGAGGTCGGCCGGCTCGCCGATGTCGGCGTCAACCTCATGGACCTGGAGCACCACGTGCGCGGCATGATCGAGCGCCGCGGCGCGGAGTCGTGCTACTGGGACTACGCGCCGTCCTTCGGCAAGGGCCCGTTCCGCAACGTCATCTGCCTCTCGGTCAACGACGCCGTCCTGCACGGCCTGCCCCACGACTACGTCCTGCGCGACGGGGACGTGCTCAGCGCGGACATCGCGGTCGGTATCGACGGCTGGGTGGCGGACTCGGCGCGCACGGTCATCGTCGGCACCCCGGCCGAGGAGGACCTGCGGATCATCCGCGCCACCGAGGAAGCGCTGGAGGCGGCGATCGAGGTCGCGCGCCCGGGCAACCGCCTGGGCGACATCTCGGCGGCGATCTACGCGGTGGCGTGCGACTACGGCTACCCGGTCAACACCGAGTTCGGCGGGCACGGCATCGGCCGCACCATGCACGAGGACCTCCACGTCTCCAACAAGGGCCAGGCGGGCCGCGGCATGAAGCTCCGGCCGGGCCTGACCCTCGCGCTCGAACCGTGGTTCGCGCGCACGACCGACAAGATCGTCTACGACCCCGACGGCTGGACCATCCGCTCGGCGGACGGCTCGCGCACGGCCCACTCCGAGCACACGGTGGCCGTCACCGAGGACGCCCCCCTGGTGCTCACCCGGCGTGCACCCGAAACCCCGGCGGCCCGGGACGACACCGCCGGCCGGGTGTCCACAAAGGACGCCTGACGCGGCACGGCGCCGGCCGTGATCGATCGAGTACGGTGGATCACGACGCGGCGGCCGGTGGCCGCCGCCCGGTGATCGTGACGAGAAGGGCCCCCTCCATGGCCGACCCGGCTGACCCCGACCTGCCGGACAACTGGGGCCGCTGGGGCACCGGCGACGAACTGGGCACGCTCAACCTCATCACCGACGAGGTGCGCGCGACGGCCGCCACCGAGGTGCGGACGGGCCGGTGGGTGTCGCTGGCGCTGCCGATCACGCCGAACCCGATGGTCAGCGGCCCGTTCGCACCCACGACGGTGGACGTCTCGCCGGTGCAGCAGCTGATGTCGCACACCGGGGTGGGCGTGGCGGCCGACGTGATGCTGGTGACGAACCACCACGCGAAGTCGACGCACCTCGACGCGCTGGCGCACTGGTCGACCGACGACCGGGTCTACCCGGGCCGCCCGCGGGCCGAGGTCGTGACCGCCGGCGGGGTCACGCACGCGTCGACGTCGGCGTTCGCCGCCGGGATCGTGACGCGCGGCGTCCTGCTCGACCTGGCCGTCGAGGGACCCCTGCCGCCGGGGTACGCGGTGACGTCGCAGGACTTCGAGCAAGCCGAGCGGCGCCAGGGCGTCGAAGTGCGGCCGGGTGACGCGCTGGTCGTCCGGCTCGGCTGGCCGGCCACCCCGGTCCCCGGCACGCCGACCCCGGGCATCAGCGTCGACGCGGTGCGCTGGATGCACGACCGCGGGGTCGCCCTCTGCGCCCCCGACCGGGGCGACGCCAACCCGCCGCTGGACCCGGCCGGGCCGTCCCCGCTGCACGGCGTCGGGCTGGGTCGGCTGGCGATGCCGCTGATCGACGCGGTCGGGCTCGACGACCTCGCGGCACTGTGCGCGGAGCTGCAGCGCTACAGCTTCCTGCTCACCGTCGCCCCGCCGCGCATCCACGGCCTGACCGGTATCCCGGTCAACCCCATCGCCCTGTTCTGACCGGACGAACGGACTTCGAAGACCCGGCTCGGCCGGACGCCTCGTGGAGGGCGGCGGCAATGTCGTCGACACCGCGGACGGCTGTTCCGCGTTCGTGCCCGGCACCTCCGGCAGCGAGTCCGAGACGCCGTCCTGCTGCCGCATCAAACCTCGTGATGCGGCAGCCGGGCGAGCGTGAGATCGCGCCCGTCCTCACCGAAGCGGTATCGCCGCTGTGCTGTACCTCGCGCTGGCCAGTGGCTCCCTGACCGGTAAGTACCGCAAGATCGGCGGGCTCCGCACCGGCAAACACCGCCGGGACAAGCGGAGCTTCGGCGGGGCGGCCCGCCGGCCGGTACTTCTCCGCGGCCGGGCTCGCCGTCGAGGAGATCGCGACCGCCCGCGGCGTCGCGATGGCGACGGTGGCGATCGCCTGGCTGCGTGACCGCCCGTGCGGTCGAGCAGCTCCCGGCGTTGCCGGCTTAGGCGACGCCGGATCCCACCGCGGCCGAGAAGGCCGCGCCGGACCGGGTTTCCGCCCAGGCGGGTCGAGGCACCATGGTGCCGTCCGTGTCCTGATCCGAGGGGTTCCTGGCCGTCCGGGGACGGTCGCGAGCGGGCGCGGGTCGGCAGGATGGGAGCCGGACACCCCGTCCGGCCACCACGAGTGAAGGCGCGGCAACCATGTCAGAGATCATCGCGGGGGTGGCGGTTCCCGAAACGGCGGCGGTCGCCGAGGCGACCCGGCTCGCCCGGGAGACGACCAGCCCGCTGCTCTACCACCACTCCCGCCGCGTGTACTTCTTCGGCCGGATCCACGCGCTCCGGCTCGGCGTGGCACCGGACCCGGAACTGCTCTACCTGGCGGCCATGTTCCACGACGCCGGTCTCCTGACGCCGTTCTCCGCCGCGGAGCAGCGGTTCGAGGTCGACGGCGCCGACCACGGGCGCCGGTTCCTGCTCGACCACGGGTTCTCCGCGGCGGCCGCGGAAACGGTGTGGACGGCGATCGCCCTGCACACGACCCCGGGCATCCCCGGCCGGATGGGCCCGGAGATCGCCACCACGCACTTCGGCGTGCTGACCGACGTGCTCGGCTTCGGCCTGGACGGGCTGGACCCCGATCAGGTGGCGGAAATCGTCGCCGCGCACCCGCGGGGCGAGTTCAAGAAGGACTTCCTGAGCACCTACCTCGACGGGCTCAAGAGCCGCCCGGAGACGACCAACGGAACCGTGAACTCCGATGTGCTGGCGCATTTCGTCCCCGGTTTCCGGCGCACGACGACCGTCGAGCGCGTCCTCGCTTCGGCGTGGCCGAGCTGATCCGCCGTGCGCGCCCTCACCGTACGGGACCGTGACGCCGGACCCACCCTGACCGACCTGCCGTACCCCCACGCCGCCGAAAACGACGTCATCGTGCGCGTCCACGCCGCCGGCTTCACACCGGGCGAGCTCGACTGGCCCGCCACCTGGACCGACCGCGCGGGCCGCGACCGCACGCCCAGCGTGCCCGGGCACGAGGTGGCCGGAGTCGTCGCCGAACTGGGCTACGGCACCACCGGCCTCACCGTCGGCCAGCGGGTGTTCGGCCTCGTCGACTGGACCCGCGACGGTTCCCTCGCCGAGTACACGGCGGTGGAGGCGCGCAACCTCGCCCCGCTGGCCGCGGACATCGACTACCCGGTCGCCGCGGCCCTGCCGATCTCCGGACTGACGGCGTGGCAAGGACTCTTCGACCACGGCGGCCTCACCACGGGTCAGACCGTCCTGGTCCACGGCGCGGCCGGCGGCGTCGGATCGATCGCCGTCCAGCTCGCCCGCGAGATCGGCGCCCGCGTCATCGGCACCGGCCGGGCCGCCGACCGCGACGTCGTGCTGGACCTCGGCGCACACGCCTTCCTGGACCTGGCCACCGATCCCTGGACGGACGCCGGTGAGGTCGACGTGGTCTTCGACGTCATCGGCGGCGACGTCCTCGAGCGATCGGCCGCCCTGGTCCGCCCGGGCGGCACCCTCGTGACCATCGCGGCGCCACCCACGGCGTCGCCGAAGGACGGGCGCGCGGTCTTCTTCGTGGTCGAACCCGACCGCGCCCGGCTGGCGGACCTGGCCCAGCGGTTGCGGGACGGCCGCCTCCGCCTCCTGATCGGCGACGTCCGCCCGCTGGCCGAGGCGGCGGAGGCGTTCACCCACCACCGGCGCACCCGCGGCAAGACGATCATCCAGGTCGCGGCGGATGGTTCGTGATCGTGGCCCGCGTGGTGGTTTCCCGGGCCGCGCAGAGGGAACGCCGCGCCTCGGTTCCTGGCGGCACCGACTACACCCTGACGGCGGGGGATTCGCGGTACTTTCCCGCCGGCACAGCGCATTCCTGCGTGAACGACGGTGCCGAGCCGGGCGAACACCACGTCGCCCGGCCTCAGGTGATCGCCAGGTCCGGCCGAAGTGGCCGGCCCCGCATCGCGCACCACACCGCCGCCGGCGTCAGCGGCATGTCCGCGTGCCGCACGCCGTACGGCCGCAGCGCGTCGACGACGGCGTTGACCACCGCGGCGGGGGAGCCGACCGTCGCGGATTCGCCGATGCCCTTGGCGCCGATCGGGTGATGTGGGGACGGCGTGCACGTCTCGCCGAGCTCCCACGACGGGCACTCCAAGGCCGTCGGCAGCAGGTAGTCCATGAAGGACCCGCCGAGGTGGTTGCCGTCGTCGTCGAACGCGATCAGCTCCATCAACGCCATCCCGATCCCGTCGGCGAGGCCGCGGTGCACCTGGCCGGCCACGACCGCCGGGTTGATCCGCACGCCGCAGTCGTCGACCGCGACGAACCGGCGCACCCGCACCTGGCCGGTGCCGGGATCGACGTCCACCACACAGATGTACGCGCCGAACGGGTAGGTCAGGCTCGGCGGGTTGTACACACAGGACGCGTCGAGCTGGCCTTCGACGCCTTCGGGCAGCGCCAGGTCGGAGTGCGCGGCGCGGGCGATCTCGCGCATCGCGGCACCCTGGTCCGGCACGCCGCGGACGAACCAGCGGCCGGGCTCCCACTCCAGGTCGTCCGGGCTGACCTCGAGCATCGCCGAGGCGACGAGCCGCGCGCGTGCCCGCACCTTCCGCGCGACCAGCACGGTGGCCGCGCCGGACACCGGCGTCGAGCGCGAACCGTAGGTGCCGAGACCGAACGGCGTGGCGTCGGTGTCGCCCTGCACGACCTCGACCTCGTCGGTCGGGATGCCCAGCTCGTGCGCGACGATCTGGGCGAACGTCGTCTCGTGGCCCTGGCCCTGGGACATGCACGACAGCCGCAGCACGGCCGACCCGCTCGGGTGCACGCGCAGCTCGGCGCCGTCGGCCATGCCGAGGCCCATGATGTCCATGTGCTCGCGCGGGCCGGCGCCGACGGCTTCGGTGAAGAAGCTCAGCCCGATGCCCATCAGCTCGCCGCGTTCGCGCTTCTCCTTCTGCTCACGGCGCAGGTCGTCGTAGCCCGCCATCTCCTTGGCCAGCGCCAAAGCCGCGGGATAGTCGCCGGAGTCGTACTCCCAGCCGGTCGCGCAGGTGTACGGGAACTGCCCCGGCCGCAGCAAGTTCCGCTCCCGCAGCTCCGCCGGGTCGACGCCGAGGTCGTAGGCGAGCACGTCCATCATCCGCTCGACCAGGTACACGGCTTCGGTGATGCGGAAGGAACACGCGTACGCCACGCCGCCGGGCGCCTTGTTCGTGTGGACGCCGGTGACCGCGCAGTGCGCCGCGGGCAGGTCGTAGGAACCGGTGAAGACCTGGAAGAACCCGGCCGGGAACTTGGACGGCTGCGCGGTGCCGTTGAACGCGCCGTGGTCGGCCAGCACCCGCACGCGCAGGCCGAGCAGCTTCCCGTCGCGCGTCGCCGCGATCTCGCCGTGCATGTGGTAATCGCGGGCGAACGACGTGCTCATCAGATTTTCCGAGCGGTCCTCGACCCACTTGACCGGCCGCCCGGTGCGCATCGTGGCCGCGACCGCGCACAGGTAACCGGGGTACATGCCCACCTTGTTGCCGAAGCCGCCGCCGATGTCCTGGGCGACGATCCGGATCTTGTACTCGGGCAGGCCGGTGATCATCGAGTAGAGCAGCCGGTGCGCGTGCGGCGCCTGCGCGGTGGCCCAGACGGTCAGCTTGCCGGTGACCGGGTCCAGCTCGGCGACCGCGCCGCAGGTCTCCATCGGCGCCGGGTGCACGCGCGGGTAGAGCATGTCCTGCGTGGCGACGACGTCCGCGCGCGCGAAGGCGTCGTCGGTCGCCTCGGCGTCACCGCACTCCCAGTCGAAGATCCGGTTGTCCGTACGGCCTTCGACGTCGTCGCGGATCAGCGCGGCATCGGCGTCGAGGGCGGTCCGCGCGTCGGCGACCACCGGCAGCGGCTCGTACTCGACGTCGATCAGCTCCAGCGCGTCCCTCGCGGCGTACCGGTCTTCGGCGACGACGAACGCGACTTCCTGGCCCTGGAACCGGACCTTGTCGGTGGCCAGCACGGCCTGGACGTCGTGGGACAGCGTCGGCATCCACGCCATGCCGCGCTCGGCCAGCATCGCGCCGGTGATGACGGCCCGGACCTTCGGGTGCGCCTCGGCGGCACTGGTGTCGATCGCGACGATCCGGGCGTGCGCGTGCGGGCTGCGCAGGATCGCGCCGTGCAGCATGCCGGGCCGGGTGACGTCGTCGAGGAACGTGCCGCGGCCGCGGACGAACCGCCCGTCCTCCTTGCGGCGCACGGAACCGTGGCCGTTCGCGGTCACGCTTCACCGTCCGGGTGCTCGGCGGCCCAGCGGACCGCGCGGACGATGTTCTCGTAACCCGTGCAGCGGCACAGCTGCCCGGAAATGGCCTCGCGGATGGTGTCTTCGTCGGGATCGGGGTCGCGGTCGAGCAGCCAGCGCGCGGTCATCAGCATCGCCGGGGTGCAGAACCCGCACTGGACGCCGTGGCAGGCGACGAACCCCTGCTGCACCGGGTCGAGCCGCGGGCCGTCGGCGAGGTCCTCGACGGTCCGGACGCGCTTGCCGTCGGCCATCGCCGCGAGCACCGTGCACGACTTGACCGGCAGCCCGTCGAGCCAGACCACGCAGGTGCCGCAGTTGGAGGTGTCGCAGCCCCAGTGCGTGCCGGTGAGGCCGAGGTCGTCGCGCAGGAAGTGCACCAGCAGCAGGCGCGGCTCGACGCTGCGCCGGTACGGCTCGTCGTTGACGGTCACGGTGATCTCCACGTCACCCCGCCCGCCGCGCGTGGGCCCGGTGCAGCGCCCGGCTGGTCAGCTGCGCGACCAGATGCCGCTTGTAGTCGACGGGTCCGCGCTGGTCGGCGGCGGGGGAGCAGTGCGCGGCGGCGATCGTCCCGGCTTCGCCGAACCGCACCGGCGTCGCCGGGCCGCCCCGCAGGAAGTCCTCCGCCTCCGCGGCGACGAAGTTCGACGCGCCGACGGCGGTGAGACCGAGCCCTGCTTCGACGATGACACCGCCGTCGAGCCGCAGCGACGCGCCGGCCGCGGCGATGGCCCAGTCGCCGGCCCGCCGGCCGACCTTCGTGTACGCGCTCCCGGTGCCGTCGCGGATCGGCACCCGCAGCTGCACCAGCAGCTCACCCGGCCCGACGGCGGTCTCGTACGGCCCGGTGAAGAACTCCCGCACCGGCACCACCCGCGTCCCGGTCACGCCTTCGACGACGGCCTCGGCCCGGACGGCGGTGAACGCGGCCGAGAGGTCCTCGGACGGATCGGCCTGGCACAACGAGCCGCCGACGGTCCCGCGGTTGCGCACGATCGGGTCCGCGACCACGCGTTCGGCGTCGTGCAGGATCGGGAACAGCCGCCCGGCTTCGGCCGAATCGAGCAGTTCGGCGTGCCGCACGAGGGCCCCGATCCGCAGCTGCCCGCCGGCGACTTCGATCCGGGACAGCTCACTGAGCTCGTTGATGTCGACCAGGGCTTCGGGCCGCGCCAGCCGGAGTTTCATCATCGGGATGAGGCTGTGCCCGCCGGCGATCACCCGGCCCTCGGGGCCGTACTTGGCCAGCAGCTCGAGGGCGTGCCCGACACTGGTGGCCCGTTCGTACTCGAACTGCGCCGGCACCTGCATGACCGCCGATCGTTCCCGTCGGGTGCGCGGTCCGCAACAGTGGATTAAGGGAACGCTTCAGACGTCGGCGCGGGCCTGCGTCCACCGCAGTGCCTGGTGCCACTCCGCGATCAGCGCTTCGTCGTCGGCGAAGGTCGGCGCCTCGCCCACCGGGATCCACGTCTGCTCGACCAGTTCGCCGTCTTCGACGCGCTGGACCGTGATTCCGGCGTACTTCACCACCTCACGCTTCACCACCTCACGGCCGATCTCGGCCGGAGCGGAGACCGCGCGGGTGCCCAGCCGCAGCCGCACCTGTCGTTCGCCCGTCACCGACCACCCTCCCCGTCATTCTCGACAGTGCTGTCGCGAACGGGCCGGGATCTGTAACAGCCCGGGCCGGTGGCCTGCGCTGAGCGGCGGGAACCAGCCGGTGGACGGCAGTTAGATTAGCTGTCGTGAATCGCACTGAACGCCTTTACGCCCTCGTGGAGGAACTTCGCGCCGTTTCGCCGAGGCCGCGCAGTGCGACCTGGCTGGCGCGCCGGTTCGAAGTCAGCGCCCGCACCGTCGAACGGGACCTCGACGCGCTGCGGGAGTCCGGTGTCGCCATCCGGAGCGACACCGGGCGCAACGGCGGTTACCGCCTGGACCGCGAGCGCACCCTCCCGCCCGTGACGCTGACCGCGCGGGAGGCGCTGGCGATCAGCGTCGCGCTGCGGGCCGCGTCGGCCACGCCGTTCGCGGACGCGGCGCGCCGGGCCGCGCAGAAGGTCCTGGCCGTGCTGCCGCCCGACGTGCGCCGCCGGGAGGACGCGCTGGCCGCGCGCGTGCACCGCGTCGGCCCGCACCCCGACCTCCCGGTGATCCGCGGCGTGGTGGCGGACACCGTCGAGGACGCCGTCGTGTCGAGCCGGGTGCTGCACCTGACCTACACCGACCGGGCGGGAGCGACCTCCGAGCGCGACGTCGAGCCGATGGGCCTGCTGTGGGGGCCGCACGGCTGGTACGTCGTCGCCTGGTGCCGCTTGCGCGACGGCGTCCGCGGGTTCCAGCTGCACCGCGTCACCGCCGTCGAACCGACCGGCGAGCGGTTCCGCCCGCGCGAGGCCGAATGGGCCGCGGAATTGGACCGGCTGGACGCCGAAGCCCTGCGGTGAAAGGCGCGGAAATGTGACGCCGAACACCGACAGGACGGTGTCGCGCTCCACCGGAATGGTGGCGGACATGGAAAACAACGAAGAACGGATGCGGCAGTGGTGCCGCATGTGGAACGAGGACCCCGCGCTGGCGCACGACCTGATGAGCCCCGCCTGCGTGCAGTGGTCCGGGCAGACGCCGGGCCTCGACAGCGTGCTCGGGCCGGCGGAGCAGGTGCGGTTCCTCGACGGCTACCGCGCGAAGCACGTCAACATCTTCCGCCCACGGGTGCTCGCCGACGGCGGTGACCACTTCGCCTACCTGTGGGACGTGGACAAGGCCGACGGCCGGAAGCTGACCGGCTTCGACGTCAACATCCTGCGCGGGGACCGGATCGCGGAGAACTGGACGTTCGCGGGGGAGCGGCGCGACACCGCACCCGACCCGGCGTACACCGCCGAAGACGACCTGGACAAGGTCCTCGACGGCTGGCTCCGGTGGCGCGCCGGCGATCAGGTGGACGTGCTCACCGGGGACTTCGGGTTCTTCTCCGGCGCGGCCGGACCGCTCGCGCGGCCCGAACCCGCGGTGCTGACGCCGCACCGCGAGCCGATCGTCGATCCCGGCCGGGGCACCATCGCGTTCTTGTGGACCGGCCCCGCGGCGAGCGGCGCCGACCTGCTGTCGGTGCGCGACGGCCGGGTCGCCCGGGCCTGGTCGCTGACCGGGACCCGCTCCTTCCGTTACTGACCTTCGGGCGCGACGGCGCGCCGGACGCTCTCCCGCAGGAGCGTCCGGCGCTGTTCGTGCACTTCGGACGGTTCCTCGTCGGTGGCGGCGTAGACGTTGCTGACCGGCGACCACGCCATGGACATCGCGATCACCACGGCCATCAGGTCGAACGGGTCCCCGGCCCGGACCCGCCCGGCGGCCTGCGCGTCGGCGATGGCGCCGAGCTTGGCGGCGTCGAGGCGGTCGGCGTCGGCGACGAGGTGCCCGGCGGGGCGCCGCTCGAGGCGGACCCAGGTGGCCAGCCGGATCAGGTCGGGCCGGCGGAGGTACTCGTCGTACAGGCGCACGGCCCAGTCCGCGAGGTCGACGGCGTCGATCGGGACGCCGTCGCGGATCGAGCCCATCGCGTCCAGGAAGATCGTGTCGAACAGCTCTTCCTTGCTGCCGAAGTAGCCGTAGAGCTGCGCCTTGTTGGTGCGGGCCGCGGCCACGATCCGCTCGACGCGCGCGCCGGCCAGGCCGTACCGCGCGAACTCCTGGGTCGCCACGTCGATGATGCGCTGCCTCGTCGCGGCGCCGCGCGAGGTCAGGGGCTTGTCGGCCATGCCGCCCACGATAACAACAGACCAGTCTGTTTGCCGGATCGCCGAGCCTCGGCTACGGTCAAATAGACCGAACAGTCTGTTTGTTTGAGGAGTGAGCCATGAGGACGACCGTGGGCTGGCAGGCCGACCGCACCGGGGACGCGCTGCGGCGGGTGCCGCTCGAACGCCGTGATCTGCGGGCGGACGACGTCGCCGTGCGGGTGGACTACTGCGGGGTCTGCCACAGCGACCTCCACGCCCTGCACCGCGCCGGCCGGGAGACGCCGCTGGTGCCCGGCCACGAGTTCACCGGCGTGGTGACCGAAGCGGGCAGTGGCGTCACGCGATTCGCCGTCGGGGACGCCGTCGCGGTGGGCAACATCGTGGACTCGTGCGGCGTCTGCCCGATGTGCCGGCGGGGGCAGGAGAACTTCTGCCACGAGTTCCCGACCCTGACCTACGACGGCACCGACCGCCACGACGGCACCCCCACGCTGGGCGGCTACGCCCGCGAGTACGTCGTCGGCGAGGGGTTCGCCTACCCGCTGCCCGCGGGACTCGACCCCGCGGCGGCGGCGCCGTTGCTCTGCGCCGGAATCACCGTCTGGGAGCCGCTCCGGGCCCTCGGCGTCGGTCCGGGGACGCGCGTCGCCGTGGCCGGGCTCGGCGGCCTCGGGCACCTCGCGGTCAAGCTCGCCGTCGCGCTCGGCGCCGAGACCACGGTCCTCAGCCGGACCGCCGACAAGGCCGGGGGCGCCCGCCGCCTCGGCGCCCACGATCTGATCGTGTCCACCGACGAGGCGCGGTTGTCCGCGGCCCGGGACCGGTTCGACGTCGTCGTCGACACCATCGCGGTGCCCCACGACCTCGGCCCGTACCTGAAACTGGTCGCCCTCGACGGCACCCTGAGCGTCGTCGGGCACCTGGGCCCGGTCACGGTGTCGATGACGGATCTGCTCGTCGGCCGCAAGAAGCTGGGCTCCGCGGGCAGTGGCGGCCGCCCGGCGACCGCCGCGATGCTGGAGTTCTGCGCCGCGCACGACGTCACCGCCGACGTCGAGGTGGTCCCGTCGAAGCAGGTGAACGACGTTCTCGAGCGGCTCGGCCGCAACGACGTCCGGTACCGCTTCGTGCTCGACCTGGCCGACCTTTCCTAGCCGGTTCACTGCGGCATTCGGGTCATTCTTCTCCGTTCCGGTGAGAAAAACCGGTGGTTTCCGGCGGCCGATCGACCACGCGTTGTGCAGAGAACCGGGACCGGCGTCGCACTGGAGTGTGACGGTTTCCGGCCGCCCTCGAGGAGACGGTCCGGCCAGTACCCCTTTGAGTAGCGCGAATTCCCGGTGATCGCCCATTGAGCGCCTTGACTGCGCGCTCCGGGTGAAGCGCGGGCGAAGTGCTAACGAAGTCGGCGGTTTTCCGTCTTTCCCAGGCCAGGCACCGGAAAATCTCGAAAGGGAAGTCATGTCCCGAAGATCAGTGTTCGTCGCCTTGACGGCCGTCACGGCGTTGCTCGCCCCGACCGCGGTCGCCGCCGCGGCGCCGCCCGGCGTCGATCCGGCCACCGTCGACCTCACGCTCGACGCGGGGAAGAGCGCCACCGTGACCAAGCACGTGACGACGTCGGCCGTGCCGCCGAACCCCGACCTGGTGCTGCTCGCCGACACCACGGGCAGCATGGGCGCCGCCATCGGCAACGTGCGCGCGAACGCCAACACCATCACCGGCGACGTGCTCGCCGCGCAGCCGACCGCGCAGTTCGGCGTCGCCGAGTACAAGGACTTCACCGACCCCTTCGCGTTCCGCGTCAACACGGGCATCACCGGTGACCAGGCGGCGATCCAGGCCGGCACGAACCAATGGGTCGCCTCCGGCGGCGGCGACGGCCCGGAAGCCGACCTCAACGCCCTCTACGAGCTGGCCACCGGTGCGGTCACCTTCCGCCCGGACGGCACGCGCATCGTCGCCTGGTTCGGCGACGCGCCGTCGCACGACCCGAGCGGCGGGCACAACCTGGCCCAGACCATCGACGCGCTCAAGGCGGCGAAAATCCGCGTCGTCGCGGTCAACGTGGGCGCGCTCGACCTCGACGGGCAGGCTAGCGCGATCACGTCGGCCACCGGCGGCGTGCTGCTCAACAACGTGCCCTCGAGCGCGGTGTCGCAGGCCATCCTCGACGGCATCAAGTCCATCGAGGTCACGGTGACCCCGCAGGTCACCACGTGCGACCCGCAGCTCACGGTCACCAACGCGCCCACGAGCGTCAAGGTGCCCAGTGGTGACGTCGCCACCTTCACCGAGACGGTGGCCGCCGCGGGCAACGCCGCGCCGGGGACCTACCACTGCACCGTCGACTACCTGGTCGACGGCGTCTCGCGGGGCTACGTGGAGACGACGACCGTGCGGGTGCTCGGCTTGAGCGTCAACGACGTCACGGTCGCCGAAGGATCCGGCGGCGCTCCGGTGCCGGCGACCTTCACCGTGTCGCTGCTCGGCGGGGCCAGCCCGAACCCGGTGACCGTCCACTACGCCACCGCCGACGGCACGGCGAGCGCGCCGGCGGACTACGCGGCGGCGAGCGGCGACGTCACCTTCGCGCCCGGTGAGACGGCCAAGCCGGTGACCGTGCCGGTCAACCCGGACACGGTCGACGAGCCGGACGAGACGTTCACGGTGACGCTGTCGGCGCCGGTCGGCGCGGGCCTGGTCGACCCGACCGGGATCGGCACGATCACCGACGACGACCGGGACGGCGCGTTCTCCTGCACCGGCACCGCCGCGAACGTCATCGGCATCACCGCGGGGGTCGCCAACCCGGCGGACCTGCCTTGCGCCGACGACAGCCAGACCGTGCTGGGCGCGACGCTCAACGCGGGCCTGATCAAGGTGGAGACCAAGACGCTGACCGCGTCGACGGACGTCACGCCGGACAACCAGTCGGCGGCCCCGGCCGCCGGTGACCACGCGCAGGCCACCGCCAAGATCGACAAGACGGTGATCAGCACGCTCGGGCTGACCATCGAGCTGGGCGTGATCCAGTCGCAGGCGTCGGCGACCTGCCAGCCGGCCACGGGCGGTCTCGCCCCGGCGCTGGCGGGCAGTTCGAACGTCGCCTCGCTGAAGATCAACGGCCTCGCGGTCACGGTCGGCTCGGCTCCGCTGACCATCCCGCTGGTCATCGGTTCGCTGAAGCTGAACGGCCAGACCGTGGTGAACGGCGTCGTGAAGCAGCAGGCGGTCGCGCTGGACACGGCGCTCGCCAAGATCGTGCTCGCGGAGTCCCAGGCCGACGTGCACGGAACCACCGCCCACCCCGCCGGCAACCCCTGCCGGCGCTGACCAGGTGAAGTGAGCGGGGGCGGCCGGTGAACCGGCCGCCCCCGCTTTTCAGCCGAGCAGCCGGGGATCCGGCTCGCCGCCGGCCTCGCCCAACGCGCCGAAGACCGCGCGCACCAACGTGGCCAGGTCCTTCGGGTTCTTCTTGTCCAGCCCGCCCAGCAGCTGTTTCAGCACGGTCAGCTGGTCGAAGTAGACGCGCTCGGTGACCAGGTTCTCCTGCTCGTCGAAGACGAAGTACGCCGTCATCCGGGTGCGGTGCCGGCTACCGGTCGGCGGGATCTTGCCCAGCGGGCCGAGGTGGGTCCCCTTCAGCCAGAACTCGACGACCACGGCGTCGGCCGTGTGGCGCAGGGCGATGATCTCGTGGTCCTGGTCGGGGAAGGCGACGCGGGTGTCGTGGTAGTAGCCGCGGACCTCACCGTCGCCGTCGTGGACCGTCATCGACGCGATCAGCTCGTAGTGCGGGTGGGGGAACGTCTCCAGCACGTCGTCCCAGGCCTGGCGCACCTCGTCGTGGAAGTGGTCGAGGACGAGCTTCTCGCGAGCGCGCAGCACGTCTTCCGGCGGCAGGGTGTAGGCGGTCGTCATCCGGGGTCCTCAAGTCTTGGTGGGATAAAACCTACGCTGTAGGTATGTACGGACGGTAGACCTACGCTGTAGGTTTTGTCCAGGAGGTGCGGGATGGACACCGAGACGGACCCGCCGCGGCGCGGCCGGCCCCGGCGGGGGCGGGAACCGTTGTCACGGCCGCGGATCGTCGACGCGGCGATGGCGCTCGCCGAGGCCGAAGGTGTCGAACGGCTGACCATGCGCGGCGTCGCCAAGCGCCTCGGCGTCGATGCGATGAGCCTCTACAACCACGTCGCGAACCGGGACGCGCTGCTCGACGCGATCACCGAGGCGGTGCTGGCGGGCCTGCGCCTGCCGGCCCCGAGCGGCGACCTCGACGCCGACGTCCGGGCGGTCGCCCGCGCCTTCCGGCGCACCGCGCTGCGGCACCCGCGCTGCGCGCCGCTCGTGCTGACCCGCCAGCTCGACGCGCCCGCCGCGCTCGGGCCGACCGAGGCGGTGCTGGCCGTCCTCGACCGGGCCGGGTTCCCGCCGGACCGTGCCGTGCGCGCGCTGCGGACGTCGCTGGCCTTCCTGGTCGGCTCGCTGCTGCGGGAGGTGTCCGCGGGACCGGCGTTCAGCGGCGCCGACGTCGAAGGCGCCGGGCGGCGCGAAACCGAGCTGACGGCGTCCGGGTTGCCGCACGTCGTGGCGGCGGCGCCGCACCTGGCGGTCTGCGACCACGACGCCGAATTCGAGTTCGGCGTCGACGCTCTGGTCGCCGCGCTGGCGGCCGTCCGCGGCTGAGCATCACCGTGCGTGCCGGGGCGTGCCCCGGCCGGGACGAACGGTGCGGCACCCCGGTGAAAACGCGGCGGAATGGCGATTCCACACCTTGGGGTGAAACGGATTCACGGACCGGTCGGCCGGGCGCAAACTGCTCGGGGAACAATCCCGACGGAAAGGTCATAAATCGATGGGTGCCACCGCGGTCGACCGGATCAAGCTCGTTTTCACCCTCTTCGACGTCGACCGGAACGGCTATCTCGAAGAACAGGACTTCTCGACGATGGCCGACCGCGTGCTGCAGGCGGCCCAAGGCTCCGGCGCCGCGGCGAAGCAGGCGATGGAAGCGGCCTTCCACCGGTACTGGACGACCCTGGAGCGGGAACTCGACGCGAACCACGACGGCAGGGTGAGCTTCGAGGAGTACGCGGCCTGCGTGCTGTCGCCGGAACGGTTCGACGCCACCGTGACGGACTTCGCGCAATCCCTGGCCGCACTGGGGGATCCGGACGGTGACGGGATGATCGAACGCCCGCTGTTCGTCGCCCTGATGACGGCGATCGGCTTCGACCGCGACAACATCGACGCCCTCTTCGACGCCTTCGGGCCGTCGGCCGGCGATCGCGTCCGGGTGCCGGTCTGGACCGAGGCGATCAAGGACTACTACAGCCCGGACAAGGTCGGCATCACCGGTGACCACCTGGTCGCGAACGTGGCCGGCTGAATGGGCGCGCACCGCGCGCGGCCGGTCGTCGGGCTGGCGGTCGGCCGGGGCACGGGTCCGGAACTGGCGGACGTCTTCGAAACCGTGCTGACCCGAATCGGCCTGCGCCACTCGACCGAAATCGAAATGGTGCGCTCGCCCCGGCTGTACCATTCCTATTTCACCCTGAAGGACGAGGGCGAAACCGAGCGGATCCGCCGGCTCACCGAGGAGGATGCCGGCCACTACGGACAGTTCTGCCGGGAACAGGCGCGGGCGGGGGTTTCGGCGATCTTCCGCACGGCGATCAACGCCCAGTCGCTCTACCTGGTCCGGGAGCGGCTGCAGGCGGTCAAGGTCGACCCGATCACGCCGGCCCTGCTGCTGGTCCGGGACCAGGCCCAGGGCTTCTACACCGGCGAAAACGCGCACACGCCGGGCACGGTGACCCGCACGACGGTGTTCAGCAAGGAGATCACCGAGAAGGTGATCGTCTTCGCGCTGCGCCGGGCCTGGGCGCAGTGGCCCGACGACGGACCCGCCCGGATCGTCCTGGCGTACAAGTTCCACCTGCTGGACGGCGCGCTCGGCGAATGGGTCGGCGAGATCGCCGCGCGGCTCGGCGTGACGGTCGAGCTCTGCCAGCCGGACACGGTGAACCGCAACCTGATCGAGCACGGCCTCACCCCGCGCACGCTGGTCGTCGCCGGCAACGAATGGGCCGACATCATGCACGTCGTGCTGCTCGACGCGTTCGGCGGCGAACGCCAGGAACGCCGTTACACCGAGAACGTCCTCCTGCACCCGGACGTCGACGGCCTGGTCGAGTACCAGACCGTGCACGGCTCGGCCGACGACCTCGCCGGGACCGGCCGGGTCAACCCGACGGCCACGATCCGGGCCGCCGCGGCCGTCGCCGAACGGCACGCCGGCTGCCCGGGCGCCATCGCGGCGACCGAAGAGGCGCTGGCCACGGTCCTCGCCCGCGGCGTCGGCACGCCGGACGTCGGCGGCCGGCACTCGACCACGGAGGTCGTGGCCGAGGTGCTGGCCGCGCTGGACCCCGCCGCCGACCGGGTGCCGGTGGCGGGCGCGTGAAGACCGCCTTGGTCGTGGTGGACCTGCAGAACGACTTCTGCGCCGGGCCCGTGGTCGCGGCCCGGTACCGCGGCGAACCGGGGACGCTGGAGCGGGTCACCACGAACGCCGCGCGCGCCGTCGACCTCGCGCGGCGCGCCGGCACCGAGGTCGCTTTCGTGCGCTTCCTCGGCGACGTCGAGCACCAGCGGCCGAGCTGGCGGCGGCGCGACCGGGTGCTGGGCAAACAGCCGAAGTGCCTGGCCGGCTCGTGGGGTGCGGAGTTCCACAAGGTCGCGCCCGCGCCCGGAGAGCGCGTCTTCACCAAGCACGCCTGCTTCGACGCCTTCCTGTCCCACGGCTTCGGGCAGTACCTGCGCCGGCGCCGGATCGGGCACCTCGTCCTCGCCGGCGTCTACGCCGACGTCTGCGTGGACTCGACGGCGAGAACGGCGTTCCAGAAGGGTTTCCACCTCACGGTCCTGACCGACTGCACGACCGCCCTGCACCGGTCCGACGAGGAAACCCTGCGGTTCATGGAACTCGTCTACGGGGCGAGGACGACCACCCACGACCGGCCCGCGTCGTGGACCCGATTCGCGGAGGAGGACGAGTGGTCACCACCCGAGGCACACAAGACATCGAGGGCATCGAGGGCATCGAAAGCGGCGTCGGCCGGACCGCGCTGATGGTCGCCGCGGCCCGGGCGATCGAGGCGACCCGGCCGGATTCCCTGGCGCACGACGGGTTCGCGCGGCACTTCGTCCGGGCGGCGCGGGCGTCGGGGGAGTGGCCGGTGCACTGGCACGACGTCCCCGGCGGCGCGGCGAACCCGTTGTGGGGCCGGCTCGGGCGGTACTTCGGCCTGCGCACCCGGGTCCTCGACGACTTCCTGCTCGGCGCGGTGCGCGCCGGTGCCGGGCAGGTGGTCCTGCTGGGCGCCGGGCTGGACTCGCGGGCCTTCCGGCTCGCCTGGCCGGCCGGCTGCCCGGTGTTCGAGCTCGACCGGCCGGACGTGCTGGCGTTCAAGCGGCAGGTCCTGGACGACCTCGGCGCGACGGCGACCGCGGCCCGCACGACGGTCGCGGTGGACCTGTGCGCGGACTGGGCCGGTCCGTTGCGTGACGCGGGATTCGACCCGGACGTCCCGACGGCGTGGCTGGCCGAGGGCCTGCTGCTCTACCTGCCCGCCGACGCCGAGCGACGGCTCGTCTCAACGGTGGACCAGCTTGCCGCACCCGGAAGCTGCCTGGCGTACGAGGTGAAACTCGGCGTGGAACACCCGGGCGGCCCGATCTACCGCAGCGCGAAGGACCAGATCGGCGTGGACCTGACCGCGCTGTTCGACGCCGAACCCCGTCCGGACTCCGCGGGCGCGCTGCGCGCCCGCGGCTGGGAGACGTCGGTGCGCACCCCGTTCGACTTCGCGGCGGAGCACGACGCGGACCTCGTGCCGGAACACCAGGACGCGCTGGCGAGCAACCGCTGGACCTTCGCGGGCAAGCCGGTGCGCCGGTGAGGGAGTGGGTGAACCGGTGGCGGGCGCGGTCCGTGCTGTGGTGAGGGAGTAGTGGTGGCGCACCGGCGACGTCGAGGTCGTCCGGGTCCGTCGCCGGTCGGCGCGGCCGCTGGGCGGTCAGAGGCCGACCGGCGGGGATCCGGCGGGCAACCCCGGCTTTTCGCGGACAACCGGCGCGATGATCCCGGCCCGAGGCCTGACGTAGACTCCCGCCGGTGGTGAGGGCTGGGAGGCTTTCGGTTGGTCGTGCGTGAACCGGCGTTGCCGGTGGATCCGAGGCTGCCGGGCGAGCCGTCGTTCGCCGAGGTGACCGCCGCGCGGACGTGGCTGGCGCGGCACGGGGTCGAAGTCGGGTTGCCCACCCGGCTGATCGCGCTGCGCGTCGGCACCCGTGAATGGCTCAGGCGGCCGACCGTGTTCGCCGTGCTGGTCGTCTGCTTGGTCTTCTGGCCCGGCTTGAGCGCGCCGCGGGAGCTGGAGCTGCTCCGGCCGTTGCTGGTCGGCGTGGTGCTGGCCGCGTTGTTCGTGATGCGGTGGCGGCAGGTGCAGACGCGCGAAGAGCTCGCCGAGGGCCTGGCCGGCACCGGCGCACCGCCGCCGTGGAGTGCGGCGGCGCGGCAGGTCGGCTGGTGGTACCTGGCCGCGACGGTGATCACGTTCGGCGGGGGCGCTGTCCTGTGCGCCACGCAGTTCCTCGCCGAACCGGCCGCGCCCCTGGACGCCGGGGCCCGCACGCTCGGGCTGGCGGCCGGGGCCGGGGCGACGGCGCTGGTCCTCGGCCGGGTGCTGCGTGCGCCGGTCATCGCGGAGGACGCCGCGTCGCGCGCGGTCGACGGCGTGCTGCGCGCCCAGGACGCCCACCGGTTCGCCCCGTCGGCCCTGTACTTCCTCGCCGTGTGGCCCGCCGGGATGGACCTGTCCCACCTCGGCGCGCAGGGCTGTTTCGCGTTGTCCTACCTCGTGCTCGCCGCCGGCACGCAGCTGATCGGCTGGCTGCGCTTCCGCCGCCGGTTCCGGCGGCTGCCCGCGGGTTACTACGGCGACGCGGACCGCTCGGTCAGTCCGCGGCGACACCGCGCGAGCGAAGGACCTCCCGCAACCGCGGGCCGAGGAACTCCGAGCCCACGACACGCCGCAGGTTCGGCAGCAGGGCGAGATCGTCGAGCGAGCTGACGTCGTACAGCTCGTCTTCACCGTCCCAGATCGGCGAGCACTCCTGGTACACCTGCAGCCCGCCGTCCATGACCAGCTTCTCCACGGTGGCCAGGAGCCCGGCGTCGATTTCGAGCGACTCGAAGTACCCGCGCGCCTCCGGGACCACCTGGTGGGCGAGCCCGCGCCGGTAGGTGTGCTCCCAGGTGTCCGTCACGCCCAGGACGTCGGCGATGCGGAACGCGGGCGTCAGCGTCTTGTCGGTGTACATCAGCTGCTCGACGACGATCAGCTTGAAATTGAAGTCGGTGAACGCGGTCATGGGGGCAATCTATGGGCTAACGTGGTCGGGCGAGCGACTTGAAACGTTTCATGTCCGCAAGGAGGCCGGCACGATGACAGGCTCCCCGGGATTGCGCGCACTCCGGTCCGTGATCACCCTCGTGCTGGCCGCCGTAATGGCGGTGACGCTGTCCGCGCCCGCCGAGGCGCGCGCGTTCACCACGACCGTCACCAACTTCGACGCGCAGGGCCACCAGGTCGTCCGGTTCGACACCCGGGGCGACGCGGTCGACGCGCACGACGGCGAGATCGCCTTCTTCGGCGGCACGTACTACCTCTACGGCACCAGCTACGACTGCGGTTTCGCCTGGCAGGCAACGAGTTCGCCGTTCTGCGGCTTCAAGGTCTACACCTCGCCGGACCTGGTGCACTGGACCGACCGGGGCCGGCTGTTCGACGCCACCGGCGTCTGGCAGACCCGCTGCAACGGCGCCACCTACGGCTGCTTCCGGCCGCACGTCGGCTACGACGCGGCCACCCGCAAGTACGTGCTCTGGGTCAACGTCTACGACAACAGCGTCGGCTTCCGGGTCCTCACCGCCGCGAACCCGGCCGGGCCGTTCACCGAAGCCCCGGTGCCGACCCTTGCGGTCAACAACAACGCCCCGGCCGGCGGGGTCAACAACGGCGACCACGACGTCTTCGTCGACACCGACGGCGCCGCGTACCTCGCCTACACCGACTGGCGGGCAGGCGGTGACATCGTCGTGGAGCGCCTCGCCGCGGACTACCTGACCGGCACCGGCGGCTACGCCCGCCTCGGCCAGAGCCAGACCGAAGCACCCGCCCTCTTCAAGCGCGGCAGCGTCTACTACCTGACCTACTCCGACCCGAACTGCGGCTACTGCGCGGGCACCGGCACGTCGTACCGGACGGCGTCGAACCCGCTGGGGCCGTGGTCGGCGCCGGTGAAGATCAGCCCGGACTCCTGCGGCGGGCAGCCGGCGTTCGTCTCGGCGATCCCGACGACGTCGGGCACCGCCTACGTCTACGCCAGCGACCTCTGGAACAACGGGCAGCGCAACGAAGCCCTCGCGAACTACTACTGGGCGCCCCTCGAGTTCACCGCCACCGGCGCGATCGCCCCGATGACCTGCCGGAACTCCTTCACCCTGGACCTCGCCACCGGCTCGGCCGGGCACCAGGACCCGCCGCCCGGCGTGGACCAGGCCGACGGCGTCACCGGCTTCCGGACCTACTGCGACGTCGGTTCCGGCGTCGCCCGGTTCCAGACGTTCGTCCCGAGCCGCAGCGGCACGCTGACCGCCGTCTCGTACACGAGCTTCCAGGCCGGAAACCCCAACGCGGGCCTCGAAATCAGCGTCTACCAGGCGACGGACGCGTTCCAGCCGACCGGTGCCGCGCTGAACTCGGTCGTCGTGCCGGCGACGTCGATCGGGTGGTCCCCGCGCGAGGTCACGGTGGCGCCGGACATCGCCGTCACCGCCGGGAAACGCTACGGGCTGCTGGTCCGCTCGGCGACCACCACCGGCTGCTACGGCCTGGAGTACAACGACTCCAGCCCCTACCCGGGTGGCGGCGAGGCCTACAGCGACGACCACGGCTCGACGTTCCGCGCGGAGGCGGCCCGGTCCCTGAAGTTCTCCACCAGCGTCGGCTGAGCGTGAGAGAGCACCTCGGGAGAACGGTGATCGCCTATGCTCGGTGGCAGCCACGTTCGTCCTGCACGGGAGAGAAACCGCATGCCGATCCACGACCTCGTCTTCCGGGGACGGCGCCTCACCAGTGACAACGCACTGGTGATGGCGATCGTCAACCGGACCCCGGACTCGTTCTACGACAACGGGGTGACGTTCGAGGAGGAGCGGGCGCAGGCGGCGATCGGCCGGGTGCTCGACGACGGCGCCGCCGTGATCGACATCGGCGGCGTGCCGGCCAGCCCGGGCCCCGAGGTCACCGTCAAGGAGGAGATCGCCCGGGTCGTGCCGACCGTGGCGTGGGCCCGCGAGCACTTCCCGGACGTCGTGATCAGCGTCGACACCTACCGCGCCGAGGTCGCCGACGCCGTGTGCCGGGCCGGCGCGGACCTGATCAACGACAACTGGGCCGCCTACGACGCCGAGATCCTGGACGTCGCCGCGGAGCACGGCGCGGGCTACATCTGCGCCCACACCGACGGCCTCGACCCGCGCACCGACCCGGTGAAGCCGGTGTACGACGACGTCGTCGCGTCGGTGATCGCCGACACGACCGAGCTCGCCGAGCGGGCGGTCGAGCGCGGCGTCCCGCGCGAAGGCATCATGATCGACCCCTGCATCGACTTCTCGAAGAACACCCACCAGTCGCTGGCCGTGCTGCGCAACGTCGACAAGCTGGTGGCCACCGGGTGGCCGGTGCTGATGGCGCTGTCCAACAAGGGCGTCGTCGGCGAGACGCTCGACGTCGGCATGGACGACCGGGTCACCGGGACGCTGGCCGCCACCGCGCTCGCGGCCGCGCACGGCGCCGCGATGTTCCGGGCGCACCAGGTCCGCGAGACGCGGCACGTGGTCGAGATGATCGCGAGCATCGTCGGCACCCGCCCGCCGAAGAACGCGGTGCGGTGGCTGTGAAACTCCAGCAGATCTGGCCCCCCGAGAGCGTCCGCGAAATCGGGCGGGACGACCTCGAAGCCCTCTACCGCTTCCCCGACGTCGCGAAGTGGCTGATCGTCAACTTCGTGTCGAGCACCGACGGCGCGATCACCGTCGCCGGCCGCTCGCTCCCGCTCTCGACCGAGCCCGACCGGGTCGTGTTCAAACTGGGCAGCGACCTCGCCGACGTCGTCCTGCTCGGCGCCGGGACCGCGGTGATCGAGGAGTTCGACGGCGTGCACCCGGACGAGGAGACCGCGGACCGCCGCCGGCGGCACGGCCTCGAGCCGGTCCCGCCGATCGCCGTCGTCACCACCGGCCGCGGCCTGCCGCCCGACGCGCCGGTGATCACCCGCGCCGCCGTGCCGACCATCGTCATCACCAGCGAGCGGACGCCGGAGAACCAGCGGGACGCCTGGACGGCGGCGGGTGCCGAGGTGATCGTCGCGGGGGAGGAGACGGTCGCGCTCGACCTCGCCGTCGCCGCCCTGACCGAGCGCGGCTTCCGCCGGATCGACTGCGAAGGCGGGCCCCGGCTGTTCGCGTCGCTGGCCGAGGCGGGCCTGGTCGACGAGTTCCGGCTGACGGTCGCGCCGTTCCTGGTGGCCGGGACGGCCGATCGCGCCGCCGTCGGCGGTGCCTTCGATCCGCTGAAGCTGGACCTCGACACCGTGCTCACCGACGGGTCGAGCCTGCTGACGCGTTACCTGGTGCCGTAAGGCCGTCCTCGCCGCTCGGCGTGCCCGCGACCTCGCGGACGGCCGCGGCGACCGCGCCGAAGTCCTTGCGCAGGATCGCGCCGTGGTTGCTGGTGACCTTCGCGCTCACCTCGATGTGCGGGTTGCGGGCGACCGCGGCGTCGAGGCCGGCGCGGATCCGCTCCTGCTCGTCGCCGCGGCTGCCCAGCGACGTCCCCGACGCGACCACGAACCGCGTCGGGACGGTGATCGCGTCGAGCACCGGGCCCAGCTCGCGTTCGCGGGAGAGCACACCGATCTCGATGTTGCTCTCGGCCTGCTGTTCGGCGCTCATCCGCGGCGCCAGGCCGGTGGGCCGCAGCACCGGCAGGAACCAGCTCATCCGCTTGAACAGCTTGCGGATCCGCTGCTCCATGGCGTCGTCGAGCCAGTCGTACGGGAAGGCGCCGTCGACCAGGACCGCGCCGATCGTGCGCGCCGGGTTCCGGGCGGCCCAGTGTGCGCCGACCAGCGCGCCGTAGGACCAGCCGACCAGCAGCGCCCGGTCCACACCCCGGGCGGCGAGCACGGCGTCGACGTCGCGGACGGCGACCTCGAAGGAGTAGTCGCCCGAGCGCTTCGACTTGCCGCGGGCCCGCTCGTCGTAGGTGATGTGCCGGAAGCCGTCGCCGAGTTCGGCGACGACCCGGCGCCAGTAGCCCTGGGTGGCGAACTGGCCGTTGAGGTAGACCACGGGGATGCCGGGCCCGCCGGTGTCGGTGACGGCCAGGGCCGTGTCGTCGATCTCCACCATGCCGGACCAGGTCGTGCTGTTCTTTGTCATGGTGTGACTATCGGAGGCTCGCCTGACACGGCCCTGACGCCGTCCTGACACGGCGATCAGACCGCGGTGCCGCCCGTGACCGGCAGCACGACGCCCGTCACGAAGGACGCGCGGTCGCTCAGCAGCCAGGCGGCCGACTCCGCGATCTCCTCCGGTGCCGCCGCGCGGCCCAGGGGAGTGCCCGCGACGATCCGGTCCACGATGCCGGGGTCGTGGCGGTTCCACTCGTCGACCATCTCGGTGAGCGTCAGGCCCGGGGCGATCGCGTTGACCCGGATCCCGGCCGGCCCGTAGGTGACGGCGGCCGACTCGGTGATGCTGTTGACCGCGCGCTTGGCGGCGCCGTAGGCGGGCAGGGCCGGGTTGCCGATCAGGCTGCCGACGCTGCTGGTGTTGACGATCGCCCCGCCGCCGGTGCGCTGCATGGCCTCGACCTCGGCCGACACGGCGTAGAACACGCCCTTGAGGTTGACCTTCATGACGAGGTCGAAGTCGTCTTCGGGGAAGCCGGCGATCGGGTGCGGCGGGACTCCGACGGCGCCGTTGTTGAAGGCGATGTCGAGCCGGCCGTGCCGCTCGACGACGGTGTCCACCGCGCGTTCGATGCTCGCGACGTCACCCAGGTCGGCGACGACGTAGGACGCGCCGGGCAGGTCCTCGGCGAGGGTCTTCAGGTCGTTCTCGGTGCGGGCGGCGAGGACGACGGTCGCGCCCTCCGCGGTGAACAGGCGGGCGGCCGCCGCGCCGATGCCGCGGCTGGCTCCGGTGACGAGGGCGATCTTGCCGGACAACATTCCGTTCTGGGTCATGACTCCACCGTGCGACGCCGGCGCGCACCCTGGCAGGCCCTGGCTGTACCTGGCAGGACCGGCGCGTCCGGGAGATGCTCGGAGCATGGACAAGCACGCACTCGGCCGGTTCCTGCGGCTGCACCGCGAGCGGCTGACCCCGGCGACGGTCGGCCTGCCCGCGGCCGGGCCGCGTCGCACGCCGGGCCTGCGCCGCGAGGAAGTGGCGCAGCTGGCGCACATCTCCACCCAGTACTACACGCGGCTGGAGCAGGCCCGCGGCCCGCACCCGTCGCGGCACGTGCTCGCCGCGCTCGGCCGGGCGTTGCGGCTCAACGACGCCGAACGGGACCACCTCTACACCCTCGGCGGGCAGCTCGCGGAGCCGCCGGGGCCGTCGGCCGACGTCCCGGACCGGATCATGGACCTGATCGAGCGGCTGCCGGACACGGCCGCGATCGTGCTCGACGCGAAGTACGACGTCCTGGCCTGGAACCCCCTCGCGGCGGCGCTCCTGGAGGACTTTTCGGCCCAGCCGCGCCGCGAGCGGAACATGATCCGCCGCTACTTCCTGCACCCGGACGCGGCCCGCCGGCACTACGGCATCAGCGGCGGCGGCGACTTCGGGGTCTTCGCGGCCGGCCACCTGCGCGCGGCCGCCGCCCGCTATCCCGACGACCCCGCGACCCGGGGACTCATCCGCGAACTGCTGCGCGGCAGCCCCGAGTTCGCCGCCCTGTGGCCGAGCCCCGAAGTCTCCGACCAGCGGCACCTGGTCAAGACCGTCGACCACCCGCAGGTCGGGCCGATCACCCTGACCTGCGACATCCTCGTCGTGCCGGAACGCGACCAGCATGTCGTGCTGTTCACCGCCGACGCCGGCACCCCTGCCCACGACGCTCTGCGGCTGCTCTCGGTGGTCGGACTCCAGCAGCTGGGCTAGATCCGGGTGGCGATCAGCTGCCGCAGCTCGCCCTCGCCCAGCCCGCCCCAGATGCCGTGCGTCTCCCGCACCGCGACGGCGTGGTCGAGGCACTGCAGCCGCACCGGGCAGCTCGCGCAGATCTGCTTGGCGAGGTCTTCCCGGCGCTTGCGCGCCATCCCGCGTTCGTTGTCGCTGTGGAAGAACACGCCGGCGTCCATCCCCCGGCACGCCCCGTGCATCTGCCAATCCCAGTTCTCGCTGACGACCGCCGGAAGCCGGGACACTTCGGACACCGGGACCACATCCCCTCGAGTTTCGGGCCGCGAACCGGCCACCAAGCGGCGGTTACCCGGTATCCGCGCTGATCACCCACGCCGCCGCGAAGATCACCCACGTGTGCTACGCCACGGCCTGCATCGAGGGTTAAGCGAAGGGCTATTCGCTCGTTGCCCCGCGTGTCGTCCAGGCGGACCATCCGATCACCTGATCGACGGCGGACGCGGGTACGCGTCATGCGGATCGAGTCCGACGGGCACAGCCGCGGCAATCCGCGGCTGTTCGAGCTCGTCGAGAACGCGCCGAAGGAAGGCCCGGGCCCGACCGTGTGGGCGTGGCCCCAGCTGATCGGTTTCCTCAAGGTGGCCGGGCAGCCGGTGGCCGGGCCGTGGCCGCCGCACCAGCGGCCGAGGAGGACGCCCTGCCGGTCGCCGTCCCGGACGAGGACTGACGCCGGTGTGCCCCACCCGGTTCTCCTACGAAGCCCCGCGCGACCTCGGCGAGGCGCTCGGCCTGCTGCGTGAGAGGCGGCCGACGATGGCCGCAGCGGCACCGCTCATCGCCGACCCGATCGTCCGCAACCGCGGCACGCTCGTCGGGTCGCTGTGCTACGCCGACCCGCAGGGCGATTGGGCGTCGGTGGTGCTCGCCCTGGACGGCTCGATCGTCGCGGCCGGCCCGGCCGGACGGCGCAGCATCCCGGCGCGGGACTTCGTGCTCGGCCCGTTGTCGGCGGCGCGACCATCGAGTGCGCCGACGCGGCCGCGGCCCTCGTGGGCGGTCCGCTGACCCCGGAGACGATCGAAGAAGCGGCGACGCTCGCCGCGGCGGACGCCCGGGCCGAAGTCCGACCACCGCGGCAGCGCGGGGTACAAGCGGCACATGGTGCACACCTTCGTGGTGCGCGCACTGGAAGGGACCACCCGATGAGCCTCGTCCACGAAGTCCGCGACGAACCGGCCGCGGGCGTCCCCGAACGCCGGATCACGGTGACCGTAAACGGCCGCCGCAGGGTGATTGAGTGCGAGCCGCGGCTGCTGCTGCACACCTGCTGCGGCAGGGGTTGCGGCTCACCGGCACGCACATGGGCTGCGACACGACCAGCTGCGGCACCTGCACGGCGCTCGTCGACGGCACGCCGGTGAGGTCTGCACCCCCGGCATGATGCTCGCCGCGAAGGCGTTGCTGGACCGCGATCCCGATCCGTCCGAAGAGGACGTCCGCTGGGCGCTGTCGGGAACCGGGCGTTCGCGAACGCCGACCGGATCTCCAAGCTGCGCCCGCACTACCCGGTGGCCCGCCCGGCCTCGGGCACCCGCCGTTGCCGCCTGCACGACGCGGTCGGCTTCGCGCCACGTTGAGCCGTTTTGCCCTTTTCGTGCGGGACCCGCTGGTAGCGTCCAGGCGATGCGGGTGTGGTGGTGCGGCTTGGTCCTGACGGCGGGAGTGATCCTGGCCGCGTGCGGCAGCGGCCGGTCGGGCAACGGTCAGGTGGTGCCACCGTCGACGACCGTGGTCCGGTCCACTTCGGAGTCCCCGGTGACGACGACCACCCCGCCGGTGTCACCGACGACGGCGCCGGACGACCCGACCACGCGGGCCCACACGACGACGGTGACCACGAAGAAGACGACCACACACCGCCGCACGACCACCCGCCGCCGACCGGGTTAGGGAGCATCGCGATCCGGGCACGGTTTCCGTGATCCGGTAACTTCCCGGGCGAACCGGGCGACCTCGCAACTGTGAAGGCATGGTTCCCGGCAACGCTGCTCACGGCCGCCGTTCTGGCGGCCGGCTGCAACGCGGCCCCGGCGACCGCCCCGGCACCCGTGGCGCCGCCCACCTCCACGACCGTCGTGACGGTGCAGCAGACGCCGGCCGCGACAACGATCACGCTGCCGCCGACTTCGGTTCCGGTCACGACCTCACCGCCGAAGGCGACGGCCAAAGCACCGGTCCGGAAGGCCACACCGACCCGCAGGGCGCCGCAGTACGGCTACCAGTGCCGGGACGGCGACGAGGCGAAGTACGAAGTCTGCGCGGGGCACAAAGCCTGGGTGGACGGCCAGCGGGAGTTCACCGACTGCCTCGACGGCGGCGGTACCTGGGACGTCGACACCCAGCGTTGTGTGCGCCCCTGAGGAGGCTCAGTCGGTGTCCGCCGCCTCTTCGGCGTCCCCTTCGCCGCCGTCCTCGACGGCTTCCACCTTGTCCGGGGTCGCGTCGGCGATGCCGGTGTGTTCCGCCTGCTCGGCGGCCTCCTTGGCTTCCTTGATGCTTTCCCGGACCTCGGCGAGCTGTGCTTCGCCTGCGGGTTGATCGGTCACGACGACTCCTCGGTCGGTTGTGGCGCTCAGCGGCCCCTGAGCTGCGGTTTCGCCAGGCCCAGCGCGGCGCAGACGATCAGGACCACCGCCAGCACCGCCACGATGATCTCCAGGGCCGGCATCCGCGCGGCGGACATCGACAGCGTGACGATGCTCGACACCAGCAGCAGGACGCCGGCCGCCATGCTGAGCCAGCAGAGCGCCGTGGTTCGCGGGATGACGTGCCAGCGTGTGGCCATCGAACCTCCTCGGTCGGGTCTTCGCGGTGAGTTGCCCCGAACCCCCGGTGATCAAACCGGCGGGAATCCGACGTCACCCGAGTTGTCGCGAAACCGCCGCCCGCTCGGCACGTTCGTCGGGCAGCTCGCCGGCTGGCGGACGGCGTTCCTCCTGCTCGCCCTGCCGAGCCTGGCCGCCACCCGGGCGGCCGTCCTCAAGAACCTGCTCCGCCGCCCGGGAGTCCGAAGTGGACTCGTGGTGACGTTCCTCGTCGCCGCGGCCGCCGGGCTGCTGCCGTTCGCCGGCCCGGCCGGCGCGTTCGTGCTGCTCATCGGGTGGGGGCTGGGCTACGGCGCGGTGCCCTGGTCGCGGCGGTGACGGTTCAGGGCACGCGGCGCACCGTCGCCCCGGCCCGCAGCGCGCGCGGGATCTCGGCGACGGCGTCGACCGCCGCCAGCAGCCGGTCCAGGTCCGCGGCCGGCGCGGGGGAGTCCAGCTCGACCCGGTAGCTGATCCCGGTGGACGTCCAGGTGCGCGGGTCGAACCCGCCGCCGGCCGTCACGCGGACACCGGTCAGCTCGATGCCCAGGGGTTCCGCCTCCCGGTACAGGTCGTTGAGGACGCACCCCGCCGCCGCGAGGTTCAGCAGGTGACCGCCCGTGAAGTCCGTTTCGACGCTCACGCCCGCGGTCGTCCACCGGTGCGGGAACGTCACCCCGCTGACGCTGCGCAGCGAACCCGCTCCCGCGACGACCTCGAACGCCGGTGTCACCGGCTGTGCCCGATCCATTCGTCCTCCCAGGCGTGTTCGTACCGTTCGCGGTTGCAGCGCGGCCGGTACACCGCTGTCAGCTCGCGGACGATCTGCTCGCGGTGCGACCGCAGCCCGCCCGGCGGATCGTACGTGCAGATGTGCACTTTCCACCGCGAACCCGCCCGGGCGATCCAGCACGGCGCCCGCGGGTGCCGGAACGGGAGGCGCTCGGCGGCGAGGTCGTCGGCCTGCCCGACGTAGATCACGGCGTAGCGGTCCGGGCGGGCTTCGGCGTCGGGGCGGCACAGGATCGCGTAGACGGCTGGACCCCGCCGGCGGGTCCAGCCGCCGAGCAGCCGGGGGCCCTCGAACGGGTAACCCGCCGCCGTGCCGAGGCGGATCACGAACGCTCCAGCGCGGGCAGCAGCGCCGCGAGTTCCTCGAGCCCGCGCAGGTCCTGGCCGGACACCAGGACGTCGGCGTGCGGCCGCACCACGCTCATGCCGAGCGCGCCGGTCCCGGGGTGCGGGTTCGTCCACACGAGACGGTGGCACAGCCGGGCCAGCCGCTCCACCACGCGCGCCAGGACGTCCGGGTCGCCGCGGTCGAGGCCGTCGGAGCAGACGACGACGATGCCGCCGCGGCACCGGCCCCGCCGCCCCCAGGTGCGGACGAACTCGGCCAGCGACGCGCCGATCCGCGTGCCGCCGTCCCAGTCGAAGACGGCTTTCGCGGCGCGGTCGAGGGCCTCGTCGACGTCGCGGGTGCGCAGCTCGTCGGTGATCCGCGACAGCCGCGTGACGAAGCAGAACACTTCGACGTGCGTGGTCGCGCGGCCCGCCGAGTAAGCGAACTGCAGCTGGGCTCGCGAGTAGTCGGCCATCGCCGAGCGTCGAAGGCGGGCAGGGTCTCGACAGCGTGCCGATCTTCCGCGGCTCGCTGGTGGTGGTCGGTTCGCCGCACGGGCGGCACCAGGGCAGCCCGGCGCACTGGCCGTGGCTGCTCGACCCGGCGGGCGCCGACCCGGGCAGCGACACCGGCCGGCTGCTGCGCGCTCTCGGCGTCGCGGACGACGCGATCCAGGTGTTCCCCAACCAGACGGCGGCCTGGTCGGCCGCGGCCAGCGGCGGGGGAGTGTCGGTCGCGCTGGAACACCTGGTCGCGCCGCAGCTGCGGCGCAAGGAGCTGACGGTGGTCCCGACCCGCGCGACCCCGGTGCCGGCGTGCTGGTTCGTGACGACGTTGCCGACGGACCGCCGCACGGGCGTGGCCAACTCGCTGCGGCACTTCCTGGGCACGCCGGGGGCGATGCACGTGATGCGGGCGCCGGGCAGTGGCGTGCCGCCGTCCCGCTTCCGGCCGCCGGTCTACGTGACGATCTGGAGCTGACGGCGTTCCGCTCGCCGGAACACCGGGCTGTCCCGCGGGCCCGGCCCGGTGCGACGGTCGGAGCATGGCTCCCGTGATGGCGGCGATCGTCGGCCCCGGCAACATCGGCACCGATCTGCTGGCGAAGCTGCGACGCAGCGAGGTTATCGAAGTCGGTTACGTCGTCGGCGTGGTCGAGTCCGACGGGCTCGAACGCGCTCGCGCGCATGGGATCGCGGCGTCCGCCGAGGGTGTCGACTGGCTGCTGCGCCAGGACCCGTTGCCCCAGCTGGTGTTCGAGGCGACGTCGGCGAAGGCGCACGCCGCCAACGCGCCGCGCTACGAGGCCGCCGGCATCCAGGCGATCGACCTGACCCCGGCGCACCTCGGCCCGATGGTGTGCCCGCCGGTCAACCTCGGGGCGCACCTCGACGCCCCGAACGTCTCGATGATCACCTGCGGCGGCCAGGCCACGATTCCCATGGTGCACGCGGTTTCCCGGGTGACGCCGGTGCCGTACGCGGAGATCGTGGCGTCGGTCGCCTCGCGCGGCGCGGGCCCCGGGACACGGGCCAACATCGACGAATTCACCCGCACGACGTCCGGCGCGGTGGCCGAGATCGGCGGCGCCGGGCGTGGCAAGGCGATCATCATCCTCAACCCGGTCGAACCGCCGATGATCATGCGGGACACGGTGTTCTGCGCGATCGGGATCGACGCGGACCGCGACGCGATCACCGCGTCGATCCACGCGATGGCCGACGAGGTCCGCGAGTACGTCCCCGGTTATTCGCTGCGCGCCGACCCGCAGTTCGACGACGCGCGCGAGGAGTGGGACGGCCACGCGCGCGTCGGGATCTTCCTGGAGGTCCGCGGCAACGGCGACTACCTGCCGGAGTACGCCGGGAACCTCGACATCATGACCGCCGCGGCCGCCCGGGTCGGCGAGCTGATGGCCCGCGCGAAGCAGGAGGTCCTGGCATGAGCCGTCCCGAGTTGAAGCACGACGTCCGGATCGTCGACACCACGCTGCGCGACGGCAGTCACGCCATGGCGCACCGCTTCACCGAGCAGCAGGTCCGCGACACGGTGCGCGCGCTGGACCGCGCCGGCGTCGAGGTGGTCGAGGTGACCCACGGCGACGGCCTCGGCGGATCGTCGTTCACGTACGGGTTTTCCGCCGTCGACGAACTGAAACTGATCGCCGCGGCGCGCGAAGAGGCGAAGCAGGCGAAGATCGCGGTGCTGCTGGTGCCCGGCATCGGCACCGCCGAAGACCTGCGGCGCGCGTCCGACGCGGGCGCGGAGATGGTCCGCGTCGCGACGCACTGCACGGAGGCGGACGTCTCGCCGCAGCACTTCGGCCTGGCGCGGGAACTGGGCATGGAGACGGCCGGGTTCCTGATGATGGCGCACCGCACCCCGCCGGAGGACCTGGCGAAGCAGGCCCGGATCATGGTGGACGCGGGCTGCCAGGCGGCGTACGTCACCGACTCGGCCGGCGCGCTGCTGATGCACGAAGCCCGCGCCCGGTTCGAGGCGCTGGTCGCCGAAGTCGGCGACGAGGCCTGGGTCGGCTACCACGGCCACCAGAACATCTCCCTCGGCGTGGCGAACTCCGTGCTGGCCTACGAAGCCGGGGTCCGCTACATCGACGGGTCGTTGTGCGCCCTCGGCGCCGGCGCGGGCAACTCGCCGACGGAAGTGCTCGCGGCGGTGTTCGACCGCCTGGAGGTCGACACCGGCCTGGACGTCGGCGGGCTGCTGGACGCCGCCGAGGAGATCGTCCGCCCGTACCTGCAGCGCTGGCCGAAGATGGACCGCAACGCGATAGTCCAGGGCTGGGCCGGGGTGTACTCGAGCTTCCTGCTGCACGCCGAGCGCGCGGCGGAGCGGTACGGCGTGCCGGCGCAGGCGATCCTGCGGAGGTGTGGGGAACTCGCGTTGGTGGGCGGGCAGGAGGACATGATCATCGACGTCGCGGTGCAGCTGGCCGCCGAGGGACCCGGGTGAGAGGTTTCAGCGGGCGAAGTCCCGAGGAGACATGACTGCTCTCCTCGGCCCCGGCTGGTGGCCCGTTCGCTGGGGCCCGGCCGGGCTGTCACCCACCGCGTGGCCGTTCACCGCGATGTCGGTCACCCGGCGAACCGGTCCAGCGCGCCGAGCGTCCAGGCGCGCTTCACCGGGCTGCCGCGGTGCCCCGATCCGTCGTCGATCAGCAGTTCCGCTCCCGGCCACGCCTGCGCCAGCTCCCACGCCGTCGTGACCGGGCAGCTCAGGTCGAGGCGGCCGTGGACCAGCACACCCGGGATGTCCGCCAACAGCCCGGCATCGCGGATCACCGCGCCTTCCTCGAGCCAGCCCGCGTTCGCGTAGTAGTGGGCCGTCAGCCGCACGAACGCGCGCGTCGCGGCGTCCGGCGGTCCACTGTGGACGCGTGGCGTCGCGCCCGGCTCCAGGGACAGCACGGTGTCCTCCCACTCCCGCCAGGCGAGAGTCGCGCGTTCCCGTCGGGCGGGGTCGTCCAGCAGCCGGACGTAGTCGGCCACGACGTCGGCGGATCCGCCGCTGAACCGTTGCCACGCCTCCGGGAAGAACCGGCCGACCCCGCGGTAGAGCCAGTCGATCTCCGACCGCCGTGTCGTGCTGATCGCGCTGAGCACGATCTCCGACACCCGGTGCGGGTACCGCTGCGCGTAGACCAGCGCGAGTGTCGTGCCCCACGAGCCGCCCGTCAGCAGCCAGCGCTCGATGCCGAGGTGCTCGCGCAGCCGTTCCAGGTCGGCGACGAGGTGGTCGGTGGTGTTGTGTTCCAGCGACGTCGCGGGATCGGCGGCGTGGGGGAGGCTGCGGCCGCAGCCGCGCTGGTCGAGCAGCACCGCGCGGTAGCGGGCCGGGTCGAACACCCGCCGCATCCCCGGTGCGCAGCCCTGGCCGGGGCCGCCGTGCAGCATGACCGCCGGCTTGCCGTCCGGGTTGCCGCAGGTCTCCCAGTACACGCGGTGCCCGTCGCCGACGTCGAGCAGGCCGTGGTCGTACGGCTCGATCGGCGGGTACAGCTCGGTCGTCAACGCGCCCCCCGTGTCCTCTCCTGGTCACTGTCCGGATCTGACCGCTATCGCTGCGCACCCGGGCGCGGCAGGATCGATCCGGGGTGATGATCATTCCGGGTCGTCGCCGCTCACACGAGGGGATTTTGATGAAACGCAGGATTCTCGCCGCGGTCGCGGCCTGCGCGGCCGGGCTCGCCGGCCTCGTCGGCGTCGCGCCGCAGGCCCAGGCGGCGACGGCGGTGACGTTCACCCCGCGCACGGTGACCTCGCCGCACGAGACGCAGTACGTCGTCGCGCTGGGGTCGGTCCAGCTGTCGATGACCGCCACCCAGACGGCGTACGTCTATTCGACCTTGCGGGTGAACAACGCGTCGAACACCACCCTCGCCGACAACGAGGTGCGCTGCGCCGGCCCCGGCGGCTGGACCAAGAACGAGGTGCTCGGGCAGAACGTGCTGATCACGAGCGCCGACGCCCCGGCGTCCCTGCGGGACATCGGCGTCACGACCCGGTTCCTGGTGCACCCGGGCGCGGCCGGCACCGTCACCTGCACGACGTACCTGCGCAGCGCCAACCTCGGGCTGGGCAACTCGACCATGCGGCTGGTCGGCGGCGAGCTGAAGTTCGCCGACACCAGCGTCGGCAACACCACGGCCGGCGCCCCGATCCAGGCCGACGACGGCGACACGCCCACCGGCCGCGTCAGCGCGCTCAACTCCACCGACAAGACGGTCCGCGAGCCGGCCATCGACGTCTTCGAGACCGCGCCGGTGACCGGGCTCAGCGTGTTCGGCGACATGGAACTGATGGCCTGCTACCCCGAACCGGCCGGCTACGACTGCCCGGTGAACCAGATGACCGCCAAGGTGACGTTGTTCGTCAACCAGTGGAAGGCCGACGGCACGGTCTGCAAGTCGGACGCGTCCGCGACCGGGACGGCGGTCGTGCGCCGCGACGTCCACCACCTGGTGGTGCCGCTCAACACCCACTTCACGGCGGCGACCGGCAACGGCTGCGTCCCGAAGTTCAACTTCTACGTCAAGACGGACTGGCTGTCCGGCTCGACCGGGGCGGTGCAGATGGCCGCGAGCGGCCTGCCCGACGCCGTCGGCTCGACGGCGACGCACAACGACGCGATGAGCCACACCTTCGCCGTCACGTACTGATCCGGCGGGGCGCGCCGGCTTCCCGGCGCGCCCCTGCGGGGTCAGGCGGGTTCGCCGAACCACCGGCGCAGCGCGGCTTCCAGGCCCGCGGTGCCGCCGTCCTCGGTGGCCCAGGCGATGTGCCCGTCCGGCCGGATCAGGACGCCGGTCAGGGCGGGCTCGCTCTTCGCGGTCAGCACGCCGACCCGATCGGCCCAGCCGCTCGCCGTCTCGCGCAGGTCCGTGGACTCCGCGAGGTCCAGCAGCAGACCCTTGCCGTCCTGGAGGTGCTCGCCGAGCCGGGTGCCGTCGGCGAACGCGAAGTCGGGGGCGGCGCGGCCGGTGAGGTCGTGCTCGCCCTCGATCGGGTAGCGGTGCAGCACGCCCGAGAGCTTCTTGGCCAGGTACGTCGCGCCGTCGCCGGTGTGGAGCAGGTCGGTGACGACGTGGCGCAGCGCCTTCGCCCGCGCGTCGGTGCGCATCAGCGCGATCTGCGCCCGCGTCCACTCGAGCACCCACTCGCCGATCGGGTGCCGTTCGGTGGTGTAGCTGTCGAGCAGGCCTTCGGGCGCCCGGCCGCGGATCGTCGCGGCCAGCTTCCAGCCGAGGTTGACCGCGTCACCGATGCCGAGGTTGAGGCCCTGCCCGCCGAACGGCGAGTGCACGTGGGCCGCGTCGCCCGCCAGCAGGACCCGGCCGCGGCGGTAGGTGCTCGCCTGCCGCGCGTTGTCGGTGAAGCGCGTCGCGGTGTGCACCTTCGTGACGCGAACGTCCACTCCGGACACTCGCCGCAGGCTGTCTTCCAGCTCCCGCGTGGTGATCGGCGCGTCGCGGTCCTCGGGCGGGCCGTCGAACTCGACGGTCAGGATCCGGCCCGGCACCGGCCCGTGGACGTAGATGCCGTGGTCGGTGTGGTTCCAGCCGGTGCGCAGGTTGTCGGCGCCGGTCAGTTCGACCAGCGCCTGCCGCCCGGTGACGGCGGGGTCGGTGCCGGGGAAGTCGAACCCGGCCCGCTTGCGCACCAGGCTGCGGCCGCCGTCGCAGCCGATCAGCCAGCCCGTGCGGATCTCGTCGTCGCCCAGGTGGACGGTCACACCGTCGTCGTCCGCTTCGAACCCGGTCACCTCGACACCGCGGCGCACCTCGACACCCAGCTCGGCGGCGCGTTCGGCGAGCAGGGCCTCGATCGCCTGCTGCCGGACCACGACCACCCCGGCCGCCGGGCCGACGTCACGGAACGCCGGATCGTCGAAGTGCACGCCCGCCGAGCTCACCATGATCCCGGCGAAGTGCCCCACCGGCGGCACCGGTTTCCCCGCCGGGGCGCCGCGGCCCTTCAGGAACTCCTGCATCCGCGCGAAGTCCTCCTGCATCAGCGCTTGCAGCGCCGGCAGCATGCCGCGGCGGTAGAGCGCCTCGGCCGTCGGCAGGTTGATCGACCCCGCCTTGATCGTCTGGTCCGGTTCGGGCAGCCGTTCGGCGACGAGCACGTCGACGCCCGCCATGCGCAGTTCGCAGGCGAGCATCAGGCCCACCGGTCCGCCCCCGGAGATCACCACATCCCTGTTCATGGTTTCGATGATGCCGACAAACTTTTACCGAGTCAAACTTTGTGCTCGGTCTATACTCTCGGTTCATGGCGGATCACGGACTGCGCGAGCGCAAGAAGCGGGCGACCCGGCAGCTCATCGCGGACATCGCGAGCGGCCTGTTCATCCAGCGCGGCTTCGAAGAGGTGACGGTCGCGGAGATCGCCGAGGCCGCCGGCGTCTCGAAGATGACGGTCTTCAACTACTTCCCCCGCAAAGAGGACCTGTTCCTCGACCGCCACGCCGACCGCCTGGCCGACCTGGTCTCGGCGGTCCGCTCCCGCCCTCCCGGTGTTTCGGCTGTCGCCGCGTTGCGACGTCACCAGCACGAGCTGCTCGCCGCCGGCCACCCGCTGTCGGGCGCGATCAAGGGAGCGTCGGGCTTCTGGTGGGTCCTGCGCTCGAGCCCGGCGCTGATGACGCGGTTCCACGAGCAGGAACGCGAGATCGCCGAAGCGCTGGCGGAGGTCCTGGTGGAGGAGACCGGCGAAGCCCTGCGAGCCCGCACGGTGGCGGCATTGCTGACGACGGCGATCAGCACGATCTTCGCGAACGCGGTCAGCAGGCTGGTAGCGGGCGACGAGGAGGCCGAGGTCCAACGCGACCAGGTGGCGGTGATCGATCAGGCATTCGACCTGGTGGAACACGGAGTGGCCGACTACCCGGGCTGAGTCTTTTTCGTGCGCGGCGGCCGACGAATGCACGGGTCGACCGGCCAAGCCGCGGCGGCGCGGTTCGTGTGGCGACTACCCGGCCTGAGCATGCCCGATGGCGGTTTGTGCGATCGGGGCCGTCCGGTGCCTGGCCGTCCGGTTGCCGTAGGGACTTCTCCAGCCCCCGTGCCGGCCAGCGCCGCGGCTGGTGTGCCCCAACACGACGGCTGGAGCGGCCGACACGGCGTCCCGAGCGGCCGACATCGCGAACTGGAGTGGCTGACGTGGACCGGATCGTGCAGGGAGCGCTGACGAACGCGCTGAGCCACGGCATCGGCCCGGTCGAGTTGGAGCCGGCGACCGGGGTAGCCAAGGCGGCGGCCGGGGTGGCTAACGCGGTGGCGGGGTGGCTAGCGCGGCGACCGGGGTGGCCAACATGGCGACCGGGGTGGTCAACGCGGCGACCGGGGTGGCCAACATGGCGACCGGAGCGGCTAGCGCGGCGACCGGAGCGGCTAACGCGGCGACCGGGTGGCCAACATGGCGACCGGAGCGGCTAACGCGGCGACTGGAGTGGCCAACATGGCGACGGGAGCGGCTAACACGGCGACCGGAGCGGCCAACACCCGGCGGGCGGGGCGGCTGACGCGGCGGACTGGAGTGGGCTAGTTCGGCAGGGCGAGCCGGAACTCGAGGATGCAGCGCTCGCCGGGCGGTGTTGTCACCTCTTCCAGGATCAGGCCGTGGGCGGCCGCCAGGGTGCGGAACTCGTCGACCCGGCGCTCGCGGCCGCCGTAGGACACCAGCATGACCAGGTCCATTGCCGTGTCGGCGCGTAGGTCGCCGACTGCT
This sequence comes from Amycolatopsis sp. NBC_00438, assembly GCF_036026695.1. Classification (NCBI taxonomy): domain Bacteria; kingdom Bacillati; phylum Actinomycetota; class Actinomycetes; order Pseudonocardiales; family Pseudonocardiaceae; genus Amycolatopsis; species Amycolatopsis sp. NBC_00438. The sequence goes on along the minus strand of NZ_CP107923.1, from coordinate 3,622,899 downwards.
TCCACCACCAGGATGCGGCTTTGCGGGTGAGCTGCCCCGGCGCAGCGGGCCAGGATGCGGCCGGCCTGCTCGTCGTTCCAGTCGTGGAGGATGTCGACCAGGAGGTAGGCGTCCGCGCCCGGGGGGAGCGGGTCGAAGAAACTGCCTCCGGTGACGTCCGCTCGTTCGGTGAGGTCGTGCGCGGCGAAGGTGCGCTCGGCGTCGGCTGCTGTGGGTGGGAGGTCGACCAGGTGGCCGCGCAGGCCCGGGTGCGCGGCCAGGATCGCGGCGAGCAGGGTGCCCTGGCCGCCGCCGATGTCGGCCAGCGTGGTGAAGCGGGACCAGTCGAATCCCGCGACCAGGTGCGGGAGCTGTTCGCGGAACCGTTGGGTCATCTGCCGGTCGAAGGACTCGCGCAGGTGCGGGTGCTCGGCGAGGTCGGCCCAGAAGTCCCGGCCGTAGCGGCGCGAGTAGGCTTCGCGGCCGGTCGTGATGCTGTGGGCCAGCTCGACGAACGCCAGCTCGCCGCGGCCGCCCGCGGTGTCCAGGTGCAGGAGGGTGGCCAGGTTGTTCCCGGCGCCGGCGCGGAGGTTCGCGCCGTACTCCGTGGTCCGGTAGCCGTGCGGGGTCCGTTCGACGACGCCGAGCGTCGTGAGGTGGCCCAGCAGGAGATCGAGCGCGACCGGGGAAACGTCGAGTTCCGCCGCGAGCCGGTCGGCGGTGTCGCTGCGGTCGGAGAGCCGGTCCGGCAGGCCCAGGGTCACGGCGACGCGCAGCGCCATCGGCGTCGCCAGGCCGGCCAAACGGAGGATTTCGGTCGTGTCTTCGCGTCCCACGACGACCCACTTTGCCAGGCCGGTCAACCGGAATTCAGCGCAACGCGCCCTTCGCGCCCTTCGCGACGGCGTCCGCCACGGCGGCCAGCGCGGGGGAGTCGAGCTTCCACTGCTGCCAGTGCAGCGGGACGTCGAGCGGGCGGTCCGGGACCAGGTCCACCAGCGCGTCGCCGCGTGGGGCCGCCTGGATCTCCGGGACCATGCCCCAGCCGAGGCCGGCCGCCACCGCGTCCACAAAGGACTGTGACGCCGGGATGTGGTGGCGCACCAGCGTGAAGTTCCGGCGGCGGGTCAGCCCCCGGAGGAACCGGTCTTGGAGGTCGTCCTTGCGGTCGAACATGATCACCGGCGCCGTCGGCAGGAGGTGGGGGAGCGGGCCGCCGGTCAGGCGCCGCTCGATGAACTCGGGCGACGCCATCGCGCGGTAACGCATCCGGCCCAGCCGGCGGGACGTGCAGCCCTGCACCGGCTGCGGCGCCGCCGTGACCGCGGCCATCACCAGGCCTTCGCGCAGCAGCGCCGCCGTGTGGTCCTGGTCCTCACGTTGGACGTCGAAGCAGATACCGAGGTGTTCGGGCACGTCGGCGAGGGCGGGCAGGAACCACGTCGCCAGGGAGTCGGCGTTCACCGCGATCGTCAATGTCCGCGTGCCGTCCTCGCCGAGACCCAGTTCGCCGAGCGCGTCCTGTTCCAGCTGGGCCAGCGACCGCGCGAACCGGACCACGACCTGGCCCGACTCGGTGAGCCGCACCGGTTTCGTGCGCAGCAGCAGGACGCGGCCGGTGCGCTGCTCCAGGGCCTTCACCCGCTGGCTCACCGCGGACGGCGTCACGTGCAGCACCGCCGCGGCGGCGTCGAAACTCTGCTCGTCGACGACGGCGAGCAGCGTCCTGACCTGGTCCAGCGGTAGATCCGACATCACGATCGCTAATGTTACGTAAGAATCTTTAGCTGGAGTAATGCGGCCGTCGGCGCTTAACGTCGGTGACGTGCTCGCTCTCCTCCTGGCCGGGTTCAGTACCGGCCTGTCCCTCATCGTCGCGATCGGCTCCCAGAACGCCTTCCTGCTGCAGCAGGGCCTGCGCGGGGGCGTTGTCGCGCCGCTGGTCGTCATCTGCGCGGTGTCCGACCTGGCGCTGATCGGGCTCGGGGTCAGCGGGATCGGCGCCGTCCTCGGCCGGTGGCCGACCGCTATCGGCGTGATCGCCGTCGGCGGCGGCCTGTTCCTGCTCGGCTACGGCGCCATCGCCGCGCGGCGCGCGTTCCGGCCGGCGGTCCTGAATGTCGGCGACGAACGCACCCCGCTGCGCAAAGCTGTCCTCGCCTGCCTCGGCTTCACCTGGCTCAACCCGCACGTGTACCTCGACACGGTGCTGCTGCTCGGCTCGATCGCGGTCGCCCACGGCGACGGCCGCTGGCTCTTCGGCCTCGGCGCCTGCGTCGCGAGCGCGGTGTGGTTCAGCGCCCTGGGGTTCGGCGCCCGCCGCCTGGCCGGGGTGTTCGCCCGGCCGGCGGCGTGGCGGGTGCTGGACGTCCTCATCGCGGTGACGATGACCGGCCTCGGCGTGTCGATGGTGCTCAGCCGCATCTGATCACCCGATCACCACAGTTGGCCGCGGTCTTCGGCCGGCGGGCGCTCCAGCTCCAGCAGGAACTGCTTGCGCTTCAGGCCGCCCGCGTAGCCGGTGAGCTTGCCGTTCTTGCCGACGACGCGGTGGCACGCCACCAGGATGCTCAGCGGGTTGCGCCCGACCGCCGCGCCGACTTCGTGCGGCAGGCCGCCGACGGCCTTCGCCAGATCGCCGTACGTGGCCGTCTCGCCGTACGGGATCCGGTCGAGCGCAGCCCAGACTTCGTGTTGGAACTCGTCGCCCTCGGCGCGGGCCGGGACGTCGAACTCCGTGCGCTGCCCGGCGAAGTACTCCTTCAGCTGCCGGACGGCGTCCGGGAACGCCGTGTCGTCGCGCTCGCCGAACGTCGTGCGGTCCGGGTGGGTCCAGTGGTGCGGGAAGTACAGGCCGGTGACGACGCTGCCGTCGTCGTCGCCGACCAGGGTCAGCTCGCCGATCGGCGAGTCGATGATCGCGTGTTTCATCAGTTCTCCCACCTGCTGCCGTCCGCCCGCGCGCCACGCAGGCCGGGCGGCGGGCACTCTTCGAGGGCCGCCGTGCCAACCGTCCGATGTGGACTCCACGACGTCGACGCCGCCAGCCGCCGGGCCATTCCGGCCCAGCCGGCCGGGGTCGCGCTGACGACCCAGACGTCCGGCTCGGGTGCCGCGAACCGCCGGGCCTGGCGCAGCCACGACGCCGCTGTTTCCGGCCACACCACCGTCGCCAGGACCAGCCCGCCCCACGCCGCGGCGATCCGTGCTCCGTCGGCCCTGGACCCCGCGTCGGCCGCGGTGCCGAGCACGATGTGCCGGGCCCGGCCCACCAAGCGCACCATCGCTTCGAGTTCCGCGTCGGTCATGCCGCGTCGTGGAACACGAGCCCGAGCGTGTGCCGCTGCCCGGAGCGGACCGCCGAAACGCCGTGCCGCACCGGTGCCGCCGACCAGCCGCGCGCCGAGCGGACCGGACGGTCGCGGGTGGTGAACACCAGGCCGTGGCCCTGCGGGATGAGCGTCGCCGTGCCGCGCGACTGCGCTCGCGGCCGCTGCTCGACCAGCAGGAACTCACCGCCGGTGTGGTCGGTGGCCGGGTCGTTCAGGTTGATCACGACCTGCAGCGGGAACACCTTGTCCCCGTACAGATCCCGGTGCAGCGCGTTCCAGCCGCCCTCCTGGTAGCGCAGCAGGATCGGCGTCGGCCGGGCCTGACCCGCGTCATGACAGATCGCCAGCCACTCTTCGAGCGTGTCCGGCCACTCGGCGTCCCGGCCGAGCCGGGCGGCCCAGTCCCGGGCGATCGGCAGGAGCCGCGGGTACAGCGCCTCACGCAACGCGTGCACCGGTTCCGGGAACGGTGCGGCGAAGTAGTGGTAGTCGCCGTGGTCCCCGAACCGGTGGCGCCGCAGGTTGACCGTCGCCCGGAAGTGCTCCGGCTCGTCCCAGAGCGCGACGAGCTTCGCGCAGTCCGCGGGGGTGAGCAGCCGCGGCAGCAACGCGCAGCCGTAGTCGTCGACCTCGGTGGCCACCGCGGCCCAATCGGCCGAGGCGACGCGCTTCTCGAAAGTGCTCATACCCGGTAGACGCGTGGGCCGGGCGAAACGTGAGATCGGGTGATCTTCGCGGCCGGAGGGCTTCCGGGTCGGACGTCGGCCGTGTCGGCAAGCTCGGCGACGACCGTTTCGCGGTAGTGGTACGGCCTCATCGCCGCCGTGATCGTGGCGTCCCTCGTGATCCAGCCCGCGATGCTGTTCGCCGGTGGCGCCGACGCCAACTACCGTCGAGAGCAACCTGATCGTGCTGGCCACGGCGCTGGTCCTGGTGCGCCGCCCGGGTTTCGACGGCCGGGTGTGGCGGGTCGTCCGCCGGGACGCCCTGCCCGGCATCCTCACCACCGGCCTGGTGTTCGCGAGCGTCCTGGCCCGGCAGGTGCACCTGCCGGGCGCTCGCCGTGGTGTCCGCCCCGCTCTCCAAGCTCTACGACCGCACGGCGCCGCCTTGCTCAAGCCGCTTCCATCGTGAGCAGGATCCGTTTGGCCTCCTCGCCGCCGGCGTACTGGCCGTACGAGCCGTCGGAGCGGACGACCCGGTGGCAGGGGACCACCAGCGGCAGCGGATTCTTCGCGCACGCCGTGCCCACCGCGCGGACCGCCTTCGGGCTGCCCGCGGCCGTCGCGACCTGGGCGTAGCTCTCGGTGTGGCCGTAGCCGATCTCGGGCAGGTGTTCCAGCACCGAGAGCCGGAACCCGCGGGCCAGCCGGAAGTCCAGCGCGACGTCGAACTGCCGCCGGCCGCCGGTGAAGTACTCGTCGAGCTGGCGGGTGGCGGCCTCGAGGCGGGCGGGGGCGCGCAGGATGCGCGGGCTCACCAGTTCGGCCAGCTCGGCCAGCACGGCGTCGTGGCCCTGGCGATCGAAGGCCACCTTGACCAGACCCTGTTCGGTCGCGGCCAGCAGCAGCGGGCCGACCGGGGAGTCGAGGGTGCGGTAGGCGAGGTCCAGCAGGCCCTCGCGCTCGGCGGCGGCGGTCAGCCGCTCGTGCATGCGGTGCGGCACGACCTCGTAGGCGCCGGGAGGTGCCATGAAGATGTCGATCATGAGTGCGCTCCTTCCAAGCTCGCGGGATAGGTCGCCCGCAGGGCCTTGACGCCGTCGGCGGCCGCCCGGCGGGCGGCGTCCGTGGTGCCGCCGGTGATCTCCGCGATTTCGCGGTAGGGCAGCCCGGCCAGGTAGTGGTAGGCGACGGCGGCTCGCTGCTTGTCCGGCAGCCGCGCGAGCGCGTCCCACAGGTCGCCGTCCCATTCCGCGGCGCGGCCGGGCCGGTCCGGCACCTCGCCGACCGGCACGGGACTGCGGGCTTGGGCGCGGGTGACGTCGACGGCCTTGCGGTGCGCGATCGTGACGAGCCACGCTTGCACGTTCGCGTCCGGAGGCAGGTCGGGATACGCCTTCAGCGCCGAGAGGAAGGTTTCCGACCAGGCGTCTTCGGCGTCCGCCGGTCCGAGCACGGCCCGGCAGACCCGGAGGACCATCGGCCCGTGCTCGGCGACGACTTGCTCGAACGGTTTCACGATCACACCCTGTAGACGCATCCCACGCCGAAACGTGAGATCCGAGTCTGTCACGCGATCGAGTAACCGGTCACGACCGTGGCCCCGAGGTCCTCGGAACGGTGCACCCGCGCCCGCAAACCCGCCCCGGCGAAGACTTCCGTGAGGACCGGAGCCTGCCGCTCACTCGATTCGATCAGCAGGACGCCACCCGGGGCGAGCCAGTCCGGAGCGCCCGCGGCGACGCGGCGGGCGAGGTCGAGACCGTCCGCGCCGCCGTCGAGCGCGGTCAGCGGCTCGTGCAGCCGAGCCTCCGGCGGCATGGTCGAGACGGCGTCCGAAGGCACGTACGGCACGTTCGCCAGGAGCACGTCGACGCGGCCCCGCAGGGAGTCCGGCAAGGCGTCGTAGAGGTCGCCCAGGTGCACCTCGCCGGGCACGTTGACGCGAGCGCACGCGACGGCCGCCGGTTCGACGTCGGCCGCGTGCAGCTCACCGGGGGAGACCAGGGAGGCGAACGCGGTCCCGAGCGCGCCGGACCCGCAGCACAGGTCGAGCACGACCGGGGACGGCGGGGACAGCGAGACGGCGACGTCGACCAGGAACTCGGTGCGGTGGCGCGGCACGAACACCCCGGGCGCCACGGTGATCCGCAGGCCGTGGAACCCGGCCCAGCCGAGCAGGTGCTCCAGCGGGAGGCCGGCGACCCGGCGCTGGACCAGCGACTCGAGCTCGGCGGCCGTCGTCGCGGCGGCGAGCAGCAGGTCCGCCTCGTCCTCGGCGAACACGCAGCCGGCGGCACGCAGCTTCGAGACGACGGCGGCGTGGGAGGCGTGGGAGGTGTCGGGCACGGATCACCGTACCCGGCGATCAGGCCTGGACCTGCACCGCGTCGCCGACGCCGAGGCCGTCGAAGAACGCCGCCGAATCGGCGTCGGACAGGTGCACGCAGCCGTGCGACGGCGCGTCGAGCGGCCCGGCGTGGAACGCGATGCCGCCGGCGGCGAAGAACACCGAGTTGGGCATGTTCGTGCCGTAGACGCTGCTGTGGTGGTCCCGGTCCTTCCAGACGACGTGGAAGGACCCGGCCGGCGTCGCCTGGTCCGGCGGGCCGAACCCGGCCGGGACCGGGCCGCGCACCACCCGGCCGTCACGCAGCAGCCACGCCAGGTGCTGCGACAGGCTCACACACGCGCCGGTCGTGACGTCGCACGGCGGCGCGGGCGGCGGTGTGGTGCTGGCCGGGGTGGGGGTCGCCGAGGTGGTCGGCGGGAGCGTCGAAGGCTCCGCGATCAGGCTGGGGGTCGTCTCCCTCGGCGCGGCACAGGCCGCCGTGACCAGCAGGAACCCCAGCAGGGCCACCGCCCGCGTGCTGCGCATCCGTCGTCTCCTCGTTCGTGCGTCCGCAGTCCAGTACGGCTGAGCGGCCCGGAAGGTTGAGCCGGGCGTGCAACGGGCGTGTCCCTGCGTGCAGCGCGGCTACCGCGGCGGGTACCCGGGCGGTCAAGGTCGAACCATGACGAAGCTGAGCGCCGAGCAGATCGCCCGGCACGCCTACGACGCCGGGTTCCGCGGCCAGGGCCTGACCACCGCGGTCGCCGTCGCGCTGGCCGAGTCCGGCGGGCGCACCACCGCGCACAACGCGACCCCGCCGGACAACTCCTACGGCCTGTGGCAGATCAACATGCTGGGCGCGCTCGGCCCTGACCGGCGCCACCAGTACCACCTGAAGTCGAACGACGCGCTGTTCGACCCGGACACCAATGCCCGGGTGGCGAAGGACATCTCCAGCGACGGCAAGGACTTCACGCCCTGGTCGACGTACACGAACGGCGCCTACAAGGACCACCTGACCGCGGCGCGCAAGGCCGCCCAGGACGTCACGAAGCACCACGGCAAGCCGTCCCACGCGCAGTCCGGGGGCACGCCGAGCGGCGCGCTCCGGGTCGACGACGCGGTGCTGCACGCCTACGCCAAGCGCACCCACGGCGTCTCCGACGCCCTCGGCGGGGCGGCCGGGCACCTGGGCGACGTCCGGGACATCGCCGGGGACAGCTTCGGCAAGATCGGCAAGGAGTCCGGGTTCGCCGACGCGCTCGCCGGCTTCGGGCTGGCGCTGCAGAAGCAGGTCAAGGGCGTCGGCGCGCACGCCACGGGGCTGGCCACTGCCGCGCAGAAGGCCGCCAGGACCTACCGCGACCACGAGACGGCCACCGCCGCCGCCCTCGACGAGCACGCCCGACGGAGCTGACATGGACACGACCGCGCTCGCGCATTCGTTCGCGAAGGACCTCATCGCGCACCGCAACAAGCTCGCGGGGAAGGCGGAGGACGCCGTCCGCGCGGAGTACGCGCTCAACCGGGTGACGTCGTCACTGGACGACCAGCACACCGCCTACCACAAGGAAAGCACCACCGTCCTGGGGCAGTGGGACGGCCACGGTTCCGACGGCTTCAAGCACAACAGCGCGAAGCTGACGAAGGAGCTGAAGGTGACCGGCGCCGCGGGGGCGGCGGCCGAGAAGATCGTCGCGCACGTGGCGTCCACAGTGGACAGCGGGCACACGGCCGTGCAGCGGCTGGTCGACGAGTACACCACCAAGGCGAAGCAGCTCCTCGACGCCGGCACCGCCGCCGGGACGTCGGCCGCGTTGATGCGGGCCGTCGGGCACGCCGCCGACCTCGCGCCGCACTACACGCGGCAGTCGGCGTCGACGCTGCGGCACGTGGACGCCGAACTCAAGGCGGCGGCGAAGAAACTGCAGGCGTTGCGGAAGGACCTGACGCACGACGGCGTCATGGACAAAGCCGTGGCGAAGACCGAGGCCACGCACACAAAGCCCCACGGTGGCGGCACGAGCAAGGCGTCCGCGAAGGGCAAGGACGTCGTCCACGCGGCACGCATGCAGCTCGGCGTCCGCGAGAACCCGCCGGGCAGCAACAAGAACCCGTACGGGCCGACCGCCGCGTGGTGCTCGTCGTTCGCGACGGCGATGTGGCGCAAGGCCGGGGTGAAGATCCCGGTCCTGCCCTTCAGCGGCGACGTCTACCACTGGGGCCAGGAAAACGGGCACGCGTACGGCAAGAATTCGCTGCACGAAGCTCGCCCGGGTGATGTCCTGATCTTCGGCACCGGCCCGCAGAACACGTCGACGAGCACGCACATCGGCATCGTCGAGAAGGTCGACGGCGACAAGGTCACGATGATCGAGGGCAACTCCGGCGACGCCGTCCGCCGCAACACGCACACACTCTCGTCGTCGACGTTCTACGGAGGGGTCCACCCGTGATCACCGGAAAAGCCGCCGACCGGACGGTCGCCGTGGAGGTCGCGCCCGGCGGCGCGCTGCAGGAGCTGACGCTGGAGGCGTCGGCGCTCCGGCTCGAGCCGGACGAGCTGGCCCGCCGGATCCTGCTGCTCACCGCGGCCGCGTCGGCCCGCGCCACGGCGTCACTCCTGCACACCTTTCCCGAGGGTGACCTGGACGCGCTCGGGCTGAGCGCGCCCGGGGAGACGGCGGAAGACACGACGCCGGAAAGCTGGCGGGCCCAGTGAGCGCCGAGCGTACGGCCGTGGAACTGGCCGACGACGCCTTCGCGGCTCCCGACCCGGGCTACGGGGCCCGGCTGGCGTTGATCCGCGCCACGGCGGCCGCCGACGGCGTCTCGGTGATGGCGGATCTGCACGGCTGCCTGGTGGACCTGCGGTTCGACCGGTGGGAGCTGAACCGCTCGCCGGGGGAGCTGGCGGGAATGGTGAAGCGGCTGGCGGCCGACGCCGCGGCCGACGCGCTGCGGCAGGGACGCGAGGTGCTCGGGGAGCTGCTGCCCGAGGACGAGCCCGCCGATCGCGTGTGGGGGCCGGAAACGCGTCCCGTCCGGATGGCGCGGCTGGACCGGGAGGACGACTCCTTCATCCCGGCGACCTGGGCCACCTGACCGTCGTGAGTGTTCAGGGCGGTTAGAACCGCCCTGAACACTCACGACGAGCCGCGGCAGGACGCTAGCGGGCGTCGTCGGTGAGGCGGGTGACGCGGTCGGCGATCCAGGCGTCGTCGGCGGGGGTCACCATCACCCACGGCTCGCCGCCGACGTCCTCCGGGGTCACGGCGTAGCGGCCCGCCGCCGTGTCGAACCAGGCCAGCACCGGGGTGCGGCCGGCCGGCCCGGTCGCGGCCAGCTGACCGGCGGCGTACCGCTCGGCCGTCACCAGCGTCGCGAGTGGACGGACCGGCCGGCCGGTGATCCCGGCCGCGCCCAGGGCCCGCTCGAACGCGTCGTACCCGGACCGCGCGTACGCGTCCATCGCCGCCGCGTACGCCGCGCGCGGGAGCCGGAGCTGGTCACCCGGGCCCGCGGGTTGCGAACCGAGCATGCGGGTCACCGCGGGCACCAGGTCGGCGGCGCGCAGCGGCTCCAGCACCAGGTCCCGCTCGTCCAGCACGGCCAGCACCCCGGCCCGGCCCTGCACGGCGGCCAGCAGCCGCCACGGCGCCTCCCCGAGCACCAGCGCGTCCACGCTCAGCGCGGGCGCCCCGAGCAGCACGAACAGGTCCGCCAGCCCCGGGTCGACGTCGTCGCCGTCGGTGAGACCGGCCTCGGTGAGCCCGGCGAAGACGCGCACGCCCAGGTCGTCGCGCTCGGCGTGGGTGGCGCCGTGCGCCGGCACGTCGAACGGGTACGGCGGCGGCCCGCCCGGGCCCAGGTCCTCCCAGAGGAGATCGAATTCCAGATGCGACAGGATCACTCCCGCCGCCGTCGCGGTGCGCCGCGCCATGGTCCCCCTTCCCGTGGGATGCGGCCGCCGTCGGGCACGATGGTGCCGATGGCCGAGCCGCACTCAGTCGACGTACCCGCGACCGGGTACCTCGTCGTCCGCGCTTCCGGCGCGGCGGCCGCCAAGGCGGCCATCCTAGGTGGCTCGGCCGCGCCCGAAAGCGTCCAGCTGCTGTTGCGCTGTCCGGTCCCGCGCGCCGTCGCCGAGTCCGGCGCGAAGCTGACGTTCGCCGACGCGACGCTGCACCTGCAGCCGTCCGGCGTCGTGATGCTGACCGTCGCGGCGGCGAAGCTGTCCATCTCGTTCGCCGAGCTGCGGCCGCTGATGTTCCGGCCGGTCGAGGTCGCCGCGCCACTGCGGTCGCTGTTCGCCGGCGCCGTCGCGCACGTCCTCGCGGCGGGTCCGCGGCTGGATCCGCACGGTCTGGCCCACCACCTGCTCGGCCTCGCCGAACTGGTCCTGCGAAGCGCGCTTCGCGTCGAGCTGGACCGCGTCGACGCCCTCGCGGCGCGAAGGCGCGAAGCGTTGGAGTACATGCGCGCGCACCTGGGCGAACAGTCGCTGAGCGCGGACAAGATCGCCGAAGCGCTGTACATCTCGCGACGGCGGCTGTACCAGCTGTTCGACGACGGCCAAGGTGTCTCGGAACGCCTGAAGGGCCTGCGGATCGAGCGGGCCAAGGTGCTGCTGGCGGACCCGGCGAAGGCGGGCCGCGGGATCGCGGAGGTCGCGCGCGACTGCGGGTTCATCAGCGCCCCGCACTTCTCGCGGACGTTCCGCCGGGCGACCGGGCGGACACCGCGCGAGTTCCGGGAGCAGGCACTGCGGGGCTGAGGCATGCGGGGCTGAGGCATCAGCGCCTCGCCGCCGCGCGGGGTTCGGCCGGTGTCAGGTCCACGCCCGCGACGAGCGTCCCGGCCAGGCCCGCGACCTCCAGCCAGCCGCGGCCGCCGGGGGAGTGCAGGGTGAACACGGCCGCGCGCGGGCGGTCCGGGTCGAGCACGACGGCCTGCAGCTGCGCACCCGACAGGCCGATCCGCTCGACGATCACCACCGGGTAGCCGCGCCCGGTGCGGGCGCTGCTGACCTCGCGGATGCCCGGCGTCTTGTCGGCGACGAAGTGGCCGAGGTCCGCGGCGGCGGTCTCGTCGAGCGGACCGTCGACCGCGACGACACCGGCGATGAGCAACGCGGGGTCGGCGTCGCGGTGCTCGACCAGCGCCAGCAGGCCCGCCCGCTGCTCGTGGGCGATCTCGGCGGACTGCACGGCCGCGGCCTCCAGGCCCAGGTCGCGGGCGGCGTCGGGACCGCGCAGCCGCGCCATCAGCGCGTGCAGCTCGGCGGTCGTGCGCTCGACCGAGGCCAGGCTCACCGGGCTGATCCCCGGCACGGCGGGCAGTTTCACCGGCCACCCAGTGCCGCGGTGAACGCGCCGACGGCGCCGGAAGGCGGGGTGACCGGCGCGACGGGCGTCCGCGCGACGGTGACGCCCAGGTCGCGTCCGGCTTGGGAAAACGAGTCCAGGTGGGTGGCCAGGCTTCGGAAATCCGGTGCGGCGGGCAGCGGGGCGCCGTCGCCGAGGGACCGCAGCCGCTCGGCGACGCGGGCCGCTTCCGCGCGGTGGCCGCGTTCGAGGTCCCGAGCCTGCTCCAGCACGCGGTCGAGCTCTCGGTACGCGGTCGCGAGCCGAGAGCGAGCCGCGGTCAGTTCGCCTTCCGCACCGGCGGAGAACTGGACGGTCGTCTCGGCGCGCTCGACGTCGTCCTGGGCGTCGACGACCGCGCGCCGGGCGGCGACGGCCCGTTGGTCGAGAACTTCGGCTTGGCGTTGGTGCGCCAGGAGAACACCGGCCCAGTCGTCGAGGACGGCGGCGGCCGCACGCAGAGCCGCGGGTAGCGCGGCGAGGCCGGTGCGGGTGCGGCCGGCGCGGTCGGCGAGGGCGTGCGCGGACCGTCCGGCCCACTCGGGGATCTCGCCGGGTGCGGGCGCTTCGCCGAGCTTCGCCGCGGCCGCGACACACCGGCGGGCGGCTTCGGCGACGGCGTCCGCGCTGCCCGGGACGGGGTCGAAGCCGAGACCCCGGAACTCAGCCATCGGCACGGCCCGCAGGGTCGGTGATCCGGCCGAGGGCCTCTTGCGCGCTCGCGTCCGCACCGCGGAACGCCTTCGCGGCCGCGCGGACGCTGTCCGCCGCTGCCGCGTAGTCCGTCCGCACGGCTCGTATCCTTCCGGACCACTCGCCGGTCAGCGCGGTGAGCGCGGCCGCGATGGCCGGCGGGCCGAGGTCGCCGTCCGTCGTCGCCTCGACGTCGGCCGAAACGGCCGCGAACTCGTCGGCCGTGTCCTCCAGCCGGACGGCCAGGCCGTCGAGGGCGGCCGGGTCGGCGTGGAACCCGGTCATTCGCCGAACACCGGGGGATAGGCCGGCGGCAGGTCGTCGAGCAGGTCGTAGCCGTGGGCGTACTTGTCGCGGTGCTCCGAGTCCTCCTCGCCCCGCGCGCCGCCCTGGCCGGGCGGGTACATGCCGTAACCGCCCGCCGAACCGCGGCCGCCGGTCGCGCCGGGGCCGAAGCCGGCCGTCCCGGCGCCGAACCGGCCCGTGCCCGCGCGGCCGCCCTCGCCGAGCCCCGCCGCGCCGGCGCCGCTGCCCGTCAGGCCCGGCACGCCCGCGAAGCCGGGGGCCGATCCGGAACCCGAGCCGGCGCCGATCACGCCGTCGAGGCCGGCCGGCCCGCCGACCCCGCTGGGCACGGACCCGGTGAGCGTGCCGGGCAGCACGCCCGCGGTCGTCGTCGAGTCGTCCGGCAGGCCGCCGGACCCGCCGTCCGGACCGGGCGAAGGCGAGGGAGACGGCGTAGGCGAAGGAGACGGCGTGGGAGGGGGCGGAAGCGTCGGCGGTACGTGCGGCACCACCGGGTCCTCACCGTTCGCGCTCACCTGTGGCGCGGCGTCGAACGCGGGCGGCAGGCCGTGCCGGACCTCGTGGCTCGCCCCTTCGTACTGCTCCATCACGCGGACGGCCTCGGCCTTCGCGTCGTCGGCCTGCTTTTTCGTGGGGAGCTTGTCGTCGAGCAGGTCGTCCAGCATGTACGCGCCCTCGGGGCCGTCGAGCCGCTTGACCGCGTAACCCTCCTGGAACCACCGCTCGGCCCAGTAGTGCACCGGTTCCGGCATCTTCCGCCGGGCCTCGCCGATCGCCGAGGTGTACGCGTCGAGGCCGTCGCCGATGCTCCGGGCGTTCTCGCCCGCCGTCGTGGCCCAGCCGGTCAGCTTCTGGATCGAGTCCGCGGCCTGCACGGCCGACGGCCCCCGCCACGACAGCAGCAGCTTCTGCACCGTCGCGTGGACGTCGCCGGTGGCGGTGTCGACGCCCTTGGCGAGCTCGGCCCATCGGTGCGCCTGCTCACCGAGCTTCGGCGGGTCGGCCGACTGGACCATGTCCCACATCTCGCGGTGGTCGTAGCTGTCCCAGTTGATCCGCCCGAAGGCGTCCTCCTGCCGGTTCGCGATCTTCTCGCGACGGACGCGCCGCGCCTTCGCCTTCTCGCGCTTCGTCGGCTCGTGGTTCGTGGAGTGGTAGTCAGGCATCCTGTGCTCCCGCGCTCGCCGCCAGCGTGGCCGCGGCTTCTTCGTCGTTGCGGCGGTGCGACGCGGCGACGGTGTCCAGCGCCTGCCGCAGCGAGGCCAGCTCGGTCAGGTAGGACTGCAACGCCGTCTGCACGCCGCCGGCCCCGGCGCCCCCGCGCAGCCCGAACGACGCGCGCATCCAGTGCGAGACCGGCCCCCTGCCGTCGGCGAGCGGGGTGCCCAGGTCCTGCGCGTTGCCGAGGTAGCGGGCGACCTCCTGGTACCGCTCGTCGAGGGCCTTCTGCGCGGCGGCGATCTCGGCGTAGTCCAGCGCGAGCACGTCACCGCCGTCGGCGACGAGCGCGGCCGAACCGCCACCCTGCGGCTTCGCGACGCTCGACGCCTTTTCCCGGGGTCCGTGCTGCTCGTTCTTCTCCCGCTCGTGCAACGCGCGCAGCTGCCGCTGCGCGTCGGCTTCGTCGCGCACTGTCGCCATGGAGGTCCTTCCCTACGCCACCCAGGCGTCCATCTTGACCAATGGGCCGCCCGGAGACCAGCGACACCCCCACCGCTGCACAGGTGGACACGAACGGTGCACGAACCGGATAGGGCAGGATGTCCGAATGATCCGCCGCGCCCTGACCGCAGTGTTCGCCTCCGCCGCCGTACTCCTGCTGTGCACGCCGCCGGCGTCGGCCCACACCGAGCTGACGTCGAGCTCGCCCGCGGAAGGCGCGTCACTGGCCGAGGCGCCGACGCAGGTCCAGCTCACTTTCGAGGAGCCGGTCACGCTGCCGCCGGACGCCGTGAAGATCACCGGCCGCGACGGCACCGCCTGGCCGGTCAGCACCCCGGTGGCGGCCGGGAACGTCGTGACCGCGCCGGTGACGCCCGCCGGGCCCGCCCAGGCCTACACGCTGACCTGGAAGGTCGTCGCGAAGGACGGCGACAACGTGACCGGCACCGTCCACTTCACCCTCACCGCCGCGGCCTCCCAGGCGGCGCCGACGCGCGCGGCGATCACCGAAGCCGCGCCCACCTCGCAGGCCTCCGTCGTCGGCGTGGACACCGGTAGCTTCCCCGGCTGGGTCTGGATCGTGGTCGCCGTCGTCGGCCTGCTCGCCGTGATCGTCGTCGGGCTGCGCTTCCTGCGCGGCGGCGGCCCGAAGGCCTGACCTGCTCCTGCCGACAACCCCGTGACGCCGTTGAACGCGGGGCTCTGTGAAGTGTGCGTGAAGGCCGGCGGTGATACGACGAAGATCGCGACCAGTTCGATGACCGGGAACGGTCGCCGCCGGCCTCCCGATCGCGCCCGCTACCGACGGGTGATGGCGACGGCCGCGGCGAGGTAGTCCGCGACGCCGATGGCGATGATCGGCGGCACGACGAGGATGACGATCACCTGCAGCATGAACGTCAGCCGGTCAGTGAGCCGGTTCGCGACCGTGGGTCCGGCGGGGGTGACGGTCCTGCTCGGGTCGGGCGAGGCTGGGTGCGGGGCGTCGCCGTTCCCTCCGGCCGGGTCAGGTACGACGGAGGGAACAGCACGTGAGACGCCGAGAATTCGACTGAATTAGTCGTTTGTTCGGCCTGAAGCCTTCGTATTTAGTGATCATCCGTGATCGCTTCGCCAGGTTTGCCTCGTGTCGCCCGCGTCAGGGATGATCCCGGGCGTGAGCAGCCAGGACACCCCCAGCCGGCCCGCGCCGCCGGTGCTCGACGACATCTCGCGGCAGATCATCGCGCAACTGCAGGAGGACGGCCGGCGCGCGTACGCGACGATCGGCAAGGCCGTCGGCCTGTCCGAGGCCGCGGTGCGCCAGCGGGTGCAGCGGCTGTCGGACTCCGGTGTCATCCAGATCGTCGCCGTCTCGGATCCGGTGCAGGTCGGGCTGTTCCGGCAGGCGATGATCGCGATCACCGTGGACGGCCCGCTCGAGCCGGTCGGCGACGCGCTGGCCGACATGGACGAGATCGCGTACGTGATCCTCTGCGCCGGGCGTTACGACCTGCTCTGCGAGGCCGTCTGCGCCGACGACGAGGCCTTGCTCGAGCTGATCTCGACGCGCATCCGCGCGCTGCCGGGCGTCCGGCACGCGGAGGCGATGGTCTACCTCAAGCTGCGGAAACAGACGTACCAGTGGGGCACTCGCTGACCGTGACGACTGGATCCGAAGCCAAGATCGCGAAACGGTCGGGATAATCAGTCGTTGACGATGGTTGCCGGCCGAAGCCGCCGCGCGCTACTTCGGGCGGGTGCGCGAAATCTGCGACGAGCACGACGTCCTGCTGGTGTCGGACGAGGTCGACCTACGGCGGGCACCTGGTGTCCTGTGCGGTGGCGCCGGCCAACCTGGATCTGCTGGAGCGCGAGGACCTCTAGGTCACGTGCCGACGAACGAGTCGGCGGTCTGGTCCACTTTGGACAAACAGTTCGACGAGATGGCGCAGATCCTGCGCGACACCCTGACCCGGGCCTGGAAGCTGCCCTGGTCGCTGCGGCCGATCAGGTGAGAGCGGAGGCGCGGCTAAAACATCAACTTCCACAAGTCGGGCACCTACTACCCGTGCGCCTACATCACGAACTTCGCCGTTCCGGCTCGTTCGGTCCGGCAGACACCGAGCACCACGTGCGTCCTGCCCCGCACGCGTGCGGCTCACGCGTCCGTCGGCTATCCCGACGGTGGCGATGCCGCGATCAGCGACACGCTCCAGGTGCAGTAGCCGGGTGCCCGCCGGGAAAGTCGCGTTCGTGCGGGTCGGTTAGCCCGGACGGGCAACGAATCTGCGCGGCGCCCGCCCTGCTGGGTACCGTGGATCTTGGGACCGGGGGAGCGGCCGTTGCCGGCCCGACTGTCGATGACGTCGGCCGCGCACCCGGGAGGATCCTCGATGACCGCGACCACGGACACCCCGCGCCTGCCGTTCGCGCGGCCGAACGTCCTGGAGATCGCCCCGCTCTACGAGGTGCTGCGGCGCGAGGGGCCGGTGGTGCGCGTGACCACGCCCGTGGGTGACCCGGCGTGGCTCGTCACCGGCTTCGACCAGGTGCGGACCGTGCTCTCCGACCCGCGGTTCGGCCGCTCGCACCCGGCGCCGGAAGAAGCGTCGTCGCTGTCGGACGCGGCGATCCTCAGCCGGCCGCAGGGTGATCACGACACCGAGCACGCCGAGCACGCGCGGATGCGGAAGATGCTGGTCCCGTCGTTCTCCGCCAACCGGATGCGGCGGCTGGCCGGCCACGTCCAGGAGCTGGCCGACGGCTGCTTCGACGCGATGGACCGCGCCCGCGCCGAGCACCCCGGGGAACCGGTCGACCTGCACGAACTGCTGTCGTTCCCGTTGCCCGTGCTGGTGATCTGCGAGCTGCTCGGCGTCCCGTACGAGGACCGCGACACGTTCCGCGTGCTCTCGGAGCGGATGGGCCGCACGGACATCGGCACCGGCGCCGACGCCGCGCTCGACGAGTTCGCCGGGTACATGGGGCGCCTCGCCGCGGCGAAGCGGCGCCACCCCACCCAGGACGTCGTCTCCGACATGGTCCGCGCCCAGGCCGGCGACCCGTCGTTCAGCGACGACGACCTCGCCCGGCTCGCCGCCGGCCTGCTGTTCGCCGGGCACGAGACGACGTCCAACCGGATCGACCTCGGCGTGTTGTTCCTGCTCACCGACCTCGCCGAGCGCGACGCGCTGGCCGCCGACCCCGAGGGCCGCGTGCACGGCGTCGTCGAAGAGATCCTCCGGATGTCGGCGCCGGGTGGCCTCGGGCTGCTGCGGTACGCGCACGACGACGTCGACCTCGACGGCGTGCCGATCGCCCGCGGCGACGCGATGGTGCTGTCGATCGGGGCCGCCAACCGCGACGAGTCCGTGTTCGCCGACGCCGCGACGTTCGACCCGGACCGCAAGCCGAACGGGCACGTCGCCTTCGCCTACGGCGGCTGGTTCTGCATCGGCGCCAGCCTCGCCCGCACCGAGCTGCGGGTGGTGTTCGGCTCGCTGTTCCGCCGCTTCCCGGGACTGCGGCTGGCCGTCGGTGTGGACGAACTGGAGGTCCGGACGAATCGGGTCACCGGGGGAGTGGACCGCGTGCCGGTCCTCTGGTAGACCGAAGCGGCTTCGACGCCGTTATCACCGGAAAGACAGGACAGCATGGCCCTGTGGGACAAGCTCGGAATGGACGACAAGCTCGTCAAGGTGCTGAAGGAGATCCCACCGGGCCCGGAGGCCGAGGACTTCGGCCCCGCCTTCGTCACGATCCACCAGCTGGCCGTCGAGCTCGACCAGCGGTTCCCCGAGGTGCGGCGGCAGCTCGACGTGCCGTTCGGCGGAGGCGCGAACCGGCACGCCGGGCTCGTCGAGCTGCTCGGCAAGGAGCTGGTCGACAAGATCAAGCGCTACGGCGACGTCTACCCGATCGAAGCCGCGCAGCTGTCGTCGGTGCGGTTCCGCGAGCTGCGGCTGCGCGGGCCGGGCGGGCGTGACCTGGTCGGCGCGTCGCGGACCGACCTGCCGCTGATCCGGCTGCGGGCCAAAGACAAGCCCGGGGACTGAGCGGTGCTCCCACCGCCACCGGTCCGGGTCCTGCTGGCCGAACGCGACCCCGGCGTGCGGGACCGCCTGAGCGGGATCCTCGATGAGGCGGACGGCATCGAGGTGGTCGGCTCGGTCGGCGACGCGGCGGCGGCCCGGGCCACCCTCCGGCGGCGGCTGCCCGACGTGGTGCTGCTGGACCCGCGGCTGGCGCCGCTGGGGCCGGTTTCCCGGCGTCCGGCGGTGGTCGTGCTGGCCACGTTCGATTCCGAGTCCGGGATCCTGCGCGCGTTGCGGGACGGCGCGGCGGGGTTCCTGCTGCGCTCCGCCCGGCGCAACGAGCTGATCAAGGTGGTCCGGCTGGCGGCCGACGGGCACGTGGTGCTCTCCCCGGACGCCTCCCGCCGCCTGGTCTCCGCGGCGACCCGCTTGTCCGGCCCCCGCGACGAGCGGCTGGCCCGGGTCGACCTGCTGTCGGAGCGCGAGCGGGAGGTGCTGATCGGCATCGGCTCGGCCCTGACGAACGTCGAGATCGCGACGCGGCTCGAGCTGCCGGGGCCGGTGGTGCGGACCCTCGTCGCGCAGGTGGTGCGGAAACTCGGCTGCGCGCACCGGACGGAAGCCGGGCTGCTGGCGATCGAACGCGGCCTCTGCCGCTGACGGCTCTGCCGCTGACGGATTGCCGTGAGGGGCACCCTCAGGGCGGCACAAGCCCTGAGGGTGCCCCTCACGACCTTCATCAGAAGCCGCCGAGGCCGTCCGGGACGCCGACGCCCGTGGGCGCGTCGTAACCCGGGGCGGCCACGCACAGGTAGTCGCCGCCGCACTTCGCGCCGCCGCCCACCGGGTCGTTGTTCCCGGCCGTGATGTCGACGAACTGCGACTTCCGCGCGTACAGGTCAGCCGGCTGCGCGACGCCCGCGCGGCCGGAGCGGCCGTACAGGCCCGCGATGAACGGCGCCGACGCGCTCGTGCCGTTCACCGGGAGCCAGCCGCCCGCGTCGGTGTTGTGGATGGCCACGCTGTCCGCCACCGCCGAGACGTCCGCGATCGTCCGCTTGCCGCAGTGGGTGTCCTTCTGCCACTTCGGTTTCGCGATGTAGGCCGAGCAGCCGCTGCCGCCGTAGGACCACGCCTGCTCCTCCCAGCCGCGCGGGGAGTCGGGGTTCCTCGCCAGCGACGTCCCGCCGACCGCCACCGTCGTGGCCAGGTTCGCCGGGTAGCTGGCCGACGTGAACCCGAAGTCGCCCGAGGACGCCACCACGGTCACGCCCGGGTGCCGGTAGTGGCTGGCGAACGCCAGCGGGGCACCGCCTTCCCGCGCGCCGTAGCTGTTCGACACCACCTTCGCGCCCAGCCGGACGGCGGTGTCCTCGGTCTCGGCGAGGTCGGCGAACCCGGGGGTGTTGCCCTCCACGACGACGATCCGGCACGACGGGCACGCCGCCGACACCATGGAGACGTCCAAAGTGGACTCCAGGGCCCAGCCGAAGTCGGCCGCCGGCAACGGCGTCGCGGCGCCCTGCTGGTTGACCTTGCGGAAACAGCCGTCCGCCGAGGTGCACGGCGGCAGGCCGTACTGCGCCCGGTAGGTGGCCAGGTCGGCCTCCAGGTCGGGCGCGTCGTAGGCGATCGAGATGCCGACGACCGTGGCGGGCCCGGCAGCGCCGGGCAGCCGGTAGGCCGACACCAGGTCGTCGGCACCCCAGCCGACCGGGCCGTCGGCCAGGGCGCGCGTGGCCCCCGGCGTGAACGTGGTGAGACAGCGCAGGACGTCCGGCCCCGCGTCGGGACAGGCCGCGCGCGGCCCGGGTGCGGCGGCCGCGGCCGGAGCCAGCGCGATCGCCGCCGCGCAGACGGCGCTCAGCACGCCGATCTTTCGAAAGTACACAGTGGACACTCCCCTCAGATGGCGTAGACGTGGTAGGCGGCGGTGATCGTCTCCGCGATCGTCGCCCCGGCGGCGTCGGACGCGGTGACCCGCAGCGAGACGTCCGTGCCGCGGAAGGTGTCCGTGGTCGCGGCGAAGTCCGCGTGGTAGACGCCGTCGCCGCGGGCCGTGACGGCCGCGTCCTGCCAGGTGGTGCCGTCGGTCGAGTACTGCACGGTCACCCCCGTGATCGCGCTCGCGGTGCTCTGCTGCAGGTGCCCGGCCGTGAGGTCGAGCCCCTGCGGCCCGGACGCGGTGGAGCCGTCCGGCCGGAGCCCGCCGACCGCGTACCCCAGTGTCAGCAACGGTTCGACGGCGCAGGACCGGTCCGGCCCGGTTTCGCCCCGCGCGCAGTACAGCGCCTGCGGCAGCGTCACGCCTTCGACGTGCTGCGACTTCCACGTCCACTCGGTGCGGGTGGCCGTGCTCTGGTGGTACATCGGGCCCGTGCGGCCCGCGTCGAGCGTCAGCCCCAGGGTCGACGGCCCGGCGCCCACCTCCTGCTCCAGGTTGAGCGCGAAGCCGCCGACCGGGTCGCCCTCGGCGACCGTCGTGCCGTCCTGGGTCAGCGTGTAGTGCCCGGTGATCGTGTCGCGGGACTCGCCGTAGAAGCCGAACCCGGTGTGGCCGGGTTCGTTGTCGCTGAACGGCGTGAGGGCCAACCGCAGCAGGTCGCCGGCCCGGGTCGCGCCCGGCTGGGTGTAGACGGTCGCGTTGTCCAGCGGCTCGAGGGCGACGGCGCCGGCCGGGTGCAGCGGGAACCGGTTCCAGCCCTCGGTGACGGACGTGCCGCCGCGGTAGCCGTGGAACGCTTCGTACTGGCCGCCCGCCCAGCCGGGGACCGGCCCGGGCAGGACGTACTTCGAGACCCCGCCGAACCAGACGAGGTCCGGCGCGGCCGAGACGTACTCGGTTTGCCGCCGCGGCAGGTCGATCGGGTGCGACGGCCGCCCGCTGGTGTCCTCGAAGGCGAACATGCCGCTGCGCTGCCGCAGGCCGGCGGAGGCGTACTCGCTGTAGTAGGTGGCGTCGACCGCGGCGACGTCCTTCGCCGTGATCACGTACCGCTGCTGCGGAATCGTGCCGATGCCGGCCTTCTGCAGCACGTATTCGTACGGCGTGCCGGGTCCGGGCGGGGACACGAGCCGGCTGTACGGGTACGTCTGCAGCGCGCCGGTGGTGACCGGTTTCGCCGTCGGCGACACGGAAATCGGCACGCCGGGACCGGCGTCGAAGTCGACGAGCAGCGCCGGCCCGGTCTTCGCGGCCCGGCGGAACAGGAACCCGGTGTCGTCGAGCAGCGCGGGTCGCGGGGTCACCCAGGTCAGCTTGCTGCTGGCACGTTTCGCGTCGACGCGGACGGTCGTGTCGGCCTTCACCGCGAACTCGGGTTGCGCGCTGAGGCGCAGTTCGGTCATGGCACCGTCGGCGTCGGCGGTCCAGAAGACGCCGAGCGCGCTGTAGTTCCCGTCCGGCGCGCTGAACTTCGCCGTTCCCCCGGCGAAGTAGTTGTAGTTTTCGTTCGGGTCGAGGATGGTGCCGTCGTCGGTGTTGTAGAGGAACGCGATCCCGGTGTCGGCGGGCTTCCCGCCGATGTCCGTGGCGTCCACCGAGACGGTGCGCATCACCGACCGTGGTTGCGCTTTCGGCTGCTTAGCGCCACTGAGCGCGAAGCTCGCTCCGCCGGCGAAGATGCCCTGACCGCCGAAGTGGCCGCGGGCGTTGTCCTCCTTGAACTGCTTCGCCAGCGCCGCGCCGAAGTCGGGCACGCGTTCGGCGGCGGCGACCTGCCCGCCGGCCAGCAGCGCCTTGACGTCGAACAGGCTCAGGTCGAGCCCGCGCCCGAGGTAGGGGAGCGCGGTGCCGGGGACCTCGTAGTCCCGGCCGCCGAGGCGCAGGTGGACGAGCGCCCGCGCCATCCCCTTCGCGGCGGCGGGCCGGACCTCGAAGGTGTCCCGGCCGTCCGGAGCGGTCCGGACGGTGACCCGGTCACCGGTGATGAGCGTGGCGGTGGACGCCGGGGTCGTCGCGCCCGCCGGGGGTGGGGCGAGCCCGGTCAACCCCGCTTGACCGGCGAGCAGGACCGCGAACACCGTGAGAGTTCTTCGCACTGGCACCTCCGTAAGGTGGTTGATCACCCACTACTTACGAACCAGTTGCCGTACCCGTTGAGGCCGTTCGCGATCTTTTCCGAAGTTACCTCGAACGGATCAACCACCCAGAGTCAGGAAGAGTGGACCACCGGCACCGGCCTCGCGACGCCGAAACCGCCGTACGGTCCGGCTTTCGCGCGCTTGCGAACCTCGTCGAAGTGGCGGTGCACCGCTTCCGCCGCGGCGTCCGGGTCGCGCAGCAGGAGGGCGTCCACGATCACCTGGTGCCGCTTCGCGGTGGCCGTCGGGGCGCCGGCCGGGCCGCCCAGTTCCCGCTCCGCGATCTGGTAGACGTCCCAGAACAGCCCGGTCAGCTCGCGGGCCAGGTCGAAGCCGGCTTCCGCGCAGATCAGGTCGTGGAACTCGCGATCGGCCTCCGCCGCGTCCGGGCCCTTGCGGCGCATCCGGGCCACGCACTCCTGCAGGTCCTCGATCAGCTCCGGCCGGTGCTCGACGGCGACGCGGCGGGTCAGCTCCGTCTCCAGCATCTCGCGAACCTCGAGCAGGTCGCGCAGGCGGCCGACGTCGGTCGCGCCGCGGGCGCGCGTGCGGAACAGCAGCCAGGTCTGCAGCGACTCCGAGCCCGCCGACCCGACGAACGTGCCGTAGCCGTGGCGGATCTCGACGATGCCCAGGGCCTGCAGGGCCTTGATCGCCTCGCGGATGGAGTTGCGGCTGACGCCGATGTCCTCCATCAGGCTCAGCTCGGTCGGCATCGGCGCGCCCGGCGGGAGCTCCCGTTCGACGATCAGGTCGATGATGCGCTTGGTGATCTCTTCGCTGCGCTGCGGACGGGCCACTGCTTGTCCTCCCCGGATGCGTCGTGAGAGGACATCCTACGTCATACGTTCGCCACGCTTGACCAGCACGCGCACCAGTCCTAGGCTCACGCCGGTCATAGGACGTCCCATGTCCTACCGTTCGAGGCCCGCAGGAGACAGCGATGTCCCAGAGCCCGTCGCTCAGCCGCCGCCAGGTGCTGCGCTACACCACCTTCGCCGGCGCGGCCCTGGCGTTCCCCACCGTGCTCGCCGCGTGCGGCGGCCCGGCGTCCACCAACAAGACCGGCAGCTCGACCGGCTCGCTGACGGCCGTGATCGGCTACGGGAACAACCAGACGTGGGACCCGCTGCAGACGGCGTCGGCCTTCTCGATGGCCGCGATCCTGCACTGCTACGAGTCCCTGGTGGAGGGTGACCCGATCACCCGCGCGCCGTTCCCCGGCCTGGCGAAGGCCCTGCCCGCCGACGCGAGCGGCACGAGCCTGAAGTTCGAGCTCCGCGACGGCGCGAAGTGGCACGACGGACAGCCGGTCACCGCCGACGACGTCGTCTTCACCTACGCGCGGGCGCTCGACGACAAAGAGAACGTGCTGATCCACAGCTTCTTTTCCACCTGGCTGAAGGAAGTCCGCAAGACCGGCGACCGCGCGGTCGAGTTCGTCCTCAAGTTCCCGTTCCCCTACGCGCTGCAGCGCATCCAGTGCTGCAAGATCGTCCCCCAGCACGTCTACGACGGCAAGTGGGCCGACGCCGCGGCGGGCAAGGTCGTCGGCTCCGGGCCCTACAAGATCGTCGAGCAGGCGCCGCTGTCGCACACCAGCTTCGAGAAGTTCGCCGACTACAACGGCCCGCGCCCGGGCGCCTACGACAAGATGCTGTGGAAGTCCATCGTGGACTCCGCGCCGCGCGTCGCCGCGATCTCCGGGGCGACGCCGGACGCGCAGATCGCCGAGAACATCCCGCCCGCCAACGCCGACCAGCTGCGCAAGGCCGGCCGGACCGTCGAGTTCGCCGACGGTGGCAACAACCTCTTCCTGCTGTTCAACACCGCGCACGCGCCGTTCGACGACAAGCTCGTGCGCCAGGCGCTGCACTACGCGATCGACAAGAAGAAGATGGTCGAGATCGGCCTGAAGGGCGCCGGCTCGCCCGGCACGTCGTTCATCAACCCGAAGCTCCCGTCCTCGCAACCCGCGTCGCAGGACTTCGCCTACAACCCCGACAAAGCCAAGTCGCTGCTGCAACAGGCGGGCGCGACCGGGCTGAAGATCACGCTGTCCACGACGAACACGTCACTGGTCGCCGACTGCGTCAAGGTGATCAAGGAGGGCTGGGACGCGATCGGCGTCCAGACCACTCTGGACTCCCAGGACACCAAGGCGCTGTTCTCCAAGCTGGACGCGGGTACCGACTTCCAGGTCGTCGCTTCGACCAACAACCCGCTGCAGTTCGGCAACGACCCCGACCTGATGATCCGCTACTACTACGACGCGAAGTCCATCCTGACGGTGAAGTACGCGCGCTGGACCGGCCCGGACGCCCAGTCCCTGCTGGCGCTGCAGGACCAGGCCGCGGCCGAGACGGACGCGGCGAAGCGGACGAGCTTGAACAAGCAGCTGCTGGACGCGATCTCCGAGCAGGCCGTCATCTACCCGGTGGTGTTCACCCAGCTCGGCACCGCGTGGGACCCGAAGGCGATCAGCGGCGTGCACGCCCAGGGCTACCCGGGCATCTACCTGAACCAGGCCAAGCCGGCCTGAGCGAGGAGAGCTCCCGTGGTCGTCGTCGTGCGGATGCTGCTGAGCCGCGTCCTCGCCCTGATCCCGCTGCTGCTGGGCGTGATCCTGTTCGTCTTCGTCGTGATGCGGTTCGCGCCGACCGACCCGGCGCTCGCCGCGTTCGACGGCGCGAACGCCACCGCCGAGCAGCTGCAGCGGTTCCGGCTGGACAACGGCCTGCTCGACCCGCTGCCGCTGCAGTACGTCCACTTCGTCTGGCACCTGCTGCAAGGCGACTTCGGCACCAGCGTGATCACCAAGCAGCCGGTCGGCGAGACCATCGCCACCGCGCTGCCGCTGACCGTGCAGCTCACCCTGCTCGGCCTGGTCATCGCGCTGGTCGTCTCGCTCGTGCTCGGTGTGACGTCGGCGCTGTTCCGCGACCGCTGGCCGGACAAGGTGATCCGGGTGGTCACGCTGGCCGGGGTCGCGGCCCCGGCGTTCTGGGTGGCGCTGCTGCTGGTGCAGTGGCTGGCCGTCGACCGCGGGCTGTTCCCGACCAGCGGGTACGTCAGCCCGGCGGACTCGTTCGGCGGCTGGCTGAACTCGTTGACGCTGCCCGCGGTCTCCCTCGCGCTGCCGGTCGCGGCGCAGCTGACGCGGGTGATCCGGACGTCGATGGTCGAGGAGCTGGACAAGGACTACGTCCGGACCGCGCGCGGCGGTGGGCTGCCACCGGTGGTCGTCGTGGGCCGCAACGTGCTGCGCAACGCGCTGGTCACCCCGCTGACCGTGCTCGGCCTGCGGGTCGGCTACCTGCTGGGCGGCGCGGTCGTCATCGAGACGATGTTCGCGCTGCCGGGAATGGGGCAGAACATGATCCAGGCCGTCAAGGACGGCGACACCGCCAAGGTGCAGGGCTTCGTGATCACCATCGCGATCGGGTTCGTGCTGGTCAACCTGATCGTCGACGTCCTCTACCTGATGGCGAACCCGCGGCTGCGGAGCCACTCGTGACGCGCCGGTCCTGGCCCGCGCTCGCGGTGCTCGGCGTCCTGCTGCTCGTCGCGGTCGTCGGCACGCTCGTCGCGACGCACAACCCGGACGCGCTGAGCACCGACACCGGCGGCCCGAGCGCCGCGCACTGGTTCGGGACCGACCAGTCGGGCCGGGACATCTTCTCCCGGCTGGTCGCGGGGACACGCTGGTCGCTCGCCATCGGCCTGGGGGCGGTGGCGCTCGCACTCGTGTCCGGCGCGGCGATCGGGGCGTTCGCCGCGACGTCGGGCGCCCGGGTGGACGCCGTGGTGATGCGCGTGCTCGACATCGTCATGGCGTTCCCCGGCATCGCCTTGGCCGCGGTCCTGGTGGCCGTGTTCGGCCACGGGATCCTGGTGCTGATCCTGGCCATCGGGTTCCTCAACACGCCGCCGGTGGCGCGGGTCGTGCGGGCGAACGTGCTCGCGCAGTACGGCGAGGACTACGTCGCGGCGGAAAGCGTCATCGGGGCGCGCCGGTTCCACGTGCTGACCCGGCACGTCGCGATCAACTGCGCGGCGCCGGTCCTGGTGTTCTGCACGGTGACGGTGGCCGACGCGATCGTCTTCGAGGCGTCGCTGTCTTTCATCGGCGCCGGCATCCAGCCCCCGGACCCGTCGTGGGGCTCGGTCCTGGCCGACGGCAAGGACCTGGTGCTGACCGGCGGCTGGTGGGCGACGCTGTTCCCCGGCCTGCTGATCCTGATCACCGTGCTGGCGCTGAACGTCCTGTCCGAACGCTTCTCGGACGCGCTCGCCGCGCCCTCGGCCCGCGCCGCCCGGGCCGGAGCGGTGGCGAAGGCCGTCGCCGCCCGCGAAGACGCCGACACGGCGCCCGTGCTGCCGATCGCGGGGCTGCGTGAAGCGGGGGAGCGCCTCGCCCGCACCGCTCGCTCGCTGGATCACCGGGAGACGGTCCTCGAGGTGGACCGGCTGGCGATCGCGTTCCCCGGCCGCCACGACGGCGTGAACGTCGTCGACGGTGTCTCGTTCAGCGTCCGCGCGGGCGAGGTGCTCGGCCTGATCGGCGAGTCCGGCTGCGGCAAGTCGCTGACGTCGCTGTCGATCCTCGGCCTCCTGCCGCCGACGGCCACGGTGACCGGGCAGATCCGGTTCGCCCAGCGCGACCTGCTCGCGCTGCGCCCCGGCGAGCGCCGCCGGCACCTGGGCCACGACATCGCGATGATCTACCAGGACGCGCTCAGCTCGCTCAACCCGGCGATGACCATCCGCGCCCAGCTCAAGCAGTTCACCCGCCGCGGCGGCACCCGCACCCCGGCCGAGCTCCTGGACCTGGTCAACCTCGACCCCGAACGGACCCTGCGCGCCTACCCGCACGAGCTGTCCGGCGGGCAGCGGCAGCGGGTGCTGATCGCGATGGCGCTCTCCCGCGACCCGAAGCTGATCGTGGCGGACGAGCCGACCACCGCGCTCGACGTCACCGTGCAGGCCCAGATCATGGCGCTGCTGCTGCGGCTGCAGGACGAACTCGGCTTCGCGCTGATCCTGGTGTCGCACGACCTCGCGCTGGTCTCCGAGATCGCCGACCGCGTCGTCGTCATGTACGGCGGCCAGGTCGCCGAGCTGGGCGCCACCGCGCTGGTCATCGGCTCGCCGCGGCACCACTACACCCGCGGCCTGCTCAGCGCGGTGCTGTCGCTGGAGGAGAACGAAGCCCGCCTCACCCAGATCAAGGGCGTCGTCCCGGCTCCGGCCGAATTCCCGGCGGGCTGCCGGTTCGCCGGCCGCTGCCCGGCGGCCCGCGACAAGTGCCACGACGAGCCGCCGGTCCGCTTCGGCGAGCCGGTCGACCACCTCGTCGCCTGCCACTTCCCGGCGGTCGACGTCGCCCGCGAGAAGGAGGCGACGGCGTGAACCTGCTGGAACTCGACGGCGTCCACGTCGTCCACAAGATCCGGGGCGCGAACCTGTTCGGCCACGACAACGTCTACGCGCTGACCGACGCCCACCTCGTCGTGAACCCGGGGGAGACCGTCGGCGTCGTCGGCGAGTCCGGCTGCGGCAAGTCGACGCTGGCCAAGGTGATCGTCGGCCTGCAGCGTCCCACCGCGGGCACCGTGCGGTTCCGCGGCAAGCCCCTGGACCGCGGCTTCGGCCGTGAGGCCGGCATGGTCTTCCAGGACCCGTCGACCGCGCTCAACCGCCGGCTGGCCGTCGCCAAGATCATCCGCGACCCCCTCGACGTCCACCGCGTGGGCACCCCGGACGAGCGCGACGACCGCGTCCGCGAGCTGATGACGCTGGTCGGGCTGCCCGACAGCGTCGCCGACGCGGTGCCGGGCCAGCTGTCGGGCGGCCAGCGCCAGCGCGTCGCCATGGCCCGCGCCCTGGCGTTGGGACCGGCCCTGCTGGTCGCCGACGAGCCGACGTCCGCGCTCGACGTCTCGGTGCGCGCGCAGATCCTCAACCTGCTGCTCGACCTGCGCGAACAGCTCGGGCTGGCGATGGTGTTCGTCTCCCACGACATCCAGACGGTCAAGAAGATGAGCGACCGGATCGTCACGATGTACCTCGGCCGCGTCGTCGAGGAAGCCCCCGCGCCGGAACTGCCCGAAGCCGCCCGGCACCCCTACACGCGGGCCCTCTTCTCGGCGACGCCCAGCCTGCTGCACCAGGTCGAGCCGATCGTGCTCACCGGCCCGGTGCCGTCGGCGACCCACCCGCCGAGCGGCTGCCCGTTCCGCACCCGCTGCCCGAAGGCGACCGGCGAGTGCGCGGCCGACCTGCCGCCGCTCGCCGTGGCCGACGGTGGCCACACCTACCGCTGTATCCATCCCGAGACCCCTGCCGGAGTGATCGCCTGATGCCGAAGTTCGCCGGAATCGTCCCCCCGCTGTGCACGCCGTTCCACGACGACTTCAGCGTGGACACCGACTCGCTGCGGCGGCACGTCGAGGTCCAGCTCGACGCCGGGGTCCACGGCGTCTTCGTCCTCGGCTCGTCCAGCGAGGTCGCCTTCCTCCCCGACGCCCAGCGCCGGGTCGTCGTCGAGACGACGGTCGAGCAGGTCGCCGGGCGCGTCCCGGTGCTGGCCGGCTGTATCGACATGACGACGTTGCGGGTCGCCGAGCACATTCGCGCCGCCGAAGCGGCCGGGGCCGACGCCGTCGTCGTCACCGCGCCGTACTACACCCGCACGCACGTCGCCGAGATCGACCGGCACTTCCGGCTGCTGCACGAACGCACGTCACTGCCGATCGTCGCCTACGACATCCCGGTGGCGGTCCACACGAAGCTCGACGGCGCCATGGTGCTCGACCTCGCCGCCGACGGCGTCCTCGCCGGCCTGAAGGACTCCAGCGGGGACGAAGCGGCGTTCCGCGCGGTGCTGCTGGGCAAACGCGAACGCGGCCTCGACGCCTTCGCCGTGTTCACCGGCTCCGAACTCCTTGTCGACGCGGCGCTGGCGATGGGCGCGGACGGCGCCGTCCCGGGCCTCGGCAACGTCGACCCGGTCGGCTACGTCCTCGTCCACGACCACTTCAAGGCCGGCAACCTCGCCGCGGCGCGCCGCGAGCAGGAGCGCCTGCTGAAGCTGTTCTCGATCACCTCCGTCGCGCCGCCGAGCCGGATGGGCCGCGGCTCGGCCGGCCTCGGCGCGTTCAAGGCCGCGATGAAGATGCGCGGCTTCATCGACAACGCCGTCATGGCGCCGCCGCAGCTGCCCCTGGACGACGAGGAACTGTTGCGCATCAAGGAAAAGCTCGTCGAGGCGGGCCTGCTCTGACCGTCCCGCCGACCCGCCCGAGGGAGATGAGGACGACGCCGGCGACGCTGAGCGCGCCGCCGGCGATGTCCACCCAGGTCGGCGTTTCGCCCAGCCAGACGAACGCCACCGCCAGGGCGACAGCCGGGACGAGGTAGAGCGCGCCGGTCGCGACGGCGATCGGGTGGCGGGCCACCGCGTACCCCCAGGCGACGAACCCGGCCGCCGAGGGCAGCACACCCAGGAAGACCACGGACAGCGTCGCGCTCAGCGGTGCCGTTCCGACGCCGCGGAGGGCCGCGGGCGCGAGCGGCAGCAGGAACAGCGTCCCGGCCCACATCGCGTAGCAGGCGACCTCGAGTCCGGTGTAGCGCTTCAGCAAGGGCTTGCTGCCGAAGTGGTAGACACCCTGGACCGCGGCGGCGGCCAGCACGACCCACGCGGCGCCCGGGTACCCCAGGCCGCCGCCGAGCGCGATGAGCACGCTGCCGCCGAGTGCCACGGCGCTGCCCAGCACCTTCGCCGTCGTCAGCCGCTCGCCCAGGAACGCCGCCGCGAGCAGCACGCTGAACACCGGCGCCACCGAGACGAGCAGGCTCGCCGTGCCCGCCGGAACGCGCACCTCACCCCAGTTGAGCAGCACCTGGTACGCGCTCATCCCGGCCAGCCCGCACCCCGCGATCCGCGGCAGGTCGGCCGCGCGCGGCCGCCGCACCCCCAGCACCGGCGCGACCAGCAGCAGCACGGCCGAGGCCACCGCGAGCCGGGCGAACGACAGCCCCGCGACGCCGTAGCCGTCGAGTCCCACCTTGATCGCCGGGAACGCCGACGCCCACAGGACGACGGTGACGGCCAGGGCGAGGGTTGCCTTGAGAGTGCGCTTCACGACGGCTATCGTCGGCCGGAAGATGCAGAAGTACCAGTTACGGTTTCTTCGCTGAAGAGAAAGTCGGACTTCATGTTGGAGCTGCGCCGCCTGCGCATCCTGCACGGTCTCGCCCAGCACCGGACCGTGGCCGCGACCGCGACCGCGTTGCACCTGACCGGCCCGGCCGTCTCGCAGCACCTGGCCGCCCTCGAACGCGAAGCGGGTACGCCGCTGCTCGAGAAACGGGGCCGCACCCTGGCCTTCACCCCGGCCGGGCGGTTGCTGGTCTCGCACGCCGAGGTGATCCTCGACGACCTCGCCGCCGCGGAGTCGGCGATGGCGGCTGTGTCCGGGAACGGCGGCACCGGCACGGTGCGGCTGGCCGCGTTCGCCTCGGCGGCGCGGCAGCTGCTGCCGGCGGCGTGGGCCGCGCTCCGGGAGGCCGGGACGGTGTCGCTGCGCCTGGTCCAGGAGGAGCCGGACGACGCGCTGGAGTCGTTGCGCCGCCAGGACGTCGACATCGCACTGGTGCACAGCTATTCGCTGCTGCCGCGCAGCATCCCGCCGCGCTGCGAGGACCGGCGGCTGCTGGCGGACCCGGTGCTGCTGGCCCTCGATCCGGCGCTGGCCGCGTCGGCCGGCTTGGCGCCGGGCGAACCCGTGCGGCTGGAGCGGTTCGCCGGTCACCCGTGGCTCGTGCCCGCCGCCGATCTTTCGTGCCGCGAGATGATCCACCGGGCCTGCGGCGCGGCGGGGTTCGTCCCGCCGGTGGCGGCGGAGGCGAGCGACTTCGCCGTCCTCGTCGCGCTCGCCGCGTCCGGCGCGGGGGTGGCGTTGGTGCCCGCCATGGCGTTGCCCGCCGGGCCGCCCGGGGTCAGCCTCCACCCGCTCGAAGAACCGTTGACCCGCAAGGTGTTCGCGCTGACCCGGACGGGCACCGCGCGGCGCCCGGACCTCCGGGTCGTGCTCGACGAACTCGAACGGTCGGCTCGCGACCGGGAAGACCACTACTTCTGAGGCCACGTCCGAAACGCGAGGGTCGCCGGGCCTCATCCGCGCACTCTCCGGTGGGCAGGTGCCCGGAGATCTCGCGTCCGAGCTGGCCCTCGCCTCGAGCGAGGACCGGCTCGGGGAGCGACTGGCGGGATCGAGCACGGGCTGGACGAACTGGTCGAACCGCGATATGAGACCGCTGCCGGACCGGTCTCCGCACGCTGCTCGACGCGGGAACGGCCATTGACAACCGCGCGCGTGGAACGCAACCAAGCGGCGACTGGTTCTCCCCGACAGTGCCTTTGCCAGTCACGCCCTACCTCTGAGGCCGCGCCTTCTCCACGGCTTCGAGGAACTTCGCGACCTTCGCGCGCATCCCGTACGGGTACAGGAACGTGTTCCCGGCCAGCTTGTCGGCGAACAACGGCACGTTCGCCACGACGTCCGGCGCCGAATCCGGGACCACGAAGACGATCTTTCCCGGTTTCCAGGCCGTCGGCGGGGTGTGCTGGATCTTGCTGATCTTCTCGACCGGGAACCGGTTCTTGGTGTCGCCGGGGATGATGAACCAGCTCTTCGTCGCGATGCTGAGCGTGACGGTGTGCCCGTCGAAGCGGATCGACCTGCGCCTGGCCCTCAGATGCACCGTCCGACTATCGCAGAGCGCGCGCCCCGCGGGACAGGTGCTTCCGGGTGCTCAGAGCGTCTTGCAGGTCAGCTCCGGCCGTGCGGCGCCGTTGCCCTGGCCCGTCAGCGCGGTCAGGCCGAACGACGTCGTGTCGTTCGCGTCGAGCTTCGCGTTCCAGTCCGCGTTGTCGACCGTGACGGTCGAGCCGTCGACGGTGAAGGTCCCGTTCCACAGGCCTGTGATGTGGTGGCCGCGGGGCAGGGTCCAGTTGACGCGCCAGCCGAGGAGGCCGACCGCCCGGTCATTGCGGACGGTCACCTCGACCTGGTAGCCGCCGGGCCACGAGTTCGTCACCCGGTAGTCGGCCGCGCATCCGAGGTCGGCGGGGGCCGACGAGCTGGTGACCGGGGTCGTCGACGGGGGCGCGGTCGTGGACGGCACGGGCGCCGGCGCGGCCACCGGCGTCCCGTCGGGCACCAGGACCGTGCCGATGAGGACCCCCAGGGCCAGCAGCAACGCGCCCGCCGCGCAGACGAGGACGAGCCGCCGCCGTGGCTTGCGGACCTGCAGCAGGCGCGTTCCGGTCCGGGGCGGGACCCGCGGTGGCGGCAGCGCCCGGCCGCCGGTGACCGCTTCGAACAGCTCCTGCACCTCGGCCATGGCCGGCCGCTGCGCGGGATCGCGCTGCAGGAGCCGTCCGAGCACCTCGGCCAGCGGGCCGCTGTGCTTCGGCGGGATGACGTCGTCCTGGGCGATCCGCCGCAACAGGACGATGGTGTTGTCCTCGTTCCCGAACGGCGGCATGCCCTCCAGCGCGCGGTAGAGCGTCGCGCCGAGGGAGAAGACGTCCGCCGGGAACCCGGCTTCGGCACCTCCGGCGACTTCCGGGGCCAGGTAGGCGGGCGTGCCGGCGATGAATCCGCCACCGGTCACGGCCCCTTCGCCGGTCGCGCGGGAGATGCCGAAGTCGGCGATCTTCGTGACGCCGTCGGGGGTCGTGAGGACGTTGCCGGGGGTGACGTCCCGGTGCACGATGCCCTCGGCGTGCGCGGCGGCCAGAGCCGACGCGACCTGTTCGCCGATGCGCGCGACCTGGTCGGCCGGCAGGGTTTCCCGCTCCAGCAGGACTTCGGCCAGGCTCTGCGACGGCAGGTACTCCATCACCAGGTACGGGTCGCCGTCGTGCTCGACGACGTCGTGCACGGTGATCGCGTGCGGGTGCCGCAGCCGCGCGGTGAGCCGCGCTTCCCGCAGTGCCCGCGGGCCACCCTGGCCGCCGCCGGACGGGTCGAAGCCCAGCTGCTTCACCGCGACGACCCGGTCGAGCCGCTCGTCGCGGGCACGCCAGACGACGCCCATCGCTCCCTGGCCGATCCGGTCGACCAGCCGGTAGCGCTCGGCGATCAGCTGTCCTGCCTCGGTCACGACGACCCTCCGGTACCGGTGCTCGCCCAGGCCTTCCCCGGGTGACACGGATCCGGGGAGCGATCGGTTCGAGCTTAACGGCCTGCTCGTCGTCCCGCCGACGAGCAGGCCGTCGCCGCGCTCACGCGCCGAGCGGGTGCAGCTGGTCCCACGACGGGACGCGCGGGGTGATCCGCAGCTTCATCCCGGCTTCGGCGGGCAGCTTGTCCGCCTTGCGGGCGTTGCAGCTGCGCGCCGTCCCGCCGCACGCGGCGACCGTGTTGAGCCAGTCGGTCCGCGCGCCGCCGCGGCTCAGCGGCACCACGTGGTCGATCGTCGTCGCGCGCTGCCCGCAGTAGGCGCAGCGGTGCCCGTCACGTGCCAGCACACCACGCCGGGACCAGCGTGGCGGCTGCGTATATCGCCACTTCATGACGACGTACCGCAGTAGCCGCACGATCTTCGGGCGCGGGAACAGCCCGTAGGCGAGACCGTCTTCGGCCTCGTGGACCACGGCGACGTCGCGCACGAGCATCCGGATGGCGTGCGGGACGGACACGGTGTGCAGCGGCTCGTAGCCGGCGTTGAGGACCAGAACGCCCATGGCGCACCCTCTTTCTGGGGGAAGGAACACGAAAAGCCGCCCGGATCGCGGTGATCCGGGCGGCTTTCCGCGAAGCGACCCGTTCATGGTCGCCGAGCTTCGCGAGAGGCGTCAATCGTGTTTCAGCGCAACGGGTGACTCTCGAGGAACCGCCAGATCACCGGGGTCGCGTCGATGACGGTCGGCGTGGCCGAATCGAGGTTCGGTTTTGTGCTCGGCCAGACGTGCCCCGCGCCCTCGACGCGGTAGTGCTCGACGGTGCTTCGCCGGTCGCAGGCGAGCCACTTCTCCGCGACGACGCCCTTGACCGGCGTCCACGACACGGGCCCGAACCGGCAACCGTCCCTTGTGGACCACGCGGCCAGCCAGTCGGGGATCGTCGGCAGGCCCTTCTCCGGGTTGCCGGTGTAGGGGATGGTCGTGTCGGCGGTGCCGTGGAAGTCGAGGATCGGCACCGGCCGGCTCGGGTGGCAGGCGCCGCCCTGCGGGTAGAAGGCGCCGGACACAGGCGCGAACGCCGCGATCCGGCCGGCCAGGCGGCAGGCCAGCACGCCGACGAACCCGCCGCCGTTGGACTTCCCGGCGGCGAAGACGCGGTTCGCGTCCACGCACAGCGTCTTCTGCAGCTTCGTGATCAGGTCACTGGTGAGCAGGACGTCGTCCGCGGCCGCCGAGTAGGGCGCGCCGGTCCAGGCGGTCTCGCCGTCGGTCCCGACCAGGCCCTGGGGGTAGACCGAGATCGCGTCCAGCGCCGAGAAGCCGGACAGCTCCTCCTGGTACGCGGACGTGCGCTTGTGCCCGTGGAACGACAGCAGCACCGGGTAGGACTCGCGCGGGTCGTAGTGCGCGGGCAGGTGCACGGTGTACGTGCGGTCGAGACCGCCCGACGTGAGGTGCTGGGTCGTCGTGACGCCGGCCGGGACGGGGGCCGCGCGGCCGCAGCCGGTGGTGCGGACGGGGTGGTCGACGACGCCCTGGGGCGTCGAAGCGACGGCAGGCGCGGCGAAACCGGTGGTCAGCGCGCAGGCCGCGGCGAACGCGGCCGCCCACCGGGGCCGGGGGAAGCGTCCGGGCACTCGATCCTCCTTGATCGGCAGCAGGGCGTGGCCAGCATCACACCGGCCGTCGCGGACCGCCTACATTGCGTTCATAAAGTGCGCGGCCGGGTGACGGCCGGGACTGTCGGACCCCCTCGGTACGATCGGCGCGTTCGCCGACACCCGGAAGGAAGCCCGTGACCACCCCGATCGAGACGCTCGAGTTCCAGTCCGAGGCGCGTCAGCTGCTCCAGCTGATGATCCATTCGATCTATTCGAACAAGGACACGTTCCTGCGGGAGCTCGTGTCGAACGCGTCGGACGCGCTCGACAAGCTGAGGCTGGAGTCGTACCGCGACAAGGACCTCGTCGCCGACACGTCCGACCTGCACATCACGATCGAGTCGGACCCGGCCGGGCGCACGCTGACGGTGCGGGACAACGGCATCGGCATGACCCGCGACGACGTCGTCGCCCTCATCGGCACGATCGCCAAGTCCGGCACCGCCGACTTCCTCGCCAAGCTCAAGGAAGCGAAGGACGCCGCCGCGTCGCAGGACCTGATCGGCCAGTTCGGCGTCGGCTTCTACGCGAGCTTCATGGTCGCCGACAAGGTCACGCTCGTGACGCGCCACGCGGGCAGCGCCGAGGGCGTCCGCTGGGAGTCCGCGGGCGAAGGCACCTACACGATCGAGCCGGTCGAGGACGCGCCGCAGGGCACCGCGGTCACCCTGCACCTCAAGCCGGAGGACACCGAAGACGCCCTGTACGACTACACGTCCCCGGCGAAGATCCGGGAGATCGTGAAGAAGTACTCGGACTTCATCACCTGGCCGATCCGGATGACCGCCGACGCGGTGCCGGCCGCCGAGGGCGAAGAGCCCGCCGAGCCGGCGGTCGAGACCGTCAACTCGATGAAGGCCCTGTGGGCGCGGTCGTCGAGCGAGGTCACCGAGACCGAGTACAGCGAGTTCTACAAGCACGTCAGCCACGACTGGCAGGACCCGCTCGAAACGATCCGGCTGCAGGCCGAGGGCACGTTCGAGTACCAGGCGCTGCTGTTCCTGCCGTCGCACGCGCCGATGGACCTGTTCCTGCGCGAGCGCAAGCGCGGCGTGCAGCTCTACGTCAAGCGCGTCTTCATCATGGACGACTGCGAGTCGCTCGTCCCCGAGTACCTGCGGTTCGTCAAGGGCGTCGTCGACGCGCAGGACCTCTCGCTCAACGTGTCGCGGGAGATCCTGCAGCAGGACCGCCAGATCCAGCTGATCCGCCGCCGGCTGGTCAAGAAGGTCCTCTCGACGGTCAAGTCGATGATGTCGTCCGACGCCGAGAAGTACGCGACGTTCTGGCGCGAGTTCGGCCGCGCGGTCAAGGAAGGCCTGCTCGACGACTTCGAGAACCGCGAGGCGATCCTCGAGATCTCGTCGTTCCCCTCGACGCACGACGCCGAGAAGCCGACCTCGCTGCGCGAGTACGTCGAGCGGATGAAGGAAGGTCAGGAGCACATCTACTACATGACCGGCGAGTCCCGGTCGGCCGTCGAGAACTCGCCGCACATGGAGGCGTTCGCGGCCAAGGGCTACGAGGTGCTGGTGCTCACCGACCCGATCGACGAGATGTGGGTCGACGCGGTGCCGGGCTTCGACGGCAAGCAGTTCCAGTCCATCGCGAAGGGCCAGGTCGACCTGGACTCGGACGAGGACAAGAAGGCCACCGAGGTCGCCCGCGAACAGCAGCAGAAGGACTTCGAGGGCCTGCTGTCGTGGATGGGGACGTCGCTGGGCGAGGACGTCAAGGAGGTCCGGCTCTCGTCGCGGCTGACGACGTCGCCCGCCTGCATCGTCGGCGACACCCACGACTTGACCCCGACGCTCGAGAAGATGTACCGCGCGATGGGCCAGGAGCTGCCGCCGATCAAGCGGATCCTGGAGCTCAACCCGGAGCACGCCCTGGTCACCGGCCTGCGCGAGGCGCACGCTTCGCGGCCGGAAGACGAGGGGCTGGCCGAGACGGCCGAGCTGCTCTACGGCATGGCGCTGCTCGCCGAAGGCGGCGAACTGGGCGACCCGGCCCGCTTCATCAAGCTGCTGGCGAACCGGCTCGAGAAGACCCTCTGATGCCGGTGCCCGGGCGGGTTCCTCCCGCCCGGGCCCGCGGGTAGCGGCTTCGCCCGCGCCGGATGACCAGGCCCGATGTGATGTCCGGTCTCGCTCGCGGCGACGCGATCCGCTGATGCTCGGCCTCGGCCTCGGCCTCGGCCTCGACCGCGACCGCGGCACCGTGCGCGCGATCCGGCCGACGCGTGCTCCCGCGCAGCCGCTGCGCCGAGACTCGTACCCGGCCCGGCCCGGCCTGCGTCGGCCCGGCCCGGCCCGGCCCGGCCTGCGTCGGCCCGGCCCGGCCTGCGTCTGCCTGGCCCGGCCTGCGTCGGCGTGGACCTGTCCGTCCGGTCGCTGGTTCCGTGTCCCGGCGTCGCCCGCGGCGGCCGGGACTCCGCGCCGGGCCCGCCCGAGGAGGACACTCACCCGAGAGGCTCTCGACGGGTGAGAGGAGCTCTCGTGTCCTCGTCGCAGGTTTTCGCCGACCGCGAGGCCGGCGGGCGGCGGCTGGCGCGTGCGCTCGCGGGCCGGACCTGGACCGATCCGCTCGTGCTCGGCCTCGCCCGGGGCGGGATGCCGGTGGCGGCCGTCGTCGCCCGGTGGCTCGGCGCCGAACTGGACGTCGCGGTCGCGCGGAAGATCGGCGCGCCGGGGCGGCCGGAGTTCGGCGTCGGCGCGGTCACGCCGCACGGCCCGGCCATCTACTCCGACGAGAGCCTCCGGATCCTGCACCTCACCGCCGGGGAGCTGGCCCGGACGGAAAACCGCGAACGGGCCGAAGCGCGGCGCCGGCTGGAGCGCTACCGCGGCGGCCGGGCGCCGGTCGTCTGCGCCGGTCGTGACGTCATCCTCGTCGACGACGGGCTCGCCACCGGCGTCACCGCCCGGGCCGCGCTGCGTGACCTGCGGGCCGGCAACCCCCTGACCATGGTTTTCGCCGCACCGGTGTGCGCTCCGGGAGCCGCCGCATTGCTGCCCGAAGCGGACGACGTCGTCTCCGTCGTCGAACCGCCAGAGTTTCGCGCCGTCGGCCAGTGGTACGCCGATTTCCGCCAGACCCGGGACGAGGAGGTGCTCGCGCTGCTCGCCCGGTGACCCTCGGCAGTTCCACACAGGACGCGCTGTGACGTGCTGCTCCACCTGGGGAATCCCGGGTTGAGGCGGCGAGGGGCGGGGTATCACCGGTCGGGGGAACCGACGGATGGGCAGGTGTCATGGCGGAACGGGACGGACTCGGCGCACCGGCGCTCGGGCTGCGGCAGTATCTGCTCGCGGTCGCGAGCAAGCTCGACGCGCCCGCCTGGTTCTGCGAGGTCGAGGTGCCCGCCACCGCCTACCTGGCGCTGGAACGGCGTCTCGACCGGTTCCCGGACCACGAGACGGCGCTGTTGTGGGACGAGCAGGACGGCTGGGCGGCGGCCGTCGAGTCGTCGAGCGGCGAGGACATGGTGGTGCTGGCCTACCTGGGTGAGGACCTGCTGCCCCAGCCGTGCGCCGTCGCGGCGTTCGTCCGTGAGCTCTACGGTGACAGCTACCCGGGGCGCCCCGACCCGCCGGACTTCCGCAGTCCCGGCAGCGCGGACGGCTTCGACGAGCGTCTCGCCGCCTACGCCGGGAAGAGCGTCTGCCTGCGGGAAGGCCAGGCCTGAAGTCCGCCCGCTCGTCCGTCCACATCGGACACAAGGTGAGACCTGGGTGACCGCCGGGCGCCGGCCGCACTACTCTGGCAGGACCTGCAGTGGTGGTCCTGACGAGCCGGGAGGCCCAGTGAGCACGGAAGCCGCCGACGCGGTGGTGATCGGCGCCGGTCACAACGGCCTGGTCGCGGCCAACATGCTGGCCGACGCCGGCTGGTCGGTGCTGGTCCTGGAGGCGACGGACCGGCCGGGCGGCGCGGTCCAGACCGCCGAGGTCACCGAGCCCGGCTTCCACATGGACCTGTTCAGCTCGTTCTACCCGCTCGGCGCCGTGTCGCCGGCGATCCGGGGCCTCGGGCTCGAAGACCACGGCCTGCGGTGGCGGCACGCGCCGGACGTGCTCGCGCACGTGCTGCCGGACGACCGGTGCGCCGTGCTCTCGCGGGACCTCGACCGCACCGCGGCCTCGGTCGACGAGTTCGCGCCGGGCGACGGCGCCGCGTGGCGAGCGTTGGCCGCGCAGTGGCAGGAGCTGCGGGAGCCGTTGCTGGCCGCGTTGTTCGCGCCGTTCCCGCCGGTGCGTCCGGCGCTGAAACTGTTGCGGCGCACCGGTACGGCCGACGCGTTGCGCTTGGCGCGGACGCTGACGCTGCCGGCGCGCCGGTTCGGCGAAGAGGTGTTCGCGGGGGAGGGGGCGCGGCTGCTGCTGGCCGGGAACGCCGCGCACAGCGACCTTTCCGTGGACAACGCGGGCAGCGCGGTGTTCGGCTGGCTGCTGGCGATGATCGGGCAGGACACCGGTTTCCCGGCGCCCGCGGGTGGCGCGGGGGAGCTGACCGCGGCTTTGGTGCGGCGCTTGGAATCCCGTGGCGGAAAAGTCCACTGTGGACGTCCGGTGCGGGAGGTCCTGGTCGCCGGCGGCCGGGCGCTGGGGGTCCGCGACGCCGCGGGTGACCCGGTCCGGGCGCGCCGCGCGGTGCTCGCGGACGTGCCGGCGCCGTTGTTGTACGGCGAGCTGG
Source organism: Amycolatopsis sp. NBC_00438 (assembly GCF_036026695.1). NCBI lineage: Bacteria > Bacillati > Actinomycetota > Actinomycetes > Pseudonocardiales > Pseudonocardiaceae > Amycolatopsis > Amycolatopsis sp. NBC_00438. The sequence continues at coordinate 3,582,912 of NZ_CP107923.1, read as the reverse complement.
TCGGCGCGGAGTGGCTGCCGTCGCGGCTGGTCGACGACCTGCGCCGGTTCGAGTGGGACAGCGCGACGGTGAAGGTGAACTGGGCGTTGTCCGGCCGGGTCCCGTGGACGGCCGAGGGCGCGCGCGGCGCGGGCACGGTCCACCTCGGCACGGACCTGGACGGCCTCTCGGCGTTCGGCGGCGAACTGGCCCGCGGCCGGACGCCGCGACGTCCGTTCCTGCTGTTCGGTCAGATGACGACGACCGACCCGGACCGCTCGCCGCCGGGCACCGAAGCGGCGTGGGCGTACACGCACGTACCGCGCGGCGCGATGGCGGCGCGGGGGGCGCTGGAGCGGCGGGTCAAGCGGATCGAGGAGACGATCGAGGCCCACGCGCCGGGGTTCGCGGCCCTGGTCGAGAACCGGTACGTGCAGGGCCCGGCAGAGCTGGCGGAGCACAACCCGGGCCTGGTCGGCGGCGCGATCAACGCGGGCACGACGGCGATCCATCAGCAGCTGTTCTTCCGCCCGGTCCCGGGCACGGGCCGAGCCGACACCCCGGTCGACCGCCTGTTCCTGGCGGGCGCCTCGGCCCACCCGGGCGGAGCGGTCCACGGCGGCCCCGGAGCCAACGCAGCCCGCGCGGCGCTGGCCCGAGCCGGAAAACTGGGCGGCGGTTACGCGGCGGTGATCCGCGCGGCCCACCGGGCGATCTACGGCTGAGGCCCACGACCTCGAGAGCCGTGTTGGCCACTCCGGTCACCGTGTTGGCCGTTCGCGTACGCCCGAGCCGCCCGCCAATGGTCGAACGGCAGTGATCGGAAGGTTCGACTGGCGCGGAACAGTCAACTTGGGGCCTGAGAGACGGCCCCGCCGACCGACGCGGTCAGCGCAGGTCGCCGGAGCGGTCGGCCCTGCGTCGACAAGGCCGACGATGGAGCCGGAGCGAGCGGCCGACATCTGCCCGGATGGTCACGGCTGGAGCCCGTGCGGCTAACGCGGCGAGCGAAGGACCAGCACGGGCACCGGAGCGGCCAACATGAGTGCCGGAGTGGCCAGCTCGGTGACCGGAGCAGCCAACATGAGTGCCGGAGTGGCCAACTCGGTGACCGGAGTGGCCAACTCGGTGACCGGTGCGGCCAACTCGGTGACCGGTGCGGCCAACGCAGAGACCGAAGTGGCCAACCCGGTGACCGGCACGGCCAACACGGGCGCCGGAGCGGCCAACACAATGCCGGAGTGGCCAACTCGGTGACCGGCACGGCCAACATGGGCGCCGGAGCGGCCAACGCAGAGACCGGAGCGGCCAACGCAGAGACCGGAGCGGCCAACGCAGAGACCGGAGCGGCCAACTCGGTGACCGGAGCGGCCAACACAATGCCGGAGTGGCCAACTCGGTGACCGGCACGGCCAACATGGGCGCCGGAGCGGCCAACGCAGAGACCGGAGCGGCCAACGCAGAGACCGGAGCGGCCAACGCAGAGACCGGAGCGGCCAACTCGGTGACCGGAGCGGCCAACGCAGAGACCGGAGCGGCCAACACAATGCCGGAGTGGCCAACTCGGTGACCGGCGCGGCCAACACGGGCGCCGGAGTGGCGACACAGTTACCCGAGTGGCCAACACCGTGACCGGAGCGGCCAACATGGCAACGGACGCAGCCGGGCCTGGGTCAGTTGTCCTCGGCTGCCGGGGCGGTGCAGCGGCGCCACTGGACCTGGTCGCCGGTGCGGTCCGCGTGCCAGATTTCCGTGGCCGTGTCCGATTCCCAGGTCGGGACCAGACGTCCGGTCACCACCTGGCCGCGGGCCACGCGGCCGAACAACTCGACGCCGTCCGCTCGGCGGGCCGCCGGGATCCACGCGGGGAAGCGGGTCCGGGGCAGTTTCCGTTCGATCCACTCGCGGGCGGATCCTTCGGTGCCGTGGTCGGACTCGACGATGCTCGACACCGGGCCGTCGGCGCCGACGGTCAAGCCGATCGACGCACGCCAGCGCACGGTGGGGGCGGTACTCCGCCGGTCGGGTCCGGATCCTTCTGACATCCAGTCCAGGTTCCCGGAAGTTCGGGTCCGTGGGCCACTACACGTTCGGATGGATCGACGTTCACTCACGGTGCCCCCCGACACTTACGGGACCTCGGTCCCTCAAGATCTTCCCCGCCCGGGTGATGTTTAATCACGTCCCGCCTCGGGGAACTGAGTAGGCAGGGAACTGCGCGCCGCCGGAGCGGGGCGTGAGCAGCCGCGCCCGGCCCGTGAGAGCGACCGGAACCGTCCACAGTGGACATCAAGGGCGTGCGCCGCGCCGAGGCCCGATCACGAACCCCTCCGCCCGGTTACCCGGGACCGGCGAGGGGACTACCGTAACGGAGTGAGCGAGGTGGTCGACGTGCCCTTCCAGCGTGATGTGGTGGTGGTCGGCGCCTCCGCCGGCGGCGTCGAGGCCCTGCGCACCCTGGTCCGGGCGCTGCCGGCGGACTTCCCGGCGGCCGTGCTGGCCGTCATGCACCTGTCGCCCGGCGCCTCGAGTGCCCTGCCCCAGATCCTGGCCCGCGCCGGCGCGCTGCCCGCCGTGGCCGCGCGGCACGGGGAACCGCTCACCCGGGGCGTCATCCACGTGGCCCCGCCCGATCGGCACCTGCTCATCGCCGACGGCACCCTGATGCTCAGCCGCGGCCCGACCGAGAACGGGCACCGGCCCGCGATCAACGCCACGTTCCGCTCCGCGGCGGTCGCCGCCGGCCCCGCGGCGATCGGGGTGGTGCTCTCCGGCGCGCTGGACGACGGCACCGCCGGGCTCTGCGCGATCGTGGAGCGGGGCGGCCTGGCGATGGTCCAGGACCCGGCCGACGCGCTCTACCCCGGGATGCCCGAGAACGCCCTGGTGCGCACGCCGACCGAGCACGTCTACCCGGCCGAAGTGCTCGGCAAGGTGCTGGACAAGCTGGTGCGCGCCCCGGCGGAGCCGGGCCCTGAGGACCAGCCGTCACCGGCGCTGCTGCTGGAGGACCGGATCGCGCGGGACGACGTCCGGCAGGACGCGGTCGTCCCCGGCGACGGGACCCCGGCCTCGGGCTACAGCTGCCCGGACTGCCAGGGCACGTTGCTGGAGATGAGCAGGTCGCACGGGCAGTACCGCTGCCGCATCGGGCACGCGTGGTCGGCCGAAGCGCTGCTCAGCGCCCACGACGTCGAGTTCGAGCGGGCGTTGTGGACAGCCCTGCGCTCCCTCGACGAGAAGGCCGCGCTGGCCCGGCGCATGCAGCGCGACACCACTCACCGCGGGCTCGCCGGTCTGACCGGCCGGTACGACACCACCGTCCACGAGTGCACGACGGCGGCCGAAACCCTCCGGAGATTCCTCATCGCCCGGAACCCGGACCCCGGGTCCACGCCGTGACCGGCACCGGCACCGCCGTGTGGCTGGTGCCCGAACACCGCGGCGGGTCGACCGTGGTGACGGTGACCGGGACGCTGGTCCTGGACACCTACCCGGATCTGCGCGACGGCCTGTTGAAGATCGCCACGGACGCCCCCGACAGCGTGATCGCCGACATCGGGGGCCTCCGCATCGAAGACGACACCCTGGCGAGCGTCTTCTCCGTGGTCGCCATGCGGATCAGCGACTGGCCCGGGATCCCGTTCGCGCTCGTCTCCCCGCGGCCGGAACACCGGGCTGTGCTCGCGGGCCGGGCGGTCGACCGGTTCGTCGCGGTCCACGACGACGTCGGCACCGCCGAACGGAAACGGGACAGCCCGCCGCGGCGTCGCGCGGTGCAGCTGCTCGCGCCCACGACCGGCGCGTCGGCACTGGCCCGGCGGTTCGTCACCCGCGTCTGCGGGGAGTGGGGCGTGCCCGCGCACGAGGAGGACGCCCAGCTGATCGCCACCGAGCTGGTCGAGAACACCGTCCGGCACACCGTCTCCGCCCCACGGCTGCGCCTGGAGCTGCGGCGCGGCATCTTCACCGTCTCGGTCGGCGACGACGACCCGCGCCCGGCCGTGCTCCACGAGCGGCTCAGCGCCACCGAAGCCGGCCTCGGGCTGCAGCTGGTCGCGCAGGTCGCCCGGGTGTGGGGCTGCAGCCGGTCCTGGTCTGACGGCAAGGTGGTCTGGGCGGTGCTCACCACGCGCGGACGGCGGGGAAGGCGGGCCGGGTAGCCTGTCCCAGGTGACGGATCCCCGGCCGGAAGCCGACGACGATTTCGAATCGGTGCTCACGTATCTGAAGGAATCCCGCGGATTCGACTTCACCGGCTACAAGCGCACCAGCCTGATGCGGCGCGTCCAGCGGCGGATGAGCCAGGTCGGTGCCGAGACCTTCGCCGAGTACATCGACCAGCTGCAGGTCAACGCGGACGAGTTCGTCGCCCTGTTCAACACGATCCTCATCAACGTCACCGGGTTCTTCCGGGACCCCGACGCCTGGGACTACCTCCGCGAGCAGGTGATCCCCGCCCTGCTGGCCGAGCGCACCCCGGAAGAGCCGATCCGGGTCTGGAGCGCCGGGTGCGCGGCCGGCCAGGAGGCCTACAGCCTCGCGATCGCGTTCGCCGAGGCGATCGGGGTCGACGCTTTCCGCCAGCGGGTCAAGATCTACGCCACCGACGTCGACGAGGAGGCGCTCGGCCAGGCGCGGCAGGCGAGCTACACCCCGGCCGAGCTCGAGGGGATCCCCGACGGCAAGCTGGAGAAGTACTTCGAGCAGTACGGCAGCCGGTACAGCTTCCGCAAGGACCTGCGCCGCTCGGTGATCTTCGGCCGCAACGACCTCGTGCAGGACGCCCCGATCTCGCGGATCGACCTGCTCGTCTGCCGCAACACCCTGATGTACTTCAACGCGGACACCCAGACGAAGATCCTCGAGCGGTTCCACTTCGCCCTGTCCCCGCGCGGGATGATGTTCCTGGGCAAAGCCGAGATGCTGCTGAGCCACGGCCGCATCTTCGAACCGCTCGACCTCAAGCGGCGGGTCTTCCGCAAGGTGGCGAACTCGCCGGTGGGCTACAGCCGGTTCGTCACCTACGGCTACCCACCGCGGCGCCCGGCCGACGTCTCGGGCCTGGACCAGCTGCGCGAGCACGCGTTCTCGGCCAGCCCCGTCGCCCAGATCGTGGTGACCGGGGACGAGATCACGGCGCTGATCAACCAGCAGGCGGAGCTGGCGTTCGGACTGTCCGAACGCGACATCGGGCGCAAGCTGTGGGACCTCGACGTCTCCTACCGCCCGGTCGCCCTGCGCCCGTACGTCGAGCAGGCCCGGCTGGAGCGCCGGTCGCTGCGCATCAAGGACGTCGAGTGGCGCCGCGCCGGTGACGTCGTGTGGTACGAGGTGCACATCAACCCGTTGCTGGGCAAGGAGAAGAGCCTGCTCGGGGTGTCCGTGGTGTTCCACGACGTCAGCTGGGCGCGGCTGCTGCTCACCGAGCTCGAGCACTCGAACCGGCAGCTCGAGTCGGCCTACGAGGAGCTCCAGTCGACCAACGAGGAGCTGGAGACCACGAACGAGGAGCTCCAGTCCACTGTGGAGGAGCTGGAGACGACCAACGAGGAGCTCCAGTCCACCAACGAAGAGCTCGAAACCATGAACGAGGAGCTGCACTCCACCAACGACGAGCTGCAGACGATCAACGACGCCCTGCGTGACCGCGGCGTCGAGCTCGATGACCTGAACGACTTCCTCGAGTCGGTGCTGACCTCGATCCAGGCCGGGATCGTCGTGATCGACACCGAGATGCGGATCAAGGCCTGGAACCGCGGCGCCGAGGAACTCTGGGGTGTGCGGCGGGAAGAGGCCGAAGGCACCCACCTGCTCAACCTCGACATCGGCCTGCCGCTGGCCGAGCTGCGCCCGGTGGTCCGCGACGCGCTGGCCGACGCCGAGTCCCGCGCCGAGCTGACGCTGGACGCGATCAACCGCCGCGGCCGCGCGGTCGTCGTCCGGCTGATGTGCAGTCCCCTGAGCGGGGCCAGCGGGCTGAGCCAGGGCGCGTTGCTGATGATGGAGGAAACCCGGCCCGGTCCCGGCGGGTCCGCTTGAGCGGTGTCCTGTAAGTGACCGACCTGTCCGCTGGTTTCGGTGACTTCAAGGACACCCCCTAGTCTGTGGCCGTGAGCGAGTCGAGACGTGCCGGTGCCCGGGGTTCCGCCGGATCGTCGGAAGAACTGGCCCGCGCCCTCCTGGCCCAGGCCAGGAGCGCCGCGACCGCGGCGGTGCGCGAAGGGCTGGAAGGCATCGAGGAGCGGCACGGTCAGCACGTCGCCGACGAGGTCGCCGGCCTGCTCGACGTCGCCGAGGTGTTCGCCGGTCTCGCCGACCACGACGTGCGGGTGCGCGACGACGACAGGGACACGAGGGATGACGACGGGCCCTGGGAGTTCAAGCCGGTGACCGCGGTGTGAGTGCCCCCGCGGTCACTTCCGCCAGTCGTAGCTCAGGACGGGCGGGTCGTCGGACCCCTTCGTGACGGTGAGGTGCTCTTCGGGGTGCGCGGTGGCGTAGCGGGTCATCTCGTCGTACATCCGGTCGCGCATGCCGACGTCCTGCACCTCGATCGTGGCGCGCTGGCCCAGCTGGTCGGGGTGCACGCCGGGCTCGGTGCGGATCCCCAGGTTCCAGAAGTGCCGCTTGTCGGTGCCGTCGGCGCCTTGGCCGTCGTTGGTGAAGTAGACCTCGCCGCTCTGCTTGTCGTAGATCTGCTGGGTCACCTTGATCTGGTCGTCGCCCTGGGCGGCGGAGAAGTACCCGGAGTCGTCGCCGGCGTCGCTGGTGTAGAAGCCGACCTCGCCGCCGAACGCCCCGCCGAAGCCGTAGCTGCCCTTCCACAGCTCCAGGCGGTACTGCTTCCCGGTCGCCGGGTCGGTGAACTCCATGTTGTCGCCCTGGGCGCTGGTGCGGTCGAGGTCCGCGCCGATGAGCTTCTCCATCTTGTCGTAGATGTCGTGCCAGCCCAGGTAACTCTGCACCGAGTGCTCGCCGGTCGTGTAGAAGTCGCCGTCCTCGACGTACTCGAAGCCGAAGTAGTCGTAGATCTTCCGCGCGACCGCGGGGTCCCGCATGATCGTGTCCCAGTCGCCCTCGAGCAGGGCGAGGTCGAGCTTCGGGTTCTTCGCGACCAGTGCGGCGAGGCCCGGGATCTCCTGCAGGATGATCGCGGCGATCTCGGCCGGATTCCGCTTCTCCGAGCCGGCGAGCTCCCACACCCGGCCCGTCCGGTTGCGGATCTTCAGGCCTTCGACGAGCAGCACCGCGTCGTAGGTGGTCACGACGCGCTGCATGTCGGCCAGCAGGACGACGGCCCGCGCCTTGATGACCTTGTCCTCCGCCCAGGCGAGCACGACGGTGCCCGTGCCGCTCCCGAGGCCGCGCCACACGTTGTCGAGCTTCGTCTGCAACGCGTCGGCGTCCGCGCGTTTGCTCCGCGCTTCCAGCTGCGCCTTCGCCAGCGCGTCGCGGACCACCTCGAACGACCGCGCCGACTCCTCGAGATCCTCGGCCTGGTCGTCGCGATTCTTCTTGAAGTCTTCGAGCGAGGACAACGCCGCCTCGCCGGCGCCGCCGTGCCAGGCCTCGCCCAACTGCACACGGACGCTCTCCACGAGGGCCTTGGTGTCCTTGACCGCCTCCTTGGTGGCCCGGCAGGCGCGGGCACGGTCGTCGAGCTCGGTCGTGCTGCCCCGCTCCACCTGGTCGGCGAGCCGGCGGATCCGGTCGAACACCGAGGTCATCGGTCGATCCGTGCGAAACCGCTGTCCAGGGCCTTCAGGAAGGCGTCGCGCGCGTCGGAATCGGTGCTGTCGTAGCTCTTCGCGGCCGCCTTGATGCTTGCGACGAGACTGTCGACCTGCTGCTGCGCGGCGTCGAGATCGTCCTTCCGGGTCAGCAGCCAGACGTCGTAGTCGCCCGCGTAGCCGGCGGCCCGGTCCGTGGCCCCGACGTTCGGCGCTCCCGCCGCGGAAAGTGACGGCGGCGTCCCCTCGCCGAGCTTGGCCGCCGCGTTGCTGATGTCCGCGACATCGACCTCGAAACCCACCGAACTTCCTCCCCGCGTGACGTTTCGCGCGGGCAATGTAACACCCACGCCGGGGTGAGACGTCCGGTTCCGGAGTTTGGTTCCTACTTGTCCCGGCGCAGGTCAAGCCGCTCCGGGCGCCGCTCGAAGCCGGCCGACTCGTAGGTGGCGACGCCGCCGACGTTGGCGCTCCTGGTGCAGACGATCGCGCTCGACGAGCCCATCTTCCGGAGCTCGGCCGCCGCGGCGACCGTGATCGCCCGGCCGTGACCGCGGCCCCGGTGGTCCCGGTGCGCGCCCATCGGCTCGAGCAGCCCGGGCCGTCCCGGACCCGCCGACCACACCGTCACGACCGCCACCGCGTTGCCTTCGCCGTCGTACCCGAGCAGGGACCGGGCGTCGGCGTACGCCGATCCGGCCGCCATCGCCTGCCAGCGCTCTTCGGTGAACGTCGAGCGCGCGAACGACGCCCGCAGGACCGCGGCCCACTCGGGCGCCCGCTCCGGCCCGGCCACCTCGATCCGCAGGCCCGGGTCCGGCACCGGCTCCGTGAGGTCGCGGTGCAGCGGCGTCCACGGCTCGTCGGTCTGCCAGCCGCCCTCGGCCAGCACGTCCCGGAGCAGCACGCCGTCCGGGACCTCGAGGAACACCTGCCCGGCGGGCAGGACGCCGCGCTCCGGGCCGGCGATGTCTTCGGCCAGCCGGCGCGCCAGGTCCTCGTCCTGCCGGACGTCCGGCGCGATCGTCAGCCGCAGGAGCTCCGGGGCGTCCAGCAGCCCGACGGCGACGATCCGGCCGTCCCGGGTCCAGGTCCGCACGGCCGCGACCGTCGCCGCCACACCGAACCGCCGCTGCCAGCCCAGGTCTCCCGGATGCAGCTGCAGCGGCGTTTCGTCGCTCTGCCACTGCCGCAGCGCGTCCACGGCCTCGGTCAGGCCACTGACTGAAGGGGTCCCCACCACGATCGCCATGCCCGTGATCACACACCAGCGCGCAGGCGGCCGCATCCCGTTTTCCAGGCCGTCCTTACGTGGTCGCCGACAACAGGTCGACGACGTCTTCCGCGCGTTGCCGCTTCGCGAAGGCCTCCCGCTGCCGGTCGGCGCCACCCTCGCCGGCGATCAGGCGCGCGATCCCTTCCTCCGCGAACTCGCGGTCACCGGCGGCGTCGAGTGCCGGTCCGGTCAGCGTGATCAGGTCCTCGAGCACCGCCGAGGCGGGCATCAGGTCGCCGGTGCGCGGGTGCGGGCAGCGGCCGGTGGCGCCGTCGCGCGACGCCCGCCAGAGCTGGGCGCGCAACACCTCGTTGGGCAGGTCCGGCGGGGGAGCGCCGTCGTCCAGCACCGTGGCGACCAGGCCGCGCGCCAGCACGGCGAGCAGGACCGCCTCTTCGGGCGTCGCGGCGACGTCGGCGATGCGGAACTCCAGCGTCGGCTGGTTTTCCGAGAGCCGGACGTCCCAGTAGACCATCCCGCGGTCGAGGATCGAGCCCGCGCGCAGCCACGCGTCGACGACGCTCTCGTACTCGTCGAGCGAGGCGAACTTCGGTGGCGGGCCGGCCGAGGGCCAGCGGCTCCACTGCTGGTAGCGCCAGCTGTGGTAGCCGGTGTCGTAGCCGTCGGTGATCGGCGAGTTGGCGGTCAGGGTGAGCAGCGCCGGCAGCCACGGCCGGACCCGGTTCAGCACCGCGATCCCGGTTTCCTTGTCCGGGATCGCGACGTGCACGTGGCAGCCGCAGGTGAGCGCGGTCCGCGCGGTGGCGCCGAAGTGGTCGGCCATCTGCTCGTAGCGCGGGGTGGGCGTGATGATCGGTGCTTCCACTTCGGACAGTGGCGCGCAGCCGCTGGGCAGCAGCCGGAGCCCGCGCTTGGCGGCCGCTCCGGCGAGATCGGCCCGCAGCCCGCGCAGCTGGCTCAGGGCACCGGAATGGGTGCGGCAGATGTCGGTGGCGGCCTCGGCCTGGGTCCGGGTGAGCTCGTGCTGCAGCTCGCCCCGGTTGCCACCGGCCGCTTCCGCGGCGTCGACGACGTCGTCGCCGGCGTGCGACAGCATTGCCCGGCGGTCGACGACGAAGAACTCCTCTTCGACGCCGAAAGTCAGTACCTGGTCTGTCACCGGGATTCTCCTGGGGTTGGGGGAACCAGCGGGATACCCGGACGCGGTATGCGGCAAACCGGGTGACCGCATGACTACGCTTGTGTGATCGCGCGCGCTCGGGGTACTAACCGTGGCATGGAGTGGCACGAAGAGCTGCACGAGCAAGCCGACGAACGGGTCGAGCGCCTGGACGAGCGGTTGTGGCGGGTGGCGACCGCGCTGCACGCGCGGCCCGAACCGTCCTTCGAGGAGCATGCCGCGGCCGCGCTGCTGACCGGCGAACTGGCCGAGGACGGCTTCGAGGTCGAGACCGGCACCGCCGGCCTGCCCACGGCGTTCGTCGCGCGCGCCGGCACCGGACGTCCCTGTGTGGCCCTCCTTCTGGAGTACGACGCGGTCCCCGGCCTCGGGCACGCCTCCGGCCACAACCTGGTCGCCGCGGCCGGGCTCGGCGCCGCGCTGGCCGCCAAGGACGTGCTCGGCGACAGCCGGGGCTCGCTGCTCGCGGTCGGCGCGCCGGCCGAGGAAACCGGCGGCGGCAAGCAGGCGCTCGCCGAAGCGGGGATCTTCGACGACGTCGACGCGGTGCTGATGGTCCACCCCGGCGTGCACTCCTGGTCGTGGGCGCCGCTGACCGCGCGGGTCGAGCTGAAGATCACCTTCCACGGCCGCGCCGCGCACCCGACCGGCGACCCCGAGCACGGCATCGACGCGCTCGCCTCGCTCCTCCAGACGTTCGGCGCGCTGTCGGCCCTGCGTCAGCGGCTGCCCGCGGGCGCGCACGTCCAGGGCATCGTCACCCACGGCGGCGAGGCGACCACCGTCGTGCCCGACCGCGCCGAAGGCCGCTTCGGGCTCCGCGCGCTCACCACAGCGGCGCTGGACCAGCTGGCCGAAGACGTCTCGACGTGCGCGCAGGGCGCGGCCCTGGCGACCGGGGCGAAGGTGGACATCGAACGCCTCGGCCGCGGTTACGCGCACTTCCGCGACAACCCGGTGCTGTCCGAGCGGTTCACCGAGCACCTGGCCGCGTGCGGCATCCACGCCGGCCCGCCCCAGCCGGGGGTGTACCTCGGTTCGTCGGACATCGGCGACGTCAGCCTCCGCGTCCCGGCGATCCACCCGTTCGTGGCGATCGCGGCCGAGGAGCACCCGGACCACACCCGGGAGTTCGCGGAAGCGGCGGCGAGCCCCCGCGGCCGCTCGGCGATGCTGGCCTCGGCTTCGGCACTGGCCCGCACGGCGATCGACCTGCGGACGCACCCGTCACTGGTCAGCCGGGCCTGGGACTACTTCCGCGCCCAGGCCCGGAACGGGGTCTGAAGTCCGTGAAGGACTCCTTACCGGCTCTTATGGCCGGTAAGGAGTCCTTCACGGACCTACGCCACCGAGGTGTAGTGCGAAGCGTCGCCTTCGAGGGACTCGCTCGGCGTGCCGTCGATGCCCGCCGGGATGTCGCCCGCCACGGTGACGCGGTTGAGGCGGCGGGGGAGACCGTCGTAGTTGTCGATCGCGTAGTGCTGCGTGATCCGGTTGTCGAACAGCACCAGCTGGTTCGGCTCCCACGCCACCCGCACGATGTTCTCCGGCCGCGTGACGTAGGACTGCAGCAGCCGCAGCAGGTCCCGCGACTCGCCGACCGACAGTCCGGCGATCCGCTGAGCGAAGCCGCCGATGAACAGGCCGCGCTCGCCGGTCGCCGGGTGCACGCGCACCACCGGGTGCAGGGTCCGGTACTTGCGCGACACGAACTGGGCGCGCCGGGCCTGCTCCTTCTCGTCGAGCGTCTCCGGCGGCCGGACGTAGTCGTAGTCGTTGGTGTGCTCCGCGCGCAGCGTGTCCGCGAACGCCCGCAGCGGTTCCGGCAGGTCGCGGTAGGCCGCGCCGGCGTTCGCGATCAGCGTCTCCCCGCCGTAGGGCGGCACCACGAGGCTGCGCAGGGTGCTCGCCTTCGGCGGGTTGAGCACGAAGGTGACGTCGGTGTGCCAGTGGTTGGCGCGGCCCTGCTCGCTGTCCACCGGCAGGATCGTCGGGGCGCCGTCGACGGCGGGCACGGTCGGGTGGGCCTTGGTCAGCTCGCCGAAGCGGGCGGCGAACCGCTGCTGGCCCTCGTCGTCGAGCTCGACGTTCCGGAACACCAGCGCCTTGTGCTCGTGCAGGGCGTCGGTCAGGAACGCGATCTGGGAAGCGTCGAGTTCGCCGGCGATGTCGAAGCCGATGATCTCGGCGCCGATCCTCCCGGTGAGCTTGCGGATGTCGGTGCCGATGGTGGTCATGCGGGCTCCTTCACTTTGTTGCGGTTGACGGGACGCGCGAGGCCGTAGTGCTCGCGCAGGGTGGATCCGGTGTAGTCGGTGCGGAAGAGCCCGCGCCGCTGGAGTTCCGGGACGACGAGGTCGACGAAGTCGTCGAGGCCGCCGGGCAGGGTCGGCGGCATGACGTTGAAGCCGTCCGCGGCGCCGCCGGTGAACCAGGCCTCCAGCTCGTCGGCGACCCGGACCGGCGTGCCGGCGAAGACGCGGTGCCCGCGCCCGCCCGCCAGCCGTTCCAGCAGCTGCCGGATGGTCAGGTCCTCGCGCCGGGCCAGGCCGACGACGAGCTCGAACCGGCTCTGGCCACCTTCGGTGAAGCTGCCCACCTCGGGCAGCGGGCCGTCGAGCGGGTAGCCGGTGACGTCGTGGTCGAGCATCTTCGACAGCTGCCGCAGCCCGTACTCCGGCGTGATCAGCGCGTTCAGCTCGGCTTCGCGCCGGCGAGCCTCGGCTTCGGTGCGGCCCAGGATCGGCGAGATGCCCGGGAGGATCTTGATCTCGTCCGGCTTCCGGCCGTACCGGGCGAGCCGGCCCTTGACGTCGTCGTAGAACGCCTTCCCTTCCTCGAACGTCTGTTGCGCGGTGAACACGGCCTCGGCGTGGCGGGCCGCGTACTCCTTGCCGGTCTCGGACGACCCGGCCTGCACGAGCAGCGGGTGGCCCTGCGGCGGCCGTTCGATGTTCAGCGGCCCGCGGACCTGGAAGTGCGGGCCGTCGTGCGCGATCGGCCGGATCCGGTCGGTGTCGGCGTAGACGCCGGTCTCGCGGTCGACCAGGGCGGCGTCGTCGTCCCAGCTGTCCCACAGCTTCTTGACGACGTCGATGAACTCGTCCGCCCGCTCGTAGCGGGAGGCGTGCGACGGCCGCTTGGCCAGGTTGAAGTTGCGCGCCTCGTCGATGCCCGCCGACGTCACGATGTTCCACCCCGCGCGCCCGCCGGAGAGGTGGTCGAGCGAGGCGAACTTCCGGGCCAGGTGGTACGGCTCGTTGTAGGTGGTCGACGCCGTCGCGATCAGTCCGATGTGGACCGTGGACGCGGCGAGCGCCGACAGCAGCGTCAACGGCTCGAAGTGGCTGTGCGAGTTGTGCTTCACGTTGCCCCACAGCGCGACGCCGTCGGCGAGGAACAGCGAGTCGAGTTTGCCCCGCTCGGCCGTCCGGGCGATGTCGACGTAGTGCTGCAGCGTCCGGGCCCGGCGCGGGTCGGTCGTGGGGTGCCGCCAGGCGGCTTCGTGGTGGCCGTTGGGCATCACGAACGCGTTGAGGTGCAGTTGCCTGGTCATGGTTTCTCCTTGGGACGCCAGGTCGAGAACCGCCGTTCGAGGACGACGAAACCGGAGTTCACGAACACTCCGAGCACCGAGACCGCGATGATCCCGGCGTACATCTGGGGAATCTGGAAGTTCACCTGGCTGGTGTTGATCAGGTAGCCGAGCCCGGCCTTGGCGCCGACCATCTCCGCGGCCACCAGCACCAGGATCGAGTAGGACGCCGCCATCCGGATGCCGGTGAACACCGTCGGCACCGCCGAGGGCAGGATCACCTTCCGGAACAGCCGCGGGCTGGACAGCCCGAGCGAGCGCGCGGCCTTGACCAGCAACGGGTCCACGGTGTTGACCCCGGCGATCGTGTTGAGCAGCACCGGCCACACGCAGGCGTAGACCACGAGCGTGACCTTCGACAGCTCGCCGATGCCCAGCAGCAGCGTGAACACCGGCAGCAGCGCGAGCGCGGCGGTGTTGCGGGCCAGTTCCAGCAGCGGCTGCAGGAACCGCGCCACCGGCCGGTACCAGCCGATCAGCAGCCCGAGCGGGACGGCCACGGCGACGGCGATCGCGAACCCGGCGGCGGACCGGCCGACGCTCGCCACCAGGTGGTCGGCGAGCTGGCCGTCGAGGGTCAGCTCCCACAGTGCCTGCAGGTCTTCGGACAGCGGCGGCAGGAACGTCCGGGTGCTCTCGTCGAGGACGAACCGGGGGAGCAGCTCCCAGAGCGCCACGAACAGGACGACGGCGGCCGAGCCGTGCACCGCGCGGGTCAGCTTCTTCGTGAACCGCCGCGGCCGGGGCGGCGGGGCCGCGGGTCCGGTGTGGACAGCCGGGGCGTCGAGGGTGGTCGTCATCCGACGGCACTCCGTTCGGTCTCGGCGGCCTTGCGGACCTCGTCGTGCAACAGCTCCCACAGCCGGTGGCGCTGCCGCCCGAACTCGGGGGACGACCGGATGTCTCCGGCGCGGTCCCCGAGGTCGACGTCGACCACGGCCTTGAGCCGCCCGGGCCGGGACGTCAGCACCGCGACCCGCTGCCCGAGGTAGACGGCCTCGTCGATGCCGTGGGTGATGAACACGATCGTCTTGCCGGTGCGGCGCCAGATCCGCAGCAGCTCGTCCTGCAGCTGCTCGCGGGTCTGGGCGTCGAGCGCGGCGAACGGCTCGTCCATCAGCAGCACGGCGGGGTCGTAGGCGAGGCTGCGTGCGATCGCGACACGCTGCTTCATCCCGCCGGACAGCTCGTGCGGGTAACGGTCCTCGAAGCCGGAAAGCCCGACCAGGGCGAGGTATTCGCGCGCCCGCCCGGCCCGCTGCCGCTTGCCGAGGGACCCGCCTTCGAGTCCGAACTCGACGTTGGCGTGGGCGGTGCGCCACGGGAACAGCGCGTACTGCTGGAAGACGACACCACGATCGAGACCGGGGCCGCGCACCGGCTCGCCGTCGATGAGGATCTCGCCGGCCGTCGGGGTGGTGAGGCCGCCGATCAGGTCGAGCAGCGTCGACTTGCCCGAGCCGCTCGGCCCGACGAGGGACAGGAACGTGCCGTCGGCGATGTCGAGGGAGACGTCGTCGAGTGCGGTCAATGCGCCGAAAGTCTTGGTCACGGACCGGATCTCGATCACTTGGTCACCGCCGGTGCGCCGTCGCGGTAGGGGTTGAACTCGTTGGTGTAGAGCTTCCCGGTGTCCAGCGCGTCCCCCTTGATGAGACCCTGCTGCTTCAGCCACGGCGACCAGAGCGTGTAGTCCTTCTCGGAGATCAGGCCGCCGTGGGTGACGCCGACGCTCTTCCAGTACTGCAGCGTGTTCGTGTTCTCGTTGCGCCCGCGCGCCTGGATGATCTTGGTGAACCGGGCGATCACCTGGTCCCGGGGTGTGGTGCGTTCCCATTCGATCGCCCGCGCCACGGCGGAGACGAAGATCTTCGTCGTCTCGGGGTATTTCTTGATGAAGTCGGTGCGCAGCACGTACGGGCCGCCGTTGTAGGCGCCGAACGCCTGGACGTCGCTGAACAGCGATCGCACCCCGCCGGTCGCGACGGCGTGGTCCTGCAGGATGCCCTGCAGCGCCGCGACGTCGAGCTGGCCGTTGCGCAGCGCCTGTTCGGCGTTGACCGGCGGGATGACGACGAGCTGCACCTGCTTGATCTCCTCGTCGGACAGCCCTTCCCGTTCGAGCCAGAGGTCCAGGGCGGCTTCGAGGTTGGCGCCCGCGGTGTTGACGCCGACCTTCTTGCCGATCAGGTCGCGGGCGGTCCGGATCGGACTGTCCTCTTTGGTGTAGAAGCCGAGGAAGGCCTTTTCGTCGGAGCCGTAGTAGTTGACGACCGCCTTGACCGGGGCGCCGGCCTCGACGAGCTTCACGACCGCGCCGGTGAAGGCGCCGCCGAAGTCGGTCTGGTCGGTGGCCGCGGACTGGATGTCCTGCGGGCCGCTGATCGTGTTGCCGACCCACTTCAGCTTGACCGGGCCGAGGTAGCCCAGGTCTTCGGCGAGCTCGGGCAGGGTCACGGAGTTCGCGCTGCCCTGGTACCGGAGTTCGAGTTTCTCGGGTTGTCCGGGCGCACCGGTGGCCGTCGCCGACGCGCACCCGGACAGCAGCACCGCGGCGGCGATGAGGGCGGGCAGAGTTTTCTTCACGGTGGGGTTCTTTCGGCTCGGGAGTCGGCACGACGTGACCACCGGCCGATGTGGCCGGCGGGGCGCCGGTGGGGATACCGCAATTGTTCGCAGCCGCCGCGACCGCGGTCAACTTTGCGAGTTTCTGAATTAACTACCGCGGTTCACGAGGCATGCGAAAGGTGCGTGAGGAGCGGACCGAGCGGGTCGTCGTAGAGGATGTCGAGCAGCACCGCGCCGCCGGCCGTCGCCAGTTCCGTGCCCGGGAAGCTCGTCGCCACAACGGTTTCCGCCGGTTCGGCGCAGGTCCGGGAGCGGGCGCGGACCTCGTCCCGGATGGCGGGAAGACACCCGGGCACCTGGGCTACACTCCGGTCGACCAGCACGAGCACGGCCGGGTTCAGCACGTCGAGCAGCAACGCCGCGGCCTGGCCGATCAGCCGTGCGCGGTCCTGGAACAACCGCACCGCCGCGGTTTCGCCGTTCGTGGCGAGGGCCAGCAATTCCGGAAAGGACACGCCGGCGTTGCGTGCGAGCGTCGCTTCCGAAACGGTCGCCTCCAGGCAGCCGGTGCGCCCGCAGCGGCAGGGTTCGGTGCTGTCGTCGACCGGCAGGTGTGCCACCGCGCCCGCCGCCGAACGCGGGCCGTGGTGCACCACCGCGCCGGTGGCGAACGCCGCGTCGACGACGTTGCCGGTGAACAACTGCACGACACTTTCCCGCGCCCGCGGGTGACCGAAGAGCTGTTCGGCGTGCACGAGCGACCGCGCGTGCCCGTCGACCGCCACGGTGAGCCCGGTCGACGCCGTCAGGAGGTCGCGCACCGGGACGTCACGCCAGCCGAGCAGCGGGTGGTCGACGACGGTGCCGGAGTCGCGGTCCACCCAGCCGCCGGTGGCGAAGCCGAGGCCGAGCGGTTCGCGGTCCGGCGCGTGGCCGAGCAGGAGGTCGTCGAGGATCTCCGCGGCCCGCGCGAGCAGGTCTTCGGGAGGCAGCCCGTCGTGCGGTTCTTCGTGCTGCGCCAGGACGTTCCCGCGGATGTCGAGCAGAGCGACGGTCGCGTGGTGCACGGCCAGGTGCAGCGCGCCGACGACGTGCCGCCCGGTGTCGAGGCCGACCGGCACGTGCGGCCGGCCGACGCTCCGACGGGGCTCGGCTTCGGGGAACTCCCGCAGCAACCCCAGCCGCGTCAGGTCCGCGGTGTGCCCGGTGACGGCGGCCGCGGACAGGCCTGTCCGCCGCGCGATGGTGCTGCGCGCGATCGGCCCGTCGTCGAGGACCGCCCGCAGGACCGCGCTCGCGCTGGCACTGCGCCGAGCGCCGCGCGCGTCCGTCCTCTGTGGACCGCCGACCCCCGTCATGGCCTGATCGTGGCAGACGTCGCGGCGCGCGAACAGCGTGCCCAGGATGCAGGACTTGACGCATACCCATATGGGCATATGATTGCCGCGTGGCACGAGCAGCGACGACGGCGGACACCTTCAACGCGGTCGCCGAACCCCGGCGGCGGCAGATCCTCGACGAGCTCATGGCCGGCGAGCGGTCGGTCGGCGATCTCGTCGCCCGGCTCGGGCTGGCGCAGCCGCAGGTGTCCAAACACCTGCGGGTGCTGCGCGAGGTGGGGGCGGTGGACGTCCGCGACGAGGGCCGGCAGCGCGTCTACCGGCTCAACGGCGCCGCGCTGAAACCCATCCACGACTGGGTCAAGCGCTACGAGCGGACGTGGTCGGAACGCTTCGAGCTGCTGGACGACGTGCTGGACGAACTGAAGCAACAGGAGAAGTGACATGGTGGAGACGAGCAGCGCGAAGGTCACCCTGCCCACGGACGAACAGATCCTGATCACCCGCGAGTTCACCGCGCCGAAGCACCTGGTCTACCGCGCGTGGACCACGCCCGAGCTGGTGAAGCGCTGGTGGGCCGGGCACCGCGGGACGACCACCGAAGTCGAGATGGACCTGCGGCCCGGCGGCCGCTGGCGGTACGTGATCAAGGCGAACGCGGGCTTCGAGGTCGCCTTCCACGGTGAGTACCGCGAAATCGTGCCGGACGAGAAGCTCGTCTTCACCGAGATGTTCGAGGGCGCGGATCCGCTGCCGGACGCCGACGTGCCCGTCAGCACCGTCACCTTCACCGCGCTCGAAGACGAACGCACGGTCGTGCACCTGCTGACGCAGACGACGAGCAAGGCGTTGCGGGACATGATCCTCGAGTCCGGCATGGAAGCCGGGATGCAGGAGCAGATGAACCTCATCGAGGAGCTCGCGAACTCGCTGCGCTAGCCCGGAGGAACCGCTCACCCGTCTTCGCCAGCTCCCGGGCGAGCTCCGGCGCGTCGAGCACCTCGAAGTCCACTTCGAGCAGGCCCAGGTGCAGCGCGAGCATCGGCGCGTGGTCGGACCCGACCTCCGCGACGCACCGGTCCGGTCCTTCAGCCGTGACGTCGACCGCGAGGGGCAGCCGGGCCCGCACGTAATCGGCCGAAGCGTGCAGGCGCACCTTCGCGTGGAAGCGCCAGGTCGCCGCGCCCGCGCTGCGCTGCACGAACCGCACGACGTCACCTTCCGGCGGCTCGCGCGGTGCGAACCGCGGCCCGTTCGGCGTCCGCGGTGCCAGCCGGTCGACGCGGAACGTGCGCCAGTCTTCGCGGCCGGTGTCCCACGCGACCAGGTACCAGCGCCGGCCCCAGCTGACCAGGCGGTGCGGCTCGACGTCGCGGCGGCTGACCGCGCCCTCGTGGCCGGTGTAGCCGAACCGCAGCCGCTCGCCGGCCCGGATCGCCGACGCGATCACGCTCAGCACATCGGCGTCGACGGCCGGGCCGGTGCCGGGCACCGCGACCGTCGCGGCCTGCAGCGCCTGCACCCGGTGCCGCAGCCGGGACGGCAGCACCTGCTCCAGCTTCGCGAGCGCGCGCACCGACGTCTCCTCGATCCCGGCGACGCCGGCGGCGGTGCGCAGACCGACCGCGACGGCCACGGCCTCGTCGTCTTCCAGCAGCAACGGCGGCAGCTGCGCGCCCGCGCCGAGCCGGTACCCGCCCTGGACGCCGGGGGAGGCCTCGACCGGATACCCGAGGTCGCGCAGCTTGCCGACGTCGGCGCGGACGGTGCGCGTGGTGACGCCGAGGCGGCCGGCCAGGTCGGCGCCGGTCCAGTCGCGCCGCGTTTCGAGCAGCGACAACAACCGCAGGAGCCGCGCGGAGGTCTGCAACATCTTTCGAGGGTGCCACGAATCGCGGAAGGAACCCTTCCGCAATCGTCTCTAGCGTCCTGCTCATGACGAACGACATCCGTCCCTTCCGCGTCGAGATCCCGCAGGCCGAGCTGGACGAGCTGCACCGGCGCCTGGCTACCGCCCGCTACCCCGAGCCGGTGCCCGGCGACGAGCCGGACTGGTCCCGCGGCATCCCGCCTTCACGGGTCCGCGAGCTGGCCGAGCACTGGCGGACCGGCTACGACTGGCGCGCGCAGGAGGCCGCGCTCAACGCCTTCCCGCAGTTCACGACGGAGATCGACGGCCAGCCGATCCACTTCCTGCACGTCCGCTCGCCGGAACCGGACGCCGTCCCGCTGCTGCTGACCCACGGCTATCCCAGTTCGGTCGCCGAGTTCCTCGACGTGATCGGTCCGCTCGCCGACCCGGTCGCCCACGGCGGGGACGCGGCCGACGCGTTCCACGTCGTCGTCCCGTCGCTGCCGGGCTTCGGCTTCTCGACGCCGCTGAGCGGTCCGGGCTGGGAGCTGGCGCGCACGACGGACGCTTTCGCCGTGCTGATGACGCGTCTCGGTTATGACCGCTTCGCCGCGCAAGGCGGCGACATCGGCGCGGGCGTCACCGGCCGGCTCGCGGCGCTCCACCCGGAACGTGTGCTGGGCACCCACGTGAACAGCGACCGCGGGACCATCGCCCTCGCTGGGGAGCAGCTCCCGATGCCGGAGAACCTGACCGAGGCCGAACAGGCCGAACTGGACGCGGCCCGGGAAGCGTGGAAGGCCGGCCGGGGTTACCTGGACATCCAGTCGCACAAGCCGGAGACGATCGCCGCCGGGCTCACCGACTCGCCGGTCGGGCAGCTGGCCTGGATCGCCGAGAAGCTCGAGGCGTGGACGAACCCCGGCGGCGGGATCGGCCGCGACCGGCTGCTCACGACGGTCAGCCTGTACTGGTTCACCCGCAGCGGCGCGACCGCGGCCCGCTTCCTCTACGAGGCCGCCCATTCCGGGCACGGCTGGCTGGCGCCGTCCGAGGTCCCGGCGGGCTGGGCCGTGTTCGACAGCTCGCCCGTGGTCCGGCGGATCATGGACCCCGACGAGAAGATCGAGCACTGGTCGGAGTTCGCCGAGGGCGGCCACTTCGCGGCGATGGAGGCGGGGGAGCTGCTGGTGGCCGACATCCGCGCGTTCTTCCGCAAGCTGCGCCGCTGAGCGGCCGCGCTGTGCCGCTGGGGTCGTGAGTGTTTAGGGCGGTTAGAACCGCCCTGAACACTCACGACCAGCCGCGGCAGACCGCTCACCGGCGCCACCTCGAGCGACCGGCGTGGTGAACCGGGCGTTCCCGGCGGGTCTCCGCGGTAAAGCACCCTCACGACGGGCGTTGCTGCGACAGAATCGGCGGCGTGCAGTTCGCCATCCTCGGGCCGGTCGAAGCCCACGGTCCGGACGGGACGCCCGTCGCCCTCGGCGGCCCGCAGTTGCGCGGGCTGCTCGCGTTGCTGGCCCTCGACGCCGGGCGCGTCGTCAGCGCGGAGCGGCTCATCGACGGGCTGCACGGCGAAAACCCGCCCGAGGGTGCCGCGGAGGCCCTGCAGTCGCAGGTGTCCCGGCTGCGACGGCGGCTGCGGGACGGCGGGGCGCCCGACGGCCTGGTCGAGTTCACCCCCGCCGGGTACCGGCTGGCCGTCGACCCGCAGGACGTCGACGTCCACCGCTTCGAACGGCTCACCGCGCAGGCCCGGGAGACGGCCGATCCGACGACCAAGCTGGCGCTGCTCGGTGACGCGCTCGCGCTGTGGCGGGGTCCGGCACTCGACGGGCTCGCCGACCCGCCGCGCGCGGCCCGGCTGGCCGAGCTGCGCGTGACCGCGACCGAGGACCGGATCGAAGCCGCGCTGGCCCTCGGTCACCACGAACGGCTCGTCGCGGAGCTGCGGGAGCTCACCCGCGAACACCCGCTGCGGGAACGGCTCGCGGCCCAGCTGATGCGCGCCCTGCACGGCGGCGGCCGTTCCGCCGAGGCCCTGGCGGTGTTCGCCGAAACCCGGGAGCGGCTGGCCGACGAGCTGGGCGCGGACCCGTCGCCGGACCTGGCGGACGCACACGTCGCGGTTCTGCGGGCCGCGGCGCCCGCCCCGGCGCGCCGGGTTCCGGTGCCGCTCAGCGGGTTCGTCGAGCGCGCCGAGCGCGACCGGCTGGGCACGGCGTTGCGTGCCGCCCGGCTCGTCACGCTCACCGGGCCGGGTGGCGCGGGCAAGACCCGGCTCGCCGTCGAAGCGGCGTCCGGCGAATCCGGCGAAGTGTGCTTTGCCGAACTCGCGACGACGACCGAAGTCCCGCAAGCCGTGCTCGCCGCGCTGGGCCTGCGCGAGCAAGGCGTGCTGTCCTCGGCCGCGGCGGCCGACCCGGCGGACCGCCTGGCCGCCGGGCTCGCCGACCGGCCGCTGCTGCTGGTCCTCGACAACTGCGAACACGTCGTCGCCGAAGCCGCGCGGCTGGTCCGGCGGCTGCTCGGCGACTGCCCCGGCCTGCGGATCCTGGCCACCAGCCGGGAAGCCCTCGGGCTGACCGGCGAGACGCTGGTGCCGGTCGGAGCGCTGGCCGCCGACGCCGCCGAGCGGCTCTTCACCGACCGCGCGGCGGCCGTCGTCCCGGGCGTGGTCCTCGATCCGGCCACGGTGTCCCGGATCTGCGCCGCGCTCGACGGCCTGCCCCTGGCGATCGAACTGGCCGCCGCGCGGCTGCGGTCGATGGCCGCCGAAGACGTCGCCGCCCGGCTCGACGACCGCTTCCGGCTGCTGTCGCGCGGCGAGCGCACCGCCGAACCGCGGCACCGCACGCTGCGCGGCGTCGTCGAGTGGAGCTGGGACCTGCTCGACCCGGACGAGCAGCGGCTCGCCGGCCGGTTCGCGGTGTTCGCCGGCGGCGCGCGCCTCGACGCCGTCGAGCGCGTCTGCGGTGTCCCCGACGCCGGCGGCCTGCTCAGCGGGCTCGTCGAGAAGTCCCTCGTCGAGCACACGAGCGGCCGGTACCGGATGCTGGAGACGATCCGGGCGTTCTGCGCCGGACAAGGCACCGCCGACCCCGCGGCACACGCGAAGTACTTCCTGGACCTCGCCCGCGCGGCCGAGCCGGAACTGCGCGGCGCGGACCAGCTCACGGTCCTGGCGCGGCTGACCGCCGAGCACGCCGACCTGCACGCGGCGCTGCGCTGGAGCGCCGCCGAGGCGCCGGAGGTCGCGTTGCGGCTGGTCGCGGCGCTGACGTGGTACTGGTGGCTGCGCGGGCTGCGCAGTGAGGCCGGGCCGTTCGCGGACGCCGTGCTCGCCGCCGTCGGGCCCGAGCCGCCACCCGGGCTCGAAGAGGAGTACGTCGTCTGCCTGATCCACGCGTCGGACACCGAGGTCGGGATCGAGCCGACCCTGCGCACCCTCGAAGGCCCGCTGCGGTACCCGTACCTCTTCCTGCTGTGGGCGTTTTCCCCGCGCACCAAGGCGAAAGAGGGCGAACGGCTCGCCGCGCTGATCGGCCCGGACACCTGGTCCCGCGCGTTCGCGCGGATCGGCGACGGCCTGGGCGCGCAGTACCGCGGCCGGATCGACGAAGCCGAGGCGCACTTTTCGGCGTCCCTGCAAGGGTTCCGCGAACTCGGCGACCGCTGGGGCCAGGCGAGCGCGCTGGAGAAGCTCGCGGAGTTCGCGGACTGGCACGGCGACCACGCGCGGTTCCGCGAGCTGATGGACGAGTCCGTCCGGCTGGCCGGCGAACTGGGGGCGGGCGAGGACGCCGCCGACCTGCTGTGCCGCCGCGCGGACGGGATGCTGCGGGCCGGGGACACCGCGGCCGCGCAGGCGGACTACGAGGCCGCCGCGGAGACGGCCCGGGCGGTGGGCACGACGTTGACGCTGGCCCGCGCCCGTGGCGGCCTCGGTGAGATCGCGCGGCACGCGGGCGACCTCGCCGCCGCCCGGCGCTGGTACGCCTCGGCCGTCGGCCTGGCCGTCGACCCGGTGACCGGCGGCGAGACGCGGATCGGGCTGTACACCGGCTTCGGCTGGACCGCCGCGGCCGAAGGGCACCTCGACGAGGCGACCGAACTGCACCAGGAGGCGCTGGCCACGGCGTTGGAGCACGCGAACCTGCCGGGCGCGGCGCAGGCGGTCGAAGGCCTGGCCGGCGTGCTCGCCGCGCGGGCCGAGGACGAGCGGGCGGCGTTCCTGCTCGGGGTCGCCGTCGGGCTGCGCGGCGCGGAGGTCACCGGCGACGCCGACGTCACCGCGGTGATCGGCGCCGTCCGGGCCCGCATCGGTGGCGACGCCTACGTCAAGGCCTTCGAGCAAGGCCGGGAAATGCCGCCTGACCAGGCTCTTCAGGACTTCGGTCAGCCGCGGTTCGCGCTCGGTTCGTGAGCGGTCAGCGGCCGCGCCCACGCTGCTGAGCATGACGGACAACCGAGAAATCCTGATCTCCGGCGCCAGCGTCGCCGGCCCCGCCCTCGCCTGGTGGCTGCACCACCACGGCTTCCGCCCGACGATCGTCGAGCGCGCCCCGAGCCTGCGCGAAGGCGGCTACAAGGTCGACATCCGCGGCACCGCCGTCGACGTCGTCCGCCGGATGGGCCTGCTGGAGCAGGTGCACGCGGTCGCCACCGACATGCGCGGCGCCGGGTTCGTGAACAAGCGTGGCAAGGAGATCGCGAAGCTGGACGCCGACACGTTCGGCTTCCGCGACGGCGACGACACCGAGATCCTGCGCGGCGACCTGGCGAAGATCCTCTACGAGCACACCCGCGACGACGTCGAGTACGTCTTCGGCGACTGGATCACCGGGCTCGACGAGCGCGCGGACGGCGTGCACGTCACCTTCGCCCACGGTGCGCCCCGCCGGTTCGACCTCGTCGTCGGCGCCGACGGCCTGCACTCCGGCGTCCGCGCGCTGGCGTTCGGCCCGGAGGAGAAGTTCCTGAAGCGGTTCGACGCCTACATCTCGATCTCGACCGTGCCCAACACCTTCGACCTGGACCGCTG
This sequence comes from Amycolatopsis sp. NBC_00438, assembly GCF_036026695.1. Taxonomy (NCBI): domain Bacteria; kingdom Bacillati; phylum Actinomycetota; class Actinomycetes; order Pseudonocardiales; family Pseudonocardiaceae; genus Amycolatopsis; species Amycolatopsis sp. NBC_00438. Next base: position 3,558,381 of record NZ_CP107923.1, on the reverse strand, counting down.
GGAGCTGCTGCACTCGGCGGCGCCGGGCAAGATGGTCAACGTCTACAGCACGGCTCGCGCCGCCGACGCCAAGGCCGCGTTCTGGTTCACCGGCACGGACCTGCCCTACGACCGCCGCGACGTCGACGGCCAGAAGAACCTCGTCGCCGACCAGTTCGCCGGCCTCGGCTGGCAGATCCCGGAGCTGCTGGAGTCGATGCGCGCAGCCGGCGACTTCTACTTCGACCCGGTGTGCCAGATCCTGATGGACCGGGTGTCGGCCGGGCGCGTGACGCTCGTCGGCGACGCGGGCTACTGCCCGTCCCCGGCCTCGGGCCAGGGAACGAGCCTGGCTTTGGCGGGTGCATACGTCCTGGCGGGCGAACTGGCCGCGGCCGCGGGCGACTTCACGGTGGCATTCGAGAAGTACGAAGCCGAGATGCGGCCGTACATCGAGAAGAATCAGGCTCTGGCGAAGTCCGCGCTGCGCGGCATCATCCCGCAGTCCCGCGCCTTCGCGTGGATCAACACCCGGATGATCAAGCTGATGCCCTACATGCCGGGCCGCAACCGCATCCTGGAACAGATCGCCGCCCCCATCCGCCAGGCGGCGAACGCCTTGGTGCTGAAGGACTACGCGACGGCCGGTCGTGCCGCAGGCTGAGGGCCGCGACGGGTCCGCACGACCCGGCGCGGCACCCGGCTCAAAGCGCCGCGCGGACCTGCGTCCCGACTTCCTCCAGCTCCGCCCGCTCCCGCACCCGCCAGTCCGCGCTGAGGACGAAACCGTCGTCCGGGTGGCGGGGGATGACGTGCAGGTGGACGTGGGGGATCTCCTGGCCCGCGGCGGTGCCGTCGGCCAGGAACAGGTTGATCCCGTCGGTCCGGATCCCGGTGCGGCGCAACGCCGCCGCGAGGGTCTGGGCGATGGTGAACATCCTGGCGCCCGCCTCGGCGGGGAGGTCGGCCAGGCCTTCGTGGTGGGCCCGGGGGAGCACCAGCAGGTGTCCGGTGGACACCGGGCGCAGGTCGACGACGGCGACGAACTCGTCGTCCTCGTGCACGAACGTCGCCGGCGCGAGCCCGGTGGCGATCGCGCAGAAGATGCACTTGCCGCCGGGTGTGGTCGCGGGGAGGTGGGGAGGCTTGGCCATGGCGCCGACCGTAGCGGGAAGATCAGCCCGCTGTCAGGTGGGAATCCGCCCAGTCCGCGAAGGACGTCAGCGGAATGCCGAGGGCCCGCGCGAACTCCGGGCGCGCGGGGTGGCCGATCTCGTTCGTCCACTCGTGCCGCACGGTGAACGCGGGCGCGCCGGCCGCCACGGCTTCCGCCGAGGTCAGGTCGGGCGCGGTGATCTCCACGCCGTGGACGCGGGAGAGCACCTCGGCGACGCCCGCCATCGTCCGGCGCTCACTGGCGAGTTCCAGCTCGACGCCGTCGAAGCGTGCCGGGTCGGCGAAGGCCGCCGCGGCCGCGGCACCGATGTCGGCGACGGCGACGAGCGAGAGTTCCGTGTCCGGCTTGATGGGCGTCACCAGCCCGCCGCCGACGCCGTGGGGCAGCAGGAACGACGGCGGCAGGAAGTTCTCCATGAAGAACCCGGGCTTGAGCAACGTCCAGTGCGCGAAACCGGCTTCGCGAACGCGGTCCTGGATCGCGGTCTTCGTCTCCAGGTAGTGCTCCATCGACTTCCAGCGGCCCTCGGCCCAGCCCGGCGCCGAGCGGTGCTGCCCGGCCCCGGAGACCGACGCGTGCACGAACTGCGCCACGCCCGCGTCCCGGGCGGCGTTGATCAGGTTGCAGGCCTGGACCAGCTCGGAGTCGCCGTCGAGGTCGGTCAGGTCGGGCAGCTGCACGGAGAACACGCCCCGCACGCCCTCGAGCGCCGGGCCGAGCGAACCGGGGTCGTAGAGGTCGCCGGTGACGAGCTCGGCGCCGAGCGCTCGGATCGCTCCGGCCCGTGCCGTGCCGGGGTCGCGGACGAGCGCGCGGACTTCGGTGCCCGCGGCGAGCAGCGCGCGGGCGGTGGCGCCGCCCTGCTTGCCGGTGGCGCCGGTGACGAGGACGGGGGACATGGGAGCTCCTTCGGACGGCTAAGTGGCGGGGCCCGCCACTTCGTGTCCGCTACGATAGCCATGAAGTGGCGGCCCCCGCCACTTAACCTTCCGGAGGTCCTCGTGCGGCGGTCCGACGCCCAGCGCAACTACGCGCTGATCCTCGCCGTCGCCGAGCGGGAGGTCGCCGAGCACGGCGCGGAAGCGTCCCTCGAGCAGATCGCCCGCACGGCCGGCGTCGGCTCGGCCACCGTGCGCCGGCACTTCCCGACCCGGCGTGCCCTGCTGGACGCCGTGTTCCGCGAACGCGTCGACGCGCTGGACGGCCGGGCCCTCGACCTGGCCGAGGCTGACGATCCGCGGGCCGCGTTGCTCGACTGGCTCACGGCGTTGACGGAGTACGCCGCCTCCGCGCGGGGCATGGCCGCGGCGCTGATCCCGGACGAAGATCCGGACGGCGAGCACGTCTGCGGCCGCCTCACCGACGCCGGCGAACCGGTGCTGCGCCGCGCGGTCGAGGCGGGCGCGGTGCCGGCCGGGGTGACGTCGGCGGACCTGGTCGCGGTGGTCACGGGCATCGTGCTGGCGACCGAGCACGGCCGTGACCCGGCGGGGGAAGCGTTGCGGTTGCTGGGGTTGGCGGTGCGGGGGATCAGCCCGTCATGAGAAGTCGTACGCGGCGGTGAGCCAGCCGCGGACCTCGTCGTCCACTTCGGACGGTGCGCGCAGGCTCACCCGGTGCCCGACCCGCGGCCCGGCGGTGCCCCACGCCGGCCGGATCCGCGCCGTCTCGACCGGGCTGGGCAGGAACAGGTACAGCAGAACATCGCGCGAGCGCGGCCGCACCTCGGCGAGCTTGAGCTCCCGTTTGAGGAACACGCCGATCTTGACCGCGTCCTCGTGGAAGCCGCCGAGGGTGCGCAGGTGGGCGGCGATCGCGTCGTACACCGCGCGCTGTGCCGGGGAACGCCCGGCGAACGTGTCGTCGACCGTGCACCCCGGCACGCACGTGTGCCCCTGACCGGCGCGCGCGAACTCGCGGTCGCACTGCGGGCACGTCCAGCGGGTCGGCATGCCGTCCAGGATGGCACTCACCGCGCGCCGGGACGACCCGGTGTTCCGGACGGGGTCCGCTGGTGCGCTGAGCCGCCGGCCAGGTACCGCTGGACCGTCGGCGCGATCTCCGTGACGAGGTCTTCCTGGGTCAGCGCGACCACCGGCGGCAGGCGCAGGACGTAGCGGGTCAGCGCCAGGCCGAACAGCTGTGTCACGACCAACCCGGCCCGGCGGGGCGCGTCGGCCGGGTCGCCGAAGCGCAGCACCACCGGGGTCACCTGGCCGGCGAACACCTCCCGGATCTTCTCGACCACGGCGTCGTCGGCCACCGCCGACCGCAGCAGCGTCAGCAGGATCTCGTCGGTCGGCGGCTGCTCCCAGAGCGCGAGGAACTGCCGCGTCAGCAGCTCGCCGACGGTGCCCGGATCGGCTTCGGCGAGGTCCGGCAGGTCCAGTTCGACGTCCACGGCCGCCGCGAACAGGCCGTCCTTGCTGCCGTAGTAGCGCATCACCATCGACGGGTCGATGTCCGCGTCGGCCGCGATCGAGCGGATGGTCGCCCGGCGGAAGCCGTCGGCGGCGAAGCGGCGGCGCGCGGCGTCGAGGATGGCCGCGCGGGTGGCGTCCGACCGGCGGGGAGAGGGCTCGTCAACCATGTCAACAAGTGTAGGCCAACACTTGTTGACAAGCCAGCCTAGTGGTGCTTACGTGGATGCCAACAGTTGTTGGCAAACCTGAGGAGCCCGCCATGAACCTGCCCGCCCGCACCGATGTGCTGATCGCCGGAGCCGGCCCCGCCGGCCTCGCCGCCGCGATCGCGCTGGCCGAGGCCGGCGTCGACTACGTGCTGCTGGACCGCCAGGCCGAGGGCGCGAACACGTCCCGGGCCTGCGTGATCCACGCCCGGACACTAGAGGTGCTCGCCGAGCTGGGCGTCACCGAGCGGCTGAAGGAGCTGGGCGTCGTGGTCCCGACGTTCACGGTCCGCGACGGCGCCACGGTGCTCGCGAAGGTGCCGTTCGGCGGGCTGCCCACCGCGTACCCGTACACGCTGATGGTGCCGCAGGACGTGACCGAAGCGGTGCTGCTGGCGCGGCTGCGCGAGGCCGGCGGCGACGTCCACCGGCCGTACGAGGTCACCGCGGTCGCGGGCGACGACACCGGTGTCACGGTGACGGTCGCCGGTGGCGAGACGATCCGGGCGCGGTACGTCATCGGCGCCGACGGCATGCACAGCGTGGTGCGCGAGCAGGCCGGGATCGGGTTCAGCGGTGCCAGCTACCCCGAGTCGTTCGTGCTCGCCGACGTCCGGATGAGCTGGCCCCTCGACCGCGAGGAGGTCAGCCTGCACCTGTCACCGGAGGGGGTGACGGTGGTCGCCCCGCTGCCCGGGGCCGACGACCACTACCGGGTGGTCGCGACCGTCGCCTCCGCTGCCGAGAAGCCGGGCGTCGGGGACATCCAGTCCATTGTGGACAAGCGCGGGCCGGAGGGTGCGCGGTCGCGGGTGACCGAGGTGCTGTGGAGCTCGCGGTTCCGGGTGCACCACCGGGTGGCCGACCACTACCGCGCGGGCCGGATCCTGCTGGCCGGCGACGCGGCCCACGTGCACAGCCCGGCCGGTGGCCAGGGCATGAACACGGGCATCCAGGACGCCGTGGCGCTGGGCGGTTTGCTGGCCCGGGTGCTCGCCGGCGAACCGGACGCGCTCCTGGACACCTACGAGACGACCCGCCGCCCGGTGGCCACCGGCGTGGTCGCCTTCACGGACCGCATGACCCGCATGGCCACGCTCCGCCCCCGCCCGGCGCGTCTGCTGCGCAACACGGTGCTCAAGCTGGCCTTCGGCCTGCCCCCGGTCCGCTCGAAGATGGCTTATCAGCTGGCCGAGCTGGCGGCCCGCTGACCCGCTCCGCCCGGCCGTGTCGGCCACTCCGGCCAACACGGCGCCCGGAACGGGCAGCACGGCGGACTTGGCTCAGCGGGTCGGGGGGACGATCCCGTACTCGTGGATCTTCCGGTAAATCGTCGCCCGGGAGATCCCGAGCAGTTTCGCCGCGCGGACTTTGTTGCCGTCCGCGTCCTCCAGACACCGCACGATCGCGTCGCGCTCGATGGACTCGAAGCGGTTCAACGGCCTGCGCGTCACCGCGTGGAACTCGGCCGGGAGGTCACCCGGGCGGATGGTGCCCGCGCGGCGGCGCTGGGCCACCGTGCGCAGCACCTGGTACAGCTGGCCCGTGTTGCCCGGCCACTCCGCCCGCATCAGCAGGTGCAACGCGGCCGCCGAGCAGGTCAGGCGGCCGCCGTAGCCGAGTTTGCTCAGGACCAGGGGGACCAGCTCCGCCAGGTCCTCGACGTGGTGGCGCAACGGGGGCACGCGCACCGTGCGCGGGAAGAACTTCAGCAGCTCCGCGAGCGCCGGCTTGGTCTCGGCGCCCGGGGCGAGCGTCGCCACCACCCACGGGGCGTCGTCGCGCTCGCGCAGTTCGCGCAGGGCTCCCGCCAACGCCGTCGCGGCGAGCACCGACAGCCGGTCGGCGTGGCGGATCACCAGCGTGCGGACCGGCGTCTGGGCGTGCTCGCGCAGCAGCGCGGCTGTCCAGTCCGGGCCGGTCGCGACCGCCGCGTCCACCGTGAGCAAGCGGGACGCCGGGTGGTGGCGCTGGTGCAGGCCCTTGGCCAGGGTCAGTTTGCCCGTACCGGGCTCGCCTTCCAGCGCGACCCATTCGCCGCGCTCGTGGCCGGCGTCGAGTTCGTGGCCGCAGCGCAGCCACAGAGGCGCCGAGCCGACGACGCCCGGCAGGTACATCGGCAGCATCGGGATCGACGCGGCCAGCGTCTCCTCGGCTTCGATCAGCTTCACCGACAGCACGCCGCCCGCGGTGTCGGTCTCGCGCTGGCCCGGGACGCGGCGGCAGTACACGCGCACGCGCAAGCCGCTCGACAACGCGAGCATCGCCGACGTCCGCTCGCCGTCGGCCAGGGCCTCGGTGGCGTACCCCAGCAGCAGCGACTGGTCGGCCGGGTCGAGCAGCTGCCGCGCCCGGTCGTTCATCATCACGATGTCCTCGTTGAACGCCAGCACGATGCCCGTCCAGCGGCGGCACGTCTGCAGGTAGGCCTGGAAGAGGATCATCTCCCGCAGGTCGCTGTGGCGCAGCAGGGCCTGGCGGATCTGCTCGGCGGTCGAGCGGGCCAGCGCGATGAGCAGGCCGCCCGCGTCCTTGTACCAGCAGGTCAGGTCGACGGCGCCGATCTTCTTGCCGGAGAGCGGGTGGTGGATCGGGACGCCGGCGCAGGCGAGGTTCTCGAGGTGCTCGGCGTAGTGCTCGTGGCCGAACACGGTGGTCGCGCGGCCGTCCTCCAGCGCGGTGCCGATCCCGTTGGTGCCGACGGACTGCTCGCCGTAGCTGAACCCGGGCACCAGCTCGACGCGTTCCAGGTGCCGCCGCAGATCGGCGTCGCCGGTCCGCTGCGTCAGCACGACGCCGTTGGCGTCGGTGAGGATCAGGCTGATCGGCTGCCCGTCGAACTGCTCGGTGAGCTTGCCCAGGACGGGCTCGGCGCCGCGCATCAGGGGGATGTCGAGGTTCTGGTCGCCGAGGTAGAGCGGGTCGATCCGGTCGGCTTCGACCTGGAACTCCCGCGACCGGCGCCAGGAGGCGAGGATCGTCTGCCGGACGGTGCCGGCCGGGACCTGTTCGGCGGTGAGGAACCGCACCCGCGTCCGGGCGAGCTCGTCGTCGGCGAGCAGCATGCCGGGCACCTTGTCGTCCACGTGACCTCCTGAATCCCGCGGCCCACGTGGGTGCGGGCACACCCGTTGTGCCGCCCGTCCAGCCTAAGCGCGTTAGGCCTTTCACGGTGTCTCAAATTGAGACGCTCCGGCCTGCCCGGCGGCGGTGCGATGAACGGGCCGGGGACCTCGTGTCCGCCCATCCACCAGGAGGTGCGCCAGTGGCCGCCGATTCCGGGGAGACCTACAACCCGTGGACGATCGTGAACCTGGTTTTCACGCATCTGGCCGAACAGGGCCTGCACCCCGTGTTCGGCGGTGAGGGCCACCCCGGCGATCCGGCGGCGGCCCTGCTGCGCGCGCTCGGCATCACGCCGACCGTCGAGGGAGACGCGCGCGTGCGGAACGGTGTCCAAAACGAGCTCGCCGCACTGCGGGCCCGGATGTTCAGCGAGCGTGAAGAGCCCTGAGCAGCGGGTTCTGTCTCAGATTGAGACCCGCGTCACCTCGGGCCGCCCCTTGAATGGTGGACGCAGGACGTGCGCCCCGACACCCGGCCGGGATCCGAGTCGCTCGGCCGCCGTAGGCAGGAGCCACGGATAAGGAGTGATCTATGAGCCGCCAGAGTGTGGCGAAAGCCCACCAAAAGATCCAGGAACTGTCGTGGGAACCGGCGTACCACACCCCGGTTTCGCACTACGGGACCGACTACACCTTCCAGAAGGCCAAGAAGAAGGACCCGCTGAAGCAGGTCCTCCGTTCGTACTTCCCGATGCAGGAAGAAAAGGACCACCGGGTCTACGGTGCCGAAGACGGCGCGATCCGCGGCAACATGTTCCGCCAGGTGCAGGAACGCTGGCTGGAGTGGCAGAAGCTGTTCCTGAGCATCATCCCGCTGCCGGAGATCTCCGCGGCCCGGGCGATGCCGCTGCTGTTCCGCACGGTCCCCAACCCGGAACTGCACAACGGCCAGGCGATCCAGATGATCGACGAGGTCCGGCACTCGACGATCCAGCAGAACCTCAAGCGCCTGTACATGCAGAACTACATCGACCCGGCGGGCTTCAACTCGAGCCTGCGCAACTTCCAGAACGACTACTGCGGCACCATCGGCCGTCAGTTCGCCGAAGGTTTCATCACCGGTGACGCGATCACCGCGGCCAGCATCTACCTGACCATCGTGGCGGAGACGGCGTTCACCAACACGCTGTTCGTCGCGATGCCGGCCGAAGCCGCCGCCAACGGCGACTACCTGCTGCCGACGGTGTTCCACTCGGTGCAGTCGGACGAGTCCCGGCACATCAGCAACGGGTACGCGACGCTGCTGATGGCGTTGTCGGACGAGAGCAACCACCAGCTGCTCGAGCGCGACCTGCGCTACGCGTGGTGGAACAACCACGCCGTCGTCGACGCCGCGATCGGCACGTTCATCGAATACGGCACGAAGGACCGCCGCAAGGACCGGGAAAGCTACGCGGAGATGTGGCGTCGCTGGATCTACGACGACTACTACCGCAGCTACCTCGTCCCGCTCGAGAAGTACGGCTTGGTCATCCCGCACGACCTCATCGAGGAGGCGTGGAACCGGATCTGGAACAAGGGCTACGTCCACGAGGTCGCGCAGTTCTTCGCCACCGGGTGGCTCGCCAACTACTGGCGCATCGACCCGATGACCGACGAAGACTTCGAGTGGTTCGAGTACAAGTACCCCGGGTGGTACGACAAGTACGGCGCGTGGTGGGAGAACTACAGCCGGCTCGCGACGCCGAACGGGCACCACCCGATCGTCGCCGAGGACGTGAACTACGTCTACCCGCACCGCTGCTGGACGTGCATGGTGCCGTGCCTCATCCGCGAGGACATGGTCACGGACAAGGTCGACGACCAGTGGCGCACCTACTGCTCGGAGACGTGCCGCTGGACCGACGCCGAGGCGTTCCGGCCCACCTACCAGGGCCGCAACACCCCGAACATGGGCAAGCTGGTTGGCGCGCGTGAGTGGGAGACGCTCTACCACGGCTGGAACTGGGCCGACGTCGTCACCGACATGGGCTTCGTGCGCGACGACGGCAAGACCATGGTCGCGCAGCCGCACCTCGACCTCGATCCCAAGAAGATGTGGACGCTCGACCACCTGCGCCGGATGCCCGAGGTGCAGTCGCCGAACGTGCTGCTCAACCAGATGAACGACGAGGAACGGGCCGCCTTCCAGGCCGACTACAACCGCCAGGGCCCGGCCGGGCGCCCGGCACCGCAGAAAGCCTGACGCGCGACCACCGGTCGTGAGTGTTTAGGGCGGTTCTAACCGCCCTAAACACTCACGACCCCGCACCGAGACGGGGCTGGCATGTCAGAGAAACACCGCGTGCGGTTCGAGCCCGTCGGGATCGAGATCGACGTCGCCGAGGAGCAGACGATCCTGCGCGCCGCCGCCGAGCAGGGCGTGATGCTCATGCACGGCTGCAAGGAAGGGCAGTGCGCGGCCTGCAAGTCGTTCATCCTCGACGGCGAGGACGTCGAACACGACAAGTACTCGACCTTCGCGTTGCCCGACTACGAAAAGGAGGAAGGGTTCACCCTGCTGTGCCGGGCCCACGCCTATGAGGACCTCACGATCGAGCTGCTCAACTACGACGAGGAGATGATCCAGTCGGGGCTGCCGATCCAGGAGGCGGAAGTCGAGGTCGTGTCGAACGACAACGTCACCCACGACCTGCGCCACCTCGTCGTCAAGCTGACCGATCCCGAGCAGGCGCTGAAGTTCTTCCCGGGCCAGTACCTGGACTTCGCGATCCCGGACACCGAGGAGTCCCGGTCGTTCTCGATGGCCAACACCTCGGCGCGCGACGGGCTGCTCGAGTTCGTCATCAAGATCTACCCCGACGGGCTGTTCTCCACGTTCCTGGACACGCGCGTCGCGGTGGGTGACCGGCTGCGGATCACCGGCCCGTTCGGGGTGTTCACGTTGCGGGACAACCCGAGCGCGGACCTGGTCTTCGTCGGCGGCGGAGCCGGGATGGCGCCGATCCTGTCGTTGCTGCGGACCATGGCCGAACGCGGTATCGAGCGGAAGGCGACCTACTTCTACGGCGCGCGCCGCCGGCAGGACCTCTGCTTCGACGCCGAACTGCGGGAGCTGCAGGAGAAACTCCCGGACTTCCGGTACGTGCCGGCGCTTTCGGAGCCGGGTGACGACGACTGGGACGGCGAAACCGGCTTCGTCACCGACGTCCTGCGCGCGGCCGGCCTCGACCTGAAGGGCGCCGACGCCTACGTCTGCGGCCCGCCGCCGATGGTCGAAGCCGCGCTGGAACTACTGCCCGCGCTCGGCGTCGCCGACAAGCGCGTCTTCTACGACAAGTTCACCACCACGGGCGAATCCGACGCCTGACACCCGAGGACGGATCCCATGACAGCCACTTCCGAACGCAGTGTGCCGAAGCCGACGTTCACCGACGCCGAGGCGGGCGCCAAGGTCTTCCCGGACTCCAGTGCCCGTCAGTACAACTACTTCACCCCGGCCAAGCGCAAGCAGAGCCACTACGAAGACGTCACCGTCGAGGTCCAGCCCGACCCGCGGCACTACCTGTCGCAGGGCTGGCTCTACGCTTTCGCCGACGGCAAGGCGGGCTACCCGCTGGAGTGGACCGCGATGAAGGCGTGGGGGTCCGACCGCCCGGTGCCCGTGCGCAGCCCCGGCTCCGGCGGCAAGGGCTACGACTGGCCGGCCCACGGCTGGCACGAGTTCCGCGACCCCAACGAGGAGTGGGAGCTCACCCTCTACCGGTACAACGCGAACGTCGTGCGCCAGCTCAACCAGAACATCGACGCGGCGCGCCAGGCCAAGGCGTTCGAGCAGTGGAACCCCAACTGGGTCGACTTCGTCGCCAAGCACGTCGGCGCGTGGATGCACGTCGACCACGGCCTCGGCCTGTACCTCTACGCCAACGCCAACCGCCGCGCCCCGACCAACATGCACAACAACGCGATCTCGGTGAACAGCATGCACCGGATCCGCGCGGCGCAGGACCTGGCGCTGTACACGCTGACGCTCACCGAAGAGGTCCCCGGTTTCGACGGCGGCGCGCACCTGGCGACGTGGAACGAGGACCCGGCCTGGCAGGGCGTGCGGGAGACCGCCGAGCAGCTGACCGGGATCTGGGACTGGTGCGAGGCGATCTTCGCCTCGAACATCGTCTTCGAGCCGCTCGTGGGCGAGCTGTTCCGCAGCAACCTCGTGCAGCAGGCCGCGCCGGCGAACGGCGACTTCGTCACCCCGACGCTGATCGGGGCCGAGGAGTTCGACTTCTCCGAGCGCGACCTCCGCTACACCAAGGCGATGTTCGACCTGCTGATCAACGACAAGGAGTTCGGCGACCAGAACAAGGCGCTGGCGCAGAAGTGGCTCGAGGACTGGGTCCCGCGGTGCATCTCCGCCGCGCGCGCCCTGCAGCCTCTCTGGTCGCAGCCCGACGCGAAGCCGATCCGGTTCGAGGACGGCCTCGACCGCGTCAAGAGCCGGTTCGCCGGAATCCTGTCCGATTTGGGTCTCAAAGCACCGGAGGAGCTGGGCCAGTGACCGTCTTCAAAACCTCGGAAAGCCCGTACAAGGTCAACAACACGGCCTCGAACATGTGCGGCTTCACCCTGATGAACAACCAGGTCGGCGCGATCATCGCGGAAGTCATGTCCGCCAAGGACAACGTGACCGTGACGCCGTTGCCCTCGATGATCCGCGTCGACGCGAAGGGCCGGACCGACCTGATCTACGCCGAGGTCGACGAGGCCGCCGGCGAGGAAGAAGGCTGGTTCAACGCGGCCGAGTTCGAGGAGAGCATGTCCACCCACTACGGGCGGATGATCCACGAGGACGACCGCACGATCATGTTCGCCAACCCCGAGGACGCGGCCGAGTACCTCGACTTCGACCTCAAAGTGATCAACAAGTAATCCGCAAAACCCGCTAGGAAGCACTCGATCCGCTCAGGAGGGTCACCCGTGTACGAAAAAGATGGCGAAAAGTATTTCGTAGTTGACGCCCACACCCATTTCTGGGACGCCAGCCCGGACAACTGGGTCAAGGGGCAGGAGGAATACGCCAAGGGGTGGATCGAGTGCTTCCACGCCTACCAGGGCCTCGGCCCGAAGGAGACGCACTGGCCGATCGACCGCTTCCAGAAGTACTCCGAAGAGCTGATGATGCACGACCTGTTCGAGGTCGGGCACGTCGACACGGCCATCTTCCAGCCGACGAACCTGCGGCAGTGGTACACGAACGGGTTCAACACCACCGAGGCCGACGGCGCGATGGCCGAACGGCACCCGGGCAAGTTCCTCGTCAACACGACCTTCGACCCGCGTGAAGGCGACGAAGGCATAAAGGCGTTCGAGGAACGGGTCAAGCGCTACGGCTGCAAGGGCGTCAAGCTCTACACGGCCGAGTGGCGCGGTGACTCCCGCGGCTGGAGCCTCAAGGACCCGGAAGCGGCGAAGTACCTCGAGAAGTGCGAAGAACTGGGCGTCAAGAACGTCCACATCCACAAGGGCCCGACGATCTGGCCGCTCGACAAGGACGCCTTCGACGTGTCCGATGTGGACCACGTGGCGACCAACTTCCAGGGCCTCAACTTCATCGTCGAGCACGTCGGCCTGCCGCGCATCGAGGACTTCTGCTTCATGGCCACCCAGGAGCGCAACGTCTACGCGGGGCTCGCCGTCGTCATCGGCGGCCTGATGCACGCCCGGCCGAAGTTCTTCGCGAAGGTCATGGGCGAGCTGATGTTCTGGATCGGCGAGGACAAGCTGATCTTCGGCGCGGACTACGCCATCTGGGAACCGAAGTGGCAGGTCGAGGGCTTCGTCGACTGGAACATGCCGCCCGACGACGAACTGTCCGACTTCGCGCCGCTGACGATCGACCAGAAGCGGAAGATCCTCGGCCTGAACGCCGCCCGGCTCTACGGCATCGACGTGCCGGAGGAGCTGCGGATCAAGGACCCGGAGAACGTCGAGCCCGTCGGCGTGCCGAACTCATGACGGCACTCGACGATCGGGGTGTGCGGGCCGGCCACGCGCAGGTGTGGTCGGCCCTGGGCACCGTCCGGGATCCCGAGCTGGACGAACCCCTCACCGATCTCGGCTTCGTGGCCCGCTGCGAGGTGAGCGCGGCGGGTCAGGCCGTCATCCGGCTGCGGCTGCCGACCTACTTCTGCGCGCCCAACTTCGCGTTCCTGATGGTCGCGGACGCCTACGACGCCGTCGCCGGGGTGGCGGGCCTGACCGGGCTCGACATCCGGCTCGACGACCACTTCGCCTCCGACGTCATCAACCGCGGGGTGGCGGCCCGGCAGGGGTTCGTCGCGTCGTTCGAGGGCGAGGCCGTCGACGAGCTCGACACGCTGCGCTACGACTTCGTGCGCAAGGCCGTGCTGGCCGGCACCGACCGGGTCTGCCGGACCCTGTCGGGCACCGGGCTCGACCCGGCGGCCCTCACGCTCGGTGAAGTCCCGGCGAGCCCGGACCTCGACCGGCTGCGGGCCCGCCGCCGCGAGCTCGGCCTGCCCGCCGGCGACGGCGACCCGTTGCTGCTCGACCCGGCGACCGGGCAGCCGGTCGCGCCCGGCGAGGCGAAACGGCACCTCGCCTTCGCCCGGTTGACCCGCACGAGCATGGAGGCCAACTCCGGCGTGTGCCGCGGCATGCTGCGTGCCCGGTACTCGCTCACCGCAGAAGAGGAGGGCACGGGATGAAGGCCGTGCGGCTGCAGAAGTACCACCGGCAACCGGTAATCGAAGAGGTGCCGGAGCCGCGCGCCACCGGGCCCTTCGACGTCGTGGTGAAGATCGGCGGCGCCGGCGTGTGCCGCACCGACCTCCACATCATCGAAGAGCAGTGGGCCGAGAAGTCCGGCGTCGCCCTGCCTTACACGATCGGCCACGAGAACGCCGGCTGGGTGCACGAGGTCGGCCCGGCGGTGTCCAATGTGGAGGTCGGCGACACCGTCATCCTGCACCCGACGCCGACGTGCGGGCTGTGCCACGCCTGCCGCGCGGGTGACGACATGCACTGTCCCAACGGGAGCTTCCCGGGCATCGACAGCGACGGCGGCATGGCCGAGTACCTGCTGACGTCGGCGCGGGCGTGCATCAAGCTCGACCCGGCGACCCGGCCCTCGGACGTCGCGGCGCTGGCCGACGCGGGCATCACCGCCTACCACGCGGTGCGCAAGGCCGTCCCGCTGCTGTACCCGGGCACCACCTGCGTCGTCAACGGCGCCGGCGGCCTCGGGCACATCGGCATCCAGTCGCTGAAGGCGCTGACCGCGACCCGCGTGGTCGTGGTCGACCGCAACGCCGACGCGCTGGAGCTGGCGGCCACCCTGGGCGCCGACGAAACGGTCCTGGGCGACGGCAAACAGGTCGAGGCGGTGCTCGACCTGACCGGCGGCAACGGCGCCGAGGTCGTGCTCGACTTCGTCGCCGAGCAGGGTGCCCAGCAGGACGCGTTCGCGATGACCCGGCGTGCCGGGTCGCACTTCGTGATCGGCTACGGCAGCAACATCGACATCCCGACCATCGACATCATCTCCACCGAGCGCAGCGTCATCGGCAACCTGGTCGGCACGTACAACGACCTCGTGGAGCTGATGGTGCTCGCCCAGGCCGGGAAGGTCACCCTCCACACGAAGAAGTACCCGCTGGACGCGGCTCTCGACGCACTGGCCGACCTCGATGCCGGACGCGTGCGCGGTCGGGCCATCCTCACACCCTAGGAGCAGGAAACATGGCGAAGGAACTTCGGTTCGGCTCGGACGCCCGCGACCTGCTTCTGGCGGGCGTCGACAAGCTGGCGGAAGCGGTCAAGTCCACCCTCGGGCCCAAGGGCCGCAACGTGATCATCGAGAAGATCACCGGTTCGCCGGTGGTCACCAACGACGGCGTCACCATCGCCCGCGAGATCCACCTCAAGAACCAGTTCGAGAACATGGGCGCGCAGCTGGTCAAGGAAGCGGCGATCAAGACCAACGACGTCGTCGGCGACGGCACCACCACGGCCACCGTGCTCGCCCAGGCCATCGTCCACGAAGGCATGCGGGCGATCACCGCCGGCGGCAACCCGGTGCTCGTCAAGCGCGGCATCGACCACGCCGTCGGGCTGCTGGTGGCGTACCTGGAGAAGCAGGCGCACCCGGTGGTGTCCGAAGCGGACTACGCGCGGGTCGCGGCGATCTCGGCGAACGACGACGACACGGTCGGCGCCGTCATCGCGAAGGCCCTGCACACCGTCGGCGACGGCGGGGTGGTGACCGTCGAAGAGTCGCCGATGATCGGGATGAGCGTCGACTTCGTCGAGGGCTTCGAGTTCGACAACGGCTACCTCTCGCCGTACCTGGTCACCGACCCGGGCCGGCTGGAAGCGGTGCTCGACGACCCCTACATCCTGATGTCGGCGGAGAAGATCACCAAGGTGCAGCAGCTGATGCCGTTGCTGGACAAGGTGATGCGGGCCCCGCGGCCACTGGTGATCATCGCCGAGTCGATCGAGGGCACGGCGCTGTCGATGCTGGTGCACAACCACGTGAACGGCACGTTCCAGTCGGTGGCCGTCCGCGCGCCGGGGTTCGGCGACCGGCGGCTGCACAAGCTGGAGGACCTCGCCGCGATCGTCGGCGGCGCGGTGCTCTCGCGGACGTCCGGCTTCAGCATGGAGACGATGACGCTGGAGCACCTCGGCCGGGCCAAGCAGGTCCGGGTCACCGCGAACAACACCACGATCGTCGGCGGTGGCGGTACCTCCGACGCCGTAGCGTTCCGGGTCGGGCAGCTGCGGGCGGAGCTGGAGCGCGCGCAGTTCGGCATCGACGAGGACGTGCTGACCGAGCGGATCGGCGCGCTGACCGGCAAGGTCGCGGTCGTGCGCGTCGGGGCGGCGACCCCGGCCGAGCTCAAGGAGCTGCAGCACCGGGTCGAGGACGCGCTGTCCGCGACCCGGGCGGCGATGGCCGAGGGCATCGTGGCCGGCGGGGGAGCGGCGCTCCTGCACGCCGAGAAGGCCCTGGAAGGCCTGGGGCTGGAAGGTGACCAGGCGATCGGGGTCGAGATCGTCCGGCGGGCGCTGGCGGAACCGGCGTTCCTCATCGCCCACAACGCCGGGCACCCGGCGCACGAGATCGTCGCGCGCACCCGGGAGCTCGGCTCGGACGAGGGTTTCGACGCCTTGAACGACCAGTTCGGCGACATGATCGCCCTGGGCGTCGTCGACCCGCTTCGGGTGTGCCGCTCGGCGATCCAGAACGGCGCTTCGGTGGCCGGGCTGCTGCTGACGACGAACTCGCTGATCGCCGAGGAACAGACGCCGTGGGGCGGTAGCGCGGCGCTGATGACCGAGTTCGGCCCGCTGGACGAGGGCCTGCACCAGCCCTCGCCCGACGCCAGCACGCCGCAGTCGCTCGGGATGGGCCCCTCCGTCGGCTGATCTCGGGCCCGCGGAGTGCGGGGGTCTCCCCACCGGTGTCCTGAGCACCGGTGGGGGACCTTCGCGGCGTGCAGGGTGCGCCCGGTGCTGTCACCCTGGTGATCATGACGCACTACACGCTCGTCCAGACCCTCGCGACGGTCCAGGACTTCGAGGCCAAGGGCTTCCTCGGCACGGTCGGCAAGATCGCCGCGGCGACGGTCATCTTCTTCATCGTGATCGGCCTGATCGTGGGCTTGCTGCTGGGTTTCTTCATCGGCCGTTCGGTGGGCCGCAGGCAGGGCCCGCGCTGACACCGTGTCGTCCATCCAGGTACGCGTGTCGTCCCCCTGTGTACGCGTGTCGTCCGTCCAAGCACGGGTGATGCCCGGCTGAACACGAGAGCAGGAGTCCCGGTCGTTCGGAGCGAGCGAGTCGGAATGGCCAACATGCGTACCTGGGTGGCCAACATGCGTACCTGGATGGACGACACGCGTACCTGGATGGACGACGCGGTGACGGGGGCGCGAGGTCAGGTGACCAGGCCGTGGCGGGCCAGTTCGTGGCCGGCCAGCACCGCGATGACCTCCTTGTCGCGGGCGCGCCAGCCCGTCGCGATCTCGCCGGACTTCGCCAGGCGGTGCAGCGGCTGCGTGGTCAACGCCCGCAGCGCCAGCAGGTCCAGGCCCTCCTCGCCCAGCGCCCGCAGCTGCGCGGCCGCCGAGGCGCGGCGGGCGAAGTGCCAGCGCATCGGGAGCCACGTCGCGAGCAGTGTCAGCACCGGCAGCGCGATGATGATCGCCGCCATCCACCACGCGAGGTTCTCGACGGCTTCGATCTGCCAGCGGCCGGCGTCGGCGAACTGGGTGCCGACGTCCGAACCGCCGTGCAGCGCCTTGGCGAGCGCGTCGCCGATGAGCGGGATGCCGTCGGCGGAGTTCGCGGCGGAGTCGAACGTCCCGGTCAGCCCGGTGCCGGCGCTGACGAGCCCGTCGCCCGGCGCCCGCAGCTTCATGACCTCGTCGTACACCGTGGTTCCCAGCCACACCGCGAAGACGACGAGCAGCAACGCCAGCAGGTCGCTGACGAGCTGGGCGGTACGGCGGATCGGCCGTTCGGCGTAGAGCTGCATCGAGGACGCCTTTCGCGGTGGGGGAGCGCGGCCACGGCAACGTACCCGCGCACCCCCGGAGCGAACCGCGGGCCTAGCGCCGGACGACCTCCGCGAGCCCGGTCAACGCCTGCGGCAACGGCTCCCGGTGCAGGACACCGAGCCGCTGCGTCGCCCGGGTGAGCGCGACGTAGAGGTCGGCCGCGCTGTCGGCGAGGATCTTCGCCGGCTCCACGACCAGGACGGCGTCGAACTCCAGGCCCTTGGTCTCCGACGCCGGCACCGTGCCCGGCACCCCCGGTGGCCCGATGACGACGCTGGTGCCTTCCCGGCCGGCTTCGTCCCGGACGAACTCCTCGACGGCCGCGGCCAGCTCGTCGTCGGTGACGTGCCGGGACCACGGCCGGACGCCGCACGCGCGGACCGACTCCGGGGGCCGGACGCCGGGCGCGAAGTCCGCGAGCACCGCGGCGGCGACCTCCATGATCTCCGCCGGGGTGCGGTAGTTCACCGTGAGCGCACGGTAGACCCAGCGGCCCGGCACGTACGGCGCCAGCACCGCGTCCCACGACCGCGCGCCGGCCACCGAGCGGCGCTGGGCGAGGTCGCCGACCACCGTGAACGACCGGCCCGGGCACCGCCGCATCAGCACCCGCCAGTCCATTTCGGACAGTTCCTGGGCTTCGTCGACGACGACGTGGCGGTAGGTCCAGTCCCGGTCCGCCGACGCCCGCTCGGCGAGGCTGCGTGTGTCCACCTCGACGAACCGGTCGGCCAGGTCCTCGGCGAACAGCAGGTTCTCGGCGGACAGCAGGACGTCCTCGTCCATCTCCTCGCGATCGAGCTTCATCGTCTCGAAGACGCCTTCGGCGTACTCGGCCTCGGCCTTCCGCTCCCGCGCCACCACCGCGGCGGCCGCCTTCCCGGCCGCCGTGTCGTGGCCCAGCAGGTCGACGAGCTCGTCGAGCAGCGGCACGTCCGAGACGGTCCACGCGGCGCCGTCGGCGCGCAGCAGCGCCTCGTCGGCCCCGGCCGCCTTCAGCCGCTCGGGGGACTGGTACAGCTGGGCCAGCAGGGTTTCCGGCGTCAGGATCGGCCAGAGCCGCTCCAGCGCCGCGGTGAATGTCTCGTCGGCCGCCAGCTCGGCGATCAGGTCCTTCCGCAGCGCTTCCCATTCCGCCTTGTCGTCCCGGGAGAGCCAGCCGCGGCCGATCCGGCCCATCGCGCGCTCGGTGAGCACGTACGTGACGATCTCGGTGAACACCGCACGAGCCTCGTTGTGCGGCTGCCCGCTGTCGCGCGCCTCCTGCCGGGCCCACTCCGCCGTCTCGGCGTCGATCCGGACCGTGACGTCGCGTAGTTCGATCGGCAGCGGCTCTTCCGGCAGCCGCTGCCGGTCGGCGACGGCGGCCGCGAGGACGTCGAGGATCTTCAGGGAACCCTTGAGCCGCACGGCTTCCGGCGTGTCCTCGACCGTGACGTCCAGGCCGGGCATGAACCCGCCGGTGGTCGTGAACACGACGTCGGTCTCGCCCAGCGACGGCAGGACGCGGCCGATGTGGCTCAGGAACGCCGGGTTGGGCCCGACGACGAGCGCGCCGTGGCGTTCCATCCGTTCCCGCTGGGTGTAGAGCAGGTAGGCGACGCGGTGCAGCGCCACCACCGTCTTCCCGGTGCCCGGGCCGCCTTCGATCACCAGCACGCCCGGGTGGTCGAGCCGGATGATCTCGTCCTGCTCGGCTTGGATCGTCGCGACGATGTCGCGCATCCCCTCGCCGCGCGGCGCGTTGATCGCCGCGAGCAGCGCCGCGTCCCCCTCGTCGCCCTCGGTCGGGCGTCCGAGCACCTCGTCGGTGAAGCCCAGCACCTGCCGCCCTCGCGTCCGGAACTGGCGGCGCCGGCGCATCTCCTCCGGGTTCGCGCCGGTGGCCGTGTAGAACGCGCGTGCCGCCGGCGCCCGCCAGTCGAGCAGCACCGGCCGGTAGTCGTCCTCCTCGGCGAACAGGCCGATCCGGCCGATGTAGGAGCGCTCGCCCGAGACGGCGTCCATCCGGCCGAAGCACAGCCCGTTGTCCACCACTTCCAGCCGCTTCGACTCGCGGCCCAGCGCGCGCACCCCGACGTCGCGTTCCATCGCGCCGAGGCCCTTGCCGCCCAGCGCCGAGTCGTACTGGCCCTTCACCCGCGCGCGCTCGGCGTCGAGCCGCGTGTAGAGCCCGGCCACGTACGCGCGTTCGGACCGCAGTTCTTCTTCGTACCCCTGTGCAGCCACATTCCCTCTTCGTTCCGAAACTTCCCCGGCGGTCAGGCCGCGGGCCTGCCGAACCACTTCCGCAACGCGCCGGGCAGCACCGCCTCGTCGTCCCCGGCCCACACCACGTGCCCGTCCGGGCGCAGCAGCACCGCGGGCACGTCCAGCTCCTCGCTGACGTCGACGACGTGGTCGACCCGGTCTTCCCAGCCCGCGACGGAAAGCCCGCCGGTCTGGTCGAGCAGCAGCCCGCGACCTTCGTGCATCAGGTCGTAGAGCCGCCCGCTCTTCAGCTGCACGTCACGCAGGCGCCGGCCGAGCAGGTCGGGCCCGTCGCCGAAGTCGTAGCGGATGTCGACGGCGATGAGCTGCTCGGTCAGGTAGCGGCTCACGTCCTCGAAGTCCATCAGCTTCGCCAGGAGCTGACGCACGGCCTGGGGCCCCGGCTCCAGCGACGTCAGCTGCATCTGCGCACGGGTGTTGACCAGCACCTGGGCGGCGACCGGGTGCCGCTCGGCCTCGTAGCTGTCGAGCAGGTCCGCCGGCGCCCAGCCGTCGACCTCGGCGGCCAGCTTCCAGCCGAGGTTGAACGCGTCCTGGAGGCCGAGGTTGAGGCCCTGCCCGCCCATCGGCGGGTGGATGTGCGCGGCGTCGCCGGCCAGCAGCACCCGGCCGACCCGGTACCGCTCGGCCTGCCGGGTGGCGTCGCCGAAGCGGGAGAGCCAGCGCGGCGAGTGCACCCCGAAGTCGGTGCCGGCGGTGGATCGCAGCTGCCGCTTGAACTCCTCGAAGTCCGGTGGCGTGGAGCGGTCCTGGGCGACGCTGTCGGCGGGGACGACGAGGCGGTACAGGCCGTCCCCGATAGGCCCGACCCCGAACCGCTTCTGGGTCTTGCGGATCTCGGTCATCACCGCGGTCAGCGTCTCGGGGTCCTCGGTCAGCTCCATCTCGCCGAGCAGCGTGTCGACCCTGGTCGGCTCGCCGGGGAAGCCGACGCCGAGCAGCTTGCGGACCGTGCTGCGGCCGCCGTCGCAGCCGACGAGGTAGCGCGACCGCAGCCGCGTGCCGTCGGCCAGCTCGACGCTCACGCCGTGGTCGTCCTGGCTCAGCCCGGTCACTTCGGTGCCGCGCCGGATCTCGACGCCGAGCTCGACGGCGTGCTCGGTCAGCAGGCGGTCGGTGACGGGCTGCAGGATGCTGAGGACGTACGGGTGCGAGGTGTCCAGGTGGGCGGGCTGCGGCTTGCTGATCCCGGCGAAGAAGCCGTTGAGCGGGTACTTCTTGCCGAGCGCGAGGAACCGGTCCAGCAGCCCGCGCTGGTCCAGCACCTCGATGGTGCGCGCGTGGATGCCAAGCGCGCGCACGACCGGCGTCGGCTCCGTCTCCTTCTCCAGCACGAGCACGTCCACGCCCTGCAGCCGCAGTTCGCTGGCCAGCATGACGCCGGTCGGTCCGCCGCCGGCCACGATCACGTCGAGCACAAAATCCCCTGTCCGTTCGAAGAAAGTCCTGGTCAGTACAGCGCCGGGGCACGTCCCCGGCACGAAGATCACCGGTGGTTCACACGGTCGTGGGCGCCGCTGCCCGGTCGAAGACCAGCTGGGTGGCCACCGCGGTCCCGTCGGCGCGGATCGTGACGGCTTCCGCGCGTGCTCGGGTTTCGGGTGCCAGCGCGATCTCCAGCGCGGCCGACAGGGATGCGACGGTGGGCGCCGGGCCTTTGTGCGCCACCCCGATCCCGAGAGCGGCGACCCGGCTCGCCCAGTACGGCTGGTCCGTCGCCTGCGGGACGACGACCTGGGGCACGCCCGCGCGGGTGGCCGTTGTCGTGGTGCCGGCGCCGCCGTGGTGTACGACGGCGGCGCACCGGCCGAACAGCGCCTGGTGGTTGACCTCGCCGAGCACGAAGCAGTCGTCCCGGTCGTCGGCCAGGCCGAGGTCGGCCCAGCCCTGGAGGACGAGCACCCGGCGGCCCCGCGCGCGGACGGCGTCCACGGCGACCTGCGCGACGTCCGCCGCCGCGTGCATGGGCATGCTGCCGAAGCCGACGTAGACCGGCGGCGGGCCCGCGTCGAGGAACGCCTCCAGGCCGGCCGGGAGCGGCCGGTCGTCCGGCACGATCCACGCGCCGGTCTGCACGACGTCGAGATCCGTGGCCCGCCACGGGTCGAGGACCGGGTCCGTCGCCAGCCACGGCCGGGTGCCGACGACGTAGTCGCGGACCTGGTCCACCGCGGGCAAACCGTGCGCCACCCGGTGGGTGTTGAGCGCCGCCCCGAACAGCGCGTTCACGCTCTCGGCGTCCAGGTCCCACTTCGCCCGGTTGCCGGTCACCTCGGGCGGGAACGGCCGGCCCGCGTAGGCCAGCGGCGCGTGGTGCGGGGACGGCAGCGTGGAACTCTGGAAGGCGGCGAACACCGAGCGCACGCCCAGCAGCTCGGCCACCGACAGCGCACCGGCCGCGGTCGGCAGCATGCCCGTCGCCACCAGCACGTCGCAGCCTTCGGCCGCCGGCGTGATGACGTCGAACTGGGCGGCGATCAGCTGCGCCGCCCGCTCCGGCAGTGACGACGGCACCGGTGCCGCCTTGGTCAGCTCCTTCGCCGACGGCCCGACCGGCACGTAGGCCACCCCGACACCGGCCAGCCGGTGCGCGAAATCCTCGTCCGCGGGGGCGCACACCCGGACCTCCGCACCGCGGGCCCGCAGCGTGAGGGCGAGCCCCACCAGCGGTTCGACGTCCCCTCGTGAGCCGTACGTCGACAGCAGAACACGCACTCGCAAATCCCCCCGTGTGGTCGTTTCCAGCCACAGATCCCGGCTGAGGCCGATGATTCTGCGGCACAACCTGGGTCTTGCCGCAAGCCCCGGGGTGCGGTATACGTTAGTAGTGGAAGGGAGTGGTCACTCCTCCCTCCGATCTGGCGGGCGTTCCCGCAGCTCCAGCTTCTTCCCTTTGTCGGCGCCGCGTCGAGAGCCGTCCGCGTGAACCCGGTCTATGACGGCTGTCATAGTGTGTGACGGGCCGCACTGTGCTCTCATGGGGCTATGACAGTCGTCATGGAAATCCGGGAGCTGGGCGACCGCCCGGCGGACCGGGAGTGCGTGGCCGCGCTGGTCGCGGCCTGTTCACCGGACAGCCTCCGGCGGCGCTTCATGATGGGCGGCCCGGCCGAGCCGGGCGAGATCTTCCGGCGCTACCACCGGTTCCTGCTCGCCGGCCCACCCGGCGGCGTCGCGCTGCTGGCGACGTCCGGCGGGATTCCGGTGGGGCTGCTCAACTTCGTCGCGGAGGCCCCCGGGACGGCTGAGCTCGGCATCCTGGTCGCCGACGCGTGGCAGCGGCAGGGGGTCGGGCGTGCGCTGAGCCGGTGGCTGCAGGCGTCCGGGCGGTGGCCGGGGTGGACGGTGCGGGCGACCGTGCAGGCCGGGAACGCCGGGGCCGAGACGCTGCTGCTGCGCCAGGGCTTCCGCCCGGTACCCGCCTACGAACGCGGCGAGCGCGACTTCGCGCTGGTCGTGCCCGACTGGGCTACCATGACGAGTGTCATGAAGGAGGCCGTCGATGACGAGGACACCGCGCGAGCGGATTGTGCTGAGCGCCGCGCAGCTGGTGCGGATCCAGGGCGTCGGGGCGACGGGTATGCGGGACGTGGTCGCGCACGCCGAGGCGCCGCGGGGGTCCCTGCAGCACTACTTCCCGGGCGGTAAGGACCAGCTGATGGCCGAAGCCGTCGCCTGGGCGGGCGGGTACGCCGCCCGCCGCGTCGCCCGGCTCGCGGCCAAGCTCGAGAACCCGACGCCGGGCAACCTGTTCGCGGCCATGGCCGCCCAGTGGCGCGACGAGTTCACCACGACAGGCTTCGACGCAGGCTGCCCGCTGGTGGCGACGGTCGCGGACGCGGCGGCGACGAGCGAGAGCCTGCGCGACGCCGTCGGCAAGGCTTTCGAGGGCTGGCAACGGCCCTTGGCCGAGACGCTGGCGCAGTTCGGCGTGCCGCCGGCCCGCAGCGCGTCGCTGGCGGTGCTCATGCTGAGCACCCTGGAAGGCGCGATCGTCCTGGCGCGGGCACACCAGGACGTCGCCCCGCTGGACACGGTGGTGGAGGAGCTACGCCCCCTGCTCGACGGCGCGGTGACGAGCCGACGCCGAGCCTCCACTGTGGACTAGAGGTCGCCGAAGAAGTCGCGGATGTCCTGCACCAGCAGCTCCGGCGCCTGCAGGGAGGCGAAGTGGCCGCCGGTGTCGTGCTCCGTCCAGCGGGTGATCTTGTTGGACAGCGCGGCCAGGCCGCGGATCGCGTGGTCGCCGCGGAAGTTGGCCACCGCTGTCGGGACGCCCGATGGCTGCGGGCGCTCGCCCCAGCCGTCCTGGCCCGCCTCCAGGTAGAGGCGCGCGGCCGAACCCGCGGTGCCGGTGAGCCAGAAGGTCGTGACGTTCGTCAGGATCGCGTCGCGGGGCACCGGCGTCTGCCACGTTGCCGTCGGGTCCCAGTCGACGAACCACTCCAGGTTCCACGCGAGCTGGCCGGCGGGGGAATCGTTGAGCGCGTAGGCCAGGGTCTGCGGCCGGGTCGCCATCTGCGTGGCGTAGCCGGAATGCGCGTACCACCAGACCTGGTTCTCTTCGGCCCGCTTTCGGTCCTCTTCGGACAGTCGGTCGAGGTCGCCGGGCGCGGTCGGCACCCCCGCGTTGGCGACGGCGTTGACGTGCACCCCCAGCACTTCCGCGGGCGCGGTCCGGCCGAGTTCGGGGGAGACGATGCTGCCGAAGTCGCCGCCCTGGGCGCCGTAACGCTCGTACCCCAGTCGCCGCATCAGCTCGGCCCACGCCCGCGCGATGCGGCGCGTGTTCCAGCCCGGCTCGGTCGTCGGTCCGGAGAACCCGAAGCCGGGCACCGACGGCGCGACGACGTGGAACGCGTCCGCCGGGTCACCGCCGTGGGCACGCGGGTCGGTGAGCGGACCGAGGACGTCGAGGAAGTCGGCGACCGTGCTCGGCCAGCCGTGGGTGAGGATCAGCGGCGTCGCGTCCGGCTCGGGGGAGCGGACGTGCAGGAAGTGCACGCGCTGGCCGTCGATCGTGTTCGTGAACTGCGGGAACGCGTTGAGCCGCGCCTCCTGCGCACGCCAGTCGTAGCTCGTCTGCCAGTACTCCACCAGCTCGGCCAGGTAGGGCTCGCTGACGCCGTAGGCCCAGCCGGCGCCGGGCAGTTCGCCGGGCCAGCGGGTGCGGGCGAGCCGGTGGTGCAGCTCGTCGAGGTCGGCCTGCGGGACGTCGATGCGGAAGGGGTCCATGGCGGTAGCGTTCCGCGCGTGTAGGACAGGTTCGGTCCTAGTCGTCCGGCATGCTGGGACGCATGTGGGAAACCCCTGGCCGGCTGCTCCGGCTGCTGTCACTGCTGCAGATGCACCGGGACTGGTCCGGTACCGAGCTGGCCGAGCGGCTGGAGGTGACGACGCGGACGATCCGCCGGGACGTCGACCGCCTGCGCGAGCTGGGGTACCCGGTGCACGCGGCGATGGGCCCGGTCGGCGGCTACCGCCTCGGCGCGGGCGCCGAGCTGCCGCCGCTGCTGCTGGACGACGACGAGGCCGTCGCGGTGGCGGTCGGCCTGCACGGCGCCACATCCGGCGGCGTCGCCGGGCTGGAGGAGGCGTCGCTGCGGGCGCTGAACAAGGTGGAGCAGGTGCTGCCGTCGCGGCTGCGCCACCGCGTCTCGGCTTTCGCCGCGGCTTCGGTCGCGCTCCCGGTGCGCGGCCCGGTGGTCGAGGCGGCCGTGCTGACGGCCGTTTCGGCCGCGATCCGCGCCGCGGAGACGCTGCGCTTCGACTACGTCAGCCACGACGGCACCGAGTCCCGTCGCGACGTCGAGCCGCACCGCCTGGCGTCGTGGGGCCGCCGCTGGTACCTGGTCGGCTGGGACACCGGCCGCGCGGACTGGCGCACGTTCCGCGCCGACCGGCTGACCCTGCGGACCCCGAACGGCCCGCGCTTCCCCCACCGCGACCCACCGGACGGCGACGTCACCGCGTACCTGAACCGCACGATGGGCCGCGAGCTGTGGCCCTACCGCGCCCGGCTTCTGGTGTCGGCTCCAGCCGAAGAAGTCCGCGGCCGGGTCGACGGCGACGTCACGCCGATCGACGACCGGAGCTGCCGGCTGGAGCTGGCTTCGGACTCCTTCGACCTCATCGCGTTCGTGGTGTCCACCTTGGACATCCCGTTCAAGGTGGAGTCACCACCCGAGCTGGTGGAACGCCTGCGGATGCTGTCGGCGCGGTACGCCGACGCTGTCACACCAGGCTAGGCACCCGCTCCGCCTCCAGCGGCGGCCCCGGCGGCGTCCCGTCCCCGAACGCCCTGCCGCCCAGTTGCTCCCGGCCGTGCGGGGTCAGGAATCCCGACAGGTCCGGGCCCAACGGGACGATGCCGCTCGGGTTGATGTTGCGGTGCACCACGTAGTAGTGCTCCTTCGTCTGCGCGAAGTCGATCGTGTCGCCGAACCCCGGCGTCTGGAACAGGTCGCGGGTGTAGGCCCACAGCACCGGCAGCTCGTTCAGCTTCTGCCGGTTGCACTTGAAGTGGCCGTGGTAGACCGCGTCGAAGCGGACCAGGGTGGTGAAGAGCCGGACGTCGGCCTCGGTGATCGTGTCGCCGACCAGGTAGCGCTGGTCCGTGAGCCGCTCCGACAGCCAGTCGAGGCGGGCGAACAGCTTGCGGTACGAGTGCTCGTACGCCTCCTGGGAGCGGGCGAACCCGCACTGGTACACCGCGTTGTTGACGTCGGTGAAGACTTTCTGCGCGACGTCGTCGATCTCGTCGCGCAGCTTGTCCGGGTACAGCTCGGGCGCGCCGTCGCGGTGGTAGGCCGTCCACTCGGTGGACATGTCCAGCGTCATCTGCGCGAAGTCGTTGGTGACGACCTGGCCGGTCGGGACGTCGACGAACGCGGGCACCGTGATGCCGCGCGGGTACTCCGGGTCGCGTTTGAAGAACGCCTCCTGCAGGCGCTCGATGCCGAGCACCGGGTCGCGCCCGTCGGGATCGAGGTCGAAGCTCCAGCTCCGCTCGTCGTGCACCGGCCCGGCCATGCCCATCGACAGGGCGGACTCGAGGCCGAGCAGCCGCCGCACGATCACCGCGCGGTTCGCCCACGGGCACGCCCGCGCGACGATCAGGCGGTAGCGGCCGGCCTCGACCGGCCAGCCGTCGCGGCCGTCGGCGGTGATCCGGTCGGGGATGTAGTTGAGGTCGCGCTTGAACTCGCCGTCGGTCATCGGGATCCTTTGCACTCTTCGGAGGAGGGGTCGGCGTCGAGCGCCGCGGCCAGCCGGGCCAGCACCGGCCCGGCCGTGCGGATGTCTTCGGTGCTCAGGTGGTCGAACACCGACGCCCGCGCGCGGGCGAGGTGGGTCGGGTAGGCCGCCTCCAGTCTGGCCAATCCCGCGTCGGTCAGCACGGCGTTGGACGCGCGTCCGTCCTCCGCGCACCTGCGCTTCTCGACCAGGCCGCGGCGGGCGAGGTTGTCGACGACCCGGCTGATCCGGCTCAGCGAAAGACCGGTGACCGCGGCCAGCGCGGAGATGCGGAGCAGGCGGTCCGGCGCCTCGGACAGAGCGACCAGCACGCCGTAGTCGGTCATCGCGAGGCCGGTCTCGGGCAGGAACCGGTCTTCGAGCGCACGCGGCAGCGCGGTCGTGATGCGCATCAGAGACCGCCAGAAGGGGGCCTCGTCGTGGTCGAGCGCGGACTGTTCACCCATACCGGCGAGTCTAGCGAAAGCTTGCTTGCGCAACCAGTAAAAGTGAGTAGAGTGTCGTTGAACCCTCAATCACTGGGGGTCGCCACCACGAGGAGAGAAGACAGCATGACCAGCGCGACCGCCTACCCCCAGCTGACCGGTGACTACACCCTGGACGCCGCCCACTCGCGGATCGGGTTCAACGCCCGGCACGCCATGGTGACCAAGGTGCGCGGCAGCTTCAACGAGTTCACCGGCACCGCCACGATCGACGGTGACGCCCCGGAGAAGTCGTCCGCCCAGGTGACCATTCAGGCGACCAGCATCGACACCCGCAACGCGGACCGCGACGGGCACCTGAAGAGCAACGACTTCCTGTCGATGGACGAGTACCCGACCATCACCTTCACCTCCACCGAGATCAAGCAGACCGGTGAGGCCGAGTTCGACGTGACCGGCGACCTGACCGTCAAGGACGTCACCCGTTCGGTGACCATCCCGTTCTCGTTCGAGGGCTCCGCCAAGGACCCGTTCGGCAACGACCGGATCGGCTTCGAGGGCTCCACCACGATCAGCCGCAAGGACTACGGCATCACCTGGAACGCCGCCCTCGAGACCGGTGGCGTGCTGGTGAGCGACAAGGTCACCCTCGAGTTCGAGATCTCGGCGATCAAGAACGCCTGACCTGTGCTTTGAAAGCCGTGAATGGCCCGTTGAGGGACTCAGAGTCCCTCAACGGGCCGTTCACGGCTTTCGGCTACCTGAGGACCTTCGTCGCGCGCAGGTTCTCGATGCCGACGTCGAGCGCCGCTTCGAGGTGGTCGATGCGGCCGGTCGACAGCATCACCACCACGCCGCCCTGGATGCCGGCCAGCAGGGCGGCCGCGGTGCGTTCCGCGTCGACGTCCGGCGCCACCTCGCCCGCGTCACGCAGGTGACGGATCCCCGCCTCGATCTCGTCCTGCCACTGCCGCAGCATCTCGGTCACCACGGCCTGCGCTCCCGGCGTGGCGCGGCCCAGCTGGGAGATCAGCACGTTCAGCGGGCAGTGTTGCCCCCGCCCGCGGTAGTGCGAGACGACGGTGTCGCGCCAGCGCCGCCACGCCGCCCACGTTGTCAGCCGGCCCAGTTGCGGCTGTTGCACGGCCAGCACCTGGTCGGCCTCGAACCGCGCCACGGCCAGCAGCAGCTCGTCCTTGCCGTCCGGGAAGTAGTGGAACAGCTGGCTCTTGCTGGTGCCCGTCCGCGCCCGGACGTCGTCCAGCGTCGTGACGGCGACCCCGCGCTCGCGGATCTCCGCCGCCGCGCCTTCGATGATCCGCTGCCGCGTCGCGGCGCCCTTCGCGGTCAGGGGCTTCGCCTGAGTTGGACTCACAGGTCCACTTTAATCCGCCGCCGGGGTCGTCGCCGGTGCTGGACGAACCGGGACCGCCGGCGCGGTTCGACGGCCTGGTCGGCACTGGGCCGGAAAGCGGGGTGTCACGGCTTCCCGATCGGCAGGCGCGCGTGGTCGCGCAGGAACAGCGGGATGCGCTCGGCCGGGGCGGCCGCCTCGACGGTCGTCCCGCCCGGGTGCCGGTCCCCGGTGACCGCGTCCGTCCACTGTGCACCTTCGGGGAGGTACACCGGCCGGCCGGTGGCGCCGGGCGCGAGCACCGGGGCCACCAGCAGGTCCGGGCCGAGCAGGAACTGGTCCTCGACGGCCCACGCCGCGGCGTCGGCGGGGAAGTCGACGAACAGCGGGCGCATCGGCGGGACGCCCTGCTCGTGCGCCACCCGCATCTGCGCCATCAGGTACGGCCGCAGCCGTTCGCGCAGCCGCAGCGCGTCCTCGATGGAGACCAGCGCTTCGGCGCCGTAGGACCACACCTCGTTGGGCCCGCCGGTCATCTCCGGCCCGAACGGCGGGCGCGGGTCGCGGAAGCCGTGCAGCCGCAGCAGCGGGCAGCAGACGCCGTACTGGAACCACCGGACCAGCAGCTCCCGGTACTCCGGCGAGTCCGGGTCGCCGCCGTGGAAGCCGCCGATGTCCGTGGTCCACCAGGGGATCCCGGCGATCGCGACGTTCAGGCCGGCCCGCACCTGCGCCCGCAGCGACGCCCAGGTCGCCGGGACGTCGCCGGACCACAAGGCGGCGCCGAAGCGCTGGCTGCCCGCCCACGCCGACCGGCTCAGCAGCACGACCTCGTCGTCACCCTCGCCGCGGATGCCGTCGTGGAACGCCTGCGCGTGGACCTGGGGGTAGATGTTGACGACCTCGGAGCCGGGGCCGGCGTGGAAACCGAGGTTGTGCGGGTGGCCCGGCCGGATCTCCGGCTCGTCCCCGTCCAGCCACCACGCGCGCACGCCCAGGTCGTAGTAGTTCTCCTTGACCTTCTCCCAGAGGAACCACCGGGCCGCCGGGTTCGTCGGGTCGTAGAAGGCGACGGGCAGCTCGACGTCGAACCCCTTGTCCTTCCACGGCGCGTGCGCCGCGACCCCGCTCTCGGCCGCGACGAGCAGGCCGTTCTCGTGCATCTCGTCGTGGTTCTCCGACAGCGGGCTGACCGACGGCCACACCGACACCATCAGCTTGACGCCCAGCTCGTCCAGTTCCCGCATCAGCCCGGCCGGGTCGGGCCACTCGGCCGGGTCGAACTTCCAGTCGCCGAGGTGCGTCCAGTGGAAGAAGTCGGCGACGATCACCGACAGCGGCAGGCCGCGCTCGTGGTGCTCCCGGGCCACGGCCAGCAGCTCCTCCTGGGTGCGGTAGCGCAGCTTCGACTGCCAGAACCCCGCTGCCCACGCGGGCAGCATCGGTGCGTGCCCGGTCGCGTCGGCGTAGTGGCTCAGGATCTGCCGCGGGCCGTCGCCGGTGGTGACCCAGTAGTCGAGCTGGCGGGCGTCGTCGGCGACCCAGCGGGTGCCGTTGGCGGCCAGCTCGACCCGGCCGACGGCGGGGCTGTTCCAGAGGAACCCGTACCCGCGGCTCGACAGCAGGAACGGCACCGAGACCTCGCCGTTGCGCTGCACCAGGTCCAGGACCAGGCCCTTCTGGTCGAGCCGGCCGTGCGGGTGCTGGCCGAGGCCGTAGAGCCGCTCGTCGTCATAGGCCGTGAAGCGCTGTTCGAGCCGGCCGTAGCCGTTGCGCGAGGGCATGAAGACCCGCGCGCCGGGCCACCAGAAGTGCGCGCGCTGCTCGGACAGCAGCTCTTCGCCGGTGTCCGTGCGGACGAACCGCAGCTGCGCGTCGACGCCGGTGTCGGTGTCGGCGATCTCGACCAGCGCGGTGAGCGCGCCGTTCACCACCCAGGCGGACCGCCCCTCCGCGCCCGCGGTCCCGGCGGACGGCTTCGCGGGCAGGAGCGCGCCGGGGACGTCGTCGAGGATCCGGTGCCGGCCCACCCGCACGCGCAGGCTGTCGGCGCCCCACGGTTCGATGAGCAGCACTTCGTGCCGGACGCGGACTTCGAGCGAACGGCCGTCTTCGGTCGTGGCGATCACGGGGGCCTCCTCAATCCTTGACGGCGCCGCTGGTCAGGCCGGCGACGACGTAGCGCTGGGCGACGACGAGCAGGACGGCCGCCGGGATCGCTGCGAGGACGGCGGTGGCCATGATCCCGTTCCAGTCGGCGGACTGGTTGCCGACGAACCGGTAGATGCCCACCGTGATGGGCTCGAACGACTGCCCGGTGGTCAGGGTGACGGCGAACAGGAAGTCCGCCCAGGCGAACAGGAACGCGAACAGCCCGGCCGTGACCAGCGCGTTGCGGCTGACCGGGAGGATGATCGAGAAGAACGTCCGCCAGTACCCGGCACCGTCCACCCGGGACGCTTCGGTGAGCTCCCGCGGCACCGAGATCATGAACGCGCGCAACAGGAGCACGGCGAACGGGATGGTCGCGGTGGCGTCCGCCAGCACCAGCCCGGCGTAGCTGTCGATCAGCCCGAGGTTGCCGAACACGGTGTACAGCGCGTTCGCCATCACGATGCCCGGGATCAGCTGCACGATGAGCAGCACGAACACCAGCACGGTCCCGCCGCGGACCTTCAGCTGCGCCAGCGCGTACGACGCGGGCGCCGCGATCACCAGCGACACCACCACCGTGCCGAGTGCGATGACGACGCTGGAGACGAGGTTCGGCCCCTGCGTCGCGAGGGCCTTGCGGTAGCCCTCGAGCGTGCCGCCGACGGGGAAGAACGCCGGGTCGGGCCGCAGCAGCGCGCCGCTGGGCTGCAGGGACGCGTTGACCATCCAGTACAGCGGGAACAGCAGCACCGCGACGATCACCACCCCGGCCGCGGTCTTCACGCCGCCGCCTCGGCCAGCGTCGCCTTCGCCGAGCGCAGGTAGAGCAGGCCGAACGCGGTCGCCGCCAGGATGAGGACGTTGCCGACCGCGGCGCCCTGCCCGAACGCGAAGTCGTGGAAGGACAGCCGGTAGGACCACGTCGTGAGCGTCTGGGTCGCGTTGGCCGGGCCGCCGCCGGTGACGACCATGATCACGTCGAACACCTTGATCGTGTAGACCAGCCCGAGCATGAGCACGATCCCGGTGACCGGGCGCAGCAACGGCCAGGTGACGTGCCGGAACCGCTGCCACGCGCCGGCGCCGTCGAGCGCGGCGGCTTCGTGCAGCGACGCCGGGATCGCGCGGAGCCCGCCGTGCAGGATCACCAGGTTGAACGGGATGCCGATCCAGATGTTGGTGAGGATCACCGCCGGCAGCGCCCAGGCCGTGCTGCTCAGCCACGGCACCGCGCCGACGCCGATCAGGCGCGATGCGGCGTTGAGCACCCCGTGGTCCTGGTCGAACATCCACCGCCAGACCGCGCCGCTGACCACCAGCGGCAGCAGCCAGGGGAGCAGGAGCAGCGACCGCAGCAGCGCGCCCCCGGGGAACCGGCCGGCGAAGAACACCGCCAGCGCGAGGCCGATGCCGAACTGGAAGACGAGGGACCCGGCGGTGAACAGGACCGTGTTGAGCACGGCCGTCGAGAAGAGCGGGTTCGCGAGTACCGCGGCGTAGTTGGCCAGGCCGACGAAAGGCGCTTCGCCGGTGTAGAACGACTTGACCGTGTAGTCCTGCGTGCTCATCACGACGTTCGCGGCCAGCGGGTAGCCGAAGAACACCACGACGTAGGCCACGGCGGGCAAGAGGAACGCCCACGCGGTGAACCGGTCGTCCCGCCGTGGTCCCCGCCGCGGCACCGGGGCCGCGAGCGTCACGACCCGGCCGCTTGCTGGGCGGTCTTCAAGGCCTGGTCGGCGGGCAGCTTCCCGGTCAGCGACGCCTGGATCGCGTCGGCCAGCGCCTGCGAGACCTTCGGGTACTTCTCGCCGAGTTCGGCGGTGCGGGAGCGGGCCGAGCCGACCTCGTCGACGAACGCCCGCATCGCCGGCTGCTCGGCGCCGAACTTCGCGGCGACGGCCGTCTTCGACGGGACGTAGGCGTGGGCCTTGCTCCACTGCAGCATGGTCGGCTCGGCGAGGACGCAGGTCAGCACCTTCCCGGCGGCCTGCTGCGTCGGCCCGCCGGTCACCGGCACCGCGCCGACCTCGCCGCCGAGGGCGACCACGGGCTTGGCGCCCGCCTTCGGCACCGGGATCGGCACCACGCCGTAGTGCAGCGACTTCTGCTCGTCGAGCCGGGCCAGGTTCCACGAGCCGTTGACCATCATCGCCGCGTTGCCCGCGACGAACTGGTCGGCGACGTCGTTCTGGTTCCACGTCACCACGGACTTCGACGCCGACCCGCTCGTCACGAGACCGGTGACGTAGGCCAGCGCCTGCGTGCTCTGCGGCGAGTCCAACCGGGACAGTTCGGCGCCGTTGCTCCAGAAGAACGGGAGGAACTGCCAGGTGCCCTCCTCCGACGGGATCGCCGAGAAGGCGAGGCCGTACTTGCCGTCCCCGGTCAGCCCGGCCGCGGCGGCCGTCAGCTCGTCCCAGGTGGACGGCGGCCGCACGCCGGCGGCGGTCAGCAGGTCCTTGTTGTAGATCAGGGCCAGCCCGTTGACGCCGGGGGCGACGCCGTAGAGCTTGTCCCGGTAGGTCCCGGCCTTGACGATGCCCGGGTAGTAGCCGTCGGCGGAGATGCCGTAGTCGGACAGCGGGGTCAGCGCGCCGGTGGCGGCGACCTGCTGCAGCGTCGGGTTGTCGGTGAAGAGCAGGTCCGGCAGGGTCTTCGAGCTCGCGCCCTGCAGGATCTTCGGCAGCATCTGCGCGGTCGGCACCGTCCGGCGCTCGATCCTGATGCCGGTCTGCGCGGCGCAGGCGTCGAGGACCTTCTGCCACGCCGCGGATCCCTGCTCGTCGGCGTAGTAGTCGAGCTCGGTGATCGAGGTGGCGGCCGGGGCGTTCGACGACGGCGGGGCGGTGGGGCTGCACGCGGTCAGGAGCGCGGCGCTCGCGACCAGCAAAAGGGCGCGACGGGCTGCGGACATGGTGATTCCCCTTCGACGGCGGAGCAGAACCGGGTCAGGTGCGCGGCGCGGCCGTGCTCTCGCGCCGGGTCAGCCGCGGGTCGAGCAGCCGGACCTCCGGCGTGGAATGGCCGCCGAGCCGGCGCATGGTCATCTCCACGGCCTGGGCGCCGACCTCTTCGGCCGGGATGGCGACGGAGGTGAGCGCGACCGGGTGCTGCTCGGCCATGCTGTCGGGGCAGACGGCGATCACCGAAATGTCCTGGGGGACACGAAGACCGCGTTGGCGCAGGTGCGTAAGCAGTCCGGGGAGGACGGCTTCGTTGTGCACGACGAGGCCGGTCAGGCCCGGGTCGGCGGCGAGCAGTTCGTCCACACAGGCGCTCACGGCTTCGTAGGAGTGCGCGCACGGCCGGTTCGTCGCGCGGACGCCCCGGCTCCGCGCGGTGTCGTCGAACCCCTGCAGGAACCGCGTCGCGTAGCTGGTGCCGCGCCGGTAGACCGCGGGGGAGGGGCCGATCAGCGCGACCGAGCGGTGGCCGAGGTCGGCCAGGTGCGCGACGCACGCCGAACCGGCGGCGGTGAAGTCGAGGTCGACGCAGCTCAGCCCGGCCGGGTGATCGGGCACGCCGATGAGCACCACGGGCAGGTCGAGCGCGATGAGCATCGGCACCCGCGGGTCGGCGGCTTCGACGTCCATCACCATCAGCGCGTCGGCGATCGCCGACGACGCCACCCGCTGCAGCGCGGCAGGGCCCTCGTCCTTGGTGAGCAGCAACAGGTCCTGGTCGTGCGCGCGGGCCGCGGTGACCGCCGCGGCGACGAACTCCATCACGACGGCGACGTTGAGGTCGGTGCGCAGCGGCACGACCAGGGCCAGCACGTTCGTCTTGCTGCTCGCGAGCGCGCGGGCGCCCGCGTGCGGGTGGTAACCGAGCTTGCGGATGCTCTCTTCGACCAGCCGGCGGGTCTTCGGCGAGATCGAGCGCTTGCCGCTGATCACGTACGACACCGTGCTGGGGGCCACCCCCGCGGCATTGGCGACGTCGTTGATCGTGACCACGGGCGGCCTCCTGGAGACATGGGGCAGGGGAAGTGCGAGTCGAAGCGCATCGACGATGGGACGAAGGTAGGGGACACTCGGCCGGAACACAAGGACTATTGCCAGTCGGCCAACAATTCGATTCACCTTCGACGTGAGTGTCACTCGTCGAATTCGTCGAACACTCTTGTGGGTCGATGTTTCAGCAGGTCAGAACGAGGTTCTTTGGGAAATCGAAATTACCTGGGAGCGTGTCCGGGAGGACTTGACCTTACCCGGATCGGGTGCCGGCGACCCCGTGTCCGGGGGTATTGGATCGGCCGCCGGTCGAATCGTTTCGACGAATCCCGGGAAGGTTACCGGTTACGGCGAATCCGGTTTCCGGCCTACTCCCGCGTAAGGAAGGACGTTGATCGCCGGGTCGTCGGACATGTCGCCGGCACCCTCGGGGTTCCACAGCGCACAGCCGACCAGGCCCGGCTCGACCAGCTCGAAGCCGTCGAAGAAGCGGAGGACCTCTTCGTGGGTGCGCGGAAACGGCTGGTTCTGCTGGTTCTGCTGGGTGGTGTAGACCTGCACCGCCTCGCCGAGCTCCGTCGCCGACTCGGTGTCGGCCGCGACGTGCGTCAGGGCCAGGAAGCTGCCGGGCGCCAGCCTTTCGCGGTAGCGGGCGAGGATGCTCACCGGGTCCCACGAATCGGGCACGAAGTGCAGCAGCAGCAACATGAACAGGCCGGTCGGCTGGCCCGGGTCGAGCAGCTTGCCGGCACCCGCGAAGATCTCGTCGACGTCGCGCAGGTCCGCCTGGATCACCGCGCAACGGTCGTTGTCCTGCAGCAGCAGCTCGCTGTGCGCGACCGCGACCGGCTCGCGGTCGACGTACACCACGCGGCACGACGGGTCGGCCTGCTGGACGATCTCGTGCAGGTTCCCCACCGTCGGGATGCCCGCCCCGACGTCGAGGAACTGCCGGATCCCGGCGTCGACCATGTGCCGCGCGGCGCGGCGCAGGAACGCGCGGTTGAGCCTCGCGGCGTCGCGGATACCCGGCATGATCTTGAGGATCTGCTCCCCGAGCGCGCGGTCGGCGGCGAAGTTGTGGTCGCCGTCGAGCCAGAAGTCGTACACCCGCGCGGGATTCGGCACCGAGGTGTCGACCTCCGACGGTACCCAGCTCGTTTCCCCGGTCACCCTGACCTCCACCCCTCGCGGACTTGCCGGCGACATCGGCCGGCGATATCGATCGGCGGCATCGATTGACGGCGGAGTGTAGCCCCGCTCATCCGTTCGTGTGGCGGCACTGCCGGTGTTCTCCCCGCCGGTCCTAGGGTGTGCCCGGTGACGAACGACCCGCGCGCCGTCCCCGGTCGCCGGCCGGTGCTCGGGCACACGGTGGCGCTGCTGCGCGACCCGCTGAAACTGTTCGATTCCCTGCCCGCGCACGGAGATGTCGTCGAACTGCGCCTCGGGCCGCTGCCGGTGCGCGTCGTCACCAGCCCCGAACTGGCCTGGCGGGTACTGGCCACCGACGCCGGCAAGTTCGACAAGGGCCTCGTCTTCGACAAGATGCGCCCGCTGTTCGGCGACGGGCTGGCCACCTCGAACGGCGAGCTCAACCGCCGGCAGCGCCGGATGGTCATGCCCGCCTTCGGCCGGACGCGGATCGCGGGCTACGCCGAGAACACGATGACCGCCCTGGCCGACGAGCTGGCCGGCTCCTGGCGGCCCGGCGAAGTCGTCGAGTTCGACCAGCGGATGCAGGACCTGGTGCTCACCATCGCCGGGCAGACGCTGTTCTCCACCGCCCTCAGCGACGACGTGCTCGCCGAGATCCGCCGCTCGATCCCGATCATGCTGAAGTACGTGCTGGTCCGGGCGTTCTCGCCGAAGTTCGTCGAGAAGCTGCCGATCCCGGCGAACCGCCGGTTCGACGCCGCCGCGGCCCGGCTGCGCGAGGTGATCGGCGCGACCGTCGTCGCCGCGCGGAAGGAGGGCGCCGACCACGGTGACCTGCTGTCGATGCTGCTGGCGGCGCGGGACGAGGACACCGGCGAGGGCATGTCCGACCGCCAGGTGCACGACGAGGTCATCACGATCCTCACCACCGGCGCCGAAACGACCGCCGTGGCGCTGGCCTGGTTCTTCCACGAGCTCGGGCAGCACCCGGATGTCGAACGGCGGTTCCACGCGGAGGTGGACGAGGTCCTCGACGGCCGTCCCGCACGCTTCGAGGACCTGCCGGAACTGGTCTACACGAACCAGATCGTGAACGAGATCGTCCGCCGCACCCCGCCGCTGATCCTCATGCGCCGGGCGCGTGAAGACGTCGAACTCGGCGGTGTCACGATCCCCGCGGGCAGCGAGGTGGCGGTCAGCCAGCACACGCTGCACCGGGATCCGCGCTGGTTCCCCGAGCCCGGGCGGTTCGACCCGGACCGCTGGGCGCCCGGACGGGCCGCGGAACTGCCGAAGGGCGCGTACATCCCGTTCGGGGCCGGCGCGCGGCTGTGTCCCGGGCACGTGTTCGCGCCGACCGAGATCGCCATCGTCGCCGCGACCATCGGCGCCCGCTGGCGGCTGGTCCCGGTGCCGGGCAAGAAGGTCCGGGCGCAGCTCAAGGCCACGATGCAGCCGAACCGGCTGCCGATGACCGTGGTGCCGCGGCAGACCTGACGGTGCCTGATCGGCTACCAGGTGTAGTGTTTCGTGGTCCTCAGCTCGTCACCCGTCCGGAGGGAAGAACGGCGTGAGACTGCCGGTCAAGCTGACGTCGGCGTTGTTCGCCTGCGTCGTCCTGCTCGGGTCCCTGACCGCCGCGGTCCCCGCCGAAGCGGCCGCGATCTCCTGCGCCGACACGGATCTGCCGGTCACCGGGCCCGGGCTGCCGCCGCTCGTGCCCGGCGCGCCCGCGACGGTGCACGGCCGGCTGTGCCTGCCCGCCGGCGCGGTGCCGGCCGCCGTCCAGCTGCTCGTGCACGGCGGCACGTACAACAGCGCGTACTGGGATCTGCCGTACCAGCCGGAGCGCTACTCCTACCAGCGCGACATGGCTTCGCACGGCTACGCGACGTTCGCCGCCGACCAGCTCGGCGCCGGCGGCAGCAGCCACCCGCTCAGCCTGCCGCTGACGGTGCAGGCCGAAGCCGAGGCGCTGCACGAGGTGATCGGCCACCTGCGCGCCGGGCACGTCGGCGGCACGGCGTTCGCGAAGGTCGTCATCGTCGGCCACTCGGTCGGGTCCGGGGTCGTCGCCGTGGAGGCGGGGACCTACCACGACGTCGACGGCGTGATCCTGACCGGCGTCACGCACCTGCCCGCGCTGCCGGTGCTGGCGCTGGGCGCGGCGCTCGGGCTGCAGCCGGCGTCGTTCGACGACCAGCTGGCCCACCTGGGCAGCGACCCGCTGTACTTCACGACGCGGCCGGGGGCGCGGGCCGGGCTGTTCTACGCCGCCGGTGACGCCGACCCGGGCGTGATCGCGGCCGACGAAGCCACGAAGGACCAGGTCTCGGTGCCGGGGATGGGCACGGTGGCGTTGTTCGGCATCGTGCTGCCCGCGACGTGGGGAATCACCGTCCCGGTTTTCCAGGTGGTCGGGGAAAAGGACGTGCTTTTCTGCGGGCTGCTCGCCCTTCGCGACTGTTCGAGCGCCGCGACACTGCGGGCCCAGGAGGCGCCGTATTACCGAGACCCGTCGAAGCTGTCGATGTTCGTGCTCCCCGGCGCGGGGCATTCCGTTGCGCTGCACGAAAACGCCGGACAGTACCGGGATGCCACCCGAACGTGGCTGAATGACCGGATCGGCGTAACTGCTCAGGGTTATCACTCGATTGGATGAACACTGATCAGTGCGCGTGACGCCATTTCGCGCCAAGATATATCGGTTCCCCGAGCTGGAGTGCGCACTAGACCCTTGGACAGGCTGAAGTGACTGCTCCCCACCCCCACGGCGCTTCGCGCGCGAAGCCGTCCGCCGAACGAGCGGCGCGACGGCTCCGTACCCTCGCGCGCAAATGGGGTTACCTGGTCAGCACCACGGCGTACCTGCCGTACACGCCCGACGAGATCGAGCAGGAGCTGTCGATCCTGGTCGGCTGGCTCTTCGAGGCGGTCGCGAGCGACCCGCAAGGTGTCGAAGAGGCGGCGGCGGCCGGTGGGCGCCTGGTGGAGCTGCGCTGCGTCGGCCCGGAGAGCCTGCGCCGCTCCATGGAGGTGCTCGGCAAGGGCCTGCTGCGCGAGCCGGAGCTGCGCGGAGTCGCCAAGCTGGCGGAGCGGGTCGTGCTGGTCCTCGGCGCGTTGAGCTCCGGGTACAGCGAGGCGCTGCGCGAGGACATCCAGAAGCGGCAGGAGGGCCTGAGCCGAGCGTTGCTGAAGGTGGAGCAGGAGACCCGGCGCAAGCAGGTCCTCACGCGCGCGCAGTTCGAGGAGGTCTTCGCCGGCTCTGCCACCGGCGTCGCGATCACCGACCTGGACGGCCGGGTGCTGCGTGTCAACGCGGCGCTCGCCAAGACGCTCAACCGCACCCCGGCCGAGCTCGCCGCGCGGACCCTGTTCGAGTTCGTCCACCCGGACGACGTCGACGTGCTGCGGGAGGGCTACGCGGATCTGCTGTCCGGCCGGTTGCACCGGCTGCGGGCCGGCCGCCGGCTGGTCGGCCGGGACGGCGAGCCGATGTGGGCCACGTTCGTCGCGGCCGTGGTCCGCGACGCGATCGGCGAGGCCCAGCAGCTGATCACGCTCGTCGACGACGACACCGAAGTGGCGCTGCTGCAACGGCGGCTGAGCCACCAGGCCCTGCACGACGTCCTCACCGGGCTGCCCAACCGGCAGTTCTTCGGCACCCGGCTGGAAAACGCGCTGCGCGAGGCCGACCAGGCCCGCGGCGTCACGCTCTTCCACCTCGACCTCGACGGCTTCTCGCTGATCACCGGCGGGCTCGGCCAGGACCTCGGCGACAAGCTGCTGCGCGGCGTCGCGGCGAAGCTGAAACTCGTGTTCGAGGACGAGAACGCGCTCATCGCGCGGCTCGGCGGCGACGAGTTCGGTGTGGTGGTGCAGAACGGCGAGGACACCCCGGACGTCGGGTCGCTGGTCCGCCGGATCAACCACGAGCTCGCCGAGCCGGAGTACGTCGACGGGACCCACGGCGTCGCGCTCTCGGCCAGCATCGGCGTCGTCCACCGGCCGCCGCGCGACACCGCGCCGGCCGAGCTGCTCCGCGCGTCGGACCTGACGCTGCGCCGCGCCCAGCGGGCGGGCAACCAGTGGGGCCTGTTCGACCGCGAGCTGGATCGCCGTGACCGCCACGAGTTCGGCCTCGCGGCGTCGATGGCGGGTGCCTGGGAGAACGGTGACGTCGAGATCGTGTACCGGGTGCTGGTGGACCTGGCCGCCGAAGACGAGCCGGC
Organism: Amycolatopsis sp. NBC_00438; assembly: GCF_036026695.1. NCBI lineage: Bacteria > Bacillati > Actinomycetota > Actinomycetes > Pseudonocardiales > Pseudonocardiaceae > Amycolatopsis > Amycolatopsis sp. NBC_00438. The sequence continues at coordinate 3,518,138 of NZ_CP107923.1, read as the reverse complement.
CGCGATCGAGGCGCGGCTGCGCTGGACCCACCCGGCCGAAGGCGAGCTGTCGCACGAGACGTGCGTGCGGCTGGCGGGCGAGACCGGGCTGGCGCTGCCGCTGGGCACGTGGCTGCTGCGCACGGCGGCCGAGCACCTGACGGCGGCGGGCATCGAGGTCCCGCTCGTCGTCGAGCTCGGTCCGCACCAGGCCGCCGACCCCGACCTGGTCGGCGAGGTCCGCGCGGTGCTGGCCGACACGGACCTGCCGCCGCAGCGTCTCCGCCCGGGCTTCCCGGCGACGACGTTGCTGGCCGAAACCGGCGACGCGGTCGACAACCTGAAGGTCCTGGCGGAGATCGGCATCCCGGCCGAGATCCACGACTTCGGCGCGGCGGGCGACGTCACGTTCCTGGCGGACCTCCCGATCCGCACCGTCCGGATCGCGTCGTCGGTGGTGTCACGCCGGAGTCACCCGCTGGTGGAGCGGTCGCTGGCGTCGCTTATCGAGGTGGCCCACCTGGCGGGCGCGAAGGTGGCGGTGGCGGGCGTCGAAACGCGCGAACAGTCGGCGTGGTGGCGGGAGCACGGCGCGGACTACGCGTCGGGCCCGGCGTTCGCGGACCTGCCGGACGGCTTGCCCTCCTGCTGAGCCGTGAGTGTCCAGGTCGGTGGGAACCCGTCCTGAACGCTCACGACCGGTGCGTCAGATCCGGACCAGGACCTCGTCCAGGGACTTACGCCGCAGGTCCGGGACCACGCAGTCGTCCGCCGGGTAGCCGACCGGGATCACCGCGAACGCCCGTTCGTTGCGGGGCCGGCCCAGCAGGTCGCCCAGGAAGCGCATCGGGGACGGCGTGTGCGTCAACGCGGCCAGGCCGGCCACCTGCAACGCCGTGAGCAGCATGCCGACCGCGATGCCCACCGACTCGTCGACGTAGTAGTGCTTGTGCACGCCGCCGTCCTCGTCGACGGCGAACCGTTGCTGGAAAACGACGATCAGGTACGGCGCGTCGGTCAGGTGCGGTTTCACGGCGTCCGTTCCCAACGGCCGCAACGCGTCAAGCCACGCCTCGCCGAGCCGGCCGTCGTAGGAGATCTTCTCTTCGGCCTCCGCCGCCTCCCGGATCCGGCGGCGCACCGCCGGATCCGAGACGAGGACGAACGTCCACGGCTGCTGGTGCGCGCCGCTGGGGGCGGTGGAGGCGACGGCGATCGCGTCGAGCACCGCGCCCTCGGGGACCGGGTCGGGGGAGAACATCCGGACCGAGCGGCGCTGCTCCATGCGCTGCCGGAGTTCGGCGACGTTCGACGTGGCTTCGGCGGCGGGCAGGCGGGCGGGCCGGTACGGGACCGGGTGATAGGTCATGGCGGAATTGTGGCGGGGAACACGCCGGGCGCAGCAGGGCCGAACGTACGATTTGCGACCCTACGGCGTTCGCTCGCCGGACGGTTAGGGCGACCTTGCTTCGGAAATTACGCCATGCAGCGCAAGGTAAGTGGGCCATTCGGTCCTGTCGCGCGAAGTGACCCCGTCATTACTCTCCAGTAGAACGAAGTGGTGTCGATCACAGCCGCTCAGAGTCGCCGGAGGAGGCCCCATGGCGTCGCGCGTGCGAGGAACGGCCTCCGAAGACCGGCGCGACCCGCGGCTCAGGCACATCACCGGCTGCCTCACCTGCACCCTCAAATGCGCGTACTGCGGGCTGCCCGTACGGCTGACCGGACCGGGCGATCACCCCGGCTACGGCGTCGTCGAGCAGGTCGCCGGAGACGGGCCTGCTCCGGATCTGGTGCTGCTGCACCGCTTCTGCCGCAGCGCGCTCGGCCGCTGCCGGACGCGGGGGTGCGTGCTGCGGCGCGCCCACCTCGGCCGCGCGACCGAGCAGTACGAAACCGGCCGCCGCCGTCCCGGGCGCTACCAGCGCCTCGGCGTCCGCCGGTCGCCCGACCTCGATCTGTACCGGAAACACTGGCGGGTCGCGAAGATGCGGTACGCGTGCAAGGCGTGCCGCTACTACACCGGCTCGCACTGAGCCTTCCCCTTAAGCACGTCACGGAGGACTCGTGCTCGTTCGCCTCATCCTCGGCCTTCTCATGACCGTCGTCGGCCTCGCCGTCGCCGGGCGCCGGGTCCTGTTCCTGTACCACCTGATCAAGGCGGGCCAGCCCGACACCAAACGCTCCGGCGAGCTCGGCAAACGCGCCACCGCCCAGCTGCGGGAGGTCTTCGGCCAGCGCAAGCTGCTCAAGTGGTCGGTGCCCGGCCTCGCGCACCTGTTCACGTTCTGGGGCTTCGTGATCCTCGCTTCGGTCTACCTCGAGGCGTACGGCGCGCTCTTCGACGAGGACTTCGCGATCCCGTGGATCGGGCACTGGGGCCCGCTCGGGTTCCTGCAGGACTTCATCGCCGTCATGGTGGCCGTCTCGCTGGGCGTGTTCGCCGTGCTCCGGATCCAGCAGGCCCCCGAACGCAAGGACCGCGCGTCCCGGTTCTTCGGCTCGCACACCGGCGGCGCGTGGCTGATCCTGTTCATGATCTTCAACGTCGTCTGGACGATGTTCTTCTTCCGCGGCTCGTCCGCGGCGTCCGGCAACTTCCCGTACCACTCGGGCGCGTACGTCTCGCTCGGCGTCGGGAACCTCCTGGAGCCGCTGGGGCACGGCACGACCGAGGTGCTGGAGACCGTCGGGCTGCTGCTGCACATCGGCGTGATGCTGGTGTTCCTGGCCATCGTGCTCTACTCCAAGCACCTGCACATCTTCCTGGCCCCGCTCAACGTCACCGCGAAGCGGCTGCCGGACGCGCTCGGCCCGCTGCTGCCGATGGAGTCCGCCGGCAAGCCGATCGACTTCGAGGACCCGGGCGAGGACGATACGTTCGGCCGCGGCAAGATCGGCGACTTCACATGGAAGGGTTTGCTCGACTTCTCGACGTGCACCGAGTGCGGCCGCTGCCAGTCGCAGTGCCCGGCGTGGAACACCGGGAAACCGTTGTCCCCCAAGCTGCTCATCATGAGCCTGCGCGACAACATGTTCGAGGAGGCGCCCTACATCCTCAGCGGTGAGGAGCACGAAGGCGCGCGCCCGCTGGTCGGGACCGAGGCCGACAACGGCGTCATCGACCCGGACGTCCTCTGGTCGTGCACCACGTGCGGCGCGTGCGTCGAGCAGTGCCCGGTGGACATCGAGCACGTCGACCACATCGTCGACATGCGCCGCTACCAGGTGATGATCGAGTCGGCGTTCCCGACCGAGCTCGGCGGGCTGTTCAAGAACCTGGAGACCAAGGGCAACCCCTGGGGCCAGAACAACTCGGAACGCCTCGCCTGGACGAAGGACATCGGCTTCGACGTCCCGGTGTTCGACGGCGAGCTGGCCGAGGACGTCGAGTACGTCTACTGGGTCGGCTGCGCGGGCGCGTTCGACGACAACGCCCGCAAGACCGTCCGCGCCACGGCGGAGCTGCTGCACATCGCCGGCGTGAAGTACACCGTGCTCGGCAAGGAGGAGTCCTGCACCGGCGACCCGGCGCGGCGGGCGGGCAACGAGTTCCTGTTCCAGATGATGGCGCAGCAGACGGCGGAGACGCTCAACGCGGTGTTCGAGGGTCGTGAGGAGCGGCTGCGCAAGATCGTCACGACGTGCCCGCACTGCCTCAACACGCTCAGCCGGGAGTACCCGGACCTGGACGGGCACTACGAGGTGGTCCACCACACGCAGCTGCTCAACCGGCTCGTACGCGCCGGCCGGCTGACCCCGGTCAAGCCGGTCGAGGACGGCCCCAAGGTCACCTACCACGACCCGTGTTACCTCGGGCGCCACAACAAGGTCTACACCCCGCCGCGCGAGCTGGTCGGGGCGACGGGCGCCACGCTCGAAGAGATGCCCCGCCACGCCGACCGCGCGCTCTGCTGCGGCGCGGGCGGCGCCCGGATGTGGATGGAAGAGCAGATCGGCAAGCGCATCAACCTGGAGCGCGTCGACGAGGCCATCGCCACGGACGCCGAGACGATCGTGACGGGCTGCCCCTTCTGCCGCTCCATGCTCACCGACGGGCTGGTCCAGCGCCAGAGCGAGCAGAAAGCGGAGAACGTCGACGTCCGCGACGTCGCCCAGCTGCTGCTGGAGCGCGTGAAGGCGCCGGAGGCCGCACCGAAACCCTGACCCCCGCGTATCTTCCGGCCGCTTCCCGGCTCTGACCGGAGCCGGGAAGCGGGGGAGGGGCGCTGGCGCCGCGGGAGACGGCGACGATCGAGACGCTCGACGGGGCCGTGGCGAGGTTGGCGGTGCGCTATGGCTTATGGCTGGTCGGCCGCGGGCCGGAGGCGCACCTGAGGCTATACTCGGACCAGGTGAGCCTGCGGCACGCTTGGATCCGGTGCGACGCGCGCGGCACCTGGGGTGTCCGACGCGGGGTCGCGCACCGGCACCCTGGTCAACGGCGAGGCGCTGGCGTCGCGGCGGGCCCGGCTGCTGCGCGACGGCGACCGGGTGACGTTCGGGTTCGGGCGGGGCGCGTCCAGGCTGCTCCGGTACTTCGAAGCCGGGCCGGAGGTGGGCCTGGGCGGCACCCTGCTGACCGTGGGCGTGGTGGTGACGGTGCTCGGGCTGGTGCCGGCTAACCGTCCACAGAGGAAGTGACCATAGTGGACTTCGTGGCGTCGGCCGGGTTCTTGCTCCCGAGATCCGCGGTTGGGACCTTGTAGGTCTCCCGGGCCGTCGCCGCGGCGATCGCGGCCATCACGCAGACCGCCGCGGTGAAGATCGAGACGCCCAGCCAGTCCGACTTGCCGGAGCCGATCGCCGCCACCACGCTCGGGGCGAAACCCGCGACCGCGAAACCGATCTGGGTGCCGATCGCCATGCCGGACAGGCGGACGCGCGCCGAGAACATCTCGCCGTACAGCGACGGCCACACCCCGTTGACGCCGGAGTAGGCGACGCCGAAGAGGACGATGCCGAGCACGAACAGCAGCGCGTACGAGCCGATCGAGATCGACCACAGGTACGGGAAGATCAGCACGCCGCAGGCGAGGCAGCCGGTGATGAATACCGGCTTGCGCCCGACCCGGTCGGCGAGCCCGGCCAGCAGCGGGATCGCCGCCAGGGCCACGATGTTGGCCAGCACGCCCACCCACAGCATCGGGGTGCGCGCCAAGCCGATGGTGTTGACCGCGTAGCTCAGCGCGAAGACCGTGAAGATCGTGCTGACCGAGGCGATCGTCGCCGCGACGATCACGCGCAGGACGTCGGCCCAGTGGTTGCGGAAGAGCACCGCGACCGGCAGCTTCGCGACGTCCGTGCGGGCGAACACCGGGGTTTCGTCGAGCTTGCGGCGGATGACGAAGCCGACGACCACGACGGCCGCGCTGCACCAGAACGGGATCCGCCAGCCCCACGTCAGCAGGTCGGCCTGGGGGAGCGCGGCGACCGGCAGGAAGATCGCGGTGGCCAGGATCTGCCCGGCCTGCGTGCCGCTCAGGGTGAAGCTGGTGAAGTACGCGCGACGCCGTTCGGGCGCGTGTTCCAGCGACATCGAGTTCGCGCCCGCCTGCTCGCCGGCCGCGGAAAGTCCTTGCAGCAGGCGGAGAACGACCAGCAGGATCGGCGCGAGCACACCGACGGTCGCGTAGGTGGGCAGGCAGCCGACGGCGAACGTCGCGAAGCCCATCAGGAGCAGGGTGAACACCAGGACGCGCTTGCGGCCGAAGCGGTCGCCGACGTGGCCGAGGATGAACGCGCCGACCGGCCGGGCGGCGTAGCCGACGCCGAAGGTGGCCAGCGCGAGCAGTGTGCCGGTCGCGGGGGAGGAGGCGGGGAAGAAGACCTTGTTGAACACCAGTGCGGCGGCGGTGCCGTAGATGAAGAAGTCGTAGTACTCGAGCGCACTGCCGATCCAGGCGGCCAGCGCCGCCTTGCGGGGCATCGATGCGGTCACAGGGGTGCTCCTGACGTCCGTGCTTCGTTGCTCAGAGTCGGCGGGGAAGCGGGTCGTTAATGTACGATCTGGTTAGTTAATACAGAGTGCGAGAAGGCGCCCTGGGTGTCAAGAGATCCTTTTCGGGCCGGCGAAGCTGCCGTCCGTGCACTGGAGTGTGGGGGCGGAGAGGGACGGGTCAGCGAGCCGTCAGGTAGCCGATCACCAGGTCGCTCAGCATCTCGCGGTACCGCTCGCGCCGGGCCGGGTCCAGCATGTCGCGGCCGAAGATGGCCTGGAACGTGTGGCGGTTCGCCAGCCGGAACACGCAGAACGAGCTGATCAGCATGTGGATGTCGAGCGGGTCGGCGTCGTCGCGGAAGCGGCCGGCCGCGCGGCCGCGCTCGAGGATGCGGGTCAGGCCGCCCAGCGCCGGGTCGGCCAGGCCGGCCAGGATCTCCGACTGCTTCAGGTGGTCCGCGTGGTGGATGTTCTCGATGCTGACCAGCCGGATGAAGTCGGGGTTGGCCTCGTGGTGGTCGAACGTCAGCGCGGCCAGCTCCCGCAGCGCTTCCTCCGGCTCGAGGTGCTCGACGTCGAGCTGCGATTCGAGGGTGCGGATCGCGGAGTACGAGTGCTCCAGCACGGCGAGGTAGAGCTGCTCCTTGCCGCCGAAGTAGTAGTAGATCATCCGCTTGGTCGTGCTGGTGCGGGCGGCGATCTCGTCGACCCGGGCGCCGGTGTAGCCCTTGTCCGCGAACTCCCGCGTGGCCACCGCGAGGATGTCGGCGCGCGTGCGTTCCTTGTCGCGCTGCCGCTCGGCCTCCGACGCTGGTGCGGCCACCGGGCTCCCTCCGCTGCTGGTCGACGCCCTCACTCTAGTCGAGGACTTCCGGTCGGGCGGACGCCGCGCTACTGTGAACTCACTAGTTCGTACATTAATCCGGAGGGCGCCGCGTGACCAGCTACCTGATCGGACTCGTCGGCACCGGCATCGGGCCGTCCGCCAGCCCGGCCCTGCACGAGCGCGAGGCCGACGAGCTCGGCCTGCGCTACGTCTACCGCCTGCTGGACCTCGACGTCCTGCGCCGCCCGGTCGCCGACGTCCTGGCCGCCGCCCGCCTCGCCGGGTTCGACGGCCTCAACGTCACCCACCCGGCCAAGCAGGCCGTGCTCCCGCACCTCGACGAGCTCTCGCCCGAAGCCGCCGCGCTCGGCGCGGTCAACACCGTCGTGTTCGACCGTGGCCGCGCCGTCGGGCACAACACCGACGCCACCGGCTTCGCCCGCAGCCTGGGCCGCGGCCTGCCGGACGTCCGGCGCGACGACGTCGTCCTGCTCGGGGCCGGGGGAGCAGGCGCGGCGGTCGCGCACGCGCTGCTCTCCTCCGGCGTCGGCCGGCTGACCGTCCACGACGTCGACCAGGAGCGCGCCGCGAACCTCGCCGGCGCGCTGAACGACCGGTTCGGCGCGGACCGGGCGCGCACCGGCGGCCCCGACGCCGTCCGCCGCGCCGACGGCCTGGTGCACGCGACCCCGACCGGCATGGCCGCGCACCCCGGCTCGCCACTCCCGGCCGAGCTGCTGCGCCCGGACCTGTGGGTGGCCGACATCGTCTACCGCCCGCTGGAAACGGCGCTGCTCGAGGCCGCCCGCGCCCGCGGCTGCCGCGTGCTGCACGGTGGCGGCATGGTGGTGCTGCAGGCCGCCGAGTCGTTCCGGCTGTTCACCGGCGTCGAGCCGGACCCCGCGCGGATGCTCCGGCACTTCGACACCCTGGAAGGAGCGCCCGCCTGTGCTGCCTGAACCGCGGACCGCGATCGCCACCGTCTGCCTGTCCGGCACCCTCGAAGACAAGCTCGCCGCGGCCGCGGCGGCCGGGTTCGACGGCGTCGAGATCTTCGAGAACGACCTCATCGTCTCGCCCCGCGGCCCCGCCGACGTCCGGAAGCTCTGCGCCGACCTGGGGCTTTCGATCGACCTCTACCAGCCGTTCCGCGACTTCGAGGCCGTGCCGCCGGAGCTGCACCGGGCCAACCTGCGCCGCGCGGCGCACAAGTTCGACGTCATGGCCGAGCTCGGCACGGACACCGTGCTGGTCTGCTCCTCGGTGTCGCCGGACGCGATCGACGACGACGAACTGGCCGCGGAGCAGCTGCACGCGCTCGCGGATCTGGCCGCCGGACGCGGCCTGCGGGTCGCCTACGAGGCGCTCGCCTGGGGCCGGCACGTCAGCGGCTACGAGCACGCGTGGCGGATCGTCCGCCGGGCCGCGCACCCCGCGCTCGGCGTCTGCCTCGACAGCTTCCACATCCTCTCCAAGGGCCACGACCCGGCGCCGATCCGGGCGATCCCGGGAGAGAAGATCTTCTTCCTGCAGCTGGCCGACGCGCCGCGGCTCCCGATGGACGTCCTGCCGTGGAGCCGCCACCACCGGCTCTTCCCCGGCCAGGGCGAGTTCGACCTGACGGCGTTCACCGGGCACGTCCTCGCCGCGGGCTACCGCGGCCCGCTGTCGCTGGAGGTCTTCAACGACGTCTTCCGCCAGGCCGACCCGCGCCCGGCCGCCGTCGACGCGATGCGATCCTTGCTCGCGCTGAAGGAGTCCCTCGGCGTGCTGGACCTGCCGCCCGCACCGGAGCTGACCGGGCACGCGTTCGCCGAGGTCGTCACCGGCCCGGGCGCCGGGGCGGGCGCCGTGCTCGCGTCACTCGGCTTCGCGCGCACCGGCGTGCACCGCAGCAAGCCGGTCGAGCTCTGGGAACAGGGCGAGGCCCGGGTGCTCGTCAACGAGGGCGGTGACGCCGGTGGCTCGATCGGCGCGGTCGCGCTGGCGAGCGCCGACCCCGCGCGGTCGGCCCGCCGCGCCGAGGCCCTGCGCGCGCCGGTGCTGCCGCGCACGCACGGCCCGCGGGAGGCCGACCTCGCCGCCGTCGCCGCGCCGGACGGCACCGAGGTGTTCCTCTGCGGGAACGACGACTGGCGAGGCGACTTCGAGCCGACCGGTGAGACTGCGGGCGGCGCCGGGGTTTTCGGAATCGATCACGTGGCCCTCACGCAGCCCTTCGACCACTTCGACGAAGCGGCGTTGTTCTACCGCTCGGTGCTCGGGCTGACGCCGTCCCCGGTCGTGGAGTTCGCCGCGCCGTTCGGGCTGGTGCGCAGCCGCGGCGTCACGGCCGGGAACGTCCGGCTGACCCTGGACAGCGCGCTGGTGCGGCGGGGCGAGTGGGCGCCCGCGGTGCCCGAGCCGCAGCACGTCGCCTTCGCGTGCGAGGACGCCGTCGCGGCGGCCGGGAAGATGCGCGCGCTCGGCGCGCCGTTGCTGGAGATCCCGGGCAACTACTACGACGACCTCGCGGCGCGGCTCGATCTGCCGGCCGCCCGGATTGCCGCGTTGCGCGCGAACTCCGTGCTGCACGACCGGGACGAACACGGCGAGTTCCTGCATTTCTTCACCGCCCTCGCGGGCGCGCGCGTGTTCTTCGAGGTGGTCCAGCGGATCGGCGGCTATCGCGGTTTCGGGGTGGTCAACGCGCCGGTGCGGATGGCCGCGCACCGCGCCCGGCGACACCCGCGGCCACCAGCCGAAACGCTCGCCTGACCGCCGCCCCGGGACCTGTCCCGGGGCGGCTTTCTTTCGCCCCCGCGGCGGTATTCCGGCGCACCGGAATACCCCGTTCAGGCCCGTGAAAAACGTCCGGGACACCTTCCTATTCGGACGACTTCCACCACCTTTCTTCCCGGCGCCGGTAACGGTGCGACTACTCCCCGTCAGAGTGCCTGGAGCGATTACAACGTCTTGGCAACCGCCTTGACAGGGCCTGTGGTACGTACCACTCTAACCCCAACATTGGTCTACACCATTTGGGGCGCTTGGCCACAGTGGCCGGGCATCGAAAGGACGGCAACGAGTGAAACGCTGGCTCAAGCTGGCGGCGGGCGCCGCCGCAGTCACCCTCGCGACCGCGGGTTGCGCGGGTTCCAGTGGCACGGACACCGCCGCATCGTCGAGTGGTGCTCCCGCGCAGATCACCGGCGACGTCACGGTCTGGCTGATGACGGGTTCCGCGCCGGCCACGCTGACCGACGCGCTCAACAAGGAGTTCGAGGCCGCCCACCCGGGCGTCAAGGTCAAGTACGAAGTCCAGCAGTGGGACGGCATCCAGCAGAAGCTGACCACCGCGCTGGCGAGCGGTGCGCCGCCGGACGTGATCGAGATCGGCAACACCCAGACGGCGGCGTTCGCCTCGCAGGACGGCGTGCTGACCGACCTGACCGCCGACAAGGACAGCTTCAACGGCGCGCAGTGGCTGAAGGGTCTCGCCGACTCGGGTGCCTACGACGGCAAGACCTACGGCGTCCCGTTCTACGCGGCCAACCGTGAGGTCATCTACCGCAAGGACATGTTCGAGCAGGCCGGCATCACCAAGACGCCGACGTCGAACGACGAGTGGATCGACGCGATCACCAAGCTGAAGACGAAGTTCGGGTCCGACCCCGACTTCCAGCCCTTGTACATGCCGGGCCAGAACTGGTACGCGCTGCTCTCGTTCATCTGGGACAACGGCGGCGACATCGCCCAGCCCGACGGCAAGAACTTCAAGGCGACGCTGGACAGCGCCGGTGCGAAGGCGGGCCTGGACTTCTACAAGAAGCTCGTCGACACCTCCGGCACCAAGGCGCCGAAGGACGCCGACGAGGCCAAGCCGCAGCAGGCGACGGTCTACGGTGCCGGCAAGGTGGCCATGATGATCGGTCTTCCGTGGGAGCTGCCGACCGCGGCCAAGACGGACCCGAGCCTGACCGCCAAGACCGGCGCGTTCGCGATCCCGAGCAAGACCGCCGGCCAGAGCGCCCCGGTCTTCCTGGGTGGCTCGAACCTGGCGATCCCGGCCAACAGCAAGAACGTGGCCGCCGCCAAGGAGTACATCAAGCTGCTCTCCAGCGCGAAGTACCAGAGCCAGCTCGCCGCCGCCGGCGTCGTGCCCGGCACGTCGACCGACCTCGCGGGCCTGGACAAGGACCCGCTGGGCACCGTGATGGCGAAGGCCTCCACCAACGGCAAGGCCGTGCCGGCCAGCCCGAAGTGGGGTGACGTGGAGTCCGGCCAGAACCCGGTCAAGGACATGCTGACCGCGTACCTGACCGGCAAGAAGACGCTCGACCAGGCGACCGCCGACGCCAACGCAGCGCTGAACAAGCTCATCGGCGGATGACAGCGACCGCCAATGTGACGATGCCGGCGGGGGCGACCCCGCCGGCATCGCCGCGCGCCACGCGGGCCAGGAAGCGCAGGAAGGGCCGGTTCGGCGACCGGATCCTCCCGTACCTGCTGCTCCTGCCCGCGCTCGCCGCGATCCTCGTGCTGCTCGCCTGGCCGCTGGTCCAGGTGCTCGCGATCAGTTTCCGCAAGCTCGACATCGGCCAGCTGATCTCCGGCAAGACCGTCTGGATCGGCTTCGACAACTACACGAACACCCTGTCGGACCCGGAGTTCTGGACCATCACGGTCCGGACACTGGTGTTCACCGCGTCCATCGTGGCCGCCACCATCCTCGGTGGCCTGCTGCTGGCCGTGCTGATGCGCCACCTCGACCCGGTCGTGCGGATCATCGTGCAGGTGACGCTCGTGCTGGCCTGGGCGACCCCGGTGATCGCGACGACCACGGTGTTCCAGTGGATCTTCGACGAGCAGTACGGCATCCTCAACAAGACCCTCGACCGGCTCGGGTTCCACAGCTTCATCGGGTTCTCCTGGTTCTCCAGCGGCGCGAGCACGCTGTCGGTGATCGGGCTGCTCATCGTCTGGCAGGCCGTGCCGTTCGTGACGTTCTCGCTCTACGCGGGTCTCATCGGCGTCCCGCGCGAGCAGTACGAGGCCGCCGGCATCGACGGCGCCGGGCCGTGGCAGACGTTCCGCGCGGTCACCTGGCCCGCGATCCGGCCGATCACCACGATGGTGACCTTCCTGTCGGTGTTGTGGGACTTCAACGCCTTCGCCCAGATCTGGGCGATCCGCGAGGGCGGCCCGGACGGCGGGAGCACCACGCTCGCCGTCGTGCTGTACCTCAAGGGCATCGCGGGCAACCACTTCGGCGCGGCGGGCGCGATCGCGACCCTGATGCTGATCGTGCTGGCGCTCATCACCGGCCGCTACATCCAGCTGCTCACCCGGACCAAGGAAGGTGATCTGGCGTGAAGAAGTCGCTGTCACAGCGAATCGTGCTCTCGGTCGTCGGCCTCCTCGTGGCGCTGGCGGTCGTCTTCCCGACGTACTGGATGTTCGTCACGTCGCTGCGCACGCCCGGTGAGATCCTTTCGCCCAAGTACGACCTGATCCCCACGTCGTTCTCGTTCGGCAACTTCGCCACCGCGCTGACCAAGGACAACTTCCCGACCTACCTGCTCAACAGCCTGATCGTCACGGTCGGGTCGGTGCTGTGCGCGCTGGTCGCGGGGACGCTGGCGGCCATCCCGCTCTCGCGGCTGCGGTTCACCGGCCGCAAGGGCTTCCTGGTCCTGGTCATGGTGGCGCAGCTGGCGCCGGTGTCGGCGCTGTTCATCCCGCTGTTCCTGCTGATGCGGGACGCCGGGCTGCTCAACACCCTGCCGTCGCTGCTGCTGATCTACTTCGCCACCACGCTGCCGTTCACGGTCTGGATGCTCTACGGCTTCGTCAACGGGATCCCGTACGAGCTGGAAGAGGCCGCGATGATCGACGGCTGCAGCCAGACCGGCGCCTTCCGCCGGGTGACGCTGCCGCTGCTCGGGCCCGGGCTGGTCACGACATCGGTGTTCAGCTTCATCACGGCGTGGAACGAGTACCTGTTCGCCCTCGTGTTCATCCGGGACAAGCAGAAGGAGACGCTGCCCGTGTGGCTGGCGTCGTTCCGCACGGCGTTCGCCACCGACTGGGGCGGCGTGATGGCCGCGTCGGTGATCTACGCGATCCCGGCGCTGGTGTTCTTCCTGATCGTGCAGCGCAAGCTCGTGTCCGGCGTGACCGCCGGCGCCGTGAAGGGGTAGCTGTTGTCTTCACCCGAGAAACTCGCCGAGGCCGTCCTCCTGCCCGGGTTCGCCGGGACCACCGCGCCCGATTGGCTGCGCAGCCGCGTCGCCGACGGGCTCGGCGGGGTGATCCTGTTCGGCCGCAACGTCGTCGACGACGAGCAGGTCGCCGCGCTCACCGCCCAGCTGCGGGGCGAGCGTGACGGCGTCGTGGTCGGGATCGACGAGGAGGGCGGCGACGTCACCCGCCTCGACGTCAACACCGGGTCGTTCGTGCCGGGGCCGCTGGCCCTCGGCGCGGCCGACGACCCGGAGCTGACCACGGCGGTCGCCGCCGCGCTCGGCGAGCGGCTCGCGGCCTGCGGCGTCACGATCAACCTGGCGCCGTGTGCGGACCTGACCCTGGCGGCCGAGGACCCGATCATCGGCGTCCGGGCGTTCGGGTCGGACCCCGTGAAGGCGTCCCCGCACGTCGCGGCGTACGTCACCGGCCTGCAGAAGTACGGTGTCGCGGCGTGCGCCAAGCACTTCCCGGGCCACGGCGCGGCGACGGAGGACTCGCACGTCGCGCTGCCGGTGCTGCCACGGACGCCGGAAGAGCTGCGTGAGATCGAGCTGGTCCCGTTCGCCGCGGCGATCCGGGCCGGCGTGCGCGCGGTGATGACCGGTCACCTGGTCGTGCGGGCGTGGGGCGACGAACCGGCCACGCTCAACCGGGTGGCGCTCACCGACGTCCTGCGCGGCGAGCTGGGCTTCACCGGCGCGATCATCACCGACGCGCTGGAGATGGGCGCGGTGTCCGGCGCGTACGGCCGCCACGACGGCCTCGGCCACTCGGCGGTCCGGGCGCTGATCGCCGGCGCGGACTCGCTCTGCATCGGCGGCGCGGCGTTCGAGGCCGACGCCCTGGACGCCATCAACGCGGCGATCGTGGCCGCGGTGGCGTCGGGGGAGCTGCCCCTCGAACGGCTGGCGGACGCGGCGTCGCGGACCGCCGCGCTGGGCACGGATCCCGCGCCGGCGACGGTCGGCCCGGTCGACCGCCGGCTCGGCCTGGAAGCGGCCCGCAAGGCCCTGCGCGTCACCGGCGAGCCCCGGCTGGACGGCCCGCCCCTGGTGGTGGACGTCCAGACGGAGCCGACCATCGCGGCCGGCCCGATGCCCTGGGGCCTCGGCGCGCACCTGGCCGAGCTGGTGCCGGGGACCCGGGCGATCACCGCCGGCCCGGACGACCTCGACGCGATTCTCGAAGCGGCGCAAGGGTTCTCGAGCGTCGTCGTCGTGACGCGCGAGGCGCACCGGCACCCGCGCGTGCGGGACCTGCTGGCGGCGCTGTCCACTGTGGACTTCATCCGGGTCGAGACGGGCGCGCCGGGCCCGGCGACCGGGGACGGACCGCGGCTGGACACGTTCAGCGGCTCGTACGTCAGCCTGCGCGCGGCGGCCGAGTACCTGGCCTGAGCACCCCCGTTGAGGGACAGGCCCCGCCTCACCCGGCGGGGCCTGTCCTTTTTGCCGTATCTCCATGAGCCGCCCGGGCGTTTGTACGGGGCTTGTACCGGCGTTCGTCACTGTGTCGTCACACCAGAAACAACGGAGGACGGACACATGGGAATTCGCATCGGCAAGCGTGCGGCCGGGGTGGTCGGCATCGCCGCGGCGATCGTGCTGGTCGGCGCCACTCCGGCGCTGGCGGCCACGGGCACGGTGCACACCGATTCCGGCGCGCCGCTGACCGTGCGCTCGTCGCCGAGCACCGGCGCGAGCTCGACCGGCACGATCGCCGACGGCACCGCCGTCGACATCGACTGCCAGACCACCGGCGAGTCGGTCACCGGCAAGTACGGCACCAGCACCGTCTGGGACCACGTGCCGGGCGGCTACATCACCGACACGTACGTCTACACCGGATCCGACGGGCGGATCGCGCCGGACTGCACCGACGTCCCGACTCCGCCGGCCTCGACCTGCTCGACCGCCGGACTGGGCGACGCGAACACGTGCGCCCAGGCCGTCACCAAGGCAAAGTCGCGGGTGCACACCAACAACGACCCGGCCTACGACGGCTGGTGCGACCGCATCAACGCCCAGAACTACGGCTTCTCCGCGAGCGGCTCGACCACGGCGTACGTGCACTGGACGCAGATCCCCAGCCAGTACAAGCACGCGGGCAGCACCGACGTCCCGTCCGGCGGCCTGGCGTTCTTCTCCAACGGCGGCTCGGGCCACACGATGATCTCCGTCGGCGGCGGCAAGTTCCTGTCGAACGACATCAACGGCGCGGGCACCTACACCGAGACCACGATCGCGCAGATCAAGAGCAAGTGGGGCCAGACCTACCTCGGCTGGTCGCAGCCGTGGTTCAAGGTGAACCACTGACGTCGTGACGCGCTTCGGGCCCCTGTCCACCATCCCCGGACAGGGGCCTGAGTCGTCCCCGGAGCCGTGCCCGGCCGCACGAGTGTGGCTGCCCGAGTGTCGCTGCCCTCGCTGTAGCTGCACGAGTGTCGCTGCCCTCGCTGTAGCTGCGCGAGTGTGGCTGCCCGCGCCGCCGTGGCGCGAGTGTCGCTGCCCTTGCCGTAGCTGCACGAGTGTGGCTGCCCGCGTCGTCGCTGCCCGAGTGTCGCTGCCCGAGTGTCGCGAGTGGACCCTCGGCCGCCCCACGCCCGTGCCCGACTCCCGTAATGCCGTGAGGGGCACCCTCATGGACTTTATGTCCGTGAGGGTGCCCCTCACGGCCGAGCGGGCCATCGGGAGGGTGAACTCGGATATTCCCCGGCCGCTTCGGCATTCGAGCCGCACACCCGGATCCGGAGCGGTACGCGGCTGTCCGCGAAGCGGTGCGCCGAGGCCGGAAACCGGAGCTGTGGCCGGCCGGCTTACGAACCGAGTCGGCCGCCGGGCGGTTCCGAAACCATGTGGTGCAGCACGAAGATCCCGCCCAGAGCGGGGCGGTCCGGGCGTTCGTGGTCGGTCGCCACGTACTCGTCCAGGACCGCCAGGATGCGCCGGTCCAGCTCCCGGACCTCGTCGGGGGACAGGTGCAGCAGGAACTTCTCGTGCACCGCCACCGATTCCGGGCCGGCCGTCCGCAGCTCCTCCTGGAAGATCTCGATCGGCGCGAACCGAGTCTCGGGGTCGGCGCCGGCCAGCGGGCCGTCGAGCCACCACGTCTCGTTGTTCGACCGGTAGGGCTTCTCCAGCGCGCCGCTCGTGCCGGTGCGGACCGGCGCCGGCTCCAGCAGCCCGGCGGCCACCAGCTGGCGTACGTGGTGCAGGACCGTGCCGGGATCCCGGTCGAGGCGGTCGGCCAGCTGCTTGTTCGTCAGCTCCTCGACCAGGCACATCCGCATGATCCGCAGGCGCAGCGGGTGGCCCAGGGCCTTCGCCTCCTGCGGGGTCGCCGGCCGCCGCCGGCGGGGTTCGGTCATGAACGCAGCGTAGTCCATCGATCGACTTCCGACACATCGATGGAGAATTCCCCATCGATGTGCAATCCTCGATCACATGGCGACGAAGGGCTTGGGCAGCACCTATTGGCGGCTGTGGACTGCGGCCGGGCTGTCGAGCCTCGCCGACGGCGTCCTGAAGGTCGCGTTGCCCCTGGTCGCCGTCGGTTACACGCGGTCGCCGGGGCTGATCGCCGGGCTGGCGTTCGCGTTCACCCTGCCGTGGCTGCTCTTCGCGCTGCCCGCCGGCGCGCTGGTCGACCGGCTGGACCGCCGGCGGGCGATGCTCGGCGCGAACTTCGTCCGCGGCGGGCTGCTCGCGGCCGTCACGCTCATGACTGTCCTCGGCGGCGGCTCGATCTGGGCCCTGTACGTCGTCGCCGCGGGCGTCGGGTTCGCCGAGACCGTCTACGACACCGCGGCGCAGTCGATCGTCCCGCAGGTTCGTCGGGCGCGACCGGCTGTCGGCCGCCAACGGCCGGATGTACGCCGCCGAGCAGACGGCCAACGAGTTCGCCGGTCCGCCGCTGGCCGGGCTCCTCGTCGCGGCCGGCGTGCTCGCCGCGTTCGTCACGCCGGTGGCACTGTGGGCGGTGGCCGTCGCGGCGCTGCTGCTGGTGCGCGGGACCTACCGGGTCGAGCGGCCGGAACGCACGACCGTGCGCGCGGACATCGCCGAGGGCGTCCGGTTCCTGGTGCGGCACAAGGTGTTGCGGACGTTCTCGGTCATGGTCGGCACGTTCAACTTCGCCACCGGCGCGACCTTCGCCGTGTTCGTGCTGTACGCGGTCGGCCCCGGCTCGGCGATGGGCCTGTCCGAACCGGCGTTCGGCCTGGTGATGGCCACCAACGCCGCGGGCGGCCTCGCCGGGTCGTTCCTCGCCGAGCCGGTGGAGGGCCGCCTCGGCCGGATCGGCACGCTCTGGCTGTCCTGGCTCGCCGGCGGCCTCACGATCGGCGTGCTCGCGGTGACGACGGACCCGTACGCCGTCGCCGCCGGCTTCTTCCTCGGCGGCTTGGGGATCGTGATGTCGAACGTCGTCATGGTGTCCCTGCGCCAGCGCGTCACGCCGGACCGCCTGCTGGGCCGGCTCAACAGCAGCTACCGCCTGGTGTCGTGGGGCACCAAGTCCCTCGGCGCCCTCGCGGCCGGCGTGCTTTCCCAGACCCTGGGCCTGCACGCGGTGTTCGTCGTGATGGCGGTGCTGGCTTTCACCGTCGTGGCCGGGCTTCTCGTGGTGACGGAGAACGCGCTCACGGCCGCCGAACGCGAAGCCGTGAGCGCGTGAGCCTCACGCGTGCGGGAACGGGAAGACGTTCAGCCGGTCCTCCGGCAGCGGCGCCGTCCGCCAGCCGAGGTCGACCGCGGCGCGCCGGATCCGCCCGTCGCCCCACCGCGGCAGCCCGGCCGGGAAACCGGACACCAGCCCCGGCACGATCGTGTGCGCGGCGTGGAAGCCGGCGGCCGCGACGTCCCGTGTGGTCAGATCGACGCTGATCACCTCGAACCCCTGCTCTTCGACGCGTTCCCGGTAGGCCTTGAATCCCCGTTCGCCCAGCGACGGCAGTCCCTCCCACGGGCGCACCGGCAGGTCTCGCACCCACGGCGCCACTCGGGTCACAGCCCGGGGATCGAGGTAGATCTGCTGCTGGCACCGGGGATCGACGACGTCGGCGAAGTCGGCGCGGCAGGAGTCGAGGTACCGCCGGTCGGCGCGGTAGGGTTTGAGGGACCCGGGCTCCGCCTGCCGGCGGGCGGGTGCTTGCTCGTCGTCGAGGGCCAGGTAGGTGTGCTGCTGGCGGAACCCGTCGGCGAGGGCGGCCTTGGCCGCTTCGAACGCGTCGGGGCGGGTGGCGGACCCGAGAGACAGCCGGCGCCGGGTCCGGTCGAACACCGCGGCCGCGACGACCGGGACGCCGAACTCGTTGTCCAGCGGGATCAGCGTGACGTCGTGGGTGTCGGCCGTGTCGGCGACGAGCGCCCGGATCTCGGCCGGTACCGCCAGCCGCGGCACCTTCGGCGTGTTGGCCCACCACAGCATCGCCGTGTCGTGGGTGAGCACGGCCTCCAGCCCCGCGGTCAAGGCGTTCTCTTCCCCGGTGCCACCGGCGAGGCCGGCGGCCAGGGGCTCGGTGAACCGGGCACCGCCCGGCTCGGGCCGCCGGGAGACGAGACAGGCCGGCACCCACAGCGTTTCCCTTGTTGTGTGGGAAAAGGCCTCGATCCAGCTGCACTCGGTCTCGGGTGTCAGCGGCGCGAAGGGGAAGCCGGGGGTGTCGTACTGCCGCGGTGAGTACAGGTTCAGGCGACGCGGGTCGAGCGCGGGGATGCCGTCGCGGCACAGACGCAGGTAGCTCGCGTGCCGGAACTCGCGGTCCGGGGGCTGCCAGCTGGCGCAGTACCGCTGGACGGCCTGGCCGAGCGCGGCTTCGCGAGCTGGTTCGAAGTCGTGCCACGAGGCGCCGGTCGCGTCGCGGTCGTTGGCCCAGTCGGCGACCCGGCGCATGTCCGCGACGTCCACTTCGCACACCTTCAGCCGGGCGGGCAGGTCCGGCGCGGGCGGGAGCTCGCGGACCGCCGTCACGATCCCGGTCCGGTCGTCGACGAGCAGGTCCGGGCGCGGGCCGCGCGCTTCGACCGGCCGGGGGCGGTCCGGGACCGGCAGCACCGGCCGGGGGAGCACGCTCAGCCGGACGGGGTCGATCTCGAGCTCGCCGGTGGTCGTCTCGGCGGGTTCGCCGGCGAGCCAGCGCTCGAGCTGGACGGCGAGCACGGTCAGCATCCAGCGCGCGTCGCCCGGGCGGAACCGCCGGCCGGGCGCGGGGCCGGCGGTGGCGAACGCGTCGGCCAGGCGAGGGTCGGCGGCCGCGGCCTGCCGCCGGCCGAGCGCGTCGGCGAAGTCGGGACCCGGGCCACCGGGGGTGATCGCGGGTCCGGCGATGCCCTGGCCGCGTTCACAGCGGAAGGGCAGGAGACGCACCCGGCGGTCGGTGCAGAAGGCGTCGAGCGCGGTGAGTTCGGAGTACGCCGGATGGGTGAACGCGGCGACGACGACGGCGTCGGCCGGGTTGACCGGGAAGGGGCCGTCGAAGTCGGCGAGGGTCTGGATCCGGGCGTACCCCGCCGGGGCGAGGATCTGCGCGAGGGGCGCAGTGAGCTCGGGCGTTCCGGCGATGAGGACGGTGGTCACCGCGGCGCGCCGGGCCCGGGTGCCGTCCGTCGCGGGGCGCAGGCAGCCGTCGGTGGCGAGGACGTCGAGGACGTCGGTGTACCGGGAGTCCGCCCCGGTCAGCAGCTCGGCGCGGGTACGGGTGCCGTCGCAGCGGGCGAGCCACGCGCGGAACTCCGTGGCCGGCCCGGTGATCGGGTACTGGCCGGTCGGGGTGATGAGCAGGCACAGAGCCGGCTCGAGGTCGTGGACCTCGACCCCGGTCAGCTCCGGGCGGACGTCGTCGGAAGGCATGGCGGATCCCTTGTCGGAACGGGTCGTGCCGCGGCCCCGGGAAGGGGCCGCGGCACGGTGACGGCTGGCTGCGACTGCGTTCCCTCCTGTGCGGGGCGGGTGTCTCCGGTGTCGGTACCGTGCACAGTTTCGGTCGCCGCCGTGCACCGTGACGTCTTCTGGAATGCGATCCGCACCTCCCGGGGCGTGTTCCGCACGGGCCGGTTCGTGCGGAACACACGGCCGTCGCGTGAGCGGTGCCTCTTGCGCACCCGAGCGCCCCGCCACCCGGAGTGGGTGACGGGGCGCTCGGTGTCCGTTATGGCCTGACGATCAGGCCCGGCAGGTCCGGCCGCGGTTCACGCAGTTGACCAGGCCGCTCATGATCCGCTGCGACATCACGTTCGCGAAGTCGTCGTGGTCGGAGAACGGGTTGTGGTGCTCCTGCGGGAATGAGTCCACTTTGTACTGCTTCTTGACCTGGATGTCGTGCGGGATGTCGTAGGTCAGCGAGATCTGCAGCTGCGGCACGGCCTTGAACCCCTTGGCGCACCGGCCGTTCTGGTCCGGGAACACGATGTGCGTGCGGTGGTTGGCGCTGTCGGTGTTCTGGCCGTCCCAGCAGCTGGGGAACGTGTGGATGCGCTTGACCTTGCTGTTCTGCGGGCAGATCGGGTACTTGTCGGTGACGCGGTTCTCGAAGCCGGTGCACGTCCAGCTCGCGCGGGCGTTGGCCGGCCCGTTGGTCGAGACCTTCGCGTCGCCGTAGAGCACGCGCAGGAACTTCGGCATGGCCACGACCTTGCCGACCGGGCTGCCCCGGAAGGTGAGCTGGACCTTCTGCGGCCGCTGGATCACGCCGTCGTTCTCCGGCAGCTCGTTGTTCTCGTCCTGCCCGGGCAGCGCGCCGCCCGCGGTGGTCGTCGGCGGCGGGGGAGTCGCGCCGGTGCCCGTGTCCTTGCCCGGCTTCGGCGCGCACGGCGCGAGGCCGCCCAGGTCACGCGGCTTCTGCGTGAACCGGCCGATCGCGATGGCGATCCGCTCCAGGATCGCGGCGCGCCGGTCCTTGAGCGGCGTCAGGATCGCGTTGCGCACGAAGTCCGCGCCGCCCTGGCCCTGCGTCGAGGCGACGCGCTGGTTGGCGTCGTCGGTCTGGGTGTCGAGCTGGTCCAGGTTGTCCTCCACCTCGGCCATCGCCTGGTCGGGGACGTCCGGCAGCTTGCTGGCGACGTCGGGGCAGGCGACCTGGACGGTCTTCGCCTCCTGATCGGCCCGGGCCCGGTCGCCGTCCGGCGCCTTCGCGGGCTCGTTCTTCGCCTCTTCCTCGCCGGTGTCGATGCGCACGACGGGCCAGAAGTAGGCGGACTTGTCGCCGTTGCGGCAGGTGGTGCCGGCCTTGGAGAGGCTCTTGTTGTTCGAGTCGGCGTTGGTGGAGAGGTTGCCGACGTAGTCGTGCAGGTGCTGGGCGCCGTTGCGGACGCCGGGCTGGGCGATGAAGTTGTCGGGGTTGAAGTGGCCGTTCTCGTTGCGGCCGCAGTCGACGGTGAACGTGCCCGTCGCCGCGCCGTAGACCGGCCGCGGATCGAACTGGTTCGGCTGCACCTGCAGGATGTCGATGAAGAGGGCGGGGTCGACCTCGTCGGCGCTGGCCTGTCCGGTGTTGCCGGTCGTGGTGGCGACGACGATGCCGCCGACGGCCATCGCGAGGGCGAGACCGCCGGTGGCGATCTTCGTTCTGCGGGAAAGGCGATGGCGTCCTTGGGTGCGGGACATGGATCCTCCGGGTCGGGCTGGCGGGAAAAGCGCGACACTGACCGGTACGAGCCCAGGGGCGTACCATCAGGAAAGACGTCGGCAGGGAAGGGACGACGCCCGGCCGGCCCACTGACCCGACATCAGTGGACGCGGATGGTCACCTGCCCGTGACCACGCCGTCGACCGGGTGGTTATCGTTCCGTTATGGACGCTACACCGGGGTTTGACACCGGGCAAGAAGGTGTTTCCGACCATCACGAACCGTCAGGTCCGGTTTCCGTTTCCGTAGTCGGACTCGGCCGTGAATGGTCGCCGGAAATGCGCGAAGAATGGCGTGCGTGAATAGCGGCGTACGAAAACCGCACGCGCGGCGGCCCGCAGGTGGGTCACGCTGGGTAGCCGTTCGGGTACGCTGGTTGCGCTCTCAAGTAGATGGTGACGGCGGTCATCCTGGGGCCTCGACCGGGTGGTTGTCCAGCATTCGGGGGTGTGTCGAAACCCGCGGAAAATACTTTGAACCGATCCGAACCGGCAGCCGTATCCCTCAGTGAAGCACCTCGAATGCCCGCCGGCCGTACCGCCGGCGACGCGGCGGAATCCGGGCGCGCGGCACGGTCAGCGCATTCCCGAGTGGCGCGATTGGGCAGACGCCGCCGCATATCGCGATGCCGCCGTCGTCATTCTTGTCGTGCCCTTCGACGGCGGGACCTCGCGCCATCCGGGAACGCGGTTCGCAGAACAACCTCGACTCGGTGCGCCGGATCGCTGCCGAGCTGCCGCTGGTCCGACGTTGCCGGACGCGCCCGGCACCAATTCGCTGTCCCGGCCGGGCGAGCGCTGGTCGCGGTCCTCGGCCAGCGCACCACCGGCCGCCGGCTGGAGCGCCTCGACGACGACGTCAAGGCCGCGCAGCCGCTTCGATGAGCGCGGCCGCCTCGCCGGCCGAGTGCGCCGCGGTGTCGACGACGAGGCGGTCGCGGGTCCACGGCTCGTACTCGCGGCCGACGATCTGCGGCCACGTCGGCGGCACGTGGCCGGGGATGCCGGTGTCGCGGGTTTCCGCGCGGCGCCGGTGTTCCACCGGGTCCGAGCAGACGATCTCGGTCTCCAATACCCGCGCGCCGTGCGCCGTTCCGGTGTCGCGCCAGGCGTCCCGGGTGATCTCGAGGGAGTTCACGCACTCCGCGATCACGCTGACGCCGGTCCGCAGCAGGTCGGCGGCGACGTCGTAGGCGACGACGTACCCGACCGGCCCGAGCGGGATGCTCAGGGGCGTGCTGCGGACGATCGCCTGCTCGATCGTGTCGACGCGCAGGTAGGAGAACCCGGTGCGGCGGGCCAGTTCGGTCGCCACGGTCGTCTTCCCGGACGCCGGCAGGCCGCCGACGACGATCAGCACTGGAGGCATCAGCGCATGATCGCACGGGCCGGCGCTCAGTCCGGACAGCGCCCGCCGAGACGTCGCCAGTGCTCGGCCAGCTCCGGCCGCACCGGCGCCGCCAGCACCTCGGCGAGGTCTTCTTCGGCTTGCCGGGCGGTGTTTTCGGCCGCGGTCCGCAGCTTCTCGTCGAGCCGGGCGGCCAGGTCGCCCGAGCCCGGGTACGCCTGCTCGATCAGCCGCATCGCGGTGGTGTCCCGCAGCTTTTCCTGGGCGTCGTCGACGGCGACCTGGTCGCGGCGCAGGCCGTCGGCCCGGCCCAGGTCGACGGTGTGCCGGGCGTCGAGCACCAGACCGGTCGGGGACGGTACGCCGTGGCGGACGGCGATCCGCAGCAGGTCGGCACCGAACGTGCGCTCCTCGGCGGGTGCCCAGGGCAGCCCGTCCAGCGCGGCCGGAGCGAGCGAAACGGCGTCGCCGGGCGCGGCGCACCAGGTCAGCACACCCGGCGGGCACAGGCGGTAGAGCATCCGAGGTCCCGTCACGAAGCGGATCCGGCGCTCTTCTTCGCCAGCAGGTTGCGCCGCAGGACCGTGAGCGCCCGGTGCTGGGCCACGCGGACCGCGCCGGCGCTGCTCAAGCCCACCGCCACCGCCGTCTCCTCGGCCGTCATGCCCAGGATGATGCGCAGCACCAGGATCTCGCGCTGGCGCGGCGGGAGCGTGTCGAGCAGGCCGGACGACCAGTCGAGCGCGGCCGAGCGTTCGACCTCGTCGCCGGTGGGGTCCGTGCCTTCCGGGCCCTCCGAGCGGCCGGCCGGCGGGTCCGCGACCGGGCTGGTGCGGTCGCGGGCGCGGCGGCGGTGGAAGTCGGAGACCTTGTGCGCGGCGATGCCGAAGACGAACGGCAGGAACCCGTCGAGCTCGTAGCGGTAGCCGGGCAGCGCGCGCACGACCGCGAGCAGCACCTCCTGGGCGCAGTCCTCGGCGTCGGACGAGCCTTCCTGCCACGACCCGAGCCGGCCGAGGCAGTAGCGGAACACGATCGGCCGCAGCTCGCGCAGCAGCCCCGCCACCGCGGCCCGGTTGCCGGTGACGGCCTGCCGGACGACCGCGGTGTCGAGTGAGTACGTCGCCGCGGGCGGGGAGTCACCCCCGGCGGAATGCGGCGGCATCGGCCTCACCTCTTCCTTCGGACTCACGCCGGCAACGGACGGTCACGACGGTAGGTCGCGCCGCGTGTCCGCCGCACCGGCCGGGCGCCCGTGCGGACCCGGGTCTTTCGGCACTGGCGGACGGTGCCTGCACGTGGGTTTCGTAGCCGGGCCGGTCGCGGGCGGGTCCAACGGCCCTACCGGCGACCCCGCGCCGCGGATCACGCTGGTGGCCGGGAAATATTCACAGGAGAAGCACAGGGACGAGATGGCTGACGATGTGGGCTTCGGGCTCCTGCTCGACCGGGCGCAGTGCCTCGCGCTGCTCCGGACGGCGAGCCTCGGGCGGGTGATCTTCACCCACCGGGCGATGCCGGCTGTCCGCCCGGTGCGGTTCACCGTCGTCGGGGAGTCCGTCGTGTTCGCCGTCCCCGAAGGCAGCCCGCTCTACGCCGGCGCGCGTGACGCCGTCGTCGCGTTCGAGGCCGACGACTTCGCGGACGACCTCGGTGCCGGCTGGTTCGTCAGCCTGCTCGGCCGGGCCGGGGAGTTCCGGGATTCCTCCGCCGCGGAGATCGCCTGCCTGTGCCCCTGCTCGTCCCGAGCGGGCCGCCGGTTCCTGCAGATCCCCGTCGAAGCGATAACCGGTCACCGAATGGCCTGCCCGGCGGAGTAACAACGCCGTGTCACCGAGCGACCCACCGGATGGACGCACCGGCTTGGGCCGACATGGGCAGTGAGCTGTGGCACTCTTGACGGCCCGGGGATACCCCCGGGAGTGGGCGACGCCAGCGGAGTCAACGGGAAGTGGCGGACGAAATCGGCATGCCGGCGATCCTGGCCGCAGTAGCCGGGATCGCGCGGGAGCTGGAGATGCCGGCGTTGCTGGAACGCGCGGTGACGACGGTGTGCGAACTGGTCGGGGCGCGCCACGGCCGGCTCGAGGTGACCGGACCCGACGGCGGGGTGGCCGAGTACGGCCGGCCCTCGACCGGCGACACGGACGACACCGGCGACACCGGCGACACCGACGGCGCGAACGGTGCCGTCGAGCTTCCGGTGCGCGCCGGGCCGAAGACCTTCGGCACGATGCGGGTCGAACCCGGTGACGGCGGCTTCGCCGGCCGCCGGCGCGAAGTGCTGGGCGCGCTCACCGCGGCGACCGGGATGGCCGTCGAGAAAGCCATGCTCGTCGACGGGATGCGCCGCCGCGAACGCTGGCTCGAAGCGTCCTACGACGTCACCAAAGCGCTGCTCGGCACGCAAGGCCTGCGCGCCACCCTGCGGCTGATCGCCGAACGCGCCCGCGTCGTGGCCGGCGGTACCGGCGGGGCGATCGCGCTGCCCGCGGGGCCGGGGCTGCTGGTGTTCGACGTCGTCGAGCCGCCGGGGGAGGACGCCGACCGCCTCACCGGCCTGACCATCCCGACCGAGGGCACGGCCACCGGGATCGCGTTCACCACGCGCCGGCCGATCGTCGTGCGGGACTACGGCGAGCACGTCCAGAACGAGCAGCGTGACCGCGTCGGGCCGATGCCCGCGATGATCAAGGACCTGGACTCGGCGATCTCGGTGCCGCTGATCGTCGGCGAGGAGACTCTCGGGGTGCTGCTCGTGGCGAAGTTCCGGGACCGCTCGCCGTTCACCGACTCCGATGTCCAGCTGGCCGAGACGTTCGCCGGGCACGCCGCGCTCGCCGTCGAGTTCTCCCGGGCACAGGAAGCGCGCCAGCAGCTCGCGGTCTTCGAGGACCGCGACCGGATCGCACGCGACCTGCACGACCTGGTGATCCAGCGGCTGTTCGCGACCGGGCTCGGGCTCGAGGGCGTCAGCAGGCTGATCTCCGACCCGGGGGTCGGCGCGCGCGTCGCCGGGTTCGCCCACGACCTCGACGGCACGATCCGCGAGATCCGCAACAGCATCTTCTCCTTGCAGGCGCCCGCGCAGGCGCAGGGCAGCCTCCGCGCCGAGCTGCTGCGGGTGGCCGTCGACGCCCGGGACACGCTGGGCTTCGAGCCACGCGTCGGGTTCGACGGGCCGCTCGACGCCGCCG
Organism: Amycolatopsis sp. NBC_00438; assembly: GCF_036026695.1. Lineage (NCBI taxonomy): Bacteria > Bacillati > Actinomycetota > Actinomycetes > Pseudonocardiales > Pseudonocardiaceae > Amycolatopsis > Amycolatopsis sp. NBC_00438. The sequence continues at coordinate 3,491,997 of NZ_CP107923.1, read as the reverse complement.
TGCCGGACGCGGTGCGCTCCGACCTGATCGCGTCGCTGCGGGAAGCCTTGACGAACGTCGCCCGCCACGCCGGCGCGACGTCGTGCTCGGTCGACGTCACCGTGGACGGGCCCGGCACCCGGCTGAGCCTGGTGGTGCGGGACGACGGGACCGGTCCGCCGCCGGGACCCGGACGGGCGAGCGGGCTCGCCAACCTGGCCGCCCGCGCCGCCCGGTGGGGCGGGACTTGTGCGCTGGTGGCCGCCGACGGCGGCGGCTCCCGGCTGGAATGGACGGCCGGCCTGCCGGCACGGACCGCCGGCGAACAGGGGATTGCGCGATGACGATTTCGGTGTTCCTGCTCGACGACCACGAGCTGGTCCGCACCGGGCTGAAGACCGTCTTCGAGTCCGAAGAGGACATCGAGGTGGTCGGCGAGGCCGGCACGGCCGCCGAGGCCCTGGTCCGGATCCCGCAGGTCCGGCCGGACGTGGCGATCCTGGACGTCCGGCTGCCCGACGGCCAGGGCATCGAGGTCTGCCGTGAGATCCGCTCGACGCTCGAACCGCCGCCGGCCTGCCTGATGCTGACGTCCTATTCGGACGACGACGCCCTGTTCGGCGCGATCATGGCCGGCGCGGCCGGGTACATGCTCAAGCAGGTCTCCGGCCGCTCGCTGATCGACGCCGTCCGCACGGTGGCCGTCGGCGGCTCCCTGCTGGACGCCACGCTCACCGCGTCCGTCATGAACAGGTTGCGGGGTGAGACGGCCTCGGCCCCGGATCCGCGGTACGAGCAGCTCAGCCCGCAGGAGCGGCGGGTGCTCGACCTGGTCGCCGAAGGGCTGACCAACCGGCAGATCGCCGAGCGGCTGTTCCTGGCGGAGAAGACCGTCAAGAACTATGTTTCTTCTGTGCTGCACAAACTCGGCGTCGAGCGGCGGACGTCGGCGGCGGTGTACGTGTCACAACGGCGGGCCGAACCGGGACGTCCGGGCTGATCTCACGACCGGCCGGGCGAAACGGGCGGGGCGTCCGAGGTATCTGGGCGCGAATGGAGTACACCTGTCGGGATGACCGCACGGGCCGCAGGGGACTCGTCGCGGGGTGGAGGGGACGGCATGTCGGGGTTTTCGAGCGGGGACTACGTCACGCAGCAGATCCACGCGCTGGCGAAAGCGGTGCGCGAGGAGGGGGCCGGCGGCGTCGGCACCCACAGCTTCCAGCTGGCCGAGCACCTGGCCGCGGAAGGTGGCGTCCACCGCGGCGACATCCTGACCGCGACGGCGACACTGCTGGCCATGACGGCGTGGTGCGACGGCGCGGCCGACGCGGCACTGCGGTTCGCCGAACTGGCGGGCGAATGCGACGACGACTCCCGCGAGCTGGTGACGCACCTGCTGACGCTGGAGATCGGCGCGGACCAGGGCTGGCTGCCGGAGGCCCAGGTGGAGGCGCTGCTGGAGTACGCCCGCCGCGCCCGGCGAGGCGACCTCGTGACCCGGGTGCAGGCGCTCGGCACCGGGCCTGGAGGCCGCCACCGCCGGGACTAGACGCCGCGGGTCTGAGGTTCTTCGGCACCGGTGAGCGGTCTGCCGCGGCTGGTCGTGAGTGTTCAGGGCGGTTCTAACCGCCCTGAACACTCACGACGCTGAAGTTGCGGTCTCGAGCGGCTGTTGCCGGAGCTTCAGCGGGCGGCGACGCGCGTGGCTAGGCGTTGACCCCGGTCAGCGCGAAGAACTCCTGGCGCGTCTTGGGTTCTTCGCGCAGCAGGCCGTGCAGGGACGAGGTGACGGTGAGCGCGCCGCTCGCCCGGACGCCGCGCAGGGACATGCAGAGGTGCTCGGCCTCGATCACCACGCCGACGCCCTTCGGCGCCAGGTGCTCCTGGAGCCAGTCGGCGACCTGCTTGGTCAGCCGCTCCTGCACCTGCAGGTCGCGCGCGAACAGCTCGACGACGCGGGCGAGCTTCGACAGGCCGAGGATGCGCTCGCCCGGGAGGTAGCCCACGTGCGCGACGCCGCGGAAGGGCAGCAGGTGGTGCTCGCACAGGGACTGCACCGGGATGCTCTTGGCGAGCACGAGCTCGTCGTAGCCCTCGTCGTTGGGGAACGTCGTCAGCTTGAAGTCGCGCGGCCGCAGCATCTCGGCGTAGGCGTTCGCCACCCGCCGCGGGGTGTCGCCGAGGTGCTCCGACGTCGGGTCCTTGCCCAGGGCGCGCAGCAGGTCGGCCACCGCGCGTTCGGCCGCGTGGAGATCGAAGGCGTCACGGTTGGGGACGACACCGAGGTGCCGGAAGGGAACCGGTTCGCTCATGGGTTCGACAGTCACGGGGAGCCCCTTCTTTCTAAAACCAAGTCCTACCGACGTTAGAAGCCGGAACGGCTTTTCGTCAACGGTTATTTGTTTTAGAGTGCGGTGATGCACGAACCCCAGGCCGGCGCGCTGGCCGCGGTAGCCGCGCTCGACGAGCCGACCCGGCGCCGGCTGTACGACTACGTCGTCCGCCAGCCCGAGCCGGTGAGCCGTGACGACGTCGCCGCCGCGCTGAGTGTGCCTCGCGCGACCGTCGCGTTCCACCTCGACCGTCTGGTGGACGAGCGGCTCCTCGCCGTCGGGCACGGCCGCCGCACCGGCCGCACCGGGCCGGGTGCCGGCCGCCCGGCGAAGCTCTACCGCCGCTCGGACCGGCAGGTGACGGTTTCGCTGCCGGAACGCGACTACGAGCTGGCCGGTCACCTCCTGGCGAGGGCGGTCGAGGAGGCCGGCGAGACCGGCGGCTCGGCGCGGGAGATCCTGGCGCTGCGGGCGCGTGAGCTGGGGGAGGACCTGGGCGCCGCGGCGGCCGGCCTCACGGCGGTGCTGGAAGAACACGGCTTCGAGCCGCGGACCGAGGACGGTGGGGTGCTGCTCGGGAACTGCCCGTTCCACCGGCTGGCGCGGGCGCACCCGCGGCTGGTCTGCGAGATGAACCTGGCGCTGGTGACGGGCTTGCTGACCGGAGCGGGTTCGGCGGACCTGACCGCACGGCTCGACCCGCGACCGGGGCGGTGCTGCGTGCGGCTGACGTCGTCCTAGCTTCGCGCGGCCAGGACGAACAGGAACGCGCCGAAGACGACCAGCGCCGCCGAGACGACGCGGTGGAGGTGCTGCTGCCGCAGCTTTTTCGCCAGCCGGGTGCCGACCAGCGCGCCGGTGCCGGCGATGACGCCGAGCAGCGTGCCGAGTCCGAAGTGGACGGAGCCGTGCGCCGCGTAGCCGAGCGTCGCGAACCCGACGAGCGGCAGCTGGATCAGCTGCCCGGCCGCGACGGTCGTCAGCGCCGGCACGCCGAGCGCGAGCAGCGCCGGGACGAGCAGCACGGGCCCGCCGGTCCCGGTCAGCGCCGAGCCGAACCCGACCACCACGCCGATCGCGACCGTGGCGGCGACGGGCAGGTCGTCGCGCACCCGGGACGTCTTCGCGCGGAACCACAGGTTGTAGGCGCCGGACCCCGCGGTCACCACGGCGAGCACCAGCCACAGCACCGCGGCCGGCAGCAGCCCGTTCACCAGCGCCCCGGCGGCGGCCGCGGGCGCGGCGCCGAGGGTGAGCAGGCCGCCGAACCGCCAGGGCATGGCCTGCTGGCGCGCGTACCCGAGGGTGCCGACGATCCCGGTGAACAGGAACGCCCAGCTGCTGGTCCCGGCCGCGGCGTGGACGTCGAGGCCGCCGAGGCAGGTGAGCGCGGGCGGCAGCACCACCCCGCCGACGCCGACGGTCCCGATCAGGACCCCGACGGGCAACGCCACCAGCAGGACGGCCAGCACACCCCGACCGTAGTACGCCCCGGACGCCGGAGGTCCGTGAAGGCCTCCTTCACGGACGTAGAGTCCCTCAAGGAGGCCTTCACGGACTTGCGGGGCCTACTTCGCGAGGCCTACTTCGCGGGGGCGACGCCGAGCCGGTCCGCGACCGCCGTGGTGATCGCGCTGGCGCCGGTCTCCGTGCCGGGCTTGATCCACGGATCGTCCGGCTGCGTCCCGGCGATCGTGCGCTCGCCGATGAACTGGCCGGTGACCGGGTCGATGATCAGCTGCCGCAACTCGTGCCGGTCGTCGAGCCCGAGCGCGACGCCGGTGCGGCCGTCGAGGTTGGCCTCGGCCGCGAGCACCTTCATGCCCGGGATCCTCGCCAGCGCCCGGTACCACTCGGCCCGCAGCGGGGCGGGCATCATCCCGCTGCGCAGGATCTCGGTGCCGAAGTGGAACATCGCGGTCGGCGTCGAGCCGCGGCCCTTGGTCAGGTCCTGGAGTTTCGTGTACAGCTGCGCGGGGTCGTGCGGCAGCGTCGCGTAGAAGGCCGGGCTGTCCCAGTCCGTGGGGTCGTCGCACTTCTTGGCCGGCTTGGACTTCGGGAAGAAGTCGCCGCAGCGGCCCTGCCACTGACCCTGGTCGGTGTCGGTGATCTCCGGTTCGGGGGCCTGCGCTTGCGGCACCGAGCCGCCGAGGAACTTCCCGGTGCCGAGGATCTTGCGGTCCTCCTGCCAGACATCGTGCTCGTCGGCCGGGATCCACCGCTGGATCTGCTGTTCCCACAGGTAGGAGTAGCCGGTCGCGTTCCCGGTCTGGACGCCGCGCCCGACCCAGGTGTGCTCGACGACGTACCGGAACTGCCCGGGGGCCAGCGGCTGGTCGACGGCGCCGACGCTGATGTCCGCGGCCCGGGTGAGCACCTCGACGGCCGACATCAGCCGGATGTCCGGCGACGACACGGGGGCGGACCCAGAGGAGGACTCAGGGGCGGGCCCGGACGGCGCCGGGCCGGCGACGGGCGGCTCGGACGAGCCGGTCTGCACGACGACGACGGCGGTCACCGCGACCACTCCGGCCACGGCCGCGGCGACGGGCACCGCGACGCGCGAGACCCGGCGCGGCCGGAGGGGAAGCACGGTGGCGCCGGCGTCCAGTTCCGCCATCAGCTTCGCGCGGGCCGCGGTCAGGTCGGCGGGCGCGGTGCGGGCGTCGTGGTGCAGCCGCTCGAGGGTCTCGTCGAGCTCATTCATGGACATTCTCCTCGGTGGGGACGAGCAGGGCCTGGAGGCGGTGGCGCACGCGGTGCAGCCGCGACCGCACGGTGCTGGCGGGGACGCCGAGCGCTTCGGCGACTTCGGCCGGCTCGAGCCCGGCCCAGGACGTGAGCAGCAGGACGTCGCGGTCCTGTTCGGACAGTGCGGCCAGCTCGCCGGCGAGGGTGCGCAGGCGCGCCGCGGCGTCGACCCGGCCGGCGACCTCGGCGTCGTGGTTCTCGGCGGGCCGGTCGTCGGCCCCGGCCCGGGCGGTCAGCTGGAAGCCGCGGACCTCCTGGCGGACGTGGTTGCGCAGCAGGTTGGTGGCGATGCCGTAGAGCCAGCCGCGGATCGGCGCCTTCTCCGGGTCGTAGCTGCCGCGTCTGCGCAGCGCGACGACGAACGTCTCCGCCACGAGGTCGTCCGCGGCGTGCACCCCCACCCGGCCCGCGAGGTAACCGCGCAGGGGGTGGGCGTACTCGTCGAAGAGCCGCGCGAAGACCTCTTTCGGGTCCCGCGCGGCGAAGTCGGGCCGGTCCAGCCGTTCGACGATTCTGGTCACGGTAGTTGTTGTCGCGGGCGCTCGCCCGCGTCCCCGATTTCGCGTCCGGATGAGACGCAGGCCACATTCCGGCCGGTTCGCGAGAACACGGCCGGGGCGTGCCGACAAGAGCCGGGTATGCACCGACGAAACGTGATGCTGCTGGCCGGGCTGTGTGCGGGGGCGGTCGTGGCGATGCTGGTCGCGGCCGCGACACTGCACCCGACCGGGCCCGCGGCCGCCTCCGCGCCGGCGCTCGGGACGGCGCCGCCGCTGACGACCAGTGTCGCGACGACAGCGACCTCGGCGCCGCCGCCGCCGACCACGCACGCCAAGCCCAGGCCGACGCCGGACGCGTCCGGCCTGCCGTCCGGCGGCGAGCTGGCGAAGCTGCTGCCGGGCAAGCTCAGCGTGCTCGTGCACGACCGCAAGAACGGCGACGACCTCGTCTCCTACCGCCCGGACGCGACCTACACGTCGGCGTCGCTGGTGAAGCTGCTCATCGCGTTCGAAGCCCTCCGGCAGGGCGTCCCGGCCGGCACCGTCTCGCAGATGCTTTCGCGCAGCGACGACGAAGTCGCGAGCCAGTTGTGGTCGAAGCTCGGCGGGCCCGGGCTCGTCACGAGCTGGGCGTCCCGGATCGGTATGACCTCGACCCGTCCGCCCGTCGATCCCGGGCACTGGGGGAGCACCGTCGTGACGGCGAGCGACCTGGTCCGGCTCTACGAGTACCTGATGGACAAAGCGCCGGAGACGACCCGGCAGGTCGTCCTCCACGCGCTGGACGGCGCGACCGAGCACGGCGCCGACGGCTTCGACCAGTACTTCGGCATCCCCGGCGCCGTCACGGCCGCGGACTGGGCCGTCAAGCAGGGCTGGTCGTGCTGCGATCCCGGCCGCGACCTGCACACCAGCGGCCTCGTCGCGGGCCGGCGCTACATCGTCGTCGTGCTCAGCGCCCAGTCCGCCGGCACCGGCTGGCCGGAGGCGTCGGACCGCGTGACGGCCGTCGTGAAAGCGCTCTCCGGACCGCTCGGCTGGGAGAGGTGAGCCTTCAGCCGGAGTCGGCGTCGAATCGCAGCTTCGAGGTGATCCGGTAGCGGTCACCGCGGTACACCGAGCGGGTCAGCTCGACGATCCGGCCGCCGGTGTCGCGGGTGACCCGCTCGACCTGCAGGATCGGCGCGTAGACCGGGACGTCCAGCAGCTCGGCCTGCTCGGGGTTGGTCACCGCCGGCTCCATGGTCTGCTCGGCCTCGGCCACCGTGATCCCGAACCGCTCCCGCAGCAGCCGGTAGAAGTTCCCGGCTTCCATGTCGGCCGGGGCCAGCCCGGGCACGAGCTCGGCGGGCAGGTCCAGCCGCTCGATGGCGATCGGCTCCTCGTCGACGTACCGCACGCGCGTCACCCGCAGGACCGGCGCGCCGGTGGCCACCTCCAGCCGCGCGGCGCGGGGCGGGCTCGCCGGCGCCGTCGTGAACGCGACGACCTCGCTGGTCCAGTTCCCCTCCGCCGGGGGCACCCCCAGGCCCGCGGCGCTGCCGGCGAGCTCCTGGGTGACCTTGTGCGGGCTGGTGAACGTGCCGCGGCCGCGCTGGCGGACCAGCAGGCCGGTGCGGGTGAGCTCGTCGATGGCCGCGCGGACGGTCGGGCGGGACACCCCCAGCTCCTGCGCCAGGTCGCGTTCCGAGGCCAGCCCGGTGCCCGGGCCGGCCTTCTCGATCACGTTCAGCAGGTGGCGGCGGACCCGGTCCCGTTTCGCGGTGGGAGGCCGGTCGGGTCCGAGCGCGTCTGCGGTCAAGTTCTCGGCTTTCGGGGTGTGGGGACCGCACCCGGGAACCGGACGCGCTCCTTCGGCAGGGCGTTCAGCGCGCGCAGCAGATCCAGGTGACCGGCCAAGCGGGCTTGGAAGTCAGCATAGTCGCGCGGGCCGGGGGACCAGGCCGACTCGGCGAGCGCGCACAGCCGCGGGAAGGCCAGCTGCCGCACGTGGTCGGGGGTCGGCGCGTGCTCGGTCCACAGCTGCGCCTGCGTGCCGATGACGCCAGGCCGGCCGCCGTCGTCGGGGTCGGCGGCGGGCAGGTTTCCGGCCAGGGGGTCGTAGGCGTGGACGTCGGCGAGCGTGGTGACGAGCTCGCGCGGCGGCTCGCCCGGCCCGTCGGTCTGCGGGTAGTCGAAGTAGGTGGACGTGTGCGGCGCCATGATCACCTGGTGGCCGCGGGCGACGGCCTGCGCGCCGTGGGCGGCGTCGCGCCAGCTGGCCACGGTCATCGCCGGTGGCAGGCGGCCCGGCGACCGGCCCGTTTCGTCCCAGCAGACCGATTTCCGGCCGAGTTCGCCGAGGAACCCGTGCAGCTCGCCGAGGAACCAGCTGTGCAGTCCGGCGGTGCCGTCCAGCCCGAGTGCCCTCGCGCGGTCCTGAGCCGCGGGCGCGGTTTCCCACTGCGTCGTCGGGCATTCGTCCCCGCCGACGTGGAGGTGCCGCGAGGGGAAGATCGCGGCGGTCTGGGTCAGGACGTCGCGGCAGAAGTCGAGGGCCTCGTCGTGCATGCCCAGGATGTCGGGGCTGATGCCCCACTCGGTCCACACCGGCAGCGGCCGCTCCGGGCGGTTGCCCAGCTCCGGGTAGGCGGCCAGGGCCGCCCGGACGTGGCCGGGCAGGTCGATCTCCGGCACGACCCGCACCCCGCGGGCGGCCGCGTGGGCGACCAGCCCGCGCAGCTCGGCGCGGGTGTAGAAGCCGCCGTGCGGGACGCCGTCGAAGAGCGTGCTGCCGGCCGCGCCGACCATCGATTCGCTGCGCCACGCGCCGATCTCCGTCAGCCGCGGCCGGCCCTCGATCTCCAGCCGCCAGCCCTGGTCGTCGGTGAGGTGCAGGTGCAGCACGTTGTACTTGTGCAGCGCGATGAGGTCGGTGAACTCGTAGAGGAACTCCAGCGGCATGAAGTGCCGGGCGACGTCGAGCAGCACCCCGCGCCAGGCCAGCCGCGGCCGGTCCCGGATCCGCAGGCAGGGCCAGCGGTCCGCGCCGAGCTGCCGCAGGGTCTGGACCCCGTGGAACAGCCCGGCTTCCCGCGTCGCGACGAGCGTGACGCGGTCCTCGGCGACGTCTAGTTCGTACTCTTCGGACCCGAACCCGGGGCGCAGGTCCAGCCGGATCTCCGGGCCGTGGCCGGAACCGAACAGTCCGGTGAGAAGGTCCGCCGCGCGATGGGCACCCGGGCCGGCCACGACGCGCGCCCCGGCGTGGAGCGCGAAGAATCCGCTGCGGCGCGCCAGTTCGGCGGGCCGGGGGACGAGAGGGAGCACTAGCCCTTCACCGCGCCCGCGGTCATGCCTTCGACGAGGTGGCGCTGGACGAGGGCGAAGAACACGACGACCGGCAGCGCGAACAGCGTCGACGCGGCGATCAGGCCGCCGTAGTCGGTCCCGGCGCTGGTGCTGAACGAGACCAGCCACACCGGCAGCGTGTAACCGGATTGGTCCTTCATGATCACGTAGGCGAACAGGAAGTCGTTCCACGCGGTGATGAACGCGAACACGCTGGTCGCGATCAGCCCCGGCAGCACGAGCGGCAGCAGCACCGAACCCATGATGCGGCCGCGCGACGCGCCGTCCACCATGGCCGCCTCCTCGAGCTCGACGGGGATGCCGTGGAGGAAACCCCGCAACGTCCAGATCGTGAACGGCAGCACCAGCGCCACGTAGGTGAGGGTGAGGCCGAACAGGTTGTTCAGCAGGTGTGCGCTCTTGAGCCCGAGGAACAGCGGGATGACCAGCGCGGGCACCGGCACCATCTGCAGGATCAGCACGCCGATGAGGAAGCCGCGGCGGCCGAAGAACCGGAACCGCGTCAACGCCGTCGCCGCCAGGAACGCGACGACGATCGCCAGCAGCACCACCGACACCGTCACGACCACGCTGTTGACCAGGTCGCGGGTGAAGCCCGGTTTCGCGAGCGCGTCGGCGAAGTTGCCGAGCGTGAAGTGCGCCGGGAGGAACTGCGGGGTCGGGCTCAGGATGTCGCCGCGCGGTTTGAACGCCGTGTTCACCATCCAGTAGACCGGGAACACCCACACCAGGCAGAACGCCGAAGCCAGCACGTTGGTGCCGATCCGCCGTGCTCGCATCAGAAGTCCTCTCCCGCCCGCACCAGGCGGCGCACGTACACGATGGTCATGGCCAGCAGCAACAGGACCGAGACGACGGCGATCGCCGCGCCCTGGCCGAAGGAGTTGGTGCTGAAGGCGCGGGTGAACGTCCAGATCCCGAGCGTCGTCGTGCCCTGGCCGGGGCCGCCCTGGGTGAGGATCCAGATCTGGTTGAACACGGTGAAGTCCCAGATGACCGAGAGGATCGTGACCAGGCCGAGGATCGGCTGCAGGAACGGCCAGGTGATGCTCAGGTGCACCCGCCACGGCCCGGCACCGTCCAAAGTGGCCGCTTCGTAGTACGAGCGGGGGATCTGCGTCAGCCCGGCGTGCAGGGTGAGCGCCACGAACGGCACCGACTGCCACACCACCAGCAGCCACACGAGGGTGAACGCCGACGCCGGGGTCGTCGTCCAGTCGTGCTGGGTGAAGTCGCCGAGGCCCAGCCGCGACAGGAGCCAGTTCACCACGCCGTAGCCCGGCTGGAAGAGCCACTGCCAGACCAGCGTGGACGCCACGTTCGGCAGCGCCCACGCCGCGATCAGGCTCATCGTGACCGCGACCCGCATCCGGCGCCCGAGCCGCCGCAGCATCAGCGCGACGCCGAGGCCGATCACGAGCGTCCCGATGACCAAGGCCGCGCAGAACCCGATACTGCGCAGCAGCACCGGCACCAGCTGGTCGTCGCCGAGCACCGCGGCGTAGTTGTCCCAGCCGGCCCAGCCCGCCGTGCCGGTGAACAGCGCGCGCAGGCCGTACTCCTGGACCGAGATCAGCAGCAGCCGGACCAGCGGATACCCCAGCACCAGCCCGAGGACGACGACAGCGGGCACGAGCAGGCCGTAGGGCAGCAGCGGGCGGCGGCGTTTCCGGGCGGGCGTGGATGGTGGCGGCGCGACCGGCGCGGGCCGCTTCAGGACCTTCACGGCGTTCCTCCGTCAGGTGGGTGGGACGTCCGCGGTCAGGACGGCAATCCACCGCGGACGTCCCACCCGGTCACTGGGTGGTGTTGAGCGCCTGGCTCAGGTGGGCGTCGAAGTCCCGCGCCGCGTCGGCCACGGACTTGCGGCCGGTGGCGATGTCGGCGAAGAAGGTGTTGACGGACTTGTCGCTCTCGATGGTCGCCCAGCCCGGGGTGGCCGGCGTGGCGCCGCTCGACTTCGCGGCGGCGTAGAACGCGGCCCGCACCGGCGGCAGCGTCGGCGTCACCTGGTCGATGATCTGCGGGGACACCGGCGTCCAGCCGTCGATGCCGACGATCGCGTCGCGCTGCACGGCCGGGCTCGCCGCGGCCTTCAGGTAGGCGAGCGCGAGGTCCTGGTTCTTGCTCTTCGCGGCGATCCCGAGGTCGGACCCGCCGAGGAACACCGGCTGGCTCTTGCCCGGCGTCGCGCTGGGGAAGGGGAACGTGCCGAGGCGGTCCTTCAGCTCGGGCTTGTTCTTCAGCACGGTGTTCACGCTGGTGTCGAGGATGGCCCCGGCGCCCCCGGCGGCGAACATCGCGGCCTGGTCGGGTGCCTTGGTGTCGACGTTGCGCGACGCGGGCGTCGAGTACGCGGCCTCGAAGTCCTTCCACGCCTGGAGTCCCCGCTGCGCGGCGGGCGATTCGAGCGCGCCGGCCCACTTGCCGCCGGACTGCGTGGCCAGCTCGCCACCGGCGTCCCAGACGAACTGCAGCGCGCCGTACCAGTACTGCCCGGGGAAGTGGAACGCGGAGAAGCCCGGTTCCGGGTGCTTGGCCTTGATCTTGTCGAGGTCCGCGGTCAGCTCGGTGAACGTCGTCGGCGGCGCGGTGACCCCGGCGTCGGCCCAGAGCTGCTTGTCGTAGATCACCGCGCGGTTGCCGGCGAACAGCGGCGCGGCGTAGCTCTTCCCGTCCACTGTGGCCGGTCCGGCCAGGCCGGGCAGCCAGGTCTGGCCCGCGGCGAGCTCGTCGCGGTGCCCGGTCAGGTCGGTCAGCGCGCCGTTGGCGGCGAACAGCGAGACGTCGGTGTTGCCGATCTCGATCACGTCCGGCGTGGTGTCCTGCGCGAGCGCCGTGCTGATCTTGGTGTTGATGTTGTCCCACTCTTGGATCTGCACGGTCACCTTCGCGCCGGTGGCCTTCTCGAACGCGGTGTTGATCGCGGCGGTGGCCTGGTCGCTCAGGTCGCCGTTCATCAGCCACACGGTGAGCTGCCCGCCACCCGGCGCCGCGGCCGGTTCGGGAGAGGAGCCGCAGGCGGTGAGCACGAGAGTGAGGGTGAGCGTGCCGGTCACGGCGGCAAGGGAGCGTCTGTTCACGGGGCAACCTCCTCGGGTGGTGAGGAGCTTGCAGGTGACCATTGGTAAAGTCAACGAAGTTAGGTCGTTTGGTCTAGACCTTGTTGGCACGCTGATTGCAGGTAGCGGCGCTGCACTTGCTGGTGACCATTGGTCACTTCTGGGGAGGCCGCGGCCAGCCACCGCGGCCGATGAGGTGCAGCACGAGCGCCGAGATGTTCCACGCGTCGTCGTCCCCGCGGTGGTGCCGGCCTTCGAGGGGGAGCCCGGCGATGGCCAGCGCGCGATCCATCCCGACCGGCCGGGCCAGGTGGTAGGCGCGCGCGAAGAGGGCCTTCGCGTTGAGGTGACGCAGGCCGAAGGGGTAGGCGGCCGGGTCGGCCGCGCACTGGCGCTCGAACTGACGGCGGTCGTAGTCGCCCCAGCTCGCCCAGCCGCGCCGGGTCGTCGCGTGCTCGGCGGCGAGGATCGCGCACGCCTCCGCGAAGCTGACACCGGCGTCGACGTCGGCTTGGGTGAGCCCGGTCAGCTCGGTGCAGAACGCGCCGACGGCCGAGCGTTCCGGACGCACCAGGATCCGGTGCCGGTCGAGCCGGGCCCGCCGCGCCGGGTCGACGACGGTCAGCCCGATCTCGATGATCTCGGCCGACTGCCCGGGCGGCGGCGCACCCGCCCAGCACGTCGCCTCGACATCGACGACATTGAGCAGAGGAGCGGCCGCCATTCCCGCAGCGTATCGGGCAATCGGCCGTCGGCGCTCGTGAAGATCCGCACGGTTCCGGGCCGGGCACCGGCGGTGGCCGTGCGGGCCGGTTGCCCTCGCCTGCCGTGGTGGCCCGGCGAGGTCGCCGGCCGGCGGTGTCAGGCCGCAGCGGTGGCCTGCCGTGGTGGCCCAGGCGGGGTTGCCGCCGGCGGTACTGGGCAGTGCCGGCTGCTGCGGCGGGTTGTGCGGCGCGGTCGACCGGGGCTGGTCGGGTCAGGCTCGCGAGGATCCGCTCGCTGGGGCGACAGGCCGCGCCGGGGGTCGTGCGGGCAGGCTGTCGCCGCCCGCAGCGGCGGCCCGGGTGGGGCTGTCGATTGGCAGAGCAGGCTGCGACGCTCATGCGGGCAGGCTGTCGCCGCCCGCAGCGGCGGCCCGGGTGAGGCCGTCGGTCGGCAGAGCAGGCTGCGACGGCTCATGCGGGCAGGCTGTCGCCGCCCGGCGCGGCGGCCGGGTGGGCCGTCGGTCGGCAGTGCGAGGCTGCGCAGGCCGCTGCGGTGGCTTTTGCGTCACCGTTGACCGAGGGCTTCGCGGGGCCGGCTCGCGAGGATCCGCGCGTTGGGGCGATAGGCCGCGACGGGGGTCGTGCGGGCAGGCTGCCGCCGACCGTCGCGGCGGGCTTGCCGCGGCGGCAGGCCGGCCGCGGAGCCGCTCGCCCGCCCGTGCCGTTCGGAGCCGGGCGGGGGCGCCGACCGGCCGGAACCTTCTCCGCCGGATCGTCGGGCCGCCGGCCGGACGCGGCGTCGTCGTCCGAGAGCGGCCCGGCGGCTTCCGTCAGATCGCCGGCAACCCGCGAGCTGCGGCCCGTGCGGCAGCGGCGTCGCGGCGTTCCTCGAAGCGGGACGCCTGGGCGTCGAGGGTCTTGAGGAAGTCCGCCAGCTCCTGGCGCGCCGTCTCGCCGACCTCGCCGAGGCCCGTCAGGTCGAAGATCTTCCAGTAGCGCAGCAGCGGCATCACGACGTCGTCGTGGTGGATGCGCAGGTCGTAGATGCCCGCCTTGGCGATCAGCGCCGCCTTGCGGACGAAGCTGGGGATGACCGCGCCCGGCATCGCGAAGTCGACGACCTCGTCGGTGATCGCGCGGACCATGGCGTCGGGCGAGATCTCCAGCGCGGCCTTGACCAGGTTGCGGTAGAAGACCATGTGCAGGTTCTCGTCCGTGGACACCCGGGCGAGCAGCTTCTCGGCCAGCGGGTCCTGCGTGTAACGGCCGGTGTTGCGGTGGGACAGGCGCGTCGCGAGCTCCTGGAACGACACGTACGCGCAGACGTGCAGCAGCGGCTTGTCGCCGGTCTCGTACCCGGCCTGCATGGTCTCCATGCGCATCCGCTCGAGCTCGACCGGGTCGACCGCGCGCGTCACGAGCAGGTAGTCGCGGATGGCGATGCCGTGGCGGCCCTCCTCGGCCGTCCAGCGGTGCACCCAGGTGCCCCAGGCGCCGTCGCGGCCGAAGGCGCGCTCGATCTCGCGGTGGTAGCTGGGGAGGTTGTCCTCGGTGAGGAGGTTGACCTCGAGTGCGGTCCGCGCGATCGGCGTCACCCGCGACTGCTCCGGGTCCCACGCCTGTCCGCCCAGGTCGGCGAAGTCACGCCCCTGGCTCCACGGGACGTACTCGTGCGGCATCCACTCCTGGGCGGCCGCGAGGTGGCGGTTGAGGTTTTCCTCGACCGTGCCCTCCAGCTCGAACATCAGGCGCGTGCTTTCGGGGACCGGCATAGCGGACGTCCTTCCGTCACCTACGCGACCGTAACTTACGGTGCCGTAGGTACTGGCAACGAACGCCGGGCCCCCGCGGTTCCCGGCCCCGCCGACCGGGACTCGTTATCGTGAACACAGCGATCGCACGACTGGAGGGGGCCGGGTGGCGGAACGGACGCGGACGGGGGAGCGCCAGCCGAGCCTGGCCGACGTCGCGGGCCTGGCGGGGGTCTCGCACATGACGGTCTCCCGGGTGGTCAACGAGAGCGGGCCGGTGCACCCGGACACCCGCGTCCGGGTGCTGGCCGCCGTCCAGAAGCTCGGCTACCGGCCCAACTCGGCCGCCCGGACGCTGGTCACGGGCCGGTCCGGCACCCTCGGCGTCGTCGCGCTGGAGTCCAACCTCTACGGCCCGGCGAGCACCCTCTACGGCATCGAGAACGCCGCCCGCGAGGCCGGTTACGGCGTCGCGATCTGCAGCGTCGGCCGTCCCGGGCGGTCGTCGATCGCCGACGCGGTGGAGAACCTGCGGCGTCAGGCCGTCGAAGGCATCGTGGTCATCGCCCCGCACGTGACGGCGGGCCGCGCCCTGGACGCCGCGCCCGCGGACATCCCGGTGATCGCGGTCGGCGGCGGCGAGGCCGCGCCGGTGCCGGTGATCTCCGTCGACCAGTACGACGGCGCCCGCCGCGCGACCGAACACCTCCTGGCCCTGGGCCACAAGACGGTCTGGCACCTCGCCGGACCCGAGGACTGGCTCGAGGCGCGGGACCGCGAACGCGGCTGGCGCGAGACCCTCGAACGCCACGACCTGCGGGTCCCCGCGGTGGTCCGCGGCGACTGGAGCCCGCGGTCGGGCTACGAGGCCGGGCGGGCGCTCGCGGGAAAACGCGGGCTCGGCGCCGTCTTCTCGGCCAACGACCAGATGGCCCTGGGCCTGCTGCGCGCGTTCACCGAGGCCGGCCTGCGGGTCCCGGCGGACGTCCACGTCGCCGGCTTCGACGACGTCCCCGAGGCGGCGTACTTCTCCCCGCCGCTGACGACGCTCCGCCAGGACTTCATCGAGGTCGGCCGCCGCACGTTCGGGCTGCTGGAAGCCCGCATGGCGGGCGGCGACATCGGCGCGCGCCACCTCGTGGCCGCCGAGCTGATCGTGCGGGAGAGCACCGGCCCGCGCTGACTCCGGCCCTCGTGAGTGTTCAGGGCGGTTCTAACCGCCCTGAACACTCACGAGCTGCGTCCGTCTGCACTACCGACCGACCTCCGGCTTGATCCATCCTGGTGTCGTATCTTGACGGCTTCTGTTGAGGTTCCCTAGCGTTTGTGTTCGATTCTGCGTGAATCCGACATTCTGGTTCACCGCCGATCCAGGAGGACCTCGCCATGCGCACCGTCCGGACGCTGTTCGCCGCCCTGCTTTCGGTCGTCTTCGCACTCGCCGGGGTGCTCGTCCCGCAGCAGGCGTCCGCGGCGCCGCCACCGGCGAAGGCGAACCACACCGTCACCTACGACGGCTACTCCTTCCTGGTCGACGGGAACCGGACGTACCTCTGGTCGGGGGAGTTTCACTCCTACCGCCTGCCCAGCCCCGACCTGTGGCTCGACATCTTCCAGAAGATGAAGGCCGCCGGCTTCAACGCGACGTCGCTCTACTTCGACTGGGGCTACCACTCGCCCCGCCAGGGCGTCTACGACTTCACCGGCGTCCGCGACCTCGACAAGCTGCTCGACATGGCCCAGCAGGCCGGGCTCTACGTCATCGCGCGGCCCGGGCCCTACATCAACGCCGAGGTCGACGGCGGCGGCTTCCCGACCTGGCTGTCCACCACGCCCGGGCACACCCGCAGCGCCGACCCGGTCTACCTGAAGTACTCCGACGAGTGGCAGACCCAGATCGACCGGATCATCGCGCGCCACCAGCTGACCAACGGCACCGGCAGCGTGCTCGCCTACCAGGTCGAGAACGAGTACTACAACGGCGACGCCGACGGCCGGGCCTACATGAAGCACCTCGAGGACAAAGCCCACGGCGACGGCATCACGGTTCCCTTGGTGGGCAACAACAACGGCGCCTTCAACGCCGGCGAAGCCGCACTCGACGTCGATGCCGCCGACTCCTACCCGCAGGGCTTCGACTGCTCCAACCCGGAGAAGTGGAACGGCGTCCCGGACATCAGCTACGACCACGTGCCCGGGAAACCGCTGATCACCGCCGAGTTCCAGGGCGGCGCGTTCGACCCGTGGGGCGGCCCCGGGTACGCGAAGTGCGCGCAGCTGATCAACGACAAGTTCGCGAACGTCTTCTACAAGCAGAACATCGCGGTCGGCGCCACCGGCCAGAGCTTCTACATGCTGCACGGCGGCACGTCCTGGGGCTGGAGCGCGATCCCGCAGAACTACACCTCCTACGACTACGGCGCGGCGATCACCGAAGCCCGCCAGTACGACCCGAAGTACACCGAGGACAAGCTGATCGGCTACTTCACGCAGTCCGTCGCCCCGCTGACGAAGACCGAAGGCCTCGCCGCGGCGCCGCTGACCGACCCGGCGCTCACCGACACCGCCCGGATCAACCCGGACACCCGCACCCAGTTCCACACCCTGCGCCACACCGATTCGACGTCGAACGCGAAGAACACCACGAGCCTCGCGCTCGACCTCGCCGCCCGCGCCGGCTACAGCTACGACGACCGCGCGACGGAGGTCGGCTACACCGGCACCTGGACCCACGCCGGGCCCGAGGTCGACTACACCGGCGGCGACTACCAGCACACGGAGTCGTTCTCCGAGGTCACCGGGGACAGTGTGAGCATCCCGTTCACCGGCGCCGGCATCCGCTGGGTCACCTCGAAGGACCCGAGCCACGGGATCGCCGACGTCTACCTCGACGACGTCAAGGTCAGCACCGTCGACCTCTACGCGGCGAGCAAGCAGAACCAGGTCACCGGCTACGAGGTGCGCGGCCTGCCCGCCGGGGCGCACACGCTCAAGATCGCCGTCACCGGGCAGAAGAACGCCCAGGCGACCGGGCCGTTCGTCGTCGTGGACGCCGTCGACCTGCTCTCGGCGAGCACCGACTACTACCCGGTCGTGCCGCAGCAGCCCGGCACCGGCCTCACGCTCGACGGCCGCCAGTCCAAGATCGTCGTCGCCGGCTACGACCTCGGGCAGACGCGGCTGCAGTACTCGACGTCGGAGATCATGACGTCCGCGACGATCGGCGGCCGCGACCTCGCGGTGCTCTACGGCGACCACGGCGGGCCGGGCGAAACCGTCCTGCGGTTCGCGCAGCAGCCGAAGGTGCAGGTCCTCGACGGCGCCGCGACCAGCACCTGGGACGCCGCCCGCGGCGACCTCCGGCTGAACTACACCCACGACGGCCTGACCCGGGTGCTCGTCAGCGCGCCGGGCAAGAAGCCGCTGCTCCTGCTGCTCGCGGACAAGGCGACGGCCGGGACGTTCTGGCGGCAGGACACCGCGGCCGGTCCGGTGCTCGTCCGCGGCACCGACCTGCTGCGCACCGCGACGGCCGGACCCGGCCGGCTCGACCTGACCGGCGACACCGGCACCGACGGCGCGTTCGAGGTCTTCGGCCCTGGGAACGTCACTTGGAACGGGCAGCCCGTGAACACCCGGCCGACGTCCAGCGGCAGCCGCACGGGCACCCTGCCGACGGCGAAACCGGTGACCCTGCCCGCCCTGACCGGCTGGAAGCACCAGCAGGAGTCGCCGGAGAGCGCGCCGGGCTTCGACGATTCGGCGTGGCCGGTCGCCGACAAGACCACCAGCAACAGCAGCACCGCTGTCGGCACGAAACCGGTGCTCTTCGCCGACGACTACGGCTTCCACACCGGCAACACCTGGTACCGCGGCCGCTTCACCGGCGACGGCAAGCAGACTGGCATCACGCTGAACAGCCAGAGCGGGGGACCGGCGGGCGCGTTCTCGGCGTGGCTGAACGGCGTCTTCCTCGGCAGTTCGACGACCCAGCAGCACACGTTCACCTTCCCGGCCGGTGCGCTGCGGGCAGGGGACAACGAGATCTCCGTCCTCACCGTGAACATGGGCCACGAAGAGGATTACGGCGCGGCCAACGGCAGCAAGGCCGCGCGCGGCCTGACGTCGGCGCGGCTGACCGGGTCCGCGCTGACGTCGGTGACCTGGCGGTTGCAGGGCGTCCGCGGTGGGGAGCAGGGCCTCGACACCGTGCGCGGCCCGCTCAACACGGGCGGCCTGTACGGCGAGCGGGCGGGGTGGTCGCTGCCCGGCTTCCCGGACGCCGGCTGGAAGCCGGCGACACTGCCGGCGAAGGACAGCGCGCCGGGCGTCTCGTGGTACCGGACCACCGCGAACCTCGACCTGCCGCGCGGCCAGGACACCTCGCTCGGCCTGACGATCACCGACGACCCGGGGCGGCAGTACCGGGCGCTGCTGTTCGTCAACGGGTGGCAGCTCGGCCAGTACGTCAACTACCTGGGGCCGCAGCACAGCTTCCCGATCCCGAACGGGATCCTGAACGCAGGCGGCCGCAACACGATCGCCGTCGCGGTGTGGAACCTGGACGGCAGCACGGGCGGGCTCGGGAACGTCACCTGGACGAACTACGGTTCGCACCGGTCGCCGTTGTCGGTGCGGCAGAACGCGTCGCCCGGCTACGACGGCCGGTACGCGATGCCGCCGGCACCCACGGCCGCGGTCTCGCTGGCGGTGCCGGACACCGCGACGGCGGGGCAGTCGTTCACGGCTTCGGCCACCGTCCGGGTCCCGGCGGGCGCGCCCCCGGCGTCGGAGGTGCGGCCGGTCCTGACCGCGCCGGCCGGGTGGACCGTCGGCGCGGCGGCACCGCCCTCGGTCGCGCGGATCGACGGCGGCGCGTCGGCGACGTTCACCTGGCCGGTCACCGCTCCCGCCACCATGGACACCTCGGCGCTGACGGTGCGCGTCGGCTACCGGCAGGCCGGACGGCCCGGGAGCGTGACGGACGAACGGATTGTCGGCGCGGTCCCGGCCGCGCCGCCCGCCGGGCAGGACGCGGTGAGCGACCTGCCGTTCCTGACCGCGGCCAACGGCTGGGGCCCGGTGGAACGCGACACGAGCAACGGCGAGGCGAACGCGGGCGACGGCAAGCCGATGACGATCGCCGGGACCGCGTACGCGAAGGGCCTGGGCGTCCACGCGCCGGGCGACGTCCAACTCTACCTGGCCGGCGCCTGCACCCGCCTCACGGCCTCGGTCGGCGTCGACGGCGAAGTGGGCACGGCGGGCAGCGTCAGCTTCAGCGTCTCGGTGGACGGCACGACCCGGGTGACGACGCCGGTGCTGCGGGGCGGGCAGGCGGCCGCGACGATCGACGTCGACGTCACCGGCGCCCAGGTCCTGGACCTGCTGGTGAACGACGGCGGCGACGGCAACGGCAACGACCACGCGGACTGGGCCCAGCCGACGCTGACCTGCGTCACGCCGCCTGCTCGCTGAGGACGGGCGCCGGGCGGACGACGTAGGTCGCGCGGATCGCCCGGCGCTCGCGCGGGTGTGGTGCGGCCTGGCCGAGCACGCTGACTTGCGTTACGTCGTCTGGTCGGTGAGCGCCGGTGCCGGGCGGTGGCGGTAGATCACGCCGATCGCCCGGCACTCACGCAGGTGTGGCGCAGCCTGGCCGAGCGGTTCTGGCCATGCAGGCGTGCGTCACGCCGCCTGCTCGCTGAGGACGGGCGCCGGGCGGACGACGTAGGTCGCGCGGATCGCCCGGCGCTCCTTCCACAGGTTGTAGAGCGCCAGCCCGAAGATGACCGTGCCGATGACGTTCGCGATGAAGTGCCACCAGACGCGGTAGGTGGTCAGGCCCGGGCCCGGGTCGATGAGGCCGAAGAACGTCGACAGGCCGATCGCGCGCGAGCCGAACGCCACCGACAGGGTCAGCACGAGGTGCTCGAGCCCGTGCAGGCCCTGCATCCAGACGCCCATCTTCCCCCAGCGGCGGGTCCGGGTCTTCGTGGCGCGGCGGGTGATCACCATGACGCCGGCCAGGCCGGCGAGGAAGATGAAGTTCCCGGTC
Organism: Amycolatopsis sp. NBC_00438; assembly: GCF_036026695.1. NCBI lineage: Bacteria > Bacillati > Actinomycetota > Actinomycetes > Pseudonocardiales > Pseudonocardiaceae > Amycolatopsis > Amycolatopsis sp. NBC_00438. The sequence continues at coordinate 3,471,505 of NZ_CP107923.1, read as the reverse complement.
AGGTGGAGCAGTTCCATACCGAACGTCGGCCGGTTCGGCAGGACCATCTGCAGCCCGTTGGCCAGGCCGGTGCCCCACGGCGTCATCCAGGACGGCGAGTTCGGGTGGCCGAGCCAGTAGCCGACCTGGGCGACGTGCTCCTGCAGGTGCCCGAGCTGCCCGATCACCCCGACGCCGATCAGCGCCACCGAACCGCGGTAGACCCACGGGCGCACCGGCCCGCGGTTGGCGTAGGCCAGGACCCCGACGGCCGCCCACATGGCGAGCGCCCACAGCACGATCAGTATCGCGCCCGCGGTGTCCCACCCCGACATCGATGACATGGGCATGGTCATAACGGCCTCCAATTCCCCCGGTCTGGTCAGAGACTAGCCGCGCGGCGGCGTGCGAACGTCTTCCACCGTGCGTCCGCGGAATCGGGCAAACCGTTACAGGACAACGCTTTCCGGGTCACGACAGGACAAGCCGGACGGCCAGTGCGGTGATCACCGCACTCGACACGAGCGCCGTCACGAGCCGGCCGCGCGGCCCGGTCAGGACCCGGCCGAGCAGAGCGCCGCCGCCGGCGAGGAGCGCTTGCCAGCTCGCCGACGCGGCGAACGCGGCCAGCACGAACACCGCCTGGTCGAGGGCGGTGACGGCGGTTCCGGCCCGGTCGCCGACGACCAGCGCGGTGAAGTAGACGACCGTGGTCGGGTTGACCAGGGTGATCCCGAGCAGGCTGACGTACGCGTGCCCGGCGCCGAGCACGGTCACCGGCCGGTCGGCCGCCGGCCCGCGACGCAGGGCGTGGACCGCGCCGCGCACGGCCAGCACGATCAGGATCGCCGCGGACACCAGTTTGAGAGCCTGTGCGACGGGTGTGATCACCCCGGCGATCGCGGCGCCGCCGAGGACCGCCACCAGCGCGTACACGCCGTCGGCGGTCGCGACGCCGAGTGCGGCGGCGAGGCCGGTCTTGAGTGAGGTCCGGGCGGTGAGCGCGACGAGGTAGGTCGCCACGGCCCCGACGGGGATCGCGATGCCGTAGCCGGCCAGCAGGCCGGCGACCAGCGCGCCCGTCACGACGCGAAGGGGCCGGACCTCCGCGGACGGCACGGCTGCTGCTGGACCGGCGCGGAGATCGCGGCGACGGTCGGCAGGAGCGGCATGCGGTGCGTGGTCATGGCGCAGATGGTGCCGACCACCGCGGACACCGGCAACCCCTTTTCGCGACTGCCCCCGAACGCCCCCACAACGGCCACCACGCTGCCCGGTCCGGCCAACGTGCTGCCCGGACCTGGCCAACACGCGAGCGGGAACGGCCACCACGGCCGGTGCGTCGGGGCGTGCGCGTGTTGGCCGTTCCGGTCGCGGTGTTCGCCGGCCGGGCAGTGTGTTGGCCGCTCGGGGGGCCGGTTCGGCTTCAGCCGGTGGCCGCCCGTGGGCTGTGCTTGAATCGGCCGGAACCACGGCGGCGCGAGAAAGGGCTTTCACCGATGCGGGTCGACCTCAGTGGGAAGACGGCGCTGGTCACCGGGTCCACCCAGGGCATCGGGGCGGCGATCGTGAAGGGACTCGCCGCCGCGGGGGCGCGGGTCGCCGTGAACGGCCGCAGCTCCGACAGTGTGCAGGCCGCCATCGCGCGGCAGAAGCAGGACCTGCCGGACGCGGACTTCGTCGCCGCCCCGGGGGACGTCTCGGAGGAGGCCGGCGCGGCGCAGGTCGTCGAGGCCGTGCCGGACGCCGACATCCTGGTCAACAACCTCGGCATCTTCGGCGCCCAGGAGCCCCTCGACATCACCGACGCGGACTGGCGGCGCTACTTCGAGGTCAACGTCCTCGCCGCTGTGCGGCTCACGCGCGCCTACCTGCCCGGCATGATCGAGCGCGGCTGGGGCCGGATCCAGTACATCGCCAGCGACTCCGCGATCGTCATCCCGGCCGAGATGATCCACTATGGAGTGTCGAAGACGGCGCTGCTGGGCGTCTCGCGCGGGTTCGCCAAGCACGCGGCCGGCACCGGCGTGACGGTCAACGCCGTCATCGCGGGCCCGACGCACACCGGCGGCGTCGAGGACTTCGTCTACGAACTGGTCGACAAGGACCTGCCGTGGGACGAAGCCCAGCGCGAATTCATGAAGAAGCACCGGCCGCAGTCGTTGCTGCAGCGGCTGATCGAGCCCGAGGAGATCGCGAACCTGGTGGTGTACCTGGGTTCGACGTTCGCGTCGGCGACCACCGGCGCGGCCGTCCGCGTCGACGGCGGGTACGTCGACTCCATCGTGCCGTGAGGTCCCGCCCCCGCCCTGAAGCACGGGGGCACCTCGGGTGGGAGCGGGAGTGTGAGGCCGGTACGGTGGGCCGCCTCGCGGCGGAAGGCACAACACGGCTCCAGCGTGACCGGTATTCCGTGAAGGCAAGGGGTGAGGCCCGGGGGCACCGCCGTACCGACACCCGTTACAACGCTGTGGGCCTGCGGGTGTTCCGCGCCGCGGAGTGACGTGCGTCGCCGGGGTACCCCGCGCGGGGGTCGCCCGGTCGAGCGCGCCGCCTGTCGGGATCCGGCCGCGTGGTTCATGATCATCAGCATGGAGCAGACCAGGACACCGGTGGCCGTACGGCGGGTGCTCTTCGGAGCGGTGATGGGCGCGGCCTTCGCGGCCGCCGCCTGGGTGGCGCTCTGGCTGGCGATGCACCTCTGACCAGGCAGCCGGTCGTGGGTGTCCAGCCGGGTCGGAACCCGCCTGAACACCCACGAGGCCGCTACGGGGTGACGGTGATGTTCGTCAGCCCGGACGTCGCGTTCGTGACCGTGTTCGACGCGTACACCACGTTCGGGTCGGCCGCGCACTTGGACACCGAGCTGATCTTGATCGCGTAGGCCCCGGCCCCGCCGAGGTCGGACTTGTTGTTGCGCCAGACGTTGCCGCAGCCGTTGTCGAACGACGGGGACGTGCTGGTGTTGTGGTTCTCGTAGCCGTTCGCGAACACCCCCGGCGGGGCGAACGTGCCCGTGTTGTCCTCGATCGTGTAGCCGATGCCCTTGACGTCGATCCAGGAGTCCGCCGAGTTCTCGCCGGAGATGCCGCGGCCGTCGAAGGTGTTGCCGCGGATCACCCCGCCCGTCGTGCCTTCCTTGACGTCGATCGGCTCGGCCGCGATGAACGGGCCGATGTGGTTGTCCAGCACCTGGATCCGGTCGCCGCGGTCGACGCCGCCGGCGTTGCCGTGGCAGGCCCAGTTCGAGTTGGCCGAGCCGAGGTAGACGCCCTCGCCGTACCCCGGCTGCACCAGGCCCGTGTAGGTGATGGTCGAGTTCTTCAGCACGCTGTCGGCCGACGAACGCCGGAAGTGCACCGCCTCCTCGTCGACGTGGTTGACGTTCACGCCGTCGATCGTCGTGTGCGGCGAGTTGTCGACGACGATGCCCTTCTTGGATTCCTGCACGGTGAAGCCGGTCAGGTTCCAGTACGGCGAGCCGGAGAGCCACAGGCCGTACCCGGAGTCCCAGCCCGCGGTCGGCACCGGGCAGTCCGGCGCGTCCCCGCTCGGGCCGTCGTTGATCAGGATCGCGCCGGCCGGGCCGGACAGCGTGATCGGCTTCGCCGCCGTGCCCGCCTTCGTCGTGACGAACGAGCCGCGGTACGTGCCGGCCGCGAGCTTGATCGCCTGGCCCGGCGCGGCGTTCGCCAGTGCGGCCTGCAGCTGGGCGGCCGTCGACACGTTCACGGTCTCACCGCTCGGCGGGGGAGTGGTCGTCGTGGTCGGCGGTGGCGTGGTGGTGGTCGTCGGGGTGGTCGGCGTGGTCGTGACCGGGCCGCCGCCGGCGCACGACGCGCCGTTGATCGTGCACGCGGCGGGGACACCGGCGCCGGCGACGTTGAAGCCGAAGCTCGCGGTGGCGCCGGGTTTGACCGCGCCGTTGAACCCGGCATTGGTGAACCTGTAGTGCTGCCCGCTCTGGGTCTTCACCGAGCTCCACGAGCTGCTCACCGACGACCCGGCGGGCAGGTCGAACTCGACGGTCCAGCCGGTCGACGCGGCGTCACCGCGGTTGGCGATCGTGTACTCGCCGCCGTAGCCGCCGGTCCAGACCGAGGTCTGCGCGAACGAGGCGGACAGGTTCGCCGCCGCGGCCTGCGCCGGGCCGCCGCCGGTGAGCGCGACGGCGGCGACGGTGGCGGCAACGGTTGCGGCGCCGAGGAAAGCGGCACGGCGGAGCGGACTTCGTCGGGACACCCGTGACCTCCGGGAGAGGGGTTACAGCGGAGGTGTTGCGGCGTACACCCGGACTGTCCCTTTTATAGGTCACGGATGTGACATGCGTCAACAAACTGAACGCCCATCACGGATGTGAACGACTACCCCGTGATGCTCGGTGAGCCCGTCTCGATGTGCCCGCTGAACCGCCGCAGGAACTTCGGGTCGGCGTCGAGCGTGGCCGACAGGTCGTACCAGCCGGACCCGTAGCTGACGGCGTTCCAGTCGTCGGTCACCGTCTGGCCCGCGGCCAGCGCGTACGTCCACGGCCCGTCGGTGCGGTAGTGGTTCGCGGTCACCGTGACCTTGACGGCCGTCGTGCCGCCGTTGCGCAGGGTCAGCCGCAGCTTGTGCTCGGCGGTGTAGCCGGCGGTGACGTCGACCCCGGCGCCCGCGCTGTTCGCGTCCCCGGCGAAGACCCAGCGGAACCGGTTCGGGCCGTGGACCGCGACGCCGTACTTGCCGCCGCCGTAGGCCTGGATCCGCCAGGTGTCGCCGACCTGCTTGCCGGCGGCGACGTCGTAGCCCCACGGGCCGTCGGTCTGCCCGTCGTTGCGGTACGCGGTGAGCTGGACGGCCGCCGTGCCCTGGTTGGCGAACGTCGTGGTCAGGATCTGGTGGTCGGCGCTCAGCGACGTCGTCACGAGCGGCTGGTAGGGCAGCGCGCGGGCCGGTCGCGTGCCCGCTTCCTGCACCGGCACCTGTTGCTTCCCGGTCGCCGGCGGCGCGGGTTTCGGCAGCTTGCGCTGGGTGTCGTCGGCCTGCTTGCGCAGGGCCGCGGTGTCCGGCAGGAGCGGGATCCGGACGTCGGCCGCGCCGAAGTCGAAGCAGCTCGTCAAGTCGCCGCACAGCGCGCGGCGCCACGCGCTGATGTTCGGCTCGGCGACACCGGTCCAGCGTTCGAGGAACCGGATCACCGACGTGTGGTCGGCGACCTCCGAGCTGACCCAGCCACCGCGGCTCCACGGCGAGATCACCGTCATCGGCACCCGCGCGCCGAGCCCGATCGGCTTGCCGCCGATGTACTCGCCCGCGGTGCCCGGCGGCGCGATCGGCGGCGCGACGTGGTCGAAGAAGCCGTCGTTCTCGTCGTAGTTGATGAGGACCACTGTGGACTCCCAGAGCTTCGGGTTGGCCCACAAGGCGTTCAGCACGGTCTGGGTGTACGCGGCGCCGTCGACCGGACGCGCTTCGGGGTGCTCGCAGTAGCCGTACGGCGCCACGATCCAGGAGACGCGGGGGAGGGAGCCGCTCGCGCAGTCGGCCGTGAACTCCGACAGGACGTGGTCGACGTCCTTGCCCTGGCCCGAATCCGGACCCCAGGTCTTGAACACACTGCCCCGTTTGGACAGTTCGCTCGCGTAGTCCTGGTGGTAGGCCTTGAACAGCCAGAGCGGGTTGTCGCCGTAGTCGCCGACGAACGAGCCACCCGCGTCGCCGACCTCCTTGTTCGCGTACACCTTCCACGAAACGCCCTGCTGCTGCAGGCGTTCCGGGTAGGTGGTCCAGCTGAACACGGGCTTGTAGTCGGCCGGGTTGTAGTTCGCCGGGCCGCCGCCGTGGCCGTCGGCGTCGATGGTGCCGGTGAACAGGTAGAGCCGGTTGGGCGTGGTCGGGCCCTGCACCGAGCAGTGGTAGTGGTCGCACAGGGTGAACGCGTCGGCCAGCGCGCGGTGGAACGGGATGTCACCCTGGTCGAAGTAGCCCATGGTCATCTCGCCCTTGGCGGGCACCCACGCGTTGTTCGCGCCGCTCGCGATGGCCCGGTGCTGGTCGTCCCAGCCGTGGCCGAGGTCGCCGAGGTCCTGACCGTCCACCTTGGACGTGTCCACCCGGAACGGCAGCAGGTACTTGCCGTCGGTGCGGCCGGAGTCCGGCTGGTGGAAGACGTCCTGGCCGTTCGGCTGCACGATCGCGGACCGGTCGCCGAAGCCGCGGACGCCCTTCATGGTGCCGTAGTAGTGGTCGAACGAGCGGTTCTCCTGCATCAGGACCACGACGTGCTCGACATCGGACAGGCTGCCGCGCACCCGCGGTTCGGCGAGCGCTTCGGCCATCCCGGGTGGCAGGGCCCCGAGCGCGCCGGCGGCGGCGACACCGCCGAGGAAACTGCGGCGGGTGAGTCCGGAACGACGCGGGTCGGCCATCACAGGAGCCTCCAGGGGGACCTCGGCAGGGGCGTGGTCAGCCTAAGTGATCGAACCTGTTCGGAAATACCTACGTTCGGACGTAATCACGCATAGAATGTTCATGTTCTGTTCGGTTGGCCGTCCCGTTTTGTGACACTTTCCGGTGACCCGGAGGTGAACCGGCCCGCCACGGGGAATCTCCTCCAGCACAAACCTCTGGCACACAGGGGAATTCCGGGAGGAGAGCACCATGAGGACCCGAATCGCCGCCGTCGCGGCCGCGGCCGCGCTCACCGTTTCCGCGGCCGTCGGCCTGGCCGCCCCGGCTTCGGCCGACCCCGTTCCGGGCAGCTCGAACCAGTTCTACGCCTATTGCTCGGTCGACCTGCTCGGCGTCCCGCTGGGCTGCACGGAGACCGACGCCGCCCACGCGTCGCACGTCTGCGAGTACGTGGCCACCGGCGTCGGCCTCGGGCTGGACTGCATCCTGCGCTGAGCCGCCGCGATTGCCCGAAAGTACCCGATGGTCCGGACCATCGGGTACTCGTCGGAAAATGTCCGACCGGTTAGCCTTGTTCTTCGCCAGGTACCCGTGGATACTTTGTTGCCATCCACAACAAATAGGGTGCCGGTGAGCCGCCAGCCGTCGCCCGCGGAACGAGAGGGGCGACAACGATGTCGACCGAGAACTCCGCCCGATGGCGGCGGACCGCCCGCCTGCTGGTGGCGCCCGCGGCGCTGCTCGTGGCCGGCGCACTGCTGGCCGCACCGCAGAGCCAGGCCGCTTCGGCCGTTCCCGCCAACCTGCTCGCGAGCTTCAGCGACGACTTCGACGGCCCGGCCGGCGCCGGCGTCGACGGCTCGAAGTGGGGCCACGAGACCGGGGACAACGTCAACAACCACGAACGGCAGTGGTACACCGACGGCACCGCCAACGCGGCGCTCGACGGCCAAGGCCACCTCGTGATCACCGCGAAGAAGGAAAGCAGCGGGAACAACTGCTGGTACGGCCCCTGCGAGTACACCTCGGCGCGGCTCAACAGCTCCGGCAAGTTCGCCGCGTCCTCCGGGCACATCGAAGCCCGGATGAAGCTGCCGCGCGGGCAGGGCATGTGGCCCGCGTTCTGGATGCTCGGCACCGACATCGGCAGCGCCGGCTGGCCCAACTGCGGCGAGATCGACATCATGGAGAACGTCGGGTTCGAGCCGAACACGGTGCACGGCACGATCCACGGCCCCGGCTACTCCGGCTCGGCCGGGAGCGGCGCCCCCTACAGCGGGCCGAACTTCTCCGACGACTTCCACACCTACGCGATCGACTGGTCCACGGACAAGATCGTCTGGTCCGTCGACGGGAACGCCTACCAGACCCGCACGCCCGCCGACGTCGGCGGCAACCAGTGGGCGTTCAACCACGAGTTCTTCCTCATCCTCAACCTGGCGGTCGGCGGCTACTGGCCCGGCGACCCCGACGGCAGCACCCAGTTCCCGCAGCAGCTCGTCGTGGACTACGTCCACGTGAGCTGAGCGCGCGGTGCGGGGCGGGCCCTCCGCCGTGCGCGCGGCGGAGGGCCTCCCGCGCCAACTTTGGTACAGAACCAAGACACTTCTGGTTCAGACCTGTCGAACAACCCCGACGGGACGGCGATCTTCTCCGGACAGAGTGATCGGTGTGCGCTCGACCAGCGCACCCCGGCACCCGGAGGAGATCCATGGCCCGCTTTCGCATCCCGCCCGTAGCGGGTGGCTTCGCCGCCGCGGGGGCGGTGGCGCTCGCCGCGACCTGCTGGGTGGTCTTCCCGCCGTCGGTGGCGGGGCGGGCGAGTCCCGCCCGGCCGGCCGTCGAGCTGCCGTTGCCGTGGCCCGCGCAGGGCCAGGCGAGCGCCGAAGTCCAGGGCCTGGGCACCCTCGGCAGCCGCGGAGAGCGGACGCCGGTGCCGATCGCCAGCGTCACGAAGGTGATGACTGCCTACGTGGTGCTCAAGGACCACCCGCTCGCCCCGGGTGACGCCGGGCCGCGGATCACCGTCGACGAGCAGGCCGAAGCCGAGTCGACGTCCGCCGAAGAGTCGACCGCGCCGGTGCGCGCGGGCCGCACCGTCAGCGAACGCGACCTGCTGGCCCTGATGCTCATCCCGTCCGGCAACAACGTCGCCCGCCTGCTGGCCCGGTGGGACGCCGGCAGCCAGGACGCGTTCGTCGCGAAGATGAACCGCGAGGCGAAGGCGCTCGGCATGACCGGCACCACCTACACCGGGGCCAGCGGCGTCGAGGATTCGACGACGAGCACCGCCGAGGACCAGCTGCGGCTCGCCCGCGAGGTGATGAAGGACGACACCGTCCGGGCGATCGTCGCGACCCCGAGTCTCAAGGTCGACGGCGTGCCCGGCACGGTCCTCAACACGAACACCCTGCTCGGCCGCTCCGGCGTGATCGGGCTGAAGACGGGCTCGTCGACCGCGGCCGGCGGGGCCCTGATGTGGGCGGCCCGGTCCTCGAGCGGCGCGCTGATCCTCGGGGTCGTGCTGCACCAGAGCCCCGGCGGAACCCCGTCGGCCGGGCTGCAGGCCGCGCTGGCCACCAGCGAGACGCTCATCGCCGCGATCCAGCGGGAACTCCCGGCGGCGACCCGATGACCGCGGTGACCGAGCCGATCACCGTGCCGCCCGCGCCGGGGCGTCGTCCCGGGCCCTGGCGATGCGGCCGGGTGATCGCGGTGCTCGCCGCGCTGACGGCGGTGCTGCTGCTCGCGCACCCGCTGGTGCCGAACTGGGCGGGCAACGCCGGCTCGCTGCTGGAGACGGTCCTGCCGTGGACCGGGTTGCTCGTGGTCCCGCTGCTCGTGGCGGCCCTGATCCGGCGTTCGGCGCTCGCGTTGGTGGCGTTGCTGCTGCCCGCGCTCGTCTGGGGGGTGTCGTTCGGCGGGCGGTTGTTCGACAAGCGAGGGAGTGGCGGTGACTTCACGATCGTCTCGCACAACGTGAACGACGAGAACCCGGACCCGGCGGGCACCGCGCGTTCGCTGGCCGCGTCGGGCGCACAGGTGATCGCCTTGGAGGAGCTGAAGCGGTCCGAGGTGCCGAAGTACGAGGACGCGCTCGCCGCCGCGTACCCGCACCACTCGGTGCAGGGGACCGTCGGGATCTGGAGCACCTACCCGATCCACGACACCGAGCCGGTGGCGATCATGCCGTGGACGCGAGCCCTGCGGACCACAGTGGACAGTCCACAAGGGCCGGTCGCGGTGTACGTGGCGCACCTGCCGTCGGTGCGGGTCCGGGTCGACTCGGGCTTCACGGCGAACAGCCGGGACGCGGCGCTCGGCCTGCTCTCCGACGCTCTGGTGGCCGAAACCGCGCCCCGCAAGGTGCTCGTCGGCGACTTCAACGGGACCACCGACGACCGCGCGCTCACCCCGGTCACGAGCCGGATGCAGTCGGCCCAGGCCGAGGTCGGCGACGGCTTCGGCTTCAGCTGGCCGGCCTCGCTGCCGCTGGCCCGGATCGACCAGATCTTCGTGACCGGCGTCCGGCCGGTGGCGTCCTGGACGCTCCCCGCGACCGGCTCCGACCACCTCCCGGTCGCCGCCACCCTGACGCTGTAGCCGTGACTCGCATGGCCCGCCCCCGCGATCCGCGCGGTCGGGGCCCGGGATTCGGGTGACCAGAGCCGTGGCTCGCATGGCCGGGCCCGAGTCACGCGGGTTACCGGTCTGAACACGTCGGTCGCCGCTTTGAACACCGGCGTCGCGGCTCTGAACACCGGCGTCGCGGGTTGACCGTCGGTGAGTCGTTCACCGAAACCGCTGGTCGAACGCGTCGAAATCCCCGGTGGACGCCCGGCCCGCGTGACGAGACCGTTACGTGGGCCGGACTTGACCGGACGAGTGTTATCGCTAACACTGACTCCTCGCCGTCACCTGAACGAGTGATGGGCACCACGCCGATGTGGACGAAAGGGGCAGTCGGTGGCCGAACGATCCCGCCCCGGCGGGCCCCTGAACGCGGCGCGGCAACCGAGCCTGACCGACGTCGCGGGGCGGGCCGGGGTGTCGCACATGACCGTGTCCCGGGTGATCAACGGGACCGGCCCGGTGCGGCCCGCGACCCGCGCCCGGGTGCTCGCCGCGATCGAGGAACTGGGCTACCGCCCCAATTCCGCCGCCCGCGCGCTGGTCACCGGACGCACCGGCACCCTCGGCGTGCTCGCCCTCGAGTCCAATCTGTACGGTCCGGCCAGCACGCTCTACGGCATCGAGAACGCCGCCCGCGAAGCCGGGTTCGCCATCACGATCTCCAGCGTCAGCCGCCCCGGCCGGTCGTCGATCGCGGACGCCGTCGAGAACCTGCGCGGCCAGGCGGTCGAAGGCATCATCGTCATCGCCCCGCACGTCACGGCCGGGCGGGCGCTGGACGCCGCGCCCGCCGACATCCCGCTCGTCGCCGTGGGCGGCGGGGACGACGCGCCGGTCCCGGTGATCGCCGTCGACCAGCGCGACGGCGCCCGTCGCGCCACCGAACACCTCCTCGCCCTGGGGCACCGCACGGTCTGGCACGTCGCCGGGCCGGAGGACTGGCTGGAGTCCCGCGACCGCGAGGTCGGCTGGCGCGAAACCCTCGAACGGCACGGCGCCCCGGTCCCCGAGGTCGTCCGCGGCGACTGGAGTTCGCGCTCCGGCTACGACGCGGGCCGGGTGCTCGCCGGGGAGAAAGACCTGGACGCGGTGTTCGCCGGCAACGACCAGATGGCCCTCGGCCTGCTGCGCGCGTTCGCCGAGGCCGGGATCTCGGTGCCGCGCGACGTCCGCGTCGCGGGCTTCGACGACGTCCCCGAAGCGGCGTACTTCACGCCCCCGCTGACCACGGTCCGGCAGGACTTCATCGAGCTGGGGCGGCGCACGTTCGGCCTGCTGGCCGCCCGGATGAGCGGTGGCGACCGGCACGACCGCGCCCTGGTCGCGCCCGAGCTGATCGTGCGCGAGAGCACCGGGCCGCGATAGCGCCGGCGTCACCGGACGCGATGGCTTCAGCCGTGGTTGTTAACGCTAACAGAAGGAAGTGAACCGGCAGTGTCAGCAGATCCCCTCGTCGTCGGCATCGACTTCGGCACGCTCTCCGGGCGCGCGGTCGTCGTCCGTGTGCGGGACGGCGCCGAGCTGGGCAGCGCGGTGTCGGAGTACCGCCACGGCGTCGTCGACCGCGAGCTCCCGGCGACCGGGCGGGCGCTGCCACCGGAGTGGGCGCTGCAGGTGCCCTCGGACTACGTCGACGTGCTGCGCACCGCCGTCCCCGCCGCCTTGGCCGCGGCCGGCGCCGACCCCGCCGACGTGCTCGGCGTCGCCACCGACTTCACCGCCTGCACGATGGTTCCGGCCACAGTGGACGGAACGCCGCTGTGCGAGCTGCCCGGGTTCGAGGAAAACCCGCACGCCTACGTCAAACTCTGGCGCCACCACGCCGCCCAGCCGCAGGCCGACCGGATCAACGAGCTGGCCCGGGCGCGCGGCGAGAAGTGGCTGCCGCGCTACGGCGGGCTGATCTCCTCGGAGTGGGAGTTCGCCAAGGGCCTCGAAGTGTTCGAAGAGGCGCCGGACGTCTACGCGGCGATGCGGCACTGGGTCGAGGCGGCCGACTGGATCGTCTGGCAGCTGACCGGGACGTACGTCCGCAACGCGTGCACGGCCGGCTACAAGGGCATCCTGCAGGACGGCCAGTACCCCGGGCGCGACTTCCTCCGCGAACTCGCGCCCGGGTTCGAGTCCTTCGTGGCCGACAAGCTGGACCACCCGCTCGGGCAGCTCGGCGTCCGGGCGGGCGGCCTCACCGCCGAAGCGGCCGCGTGGACCGGACTGCCCGAGGGCATCGCGGTCGCCGTCGGGAACGTCGACGCGCACGTCACCGCACCCGCCGCGCGAGCCGTCGACCCCGGGCAGCTCGTCGCGATCATGGGCACCTCGACGTGCCACGTCGTGAACGGCGCCGAACTGCGCGAGGTGCCCGGCATGTGCGGGGTCGTCGACGGCGGGATCGTGCCCGGGCTGTGGGGGTACGAAGCCGGCCAGAGCGGCGTCGGCGACATCTTCGGCTGGTTCGCCGAGCACTTCGCCCACGAGAGCCACGACCAGCTCACCCGACTCGCCGCTCAGCAGGAGATCGGCGAACACGGCCTGCTCGCGCTGGACTGGCACAGCGGCAACCGCTCGGTGCTGGTCGACCACGACCTCTCCGGCGTGGTCGTCGGGCAGACCCTGGCCACCCGCGCCGAGGACGTCTACCGCGCGCTGCTGGAGGCCACCGCGTTCGGCACCCGCAAGATCGTCGAGACGTTCACCGAAGCCGGCATCCCGATCACCGAGCTGATCGTCGCGGGCGGGCTGACGAAAAACGCCCTGCTGATGCAGATCTACGCCGACGTCACCGACCTCCCCCTGTCGGTCGTCGGCTCGGCGCAGGCACCCGCGCTCGGCTCCGCGATCCACGCCGCCGTCGCGGCCGGGGCGTACCCGGACATCCGCGCGGCCGCCGGGGCGATGGGCTCGGCCCGCTCCGCCGTCTACCGGCCGGTGCCCGCGCACGTCACGGCCTACGACGAGCTCTACGCCGAGTACACCACCCTGCACGACTACTTCGGCCGTGGTGCCAACGACGTCATGCACCGCCTCGCCGCCCGCCGCCGAGCCGTCGCGAAAGGACGGTCCTGATGTCCCTGACCGGTGAAGTCCTCGACACCGTCGCGGAACTGCGGGAGACCGTGGCGAGCCTGCACGGCGAGTTGACCCGCAACGCGCTGGTCATCTGGACCGCGGGCAACGTCTCGGCGCGGGTGCCCGGCCGGGACCTGATGGTCATCAAGCCGTCCGGGGTGTCCTACGACGACCTGTCCGCGGACACCATGGTCGTCACCGACCTGCACGGCGAACTGGTGCACGGCGAGTTCGCGCCGTCGTCCGACACCGCCGCGCACGCCTACGTCTACCGGCACATGCCGGAGATCGGCGGCGTCGTCCACACGCACTCGACCTACGCCACCGCGTGGGCCGCGCGCGGCGAGCCGATCCCGTGCGTGCTCACGATGATCGCCGACGAGTTCGGTGGCGACGTCCCGGTCGGCCCGTTCGCGCTGATCGGCGACGACTCGATCGGCCGCGGCATCGTCGAGACCCTGCGCGCCAGCCGCTCGAAAGCGGTGCTGATGCGCAGCCACGGCCCGTTCACCGTCGGCCGCACCGCCCGCGACGCCGTCAAGGCGGCCGTGATGGTCGAGGACGTCGCCCGCACCGTGCACAAGGCCTTCGAGCTCGGCACGCCCGAACCCCTGCCGCCCGAGGACGTCGACCGGCTCTACGCCCGGTACCAGAACGTCTACGGCCAGCACTGATCTCGATGAGGAGAACGATGACTTCCGCGGCCAAACCCCAGCTCTGGTTCCTGACCGGGAGCCAGGCGCTCTACGGCGAGGAGACCCTCGAGCAGGTCGCCGGCCAGTCCCTGCGCATCCAGCAGCTCCTGGCGGGCGCCGGCGGGCTGCCGGCCGAGATCGTCGGCAAGCCGGTGCTGACCGAGGCCTCCTCGATCCGGCGGGTGCTGCAGGAGGCCAACGCCGACGCCGCGTGTGTCGGCGTGATCGCCTGGATGCACACCTTCTCACCGGCGAAGATGTGGATCACCGGGCTGGACGCGCTGCGCAAGCCGTTGCTGCACCTGCACACCCAGCTCAACGAAGCACTGCCGTGGTCCACGATCGACATGGACTTCATGAACCTCAACCAGGCCGCGCACGGCGACCGCGAGTTCGGGTTCATCCAGACCCGCCTCGGCGTCCCGCGCAAGACCGTGGCCGGGCACGTCACCGATCCCGCCGTCGTCGCCCGGATCGACGCGTGGGCGCGCGCCGCGATCGGCGCCGGCCACCTGCGGAACCTGCGCCTGGCCCGGTTCGGCGACAACATGCGCGACGTCGCGGTCACCGAGGGGGACAAGGTCGAGGCCGAGCTGCGCTTCGGCGTCTCGGTCAACACCTACGGCGTCAACGACCTGGTCGAAATCGTGGACGCCGTGTCCGAAAAGGACACCGTGGATGACCTGCTGGAGCGGTACGCCGAGGACTACACCGTCGCCGGTGAGCTGGCCGCCGGGGGAGCGCGGCACGAGTCGCTGCGCTACGCGGCGAAGATCGAGGCCGGCCTGCGGAAGTTCCTCGACGACGGCGGGTTCGGCGCCTTCACGACGAACTTCGAGGACCTCGGCGGCCTCCGGCAGCTGCCCGGCCTGGCGGTCCAGCGGCTGATGGCCGACGGCTACGGCTTCGGCGGCGAGGGCGACTGGAAGACGTCCGCGCTGCTCGCCGCGGTCAAGGCGATGGGCACCGGCACCGGGCGCGGGACGTCGTTCATGGAGGACTACACCTACCACTTCGGGCCGGGCACGCCGAAGATCCTCGGCGCGCACATGCTGGAGGTCTGCCCGAGCATCGCCGCCGCGACGCCGTCGTGCGAGATCCACCCGCTGGGCATCGGTGGCCGCGAGGACCCGGTGCGGCTGGTGTTCGACGCCGCCCCCGGGCCCGGCGTCACCCTCGGCCTGGTCGACATCGGCGACCGGTTCCGGCTCGTGGCCAACGAGATCGACGTCGTCCCGCCCGACGAGCCGCTGCCGAACCTGCCGGTCGCGCGGGCGGTGTGGCAGCCCGCGCCGACCCTGGCGACGTCCGCGGAGTCGTGGATCACCGCGGGCGGCCCGCACCACACGGTGCTCACCCAGGCCGTGGGCACCGAGACGCTGCGCGACTTCGCGAACCTGCTCGGCGTCGAGCTGCTGGTGATCGACAAGGACACCACGCCGCACGGCTTCGCCGACCGCATTCGCTGGAACCAAGCGTATTACCGGCTCGCACAAGGCTTCTGAAGAGGCTTCTGAGAAAGGAAAAGGAACAATGAAGTTCACCAGGACAATGGCGGGGATCGCCGCCGCGGGGCTCGTGCTCACGCTCTCGGCGTGCGGCTCGAGCCAGAAGACCGCCGACCAGGCGCCGGCCGCCGGCGCCGGTGGCGCGGCGGGCAGCCTGGTCGGCGTCACCATGCCGACCAAGTCGTCGGAGCGCTGGATCCACGACGGTGACAACATCAAGTCCGCGCTGGAGAAGCTCGGCTACAAGGTCGACCTGCAGTACGCCGAGAACGACATCCCGACGCAGGTCAACCAGATCGAGAACCAGATCACCAAGGGTGCGAAGCTACTGGTCATCGCCTCGATCGACGGCACCGCGATCACCACGCAGCTGCAGGAGGCGGCCGACCGCAAGATCCCGGTCATCGCCTACGACCGGCTGATCCGCAACTCGCCGAACGTCGACTACTACGCCACCTTCGACAACTTCAAGGTCGGCGTCGAGCAGGCGAACTCGCTGGTCAAGGGCCTCGGCACCGGCGCCGGTCCGTTCAACGTCGAGCTGTTCGCCGGTTCGCCCGACGACAACAACGCGACGTTCTTCTTCAACGGCGCGATGTCCGTGCTCAAGCCCCTGATGGACAGCGGCAAGCTGGTCGTCAAGAGCACCCAGACGGACTTCGCCCGCGCGGCGATCCTGCGCTGGGACCCGGCCACCGCCCAGCGGCGGATGGAAGACCTGCTCACCAAGACCTACACCGGTGGCGCGAAGGTCGCGGGCGTGCTTTCGCCGTATGACGGCCTGTCGATCGGCATCCTCTCGGCGCTGAAGAGCAACGGCTACGGCACCGCCGGCCAGCCGTACCCGGTGGTCACCGGGCAGGACGCCGAGGTCGCGTCGGTCAAGTCGATCATCGCCGGCGAGCAGTACTCGACGGTCTTCAAGGACACCCGCATCCTCGCCGACACCACGGTGAAGATGGCCGACGCCGTGCTCAAGGGCGGCAAGCCCGAGGTCAACAACACCACCGACTACGACAACGGCAAGAAGGTCGTCCCGTCGTTCCTGCTGCAGCCGGTGACCGTGGACAAGGCCAACTACCAGAAGGAGCTCGTCGACTCCGGCTACTACACGGCAGGTCAGCTGAAATGACCGAACTGCTCGGCATGCGCGGGATCACCAAGACCTTCCCCGGGGTCAAGGCGCTGTCGGACGTCACCCTTTCCGTGAACAGCGGCGAGATCCACGCGATCTGCGGGGAGAACGGCGCCGGGAAGTCCACCTTGATGAAGGTGCTTTCCGGCGTCTACCCGCACGGGACGTACGACGGCGAGATCCACTTCGACGGGCAGCGGTGCGAGTTCGGTTCGGTGCGCGACAGTGAGCGGCGCGGAATCGTGATCATCCACCAGGAGCTCGCGCTGTGCGGGCAGCTCTCGATAGCGGAGAACATCTTCCTCGGCAACGAACGCGACAAGCGGGGCTGGATCGACTGGAACCGCACCAACCACGAGGCCGGCGCGCTCCTGCGGCGCGTCGGCCTCGCGGAGGCCCCGGTGACGCCGGTGCGGGACCTCGGTGTCGGCAAGCAGCAGCTCGTCGAGATCGCCAAGGCACTGTCCAAAGAGGTCCGGTTGCTCATCCTCGACGAGCCGACCGCGGCGCTCAACGACGAGGACTCGGCGCACCTGCTCGACCTGCTGCGCGAGCTGCGGTCCGACGGCGTCACGTGCGTGATCATCTCGCACAAGCTCGGTGAGGTGACGGCGATCGCCGACACCGTCACGATCCTGCGCGACGGCCGCACGATCGACACCCTCGACGCGGCCGGCCTGACCGAGGAACGCATCATCACCGGGATGGTCGGGCGCGACCTCGAACACCGGTTCCCGCCCCGGGAACCGGACATCGGGGACGAGGTGCTGCGGATCGAGGACTGGACGGTGCACAGCCCGACGCAGGCGGGCCGGGTGGTCGTCGACCACGCGAACCTCAGCCTGCGCCGCGGTGAGGTCGTCGGGCTGGCCGGGCTGATGGGCGCCGGCCGCACCGAGCTCGCGATGAGCGTGTTCGGCCGCTCCTACGGCAAGGACATCACGGGGCGGGTGTTCAAGCACGGCGAGGAGATCGACGTCCGGTCGGTGCGTGACGCCGTCCGGCACGGCATCGCCTACGCCACCGAGGACCGCAAGCGCTACGGGCTCAACCTCATCGAGGACATCCAGCGCAACGTGTCCGCGGCGGGGCTGGGCAAGCTCGCCAGGCGGGGCTGGGTCAACGAGCACGCCGAGCACGACACGGCCAACGGGTTCCGCCGGGACCTGCGGATCAAGGCGCCGACCGTGCAGAGCGTGACCGGGAAGCTCTCCGGCGGCAACCAGCAGAAGGTCGTGCTGGCCAAGTGGATCTTCACGGACCCGGACGTGCTGATCCTCGACGAGCCGACCCGCGGCATCGACGTCGGCGCGAAGTTCGAGATCTACTCGATCATCAACGAACTGGCCGCGCAGGGGAAGGCCGTGCTGGTCATCTCCTCCGAGCTGCCGGAGCTGCTCGGGCTCTGCGACCGGATCTACGCGCTCTCGGCCGGGCGCATCACCGGCCAGGCGACCCGTGCGGAAGCCACCCAGGAACTGCTCATGCAGTACATGACGAAGGAACGGGAATGACCACGACCGAAGCGCGGCCCGACGCGCCCCCGGTCGAGCACTCCGCCCGGCGGATCTCGATCAACCCGCGCCAGAGCGGCATCTACGTCGCGTTCGCGCTGATCGTGGTGCTGTTCGAGGTGCTCACCGGTGGCGCGCTGCTGGAACCGCAGAACATCTCCAACATCATCGTGCAGAACTCCTACGTGCTGATCCTCGCGATCGGGATGATCCTGGTGATCATCTCCGGGCACATCGACCTGTCCGCCGGGTCGGTCGTCGCGGTGACCGGCGCGGTGTCGGCCGTGCTGATGGTGAACTGGCACCTGCCGTGGTTCTGGGCGGTGCTGATCACGCTCGTCGTCGGCGCGGTGATCGGCGCCTGGCAGGGCTACTGGGTCGCCTACTTCGGGATCCCGGCGTTCATCGTGACGCTGGCGGGGATGCTCGTGTTCCGCGCGCTGACCCTGACGGTGCTGGGCAACCAGGGCATCGGCCCGTTCCCGGACACGATCCGCACGCTGTCGAACGGCTTCACCGACGGCTACCTGGGCAACATCGCGCTCGGCCCGCTGGGCGGCGCCGACCTGGTCTCGCTGCTCGCCGGCGTCGCCGCCGTGGCCGGGATCGTGTTCACCCAGTGGCGCAAGCGCTCGGCGCGGCTGGGTTACGGCCAGGACGTCGACCCGTTCGCGATCTTCGTGCTGAAGATCGCCGGTGTCGCGGTGATCGTGCTCGCGCTGGTGGTGCAGCTGGCCCGGTTCAAGAACCTGCCGTGGGTGCTGATCCTGCTGGCGGCGCTGGTGCTCGGGTACTCGCTGGTGGCCGGGAAGTCGGTGTTCGGCCGGCACATCTACGCCGTCGGCGGCAACCTGCAGGCCGCGACGCTCTCGGGCGTCAAGGTCAAGTCGGTGACGTTCTGGATCTTCGTCAACATGGGCGTGCTGGCGGCCCTGGCGGGGATCATCTTCGCGGGCCGGCTCAACCAGGCGGGCCCGACGGCGGGCATCAACTACGAGCTGGACGCGATCGCGGCGGCGTTCATCGGCGGCGCGGCGGTGCAGGGCGGCGTCGGCAAGGTGGTCGGCGCGATCACCGGCGGCCTGATCATGGCGGTCATCAACAACGGCATGTCCCTGATCGGTGCCCCGAGCGAGCGGGTGATGCTGGTGAAGGGCGTCGTCCTGCTGGCCGCGGTGGCCTACGACATCTGGACCAAGCGCCGCGCGGCGTCGTAGTCCGAAAGCCGTGAATGGCCCCTTGAGGGACGCTGAGTCCCTCAAGGGGCCATTCACGGCTTTTCAGTGGGTCACTGCGAGCACTTGCGGCCGCTGTTGATGCACTTGACGACCTGGTTCATCAGGCACTGGCCCATGACGTTGGCGAAGTCGTCGTGGTCCGAGCGGGGGTTGTGGCTCTCCTGCGGGAAAGCGTCCACTTTGTACTGGCCCTTGACCTGGATGTCGTGCGGGATGTTGTAGACGAGCTTGATCACCAGCTGCGGCACGTTCTTGAAGCCCTGCGGGCACTTGCCCTGCTGGTCGGCGAACACGATGTGCGTGCGGTGGTTCGTGCTGTCGATGTTCTTGCCGTCCCAGCAGTTCGGGAAGGCGTGGATCCGCTCGACCTTGCTGTTGGCCGGGCAGATCGGGTAGTGGTCGGTCAGCCGGTCTTCGAAGCCGGTGCAGGTCCAGCTCGCCCGGGCGTTGGCCGGGCCGTTGGTGCTCTGCTTGGCGTCGCCGTAGAGGATGCGCAGGAACTGCGGCATCGCCACGACCTTCCGCGCGCCACCGCTGGTGAACGTGATGGTGGCGGACTGGACGCGCTGGATCTCGCCGTCGTTGCCGGCGACCTCGTTCTTGTCGTTCACACCGGGCAGTTCCGCGGCCGCGCCGTCGGTCTGCTTCTGCTGCTTCTGGCCGGCCGAGGCGTTCTTGTCGCCGTTGCTGGCCTGGCCGCCGTTGTCGAGGCCGCCCTGGCCGCCCTGCTTGAGCGCGCACGCGGCGAGCCCGCCGAGGTTCGTCGGCTTGGCCGCCGTGCGCCCGATCGCGATGGCGATCCGGTCGAGCACCGCGGTCCGCTTGTCCTTGAGCGGGCCGACGACGGCGTTCTGGACGTCCTGCGGCGTCTTCAGGTCACCCTTGGCGATCCGCTTGTTCGCCTCGTCGATCTGCTGGTCGATCAGCGTGAGGTTGCGGTTCACCTCGTCCATCGCCTGGTCGGGGACGTCTTCGGGCAGCTGGCTCGCGACGTCCGGGCAGTCGACCTGCGTGGACGCGTTGTCCTTGGCGGCGCCCGCGCGATCGCTCGCCGGCACGCTGGCGGGCGGGTTCGCCTCGGCTTCCTCTTCCTCGCCGGTGTCGATGCGCACGACGGGCCAGAAGTAGGCGGACTTGTCGCCGTTGCGGCAGGTGGTGCCGGCCTTCGACAGGCTCTTGTTGTTCGAGTCGGCGTTGGTGGAGAGGTTGCCGACGTAGTCGTGCAGGTGCTGGGCGCCGTTGCGGATACCCGGCTGCGCGATGAAGTTGTCGGGGTTGAAGTGGCCGTTCTCGTTGCGGCCGCAGTTCACCGTGAACGTGCCGCGCGCGCCCTTCTGCTGCAGCGCCTTGTTCACGAAGTTGCCGGCGGGGACCTTCGCGATGTCCAGGAAGAACGACGGGTCGGCGGGGTCGGCGCTGGCTTCACCGGTCTTGCCGGCGGTGGTCGCGACGACGATGCCGCCGACGGCGATCGCGAGAGCGAGACCGCCGGTGGCGATCTTCGTTCTGCGGGAGACGCGGTGCCGGCCCGTGGCGGGGGATCGGGACATGGAGTTGTTCACCTCGTTAGGTTTTCCGGGCACGGCGGAGAAAGCTGCGTGCCCGGCTGGGAGAACGCGCGGAACCCGGGGGAGTGGCATCGCACGCGGTTGTCGGGGACCGCGCCCGGCGCCACTGGTTCCGGCATTGGCTGAAACGGCCGTGAGCCGGGGCCGGTTCAAACCGCGATTCGGCCGTTATCGTTTCGTTACCTCGGGTCCGGCGGTAGTGTTGCGGTGACTCGAGCCGGAGGACGGATGACAGCTGTGTGGTCGTTGACGGAGCTGGAGGTCGCGTTCCGGCTTTCCTGGGACGAGCGGACGTGCGATCCGTCCGACACGTGGGACGCGGCGAATCCCGCCGCCGGGCACTGCAGCGTCACCGCGATGGCCGTGGCGGAACTCCTCGGCGGCGTCCTGCTCTGCTCGGAGGTGTTCCGGCGCGACGGTGAGCGCGCCGGCCTGCACTACTGGAATCGCCTGCCCAGCGGCCTGGAACTCGACATCACCCGGGAACAGTTCCGCGACGGCGAGCAGCTCGGCCCGGTGTCCGCGCGCGAGCCGATCCGCCGTCCCACCGCGCGGATGGCCACGCGGTACGACCTCTTCGCGTCGCGCGTACGCGCCTGCCTGGGCAGCTCGGTGCCGGAGGGAATCCCGGCTCCGGACCCCGGTTCCTGATCCGGCCGGGGCCCGGTGCCTCTACGATGACCCGATGGCGTCGGACTGGGGGAGCACGCCGGCCTTCGAGGCGGCGTTGACGGAAGTGGCCCGGCGCGCCGGGGAGTTCACGCGGTTGCGGCACATCCCCCGCGACGTCGTCGACAAGTTCAAGCTCGCCGGGTTCTACCGGGCGGCCACGCCGCGCCGCTTCGGCGGTGACGCCTTGCCGCCCGCGGAGTTCCTCCGCATGGTCGAGCGGATGTCCGAAGTGGACGGCTCGGCCGGCTGGGTCGCCGGTTTCGGCTCGTCGGGCGTCTACTTGGCCGCGTTGCCGCCGGAAACCCAGGCGCGGCTCTACGCCGACAGCCCGGACCTCGTGTTCGCCGGCGCGCTCTTCCCGGTGCAGCCCGCCGAAGAGGTCCCGGGCGGCTTCCGGGTCCGCGGCCGGTGGCGCCTGGCCAGCGGCAGCCTCGCGGCGGACTACCTGGGTGTCGGAATCGGGGACGGCTCGTCCGGGCGGCCGCGCACCGCCGTCCTGCCGGCGTCGCAGGTCGAGGTCGTCGACACGTGGGACGCCGTCGGGCTGCGGGGCACCGGCAGCCACGACCTGCGGGTGGACGGCGTCGTCGTCCCGGCCGAGTGGACGTTCGTCCGCGGTGGCGGCGCGACCGTCGACGAGCCCCTCTACCGCTACCCCGTGCTCGCCTACGCCGCCCAGGTGCTCGCGGTGGTGAACCTCGGCATCGCCCGCGCCGCGCTGAACCACGTGACCGGGTTCGGGGCGGGCCGTGCCGGGCTCACCGGCGGCCCGAAGCTCGCCGACCGCGCGTACGCGAGGATCGCTCTCGCGAAGGCCGAAGCGGACCTCCGCTCGGTGCGCGCGTTCTTCTACGAAGCCACCGAAGAGGTCTACGAGACGGCGTTGTCCGGCACACCCGGTCCGGAGCAGGTGAGCCTGCTCCGGCTCGCGGCGGCGCACGCGGCGCGGGTCGGCCACGACGTCGTCCGGGCCGCGTTCACCCTCGGCGGCACCGCCGCGATCGACACCGACCATCCGCTGCAGAGGTACCTGCGCGACGCTGCTGTCGTGCCGCAGCACGCGTTCCTCACCGAAGGCGTGTACGAGGGCGCGGGCGCGGTGTTCTTCGGCGCCGATCCGTTCCCCGGCTACCTCTGAACGGTTCGTGCCAGGATGGGCCGGATGGCTCAGGAAGCGAGTGACTACGACGGTTTCGCCGAGACTTATTCGGTCGAGAACGAGACCAGCCTGATGAACGCCTACTACGAACGGCCCGCTGCCCTGGCCCTCGCGGGAGACGTGGCCGAACGGCGGATCCTCGACGCCGGCTGCGGCTCGGGTCCGCTGTTCGCGGCGCTGCGCGACCGAGGTGCGCTGGTGACCGGCTCCGACCGGAGCGCCGGGATGGTGGCCCAGGCGCGGCAGCGGCTCGGTGACGACGCGGACCTGCGGGTCGCCGACCTGGCCGACCCGCTGCCCTTCCCCGACGACGCCTTCGACGACGTCATGGCGTCCCTGGTGCTGCACTACCTGGAGGACTGGACGCTGACGCTGGCCGAGCTGCACCGGGTGCTCCGGACCGGCGGGCGGCTCATCGCGTCGGTCAACCACCCGATGATGGTCAACCTCACGCACCGCGCGGAAGGTCTCCGGCCGGACTACTTCGAGCGCTACACCTGGACCGACGAGTTCGTCCTGCAGGGGCGGACCTGCAGCATGACGTTCTGGAACAAGCCGCTGCACGCGATGACCGACGCCTTCACCGCGGCCGGCTTCCGGATCGCCGTCATCGATGAACCGCATCCCGTGCCGGAGGCCCGCGAGGTGTACCCCGAGGACTTCCCGATCCTCGACACCTTCCCGACCTTCCTGTTCTTCGTCCTGGAAGCCGCCTAGAGGCGCAGCCGGTCGCCGAGTTCCCGGATGTGCGCGGCGTCGCCGCTGCCGAGGTCCAGCTGGCGGCGGCGTTCCGCGGCGAACGCGCGTCCCAGACCCGTTCGGTCCGATGTGGACATCGTGGCGCGCAGCTCGTTCAGCAGCCCGCGTTCCTCGCCGCGGACGTGCGCGTCGACGAGGTTCTCCAGGCGCTGCAACGCCTTCTCGAAGTCGCCGGGTTCGAGGACGGCCAGCAGGTCGTCGGCGAACAAGCCGCCGGGATCCTCCGGGCGGACGATCCGCTCGGTCGCCGTCGCGTGCGCGACCAGCAGCGACGCCAGTTCGGCGACCAAGGCCGGGTGGTCGGCCTCGGTGTTGCGCAGGTCGCGGAAGAGCTGCTCGAACCGGCGGTGGTCGGCCAGCAGCACCTCGACCAGGTCCGAGCCGGGGGCGACGGCGGCCGGACCGGGACGCATCCAGCCGAACGTCAGCTCCACGGCCTGGCGCCAGTGCGCGTATTCGGTGGTGCGGCGGGTGGGGTCCATCGCGGGCAGCCACTGCCCGGCGCGGTGCCAGTTGCGCCGCAGGCCTTCCAGGTCCGGCCAGTACCCGACGGACAGCCCGGCCGCGTAGGCCGCGCCGAGCGACACCGTCTCCGCCACCATCGGCCGGACGACGGGCACGTCGAGGACGTCGGCGACGAACTGCATGAGCAGGTTGTCCGCGGTCATCCCGCCGTCGACCTTGAGCGTCTTGAGGGCCAGGCCCGAGTCGGCGTTCATCGCGTCGACGACCTCGCGGGTCTGCCAGCCGGTCGCCTCCAGCACCGCCCGCGCCAGGTGGCCCTTGGTGATGTAGGACGTCAGCCCGGCGATCACGCCGCGCGCTTCGCTGTGCCAGTGCGGCGCGAACAGCCCGGAGAACGCGGGGACGATGTAGCAGCCGCCGTTGTCGTCGACGGTCCGGGCGAGGGTCTCGATCTCGGGCGCGCTGCCGATCAGTTCGAGGCCGTCGCGGAACCACTGGACCAGCGACCCGGTGACGGCGATCGAGCCTTCCAGGGCGTACACCGCGGGCTCGTCGCCGATCTTGAAGCCGACGGTGGTGAGCATGCCGTGGGTGGACAGCACCGGCGTCGGGCCGGTGTTGAGCAGCAGGAAGCTGCCGGTGCCGTAGGTGCACTTCGCCTCGCCGGGCGCGAAGCAGGTCTGGCCGAACAGCGCCGCCTGCTGGTCACCGAGCGCGGCGGCGATCCGGATGCCGGGGACCACGCGCGAAGTGGTGCCGTACACCTCGGTCGACGAGCGGATCTCCGGCAGCATCGCGCGCGGGACGTCGAAGAAGTCGAGCAGCTCGTCGTCCCAGTTCAGGGTGCGCAGGTTCATCAGCATGGTGCGCGAGGCGTTGGTGACGTCGGTGACGTGCACGCCGCCCTCGGCGCCGCCGGTGAGGTTCCAGATCAGCCAGCTCTCGATGGTGCCGAAGAGGACGTCGCCGCGCTCGGCGCGCTCGCGCAGGCCGGGCGTGCGGTCCAGGAGCCAGCGGATGCGCGGCGCGGAGAAGTAGGTGGCCAGGGGGAGGCCGCACAGCTGCCGGACGCGGTCCGCGCCGGGCTCGCGGGCGAGCCCTTCGAGCATGGCGTCGGTGCGGGTGTCCTGCCAGACGATCGCCCGCCCGACGGGGTTGCCGGTGCGCCGGTCCCACACGACGGTGGTCTCGCGCTGGTTGGCGATCCCGAGCCCGACGACCTGGTCCGCGGTCGCCCCGGCGTCGGCGAGGGCCTGCGGGACGATCCTGCCGACGTTGCGCCAGATCTCGGTGGCGTCGTGCTCGACCCAGCCGGGCCGCGGGAAGTGCTGCTGGTGCTCCCGCTGCACGACGGACACGAGCCGGCCGCGGGCGTCGAACAGGATGCACCGGGTCGAGGTGGTGCCCTGGTCGATGGACATCACGTACCGCTGGACCACGGACGCACCTCCTGCACACTCGAGTGACCGCGCCGGCTCGGCGATGTGGCCAGGCGCTGCGCGCTGCTCGCGCTCAAGGATGCGGCCGCCAGGGCACGAGGCCGGCGACCGCGGCGTCCCGGAACGGCCGACACACCGCCGGCAGCGGCCAACACACCGCCCGGAGTGGCCAACCCGCTGCCCGGAACGGCCAACTCGCTGCCCGGAGTGGCCAACACGTCGAGGGGCGCGCCGTGTCGGCTGCCGCAGGCGCCGTGTCGGCCACTCCGGGCGGGGCCTTGGGCCCCGCCACCGCGCGGTGGCCGGGTCACCATCGGGACGCGCCCAGGTCGCGGGACACCGCGCGGGCCGCGTCGCGGACGTGGCCGAGCAGCTTCGGGTTGGGGCTGCCGTCGGGCTCGCAGATGCGGTCCGCCGCTCCCGACACGCCGATCGCGCCGACGACGATGCCGCCGTGGCCGCGGATCGGGGCCGCGATGCCCGCTTCACCCGAGATCATCTCGCCGTTCTCCACCGCCCAACCCGCTTCGCGCACCTTCGCACAAGCGCGCTTGATCGCCGTCGGGGTGGTCAGGGTGCGGCGGGTGTAGGCGTCGTGGGACGCCACGAGCGTCGTGTCGTAGGCCAGCAGGACTTTGCCCAGCGACGTCGCGTGCAGGGGCAGCAGCGTGCCGACGTCGAGGGTCTGCAGGCTGTCGTCCGGGCGGAACACGTGGTGCACGACCAGCACGCGGCCCTCCAGGGGCGCGCCGATCCGGACGGCCTCGCCGCTGCGCGACGCCAGCGCGTCGGCCCAGTTGATCGCGCGGGAGCGCAGCTCGTTGACGTCCAGGTAGCTCGTGCCCAGGTGCAGCAGCGTGGCGCCGAGCTGGTACTTGCCCGTGTCGCGGTCCTGCTCGACGAACCCGACCCCCTGCAGCGTCCGCAGGATGCCGTGCGCCGTGCCTTTGGCCAGTTCGAGGGATTCGGCGATCTCGCCGACGCCGAGACGCCCCGAGCCGCGCGCCAGCAACCGCAGGATCGCGGCGGCGCGCTCGATGGACTGGATCGGACCCGGCACGTTCGCGACCCTAGCCCGACCGGCCTCGATTCGACAATGTCGAACATCGTCTTCGCCCGTTCGACAATGCCGACCGGCCTCCGTTGACCCGCTGTGACGGGCGGGCTTGGCTGGAGGAACCAGGGGGAACTGGTCCTTTGTGGAGGAAGCAATGGCGCGAAACCTCAAGGCCCACGGGCTCGCCGGCGAGATGGCCGCCGAGTTCGTGGGGACGATGATCCTCATCCTGTTCGGGTGCGGGGTGGTGGCGCAGGTCGCCGCCGCGGGCATCGGGGACCACGACAGCATCGCCTGGGCGTGGGGCATCGGCGTCACGCTCGGTGTCTACGTCGCTTCACGGGTGAGTGGCGCGCACCTCAACCCGGCCATCACCGTGGCCCTCGCCGTGTTCAAGGGGTTCTCCTGGCGCAAGGTCGCTCCCTACGCCCTGGCCCAGACCGCCGGCGCGTTCCTCGCCGCGATGCTCGTGCGCTGGAACTACACCGAGATCCTCAACGCCAAGGACCCCGGCCTGACGATCAAGACCCAGGGCGTCTTCTCGACGCTGCCGGGCAACGGCACGCTCCCGGTGGGTGACTGGGGCGCCTTCCGCGACCAGATCATCGGCACCGCGATCCTCGCCCTGGTGATCTTCGCCATCACCGACCTGCGCAACACCGCCCCCGGCGCCAACCTCGCCCCGGTCGTCATCGGCTTCCTGGTCGTCGCCATCGGCATGGCCTGGGGCACCAACGCCGGGTACGCGATCAACCCCGCCCGCGACTTCGGCCCGCGGCTCGCGTCCTGGCTCACCGGCTACGACACGGCGTTCACCGACCAGTACGGCTACCCCTATTGGTGGATCCCGATCGTGGCACCGGTCCTCGGCGCCGTCATCGGCGGTGCGATCTACAAGTACCTGATCGAGCGGTTCCTCCCGACCGACCAGTTCGACACCGTGTCCACCAAGGACCTCGAGCCCGCTGCCTGAGAAGGGGAACACCATGCCTGACTTCGTCGGCGCCGTAGACCAGGGCACCACCAGCACCCGCTTCATGATCTTCGACCGCGGCGGCAACGAGATCGCCCGCCACCAGCTGGAGCACGAGCAGATCCTGCCCAAGCCGGGGTGGGTCGAGCACGACGCCACCGAGATCTGGGAACGCACCCGCTCGGTCATCGCGACCGCGCTCAACAAGGCCAACCTGACCGCCGGCGACCTGGCTTCGCTCGGCATCACCAACCAGCGTGAGACCACCGTCGTGTGGAACCGCCGCACCGGCCGCCCGTACGGTCACGCCATCGTCTGGCAGGACACCCGCACCGACCGGATCGCCTCCGCGCTGGAGCGCTCCGGAAAGGGCGAGGTCATCCGACGCAAGGCCGGCCTGCCGCCCGCGACGTACTTCTCCGGCGGCAAGCTGCAGTGGATCCTCGAAAACGTCGACGGCGTCCGCGAAGCCGCCGAGGCGGGCGACGCGCTGTTCGGCACCACCGACTCGTGGCTCATCTGGAACCTCACCGGCGGCCCGGACGGCGGCGTCCACGTCACCGACCCGACCAACGCGTCGCGCACCATGCTGATGGACCTCGAAACCCTCGACTGGGACGACGAGCTGCTGTCGTTCTTCGACGTGCCGCGCCGGATGCTGCCGAAGATCCGGCCGTCGTCGAACCCGGGCTTCTTCGGCACGACCCGCACCGGCGGCCCGTTCGGCGGCGAGGTCCCGATCGCCGGCGTGCTCGGCGACCAGCAGGCGGCCACCGTCGGGCAGGTCTGCTTCCGGCCCGGCGAGGCCAAGAACACCTACGGCACCGGCAACTTCCTGCTGCTCAACACCGGCCACGAGCTGGTCCGCTCGAAGCACGGCCTGCTCACGACGCTGTGCTACCAGTTCGGCGACGAGAAGCCGGTGTACGCGCTGGAAGGCTCGATCGCCGTCACCGGCTCGGCCGTGCAGTGGCTGCGCGACCAGCTGGGCATCATCAGCGGCGCGGCGCAGAGTGAGAGCCTGGCCCGCCAGGTCGAGGACAACGGCGGCGTCTACTTCGTCCCGGCGTTCTCCGGCCTGTTCGCGCCGTACTGGCGCTCCGACGCGCGCGGCGCGATCGTCGGCCTGACCCGCGCGACGACCAACGCGCACATCGCCCGGGCGACGCTGGAAGCGATCTGCTACCAGACCCGCGACGTCGTCGAGGCGATGCAGAACGACTCCGGCGTCACGCTCGACGTGTTGCGAGTGGACGGCGGCGTCACCGCGAACGAGCTGTGCATGCAGCTGCAGGCGGACATCCTCGGCGTGCCGGTGTCGAAGCCGGTCGTCGCCGAGACCACCGCGCTCGGCGCCGCCTACGCGGCCGGGCTGGCCGTCGGCTTCTGGCGGTCGGCCGACGAGCTGGAACAGAACTGGAACGAGGACAAGCGCTGGGAGCCGTCGTGGACGGACGACCAGCGTGCGGAGGGCTACGCGGGCTGGCAGAAGGCCGTCGGCCGCACGCTCGACTGGGTAGACGTGGAGTGAAGAAATGACCAAGAGGAACACCGTGACACCGCTTTCCCCGCTGTACCGCGCGGAAACGCTGCGCAAGCTGGCCCGCGAAGAGGTCGACGTGCTGGTCGTCGGCGGGGGAGTGACCGGCGCGGGTGCCGCGCTCGACGCGGCGTCGCGCGGGCTGTCCGTCGCGCTGGTCGAGGCGCGGGACTTCGCCGCCGGGACGTCCAGCCGGTCGTCCAAGCTGATCCACGGCGGCCTGCGCTACCTGGAGCAGCTGGACTTCAAGCTGGTGCGCGAGGCGCTCAAGGAACGCGGCCTGCTGCTGCAGACCCTCGCCCCGCACCTGGTGCGGCCGGTGAAGTTCCTGGTGCCGCTGACGCACCGGGTGTGGGAGCGCGGGTACATCGGCGCCGGCGTCACGCTGTACGACACGCTCGGCGGCGCCCGCGCCCTGCCGCGGCACCGGCACCTGTCCAAGCGCGGCGCGTTCAAGGCGGCGCCGGCCCTGGCCGACGACGCGCTGGTCGGCGCGATCCAGTACTACGACGCCCAGGTCGACGACGCCCGCCACACGATGACCATCGCGCGGACGGCGGCCGAGCAGGGCGCTTCGGTGCTGACCCGGGCCCGGGTGACGTCCTTGCTGCGTGACGGCGAGCGTGTCGTCGGCGCGAAGGTCGTGGACCGCGAGAGCGGCGTCGAGTTCGAAGTCCGGGCTCGCACGGTGATCGCGGCGACGGGCGTGTGGAGCGACGACATGTCCGAGGCGGCGGGGATCCCCGCGCCGTTCACGGTGCGCGCGTCCAAGGGCATCCACCTGGTGGTGCCGCGGGAGAAGATCGACCTCGACACCGGGCTGATCCTGCGCACCGAGAAGAGCGTGCTGTTCGTGATCCCGTGGGGCAAGCACTGGCTCGTCGGCACCACCGACACCGAGTGGGACCTCGACCGCGAGCACCCGGCGGCGAGCCGCGCGGACGTCGACTACGTGCTGGAGCACCTCAACGCGGTGCTGCGCACGCCGGTCACGCACGACGACATCGAAGGCGTCTACGCCGGTCTTCGCCCGCTGCTGGCGGCGAAGGCGGCCGCGACGACGAAGCTGTCGCGGGAGCACGCGGTGGCCCACCCGGTGCCGGGCCTGGTCATCGTGGCCGGCGGCAAGTACACGACGTACCGGGTGATGGCCGCGGACGCGGTCGACGTCGCGGTCGAGGAGGTCGGCCGCCCGACCCCGCCGTCGTGGACCGACCGGCTGCCGATCGTCGGTGCGGCCGGCTACCACGAGCTGTGGGACGGCCGGTTCGAGCTGGCGTCCCGGGCGGGCCTGCCGGTGGCGCGGATCGAGCACCTGCTGGGCCGCTACGGCTCGGCGATCGAGGACATCCTGGCGTCGGTCGCCGAGCGCCCGGAGCTGGGTGCGCCGCTGCCGGGCGCGGCGGAGTACCTGAAGGCGGAGGTGGTGTACGCGGTCTCGCACGAGGGCGCGTTGCACCTGGAGGACGTCCTCACCCGGCGGACGCGCATCTCCATCGAGGAACGCGACCGCGGTGTCACGGCGGCGCCGTGGGTCGCGGAGCTGATGGCCCCGCTGCTGGGCTGGGACGCGCCCAAGCAGGAGCGCGAGGTGGCGAACTACGTCGCCCGCGTCGAGGCGGAGCGCACGGCGCAGGAGGCCCCGGACGACGAGGCGGCGAACGCCAGCCGCCTCACCGCGCCGGCCCTCCTCCCGAGCTGACCTGCACCCCTGCACCCCCGCAAGCCCCGGAAAGCCGTGAAGGCCTCCTTACCGGCTCTTATGGCCGGTAAGGAGGCCTTCACGGCTTTGGACCGCAGCCGAGTTCGGCCAGGACGTAGCGGGCGTTGGCGGAGATGACGGCGTTCGTGTGGCGGTAGTAGGGGAGCTGGATCACGGCCATCGACAGCGCGCGGCCGCGGCCGCGTGCCCAGGCCGCGTCGTCGGCGCCGACGGCGTCGCGGAAGGCCGGGCGTGTGGCCTCGGTGAGCAGGTTCCACGCCGGGATCAGGTCGCAGGCCGGGTCGCCGATGCCCGCGGTGGCCCAGTCGAGGACGGCCGTGAGGTGTCCATTGTGGACCAGAAGGTTGCTCGGCATCAGGTCTCCGTGGACCCAGCCGTTCGCTGGGACCGGGGCTTCCAGGGCCTCGGTCCAGACGGCGAGGGCGGCTGAGGCGTCGAACGGCTCGTCGGTGTGGCGCAAGGCCTCGACGGCGTTGCGGGTCGCGTGGTCGAGGAGCGCCAAGGGGCCGCCGCGGTAGGCCGGCGGACCGTCGGTCTTCGTGCGCCGCACCGCGAGGACGAACTCCGCCAGCGCCTCCGGGACGAACGGGTGGCCTTCGAGGGCGGGCTCGCCGTCGAGCCACCGATGCACCGCCCACGGCCACGGGTAGCCCTCGCCGGGTTCGCCGATCCCGGCGACGACCGGGACCGCCACCGGCAAGCCATCGAGCGTCGCCAGCAGCCGCTCCTCCTTCGCGACGTCCGCGGCGCCCCCGGCGGTCCGGGGGAGCCGGACGGTGAAGTCGTCGCCGAGGCGGTGGACGGCGTTGACCGTGCCGCCCGAAGCGAGCGGCGTGACCGGGAGTGCGGCCCACGGGGGGAACTGCGCGCGCACCAGCCGCCGGACGAGGGCGGTGCTGATGGTGGGCTCGTCGGGATGCATGCCGTTACCGAATCAGCAGGTCAGGCCGAGGTCAACAGACTTCCGAGACCCCGAATTGCACGATGATGCATCGACGTGCATAATCATTCGCATGTCCAAGGTGCTCACTTCCCTGCCCGTCGGCGAACGTGTCGGTATCGCCTTCTCCGGTGGCCTCGACACTTCCGTGGCCGTCGCGTGGATGCGCGACAAAGGCGCTGTCCCCTGCACCTACACCGCCGACATCGGCCAGTACGACGAGCCCGACATCGCGTCGGTGCCCGGGCGTGCGCACGCCTACGGCGCGGAGGTCGCGCGGCTGGTCGACTGCCGGGAAGCCCTCGTCGAAGAGGGGCTCGCGGCGCTGACGTGCGGCGCGTTCCACATTCGCTCCGGCGGCCGCAGCTACTTCAACACCACCCCGCTGGGGCGCGCGGTCACCGGCACCCTGCTGGTGCGGGCCATGCTCGAGGACGACGTCCAGATCTGGGGCGACGGCTCCACCTTCAAGGGCAACGACATCGAGCGGTTCTACCGCTACGGCCTGCTCGCCAACCCCTCCCTGCGGATCTACAAGCCGTGGCTCGATGCCGCCTTCGTCACCGAGCTCGGTGGCCGCAAGGAGATGTCGGAGTGGCTGCTGGCGCACGACCTGCCCTACCGCGACAGCACGGAGAAGGCGTACTCGACCGACGCGAACATCTGGGGCGCGACCCACGAGGCGAAGTCGCTGGAGCACCTCGACACCGGTCTCGAGATCGTCCAGCCGATCATGGGCGTGAAGTTCTGGGACCCCGAGGTCGAGATCGCCGCCGAAGACGTCACGATCGGCTTCGAGCAGGGCCGGCCGGTGTCGATCAACGGCAAGGAGTTCGCCACCGCCGTCGACCTGGTGCTGGAGGCCAACGCCGTCGGCGGCCGGCACGGCCTGGGCATGTCCGACCAGATCGAGAATCGGATCATCGAAGCCAAGAGCCGCGGCATCTACGAGGCGCCGGGCATGGCGCTGCTGCACGCCGCCTACGAGCGGCTGGTCAACGCGGTCCACAACGAGGACACCGTCGCCAGCTACCACAACGAAGGCCGTCGCCTCGGCCGGCTGATGTACGAAGGCCGCTGGCTCGACCCGCAGGCGATGATGCTGCGCGAGTCGCTGCAGCGCTGGGTCGGCACGGCGATCACCGGCGAGGTGACGCTGCGCCTGCGTCGCGGCGAGGACTACTCGATCGTCGACACGTCGGGCCCGGCGTTCAGCTACCACCCGGACAAGCTGTCGATGGAGCGGACCGCGGACTCGGCGTTCGGCCCGGTGGACCGCATCGGCCAGCTGACCATGCGCAACCTCGACATCGCCGACTCGCGCGCGAAGCTGGAGCAGTACGCCAGTCTCGGCATGGTCGGCGGTACCGCGCACACGCACCCGAAGCTGATCGGCGCCGCCCAGGCGGCCTCGACGGGCCTGATCGGCGCGATGTCCGAAGGTGGCGCGCAGGTGATCGCTTCACGCGGCAAGGCTTCGGGTGGCGACGAGCTGCTCGACCAGGCCGCGATGGAGTCCGGCACCGACTGACCCGCTAGCGAGAGAAGAGGCCCGGCCGCATGGTCGGGTCTCTTTTCGCGCGCGGAATGCGTGACTGGTCACTCACTCGACGGCACAAGAACGACCTTGCCCGTGATCGTGCCCGATTCCGCCAGTGTCAACGCCTTCGCGACGTCCTCCAGCGGGAATCGCGCCGCGACCTGGGCCTTCAGCGTGCCCGTCGCCGCCAGGTCGAACACCGCCGTGAGGTCCTCCGCCAGACGGGCGCGGAACTTCGCGAGGTTCCGCTTGCCGCCCCAGACGTTGTAGAAGTGGGTGCGGCGGCGGTTCGGGAGCGCCTGCCACCACAGCAGGCGGCCGACCAGCTTCAGCACCGCCGGGCGCGGGTTGCCGCCGGTGTCCTTGGTCGACGCGCTGCCGTAGGCGACCAGCGTGCCGCCCGGCGCCAGCAGCCGGAACGAGTCGACGATGCCGGGGCCGCCGACGTGGTCGAAGACGGCGTCGACACCACCGGGGGCCAATGCGCGGACCTGGGCCGGGACGTCGCTGCGGTAGTCGATCGCGGTGGCGCCGAGGGCGGTGACGACGTCGGCGTTGCGCGCGGACGCCGTGCCGATGACCCGGATCCCGGCCGCCCGGGCGAGCTGGACCAGGGTGGTGCCGACACCGCCGCTGGCGCCGTGCACCAGGATCGTGCCGCCGGCACGCACCCGGGCCTTGCGGTGCAGCATCTGCCAGGCGGTGATCCCGTTGACCACGAACGTTTCGGCGTCGGCGGGGTCCAGTCCGTCCGGCACCGGCACCAGGTCGGCCGCGTCCACGACGAGGTGGCTGCTCCAGCCGCCGATCTTGGTCATCGCGGCGACCCGGCGGCCGACGAGCGCCGGGTCGGCCGCCTCGAGCACCGTGCCGACGACGTCGTAGCCGGGCACGAACGGGAACGGCGGCTGGTCGTAGTACTTGCCGCGCCGCATCTGCTGCTCGGCGAACGAGATCCCGCTGGCCTCGACACGCAGGAGCGCCTGGCCCGGGCCCGGTGCCGGCAGTTCGCGGGTGGTGACGCGCAGGCCGTCCGGCTCGACGAGGCCGGGGAGGACGATTTCGGTGGCCTTGAACATGGGAGCTGTCCTTTCGAGAGTGGTGCGTGACTGGTCAATCACTCTTGGGTCGTGCGAAAAAGTCCAGGTGGGGGGCGGGGCTCAGTAGTGGCGGATGCCGGCGGACAGGACCGCCGCCCAGTCACCGCTGTGCGCGTCCAGGTCGAGGGTGGTGATCAGGTGGCAGAGCTGGCCGTAGGCGATGAACCGCTGGACCTGCTCGTCCGGCGCGCCCGAGCGGGAGCGCGCGAACTCGGTCACCTTCGCGAGCCCACGGCGCACGGCGTCGGCGATCTCGGGGGTGTCCGTGGCCGACTGGGCGTGCACCTGCAGCATCAGCAGGTTCCGGTCGGCGATCAGTTCGGCGTAGGCGCCGCCCATCTCGTACAGGACGGCTTCCGGTCCGGCGTCCCCGGCGCGGGCCGCGCCGTTCGAGAGCGCGTGCACGACCTGCTCGTAACACCGGTCGAGTGCCGCCACGAAGAGGGAAACCTTGCCGGGGAACAACTTGAACACGTAGGCGGGGGAGATGGCCGCCCGGGTCGCCACCGTGCTGATCGGCGTGCTGTGGAACCCGCTCCGCGCGAACTCGGCGATGGCCGCGTCGACCACGGCATCCCGCCGGGCGTCCGAGGTGGAGAGAGTGGCACCGCGCTTCGTCATGTGAGTGACTGTACACTCACTCTTTCGGGCGGGCAAGCCCGGTGCCCGGGAACACCGAGTGCGTCGCGCGCCGGGTCCGCGGGCACGGCAGGGCCATGAGGATCACGGGTGGGATCGCGACGGTAGGGAACGGTGCTCGGCGAGCGGGAACACGCCGTCTCCGGACTGCTGCCGCGGATCGGGGTCGGGCCGGCGAACACGTCCCAGCACCTCGCCGTGCTCCGCCGGGCCCGGGCTGGTGACGACCCGCAAGGTGGCTCCGACGTCCACTGTGGACATCGGCGGTCCCGGAACCCGGCGGCGCCCGGCCGGCGGGTTCCGGGAGAGCGTCACCCCTTGAGCGGGCCGCCGTTGATCGCGATCCGCTGCCCGTACCGGGAGTGCGGGTAGTAGTCGTAGGTCGCGTGGTGCTGGACGCAGCGGTTGTCCCAGAACACCAGCGTGTTCGGCTCCCAGCGCACCCGGCAGGCCAGCATCGGCCGGTTCGGCACGAACGAGAACAGCAGGTCGAGCACCGCGCGGCTCTCGTCGGCCGAGAGCTGAGGGATGTGCGAGGTGTAGGCCGGGTTGACGTAGAGCAGCTTCCGGTCGGTCTCCGGGTGCCGCACGACCAGCGGGTGCTCGCTGCACGGCGGCGTGTAGTTCGGCGGGATCGGGTGGCCGCGGAAGGCGAGCGCGCCGTCGTGGACCGCGGTGAGCCCGTCGAGCAGCGACTTCATCGCCGGCGAGAGCATGTCGTAGGCCAGGTACATGTTGGCGAACAACGTGTCGCCGCCGCTGCCGGCCTCCGGGATCTCCGTGATGTGGAGCATCGACCCCAGCGACGGCTCGGCGTCGGCGGTGCCGTCGGCGTGCCAGCCGTTGCCGAACACGTTCGCCGCCTCGGCGCTGGTCGCGACCTCCAGGATGTACGGGTCGCCGTTCTCCGGCGGCGGGTTCACCGGACGCAGCTCGCCGAAGCTCACGGCCAGCCGCTTGTGGTCCTCGGCCGTGATGACCTGGTCCCGGAACACCAGCACCTGGTGGTCCAGGAACGCGGTCTTCAGCTCGGCGAGCTGCTCTTCGGTCAGCTCCGTCCCGAGGTCGAGGCCGCTGACCTCGGCTCCGATCACCGGGGTCAGCCCCCGCACCGACAACGTCCGGTAGTCCCGCGCCGGGCGCGTCGTGATCGCCTTGACGGCGTCGAGTTCGTACTGCTCCATGGTTTCCTTCCTCCGGGGTCTCCGAGGTCCTGCTACCCGGCGCCCTGCGTGATCGCGTCGGCCACGGCGGCGGCGTGCGGCGCGCGCACGATGCCGTAGTGCGTGGCGGGCAGCTGCCGCCAGTGGCTGGGGTCGGGCAGGATCGTGTGCCAGCCGTCCGGGTCGGCGGCGGGCGGCAGGCCGGGTTCGGTCTCGGCGGCGATCCAGACGTGGCTGGGGGTCGTCGCGAGCTTCGGCAGTTCGTGGCCGGTCATGCTGCGCAGGTTCGCCCGGCAGGCGCGGGCGAGCCGGCGCGCGTGCTCGCCGGCGGTGCCCCCGGACGCGCCGAGCTCACGCTCGAACACGGCTTCCAGGCGGGATTCGTCGTAGTCCTCGAAGGACGCACCCGGGGCGGGCGGGTCGATCAGGTGCAGCGCCCGCACCGGACGTCCGCTCAGCTCGGCCTCGGCGGCCATGCCGGTCGCGACCCACGCGCCGAACGACCAGCCCGCGAGCTGCGTGCGCCACCCGCTGCCGGGGAACCGGGCCCGCAGTGCGGCGTGGTAGCGGCGGGCGCGCTCGGCGACCGGCCAGCCCGGCGGTTCCGGCCGGTTCAGCGCCGGATCGGCGATGACGCAGACGGTGAGCTCCGGGCTGAGCGCCGCGACCAGCGGGCGGTACGCGTGGACGTCCCCGCCGACCGGGTGCACCAGGCACACGACGTCGCGGCCGGTGCCTTCCCGCCACACCTGGACGGCGACGTCCTCGGGGCCGGCGGCCTCCGACAGCCGGGCCAGGAGGCCGGTGAGCGTCACCTCGGGGCCGAGCCAGGCCAGCTCGAGGTCGACGCCGAAGAGCCGTTTCACCGAGTCGACGACGTCCAGCAGCATCAGCGAGTCGGCGCCGAGGTCGTAGAGCGGGACGTCCGGGTCCAGCTCGGCGACGCCGAGCAGCGCGCGCACCTCCTCCGCCAGCTCTCCGGCGGGGTCGTCCTGCGGGGCGGTGGTGGTGGCGACCTGTTCGCGCTCGTGGAAGCCGCGGGCGTCGGCGAGATCGGTCGTCGAAACCAGCAGCTGCGGGAGCCCGGCGTCGAGGGCCCGGGCGAAGACGCGTTTGCCTTCTTCGGCGGTCATCCCGACCGCGAGGTGGGCCTGGTGGCGGGCGTCGGTCCGCAGGGCGCCGACGGCCATGCCGGTGTCGCGCCAGACGTCCCAGCCGATGACCATCCGGACGGTGGGCGCGTCCGGGGCGTGGTGGGCGAGGGCGTCGAGGAAACCGTTGGCGGCGGCGTAGTCGAGCTGGCCGGTGCCGCCGAACTGCGCGGAGAGCGACGAGCAGTAGACGGCGATGGCGGGCCGGTGGCGCTCGATGAGCCGTTCCATGAGGAGCGCGCCGGCGAGCTTGGCTTCTTCGCTCCGCACCCCGGTTTCCCGGGTGGCGATCAGGCCACCCGCCGCGACCCCGGCGGCGTGGACGATCCCGGCCAGCGGTGTGTCGATCCGGAGGTCGCCGGTGGTGAGGTCGGCTTCGAGGAGGTCGACTCGGCCGGCCCACGGCTCGAGCGCCGCGGGCAGGCGCGGGGTGCGGGCGGCCAGCACGACCCGGCCGGTGGTCCTGGTGAGCAGGACCTCGGCGACGGCGGTGCCGATGCCGCCGGTGCCACCGAGCACGAGGTACGTGCCGTCGCTCAGGTGCTGGTCGGCGGGGGCCACCGGGGAAGTGCTTTGCTCCCACCAGAAACCGTGGTGAAGGGCGACCCGGGCGGGCGGGGTGGGGCCGGTGAGGAGCCCCGCGAGCGCGGCGTCCCAGGCGCCGGCGACGTCGACCCAGTGCCCGGGTACACCGGTTTCCTGCGGCCCGACGGCGGTGACCCCGGCGAGCAACCCGGCTTCGGGCCGGGTGACGTCCGTGTTCGCCGGCGCGGCGCCGGCCGAGAGCCACCAGGTCCTGAGGTGGCGGGTCCCCGCGGCGCGCAGGAGCGCGGCGGGGGTGTCGAGGCACGCCCAGCGCGCGTGGGCGAGGGAGGTGTCGCCGACCGGGCCGGTGATGCCG
Source organism: Amycolatopsis sp. NBC_00438 (assembly GCF_036026695.1). Classification (NCBI taxonomy): domain Bacteria; kingdom Bacillati; phylum Actinomycetota; class Actinomycetes; order Pseudonocardiales; family Pseudonocardiaceae; genus Amycolatopsis; species Amycolatopsis sp. NBC_00438. Next base: position 3,433,552 of record NZ_CP107923.1, on the reverse strand, counting down.
AGGGGGAGGGTGTGCAGCCAGTCGATCCCGGTGCCCGTGCCGAGGTCGGCGAGGACCTTGTTCAGGTCGCCGGAGTTCGCGAGGTCGGCTTCGAAGAGATCCGGGGATCTCCGGGCGAAGGACTTCGCGGAGCGCACCCGGACGACCCGGGTGTAGGCGGCGTCGAGGGCGGGGGTTTCCAGGGGGCTGTCGCTGGAGATGACGAGTACGCGGTTCGAGCGGGCCTGCGCGGGAGCGGCGCGCCGCAGCCGAACCCAGGTGGGCTGGTGAAGCCATGCGGCTTCGGGCAGCCGCTGGACGGCGGGCTTGCGCGGGAAGTCGAAGTCCTCGCGAGCGAAGGCGGGCGGCGGAAAGTCCCACGGCGCGGGAGAGGCGGGCACACCCCAGCCGACGGCTTCGCCACGCAACCACGCGGCCGCGAGATCGGCGGGTTCATCGCTCGGCGGGGAGACCCGACCCGACGCGCCCGAGGCCGGTGCGACGGCGCCGGACTCACCGGCGGCGGTTGCCTGGTTCGCGGAGGTCGGTTCGTGCGGTTCGGCGGGGGCGCTTGCGGTCGTTCGGTTCGTGGGGGTCGGTTCGGCGGGGGTGCCTGTGGTCGTTCGGTTTGTGGAGGTCGGTTCGTGCGGCTCGGTGGGAGTGTCTGTGGTTGCCTGGTTCGCGGAGGTCGGTTCGTGGGGTTCGGCGGGGGCGCTTGAGGCCGGCCCGTTCGCGGAGGTCGGCTCACGCGGCTCGGCGGGGGTGCCGGCCGAGCCGGGCGTGGTCGTTCGCGGCGGCTTTCCCTGCTGGGCGGCGGTGTCGGCCGGCGCACCCGCGGTTGCCGGCACTCCTTCTCGCTGCTCGGTGGCGGTTGCGGCCGGTGCGCCTGCGGTGGCAAGCGGCGCGGCCGCCGGTGTGACCTCCCGCGGTTCGGCCGTGCGCAGCCACCCCGCCGCGGCGGCCGCGTCGTCGCACGGCGCTGCCAGTCTCCAGCGGTACTCCGGGCGGCCCGTCTGCAGGTGACGCACCACGTCCACAAAGGACTCCGGGTGCGTCTCCAGGTACTCCGCGATCCGCCGGGCGTCCTCGCGCAACGCCGGTTCGCTGCCGGCGGACAGCACGACCACCGGCGCGGGGACCGGGCGCGACACGGCAGCCGAGTCCGACTCCAGGATCACGTGGGCGTTCGTTCCACCGATGCCGAAGCTGCTCACCCCGGCCACCCTCGGGCCGGCCGGCCACGGTTCCGCGGCCGTCGGCACCCGGAACGCGCCCAGGTCCAGCGCCGGGTTGGGCGCGTGGAAGTCCACCGTCGGCGGGATCAGTCCATGGTGGACGGACAGCGTCGCGCGGATCAGGCCGACGACGCCGGCCGCCGCGCCCAGGTGGCCGATCTGGCTCTTCACCGACGACAGCGCGCACTCCGCCGCCGGATCCAGCGCCTGCCGCAGCGCCGCGACCTCGATCGGGTCGCCGAGGCGGGTGCCCGTGCCGTGGGTTTCCACGTACCCGACCGACGTCCGTCCGGCGCGGCGCAGGGCCGCCCGGATCACCTCGCGCTGCCCGGCCGGCGACGGAGCCGTGTAGCCCTGTTTGACCGCGCCGTCGTTGTTGATCGCCGAGCCCGTGATCACCGCGTACACCGTGTCGCCGTCGCGACGCGCGTGGCTCAGCGGCTTCAGCACCACGACGCCGGCGCCGCTCGCGCCGACCGTGCCGCCCGCGTCGTCGCTGAACGGGCGGCAGTGGCCGTCCGCCGAGAAGATGTGCTGCGGCCGGTAGCGATAGCCCTCGGCCAGGGTGACGTCGATGAGCACGCCGCCCGCCAGCATCACGTCCGCCTCGCCCGTGCGCAGCAGCCCGGCTGCCTGGTGCACCGCGACCAGCGAGCTCGAGCATGCCGTCTGCGTGGTCAGCGCCGGCCCGGTGAGGTTCAGGTGGTACGCCGCCTTCGTCGCGAGGAAGTCCTTCTCGTGGTGCAGGGCCAGCTGGAACCCGTCCGGCAGCGCGGCCGGGTCGCCTTCGCGCAGCAGCGACTGGAAGTACGTGTCCTCGCCGCACCCGGCGATCAGCCCGACGCGCTCGCCCGACGTGATCCCGGCGTGGGCCAGCGCCTCGACGCAGCTCATCAGCAGGTGCCGTTGCTGCGGGTCCATCAGCGCGGCGTCGCGGCGGCTGATCCCGAAGTGCTCCGGGTCGAACGCCAGCGGGCCGTCCAGGATGCTGCGCGCCCCGACCAGGCCGTCTTCCGCCTCGAAGTGCTCGATCCCGCGGCCACCGGACCGCACCAGGTCCCAGAACGCGGCCAGATCGGCCGCGCCGGGGACCCGCAGGGCCATGCCGATCACGGCGATCGGCTCGTCGGCGGCCACCTCGCCGGAAGCGGCGGAAGCCGAATCCGCCGCACCGGACAGGAGCCGCGCCAGATCGCGGACCGTGACGTGCTCGAACAGGTCCGCCGCGGTGAACCGCAGGCCCTCCTCGGCGCAGCGCAGGTGGAACCGCATCAGCCCGAGGCTCGTGGCGCCCGCCGCGAAGAACGTCTCGTCCGGCCCGATCGGCGCCCCCGTCACCTCTTCGAACAGCTCCGCGAGCTGCCGTGAGACGCCCGTCAGCCCGGATCGGGAACCCCGGTGCAGTTCCTCGCCGGGTGTCCGCAGCGCGGCTTCCCGGTCGAGCTTGCCGCTCGGCGTCCGCGGCAGGGCCGGGACGACGCGGAAGCGGTCGACCCGCGCGTGCGGCGGCAGCAGCGGCTCGAGGTGCGCCGAGAGCTCGGCGGCCGACGGCGTCCGGCGGCATTCGAGGCAGGCCAGCAAACTTTCGCCGTCGCGTGCCACCACGGCGTTGACGACGTCGGGGTGCCGCAGCAGCGCGGCCTCGACCTGCCCCAGCTCCAGCCGGTAGCCGCTCACCTTGACCTGGTGGTCGGCCCGGCCGTCGAAGTGCAGGAGCCCGTCGCGATCGAAATGCGCGAGGTCACCGCTGCGGTAGTACAGCTCCGGAAGCTCGAGGAACTTCCCCGGGACGTCGCCGACGTAGCAGCGGGTCGTCATCAGCCCGCCGATCAGCAGCTCACCGATCTGCCCGGGTGGCAGCGGCGCACCCGAGGCGTCGGCGACGCGCAGCGCCGCGCCCGCCACCGGCCGGCCGATCGCCGGGCGCTCCGGCCAGGTCAGCGGGTCGCCGTCGAGCGTCAGCGCGCTGACGACGTGCGTCTCGGTCGGGCCGTAGTGGTTGTGCAGCCGCGCGCCGGGCAGGCCGGCGAACCAGCGGCGGATCGCGCCGGTGCAGACGAGCTGCTCGCCCGCGGTGATCACGTCGCGCAGCCGCGACGGGTGGATCCCCAGGCGGACGCCGTGTTCGGCGAGCAGCTGCAGCGCGACGTACGGCAGGAAGAGCCGCTCGATGCCGGCGGACTCCAGCTGCGCGAGCAGCGCCGGGACGTCGTGGCGCCACGACGGGCGGACCAGGTGCAGGCACCCGCCGCCGCACAGCGTCGTGAAGATCTCCTGGAACGACACGTCGAACGACAGCATCGAGAACTGCTGGGTCGCCGCGGCCGGCGCCGCCTGCCACCGCACGAGGTTCGCCAGGGTGCGGTCCGGGACGCGGACGCCCTTGGGCACGCCGGTCGAGCCGGAGGTGAACAGCGTGTAGAGCGGCCGGCCGACGTGCCGGGCCGGGACGTCCGGTGCCGGGCCGCCGGTCAGCGTGACGAACCGCCGTTCGAGCTCGGTGTCGATCTCGTCGAACGCGGTGCCCGGGGCGAGCAGCACGCACGACGGCCCGACCTGGTCGAGCACCTGGCGCAGCAGCGCCGGCGGGTAGGCCGGATCCAGGGGCACGGCGGTGATGTTGAGCCGCGCCAGCGCGAGCAGCGCGACGACGTGCTCGGCGGACGGCTCGAAGTACAGCGCGACGTCGGTGGCGTCCTCGGGCAGCGCCGCGGCGAGCCGGGCGGCGTGCGCGTCCAGTTCGGCGTAGGTGATGGTGCCCAGCGCCGGGGCGTCCGGGGTCCGCGCGACCTGCCGCGCGAAGCCTTCCGCCACGGTTTCCCAGTCCAGCCGGGCCGGTGCGCCGCGACCGTGGTCGGGCAGGCTCCGCCGGTACGGTCCGGCCAGGTCGGCGAGGGTCGCCGGGCCCTCGTCGAGCAGGTCGAACGCCCGCGAGAACAGGTCGCCGAGCGCTTCGGCCTCCGCCTCGGTGAAGTGGCCTTCGGCGTACTCCCAGAGGCAGTCGAAGCCGTCCGGGCGCTCGACCACCGACATCGTCAGCGCGCACTTCGCCTCGGCCGCTTCGATCCACTGTGGACTGACGACGCAGCCGGGCAGGCTGAGGGCCCCGAAGTCGGTGTTCTCCAGCACGAACAGGTAGTCGAACGACGCGGCGACGTCGGCGAACGCGACGTCCTGCCGGTCGAGCACCGCGCCCGACGCGGCCCCGAGCCGCCGGAGCTGGCTCCGCAGGTCTTCGTCCGGTTCGACCGAAAGCGGGAGCAGCACGGTGTTGGCGAACATCCCGACGCTGTCCTCGAACTCCCGCACCGGCCGGTTCGCCACCGGCGCGGCGATCCGCGGGCCGGTCCGCCCGGTGACGCCGTAGAGGCTCCAGGCGAAGACGCCCAGCAGCAGCTGGAACCGCGTCAAGCCCAGCTCGGCGCACCACCGGTCGACGCGGTCGACGTCCACGGTGGTCTGCCGCAGCCGGCCGGCGAGTGACGCCGTGAGCGCCGGAGTGTCATCGAGTCCACTGTGGAGCTTCAGGAGCTCGTCGCGCTGGGCGAGGTAGGCGGGGGAGGAGAACCACTCGGCCTGCCACCCGGCGAAGTCGAAGGGCGTCCGGGAAGCCGCCGGAGCGGCACCGGACAGCTCGCGGAACAATACGTTCAACGACCAGCCGTCGACCGCGATGTGGTGCACGGACAGCAGCAACCGCCCGCCGTCCCAGGCGGCCCGGAACAGCCGGGGAACGGCCAGGTCGAACGGTGCCGTGAAGAAGTCGGCACCGGCCTCGGTCCACGGGTCGTACGCCGGGCCGGCCACCTGGCGCAGGCCCTCGGCGGTCGCCTCGAACGCCGTCCGCAACGCGACGTGCCGCTCGACCAGGCCGCGCAAGCCGTGCCGGAGCGCCTCGACGTCCACCGGCCCGGTGATCCGGAAAGCCAGCGGCACGTGGTACGCCGTGGACGCCGGATTCCGGTGCTGCAGAAGCCACAGCCGTTGCTGCTCGCTCGTCGCGGGCGCCGACGTCGACCCCGCGGCCGGAGCGGGCACCGGGTACTGGGCCGTTCCGGCCGCGGCGATCACGGCCGCGAGATCGGCGAAAGTCCCTTGCCGCACCGCGGAGTGCGGGAGTTCGGCGCCCCACCGCTCCTGCACGGCGAACCGCAGCCGCAACGCCTTGAGCGAGTCGCCGCCGGAGGTGAGCCACGTGTCGCCGGGCCGCGGGTCGCGGGTCCCGAGCACGTCCGCCACCACGTCCAGGACCTCTTGCTGCCACGGGGTCGCGGGCTCGCCGGCCCGCGTGGGCCGCCACGGCGCCAGGCCGAGCGCCAGGAGCGCCGCCTCGTCGACCTTGCCGTTCGCGGTGTGGGGCAAGGCGTCGACGCGGAAGACGTGGTGCGGGCGCATGTAGGCCGGCACCGACGCGGTCAGGTGCGCGTCGAAGTCCTCGAACGACAGCTCCCCGGCGACGACGAACGCGAGCAGCTCGACCGGCCCGGCGCCGCGGTGCGCGACCACACAGGCCTGACCGACCGCCGGATGGCCGAGGATCCGCCGTTCCAGCTCGCCCGGCTCGATCCGGAAGCCGCGCACCTTCACCTGCCGGTCCGTGCGCCCGACGTAGGCGAAGGAACCGTCCGGCAGCTCGCGGACCAGGTCGCCGGTCCGGTAGTACCGCTCGCCGTCGCGCTCGACGAACCGCTGCGCGGTTTCGCCCGGCAGGTTGCGGTAGCCCGCGGCGACCCCGGCGCCCGAGAGGTACAGCTCCTCGCCGACCACGATCGCGCCGGTGTCCGGCAGTGGCCGGCCGATCGGCACGATGTCGCCGTCGAAGTCGCGTGGAATGGGGTGGCTCAAGGCGAACGTCGTCGTCTCGGTCGGCCCGTAACCGTTGTGCAGCCGGGTGGTCGAGTCCGGGTTGGCGGCGTACCAGCGGCGGATCAGCGGCGCGTTGAGCTGCTCGCCGCCGATCAGGACCCGGGCCACGGTGGCGAAGCAGTCCGGCACCGTCTCGGCGACGGCGTTGAACAGCGAGGCCGTGACGAACATCGTGTCGACGCGCTCGCGGACCAGCGCGGCGGCGAACGCGCGCGGGTCCCGCACGGTCTCGTCGTCGAGCACCACGCAGGTGCCGCCGGTCAGCAGCGGCGGCCAGACCTCGAAGCTGATCGCGTCGAAGGCCGGGTTGGCCAGGCACGCGTACCGCGCACCGGGCTCGAGCCAGGCCGGGTCGGCCAGCCGCAGGATTCCGGCGTCACGGACCTCGACGCCCTTGGGGCGCCCGGTCGTGCCGGAGGTGTAGAAGAGGAACGACGTCGCGGCGGCCGCGGCCGGTTCACCTGCGACGGCGGGCGCGGCCAGCAGCTCGGCCGGGGTGAGCGGCGGCAGGCCGGGCAGGCCGTCGTGGACGACGGCGACCGCGCCCGAGTCGGCGATCATGTGGTCCCGGCGCTCCGGCGGGCTCTGCCGGTCCAGCGGCACGACCCGGCCGCCGAGGCGCAGCACGCCGAGCATGACGAGCACCAGCTCCGCCGAGCGCGGCAGGCCCACGGCGACGGCGTCGCCGGGCTGGACACCACGGCGGGACAACGACTCCGCGACGGCCGCGGCGCCGGCGTCCAGCTCGGCGTAGGTCAGTTCGCGGCCGCCGTCGGACACCGCGACGGCGTCCGGCGTCCGCAGGGCCCGCTCGTGGACGCGGCGGGCGATCATCGGGCCGCCAGTTCGGTCAGCTCGGCGGTGATCAGCCCGGCGACCTGCGGGAGGGCGTCGCTCTCCAGCATGTCCCAGTGCCCGCAGTCGGCCGGCTCGATCCGGAACTCGCCGGTCGCGCGGCGCCGCCAGAACTCGTCCGAGCCGGGGATCGTGTCCTCGCCGACGGCCTGCACGAACACCAGCCGCGCGGGCGACTCGCCGGGCTCGTGGTCGCGGGCGGTCAGCCGGTTGTGGTTGTACGTGCGGTGGTAGCGGTCGATCTGGGCGTCGTCGATGCCCGGGTACATCCCGTTGAACCGCACCAGCTTCTCCCGGAACTCGGACGCGGGCACCGGCTCGATCGCGGCGCGCGCGGCCGGGTCGTCGGTGGCGTTGGTGTCGAGCAGGACCACGCTGACGCGCGGGTGGCCGGCCAGCTGCCGGCCCATCTCGTGGGCGATCAGGCCGCCGTAGGACAGTCCACAGAGGACCAGTGACTCGTCCGGCCGGGGATCGAGGAGCCGAAGGTACTCCGTGGCCATCGCTTCGACGCTCGGCAGGACCTCTTCCCCGGGGTTGAGCCCGGGGGACTGGATGCCGACGACGCCGGCGTCGTCCGGCAGCAACCCGCTCAGCGGCAGGTAGCAGAACGCCGTCCCGCCCGCGGGGTGCACGCAGACGACGCGTTGCCGCCCGGCACCGCGGCGGAACTCGATCAGGCTGCCGCCGCCTGCCGGGCTGTCCGCGCGCAGCAGGGCGGCCTGGGCCTCGATGGTCGGGTGCACGATGACGTCGCGGATCGGCAGCTCGCGGCCGAACTCCTCGCCGACCGCGTGGGCCAGCTTGATGGCCGAGATCGACGTGCCGCCGACGTCGAAGAAGTCGTCCGAGATCCCGATCGCCGGGTGCAGCAGCAGGGACCGCCAGATCCGCAGCAGCGCCAGTTCGACGTGGTCGCGCGGCGCGGCGGTGTTGACGACGGCCGGCGCGGTGTCGCGGGCGTGCGCGAGCAGCGCGCCGCGGTCCAGCTTTCCGCTGCGGCCCAGGGGAAGCCGGTCGAACTCGGCGAACACCGACGGGATCATGTAGTCCGGCAGCCGCTCGGCCAGCGCGGCCCGCCACTCGTGCGGGGTCCGGCCGCCGCCGCCCGCGATCCCGGCGACGAGGCGGGGTTCGCCGGTGCGGTCGACCAGGACCGCGGCCTCGCGGACGCCGGGGACGGCCAGCAGCGCGGCCGTCACCTCGCCCGGTTCGATCCGGAACCCGCGCAGCTTGATCTGGTCGTCGCGGCGGCCGGCGTACTCGGCTTCGCCGTCGGCGAGCCAGCGGGCCAGGTCGCCGGTGCGGTACATCCGCTCGCCGGGCACGAACGGGTCGGGCACGAACTGCGCCGCGGTCAGGCCGGGCCGGTTCAGGTAACCCCGCGCGAGGCAGTCGCCGGCGAGGAAGACCTCACCCGCGACGCCCGGCGGGACCGGCCGCAGCCGCTCGTCCAGCAGGTACAGCCGCGAGCCGGGCAACGGCCGGCCGATCGGGGCCGGGCGGTCGAGAGGCCGCGGGTCGAAGTGGGCGGTCGCGTACAGCGTCGCTTCGGTCGGCCCGTACCCGAAGCAGATCCGCAGGCCGGGCAGGGTTTCCTCGAAGCGGGCCAACGCCGCCTCCGACAGCGACTCGACGCCGGTCAGCAGCTGCCGCAGCGCGAGCCCGGCAAGGCGCGACAGGTCCTCGTCGATCCAGCGGACGTAGGCGGGCGGCAGGAACGCCTGGACGACGCGGTGTTCACGCAACCACTCCAGCAATGCCGCCGGGTCGGGCCGGACGTCTTCGGGCACCACGTGCAGCACCGCGCCGGTCGTCAGCGGGAGCAGCAGTTCGTGCACCGACGCGTCGAAGCCGATGCTGGACCACGCCGACGTCGGCTCGCCCGGCGTCGCGCCGAACCGGCCGAGCCACTGGTCGAACAGGGCCAGCACGCTGCCGTGGGTGACGGCGACGCCCTTCGGCCGCCCGGTCGAGCCGGACGTGTAGATCACGTAGGCCAGGTCCGCGCGCCCGGTCCGGACGACGGGCCGGGTGGTGGCGTGGCCTTCGGCCTCGACGGCCGTGACGGAAAGCCAGCCGTCGGGCCGGTCGAGCGCGTCGCTCAGGACGAGCGCCGGGCGCGCGTCCTCGACCATCGCCGCCAGCCGCGCGGGTGGCTGGGCGGGGTCGAGGGGCAGGTAGGCCGCGCCGGCTTCGAGGATCCCCAGCACGGCCACCACCAGCTCGGCCGAGCGTCCACTGTGGACGCCGACGACCTGGCCGGGCCGTACTCCGCGCGTGTGCAGGGCGTTCGCCAGCCGGGTGGCCCGCCGGTCCAGCTCGGCGTAGGTGACCGTCTTCCCGTCGCAGACCAGCGCGGGCGCGTCCGGGTGGGCGTCGGCCTCGCGCTCGAACCGCTCGACGAGCCCGCCGGGCAGCCGCCGCGGAGCCGGGCCGGTGCTCCAGCGCGTCAGGATCTCGTGGCGCTCGGTCTTGTCCAGCAGCTCGTAGCTCGCGACCTCGTCTTCCGGTCGTTCGGCGAGCTGCGTCAGCAGCCGGACGAGGTAGCGGGCGTACCGCTCGGCCGTTTCGTGGTCGAACAGGGCGACGGCGTAGTCGAGCTGCCCGGCGACGCCGCCCGCCTCGTCGCCCAGGGCCAGGGTCAGGTCGAACTTCGCCGGCGCGTACCGGTCGTCGATGGGCTCGACGTCGACGCCCGGCAGCGCCAGGACGCCGTGCTGCGTCGGCACCCAGGCGAAGCCGGTCTGGAACAACGGCGTGTGCGCCGGGCTGCGCGGCGGGTTCACCAGCTCGACCACCCGTTCCAGTGGCAGCTCGGCGTGGTCGATCGCGCCGCGCAGCGTCGCGCGGACCTGCTTGAGCAGGCCGGCGCCGGTGGGGGAGCCGGCGAAGTCGGTCCGCACCGGGAGGGTGTTGACGAAGAACCCGAGCACACCGGCGTTGCCACCGCCCTTGCCGCGGTTCAGGGCCGGCACGCCGACAACGATGTCAGCCTGTGCGGAAAGCCGGGACAGCAGCAGCGACCAGCCGGTCAGGATGGTGGAGAACAGGGTGACGCCGTGGGCGCGGGCCACGGCTTTCAACGCCGTCGTCAGGTCCTCGCCGAGGCTGATCGGCACCCGGGCGCCGCGGTGGTCCTGCATCGCCGGGCGCGGCCGGTCGGTGGGCAGCTCCAGCAGGGGCGGCACGCCGTCGAGCCGGTCGCGCCAGTACGTCTCGTGCGGCGCCGGGCCCGGCCCGGCGAGCCAGTCCTGCTGCTCCCGGGCGTAGTCGCGGTACTGGCGCGGCTCGGGCAGCCCCGTGGGTTCGCCGCGCAGCAGCGCGCCGTAGAGGACACCCAGCTCCCGCAACAGGATCGTGCGCGACGCCCCGTCGAAGACGACGTGGTGGACGGTCATCAGCAGGACGTGGTGCTCGGGTCCCACGATGAGCAGCCGGGCCCGGGCCAGCGGGGCGCGGCCCAGGTCGAACGGCGTGAGCGGGTCGGTGCGCCGCAGCTCGTCGAGTTCCTCCGGCCGGCCGGTGACGTCGGTCACGGTGAGGGGGAGCCCGGCGTCCAGCGGCTCGACCACCTGGCCGGGGCGGCCCTCTTCGACGACGATCCGGGTCCGCAGCGACTCGTGCCGGGCGGCGAGCGCGTCGAGGGCCTGGGCCAGCACGTCCCGGTCGAGCGGCCCCCGGAGGGCGAACGCCATGGCCTCGTTGTAGGCCGGGCCGGCGCCGTCGAGCTGGGACAACGTCCAGATCCGCTGCTGCGCGGACGACAGCGGGGCGGGAACCTGCATGTAGGTGCGGCCTTTCCGGACGGGACGGTGCGCACCGGGCCCGCGCGTGCGCCGCTGCATCCGTGGCCGGAAAACGCTGTCTGCCTGTCCGGATAGTTAACACCACACCATCGGGTGAACACGAGTTGTGTAGCAGGTTTGCCCGAACTTCCTCGTGTACCGGTGTGTTCGCTCGCCGAACCACGCAAAAGCGGCACTCCCCGGGGGAGAGTGCCGCTTTCGGCGCGGAGGGGCTCAGACGCCCGCGGTGGTGGAGATCCAGTCGCGGTACTTCGTGATGTTGATGTAGGCGGTGTACGACTGGCGGTCACTGGTCGAGGCGACACCGACCTGCTTGCCTCCCGCGTACATCGGGCCGCCCGAGTCGCCGCCCGCGGTGATGCCGTCGCCGCGGTTCGCGCAGACCGACGTGCCCGCCGCGCCGTCCGGGCAGTCGATCGAGGTGACGCTGACCTTCGCCACCTTCAGCAGCTGCGACTGGCACTCGATCTCGGGCTTGTCGGTGCAGGTCGCGCCCCAGCCGTAGACCTCGGCCTGGTCGCCGACCTTGACGTCGCCTTCGGAGCCCAGCGGCGCGTAGTCGGTCTGCACCTGCTGGTCGATCTGCACCAGCGCGATGTCCGAGTCCGGCGCCTCGTGCACCGACGTCGCGTTGACGGTGGTGCCCTTGGTCTGGTCCAGGTCGCCGACGTGGAAGCTGATCTGCTGGCCGTCCGCGCCCTGGGTGCAGTGGCGCGCGGTCAGGATCCAGTCCGGCGCGATGATCGTCGCCGAGCAGATCTCCTGGCCGCCCGCGAACATCCGGGCCGCCGCGTGGAGCGAGTCGGCGTTGCCGCCGTCGATGATGGCCGGCTGGGCGGCCAGGGACGGGGCGGCGGTCGCCAGGGCCGACAGCAGGATGCCGGAGACGAGAACGCCGGTTCGCGCACTACGCACTTTAGGATCAACCTCCATCCGCGGGCGGAGGCCTCGCGGTGACGGGTGGTCAAGGACCCACCTACCGTCACGGCTGTGAGTGAATCCCGGAACCCGACGATGGTCGGTAAAGGAAACGCGCGACTTTCGTCGTGCGCCGGACGGCCCAGCCCAAGATCGGCAATCGAGTGACATCGGCGCGGCGCGCGATCGATGTCGGCGATTCGCCCACCGGCCCGACGCCGCCTCGTTAAAGTCCGCCGTCGTGGGGGCGGTCGTCGTCATGGAGTTGCGACATGGGCGCTGAAGTGCGGTTCCACCTGCTCGGGCCGCTCACCGTGACGGTCGGCGGCCACGCGCTGCCGCTCGGCGGGGCGAAGCAACGGGCCCTGCTGGCCCACCTGCTGCTCAACGCGAACCGGCTGATCCCGCCCGGCCAGCTCATCGACACGATCTGGCCCAGCGACCCGCCGACGTCGGCCACGGCCAACCTGCAGACCTACGTGTGGCGGCTGCGCCGGCTCCTGCCGGGGACCGCGCTGCGCACCCACGGCCCGGGGTACTCCCTCACCGTCGAGCCCGGCGACGTCGACGCGCACGACTTCACCCGGCTCGTCGCCGACGCCGCCCGCGCGGCCGAGGACGGCGCACCCGAGACGGCGTTGACACTCCTGGCCGAGGCGGAGGCGTTGTGGCGCGGCGACCCGCTGGAGGACCTGCCGACCGCGCCCGCCTGGGACGCCGAGCTCGGCCGGCTCGTCGAGAACCGCCTCGCCGCCGTCGAGGAACGGCTTTCGCTGCAGGTGCTGCTGGGCCGCTACGACCAGGCGATCGCCGAGCTCACCGTGCTGCTGGCCGAGCACCCGTACCGGGAACGCCTGTGGCAGCAGTACTTGCTCGCCCTGACCGGCGCGGGCCGCCGCGCCGACGCGTTGCGCGCGTACACGACCGCGCGGGAGCGGCTCGTCACCGAGCTCGGCGTCGAACCGGGACCGGAACTGCGGGCGCTGCAGGCCGCGATCCTGGCCGGGGAGCCGCTGAAGACGGCCGGTGTCGAAGCGCCGTCCCCGCTGCGCCAGCTCCCGGCGGACCTGCCCGACTTCACCGGCCGCGACGACTACGTCCGCGACCTGGAAGCGGCGCTGGGCGCCGGTCCGGCGCCGGTGGTGCTGACCGGCGCGCCCGGCACCGGCAAGACGGCGCTGGCCATGCACGTCGCCCACCGCCTCGTGGACCGGTTCCCCGACGGCCAGCTGTACGTCGACCTCGCCGGCACCGGCGCGCCGCGCGACCCGGCCGAGGTGCTCGCCGACTTCCTGCACGCCCTCGGCGTCACCGGCAACGCCGTCCCGGCCGGGCTCGGCCAGCGGGCCGCGTTGTTCCGCTCCCGGCTGGCCGGGCGCCGGGTGCTGCTGGTGCTCGACGACACCGCGACCGCCGGGCAGGTCCGCCCGCTGCTGCCGGCCGACGCCGGGTGCGCCGTGCTGGTGACGACCCGCGGCCGGCTGCCGGAGCTGGCCGGCGCGAAGCACGTCGAGCTGAGCGTGTTCGGCGAGCGGGAGGCGCAGCGGCTGCTGGCCGGGGTCGCCGGCGTCGACCGCATCGACGGCGAACCGGCCGAGGCCGCGGCGATCGTGGCCTGCTGCGGGTACCTGCCGCTGGCCATCCGGATCGCCGGGGCACGGCTGGCCGGGCGGCAGGCGTGGAGCCTGCGGACGCTGCACGACCGGCTGGCCGGCGAGACGGGCCGGCTGAGCGAGCTGCGCGTCGGCGACCTCGGCGTCCGGTCCAGCTTCGAGCTGAGCCTGCGCCAGCTCGAGCCCTCCGCCCGGACCGCCTTCTGCCGCACCGCGTTGCTGGGCGCGCAGGACTTCCCGAGCTGGGTGTTCGACGCGCTCCTGGACCGCCGCGGCACGCACGAGGTGCTCGACGTGCTCGTCGACGCCAACCTCGTCTCGCTGGTGGGCCTGGACGCGAGCGGGCACCCGCGCTACCGGCTGCACGACCTGCTTCGCTGCTACGCGGCGGAACTCCTGGACGCCGAGCCCGTCCCGGTGCGGCGGGAGGCGCTCCGACGGGTCCTTTGTGGACTGCTGGCGCTGGCGAAGACCGCGGCGGCGGGGCTGCCACCGGCGTTCGGCGCGATGACCGGGCCGCCGCTCGGCGGGCTGCCCGAGGACGCGGCCCGGCTGGTGGGCGACCCGCTGGCCTGGTTCACCGCCGAACGCAAGCTGCTCGCCGCCGCGGTCCAGCTCGCCGCCGACGCCGGGCTGGACGAGCTCGCGTGGCAGCTGACCGCGACCGCCGTCCCGTTCTACGACCTGCGCGGCGCCTACGACGACTGGCGGCGCAGCCACCTGACCGCGTGGGCCGCGGTGCGGGCCGCCGGCAACCGGGCGGGCGAGGCGGTGCTGGCCCGCGGCCTCGGCCAGATCGGGGTGTATAACGACGAATACCCCACCGCCGTCGCGGACCTGGAACGGTCCGCGGCCCTGTTCGCCGAGCTCGGCGACGTCCGCGGGGAGGCGCTGGCGGTGGCCGGGCTCGGCACGCTGGCCCGGGTCTGCGACCGGCCGCGGGAAGCGCTGAACTGCTACCTGCGTGCCCTCGACGGGCTCGAGCGGGCGGCCGACCGCAGCGGCGTGGCCCAGATGCGCAACTCGATCGGCGCGGCCCACGTGCGGCTGGCCGAGTACGCCGAGGCGGCGGACTGGCTGGGCCGCGCCCGCGAGCTGGCCCGCGAGATGGGCGACGCGCACCGCGAGGCGCGGGTCCTCACCGAGTTCGGTGCCCTGCACCGCGACACCGGACGGCTGCCGGAGTCACTGGCCTGCCTGCGGCTCGCGCTGAGCATCTTCGAGGACCTCGACGACGAACGCTGCGTCGCCTACGCGCTCCTCGGCATCGCCCAGACGCTCCTCGCGGTGGGCGAGCCGGTCCAGGCGCGCGGGGTGTGCGACCGCGCGCTGCGCGTCTTCCGCGAGACCGGCAACCGCCAAGGCGAGACGACCGGCCTGGCCCTGCTGGACCAGGCCCAGCGCCGGCGCAGCCCGGCCCCGGTCGTGAGCGGCAACGCGGGTTAGCCCCAGCGCCGCCACTCACGACCCGCGCCGGTATCAGTTGGCGTTGCCCGGCTTCCAGCCCAGGTAGCTGCCGAAGTAGCTCTGCTTGGCGTGGCCGATCGCGCCGTCGACGCTCGTCGCCCAGACGCCGCCGCTGCCGTCGGCGATGCCCACGTGGCCGTAGGCCGAGATGTTCCAGAACACGAACGCGCCCTTCGGCGGGGTGCCCGTGGTGTGCCGGGCACCGTCCGAGGAGCGCCAGTGCTCGATCGCGCTCGCGTGGTGGGTGGTCCGGGCCCACGACAGGCGCGCGGCCTTCTCGCAGTAACCCTGGTAGGCCGTGCTGCCCTTGCGGCTCGAATACCAGGCGATCGCCTGGGACGCGGTCCGGGCGGCGGCCAGCTCGGCGGCCGAGTCGGTGATGACGGCGCCGGGGTCGGCGATGTCGGCGGCGGTGACCTCCGCGTAGACCTCGGACGGCGGGGCGGTGGCGGCCGACGCGATGGTCGCGCCGCCGAACAGCAGGGCGGCCGACAGGGCGGCCACCGGGGCGAAGTTCCTGATGAGCATGGGTCTCCCTCGGATCGTGACGAACCGGGGGAGACCCTGCTGGTGATCGCTACACCGCGGCTACACCCGCGCTCTCACCGCCCGGGAGGGGACCCCGGCGCCCTGGGCTAGCCTCGGGCGGACCGCCGACCCGGGGAGCACCATGAGCCTGCGCGAGATCCTGCAGCGGCACGTCGACGACGGCGCGCTGCCCGGCGCGGTCGGCGTCGTGGCCCGGCCCGGCCACACCGAGATCGCGGCCGTCGGCTCGGTCGACGTCGAAGGCAGCGGGCCGATGGCCGAGGACACCCTGTTCCGGTTCGCGTCCCTCACCAAGCCCGTCACCGCCGCCGCGGTCCTGGCGCTGGTGGACGACGGCCGGCTCGCCCTCGACGACCCGATCGGCCGGTGGCTGCCCGAGCTGGCCGACCCGAAGGTCGTGCGCACCCCGGCGGGCCCGGTCGACGACCTCGTCCCGGTGAACCGGCCGATCACCGTCGCCGACCTGCTGACCAGCCAGGCCGGCTGGGGGTTCGCGTCCGACTTCTCGCTCCCGGCGGTGCAGGCGCTCTTCCCCGTCCAGATCGACGGCCGGGAAGTCCAGCGCTTCCCCGAGGCCGACGTCTGGCTCGCGCGGCTGGCCGAGGTGCCGCTGCTCTACCAGCCCGGCGAGTCCTGGCTCTACGACACGTGCTCGGCGATCCAGGGCGTGCTCGCCGCCCGGGTGGCCGGTGCGCCGCTGCCGGAGTTCCTCGACGAGCGGATCCTCGGCCCGCTCGGGATGACCGACACCGGGTTCGTCGTCGGCGCGGACCGGCGCGACCGGTTCACCAGCTTCTACAAGGCCGGCCCGGACGGCCTGGTCCTCGCCGACCCGCCGGAGGGCCAGTGGAGCACGATGCCCGCGCTGCCGCTCGGCTCCGGCGGGCTGGCCGGGACGGCGGGGGACTGGCTGGCGTTCGGCCGGATGCTCCTCGCCGAGGGCGCCGCGGCGGACGGCAAGCCCGTGCTGACCCCCGAGTCGGTCCGGCTGATGACGACCGACCACACCACCGCGGCGCACCGCGAGATCGGCGCGCTCTTCCTGGACGGCCAGGGCTGGGGGATGGGCGGGTCGGTCGACGTCGCCGAAACCGACCCCTGGACCGTCCCCGGCCGCTACGGCTGGGTCGGCGGCACCGGCACCACCGCGTACGTCGTGCCCGCCACCGGCACGGTCAGCGTGCTGCTCACCCAGGTCGGCGAAGACAACCCGGTCGCGCCGGCGTGGATGCGGGACTTCTGGCGGTACGCGGCGGCGGAGTGAGTAGGGTCGGGCAGATGGGCGAGTCGAACTGGGCCGGAAACCATCAGTACGCCGCCGAAACCGTGGTGACGCCGCGCACGCGCGACGAAGTGCGCAAAGCGGTCGAGGCCGCGTCGAGCGTCAAGGCGCTCGGCAGCCGGCACTGCTTCAACGACATCGCCGACGCCCCCGGCGGCGTGCTCCTCGACCTGAGCGAGCTCGAGAGCGCGGTGGAGATCGACGCGGACGCCGGCACGGTGACCGTCGGCGGTTCGGCGCGGTACGGCGACTTCGCGCAGCAGCTGCACGCCGCCGGGTTCGCCCTCGCCAACCTCGCCTCGCTGCCGCACATCACGGTCGCGGGCAGTGTCGCGACCGGCACCCACGGCTCCGGACGCCGCCGGCAGGGACTCGCGGCGGCCGTCTCGGCGCTGGAACTGGTCACCGCGGGCGGCGAGGTCCGCACGTTCTCGCGGGCCGCGGACCCGGACGTGTTCCCCGGGCTGGTCGTGAGCCTCGGCGCGCTCGGCGTCGTCACCCGGCTGACCCTCGACGTGGTGCCCGCGTTCGACGTCCGCCAGGTCGTCTTCGACGGCTTGGCGTGGGAGGCCGCGTACGAGCACTTCGACGAGGTCGAAGACGCCGGGTACAGCGTGAGCCTGTTCACGAACTGGACGAGCGACGTCGTGGACCAGGTCTGGGTCAAGAGCCGGGCGGACGCCTTCACCGAGCGGGCCGGGCTGTTCGGCGCCGTCGCGGCCGACGTCCCGCGGCACCCGGCGCACGCGGCCGGCGTCCCGGCCGGCAACGTCACACCGCAGCTGGGCGTGCCGGGGCCGTGGCACCAGCGGCTCCCGCACTTCGCCCTCGAGTTCACCCCGAGCGTCGGGGACGAACTGCAGACGGAGTACTTCGTGCCCTACCGGGACGCGGCGGCCGCGATGGCGGTCGTGCGCGAGATCGGTGACGTGCTGGCGCCGGTGCTGCTGGTGTCCGAGATCCGCACGGTCGCGGGTGACGACCTCTGGCTGAGCCCGGCCCACGGCGGCGACCGCGTCGCGCTGCACTTCACGTGGCAACCGCGTCAGCCCGAGGTCGAATCGGTGCTGCCGCTGCTCGAAGAGCGGCTGGCACCGTTCGGCGCGCGGCCGCACTGGGGCAAGCTCTTCCGCGGCGGCGACCTGGCCGCGGTGTACCCGCGGCTGGCCGATTTCCGTTCCCTGGCGGGAAGTCTGGATCCCGGTGGCGTGTTCCGCACCCCGTTCGTCCGCCGGCACGTCTTCGGTGAAAGCGGCGTGTGAATGCGTTCGGAGTAACCGTTCTTCGACGATTTCGACCGTGAAATCCGTGTATTGACACGTTTGTCGCGTGCGTCCTACGGTGGACCGCCGAGTTCCTGTAAGCGCTTTCTCGCCGACTTCGTGGGAGCGCTCACAGGTCATTCCGACCGGACGGAGATGTCGATGCGTCGGACGCGTGTGCGCGGGTTCGGGGCGGTCGCCGCGATCGCCCTGCTGCTGTCCGGAACGGCCGCGTGCGGCTCGGACTCGGGGGGCGGCGGTGACGTGACGATCACCTTCGCCTGGTGGGGCAGTGACGGCCGGGCGAACCTGACCAAGCAGGCCGTCGAGCTGTTCCAGAAGAAGAATCCCGCCATCAAGGTGCAGACGTCGTTCGCGGCGTACGCGGCCTACTGGGAGAAACTGGCGACGCAGACGGCCGGGGGCAAGCCGCCGGACGTGCTGAACGTCGACACCCGCTACCTCGCCGAGTACGGCGGGCGGAACGTGCTGGCCGACCTGAACCAGGGCGCGGGCAAGGCGATCTCGCTCGCCGACGTCAACCCCGAGCTGGCCGCCACCGGCGTCTACCAGGGCAAGCGGTACGCCGTGCCGTGGGCGCAGAACACGCCGGCGATGCTCTACGACCCCGCCGCCTTCACCGCGGCCGGCGCGGACCCGGCGAAGGGCCTGACCTGGGACCAGTACGCCGACGCGACCGCGAGGGTCAGTGCCGCCGGCGGGTTCGCCGCGCGCGGCGCGACCGACTTCGGCATCCTCGACACACCGCTGGAGATCTGGCTGCGCCAGCAGGGAAAGCAGTTCTACACCCCGGACGGCAAGCTCGGTTTCACCGCCGACGACCTCCGCCGGTACTGGCAGCTCGCGAGCCGGTTCCGCGACACCAAGGGCGCGTCGCCCGCCGACGTCACGGCCTCCTACAACACCTCGCCCGAGCAGTCGCCGCTCGGCAAGAAGCTGACCAGCTCGGAGTTCGCCTACGACAACCTGCTGCCCGCCTACCGCAAGGCGAACGGCAAGAACCTGACCGTCGCGCCGTACCCGACGGGCGCGAACGGCGACCTCGGGCAGTACCGGCGCCCGTCGATGTTCCTGTCCGTGTCCGCCCGCAGCCAGCAGCAGGAGGCCGCCGCGAAGCTGGTCGACTTCTTCGTCAACGACGCCGACGCGGGCAAGATCCTCGGCACGGACCGCGGGCTCGCGCCGAACCTCAAGATCCGCGGGCAGCTCTCGGCCGGCGCGACCGGCGACGACAAGACGCTCTACGCCTACGAAGCCGCGCTCGAACCGAAGCTCGGCGCCGCGCCGCCGGTCCCGCCGAAGGGCGCGGGCGCGATCCAGAAACTCCTCCAGCGCACGTACGAGGAGATCGCGTTCGGGCGGCTGGGCATCGACGACGCCGTCACCCGGTTCATGTCCGAAGCCGACAAGAGCCTGGGGTAGCCGATGACGACGCTGCGCACCCCGGCACCACCCCGGCCGGTGCAGCCGCGGGCGCCGGGCCGCGGGTACCGCCGCAAGAGCCAGCCGGAAGCGTTCGCGTTCCTCACGCCGTGGCTGCTGGGGGCGGTGGCGCTGACCGTCGGCCCGATGGTCGTCTCGCTCTACCTGTCGTTCACCGACTACGACCTGTTCACCACGCCGCACTGGGTCGGCTTCGGCAACTTCACGCACATGTTCACCGACGACGACCGGTACCTGCGGTCGGTCGAGGTCACGCTGATCTACGTCCTCGTGTCGGTGCCGGTGAAGCTCGCCGTGTCGCTGGGGGTGGCGCTGCTGCTCAACACCCGCCGCGGCACGAACGGCTTCTACCGCGCCGCGTTCTACGCGCCGTCGCTGCTTGGAGCGAGTGTCGCGGCCGCGCTCGTCTGGCGGGCGCTGTTCACCGGCGGCGGGCCGGTGAACGAGGTCCTCGCGGGGTTCGGCTGGCACACGCCGAGCTGGGTCGACGACCCGAACTTCAGCCTGGCCACGATCGTGCTGCTCGGGGTGTGGCAGTTCGGCGCGCCGATGGTGATCTTCCTGGCCGGCCTCAAGCAGGTCCCGGCCGAGCTGCACGAAGCCGCCGCCATCGACGGCGCGGGCGCGCTGCGCCGGTTCCGCCACATCACGCTGCCGATGCTGTCGCCGGTGATCTTCTTCAACCTGGTGATGGAGGCCATCCACGCGTTCCAGGCGTTCACCCCGGCGTTCGTCATCGGCGGCGGCCGCGGCGGGCCCGCCGACGCGGACCTGTTCTACACGCTCTACCTGTTCGAGGTCGGCTTCCAGGACTTCCGCATGGGGTACGCGTCCGCGATGGCCTGGGTGCTGCTGGTGGTGATCGCGATCGTGACGGCGATCGTGTTCCGCACCGCGAAGCTCTGGGTGTTCTACGAGGACCGCCCGTGACCGCCCTCCGGATGCCCCGCACCGCGCGGTCGATCGGCTGGCACGTGCTGTGCCTGTGCGGGGTGGCCGTGGTGCTGTACCCCCTGGCGTGGCTGGCTTTCGCGTCGGTCAAGCCGCCGGACGAGATCCTCTCGCGGCTGGCGCTGCTGCCCAGCCGGTTCGTCTTCGACGGCTACTCGAAGGGCTGGGAAGGCGCCGCGGGCGTGGGCTTCGGCCGGTTCTTCCTCAACTCGTTCCTCGTCGCCGGGCTTTCCGTGGTGGCCAACGTCGTCTCGTGCTCGCTGGCCGCGTATGCCTTCGCGCGGTTGCGGTTCCGGTTCCGCGGCGCGCTGTTCGCGTTCATGATCACGACGTTGATGCTGCCCTACCACGTGACCCTCATCCCGCAGTACGTGATCTTCCAGCAGGCCGGGCTGGTCAACACGTTCGTCCCGCTGATCCTGCCGAAACTCCTGGCCACCGAAGCGTTCTTCGTGTTCCTCATCGTCCAGTTCATGCGCGGGATCCCGCGCGAGCTCGACGAGGCCGCGACCATCGACGGCTGCAGCGTCTACCGGACGTTCTGGCACGTCGTGCTCCCGCTGTCCAAACCGGCGCTGGTCACGACGTCGATCTTCACGTTCATCTGGACGTGGAACGACTTCTTCACGCAGATGGTGTACCTGAACGACACGGAGAAGTTCACCGTGCCGCTCGGCCTGCGGCTGTTCGTGGACACCAGCAGCCAGTCCGACTTCGGCGCGATGTTCGCGATGTCCGCGCTCGCGCTGGTGCCGATCGTGCTGTTCTTCCTCGCCTTCCAGCGCCTGCTGGTCGAAGGCGTCAGCACCAGTGGCCTGAAAGGATGACGTCGATGCGCGACACGGCGGTGCGGCGGGTGGACTGGCGCGCCGGGCTGGGTGACTTCTCCGACTGCCTGCTGGTGGGATTGCTGGTCGCGCTCGCGTCGGTGCCGGTGGTGACCGCGCCACCGGCGTTCGCCGCGGGCTGCCGGGCGCTGGACCGGGCCCGGCACGGGATCGTGCGTCCACTGTGGACGACGTTCTGGGCGGACTTCCGCCGGGCCGCTCGGGGCGGGGTGGCCTTCGGGGCTTTTTGTGCCGTCGGGGTCGTGCTGGCCGCGCTTGACCTCGAAGTGGCGGCCTCGATGCCGGGCGCGGGTGTGCTCCGGCCGGTGTTGTGGGTGCTCGCCGCGGTGGGCGTGGTGGTCGCGGTGCGGACGTGCGAAGCGGTCGCGTCGTCCGAGCTGCCCTGGCGCCGGGCGGTGCCCGCTGCCGCGCGGAGCACAGCCGGGGCGCCGGGGAAGGCGTTGCTCGTGGCGATAGCGGTGGCCTTGTCGGCGGTGCTGGTCTGGATGCTGCCGGTGCTGGCTCTGGTGGTGGCCGGACCCCTGTGCCTGGCCGCCGTGGCGACCGGCGCGCGCTCATGAGTGATCGGGGCGGGGCGGGCGAGCCGCTGCCGAATCCGGCACCGTTGATCGGCGGGCTTGTGGGTGGCCGTGGCGCGGCGGGCGAGCCGCTGCCGAATCCCGTACCGGCGATCGGCGCGCGCTCATGAGCGCGCCTCTCCTCGTCGTCTTCGGCACCGCCGGTTACGCGGCCACCCACCTGCGCCGGGCCCGGGAGCTGCACGACCGCGGCGAGATCGTGCTCGCCGGCGCGTGCGACGTCCGTGACCCGCCGCCGGAATCCCTCGAACTGCTGCCGGACGGCGCGATCGTCACCTACGATCCCGCCGAGCTGCTGTCCCGCACCGGCGCCGGGATCGCGGTGGTGGCGACCCCGCCCCGCACCCATCTACTGCTCGCGCGACTCGCGCTCGACGCCGGGTGTCACCTGCTCGTCGAGAAACCACCCGTGCTCGACCTGGCCGCTTTCGACGAACTCGCGCGGCGGGGCCGGGCCGTCCAGACCGGGTTCCAGAGCTTCGGGTCCGCCGCGATCCCGGTGATCCGCGCCGCGATCGACCGTGGCGAGATCGGCGACGTCACCGGCGTCGGCGCGGCCGGGGCGTGGATCCGGCGGGACGACTACTACCAGCGCGCCGCGTGGGCGGGCCGCCGCGACCTCGGCGACGGGTCGCTGACGAACCCCTTCGCCCACGCCGTCGCGTCCGCGCTGCTGCTCAACGGCACCGCCGACACCGACCCGGAGCGGGTCACCGTCGAGCTGTACCGGGCGCGCGACATCGAGTGCGACGACACCGCGTGCACCCGGCTCACCTTCGAGAACGCGCCGGACGTCGTCGTCGCGGCCACGCTCACCGCCGAGGCCGACCACGACCCGTACGTGCTCGTCCACGGCACCGCGGGCCGGATCCGCTGGCACTACAAGACCGACGACCTCGTCATCGGCGACGAGACGGTTCGCGTCGGGCCGCCGGAAGACCTGCTCAGCAACCTCGTCCGGCACGTCCGCGATCAGGTCCCGTTGCTCGCGCCACTGACGCGGACACGCGCCTTCACCGCGTTGGTCGAGGCCGTGCGTGGCGCCCCCGAACCCCGTCCGCTACCGGCCGTGCGGGACGAGGACCGGTTCGTCGTGCCGGGTGTCGACGCCGCCGTCGACGACGCGGCCGGACGGCTCGCCCTGTTCTCCGAACTCGACCTGTCCTGGGGGTACCCGGCATGAAGCGGTACGCGATCGTCGGACTCGGTTCGCGTGCCGAGCTGTTCGCCCGGGCCCTGGCAGCCTCACCGCGAGCCGAGCCGGCCGCGTTCTGCGACCACAACGAGACGCGCATGCGGGTCCACAACAGCTGGCTCGGCACGGCCGTGCCGTGTTACGGGCCGGACGGCTTCGGCGCGATGCTCGCAAAGGAGCGGATCGACGTCGTCGTGGTGTGCACGCCGGACCACACGCACGCCCGCTACGTCGCGGACGCCCTCACCGCCGGCTGCGACGTCGTCACCGAGAAGCCCATGACGACCGACCTCGAGGGCGCCCGGCTGATCCTGGCGGCGCAGCGGGAGACCGGGCGGTCGGTGCGGGTCGCCTTCAACTACCGCTACAACCCGGTGCACCGGCGGGTGCGCGAGCTGCTCGCCGAAGGCGCCGTCGGCGAAATCGGCTCGGTGGAGTTCAGCTGGCTGCTCGACACCGCGCACGGCGCCGACTACTTCCGCCGCTGGCACCGCGACAAGGAGCACTCCGGCGGGCTGCTCGTGCACAAGTCCGGGCACCACTTCGACCTGGTCAACTGGTGGCTCGGCCGCGGCCCGGAGACGGTGTACGCGCTGGGCGGGCTCGTCTTCTACGGCGAGGAGAACGGCCGGCGGCACGGCCACGCCACCGGGTACACCCGCGGGACGGACCCGGCGGCGCGCGACGACCCCTTCGCCCTCGACCTCGAGAGCTCGCCGCGGCTGCGGGCGCTGTACCGGGACGCCGAGGCCGAGGACGGTTATCTCCGCGACCGCAACGTGTTCTCCCCGGGCATCACGATCGAGGACGACCTGTCGGTCCTCGTCCGCCACCGCGGCGGCGTGGTGCTGAACTACCACCTGCACGCCTATTCACCCTGCGAGGGCTACCGCGTCGTGTTCTCCGGCAGCGAGGGCCGGCTCGAACTCGACGTCCGGGAGAACGAGCACGCGGGCGCCGCGGCCACACCGTCCCGCGCCCTGCTGATCCGGCAGCGGCACTGGGAACCGCCCGAGGTCGTGCTCGACCAGGAGCTGGGGGAGGGCCACGGCGGCGGGGACGAACGGATGCTCGCCGAACTGCTCGGTGACGCGGCGCCCGACCCGCTCGGCTGCGCGGCCGACCACGAGGACGGGCTGCGGGCCCTGCTCACCGGGCTCGCCGCGAACCGGTCCCTGCGCACCGGCGAGCCGGTCGGGATCGACGGCCTGCTCGACGAAATCGGCGCGTCCGGACACCGATCGAGGGAGTGATGATGCGGTTCACGGCCTGCCTTGTCCTAATAGGACTGATCACCACGGCCGCGCCGGCGTCGGCGCACGGCGCCGAGCCCGGCCGGGTGGTGCTCGGCGCGCGTGACGGCTGGGCCGCGGCGACCACCGGGACGACCGGCGGCGCGGCCGCGGCACCCCGGGACGTCCGCACGGTGTCGAAGCGCTCCGAGCTGGCCGCCGCGCTCGCGGCCCGCCCCGGCGTCCCCAAGATCGTCTACGTCCGCGGCACGATCGAGGGCAACGTCGACGCCCGCGACCGGCCGATGAGCTGCGACGACTTCGCCGACCCGGCGTACAACCTGCCCGCGTACCTGGCGCGGTACGACCCGGCGACCTGGGACAGGACCCCGGTGTCCGGGCCGCTGGAGGACGCGCGGGCGCGGTCGCAGGCCAACCAGGCCGCCCAGGTGGTGCTCGACGTCGGCCCGAACACGACCGTCGTCGGCCTCGGCGGGGCGAAACTGCACGGGCTGACCCTGCGCGTCACCGGCGACAACGTCATCCTGCGGAACCTGCGCTTCGAGGACGCGCACGACTGCTTCCCGCAGTGGGACCCCCTCGACGGCGCCGACGGCAACTGGAACTCCGAGTACGACAACCTCGACCTCGTCGGCGCCACCCACGTCTGGGTGGACCACAACGACTTCGGCGACGGTGCCGACACCGGATCCGTCGAGTACTTCGGGCGCAAGTACGAGGTCCACGACGGCCTGCTCGACATCGTCACCGGCTCGGACCTGGTCACCGTCTCCTGGAACCGGCTGCACGACCACGACAAGACCATGCTGATCGGCAGCACCGACCACCCCGACGCCGACGCCGGCAAACTGCGCGTCACCGTGCACCACAACGAGTTCACCGCCACCGGCCAGCGCGCCCCCCGCGTCCGGTACGGCCGGGTACATGTGTATAACAACCTATACCGCGTGCCGGAGGTCGCGTCGTACACGTACTCGCTGGGCGTGGGCGTCGAATCCCGCATCTACGCGGAGGAGAACTTCTTCCGCATCCCGGCCGCGCTGCCGCTGGGCGCGCTGGTGAAGTACTGGAAGGGCACGGTGCTGCACGCCACGGGAACGCTGGTCGCCGCCGGCCACGCCCGTCCGCGCCCGGTCGACCTGCTGGCCGAGTACAACGCGGCGAACGACCCGGACCTGGGCCCGGACGTCGGCTGGACCCCGGCCCTGGTACCGCGCCTCGATCCGGCGCGCGAGGTCCCGGCCCGCGTGACGGCGGGCGCGGGTCCGGATCGGGCTTAGGCCCGCTTCTCCGACAGCGGCGGATCACCCGGACCTTGGTGATCCGCCGCTCGAGTCGGTTGGTGTCTTGGGCGGGCAGGTCTGCGGGCGGCGGCCGAGGGCGCTTGACCGGACAACGAGGTTTCGGGCTCCCGGCGACCGGGTAGGCGGTGATCATCCGCAGCCGAAAGGGAGTTCCACCTTGACCGAGACGCCCGCCCCCGATCCGACGGGACTGATGCTGACCGCGGTGACGTCCCGGCCGACGCCCGGGACCCTGCGCGTCACCGTGACGGGTGAGGTCGACATGTCCACTCGGCCGATGCTCGAAGTCGAGTTCGGGCGGGCCGTGGCCGACGAGCCGCAGCGGCTGGTCGTCGACCTGACGGGTGTCGGGTTCTGCGGGGTGACGGGGATGGCGACGTTCGCCCGGCTGCGGTCCCGGTGTGCCGACGCGGGGATCGAGCTGGTCGTGCGACCCTCGAGCGTGGTGCGGCGGGCGCTCGACCTCGCGGCGCTGAGGTCGATGTTCCGGCTGGAGGGCCCCTGGGCGAGCGGCGTGGTGGAGATCGCGCAAGCCGCCGAGCGGTGAGTCACCTTCGGTGCGGCCCGGCCGTCGAGGAGGCGTAACCGCTTCCGGGGCAAGGACTTCGCCGATGACCACCGCTCACCTCGTCGTCACCTTCGTGACCATCGCCGCGAACGCCGTGATGGGCGTCGCCGACCTGGCCCGCGCGCGTTTTGTGCTGGCCAACTCCGCGGCGGTGGACGTGCCGCCGGGCTGGGTGCCGGCTCTGGGCGTCCTGAAGCTCGCGGGCGCGGCCGGGCTCGCCGCGGGCCTGGCCGGGTTCACGGTGTGGGGCACGGCCGCGGCGATCGGCCTGGTGCTGTTCTTCGTGGGCGCGGTCGGGGCGCACGTGCGGGCGCGGGCGTTCCGCACCCTCGCCGCGCCGGGGGCGTACCTGGTCCTGGCGGTCGCGTGCCTGGTCACCGGCCCGGTGACGTGAGCTGGCCGTCCAGCGCGCGGGCCTCCTCGTCGGCCGCCGCCAGCTCGCGGTCGGCGGCCGCGGCGTCGCCCGGTCGGCCGCGGCGGGTCAAGGCCTCCGCGTGCCGGCGACGGGAGAACACCACCGCGGGCCAGTGGGCGAGCGCGAGGTTGTGCCGGACCGCGGCGCGCAGGTGCGTCACGGCCAGGTCCGCGTCTCCCGTGGTCAGCGCCGCCGTGCCCAGCGGGTAGTGGGCCGAGCCGAAGCAGGCGATGGCGAGGCTCGCCATCACCGGCAGGTGGCCGAACGGGCGGAGCAGGTCGTAGACCCGCGCCGCCGTTTCGGTGTCGTCCACCAGGTACGCCGTTTCCGCCACCCCGCACAGCGAAAGCAGCCACGTGCTGGAGCGGGGCAACGCGCCCAGGTCGTCGCCGGACAGCCGCGCCAGCGCGCCCACCGCCGTCCGGTGATCGCCCGCGTACGCGGCCGCCACGGACAGCGCGGCGTAGTACGAGTTGTCGATGGGGCTGAGCGTGGGGGAGTGCATCAGCCGGTCCAGCACCGGCACCAGCTCCCCGAGCCGGCCCTGGAACCAGCGGATCGCCACCAGCTGCGCGCCGTACCAGCCGAGCGCGTCGGGGTCGCCGGCCACCTGCCCGAGCTCGGCGCAGGCCTGCGCGCCCGCCTCGGCCTCGGCGAACCGGCCCGCCCGGATCGCCAGCATGACCTCCAGCGACGCGGCCACGAAGCCGGCCGCCAGGTGTTTCCGGGTGGCCAGCAGGTCTTCGAGCTCGCCGAGCCGCCGTTCGGCGTGCGGATCGGCGGCCAGGAACCGGTCGACGGTGTCCCACAGCACGCCCATGACCAGGTCGGTACGCCGTCCCGACGGCCCGCTCACGCCGACCAGCTCGGTGGCGAGCGACTGCCGCAGCGCCGCGTGGTCCGGGCCGAGCAGGCAGTGGTGGGCCAGGCTCAGCGCCTCGGCGTGCGCGACGGGATCGCCGGCCGCCCGGGTTTCCCCGGTCAGCGCCAGGATCCGGTCGTGCGCGCTGTTCTCGTAGTCCAGCTCGCCGGCCAGCCGGATCCGCAGGCGGCGGCCCAGCCGGGACGCCGGGTCGACGCGGTCCAGCACCTGCCGCAGCCGGGTCAGGAGTGTCGTCGACGCGGCCGACGTCCGGTGTTCGTGCACCCACACCCCGCCCAGCCCGAGCACGGCGCGTCCGAGCGTGTCGACGTCGCCGGCGAGCTCGGCCTTGCGGTAGGCGTCCTCGAAGTGCGTCCGGCTCGTCCGGAGGTCGCCTTCTTCGAGCAGCGCGTGTTCTCCGGCGCCGAGGGAGTCGACGTCCGGGACGGCGATCGTCTGCCGGGGCCGCACGGCGAGCAGGCTCGGGTCGTGGGCGAGGACGCGCCGGTGCACCTCGGTGAGGATGGGTGACGGCTCCAGGCCGGACGCGCCGACGAGGTCGCGGCGGGCGCGGCGGAAGACCTCGAGCGCGTCGCCTTGGCGCCCGGCCCGGTAGAGGGCGGTCATCAGCTGCGCCCAGAGCCGTTCGTGGCCGGGGAACGCGGCGGTCAGCACTTCGAGCTCGGCGATCAGGCCGGTGTCCTCGCCCGCGGCCAGGTCGGCGTCGATCCGGTCCTGCACGGTGTTGTGCCGCACCCGCTCGAGCCGCATCCCTTCGGCGGCCAGCACTTCGACCTCGTCGAACTCCCCGTACGCGGCGCCGCGCCACAGGTCCAGCGCGGTGGTCAGGTGCGTGCGGGCGGTGCCGTGGTCGCCCGCGGCGAGTGCCCGGCGTCCCTCGCCGGCGAGCTGCTCGAACCGTACGGCGTCGATGGCCTGCGGGGCCACGTGCAGCACGTATCCCGGTGGCCGCGTCAACAGCAGCGGTGGCGCGAAGGTCCGGCGCAGCCGCGAAAGGTACGTGCGCACGGTCCGGTCGACCTGGTCGGGCGGTTGGTCACCCCACAGCGCCCGCCCGAGCGCGCCCACACTGACGACCCGGCCGGCGTCCGCGGCCAGCACGGCCAGCAGCGTGCGCAGCCGCGGCCCGCCGACGTCCACCGGTTCCCCGCCGATCCCGACCTCGAACGGCCCCAGGACGCCCAGATCCACACCACGATCCACGCCACGCGCGGTCATCCCGCTCATCCCCGCCCCTCCACCGCGGACGAGTCCGCGTTTCGGTCTACAGGAGCAGGACGTGCCGTGCGAGATACGTCGTACGCGAGGTCGTGATCGACGAACTGTCGATGGCGTGTCGATGCGCTGTCGATGGAGTGTCGATGGACTGTCGATGGGCTGTCGATGGGCGCTGTGAAGCTCGGCCACGTCCCGCCGGACAGCACCGTTCCGCGGGACTCACCACACGGGAGGGAACTCGATGAGGCACACGATCCGGGGTCTGGGCACGGTTCTGGCGACGGCCGCCGCGGGGGCGGCGCTGCTGGCCGCCGCGCCGGCGGCGCAGGCCGCGCCGGCGAACACCGCCGCCGTGCTCGACGTGAAGAGCGCGACCTGGGGCCAGCTGCACGCGGGCGACTGCGAGCAGGACAACGGCACCATCGTCCTGCGCTCGGACGGCACCGGCGACTGGAGTGCGACCACGCTGACGTACCAGACCCACAGCGGGGACGTCTGGCACTCCAGCTTCGACTTCAAGACGACGGCCGGGACGAAGCTGTTCTCCGCGGGCACGTTCGACAGCCCGCGGATGAACGACGGCAACCCGCCGCCGCGCTACACCTGGAGCGCGCACTTCAAGTACGACGCGGCGCTGTTCGGCGCCGTCGACATCTTCAAGTCGATCCAGCACTCGAGCTGCTGAGCGGGGACCACCGGTCCCGGCGGCTACCCGTCGAGGCCGGTGGCTTCGAGGCAGTAGTCCAGCAGCTTCCGCACCCGTGCGTCGTCGGGGCGGGTGTGGGGGAACAGGTGCTCCGGACGCGGGCGGCGGTCGTGCCAGAAGCGGCCCGCGTCCGGAGCCGGCTCGGTCGCGGCGAGCCAGACGGCGGTGTCGGCGCCCTGCGCGGCCGTGCGCAGGAAGGGGCGCGTCACGCGCCGGAACAGCGGGAGCGACCCGGTCAGGCCCGGGGTGTCGGCCCAGCCCGGGTGGCAGCTGTGCACCGCCAGCCCCCAGCGCCGCGCCAGCACCGGCGTCAGCTCGACCTGCATCCGTTTCGTGCGGGCGTAGGCGACCGCGCCGCGGTAGGTGCCCGAGCGGTATTCGGGGTCGTCCGCGGCGAGCGCCTGGGTGTACATGCCGCCTGAGGACATGAAGATCACCCGGCCCTCCCGCAGTGCCGGCCGGAGCAGCCCGGTGAGCAGCAGCGGGCCGAGGACGTGGGTGGCGAGCGTGACTTCGTGCCCGTCTTCGGTTTCCGAGCGCTCGCGCGGGAGGGTGCCCGCGTTGTGGATCAGGACGTCCACCCGCGGGTGCTCGGCGGCGCAGGCGCGGACCGAGGCGAGGCTCGACAGGTCGCAGTGCGCGAGCCGGACGTCCGCGCCGGGCACCCGGGCGAGGACGTCGTCGCGGGCGGGGGCGCCGCGGCCGAGGTCGCGCACGAGCATGACCACGGACGCGCCGAGCCGCGCCAGCTCGGTCGCGCAGGCCTGGCCCAGTCCCGAACCCGCGCCGGTCACCAGGGCCACTTTTCCTTGCAGCGCACCGGGTGCGGGGTCGTCGGGCCGCCAGTGGGGCCGCCGGAGCAGGTAGCCGAACCGGGTGTAACCGGCCGCCGTCCGATCGAGGACGAGGTCGGCCAGGCCGGCGAGAGGAGCGATCACCGGTCCACGCTACGGCCGGACCGGCGGTCGCGCCGTGCGGACCAGCCGGACCGGGCAGGCGGCGTGGTGCAGCAGCGCCTGGGCCGTGGAGCCCAGCAACAGTCCCGGGAAGCCGCCGCGGCCGCGGTCGCCCAGCACGATCAACTGGGCCGTCACGCTGCGCTCGACCAGTGCGCGCCGCGGGTGCGCCGGGACCACCACCCGTTCCACCTCGACGTCCTCGGTCCGGACCTGCTCCTCCAGCAGCCGGCGGCCGGCGTCGGAGACGGCCTGGCGATCCAGCTCCGCGGGTGGCTCGTCGGCCCACGCGTGCAGCACCACCAGCGGCACCTTCCGGACTCGGGCTTCGGCGAGTGCCGTCGCGAGGACCCGCGTCCCGGCGTCGCCGCCGTCGACGCCCGTGAGGACTGGGCCGCCGGTGTCGCGCTCGTCCCAGTGGTCGCCGCGGACCACCACCGTGTCGCAGTGCGCGTGGGTGCCGACCGCCGCGGCGACCGCGCCGGCGAGCCGCCCGGCGCACCGGCCGCGTCCGGACGCGCCGACCACCAGCAACGCGGCGGTCCGCGACACTTCGATCAGGGTTTGGGCGGCGCGGTCGGGATCGAGCCGGATGACGGCGTCCGGCACGCCCTGCGCGGCGGCGAGCTCCCGCGCGGTCCGCAGCGCGCGCCGGCCGCGGGCCCGCAACGCGTCCAGCATCTCTTCGGGCGGCGGCACCTCGCCGCCGGCGAACAGCGCCGGGAAGTCGAGCGCGTGCCGGATTTCGAGGGGCCTGCCGTGCAGCCGGGCCGCTCGCGCCGCCCAGCGGACGGCGTCGAGCGACTCGGCCGAGCCGTCGGCTCCCGTGACGATCGGCGGGGTGGTCATCGGCGGCTCCTGACGCGGGCTGGCGTCCGCCGGCGGCAAGCCCGCGGTCAGGCGAGCGTGCGCCGCGCGGACCAGCCGATCAACCCCAGTTCCAGCACGGCGAACCCGGCCAGCACGACCGGACCGGGCAGCCAGAGCATCGCCAGGCCGGTCGTCAGCACCGGCAGGACCAGGCCCGCGTAGGCGGCGAGGAACAGCGCGGCCAGGACTTCGCCGCGGGTGAGCGGGTCGGCGAGCGCGGCGACGGTGCCGACGCCTGCCCGGAAGCCCAGGCCGAACCCGGACCCGCCGAGCACGGCCGCGACGAAGAACAGCGGGAGCGACGCGGTGAACGCCGACACCGCCAGCAGCACCAGACCGACACCCATCAGCACGTACCCGGACCGCAGCTGCGGCCGCGTGCCGGCGCGGGCGAACACGATCTGGACGAGCGCGGCGCTGCCGAGCATCACGAAGGGCGCGATCCCGGCGAGCAGCCGCGACGGCTGGTGCAGTTCCTGCGCCAGCAGCGCGGGGGCGAGCGCCATGAACAGGCCGCTGATGGCGAACGCGCCGAACACGCCGATCGCGGCGCCGGTGAACTCGGACCGGGCGGCCGGCGGCAGGGAAAGCCGCTGCGGCCGGTAGGCGGGCCGCTCTTCCCGGCGTTCCACGGTTTCCGGCACCAGGCTCACCGCGAGTGCCTCGACGAGCAGCACCACCAGGAAGACGGTGAACGGCGTGCGCAGCGGCTGGTCGGCGAACCGGGCGAAGAAGCCGCCGACGAGCGGGCCGATGGCGAGGCCGCCGGCGTTCACCACGGTCGTGATCAGGCCGGAACGGCCGGGGTCGGCGTCCGGGTTCGCCTGGGCGCGCAGCTCGGACAGGTGCGCGGTGGCGGTCGCGGTGAGCGCGCCGATCCCGGCGCCGCTGATCAGCCTGGCGACGATCAGGCCCGGCACGTCCGGCCAGAGCAGGAACAGGGCGGCGGCGACGGCTTCGGCCAGCAGCCCGGCGAGGATGACGCGGCGGCGGCCCAGCCAGTCGCTGACGTGCCCGGCCAGGTAGAGACTCAGCATCACGCCGACCGCGTAGGCGGCGAAGACGACGGTGACGACGAAGGTGGGGAAGCCGTCCCGCTGCTGGTAGAGCGCGTACAGCGGGGTCGGGACGGTCGAGAACGCGAGCGCGGTCGCGAAGGCGACGGCGATGATGCCGAACCCCAGGCCGTGGCTCACCCGCAGGCGCGCGCCGGGCCGGGCCGGGGTGATGGTGGCGGACATGCTGACCTCCTGGTCTTCGGATCTTCCGCCTTCCACCATGAACCCGCCGACTCACCAAGTCCAACGAAGAGTCGTGGTGCCAGTTATCGATTCGGGCGATAAATTGGCTCGTATGGAGACGCGTCAGCTGGAGTACTTCGTCGCCGTCGCCGAGGAGCTCAGTTTCACCCGGGCCGCCCAGCGGCTGTACGCGGTGCAGTCCACCGTGTCGGCCGCGGTCCGGGCCCTGGAGACCGAGCTCGGCGCGCGGCTGTTCGACCGGTCCACCCGCAAGGTCGCGCTGTCCGCGGCCGGCGTCGCCTTCCTGCCCGAGGCGAAGGTCGCGATCGAAGCGCTGGAGCGTGCCCGCGCGACGGTCCAGGAGGCGTCGGCGGGGCTGCGCGGCAGCCTCCGGATCGGCACACTGACGGCGATCGGCAGCGTCGACCTGCCCGGGCTGCTCGGCGCGTTCCACCGCCGCTACCCGCTGGTCGACATCCAGGTCACGGTGTCGATCACCGGGTCGACCGGCCTCGCCGAGGACGTCCGCCAGGGCCGGCTCGACGCCGCGCTGGTCGGGCTGCCCGGCGCGGACCTGCCCGGGCTGGACGTCCGAGCGCTCGAATCCCGGCCGTTCGTCGCGCTGCTGCCGCACGGCCATCCGCTGGCGCGCGAGCGGGAGATCCGGCTCGAGAGCCTCGCCGGGGAGTCCTTCGTCGACATGCCGCGCGGTTTCGGCAACCGGGTTCTCGTCGACCGCGCCTACGACGTGCTGGGCTCGCCCCGGCGGGTCACCGTCGAGGTCGCCGACCTGCGGACCGTGCCCGGGTACGTCCGGGCCGGCCTGGGGATCGCCGTCATCCCGGAGCTGCCCGAGGCCGACGAGCCGGACGTCGTCACGCTGCCGCTGGCGGGTGCGGGCCTGGACTGGCCGCTGAACCTGGTCTCCGCGAGCGCGAAGCCGCCGAGCCGGGCGCTGCGCACCCTGCTCGATCTCGTCACGGCCCAAGACCATATTTGAACGTGTTCAACTCTTCCGGTACGGTCGGGTGCGGGGGACGACCGTGAAGGGGGAACGTCATGAAGGTGGTGCTGCCGGGAGGCTCCGGCCATCTGGGCCGGGTGCTGAGCCGGGCCCTGACCGGGCAGGGGCACGAAGTCGTGGTGCTGAGCCGGCGCGACGCCGGACCCGGGCCGTGGACGCGGTGCGTGCGGTGGGACGGGCGCACCCCCGGCGCCTGGACCACCGAGATCGACGGCAGCGACGTCGTCGTCAACCTCGCCGGCCGGTCGGTGAACTGCCGCTACACGGCGGCGAACCTGCGGGAGATGATGTCGTCCCGGACCGACTCGGCCCGCGTCGTCGGCGGCGCGATCGAACGCGCCGAGGCGCCGCCGCGGGTCTGGCTGCAGATGAGCACGGCGACGATCTACGCCCACCGGTTCGACGCGTCCAACGACGAAACCACCGGCGTGCTCGGCGGCGCCGAACCGGACGCGCCCGCCTACTGGGGCTACAGCGTCGACATCGCGCGGGCCTGGGAACGGGAGCAGGAACGGGCGGAGACGCCGCGGACCCGCAAGGTCGCGCTCCGGACGTCGATGGTGATGAGCCCCGAGCCCGGCGGCGCGTTCGAGGCGCTGCTGCGCCTGACCCGGCTGGGTCTGGGCGGCCCGGTCGCGGGCGGCGCGCAGTACCTGTCGTGGATCCACGAGGACGACCTGCTGCGCGCGATCGACCTCCTCATCGCGCGGGACGACCTGAGCGGCCCGGTCAACCTCGCGGCGCCGGAACCGCTGCCGTACCGCGACTTCCTGCGTGCCCTGCGCGCGGCAGCGGGCGTCCCGTTCGGCCTGCCCGCCACCCGCTGGATGGCCGGACTCGGCGCGTTCGTCCTGCGCAGCGACCCGGAACTGCTGCTGAAGAGCCGCCGGGTGGTCCCGGGACGGCTGCTGGACGCGGGCTTCGAGTTCGAGTTCCCGGCGTGGCCCGCGGCCGCCGACGACCTGGTGCGCCGCACCAGGTCGTCGCGTCGAAGGGCACCGCGCGTGTCGACCTCCTGATCACGCGTGTCGGCCCTCTGATCACACGAGATCGCGGCCGGCCCGGAAGAACTCCGTGATCGCGCCGTCGAGATCGGTCAGCGGCCGGGCCGCGCCGAAGGGGGCGTTCCAGAACCCGCCCTCCCTCGGCTCGAACGGGCCGACGTACGCGTACGGCTCACCCAGGTAGCCGTCGCCGGGGGAGACGCCGTAGTTGACCTCGTCCAGCGTGATCGCGACGTCGAAGTGCTCGGGCCACAGCACCGGCGTCGCGTCGGGCGCGAACTCGCGCAGCGCCCGGTCGCCGTCGGCGAAACCCCGCAGCAACGTCGTCAGCGCCGCGGCGTCGAGGGTGATCGTCTCGTCCGGCCGGACGCCGGGCCCGCCCGAGTAGACGCCCTCGGGCTCACCCGCGGTCAGCCCGGCCGCCGCGGCGACGTCGAGGTACGTGCGGCCGGCCAGCGGGACGCGGACCGAGTTCGTCACGAGGTGGTCGCCGTCGAGCCGCAACGCCGGCGCGACGACGGTGGCGAACCCGCCGTCGGCCACGCGCAGTTCGATCCGGCCGGCCGCCCGGTGCTGCGGGCCGGCCAGCAGCAGTTCGGCGACGCCGTGGAGGGAGCGCCTGGTGGTGGCGAGTTCGGTCACGCCGCCGAGTCTAGGCGCCGGCGAGCCGAACCCGCGGTGTTCGCGCCCCGGGTGCGAACACCGCGAGCAGGCTTGCGCCTAGCGCCGCGGGAAGTGCTCGGCGGCCCACTGCCCGAACCCGATCCCCGGGCGGCCGAGCACCTTCTCGACGGTGCCGGTCACCGGCGAGCCGCCCCGCGCCGCGTCGGCGATGAAGGCGAGGATCGCGTCGACGACCTCCGGCTTCTCGAACTGCCCGAACCGGTGCCGTGCTTCGGTTTCTGTCAGTTCCTCGATCCGGACCGGGACGCCGGCGGCGGCCGCGATCAGCTCGACCTGCTCGCGCTGGGAGAGCAGCCGGGGCCCGGTGAGCATCCCGTCGGCGGCGTCGTGGCCCAGCAGCGCCGCGACGGCGACCGCCGCGACGTCGCGTTCGTGGATCGGCGCGGTCTTCCCCTCCGGGTGCACCAGCCGCACCACGCCCTCGTCGCGGAGCGAGTCCGCCCAGTTCAGCGCGTTGGTCGCCAGCACCAGCGGGCGGATCGGCGTCCAGCGCAGGCCGGACGCCGTCATCGTCGCCTCGACCGCGCGGTGTTCTTCCGCGATCAGGTTGCCGGCCGCGGCGGGGAGCAGCACGCTGCCCGACGACAGCACCACGACGTGCTCCACGCCGGCTTCCCTTGCCGCGGCGGCAAAATCGTCCGCGCCGTCGGTCGGCGCGTAGACGAAGACCTGCCGCACGCCGCGCAGTGCCCCGGTCAGCGTGGCGGGCCGGGTCAGGTCGGCCGCGACAACCGGGACGCCGGCGGGCAGGTCCGCGGTCGCGGGGTTGCGCACCGACGCGCGCACGGGTTCCCCGGCGGCGAGGAGCTGGTCGACGACGTGCCGCCCGACACTTCCGCGGGCGCCGATCACCAAAGTGGTCATGATGGTCCTCCTGCTCGGCTACCGCGGGAGGTCTCGCACGACGGCTCACCTCACGCGGCAGGCAGTTGTTACCTGGCGCGCCAAGGGAGTCACGGTCGTGACGGGCGAAGCGTTCCGACGCTTCACTTCGCCTGTCGCCAAGTTACCACGGTCAGGTTTCCGGCAGTTTCGCGACCAAGGCCTTGCCGAACGCGACGGCCGCGTCGCAGGAGCCGCCGGGTTTCGACGTGAAGATCCGGACGTGCTCCACCTGGTCCGTGTCGTAGGGCCGGTGGTCCCAGGTCAGGAAACAGCTGTCGCCGAGCGCCCGCTGGGTGGCCGTCCGGCCGCCGAGGCCGACCGGCGACCCGGCGTCGGGCACACCGGCGGTCAGCTTCTCGAACGACAGCTTCAGCGACGTCGTCGCGGTCCACTCGCACGTGCGTAGCCCGGTGAGGGCGACCTGGCGGACCGGGCCCACCGCCTGCGCCACCGCGGGTTCGTCGAGCACGGCGCACGGGTCCAGCGCCAGGAAGGTCCCGGGCGCCAGGTCGTACCGGTCGTTGCCGGCGCCGATTCGCCTCAGCGCCTCGCCGAGCGCGGTCTTGGCCAGGTCACAGGTGTCGGCGATGGCCGTCACGCCCAGTTCGGCCTGCGCCGGGAGCTGGACGGTCGCGTCGCACGTACTGCCCCCGACCTTGCTGAGCAGCACCGGCCTGCCGTCGAGGTCCCCGGCCGGGCTCCCGCCGTCCAAGGTGAACCGGTCGCCCAGCTTGAGCGTGACCTTCCCACCGGAGCGCGGCCGGTAGTCGCAGCGGTCGAAGTACAGCGTGTCCTGGGCCTGCAGGGTGCCGACGCCGGTGAGGGGGACGCCGTTCAGCACCTTGCAGGGATCGGTGCGGCGCAAGGTGTCCAGGCTCGTCGGGTCCAGGTTCGCCGACGGTGGCGGCGGGTCCGCGCCGAAGATGTTCACTGCGAACAGGCTGCCCGCGGCGAGGGCGGCCACGGACGCCAGCACGACGGTGACCGGCACCCAGCGTCGCTTCGGCGGCCGTGGGACCGGCGGGGCCACGGGGGCGGGGACCGGCCAGGACAGCGCGGTGCGGACCGCGGCCTCCTGGCCCTCGATCAGCCGGTCCACCGCGGGCGGCCACGGCCGCGTGCCCGGCGCCACCGGGCCCAGGTGGTCCAGGATCCGGTGCGGCGCCGGACGCCGGGCCGGATCCTTGGCCAGGCACGGTTCCACGAGCGCGCGGATCTCCGGCGCCAGCCCGGTGAGGTCGGGCTCGGCGTGCACGACGTTGTAGAGCATCTGCGCGGTCGTCGCGCCGGTGAACGGGCCGCGGCCGGTCGCCGCCATCACCAGCAGGCCGCCGAGGGAGAAGACGTCGCTCGCCGGCGTCAGCGGCCGGCTTTCCGCCTGCTCGGGCGACAT
This sequence comes from Amycolatopsis sp. NBC_00438, assembly GCF_036026695.1. Classification (NCBI taxonomy): domain Bacteria; kingdom Bacillati; phylum Actinomycetota; class Actinomycetes; order Pseudonocardiales; family Pseudonocardiaceae; genus Amycolatopsis; species Amycolatopsis sp. NBC_00438. The sequence continues at coordinate 3,396,277 of NZ_CP107923.1, read as the reverse complement.
GAACGCGGGGGAGCCGATGATGCCGCCGGTGCCGGTGAGGTCGGCGCCGCCCTCGGTGGCGCGGGCGATGCCGAAGTCGATCACCCGCGGGCCGTCGCCGGTCAGGAGTACGTTGCCCGGCTTGAGGTCCCGGTGGATCAGCCCCACCCGGTGGATCTCGGTCAACGCGGACGCGAGGCCGACGGCGAGCCGTCGCACGGCGTCCACCGGCAGCGGGCCGGTGGCGTCGACGGCCTCCTTGAGGGACGGCCCGGTGACGAACACCGAAGCCAGCCACGGCGTCTCGACGTCCGGATCGGCGTCCATCACGGCCGCGGTGAACGCGCCCGAAACCCGTTGCGAGGCCTGCACTTCCTGCCGGAACCGGGTGCGGAAGCGGGCATTGTGCGCGAACTCCGGGTGCACCTGCTTGAGCGCGACGAGCCGGCCGTCCGGCGCCACGCCGAGCAGGACGCGGCCCATGCCGCCCTCGCCGAGTGCGGCGACCAGGCGGTACCGGCCGGCGGTCCGGGGGTCACCCGGCTCCAGCGGCCTCACGGTTTCGGCAGCCCGGACTTGACCGTCTTGGCGAAGTCCTGCGCCTGGCGGCAGGTCTCTTCGACGGTGAGCGAACTGGCGGAGGTGGTGTAGCCGACGATCACGTTCTCCGAGGTCCTGTCGTCGTAGGGCCGGTGCCGCCAGGTGAGGGTGCAGTTCACCTTCGCGGGGTTGTACCGCTTCGTGGTGACGTAGGCGGTGACGCCGTCGAGGTCGGTGGTGGTGCTGGAGTCGTAGTACGAATCGGTGGTGCGGAACGGCGGGATGCCCCGTTCGAGCGTCACGGTGACGTCACCCGCGACGGCCCAGTGGCATTCGTGCAGCCCGCGCGGCTCGACCTTGGTGACCGGCCCGACGATCCGCTGGGCGGTCGCGATCGGGACGAGCGGACAGGGGTCGATCGGAGCGAGGCTGCCGGCCGGCGTCGCCGAAGTGCTGCCGCGCAGGCGCTTCAGCGCCTCGCCGAGGGCGGCTTTCGCGACGTCGCAAGGGTTGTCGAACTTCTCGGCCGACCCTTCGGCTTCGACGCCGATCGTGGTGTCCGCGCGGTCCACCACCGGTACGGCGGCGGTGCAGCCACCGGCCTTCTCCTCGACGTTCAGCGGCAGGCCGTCCAGATCCCCGGCCGGAGTGCCCTTCGCGGCGACCGGGCCGCCGATCGTCAGGTCCAGCCACTGGCGCCGGGCGGTCTCGTAGGTGCAGCTGAACAGGTGGACGTCGATCTTCGGGGTGAGCGTGCCCGCCCCGGGTGCCGAGGGCAGCACCTTGCAGGGGTCGACGCCCCGGAGGCGGTCCGGGCCCAGGGGGTCCGGGTTCGGCGCGGACGTCGTGGTCACCGGTGTGGTGGCGGGCGGGCTCGCCGCGGTCGTGCCCGGGTCGTCGCCGGTCAGCGCGACGGTGGTGATCGTGCCGCCGATCACGGCTACCGCGGCCGCCGCGGCGAGCGCGATCCGGAGGCCGCGCCGTCGTGGCTTCGGCGGTTTCGTGAGGACGTCCTGGACTTCGGCTCGGCGGCGCGCGATCAGGGCGTGCACGGCGGGCGGCCACGGGCGGGGGACCGGCGGCAACGGGCCGAGGAACTCGAGGATCCGCGCGGGCGACGGCCGTCGCCCCGGATCCTTGGCGAGGCACGGCTCGGCGAGGGCGCGGACGTCCGGCGGGAGGGCCCGCAGGTCGGGGTGCGTGTGGACGACGTTGTAGAGCGACTGCGGCGCCGACGCCCCGGCGAACGGACTGCGCCCGGTTGCGGCGAGGACGAGGAGCGCGCCGAGGGAGAAGACGTCGCTCGCCGACGTCAGCGGCCGTCCTTCGGCCTGCTCCGGCGACATGAACGCGGGCGAGCCGAGGATCGCGCCGGTGTGGGTGAGGTCGGTGCCGCCCTCGGCGGCGCGGGCGATGCCGAAGTCGATGACACGCGGGCCGTCTTCGGCGAGCAGGACGTTGCTGGGCTTGAGGTCCCGGTGCACCAGCCCGGCCCGGTGGATCCCGTCGAGTGCCGACGCCAGCCCGGCGGCGAGGTGCCGCACGTGCGCGGGCGGCAGCGGCCCGATCGAGTCGAGCGCCTCCTGCAACGACGGCCCGGCGACGAACACGGAGGCCAGCCACGGCGTCTCGGCGTCCGGATCGGCGTCCATGACGGCGGCGGTGTAGGCCCCGGAGACGAGCCGCGAGACGTCGACCTCCCGCCGGAACCGTTCCCGGAACCCGGCATCGTGCGCGAACCCCCGGTGCACCCGCTTGACAGCGGCGAGCCGGCCGTCGGGCGAGACGCCGAGCAGTACGCGCCCCATCGCGCCCTCACCGATCGCGGCGAGCAGCCGGTACCGCCCGACCTGCGCCGGCTCACCCGCACCCAACGGCTCCACACCCACCTCCGCGGGCGATCGTAGAGCGAACGAGTGACGCGGCGGCCGCGAATGTCCACATCGGTGGCGCCGATCACCCGGCGGCGCCGGAGGTCGTGAGGGGCACCCTCAGGGACTTGAGCGCCCTAAAGGGCACCCTCACGGCTTGGGAGCCGGCGGCCCAGGGCGCAGACCCGACCCAGGCTCGGCTCGGGACCGGGGGGCCGCCGGCTGAGGTCGTGAGTGTTTGGACGGGTTCTAACCCGTCCAAACACTCACGACCGGCTGCGGGAGGCTGGCTGCGGAGGACCGGCTGCGGGAGGCTGGCTGCGGAGGACCGGCTGCGGGAGGCTGGCTGCGGAGGACCGGCTGCGGAGGACTGGTCGCGGGTGGCTGGCTGCGGAGGACCGGCTGCGGAGGACTGGTCGCGGGTGGCCGGCTGCGGAGGACCGGCTGCGGGAGGCTGGCTGCGGAGGACCGGCTGCGGAGGACTGGTCGCGGGTGGCCGGCTGCGGGAAACCGGCCGCCAGAGCGCGGTCGCGGGAGACCGGCCGCCGGAGCACGGTCGGCGTTCCGGGCGCCGCACCAGCGAGTCCGCCGGCCCCGAGGCCGTGAGGGGCACCCTCAGGGACTTGAGTGTCGTGAGGGTGCCCCTCACGGACCGGGAAGCCGTGAGGGGCACCCTCACGAAGACCTCGCCGGCAGGCGAGGTCAGGGGCGCAGGAGGATCTCCCCACCGCGCGGCGTTCCGCGTGCGCTGCAGCCGCCTCGGCTAGGGGTACGTCCGGCCGAGCAGCGGAGGCGGCCCGCCGCCGGACGCGCAGCCGCCCTCTCCGGGCTCGGGCGTGGGTAGCGTGACGGGGGCCAGGACCTCAGGCCCGCCGAACCGGGTGGCCGTGGTCGCTTCCATCCCCCGAGTCTCGAACCTCGACGACACTCGAGGTCAAGCGCGAAAGGACCACCCGTGCAGACTTCCGTCGGACTGCTCCACCCCGGGGCGATGGGCGCCGCGGTCGGCGCGCTTCTCGTGGACCGGGGTTTTCCCACCCGCTGGCTGCCCGCCGGGCGCGGTCCCGCCACGCGACGGCGGGCGGCGGAAGCCGGGCTCATCGAGGCCGCCGACCTGAGGGGCTGCGACGTCGTCCTCGGCATCTGCCCGCCCGCCGCCGCGGTCGACGTCGCCCGGGAGGTCGCCGCGAGCGGGTTCGCGGGCGTCTACCTCGACGCGAACGCCATCAGCCCCGGGCACGCGCGGGAGATCGAGGAGCTGTTCGACGGTCGGGCGAGTGTGGTCGACGGCGGGATCGTCGGGGCGCCGCCGCGGCACGACGGGTCCACGCGCCTCTACCTGTCCGGCAAGGACGCGGGCCGCGTTGGAAGCCTCTTCGCCGGGACTTTCCTCAAGCCGATCGTGCTCGACGGGCCGGTCGGGCGGGCCTCGGCGCTCAAGCTCGCGTTCGCCTCGTACAACAAGCTCACCTACGCGCTCGCCGCGCAGGCCCACGCCCTCGCGGCCCATCACGGCGTGGACGACGTCTTCCGCGAGCTCGCCGGGGCGGTCCGGCGGGACACCCCGCTCGGCGCGCCGGGCGCTCTCGAATCGGCGGGACAGCGCGCCTGGCGGTGGGAGGGCGAAATGACCGAGATCGCCGCCGCCTGCACCGAAGCGGGGCTGTCCCCGGCGCTGCTCACCGCCGCGCGGGAACTGTTCGGCCGCTGGCGCGACCACCGCGACGACGAAGGGGTGACGGCCGGCGAGCTGCTCGCCGCGCTGACCGTCACCCGGGACGTCACCTCAAGCGTCACCCAGCCGGGCTGACGTCGATCAGCACCTTCCCGGTCGCGCCCTCTTCCGACGCGATGTGCGCCTTCGCGGTGTCGGCCAGCGCGAAGCGGTGGACCGGCACGCCCCGGTCGTCGCCGAGCCGCAGCGCGCCGTCGGCGAAGGCCGCGTTGATGTCCTCGGCGCCGGCCCGCAGCTTGTCCGCCCCGACCGTGTAGAGCACCAGGAACTGGTACCGCGTGTTCAGCCACAGGTTGGCGCCGAACTCCAGGCTGATCGTGCCGGTGCCCCGGTCGTCGCCGTAGGCCGCGACGGTGCCGCGGGCGCGCAGCACCTGCGCGTGCAGGGGAGCGTTGACGCCCAGTGCGACCTCGACGACCACGTCGACGCCGTCCGGCGCGATCTCGCGGATCCGGGTGGCGAGCTCCGGGTCCGGGTAGTGCAGCACGTGCTGGGCGCCGGCTGCGCGGGCGAGGGCGGCCTTCGCGTCGCTGCTGACCGTCGCGATCACCGTCGCGCCGGCCCAGCGGCCGAGCTGGATCGCGGCGTTGCCGACCGCGCCGGCCCCGCCGCTGACCAGCACCGTCCGGCCGGCCAGGGCGCCGGGGGAGAGGCGCGACGGCCCGTCCTCGGCGACGGTGAGCGCGCGGTGGGCGGTCAGGGCCGGGATGCCGAACCCGGCGCCTTCGTCGAAGCCGACGCCGTCGGGCAGCGCGGCGAGCTTCCCGGCGGGCAGGACCGTGTACTCCTGGGCGGTGCCCGACTCCGGCGCGTGCGTGCCGGCGAGGAGCGTCCACACCCGATCGCCGGGGGCGAAGCCGGTCACGTCCGGGCCGACCGCGTCCACGACCCCGGCGCCGTCCTGGTTGGGGACGGTGTCCGGTACTTCGGTCCCGGCCTCGGCGCCCCGGCCCTGCCGGGCCTTCCAGTCGGTGGGGTTGACGGCGGACACCACGAGCCGGACGCGGACCTCGCCGGGCCCGGGCTCCCCGGCGTCCCGCTCCGACAGCGACAGCTCTTCGGGTCCGCCGTGGCGGCGGTAGACGACAGCTTTCATGACCCGTGCAATCCCGCCGGGCCCCCGGGTTATTCCCGGCCCGCCGGAATTGGATGACGTGCGGAAATGCCGGGCGTTTCCGGTCCCGGCCGGAAAATGGCGGGTAAACGCGCGCGGTAGGGGTGATCCCCCGGCCGGGCGATTTTCGGTGTTGCCCGAGCGAAATCGGCCCGCGCCCCGGAAACTGGGCGCGTGGGAGAGGAATTGCGCACATCGCGCGAAGAGCGGTCGAAGCGTGACGAAGGTGAGCCGACGCCCATCTTCGACGCCGTGGCCAGCGCGGCCCGCGCGGGTTCGGCGGAGAACGCGAATAAGGGGAATCCGGCGGGCGGGGCCGAATCGGGGCGGTGACCGGCGGGAATGGCCCGGTCGCCGATCGGTTTTCGGGCGTGCCGGTGGCGAGGGAGGTGCCGATGCGTGCCTGGCGGGGCCTGGCCGTGACGTATGCGGTGGTCGCGGTGATACAGGTCTACCTCGCCGTGACGACGGGGGTCAGTTGGGCGGTGGCACTCGCCGCCGTCTTCCTGCTGGTAGCGGTGGCGTGCGGCCTCGCGGCGTGGCGGCCGCGCGGCGGGCACCGCGGAACTTGAGGCAGATTGTTCGACGTCCGCGCGGAAGCTGTAGCATCTTGGCTGCACGTGCATCTGCGGGTGAGGAGCAGGACGTTGGCGGGCGTCGTGAACAGCATGATCGCTGCCGAGTACGCGGCGGGAGCGTCGATCTCGGAGCTGGCCGAGCGCTGGGGCATCGACCCGCGCCAGGTCGTCGAACGGATCTCCGCGGCCGACGGGGCCTGACGCCGGCGCGGGTCAGATGGCGCGTTCCCCCTTGCCCAGCACCACGATGCCGCCTTCGCTCACGTGGTAGTGCCCGCGGTCGCGAGCCAGGTCCACGCCGATGTGCGCGCCTGGCGGGACCACCACGTTCTTGTCCAGGATGGCCCGGCGCACCACCGCGCCGCGGCCGACCCGGGCGCCGTCCAGCAGCACCGAGCCCTGGACGACCGCGCCGTGCTCGACGAGGACGTCGGGCGAGAGCACCGAATCGACGACCTGCGCGCCCGAGATGATGCAGCCGGGGCTCACGATCGATTGGTTCGCCGAGCCGCCCTCGACGAACTTCGCCGCCGCGCGCTGGCCGGGGTGGGCCAGGATCGGCCACTTGCGGTTGTAGAGGTTGAAGATCGGGTGCGTGGAGATCAGGTCGGTGTGCGCGTCGTAGTAGCTGTCGATCGTCCCGACGTCGCGCCAGTAGCCGTGGTCGCGTTCGGTCTCGCCGGGCACGACGTTGCCGCTGAAGTCGTAGACCGCCGCCTCACCGGACTTCACCAGCGCCGGGATGATGTCGCGGCCCATGTCGTGGTGCGACGCGGCGTTCTCGGCGTCGGCGTGCAGCGCCTCCAGCATCACCTTCGTCGTGAAGATGTAGTTGCCCATCGACACGTATGACTCGTCGGGGGAGTCCGGCAGGCCCGGCGGGTCGGCGGGCTTCTCCAGGAACGCGTCGATCATCAGGCCGTCGGTGGTGCGGATGACGCCGAACGAGCTCGCCTCGGCGCGCGGCACCCGGATCCCGGCTACCGTGACGCCGGCGCCGGAGGAGATGTGGGTCTCCAGCATCTGCCGGGGGTCCATCCGGTAGATGTTGTCCGCGCCGAACACCGCGATGTACTCGGGGTCCTCGTCGTAGACCAGGTTGAGGCTCTGGTGGATGGCGTCGGCGCTGCCCTGGTACCAGCGCGGGCCCAGCCGCTGCTGCGCCGGCACCGGCGTGACGTACTCGCCGGTGAGCGCCGAGAGCCGCCACGTCGTCGAGATGTGCCGGTCGAGCGAGTGCGACTTGTACTGCGTCAGCACGCACAGCCGCCGGATCCCGCCGTGCACCAGGTTCGACAGCACGAAGTCGACCAGCCGGTGCACACCCCCGAAGGGCACGGCGGGTTTGGCGCGGTCGGCGGTGAGCGGCATCAGGCGTTTGCCCTCGCCGCCCGCGAGCACGATGCCCAGAACGTCGGCTCCACTGTTCACGAGGACCTCCCGCACGCTTCGTAGAGGGCGACCGTCTGCTCGGCGATCGCCTTCCAGCCGAACTCGCCGACCGCGCGCTCGCGGCCGGCGGTACCCATCGCGGCGGCCCGGTCCGGGTCGCCCACCAGCTCGTTGAGGGCCGCGCCCAGCCGCGCCTCGTACCCGGCGGTGTCCGCCTCGTCGTAGTGCACCAGCAGGCCGGTCCGGCCGTCGTCGACGACCTCCGGGATCCCGCCGACGTCGCTGGCGACCACGGCCGTGCCGCACGCCGCCGCCTCCAGGTTCACGATGCCGAGCGGCTCGTAGACCGACGGGCAGGCGAACACCGCGGCGTGGGTGAGCAGCTGCACGACCTCGGGCCGCGGCAGCATGTCCGGGATCCAGCGGACGCCGGTGCGGGTCTTCTCCAGGTCGGCGACCAGGCCGCGGAACTCGGCGTCCAGCTCGGGGGTGTCCGCGCCGCCCGCGCACAGCACCAGCTGCGTGTCCGGGTCGAGTGCGGCAGCGGCCCGGACCAGGTGCGGGACGCCCTTCTGCCGGGTGATCCGGCCGACGAACAGCACGTAGGGCCGGTCCGGGTCGACGCCGTGCTTCGCGAGGACGTCGGTGCCCGGGTCGGGCCGGTAGAGGGCGGTGTCGATGCCGTTGTGGATCACGTGGACGCGCTCGGGCGGCACGGCCGGGTACGCGGTGAGCACGTCCTGGCGCATGCCGGCGCTGACCGCGACGATCGCGTCGGCCGACTCGTAGGCCTCGCGTTCGATCCAGGACGAGACGCGGTAGCCGCCGCCGAGCTGCTCGGCCTTCCAGGGCCGCAGCGGCTCCAGCGAGTGCGCGGTGACCACGTGGGGGATGCCGTAGGTCATCTTGGCCAGGTGGCCGGCCAGGTTCGCGTACCAGGTGTGGCTGTGCGCGAGGTCGTGGCCGTCGAGGGCGTTCGCCATCGAGACGGCGATGTCCATGGTCGTGAACGCCGGCTGGCGGTAGCCGTGCGGGTCGGTGTGCCCGGTCGCGTCCGGCCGGTCCGGGCCCCAGCAGTGCACGTCGAGGTCGACGAGCGACCGCAACTCCCGGGCGAGGAACTCCACGTGGACCCCGGCTCCGCCATAGACCTCCGGCGGGTACTCCCGGGTGAGCAGGCCGACCTTCATGAGGAGAACCCTATGGCCTCACCACCCTGCGGCGCAGTCTGGCGTCCCGGCGAATCTCCAGGAGTTTCCGGTGACCGATGCGGTAGGGGCCGTCAGAGGCCGTAGAGCCGGGTCCAGTTCTCCCGCGAGGTCAGCTCCGGCACGGCGCCCTGGTACCGCGCCTGGGCCCCGGCGCCCTCCTTGCGCAGCCGCTGGATCACCCGGACGCCGCGTTTGGCCAGGTCGAAGGTCTTGGCGCGGTCGTAGGAGCGGACGCGGACGCCGTCCTGGTTGGCGTCGGTGACGACCACCGTCGAGAACAGCGACGTGTGCCACCAGTGGGCCTCGTCGGCCGGGACGGCGCCGAGCCCGAAGCGGTGGCGGCCCCGGGTCTGGTCGAGCAGCCGCTTGAGCAAGATCACCACGGTCCGGCTCGGCGGCGGGGCGCTGTTGATGATGCCGATGTCGTTGGACGCGATGCCCGGGACGTCGGTGGCCTTGTGGCGCTTGGTCTCCGGGTACTGGTCGCGGATCCGGCGGATCTCCTTCATCGCCTCGACACCGCCGTCACGCAGGACCTCCGGGCCTTCGAGGAAGTCCTCCACGGCCTTGATCAGCGTCGCCGACAGCCCGTACTGCATCCCCAGCAGATACCGCACCAGCTGCGCGAGCAGGACGCGGGAGAGCAGGTTGAGGTTGAACGGCGAGTGCAGCGCGGCGGTGATGATGGAGTTGCGCAGGTTGAAGTAGCGGTGCCACTCGTCCCAGTCCTTCATGTGGAAGTCCGCGTGCCACACACCCGCGCCGGGGAGGGTGACGGTGGGGAAGCCGTGCGCGCGGGCCCGGTAGGAGTACTCGGCGTCGTCCCACTGGAAGAAGAACGGCATCGGATACCCGGTGGCCTGCACCACCTCGTACGGGATCAGGCACGACCACCAGCCGTTGTACCCGGCGTCGAGGCGGCGTTCCTGCCGGTTCGGCTTCAACGTCTCCTCGTCCACGCCGAGCAGGTCCGCGGTGGTCAGGGAGTGCTCGACCGGCTGACCGGGCTCGAGGGTGTTCAACCGGGCGTATTCGGCGCCGACGTGGAGCTGGTTGGGGTGGAACAGGTTCAGCATCTGCCCGCCGACGATGATCGGGTTGGCGGCGCGGTTGGAGAACGCCGTCATCCGGATCACCAGGTCCGGCTCGAGCAGCACGTCGTCGTCCATGAACAGGACGTTGGCGTGGGCGGTGGCGGTGTGCCCGGCGACCTCGTAGAGCCCGCGGGTGAACCCGCCGGCGCCACCGAGGTTCGGCTGCTTGATGTAGTGCAGCTTCTCCCCGAGGTCCTTGACGACCTGGTCGAACCCGTCACGGGACTCGACGAGGTCGGTGCCCTGGTCGGCGACGTAGATCGCGTCCAGCGTGTCCAGCGACGACACGTCCGCGGCCAACGCCTGCAGGTTTTTGAGGCAGTCGTCGGCGCGGTTCATGGTGCAGATGGTGACCGCGGTCGGGCGGATCGTCTCCGGGGCTTCGACGGTCCAGCGGACCTGTTCGACGCGCAGGGTCTGGCCGCCTTCGGTTTCGAGGTCGAGCCAGAGGGCGCCGCCGTCGTAGAACTTGTCGAGCTTGCCGGTGAGGGCGACCTTGTGCTGGGTGACGTCGGTGACCTGCTCGGCTTCGATGACCCGCGGTTCCCCTTCGACGTCGGAGGCACCCATGGACAGCAGCCCGGTGCCGGTCACGACGGCCTCGACCGAGACTTCGGTGACGGTGGTCCAGCGCTGCCAGTAGGAGGCCGGGAACCGCCCGAAGTACGTGTTACCGGACACCTGCGTGCCCGGGTCCAGCCGGATCGAGCCGCGGTCCCGGATCGCCGAACCGGTGCGAACCTCGGCGTAGAGGTCTTTGCTGACGATCGGCGCCGGGCCCGCGTACAGGCCGCGCTGCGCGGTGAGGTCGGTCATCTGTTTCAAGCTCCGCTTCCGTTGCCCCGGACGAGATACAGCTGCTGGGTGCCGGCCCACGGCGACGACAGTGTCCAGTGGGCCAGCGCACCCGGCGGCGGATCACCGCGCACCAGGGCGTAGTCGGTGACGATCGGCCGGTCGCCGTGGTCGAAGTACCGGAAGTTGACGTCCACGAGCGCGCGGCCGAGCGCGCCGAGGTCGGCCTTCCGTGCGGTGATGGCCGGGCCGACGGCGCCACGGTCGTCGAAGAGGTCGACGATCGCGCAGCCGCAGCTGTAGGCGAGCACGCCGATCTCCCCGCCGCTGCGGACCGTGCCGCCGCCGAGCAGCCGGCCCAGTTCCGGGCCGATCCGCTCGTAGTCCGCCGTCGAGTCGTGGTTGGACATCAGCGGCGCGAACCGCCGCGGCAGGCCGTCCGAGACGTAGAAGCCGACGCTCAGGACCAGCACCCCGGTGACGGCGACCGCGCCGGCCACCCGGGCGGGCAGGCGCACGCAGGCGGCCGCGGCGGCGACCAGGAAGAGCGTCACCGTGACCAGGCTCGGCCCGTAGTACCAGTGGTAGGGCGGCACGTGCAGCCGCGTGTAGGCCAGGTAGTGCGCGAGCCCGGCCGGCACCAGCGGGGCGAACGGCAGCACCTTCGTCCACTGTGGACCACGGCGGCCGGAGCCGGCCAGCCAGAGCAGGAAGGCGCCCAGCGCGAGGGCGGCGGGCAGGAACGACAGCGCCGTCGCCCACGGGAAGACCCGGGCATACAGTCCCGCGCCGTTGCCGAAGTCCCAGGTACCCCAGGATTTCTGCAGTGTCTTGATGATCACCGTGTCCGGCACCGCCGACCCGAGCACCACCCAGCTGAAGGCGAACCAGGGGAGGGCGACGGCCGCCGCGGCGAGCACCGTCTGCCAGGCCTTCTCCCAGAACCGGCGGCGCAGCAGGAAGAGCACCAGGGCGACCACGACCAGGTCGAGCCGGACCAGCGCGACCAGGCCGGTCAGCACGCCGAACGCGATCGGCCGCCGTTCGCCGGCGCAGACCAGCAGCCAGGCGATCCCGGCCGCGCCGAGCTCGACCTCCAGCCCGATCGACGACAGCAGCAGCGGGTTCACCGTGAGCAGCGCGACGGCGGCCGGCGCGAACCAGGCCGGCAGGCCAGCCCGCGTCCCGGTCCGGCGCAGCGCGAGGACCAGCGCCACCTGGCCGAGCACGAACAGCACACCGCAGGCGAGCACGGCATCCCGCAGCACGAACGTCAGCACGGCGAGCAGCAGGACGTTCAACGGTGACGTCGCGGTGTTCGACGTCTCGGCCGTGATCAGGCCCCAGTGCCCGTGGAAGGCGACGTTGCGCGCGTAGGACAGCGTGATGAACGTGTCGTCGATCAGGTGCGGGCGCACCGCGGCGAACACCAGCGCCGAACCCGCGGCGACGGCTACGGGCAGCACCCAGCGCCGTGGGGTGCGGGGCCGCCGTTCGGGAGCCGCGTCCACAGCGGGCTCCCGATGGGCGACGCTCACGGCTCGCGGGTGAGGACGAAGTGCCCGACGCCCTTGGCCGCCGAGTACACCTGCCAGCTGTCCGGCCCGGTGGCCGGGCCCGACGCGTACTGCAGCCGGTAGTCCCGCTTGCGGGGCGTGGCCGAGCGGTCCAGCCAGTGGTAGTTCACCCGCAGCGCCAGGCTCATCACGGGGCTCGCCGTCGCGATCCGTTGCTGGACCAGCGAAACGGCCTCGCCGCGATCGGAAAAGACGTCGAGGATGGCGCACTGGCAGTAGTAGGCCAGCGTGCCGATCTCGCCGGGACTGGCGACGCTCGCGCCGTCGAGCCGCTTGCCGAGCTCGGTGCCGACCCGGGCGTAGTCCTGCGCGCTGGCCCAGTTCCCGAACACGACCGGCGACTTCCAGGGCAGGCCCTGCGAGGCGTCGACCGCGGCGCCGCCCAGCACCAGCACCCCGGTCAGGCCCAGCGCGAGCAGCGGGGGACCGGTCCGCAGCGCCGGCTTCTCGTGCGCCTGGGCGTACCAGCTGCCGAACGCGGCGACGGCGAACGCGCTCGTCGCCGTCACCGGCGCCACGTAGTACCAGTGGAACGGGCCCACGCCGAGGTAGGAATAGGCGATGTAGTAAACGATCCCGCCCGCGGCCAGCGCCGCGACCGGGCCCAGTGGCGGGAAGTCGGGCCAGCGGACGGCGAACCGCGCCGCGGCCCACCCGGCGAGCGCGACCACGCCGACAACGGCCGGCAGGAACGACACGAGCACGGTGACCGGCCAGCCCAGGTAGTACATCATCGGCCCGGTGCTGTAGCTCCACGGCGCGAACAGCCCGGCCTGCGACTGCTTGATCACCAGCGTGTCGGGCACGAACGAGCCGAACGCGATCCAGCTGACCAGGAACCACGGCGCGGTCGTCAGGACCGCGAAGCCCACCGCGGGCAGCAACCGCCGCCGGATCGCGGGCGTGCCGAGCGCGATCACCACGACGAACACGACGAGGTCGAGCCGGGTCAGGATGGCCAGCCCGGCGGCGACACCGAACCAGACCGGCCGGCCTTCGAGCGCGAGCGCCGTCAGCACCAGCAGGACGGCGGGGATGAGCAGGACTTCCAGCCCGATGGCGGACAACACGAACGGGTTCAGCAGCACCAAGGTGACGCCGAGCACACCCGCCGCCGTCGGCAGCGACAGCACCCGCCCGATCCGCTGCCACGCCCAGCCGAGCGCGCCGCCGCACACCACCGTCAGCACGCCCAGCGCGATCACCGGGTGCGCGCCGCCGAAGATCCGCGTCACCAGCGTCAACGCGCCGAGCAGCAGGATGTTCAGCGGCGACGTCGCGGAGTTCGCCGGGGAACCGGGAATCATGCCCCATTCACCGTGTTCCGCGAGGTTTTTCGCATACGCGAGGGTGATGTAGCTGTCGTCGGTCAGGCTGCCTCGCACCACGAGGAAGACCAGCGCGCCCAGCATCGCCCCGAAAACGGGCAGCAACCAGCCCCGCGACACTCTCGTTTTCCCGTTTTCTACCGCAAGCACCCGTTCACCTCGCGGATCCGCCACCTGTGCGGAGTCCGCCATCTGCCCGATCGACATGCCCCGGGGACCGTAATGACACTTCATTACAGGAGTGCTACGCCCTTGTTAGGTCCACGGGCCCGCGAGGTACTTCACCCGATGGTGACACGCTGCCCGTGAGGCCGCAGTGTGAAATATCGGTCCATTGTGGATATACGTGTCTGGTCAGCGGGTGCGGCGGCGGACGGTCACGAGCACGAGCGCGGCACCCCCGGTGACCAGCAGCGCACCGAGACCGAGCAGCGGGCCGACGTCGATTCCGGTGTCCGGCAGGCGGCCGGAGCCGCCGCCGGTGGCCGGCACCGGCACCGGCTGCGGGGTGCTGCTGGACGACGTGGTGTCCACGGGACTCGTCGTCGTGTCGCCGGTGGTGCTGGTCGGCGCGGTGGACGTGCTCGTGGCCGTGGTGGTCGTTGCCGTGGTGGTCGTGTCCGTCGTCGGTGCCGTGCTGGTGGTCGTCGGCTCGGATGTGCTCGTGGTCGGTTCCGTCGTGGTGGGAGCCGTTGTCGTGGTGGGCTCGGTCGTGGCCGGGCCGGTGGTCGACGTGGTGGGGGTTGTCGAAGTCGTCGATGTGGTGGTCGTCGATGTGGTGGTCGTCGTGCTGGTGCCCGGTGTGGTGGTCGGCGGCTCGGGCTTCGTGCACGACGGCAGGTCGCCGGTGAACGGGTACGCGTGGAACTCCTGGCCGCTGCCGGGGCCGGCGCTCGAGCCGTGCACGAGGTTGCCCGTGGTGAAGAACCGGCCGTTGCTGCCCGGGAGCGTCATCGTCGTGGTGCCCTCCGGGTTGCCGGCCAGCACGCTGCCCTGGAACTGGCCGCTGCCGGTGAGGGTGAGCGTCGTGGCGTCCGGGATGTTCCACAGCAGCCGGGAGCGGAGCTTGTTCAGCGGGTCGTTGTCGTCGAGGGTGCCGCTGTAGGTGTTGATCGTGCGGGGGCCGCCGGTGAGGTTGACCAGCACCGTGGCGCCGGCCGGGATGCCGTCGAACGTGATGCCCTGCGTGCTGCCGCCCGGCCCGGCGATGTCGGCGGTGAGGTTGAAGACCTGCAGCGCGGACTTGCCGTCGCCGGTGAAGAGCGTCTGGTAGCCCTGGTTGACCACCGTTCCGGTGGCGGGCCGCGGCGCGCCGTCGACGCGGGCGTAACACCGGCTCGCGGCCGTCAGGTCCTCGCGCAGGCCCGCGTATGGCTTCATCGCCGCGGGGTCGTGGACGACGGTGCCGAGCACCGTGCCCGTCACCGACCCGGCGTGGCGGACCACGCCGCCGCCCGAGTCGCCGACCGCGTCTAGCCGCTGGGTGTCGGCGACGGTGAGGTCGCCGCCCACGGTCAGGAAGTCGGCGCCGTCGGGCGGCGGCACGCGCGAGCCGACCCCGGCCACGCCGACGTTGTAGATCGACGAGCCGGACGTCTTGCGCAGCGTGAAGTCGCCGCCGACGACCACCCGGCCCTCGGCCTCGGCCGCGCTGCCGGTGACGCGCATGGTGCCGCCGACGAAGACGTTGACGCCGTTGTCGCGCCCGGCGAACGACCCGTTCCCGACCGGCGGGAAGGTGGCGGGGCAGCTGCCCGGCACGCACGGGCCCAGGCCGCCGGGCAGCGGGTCGGCGTGCGCGGACCACGGCGCGGGGAGGGCGAGCAGCACGAGCCCGCAGGCCGCCAGCGCGGCCAGAGCGGCATGGGTCACGCGCACGGGATCCCCTCCCTGTCCAGCATCGGTCCACTGTGGACGCTTCGACCGGACGATAACCGCCTGACCCGCGACGATCCGCCCATCGAGCGGTTATCCACCCGATGGGGGTCACCCGGGCGGCACTGGCTGTGCCCGGCGTCACAGCCTCGGGTTGAGTAGCACCGGAACAACTAAGTTGAGTCCGTAGTTGTCAACTTTGCGAAGGCGAGCCACCACCGCCCCGGCCACGAACCCCTGGTGGGAAGGAGACCCGAAATGGTGTTGCGTACCGATCCGTTCCGCGACTTCGACCGGCTGAGCCGGCAGTGCTTCGGCGCCACCGGCACGGCGAGCCGCCCGGCGAGCGTGCCGATGGACGCCTACCGCGACGGCGACGACTTCGTCGTCCAGTTCGACCTGCCCGGTGTCACGCCCGGCTCGATCGACCTCGACGTCGAGCGCAATGTCCTGACCGTGCGCGCCGAGCGGCCCGCCAATCCGGCCGAAGGCGCTCAGTACCAGGTCAGCGAGCGTCCGCGCGGGGTGTTCACCCGCCGCCTGCTCCTCGGTGACACCCTCGACGCCGACCGCATCGAAGCGGACTACGACGCCGGCGTGCTGACCGTCCGGATCCCGGTGGCGCAGCGGGCCCAGTCCCGCCACATCACCGTCGGTTCCGGTGCGGCGAAGGAGAAGATCACCGCCTGACCGCCACGAAGAGCCGGCCCCGGACGTCCGGGGCCGGCTTTCGCGCGTTCGGCGACCGGCCACTGTGGACGGCGTTACCCTGGGGCGGTGAACGCCCCGCGGATCCTGGTCGTCGAGGACGCCGAAGCGATCCGCGTCGCGGTCGAGACGGCGCTGGCGACGGCCGGGTTCGCCGTCCGGTCCCTGCCCGACGGCGCCGGGCTGGAGGCCGAACTGTCGCGCGCCCGCCCGGATCTCGTGGTGCTGGACGTGATGCTGCCGGGCCGCGACGGGTTCGAGCTGCTGCGCCTGATCCGCCGTGTGTCGGCCGCCGGCGTCGTGATGCTGACCGCGCGCGACGGCGTCGAGGACCGGCTGCGCGGCCTCGGCGACGGCGCCGACGACTACGTCGTGAAGCCGTTCGTGCTGGCGGAACTGGTCGCGCGGGTGACGGCCGTGCTGCGCCGGACGGGGCGCACGCAGGCGGCCGTGGAGATCGGCGACCTGGTGGTCGACGTCGAGGGCGGCCGCGTCCGGTACGGCGCCGCCGAGGTCGAGCTGACGTCGACCGAGTGGAAGCTGCTGGTGTACTTCGCCCAGCACCGCGACCGGGTGGTCGGCAAGACGCAGATCCTGACCGCGGTGTGGGGCTACGGCGACTACGCGGCGAACCTCGTCGAGGTGAACGTGAGCACGTTGCGCCGCAAGCTGGAGGCGCACGGCCCGCGCGTGCTGCACACCGTGCGCGGCCAGGGGTACGTCCTGCGCGGCGAGCCGTGACCGGGCTGCGGACGGTGTCGCTGCGCCGCCGGGTCACCGTCACCGTGCTGGTGGTGCTCGCGGTGGTGCTGGTCGCCGTCGGGTTCGTCGTGGACACGGTGTTCCGCGCCCAGGCCGAGAAGGACGTCAACGGCCTGCTCACCGCCCGCGTGCAGCTGGCCCAGCAGCTGGCGAAGCAGAACGTGCCGCCGCAGAACCTGCTGCGGCGGATGGAAACCCGCGGGGTCCAGGCGTCGCTGGCGCTGCCGGACGGCACGTTCCTGGGTGCGGCCGACCTGCCGCCCGCCGACCGGATCCGCCAGGTCCGCGCGACACTGACCGGCCCGCCCCGGATCAACGGCGCGAAGCTGACGCTGACCGCGGACGAGACCCTCGTGGCGGCCGCCGAGCAGAGCTTGCGGTGGGTGCTGCTGGCCACCGGGCTGGCCGCGCTGCTCGTCGCCGCGGTCGCGTTGCTGCTGGCGGTCCGGTTCGCGCTCGCCCCGCTGGACGCGATGACCCGGCTGGCCCGCTCGATCGTCTCCGGCGGTCGCGGTGGCCGGCTCGCGCCGGAGCGGACGACGACGGAGCTGGGTCGCGCGGCGGCCGCGTTCGACTCGGCGCTCGACGCCCTCGAAGGCGCCGAGCGGACGGCGCGGGCGTCCGAGGCGCGCACCCGGCGGTTCGTCGCGGACGCCGCCCACGAGCTGCGGACGCCGTTGGCCGGCGTGCAGGCGGCGGCCGAAGCCCTGCTGCAGCTGCCCCCCGGCGCCGACCCGACCCGGTTGCAGCTGCTGGTGGTCCGCGAGTCGCAGCGGGCCGGGAAGCTCGTCGCGGACCTCCTGGACCTGGCCCGTCTCGACGCGGGCGCGGACCTCGAACGCGCCCCGGTGGCGCTGCTCGCGCTGGCCCGGGCCCAGGCCGACCGCGTGGGCCTGACGGCGCCGGAGGTGACGGTCGAGGTCACCGGCCCGGACGCCCGCGTGCTCGGCGACAGCGCCCGGCTGACGCAGATCCTGGCCAACCTCACCGACAACGCGGTCCGCGCGATGGCCGGCCACGGCACGCTGACCCTCGAGGTCGCGCCGGACGGCGTGACGGTGACCGACACCGGCCCGGGTGTCCCGGGTGCCGAGCGGGAGCGGATCTTCGACCGCCTGGTGCGGCTGGACGAGGCCCGCGGCCAGGGTGGTTCGGGGCTGGGGCTGCCGATCGCGCGGGGTTTCGCGCGGGCGCACGGCGGCGACCTGTGGTGCGAGGCCGCGCCGGGCGGGGGAGCGCGCTTCCGGCTGGCCGGGCTGCCGCCGGCGTGAGGCGTCAGGCGAACAAGCCCGTCAGCCGGCCGCGGTGGCCCGGCAGGACCTGACCCGCGTCCGAGCCCAGCACGTCCTCGACCATCGTCGCGTAGACGTCGCGGAAGTCCGTGGTCAGCTTGAGGTCGCCGTCGTCGAGGTCGCTCAGGCTCGGCTCGGCGCCGTGGAAGCCGCCGTGGACGTTGGCGCCCAGCACGAACATCGGGCCCGCAGTGCCGTGGTCGGTGCCCTGGCTCGCGTTCGCCGTCACCCGCCGGCCGAACTCCGAGTAGACCATCACCACCGCCTGCTTGCCGCGGTCGGTTTTCGCGAGCCGCTGCGCGAACGGCGTCAGCGCGCCGTCCAGCTCCGTGAGCAGCCGCTGCTGGGTGCCGCGCTCGTCGGCGTGGGTGTCGAAGCCGCCCAGCGACACCGAATACGCCCGCGACGGCACCCCCGCCTCGATCAGCCCGGCGACGACGTCGAGCTGCGCGGCCAGCTCTCCCTTGCGCGGCTGGGCTTTCCCCTTGTCCTTCGCGGACGCGTGCGCCCCGAGCGTCGCCACCGCGCGGTGCAGGTCACCGACCGATCGGGCCGCCCTGGCCTGCCAGTAGCCCTCGCCGGCCTGGGCCGCGCCGAGGCCCTGGAACGCCGTCCCGAGCGCGCCCTTCGGCAGGGCGAGCCCGCCGACCGGCAGGGACGCGGCCGCGGTCCGGGCACCGGCCAGCAACGGCGGCAGCACGGGGTCGACCGACACCGCGCGCAGCGGGTCGTCGCCGGTCGCGTCGAGCCAGCGGCCGAGCCAGCCGGTCGGCACCGACGTCTCCGGCGACGCCGTCTGCCAGATCGCCATCGACCGGAAGTGGCTGTGGTCCGGTTTCGGGTAGCCGACCCCGCGCACGATCGCCAGCTGCCCGCCGTCCCAGAGGCTCTTGAACCCCTTCAGGCCCGGGTTGAGCCCGAGCCCTTCGCCGACGTCGAGCACCTCTTCGGGTTTGTAGGCCAGCTCGGACCGGGCGTTCTGGTACACGCTGTCACCCGCCGGGACGATCGTGTTGAGGCCGTCGTTGCCGCCGTAGAGGGTGACGACCACGAGCACACCCGCGTTCGGGTCGAGGGGGTTCTCCTGCGCGGCCGACATCAGCCGCGCCCAGTCGACCTGGGTCGCGCCGGCGGCGAGCGCCGCGGCGGCCGTCACCCCGGTCGCGGTGAGGAACCGGCGTCGGTTGACCTGCACGATCGTCACCCACTCACTACGTATTCGGGGGCACAGGCGGCCACGGTGGCCAGCTGGCGGACGTCGCCGGCGACCCCGGCCAGCGCGGCCCGGGTCCGGTCCGACCACGCGTCGACGCCGAGGAGCTCGCCGATCGCGCCGGCTTTGTCCGACGCTTTCGCGACGGCGCCTAGGTCGGCGTGCGCGGCGATCAGCTGGGCCAGGTGCAGCCGGGCCACGCCGGCGGACGTCGTCAGCCAGGCGCCGCCCGCCGCCCAGCCCCCGACGCTGGGCGGCAGGAACGGCACCTGACCGAGCCCGCGCAGCCCGGCCGGCAGCTGCGCGCGGGTCTTTTCGTCGAGCGAACCGGGCCGCACGCCGAACGCGCGCAGCAGGCCCGCCAGCCATTCGACCGGCTGCTTGACCAGCGACGTCGCGCTGTCGTGGAACGCCGGCTCGGCGGTGATCGCCCGCAGCAGTGCCCGGATGTCGCGGCGGCTGCCGTAGGCGGCGACCAGCCGGTTCAGGACGTCGGCCGCGGGCGGCGCCGAAGACACCAGCCGGAACCAGAGCCGGCCGGCGACGAACGGCGCCGACTCCGGCCGGCCCAGCACCAAGTCCACAAAGGACTGTGCGGCGAAGTCGCCGGTGGCGCCGAGGATGTGCTTCTCGCCGTTGTCGTGCCGCTTCGGCACCAGCTTCGCGGTGGTCGTGTCGCGCTGGGCCGTCCACCCGGTGAGCGCCCGCGCGGCTTCGCGGACGTCGTCCTCGGTGTAGTGACCGACGCCGAGGGTGAACAGCTCCATGAACTCCCGGGCGAGGTTCTCGTTGGGCTTGCCCGCCTTGTTGCTGTTGCCGTCGAGCCACAGCAGCAGGGCCGGGTCGACGACCATCACCCGCGCCAGGTCGGTGAAGCTGCCGAGCGCGTGGTCCCGCTGGGCCTGGTTCTGCGCCAGCATCAGCTCCGGGCTGCGGACCTTCTGCTCACTCGTGGCGAAGTGCCCGTGCCAGAACCAGGTCAGCCGTTCCACCGACGCGACGTCGGTGGCGGTCATCCGGTCCAGCCACCAGAGCGTGGCCTGGGCGGCCTGCGCCTGCAGCTGCTTGGTCGCCTGCTGCTTCGCGGCCTTGTCCTGTTTGCCCGGGCGCTCGGGCGGCGCGCCGAGGGCGGGCATCGGCGTCGCGGCCGCCCCGGCATCGGGGCCGGTGTCCAGCAACCGGTCGCGGGTCTCGGCGAACCCGCGGTCGAGGTCGCCGGGCCGCGGGCCGAAGCCGAGCCGGTCGTGCAGCCGTCGCACCGCCGCTCGTTCGGAGAGGACCACCATGACCCCGATCCTGGGGCGCCCGGCCCGGGACCCGCGAGCGTGCGGCGGGTTTCTTCAGCCGATCCACAGGCGAGGTCAGCAGGCGCGCGTCGCCGGCTCCCCGCCGAGCGCCGTGACGGCCGCGTCGAGGTCTTCGTACAGCGGCAGCAGCCCGTCCAGACCGAGGATCGCGAGCGGCCGCGCCACCGTGACCCGGTCGGCGGCAAGCGCCCAGGGCACGCCGCGCGCGCGAGCGGCCCGGTGCGTCTCGAGGAGAACGCTGAAGATGAGGGAGTCGCAGTAGGTGGCGGCGCTCAGGTCCGCGACGACCCCGCGGGCGCAGTCGCGGACGGCGGCGAGCAGCGCCTGCCGCATCCGTGGCGCGCAACCGAGGTCGAGGTCGCCGGCGCAGCGGACGGTCACGATCCCGGCGTCGCCGGTGCTCCCGATAACGGGCGCGGTGTGCTGATCGGTCATGCGGTCGTCTTCCGTGCTCGACGGTGGAACGGCTCCCCGGCATGGTGGTACCCCCGCGACCGGAAAATCACACGGCCTTCGTCCGCACGGGAGAGCCTCAAGGCGGGTACTGCATCCGTGCGACAGCGATGCCCAACCGTTGCGGTCCGGGTGTAGCTTGGCCGGACAGGACAACGCTTCCCCGATTCGCCGCCGGCCGTGGTGGGTGCCACCCCACCCGACCGGCCCGGATCCGGCTGACGCGGGCCGGATCACCGGCGCCGGACGGCGCCGGAGGGGACGCGGCCCGGTCACCGCCCCGGCCGGCCGCGTCCCCGCGCCGGCGCCGTCGTGCCGGTCGGCCGCCGCGGTGGCGTCGCTATGCTGCCGCGACAGCCCATCGGGCCGGTGGGTGGCAAAAGGACGGTGGATCCGGATGGACGTCGGCGCGATACCCGTCCCGGCCGCGGGATCGTGGGCGCCGGGCAAGGTCGCCGAGCTGCTCGGCGTTTCGCCCGTGACGCTGCGCAGCTGGAGCGCGCGGTACGGGATCGGGCCGTCGGCCCGCAGCGAGGGCCGGCACCGCCGGTACTCCGACGCGGATGTCCGCCGCCTGCAGCACATGCAGCGCCTGATCACCCGCGGCATGCCGGTGCGCGAAGCGGCCGCCGCGGCCTTCACCGCCGCGCCGCGCCCGCGCGTCCCGGCCGGCGACCGGGTGCGGGAGCTCACGGAAGCGGCCGAGGACCTGCAGTTCGAAGCGGTCGCCGCGCTGATCGACGAGACGCTCTCCACGCTGGGTGCGGCCGCGGCGTGGACCGACGTCCTGGTCCCGGTCCTGCGGGAGCTGGGGGACCGCTGGCAGCGCGGTGACGTCTGCTTCGCGTCGGAATGGGCCCTCACGACGGAAGCTTCCTTCGCCCTCGAGCGCTTCGGCCGACAGTTCCCGGACACGGTGCCGGGCCGGCCGGTGCTGCTGGCGTGCTGCCCCGCCGAACGGCACTCGCTGCCGATGGAGGCACTGCGGGCAACGCTGGCCGAGTCCGGGGTGCCGGTGCGCTACCTCGGCCAGCTCGTCCCGGCCGAGACGCTCACCGACCTGGCCGAACGCCTCGACCCGGTGCTGGTCGTGCTGTGGTCGATGGCCGCCCCGACCGCCGACGACCGCCTCGTGCTCCGGCTGCGCGACCTCGGCCGCGACGTCGTGGCGGCGGGGCCGGGCTGGGCGCACCTGGGGGAGCGCGGCTTCACGACGGTGGACGACCTGGGCACGGCGGCCGATCTCGCGGCCGGCCGCGTCAGCGTGTCGTGAGCTTCTCCAGCGCGGCGGTCAGGGCCGGGACCACGTCGTCGCCGAGGTGCTCGAACTCCCGCTTGAGCAGCGGGCTCGCGAGCTTCGCGACGCCGTGGAAGACGATCGTCGCCTGGTAGTGGACCGTCGTGCCGTCCGGGCCCGAGGTCAAGGTGAAGTCGTCGGTCGAGGTGGCCGTCTTGTTCTCGCCGACGAACGTGACGTGGTCCGGGTCCAGCCGCGTCAGCCGGTAGTCGAGCTCGGTCTCCTTGCCGCGGAACTCCGAGACGTTGTGCCACCGCGCGCCGACCGCGACCGGGCCGGCGTCGGTGCGGGTGCACCGGACCGTGCCCGGGTCCCACTCCTCGGTGTGCGCGAAGTCCGCGAGGTAGGCCGCGACCTGCTCGACCGGGGTGGCGACGGTGACGGTGCGTTCGACCTGGACCATGGCGTGCTGCCTCCTCGGGTGGACCCGCGCCGGCGCTTCGGTGCGAAGTCGATGCAACCGTACCGAGCGCGACCCCGTCCGGCAGGACGGCGGCACCGGTGAACGGGACACCGGGCACGGTTGCCGACATCGATGTCATTATTCCTAATTTTTGTCTTCCTTGTCTTCTTGACCGTCCCCGCGAGCGCGGCGGATGCTCACTGGCAACGTTGTCAGTCACCGGCGCCGACACCCTCCGGGCCCTCGTGCCGTGCGTGACTGCCGCTTCGAGAACGGAGTTCGCATGGCGGAGGAGTACGGCGACGAGCCCGTGGAGATGACCTCGGTGTCCTCGACGGCCTCGGTGTCCCGGCGGAACGTCCTGGCCGTGGGCACCGGGCTGCTGGCCGGGTTCGGCCTGGCGGCCGTGCTGCCGGGCGTCGCCTCGGCCGCGCCCGCGGCGGCCGACGGCCAGGACGCCCGGACCGACCTGGCGCTGTTCCGGCCGGTGCAGGTCTCCTCGGCCGACTACGCCGCCACCCCGGCCGAGTTCGCCGTCGACGGCCTCGCCCAGGTCGGCGTCCGCGGCTCCGGCTGGCGCGCCACCCCCGGTGACGGCCAGTGGATCGTCGTCGACCTGCAGGGCCAGTGCCAGATCGAGTCGGTCGTGCTGACTTTCGAGGCCAAGCCGGGCGACCCGGCCCTCGACCTCGGCGCGTCCCGGACCCACACCGTCGGCGACGAGGTCTTCTCGAGCTACGCGGTGGCCTTCGACCTCGACGTCTCCGGCGACGGCAAGGCCTGGCGCACTGTCCACCACACCGACGCCGGGGCAGGCGGCGTGGTGACGATCCCGGTGGCGGTCACCGCCCGCTGGGTGCGGTTCACCGCGGCGAGCCGCTCGACCACCAACCCGCTGGGCCTCAACGGCTTCCAGGTGTTCGGCACCAGCCGCGACCACCGGCCCGCCGTCCGCGGCTGGACCAGCTTCCCGGTGCGCCCGCACGACGACCCGCCCGCCCTGGCGCTCGCACCCGACGGCACCGTGCCGCTCGAGTCCGGCTGGGTGCTCACGATGGACGACTGGTCGCCCACCGGCGACGGCGCCGCGCTGTCCGGCGCGTCGGTCGACACCCGCGGCTGGCTCCCGGCGACGGTGCCCGGCACCGTGCTCGCGTCGCTGGTCGAGCAGGGCCAGCTGCCCGATCCGGTGTCCGGCATGCACAACATGCACATCCCGGAAGCGCTGTCCCGGCACGCCTGGTGGTACCGCCGCCGCTTCGCCCTCCCGCGCGGCCTCGACACCTCGCCGGGCCGGCACGTGTGGCTGGAACTCGACGGCGTCAACCACGAGGCCGCGATCTGGCTCAACGGCGCGAACATCGGCACGCAGAGCCACCCGTTCGGCCGCGGCGTCTTCGACGTCACCGCGGCGCTGCGGCGCACCGGCGACCAGGCCCTGGCGGTCAAGATCTCGCCGATGCCGCGGCCCGGCAGCCCGAGCGACAAGGGGCCGGCCGGGCAGTCGTTCGTCGACGCCGGCAGCACGATGTTCGACAACTCGCCGACCTACCTCGCGGTCTCCGGCTGGGACTGGATGCCCGCGGTGCGCGACCGCGCGGCGGGCATCTGGGACCACGTCCGGCTGCGCTCCACCGGCGCCGCCGTGCTCGGTGACGTGCGCGTCGACACCAAGCTGCCCGGCGCGGACACCGCCGAGGTCACGCTCACCGTGCCGGTGCGCAACGCCGCCGCCACCGCGCAGCGGATCAAGGTCTCCGCCGCCTTCGGCCCGGTGAAGGTGTCGAGCACGGTCACCGTCCCGGCCGGGCAGGCCACGGACGTCGTGTTCCCGGCTCAGCAGGTGAAGAACCCGAAGCTGTGGTGGCCCAACGGGTACGGCGACCCGAACCTCTACGACCTGACGCTCACCGCGGCGATCGGCGCGTCCACCAGCGACCGCCGGACGACGAAGATCGGCCTGCGCCAGATCGGCTACCGGTACGACCTGCCGATCGTCATCGCCGACGGCCGGGCCACCCAGAGCGTCGACCTGGGTCCGCGGAACGCCCGGTACGTCCGGATGCAGGGCCTCAAGCGCGCCACCGGCTGGGGCTTCTCGCTCTGGACGATGTCCGTTGTGGACAGTGCCGCGCCGGATACCGACCTGGCGAAGGGCAAGACCGCGACGTCGTTGTCGGTCGCGGACGGCAACCCGCCGGAGAACGCCGTCGACGGCGACCCGGACACGCGCTGGACGTCGGCCTACGACGACAACCAGTGGCTGCAGGTCGACCTCGGCGCCGCGACGGCGTTCGACAAGGTTGTGCTGACCTGGGAGACGGCCTACGCGGCGACGTTCACCATCCAGGTGTCGGACGACGGTCAGACCTGGACCGACGCGGTGTCGGTGGACAACAGCCCGAAACCGCTGACCTTCCTCGTCAACGGCGTCAAGGTGTTCGCCCGCGGCGGCAGCTGGGGCTGGGACGAGCTGCTGCGCCGGATGCCGCAGGAGCGGACCGACGCCGTCGTGGCGATGCATCGCGACATGAACTTCACCCTGATCCGCAACTGGGTCGGCTCGTCCTACCGCCAGGAGCTGTTCGACGCCTGCGACAAGTACGGCATCCTGCTGTGGAACGAGTTCTGGGACGGCTGGTCGACCGACCCGGCCAACCACGACATCTTCCTCGCGCAGGCGAAGGACACCGTGCTGCGCTACCGCCACCACGCGTGCGCGACGGTCTGGTTCGGCTGCAACGAAGGCACCCCGCCGGCGGTGATCGACAACGCGCTGCGCGAGATCGTCACCACCAACACCGATCTGCTCTACCAGGGCAACTCCGCGGGCGGTGTGATCACCGGCGACGGCCCGTACCGCTGGCTCGACCCGAAGCAGTACTTCACCGGCGAAGCGACCGGCGGCAAGCACGGGTTCTGGAGCGAGATCGGGCTGCCGACCGTGTCGGTCGTCGAGAGCATGCGCAACCTCGTCGGCGAGGGTGACGCGGGCTGGCCGATCGGCGCGCCGTGGTTCCTGCACGACTGGTCCACCAACGGCAACCAGTCGCCGCAGACCTACCTGGCGGCCATCGACGCGCGCCTGGCGCCGTCGACGAGCCTCGCGGAGTTCTGCCGCAAGGCCCAGTTCGTCAACTACGAGAGCATGCGCGCGATCTTCGAGGCGTGGAACACGAAGCTGTGGGCCGACGCCACGGGCGTGCTGCTGTGGATGTCGCACCCGGCGTGGCACAGCACGGTCTGGCAGACCTACGACTACGACCTCGACGTCAACGGCAGTTACTACGGCGCCCGCAAGGGGTGCGAGGCGTACCACGTCCAGGCCGACCTCTCGACGTGGCAGGTCCGGGTGGTCAACCACACGCCGTCCGCACTCAGCGGCGTCACGGCGTCGGCGCGGCTGTACGGGCTGGACGGCGCCCCGCTCGGCGCGACGCGGCAGCAGAAGGTCGACGTCGCCCCGATCGAGGCCACGGACACCTTCACGGTGCCCTTCGACGCGGGGCTGCCGGACCTGCACCTGCTGCGGCTCTCGCTGACCGACGCCCACGGCGCGGTGCTGTCGGAGAACACGTACTGGCGGTACCGGACCGACGCCGCGATGCGGGCGCTCAACCAGCTCCCGGGCGCGCAGCTGACGACGTCGCTGCGGCCGGACGGCACCGGCTACGTCGCGACGGTGCGCAACACCGGCCGGACCGTCGCGGCGATGATCCGGCTGTCGCTGCGGGAGAAGAACGGGAAGGATCGGGTGCTGCCGACGCGTTACGACGACAACTACTTCTGGCTGCTGCCGGGGGAGAGCCGCACGATCCGCGTCGACCCGACGCGGCGGGTGCCCCAGGCCCGGCTGCAGGTGGAAGCGTACAACGTCGCGGCCAAGCTGATTTGACGCCCGGCCCCCGAGTTCGTCGGTTTCGACGAACTCGGGGGCTGATTTCGTCCGTGCCGACGAACTAGGCTGGCAGCGACACGCCTAGCTTCGGGAGGTGCTCGTTTCCGTGAACCTGCGCCCGCACGCCAGCCTCGGCCGCGTCCTCGACGACCTGGGCGGCACCCTCCTGGACCTGGTGCTCGGGGACGGCGACCGGGCCGGCGGCATCGGCGGCGTCGCCATCCACGACCCCCTCGACGAGCCGGCGCTTCCGCAGCACGCCCTCGTACTGGGCGTCGGCCTCGGCGACCCGGACGAGGTCGTCCGGCAGCTGCGGATCCTGGCCCGCCACGACGCCGCGGGGCTCGTCCTGCGCGCGCCGGTCACGGTGACTGACGCGGTCCGGGTCGCCGTCGAGGAGACCGGCGTCGCGCTGCTGTCCCTGACGCGCGGCGCGTCCTGGACCCAGCTCGCGGCGATGCTGCGGTCGCTGCTGGCCGAGGGCGACGTCGGCGACGCCGAACCCGAGACCCTCGCGGGGCTGCCGTCGGGGGACCTGTTCGCCGTGGCCAACGCGATCGGGGCGCTCATCGACGCGCCCGTCACCATCGAGGACCGCCGCTCCCGCGTGCTGGCCTTCTCCGGGCGTCAGGACGAAGCCGACCCGTCGCGCGTCGAGACGATCCTCGGCCGTCAGGTCCCCGAACGGTTCGCGCGCATGCTGGCCGACCGCGGCGTGTTCCGCGAGCTCTACCGCACCGACAAACCGGTGTACGTCGACCTGCCCGTCGAACGCCTCGACGGGCTGACGATGCCGCGTGTGGCCGTCGCGGTCCGCGCGGGCGACGAGATCCTCGGCTCGATCTGGGCCGCGGTGTCCGAGCCGCTGACGGCCGACCGCACCCAGGCCCTCTGCGACGCCGCCCGCCTGGTGGCGCTGCACATGCTGCGCGTCCGGGCGGGCGCCGACGTCGAACGACGGCTCCGCGCGGACCTGCTCAGCACGGCGTTGGAAGGCGGGGCCGCCGCCCGCGAGGCGCTGAGCCGGCTCGGCCTGGCCGACCAGCCGGTCGTCGTGCTCGCCCTGGCCGTGCTCGACAGCGGCGAGGCCGCCGACGCCGGCCTCGCCACCGAACGGCAACGTCTCAGCGACGGCCTGGCCATGCACCTGAGCGCCGTCCACCCGCGCTGCGCGGCCGCCCTCGTCGGCGACACGGCCTACGGCCTGGTCCCGGTGAGCCGCGACGCCGACGGCGAACAGCGCGCGATGCGGATCGCGCGGGACTTCCTGGACCGGGTGGGCGACCGCGTCCGCGCGGTCGTCGGCATCGGCCCGGTGGCCCGCAGCGCGGCCGAGCTACCGGAGGCTCGTGACAGCGCCGACCGCGCGTTGCGGGTGCTGCGCACGGGCAGTGGTGCGGGCCGCCGGGCCGCGCTGCTGGCGGACGTGCACGTCGAGGCGTTGCTGCTGGAGCTGCAGGACCTGGTCGCCGCCCGCGGCGATCGCCCGACCGGCCCGGTCGCCCGCCTCCTCGACTACGACGAGCAGCACCACGCCCACCTCGTCGAGACGCTCCGGGCCTGGCTCGACGCCTTCGGCGACGTCATCGCCGCGTCGGCTGCGGTCCACGTCCACCCCAACACGTTCCGGTACCGCCTCCGCCGGCTGGCCGAGGTCGGCGGCTTCGACATGACGGACCCGGAGGCCCGCTTCGCGGCGATGCTCCAGCTCCGAGTGGTCGCCCCGCCGCCGACTTCCTGAGCCCCGCCGGCCGACCCGCGTGATCCAGAGGCCAACTCACGTGATTGAGGGGTCAACTCGCGTGATTGGGGAGTCGACACGGCGCGTCTGCCCGGGCTTCGTCGTGTCGACCCCTCAATCACGCGTGCCGACCTCCTGATCACGCGAGTTGCCGCTCCAGTCACACGTGGTGCCTGCCGGGGTCGTCCGAAATGTCGGTGATTTAGCAACCGTTACCCGTCTGAAGATGGTCAGTTACCTACTTTCAGCCGGTGTGCTCACCCTTCGGGGCATGTGAACCTGCACGGACTTCACGTCAGGTGATCAAGACCTTCCACGGAGGTGTACCGGGTGTCACGCAAACGGGTCATCGTTGGGACAGCGACAGCGAGCGCTGCCCTCGTCGCGGTATCGCTGGTCGTGACCGGCTCGCCGGCGTCCGCGACCATCGCGCAGCCGTCGATGCGCGCGATGAACGCCCAGGCGATGCCGTTCGGCAGCGTGCTGCGGTCGCAGCAGGAGATCGGCGGCGTGCCGGTCTTCGGCGGGCAGACCGTCCAGATCCGCGACAAGGCGGGCGCGGTGCTCGCCACGCACGGCCGGACCACGAAGAAGACGTCGGGCGCGTTCTCGGCGAGCGACGCGGGTGCCGCCGACGCGGCCATCACCGACGTCGCGAAGCGCACCGGGCTCGCCAAGACCGCGCTGAAGGCCGACGCGCCGCGCGCCTACTGGTTCGACCCCACGCTCGGCGGGGCGAAGGGCGACAGCGTCGCCGTGCCGACCTACCAGGTCACCGTGCACGGCCAGAAGTTCCAGGACAAGTGGACCGAGGTCGTCAAGGCCGGCACACCGCAGGTCCTGACCTCGTGGTCCGAGGTCCGCGAGGCGAACCGCGACGTCTGCGACGCCGACCGCAAGGTCGTCAGCGGCACCACCGACTCGGTCCGCTGCGGCACCGCGTTCGACGTCGCCCGCAAGGAAGGCGCCGCGGAGTCGAGCGTCGAGGACGTCAACCACGTCTACGACTTCTTCGGCCAGGCCTCGGACTTCTACTCGAAGTACATCAACGTCGACCTGACGAAGCTGATCGGCGCCGACTACGGCGACGGCACCGGGACCGCGTTGCGCGGCACCGTCCGGATCTGCGTCGACGGCGAATGCCCGTTCGCCAACGCCTTCTGGGACGGCGAGCAGATGGCCTTCGGCGAG
Source organism: Amycolatopsis sp. NBC_00438 (assembly GCF_036026695.1). Taxonomy (NCBI): domain Bacteria; kingdom Bacillati; phylum Actinomycetota; class Actinomycetes; order Pseudonocardiales; family Pseudonocardiaceae; genus Amycolatopsis; species Amycolatopsis sp. NBC_00438. The sequence goes on along the minus strand of NZ_CP107923.1, from coordinate 3,366,923 downwards.
GGCGTCACCACCGACGACATCACCGGCCACGAACTGACCCACGGCGTCACCCAGCACACCTCCGGGCTGAGCGGCGGCCAGGCCGACTCGATCAACGAAGGCCTCTCGGACGTCTTCGGGAAGTTCATCGGCATCACCTCGAACGACCCCAACGACACCGGCGGCAACCGCTGGCTGCTCGGCGCGGGCTCGTCGCTCGGCGCGATCCGGAACATGAAGGACCCGCGCTCGTCGCTGTCCCCGCAGCCCGACATGGTCAACGGCCCCGGCTGGGAGACGAACAACCCGGACGAGCACATCAACGACGGCGTCGTCAACAAGGCCGACTACCTGATCACCGACGGCGACACGTTCAACAACCAGACCGTGCGCGGCCTCGGCCTCGACAAGTCGGTCCAGGTCTGGTGGGGCGTCGAGAACACGCTGACCCCGAGCGCGACCTTCAAGGACGTCGGCGAAGCCCTCAACTCCTCCTGCGCCGCGCTGGCCAAGGCGGGCACCGCGGGCATCACCGACGACGACTGCACCCAGGTCGCCAACGCGGTGAAGGCGACGCAGCTCGACCAGGACCCCAGCTGATCCCGAGCTGACCCTCCGAAAGGCCACCCCGGCAACCGTCCGGGGTGGCCGTTCGGCGTTCCCGGCCGGAAAACCGGTTGGTGCCCGGCGGAGTCGTCGCTACGCTCCCCCGGAACCGCACACCGCGCCGAACGAGAGGAGCCCGCCATGCGTCCGCGCATCGCCGTCTCCCGTTCGCGCTTCGAGGTGATCCTGGTGTCTTCGGGCCCGCGGTGTCGGCCGCGCGGCTGACACCGGACCCGTGACACACCTTTGTGGACAGTCACGCGGAATCGCGCTGCCCTGAACCGGATCACACCGCTTAGGACCGCACCGTGCGCACCTCGAACCTCGACAACGTCCGCAACCTCGGCATCCTCGCCCACGTCGACGCCGGCAAGACCACCGTCACCGAACGGATCCTGCACCGCACCGGTGTCATCCACCGGACGGGCGAGGTCCACGACGGCACCACCGTCACCGACTTCGACCCGCAGGAACGCGACCGCGGCATCACCATCTTCGCCGCGGCCGTGAGCTGCGAGTGGGCCGGCCACCGCCTCACCCTCATCGACACGCCCGGCCACGTCGACTTCACCGACGAGGTCGAGCGCTCGCTGCGGGTGCTCGACGGCGCCGTCGCCGTGTTCGACGCCGTCGCAGGCGTCGAACCGCAGAGCGAAACCGTGTGGCGCCAAGCGGATCGGCACGGCGTGCCGCGCATCGCGTTCGTCAACAAGCTCGACCGCGCGGGCGCCGACCTCGACGCGGCCGTCGAGTCGATCCGGCGTCGCCTGCACCCGGCGCCGCTGGTCGTACAGCTGCCGATCGGACGGGAGGACGGCTTCACCGGCGTCGTCGATCTGCTGCGCCCGCACTCGGTACCCGACGCACTGAGAGAGGAGGTTCAACGACGACGTCGCCGGCTGGAGGAGGCCGTCGCCGAGCTGCACCCGTTGGCACTGGACGAGTTCTGCGCCGCCGGGACCGTCTCGGCGGCGACCCTCGAGAAGGCCCTGCGCGACCTGACCCGCACCGGCGACGGTCTCGTGGTGCTGTGCGGCTCGGCCTACCGCGACCGCGGGATCGAGCCGCTGCTCGACGCCGTCGTGGCCTACCTGCCGTCGCCGGCGGACGTCACGCCGGTGCGCGAAGACCGGCCCGCCGACCCGGCGGCGCCGCTGGCCGCGCTGGTGTTCAAGGTCGTCGCGACGACCACCGGCCGGCTGACGTCGGCGCGGGTGTACTCGGGAACGCTGCGGAAGGGGGACCAGGTGCTGGACGCCGGAACCGGGCGTACGGAACGCATCGCGCGCATCCTGCGCGTCCAGGCCGACCGGTTTTCCGAAGTGGACACGGCAGTGGCCGGCGACATCGTCGCGCTGGCCGGGCCGAAGGCGGCCCGCGTCGGTGCCACACTGTGCGTGCCCGGCGACCCGGTGCTGCTGGAACCGCCGGTGACGGCGGACCCGGTGGTCTCGGTGGCCGTCGAGCCGCGCCGGTCGGCCGACGGCGAGCGGCTGGCCTCGGCGTTGGCGCGGCTGGCCGAGGAGGACCCGTCGCTGGTCGTGCGGACCGACCCGGAGACCGGGCAGACGCTGCTGTCCGGGCTGGGCGAGCTGCACCTGGAGGTCGCGGTGGAGAAGCTGCGGCTGACGCGCCGCCTCGAAGTCGTGGTCGGGCGGCCGGAGGTCGCCTACCGCGAGACCGTCGTGCGCGGTGTGTCGGGGCTGGTCTACCGGCACGTCAAGCAGGACGGCGGTGCCGGGCAGTTCGCCCACGTCGTGCTGGACGTCGAGCCCCTTGACGAGGGGTTCGAGTTCGCGTCGGCGATCATCGGCGGGCGGGTGCCGCGCGAGTACGTCCGCGCGGTCGAAGCCGGCTGCCGTGACGCCCTGGCCGAGGGCCCGCTGGGCGGGCACCCGGTGACGGGTGTGCGTGTCACGCTGGTCGACGGCGCCACGCACGTGAAGGACTCGTCGGAGATGGCGTTCCGCGCGGCGGGCCGGTTCGGGCTGCGGGAAGCGTTGCGCGCCAGCGCAATGCGGCTGCTGGAGCCGGTCGCCGAAGTTGTCGTGACGGTGCCGGACGACGTCGTCGGCGGGGTGCTCGGCGACCTCGCCGCGCGCCGGGGCCGGGTGGCCGGGTCGGCCGTGCGGTCCGGCACCGCGGTGGTCACGGCCACTGTGCCGCTCGCGGAGCTGTTCGGCTACGCGAACCGGCTGCGCAGCCGGACGCAGGGCCGCGGCACCTTCACGGCCCGGCCGTGTGGTTACGCCCCGGCGCCGTAACGGTCGTGAGTGTTCAGGGCGGTTCTAACCGCCCTGAACACTCACGACAAGCCGCGGCAGACTACTCAGCCGACGGCGACCGCGGCTACTCCTGCCACGAGGCGGTCGACGTCGGTTTCGCTGGTATACGGCGCGATCCCGGCCCGCACCGCCCCGGCGTCAGCGATCCCGAGGTGGCGGGCGGTCTCGATGGCGTAGAAGGTGCCGGCGGGCGCGTTGACCCCCTGGGTGGCCAGGAAGCTGTAGACCTCCGCCGGTGCCACGCCGTCGACGGTGAACAGCACTGTCGGCGTGCGCTGCCGGTCCGGTGCGCCGTACCGGGTGACGCCGGGGAGTGCGGCCAGTCCCGTTTCGAGCCGCGTGAGCAGCGCGTTTTCGTGCTCCTCCAACGCCTTCAGTGACCGGGCGAGCCGTTCGGGGCGGAGGCCGGGGCCCTCGACGAGGTTCGAGAGGAAGTCGATGGCCGCCGTCGTCCCGGCCAGCAGCTCGTACGGCAGGGTGCCCAGCTCGAAGCGCTCCGGCACGGCGTCGCTCGAGGGCAGCAGCTTGTCCGGGTGCAGTGTCTCCAGCAACGCCGGCGCGGCGGCGACCACGCCCAGGTGCGGGCCGAGGAACTTGTACGGCGAGCAGGCGTAGAAGTCCGCGCCGAGGGCGGCGACGTCGACGACCGCGTGCGGGGTCAGGTGGACGCCGTCGAGGTAGAGCAGCGCGCCGGCGTCGTGCACGGCCGCGGCGATCGCGGGCACGTCCGGCCGGGTGCCGAGCAGGTTGGACGCGGCGGTGACGGCGACGAGCCGGGTCCGCTCCGACAGCAGCCCGGCGACGGCGTCCGTCGCGAGTACCCCGGTCGCGGGGTCGAAGTCCGCCCAGCGCACGGTCGCGCCGACCGCTTCGGCGGCCTGCACCCAGGGGCGGATGTTCGCGTCGTGGTCGAGCCGGGTGACGACGACTTCGTCGCCGGGGCCCCAGTCCTTGGCCAGGGTGCGGGCGAAGTCGTAGGTCAGCTGCGTCATGCTCCGGCCGAAGACGACGCCGTCCGGGGACGCGGCGAGCAGATCGGCCACGGCCTGGCGGGCCTGGGCGACGACTTCGGAAGCGCGTCGTTCGGCGGGGGTGACAAAACCGCGGTTGGCGATCGCGGAACACAGCGTCCCGGCCACCGCCTCGCCGACGACGTCGGGGGTCTGGGAGCCGCCCGGTCCGTCGAAGTGGGCGGCGCCTTCGGTCAGCGCGGGGAAGTGCTCGCGGATCTTCTGCACGTCGTAGGCCACATCGCCAGCATGCCGGGTATCAATGGAGCTGGCGAGCCCGCGCGGGTACCGGGGGCGCGACCGCGGGCCGCTTGGGCGCGGGCGCGCGCAGGTGCCGCCGCAGCCGCTGCGTCGGTTTTTCGATGTAGCTCCAGGACAGCTGCCCGACGACGTAGGCGCTGGGCACGGCCAAAAGGATCAGCAGCCACACCTGACGCACCCCGGCGAGGATGAACAGCTGCTGGATCGGGAAGCCCCAGATGTAGGTGCCGTAGCTGCCGTAGACCCACGGCCCGGCCGCTTCGAGGCGCTTCGGCCAGTGCTTCGCCAGGGTGATCGCGCCGTAGGCGGCGCTGAGCGCGAGCGCGTACCGGCTCGCCGGCGTCTGGCTCAGGCCCAGGTAGGCGGCGAACAGGATCCACGCGTACAACGGCCGGAACGGGATCTTCTCCCGGTAGCTGTGCAGGATCACGCCGATCACGAACGGGACCAGGAACGACACCGTCGACCCGATCGGCACGACCAGCAGCGAGCCGCCCAGGCCGTGCTGCTCGAACGTCGCGTGCAGCACCGTGTCCGTGTAGACCATGCCGCCGAGGACGAGGAACAGGAACCAGCGCGGCATCCCGATCAGGATGATGATGCCCACGACGAGGACCAGCGCGTACCCGAGCAGTTCCATCGGCAGCGTCCAGAGCGCGCCGTTCACGGAGAACGGGTACGGGTTGCCGCTGAACACCCCGGGCAGTTCGTGCTGCATGTAGAACAGCACGGTCGTGCCGACCAGGTAGCGCCAGGTCTGGATGTGCGTCCAGTAGTCGTGCGCCGGCCAGGTCGTCACCAGCGGGCCGATGACGAACACGGTCACCAGCAGCACCACGACCAGCGGCGGCATGATCCGCAGCAGCCGCCGCGCGGAGAAGCGCCACCACGACGGGTCGCGCGCCCAGCTGTCCTGGATCTGGTAGCCGCTCATCGCGAAGAACCCCATCAGCGCGATGTAGCCCGGCGACATGTGCCAGGACGCGGGGAAGATCGTCAGCCGGTCCGGGTGCAGCAGCGGCATGCTGTGATCGACGATCACGGTGATCGCGCCGATCATCCTCAGCCACGCGAAGCCGACGTTCGGGTCGGCGTGAATCTTTGGCGAGGTCTTCGGCACGGTGGCCGATGTTAGCCCATCCGTCCGGTGGGGTTACGCCGAACGGGGCGGAACTCCTCGTGAGCCCTCAACGACCCCGGTTGCGCGCGTGGTCGCGGGCCTGGCGCTCGTTGCCGTGTTTGTAGTTGCCCGTCGCTTTCGCCATCACCAGCTGCGGGTCGTCCTTCTCGACGGCCGCGAGGAAGCGCGCGGCGGCACCCCCTCGCAGCGTCCCGGCGGGACGGCCGTGGTGGGTGATCGTCACGGTGCCGCGTTCGTCGGCCTGGTAGGCGAAGCCGCCCGGTGTCCCCATCGGACCAGGTTCGCCGGTCCGCTCACTCCCGGCAACCGGTTTTCCCCGGGGTGCATCCGGGGGATACCCGGATGGCGCAGCCGCGGGGAACCGACAGAATGCGGGGAGACACCGGAGGGGGAGCGGGTGCGGGGCTTACGGCGCAGGCTGGGCAACAAGTACGTGCTGCTGGGGGCGCAGCTGCTCCTGCTGGTGCCGCTGCTCGTCTCGGTCACCGGCGGCCGGCTGCGGTTCCCCGCGTACCGCGTCGACCTGGACGTCTACCGGCTGGGCTCGGCGGCGCTGCTGCACGGGGACGCGCTCTACGGCACGCTGCCCCGGACCCAGGACGGCCAGTTCCTGCTCTTCACCTACCCGCCGTTCGCGGCGATCGTGCTGACGCCGCTCACGCTCCTGCCGTACTGGCTGGCCTGCCTCCTGCTGACGCTGCTCACCCTCGGCCTGCTGGCCGTGGTCCTCTCGACTGTGCTGGGCGCGCTCGGCGTGCTGCCGCCGGGCCTGCGCGGCTGGCGCCGGATCACCGCCGTGCTGCTGCTCGCCGAGGTGCTCGAACCGGTTCTGCGCACGGTGTACGCGGGCCAGATCGACCTGCTGCTGCTCGCGCTCGTCGTGCTGGACGTCCTCGTGGACACCCCGAAGTGGCCGCGTGGCCTGCTGATCGGCATCGCCGCCGCGGTGAAGCTGACCCCGGCGGTGTTCCTGCTGTACTTCCTGCTGCGCCGCGACCGCCGCGCCGCCGTGGTCGGCGTCCTGACCTTCCTGGCGGCGACGGCGCTCGGGTTCCTGCTCGCCGGGGCGGACTCGGTCCGGTACTGGACGGGCGCGCTCTGGGACACCGGCCGCGTCGGCGAGCCGACCTACGCCGGCAACCAGTCGCTGCTGGGCCTGCTGGCCCGGCTCGGCGCGCCCGCCGACGCGCGGGCGGCGTGGTGGCCGGCACTGGTGGTGGTCGTGCTCGTGCTGACGGCGCTGGGAGTGCGACGCGCGCTGGCCGCGGGAGAGCGCACGATCGCGCTCGGCGTCAACGCCGTCGGCGGCCTGCTCGTCTCGCCGATCTCGTGGACGCACCACTGGGTGTGGGCCGTGGTCGTGCTGCTCGGCTGGGCGGAGCTGGCGCGCCGCACCCGGCGTCGCGGCCTCGCGGTGTTCGCCGGGGCGGGCGCGGTCCTGTTCGTCGCGGGCCCGCAGTGGTGGTGGCCCCGCGGGGAGCAGGTCGAGCGCCACTGGACGATCTTCCAGCAGCTGACCGGGAACGGCTACGTCCTTTTCGGACTCGCGCTGCTGCTCGCCGCGGTGCTGGTGCGCTTCCCGGCCCCGGAGTTCCTCACCGCTCGCGCGGCGGTGCGTTCCGGAGCCAGCCCGCTCCGAGGATGACCATAGCCGTGCCGAGCCCCAGCGCGAGGCAGACGCCGGCGCCGTTCATCGGCAGGACGTCGGTGACGGCGTCGGGCAGCGGGAGCAGACCGGCGATCCCCAGGACGACGTAACAGATCCCGCCGGCGAGCAGGAACCGGCTCGCGAAGGCGGGGGAGCGGGTGCAGAACACGGCGGCGGCGCCGGTGAGCAGGTGGACGAGCGTCCACACGCCGGACACGGCGAACACGCCGAACAGCTGGTTGTCGGCGGTGACCCCCGGGATCAGCTCGCACGCGCCGAGCACGAGGAACAGCAGGCCGATCAGCATGCCGATGCCCTGCACGGGGGCCGGTCCGGGTTTCGGCACCGGGGCCGCGGGTTCGATGGGCGTCATATGCCCCGGGTTCCCCGCCGGTGCCCCGGTCAATCGCGCCGGCGGGTGCGGGTGACCGGGTCGGCCCGGCGTCCTACGACGGGAGCCGCTGACCGAGCACCGCGGCCTCGTCGAGTTCCGGCGGGAACGGGCCGTAGGCGTTGTTCCGCGCGCCGCGGGTCCGCAGGGCCGGGATCGCGAACAGGGCCCGCAGGAACCCCGGCGGTGCCGCGCTCCGGCCGCGGGCCCGGGCCGCGGCGGACCGGCGTTCGACGCGGACCTGGTCGGCCTGGACGTGTTCGATCGCCCGGATCCGGTCGGCCTGGACGGCGGCGAGATCCGGTGTTTCGCCGCGGCGCAGCGCCGGGGCCAGCCGGTTCGCCGCGGCGACGGCGTCCTGGATCGCCATCAGGATCCCGTTGCCGCCGACCGGGGAGATGACGTGCGCGGCGTCGCCGAGCAGCAGCAGGCCCGGCCGGTGCCAGCGTTCGACGCGGGAGATGTCCACCGACAGCAGCGTCGTCTGACTGAAGTCGGTGAGCAGGTGCGCGCGGTCGGCGAGCCACGGCACGCGCTCGCGCAGGAACGCGCGGATCGGTTCGACGCCGCCGTCGCGCAGCGCGGGGTAGGAGCCCTTCTCGATGCTGTAGCCGACCTGCCAGTCGTGGACGCCGCCGAGGACGCCGACGTAGGCGTCACGCCCGAAGTACAGGTCGAGGTCGGCGTCGCCCGGGTCGGCGGGCGAGCGCGGCAGCCGGAACCAGAGCAGGTCGGTGGTGGCGCCCAGGGACTTCGCCGGCAGCCCGGCCAGCCGGCGCATCGTCGAGAACCGGCCGTCGGCGCCGACGACGAGGGACGCCGTCAGCTCGCCGCCCCGGTACCGGACGCCGGTGACGGTCCCCTCGGCGTCTTCGAGGAGGCCGGTGACCTTGGCGCTCGTCCGCAGGGTGAACGCCGGCAGCGCGCTCGCGCGTTCGGCGAGGAAGTCGAGGAACCGCACCTGAGGCATCAGCGCGACGTAGCCGAACGGCGTCGGGAGGCGGTCGTAGTCGGCGCAGCTGTACGTCCCGGCCGGGGTGTGGAACCGGAACGAGCGCGCCTTGAAGTGGTCGAGTTCGAGGAGGTCGTCGGCCAGGCCCAGGCGGTCGAGCAGCTCGAGGGTGTACGGGTGCAGCGAGTCGCCGCGGAAGTCGCGGTCGAAGTCGCCGTGGGACTCGAGGACGGTGACTTCGACACCGGCCCGGGCGAGCAGGTAGCCGAGCACCAGCCCGCCGGGACCGCCGCCGGCGACGGCCACACTCATCGCTCGTCCTTGTCCGACAAGCGGAAGACCGCCATGTCCGGCAGGTGCTCGCGGATCTGGGCGGGGCTCGCGTCCTGCGGGACGGGGAAGGCCTTGATCGCCCACGGCACCGCCATCGCCGCCAGGTACGTCGCGACGACCTCGGCCGCCTCCGCGCCGCCGATCTCGTCGGCCCGGCACTCCTGGCGTCCGGCCGCCGAGAGCAGCGCGCAGTCCGGCGTGGCGACGAGGTTGGCGACCCAGTCGCGGTCGCGGACGGGGGAGACGAGGTAGTGGCGGTCCGAGCGGGCGACCACGGCCAGGGGAGTCTGCCGCGGTGTGCCGGTGCTGCGGCCGCGCGTCTCGACCACACGCAGCGCGTAGCCGCCTTCGGGCGGCGTCTCGGCGGGAGCGTCGACCAGCTTCGCCGCCATTTCGGCGTTCATCGCACGGATGTCCACGGTCGTGCCTTTCTTCGGGGTCGCTAGACAATCTAGCAACATTCGCTAGTTTGTCTAGCGACCCCTAGGATGGCCCGGTGGAAGACAGTTCCGTCGCGCTGCGGGTGAACCTGGCCCTGCGCGAACTCCTGGCGCTCGCGCACGACGTGCAGCAGGCCCTAGCCCGGCGGCTCGCGCTCGGCCCGACCGACGTGCAGGCCCTGCAGCACCTGGCCGGCGGCGGGCCGATGGGCACCGTCGACCTCGCGCACGCGCTCAACATCCGCTCGGCGTCGGCCACCGTGCTCGTCGACCGTCTCGAAGCCGCCGGGCACGTCCGCCGCGGCCCGCACCCGAGCGACCGGCGCCGGATCACGCTCACCGTCACCGACCCGGCCCGCGCCGAGGTCCGGGCCGCGCTGGCGCCGCTCGTCGACGCGATCACCGCGCTGACCGACGGCCTCGAGCCGGACCACGCCGAAAGCGTCGCGGGTTTTCTCGGCGCGACCACGGAGATCCTGCGTTCGTACGCTGCCGAGGCCGGCTGATGTGCACGCCGACGTTCACTCCATTGTGTAGCTAGCCGCTCACGGCGGGTTCTTCTACGGTGGTTGTCTCCCTTCCCCCGGCGAGAGCGATCTCCGATGCCCGACGTGTCCTCGGCCCGCGCCGGCGTGCTGTCCAAACGTGCGCTGGTGACGGCGTCCCACGCGGTGGAGCGGGCGGCGCTGGCCGAAGGCACCGGCGCGGACACCGTGGTGTTCGCGCTCTTCCAGCGGCTGCCGTACTTCGAACGGGAGCGCGAGGTGTACGCGCGGATCGCGCGGACGGCCGCGGTCACGGTGGTCGGCATGGTCGACTCGGGCCGCCCGGACCTGCCGCACGGCGTCACCCCGGTGCTGCTGCGCCCGGACGAGAGCATGGCGCGCGAGTGGTCGGTCGCGGTCCTGTCGCCGACGTTCGGCGCGTCCGTGGTGGCCCAGGACCTCGACGACGTCGACCCGCAGGCGATGTCGATCGAGTCGGCGCGGCTGTTCCGCGGCCGCTGGGGCCTGCGGCGCGACGAGGCGTACGCCGAGGTCGTCCGGCTGCGCGACGCGCTGGGCGACCGCCTGCCGCCCGCGGTGCGGCACAAGGTGAGCGAGATCCTCGCCTCGGTGGACGCGCCGGCGGCAGTCGACGTCGAAAGCCGGGCGGAGGCCGCGTTGCGGCACGTGGCGGCGCGGCTGGAGGCGCTTTCGCCGCCGGCCGCCGGACCGGTCGACGCGGAGACGGGGCTGGCGACGCTGGCGGGCATCACGCCGTGGCTCGGCGACGCGACGGACACGGTGCCGCTCGGGCTGGTCCTGGTGACGGTCGACGACCTCACCGCGGTCGAACGCCGCCACGGCAACCGGATCCGGATGCACACCGAGCAGAACATCGCGGACCTCCTGCGCGACGGCCTGCGTCCGCTGGACCGCGCGGTGCGCCTCGGCCCGGGCGAGTTCCTGGTGGTGCAGCCGGTGGTGGGCCCGGACGAGCTGACCGACCGCAGCCTCCGCCTGGAACGCCGCCTGGCGGCGCTGCACGCGACGTACCCGTTCGTCGACCTCCACCCCCGCACGACGACGATGCTGACCCGCCGCCGTCCGCTCCCCCTGAACACCCTGCGAAGGCGGCTACGCCACGTCCCGGCGACGACGCTGTGGCCCCCGAGCCAGGGCTCGTTGCCGATAGAGCCCCGCGGCCCGGCCCTGCGCGGCGGCGGCTGGTTCCGCTGAGCCCCACAACCGACCGGCGGCGCGGGGTCGTGAGCGGGAAACCGGGTCTGAGCCGGTTTCCCGCTCACGACCGCTCCGGCACGGCAACCCCGCCTCCCGCAGCTCCCACGTCCGTGAATGGCACATCGAGGACTCGGACCTGGTTCCACCGATGATCTCGATCGCGCGCCGGAGCCCGTGCGCCGCCGAACTCTCGGCCCGGCAACCTCAAGAACCCCCTGCCGTCACGCCGATCACCTGCCTACGCGAGCCACGACCGGTGAGTCCGGGTCGGCGTCCCTCGATGTGCCATTCACGGACCTGGCGCCGGGCCGGCCGCCTCGCGCTCACGGCGGGGCTTCGGCCTCGCGACTGCGGTACCGGCGGAACGCGGCCGCCAAAGCGGCCAGCGTGAACACGCCGCACGCGATACCCGCCGACACCTGCAACCCCGCCGCGCAAGCCGCGCGGGCCGCCGTGAGCAGGTCCGAAGCCATCGGCCCCGGTAAGGCCGCCGCCGCGACTTCCGCCTGGGCCGGGCCCGCCGCGGCCAAGTGCCGCGCCGCCGGCGGGAGACCGGGGGGCACGGACAGGTGCGCCGCGTATACCGCCGCGGCCAGGGAGCCGAACAGCGTTGTGCCGAAGCCCGCGCCCAGCTCATAGCCCGTCTTCTCCACCGCCGCCGCCCCGCCGGCCGAGGCGGCGGGGGTGGCCGACAGCAGCGTGTCCGTGCTCGACGTCAACGCCAGCGCCATCCCGAAACCCAAGCCCGCCAACGCGAAACCCAGTAAGGCGACCACGTCGAGAGCGGGCACCAGCAGCGACACCGCCGTCACCGCGAAGCCGGCCGTCCGCACCCGGGCGTTGCCGAACCGCTGCAGCAACGCCGGCGCCACCACGCTGCCCGCGGCCGACGCGCCGAGCACCAGCAGCAGGCGGGTCGCCGCGGCCATGGGGGACAGGCCCAGCACCAGCTGCAGGTACTGCGCGAACAGCAAGCCGAGCCCGACGAGCGTGCTCATCACCAGCAGCACCCCGCCGACCGCGCCCGGCACACCCGGTTGCCGGAACAGCTTCAGGTCCAGCAACGGCGCGTCCGCCCGGCGCTGGCGCCGCACGAACAGCCCGACGAGGACACACCCGGCCAGCGACGGCAGCAGGCCGCCGTAGGCGATCCCGAGCACGCCGCCGGCCGCGAACAGCGCGCTGACGCCGTCCCAGTGCCGCCGCGCGGGCGGGGTCCGCGGCAGCCACCGCAGCGCGAGGACGATCGCGGCCAGGATCACCGGCGGGTTGACCAGGAACGTCGCGCGCCAGCCCCACGTCTCGACGAGCACCGCGCCCAGCACCGGCCCGAACACCGAACCCGTGCCGGCGATGCCGCTGCACACCGCGATGGCCGTCCGCCTTCGCCGCTGCTCCGGGAACAGCTCCCGCAGCAGCGACATCGTCGTCGGCATGATCATCGCGCCGCCGCAGCCGAGCACCGCGCGGGCCGCGAGCAGCGCCGGGACGCCGGGAGCGAACGCGCAGGCCAGCGACGCGACGCCGAACACCGCGTACCCGGCCACGAGCACCCGGCGCCGGCCGTAGCGGTCGCCGAGAGTGCCGAACGGCAGCAGCAGCGGCGCCGCGGTGAGCGGGTAGATCGCCACGATCCAGACCTGGGCCGACGCGCCGGGCCGCAGCTGCCGGACCAGATCGGGCAGCGCGACGTGCAGCACGGTGGCGTCCACCGCGACCAGGAACAGCCCGGCGCCGAGCACCGCGAGCGACGGCCACGCGCGAGCCGGCGCCCGGGTCACGACCACAGCAGGCCCGTCAGGTGCCGCGCGACGAGGTCGACGTGCGGCGGGTCGACGACCGACAGGTGGTGCGCCGCCACCGGCACGATCTCCAGCCGCGGGCACAAGTCCGCCCAGCCCGCCGCGGCGTCGGTGCGGGAGTAGCGCGGCTCCAAGGCCAGCCCGGCGGCGTACGGTTCGGTCGCCCGGTAGAGCACGACCCGGCCGTCGTAGGGCGGCGGCACCGCGCGTTCCGCGGCGAGCGTGTCCAAAAAGGACTGGTGCTGGTGCCGCAGCACACCGGGGCTGAGCAGGCCGGCCTCGGCGACCCGCCGCATGGTCAGCTCGATCTGCTCCTCTTCGGGCAGCGGCGCCAGCTCACCGTGACCGAGACGGACGGCCCGGCCGTAGGTGCCTTCGACGTACCCGGTGAACCGCAGGAAGCGCCGCGCCGAGGACGCCCGCGGGTCGAGTTCCGGTTCCGGCAGCGGCAGCATCGTGTCGATGAGCGCCACGAGTTCGACGTCTTCGCCCTCCTCGGCGAGCTTCGCGGCGACGCCGTAAGCCAGCGCCCCGCCGAACGACCAGCCGGCCAGCCGGTACGGCCCGGTCCGCTGGGTCTCGCGCACCAGCGGCAGCAGCCGCTCGACACGCTCCTCGACATTGCCGCCGGGGACGCGTTCGAAGCCGACACACGGCAGTTCGCCGGGCAGCCGGTCGAGCAGCGGCCGGTAGACGGTGCAGGTGCTCCCGCCGGGGTGGAACAACAGCAGCGGTGTGACACCGGCGTCCCCGGCCGTGAGGACGTGGACCGGCCCGCGTTCCTCGCGGGTGTCGAGGACGGCCCGCGCGACGTCGGCGATGGCGGCCAGGGAGTCGTGCCGCAGCAGGTCGGCGGCGTCGACCGGGGTCGCCAGCTCGGTCGTGAGCCCGTCGGCGAGCAGCTGCGCGAGGTGCGCCGGCCGGCCCGCGCCGGACAGCCGGACGTGCGTGCCGCTCGGCTCGGCCCCGGTGTGCCGGGTCCACAGCCGCAGGACCAGGCGGTCGGCGGCGTCCCAGGCGCGTCCGCGTGCCGGCCGCGGGGACTCGCCTCGCCGGAGCGCGAGATCGCGGTTGAGGTCGGCGAGGGTGGCCCCGCGCAGGACCGCCGCGGCGTCGGGCTCGGTACCGAGCTCGCGCCGGAGGGTCTCCCGGATCCGGTTCGCCATCAGGGAATCCAGCCCGAGTTCGACGAGCGGCACGTCGGCGTCGAGCCGATCCGGCCGCAGCCCCATGACGGCGGCGACGATTTCGGTGAGCCGATCGGTCTCCGCGCGGGGTGCGGGACCGGGTGGCGCCACGGCGGCGGGAACACGGTCCGGCTCGGCAGGCCCCCCGGCCGTCGAGGTGAACCAGTGCCGCTCGTGGCGCCACGGCATCGGCGGGACGTCCACCAGCCGCGCCCCGTCGCCCGGATCGGCCGGCGTGACCCGCACCCCCGCGCAGTACAGGGCCGCGGCCGCCGCCCCGAACGCGCGCACCTCGTCCTGGCCCCGGCGCAGAGTCCCGGTGACCACGACGTCGTCGACGCCGGCGGCCGCGAGTGTCCGCGCCACCGAGCCCCGCAGGATCGGGTGCGGCGACACCTCGACGAACGTGCGGTGCCCGTCTTCGGCGGCCGCCGTCACCGCCTGCCGGAACCGGACCGGCCGGCGCAGGTGCGCGGCCCAGTACCCGGCGTCGAAGTCCGGCAGCTCGCGCGGGTCGGCCAGCACCGTGTCGTACCAGGGCACCGCCGGCCGGCGACCGCCCAGCTCGGCCAAGACCTCTCGCAGCGCGGCCACCACCGGGACGACGCCCGCCGAATGCCCCGGCACCTCCACCGGCAGCCGGCGCGCGGTGCGACCGGCGGCCGTCAGTTCGGCGACCAGCCGATCCAGGACCGCCGCCGACCCGGCCACCGTCAGCTGCCGCGGCGCGGAGTCGACGGCCAGCTCGACACCCGCGTACGCCGCCAGCTCGGTCGGCGACAGCTCGACCGCGGCCATCCCGCCGGCGGGGACACGACCCAGCAGCCGCGCCCGCGTGGCCACCAGGTGGACGCCTTCGTCGACGTCGAGAGCACCGCTCACCACGGCGGCCGCCGCCGACCCGAGGGAGTGCCCGATGACGGCCGCGGGCCGGACGCCGAGGGCCTCCCACCGCGCGGCCAGCGCGATCTGCGTCCCGAAGATCGCCGCCTGGGTCTGCGGTAGCGGCAGCGGCTCGGACGTCGTGAGCAGCGCGCGCAGCGACTGCCCGGTGTGCTCGGTGAACCGGTCGCCGAGCTTGTCGACCTGGGCTGTGAACGCCGGTTCGGCGTCCAGCAGCCCGCGGCCCATCCCGGGCCACTGCGAACCGTGGCCGGAGAAGACGAACACCGGGCCCTCGACGTCCCGCGCGGTGCCGATCGCCGCACCGGCGGGCAGCGGGTCGGCCTCGACGGCGCGCAGCAGCGACGCCAGCTCGGCGGTGTCGCCGGCGACGAACGCGGCCCGGTGCCGGGCGCCGTTGTCCCGCCGGGACAACGTGTGCGTGACGTCGGCGAGCGGATCGGACGACGTCTCCAGCCAGCTCGCGAGCTGCGCGGCCCGCTCGGTGAGCCGATCGCGGGTCCGGGCCGACACGAGCGCGATCCGGACGCCCGCGCGGTGCGAAGCCGGGTTCGGCGCGGCCTCTTCCAGCACCACGTGCGCGTTCGTCCCGCCGAACCCGAAGGCCGACACCCCGGCGGTGGCGCGCCCGGCGTGCCGCGGCCACGGCGTCGCGTCGGTGACGACCCGCAGCCGCAACTCGTCGAACGCGATGTGCGGGCTGGGCGCGTCGAAGTGCAGCTGCGGCGGCAGCACGTCGTGGGTCATGGCCAGCACGACCTTGATCAGCCCGGCGATCCCGGCGGCGGCCTCCGCGTGCGCGATGTTCGTCTTGACCGAGCCGATCAGCAGCGGCCGCTCGGGAAGCCGGCCCGCACCCAGCACCGCGCCGAGCGAGCGGGCCTCGATCGGGTCGCCGAGAAGGGTGCCCGTGCCGTGGGCCTCGACATAGTCCACAGTGGACGGATCGAGTCCGGCGGCGCGGTAGGCGTCCCGCAGCATCGCCTGCTGGGCCAAGGGGTTCGGCGCCGCCATGCCGTTGGACCGGCCGTCGGAGTTCACCGCCGAGGAGCGGATCACCGCCAGCACGCGGTCGCCGTCGACCTCGGCGTCGGCCAGCCGCTTGAGCACGACGACGCCGCAGCCCTCGGCGCGCGCGATGCCGTCGGCGGCGGCCGCGAACGTCTTGCACCGGCCGTCGCCGGCGAGCAGCCCGGCCGCGGCGAACGCGGCGGTCGGCCCGGGCAGCAGCATCAGGTTGACGCCGGCGGCCAGCGCCAGGTCCGCCTCGCCGTCGCGCAGCGCCCGCACCGCGTGGTGCACCGCGACCAGCGACGACGAGCAGGCGGTGTCCACGGCCATGCTCGGCCCGCGCAGGTCGTACACGTAGGACAGCCGGTTGGCCGCGATGCTGCCCGCGGCGCCGGTGGCCGTCCACAGGTCGACGCCGTCACCGCCCATGGTGAGGTGCCCGTAGTCGTGGGTGGCGATCCCGGTGAACACGCCGGTGCGGCTGCCGCGCAGCGACGCCGGCGCGATCCCCGCGTGTTCGAGGGCCGCCCAGGTCACCTCCAGGAGCATCCGCTGCTGCGGGTCCATCGTCGCGGCTTCGCGGGGCGTGATGCCGAAGTGCTCGGCGTCGAACCCGGCGACGTCGTCGAGGAAGCCGCCGACGACCGGCGCGGCGTCGGCGCTCCAGCGGCCCGGCGGCGCGGTCCGGACGGCGTCCCGCCCGGTCCGCAGCAGGTCCCAGAACTCCCCGAGGCCGTCGGCGCCGGGCCAGCGGCAGCCCAGGCCGACGACGGCGACCGGGTCGGTGCGGCGCCGGTCGGTGGCCGGGGCGACGTCGGGTTCCGCGCCGCCGGTGAGGCTGCGCGCGAGGTGGTCGATGGTCGGGCTTTCCCACAGCAGGGTCGACGGCAGCCGGGTGCCGAGCAGGTCTTCGAGGTCCGCGGCGATGCCGACGGCCTGGCGGGAGGACAGGCCGTAGTCGCCGAGCGGGCGGTCGGGTTCGAGCCGGGCGGCGTCGACGCCGGTGTGCTCGGCGACGGTGTCGAGCAGCCAGCGGCGCAGGGTTTCGGGCGTCGGGTCCCTCATCGGGTTTCTCATCGCACCAAGGCCTTTCCGTACTCGTGGGCGAGGTAGCGGTCGCGACAGGCGCTCCGGGCGATCTTGCCGCTGGAGGTCCGCGGCACGTGGCCCGGCGGCACGAGGACGACGTCCCGCAGCGCCAGGCCGTGCGCGTCGGCCACGAGCCGCCGGACCGTCGCGGCCAGGTCCCGTTCGGACTGTTCGGTCAGCTCGGCGTGCCCGCGGTGCTCCGCGACGACGACCGCGTCCTCGGTGTCGGCGCCCTCGATCGCGAACGCGGCCACGCTGCCCGGGCGGATCGCCTGGTCCGCGGCGGCCACGGTCGCCTCGACGTCCTGCGGGTAGTGGTTGCGGCCGTCGACGATGAGCAGGTCCTTGAGCCGGCCGGCGATGTAGAGCTCGCCGCCGTGCCGGACGCCGAGGTCGCCGGTGCGCAGCCACGGCCCTTCCGGCAGTCCGCTGTGGTCGCCGGTGAGCCGGGCGCCGAAGGTTTCCGTGCTGTCGAGGGGGTTCTGCCAGTACCCGTCGCCGACGTTGGGGCCGTGGACCCAGATTTCGCCGACCGACCCGTCCGGCAGCGCGACGGCGGTGTCCGGGGCGACGAGCGCCACGTGCTGGCCTGCCGGGGCACCGCAGGCGACCAGCCGGACGCCGGCACCCGCCTCCCGCGCGGTGCCCTCGCCGAGCGCGTCGCGGTCGAACGTCGTGACGCGCGGGGCGGCGTCGGCGGCGGTGGTCACGAAGACGGTCGCCTCGGCCAGGCCGTACGACGGGCGCGTCATCCGCGGCCGGTAGCCGGCCGCGGCGAAGGCGGTGTGGAAGCGGTCGAGGACGTCCGGATTGATCGGCTCGGCCCCGTTGACGATCGCGGCGACACCGCCGAGGCGCAGCCGGGCGCGATCGGCGTCGCGCACGCGGCTCGCGCAGTAGTGGAAGGCGAAGTTCGGCGCGGCGCTCCACGCGCCGGGCCGGTCGCCCAGCAGCTCCAGCCAGCGGACCGGCCGTTCGATGAAGGCCAGCGGGTCCATCAGCACCGAACGCAGGCCCAGCACCAGCGGCGTGATCAGGCCGAGGATCAGGCCCATGTCGTGGAACAGCGGCAGCCACGAGACGGTGCTGGCCTCGCGCGGGTCGAGGCCGAGCCCCCGCACGGCCTGCCGCACGTTGGCGAGCGCGTTCGCGTGGGTCAGCACCACGCCGGCGGGGGAGCGGGTCGAGCCCGACGTGTACTGCAGGTACGCGACGTCGCCGGCCTGCGCCTCCGGAGCGGGCCGGGTCCGGGTGGCGGCGGCACGGTCGACCACCACGATCTCCACGCTCCCGCCGAGGAACTCCGCCACGGCGGGGCGCGCGGCGGACGTCGTGACGACGGCCGTGGGCGCGCAGTCGGCGAGCACCGCCGTGAGCCGCCCGGCGTGCCCGGGCAGGCCGGGGTCGAACAGCGGCACGGCGATCGCGCCCGCGGTGAGCGCGGCGAGGAAGCCGACGACGTAGTCCACGCCCTGCGGGCAGAGCACGGCCACCCGGTCGCCGGGCCGGACCGGCAGCGCGCTCGCGGCGGCGTCGACGCGCGCGGCCAGCTCCCGCCAGGTGAGGGTCCGCCGCCGCCCGTCGCGATCGACGCTGTAGTCGGCGAAGGTCAGGGCAGGGTCCTCGGGCTTGACCGTCGCCCAGTGCCGCAGGCACGCGGTCAAGGTGTCGTTCGCCGGGCTTTCCGGGGCCAGGTTCATGGGGTGCTCCTCCGGTCTATCGGCCCAGCCGCGGCGCCGCGTGCTGCCACGCGGTGACGGCCAGGGTGTCGAGGTCGAGGTCGGTGGCTCCGGCGTCGCGGAGCAGGACGAGCACGTCGCCGGCGGCGATGGCGACGGTGCGCAGCCGCAGGCCCGGCAGCTCGGCCGGCTGGCCGGGCAAGGTCAGGACCTGCTGGTAGGACAGGGTTTCGGCACCGGGGACGGCGGGTCCGGGGCGCACGGTGAGTGTCGAGACGGCGGTGCCCTGCGGGTCGTCGACGGTGACTCGCGCGCACCGGCGGGCCTGGCCGGCCCACGTCGCCAGGTCGGCGGGGAGGGTGGTGCGGGCGACGAGTTCGGCGACCTGCCCGCCGGCCACGGCCGACTGGAAACCCTGTCCGACGGCGTCCCCGGGCCGCAACAGCCGGCCGTGGACCACGTCGGCGCACCCGCCGCCGTCGTCTGCCCGGTCCGAAGTGGACAGCGCGGTGGCGACGTCGAAGGTGTCGCGCGCGGCCGCCGGAACCACCTCGGGCGGCAGCAGGACTCCCTGGGGAACGGCGGGCGGGCGGGAAACCGGAGGTGTCGTTTCCGGTTTTCCCGCCGAGCCGGAAATGGTGCCGGCCGCCGCGGCGATGACCAGAAGGGCAGCGGCGCGGACCGGCGGAAAACGGGACGGTCGACGAATTCGGGCAGCCATGGAAAAGCCCTTTCCGGTGGGGTTCGAAGGTGCGCGGTCCCCGCGGTGGGACGGCTTCGCCGGGGCGTGCGGTGGACGCCGGCCCGGGCGGTTCAGGGGGAAGGCTACGACAGGTAATCGGTTACCGGAAGAGGCTCAAGAAATCGTAAACGTCGTTCATGTACAGGGCGTGAGCTGCTAAATCGCCGAGATTCGGCCGGTGAGGTGCGGGGTTACCCATGGGTAGGCCGAGGTAGGTCACCGAGGGTGATTGCGGGCTCACCCTCGTGGGGGAGGTTGGCGCGTTTCTGTTCTTCTCCCATTCACATTGTCCGGCCGTGTGGCGGACAAGACAATTGCCGGACGGGTCCGTGTTCCTCTAACTTGTGCGCACATCCCGAACGTTTTCCGGGTGATCGCCGTCACTTTTCCGGATTTGATCGACCGACCGGAGAAAGGAATACGTATGCGCATGAAACACCGACCCGCCGTCGCGCTGCTGACCACCCTGAGCTGCCTGCTGCCGAGCGTCGCCGCCACACCGGCCCAGGCCGCCGAACCGCCGGCCGCGCGCGCCGACGACGGGA
Organism: Amycolatopsis sp. NBC_00438; assembly: GCF_036026695.1. Taxonomy (NCBI): domain Bacteria; kingdom Bacillati; phylum Actinomycetota; class Actinomycetes; order Pseudonocardiales; family Pseudonocardiaceae; genus Amycolatopsis; species Amycolatopsis sp. NBC_00438. Next base: position 3,347,195 of record NZ_CP107923.1, on the reverse strand, counting down.
CGCACGTCGTCGCCGAAGCCACCGTCGGCGGCGACCCGCGGACGCTGGACCTGACCGTGCGCTCGACCGGCGTCGGCGCCTACGCCATGGTCCGGCTGATCCTGCCGGAGGACTGGGCCGCACACCCCGATCGCCGGTGGCCGGCGGTCTACCTCCTGGCGGGGGAGACCCGGCTGCAGGACTACCGCGGCTGGAGCGCCAACACCGACGTCCGGCAGCTCGCCGACGACGCCGATGCCCTGGTCGTGATGCCCGGCGCCGGCCCGGCGGGCTTCTTCACCGACTGGTGGAACTACGGCAAGGACCTCGCCCTCAACCAGTGGGAGACGTTCACCGCGGTCGAACTGCCGCAGCTGATCGACCGGGGTTACCGGGGGGACGGCCGGCGTGCGGCGGCGGGGCTCTCCCTCGGCGGGTACGGCGCGATCGAGCTCGCCGCGCGCCGGCCCGGCGTGTTCCGCTACGCCGCGTCCTACAGCGGCAACCTGAACCCGACGGGCCCCACCGGGGAGCTGCTGACCGACGCCATCGTGACGTCCGCGAAGCTCGATCCCGAGGCGCTGTGGGGCGACCGGCGCCGGGAGCCGGCGCGCTGGGAGGCGCACGATCCGCTGGTCAACGCGGACCGCCTGCGCGGCACCGAGCTGTACCTCTCGGCGGGCAACGGGCTGCCCGGGCCGTTGGACGGCAAGCTCCCGATCGACGTCCTGCCCGGCGCGATGCTCCTGGAGTACCTGTGCGGCGGCCAGACCACCGCGATGGCCGCCCGCCTGCGCGCCCTCGGCGTCCCGGCGACGATCGACCTCTACGGGCCCGGCACGCACCAGTGGGCCTACTGGCAGGAGCAGCTGCACCGGACGTGGCCCCGGATGCTGCAGGTCCTGGCCGCGGGGGCGGCGTCGTGACGCGACTGTCCTATGTGGTCACCGGCGCGTCCTCCGGGATCGGCCGGGCGTGTGTGGCCGAGCTGGTCCGGCGCGGCGCCCACGTGTGGGCGAGCGTGCGCACCGACGTCGACGAGAAGGAGCTCGAGAGCGCGTACGGCGACGCGGTAACGGTGCTGCGGATGGACCTGCGGGACGCGGAGTCGATCGCCGCGTGCGGTGCGCGGGTCGTGGCCGGCGGACCGCTGCACGGCCTGGTGAACAACGCCGGCCTCGCGCGGCCGGGCCCGCTCGAATACGTGCCCCTGGAGGTGTTCCGGGAGCAGCTCGACGTGAACGTCGTCGGGCAGCTCGCGGTCACCCAGGTGATGCTGCCCGCCCTGCGCGTCGCCGAGACGCCGCGGGTGGTGACGGTCGGCTCGATCGGCGGGCGGATCGCCGGGCCGATGATCGGGCCGTACCACACGTCGAAGTTCGCCCTGGTCGGCTTGACCGACACCCTGCGCGCCGAGCTCGCGCCGGAAGGCATCGACGTCGTGCTCGTCGAGCCGGGCGCGGTCGCCACGGCGATCTGGCCGCGAGCCCGTGCGGCGGCCGAGGAGGTGCGGGCGGCGCTGCCCGACGCGGGTCTCGTGCGCTACGCGGCCCAGCTGGCGGCGGCCGAACGCAGCGCCGCGCGCTCCGCCCGCTCGGGAGTGCCGCCGCGGCGGGCGGCGCAGGTCGTCGTCCGCGCGCTCACCGCCCGGCGCCCGGCCCCGCGGTACCTGGTGGGCGCGGACGCGCGGGTGGCGGCGGTGCTGGCGAGCCTGCCGTTCCGGCTGCGCTACCGCGTGACCGCGGCGAAACGATGAGCCGTCAGGTGGTCGTGATCGCGCCCGGCTCGCGCGGTGACGTCCAGCCGTGCGTCGCCCTCGGCCGGGGCCTCGCCGCGGACGGCGACCGGGTGCGTGTCCTCGCCGCGCCCGGTTTCCGCGCGCTGGTGCAGGCGCACGGCCTGGCGTTCGCGCCGCTGTCGGCGGATCCCGGCGAGATCCTCGGCTCGGCCGCCGGCCAGGCGTGGACCGCGGGCGGTCCCTTGACGTTCGTGGTCCGGCTGCGTGAAGTCCTGCGGCCGGTGCTGGCCCGGCTGCTGGCCGACGTCCACGCCGGCTCGTCGGGCGCCGACCTGGTGCTCGCCCCGACGCTCGGCTTCCTCGGCGCCCACGTAGCCGCGCACCTGGGCGTCCCGGACGTCGAACTGCACTACCAGCCGAGTGTGCCGACGCGGGCGTTCCCGCACCCGCTGCTGCCGTGGGCGGACCGGCTCGGGCCGTGGGGCCGTCAGCTGAGCTTCGGCGCGGTCGACGCCCTCGCCTGGCAGCTCCTGCGGTCCACTGTGGACGGCTGGCGCGTCGGCTCGCTGGACCTGCCCGCGGCCGGGATGCGCGGCCCGCGGCGGGCATCCCCGGTGCTGTGCGGGTTTTCCGACGCCGTTGTGCCCCGCCCGCCGGACTGGCCGGCGCGGGTGCACGTCACCGGCTACTGGTTCCTCGACCCGCCCGCCGGGTGGCGCCCGGACCCGCGGCTGCGCGACTTCCTCGCGGCCGGCCCGCCGCCGGTGTACGTCGGCTTCGGCAGTATGCGCCCGGTGGAGGCCGAGCAGGCGGTCACGGCGTTGCGCCGCGCGGGTGTGCGCGGCCTGCTCGGCACGGACGTCCCCGTCGAGCCGGCCGACGACGTGCTGCCGATCCACGACGTCCCGCACGCCTGGCTGTTCCCCCGCACGGCCGCGGTGGTCCACCACGGCGGCGCGGGCACGACGGCGGCGGCCCTGCGCGCGGGCGTCCCGTCGCTGGTCTGCCCGGTGTTCTCGGACCAGCCCTACTGGGGCGACCGGGTGTCCCGCCTCGGCGCGGGCCCCCGGCCACTGCCGCGGCGCGACTTGACGGCGGACACCCTGACGGCCCGCTTGCGAGAGCTGACCGGCAATCCGCTGTTCCGCCGCGGCGCGCAGTACGTCGGAGCGAGGCTCCGAGCCGAGGACGGCGTGGCCCGGGCGTGTTCGGTGCTGCGGGAGGTCTAGGTGGTCCGCGGCCGGATCGCCGGGACGGCCCCTTCGACCGCGGCCACCAGGGCCCGCAGTGCGACCAGCTCCGCGGCGAGGGCCTTGCGACCGGCCGGGCTGATCGAGATCCACGTCCGGGGGCGCTTGCCCTCGTACCCCTTCTCGACGTCGATCAGGCCCGCCTCGTCGAGGATCGTGACGTGCCGGGACAGGTTCCCCGCCGTCATGTCCAAGGTCCGGCGCAGGTAACCGAAGTCGACCTGGCCCGCCTCGGCGGTGATGGTCAGGATGCCGAGCCGGTGCCGCTGGTGCACGGTCTCGTCGAGGCCCGCCGCGGGGTGCTCGCTCACGCGCGGGCCCCTCGCTCGTGGAACCACGCCACGACGCCGCCCACGACCAGGATGAGTCCCGGCAACAGCGTGTTCGTGAACGCGTGGGTCGCTTCGCCTTCGTAGCGCGCGAAGACGCCGAGGTGGAAGAACACGTTCTGCATGTTGTACAGGTTCGCCAGCAGGGTCGCGGCGGCGAAGAGGCCACTGATCACGCCCAGTAGTCTGCTCCGCTCCAGCCACGCGAGCCCGACCAGGCCGAGCGCGATGGTGACGAGCGGCGCGTACGGCCGGACCGGCGCGAACAGCAGGTCGAGCGCACCCAGGGCGACCAGGCCGGACAGCATCGCGGCGACGGTGGCGGCGCCGCGCGCGACGCGGCCGGTGAGGGTGGACCGCACCCACAGGAGCCCGCCGAGCACCGCCGTCGCGATGAGGACGACCGGCACCGCGAAGGACGGCTGGGCGTACGGCGACCGCCCGACCCGGTAGGCGAAGGACTCGACCACCGGCATGCCGAAGGAGATCGCGACGACCCCGATGAAGCCGACCGCGAGGTAGGCGCGGATCGGCGTCCGCACCCCGTAGCGGGAGCCGCGGCAGAGGTACCAGCACGCCGTGGCGAGGAATCCGCCGACCACCGCGATCAGCCAGTACAGCTGCATCGGTGTGCCGAACCAGACGCCGGCGACGTCGAACCGCGCCGGGCCGCCGGACGACCACAGCGGGGCGAGCAGCACGAGCGCGCCGAACAGCAGCACGGGTGGCACGTACGCGTGCCGATCCGCCCGGGTCCGCGTCTTGAGCCGGGCCATCTCGTGGAGCAGGAGAGCGGGTGGCAGGTCGGTCATGAAGGCCCCGGGTTCGTAACTAGTTTATTTGGCAAACCAGATCCGGCGGTGAACCTACCATGCGATCATGGCCGCATGAAGCCACGACGCTGGAATCCGGAGACCGTCGCGCCGCCGCTGGGGCGCTACAGCCACCTGGCCGAGGTGCCGCCCGGGCACCGGCTGGTGTTCGTCTCGGGTCAGCTCGGTGTCCTGCCGGACGGCTCCCTCGCCGGGCCGGACGCCGAAACCCAGGCGCGGCGGATCTTCGTCAACCTCGAGACTCTCCTCGCCGCGCAGGGCGCCGGGCCGGAGCACCTGGTGAAGCTGCTGACGCTGGTTGCCGGTACGGAGCACCTGGCGGGGTACCGGGCCGCGCAGGCCGAGGCGTTCGCGAAGTGGTTCCCGGACGGCGACTTCCCGGCCCAGTCGCTGGCCGTGGTGGCCGCACTGGCGGGGCCGGACTACACGGCGGAGGTGGAAGCGGTCGCGGCCGTCCCGGCGGGGGACTAGACGACGGCGAGCGCGACGCCCGCCCCGGTGATCACGACGCACGCCGCGATCGTCGTGCGGCGGTAGTGCAGGATCAGCGCCGCGAACTCGCGCAGCAGGGCGCTCGGCAGGAAGTAGTGCGCGGTGGGGGAGCCGGTCGCGTGGATCGGCAGCCCGAGGCGGCGGCACTCCACGGCCGTGCGGAAGACGTGGTAGTTGCTGGTGACCGCCAGGACACGGCCGGGGCGGTCGGACTGGGGGAGCAGCGCCGCCGACAGCCGCAGGTTCTCCTCGGTCGTCGTCGCCTGGTCCTCGCGGCGGATCCGGTCCTCCGGGACACCGCGCTCGCGGAGGTAGCCGTGCATCGCCTCGGCCTCGGTGACGCTCTCGCCCGGCCCCTTCCCACCGGAGACGACCAGCAGCGGCGGGTGCTCGGGTTCCCTTTCGTAGAGCCGGATCGCGCGCTCGAGCCGGCCGGCGAGCAGCGGCGGCACGCGGTCGTCCGAGAGCCCGCAGCCGAGGACGATGATCGCTTCGACGTCCCGGTGGCGTCCGACCCTGCTGTACAGCACCGAATAGGCCAGCAGCGACACGAACAGGAACCCGAAGTAGCCGGTGAGCACGATGACGATCGCCACGAGCGCGGTGCCCCACCGGCCGAGCGGGACGAAGAACAGCACTTCGAGCGTGATCAGGCCGGCGCCGAGGGCGAGGGAAAGCAGGTTCCCGGTGCTGCGGCCTTCCTTCCGCCACATCTGCACGCCGTTGAAGATCAGCGCGGCGGGCAGCACCAGCGCGACGATCACCGCGACCGCGGCCAGCAGGACCGCCACCACCGGGGTCAGCCAGTCGAGGTGCAGGGCCTCACGCAGCAACCAGGCGCCGCCGAGCAGCAACGCGATCCCGAACCAGACGGCGTTCCCGAGCCGCCGCGGTTCGCGGGCGAGCCGGATCAGGAAGACGAGCAGTGCGGCGCCGGCGGCCAAGGGCAGCGCGGCTCCGGTGAAGTTCACCCGGCCTCCCTGACTGATCCCGTGCGACGACGCCAACGTAGCCGAGGGACATCGGGGCCGCGAACCGGGGCAGGCCGGGAAAGAACCGGGGCGAGTCACCTGGAAGAGTGACTCGCCCCGTTCGTCAGGCCTTTTTCTGCATGCTCGACCGGGCCGGGTTCGCCTGGTCGGCCGCCTTCGGGTCCTTCTCGCCGGCCTTGGCGCGGACGCCCGACTCGATCCGGTCGCCGATGTCCTTGTCCACGTTGCGCCAGTACTCGAACGCGCGCTGCAGCACCGGCTCGGTGACGCCGTTGAGCAGGTGACCCACGACGTTGTCGACGAACCGCTCGCGGCCGGCGTCGTCGAAGACCTCACGGATCATCGTGCCCGCCTGGCCCCAGTCGTCGTCCTCTTCGCGCAGCGTGTACGCCGTGCGGACCATGTCGCCGTCGGTGTGCCAGCCCGCCGGCTGGCCGTACTTCGCGACGTCGGCGTGCGGGCCGCCCTTCGAGTTCGGTGCGTACACCGGGTCGGCGACCTTGGTGTAGCGCATCGCGCCGTCCTTGCTGTAGCTGTGCACCGGCGACACGGGCGCGTTGACCGGCAGCTGCTTGTAGTTCGCGCCGATCCGGTAGCGGTGCGCGTCCGGGTAGGAGAACAGCCGGCCCAGCAGCATCTTGTCCGGGCTCGCGCCGATCCCCGGCACCAGGTTGCTCGGCTCGAACGCGGCCTGCTCGATCTCGGTGTGGTGATCGGTCGGGTTCCGGTCCAGCGTCATCCGGCCGACGTCGATGAGCGGGTAGTCCGCGTGCGGCCACACCTTCGTCAGGTCGAACGGGTTGAAGCGGTAGGTCTTCGCGTCCTCGAACGGCATGACCTGGACCTTGAGCGTCCAGCTGGGGTGGTCGCCGGCCTCGATCGACTCGTACAGGTCGCGCGTGTGGTAGTCGGTGTCGGCGGCGGCCATCTGGTCGCCCTCGTCCTGGGTGAAGGTCTCGACGCCCTGGTCGGTCTTGAAGTGGTACTTCACCCAGAAGCGTTCCCCGCCGGCGTTGACCCACATGTAGGTGTGCGAGCTGTAGCCGTTCATGTGGCGCCAGGTCCGCGGGATGCCGCGGTCGCCCATCAGCCACGTCACCTGGTGCGCGGACTCCGGCGACAGCGTCCAGAAGTCCCACTGCATGTCGTGGTCGCGCAGGTTGTTGTCGGCCCGGCGCTTCTGCGAGCGGATGAAGTGCTGGAACTTCAACGGGTCGCGCAGGAAGAACACCGGGGTGTTGTTCCCGACCATGTCGTAGTTGCCTTCGCTGGTGTAGAACTTGATCGCGAAGCCGCGCGGGTCGCGCCAGGTGTCGGGGCTGCCCCGCTCGCCGGCGACGGTGGAGAACCGGATCAGCAGGTCGGTCTTCGTGCCCGGCTGGAACACCGCGGCCTTGGTGTACGCGCTGACGTCGCCGGTCACCTCGAACTTCCCGAAGGCGCCGCTGCCCTTGGCGTGCGGCTGCCGCTCGGGGACGCGCTCGCGGTTGAACTGCGCCATCTGCTCGATGAGGTAGTTGTCGTGCAGCAGGATCGGGCCGTCCGCGCCGACGGTGAGCGAGTGCTCGTCGCTTTCGACGGGGATACCGGCGTCGGTGGTGGTCGGTTCGGGATGGATCTGCGTCACTGCGGTCCTCTTTCTGCGTGGTGGTTCGCGGCGCACCCGGGGCAGAAGCCCCAGAACACCACTTCCGCCTCGTCGATGGTGAAGCTGTGCCCGGTGCCGGGGGTGAGGCAGGGCGTGGCGCCGACCGCGCAGTCGACGTCCTCGGTCCGCCCGCACCCGCGGCACACGACGTGGTGGTGGTTGTCCCCGGCTCGCCGCTCGAACCGGGCGGGGTGACCCGGCAGTTCGATCCGCCGGATCAGGCCGGCTTCCGTGCACGCGCCCAGGACGTCGTAGATCGCCTGGGTGGACACGGAATCCAGCATCGTGCGGACGCCGGTGCCGATGGCGTCCACAGTGGAATGAGGGTGCTGCGCCAGCCACGTCAGCACCGCCCGTCGGGGCGCGGTTACCCGCAGACCCGCCGCTCGTAACATGCCGGCCGCATCGCTCATGACTCCCCACCGTGCGCCTGTTTCTGGACCGGGTCAAGTCCACGGACGGACGGTTTCGAAGGGGTGAAAACGGGTAACCGCCAGGAACTTCTGGCATCGTGGGCGGGATGGTGGACGACCCGCGACCGGCGTTCGTGCTGCACGAGCACTGGCGGCCCCAGCACCACTTCGACCTGCGCCTGGAGGAGAACGGCGTGCTGCGGTCGTGGGCGGTGCCGCGTGGCCTCCCGCCGGACGCGGGCGGCAACCGGCTCGCGGTCGCCGTGCCCGATCACGCCCTCGACCACCTGGATTACGAGGACGAGCACAAGAAGGTCGCCGACACCGGCTGGTGGGAGGAGCACGACCGCACGGCCAAGCGAATGCTGTTCACGTTGCACGGCCGGGAAAGCGATGTCCGGTACGCGCTGATCGACACCGGCCGGGACTGGCTGCTGCACCGGACCAAGGAGCAGCCGGGCTAACCCGGCAGGCCCTTTCGATGAGGGCGAGGGCCCGCCGGGCGGTGGGCCGGCGCTCGCTCGATCCGGTCGAGCAGGGAGAACGCGTCGGTGAAGTGGCCGGACGACTGCGTGCTCAGGCGGCGACCGTGCGGGGCGTGGCCGCCGCGCGGTGCGCCCAGTGGCCGAGGACGGCGAGCAGGGCGATCTCCAGGACCATCATCAGGCGTTCCACCAGGCCGGTGGCCACGGTCGGCAGGTGGCCGCCGAGCACGACGTTCACCGCGAACGGGACGATGAACGGCAGGTAGAACGGGATCGCGGCCAGCGCCAGCCGGCGCGACCAGGTGGCGAACCGCCGCCAGCGCGGGTCGTCGCGGTGGCGCCGGCCCAGCGCCCAGCCGACGACCGGCAGGCTCAGGCACGTCACCGCGGAGGCGTAGAGGTGGATCTTGCCGGTGGTCGTGATGGCCCCGCCCTGCGGATCCTTCGCGAAGATCGCCACCGTCAGCAGGCTGACGCACCAGAGCGCCTTCGCCGCGACGAGCGGCGGGTTGGCCAGCAGGCCGCGGCGGTAGAGCGCGACGAGCAGCAACGCCGAGCCGGTGCTGGTGAGGATCAGCGCGCCGTCCCACATCCAGCGGCCGGGGACCAGCGCGTAGTCGCTGAGCATCGCCGTGACCGGATCGAGCGGCGCGAGACTCCGGTCGAGGTGCAGCACGGCGAGCAGGACGACGGCCGCGGCGAACGCGGCCTGCGCGCCGGGCACGAGCAGCCGGGCGGGAAGGGACAGTCGGGTGGGTGCGGGGGCCAGCATGCCTAGGTTCACTCCGGGGGCGCTCTGCGGGTTCAGGCGAAGTCGGCGACGCTACTCGTGACCATTCCGTGACCATGGCCGACGCGCCCGCGCTGTGACCGACCCCACTCCCGGCGGTCGATTCCCGCCGCCGAGCACACCGCCCACGGCAGTGGGGTTCCGCCACTGGCGGGTCGGGGTGGGCTGTAGCCGCACTTCCGCCGGGCGCGAACCCGGCCGCACCCGTCCGGCAGCCGGGCGCGGCCATCGCCGAACGTTCTCCTCGGGCGCCATCGATGGCCGCAGCCGCGCTCGCGGTGTGCGCAACCCGTGGGCGTCCTGGCCGCCGCAGGCGTGACCGGGTTCGAGGCCGCGCTCTCGCTGGGTGCGATGGGCGGCGTGACCGTGGTCACCCGCGCTCACCATCGGAAGTGCGCCGCCGATGCCGTGGTCGGATTCCCGCCGGACGCACCGCGGGCTCAACCCGCGACACCGCTGCAGGACGCCCTGACGGCCTCGAGCCCGAGGTGGGTCAGTGGTAGCCGTCCTGGGGGATTTCCGCCGAGTCCGTCAAGCGCAGCTTGCGCCTCGCGCGCTGGTAGAACGTCGTCATGCCGAGGCGGACCACCCGGGCCGCGCTCGGGCGGCCGCGCAGGTCCAGGCGGTCGCCGGGGGAGACGTAGCCCGCGACCTGGCCGTCGACCTCCACCGCGAGGCGCCCGCTCGTCGGCAGGACCTCCAGCGCCACCGTGTCGTGCACCGACAGCACCACACCCCGGCTGTACGCCGAGTGCGGCGCCGCCGGCGTCACCAGCAGGGCCTCCACCGACGGGCTCGTGATCGGGCCGCCCGCGGAGAAGCTGTACGCCGTCGAGCCGGTCGGCGTCGCGACGATCACCGCGTCCGCCGAGTAGCTCACGAACTGCTGGCCGTTGACCCGGACCGCGACGACCGCGCTGCCGTCGCCCGGCACGCGCACCACCGCGATGTCGTTGAACGCGGTGATCCGCTGCCCGTCGAACACGGCGTCGACGGCGAGGCGCGGTTCCACCGTGAACTCGTTGCCGTCGATCGCCGACAGCGCGCTCGGCAGGTCGGGTACGTCGACCTCGGCGAGGAACCCGAGCTTGCCGAGGTTCACCCCGAGCACCGGCGCGCGCTGGCCGTCGGCCAGCCGCATGGCGCGCAGCATCGTGCCGTCGCCGCCCAGGCTGACCAGCAGGTCCGAGCGGCGGCCCAGCTCCTCCGACGTCACGCCGATCGCGGCGCACTTCAGCCGGACGATCTCGTCGGCGATGCCGAGGATCTCGATGCCGCGGTTCCCGGCCCAGCCGAGCACCGCCTCGACGGCGGCGGCCGAGTCGCGGCGGGGGTGCAGGACCAGGCCCGCGCTGTGCATCAGCGGGCCCGGAGGGGCGAAGGCGTCATGCGCCCAGTCTGCACGTTCAGGCGGGCCGCCGCGAGAACCGCAGCGCGCCGTCGTCGATCTTGCCGTGGCGCAGCTTGACGACGTCGTGGGCGTAGCTCATGCCGAGCGTCCACGGCGCCCGCGAGCCGGCCTTCGGGAACTCCTCGATCGACCGCAGCACGTACCCGGCGTCGAAGTCGAGCAGCGGCCGTTCGGTGACCGCCGGGTCGTCGTTCACCGGGACGGCCTGGTCGTGCCCGGTCCGGTCGAGGTGGCGCAGCAGCCGGACGACGTACTCGCCGACGAGGTCGGCTTTCAGCGTCCACGACGCGTTCGTGTAGCCGATCGTGAAGACGAAGTTCGGCACCCCGCTGAGCATCATCCCCTTGTACGCCATGGTTTCCGGCAGCTTGACGACGTGCCCGTCGACGGCCAGCTCGATGCCGCCGAAGGCCAGCAGCCGCAGCCCGGTGGCCGACACGACGACGTCCGCTTCGAGCTCGGCACCGGACTCCAGCCGGATCCCGTTCTTGGTGAACGACGCGATCCGGTCGGTGACGATCGAGGCGTCACCGTGCTTGATCGAGCGGAACAGGTCGCCGTCGGGCACCAGGCACAGCCGCTGGTCCCACGGCTGGTACTTCGGCTTGAAGTGCGTGTCGACGGCGTAGCCGGGCGGCAGCTGCTTCATCGCGGCCTTGCGGATCATCGCCTTCACGACGCCGGGACGACGACGGCTGAGCTGGTAGATCAGCGTGCTCACGGCGACGTTCTTCCACCGCGCGATCGGGTACGCCAGCTTCGGGCCGAGCAGGCCGCGCAGCCGGTTGGCCAGCGCGTCCTCCGACGGCAGCGAAAGGATGTAGGTGGGGGAGCGCTGCAGCATGGTGACGTGCTCGGCGCGGTCGGTCATCGCCGGCACGAGGGTCACGGCGGTCGCGCCGCTGCCGATCACGACGACCTTCTTGCCGGTGTAGTCCAGGTCCTCGGGCCAGTGCTGGGGGTGCACGACGGTGCCGCCGAAGTCCTCGATCCCGGGGAACTGCGGCGTGTGGCCGCCTTCGTAGTCGTAGTAACCACTGCACAGGTACAAGAACCGCGCGGTGAACCGGACGGGCTCGCCGCCGTGCGTCGCCTCGACCGTCCACAACGCGTCCTCCGTGGACCATTCCGCGCGGATCACCTTGTGCCCGAAGCGGATGTGCCGGTCGATGCCCGCCTCGGTCGCGGTGTCGCGGACGTACTGCAGGATCGACGGCCCGTCCGCGATGGCCTTCTCGCTCGTCCACGGCCGGAACCGGTAGCCGAGCGTCTGCATGTCCGAGTCGGACCGCACGCCGGGGTAGCGGAACAGGTCCCACGTGCCGCCGATGGCTTCGCGCGCCTCGAGGATCGTGTACGTCTTGCGCGGGAACGCGGAGCGGAGGTGGTGGGCGGCGCCGATGCCGGACAGCCCGGCCCCGACGATCAGCACGTCGACGTGCTCGGTCATTTCACGGCCTCCGTCTGCCGGGCACGCATGCGGTTCCGCAGGCGGGAGAGCACGGCGTAGTAGTGGGTCGGGGTGACGCGGGTGAGCGCGTCGAACAGGTAAGCGTCCGGCCCGACCAGGATACGGGCCTTCCCGCGGTCGACGCCCGTGTGGATGATCTCCGCGGCCCGTTCGGGCGAGGTCATCGTCATCGCCTCGAACTGCGCGGCCATCTCGTCTTTCGTACGGCCGCGGCCTTCGGGGTCACGCCGCACCCGGGCGTTGCGCGCGATGTTCGTGGTGATCCCGCCCGGGTGCACGGTGATCGCGCGGACGCCGGTGCCGCGCAGCTCGTGGCGCAGCGACTCGGTGAAGCCGCGGACGGCGAACTTCGCCGCGCAGTAGGCGCTCTGGTGCGGCATCCCGGCCAGGCCGAACACGCTGGACGTGTTCACGATCGCGCCCGAACCCTGCTCGGCGAGGATCGGCAGGAACGCCCGCGTCCCGTGCACGACCCCGCGGAAGTTGATGTCGTGCAGCCAGTCGTCGTCCTCGGGCACCGCGTCGAGCACGGTCGACGTCACCGCGACGCCGGCGTTGTTGAACACGGCGGCGAGCGGCGCCGGGAGCCATTCGCGCACTTCACCGGCGAAGCGGAGCTGGTCGGCGGCGTCACGGACGTCGAGGACCCGGGTGAGGACACGTCCTCGGAGCCCGGCCGCGGTCGCCTTCAGCCCGGCTTCGTCGACGTCGGCGAGGGCGACGGGGGAGCCGAGCGCGGCGAGCCTCGTCGCGAGCGCCCGGCCGATGCCGGACGCCGCGCCGGTGATCACCACCGGCCGGCCGGTGAGGCTAGCTGGTCGGGACATCGCTGCTCCTCGCGTGGCCGGCGATCAGGTCGAGCAGGGTGGGCCACGCGCCTTCGGGCAGGTTGTGCCCCATGCCGCGGACGGTTTCGAGGCGGGCCCCGGGGATCGCCCGCGCCGTGGCGGTGCCGCCGGTCGGGTGCACCATCCGGTCGCGGTCGCCGTGCACCACCAGCGTCGGCGCGGTGATCTTCTTCAGCCACGCCGTCCGGTTGCCGGACTTGAGGATCGCGCCGAGCTGGCGGCCCACCCCGCCCGCCGTCGGGTCGCGGTCCCAGCCCGTCCCGGCCGTTTCGCGCACCCAGGCCTCGTCGAAGGGGAAGCCGTGCGAGCCGATGTGCCGGAACATCTTCACGGCGCTTTCGACGGCCTCTTCGCGCGACTTCGGCGGCTTCCCGCCCATCAGCCGCAACGTCGAGAACGCCGGGCGGCCGATCAGGCGGGACCCGGTCGTCGACATGATCGACGTCAGGGTCCGGACCCGCGTGGGGTGCAGCGCGGCCACCGACTGGGAGATCATGCCGCCCATCGACACCCCCGCGAGGTGCACGCGGTCCAGGCCCAGCGCGTCGAGCAGGCCCACGGTGTCGGCGGCCATGTCCCTCAGGTCGTACTGCTCCGGCGGGAACCGGCCGGCGAACATCGCGGGCAGGCTCGCCGGCCGGAACCGCGGGTGCGTCGAGCGCCCGGCGTCGCGGTTGTCGAACCGGACGACCTGGAACCCGCGCCCGGCCAGCTCGGCGCAGAAGGCGTCGGGCCAGCTGTGCAGCTGCTGGCCCAGCCCGGCGACGAGCACGAGCGGCTCGGCCCCGGCGTCCCCGATGCGTTCGTACGCCAGGGAAATCCCCCGGCCGGCGTCGGCGATTTCCTCGTTCACGCGGTTCCTTCCCGGCGGCGCACGATCGCGCGCCCGCCTTTCGCCGGGGCGTAGGCGACGCCCCGGGAGTGCCAGCGTTCGCCGGCTTCGTCCGTCGGCACGAGGGTGAACTCGCGCAGCAGGGTCCGCAGCACGACGGTCATCTCCATGGTCGCGAACGCGGCGCCGATGCAGCGGCGGGTGCCACCGCCGAACGGGATCCACTGGTACAGGTCCGGGCGCGCGCCGGCGAACCGGTGCGGGTCGAACGTCGCGGCGTGCGGGAAGAGCGCGTCGTCGTCGTGGATCAAGGCGATGCTGACGAGCACGACGTACCCCTTCGGCAGCGTCCACCGGCCGAGCCGGAAGCCGTCCTGCTTGACCTGCCGGGCGGTGAGGTCGATGACCGGCCGGGTGCGCTGCACCTCGAGGATCGTGGCGTTGAGGAGCTTGCTGTCACCGGATCCGGTGAGTTCGCGCAGCACGCCGGGGTGCCGCCGGAGCCGTTCGACCGCCCAGGCGAGGGTGGTCGCCGTGGTCTCGTGCCCGGCGGTGAGCAGGGTGAGCAGCTGGTCGGCGATCTCCTCCCGGCTCAGCTCGGAACCGTCGTCGTACCGGCTCTGCAGCATCAGCGCGAGGACGTCGTCGCGGTCGTCGAGCCGGTCGTCCGCGCGGGCCTTGGCGATCAGCCGGTCGACGATCGCGTCGTACTCGCGGCGCAGCCTCTCGAAGCGGCGCCACGGGTTCAGGCGGCCCTTCTTGGAGATCGGCAGCACGGCCAGGCGTGAACCGAGCGTGACGAACGGCGGGAGCAGGGCGCGCAGTTCGGCGAACTCGGCCCCTTCCGCGCCGAACACCGCGCGCAGGATGGCGTTGAGGGTGATCCGCATCATCGACGGCAGCGTCGCGAACGCGCGGTCCTCCGGCCAGGTCGCCAGCTCCCGGACGGTCTCTTCCTCGACGATCTTCTCGTACGCGGCGAGCCGGCGGCCGTGGAACGGCGGGACCAGGAGCTTGCGCTGCCGGCGGTGGTCCTCGCCGGAGAGGGCGAACAGCGACCGCGGGCCGAGCACCCGCCCGAGGTTGACCTCCTGGTTGTCGACCAGGTCCGGCCCGGACATGAACAGCTGCTTGATCTCGGCGGCGCCGCTGATCACGACGGCGCGGCCGAAGATCGGCACGTTCACCGTGAAGGCGTCGCCGTACTTCGCCCGCAGGCGGTGCAGGCCGCGCAGCGGGCTGGTCAGCGCGTAGGCGCCCTGGACGGCGCGGGGCGCGGTCGGCCCCGGGGGCAGCGTCACCGGGCCCGGTGGGCGTGTCACGGTCGTCATCGACTCTCCCGACTGGTGGTACGCAGGCGTACCGTCGGTACGGTACGCCGGAGTACCATCCGGTTTCAAGAGGTTTTCGTAATGGAAGAAGGGGTATAGCGTGACCACGGTGACGACGGTCGAGACCCGCCAATTCCGGCAGCGGCTGCTCGACGGCCTGGCCGCTTCGATCACCGAAACCGGGTTCCGCGAAACCACGGTCGCCGACGTCGTCCGCCGCGCCCGCACGTCCCGCCGGACCTTCTACGAACACTTCTCCGGCAAGGAAGCGTGCTTCATCGCGCTGCTCGCCGACGCGAACCGGGACATGATCCGGCAGATCTCGGAGGCCGTCGACCCCGCCGCGCCCTGGGCGGACCAGGTCCGGCAGGCGATCGAAGCGTGGATCGCCTGCGCGGAGTCCGAACCCGCGATCACCCTCAGCTGGATCCGCGACGTCCCCGCGCTCGGCGTCACGTCGCGTGAGCTGCAGCGCGAGGCGATGGAAGGGTTCATCGCGATGACGCAGCGGCTGACCGACACGGCCGAGATGCGCGCGGCGGGGATCAGCCCGCCGTCCCGGCAGCTGGCGATCATGCTCCTGGGCGGGTTGCGCGAGCTGATCGCCACGACCGTCGAGGACGGCGGCCGGGCCGGCGACGTCACCGAGCTCGCGGTGCGCGCGTCCATCGCCCTGCTGGGTCCTTGACCTCGACACCGGCGCACCAGACGCGGGCGATCGCGCGGGTGGCGGTGATGTCGGCGAGCGGGTCGGCGTCGAGCAGGACGAGGTCGGCACGCAGGCCGGAGCGGATGGCGCCGCGGTCGTCAAGCCCGAAGTGCCCGGCGGGCAACACCGTGGCCGCGCGAAGGGCGTCCACAGTGGACAGGCCGGCCGCGACGAGCAGTGCGAGTTCGTCGTGCAGGCTCTCTCCGTGCGCGACTTCGGCCGGCACGCCCGGCTCGTTGTTGGCGTCCGTCCCGGCCAGGATCGGCACACCCGCGCGGTACAACGCGGTCACCGACGCCTTCGCACCGTCGTAGAGCTGCGGTTGTCCGACCGTCGTGGATACACCCTTCATCATGATCAGGGTCGGCGCGACGATCCGGGCGCGGGCGACGTCGTCCGCGTTGATCGGGGCGCCCAGCGGTGCGTGCGTGACGACGTCGACGCCGGCGTCGAGGGCCATCGTGTACGCGCCGGCGGAGGTCGCGTGCGCGACGACCAGCAGCCCGGCGTCGTGCGCGGCGTCGGTGAGCGCGCGGGCGGCCGGCAGCTCCGGGCCGCCACCGCCGGGCGCCTCCAGGACGATCTTCAGATAGTCGGACCCCGCCGCGACCCGGGCGGCGACGAACGCCCCGGCCTGGCCGGGATCGGTGACGACGGCCTCGGCGGGCATGCCGGGGATCCGGGCGTGCATCCCGGCCGGGCCGATCGCCGGGACGCCGGCGCTGCGGATGTCGGTCAGCCCCGGCTGGTGCCGCAGGGATGCCAGCAGGTCGGCCGAGAAGGTGGCCATGTCGAGGCCGGTCGTGACGCCGTACCGCGCCAGCTGTTCGAGGCTCTCGCGGCCGTGCAGGTGGATGTGGGTGTCGATGAGCCCGGGCAGCAGGACGCGCCCGCTGCCGTCGACGGTCTCGGCGCCCGCCGGGTCGTCCCCGATGACGGCGCCGTCGAGCACGACGGTGCGCGGCTCGGTGAGCCCGGTGCCGTCGAAGACCCGGACGTTCGTGACGGCTGTCCTGCTCATGGGTGGCCCTCTCCGATAAGGAACGATATCGTTCACTAATTACGGTACACGGAGAGGAGGCCGATGCCCGACACGCGGCGGCGGGGCGACGACCTGCTGCGGGCGATCTACTCGTCGACGCTGGCCGAGCTGGCGGAAGGGAGTTTCGAGGAGCTGAGTTTCGAGAAGATCGCCCTTCGCGCCCACACGGGCAAGGCCGCCCTCTACCGGCGCTGGTCGGCACCGGCGGACCTGGTGCTGGCCGCGCTGGCCGACCCGGTGGCCGGTTTCGCCGAGACCCCGCCGCCGCGCACCGGCAGCCTGCGCGGCGACCTGCTGGTGCTCCTCGGCGGTCTCGCCCGCGTGCTCGGCGAACCGCACGGCCGCGCGCTGGTCCAGCTGATCACGCAGCGCCGGCGTCACCCCGAGCTGTTCGAGCGGGTGCGGGACCTCGTGCTGCGGCCGCGGCAGGACCTGATCCTGGAGCTGCTGGGGGAGACCGGCACCGCCCGGCTCGCCGCGGTCGGGCCACGCCTGGTCCTGGTCGCGCACCTCGAATCCGGCCCGGTGCCCGGGACGGAGATCGCGGCGATCGTCGACGAGGTGCTCCTGCCGCTGGTCGGCTAGGTTCGGAAGCCATGGAGAGCGACAACACCCAGAGCGTGTTCGACGTCCTCGCGGAGGCCGCGGCGCTGCCCGAGACCGCCGAGACCATGCTGGTGGACAAGTACTTCGTCGACAAGGCTTCGGCCAGCGCCCGGATCTTCCGGATCTACCGCGAAGTACCGTTGCACTACCACGAGGAGTGCGACGAGCACCTGTACCTCCTCAGCGGCCGCGGCACGTTCCACCTCGACGGCGAAGAATTCGAGGCCCGGCCCGGAATGTTCCTGGCCTTCGAGCGGCTCAAGGTCCACGGGTTCCCTCGCGTCTCCGAGGAACCTCTCGTCGTCCTGGCGATCGACGTGCCCCGCCGGCGCCCGGACGACATCGTGTTCGTCGACCCGTCGGCCGGCGACGCGAAGACCTTCATGGCCCGCAACGCCGAGGGCGGCTGACCGGGTTCCCAGCGCGCGGACGTCCGTTGACAGCCACGGAGCGTCCCGGTGTACTCGGGATCATGGACGGCAGCCGCTTCACCCGCTGTACCGCCTGACCCAGCCCATCCCGAGCACCCCGCGTACGCGGGCTCCTTGTCGTGCCCGAACGAAGGAAACCTCATGACCACAACGGAAGAATGGATCAGGGCGGCCCGGGACGTCGCCGCGAAGCTCGCGGTCGACGCCGTCGAGCGCGACCGCGGCAACGCCACGCCGTACCAGGAAGTCCAGCTGCTCAAGGACACCGGCCTGGTGACCCTGCTCGGCCCCGCCGAACACGGCGGTGGCGGGCAGACCTGGGACACCGCCTACCGCGTCATCCGCGAGATCGCCCGCGCGGACGGCTCGATCGGGCAGCTGCTCGGTTACCACTACCTGTGGGCGTGGGCGGCGCGGCTGGTCGCGACCGACGAACAGATCGTCGCTGTAGAAGAGCTTTACACCACCAACAACTTCTTCTTCGGCGGCGCGGTCAACCCGCGCGACTCCGACCTGACCATCACGCAGGACGGCGACGACATCGTCTACAACGGACACAAGTCGTTCTCGACCGGCAGTAAGGTGTCCGACCTGACCGTGCTCGAAGGCATCCTCGAGGGGACCGAGGACCACGTCTTCGCGATCGTGCCCTCCGCACAGGACGGGATCGTCTTCCACGACGACTGGGACAACCTCGGCCAGCGGCTCACCGAGTCCGGCAGCGTCACGATCACCGACGTCCGGGTGCCGTGGGCGAGCGCGGCCGGGTACGTCGACCGGACTTTCCGGCCGTTGACGTACAACACGCTCAACGTGCCGGCGATCCAGCTCGTGTTCACCAACTTCTACCTCGGCATCGCCCAGGGCGCGCTCGAGGCCGGGCTGGCCTACACCCGCGAGCGCACGCGGGCGTGGCCGTACGGCGGCGACGACAAGGACGACGCCACCGAGGAGTGGTACATCCTCGACGGCTACGGCGACCTGCAGGCGAAGCTGTGGGCGGCCGAGGCGCTCACGGACAAAGCGGGCGCGGTGATCTCCAAGGTGCTGCACGCGCCGCGGGAGGAGCTGACGCCGGAGGCCCGCGGCGAGCTGGCCGTACTGATCGCCGCGGCCAAGCAGCGCGTGATCGAAACCGGGCTGGAGATCGGGACGAAGATCTTCGAGCTGACCGGCGCCCGGGCGAGCGCGGCCAAGTACGGCCTGGACCGGTTCTGGCGGAACCTCCGCACGCACTCGCTGCACGACCCGGTGGCCTACAAGCGGCGTGAAGTCGGGGTGTACGCGCTGCGCGGCGAGGTGCCCGAGCCGACCTGGTACACCTGAGCCGCAGTCTCATATTGCGACAGCCGCGCGGCCGCCACCGTCCTAGGTTCGGTGGGCGGCCGTGCCCGGACGCGGGTGCCGGGCGGTCGCCGGAGGCGACGATGAAGGCGCTGGTCTACCACGGTCCGGGCGCGAAGGCCTGGGAAGACGTCCCGGACGCGGCCGTCCAGGAGCCCACCGACGTGGTCGTGCGCGTCGACACGACCACCATCTGCGGCACCGACCTGCACATCCTGCAGGGCGACGTCGCCGCGGTGACCGACGGCCGGATCCTCGGCCACGAAGCGGTCGGCACGGTGACGGCGATCGGCGACGCGGTCCGCGCGTTCGCCGTCGGCGACCGGGTGCTCGTCCCGGCGATCACGCAGTGCGGGCGGTGCGAGTACTGCGGCCGCGGGATGCCGTCGCACTGCCGGACGGTCGGCGGCATCGGCTGGATCTTCGGCCACCTCATCGACGGCACCCAGGCCGAGCTGGTGCGCGTCCCGTTCGCGGACACGTCGCTGTACGCGGTCCCGGACGACGTCACCAACGAACAGGCGATCTTCCTGGCCGACTCGCTGCCGACGGGTTACGAGGTCGGCGTCCTGGCCGGCCGCGTCCGCCCGGGCGACACGGTGGCGGTCGTCGGCGCGGGCGCGGTCGGCCTGTCGGCGATCCTCACGACGGGCCTGTGGGGCGCGTCGAAGGTGATCGCGGTGGACTCCAACAAGTTCCGCCTCGAGAAGGCCCTCGACTTCGGCGCGACGGACGCGATCGAGGCCGGCCCGGACACTCGCGCCGACGTACTGGGCCTGACCGACGGCCTCGGCGTCGACGTCTCGATCGAGGCGGTCGGCTACCCCCAGACCCTGCAGACCGCGGCGTCCCTGGTCCGCCCCGGCGGCCGCATCGCGAACATCGGCGTCCACGGCGTCCCGGTCGAGCTGCCGATGCAGGAGATGTGGATCCAGAACATCACCCTGACGATGGGCCTGGTGGACACGGTCTCGATCCCGACGCTGCTGAAGATGGTGTCCTCGGGCCGCATCCCGGCGGAGAAGATGGGCACCCACACGTTCACCTTCGCCGAGATGGAGGAGGCGTACGAGGTCTTCGCCAACGCGGCGGCCAACTCGGCGCTGAAGGTGATCATCACCCCCTGACAGCCGGCGACGGGGACGGCCCGGCGTCAGGTCATCGTCGGGTCGCCCCAGGCCAGCTCGGGCGGCCGGCCCATCCGGGGCCGCACCGGGACCGCGGCGCCGCCGAAGGGTGAGGCGGTGACCCCGGGGCGGGACATCTCCAGCCGCAGCCGGAGCGCCCCGGTGACGTCGAGGTCGATCGTGGCCGGCTTCCCGAGCGCCACCTGGTGGGCGGACTGCGGGGCGCCGTCGAGGAAGACCTGGAAGTGCCCGACCTGGAACGGATCGGCGGCGTCGTCGAGCACCCCGACGACGGCGGTCAGCCGTTGGTAGTGGCCGCCGAGGTCCATCTCGACGTACCCACCCGAGCCGGTCGGGCGTTTGGTGGGCCGCAGCACGATGCTGTTGTCGTAGCGGATCCCGTCGATCAAGGCGCTGTCGCGGCGGATCCCGCTGCTGGCCACGACCCACGGCAGCTCGTTGGCCGGCGTCGGCCGGGGCTCCCGGGAACCGCCGCCGCGCCACTCGCCGCGCTGGGGCATCGAGTACTGGCCGTGCCCGGTGATCGCGGTGAGCAGGTCGGCGATCCCGGCATCGGTGAACTCGTCGATGTGGTACCTCGTCGTCGAATGGCCGTTGAGGAACACCGGGATCTCGTCAACCGAGCGCCCCGGCAGGATCACGGGCAGCACGCGTTCCGTTTCCCGGCGCAGGTCCCGGGTCAGGTTGTCCCGGATGATCCCCGCCTCGAACTGCGCGCCCCGCCCCTCGTCGGACGCGGCCGTGCCGTCGGCCCGGCGTTTGTACTCGGGCGAGGCGATGACCAGGATGAAGTCCGCTTTGGTGAGGTGCTCGACGGCCCACAGGGACCAGTCCCGGCGCCGGTTGTCGTACCAGGCGTCGAGGTGCACGTCCAAGCCGATGGCGGCGCGCAGGAACCTCGCGAACTTCTCCACGAGTTCCTTGTGTTCGGGGGTGTCGTGCGAGTAGGTGACGAACACCCGTGGCGCGTCGCGGTCGGCCATCGACACTCCTCCTGAAGGGCAAGTCGGTGATTCACCGATCCGAATGACCGGTGTTGCGGAACCATTTATCGCGCGGCCGCACTGAGCTGCAAGCTCCAGATGGAACTTTTCGCGTGGATCAAACGCAACCCGGCGGGCGACCGTCCGCTGGGGGCGCTGTTCGTGATGGACGAGGCCCAGATGCTCGCGGCCTCGGGCACGCTCACGGCGAGCACGCGCAGCACGATCGTCCTCGCGTCCCAGGCCCGGAAGTACGGGCTGGGGTTGCTGTTCGCGACGCAGGCGCCGAAGGGCCTGCACAACCAGGTGGTCGGCAACGCGATGACGCAGTTCTTCGGCCGGCTCAACAGCCCGGCGCAGATCGCGGCGGCCAACGAATTGGCCCGCGCGAAGGGCAGCCCGGTCGCCGACATTTCGAGGTTGGAGCGCGCGCAGTTCTACGTGGCGGGGGAGGCGTTCGGCTTCCGCCAGATCGCGACACCGCTGTGCCTGACCCACCACCCGGCGAGCCCGTTGCGGCTGGAAGAGGTGATCAGCCGGGCCCGGGACGCCTGAACCTGTCGATCCGGGCGCCGCCCGTTCGACGCCTGGGTGAAGGAGGTTCCCATGTCCCAGGTGATCTTGTACATGTCGATGTCGCTGGACGGGTTCATCGCGGGCCCGGACGACCGCGCGGGCCAGGAGCTCGGCCGTGGTGGCGGGCGCCTGTTCAACTGGCTGGACGACCGGCTGGGCGAGGGCGTGAACGGCCGGGTGTACCGCGAGGCCATGGCCACCGGCGCGGTGATCTCGGGCCGCCGGACGTTCGAGCTGGCCGGTCGCTGGCAGGGGGACCACCACGACGGCGTCCCGATCCACGTCCTGACCCACCACGTGGACCCCGGCGACGAACCGCCGGGAAGCGCCCGGTTCTACACGGACGTCGCCGCGTGCGTGGCCGAAGCGGTGGCGGCGGCCGGCGACCGGCCGGTACTGGTGCACGGCGCGGGCGCGGCACAATCGTTGCTACGAGCGGGTTTGCTGGACGAGCTGGAGATCCACCTGGTCCCGGTCCTGCTCGGCGGCGGTCGGCGCCTGTTCGCGGAATCGGAGCGGGTCGAACTTCGCCAGACCCGGCGGCTGGACGGCCGCGACGTGACGCACCTGCGCTACGAGGTTTCCCGCTAGCGGCGCGGGCGCCGGCTCGGTCCCGGGATTGCGCCCGGGACCGAGCCTCGGCTGAGCTCAGTCGGCGTCCGGGAAGTGGATGTCGGCGATGTGCACGTCGACGCCCTCGACGTCGAGGCCGAGGAACTGTTCGACCGCTTCGATCACGTCGGTGCGGATCTTCTCGGCCAGGACCTTGACGGCGTGGCCGAAGTCGATCACCACGGAGATGGTGATGGTGGCGACGTCGCCGTCGACCGCTACCTCGACGTCGTCGCTGGTGAGTTCGTGGACGCCTTCGGCCTTGCGGGCGACCCGGTACACGATCTTCACGACGACGTCGTCGCCGATGGTGGTGGCGCCGCGGGTGCCGGCGGCGGGGCGGGCCGCGGCCGCGACGACGCGCTCGGCCTCGTCGACGACCTCCGCCTCGGCTTCGGCGACGACCGGCGCGGCTTCTTCCGTGACCTCGGCTTCTTCGGTCTCGACGGTGTCCGCGGCGGAGTCGGAGCTGTCTTCGTCCGCGGCCGCCTCGTCGGACTCCTCGGTGACGGCTTCGGCCTCGGCGCCTTCGTCCTCGACGGCTTCCTCGTCCGTCTCGTCGATGTCGGTGTCGTCGGTGTCGGTGTCCGTGTCCACGACTTCGGCGTCGGCGGAGTCGGTGGCGGCTTCGGGCTCCTCGGTCACGACGTCCGTGCCGGCGTCCTCGGTGGGCTCGGTGGTTTCGTCCTGGATCTCTTCGGTGTCAACGATTTCGGGAGCGGCGGTGTCGGCCGGAGCGGCAGGCGCGACTCCGCCGTACCCGCCGGAGGCCGGGGTGCCGGAGTTCGGGCGGCCGAAGATGCTGTTGATGACGTCGGACATGGGTTCCCCTTTTCGGGAGCGACGACTTCGGGTGGGGACGAACAAGACGGCGCCACTATAGGGCATGACCGTGACCTCGATCACGTACCCCGCCGTCGGGTTTTCCCTTGTGTCCCAAAGATGTCCAGTAACCGGACGGTGTCACTCGCGGTGGTCGCTCCGTGACGCGCGAGGCGGCGCGCGAAGGGGCGCGCGAGGGACGCCGTCCGGTCAGCTCACCCGTGCCGCAAGCAGAGCGTCCCCCACTGGAAGCCCGCCCCGATGGACGAGACCACGTACGTGTCGCCGTG
Source organism: Amycolatopsis sp. NBC_00438 (assembly GCF_036026695.1). Lineage (NCBI taxonomy): Bacteria > Bacillati > Actinomycetota > Actinomycetes > Pseudonocardiales > Pseudonocardiaceae > Amycolatopsis > Amycolatopsis sp. NBC_00438. Next base: position 3,323,790 of record NZ_CP107923.1, on the reverse strand, counting down.
GCGGACCGAGCCGGCCGTGAACGCCGCGTGCAGCGCCGTGAACACGCCCGCCGAGCCCGTGTTGCCGAGGCGGTCGACCGTGATCGGTGCCCGCGAGCGGGACACGCCCAGCTTGTCCAGTGCCGCCGTGATGATGTTCAAGTTGGCCTGGTGGAGGAAGAAGTGCGTGACGTCCTCCACCGACAGCCCGGCCTCGTCGACCGCCCGGAGGATGCTGTCCGGCAGGCAGCGGGTCGCGGTGTTCCAGACCGCGCGGCCGTCCATCTTCAGGTAGTGGTCCGACGCCGACGCGGCGGCCGGCGGGAGGCGGGAACCGCCCGCCGGGATCTCCACGTCGTACGACAGCTCCGTGCCGAAGTCCCAGCCCAGCAGACCGGCGCCCGCGGACGACGCGCGGGTCAGGACCGCCGCGCCCGCCGCGTCGCCGAAGAACACCCGGGTCGTCCGGTCTTGCGGGTCGGTGACGCGGGACGCGCAGTCCGCCGCGATGACCAGCACCGTCGAAGCCGCCGACGTCTGGAGCAGGTGCGCGGCCAGGAACAACGCCTGGACGCCGTTCGCGCACGCCGCTTGCGTGATGTCGAGCGTCAGCGCGCGGTCCGCGCCGAGCAGTTCCTTCACGATCAGCGCGGTCGACGGGAGCGGCTGGTCGTAGGTGTACGTCCCGACGATGATCGCGTCGACGTCGCGCGGGGTGATGCCCGCCGCGGCCAGGGCCGGGTGGGCCGCCGCCACGCACATGTCCGATGTCGCGCGGTCCGGGGCCAGGCGCCGGCGGACGCGGATGCCCGTGCGGCTGACGATCCACTCGTCGGAGGTGTCGAGCGTCGCCGCGAGCTCGGCGTTCGTCACGACTTCCGGCGGCAGGTGCACACCGGTGCCCGCGATCATGACGGGGACGGTCAGCGCGGTCACACCGCACCGCCCGCGAAAACGCTGCGCGAGGCACTGAGCTGCTGGGACAGATCGGTGTAGAACCGGCCCGACTCGCAGGGCCGGCCGAGCAGGATGCGGCGCGCCGCCTCGCCGCACAGCGCACCGCCCAGCGCGACGCCGGACGCCAGCTGCGGCCAGCTGCTCAGGGTGCGCCCGAGCTGCCCGAACGACGCGGCCAGCTCCGGGCCGATCCGGTCGGCGTCCACCATCGCCAGGATCAGGTCGACCTTCTCCTGGTACCCGAGGTCCGCCAGGTCGACGGACTTCACGTCGCCGAGCAGTCCGTGCAGCAGCGGCCGGTCGGGCTCGCGGTCGAACCGCTCGACGTCGAGCATGCCGCGGTCGTTGCAGTCCATCACCACCGGGATGCCGAGGTCACGCGCGTACTCGCGGGCCGCGATCTTGACCCACGGCGTGTCGCATTCCTCGACGAGCAGGTCGATCCCGCCGGCGAAGAAGTCCTCGATGGTGTCCTCGGTCAGCCCGTCGCGCTGGATCTCGATGTCGAGGTACGGGTCGATCTCGAACATCTGCCGCGCGGACAGCACCGCCTTGTTGACGCCGAGGTGGTGCACACCGGCGCGCAGCCGGTTCAGGTTGGACAGCCCGAAGTCGTCGAAGTCGGCCAGCCGGTACGCGCCGCCGATGCCCTCGAGCGCGAACGTCAGCGCCGCGCTGTTGCCGACGGACAGGCCGATGATCCCGATCCGCTTGCCGAACAGGCCACGCTGTTCCGGGCGTTCGATCCGGCCGCGGTTGCGGTCGGTGCGCACCAGCCGGAACTCCTCGCGCGGCAGCACGTGCACCAGCCGCCCCGACCACGGGAACCACACCCAGGTGCCGTACTCCCACGCCGCGACGCCCGCCAGCTGCTCGCGCTTCTTGCGCTCGATCTCGGCGGCGTCCGTGCAGGCCGGTTCGCGGCTGCGGACCAGTTCGGTGAGCTGCTCGTCGAGCGTGTCGTGGACTTCGCGGACTTCGCCGGACGCCAGCAGGCGGTTGAGGGCGTCGTGGTCGGCGGCGGTGAACAGCACCGGCTGCCAGACGTCGCGGTCGGGACCGGCGGCTTCGGTGAGCGTGAGCGGCGCTGCGCGGGGCGCCCGCGGTGCGGGGAGCAGCGGCGACGGGCCGCCGGCGGCGATGAGCGGGAACTCGTCGCGCAGCCGCGTCACGAGGTCGTGCTGCCGGCCGGCGCCGTCGAGGACGCGGTGGACCATGATCACGACGTCCTCGGTGTACTGCGGGACGTAGCGGCGGGTGCCGGCCACGGGCCGGAAACCGAACCGCTCGTGGAACCGGTCCTGGCCGTCCTTCGTGCCGGACGTGCCGATCATCGCCCGCGCGCCGAGGTGGTGGGCCGCGCCGATCGCCAGCGCGTTCAGGTACTGCCCGAGCCCGAGCTTGCGGGCCCGGTGCTCGACGACGAGCCGGCTGTGCTCGAACACCTCCGACGCCGGGAAACCTTGGGTGGCAAGGAGTTGTTCGTAGGCCGCGTCGCCGAGGTAGGCCCGGGACTGGAAGCGCTCGCCGGCGTCCGGTGTGGACAGCCGGATGTAGCCCAGCGGCTCGCCGCCGGGACTGCGGCGGGCGATGAAGTGCCACGCGCCGAAGTCGAGGTCCTGGTCGTCGGTGTGGGAGCCGTCCGCGCGGAGGAAAGCCGGGCGGCGGCCGTGGTCGAAGAGGATCCGGGCGCGCAGTTCGCGGACCGCGTCGATCAGGGTGTGGTCGCCGGAGCCCGGCTGCGGCCCGAGGAACGCCGTGACGTGCCAGTCCGGCGATCCGGGCTGCGGGGACCACGATTCGCGTGGGCCGGGGTGGTTCAGGTGGGTCAAGTTCCGCCTTTTCTCAAGGAGTTCCGGGGGACCTGTCCGGCCGCGGCGAGCGTGGTCCGGACCAGGGCAGCCGGGACACTAGCAGCGGGCGGACGGCCCGGCCCGGCGGTGCGCCGCGGTGATCTTCCCGCACGGCCCAGCCGGGAAATCCTTTACTTTCAAGAGAATTGACAGTGTGTCACACACGTAGACCACGAATGATGAAGATCGAACGCCGGCATCACTCGAAGGAGTGGCGGTGTCTCTCGTAGGGCGACGGAGAGAAGATCAAGCCGCCCACGCTCCACAGAGGATTGTGGTCGGCTTCACAAGCGCGTCTTCACCCCCGTGGGGGAGCGTCGAACAGTCCAAAGGGGACACTCGACGCGAGTGCCCGGTACCCGGCGGGGTTGAGGTGCAGGTGGTCGCCGGCGTCGTAGGCGGGCCGCAACCGGCCGGGCGCGGCCGGATCACCGGCCACGCGGTCGAAGTCGAGGACCGCGTCGAAGTGGCCGCGGATCCAGGTGTTGACCCGCTGACGCGCCGCTTCGCGCTCGGGGGTGTCGTAAGGCGAGTTGCCGCCGAACGGCGTCAGCGTCGCGCCGTAGACGCGGATGTCCTGGGCGTGGGCGCGGGTGATGATCTGGTCGTAGGCGTCGATCAAGTCGTCCGCGGTCTGCGCGGCGGCTTCGGGGGCGGCGGTGCCGATGTCGTTGACGCCCTCGAACACGATCGCCCACCCGACACCGCTTTGGGCCAGCAGATCGCGGTCGAGCCGGGCCAGGACGTTGGGGCCGAGGCCGTCCTGCAGCACCCGGTTGCCGCCCGCCGCCTGGTTGACCACGGCGGCCGGCACGCGCGAGGCCAGCACGTCCGGCCAGCGGTCGTTGCCGTTCGTCGTCGAGCCCCGGCCGTCGGACAGGGAGTCGCCGATCACGGCCACCGCCGAGGCGGGGGACAGGACCTCGACGCCGCTCAGGAAGTACCAGTGGTCGACCGGGGTCGCGCCGGGCAGGTCCGGCGCGGTCACCTGGTCGCCCGCCAGCAGGTACGACGTCGTGCGCGAGCCCGGGTGGGAGGTGATCGCCGTCGAGGCCTGGCCGTGGGCCAGGTACGCCGTCACGGTGATGTTCTCCGCCGCCCGCACCGGGAACGGCAGGGGGTCCGACACCGCTTGCGCACCCGCCGGGACCGTCGTCGACGGCTTGCCGTGGAACGTCACCGGCAGCGAAGTGCCCGGGACGATCGCGGAGACCCCGGCACCACCGGAGACCGGCCGGGCCACCGAGACCGCCGTGAGCGGCAGGGGCGCGCCGCCGAAGGCGTTCGAGAACCGCAGCCGGATGCGCGGGCCGCCCGCGGAAACGTGGGCGGTCTGGCGCAGGGACGCGTTGTCGAGCACACGATCCGGCCCGGTGAACGGCGCCGGCGGCAGGTTGCCCGGTTCGGTCAGCTGCGGCATCGACGTCCACGTCGCCACCCACCGCGACGCCGGCGGCCGGCCGGACGCGCCCACGGACAACGCCGTGAGCACGACCAGCACGGCGATCACGAACGGGCGCCTCACAAGGAGAACTCCGGCGCGAGCACCCGATCGAAGCCGACCTCCCGGCGGGGACCGGACAGCGTGCAGTGCAACGTCGTGACGATCCGCTCGCTCGACGTGCCGACCCGCAGCTCGACGTCGCCGGGCTCGACGAGACGCCGGCCCGCGCGGCCGGTGTAGGAGGTCAGGTCCGCGTGCAGGTCGATGTCCAGGACTTTCGCCTCGCCGGGTGCGAGGTCGACCCGGCGCGCGGCGATCAGCTGCCGCTCCGGGCGGGCCACCTCGGCGACCGGGTCGTGCAGGTACACCTGGACGACTTCGGACGTCGGCCGGTCGTGGTCGTTGCGCAGGGTCACGCGGACCCGGCAGGTGCCGTCGGTCGGCCACAGCGAACCCGTCGCGCTGACGTCCTGCCAGGTCGCCGGCGCGTAGGAAAGCCCGTGCCCGAAGGGGAACAGCGGTGTCGGGTCGACCGTGCTGACCTCGCTGCGCCGGCCCAGCGGGGCCGCCAGGTACGTCGACGGCTGGTTCGCCCCGGCCGCCGGGAAGCTGACGGGGAGCCGGCCCGAGGGATCGATCCGTCCATTGAGGACACTCGCGAGCGCGGGCGCGCCCTCTTCGCCGGGGTAGAAGCCGCAGACGATCGCGGCCAGCCGGTCCGCCTGCCGCGACAGCTCGTACGGCCGCCCGGACAGCAGGATCAAGATCACCGGTTTGCCCGTCGCGAGCAGGGCTTCGAGGAGTTCCTCCTGCCGGCCGGGCAGCCGCAGGTCGGGGGCGTCGCAGCCTTCGCCGGACGTCCCGCCGCCGAACAGCCCGGCCCGGTCGCCCAGCACGGCCACGCAGACGTCCGCGGCCGCCACGGCCGAGACGGCCTCGGCGATCCCGGCGTCGTCGCCACCGACCACCGGGCAGCCCAGGGCGTACGTGACGTCGTGGTCGGCGCGCAGGGCCTCGGCGACCGTCGGCACGTCGACGCCGAACGGGACGTCCGGGTGGTGGACGCCGACGTGCAGCGGGAACGAGTAGCAGCCGAGCATCGCGCCGGCCGCGTCCGCGCGCGGCCCGACGACCGCGACCTTGCGGCCGGGGGCCAAGGGGAGCGTGCCGTCGTTGTGCAGCAGCACGATCGAGCGTTCGGCCACTTCACGGGCCAGCGCGCGGGACTCGGCGTCGTCGAGGTCGATCTCTTCGGGCACCTCCGGCGCCCAGTCCGCGTCGAGCAGGCCCAGCTCGCACTTCTGCCGCAGCACGCGTTCGAGGGCCCGGTCGACGACGGCGGCATCGACCGAGCCCCCTTCCACCGCGGCGAGCAGCGGCTCGCCGTAGCAGTCCATGGTCGGCAGTTCGACGTCGATGCCCGCGGCCAGCGCCTGACCGGCGGCGTCACCGCGACCGCTCGCGACGCCGTGCAGCCGGTGCAGGAACGCCACGGAGAAGTAGTCGGCGACGACGGTGCCGGTGAACCCGTAGGTGCCGCGCAGCAGGTCCGTCAGCAACGTCGCGTCGGCCGCGGCCGGGACACCGTCGATGTCGTTGTAGGCGTTCATCACCGACCGCGCGCCCGCGCGCAGGGCCAGCTCGAACGGCGGGAGCAGGACGTCCGCGATCTCGCGCGGGCCCGCCGACATCGGCGCGAGGTTGCGGCCCGCGCGTGATGCCGAGTAGCCGACGAAGTGCTTCAGCGTGGCGATGATCCCCGCCGACTCCAGGCCGGCGACGTAGGCGGCGCCGATGGTGCCGACCAGGTACGGGTCCTCGCCGATGGTCTCCTCGACGCGGCCCCACCGCAGGTCGCGGGCGACGTCGAGGACCGGCGCGAGCCCCTGGTGCACGCCCAGGCGGCGCATGGTGATCCCGATCCGTTCGCCCATGCGGCGCACCAGGTCCGGGTCGAAGCTCGCGCCCCAGGACAGCGGCGCCGGGTAGACCGTGGCCTGCCACGCCGCGAGCCCGGTCAGGCACTCCTCGTGCACCACCGCGGGAATCCCGAACCGGCTGCTCGTGGTGATCTGCCGCTGGGTGCGCGCGAGGCTGCGGGCGCCGATCGCCGGGTCGACCGGGCGGGTGCCGAACGCCCTGGTCAGCTGGCCGATCCCGTGGCGGGCCAGGTCGTCGAGGTCGATCTCGGCGTCGACGAAGTCGTGCTGGTGCGGGGCCATCTCGCCGCCGGCGTCGATGCCGACCCAGACGCCGTAGAGCTGGGCGATCTTCTCCCGCGGTGTCATCCGCGCCATCAGGGCGCGGACGCGCTCGGCCGGGTCGGCTTCGGGATCACGCCACGGCTCCGGAGAACCGGTGGCCTTGGGGGCCTCTGGGGCCTCGGTCGGCTGCGTGGTCAAAGCTGTCCGCCCTTCGTAGGGGAGAGGATCAGGAGAGGGCGCGGGTCGAGTGCCGCACCACCAGGCCGGTGTCCAGGGTGAGGTGGGTGCGCTCGACGGCGTCGCCGTTGATCAGCGCGATGAGCATGCTGATCGCGCGGTGGCCCATCTCGCGGATCGGCTGGTCCACTGTGGTCAGTGGCGGGCTGCAGAGGGCCGACTCGGGCACGTTGTCGAAGCCCACCACGGAAAGGTCGTCGGGCACCGAAAGCCCCAGTTCGCGGGCCGCGCCGACGGTCGCGATGGCCGAGATGTCGTTCGCGGCGAACACCGCGGTCGGCCGGTCGGGCCCGGTCAGCAGCTCGTGCGCCGAGGCCGCGGAGATCTCCGGATCGTAGGCGCCGTCCCGGATCAGGGCCTCGTCCACCGCGACGCCGGCCGCGTGGAGCGCCCGCAGGTAGCCGGTCTTGCGCAGCTCGGCGGACTGCAGGTCGGGCCGGCCGGCGAGGAAGCCGATCCGCCGGTGGCCGAGTTCGAGGAGGTGCTCGGTGGCCAGCTGCGCGCCCCGCAGGTTGTCGGAGTCGATGGTCGGCAGGTGCGACGGCCCGGTGTGCGGGTCGACCGCGACCACCGGGGTGCCGGGCACGGCCTCCAGCGAGACGGCGGGCGTGACCAGCACGGCGCCGTCGACGAGGGTGCCGCTCAACCGGGAGAGGTAGCGCTTCTCCCAGCCCTTCGGGTCACCGGTGCGCCCGCCCGCGGAGTAGACGACGAGTTCGAAGCCACTGCCGCGGATCGCGTCGGCGGCCCCCTTGAGTAGCTCCGTGGAGAACGGTTCCAGGTCGGCGACCAGGATGCCGATCACGTTGGTCCGGTGGTTGCGCAGGCTCTGGGCGACGAGGCTCGCCTCGTAACCGAGCTCTTCGATCACGGCCCGGACCTTCGCGAGCGTTGCGGCGGAGACGCCGTAGCGGTCGTTGATGACTTTGGAAACCGTGGCCACCGAGACGCCGGCGTGGGCCGCGACGTCACGGATGGTCACCCTGGAACTGGGCTGCATCGCCTCAGACTAGCCATGTAAAACGTTATCGACAACGATTGACATCCGTTTTTCGCTGGCGCAGACTCTTCGCCAACCCGGGCGTTGTCACGCCCCGTCCAACTCGGCCGAAGTCGTCAGGAGTGGACCCAAAATGTTTGCGAAACGCAGAATCCCCGTAGTCGCCGCGCTCGCGGCCGTCGTGCCGCTCGCCCTCGCGGCGTGCAGCGGGGGGAGTGACACGCCCGCGCAGCCGAGCGGCCCGGTCACCCTCACGTGGTGGCACAACGGCACCACCGACCCGATCAAGGCGATCTGGGAGAAGGTGGTCACCGACTACCACCAGGCGCACCCGGACGTCACGATCAAGGCCCAGCCGCTGCAGAACGAGGACTTCCCCACCAAGGTGCCCCTCGCCCTGCAGGGAGCCGAGCCACCGGACGTCTACCAGTCCTGGGGCGCCGGCGACCTGGCTTCGCAGATCACCTCGGGCAAGGTCGCCGACATCACCGACGTCACGAAGTCGTGGATCTCCGCGACCACCGGCAAGTTCGGTGAAAACTGGCAGGTCGACGGCAAGCAGTACGGCGTGCCGTTCGAGCAGCACTTCGTCGGTTTCTGGTACCGCAAGGACCTGTTCGCCGACGCCGGGATCACCGCGCCGCCGAAGACCATCGACGACCTGAACTCCGCTGTCACCAAGCTCAAGGCCAAGGGTGTCGCGCCGATCTCGGTCGGTGGCAAGGACCGCTGGCCGGACGCCTTCTACTTCAACTACTTCGCCGTCCGCGAATGCTCGGTCGACGTGCTCAAGCAGTCGGTGAAGGCGATCAAGCTCGAGGACCCGTGCTGGACGAAGGCGGGGCAGGACCTGAAGAACTTCCTGGCCACGCAGCCGTTCCAGACCGGGTTCGCCGGCACCGCCGCCCAGCAGGGCGCGGGCAGCTCGGCCGGCCTGGTCGCCAACGGCAAGGCGGCGATGGAGCTGCAGGGCGACTGGGAGCCCGGCACGATGTCGGCGCTGACCGAGGACAAGCAGCTGGACTCGAAGGTCGGCTGGTTCCCGTTCCCGTCCGTGCCCGGCGGCGCGGGCGACCCCGCCGCCGTGCTCGGCGGCGGTGACGGTTTCGCCTGCACCACCCGCGCGTCGAAGGCGTGCGCGGACTTCCTGCAGTACCTGGGCAGCGAGCCGGTGCAGACGCAGCTCGCCGCGCAGGGCGCCGGCCTGCCCGTCAACACCGTTGCCGCCAAGGCGCTGAAGACCGACACCCTGAAGGCCGTCTACGACTACGGCACGAAGTCGCCGTACCTGCAGATGTACTTCGACCGGGCGTTCCCGACGGCGGTCGGCGCCGCGCTGAACGACGCCGTGGCCAACATGTTCGCCGGCCAGGGCACCCCCGAAGGCATCGTGGCGGCCGTCAACCAGGCCGCGGCAGGCAACAAGTGACCACGACCACCAGTCCGGTGCGGGCGGCGCGACCGCCCGCACCGGCGGTGCCGGTCCGGAAGCGGCGCTCGAGCCTGCGCAAGCGGCTCGAGCTGGCGCTGCTGCTCGGCCCGGCGCTGCTGCTGTTCGCCGGGTTCGTCCTGGTGCCGATCGGGATCGCGGCGTTCTACAGCCTGTTCAACTGGAACGGCTTCGGCGCGCTCGACGACTTCGTGGGCCTCGACAACTACGTCGACGCCTTCGGCGGCGATGTGTTCCAGAGCGCGATCGTGCACAACCTGATCATCGCCGGGCTGTCGATCGTGGTGCAGCTGCCGCTGTCGATCGGCCTGGCGCTGCTGCTCAACCGGAAGCTGCGCGGCCGGGCGGTGCTGCGGTCCCTGGTGTTCGCGCCGTACGTCCTGTCCGAGGCGATCACCGCGGTGATCTGGGTGCTCATGCTGCAGCCGAGCGGGTTCGCCGACCAGGTGCTCCAAGGCGCCGGGCTCGGCGGCCTGGTCCGGCAGTGGCTGGCCGACCCGGGCATCGTGCTCTACACGCTGTTCGCGGTGATCACCTGGAAGTTCATCGGCTTCGGCATCATCCTGCTGCTCGCCGGCCTCCAGGGCGTGCCGGCCGAGCTGCGCGAGGCCGCCGCGCTCGACGGCGCGTCGGCGTGGCAGACCACTCGCCACGTCGTGCTGCCGCTGCTCGGGCCGACCATCCGGATCTGGATCTTCCTGTCGGTGATCGGCTCGCTGCAGCTGTTCGACATCGTGTGGATCATGACGCTCGGCGGGCCCGCGAACGCGTCGACGACGATGGCGACCTACCTGGTCGACCACGGCTTCAAGCGCTACGAGTTCGGGTTCGGCTCCGCCGTCGCGGTGATCCTCTTCGTCATCTGCTTCGTGTTCGCCCTGCTGTACCAGCGGTTCGCGCTGCGCCGGGACACCCAGGGCGCCCTGACCAGGATGGTGGGCTGATGCGCTCGCGCCGGTTCGGCCTGTCGATGGGGTATCTCGCGGCGATCGTCGTGGTCGGCGTGACTCTTGTGCCGCTGCTGTTCGTGGTGCTCGGCGGGTTCCGCAGCAACGCGCAGATCAACTCCGACCCGGCGGGGCTGCCCGGCCCGTGGATCACCGAGAACTACGCCTCGGTCCTCGGCTCGAGCGCGTTCTGGACGTTCCTCGGCAACAGCGCGCTGATCGCCGTGATCGCGACCGCCGTGGCCGTCGGCCTGGGCTCGATGGCCGGGTTCGCGCTGTCGCGGTACCACTTCAAGGGCCGTGAAGCGCTGTACACGCTGTTCACGCTCGGCCTGCTGTTCCCGCTCACCGTCGCGACGCTGCCGTTGTACCTGTGGCTGCGCCAGCTCGGGATGCTGGAGAGCTTCTGGGGCGTCGCGATCCCCGAGGCGGCGTTCTCGCTGCCCGTGACGATCGTGATCCTCCGCCCGTTCATGCACGCCATCCCCGGCGAGCTGGAGGACGCCGCGGTGCTCGACGGCGCGAGCCGGCTGGGGTTCTTCTGGCGGATCCTGCTGCCGCTCTCGGCGCCAGCGCTGACGACGGTCGGCGTGCTCGCCTTCGTCACCAGCTGGAACGCCTACCTGCTGCCCCTGCTCGTGTTCAACGACTCCGCGCACTTCACGCTCCCGCTCGGCGTCGCCACGTTCCAGTCCCAGTACTCCCAGGACACCGCCCGCGTGCTCGCGTTCACCGCGTTGTCGATGATCCCCGCGCTCGCGTTCTTCGTGCTCGCCGAACGGCGCATCGTCGGCGGGCTCACCGGATCCGTGAAGGGCTGACACAGGAGGTCTCCCGTGACGTCCGAGGTACACCGCCGTGCCTTCCTCCAGCTGCTGGCCCTCGCCGGCGCCGGAACCGCCGTCCTGCCGGGAACCGCCGAAGCCGGCACGGGCTTTCCCCTGGTGACGCGGGGCAAAGCTGCGACCATCGTGGTGAGCGCCGGTGATCGGCCGGGGGTGCGCCGGGTCGTCGGCGACCTCGCGGCCGACGTCGAGCGCGTCACGGGCGTGCGGCCGGCCGTCTCGATCGACGTCGTCCCCGCGCACGGGCCGGTGGTACTCGTCGGGACGCTGGGCCACAGCCCGCTGGTCGACGACCTGGTCCGCGCGGGCCGGCTCGACGTCACCGGCGTCGCCGGGAAGTGGGAGACGTCGCTGAGCCAGGTCGTCGACGGGACGCTGGTGCTCACCGGCAGCGACCAGCGTGGCGTGATCTACGGCGTCTACGAGATCTCGCGGCGCATCGGCGTCTCGCCGTGGTACTGGTGGGCCGACGTCCCGCCGCGGCGCAGCGCGGAGCTGCACCTGCCGGGGGAGCGGTTCAGCCTGGGCACCCCCCGCGTCAAGTACCGCGGGTTCTTCATCAACGACGAGAACCCGGCGCTCGGCACCTGGGCGCCGGCGTACTTCGGGCCCGGCAAGGCGCCGGGCTACCCGGGTGGCTTCACCCACGAGTTCTTCGCGAAGGTCTTCGAGACCCTGCTGCGGCTGCGCGCGAACTACCTGTGGCCCGCGGTCTGGGGACGCGCGTTCGCCGAGGACGACCCGCTCAACCACGCGACGGCCAAGGAGTACGGCGTCGTCATGGGCACCTCGCACGAGGCGCCCATGATGCGGGGGATCGAGGAGTGGAACCGGCACGCGGTCGCCGCGGTCCGCGACGCGGCGGGAAACATCGTCACGCCCGGCCACGACCCGTACGGCGGCACGGGGGAGTGGAGCTTCCGCCGCAACGGCGAGGCGATCAAGGCGTACTGGGCCGACGGCATCCGCCGGATGGCCCGCGAGGACTTCGAAGGCGTCGTCACGCTCGGCATGCGCGGCAACGGCGACGTCGGCCTGCCCGACGGCGACGGCATCGAGCTGATGCGCGAGATCCTCGCCACCGAACGGGAAATCCTCGCCCGCGAGCTGAGCACGGACGTCCCGCAGGTGTGGACGCTGTACAAGGAAGTCCAGCGCTACTGGGCGCAGGGGCTCCGCCCGGCCGACGACGTCATCGTCGTGTTCACCGACGACAACTGGGGCAACATCCGCAAGCACCCGGATCTCTCCTTGCCACCGCACCCGGGCGGGTACGGGCTGTACTACCACTTCGACTACGTCGGCGGCGGCCGCAACTACAAGTGGGTCGACACCACCCTGATCGCCAACACCTGGGAGCAGCTGAACCAGGCCGTCTCCTACGGCAACGACCGGCTGTGGGTCGTCAACGTCGGGGACATGAAGGGCAACGAGCTGCCGCTGCAGTTCTTCCTCGACTACGCCTGGGATCCGTCGGCACTGCCCGTTTCGCGATTGTCCACATGGGAGCGAGAATTCGCTTCGGCGAACTTCGGCGCCGCACTGGCGTCGGACATCGCTTCGGTGCTGCACGACTACGGGCGGTTGCAGTCCCGCCGGAAGCCGGAGCTGCTGAACCGGAAGATCACGCTGCAGGCCGACGGCACGATCGAGTACGACGACCAGGCGACGCCGTTCAGCCTGGTCAACTACCGCGAGCTGGACACCGTCACCGACGAGTGGCAGGCGCTGGCCGCCCGCGCGTCGAAGATCTCCGCCCGGCTGCCGGCGGCCTGCCGCGACGCCTACTTCGAGCTCGTGCTGTACGAGGTCGAGGCGTCGGCGTACCTGTACGCGCTGCGGCGGGCCGAGTTCACGAACCTGTTGTACGCGGCGCAAGGCCGCGCCTCGGCCAACGGGCTCGCCGCCGTCGCCGAGGCCCGGTTCGCCGACGACCTCGCCTTGGCTGCGAAGTACAACACGGGCGTCGCGGGCGGCAAGTGGAACGGATTCCAGACCCAGCCGCACATCGACTACGGCGACGTCGCCCGCTACGGCCCGAACGCGCCGTGGCAGCAGCCGGAGAAGGACAACGTCGCGCTGCCGGACGTCCTCTTCCCGGCGGTGCGGCGGGTTCCGGTTCCCTCCGGCGCCGAAATGGGGGTCGCCGTCGACGGCTCGGAGCAGTGGTGGCCCGCGGCGCCGGGACGTCCGGTGCTGCCGGAGTTCAGCCCGTTCCAGAGCACCCCGGCGCAGTACGTCGACGTGTTCAACCGCGGGCGGACGCCGTTCCGCTGCACGGTGACGGCGGGCGCGCCGTGGGTGCGGGTCGAGCCGCGCGGCGGCCGGGTGGACGAGGAGCTGCGGATGACGGTGCGGATCGACTGGGCGCGGGCACCGAAAGGCACCACGACCGTGCCGATCACGGTGTCGGGTGCGGGCCGTTCGGTCGTCGTGGACGCGGTGGTGCGTTCGGCCGACCTGCCGTTGTCGTGGCGGCACGGGTTCGTCGAAGCCGGCGGGCACGTTTCGATGGAAGCCGACCACGGCGACGCGATCGCGGCGGCCGGCGTGTCGTGGCGGCGGATCCCGGACCTCGGCCGGACGGGCGCCGGCATGACGCCGTTCCCGGTGACGGCGGCGAGCCGGGAGGTGGGGGCGGGCCCGCGGCTGGAGTACCGGATGACGCTGGTCACGGCCGGGCCGGTGACGGTGTGGGCGTACCTTTCGCCGCGCGGCAACGTGCTGCAGGGTGCCGGACTGCGGTACGCGGTCTCGGTGGACGACGCGGTTCCGCAGGTCGTCAACATCACCAAGGCGACCGGCGCGGACGACACGACCATGAACCGGCAGTGGGAACGGACGACGTCGGACAACGTGAACCTGACCTCGACGCGGCACGTGGTCGCCGCACCGGGTCCGCACGTGCTGAAGATCTGGATGATCGACCCGGCGGTGGTGGTGCAGAAGCTGGTGGTCGACACGGGCGGGTTGCGGCCGAGCTACCTGGGGCCGCCGGAGAGCAAGCGGCTGGGGAAGCCGTGAGTGGGAACCGGTGTTCTCACTGCGGTTGTCACTCGCGGCTGGCGGGCGCGGTGCTGTGGCGCACGACCAGGCTGGTCGCCAGCTCCAGCCGCCGGGCGTCCGGCGTCAACCCCCGGGCCAGCGCGATCGCCAGCCGGGCCCCGGCCGCCGCCATCTCCTGCAACGGCTGGCGGATCGTCGTCAGCTCCGGCGTCAGCCAGCGGGCCACCGGCAGGTCGTCGAAACCGACCACGCTCAGGTCGGCCGGGATGCGCAACCCGGCGTCGCGGGCGGCCTCGTACACGCCCAGTGCCTGCAGGTCGCTGCCGGCGAACACCGCCGTCGGGCGGTCGGGGAGGGTGAGCAGTGATGCCAGCTCGCGGTAGCCCGAGCGGACGTGGAAGTCGCCCTTGCGGACCAGGGCCGGGTCGAAGGCCAGCCCCGCCGTCTCCAGGGCCGTGCGGTAGCCGTCGATGCGGGCCCGGCTGCACAGCACGCCGTCCGGGCCGCCGATCATCGCGATCCGCCGGTGGCCCAGCTCCACCAGGTGCCGGGTGGCCGTCAGCCCGCCCTGCCAGTTCGTGGCCCCGATCGAGGGCGTCTCCGGGCCGGGCGCGCCGGCCGGGTCGACGATCACCAGCGGGATGTCCCGCGCGCGCAGTTTCGCCAGCTGCCCGCCGGTGAAGTCGGAACACACCGAAACGATGCCGACCGGGCGCCGGGCGAGCACGCTTTCCAGCCAGCTCTGTCCCGGGGTGTGCCGGCCCGACGATTCCGCCAGCACGACCGCCATTCCGTTTTCGCGGGCGACGTGCTCGACCCCGCGGATGATTTCGAGCGCCCACGTGCTTTCGAGTTCGTGGAACATCAGTTCCAGCAGCCGGGAACGGCGGGACCGTTCGTCGGCGCGACGCCGGTAGCCGTATTTCCCGATGACGGCTTCGACGCGGGCGCGCGTGCTTTCGGCGACGTCCGGACGCCCGTTCAGCACCTTCGAAACGGTCGGCACGGAAACGCCGGTCTCGGCGGCGATCCGGGCGATGGTGACCCGCGTCGCTGCGGGTTCGAGATCGTCGGATTTTACTGGCATGAAGCGGATTCTAGGTCATCCGACCCGGAATTGACACGCTTCGAAACTTTCGATCATTGCTCCGACAGGTACCTTGACCGCCGTCGGCGGCGGCTTCTATCGTCGAAAACCGGCCCTATTTCCCCGAGGAGTCACGAGATGGTGCACGCAATTCCGGTCAAACGCGCGCTGGTCGCGATGGTGGCGCTCGCGGGCGTCGCCGTCTGGCAGGCGCCGGCGGCTTCCGCGTCGGTTCCGCTGAAGGACATCACGCACCGCTACGTCGGTAGTGCGGTGGCCGCGTCGTATCTCGCTTCGGAGCCCGATTACCGCGCCGTGCTCACCCGGGAATTCGACAACGTGACCCCGGAGAACGAGATGAAATGGGGCACGGTCGAGGCGGTGCGCGGGCAGTACGACTGGTCCGGCGCGGACGCGATCGTGCAGTACGCGCGAGCACACCACAAGACCGTCCGCGGCCACACGCTCGTGTGGCACTCGCAGCTCCCGGACTGGGTCGCGGCCCTGCCCGCCGACGAGCTGCGCCGCGTGCTGCGCGACCACGTCACGACGGAAGTGAAGCGGTACAAGGGAAAGATCCGCGCCTGGGACGTCGTCAACGAGATCTTCAACGAAGACGGGACACGCCGGGACACGGTGTTCCGGCAGAAGCTCGGGGACGGCTTCGTCGCGGACGTCTTCCGCTGGGCGCACGCGGCCGACCCGGCGGCGACGCTCTACATCAACGACTACAACATCGAGGGCCGCAACCCGAAGAGCGACGCCGTCTACGACCTCGTGAAGACGCTCCGGCGGCAGGGCGTCCCGATCGGCGGCGTCGGCGTCCAGGCGCACCTGTCGATCCAGTACGGCTTCCCGGACGGCTACCGCGCCAACCTCACCCGCCTCACGGCGCTCGGGGTCGACGTCGCGGTCACGGAGGCGGACGTCCGCATCCCGACCCCGCCCGACGCGGCGAAGCTGGACACGCAGGCGAGCTACTTCGACCGGCTGTGGGACGACTGCCAGGCGGTGCGCCGGTGCGTCGAGTTCACGACGTGGGGGTTCACCGACCGGCACTCGTGGGTCCCGGACGTCTTCCCGGGCGAGGGCGCGGCCTGCCTGTTCGACGCCGACCTGAAGCCCAAGCCGGCCTACACCCGCATCAACCCGTGACCACTGCGGTCCGCTGTCCGTGAAGGCCTCCTTGAGGGACTCAGAGTCCCTCAAGGAGGCCTTCACGGACGTGCGGGGAGACCAAGGCGTCCCGCGCGCAGGCCGCGGGCGGAGAGCGCGGCCAGGATGCGGGGGACGGCGGCGACGGTCGACGCGTAGCCGCCGTCGTGCATCAGGATGATCCCGCCCGGCTGGACCGCGGAAGCGGCCGCCGTGATCTCGTCGGCGGCCGCGCCCGCCCAGTCGCGGGTGTCTACGGTCCACAGGACCTCGGTGAGCCCGTGCCCGGCGAGCGTGGCCGCCACCGCGGCGTCCGTGTCGCCGTAGGGCGGGCGGAACAGCGCGGGCCGGGTGCCGGTGATCCCGGCCAGCAGGTCCTGCGTCCGGGCCACCTCGAGCTCCCGGGCCGCGGGAGGGAGCGCGGGCAGCCTCGGGTGCGACCAGCTGTGGTTGCCGATCGGGTGCCCGGCCGCGGCGATCGCCCGGACCAGGTCCGGATGGGCGGCGGCGTGGGAGCCCTGCAGGAAGAACGTCGCCGGCGCGTCGCCCAGTGCGGCGAGCAGCGCCGGCGTCGTCTCCGGGTGGGGGCCGTCGTCGAAGGTCAGGGCAACCGGGTCCATCCGTCCACGGTCACCCCGCCCACGACGACGGGCAAGGAGTTTCGGCGGGGTTTCAGCGCGCCATGGCGGCGAGGCGCCTGGCCGTCGGCCAGCGGACCTGCCAGGCCCAGCCGAGCTTCTCGAACGCCCAGATCACCCGGGCGGAGATGTCGATCTGGCCGCGCTGGACGCCGTGGCGGGCCGACGTCGGGTCCGCGTGGTGGGAGTTGTGCCAGGACTCGCCCATCGACAGGATGGCCAGCGGCCAGAAGTTCGCCGAGCGGTCGCGGCTCGCGAACGGCCGTTCGCCGATCATGTGGCAGATCGAGTTCACCGACCACGTCACGTGGTGCTGGAACGAGATCCGGGCCAGCCCGGCCCACAGGAACGCGGTCAGCGCGCCCCACCACGACAGCGTGATCAGGCCGCCGAGCAGCGCCGGGAGCAGCAGGCTCGTGACCACCCACACGGGGAACAGGCGGTCGACGATGCGGATGTCGCGGTCGGCGGCCAGGTCGGGGGCGAACCGCTCGATGTTGGTCTTGTCGCGGCCGAAGAGCCAGCCCATGTGCGCGTGCCAGAAGCCGCGGGCCAGGGCGACCGGGGAGGTGCCGAACAGCCACGGCGAGTGCGGGTCGCCCTCGCGGTCGGAGAAGGCGTGGTGGCGGCGGTGGTCGGCGACCCAGGTGATCACCGGGCCCTGGGCGGCGAGGCCGCCGGCGATGGCGAGCGCGATGCGCAGCGCCCGCTTCGCCCGGAACGCGCCGTGCGTGAAGTAGCGGTGGTAGCCGATGGTGATCCCGAGCGTCGAGACGACGAAGAAGCCGCCGCCGATCGCCAGGTCCAGCCAGCTGACGCCCCAGCCCCAGAACACCGGGACCGCCGCGGCGAGCGCGAGGAACGGGATGAGGAGGAAGGCGCGGATGGTGAGCAGTTCGGGGATGGTCTGCTTGCCGGAGAGGACCGGCTTCGGGGCAGGTCGGGGTTTCACCGGGGTGGGTGAGGTCATGCACCACTCGTTTCGAGGTCTTCGCCACGCGCGGAGGGGGTCCTGCGCGGGAGGCCGGGGACGCGGGACACCCGGCTCGTTCAGCTGTGTACGCGCGGCCCGCCGCACGGTCGCCGCTCCTGCCGGCGCCCGGCCGTCAAGGGCCGAGGGGACGGGAGTGTGCCCGGCACTGCGCCGGCGTACGAGGTGCTCCCGTGTTTCCGAGGCTACCCGAGCCGCGGGTGAACCCGCAGTGTGGCGAACGAGGGAGACCCTGGGCGGCCACGGCGCAGTACGGTGGGTCGATGGCAGAACGAGCAGGTGGCCCCGCCCTGGACCCGACCCTCTCCGAATGGCTCAAGGCCCGCGACGAGACCCACCGGCACCTCGGCACCGCGAAGGCCACCGAGGCCTCCGAGGCCTCCGAGGCCAGCGTGGACGCCGGCTGGACCCAGCGGCTGGCCGACCTGCTGGCCACCGAGCAGTCCTGGCAGGCCCAGTACACCGAGCTCGTCGCCCTCGGCACCCCCGGCCGCCGGTTCCCCACGTCCAACCGCTGACCGCGTCCGGCCTCGCCGGACCCCGGAAAAGGGGAATGCCCCCGCCCCGAGGGGCGAGGGCATTCCATGTCGCGTGGTTCAGATGACGCTGACCCGCTGGGCCTGGGGGCCCTTCTGGCCCTGCCCGATCTCGAACTCCACCCGCTGGCCCTCGTCGAGCGACTTGAAGCCGGTGCCCTGGATCTCGGAGTAGTGGACGAACACGTCCGGACCCCCGCCATCCTGAGCGATGAAGCCGAAGCCCTTTTCACCGTTGAACCACTTGACACTGCCCTGAGCCATACCCATACCTACTTCTCATCAGTGAGCCTGGCCGCCCCGTTCGGACGCCCGGTCTCGTGACTATCCTCGCAGAAGTGCGCGCGAGAGGCACGCCCGGTCTCAAACACCCCAGTCGGGCCGCAGCGGCATCCCCATTCCGCCCTGGTTGTCGGTGCGTACGCCGAGGATCTGGTGCAGCTCGATCTCCCGCCGTTCGAAGGCCAGCCGGCAGGCCGCGAGGTAGAGCGCCCACACCCGGCTCCGGCCCGCCCCGGCCTCGGCGACGGCCTCGTCCCAGTGCTCGTCGAGGTTGGCGCACCAGCCGGCCAGGGTGGTCGCGTAGTGCTCCCGGATGTTCTCCGAGTGCCGGACCTCCAGCCCGGCGTCGTGCATGGCCGTGACCAGCTCACCAGGGGCTTCCAGCTCGCCGTCCGGGAACACGTAGCGGTCGATGAAGCCGCGGGAGCGGTGGGCGACGCTCGAATCCGGGTTGGTGATGCAGTGGTTCAGCAGCCGCCCGTGCGGCTTGAGCTTGGCGGCCAGGAAGCGGAAGTAGCCGGGCACGTTGCGGGCGCCGATGTGCTCGGTCAGGCCGATCGACGAGATCGCGTCGAACCCGGTTTCGGTGACGTCCCGGTAGTCGAGGTGCCGGATCTCGGCGCGGTCGGCCAGGCCGAGGGCGACGATGTGCTTCTGCGCCCACTGCGCTTGTTCACGCGAAAGTGTGACCCCGAGCGCCTCGACGCCGTAGTGGCGGACGGCGTGGGCGACCATGCCGCCCCAGCCGCAGCCGACGTCGAGCAGCTTCATGCCGGGCTTGAGGCCGAGCTTGCGGCAGACCAGGTCGAACTTGTGCTCCTGGGCCTGCTCCAGCGTGGCGCCGTCCTCGGGGAACACGGCGCAGGTGTAGGCCATCGACGGCCCCAGGACCAGCTCGTAGAACCGGTTGGAGACGTCGTAGTGGTTCGAGATCGCGTTGCTGTCGCGCTCCTTCGAGTGCCGCAGGCCCGACAGGCTCCGCCGGAACCGGCCGGGCAGCTCCTCGACGGGCGGCTCGACGCGGCGCAGGTGCGCGGGCCCGAGCTTGCGCAGCAGCCAGACGCGGTCGGCCGGGGTCAGCTGGTCGACCTGGGCCGCCAGCGCGTGCAGGGCCGTGTAGAGGTCGCCCTTGACGTCGATGGCGCCGGCCACGTAGGCGCGGGCCAGGCCGAGGTCGCCGGGGGAGGAGATCAGGTAGTCCAGCGCGAGCGGGGAGCGCACCTCGATGGCGACCGGCGCGTCGGCCGGGCCGGTGGCGCTGCCGTCGTAGGCGGTGATCGACACGGTGGAACTGGCGCCGAGCAGGCGCTCGAAGACTTCGCCGACCGGGATGGTTACCTTGGTCACATTCGTTCCTTTCAGGGCGTTCATCGGCGCCGGACGCATTTCTCATAGAGGCCGAGCAACCGGCCGTCCGGGTCGTAGGCCCGCTTGAGCTCCCGGTAGGCGTCGCCGTTGTAGAGGCGCCAGAACTCGTCCTCGGAGTAGAAGCTGTCCGAGTAGAGGGATTTGTGCCCGCCGAGGCGGGTGACCTCGGCTTCGATCATCCGATTGTGGACGCCGTCGCGTTCGCCCGGATCCAGGGGTACCGCCGACCAGAAGCCGAAGTTGACGTAGAGCTCTTCGGGATCCAGTTCGTAGAGCGGCCAGCGCACCCCGCCGGGCCGCTGGCGCAGCGGGCAGATCCAGACCGGGCTGATCGGGATCTCCCGCTCGAAGAACTCGAGGAAGTCCGCGGCGTGGGCCAGCGGCACCTCGATGTCCTGCACGATCGTCTCCTCGGGCGGCAGCCGCTTGAGCTTGAGGAGCTTGGCGGCGATCCCGAAGCGGCGGTCGAGCGCGACGAGCTTCCAGTACACCGAGGAGCGCAGGAACCGGCGGCCCATCAGCAGCCGGGGCAGCCGGGACTGGACGCCGAACGCGCGCGAGCACCAGAACCAGTCGGTGTCCCAGCGCCACAGGTAGTCGCGGACGGTGAGGTGGTCGGTCTCGCGCCGCTGGATCGAGCGGTAGTAGATGTCGAGCCAGGTGTAGTCGCTGGTTTCCGGCGCGGTGTCGGCGAAGGTGCCCAACGTGATGTAGAGCTCGTCCGGGCCGAACACGGTCCCGTCGACGAAGTCGACCGCTTCGCCCTCGTACGTCCGGGTGGTACAGACCTCACCGAGCGCCGTGAAGTACGTCTCCCGGTCGTGGTGGCGGACGTGGCGCAGCTTCACGAACGGCTTCACCGGCTCGAGCTCGATCCGCAGCCGCAGCGCGTAACCGAGCGTGCCGTAGGAGTTCGGGAAGCCGTGGAACAGGTCGCGGTGCTCGTTGTCCGCCGTGGCGACGACGATGCCGCCGTCGCCGGTCATGATCTCCAGCTCCCGCACCGACTCGTGCGGCATGCCGCTGCGGAACGAGCTCGACTCGATGCCGAGGCCGGTGACCGCGCCGCCGAGGGTGATCGTCTTGAGCTGCGGCACCACCAGGGGCATCAGGCCGTACGGCAGCGTCGCGTCCACCAGCTGTTCATAGGTGACCATGCCTTCGACGTCGGCGGTCCGCGTCTCCGGGTCGACGCGCAGCACGTGGGTGAATCCGGAGACGTCCAGGCCGGGGTGCTCGGCCGACGCCCGGGAGCGGAAGAGGTTCGACGTCCGCTTCGCCAGCCGGACGGTGGCTTCGCCGGCGACCGCCGCCAGCTGCCGCCTGAGGTCGTCGACGCGGGATTCGTGTTCGGGGAAGGCCGGGCCCGGGCGGGCCTGGGGCGCACCGGCCTGATCGATCGTCACACCCCGATCCTGCCTCACGGGGGAAGGCGGCGCACCGTGCCGTCGTGCTCGTTGTCCCGGTGGCCGGTACCGGCGCCGATCCCGTGCCCGATCGTCGCCGATCCTGGTGCCGATCCCGTGGTTGATCGACGGGGGCGCGGGGTATCCGCGAGCGGGCGGCGGAAGATCCCGCGGCCGACGGGGAAAGCGAGGCGGCGTTGAGCATTCTGATCGATTTCGGGCGCGACACGGAGTTCTCGTTCGAGCGGCGGTTGCGCGACTACCTGGGGGCGGTCGCCCGGGCGGTGGGGGTCGGGCCCGAGTCCGGGACCATCGACCTCGACACCCCGGTGTCGGCCTACGTCGCCCTGGACTGGCGGCTGCGCCGGTTCCCCGGGCACGACCTCGCCCTCGTCTGGGACGAGGTGCGCGGCTGGGCCGCGGCCCTGGAGGACACCGGCGGGGACGCCGCCGTCCTGACCTACCTCGGCGGCGAAGTGCTCCCCGAACCGCGGGCCGTCGTGCGGTTCCTCGCCGCGGTGCGCGCCGGCGACCCCGCCGCCGGACTGCTCGAAGCGCCGGTGCTGCGCGAGGCGGGCCACCACGAGGAACTGCTCGGCGCCCTCCCAGCCGACTGACCGCGGGGGAGCAGGGCTTCACCGCCCCGGCCGACGTCCTCGAATACCCGACATACGTCGTGACCTGCGCCGACGGCCGGCTGGCGGACGAGAACCACGCCTGCGAAGTGCCCCGGACGCCGGCTGACCACGGCGCACCGCGACCCGGCCCGGCTGTCCCAAGGGACGACCGGGTTCGGCGCCGACAAGCCCACCCGCCGGCGGAGGAGCCCCAGGCCGGGCACCGCCCCGGTGCTCGACGGCTGCCCCCGGCGGAATCCTCGGCCGCGAACGCACCGGCGATCACGTCGCGCACCTGCTGCGGCCCGTCAAGTCCACCAGCGCGGCCGCGCCGGCCGGGTCGCAGCGCGGCTTCCGGGCTGTCCGCGATCTCACGCCGGGGAACGGGCCGTGAGCGCTCAGTGTTCGCGGAACAGCTGAGCCGGGACCAGCGCCCACACGGTCTTCCCCGGCTCGGTCGCCCGCACGCCCCACCCCAGGGACAGCTGCTCGACCAGTTTCAGGCCGTGGCCGCCGCCGGTCGCGACGCGTTCGACCGACGGGTCGTCGTCGACGACCTCGACCAGCAGGCCGCGCAGCTCGCGCGTCACCCGCAACGAGGAGGGCCGCGGTGTGTGGTCGTAGGCGTTGCCCACGAGTTCGTCGACCACGAGCAGCAACGCGCCGAGCGGCTCTTCCTTCGTCCGCCCGAAACCGAGGCAGCCGGCGACGGTCGAGCGGATCCGGCGCAGCGCCGGCCGCGTCGTGAGGTCGACGGTCAGTTCCGCGGCCCGGGCGACCCGCTGGCTGAGCCGTTCGACGACCAGGTCCCAGCCCGGGGGCAGCGCTTCGCCGTTCATCCATCGCTCCCTCGCACCCGGACACGCCCACCAGGAGTTCGGCGCCACCGGCCGCGCGGATGGCTGACAGACTGGCGTCATGGGGAAACTGAGCGCCGAAGACGTCGTCGACCGGATCCTGCCGCGGGAGCCGCGGGTTTCCCCGGACGGCCGCTGGGTCGGGTACCTCACGACGACCCGGGGGCGGACGGCCGGTGACCTGTGGCTCGTCCCCGCCGACGGCGGTGCACCACCGCGCAAGCTGGCCGCGTCCGCCGAAGCGCCGCGCTGGGCCCCGGACTCCGGCTCGGTCTTCTACCTGGCCGCCCGGCGGCTCCACCGGATCGGCCTCACCGGTGCCACCGAACGCGTGACCGACCGGGACGTCACGGCCTGCGTCCCGCTGCCCGGCGACCTCGTCGTCCTGGTCGGGCCCGGCGAAGAGCCACCGAGGGACCCGTACCTGCGCGCGCCGGAACCGCCCGACCGGTTGTGGCTGCTCGACCTGGCCACCGGCGACGTCCGGCCGCACGGCGACCTCGGTGACCGGCACGTCGTCGAGGTCGCGGCCCACCCCGGCGGCGGCCCGCTCGCCGTCCTGACCTGGCCGGTCGCCGACCCCGATCCCGGCATGCTCGAACCGCGGCTCCACCTGGTCGGCGGCCGCGACCTCCCCGCCCCGGCCGTCGAGGCGGCCGCGCTCACCTTGTGGGGCGACCGCCTCCTCTACCGCGGCGTGACCCCGCCCGGACTCGTCGGCGGCTACGCGATCCTCGACGCCGAGGACGGCGCCAACCTGACCGAGGGGATGGACGTCTGCCCGGTCGACCTGGTCCAGGTCGACGACGGCCCGCCGCTCGCCCTGTTCGCCGAAGGCCTCGACACCACGATCCGGCGGCTCGACCCGGCCACGCGCAGGTTCGTGGAGCTCGCCCACGCGCCGGGCTCCCTCGACTTCCTGAGCCACGGCGGCGGTGTCGTCGCCGTGGTCGCGAGCACCGCGACCGAGCCCGACGACGTCCACGTCGGCCCCCCGGCGGGCCCGCTCACCCGGCTCACCGACAGCAGCCCGGAGCTGCGCGCCATGACCTGGGGCCCGCAGGAGCGCCTCTCCTACCGCGCCGCCGACGGCCTGGAGCTGGACGGCCTGCTCGTCCTCCCGCCCGGCACCACCCGCCGTGACGGCCCGTTCCCGCTGGTCACGCTGGCGCACGGCGGCCCGTACGACCGCTACGCCGACCGCTTCATGGTCGGCTGGTTCCGGGTCGCGCGGTGGCTGGCCGACGACGGGTTCGCCGCCTTCCTGCCCAACCCGCGCGGCAGCCAGGGCCACGGCCACGCGTTCGCCGTCTCCGTCGCCGGTGAAGTCGGCGGCGCGGAGTGGACGGACATCCTCACCGGCATCGACCTGCTGATCGACGCCGGTGTCGCCGATCCGGACCGGCTCGGCATCGGCGGTGGCAGCCACGGCGGGTTCCTCGCCGCCTGGGCGGCCGCGCGCAGCGACCGCTTCGCCGCGGCGTACGTCAACGCGGGCATCAGCGACTGGGGCATGATGGCCGCCACCGGCGAGCAGGGCGCTCTCTTCGAGGGGGCGCTCGGCGGGAGCACCGGCTGGGAGGGCCCGGGCCCGCACCGGCACGACCGGAACAGCCCGATCTCCTACGCCGCCGACATCCGGACGCCGATCCTGCTGCTGCACGGCGCGGACGACACCAACGTCCCGCTCGCGCAGGCCGAGTTCCTCCACCGCGCGCTGCGCCATTTCGGCGTCGAGCACGAGTTCGCCGTCTACCCCGGGGAGAACCACTCGCTGCGCGGCCGCGAGCACCAGCTCGATTTCCTGCACCGCACTCGCGAGTGGTTCACCCGGTGGCTCACCCCGCGCGATCAGTCCACTGTGGACGCGAAGTAGTCCCCCTCCGGGAGCACCAGCCAGGTGTCGGGCGGGCCGGCGATCGAGCGCGCGTCGACCGGCCGCAACCCCGCGTACGCGCAGGCGTAGGCCGCCGCGTTTCCCTCGTGCAGATAGGAAAGCAGGACCTCCGCGGAGGACGAATCGGCGTAGGGCCAGCCGCCGGGGTGGAGGTCCGACCCCTCGGTGACGCCGTCGCGGACGAGGCAACCCTGGTTGCCGCTCTTGGGGTTCGCGTAAACGCCGTAGCAGACCGTGCCGGCCGACAGGAGCCCGGTGACGACCGGGGTCTGCGGCAAGTAGCCCCAGGGCTGGGTGAGCACGCAGCCGCCGGGAACGTCCGTGACGCCGACGACCTCATCGGTTCCCCCGGCCGCCCACGGGTCGTCGAGCAGCGCCCGGGCGACCTCCGGCGCGGCCGGCCGGGCGCCGAGCCGGCGCGCCGCCTCGGCCGCGTCGATCGCCGCGACACACGCGAAGCCGGTGCCTTCGAGCCAGAAGTCGGGGAACGCCGCGGCCAGCCCGGGGGCGGCCGCCACCGTGGCGGCTTCCGCGTCCGTGAGCGCGACGCCGTCCGGCGGCGGCCCGAACAGGTCGGGTGTCGGACCGGCCAGCGCGAGCCGCCCCGGGGCCCAGCCCGCCATCATCGGCCGCCACGGGTCCGCGCCCGCCGCCACGAGCACCCGGGCGTTCTCCGGGCGGCGCGCGTGCACCGCGTGCCACAGCGGCGTGGCCCCGCCGGCCTCGGTGTCGGCGGCGTCCACGGCGTCTACGTCAGCGGTCTGACGAGCCAGTTCCGCCACGGCTTCGGGCGTTCCTCGCTCGGCGGCGTCGTGCAGTGCGGTCATCGGTTCCCCTCCGGATCGGTCGCGGGCACCGTAGCGGGCGGCACCGACGATTTCGACGGGTAGCGCCGCACGAACCCCGCGTGTGATGCTCGGTACCGGAGGGGGAGGGGAGATGGACTCGTTCGGGGTGCGGTTGCGCCGTCTTCGGCGCGCCGCGGGGCTGACCCAGGAGGCGCTCGCCGAGAAATCGGGGCTCAGCGGGCAGGCCGTCGGCGCGCTCGAACGCGGGGACCGGCGGTACCCGCACCGCGAGACGCTCGCCCGGCTCGCCGACGCCCTCGACCTCGACGGCGACGACCGGGAGGACTTCGCCGCGGCCGCCGCACGGCCCGGGACGCCGAAGCCGGAACCGGGGACCGTGCCGCGGGAGCTGCCCGGCGGGATCGCCGCGTTCACCGGGCGCGAAGCCGAGATCGAGCGCGTGCTGGCCTGCTTCGGCGAGGCGCGGGAAGGCGTCGTGGTCGCCGTCGCCGGGATGGCCGGCATCGGGAAGACGGCGCTCGCCGTGCACGCCGGGCACCGGCTCGCGCGGCAATTTCCCGACGGCTCCCTGCACCTCGACCTGCGCGGGCACGCGGCCGACCCGCCGGATCCCCTCGACCTGCTCGACCGGCTGATCCGGGAGCTCGGCGGCGAGCCGCCGACGCCGCTTTCGCTCGACACCGCGTCGGCGCGGCTGCGGTCGCTGCTCGCCGCGAAACGCGTGCTGCTCCTGCTCGACAACGCCCGCGACGCCGCGCACGTCGCCCCGCTGCTGCCCGGGGGCGGCGGCTCGGGGGCGATCGTCACCAGCCGCGCCGCGCTGCCCGACCTGCCGCAGGCGCACCAGGTCCTGCTCGACGTGCTGCCGGAGGCCGACGCGCTGCGGCTGCTGGCCGCGGAGATCGGCGCCGAGCGGGTCGCCGCCGAACCCGCGGCGGCGCGGGCGGTCGCCCGGCTGTGCGGGTACCTGCCGCTCGCGCTGCACCTGGCCGGCGCGCGGCTGGCGACCCGCCCGAACTGGCCGGTCGCCCACCTCGCGCACCGGCTCGACGACGAGCGCCGCCGCCTCGACGAAACCGGGGTCCGGACGAGCTTCGAGCTCGCGTTCGGCCGGCTGGAAGCCGGTGACCCGGCCGCCGCCCGCGCGTACCCGCTGCTGTCGCTGCTCGACGTCCCGGAGCTGTCGGTGGCCGTCGCGAGCCGGCTGCTCGACGCGCCCGAACGCGAGACCGGGGAACTGCTGGAACGCCTCACCGACGAGCACCTGCTGACCACGCCCGCGCCCGGCTGGTACCGGCTGCACGACCTGCTCCGGCTCTACGCCCGCGAACACGCCGAGCGGCTGACCACGGCCGAGCGGGCCGGCGCGATCACCCGGGTCGTCGAGCTGTGCGCGGCGATGGCCTGGCGGAGCATGGCGCTGGTCTCGGCGGCCTCGCAGCGACATGACTGGGCCGCGGGCCGCTGGTCGGTCGAGCCGGCGCCGGCGTCCACGGAAGAGGTGTTCGGCTGGCTCGACGCCCACCAGCCGCACCTGGTCACCGTCGTGCGGCAGGCCGCCGCGACGCCGGGGGTGCCCGCCGAGTCGATCGCCGCGATCGGGCTCGGCCTGTTCGAGTACCACCGGGCGCGGGCGCGGTGGCGCGACACCGTCCGCGTCGACGAGCTGGCCCTGGAGCTGGTCGACGGCGTCGACCGGGTGGCCGCCGCGACGCTGCGCAACGACCTCGGCGTCGCCGAGGCCGAGCTGGTCCACGGCGGTGAGGCGCCGGACTTCCGGCGGTCCCACGCGCACATGCGCCGCAGCCTCGCGGACTGGGAGGCGATCGGGGACCCGCGCCAGCTCGCGAGCAGCCTCAACAACCTCTGCTTCGTGTTCGGCCTCGGCGACGACCTGGACTCGGCCATCGAGTTCGGGGAGCGCGGCCTGAAGCTCAACCGGTCGCTGGGCCTGCGGCACATCGAGACGCTGAACCTGGTCAACCTCGGCATCCTGTACGGGCGCCGGGGCGACCGGGAGCGCGAGCTGGTCTACGCGACCGACGCGGTGGCCGTCGCCGGCGACACCGGTGACGTGCGGGGCATGGCCTACGGCTGCATGCGGGCCGGCATCGTGCACCGCGAGGCGGGCCGGCCCGCCGAAGCCCTCGGGGAACTCCGCCGCAGCGCCGGGCTCTGGCGCGTCGCGGGTGTCCGGCTGTACGAGGCGATGGCGCTCGCCGAGCTGGGCCGCGCGCACCTGGAGGCGGGGGACCGCGAGCAGGCGCGGGAAGTGCTCACGGAGGCGCTGGCGATGATGCGGGAGTACGGGGGCGAGGAGCGCGCCGCAGCGGTCCGAGCGGACCTGGAACGGTTGTAGCGCCGGGGCCGGCGACGAGCACGGGGGTCAGGAACGGCCGCGGCCGGTGCAGGACGTGGCAGATGACGACGTCCGTGCCCTCAATGGCGCAGGCCAGCCGGACGGTGTCGCGGACGCGCTGCACGGAGAGCAGCCGCGTCTCCCGGGGTGCGGTGGCGCCCGCGGTCCCCGGGACACCGGCGAGCGCGGTCGCCGCGAGCAGCGCGGCCGAAAAGAGCCTCCAGGCGGTCGTCACCGATGCCTTCCTCGTCCGGGACTGCGGTACCGCCGATCTTCGCGGCGGGCCGCCGGACGTGACAGAGACAACCTCTACGAATCACCTCTACAACTGTGGTTTTCCCGCCGAAGCCGCCCGCGCGGGCCTCGCTGGGAGCGGCCGGGTGCCTGCGATCATCCACAGTGGAGCTTCGAACTGTCCACAATGGACTTCGGTGCGCGCGCGCGACAACGGCCGCGAGGCGTCCGGGAGGACGTCGTCGCGGCGTTCAGCCGAACGGGTCAATCGGGCCGGAAGGCCTGTGGGGGAACGGAAAGGTTCGCGAGCACCGCCTCGACTGCGCATCCGGGTCCGGGCGCGGCTGGTTGCTCAACCGTTGCCGCTCAGCTTAGTGCACCTGCACTATGCTGGACCATCCGGCGCTGGGCCGGGCCCGGCGCGCGGGGCGCCGGCAACCGGAGAAACGGGTGGCGGATGGGTGGGGCAATGGTCGAAGGCGTGCGCCCGGGTGCGGGGGCGGACGCTTCGGGCGTGGGCGAGGCGGGCGAGCAGGAGCTGCGCCGGCTGCTGGCCGGCCTGACCGCGGTCCGCGACGGCGACTTCGGCATCCGGCTTCCCGGCGAGACCGACGGCCTGCTCGGCGAGATCGCCACGGTCTTCAACGGCATGGCCGACCAGCTGTCCCTGTTCACCTCCGAGGTCACCCGCGTCGCGCGGGAGGTCGGCAGCGAGGGCCAGCTCGGCGGCCAGGCGAAGGTGCCCGGCGTGTCCGGCACCTGGAAGGACCTCACCGACTCGGTCAACGCCATGGCCGGCAACCTCACCACCCAGGTCCGCGACATCGCCCAGGTCGCGACCGCCGTCGCCAAGGGCGACCTGTCGCAGAAGATCGACGTCGACGCGCGCGGCGAGATCCTGGAGCTGAAGGACACCGTCAACACGATGGTGGACCAGCTGTCGTCGTTCGCGGACGAGGTCACACGCGTGGCGCGCGAGGTCGGCAGCGAAGGCCGCCTCGGCGGCCAGGCGCAGGTCCCCGGCGTCGGCGGCGTCTGGCGTGACCTCACCGACTCGGTGAACTTCATGGCCGGGAACCTGACCGACCAGGTCCGCAACGTCGCCCAGGTGACGACGGCGGTCGCCAAGGGCGACCTGTCGCAGAAGATCACGGTCGACGCCCGGGGCGAGATCCTCGAGCTCAAGAGCACGATCAACACGATGGTCGACCAGCTGTCCTCGTTCGCGGACGAGGTCACGCGCGTCGCGCGCGAGGTCGGCACGGAAGGCCGCCTCGGCGGTCAGGCGGACGTCAAGGGCGTCTCCGGCACCTGGCGCGACCTCACCGACTCGGTGAACTTCATGGCGGGCAACCTGACCGACCAGGTCCGCAACATCGCCCAGGTCGCGACGGCGGTCGCGAAGGGCGACCTGTCGCAGAAGATCCGGGTCGACGCCCGCGGCGAGGTCCTGGAGCTGAAGGACACCATCAACACGATGGTGGATCAGCTGTCCGCGTTCGCGGACGAGGTCACGAGAGTGGCCCGCGAAGTGGGTACCGAGGGCAGGCTGGGGGGCCAGGCGGACGTCAAGGGCGTCTCCGGCACCTGGAAGGACCTCACCGAGTCGGTCAACGTCATGGGCGACAACCTGACCGCGCAGGTCCGCTCGATCGCCCAGGTCACCACCGCGGTCGCCCGCGGTGACCTGTCCCAGAAGATCCGGGTCGACGCCCGCGGTGAGATCCTCGAGCTGAAGGACACCATCAACACGATGGTGGACCAGCTGTCCGCGTTCGCGGACGAGGTCACGCGGGTCGCGCGCGAGGTCGGCACCGAGGGCAACCTCGGCGGCCAGGCCACGGTCCGCGGCGTCTCGGGGACCTGGAAGAACCTCACCGACAACGTCAACGTGATGGCGTCCAACCTGACCGGCCAGGTCCGCTCGATCGCCCAGGTCGCGACTGCGGTCGCCCGTGGTGACCTGTCCCGCAAGATCACCGTCGAGGCCAAGGGCGAGGTCGCGGCGCTCGCCGACGTCATCAACACGATGGTCGACACGCTGTCCGCGTTCGCGGACGAGGTCACCCGCGTCGCCCGCGAAGTGGGTACCGAGGGGATGCTCGGCGGCCAGGCGCGCGTGCCGAACGTCGCGGGCACCTGGAAGGACCTCACCGACAACGTCAACTCGATGGCGAACAACCTCACCGGGCAGGTCCGCAACATCGCCCAGGTGACCACCGCCGTCGCGCAGGGCGACCTGACCCGCAAGATCGACGTCGACGCCCGCGGCGAGATCCTCGAGCTCAAGACCACGATCAACACGATGGTCGACCAGCTCTCGGCGTTCGCCGCGGAGGTCACGCGCGTCGCGCGCGAGGTCGGCAGTGAAGGCCGCCTCGGCGGGCAGGCCGAGGTCGAGGGCGTGTCCGGCACCTGGAAGCGGCTGACCGAGAACGTCAACGAGCTGGCCGGGAACCTCACCCGCCAGGTCCGCGCGATCGCCGAGGTGACCAGCGCGGTCGCCGAGGGCGACCTGACCCGCTCGATCACCGTCGACGCCTCCGGCGAGGTCGCCGAACTGAAGGACAACATCAACTCGATGGTGGAGTCGCTGCGCGAGACGACGCGGGCGAACCAGGAGCAGGACTGGCTCAAGTCCAACCTGGCCACGATCACCGGGCTGATGCAGGGCCGCCGCGACCTCGCCGTCGTCGCGGCCGCGGTGATGGACGAGCTGGTCCCGCTGGTCAACGCCCAGTACGGCGCGTTCTACCTGGCCGACGACACGGCCGAGATCCCGGAGCTGCGGCTCGTGGGCGCGTACGGCCACCCGGACGACAACGCGGGCCCGGTGGTGCGGTTCCGGGTCGGCCAGTCGCTGGTCGGGCAGGCCGCGCGCAGCCGCCGCCCGATCGCGGTCGACGACGTCCCGCCCGGTTACGCCACCATCTCGTCGGGTCTCGGCCGCACCGCGCCGGCCAGCCTGATCGTGCTGCCGATCGTGGTCGAGGACCAGGTGCTCGGCGTCCTCGAACTGGCCTCGATGCACGGCTTCACCGCGGTGCACCGGGCGTTCCTCGAACTGCTCATGGAGCAGATCGGCGTCAACGTCAACAGCATCGTCGCCAACGCCCGGACCGACGAGCTGCTCGGCGAGTCCCAGCGGCTGACCGCGGAGCTGCAGGCGCGGTCGGAGGAGCTGCAGGCCCGGCAGGAAGAGCTCCAGTCGTCCAACGCCGAGCTGGAGGAGAAGGCGGCGCTGCTCGTCACGCAGAACCGCGACATCGAGACGAAGAACCTGGAGATCGAGCAGGCCCGCCAGGAGCTGGAGGCCCGTGCCCAGCAGCTGACGCTGGCGTCGAAGTACAAGTCGGAGTTCCTGGCCAACATGAGCCATG
The DNA here is from genome assembly GCF_036026695.1 of Amycolatopsis sp. NBC_00438. Classification (NCBI taxonomy): domain Bacteria; kingdom Bacillati; phylum Actinomycetota; class Actinomycetes; order Pseudonocardiales; family Pseudonocardiaceae; genus Amycolatopsis; species Amycolatopsis sp. NBC_00438. The sequence continues at coordinate 3,292,252 of NZ_CP107923.1, read as the reverse complement.
AGCTGCGCACCCCGCTCAACAGCCTGCTCATCCTCGCCCAGCTGCTCGCGCAGAACCCGACCCGCAACCTCACCGCGAAGCAGGTCGAGTACGCCGGCATCATCCACTCCGCCGGCTCGGACCTGCTGCAGCTGATCAACGACATCCTCGACCTGTCCAAGGTCGAGGCCGGGAAGATGGACGTCAGCCCGGAACAAGTGTCACTGCGCGGGCTGCTGGACTACGTCGAGGCGACGTTCCGGCCGATGACCTCGCAGCGCAACCTGGACTTCCGGATCACCGTCGCGCCCGGCTCGCCCGCCGAACTGCTGACCGACGACTCGCGCCTGCGGCAGGTGCTGCGCAACCTGCTGTCGAACGCGGTGAAGTTCACCGAGGTCGGCGTGATCGAGCTGCACATCGAGCCGGTGGAGCCCGACCGGCTGCCGCGGCCGCTGCGCGCGCACGGGCCCGCGGTCGCCTTCCGCGTCGCCGACTCCGGGATCGGGATCGCCGAGCACCAGCTGGAGTCGATCTTCGGCGCGTTCCAGCAGGCGGACGGCACGACCAGCCGCAAGTACGGCGGCACCGGGCTGGGCCTGTCGATCAGCCGCGAGATCGCCCAGCTGCTGGGCGGGTTCATCACGGCGGAGAGCACGCCCGGCGAGGGCAGCACGTTCACCTTCTCGCTGCCCGTCGCGCGGCCGGACTTCGAGACGCGCCCCGCGTCCGACGAAGGCCGCACGGCCATCACGACCGGCGACGCCGGAGCCGGGCTCGTGGAGCCGGCCGCCCGCACCCACCGGCGGCTGCTGGTGGTCGAGGACCGCCAGCACGGCCTGCTGACGCTCGTCGCCGAGAGCGCCGCCGCGGACCTGGCCGACAGCCGGGACATCGGCATCTCGCCCGCGGAGGTCGAGGTCGTCACCGCCGTCGGCACCCAGGAGGCCGCGGCCGCGCTGGCCACCGACGCCTACCACTGCGTCGTGCTGGACCTGGACCTGCCGGAGCGGGCCGCGTTCGGCTTCCTCGACGCGATGCAGGGGGACGCCGCGCTGCGGCTGGTCCCGGTGCTGGCGCACAACAGCCGCCGCCTCGACGTCGAGCTGGAACAGCTGCTGCAGTCCCGCGCGGACGTCCAGTCGCTGGAGGTGCTCTCCGGTCTCGACGAACTGCGTGAGCGGATCGCGCTGCACCTGTCGGCGGAGAAGCCCGGCGCGGTGCTGCCGCTGGTCCGCGCGGACGAGCCGGCCGCGCCGGTGAAGGCGCGCGAGGTGGACACCACGCTGGCCGGGCGGACGGTGCTGATCGTCGACGACGACCCGCGCAACGTCTACGCGCTGACCGGGATCCTGGAGCTGCACGGGATGCAGGTGCTGCACGCCGAGGACGGCCGCAAGGGCGTCGAGACGGTCGCGGCGCACGCCGGCATCGACCTGATCCTGATGGACGTGATGATGCCGGAGATGGACGGCTACACCGCGACCGCGAAGATCCGCGCGATGCCGGAGCACGCCACGATCCCGATCGTGGCCGTGACGGCGAAGGCGATGCCCGGCGACCGCGAGAAGAGCCTCGCGTCGGGCGCCACCGACTACGTGACCAAACCCGTGGACGCGGACGACCTGGTCGCCCGCATCAAACGGCACCTGACGGCCTGATCGGGGACCCCGCTTGCCTTCCGAAGAACCGGGCGTGCCCGTGCTGGCGCCGCCCGCCGAGGTGTCGGCGAACCTCGCCCGGCTCGCCGACACCGTCGCCCGCCTGCGCAGCGAGGTCGACCACGCGCACGCCGTCGCCGACGGCCGCGCGCTGATCGAGCTCGCCAAGGGCGTGCTGATGGAACGCCTGCACTGCACGCCTTCCGACGCCGCGAAGCAGCTGGAATCCCTGGCCGAGCGGGCCGGGGTGACGCCGCTGGAGTTCGCCGCCGAGGTCGTCGGCGAGGCCGCCGAAGACCGCATCACCGACGTGGCGCAGGAATTTCTCGCCCGTACGGAAGAGGATTCCGTCGCGGTTCGCCTGCGCACCGCGGAAAGCGGCGTGCTGGCGGCGGGGGACACCCAGCGCGTCGCGGAGTCGATCCTGGAACACGCGCTGCGCCCGCTCGGCGCCACCGCCGTCGCGGTCTGGCTCGCCGGGCCGGACGGCTCGCTGACCCTCGCCGGTTCGGCCGGGTTCTCGGCCGAGGAAGCCGCCCGCTGGCGGTACGTCCCGCCCGGCGTCGCGACGCCGGCGCGCAGCGCGCTGATCGAGCGCGACACGGAGTGGTTCACGACGCTCGCGGCGTCCGGGCTGCCGTCGATCGGGCAGCACACCCTCGCCGGCGGCGGCCGGGTCGCGGTGCCCACCGGCACCGGCGGGCGGATCATCGGCGTCGTCGAGATGTGCTGGCCGGAGCCGCTGCCCGCCGAGCCCGGGCGCGAACGGCGTCAGCTGGAAGCCCTCGCCGAGCTCTGCGCGCACACCCTCGACACCTGGGACGGCGTGGTCGCGCCGCTGGCTCCCGGCGGCGCCGGGGACTTCCTGGGCGAGCTGGTGGACTTCGTCGACGGCCTGCACGACCCGGCCGTGCTGCTCTCGCCGTGCCTCGACGGCGGCGACCGGCTCAGCGACTTCCGCATCCACCACGCGAACGTCCGGTTCACCGACCCGGGCGGGCGGCCCCGCAGCCTGCTCGTCGGGTCCCGGCTGCTGGAGGCGTACCCGCTCGCCGCCGAGGAAAGCGGGCTGCTGGACAAGATCCAGCGCGTGTACACCACCGGTGAGCCGTTCCGCGCCGACAACATGGCCGTCACGACGCTGGTCGACCAGGTGCCGCTCACGGTGCTGACCGACGTCAGCATCACCCGCTTCGCCGGCAACGTGCTGCTCATCCTGCGCATCCAGGACGACGCCGCGAAGCTCGCGGTGCTGCTGCAGCACGCCCAGCGGCTCGGCCGCATCGGCGGCTTCGAAGAGAACGTCGTCACCGGCGCGATCACCTGGAACACCGAGCTGTTCGCGCTCTACGGCCTGCCGCCCCACGCCGCGCCGCTGTCGCTGCACCAGCTGACCACGCACGCACACGCCGACGACGCCCCGGCGATCGGCCGGTTCCTGCGCACGGTGCTGCACCACAAGCGCCCGGGGTCGACGGCGTTCCGGCTGCAGCGCTCCGACGGCGTCGCCCGCTACATCCGGGTGGTGGCCGAACCGGTGGTCGACGGCCGCGGCGAGCTGGTCGCCGTGCGCGGCGCCTACCAGGACGTCTCCTCGCAGCACTGGACCGAGGTCGCGCTGGCCGCGACCCGCGACAGGCTGGCCGAGACCGAGCAGGAGGCGATCGAGCGCAACCGGCTCACCCTGCAGCTGCAGCACGCGATCATGCCGCCGGCCAAGGGCCCGCTCGACATGCTGGGCCTGCGGGCCGCCGTCCGCTACCGGCCCGCGGAGAAGGAGCACCTGGTCGGCGGCGACTGGTACGACGCCGTCGCGCTGCCGACCGGCGAGATCCTGCTGTGCGTGGGCGATGTCGCCGGGCACGGCATCGACGCGGCCACCGGCATGGTGAGCCTGCGCAACGCCCTGCGCGGCCTCGCGGCCACCGGCGCCGGGCCGGCGCAGCTGCTGACCTGGCTCAACCTGGTGGCCTACCACCTCACCGACCACGTCACGGCGACCGCGGTCGCGGCCGTGTTCGACCCGGCGACCCGGAAGCTGCGCTGGGCGCGGGCCGGGCACCTGCCGCCGATCGTCCGGCACCGCGACGGCTCGGCGACGACGTTGCCGCTGATCCGCGGCTCGCTGCTCGGCGCGGTCCGCGACGTCGTCTACCAGGAGGAGACCGTCCAGCTCGCCGACGGCGACATCCTGCTGATCTACACCGACGGCCTGATCGAGCGCCGCGACGCACCCGTGCAGGAGTCGGTGGCGCGGCTGGTCACGCTGGTGGAGGGGCACGAAGGCGGGCTGGAGCACCAGCTCGACACGCTGCTGACCTACAGCACGGCCGACACCGACGACGACACGTGCGTGGTCGGCATCGAGGTCACCGCCTGACTCCCCGGAACACCTCGGCGAGGATTTCGGCGCCGTCGACCACTCTCGGCCCGGGGCGGTTGAAGTAGGCAGGCCCGTCGAGGACGTGGACCCGGCCGTTGCGGACGGCGGGCAGCCCGGCCCAGCCCGGCCGTTTCGCCAGCGCCGGGAGTTCCGCGCGGGTGCGTTCCGGCGGGAAGCCGCAGGGGAGCAGGAGCAGCACGTCGGGCTGGGCGTCGACGACGGCGTCCCACTCGATCGGCCGGGTGTGCTCCCCGGCCTTCGCCAGCAGCGGCTCGCCTCCGGCGAGGGCGATCTGCTCGGGCACCCAGTGCCCGGCGGGCCAGATCGGATCGAGCCATTCCAAGGCGACGACACGGGGTGCTTCGGAGACTGGCTGGACGGCGTCCAGGCGCTTGCGCAGCTTCGCGATCTCGGCCTCGGCCCGCTCCGGGACATCGAGGACGTCGCCGACCCGGCGGAGGCAGTCGAGGACACCGTCGATCGTCGCGGGCTCGAGGCTGACGACCAGCGGCCCGGTGTCCAGCGTCCGCACCGCCTCGGACACCCGCTGGTAGGAGACCGCGCAGACGTCGCAGAGGTCCTGGGTGAGGACGACGTCGGGGCGCGCCGCGGCCAGCTGCGTACTGTCGAGGGTGTAGAGCGCGGACCCACTGTGCCGCGCGCCGCCGACGGCTTCGGAGATCTCCCTGCTGGACAGCGCGTCCGGGTCGAACTCCGCCCGCGTCACCACGGGGATGTGCTCGACCTCGCCCTGCGGCCAGTCGCATTCGTGGGTCCGGCCGACGAGGTCGGGCAGCAGGCCGAGTGTCGCGACGATGTCGGTCGCGGCGGGCAGCAGCGAGACGATCCGCATCAGGGGTTCACGGCCAGGACCAGGAAGCCGGCCAGCAGGACCAGGTGGACGCCGCCCTGGAGGCGGGTCGCGCGGCCCGGGACCACCGTCAGGACGCTGACCACCACGGTCAGCGCGAGCAGCACGATCTGCGTCGAGCCCAGGCCGAGCAGCAGCTGGCCCGGCAGCCAGATCGACGCGAGGGCGATCGCCGGGATCGTCAGGCCGATGCTCGCGATCGCCGAGCCGTAGGCCAGGTTGAGGCTGATCTGCATCCGGTCGCGCCGGGCCGCGCGGGTCGCGGCGAGGGTCTCCGGGAGCAGCACCAGCAACGCGATCACGACGCCGACGAACGACTGCGGGAACCCGGCGGCGCTGACCCCGGCCTCGATCGCCGGGGACTCCACCTTGGCCAGGCCGACCACCGCGACCAGCGCCACCAGCAGCAGCGCGAGACTGCCGAGCGCGGCCTTGTTCGTCGGCGGCTCGGCGTGGTCGTCCTCCTTGACTTCGCCGTCGGCGGCCACCGGGAGGAAGAAGTCGCGGTGGCGGACGGTCTGGTTCAGCACGAACATCCCGTAGAGCACCAGCGACGCGAGCGCGGCGAAGGTCAGCTGGGCCGGGGAGAACGCCGGGCCGGGCGTGCTGGAGGTGAACGACGGCAGCACCAGGCTCAGCGTGGCCAGGGTCGCGACCGTGGCCATCGCCGCGCCGCTGCCCTCCGGGTTGAACAGCGTCGAGCCGTAGCGCCGCGCGCCGACGAGCAGTGAGATGCCGACGATGCCGTTGGTCGTGATCATCACCGCGGCGAACACGGTGTCGCGCGCCAGCGACGTCGCTTCCGGGCCGCCGGAGACCATCATCGTGACGATCAGCGCGACCTCGATGACCGTCACGGCGACCGCGAGCACCAGCGACCCGAACGGTTCACCCACCCGGTGGGCGACGACCTCCGCGTGGTGCACCGCCGAGAGCACGGTCGCCCCGAGCGCGATCGCGACGACGGCCACGAAAACCGGCCCGAGGTCGCGGCCCCAGGCCACCGCCAGCACGACCACCCCCAGCACCGGGGTGACGGAGGTCCAGGACGTCAGGAAGGATCTCAGGGCGGCCATGCCTCCACCCTGTCACACCGCCGGTCACTTTGCGTGGTCGTAAGGCGATTCTCACATTTCCGGCGGGGCCGTCGAAACGGTCCCTTGTGGACGGTCAGCGCAGCTCGGCGAGCGGGCTGGTGTCGCACGCCCGGTCGGGGACGCGCACCGCCGGCAGGCCCAGCAGGACACTCGTGCGCCTCCCGGTGCGGGAGTGGTCCTGGCTCGCCTTCGGCAGCCCGACTGTGTCGCGTGTGGACAGTGCGTGCTCGCCGTGGCCCTTGACGCACTCGGGGTCCGGGCCGTCCAGGGGCAGGCCGGTGAAGAACTTCGCCGCCATGCAGCCGCCCTGGCAGCTGTCGTAGGCCGCGCACGACGAGCACGCGCCGCCGGTCTGCGGCCGGCGCAGGTCGGCGAACAACGCCGAGTCGCGCCACACCGGGCCGAAGCCGGCACCGCGGACGTTGCCCGCCTTGAACGCGTCGTGGATGGCGAACGGGCAGGCGTAGACGTCGCCGACCGGGTCGATCAGGCAGACCACCCGGCCCGCGCCGCACAGGTTCAGCCCGGGCAGGGGCGTCGAGCCGAGCGCGTTGAGGTGGAAGAACGAGTCGCCTGTCAGCACACCTTCGCCGTGGGCCACCAGCCAGTCGTACAGCTCGAACTGCTGCTCCGCGGTCGGGTGCAGGTCGTCCCAGACGTCGGCGCCGCGGCCGGACGGGCGCAGCCGGGTGATCCGCAGCTGCGCGCCGAAGCCGTCGGCGATGCGCTTGAACCCGTCGAGCTGCGAGACGTTGTGCCGGGTCATCACGACGGAGATCTTGAAGTCCTTCATCCCGGCGTCGGCGAGGTTCTTCAGGGCCCGCATCGCCAGGTCGTAGGAGCCCGGGCCGCGCACGGCGTCGTTGACCTCGCGGGTGGCGCCGTCGAGCGAGATCTGGACGTCGACGTAGTCCGTGCTCGCCAGCTGCTTCGCGCGCTCCGGGGTGATCTTGACGCCGTTGGTGGAGAACTTGATCCCCACGTGGTGGGCGATCGCGTAGTCGAGGAGCTCCCAGAAGTCGCTCCGGACGGTCGGCTCGCCGCCGCCGACGTTGACGTAGAAGACCTGCATGCGCTCCAGCTCGTCGATCACCGCCTTGATCTCGGCGGTCGACAGCTCGCGCGGGTCGCGCCGGCCCGAGGACGACAGGCAGTGCTCGCACGCCAGGTTGCAGGCGTAGGTCCACTCCCAGGTCAGGCAGATCGGCGCGGTGAGGCCGTACTTGAACTGGTCGACCAGAGCGGGAACGCTCACGGGTCCTCCACGATCATGTCGGTGGCGACGAGGGATTCCAGTGCTTTCAGGAAGCTCGCGCGGCGGGTCTCCCCGAGCTCGGCCGCGTCGAGCGCGTCGCGCAGGCTGGCGTGGGTCGCCAGCTCGCGGACGAACGCCACGAGGTCCGGGGACTTGAGGAACGACAGCTTGCGGTTCCCGAAGTGGTAGGCGAGCGCCCCGAACGGTTCGGGGCGCAGCGCCACCTGCGGGTTGAGCCGGTACGCGGCGTCGAGGTTCACCTGGGTGTCCTCTGTGGACGTCTCAGTAGACACCGCACATACCGTCGATCGACACTTCTTCGACGAGCAGCTCCTCGACCGGAGCTTCCTCGATTTCCGGGGTTTGTTCGGCCATGCTGTCCTCCTCGGGTGGGCCTGCTCCGACGCTAACCGCCACGGTGGCCGCGGCCACCGTGCGGCCGGGTGCTGTGATCCCGGCCGGTCGGGCAGGTGTGGTGACAGGTCTTTCGCGGTAGCGGCTCACTGGGCGTGGACGATGACGCCGCGGATGTTCTTGCCGTCGCGCAGGTCCTGGTAGCCCTCGTTGACCTGGTCGAGGGTGTACTTGCGGGTCACGAGCTCGTCGAGCTTGAGCTGGCCGGCGTCGTAGAGCCGCAGCAGCCGGACGATGTCGTACTGCGGGTTCGCCGAGCCGAACAGCGTGCCCTTGATCGTCTTCTCGAACAGCGTCATCACGCCGCCGGAGACGTGCACGGTGAGTTTCTCGGGGTTGGCGAGCCCGGTGATGACGACGGTGCCGCCCTTGCCGACGACGTCGAACGCCTGGCTGACGACGTCCTCTTCGACGGTGCCGACGGTGATCAGCGCCTGGTCGGCCAGCTGGCCCCAGGTGAGTTCGTTGACCTTCTCCGCGGCCTCGGCGGCGGTGGCGAACGCGTGGGTCGCGCCGAACTTGAGCGCGGCCTCGCGCTTGAACTCGACGGGGTCGACGGCGACGACGTACTTCGCGCCGGCGTGCGCGGCGCCCTGCACGGCGTTGATGCCGATGCCGCCGATGCCGTAGACGACGGTGGTGTCGCCGGCCCGGACGCCGCCGGCGTAGTTGGCGGTGGCCCACCCGGTCGGGACGCCGCAGCCGACGAGCACGGCGGTCTCCAGCGGCAGCCAGTCGTCGACCTTGACGACCGAGTGCTGCGAGATGGTGGCGCGCTCGGAGAACGTGCCGAGCATGCACATCGCGCCGAAGTCCTGGCCGCCGCCGTGGAAGCGGAAGGTGCCGTCGGGCATGTGGCCGTCGAGGATGGTGGCGCCCATGTCGCACAGGTTCTGCCGGCCGGTGGAGCAGTAGCGGCAGGTGCCGCAGTTCGGGATGAAGCTGCACACGACGTGGTCGCCGGGTGCCACCTTGGTGACGCCGGGGCCGACGTCCTCGATGATCCCGGCGCCCTCGTGCCCGCCGATGATCGGGAACCGCGGCACGAGGTCGTTGTCGATCAGGTGCAGATCCGAGTGGCACAACCCGGCGGCGGTGTACTTGATCAGCACCTCGCCCGGCCCGGGTCCGTCGAGGTCGAGTTCCATCAGCTCGAACGGCTTCCCGGCATCGAACAGTACGGCTGCCTTGGTCTTCACGGCCATCTCCTCAACGTGCGGCGGTGCACCCCTTCGCAGCCGATTGTGTGCAGCGGGGCGGGCGGTGAAGTGTCCGAATCCCGGACAGTTGCCTGTTCAGGGGCGCCGTTCGGGGGTTCAGCGGACCCGCAATGCACGCATCCGGTTGTAGAGCGTCGAGCGGCTGATGCCCAGCTGCTTCGCCGCGTGGACCTTGTTGCCGCCGCACGCCCGCAGCGTCCGGACGATCACGTCGTACTCCGCCTGTTCCCAGCCGCTCAGCGCCGCGCCCGGTGCGGTCGACACGCAGCCCGGCGCGACGTCCTCCGCGGTCAGGTCGCCCGCCGACCGGCGGTCGACGGCCGCCGACAGGACTCCGGCCAGCTCGCGCAGGTTGCCCGGCCACTGCTGGGAACCCAGCAGTTCCAGCGCACCCGGTGTCAGCCGCAACGACGCGCCGAAGTCGCGCAGCAGGGAGCGCGCGATCGACGGGATCTCGTCGCGGCGCTCCCGCAGCGGCGGCAGCTCGATGCGGCGGTGCGCGCGCGACGCCAGGGTCGCCTGCTCGCCGTGCAGCTCCGACGCCGGCCCGCTGACCAGGGCGAACCATGCGGTGGTCGTATCCAGGAGCCGGGCCAGGCGGACCGCGGCCAACGGCGGCAGCAGCTGGATGCCGTCGATCACCACCAAGCCGTCCACCCCGGCGGCGGCCTCGACCGACGCGCACCAGGACGCCGCTCCGGAGACGACGTCCGACGCGTCGAACTCGAGCACCGGCGACTCTCCCGCGACGACCCGCGCCGCCGTGCTCCGGCCCGCCCCCGGCTCGCCGCAGATGAGCACTCGACGTCGAGCGCGGCCGGCGTGGCGGAGGCGGTCCTCCACCGCCGTCGGGAACAGCTCGCGCGGGCCCGGCGGGCGGGACACCACCGGGCTCGCCGGGCGGACCGGGGCCAGCTCGAACAGCAGCCCGGCGTTCGCCGACACCGCCTCGACCCGGACCTCGACCGGCGTTCCCGAGGTCAGCCGGATCCGCCGGACGCCGCGCCGGGTGCGGCCCAGCTCCTGCAGCAGCCGGTGGTCGGCCGTGTCGACCAGCTCGGTCGCCGCGGTGTTGGCCAGCACCACGTTCTGGCCGAGCGCCAGCACCGCGCACGCCCGGTGCTGCACCGACTGGAACGCCGCCAGCAGCTGCTGTTCGGCGAGTTTCGCGCCGTCGAGCAGCCGCCGTTCGATGTCCGACACCGCGCGGCGCAGAAACGGCCCGAGCAGGGGGTTCGCGTCACCCGCCGGCCCGGTGATGTCGAGGACGCCGACCAGGCGCCGGGTCGCCGGGTGCGTCAGGGGGTGGCCGTAACAGGTGAACTGCTTCATCGCCTCGAGGAAGTGCTCACCGCCGTCGACCGCGACGCCGCGGCGGGTCTCGAACGGCGTGGCGAGGGCGTTCGTCCCGGTCCGCTCCTCCAGGAACTGGCAGCCGGGCACCGCGCTGATGTCCTCCAGGGCCAGCTCCACCGACCGTTCGGTGAACCGCCGCGCGACGATCCGGCACTCGTGGTCGGCCAGCACGACGCAGAACCGGGTGCCGGCCAGCTGCCGGGCCAGCTCGTCGAGCACCGGCGACGCGGCGCGCAGCAGCCGGCTGCGGCTGTCGACGTCGGTGACGTCGAGACGGTCGACGGCCGACCCGGGGGAGAGCCCGGACAGCTCGGCCCGCCGCCACGACTGCGCGATCTCGTTCCGCAGGTCCACTTTCGCACTCCTCGTCGAGCCGATCGGGTACCCGCTGCCCATCATCACACGGACCGCGCGCGGGGTGAACCCGAGCAAACCCTTCCCGTTCAAGGAGTTCGGCGATCATGAAACCGGACGGCCGTCTTCGCACAGGAGTAAATCGCCCGACCGGACGGAGGCCAGCGCCGCCGCCACCCGGCGGGCGAGGACCGGCTGGAGCCCGGGTGTCGCGTCGGCGAGCGGGAGGAGGCTTGCCGCGACGATCTCGTCGTCGGTGAACCTCATGCGGGCGACGTCGTCTTCGGTCACGAGGCCGCCGTCGAAGACGAAGTTGAGGCCTTCGGGCAGCCGGCCCGCCGGCTGGTGGTCGAGCACGAGCAGGCGCCCCGGTGGCCGGTCGAGCCCGAGTTCTTCGCGGAGTTCGCGCACCGCTGTGTGCCACGGCGCCTCACCCGCCTCGCCGGCGCCGCCCGGGATCTCCCAGAACGGCTGGTACGACGGCCGGACGAACAGCACCCGGTCCGCGGTGTCGCGCAGGAGCACACCGGCGGCCGTCCGCTTGCGGTCGAGGGACCGGACGTACTCGTCGAAGGGCAGCAGTTCCACCCAGGCAACCTAACCCGGTTCACCCCACTCCGGCTGCCGGACGCCGTGCAGGCAGCGGTAGGCCGCCCGGGGTGGCGACGACCAGCCCTCGAGCAGGTGCGAAGGCGGTGCGAAGACCTCGACGCCGATGGGCCGGCAGACGCCGATCGGGTCGCGGGCGTCCGGCCCCCACAGCGGGATCGACAGGTCGCCGCCCGGGCACGTCGAGAGCGCGCACAGCAGGTCGATCTCGGCGAAGAACTCGAAGTGGTCGCCCGGGCGGGCCGGGCAGGCCTTCATGAAGTAGCGGTCGTCGTCGGTGAGCCCGGTGCACTGGAAGACGTTCAGCACGTCGTGCACGTCGAACTCGGTCAGCCCGAACGGCGCCACCGCGCGGACCAGGTTCGAGTGGCAGTGGAAGTCGAAGTCCTCGCCGGTGAGCATCCGGTTCACGTACGGGTCGCAGCGGGTGCCGAGCAGGTCGTGCACCCGGCCGCCTTCGCCGTCGACGCCGTAGTTCTCGAGCGTGTCCGCGGTGATGGTGGCCAGCGGGCGCAGGAACGGCAGGGTGGACCAGAGCCGGTCGAACGTGCTGACGTGCGCGCGCTGCAGCTGCCGGGTGCGCGCGGCCCAGAAGCGCTCGCGCGGGTCGTCGGCGTTCCACAGGTTGAGGTCGCCGACCTGAGGGCCGTCGACGGTTCGCAGGCGGCACAGGTGCCCGCGCGGCACCCGCCACGCGCGTCCCGAGCGGATCGGGACCTCGAAGCTCTCGACGAGTTCCCGGCCGGTTTCGCCGGCGAGCCGCTGGTAGAAGGGCCGGTCGACGTCGAGCGCGCCGCCGGCGGTGGGCTGGTAGGCGGGTGGCGGGGAACCCATCGGCGTCTCCCTGGGTCGGCTTCGGGGTGCCCGTCCAGCATGCCTCGCTACGGACGGTGCCCGGTTCGTCGCAATCGACCACTCGTTCGGCGCCTGGGAGGAAAGCGGTCCGCCTCCTACCGTCGAGGGACCGTTCGCCGTTCTCGTCATGGAGGTGTGACCGGCGTGCTCGTCGCGCAGCAGCGCACCGGCGACCAGGGCTTGCCCGTCGCCGCGGAGCATCTTGTGGGGTTGTTGCGTTCCTGGGGCCCGGACCAGCTGCGCGGTCTGGCGTTGGCGGGGATCAGCGTCCCGAGCCGCACCGGCCCGTGTTTCGTGGACGCGCTGGTGTTCACCCGGTCCGGCGTGGTGGTGATCGCGGCGCACGAGCCGGGCGCGGTCACCGGCGCCGAACCGGGGCCGAGGGTGGGAGCGGCGGTGGCGGCGGCGAAGGTCGCCTTGGCCGCTCTCGGTGGGGGCCGGTACGTGACCGGGCTTGTCGTGGTGGTGCCGCCGGCGCGTCAGCCGGATTCGCCTTGGGGCGCAAGGGTTCCTGAGCTGATGGTGCCTGGTCGAGGATCGGTGGTGGCCGATCCGCGTCCGCCGGCGGTGCCGCCCGGGCCGGAGGCCGGTGTTTCGCCGGTCGGAATGGCTCCGGGGCTCGCTTCGGTGGGATTCGCCGAGCCTGGACCCGGACAGACGCCTCTGCCGCCTGATGCACGGTTGGCGGCGGCGGGCTTCGCCGGATCGGGACCGGCTGCTCTGCCGGCCGAGGTGCCGACGAGACTCGCACCGGCGGGTTCTGCCGGATCGGGGTCGGCCGGTTTCCCGCCTGGGCCGGCGCGGCTCGCGTCTGCAAGGCTCCCCGGGCCCGGATCGGCTCCGGGGCCGGCTGTGGTTGCGGGGTCGCCGGGTTTGCCGCCTGAGGCGGCGCGGCTCGCTTCGGCCGGGTTCGCCGGTTCGGGGCCGGCTGTGGTTGCGGGGTCGCCGGGTTTGCCGCCTGAGGCGGCGCGGCTCGCTCCGGCCGGGTTCGCCGGTTCGGGGCCGTCTGGGGTGGCGGGGTCGCCGGGTTTGTCGCCTGAGGCGGCGCGGCTCGCTCCGGCCGGGTTCGCCGGTTCGGGACCGGCTGTGACGGCAGGGTCGCCCGGTTTCCCGCCTGAGGCGGCGCAACTCCCTTCGGCCGGGTTCGCCGGTTCGGGGCCGGCTGTGGTTGCGGGGTCGCCGGGTTCCCCGCCCGAGGCGGAGCAACTCCCGTCGGCCGGATTCGCCGGAGCTGGACCGGCTGCGGGGCCGGCGCCAACCCTCTCACCCCCCGAGGCGGCAACCAGGCTCGCGCCGGCGGGCGTGCCGTCCGCCGAGCCGATCGCGGGCTCGTTGAGCGTCCGGCACGCGTGGCCCTTGTTGCCTCTGCGCGAACCCGAGGCCGGCGTCGCCACCGTGCTCGCCGATCCGCGTGGGCTGCGGCGGATCATCGCGCAGCACAACCGGTGGCGGACCGTCTGGACCGCCGACGACGTCCTCGAGGCCTGCTACGCCCTGTCCCTCGCCCACCTCGCGCCGCCGCGGTCCGCGTTGCTCGCCGAAGGGTTTCCGCTGCGTCTTCCGGCCGCGGACCGGGTTCTGCCGCCGATGCCCGAACCGCGGGAGGTGGCCGCCGAAGTGGTGGTGGCGGCCCCGCCGGAGGTCGACGAACCCGGTCCGCCCCGGTCGCGGGGGCCGGCCTCCGCGGTCTTCCCGCGGCCCCGGCCGATCCGGCAGGTGCCGTGGGGGCTGGTCGTGGTGCTGAGCCTGCTCGTGACGGTCGGGATCATCGCCGCCGTGTTCGTCGCGGAGGTCTTCCACGGCGGTTGACGCGTTTCGTTCGCGTCAACTGGGCCGATTGCACCGTTTCCCCGGCGCGTCTCCTGGGCATCATGCGGGAGACGTGAAAGGGGCTCACGATGTCGCGCACCAAAGCGCTCACCCTGGTCCTGCTGACCGCCGTGGCGGGCACCGCGCTGGCCGGGTGCAAGCCCGAAGACCTCGCCGCCGGGGGGCAAGGCAGCCAACCGGGCGGGACGGCCGCCGCGGCGCCGGTCGCGCCCGCCGAGGCCCGCACCGAGCTGAACGCGCTGCAGGTCGCCGTCCGCGGGACCATGGACGGCTACTCGCGGGACGAGTTCCCGCACTGGGACAAGGTCGACGGCGCCTGCGACACCCGCGAACAGGTGCTCAAGCGCGACGGCAAGAACGTCTCCGTCGACGCCCAGTGCGCCGCCAAGTCGGGCACCTGGGTCAGCGCCTACGACGGCCAGACCTGGACGAAGGCGTCCGATGTGGACATCGACCACATGGTGCCGCTCGGGCAGGCCTGGATCAGCGGCGCCAAGAAGTGGACGAAGGAACGCCGGGAGCAGTTCGCGAACGACCTGGTCCGCCCGCAGCTGCACGCGGTGACCGACAACCTCAACGAGCAGAAGAGCGACAAGGCCCCCGACGCCTGGAAGCCGCCGCTCGTGTCGTACTGGTGCACCTACGCGACCGACTGGATCGTCGTCAAGCGCAACTACGGCCTGACGATCACCGTCCCGGAAAAGACCGCCCTGGAGACCATGCTCGCCAAGTGCTAGCCCAGTGACCGCGCCGCGGCGAGGGCCTGCGCGGCGTAGGACTGTCCGAACAGGACGGTGTGCACCAGCAGCGGGAACAGCTGGTGCATGCCGATCCGGTCGCGCCGGCCGTCGGCCAGGGGCGCGGTCTCGTCGTACGCGGCCACGATCCGGTCCAGGTGCGGGCAGCCGAACAGGTGCAGCATCGCCAGGTCCGTCTCGCGGTGCCCGCCGTGCGCGGCCGGGTCGATCAGCCACGCCTCCCGGCCGTCCCACAGGACGTTGCCGTTCCACAGGTCGCCGTGCAGCCGTGCGGGCGGTTCGTCCGGAGCCGCGAGCCGGGCGCACGCGCGCTCGAACGGCGCGGCCTCGAGCAGCCCGGCGTCGACGGCCTGCCGCACGTAAGGCAGGACGCGGTGCGCCGCGTACCACGACGCCCAGTCGTCGCCCGGGACGTTCGCCATCGGCGCCAGGCCGATCCACGCGTCGGCGGGGCCGCCCGGGGGAGCGGCCCCGAACGCGGGCGCGCCGGCCGCGTGCAGGCGGGCGAGGCCGCGGCCGAACCGTTCCGCGGCGGCCGGATCGGGCCGTCCGGCGGGGACGCGGTCGAGGACGAGCTGGTCGTCGTCGTGGCTGTGCACCGCCGGCACCGGCACCGCACCCGCCGCGGCCAGCCAGCGCAGGCCCGCCACCTCGGCCGCCGTCGCGCGCGGCCCGGCACCGCGCTTGACCACGACGGCGCGGCCGTCGTCCAGTACGGCCTCGGTCAGGTCGCTCATGACCCGCACGGTACCGGCGCGCTACGGTGGTCGCGTGCAGGACTTCGAACGGGTGCTCGGCGCACTGGCGGACGTGGAACGGTCCGAGGCGCGCGACTACTCGTCGTTCAGCGTGCGCGGCAAGCGGTTCGGCTACTACTGGCCGCGCACGCGCACGGTCGGCCTCAAGCAGACGATCTCCGAGCAGCTCGCGCTCGTCTCCGAACGCCCGGACGTCTTCGAGATCCAGTTCACCACCGGCGGTTTCGGCTGGGTCGTCGTGTACCTGGACGGCATCGAGGCCGACGAGCTGGCCGAACTGATTTACGAGGCCTGGCGGTTGTCGGCACCGGACGAGCTGGTCGCCGAGGTGCCCTTCACCAGGATCGCCCGGGTGTAGAGCAGGTCGAACCCCTGCCGCTGCACGTTCTGGTGCGACTTCGACCCCGGCTGCGTGGTGACGACGGCGACGTCGCACCCGGCTTCGGCCGCCGCGGCGAGCCGGGCCCGCAGCAACGCCGTCTGCACACCCCGCCGCCGGTGCGCGGGGAGGGTGGCCGCACCGGTGAACTGCGCGATCCCGTCCGTGGCGCGGAAACTGGCACCCCCGGCGAACTCGCCGCCGCGCACCGCGACGTACCGCCTGACCCCGGCCATGTCCCGCAACGCGCGGACCAGCGTCTCCCGCGGGAAGTCCTCGTGCGAGGGCAGCCCCTCGGTGTCGGCGACGGCGCTCGCGTCCGCGACCATGGCCAGCCACTGCTCCAGTTCGTCGTCGCGGCACAGCCGGACGTCTTCGGGGAAGTCCGGGTCGCCGAGCCGCCGCCCGAGGACGTTCTCGAACGACTCCAGCCGGTAGCCGCGTTCGGTGAGGAACGCGCCGACCGCGGAATCGGCCAGCTGGCACAGCTCGACCTGGACCGGGGCGCCCAGCTCCGCGAAGGCCTGCTCGACCTCCGCCAGCTCGGCGTCGGACGGCAGGCCGTCGAAACCGAGCGCGGCGATCTTGGTGAACGGCGAGTCCGCCTCGGCGAGGCTCGCGACCCCGCCGGCGAGCGGGCGCGCGAACCCGGCACCGCGTCGGACTCGCCCGGCCTCGGTGCACGACGAGATCAGCCGCGCCTCGGCGCGTTCGATCCGCGCCGCCAGCGCCGTGTCGCAGAAAAGCCGGTCCCCGCCCATGCGTCCAGCCTGCCGGACGCACGGGCGGGGACCAACCGATTTATCCTTCGACGCGGTGCGATGCCCAGAACGACGTCAGGTCCGTCGACCCGGCCGCCGCCTGCGCCGCGGCCTTGAACTCGGCCGTGGTCGACACCCCGTACCAGTGCGACTGCGCGTACGACTTCAGCAGGTTCGCCATCGGCGTGTCGCCGATGAGCCGCCGCAGGTCGTGCAGGGTGCACTTGCCGTAGTTGTAGACCACGGTGGAGTACCGCGACGAATGCGCGTCCCAGTACGCCATCGAGTTGGTCAGCTTCTCCGCGCTCGACTGCCACGTGATGCCGCAGCCGCTGCCGGTGACACCCCGGTAGAGGTCGGTGGCGTAGTCGGTGAAGCTCTCGTCGAGCCACGGCGAGTTGTACTCGTCGTCACCGACGATCCCGTAGAACCACTGGTGCGCCAGCTCGTGCGGGAGCGCCGTGGTCGACACGAGGTCCATCACGAAGCCCGGGTACTCCATGCCGCCGAACCAGAAGTTGTTGTCCAGCACCACGTCCACCTCGCCGTACGGGTAGTCGCCGAAGCGGCCCGAGTGGACGTCGATGGAGTCGGCGGCGAGCGTCAGCATCTGGTTCGCGCTGCTCGTGGAGATCCCGCTGACCGAGTAGACGTTGACCCGCACGCCCTTGCCGGACGTCGTGCTGATCTTCGCGAACGGCCCGGCGCCCCACGCGAAGTCACGCACCTTGTTCGCGACGGCGTGCGTGGTCGTCGTGCTGCCGCTGGTCGTCTCGGTCGACGTGCCGGTGGCCGGGGTCAGCACCGTGCTCGGGTGCACGAGGGTGACGTCGAAGTCGCTGATCAGGCTGTAGAACGCCTCGCCGTTGTTGGTGTACGGGTCGAGGTGCCAGCCCGCGCCGTCGCGGACCGCCAGGATCGGCAGCGCGTTGCCGATCATGTTGAACGCGCCGTCGTGGCCGAACCGGTCGGCGCCGCTGGGCACGACGATCTTCAGGTCGAACCCGATCGACGCCGACTGCCCCTGCGCCAGCGGCGAGGGCAGCGTGATCTTCAGCGCGGTGCAGTTGACGCTCAGGGCCGACGCCGTGCCGCCGGTGACGTTCGTGACCGTGATCGGCGTGGTCGGGCAGGTGCCGTGGTAGTTGTCCCAGAGCCGCAGGTAGACCTCGGGCAGCGCGGTCGGCGAGCCGTTGGTGAAGCTGACGGACTGGTGCCCGTTCCAGGTGTCGCCGGCGGTGTTCGACGTCAGGTTCACCGTGTAGGCCGGGTTGATCGGCGTGCGCGTCGAGTCGGCGGGGGCCGAGCCGATCGTCCACGAGAACGTGGCGCTGCCGCTGTTGCCGCCGGGATCCTTCGCCGTGACGGTGACCGACGACGTGCCGGCGGTGGTCGGCGTGCCGGTGATCTTCCCGGTGCTCGCGCCGACGGCCAGCCCGGCGGGCAGGCCGGTCGCGGTCCAGGTCAGCGCGTCGTTCTGCGGGTCGGTGGCCTGGACCTGCAGCGACACCGCCTGGCCGACGGCGGTGCTCTGGCTGCCGGGCGAGGTGACGACCGGCGACTGCGGGTTGGACGTCCCGGTCGTGGTCAGGGCGAAGTCGTCGAGGAGGAAGTTGGTGGCCAGGCTCGAGTCCTCGGTGCCGGTGACCTTGAGGGTCACGGTCTGCCCGAGGTAGCGCGAGACGTCCACGGTGCGCTGGACGTAGCCGGTGTTCTTGTCGAGGTTCGAATAGCTCGCGAGGGTGTCGGTCCCGGCCTGCACCACGAGCTTGTCGTAGGCGGTCGTCGTCGACGTCTCCTTGGTGTCGACGTGTGACCACCAGGTCAGGCTCGCCGTGGCGCAGCCGGCCGGGAGCGTCAGGGACTGGGACAGGGTGTCGGTGTGGGTGGTGCCGTAGCCGTCCAGCCAGGCGTCCATCGTGCCGCCGTGCGCCGGTTCCGCGGTGGTCGCCGCGGAGATGACACCACTGGTCTGGGTCCACGGCGTGGTGCCGCTCTCGAACCCGCCGTTGCCGACGAGCTGGTCACCGCAGACCGCGGCGGCGGCTTGCGCCGGCGCGGCGACGGCGACTGTGCCCAGCAGGCCCACGGCCACACCGAGCGCAGCGGAAAGCACCCTCGATCTCATGAGGTCGTCCTTTCGCGGCCCCGCACCTCGGAGCCTTGGAAAGCGTCCTCTGCGGGTCCGGTGGCAACAACCCGCCATGAGTCGGGTTCGTGCGGTTACGCCTGCTGGAGCACGTTGAGCAGGATGACGAGCAGCGCGATGGCGCCGACCACCGCGATGCCGGCGCCGACGATGCTCCGGATCATCTCCCCGAAGCCCTTGGCGGTCCGGGCGCGGTAGGCGGAGTAGTTGGAGCGGGCCTCCCTGGCGTGGTGGACCCGGCCGCCGACGAGCAGCCCGGCGCCCAGCGCGAGCAGGACGGCGATGAAAACGGACACGATCTGTACCTCTTCCCCTCGGGTTCCGCCGTCGAAGAACGACGACGGCCTCATTACTAGACCCGACGGACGAGCCGCGCCACGGCTTTAGGACTTCCGGTCCCCGGGCCGGTCGGCCCTGGTGCCCTCCGGCGGCGGCGTTCCCGCGAGAGCAGACCCTCTCGTACAGCGTTATTCGTCGTTTTCCTTGCCGGGCAGGAGGGTTTCGGTGGTTCAGTCCCGTGTGGCCAGTCCGGCGTGTCGCTCCCGCAGTTCACGCTTGACGATCTTTCCGCTGGGGTTCTTGGGAAGCCGGTCCGCGAACACGACGTACTTGGGACATTTGTAACCGGCCAGCCGCGCGCGGGCGTGGTCGATCACCTGCGCCGCGGTCAATTCGACATCTTCGCGGGGCACGACCACGGCGGTGACGGCTTCGATCCAGTGTGGATGGCCGATCCCGAACACGGCGACTTCGGCGACGCCGTCCAGCAGGTACAGGGCTTCTTCGACCTCGCGGCTCGCGACGTTCTCGCCGCCGGTCTTGATCATGTCCTTCTTGCGGTCCACGACGGACAGGTAGCCGTCCTCGTCGACGACGCCCAGATCGCCGGAGTGGAACCAGCCCGCGCGGAACGCCTCCGCCGTCTTCTCCTCGTCCCGGTAGTAGCCGAGGGTGGCGTGCGGGCTGCGGTGCACGATCTCGCCGACGACGCCCGGCGCCACCGGGTTGTCCTCGTCGTCGACGATGCGCGTCTCGACGTTGAGCGACGCCCGCCCGGCCGAGCCGGCCCGGGGGAGCTGCTCGTCGGGACGCAGGATCGTGGCCAGCGGCGCCATTTCCGTCTGGCCGTAGAAGTTCCACAGGTCGACCTCCGGCAGCCGGCGGCGCAGTTCGCGCAGGACCTCGACCGGCATCGCCGACGCGCCGTAGTAACCCTTGCGCAGGCTCGACAGGTCGGTGCGGTCGAAGTTTTCGTGGCGCAGCAAGGAGATCCACACGGTCGGCGGCGCGAACAGCTTCGTCGCCCGCTCCCGCTCGACGGCCGCGAGCAGCGCCGCCGGGTCCGGCCCGGGCAGGATGACGCTGGTGGCGCCGAGGTAGACGTCGACGGAGAAGAAGCAGTCCAGCTGGGCGCAGTGGTAGAGCGGGAGCGAGTGCACCTCGACGTCGTCGGCGCTCATCCCGCCGTCGATCACGCACGAGACGTACTGCGCGATCAGGGACCGGCTCGACAGCAGCACGCCTTTCGGCCGCGACTCCGTGCCGGAGGTGTACATCAGCCGCAGCGGGTCGTCGTCGGCGACGAAGACGTCCGGGGCCTGATCGTCTCCTTCGGACAGCCAGGCGCCAATGTCGTCCCAGCTGCCGTCGGGGCCGATCCGGCCGCGGACGACGTCGTCCAGTCCGGACAGTTCGAGGGCTTCGGCGGCGGTCGCTTCGAGCGCGTCCTCGGTGACGAAGGCGGCGGCCTCGGCGTGGCGGAGGATGTAGGCGACCTCGTCGGCACCGAGCATGAAGTTGACCGGGACCAGGAGCACGCCGAGTTTCGCGGTGGCGAAGGCCAGCACGCCGTACTGCCAGCAGTTGTGGCTCAGCAGCGCGAGCCGGTCGCCCTTGCGGAGGCCGCGCGCGGTGAGGGCGTGGGCGCAGCGGTTGGCGGCGGCTTCGAAATCGGCGAAGGTGAGCCGGGTGTCCCCGGAGACGACGGCGAGCTTGTCCGGCAGCCGCAGCGCGGTGCGGCGGAGGAGATCGCCCAGGGCGTGCTGCCGGGCGCGGCCGACGAGGGTGGCGGTGACCTGGTCCATCCCGGCAGTCTCGGTCGGGACGGTCCGGCCCGCAAGCCTCGGTTCAGCGCGCGGTGTCGTCGATCTGCACGGGGTAACCGGCACGCAGCACGGCGATCGTCGCCGGGGGAGTGAGGACTTGGGCCGTGCCGGTGGTGGGACGCGGCCGCCGGGTGCCGTAGCCCGCCGTCGTCCACTCCGTGAGGTGGTCGCCCAGGAGGAGTTCCGGGTGGTCGTCGCGGAGGACGAAGACGCCGTCCGGGAGGCCGGCCCAAGTCAGCTCGTGCAGCCGGCGGCGGTGGGTGCCGCGGTGGAGGCGTTCGCGGTGCAGCTGCCGGTTCATCGCCGTCGCCGACGGCCCGCCGCCCCAGGCATCGCGGTAGGCGGTGTACGCGGGCCGGCGGCACTCGCCGCAGGGCCGGTGCCCGGCGGCGAACGAGACGGCTTCGTCGTGGAAGTACAGGTGCGTGTAGCGGCCCGGCAGCCACTGCTCGCGCCACCGGCCGCGGAACTCGAGCACGCAGGTGATCCACAGGTCGCCGGCGTGGAAGCGGACGATCTCGTGGCGCTCGTGCAGCACCCCGCGGTTGCCGGTCCACGTGCCGCGCAGCGGGACGTCGACGATCCCGCCGGTCGGCGTCACGCGGTTGCGCACGGTGTTCCCCCAGGTCCCGGACGGTGGCGTCCGGAGTGGCGGCGGACGCGGGCGCGACGCAGAATGCGCGCATGCACCCCACGCCGGTCCGCGTGGCGCGCCTGACCGACCCGGCCGGGCCCGCCGACGGTACCCGCGTGCTCGTGGAACGGCTCTGGCCGCGGGGCGCGTCCCGATCGGTCGAGCTGGACGGCTGGTACCGCCAGCTGGCACCGTCGGACGAGCTGCGCACCTGGTACGGCCACGACCCGGACCGCTTCGCCGAGTTCGCGGACCGCTACCGCGCGGAGCTGCGCGAGCCGGACCGCCTCGCGGCCCTGGCGAGGCTCCGCGAACTGGCGGCGGGCGGCCCGCTCACCCTGCTGACGGCAAGCACGACGCTGCCCCTCAGCCAGGCGGCGGTCCTGGCCGCCGTCCTCACCGCCGCCCCCTGACCCACGACCTCGCCGGTCCGTGAAGGACTCCTTGAGGGACTCAGAGTCCCTCAAGGAGTCCTTCACGGACCGTGGGCAGGTGGTCATGGGCGGGTTGCGGAGGTGGGGGCGGCGTGGGTGGTCACCGTGGTCGTGGTGGTGCCCAGGGTGTCGTGGCGGGCCGTCAGGGTCAGGGTGCCCGCGGGGCCCGCGAACGGGCGCAGCCAGACCGCGGCCGCGCCGCCGGTGGCCGCGAGGTCCAGTGTGGCGTCCCCGACCAGCTCGCCCGGGCCCGTCAGGGTGAGGGACACCTTCCCGCCCGCCGACGCGCGCAGGGTGCCGTAGCGGTCCGTGGCCGCCACGACGACGCGGGTGGCGTCGGCGCCGTCGGATAGCAGGTCCGTGTCGTCCGGGACGCAGCTCAGCACGTCCCGGCTCCGGTCGCCGCTGTAGCGCCGGGTCACCAGCACGCGGTCGCCCACGTAACCGTCGACGCGCAGTTCGGCCCGGGACAGCGGGAAGTCCACCGCGAACGGCGGGTACCGCAGGTGCGGGAAGTCCGCCCGGCGGCTGCGGGCCGTGCCCGCGTGCCGGTCGGCCAGGAACACCTCCAGGCGGTCGCAGTTCGACCAGATCGTCGCGCCCGGCCCCGGCAGCCCGGCCACGAAGTCCCACGCGAACCCGGCCTCGACGACCGCGCGCACCCGCGGATCGCCCTGCGAGGCGTAGAAGGCCGCCGCCGGCTTCGGGATCCGGAAGATGTCGGACACCCCGGCGAACTTCGAGCCGCCCATCGAGCGCTGCCAGCCCGACGGGTAGTCGAACGCGCACCACGCGAGCAGGCCGCTGTAGCGGTCGTCGGCCGCGGCCAGGTCGTGGGCCTTCGCGTGCAGCTCGGCCTGCAGCTGCTGGTTCGCGTTCGGGTCGGTGCGCCGGTACGCGCGGGCGCCGGCGAGCGTGCCGATCGACTCCGTCACCAGGTACGGCACGCCCGGCCGCGGCGGCTTCAGCTGGAACGGCGCGCCGCGGTGCGCGGTGTAGTCGTTGTAGGCGAGCACCTGCTCGTCGGTGCCCGGCGGCAACGCCAGCCGCGCGCCGGTGGTGCTGGCCAGCGCGCCGCTGGTCGGTCGCGACGGGTCGAGCTGCTTCGCGAGTTTCCCGGTCTTCAGGTACATCTCCGTGGTCCCGGTCGCCTCGTTGACGCGGGTGCCCCACACGACGATGCTCGGGTGGTTGCGGTCCCGCACGACCATCGCCGAGACGTCCCGCAGGTTCTGCTGCTGCCACGCGGCGTCGCCGACGCGGCCCCAGCCGGGGATCTCCTCCCACACCAGCAGGCCCAGCTCGTCGCACGCGTCGAGGAACGCGCTCGACTGCGGGTAGTGCGAGCAGCGGACCATCGTGCAGTTCAGCTCGCGGCGCAGGATCTCGGCGTCGCGCCGCTGGACCCGGTCGGGCATCGCGCCGCCGGCGAACGGGTACCACTGGTGGCGGTTGAGCCCGAGCAGCTTGAGCCGGCTGCCGTTGAGGAAGAAGCCGTCCGGGGTGAACCTGGCTTCGCGGAACCCGACGCGCACCACGCGCCGGTCGAGCCGCCGCGGCCCGGAGCGCACGCTCACCGTGACGTCGCACAGCGCGGGATCCTCGACGTCCCACAGCCGGACGGCGCCGAGCCCGCCGACGTCGAAGGTGACGGTCTTCGTCCCGACGGGCATCGGCCCGAGGGTCGTGGCGCCCTGGGCCAGTTCCCGGCCCGCCTGGCTCACCGACGCGGTGAGCTGCAGCGGCTCGCCGATCGCGGCGGTCGTGTCCAGCTCGCAGGTCAGGCGCAGCGACCGGGCCGGGCCCAGGACGTCGGTGGGGCACGCGAAGACGTCGGTGAGGCGGGTGCGCGGCACCGTGCCGATCGTGGCCGGGCGGTAGATCCCGGCCGGCTGGTAGAAGTCGATCACCGACGGGCCGGCCAGCCGCGGCAGGTTGGGCGGGACGTCGAGCTGCCACCGCCCGTCGACCACCACGGCGAGGATGTTGTCGCCTGCCGTGACCTGCGGCAGCTCCACTTCGAACGGCAGGTAACCGCCGTTGTGGGAGGTGACGAGCGTGCCGTTGAGGTAGACGGTCGCGTTGGTCATGACGCCGTCGAACCGGGCCCGCACGCGCTCGGACGCCATCGCCGGGGAGACCGTGAAGTGCTTGCGGTAGATCCACCGGTCCTGCCACGACGCCGGGTCCCAGCCGGTCCACGACAACGGCGTCACGCAGTGGGGGAGCTGGACGGGCGAAAGGTCTTCTTCGTCGAAGTCGGCGTCGGCACAGCCGTCCTCGTACCGCCCGAACAGCCAGAAATCGCCCAGCCGCACGGCATCCGGGTCCGGTTCCCCCATCCCGGCGGACCCGGCGACGGTGGCCCCCACGACGGCGGCGCCGAGCGCGGCCCCGCTCGCGGCGAGGAACCCGCGCCGCGAAAGCCGCCTTCCGTCCGCCATGCCGACCTCCGAGCTCGGGCGAGCACCGTGGCTCGATGAGCTCCAGTGTGTCCCCAACGGACCCACTGTGGCATCGCACCTGATCAACACGCCATTACGGGGGCCAGGTCAGCGCAGGGTCGAGGTGCGCACCACCAGTTCCGGGGTGAAAACGACTTGCCGGTGCTCGTGGGCGGTTTCGGTGGTTTCGGCCAGCAGCAGCTCCGCGGCGGTGCGGCCGAGGCGATGGCGGGGCTGGCGGACCGAGGTGAGCGGGACCGCGGCCGCCGCGGCGAACTCGATGTCGTCGTAGCCGACTATCGCCAGGTCCTCCGGGACGCGCATGCGCAGGGTGGCGCAGGTCTGCAGCAGGCCGAGGGCGACCAGGTCGTTGGCGCAGAACGCGGCGGTCGGGCGGATCGCCGCGGGCAGGCCGGCCAGGCGCTCGCCGGCGCCGCGGCCGTCGGCGACGGTCAGCGCCGTCGTCGTGAGGTCGACCAGGCGATCCGGGGCCAGACCGGCCGCGGCCAGCGCGCGCAACGCGCCCTGACGCCGGTCGCGCACCTGGCCGACCGTCGTGTGGTTGCCGATGAACGCGATCCGCTCGTGGCCCTGCTCGATCAGGTGCCGCACGGCGATCTCGCCGCCGTAGACGTCGTCGACGGCGACGGAACAGTGCTCGGTGCCATCCGGCGTGCGGTCCACGACGACCACCGGTGTGCCGCGGCGGGCGATCTCGCGCAGCAGCGGCGCGTCCGGGTCGACCGGCGTGATGAGGATGCCCTGCACGCGCTGCTGTTCGAGTCGGCCGAGGTAGGCCTCCTCCCGGGACGGCTGGTGCGCGCTGTTGCAGAGGAACAGGGAAAGGTCGCTCTCGTCGGCGGCGTCTTCCATGCCGGCCGCGACGTCGGTGAAGAAGGGGTTGCTGCCGTCGAGCATCACGTAGGCCAGCACGCGGCTGCGTCCGGCGCGGAGCTGGCGCGCGGACTCGTTGCGCACGAAGCGGAGTTCGGCCATCGCGGCCTCGACCTTCGCGCGCGTGGCGGGACTGACCCGGTCGGGCCGGTTCAGCACGTTGGACACCGTGCCGAGGGAGACGCCCGCGGCCGCGGCGACGTCCTTCATGCCCGCCGCCCTCGACTCGGCGCCGGACTCCTGGACCGTCATCTGACCCCCTCCTGAGCACGCACCGTTGAAACGTAACATCGCCACCAACTGCGCGGTCTTGAAGCCGTTTGGCCACGGTTCAGCCGATGCATTGACTTGTTCTTCGGCTGCATAGTAGCGTCACCGCGCCAGGTTTGTGAAACCTTTCAATGCCCCTTCGAACCGGAGGTCGCGATGACGCGGCAGGACCCGGGCCGAGCCCCTCTGCTGGAGGTGCGCGGCGTGAGCAAGTCGTTCGGCGCCGTCGCGGCGGTCGCCGGAGTGTCGTTCCCCCTGCACGCCGGGGAGGCCCACGCGCTGGTCGGGGAGAACGGCGCCGGCAAGTCCACGATCGTCAAGATGCTCGCCGGGGTGCACAAGCCCGACGACGGCACCTTGCTGCTCGACGGCGAACCGGTTTCGTTCGGCTCCCCGGCCGACGCGAAGGCCGCCGGCATCGCGGTGATCTACCAGGAACCCACGCTGTTCCCCGATCTTTCGGTCGCGGAGAACATCGTGATGGGCCGCCACCCGCGCAAGAGTCTCGGCCGCATCGACCGGGCCGCGATCCGCGCCGAAGCCGACCGGCTGTTCACCCGGCTCGGCGTCCGGATCGACCCGGCGCGCCCGGCTCGCGGCCTGTCGATCGCGGACCAGCAGATCGTGGAGATCGCCAAGGCGCTCAGCGCGGACGCCCGCGTGCTGATCATGGACGAGCCGACCGCCGCGCTGAGCCGCGTCGAGGTCGAGCGCCTGTTCACGGTCGCCCGGACGCTGCGCGAAGAAGGCGCGGCGATCATGTTCATCTCGCACCGCTTCGAGGAGATCACCGAGCTCTGCCAGCGCGTGACGATCATGCGCGACGGCAAGCACGTCTCCACGGACCTCGTCGCCGACGTCACGGTCGACGAAATGGTCCACCGCATGGTCGGGCGTGACCTCGACGCGCTGTTCCCCAAGCAGGACGTCGAACCCGGCGCCGCGGTCCTCGAAGTCGAAGGCCTGGCCCGGGAAGGCGTCTTCCGCGACATCTCGTTCTCGGTGCGCGCCGGCGAGATCGTCGCGTTCGCCGGGCTCGTCGGGTCCGGGCGCTCCGAGGTCGTCCAGGCCGTGTTCGGAGTGGACGAACGCGACGCCGGAGTGGTGCGGGTCAACGGGAAGAAGCTCAAGGCGCACTCGTCGCGGGCCGCGATGAACGCCGGGATGGCGCTGGTCCCCGAGGACCGGCGGCAGCAGGGCCTGATCATGGACCTCTCGATCGAGCGCAACGTGACGCTGCCGCGCTCCGGCGCGCTCGCGAACTTCGGGTTCCTGAGCGGCGGGAGCGAACGGCAGGAGGCGCGGCACTGGACCGAGCGGCTGCGCACCAAGTACCGCCGCCTCGGCGACCCCGTCGGCACGCTGTCCGGCGGCAACCAGCAGAAGGTCGTGCTGGCCAAGTGGCTCGCGATGGCGCCGAAGGTGCTGATCGTGGACGAACCGACCCGCGGCATCGACGTCGGCACGAAGGCCGAGGTGCACCGGCTGATGTCGTCGCTCGCGGCCGAAGGCGTCGCCGTCGTCATGGTGTCGTCCGAACTGCCGGAGGTGCTGGGCATGGCCGACCGCGTGCTGGTGATGCGGGAGGGGCGGATCGTCGCCGAGCTCCCGCGCGCCGAAGCCACCGAAGACTCGGTCATGTTCGCCGCGATGGGACAGGGGGCCGCCGCGTGAACGCGACCAAGGTGGCCGCACCGCCGCGGGAGTCTTCGAGCGACCGATCGTCTTGGACGGCGAACGTGTTCAAGGCCCGCGAATCCGGCATCGTGCTCGCGCTGATCGTCCTGGTGGCGTTCACCGCGACGCAGAACTCCCGGTTCCTCTCGGGCCAGAGCATCCGCGACATCCTGCTCGGCACGGCGATCCTCGCGGTGCTGGCCGTCGGGCAGGCGGTCGTGATCATCACCCGCAACATCGACCTGTCGGTCGGGTCCGTGCTCGGGCTCTCGGCGTTCGCCGTCGGCTCGCTGATGCGCGACAACCCGGGCCTGCCGGTGCTCGTGGCGGTGCTCGCCGGGATCGCCGTCGGCGCGGTCTGCGGCCTGCTCAACGGCGTGCTCGTCCGGTTCGGCCAGGTGCCGGCGCTGGTCGTCACCCTCGGCACGCTCTACGCGTTCCGCGGGGTCAGCTTCTTCTGGGCCGGCGGCCAGCAGATCAACGCCGACAAGCTGCCGTCGTCCTTCCTGGACTTCGGCACGGCGTCGATCCTCGGGATCCCGTGGCTGGTGCTGATCGCGGTGGTCGTACTGGTGATCGCCGGGATCGTGCTGCGCAGCTACCGCGCCGGCCGCGAGCTCTACGCGATGGGCTCCAGCCCGCAGGCGGCGAAGCTGGCCGGCATCAAGGTCGGCCGCAACACCAGCGCCGCGTTCCTGGTCAGCGGCGCGCTCGCCGGACTGGCCGGGGTCCTGTTCGCGGCGCGCTTCGGCACGGTCGACGCCGCCGCGGGCACCGGCTACGAGCTGAACGTCGTCGCCGCGGCCGTGGTCGGTGGCGTCGCGGTGTTCGGCGGCAGCGGCTCGGTCTGGGGCGCCGGCCTCGGCGCCTTGCTGCTCACGGTCATCGGCAGCGCCCTGGCCGTGCTCGACATCAACCAGTTCTGGCAGCAGGCGATCGTCGGCGCGCTGATCCTGCTGGCCATCGGGGCCGACCGGCTGGTCGCCGTCCGGGTCGCGAAAGCACTGAAGAAGAGGGATTCCCATGTCTGACAACGGGAACCGGTTCGGCAGGCTGCTCAGCTGGGACGCCGCGGTCGTGCTCGTGACGGTCGTGGTCGTGCTCGTCGCCTCCGGCGCCGTCGAGAACTTCGGCACCAGCCGCAACTTCACCTTCCTGCTGCTCGACCTGCTGCCGATCGCGCTGATCGCGTTGCCGATGACGTTCATCATCGTCACCGGCGAGATCGACCTCTCGGTGGCGAGCACGCTCGGGCTGACGTCCGCGGTGATGGGCTCGCTCTGGGACGCGGGCCTGTCGATCGAGATGATCATCCCGCTGTGCGTCGTGCTCGGCGCGATCCTCGGCGCCGTGAACGGCTTCTTCGTCACCGTCCTGAAACTGCCCGCCCTCGCCGTCACGATCGGCACGCTCGCGCTGTACCGCGGCCTGGCGTTTGTCGTCCTCGGCGACGGCGCGGTCGCCGACTTCCCGCGGGACTACACGAGCTGGGTCACCGGGACCATCGGCGACGGCCCGATCCCGAACGTCCTGATCCCGCTGATCGTGGTGGCGGCCCTGTTCGGTCTCGTGCTGCACGCGACGCCGATCGGCCGCAGCGTCTTCGCGGCCGGTGCCGGCGAGCAGGCCGCGCGGTTCGCCGGGATCCGCACCGGGCGGCTGAAGTTCTGGCTCTACGTCGTGAGCGGCGCGGTCGCCGGGGTCGCCGGGGTGCTGTGGACGCTGCGCTACTCCAGTGCCCGCGCCGACAACGGCTTCGGCCTCGAACTCGCCGTCGTGGCCGCTGTCCTGCTGGGCGGCGTGTCCATCTTCGGCGGCAAGGGCACCCTGCCCGGCGTCCTCGCCGGCGTGGTGCTGCTGGCCTCCCTGCAGAACGCCCTGCGCCTGCAGGACGTCTCGAACGAGGCGCTCAACATCGTGACCGGCGTGCTCCTGATCGTGTCGGTCCTGCTCCCCAACATCGTGTCCTCGGCCCGAACGGCGCTCCGGCGGCGGAACCGGGTCACAGCTTCCGGCGCGGTATCCCCAGAAAGGTGACGAAGATGTCCCGACGGTTCATCACCGGCGCAGTGTCGGCCGGGCTGGTGCTCGTGCTGGCCGCCTGCAGCGGCACCACGAAGAACGACAGCACCGACGCCGGTGCCCAGCAGTCCACGGCGGCGGCGAACCCGAACGCCGCGGCCAAGGAGGGCGTCAAGATGGCGTTCCTCCCCAAGCAGCTCAACAACCCTTACAGCGACATCGAGGTCAGCGGCGGCAAGACCGCGCTCGACGAGCTGAAGGGCGAGTACAAGCTGGTCGGCCCGAACGACGCGAGCGCGTCGTCGCAGGTCAGCTACATCAACACGCTGATCCAGCAGCAGCAGAACGTGATCGGCATCGCCGCGAACGACCCGAACGCGGTCTGCCCGTCGCTGAATCAAGCCCGCACCGCGGGCATCAAGGTCGTCGCCTTCGACTCCGACGCCGCCAAGGACTGCCGCGACGTCTTCATCAACCAGGCCACCACCCAGGGCATCGGCGAGGCGCTGGCCAAGCAGGCCAAGGACCTCTCCGGCGGCTCCGGCGAGATCGCGGTCCTGTCCGCGACGCCGAACGCCACCAACCAGAACGCCTGGATCGAGGTCCTCAAGAAGGAGCTCGCCAAGCCGGATTACGCGGGCCTGAAGCTGGACAAGATCGCCTACGGCAACGACGACGACCAGAAGTCGTTCCAGGAGGCCCAGGGCCTGCTGCAGTCGTTCCCGAACCTCAAGGTGATCGTCTCGCCGACCACCGTGGGCATCGCGGCCGCCGCGCGCTACGTCAGCTCGTCGAGCTACAAGGGCAAGGTCGCGGTGACCGGGCTCGGCACGCCGAACCAGATGCGCGCGTTCGTCAAGGACGGCACCGTGAAGCAGTTCGCGCTCTGGAACCCGGCCGACATCGGCTACCTCGCCGCCTACGCCGGCGTCGCGCTCAGCTCCGGCCAGATCAGCGGCAAGGAAGGCGAGAAGTTCAAGGCCGGCAAGCTCGGTGAGTACACCATCGGCGCGAGCGGTGAGATCGTCCTCGGCCCGCCGACGACCTTCGACGCGAACAACATCGACAAGTTCAACTTCTGATCAGCTCCCGCGGCCGGACCGGATCGCCGCCCCGGTCCGGCCGCGGGGTCCACAAAGGACTAAGGAAGATGCCCCGATACTGCTTCTGCCTCCAGGTGAAGCCCGAGCGTGCCGCCGAGTACGCCGAGCGGCACCGCGCGGTGTGGCCGGAGATGCGGCAGGCCCTGCGCGACAGCGGCTGGCACAACTACTCGCTCTTCCTGCGCGAGGACGGCCTGCTCATCGGCTACGTCGAAGCCGACGACCTCGCCGCCGCGCAGGCCGCGATGGCCCGCACCGAGGTCAACACCCGCTGGCAGGCGGAGATGGCGGAGTTCTTCACCGGCCTCGACGGCGGCCCACCCGACGAAGGGTTCCGGCTGCTGCAAGAGGTCTTCCACCTCGAAACCACCTCCGTCCGGGAAGGACAGTGATCGTCTTGCGCGACATGACGGCCGTGAAACAGGCCCTGCGGGCGCAGCGCATCGAGACGCCGTCGTGGGCGTACGCCAACTCGGGCACCCGCTTCAAGGTGTTCCCGCAGCCCGGCGTCCCGCGCACGGCCGAGGAGAAGATCGCCGACGCCGCGACCGTGCACCGCTTCACCGGGATCGCGCCGACCGTGGCGCTGCACATCCCGTGGGACCGCGTCGAGGACTACGGCGCCCTCACCGCGTACGCGCGCGACCTCGGCGTCGGGATCGGCGCCATCAACACCAACGTCTTCCAGGACGAGGACTACAAGCTCGGCTCGGTGACCAACCCCGAGGCCGGGATCCGCCGCAAGGCGACCGACCACCTGCTCGAGGCGATCTCCATCATGGACGCCACGGGCTCCCGCGACCTGAAGCTGTGGTTCTCCGACGGCATCAACTACCCGGGCCAGGACGACATCCGCGACCGCCAGGACCGGCTCGCCGCGGCGCTGAAGGAGACCTACGACCGGCTTGGCGACGACCAGCGGATCCTGCTGGAGTACAAGCTGTTCGAGCCCGCCTTCTACGCCACGGATGTCCCCGACTGGGGCACGTCGTACGCGCACTGCATGGAGCTGGGCGAGAAGGCCACGGTCTGCATCGACACCGGCCACCACGCGCCCGGCACGAACATCGAGTTCATCGTGGCGTTCCTGCTGCGGGCGGGGAAGCTCGGCGCGTTCGACTTCAATTCGCGCTTCTACGCCGACGACGACCTGATGGCCGGCGCGGCCGACCCGTTCCAGCTGTTCCGGATCATGTACGAGATCGTCCGGGGCGACGCGCTCGACCCGTCCTACGGCATCGCGTTCATGCTCGACCAGTGCCACAACATCGAGGCGAAGATCCCGGCGATCATCCGCTCGGTGCTCAACGTCCAGGAGGCGACGGCCAAGGCGCTGCTCGTCGACCGGGACGAGCTGCGCGTCGCCCAGCTGGCGGGCAACGTCCTCGAAGCCAACGCCGTCCTGATGGACGCCTACAACACCGACGTCCGGCCGCTGCTGGCCGAACTCCGCGAGGAAGCCGGGCTCGACCCGGACCCCGTCGCGGCCTACCACCGCAGCGGGTACCAGGAGAAGATCGTGGCCGAGCGCGCCGGCGGCACGCAGGCCGGATGGGGAGCATGAGCATGACGGTGTCGGAACAGCTCATCGCGCGCAGCAACGCGCTCGGAGCCGACCCGCGCAACACCAACTACGCCGGCGGCAACACCTCGGCCAAGGGCGACGTCACCGACCCGGTGACCGGCGCGCCGACGGAGGTGCTGTGGGTCAAGGGCTCCGGCGGCGACCTCGGCACGCTCAAGGAGTCCGGGCTCGCGGTCCTGCGGCTCGACCGGCTGCGTTCCCTGGTGGACGTCTACCCGGGTGTCGAGCGCGAGGACGAGATGGTCGCCGCGTTCGACTACTGCCTGCACGGCCGGGGCGGCGCCGCACCCTCGATCGACACCGCGATGCACGGGCTCGTCGAAGCCCCGCACGTCGACCACCTGCACCCGGACTCCGGCATCGCCCTGGCCACGGCGGCCGACGGCGCCGCCCTGACCAAGGAGTGCTTCGGCGACCGCGTCGCGTGGGTCGACTGGCGGCGTCCCGGGTTCCAGCTGGGGCTCGACATCGCCGCGGTCAAGGAAGCCAACCCGCAGGCGATCGGCGTCATCCTCGGTGGCCACGGCATCACGGCGTGGGGCGCGACCTCGGAAGAGTGCCAGCGCAACTCCCTGGAGATCATCCGCACGGCCGAGGAGTTCCTGGCCTCACGGGGTTCCGCCGAGCCGTTCGGTCCCGTCGTCCCCGGTTTCGAAGCGCTGCCGTCGGTCGAACGCCGGGCTCGGGCTGCCGCGTTGGCCCCGGTGGTCCGCGGGCTGGCGTCGACCGACCAGCGCGTCGTCGGGCACTACACCGACAGCGACGTCGTCCTCGAATTCCTGGCCCGTGAGAAGCTCGCGCCGCTGGCCGCGCTCGGGACGTCCTGCCCGGACCACTTCCTGCGCACCAAGGTCCGGCCGCTCGTCGTCGACCTGCCCAGCTCGGCGCCCCTGGACGACGTCGTCGCGCGGCTGAAGGAACTGCACGCCGAGTACCGCGACGAATACCGCGCCTACTACGAGCGGCACGCGACCCCGGACTCGCCCGCGATGCGCGGCGCGGACCCGGCCATCGTGCTGGTGCCCGGTGTCGGGATGTTCTCCTTCGGCAAGGACAAGCAGACGGCGCGCGTGGCGGGGGAGTTCTACGTCAACGCGATCAACGTCATGCGTGGCGCCGAGTCCGTCTCGACGTACGCCCCGATCGCCGAGAGCGAGAAGTTCCGGATCGAGTACTGGGCTCTCGAAGAAGCCAAGCTGCAGCGGATGCCGAAGCCCAAGCCGCTTGCCGGGCGGATCGCCCTGGTGACCGGCGCGGGTTCGGGCATCGGCAAGGCCATCGCGCTGCGGCTCGCCGCGGAAGGCGCCTGTGTCACGATCGCCGACCTGAACACTGCCGCGGCCGAAGAGGTGGCGTCGGAGATCGGCGGTCTCGCGGTCACCGCCGACGTCACCGACGCCGACGCCGTGCAGGCCGCGGTGGACGCGACCGTGCTGGCCTTCGGCGGCATCGACCTGGTGGTCAACAACGCCGGCCTGTCCATCTCGAAGCCGCTGCTGGAGACCACCGAGCGCGACTGGGACCTGCAGCACGACGTCATGGCCAAGGGCTCGTTCCTGGTCGCGCGGGCCGCGGCGAAGGCCATGATCGACCAGGACAACGGCGGCGACATCGTCTACATCTCGTCGAAGAACGCCGTGTTCGCGGGCCCCAACAACGTCGCCTACGGCGCGGCCAAGGCCGACCAGGCCCACCAGGTCCGGCTGCTGGCCGCCGAACTCGGCGCGTACGGCATCCGCGTCAACGGCGTCAACCCGGACGGCGTCGTCCAGGGCTCCGGCATCTTCGCCGGCGGCTGGGGCGCCCAACGCGCCGCGGTGTACGGCGTCGAGGAGGCGAAGCTCGGCGAGTTCTACGCCCAGCGCACCATCCTCAAGCGCGAAGTGCTGCCCGAGCACGTCGCGGCCGCGGTGTTCGCCCTCACCGGCGGCGACCTGACCCACACCACCGGCCTGCACGTGCCGGTGGACGCCGGGGTGGCCGCGGCGTTCCTGCGTTAAGGAGAATCGATGTCCCTCGACCGCATCACGCCGCGCAAGACCCGCGTCGGGCTCGTCGCGGGCGGGCTCGGCGCGTACTGGCCGCAGTTCCCGAAGCTGCTGCCGCAGCTGCAGGCGTCGGCCCGGCGGGTCGCCGAACGACTGTCCGGAATGGACTGCGAGGTCGTCGACGTCGGGTTCGTGTCCGACGCCCAGGAGGGCGCGGCCGCCGCGGAGAAGCTGCGGGTCGCCGGCTGCGACCTGATCATCGGCTTCCTCACGACGTACCTGACCTCCAGCATGCTGGCGCCGGTCGCCCAGCGCTCGGGGGCGCCGGTGCTGCTGCTGAACCTGCAGCCCACCGAGGCGATGGACCACGAGTCCTTCGACACCGGCGCGTGGCTGGCCTACTGCGGCGCCTGCCCGCTGCCCGAGATGGCCAACACGTTCCGCCGCCTCGGCGTCGAGTTCCGCTCGGTGTCCGGGTACCTGGAGGACGCGCGCGCCTGGACGCGGATCGAGCGCTGGATCAAGGCGGCCGGCGTGCGGGCGGCGTTCCGGACCGGCCGCCACGGCCTGCTCGGGCACCTCTACCCGGGCATGATGGACGTCTCGACCGACCCGACGCTCGTGTCCGCCCAGCTCGGCGGACACGTCGAGATCCTGGAGATCGACGACCTGCGCGTGCGCGTCGAGAAGGTGACCGACAGCGAGACGGCCGACCGGGTCGCCCTGGCCTGCGATGTGTTCACCGTGGACGAGTCCGTTGTGGACGAAGATTTCGCCTGGGGTGCTCGCGTGTCGGTCGCGCTGGATCGGCTCGTCGAGGACTTCTCACTCGACTCGCTGGCCTATTACCACCGCGGACTCGACGGCGAAACCCACGAACGCGTCGGCGCCGGGTTCATCCTCGGCGCGTCGCTGCTCACCGCCCGCGGCATCCCGGCGGTCGGCGAGTACGAGCTGCGGACGTCGCTGGCCATGCTGCTGATGGACCGGCTCGGCGCGGGCGGCTCGTTCACCGAGCTGCAGGCGCTGAACTTCCACGACAACGTGGTCGAGATGGGCCACGACGGCCCGGCGCACCTCGGCATCAGCGCCCGCAAGCCGCTGCTGCGCGGCCTCGGCGTCTACCACGGCAAGCGCGGCTGGGGCGTGTCGGTGGAGTTCGACGTCAAACAGGGCCCGGTGACGTTGTGCGGCCTGGCTCAGGGCCTCGACGGCACGTTCTCGATCGTCGCGTCCGAGGGCACGGTCGTGCCGGGGCCGCTGCTGCGGATCGGCAACACGACCTCGCGCGTCGACTTCGGGTGCGACCCGGGGGAGTGGACCGACGCGTGGTCGGCCAGCGGCATCGCGCACCACTGGGCGCTGGGCACCGGCCACCGCGTCGCCGAGCTGACGGCGGTGGCGGACCTGCTCGGGCTGGAACTGACCGTGGTGCGGGCGTGACGCGGGTCGCGGCCGTCGACCTCGGCGCGTCCAGCGGGCGCGTGATGGCCGGGACCGTGGGACCGGGGCAGCTGAGCCTGGAAGAGGTCAGGCGGTTCCCGAACGGCGGCGTCCAGGCGGGGCCGGTCCTGTACTGGGACGTCCTCGGGCTGTACCGGGAGACCCTCGCCGGGATCCGCGACGCCGGCGCCTTGGACGGCGTCGGCATCGACTCCTGGGCCGTCGACTACGGGCTCCTCGACGAGTCGGGCGCGCTGCTCGGCAACCCCGTGCACCACCGCGACTCCCGCACCGACGGGGTGCCGGAGAAGGTGGCCGCGTCGATCTCCGCCCGGGAGCTGTACGACGTCACCGGGCTGCAGCAGCTGCCGTTCAACACGCTGTACCAGCTGGTGGCCGAACAGGACCGGCTGACCGCGGCCCGCACCATGCTGCTCGTGCCGGACCTGCTGAACTACTGGCTTACGGGCGTGATCGGCGCCGAGCGCACCAACGCGTCGACGACCCAGCTCTACGACGTCCGCGCGCGGACCTGGGCCACGGACCTGGCGACGCGGGTGGGCATCCCGCCGCGGTTGCTGCCGCCGCTGCGCGACCCCGGCACGGTGGTGGGCTCGGCGCGCGAGCTGTCCGGGGTGCCGGTGATCGCGGTCGGCTCGCACGACACGGCGTCGGCGGTGGTCGCGGTGCCGGCGTCGCCCGGGACCACCTTCGCGTACATCTCCTGCGGTACCTGGTCGCTTGCGGGTCTGGAGCTGCCGGAGCCGGAGCTGGGTGACGCGGCGCTGGCCGCGAACTTCACCAACGAGGGCGGCGTCGACGGCACGATCCGGTTCCTGCGCAACGTGATGGGCCTGTGGGTGCTGTCGGAGACCCTGCGGACGTGGTCGCGCACGGACCTGCCGGACCTGCTCGCGGCGGCCGCCTCGGCCCCGGCCCTGGCGGCTGTGGTCGACATCGACGCGCCGGAGTTCCTCGCGCCGGGCGACATGCCGGCCCGCATCGCGGCGGCCTGCCGCGCCACCGGCCAGCGCCCGCCGTCAACGCCGGCCGAGGTGGTCAGGTGCATTGTGGACAGTCTGGCCCTGGCCCACCGCCGCACTCTCCGCACGGCGGCCGAGGTGTCCGGCCGCTCGTTCGACGTCGTCCACATCGTCGGCGGCGGCGCGCGCAACGAACTCCTCTGCCAGCTGACGGCGGACGCCTGCGGCGTCCCGGTTCTCGCCGGCCCGGTCGAAGCAGCCGCGCTGGGCAACGTCCTGGTCCAGGCCCGCGCCCTCGGCGAGGACCTCCCGGACCTGCCGTCAATGCGAGCCCTGGTCCGCGAAACCCAGGAGATCCGCCGCTACGACCCCACGAGCCACGCCGACTGGGCCGCCGCAGAGTCCCGGCTCGGCTGAGAGTCGTGAGTGTTTAGGGCGGTTCTAACCGCCCTAAACACTCACGACCCCGGCGTGACGTGCCGCTGACCGGGCAGGATTGCGCGTTCGTCCCTTGCGACGGTCCCGGGCGGGCAGACTCCCCGTGGGTACCGTTGCGGACCCCGGGTGACCTGGTGACGCTGACGTCGGAACAGTGCCGACCGCGACCGAGGGAGTACGTTATGGCGCACCGATCCCGCACCCTGGCCACCGTGGCGGCCGCCGTAGTGGGGCTCGCGGTGGCGTTTCCGGCGACGGCGTTCGCCGACCCGCCCGGCGCCCTGCCCGCCACCGCGAGCGACTTCGAGAAGACCTTCCAGCCCGCCTTCGACTACGACAAGGACGGCTGTTACCCGACCCCGGCGATCGGCCCGGACGGGACCATCGCGCCCGGCCTGTCCCTCGGCGGCGACACCAACGGCCACTGCCGCGACTCCTGGGACCTCGACAACACCAACTCCTACTCGCGCCAGAAGTGCAACAACGGCTGGTGCGCCGTGATGTACACGCTCTACTTCGAGAAGGACCAGGCGTCCCTCGGCCCCGGCAGCGCCGGCCACCGCCACGACTGGGAACACATCGTCGTGTGGGTCAAGGACAACCAGGTCGAGTACGTCGCGACGTCGCAGCACGGCGGCTTCGCGGTGCACGACCGCGCGAGCATGCGCTTCGAAGGCACGCACGCGAAGGTCGTCTACCACAAGGACGGCGGCTCGACGCACTGCTTCCGCTCCGCCAACGGCAACGACGACCCGCCGGAGAACCACAAGGGCGTCTGGCAGTACCCGGCCCTGGTCGGCTGGGACGGCTACCCGGCAGGCATCCGCGACAAGCTCGTCGCGGCGAACTTCGGCAGCGCGACCTTCGGCATCAAGGACGGCCAGTTCACCGGCAACCTCGGCAAAGCGAAGCCGGCCGGCATCCCGTTCGACGAGAACGCCTGACGCTCAGCTCGTGACCGGCCGGCCGCGGCCGCGCTTCAGCTCGAAGAAGCCCTCCGTGCCGGTCACGAGCACGACGCCGTCCCACAGCCGCCCGGCGGCTTCCCCGCGGGGGACCGGGCTGACGACCGGGCCGAAGAACGCGTTCACCGAGCCGTCTTCGCCGGGCAGGTGGAGGGCCGGAACGCCGAGGTCCTCGCCGATCGGGTCGAGGGCCGCGCGGTTGCTCTTCAGGAGATCCGCGTCGAACTCGGTGCTGCCGGCCGCGTCCGCGAGCGCGGCGGGCAGCCCGGCTTCGGTGAGGGCGGCTTCGAGAGTCGTGCGGTCGACCGGCGCCTGGTCGCGGTGCACGCGGGTGCCGAACGCGGTGTAGAAGTCCCGCAGCACCTCGTTCCCGTGCGCCCGCTCGGCGGCCAGCGCGACGCGGGCCGGGCCCCAGCGCTCGTCGAGCCAGGTCCGGTACCAGGCGTCCACTTCGCGGCCTTCGTTGTGCACGGCCAGGCTGAACACGTGGAACCGCGTCCGGACTTCGCGCACCTGCTCCACTTCCAGCAGCCACCGCGAGCCGATCCAGGCCCACGGGCACACGGGGTCGAACCACAGGTCGACGGTCTTCACTTCATTCACGCCCCGCACGCTAGGCCCGGCCACCGGCCCGGCAGAAGATCCAATTCGGGGCCGCCGGACCGGGCCAATCAGAGCCAGCCGCGGTCGTCGGCGATCCGGACGGCGTCGACACGGTTGCGCCCGCCGGTCTTGGTGATCGCCGCGGACACATAGTTCCGGACGGTGCCTTCGGACAGGTAGAGCCGCGACGCGATCTCGGCGATCGTCGCGCCCGTCCGGGCGGTGATGAGGACGTCGCGTTCCCTGGCGGTCAACGGGGATTCGCCCGCGGCGAGGGTCGCCACCGCGAGCGCCGGGTCGACCACGCGCTCACCCTTGACCACCCGGCGGATCGCGTCGGCGAGGGCGTCGGCCGGGGCGTCCTTGACCACGAACCCGACGGCGCCCGCCTCCATCGCGCGGCGCAGGTAGCCGGCGCGGCCGAAGGTCGTGAGCATGACGACGCGGCAGTCCGGCACCTGGGCGGCCAGCACGGCCGCGGCGGCGAGCCCGTCGAGGCCCGGCATCTCGATGTCGAGCAGCGCGACGTCGGGCCGGTGTTCGCGCGCCGCCGCGACGATCTCGTCACCCCGCCCGACGGACGCGACGACTTCGAAGTCGTCCTCCAGGTCCAGGAGGGTGCCGAGCGCCTGGCGGACCATCTCCTGGTCGTCGGCGAGCAGCAAGCGGACGGTCACGGCACCTCCGCCGGGGTCAGGGACACGGCCAGCCGCCAGCCCCGTGGGTTCGCCGGCCCCGCCTCGACGCGCCCGCCTGCGTCGGCGACCCGTTCGCGGAGCCCCGCGAGCCCGCTGCCTTCGGTGCTCCGGCCGCCGACGCCGTCGTCGAGCACTTCGACCGACGACGCGGAAAGCGTGACGGTGCAGCGGGTCGCGCGGGCGTGGCGGGCCACGTTGGTGAGGCCTTCGCGCACGACCCAGCCGAACAGGACCTGGTGGTCCGGGCCGACGACGTCGACGGCGGTAGGCAGGTCCGCGGTGACCCCGCACGCGCGCAGCAGCTCGCGGCCGCGAGCCAGCTCCCCGGCGAGGGTGACGTCCCGGTAGCCCGAGACGGCGGCCCGGACGTCGGTCAGCGCCTGACGGGCGAGCGTCTCGACGGCGGACATCTCCTCGCTCGCGCGCTCGGTCTCGGTGGCGATGAGCCGGCGCGCCAGGGTGCTCTTGACGGTGATCGCGGTGAGCGAGTGGCCCAGCAGGTCGTGCAGGTCGCGCGCGATCCGGGTGCGCTCGGCCTCCGACGCCAGCCGCGCGACCTCGGCGCGGGCCTCGACGAGGGCGATGTTGGCGTGGATGGCTTCGGCGAAGGCGTAGACCACGAGCACGGTGAAGAAGAGGGCGATCGCCTGCGGCCAGCCCGGTTCGGCCCGCCACGACGGCACGGCCCACGGGACCAGGACGGCGGCCAGGGCGACGACGGCGCCCAGCGCCGGGGCGTAGCGGCCGATGCGCGGCGCGACCAGCGAAACGACGACCGCGGCGAGGAAGAAGGCTTCTCCGTGGGCGAAGGGGAGCGCCGCGGCGAACAGCACCGTGCAGATCCCGAGGGAGATCCAGTACCGCCGCCACGTGCGGCGGGCGGCCGCGACCGCGCCCACGACGTAGGCG
The DNA here is from genome assembly GCF_036026695.1 of Amycolatopsis sp. NBC_00438. NCBI lineage: Bacteria > Bacillati > Actinomycetota > Actinomycetes > Pseudonocardiales > Pseudonocardiaceae > Amycolatopsis > Amycolatopsis sp. NBC_00438. The sequence goes on along the minus strand of NZ_CP107923.1, from coordinate 3,252,368 downwards.
ACGGCGAAGGCGGCCACGATCGCGCAGCCGGCCACCGCGGCCGCGCCGCTCGAGTGCTCCAGCACGCCGGGAACGGTGACGATCGGGAAGGCCAGCAGGCCCGCGTCGAGGACCAGCCGCCGCCAGCCGCGCACCCACCGCTGCGCGTCGGCGGGCGCCGTCGAGTCGTTCATCAGCGGCACGCTACCGCGCCCGGCCTCACCGGGCCGCGAACCGCGACCGCAGCTCGCGGCCGTTCACCAGCACGGCGACGCCGAGCAGCAGCAGCCCGCAGACCGCCTGCTCGATCCGCAGCCACACCGGGAACGCGCCCGGCAGCGCGACGATGACGGCGACCGCCACCAGCATCACGGCCGAGACGATCCGCAGCCGCAGGAACGCCTTCGTCGAGCCGCGCGCCGCCCGTCGGGCGAACGAGAGGGTCAGGAGCGCGCTGCCGACGACGATCGTGGCGCGCACCCAGACGGCGTCGGTCACCATCGTGGGGTTGTCGCGGAACAGGACGATCACGCCGAGCGTGAGGACGCTGACGGCGAGGTAGGTGCCGATGAGGGCGAGCACGCGGCGGAAGGCCGGCGCGGCGGTCTGGACGGTCATGGGATCTCCCCGGTGCGGATCGGAGTGCTTGCCCCGGAAATGCTCGTCGCGCGGGCTCCGGGAGGGCAGTGCCGTCCCGCACCGGGCGCTCATGACATTTGTCATCGTGTTGTCGGCCGAAGACTGGGAGAGCGCTCTCACAGCGTGCTACAAAGAACGGGTGACGACGCATCCGCCTCCGGCGCCACCGACCCTCGAAGACGTCGCGAGGGTCGCCGGTGTCTCGCGCGCCACGGTGTCGCGCGTGGTCAACAGCGTGCGCAACGTCGACCCGAAGCTGCGCGAAACCGTCGAACGCGCGATCGCCGACACCGGGTACGTGCCGAACCGGGCCGCGCGGTCCCTGGTCACGCGGCACACCGGCGGGATCGCGCTGGTGGTGTCCGAACCCGAGCGGCACGTGGACGCCGAGGCCTTCACCGGCGGGGTGTTCGGCGACCCGTTCTTCGGCCGGGTCGTCGAGGGCGTCGTCGCGCACCTGCGCCCGCACGGCCGGCACCCGCTGCTGATGCTCGTCGACAGCGAGGACGAACGCGCCTCGCTCGTGGCGAAGCTGCGGCAGGAACAGGTGAGCGGGGTGCTGCTGATTTCGCTGGCGCCCGACCAGGACCCGTTGCCGCTGGTGCTGACCGAGGCGGGCGTCCCGACGGCGCTGTTCGCGCGGCCCGCCCGCCCGGCACCGGTGTGCTACGTCGACGTCGCCCACCAGGACGGCGCCCGGATCGCGGCGGACCGGCTCGTTTCCCGCGGCTGCCACCGGGTCGCGACGATCGCCGGCCCGGGCGGCACCCCGGCGGGCCACGACCGCCTGGCGGGCTTCCGCGACGCGATGGCCCGCCACGGCCACGCGTATGTGGCGGTCGCCGAGGGCGACTTCACCCAGCACGGCGGCGAACTCGCGATGGAGCGGCTGCTGGCGACCGAGCCGGACCTGGACGGCGTGTTCGTGGCCAATGATCTGATGGCGTACGGCGCGTTGTCGGTGCTTGCCGAAGCGGGGCGCCGGGTCCCGGACGACATCGCGGTCATCGGCTTCGACGACAGCCAGGTGGCCCTGAGCTGCCGCCCCCGCCTCACCACGATCCGCCAGCCGGTCGAGGCCATGGGCGCGGCGATGGCGCGGATGGTCCTGGACCGCATGGCGAACCCCGCGCTGCGCGCGGAATCGGTGATCTTCGACCCGGAACTGGTAGTCCGAGACTCCGCCTGACCCGCCGACCCGTACCCAGCCAGTCGCCCCGCGCACCCCGCCGGACGACACGCGTACTCAGACGGACGACACACGTACCCAGAGGGTCGGCTCGCGTACCTAGCCAGTCGGCTCACGTACCCAGAGAGTCGGTTCGCGTACCCAGCCGGACGACACGCTGCCCGAGTTCGCCTTGCCGTGTCGTCCCTCTAATCACAGGTGTCGACTCCCCGAACACGCGAGCCGACTCTCCAGGCACGTGAACCGACCGTCCAGGTACGCGAGCCGACTCCCTGGGTACGCGAGCCGACCCTCTGGGTACGCGGGTCGGCCGGTCGGGTCGGCGGGGGAACTTTGGTGTGGCGGCAACTCGGCGACGAGTGGCGGGTTGCCGCCACTCGTCGCCGAGTACCTGCACCGGAATCCGCTCGCCCGGCCGGGCCGCTCCCGTGGCCGGCCGGGGCCCGGCAGTGGGGCCGGGCGGTGGTCTCCGGTCAGCTCGTCCGATCCAGGACTTCCCCTTCCCGGGTCGCGGCGGCGGCGAGTTCCCCGGCCAGCGCCCGGGTCGCCGGGTCGGTGCCGGACGTCTGTTCGCCCTTCGCCAGCACCACGATCTGCTTCGAGTGGGCCCGCAGCAACGCGACGAGCCGCTGGTCGAAGTCGCCGCCGTGGCTGGTCCGGAGCGCGACCAGGTCGGCGTCGGTGATCATCCCTGGCATCCGGTGTCCGCTGTGGACGTTCCCGGCGGGCAACCCCGCCCGGTCGCGAGCCGCCCGCAGGCGGGTGAGGAACCCGTCCTGGGACGGCTCGAGGGCCGACGCGGCGGACCGCACGGCGGTGCTCGCCGCGTGGTCCACCGCGAGGTGGGCCGCGGTGACGGCGTTCTCCGTCATCGGCACGGTCAGCTGCAACCACGCGATGTCGGTCGGGTTGAACGCCCCGGACCCGGAACCCGACCCGGGGCCGGGCGGCGGCGCCGGGGCCGCCGGCACGGCGGTGGTGGCACACCCGCCCATGGACATCGCCACCACCACCGCCGCGAGCACCGGCGCCGTCCGCCTCACGGCCGGCCGGGCAGCCGGTAGTTCGGACCGAGGACGCCCCCGCGGTCCGGCTTGTAGACGTCGAACCCGCGCGGGTCGCACTGGAGCCCGCCGTTGATGCAGTGCGTGACCAGCGCGGCGAGGGTGGGCGGGTCCCACGCGTTGAAGAAGTCGTAGTGCCACGAATACCCGCGCCCGCTGGCCAGGTGGACGCCGGACATGTCACCGCTGACCGGGAACGCGATCTTGAACTCCAGCATCGGCACCGCGACCGGGTGGTCGGCGGGGCACGTCAGCGTCGTCTTGTCCGGGTACGCCATGTGGCTCTTGTGATCGGCGGAATCCAGGTGGACGCCGTCCCAGCAGCTCGGGGCCTGGTACCGGATGTTCAGCTGGCTGCCCGGCGTGCACTGCACCGGGATGTCCCAGTTGTGGAAGCTGTCCCCGCACTCCCAGCCCTCGATCGCGCCGGGCGCGTTCTGGAACTGGTCCTGCGTGGCCGTGACCGTCCCGGCCACGTAACGCAGGCCGGGCGGGAACGGCACGACCCTGGTGTAGTCGAGGATGCCGGACTTGTAGTACACGACCTGCGCGAAGTTCGGCAGGATCACCTGGTTGCCGTTGTAGACCGTCGGGAACCAGTACGCCGACAGGTCGTCCGGCGCCAGGCAGGTCGTGTTGCCCACGCCCGACTGCTGCAACGACGCCAGCGTCGTGTTCGCGTTGGTGGTCTTGTTGCCGATGAACGTGTGGTCGTGCGACGCGCCGGGCAGCCCGGGGAAGACGATCGGGTCGTCCGGCTGGTGGTGGCTGGGGGAGCAGTTGACCTGGAACTCGTGGTGGGTCACCAGGTTGTCGGCTACGGCCGGCGACGACGTCGCCGCGGTCAGGAAGGCGCCTGCCAGCACGGTGGCGGCGGTGCAGGCGAGGAGCGCGGCTTTTGATACCAAGGGTCCTCCACGGTGAGGGTGCCTGAGGAATGGGAGAGCGCTCTCCAAGAGCATGCGCACCGCGTTGCCACCCTGTCAAGGAGCACCCCCGCATTCGACGCCGGGAAGCGATTGTCCGGTTCGGGACGAGAAGCTTGACAACGCGGGCCGCCGTGACGAACCATCGGCCGTGCCGGAGAGCGCTCTCCAACCTCCGTCCCCTTTCGCGCGGGAGTCATCGTGGACCGACCGTTGCCCCTTCGTGCCGTCCCGGCACTCGTGGTCCTGCTGGTGCTGGGCCTGCTAGCCGGCCCGACCCCGGCACACGCCGCGACGTTGCTATCCCAAGGCAGACCCGTGACCGCCTCCAGCAGCGAGGGCGCCTCGACGCCGGCGTCCGCCGCGGTCGACGGCAACGCGGGCACCCGCTGGGCCAGCGCCTGGAGCGACCCGCAGTGGCTGCAGGTCGACCTCGGCACCGCCGCCGACATCAGTCAGGTGACCCTGAACTGGGAATCGGCCTACGCGACGGCGTACGAGATCCAGGTTTCCGACAACGCCGCGTCCTGGCAGACCGTGTACAGCACGACCACCGCGACCGGCGGCGTCCAGAACCTCGCCGTCACCGGCCACGGCCGGTACGTGCGCTTCTACGGCACCCACCGCGTCGGCGGTTACGGCTACTCGCTCTGGGAGTTCCAGGTCAGCGGCACCCCGGGCACGACGACGCCGGGCGGCCCCGGCGTCACCAAGGTGACCGGCAGCCAGGGCAACTGGCAGCTGAGCGTCGACGGCCAGCCGTGGACCGTCAAGGGCCTCACCTGGGGCCCACCGGTGAGCGAAGCATCGGCGCGGATGCCGGAGCTGCACTCGATCGGCGTCAACACCGTCCGCACCTGGGGCACCGACGGCAGCAGCCAGGCGCTGCTGGACGCCGCCGCGGCCAACGGCATCAAGGTCGTCGCCGGCTTCTGGCTGCAGCCGGGCGGCGGTCCGGGCAGCGGCGGCTGCGTGGACTACACCACCGACACGACCTACAAGAACACGATGCTCGGCGAAATCCAGAAGTGGGTCAACGCCTACAAGGGCAACGCCGGCGTGCTCATGTGGAACGTCGGCAACGAGTCGATCCTCGGCATGCAGAACTGCTACTCCGGCACGCTCCTGGAGCAGAACCGCATCGCCTACGCCCGGTTCGTCGACCAGGCCGCGCAGGCGATCCACGCGATCGACACCAACCACCCGGTGACCTCGACCGACGCCTGGACCGGCGCGTGGCCGTACTACAAGGCCTACACCCCGAATCTCGACCTGTACTCGGTGAACTCCTACGCCCAGGTCTGCCAGGTCAAGCAGGACTGGATCAACGGCGGTTACACGAAGCCCTACATCATCACCGAGACCGGCCCGGCCGGCGAGTGGGAGGTCCCGAACGACGTCAACGGCGTCCCCACCGAGCCCACCGACCAGCAGAAGCGCGACGGTTACACCAACGCCTGGAACTGCGTGCTGGCCCACCGCGGCGTGGCGCTCGGCGCGACGCTGTTCCACTACGGCAGCGAAGGCGACTTCGGCGGCGTCTGGTTCAACATCACCACGGGCAACGAGAAACGGCTTTCGTGGTACGCCGTCCGCAAGATCTACAGTGGACAGACCGGCGGCAACACGCCCCCGGTGATCTCGTCGATGAACCTCAGCCGCACCACCGACGTCCCGGCCGGCGGCACCTTCACCGTGACGGCGAACGTGTCCGATCCGGACGGTGACCCGATCACCTACACCATGGGCTACAACAGCAAGTACATCAACAACGCCGGGGGCCTGATCCCGGCGCAGTTCACCGGCACCGGCACGTTCACCGTCACCGCGCCGCAGGACCTGGGCGTCTGGAAGATCTACCTCTACGCCCGCGACGGGCACGGCAACGTCGGCATCGAGACGCGCTCGCTGCGCGTGGTCGCGCCGCCGGTGCCGGGCACCAACCTGGCCCGCGGCGCGGCGACGACGGCGTCGACCTACCAGGCCGACGGCCCCGGCGCGCCCTACCCGCCGCAGGCCGCGACGGACGGCAACTCGGCGACGCGCTGGGCGAGCGCGTGGGCGGACCCGCAGTGGCTGCAGGTCGACCTGGGCAGCCGGCAGGCGTTCAACCACGTCCAGCTGGTCTGGGAGTCGGCGTTCGGCAAGGCGTACGAGATCCAGGTCAGTGACGACGCGGCGAACTGGCGCTCGGTCTACGGCACCACGACCGGGGACGGCGGGGCCGACGACCTCGCGGTCTCGGCCACGGCCCGGTACGTGCGGGTGAACGCCACCCAGCGCGGCACGGCGTACGGGTATTCGCTGTACGAGTTCGGCGTCTACCGGAGCTGACGACCTGCGGTGGTCCCTCCGATCCGGCGGGGACCACCGCCCCGGATCCGTGGGGACGGCGGCACTTGTGCCGCCGTCCCCACGCGCCGCCGTGCCCCTTCTTCCGGATCGGCGGCCTCGTTGGCTTCGTCGCCTGGTTCTTCGGCCGGGCCAGGCCGCCCGAAGCGCGGTTCGAGCCGGACGTGCTCAGTCTCGACCGGACCCGCCCGCCCCACGCCAACATCACCGGGGATCCGGGCGCGACCGACCTTCGCCCGCAACTGATCCGCGAGGACCTGCGGGAGGCCGGCGCCGTCGAAGTGCGGCTGCGTCAGGCGGCCGGGACGGACGCCTGCGACCACATCACCCGGATCGGCCCGGACGACGGCGACATCCCCGCGGATCGCGGGCTGTACGTGGAGATCTCGACGGGCTGCCGCGGCCGCGGGAAGACCTCACGAACCTCGCCCGGGTGCTGAACGGAGAAGGGCCGGTACGGGGCCGCGGGTTCGGCGCGTGGCCACCCCCAGCGGCCACGTGAGTCACCTCGCGGCCGCCGGACCGGCCCGGGCTGGTGTTCCGTTTCCGAAACACCTACCGTCGGTATCGTAGTCTTCCCGGTACATGCTGTGTCAAGTTTTCGGGACAGCTAGGCTGGGTGGTGTCACGTTTCATGGTCGAGGGTGGTGTGCGGTGAGCGAGGAGCGCAGTTTCGCCGAACGGCTGGCGCACTTGATCGCGACCGTGCACCCGCCGGATCGCAAGCCGTACTCCTACCGGGAGATCGCGCACGGCGTCGCGGAGCAGACCGGCGTCACGATGTCGGCGACCCACGTGCAGCAGCTCGCCGTCGGCGCGCGCAAGGACCCCAAGCGGTCCCACATCCAGGCGCTGGCCCAGTTCTTCGGCGTGCCGGTGACCTACTTCTTCGACGACGAGGTCGCCGGCCAGGTCGACCGGCAGGTCGAGGACGTCGTGGCGTGGCGCGACGGCGAGGCCCGGAAGATGGCGCAGCGGGCGATGCAGCTTTCGCCGCGGGACCGCGAGACCGTGACCGCCCTGATCGACCAGCTCGGCAGCTACGACGAGACCCGCCGCCGCGAGGGCCGGCGCCGGAAGCCGGAGTGACGTGCGCGCGGTGACCGGTCGGCTACGATGACGTCGTCCGTGATCGCGCCCCGGTGCACCCGGCTGGCGCCCGCTCAGCGGGGAGGGCCCATCGACGCGCACGGCCTGACGCCGCTCCGAGCCGGGGCCCGCGCCCGGGTGCGGGCGGTGCTCACCGCCGTCCCGCTGCCGCGGCCGTGGTCGATGAACCGCTGGGTCGACGGCCTCGAAGCGTGGCGCGGCCGGGAGATCGACCTCGTACCGGTGGCCTACCGCCCCGGCCAGCCGTCCGGCGCCTGGCAGGCCCGCCCGGACTACGACCTGATCGCCTACTCCGAGCACACCTCGGCGCTGCACCAGGACCACATCATCGCCCACGAGCTCGCCCACATGCTGTGCGCGCACACCGGCAGCTGCCTGCTGGCGGAGTCCGAGGCGGCCGAGCTCGCCCCGGATCTGGCGCCCCAGGCGTTGTCGCACCTGCTCACGCGCGTGACGAACGGCCGGGACGAGTACGAGGCCGAGCTGATCGCCGTGCTGCTGATGAGCGCCGCGACGAGCGAACCACCCGCCGTGCAGCCGGGTGCGTCCGGCCGTGCGGCGGACCAGGCCCGGCGGCTGGCGGCGTTGCTGGGATAGTCCTGTCCCGTGATCGACATTCTGTTCCTCGGGGTCGGGTTCTTCGCACTGGTGGCCGGGATCTGGCGCGCCGTGCGGGCGCGGCGGACCGGCGCGGGCACCGGGCTGGCCGTTTCGCTCATCGCGCTCGGCGCGGCGTTCTGCTTCCTGTCCAACCGCGCCCAGGTGGTGGAGAGCGAGCTGTACCCGAGCCTCGGGCGGCTGCTCTCGAACCTCGCGACGATGGTGGCCGCGTACGGGATCGGGCTGACCGTCGCGGAGATCAGCGGCACCCGGGACCGCGGCCGGCGCACCCGGCTCGTCGCCCTGGCCGCGGCGCTGACCGTGCTGGTGGTGACGTTCTTCAGCACCTCGGACCTGCCGCGCGGCGTCGGCCTGTTCGACGAGTTGTACCGGACCCACCCGACGCTGGTCGTCTACGTCTTCGCCTACACCGTCTACCTCGGGTTCGCGGTGATCGACATCGGGATCGTGTCGGCCGTGACGATCCGCGCGAGCGGCGGCGCGCTGCGCGCCGGGCTCACGTTGCTGCTGCTGGCGTCCGCGTTCGCCGTCGCCTACCTCGGCGGGAAGGTCGTCGCGACGATCAAGGCGCTGCAGTCGGACCACCCGGCGAAGGCGTTGTGCGGTGGGCCGTTCTCGACCCTGCCGTGCGCGCTCGACGTCGGTTTCCCGGCGGTGTCGGTACTGCTGATCGTGCTGGGGCTGACGATCCCGGCCGTTCCGGGGCTGGTGGCCGGCCGCCGTGACGCGCGGACCCTGCGCCTGCTCCGGCCGCTGCGCGCGCACCTCACCCGCCGGTTCCCGGAGATCGTCCGCATCGACCCGGGCGGCCCGTCGCGCCGCGAGCGGCTGCTGACGGCGATGAGCGAGACCAACGACGGCCTGATCCTCGCCGGGGTGACGCCGGAGCTGGCGGCCCCGGCGGCGGCGCGGCTGGTGCGTGCCCTGCCGGACGAGCCGGGGGAGACCGTGCCGCCGGTCGCCGAAACGGAACCGTTCGCCGCGGACGTCGCGCGGTTGCGGGCGATCGCCCGGGCCTTCCGGAGCGGCACCGCCGGCTGAGTCAGGCGCCGAACGGCGCGGTGAGCCGCGTTTCCCAGCCGTCGTCGTCGAGGGCGACCAGGTGCAGGGCCTCCGCGCGGGCGTCCAGCGGGAGCAGCGGCCGGACCGCGGCCGCGACCCGCTCGAGGTCGGCGTCGCCGCCGCCCATCGCGACGGTCAGGTGAGCGGCGGGTGTCGGGCCGAACCGGCCGCCGTAGGGCCGGACGTCCGGCCAGCGCGCGCAGACGGCGTCGGCGATCGGTTGCAGCGAGGGCACCGGGACCGCCGAGAAGCCCGGTGCGGTGACCAGTTCGGTGAGCGGCACGCCGATCGGCGCGACGGCGGCGGCGAGGTCGCGCACGGCGTCGAGGACCTCGTCGGTCACCTCGCCCGCGGGCAGGAACGGATACAGCGCCGTGACGTGCGCGGGCAGGCCGGGGCGGACCAGTTCGGGGGCGGTGCGCCGGGCCGCGGCCAGGACGGGCTCGGCGGCGGGCAGCAGGATCACCAGCGCGGTGGTTCCGGGTCGGGGCACCCTCGCATCATGGCAGTGCGACGGGTCCGGCCGCCGTCCGCGGCAGAACAGGCGCGCGGACCAGCGGGGTACCTCGGAACGGGACTCGGTCAGGCCGCGGCGCTTTCCGGGAACCGGCTCGCGCGGGCCAGTGCGAGGCTGCGGCGGCACAGCGCGACCAGCTCGTCGTTCGCGCGGCTGCGCGGGCTGTGGCCGCAGAGCCCGCAGCTGATGGTGACCTCGCCGGTGAGCTCGTCCACCGCGACCAGGGCCTGGTGGTCACACCGGCGGCACCAGCGGTAGCCGATCGCGGAGTTGGCGTGCACCGGGGACGAGACGCATTCGTGCAGCCAGCGGCGGTGCGTCCGGCAGGTGACCCGGTCGGTCGGGTCGAGCCCGCCGGCGTCCTCCACCCGGTCCTCGCGGGCCAGCGTCGACGCCAGCAGCGGCTGCCGCGGCGCGGCCGGCCGGTCCTGCGGGCTCGGCCCGGCCCACGCGTGGTGGTCGCCGCAGCGGCACTTCTCGGTCATTTCGCTCCCAAGCTCCGGTAGGTCGACGCCTTCGAGTGTGGGCGCGGTCACGCGCCGCGGACAACCGGGAAAACGCCCGGTTTCGGCCAGCGGCACAACGGTGGCGGCGGACGGACGGGCGGATTTCGGCGCGCGGGTATGCGAACATATGTTCTATGACCGCCGAGGGCCCCATCCTCCACGCCGACCTCGACTCCTTCTACGCGTCGGTCGAGCAGCGCGACGACCCGGGGCTGAAGGGGCGCCCGGTCATCGTCGGCGGCGGGGTGGTGCTGGCCGCGAGTTACGAGGCCAAGGCCTACGGCGTGCGTACCGCGATGGGCGGCGCGCAGGCCCGGCGGCTGTGCCCGCACGCGGTCGTCGTGCCGCCGCGGATGTCCGCCTACTCCGCCGCCAGCAAAGCGGTGTTCGAGGTCTTCCGCGACACCACGCCGCTGGTGGAAGGGATTTCGATCGACGAAGCCTTCCTCGACGTCGGCGGATTGGCCAGGATCGCCGGACGGCCGAGCGCCGTCGCCCAGCGGCTGCGGCAGGCGGTCGCCGAGCGGGCCGGGCTGCCGATCACCGTCGGCGTCGCGCGGACGAAGTTCCTCGCCAAGGTCGCCAGCCGGGTGGCGAAGCCGGACGGCCTGCTCGTCGTGCCGCACGACGCGGAGATGGAGTTCCTGCACCCGCTCCCGGTCGGCGCGCTGTGGGGCGTCGGGAAGGTGACCGAGGAGAAGCTGCGGGCCCGGGGCATCGTCACCGTGGGCCAGCTGGCCGCCTCCGAACCGGTGGACCTCGCCGGCCTGCTGGGCCGGGGCGCCGGGCGGCACCTGCACGAGCTGGCGCACAACCGCGACCCCCGCCTCGTCGAGACGGGGGTGCGGCGCCGTTCGATCGGTGCGCAGCGGGCCCTCGGCCGCGGCCGGCGGACCCCGGCCGAGCTGGACGTCGTCCTCGTGGCCCTGATCGACCGCATCGCCCGGCGGCTGCGCGCGGCCCACCGCATCTGCCGCACGGTGACCCTCCGCCTGCGTTTCGCCGACTTCACCCGGGCGACGCGCTCGTGCACGCTGAACGAGCCGACCGAGGGCACCGGCCGGCTGCTCGCGGCCGCGCGCGAGCTCCTCGAGGCCGCGCTGCCGCTGATCGCCGACCGCGGGATCACGCTGCTCGGCGCGTCGCTGTCCAACCTGACCGACGACGACCACGTCCAGCTGGCCCTCCCGTTCGAGCGCCGGCGGGCCACCCAGCTGGACTCGGCGCTCGACTCGGTGCGGGACCGCTTCGGGAAGGCGTCGGTCACCCGCGCCGTGCTGCTGGGCCGTCCGGACGAGCCGGAGATGCCGCTACTGCCCGATTGACAGAGAAGATCGACGTCGCGACGGGAAAGTGTTCAGCTTTCCCGTCGCGACAGGGGAATGCGCGCGTGCGTCAGGTGGGAAAGCCGGCTCGGCTTCAGGGCGTCGTCGCGATTCCAGGCCCCCGAACCGGCGCACTCGTGCTGAGCGGCCTGTTCGACCACTTCGAAACCGTTGCCGCGCAGGAGCTCCGCCATGGCGGCGGGGGAGAGGAAGGTGTGCCACGGCTCACCCTCTTCGGCGGCCATCGGCGCGACGGCTTCGGCGTAGGCGTTTCCGGCCGCGTCGCGCAGTTCCGCGGGGAGCAGGTGGTCGGCCACGATTTCCGAGCCGGGGGCGAAACCGCCGAGAACCGTCAACGTGGCCAGAATCGCCGCCCGGGTCAGGTACATGGTGACTCCGAGCCAGCTGACGAACACGGGACGGCGCGGGTCGAGTCCACTCTGGACGAGCCGGTCGCGGAGCGCATCGGTTTCGAAGTCGACCGCGACGAAGATCACCGAAGCCGGCACGGCGATGCCGGCTGCGTCCAGGAGTTCCCGTTTGGCGGCCTGCGTCGCGGGCCGGTCGACTTCGAACACGCGGAACCGGCCGGGCGGTGTCCGATAGGCGAAGGAATCGAGTCCGGCGCCGAGAATCACATACTGGTCTATACCGGAATTGACGCGCAGGAGACGTTCTTCGGTGAACCGGCTGCGGCAGACGGCCTCGGCTCGCGCGCCGGCGAGGATCGGGTGGGTACCGTGGAGCCGGTGATACGCCAGCAGTTCTTCGGCGCGGGCGCCGAGCAACGGCGCCGCGAGCGGGTCCGAGAAGAGCGGCGGTGCGGCGTCGACCAGCAAATGTGCGGCTCGCGCGGCGGCCGCGGTGAACGCTGTGCGGCTGACGCCGGGCGCATTGACGGGAGAATCGGGCGAAGTCATCCCGCAACGGTACCGATTTGATTTCGAGCATATCACGAAAACCGAATTTCTACAAGATCAGGCCCATTCCGACTAGGTTGCGATCACGTCTGTACACGGGCGGTCCCGGGGTCCGGGCGGCCATTGTGGACGCCCCGCGTGCCGGACGGGATTCGACAGGTTAGGGTCTGTCCGACCGTGTTCTGGAGAAGATGAGGAACGACGAACCATGGCGCAACGGGTGCACGTCGAGATGGTGGACGATCTCGACGGGAGCGAGGCGAACCAGACCGTCCCCTTCGCCCTCGACGGGGTGAGCTTCGAGATCGACCTCTCCGAGGAGAACGCTTCGGCGCTGCGGGACGAGCTCGCCCGCTACGTCGGCGCCGCACGGCGCATCGGCGGCCGCAAGGTCCGGCTCGCGACGGGGCAGTCGCTGACGGGCGCGGCGAGTTCGGGCACCGACCGCGAGCGCAACCGGCAGATCCGCGAGTGGGCGCAGGACAACGGCTACGAGGTGGCCGAGCGAGGCCGTCTCTCCAGCGAGATCATCGCCGGTTTCGAGGAGCACCAGGCCGCTGCGGCCGAGCCGGCCGAAGCCAAGCCGGCCCGCAAGCGCGCGACCCGCAAGAAGGCCTGACGCGGTCCGTCTGACACGGATCGCCTGCCGCGCAACGGGTCCGGCGCCTGGGGGCGCCGGTCACCCGAGCGCGGCCGAACTTCCGGGAGCCGGACGCCGACCGGGGAAGCGCCATCGGTGGCGCGCGTCCTGGTCGGTATCCGGCTGTTTCTCTTATGTCGCCGGGTGATTGAGTTGTGCGGCGTGCAAAGCCGATCGCTCGCCGAGGCGCCCGGCGGCGATGGTGCTCGACTGACTTGCTCCGATGCGTGCCTCTCCCGCCGCTCGAGTGCTCCGCGCCGGGCCGCGTGGCCGCCCCGAGTTGCGCGCCCCGCCCGCCGCTCAGCCGGTGGGCGGCCTGTCGGTCACCGGGGTGGCCGTTGGCCCGCGGCTCGTCCATTCGTGAACGGCCATCGTGCTGACCGGATCGCCCGACGCGGCGACCGGAACGGCCGACACAGCACTGTCGGACATGGCCCGGCGCGGTGGGGTGCCGCCCCTCGTATCGGACCGAAGTCTGCCGCTCTCTCCGTGTGACCGAGTCGGCCGCCGGGACGGCCCGGCCTGCGGTGATCGAAGGGAACCTGACACTTTCCCAGGCGCCGAAAGGCTTGTCGGAGGGGGTCTCCGCTGGCCAGACTGTCAGTGCTCCGCGCGGCCGGTACCGCGCCGGAGCACTGGCCCGGTGGCCGCCTCCTCCCTCGATGGCCACCGGGCCGCCTTCCCTCCTCGGCCTGGCCTGTCGGCCGCCGCCGGAATCCCTGCGCCGCAACGAATCGCGTGCGAAACCCGCGCCCGTGCCGGGCAAGAGCGTCCGAATCCGCACTCAGGCCGCCGATCGGTTCCTGTCTGTGGACATCCAGGCCACCGGAGCGCACAATCGGACTACTCCATACTGCATACAATCGGCAGTCGAACGGGTGGTGGTCGTGATGTCCGAGGTCCGCGAGCTCCGGGATGTCTACGGACGGCGGTACCGGGTCGGGGAGACCGACCTCGAGCTGCTGGGCCGGCCGCGTGGCCGGATCACCTGGCTGGCCGCGGCGGGCATGCTTGCCGCCGGCGTGCAGCAGTACGGCTTCGGCGCGATCGTGCCCGAGCTGAGCCGGGCGCACGGCTGGACGTCCGGCGCGATCGTCCTGACCTTCGCGCTCTGGGCGATCTGCCAGGCCGGCATCGCCTTCCCGGCCGCGTGGCTGCGCGAACGCGGGGTGCTGCCCGCCCCCGCGGCGATGGGCCTCGGCGCGGTCCTGTGCGCCGCCGGGCTGGTCACGCTCGGCCACGCTGGCAGCCTGCTCACCGTGTTCCTCGGCTACTCGGTGCTCGGCGGGCTCGGCACCGGCCTCGTCTACGCCACCTGCGTCGGCGCCGTGCTGGCCTGGTTCCCGGACCGCTCCGGCCCGAGCGCCGGCGTCGTCAGCGGCGCGTTCGCCTGGGGCAGCGTGCCGTTCGTCGTGCTGGCCGCGCTGCTCCCGGACGTCCGGCCGGCGCTGCTCGACGGGACCGCCGCCGTGGTGCTCGTCGTGATCGCCGGGTGCGGCGCCCTGCTGCGCTACCCGCCGCGGCACTGGTGGCCCGCGACGCCGGAGCCGCGCACCTGGGCGCTGGACAGGGCGCACAACCGGCACCCGGCGATCCGGCACTACCGGCCCGCCGAGCTGTTCCGCAGCGGCACCACCCTCGCGCTGTACCTCGTGGTCGTGCTCGCCGCCGCCGTGCTGCTGTTCGATCTCGCCTACCTGGCGACGTTCGTGGCCGAGCGCAGCGGTCCCGGGCTCGCCGCGGCCGCGCTGGCCCTGCTCGCCGCGGCCACCGGGTCCGGCCGCCTGCTCATCGGCCGCCTCGCCGACCGGCTCGGCCGCCGCCGGATCCTGCGCCTGGCCCTGCTCGCCGGCGGCGTCGCGCAGTTCGTCCTCTACTACTCGGGCGAACACCGCCACACCGTCGGGCTGCTGCTGGGTGTCGCGCTGGCCGGGCTCGGCAACGGCTGCTGCTACACACTGCTGATCGGCCTGGTGCGCGAGTACTTCGGCGAGGAATCGGCGTTGCAGAACTTCGGTGTCCTCTACAGCGCCAAGGCCGTCGGCGCGGTCGTCGGGGTCGGGCTCGCCGCGGTCGGCCTGCTGGGCGCGTTCGCCGTCGCCGGGGTGCTGAGCCTCGCCGGGGCGCTGCTCACCGGACGCCTCACCCAGCCCGGCCGGCCGAAGTCGTTGCTGCCCACGGCGTAGCGGCCGGTGGGCGGGACGTGTCCCGCCCACCGGAACCCGCTCAGCGCGTCGAGTAGGAGTGCGCGCCGGTGCCGGCGAGCTTGCCGCCGTCGACGATCAGGTACTCGTCGCGGATCGGCGACCCGCCGAAGTGGTCCTCCAGGATCTCGCGCGTCCCGGCCGCGTAGCGCGCCTGCGCCGAGAGCGACGACCCGGAGATGTGCGGCGTCATGCCCTGGTACGGCATCGTCCGCCACGGGTGGTCGGCCGGCGCGGGCTGCGGGTACCAGACGTCGCCCGCGTACCCGGCCAGCTGCCCGCTCTCGAGCGCGCGGACCACGGCGTCGCGGTCGGCGATCTTCGCCCGCGCCGTGTTGATCAGGTACGCGCCACGCTTCATCGACGCGATCAGCTCGTCGCCGAACAGGCCCTCGGTCTCCGGGTGCAGCGGCGCGTTGATCGTCACGACGTCGCAGTGCGGCACCAGGTCCGCGGCACTCGGGTGGAAGGTCAGGTTCAGCTCCCGCTCCACCTCGGCCGGCAGCCGGTGCCGGTCGGTGTAGTGCAGGTGGACGTCGAACGGCGCCAGCCGCCGCAGCACGGCGGTGCCGATCCGCCCGGCCGCGACCGTGCCGATGTGCATGCCCTCGACGTCGTAGGAGCGTGCGACGCAGTCGGCGATGTTCCAGCCGCCGTCCAGTACGACCTGGTGCGACGGCAGGTAGTTGCGCACCTGCGAGAGGATCATCATCACGACGTGCTCGGCCACGCTGATGCTGTTGCAGTAGGTGACCTCGGCGACCGTGACGCCGTGGGCGATGGCCGCGTCGAGGTCGACGTGGTCCGAGCCGATCCCAGCGGTGACGGCCAGCTTCAGCTTCGGCGCCCGCGCGATCCGCTCGGCGGTGAGGTAAGCGGGCCAGAACGGCTGGGAGATCACGATCTCGGCGTCGGCGAGCTCGCGGTCGAACTCCGAGTCGTCGCCGTCCTTGTCGGAGGTGACGACGAGCGTGTGTCCCTGTGCCTCCAGGAACTTCCGCAACCCCAGCTCGCCGGAGACGCTGCCGAGGAGCTGTCCCGGCGTGAAGTCGACACCCTGCGGGGTGGGCAGGGTCTGGCCGCCGGGGTAGCCGTCCAGGCGCGGCAGGTCGTCGCGCGGGTAGGTCTTCGGGTAGCCGTCCACCGGGTCGTCGTAGAGCACGCACAGCACCTTTGCCACGGCGTCACACTCCAATGTTTCCGTTGCGGGACAAGTACTTTCACCGTCCTCCGCGCACACGAGCGGGTCAACGTGAAGGTTTCTATCCCGGGATAGGCACCGGCTATCGGGCCTGCTCGGCGAGGTGCCGGTGCAACAACGCGTCGAGGGTGCCGCGGACGTCGACACCGCGCACGACTTCGAGCAGCGCGCGGGCGAGGATCGGCTCGGGCGAGCCCGCCGTCACCACCAGCCCGATCCGGTGCGACCGCGACGGCGTTTCGAGCGGCACCACGCGCATGCCCGGCGGCACGCCGAACAGGTGCAGCCACGCGTGGGAGATGACGCTGGACCAGTGGTGCGTGGCGACGTGGGAGTAGAGCGCGGAGACGGTGTCCGTCTCGATCGCCGGCACGACGGTGGCGCCGGCCTCGGCGAACAGCGCGTCGAGCACGCGGCGGTTGCGCATGTGCGGCATGAGCAGGCACAGCGGTAGCGTGGCGACCTCGGCCCAGCGCACCAGCCGGCGCCCGGCCAGCTCGCCGTCGGACGGCGTCAGCAGCAGGTACCGCTCCTCGTAGAGCGGGACGCACCGGAGCCCGTGCGGCGTCTCTTCGTCCACATAGGTCAGTCCGGCGTCGAGCTCGAACGCGGTCAGCCGGCGGGCGATCTCGTCCGAGGACAACGATTCCAGCGTCACCCGGGCGTGCGGGTGCCGCTCGCAGAAGGGTGCGGTGAGCATCGACATGGCGGTGAGCGCGGTCGGGATGGCGCCGACGCGCAGCACCCCCGAGAGACTGTCGCGCATCGCCGAGAGATCTTCGTTCAGCGCGTCGCGCTCGGCCAGGATCCGCTGCGCCCACAGCAGGACGCGCTCGCCTTCGGGCGTCAACCCGGCATAGCGCGCGCCGCGCTGGACGACCTGGGTGCCGAGCTCGCGTTCGAGCTTCCGGATCCCGGCCGAGAGCGACGGCTGGGACACGTGGCACGCCTGCGCGGCCCGGGCGAAGTGTCCCTCGCGGGCCAGCGCGACGAGGTATTCGAGCTGGCGCAGCAGCATGGGTTCAGCCCAGGTGAGCGAGCACCGCGGCGACGGCGGCCGGCGGGTCCTCCCGGTGGATCGCGGCGAGCTGCCAGAGCGGCGACGTCGCGAACCGCCGTACCGTCAGATCGGGGAACCGCGCCGCCGCCGAGGCCGGGAGGACACACGCCGCCAGCCCGCCGCGGACGAGCCCGGCCGCGGCGGTGAGGTCGTCGACCTCGAGGGCGACCCGGCGGCCGGTGAACGCGCGGTCGACGGCGTCCCGGATCGCCCAGCCCCGCGGGAAGTCCACCAGCGCCAGCCCCGACAGGTCGGCCGGCGCCGAACGCGACCCGCCCGGAGCCGTCACCAGGACCAGCTCTTCGCCGGCCAGTGGTGTGCCGGGCGGCGCGGCCGGGTCGCCGGGGTCCGGCACGCTCACAGCGATGTCCACTGTGGACTCCGCGACGGCGTGGGCCGGCTCGTCGCGGCCCAGCTGGCGGACCTCGACGGCCAGCCCCGGGTGCGCGTCCCGCAGGCCGGCGAGCACCCGGTGCACGTCGGTGAGCAGGCCCGGGACGAGCCCGAGCCGGACCCGGCCGTGCACCGGGGAGATCGCCGCCCGGGCCCGTTCCACCGCTACGAGGGCCGCCCGCGCGGCGGGCACGAAGGCCTCGCCGGCGGGCGTCAGCGCCACCCGGTGCGTGGTGCGGTGGAACAGCGGCGTGCCGAGGTCACGTTCCAGCGCCCGGACGACCGTGGACACCGTCGACTGGACGGTGTGCAGCCGCAGCGCGGCCGCGGTGAAACCACCTTCCTCGGCGACCGCCACCACGACCGCGAGCTGGCGCAGGTCCATCACGTCACCTCGTCCAGCGCGCCGGTCCGCTCGTCGAGGACGAACCCGCGCACCTCGCCGGTGTGCGGCGGGAACGGGCCGGCCCGCAGCCGCGCGATGCACTGCCGGACGTCCTGGGCCGGGTCGGTGAACGTCTCCGCGGCCCAGCCCGGCCGGATCCCGGTGCGCTCTTCCAGCTGCCGCGCGAACTCCGTGTCGGTGAACGTCCGCATCCCGCAGTCGTGGTGGTGCAGCAGCACGATCTCGCGGGTGCCGAGCAGGTGCTGGCTGACCGTCAGCGAGCGGATCGCGTCGTCGGTGACGGCGCCACCGGCGTTGCGGATGACGTGCGCGTCCCCTTCCCGGAGCCCGAGCAGCCGGTGGACGCTGATCCGGGCGTCCATGCAGGCCAGCACGGCAACCCGCAGCCGCGGCCGTTTCGGGCCGGAAGCCGGGCCGCGGGCACGCGCGTGCCGCACGAGCGAGTCGGTGACGGCCATCAGCCGAGCAGCTCACGGGCGAGGGCCGCGGTCTCGCTCGGCGTCCGGCCGACGCGGATCCCGGCCGCTTCCAACGCCGTCTTCTTCGCTTCCGCGGTTCCGGACGAGCCGGAGACGATCGCGCCCGCGTGGCCCATGGTCTTGCCCTCGGGCGCGGTGAACCCGGCGACGTAACCGACGACCGGCTTGGACACGTTGGCGCGCACGAAGTCCGCGGCCCGCTCCTCGGCGTCGCCGCCGATCTCGCCGATCAGCACGATCAGGTCGGTCTCCGGGTCCTTCTCGAACGCCTCGACGGCGTCGATGTGCGTCGTCCCGATGATCGGGTCGCCGCCGATCCCGACACAGGTGGAGAACCCGATGTCGCGCAGTTCGTGCATGAGCTGGTAGGTCAGCGTGCCGGACTTCGAGACGAGCCCGATCCGCCCCGGGCCGGTGATGTCGGCGGGGATGATCCCGGCGTTGGACTTGCCGGGGGAGATGACGCCGGGGCAGTTCGGCCCGATGATCCGCGTCCGCCCGCCCGCGGCGGCGGCGTGCGCCCACAGCCGCGCGGTGTCGTGCACGGGGACGCCTTCGGTGATCACCACCGCCAGGCCGATCCCGGCGTCGACGGCTTCGACGACGGCGTCCTCGACGAACGGCGGCGGCACGAACTGCACACAGACGTCGGCGCCGGTCGCGGCCATCGACTCGGCGACGCTGCCGAACACCGGCAGCTTCGCGGAGGCGATCTCGACATGCTGGCCGGCTTTGCGCGGGTTGACCCCGCCGACGACGTTCGTCCCGGCGGCGAGCATCCGCGCGGTGTGCTTCGCGCCCTCGGTGCCGGTGATGCCGGAAACGACGATCCGGCTGTTCTCGTCCAGGAAGATGGCCACAGGTCAGACCTCCGCGATCGCGAGTTTCGCCGCCTCGCGGGCGGCGTCGTCCATGGTGGCCACCACGGTGACCAGCGGGTGCGCGGCCAGTTCGAGGATCCGCCTGCCCTCGGCCACGTTGTTGCCGTCGAGCCGCACGACCAGCGGTTTCGTGGCCCGCTCGCCGAGCACTTCCAGGGAGCGCACGATCCCGGTCGCCACGGCGTCGCAGGCGGTGATGCCGCCGAAGACGTTGACGAACACGCTGCGCACCTGCGGATCGCCGAGAATCACGCTCAGCCCGGCCACCATCACCTCGGCCGACGCGCCGCCGCCGATGTCGAGGAAGTTCGCCGGCCCACGCGCGCCGGCCGCGGTCGCGGCCGCGGCGACGACGTCCAAAGTGGACATGACGAGCCCGGCGCCGTTGCCGATCACGCCGATGTCGCCGTCCAGCTTGACGTAGTTGAGGCCCTTCTCTCGCGCTGCCCGCTCGAGCGGATCGCCGTCGTGGGGATCGTCGAACGACGCCGAGCGGCGGAAGCCCGCGTTGTCGTCGAGGGTGATCTTGCCGTCGAGGGCGACGATCCCGGCCGTCGTGCGAGCGAGGGGATTGACCTCGACCAGCGTGGCGTCCTCGGCGACGAAGACGTCCCACAGCTTCCGGACGACTTCCGCGGCCTCCTCCCGGACGTCGGCGGGGAATGCCGCGGCAACCGCGGCGGCGTCCACTCCGTGCTGGGCGTGCACCGGAACCCGCAGCAGCGCTTCGGGTTTCGTCGCGGCGACCTCCTCGATGTCCATGCCGCCTTCGGTCGACGCCATGGCCAGGAACGTGCGGCCGGCGCGGTCGAGCAGGAAGGAGACGTAGTACTCCTCGGCGATCTCGCTCGCCTCGGTGACGAGCACCCGGTGCACGGTGTGCCCCTTGATGTCCATGCCGAGGATGTCGTCGGCGGCCTGCTCGGCGTCGTCGGCCGTGCGCACGACGCGGACGCCGCCGGCCTTGCCCCGGCCGCCGGTCTTCACCTGGGCCTTGACCACCACCGGCCCACCGAGCGCCACGGCGGCGTCGCGGGCGGCGGCGGGAGCGGCGGCGACGCGGCCGCGGGGGACGGGTACGCCGTGTTTCTCGAAGAGGTCTCGGGCTTCGTGTTCGAAGAGGTCCATGCGGGGGGCGTCCTTTCCGCGGCGGTGCAGGGCAAGGAGGTCCGCCGTGTCCGGGCAGGCGATCGCACCCCTTCGGGCTGGGGAAAAACCCTGCGGATGGGCCTGGACACGGGCTGCTTGAAGGGCGACTATATGCCTACCCCATACGGTATGCAATCTACAGTCTGCCGCGAAGAGGCCGCTGACCTCGGCTGTAACAACCGGACCTTCGGCCCGGGCCGGGGGCTCCGCCACCCGGAACCCCCGAAGGACCGGACAGGGGAGCGGCGACGAGCGACCGCCGGGCCAGAGAGACCCGGCGTGGACCAGAGGAGTCGAGCGAATGACAACCACAGGCACCACCGCGGGGGAAAGCGCCCAGGCCACGAACGGCGCCGAACCCGCGCCGGCGGAGATCTCGGGCGGGCACCTGGTGGCCAAAGCCCTCAAGGCCGAAGGCGTCGACACCATCTTCACCCTCTGCGGCGGCCACATCATCGACATCTACGACGGCTGCGTCGACGAGGGCATCAAGGTCATCGACGTCCGGCACGAACAGGTCGCCGCCCACGCGGCCGACGGCTACGCGCGGATCACCGGCAAGCCCGGCTGCGCGGTCGTCACCGCAGGACCCGGCACGACCGACGCGGTCACCGGCGTCGCCAACGCCCTGCGCGCGGAGAGCCCGATGCTGCTCATCGGCGGCCAGGGCGCGCTCACCCAGCACAAGATGGGGTCCCTGCAGGACCTCCCGCACGTGGACATGATGACGCCGATCACCAAGTTCGCCGCCACCGTGCCGCACACCGCCCGCGTCGCCGACCTGGTGTCGATGGCGTTCCGCGAGGCCTACGCCGGCGCACCCGGGCCGTCGTTCCTGGAGATCCCGCGTGACGTCCTCGACGCGCGGGTGCCGCTGTCCCAAGCGCGCATCCCCGAATCCGGCCGCTACCGGGCGTCCACGCGCAACGCGGGCGACCCCGCCGACATCGAAAAGCTGGCCGACCTGCTGGTGCACGCCAAGAAGCCGGCGATCCTGCTCGGCAGCCAGGTGTGGACGACCCGCGCGACCGAACCCGCCGTGGACCTCGTGCGCACGCTGAACATCCCGGCGTACATGAACGGTGCCGGCCGCGGCACGCTGCCGCCGGGCGACCCGTACCACTTCCAGCTTTCGCGCCGGTACGCCTTCGACAACGCCGACGTCATCGTCATCGTCGGCACCCCGTTCGACTTCCGGATGGGCTACGGCAAGCGGTTGTCCCCGGACGCCACCGTCGTCCAGATCGACCTGGACTACCGCACCGTCGGCAAGAACCGGGACATCGACCTCGGCATCGTCGGCGACGCCGGCCAGGTGCTGGCCGCGGTCGCCGAGGCCGCGTCGGGCCGCAACGACAACGGCTCGGTCGGGCGCAAGGTCTGGCTCGAGGAACTCCAGGCGGTGGAGGAGAAGGCGAAGCAGAAGCGGCTGCCGTTGCAGCACTCCGACGCGGCGCCGATCCACCCGTACCGCCTCGTGCACGAGATCAACGAGTTCCTCACCGAGGACTCGATCTACATCGGCGACGGCGGCGACATCGTCACCTTCTCCGGCCAGGTCGTCCAGCCCAAGTCGCCCGGCCACTGGATGGACCCCGGTCCACTCGGGACACTCGGCGTCGGCATCCCGTTCGTGCTGGCCGCCAAGCACGCCCGGCCCGACAAGGAGGTCGTCGCCCTGTTCGGCGACGGCGCGTTCAGCCTCACCGGCTGGGACTTCGAGACGCTCGTGCGCTTCGACCTGCCGTTCGTCGGGATCGTCGGCAACAACTCGTCGATGAACCAGATCCGCTACGGCCAGGCCGCGAAGTACGGCCTCCCGCGCGAACGCGTCGGCAACACCCTCGGCGACGTCCGGTACGACGAGTTCGCCCGGATGCTCGGCGGCCACGGCGAAGAGGTCCGCGACCCGGCCGACATCGCGCCGGCGCTGCAGCGGGCCCGCGAATCGGGCAAGCCTTCGCTGATCAACGTCTGGGTCGACCCGGACGTGTACGCCCCCGGAACCATGAACCAGACCATGTACAAGTGAGCGGAGACAAGATGGGTAAGGCACTGGAGGGCGTCCGTGTCCTCGACATGACGCACGTGCAGTCCGGTCCGTCGTCCACGCAGCTGCTCGCCTGGCTCGGCGCGGACGTGATCAAGCTGGAGACCCCCGGCCGGGGCGACATCACGCGCGGGCAACTGCGCGACCTGCCCGGGGTGGACAGCCTCTACTTCACGATGCTGAACGCCAACAAGCGCAGCATCACCCTCAACATGAAGAGCGACGAGGGCAAGGAAGTCTTCGAGAAGCTCGTGTCCGGAGTGGACGTCCTGGTCGAGAACTTCGGCCCCGGCGTCGTCGACCGGTTCGGTTACCCGTGGGAGAAGCTGGCCGCGCTCAACCCGCGGCTGATCTACGCCTCCATCAAGGGGTTCGGCCCCGGCCGTTACGCCGACTTCAAGGCGTACGAGGTGATCGCGCAGGCCATGGGCGGCGCGATGAGCACCACCGGCTTCGAGGACGGCCCGCCGACCGCGACCGGCGCGCAGATCGGCGACTCCGGCACCGGCATCCACCTGGTGGCCGCCATCCTCGCCGCGCTGTACCAGCGGACGTCCACCGGCCGCGGCCAGCGCGTCCAGGTCGCCATGCAGGACGCCGTGCTCAACCTGTGCCGGGTGAAGCTGCGCGACCAGCAGCGGCTGGCGCACGGGCCGCTCGGCGAGTACCCGAACGACCACTTCGGCGACGAGGTCCCGCGCTCGGGCAACGCGTCCGGCGGCGGCCAGCCGGGCTGGGCGGTGAAGTGCGCGCCGGGCGGCCCGAACGACTACATCTACGTCATCATCCAGCCGGTCGGCTGGGCTCCGCTCACGACACTGCTCGGCAAACCGGAGCTGGCCGAAGACCCGGCCTGGTCCACCCCGGAGGTCCGGCTGTCCAAACTGGACAAAGTGTTCGCGCTGGTCGAGGAGTGGACCGAGACGCACACCAAGTGGGAGGTGATGGAGGCGCTCAACGCCCACAGCATCCCGTGCGGCCCGATCCTGTCGACGCAGGAACTGATCGAGGACGAGACCCTCGCCGCGCTCGGCTCGGTCGTCGAGGTCGCGCACCCGGAGCGCGGCAGCTTCAAGACCGTCGGCTGCCCGCTCAAGCTGTCCGACTCACCCGTCGAGATCGAACGGTCGCCGTTGCTGAGCGAGCACACCGACGAAGTGCTCGGCGAACTCGGTTACGGCGAGGCCGAGCTGGACAAACTCCGTTCGGCCGGGGTGATCTGAGTGGCGGATCGCGCAGCGGTCGAAAAGATCCTCGCCCAGGCGGCGGCCGAGGGCCGATCGTCGCTGACCGCGCCCGAGGGGCGTGCGGTCTGCGAGGCCTACGGAATCCCGACCCCGGCCGAGCGCCTGGCCGCGACCGCGGACGACGCCATGTCGCAGGCCCTGGAGATCGGGCTGCCGGTGGTGCTCAAGATCGTCTCGCCCGACATCCTGCACAAGACCGAGGCCGGCGGCGTGCTCGTGGGCCTCGCCGACCCCGAAGCGGTGTCGGCCGGCTTCACGAAGATCGTCGAGAACGCCAAGGCGTACAACGCCGACGCGCGGGTCCTCGGCGTCCAGGTGCAGCAGATGCTCACCGAGGGCCAGGAGGTGATCATCGGGTCGGTCACGGACCCGACCTTCGGCAAGATCGTCGCGTTCGGTCTCGGCGGCGTGCTCGTCGAAGTCCTCAAGGACGTCACGTTCCGGCTGGCGCCGACCAGCACGGAGGAAGCGCTCTCGATGATCGACGGCATCCAGGCCGCGGAGATCCTGCGCGGCGTCCGCGGCGCCGAACCGGTCGACCGGGACGCCCTCGCCGGCGTCATCCACGGGCTCGGGCAGCTGGTCACCGACTTCCCGCAGCTGTCCGAAGTGGACCTCAACCCGGTGCTGGCCACGCCGGCCGGCGCCACCGCCGTCGACGTCCGGATCCTGATCGACCCGGACGCGGCGAAGGAGCCGGTGCGGTTCACCCAGGAAGAGATCCTCGCGTCGATGACGCGGATCATGAAACCGGCGTCGATCGCGGTGATCGGCGCGTCCGCCGAGGCCGGGAAGATCGGCAACTCGGTGATGAAGAACCTGGTCGACGGCGGCTACGCGGGGGAGATCCACCCGATCAACCCCAAGGCCACCGAGATCCTCGACCGCAAGGCCTACGCGAGCATCACCGACGTTCCCGGCGACGTCGACGTCGCGATCTTCACCATCCCGGCGAAGTTCGTCGCGGCCGCGCTGGAGGAGGCGGGCGCGAAGGGCGTCGCCGGCGCGATCCTCATCCCGTCCGGCTTCGGCGAGACCGGCAACATCGCGCTGCAGGACGAGGTCGTCGCGATCGCGCGCAAGCACGGCGTGCGGGTGCTCGGGCCGAACATCTACGGCTACTACTACACGCCGGAGAACCTGTCGGCGACGTTCTGCACGCCCTACGACGTCAAAGGAGGCGTGGCGCTCTCGTCGCAGAGCGGCGGCATCGGGATGGCGATCCTCGGGTTCAGCCGCTCGGCGAAGATGGGCGTGTCCTCGATCGTCGGGGTAGGGAACAAGGCCGACATCGACGAGGACGACCTGCTCACCTTCTTCGAGCAGGACGAGCACACCGAGCTCATCGCCATGCACCTCGAGGACCTCAAGGACGGCCGCTCGTTCGCGGAGACGGCGAAGCGGGTGTCGCTGCGCAAGCCGGTCGTCGTGCTCAAGGCGGGCCGGACGTCGCAGGGCGCGAAGGCGGCGAGCTCCCACACCGGCGCGCTGGCCGGGAACGACAAGGTGTACGACGACATCCTGCGCCAGAGCGGCGTGATCCGGGCGCCCGGGCTGAACGACATGCTCGAGTACGCCCGGGGTATCCCGCTGCTGCCGACGCCGAAGGGCGAGAACGTCGTCATCATCACCGGCGCCGGAGGGTCGGGCGTGCTGCTCTCGGACGCCTGCGTCGACAACGGCCTGAGCCTGATGGAGATCCCGCCGGACCTCGACACGGCGTTCCGCAAGTTCATCCCGCCGTTCGGCGCGGCGGGCAACCCGGTGGACATCACCGGCGGCGAGCCGCCCTCGACCTACCGCAACACGATCGCACTGGGCCTCGAGGACGACCGCGTCCACGCCCTGATCCTGGGCTACTGGCACACCATCGTCACCCCGCCCATGGTGTTCGCCGAGCTGGTTTCCGAAGTCGTCGCCGAGTACCGCGCGAAGGGCATCCACAAGCCCGTCGTCGCGTCGCTCTCGGGTGACGTCGAAGTCGAGGAAGCCAGCGACTACCTCTACCAGCACGGCGTCGTGGCCTACCCGTACACGACCGAGAAGCCCGTTGCCGTACTCGGCGCGAAGTACCGGTGGGCGCGGGCCGCGGGACTGCTTTGAAGTACTCCACAGGGGCTGTCCGACCGACCAGGAAGGGACGAAGATCCACCGCACGACGGCACGCAGAGGGACACGAGTCAACGGTGACGAAAGAGAACTCTTATGACCGCAGCGACGTACCAGGAGATCGTTGACGAGAACGGACGGGTCTACCGAGTAGGCGAGACGCCGCAGGACATCATGGGGCGTTCGCGAAGCTGGATGGTGTGGCTGCCCTGGATCGCCATGATGGCGGTCAGTGTTTTCGAATACGGCTGGGGCGCCGTCGAAGGCACCCTCGAAGAGAAGTACGGCTGGTCGCTCAGCGACGCGTTCTGGCTGGCGAGCATCTGGGCCGTGTTCCAGGCCGGGGTCGCGTTCCCGGCCGGGCGGCTGCGCGAAAAGAACATCGTGTCGGCGAAGACGGCCATGCTGGCCGGCGCGGTGTGCAGTGGCATCGGCTACTTCACCATTTCCCACAGCGGAAACCTGGCCGTGGCCTTCATCGGGTACTCCATGCTCGGCGGCACCGGGGCTGGGCTGGTGTATGCGACCTGCATCAACATGGTCGGCAAGTGGTACCCCGAGAAACGGGGTGCGAGGACGGGCTTCGTCAACGGCGGGTTCGCCTACGGCGCCGTCCCGTTCATCTACGTGTTCGCCGCGTTCCTCACCCCGACGAACTACACGGTGATCCTCGACGTCATCGGCGTCTACATGCTGCTCGTCGTCGGAGTCTGCGGGTTCCTGTTCAAGGACCCGCCGAAGAGCTGGTGGCCCCAGGAGGTCGACCCGAAGAACTGGGCCGCCAACCGGCGGACCAAGAGTGGCGGCCTGGCCAAGAACCCGCCCGCGGTGAAGCAGTTCTCCCCGATGGAAGCGATCCGGACCGGCATGCTCCCGCTGATGTGGGTGTGCCTGGTGATCATCGGCGGGGTCTCGCTGTTCGGCATCAACTTCCAGGTGCCCTTCGCCAAGGAGAGCGGGTTCGGGGCGTTCGTCGCGGCGTCGTCGGCCGGGGTGCTGTCGATCGTCAACGGCACCGGGCGCGCGGTCGTCGGCTGGGTGTCGGACCGGATCGGCCGGCGGCAGACGCTCACCATCGTGCTGGTGATCGCCGGTGGCGCGCAGTTCGGCGTGATGTACGCGGGGAACACGCACAACCTGGTCCTGTTCATGGTGTTCGCGTTCCTGACCGGGTTCGGCGGCGGGGCGTTCTACCCGCTGTTCGCGGCGCTCGTGCCGGACTACTTCGGCGAGAACAACAACGCGTCGAACTACGGCCTGGTCTACAGCGCGAAACTGATCGGCGGCGTCGGCGGTGGTGGCCTCGCCGCAGGGGTTATCAGCGCGTGGGGCTACACGGGCGCGTACATCCTCGCCGGGTGCATCGCGCTGCTTTCCGCGGTGCTGACGCTGTTCCTGCGCCAGCCCAAGCGGACGCACCACCAGCTCGCCGAAACCGAGCTGGTGGCGCGACCTTCCGCCGCGACGGGCGGCTAGTCCGGTGACCCGCGTCCCGGTCCTGCGGAAATCAGGACCGGGGCGCGTCCGGACGTTCGTGGTAGGCCTGGCGGGTCCGTTCGGTGTGCTTGGTCATGATCTGCTCGGCGGCGCCGGCGTCCTTGGCCGAGATGGCGTTGATCAGCTCTTCGTGCTCGTGCCACGCGTCCTGGCCGCGGGGCCGGGCGATCGGCGTGTAGTACCAGCGGACCCGCCGGTCGACGAGGCCGATGAGCTCGGCCAGGACGGCGTTACCGGACAGCTCGGTGATGCACGCGTGCAGGGCGGCGTTCGCGGCGACGAGTCCCTCGGTGTCTTCGTCGGCGAGCGCCTTGAGGCCGGTGTTCTGCAGTTCCCGCAGGCGTTTGACGTCGTCCGCGGTGGCCCGGCCGGCGGCGAGCTTCGCGGAGTGGGTCTCCAGCACGCTGCGGACGCTCAGCAGCTGGTCGGCCTCCTCGTCGGTGGGCAGGTGCACGAACGCGCCCTGGGCGGGACGGAGGTCCACCCAGCCCTCGCTCTGCAACCGTTGCAGGGCTTCGCGGACCGGCTGGCGGCTGACGCCCAGGTACTCGGCCAGGTCGGCCTCGACGAGGTGCTGCCCGGGTTCGAGGGTGCGGTTGATGATCAGCTCGGCGAGGGCCTCGTAGACGACCTGGCGCAGCGGCGCCGGCCGTTCGACGCGCTTGGCGGGGGTCGAGCCGAGCGCGCCCTTGGCCGTGCGGCGGCCGGTCGGGCCGCGGTCGGGGAGCGGGGATACGGGCTGGCTCACGGGACACCTCGAGACGGAGTGGAACGCGATGGTCTGCTCTCAGGATACAGGTTTTGGTATGCAAAATCCCGGGCCCTCACCCGAGGTGGGCTTTTTCGGTTCGAGTGGATCAGCTGCCGCCAGGTGAAATGACCGGTTGTACCGGATTTGTCGCGCTGAGCTGCCCCACCTGGGTGGCGCAGCTGGTCCCTCTCTTGAATTCAGGATACTGTATGCAATCACGTGCTGGACCGATGTGGGAGGCACATCATGAAGGTGGCTGTTCTCGGAGCCGGGGCGATCGGCGCCTACGTCGGGGCCGCGCTGCACCGCGGCGGGACCGAAGTGCACCTGATCGCCCGGCGGGCCCACCTCGCGGCGATGCGCGAGCACGGCGTCCGCGTGCTCAGCCCGCGTGGCGACTTCACCGCGCATCCGCACGTCACCGACGACGCGGGCGAAGTCGGCGAGGTCGACTTCGTTTTCCTTGGCTTGAAAGCGAATTCCTACGCCGCGAGCGGTCCGCTCCTCGCACCGCTGCTGGGCCCGGAGACGGCGGTCGTCGCCGCGCAGAACGGCATCCCGTGGTGGTACTTCCGCGGCCTGAAGGGACATCCGCTCGAAGGCCGTCGCGTCGAGACGGTCGACCCGGGCGGCGCGGTGACCGCCGTGCTGGAGCTGCGCCGCGCGATCGGCTGCGTCGTCTACTGCTCGACGGTGATCGAGGAACCCGGCGTGATCCGGCACCTGGAGGGCACCCGGTTCTCCCTGGGCGAGCCGGACGGCGAGATCTCCGCGCGTTGCACCGACCTGAGCGCGGCGATGGTCGCCGGCGGCCTCAAGGCGCCGGTGGAACCCGCGCTGCGCAACGACATCTGGGTCAAGCTGATGGGCAACGTCGCGTTCAACCCGCTCTCGGCGCTGACCCGGGCGACGATTGCGCAGATGTGCGAGCACGACGACACCCGCGCGCTCGTCGCGACGATGATGACCGAGGCCCTCGCCATCGCCCGCGCGGCGGGCAGCGACCCGCAGGTGTCGGTCGAGAAGCGCATCGACGGCGCCTGGCGCGTCGGCCACCACAAGACGTCGATGCTGCAGGACCTCGAAGCCGGCAAACCCCTGGAGATCGACGCGATCATCGGCGCGGTCGTCGAGCTGGCCGAGCTGACCGGCGTCCCGGCCCCCGCGCTGCGCCACGTCCACGCCGCCATCGGCCTGCTCGACCGCATGGTGAACGCGCCGGCTCCGGTCGGATGACGCGCGAATTCCCCGACGTCCGGCAGGCCCGCGAGGAACGCGAGGTGATCGGCGCGTTCGCCGGCCGCGACCAGCTGCTGCCCGCCCTGCACGCGGTACGCGACCGGATCGGCTGGATCAGCCCGAACGCCCTGGGTCTCATCGCCGCGAGCTTGGGGATTCAGCCGGCCGAGGTGGCGGAGGTCGTCCGCGCCCACCCGCTGTTCTCGCTGGCGGAGTGGCCGGGAAGGCAGCTGCGCGTGTGCACCGGCGAGGTCTGCCGGGACGCCGGCGCGGACACCGTGTGCGACGTCCTCACCGAGCACGTCGGCGCCGCGGGGAAGGCGGTCGCCGGGGTCATGTGGCTGCACGGTCCGTGCCTCGGCGCCTGCGAAGAAGCCCCCGCGGCGCTGGCGTTCCAGGCCGGCGACCCGGCCGTGCGCGAACTGCTCGCCCCGGTGACCGGCGCGTCGGCGGTGCTGAGCACCCGGCGCCCGCTGGTGCCCGAGTCCGATGTGGACGGCCGCTGGGCGTGAGGCGTGCCGCGATCGAGGGCGGACCCCACCCGTTGACCTCGGCGCAGGTCGCGGGCTATTCTCGATATGCGAAAGAAAAATTCCGGATAGCGAAATTTGAGGATGCGATGCCAGAAGAGGGGCACACCCTGCCGTACGTCGCCAACCTGTCGATCCTGTTCAAGGAGGTACCGCTGCTCGAGCGGGCGGGAGCGGCGCGCGCGGCGGGCTTCACCGACGTCGAGTACTGGTGGCCGTTCGACGTGGCGGTCCCGGCGCGCGATGAGGTCGACGCCTTCGTCGCGTCCATCGAGCGGGCCGGAGTGGCGTTGCGCGGGCTGAACTTCTACGCCGGGGACATGGCGGCGGGGGAGCGGGGCCTGGTCTCGTGGCTCGGCCGGGAAGCCGAGTTCGCCGACAGTCTCGTCGTCGCGCTCGGCATCGCCGAGCGCACCGGGTGCCGCAGCTTCAACGCGCTCTACGGCAACCGGCTCGACGGCGAAGACCCCGCCAAGCAGGACGACCTGGCGCTGGTCAACCTCGCCACCGCCGCCGAAGCCGCGGCGAAGATCGGCGCACAGCTGGTCCTCGAACCGCTCTCCGGCGCCGATCGCTACCCGCTCAAGACCGCCGCGGACGCCGTGGCCGTGCTCGACGACCTCGGGCGCGCCAACGTGGCGCTGCTGGCCGACCTGTACCACCTGGCAGTC
This sequence comes from Amycolatopsis sp. NBC_00438, assembly GCF_036026695.1. Taxonomy (NCBI): domain Bacteria; kingdom Bacillati; phylum Actinomycetota; class Actinomycetes; order Pseudonocardiales; family Pseudonocardiaceae; genus Amycolatopsis; species Amycolatopsis sp. NBC_00438. The sequence continues at coordinate 3,221,651 of NZ_CP107923.1, read as the reverse complement.
AACGGCGACGACCTGGACGCGTTGTCGACGACGCACATTTCCCGGATCGGGCACGTGCAGATCGCCGACGCGCCCGGGCGCCACCAGCCCGGCACCGGGACCGTCGACCTCGGCGGACACCTCGTGAAGCTGCAAAAGGCGGGTTACGACGGGTTCGTCGGGATCGAGTACGTCCCGGAACCCGACACCCTCGCCTCGCTGGACTGGCTGCCGATCACCCGAAGGGGACGAGCATGAAACTGGGATTCATCGGACTGGGCGTGATGGGCGCGCCGATGGCCGCGCACCTGGTCGCGGCCGGGCACGACGTCAGCGGCTTCGACGTCACCGCCGCGGCCGGCGAAAAGCTGCAGGCCGCCGGCGGGCGCGCGGCCACCGACGTGGCCGACGCGGTCGCCGGGGCGGACGTCGTGATCACGATGCTGCCGAACCACCCGCAGGTCGAAGCGGTCGCGCTCGGCGAGGGCGGGGTCCTCGCCACCGCCGCGCCCGGCACGCTGCTGATCGACATGAGCACCATCCGGCCCGAGACGTCGATCGAGGTCGCGAACCTCGCGCGGGACAAGAAGATTCGGGTCCTCGACGCACCGGTGTCCGGCGGCCAGGCCGGCGCCGAGCAGGCCGCGCTGTCCATCATGGTCGGTGGCGACGCGGCCGACTTCGACGCCGCGAAGCCGCTGTTCGACGCGCTCGGCAAGACCATCGTGCACGTCGGCCCGCACGGCGCCGGCCAGGTCGTGAAGGCCGCCAACCAGCTCGTCGTGGGCGGGATCTACGGCCTGGTCGCCGAGGCGATCGTGCTGCTGGAAGCGTCCGGAGTGGACGCCGCGACGGGCCTCGACGTGCTTGCCGGCGGCCTCGCCGGCAGCCGGATCCTGGAGCTCAAGCGCAAGTCCATGGTGGACCGCCAGTTCGCGCCCGGGTTCCGGATCGACCTGCACCACAAGGACATGGGGATCGCGCTGGCCGCCGCCCGGCAGGCCGACGTCGCGCTTCCGCTGACGGGCCTGGTCGCCCAGCTCGTCGCCGCCGGCCGTGCCATGGGGTACGGCTCCCTGGACCACTCGGCCCTGCTGAAGGTCGTCGAACAGTTGTCGGGCCGCGTCCCGGCGGAGGTGTGACATGCCACGGATCCCTGCCATGCAAGCCGTCGTCGACGTCCTGGAGAGCGAAGGCGTCGACACCGTCTTCGGCTGCCCGGGCGCCGCGATCCTCCCGCTGTATAACGCCCTACAAGGCCGCGCGATCGAGCACCTGATCGTCCGCCACGAAGAGGGCGCGACGCACATGGCCGACGGCTGGGCCAGGACGAACGGCAACGTCGGTGTCGCCATCGGCACGTCCGGCCCGGCCGGCACCAACATGATCACCGGGCTCTACACCGCGCACGCGGACTCGATCCCGATGATCTGCATCACCGGCCAGGCCGCCACGACGAAGCTGCACCAGGAGGCGTTCCAGGCGGTCGACATCGTCGAGATCGCCAAACCGGTGACGAAGTGGGCGGTGCAGGTCAAGGAGGCCGCGCAGCTGCCGTGGATCTTCCGCGAGGCGTTCCGGATCGCGCGCTCGGGACGTCCGGGGCCGGTGCTCATCGACCTGCCGATCGACGTCCAGAAGCAGGACATCGAGTGGGATTCCTCGATCGACTCGCCGCTGCCGGTCGCCACGGTGACGCCCGCGCCCGCGCGTGTCGAACGCGCCCTCGACCTGCTGCTGGCCGCCGAACGGCCGCTGATCCTGGCGGGTGGCGGGGTCGTGCTCGGCGAGGCGAGCGAGCAGCTGCGGGCCGCGGCCGAGCGGCTCGACGTCCCGGTGCAGGTGACGCTCATGGGCAAGGGGAGCTTCCCCGAAGACCACGAGCTGTTCGCCGGGATGGCCGGCATCCAGACTTCGCAGCGCTACGCGAACGCCGCCTTCCTGGAGGCCGACCTCGTGCTCGCGCTGGGTGCCCGCTTCGGCGACCGGCACACCGGCGAGCTGTCGGTCTACCGCGGTGACCGGAAGTTCATCCACGTCGACATCGAGCCGACGCAGCTGGGCAAGGTGTTCGGCCCGGACCTCGGGATCGTCTCCGACACCCGCGAGTTCCTCGACGCGCTGCTGGCCGCCCTGGACCGCCGCTCGATCGAGCCGAGGCGGGAGTGGGTCGGCCGGATCGCGGAGCTGAAGGAAGCGCTTCCCCGCCGGGAGGACTTCGACTCCCTGCCGATCAAAGCGCCCCGGGTCTTCAAGGAGATCAACGAAACCTTCGGCGAGGACACGTACTTCGTCACCGCGATCGGGCTCTACCAGATCTGGTCGGGCCAGTTCCAGCAGGCGCACAAGCCGCGGCACTACCAGGTCTGCGGTCAGGCCGGCCCGCTCGGCTGGGAGATCCCGGCCGCGATCGGCGTCAAGAAGGCACGGCCCGAGGCGGAGGTCGTCGGTGTCGTCGGCGACTACGGGTTCCAGTTCCTCGTCGAGGAGCTGGCCGTCGCGGCCCAGTACGACGTCGGATTCGTGCTGATCATGCTCAACAACGAGTACCTCGGCCTGATCCGCCAGGCCGAGACGGGTTACGAGATGAACTTCGAGGTCGACATCCACTACGACGCGATCGGCACGGACAACGTGAAGATCATGGAGGCCTACGGCTGCTCGGGCACCCGCGTGCACGAGCCCGGCGAGATCCGGACGTCCCTCGAATGGGCCCGCAAGGAGGCCGAACGGACCAGCCGTCCGGTGCTGGTGGAGATCATGATCGAGCGCGAGGGCAACGCCGCGATGGGCGCCGCCCTCGACTCGGTCCGCGAGTTCGAACCGGCAGGCTGAGCAGTCTGCCGCAGCACGTCGTGAGTGTTTAGGGCGGTTCTAACCGCCCTAAACACTCACGACCTCCCAGCGTGACCCCGGCCGCCGTGCGAGAACCCCGACCTCGCACGGCGGCCTTTCCGCGTCCGCGGGACGGCGCTTGTCGGAAAGTACAAACGCGGGCCCGAAATTCACCCCTCTTTCAGGGGTTTTGCCGTGGTCCCGGCCACAGCCGAGCGTGTGTACTTCTTCACGAAGCACCCCCGAAAGGACGTCCACAGTGGAATTCCTCCGACCCGCCTCGCTGGCCGACGCGCTCGCCGCGAAGGCCGCGAACCCCGGCGCGGTCCCCCTCGCCGGCGGCACGGACGTGATGGTCGAGATCAACTTCGACCACCGCCGCCCCGGCGCGCTGCTCGACCTCGGCCGTGTCGGCGAGCTGCACGAGCACGGCACCGACGGCGGCCGGATCCGGATCGGGGCCGCCGTGCCCTACACCCGGATCATCACCGAACTGGGCGCGAAGTTGCCCGGCCTCGCGATGGCCTCGCGGACCGTCGGCTCGCCGCAGATCCGCAACCGCGGTTCCGTGGGCGGCAATCTGGGCGCGGCTTCGCCCGCGGGCGACTCGCACCCGGCGCTCCTGGCCGCCGACGCCGAGGTCGAAATCGCCTCCGTCCGCGGCACCCGGATCGTCGCGGCGAAGGACTTCTACATCGGCGTGAAGCGGAACGTCCTGGAGCCGGACGAGCTCATCACGGGCGTGCTGCTGGCCCCGGCCACCGGGCCCCAGCAGTTCAGCAAGATCGGCACCCGCAACGCAATGGTCATCGCGGTCGCCGCCTTCGGCCTGGCGCTGCACCCCGCCGAAAAGCGGGTCGGCACCGGCGTCGGCTCGGCCGCGCCGACACCCCGGCGGGCCCTCGACGCCGAGGAGTTCCTGGCCGGCGAGCTGGATTGGGACGCGCCGAGGCCCCTCAACGACTCGGTGAAACGCCGCTTCGGCGACCTGGTCGCGTCGGCCGCCTCACCGATCGACGACGTCCGGGGGAGCGCCGCGTACCGGCGTCACGCGCTGAGCGTGATGGCGCGGCGCACGCTGACCTGGGCCTGGGGCGAATACTGCGAAGGGAGCGCGAAGTGCGCGTGAACGTCACCGTCAACGGCGAACCCCGCCGGGCGGACAACGTCTGGGAAGGCGAAAGCCTGCTCTACGTCCTGCGCGAGCGGCTCGGTCTGCCGGGCTCGAAGAACGCCTGCGAGCAGGGCGAATGCGGCTCGTGCACGGTCTACGTCGACGGCGTGCCGGCCTGCGCCTGCCTGGTCGCGGCCGGGCAGGCCGAGGGCCGCGACGTCGTCACGGTCGAAGGCCTGGCCGAGGGCGACGCGCTCGACCCGGTCCAGGAGTCCTTTGTGGAGCAGGGCGCCGTCCAGTGCGGCTTCTGCACGCCGGGCCTGCTGGTCGCCGCGCACGACCTGATCGAGCGTGTCCCCGACCCCAGCGACGTCGAGATCCGCGAGGCGCTGGCCGGGAACCTCTGCCGCTGCACCGGCTACGAGAAGATCCTCGACGCCGTCCGCGACGCCGCCGCGAAGAAGGCGCTCCGTTGAGCGCCCCGGCCCGCTCCCCGCAGGAGCTGCAGGACACGATCGCCGGCGGCATCGGCGAGAGCCCGCTGCGCCCGGACGGCACGCTCAAGGTCCGCGGCGAGTTCGCCTACTCCTCCGACCTGTGGCACGAGGACATGCTGTGGGGCGCCACGCTGCGCAGTCCGCACCCGCACGCCCGGATCGTCCGCCTCGACGTCTCCCGCGCGCTGGCCCAGCCGGGCGTGCACGCGGTGCTCACCCACGAGGACGTCCCCGGCGAGAACGTCTACGGCCTCAAGTACCAGGACACCCCCGCGTTGGCCGGCGACCTGGTCCGCTACCAGGGCGAACCGGTCGCGATCCTCGCCGCGGACCACCCGGAGATCGCCCGGCAGGCGCTCAAGGAGATCGTCGTCGAGTACGACGTCCTCGAGCCCATCACCGACCCGGAGCGGGCCGCGCACGACGACACGCTGCCGAAGCTGCACCCCGGCGGGAACCTCGTCCGCCACCAGCGGATCGTCAAGGGCGACCCGGCCGCGACGGCGGACGTCGTGGTGTCCGGTGTCTACGAGATCGGCATGCAGGACCAGGCGTTCCTCGGCCCGGAGTCGGGCCTCGCGGTGCCGGCCGAGGACGGCGGCGTCGACCTCTACCTCGCCACGCAGTGGCTGCACGTCGACCAGCGCCAGACGGCGAAGGCGCTCGGCCTGCCCCTGGAGAAGGTGCGGCTGACGCTGTCCGGCGTCGGCGGCGCGTTCGGCGGCCGCGAAGACCTGTCGATGCAGATCCACTCGTGCATGCTCGCGCTGCGCACCGGCCGCCCGGTGAAGATGAGCTACAACCGGCTGGAGTCGTTCTTCGGGCACGTCCACCGCCACCCCGCGAAGATGTACTACGAACACGGGGCGACGAAGGACGGCGAGCTCGTCTACGTCCGCGCGAAGATGTACTTCGACGGCGGCGCGTACGCCTCGAAGACCCCGGTCGTGGTCGGCAACGGCACCACGCTGAGCGTCGGCCCGTACAACGTGCCGAACGCGCACATCGAAGGCTGGGGCGTCTACACCAACAACCCGACCTGCGGCGCGATGCGCGGGCTCGGCGCGGTGCAGCCGACGTACGCCTACGAGTCCCAGATGGACAAACTGGCTGCCGCGCTCGGCCTGGACCCGGCGGAACTGCGGATCCGCAACGCGATGAGCGAAGGGTCCACTGTGGTCACCGGCCAGGTGGTCGACTTCCCGGCGCCGGTGGCCGAGCTGGTCCAGCGCGTCCGCGACCTGCCACTGCCGCCGGAACCCACGGGCGAGCGCGACATCCGGGACCTGCCCGGCGGCGCGTCCAACACCACCCACGGCGAAGGCGTCGTGCGCGGCATCGGCTACGGCGTCACGATCAAGAACATCTCCTACGCCGAAGGCCTCGACGACTACTCGACCGCCCGCGTCCGGCTGGAGGTGATCGGCGGCGAGCCGGTCGCGCTCGTGCACACCGCGGCCGCCGAAGTCGGCCAGGGCCTGGTGACGCTGCAGCAGCAGATCGCCCGCACCGAGCTGGGGTTGACGCGGGTGAGTGTGCACCCGGCCGACACGAGCGTCGGCGACGCGGGCTCCAGCTCGGCGTCCCGCCAGACTTACGTCACCGGCGGCGCGGTCCGCAACGCCTGCCGCGCGGTCGCCGACGCGGTGTACGCACTGGCCGCGCTCCGGCTGGGCCGCGCCGTCGAAGGCGCGACCCTGGCCGGCGGCAAGATCGTCGCGGCCGACGGGGAGGTCGTCGCCGACCTCGCCGACCTGCTCGGCGAGACGGCCGTCGAGGAGACCCGCGAGTTCCACCACCGCAAGACCTACCCGCTCGACCCGGAGACCGGCCAGGGTGACGCCCACGTGCAGTACGGCTTCTCCGCCCACCGCGCGGTCGTCGACGTCGACCTGGACCTCGGCCTGGTCAAGGTGGTGCAGCTCGACTGCGCCCAGGACGTCGGCAAGGCGATGAACCCCGACGCCGTCGTCGCCCAGATCCAAGGTGGCTCGGCTCAGGGCCTCGGCCTCGCGGTGATGGAGGAGATCCTGGTCAAGGACGGCAAGGTGCGGAACCCGTCGTTCACCGACTACCTGATCCCGACCATCCTCGACATGCCGCCGATGCGCGTCGACGTCCTGGAGCGGCCGGACCCGCACGCGCCCTACGGCGTCCGCGGCGTCGGCGAACCGCCCACGATCTCCGCCACCCCGGCGATCGCCAACGCCATCCGCGCGGCCACCGGCCTCGAGCTGCCGCGCGTCCCCATCCGCCCCGAGCACATCACCGGAACCTGAGGAAACCATGACCACCTCCCTGTCCACCGAGACCGAGTGGCTGGCGGAAGCCATCCGCATCGCGGAGACCAACGTCGCGAACGGCGGCGGCCCTTTCGGCGCGCTGATCGTGAAGGAGGGCGAGATCGTCTCCACCGGCGTCAACCGCGTCACCGCGAACCTCGACCCGACCGCGCACGCCGAGGTCGTCGCCATCCGCGCGGCCTGCCAGGCCCTGGGCACGTTCACGCTCGACGGCTGTGTGCTCGTCTCCAGCTGCGAGCCCTGCCCGATGTGCCTGTCCTCGGCGCTGTGGGCGCGCGTCGACAAGGTCGTCTACGCCGCCGACCGCGACGACGCGGCCAAGGCCGGCTTCGACGACCGTGCCTTCTACGAGCTCTTCGACCGTCCCCGCGACACGTGGACCGTCCCCGTCACGCGACTGTCCGCAAAGGACGGTTTCGCGCCCTTCGCGGCCTGGCTCGACAAGAGCGACCGCACCGACTACTGACCTCACCGCTTACTGACCCACAAGGCCAGCTGACCGGAGCATTCCCGAAGAGATCGTCCCGCTCGCCCAGGCACGGTGTGGTGCCTTGGCCTGGCCGAGCACACCCACCGGCAAGGGCAGGACGCATGACCCAGGTAGAAATCAAGGACCCCGTACGCGACGAAGTACCCGAACCCCCGGGCCGCAGGACGCTGCTCGACCGGCTCTTCGAGATCCGGGCCCGGCAGAGCACGATCGGCCGCGAAGTCCGCGGCGGTCTCACGACGTTCGTCGCGATGGCCTACATCGTGCTGCTCAACCCGCTCATCCTCGGCGCCGCCACCGACATCACCGGCGCCCGGCTCTCCGCCGCGCAGGTCACCACGGCGACGGCGCTGGCCGCCGCGGTGATGACCATCCTCATGGGACTCGTCGGCAACGCGCCGCTCGCGCTGGCCGCTGGCCTCGGCATCAACGGCATCGTCGCGTTCCAGATGGCGCCGACGATGACCTGGGCCCAGGCGTTCGGGCTGGTCGTGCTGGAGGGCGTCTGCATCGTGCTGATGGCCGTCAGCGGCGTCCGCGAGCGGATCATGAACGCCATCCCGCGGCCGCTCAAGACGGCGATCACCGTCGGTATCGGGCTCTACATCGCCCTGGTCGGCCTGGTCAGCGCCGGGTTCGTGACCCGGGTGCCGGACGCGGCGGAGACCACCGTCCCGGTGCGCCTCGGGGCGAGCGGGCACCTGCACGGCTGGCCGATCGTGGTGTTCTGCTTCGGCCTGCTGCTGATGATCGTGCTGATGGCCCGCAAGGTGCCGGGCGCGGTGCTGATCAGCATCGGCGTGGCGACGGTGTTCGCCGTCGTGCTGCACGAGGGGTTCGGCGTCGGCGGCTGGGGCCTCACCTCCCCGGCATTGCCCGACCACGTCGTCGCGGCGCCGGACTTCGGTCTCTTCGGCCACATCGACCTCTTCGGCGGGTTCGCCTCGGCGGGGGCGCTCGCGGCCACGGTGTTCCTGTTCACGCTGGTGCTGTCCGGGTTCTTCGACGCGATGGGCACGATCACCAGCGTCTCCGACGAGGCCGGGCTGTCGAAGAACGGCAAGGTGCCGCGGATGGGCCGGATCCTGCTGGTCGACGGCGCGGGCGCGATCGCCGGCGGCGTCACCGGATCGTCACCGAACACGGTCTTCCTCGAGTCCGCTGCCGGCGTCGGGGAGGGCGCCCGGACGGGCCTCGCCAGTGTCATCACCGGGCTGCTGTTCGCCGGGACGCTGCTGTTCACCCCGCTGGCGGGGGTCGTCCCGGCCCAGGCCGCGGCGCCCGCGCTGGTCGTCATCGGCGGCATGATGGTCGCCCAGTGCCGCAACATCCCGTGGCACGACCCGGACTACACGATCCCGGTGTTCCTGACCGCCGCGCTGATCCCGTTCACCTATTCGATCACCAACGGCGTCGGCGCGGGCCTGATCGCGTTCGTGCTGATCAAGATCGGCCGCGGCAAGTGGCGCGAGGCCGGCTGGCTGCTTTCCCTGCTGGCGCTGGTGTTCGCGGTGTACTTCGCCGTCGACGGCGTCGAAGCCCTCTTCCGTTAGGAGTTCCGATGGCCTTGATGTTCTTCAACGGCGGCGCCATGCGTGGCGAGCCCCTGCACCACCTGCTGGACGGATCGCCGTTCGTCGCGACGGCGAAGACCGCGGCGAAGTACCGGTTCTACGCCGTCGGCGAGCAGTGCCCGGCGCTGTACCCGGTGTCGCACGGCGGCGCGGAGGTGACCGGCGAGGTGTACGACGTCTCGCTGGACGCGTTGCGGGACAAGGTACTCCCGTCCGAACCGCACGAGCTGGAGCTGGGTGTGGTGGAGCTGGCCGACGGCAGCTCGGCGTTCGCGATGCTGCTGCGGCGGCCCTACACCTCGCACGTCGCCCTGCGCGACATCACCGAGGTCGGCGACTGGCGGGCGTACAAGGCGAGCGTGTGAAGGTCCTCGTCGCGCCGGACAAGTTCAAGGGGTCGCTGACCGCGGCCGAGGTGGCGTCGGCGGTGGCCCAGGGCCTCGCCGACGTCCACCCGGCCCTCGCGGTGCGGTGCCTCCCGGTGGCGGACGGCGGTGACGGCACGGTCGAGGCGGCCGTCGCCGCCGGCTTCCGCCGGGTGCGGGTGCCGGCGCGCGGGCCGACCGGCTGGCCGTTGACCGCTTGTTACGCGGTGCGCGGCGACACGGCCGTCGTCGAGCTGGCCGAGGCCTCCGGGCTGCACCGGCTGCCCGGCTCGCCTGAGCCGCTCACCGCCACCAGCGCCGGGACTGGCGACGTCATCGCGGCCGCCCTGAACGCGGGCTGCCGCCGGATCGTGCTCGGCGTCGGCGGCAGCGCCTGCACCGACGGCGGCGCCGGGATGCTGGCCGCACTGGGCGCCCGGCTCCTGGACGGCGCGGGCCACGAGCTGCCGCCGGGCGGCGCGGCCCTGAGCAGGCTCGCCGCGCTGGATCTGTCCGGTCTGGACCCACGCTTGTCCGAAGTGGACATCGAACTGGCGAGTGACGTCGACAACCCGCTGTTCGGTCTCCGTGGCGCCGCTTTTGTCTACGGACCGCAGAAAGGGGCGGTGCCGGACGACGTCGAAGTGCTCGACGAGGCGTTGCGGCACTGGGCGTCCCACGCCGGTCCCGAGTACGCCGACCGGCCGGGCGCGGGTGCGGCCGGGGGAGTGGGGTTCGCCGCGTTGGCGGTGCTCGGCGCCCGGATGCGGCCCGGGATCGCGCTCCTGCTGGACCTGCTCGGCTTCGACGACGCGCTGGCCGGGGCCTCGCTGGTCATCACCGGCGAGGGATCACTGGACCAGCAGACGCTGTCGGGGAAGGCTCCGGCCGGCGTCGCCCGGGCCGCGGCGGACAAGGGCATCCCGTGCGTCGCCGTCGCCGGGCGTTGTCAGCTGTCCGCGGAGGAGCTTCCGGGCGCGGGGCTTTCGGCCGCGTACGCGCTGACGGACCTCGAGCCCGACCCGGCCCGTTGCATGGCCGACGCCTTCACGCTGCTGCGCCGGCTGGCCCACCGGGTCGCCGTGGACCGGCTCTGAACAGCTGTTACTCCGGTTTTGTTATCATCGGAACCATGGCGACGAAGACGGCGGCGGACACCCGCGTGCGGATCCTCGAGGCCGCGGCGGCCCTGCTGGTCGCCGAGGGCCGCGACGGCTTGTCGACCCGGGCGGTGAGTGCGGCCGCGGGTGTCCAGCCGCCGGCGCTGTACCGGCTCTTCGGCGACAAGGACGGCCTGCTCGACGCGGTCGCGGCGTACGGCTTCGACGAGTACCTGGCGAGCAAGCGCGAGCTGGGCTCGACCGGCGACGCGGTCGAGGACCTCCGGCGCGGCTGGGACCTGCACATCGAGTTCGGCTTGTCCCGCCCGGAGTTCTACGTGCTGATGTACGGCGACGCCCGCCCGGGCCGCACCTCCCCGGCGGCGCGGGAGGCCGAAGCGATGCTGCACGCCATCGTCGCGAGAGTCGCCGAAGCGGGCCGGCTGCGGGTGAGCGTCGAACGCGCGGCCCGGCTCGTCCACGCGACCGGGATGGGTGTGGTGCTGACCCAGATCGCGACGCCGGTGGCCGAACGCGATCCCGAGCTCTCGGCGACGGCCCGGGAGACAGTGCTGGCCCGGATCCTGACCGACGCGACAGCGCCGTCGGGCGCGAACGACCTCGCGGGCCGCGCGATCGCCCTGCACGCCGGCCTCCCCGCGGCAACAGCGTTGACCGAGGCCGAGCGGGTGCTGTTGGCCGAATGGCTGGACCGCATCGCGAACGCCTGACCGCCGCCCCGCACCGGCCAACACGCTGCCCGGAGTGGCCAACACGCGGGGGATGGGGGTTTCCGCGTCGGCGTGGGTGCCGTGTTGGCCGTTCCGGGCGACGTGTCGGCCACTCCGGTGGAGCGTCGGGAACGGCTGGGCCGGTGATGGGCGCAGGGCTGGATCGGTTCAGAACTATCGGACATTGCCTGTCATCGCTCCGTGGCTCAATATGTTGCGGCCCACAACATATTGCGACAACGACGTCGGAGGGTCCCGATGATCAGGTGGAAAGCCGTCCTGGCCTGCGCCGGAGCGAGCGTCTTGCTCGCCGGAGCCGTACCCGGCACGGCCCTCGCGAGTGGCACGGCGACCGACTGCTGCGGCGGTGGTGCGTCCTGGGCCACCGGCAACAAGTCCGCCCTCGGCACCTCGGCGACGACGGCGAGCCCGGTGTGGTTCACCGTCGCCAACGGCGTGACGTCGGAGGTGTTCTACCCACGCGCCGACGTCCCGAACATGCAGGACATGCAGTACGTCGTCACCGACGGGACCAGCTTCGTCGACCTGGAACGCGACAACACCAACCACGTCGTGACCATGCCCGACGAGAAGGCGCTGCAGTACACCGTCACCAACACCGCCAAGAGCGGGAAGTACCGGATCACCACCGACTACGTCACCGACCCGGCCCGCGCCACGCTCGTCACGAACACCCGCTTCCAGTCCCTCGACGGCGGCAGCTACCGGCTCTACCTCCTGGCCAATCCGTCGATGGCCGGCGGCGGCGCCCACGACAACGCCTGGTGGGATGGCAGCGGTCTCCTCGCGAGCGGCACCGAGACGCTGTTCGGCGGCGCGGCCACCACCGTCGTCTCCGCGCTGCGCGTCTCGACCGGGTTCACCGCGCACGACAACGGCTACACCGGCGCCGGCAGCGACTGCCTGACCGACCTGCGCGCCGACAAGACCCTGAACAACCAGTTCGACAACATCGCCGGCACCGGCAACGTCGTCCAATGTGGACAGATCCCGGTCGGCGCGGACACGACGTTCACCGTCGCCCTCGGTTACGGCGGCACCGCGGCGGCGGCGACGTCGGCCGCGAGCGGGTCGCTGAGCAGCGGTTTCGCCGCCACCTCAAGTGCCTACCGCTCCGGCTGGAACTCCTACGTCGGCAGCCTGAAACCCGCCCCCGCCAGCGTTTCCGGGGACACCCAGCGCCGTCGCGCCTATTACGTCGCGGCGATGGCGCTCAAGACCGCCGAGGACAAGCAGCACCCGGGCGCGAGCGTCGCGGGCCTCGCGACGCCGTGGGGCGACTACACCAACGGCGATCAGCTCAACGACGGTTACCACCGCGTCTGGGGCCGTGACCTCTACCAGCAGGCGACCGGCCTGCTCGCCGCCGGCGACACCGCGCAGGCCAAGCGGATGGCCCAGTTCCTGTGGAACTCGCAGTGGATCGGCAGCCCGACCGCGGGTGACGGCGTGACGTACCCGGCGGGTTCGTTCCCGCGCTACAGTCCGGTTTCCGGTGTCGCCGGGGCGAGTGCGCAGCAGCTCGGCTGCTGCGAACAGCTCGACCAGGACGCCGACGCGATCCTGCTGGCCTGGCTGACCGGCGTCACCGACGCCTCGACCTACGCGAAGGTCAAGACGACGGCGAACCACATCGTCGCGACCGGGCCGGACACCACCGAGCGGTGGGAGGAGCAGTACGGCAAGTCGCCGTCGTCGATCGCCGCCGAGATCGCCGGGCTCGTCGCCGCGGGCGCGATCGCGCGGGCCAACGGCGACACCGCGAGCGCGACGTCGTGGGAGTCCACTGCGGACTCGTGGCGCAACTCCCTGGCCGGCTGGACGGTCACGACGTCCGGCTACTGGGGCGGCCACACGTACTACGAACGCCTCGACCGCAGCGGCAACCCGAACGACACCGGCACGATCTGCTTCGACGAAGGCTGCTTCTACGAGCACGACGTCACCGATTTCGGTTTCCTTGACCTGGTGCGCCTGGGCGTCCGCCCGGCGAACGACCCCACGATCGCGAATTCGGTCGCCCCGACGGCCGCCGCGTCCGACGGCAACTCGGCGGTGCAGGTGACCTTGCCGAACGGCGACGTCTACTTCCACCGCTACGCCCACGACAACTACGGCGAGAGCACGTCGAACTGCACGGGCTGGCCCGCGGGCGGCGCGCAGCGGTTCGGGCGGCTGTGGCCGGTGCTGTCGGGGGAGCGCGGCCAGTACGAACTGGCCAACGGCCGGTCGGCGGCGGTCTACCTCAAGTCGATGGCGGACTCGGCCAACGACGGCTACTTCGTCCCGGAGCAGGTCTGGGACCGCGCCGACGTCGGCTGCTTCGGCCTCGGCCGCCCGACCGGCAGCGCGGGCCCGTTGATGTGGGCGGAGGGCCAGTACCTCCGGCTCGCGCAGAACATGGACGCGGGCCACAACCTCGACACGCCGTCGATCGTCAAGGCCCGCTACGGCACCTGAGCACCCAGTTTCCGGGCCCGGGTCAGCAGTTTCTCGACCCGGGCCCGCAGCTCGGGCGTCTCCCGGCCGAGGTCCGGCAGCAGCAACGCGTAGTCCGACACCAGGCTCCGGTAGCCGCGGCCGAACTTGCTCGCGCTCTTCTCCCGCGCGTAGCGCTTGTCCAGGTCGATGATCTCCTGGGCCAGCACGGCCGCGGCCGCCGACAGTTCCGTCCGCGCGTCCGCTTCCGCGTCACGGCGTTCCTGCCGGGCCAGGGCCGTGCGCGCGGTCCGGCGGGCGGCGAGGTAGAGCGCCAGCGAGCCCAGCACCACGGCCACGACCGCGGCGGCGGCGACCAGGTAGCGCGGCAGCGACGGGCTGACCGTGCGGCCGCCGTCGGGGATCGCGCCGGAGTGCACCAGCAGGTCGTAGTTGACGACCAGCACCTTCAGCGCGTCCACCGGGCGGTCGGCGAAGGCGTCGATGCCGTTGCCGATCATCGTTTCCGCGACGAAGGCCTTGCCGAAGTTCTCGTCGTCGCTCCCGGGCAGCCGGGAGCAGCCGTACTTCTCGAAGTCGTCGCCGTCGCGGCTGAGCATCACGGCCAGGGTGCCGTCGACCGCGCCGCCCAGGCTGTCGCACGCGTCGCTCAGGTCCGCGCCCGGCGCGAGGAAACCCACGACCAGCCGCCGGTTGCCGATCACGCGTTCGGCGGCCGGCCGGTCGATCGCGACGCCGGGGGCGGCGTACACCGACGCCGTCCGCAGCTGCCGGGCGACCGGCCCGTCGAACACCTCCGCCGACCACACCGCCCAGCCCGCCAGCACGAGGCAGCCGAGCACGGCGATCCCGAACGCGGAACGGAAAAAGCGCTTCACGCGAGCCTCCCCCGCAGGAACTCGGCCGGCCGGTACTCCGGGCGGTCCAGCAACCCGGCCGTGGTGTCCAAATCGGACTCGGCCGCGTCGAGCAGGCCGTGCACGTGCCTGTCCGGCAGCTTCTTGTCGAACGCCTCGCGCGCCGCCGTCAGCTGGGTGATCCCGCGGGTGAGCGACGTGGCCGACGCGCCGCCGGTGAGCCCCGAGATCTCGACGGCGAGCGCGGTCAGCCCGGTCAGGCGGGCCGGCACCCGGGTGCCGGCGGGCCGGCCCGGCCGCGTCATCCGGCGGGCCGAAAGGGCGAGGAACCCGACCGCGCAGGCGGCGAACAGCCACGGCAGCGCGGGCAGCGCGACCCGGAGCGGGTCGAACGGGGTGTAGGGCAGCGGGCGGTCGAACAGCCCGGCGTAGCGGATGGCCGTGACGCGGTTGAGCCAGGCGCCCAGGACGTTGCGCTGCGGGTAGGCGTAGGTGCTGAGCCGGTCGGCGAACTGGCCGTAGAAGCTCGCGGTCGCGACGTCGGCGAACGCGGCGGCCGACGGGCCGTCGTACTCGACCCACTGGCCGTACATCACCACGATCGGCCGGCCGGGGAACTCCTTCGCCAGCGCCGGGCCGAAGCGGACGAGCGGCTGCCCGGCCGGCTGCTGCGGCAGAGCGACGTACAGCGGCTGTGCGCCGGGGAACGCGGCCGTCGTCGCGGGCGGATCCTTCAGCGTCGCGCCCGGGGCGATGAACCGGCCGGTGCCGCGCAGCTGCGCGGTGACGTCGGCGAGCTCGCCGGCGTTCGGGTCGCGCCGGGCGAGGGCCGGCTGGTCCGGCGCGTCCGGCTGGTGGTTCAGGTGGGCGGCCAGGGTGGTCAGCGACTCCGTGACGTCACCGGTGGCGAACTGGTGGATCCACTCGGACGCGCGGTCGGGCGAAGCCTGCAGCGCCCCGCCGGTGACCTCGGTGCCGATCACCTGGACGGTCGCGTCCTCGACGTCCTTCACCCGGGCGCGGGCGTCTTTCGGCAGGCCGGGCGGCGCCACGACGACGCGGACGCCGGCGCTGCCGGCCGCGGCCTTCACCGCCTGGTCGTCCCAGGTCGCGATCGCCCCGGGCAGCCGCACGACGGGGGAGTCCTTGACCATCGCCCTCAGCTGCTCGGCCGAGGGGACGGTGGCGCCGCTCAGCTCGCCGGCCGACCCCTCGGGGATCGGGTCGCTCGCCGCGGGCGCCTGCCCGTAGCTGACGTCGGTGCTCTGCTGCTGCACCAGGAGGAACGTCACGAGCACGGCCCCGGCGACGGCGAGCAGGATCCAGCGAATCCGGTCAGCCACGGGCGGCCGCCCGCCAGAGCGCGTCGGCCCGCCGCGCGTGGTCCCGCGCCGCCCGGGCCGCTCGCGGACCGCCCTGCGCGGCGGCGATGGTCTCGGCGCGGGCCAGCAGCTGCTCGGCTTCGGGCTGGGGGTCCGTCGCGGCGTCCCGGCTCACCCCGGCGCTGTCGATCGCGGCCCGCGCCGCCGACCAGGCGGTCCGCCGGCGCAGGTCCCGCTCGCGCAGCCGCGGCACGGCGACCACCCCGGACCCGGCCGCGACGACCAGCACCGCGGCGAGCACCCACACCACCCACGTCATCCGGTCCACCTTCGAGCCTTGATCTTCGCCGAGGAGATCATTCTGGCGGTCCGGCCCCGCGAATGTGACAACGTTGCCGCATCGTGTCCCAGGCGGCTCGGACCGGACCGGCGCGCCCCCTCGGCGTGCCGGGCCGGCCGTCACCGGACCAAGTGGACGGTCTTCGCCGCCGGGACGAACGTCGCTTTCTGCCCGCGCGTCAGGGTGACGCTGTCCGTCTCCAGGCCGTCGCCGAACGCGACCAGGCGGTCCGACTCGACCTCGACCGTCAGCGGTGCCGAGGTCAGCTCGCCTTCGGTGTGCGACGTCCCGGTCGTCGGCGACGGCCACGCTTCCCGGACGAACCAGACCAGCCGGGTCTCGCCGGGGGCCGGCAGGCGCAGCGGGCTGCGGCGTTCCTGCCACACCGAGCCGCACCAGCCGGTCGCGCCGGTGCCCGTGCCGACCAGGATTCCCGACGACGCCTGCCGTTCCGCCGGCCCGCCACCGACTCCCAGCCGGTAGCGGGCCGTCTGGTGCCCGGCGTGCCCGAGGTAGATCTCGTTGAGCGCCAGCAGCCGCTGGCCGTCGTCCGCGGTGAACTCGGCCATCGTCCGGTGCTCGACGTTCCCGGTGGCGCGCACCAGGTCCGCGACCGCGGCGGCCGGGTGCCGCACCAGGACGCCGGGCGCGCCCGGCGCGATCCCGATGACCGGCTGGCCGTCGAGGTACTTGGCGACGTTGGCGATCAGCCCGTCCTGCCCGACCACGACGACGACGTCCTCGGGGGTGAACAGGAACCGCGAGAGGTCGCCGCGTTCGACGTCGCCGCGTCGCCAATCGAGCGGGATCGCCGCCGACGCCGCGGACAGAGCCGCACGCACGGCCGCGTCCGCCTCGGTCACCTCCGCCAGGTCACGGCCGCGCGTGCGCAGGAAGAACTCCGCCTGGCCGCGGGTGCCGTGCCGGGCGAGCAGCTCGTCCAGCTCGGTGCGCCGGTGCACCAGCACGACGCGCGGGGCGAGGCTCACGACCGCACGCCCAGCTTGGTCAGCAGCGGCGTGAGCAGGTCCGGCGTGAGCACCAGGCTGTCGATCTGCGGCAGGTTCCCGGCCAGCTCCTTGAGCGCCAGCCCGGTGAGCACGCCTTCCGGCAGGTCACGGTAGGCCGCCAGCCGGGCCGCCTCACCGGCCGCTTCCGCTTCGCCGAGCGCCCGCTTGCCGTCGGCCTTGACCTGCGTCAACCGCTCCTCCCGCGACGCCTGCGCCTCGGTGTCGATCCGGTTGGCCTGCGCGGCCTCTTCGGCCTGCCGCCGGGCGTTCGCGCCGCGCTGGGCAAGCAGCTGCTCTTCGCGGCGGGCCAGCTCGATCTGGCTCTGCAGCTCGTTCTCGCTGATCGCCCGCTCGCGCTCCACGGCCAGCGCGCGCCGCTCGAACGTCGCCCGGTCGGCCTCCTGCTGCACCTTCTCCCGCGCCGTCGTCTGCAGGGCTTTCTCGACCTCCGGCTCGGCGCGGATGGAGACGACGCGGACGTCGAGCACCGCCGAGCCGGTCTGCGAGAGGCGGGTGTCCTCGTCGGCGAGCGCGGCGCGGATCCGGTCGCGGACGGCGCCGACGCCGTCGACGAGCGCGGTGGCCAGGGGAGTGCGGGTGAGCACCTCGACCGCGTACTGCTGGACGTTCTCGGTGAGCAGCCCGCTGATCTGGGCGAGGGGGTCGCTTCTCCAGCGCCCGGTGTCGGGGTCGATCGAGAAGTCGATCCGCTGCGCGGCCAGCGCCGGGTCCACGATCCGGAAGGTCAGCGCGAGCTGCACGGTGACGTCCTGGAAGTCGGCCGTGCGGGCGTGGAACAGCAGCGGCAGCTCGCGGTCGTCGACCGGCACCTCCGAGACGACCGCGGTGAGCGGCCGGTACCAGAACGACAGCCCGAGCCCGTCGTGCGCGAGCTTGCCGCGGCGGTAGTGGCGGATGTGCACGGTCGGGGCGCCGCGCAGGTGCCGGAACCCGAACCGGCGGTTGATGTCGGCCATCTGGAACCTCCTCTTATCGTCGAGATGACGATATGGGGTCGACGGCCTAATCGTCAAGCTGACGATTACCGGCTAAGGTGGTGGCATGGGTCACCCGCCGTTCGCCGTCACCGCCGACCTCGTCGTGCTCACCCTGACCGGGGACGAGCTGTGCGCCCTCGTGGTCCGCAGGGGAGTGGAGCCGTTCCTCGGCGGCTGGGCGTTGCCCGGCGGCTTCGTCCGGGAGGACGAGGACCTCGAGGAAGCGGCCCGCCGCGAGCTGGCGGAGGAGACGGGCCTGGCGCCGGGCACCGTCCACATCGAACAGCTCGCCGGCTACGGCGCCCCGGACCGCGACCCGAGGATGCGTGTCGTCACGGTGGCCTACCTGGCGCTGGCCCCCGACCTCCCGACCCCGCGCGCGGGCACCGACGCCGCGGAGGCCCGCTGGGCCCCGGTCCGCTCGCTGGCCGCCGAAAAGCTGGCCTTCGACCACGACCGGATCCTCGCGGACGGCTTGGAGCGCGCCCGCGCGAAGCTGGAGTACTCACCGCTGGCGACGGCGTTCTGCCCACCGGAGTTCACGGTCGCCGAGCTGCGCCGGGTCTACGACCTGGTCTGGGACACCCGCCTCGACCCCCGCAACTTCCACCGCAAGGTGACGGGCGCGGACGGGCTCCTGGAACCGACCGGCCGCACGACCACCCGCGACGGCGGGCGCCCGGCGCAGCTGTACCGGCGCGGGAAGGCGGAACTGCTGTACCCGCCGATGCTGCGCGGCTGACGCACGTCTGCCGGAGTTCGATGACCTGACGCCTGACCGGCGGTCGCCCGGCGAAATCGGGTGGCGCACGCACATGCTCCTGGAGAGTCGCCGCCGAACACTGGTTGCGGTCAGGCCGCTCGCGCGGGCACGAGCCGGCGGGCCGCGGACACCAGCGGCAGCAGGCGTGTGCCGAGGTTGCGGGCCACGAGACCCCTTCGCGTGGCCGGGATCAGCATGGCCGCGGCCGCGGAGACGTTGCGCTGCTTGGGTTCCACCAGCTTGCGGTGTTCGGCTTCGTACCGCCGGAACGCCGCTGCCGGGTCGGCCGGCGTCCGGCCCAGCTCCTGCGCCAGCGTGTACGCGCCCGCCATCGCCAAGGTCGAACCGTCGCCGAAGAGGGAGACGCACGAAGCGGCGTCGCCTGCCAGGACGATCCGGCCCGTGGCCCAGCGGTCCATCCGGACGCGGCTCACCGAGTCGAAGTACAGGTCGTCGGCGTCGCGGACCTGCTCCAGCAGGCCGGGCACGCGCCAGCCCGCGCCGGCGTACGCCTCGGCGAGCATTTCCTTGTGCCGCGCGGTGTCCCGGTAGTCGAACCCCGGCACCCCGGCGCCGCGGAACATGAACGCCGCGATCGCGTGGCCGCGTGCCGGGTGGACCGCGACCGCCCGGCCCGGCGAGTTGTACATGACCAGCTCGGTGCGGTCGGCGGGCGGCTCGGCCAGCGGCAGCGTCGCGATGTAGACGCCCATGTGCTCGACGAACGCCGCCTCCGGCCCGAACGCCAGCCGCCGCACCCCCGAGTGCAGGCCGTCCGAGCCGATCACCAGGTCGAAGCGCCGCGGCGTACCTCGCTCGAAGGTGACGTCGACGCCGCCGTCGTCCTGGTGCAGCTCGGTGATCGAGTCGTGGAAGACGAACTCGGCGCGGTCCGCCGCCGTCCCATAAAGGATCGCCGCGAGATCCGTACGCGACAGTTCGACGTCGTCGCCGCTGCCCAGCACGCTCGTGGCCACCCGTCCGGTGCGCCGGCCCGCGTCGTCGACGAACTTCAACGCCGTGACGTCGGTGCTCGCTTCGCGCAGCTTCGCGGTGATGCCCATTTCGGCCGCTACGTGCGTGGCGGGCCCGCGGACGTCGACCGGGCTGCCGCTCGAGCGCAACCCCTTGGCGCGTTCGACCACGGTCGGCCGGTAGCCCGCGCGGGCCAGCCAGTAGGCCAGTGTCGGCCCGGCGACGCCGGCGCCGGAGATCAGTACCGTCTGCTCGTTCATTATGTTCCCCCTGGATGATGTTCCTGACCATCGGTCAGTCGTGACGGTACGCCACTGTCCGGCGGTCAGGCAAGCGGCTAGGCTCGGGGGATGACGGAGGCCGACACCCGCGCCCGGATCCTGCGCGCCGCGCTCGAAGAGTTCTCGGAGCGCGGCTACCACGCGACGTCGGTGCGTGAGCTGGCCGAACGCGTCGGCGTCACCAAGACCGCGGTGCTCTACCACTTCCCCGGCAAGGCCGACATCGTCACGGCGCTGGCCGAGCCGCTGCTCGACGACCTCGAGGCGACGATGGAGAAGGCCGAGGCCGCCGCCGACCCGCGCGCCGCGGCGATCGAGGGCGTCCTCGACGTGTGGCTGAGCCACCGCTACCTGCTGCGGATGAACCTGCGGGACCTCGGCCTGACGGCGTCGAAGGCGGTGTTCGAGCGCTTCCGCGACGGCATGCTGAAGGCGAACGTGCTGGTCGCGGGCCCGGACGCGGATTTGGCGGCCCAGGTCCGCGCGGCACAGGCGATCGCGATGCTCAGTGACCCGGTGGTCCTGTTCGCCGACGCGCCGGTCGAGGAACTGCGCGTCGCGGTCCTGGACGGCGTGGCCCGGCTGTTCGGTACCCCGCCGACGTCACGCGGCCGCCGGGGCCGGCCGAGCGTGATGAGCCCGGAGACGATCGAGGCAGCCCACCGCCTGTACGACGCCGGCCACCCGGCAGCCGACATCGCGACGGCGCTGGGCGTCTCCCGCGCGACGATCTACCGGCACCTGCCGGACGCGGAATAGTGAGACGACTTATGAGACTTATTGAGACGGCGCGGCGGCCGGGTCCACGGCGACCTCGATGGCGGGCAGCGCGGAGAGCTGCTCCGCCGTCATCCGCTCGGCGGCCGTGAACACCTTCTGCTGCTGCTCCTTGATCCGCTCGTCGACCAGGCGGCTCAGCTCGAAGGCCAGCCGGCCGGTCTGGCGGACCGTCACGTCGTCCACCAGCGGCCGCAAAGCCGAGGTGATGACGATGCCCGCGGCTTTACCGGCCTCGGATTGTGAGACGCCGACCGAGTAGTCCTCACGCGGATTGACCGCGCCGTCGATCGCGAAGTCGCGGATCCGGCCGAGCAGTTCGTGCCACTCGGCGACCTCGCCCGGCACCTCGGTGGCCTTGACGTCCTCGACGGTCAGGCCCATGCCGCGGTCACCGGTGCGGAAGCAGCGCGCGTACGAGTTCAGCGCGGACACCCACAGCGCCTCGACCAGCACGGCGTCCAGCCGGCCCGGGGGCCGTTCGAGCTCGGCCACCAGCCGTTCGCAGCACTTCAGCGTGAACTGCAGGTCGTCGAAGATCCCGACGAGATCGGCCAGGCCCAGGGCACCGGGCGTCGCCAGCAGCCGGGCGCTCGAAGGGGCGGTCGTGGGCTGGGTCATCCGGGACGCTCCTGTCGCTCTGAACCTCCACCACACCGCATCCGGCGCGCCCCGGCGGTCTCAATTTGCGACACCGAAGCTCAGCGTGAACTCCGTCTTCCGCGCCACCAGCCGGTACCGCGGCAGCACCCCCGGCCCGCAGGACGCCGAGCCGAGGCCGTGCTGGGCGACGTCGAGGGTCAGGTGCACCAGGTCGCCCGCCGTCAGATCGGGCGTGTGCCGCGCGGCTTCGAGCGCGGCCGCCGTCCAGCGGCGGGCGGTGAAGTCGAACGACGGGTCGCCGTCGACGCGGATCCCGGTGCCTTCCGCGTCCGTCAGGCGCAGCCAGCGGACGTCGACGCGGTTGCCGTTCTCCTGCGGGAAGACGTACGGCGTCTGCAGGCCGTCGACACTGCGGGAGAACCGGCCGATCCGCGCCGCCTGGCGGCTGTCCGGGTACGCCTCGCCGGGGCCGCCGCCGAACCACTCCGCCGTGCCCAGCGAGCCGGGGACCGCCATCGCCAGACCGAGCCGGGGGAGCGTGCCCTCGAGTCCGTCGGGCGTGATCTCGACGCGCAGCCGCAACCCCTCTTCGAGAGCCGTCCACGTGTAGTCCGCGAACAGCCCGAATGCCTGAGCGGGCGGCGCGACCCGGGTGCGCACGACCAGGTCGTCCCCGTCGGCGTCGACGGCGATCACCCGGTGCTGCAGCCGGTGCAGCCCCGCCTCCCGCCACTCCGAAGCCGACTCGGCGCGGTCGTTGTCCGTGGTCGCCCGCCAGAGGTCGAGCCGCGGCCCGTGCACCGGGTGGCCGCCGAGCGCGGTCATTCGGCCCATCACCGGGTCGAACTCGCCGGCACCCAGCAGCAGCCGGCCGGCGGTGCGGAACACCGGGCCGCGACGCGCCGGTCGCTCGACGGCGGGCGCGGGCGACACCGGCAGCTGACCCCAGCCGACGACGTGGCCGGCCGGCGCCCACGCGGCCGCCGATGTCAGCGACGCCGAAACCGTCAGCCAGCTTTCCCCACGGGTCACGGGCAACCGGGGGAGGGGAACGCCGACGCTCTGTCCGGAGTGGACGACAGGGACGTCGAGAACGCCGTCCGCGACAGCGATCCCCTCGTCCTCCAGGACCCAGGTGAACGTGAGGTGCGCGGTGCTCACGAAGTCGTAGTGGTTCGACACCCGGACGCCGTCGGCACCGGCTTCGATCCGGACCGGTTCGATGATTTTGGCGAACTCCCCAAGGCCCGGCGACGGCGTCCGGTCGGGGAAGACGAGCCCGTCGATGACGAAGTTGCCGTCGTGGATCGTCTCGCCGAAGTCGCCGCCGTAGGCGAAGTGGTCACCGGCGAGCAGGCCGTGGTCGAGCCACTCCCAGACGAACCCGCCCTGGCAGTTCGGGTACCGCTCGAACAGCTCCCGGTACTCCAGCAGGCCGCCCGGGCCGTTGCCCATCGCGTGCCCGTATTCGCAGAGGAG
Organism: Amycolatopsis sp. NBC_00438; assembly: GCF_036026695.1. Taxonomy (NCBI): domain Bacteria; kingdom Bacillati; phylum Actinomycetota; class Actinomycetes; order Pseudonocardiales; family Pseudonocardiaceae; genus Amycolatopsis; species Amycolatopsis sp. NBC_00438. Next base: position 3,198,798 of record NZ_CP107923.1, on the reverse strand, counting down.
GAACGGCAGGTCACGCCGCCGCGCGTTGCCGTCCTCGCGGAGCCCGATCGACTCGACCTCGGCGTGGGTCGCGTACATCCGGCTGTGGACGTCCACATAGGAGCAGTCGTGGTCGCCCTCGTAGTGCACCGGCCGGGTCGGGTCGCGGTGGCGCGTCCACTCGGCCATCCGTGCGAGGTTCGGCCCGGTGTGGCTCTCGTTGCCGAGCGACCAGAGGATCACGCTCGGCCGGTTCTTGTCCCGCTCGACCGTGCGCCGCATCCGGTCGAGGTAGGCGTCGGCCCACAGCGGCTCGGCGCTCGGGTTGCCCTCCCAGTCCAGCGGTCCGAAGCCGTGCGTCTCCAGGTCGCACTCGTCGATCACCCAGAGGCCGTACTCGTCGCACAGCTCGAGGAACGCCGGGTCCGGCGGGTAGTGACTGGTCCGGACGGCGTTGATGTGGTGCCGCTTCATGAGCAGGACGTCGGCCAGCGCGACGTCGCGCGGCACGACCCGGCCGGTGCGGGGGTGGTGCTCGTGCCGGTTCACCCCGCGCAGCAGCAGCCGGCGGCCGTTGACCTTCAGCTGCCCGTCGTCGATCGTCACGGTCCGGAACCCGATCCGCACCGGAACCCGCTCGGCCGCCGTGGTCAGCGAGCCGTCGTACAGCCGCGGCGACTCCGCGCTCCAGGGCTCGACCGGCAGCTCCAGCGGTAACCCGGCAGGGTGATCCGACACCCCCAACTCGGGGATGCTGAGCAGCGCGTCGGCGTCGGTCTCGACGCGGACCGTGCCGAGCCCGGTGGTGTGGTCGTAGTCCGCGCGGACCCAGTAGTCGCCGATCCCGCCGGCCGGCCGGGCCAGCAGCGTGACGTCGCGGAAGATCCCGGACAGCCACCACATGTCCTGGTCTTCGAGGTAGCTGCCGGCCGACCACTGGTGCACGCGCACGGCCAGGACGTTGTCCCGCGGCCGCAGCAGCGGCCCGACCTCGAACTCCGACGGCAGCCGGCTGCCCTTCGTGACGCCGAGTTCGGTGCCGTTGAGCCAGATCCGGGCGCACGAGTCGATCCCGTCGAAGCGCAGCACCGCGGGCCCGGCGGGCCACGACGCGGGCAGGTCGAACCGCCGCCGGTGGTCACCGGTCGGGTTGTCCGACGGCACGTGCGGCGGGTCGACCGGGAACGGGTAGTGCACGTTCGTGTAGGCGGGTTTGCCGTACCCGTGCAGCTGCCACATCGACGGGACCGGCAGCTCGTCCCACGCCGAGTCGTCGAAGTCGTCGCGCTCGACGCCGCGGGGTGCCGCGGCGACGGCGGGGGAGAGCCGGAACCGCCAGGTGCCGCTCAGCGACAGCGCCGGGGCGTCGGAGGTGAAAGCCGCGCGCGGCGGCACCGAGCCGTGGCCGGGGGCCGGGTCTTCAACGTACGACATGACGTCCTTTCAGCCCTTCATGGCGCCGGCCGTGCGGGCGACGTCGTGGATCCCCACCCGCCGACGACCGAGTATGCCCCGCCGGGGGCTCGGACGCGTGAAGGCCTCCTCGCGGCTCGGGGTTGCCGTCGAGGAGGCCTTCACCCACCCGGCCGTTACTCGGCCGGGACGCGTTCGCGGCGTTTCGAGATGACCCGCCAGCCGACCACCAGCACGATCGCCAGCACCGGGATCGAGTAGAACGCGATCTTCTCGGCGCCGTCGGAGAAGCCCATCAGCACCACCACCAACGCGAGGAACGCCAGCGTCGCCCAGCCGGAATACGGCGCCCACGGCATCCGGTACGACGGCCGTTCCAGCTCGCCGCGCAGCGCCGCCTGGCGCAGCCGCATCTGGCAGAAGATCAGCGTCGCCCACGTCGTGATCACGCCCAGGGACGCGATCGCGATGGCGATGTCGAACGCCTCCTTCGGCACCAGGTAGTTCAGCACCACACCGAGCAGGTAGGCGATCGAGGTGAACATGATGCCGCCGTAGGGGACGTGCCGGCGGTTCATCCGGCCGACGAACGCCGGCGCCTCGCCCTTGTCGGCCAGCGACCGCAGGATCCGGCCGGTGGAGTAGAGCCCGGAGTTGACGCTCGAGAGCGCGGCGGTGAGCACGACGGCGTTCATCACGTCACCGATGCCCGGGATGCCGAGGCGGCTGAACACCGTGACGAACGGGCTTTCGTCGCCGTTGTAGAACGGCCAGGGCAGCAGCATCGCCAGCATCAGCACCGAACCGACGTAGAACACGCCGATCCGCCAGACGACGCTGTTGATCGCCTTGGGCAGGACCTGGCGCGGATTCTTCGTTTCGCCGGCCGCGATGCCGACGACCTCGATGGCCGAGTAGGCGAAGATGACCGCCTGCAGCGTCATCAGCGCGACGCCGATGCCGGCCGGGAAGAATCCACTGTGGTCGGTCAGGTTGTGCACGCCGGCCGGGGTGCCGCCGATGTCGGCGCTGGTGAAGACCAGGCCGACCGCGGTGATCAGGAAAACGACGATGGCCAGCACCTTGACCACCGAGAACCAGAATTCGAGCTCGCCGAACAGCTTCACCGACAGCAGGTTCACGGCCAGCAGCACACCGAGCGCCACGAGCGCGGTGATCCACTGGGGCACGTCCGGCAGCCACTTGTGGACGTAGATCGCGACCGCGGTGATCTCCGCGATCCCGGTCATCGCCCAGTTCACCCAGTACATCCAGCCGGAGGCGAAGCCGGCCCACGGCCCGATGAACTTCCGGGCGTAGGTCACGAAACTGCCGGAACTCGGCTCGTGCAGCACGAGCTCGCCGAGCGCGCGCATCACGAAGTAGGCGGCCACCCCGCAGATCGCGTAGGAGAAGATCAGCGACGGGCCGACCTGGTGGAGCTTGCCGCCGGCGCCGAGGAACAGCCCGACGCCGATCGCGCCGCCGATGGCGATCATCTGCACTTGGCGGTTGCCGAGCGCTTTCGAGTAGCTTTCACCTTTTTCGGTGAGCAGCGAGGAATCCATGGTTGCCAGACGCTAGAGGCGTTAGCGGCAAGTGACCAAGCACACTAAGGAAGACTTAAGGTGTGCGAGAGATCACCTTGGCGGTTTTCCCCGTATTTCCCGTTTCGATTTGACAAGTTCACCCGCGACCCCGGTGTTCGCGCGTCGCGCGGGCCTCCTACGCTACGGCCGTGGACCTCGCGGCGCTGCTGGACCGGATCGCCGACGACGTCGCGCCCGAGGTCGGCCGCGGCGCCGTCGCGGACTACATCCCCGCCCTGGCCCGGGTCCGGCCGGGGTTCGGCATCGCGGTGGCCGATGTGGACGGTGGCGTGCACGGCGCGGGGGACTGGCTGCGGCCGTTCTCCGTGCAGAGCATGTCGAAGGTCTTCACCCTCGCCCTGGTGCTCGCCCGCGGCGACGACGTCTGGACGCGCGTCGGCCGCGAACCGTCCGGCGATCCGTTCAACTCCCTGGTGCAGCTGGAACACGAGGACGGCATCCCGCGCAACCCGTTCATCAACGCGGGCGCGCTGGTGGTGACCGACGAACTCACCTGTCACGGCGACGCGGTGGGCGCGCTGCTCGCGTTCCTGCGCGCGGAAAGCGGCCGCGCGGACATCGACATCGACGCCGAGGTCGCCGCGTCGGAGGCCGGGCACGCCGACCGCAACCGCGCGCTGGCGTACTTCATGGCGTCCTACGGCAACATGCGCAACCCGGTACCGTCCGTTTTGGACCAGTACGTCCGGCAGTGCTCGATCGCGATGTCCTGCCGCGACGTCGCGCGCTCGGCGCTCTTCCTGGCCCGCCACGGCGTCCGCAACGACGGCACCCGCCTGCTCGGGCTCAGCTCGGCGAAGCGCATCAACGCGGTGATGCTGACGTGCGGCACCTACGACGCGGCGGGCGAGTTCGCCTACCGCGTCGGCCTCCCGGGCAAGAGCGGCGTCGGCGGCGGGATCGTGGCGATCGTCCCGGGCCGCTGCGCGGTCTGCGTCTGGAGCCCGGGCCTGGACGCGCGCGGCAACTCGGTCGCCGGCGTCGCGGCCCTCGACCGGTTCACCACGCTGACCGGCTGGTCGGTCTTCTAGCGCAGGTAGTTGTAGACGCTCGCCCGCGAGATCCCCAGCAGCTCGGTCAGTGCCGGCACCGCGTTCTTCAGCTCCAGGAACCCGCGCGCCTTCACCACCCGGACCAGGTCCTTTTTCGCGGCCGACGGCAGGGTGAGCGGGGTGTGGCCGCGCTCGGCCGCGTAGTCCTCGACCAAGGCGCGCAAGTCATCGGCCGTGCGGGCCTGCAGGGTCTCGGTCAGCGGCGCCGGGTCGTCGGTGCGGGTGAGGCGGGTCAGGGCGTGGGCGGCCGAGCCGAGCAGGGAGATGTCGAGGTTGAGGCACAGCGCCGCGACGTACTCGCCGCCGGAATTGCGGATGCCGATCGACGTGCTCTTGGCCGGGCGGCCGTCGGGGAAGCGGTTCGGGTAGTTCTGCAGCACGTCGGGGAAGTCCGGGTCGGCGATGCGCGCCAGGCCCAGCTCGGTCGCCGGGTCGCCGACGGCGCGGCCGGACAACCCGCCTTCGATCGCGCGCACCGCGCGGGCCGGGTCGCGCAGGTCGTGCAGCACGACCTCGCACAGCCCGGGGAACATCCGGCCGACGGCGTGCGCGATCTTCTCCGCCTCCCGCAGCAGCAGCTCGTCTTCGGTCATCCGAGCAGCTCCCGCAGCTTGTCCGGCGCCTTGAGCCCGGATCCGGTGAGCACGACGACCGTGGTCTCGCCCGGCCGGATCACACCGCGTTCGCGGAACACGTCGATCGCCGCGGCGGCGCTCGCGCTGGTCGGCTCGGCGTAGAGACCGAGGGAGGCGAGGCGCCGGGCGGCCGCGGCGATGGCGTCCTCCTCGATCGCGGCCGTGCCGCCGCCCGAACGCCGGATCGCCGCGACGACCTCGGGGAGCCGGATCGGGTGCCGGATCGCGGTGCCTTCGGCGACGGTCGGGGCGAACGGCGGCGGCCGCCGGTCGTGGAACGCGGCGTCGATCGGGGAGCAGTTGCGGGGCTGCGCGACGAGCAGACGCGGCCGTCGCGCGATCGAACGGGCGTCGAGGAGTTCGCCGAACCCGAGGTCGAGGCCCAGCACTATGCTGCCGGCGCCGGCGACCGTGACGACCGCGTCCGGCGCGCGGAACCCCAGGTCCTCCCACAGTTCGTAGGCGAGGGTCTTGGTGCCCTGCAGGAAGAAGGGGTGCCAGTTGTGGCTGGCGTAGGTCGTCGTTGCCGAGCGGCGGACCGCCTCGGCGGCGGTGTCGTCGCGGGTGCCGGGCACAAGTTCGACGGTCGCGCCGTACGCGCGGGTCTGCAGGACTTTCGCGGCGGACGTCCCTTCGGGCGCCAGTACGGTCGCCGCGATCCCGGCGGCGGCGCTGTAGGCCGAGACCGACGAGCCGCCGTTGCCCGAGCTGTCCTCGAGGAGGTCCTTTACGCCGGCGCCGGCCAGCGCCGCGACCATGACGCTGGAACCACGGTCCTTGAAGCTGCCGGTCGGGCTGAACCACTCGAGCTTGAACCGGACCTCGCCGTCGCCCCACGGCTGCCGGACCAGCGGCGTGCAGCCCTCGCCGAGTGAGAGCGGACGCAGGTCGCCAGGCAGAGCCGCACGGTAGCGCCAGAGCGACCGGACGCCGGTGTCGACGTCGCCGGGAGCCAGGCCGGGCAGCGGGGCGACGGTCAGCGGGGCGCCGTCGTCACCCCGCCAGCGCAGTGGGTCAGCCGGGTAGCGCGCCCCCGACCGCTCGTCGGCGTACCAGTACTCCACGACCACCTCCACGCTGAACAGTTGGTCCAAGGGTAGACGACGTGTCTACGGTTACCGACAAGTACGCGAAATGTTTTCAGCTTTTTCTCAGGAAAGATCCGTAACGCGCCGGGTGAGGATTTCGATCTCGGCGCCTCGCCGGCCGGTGTCGGAGATACCGAAGGTGGCGGACTGAATACCGGGAGTCGCCCAGGTCGGCCGGGGTGCGGGGTGCCCGGGTGCGGTCGCCCGGGGCGTGTGAACACGCGGAATCCGGGGCTCCGGGGAATCCACAGTGGACTCGCGGGGGAGTGGCGGGTGCGTTTGCGCATTCGGGAAGCATTCTTCCGGACGTCCGGAAAAATGCCGGGTGAATAGTGCCCGCGTGATCCGGCGCACAGTTCCGCGCAAATGCCGTGACGGGCCCTCCGGTGTGGTCGATTTTACCGTCGCGACACTTGGTGTTGGCGTCGGGGAAACGGCGGACCCGCCGGATGGAGTGGTCCGGTGTGGGCAGTCCCGTTGCGTCCAGCGGGTGAGATGGCTTGCCCCGTCCGGAGGTGTGGACCACGCCGACCACGGTGTATGGCCATCGTGGCGGGACTATTGACCGCTGTACAAGGCAATCCGCACACGATCTCGGCTGGTGGTACGTGACGGCCGCGTTAAATTCTTGCGTCTCCGGCCTGGTCGCTCCCGAATTTTCTGCACAACCACCATGAATTCGTGGTGGGTTGTTGACGGAACCGGATGAACGCGCTTAAGTACTCCCCGTTACCCCATCACCCTTTCGGTTGTAGCGGGAGTTCCCATGCGTGTCTCGAAAGACGACCGCGAACCGGCCGTGCCGGTCGTCGCCGTCTCGCCGCTCGCGTGGCCTTCCGCGCGCGGGGTCGCGGCCGCCGCGCGCGGTGGCGGACTCGGCGTGCTCGACCTCACCGGCCCGGCCGGCGTCGCCGCGGAAGAGCTCGCCTTGCTGGCGGAATGGGGGCTCCCGGCGTTCGGGATCCGGCTCGCGCGCCTGCCCGCGGGCACGGACCTGCCCGAGGCCGCAAGCACCGTCCTGCTGACCGAAGACTCGCCGTGCACTGCGCGCGACTTCCCGGGACGACGGGTGCTGGCCGAGGTCACGAGCCGCGCGTCGGCCGCGCGGGCGGTCGACGGTGGCGCCCACGGTTTGATCGCCCGCGGTCACGAGTGCGGCGGCCGGACGGGTGAGCTGAGCACTTTCGTGTTACTCCAGGCTTTGCTGGCCGACGTGCCCGTCCCGGTGTGGGCGGCGGGTGGGATCGGCCCGCACACCGCGGCCGCCGCCCTCGCGGGTGGCGCGGCCGGCGTCGTCGTCGACACCCAGCTCGCGCTGCTGCCTGAGGCGGAACTGCCGTCGGCCCTGACCACCGCCGTCACCGGCCTCGACGGCTCCGAAACCGTGGTCGTCGACGGCGTCCGCGTGCTGTCCCGCCGCGGGACAGGCGTGACACCGATCCAGGCCGGGCAGGACGTCTTCCTCGCCACCCGGTTCCGCGACCGCTGGGGCACGGTGACCGCGGCCGTCCGCGGCCTCCGCGACGCCATCGGCGACGCGCTGCGCTCGGACGTCCCGGTGCTCGGCCCGGGTACCGCGGGCAGCCGCGCGTTCGGCACCACCCTGCCCCTCGCGCAGGGCCCGATGACCCGCGTGAGCGACCAGGCCGCGTTCGCCGCCGAGGTCGCCGCGGGCGGGGCGCTGCCGTTCATCGCGCTCGCGCTGTCCGGCCCGGAGCAGACCCGCGAAGTCCTGGAGCGTACGCGCGAGGCGGTCGGCGGCGCGCCCTGGGGCGTCGGCGTGCTCGGCTTCGCCGCCGACGACGTCAAGGCCGCGCAACTCGAGGTGATCCGCGAACTGCGGCCCAGCCACGCGATCATCGCCGGCGGCCGCCCGGCCCAGGCCGCGGCGCTGGAAGACGCCGGCATCGCCACCTTCCTGCACGTGCCCTCGCCCGGCCTGCTGAAGCAGTTCCTCGAAGCCGGCGCGCGCAAGTTCGTCTTCGAAGGCTCGGAATGCGGCGGTCACGTCGGCCCGCGCACCAGCTTCCCGCTCTGGGAGGCCCAGCTCGGCGTCCTCGGCGACTTCCTGGCCACCACCCCGGACGCCGCCAGTGACCTGCAGATCCTGTTCGCGGGCGGGATCCACGACGCACGCTCGGCCGCGATGGTCGCCGCCCTCGCCGCGCCGGTCGCCGCCCGCGGCGCCGCCATCGGCGTCCTCATGGGCACCGCCTACCTCTTCACCCACGAAGCCGTCGACGCCGGCGCCGTGCTCCCGCTGTTCCAGCGGCAGCTCCTGGCGGCCCGGCACACCGACCTGCTCGAAACCGCGCCCGGCCACGCCACCCGCTGCGTCCGCAGCCCGTTCACCGAGGAGTACGCCGCGCTCAAGGCCGACCTCGCCGAGCAAGGGGTGCCGAGCCGCGACGCGTGGGAGCGGCTGGAGACGCTCAACGTCGGCCGCCTCCGCCTCGCGAGCAAGGGCATCGAGCGCGTCGGCGCCGACCTGCGCGAGGTCGGCGAAGACCGGCAGCTGGCCGAAGGCATGTTCATGGCGGGCGAGGTCGCCGTGCTGCGCTCGGCCGTCACCACGATCGCCGAACTGCACACCGCGGTCGGGGAGGGAGCGAACGCCTTCCTGCGCGAGCGGGCCGCCGGCTTCGGCGTCACCACGCCGGAGCCGCCCGCCCCCGAACCCCTCGACGTCGCGATCGTCGGGATGGCCTGCATGTTCCCGCAGGCCCCGGACCTGGCGTCGTTCTGGGCGAACGTCCTGGCCGGCGCGGACGCCGTCACCGAAGTCCCGCCGCAGCGCTGGGACACCACCCTCTACTACGACCCCGACGGCCAGGGCGAGAAGACGCCGTCACGCTGGGGCGGGTTCCTGCCCGAGATCGGGTTCGACCCGCTGCGCTACGGCATCCCGCCGTCGTCGCTGGCCAGCATCGAACCGGTGCAGCTGCTGGCGCTCGAAGCCGCGCACCGCGCGCTCGCCGACGCGGGTTACGGCGAGCGTGCCTTCGACCGGACGCGGACGTCCGTCGTGTTCGGCGCCGAAGCGGGCAGCGACCTGTCCAACGCGATGAGCCTGCGGACCGTCTTGCCTTCCTACGTGGGCGAACTGCCGCCCGGGCTCGACGAGCGGCTGCCGAAGATCACCGAAGACTCGTTCCCGGGTGTCCTGGCCAACGTCATCGCCGGCCGGATCGCCAACCGGCTCGACCTCGGCGGCGCGAACTACACCGTCGACGCGGCCTGCGCGTCGTCGCTCACCGCCGTCGACGTCGCCTGCAAGGAGCTGACCGCCGGCACCAGCGACCTCGTCCTGTGCGGCGGCGCGGACCTGCACAACGGCATCAACGACTACCTGCTCTTCGCCTCGGCGCACGCCCTTTCCCCGACCGGGCGCTCGGCGACGTTCGACAGCGCGGCCGACGGCATCGCGCTCGGCGAAGGCGTCGCGTGCGTCGCGCTGAAGCGCCTCTCCGACGCCGAACGCGACGGCGACCGGGTGTACGCCGTGATCAAGGGCGTCGGCGCGGCGTCCGACGGGCGCGCGCTCGGGCTGACCGCACCCCGGCCGGAAGGCCAGCACACCGCGCTGACCCGCGCCTACCGCAACGCCGGCGTCTCGCCCGCGCAGGTCGGGCTGGTCGAGGCGCACGGCACCGGGACCGTCGTCGGCGACCGGACCGAGCTCGGCACGCTGACCAAGGTGTTCACCGAGGCCGGGGCCGCGCCGGGCGGCTGCACGATCGGTTCGGTGAAGTCCCAGATCGGCCACACCAAGTGCGCCGCGGGCCTCGCCGGGCTGATCAAGACGGCGCTGGCGCTGCACACCGGCGTCAAACCGCCGACCCTGCACGTGACCGCGCCGAACCCGGCGTGGGACGCCGCGACCAGCCCGTTCGTGTTCCAGTCGGCGCCGCAGCCGTGGAGCGCGCCGGCCGCCGAGCGGATCGCCGGGGTCAGCGCGTTCGGTTTCGGGGGCACCAACTTCCACGTCGTGCTGGGCGCGCACGATGGCGTCCTGCCCGCCCAGGTCGGCGACGAGTGGCCGGCGGAGCTGTTCACCTTCGCCACCGACGCGGCCGCGCGGGATCTCCTGGCGCTGGTCGAGGACGTCCCGGCGGGCAAGCAGCCGTGGCGTCTGCGGGACCTCGCGCTGAGCGCGTCCCGCCGGTCCGAGGCCTCGGGCCGGGTCCGGCTGGCCGTCGTCGCGTCCGATGTGGACGAACTGGCCGGGTCGCTGCGTCAGGCCTTGTCCGGCTCCGACGCGCCGGGTGTGTACCGCGTCGGGGACTTCGAGCCGGGTGAGGTCGCGGTGCTGTTCCCCGGCCAGGGCAGCCAGCGGCCGGGGATGTTCGCCGAGCTGTTCGTCACGTTCCCCGAGCTGCAGCGCTACCTGCGGCTCGACCCGGCCACCGCCGTGACGGTGTTCGGCCCCGCCGCCTTCGGCGAGCCGGCCCGCCAGGCCGCGGTCGACCGCGTCACCGACACCCGCGTCGCCCAGCCCGCGCTCGGCCTCGCCGGGCTGGCCGCGTTCCGGCTGCTGACCCGCGCCGGCGTCCGGCCCGCGATGACCGGCGGCCACAGCTACGGCGAGCTGATCGCCCTCTCCGCGGCCGGGGCCCTCACCCCGGAAGCGCTGCTGCACGCCAGCCACGCCCGGGCCGAAGCGATCCTCGACGCGATCCCGGCGTCGGACCCGGGCGCGATGGCCGCGGTCTCGGCGTCCGCCGCCGACGTCGGCAAGGTGATCGCCGAACTGGGCACAGTCGTTCTGGCGAACCACAACTCGCCGACGCAGACCGTGATCTCCGGCCCGACCGCCGACATCGAGACGGCCGTCGGGCTGCTGCGGGCCGCCGGGCTCGGCGCGAAGCGGATCACGGTCGCGTGCGCGTTCCACAGCCCGCTGGTCGCGGCCGCGGGGGAGACGTTCGGCCGAGCCCTCGGAGCGATCGGCGTCGTCCGGCCGGCCATCCCGGTCTACAGCAACCGCACCGCGGCGCCCTACCCGGACGACGTCCGCGGCGAACTGGCCGCCCAGATCGGCTCGCCGGTCCGGTTCGTCGAGCAGATCGAGGCGATGTACGCGGCGGGAGCGCGGGTGTTCGTCGAGGCGGGCCCCGGCGCGGTGCTGGCGAAGCAGATCACCGCGATCCTCGGCGACCGTCCACACCGGACGATCGGGTTCGAGCAGCGAGGCCGCCGCGGCGTGCCGGGCTTCCTCAGCGCGCTCGCCCAGCTGGCGGTGTCCGGCGTGCCGGTCGAGACGGGCTGGCTCTTCCGCGGCCGCGACGCGGTCGACGCGGCTTCGGTGCCGCGGCCGAAGCGTCCCGGGTGGACGGTGGACGGTCACCTCCTCCGCACCGCGGACGGCGTGATCCCGGCGGGTGCGCTGCGCCCGGCGGAACGGCTTCCCGAGGTCCTGGCGCCGGTTTCCCCGGTGGCGGCGGGCACCTCGGACGCGATGGTGGCGGACTTCCTGCGCACGAGCCGCGAGATGATCGCCGCCCAGCGCGACGTCCTGCTCGGCTACTTCGGCACGGACGTCCCGGCGGCGGTCGCCCAGGTCGTCGAAGTGCTCCCGGTCGCCGTCCCGGTGACTCCCGTTCCGGCTCCGGTCCGGTCCGTCCTGGACACGGTGATCGAGGTGATCGGGGAGCGGACGGGGTATCCGGTGGACATGATCGAGCCGGATCTCGATCTGGAAGCGGACTTGAGTGTGGATTCGATCAAGCGGGCGGAGATCGCGGGCGAGTTGGCGTCGCGGTTGGGTCTGGACGCCGGTGAGGACGTCGAGACGTTCGCGAAGGCGCGGACGGCGGCGTCGATCGCGGAGTTGATCGGACCGGGTGCGCCGTCGCCGGTCGCGGTGCCCGTGCGGTCCGTTTTGGACACGGTGATCGAGGTGATCGGGGAGCGGACAGGGTATCCGGTGGACATGATCGAGCCGGATCTCGATCTGGAAGCCGACTTGAGTGTGGATTCGATCAAGCGCGCGGAGATCGCGGGCGAGTTGGCGTCGCGGTTGGGTCTGGACGCCGGTGAGGATATCGAGACGTTCGCGAAGGCGCGGACGGCGGCGTCGATCGCCGAGCTGATCGGGGCCGGGGCGCCGCAGCCCGTCGCGTCGGTCGCGGTGCCCGTGCGGTCTGTTTTGGACACCGTCGTCGACGTGATCGCCGACCGGACCGGGTACCCCGCGGACATGATCGAGCCCGACCTCGATCTCGAAGCCGACCTGAGCATCGACTCGATCAAGCGCGCCGAGATCGCCGGTGAGCTGGCCACGCGGCTGGGGCTCGACCCGGACGGGGACGTCGAGGAACTCGCCAAGGCCCGCACCGCCGCCACGATCGCCGGGCTCGTGGGCGGGGCACCCGACCAGCGGAGACCCGCCATCGTCGAGCCACCGCGAACCGGACCCGAACCGGTCCCGGTCGGTGCCGCAACCGCACCGCAGCCGGTCATCGTCGCGCCGAAACGCCTGGTCATGACCGAGTTCGCCCTCGCGCCCGCCACCGCCCCCGACGTCACCGGCCGGAAGTTCCTGGTCCTCGGCACCGGCGCGCTGGCCGAAGCGGTCCGGACCCGGCTGGCCGCCTTGGGCGCGACAGCCGAGATCGCCGACGCCGTCCGCCCGGGTTTCGACGGCGTGATCGACCTCCCCGACGCCGGGCCGGTGCTGCCCGCTGCGTTCCCGCGCTACCGAGACGCCCTCGCCGCGAACCCCACCTGGCTGCTCACCGCCGGCCCCGGCGAAGGCCTGCGCGGCTTCTACCGCAGCGTCTCCCGCGAATACCCGGACATGATCGCCCGGGTCGTCGAGCAACCACAGGGCACGAACGTTGCCGACCAGGCCGAAAAGATCGTCGCCGAGTTGTCCACTGTGGACCGCGAACCGGTCGTGCTCCGCGACGGCGAAAACCGCAGCGGGCTCCGGCTGACCGAGGAGAGCCTCGGCCTGCTCGGCAGCAGCGGCGCCGGGCCGGCGGGCGACGGCACCGCCGAAGCGACCGCGGCCGGGCTGGATCGCGACTCGGTCGTCCTGCTCGTCGGCGGGGCCAAGGGCATCACCGCCCGGTTCGCCGCGACGCTCGCCGCCGCGTCCCGCTGCCGCCTCGAACTGGTCGGCCGGACACCCGTACCGGCCACCGAGGACGAGTACCCGCAGGCCAAGGACGCCAAGGAGCTGCGCACCGCCCTGATCGCGAGCGGTCTCAAGAGCCCGGCCGAGATCGAACGCGCGGCGCGCCGCGTCCTCGGCGAACGCGAAGTCCGCGACACCCTGAAACGGCTCGAATCGCTCGGCAGTCCGGTGCGCTACCAGTCCGTCGACATGCTCGACGCCGAGGCCGTGCACCGCGCGGTCAAGGAGATCCACGCCGAGCACGGCCGTCTCGACGGCATCGTCTACGCGGCCGGCGTCATCGAGGACAAACTCGTCGCCGAGAAGACACCGGAGTCGTTCACCCGCGTCTACGGGACCAAAGTGGACGGTGCCAAGACCCTGCTGGAGGCGACGGCGGACCTGCCCGACGAGCCGAAGTTCGTCGTGCTGTTCGGCAGTATCGCCGCCGCGCTCGGCAACCGCGGCCAGTCCGACTACGCCGCCGCCAACGACGCCCTCGAGACCCTCGGCCGCCGCTGGCCCGCCGGCCGCGCGGTGACCGTCCACTGGGGACCGTGGGCGCCGACCGGCACCAACGACGGCATGGTCACGCCGGCGTTGATGCGCGAGTACGCCCGCCGCGGCATCGAACTGATCGACCCGGAGGAAGGCACCCTCGGCCTGCTGCGCGAGCTGGCGTGGGGCCGCCCGGAGACGTCCGCCGTCGTCCACACCGCCTCGGGCTGGTGACGCGGATGCCGGACCCCGTGGCGATCGTAGGGATGTCGGTGCTCCTGCCCGGCGCGCCGGACCTCGACACCTACTGGCGCAACCTCGTCGGCGGCGTCGACGCCATCACCGAGGTCCCGGCGGGGAAGTGGGACGGCGCGCACTACGCCCCGGACGCCGAGCGGCGCGCCGACCGGATCTACTGCCGGCGCGGCGGGTTCGTCGACGAACTGGCCGAAGTGGACGTCACCGGGTTCGGGATCATGCCCAACTCGATCCCCGCCACCGAGCCCGACCAGCTGATCGCGCTGCGGGTCGCGGCGCAGGCCCTGGCCGACGCCGGCGGCCCCGACCGGCTGCCCGGCGACCGCTCCCGGGTCGGCGTCATCCTCGGCCGCGGCGGGTACCTGACGCCCGGCCTGGTCCGGCTCGACCAGCGCGTCCGCACCGCGAGCCAGCTTGTGCGCACCCTCGGCGAGCTGCTGCCGGAGCTCGACGCCGACCGCCTCGACGCCGTCCGGCAGGCCTTCACCGACCAGCTCGGCCCGGAGGCGCCGGAATCCGCGATCGGGCTCGTGCCCAACCTGGCCGCGTCCCGCGTCGCCAACCGGCTCGACCTGCGCGGTCCGGCGTACACCGTGGACGCCGCGTGCGCGTCGTCGCTGATCGCGGTCGACCACGCCGTGCGCGAACTCGCCTCCGGCCGCTGTGACGTCGTGCTCGCCGGCGGTGTGCACCACTGCCACGACATCACGTTCTGGAGCGTGTTCACCCAGCTCGGCGCGCTGTCGCCGTCCGAGCGCATCCGGCCGTTCCACCGCGACGCCGACGGTGTGCTGATCGGTGAGGGCACCGGCGTCGTCGTGCTCAAGCGGCTCGTCGACGCCCAGCGCGACGGTGACCGCGTCTACGCCGTGGTCACCGGCACCGGCGTCGGCTCGGACGGGCGGACCGCCAGCCTGGCCAACCCGGACTCCGGCGGCCAGGTCCGCGCCGTCCGCCAGGCCTGGGCCGCGGCCGGGCTCGACCCGCGGGACCCGGACTCGCTGGGCCTGCTCGAAGCGCACGGCACGGCGACCCCGGCCGGTGACGCCGCCGAGCTCACCACGCTCGCCGAGGTGTTCGGCCGGGACGGCAGCGCGGTGCTCGGCTCGGTGAAGTCGATGATCGGCCACACGATGCCCGCGGCCGGCGTGGCCGGGCTGGTGAAGGCCGCGCTCGCCGTCCACCACGGGGTCCTGCTGCCGACGTTGCACTGCGACGACCCGAACCCCGCCCTCGCAAAGACCCGTTTCTCCACTTTGGACACCGCACGCCCGTGGGACGCGGCCGTGCGCCGCGCCGGGGTCAACGCGTTCGGGTTCGGCGGCATCAATGCCCACGTCGTGCTGGAGCAGGCCCCCGACCGGGCCGCCCCGGTCGTCGTGCGTGAGGCCGAACGCGTGCTGCGGCTCGCCGCGCCGACCGTCGAAGCGCTGCGTGAGGTCTTGTCCGGACCGGATCGCGCGGTGCTCACCGCGCCGGAGGGCGCCGGGCCCGTGCGGCTCGGCATCGTCGACCCGACCGAGAAACGCCTGGCCCTGGCCCGCAAGGCCGTCGGCCGGGGCCGGCCGTGGCGCGGCCGCAACGACGTCTGGTTCACCGACCGGCCGTTGCTCGGCCCGGGCGGGGGCAAAATCGCGTTCGTCTTCCCCGGGCTGGAGGCCGAACTGGCCCTGAACTGCGGAGACGTCGCCCGTCACTTCGACCTTCCGTGGCAGCATTCCGACGCCGCGGTCGGCGACGTCGGCCGCCAGGGCGCCGCCGTGTTCGAGCTGGGCCGGCTCCTGGAAGCGGCCCTGCGGCGGATGGGCGTGACGCCGGACGCCGTCGCCGGCCACAGCCTCGGCGAATGGACCGCGATGGCCGCGGCCGGGATGCACACGGCGGCCGAGATCGACGCCTTCCTCGCCGGGTTCGACCCGGACAGCCTGGTCGTGCCGGGCCTGGCCTTCGCGGCGATCGGCGCTCCGGCACCCCGGGTGCTCGCCGAGCTGGGCGGGCGTGACGACGTCGTGCTCTCCCACGACAACTCCCCGAACCAGGCGATGGTCTGCGGTCCCGCCGCGGCCGTGGACGCGCTCGTGAAGACGTTCCGGGAAGCCGGGACCGTCTCCCAGGTCCTGCCGTTCCGGTCCGGCTTCCACACCCCGATGCTGCGGCCCTACCTCGGCCCGATCCGCGAGGCCGCCGACGGCTTCACCCTGCACCCGCCGCGGGTGCCGATCTGGTCCGCGACGACGGTCTCGGAGTATCCGGCCGCCGAGGCCGACGTCCGTGCGCTGTTCGTGCGGCACTTGCTCGAACCGGTCCGGTTCCGGCCGCTCGCCGAGACGCTGCACGCGGCCGGGTTCCGGGCGTTCGTGCAGGTCGGCGCCGGTCAGCTCGGCTCGCTCATCGGCGACACCCTGCACGGCAAGGACCACCTCGTCGTCGCCGCGCACTCGCCGCACCGGCCCGGCCTCGCCCAGCTGCTGCGCGTCGCCACGGCGTTGTGGGCCGAGGGCGCGTCCCTCGACGGCACGGCCCTGCCGGGCCAGGCCCGGGCCGCGATTCGCAAGGCCGTCAAGCTCGACCTCGGCGGGCACGTCATCACCCTCGACGACCGGACCCGCGCGCAAGTCGGCGCCCGCCTGACCCAAGCGTCCACTGTGGACGTCCTGGCCGGGAAGGGACCCCTGGCGGACGAGTTCGCGGCCCTGTTGCGGGACACCGCGAATCTGGCGTCCACAGTGCTCGGCGGGCGGAAGAGCACGTCCCGGCGGCTGCCGCCGCCGGTCGAGCTGCGGACCACCTTGGACGTCTCGGTCGAGACGATGCCGTACCTGCTCGACCACTGCTTCTTCAAGCAGCCGCCGCGGGCCGACCCCGGCGACCGCTGGCCCGTCGTGCCCGCGACCACGGTGATCGACCACCTGATGGGCTTCGCCGAGCAGGCCGCGCCCGGCCGCCGCGCGGTCGCGGTCCACGACGTCCGGCTGAACCAGTGGATCACGGCGATCCCGGCGGTCACCGTGCCGGTGCACGTCGTGCCCCGAGGTCATGACCGGGTGTTCGCTGCGCTGGGCAGCTACTCCCAAGCCGTCGTCGAGCTGGCCGGGTCCTATCCGGCCGCCGGCGTTGCGCCGTGGTGTTTCCCGGCGTCGGCCGAGGAAGTCCCCGGGACCCGGGCTCGCGAGCTGTACGACGACCGCTGGATGTTCCACGGCCCGCGCTTCCAGGGGGTCACCGAGCTGACCGCGGTCGGCGAACGGCACGTCCGCGCCGTGCTCACCACCCCGGCCGCGCCCGGCGCGCTGCTCGACAACGTCGGCCAGGTGCTCGGCTACTGGATCATGTCCCGGCTGCCGGAACGCACCACCGTCTTCCCGGTCGCGATGCGCGAGATCCGGTTCCACGGCCCGCACCCGGCGCCGGGGGAGCGGCTGGAGTGCCTGGTCAAGATCACCTCCCTGACCGACGAATTCCTCGACGCCGACATGCAGCTTGTCCACAAGGGACAGGTCTGGGCCGAGTTCACCGGCTGGCGTGACCGCCGGTTCGACAGCAACCCGGAGATCCGCCAGGCCGACCGGACCCCCGAGCGCTCGACGCTGTCGAAAGAACAACCCGGCGGCTGGGCGCTGGTGCACGAGCAGTGGCCGGACCTGGCGACGCGCGAGCTGATCATGCGCAACTACCTCGCCGGCCCGGACCGCGGCGCCTACGACCGGCGCCCACCGCGCGGCCGCCGTCAATGGCTGCTCGGCCGGATCGCCGCGAAGGACGCCGTCCGCCAGTTCCTCTGGGCGCGCGGCGAACCCGAGATGTTCCCGGCCGAGCTGAGCATCGGCAACGACGACGCGGGCCGCCCCCACGCGACCGGCGCGTACGGCCGGGAGCTGCCGGAGGTGACGATCTCGGTGGCCCACCGCGCCGAGGCCGGCGTGGCGATCGCGAGGTACGGCCCGTGCGGGATCGACGTCGAAGAGATCGCGCCGCGCGCGGAGTCCACTGTGGACGCCGCGTTCGGGCCGGCCGAACGAGCGCTGTTCGCGGCCCAGGAGGGCGATCCGGACGTCTGGTTCGCCCGGTTCTGGACCGCGAAGGAAGCCGTCGCGAAACTGCGCGGCACCGGGCTGCGGGGCGAACCCCGCGACTTCGAGGTCGTCGCGGCGGCCCCGGAAGACCTGACCGTCCGGGTGGCCGGGCGCGACCACCACGTCCGCTGCACCGAGACCGCGAACCTGCCGGGCGCACCGCCGCGCCGGTACGTCGTGGCCTGGACCGAGGAGACGAAGGAGACTGCGGAATGAGCATCGAGACGACGGCCACCGGCGAGGCGGCGGTGCTCGCTCAGCTCGGCGGAATGCTGCGTGAGCTGCTCGAGGAGTACGGCCTCGACGACGCGGAGATCACCATGGACACCACGTTCCACGACGACCTCGAGCTGGAGAGCGTCGACCTCGTGGCGCTGTCCGGGCAGCTGCGCGAGCACTACGGCGAGCGCGTCAACTTCGCGACGTTCATCGCCGAGCGCGACCTCGACGAGATCATCGCGCTGACCGTCGGCGAGCTGGTGCGCTACATCGTCGCCTCGCTGCGGGAGCGACCGTGAGCCGGATCCGGGCGGGCGAGCTCGACGTCCACGTCCAGCGCCTGACCCCCGACGTCCCGCTCGACGGCGACGCGCCGATCGTGGTGTGCGTCCACGGCCTGCTCACCGACAGCCTCGCCAGCTACTACTTCACCCTCGGGCCGGCCTTCGCCGAACGCGGCCTCGACGTGCTGATGTACGACCTGCGCGGGCACGGCCGCACGACCCGACCCGAGAGCGGCTACCGCCTCGAATCGTTCGTCGTCGACCTGGTCGACGTCCTCGACGCGCTCGGGATCACCCGGCCGGTGCACGTCATCGGCAACTCGTTCGGCGGTTCGGTGGCTTTCGGGCTGGCCGCCGCCCGGCCCGACCGCGTCGCCAGCGTCATCGCCATCGAGGCCGAGCCACCGACGGCGGCGTGGACGCGGCACATGGCCGACGGCCTCGCCGACGCGAAGACCCGCCTCGCCATCGCCGACGTGATCGGCTGGATCAAGGACAACCACGGCGCGCACACCGCGCGGCTGTCCAAGGCGGCCAACCGGATCCTCCAGACGACCACGATCGCCGACGACATCCCGCGCAGCGCGACCATCGACGCGGACCTCTCGGACGTCCGCTGCCCGGTGTTCGCCCTCTTCGGCGGCGACTCGGGGCTGGCCGCGCAGGTGCCGCACTTCGAGGAACACCTCGACCACTGCCGGACCGTCGTGCTGCCCGACCAAGGCCACTCGGTGCTGGTCGAGCGGACCGCCGAGACCATCGAGCTGATCTTCGAGTGGGTCCGCGACGTCTCCTGGCTCCCGGCCCGGGTGCGGTAGTGGCCCGCTTCCTGTTCGTCGTCCCGCCGCTGGTCGGGCACGTCAACCCGGCCGCCGGGGTGGCCGCCGAGCTCACCGCGCGCGGCCACGAGGTCGCCTGGGCCGGGCACGACGAGCTGCTGTGGCACCTGGCCGGCCCGGACGCGCTCGTGTTCTCCTGCGCGCTGCCGCCGGACGCGCCGGAGCGGCCGCCCGAGCTGAAGGGACCCGCCGCGCTGCGGTTCCTCTGGCAGGACTTCCTCGTCCCGCTGGCCGACGCGATGGCGCCCGGCGTGGCCGCGGCGATCGACGCGTTCGGGCCGCACGTGGTCGTCGCCGACCAGCAGGCCCTCGCCGGCGGGCTGCTCGCCGACGCCCGCGGCCTGCCGTGGGTCACCTCCGCGACGACGTCGGCCGAGCTGGTCGACCCCCTCGCCGGGATGCCGAAGGTCGCGGACTGGGTGGCCGGGCTGCTCGACGGGCTGCGCTCGCGGATCGGCGGCGGCCCGGCGGACCCGAGGTTTTCACCGCACGGCGTGCTCGCCTTCACCACCCGCGAACTGCTCGGCGCGGTCGCGCTGCCGCCGAACGTCCGGCTGGTCGGGCCGTCCGTCACCGGCCGTCTGTCCACAACGGACTTCCCGTGGGAGTGGCTCGAACCGCACCGGCCCACCGTGCTCGTCACGCTCGGCACCGCGAACACCGACGCGGGCACCGCTTTTTTGGCGTCCACTGTGGATGCCTTCGCCGGACGGGCCGCCCGGGCCGTCGTCGTGGACCCGGGCGGAGCGCTCGGGGCCGTTCCGCCGAACGTCCTGGTGCGGCCGCGGGTCCCGCAGCTGCCGCTGCTGGAGCGCGTCGACGCCGTGCTGTGCCACGCGGGGCACAACACCGTCTGCGAGTCGCTCTGGCACGGCCTGCCGCTGGTGGTCGCGCCGATCCGCGACGACCAGCCGATCGTGGCCGCCCAGGTGGCCGCGGCAGGCGCGGGCGTCCGCCTGCGGTTCGGCCGGGCCGACGCGGACCGGATCGGGGCTGCGGTCGACGAGGTGCTGGCCGAGCCGTCGTACCGCCGGGCCGCCGAGACGCTGGCGGCGTCGTTCCGCGCCGCGGGCGGCAGCCCGGCCGCGGCGGGGCACCTGGAGCAGCTCGCGCTGGAGAGCCTGGCGCACCTGCGGCCGTGAAAGGTTGTTATTTACACGGAAAAAATGGCCGGGTTACGGTGTCCGGCATGACAGTCTCCGTGTGCACGCCCGAAGAAGTACTCCAGCTCGTCGCGTCGGTGGCGGGGCTGTTCGCCGAGGACGGCGGTGTCCGCGACCCGTTCATGGACACCGGCTGGCCGGCTCGCGAGGGCACGGCCTACTACGTCGACCTCGTCAAGGATCCGGGTTGCCTCTGCCTGCTGGCCGCCGGCGGCGGTGGCCACCTGGTGGGGCGGCTGTGCCGGCCGAACCCGCTGCGGCCGGGCGCCGTGACGGCGGATCTGGAGAGCCTGCGGGTCGACCCCGGCCACCGCCGCGCCGGGGTCGGCAGCGAGCTCGTGGCCGCCTTCTTCGCCTGGGCGGCGGAAAACGGGGCGAACGAGACGAGGGTCAAGGCGTTCGCGGCGAACCGAGGCGCGCTGGAGTTCTACCGGGCCCAGGGCTTCGAGCCGTTCGACATCACGTTGCGGCGGACCGCCTGAGCCGTGCTCGGGCCAAGGGAATCCCGGACGGCCGGGCAGTCGTGGTCGACGACGTCGACGCGGAGCCGGCCCACGAGACCGTGGCGCCGACCGACGTCGGCTGACGGCTTGCGCGCTCATGCTTGTCGTGAGTGTTTAGGGCGGTTAGAACCGCCCTAAACACTCACGACAAGCCGCGGCAGACTCATGTAGCCGCTGTGCCGAACTCGCCGGAGCGCTGGAACCGCCGCCCCGGGACCCTCCGACGTTTCACCGGAACGGGTGACTCTCCACAGTGGACTCCGCGTCGGCCGCTCCCGCGCACTAGCTTGGGAGGCCGAGCGAGGAGGGTGCCATGACGGCCACCGCGGAGGTCGCCCACGAGCCGGCGCCCGCACAGCTGAGCAAGGGGCGGGTCAACGCCGTCTTCGGCGCCGTGCTGCTCGGCATGCTGCTGGCCGCGCTCGACCAGACCATCGTCGGGACGGCGCTGCCCACCATCGTCGGCGACCTCGGGGGCGCCGGGCACCTGTCCTGGGTCGTCACGTCCTACCTGCTGGCCGAGACGATCATGACCGTGGTCGTCGGCAAGCTCGGCGACCTGTTCGGCCGCAAGCTGATGTTCCAGCTGTCGGTGATCGTCTTCGGCATCGGCTCGTTCTGCGCCGGGTTCGCCGACAGCATGGTCTGGCTGATCGTCTGGCGCGCGGTGCAAGGCCTCGGCGGCGGCGGGCTGATGGTCACCTCGACCGCGCTCATCGCCGACGTCGTCCCGCTGCGCGAACGCGGCAAGTACCAGGGTGTGCTCGGCTCGGTGTTCGGCGTGGTGACCGTCGCCGGCCCGATGCTGGGCGGGTTCTTCGTCGACCACCTGTCGTGGCGGTGGGCGTTCTACGTCAACATCCCGCTGGTCATCGTCGTGCTGATCGTCGCGTCCTCGGCGATGCCGAACGCGCGCGCCGCGGTCAAGCCGGTGATCGACTACCTCGGCATCCTGCTCATCGGCCTGGCCGCGACCGGGCTGACGCTCGTCACCAGCTGGGGCGGCACGCAGTACGCGTGGGGCTCGCCGGCGATCATCGGGATGGCGATCGGCTCGGTGGTACTGCTCGCGGCGTTCGTCTTCGTGGAACTACGGGCGAAGGAACCGATGCTGCCGATGCGGCTGTTCCGGAACCCCGTGTTCACCGTCGGCGGCATCATGAGCTTCGTCGTCGGGTTCGCGATGCTCGGCGCGCTGTCCTACCTGCCGACGTACATGCAGTACGTCCAGGGCACATCGGCGACGACGTCGGGGGTCCGGCTGCTGCCGATGGTGCTGGCGTTGCTGGTGGCGTCGATCGCCGCGGGCAACGCCGTCAGCAAGACCGGGCGCTACAAGATCTTCCCGCTGGTCGGCGCCGCGGGGATGACGATCGGGCTGTACCTGCTCTCCCGGCTCGACACGGACACGGGGTTCTGGGAGGCGTCGGCCTACATGGCCGTGCTCGGGTTCGGCATCGGGCTCGGCATGCAGGTGCTGACCATCGCCGTGCAGAACACCGTCGACTACGCCGACCTCGGCGTCGCCACCTCGGGCGTCACGTTCCTGCGGTCGATCGGCAGCTCGTTCGGCGCGGCGATCTTCGGGACGGTGTACGCGAACCAGCTGGCGCCGAACCTGGCCGCGGCGGTGGCCGCCCATCCGCTGCCACCCGGCGTCGATCCACGGGTGACGCAGATCCCGAGCGCCCTGCACGCGCTGCCGGACTCCGTGTCGGCGCCGGTGATCCAGGCCTACAGCGACTCGCTGCACGTCGTGTTCCTCGCCGCCGCGCCGGTCGGTCTCGTGGCGTTCGCGCTGGCGTTCTTCCTCAAGGAGGTCCCGCTGCGCGACACCGCGCGTGCCGCGGCGCCGGACCTCGGCGACGGCTTCGCGATGCCGGAGGCCCGCACGGACGACCGCGAGCTGGAACGCGCCGTCGCGACGCTCTTCTTCCGCGAGCGCCGCACGGTCGCCCCGGCGATCGTCGAGCGCGCCGGCAGCGACCTCGACGAGGGCGGCATCTGGTGCCTGCTGCAGGTCCACCTGCGCGAACGCCGCGGCGAACCGGCCACACTCCGGGCGATCGGCGAGCACTTCGGCGTCCCGGCACCGGTGCTGGAGCCGGCGTTCAACCGCCTGGAGCTGACCGGCCACCTGCGGTACGCGAGCGGCGGCTGGGAGCTGACGGAGGCGGGTCGCGAGGAGTTCGCCAAGGTGGTCCGCGCGTGGCACGACTGGCTGGCGTCCCGTCTCGGCGACTGGGGCACGGGCGACCGCGCCGAACTGGACGCCGCGATCGGCCGGGTGGCCACCCGCCTGCTGGACCAGAGCACGGAAGTCCGCGCCTACGGCCGCCACGCCCTGGCCTGACCCACCACGTTCGAGTGAAGCTTTGCTGCGCAAAGCGCCACTTTCCCTAGGAAAGATGCGTCCAGGCGGCCCCGAGACGCATCTTTCCTAGGGAAAGTGACGTCCGGGCCGTCACTGGGGCGGGCGCATTCGGGTGACGGCGGGAGTCTGCGGCACTTTCACGTGAAAGTGACCACCTGGGGATGGCACTTTCACGTGAAAGTGACGTCAGCGGCGCCAGAAGTCGTGCGGGGTTTGGCCGGGGCGGAAGCCGCACGATTCCACCAGGGCCGCGGCCGTCGCGAAGCCGTGGCCGACCAGGCCCGGCTCGTGGGCGTCGCTGCCGAAGGCGACCGCTTCGCCACCCAAGTCGAACCACCAGCGGACCACTTCGCCCGGTAGCGGCACCTTTGTGTTGACCTCCAGCGCCCGTCCGCTGGTGGCCAGGGCGCGCAGCACCGTCCGGAACTCCTCCTCGAAGTCCGCTGCCACGAACGGCGGGCCTTCGGCGGGCCACGAGCGCAGGGCGTAGTCGATGTGCGCGAGTACCGCGAAGTCGGCCGTCGACTCGACCAAGCCCAGCACTTCCGTCAGGTACGCGCGCAGGATGTCCGCCGGCGGGCCGGACACCACCGTCAGCTCCTGGTGGTGTCCGTCGTCGCCCGGCAGCGAGTGCACCGAGCCCAGCACGCGGTCGAAGTCGTGAGAAGCCAGGAGGGCGTCCGCGCGCGAGCGGTGCCAGTGCGGCTCGCTCAGCTCCACTCCGGACAGGATCCGCAGGTCCGGGAACCGCTCGCGGCACTCCTCGACGCACGCCAGGTAGCCCGGGACGTCCAGGTCGGGCGGCTCGAGGACGCCGTCCGGGCGCAGCCGCACCCGGAAGTGGTCCGGCAGCTGCGGGCGGATCGGCTCCGGGATCAGCCACGGCGTGAGGTCCGCGTGCTCGGTGAACGCGACCGACGGCAGCCCCAGCTCCAGTGCGCGTTCGCACGAGCCGAGCATCGACCCGGTGACCGTGTCCCAGGACCATTCGGTGTGGACGTGGCCGTCCGGCGGCAGACTCACCGGATCACCGTAACGCGGTTTTTGGGCTAGCGTCTCGGTATGGCGCAGAAGGCGGTTGAGCTGGAGGTCGGGCCGCACACCGTGCGGATCTCGAACCCGGACCGGGTGTACTTCCCGGCTCGCGGCGAGACCAAGCTCGACCTGGTCGACTACTACCTCTCGGTGGGCGACGGCATCGTCAACGCCCTGCGCGAGCGGCCGTGCATGCTGCACCGCTTCCCGTCCGGGGTGGCGGGGGAGAAGGTGCACCAGAAGCGCGTCCCGAACGGCGCGCCGCCGTGGCTGGAGACCGTCCGGGTGGACTTCCCGCGCTACAACCGGCACGCCGACGAGCTGTGCGTCACCGAGCTGGCGCACGTCGCCTGGGCGGTGCAGATGTCCACAGTGGAGTTCCACCCGTGGAACTCCCGCCGTGCGGACACCGAAAAGCCCGACGAGTGGCGCATCGACCTCGACCCGATGCCCGAGTGCGGTTACGACCGCGTCCGCCGGGTCGCGCACGTGGCGCACGAAGTCCTCGACGAGCTGGGTGCCGTCGGCTGGCCCAAGACGTCCGGCGGGCGGGGGCTGCACGTCTACGTCCGGATCGAGCCGCGCTGGGGCTTCTCCGACGTCCGCCGCGCGGCACTCGCCTTCGCCCGCGAAGTGGAACGGCGCGCGCCCGACGAGGTGACGACGACCTGGTGGCGCAAGGACCGCGACCCGCGCACGCTGTTCGTCGACTACAACCAGAACGCGCGCGACCACACGATCGCCAGCGCCTACTCGGTGCGCGGCAACCCGGAGGGCACCGTCTCGACGCCGATCCGCTGGGACGAGATCGACGACGCCGAGCCCGGTGACTTCACCATCGCGACCGTCCCGGCCCGCTTCGCCGAGCTGGGTGACCTCCACGCGGGCATCGACGACGCCGTGTTCTCCCTCGACACCCTGCTGGAGTGGGCCGACCGCGACGGCGTCGAAGAGCCGCCCGAAGACTGACGGCAGACCCGATCAGTCGAGGCGTTCGATGATCGTCGCGTTGGCGAGGCCGCCCGCCTCGCACATCGTCTGCAGGCCGTAGCGGCCGCCGGTTTCCTCCAGCACCGACAGCAGCGTCGTCATCAGCCGCGCGCCGCTGCCGCCGAGGGGGTGGCCGAGCGCGATCGCGCCGCCGTGGACGTTGACCTTCGCCAGGTCCGCGCCGATCTCGGCCTGCCAGGCCAGCACGACGCTGGCGAACGCCTCGTTGACCTCGAAGGCGTCGATGTCGGACACCGAAAGCCCGGCCCGGTCCAGGACCTTGCGGGTCGCCGGGATGACGCCGGTGAGCATGTACAGCGGGTCGTCGCCGACCACGGCGAAGTTCCGGATCCTCGCTCGCGGACGCAATCCGAGCGCCGCGGCCGTCTCGCTGCTGGTGATCATGAGCGCGGCGGCACCGTCGTTGATCGGCGAGGAGTTGCCCGCCGTGACGCGCCAGTCCAGGTCCGGGAAGCTCCGCTCCCAGACGTCGGCGCGGAACGCCGGCTTCAGCCCGGCGAGGATCTCCGGGGTGGTGCCCGGCCGGACGGTTTCGTCGGTCGTGACGTCGACGAGGACGCCGTCGGGTCCGGGAGCTTTGAGCGGTGCGACCTCGCGGGCGAACTTGCCGTCGGCCCACGCCTTCGCGGCCCGCTGGTGGCTTTCGGCGGAGAACTCGTCCAGCCGCGCGCGGCCGAGGCCCCACTTGGCCGCGATCAGTTCGGCGCTGATGCCCTGCGGCACGAGGCCGTCCGGGTAACGCGCGGCGACCTGCGGGCCGAACGGGTCGCGCCCGGCGACCTGGCTGCCCATCGGCACCCGGCTCATCGACTCGACGCCGGACGCGATCACCACGTCGTACGCGCCGGCGATGACTCCCTGCGCGGCGAAGTGGACGGCCTGCTGGCTGCTGCCGCACTGCCGGTCCACGGTCACGGCGGGCACCGACTCCGGCAGGCCGGCGGCGAGCGCGGCCCAGCGGGCGGTGTTCATGCTCTGCTCGCCGATCTGGCCGACGGCACCGCTGATGACGTCGTCGATCCGGGCCGGGTCGACGCCGGTGCGCTCGACGAGCGAGCGGAGCGCGTGGGCGTGCAGGTCGACCGGGTGCACCCCGGCCAGTGTCCCGTTCGGCTTGCCCTTGCCGATGGGGGTCCGTACCGCGTCGACGATCACCGCGTCCGTCATGGCGTCTGCCTCCTCGCAGATCGGGGGATAGGTTCGGTATACGCCGGCAGGTTGGATTCCACAACTTACCTGTTCGACACGTCACACGACCTTGACGTGCTAGGTTGGATTTTCAACCCGTGGAGGTGACGTCGTGCGGCGTGGTCGTGAATGCTCGGTGGCGGAGGCTCTCGAGGTCGTCGGCGAGCGGTGGAGCCTGCTGGCCCTGCGCGAGATCATGCTGGGGGAGCGGCGGTTCAACCAGATCGCCGAGAACACCGGCGCGAGCCGCGACATCCTCGCCGCGCGGCTGCGCAAGCTCGTCGACGCGGGCGTGCTCGAGAAGGTCCAGTACGAGGCCCACCCGCCGCGTCACGAGTACTACCCGACCGAAGCCGGCCGCGCGCTGCAGCCGATCCTGCTGGGCCTGATGGCCTGGGGCGACAAGTACGTCCACCAGGGCGAACCGCCCACGCTCTGGCGCCACGCCTGCGGTGCCGAACTGCGCGCGGTGACCGTGTGCGAGCACTGCGGCGAGCCGGTCAACGCGCCGGGCACCCACGCGATCCGGCTGGGCGCCGTGCGCTGACGTCCGACCTCCGTTCTCCCGGAAGGCCCCCTCGCACTCGCGAGGGGGCCTTCCGGCCGTTTGGGCGTTGACTTGAGACCCCCGTCACTGTAACTCTTGAACGAATCAGTGCAAGAACCTGACAAGTGTCCGAGAAATCGAGGCAGCAGTCAGGAAGATCCCGCCCAGCTCCTCAACGCCGAGGTGTCCATGACGGCTGCTTCGCCCTGCCCGCGCGCGCCTCCGACCCGGCCGGTCGCGCCCGCCCGTTCCCCGGTCTCCGCCGTGCCCGCGCCCCGCGGGCCGGTCCTCGCTCCCCGCGTCTCCCTCTTCCCCGGATCAGAGGAACCTCAATGAGAACGAAGCGACTCCTGTCGCGCGCGGCGACCTACGCCGCCCTGTCCCTGCTCCTGGCGGCACCCGCCGTCGCGGCGAGCGGCGCCCCGGCCGCGACCGCCGTCCCCGCGGTGGACCAAGCGGTCCAGGCCGCCGCCCAAGCCGCCTCCGCGACCTACACCGCCAGCAGCCAGCTCGGCGAATACCCCGCGTCGAACATCGGCGACGGCAACCAGGCCACCTACTGGGAAAGCGCGAACAACCAGTTCCCGCAGTGGATCCAGGCCGACCTCGGCGCCACCACGAACGTCGCGCAGGTCGTGCTCAAGCTGCCCGCCGGCTGGGAGGCGCGCACCGAAACCCTCACCGTGCAGGGCAGCACGAACGGCACGAGCTTCAGCGACGTCGTCGCGTCGGCCGGCTACCGGTTCGACCCGGCCTCGGCCAACACCGTGACGATCAACCTCACCGCCAGTGCCCGTTACGTCCGGCTGAACGTCACCGCCAACACCGGCTGGCCGGCCGCACAGCTGTCCGAGTTCGAGGTGCACGGCAGCACCTCCGGCGGTGACACGCAGCCGCCGTCCGCGCCCGGCAACCTCGCCTACACCGCGCCCGCGAGCGGCCAGCTCCGGCTCACCTGGTCGGCCTCGACCGACAACATCGGCGTCACCGGCTACGACGTCTACGCGAACAACGCGCTGCGCGGCAGCGTCGCCGGGAACGTCCTGACCTACACGGACAACCAGCCCGACGGCACGACCGTGGCCTACTACGTCCGCGCCCACGACGCCGCGGGCAACCAGTCGGCGAACAGCAACACGGTGACGCGCAACGGCACCCAGGTCGGCACGAACCTCGCGGTCGGCAAGCCGATCACGGCGTCGTCGACGGAGTTCACGTTCGTCGCGGCCAACGCGAACGACAACTCGACCAGCACCTACTGGGAGGGCGGCGGCGGGACCTACCCGAACCTGCTGACCGTCGGGCTCGGCTCCAACGCCGACCTCAGCCAGGTCGTCGTCAAGCTCAACCCGGACGCCTCGTGGGGCCCGCGCACCCAGACCATCGCCGTCGAAGGCCGTGAGCAGGCGTCCTCGACGTTCACCACGCTGGCCGCCGCGCAGACGTACAACTTCAACCCCAGCACCGGGAACAGCGTCACCATCCCGCTGAGCGGCCGCGTCGCCGACGTCCGGCTGCGCGTCACCGCCAACTCCGGCGCCGGCGGTGGGCAGGCCGCGGAGTTCCAGGTGATCGGCGTCCCCGCGCCCAACCCGGACCTCACGGTGTCGGGCGTCTCCTGGTCGCCGCAGAACCCGGTGGAGTCCGACGCGATCACCGCGTCGGCGACCGTCCGCAACGCCGGCACGGTGGCCGCGGGCGCGACGAACGTCAACCTCTACCTCGGCACCACGAAGGTCGGCACCGCCGCGGTCGGCGCGCTGGCGGCCGGAGCGTCGACGACGGTGTCGGCGAACATCGGCGCCCAGAACGCGGGCAGCTACCAGCTGACCGCGAAGGTCGACGAGGCCAACGCCGTGATCGAGCAGAACGAGAACAACAACTCGTTCACCGGCTCGACGGCGCTCGTCGTCAGCCCGGTGCAGAGCTCCGACCTCGTCGCGGCGACCGGCTGGTCGCCGAACACCCCGTCGGCGGGCAACACGGTGACCTTCAGCGTGACGCTGCGCAACCAGGGCACGATCGCGTCGGCGTCCGGTGCGCACGGCGTGACCGTGACGCTCACCGACACGAATGGCACCGTCGTGAAGACGCTGACCGGCTCGTACACCGGCGCGATCGCGGCCGGGGCCACGGCGTCGCCGGTGAACGTCGGCACGTGGACGGCGGCCAACGGCAAGTACACCGTGAAGACGGTCGTCGCGAACGACGCCAACGAGCTGCCGGTGAAGCAGGCCAACAACACCAGCTCGCAGTCGCTGTTCGTCGGCCAGGGCGCCAACATGCCCTACGACATGTACGAAGCCGAGGACGGCGTCCTCGCGGGCGGCGCGGCCGTGGTCGGCCCGAACCGCACCATCGGCGACCTCACCGGCGAGGCGTCCGGGCGCAAGGCCGTCACGCTGAACTCGACCGGCTCGTCGGTGGAGTTCACCACGCGGTCGGCGACGAACACGCTGGTCACGCGCTTCTCCATCCCGGACTCCGCGGGTGGCGGCGGGATCAACTCGACGATCGACGTCTACGTCAACGGCACCTTCCTCAAGGCGATCGACCTGACCTCGCACTACGCGTGGCTCTACGGCGCCGAAACCGGCCCGGGCAACTCGCCGGGCACCGGGCCGCGCCACATCTACGACGAGGCCAGCGCGCTGCTCGGCACCACCGTGCCGGCGGGCAGCAGGATCAAACTGCAGAAGGACGCGGCGAACAGCACGAACTACGCGATCGACTTCGTGAACTTCGAGCAGGCCACCGCGCAGGCGAACCCGGACCCGGCGCACTTCGCCGTCCCCGCCGGGTTCACGCAGCAGGACGTCCAGGCCGCCCTGGACAAGGTCCGGCAGGACAGCACCCTCACCGGGGTCTACCTGCCGACCGGGAACTACTCGCTCTCGAGCAAGGTGAACGTCTACGGCAAGGCGATCACGCTGATCGGCGCCGGGCCGTGGTTCACGAAGTTCTCCGCGCCCGCCGGGCAGGAGAACACCGACATCGGCTTCGACGTCCAGTCGACCGCCAACGGGTCGACGGTCAGCGGGTTCGCGGTGTTCGGGAACTACACCTCCCGCATCGACGGCCCCGGCAAGGTGTTCAACCTGGCCAACGTCGCCAACCTGACGATCGACAACATCTGGGTGGAGCACCAGGTGGTCATGGTGTGGGGCACCAATGTGGACAACACCACGATCAAGAACTCCCGGATCCGCGACACGTTCGCCGACGGGATCAACCTCACGAACGGGAGCACCGGGAACCACGTCGTCAACGACGAAGCCCGGTCCACCGGTGACGACAGCTTCGCGCTGTTCGCCGCCACGGACATCAACCAGGGCAACCAGTACGACAACGTGTTCGAGAACCTGACCGCGCTCACCCCGTGGCGCGCGGCCGGGCTGGCGGTCTACGGCGGGTACAACAACACCTTCCGCAACCTCTACATCGCGGACACGCTGACGTACTCGGCGATCACGATCAGCTCGCTCGACTTCGGCTACCCGTTCCTCGGGTTCGGGCCGCAGCCGACGACGGTCCAGAACGCCTCGCTCGTGCGGGCGGGTGGCCACTTCTGGGGCCAGCAGACCTTCCCGGCGATCTGGATGTTCTCCGCTTCCAAGGAGTTCCGCGGGATCCGGGTGTCCGATGTGGACATCCAGAGCCCGACCTACAGCGGGATCATGTTCCAGACGAACTACGTCGGCGGGCAGCCGCAGAACTCCGTGCAGGACACCGTGTTCACCAACGTGAACATCAGCGGGGCCCAGCGCAGCGGGGACGCCTTCGACGCGAAGTCCGGGATCGGCATCTGGGCCAACGAGCTGCCGGAACCGGGTCAGGGCCCGGCCGTCGGCTCGGCGACGTTCACCGGGCTCACGCTGAGCAACAACGCCCAGGACATCCGGAACACGACAAGCACGTTCACCATCGTCCGCAACTGACCCGCACCTGATCAAAAGAGTGCCGTCAAGGCCACCTTACGGGCGACAGACGCCCGTAAGGTGGCCTTGACGGCGTTGATGGGTGGAGGTGGGCCTCGTGCGGATCCTGGTCACCGGCGGCACCGGGCAGCTCGGCAGGGTGGTCGCCGAGCGGCTGCGCGCGGCGGGCGAAGAGGTCCGCGTCCTCAGCAGACGGCCCGGGCCGGACGTCGTGCCCGGCGACCTGCGCACCGGGCGCGGCGTCGACAGCGCGCTGGCCGGCGTCGACACCGTCGTCCACTGCGCCACCGACTTCCGGCACGAGACGGCGCTCGCGCGGACGCTGGTCGAGGCCGCGCGCTGGACCGGCGGACCGCACCTGGTCTACGTCTCGATCGTCGGCGTCGACCGCGTCCCGCTCGGCTACTACCGGAGCAAGCTCGCGGCCGAGGAGCTGATCGCCGCGTCCGGTCTGCCGTACACGATCCAGCGCGCCACGCAGTTCCACGCGCTGGTCCGGACGTTGTTCGCGGGCGCGTCCCGGCTGCCGGTGCTGCCCGTACCCCGGGTGCGCTTCCAGCCCGTGGACGTCCGCGACGTCGCGCCGCGCCTGGCCGACCTGGCCACCGGCGACCCGGTGGGCCGCGTCGACGACTTCGGCGGCCCGGAGATCCTGGCGGCGGCCGAGCTGGCCCAGGCGGTCGCCGAGGCGAGCGGGCGGCGCCGCAGGATCGTCTCGGTGAAGCTCCCGGGGGAGACGTTCCGGGCGTACGCCGGCGGCGGCCACCTCACGCCGGACCACCTCGACGGCCGGATCACGTTCGCGCGGTACCTGTCCGAGCAGGCCGACGCCGGGGTGCTGGGGTACCGGAAGCGCTAGCTCGGCACCCAGTTGCCGTGGAAGCCGATCGGCACCCGGTCCGGCAAGTGGATCGCGGCGACCGTCTCCAGCGTGGCGGCGTCGAGCAGCGTCAGTTCGCTGCGTTCGGTGGCCGCGTCGTGGACAAAACCGGCCAGGACACCGTCGTCCTCGGCGGCGTCTTCGGCACGCGGCACGAAAACGAACTCCGCCGGCGTGCGCCCGGCCCCGAACGACCGCACCTGCGACGAGCCGTTCGAGAAGTCGTGTTTGTACAAGGCCTCCGACGGGGTCGCGCCGCTGCTCACGGCGGGCGCGTAGCCGTAACGGTGCCGGAGCCCGACCAGCCGCTCGTCGACGCGGGGGAACTCCTGGCCGCGGTCGTCGAGCCGTTCCTCGATGACCTTCCCGGAGGAGAAGTCGACGGTCCACCGGTCCAGCGTCGGCACGCCCTCGTCGGGCCCGTGCAGTTCGCGGTCGAAGATCCGGGGGTGCCGGACGACGTCGAGCACGACGCTGTCGCCGTCGTCGTAGGCGTTGAGCGGGTGGAAGACGTAGCAGGGCTCGACGTCGAACCAGCGGACGTCGCCGTTGCCGCCTTCGCGCGGCATCACGCCGACTCGCGCCGGGTACTTCGGGTTCCAGTGGTAGGGCAGGCCGCCGTTGGCCGCGATCTTCGTGGCCAGCCGCGCGGTGATCGGGTCGGGGATCCGCACCCGGCCGATGACCGCCGAGAGCACGAGGCGGGCGGTGGTGCGCAGCACCCGGGACGGGATCGCCGCGGTCGCCATGCCGGCATCGAAGGTCACCGGCAGGTCGTAGAAGACGACGTGCCGTTCGGTGAGGGAGAAGTCGTGCATCATCGGCGCGCCGGTGACCTCGACGTCGACCTCGCGCCGGACCCGGCCGGCCGCGTCGATCACGGAGTAGGTGACCTTGTTGCCCTTGGCCATCGAGTAGGAGACGGCGTGCAGTTCGCCGGTCCGCGGGTCGCGCTTGGGGTGGGCGGTGTAGCCGCCGGAGAGGGTGCCGTCGAAGTCGCAGCGGCCCTCGGTGTCGAGCTCGTCGGACAGTTCCCAGATCGTGGCGCCGGCCTCCATCAGGGCGAGCGTCTTGCCGGCGTGGCCGATGACGTTCGTGTTGGCGCTGAGGCCGTGCGGGGTGCGGCGCGGCCGGTCGCCGTCGAGGATCGCGTCGATCGACGGGTTGCGCACCCAGCGGTTGCGGTACCACTCGGCCTTGCCGTCGCGCAGGCGGACGCCGTGGACCATGCCGTCACCCATGAACCAGTGATACGCCGCCGGGTCCACTTCGGACAGCGGGTTCGGGCCGTTGCGCAGGTAGCGGCCGTCGAGGAAGTCCGGGATCGTCCCGGTGACCTCGAGTTCGGTGAGGGTGTGCTCCTGGCTGATCGGGGCGAAGTTGCCTTCGAGGAAGGGATTGGTCATCACCGGTAGTAGACCTTTCGTCGCACCTGGAAACCCCTAGACGTCGGCCGGCCGGGGCGTGACGAGCAGTTTGAGCACGTCGCTGAACAGCGACGACGGGACCGCGTCGGGCTCGACACCACGTTCCACCGCGAGGCCGTTGGACAGGGCCAGCACCACCACCGCGAGGTGCTCGGGTGCCAGGGGCAGCTCGACCCCGTGCTGGGCGGCGGCCTTGCGGATGGCCGCGGTGATCGCGTCGCGCAGCCGGGCGCGGCGCTCCGCGAGTCCCTTGTGGACGGCCGGGTTCCGCATCGCCAGACCCCAGTACTCCAGCAGCAGCCGGTGCCAGGTGGCGTCCGAGTCGATCCCGGCGAGCAGCCGCGCCCCGGCTTCCGTGGTGGCCTCGTCGAGGTCGGCCCGGTCGGTGAACGCGGTCGTCGCGCCCTCCATCCGTTCGACGATGTGCTCTTCCATGATCGTCAGCACCAGGTCGTCGCGACCGGTGAAGCTGGAGTAGACGGCGCCCTTGGTCAGGCCGGCCTCGGCCGCGACGTCGTTGAGCGACGTCGCGGCGATGCCCTGGCGGGCGAACACCGCGGTGGCGGCGTCGATGATCCGCCGCCGGGTCTCGGCGCGGCTCGGGCGGCGGCGTGGGGGGCCGGTCATGGAGCGCAACGCTACCGCCTCCCTCACCTGGGCGTCCTTCGTTGACTGTGACGCAGGTCATCTGGTAAATCGGACACACGATACCGGTCGGTATCGAAACCGGGAGGTCCCGTGCCCACTGTCAGCGCCGACATCCGCCGAATCCTCACCGTCGCGGTCCTCGCCGCGGCCGCCCTGGTCGCCCCCGCCGCCGCGTCCGCCGCCGGGCTGCCGCCGAACCCCGCCGCCGATCCCTTCTACGCCCAGCCGTCGCCGTTCCCCGACGTCGCGCCGGGCACGATCCTCGACTCGCGCCCGATCACGATCCGGGCGCTCACCCTGCCGGTGCCGATCCGGGCCTGGCAGGTCAAGTACCGCTCGTCGGACACGCGCGGCGCGGCCATCGCCGACGTCGCGACGGTGATGCAGCCGGCGTCGTCCACCTCGAAGACGCTGGTCTCGTACCAGACCGCGCAGGACGGGCTCAGCCTCGACTGCGCACCGTCGTACGTGCTGGCCACCGGCACGGCGTTGCCCGCCGAGGAACTGGCGCTGATGGTGCCGCTGCTCGCCGCGGGCCACACCGTCGTGACCGCCGACTACGAGGGCCCACGGTCCGAGTGGACGGCCGGGCTCAACACCGCACACGGCGTCATCGACGGCATCCGCGCGGCCCAGTCGTTCGCGCCCGCCGGGCTTTCCGGGCCCGCGACCCCGACGGCGCTGATGGGCTATTCGGGCGGGGCGCTGGCCAGCCAGTGGGCCAACGAGGTCCAGCCGGCGTACGCGCCGGAGTTGAAGTTCGCCGGCGTCGCGGCCGGTGGGGTGCCCGCGGACATCGAGTACGTCGCCCGCCGCATCGACGGTGGTGTGTTCGCCGGGATCTACATCGGCGCGGCGGTCGGGCTGAGCCGCGCGTACCCGGAGATCGACACGGCCACGCTGCTCAACGCGCGCGGCAAGCAGGCGTTCGAGGACGTCGGCAAGCAGTGCATCGCCCAGTTCAGCGTCACCCAGGCGTTCCATCGGATGAGTGACTACACGACCGTGCCGCAGCTGCTCGACGTGCCGGCCGTGCGGAACGTGATCGCGCAGAACATCATGGGCACCCGGAAACCCGGCTCGCCGACGTACTTCTACCAGGGGATCTTCGACGAGCTGGCGCTCACGCCGCCGGTGGACGCGCTGGTCCGGAAGTACTGCGCGGAAGGCGTCACGATCCAGTACCGCCGCATCCCGATCGGCGACCACGTCACCGTCGCGGTGCAGGGTGCGCCCGGGGCGCTCGCCTACGTCCACGACCGGCTGGCCGGGAAGCCCGCGCCGTCGAGCTGCTGAGATCTTCATAATATCGGATTAATTACGAAGAATCTTGACCTCGGATCCGGATAGGTCATATGTTTGGCGGGCTGCAAGCC
Organism: Amycolatopsis sp. NBC_00438; assembly: GCF_036026695.1. NCBI lineage: Bacteria > Bacillati > Actinomycetota > Actinomycetes > Pseudonocardiales > Pseudonocardiaceae > Amycolatopsis > Amycolatopsis sp. NBC_00438. The sequence goes on along the minus strand of NZ_CP107923.1, from coordinate 3,163,640 downwards.
GGTCCCCGCCTTCAACGCCGAACGGATCCGACATGTCGAACCCCTCCCTTCCGCCGTCGCGCCGCACCTTCCTCAAGCTCGGTGGCGCGGTCGGCGCCGGGATCGCCCTGAGTGGCGTTCGTCCTTTTGTCGCAAGCGCAGATGTCGTGCGCCCGGCTGTCGCGGATCTCGTGCCCGACAGCCGGGCGACGACCCTGTGGTACCCGTCGCCCGCGGCCGAGGACAAGATCATCGAACAGGGCCTGCCGATCGGCAATGGTCGGATCGGTGCCCTTGTCGGCGGCGACCCGGCCGCCGACTTCCTGTACCTGTCCGACGCGTCCCTCTGGACCGGCGGCGCCAACGAGGTCCTCGAAGACGACGGCCAGTTCCCGTACGAACGCGAGAAGTTCGGCACCCTCGGGCTGCTGGCGAAGGCGCGGATCTCCGTGCCGGCGCACGTCGGCGTCACGGACTACCGGCGGACGCTCGATCTGAGCAACGGCCTGGTGACCGTCGCCTACACGTGCCAGGGCACCCGGTACCGGCGGGAGGTCTACGCGAGCCACCCCGACGACGTCGTGGTCGTCCGGCTGACCGGCGAAGGCCGCGGGACGCTGACCGGCACGGTCGCCTTGGAGCCGACGCGGGACGAGGTGCTGAGCGGCCCCGCGTTCGCGGCGACCTTCGCCAACGGGCTGAAGTACGCGTGCGCCGCTGCCGCGTCGAGCCGGGGTGGAACCGTTGCCCAGCAGGGGAACAACGTGGTGTTCACCGGCTGCCGCGAGGTCGTCGTCGTGCTTTCGGGTGGCACGAACTACGTGCCCGACGCGGCGCGGAAGTTCCTCGACGCCGCTCTGGATCCGTTGGTGCTGTCGAAGCAGAAGGCGGCTCGCGCGCTGCGCGCCGGGGGTGGCGCGTTGCTCGCGACGCACGTCGCGGACTACCGGCGGCTCTACGACCGGATGACCGTCGACCTGGGCGCCTCCCCGGCGTCGAAGCGCTCGCTGGACACGTGGGCGCGGCTGGTGGCGCGGCACGACGAGCCGGCCACGCCGGACCCGGAGCTGGAAGCGTCCTACCTCCAGTACGGTCGCTACCTGACGATCACCGGCTCGCGCGACGGCCTGCCGATGGGGCTGCAAGGCTTGTGGCAGAACAACAACACGCCCGACTGGATGAGCGACTACCACACCGACATCAACCTCCAGATGAACTACTGGCTGCCCGACCGCGCGGCGCTGCCGGGCAGTTTCACGGCGCTGGCCGACTACTGCCTCTCGCAGCTTCCCGTGTGGACGGACACCACGAAGAGGTCCTTCAACGACCCGAGAAACCGCTTCCGCAACACCAGCGGCAAGATCGGCGGCTGGGCCATCGCGTTCTCCACCAACATCTACGGCGGCTCCGGCTGGTGGTGGCATCCCGCCGGCAACGCGTGGCTGTGCAACTCGCTGTGGGACCACTACGCGTTCACCCAGGACAAGGCCTACCTCGCGCGGATCTACCCGCTGCTCAAGGGGGCCGCCGAGTTCTGGGAGGCGCGGCTGGTCACGACGACCGTCGACGGCCGCGAGGTGCTGGTCGACGACCACGACTGGTCACCGGAACACGGCCCGCAGGACACGCTCGGGAACACGTACTCCCAGGAGATCGTCTGGGACCTGTTCGAGCACTACCGCTCGGCGGCCACGACGCTGGGACGCGATCGCGCGTACGGCGACCGGATCGCCGGGCTGCAGCGGCAGCTGTACCTGCCGAAGGTGAGCCCGGCGACCGGCTGGCTCGAGGAGTGGATGTCGCCGGACAACCTGGGCGAGACCACGCACCGGCACCTGTCGCCGCTGATCGGGTTCTTCCCGGGCGACCGCATCGCGACGGACACGTCGTCCGCCGAGCTGCTCGGCGGGGTGCGTGCCCTGCTGACCGCGCGGGGGATGGACAGCTTCGGCTGGGCGACCGCGTGGCGGTCGGCGTGCTGGGCGCGGCTGAAGGACGCGGACAAGGCGTACCAGCTGCTGCTCACGGTCATGCGGCCGTCGGTGGCCAACGGCAACGGCACCGCGCCGAACTTCTTCGACATGTACAGCCAGGGCAGCTACACGATCTTCCAGATCGACGCGAACCTCGGCGCGCCCACCGCGGCGCTGGAGATGCTGCTGTACTCGCGCCCGGGCGTGCTGGAGCTGCTGCCCGCGCTGCCGTCGGCGTGGGCTCGCTCGGGGAAGGTGACCGGGATCGGCGCGCGCGGCGGGTTCGAGGTCGACGTCGCGTGGCGCGACGGCAAGGTGACCCGCGCGGTGATCCGCAGCGTCGGCGGGACGCGGACCGAGGTGCGTGCCGGCGCGTGGAAGCGCGTCGTCACCCTGCGGCCCGGCGGGTCGGTCACGATCGCGCCAAGTTGAGGGCTGCCCTCCGGAAAGTGATGTAGTGTTCAATCACATTTCCGGAGTCTGGAGTCACCGTGAACCTCGCCCTGTGGATCGTCGCCGGTGTGCTGGCCGCCCTGTACCTCGGCGCGGGGGGCATGAAGCTCGTGACCCCGCGGGAGAAGCTCCTCGACAACCCCAACATGGGGTGGACGGCGGACTTCTCCGCGGCGGCGATCAAAGGGATCGGCGCGATCGAGATCGTCGGCGCGATCGGCCTGATCCTGCCGTGGGCACTGGACATCGCGCCGGTGCTGACCCCGCTCGCGGCCACCGGACTGGCGATCGTCCAGATCGGTGCGATCATCGTGCACGGGCGCCGCAAGGAGACCAAGGCGCTGCCGATGAACGTCGTGCTGCTGGTGCTGGCGGCGTTCGTCGCCGTGGGCCGGTTCGCCGGCTGACCGTTCTTCCGGAGGATCGATGACGCTTCCCGCCTTCACCGACCACGGCGGCTCCGGCCCGGCGGTCGTGCTGCTGCACAGCTTCCTGATGGACGGCCGCATGTTCGCCGCGCAACTGCCGGCCCTGGACGGCTTCCGCTGCATCACGGTCGACGAGCGGGCCCACGGCGGCACGACCGCTTCGGAGGCGTTCGACTACTGGGACGTGGCGCGCGACGTCCTGGCGGTACTGGATCACCTGGACGTCACGTCCGCGGCGGTCGTCGGCACGAGCCAGGGCGGGTTCGTCGCGTTGCGGACGGCGCTGCTGGCTCCTTCCCGGGTTCGCGCGTTGGCGGTGCTCGGCACCTCGGCCGCGGCGGAAGACCCGGCGGTGGCGACGGGCTACCGAGCGGTCCTCGACGCCTGGGTGTCGGGCGGCGCCCCGCCGGAGGTCCTCGACGGCGTCGCGACGATCTGCTTCGGCCCGGCGGAGGTGGGGGAGTGGAAGCGGCGCTGGGGCTCGGTTCCGGCGGACCAGCTGACCTACGCGATGACGGCCCTCGTCGATCGCGACGCCGTGCTGGACCGGGTGGGCGAGATCGCGTGCCCGGCCCTGGTCCTGCACGGCACATCGGACCTGGCGTACCCGGTCGATCGGGCGTCCGAACTGGTGTCGGCGCTGCCTCAGGGGTCTTTGGTCGTGGTCGAGGACGGGGCGCACTTCTTGAGCTACACCCACCCGGACGAGGTGAACCCGCACCTGCGGCGGTTCCTCGACGCCAACGCCTAATACCCTGGAGGTCTCACCGACTCGCCGGAACGGAGGCCGCTGGTGGACGTCGACCTGCGGAAGCTGCGGTATTTCGTGGCGGTCGCCGAAGAACTGCACTTCGGCCGGGCCGCCGAGCGGCTGCACATCGCGCAGCCGGTGTTGTCGAGGCAGATCCGCGCGCTGGAAACCGAACTGCGGGCGCAGGTCTTCGTGCGGGACCGGCGATCCACGGAGCTGACGCCGGCCGGCCGGCAGCTGCTGGAAGACGCCCGCCCCCTCCTGGCCACCGCCGACGCCCTGCGGCGCCGGGTCGCGCTGGCCGCGCGGGGGACGTCGTCGTTCACGATCGGTTTCATGCCGGGGATCACGGTGACGGGTGCCGTACGCGAACTGACCACCCGCCACCCGGCCCTCGACGTCGGCCTGGTGCGCACGACCTGGGAAGACCAAGTCGAGGTCCTGCACGACGGCCGCGCCGACGTCAGCGTCGTGCGGCTGCCGGTCGACCCGCGCGGCCTGACCGTGCGGCCGCTGTTCCGCGAGCCGCGGGTCGCGGTCCTGCGCGCCGACCACCGGCTGGCCGGGAAGGATTCGGTACTGATCGCCGACCTGGCCGACGAGCACCTGCTCAACGACCCGGGTGCGGTGCCGGAATGGCGGGAGGTCGCGGCCGAACTGCGAGACGGGACGGCGCTGCCGTTTCGCGGGTTCCGGAGCGTCGAGGAGAAGCTGGAGCACGTCGCGGCGGGGACGGGGATCGCGGTCATCCCGCTCTCGACGTCGGAGTACTACACCCGGCCGGACGTCGCGCACGTCCCGATCGCGGACCTCCCGCCGAACGAGGTGTGTCTCGCCTGGGTGGTCACCCGCAGGTCCCGGCCGATCTTCGAGTTCGCCGAGATCGCGACGGCTTGGTTCGACCAGGTGACCGACTGACGGAGAGGCTGGGCCTGATGATCCGCTGGGCGACGTTCGACTGCTTCGGCACACTGGTGGACTGGCGGCACGGCATCGCGACCGGGATCGAGCTGCTGTTCCCGGGCCGCGGCGGCGACCTGCTCGAGGTCTACAACCGGATCGAACCGCGCGTCCAGGCGGAGGTCCCCGTCCGGCGCTACCGGGAGGTGCTGGCGGAGTCCCTGCGGCGCACGGCCGCCGAAGCCGGGTTGGACCTGCTGCCCGACGACGCTTCCGTGCTGGGCACGGGTCTCCCGTACTGGCCGGTGTTCCCCGACACCCGGACCGCGCTCGCGGACCTGCGCGCGGCCGGCTGGCGGCTGGCGTTGCTGACCAACTGCGACCGGGACCTGATCGCGGAGACCGAGCGGCGGCTGGCGGTGCCGATCGACGCCGTCGTCACCGCGGAAGACGTCGGCGGGTACAAGCCGGGACACGGGCACTTCGAGCGGTTCGCCTCGACGTTCGGCGCGAGCCGGGAGAACTGGGTGCACGTGGCGCAGAGCCATTTCCACGACATGGTCCCGGCGCGGGAGCTGGGGATCCGGCGCGTCTGGATCAACCGGCACGGTGACCCGCAGGACCCGGCCGTCGCGGACGCTGTGCTGCCGGGGCTGGCCGGGCTCCTGGAGACCGTGGAACGGGTGCACCGGATGGGCTGACGGTCATGCCGTCCGGCGTCATTTCCCCTCTGGCAACGCCAGCCGTCCTGGCCGTGCCGCCGGCTGCTTCGGTGTGGTGGACAACGCCGACCGCAGCGCCGTCCACGAGCGGGACGGGCGTGTGCGGCGAACCGGTGCTCGCCGTTCGGTCCCGCCCGTGCGGTAGTCCATCTCGACCTGTACCCAGTCGTAGATCCAGTCGCCTCGCATGGCTTTCCTCCGGCCGTTGGTTCCTGCCTCGAAGATCGGCCTGAGGGAGGCGGCGCGGCATCGGGTGATCACGTACCTTTTGCCGCGCCGGCCCCTTACCCGCGCAGCTCCGACAACGCGTCCAGGTGGGAGGGTGCCCAGCCCAGCTCCGCCTGGGCCCGCGCCGGCGTCAGCTGCTGGTCCAGGGCGAACGCCTCCGCGATCGGGCCCATCCGCTCCTCGGCCTGAGCCGGGGTGAGGTGCTCGAAGCGGCCGGGGCAGCCGGCCGCCGAGCTGAGGGCCTCGGCGATCTCCGCCAGGCGGATGTTCTCGCCGCTCACTCCCGCGTACACCGACTTCGCCGGCGCCTGCAACGCCAGCGCGTACAGCTCCGCGATGTCGTCCGCGTGCACCAGCGCCCAGTGGTTGCGGCCGTCACCGATCAGGGGGACCGCTCCGCGCTCGCGGGCCGGGGCCGTGAAGAACGTCTCGGCCAGGCCGCCGTCGTGGCCGTAGACCAGGCCCGGCATCACCAGCACCGGACGGCCGGCGCGGGAGAGGACGCGGTCCTCGTTCTCGCGCCGCCACGCCGTGATGCGCGGTGGGTTCTGCGGCGCGTCCTCGGTGACGACGCCGTTCGTGTCGCCGTAGACCCAGACGCCGCCCGTGTGCACGTAGACACCCCGGTCGCCGAGGCCGTCCTGCATCGCCGACGCCGCCGCGTCGTCGACCTGGGCCGTGTCGTCGCCGTAGTGCTGGCCCAGGTGGATGACGCCGTCGGCGGACGCGGCCGCGGCGCGCAGGACGGCCGGGTCCGTCAGGGCGCCGGGCACCGGGCGGGCGCCCAGGTCGGCGACCGTCCGGGCCGCGGCGTCGCTGCGGGCGAGCGCGCTCACCTCGTGGCCGTGCCGGATCAGGGCCCGGATCGCAGGGCGGCCGACGTAGCCGGAGCCGCCGGTGAGGAAGACCTTCATCGCAAGGGACCTTTCGTCGTGGTTCCCCTCCGACTCTCGGCCCGTTCCGCGCCCGCGTCCAAGACCCTTTCCGGCCGCTGTGATACCCGCGGGGCATCACTCCACGGTGACGGACTTCGCCAGGTTCCGCGGCTTGTCGATGTCGTGGCCCAGCGCCAGCGCCGCGTGGTAGGCCAGCAGCTGCAGCGGGATCGTCAGCAGGATCGGGTCCAGCTCCGGCTCGGTCTTCGGCACCACCAGACGCGGGACGTCCAGCGCGCCGAAGTCGACGTCCTCGTGCGTGACGGCCAGCACCGGTCCCGAGCGGGCCCGGATCTGCTGCAGGGCACCGAGGTTGCGCTCCGCGAGTTCGTCCGCCGGCACGATCGCGACCGTCGGCACCGAGGCGTCGATCAGCGCCAGCGGGCCGTGCTTCAGCTCCGACGTCTGGTACGCCTCGGCGTGCCGGTAGGAGACCTCCTTGAACTTCTGGGCCCCTTCGCGCGCCACCGGGAAACCGCGGACCCGGCCCACGAAGAACAGGCTCTTCGCGTCGGCGCAGGCACGCGCGTGCTCCTCGATCAGCTTCTCCTCGGCGAGCACCGCCCGGATCTGGTCCGGCAGCGCGTGGATCGCCGCGACGATCCGCTGGCCGGACGCGTTGGACAGGTCGCGGACCCGTCCGAGGGCCAGCGCGAGCATCGCGAACCCGACGGCCATGTTCGTCAGCGCCTTCGTGGACGCGACGGCCACCTCCGGGCCGGCGTGCAGGTACAGGCCGCCGTCGCAGGCGCGCGCGATCGCCGAGCCGACCACGTTCACCAGCCCGATGACGCGGCCGCCCTTGCGCTTGACCTCTTCGACGGCGAACGCGGTGTCGACCGTCTCCCCGGACTGGCTGACCGCGATGTAGAGCGTGTCCGCCTCGATGATCGGGTTGCGGTAGCGGAACTCGGACGCGGCCTCGGCGTCGGCCGGGATCCGGGCGAGTTCCTCGATCATCGTCGCGCCGATCTGGCCGACGTAGTACGCCGAGCCGCAGCCGAGGATCTTCACCCGCGCGAAGCCGCGCAGCTCCCGGGGCGTCAGGTTCAGGCCGTCCAGGCGGGAGACGCCGAAACGCTCGTCGAGGCGGCCGCGGATCATCCGCTCCACCGACTCGGGCTGCTCCTGGATCTCCTTGTACATGTAGTGGCTGTGCTCGCCGAGGTCCAGGTCGTCGGCCTCGATGTCGATCGCCGTCGGCGGCCGGCCGGTGTCGGCCTCCTCGACGGTGAACGTGCGGTACCCCTTGGCGGTGACGCTGGCGAACTCGCCGTCGGCGAGGTGCACGACGCTGGAGGTGTGGCGGACGAGCGCGGCCAGGTCGCTGGCCACGAACATCTCCTTGTCGCCGACGCCGACGATCAGCGGGGAGCCGTTGCGCGCCACGACGACGCGGTCCGGGCGGCTCGCGTCGGTGACCGCGATCGCGTACGTGCCGGAGATCCGGGAGACCGCTTCGACGACCGCGTCTTCCAGCGTCTCGGCCTCGGACCGGGCGATCAGGTGGGCGAGCACCTCCGTGTCGGTGTCCGAGGCGAGCGTGACGCCGGCGCGCGTGAGCTGCTCGCGCAGCGCGTCGGCGTTGTCGATGATCCCGTTGTGCACCACGGCGATCCGGCCGTCTTCGGAGACGTGCGGGTGGGCGTTGGCCTCGGTCGGCCCGCCGTGCGTCGCCCAGCGCGTGTGCCCGATGCCGGCCTTGCCGGCCAGCCGCTTCGGCAGCGCGGCGGCCAGGTTGCGGACGCGGCCGGTGATCCGGTGCACGCTCTGGCCGCCGGTGCCGAGCACGGCGATCCCGGCCGAGTCGTAGCCGCGGTACTCGAGGCGGGTGAGCCCTTCGAGCAGGATCGGGGCCGCGTTCTGGGTGCCGATGTATCCGACGATTCCGCACATGCCGGGGAGACCTCACTGGAGCAGGGGACGGGGACCGGGGCGGGCCCGGTCAGCCGTAGACGATGCGGCGCAGCTGCCGCTCGGACAGGGTGGGCGGCGCGACGAGCCGGCCGTCCAGCTCACCGGCGACGAGCGGGAAGATCTCGGGGTTCTTCTTCCCCTCGGTCTGCAGCTCCGCGTGCCGGCGCCGGACGTACTGCTCGGCGGTCTCCCGGTAGAACGCCAGCACGTCCTCGACCACGCGCCCGGCCACCGCGGGCGACAAGCCCGTGGACAGCGCGACCTGATCGACGAGTGAGGCGTCTTCCATGGCGCCCATCATGCACGGCAACGTCGTGAGTGCCAAATTCTTGCCCGATATCGGGCAAGAATTGCGACAAACGCGGAATGGGTCAACGTGCGGGCGAACTAGGGGTTCTTGCAGACTTCCGCCGTCGCAGCAGCCCTGGAGGGCAGCCGGGCGGTACAACAACCCGCATGGTGAGCACGGAATCCGGCGTGGTGAGCTTCCCCCGGCGCGGGCCCGGCCAGACCTCCCCGCCCGACGGTTACGCCGAGCTGCGCGGCAAGCCCGGGCTCTGCCGGACCATGCTGCCCGGCGGGAACCTGGTCTGGCTGGTCACCCGGCACGAAGACGTCCGGGCCGCCCTGACCGACCCGCGGCTCAGCTCCAACCCGGCGCTGCCCGGCTTCCCGGCCACCGGCGGGGCGCCCGAAGCGGTCCCCGGCTGGTTCGTCGCGATGGACGCGCCGGAGCACACCCGCTACCGCAAGCTGCTGATCCCGGAGTTCACCGTCCGCAAGGTGCGGGAGCTGCGCCCGGGCATCCAGCAGGTCGTCGACGACCTGATCGACGGGATGCTCGCCGCCGGCAACGCCGCCGACCTCGTGTCCGCCTTCTGCCTCGTGCTGCCCTCCCTGGTCATCTGCCAGCTGCTGGGTGTGCCCTACGAGGACCACGAGCACTTCGAGTCCCGCACGCGCGTGCTGGTCAGCCTGGCCTCGACGGCGCGCCAGCGTGAGGTCGCGCTCGGCGAAATCACCACCTACCTCACCGAGCTCATCGCCGCGAAGCGGACGGAGCCGGGGGAGGACCTGATCAGCCGGCTGCTCGCCGGGGGTGTGCTGGACGACGACGAGCTGCGCGGCGTCGCGATGCTGCTGCTGGTCGCCGGCCACGAGACCACCGCGAACATGCTGTCCCTCGGTGTGGTCACGTTGCTCGACAATCCACAGTGGATCGGGCACGAGGGGGTCGTCGAGGAGCTGCTGCGGTTCTACTCGATCTCCGACGTCGTCAGCCTGCGCGTCGCCACCGAGGACCTCGAGATCTCGGGCCAGCTGATCCGCCGCGGCGAGGGCGTGGCGCCGCTCGGGCTGGCGGCCGGCCACGACGGGACGGTGTTCGACGACCCCGGCGAGTTCTGCCCGGCGCGGTCCGCGCGCAGTCACGTCGCGTTCGGGTACGGCATCCACCAGTGCATCGGCCAGAACCTGGCGCGCCTGGAGATGGAGGTCGCGCTGACGACGCTGTTCGCCCGGATCCCGCGGCTGCGCCTGGCCGTGCCGGCCGACGAGCTGAACTTCAAGCACGACGGTGTCCTCTTCGGACTGTACGAGCTCCCGGCGCGCTGGTAGGGCGGCGTCAGGCGGTCAGGACGTTGACGCCTTCGCGCTCGATCTCCGCCGCCACGGTGGAATCGATGCCGCCGTCGGTGATGAACGTGTCCACTTCGGACAGTTCGGCGAACCGTGCGAAGTGGTCGTTGCCGACCTTCGTGTGATCGGCGAGCAGGACCACGCGGCGGGCGCCGGCGATCGAGGCGCGCTTGACCATCGCCTCGGCCGGGTCCGGGGTGGTCAGGCCACGCTCCACTGACAGGCCGTTGGTGGCCATGAACGCCACTTCGACGAAGGTCTCGCTCAGCGCGTGCAGCGCCCAGGCGTCGACCGACGCGAGCGTGCGGGCCCGCAGCCGGCCGCCGACCAGCATGACCGTCAGGTTGGGGCGCTTCGAGAGCGACAGCGCGATGTTCACGGAGTTCGTGACCACCGTGAGGTTGCAGTCGATCGGCAGGGCCTCGGCCAGGTGCGCGGTGGTCGTCCCGGCGTCGAGCAGGATCGCGCCCTCCGACGGCAGTTCGGCCAGCGCGGCCTTGCCGATGCGCTTCTTCTCCGCCGTCATCACGCTTTCGCGCGTGGTGAACGCGGGTTCGAACCCCAGCCGTTCGATGGGGATCGCCCCGCCGTGCACCCGGCGGAGCGATCCGTGCCGCTCCAGCGTGGTGAGGTCGCGGCGGATGGTTTCGGTGGTGACGGTGAACTCGCCCGCCAGCTCGGCGACGTCCACTCTGCCCCGCGTACGTGCACGCTCGAGGATCATTTGCTGACGCTCCTCCGCGTACATCGCCGCCCCCTTCATGTCGGTGCGTGTTGCCGGCGATGTGAGTTTATGTTGAATCACGTCCGGAAAGCAACGCCGGGGTCTCCTCGACGGGGGCCTGCAGCGCCCGCAGTTCACGCAGGATCTCGCCGTTGACGGCGCCCTGGTGCCGCGCGAGGAAGAAGTGGCCGCCGGGGAAAACCTCCAGCCGGAACGCGCCGTCGGTGTGGTCGCGCCAGTTCTCCGCCTCCTCGGCGGTGACCTTCGGGTCGTCGGTGCCGATCAGGACGGTCACCGGGCAGCCGACGCGGCGGTCCGCGGCGCAGGTGTAGGTCTCGATCGCGCGGTAGTCGTTCCGGATGGCCGGCAGGGCCATCCGGAGGATCTCGTCGCCGCCGAGCACCGTGAGGTCCTGTTTGTTGAGGTCCTTGACCTCCGCGATGATCCCGTCGTCGTCGCGCTCGTGGATCCGTTCGTCGCGGTGGGTCGACGGGCCGCGGCGGCCGGAGGCGATCAGCGCGCCGGGCCCCGGCGCGCCGCGGTCCGCGAGCCGCAGCGCGACTTCGAAGGCCAGGACCGCGCCCATGCTGTGGCCGAAGAAGACCGTCGGTTTCGCCGACAGGGCCAGCAGTTCCGTCGTGACCAGGTCGGCCAGGCCGGCGATGGTGTCGACGCAGGGTTCGCGCCGGCGGTCCTGGCGGCCGGGGTACTGCAGGGAAACGACGTCGACGTCCGGCGCGAACCGGGCGGAGACCGGGTGGAAGTAGCTGGCGGAACCACCGGCGTGCGGGAAGCACACCAGCCGGGTCCCTGCCTCGGCCGCCTGGTGGTAGCGGCGGATCCACGGCGTCGTGGCGTTGTCCGCGATGTTCACGAGGCGTGTTCCTTTCGGCGTGCTTACGGGTCACCAGTAAACCCAGGCCGCCGCAACGGAAACCTTAGTGTTGCCGGTCACCCGCGACGGAACGCGTGAGATCCACGGTTTTCCGGGTCAGGGCCCGCCTAGCCTGCGCGTACGGCCGTTTCCCGGCCGCGCCCGACCGCCCCGAGAGGAGCTCCGATGACCGGTGACGCGCTCGCCCTCGCCCGGCGCAAGGCCACCGAGCTGCGCAGGGCGGTCCAGTCCCTGCACCGGATCCACGGTGACACGCACTCGATGCGCCGGCTGCTGAGCGATCTCGAATGGATCGACGCGGGGCTGCGTGAACTGCCGCCGTCCGCCGCGCGCGAGGGCATCGAGGCTCTCGACCGGATCGTCGTGCCCGACACGCCGTACCGGCCGGACATGTGGCACGGCGCGGACGACGAAGGGCTCGGCGGCCGACGGCACCAGTGAGTCGTCGACCTCGGAATCACTGACCTCGAATCGCTGACCTCGATGGCGCGGGAAGCAGGTGCGGGATGCCCGGTGTGGCGAGTGGGACCGCGGCGCGGATGACCGGCCGCCGGCGTGAGCTGGAGATCCTGAGCTCGGCGTTCGCCAACGCGCGCGCCGGCGCGGCCACGCTGGTGCGCGTCCGAGGTGCCGCGGGCACCGGCAAGACCACGTTGCTGGACGCGTTCGCGGAGCAGCTCGAAGACCGGGCGACGGTCCTGCGCGCCACGTGCCGCCGTCCCGGCCGCGCGACCGCCGAACGCGCCGTCGAGGAACTCCTCCCCGGTGGCGCGGGCGGGGACGGCACGCCGGTCGCGCTGGTGTCGCGGCGGCTGGGCCGGTGCCTGGCCGAGGTCACCGCCACCCGCCCGGCGGTGCTCGTGCTCGACGACTTCCACTGCTGTGACGAGGCTTCGCTGCGGGTGCTGGCCCACCAGCTGCACCGCGGCGCCGAACTGCCGCTGCTGCTCGTGGTCGCGCAGCGGCCCGCCGACCTGCCCGTCTGGCCGCCGCTGGCGCTGCCGCCGGGTGACGTCGCGACGATCGACCTGGCCGGGTTCGGGGAGGCGGTCGTCGAAGAGCTGGTCACGGAGCTCTGGCCGATCCGGCCGGAGCCCGGCTTCGCCGCCGACCTGACCGCGCTGACCGGGGGAAACCCGTCCCTGCTCGGCCAGGTGTGCCGGGCGCTGCGGACCGAAGGCTTCGCGCCGGACGACGACGGAGCCGCGCGGGCCCGGCTGCTCGCCCCGGGCGCCCACGCCCGCCTCGTGGAACGGATCCTCGCGGCCCGCCCGGCGTACGTGGGTTGCGTCGCCGAAGCCGCCGCGGTGCTCGACCGGGCCGACGTCGAGCTGGTCGCCCTGCTCAGCGGCGTGCCCGAACCCCTGGTCGGGGACGCGATCCGGGTGCTGGCCGCCGAGCACGTCCTCGACCCGGCCGGCCACGGGTTCGCCTCCGCCGAGGCGCGGGCCGGTGTCCTGGCCGGGATGCCGCAACGACGGCTCACCGCTTCGCGGCTGACCGCCGCCCGCCTGCTCAACGACCGCGGCCGGCCCGCGGAGGACGTCGGCGCGCACCTGCTCGGCCGGCGACGGCTGCCCGAGCAGTGGATGCGGGACGTCCTCGCCGAGGCCGCGCGCGCCGCGGAGCGGGCCGGCCGGCACACCGACGCGGCCCGCTACCTCGGGGTGCTGGTCGCCGACCGCCCCGAGGACGTGCCGACCCGGATCGAGTTCGCCCGCGTGGTCGGCGTGCGCGACCCGCTGGCCGCGTACGCGACGCTCGCCGGGACCGCGGAGCTGGCCGAGGACACCCGCAGCCGCGCGCTGATCTCCCTGCAGCTGGCCAAGGCCGCGCTGACGGCCCGGGAAGCGGGCGAGGCGACCCGGCTGCTGACGACGGCTCTCGCCGAGCTCGACGCGGAGCCCGCCGGCACCGCCCCGGAGGACGGCCGCGGCCTGCGCACCGAGCTCGAAGGCGCGCTGCTCGTGGTCGCCTTCGAACAGCCGGGGACCCTGGGCCTGCTCGACGGCCGGCTCGCCGCGATGTCCGGGCTGGGTGGTCAGACGCCGGCCGAGACGAGTGTGCTCGCCCTGGCCTCGGTGGCCCACATGCTGGCGGGCACCGACCGCGACACGGCCGTGTCGTGCGCGCGCCGGGCCCTGGACCGGCCGGAACCCGCGGTGCTCTGGTCCGCGTCGCTGGCCGCCTACGTCCTCTACCTCGCCGACGAGGTGGACGAGGCGTTCGGCGCCCTCGAAGACCTCGTCCCCGACGCGCCGCGCGACGACGCCGGCTGGCCGGCGATCACCGCCCTGACCGCGCAGTCGTGGCTCAGCTGCGGCGCCGGCGACCTCGCCCGGGCGCTTTCCGACGCGACCGCCGCCGTCCGGCTCGCCGACGGGGACGGCAGTCCGGAACTCGCCACGGCGCCACTGGTCTCCCAGGCGCTGATCCTGCTGCGGCAGGGGGACGTCGGAGGCGCGGAACAGGCGCTGGCCCGGGCCGACCGCGAGGGCCCGGACACCGCCGTCCTCCGGTTGCCGCACCGGTTGCTGGCCCGGGCCTGGCTGTGCGAACTGGGCGACGACCACGAAACCGCGCTCGGCCACCTCCTGACGTGTGGCCGGCTGCTGCGGGAGGAAGGCGTCCACAACCCGGTCTTCGCGCCGTGGTGGCTCGACGCCGCCCGCGTGCTCGTCACGCTCGGCCGGCGGAGCGAGGCGATCGCACTCGTCGAACAGGGCGAGGACCTGGCCCGGAGCTGGGGCACGGCGTCCGCGCGGGGCCTGGCCCTGCTGGGGCGTGGCCTCACGGCCGAGGGCGCCGCGGCCGTCGAACGGCTGGCCGCGGCCGCCGACGTGCTCGCCGGCACCCCGGCGTCCTGGTACCGGACCGAAGCGGAAATCCTGCTGGGCCAGGCGCTGCTGGAAGCGGGCGACCACCCCGGGGCCCGCAAGCACTACCGGGCGGCCGTCGACCTGTCGGTGCGTGCCGGGTTCTGGGGCCGGGCGGACCGGGCCCGGGCCGGCGTGACGGCGTCCGGCGGGCGGAACTACGCCGTGACCGGGAACGTCACCGACGTCCTGACGGTGGGGGAGCGGCGGGTCGGGGACCTGGCCGCGGCCGGCGCGACCAACCGCGAGATCGCGGACCGGCTCCTGCTGGCCCTGCGGACGGTGGAAATCCACCTGACGAGCGTGTACCGCAAACTCGGCGTCAACGGCCGCGCCCACCTGCAGGAGCTCTTCTCCCAGGGCCTGCTGGCGCCCGAGCCCGCGCTCGCCGGCGCCGAATTGTCCTGACGGACAACGGGTAATAATCGGCTCCGCGTGTGGTGTGGGTATTCCCGTCCGATCCGCGTAAACGCGTGCGAGAATGCGAGGGTGTCCCGCCGAGTGGGAACCACAATACGTGACAAACGTCCTGGTCTGCTCCCGACCTGCGGTGATAGCGTTCCCTTGGCAGTGGTTCGAGGGCGCTGACGATGGGATCCGGCAGGGGGATCCGCCGGGGATCGGAAGCGGGAGAAAACGGGGAGCGGAATGCGGCCGGTGGCGGGACTGGCGGTGGTCGTGGACGACGCCGGCGTGCTCGAGATGTCGCTCCCGTCCGGTGAGCAGCGGGTGCTCGCGCAGGGCATCGGCGCGGCCATGTGGATCGCGCTGGCCCAGCACGGCTGGGACCCCGGTGCAGCGGCGCTGACCCTCGCGCCCGAATGCGATCTCGAACCGGGCGAACTGGCCGATTCGATCCGCGCGTGGATGGGTGACCTGGCGGCGATCGGCGTGCTGGAGTCCTGAGCCCGAACGGTTCCCCGTACCGGATGGATAGTGGGCTCTCCGCCCGGAAACCGCCGTGGCGGCGGAAAAACCCTAGAGTTGACCGCGGCTCGTTGACCGTTCGCGCACTCGTGACAGACCCTCCCAACGCACAAGGGAATGTCCCGAGGATTGTGAGGCGCGGTGGTGGGCGGACAAGCGCAGGATCACCCGGCCGTGATCGGTGGCGGCGTGATGGGATCGGCCATCACGGCGATGGCACTGGGACACGGGGTTCCGGTCACACTGGTCGAAGCCGGCGACGAAGCATTGGACCTGGCGCGGCGGAGGGTGGACCAGCAGCTGCGGCACGGCCGCCTGATGGGTGCGTTCCCCGACGTCGAACCGGGTGAGCTGACGGCGACGACGGACCTGACCGCGGCCAAGGGCGCGACGGCCGTCGTCGAAGCGATCATCGAAGACGCGTCGAGCAAGGCCGACGTACTGGCCAGGATCGCGGGGCTCGTCGCCCCGCGGACCCCGTTGATCACCAACACCTCCGGCATCCCGGTCGACGAGCTCGCCGATGCGGTCGAGCGCCCGGAGGACCTGCTCGCGACGCACTTCATGAACCCGACGTACCTCATCCAGACCGTCGAGGTCGTGCGCGGCCCGCGGACGGGGGGCGACACGCTCGCCAACGTGCTGGCGCTGCTGGAGCGGCTGAAGCGGCGCCCGATCGTCGTGAACGACTCCCCGGGGTTCGTCACGAGCCGGCTGCTGCACCCGCAGATCAACGACGCCGCGCGGCTGGTCGAAGAGGGCACCGCCTCGGTCGAGTCGGTCGACGAGCTCATGCAGGGCTGCCTCGGCCACCCGACGGGCCCGTTGCGCACCGCGGACCTGATCGGCCTGGACAACCTGGCCGACGCGCTGCGCCTGTTGTCCGAGCGCACCGGCGACCCGCGGCACCTGCCGTGCGCGCTGCTGGAGTCCAAAGTGGCCGAAGGCCACCTCGGCCGGAAGTCCGGACGAGGGTTCTACGAGTACGGGAAGGTGTTCCAGTGAACGACGTCTCCACCACCGAAACCCCGGCGCGGACGCCGGAGGTCGTCGCCCAGCAGATCAAGGATTTCCTGGCCGGGCGCATCAACCAGGAGGTCCCCTCGGACCAGGACCTGTTCCGCACCGGGCTGGTGTCCTCGATGTTCGCCATGGAGCTGGTCGTGTTCCTCGAGCAGACCTACGGCATCGCGATCGTCGGCCCGGACCTGAAGCTGGACAACTTCCGCACCGTGGACGGCATGTCCGCACTCGTCCGGCGCCTGCTCGATGAGTGAGGACCCGCTCGCCGGTGCGGCCGGCGAGCTGACCGCGCTGGTCGGCGACCGGGCGGCCGCGTGGGATGTCGAGGGCCTGCTGCCCGTCGACATGCTCCGCGGGCTCGGCGCCCGCGGGCTGCTGTGCGCCGAGGTGCCCGCCGACTTCGGCGGTCTCGGCGCGAGCAGCCTCCACAGTGGACACTTCACCGCGCACGCCGGCGCGTTGTGCAGCTCGCTGCGCAGCGTGATGACGTCGCAGGGCATGGCGGCGTGGACGATCCAGCGGTTCGGGGACCGGGCCCAGCGGGCGAAGTACCTCGGCCGGCTGACCTCGGGTGACCTGGCCGCGGTCGCGTTCAGCGAACCGGCCGCGGGCAGCGACCTGTCTTCGGTGGCGACGACCGTGCGCGCCGACGGTGACGACATCGTCATCAGTGGCGAGAAGGTCTGGATCACCGCGGCGGCCTACGCCGACCTGCTCGTCGTCGTCGGCGAGCTCGACGGGCTGGGTGCCGCCGTGGTCGTCCCGGCCCGCGCGGAAGGCGTGTCGATCGAACGCATCCCCTACCCCAGCGGGTGCCGGGCGGCCGGTCACTCGACCGTGCGGCTCGACAACGTCCGGCTGCCGCGCTCCGCCCTGCTGGGCGGCGGCGGCGTCGACCTGTCCATGCTGGTCACGACGGCGCTGGCGTACGGCCGGATTTCGGTCGCCTGGGGGTGCGTCGGCATCCTGCGGGCCTGCCTGAGGGCGGCCGGCGACCACGCGGGCAAGCGGCACCAGGGCGGGATCCCGCTGGCCGACCGCCAGCTGGTGGCCCGTCACCTCGCCGACCTGTTCGCCGACGAGCAGGCCGCGACCCGGGTGTGCGAGCACGCCAGCCGGGCGTGGGACCAGCGCTCCCCGGAGATGGTGGTCTCGACCGTGCTGGCGAAGTACGTCAGCTCGACGAGCGCGGCACGCGGTGCCGCGGCGGCGGTGCAGGTGCTGGCCTCGGCCGCCGCGCAGGACGGCCACGTGGTCGCCCGCGCGCACCGCGACGCGAAGCTCATGGAACTCATCGAGGGCAGCAACGAAATCTGCCAGCTGATCCTGGCGGGGCACACGCGTGTCCTCGCGAACAGCGGCGGCTAAGGAGGAGTCCGGTGGCAAGCACGCAAATGGTCAAGTGTCTCGTGTGGGACCTCGACAACACGCTGTGGAACGGGACACTGCTGGAGGACGGCTCGGTCCAGATCCCCGAGCCGATCCGGGAGCTCGTGCGGACCCTGGACGCGCGCGGCATCCTGCAGACCGTCGCGAGCAAGAACGACCACGACCACGCCTGGGCGCGGCTGGAGGAGCTGGGCCTCGCGGAGTACTTCGTGCTGCCGCGGATCGGCTGGAACCCGAAGTCGGAGTCCATCCGGGCGATCGCGGACGAGCTGAAGTTCGCCCTCGACACCATCGCCTTCGTCGACGACCAGGAGGCCGAGCTCGCCGAGGTGACGTTCCACCTCCCGCAGGTGCGGACCTACCGCGCCGAGAAGGTGCTGGAACTGGCGTCCCTGCCGGAGTTCAGCCCGGCCACGGTCACCGTCGACTCGCGGCGGCGCCGGCAGATGTACCAGGCGTCGTTCCGCCGCCAGGAGGCGCAGGCCGGCTTCACCGGCCCGGACGAGGACTTCCTGCGGTCGCTGGACCTGAAGATGACGATCGGCCCGGCGACCGACGCCGAGCTGACGCGCGTCGAGGAACTGACCCGGCGCACCAGCCAGATGAACGCGACCGGCGTCCACTACTCCCACGAGGCGCTGAGCGCCCTGATCGACGACCCCGGGCACCGGGTGCTGGTGGTGAGCATGCAGGACCGCTTCGGGCCGCACGGCGCCGTCGGCGTGCTGCTGCTGGAGACCGGGCACGAGGTCTGGCACCTGAAGCTGCTCGCGACGTCCTGCCGGGTCGTGTCGTTCGGGGCCGGCTCGATCATCCTGCGCTGGCTGATCAACCAGGCCGCCACCGCCGACGCGCACCTGGTGGCCGACTTCCGGCCGACCGACCGCAACCGGATGATGGAGATCGCCTACCGCTTCACCGGGTTCGCCGACGAGGCGTGCGCGTGCCAGGCCGTGCTCGCCGACCCGGGCCTGGACGGCCTGCAGCGCCTGCACCTCGAGCCGGTGCCGCAGGAAGAGCCGACGACCGTGGCCCTGGTGGCCCCCGACCTCACCGAGCGGATCAGCGTGCACTGAGCGCCGCAACGGTAAAACCGAAGGCCGCCGCGGGAATCCCGCGGCGGCCTTCGGTTTTCGGGGGTTCGGGGGGTCAGCTCGCCTTGCGGATGAGCGTCATGCCGTCGGCGACCGGCAGCAGCGACATCTCCACCCGCGGGTCGTCCCGCACGAAGCGGTTGAACTCGCGGATGGCCACCGTGTCCGGGTCCTGGGCGGCCGGATCGGTGACCCGGCCGAAGAACAGCGTGTTGTCGACGACGACGAGCCCGTCCGGTGCCAGGAGCATCAGGGCGGCCTCGTAGTAGGCGGCGTAACCCGCCTTGTCGGCGTCGATGAAGACCAGGTCGACGGAGCCGGGGCCGTACTCGGCGAACAGCGAGTCGAGTACCGCGGTCGCCGGGGCGATCCGCAGGTCGATCCGGTCTTCGACGCCGGCCCGGCGCCAGTAGGGGCGGCCGAAGGCCGGCCAGCGGTCGGTGACGTCGCAGGTGATCAGCAGGCCGCGGTCGGGCAGCGCCCGGGCCATGCAGAGTGAGCTGTACCCGGTGAAGGTGCCGACCTCCACCACCGTTCGCGCCCGCGTGAGCTTGACCAGCAGCGCGAGCAACTGGCCCTCCTCGGCGGACACCTGCATCGCCGCACCCATCGGCAGCGACGCCGTTTCTTCTCGCAACTCGCGCAGGATCTCGTCCTCGGCACGGGAATGGTCGCTCACGTACGTGAGCACGTCGGAGGACGCCAGTAGTTGGCTCGCCATGGCGTGAGCGTAGGGGCGCGGCTACCTGGAACTGTCTAGTAAGTCGGCCGCTCAGCCGAGCCGCAGGAGGCCCTGGTGGACGCGGTGCAGCAGCTCGAGCGGCGGCCGGTCGGTGACCCCCAGGTCGACGCCGCGCGCGAGCAGCAGCCCGTCCCGGATGCCCTGCAGGACGAGCGCGCGGGTGACGTCCAGCGGCCGCATCAGGTACGCGGCGACCTCGGCCACCGACGTCGGGATCTGGCACATCCGGCAGACGGCCGCGAGGTCGGGGTCGAGCCCGGTGGCGCCGCGGTGCCGCCCGGTCGTGGTCAGCATGACCTCGGGCGGCAGGGGGTGGCGCGGCCCCGGCCGCGGCGGGCGGGTGCCGCGGACGTAGGGCCGCGGGCGCGGCGCCTCGCGCATGCCGAGCGGCTCCCGGGCGGGGCTCTCGGTCTTCGGCCAGGTCGGTCCGAGCGGTCCCAGCGGTACGGGAGGTTCGGCGGGCTGGGGCGGCTTGACCTGCTCGGTCGTGACCGCCGTGCCCGCTTCGGCCCCGTTCGTGCCCGGTTCCGGGCTCGCGGCGGTCGGCTCGGACTTGGGTTTGGGTGTGAACCCATGTTCGACCCACAGGTCGTAGTCGCCCCAGCCGCCGAAGGTCAGCGGGTGGTATTCGATCTTGCTGGGGCGGCGTTTACGATTCTTATTCATGTTTCTGGCCCCGTAAAGTCCGTGTGCGGCGCGGCGCACAGCCTGACCACCGGGCGGTCAGGCCTGTCAAGTATCGCCGCCAGAGACGTGGGTTTTCCTGGGACTTCGTGGGTAGTGCGTTGTCCACGAGGCCCAAGTGCAGACAAAACGAAGGCGCCGGGCTTGTTAAACCAACATTCTGGGTCCTACGCTGGGAGGCCAAGTCGCTCGACGCAACGATGGGTGAGCGGCGGCGACGAGCCGCTGTGTGGGTCGGAGGGTGATGGTGTTGCCCGGACCAGGTAGGGCCGAACCGGCGATGGCGGACGCGCTCGTCCGCTCTGTCGCGGTGCCCGCCGTCCGGGAGCGCCCGGCCGGTGGGGACGGCCCCGCGGCCCCGTCCGTGCTGACCCTCCCGTGGCGGGGCGAGTTCGAACGCCGCGCCCGGCGCGCCGGGGACGTCCGCCTGGTCGAACGCGAAGACGAGATCGCCGTGCTGCGGCGGGGGATTCGCGGCGCGGTCGCCGGCCGGTCGGGCCGGGTGGTCGTGGTCGGCCCGCGCGGCGCGGGCAGCAGCGCGCTGCTCGCCGCGGCCGTCCGCGAAGCGCGCGTCGCCGGGATGATCACGGCGTTCGCCCGCTGCACCCCCGCCGAGTCCACCGTTCACCGCGGCGTCATCAACCAGCTCTCCGCGGACATCGCGGGCGCCGGCTGCCGGCTCGACAGTGGCACGCGCACCTGCGGCCGGGCGCTGGCCGAGCGGACCATCCCGACGTTGTGCGGGGACTTCGTGGGGGTCGCCAGCCAGGGGCCGCTCCTGATCGCCGTCGACGATTCGCAGTGGTGCGACCCGGGCTCGCGAGCCTGGCTCGAGGCCATGGAACACCGGCTGCAGCAGGCACCGATCCTGCTGGTCCGCGCCGTGATGCAGGCCGGCTCGCGCTCGGCCGCCGTGCGGGCCGACGGGGTGGACACCGTCGTCGTCCGGCCGCTGACCGAAGAGGGCCTGCGGCAGCTGGTCGCGGACCGCTTCCCGGGCACCCGCCCGGACGCGCGGTTCGTCGCCGGGCTGCACCTCGCCACCGGGGGCAAGCCGGCGCTGGTGGCCCCGGTCCTCGAACGGCTCTCCGCCGCCGGGCTCGAGCCGGTCGCCGAGCGCCTGCCCGCCGTCATCGCGCACCTGGGCGACCTGCGGGACGCCGACCTCGCCGTCTCGATCGCCGCGCTCCCGGCCGACGCCCTGAACCTGCTGCGGGCCATCGCGATGTGCCGCGGCCTGCTCGACTTCGAGCTCGTGACGACACTGGCGGGCCCGCTGACCGGCTCGGCCGAGGCCGCCTCGCGGATGCTCAGCGGGTTCGGCCTGGTGTTCGGCGGCGCCGAACCGCGAGTGGTCGACGACGGCACGGCGGACGCCGCCCTGGGCACCTTGAACTCCGCCGAGCGCGCGGACCTCGCGGCCCGCGCGGCCGAGCTCGCCTACCGCGCCGCGGTCCCGGACGACCAGCTCGCCGAGCTGCTGACGACGATCCGGCCGATCGGCACGACCTGGGCGGTCGCCACCCTGCGGCGCGCGGCCGAGCAGCGCCGCGCGATCGGCGACCGGCACGGCGCGGCCCGGCTGCTCACGCGGGCGCTGCGTGAACCGGTCAGCCAGGCCGAACGCCGGAAGCTGATGCTGGGCCTGGCCCTGGCGGAGGTCGCCGACCAGCCCGAGCTGAGCGACCTGCGGCTGCAGCGGGTGCTGCTCGACGCCGGGCCCGAGGTCTCCGGTGCCGTCCTGCTCGACGCGGCCGACCACCTGCTTTCGCGGGGCGACACCCGCACCGCGCACCGCGCGATCGCCGCGACCTGGCGTCGTCGCAGCGCCTTCGACGCCGGCACGTCGGCGCTCGCCGCGCTCGGCTGGCTGGCGCAGGAGGACTCCGTGTCGGGCCCGGTCGTGCCGACGCCGGTGTTCGGGGCGCCCGCGGCCCAGCCCGGTGCGCAGGACCCGGCGGTCGCCGCGACGATCGCGTCGGAGCTGGCCGGCCGGGGCCGGGAGTTCGACCGGGCGCGCGAGCTGGCCCGGCTGGCGCTCGTGCCGCGGTCCGGGAAACTGCCGTCCAGTCTGCGGATCCAGGCCGCCTGGGTGCTGTTCTGCACCGACGACCTCACCGAAGCCGTGCTCGGCCTGACCGACGTGCTGCAGGACGCCACCCGCGTCGGGGCCCGGGCCGCCGCGGCGAACGCGCTGCTGATGCGGGCCCGCTGCGAACTGCGGCGCGGCAACCTCGGGCAGGCCGAAGCGGACCTCGAAGCGGTGGAAACCCGGTTGCCGGAACGGGCTTGGCACCCGCGCTCGGTGTCCCGGCTGCTGGCGGTGCGGGCCGAGTTCGCGCTCGCCGGCACGCGGCTGGACGAGGCCGAAAAGGCCGTCGCCGATCCGCTGCCCGCCGGGGCCGAGGACGGCATGGCCGCCGCGTACTTCCTGCTGCGACGCGGGGCCGTGCGGCTCGCCACCGGCGACCCGGCGGCGGCACTCGAAGACTTCCGCGCGGCCGGGCGCGGTACGCGTGCCCGTCGCGAGGGCAACGCCGTGGACCTGCCGTGGCGCACCGGCGTGGCGGTCGCGCTGGCCCGCCTCGGCGAATCCGGCGCGGCGGCCGAGATCGCACGGGAAGCGCTGGCGCGCGCCGAAACCTGGGGCGCGCCGAGCGGCCGGGGCACCGCGAGCCTGTACCTGGCGGAGGTCTTCGACGGCGCCGAAACCCGCACCACGCTGGAGCAGGCGGTCGCGCTGCTGGAGGGATCGCCGCTGCGGGTCGAGTTCCTGACCGCGGTGACCGACCTGGCCGGCGCGTGTCTCGACGACGGCGACCCGGCGGAAGCCGCGTCGCTGCTGGGCCGGGTCGCCACGATCCGGCCGCTGCTGCTGCCCGCCGGACTCGTGGCCAAGATCCGCGACGTGTCCGGCCGGCTCACCCGCAGCACCACCACGAGCACCGTCGCGCCGGCGGCGGGCGATCCCGTCGGTTCACTGTCCGAAGAGGAGGCCAGCATCGCGGCGCTCGCGGCCGCGGGCCATTCGAATCCGGAGATCGCGCGGGCGCTGCGGCTCAGCGGCCGGCTCGTCGAACTGCGCCTGACCCGGATCTACCGCAAGCTGACGGTGACCGGGCGGCGGCAGCTGACCGAGCTCATGAGTCCCGATTCCGCGGCGAGTTGATGACCGGTGCTACTGGAGCGTGACGCCGAGCGGGCCGCGATAGCGACCGCGCTGAACGCGGCCGCGGGCAGCGACGGCTCGCTGCTGCTGATCAGCGGACCGGCGGGCAGCGGCAAGTCGGCCCTGCTCCGCGACGCGACCGCGTCGGCCCTGGCCGCCGGCGCCCGGGTGCTGCGCGCGGACGCGACCCAGCTCGAAGAGGACTTCGCGTTCGGCATCGCGCAGCAGCTGTGCCGTCCGGTGCTCGTCGCGGCCGGCACGGCCGAGCGCGAGCGCTGGTTCCAGGGCGCGTCCGAGCAGATCCTGCGCGCGCTGACCGAAGAACGCCTCGTCACCAACGGCCACGAGCACAACCTGCCCACCGAAGCCGTCCTCTATGGACTGCACACGGTGGTGCACGCGATGTCGCACGACGACCTGGTCGTGGTGATCGTCGACGACCTGCAGTGGGCGGACCACGGTTCGCTGCGGTTGCTGGCCTACCTGGCCAAGCGGCTCAGCGGGTCGCGGATCCTGCTCGCGCTGGCCGTGGCGGAGGAGTGCGAGGCGCCGAAGTACGCGCTGGTGCACGAACTCGTCACCGCGGCCGCGCGGATCGTCGTCCCCGCGCCGCTGTCGCCCGAGGGTGTCGCGTCGATGGCCGAGGTCGCGTTCGGCGAACGCGCCGAGGAACCGTTCACCGCGATGCTGCACCGGGTTTCGGGCGGCAACCCGGCGAACGTCGCGACCGTCCTCACCGGACTGGTCGGCGAGGGCCTGCGCCCGATCGCCGCGCAGATCGCGGCGGCCACGGCCGAAGCCGAGCGGTTGCTCGACCACCGGATCATGCTGTCGCTCGGGTCGCAGCCGCCCGCGGTGCTCGCGCTGGTGCGCGCGGTCGCGGTCCTCGGCGACCTGGCCGAGCCGCAGCTCGCCGCCGACCTGGCCGGCCTCGACGAGGTCGAGTACAAGTCCGCGCTGCAGAGCCTCGAACGCCTCGGACTGCTCGTCCACGACGACCGCCGGATCGGGTTCGCCAACGCCACGGTCCGGGAAGGCGTCGAGCCGGCGATCCCGGTGGAACTGCGCGAAGTCCTGTACCGCCGGGCGGCACGGCTGCTCTACGAACACGGCCGGCCCGCCGAGCGCGTCGCCGAGAAGCTGATGAAGGTCGGCGCGGCCGAGGATCCGTGGGAGGTCCGGATCCTCAGCTCCGCAGCGGCGACCGTGCTGGAGCGCGGCGCCGGGGACCTGGCCGCGCGCTACCTGCGCCGGGCGTTGCTCAACACCTCGCCCGACAGCGAGGAACGCGGCCGCCTGATGGTGGAGCTCGCCGCGGCCGAACGGGGTTTCGACCTGATCGCGTCGGCGCGGCACGTGTCGCAGGCGTTGTCGCTGCTGCCCGCCGGGGCCGCGCAGGCGGAAGCGGCCCTGTGGATCCCGCCCGGCCTCGCGGTGACGGTGCCCGCGCTCGGCGCGGCCGTCCGCACGGCCGTCGAATCCGTGCTGCGGGAGGCGGATCCGGCGGGCGGAACGGACTTGGAACTGCGGGCGGAAGCGCGGTCCTGGTACCCGGGGACACGCCCGCCGGGACAGGGTGACGCCGCGCTGGCCCGCCTGCGCGAGCTGGAGACGGCCGAGCGGCTCGACTCGCCGGCCGGCCGCGAGCTCGCCGTCGTGCTGCTGCACTCCGCCGCGTTGTCCGGCAGCGTGGCGGCCGACGAAGTCGAGACCGTCCTCAAGCGACTGGTCACCGAGGAACCCTTCGACCCGGCGCACGCCTACACGGCCCTGCCGCTTCTCGTCACCACGCTGGTGGCCGCCGACACGGCGAGCGTCCTCGAACCCGCGCTGGCCGCGGCGGCTGAGCAGGCGACCCAGCGCCGGTGGCAGGACACCGCGCACCTGATCGCCGCGGAGACCGCGGAAGTCAAACGGGCGCAAGGGGATCTGGCCAAGGCCCGGCGGATCGCGCTGGGCGTCCTCGAAGGCGCCGACCACGAAACCTGGCCGGACGCGCTCGCGCTGTCGGTCACCACGCTGGCCCAGATCGCCCTGGAGACCCAGGATCCCGAGCTCGGCGAGCGCCTGCTGGCGGTGCCGATGGACAGCACCGACCACCGCGTGTTCGCCGCCCGCCGGCTGACCCGCGGCATGATCGACCTGGTCCGGGGCGATCCCGCCACGGCACTGGGCCGGTTCCTCGACTGCGGCCGGCGGCTGGAGCGCGAGGGCTGGGTCAACACGCCCCAGTACCCGTGGCGCACCTGGGCCGCGCTGGTGCGCCAGCGGATGGGCGACCTGCCGGCCGCGCAGGCGCACGCCGCGGCGGAGGACATCGTCGCCCAGCAGTGGGGGAGCCCGCTGAGCGTCGGGCGTTCCCTGCGGTTGCAGGGAATGCTGACCGGCGGCGCCGACGGCATCGACCTGCTCCACGAGGCCGCGAGCATCATCCGCGAGTCCGAAGACCTCGCCGAACGTGCCCGCACCTCGGTGATCCTCGGTACCCGCCTGCTCGACTCCGGTGATCCGGACGCGGCGGGATTCCTTGCGGAGAGCCGGGAACTGGCCAAGGCCATCGGCGCGACCTGGCTGGACGGCACGGGGGAGACCGAGCTGAACGGCCCCGTGCTGCGGTTTTCCGGCGGCGGTCTGGAAAACCTGACGAAGGCGGAGGCCGCGGTGGCCCGCCTGGTCGTGCGCGGCTGGACGAACCAGCAGATCGCGGACTCTCTGGGGGTAACCCGGCGCGCGGTCGAGAAGAATCTGACCGGTACCTACCGCAAGCTCGAGGTCAGCGGGCGGGCCGAGCTCATCGACCACCTCGGCGAAGCCGAGCTCGACTGAGCGCCGCACCGCGCCGTGGTGCGGTACCGCACCCGCCGGGTACGGACCGCACGCCGCGTGCGGTGCGGGGGTTCGGACCCCCCTTCACCTGCGAATCCCCTGGCCGAGGCCAAGATGCGGCTGTGCGTGGGTCACCACCGGTGTTCGGTACCGAACCGCACCGCACCGCACTCCGTACCTCCGTACCCCCAACGGGGGCGCACCACAGTGTTAAGGCCAGGTGTCCGGCAGCTGTTGCCCCTGCTAATCGGCCGTGCCTAACATGATCTGCGTCACCCCGGAGATGTGGCCACACGATCGCCACCAGTACCCGGCTTTCTTGTCGGAGTGCTTCTCGCCGAAGAGAGGAATCCCTTCATGAGTGCAGACGTCGCAGACGCGGTCACAGGTATCGGCCTGGCTTCGGCGCTGGAGCGAATCAGCCGTCCCGCGCCGCGCAAGCCGGCCCCTCGGCCGGTCACCCCGGAAATGTGCATGGTGAACCTCGACCACCGGCTGCGCATTGTCTCGGCCAGCATGGAATTCTTCCGGGTGTTCGAACGCACGTCGGACGGCGTCACCGGAACCAGCCTCTGCGATCTGCTGCACCCCAGTGTGCGGGACAAGGTCGAGCAGCAGCTCCGCCTGCTGGTCCGCGGTGAGCGCACCCGGTTCTCCGAGCGCATCCTGGTCATGCGGGACAACGGCACGACGCTCAGCGGCGATTTCCTCGGTTCGACCGTGCACAGCGTGGGCGACCGGCTCGACAGCCTCACCGTGGTGTTCCGGCCGGACAAGTCCGACCGGGAAAACCAGGTCGCGGTCAGCCGGAAGAAAATCCTGACCGAGATGGACGCCCGCATTCTCGAGGGCGTCGCGTCGGGTGTTTCGACGATTCAGCTGGCCGCCAATCTCTACATGAGCCGGGGCGGCGTCGAATACCACGTGACGACGCTGCTGCGGAAGATGAAGGTCAAGAACCGGCCCGCGCTGATCTCGAAGGCCTATTCGATGGGCATCTTCGGGGTCGGTTCCTGGCCGCCGCGCGCGCTGCCGGACTTCGTCCGGTGACCCGCCGGTGGTGACGGGCCGGACCGGTGACGCCGAGGGCGGGCCGCAGGTGCACTCGCGAGACGGGTGGGCGTGCGGCCCGCTTCGCTGTGACGACCAGGACCATGTCCCGAGCCGGTCGCGCGATGTGGGCTCGTGACCCGGGTCACCGCCCACGTGTGGCTTTGTGTGGCTTTGCTCGTTCGTCGCTTCCTGTACACAAGGGAGCACAGAAACGAGAGTTTTGGCTGCGTACGGTGACAGTCGCCAGGTGGACGGATGGTAACGGTTGGATATTCGTCGCGATCGGGTCTTGCAAACACAGGCGAACACAGGCAATATCACTCAAACCAAAGAGTTCTCGGCGGAGGTGTACCGAAGTGTTCGTGACCCTGACGGCGAACCCGAGCGTCGACCGGACGGTCGAGGTCGACCGGCTCATCCGGGGTGGTCTGCACCGTGCCTCCGGCGCCAGCGTCCAGCCGGGCGGAAAAGGCATCAACGTGGCGCGTGCCTTGGTGCGCAACGGACTCAAGGCCCGCGCGGTGGTTCCCGCCGGCGGCGCCGAGGGCGACCAGCTGATCAGCTTGCTCGAGGACTACAACATCGACGTGGTCCGGGTGCGCACGGAAGAGTCCGTGCGCAGCAACATCAGCGTCGTCGAGCCGGATGCCACCGTGACGAAGGTCAACGAGATCGGCCCGCACCTGAGCGGACGCGAGATCGAGACCCTGTGCGACGTCCTGCTGGCCAACGTGGCCGACGCGGAATGGGTTGTGGCAGCGGGAAGTCTGCCGCCCGGCGTGGGCGAAGACTTCTACGCGGAGCTGATCGCGCGCCTGGCCCCCAGCGGGGTCCGGGTCGTCGTCGACACCAGCGGCCCGGCGTTCCGGACGTCCGTGAAGGCCGGGCCGGCACTGGTCAAGCCGAACCTCGACGAGCTCGAGGAAGCGGTCGACCGGCAGCTCGACACCGTGCGGGACGTCGTGGACGCCGCACAGGAACTGCGCTCTCTGGGCGCGGGCACGGTTTTGGCCAGTCTCGGCAGCAAAGGTGCCGTGCTGGTCGAAGACGCGGGGATCTGGTGC
Source organism: Amycolatopsis sp. NBC_00438 (assembly GCF_036026695.1). Taxonomy (NCBI): domain Bacteria; kingdom Bacillati; phylum Actinomycetota; class Actinomycetes; order Pseudonocardiales; family Pseudonocardiaceae; genus Amycolatopsis; species Amycolatopsis sp. NBC_00438. The sequence goes on along the minus strand of NZ_CP107923.1, from coordinate 3,135,250 downwards.
GCCAACGCATCGGCCGAACCGCGAAGCTCGGTCGGTGCCGGCGACGCGATGCTCGCCGGTTTCCTGGCGGCAGGGGGGAGTGGCCCGCAAGCGCTGGCCACAGCCGTCGCCTGGGGTGCGGCCGCGGTGTCGCTCCCGGGCAGCACGATGCCGGGTCCCGAAGACGTGGGGGCACGTCGAGTGCGGGTGGACCCGCATCCCGGCTGGGACGAGAAGATTCGTGAATAGCCTTACGGCACAACGGAACCGGCTCGCTCCGGCCACCGCCATCCCGTGATGGCGCAACCCTCAAATCACCTTTCCAGAAGAGGAAGCCAACGATGACTACCACCACGGAGATCGACGACGAAACTCCGTCGAGGGCGGAGCGCGCACGGGTCTCGATCCAGCGCTTCGGCGGTCAACTCGCCAGCATGGTCATGCCGAACATCGGCGCGTTCATCGCCTGGGGCCTGATCACCGCGCTGTTCATCCCGAGCGGGTGGACGCCGAACGCCCACATCGCCGAGCTCGTCGACCCGATGATCAACTTCCTGCTGCCGGTGCTCATCGGTTACACCGGTGGCCGGCTGGTCCACGGCCAGCGCGGTGCGGTCGTCGGCGCGGTCGCGACGGTCGGCATCGCGGTCGGCGCGTCGATCCCGATGTTCCTGGGCGCGATGATCGTGGGGCCGCTGGGCGGCTTCCTCATCAAGCTGTGGGACGACAAGGTCGGCAGCAAGACCGCGCCGGGCTTCAAGATGCTCGTCGACAACTTCAGCGCCGGCATCATCGGCGGCATCATGGCGGTGCTGGGCCTGCTGGGCATCGGCCCGGTCGTGCAGGGCATCACCAAGGGCCTCGGCAACGGCGTGCAGGCCCTGATCGACGGCCACCTGCTGCCGCTGGTCTCGATCATCGTCGAGCCGGCCAAGGTGCTGTTCCTCAACAACGCGATCAACCACGGTGTGCTGAGCCCGCTGGGCGTCGCCGACGCGTTGAAGGACGGCAAGGCCATCGAGTTCCTGATCGAGCCGAACCCCGGCCCCGGTCTCGGCATCCTGCTGGCGCTGACCTTCTTCGGTGCCCGCAGCGCGCGGGCCACCGCGCCGGGCGCGATCGTCATCCAGTTCCTGGGCGGCATCCACGAGATCTACTTCCCGTACATCCTGGCCACCCCGCGCCTGATCCTGGCCGCGATCGCCGGTGGCGCCGCGGGTGTCGCGACGTTCGCGATCTTCGACGCGGGCCTGACGGCGACGCCGTCGCCGGGCAGCATCATCGCGGTCCTCGCGGTGACCCCGAAGGGTGGCTACCTGGGCGTGGTCGCCGGGGTCCTGATCGCGGCGGTCGTATCGTTCATCGTCGCTGCGGCCTTGCTGAAGTTCGGCAAGGATGCCCGCAGGGAAGAGCGGGAACTCGCCGTCGCCGAAGGCGGAGCGGTGGCTTGACGATCATCGTCGATCGAAGGAAGGAAGTGCGGTTGTGAGCAGCATCGAAGGCAAGGAAGTCAAGAAGGTCATCATCGCCTGCGACGCCGGGATGGGCAGCAGCGTGATGGTCGCGTCCCAGCTGGCCAAGCGGCTGAAGCCCTACTCGGTCAAGGTCGAGCACACGCCGGTCAACGAGATCCCGGGTGACGCCCAGGTCGTGCTGTGCCAGAGCACCCTGGTCAAGCGGGCCCGCAAGGCCAACACCACGGCGGTGATCCTCGGGTTCCAGAGCTTCCTGGGCGACCCGGTGTTCGACCAGGTCGAGCAGGCGATCCGGGACGGCGGTTCCCTTGCCGACTGACGCTTCCATCCTCAGCGCCGAGTCGGTCCTCATCGGCTGCGCCGCCCCCGACCAGGCCGACGCGATCACGCAGGTGGGTCGCAAGCTCCTGGAGCTGGGGGCGGTGGAGCCGGGCTACCTCGACGCGATGCACGAGCGCGAGCGCTCCGTCTCGACCTTCCTGGGCGAGGGCGTCGCGATCCCGCACGGCACCGACGAGTCCCGCCGCTTCGTGAAGCGGACCGCGCTCGCGATCCTCCAGTTCCCCGACGGGGTCGACTGGGACGGCAACGAGGTCCGGCTGTGCGTCGGCATCGCGGCCAAGGGGTCCGAGCAGGTCGGCATCCTGTCCTCGCTCGCCCGGATCCTGATGGACGGCGAGCAGGTCCGGCAGCTGCGGGAAGCACCGGACGCCGAGACGATCTTGCGACTGTTGAACCAGATGGACGAGGAGTTCTCCGAATGAAGGTGGCACGTTTCTACGCGCCAGGTGACCTGCGGGTCGAAGACGCCGACGAGCCCAACCCGGGCCCCGACGAGATCAAGATCCGGGTGCACAACACCTCGACGTGCGGCACGGACCTGAAGATCTTCCGCCACGGGCACCACCACATCGACCCGCCGCGCGTGATCGGGCACGAGATCGCCGGCGAGGTCGTCGAGACCGGCGCGAACGTCTCCGGCTGGGAGTCGGGCGACCGCGTGCAGGTCATCGCCGCGATCCCGTGCGGTGAGTGCAAGCAGTGCCGCAAGGGCCTGCAGCAGGTCTGTCCCAACCAGCTGTCGATGGGTTACCACTTCGACGGCGGCTTCGCCGAGTACATGATCGTGCCGAAGCAGGTCCTCAAAGTGGACGGCGTCAACCGGATCCCGGACGGCGTCAGCTACGCGGAGGCCTCCGTCGCCGAGCCGCTGGCCTGTGTCCTCAATGGACAGAGCTTCGCGCAGGTCGGCGAGGGCGACGTCGTCGTGGTCGTCGGCGCCGGCCCGATCGGCTGCCTGCACGTGCGGCTCGCCCGGGCCAAGGGCGCGGCGGCGGTGTACCTGGTCGAGCTGAACCGCGGCCGCCTCGACATGGCCGCCGAGCTGGTCAAGCCCGACGCCGCGATCTGCGGCGCCGAGGAAGACCCGGTCGCGAAGGTCCTCGAGCTCACCGGTGGCGACGGCGCGGACGTGGTCATCACGGCCGCGGCGGCGGGCAAGGCCCAGGAGGACGCGCTCAAGATGACCGCGCGCCGTGGCCGGATCAGCTTCTTCGGCGGCCTGCCGAAGGACAACCCGATCATCGCGTGCGACTCGAACCTGGTGCACTACCGCGAGCTGACCATCTACGGCGCCAACGGATCCAGCCCCGAGCACAACCGCCAGGCGCTCGAGCTGATCTCGTCGGGCAAGGTCCCGGTCGACGATCTGATCACCCACCACCTGCCGCTGTCCGACGTGCTGAAGGCGATCGACATCGTCAGCAGCGGCGAGGCGATCAAGGTGACGATCGAGCCGGGCGCGGCCGTCCCCGCGTGAGCGGTGAGGGCCCGAACCCCAAGGAGGCGACCAACGGTGGTTGACGAACTGCGCGGCAACCCGGCGAGCCCGGGCGCGGCCGCCGGGCCGGTGGTGCGGCTGACGCCGCCCCCGGTCCTGCCGGAGCACTGGGACACGCCGTCGGCTCCCGAAGAGGAGCTGGCGGCGGCGACCGAAGCGCTCGACGCGGCGGTGGCGGACCTGGAAAAGCGCGCGGCAACGGTTTCGGGCGAGTCCAAGTCCATCATGGACACCCAGATCATGATGGCGCAGGACCCGACGCTGCGGACCGGGATCCAGGAGGGGGTGGCCGCCGGCCGCCCCGCCGCCTGGGCGATCCGCGACGCCTTCGGCAAGCACGTGGCCGCGCTGGAGGCCATCGGCGGCTACCTCGGCGAGCGGGCGGCCGACCTGATCGACATCCGGGACCGGGCGATCGCCGCGGCGCTGGGCCTGGCCCAGCCCGGCATCCCGGACGTCGACGGCACGTTCGTCCTCGTCGGCCAGGACATCGCCCCGGCCGACACGGTGCTGCTCGACCCGGCGAAGGTGCTCGGCATCGTCACCGAGAAGGGCGGCCCGACCAGCCACACGGCGATCGTCGCCCGCGCTCTCGGGATCCCCGCGGTGGTCGGCTGCGCCGGCGCCGCGGGCCTGGCGGACGGGCAGCGGATCGCGGTCGACGGCGGGCGCGGCACGGTCGTCGTCGACCCGACGGACGACTACGTCCGGCAGGTCGAGGCGGAAGCGGCGTCGCTGAAGGAGAAGCTGGCGGCGCACAGCGGCCCCGGCGCCACCGCCGACGGCCACCCGGTCAAGCTGCTGCTCAACGTCGGCAGCGCCGGCGGGGTGGAGCAGGACGCGGCGGCCGACGCCGAAGGGGTCGGGCTCTTCCGCACCGAATTCCTGTTCCTGGACCGCACCGAGGCCCCGACGGTCGAGGAGCAGCGGGCGGCGTACGGCGAGGTGCTGCGCGGCTTCGCCGGCCGGCCGGTCGTCATCCGCACGCTGGACGCCGGCGCCGACAAGTACATCCCGTTCGCCAACACCGAGGACGAGCCGAACCCGGCGCTGGGCGTGCGCGGCTACCGCGTCGGCGTCCGCAACCCGGGGCTGCTCACCGCGCAGCTGGAGGCGATCAGCCTGGCGGCGGCCGACCACGAGGCCGACGTGCGGGTGATGGCGCCGATGATCGCCACGCCGGCGGAGGCCGCGGCGTTCCGCGACCTCGCCCGCGAGCACGGGATCGGGCAGGCCGGTGTGATGATCGAGGTGCCGGCCGCGGCGATCCGGGCGGCGGACATCCTGGCGGAGGTCGACTTCGTCAGCATCGGCACCAACGACCTTTCGCAGTACACCTACGCCGCGGACCGGATGCTGGGTGAGCTGGGGGACCTGCTCGACCCCTGGCAGCCGGCGTTGCTGGCGCTCGTGGCGAACGTCGCCGCGGCGGCCAAGGAGGCCGGCAAGTCCGCCGGCATCTGCGGCGAGGCGGCCAGCGACCCGGGCCTGGCCCCGGTGTTCGCCGGCCTGGGCATCACCAGTCTGTCGATGTCGGTGTCCGCGGTGCCCGCGGTCCGCGCCGCGTTGAAGGACTACACCCTCGAACAGTGCGAAACCCTCGCCCGCGAGGTGCTCTCCGCGTCCGACGTGCCGGCGGCGCGCCGGATCGCGGAAGAGTTCTCCGCCACAACGGCCGGCTGACGCGGCACAAGCTTTCTCCACGAGATGGGAATCGGGAATGTCCAGTAAAAAGGTGGTAATCGGCTCGCCGGTCGGGCTGCACGCGCGTCCGGTCAAGCTGCTCGTCGAGGCGGCCGGCCGCCAGCCGGTGCCGGTGAAGATCGGCCGCACCGAGGACAAGCTGGTGGACGCCACCAGCATCCTGGGTGTGATGGCCCTCGGCGTCCGCGGCGGCGAAGAAGTGGTGATCTCGGCCGAGGGCGAAGGCGCCGACGCCGCGGTGGCGGAGATCGTCGAGCTGCTGGCGCGCGACCTCGACTCGGCCGAGCAGCCGGCCGGCTGACGTCGGTGGTCCGGCAGGCGACCCCCTGGTCTGCCGGCCCACCGCACCGCCGGAGTACTCCTCCGGCCTACGAACGCCGGTGAGCCGTCCTGGTCACTGTCCGGACGGCTCACCGGTCCCCAAACCTGACACAGCCCGCCGGTTTCCCGGCGGGCTTCCGTCGTCTCAGTTGCTGCCGTAGAACTCCGCGACGCGGTCCACGATGAAGTCCTGGTCCCTCTCCTCCAGGCCCACGTAGGTCGGCAGGTAGAAGCCCCGGGCGGCCAGGCGGGCCGCGTTGAGCTCGGGCCAAGACGGGTCCAGGTACATCGGCTGGCGGCTCATCGGCTGGAAGAACAGCCGCGTCTCGACGCCGGCGGCCGAGAGGTGGGCGCGCAGCTCGTCGCGGCCCTCGGCCAGCAGGTCGTACATCCACAGGACGTCGCGGCTCGGCATGCGGGTGATCCCGGAGATACCGGAAAGCCGTTCGTCGTACTGCTTTTCGATCCGGGACCGCAGCTCGAGGATCTCGTCGATCCGCTCCACCTGGGCCAGCGCGACGCCGGCCTGCAGGTTGGTCATCCGGAAGTTGTAGGCCAGCTTCTTGTGGACGAAGTCGTGGGCCTTGCTGAAGGCCATGCCGCGCAGGTGCTTCATCTGCTCGGCCAGCCGCGCGTCGTTCGTCAGGCAGATACCACCCTCGCCGGACGAGATGATCTTGTTGGCGTACAAGGAGAAGCACGCGATGTCACCGACCGGTCGGACGCCGTGGGCCTCGGCCGAGTCCTCGACGACCCGCAGGTTGTACTGGTAGGCGAGGTCCATGATCGCGTCCATGTCGCAGCGCCGGCCGTAGATGTGCACCGGCATGATCGCCTTGGTGCGCGGGGTGATCTTGGCTTCGAGCTGCGCGACGTCGATGTTGAGGTCGTCGCCGCAGTCGACGAAGACCGGTGTGGCGCCGGTGTAGGTGACCGCCCAGGCCGACGCGATCATGGTGAACTCCGGGACCAGCACCTCGTCGCCGGGGCCGATGCCGAGGGCACGCAGGGCGAGGGTGAGCGCCGTCGTCCCCGAAGAACAGGCGACGCCGTGGCCCTGGCCGTTCCAGTCGGCGAAGGTCTCTTCGAAGCGCTGCACGAACGGGCCCTGGGAGGAGATCCAGCCCGTCGTCACCGCTTCGGTGACGTAGTAGATCTCACGGCCGGTGAGATGGGGCTGGGAGACGGGATATCGGAATGCCATCAGGTCCTCGCATGCCTCGGCTACCGGAAAGCTGCAGGATGGACCCGCTGAAGACGGGAAATCACCAGTAGTTCCCGATGGCCGCACGGATTGTCCAATGTTTTCCAGGGCGGCGCGGGTGTGTGATCGAGCGGATCAGCGGCGGTGCCGGGCGGCCGCGAGCACGGCCGGTTGGCCGGTGAACGTGGGAGAGCTATGACGAAACGAGCATTGATCACGGGTGTCACGGGACAGGACGGCTCTTACCTGGCCGAGCACCTGCTGGCACTGGGCTACGACGTGTGGGGCCTGGTGCGCGGTCAGGCGAACCCGCGCAAGTCCCGGGTCAGCCGGATCGCCGCCGAGCTGAACTTCGTCCACGGCGACCTGCTGGACCAGGCGAGTCTCGTCGGGGCCGTGGACCTGGTGCAGCCGGACGAGGTCTACAACCTGGGCGCGATCTCGTTCGTGCCGATGTCGTGGCAGCAGGCCGAGCTCACCACCGACGTCAACGGCATGGGCGTGCTGCGCGTGCTGGAGGCGATCCGGATGGTCTCCGGGCTGGACAAGTCGCGGACCACCGCGCCGGGCAGCCAGATCCGGTTCTACCAGGCGTCGTCGTCGGAGATGTTCGGCAAGGCGGCCGAGACCCCGCAGAACGAGAAGACGATCCTGCACCCGCGCAGCCCCTACGGCGTCGCGAAGGCCTACGGCCACTACATCACGCGCAACTACCGCGAGTCCTACGGGATGTACGGCGTCTCGGGCATCCTGTTCAACCACGAGTCGCCGCGGCGCGGGATCGAGTTCGTGACGCGCAAGATCTCCAACGCCGTCGCGCGGATCAAGCTGGGCCTGCAGGACGAGCTGCGTCTCGGCAACCTCGACGCCGTGCGCGACTGGGGCTTCGCCGGTGACTACGTCCAGGCGATGCACCTGATGCTGCAGCAGGACGAGGCGTGCGACTACGTGATCGGCACCGGCCGGATGCACACCGTCCGCGACGCCGCCGAGATCGCGTTCGCCGCCGCCGATCTCGACTGGCGCGACTACGTCGTCGTGGACCCCAGTCTGGTGCGGCCCGCCGAGGTCGAGACCCTGTGCGCCGACGCCACGCTGGCGCGCGCCGATCTGGGCTGGAAGCCGTCGGTGCCGTTCGAAGAGCTGATGCGCATGATGGTCGAATCCGACCTGCACCAGACCGCCCGGGAGCTGGACCTCGGCGAGGCGCTGACCGCCGCCGTCTGGTAGCCGGCCCCGGCCGGTCCCGGAAAGAACTCGGCGGTCGCGGCCCGGGCGATGTGCCGCCGAGGACGATTTCCGCCGCAGAAAACCATTTTTCGCGCCCCGGGCGGAAGCCGGCCGTGCGCCGGACTGCCTCTGCGGCAGCCGTCCCGGGGCGCCACCGCTCGCCGTCGTGTCGGGATGGGTTGCTGATTCATGGACAACGAACAGAAGCTCCGGAGCTATCTCAAGCGGGCCAGCGCCGATCTCGTGCGCACCCAGCAGAGGCTGGAGGAACTGGAGACCCGCGCGGTCGAACCGATCGCGATCGTCGGGATGAGCTGCCGCTTCCCCGGCGGGGTCACCAGTCCCGAAGACCTCTGGGAGCTGGTCAGCTCGGGGCGTGACGGCGTCACCGGGCTGCCCGCCGACCGCGGCTGGGACCTCGGCGCGCTCGCCGCGGCCGGCGGTGAGGCGGCGATGTCCGGCGGCTTCCTGCTCGACGCCGCCGAGTTCGACGCCGGCTTCTTCGGCATCTCGCCGCGCGAAGCGGCCGAAATGGACCCGCAGCAACGGATCCTGCTCGAGACGACGTGGGAGGCGATCGAGCGCGCCGGCATCGCGCCGTCGTCGCTCAAGGGCACCCGGACCGGGGTGTTCGTCGGCGCGATGGCCCAGGAGTACCTGACCGGCGCCGCCGGGCCGTCCGAGGGCTTCCTGCTGACCGGCAACACGAACAGCGTCCTGTCCGGCCGGCTGTCGTACGTGCTGGGCCTGGTCGGCCCGGCCGTCTCCGTCGACACCGCGTGTTCGTCGTCGCTCGTCGCGCTGCACCTGGCCGCGCAGTCGCTGCGGTCGGGGGAGTCGACGCTCGCCGTCGCGGGCGGCGTGACGGTGATGTCCGCCCCGACCACGTTCGTCGAGTTCAGCCGCCAGGGCGGGCTGTCCCCGGACGGCCGCTGCCGCTCGTTCGCCGATTCGGCCGCCGGCACCGGCTGGGCCGAGGGCTCGGGTGTGCTCGTGCTCGAACGCCTGTCGGACGCCCGCCGCCACGGCCACCCCGTGCTCGCCCTGGTCCGCGGCAGCGCCGTCAACCAGGACGGCGCCACCAACGGCCTGACCGCCCCCAACGGCCCCTCCCAGCAGCGCGTCATCCGGGAGGCGCTGAAGAGCTCCCGGCTCACACCGGGCCAGGTCGACGTCGTCGAGGCGCACGGCACCGGCACGAAGCTCGGCGACCCGGTCGAGGCCCAGGCCCTGATGGCGACTTACGGGCAGGACCGCGAACGTGCGCTGCTGCTCGGTTCGGTGAAGTCGAACTTCGGCCACACCCAGGCCGCGGCGGGCGTCGCCGGCGTGATCAAGATGGTCCTGGCCATGCGCCACGGCGTCGTCCCGCCCACGCTGCACGTCGACACGCCGTCGTCCCATGTGGACTGGCGCGCGGGCCGGGTGGACCTGGTCACCGAGGCGACCGAGTGGCCCGAGAGCGGGGAGCCCCGCCGCGCGGGCGTGTCGTCCTTCGGGCTCAGCGGCACCAACGCGCACGCGATCATCGAGCAGGCGCCGGCCGAGGACGCCGAGCCGCGTGCCGTCGTCGAGCGGCCGGTGCCGTTCCTGGTTTCCGGCAAGACCGACGAGGCACTGCGAGAGCAGGCCGGACGGCTCGCGCGGCAGCTGGCGGACGGCGCCGCGCCGCTCGCCGACGTCGCGTTCTCCCTGGCCACCGCGCGGACGTCGTTCGAGCACCGCGCCGCCGTGGTCGGTGCCGATCGCGCCGCCGTGGCCGACGCCTTGCAGGCGCTGGCCGCGGGGGAGTCCGGTGTCGTCGGTTCGCCGCGCGCCCGCGCGAAGACCGCGTTCCTGTTCACCGGCCAGGGTTCGCAGCACCTGGGGATGGGCCGCGAGCTGTACGCCGCGCACCCGGTCTTCGCCGCCGCGTTCGACGAGGTCCTCGACCGGCTCGAGCCCGGGCTCCGGGACGTCGTCTGGGGCACCGGTGCCGACGCTGCCGACACGCTCGCCGACACCGGCCGGGCGCAGCCGGCGATCTTCGCCGTCGAGGTCGCCCTCTTCCGCCTGCTCGAGTCGTGGGGCGTGCGCGCCGACCTGCTCGCCGGGCACTCGGCGGGCGAGATCGCCGCCGCCCACTGCGCGGGCGTGCTGTCCCTCGACGACGCCTGTGCGCTGGTGTCCGCGCGCGCCCGGCTGATGCGGGACCTGCCCGCCGGCGGCGCGATGGTCGCCGTCCGGGCCACCGAAGACGAAGTCCGCGCTGAGCTGGTCGACGGTGTGGGTATCGCCGCCGTCAACGGACCTCGCGCGGTTGTCTTGTCCGGTAACGAAGACGCCGTGCTGGCCGTCGCGTCCCGCTTCGAGCGCACGACGCGGCTGCGCGCGTCCCACGCGTTCCACTCGCACCTGATGGACCCGATGCTGCCCGCGTTCCGCGAGGTGGTCGCCGGCCTGACGTTCGCCGAGCCCGCTCGCACCCTGGTCGTCGCCGGCGAGGTGACCGACCCGGAGTACTGGGTGCGTCACGTCCGCGAGACCGTCCGCTTCGGCGACGTCCTCGCCCGGCTCGCCGACGCGGGCGCGAACCGGTTCGTCGAGGTCGGGCCGGAAGCCGCGCTGACGCCGCTGGTCGACGTTCCGGACGCACTCGCCGTGCCGGTGCTGCGCAAGGACCGCGACGAACTCACGTCGTCGGCCGAGGCCCTCGCCCGGCTGCACGGCGACGGCGTCACCATCGACTGGGCCGCGTTCTTCGCCGGGACCGGCGCCGTCTGGACCGAACTGCCCACCTACGCCTTCCAGCACGAGCGGTTCTGGCCGCGCGACACCGGCCGCGGCCGCGGTGACCTGCGCTCCGCGGGCCTGCGCAGCGTCGACCACCCGCTGCTCGGCACCGCCGTCGAGGTCGCCGACGCCCGCGGGCTGCTGCTGACCGGCCGGCTGTCGGCCGGCACGCACGCCTGGCTGGCCGACCACCGTGTCGGCGGCGCGGTGGTCGTGCCCGGCACGGCGCTGCTGGAGCTGGCCGTCCGCGCCGGCGCCGAGACCGGCTGCCCCGACGTCGAAGAACTGACCCTGACCCGGCCACTCGTGCTGGGCGCCGACGAGCGCGTCGTCGTCCAGGTGTGGGTCGGCGCGCCGGACGACGACGGCCGCCGCGCGGTGGCCGTCCACTCGCGCCCGGACGGGGAGGTCAGCGGCAACTGGACGTCCCACGCGGTCGGCCGGCTCACCGCGGTCACCCCGGAAATCGTGATCCCGGAGGCGGTCTGGCCGCCCGCGGACGCGACCCCGGTCGAACTCGACGGGTTCTACGACGGCATCGACGACGGCCGCGAGTACGGCCCGGCGTTCCGCGGCCTGCGGGCCGCGTGGCGCCGTGGTGACGACGTCTTCGCCGAGGTCGCGCTGCCCGACGCCGTCGAAGCCGAGACGTTCGACCTGCACCCCGCGCTGTTCGACGCGGCCCTGCACGCCACGGCGTTCCTCGCCGGTGACGGCGGCCTGCCGTTCTCCTGGCGGGACGTCGCCGTGCGCGCGGTCGGCGCGACCGTGCTGCGGGCCGAGCTGCGCAAGACCGGTGACGACTCGCTGTCCCTCATCCTGTCGACGCCCGAAGGCGACCTGGTCGCGGTGGCCGGCGGCCTGTCCGTGCGGCCGATCGCCGCCGAATCCTTCGCCGCCGGCACCGGCGGCGGCCTGTACCGGATCGACTGGACCGAGCCGGTCACCGGGATCACCGACCCGGCCGACGCCGACGTCGTCACCCTCGACGTCCCGGCGGGGGAGACCCCGGCGGCGGCACGCGTCCTCGCCGCGCACGCGCTCGGCCTCCTGCAGGCGCGTGTTGAAGCGGCCGACGACCGGCGGCTGGCCCTGGTCATCCCGGCCGGGGTGCCCGCCGCGGCGACCGTGCGCGGGCTCGTCCTGGCCGCCCAGCAGGAACACCCCGGCCGCTTCGTCCTGATCGAAACCGACGAGCAGCCGGCGTCCGCCGACGCCGTCACGACCGCGCTGTCGACCGGCGAGCCGCGCGCCCTGATCCGCGCCGGACGCGTGCTTGTGCCCCGGCTGGTGCGGGCCGTGCCCGCCGAGCCGCGTGGCTGGGACGCCGACGGCACCGTCCTGATCACCGGCGGCACCGGGGGACTGGGCCGGATCATCGCCCGCCACCTCGTGCGCGAGCACGGCGTCCGGCACCTGGTCCTCGCGAGCCGCCGCGGCGTCGCGCCCGACGACCTCCTCACCGAGCTGGCCGGTCAGGGCGCCGACGTCAGTGTCGTCGCCTGCGACGCGAGCGACCGCGCCGCGCTGGCCGCACTGCTCACGGACATCCCCGCCGCCCACCCGCTGACCGCCGTCGTGCACGCGGCCGGCGTCCTCGACGACGGCCTGCTCGGCACCCTCGACGCCGGGAAGCTCGCCACCGTGCTGGCGCCCAAGGCCGACGCGGCCTGGAACCTGCACGAGCTGACCCGCGACCACGACCTGAGCGCGTTCGTCCTGTTCTCGTCCCTGGCCGGCACGCTCGGTGCGGCCGGGCAGGCCAACTACGCGGCCGGCAACGCCTTCCTCGACACGCTCGCCCAGGTGCGCCGCGACGCCGGCCTGCCCGCGGTGTCCCTCGCCTGGGGCCCGTGGGCCGGTGAAGCCGGCATGGCCGGCGACGGCACCCTGCGCCGCTTCGCCCGGATGGGCATCCCCGCGCTCACCGAGGCCGAAGGCGTCGCACTCTTCGACGCGGCGCTGGCCGCCGACGAGCCCGTCGTCGTCCCGGTCCGCTTCGACCTGCCGGTGCTGAGCGCCCGGCCGGAGCCGCCCGCCGTGCTGCGGTCGCTGGTCGGCGGCAGCCGCCGGGCCGTGCGGACCGCGGGCGGGGCCGGCCGACTGGCCCACCAGCTGTCCACATTGGACGATGTGGCCCGCGCGGCGCGCGTCGCCGACCTGGTTCGCCGCGAGGTCGCCGGCGTGCTCGGGCACGCCGGAGCCGCGGCCGTCGACCCGGAGCGGTCCTTTTCCGAACTCGGCTTCGACTCCCTCACCGCGGTCGAGCTGCGCAACCGCCTCGACGCCGCGACCGGGCTGCGCCTGCCCGCCACGACGGCGTTCGACCACCCGACACCCGCCGCGCTGGCCGCGCACATCCTGGCCGAGCTGCTCGGCGACGACGGTCGCGCGGCGGTCCTCACCCGGAGCGCCGCGGCCGACGACGACCCGATCGCGATCGTCGGGATGAGCTGCCGCTTCCCCGGCGGCATCGCCTCGCCGGAGGACCTGTGGGCGGCCGTGGCCGAGGGTCGCGACACGACGTCGACGTTCCCGGTGAACCGCGGCTGGGACCTGGGCGCGCTGTACAACCCGGACCCCGACCACAAGGGCACCTCCTACACCCGCGAAGGCGGCTTCCTGCACAACGCCGGTGAGTTCGACCCGGCGTTCTTCGGGATGAGCCCGCGCGAAGCCGAAGCCACCGACCCGCAGCAGCGGCTGCTCCTCGAAATCTCGTGGGAGGCGATCGAGCGCGCCGGGATCGACCCGCGACGCCTGCGCGGCAGCTCCACCGGCGTCTTCGCCGGCGTGATGTACAACGACTACGGCCTCGTCATGGCCGGCGGCGACTTCGAAGGCTTCCAAGGCAGCGGCACGGCGTCGAGCGTCGTCTCCGGCCGGGTCGCCTACTCGCTCGGCCTCGAAGGCCCGGCCGTCACCATCGACACGGCCTGTTCGTCGTCGCTCGTGGCGATGCACTGGGCGATGCAGGCCCTGCGGTCCGGCGACTGCACCCTCGCCCTGGCCGGCGGCGTCACCGTGATGTCCACCCCGAACTCGTTCGTCGAGTTCTCCCGCCAGCGCGGCCTGTCGCCCGACGGCCGCTGCAAGTCCTATTCGGACGAAGCCGACGGCGTCGGCTGGTCCGAAGGCGCGGGCGTGCTCGTGCTCGAACGGCTCTCGGACGCCCGCCGGCACGGCCACCGCGTGCTGGGCCTGGTCCGCGGCTCGGCCGTCAACCAGGACGGCGCGTCCAACGGCCTCACCGCGCCGAACGGCCCATCGCAGCAGCGGGTGATCCGTCAGGCGCTGGCCGGCGCCGGACTGTCCACTTCGGACGTCGACGTCGTCGAAGGACACGGCACCGGCACGACCCTCGGTGACCCGATCGAAGCCCAGGCGCTGCTCGCGACCTACGGCCGGGACCGGGAAACCCCGCTGCTGCTGGGCTCGGTCAAGTCCAACATCGGCCACACGCAGGCTGCGGCCGGTGTCGCCGGGGTGATCAAGCTGATCATGGCGATGCGGCACGGCACCGTGCCCCGGTCGCTGCACGCGGCCGCGCCGTCGTCCCATGTGGACTGGAGTGCGGGCGCGGTCTCGCTGCTCGCCGAGGCGTCGCCGTGGCCGGAGACCGGGCGCGCCCGGCGTGGCGCGGTGTCGTCGTTCGGCATCAGCGGGACCAACGCACACGTCGTCCTCGAAGCGGCGCCGTTCGTCGAAGCCTCGCCGGTTGTGACGCCCGTGGACGCCGTGGCCGCGCCGCTGCTGCTGTCCGCCCGGACCGCCGGCGGACTGCGTGAGCAGGCCGCGAACGTGGCGTCGATCGACGCGGGCCGGTTCGACCTTGCGTGGTCCCTGGCCACCACGCGTACGGCGTTCGAGCACCGGGCCGTGGTGCTCGGTGACGACGTGTCTTCGTCTTTGGCCGCGCTCGCCGCGGGAAACCCGGCGCCCGGCCTGATCACCGGTACGACCGCGGCCGGCGGGCTTGCGTTCGTCTTCCCCGGCCAGGGCGCCCAGCGCTTGGGCATGGGGCGTGAGCTGGCTTCGCGGTTCCCGGTGTTCGCCGACGTCTTCACCGACGTCCTCGACCGGTGCGAGCCGGGCCTGCGGGGCGTGGTGTGGGGTGACGACCCGGCCGCGCTGGCGCGGACCGGGAACGCGCAGCCCGCGTTGTTCGCCTTCGGTGTGGCCGCGTTCCGGCTGCTGGAGTCGTGGGGCGTCCGCCCGGATCTTGTCGCCGGGCACTCGATCGGCGAGATCGCGGCGGCGCACGTCTCGGGCGTCCTGTCCCTGGACGACGCGTGCGCGCTGGTGTCCGCACGGGCGCGGCTGATGCAGGCCCTGCCCGCCGGCGGCGCGATGGTGTCGGTGCAGGCGCCCGAAGAGGACGTTCGCGCAGGCCTGACCGACGGCGTCGACATCGCGGCGGTCAACGGCCCGGACTCGGTGGTGCTGTCGGGCGTCGAGGACGCCGTGCTCGCGGTCGCTGCGCGCTTCGAGCGGACGAAGCGCCTGGACGTGTCGCACGCGTTCCACTCGCACCTGATGGACCCGATGCTGGCGGAGTTCGGCGAGGTCGTGCGGGGGCTGGACTTCGCCGAGCCGTCGCTGAGGTTCGTGGCCCAGGGCGACGTCCGGTCGCCGGGCTACTGGGTCGAGCACGTGCGCGCGACGGTCCGGTTCGCCGAGACGATCTCGCGCTCGGATGCCTCCACGTTCCTGGAACTCGGACCGTCGGCGGTGCTGTCGGCGATGATCGACCAGCCGGGCGCGATCCCGTTGCTGCGCAAGGACCGTCCGGAGGTGGAGTCCGCCGTCGCCGCCCTCGCCGTGCTGCACACGCGCGGCTGCGCGGTGGACTGGCCGGCCTACCTCGGCCGCGCGGGCGCGCCGGTCGAGCTGCCGACGTACCCGTTCCAGCGTGAGCACTACTGGGCTGCCGCCGTCCCGGCGCGGTCCGTGGCCGCCACGGCGGACGGCCCGCTGTGGGAGGCGATCGGCCGCGGCGACCCAGCGGAACTGGCGGGCCTGCTCGACCTGGGCGACGACCAGCAGGAGTCCCTGACGACGCTGCTGCCGGCCCTCTCGGGCTGGCGTGACCGCCGAGCGGCGGAGGAGACGGCGAAATCGTGGCGTTACCGCACCGAGTGGCATCCGTTCCGCACGGCGGAGAACCCTTCCTTGCCGGGAACCTGGCTGCTGGTGACGTCGACCGCCGACGAAGGCACCGAGATCGCGTCGGCCCTGACCACCCACGGCGCCACGATCAAGCGTGTGGTTCTGTCGGCTCTGGACGCTCCGAAGTTCGTGAATGGCACATTCACGGACTCTAAGTCCCTCGATGTGCCATTCACGGATCTGGACGAGCGTGCGCGACTGGCCGCGGCGCTTGCCGTGGCTGGGCCGGCTGAGGGCGTCCTCCACCTGCCCGCCGCCGGGGATGCCGGGTTGCGGGATCTGCTTACCCTCGTTCAGGCTCTTGGCGACGCCGACCTCGGCCTTCGCCTGTGGACGCTCACCGCCGGCGCCGTCGTCACCGCCGGGGAAGGGGCGCCCGACCCCGTCGCCGCGCGGATCTGGGGGCTCGGCCGGACCGCCGCGCTCGAACAGCCCGCACTGTGGGGTGGGCTGATCGACCTGCCCGCCACCCTCGACCCCGCCGCCGGGCGACGGCTCGCCGCCGTGCTCGCCGCGTCCGGTGGGGAGGACCAGGTCGCGATCCGGGCCCAGGGGGCCTTCGGCCGGCGGATCGGGCGGTATCTGCCCGCCGAACCCACCGAGCGTTTCCGCGCTTCCGGGACCGTGCTCGTCACCGGCGGCACCGGTGCGCTCGGCGCGTCCGTCGCGCGGTGGCTCGCCGCCGCCGGAGCCGAGCACCTCGTGCTCGTCAGCCGTCGCGGCCCGGGAGCACCCGGCGCCGCCGAACTCGAAGCCGAACTCACCGAGGCCGGTGCCCGGGTGACGATCGCCGCCTGTGACATCGCCGACCGCGCCGCCGTCGAAAACCTTCTCGACGGCCTGGACCTCACGGGGGTCGTGCATACCGCGGGCATCGCGCAGGCGATGGATCCGATCCACGGCGCCGACTTCGCCGAGTACACCCGCGTCATGGCCGCCAAGACCGAGGGCGCGGCGCACCTCGACGTCCTCCTCTCCGGGCACGACCTCGACTTCTTCCTGCTCTTCGGCTCCGTCGCCGGCGTCTGGGGCAGTGGCGGCCAGGCCGCCTACGCCGCCGGGAACGCCTACCTCGACGCGCTCGCCGAAGCCCGCCGGGCCCGCGGCCGCAAGGCGACGTCGATCGCCTGGGGCGCCTGGGCCGAGGAAGGCATGGCCACCGACGAGCACGTCGCCGGCCAGCTGAGCCGCCGCGGCCTCGGGTTCCTCCCGACCGCCCCGGCGCTCGCCGAGCTGGAACGCGCCCTGCTGCGCGACGACACGGCCGTCGTCGTCGCCGACATCACCTGGGACACCTTCCTGCCGGTGTTCACCGCGACCCGCGCCAGCCGGCTGTTCGACGAACTCGTCGAGAGCAAGCCCGAGCCGGTCGCGGCCACCGCCGTGACCGCCTTCGCGGCCCGCTTCGCCGGGATGTCCGAGACCGAACGCGACCGCGCGCTGCTGGACCTGGTGCGCGTCGACGCCGCCGCCGTGCTGGGGCACGTGACGGCCGACGCGATCGACGAGGACCGCGCGTTCCGCGACCTCGGCTTCGACTCGTTGACCGCCGTCGAGTTCCGCCGCCGGCTGGCCGACGCCACCGGTCTGTCGCTGCCCGCGACGCTGGTGTTCGACTACCCGACCCCGCTGGCGCTCGTCGCGTTCCTGCGTGAGGAGATCGACGGTCCGGCCGTCGGCGACGTCGTCGTCACACCGGGTGCCGTCGACGAGCCGATCGCCATCGTCGGCATGGGCTGCCGCTTCCCCGGCGGCGTCGGCTCCCCGGAGGACCTCTGGAACGTCGTCGTGGGCGGCGTGGACGCGATCTCGTCGTTCCCCGCCGACCGCGGCTGGGACACCGCGGGCCTGTTCGACCCGGACCCCGACCGGGGCGGCAAGACCTACTCGACGCTCGGGGGGTTCCTGGAGGACGCCGCCGAGTTCGACGCCGGCTTCTTCGGGATCTCGCCGCGTGAAGCCATGTCCATGGACCCGCAGCAGCGGTTCCTGCTCGAGGTTTCCTGGGAGGCCCTGGAACGCGCCGGCGTCGACCCCGCTTCGGTGCGGGGGAGCCGGACCGGCGTCTTCATCGGCTCCAGCTTCCAGGACTACGGCACCTCGACCGGCGAAGGCTCCGAAGGCCACCTCGTCACCGGCACCATCCCGAGTGTCCTTTCCGGACGGTTGTCGTACCTGTTCGGCTTCGAGGGCCCATCGGTCACCGTCGACACGGCGTGTTCGTCCTCGATCGTGGCGCTGCACCTGGCCTGCCAGTCCCTGCGTGCCGGGGAAAGCTCCCTGGCGCTGGCCGGTGGCGCCACGATCATGGCGTCGCCCGACCCGTTCGTCGCGTTCAGCCGCCAGCGCGCGCTGGCCGCCGACGGCCGCTGCAAGGCGTTCTCCGAAGCCGGCGACGGCATGAGCCTCGCCGAAGGCGTCGGCATCCTCGTGCTGGAACGACTGTCCGACGCCCGCCGCCACGGCCACCAGGTCCTCGCCGTCGTGCGCGGCACCGCGGTCAACTCCGACGGCGCGTCCAACGGCCTCACCGCCCCCAACGGGCCCTCGCAGCAGCGGGTCATCCGCCAGGCCCTGTCCAACGCCGGGCTCGACGCGGCCGAGGTCGACGCGCTCGACGCGCACGGCACCGGCACCGCGCTCGGTGACCCGATCGAGGTCCAGGCGCTGCAGGCGACCTACGGCCGCGACCGCGAGCGGCCGCTGCTGATCGGCTCGGTGAAGTCCAACATCGGGCACACCCAGTCCGCCGCCGGCGTGGCCAGCTTGATCAAGATGGTGCACGCGATGCACCACGGCGTGCTGCCGCGCACCCTGCACGTCGATCAGCCGTCCACGAAGATCGACTGGTCGGCCGGCGCGGTCCAGCTGCTGCACGAACAGGCCGAGTGGCCGGAGACCGGACGTCCGCGCCGGGCCGGCGTCTCGTCGTTCGGCATCAGCGGTACCAACGCCCACGCGATCATCGAAGCCCCCGCACCGGAAGACGTCCCGGCCGAGCCCGAAGCCGTGTCCGGACCGGTCGTCTGGCCGCTGTCCGCGCGCACCGCGCCCGCCCTGCAGGCTCAGGCGCTGCGGCTGCTGCGCCACCTCGACGAGCACCCCGCGACGCGGCCGGTGGACGTCGGCTGGTCCCTCGCCGGGACGCGGTCGTTGTTCGAACAGCGCGCTGTCGTCGTCGGCGAAGACCCGCTGGACCTGCGCCGCGGCCTCGCCGCACTGGCCGGGAACGCCGCCGACGCCGCGCTCGTGCGCGGGGTCGCCAAGCGCACCGCCGCACCCGTGTTCGTCTTCCCCGGCCAGGATTCGCAGTGGCCGGGCATGGCCCGCGAACTGCTCGCGTCGTCGCCGGTGTTCGCCGGCCGGATGGCCGAATGCGCCGCCGCGCTGGCGGACTTCGCCGACTGGTCGCTGCCGGAAGTACTGCGCGACGAAGAGGCGCTGGCCCGGGTGGACGTGATCCAGCCGGTGCTGTGGGCCGTGATGGTCTCGCTGGCGAGCCTGTGGAGCGAACACAGTGTCGAGCCGGTCGCCGTGATCGGGCACTCGCAGGGCGAAATCGCCGCGGCGTGTGTCGCCGGGGCTCTGACGCTGCAGGACGGCGCCCGGATCGTGGCGCTGCGGTCGCGGCTGATCGCCGAGCGGCTCTCCGGCCGAGGGGCGATGCTGTCGGTCGTTGCCGCCGCGGACGACGTCCGCGAGCTGATCGCCGAGCTGGCCGACCGGATCGCCGTCGCGGCCGTGAACGGGCCGCGTTCGGTCACCGTGTCCGGCGACCCGGACGCCCTGGCCACGTTGGAACGGCGGCTCGCGAAGGCGGGCATGATGCGCTGGCGGCTGGACGGCGTCGACTTCGCGGCACACTCGCCGCAGGTGGACGAGATCGCCGGCGAGCTCGCCGAACTACTTGCACCGGTGGCCCCGCGCGAGACCGGCGTCCGGTTCTACTCGACGGTGACCGGCGGGCTCGTCGAGCCGACCGAGCTGACCGGCGACTACTGGTGCCGCAACCTGCGGGGGACCGTCGAGTTCGGCGCGGCGCTGTCCGCGGCGGTCGCCGACGGCCACCCGGTGTTCGTCGAGTCGAGCCCGCACCCGGTGTTCACCATGGCGATCGGCGAACTGGCCGAGGCGGCAGGGGTCCCGGTCGCCGCGCTGGGCACGCTGCGCCGCGACGACGGCGGGCCCGACCGGTTCCTGAAGTCCCTGGCCGAGGCGCACACCCGCGGGGTGGCGGTCGACTGGGCGGACACCCTGACCGGCGGCCGCCGCGCCGACCTGCCCACCTACGCGTTCCAGCACGAGCACTACTGGGCCATCGAAGAAGCGGCGCCGGCGATGGCGGGCGCCCCGGCCGACGACGAGCTGTGGCAGGCGGTCGGCCGCGCCGACACCGCCGAGCTGACCCGGCTGCTGGACCTCGACGAGCACCAGCGAGGTGCCCTCGAAGACGTGCTGCCGTCACTGTCGGCCTGGCACGCCCGCCGGGACGAAGAGTCCACTGTGGACGCCTGGCGGTACCGCGTCGCCTGGCGCCCGGCCCGCCCGGCCGGCGGAACCCTGTCCGGAACTTGGCTGGTCATCGGCGACGACGCGGATGGCGAGGTCGCCGATGCCCTGCGCGGCCACGGCGCCGAGGTGCGCCTGGTGACGCTCGTCGACGACTCCGATCGCGCGGCGTTGACGAGCGCGCTCGGCGACACCGAGGGTGTGACCGGCATCGTCTCGCTGCTCGCCGCCGACCACGCGCCGACGGGGCACCCCGGCCTCGACCGCGGGCTGCTGCGGACCCTCTCGCTCGTCCAGGCTGTCGCCGAGACGGACCCGGCGATCCCCATCTGGGCGCTGACCCGCGGCGCGGTCTCCACCGGGCCCGCCGACCCCGTCCGCGATCCCGCCCAGGCACAGGTGCACGGCCTCGGCTGGTCCGCCGCCCTCGAACACCCCGGGCACTGGGCCGGGCTGATCGACCTGCCCGAGACCCTCGACGCCGCGGCCGCTCGGCGGCTTGCCGCCGTGCTGAGCGGGTCCGGCGACGAGGACCAGCTCGCCGTCCGGGCCTCCGGCGTGTTCGCGCGCCGGATCGTGCCCGCTCCCGTCGCCGGGCGCCGTCCGGAACGGACCTGGCGCGCCCACGGCACCGCCATCGTCACCGGCGGCACCGGCACCCTCGGCCCGCACCTCGCCCGCTGGCTCGCCGGTGAAGGTGTCGAGCACGTCGTCCTGACCGGCCGCCGCGGCCTCGACGCGCCTGGTGCCGCGGCTCTCCAGGCTGAACTCGGCTCGGCCGAAGTGGTCGCCCTCGACGTCACCGATCGCGACGCCGTCGCCGCCCTGATCACCCGGCTCAAGGGTGAAGGCCGCCGCATCACCACCGTGGTGCACACCGCCGCGCACATCGCCCTCGCGCCGCTGACCGGCACCGACCCCACCGCCTTCGCCGAGGTCCTCGACGCCAAGGTCACCGGCGCGGCCAACCTCGACGCCGTCCTCGACGAGCTGCTCGACGAGGGTGAACTCGAGCACTTCGTGATGTACTCCTCGACCGCCGGCGTCTGGGGCAGCGGTGACCACGGCGCCTACTCCGCGGCCAACGCCTACCTCGGCGCCCTCGCCGAGCAGCGGCGCGCCCGCGGTGTCCCGGCGACGACGATCGCCTGGGGCATCTGGGCCGACGACCGCGAGCTCGGCCGGGTCGACCCGGGCCGGATCCTGCGCAGTGGCCTGCAGTTCATGGAACCGCGCCTCGCCCTGGCCGGGCTGAAGCGCGCCCTCGAGGACGACGAGACGTCGCTGATGATCGCCGACCTCGACTGGGAGCGGTACTACCCGGTCTTCACGTCGGTGCGGCCCAGCCCGCTGTTCGCCGAGCTGCCCGCGGTCCGCAAGCTCGCCGAGGCCGCGCCGGAGACGGCCGACGTCGCTGCGTTCGCCGGCCGGGTCCGGGCGCTGCCCGCCGCGGCGGGACGCCGGCTCGTCGTCGACCTCGTGCGTGCCGAAGCCGCCACCGTTCTCGGCCACGCCGGTGGGGACGCCGTCGAGGCCGACCGCGCCTTCCGTGACCTCGGCTTCGACTCGCTCACCGCCGTCGACCTGCGCAACCGCCTCGAAGTCGTGACCGGCCTGAGCCTGCCCAGCACCGTCGTGTTCGACTACCCGAACGCCGACGCGCTGGCCGGGTTCATCCTGTCCACTCTGGACGGATCGGACACCGCCGAGACCGTCGTCACGCGGGCGATGGTCGACGAGCCGATCGCCATCGTCGGCATGAGCTGCCGGTTCCCCGGCGGTGTCGCTTCGCCGGAAGCGTTGTGGGACCTCGTGCTCGGCGGCGGGGACGCGATCTCGTCGTTCCCGGCCGATCGCGGCTGGGACGCGGCCGGGCTGTTCGACCCCGACCCGGACCGCAGCGGCAAGACCTACTCGACGCTCGGCGGCTTCCTCGAAGGCGCCGCGGACTTCGACGCCGGCTTCTTCGGCATCTCGCCGCGCGAGGCACTCTCGATGGACCCGCAGCAGCGGCTCCTGCTGGAAGTCTCGTGGGAGGCCCTCGAACGCGCCGGCGTCGACCCGGCGACCGTGCGCGGCAGCCGCACCGGCGTCTTCATCGGCTCCAGCTACCAGGACTACGGCTCGACCGTGCTCAACGCGGCCGAGGGCTCCGAAGGCCACATGATCACCGGTTCGGTGTCGAGTGTCCTGTCCGGCCGCGTCGCCTACCTGTTCGGCCTGGAAGGCCCGGCCGTCACGCTCGACACGGCCTGCTCGTCGTCGCTGGTCGCGCTGCACCTGGCCTGCCAGTCCCTGCGCAACGGCGAGAGCACGATGGCGCTGGCCGGCGGTGTCACCGTGATGGCCACGCCCGCGCCGTGGATCGGCTTCAGCCGCCAGCGCGCGATGGCGCCCGACGGCCGCTGCAAGGCCTACTCCGACGAAGCCGACGGCATGAGCCTCGCCGAGGGCATCGGCCTGGTCCTGGTCGAGCGGCTGTCCGACGCGCGGCGCAACGGCCACGAGATCCTGGCCGTCGTCCGCGGCTCGGCGATGAACTCCGACGGCGCGTCCAACGGCATGACCGCGCCGAACGGGCCGTCCCAGCAGCGCGTGATCAAGCAGGCGCTGGCCAACTCGGGTCTGTCCACTTCGGACGTCGACGTCGTCGAGGGCCACGGCACCGGCACCGCGCTCGGCGACCCGATCGAGGTCCAGGCGCTGCAGGCCACCTACGGCCGTGAGCGCGAACGCCCGCTGCTGCTCGGCTCGGTGAAGTCCAACATCGGCCACACGCAGATGGCCTCCGGCATCGCCGGCGTCCTCAAGATGGTCATGGCGATGCGCCACGGCGTGCTGCCGAAGACGCTGCACGCGAGCACGCCGTCGTCGCACATCGACTGGTCGAGCGGGACCATCGCGCTGCTCGACGAGCAGACTGACTGGCCCGAGACCGGTGCGCCGCGCCGCGCCGCCGTCTCGTCGTTCGGCCTGAGCGGCACCAACGTCCACACCGTGCTGGAACAGGCCTCCGCCGCCGAGATCGAGGAAGCCGAAGCCGAGCCCAAGACCGTCGGGACCGTCCCGCTGGTCGTGTCCGCCCGGACGCCGGAAGCCCTGCGCGCCCAGGCCGCGCGGCTGCGCACCTGGCTGGCCGACCAGCCCGAGCCCGCGCTCGCCGACCTCGGCTTCTCGCTCGCCACGGCCCGAGCCGACCTGAGCCACCGCGCGGTCGTCCTGGCCGCCACGCACGACGACGTCCTCGACGGGCTCGCCGCCGTCGCCGCCGACGAGCCCGCGGCGTCCGTGCTGCGCGGCACCACAGGCGGTCCCGGCACCGCGTTCCTGTTCACCGGGCAGGGCAGCCAGCGCCCGGGTGCCGGGCGTGAGCTGGCCGAGCGGTTCCCCGTCTTCGCCGAGGCGCTCGACGAGGTCGTCTCCCACCTGGACGCCGGCCTCGAACACCCGCTGCACGGCCTGCTGTTCGCTGAGCCGGGCACGCCGGAAGCCGCGCTGCTCGACGAAACCCGCTACGCCCAGCCCGCGTTGTTCGCGATCGAGGTCGCGCTCTTCCGGCTCCTGGAGTCGTGGGGCGTGCGGCCCGACCACGTCGCCGGGCACTCGGTCGGCGAGATCGCCGCAGCGCACGTCGCCGGGGTGTTCTCCCTGGCCGACGCCGCCACGCTGGTGCTCGCCCGCGGCCGCCTCATGCAGGCACTGCCGTCCGGCGGCGCCATGGTCGCGATCCGCGAGGCCGAGGCCGACGTGCGGGCCCTGCTGCCCGAGGGCGTCGACATCGCCGCGGTCAACGGGCCGCGGGCGACCGTCGTCGCCGGTCCCGAGGACGCCGTGCTCGCGTTCGCCGAACAGTTCCCGAAGACCCGTCGCCTGACCGTCTCCCACCCCTTCCACTCGGCGGCGATGGACCCGATGCTGGACGAGTTCCGCGCGGCCGTCGCCGGGCTCACCTACTCGGCACCCGATCTGTCCTTCGTTTCCGGGGTGACCGGTGGGTTCGGTGACGCCGAGCTGGTGTCCACTCCGGACTACTGGGTCCGCCACGCCCGCGAGGGCGTCCGGTTCGGCGATGCGATCACGGCGTTGCACGACGCCGGCGTCACCGCCTACGTCGAACTCGGGCCCGACGGCGTGCTGTCGGCGATGGTCGGCGAGAGCGTCACCGACGCGGCCGTCGCCGTGCGGCCCGTGCTGCGGCGCGACCGGCCGGAGGGCGAGACCGTCGCGGCGCTGCTCGGCGAGCTGCACGCGCACGGCGTCCGCCCCGACTGGGCCGCTTTCTACGCCGGCACCGGCGCCCGCCGGATCGACCTGCCCACCTACGCCTTCCAGCGCACCCGCTACTGGCCGGAGTCCGCTCCGGCGGAGTCCACGGCCGAAGCCGACACCGGCTTCTGGACGGCTCTCGAAGCCGCCGACGTCACTTCGTTGTCCACCACGCTCGACGTCGACCGCGACGCGCTCGGCACGGTCCTGCCCGCACTCACCGCCTGGCGGCGCCAGGTCCGGACGGAGTCCGAGGCCGACACGTGGCGTTACCGCGTCGTCTGGACGCCGGTGCGCACCGAGGCCGCGACCCCGCGCCGCGTGCTGGTCGTCGTGCCCGCCGGACCCGGCCCGTGGGCCGAGTCGGTCCTGTCCGCTGTGGACGGTGTCCGGTTCGAGGTCGGCAACGAAGACCGCGAGACCCTGGCCGCTCGTCTGTCCGAAGTAGACACAGATGTCGTCCTTTCTCTGCTGGGCGAGACCGACAGGGCCCTCACCGTGGCGCAGGCGCTCGGTGACACCGGGATCGCCGCGCCGCTGTGGTGGGCGACCCGCGGCGCCGTCAGCGTCGGTGCCGCCGACCCCGCGGCGGACCCGCGGGGTGCGGCCCTGTGGGGCCTCGGCCGGGTGCTGGGGCTGGAGCAGCCGCAGCGCTGGGGCGGCCTCGTCGACCTGCCCGAAACCCTGGACACCCGCGCGGTCAACCGGCTCTTCGCCGTCCTGGCCGGGATCGGCGACGAGGAC
Source organism: Amycolatopsis sp. NBC_00438 (assembly GCF_036026695.1). Taxonomy (NCBI): domain Bacteria; kingdom Bacillati; phylum Actinomycetota; class Actinomycetes; order Pseudonocardiales; family Pseudonocardiaceae; genus Amycolatopsis; species Amycolatopsis sp. NBC_00438. The sequence goes on along the minus strand of NZ_CP107923.1, from coordinate 3,110,037 downwards.
CAGGTCGCCGTCCGGCCGTCCGGGGTCTTCGCCCGCCGCCTCGCCCCGGCCCCGGTCACCGACGCCGGGGTCACGGCCTACACCCCGCGCGGCACCGTCCTGATCACCGGCGGCACCGGCGGGCTCGGCGCGGAAGTCGCGCGCCGCTTCGCCACGGCCGGTGCGGACCACCTGGTGCTCGTCAGCCGCAGCGGCCCGGACGCGCCCGGCGCGGCCGACCTCGAAACCGAACTCACCGCAGCCGGAGCGCGCGTGACGATCGCAGCTTGCGACGTCGCCGACCGCGACGCCCTGGCCGCACTCATCGCGTCGCTCCCGACGGTGAACGCCGTCGTGCACACCGCCGGTGTCGTCGACGACGGCACCACGGATTCCCTGACCCCAGCCCAGTTCGCGACCGTCTTCAGCCCGAAGTGCACCGGCGCCGAGAACCTCGACGAACTGACCGAAGACCTCGACGCCTTCGTGCTGTTCTCCTCCACCGCGGGCACGTTCGGCGCGGCCGGGCAGGGCAACTACGCGGCCGCCAACGCCTACCTCGACGCGCTCGCCGCCCGCCGCCGGGCGGCCGGTAAGGCCGCGACGTCGATCGCCTGGGGTCCCTGGGCGGGCGCCGGCATGCTCGGCGGCGACGCCGGGGTGCAGGACCGCGTCGGCCGCGGCGGGCTCGCCCTGCTGCCGCCGGACCGGGCGATCGCGGCGATGCGCCGCGCGATCGGCGCCGGCGACGCCGAAGTCGTCGTCGCCGACATCGACTTCACCCGCTTCATCCCGGCGTTCACCATCGGCCGGCCGTTCCCGCTGCTGGCCGACCTGCCCGCGGCGAAGGCCGTGCTCAGCCAGGCCCGCGAGGCGGGGGAGCGCGGCGACCTGCGCACCACCCTGGCCGGACTGCCCGACGCCGACCGCGAGAAGCACCTGCTGAGCCTGCTGCGCACGCAGGTCGCGATGGTCCTCGGGCACTCCGACGCCGGCGCGGTCGCGCCGGACGCCGCGTTCGCCGACCTCGGCTTCGACTCGCTCACCGCGGTCGAACTCCGCAACGGCATCGGCGCGGCGACCGGCCTCGCGCTGCCGTCGTCGCTGGTCTTCGACCACCCGACGCCGCGCGCGCTGACCGCGTTCCTGCTCGGCGAACTGGTCGGCACCACCGAACTCACCACGACCACGGCGGCCACCCGGGCCGACACGACCGACCCGGTCGTCATCGTCGGCATCGGCTGCCGCTTCCCCGGCGGCGTCACCTCGCCGCGCACCTTCTGGGACCTCCTGGCCGGCGGCGGCGACGCGATCGGGCCGTTCCCGGCCGACCGCGGCTGGGATCTCTCGACGATCGGCGCCGGCCAGGCCGGGTTCCTGCCCGACGCCGGGCACTTCGACGCCGGGTTCTTCGGCATCTCGCCGCGCGAGGCCCTCGCGATGGACCCGCAGCAGCGGCTGCTGCTGGAGACGTCGTGGGAGTCCCTGGAGCACGCCGGGATCGACCCGGCGACGCTGCGCGGCTCCGACACCGGCGTGTTCGTCGGCACCAACGGCCAGGACTACACCGGCCTGCTGCTCACCTCGGGCGCGGACGTCGCCGGGCACATGGCCACCGGCACGACGGCGAGCGTGCTGTCCGGCCGGCTGTCCTACACGCTCGGCCTGGAAGGCCCGGCCGTCACGGTCGACACGGCCTGCTCGTCGTCGCTGGTCGCGCTGCACTGGGCCGCCCAGTCGCTCGCCTCGGGCGAGTGCTCGCTGGCCCTGGTCGGCGGCGTCACGGTGATGACCAGCCCGTTCTCCTTCGTCGAGTTCGACGCCCAGGGCGGCCTCGCCGCCGACGGCCGCTGCAAGGCCTTCTCCGACGCCGCCGACGGCACGACCTGGTCCGAGGGCGCGGGCGTCCTCGTGGTCGAGCGGCTGTCCGACGCGCGCCGTCTCGGCCACGACGTCCTCGCCGTGGTGCGGGGTTCGGCGATGAACCAGGACGGCGCGTCCAACGGGCTCACCGCCCCGAACGGCCCGTCGCAGCAACGCGTGATCCGCCAGGCCCTGGCCAACGCCGGACTGTCCACTGAGGACGTCGACGTCGTCGAGGCGCACGGCACCGGCACCACCCTCGGTGACCCGATCGAAGCCCAGGCGTTGCTGGCCACCTACGGCCGCCAGCGCGAAGAGCCCCTGCTGCTCGGCTCGGTGAAGTCGAACCTGGGCCACACCCAGGCCGCCGCCGGCGCCGCCGGCGTCATCAAGATGGTGCTGGCCCTCGGCCGCGGCACCGTGCCGAAGACACTGCACGTCGGCGAGCCGTCGTCCCACGTGGACTGGACGGCCGGTGCGGTCCGGCTGGTCACCGAGGCGACCGCGTGGCCCGAGACCGGCCGCCCACGTCGCGCGGCCGTGTCGTCGTTCGGCGTCAGCGGCACCAACGCCCACGTGATCCTGGAGGCGCCGCCGGTCCGCGACGAGGTGACCGGGACCTGCCCGGCGGTCGTGCCGTGGCCGGTGTCGGCCCGCTCGGCGGCCGCGCTCGACGCGCAGCTCGCCCTGCTGGCCGACGTCGAGACCGACGCCCTGGACGCCGGGTTCACCCTGGCCACCGGACGTGCCGCGCTCGACCACCGCGCCGTCTTGGCCGACGGCCGGGTCGTGGCTCGCGGTGTCGCTCGCGAGCGCGTGAGCGCGTTCCTGTTCTCCGGCCAGGGCGCCCAGCGCCTCGGCATGGGCCGCGGGCTGTACGACCGGTTCCCGGTGTTCGCCGAGGCGTGGGACGAGGTCTGCGCCCACTTCGACGCCGGGCTGCCCGGCTCGCTGCGAGACGTCGCCTGGGGCGACGACGCGGCCGAGCTGGACCACACCGGCTGGGCCCAGCCCGCGCTGTTCGCGGTCGAGGTCGCCTTGTTCCGGCTCCTGGAGTCGTGGGGGATCCGCCCCGACTTCGTCGCCGGGCACTCGATCGGCGAGATCGCCGCCGCCCACGTCGCCGGTGTGCTGTCCCTCGAAGACGCCTGCACGCTCGTCGCGGCTCGCGGCCGGCTCATGCAGGCGCTGCCCGAGGGCGGCGCGATGGTCGCCGTCCGCGCGGCCGAGGCCGATGTCCGGCTCACCGACGGCGTCGACCTCGCCGCCGTCAACGGGCCCGAGTCGGTCGTGCTGTCCGGTGCCGAGGACGCCGTGCTCGCCGTGGCGGCGAACTTCGAGAGCAGCAAACGGCTTGCGGTCTCGCACGCGTTCCACTCGCACCTGATGGAGCCGATGCTCGACGAGTTCCGCACGGTGGTCGCGGGCCTGCGGTTCGCGGCGCCGTCGATCCCGGTCGTGACGTCGGGTGACGTCACGTCGCCGGAGTACTGGGTGCGGCACGTGCGTGACACCGTCCGGTTCGGCGACACCCTGGACCGGCTCGCGGAGTCCGACGTCTCGCTGTACGTCGAGATCGGGCCGGATGCCGTCCTGACGCCGCTCGTCGCCGAGGCGGCCGACCGAGTCGTCGTGCCGGTGCTCCGCCGCGGAAAGTCCGAAGAGGACAGTGCCGCGACGGCACTCGGCACGCTGTTCACCGCCGGAATCGACCCGGACTGGGCGGCCTGGTTCGCCGGCACCGCCGGGCGGCGCGCCGAGCTGCCCACCTACGCCTTCCAACGCCGTCGTTACTGGCCCGACGCACCCGCCACGGTCGTGACCGGGACCGCCGTCGACGCCGAGTTCTGGGCGTCGGTCGACCGCGCCGACGGCGCCGAGCTGGCGACCGCCCTGGACGTCGACCCGGCCGCGCTCACCGCCGTACTGCCCGCCTTGGCCGAATGGCGCCGCAAGCGCGACGCCGAATCCGCCGCCGACGACCTGCGCTACCGGATCACCTGGCAGCCCGTCACCGTCGGCGCTGCTGACGCCGCCGATGTCGTGGTCATCACCGGCCCGGACATCGAGTGGGCCTCGAAGGTCGCCGACGTGCTCGGTGCCGAGGTCCACCGCCCCGACGCCGACCTGACGCAGGTGCGGGCCACGCGGATCGTGTCCCTGCTCGACACCGTGGCCGACACCCGCGCGCTGCTGGCCGCGCTCGACGACGCCGGCCTCGACGCGCCGGTGTGGGGCGTGACCCGGGGCGCGGTCGCCGTGACCCCGGCCGAGCGGATCGCGTCGCCGGAAACGGCCGCGCTGTGGGGCTTCGGCCGCGTGGCCGCGCTGCACGACCCGGTGCGCTGGGGCGGGCTCGTCGACGTCCCCGCCGACCTGGACGCGCGGACCGCGGCCCGGCTTGCCGGCGTGCTCGCCGGCGACGAGGACCAGGTCGCCGTCCGGGCGGCCGGGGCCTACGGCCGCCGCCTGACCCGCGCCGGCGCGCCCGGCGAGCACTGGGAGCCGTTCGGCACCGTGCTCGTCACCGGCGACGGCCCGGCCACCGCGATCGCGGACCGGCTCGCCGAGCGCGACGGCGTCCACGTCGTCCGCGGCGCCACGGCCGACCCGGATACCTTGCGCGACCTGCTCACGCAGTTCCCGCCCGACGCCGTCATCCACGGCGAAGGTCTCGCGGGCGCCCGGCACCTCGCGGACCTGCTGGACAGCAAGGAACTCGATGCGTTCGTGCTGCTCACCTCGATCGCCGGGGTGTGGGGCGTGCGCGGCCGCGGTGACGAAGCCGCCGAGGCCGCCGCGCTCGAAGCGTTCGCCCGCCAGCGCCGCGACCGCGGCGAGAAGGCGGCGGTCGTCGCGTTCTCGGCGTGGGAAGGCGCCGACGAGGACCTCGACCACCTGCGCGACAGCGGCCTGCCCGCGCTCGACCCGGCGACCGCCGTCACCGCGCTCACGACGGCCGTGCGCGCCGACGACGTCACCACTGTCGTGGCCGACGTCCGGTGGGAGCGGTTCGGCCCGGCGTTCACCGCGCGGCGCCCGAGCCCGCTGCTGGCGCAGCTGCACAGCCCGGCCGAGGCCGGCGAGCGGACCCACGGCCTGCGCGACCGGCTACTCGCCCAGTCCGCGGGCGACCGGGCCGACGTCGTGCTGGACGTGGTGAAGACGGCCGTCGCCGAGGTGCTGCGGCACCCGGACACGACCGAGATCGACACCGACCGCGCGTTCTCCGCGCTGGGCTTCGACTCGCTCACCGCGATGGACCTCCGCAACGCCCTCAGCACCGAGACCGGCCTGCGGCTCCCGGCGACGCTGGTCTTCGACCGGCCGACCCCGCGCGAGCTGGCCGCGTTCCTGCTCGGCGAGCTGATCGGCGAGGCCGAAGTGGCGCAGGTGAGCGTGGCCGCGCCGGTCGCGGGTGACCCGATCGTCATCGTCGGCATGAGCTGCCGGTACCCCGGCGGGATCGGCTCGCCGGAAGAGCTCTGGCGGGCGATCGTCGACGAGCGTGACGTCGTCGGCGGCTTCCCGGCCGACCGCGGCTGGGACCTGGCCACCCTGACCGGCGACGGCCCCGGCAGCAGTGCCGCCAAGGAAGGCGGCTTCCTGCACGACGCGGCCGAGTTCGACCCCGGCTTCTTCGGGATCGCGCCGCGCGAGGCCATCGTGATGGACCCGCAGCAGCGGTTCGTCCTCGAAGTGGCGTGGGAAGCGTTCGAACGCTCCGGCGTCGACGCGACGGCGTTGCGCGGCGGCGACACCGGCGTCTACATCGGCGGTGGCTCCGGCGATTACCGGCCGCCGACCGACACCGCGGGCCACCAGTCCACGGCCCAGGCGGGCAGCCTGCTCTCCGGCCGCGTCTCCTACACCTTCGGGCTGGAGGGCCCGTCGGTCACCGTCGACACCGCGTGCTCGTCGTCGCTGGTCGCGATGCACCTCGCCGCGCAGGCGCTGCGGGCGGGGGAGTGTTCGCTCGCCGTCGCCGGCGGCGTGATGATCATGTCCAGCCCGGCCGGGTTCGTCGAGTTCGGCGAGATGGGCGCGCTGTCGGCCGACGGGCGCTGCAAGGCGTTCGCCGACGCCGCCGATGGCACGGGCTGGTCCGAGGGTGTCGGGATGATCGTGCTGGAACGCGAATCCGACGCGCGGCGCAACGGGCACACGATCCTCGCCGTGGTGCGCGGCTCGGCCGTCAACTCCGACGGCGCGTCCAACGGCCTTACCGCCCCCAGCGGCCCGGCCCAGCAACGCGTGATCACCCGCGCCCTGGCCGTCTCGGGGCTCGCGGCGTCCGAAGTGGACGCCGTCGAGGCCCACGGCACCGGCACCAAGCTCGGCGACCCGATCGAAGCGCAGGCCCTGCTGGCCACCTACGGCCGCGAGCGGGACCGGCCGCTGCTGCTCGGCTCGGTCAAGTCCAACCTCGGGCACACCCAGGCCGCCGCGGGCGCCGCCGCGGTGATCAAGATGGTGCTGGCCATGCGGCACGGGCTGCTGCCCAGGACCCTGCACGTCGACCGCCCGTCGGAGCACGTCGACTGGTCGGCGGGCACGGTGTCGCTGCTGGCCGAGAGCACGCCGTGGCCGGCCACCGGCCGCCCGCGCCGCGCCGGGATCTCGGCCTTCGGCGCCAGCGGCACCAACGCGCACCTCATCCTCGAACAGGCACCTCCCACGCCGAGCCGGGAGCCGGCCGACGCCGTGGCCGTGCCGGTCAGGCTGTCGGCGCGGACGCCCGAGGGCCTGCGGGCCCAGGCCCGCGCGCTGCGGGACCACCTCGCCGCGCGCCCGGAGCTGGCACTGCCCGACGTCGCGTACTCCGCGGCGACCACCCGCGCGTGGCTCGAGGCGCGGGCCACCGTCGTGGCCGAGGACCGCGAGGAGCTGCTGACCGGGCTCGCCGCGATCACCGCGGGGACGACGTCGCCGCTGGTGCTCACCGGCCCGCAGACGGGCGGGAAGCTCGCGTTCCTGTTCTCCGGGCAAGGGTCTCAGCGTCCCGGCATGGGCCGCGACCTCTATGCGCGGTTCCCGGTGTTCGCCGAGGCGCTCGACGCCGTGTTCGCGCACCTGGACCTGGAACTGCCCGGTTCGCTGCGCGAGGCGATGTTCGGCGACGACGCCGACCTGCTGGCCGAGACCCGGTGGGCCCAGCCCGCGGTGTTCGCGCTGGAAGTGGCGCTGTTCCGGCTCGTCGAGTCGTGGGGCGTGCGGCCCGACTACCTCGTCGGGCACTCGATCGGCGAGTTCGCCGCCGCGCACGTCGCCGGGGTGCTGTCCCTGGCCGACGCCTGCACGCTGATCGCCGCCCGCGGCCGGCTCATGCAGGAGCTGCCGCGCGGGGCGATGGTCTCACTGCAGACCACCGAGGCCGAAGCCGAGCGCCTCGTCGCCGGGTCCGCCGGCCGGCTGTCGATCGCGGCGGTCAACGGGACCGACGCGGTGGTCGTCTCCGGCGACCAGGACGCCGTGGCCGAAGTGGCCGGGGCCGTCGCGGCGGCGGGCGGAAAGACTAGACATTTGCGGGTCAGCCATGCGTTTCACTCGTCCCACATGGACGCGATGATGGACGACTTCGGGCGGGTCGCCGCGGGGGTGGGATACGCCCCCGCGGTGCTCCCGATCGTGTCCACCGTGACGGCCTCCCCGGCCGGGCCGGAGATCCAGGACGCGCAGTACTGGGTCGACCACGCCCGCCGGCCGGTGCTCTTCACCGGCGCGGTCGCCGCCCTCGGCGCTCTCGGCGTCACCAAGTACCTCGAACTCGGGCCGGACAGCACCCTCGCGGCGCTGACCCGCTCGTTCGCCGGCGAGTCCGCCACGGTCACCGCCGCGCTGCGCAAGGGCCGCCCGGACGAGACGTCAGTGGTCGCCGCGCTGGCGCGCCTCGACGTCGCGGGCACTCCGGTCCATTGGGCGGAGTTCTTCGCCGGCACCGGCGCGCGGCCGGTCGACCTGCCCACCTACCGGTTCCAGCACGAACGCTTCTGGCCGGACCAGGCGCAGGTCACCGCGGGTACGAGCCAGGACCTGTGGGCGGAGCTGGACGCCGAGTCCCTGGCCGATCTCGGTGTCGACCGCGCCGCGCTCGACGCCGTCCTGCCTGCGTTGCTGGACCTCAAGCACCGCCGCGCCACCCAGTCCACTGTGGACGACCTGCGCTACCGGATCGCCTGGAAGCCGCTCGGCGGCTCCCTCGGCGTCGTCCCGGACGGCACCTGGCTGGTCCTCGTGCCGGCCGGGTTCGCCGAGGACGCCTGGGCCGCCGGTGTGGTCAAGGCCCTCGGTGCCGAGCGCATGGACGTCACCGGCACCGACCGCGCGTCGCTGACCGCCGCGCTCGGCGGGTTCGACGACGTCGCCGGCGTCGTTTCCCTGCTGGGCCTCGACGAATCCTCGCCGACGGCGGGGGTCGCGGCGACCACCGCGCTGCTGCAGGCCCTCGCCGGGACCGGCAGCACCGCACCGCTGTGGTGCCTGACCCGCGGCGCCGTCACCGCGATCCCGTCCGACCGGCTCACCTCGCCGGCGCAGGCCGCGCTCTGGGGCCTCGGCCGGGTGGCCGCGCTCGAACAGCCGGGCCGCTGGGGCGGCCTGATCGACCTGCCGGGCGAGCTCGACGACCACGCGGTCGCCCGGCTCGGCGGCATCCTCGCCGGCGGTGAGGACCAGGTCGCGGTGCGGGCCGCGGGCGTGTTCGCCCGCCGGCTCGTCCGGACGCCGTCCGGTGCGGCCCCGAAGGCCTGGCGTCCGCACGGCACCGTCGTCGTCACCGGCGGCACCGGCGCGCTCGGCCGGCGGCTGGCCCGCTGGCTGCTCGACGAAGGCGCGGCCAAGGTCGTGCTGACCGGCCGTCGCGGCCCGGACACCCCCGACGCCACGGAACTGCTGGCCGAGCTGGGCGAGCGCGCGTCGATCGTGGCGTGCGACCTGACCGACGCGGCCGCCGTGCGCACCCTATTGACCGACGTCCCGGCGGACGCGCCCCTGTCCGCCGTGGTCCACGCGGCCGGCGTGCTCGACGACGGTGTCCTCGAAAGCTACGACGCCGACCGGTTCGACGCTGTCTTCGCGGCGAAGGCCGACTCGGCGCGGGTGCTCGACCAGGTCACCCGCGAACTGGAGCTCGACCTCGAGGTCTTCGCGTTGTTCTCCTCGGCGTCCAGCTCGGTCGGCAACGCCGGCCAGGCCAACTACGCCGCGGCGAACGCCGTGCTCGACGCGATCGCCGAACACCGCACCCGGGCCGGGCTGCCGGGCACGTCGATCGCCTGGGGCGCTTGGCAAGCGGGCATGGCCGAGACCGCCGACGCCGCCGCGCGCGCCAAGCGCACCGGGACCCGGCCGGTGCCGGTGGACCTCGCGCTCACCACGTTCGCGCAGGTCGTGCTGGCGAGCGACGCCACCCCGGTGGTCGCCGACATCGACCACGCCACGTTCCTGCGCACGTTCACCGCGGCCCGCCCGAGCCCGCTGCTGACCGACCTGCCCGAGTACCACCGGCTCACGGCCGAAGCACCGGTCGACGTCTCCGGGGCCCTGCGGGACAAGCTGGCGAAACTGCCGGCGGTGGACCGCGAGAAGGCCGCGCTGGACGTCGTCCGCACCCAGGTCGCCGCGGTGCTCGGCTTCGCCGGGCCGCACGCGGTCGACCCGGAACGGCCGTTCTCCGGACTGGGCTTCGACTCGCTCAGCGCGATCGAGCTGCGCAACCAGCTCGCGGCGGCGACCGGCCTGGAACTGCCCGCGACGCTGGTGTTCGACCACCCGTCCCCGGCGGTGCTGGCGGCGGACCTGGTCCGCCAGCTGGTGCCCGACACCGGTGACGACGATGCGGCACTGCGAGCCCTGCTCGCGACGGTACCCCTGGCCCGCCTGCGTGAGATCGGCGTGCTGGAACCCCTGCGGCGCCTGGCCGGGCAGGTCCCGGACCCGGTCGGCGGCACCGGGAAGGCGAGCGAAGACATCGACGGGATGTCGCTCGACGACCTGGTCCGCGCCGCGCTCGACGGTGAGGCCACCTGATCCCGATGAACCTACGGAGCTGACACATGTCCACGCCGAACGACCGGGTCGTCGAAGCACTCCGTGCCGCCATGAAGGAGTCCGAACGGCTCAAGCGGCAGAACCAGGAGTTGCTGGCCGCGTCGACGGAGCCGATCGCGATCGTGGCCATGAGCTGCCGGTTCCCCGGCGGCGTCCGCTCCCCGGAGGCCCTCTGGGACCTGGTGGCGAACGGCGGGGACGCCATCGGGCCGTTCCCCGCCGACCGCGACTGGGACCTCGAAGCGGTCACCGGCGCCGGCGTCGACGAGCGCGGGATGAGCGTCAGCCAGGCCGGTGGTTTCCTCGACGGCGTCGCCGACTTCGACGCCGGGTTCTTCGGGATTTCGCCGCGCGAGGCGGTGTCCCTGGACCCGCAGCAGCGCCTGCTGCTGGAGGTGTCCTGGGAGGCGATCGAACGGGCCGGGATCGACCCGAAACGGTTGCGGGGCAGCAAGACCGGCGTGTTCGCCGGGACGAACGGCCAGGACTACGCCTACCTGATGGTCCGCTCGCTCGCCGACGCGGACGGTTCGGTGGGCACCGGGATCGCGGCGAGCGCGATCTCCGGCCGGCTCGCGTATTCGCTGGGTCTGGAAGGCCCGGTCGTCACCATCGACACGGCCTGCTCGTCGTCGCTGGTCGCGGTGCACCTGGCCGCGCAGGCGCTGCGGGCGGGGGAGTGCTCGCTGGCGCTCGCCGCCGGCGTCAACGTGATGTCGACACCCGGCTCCCTGATGGAGTTCAGCCGTCAGGGCGGCCTCGCCGGCGACGGCCGCTGCAAGGCGTTCTCCGACGACGCGGACGGCACCGGCTGGTCCGAAGGTGTCGGCGTGCTGGTGCTGGAGCGGTTGTCCGACGCCCAGCGCCTCGGGCACGAGGTCCTCGCCGTCGTCCGCGGCACCGCCGTGAACTCCGACGGCGCGTCGAACGGCTTCACCGCGCCGAACGGCCCGTCGCAGCAGCGTGTCATCCGTCAGGCCCTCGCGTGCGCCGGACTGTCCACTTCGGACGTCGACGTCGTCGAGGCCCACGGCACCGGCACGAAACTCGGCGACCCGATCGAAGCCCAGGCCCTGCTGGCCACCTACGGCCAGGACCGCGAAACGCCACTGCTCCTGGGGTCGGTCAAGTCCAACATCGGCCACACCCAGGCCGCGGCCGGGGTCGCCGGGATCATCAAGACCGTCGAGGCGATCCGGCACGGTGTGGTGCCGCAGACCTTGCACGCCGCTGAGCCGTCTTCGCACGTGGACTGGAAGTCCGGCAGCGTTGTCCTGGCGGCCGAGCAGACGCCGTGGCCGGAGACCGGCCGCCCGCGTCGCGCCGGTGTGTCGTCGTTCGGCGTCAGCGGGACGAACGCCCACGCGCTGATCGAGCAGGCCCCGCCACCGACCGTCGCCGAGGAGACTCCGCGGGCCTCGATTCCCGTGCCCTGGTTGCTGTCCGGGCGCACTCCGGCCGCGCTGCGGGCCCAGGTGACCCAGGTGCTCTCGGCCACCGAGGACCGCGACCCCCTGGACGTGGCGTGGTCGCTGGCGACCACCCGCTCGTCGTTCGAAGAGCGGCTTTCGGTCGTCGGCGGCGACCCGCGGGCCGCCCTGGCGTCCTGGCTGGACGACGGTGAAGCGGCCGGAGTCGTCACAGGCTCGGCCGACCAGCCGCCGGCCCTCGCGTACGTCTTCTCCGGGCAGGGCGCGCAGTGGCTCGGCATGAGCCGCACCCTCGCCGCCCGGTTCCCGGTCTTCGCCGACGCCCTGTCCGCGACGCTCGACCTGCTCGACCCGCGCGTCCGCGAAGTCCTGTCCGGTGCCGACGCCGGTGCCCTCGACGACACCGGGCACGCGCAGCCCGCGCTGTTCGCCGTGGAGGTCGCGCTGTTCCGGCTCCTCGAGTCCTGGGGCGTGCGGCCCGACTTCGTCGCCGGGCACTCCGTCGGCGAGATCGCCGCGGCGCACGTCTCCGGCGTGCTGTCCCTGAACGACGCCTGCGTGCTGGTCAGCGCGCGCGCCCGGCTGATGCAGGCGCTGCCCGCGGGCGGCGCGATGGTCGCGGTGCGGGCGTCCGAAGCCGACGTCCGGCCGTACCTGGGCGACGACGTGTGCGTCGCCACGGTCAACGGACCGACGTCCGTCGTGCTGTCCGGCACCGAAGACGCCGTGCTCGCGGTGGCCGAGCGGTTCGACCGGCCGCGCCGGCTGGCCGTGTCCCACGCCTTCCACTCGCGGCTGATGGACCCGATGCTGGGCGACTTCCGGCAGATCGTCACCGGTCTGACCTTCGCCGAGCCGGTGCTCCCGTTCGTCGCAGGTGGCGACGTCACCTCGGCCGAGTACTGGGTGCGTCACGTCCGCGAACCGGTCCGCTTCGGCGACGCCGTGCGCCGCCTCGCCGAGCGGGGCGCGACGGTGTTCGCCGAGCTGGGCCCGGCCGCCGTGCTCACCCCGCTGGTCGGCCTGAACGCCGACGACGCGACCGCCATCCCGTTGCTGCGCAAGGACGCCGACGAGCCCGAGACGCTGACGGCCGCGCTGGCCGCCCTGCACACGGCCGGCGTCCGGATCGACTGGACGGCGTTCTTCGCCGGCACCGGCGCGCGACGCGTGGCCCTGCCCACCTACCCGTTCCAGAGCGAGCGCTACTGGCCGTCCACTGTGGACGCCGTCGCCGACGCGGCCGGGCTCGGCCTCACGCCGGTTCAGCACCCGCTGCTCGGCGCGTCGCTCACCCTCGCCGAGTCCGACGGCCTGCTGCTGACCGGCCGGCTGTCCGCGCGCACCCACCCGTGGCTGACCGGCACGCGGTTCCCCGGCAGCGGGTTCCTCGAACTGGCCCTGCGGGCCGGGCTCGACCTGGGCTGCGACCTGGTGGAGGAACTCACCCTCGGCGCGCCGCTGGAGCTGGCCGCCGACGACGCCGTCGACCTGCAGCTGTCGGTGGGGGAGCCGGACGCGACCGGCCGCCGCCGCCTCGACATCCACACCCGGCCCGCCGGGTCGGTCGTCGGCAGCTGGGTCCGCCGCGCCGAAGGTGTGCTCGCCACCGGCGGGCACCACGAAGACTTCGCGACGGCCGAGTGGCCGCCGGCCGACGCCGAAGAACTGACGTCGGACCTTCCGGAGCTGCGCGGCCTGTGGCGCCGTGGCGACGACGTGTTCGCCGAGGTGCTCTTCGGCGAAGACGACACCACGGCGTTCGGCCTGCACCCGCGGCTGCTGGAGAGCGCGCTGCACGCCGCCGGCCTAAGCGGCTACCCGACGCGGTGGACCCGGGTGACGCTGCACGCCGCGGGCGCGGCCCGGGTGCGCGTCCGGATCCGCCACGGCGAGGACGGCGTTTCACTGGCCCTGGCCGACGCGGCCGGGCAGCCCGTCGCGTCGGTCGGGTCGGTCCACGCGGAAGCCGTCGGTACCGTGACGTTCACCGGTGCGGATTCGCTGTTCGAGCCGCGCTGGGCGCCGGTGGTGCTGCCGCCGGACGCGCTCGTCGTCACCGAGCTGACCGGCCCGCTCGCCGACCTGGCGGACGTCCCGGCCGTCGTCACGGCCCGGCTCACGGCGTCGGACCCCCTGGACGGCTTGGCGACGCGGGCCTTGGTGCTGGCCCAGGAGTGGCTGGCCGACGAACGCTTCGCGCACGCCCGGCTGGCGTTCGTGACCGAAGGCGCCGTGGCGGTCGAGGACGGCGAGCCGATCCACGACCTCGCCGCCGCGGCCGTCTGGGGCCTGATCCGCACCGCCCAGGCCGAGAACCCGGGCCGGTTCGTGCTGGTGGACGTCGACGCCGAGACGTCGGCCGACGCGGTGGCGCGGGCCCTCGCGCTCGACGAACCGCAGCTCGCGCTGCGCGGCGACGATGTCCGCGCGGCGCGACTCGCCCGGGCCCGGATGACCGGCGCCGAGGCACGCGCGTGGAACCCGGACGGCACCGTCCTGATCACCGGCGGCACCGGCGGTCTCGGCGCGGAACTCGCCCGGCACCTCGTGCGCGAGCACGGCGTCCGGCACCTGCTCCTGCTCAGCCGTCGCGGCCCGGACGCCCCGGGCGCGCAGGACCTCCGCGACGACCTGGCCGCCCTCGGGGTCGACGCGACCGTCGCCGCCTGCGACGTCGCCGACCGTGCGGCGCTCGAAACGGCTCTCGCCGCGATCCCGGCCGAGCACCCGCTGACCGCCGTCGTGCACGCGGCCGGCGTCCTCGACGACGGCGTCGTCACCGCACTCACCCCCGAGCGGCTGACTCGTGTCCTGACCGCCAAGGCCGCGTCCGCGTGGCACCTGCACGAGCTGGCCGGCGACGTCGCCGCGTTCGTGCTGTTCTCCTCCGTCGCCGGGATCATGGGCGGCGCCGGGCAGGGCAACTACGCCGCCGCCAACAGCTTCCTCGACGCCCTCGCGGCCCACCGCCGTGCCACCGGCCGGCCTGGCCTCTCCCTGGCGTGGGGCTCGTGGGCGGTCGAAGGCGGCATGGCCGGCTCCCTGTCGGAGGCCGACCGCGCGCGGATGGCCCGCACCGGCATGCCGGCCCTCGAACTCGACCACGGCCTCGCGCTCTTCGACACCGCGCTGACCCTGCCGCACGCGCTGGTCGTCCCGGTCGCCGTCGACCTCGCCGCGCTGCGCTTGCTCGACGAGCTCCCGCCGCTGCTGCGCGGCCTGGTCGGCGGCACCCGCCGCTCGGCCGCGGTCGCCACCTCCGCGGCCGCCGGCGACCTCGCCCGCGGCCTGCGCGAGCTGTCCGAGGCCGACCGGCTCACCGCCGTCGTCGACCTCGTCCGCAGTCGCGCCGCGGCCGTGCTCGGCCACGCCGACGCCACCGCTGTCGGCGCCGGGAAGTCGTTCTCCGAACTGGGTTTCGACTCGCTGACCGCGGTCGAGTTCCGCAACAAGCTGGCCACCGTCACGGGCCTGCGCCTGCCGGCGACGCTCGTCTTCGACCACCCGACCCCGACGGCGGTCGCGCAGTTCGTGCTGGGCGAGCTGTTCGGCGCCCGCGGCGTCGACGACGTCGTGGCGAACACGGGCGCGCTCGCGGACGACCCGGTCGTCGTGGTCGGCGTCGCGTGCCGCTTCCCCGGCGGCATCGCCGGTCCCGAGGACCTGTGGGACCTGGTCGCCTCGGGCGGCGACGCCGTCTCGGGCTTCCCGGTCGACCGCGGCTGGGACGTCGCCGCGCTGGCCGGCTCCGACACCCGCGCCGGGGGTTTCCTCTACGACGCGGCCGAGTTCGACGCGGGCTTCTTCGGCATCTCGCCGCGCGAGGCGATGTCGATGGACCCCCAGCAGCGCCTGCTGCTGGAAGTGTCCTGGGAGGCGTTCGAACGCGCCGGCCTCGACGCCACCGGCCTGCGCGGCTCCCGGACCGGCGTGTTCGTCGGCACCAACGGCCAGTCCTACTCCGACCTGTTCCTCACCGCCGACGTCGACATGCGCGGCCAGACCGGCACCGGTATCGCCGGCAGCGTCGTGTCCGGCCGCCTCTCGTACGTGCTGGGCCTGGAGGGCCCGGCGATGACCGTCGACACGGCGTGTTCGTCGTCGCTGGTCGCGATGCACCTGGCGGCCCAGTCGCTGCGCTCGGGGGAGTGCTCCCTCGCGCTGGCCGGCGGCGTCACCGTGATGGCGACGCCCGGCGGGTTCGTCGGCTTCAGCGGCCAGAACGGCCTCGCCCCGGACGGTCACTGCAAGGCGTTCTCCGACGACGCCGACGGCACCGGCTGGTCCGAAGGCGTCGGCGTCCTGGTGCTGGAACGCCAGTCCGACGCGCTCCGCAACGGCCACCGGATCCACGCCGTGCTCCGCGGCTCGGCCGTCAACCAGGACGGCGCGTCCAACGGCCTCACCGCCCCGAACGGCCCTTCGCAGCAGCGCGTGATCCGTCAGGCGCTGGCCAACGCGGGACTGTCCACTTCGGACGTCGACGTCGTCGAGGCGCACGGCACCGGCACGGTGCTGGGCGACCCGATCGAGGCCCAGGCCCTGCTGGCGACCTACGGTCAGGACCGGGAAACCCCGCTGCTGCTGGGTTCCATCAAGTCCAACTTCGGGCACACCCAGGCCGCCGCCGGTGTGGCCGGGATCATCAAGATGATCGAGGCGATGCGGCACGGGACCGTGCCGCCGTCGCTGCACGTCGGCGAGCCGTCGTCCCATGTGGACTGGGACGCGGGCGCCGTCGAGGTCGTCACCGAGGCCGTCAGCTGGCCCGCCGCCGACCGCGCTCGCCGCGCCGGGATCTCGTCCTTCGGCATCAGCGGTACCAACGCGCACGTCATCATCGAAGCGCCCGAGCCCGTCGCCGAGCCGGACGCCGAACGCCGTGAGCTGCCGGTCGTGCCGTGGGTGATCTCTGGGAAGACCGAGGCCGCCGTGGCCGCGCAGGTCGCGCGGATCACCGAGACCGGCCTCGACCGCCTCGACGTCGGCCACTCGCTCGTCACCACGCGTACGAGCTTCCCGCACCGCACCGTCCTCCTCGCCACCGTCGACGGCGTCCGCGAAGCCGCCACCGGCGCGGCCACCACGACCCCGTCGGTCGCGCTGCTGTTCACCGGCCAGGGCTCCCAGCGGCTCGGCATGGGCCGGGAGCTGCACGCCACGTCGGCGCCGTTCGCCGCGGCCCTCGACGAGGTCCTCGGCCACCTCGACCCCGGCGTCCGCGACGTCCTGTGGGGCGACGACCCGAGCCTCCTGGCCGAAACCGGCTGGGCCCAGCCCGCGCTGTTCGCCGTCGAGGTCGCACTGGCCCGCCTGGCCGAGGCCCACGGCGTCCGGCCCGCGCACCTCGCCGGCCACTCGATCGGCGAGATCGCCGCCGCCCACATCGCGGGTGTGCTGTCGCTGGCCGACGCCGCCACCCTGGTGACCGCGCGCGGCCGCCTCATGCAGGCCCTGCCGCGCGGTGGCGCGATGGTCGCGGTCGAAGCGTCCGAATCCGACGTTCGCCCGCTGCTCACCGACGGCGTCTCCCTCGCGGCCGTCAACGGCCCGCGCTCGGTCGTGCTGTCCGGCGTCGAGGCCGACGTCCTGGCCGTCGCCGCCCGGTTCGCGAAGTCCCAGCGGCTCAAGGTCAGCCACGCCTTCCACTCCGGGCTGATGGATCCGATGCTCGACGAGTTCCGCGAGGTCGTCTCGACGCTGACCTTCGCGCAGCCGCGCATCCCGTTCGTCACCACCGGCGACGTCACCTCGCCGGAGTACTGGGTCCGTCACGTCCGCGACACCGTCCGGTTCGCCGACGCGCTGGGCCGGCTCACCGAGGCCGGCGTCACCGCGTTCCTCGAGGTCGGCCCGGACGGCGTCCTCTCCGCGATGGTCGACGCACCCGAAGCGGTCGTCACGCCGTTGCTGCGCAAGGACCGCCCGGAGCCCGAAGCCCTGCTCGGCGCGCTGGCCCGGCTGCACGTCGCCGGCGTCGACGTCGACTGGACGCCGTGGTTCGCCGGCACCGGCGCCCGGACCGTCGGCCTGCCCACCTACGCCTTCCAGCGCCAGCACTACTGGCCCAGCGTGACGCCGGGCCGCGGCGCCGTCGAACGCCTCGGCCTCACCCCGGCCGGGCACCCGCTGCTCGACTTCGCCGTCGACCTCGCCGACTCCGGCGGCGTCGTCTTCTCCGGCCTGCTGTCCCTGGCCGGGCAGCCGTGGCTGGCCGACCACGTCGTCGGCGGGCACGTGCTGTTCCCCGGCACCGGGTTCCTCGACCTCGCCGTCCGCGCCGCCGACCAGGTCGGCTGCTCGGCCGTCGAAAGCCTCACCGTCGCCGCGCCCCTGTGGCTGCGCGAGCACGAACCGACCCTGCTGCAGGTCACCGTCGGCGGTCCCGACGACGCCGGCCTGCGCGAGCTGACCATCTCCTCCCGCGGCACCGACCCGCACGCGGAGTGGACGCAGCACGCCGCCGGCGTCGTCGCGGTCGGCGAACGCCCGGCCGCCACGGTCGGCGACTGGCCACCGGCCGGCGCGGCCGAGGTGGACGTCACCACGCTGTATAACGAACTAGCCGACAACGGTCTGGAGTACGGTCCGGCGTTCCGCGGCCTGGTGAAGGCCTGGAACGACGGCGAAGCCCTGCTCGTCGAAGCCGCGCTGCCCGAGGACAGCGACGCGTTCGGCCTGCACCCCGCGCTCCTCGACTCGGTGCTGCACGCCATCCACCGGCTCGACTCGATCGCCCCCGGCCTGCCCTTCGCCTGGTCCGGCGTCTCCCTGCACGCGACCGGCGCCACCCGGATCCGTGCCCGGATCACCCCCGTCGACCAGGAGTCGGTGGCCATCGCCGTCGCCGACGAGACCGGCGCGCCCGTGCTGTCGGCCGAATCCCTGCAGCTGCGCGAAGCCACGCCCCGCAGCGCCGACGACGAGTCGCTGTTCCAGACCACCTGGATCCCGGCCGCGCTGGCCAAGGACGCCCCGGCCGGCACGTGGGCGCTGCTGGGCGACGACCCGCTGCTGGCGCCCGTCGCCCGGCGCTGCGCCGACCTCGAGCAGGCCCTGTCCCTCGAACCGGACGTCCTGCTCGTGCCCGTCGCGGGCGACGGCGACGTTCTCACCGCCGTCCGCGAGGTCACCGCGCGGGTCCTTTCGGTCTTGCAGAACGCCTTCACCGACGAGCGAGCCGGCCGCATCGTCTTCGTGACACGCGGCGCCGTGGCCGTCGACCCGGGCGAGCGCATCGCCGACCTCGCCGCCGCCGCGACCTGGGGCCTGATCCGCTCGGCGCAGTCCGAGCAGCCCGACCGGTTCGTGCTGGTCGACCTGGAACCCGGCGCGGCGCTGCCGGGCACCGGGTTCGTCGTCTCCGGTGAACCGCAGTTCGCCGTCCGCGGCGAAAGCATCCGCGTCGCCCGGCTCGGGCGCCTCGCCGGCAACGGCGACATCCTGCCTCCCGCGGTACCGGCGTGGCGGCTCACCGCCGGTGCCGCGGGGATCGACGGCTTGACCGCCGAAGCGTGCCCGGAGGTCCTCGAAGACCTGGCACCCGGGGAGATCCGCGTCCGCGTCGAGGCCGCCGGCCTCAACTTCCGCGACGTGCTGAACGTCCTGGGCATGTACCCCGGCGAGGCCGGCAAGCTCGGCGCCGAGGGCGCGGGTGTCATCGAGGCCACCGGCCCGGGCGTCGACCCGGCCCGCGTCGGCGAGCGCGTCTTCGGCATGATGCCGGGCCCGTTCGGCCCGTACACCACCCTCGACGCCCGGTACGTGGCCCCGGTGCCGGCCGAGTGGTCCTCGCGGACCGCCGCGTCCGTGCCGCTGGTCTTCCTCACCGCCTACTACGCGCTCGTGGACCTGGCCGACCTGCGGCCGGGCGAGAAGATCCTGATCCACGCGGGCGCCGGCGGCGTCGGCATGGCCGCGATCCAGCTCGCCCACCACCTCGGCGCCGAGGTCTTCGCGACGGCCAGTTCCGGCAAGCAGCACGTCCTGCGCGAGCTGGGGGTCGCCGACGACCACATCGCCTCCTCCCGGACCCTGGACTTCGAGGCCGCCTTCCGCCGGGTCACCGGCGGGACCGGCGTCGACGTCGTCCTGAACGCCCTGGCCGGCGACTTCGCCGACGCGTCGCTGAACCTGCTCGCCGACGGCGGCCGGTTCTTCGAGATGGGCAAGACCGACGTCCGCGACGCCGCCGCGCTGAGCCGGATCCGCTACCGCGCGTTCGACCTCGGCGAGGCCGGTCCCGACCGGACGCAGGAGCTGCTCGTCGAGCTGCTGCGGCTGTTCGGCGACGGCGTGCTCACGCCGCTGCCGATCCGCAGCTGGGACCTGCGCCAGAGCGGCCCGGCGTTCCGGTTCATGAGCCGTGCCCGGCACATCGGCAAGATCGTGCTGACGCTGCCGCCGCGCTGGGACCCCGAAGGCACGCTGCTCATCACCGGCGGCACCGGTGGCCTGGGCCGCGAGCTCGCCCGCCACCTCGTCGCCGGTTACGACATCCGCCACCTCGTGCTCACCAGCCGCCGCGGCCTCGACGCGCCTGGTGCCGCGGAACTCCGGGACGAGCTGACCACTTCGGGCGTCGACGTCACGGTCGAGGCCTGCGACGCCGCCGACCGCGACCAGCTTGCCGCCGTCCTCGGCCGGATCCCCGCTGAGCACCCGCTCAAGGCCGTCGTGCACACCGCCGGCGTCCTCGACGACGGCGTCGTCGCGTCCCTCGATGCCGACCGGCTCGACCGCGTGCTGCGGCCCAAGGCCGACGCCGTCGTCCACCTCGACGAGCTGACCCGCGACCTGGAATTGGCCGCGTTCGTGGTGTTCTCCTCGGTCGCCGGCACCGTCGGCTCGGCCGGGCAGGGCAACTACGCCGCCGCCAACGCGTTCCTCGACGCCTTCGCCGCCCACCGCCACGCCGAAGGCCGCGTCGCAACCTCGTTGGCCTGGGGCGGCTGGGAAACCGGCATGGTCGGCACCCTCAGCGACGCCGACCGCGAGCGGATGGCGCGCGGTGGCGTGCCGCCGCTGACCGTCGAGCACGGCATGCGGCTGTTCGACCGGGCGACCCGCTCGCCGAGCGCCGTCGTCGTCCCGATGCGCGTGGACATGACGGCCATGCGCGCCCAGGGTGAGCTGCCGTGGCTGCTGCGCCCGGTCACCCAGCCCGGCCGGCGTCGCGCCGGTGGCGACGCCGCGCACGTCCGCGGGTCGCTGCGCGAGCAGCTCGCCGGGATGCGCGAGCCCGAGCAGCTGCGCGTGCTCACCGGCCGGGTGGTCGCCGAGGTCGCGACCGTGCTCGGGCACGCACCGGAGAACGTCGACACCACCGGCGAATTCCGGGAGCTGGGCTTCGATTCCCTGACGGCGGTGGAGTTCCGCAACCGGCTGGCCGGGGTGACGGGGCTGCGGCTGCCGTCCACGCTGGTCTTCGACTACCCGACGCCGGTCGCGGTGGCGGGCTTCGTGCTGGGCGAGCTGTTCGGCGCCCGCGGCGCCGACGCCGTCGTGACGACCGCGGCCGTGGAAGGCGACCCGATCGTGCTGGTCGGGATGGCGTGCCGCTTCCCGGGCGGCGTGACCGGCCCCGACGAGCTGTGGGACCTGGTGGCCTCCGGCGGTGACGCCGTCTCGGGCTTCCCGGCCGACCGCGGCTGGGACGTCGTCTCGCTCGCCGGCAGCGACACGCAGGCGGGCGGGTTCCTCTACGACGCGACCGAGTTCGACGCGGGCTTCTTCGGCATCTCGCCGCGCGAAGCGGTCGCGATGGACCCGCAGCAACGCCTGCTCCTGGAGGTTTCCTGGGAGGCGTTCGAGCGCGCGGGACTGGACGCGTCCACGCTGCGCGGCTCCCGGACCGGCGTCTTCGTGGGAACGAACGGGCAGTCGTACTCCGACCTGCTGCTGAGCACCGACGCCGACCTGCGCGGGCAGACCGGCACCGGCATCGCCGGGAGCGTCGCGTCGGGCCGCCTGTCGTACGTCCTGGGCCTCGAAGGCCCGGCGATGACGGTGGACACGGCGTGTTCGTCGTCGCTGGTCGCGCTGCACCTGGCCGCGCAGTCGCTGCGCGCCGGGGAGTGTGAGCTGGCGCTGGCCGGCGGCGTGACCGTGATGGCGACGCCCGGCGGGTTCGTGGGCTTCAGCGGCCAGAACGGCCTCGCCCCGGACGGCCGCTGCAAGGCGTTCTCCGACGACGCCGACGGCACCGGCTGGTCCGAAGGTGTCGGCCTGCTCGTGGTCGAGCGCCAGTCCGACGCCCTCCGCAACGGCCACCGGATCCTCGCCGTCGTGCGTGGTTCCGCGGTCAACCAGGACGGTGCGTCCAACGGCCTGACCGCGCCGAACGGCCCGTCGCAGCAGCGGGTCATCCGCCAGGCGCTGGCCAACGCGGGACTGTCCACTTCGGACGTCGACGTCGTCGAAGCGCACGGCACGGGCACGGTGCTGGGCGACCCGATCGAGGCCCAGGCCCTCCTGGCGACCTACGGGCAGGACCGGGAAACGCCGCTGCTGCTGGGCTCGATCAAGTCGAACTTCGGCCACACCCAGGCCGCCGCCGGCGTGGCCGGGATCATCAAGATGGTCGAGGCGATGCGGCACGGGATCGTGCCGAAGTCGCTGCACGTGGGCGAGCCGTCGTCCCATGTGGACTGGGAGGCCGGCGCCGTCGAGGTCGTGGCCGAGGCCACCGCATGGCCGGCCGCCGGCCGCGCTCGCCGCGCCGGGATCTCGTCGTTCGGCATCAGCGGCACCAACGCCCACATCATCATCGAGGCCCCCGAGGACGCTCCGGAGCTGCCGCGCGAGACCCCGGCCGCGACGACGGTGCCGCTGCTCGTCTCCGGCCGGACCGAGGACGCGCTCCGCGCCCAAGCGGGACGGCTTCTGAGTGTCCTGGCCGGCGATTCGAACCTGCTCGACGTCGCCTTCGCGGCGGCCACCACCCGGACGAGCTTCGCGCACCGCGCGGCGATCGTCGCCGACGAAACCGACACGGCCGTCCGTGCGCTGCGGGCCCTCGCCGACGGTGAGCTCGCCGCGGGGGCCGTCACCGGTGAGACCGCGCACCAGCCCGTCCAGGCGTTCCTGTGCACCGGCCAGGGCGCGCAGCGGCTCGGCATGGGCCGCGAGCTGGCCGAGACGTACCCGGTGTTCGCCGAGGCCCTCGACGAGGTGCTGGCGTACTTCGACCCGGAGCTGCGCAACGTCGTCTGGGGTACCGACGCGGGCTTGATCGCGGAGACCGGCTGGGCGCAGCCCGCGCTGTTCGCGATCGAGATCGCGGTGACGAAGCTCCTGGACTCGTGGGGCATCCGGCCCGACTACGTGGCGGGCCACTCGATCGGCGAGATCGCCGCTGCCCACATCGCGGGTGTGCTGTCGCTGGCCGACGCGTGTGCGCTGGTCTCGGCGCGGGGCCGGCTCATGCAGGCGCTGCCGGCCGGCGGCGCCATGGTCTCGGTCGAAGCGTCCGAAGAGGACGTTCGCGCCGTGCTGATCGACGGCGTCGACATCGCCGCGGTCAACGGCCCGCGCTCGGTCGTGCTGTCCGGCGTCGAAGCCGCCGTGCTCGAGGTCGCGGCGCGGTTCGAGAAGACCAAGCGGCTCAAGGTGAGCCACGCGTTCCACTCGCACCTGATGGACCCGATGCTGGCGGAGTTCCGCCAGGTCGTCTCGGCCTTGAAGTTCTCGCAGCCGCAGCTGCCGGTGGTCGCGTCCGGAGACGTCACGTCGCCGGAGTACTGGGTCGAGCACGTGCGGGCCACCGTGCGGTTCGGCGACACCGTCGGCCGGCTGGCCGACGCCGGGGTCACGACGTTCGTCGAGGTCGGGCCGGACGCCGTCCTCACCGGGCTGGTCGACGTGCCCGGCGCGACCGCCGTCCCCGTCCTGCGCCGCGGCCGGGACGAGCGCGACGCGGTCGCCACCGCGGTTGCCGCGCTGCACGTCGCGGGTGTGCGGATCGACTGGACCGCCTGGTTCGCCGGCACCGGCGCGCGGACCGTCGACCTGCCCACCTACGCCTTCCAGCACCGTCGTTACTGGCCGGAAGCGGCCGTCCGCACCTCGACCGGTGACGACGCCTTCTGGGCGGTCGTCGAAGGCGGCGACCTCGCCGACCTGGCCGCCGACCTCCAGGTCGACGCCCCCGCCCTGGAAACCGTCCTGCCCGCCCTGTCCGCGCTGCGGGCCCGGCGGCAGCGACAGTCCCTTGTGGACGGCTGGCGTTACCGCGTCGAGTGGCGTCCCCTGGACGTCACGCCGGCGACCGCGGGGGAGCGGCTGGTGCTCGTCCCCGCGTCCCACGCCGGCGACCCGTGGGCCCGGCAGGTCGCCGACGCCCTCGGCACGACCCTCGAGGTCCCCGCCGACGCCGATCGCGACACCCTCGCCGACCTGCTGCGCGACCGGGTCGCGGGCCTCGTCGTCTCGCTGCTCGCGCTCGACGAAGCCACGGGCCTCACCGGCAACACCGCCCTCGTCCAGGCCCTCGACGACCTCGGCGCGGACGCCACCCTCTGGTGCGTCACGCGCGGCGCCGTCACCACCGGCCCGGCCGACCGCCTCACCGCTCCGGCCCAGGCCGCGACCTGGGGCCTCGGCCGCGTCGCGGCCCTCGAATACCCGCGCCGCTGGGGCGGTCTCGCCGACCTGCCCGCCGACCTCGACGCACGGCTGCTCACCCGCTTCGCCGGGGCCCTGGAAGGCGACGACGACCAGATCGCCGTCCGCGCTTCCGGCGTCTACGGGCGGCGGCTCGTTCCGGCCGCTGCCGCGCCTTCGCCGTGGCAGCCCCGCGGCACCGTCCTCGTCACCGGCGGTACCGGCGCGCTCGGCCGCCACGTCACGAAGTGGCTCCTGGCCCAGGGGGCCCAGCGGGTCGTGCTGGCCAGCCGCTCCGGTGGCGAACCCGGCGACGACGAGCGGATCGTCATCGCCCGCTGCGACGTCGCCGACCGCGCCCAGCTCACCGCGCTGCTCGCCGAGCACCGCCCCAGCGCCGTGATCCACGCGGCCGGGGTGCTCGACGACTGCGTGCTCGGCAGCCTGACGCCCGACCGCTTCGCCGCGGTGTTCCGCGCCAAGGTCGAGTCCGCGGTCCTGCTCGACGAGCTGGCCGGCGACCTCGACGCGTTCATCCTGTTCTCCTCGGTCGCCGGCGCCGTCGGCAACCCCGGCCAGGCCAACTACGCCGCCGCCAACGCCGTCCTCGACGCGCTCGCCGAAACCCGGCGGGCCCGCGGCCAGGCCGCGACGTCGATCGCCTGGGGCGCCTGGGCGGGCGACGGCATGGCCGCCGGCCTCGGCGGCGGCCTCGACCCGGACCTGGCCGCCACGGTCCTGGCCGACGCCGGCGGGCCCGCCGCGCAGCTCGTCGTCGCGGACATCCAGAACGCCGACGTCCTGCGCTCCCTGCTCAGCATCCGCCGCAGCCCGCTCCTGGCCGACCTCCCCGCGGTCCGCCGCGTGGTCGCCGAACTGGACTCGGCCCCGGCGCCCGGCACCAGCGCGTTGGCCACACGCCTGCTCACCTCGCCCGCGGCCGAGCGCGTCACCGTGCTGCTGGACCTCGTGCGTGACCACGTCGCGGCCGTCCTCGGTCACACCGGCACCGGCGAAATCGGCGCCACGCGGGCGTTCTCCGACCTCGGCTTCGACTCGCTGACCGCCATCGAACTGCGCAACCGCGTGGAAACCGCGACCGCCCTGAGCCTGCCCGCCACCCTCGTCTTCGACCACCCGAACCCGGCCGCCCTGGCCGAATTCCTGCTCGGCGAGCTGATCGGGGACGGCACCGACCTGCCCGTCGCCCTGACGCCCGGCCTGGTCACCGACGACCCGATCGTCATCGTCGGCATGAGCTGCCGCTTCCCCGGCGACGTCCGGACCCCGGAACACCTGTGGGACCTCCTCGCCGACGGGCGCGACGCGATCACGGGCTTCCCCGCCGACCGCGGCTGGGACATGACCGCCCTCGGCGGCCAGGGCCGGGGGAGCAGCTACGTCGACCGCGGCGGCTTCCTGCCCGACGCGGCCGAGTTCGACCCGGAGTTCTTCGGCATCTCCCCGCGTGAAGCCCTCGCCATGGACCCGCAGCAGCGGCTGCTGCTGGAGACGTCGTGGGAGGCCGTCGAGCGGACCGGCATCGACCCGAGCGGCCTGCGCGGCAGCCGCACCGGCGTGTTCGTCGGCACCAACGGCCAGGACTACGCCGGGGTGATCGTCAACTCCGCCACCGACGTCGAGGCCCACGCGGGCACCGGCGTCGCGGCGAGCGTCGTCTCCGGCCGGCTGTCCTACGCGCTCGGCCTCGAAGGCCCGGCCATGACGATCGACACGGCGTGCTCGTCG
The DNA here is from genome assembly GCF_036026695.1 of Amycolatopsis sp. NBC_00438. Lineage (NCBI taxonomy): Bacteria > Bacillati > Actinomycetota > Actinomycetes > Pseudonocardiales > Pseudonocardiaceae > Amycolatopsis > Amycolatopsis sp. NBC_00438. The sequence continues at coordinate 3,084,361 of NZ_CP107923.1, read as the reverse complement.
TCGCTGGTCGCGCTGCACCTCGCCGCCCAGGCCCTGCGTGCCGGCGAGTGCGAACTCGCCCTCGCCGGGGGCGTCACGGTGATGTCCACGCCGGTCAGCTTCGTCGGTTTCAGCCGCCAGAACGGCCTCGCGCCGGACGGCCTCTGCAAGGCCTACTCCGACTCCGCCGACGGCACCGGCTGGTCCGAAGGCGTCGGCGTCCTCGTCGTCGAGCGGCTGTCCGACGCGCGTCGCCACGGTCACGACGTCCTGGCGATCGTCGCCGGCTCGGCCATCAACTCCGACGGCGCGTCCAACGGCCTCACCGCCCCGAACGGGCCCTCGCAGCAGCGCGTGATCCGGCAGGCGCTCGCGTCGGCCGGGCTGCAGCCGTCCGAAGTGGACGTCGTCGAAGGCCACGGCACCGGCACCACCCTGGGCGACCCGATCGAGGCCCAGGCGCTGCTCGCCGCGTACGGCCGGGACCGCGAGCGGCCGCTGCTGCTCGGCTCGGTCAAGTCCAACCTCGGGCACACCCAGGCCGCGGCCGGTGTCGCCGGGATCATCAAGATGGTCCTTGCCCTGCAACGGGAACTCGTGCCCGCGACGCTGCACGTCACCGAGCCGTCGTCCCATGTGGACTGGACGGGCGGCGACATCCGGCTGGTCACCGAGGCGACCGAGTGGCGCGAGAACGGCCACCCGCGCCGCGCGGCTGTGTCCTCTTTTGGCCTCAGCGGCACGAACGCCCACGTGATCATCGAGCAGGCGCCCGTCTCCGTGCCGGTCGAACCGCGCCGCGACGTCACCCCGGGTGTCGTGCCGTGGGTGCTGTCCGGCCGGTCCGAAGCCGCCCTGGACGCGCAGCTCGCGGCCCTGCCCCGCGACCTCGACCCGATCGACACTGGATTCTCCCTGGTCACGACGCGGGCGGCGTTCGAGCACCGCGCGGTGCTGCTCGCCCCCGGCGACCAGGTCGCCCGTGGCGTCGCCCGCGAGCGCACGGCCGCGTTCCTCTTCACCGGCCAGGGTTCGCAGCGGCTCGGCATGGGCCGCGGGCTCTACGAGCGTTTCCCGGTGTTCGCGGACGCCTTCGATGCCGTCTGCGCCCACCTCGACACGGAGCTGCCGCGCCCGCTGCGCGACGTCGTCTTCGGCGAAGACGCGGCCGCGCTCGACGAGACCGGCTGGGCGCAGCCCGCGCTGTTCGCGCTGGAAGTGGCCCTGTTCCGGCTCGTGCGCTCGTGGGGCGTGCGGCCCGCGTTCCTCGCCGGGCACTCGGTCGGCGAGATCGCGGCCGCCCACTGCGCGGGCGTGCTGTCCCTCGCCGACGCCTGCACGCTCGTCGCCGCCCGTGCCCGCCTGATGCAGGCCCTGCCTTCGGGTGGCGCGATGGTGGCGATCCGGGCCACCGAAGACGACATCCGGCCGTTCCTCAACGACGACGTCTCGCTCGCCGCCGTCAACGGACCCGAGGCCGTCGTGCTCTCGGGTGTCGAGGATGCCGTGCTGGCCGTCGCCGCGCGGTTCGAAAAGACCAAGCGGCTCACCGTGTCCCACGCCTTCCACTCCGCGGCGATGGACCCGATGCTCGCCGAGTTCCGCGCGGTCGCCGAGACGCTGACCTTCGCCGAGCCGGACGTCCCGGTGGTGTGCGACGGCGATGTCACGTCGCCGGAGTACTGGGTCGGCCAGGTCCGCGGCACCGTCCGCTTCGCCGACGCCGTCACCCGGCTCACCTACGCGGGCGTCAGCGCGTTCGTCGAACTCGGCCCGGACGCCGTGCTCACCGCCCTCGTCGACGGCGACGACCAGGTCCTCGCACCAGTGCTGCGCGCCGGCCGCGACGAGGAGACGGCCGCCGTCACCGCGCTGGCCGCGCTGCACACCGCCGGCGTTTCCGTCGACTGGGCCGCGCTGTTCGAGGGCACCGGCGCCCGGCGCGTCGCACTGCCCACTTACCCGTTCCAGCGGCAGCGTTTCTGGCCGCGGCTCGTGGCCGGCGCGGGCCAGCTCGGCGGCCTCGGCCTGACCGCGGCCGGGCACCCGCTGCTCGGCGCGATCACCGAGGTCGCGGGGTCCGGTGACCTGGTGTTCTCCGGCCGGCTGTCACTGAAGACGACGCCCTGGCTGGGTGACCACGTCATCGGCGGTCAGGTCCTGTTCCCGGGCGCCGGTTTCCTGGAGCTGGTCGTGCGGGCCGGGGACCAGGTCGGCTGCGGCCAGGTCGAGGACTTCACCGTCGCCGCGCCGCTCGTGCTCGATGACACCGCCAGCCTGGTGCAGCTCGTCGTCGGCGCCCCTGACGCTTCGGGCCGTCGCGAGGTCGGCGTCTCGTCGCGAGCCGAGGGCCCGGACGCCGAATGGGTCCGCCACGGCACCGGCATCGTCGCCCCCGGCACGCTGCCGACCGCCGCACCGGACATCGAGTGGCCGCCGTCCGGCGCCGAGCCGGTCGACCTCACCGCGTTCTACGACAACTTCGCCGGTGCCGGGTTCGCGTACGGCCCGGAGTTCCAGGGCCTGCAGCGCGTCTGGCTGCGCGACGGCGAAGTCTTCGTCGAGGCGGAGCTGCCCGGCGAGGACGCCGACGCGTTCGGCCTGCACCCGGCCCTGCTCGACTCGGTCCTGCAAGCGGTGTCCTTTGTGGACTCCGTCCCTGGCGGCCTGCCGTTCTCCTGGGCCGGCGCCGTGCTCCACGCGACCGGTGCGGAGAAGGTCCGCGCTCGGATCACCCGGGCCGCCGACGACGCCGTCGCGCTCACCCTGACCGACGAGTCCGGCGCGCCCGTGCTCTCGGTCGACGCCCTGACGCTGCGTGCGACGACCCAGGCCGCCTCCGGTCCCGAGCCGCTGTTCCGCCTGGACTGGGTGCCGCTGCCGGTGCCCGCCGGCGAAGCGGACGGCCTGTGGGCCGTGCTCGGCCGCGACACCCGCCTCGGCGACCTCGGCCCGGAGTACCCGGACCTCGACGCCGCCCTGGCCGCGGACCCGGACGTCCTCGTCGTCCCGGTCCACGGCACCGGAGACGTTCCCGACGCTCTCCGCCGCGTCACCGCCGACGTCCTGGCCGTGGTGCAGGCCGCGAGTGAACGCGGCCTCGGCCGGGTCGTCTTCGTGACCCACGGCGCCGTCGGCACCGCCCCGACGGACCTCGCCGCGGCCGCCGCCTGGGGCCTCGTGCGCTCGGCCCAGTCGGAGGACCCGGGCCGGTTCGTGCTCGCCGACGTCGACGACGTGTCCCTGCCCGGCCTGCCCGCCGCGGTGGCCACCGGCGAACCCCAGCTGCTGCTGCGCGACGGCACCGCCCGCGTCGCCCGCCTCGGCCGTCCGAATGCGGCACTTTCACGTGAAAGTGCCGCCTGGAACCCCGACGGCACCGTGCTCATCACCGGCGGTACCGGTGGCCTGGGCCGGGTGTTCGCCCGGCACATCGCCGCCGAGTACGGCGCCCGGCACGTCCTGCTGGCCAGCCGTCGCGGCGGTGCCGCCGACGGGCTCGTCGAGCTGGTCGCCGAACTCGCCGCGCACGGCACCGAGGTCAGCGTCGAGGCCTGCGACCTCGCCGACCGCGACGCCGTCGCCGCGCTGCTCGCCGGCATCCCGGCCGACCGGCCGCTCACGGCCGTCGTGCACGCCGCCGGTGTCCTCGACGACGGCGTCATCGGCTCCCTCGACGCCGACCGCCTCGACACCGTGCTGCGCCCGAAGGCCGACGCCGCGTGGCACCTGCACGAGCTGGCCGGCGACGTCGCCGCGTTTGTGCTGTTCTCCTCGGTGGCCGGCACGATCGGCTCGCCGGGCCAGGCGAACTACGCCGCCGCCAACACCTTCCTCGACGCGCTCGCCGCCCACCGGCACGACCGCGGCCTGGCCGCGACTTCACTCGCGTGGGGCGCGTGGGAGACCGGCATGACCGGCACCCTGACCGACGCCGACCGCGAGCGGATGACCCGCGCGGGCATGCCGCCGCTGCCGGTCGAGCAGGGCTGCGAGCTGTTCGACCGCGCCCTGGAATCCGGCGAACCGGCCCTGGTGCCGGTGCTGATGGACCTGCCGCTGATCCGCTCGCAGGCCGAGCCGCCGTGGCTGGTGCGCCCGGTCGGCCGCCCGGGCCGCCGCGGTGCGGGCCGGTCGACGCCGACCGCGAACGCGCTGCGCGACCGGCTGTCCGGCCTGCGCGAGGGGGAGCAGCAGAAGGTGCTGCTCGACGTCATCCGCGCGCAGGTCGCCGCGGTGCTCGGGTTCGACGCCGCCACCGTCGACGTCGCCCGCGAGTTCCGCGGCCTCGGCTTCGACTCGCTGACCGCGGTCGAGTTCCGCAACCACCTCGCCTCCGCGACCGGCCTGCGGCTGCCCGCGACGCTGGTCTTCGACCACCCGACGCCGGTCGTGCTGGCCGGGTACCTCCGCGACGAGCTGTCCGGCGCGGACGCCGCGCCGGTGCTGCGCGCGCGGACCACGACCACGCCAGTGGCCGACGAGCCGATCGCGATCGTGTCGATGGCCTGCCGTTACCCCGGCGGCGTGACGTCGCCGGAGGACCTGTGGGACATGGTCCTGACCGGCGGCGACGGCGTCGGACCCTTCCCAGCCGACCGCGGCTGGGACCTCAGTGGCCTCTTCGGGGCGGATCGGGGACGTTCTTATGTTCGTGAAGGCGGTTTTCTCGGTGGTGCGGGAAGCTTCGATCCTGGGCTCTTCGGGATCTCGCCGCGCGAAGCGCTGGCGATGGACCCGCAGCAACGCCTCCTCCTGGAGACGTCCTGGGAAGTGATCGAACGCGCCGGCGTCGACCCCGTTTCGCTGCGGGGCAGCCGCACCGGCGTCTTCGCCGGGGTGATGTACCACGACTACGGCCAGGGTGTGCAGTTCCCGGAAGAGGCCCTCGGCTTCCTCGGGATCGGCACCGCGGGCAGCGTGATGTCCGGCCGCGTCTCCTACGCGCTGGGCCTGGAAGGCCCGGCGGTCACGATCGACACGGCGTGCTCGTCGTCGCTGGTCGCGATGCACTGGGCCGCGCAGGCGCTGCGGGCCGGTGACTGCGAGCTGGCGCTCGCCGGCGGCGTGACCGTGATGGCGACGCCGGGCGCGTTCGTGGACTTCTCGGCGCAGGGCGGCCTGGCCGGTGACGGCCGGTGCAAGTCGTTCTCCGACTCCGCCGACGGCGTCGGCTGGGCCGAAGGGGTCGGCCTGGTCATGCTGGAACGCCTGTCCGACGCGCGTCGCAACGGCCACGAAGTCCTCGCCGTGCTGCGCGGCTCCGCCGTCAACCAGGACGGCGCGTCCAACGGCCTGACCGCCCCGAACGGCCCGTCACAGCAGCGAGTCATCCGCCAGGCGCTGTCGGTCTCCGGGCTGTCGGTGTCCGATGTGGACGTCGTCGAAGGCCACGGCACCGGGACGCCTCTGGGCGACCCGATCGAGGCCCAGAGCCTGCTGGCCACCTACGGCCGTGACCGGGAGACGCCGCTGCTGCTGGGCTCGGTGAAGTCGAACATCGGCCACACCCAGGCCGCCGCCGGTGTCGCGGGCGTGATCAAGATGGTGCAGGCCATGCGCCACGGCGTCGTCCCGCAGTCCCGGTTCTCGGCCGAGCCGTCGACCCACGTGGACTGGACCGAAGGCGCGGTCTCGCTGGTGCCGGAGAACACTTCCTGGCCCGAGGTGGACCGCGTCCGCCGGTCCGCGGTGTCGTCGTTCGGCATCAGCGGCACCAACGCGCACGTCATCCTGGAGCAGCCCGCCCCGGCCGACCGGCCCGCGCCGCGTGCCGTGAGCCCGGTGTCCCGCCCGGTGCCCGTCGTCGTCTCCGGGCGGACTCCGGAGGCCCTCCGGTCCCAGGCCGCACGCCTGGCCGACCGGATCGAGGCCGACGAGACCCTCGCCCCGGCCGACCTCGCCTACTCCGCCGCGGTGACGCGCGCGGCGCTGGCCCAGCGCGCGGCCGTCGTCGCCGACGACCTCGACGGCCTGGTCAGCGGCCTGCGTGACCTGGCCACCGGTGAGACCCCCGCCGGAGTGGTGCGTGGTGAGGCGCGGGTCGCCCCGCCGGTCGCGTTCCTCTTTGCCGGGCAGGGCTCGCAGCGGATCGGCATGGGCCGCCGCCTGCACGAGGTGTACCCGGTGTTCGCGGGCGCGTTCGACGAGATCCTCGCCCAGCTCGACCCGGCTGTCCGCGACGCACTGGGCGACGCGGACCTGATCGACCGCACGGAGTTCGCGCAGCCCGCGCTGTTCGCCTTCGAGGTCGCCTTGTTCCGCCTCCTGGAGTCCTGGGGCGTGCACCCGGACTTCGTGACCGGGCACTCCGTCGGCGAGATCGCCGCCGCCCACGTGGCCGGCGTGCTCTCCCTGCCCGACGCGTGCGCCCTGGTGTCCGCCCGCGCCCGGCTCATGGGCGCGTTGCCGACCGGCGGTGTCATGGTCGCGGTGCGCGCGTCCGAGTCGGACGTCCTGCCGCTGCTCGGCGAGGGCGTCGACGTCGCGGCCGTCAACGGCCCGGGCTCGGTGGTCTTGTCCGGGCACGAGGACGCCGTCGTCGCGGTGGCGTCGAAGTTCGCCAAGCAGCGCCGCCTGCGGGTGTCGCACGCCTTCCACTCCGTCCTGATGGAGCCGATGCTCGCCGAGTTCGGCGAGGTCGTGGCGAACCTGGAGTTCGCGAAGCCGCGCGTGCCGGTCGTCTCGGCCGGGGACGTCACGTCGCCGGAGTACTGGGTCAGCCAGATCCGCGACACCGTCCGCTTCGGCGACGCGGTCGAGCGGCTCACCGAAGCCGGGGTCACCGTCTTCGCCGAGGTGGGCCCGGACGCGACCCTGTCCGCGTCCGTCGACGAGCCGTCCGCGAGCGTGATCCCGTTGCTGCGCAAGGACCGTGACGAAGCCGTCGCGGTCACCGAGGCGATCGCGCGGCTGCACGTCGCCGGCGTCGCCGTCGGCTGGGACGACTACTTCGCCGGCGCGCACCGCGTCGCCCTGCCGACGTACGCGTTCCAGCACGAGTGGTTCTGGCCGCTGCCGGCCGCCGGGGGCGACGCCACCGGCCTCGGCCTCGCACCGACGGGCCACCCGCTGCTCGGCGCGACCGTGACGCTGGCCGACTCGCTCGGCGTCCTGTTCTCCGGCCGGCTGTCCGCAGCCACCCAGCCGTGGCTGCGCGACCACGTCATCGGCGGCCGGATCCTGTTCCCGGGCGCGGCTTTCCTCGAACTGGCCGTGCGTGCAGCCGACGAGGTCGGCTGCGCGTCGGTGGCCGACCTGACCCTGTCCGTGCCCCTGGTCCTCGAGCCGGACGGCGCCGTCGTCCTGCAGCTGTCCGCGGGGGAGCCGGACGAAGGCGGCCGTCGCGAGCTGACGATCTCCTCCCGCGCCGACGACAGCGACGAGTGGGTCCGCCACGCGACCGGCACGCTGGCGCCGCAGGCGGTGGCCGCCGAGCCGATCCCCGAGACCTGGCCGCCCGCCGAAGCGTCCGAAGTGGACTTGACGGGCTTCTACGAAACGTCCGCCGAGGCCGGATTCGGTTACGGGCCGGCGTTCCAGGGCCTCAGCCGCGTCTGGCAGGACGGCGCCGACGTCTTCGCCGAGCTGGCGCTGCCCGAGGGCCAGGAGGCCGCGCGGTTCGGGCTGCACCCGGCGTTGCTCGACTCCGCCCTGCAAGCCATCGGCTTCGGCGAAGGCGCTCCGGCCGGGCTGCCGTTCGCCTGGACCGGCGTGTCATTGCACGCGGCCGGCGCGAGCCGCGCCCGCGTCCGGATCTCGCCCGCCGGCGGCGACTCCGTGTCCCTGACCATCGCCGACGAGGCGGGCAAGCCCGTCCTGTCCGCCACCGGCGTCACCCTCCGCGCGGCCACCGCGCCGGACGCGGCCGACCCGCTGTTCCGCCTGAACTGGCTGCCCGTCCCGGTTCCCGAGCCGGACGACGGCACTTGGGCCGTGGTCGGCGACGGCTTCGGCCTGGCCGAGACCCTGGGCTGCGACTCCCACCCGGACCTGGCCGCCGCCGTGGCGTCCGGTGCCGGAGTGGTCGCCGTCCCGGTGGCCGGTGAAGCGGACGCCGGAGCCTCTGCGCACGCGCTCACCGCGTCGGTGCTCGACCAGCTCCAGACGGACTCGGCCACCAAGGTCGTGTTCGTGACGCGCGGTGCCGCCGGTCCGGGCCGCACCGACGTCGCGGCCGCCGCCGTCTGGGGCCTGGTGCGCTCGGCCCAGTCGGAGGACCCCGGCCGGTTCGTGCTCCTGGACGTCGACGAGCCCGACGCGGACGCGCTGCGTGCCGCGGTCGCTACCGGCGAACCTCAGCTCGTCCTGCGCGACGGCGTCCTCAACGTGGCCCGCCTGGCCCGCGCGACCCTGGAGACCACCGAGACGACCTGGGACCCCGACGGCACCGTGCTCATCACCGGCGGTACCGGTGGCCTGGGCCGGGTCTTCGCCCGGCACCTCGTCAGCCGCGGCGCCCGGCACCTGCTGCTGGCCAGCCGCCGCGGCCCGGCCGCCGACGGCGTCGCCGAGCTGGTCGCCGAACTCGAGACCGCCGGGGCCGACGTCCGCGTCGAGGCCTGCGACGTCGCTAACCGCGACGCCCTGGCCGCGTTGCTGGCGGGCATCCCGGCCGAGCATCCGCTCACCGCTGTCGTGCACACCGCCGGGGTGGTCGACGACGGCGTCGTCGGCTCGCTGACGGCCGAGCGCCTGGACACGGTGTTCGCGCCGAAGCTCGACGCCGCCTGGCACCTGCACGAGCTGACCGCCGACCTGCCGCTGGAAGGGTTCGTCCTGTTCTCCTCGGTCGCCGGCACCATCGGCACGCCGGGTCAGGCGAACTACGCGGCGGCCAACGCGTTCCTCGACGCCCTCGCCGACCTGCGCCGCGACCGGGGCCTGCCCGGCCTGTCGCTGGCCTGGGGCGCCTGGGACACCGGGATGACGGGCGACCTGACCGACGCCGAGCGCGAACGCATGGTCCGCGGCGGGATGCCGCCGCTCGGGCGTGAGCAGGGTGCGGAGCTGTTCGACCGCGCCGTGGCGTCGACCGAGTCGGCGCTCGTGCCGGTGCTCGTCGACCTGCCGGTGCTGCGTACGCGCGGTGAGCTGCCCTGGCTGCTGCGGCCGATCGGCCGTCCGGGCCGGCGCAGCGCCGCCGCCGAGGCCGACCGGGCCGCGGCCGGCGACCTGCGCCTGAAGCTCGCCGGGATGCGGGAGAACGAGCAGGACCGGACGCTGCTGACGCTCGTACGCGCCCAGGTGTCGGCCGTGCTCGGCCACCCGGCCGACCGGATCGACGGCGGCCTCGAGTTCCGCGAACTCGGCTTCGACTCGCTGACCGCCGTCGAGTTCCGCAACCGCCTGGCCGCGGCCACCGGCCTGACGCTGTCCGCGACGCTCGTTTTCGACTACCCGACCCCGGCCGGGCTCGCCCGGTACCTGCGGACCGAGCTCGCGCCCGCTCCCGCCGCGGCGACGTCGTTGCCGGCGGAGCTCGACCGGCTCGACGAGCTGATGGAGGCCAGCTCGGCCGACGACGTCGCCCAGGCCGAGGTCGCGGCCCGGCTGCGCCGGATCCTGGCGAAGATCGGCGGCGCGGCCGCGCCCGAAGACGTCACCGACCGGATCGACGCGGCCAGCACCGACGAGGTGTTCGCCTTCATCGACAACGAACTGGGCCGGCTCGGTGACGCACCCGGGTCCCCCTTCGACCAGGAAGGCTGAGGCCGCCATGACCGAGGACAAGAAGCTCGTCGAATACCTCAAGTGGGTCACCGCCGACCTCGCCAAGACGCGCAAGCGGGTCGAGGAGCTGGAGTCGGCGGAGCAGGAACCGGTCGCGATCGTGTCGATGGCGTGCCGCTACCCGGGCGGCGTGCGGTCGCCGGAAGACCTGTGGGACCTCGTCCTCGACGGCGGGGACGGCATCGCCGGGTTCCCGGAGGACCGCGGCTGGGACCTTGACAGCCTGTTCGGCTCCGAGCGCGGCCGCTCGTACGTCCGCGAAGGCGGTTTCGTCGATGGTGCCGGGAAGTTCGACCCCGGTCTGTTCGGCATCTCGCCGCGCGAAGCCCTGGCGATGGACCCGCAGCAGCGACTCCTGCTGGAGACGTCGTGGGAGGCCATCGAACGCGCGGGCGTCGACCCGCTTTCGTTGCGCGGCAGCAAAACCGGCGTCTTCGCCGGCGTGATGTACCACGACTACGGCCAGGGTGCCCAGTTCCCCGAAGAGGCCCTCGGCTTCCTCGGCGTCGGCACCGCGGGCAGCGTCATGTCCGGCCGCGTCTCCTACTCGCTCGGCCTCGAAGGCCCGGCCGTCACGATCGACACGGCGTGCTCGTCGTCGCTGGTCGCGATGCACTGGGCCGCGCAGGCGCTGCGCGCGGGGGACTGCGACCTGGCCCTCGCCGGCGGTGTCACGATCATGGCGACGCCGGGCTCGTTCGTCGACTTCTCCGCGCAGGGTGGCCTCGCGCGCGACGGCCGCTGCAAGTCCTACGCGGACGCCGCGGACGGCGTCGGCTGGTCCGAGGGTGTCGGCCTGGTCATGCTGGAGCGCCTGTCGGACGCGCGCCGCAACGGCCACGAAGTCCTGGCCTTGCTGCGTGCATCCGCGGTCAACCAGGACGGCGCGTCCAACGGCATCACCGCCCCCAACGGCCCGTCGCAGCAGCGGGTCATCCGCCAGGCGCTGACCGGCGCCGGCCTCGGACTGTCCGATGTGGACGTCGTCGAAGGCCACGGCACCGGCACGCCGCTGGGTGACCCGATCGAGGCGCAGGCCCTGCTGGCCACCTACGGCCGCGGCCGCGAGACGCCGCTGCTGCTCGGGTCGGTGAAGTCGAACATCGGCCACACCCAGGCCGCCGCCGGCGTCGCGGGCGTGATCAAGATGGTCCAGGCGCTGCGCCACGGCGTGGTGCCGAAGTCGGTCAACCTGGACGGCCCGTCGTCGCAGGTCGATTGGACCGCGGGCGCCGTCGAGGTCGTCACCGAGAACACCGCCTGGCCGGAGGTGGACCGCGCGCGCCGCGCCGCCGTCTCGTCGTTCGGCATCAGCGGTACCAACGCCCACGTCATCCTCGAACAGGCCGCGCCCGCCGAAGCGACCGGCGGGGAAGTCGCGCCCGCCGGGGTCCGCCCGTTCGTCCTGGCCGGCCGCACCGAAGCCGCATTGAAAGCCCAGGCCGCCCGACTGCTCGCCCACCTCGGCGACGGCGACCTCGACGCGCCCGACCTCGCGTGGTCGCTGGCCGCGTCCCGCGCCGCCCTCGACCACCGCGCGGTGATCGTCGCCGACGACCCCCGCGTGGGCCTCGCGGCACTCGCCTCCGGCACCCCGGACCCAGCGGTGACCACCGGCGCCGCCGACGTCGACGGCCAGATCGTCTTCGTCTTTCCCGGCCAGGGCGCGCAGTGGGCCGGCATGGGCGCGCGGCTCCTGGCCGAGTCGCCGGTGTTCGCGGCCCGGATCGCCGAGTGCGACGCAGCCTTGTCCGCCCACGTCGACTGGTCGCTGACCGCCGTCCTGCGCGGTGCCGCCGACGCGCCCAAGCTGGACCGGGTCGACGTCATCCAGCCCGCGTCGTTCGCCGTGATGGTCGGCCTGGCCGCGCTCTGGCAGTCCGCCGGGATCCGGCCGGACGCCGTCGTCGGTCACTCCCAGGGCGAGATCGCGGCCGCGTGCGTGTCCGGCGCGCTGAGCCTGGCCGACGCCGCCCGCGTCGTCGCGTTGCGCAGCCAGGCCATCGCCCGCCGGCTGGCCGGTGCCGGGTGCATGATTTCGGTGGCGCTGCCGGTCGCCGACGTCGAAACGCGGCTCGAGGCCTATGCGGACAAGCTGTCGGTCGCCGTGGTCAACAGCCCGTCGTCCGTCGTCGTCGCCGGGGACCCGGAGGCGGGGGAGCAGCTCATCGCCGAGCTGACGACGGCCGAGATCCGCGTCCGCCGCGTCGACGTCGACTACGCGTCGCACTCCGCGCACGTCGAGCTGATCGAGCAGGAGCTGCACACCGCGCTGGCCGGGCTCGCGCCGCGCCAGTCGGACATCCCGTTCTTCTCCACGGTCGACGGCGACTGGCTCGACACGACCAAGATGGACGCCGCCTACTGGTACCGGAACCTGCGTCAGCGCGTCCGCTTCGAAGACGCCGTCCGTGAGCTGCTTTCCTTGCAGTACCAGGTTTTCTTCGAGATCAGCTCGCATCCGGTGCTGGCCGTCGCGATCCAGGACACCGCCGAATCCGCCGAGGCCCGCGCGGTCGTCACCGGCACGCTGCGCCGTGACAACGGCGGCCTCGACCGGTTCCTGACCTCGGTCGCCGAGGCGCACGTCCGCGGCGTCAGCCCGGACTGGAAGACGCTGCTGGCCACCGGCGCGCACATCGTCCCGCTGCCCACCTACGCCTTCCAGCACGAGTACTACTGGCCCGAGCCCGCTTCGGCCGACACGGCCGCGGACCCGGCGGAGGCGGAGTTCTGGACCGCCGTCGACGACGCCGACTTCGCCGCGCTCAGCACCACCCTCGACGTCGAAGAGGACGCGCTCACCCGGGTGCTGCCCGCGCTCTCGTCGTGGCGACGCCGCCGCGGCGAACAGTCCGCTGTGGACGCTTGGCGCTACCGCATCACGTGGAAGCCGTTGTCGGCCGAGACGTCCGCGCCGGGCCGGTGGCTCGCGCTCGTCCCCACCGACCTGCCCGCCGACATCGCGGAAGCCCTCGACACGCTGAACGCCGTCCAGGTCCGCGTCGAGGCCGACGCCGTCGACGCGCTGCGCGACGCGTTGCCGGGTCAGGACTACACCGGCGTCCTCTCGCTGCTCGACCTCGACGGGACGTCCTTCGCGACGACGGCCGCGCTCACCGAGGCCCTGGCCGAGGCCGAAGCCGTCGTGCCGCTGTGGTGCGTCACCCGCGGCGCGGTGTCGGTCGGCCGGTCCGAGCCGGTGCGCGACCCCGCCCGCGCCGCGCTCTGGGGCGCCGGGCGGGTGCTGGCCTTGGAATTCCCGCGCGCCTGGGGCGGCCTGATCGACCTGCCCGAGATGCTTGACGCCCGGGCCACGGCCCGGTTCGCCGCCGCCGTCGGCGGGCCCGAAGACCAGGTCGCCGTGCGTGCCTCCGGCCTGTTCGGCCGCCGTCTGGTCCGCTCCGCGGCCGGGGGAGCGGCCGAGCCGTGGCGCCCGCACGGCACCGTCCTGGTCACCGGCGGCCACGAAGGGTTCGGCGAGCACGTCACCCGCTGGCTCACCGACGCCCACGTCCTGCACGCGGGCCCGGACGACCTCGCCGACCGCGACGCGCTGACCGCCCTGCTCGCCACCGTGCCCGAGGATCGGCCCCTGACCGCCGTGCTGCACACCGCCGGGATGGCGGAAGCCGGTGCCTACGACTCCGCCGTCCTCCTCGACGACGTGCTGCACGACCACGACCTCGAAGCGTTCGTGCTGTTCTCGTCGGTGTCCGCGATCTGGGGCGCCGAAGGCCAGCGCGACCGCGCCGCCGTCGACACCGGCCTGGACGCCCTGGCCCGCCACCGCCGCGACCGCGGCCTGGCCGCGACGTCGATCGCCTGGAGCGCGTGGGCCGGCACCGGCGTCGCCGCCGATGAAGAGACCGCCGAGTTCCTGCGAGCCCGCGGCCTGCCTCCCCTCGACCCGGACCAGGCGCTGCTCGCGCTGGGCCAGGCCGTCGCCCACGACGACACCGCCGTCGTGCTCGCCGACGTCCGGTGGGACCGGTTCGTCCCGGCCCTGACCTCCCGCCGCGCGGGCACGCTGCTCGACGAACTGCCCGAGGTACGTGAACTGGCGGAAGGGCCGTCCGCCGACGCCGTCTCGACCGCGTCGGCGCTGCTGGACCGGCTGCGTGGGCTGTCCGAGCGTGAACGCGAAGACGCGCTGCTCGACCTCGTCCGCGACCAGGTCGCGGGCCTGCTCGGCTACGCGGGCGGCGCCGCCATCGAGGCCCGCCGCCCGTTCCGCGACCTCGGCTTCGACTCGCTCACCTCGGTGGAGCTGCGGAACCGGATCAACGCCGCGACCGGCCTCACGCTGCCCTCCACGCTCGTGTTCGACCACCCGCGCCCGGACGCCGTCGCGCGCCTGCTGGCGACCGAACTGCTCGGAGGCGGCGACCTCACGGCCGCCCCGGCGGCGTCGGGGATCGTCGACGGCGACCCGATCGTCATCGTCGGCATGAGCTGCCGCTACCCGGGCGGCGTCCGCTCGCCCGAGGACCTGTGGCGCCTCGTCGCCGACGGCACCGACGCGATCACGGAGTTCCCCGTCGACCGCGGCTGGGATCTGCTCGGCCTCAGCGGCGGCATGTCGTACGTCCAGGAAGGCGGGTTCGTCGACGGCGTCGCAGACTTCGACGCCGGCTTCTTCGGCATCTCACCCCGCGAAGCGCTCGCCATGGACCCGCAGCAGCGCCAGCTGCTCGAAGCGGCCTGGGAGCTGTTCGAACGCGCCGGAATCGGCTCGGACAGCCTGCGCGGCAGCGACACCGGCGTCTACGTCGGCGGCTCCGGCAACGGCTACTCGCCGCCACCGGAACTCGCCGGGCACCTGCTCACCGGCGCGGCCACGAGCGTCCTGTCCGGCCGGATCTCCTACCTCTTCGGCCTCGAAGGGCCGTCGGTCACCGTCGACACCGCGTGCTCGTCTTCGCTGGTCGCGCTGCACATGGCCGCACGGGCCCTGGCGTCCGGGGAGTGCTCCCTGGCCGTCGCCGGCGGTGTCACGGTGATGGCGACGCCCAGCGCGTTCGTCGAGTTCAGCTACCAGGGCGGCCTCGCGGCCGACGGCCGTTGCCGGTCGTTCGACGAGGCCGCGGGCGGCACCGGCTGGTCCGAAGGCACGGGGCTGCTCCTGCTGGAGCGCCTGTCCGACGCCGTCCGCAACGGCCACACCCCGCTCGCCGTCGTGCGCGGGACCGCGGTCAACTCCGACGGCGCGTCCAACGGCCTCACCGCCCCCAACGGGCCGTCGCAGCAGCGCGTCATCCGCCAGGCCCTGTCCAACGCGGGCCTGACCGGCACCGAGGTCGACGCCGTCGAGGCGCACGGCACCGGCACGCAGCTGGGCGACCCGATCGAGGCCCAGGCCTTGATCGCCGCCTACGGCACCGGCCGTGAACGGCCGCTGCTGCTCGGCTCGATCAAGTCCAACATCGGCCACTCGCAGTCCGCCGCCGGCGTCGCCGGGGTGATCAAGATGGTCGAGGCGATCCGCCACGGCGTGCTGCCGAAGACCCTGCACCTCGACGCGCCGACGTCCAAAGTGGACTGGCAGCCGGACGCCGTCACGTTGCTTTCCGACCAGCAGGACTGGCCCGAGACCGGGCGGCCGCGTCGCGCGGGTGTGTCGTCGTTCGGTGTCAGCGGCACCAACGCCCACGTGATCCTGGAACAAGCCACGGCCCTGGACTCGACGCCTGCTTCGGTCGCCGGTCCGGTGCCCGTGGTGGTCTCGGCTCGCACGCCCGAGCGGCTCGCGGCGCAGGCCGAGCGTCTCGCCTCGTTCGTCACCGAGCACCCGGACGTCGCCGTCGCCGACCTGGCCGCGGCGCTGGCGGGCCGTACGCAGTTCGACCACCGCGCCGGTCTCGTCGCGGGCGACCGTGACGAACTCCTCGACGGCCTCACCGTGCTGGCGCGCGGAACCCGGGCGCCCACCGCGGCCGGACCGGCCGGCGGGAAGCTCGCGATCCTGTTCGCCGGACAGGGCAGCCAGCGCCCGGGCATGGGCCGCGACCTCGCCGCCGCGTACCCGGTGTTCGCCGACGCGCTCGACGCCGTGCTCGCCCACCTCGACGTCGAACTCGACCGCCCGCTGCGCGAGGTGATGCAGACCGATCTGCTCAACGAAACCGGCTACGCCCAGCCCGCCATCTTCGCCTTCGAAGTCGCGCTCTACCGGCTCCTCGAGTCGTGGGGCGTGCGGGCGGACTTCGTGACGGGACACTCGATCGGCGAGATCGCGGCCGCGCACGTCACCGGCGTGCTGAGCCTGGCCGACGCGTGCCGGATGGTCGCCGCGCGCGGTCGCCTCATGCAGGCCCTGCCGCCCGGCGGCGCGATGCTGTCGCTCGTGGCGACCGAGGACGAGGTCCGGCCGCTGCTCACCGACGACGTCGCGATCGCCGCTCTCAACGGCCCGCGGTCCGTCGTCGTCTCCGGCACCGAAGAAGCCGTGCTCGCGCTGGGTGCGCACTTCGCGAAGACGCGGCGGCTGTCGGTCTCGCACGCCTTCCACTCGCCGCTGATCGAGCCCGCCCTGGACGAGTTCGGCAAGGTCGTGGCGGAGCTGGAATTCGCGGCGCCGTCGATCCCGATCGTCTCGGGCGTCACCGGCGTCCTCGCGACCGAGCTGGACTCGCCGGAGTACTGGGTGCGCCAGGCCCGCGAGGCCGTGCGGTTCGCGGACGCCGTCACCACGCTCGCCGAGGCGGGGGCGACGACGTTCCTCGACGTCGGCCCGGACGGCGTCGCCGCCGCGATGGCGGCCGACAGCCTGGCCGAGGACACGGGGGAGGTCGTCGCGGCCGTTCGCGCCGACGGCGACGAGTGCCGCGCGCTGACCACCGCGCTGACCCGCTTGCACGCCCGGAACGTGCCCCTGGACTGGGCCGCGTTCTTCGGCGGCGGAGTCCCGGTCGACCTGCCCACCTACCCCTTCGCGGCCGACCGGTACTGGCCCGAGGGGTTCCACGGCGCGGGCGGCGACCTGCGCCTGTCCGGTCTGCACTCCGCCGAGCACCCGTTGCTCGGCGCCGGGGTCGCGCTGCCGGAGTCCGGCGGGTTCCTGTTCACCGGCGCGCTGTCGCCGCAGGTGCAGCCGTGGCTCGCCGACCACACCGTCGAGGGGACGATCGTGTTCCCGGAGGCGGGGTTCGTCGAACTCGCCGTGCGGGCGGGTGACGAGGTCGGCTGCGACGTCGTCGACGAGCTGACCATCGAGACGCCGTTGACCCTCCCGCCAGTCGGTGGGGTGCACGCCCAGGTCGTCGTCGGCGCCGCGAACCCCGCGGGCGACCGGATTCTAACCATCTGGACCCGGCCCGAGGGTGTCGGCGAGGCGTCGTGGACGCGCACGGCGTCCGGCCGGCTCTCGATGGGGGCCGGCGAACCCGCGGTCGATCCGACGTGGCCGCCCGACGCGACCGAAGTCGATCTCGCGGACTTCTACGACGGGCTCGCCGAGCGCGGGCACGTCGTCGGCGCCGCGTTCCGCGGCCTGCGGACGGCGTGGCTGGGGGCGGACGAGGTGTTCGCCGAGATCGCGCTGCCCGCCGAGCGGCAGGACGACGCCGCGAAGTTCGGGCTGCACCCGGCGTTGCTCGACGCGGCGCTGCAAGCCGTGTCGCTGCTGGATTCGACGTCCCGCGCGGCGACCGGCTGGACGCGGTTCGCGCTGCACGCCACCGGCGCGGCGGCCGCTCGCGTCCACGTCCGGCGCACGGCCGAAGACACGATCACGCTCGACCTCACCGATGCCGCCGGCGCGCTCGTCGCCTCGGCGGAGACGGTGGTGCTCGGCGAAGCCGCTGTCGCGCCGCGGGAATCGGGCTCCGACTCGCTGTTCCACCTGGAGTGGACGCCGCTGCCCGAAACGCCGTCGCCTCGGGCGGCCCGCTGGCTCGTGCTCGGCGACGCCGCGGGTTTCCCGGACGCCGAAACGCACGCCGACCTGCCCGGTCTGGTGGCCGCGGCGAGCGACGACGCGGTGCTCGTCATCCCGGTCGCGACCGAGGGCGACGACCTGGCCGCCGTCACGCACCGGGCGACCACGACCGTCCTGGACCAGTTGCAGCTCCTGCTGGCTGCCGACGGCCTTGACGGCGTCCCGGCGGTGTTCGTCACCCGCGGCGGCGGCCCGGTCGCTGCCGCGGTGCACGGGCTGGTCCGGGCCGCGCAGTCGGAGAACCCGGGCCGGTTCCTGCTGGCCGACCTCGGGACTTCCGACGCGGACCTGCTGCCGGTGATCGTGGCGTCGGGGGAGACCCAGATCTCGGTCCGCGACGGCGTCCCGCACCGGGCTCGCCTGGTGCGAGCGCCTGCCGCGGCGGCTGCGGACTTCGACCTCGGTGCCGGGACGGTGCTCGTCACCGGCGGCACCGGGGGACTGGGCCGCCTGCTGGCCCGGCACCTCGTCACCACCCACGGCGTCCGGCACCTGCTGCTCGCCAGCCGTCGCGGACTCGGCTCCGCCGGAGCCGCGGAACTGGTGGCGGAGCTGAAGGAACTCGGCGCCGACGTCCGGGTCGCCGCGTGCGACACGTCGGACCGCGAGGACGTCGTGGACCTGCTCGCGTCGGTGCCCGTCGACCACCCGCTGACGGCGGTCGTGCACACGGCCGGCGTCCTCGACGACGGCGTCGTCGGCTCGCTGACCCCGGCGCGGCTCAAGAAGGTGTTGCGCCCCAAGGTCGACGGCGCCTGGCACCTGCACGACCTGACCCGCGAACTCGACCTCTCGGCGTTCGTCCTGTACTCGTCGGCGAGCGGCCTGCTCGGCGGCGTCGGCCAGGGCAACTACGCCGCGGCCAACTCGTTCCTCGACGCACTGGCCGAACAGCGGCGCGACGAGGGTCGGCCGGCGCTGTCGCTGGCGTGGGGGCCGTGGGCCCAGGCGGACGGCATGGCGGGCACGCTCGCCGACGTCGACGCGCAGCGGCTGGAGAAGTCCGGGATGCGGCGCCTGCGTCCGGAGGAGGGCTTGGCCCTGTTCGACGCGGCGGTTCGCTCCGGCGCGGCCACGATCGTCCCGGTGGCCCTGGACCTCGCGATCCTGCGCGGCCACGTCGTCCCGCCGGTGCTGCACGGCCTGGTCCCGAAGGTCCGCCGCACGGCCAAGATCAGCGAAGAGGGCCTGCGGTCGTTCGTGCCGCAGCTGGGTGACCTCGAGCCGGCGGCGCAGCAGAAGGAGCTGCTGGGGCTGGTCCGCGAACTGGCGGCCAGCGTGCTGGGCCACAACACCCCGCAGGCGATCGACCCGGACGTCGGCTTCACCGAGATCGGCTTCGACTCGCTGACGGTGGTGGAGCTGCGCAACCGCCTCAGCTACGCGACGGGCCTCACCCTCCCGGCGACGGTCCTGTTCGACCACCCCAACCCCCGCGACCTGAGCGAGCACCTGCGCGACCTCCTGAGCCCCGAGGCGACCGACCCCGCGGAACGCGTCCTGGCCGAACTGGCCCGCTTCGAGCACCTGGCGGAAACCCCGGACCTCCCACCGGCCGCGGTGACCACCCTGACCACCCGCCTCCGCGCGCTGCTGGACCGCCTGGACGCCGGCGGCGACGAGTTCCTCGACTCCCTGGACTCGGCCAGCGACGGCGAGCTGTTCCGCCTGATCGACTCCGAACTCTCGTAACCCCAAGACCGAAACGGGGCCGCCGGCTAACGCCGACGGCCCCGTTCCGTTGTGCCGACTGTCCAGGTACGCCAGCCGACCCTCTGGGTACGCGAGCCGACTGTCTGGGTACGCGAGCCGACTGTCTGGGTACGCGAGCCGACTGTCTGGGTACGCGAGCCGACTGTCTGGGTACGCGAGCCTGCCGGTACCGGAACGGCCGACACGGTGCGGGCAGCAGAAAGCCGGGCCGGGGAACGTGTCCCCGGCCCGGCTGTGAAGCGAAACTCAGGCGGTTTCGGTCTGGAAGGTGCGGGTGTTCCAGCGCAGGGCCAACGCCGCCAGCGCGATGATGATCACCGCGCCCATCAACGTCGGGACCAGCGGGAGCGTCTCGCGGAAGCTCGCCCGGCTGATGTCCACGATGTACGCCAGGGGGTTGAGACGCGAGAGGACGTAGAGCCACGTCGGCGCGCGGTCGGGGGTGATCGGGAGCAGGATGCCCGACAGCAGCGTCAGCGGCAGGATCGCGATGTTCACCAGCGACGAGAACGCGTCCTCGTTCTTCAGCTTCAGCACGATCGCGTGCGAGCAGCAGGCGATCGTCATCGACGTCAGCGCCGCGATCGCCAGCACCAGCAGGACACCCACGACGCTCAGCGAGACGCCGAAGACGCCGCCCGCCAGGACCAGGATGATCACGCTCTGGATCAGTGACAGCGTCACCGACGGCAGGGCCTTGCCCAGGCTCAGCGACGTCCGGCTGACCGGGGTGACGCGCAGCCGGTCCAGGGTGCCGTTGCGGAGGTTGCTCAGCAGGATGTAGCCGCCGTAGATGCCGTTGGTCGCGGCGATCTGGACGATCAGCGCCGGGGTCAGGTCCACCCACGACGTGCCCGCCGGGGTGCCCGGCGCGCGTGTCACCAGCACCGCCAGCAGTGGCCCGCACAGCACCAGGTACAGCACCGGCTGGATCATGCCCATCATCAGGTACGGCTTGTTCCGCAGTGTGACCGCGAGTTCGCTGCGGTAGATCAGGATCGCTTCACGCAGCATCGGTCACTCCGTCGGGTTCGAGTCCGGCGGCGGCCGGCTCGCGCAGGCTCCGGCCGGTGAGGGTGAAGAAGACGTCGTCGAGCGTCGGGCGCTGGACGCGCAGGGCGACCAGCGGGATGTCCGCCTGGTCCAGCGCCCGGACCAGCGGCGAGAGGACCTCCTCGCTGTGCGCGACCTGGAAGTGCAGGGTCGCGCCGTCGCGGCGGAGGCGTTCCGCCGAACCCAGCCCGGCGACGACGAGCTCGGCGTGGTCCGCGAGCTCCTCGGGCACCGTGACCTCGACGCCGTCGCCGAGCAGCCGGGACTTCAGCGCGTCCGGGGTGTCCTCGGCGACGATCACGCCGTTGTCGATGATCTGGATCCGGTCGGCCAGCGCGTCGGCCTCGTCGAGGTAGTGCGTCGAGAGGAACACGGTGACGCCCTGCTCGTCGCGCAGCCGCCGGATGTGGCTCCACAGGTGGGCGCGGCTCTGCGGGTCGAGGCCGGTGGTCGGCTCGTCGAGGAACAGCAGCGTCGGGCTGTGGACCATGCCGAGCGCCAGGTCGAGCCGGCGCCGCTGGCCACCCGAGAGCGTCACCGTGAGGCGCTCCTGCAGGCCGTCGAGGTCGAGCTGGTGCGAGATCTCCCGCGCCCGCTCGGTCGCGTCGGTCTTGTTCAGGCCGTACAACCGGCCCTGCAGCACCAGCTCCTCGCTGACCTTGCGCTCCTCGACCGTGCCGCCGCCCTGGGCGACGTAGCCGATGTGCCGGCGCACGCTCGTCGGCTCGGTGAGCAGGTCGGCACCGGCGATCGTGGCCGTGCCGGCCGTCGGCTTGATCAACGTCGTCAGCATCCGCATGGTCGTGGTCTTCCCGGCGCCGTTCGGGCCGAGGAACGCCACGATCTCGCCGGCGCCGACGTCCAGGTCGACCCCGCGCACCGCCTCGACCGTGCGGCCCTGCGCGGTGAAGGTCCGGGCCAGCCCCTGGGCCTTGATCATCGATACCTCCGGGTGCGCCGGCCGGTCACCGGGCGAGCCGGGCCGACGGGGTGGGTGAGGGTGCGGCGTGCTCGTCCGCGACGAGGGACAGCAGCAGGTCGGCGGCGGCTTCCCGGCCGCGGCCGGGCTCGTGCTGCAGCCGGGCGATCTCCCGGGCCCGGGTGGTGAACTCCGGGTTCCGCAGCACCTCGGTCAGCTTCGCGACGGTGTCGTCGACGTCGACGATCTCGGGCCGGTCGACCACCAGGCCGACGCCGAGGTCCCGGCCGCGCACGGCCTGGTCGTAGCAGTCGACGAACAGCGGACGGGTCAGCAGCGGCTTGCCGAAGTAGAGGCTTTCGACGAACCCGTTGCCGCCACCGTGGGTGAAGTGGGCGCGCACGTGCGGGTGGGCGAGGACGTCCAGCTGCGACGGCAGCCACTTCTCGATCCGCAGGTTCGACGGCAGGTCGTCCGGCAGGAGCTTGTGGGCCGCGGCCGGCAGCCGCCAGAGCACGGAGTGGTCGCCGTAGAGCCGCCGCACGACCTCGACGAGGTTCGCGACCTCGGTCGCGCCCAGCCGGGCGACCGTGCCGAACCCCATGTACACCACGGATTCGTGCCGGTCGAGCCAGCCCTTGACGTCCTGCTCGTCCGGCAGCTCCGGGATCGGCGGCAGGATCGCGCCGAGCATCCGGAAGTGCTCCGGGACCTCGAGCGGGTAGTCGAGCTCGGCCAGCGTGTAGCTGAACACCAGCCGGGCCTGGTCGATGCGCGAGGTGTACTTCGCGGCCAGGCGGGACACGCCCAGCTCCTTGTTGGACTTGACGTACTCGACGACCCGCTTGCGCAGCAGCGAATCCGCGATGAAGAGACGGCCTCGGCGGCGGCGGAAGGCGTTGTTCTCCCGGCGCTGCTGGGGCGTCATGTCCAGCGGCAGCCCGGAGTGCGGGGCCGGGAAGGTCTTCGGGAGCTTGTTGACGAGGTTGCTCGGCGAGAACGGCGCGCTGACGACGTACGGGATCCCGTAGGTGACGGCCAGCTCGAAACCCGCGTGCAGCAGGGAGTCGATCACCATCAGCGCCGGCTCGACCTCGCGGACGATCTTCTCGAGCGCGCGGTAGGAAGCGTTGCGGAAACGCGTGTCGAACGTCTGGCGCATCAGCGCCTTGTGCGCCTTCCAGCGCGACTGCTGGGTGACGGCCGCGTAGGTCTCGTCGTCCCAGGCGCCCGAGGACAGCTCGGGGATCGGCGCGCCGAGCGACCGGAACGCGACCGTGCTGCCGGTCCCGTCGGCGCCGATCGCTTCGACCTCCTCACGGCGGTTGTCGCTCGTGGCGAAGTACAGGCCGGGCACGTCCCGCCGGGACAGCTCGGCCGCCAGCACCAGCTGGGGGTTGATCAGTCCGCTGTCCGGCGAGCTGACGAAGAGGATCGGGCGCCGATCTCGGCTCATGGTCGAGCACCTTTCACGGACGGGGGGCGCGCGGACCGGGCGACCGTAACAGCGGTGTTTCCGTGATTTACCTACTGTTGCGCGCGGTCCGCGGCGCTGGGGGAGCGGCCGACTCGCGGACCGAATCGACCACTCCCGCGCGCGTGTCGGCCGGTGTGGCCGCCGGGTGCGGCCGGAAAGACTAAGGGTTTGCGGGCGCGGGGTGGGTTTGAATCACGCGATGCGGAATCCGGACCCGGCCCCGGGATCCGGCGCCGCCGGACCCGTCCGGACGACACCGAGAGGCCAGGATGGCTAGCGAGAGCCAGCTTCGTGACTACCTCAAGCGCGTCACCGCCGACCTGCACCGGTCCCGGCAGCGCGTCCGCGAGTTCGAGACGGCCGCGACCGAGCCGATCGCGGTGATCGGGATCGGCTGCCGGTTCCCCGGCGGCGTCTCCTCGCCGGAGCAGCTGTGGGACCTCGTCGCGGCCGGCACCGACGCGATCGGGCCGCTGCCCGCGGGCCGCGGCTGGGACGCGCTGCTCGCCGGCGTCGACCGCAGCACCGTCAGCCTCGGTGACGTCGACGCCTGGCGTGGCGGCTTCGTCGACGAGCCCGACCGCTTCGACGCCGGGTTCTTCCGCATCTCCCCGCGTGAAGCCCTCGCCATGGACCCGCAGCAGCGGGTGCTGCTGGAAGTCACCTGGGAGGCCCTCGAACGCGCCCGGATCGTCCCCGCGAGCCTGCGCGGCAGCCGCACCGGCGTCTTCGTCGGCACCAACGGCCAGAGCTACGGCAAACTCCTCGCCGCGTCCGGCGAGACCGTCGAAGGGCACACCGGCACCGGCAACACCGCCGCCGTGCTGTCCGGCCGGATCGCCTACGCCTTCGGGTTCGAAGGCGCCTCGGTCACCGTCGACACGGCCTGTTCGTCCTCGCTGGTCGCCGCGCACTGGGCGACGCAGTCCCTGCGCTCCGGTGAGTGTTCCCTGGCGCTCGCCGGTGGTGTCACGGTGATGGCGACGCCCGAGGCGTTCGCGGAGTTCAGCAAGCAGGGCGGCCTCGCGCCGGACGGCCGCTGCAAGGCGTTCGCCGACGGCGCCGACGGTGTCGGCTGGTCCGAAGGCGCCGGGATCCTCGTCCTGGAACGGCTTTCCGACGCTCGGCGCCACGGCCACCCGGTGCTCGCCGTCCTGCGCGGCACCGCCGTGAACTCCGACGGCGCCAGCAGCGGCCTGACCGTCCCCAATGGACCGTCGCAGCAACGCGTGATCCGCTCCGCGCTCGCCGCGTCCGGCCTGACGACGAACGACGTCGACGTCGTGGAAGCCCACGGCACCGGCACGAAACTGGGCGACCCGATCGAGGCGCAGGCCCTGCTGGCCACCTACGGCAGGGACCGCGAGACGCCGCTGCTGCTCGGGTCGGTCAAGTCGAACTTCGGCCACACCCAGGCCGCCGCCGGGGTCGCCGGGATCATCAAGATGGTCATGGCGATCCGCCACGGCGAAGTGCCGCGCACGCTGCACGCCGAGACGCCGTCGTCCCAGGTGGACTGGTCCGCCGGCGCCGTCACCCCGGTCACCGAGCAGGTGTCCTGGCCCGAGACCGGCCGCCCGCGCCGCGCGGCGGTGTCGTCGTTCGGGGTCAGCGGCACCAACGCCCACACGATCGTCGAGCAGGCTCCCGAACCCGAACCCGTCGAGTCCGTGACCACCACCGGTCCCGTGGCGTGGTTCGCGTCGGCCCGCTCCGAGAGGGCGTTGCGGGCCCAGGTCGAGCGCCTTCTCGCCGCGACGGCCGACAGCACACCCGCCGCCGACGTCGCTCTGTCCACGGGCGTGACGCGCGCCGGGTTCGAACACGGCCTGGCCGCCGTCGGCCCGGACTCCGCGACCCTGCGCGAAGCCCTGCGTGGCTGGCTCAGCAAGGGCGCGGCTCCCGGCGTCACCACGGCGTCCGCGGTCCGCGGCGAGACGGCGTTCC
This sequence comes from Amycolatopsis sp. NBC_00438, assembly GCF_036026695.1. NCBI lineage: Bacteria > Bacillati > Actinomycetota > Actinomycetes > Pseudonocardiales > Pseudonocardiaceae > Amycolatopsis > Amycolatopsis sp. NBC_00438. The sequence continues at coordinate 3,059,602 of NZ_CP107923.1, read as the reverse complement.
TGTTCTCCGGCCAGGGTGCGCAGCACCGGGACATGGGCCGCCGCCTGTCCGAGGTGCACCCGGTCTTCGCGGCCGCCTTCGACGAGATCGTCGAGAGGTTCCCGAACCTGCGTGACGCCCTCGGCGACGACCGGATCGACCGGACGGAGTTCGCGCAGCCCGCTCTCTTCGCCTTCGAAGTCGCGCTGGCGAGGCTCCTCGACACCTGGGGCGTGCGCCCGGACCACGTCGCCGGGCACTCGGTCGGCGAGATCGCCGCCGCGCACGTCGCCGGGGTCCTGACCCTGGACGACGCCTGCACGCTGGTCGCGGCCCGCGCCCGGCTGATGGGCGCGCTGCCCGAAGGCGGCGTGATGGTCGCCGTGCGCGCGTCCGAAGTGGACGTTCAGCTGGTGCTGGAGGAGGGCGTCGACATCGCCGCCGTCAACGGCCCGGAGTCGGTCGTGCTCTCCGGCGTCGAGGACGCCGTCGTCGCGGTCGCCGCGAAGTTCGCCAAGCACCGTCGCCTGCGCGTCTCGCACGCCTTCCACTCGGTCCTGATGGAGCCGATGCTGGACGAGTTCCGCCAGGTCGTCGCGCAACTCGCCTTCGCCGCCCCGCGCGTCCCGGTCGTCTCGGCCGGCGACGTCACCGACCCGGAGTACTGGGTCCGGCAGGTCCGCGACACCGTCCGCTTCGGCGACGCCCTGTCCCGGCTCACCGAAGCCGGCGTGACGCGGTTCGCCGAGATCGGCCCGGACGCCGTGCTGTCCGGCCTGGTCGACGCGGCCGTCGTCGTACCCCTGTCCCGCCGCGACCACGACGAGGACACCACGCTGGTCACCGGGCTCGCCGCGCTGCACGTCGGCGGCGGCACCGTCGACTGGACGGCCGTGCTCCCCGGGGCCCGCCTGGTCGACCTGCCCACCTACCCGTTCCAGCGCGAGCGGTACTGGCCCACGCTCACCGTCCGGGCCGGCAACGCCGCCGGGCTCGGTCTCGCCGCCGTCCGCCACCCGCTGCTCGGCGCCGCCCTCGACGTCGCCGGCACGACCGAGTCCCTGCTCACCGGCACGCTCTCGCTGGCCACCCAGCCGTGGCTCGCGGCGCACCTCGACGAAAGCCGGATCACGTTCCCCGGCACCGGATTCCTCGAACTCGCCCTGCGTGCGGCCCGCAACCTCGGCTGCCCGGAGATCGCCGAGCTGACGCTCACCACGCCGCTGGTGCTCGGCCCGTCCGACGCCCTGGTGCTGCAGGTGCGGGTCGGCTCGCCCGAGGCCGACGGCAGCCGCCCGATCGACGTCCACAGCGCGCCCGCCGGCACCGACGTGCCGGACTGGACCCACCACGCCACCGGCACCCTCGCCGCCGGCCCCGGTCCGGAACCCGCGGTGCTGACCGAAGGCGCGTACCGCACGGACATCACCCTGCCGGACACCCTCGACGGGCACTTCGACCTCCACCCGCTCCTGCTGGCCGAGGCGCTGCGCGCCTGCGTCGCCGACGGCGAGCCCGCCCCGGAACCCCGGGTCTGGCGCGGTGTTTCCCTGCACGCCCAGGGCATGACCCGGCTGCGGCTGCGGGTGGCGCCGCTCGGCGACGCATCCGTGAGCCTGGCCCTGCTCGACTCCGCGGACCGGCCGGTGTTCGTGGCCGGCGAGGTCGAGTTCGCCGGCGGCACCGGCCTGGCGGATCTGTCCGGCCTGGCCGCCGGGCCCGTGCCGCGCGTCGCCGCCAGCCCGCTGGCCGGGAACTGGGCCGACCTCGGCGAGGCCGACCGCACCCGCGCGGCCGAAGACCTGGTCCGCACCACCGTCGCGGCCGTGCTCGGCCACGGCGACACCGGCGCGGTCGGCACCGGCCAGCCGTTCACCGACCTCGGCTTCGACTCGATGATGTCGGTCGAACTCCGCAACCGCCTGACCGCCGCGACGACCCTCGACCTGCCGGCCACGCTCGTGTTCGACCACCCCACCCCGGCCGACGTCGCCCAGCTGCTGCTCGCCGGCCTCTTCGGGGAAGCCGAGCGCACCGGCCCGGTCCGCCGCACCCGGGCGCGCGGCGACGACCCGGTCGTCATCGTCGGGATGAGCTGCCGCTATCCCGGCGGCGTCCGGTCCCCGGCCGACCTCTGGACCATGGTCTCGAACGGCGACGACGCCGTCGGCCCGTTCCCCGCCGACCGCGGCTGGGACCTCGCCACGCTCGCCGCGGGCGCGTCCGCCACCACCTACGGCGGGTTCCTCGACGAGATCGACCGCTTCGACGCCTCCTTCTTCGGCATCTCGCCCCGCGAGGCCCTCGCCATGGACCCGCAGCAGCGCCAAGTGCTCGAGACGTCGTGGGAAGCCCTGGAAGACGCCGGGATCGACCCGCTCGGCCTGCGCGCCAGCGCCACCGGCGTGTTCGTCGGCACCAACGGCCAGGACTACGCGAGTGTGCTCGCCGGCAGCGACGCCGACGTCGGCGCGCACGCGGGCCTCGGCAACGCGGCGAGCGCCGTCTCCGGCCGGGTGTCCTACGTGCTCGGGCTGGAAGGCCCGTCGATGACCGTCGACACGGCGTGCTCTTCGTCGCTGGTCGCGCTGCACCTCGCGAGCCAGGCGCTGCGGGGCGGCGAGTGCTCGCTGGCCATCGTCGGCGGCGTGCTCGTGATGTCCAGCGCCAACTACTTCCTCGGCACCAGCCAGCAGGGCGGCCTCGCCCCGGACGGGCGCTGCAAGGCGTTCGCCGACGCGGCCGACGGCACCGGCTGGGCCGAAGGCGTCGGCATGCTCGTCGTCGAACGCCTCTCCGACGCCCGCCGCAACGGTCACGAGGTCCTCGCCGTGGTGCGCGGCTCCGCGGTCAATTCCGACGGCGCGTCCAACGGCATCACCGCCCCCAACGGCCCGTCCCAGCGCCGGGTCATCCGCGCCGCGCTGGAAGACGCCGGACTGTCCACATCGGACGTCGACGTCGTCGAGGCGCACGGCACCGGCACCACGCTGGGTGACCCGATCGAGGCGCAGGCGCTGCTGGCCACCTACGGCCAGGACCGCGAGAACCCCTTGCTGCTCGGTTCCTTCAAGTCCAACATCGGGCACACCCAGGCGGCCGCCGGAGTCGGCGGGATCATCAAGATGGTCCAGGCGATGCGGCACGGCGTCGTGCCGCCGACCCTGCACGTCGACGCGCCGTCGTCCCATGTGGACTGGACGACCGGCGCCATCGAGCTGGTCACCGAGCCGACGCCATGGCCCGCCGCCGAACGCCCGCGCCGCGCCGGCGTCTCCGCGTTCGGCGTCAGCGGCACGAACGCCCACGTCGTCCTGGAACAGGCCCCGGCCGCCCCGGCACGCAAGCCGGACCCGGAGCCCGCGGTCGTCCCGTGGGTGCTGTCCGCGGCGAGCCGTTCCGCGCTCGACGTGCAGGCCGCCCGGCTGATCGACACGGACAGCACGCCGCTCGCCGCCACTGGCCTCGCCCTCGCGACTCACCGTGCCGCACTGCACCACCGCGCGGTCGTCGTCGGCGCCGACCCGGCCGCGCTGCGCTCCGGCCTGGCCGCGCTGGCCGCCGGTGACGAGGCCGGGAACGTCGTCGAGGGCACCGCCCGCGACGGTGGTCTCGCGCTGCTGTTCACCGGGCAGGGCTCGCAGCGGCTCGGCATGGGCCGCGACCTGCACGCCCGCTTCCCGGTCTACCGCGACGCCTTCGACGAGGTCTGCGCGCAGTTCGACGGACCGCTGCGGGACGTCGTCTTCGGCGACGACGCGGCGCTGCTCGACACGACCGGCTGGGCGCAGCCCGCGATCTTCGCGCTGGAAGTCGCGCTGCTGCGGCTGATCGAATCCTGGGGCGTGCGGGCCGACCACTTCGCCGGCCACTCGATCGGCGAGATCGCCGCCGCGCACGGCGCCGGGGTGCTGTCCCTGGAAGACGCGTGCACGCTCGTCGCCGCCCGCGCCCGCCTGATGCAGGAGCTGCCCGAGGGCGGCGCGATGATCGCGCTGCGGGCGAGCGCCGACGAAGTACGGCCGCTGCTCGGCCCGGACGTCTCGCTCGCCGCCGTTAACGGGCCCGCGTCCGTCGTGATCGCCGGGACCGAAGCGTCCGCCGAAGCCGTCGCCGCGCACTTCGAGAAGGCCCGGCGGATCACCGTCAGCCACGCCTTCCACTCGCCGCTGATGGAACCGATGCTGGACGACTTCGCCAAGGTCGTCGCCGGGCTCGACCTGCGTGTGCCGCGCCGGGCGATCGTGTCCGCCGTGACCGGGCGGCCCGAGCGCGAGCTGCTGGCCACCGCGCAGTACTGGGTAGACCACGTCCGCCAGACCGTCCGGTTCGGTGACGTCGTCGCCGACCTCGCCGCCCGCGGGGTCACCCGGTTCGTCGAGGTCGGCCCGGACGGCGTGCTGTCCGGCATGGCCGCGGAGACCCTGGACGACGCCCTGCTCGTGCCGCTGCTGCGGTCGGGCCGCGACGAGGAGACCACGGTCGTCACCGCGCTGGCCCGCCTGCACACCGACGGCGTCGACGTGGCCTGGGACGCGTTCTTCGCCGGAGCCGACGCGCGCGGCGTCAGCCTGCCGACCTACCCGTTCGCGGGGGAGCGGTTCTGGCCGCAGCCGGCAGCCGTCGCGACGCCGGTGGAGAGCGGTGGCGACGAAGAGTTCTGGGCCGCCCTCGACGGTGCCGACTTCGCCGGACTGGCCGCGGAACTCGACGCGGACGCCGACGAACTCGCCCGTGTCCTGCCCGCGCTTTCCGCACGCCGCAAGGGCCACGTGGACCGCACGATCACCGACGGCTGGCGCTACCGCGTCGACTGGCAGCCCCTGACGGCCACCGCCGCGCCGCGCCGCGAAGACTGGCTGGTCGCCGTACCCGCTGCCCTCGACGGCGACGAGCGGATCGACGTCATCGTGGACGCGCTCGGCGCCGACACCGTCCGCTTGGTCGTCGACACGCCCGACCGCGACGTCCTCCACGACCGGATCACCGCCCTGCTCGGAAGCTTCCCGCGCCCGGCAGGAGTCTTGTCCCTGGTCGCGCTCGACGAGGAACCCGCGGCCGACACGCCGTCGGTGCCTGCCGGGCTCGCGACGACGGCCGCGCTCGTCCAGGCCCTCGGCGACGCCGGGGTCGACGCGCCGCTGTGGTGCGTGACCACCGGCGCTGTCCGGATCGGCCCGGCCGACGCGGCCGGGAGCCTGGCGCAGGCCGCCGTCTGGGGCCTCGGCCGGGTGGCCGCGATGGAGTACCCCGGCCGCTGGGGCGGTCTCGTCGACCTGCCCGCCGACTTCGACCCCCGTGCGCTCACCCGCCTGCCCGCGACGCTGGCCGCGGCGGGGGAGGAGGACCAGCTCGCCCTGCGCCCCGGCGGCGCGCACGTCCGCCGTCTCGTCCCCGCCCCGGCCGGAGCGCCGGTCCCGGACCGGGCCGCCGTCCCGAAGGACGGCACGGTCATCGTCACCGGTGGTACCGGTGCGCTGGGCGGGAAGCTCGCGCACTGGCTCGCCGACGAAGGCGCCGGGCACATCGTCCTCACCAGCCGCCGCGGCCTCGACGCGCCCGGTGCGCGGGAACTCGCCGACGACCTGACCGCGGCCGGGGCCCGGGTGACCGTCGCAGCCTGCGACGTCTCCGACAAGACCGCGCTGGCCGGCCTCATCAGCGGTCTGCCGGAGGAGTTCCCGCTGCGGGGCGTGGTGCACGCCGCCGGTGTGCTCGACGACTGCGTGGTCGACGCCGTCGACCCGGGCCGTTTCGAGACCGTGCTGCGGCCGAAGACGGCCGCCGCGCTCAATCTGCACGAGCTGACCGCAGACCACGACCTGAGCCTGTTCGTGCTGTTCGCCTCGATCGCCGGCACCGTCGGCGGGCCCGGCCAGGGCAGCTACGCCGCCGCCAACGCCGTGCTCGACGCCCTCGCCGAACAACGCGCCCGGGACGGGCTGGCCGCGACGTCGGTCGCCTGGGGCGCGTGGGGCGAGGTCGGCATGGCGGCCGACCCGGCGATCCAGGAACGCATGCGCCGCAGTGGCGCCGCGGCCCTCGCGCCGAGACGCGCGCTCCTCGCCCTCGGTGAGGCCCTGCGCCGCGGTGACGTCTCGCTGACCGTCGCCGACATCGACTGGAGCCGCTACGCGCCGGGCATGGCGCTGATGCGGATGACCCACCTGCTCGACGGGGTCCCGGCCGCCCGTGCCGCCGTCGAGGCCGCTCGGCGCGAACCGGAATCCACGGAAGAGTCCCTGGTGGACGAACTCGCCGCGATGTCCGAACCGGAGCGGGTCAGCACGCTGTCCCGCGCGGTGCGGACGGCGGCCGCGATGATCCTCGGGCACTCCTCACCCGACGCGATCGAGCCGGAGGCCAAGTTCGGCGGCCTCGGCTTCGACTCGCTGAGCGCGGTCGAGTTCCGCAACCTCCTGGCCCGCCGCACCGGGCTGAACCTGGCGCAGGGCATCGTCTTCGACCACCCGACGCCGCTCGCGCTCGCGCAGTACCTGCGGACCGAGCTGGTGCCGGCGGACCGGCCCGCGGCCGATCCGCTGACCGAAGAACTGGACCGGCTGGAACGGGCCCTGGCGGGCGCCCAGCTCAGCGACATCCGCAAGGACGACCTCACCCGACGGCTGCACGGGCTGCTCGACGGGATGCGGTCCGACCGCGTCGCCGGCGACGTCGTCCTCGCGGCCTCGGACGACGAAATGTTCGACCTGCTCGGCAAGGAGTTCGGGATCTCGTGAACAGCCACGATGGGCGAGGGTTCATGGACAACGAAGAGAAGCTTCGGCACTTCCTCAAGCGCGTCACCGTGGAGCTGCAGGAGACCCGCGAAAAGCTGCGCGAAGCCGAGACGGCGGACCAGGAGCCGATCGCGATCGTCGGCCTGGGCTGCCGCTTCCCAGGCGGGGCTTCGAGTCCCGAGGCCCTGTGGGAGCTGCTGTCCGGGGGCCGCGACGCGATCACCGAGTTCCCGGACGACCGCGGCTGGGACGTCGACCGGCTGCACGACGCCGACGGCACCACGCGCGGCACGTCGTATGTGCGCCACGGCGGGTTCCTGCACGACGCGGGGGACTTCGACCCTGCGTTCTTCGGCATCTCGCCGCGCGAAGCGCTGGTCATGGACCCGCAGCAGCGGCTGATGCTGGAGATCTCCTGGGAGGCGATCGAGCGCGCCGGGATCGACCCGGCCGCGCTGCGCGGCTCGTCGACCGGCGTGTTCACCGGCACGAACTTCCAGGACTACATCCACCTCGCGGCCAGCGCGGCCGAAGGCGCCGAGGACTACCTGTCCACGGCGAACGCCTCCAGCGTGCTGTCCGGGCGCGTCGCCTACGCGCTCGGCCTGGAAGGCCCCGCGATCACCGTCGACACCGCGTGCTCGGCGTCGCTGGTCGCGATGCACCTGGCCGCGCACGCGCTGCGCCGCGGCGACTGCTCGCTGGCCCTGGCCGGCGGCGCGACGATCATGGCCACCCCGACGTTGTTCATCGCCTTCAGCCGCCAGCGCGGCCTCGCACCCGACGGCCGCTGCCGCTCGTTCGCCGCCGGCGCCGAGGGCACCGGCTGGGGTGAGGGCGCCGGCGTCCTCGTCCTGGAACGGCTGTCCGACGCCGAACGCAACGGCCACCGCATCCTCGCCGTCATGCGGGGGAGCGCGGTCAACCAGGACGGCGCGTCCAACGGCCTCACCGCCCCGAGCGGCCCGGCGCAGGAACGCGTGATCCGGGCGGCGCTCGCCGGCGCCGGGCTCACCCCGGCCGACGTCGACGCCGTCGAGGCCCACGGCACCGGCACCACCCTCGGCGACCCGATCGAGGCCCGCGCCCTGGCCGCGACCTACGGGCGCGACCGCACCGGCGAGCCGCTGTGGCTCGGTTCGGTGAAGTCGAACCTGGGTCACACCCAGGCCGCCGCCGGCGTCGCCGGCGTGCTGAAGATGGTGCTCGCCCTGCAGCACGGCGTGCTGCCCGAGACCCTCGGCGTCGACGCGCCGACCCCGGCCCTCGACTGGGACTCCAGCGGTCTGGCCCTGGTCACCGGCACCCGCGCGTGGCCGGAGACCGGCCGCCCGCGCCGGGCGGGCGTCTCGTCGTTCGGCCTCAGCGGCACGAACGCCCACATCATCCTGGAGCAGGCCCCGGCGATCCCCGAGCGGGAGTCCTCGCCGGACGTCCGCGTCCCGGGCGTGCTGAACTGGCCCCTGGCGGGCAAGAACGCGGCCGGGCTGCGCGCCCAGGCCGCGCGTCTGCTGTCCTTTGTGGATGGAGAGGTCGCGCCACTGGACCTGGCGTACTCGCTCGGCACCACCCGGGCCGCGCTGCCGCACCGCGCGGTCGTCACCGGCGCCGGGCTCGACGACCTCCGCCAAGGTCTGGCCGCCCTCGCCGCCGGGAACGGCACCACCGGTGTCGCCGCCGCAGGCGCCGTCGCGTTCCTGTTCACCGGCCAAGGCGCCCAGCGCGTAGGCATGGGAACCGAGCTGTACCAGGCGTTCCCGGTGTTCGCCGAGGCCTGGGACGCCGCGTGCGCGCACCTCGACCCGGCACTCACCGACGTCGTCCGCGGCGCCGGAAACCTCGACGACACCCAGTACGCGCAGGCCGCCCTGTTCGCGCTGGAAGTCGCGTTGTTCCGGCTCGCCGAGTCGTGGGGCCTGCGCCCGGACTACCTGCTCGGCCACTCCGTCGGCGAGATCGCCGCCGCGCACGTCGCCGGCGTGTTCTCCCTCGAGGACGCCGGTGCGCTCGTCTCGGCCCGCGGCCGGCTCATGCAGGCGCTGCCCGCCGGCGGCGCGATGCTCGCCGCCGAGATCCCCGAGGCCGAAGCCCTCGAACTGCTCGCCGGTCGTGAAGCCTCGGTCTCGCTGGCGGCCATCAACGGCCCGGACTCCGTCGTGCTCTCCGGTGATGAGACGGCGATCGACGAGCTCGCCGCCGAGCTGACCGCGCGCGGCCGCCGGACCAAGCGGCTGCGCGTCAGCCACGCCTTCCACTCGCCACTGATGGAGCCGATGCTCGGCGAGTTCGCCGCGGTAGCTCGGGGGATCACCTACGGCGAGGCGCGCATCCCGGTCGTCTCGAACCGCACGGGCCGCGTCGCGACGCCGGGTGAGCTGCAGGACCCGGCGTACTGGGTTTCGCACGTCCGCGAAGCCGTCCGCTTCGGCGACGGTGTCCGGTGGCTGGCCGAACGCGACGTCACCCGGTTCGTCGAACTCGGGCCGGACGGCGTGCTCAGCGCGATGGCCCAGCAGACCGTGAGCGACGACGTCCGCTGCGTCCCGCTGCTGCGGTCCGGCCGGCCGGAGGAGCAGACCGTCGCCACGGCGGTCGCGGCGCTGCACGTCGCCGGGGTTCCCGTGGACTGGGCCGGGTTCTACGCCGGCACCGGCGCCGAGCGGATGGACCTGCCGACCTACGCGTTCCAGCACGAGCGTTACTGGCCCGAGGCGACGCCGCCGGGCGCGGCGGCCACCGACCCGGCCGGTCTCGGCCTCACCGCGGCCGGGCACCCGCTGCTCGGCACCGCGATCGGCCTGGCCGACGGCGAGGGGTACCTGTTCACCGGCCGGCTCACCGCGGCGGCCACGCCGTGGCTCGCCGACCACGTCATCATGGGCTCGATCCTGTTGCCGGGCACGGCGTTCCTGGAGCTGGCCGTGCGCGCCGGCGACAGCGTCGGCTGCCCGCAGGTCGCCGAACTGACCCTCGAAGCGCCGCTGGTCGTGCCGGAGCGTGGCGGGGTGCGGCTGCAGCTGATCGTCGGCGCGGCCGACCACGCCGGCCGCCGCCCGATCACCGTCCACTCGCGACTCGACGACGAACCCGAGGACACGGCCTGGGAGCGCCACGCCAGCGGCGTCCTGGCTCCGGGGGAGCCGGTCACGGTCCCGGCCGCGGAGGCCTGGCCGCCCGCCGGCGCCGACGAGATCGACATCACCGGCTTCTACGACGGCCTCGCCTCCGTCGGGTTCGGCTACGGGCCGGCGTTCCAGGGCCTGGAGCGCGTGTGGCGCCGCGGCGACGAGGTGTTCGCCGAAGTCTCGCGTCCGCGTCAGGCGACCGCCGCCGACTCCTACGGCCTGCACCCCGCGCTGCTCGACGCCGCCCTGCACGCGCTCGGCGCGGCGGGCCGGGCCGAGGACGCGGACCGCCTGCTGCCCTTCGCGTGGTCCGGCGTCACCCTGCACGCCGCCGGCGCGTCCGCGCTGCGCGTCCGGATCGACGCGACCAACCCGGTTTCGGTCTCCCTGAACGTCTCCGACGCCGCCGGCGAGCCCGTGGCGACGGTGGATTCCCTTGCCCTGCGCCCGGTTTCCACGAACACCGGACGCAAGGCACGCCACGAATCGCTCTTCACGGTCGAGTGGGTCCCGGTCCCGGCCGGTGCGGCCCCCGCCGTCGCGGACTGGCCCGCGCTCGGCGCCGACTTCGGCCCGGAGATCCCGGCGCACGTCCGCTACACCCCGGTCGTCCCGGACGGCGAAACTCCCAGTGCGGTCCGGGAAGCCGTCCACACGGCCCTGAGCACCGTCCAGGACTGGCTGGCCGACGAGCGGTTCGCCCGCTCCCGGCTGGTCGTCGTGACCCACGGCGACCTCGTCACGGCACCGCTGTGGGGTCTGCTGGGCTCGGCCCAGGCCGAGCAGCCGGACCGGATCACCCTGGTCGAGCTGGACGACGACCCCGCGTCCGCGGAGCTGCTGAGCGCGGCCGTTGCGCTGGGCGAGCCCAAGATCGCCATCCGCGAAGGAAAGCTGTGCGTGCCCCGGCTCGCGCGGGCCGCCGTCACCGCCGATGCGACGCCGGTGTTCGACGAGACGTCGACGGTGCTCGTCACCGGTGGCCTCGGCGGGCTCGGCGGCCAGGTCGCCCGGCACCTCGTCACCGAACACGGCGTCCGCCGGCTGCTGCTGCTCGGCCGCCGCGGCCCGGACACCCCGGGCGCCGACCGCCTCTGCGCCGACCTCGCCGAGCTGGGCGCCGACGCCACGGCGCTCGCCTGCGACGTCGCCGACCGCGACGCTCTGACCTCGGTCTTCGCCGACCACGAGATCACCGCCGTCGTGCACACCGCGGGTGTCCTCGCCGACGCGACCTTCCCGTCGCTCACCGGCGAGCAGGTCGACGCCGTCCTGCGGCCCAAGGTCGACGCCGCCTGGCACCTCCACGAACTGACCGCCGACCGCCCCGGCGTCACGGCGTTCGTGCTCTTCTCGTCCGTCGCCGGGGTCTTCGGCGCGGCCGGGCAGGGCAACTACGCCGCCGCCAACGCCTTCCTCGACGCCCTCGCCGACCACCGCCGCACACAAGGACTTCCGGCCGTCTCGCTGGCCTGGGGCGCGTGGGCGCCCTGGGAGTCCGAGGGCGGCAATCTCGGCATGGCCGGCACCCTCGCGGACGCCGACATCGAGCGGATGACCCGCGCCGGCACGCCCCCGCTCGCCCTCGACCAGGCGCTGAGCCTGTTCGACGCCGCGCTCGGCGCCGACGACGCCCTGCTCGCCCCGGTCCGCCTCGACCTCGACACGCTCTCGGCCGCGCCCGAGGTCCCGCCGCTGCTGCGACGCCTGGTCCGCGGCTCGGCGCGACGCCGCCCGAAGGCCGACTCGGGCCTCACCGCCCGGCTCGCCGCACTGGCCCCGGCCGACCGGCAGCGCGCGCTCGTCGACCTGGTGCGCACGCACGTCGTCGGCCTGCTCGGGTACAGCTCGATCAGCCAGGTCGAGCCCGCCCAGTCGTTCGCCGACCTCGGTTTCGACTCGCTGTCGGCGGTCGAGCTGCGCAACGCCGTGCAGGCCGAGACCGGCCTGCGGCTACCCGCGACACTCGTCTTCGACTACCCGACCGTCCTCGCCCTGGCCCGCCACCTGCACGACGAACTCGTCGGCTCGCTCGGCTCCCTGGATGCCGTCGACCGGGCACCGGTGCGTACCGCGGCCGCCGTCGAGTCCGACCCCGTCGTCATCGTCTCGATGGGCTGCCGCTACCCGGGCGGCATCACGTCCCCGGACGAGCTGTGGGACTTCGTCGTCGGCGACGGCGACGGCATCTCGCGCTTCCCCGGCGACCGCGGCTGGCCCGTCGACGCCATCTACCACCCCGACCCCGACCACGCGGGCACCAGCTACACCCGCGACGGCGGCTTCCTCGACGACGTCGCGGGCTTCGACCCCGGCTTCTTCGGCATCTCGCCGCGTGAAGCCCTCGCGATGGACCCGCAGCAGCGCCAGCTGCTGGAGACGTCGTGGGAGGCCCTGGAACGCGCCGGGATCCGGCCGGGCACCCTGCGCGGCAGCCGCACGGGCGTCTACGCCGGGATCATGTACCACGACTACCTCGGCGCGAACGTCGAGTTCCCGGCCGACTCGCTCGGTTACCTCGGCACCGGCAACGCGGGCAGCGTGCTGTCCGGCCGCATCTCCTACGTCTTCGGGCTGGAAGGCCCGTCGGTCACCGTCGACACCGCGTGCTCGTCTTCGCTGGTCGCGCTGCACATGGCGGCGACCGCCCTGCAACGCGGCGAGTGCGAGCTGGCCCTGGCCGGCGGCGTCACCGTGATGGCCACGCCCGGCACGTTCATCGACTTCAGCCGCCAGCGCGGCCTCGCCGCCGACGGCCGCTGCAAGTCCTACGCGGACAGTGCCGACGGCGTCGGCTGGTCCGAGGGCGTCGGCGTCCTCGTGCTGGAGCGGCTGTCCGACGCACGCCGCAACGGTCACCCCGTGCTCGCCGTGGTCCGCGGCTCCGCGGTCAACTCCGACGGCGCGTCCAACGGCCTCACCGCCCCGAACGGCCCGTCGCAGCAGCGGGTCATCCGCCAGGCGCTCGGCGCCGCCGGGCTGACACCGTCCGAAGTGGACGTCGTCGAAGGCCACGGCACCGGCACCACCCTCGGCGACCCGATCGAAGCGCAGGCGCTGCTGGCCACCTACGGCCAGGAACGCGACGAGTTCCAGCCGCTGCTGCTCGGCTCGGTCAAGTCGAACCTCGGCCACACCCAGGCCGCCGCCGGCGTCGCGGGCGTGATCAAGTCCGTGCTCGCCATGCGCGCCGGGATCGTCCCGAAGAGCCTGCACATCGACGCGCCGTCGTCCCACGTGGACTGGACCGCCGGCGACATCCAGCTCGTGACCGACACCCGGCCGTGGCCGGAAACCGGCCGCCCACGGCGGGCCGCCGTGTCGTCGTTCGGCATCAGCGGCACCAACGCCCACGTCGTGCTGGAGCAGGCCCCGGCCGCCGAACCGGCACCCGTGGTGACCCGGGACGACCGGCCCGCGCCGTGGCTGCTGGCCGCCCGGACCCCGGAAGCCCTGCGCGCCCAAGCCGAACGGCTCCTGACCGCGGTCGGCGACGCCGACGCCCGGGACGTCGCGTGGTCACTGGCCACCACCCGCACCGCGTTCGAGTACCGCGCGGTGCTCACCGGCGACCCGGTCGCCGCGCTCACCGCCCTCGCGGCGGGGGAGGACGTGCCACTTCCGGCCACCCCGGGCGCGCGGACCGCGTTCCTGTTCACCGGCCAGGGCGCGCAGCGCGCCGGGGCCGGGCGTGAGCTGTACGAGCGGTTCCCGGCGTTCGCCGCCGCCCTCGACGACGTCTGCGCGCACCTCGACCCGGAACTCGGGTTCTCCTTGCGGGAGCGCATGTTCGACGCCGACGCGTCGCTCGAACCGACGGACGTCGCGCAACCCGCGCTGTTCGCGATCGAGGTCGCGCTGTACCGCCTGCTGCGTTCCTGGGGCGTCACGCCGGACCTGCTGCTCGGCCACTCGATCGGCGAGCTGGCCGCCGCGCACGTCGCCGGGGTCTTCTCCCTCGCCGACGCGTCCCGCCTGGTGGCGGCGCGCGGCCGTTTGATGGCCGCGCTGCCCGCGACCGGTGCGATGGTCGCGATCAACGCGACCGAAGAGGCGGTCGCCGGGGCGATCGAAGGCCGCGCCGGAGTGTCGATCGCCGCGGTCAACGGGCCGGAGTCGGTCGTCCTGTCGGGCGACGAGGACGCCGTCACGGAGATCACCGCGACCTTCGTCGAGGCCGGCCACCGGACCAGCCGGCTCAAGGTCAGCCACGCGTTCCACTCGCCGCTGATGGACCCGATGCTCGACGACTTCCGCGCGATCGCGGAGACGATCGAGTACGCCCCGGCCGAGGTGCCGGTGGTGTCGAACCTGACCGGCGCGATCGCCGGCGACGAGCTGGGCACCGCCGACTACTGGGTGCGTCACGTCCGCGAGGCCGTCCGGTTCGCCGACGGCGTCGCGGCCCTGGTCGCCGACGGCGTCACGGCGTTCCTCGAGGTCGGCCCGGCCGGCGTGCTCAGCGCCATGGCCGCTGCCGTCCTGCCTGCCGAAGCCGTCGCGGTCCCGGCCCTGCGCCGCGACCGCGAGGACATCGAGACGGTCGTCGACGCGCTCAGCGCGCTCCACCGGCACGGCGTCGACGTCGACTGGGACGCCTACTTCGTCGGCGGCCACCAGCTCGCCCTGCCCACCTACGCCTTCCAGCACGAACGCTTCTGGCCGCGGATGGCCGTGCTGCCCGGCGACGTCGGCGCGATCGGCCTCGGCGCCGTCGCCCACCCGCTGCTCGGCGGCGGCATCGAGCTGCCCGAGTCGGGCGGCTTCCTGTTCACCGCCCGGGTTTCGCTCGCCACCCACCCGTGGCTGGCCGGGCACCGCATCGCCGGTTCCGTCCTGCTGCCCGGCACCGCGCTGCTCGAACTCGCGGTCTGCGCGGGCGACCAGCTCGGCTGCCCGGGCGTCGGCGAGCTGACCCTGGAAGCACCGCTGGTGCTGGCCGACGAGACCGGCACCCACGTCCAGGTCGCCGTCGGCCCGCCCGACGAGGCGGGCGACCGGCCGGTCACCGTCTACTCGCGCCGCGAAGACGCCATCGACCAGCCGTGGACCCGGCACGCGAGCGGCACCCTGCTGGGCACCGCCGAACCCGCGCCGGAACCGGTCGGCCGCCCCGGCAACGCGGACGAAGTGGACCTGACCGCGCTGTACGACGGCTTCGCCGACCAGGGCTTCGAGTACGGCCCGGCCTTCCGCGGCCTGACCGCCGCGTGGCGGCACGGCGAAGACGTCTACGCCGAAGTCCGGCTACCCGAGGACGAGCACGCCGACGCGGCGTCGTTCGGGCTGCACCCCGCGCTGCTCGACGCCTGCCTGCACGCGACGTCGTTCAGCACCGCCGTCCGGCCCGGTTCGCTGCCGTTCGCGTGGGAAGGCGTCTCCGTGCACGCGGCCGGCGCGACCTCGGTGCTCGTGCGGGTCTCGCCCGCCGGGGATGACGCGGTTGCCTTGCAGGTCACCGACTTCGACGGGACCCCCGTCGCGTCCGTGCGCTCGCTGGTGCTGCGGCCGCTGCCGTCCGGCGCGGTCGACAACACCGCCGACCGGGACTCCCTGTTCCAGCTCGACTGGATCCCGTTCACCCCGGGCGCTCCCGAGACCGGCGCGGTCGCCGTCGCGGGTGTCGACCAGCTCGGCGTCGCCGGGGTCTTCCCGGACGCGGCGCGCGTCTCCGGTCTGCTCGCGTTCGACGGCGACGTCCCGCCGTTCGTCGTGTATCCGGTCGCCGGCGACGAGAATGCTGAGGTCGTCCAGGAAACGCACGAACTGACCACGCACGTCCTGGCCCTGCTGCAGGACTGGCTGGCCGACGAGCGGTTCACCGCGGCGCGGCTGGTGCTCGTCACCCGCGGCGCGACGACCGGGGCCGACCTGCCCGCGGCCGCCGTCTGGGGCCTCGCCCGCACCGCCCAGGTCGAGCACCCGGGCCGGATCGTGCTCGTCGACCTCGACGGCACGGCCGAGTCCCTGGCCGCGCTGCCCTCGGCCCTCGGCGCAGGCGAACCGCAGGTCACGCTGGTCGACGGCGACCTGCGCGCGGCCCGCCTCACCCGCGCGGAGCCGAGCTTTCCCTATGAAAGTGCGACGGCCTCACACGAACTTAACGGCTTGGGGGACCCCGACGGCACCGTTCTGATCACCGGTGGCACCGGTGGTCTCGGCGGGCTGCTGGCCCGCCACCTGGTCACCGAGCGCGGCGCCCGGCACTTGCTGCTCGTCAGCCGCCGTGGCCTGGCCGCCGACGGCGCTCCCGAACTGGTCGCCGACCTCACCGAGGCCGGCGCCGACGTCGAGGTGCGGTCCTGCGACATCGCCGACCGCGACGCGCTGCGAGCCCTCCTGGAAGGGATCCCGGCCGAGCACCCGCTGACCGCCGTCGTGCAGACCGCCGGGGTGCTCGACGACGGCGTCCTCGGGTCGCTGACCCCCGAGCGGCTCGCGACCGTGCTGCGCCCCAAGGTGGACGCGGCCTGGAACCTGCACGAGCTGACCCGCGACCTCGACCTCGCCGCGTTCGTCTCCTTCTCGTCGGTCGCCGGCACCTTCGGTGGCGCCGGGCAGGCCAACTACGCCGCCGCCAACGCGTTCCTGGACGCGCTCGCCCTGCGCCGCACCGGCGAAGGACGTCCGGCGCAGTCGCTGGGCTGGGGCCCGTGGGCCGCCGCGACCGGGATGACCCGGGCCCTGAGCGACGCCGACATCGAGCGGATGGCCCGGCTCGGCATGCCGGTGCTGCAGCCGGAGCAGAGCATCCGGCTGTTCGACCGCGCGCTGAGCACCGACCGCGCCGTGCTGCTGCCGGTGCGCCTCGACCTGCCGGTGATCCGGACCCAGCCGGAGATCCCGCCGCTGCTGCGCGGCCTGGTGCGGGTCTCCGGGCGCCGTCTCGCCGGCGGCGGACCGGCCGCCGCGGGCCTGGTGCGCCGCCTGGCCGGGCTGAGCGAACACGAGCGGGCCGAGGCCGTGCTCGACCTCGTGCGCGGCCAGGTCGCCCTGGTGCTCGGGCACGCCGACGCCGCCGCGATCCCGGCCGCGAAGACGTTCCAGGAGCTCGGGTTCGACTCCCTGACCGCCGTCGACCTGCGCAACAAGCTGACCGCCGCGTCCGGCGTCGCGCTGCCGGCCACGACCGTCTTCGACTACCCGACGATGACCGCGCTGGCCCGGCACCTGACCGGCCAGCTGGCCGGCGCGGACGACGACCACCAGGACGCCACACCCGCCGTGGCGGCCACGCTCGACGAGCCGATCGCGATCGTCGCGATGAGCTGCCGCTACCCGGGTGGCGTCACCACGCCCGAGCAGCTGTGGGAGCTGGTCACCGGCGGTACCGACGCCATCACGGAGTTCCCGTCCGACCGCGGCTGGGACGTCGACTCCCTCTACGACCCCGACCCGGACCACCCCGGCACGTCCTACACGCGCCACGGCGGGTTCCTGCACGACGCCGCCGAGTTCGACGCCGCGTTCTTCGGGATGAGCCCGCGCGAAGCCGTCGCCACCGACACCCAGCAGCGGCTGCTGCTGGAGGTTTCGTGGGAGGCGATCGAGCGGGCCGGCATCGACCCGCGCGTCCTGCGCGGCAGCCGGACCGGCGTGTTCGCCGGCGTGATGTACAACGACTACAACAGCCTCGTCTCCGGCGGCGACCTCGAGGCCTACCAGGGCAACGGCAGCGCGGGCAGCGTCGCCTCCGGCCGCGTCTCGTACGTGCTGGGCCTCGAAGGTCCCGCCGTCACCGTGGACACGGCGTGCTCCTCGTCGCTGGTCGCGCTGCACTGGGCGGCGCAGGCGCTGCGTTCCGGCGAGTGCACGCTCGCCCTCGCCGGCGGCGTCACCGTGATGTCCACCCCGGGCACGTTCGTCGGCTTCTCCCGCCAGCGCGGCCTCTCCGCCGACGGCCGCTGCAAGTCCTTCTCGGACGACGCCGACGGCGTCGGCTGGTCCGAGGGCGCCGGCATGCTGCTGCTGGAGCGCCTGTCCGACGCGCGCCGCAACGGCCACCCCGTGCTCGCCGTGGTGAAGGGTTCGGCGGTCAACTCCGACGGCGCGTCCAACGGCCTCACCGCCCCGAACGGCCCGTCGCAGCAACGCGTGATCCGCCAGGCCCTCGCGGCGTCCGGACTGTCCACTTCGGACGTCGACGTCGTCGAAGGCCACGGCACCGGCACCACGCTGGGCGACCCGATCGAGGCCCAGGCGCTGCTCGCGACCTACGGCCGCGACCGGGAAACCCCGCTGCTGCTGGGATCCGTCAAGTCCAACATCGGCCACACCCAGGCCGCCGCCGGCGTCGCCGGGATCATCAAGATGGTCGAGGCGCTGCGGCACGGCGTCGTCCCGCCGAGCCTGCACGCCGGCGAGGTGTCCACGCACGTCGACTGGGCCGCCGGCGACGTCGAGGTCGTCACCGGGAACCGCCCCTGGCCGGAGACCGGCCGGGCGCGCCGCGCGGCGGTGTCGTCGTTCGGCATCAGCGGCACCAACGCCCACACGATCATCGAGCAGGCCCCGGACACGAACCTGCCGGACGCGCCGCCGGACGCCGGGGTCGTGCCGTGGCCGCTGTCCGCGTTCACCGAACCCGCGCTGCGGGCGCAGGCCGCCCGGCTCGCCGAGCACGTCGCCGACGTGAACCGCGTCGACGCGGGCTACAGCCTCGCGACCGGCCGGACCGCGTTCGACCAGCGCGCGGTGGTGCTGTCCGAGCACCGCGGCGAACTCACTGCCGCGCTCGAAGCTCTGGCCGCGGGGGAGCCGCACCCGGCCGTCGTCACCGGCCAGGCGGACGAGACGGCGAAGCTCGCCGCCCTGTTCGCCGGGCAGGGCGCCCAGCGCCTCGGCATGGGCCGCCGGCTCTACGCCCGCTACCCCGCGTTCGCCCAGGCCTGGGACGCGGTCGTCGAACTGCTGCCCGGCGACTGGGCCGGCATCGTCTGGGGCGAGGACTCCCGCGCACTGGCCGGCACCGCCTCCGCGCAGCCCGCGTTGTTCGCGCTCGAAGTGGCGCTCTACCGGCTCTTCGAGTCGTGGGGTGTACGGCCGGACTACGTGCTCGGGCATTCGGTGGGGGAGATCGCGGCCGCGCACGTCGCGGGTGTGCTGTCCCTGGCCGACGCCTGCACGCTGGTCGGTGCCCGCGCTTCGCTGATGGGCGCGCTGCCGGCCGGCGGCGCGATGGTGTCCGTGCGGGCTACCGAAGAAGAAGTGCGCCCGCTCTTGGGCGAGGACGTCGCCATCGCGGCGGTCAACGGCCCCGAAGCCGTCGTGCTCGCGGGCGTCGAGGACGCCGTGCTGGCCGTCGCCGCGCAGTTCGAGAAGACGACGCGGCTGAAGGTGAGTCACGCGTTCCACTCGCCGCTGATGGACCCGATGCTCGACGAGTTCCGCGCGGTGGCCGAGTCGCTGACCTACGCGTCGCCGCAGATCCCGCTGATGTCGACGGTGACCGGCGAGCTGCTGGACGCCGTCGGCCCGGACCACTGGGTCGACAACGTCCGCCGCACGGTCCGCTTCGCCGACGGCGTCACGGCCCTGCACGGGCGCGGCGTCCGCGTCTTCGCCGAGTTCGGCCCGGACGGCGTCCTGTCGGCGATGACCGCCGGGACCCTCCCGTCCGACACCGTCACGGTCCCGTTGCTGCGCAAGGAAACCCCGGAACCGCGAGCCGCGCTCGCCGGGCTCGGTGGCCTGCACGTCACCGGCGTCCGGGTCGACTGGGCCGCGGTGCTGGCCGGTGGCCGGCGCACCGCACTGCCGACGTACGCGTTCCAGCGGGAACGTTTCTGGCCGAAGGGCGGCGCGACCCCACGCGGTGACGCCACGGCCGCGGGCCTCGGCGTCGGCGGGCACCCGATGGTCGGCGCCGTGGTGCGCCCGGCCGGTTCGGGCGAGATCCTGCTGACCAGCCGCCTGTCCGTGTCCGGGCACCCGTGGCTGGCCGGGCACGTCGTCGGCGGCAGCGTGGTGCTGCCCGGCACGGTCTTCGCCGAACTCGCCCTGCGCGCCGGCGACGAAGCCGGCACGCCGTGCCTCGAAGAACTCACCCTCACCGCGCCCCTGGTCCTGCCCGAGCGTGGCGGCGTCCAGGTGCAGCTGCGCGTGGCCGAGCCGGGCGCCGACGGACGTCGCGCGCTCACCGTCCACTCGCGACCGGAGGCCGCCGACGACCTGGCGTGGATCCAGCACGCCACGGGCGTGTTCGGGCCCGCACGCCCGGCGACGGCGTTCGACGCGGGGGAGTGGCCGCCCGCCGGCGCCGTCGAGGTCGGCCTCGACGGCCACTACGAGCGCCTCACCGACGCCGGTCTGGCCTACACCGGAGCGTTCCGCGGCCTGACCGCCGCGTGGCAGCTCGGCGACGACGTCTTCGCCGACGTCGCGCTCCCGAGAGACGAGGCAGGGGAGGCGGGCGCGTTCGGCCTGCACCCGGCCCTGTTCGACGCCTGCCTGCACGCGATCGGCCTGCTGGGCACCGAAAGCGGCGCCGCCGAGCTGCCGTTCGCCTGGGAAGGCGTCCAGCTGCACGCGACCGGCGCGGCGAACGTCCGGGTCCGGATCTCCCGGTCCGGCGCTGGCGTCGCGATCGCCGTCGCCGACCCGGCCGGGCAGCCGGTCGCGGAGGCCGCGTCGCTGCGGCTGCGCCCGCTGACCGCGTCCCGTCCCGGCCCGGTGGGCCAGGAACACCTGTACCGGCTCACCTGGACCCCGCTGGCCGCGGAGCCGTCCGGCTTCGCCACGGCCGGTGTGCTGGGCGACACGACAGAACTCCTGACCACCGCCGGAATCGAGACGGTCTTCGCCGACGTCGAAGCGGCGGCCGCGGCCGCACCGAACCTGGTCGTCCTTCCGCTTCTGGACCAGCTGCACGACAACGCGGCCGAGTCGGCCCGGGCCCTGACGTCCCGCACTCTCGAACTCCTCCAGGAATGGCTGGCCGAAGATCGGCTGCGGGACACCCGGCTCGTCGTCCTCACCCGCGGGGCCACCGACGGCGACCCCGCCGCGGCGGCCGTCTGGGGTCTCGTGCGCTCGGCCCAGGCCGAGCACCCGGGCCGCGTCACGCTGGTCGACCTCGCCGACGACACAACCGGCCTGGCCGCTGCCCTCGCCACGGACGAACCCCAGGTCGTCCTGCGCAACGGTCAGGTGCACGGTGGCCGTCTCGCCCGCGTCGCCGTGGCCGAAGCCGACGCTTTCGGCGACCCCGACGGGACCGTCCTGATCACCGGCGGCACCGGGGGACTGGGCGCTCTGTTCGCCCGGCACCTGGCCTCCGAGCACGGCATGCGCCGCCTGCTGCTGGTCAGCCGCAGCGGCGGCGACGTCGACGAGGTCACCGCGCTGATCGCCGAACTCGCCGCGCACGGCACCGAAGCGACCGTCGCCGCGTGCGACGTCGCCGACCGCGACGCCCTCGCCACGCTGCTCGCCGGCATCCCGGCCGAGCAGCCGCTGACCGCGGTCGTGCACAGCGCGGGTGTCGTCGACGACGGCGTCCTCGACTCGCTGACCGCCGAGCGCTTCGACCGCGTGCTGCGGCCGAAGGCCCAGGGCGCGTGGAACCTGCACGAGCTGACCAAGGACCTCGGCCTGACGTCGTTCGTGGTCTTCTCCTCGGTCGCCGGCACGGTCGGCACCGCGGGCCAGGCGAACTACGCCGCGGCGAACGCGTTCCTCGACGCGCTCGCCCGCCGTCGCCACGCAGAAGGCCTGCCTGCCACCTCGCTCGCCTGGGGCCCGTGGGCCGCCGGCAGCGGCATGACGAGCGCGCTGACCGAAGCCGACCTCGCCCGGATGGCCCGCGCCGGCACCCCGGCCATCCCGGCCGAGCTGGGCACGCGGCTGTTCGACGCGGCCCTGGCCGCGGGCGTGCCCGACCTGGCGCCGGTCCACCTCGACCTGCCCGTGCTGCGGGCCATGGGCGAGGTCCCGCCGATCCTGCGCGGCCTGATCCGCGTCCCGCTGCGCCGGTCCGCCGCCGCGGCGGGTGGTGAGGCCGCGGTCGGTCTCGTCCGCCGCCTCGGCGCGCTCGACGAGGCCGGGCGCGTCCGGGCCCTGCGCGAGCTGATCACCGCGCAGGTCGCCCAGGTCCTCGGGCACGCCGACACCGGCGGGCTCGACGCGGATCAGACGTTCCAGCAGCTCGGCTTCGACTCCCTGACCGCCCTCGAGCTGCGCAACCGGCTCGACGGCGCGACCGGCGTCCGGCTCAGTGCCACCGCGGTGTTCGACTACCCGACCATCGCCGCGCTCGGCGGGCACCTCCTCGAAGCCCTGCTCGGCTCCGGCGCGGTGACCGACGAAACCGCCGTGCCCGCCGCGGTGGCCGGCGACCCGATCGTCATCGTCGGCATGAGCTGCCGGTTCCCGGGCGGGGTTTCCTCGCCCGAAGACCTCTGGCAGCTGCTGACCGAGGAGCGGGACGCGATCACCGCGTTCCCGGCCAACCGCGGCTGGGACATCGCCTCGCTCTACCACCCGGACCCCGACAACCCCGGCACGACCTACACCCGCGAAGGCGGCTTCCTGCACAACGCGGGCGAGTTCGACCCGGAGTTCTTCGGGATGAACCCGCGCGAGGCGCTGGCCACCGACGCCCAGCAGCGGCTGCTGCTGGAGACCGGCTGGGAGGCCGTCGAGGGCGCCGGGATCGACCCGGCCACCCTGCGCGGCAGCCGCACGGGCGTGTTCGTCGGCGTGATGTACAACGACTACGGCCTGACGCTGAACCACCTGGCCGACACCGACGGCTACGAGAGCAACGGCAGCTCGCCGAGCGTCGCCTCCGGCCGGGTCGCCTACACCTTCGGCTTCGAAGGCCCGACCCTGACCGTCGACACGGCGTGCTCGTCGTCGCTGGTCACCCTGCACCTGGCCGCGCAGGCGCTGCGCAACGGCGAGTGCGGGCTGGCGCTGGCCGGCGGCGCGACCGTGATGGCCACGCCGGGCACGTTCGTCGGGTTCAGCCGCCAGCGCGGCCTCGCCACCGACGGCCGCTGCAAGGCGTTCTCCGACGACGCCGACGGCCTGGGCTTCGCCGAGGGCGTCGGGATGCTGCTGCTGGAGCGGATGTCCGACGCGCGGCGTAACGGCCACGAGATCCTCGCGGTCGTCCGCGGCTCGGCGATCAACTCCGACGGCGCGTCCAACGGCCTCACCGCGCCCAACGGACCCGCGCAGCAGCGGGTCATCCGCCAGGCGCTCGCCGCGGCCGGACTGTCCACTTCGGACATCGACGCGATCGAGGCGCACGGCACCGGCACCAAGCTCGGCGACCCGATCGAGGCGCAGGCGCTCATCGCGACCTACGGCCGCGACCGCGAGAACCCGCTGCCGATCGGCTCGGTCAAGTCCAACATCGGGCACACGCAGGCCGCCGCCGGCGTGGCCGGGATCATCAAGATGATCCTCGCCATGCGCCACGGCGTCCTCCCGCGCTCCCTGCACGCCGCCACCCCGTCGTCCCACGTGGACTGGCAGGACAGCGGCGTCGAGGTGCTGTCGCAGGCCCGGCCGTGGCCGGACGCCGGGCGGGTGCGCCGCGCGGCGGTGTCGTCCTTCGGCATCAGCGGCACCAACGCCCACACCGTGCTCGAAGCCGCCCCCGCGCCGGTGCCCGTGCCCGCGCCGGAGACGCCCCCGGCGATCGTGCCGTGGGTGCTCTCGGGCCGTACGTCGGCCGCGCTGCGCGGCCAGGCCGAACGGCTGCTGGCGCACCTGCCCGAGCACGCCGGCGCGGCCACCATCGGCCGCGCGCTGGCCGGCCGGTCGGCGTTCCCGCACCGGGCCGTCCTGGTCGGCGAGGACCGTGCGGGCCTGACGGCCGCACTCGCCGCCGTCGCCGCCGGTGAGGCCGCCCCGGACGTCGTGACCGGCCGCACCTTCGGCACCCGCGCCCCGGCGTTCGTGTTCCCGGGCCAGGGCTCGCAGTGGGCCGGGATGGCCCGCGACCTGCTGGCCGCGTCCCCGGTCTTCGCCGGGACGATGGCCGAGTGCGCCGCGGCGCTGTCCGAGTTCGTCGACTGGTCGCTGCTCGAAGTCCTGGAGGACGACGAGGCCTTGCAAGAGGTCGACATCGTCCAGCCCGCGCTGTGGGCGGTGATGGTGTCGCTGGCCGCGCTGTGGCGTGAGTTCGGCGTCGAGCCGGCCGCCGTGGTCGGGCACTCGCAGGGTGAGATCGCCGCGGCCTGTGTCGCCGGTGCCCTGAGCCTGTCCGACGGCGCCCGGGTAGTTGCCCTGCGCAGTCGCTTGATCCGGCAGAAGCTTGCCCGCACCGGTGTGATGCTGTCGGTGGTGGCGCCGGTCGACGACGTCCGCGAGCTGCTCGCCGACCTCGGTGACGAAGTCTCGATCGCCGCGGTCAACGGGCCGAAGCTGATCACCGTCTCCGGTGACGAAGGCGCGTTGACCGCGTTGGAGAAGCGCCTGTCGGCCGCCGGCATGATGCGCTGGCGCCTGGCCGGGGTGAACTTCGCCGCGCACTCGCCGCAGGTGGAACTGCTCGAGGACGACCTGCTGGAACAGCTGGCGCCGATCACGCCGCGCAGCAGCACCGTGCGGTTCTACTCGTCGGTGACCGGTGGGCTGCTGGACACCGCCGAGCTGGACGCCCGGTACTGGTACCGCAACATCCGCCAGACCGTGCTGTTCGGCGACGCGTCCGCCGCGATGGTGGCCGACGGGACCGCGGCGTTCATCGAGCCCAGCCCGAGCCCGGTGCTGAAGATGGCGCTGGAGCAGACCATGGACCCCACCGGCGAGCCGCTGGTGTTCCAGGAGACCCTGCGCACCGGCGAAGGTGACTGGCGCCGGATGGTGACCGCGGTCGCCGGGGCGCACGCCCAGGGCGTCACGATCGACTGGCGCGCCCACTTCGAGCGCGCCGGCGTCACCGCCGGTGTCCCGCTGCCGACGTACGCCTTCCAGCGCAAGAACTACTGGCCCGAGGCCCAGCCGAAGGCCGCGCCCGAGGCGGGGGAGAGCGCCGCCGACGCGCGGCTGTGGAGCACGGTCGCCGCCGCCGACGTCGACACCCTGGCTTCGGTGCTGGACGTCGACCGGACGGCGCTCGATTCGGTCCTGCCCGCGCTGACGTCCTGGCGGGAGAAGCTGCGCAGCGACGCCGCGATCGACCGCTGGTGGTACCGGATCGACTGGACGCCGCTCAAGGTGCCGGCGGAAGCGGCGGCGCCGAGCCGGTGGCTGGCCGTCGTCGCCGAGGGCACCGAGGACCAGCCGTGGGTCGGGCAGGTGCTCGGCGCGCTGCCCGGTGCCGTCACGGTCCTGCCGGTCGCCGAACCCGACCCGGTCGCCCTCGCGGCCCGGATCGACGCCCTGCCGGGCGAGTTCGACGGCGTCGTCTCACTGCTGGCCCTGCGTTCGGAACCGCTGCCGGGCGCGCCGACGGCCCCGGCCGGGATGACCCTCACCGCCGTCCTGGTCCAGGCGCTCATCAAGGAGTCCGACCGGTTCGCGGCCGGCGTCCGGCTGTGGTGCCTGACGCGCGAGGCGCTGGGCGTCGAGGACCATCCGGCGGCGGCGGACACCGTCGAACAGGCCGCCGTCTGGGGCTTCGGCCGCACCGTCGCCCTGGAGCTGTCCGCGGCTTGGGGCGGCATGGTCGACCTCACGGCCGAACCGAGTGAAGGCGACCTGAAGAACCTGCCGCTGGTGCTCACCGGGATCGACGGCGAGGACCAGGTGTGCCTGCGGTCCGGCCGGATCCTCGGCCGGCGGCTGCGCCGCACCACCGCGGCCGAGACCCCGGTGATCACCCCGGCCCTGGCCGGGCCCGGCACCGTCCTGATCACCGGCGGCACCGGCGCGCTCGGTTCGGAGACGGCGCGCTGGCTCGCCGACGCCGGCGTCAAGCGGCTGGTGCTGACCAGCCGCCGCGGCCCGGACGCGCCGGGCGCCGCCGAGCTCGTCGAGGAGCTGGCCGGGCGGGGCGCCGAGGCGTCCGTCGTGGCCTGCGACGTCGCCGAGCGCGACCAGCTCGCCGCGCTGCTCGACGCGATCCCGGACGAGCACCCGCTGCGGGGTGTCGTCCACTCCGCCGGGGTCCCGCAGGGCGGCGCTGACGTCGTCGCCCTGACCCTCGACGACGTCGAAGCCGTCCTCAAGTCCAAAGTGGCCGGAGCGCGGCTGCTCGACGAGCTCGTCGGGGACCGGGAGCTCGACTTCTTCGTGCTGTACTCGTCGGTCGCGGGCATGCTCGGCAGCGGCAAGCAGAGCGCCTACGCCGCGGCCAACGCCTACCTGAACGCGCTGGCCGAGGACCGGGTGCGCCGCGGGCTGCGCGGCACCTCGCTCGGCTGGGGGCTCTGGGGCGAGACCGGGATGGCGATGCAGGGCGACATGCTCGACCACATGCAGCGCCACGGCCTGGTCCCGCTGGCCCCGGCCGAGGCGATGACGGCGTTCGGCCGGGCCCTGGGCTTCCAGGGCTCCGTGCTGGCCGCGGACTTCGACTGGAACCGCTTCGCCCTGACGTTCACCCTGCCCCGCGAAAGCGCGCTGCTGCGCGAGCTGCCGGAGGTCCGGCAGGCACTCGGCGCGGACACGATCGTCGAACGCGACGCCGTCGTGGCCGAGGCGACCCTGCACGAGGAACTGGCCCACCTGGAGCCGGCGGAGCGGCGCGAGGCGCTGCTGACGCTGGTGCGGTCGGTGGCGGCCGAGCTGCTCGGTTACGGCGACGGGTCGGACATCGAGCCGTCGCAGGCGTTCCGGGAGATGGGCGTCGACTCGCTCGCCGCCGTCGAGGTCCGGAACGTGCTGGCCGAACGGACCGGCGTCCGGCTGCCGTCGACGCTGGTGTTCGACTACCCGACCGCGAACGCCATCGCCGGGCACCTCCACAGCGAGCTGTTCGGCGACCTCGACGACGGTCCCCTGTCCGAGGAGGAGACCCGCGTCCGGAAATTCCTGGCGGCGGTCTCGTTCGACCAGCTCCGCTCGCTGGGCCTGATGGACCTGCTGGTGGAGGCGGTCGACCGGTCGGAGCGGACCTACGACGAGGAATCCGCGGCGGAGACCGGCGACGACGGCGATATCGGCGACATGGATGCGGACGATCTCGTCCGCTTCGTGCTGGGCGGACAGGACTGAGAGCAGCGGGTCTAGGCCGGATGGCGGCCCCGGGGACGGGCAACAACTAGACGTTTCCGGGTCTGCCGTGCGGTTGACTCACTCGCCAAGAAGGACGTTCGCCCGCCGCCGGTCCAGAGGAGAACGCCGACGCGGTGGCGCTACCCAGGTAACCGTCAACACCGATGCGCTCACCGTGGAGAAGACTATGCCGGCCGGGTCCGATCGAGTTGTCGAGGCGTTGCGCGTCGCCGTCCAGGAGAACCAGCAGCTGCGGCGACAGAACCAGAATCTCCTCTCGACGTCGAGCGAGCCCGTCGCGATCGTCGCGATGAGCTGCCGCTACCCGGGCGGGGTCGCGTCCCCGGACGAGCTGTGGCGGCTGGTCGCCGACGGGGTCGACGCGGTGTCCGGCTTCCCGGACGGCCGTGGCTGGCCCGAGAGCGCCCACCAGGGCGGATTCCTGCACCAGGCCGGCGACTTCGACCCGGCGTTCTTCGGCATCTCGCCGCGGGAAGCGCTGGCGATGGACCCGCAGCAGCGGATCGTGCTGGAGCTGGCCTGGGAAGCGTTCGAGCGCGCCGGGATCGACCCCGGCAGCCTCGAAGGCAGCGCCGGCGGCGTGTACGTCGGTGCGGCGTCGCAGGACTACGGCCGCGGCCTCGCCGCGCTGCCCGACGGCGTCGAGGGTTACCTGGTCACCGGCACCGAATGCTCGGTCATCTCCGGCCGGATCGCCTACTTCTACGGCCTGGAAGGCCCGGCCGTCACGGTCGACACCGCCTGCTCGTCTTCGCTGGTCGCGCTGCACTGGGCCGCCCGCTCGCTGCGGGCCCGCGAGTGCTCGCTCGCGCTGGCCGGCGGCGTCACGGTCATGGCGACCCCCGGCCTGTACGGCGAGTTCGACCGCCAGGGCGGCCTCGCCTCCGACGGCCGCTGCAAGTCGTTCGCCGACGCGGCCGACGGCGCCGGGTTCTCCGAAGGCGCCGGGATGCTGCTGCTGGAACGCCTTTCCGACGCGCGCCGCAACGGGCACCAGGTGCTCGCCGTGCTCCGCGGGTCCGCGGTCAACTCCGACGGCGCGTCCAACGGCATCACCGCCCCCAACGGCCCGTCGCAGCAGCGCGTGATCCGCCAGGCCCTCGACAACGCCGGCCTCGCGCCCGCCGACATCGACACCGTCGAGGCCCACGGCACCGGCACGGTCCTCGGCGACCCGATCGAGGCCCAGGCCCTGCTGGCCACCTACGGCGGCGACCGCCCGGCCGGCCGGCCGGTGTGGCTGGGCTCCTTCAAGTCGAACGTCGGGCACACGCAGTCCGCGGCCGGCGTCGGCGGCATCATCAAGACGATCATGGCCATGCGCCACGGCGTCCTGCCCAAGACCCTGCACGTCGACGCCCCGACGTCCCATGTGGACTGGACGGCCGGCGCCGTCTCGCTGCTCACCGAGCAGCGGCCCTGGCCGGAGACCGGGAAGCCCCGGCGCGCGGCCGTGTCGTCGTTCGGCATCAGCGGCACGAACGCGCACATCATCCTCGAGCAGCCGGGCGAAACCCCGGTCGAAGCGGCCGAGCCGCGGCGCGAGCCCGCCGGGTACCTGTGGCCGATCTCCGGCCGCACCCCGGACGCCGTGCGCGATCAAGCCGCGCGCCTGCTCGCCCACCTCGGCGACCAGAGCGCCCTTGACGTCGCCCACTCGCTGGCGGACACCCGTGTCGCGTTCCCGCAGCGGGCCGTCGTCACCGGCACCACCCGAGACGAGCTCCTCGACGGCCTGCGCGCGCTCGCCACCGGCACCGTCGTCCCCGGCGTGCACACCGGCTCGGCGCTGCACACCGGCGACGCGGCGTTCCTGTTCACCGGCCAGGGCTCGCAGCGGGCCGGGATGGGCCGCACTCTCGCGGCCGCGTTCCCGGTGTTCGCCGCGGCCCTCGACGAGGTCCTCGCGCTGCTCGACCCGCCGGTCCGCGACGCGCTGACCGGCGCCGACGAGTCTGCTTTGGACCGTACCGGCGTCGCCCAGCCCGCCCTCTTCGCCTTCGAGGTCGCGCTCTACCGCCTGCTCGAATCCCTCGGCGTGCGGCCCGCCTACGTCGCCGGCCACTCGGTCGGCGAGATCGCCGCCGCCCACGTCGCCGGGGTGCTGTCCCTGGCCGACGCGTGCACCCTCGTCTCCGCCCGCGGCCGGCTCATGCAGGCCCTGCCGGCCGGCGGCGTGATGGTCGCCGTGCAGGCCGCCGAAGCGGACGTGCTGCCGCTGCTGACCGACGGCGTCGCGATCGCGGCCGTCAACGGCCCGCAGGCCGTGGTGCTCTCCGGCACCGAGGACGCCGTGCTGGCCGTGGCCGGGCACTTCGAGAAGACCAAGCGGCTCAAGGTGTCCCACGCGTTCCACTCGCCGCTGATGGACCCGATCCTCGACCAGTTCCGCGGGGTGCTGCTCGGGTTGAAGTTCGCCGCTCCGACGATCCCGTTCGCCGCGAACGGCGACGTGTCCACTGTGGACTACTGGGTCTCGCACGTGCGCGACGCCGTCCGGTTCGCCGACACGGTCGCGGACCTCGTCTCGCGCGGTGCGCGCACCTTCCTCGAAGTCGGCCCGGACGCGACGCTGTCCGCGATGACGGCGGAGCTGCTCGACCCGGCGCTCGACACCGACTGCATCCCCACCTCCCGTCGCGGTCGTGACGAGACCACCACGCTCCTTTCGGCCCTGGCCCGCTGGCACGTCCGCGGCGGCAAGTTCGACTGGACCGCGTGGCACGAGGGCACCGGCGCCCGGACGGTCGAGCTGCCGACGTACGCCTTCCAGCGTCGCACCTACTGGCTCGAAGCCGGCACCGGCGGCGACCTCAGCCGGCACGGCTTCGACGCGGCCGGGCACCCGCTGCTCGGCGCCGCCGTGGAGCTGCCCGAGTCGGGCGGGTTCCTCTTCGCCGGCCAGCTGTCGGTGAACCGCCAGCCGTGGCTGGGTCAGCACGTGGTCCTCGGCGCGAAACTCCTGCCCGGCACGGCGTTCCTGGAGCTGGCCGGCCGCGCCGGCGCCCAGGTCGGCTGCGCCCGCGTCGAAGAACTCACCCTGGCGGCCCCGCTGGTCCTGCCCGCGACGACCGGGGTGCGGCTGCAGGTCGTCGTCGGCCCGCCCGACGTCGACGGCAGCCGCTCGCTGAGCGTCTTCTCACAGCAGGACGACGGCGACGCCCAGACCTGGGTGCGGCACGCGGGCGGCCGCCTCGGCGTCGGCGGCGCCCCGGCCGCCACGATCGGCCCGCAGTGGCCGCCCGCCGGGGCCGAGCCGATCGTCCTCGACGGCTTCTACGACGGGCTCGTCGACCAGGGCCTGGACTACGGCCCGGCGTTCCGCGGCCTGCGCGCCGCCTGGCGCGTCGGCGAGGAGATCTACGCCGAGGTCGCGCTGCCGCCGGAGCACGAGGCCGAGGCGTCGTCGTTCGGCCTGCACCCGGCGCTGCTGGACGCGGTCCTGCATGCGTCGGCCCACTACGAAGACCGCGACGGCCTCCCGTTCTCCTGGCGCGGCGTCGGCGTGCAGCCCACTCGCGCCTCGACGCTGCGAGCCCGGCTCGCCCCGGCCGGCGACAACGCCGTCTCCGTCGCGGTCACCGACGCGGCGGGCAACCCCGTGCTGGCCGCCGAATCGCTCACCTTCCGCGCGGTCAGCGCCGGCGAAGTCCGGGCCACCCGCCACGAATCGCTGTTCCGCACGGTGTGGACGCCGGTCCCGGCCGTCTCGATGACCAAGCCCGCCGACGACGCGGACTGGGTGCTCCTCGGCCACGGCGCGGACTTCGGCTTCTCCGCCCCGGCCGTGTTCGACGACCTGCGCACCATCCGGATCGCCGCCGACACCCCGCCCGCCGTCGTGCTCGCCCCGGTGCCGACCGGCGAGGGCGACGCGGCCGCGGCCCACGCCGCCACCTCCTGGGCCCTCGAACTGCTGCAGAGCTGGCTCGCCGACGAGGACTTCGGCCGCTCGCGGCTGGTGTTCGTCACCAGCGGCGCCGAGGCGGTCCTCTCCGATGACGACGTCGATCCCGCCGCCGCGGCGGTGTGGGGTCTCGTGCGCGCGGCCCAGGCCGAGCACCCGGACCGGTTCGTGCTGGTCGACGTCACCGACCCCGACGACCTCGCCGCGGTCCTGCCGCGGCTGCTCGGCTCCGGCGAGTCCCAGGCCGCGATCCGCGACGGCGGCATCGTGCTGCCGCGGCTGGCCAGGCTGCCCGTCGGCGAGCCTGCCGCGTCGCGCATCCCGGACGGCGCCACGGTCCTCGTCACCGGTGGTACCGGGGGACTGGGCGGCCTGGTCGCGAAGCACCTGGTCACCGAGCACGGCGTCCGGCACCTGCTGCTCGCCGGCCGTCGTGGCCCGGACGCGCCCGGCGCGACCGACCTCGTCGCCGAGCTGACCGCGCTCGGCGCGCAGGCGTCCGTGGTGGCGTGCGACGCCGCCGACCGCGACGCGCTGACCGCTCTGCTGGCCGATATTCCGGCCGAGCACCCGCTGGGCGCCGTCGTGCACACCGCCGGCGTCCTCGACGACGGCGTCATCGAAACCCTGACGCCCGAACGCGTCGCCACCGTTTTCCGCGCCAAGGTCGACGCGGCCTGGGCGCTGCACGAGCTGACCCGCGACCACGACCTCGGCGCGTTCGTCCTGTTCTCCTCGGCCGCCGGTGTGCTCGGCAGCCCCGGCCAGGGCAACTACGCCGCCGCCAACGCCTTCCTCGACGCGCTCGCCCAGCGCCGCCGCGCGTCGGGCCTGCCCGGCCTGTCCCTGGCCTGGGGCGCCTGGGCCGGTGACGCGGGCATGGCCGCGCACCTGTCCGACGCCGACCACCGCCGCCTCGCCGCCGCCGGCCTGCCGTCTCTCGACCCCGCCCAGGGCCTCGCGCTGTTCGACGCCGCGCTGGCCGAGAACGAACCCGCCGTACTGCCGATGCGCGTGGACCTCGCGGCCCTGCGCGGTCGTCCGGGCATCCCGCCGCTGCTGCGCGGGCTCGTGCCCGGCGGCGCGCGGGCCGCGGCCGGCGCGGTCCCGGCGTCCGCGCTGGCCGAACGCCTCGGCGCACTCGACCCGGCCGACCGGGCGCGGGTCCTCGAAGACCTCGTCCGCGCCGAAGCGGGCCTCGTGCTCGGCTACGCGGCGACCGACA
The DNA here is from genome assembly GCF_036026695.1 of Amycolatopsis sp. NBC_00438. Classification (NCBI taxonomy): domain Bacteria; kingdom Bacillati; phylum Actinomycetota; class Actinomycetes; order Pseudonocardiales; family Pseudonocardiaceae; genus Amycolatopsis; species Amycolatopsis sp. NBC_00438. Next base: position 3,027,493 of record NZ_CP107923.1, on the reverse strand, counting down.
CCGTCGACGTCCGCAGCGCGTTCAAGGACCTCGGCTTCGACTCCCTGACCGCCGTCGAGCTGCGCAACCGCCTCGACGCCGCGACCGGTCTGCGCCTGCCCGCGACCCTCGTCTTCGACTACCCGACCCCCGAAGCCCTGGCCACCCACCTCGACCGGGAACTGACCGGCGGCGCCGCCCAGACGCCGGACACGCCGGCGACGCTGCGCCCGGTGTCCGACGACCCGATCGTCATCGTCGGCATGGGCTGCCGCTACCCGGGCGGAGTCGGCTCGCCGGAAGACCTGTGGGGCCTGGTCGACGGCGGCGTCGACGCGGTGTCCGGTTTCCCGGTCAACCGCGGCTGGGACGTCGAAGGCCTCTACAACCCCGACCCCGACCACCCCGGGACGTCCTACACACGCAGCGGCGGCTTCCTGCACGAGGCGGGGGAGTTCGATCCGGCGTTCTTCGGGATGAGCCCGCGCGAAGCCATCGCCACGGACTCGCAGCAGCGGCTGCTGCTCGAGGTCTCCTGGGAAGCCGTCGAGCGTGCCGGGGTCGACCCGGTGTCGCTGCGCGGCTCCCGCACCGGCGTCTTCGTCGGCGTGATGTACTCCGACTACGGGATGCTGCTGCAGGGCAGCCCGGAAGCCGAGGCGTACCAAGGCAACGGCAGCGCGCCGAGCGTCGCCTCGGGCCGGATCGCCTACACGATGGGCCTCGAAGGGCCTACGGTCACCGTCGACACCGCGTGCTCGTCGTCGCTGGTCGCGCTGCACTGGGCCGCGCAGGCCCTGCGGCAGGGGGAGTGCTCCCTGGCCCTGGCCGGCGGCGTCACCGTGATGTCGACGCCGGGATCGTTCATCGCCTCCAGCCGTCAGCGCGGCATCGCCGAAGACGGCCGCTGCAAGTCCTTCTCGGACACCGCCGACGGCGTCGGCTGGTCCGAAGGCGCCGGCATCCTCGTCCTGGAGCGGATGTCGGACGCGCGCCGCAACGGCCACGACATCCTCGCCGTCGTGCGCGGCTCGGCGGTCAACTCCGACGGCGCGTCCAACGGCCTGACCGCCCCCAACGGCCCCTCGCAGCAGCGGGTGATCCGCCAGGCGCTGGCCGCGTCCGGACTGTCCACTGCGGACGTCGACGTCGTCGAGGCGCACGGCACCGGCACCACCCTGGGTGACCCGATCGAGGCCCAGGCCCTGCTCGCCACCTACGGCCAGGACCGCGAGACCCCGCTGCGGCTGGGCTCCATCAAGTCCAACATCGGGCACGCGCAGGCCGCCGCCGGCGTCGCCGGGATCATCAAGATGGTCCAGGCCATGCGCCACGAGACGCTGCCACGCACCCTGCACGTCACCGAACCCTCGACGCACGTCGAATGGACCGCCGGGAACGTCGAACTGCTCACCGACGCCCAGCCGTGGCCCTCGTCCGGCCGCCCCCGCCGGGCCGGCATCTCGTCGTTCGGCATCAGCGGCACCAACGCCCACACGATCATCGAAGAGCCGCCCGCCGCGTCGCCCGTCGCCGGCGAGCCCGCCGAGCTGAGCTGCGTGCCGCTGGTCGTCACCGGCCGCACCCCCGAAGCGCTGCGCGACCAGGCCGCCCGCCTGCTCGACGTCGTCAGCGGGACCCCGCTGGCCGACCTCGGGTTCTCCCTCGCCACCACACGGTCGGCCTTCGACCACCGCGCCGTCGTCCGCGCGACCGACGCCGCGTCGGCCGCCGACGGCCTGGCCGCACTGGCCGGCGGGCGGCCGTCTCCGCTGGTCAGCCTGGGTGAAGCAAAGTCGATCCCGAAGACCGCGTTCGTCTTCACCGGCCAGGGCGCCCAGCGACCCGGGATGACCCGCGGGCTCTACGAGCGGTACCCGGTGTTCGCCGCCGCCCTCGACGAGCTGCTCGACCGCCTCGACCCGCGCGTGCGGGACGTCCTCTGGTCGGACGACGCCGAGGCGTTGTCCCGCACCGAGTTCGCCCAGCCCGCGTTGTTCGCCGTCGAGGTCGCGCTGGCCAAGCTGCTCGCCGCCTGGGGCGTCCGGCCCGACTTCGTCGCCGGCCACTCCGTCGGCGAGATCGCCGCGGCGCATGTCGCCGGGGTGCTGTCCGCTGAGGACGCCTGCACGCTGGTCACGGCGCGCGCGTCGCTGATGCAGCGGCTCGAGCCGGGCGGCGCGATGGTCGCCGTCCGCGCCACCGAAGACGAGGTCGCCCCGTACCTGGACGACGACGTCTCGCTCGCCGCGGTCAACGGCCCGCGCTCGGTCGTGCTCTCCGGCACCGAGGCGGCCGTGCTCGCCGCCGCCGGCCACTTCGAGGAGACCAAACGGCTGACGGTCTCGCACGCGTTCCACTCGGCCCTGATGGACCCGATGCTGCCGGCGTTCCGCGAGGTCGTGGCGGGATTGACCTTCCACGCCCCGACGCTGCCGCTGATCGCCGACGGCGACGTCACCGACCCGGAACGCTGGGTCGCCCACGTCCGCGAGCCCGTCCGCTTCGCCGACGTCACGACCCGGCTGCGCGAGGCCGGGACCGGCCTGTTCGTCGAGGTCGGGCCGGACGCCGTGCTGTCCGCGATGGTCACCGAGATCCTCCCCGACGTGCCCGCGGTCGCGATCGCCCGCCGCAACCGCGACGACGTCGAGACGCTCGTCGGCGCCCTCGGGCAGCTGTCCATCGAGGGTGCCCGCGTCGACTGGCCCGCCTTCTACGCCGGCACCGGCGCCCGCCGCGTCACCCTGCCGACCTACGCCTTCCAGCACGAGTGGTTCTGGCCGCCGGCCGCCCCCGCGATCCCGGCCGGCGCCGAGTCCGCCGACGCCGAGTTCTGGGCCGCCGTCGAGCGCCTGGACACCGCCGGCCTCGCCGCGCGCCTCGACGTCGACGACGCCTCCGTCGGCGCGATCCTGCCCGCCCTGTCCTCCTACCGCCGCTCCCGCGCCGACGAGTCCCTTGTGGACAGATGGCGCTACCGCGCGACCTGGACCCCGGTCAACGCCGGCCGTTCCGGCGCCCTCGACACGTCGTGGCTCGTCGTCGTGCCGGCTGCCTTGGCCGACGACCCGTGGGTCACCACCGTCGCCGGGTACTTCGGCACGGCACCCTTGGTCCTCGACCCGGCGCTGGACCGCGCCGGGGTCGCCGCGCTCCTGACGAACGACGTCACCGGGGTGCTTTCCCTGCTGGCACTGGACGAATCCGGCTTCCCCGGCGTCCCGGCCGGGCTGACCGCGACGAACACGCTGCTGCAGGCCCTCGGGGACGCCGGGATCGGCGCGCCGCTGTGGTGCGTGACCCGCGACGCCGTCGCCGTCTCGCCGGGCGAGCCGGTCGCCCGGCCCGCCCAGGCCGCGGTCTGGGGTCTCGGCCGCGCCGCGGCGCTCGAACTGCCGCGGCGCTGGGGCGGCCTCATCGACCTCCCGGGTGACCTCGACACCGAGGTGCCTAGACGTCTCTCCGCCGCGCTGGCCGGTGCCGACGGCGAGGACCAGCTGGCGATCCGCTCCGCCGGGGTGTTCGGCCGCCGCGTCGTCGCCGCTCCGGTCACCACCCGCCGGTCGCGCGCCGACGTCACCGGCGGCACCACCCTGATCACCGGCGGCACCGGAGCGCTCGGCGCCGTCACCGCCCGTCTCCTGGCCGGCGCCGGCCGCACCCACCTGCTGCTGCTCAGCCGCCGCGGGGCCGACGCACCAGGCGCGGCTGAACTCCGCGACGAGCTGACCGAGCTGGGCGCCGAGGTGACGATCGCCGCGTGCGACGTCGCCGACCGCGACGCCCTCGCGGCCGTGCTGGCCGCGATCCCCGGGGACCGGCCGCTGACGGAGGTCGTGCACACCGCCGGCGTCCTCGACGACGCCGTCCTCGACACGCTCACCGCGGACCAGCTCGAGGTCGTGCACCGCGCCAAGGTCACGTCGGCGATGCACCTGCACGAGCTGACCCGCACCGCCGACCTCGCGAACTTCGTGCTGTTCTCCTCGGTCGCCGGCACCTTCGGGTCCGCCGGCCAGGCCGGGTACGCGGCCGCGAACACGACCCTCGACGCGCTCGCCGAGCACCGCCGCGGCCTCGGCCTGACCGCGACATCCGTCGCGTGGGGCCCGTGGACGGGCGACGGCATGCTCGAAGCCGGGGTCGCCGAGCGCGCCCGCCGCGGTGGTCTCACACCGATGGACCCCGAACGCGCGAGCGCCGCGCTGGAGCGGGCGCTCGGGCACGACGACACCACGGTCGCCGTCGCCGACATCGACTGGAACCGTTACGCACCCGTGCTTTCCGGGCTGCGGCCGAGCCCGCTGCTCAGCGGCATCCCGGCCGCGAAAGACGTCCTGGCGGCGTTGCGCGGCTCGTCGCCGCGCGGCGACGAAGGCCTTCGCGCCCGCTTGGCGGCCGTGCCCGAGCACGACCGGTTCGACTTCCTGCTCGGCCTGCTGCTGGAACAAGTCGCCCTGGTCCTCGGGCACGCCGGGACCGGCGGTGTCGCGGCCGACCGCGCGTTCCGCGACCTCGGCTTCGACTCGCTCACCGCGGTCGAACTGCGCAACACGCTGACCCTGGCGACCGGGCTCGACCTGCCGCCGTCGCTGGTCTTCGACCACCCGACCCCCGAGGTGCTGACCGAGTACCTGCTCGGTGAGCTGGCCGGCACCCTCGAAACGCCGGTCCGACTGGTCACGGGCGCCGCGGCGGCGGACGACGACCCGATCGTCATCGTCGGCATGGGCTGCCGGTTCCCCGGCGGCGTCGACGGTCCCGAGGACTACTGGCGCCTGCTCGCCGGCGGCGAAGACGGCATCGCCGCGTTCCCGGACGACCGCGGCTGGGACCTCGGCATGCTGGCGTCGGGCTACGAGTACGCGCTGACCGGCGGCTTCCTCGACGGCGTCGCGGGTTTCGACGCGGACTTCTTCGGCATCTCGCCGCGGGAAGCGGTCGCGATGGACCCGCAGCAGCGGCTGCTGCTGGAAGTCTCGTGGGAAGCGCTGGAGCGCGCCGGCATCGATCCGGCCACCCTGCGCGGCGGCGACACCGGCGTGTTCGTCGGCACCAACGGCCAGGACTACGTGAACCTGCTCGCCACCTCCGGCGAAGACGTCCAGGGCCACCTCGCCACCGGCAACACCGCGAGCGTGATGTCCGGGCGGCTGTCCTACACCCTCGGCCTGGAAGGGCCGTCGGTCACCGTCGACACCGCGTGCTCGTCGTCGCTGGTCGCGCTGCACTGGGCTGCGCAGGCCCTGCGCCGCGGCGAGTGTGGCGCCGCACTCGTCGGCGGCGTCACGGTGATGTCCACCCCGAACTCCTTCGCCGAGTTCGCCCGCCAGGGCGGCCTCGCCGCGGACGGCCGCTGCAAGCCCTTCGCCGACGCCGCCGACGGCACCGGCTGGTCCGAAGGCGCCGGCATGCTCGTGGTGGAGCGGCTTTCCGCCGCCCGCGAGCTGGGGCACCCGGTGCTGGCGGTGCTGCGCGGCACGGCCGTCAACTCCGACGGCGCGTCCAACGGCCTGACGGCCCCCAACGGCCCGGCCCAGCAGCGCGTCATCCGCCAGGCCCTGGCCGACGCCGGACTGTCCACATCGGACGTCGACGCGGTCGAGGCCCACGGCACCGGCACGGTGCTGGGCGACCCGATCGAGGCGCAGGCGCTGCTGGCCACCTACGGCCGCGACCGCGACGGCGAGCCCCTGTGGCTCGGCGCCGTCAAGTCCAACCTCGGCCACACCCAGGCCGCCGCGGGTGTCGCCGGGGTCATCAAGATGATCCTCGCCCTGCGCCACGGCGAACTCCCGCGGACGCTGCACGTCGACGAGGTCTCGAGCCGCGTCGACTGGACCGCCGGGGCCGTGAAGGTGCTGACCGAGCACCAGACCTGGCCCGAGACCGGCCGCCCGCGCCGCGCGGGTGTCTCGTCGTTCGGCCTGAGCGGCACCAACGCCCACGCGATCCTCGAACAAGCCCCGCCCGCGCCGGAAGCTCCCGTCGCGGCGGAGCCCGCGACCGTGCCGCTGCTGCTGTCCGCGCGCAGCCCGCAGGCCCTCGCCGCGCAGGCCGGGCAGCTGCACGACCTCCTGTCCGCGGAGCCCGCACCCGTCGGGTTCGCCCGGGCGCTGGCCACCACGCGCACGGCTTTCGAGCACCGCGCCGCGATCGTCGGCGACGATCCGCTGGCCGAACTCGCCGCCCTCGCCGCGGGGGAGACCCCCGCCGGTCCGCCCGCGCGGTCGCGGGCCAAGAGCGCGTTCGTCTTCGCCGGTCAGGGTGCCCAGCGTCCCGGCATGGGACACGAGCTGTACCGGCGGTTCCCGGTGTTCGCCGACGCGCTCGACGCCGTCTGCGCCCACCTCGACCCGCACCTGGACCGCCCGCTGCGGGAAGTCCTGTTCGCCGAGCCGGGTACCCCCGAGGCCGCGCTGCTCGACCGGACCGACTGGACCCAGCCCGCCACCTTCGCCCTGAGCGTCGCGCTGTACCGGCTGCTGGAATCCTTCGGCGTCAAGCCGTCCTGGCTCGTCGGCCACTCCGTCGGCGAGATCGCCGCGGCCCACGTCGCCGAGGTCCTGTCCCTCGCCGATGCCTGCACGCTCGTCGCCGCCCGCGGCCGGCTGATGGCCGCGCTCCCGGCCGGCGGGGCGATGGCCTCGGTGCGCGCGCCGGAGGCCGACGTCCGCGGGCTCCTGGCCGACGGCACGTCGATCGCGGCCGTCAACGGCCCCGACGCAGTCGTCATCGCGGGCACGGCCGACGCCGTCGAGCTCAGCAGCACCGCCCTGACCGCCGCTGGGTACCGCGTCCGGCAACTCTCGGTCAGCCACGCCTTCCACTCGCCGCTGATGGACCCGATGCTCGAGGACTTCGCCGCCGTCCTGGCCGGCCTGGAGTTCGGCGAGCCCCGGCTGCCGATCGTGTCGACCGTGACCGGCCGCCTCGCCGAAGCTGCCGAGCTGCGCTCGCCGGAGTACTGGGTCGACCACGTGCGCCGGCCCGTCCGGTTCGCCGACGCCGTCGCCGCGCTCGGCGAGTACGGTGCCGGTGCCGTCGTCGAACTCGGCCCGGACGGCTCGCTGTCCGCCGCCACCACCGCGTCCCTGGCCGCCGACGTCGCGTGTGTCCCGCTGCTGCGCCGCGACCAGGCCGAAGAAATCGCCCTCGTCCGGGCACTCGGCCGCCTGCACGTGGCGGGTGTGACCGTGAACTGGACGTCCTTCTTCGGGCCGGCCGCCGGGTCGGGCCCGGACCTGCCCACTTACCCGTTCCAGCGGGAGCGTTACTGGCCCCGCACCACCGGCGCGGTCCCCGGTGACCTCGGCTCGGTCGGCCTGACCGCCGCCCGACACCCGCTGCTCGGCGCCGGTGTCGAACTGCCCGGCTCGGGCGGGTTCCTGTTCACCGCCCAGCTTTCGCTGCGGACGCACCCGTGGCTGGCCGACCACTTCGTGCTCGGCGCGGCCCTGCTGCCCGGCACCGCCTACCTCGACCTCGCCATCCGCGCCGCCGACCAGGTCGGCTGCGCCCGCGTCGACGAACTCACCCTCGAAGTCCCGCTGGTCCTGCCGCCCGAGGGCGCTGTGCGCCTGCAGGTCGTTGTCGGCCCAGCCGGGTCCGCGGGCGACCGCGACCTTGCCGTCTACTCCAGCCCCGCCGGCGGCGGCGAGCAGCCGTGGACGCGGCACGCGAGCGGCCGCCTCGGCACCGGCACGACGCAGCCCACCGACGGCGACCGCACCTGGCCGCCGGCCGACGCGGAACCCGTCTCCCTGGACGGCTTCTACGAACGCCTCGCCTCCGGTGGGTTCGCCTACGGCCCGCTGTTCCGCGGCCTCAAAGCCGTCTGGCGCGGGCAGGACGCGGTCTTCGCCGACGTCGTCCTGCCCGAGGAAGCCGAGCGCGACGCGGCGGCGTTCGGCGTTCACCCGGCGCTGCTCGACGCCGTCCTGCACGCGTCCGAACACGCCGGACTGACCGAAGTGGACGGTGGCCGGCTGCCCTTCGCGTGGAGCGGCGTCACGCTGCACGCGAGCGGCGCCGCCGTCGTCCGGGCCAAGATCACCCGGCGCGGCGAGGACTCCGTCGCGATCGAACTGCGCGACGCGGCCGGCGACCCGGTCGCCACGATCGACTCGCTGGTGCTGCGCCCCGCGGCCGTGGCCAAGGTCGGCCACGACACCGACTCCCTCTACCACCTCGACTGGATCCCGGTACCCCGCCCGGACGTCGAAGCAGGCCCGGACTGGGCCGTCCTCGGCGCCGACCTGCCGGACTTCGCCGCCGTCGTCGCGGCCGCACCCGAGGTCGTCATCTACCCGGTCCCGGCCCGCGCCGGCGACCCCGAAGGTGTCCGCGCCGCGACCGTCGACGCGCTCGCCCTGCTGCAGGCCTGGTCGGCGGCGCCGGAACTGACCGGCTCACGGCTGGTGTTCGTCACCACCGAGGCCGACACCGACCTCGCGGCCGCCGCCGTCTGGGGCCTCGTGCGCTCGGCTCAGCGCGAGAACCCCGGCCGGTTCGTGCTGGCTGACGTAGACAACACCGACAACACCGACTCCCTCGCAGCCGTCCTCGCCACTGGCGAGCCCCAGGTGCGCGTGCGTGCCGGCGAGATCACCGCCGCTCGCGTCGCCCGGGCCCCGCGCCGCGACGACGTCACGCCGATCGCCTGGGACGGCGACGGCACCGTGTTGATCACGGGCGGCACCGGGGGACTGGGCGCGACCCTGGCCCGCCACCTCGTGACCACGCACGGCACCCGGCGGCTGCTGCTCGTCAGCCGTCGCGGCCCGGACGCCCCGGGCGCGGCGGACCTGATCGCCGAGCTGGCCGAGTCGGGTGCCGAGGTGACGGCCGCCGCGGCCGATGTCGCCGACCGCGCCGACCTCGCGCGGGTCCTCGCCGAGATCCCGGCCGCGCACCCGCTGACCGCGGTCGTGCACGCCGCCGGCGTCCTCGACGACGGCATCCTCGGCTCCCTCACCCCCGAGCGCCTCGACACGGTGTTCGCGCCGAAGTTCGACGCCGCCTGGCACCTCGACGACCTGACCGGCGACCTCGCCGCGTTCGTCGTGTTCTCCTCGGTCGCGGGCACCTTCGGCGCGGCCGGGCAGGCGAACTACACCGCGGCCAACGCCGCCGTCGACGCGCTCGTGCGGCGCCGTCGCGCGGCCGGCCTCCCGGCGCTGTCGCTCGGCTGGGGCGCGTGGTCCCGCGCCGGTGGCATGACCGCCACCCTCACCGACACCGACCTGCGGCGGATGGCCGCGTCCGGCATGCCCGCCCTCGAACCCGGGCAGGCACTGGCCCTGTTCGACGCGGCCTGCGCCACCGGTCTCGACACCGTGCTGCCGGTCCGGCTCGATTTCGCCGCGCTCAGCGTCCAGCCCGAGGTCACGCACCTGCTGCGCGGCCTGGTCCGGACGCCGGTCCGCCAGACCGCGGCCAACCTGCCGCGGCTGGACGACCCGCTCGCTGGGATGAACCCCGCCGAACGGTCCCGCGCGGTGCTCGACCTGGTCCGCGGGCAGGTCGCCGCGGTGCTCGGGCACAGCACGTCGGCCGGCGTGTCCGCCGACCGCCCGTTCCGCGAGCTCGGCTTCGACTCGCTGACCGCCGTCGAACTCCGCAACCGCCTCGACGCCGCGACGGGCCTGCGCCTGCCCGCGACCCTAACCTTCGACTACCCGAGCCCCGCCGCGCTCGCCGCGTTCCTGATCGGCGAGATCGCCGGTGAGGCCGACGTGCCCGCCCAGGTGGTCGTCCCGGCGAAGGCTGTCAACGACGACCCGATCGTCATCGTCGGCATGGGCTGCCGCTACCCGGGCGGCGTCACCTCGCCCGAGGACCTGTGGGGCCTGGTCGACGGCGGCGTCGACGCCGTCTCGGACTTCCCGGCCAACCGCGGCTGGGACGTCGAAGGCATCTACCACCCGGACCCCGACCACCCCGGCACGTCCTACACCCGCAGCGGCGGTTTCCTGCACGAGGCGGGGGAGTTCGACCCGGCGTTCTTCGGCATGAGCCCGCGTGAAGCCCTGGCCACGGACTCGCAGCAGCGGCTGCTGCTCGAAGTGTCGTGGGAAGCCGTCGAGCGGACCGGCGTCGATCCGGCGTCGCTGCGCGGGTCCCGGACCGGTGTGTTCGTCGGCGTCATGTACTCCGATTACGGGATGTTGCTGCAGGGCAGCCCGGACACCGAGGGCTACCAGGGCAACGGCAGCGCGCCGAGTGTCGCCTCCGGCCGCGTCGCCTACGCGCTCGGTCTGGAAGGCCCGACGCTGACCGTGGACACGGCGTGCTCGTCGTCGCTGGTCGCACTGCACCTCGCGGCCCGCGCCTTGCAGAACGGGGAATGCTCGCTCGCGCTCGCCGGCGGCGTCACCGTGATGTCCACGCCGAGCACGTTCATCGGCTTCAGCCGCCAGCGCGGCCTCTCCGCCGACGGCCGCTGCAAGTCCTTTTCGGACACCGCCGACGGCGTCGGCTGGTCCGAAGGCGCCGGCATCCTCGTCCTGGAACGGATGTCGGACGCCCGCCGCAACGGCCACGACATCCTGGCCGTGGTGAAGGGGTCGGCGGTCAACTCCGACGGCGCGTCCAACGGCCTTACCGCGCCGAACGGCCCTTCGCAGCAACGCGTCATCCGCCAGGCGCTCGCCGCGTCCGGACTGTCCACTTCGGACATCGACGTCGTCGAGGCGCACGGCACCGGCACGACGCTGGGTGACCCGATCGAGGCCCAGGCGCTGATGGCCACCTACGGCCGGGAACGCGGCGACGCCGACCCGCTGCTGCTCGGGTCGATCAAGTCGAACCTGGGCCACACACAGGCCGCGTCCGGCGTCGCCGGCATCATCAAGATGGTCCAGGCCATGCGCCACGGCACGCTGCCGCGCACCCTGCACGTCACCGAGCCGTCCACGCACGTCGACTGGTCGGACGGCACGATCGCGCTGCTCACCGAGTCCCGCGCCTGGCCCGACCGCGGCCGCCCGCGCCGCGCGGCCGTCTCGTCGTTCGGCATCAGCGGCACCAACGCCCACACCGTCATCGAGCAGCCGCCCACCGTCGCGGCGGCGCCGGTGGACGTCCGGCCGGAACCCGCGGTCGTGCCGTGGCTCCTGTCCGGCCGTACCCCGGACGCCCTGCGCGACCAGGCGGAACGGCTGCTCACACACACCAAGGCCCACCCCGCGTCCGCCGCCGACCTCGGCCTCGCGCTCGCCACGACCCGGACGCACTTCGCCGAGCGGGCCGTCATCGTCGGCAGCACCCGCGAAGAACTCGAAGCGCGGCTTGAGGTTCTGGCCCGTGGTGGCTCCTCGGCCGGCCTTGTCACCGGGACCTCCGGGGAAGCCGTGCCGGCGTTCCTCTTCGCCGGTCAGGGCAGCCAGCGAGCCGGGATGGGCCGCGAACTGGCCGACGCCTTCCCGGCGTTCGCCGACGCTCTCGACGAGGTCGTCACCCGGCTCGACCGCGAACTCGACCGCCCGCTGCGGGAACTGCTCTTCGCCGAGGAGGGCACCGAGGCCGCGGCCGCGCTCGACGAGACGCGGTACGCGCAGCCGGCGCTGTTCGCGCTGGAAGTCGCGCTGTACCGGCTGGTCCGCTCTTGGGGCGTCGAGCCGGAGTACCTGGCCGGGCACTCGGTCGGCGAGATCGCCGCCGCCCACGTCGCCGGCGTGTTCGGCCTCGACGACGCCTGCACGCTGGTCGCGGCCCGGGGCCGGCTCATGCAGCAGCTGCCCGAGGGCGGCGCGATGATCGCCGTCCAGGCCACCGAGGACGAGGTCCGGCCGCTGCTCGACGGCCGCGAGGACGAGGTCGCCCTCGCCGCGGTCAACGGGCCGTCGTCGGTCGTCCTGTCCGGCGAGGCCGGGCGCGTCGAGGAGATCGCCGCGCGGTTCGCCGCGGACGGCCGCAAGATCCGCCGCCTGCGTGTCAGCCACGCCTTTCACTCACCCCGGATGGACGGAATGCTCGACGACTTCCGCAAGGTCGTTGCCGGGCTGACGGCCGCCGCGCCGACGGTGCCGATCGTCTCCACGGTCACCGGCGACCTGGTCACCGCCGAAGTCCTCGCGTCCGCCGACCACTGGGTCGAGCAGGTCCGCCGCCCGGTGCGGTTCGGCCCCGCCGTGCGCCGCCTGGCCGAGCTGGGCGTCACCGTCTTCGCCGAGATCGGCCCGGACGGCACCGTGGCGGCCATGGCCGCCGAGTCGCTCGACGCCGGTCAGACCACCGTCGCGCTCCTGCGCCGCGACCGGCCCGAAGCCACCGCGGCGACCGAGGCGCTCGGCCGGCTGCACGTCGCCGGCGTCACCGCGGACTGGCCCGCGGTGTTCGGCCCCGCGCGGACCGTCCCGCTGCCGACCTACGCATTCCAGCACCAGCACATCTGGCCGCAGGGCCTGCTCGCCCAGGCGGGCGACGTCTCCGCCGCCGGGCTGTGGGCGGCCGGGCACCCGCTGGTCGGGGCGGCCGTCGAGCTGCCCGACACCGGTGGGCTGCTGTTCACCGGCCGGCTTTCGGTCGCGGCGCAGCCGTGGCTGACCGGGCACACCGTCGGCGGCACCGTCGTGGTCCCCGGCACGGCGCTGCTCGAACTCGCCGTCCGCGCAGGCGACCAGGCAGGCTGCCCGCAGGTCGACGAGCTCACCCTCGAAGCCCCGCTGGTCGTGCCGGACGCGGGCCGCGTGGTCCTGCAGGTCGCGGTGGCCGGAGCGGACGACGAAGGCCGTCGCTCGCTGCGGATCTACTCGCGGGCCGACGGCGACCCGGACGCGGCCTGGATCCGGAACGCGAGCGGCACGCTCGTGCCCGCCGCCGACGTCGAGCCCGCCGACCCGATCACCTGGCCGCCGGAGGGTGCTGAAGCCGTCGACCTCGAAGGCTTCTACGACACGATGGCCGAGCGCGGCCTCGGGTACGGCCCGATGTTCCAGGGGCTGACCCGCGCCTGGCGCCACGGCGACGACGTCTACGCCGAGGTCGCCCTCGCCGAGGACGACCGCGATGAAGCCGCGTCGTTCGTTGTGCACCCCGCGCTGCTGGACTCCGCGCTGCACGCCGCGTCGCTCACCCGCTTGTCCGCGGACGGCGCCGGACGGCTCCCGTTCAGCTGGTCCGGCGCGTCCTTCCTGGCCGCCGGCGCGACCGGCCTGCGGGTCCGGATCACGCCGCAGGAGGGCGACGCCATCGCCCTCACCGCGTCCACTGTGGACGGCACGCCCGTCGTGGCGGTGAAGTCGCTGGCGCTGCGGGCCGTCCCGACCGGGATCGCCGTCCCGGCGCGCACCACGACCGGCTACCGGCTCACCTGGCCGCAGCTGCCGGAAGCGACGCTCGTCACCGCCGGCACGTCGGTGATCGCCGGACCGGGCCTGACGTCCGAAGGCGCCGACGAGTACCCGAGCCTGGTGGCGCTGCTGGAGTCCGCCGAGCCCGTGCCGCCGGTCGTCCTGCTGCCGGTCACCGCGGCTCCGCCCGGCATGCCGGTGCCCGTGGCGGTTCGCACCGTCACGACCGACGTCCTGCTCCAGACCCAGCAGTGGCTCGCCGACGACCGGGCCGCCGGTGCGGTGCTGGTGGTCGTCACGCGCCACGCCGTCGCGGTCGGCACCGAAGACGTCGACCTCGCGCAGGCCGCCGTCTGGGGCCTGCTGCGCGCGGCCCAGCTGGAGAACCCGGGCCGCCTGGTCCTGCTCGACCTCGACGACGGCGATCTCCCGGCGGCCGCCGTGGCCGGCGCCCTCGCGGCCGGAGAACCGCAGGTCGCGCTGCGCGACGGTCACCTCCACACGGCCCGCCTGGCCGGGGCCGAACCGGCCGCCGAACCCGCACTGTGGGACCCCGACGGCACCGTCCTCATCACCGGCGGCACCGGCGGGCTCGGCGCGACCTTCGCCCGGCACCTCGTCACCGAACGCGGTGTGCGGCACCTGCTGCTGCTCGGCCGCCGCGGTGACGCCGCCCCCGGCGTCCCGGACCTCGTCGACGAACTCGCCAAGCTGGGCGCGGACGTCCGCGTCGCGGCCTGCGACGCCGCCGATCGCGCGGCCCTGGCCGCCGTCCTGGGCACGGTGCCGGACCTGACCGCCGTCGTGCACGCCGCCGGCGTCCTCGACGACGGCGTCCTCGGCGCCCTGACGCCCGAGCGGCTCGGCACGGTGTTCGCGCCGAAGGTCGACGCCGCCTGGCACCTGCACGAACTCACCGCCGGCCGCGACCTGAGCGCGTTCGTCCTGTTCTCCTCGATCGCGGGCACGCTCGGCGCGGCCGGGCAGGCGAACTACGCCGCCGCCAACGCCTTCCTCGACGCGCTCGCCCACCAGCGGGCCGCCGCGGGCCAGGCGGCCGTCTCGATCGCCTGGGGCGCCTGGCACGCCGGCAGCGGCATGACCGGCGCGCTCACCGACGCCGAGCTGGCACGGATGCAGCGGTCCGGCATGCCCCCGCTGGCCACCGAAGAGGGCGTCGCGCTGTTCGACGCCGCCCTCGCCACGACGTCACCCGCAGTGGCGGCGCTGCGGCTCGACCTCGCCGTGCTGCGCGGGCAGGACCCGCTCCTGCCGGCCCTGCGCGGTCTGGTCACCACCGCACCGCGGCGTGCCGCGGCCGCGGCCCTCGAACCCGGGGGAGCGGACCTGGCCACGAGGCTGGCCGAACTGCCCCAGGACGACCGGCTGCCGTTCGCGATCGGCCTGGTCGGCAAGCAGGTCGGGGCCGTGCTCGGCCACGATGACGCCGTCGGGCCCGACCGCAGCTTCACCGAACTCGGCTTCGACTCGCTGACGTCGGTGGAACTGCGCAACCGCCTCGAAGCCCGCACCGGGTTGCGGCTGCCGGCGACGCTCGTCTTCGACCACCCGACCATCACGCGGGTGGCGGACCTGCTCGTCACGTCCGCGCTGGGCGACGGCGCGGCCGCCCGCCCGGCACTGGCGGAACTCCAGAAGCTCGAAAACCTGCTGTCCGCGGTCGACGCCGACGACGACGCCCGCGCCGCGATCACCGTGCGGCTGCAGGCCCTGCTCGTCAAGTGGACCGGCTCGGGCGACGCCCGCGACGCCGGCGACTCGTCGGTCCCGGAGCTCAGCACCGCCGACGACCTGTTCGCGTTCATCGACAACGACCTGGGTGTGAGGTGACCAGTGGCGACCGAGACGCCGCAGCCGGACCGAACGGATGGTTCGATGAGCGAGGCCAAACTCCTCGACTACCTCCGGCGGGTGACCGCCGATCTGACCCGCACGCGCGAGCGGCTGGTGGAGGCGGAATCCGCGGGCGGTGAACCCATCGCGGTGGTCGGCATGAGCTGCCGCTACCCCGGCGACGTCGACACGCCCGAAGCGTTGTGGCGGCTGGTCGACGGCGGGGTCGACGCGATCTCCGGCTTCCCGGAGGACCGCGGCTGGCCGCTGGCCGACCTGCTCGGCGAACCCGGCGCCCCCGGGACGTCCGCCACCGCCGAGGGCGGCTTCCTGCACGGCGCCGGCGGCTTCGACCCGGCGTTCTTCGGGATGAGCCCGCGTGAGGCGCTGGCCACCGACCCGCAGCAGCGGCTGCTGCTCGAAACCTCCTGGGAGGCCTGCGAATCCGCCGGGATCGACCCGCACACGCTGCGCGGCAGCGACACCGGCGTGTTCGTCGGCGTGATGTACAACGACTACGCGATCGCGCTGCAGGGTGTCACCGAAGACCTCGAGGGCTACCAGAGCAACGGCAGCGCCGGCAGCGTCGCCTCCGGCCGGATCTCCTACACGTTCGGCTTCGAGGGCCCGACCGTCAGCGTCGACACGGCGTGCTCGTCGTCGCTGGTCACCATGCACCTCGCGGCCCAGGCGCTGCGCCGCGGCGAGTGCTCGCTGGCGCTGGCCGGCGGCGTCGCCGTGATGTCGACGCCGATGGTGTTCATCGAGTACAGCCGCCAGGGCGCGCTGTCGCCGACCGGCCGCTCACGCGCGTTCGCCGAGGGCGCGGACGGCACCGGCTGGTCCGAAGGCGTCGGCATGCTCGCGCTCGAAAAGCTGTCCGACGCGCGGCGCAACGGCCACGAGGTCCTGGCCGTATTGCGCGGCTCGGCCGTCAACTCCGACGGCGCGTCCAACGGCCTGACCGCCCCCAACGGCCCGTCGCAGCAGCGGGTGATCCGCCAGGCGCTGGCCGACGCGAAACTCTCACCGTCCGAAGTGGACGTCGTCGAGGCCCACGGCACCGGCACGTCGCTCGGCGACCCGATCGAGGCCCAGGCGCTGATCGCGGCCTACGGTCAGGACCGGCCCGAGGGCCGGCCGCTGTGGCTGGGCTCGCTCAAGTCGAACATCGGGCACACCCAGGCCGCCGCCGGTGTCGGCGGCGTGATGAAGATGATCCTGGCCATGCGCAACGGCGTCCTGCCGCGCACCCTGCACGCCGAGACGCCGTCGTCGCGCGTCGACTGGGCCGCGGGTGACGTCGAGCTGCTGACGACGTCCCGGCCGTGGCCTCGCACCGGAGCTCCGCGCCGGGCCGCCGTCTCGTCGTTCGGCGTCAGCGGCACCAACGCCCATGTTGTTTTGGAACAGGCCCTGCCGGTTGAAGCCCTGGCTGCGGCGGCGGAACCGCCCGCCGTGCCGTGGGTGCTGTCGGCGAAGTCGCCGGAAGCACTGGCCGCCCAGGCCGCGGGCCTGCTGGCCCACCTCGACGAGCACACCGGGCAGCCCCCGGCCGCGATCGCCCGCACCTTGCTGGCCCGCAGCCGCTTCGACCACCGCGCCGTCGTGGCCGGCACCGGCGTCGCCACCCTGCGCGAAGGCCTGTCCGCGCTGGCCGCCGGCGTCCCGTCGCCGTACGCGGCCACCGGCGCCGCGACCACCACGACCGGGCCGGTGTTCGTGTTCCCCGGCCAGGGCTCGCAGTGGCCGGAGATGGCCGCGAGCCTCCTCGACACCGCGCCCGTCTTCCGCCGCCACATCGAGGAGTGCGCCGAGGCGTTCGCCCCGTACGTCGACTGGTCGCTGCTCGACGTCCTGCGCGGCGCCGACGGCGCGCCCTCGGTCGACCGGGTCGACGTCGTGCAGCCCGTCCTGTTCTCGGTGATGGTGTCGCTCGCGCACCTCTGGCGCTCCTACGGCGTCCGCCCGGCCGCGGTGCTGGGCCACTCGCAGGGTGAGATCGCCGCCGCCTGCTTCGCCGGCGCCCTGCCGCTGCCCGAAGCCGCGCGCATCGTGACCCTGCGCAGCCGCCTGATCGGCGACCGGCTCGCCGGCCACGGCGGCCTGCTCTCGGTGATGGCGTCCGAAGAGGACGTCCGCGCCCTGCTCGGCGACTTCGACGGCACCCTGTCGATCGCCGCCGTCAACGGCCCCCGCACGGTGACCGTCGCCGGTGAGCCCGGCGCGCTCACCACCCTCGAAAAGCGCCTCTCGGCGGCCGGCCTGATGCGCTGGCGCGTCGAGGGCATCGACTTCGCCGCGCACAGCCCGCAGGTGCGCGTGCTGCACGACGAACTGGTCGCCCTCCTCGGCGAGCTGCACCCTGCGGCGTCCGCGATCCCGTTCTTCTCCACCGCCGACGAGAAGTGGCTCGACGGCTCCGAACTGGACGCCGAGTACTGGTACCGCAACCTGGAACGCACGGTGCGGTTCGACTCCGGTGTCCACGCCGCCCTGGAACTCGGCGGCCGGCACTTCGTCGAGGTCAGCCCACAGCCGGTGCTGAGCCTCGGGCTGCAGGCGATCCTCGAGGAGTCGGGCACCGGCGCGACGGCGTCGGCCACCCTGCTGCTGGGCCACGGCGGCCTGGACCGCTTCCTGGTCGCCGTCGGAGCCGCGTTCGCCCGTGGCGCCGACGTCGACTGGAACCTGCCGGCCGGCAGCCGCGTCGCGCTCCCGACGTATCCCTTCCAGCGCACGAACATCTGGCCGCAGACGAGCCTGCAGCCGGCCGGTGACATCTCGGCGCTGGGCCTCGGCGCGGCGAACCACCCGCTGCTGGGCGCGGTGACGGCGTTGCCGGACACCGAAGGTTTCCTGTTCACCTCGCGGCTGTCGGTCTCCACACACCCTTGGCTGGCCGAGCACACCTTCGGCGGCTCGGTGCTGCTGCCCGGCACCGCGTTCCTGGAGCTGGCGATCCGCGCCGGCGACGAGGCCGGCTGCCCGGTCGTCGAAGAGCTGACCCTCGCCGTGCCGCTGGTCGTCCCGGCCGGCCAGGCCGTCCGGACGCAGCTCGTGCTGGGCCCGCTGACGCCGGCGGGCCGTCGCACTCTCGCCGTCTACGGCCGGCCCGACACCGACGGGGACGAACCGTGGACGTGCCACGCCAACGGTGTCCTGCGCGCCGGCGAGCAGCCGGCGGCGGGGGAGTTCCCCGCCGAGTGGCCGCCGCCGGGCGCCGAGCGCGTCGACCTCACCGGCTTCTACGACCAGGCCGCCGAAAACGGCTTCGGATACGGGCCGCTCTTCCGCGGCCTGGAATCCGTGTGGCGCCTCGGCGAAGAGGTCTACGCCGAAGTCGCGCTGCCCGAGGCGAACCGCGCCGAAGCGGCCGCGTGCGCGCTGCACCCCGCGCTGCTCGATGCCGCCCTGCACGCCACGTCCTTCACCGGCGACGGCGGCCAGAGCCGCCTTCCGTTCTCGTGGACCGACGTCGAGCTGTACGCGGTCGGCGCGTCGCGGGCCCGGGTCCGGATCGCGCCCTCCGGCTCCGGCAGCGTCCGCATCGACCTCGCCGACGCGACCGGTGCACCCGTGGCATCGGTCGGCTCGCTGCTGCTGCGCGCGGCCGCCGTCGATGCTGCTCCGGCCACCTTCGGCGACAGCCTGTTCCGCTGGGAGTGGCAGGCCGTGCCCGCGCCGGAGCCCGGCCGCCTGGCCGACGGCAGCTGGGTCGTGGCCGGCGCCGACGAGTTCGGCCTCACCGGCGCCGTCTACACCCTCGGCCGCGCGGTCGAGACGTTCCTCGGCATCGGCACGCTGTCCGCCGCCCTCGACGACGGCCTGGAGCCGCCCGAGCTGATCCTGGTGCCGCTGGTGCACGTGCGGCCCGAGGACCCGCGGGAATCGGCGCACCTGCTGACGAAGTGGGTGCTGGGCCAGGTCCAGGCGTTCCTCGAGGAAGACCGGCTGCGCACCACGCGGCTCGTCTTCGTCACCCGCGGCGCCACCGAAGGCGCCGACCTGTCCGCCGCGGCCGCCTGGGGCCTGCTGCGCTCCGCGCAGACCGAGAACCCGGGCCGGCTCGTGCTCGTCGACCTGGACGAGTCCGGCGACCAGTCCATCCGCGACCTGCTCCCGATGCTGCCCGGCCTGCTCGCCTCGGGCGAACCCCAGGTGGCCCTGCGCGACGGCGTCCCGCACGTCGGGCGCCTCGCCCGCGTCCGCGGCGACGCCTCGCCGGCGGAGGTCTGGCGCGACGCGGGCAAGGTCCTCATCACCGGCGGCACCGGCGCGCTCGCCCGGACGATCGCGCGGCACCTCGTGACCGAACACGGCGTCCGCGAGCTGCTGCTGGTGAGCCGCAGCGGCGGTACGGCCCCGGGCGCGGCGGAGTTCGCCGCGGAACTCGACGCGGTGGTGGACTATCGCGCCTGCGACGTGTCCGATCGGGACGAACTGGCCCGGTTGCTCGACGCCGAGCCGTCGGTCCGGGCGATCGTCCACACCGCCGGCGCGCTCGAAGACGGCGTCCTCGGTTCCCTGACGCCGAAGAAGCTCGAGACGGTGTTCGCGCCGAAGCTCGACGCGGCCTGGCACCTGCACGAGCTGACCCGCGACCGCGACCTGGCGGCGTTCGTCCTGTTCTCGTCGTTCGCCGGCCTGGCCGGCACCGCCGGGCAGGGCAACTACGCCGCCGCCAACGCGTTCCTCGACGCGCTGGCCCGGCACCGCCACGGGCTCGGCCTGCCGGGCACGTCGGTGGCCTGGGGCAGCTGGGTCCGCAACGACAGCGTCATGGCCGCGCAGCTCGACGACGCCGCCCGCCGCCGCCAAGCGCGTGGCGGGGCCCTGGAACTGACGGGGGAGCAGGGCGTCGCGCTGTTCGACGCCGCGCTGGCCCGCCCGGCCGACCCGGTGCTGGCCGCGATCCGGCTGGACCTGGCCGCGATGCGCGCGTCGGGCGAGGTCCCGCCGATGATGCGGGTGCTGGTCCCGCCACCGTCGCGCCGCTCGGCGGTCTCGGCCGAAGCGGTGGGCTCGTTCGCCAAGACGTACGCCGACCTGCCGGAAGAGGGCCGTCCCGCGGCCGTCCTGGACCTGGTCCGCACGCTCGCCGCCGCGGTGCTCGGTCACCCGAGCGCGGCCGCGGTGGCCGTCGACGGCGGCTTCCCCGAACTCGGCTTCGACTCCCTGACCGCGATGGACCTGCGCAACCGCCTCCAGGCCGCGACGGACCTGATCCTGCAGGTCGGCGTGGTGTTCGACCACCCGACCCCGCTCGAGCTGGCCGGCCACCTGGGCGCCGAGCTGGAGCGCGTTTCGCGGCCCGCCGAGTCTTCGACGGCGCCGGAAACCGTGTCCGCGCAAGCGAACGAGACGATCTCCGGCTTGTTCACGCAGGCCCTGTATAACGGCCAACAAGCCGACGCGATCGACTTCCTGCGCGCCGCGGCGACCCTGCGTCCGAAGTTCCGCACGTCGGACGAGCTGACCCGCCCGATCCGCCCGCTGCGCCTGGCCCGCCGCGACCCGGACGCCGCGCCCGGCCCGCACCTGATCTGCGTTCCGGCTCTGGTCGCGATGGCGGGGGTGCAGCAGTACTCGCTGTTCGCCGCGTCGTGTCGCGGCCAGTACGACGTCTCGGCGGTCCCGATCCCGGGCTTCACCGACGGCGAAGCGCTGCCGGCCGACCGGGACGCGCTGGTCGCGGCCGAGGCCGACGCGATCTTCGCCTACGCGGCGGGGGAGCCGTTCGTGGTACTCGGCGTCTCCACCGGAGGCTTGCTGGTCCACGCGATCGCCACGGAACTGGCCCGCCGCGGCACGCCGCCGGCCGGGGTGGCGCTGCTGGACCCGTACGCGGTGGACAGCCAGTTCGTCGCGAGTGCGGGCGGCGGCCTGATGACGGGGCTGTACAAGCGGAACCAGCAGTACACCGAAGTCACGAGCGCCGGGCTGTCGGCGATGGCGTGGTGCTTCGACCTGATGGAAGGCTGGGACCTGGGCCCGCTGCCGTGCCCGACCTTGCTGGTCCGGGCGTCGGAGCCGATCGTGGCCGAGCAGGCGGAAGTCGAGTGGCGCTCGGCCTGGGCCCACGCGGACACGGTGACCGACGTCCCGGGCAACCACTTCACGATCGTGGAGGAACACATCGCCGAAGCGGTGGCGGCGGTCCGGGCCTGGCTCCCGGACGTCGGCTGACGGCTGACAGCGCCCAGACTTGTCGTGAGTGTTTAGGGCGGTTCTAACCGCCCTAAACACTCACGACAAGCCGCGGCAGACTCACAAAGCCGCGGGCTCGGCTCGGGCGCTAGGTCGCGGTCGGGTCGAGGGACCGCGCGACGATCCCGGTGATGCCGCCGAGCTGACCGAGCTGCTCCTCGGTCAGCAGGCCGAAGACGTGCTCGCGCAGGGTCGCGTAGTAGCCGGGTGCCGACTCGTCGTACTTCCTCAACCCCGCCGGGGTCAGTGACGCGATCGTGTAGCGGGTGTCGGCCGGGTCGGACTTGCGGACCAGCCAGCCCTGCCTCTCCAACCGAGACGCGATGCGGGACAGGTGCGACGGCGTGACCCGGGACATCTCCGCCAGCGACGTCATGGTGCGGTCCTGGTGCTGCGACAGGCACCACAGGATCAGGAACTCGGCGTGGCTCAGGCCGTCCTGCTTGAGCCGCCCCTCCAGGGCCGCGGGCAGCCACAGGATCACGGACAGCAGCGACTCCCAGGTGTCCGCCTCGGCCGGGGCGAAGCTGTCATCCGCTTCCACGGGCGTGACTGTACACGCAGTCACTTTCCGCGGAAAGTGATCTGCGAGACACTTGCCATGGAAAGTAACTGACTTTAAGTTAGTTTCCAAGGAAAGCATCCGCGGATCGAGGAGTCACCATGCGCGCAGCCCGCTACCACGACTACGGCCCGGCGGACGTGCTCGTCGTCGAGGACGTCCCGGAACCGCACGCCGGGCCCGGCGAGGTCCGGATCCGCGTCGCCGCCGCCAGTGTGAACCCGGTCGACTGGAAAGTGCGCTCGGGGGCGGCCCGCGCGATGTTCGAGGTCGGCTTCCCGGCGATCCCCGGCCGCGACGCCGCCGGCGTGGTGGACGAGGTCGGCGAAGGCGTCACCGGTGTCACCGTGGGTGACCGGGTGTTCGGGCTCGGCGGCGTGTTCGGGGCGTCCGCGCAGTACGCCACGCTGTCCGCGTGGGCGCCGGTGCCGGACGGGTGGACCCTGACGCAGGCCGCCGCCGCCGGGCTGGCCGTCGACACGGCCGGCAGCGGGCTCGACGCGCTCGGCGACCTGGCCGGCCGCACGCTGCTGGTCGAAGGCGCGGCCGGCGGGGTGGGCAGCGCCGCCGTCGCCTTGGCCGTGGCGCGCGGCGCCACCGTCATCGGCACCTCGAGCGCGGGCAAGCACGAGTACCTGCGCGGTCTGGGTGCCCTGCCCACCACCTACGGCGAGGGTCTGGCCGACCGCGTCCGCGATCTCGCCCCCGGCGGTGTGGACGCCGTGCTCGACACGGCCGCCTCCGGCTCGCTGGCCGACCTCGTCGCCATCGCCGGCGACCCGGACCGGGTCGTGACGGTCGCCGACGCGGCCCGTGCGGGTGGACTCGGAGTCCGGGCCCGCAACTCGGAGAACAACTCCGCGCTGCTCGCCGAAGGCGCCGCGCTGGGCGCCCGTGGCGGCTACACACCGCACCTCGCCGCGACGTACCCGCTGGACGAGATCGCCGAGGCGCACCGGGAGTCCGAAGGCGGCCACACGCAGGGGAAGATCGTCGTCCTCGTCTGACGGGACACGCGGACGAGCCCGGCACCGGGGGATGGTGCCGGGCTCGTCCGCCGCCGGGGAAGGCGCGTTCTCGGGGTCAGGCCACCGGATCGGGCGACGGCCGTGCGTCCAGCAGCGGCGTCTTCGCGTCCGGGACCAGGGTCGCCTCAGTGGGAGTGACATCGGCCGTCTCCGACGCGACGGCGCGGGCCTGGGCCGCCTTGCGCTTCGCGGCCTGCTCACCCAGCTTCTTGTACCGGGCGCGGTTGATGAAGAACTCGGCGATCAGCAGGTTGACCACCCACGGCACCCACGACGTCAGCGTGGACACCTGGTCCTGCACCGCCGCCGGGCCGTCGACGCCCATCGTGAAGACCTCCGGCTCCAGCCAGAGGATCGCCGGGCCGAGCCAGAAGCGGGACGCCAGGATCGAGAAGCACAGCGCGAAGCTGCGCAGCATCCACTCGCGGTGCTCCACGATGCGGCCCTGGCGGGCGCGGCGGAAGCCGGTGATCGTGGTGATCAGCCAGAGCAGGCCGAGGATCGCGTTGCCGACCTTCTGGCCGGGGCCGTGCGTGAGCAGCGGCGTGATCGTCAGGATCGCGATCCCGGCCGGCAGCGCGCCGCCGAAGACGTAGATCCGGCCGGACACGCGGTGCAGCTTCGGGTACTTGTTGCGCAGCTTGGGCCACACCTGGATCGCCGCGGTCACGAACGCGACCGAGCCGAAGAAGATGTGCGCCACCAGCAACGGGTAGTAGAACGGCACGTCCAGCCGGGTCGCCGCCGTCGACTTGCTCGGATCCAAGCCGACGTAGTTGGGCAGCCGGAACGCGAGGAAACCGAACGCGAGGAAGTAGAAGGGGACGATCCAGGGGCGTCTCAGCGCCGTTCCGATGCGTGACATGGTGGGCCTTCCGTGGGAGGAACCGGCGCGAAGAGTGTGGCGCGAAGACAGTGGGGAAAACCGTAGAGTTCGCTCTCCACCGGGCCGGATCGGCCGCAACAGCTAGGGAAAACAGGGTCCGGGTGACGGCATAGTCTGCCTGACCTCCGTGTCGGCGGTGGTTCGGGCGGCGGCGCACCGCGGCTTCCCAGCGCCCGCCGGAACGGACCCCGTCCGAACCCTTGGGAGCGCCGCGGTGGAACGATCCGAGCACGTGCCTGACGAGCGTGCCGTTGCCCGTGCAGGTGCCGTCGCGGTCGTGGGCCTCGCCTGCCGGCTGCCGTCGGCCGACGGGCCCGGCGCGTTCTGGACGCTGCTGCGCGAAGGCGCCGACGGCACCACCGAAGTCCCGCCGGAGCGCCGGTCCTCGGTGCCGCCGGAGACCCGCCGCGGCGGCTTCCTGTCCGATGTGGACACCTTCGACGCCGCCTTCTTCGGCGTGCCGGCGGGGGAAGCCGCGACGATGGACCCGCAGCAGCGCCTCGCCCTGGAACTGGGCTGGGAGGCCCTGGAGGACGCGCGGATCGTCCCCGCCCGCCTCGAAGGCAGTGCGACCGGCGTGTTCGTCGGGTCCAGCGCGGACGACTACGCGACGCTGCTCAAGCAGCGCGGCGCCGCCGCCATCGGGCACCACACGCTCACCGGCCAGAGCCGCGCCGTCGTCGCCAACCGCATCTCCTACACGTTCGGGCTGCGCGGGCCCAGCATGTCCGTCGACACCGGGCAGTCGTCCTCGCTCGTGGCCGTGCACCTCGCCTGCGAAGCCTTGCGCAGCGGCGAAGCTGACCTGGCGCTGGCCGGTGGCGTCCAGCTCAACCTCGCCCCGGAGAGCACCGTCGCCGCAGACCGGTTCGGCGGCCTCTCACCCGACGGCCGTTGTTACACCTTCGACGAGCGCGCCAACGGCTACGTCCGCGGCGAGGGCGGCGGGTTCGTCGTCCTCAAGCCCCTGGTCGCGGCGCTGGCCGACGGCGACCGCATCCACTGCGTCATCGAGGGCGGCGCAGTCAACAACGACGGCTTCAGCGACACCCTCACCACCCCGAGCGCGCAGGCGCAGGAAGCGGTCGTCCGGGCCGCGCTGCGCCGCGCGGGCGTCCCGGCCGACGCGGTGCGCTACGTCGAGCTGCACGGCACCGGCACCCGCGTCGGCGACCCCCTGGAAGCGGCCGCGCTCGGCGCGGTGTTCGCGCCCGGCCGGCCCGGCGACGACCCGCTGTGGGTCGGCTCGGTGAAGACCAACATCGGCCACCTCGAAGGCGCCGCGGGCATCGCCGGCCTGCTGAAGGTCGCGCTGTCCCTGGCCCACGGCGAGGTACCGCCCAGCCGCAACCACGACCACCCGAACCCGGCCATCCGCTTCGACGAGTGGCGCCTGCGCGTCACCTCCGACGTCGAATCGTGGCCCCAGGCGACGGCCTACGCCGGTGTTTCGTCCTTCGGCATGGGCGGCACGAACTGCCACCTCGTCCTGTCCGCCCCGCCGCAGCGGGTCGAGCCGACCGGACGCACCCGCACGGACGGCTCGGTCGTCCCGTGGGTCCTGTCCGCCCGCACGCCGGGCGGCCTGCGCGGCCAGGCGGCCGAGCTGAGCACCCTCGACGCGGCCCCGCTCGACGTCGCGCATTCCCTCGTCACCACGCGCAGCGCCTTCCCGCACCGCGCCGTCGTCCTGGCCGCCGACCGGGCCGCCGCCCTGGCCGCCCTCGCCGCCGGCGATCCGGCCGCCGACGTCGTCTCGGGCACGGCCACCGACGCTCCCCGCCTGGCCGTGCTCTTCCCCGGTCAAGGCGCCCAGCGGCCCGGCATGGGGCGTGACCTGTACACGCGGTTCCCCGTCTTCGCCGACGTGATCGACGCGATCTGCGCGCGCTGCGACACCGAACGCCCGCTGCGGGACGTCCTGTTCGCGGAGGAGGGCTCGGCCGAGGCCGCGGTGCTCGACGAGACCGGGCACACCCAGCCCGCGCTGTTCGCGTTCGAGGTCGCGCTGTACCGGCTGTTCGCGTCGTGGGGTGTCGCCCCGGCGTTCGTCGCGGGGCACTCGATCGGCGAGCTCGCCGCCGCGCACGTCGCCGGCGTCCTGTCGCTGGACGACGCCTGCATGCTGGTCACCGCCCGCGGCCGGCTGATGGGTTCGCTGCCCGCCGGCGGCGCGATGGTCTCGATCCGCGCCGCCGCCGGGGAGGTCGAGCCGCACCTGACCGGCGACGTCGTGCTGGCCGCGGTCAACGGCCCCGCGTCCGTCGTCGTCGCCGGGCCGGAAGAGCCGGTGCTGGCCCTGGCCGCGCGGTGCGAAGCCGACGGCCGCAAGGTGACGCGGCTGCCGGTGAGCCACGCGTTCCACTCGCCGCTGATGGACCCGATGCTGGCCGAGTACCGCGGCGTCGTCGACCAGCTCGACCTGCGGCCCCCGACCCTGCCGGTCGTCTCGACCGTGACCGGCCGCCCGCTGAGCGCGGCGCAGCTGCAGTCGCCGGACTACTGGGTCCGGCAGGCGCGCGACACGGTCCGGTTCGCCGACGCCGTGACGACGTTGGGGCGCCAAGGCGTCACGGCGTTCCTCGAACTCGGCCCGGACGGCACGCTCACCTCGCTCGTCCGCGCGTCCCTCGACGGCCACGGCGCACCCGTCACCGTGCGGGCCTCGCTGTCCGGCCGCTCCGAGGAGCACGGCGTCGTCACGGCCCTGGCCGGGCTGTACGTGCACGGCATCGACGTCGGCTGGACCGCCGTGACCGGCGGCGGCGCGGTGCTGGACCTGCCGACCTACGCCTTCGACCGGGAGCGCCACTGGTTCGACACGCCCGAGCCCGCCCGGACCGCACCCGCGCCGCCGGCCGATCGCGACCTGCTGCGGCTCGTGCGCGGCGAGGCCGCCGCGGTCCTCGGCGTCACCGGCGGCGTCGACCCCGACACCTCCTTCCGCGAACTGGGCTTCGACTCGGCGATGAACGTCGACCTCGCGGTCCGCGTCGGCGCGGCCACCGGCCGGACGCTGGCCACGACCGAGGTCTTCGACCACCCCACGGCCCGCGACCTCGCCGGGTACCTGGCCGGCGTGCTGCCCGAAGCCGCCGCGCCCGCGCCGGCCACCGGGGGCGCGGCCGACCCGGTCGTCGTGGTCGGCATCGGCTGCCGGTACCCCGGCGGCGTCCGCTCGCCCGAAGACCTGTGGCGCCTCGTCGACGGCGAAGTCGACGCGATCGCGGCCATGCCGGGCGACCGCGGCTGGCCCGCCGCCGTCCTGGACACCGGCCGTCCCGGCGGGTTCCTCGACGACGTCGCCGGCTTCGACGCCGGCCTGTTCGGCATCTCGCCGCGCGAAGCGCAGTCGATGGAGCCGCAGCAGCGGCTGGTCCTCGAAGTCGCCTGGGAGGCCCTGGAACGCTCCGGCATCGCGCCACTGTCCCTGCGCGGCACGCCGACCGGGGTGTTCGTCGGGGCCACCGCCCAGGACTACGGCCCGAAACTCGCCGAAGCGACCGGCGACGCCGAGGGCTACGTCCTCACCGGCACCTCGCCGAGCCTGGTCTCCGGCCGGCTCGCGTACGTGCTGGGCACCGAAGGGCCCGCGGTCACGGTGGACACGGCGTGTTCGTCGTCGCTGGTCGCGCTGCACCTGGCCGTCCGGTCGGTGCTGTCCGGCGAGACGTCCCTGGCCATCGCGGGCGGCGTCACGGTGATGGCCGAACCCGGCATCTTCGTCGAGTTCGCCAAGCAGGGCGGGCTGTCCGAAGACGGCCGCTGCAAGGCGTTCGGCGACGGCGCCGACGGCACCGGCTGGGCCGAAGGCGTCGGCATGGTCGTCGTCGAACGGCTTTCCCGCGCCCGGGAGCTCGGCCACGATGTCCTCGCCGTGGTGCGCGGGTCGGCGGTCAACTCCGACGGCGCGTCCAACGGGCTCACCGCCCCGAACGGCCTCGCGCAGCAACGCGTGATCCGCCAGGCCCTCGGCGACGCCGGACTGGCTGCATCGGACGTCGACGTCCTCGAAGCCCACGGCACCGGCACCCGCCTCGGCGACCCGATCGAAGCCCGGGCCGCACTGGCCACCTACGGCCAGGACCGCCCGAGCCCCCTGGTCCTCGGCTCGGTGAAGTCGAACATCGGGCACACCCAGGCCGCGGCCGGGGTGGCCGGCGTGATCAAGATGATCTTCGCGATGCGCCACGGAACGGTGCCGCGCACGCTGCACGCCGACGTCCCGTCGTCTCACGTGGACTGGACGGCCGGCGCGGTGGAACTCGCGACGGCGGCGCGTGACTGGCCGGCGGGGGAGCGGCCGCGCCGCGCCGCGGTGTCGTCGTTCGGCATCAGCGGCACCAACGCCCACGTGATCCTGGAACAGGCGCCGGCTTTCGAGGTGGGCGAGCCCGCACGCGACGTCGTCCCGGCCGTGGTGCCGTGGGTCGTGTCCGCGCAGTCCGACGACGCTCTCCACGTGGCCGTCGAGCAGCTGCGCGCGGTCGACGCGGATCCGGTCGACGTCGGCGCTTCGCTGATCACCACGCGGTCCTCGTTCGACCGGCGGGCCGTGCTGCTCGCCGGACCCGACGGCGTCGCCGAGGTCGCCCGCGGGACGGCGCCGCCGGTCGAACCGCTCGTCGCGGTGCTGTTCGCCGGCCAGGGCACCCAGCGCGTCGGCATGGGCGCCGGGCTCGCCGCCCGGTTCCCGGTGTTCGCCGCCGCGTACCAGGAGGTCATCGGCCACTTCGACGCCGCGATCGGCACCGACGACGCCGCCGTCCTGAACCGGACCGGCACCGCGCAGCCCGCATTGTTCGCGCTCGAGGTCGCGTTGTTCCGCCTCGCCGAATCGCTCGGGGTGCGTCCCGACCACGTCGCCGGGCACTCGATCGGCGAGCTGGCCGCGGCCCACGTCGCCGGTGTGCTGTCGCTGGCCGACGCGTGCACGCTGGTCGCCGCGCGCGGCCGGTTGATGGAGGCGCTGCCCGAGGGCGGCGCGATGGTCTCGCTGCGCGCGTCCGAGGACGAGGTCCGGCCGCTGCTGGCCGACGGCGTCACGATCGCCGCGATCAACGGCCCCACGTCGCTGGTGATCTCCGGCGTCACGGATGCGGTTCTGCAGGTTGCTTCGGCGTTCGAGGACACGCGGCGGCTTTCGGTGTCGCACGCCTTCCACTCGCCGCTGATGGCCCCGATGCTCGACGACTTCCGCCGCGTCGCCGAAGGCTTGACGTTCCACGAGCCGTCGATCCCGGTCGTCTCGACGGTCACCGGCCGGATCGAGCCCGGGCTGACCGACCCCGGGTACTGGGTCGAGCAGGTCGTCGCGACCGTGCGGTTCGCCGACGCCGTGACCACACTGCAGGCCGCGGGGACCGAGGCGTTCGTCGAGATCGGCCCGGACACCACGCTGTCGGGCATGATCGCGCGGGCCCTGCCCGGCGCGGCGACCGTGCCGCTGCTGCGTGCCGACCGCGCCGAGGAACCGGCCGTCGCCGCCGCACTCGGCCGGCTGCACCTGCTCGGCGTCCCCCTGGACTGGGACGCCTACTTCGCCGGGACGGGCGCGCGTCGCGTCGCGCTGCCGACGTACCCCTTCCAGCACGAGCGCTTCTGGGTCACCGCGCGTCCCGCCCCGGTGGAGCTGGGCCTGGACCGGCCCGGGCACCCGCTGCTCGGCGCGGCCGTCGAGCTGCCCGGCGACGACGGTTCGGTCTTCACCGGCCACCTGTCGCCGACGTCGCTGCCGTGGCCGGCCGGCCACGTCGTCGAAGAGCGGATCCTGTTCCCCGGCACCGGGTTCGTCGAGCTGGCCCTGCGCGCGGGCGTCGAACTGGGCTGCGGCGCGCTCGCCGAGCTGACGGTCACCGCGCCCCTGCCGCTGGAGCGCGACGGCGTGAGCATCCGGGTCCGCGTCGGCGGCCCCGACGCGGCGGGACGGCGTGAGGTCGCCGTCCACTCGCGCACTCCCGGGGGTTCGTGGACACGGCACGCGACCGGCCGGTTGGCGCCGTCGGCCGCCGCGCCGGTCCTGACGTCGTCGGCCCCCGCGGCCGCGCCACTCGACGTCGAGGAGATGTACCGCACCCTGGCCGCGGCCGGCCTGGACTACGGTCCCGCGTTCCGCGGCGTCCAGGCGGCGTGGCACGAGGGCGAGGACCTGTGCGCGGACCTGGCCCTGCCGTCCGCCGCCGGTGACGCCGAGGGCTACCTGCTGCACCCGGCGCTGTTCGACGCGGCGCTGCACCTGGTCCCGTTCCTGGGTCTGGACGCCGAACCACGCGCTCGCTTGCCGTTCGTGTGGTCGGACGTCGCACTGCACGCGGTGGGCGCGTCGGCGCTGCGGCTGCGGATCCGCCGCCTGGGCCCGGACACGGTGACGCTGTCGCTGACCGACGCCTCCGGCGCCCCGGTCGCGACGGTCGGGTCCCTGGTCCTGCGCCCCCCGGCCGACCCGGTGCCGGCGGGTCCACCGCCGCTGCTGCGCGTGGAGTGGACGCCCAAGGACCTCGGCGCGCCGGCGGACCTGACGTGGGCTTCGGTGGGCCCGGACGACCTGGGTGCGCTGCTGCCGGGCCGCCGCGCGGTGCCCTCGGCGGCCGACGTGCTCGTGGTCCCGGTCCCGGACCCGGTCGGACTCCCGGTCCCGGACGGCATCCGCTTGGTGACGTCGGCGGTGCTGGGTCACCTGCGTGATCACTTGGAGGACGAAGCCCAGCTGGTCTTCGTGACCCGAGGCGGCCCGGCCGCGGCAGCCGCGGAAGGCTTGGTCCGCTCGGCCCAGGCGGAACGCCCGGGCCGGTTCTCCCTGCTGTCGCTGGAAGACGCACAGTCCGAAGTGGACGAGACGGTGGTGGCGGCGGCCCTGGCCGCGCTGCCGGAGTCGGGGGAGACCCAGATCCGCGTGCGCGGAGGTCGGGTGGAGGTACCCCGGCTCGCCCCCATACCTGCGACCGGCCCGGCTGCGGTCGGCGCCGTCGCCGAACCGGCCGCGGCCGACGAATCTGCGACTGTCGCCGAACCGACCCCCGCGGAACCGGCCGCAGTCGGCTGGGGTGATGGGGCTGTTCTGATCACCGGCGGTACCGGCGGGCTCGGCGCCCACGTCGCCCGGCATCTCGTCACCCGCCACGGGGTCACCCGGCTCGTGCTCGCCGGTCGCCGCGGGGCCGGCACTCCCGGTGTCGCCGAACTGGCCGCCGAACTCACCGAACACGGCGCCGAGGTCACTGTCGCCGCTTGTGATGTCTCCGACCGCGGCGCGCTCCACGCTCTGCTCGCCCAGCACCCCGTCACCGGTGTCGTCCACGCCGCGGGTGTCCTCGACGACGGTGTCCTCGACGCCCTCACCCCCGAGCGCCTCGCCCGGGTCCTCGCGCCCAAGGTCGACGCCGCCTGGCACCTGCACGAACTCCTGCCGGGCCTCGCGAACTTCGTCGTCTTCACCTCCGTCTTCGGCGTGCTCGGCAACGGCGGCCAGGGCGCCTACACCGCGGCCAACGCGGCCCTCGACGAGCTGGTCCGCGTCCGAGTCGAAGCCGGGCTGTCCGGCCGGGCGCTCGCGTGGGGGCCGTGGGCGCAGCAGAGCGGCATGACCGGGACGTTGTCCGACACGGAACTGCGGCGGATGGCCCGCGCCGGCCTGCCGACGCACTCCGTCGAAGACGGCCTCGCCTGGTTCGACGCCGCGCTCGAAGGACAAGACCCGGTCGTCGTCGCCGCGCACCTCGATCGCGCCGCGCTGCGGGCCCTCGACTCCGTGCCGCCCGTCCTGCACCGCCTGGTCCCGCCGCGCCCGCGCCGCGCCGCCGTCGCCACCGGGCAACCCGCGACCGACCTCGGCGCCGTCGTCGTCACCACCGTCGCGAACGTCCTCGGCCACGCCTCCCCGGCCGGCGTCGACCCGGCCCTGACCTTCCGCGAACTCGGCCTGGACTCCCTGACGTCGGTCGAACTCCGCAACCGTCTCGCCGAAACGACCGGGCTGCGGCTGCCCGCCACCCTCGTGTTCGACCACCCGACCCCGGACGCCGTCAGCGCGTTCCTCAAGTCCCTGGTCGAGGGCGACAGCCCGGCGCTCACCCGGACCACAGCCGCCGCGCGCACCGACGATCCGATCGTCATCGTCGGCATGGCCTGCCGCTACCCGGGTGACGTGGCCACGCCGGACGAGCTGTGGGACCTCCTCACCGAGGGCCGCGACGGGATCACCGACTTCCCGTCCGACCGTGGCTGGCACGTCCCGGACACGGACTTCACCCGCGCCGGCGGCTTCCTGCACGGCGCCGCCGAGTTCGACGCCGACTTCTTCGGCATCTCCCCGCGTGACGCGCTCAGCGCCGATCCGCAGCAGCGGCTGCTGCTGGAGACGTCGTGGGAGGCGTTCGAGCAGGCGGGCATCAACCCGTTGTCGCTCAAGGGATCCGACACCGGCGTCTTCGCCGGCGTGATGTACCACGACTACGCGGCCGTCGCCGCCGGGCAGGACCCGGACGCGCGCGGCTTCGACGTCAACGGCACCGCCGGCAGCGTCGCCTCGGGCCGCGTCTCCTACGCGCTCGGCCTGGAAGGCCCCGCCGTCACGGTCGACACGGCGTGCTCGTCGTCGCTGGTCGCGCTGCACTGGGCGTCGCAAGCGCTGCGGTCGGGGGAGTGCTCCCTCGCGCTGGCCGGCGGCGTGACGGTGATGTCCACCCCGGCCACCTTCCTCGACTTCGCCCGCCAAGGCGGCCTCGCCGGCGACGGGCGCTGCAAGTCCTTCTCCGACGACGCCGACGGCACCGGCTGGTCCGAAGGCGTCGGCCTCCTGGTCCTCGAGCGCCAGTCGGACGCGCTCCGCAACGGCCACCGCATCCTCGCCGTCGTGCGGGGGAGTGCGGTCAACCAGGACGGCGCGTCGAACGGCCTCACCGCCCCGAACGGCCCGTCGCAGCAACGTGTCATCCGCCAGGCTCTCGCGGGCGCCGGACTGTCCACTTCGGACGTCGACGTCGTCGAAGCGCACGGCACCGGCACGAAACTGGGCGACCCGATCGAGGCCCAGGCTCTCCTGGCCACCTACGGCCAGGACCGCGAAACGCCGCTGCTGCTGGGTTCCGTCAAGTCCAACCTCGGCCACACCCAGGCCGCCGCCGGCGTCGCGGGCATCATCAAGATGATCCTCGCCATGCGTCACGGCGTCGTCCCGAAGTCGCTCTGGGCCGGGACGCCGTCGTCCCACGTCGAGTGGGACACCGGCGCGGTCGAGCTGGTTGCGGAGGCCCGCGACTGGCCCGCGGTCGACCGGGCGCGGCGGGCCGGGATCTCGTCGTTCGGGATCAGCGGCACCAACGCCCACGTCGTCATCGAAGCCCCCGCGCCCGCGCACACCCCCGAACCGCGGCCGGTCCCGCCGGTCGTGCCGTGGGTGCTCTCGGCCCGCTCCGACGCCGCCCTCGACGCGCAGACCGAGCGGCTGGCCGGGCTCGACCCGCTCGACGCCGGATACTCCCTGGTCACCACCCGCGCGACCTTCGCCCACCGAGCCGTCCTCTTGGCGACGCCGGACGGCGTGCGGGAGGCGGCCCGAGGACAAGCGGCGGCACCAAGCGTCGCCTTCCTGTTCACCGGCCAGGGCGCCCAGAGGCTCGGCATGGGCCGCGAGCTGGCGGAGGAATACCCGGTCTTCGCGCAGGCCCTCGATGAGGTCTTGACGCACTTCGACCCGGAACTCCGGGACGTCATCTGGGGCACGGATCCCGCGTTGATCGCCGAGACCGGAACCGCCCAGCCCGCGCTGTTCGCCATCGAAGTCGCGCTCGCCCGGCTCCTCGACACCTGGGGGGTGCGTCCCGACTACGTCGCCGGCCATTCGATCGGCGAGATCGCGGCCGCCCACGTCGCAGGTGTCCTGTCCCTGGAAGACGCGTGTGCCCTGGTGTCGGCGCGTGGCCGCCTGATGCAGGCCCTGCCGCCGGGCGGCGCCATGGTCGCGGTGCGGGCGTCCGAAGAGGACGTGCGCGCGGCGCTCACCGACGGCGTCGACATCGCGGCCGTCAACGGCCCCCGCTCGGTCGTGCTGTCCGGCACCGAGACCGCCGTGCTGGAGGTGGCGGCCGGCTTCGAGAAGACCACCCGGCTCAAGGTCAGCCACGCCTTCCACTCGCACCTGATGGACCCGATGCTCGACGACTTCCGCACGGTCGTCGCCGACCTGACTTTGAACGAGCCGCGGCTGCCGATCATCGCCGCCGGAGACGTGACGTCGCCGGAGTACTGGGTCGAACACGTCCGCGCCACCGTCCGCTTCGGTGACACCCTCGGCCGGCTCGCCGACGCCGGCGTCACGACGTACGTCGAGGTCGGGCCGGACGCCGTGCTGACCGGGATGGTCGACGCGGACGCCGTCGTCACGCCGGTGCTCCGCCGGGACCGTCCCGAGACCGTGGCGGTCCTCGAAGCCCTCGCCCGGGTGCACGTCGCCGGGACCACCGTCGACTGGGCCGGCTGGTTCGCCGGCCGCGGCGCGCGGGTCGTCGACCTGCCCACCTATCCCTTCCAGCGCACGCGGTTCTGGCCCGCCGCGCGCGCCACCGGCGACCTCCGCGGCGCCGGCCTGGCCGCGGCGGGGCACCCGCTGCTGGGTGCGGCGCTCGACCTCGCCGACGACGGCGGCGTCGTGCTCACCGGCCTGCTCACCACCGCGACCCGGCCCTGGCTCGCCGACCACACCGTGCACGGCGAGACCGTCCTGCCCGGCACCGCGTTCGTCGAACTCGCCCTCGCCGCGGGCGCCGACCTCGGCTGCGAGCGCGTCGAAGAACTCACCATCGAGGCCCCGCTGGTCCTCGAGTCGAGCGGACGGCAGCTCCAGCTGCGCATCAGCGCCCCCGGCGACGCGGGCGCCCGCGAGTTCACGTTCTCGTCCCGGACCGACGGCAGCACCGACGACCCCTGGACCCGGCACGCCGCGGGCTGGCTCGTCCCGGACACCGCAGCCCCCGCCGACTTCGAGGCTTGGCCGCCCGCCGACGCCGAACCCCTCGACCTGACCGGCCTGACCGAACGGCTCGCCGAAGACGGCCTCGGGTACGGCCCCGCGTTCCCCGGCCCGTCCGCCGCCTGGCGCCGCGACGGCGAGATCTTCGCCGAGGTCGCGCTCCCGAGCACGGACCAGCCGGACGCCTACGGCCTGCACCCGGCCCTGTTCGACGCGACCCTGCGCGTGGTTTCCCTGCTGAGCCCCGACTTCACGGGCAGCGTCCCGTTCTCGTGGCACGGCGTCTCCCTGCACGCCACCGGCGCGTCCGCCCTGCGCGTGCGGCTCACCCCGGGCGACGGCGACGCGATCCGCGTCACCGCCGCCGACCCGTCGGGCACCCCGGTCGTCACGGTGGACCGCCTCACCTTGCGCCGCACCGGCCCGGCCGCCCGGACGCAGGCCCGCTCCCTGCTGCGCCTGGACTGGACGCCGATCCCGGTGCCGGCGGCGGACCCGGTCTTCGAGACCGAGGATCCCGCGTCGCTGACGGAGGCGCCGGAGTTCGTGGCCTGGCCGGTCGCCGGAGACCTGCGTGCCGTGCCGCTGTCCCTGCGCCGCGAGACCGGCCGGGTCCTGACGCAACTGCAGAACTGGCTGACGCGGGACAGCGCGGCCACCCTGGTCGTCGTCACGCGGGGCGCGTGGGATGGCACCGATCCGGTCGCCGCGGCCGCCGCGGGGCTCGTCCGCTCCGCCCAGGCCGAGCACCCCGGCCGCTTCGTGCTCGTCGACACCGACGACTCCACACCGCTGACCACGGCGATCGTGGCCACCGGCGAACCGGTGCTCAAGATCAGCGACGGCCAGGTCCACGCCGCCCGGCTCGCCCGGATCACCGAAACACCGCAGGAGATCGACGAGCAGGACGGCACCGTCCTGATCACCGGCGGTACCGGCGGCCTCGGCAGCGCCGTCGCGAAACACCTCGCCGCACGCGGGCGCCGTGACCTCCTGCTGGTCAGCCGGTCCGGCCGCACCGCGCCCGGCCTGCTCGACGACCTGGCCGCGCTGGGCGCGCACGTCGAGGTCGCCGCGTGCGACGTCGGCGACCGGGACGCCGTCGAGAAGCTCCTGGACGGCCGTGAGATCACCGCCGTCGTGCACGCCGCCGGCGTCCTCGACGACGGCACCCTCGCCGCCCTCACCCCCGAACGCTTCGAGCAGGTCCTGCGGGCGAAGGCCGACGGCGCCTGGCACCTGCACGAGCTGACCACCGGCAGCGCCCTCACCGACTTCGTGCTGTTCTCCTCGGTCGTCGGCACGTTCGGCGGCGCGGGACAGGCGAACTACGCCGCCGCCAACGCCTTCCTCGACGCCCTGGCCCGCCGCCGGCACCACGACGGCCTGCCCGCGCGCTCGCTCGCCTGGGGCCCGTGGGAGTCCGGCAGCGGCATGACGGCGACGCTCTCGGACACCGACCTGCGGCGCCTCGCCGAAGCGGGCATGCCGCCGGTGTCCACCGAGGACGGTCTTGCGCTGTTCGACGCGGCTCGCGGCAGCGCCGAACCCGCCGTCCTGCCCCTGCCGCTCGACCTGGCCGCCGTGCGGCGGCAGCCGGCGATCCCGCACGTGCTGCGCGGCCTCGTCCGCCCCGCCCGCCGCCGGGCCACCGCGGCCGCCGGGGACCTCGCCGGCACGCTCGCCCAGCTCCCCGTCGCCGAGCGCGCCGACGCGCTGAAAGGCCTGGTCGCCACCCACGTCGCCCTCGCCCTGGGCCACGCCGACGCGGCCGCGATCGAGCCCGGGCGCGCGTTCTCCGACCTGGGGTTCGACTCGCTCAGCGGCGTCGACCTGCGCAACCGCCTCGCCGCGGCGACCGGACTCCGGCTGCCGAGCACGCTCGTCTTCGACCACCCGACCGTCACGGCGCTGGCCGAGCACCTCCTGGCCGAGCTGTTCGACGCCGACGCGCCGGTCAGCGAGGTCCGCAAAGCCGCGACCACGACCGACCCGATCGTCATCGTCGGCATGAGCTGCCGCTACCCCGGCGGCGTCACCACGCCCGAGCAGCTGTGGGACCTGATCAACGACGGCGGCGACGCCATCTCCGAGTTCCCGGTGAACCGCGGCTGGGACCTGGACGCGCTCTACGACCCGGACCCCGGCCACGCCGGCACGTCCTACACCCGCCACGGCGGGTTCCTGCACGACGCCGGCCAGTTCGACGCCGAGTTCTTCGGCATGAGCCCGCGTGAAGCCGTCGCCACGGACGTCCAGCAGCGGTTGCTGCTGGAGACGTCGTGGGAGGCGATCGAGCGCGCCGGGATCGACCCGGTCGTGCTGCGCGGCAGCGCCACCGGCGTCTTCGCCGGCGTGATGTACCACGACTACAGCCGCCTGCTCGACGGCAGCGAGGACGCCGAGGGCTACCAGACCAGCGGCAGCGCGGGCAGCGTCGCCTCCGGCCGGGTGTCCTACGTGCTGGGCCTGGAAGGCCCGGCCGTCACGGTCGACACGGCGTGCTCGTCGTCGCTGGTCGCGCTGCACCTCGCCGCGCAGGCGCTGCGGTCGGGGGAGTGCGACCTGGCGCTGGCCGGCGGCGTCACGGTGATGTCCACGCCGTCGACGTTCGTCGAGTTCTCCCGCCAGCGCGGCCTGTCCGAAGACGGCCGTTGCCGCTCCTTCGGCGACGGCGCGAACGGCACCGGCTGGTCCGAAGGCGCCGGGATGCTGCTGCTGGAACGGCTGTCCGACGCGCAACGGCTCGGGCACCCGGTGCTGGCCGTCGTCCGCGGCTCCGCGCTCAACCAGGACGGCGCCTCGAACGGCCTCACCGCGCCCAACGGCCCGTCGCAGCAACGCGTTATCCGCCAGGCCCTCGCCAACGCCGGACTGTCCACATCGGACGTCGACGCGGTCGAAGGCCACGGCACCGGGACGTCGCTGGGCGACCCGATCGAAGCCCAGGCCCTGCTCGCCACCTACGGCCGCGACCGCGAAACGCCCCTGCTGCTGGGTTCGGTGAAGTCGAACCTCGGGCACACCCAGGCCGCCGCCGGGGTCGCCGGGGTGATCAAGATGGTCCTGGCGATGCGCCACGGCCTGCTGCCCCGGACCCTGCACGCCGAGACGCCGTCGTCGCGCGTCGACTGGGCCGAGGGCGGGGTCACGCTGCTCGCCCAGCCGATGCCATGGCCGGAGACCGGCCGCCCGCGCCGCGCGGCCGTCTCGTCGTTCGGCATCAGCGGGACGAACGCCCACGCAATCGTCGAACAGCCGCCCGCCACACCGACCGCCCCCGCAGCGCCCCGGCCGGAAGTCGTGCCCTGGGTGCTGTCCGCGAAGTCCGAAGAGGCCCTGCACGCCCAGGCCGCGAAGCTGGCCGGACTGACCGCCGACCCCCTCGACGTCGGCCACTCCCTGGCCACGACCCGCTCCCGGTTCGCGCACCGGGCTGTCGTACTCGCCGACCACGCCGACGCCCTGACCGCACTCGGATCGCACCCCGCGGCCGTCACCGGCGAGGTCGTCCCGGGCCGCACCGCGGTCGTCTTCAGTGGACAGGGCGGCCAGCGCACCGGCATGGGCCATGAGCTGGCCCAGCGGTTCCCGGTGTTCGCCGAGGCCCACGACGCCGTGCTCGCGCGGTTCGGCGACCGCATCGCCGACGTCGTCCGCAGCGACGACCAGAACGCGCTCGACCGCACCGAGTTCGCCCAGCCCGCGCTGTTCGCCCTCCAGGTCGCGCTGCTGCGACTGGCCGCGTCGTGGGGCGTCGAACCCGACCTCGTCGCCGGCCACTCGATCGGCGAGATCACCGCGGCCCACGCCGCGGGCGTCCTGTCCCTCGAAGACGCGTGCACGCTCGTCGCCGCCCGCGGCGCGCAGATGCAGGCGCTCCCGGCCGGCGGCGCGATGATCGCGCTGCAGGCCACCGAGGACGAAGTGCGTCCGCTGCTCGGCCCCGACGTCTCGATCGCCGCCGTGAACGGGCCGCGCTCGGTCGTCGTCGCCGGGGCGGAAGAAGCGGTCGTCGCCATCGCCGCGCGGTTCGAGAAGACGCGGCGGCTCACCGTCTCGCACGCGTTCCACTCGCCGCTCATGGAGCCGATGCTCGCGGACTTCGCCGACGTCCTCGCGGGCCTGACCTTCCACGAACCGCGCCTGCCGCTGGTCTCCACCGTGAGCGCCGACGCCGACGTCACCACCGTCGAGCACTGGGTGCGGCACGCGCGGGACGCCGTCCGGTTCGCCGACGGCGTCACGGCGCTGGTGGCCGCGGGCGCGTCCCGCTTCGTCGAGGCAGGCCCGGACGGAGTGCTGTCCGCGCTGGTCGCGGACGTGGCACCGGACGCCGTCGCGGTGCCGCTGCTGCGCCGCGACCGCGGTGAGGAGATCGCCTTCACCGAAGCCGTCGCGCGGCTGCAAGTCTCGGGCGCCGACGTCGACTGGACGCCGGCCCTGGCCGGTGGCCGCCGTACCGACCTGCCCACCTACCCGTTCCAGCGTGAGCTGTTCTGGCCGCCGGTCACCCGGACCGGCGGCGACGCCACGTCGCACGGGCTCGGCGCGCCGGGGCACCCGCTGCTCGACGGGACCGTCCGCCTCGCCGGCTCCGACGAGGTCGTGCTGACCAGCCGGCTTTCCCTGCGGACCCAGCCGTGGCT
This sequence comes from Amycolatopsis sp. NBC_00438, assembly GCF_036026695.1. Lineage (NCBI taxonomy): Bacteria > Bacillati > Actinomycetota > Actinomycetes > Pseudonocardiales > Pseudonocardiaceae > Amycolatopsis > Amycolatopsis sp. NBC_00438. Next base: position 2,988,061 of record NZ_CP107923.1, on the reverse strand, counting down.
GGCCGAGCACGTCGTGTTCGGCCAGGTCGTGGTGCCGGGCACGGCGCTGGCGGAGATGGCCGTCCGCGCCGGCGACGAGACCGGCTGCCCCCGCATCGACGAGCTGACCATGGCCGTCCCCCTGGTCCTGCCGCCGCAGGGCGGTATCCAGGTGCAGGTCCGGGTCGGCGAGTCGGACGACCGCGGCCGCCGTCCGGTCGGCATCCACTCACGGGCCGCGGACGCCTGGACCGAACACGCCACGGGCACGCTGAGCCCGGCCACCCCAGTGTCTACATCGGACACTACGGCCTGGCCGCCGCCGGAGGCGATTCCCGTTCCCCTGGAGGGCTTCTACGAGACCTTCGCCGCGGACGGCTTCGAGTACGGCCCGCGATTCCGCGGCCTGCGCGCGGCCTGGCGGCTCGGCGACGACGTCTTCGCCGAGGTCGAACTGGATCCCGCCCACCACGCCGAAGCGGCCGGGTTCGGCCTGCACCCGGCGTTGCTGGACGCGGCCCTGCACGCCGTGACGCTCCGCCCGGACGCCCCGGCCGCGCGTGAGCTGCCGTTCTCCTGGCAGGGCTTCTCGCTGCACGCCGCCGGTGCCGTGGCCCTGCGAGTCCGGGTGACCCCCGGCATCGGGCTCGACCTGACCACTGCCGACGGTGACCCGGTAGCGACCATCGATTCCCTGGTCGTGCGCGAAGCCGCCCGGGACGCCGTGCGCCGCAACGACGCGCTGTTCCAGCTCGACTGGACACCGGTGCCGATCCCGGACGCGACCTCGCTGTCGGTCGCGCTCCTGGGCGACGATCCCTTCGGCATCGGAGTGGCCGCGCTGGACGACCGCGCCGACGTCGTCGTCACCTGTTTGACCGGCGACCCGGCCGACGTGCCGGGCTCGGCGGCCGACCTCGCCGAACGAGCCCTCGACCTGGCCCAGCGCTGGGTCGCGGACGACCGCTACGCCGACACGAAGCTGGTGTTCGTGACCCGCGAAGGCGACCTCCCGGCCGCCGCCGTGTGGGGTCTCGTCCGGGCCGCGCAAGCTGAGCACCCGGGCCGCTTCGGCCTCCTCGAACTCGACGGCTCTGTACTGCCGCCGGCGGTGCTCGCCGTTGAAGAACCCCAGCTCGCGCTGCGTGACGGCAAACTGCTCGCGGCCCGTTTCGCACCCGCCGTGCCGACGGAAGGCGGAGCCTGGGAGCCCGAGGGGACCGTCCTGATCACGGGCGGCACCGGGGGACTGGGCGCCGTCCTGGCCCGGCATCTGGTGACCGGGCACGGGGCACGGCGCCTGGTGCTGGTCAGCCGTCGCGGGGCCGAGAGCCCGGGTGCCGCGGACCTCGTGGCGGAGCTGCGGACCGCCGGTGCCGACGTCGTCGTCGAAGCCTGCGACGTCGCCGACCGCGCCCAGCTCGCCGCCCTGCTGGCGAACCACCCGCCGACCGCCGTCATCCACGCCGCCGGCGTCCTCGACGACGCGCCGCTCGAAGCGATGACCCCCGAGCGGCTCGCGACCGTGCGGCGGCCGAAGGCGGACGCCGCCTGGCTGCTCCACGAACTGACCGGCGACCTGGCCGCGTTCGTGCTGTTCTCCTCGGTCTCGGGCACCCTCGGCATCCCCGGGCAGGCCAACTACGGCGCCGCCAACGCGTTCCTCGACGCGCTCGCCGCGCACCGCCGCGCCCAGGGTCTCCCGGCCGTCTCCCTCGCCTGGGGCCCGTGGGTCCCGACCACGGGCATGACCGCCGACCTCGGCGAGGCCGGGCTCGACCGCCTCGCCCGCGCCGGCTTCCCGCCCCTGTCCGTCGAGCAGGGCCTGCAGCTGTTCGACGCGGCCCTGTCCGCGGCCGCGCCGGTGCTGCTGCCGGTCCGGCTCGACCGCGCCGCCCTCCAGGCCCGCGACGACATCCCGCACCCCCTGCGCGGCCTGGTCCGCGCGCCCGCCCGCCGCACCCTCGCGGTCACCGAAGGCGCGCTCGAACGCCGCCTGCGGACCCGGTCCGCCGAGGAACGCCTGCAGGAAGCGGGCGTCGTCGTCGCCAGCGAGGTCGCGCACGTCCTCGGCCACACCGGCACCCGCAAGATCGCGCCGACCCGCTCCTTCGCCGAACTCGGCTTCGACTCGCTCACTGCCGTCGAGCTGCGCAACCGCCTCAACTCCGCCACCGGACTGCGGCTGCCCGCGACGCTCGTGTTCGACTACCCGACCGTCGGGGCCCTGGCCGCGCACATCGTCGGGGAGATCTTCGGCGACGCTCCCGTCGAGACCGTCCGCGCGACCGGTGTCGTGGACGGCGACCCGATCGTCATCGTCGGCATGGCCTGCCGGTACCCGGGCGGCGTGGCGTCACCCGAGGACCTGTGGCGGCTCGTTCGCGAAGGCGGCGACGCGATCAGCGAGTTCCCCGCCGACCGCGGCTGGGACGTCGCCGCGCTCTACGACCCCGACCCGGACCACGCCGGGACGTCCTACACCCGCCACGGCGGGTTCCTGCACGACGCCGCGGACTTCGACGCGGACTTCTTCGGGATGAGCCCGCGCGAAGCCGTCGCGACCGATGTCCAGCAGCGGCTGCTCCTCGAGACGTCGTGGGCCGCGGTGGAAAGCGCGGGCGTCGACCCGGTTTCGCTGCGCGGCAGCGCGACCGGCGTGTTCGCCGGCGTGATGTACAGCGACTACAGCCGCCTGCTCGACGGCAGTGAGGACGTCGAGGGCTACAAGACCAGCGGCAGCGCGGGCAGCGTCGCCTCCGGGCGCGTGTCGTACGCGCTCGGGCTGGAAGGCCCGGCCGTCACCGTCGACACCGCGTGCTCGTCGTCCCTGGTCGCCCTGCACTGGGCGTCGCAGGCCCTGCGCGCCGGCGACTGCGACCTCGCCCTCGCGGGCGGCGTCACGGTGATGTCGACGCCGGCGGCGTTCGTCGAGTTCTCCCGCCAGCGCGGCCTCGCCGCCGACGGCCGCTCGAAGCCGTTCTCCGACAGCGCCGACGGCGTCGGCTGGTCGGAAGGCGTCGGCATCCTGGTCCTGGAGCGCCTCTCCGACGCCCAGCGCCACGGCCACGAGATCCTCGCCGTCGTACGGGGTTCCGCAGTCAACCAGGACGGCGCGTCGAACGGTCTCACCGCGCCGAACGGCCCGTCCCAGCAGCGCGTCATCCGCCAGGCCCTCGCCGGCGCCGGACTGTCCACTTCGGACGTCGACGTCGTCGAAGCGCACGGTACCGGCACGAAACTCGGCGACCCGATCGAGGCCCAGGCCCTGCTGGCCACCTACGGTCAGGAGCGGGAGACCCCGCTGCTGCTGGGGTCGGTCAAGTCGAACCTGGGGCACACCCAGGCCGCGTCCGGCGTGGCCGGGATCATCAAGATGGTCCACGCGATGCGTCACGGCGTCGTGCCGCGGACGCTGCACGTCACCGAACCGTCGAAGCACGTCGACTGGACCGCGGGCGCCGTCGAGCTGATCACCGCCGAAACTGCCTGGCCGGACGCGGGTCGCGCGCGCCGCGCCGGCGTCTCGTCGTTCGGGATCAGCGGAACGAACGCTCACGTCATCCTCGAACAGCCCGCGGCGCCGGCCCCTGCCGCCGCACGTCCCGAAGCCGCGACCGTGCCGTGGCTGCTCAGCGCCAAGACCCCGGAGGCATTGCGGGCCCAGGCTTCCGTCCTGCGCGAGCACGTCATGGGCGCCGACCACCGCGACATCGCGTGGACCCTCGCCCAGGGCCGGTCCCGCTTCGACGCGCGGGCCGTCGTCCTCGCCGGTCCGGACCACGACGCGGCCTTGGCCTCACTCGCCGCGGGCGGCACGCACCCGGACGTCGTGACCGGTGCTCAGACCACCGGCCGGACGGCGTTCCTGTTCTCCGGCCAGGGTTCCCAGCGCCTCGGCATGGGCCGGGACCTGGCCGCGGCCGACGCGGTGTTCGCGGCCGCGCTGGATACTGTCCTCGCCGGGTTCGCCCCGGCGGTCCGCGAGGTCATGTGGGGCGACGACGCCGCCGCGCTCAACCGCACCGAACACACGCAGGCCGCGCTCTTCGCCGTCGAGGTCGCGCTGTTCGAGGCCCTGACCGCTCGGGGCGTCCGCCCGGACTACGTCGCCGGGCACTCGATCGGCGAGATCGCCGCCGCGCACGTCGCCGGGGTGTTCTCCCTGCATGACGCGTGTCGCCTGGTCGCCGCGCGTGGCCGGCTGATGCAGGCCCTCCCGCCGGGCGGCGCGATGGTCGCCCTGCGCGCCACCGAAGCCGACGTCCTCCCGCTGCTCGGCGACGACGTCTCCCTGGCCGCGGTCAACGGCCCCCGCTCGGTCGTGATCGCCGGCCCGGAGGCCGCCGTGCTGGCCGTCGCGGAACAGTTCGACGACGCCAAGCGGCTCAGCGTCTCGCACGCGTTCCACTCGTCGCTGATGGACCCGATGCTCGCCGAGTTCGCCGCCGTCGCGGCGGGACTGACCTACCACGAGCCGTCGATCCCGGTCGTGGCCGCCGGCATCGTCACCTCGCCCGGGTACTGGGTCCGCCAGGTGCGCGAGCCCGTCCGCTACCTCGACGCGTTGCGGGCCCTCGAAGCGTGGGACGTCGACCGGTACGTCGAACTCGGCCCGGACGCGGTGCTCGCCGGGCTCGCGGCCGACGTCGTCGGCGAAGACGCCGTCGTGGTCCCGGCCCTGCGCCGGGACCACGACGAGGCCCGCACGTTCCTGACCGCGCTCGCCCGCCTCTTCGTTTCCGGCCTGCCGGTGTCGTGGGACGGCCTGGTCGAGGGACGCCCGGTTTCCTTGCCCACGTATGTCTTCCAGCATCGGCGCTTCTGGCCGCAGGCCCGCGTCGCGGCCGGTGACCCGGCCGGTGACCCGGCCGGGCTGGGCCTCGGCGCGCCCGGGCACCCGCTGCTCGGCGGGTCGGTCGAACTGGCCGAGGACGCCGGGCTGCTGTTCACCGGCCGGCTCTCGACGCGGACCCAGCCGTGGCTGGCCGACCACACCGTCCTCGGCACGACGGTGCTGCCCGGCACGGCGTTCGTCGAACTCGTCCGCCGCGCCGGCGACGAGGCCGGCTGCCCGGCCGTCCGCGAGCTGACCCTCCTTGAGCCCCTGGTCCTCGACACGGCGGCGCACCTGCAGATCCGCGTCGCCGCACCGGACGCCGCGGGACTGCGCGACGTCGATGTGTTCTCCCGGGCCGAAGGCGACCACGGCAGCTGGACCCGGCACGCGACCGGTGTCCTGGAGCCGTCGGCCGGAACGGCCACGCTCGACGTGACCCGCCCGGCCGACGCGACCCCGGTCGAGGTCGATTACGCAAAGCTCGCCGCGCTCGGCCTCGGTTACGGGCCGGCGTTCCAGGGCCTGTGCCGGCTCTGGCGCAGCGGCGACGACGTCTTCGCCGAGATCGAACTGGACGAGGACACCGGGGCGTACGGCCTGCATCCCGCGTTGCTCGACGCGGTCCTGCACGCGGTCGCCCTCACCTCCGACCACACCCGCCCGCACGTGCCGTTCGGCTGGCAGGGCATCCGCCTGCACGCCACCGGCGCGTCGTTCCTCCAGGCCCGCATCACCCCGGCCGGGACCGACACCGTCTCCCTGGCCCTCGCGGACGCCGACGGCACCCCCGTCGCCTCGGTCGACGCCGTGACGTTCCGCCCCGCGGCGATCGCCCGGTCCCGGTCCGCCGTCAAGGACGCGCTGCTCCGCCTCGACTGGATCCCGGCGACGGCCGCACCGGGCACATCGTCCGTGGTCCTCGAAGGCACGCTGGCCGACCTGGCGGAGGTACCGGACCACGTCGTCGTCCCGATCACCGGGGGAGACGTCCGCGAAGTCACCGCCGGTGCGCTCGCCCTGATCCGCGACTGGCTCGCCGACCCGCGCTTCGCCGACGCGAAGCTGGTCTTCCACACCCACGGCGCCACCGACGGCACGGACCTCGCCGCGGCCGCCGTGTGGGGCCTGGTCCGGTCCGCCCAGACCGAGCACCCGGACCGCTTCCTGCTCGTCGACGGCGAACTCGCCTTCGCCGCCGGAGAACCGCAGGTCCGCGTGCGTGACGGCGAACTGTCCGTGCCGCGCCTGGTGCGCGCCGACGTGACGCCCGAGCCGTGGACCTGGGATCCCGACGGGACCGTCCTGATCACCGGCGGCACCGGGGGACTGGGCCGGCTGCTGGCCCGGCACTTGGTGCGCGAGCACGGGATGCGGCACGTGCTGCTGGTCAGCCGCAGCGCTCAGGTCGACATCGACCTCGGTGCCGAGGTGACCGTCGCGCGCTGCGACGTCACCGACCGCGCCGCCCTCAAGGCCCTGATCGACGGCCTCGAGCACCCGCTCACCGCCGTCGTCCACGCGGCCGGCGTCCTGGACGACGCGACCGTCGAAACCCTCACCGACGACCAGCTCGACCGCGTCCTGCGGCCCAAGGTCGACGCCGCTTGGGCGTTGCACGAGCTGACCACCGACCTGGCCGGGTTCGTGCTGTTCTCCTCGATCGCCGGCACCATCGGCGGCGCGGGCCAGGCGAACTACGCCGCGGGCAACGCCTTCCTCGACGCGCTCGCCCACCACCGCGCCGCGCTCGGGCTGCCCGCCGTGTCGCTGGCCTGGGGCCCGTGGTCCGGCGCCGGCGGCATGACGGCGGACCTCACCGACGCCGACGTCCGCCGGATGGCCCGCGACGGCATCTCGGTCCTCACCGCCGAAGACGGCCTGGAGCTGTTCGACGCCGCGCTCGGCGCCGGGACACCGGTGCTCGCGCCGGTCCGCCCGGCCGCGTCGGCGACCGGCGAAGTCGCCCCGCCGCTGCGTGGGCTGGTCCGCGCGACGACCAGGCGCGCCAAGACGTCCGGGACGGGCGAACTGGGCCGGCGGCTGGCCGGGCTCACCGAAGCCGGACGCCGGGACGTCGTCGCGGACCTGGTCGCCGGCCAGGTCGCCGCGGTGCTCGGCCACGCCGACAGCACGTCGATCGACCCCGGCCGGGCGTTCTCGGCGATGGGCTTCGACTCGCTCACCGGTGTCGAGCTGCGGAACCGGATCGCCACGGCGACCGGGCTGCGGCTGCCCACGACGCTCGTCTTCGACCACCCGAACGCGGCCGCGCTGACGGCCCACCTGCTCGCCGAACTGGTCGGCACCACGGAAACGGCCGTCGAGACGCGGCCGGTCCGCGCGGCCGACGACGACCCGATCGTCATCGTCGGCATGGGCTGCCGCTACCCGGGCGGCGCCGGTTCCCCGGCGGAACTGTGGGATCTGGTCGCGGCCGGCACCGACGCGATCGGCGGCTTCCCGGCCGACCGCGGCTGGGACCTCGGCACGCTCTACGACCCGGACCCCGACCACGTGGGCACGACCTACACGCGCGAAGGCGGTTTCCTGCACGCCGCGGCCGAGTTCGACGCGGCGTTCTTCGGGATGAGCCCGCGCGAGGCCGTCGCCACCGACGTCCAGCAGCGGCTGCTCCTGGAGACGTCGTGGGAAGCCCTGGAACACGCCGGGATCGACCCGGTGACCCTGCGCGGCTCGTCGACGGGCGTGTTCGCGGGCGTGATGTACAGCGACTACGGCGGCCTCCTCACCGGCGGCGAGTACGAGGGCCAGCAGGGTTACGGCAGCGCCCCGAGCGTCGCCTCGGGCCGCGTCGCCTACACGCTCGGCCTCGAAGGACCGGCGGTCACGGTGGACACGGCGTGCTCGTCGTCGCTGGTCGCGCTGCACTGGGCGTCCCAGGCCCTGCGGGCGGGGGAGTGCTCCCTCGCGCTGGCCGGTGGTGTCACGGTGATGTCGACCCCCGCCACCTTCGTGGAGTTCTCGCGTCAGCGCGGGCTGTCCCCGGACGGCCGGTGCAAGGCGTTTTCCGACGACGCCGACGGCACGGGCTGGTCCGAGGGCGTCGGCCTGCTGGTGCTGGAGCGCCGCTCGGACGCGCTCCGCAACGGCCACGAGATCCTCGCCGTCGTGCGCGGTTCCGCGGTCAACCAGGACGGCGCGTCCAACGGCCTCACGGCCCCGAACGGTCCCTCGCAGCAGCGTGTCATCCGCCAGGCCCTCGCGAGCGCCGGACTGTCCACTTCGGACGTCGACGTCGTCGAAGCCCACGGCACCGGCACGAAACTCGGCGACCCGATCGAGGCACAGGCCCTGCTCGCCACCTACGGTCAGGAGCGGGAAACCCCGCTACTGCTGGGTTCGGTGAAGTCCAACCTCGGGCACACCCAGGCCGCCGCGGGGGTCGCGGGCATCATCAAGATGGTCGAGGCGATGCGGCACGGGATCGTGCCGAAGTCCTTGCACGTCGGCGAGCGGTCGTCCCATGTGGACTGGGACGCCGGTGCCGTCGAGGTCGTCGGCGAAACGCGCGGCTGGCCGGCGGTCGGCCGGGCGCGGCGGGCCGGGATCTCGTCGTTCGGGATCAGCGGCACGAACGCCCACGTGATCATCGAGCAGGCTCCCGAGACGCCCGCCGCGCCGACGGCCGGCCTCGCGGTCTGGCCACTGTCCGCACGCTCCACCGCCGCGGTGCGCAACCAGGCCGCGCGGCTCGCCGGCGTCGTCGGCAGCCTGGACGCGGGCGACGTCGGCCGGTCGCTGGCTCTGCGGTCGCCGTTCCCGCACCGCGCCGCGGTGGTCTCCGAGGACCCGGCGGCCGCGCTGGCGGCGTACGTCGAGTCCGGCACCGCCGCCGACGTCGTCGAGGGCACCGCCCGGACCGGGACGACCGCGTTCCTGTTCTCCGGACAGGGCGCGCAGCGACCGGGGATGGGCCGGCGGCTGGCCGAGCGGTTCCCGGTGTTCGCCACGGCGTTCGACGAGGTCCTCGGCCTGCTGGACCCGGACGTCCGGGCCGCGCTGGAGACCGATCTCGTCGACCGCACCGAGTACACCCAGCCCGGGCTGTTCGCGTTCGAGGTCGCCTCGGCGCGGCTCCTGCAGGCGCGGGGCGTGCGCCCGGACTTCGTCACGGGCCACTCGGTGGGGGAGATCGCGGCCGCGCACATCGCCGGCGTGCTGACGCTCCAAGACGCGTGCACGCTGGTCTCCGCCCGGTCGCGCCTGATGGGCGCGCTGCCCGAAGGCGGCGTGATGATCGCCGTCCGCGCGTCCGAAGCGGACGTCCTGCCGCTACTGGGCGCCGGCGTGGACATCGCCGCGGTCAACGGCCCCGAGTCCGTCGTGCTGTCCGGCCTGGAAGACGCCGTCGAGGCGGTGGCGGCGAAGTTCGGGAAGCAGCGCCGGCTGCGTGTGTCACACGCGTTCCACTCGCTGCTGATGGAACCGATGCTGGCCGAGTTCGGCGACGTCGTCGCGGGTCTGGAGTTTTCGACGCCGGCCGTGCCGATGATCGCGGCGGGCGACGTGACGTCGCCGGAGTACTGGGTCCGCCAGGTGCGCGACGCGGTGCGGTTCGCCGACGCGGTCGACCGCCTCGCCGAGTCCGGTGTGACGCGGTTCGTCGAGGTCGGCCCGGACGCGGTGCTCGCGAGCCTGGTCGACGTCCCGGGCGCGCTCGTCGTCCCGGTGGCGCGCCGCGACCGCGACGAGGAGCGGACGTTCCTGACCGCGCTGGCGCAGCTGTACGTCTCCGGCGTCGACATCGCCTGGGACAGCTCCGGGCCGCGGGCGGACCTGCCGGGGTATCCGTTCGAACACCGCCGGTTCTGGCCGCCCGTGCGTCAGGGTGACGCGCGGGGCGCGGCCGGGCACCCGCTGCTCGGCGGGGTGCTCGACCTGGGCGCGTCCGGGAGCGCCGTCTGCACCGGCCGGCTCTCCCCGGCCACCCAGCCGTGGCTGGCCGACCACACGATCTTCGGCTCGATCCTGTTGCCCGGCACGGCGTTCCTCGAACTGGCCCGCCACCTCGGGACGCAGGTGGGCTGCGACCGCGTCGACGAGCTGACGCTGCTCGCACCGCTGGTCCTGGCCGACGACGGCGTGGCCACGATCCAGGTCTCGGCCGGTCCGGCCGACGACGCGGGGAACCGGCCGGTCGAGATCCACTCCCTGCTCGAAGGCGGCACCTGGACCCGGCACGCCGCCGGTGTCCTGGCCCCGGCCACCCCGATGCCCGGGCTCGACACGAGCGAGTGGCCGCCCGCCGGAGCGTCGCCGGTCGACTTGACCGACGCCTACGCCGAACTGGCCGACCGCGGCTTCGCCTACGGCCCGGTGTTCCAGGGCCTGACGGCGCTGTGGCGGCGTGATGACGAACTGTTCGCCGACGTGCGGCTCGACGATCCCGAGACGAGCGCGTTCGGGCTGCACCCGGCGTTGCTCGACGCCGCGCTGCACCCGACCATGGTCGCCGACCCGGACGGCAAGCCTGCGCTGCCGTTCACCTGGCGCGGCGTCTCGCTGCACCAGCCCGGCGCGGCGGACCTGCGGGTCCGGCTGGCCCCGGCGGGCCCGGACACGATCAGCATCACCGTCACCGACCCGGCGGGCGCCTCCGTGGTGTCGGTCGACGGCCTGACGGTCCGCGAACCGGCCGCCGGCCAGCGCCAGGCCAACCACCTGTACCGGCTCACCTGGGCCCCGTTGTCCGCGGCTCCGGCGGCCGAGGTGACGGCCCCGGACCACACCCTGACCGACCCGGCCCGCGCGCTCGACGACCTGGCCGCGCTCGGCACCGACGGTCCGGTCGTGGTCACGGTCCCGGCGTATCCGGGCGACCCGACGGCCGCGACCCGCGCCGCGACCACCGACGTCCTGGCGCTGCTGCAGGCCTGGCTGGCGGATCCGCGGTTCGACGACGTGCTCGTCCTGCGCACCAGCGGGGCCCTGACCGGCGACGACCTCGCGGCCGCCGCGGTGTGGGGCCTGGTGCGCTCGGCGCAGCAGGAGAATCCGGGCCGGTTCGTCCTGGCCGACTCCGATGGTTCGCTGCCCGTGAGGGACTTCCTCGGCGCCGGGGAGCCGGAACTGTCCCTTCGCGACGGTGCCGCGTCGGCGGCCCGGCTCGATCGGGCGACCACCGGCGCCGACGTCACCGAGTGGGACCCGGACCGCACGGTCCTGATCACCGGCGGCACCGCCGGTCTCGGCGCGCTCGTGGCACGCCGGCTCGCGGCGGCCGGGCAGCGGAAACTGTTGCTGGTCAGCCGATCCGGCACCGCCGAGGCCGGCCTCGAAGACGACCTCCGCGCGCTGGAGGCCTCGGTGACCGTCGCCGCGTGCGACGTCGGCGACCGCGCCGCGCTGGCCGCTCTGCTCGAGGGCGTCGACCTCACGGCCGTCGTGCACGCCGCGGGAGTGCTCGACGACGGCGTCCTCGGCTCGCTGACCCCGGACCGGTTCGGGACGGTGCTGCGGCCGAAGGCCGACGGCGCGTGGCACCTGCACGAACTCACCGCCGGGCAGGATCTCGCGGGTTTTGTGCTGTTCTCGTCCCTCGCCGGCACTTTCGGCGGCGCGGGACAGGCCAACTACGCCGCGGCGAACGCGTTCCTCGACGCCCTCGCCGTCCACCGGCACGCCCACGGCCTGCCCGCGGTGTCGCTGGCGTGGGGCCCGTGGACGGCCGAGGCGGGCATGACCGCCGCCCTGCCCGACACCGAAATCCGGCGCCTGGCCCGGGCCGGCGTCGATCTGCTCGCCGCCGAAGACGGGCTGGCCGTGTTCGACGCGGTCCGCGCCGGCGGCGAACCCCTGTCCGTGCCGGTCCACCTGAACCTGCCGCTGCTGCGCGGGCAGGACGTCCCGCCGGTGCTGCGGAAGCTGGTGCCGCCGCGGCGGACCGTGTCGTCGGTTCCGGCGCGGGCGGACCTCGCGCCGCGGCTGGCCGGGCTGTCCCCGGCGGACCGGATCGAAGTGCTCCTCGACGTCGTCGCCGACGCGGTCGCCGTGGTGCTGGAGCACGGACCGGCGGACGTCGTGGGCGCGGACCAGGCGTTCACCGAACTCGGCTTCGACTCGCTGACGGCGGTCGAACTGCGGCGACGGCTGGAGGGCGTCACCGGGCTGCAGCTGCCGGCGACCCTGGCGTTCGACCAGCCGACCCCGCGCGACCTCGCCGGTTACCTCGCGGAACTGGTCGCCCCGGAGGAGAAGCCGGAGCAGGCGATCCTGGCCGACCTCGCGCGGCTGGAGAAGGTGCTGCAGGAGGTCGTGCTCGACCCCGGTTCGCACGAGGAGATCGCGACCCGGCTGGAGCAGCTGCGCGGCACGTGGAGCGCCCGCCAGGAGGACGGCGACGGCTTCGACTTCGACGCCGCCAGCGACGAAGACGTCTTCGCCCTCCTGGACGAGAAGCTGAGCGCCGACTGGGACTGACCGCGGGCACACGAAGGGGCCGCACTTTCTCTATGAAAGTGCGGCCCCTTCACATGGGCTTTACTTGAGCTTGGTGCCGGCCGAGCCGAGGGCCTGGCAGGCCTCCACGATCCGGGCAGCCATGCCACCCTCAGCAGCCTTCAGGTACGACCGCGGGTCGTAGACCTTCTTGTTGCCGACCTCACCGTCGATCTTCAACACACCGTCGTAGTTCTTGAAAAAGTGATCCACGATCGGGCGGGTGAACGCGTACTGCGTGTCGGTGTCCACGTTCATCTTCACCACACCGTACGAGACGGCTTCGCGGATTTCTTCCGGCAGCGACCCGGAGCCGCCGTGGAAGACCAGCTCGAACGGCTTGGAGCCGGCGTCGAGGCCGAGTTTCTTCGACGCGGCTTCCTGCCCGCCTTTGAGGACGTCCGGGCGCAGCTTCACGTTGCCGGGCTTGTAGACGCCGTGGACGTTGCCGAATGTCGCGGCCAGCAGGTAGCGGCCGTTCTCGCCGGAGCCGAGCGCGTCGATCGTCTTGAGGAAGTCGCCTTCGGCGGTGTAGAGCTTCTCGTTGATCTCGGCTTCGACGCCGTCTTCTTCGCCGCCGACGACACCGATCTCGACCTCGAGGATGATCTTCGCGGCGGCGGCTTTGGCCAGCAGCTCCTGCGCGATGACGAGGTTCTCGTCGAGGTCGATGGCGGAGCCGTCCCACATGTGGGACTGGAACAGCGGCAGCCCGCCGTTCTTGACCCGTTCGGCGGAGATCTCCAGCAGCGGGCGGACGAACCCGTCGAGTTTGTCCTTGGGGCAGTGGTCGGTGTGCAGGGCGACGTTGACGTCGTAGCGCGCGGCGACGACCTGCGCGAACTCGGCCAGCGCGGACGCGCCGACGACCATGTCCTTGATCTTCTGGCCGGAGGCGAATTCGGCGCCGCCGGTGGAGAACTGGATGATCCCGTCGCTCTCCGCTTCGGCGAAGCCGCGGATGGCGGCGTTCACGGTTTCGGACGAGGTCACGTTGATGGCGGGGTAGGCGAACTCGTTCGCCTTGGCCCGATCCAGCATCTCCGCGTAGACCTCGGGGGTCGCGATGGGCATCGGTCAGGTCCTCTCGATTTCCGGCGGGGGAACCCGTCGAACATAGCGTGACGGCCGCGCCGCGCCGGGCGGCTGTGACCCATCGCTGGGGTTTTCCCCAGTGGGGGACGCGGTACAACGAGGCGCACCCGGCGGCCGGCGACGACGCGATCGCGGCCCGGCGGGTGCGTGTGGTGTCGACGACGACTTCCCGCAACCGAATCCCAGGGTGCGCCGAAGTCGCGGGCACCCGCCGCCGAGGAGTGAAATGACAGCGATCGTCCAAGTCACGGGCCGGGAGATCCTGGACAGCCGGGGCAATCCGACCGTCGAGGTCGACGTCGAGCTGGCCGACGGCTCGTTCGGGCGCGCGGCGGTGCCCTCGGGCGCGTCGACGGGCACCCGGGAAGCGGTCGAGCTGCGCGACGGCGACCCGCACCGGTTCCTGGGCAAGGGCGTCATCGGCGCGGTCGCGGCCGTGAACGGTGAGATCGCCGAGGCGGTCCTCGGGCTCGACGCCGACGACCAGGCCGCCGTCGACCGCGCGATGATCGAGCTCGACGGCACGGCGAACAAGGCCCGCCTCGGCGCGAACGCCATCCTCGGCGTCTCGCTCGCCGCCGCGAAAGCGGCCGCCCAGACCCACGTCCTGCCGCTCTACCGCCACCTCGGCGGCCCCGACGCGCACCTGCTGCCGACGCCGATGATGAACATCGTCAACGGCGGCGCCCACGCCGACAACGGGATCGACTACCAGGAGTTCATGATCGCCCCGGTCGGCGCGACGAACTTCGCCGACGCCGTCCGGATCGGCGCCGAGATCTTCCACACGCTGCGCAGGATCCTCCGCGACGCCGGGCACAACACCAACGTCGGCGACGAGGGCGGCTTCGCCCCGCAGCTCGGCTCGGCCGACGAGGCGCTCGATTACGTCGTCCGCGCGATCGAGCAGGCCGGCTACGCGGCGGGCGAGGACGTCGTGCTGATGCTCGACCTCGCGGCGTCGGAGTTCGCCGAAGAAGGCGTCTACCACTACCGCGGCGAAGGGCGGAAGCGCTCGGCCGAGGAGCACGTCGACTACCTGGCCGGGCTCGTCGACCGGTACCCGATCGCGTCGATCGAAGACGCCATGGCGCAGGACGACATCGCCGGCTGGCAGCTCGTCACGCGGGTGCTGGGCGAGCGCTGCCAGCTCGTCGGCGACGACGTCTTCTGCACCAACGTGGAGCTGCTCAAGCACGGCATCGAGCACGACGTCGGCAACGCGATCCTGGTCAAGGTCAACCAGATCGGCACGCTCACCGAGACCCTGGAGGCGGTCGAGGTCGCCTACCAGGCCGGCTACGGCGTCGTGTTGTCGCACCGGTCCGGCGAGACCGAGGACACCACCATCGCGGACCTCGCGGTCGCCGTCGACTGCGGCCAGATCAAGACGGGTTCGCTCTCCCGCGCCGACCGCACGGCCAAGTACAACCAGCTGCTGCGGATCGAAGAAGACCTCGGCACCGCCGCCCGGTACGCGGGCCGGCACCCGTTGACCCGGAAGGTGCGCTGAGGAAAGGAAGTCACGGAGGCCGGACGCCGCTGCGTGTCAGGCCTCCGTGACCTCCAACGAATCGGCGCTTTCGGTCCGGACGACGTCGACGAGCGCGAGGTGGCGGAGACCGGCGAAGAGCCGTTCCCCGAGCAGGGTCGTGATCAACGCCGTCTCGGCGGGCCGCCGGGCGGGCCCGACGTCCGCGATCAGCCCGGCGTCGACCTCGGCGGTCGCCCGGGCGAGCGCGGCGTAGTCGGCGAGCTTGCCGGTGACGGCGCTGTGGCCGAGGGCGTGGAACGTGGCCAGGACGGTCACGAGGTTCGCGATGCTGGGATCGGCGGTGTCCACTGGGCCACCGAGATGGACATCGTGTGCACCCAGCAGCGCCCGGACCCGGTCCAGCGCCCACGCCCGGGCGGCTTCACCGGTGGGGCGGGTGCTGACCCGGCCGTCCTGCGCGACGCCCAGCACGACGGGGGAGGCGTGGCCGGAGTCGAGCGCGGCCAGCACGGCGGCCACCTCGGCCAGCGAGAGGCCGCCGATCTCCCGCAGCGCGCAGACGAGCCGGAGGCGCCGGAGGTGCTCGTCGGAGTACTCCGCCTGGTTGGGCCCGATCCGCCGCCCGGCGGGCAGCAGACCCTCCCGCAGGTAGTACTTGACGGTCGCGACCGGGACCCCCGATTCGGTGCTCAGCTCAGCCATCCGCATGTGCCCGGTACCCCTTCTCCGTCTCCTACTGCCCTCGCGCGGGAGACGCCAGTGGATCGTGGACTCTCGGCCACTGCCCAGCACCGGGCGGAAAATCTAGTGCGATGCGCACACCTCGCCACCCGTCCGGCCGGTACTGGACAAATCCTTGAACCCGATCGGCGAGACTCGGGCCAGGAGCTTGCCGGCGACGAAGGGGCGGGCGATGGCCACCATCTGCGGGACCGATGCGGCGTACACCCTCGAGGAGCTCGAGGCCGACGCGGCGGGGACAGCGGCCGAGCTCGCCGCGCGGGGTCTCGGCCCCGGCGACCGCGTGCTGCTCAAGGCGGACAACTCGATCGGCTACGTCACGGCGGTGCTGGCCCTGGTCCACCTCGGCGCGTCGATCGTGCTGCTCGACCACCGGGACAGCCCGGTGGCCACACGCGACGTCCTCGTCCGTGCGAAGGTCAAGGTGTGCCTGGTCGACGACCCGGCCGACGTCGCCCCGGCCCCGGCGATCCGGCTGGCGGAGCTGGCCGCGGCCGCCCGGCCCGTGCCGGGCGGGATCGACGCCGCCGCGTGGGCCGCGCTGCCCGACGGCCTGCTGATGTCGTCCTCGGGGTCGACCGGGCGGCCGAAGGTGGTCGTGAAGTCCGGGGCCGTGTTCCTCGCCAACCTCCGGCGCACCGCGGAGGCGCTCGACTACACCCGCTCCGACGTCCTCGCGCCGTTCCTGCCGTTCTCCCACCAGTACGGACTGTCGATCGTGCTGCTGGCCTGGCTGGTGCGCTGCTCGCTGGTCGTCGTGCCCTACCGGCGGCTCGACCACGCGCTCGGCCTGGCCGGTCTGCGCGGCGCGACCGTGCTCGACGCCGCGCCCTCGACCTACCGCAGCATGCTGAACATCACGCGGCAGCGGCCGGTCCTGCGGGCCGCGCTGCGGCGCGCGCGGATGCTGTGCGTCGGCGCGGCGCCGCTGAACCACCGGCTGGTCGCCGAGTACCGCGCGGAGTTCGGCAAGCCCCTGCTCGACGGTTACGGCAGCACCGAGCTCGGCAACATCTCCTTCGCCGTGCCCGCCAACCCGGTCGCCACCGGCCGCCCGGTCCGCGGGGTGGACGTCTGCGTAGTCGACGACGACGGCGTCACGGTCGCGGCCGGCGAAGTCGGCGAGCTGCTCGTGCGCACTCCCGACCTGCCGGCCGGCGTGCTGGACGACGACGGCGAGCTGACCCCGGCACCGGCCGGCTGGTTCCGCACCGGCGACTTCGGCCTGGTCGACGGCGCCGGCAACCTCCACGTCCTCGGCCGCAAGCGCGCGGTCCACCGGATGGGCTACACGCTGTACCCGGACATGATCGAGCTGCGCGTCGCGGAAGCCGGCTGCTGCGCCAAGGTGGTCGCGGTCCCCGACGAACGCCACGGCAGCCGCCTGGTGGCCTTCGTCGAGGACGAGGACGGCCACGCCCCGGCGTACTGGCGCGAGCGGATGGCCCGGATCCTGCCGCCGTACGAGGTCCCCAACCGGGTGGTCGTCGTCGAGAGCTTCCCGTTGAACCGCAACGGAAAGCCGGACGGCCGCCGCCTGGAGGAACTGGCCTCGACCGCGTAGCGCGAGTACGGGGGAAGGGGCGCCTGGACGAGTCTGCCGTGGCCCGTCGTGAGTGGTTAGGGCGGTTAGAACCGCCCTGACCACTCACGACAAGCCGCGCCGCCGAAGGTCCGCCGCGTCGAAGCCGAACTCCGCGAGCACCGCGTCCGTGTGCTCGCCCAGCGCCGGGATCGGGTCGAGGCGTGGCGGGCGGCCGGGCACCGTCACCGGCGGCACCGTCAGCCGCAACGGCCCCACCGGTGAGCCGACCTCGGCGAACCGGTCGCGTTCGGTCAGCTGCGGGTGCTCCAGCACCTCCGGCAGCTCACGCCGCCGGGCGTGCGCGATCCGGCCCTCGCTCAGCCGGGCGACCAGCTCCTCACCGGTCAGCGAGGCGAAAACAGCGTTGATTTCCCGCTCCAGCTCGGCCCGGTGGGCGACCCGCGCGCTGCCCGTCGCGTAACGCTCGTCGGACGTCCACTCGGGACGGCCGGCCGCGTGCCGGCAGAACGCGGCCCACTCGCGGTCGTTCTGCACGGCCAGCACCAGCTGGGTGCCGTCGCCGGCGGTGAACGTGCCGTACGGCACGATGGCGGGGTGGCTCGTGCCGGCCCGCGGCGGCGGGGTACCGCCGAAACCCGTGTAGTACAGCGGGAAGCCCATCCACTCGATCAGCGCGTCGAACAGGCTGACCTCCAGCTCGGTGCCCTCGCCGGTGCGTTCCCGGTGGAACAACGCCGAGAGGATGCCGGAGTAGGCGTACATGCCCGCCCCGATGTCGGCCGCCGGGATGCCGCTCTTCGCTGGCTCCTCGGCCGTTCCGGTCACCGACACCAGCCCGGCCTCGGACTGGATCAGCAGGTCGTACGCCTTCGCGTCGCGGTACGGGCCGGTCGAGCCGTAGCCCGAGATCGAGCAGGTGATCAGCCCCGGCCGGGACGCCCGCAGCGCGGCGGCGCCCAGGCCGAGCCGCTCGGCGACGCCGGGGGCGAAGTTCTGCACGAAGACGTCGGCGCCGTCGATCAGCCGGCCCATCACCTCGGGCGCGGCTTCGTGCTTCAGGTCGAGGGTGACGCTCTCCTTCGAGCGGTTCAGCCAGACGAAGTGGCTCGAAAGCCCGCGGACGGTCTCGTCGTAGGCACGCGCGAAGTCGCCGGTGCCCGGCCGTTCGATCTTGAGCACCCGCGCGCCGAGGTCGGCCAGGTGCCGCGTCGCCAGGGGCGCCGCGACCGCTTGTTCGCAGGAGACGACGGTGACGCCGGCGAGCGGGAGGGAAGCCATGGCCGCATCCTGTCATCCCGGCCGGCACCCGGCGGGGTGATCGGATTCCGAGGCCCGGCCAGTAAGGTGTCCGGAGGGTTTCGGCCCTGCTGGGAGACGTCGCGACGGCGGCGTCCCGAGCTCCGGTAGGCGAGCGCAAGGCGGTGCGATCCACCGCCCGGCACCGCCCCGGGACCTCGCATCGCACCTGAGACTGGAGATCCGTGGCCCTACGCAGCGGCCTCCGGGCCTTGCCCGGGACAGAACTGGCCGGCCGGGAGTGGGAGGTCCGGCTGCTCGCCGACCGGGCCCGGGCCGCCGCCGTCGGCGCGGGACAGGCCGTGCTGCTGCGCGGACCCGCCGGGATCGGGAAGACCAAGCTGCTCGCCGCCGCGCTCGACGAGCTCGACGGGATCGCCGCCACCGTGCTCACCGTGGCCTGCCCGGACAGCGGGGTCGCGGCCTACGAAGCCGTCCGCGCGCTGTTCGAGCCGCTGCAGCCGGCCGGCGCCGCCGCGGCCGACCTGCTCACCGGCAGCGCCCGGCTGGCGCTGCCGGCCCTGGTGCCCGCGCTGGGCGAGGGCCAGGGCACCGCCGACACCTACTCCGTGATGCACGGCCTGCACTGGCTCACCGCCGGCCTGGCCGCCCGCGGCCTCGTGGTGCTCGCGCTCGACGACGTCCAGTGGTGCGACGAGACGTCCCTGCGGTGGCTGGGGTTCCTGCTGCGCCGGGCGGAAGACCTGCCGCTGCTGGTGCTGATGACCCAGCGGACGGGGCCGGACGAGCCCGCCCCCGAGGTGCTCGGCGAGATCGGCGCGGCCCTGAGCTGCCTGACGGTCGACCTGGCGCCATTGTCTCCCGACGCCGTCTCCGACGTCCTGGAAGCGGCGTTCGGCGGGCCGCCGGACCCGGTCTTCGCCGCCCGCGTCCTCGACCTGACCGGCGGGAACCCGTTCCTGCTCGACCGGGTCGTCGGCCGGATCCGCGACGAGGGGGCGCCGGGCGCCGAGCACATCGCGCTGCTGGACCGGGTCGGCCGCGAGGTCGTGGCGCGGCCGTTGCTGGACCGGCTGCCCGAAGGCGCGTTCGCCGTGGCGCGCGCGATCGCCGTGCTGAGCGGCGAAGACCTGGAGACGATCGCCGCGCTCGCCGGGACCCAGCCCGGCCCGGCGGGCGGGGCCGTGCGGGCCCTGCGCGCCGGTGAGCTGCTGGTGCCGGACCGGCTGGACTACGCGCACGACCTGATCCGCACCGCCGTGCTGGACTCGGTGCCGCCCGCCGAGCTCGCCCGGCTGCGGGAACGCGCGGCCGTGCTGCTCAACGACCGCGGCCGGCCCGCCGAGGAAGTCGCCGTCCACCTGCTGCTGCTCGACTCGGTGCCGCAGCCGTGGATGGTGAACGTCCTGCGCGACGCGGCCGTCTCGGCCGAGGGACGCGGCGCGCCCGCGGCCGCGGCCCGGTACCTGACCCGCGCCCTGCGGGCCGACGAGGACGACATCGCCGTGCTGGTGCACCTGTCGCGGGTGCAGGGGCAGCTGGACCCGGCGTCGTCGCTGCGGCACCTGGAGCGCGTGCTCGGCCTGGTGACCGACCCGCGCCGCCGGGTGCCGGTCGTCATGCAGTACACGATGATCTCACTGGCCGCGCAGAACTCCCAGCGGGCCTACGCGCTGGGGGAGGAGGCGCTCGACGCCCTGGTCGCGGTCAGCGGTCCCGATCCCTCGCCCGCCGACCGGGCGCTGCGGATGCTGGCCGAGTCCGCGCTGCTGCTCTCGGGTCTCGACGAGAAGTCCTCCGTGCCGCGGGTGAGCGCGCGGCTGCGCGACGTCACGCCGCCGCCCGGCGACACCGCCGAGGAACGCCAGCTGCTCGGCATGCTCTCGTCACTGGGCACGCTGCAGGGCCGGCCGGCGGCCGAGGTGGCCGACCAGGCGAGCCGGGTCCTGCTGATCGGCGACGTCGCCCCCGGCGGCTGGGCCGTGCTCGGCGCCGTCCTCTCGCTCTACCTCGGCGACCACGGCGAGCCGGCGCTGACCGCGATCAACGAGCTGCTCAACCACGCCCAGAACCGCGGCGAGGCGTGGACCTACGCCCTCGGCGCGAGCACCCGCGCGCTGATGCACGAGTTCACCGGCAACCTCGCGGAAGCGCTGTCGGACGCGCAGTACTCGTTCGACGTCGTCACGCAGGAGCGGTGGGCCCCCGGCGTCACCATGCCGCAGGCGGCGCTCGGCGCGATGCTGGTCCGGCAGGGCGACCCGGTCCGCGCCGAGCAGGTGCTCG
The DNA here is from genome assembly GCF_036026695.1 of Amycolatopsis sp. NBC_00438. Taxonomy (NCBI): domain Bacteria; kingdom Bacillati; phylum Actinomycetota; class Actinomycetes; order Pseudonocardiales; family Pseudonocardiaceae; genus Amycolatopsis; species Amycolatopsis sp. NBC_00438. The sequence goes on along the minus strand of NZ_CP107923.1, from coordinate 2,967,364 downwards.
ACACGGTGACCCGGCCCCGGCTGGCCGAGTTCACCCTGGAGTACCACTGGTTCCTGATGGCCAGGGCCCGGGCGCGGGCCGCGCAGGGTGACGCCGAAGGCGCCCTGGCCGTGCTGCGCACGTGCGGGGACAGCCTGCGCGGCAGCGGCATCGGCAACCCCGTGCTGGCGCCGTGGTGGTTCGACACCGCGGAGCTGCTGGCGGGCCTCGGCCGCGCGGCCGAGGGCGTCGACGTCCTCGACGCCGTGGAGCCGGCGATCCGCCGCTGGGGCACCGCGCGGGGATTCGGCATGCTGGAGACCGCCCGCGGTGTCCTGGCCGAGGGCGACGCGGCGATCGACCGGCTGACGGCGGCCGCCGAGGTGCTGGCCGGCTCGCCCGCCAAGCTGGAGCACGCGAAGGCCGAGTACCTGCTGGGCCGGCGCCTGCTGCGGCGCGGCGACACCGAGGGCGCCCGGGAACGGCTGCGGCGGTCGATCGACCTGTCCGTGCTCAGCCGGGACAAGCAGCAGCTCGGGCTGTCGCTGCCGGCGCTGACCGAGGCGGGCGGGCGGATGCGCCGCGGGACCGACTCGCCGGCCGACGCGCTGAGCGGCAGCGAGCGGCGGGTCGCCGAGCGGGCCGCGACCGGCGCGACCAACCGGGAGATCGCCGAGTCGCTGTTCCTCACCCAGCGGACCGTCGAGGTGCACCTGACCAGCGTCTACCGCAAGCTCGGCATCAAGGGCCGGGCGGACCTCGCGGGGGCCCTGCGCACCTGGTGAACGCTCTCCGGGGTCCGGGTGGCGGAGTCCCCGGCCCGGCTCCGTTTGCCACTGCTTACCCGGCGTCACGCATTGCCCGCTTGTGCCACCCGGAATGGTCAAGGGGGACGGAAATTCCCTGGCGGCACCCGCGGGGCCCGCGGATGCCGTAGTGCGGAGCTAGCCTCCCTGGTGGATCCACCGGTCCGAGCGCCCGTCGATGCGCCGAGGGAGGTCGTCCGTGCCGTACCACCGGCCACTGTCCGTCATCAACTCCGGGCACAACCGCCCGGCCGGGCGGTTGATCGGCCGGGCACGCCAGCTCGCGGTGCTCGACGACCTCGTCGACGGCCTGTTCGCCGGGCGCCCCGCCCGCGTGGGCATCTCGGGCGCGGCCGGGACCGGCCGCACGGCGCTGCTGCGCCGGCTGCTCGCCACCGCACGCGACCGCGGCGCCGTCGCCGGCCTGGCCACGTGCTCGCCGGTGGAGGCCGGGATCCCGTTCAGCACGGCGTCGCAGCTGGTCGCCGCCCTGCACCCGCCGGCGCGGTTCGCGGACCTGACGACCGAGTGCTTCGCCGGCCCCTGCGAAGGCACGGTGCCGCTGCTGTGCGACGTCTTCGCCGAACTGGCCGTCGACGGACCGCTGGTGCTGGCCGTCGACGATCTCCAGTGGGCGGACGCCTGGTCGCTGCGGTGCTTCACGGCGATGGCCGCCCGGCCCGGCCCGATCCTGCTGGTCGCGGCCGCGCACGGGCCGCTGTCGCACTACCTCGGCGACGACGCCGGGCCGGGCACCCGCCACCAGCTGGACCTGCCGCCGTTGACCGAAGCGGATGCCACGGCCCTGCTGCGGGAGACGCCGGGGGAGCCGGGCGGCGCGGCGTTCACCGCGGCCGTGCTGAGCATCGCCGCCGGCCGGCCCGCTGTGCTGCGCGACATCGTGGCGCGCTGGACGTCCGGTGGGCACGGCCCCGAGCCCGAGCAAGTACCGCACCTGGTGCGGATCGGCCGCGCGGTGACGTCGGCGCGCGCGGCCCGTGTCCGGCGCGGCCTGCCGCCGGATGCGCTGGCGCTGCTGCGGGCGATGTCGGTGTCCACGTCGGACGTCGTGCTCGCGGGCCGGCTGGCCGGCCTGCCGGAGTCCGCGGTGACCGGCGCGCTGGAGCCGCTCGTGGCGAGCGGCCTGGTGGCGGCGGGCCGCCCCGCCGAGCCGCACCTCGCGGCGGAGGTGCTGGCGGAGCTGGACGCCGACGCCCGCGGCGACCTGCACCGGCGGGCGGCGGAGCTGGCGCACGCCACCGGCGCCGGGGCGACGGTGGCGGCCGACCTGCTCCGCGCGGCGCCGGCGGTGGGGGAGCCGTGGGCGCGGACGGTCCTGGTGGAGGCGGCGGAGCAGTGGTTCCTCCAAGGCCGCACCTCGGCGTCGGCCGACGCGCTGCGCCGGGCGTTGCTGGAGCCGCTCGAACCGGCGGATCGCGCGGCTTTGCTGCTGCGCCTGGCGTCGATGGAGGTCACGCAGGATCCGGACGCGGCGGACGGCCGGCTGCGCCGCATCCTGGCGGAACCCGAACTGAGCACACTGCCGGCGGCGGTGACCGCGGCGGACCTCCTCCTGGCCCGCGGCGACGTCGAGACGACCCGCCGCGCGGTGTCCGAGCTTCGCGGCCGGGCGGAAGCGCACGCCCGGTCCGGTGAACCGGCCCCGGAATCGTCCACTATGGACACCGAGATCCGCGACCCCGCCCGGCGTGCGGCCGACGACTCGTCCACTGTGGACTCGGACCTGATCGCGCTCGGCCGGCTCGCCGAAGAGGAAGCCGCGGTGGATCCGGACATGCCCGTCGCGCCGCTCCGGTGGCCCACCCGGCCCGGCGGTCCCGCCGAAGCCGGCGCCGAAGCCTGGCGGCTCGCCACCCGCGGCGAAGACCGCCGCCGCGCGCTCGACCTGGCCGAACAGGCCCTGATCGTGCGCGAGGACGCGCCGCTCATGCCGCGGATCGCCGCCTGCCGGGCGCTGCTGTGCTGCGACGAGCCCGAGTCCGCCGCCGAAGGGCTCACCGCCGTCGCCGCCGCGGCCCGCCGGCGCGACGCCCGGACCGCGGCCGCCCAGGCCCTGCTGTACCGGGCCGTCGTCGACCTGCGGCGGAACCGGCCCGAGGACGCCCTCCACGACCTCACCGCCGCCGGGCGGGAGCTGCCCGTCCGGTCCTGGCACCCCGCGCTCGTCCCGGCCTACCTCGCCGTCGAGATCTCCGCGCACCTCAAGCTGGGCCGGGTGGAGCGCGCCCGGCGGCTCGCCGCCGAACCGCTCCCGCGCGGCGGCGAGCACACCGCGGCCCCGGCGTTCCTCCTCTACGCGCGGGCGGAGCTGGCCCTGGCCGCCGACGAGCCGGAAGCCGCCCTCGCCGCGGCGCGCGAGTGCGGCCGGATCCTGCGGTCCCGGCAGTGGGTCAACCCGATGCTGGCCCCGTGGCGCACCTTCGCCGCCTTCGCGCTGCGCACCCTCGGCGACGCCGCGGCCGCGTCGGCCCTGGTGGCCGAGGAACAGGCGCTGGCCGGCCACTGGGGCACCGTCGTGGCCTTCGACTCCCTGCGGGAGCGCGCGGTCGCCGAACTGCGGCGCAGCGTGCCCGCGCAACGGCGGCCCGTCGAGCCGGTGCCCGAGCCCGTGCTGCCGGCCGGACGCCGGTTCGAGCCGCGCCGGCCGGAGGTGCTCTCGCCCGCCGAACAGGACGTCGCCGCGCTCGCCGCGCGCGGGCTGCCGAACCGCGAAATCGCCCGGGAGCTCTCGATCGCGCTGCGCACGGTCGAACTGCGGCTGACGAAGGTGTACCGGAAGCTCGGCCTCAAGGGCCGGTCCGCGCTCACCGAGCGCTGGGCGACCTGGACGCTGGGGGACTGACCGGTGCTGCTGGAACGGGAAGCCCACCTGTCGGTGCTGGACGAGGCGCTGCGGGACGCCGACGCCGGCAGCGGTGGCCTGCTGCTGATCCACGGGGAGGCCGGCGCCGGCGGCTCGGCGCTGCTGCGGCACCTGGCCCACCTCGGCGCGGCCCACGGGGCGCGGATCCTGCGCTCGAGCGGCGCACAGCTCGAACAGGCCTTCCCGCTCGGCGTCGTCCGGCAGCTCGTGCTGCCGATCTTCGCCGGCCCGGACGATCCGGCGCTGCCACCGGTGGCCCGGCAGGCGCTCGGCCCGCTGACCGACGGCTCGGCCGGCCCGGCGGAACTGGCGACGCTGCTGCACGGGTTGCACGCGCTGCTGGCCCGGCTGAGCCGGACGCGCGGGCTGGTCGTGCTCGTCGACGACCTGCACTGGGTGGACGAGCTTTCCTTGCGTGCCTTGGCTTTCCTGGTCGCCAGGCTGTCCGGCATGCGCGTCCTGATCGGCGCGGTCCTGCGCGACGGTGCTGGCGCGCGCACGGCGCTCGTGCCGGAGATCGAGGCCGCAGCCCGCTACCACGTGCGGGCCGAGCCGCTGTCGGTCGCCGCGACCGGGCGGCTGGTCGCCGCGCGCTTCGACGCCGGCCACGACCCGGAGTTCGCGGCCGCCTGCCACGAGCTCACCGGCGGCCGTCCCAAGGACTTGCGCGCCCTGCTGGACCGGGCGTTCTCCGCGCGGCTGACGGCGAAGGCCGACGACCGCGCGCGACTGCGGGCCCTCGGCGCGGACCTCCGCCGGGAACGGCTGCGGGTCCTCGTCCGGCGTGATCGGGAAGTCGAGGCCTTCGCCCGGGCCGTGGTCGTACTGGGGCGCCACGCCGAGCCCGCGCTCGTCGCGCGCCTGAGCGGGCTGGCCGACGCCGCCTGCGCCGCGGCCCGCGCCGCCCTGGAGGGCCCCTGGCTCACGGTGGCCGCGGACGGCCGGCTGGTGCCCGAGGCCGCGCTGGTGCGGGTGGTCGAGGAGACCGCGTCGGCCGCAGACACCGCCGCCGCCCACCGCACCGCGGCCGGGCTGCTGACCGCGCAGGGTTACCCCGCGGAGGACGTCGCCGGGCAGCTGCTGCGTGTGGACACCCTGAACGGCGGCCCGGAGATCGAGACGCTGCGGGCGGCCGCCGTCGCCGCCCTGCGCCGGGGGGCCCCGGAACCCGCCGCACGCTACCTGCGGCGGGCCCTGCTCGAACTGCCGCCGGGCAGCGCCGGCCGCGCGCCGCTGCTGGTCGAGCTCGCCGCCGCCGAACTCGGGCCCGACCCCGCGTCGGCCGTGCGGCACCTGGTCCAGGCCGCGCCGCTGCTGCCGACGATCCGCGACCGGGCCGCGGCGGTCGCCCGGATCCCGTTCACGATCTCCGCGCGCGGCCCGCTGGTGACCGAGCTCGTGCGCGCCGTCGCCGGCTCGCTCGGCCCGGCCGGCGCGCTGACCGGGCACGACCGCGACCTCGCCCTGCGGCTGGAGGCGCGCGACTGGTTCGCGGCGCTGGAAGACCCGGCCCGGCTGGCCGTCGCCCCGGCGCGGCTGCGCGAGCTGACCGACACCCCGTCGGGCCCCGGCGCGGCCGAACGCGAACTGCGGGCCGTGCTGCTGCTGGCCGCGACGCTGGCCGGGCGGATCAGCGCCGACGAAGCCGCACACCGAGCGGGCTGCCTCCTGGACCACGAGCCCGCGCGGTCCATCCGCGCCGGAGCGGCGTTGCGGATCGTCCCGATGGTGCTGGTTGCGGCGGGTCACGTGGACGCCGTGACGCCGTGGCTGTCGGCCACGGGCGCGGCGGGCACCGTGGCGACCCGTTCCCTCCTGGACGTCCACCGCGCGCTGGCGCTGCTCTCCCGTGGCCGGGCCGCGGCGGCGCAGGAACCGGCCGGCCGCGCGTTCCGGCTCGCCGAGCCCGCCGGTTACGACGTGCTCGCGCTGCCGGCCACGACGCTCGGCCTGGTCGCGTCCGCGACCGGTGACCGGGCCCTGGCGCGCACGGTGCTCGACGGTCTCCCGGTCGACGACAGCCTCGCGGTCCTCGCCGCACAGCGGAGCCTGCGCGGGATGCTGGCCGCCGCCGGAGACCCCGGCGCGGCGCTGGCGCAGTTCCTCGACTGCGGGCGCCGGCTCGACCGGGCCGGCTGGCGCAACCCGGCGATGTACCCGTGGCGCGCCTCGGCGGCGCTGCTGGCCCACCGGCTCGGCCGCGCCGACGAAGCCGGCCGGCTGGCCGAAGAGCACCACCGCCGCTGCGTCGCGTGGGGCGCGCCCGCGACCGTGGGTGGTGCCCTGCGGGTCCTCGCCGCGCTGGACGGCGGCCGCGACGGCATCCGGTTGCTGCAGGAGGCGGTCGAGCTGCTCGGCCGCTCGCCGGACGACCTCGAGGAGGCCAAGGCCCGCGCCGACCTGGCCGAGCGGCTCCGGCCCACGGAACCCGAAGCGGCGCAACGGTTGCTGGCCCGCGCCCAGTCGCTGGCGGAGAGCTGCGGCATGGGCCGGCTGCTGACCCACGAGAACGGCCCGGTGACCCACACCGAGCCGGCCCGCGCGACCGCCGAGCTGACCCGCGGCGAGGCGACGGTGGCGGAACTGGCCGTGCGCGGCCGGACGAACTCCGAGATCGCCGAGCAGCTGAGCATCAGCCGCCGGGCGGTGGAGAAGCACCTGACGAGCTCCTACCGCAAGCTCAAGATCGACGGCCGCCCGGACCTGGCCGGCGCCCTGGGCGGCCGCACCGCGGGGGAGTGACACCGGTCCGGCCACCGGCGCCCGGCCGGCCGCCGGGGAGCTGGACCGGGTGCGCCGACAGTGGCGCGGGCTCTCCCCGGTCGCAGCTGCCCGGCCGGTGCCTCCCCGCCCGACTCCCCGCCGTCGCGAGCACCGGCGGCGGATCCGGTCGTAGAGCCGGTCGCGCCGCCCGCCGCCAGTTCGGCGTGGCGGTACCCGGGCGAGTTGACCACGTCGGATTCCAGGCAGCCGCGCCGCTCTGATCGAGGACATGGACCGGGCTGGGAAGGCCGGGACCGGTTCGCCGTGTCCGGTCCCGACCGCGCCTTCCACCGCGCGATCGTCAACGCGGCGGGGAACACGGTGCCGACGGAGTCGTACGACACACTCCGCTCCCGCCGGCAGCGTGTCGCGGTGCGTGCCCTGCACGCCCGTCCCGGGCGGCTGCCGGTGATCGGCGCCGAGCACCGTGCCCTGGTCGCGGCGATCGACCGCCACGACACCGAGGTGGCGCTGGGCGTCCTCGACCAGCACCTGCGCCCGGTGTCCGAAGTGGTCTCGACCGCGGTTGATCCCACATACGGCGTACCGGCCCCGGCGAATGATAGGAATGGCCGGTGACCGAACCTGACCTGACCGAACCGAACCTGATCGAAGCCGCCGCGGCCGAGGCCGTCACGCTGACCAGCGAGCTCCTCCGCATCGACACCACCAACACCGGCGACCCCGACACGCTGGTCGGCGAGCGGGTGGCGGCCGAGTACGTCGCGGAGAAGCTGACCGACGCCGGCTACGAGATCACCTACGTCGAGTCGGGGGGCAAGAACCGGCACAACGTGATCGTGCGGCTCGAAGGCGCCGATCGGTCGCGGGGCGGGCTGCTGATCCACGGCCACCTCGACGTCGTGCCCGCCGACCCGTCCGAGTGGTCGGTCCATCCCTTCTCCGGTGCGATCCAGGACGACTACGTCTGGGGCCGCGGCGCGGTCGACATGAAGGACATGTGCGGGATGGCGCTCGCACTGGCCCGGCACTACAAGATGAACAACATCGTCCCGCCGCGCGACCTGGTCTTCGCCTTCCTCGCCGACGAGGAGGCGGGCGGCAAGTTCGGCGCGCAGTGGCTGGTAGAGAACCGGCCGGAGCTGTTCGAAGGCGTCACCGAGGCGATCAGCGAGGTCGGCGGCTTCTCGATCACGCTGAAGGACGACGTCCGGGCGTACCTGATCGAGACGGCGGAGAAGGGCATCCGCTGGATGAAGCTGCGCGTGCGCGGCACCGCCGGGCACGGCTCGATGATCCACCGCGACAACGCCGTGACGAAGCTGGCCGAAGCCGTCGCGAAGCTCGGCAACCACCGCTTCCCGCTGGTGCTCACCGATTCGGTGAAGGAGTTCCTCGCCGGCGTCACCGAGATCACCGGCTGGGACTTCCCGGAGGACGACATCGAGGGCTCGGTCGCCAAGCTGGGCAACATCTCCCGGATGATCGGCGCGACCCTGCGCGACACCGCGAACCCGACGATGCTGACCGCCGGCTACAAGTCGAACGTCATCCCGTCGGTCGCCGAGGCGTCGGTGGACTGCCGGATCCTGCCGGGGCGGCTGGAGGCGTTCGACCGGGAGCTCGACGAGCTGCTCGGCCCGGACATCGAGAAGGAGTGGATGGAGCTGCCGCCGGTCGAGACGACCTTCGACGGCGCGCTCGTGGACGCGATGACCGCCGCCGTGCTGGCCGAGGACCCCGGCGCGAAGACGTTGCCGTACATGCTTTCCGGCGGCACCGACGCGAAGTCCTTCCAGGACCTCGGCATCCGCAACTTCGGCTTCGCGCCGCTCAAGCTGCCCGCGGACCTCGACTTCTCGGCGCTGTTCCACGGCGTCGACGAGCGCGTCCCGGTCGAGGCGCTCAAGTTCGGCACCCGCGTGCTGGACCGGTTCCTGCGCACGTCCTGATGACGCGGTTCGCGCTCGCCGACGGCACGCCCCTGCAGATCGTCCGCAGGGGCGACCCGGCCGCGCCGGTCACGGTGGTGTTCGTCCACGGCTACGCGCTCGACCAGCGCAGCTGGAGCCGGATCGCGCCGCTCGTGCCGGACGCGGCGGAGGGCCCGGTGGCCGTGCTGACCTACGACCAGCGCGGCCACGGCGGCTCGGGGCGGGCGCGACGCCGGACGGCGACGATGTCCCAGCTCGGCGACGACCTCGCCGAGCTGCTGGAGCGCGAAGTCCCGGCCGGGCGGGTGGTCCTGGTCGGGCACGACATGGGCGGGCTGGCGATCATGTCGCTGTCCCAGCGGCACCCGGCGCTGTTCCGCGCCCGGGTGTCCGGGCTGGCGCTGCTCGCGACGTCGTCGGGCAAGCTGGCGACGGAGGTCTCGGCGACCTGGCCGAACGCGCTGGGCAAGCTGGCGCGCGACCTCGAAGCGGTGCTCGGCTCGAAGCTGTTCGGGGTGGTGCACGAGCACACGAGCCGGGCGGTGAGCGCGGGGCTGCGGTGGTGGCTCTTCGGCGACGATCCCGAGCCGGACCTGGTCGAACTGACCGTGCAGATGATCCGCGGCAACTGGCCGCACACCGTCTCGCTCTTCCGCCCGGCGCTGGACGCCTACGCCCGCGACGCGGCGTTGGCGCAGGTCAGCGGCGTGCCGGTGACGGCGATCGTGGGGGAGCGGGACCGCATCGTCCGGGCCGGCGACGTCGAGCAGTGGGTGGGTGGCCTGGAGGAGGGGACGGCCGTGGTGCTGCCCGGCGTCGGGCACGTCGTGCCGTTGGAGGCCGCGCCGCAGGTGCTGCCCCGGGTGGTCGCCCTGGTGAACGCGAGCTACCGACAAGACCAGGATTCTTGACAACTTCTCTGTTCGGTAGCATCCTGGGCGCATGTTCTCCGTGGCGGTGATCGAAGACCCGGCGGCGGCCGAGGTGTCGCTGGACCCCATCCGGGCCCGGCTCCTGGCCGAGCTGGCGGAACCCGCGTCCGCGACGATGCTGGCCGGCCGGGTGGACCTGCCGCGCCAGAAGGTCAACTACCACCTGCGTGCGCTGGAAGCGCACGGCCTGGTGGAGCTGGTCGAGGAGCGGCGGAAGGGCAACGTCACCGAGCGGATGATGCGGGCGACGGCGTCGTCGTACGTCATCTCGCCGGCGGCGCTGGGCGCGGTGCAGCCCGACCCGGCCCGGTCGCCGGACCGGCTCTCGGCCCGCTGGCTGCTCGCGGTGGCCGGACGGCTGGTGCGCGACGTCGGCCTGCTCATCACCGGCGCGGCCAAGGCGAACCAGCGTGTGGCCACCTTCGCGCTCGACGGCGAGGTGCGGTTCGCGTCGCCGGCCGACCGGGCCGCGTTCGCCGAGGAGCTGGCGACGGCCGTCACCACGCTGGTGGGGAAGTACCACGACGAGACGGCCGCAAAGGGCCGCAAGCACCGGGTGATCGTCGCCGTCCATCCGAGCGTCCCGGAAGGATCCTGACGTGGGGCACGAATTCGAGCTGACCGACGCCGCCGAGGTCGACGCGACACCGGAAGAGCTGTGGGAGGCCATCGCCACCGGCCCGGGCATCGACTCGTGGTTCATGGGCCGCAACGAGGTCGAGGGCGGCACGGGCGGCGTGATCCGCGGCGCCTTCGGCGGTTACCGGCCGGAATTCGGGATCCGCGAATGGGAGCCGCTCGAGCGGCTGGTCTACGGCACCGACGCCGCGCCGGACGGCCGTCGCATCGCCTACGAGTTCCTCATCGAGGGCCGCGAAGGCGGCAGCTCGGTGATCCGGTGCGTCACGAGCGGCTTCCTGCCCGGCGACGACTGGGAGGCCGAGTTCGAGGCGATGACCACGGGCGGCGCGCTGTTCTTCCGCACGCTGGTCGAATACGTCACGCACTTCACCGGCCGCGCGGCGGTGCCGATCACCGCGTTCGGCCCGCCGGTGGGGGACTGGGACACGGCCTGGGCGACGCTGGGCGCGGCGCTGGGGCTGTCCGCGCGGCCCGCGACCGGCGACCGGGTGCGGCTGGAGCCGGAGGGCCGGGAGCCGGTCGAGGGTGTCGTCTACGCGGTGAACGACCAGGCCGTCGGCATCCGCGTGCCCGACGCCATGATCCGGTTCATCCGGGGCTTCCACGGTCCGATGGTCGCGGCCCATCACGTCTTCACGCCCGGCGCGGACGCCGCAGCCGAAGAAAAGGCCTGGAGCAGCTGGCTGGCCCGCGTGTTCGATTGACAATCGAGTGGTAGGCATCGAATATCGATACATGCCTCGTCTACTCGTCGCCGCCTTGCACGCCGTCGTCGCCTGCGCGTTCCTTGCGGGCCTGTACGCCCAGGTCGTGGTGATCCCCACGGCCGCGGCGGACCAGGTCGAGCTGTTCCCGCCGCTCGCGCCGCACCGGGTGCCACTGGTGACGGCCGCGATCCTGTTCGTGGCCTGCGGCCAGGCCGCGCTGCTCGGCCTCGGCCTGCTGCTGCGCCGGGCGAGCCGCGGCACGGTCTTCCAGCCGTCGGCCCTCACCGGGGCGAACGTCGTGGTCGGCGCGACCGCGGCCGCGACGGTGGTCACCGCCGGCGTCTTCGCCTACGTGACCCTCGCCGACATCCCGTCGCCCGCGGACGGAATGGACGTCATCGGCCTCTGGCTCGGCACGGCCGCCGCGGTGGCGGTGGGGACGGCGGCGGTGCTGCTCCTCTTCGCCGGCCGGCACCTGCTGGTCAAGGCGATCGGCCTGCGCACGGAACTGGACGGCGTGGTCTGAAGCCGCCCGCAAGTCCGTGAAGGCCTCCTTGAGGGACTCTGAGTCCCTCAAGGAGGCCTTCACGGACCGGGGGAAATGCTCGGGTACCGGGTGCGTCCACCCGGGGGCGGTCAGGTGGGCAGGCCGCCGGGCAGGGATTCCGCCGTCTTCTTGCGGCGCAGCCAGACCCTGCGGGTGCCGTCGGCGTAGAGCCGGACGTTCCGCAGTTCCCAGCCCGCGAACTCCGCGTGGATGGAGAGCTGGATCGCCGCCGCACGCCGGGACACGCCCGGGGGAAGGTGCAGACGGCGGTACTCCCAATCCCCTTCGACCACCGCCTCGCTGACCGTCGTCATGGCTGGATCACCTGGGTCCCTTCTCCGGCGGCGGAGCCGATGATCACCCGGCCGCTCTGGTCGTCGACCCCCACCGAGTCCGGCTGGCGGATGGTGGGGAACCGGAACTTCTCGACTGGTTCGCCGCCGCGGACGTCGAACCCGACCACTTCGTTGCGCTCCGTCAGCGTCACCCAGGCCAGGCTCCGCTTCGCGTCGTAGGCGATCCCGTACGCGCCACCCGGCACCGGGTAGCGCTGCCGCATGATCAGCGGCGACGCCGAGAAGGCGATCAGCGCGCCCGCCCGCGCGTCGGTCACCAGGATCCGGCCGTAGGAGTCCGCGACGGCGTTCGCGGCGCCGTCACCGGCCCGCAGGCCTTCGTTGATCTTCCCGCCGGCGACGTCCACGGAGAACACCGCCGTGCGAAGCCGGTCCAGCACCACCACGCCGTCCCCGGCGGCCAGGACGTCGTCGGCGCTGTAGAGCTGCCCGCCGATCGTCCGCGCCGGACCGCTCGCCGGCAGCACCTGGATGTCCTTCGCCGCCCCCATCGAGACCAGCCGGTCGGCGCCGTAGGCGATGCTCGACGTCGGCTGCCCGCCCGTCTTCGTCTCCGAGAGCTTCCGGTCCGGCAAGGACAGCTGCTGCACCACACCCTGAGCCGGCTCCGCGATCTCCACCCGCCCCGGCGCCACGGTCAACCGCGAGGCTGTGCCGTATAACGCCATATTCACCGGCGGGGACGCGAGCGCGTTCAGGTCGTAAAGCTGCAAAGACGGCTGCTGAGCGAGAGCCACGACCAGCGTCGACCCCGAGACGGCCACGGCCGAGACGGCCGCGCCCGGCAGGACCTGACCGGCGGGCTTCACGGTGACCGCGGGGGAGACGGCGGCGGTGGCCGCCACCGGGTTCGCGACGATCTGCAGGTCGTCGCTGTCCGACTTGGCCGAGGAGCAGCCCGAGAGCACCAGGACACCGGCGAGCGGGATCGCGATCCGCGACGCGGCGGTGAGCCGACGCACGTTGGGGCCTCCGGTTTTTCCTCGGCGGGTGGTGCTCACCAGCATCCTCCACGATCGTTCTGCCGTCACGTGCATGTCACCCAACAGACACCTGCCGTGGTGTCGATCACGGTGTCGATCATCGGGGCCAGCGTTCCGGGTAGCCGACGTCGATCGCGCTGACGTCGTCGAGCGCCGACCGGATGGCGGGCGGGAGGGTGATCGCCTCCGCCGTCAGCGAGCCCGTGAGCTGGCCGGTGTCGCGGGCGCCGACGACCGGGGCGACCACGCCGGGCCGGTCGCGGACCCAGGCCAGGGCGACGGCGAGCGGGGACGTCCCGAGCCCGTCGGCGGCGGTGGCGACCGCCTGCACGATCCGGGCGGCCCGGTCGGTGCGGTGGTGCTCGACGTACCCGGCGAACACGCTGGAGGCGCCGCGGGAGTCAGCCGGGGTGCCGGTGCGGTACTTGCCGGTCAGCACCCCGCGCCCGAGTGGTGCCCAGGGCAGCAGGCCGATGCCGTGGTGCTCGGCGGCGGGCACGACCTCGCGGTCCACGCCGCGTTCCAGCAGGGAGTACTCGACCTGGGTGGAGACGAGCGGCGCGACCGCGGCGGCGCCGGCGGCGGCCGTCGCCAGCTGCCAGCCGGAGTAGTTGGAGACGCCGACGTAGCGGGCTTTGCCGCTGTTGACGGCGTACTCGAGCGCGGCGAGGGTCTCGGCGACCGGCACGGTGGTGTCCCACGCGTGCAGCTGCCAGAGGTCGACGTGATCGGTGCCGAGGCGCTTCAGCGAGCCGTCGAGGGCCGAGAGCAGCGCGCCGCGGGAGGCGCCGCCGCCGAACGGGCCGTCGGTGCGCCGGGCGACCGCCTTCGTCGCGAGGACGACGTCGTCGCGCGGGACGAGATCACCCAGAAGTGAGCCGAGCACCCGTTCGGCTTCGCCCTCGCCGTAGATGTCGGCGGTGTCCACCAGGGTGCCCCCGGCGTCGACGAAGGCGACCAGCTGGCTCGCCGCTTCCTCCGCGTCGGTGTCGCCACCCCAGGTCATGGTGCCGAGCGCCATCCGCGAGACGCGCAGTCCCGAGCGGCCCAGCTGTCGCTTTTCCACGACCGCCGAGCCTAGTGGGCCGCCCCGCTTCGACCTGACCAAGGTGAGTCGTGTCGCCCACAAGGGCCCCCGTTAGGGTCTGGCCCCGTGCGACTCGGACTGAATCTCGGCTACTGGGGAGCGGGGAACGACCCCGCGAACCTGGCCCTGGCGAAACAAGCGGACGAACTGGGCTACGCCGTCGTGTGGGCGGCGGAGGCCTACGGCTCGGACGCGGTGACGGTGCTCTCGTGGATCGCGGCGCAGACGTCGCGGATCGACGTCGGCGCCGCGGTGCTGCAGATCCCGGCCCGGACCCCGGCGATGACCGCGATGACGGCCGCGACGCTCGACACGCTGTCGGGCGGCCGGTTCCGGCTCGGCCTCGGCGTCTCCGGCCCGCAGGTGTCCGAGGGCTGGCACGGCGTGCGGTTCGCGTCGCCGCTGGGCCGCACCCGCGAGTACGCCGGGATCGTGCGCAAGGCGCTGCGGCGCGAGCGGCTGGAGTACGCGGGGGAGCACTTCACGCTCCCGCTGCCGGACGGCCCCGGCAAGGCGCTGCGGCTGACCGTCCGTCCGGCGCGCAAGCACATCCCGCTGTACCTGGCCGCGATCGGGCCGAAGAACCTGGCGCTGACCGGCGAGCTCGCCGACGGCTGGCTGCCGGTGTTCTTCTCGCCCGCCCACGCGGGTGAGCAGCTCGCGCAGATCCGGGCCGGCGCCGACGCGGCCGGGCGGTCGATGGACGGCTTCGACGTCGTCCCGACCGTGCCCCTGGTCGTCGGCGACGACTGGCGGGCCTGCGCGGACGCCGTCCGCGGGTACGCGGCGCTCTACCTCGGCGGCATGGGCAGCCGGGAGAAGAACTTCTACAACCAGCTGGCCTGCCGGATGGGCTTCGCAGCCGAAGCCGCCGAAGTGCAGGAGAAGTACCTGGCCCGCGACCGGGCGGGGGCGATGGCGGCGGTGCCGCTGGAGTTCCTCGACGCGACGTCGCTGCTGGGACCCAAGGAACGGATCGCGGAGAAGATGACCCAATTCGCCGAAGCCGGCGTGACGACCCTGTCGGTGTCGCCGTTCAGCCCCGACCCGGCAGCCGCGCTGACCACGGCCGTCGAGGCCCTGGACCTGGCGGGGGTGGCCTGACGTGGGATGGTTCGAGTCGCTTGTCCTGGGCCTGGTCCAGGGGCTGACGGAGTTCCTGCCGATCTCCTCGAGCGCGCACCTGCGGATCGTCGCGGCGCTCGTGGGCTGGGACGACCCGGGCGCGGCGTTCACCGCCGTCACCCAGATCGGCACCGAGCTCGCGGTGATCCTCTACTTCGGCAAGAAGATCGGGAAGATCCTGCAGGCCTGGTTCTTCTCGCTGTACAAACCGGACTGGCGGCAGGACCCGGACGCCCGGCTGGGCTGGCTGATCATCGTCGGCTCACTGCCGATCGTGGTGCTCGGCCTGCTGCTGCAGGACGCCATCGACAGCGCGTTCCGCGACCTGCGGATCACCGCGACCGTGCTCATCGTGTTCGGCCTGATCCTGCTGGTCGCCGACCGGATCGGGAAGCAGGAGCGCGGCCTGGACGACCTGACGGTGCCGCACGGCCTCGGGTTCGGGTTCGCCCAGGCGCTGGCGCTGATCCCCGGTGTGTCCCGTTCGGGTGGCACGACCAGCGCGGGCCTGCTGATGGGCTACACCCGCGCCGAAGCGGCGGAGTACTCGTTCCTGCTGGCGCTGCCGGCGGTGTTCGGCTCGGGGGTGTACAAGCTCAAGGACATCGGCTCGGGCGGCGTGCCGGCCCAGTGGGGCCCGACGATCCTGGCCACTCTGGTCGCCTTCGGCGTGGGGTACGCGGTGATCGCCTGGCTGATGGCCTACATCAAGAAGCGCAGCTTCGTGCCGTTCGTGATCTACCGCCTGGTCCTGGGCGTGCTGCTGTTCGTGCTCATCTTCACCGGCGCCCTCGACCCGAACGCGGGCCCGGTCGGCGGCTGATCGACGCGGGTCACCCCGCGTTGCCGCCCCGGCCGCCCCGGCTTCGCCCGAACGGCCGACACGCCACAGTCCACACGCGTGTTGGCCGTTCCGGGCAGTGTGTTGGCCGTTGCAGGGGCGGAGTCGTGGCTCCGCGATGGCCGACTCACGGCCCGGAACCGCCAACACGCCGGTAATCCTGGTGACTGGAGAGCCGTCGCCGCAGGGCCAGTCGGCGGCTGATCGTCGCGGGTCACCCCGCGTTGCCGCCCAGCGGCCGGGCGGGTGATCGGCGGCAACGTAGGGTGGGTCCTGTGAGTACGGTCATTCTGGTCAGGCACGGCAAGTCGACGGCCAACGGATCCGGCATCCTGGCCGGGCGGTCCCCGAAGGTGAATCTCGACGACACGGGCCGGGCCCAGGCGGAGAAGCTCGTCGAACGCCTCGACGGCGTCCCGCTGGCCGGCGTGGTCGTCTCGCCGATGCTGCGGTGCAAGCAGACCGTCGCGCCGCTGCTGGCGGCGCGGGGGATCGGGAAGACCGTCGAGGCCGGACTGTCCGAAGTGGACTACGGCGACTGGACCGGCAAGGAGCTCAAGCACCTGGCCAAGGAACCGCTCTGGCGCGTCGTGCAGGCACACGCGTCCGCCGCGGTGTTCCCGGGCGGGGAGGGGCTCGCGCAGATGCAGGCCCGCTCGGTCGCCGCCGTCCGCGCGCACGACCGGCGGATCGCCGCCGAGCACGGCGACCACGCCGTGTGGCTGCTGTGCAGCCACGGCGACGTGATCAAGTCGATCATCGCCGACGCCCTCGGCCAGCACCTCGACGCCTTCCAGCGGATCGTCGTCGACCCCTCGTCGATCTCCGTCGTGCGGTACACCGAGACCCGGCCGTTCGTCCTGCGGGTCAACGACCACAGCAATGACCTCGGCGGCATCGTGCCGCCGGAGCCGAAGCCCGCGAAACGGGGCAAAAAGGCCGCGAAGGACGCCGCGAGCAGCGACGCGGTGGTCGGCGGTACCACCGGCAGGTGACCGGGGCCACCTACGGAAAGCGCTGACATCGTCACCGGGGGAGCCCGTAGGGTGGCGGGACCGAGTGTTTTCCCCGACCAGGAGCCTGCCCCGATGATTTCGCCGGACAATCCGTTCGCCGCACCCAGCGAGCTGCCCTACGCCCTGCCGCCCTTCGACCGGATCTCCGACGAGCACTACCGGCCCGCGTTCGAGGCGGGCCTGGCCGAGCACGCCGCGGAGATCGAGCAGATCGCCGCGCAGGACGCCGAGCCGACGTTCGAGAACACCATCGTGGCCCTCGAACGCGCGGGCGAGCTGCTCGGCCGCGTGGCGAGCGTGTTCTACAACCTGGCCGGCTCCAACAGCACCGACGAGATCCAGGCGATCCAGGCGGAGTTCGCGCCGAAGCTGGCCGCCCACCACGACGCGCTCCACCTCAACCCGCGGCTGTTCGCCCGCATCGACGCGCTTCACGGACAGCGCGAAGAGCTGGGGCTGGACGAGGAGTCGCTGCGGCTGCTGGAACGCCGGCACACCGACTTCAGCCGCGCCGGCGCCGGGCTCGGCGACGCCGAACAGGCCCGCCTGCGCGAGCTCAACGGGCAGCTCTCGACGCTGCAGACCAAGTTCCAGCAGAACCTGCTCAAGGACACCAACGAGCTGGCCGTCGTCATCGACGACCGCGCCGAACTGGCCGGGTTCGGCGACGGCGCGATCGCCACCGCCGCCGAAGCGGCGACCGCCCGCGGCGAAGCCGGCAAGTACGTCATCAACCTGACCCTGCCGACCAGCCAGGCCTCGCCGCTCGAGACGCTCAGCGACCGTGACGTGCGCGAGCGGATCCACACCGCGTCGATGGCACGGGGCAACCGCGGCAACGACCAGGACAACAACGCCGTCGTCGCCGAGATCGCGCACCTGCGCGCCGAACGCGCCACACTGCTGGGCTACCCGGACCACGCCTCGTACATCATCGCGGACGAAACGGCGAAGACCGCCGAAGCCGCCGCCGGGCTCCTCGAGCGGCTGGCCCCGGCCGCCGTCGCCAACGCCCGCACCGAAGCCGCGGAACTGCAGGCACTGCTGGAGGCCGACGTCCCGGGCGCGAAGCTGCGGCCGTCGGACTGGCCGTACTACGCCGCCCAGGTCCGCCGCGAGCGCTTCGACGTCGACACCGAGGGCCTGCGCCCGTACTTCGAGGCCGACCGGGTGTACCTCGACGGCGTCTTCTACGCCGCGAGCAAGCTGTACGGCCTGACCTTCGCCGAGCGCCACGACCTGCCCGTCTACCACCCGGAGGTCCGGACTTTCGAGGTCTTCGACACCGACGGCACCGCGCTCGGGCTGTACCTGCTCGACCTCTACACCCGCGACGCCAAACGCGGCGGCGCCTGGATGAACACCTTCGTCGACCAGTCCGACCTGCTCGGCGACCGCACGGTCGTGGTGAACGTGCTCAACGTCAACAAGCCGCCGGCGGGGGAGCCCACCCTGCTGACCTTCGACGAGGTCGTCACCGCGTTCCACGAGTTCGGCCACGCGCTCCACGCGCTGCTCTCGGCCGTGCGCTACCCGACGTTCTCCGGCACCAACGTGCCGCGCGACTTCGTCGAGTACCCGTCCCAGGTCAACGAGATGTGGATGCTGTGGCCGGAGGTCCTGGCCCACTACGCCAAGCACCACGTCACCGGCGAGCCGCTGCCCGCCGAGCAGGTCGAGAAGCTCCTCGCCGCCCAGCAATACGGCGAAGGCTTCTCCACCACCGAATACCTGGCGGCGTCCCTGCTCGACCAGGCCTGGCACGGCCTCGGCGTCGACGACCACGTGGCCGAGGTGCAGCGGTTCGAGACCGACGCCCTCGTGAAAGCCGGCGTCGCTCTCGAAAGCGTCCCCCCGCGCTACCGCACCACGTACTTCGCCCACGTCTTCAGCGGCGGCTACAGCGCCGGGTACTACTCCTACATCTGGAGCGAAGTCCTCGACGCCGACACCGTCCAGTGGTTCCGGGAGAGCGGCGGCCTGACCCGCGACAACGGCGACCACTTCCGCCGCACCCTGCTGGGGAAGGGGGGCAGCGTCGACCCGATGGACGCCTTCCGCGCCTTCCGCGGCCGCGACCCCGAGATCGAGCCCCTCCTCACCCGCCGCGGCATCAACGGCGTCTGACCAACCCTGCTGGACCCGGACCACCACCGGGTCCAGCAGCACCTTCAAGTGTATAACGCCCTATACGCCGGGGCTTTCTTCGAAAATCCGTCGACGGATTCAGCTCTCAAGACCGGCAAAGAGCGAGGGGATCAGGCCGTCGCCTGTTCGCGGACGACGATGTGGTCGATGAATCCGTAGGCGAGGGCTTCGTCCGCGTCGAACCAGCGGTCCCGGTCGGCGTCGGCGGTGATGTGGTCGACGCTCTGCCCGGTCTGCTGCGCGGTGAGTTCGGCCATGCGGCGCTTCATCTTCCCGAACACCTCGGCCTGGATGGCGATGTCGGTGGCGGCGCCGCTGATGCCGGCCGAGGGCTGGTGCATCACGATCCGCGTGTTGGGCAGCAGGTAGCGCTTCCCGGGGGTGCCGGAGGACAGCAGGAACTGGCCCATGGACGCGACGAAGCCGAGGCCCCAGGTCGAGACGTCCGGTTTGACGAGCTGCATGGTGTCGTAGATGGCCATGCCGGCGGTGACGGAGCCGCCGGGTGAGTTGATGTAGAAGGTGATGTCCTTGTCCGGGTCGTCGGCGGCGAGCAGGAGCAGCTGGGCGACGATCCGGTTGGCGACTTCGTCGGTGACTTCGGTGCCGAGGAAGACGATGCGGTCGCGCAGGAGCTGCTCGTTGACGGAGTCGGTGAAGGTCTGGCCGGGTGTCTGCATGTCGGGTACGGCGAGAAGGGTCATGGCCCGACCGTAGGGTGCTGGGGGTGTGACGGTGATCGTCGTTCGCTGTGGGCGTGGAAGTTTCGCTCCGGGCGATCACCGGGGATGGGGGTGCGCGATGGTGTCGATCGAAGAGTTCGCGGTGCCGGGCAAGGGGCCGTACGGGATCGTGACCGGGTCCGATGGGGCGTTGTGGTTCACGCTGGTCCACAGCGGACAGATCGGCCGGCTGAGCGCTGCCGGTGAGGTGACGACGTTCCAGCTGGCCCCGGCGACGACCGGGCCGACGGTGATCACGCCGGGGCCGGACGGCGCGTTGTGGTTCACGGAGTACCAGGGGAACCGGATCGGGCGGGTCACGACCGAGGGTGCGGTGTCGTCGTTCGCGGTGCCGACGCCGTACGGCATCACGGCGGGGCCGGACGGGGCGTTGTGGTTCACCGAGATCAACGCCGATCGGGTCGGCCGGATCACCGTGGACGGGGTGGTGACGGAGTTTCCGCTGCCGGTTTCGGGTGCGTTCCCCTCCATGATCGTCCCGGGTTCCGACGGGGCGTTGTGGTTCACCTTGAACCAGGCGAACGCCGTCGGCCGGATCACGACGTCCGGTGCGGTTTCGGTGTACCCGTTGCCGACGGAGGCCGCGGCGCCGGTGGGTATCACGGCCGGGCCGGACGGCGCGTTGTGGTTCGTGGAGATCGGGGAGGGTCAGATCGGGCGGATCGACATCGGCGGGACGGTTGCCGAGTTCCCGTTGCCGGACCGCGGGTCGCGGCCGCACGCGATCGTGGCGGGCCCGGACGGGGCCTGCTGGTTCACGGTGTGGGGTGGTAACCGGATCGGGCGGATCACGGTGGACGGTGTGATCACCGAGGTGGAGCTGCCGACGCCGGGGTCGGAGCCGCACGGGATCGCGGTGGGGCCGGACGGTGCACTGTGGACGGCGCTGGAGATCGGGAAGCTGGCGCGGATCTCTTTCTGACGCGGAAGGGGCCGCCGTCCACATCGGACAGCGGCCCCTTCGCTGCGGTGACGCGGCTCAGATGAGGCCGAGCTTCTGCACGGTGTCGCGCTCTTCGACGAGCTCCGCGACGGAGGCGTCGATGCGGGCGCGGGAGAAGTCGTCGATCTCGAGGCCCTGGACGATCTGGTACTGGCCGTTCTCGGCGGTGACCGGGAAGGACGAGATGATGCCCTCGGGGACGCCGTAGGAGCCGTCGGAGACGACGGCGGCGGAGGTCCAGTCGCCGTCGTTGGTGCCGTTGACCCAGGTGTAGACGTGGTCGATGGCGGCGGACGCGGCCGAGGCGGCCGAGGAGAGGCCGCGGGCTTCGATGATCGCCGCGCCGCGCTTGGCGACGGTGGGGATGAAGTCGCTTTCGAGCCAGGCCTGGTCGAGGTCGACGGTCTTGCCGTTGACCTCGGCGTGCTGGACCGAGGGGTACTGGGTGGCGGAGTGGTTGCCCCAGATGGCGAGCTTCTTGATGTCGGTGACGGAGACGCCGAGCTTCTTGGAGAGCTGGGCGAGTGCGCGGTTGTGGTCGAGGCGGGTCATCGCGGTGAAGCGGTCGGCCGGCACGTCGGGGGCGTGCGACTGGGCGATGAGGGCGTTGGTGTTGGCGGGGTTGCCGACGACGAGGACCTTGATGTCGGAGGCGGCGCCGGCGTTGATGGCTTCGCCCTGGGGCTTGAAGATGCCGCCGTTGGCCTCGAGGAGGTCGCCGCGTTCCATGCCCTTGCTGCGGGGGCGGGCGCCGACGAGGAGGGCGATGTTGGTGCCTTCGAAGGCCTGCTTGGGGTCGTCGAAGATGTCGATGCCGGCCAGGAGCGGGAAGGCGCCGTCGTCGAGCTCCATGGCGGTGCCCTCGGCCGCCTTGACCGCCTGCGGGATCTCGAGGAGCCGCAGCTTCACCGGGACGTCCTGGCCGAGGAGCTGACCGGACGCGATGCGGAAGAGCAGCGCGTAGCCGATCTGGCCGGCGGCGCCGGTGACGGTCACGTTGACAGGGGCTTGGGTCATTGCGGTACTCCAGCTTGAGACGACTTTGGCTAGTGGTTGGAGCCTATCCCTCTCCGTGGTCGCCGTCCGGGTGCGTCCAGTCACTCTCGCTGGATCGATTCACTGTGCGGGTTCGTCGGTGACGTTGGCGGCGAGGCGCTGGAGGAGGCTTGCGAGGAGGGTGATTTCGTCGTCGGTGAAGCCGGTGCGGAGTTTTTTGTCGTGGGCGATGGCGGCGGTGGCGAGCTGGTGGAAGAGCTGTTCGCCGTGCTCGGTGAGTTCGACGACGTGGATGCGGCGGTTGTCGGGGTCGCGGCGGCGGGTGACGAGGCCGGTGGTTTCCATGCCGTTGAGGTGGTGGGTGAGGGTGGCGCCTTGGATGCCGACGGCGTCGGCGAGTTCGCGCTGGTTGGCGACGGGCCGGGTTTTGAGGGAGATGAGGATCTGCCAGATGGGCTGGGAGCTGCCGGCGGCGGTGAGGGCGTGGTCGAAGGCGCGGCTGGCGGTTTTGGCGGTGCGGGCGAGGACGACGCCGATGGGGGCGGTGGTGGGTGGTGGCACGGGGTGACCGTATCGCAGAGGGCGAGAAGTCTAAGCGTTTGACATCGAACGGTTAGACTTCTAACGTTTGTCCCGTCCAGTCACTGTCCAGTGGGAGCGGGATCATGAGCAGCGTCGAAGAGCAGGTCAAGGCCGTGGGGCGCCGGTGGGCGGACGCCGAGGTGCGTGGGGACGCCGACGCGCTGGGCGCGTTGGTGACCGAGGGGTTCCGGCTGGTCGGGCCGGTCGGGTTCGTGCTGGAGCGGCCGCAGTGGCTGGCGCGGTACGGCACCGGCGACCTGGTCACGAAGACGCTCGACTGGCGTGAGGTCGAGGTGCGGGAGTTCGGGGACACCGCGATCGCGATCGGCGTCCACGAGCAGACCGCGTCCTTCAAGGGCACCCCCGCGGACGGGACGTTCCGCGCCACGCACGTCCTGGTCCGCGAGGGCGGCGAGTGGCGGCTGGCCGGGATCCACCTCAGCGCGATCGGCGGCCCGTTGCCGTTCACGCCGGGAGCGGCGTGATGAGCGTGGAGCTGAACCACACCATCGTGTGGGCGCGGTTCCCGGCCGGGGCGTCTGCTTCGCCGACCCGGACGGGCGCAACCGACCTGCTCACGCGGGCCTGAGGGGAGAAGTCATGCGGTTCAGCATCGGGATCACGGACTTTTCGTGGCCGGACAAGCTCGCCGGGGAGCTTGCGGAGGTGACCGTGGCCGCGGAGGACGCCGGCCTGGACACGGTGTGGGTGGCGGATCACCTGCTGCAGGCCGATCCGCGCAGCACCGCAGATGCGGCGATGCTCGAGGCGTACACGACCTTGGGGTTCCTGGCCGCGCGGACCAGCCGGGTCGGCCTGGGGACGATGGTGTCGGCGGTGACGTTCCGCCCGCCCGCGCTGCTGATCAAGGCGGTGTCCACGCTGGACGTGCTGTCGGGCGCGGTTCGGGATCGGCGCCGGGCACCACGACGGCGAGGCGCGGGCGATGGGCCTGCCTTTCCCGCCGGCGGGGGAACGGTTCGAGCGGCTGGAGGAGACCCTCCGGCTGGCGTTCCGGATGTGGGACGGGGACGAGTCGCCGTTCGAGGGTGCGCACTACCGGCTGGAGCACCCGATCGGGAACCCGCGGCCGGCGCGGCGTCCGAAGGTGCTGATCGGCGGCGCGGGGGAGCGGAAGACGCTCCGGCTGGTCGCGCGGTACGCCGACGCGTGCAACGTCTTCGACGTCCCGGACGGCGGTCGCACGGTCCGGCACAAGCTGGCCGTCCTGGCGCGCCACTGTGACGACGTCGGGCGGCCGTACGGGGAGATCGAGAAGACCATCAGCACACGGCTCTCGCCCGGCGAGTCCGCGGCGTCGTTCGCGCACCGGTGCACGGAATTCGGTGCGTGGGGCATCGAGCACGCGGTCGTCATCTCGGCCGGCCCGTGGTCGGTGGCGGGGGTCGGGACGCTCGGGCGGGCCGCGGCCTTACTGGACTGACCGGACGTCGTGGGGGTGATCGTTCCGCGGAACGGTGATCCACCGGCGCGAAATCGTTTTCCTGATACGTTTTCGTTCGCCGGGTATTAAATAGGTTCGGTCGGCGGCGGAACGTGCGCCATTCAGGTGTACCCGGGCGACTACGGCGCGTTACTCCGTTCAGCGGGGTTTCGATCCATGATCCTTTCGCTACCATGGTCGACGCCCCCATCCCCAATCGGAATGTATTGGGAAGGAATCTGATGCTTTCTGCGGTCGTTGCTGCCGTGATGGCGTTGTCCTCCGTGGTATCGCCCCATTCCTGGAACAATCCTCCGCCGCCCGACAAAATCGTCATCGACGTCGTGAACGCCAACGGCACGGGCTGCCCGATCGGCACGTCCGCGGTGGCGGTCTCGCAGGACAACACGGCGTTCACCGTGACCTACAGCGCCTACACGGCGTTGGTGGGTGTCGGCGCCGGGCCGCTGGACGCGAGGAAGAACTGTCAGATCGGCCTGCGGGTGCACGTGCCGCAGGGGTTCACCTACGGAATCGCGCAGGCCGACTACCGCGGATTCACGCACCTGGAACGCGGCGCGACCGGCCTGGAACGCGCGAACTACTATTTTCAGGGGAATTCCCCGACGGCTTACATCCAGCATCCGCTGACGGGTCCGTTCGAGGATGATTGGCATTTCACGGATTCGACCGAGGTCGGTGCGATCGTGTTCAAGCCGTGCGGTGAGGAACGTAATTTGAACATCAACACGGAATTGCGTGCGGCGGCCGGGACGTCGGATCCGAAGAAGACGACCAGCTACGTGACGATGGACTCGACCGACGGCAGCATCACCACGACGTACCACTTCGCGTGGCTGGTCTGCCCGTAACGCGGGACGAGCGGGGTGGCGCGGTCGTCGGGGACCGCGCCACCCCGGCCGTCATTTCGCCGGGACGCGGGGATCGGTGGCCTCGACGTGGAAGACGCGGCCGAGGGAGACGAGGCCTTCGTCGAGGTGGCTGAGGCTGGAGAGGACGGCGCGGGTCTCGGCCTGCTCGACACGGTCGGAGACCGGGGTGCCGTCGTCGCGCACGAGCGTGCCGGGGGTGGCGCCACCCGGGGAGTCGAGGGCCTTGCGCAGGACGTCGATGTTGGCCAGCAGCCGGCCGGTGAACAGCCGGAGCCGGTCGACGTCGCCGCCGGCGAGCTGGCCGGGCTGGGCGCGCGCGGCGACGTGGCGGGCGCGGAAGGCGATGGTCTCCAGGGTGGTGAGGACGTGCCAGCCGTAGTCGCGGCGGGCGCTGCGCAGGTTGACCGGGTGGGTGAGGGGTTCGATGGTGGTGCGGACCTGCTCGACGGCGCGGTCGAGGTCGCGGGAGAGCTCGATGATGTTGACGTTCTCCTCGCCGGCGAGCAGGCCCGAGGCGTGTTCGAGGAACTCGGTGAGCTCGTCGAGGACTTCGGTGATGTTGTCGAGCATGACCGAGCGGGTGCGGACCGGGACGATGACGACCGCGGCGAGGATGCCGGCGGTGGCGCCGACGGCGGTCTCGGCGACGCGGATCCAGAGCACCTCGATGCTGAACGTGCCGAGCAGGCTGTAGAGCAGGCCGAGCATGCTGGTGATGAAGAACGCCATCACCACCTGCGACACGCGCGCGGTGTAGACCATCCCGAACACGCAGACGAGGATCAGGGCGAGCGTGGCCGGGGTGCTGCCGGCGACCAGCAGGGCGAGCAGGACGCCGCCGAAGATGCCGATCACGGTGCCGCCGAGGCGGCGCACACCCTTGACGAAGGTCGCGCCGGCGCTGGAGGCGCCGATGAAGACGACGAACACCGTGAGCACGGCCCAGTACCAGCGCTGGTGGGAGACGAGCTCACCGCCGAGCACGGCCAGGCCGCCGCCGACGACGGCCTGGATGGCGCTGCGGGTCTGGTTGTCGTAGGCGAACCTGCGGGTCGGCTCGTCGTCGTCCTCTTCGGCGTCGAGCGGGTCGGTCGAGGTCTCCGGGTCGGCGGCGCGCTGGGCGCGGTCGTCGGCCAGCGCCAGTTCGGCCAGTGCCTTGCGGACGCCGTCGCCGGGGGCGGCGTGCTCGTCGATGCGGCTGCCCTCGACCAGCATCCGGCTGTACTCGCCGGTCTGGCTGATCAGCGGCAGTTCGCGCGGGTCGCGTTCCATCAGGGCGCGGAAGCGGGCGAGCCGGGCGATGAGGTCGTCGCGGGTCCCGGCGGTCAGTTCGTCGGAACAGGTGCGCTGGACGGTGCTGACGAGCCACTGGACGGCCAGCTCGACCTCGATGGCGCGGCGGCGCAGCCGGTCGGCGGCACGGGCGTCGACGACGTCGGGGGCGGCGTCCTCGATGAGCAGGACGCATTCGTGGAGGCGGTTGATCGACCGGCGCAGCTGCTTGCGGGTGCGTTCGCTGCCGCCCACGGCGAGGTGGGCCTCGGCGGCGCGGACGACGGCGGCGAGGCGGGCGCGGAAGGCCCGCCGGACCCGGAGGAACTCGGCTTCGGGGTTGCGTCGCAGCAGGACGAACCGGACGAGCGCGTTGGCCAGGATCCCGACGGTCAAGGCCAGCAGGAGCTGCGGTACCTGCTTGAGGTGGGTCTGCAGGAACATCGGGAAGAAGAACAGGAAGAACCCGATGGAGCCGAGCGCGGTGCCGCGCGGGCCGAAGCGCTGGGCGTAGACCGCGACGAAGATCAGCAGGACGAAGACGACGGTGTCGAGCGGCGGCAGGACCGCGCCGAGGCTGGCGACGGTGATCGACGCGGCGCCGGTGAGGAACGCGAGGGCCAGGGTGCCGGCTTGGCCGCCGGGGGTGGCGTCGTTGACCGTGAACGCCGTCATCATCGCGGCGATCGCGCCCACCAGCATCACCGTGAGCGGCAGGTGGACGGGCAGCAATGCGCCGACGGCCAGGATGATGCCGAGGACCGCGGAGCCGGCCAGGCGCAGCCGGACCAGGCCGGGGTCGGCCGCCGCGAACCGGTCGAGCGCGGCGGTGCGGAGGTGGTTCATCGGGCGAGCAGCTCCCACTGGGCGAGGGTGGCCCGGCGGCCGTGGGCGGCGGTGATCCGCAGCCGGTAGCGCGGGTGCGCGGCCGGGGTGGCGAGGACGAACGGGCGGGTCTGGCGGCGCCAGCGGAACAGCTCGCCGGTGCGTTCGTCCAGGGTGGTCCAGTCGACGCCGTCGTCGGAGCCTTCGAGGGTCCAGGCGCTGGGGTCGCCGCCGCGAGTGCCGGAGGTGAGGGTGTACATCGTGACTTCGCGGGGGTCGCCGGTGACGGTGAACTCGACGGCGGCGGTGGCGCCGCGGAAGGTGACCTGGGTGCCGGTGGTGTCGTCGAACAGCGCGTCGACGCCGGTGCCGTCGGAGGCGGTCGCGGTCCCCGTGAGGTCGGTGCTCGGCTCCGGGTGTCCGGCCTCCGGTGGCGGGGCGCCCCAGGCCGCCGGTTCGGTGGTGAGGTCGAAGACGAGTTCGGCGCCGCCGGCGAGGGTGGCGTGCGAGATCGTGGTGGTGTCGTGCGGTTCGCCGTCGACGGTGAGGCCGCGGACGTAGACCGTCTCGTCGGTGTTGCCGGGCGCGTGGACGACGAGCTTCTTCCCGTCGCCTAGGTGCACGGTCGCCTTTTCGAACAGCGGTGAGCCGATCGCGTAGCGCGGGCTGCCCATCTGCAGCGGGTAGAAGCCCAGCGCGCTGAAGACGTACCAGGCCGACATCTCGCCGTTGTCCTCGTCGCCGGGGTAGCCCTGGCCGAGCTCGCTGCCGAGGTAGAGCCGGCGCAGCACCTCCCGCACGACGCGCTGGGTCTTCGCGGGCGCGCCGGCGTGGTTGTAGATGTAGGGGATGTGGTGCGAGGGCTGGTTGGAGTGGCCGTACTGGCCCATCCGGACGTCGCGGGCCTCGGTCATCTCGTGGATGAGACCGCCGTACGCACCGGGGCGCTGGCCGGTCTCCGGTGTCGCGAAGAAGGTGTCGAGCTTCGCTTCGAGGCCGGCGTTGCCGCCGTGCAGCGCGGCGAGGCCGGGGCCGTCGTGCGGGGCGGTGAAGGCGGTGTTCCAGGCGTTGGTCTCGACGAAGTCGCCGCCCCACGCGGCGGGGTCGTAGCCCTCGGGGGCGAACTTGCGGCTGCCGTCGCGGTTGCGGCCCTGGAAGAAGCCGATCTTCGGGTCGAAGTGGTGGACGTAGTGCTTGGCGCGCTCGCGGAAGTAGGCGGCGTAGTCGGCGTACATCCGGGCGCGCGGCCCGTCGCTTTCCCGGGCGAGTGCGTCGGAGAGGTTGGCGAGGCCGAAGTCGTTGATGCAGCCTTCCAGCGCCCAGGAGAGTCCTTCGTGGACGGACGTCGGGGTGTAGCCGAGGAAGATCGACCGGTCGAGGCCCTTGCGGCCGACCGAGCGGTGTGG
Organism: Amycolatopsis sp. NBC_00438; assembly: GCF_036026695.1. Classification (NCBI taxonomy): domain Bacteria; kingdom Bacillati; phylum Actinomycetota; class Actinomycetes; order Pseudonocardiales; family Pseudonocardiaceae; genus Amycolatopsis; species Amycolatopsis sp. NBC_00438. Next base: position 2,939,549 of record NZ_CP107923.1, on the reverse strand, counting down.
CGGGGTGACGGTGGCGTTCTTCAGCGCGGCGTCGTAAGCGGCCTCGACGTCGAAGTTCTTGACGCCCTTGAGGTAGGCGTCGGCGAACGCGACGTCGGAGCTGGTGCCGGTCATCAGGTCGGCGTAGCCGGGGGAGGACCAGCGGGAGATCCAGCCGCCTTCGCGGTACTGCTGGACGAACCCGTCGATCATCCGGCCGCAGTGGGCCGGGGTCAGCAGCGCGTAGGCGGGCCAGGTGGTGCGGTAGGTGTCCCAGAAGCCGTTGTTGACGAACATCTCGCCGTCCACGACCTTCGCGCCGGTGCGCCTGCGGGTGCTCGGCCACCGGCGGCGGATGACCGGGCTCGCGTGCCGGATCCCCTTCGGCGTGTTCTCGTGCGCGCGGTTCGGGTAGAGGAACAGCCGGTAGAGGTTCGAGTAGAGCGTGGTGCGCTGGTCGTCGGTGGCGCCTTCGACCTCGATCCGGCCCAGCTGCTCCTGCCACAGCTCGCGGGCCTGCGCCCGGACCTGCTCGAACGTCGTCCCGGCGGGGATCTCCAGTTCGAGGTTGCGCTTGGCCTGGGCGAGGCTGATCAGGGACGTCGCGATCCGCAGCGTCACCTCGGGCCCGTCGAACTCGAAGTAGCCCGAGACGCGCCGCCAGGGCCGGTGGTACTTGGCGCCGCGGGTGGCCGGGGCGTCGGTCTGCGCGTACACGAACATGCGGCGCGCGCCGGCCGAGAGGCGGCTGCGGACCCAGGTGTGGCCGGTGACGACGCCGGTGTCGGCGTTCAGGCGGAGGCCGCCGCGGTGGCCGACGTTGTCGAACAGCAGCCAGCCGTGCTTGTCGGGGAAGGTGAACTTCAGGATCGCCGCGTGGTCGGCCGGCGCGAGGTCGGCGGTCATGCCGTTGGCGAAGCGGACGCCGTAGTGGTGCGGTGAGTCGGTCTCGTCGTCGTGGGAGAAGGCGAGCGCGCGCTTGCGGCGGTCGGGCTCGACCGGGCCGGTGCCCGCCATGATGTGGAAGGTGTGCCGGTCGCCCATCCACGGGCTCGGCTGGTGGCTCAGGGCCAGCGCCTGCAGCGCCGGGCGGTTCTGCTCGTCGTTGTGGCGGTGGTAGGAGTAGATCCAGTTGGTGACACCGGCGTCGGTCACCGGGGTCCAGAAGTTGAACCCGTGCGGCACGGCCGTGGCGGGGAAGTTGTTGCCGCGGGAGTAGTCGCCGCTGGAGTGGGTGCCGCGGGTGGTGCGGACGAGGTCGGCTGGCTCGCGCGGCGCGTCGGCGCGTTCGGCGACGCGGACGTCGTCGACCCAGCCGGTGATCTCGCCTTCGGGGGACGCGGTCCGCAGCACGATCCGGGCGATCCGGCGCCCGGTGAAGGCGCCCAGCGGGCGGCGGACGGGGTTCCACTGGTCCACCCAGAGCGTCTTGTCGTCCACGGGGGTGAACCCGGCCGTGGTGCCGTCGGCGAACTCGACGTCGAGGCTGACGTGGGTCGCGTGGTAGGCCGGGATCTTCCCGTCCGACCGCGGGAAGACCACATAGGACAGCTCGGTGCGGCCGGTGACGGGCGCGTCGAGTTCGAACAGGACGCTCCGGGGGCGCGCGGTGTAGCGCAGGGCCTGGGCCCCGGTGAAGCCGACGCCGGTCTTGGCCGTGGGGGAGCGGTCCGGCCCGCGGTCGACCGTCAGCGCGGGGTCCGCCGGCTGAGGGTCACCGGTTTCGAACGAAGAGAAGAACACGGCGTCGGACATGTGCCCACCGTATCGGCCGAACGGCGTAGCGTGTGGCCCGGCAGACTCGACGCGGGGGGAGGGGCGAGTGAGCACGCACACCGTCCGGCACGAGGGCGCCGAACTCACCTACGACCTCCGCGGCGCGGGTCCGCTGCTGCTCCTGATCGCCGGGCTCGGCGGTGACGCCGCCCGCTACACCGGCCTCGCGGAGCACCTGTCGGACGACTACACCGTCTTGACCTACGACCGGCGGCGCACCGGGCGCAGCACGGGCCGTGACGCCGACTTCGACATGGCGCAGCAGGCCCGCGACGCGGCCGCGGTCATCCGCTCGGCCCGCCCCGCCACCGCCCGCGCGGCGGTGTTCGGCCAGGGCGGCGGCGGCTCGATCGCGTTCGAACTGGCCGCGCACCTGCCCGACGTCGTCACCGAGCTGGTCGTGCACGAAGCCCCGAGCGTGCCGCTGCTGCCCGACGCCCCGCAGCGGCTGGCGTTCGCCCGGAAGGTCCGGGCCACCTACGACCAGCGGGGCTTGTCCCCGGCCCTGGACCTGTTCGGCGCGTCCCCCGGCACCTTCGCCGAACCGGCGGCCGCCGACTACTTCCTGCGCCGGGAGTTCCTGCCGATCGCGTTGTACGCCCCGGACCTGGACGCGGTCCGCCGCACCGGCATCCCGGTGGTCACCGCCGGGGGCGCCGGCAGCCTCGACACCTGTCACGCGCGGGCCGCGCGGGCGCAGGCCGAGCACCTGGCCTGCCGGTACGTCGAGTTCCCCGGCGACCACCTCGGCTTCGTGGCCGAGCCGGGCCCGTTCGCCGACGCGCTCGCCAAGGAACTCGCCGGCCTGCGCCGGGTCTGACCTGCTCAGGCCGGGCGGCCGCCGGACTGCCAGGTGTGGACTTCGATCGCCGCGTACCGCTCGGCGGTGAGGACGGCGCGCGCGGCGTCCGGGTCCGGGGCCCGCAGCAGGACCGCCGTCCCCAGCCACGCCTCGCCGTCGTCGGACAGCAGCGGCCCGTACGCGATCAGCTCGTCGCGTCCCGGCGGGACGTCGAGGTCGGCCGGCGCCCCGGAGCCGAGGCCCAGGACCAGGTACCGGTGCCCGCCGGCGCGGCCGCCCGGGAAGTCCCCCATCGTGCGGCCCAGCGTGTTGCGCCAGCGGCGCAGCAGGACGTCCCGGTACGCCCCGGCCTGGTACCCCGGCTCGTCGAAGGCGAACGCGCGGGCCGCCGCGGGGTCCGGCAGGTCGAGGACGTGGACGCTGCCGGTGGGCGTGTCGCCGTCGAGTGTCGGGCCGCGGGCGATCATCGGGAACCGGTCCATGTAGGACCAGTGCGCCTCCCGCAGCTCCTGGCGCAGCCCCGCGGACCCGGGCCGGTCCCGGTGGTAGCAGAAGAACTCCATCTCGCCCCCTCCGAAAGCCGTGAAGGCCTCCTCACCGGCGGTAAGAGCCGGTGAGGAGGCCTTCACGGACCTACCTCGAACCTACTGCGGGACTAGATCTTCGCGCACTGCCCGGCGGAGGGACCGCGGACGGTGTTCGGCAGGTCGTAGTCCGTCGGAGCCGGCGAGTTCGCCGCGCAGGCCAGCGGACCGCCGACCGTGCTCGACGTGAGCACCGGCCCGTGGTTGCCGGTCAGCGCGACCGGGCCGCCGACGTTCGTCAGCTCGATCGACACCTGCCCGGTCACCCCGGTGATCGCCACCGGACCGTCCACCTTCGTGCGGTTGAGCACGACCTGACCCGCGCCCGTCGCCGCGAGCGGGCCCTTGATCTCGCCGCCGCGGACGATCAGGTTCGCGCCGCGGCCCACCGTCACCGGACCCGACACCGTCGCGTCCTGCAGGCACACCGTGCCGCTCGAGACCGTCAGCGGGCCCTTGTGGTCACCGGTGATGGTCTGCGTGCAGGAGGCGTCCGGCTTGCCCAGCAGCTCGAACTCGGCCAGCTGCGCCGGGGCGCCGGTGCTGGTCGCGGTGACTTCGAGCTTGTAGTAGGCGTAGTGCGCCGGGTTGGCCACCTTGAACGCGCGGGTCTGCTGCCGCCAGCTGAACGCCTGGTTCGTCTGCTGGTCCGCGACCGCCCACGTCTTCCCGTCGTAGGAGCCCTTCAGCGTCCAGCTCTTCGGGTCGCCCGCACCGGTCTGGGACGTCAGCGTGTAGTGGCTGACGGCCTCGTCGGTCGAGTTGAGCTGGTACTGCAGGGCGCCGGTGACGGCGGCCTGGGTGCGCGAGGTGTTGTCGAGCAGCGCACCCGCGTTCGAGCCGTCCGAAGTGGACAGCGTGCCCTTGCCGTCGCCGGTCTCGTCGTGCAGCGGTGTCGGAACGGCGTTGTCCTTGGTGATGGACGTCGGCGCGTCGTTCGGGCCGGTGCCCCACTTCGACGGGTTCGGGCCCATGTCGAAGTCGATCGTCCCGCCCTTGGCGATGACATCCTGCGGCAGCGACGTCGAGCTGTACGCCTTGCCGTTGACCTTCACGCCCTGGACGTAGACGTTCTTCGCGCTGTTCTTCGGCGCGTTGATCACCAGGTTCTTGCCGCCGGCCAGGTGGATCGTGGCCTTCTTGAACAGCGGCGACCCGATCGCATAGTTCGGGCTGCCCATCTGCAGCGGGTAGAAGCCCAGCGCGCTGAAGATGTACCACGCGGACATCTCGCCGTTGTCCTCGTCGCCGGCGTAGCCCTGGCCGATCTCGGCGCCGTTGTAGAGCCGCGAGAGGGCCTCACGGACCTTCGCCTGCGTCTTCGACGGCTGACCCGCGTAGTCGTACATGTAGAGCAGGTGGTGCGAAGGCTGGTTGGAGTGGCCGTACTGGCCCATCCGCACGTCCCGCGCCTCCCGCATCTCGTGGATCACGCCACCGTAGGACCCCGGGTAGTCGGCGGTCTCCTGGTCGGCGAAGAACTGGTCCAGCTTGGTCGCCAGGCCCGCCTGACCGCCGTAGAGGTTCGCCAGGCCCTTGCCGTCCTGCGGCACGGTGAACGCCATGCCCCAGCCGTCGGTCTCGGTGTAGTCACCACCCCACGAGCGCGGGTCGTACTGGTCCTTCGTCTTGGTGAACTTCCCGCTCGCGTCCTTGCCCTGGAAGAACCCGGTGCTCGGGTCGAACAGGTTCACGTACTGCTGGGCGCGGCTGGTGAAGTACTCGTAGTTCTCCTGGTACTCCGCCTTGCGCGGGTCGCTCGGCGCCGCCTCGTCGGCCAGCTTCTTCGACAGGTTGGCGATGCCGAAGTCGTTGACGTAGCCCTCGATCGCCCACGAGAAGCCCTCGCTGGCGGTGTTGGGTGTGTAGCCGAGGAAGATGCCCTGGTCCAGGCCCTTGCGGCCGACCGCCGAGTTCGGCGGCGTCACCGTGGCGTTCTTCAGCGCCGCGTCGTAGGCCGACTTGACGTCGAAGTTCTTGACGCCCTTGAGGTAGGCGTCGGCGAACGCGACGTCCGAGCTCGTGCCGGTCATCAGGTCCGCGTAGCCGGGGGAGGACCAGCGGGCGATCCAGCCGCCGTCGCGGTACTGCTGCACGAACCCGTCGACCATCTTCCCGGCCATGTCCGGTGTGAGCAGCGAGTACGCCGGCCACGTCGTGCGGTAGGTGTCCCAGAAGCCGTTGTTGACGTACATCTGGCCGTCGACCACCTTCGACCCGGTCTGGGTCACGGTGTCCGCGCCGGTCTTCGGCGACACGGGGCTCGCGTACTTGTAGGCGGGCTTGTCGGCGGTGCCGGTGTTCTCGAACTGGGAGTTCGGGTACAGGAACAGCCGGTACAGGTTCGAGTAGAGCGTCGTGAGCTGGTCCTTCGACGCGCCCTCGACCTCGATCACCTTCAGCTGGTCGTCCCACGCCTTCTGTGCCGCGTCGCGCACGGTGTCGAAGGTCGCGGCCGGGGCGATCTCCTGGGCGAGGTTCTTCTTCGCCTGGTCGACGCTGATCAGCGACGTCGCGATCCGCATGTTCACGGTCTTGTCGGCGCCGGCGTCGAACCGCAGGTAGCCGGTGACGTTGTCGCGGCCCTGCCCGGTGAGCTTGCCGCCCGCGGTGACGGGCTTGTCGAACGTCGCGTAGACGAACATCCGGCCCGCGCCGGCGTACACGTTGGTCTCGGTGTAGCCCGAGAGCGTGCCGGTGGCCGGGTCGAGGGTCAGTCCGGCCGAGTTGTTGACGCTGTCGAAGATCAGGCTCGAGTCCGCACCCGGGAACGAGAACTTCATCATCGCCGCGTGGTCGGTCGGCGTGATCTCGGTCTTGATCCCGTTCTGGAACTGCACACCGTAGTAGTGCGCCCGCGCGACCTCGTCGCTGTGCTTGAAGGGCAGCGCCCGCGCGTCGCGGTTGGCGTCGGGTACCCCGGCGGCCGCCGACGGCATCACCTGGAACGCCTGCCGGTCACCCATCCACGGGCTCGGCTCGTGGCTCACGCTGAACGCCTGCAGCTGCGGGAGGTTCTGCGCGTTGTTCTGGGTGCTGTAGTTGTAGAGCCAGCTGCCCGAGCCGGCGTCGGTGACCGGGGTCCAGAAGTTGAACCCGTGCGGCACGGCCGTGGCCGGGAAGTTGTTGCCCCGGGAGAACGTGCTGTTGGCCATCGTGCCCCGCGTGGTGACCACGTTGTCGCTCGGGCGGGTGCTCGACGGCGGCGTCGGGGTCGCCGACACCTTCACGTCGTCCAGCCAGCCCTGCAGCGAACCCGGGCCGTTCGGGTTGTCGTACCCGACGAGGATCCGGTCGATCGTCTTGCCCTTGGCGACCTGCCCGATCGCCGAACGCACCAGGTTCCACTGGTTGGCGTAAAGCACCTTCGAGGCGCCCTGGCCCTCCGGGGTCAGCGGGAAGCCGTACTGGTCGGTCGCGCCGAGGTTGCGCAGGTACGTGCCGTCGGTGAAAGCGAGGTCGATCGCGACGTTGGTGCTGGGGTACTTCAGGTCGCCGGTGATGAACTGCGGCTGCACCTTGTACGAGAGCTCGGTCGAGGCCACGACCGGGACGTTCACGTCGAAGATCTTGTTGTACGACCAGCCGTGCCCGGCCTCGGTCTGGCTGCCGGAGTAGCGGAACGCCTTCATACCGGTGAAGCCGACGCGGTTCTTGTTCGTGTACCCGCTGGTCGGGCCCGAGTCGGTGAAGCTGCGCATGTTCGGCAGCGGCGGCGGCGTCGGGTCGTCGTTGGCCAGCAGCAGCTCCGAGAGCTGCAGGATCGGCCCGCCGTTGTTGGCCGTGACGTTCAGCCGGAAGTACTTGTACGCCGCGGTCGGCGCGGCCAGCTTGTAGTCCTTCTGCTGGAACCGCGCGGTGAACGCCTGGGCGGCCTGCTTGTCCAGGTCGGTCCAGGCGAGGGCGTCGTTCGAGCCCTGCAGCGTCCAGTCCTTCGGGTCGCGGTTGTCGAAGTCGTTGGCCGAAGAGAGCGCGTAGTGCGTGATCGACGTGGGTTCCGACAGCGAGATCTGCGCCCACGCGGTCGGGTCCCAGGACAGCCACTTGGTGTCGGTGGTGCCGTCGACGAGGTTCGACACCACTTCGCCGCCGTCGGTGTTCTCACTGCTCGCGCTGGTCTCGGTGACCTTGCCGCGGATGTCGCCGGGGATCGCGGTGCCGTTCGCGCCGTTGACGCCGAACGCGCGCGGCTTGCCCGCCGCGTCGGTGTCGACGGTGTCGGTCCACGTCGGCTGGGGGTCACCCGGCTCGAACGACGAGGAGAAGTCGGCGGGGAGGGCGTCCTCGGCGGCGTAGGCGGCCGCGGGGAGGGCGACCAGGCCGGCGGCGACCACGGTGGCGGCCAGCATCATGGCGACCGGTGGTCTGGCGCTTCGGGGCATCATTGCTCCAAGCTCTGGAGGGGATGAACAACGGCACCGCGCGACGGGGAACCGGCGGCGCGCTAGGAAGACAAACGCGCGGGTGACATCGATGTCAAGGCCGGTCGGCAAACCTGGCCAGAACTGGACAACCCAACCACCGGGGGACCTGGTGAGAACCGTCCGGACCCCTCGCCGCTCCTGCTGGCCACCGTGGGATCGACCCCCGCGGCGACCGCCGCCGCGAACTCGGCCGTCCGGCCGATCACCGCCTGCGGCGACCTGGTCCGCGGGTTCACCCTGCCGGGCGCCACCACGGACGTCATCAGGCTATGTCGAACCGGCCGTCCGTTCGAAGCTTCTGCGGCATCGTCGACTGGGCCGGCAGCTCCCTCTACGGCAGGCGCCAAGGCCGGTCGCGCGGGAAAAGCGGTCACGCGGGTCCGGAGCCGTCGCTAAGGTCGTGATCATGTCGACCCCGGACCCCATCGCCGACCGTGCCCTCTCCCGCGCCTCCCTCGCCGACGGCAACCCGACGGGGTGGTTCGACCAGCTCTACACCGCCGCCGAACGCGGCGAAGCCGTCGTCCCGTGGACCCGCGGCAAACCCCAGGCCGACCTGGTGACCTGGGCGGCCGAGCACCCGGGCGAAGGCCGCCGCGCCCTGGTCGTGGGCAGCGCCCTCGGCGACGACCCGGAGCTGCTCTCGGCCGCGGGCTGGGCGGTCACGGGCTTCGACGTCGCCCCGACCGCGGTCAAGGCCGCCCGCGCCCGCTTCCCGGAGTCCACAGTGGACTACGTGGTGGCCGACCTGCTGAAGCCGCCGGGGGAGTGGCACCACGCGTTCGACCTGGTCGTCGAGATCATGAACATCCAGGCCATGCCCCGCGACTTCCGCCCGGCGGCCCTCACGTCGCTGGCCGGGTTCGTCGCCCCGGGCGGCACGCTGGTGGTCAGCGAGGTCGCGGAGGAGAGCACGGACGTCGAGACGTGGGTCAGCCCGCCTTGGCCGTTCAGCCGGGCGGAGATCGAGTCGATCGCCCAGGACGGCTTGCGCCTGGCCGACCTGGGCACGGTCCGCGACGGCGCCCGCCACTGGGCCACCTTCACCCGGTAACGCGTCCGGTCCGCCCGCGACTCACAGGGCATGTGGGCCGTCATCGGAGTCTGGGACATCGCGCCGGAGAAACTCGACGAGCTGCGCGCCCAGGTGCCGCTCATGGCCTCGAGCAAGGTCGGCACGCCGGGGTTCGTCCACGGGACCTGGACCCTCGACGGCCACATGGTGCAGGTCTACGCCGACGAAGCGAACGCGCGCCGCTACTACGACGACATGCTGGCCCAGGGGTTCACCGACCAACCCGGGGTGCGGTGCGTCGTGTGGGCCGTCGCCGAGGTCGGCGCGGAGTCCCAGGTCTAGCAGCTCTCCAGGAACCGGGTGAGCACCCGCGTCCCGAAGTGCAAGCCGGCCACCGGGACCCGCTCGTCGACCCCGTGCGCCATCGCGCGGTACGGGAAGCCCGCCGGCAGCCAGAGCGGCGCGAAGCCGTAGTTCACGATCCCGAGCTGGGCGAACGCCTTCGCGTCGGTGCCGCCGCCCATGCAGTACGGCACCACCACGGCCTCGGGGTCTTCGGCCTGTAAAGCCGTGGCCATCGAGGCGAACCACGGCGAGTCCACCGGGGCCTGCACCGGCGGCTGGTGCGCGACGAACTCCCGCGTGACGCCCTCGCCGAGCAGCTCGTCCAGCTCCGCGAACAACGCGTCCTCGGTGCCCGGCAGCACCCGGACGTCGACCTGGGCGGTCGCCGTCGTCGGGATCACGTTCACCTTGTAGCCCGCGTCCAGCATCGTCGGGGTCGTGCTGTTGCGGACCGTCGGCACCACCAGCCCGCCCGCCGGGCCCAGCGCCGCCACCGAGGCGTCCACCGCGTCCCCATCGGACAGGTCCACCGGGACACCCAAAGCCGCACCGGTGCGCTCCAGGAACGCCTGCACCGTCGGCGTCAGCGACACCGGCCAGCGGTGGGCCGCGATCCGGTGCAACGCATCCACCAACCGGGTGACGGCGTTCTCGTCGTTGGGCCGTGAGCCGTGCCCGGCGCGGCCGCGGGCGGTGAGGCGCAGGTGCGCGGTGCCGCGCTCGGCCGTCCCGACCGGGTACAGGTGCACGATCCGGCCGTCGGCGGCGGGCACGTGGTAGGTGTAGCCGCCCGACTCGCTGATCGCCGCCGCGCAGCCTTCGAACAGCTCGGGGTGCGCGGCGACCAGCCAGTGCGCGCCGTAGTCGCCGCGGTCCTCCTCGTCGGCGACGAACGCCAGCACGACGTCGCGGCGCGGCCGGACACCGCCGGCCAGGGCGGCGAGCACCATCGCCACGAAATCCTTCATGTCGGTCGCGCCGCGGCCCCACAGGTAGCCGTCGCGGACCTCGCCGGAGAACGGCGGCACCGACCAGTCCGCGGCGTCCGCCGGGACGACGTCGAGGTGGCCCTGCACCAGCAGCGCGGGCAGCGCCGGGTCGGTGCCCGCGACCCGCGCGATCACGCTGGCCCGGCCCGGTGCGGCCTCGTAGATCTTCGACGGGATGCCGAGGCCGTCCAGGAACGCGGCCACGTACTCCGCCGCCGGCCGCTCGGGCTCGGCGTCACCCCCGCCGCGGTTGGTGGTGTCGAACCGGATCAGGTCCGCGCAGATCTGTACAGCGTCCGCCACGTCAGCCATAGATGCCCTGCACCGCCCCCGCCGCGATCGCCGTCACGACCTTGAACGCCTTCATCGCCTCGGTCATCGTCACCGCGTCGAACCCGACGCGCCGCACGCCGATCTGCTCCACCGTCGGGATCACCGCGGTGGCCTGGGCCAGGTGGCTCGCGTCGAACTCGACCTCGATCCGGTGCGGCCCGACGCGGCGTTCCAGGCGGCCGGCCTGCGCCATCGCGTCGGCGGCCGCGGTGCTCAGCAGCTCCGCCGTGCGCGCGGGCGGCAGGCAGATCGCGGCGTACCGGCTGACGCACTCCTTCACCTGGACCAGCTCCGCGTCCGGTGCGTAATCACGCGCGTCCTGGCACGTTTCGTCGTCACCCGAAACGAGCAGGACAGGTACGCCGTACTCCGCGGCCATCGCCGCGTTCAACCGGCCCTCGCTCGCCGGGACGTCGTCCAGCCACACCCCGGTGATCTGGTTCTCCAGGTAGGTGTGGGAAAGCACCCCGTCGAACCCGGCACCGGCGTGGTAGCCCAGGAAGACGACACCGTCCACCCCGGAGTCGATCCCCTGCATCATCGACAGCGGCTTGTGCCGCCCGGTCAGCAGCCGCGCCCGCGGGTCCAGGTCCTCCAGCAGCAGGTTCCGCTGCGAGGAATGCGCCTCGTTCACCAGGACATCGCCCGCTCCGGCGTCGAACAGCCCGGCCAGCACCGCGTTGACGTCGCCGGTGAACAGCCGCCGGAAGCGGTCCCACTGCGGCGAACCGGGCACGACGTCGTCGGTCCAGGTGACGCCGGTGGCGCCCTCCATGTCCGCCGAGATCATGATGCGCATGCGGGGCACTCTAACCAGCCCGCGCGACCCGCGAGCACCGAATCCCGCCTTCCCGATGTCACGCTGCGTGAGCAATGTCTCGTCGATAACGATCGGACACCTGCCGAGGCGGCAACATATTGCGCGGTTGTCCGGGTATGTGGTTACTTCTCGTCCTTGGGGAGGCTCACAGCGAGACGATGGGGTGGTTTTTGGTGCATTTCCACGGCAGAGTCGGCCGGTTCGGCCGCTTGGCGGCGGTCCTGGCCGCGGCGACACTGGCGGCGATCCCGCTCGCCGCGCCCGCACAGGCGCAGCAGGGCAAGGTGCTCCGGGTCGCGCTGACCACCGGCATCGACCACCTGAACCCGTTCACCGCGTCGCTGGCCGCGTCCACCCAGGTGGGCCGCTTCGTCTACGAGTTCCTGACCATCCCCTCGGCCGAGACCGCGCAGGCCTCGCCCGCGCTCGCCGAGTCGTGGACGCCCTCGCCGGACAAGCTGACCTGGACGTTCAAGATCCGTTCCGGGGCCAAGTGGAGCGACGGGCAGCCGGTCACGGCCAAGGACGCCGCGTTCACGTTCAACCGGATGCTGACCGACGAGAACGCCCGCACGGCCAACGGCAGCTACGTGACCAACTTCGACACGGTCACCGCCCCCGACGACACCACGCTGGTCATCAAGACCAAGACCGTGCAGTCGGACATGAACCTGCTCGACGTCCCGATCGTCCCCGAGCACGTCTGGGCGCCGATCAAGGACCTCAACGACCCCAAGACCGACGACATCTCGGTCGTCGGCGTCGGTGACGGGCCCTACCAGCTCACCGAGTACAAGCAGAACGAGTACGTGAAGTTCAAGGCCAACAAGAACTACTGGCGCGGCGCGCCCAAGGTCGACGAACTGCAGCTGCTCATCTTCAAGGACGCCGAGGCCGCGGTGAACGCGCTGCGCCAGGGCGAGGTCGACGTCATCAACCGGCTCACCCCGACCCAGTACGACTCGCTCAACGGCCAGCCGAACATCACCACCAACGCCGCCCCGAGCCGCCGCTACGACGAGATCAACCTCAACTTCGGCGTCCAGAACAACCAGAACCAGCCGATCGGCAACGGCAACCCGGTGCTCAAGGACATCCGGCTGCGCAAGGCGATCGTGCAGGCCATCGACAAGCAGACGATCGTCGACCGCGTCACCGGCGGCCACGCCGAGCTCGGCACCGGCATCGTCCCGCCGATCTACCAGGCCTACCACTGGGAACCCCAGGGCGCCGACCAGGTCAAGTTCGACGCGGCCGCCGCCAACACCGCCCTCGACCAGGCCGGCTACGTCAAGGGCGCCGACGGCGTCCGCACCGCCCCCGGCGGCGCGAAGCTGGAGCTGCGCCTGACCGGGCACTCGAACCGGCCCTACGACCAGCGGCTCGCGCAGTACGTCTCCGGCTGGCTCAAGGACATCGGCATCACGGTCAAGCAGGAGCTCGTCTCCGACGACGAGCTCAACGACCGCACCACCGCCGGCAACTACGACCTGGCCATCTCCGGCTACGCGACCAACCCGGACCCGGACTCCGCGCTGCAGCTGCACACCTGCGCGGCCCGGCCGAACGCCCAGGGTAAGGGCGCCACGACCGACACGTTCTTCTGCGACCCCGAGTTCGACGCGCTGCGCGCCAAGCAGCTCACCGAGACCGACGACGCCCAGCGCGCCACCACGGTGAAGCAGGCCCAGGCGCGGCTGGCGAGCCAGGCCGTCAACGTCGTGCTCGACTACCAGAACGCGCTCGAGGCCTACCGCTCCGACAAGTTCTCCGGCTTCACCACCCAGCCGCAGCCCAAGGGCGCGATCCTCGAGCAGTCCGGCTACTGGGGCGTCTACGGCGCCACCCCGGCCGGCACCGAGGCCGCGGCCGACTCCGGCGACAGCGGCACCGTCGTGTGGATCGTCGTCGGCGTCATCGTCGTGGTGATCGTCATCGGCGGGCTCGTCATCATCAGCCGCCGCACCAAGACCTCGGAAGACCGCGAGTAGGAATGACCGCCCCCGAACAAGCCGTGGCGCTCGTCGACCCCGACGAGCGCCACGGCGGGACCGGCACCGCCCGGTTCGTCCTCAAGAAGGTCGTCGAAGCGCTCGTCAGCATCCTGCTGGTGATCGTGCTGTTCTTCTTCCTGTTCCGGATGCTGCCCGGCGACCCGGTCGCCACGATGATCCGCGACCGGCCCACCGACCCGAAGCAGATCGCGGAGCTGCGGGAACGCCTCGGCGTCGACAAGCCCGTGTTCCAGCAGTTCGGCGACTACCTGTGGAAGCTGCTGCACGGCGACTTCGGCACGTCCTACCTGGAACAGCGCCCGGTCGCCGACATGATCGGCGAACGCCTCTGGCCGACGATCCTGCTGGTCGGCAGCGCGACCGTGCTCGCCGTCGCGCTCGGGCTGTGGCTGGGCACGCGCGCGGCCTGGCGCCGCGACAGCGCGTTCGACCGGACCCAGACCGGCATCGCGCTCACCCTGTGGTCGGTGCCGCAGTTCTGGCTCGGCCTGATCCTGCTGGTCGCCACGAACGGGTTGTTCCCCAGCCGCGGCATGCACTCCCCGGACGCGGCACCGGACTTCTTCTCCCAGACCCTCGACGTGCTGCACCACCTGGTGCTGCCGTGCGTGACGCTGCTGGCCGTGTTCTACGCCCAGTACATGCTGATCATGCGCTCGTCGCTGCTGGGGGAGATGAACGCCGACTACCTGACCACCGCCCGCGCCAAGGGGCTCAAGGACGACCTCGTCCGCCGTCGCCACGCCGTGCCGAACGCGCTGCTGCCCACCACGACGCTGGTGTTCATGCAGTTCGGCGGGGTCGTCGCCGGCGCCGTGTCGGTCGAGGCCGTGTTCAGCTGGCCCGGTCTCGGCCAGCTGACCTACCAATCGCTGCACGGGCCGGACCTGCCGGTGCTGCAAGGGGTCTTCGTGGTGCTCGCCGGCGCCGTCGTGCTGATGAACCTGCTCGCGGAACTGCTCTACCGCGTGCTCGACCCGAGGGTGCGCACCTCATGACCACCGAGTCCATCGAATCGCCGCGGGCGATCGCCTGGCGGCGCCGCCGGCAGGCCGTGGCGCGCACCTGGAGCGAGTTCGCCACCCAGAAGGGCGCGCTCACCGGGCTGATCCTGCTCGCCGTCACCGTCGTGATGGCGCTGCTGCTGCCACTCATCAGCGACGAGAGCGGTCTCGACGTCACCAAGGCGAACGGCGGCCCGCTGCACCCGCCCAGCGGCGCATACTGGCTCGGCACCGACATCGACGGCCGGTCCGTGCTGCTCATGACCCTCTGGGGCGCCCGGATCTCGCTGCTCGTCGGGTTCTCCGCGACCGTCCTGTCCGTGCTGATCGGCACGCTCATCGGCATCACGGCTGCCCACTTCGGCGGCTGGACCTCGACGATCCTGCTGCGGTTCACCGACTTCTTCCTGGTGCTCCCGTCGCTGGTGCTGGCCATCGCGCTCTCGGCGGTGCTCCCGCAGGGCACCACCACGGTCATCGTCGCGATCGGCCTCACCGCGTGGCCCACCACCGCGCGGCTGGTCCGCGCCCAGACGCTGACCATCGAGAGCCGGCCCTACATCGAGCGGGCCCGGGCACTGGGCGGGGGACACCTGCACGTCGTCGGCAAGCACGTCCTGCCCGGCGTGCTGCCGCTCGTGCTCGCCAACACCACCCTGGTCGTCGGCAACGCCGTCATCGCCGACGCCACCCTGGCCTTCCTCGGCGTCGGCGACCCGAACGCCGTCTCCTGGGGCGCGATGCTGGAGACCGCGCTCAACAACGGCGCCGTCACCCGCGGCGCCTGGTGGAACCTGCTCCCGCCGGGCATCGCCATCGTGCTCGTCGTGCTCTGCTTCACCCTGGTCGGCCGGGGACTGGAGACAGTGCTCAACCCGAGGTTGAAGAAGTGACCCCGCTGCTGCAGCTCAAGGACCTCACCGTCACCTACGAGACGGCCGGCGGCGACATCCCGGCCGTGCGCGGGGTCGGCCTCACCCTCGACCCGGGCGGCACGCTCGGCGTGGCGGGGGAGTCCGGCTCCGGCAAGTCCACGGTCGCGATGAGCGTGCTGCGGCTGCTGCCGCGCACCGCGAAGATCAGCGGCGAGATCCTCCTCGACGGCGAAGACGTCACCGCCATGAAGTGGGGCCGGCTGCGCGCGGTCCGCTGGGCCGAGGCGTCCGTGGTGTTCCAGGGCGCCATGCACGCGCTCAACCCGGTCCGCAGGATCGGCGAGCAGATCGCCGAGCCGCTGCGGCTGCACCCGAGCGACGGCAGGATGCTGTCCGACGCCGAGGTCGACGCCCGCGTCGCCGACCTGCTCAGCCAGGTCGACCTGCCGCCGGGCCGCGCCGGCGCCTACCCGCACGAGCTCTCCGGCGGGCAGAAGCAGCGCGTCATGATCGCGATGGCCCTGGCCTGCTCGCCCCGGCTGATCATCGCCGACGAGCCGACCACCGCGCTGGACGTCATCGTCCAGGCCCAGGTCCTCGCCCTGCTCTCGCGGCTGGTCGCCGAACAGGACATCGGGTTGATCATGATCAGCCACGACCTGTCCGTGCTCGCCGCCACCTGCGAGCGCATCGCCGTGATGTACGACGGCGAGATCGTCGAGGAACGGCCCAGCGCCGAGCTGATGTCGGACCCGCGGCACCCGCACAGCCAGGCGCTGGCGGCGGCGTTCCCGACCGTCGGCGACCCGGTGTCCCGGTTCGCCCCGGCCACCAGCACCCCGCTGCCGCCCGAACCGGCCTCACGCGGCGCCGACAGCAAGCCGCTGCTGGAAGCGGAGAACCTGCGGGTGTCGTTCCGCGACCGCACCGGCAAGCGGATCGACGCCGTCGCCGGTGTCGACCTCACGGTGTCGCGCGACGAGATCGTCGCGCTGGTCGGGCAGTCCGGCTCCGGCAAGACGACGCTCGCCCGCACCCTGCTCGGCCTGCAGAAACCCGACTCCGGTGTGGTCCGCTACGCCGGGAAGCCGGTGCCGGCCGGCGGGGCCGGGCTCAAGGCCTACCGCCGTCGGGTCCAGCTGGTGCTGCAGGACCCGACCAGCGCGCTCAACCCGGCCCACACCGTCTACGAGGCCGTCGCCGAAGGCCCCCGCATCCACGGCCTGCGCGACGAGCGCGCGGTCGTGCACCGGGCGCTGGAGGCCGCCGAGCTGCGGCCCGCGGAGAAGTACGCCGACCGGCTCCCGCACCAGCTCTCCGGCGGCCAGCGCCAGCGCGTCGTGATCGCCGGGGCCCTGGCCCTGGAACCGTCGGTGGTGGTGGCCGACGAGCCGGTCGCCTCGCTCGACGCGTCCGTCCGCGGTGAGATCCTCGGCCTGCTGCTGCGCCTGCGGCGCGAGCTCGGGCTGGCCGGCCTGGTGATCACCCACGACCTCGGGCTGGCCTGGAACATCGCCGACCGGGTCGCCGTGATGTACCGCGGCGAGCTCGTCGAAACCGGGACCGTCGAACAGGTCCTGCTCGACCCGCACCACGAGTACACGAAGTCCCTGCTGGCCGCCCTGCCCGGCGGCACCGCCCAGCGCCGCACCGCGGAGGCCTGAACCCGCGGTGCCGGACCCGCTCGCGGGAAACCGGCACTGCGGAAAGGTCACCCAGGCGCGTTGTGTAACCTCCGAACGGAAATGGCGACCACCACCGACCCCGCGCAGACGTCCTCGACCGGACTGGCCGAGCGACTTCTCACGCCCTCGCGATTCCCGTACCGCACGATCGCGATGGGCACGGTCGGCAGCACGCTGCTCATGATCGCCGCCTTCGGCGCCGGCGGCATCCTGATCAAGGACCCCGTGCTCGGCCACGGCCCGCTCTCGTGGATCCGCTACGGCCACGGGCGCATGCTCGCCAACGCCGTCCTCTACACCGGCTTCGGCCTCGTGGTGTGGGCCTGGGTCCGGCTCGGCCGCTACGTGCTGGCCGGCCGCATCGGCAGCCGCCCGATCCTGGTCGCCGCGGGCTGCTGGATGGCGCCCCTGCTCATCTCGCCGCCGCTGTTCACCCGCGACGTCTTCTCCTACCTCGGCCAGGGCGCCCAGCTGCTCTACGGCCTCGACCCGTACGCCAACGGCCCCGCCGAGCTCGACGTGCTGCCGAACGTGGTGCAGAACGTCCACCCGCTCTGGCAGACCACCCCCGCGCCGTACGGGCCGCTGTTCCTGCTGATCTCCAAGGGCGTCGTCGCCGTCTCCGGCGACAACATGATCCTCGGCGTCATCCTGATGCGCCTGGTCCTGCTGGTCGGCCTCGCCGGCACGCTGTGGGCGCTGCCCCGGCTGGTCAAGCACCTCGGCGGCAAGCTCCCGGTCGCGCTGTGGCTCGCCGTGGCCAGCCCGATGATGGTCATCCACCTCTTCGGCGGCCCGCACAACGACCTGATGATGCTCGCGTTCCTCACCATCGGCGTCCTCGCCGCCCTGGAACGCAAACACGTCGTCGCGGTCGTGCTGGTGACGATCGGCATGCTGATCAAGCCCACCGCGGCGATCGCCCTGCCGTTCATCGTCTGGATGTGGGCCAACCACATGGCCGGCGAGTCGAAGGTCCGCAACTTCCTGCGCGCCGGCGCCGCCTCGGTCGGGCTGTTCCTGCCGGTGTTCGTCGCCGGCACGTGGATCTCGCTGGGATCGCTCAACCTCGGCTGGTGGTCCGGCCTCAAGGCCCCGCAGCTCATCGCGAACTGGCTCAACATCCCCACCGGCATCGGCGAGGTCTTCTACAACCTGGTCCACCTGGTCGTCGACGTCCAGGTCTCGCCGTTCGTCACGGTCGCCCGCGCGGCCGGCATGCTCCTGCTGATCGGCATCGGTGTCCGCCAGTGGTGGCTCGCCCGCAGTGGCGGCAACGAGGCCGTCTACCGCGCCGGCATCTCCCTGCTCGCGGTGGCGATCCTCATGCCGCCGACCCTGCCGTGGTACCTGACCTGGGGTTTTGTGCTGCTGTCGGCGTTCAAGTGGCAGCCCCGGCACCTCGCGGTCGTCGTCGCGGTCGTGGTGTTCGTGACCCTGGTCTACTACCCGACAGGCGAACAGGCGCTCTACGACTGGTGGTTCATCGCCCTCGTCGTGGTGGCGAGCCTGTACTCGGCGGCGTCGCTGCTGCGCCCGGACCCCCTGGGTCTCATCGACGCCTGGCGCCGCCCGGAGAAGTTCCTCCGCGACTAGAGCGGTCAGAACCGCCCTGAACACTCACGACCCGGTCCAGCCGCGCCAGGTGTGGATCAGCGTCGAGACCACCGCGTGCTCCGGGGGCCGCTCCGCGTACTGGCCGTACTTCGCCACCAGCCACGACACCGGCTCCGCGCGGTCGGCGTCGGACAGGACCCGCGCGACGCCGTCCGCGCGGGTCCACCACAGGCGGGACCAGTCCTCGTCGTAGCCGTCGGCCAGGAAACACACCGCCGGGTTCTCCGCGATGTTCGCCAGCCGCCGCAACGCCGTCGTCGACTTCGGTTTGTGGTCCACCGCGAACACGATCCGGTCGCCGTGCACCGCGAACGTCACCGGGACCAGGTGCGGCACCCCGGCCGCCGACGCCGTCGCGAGCCGGGCCACCCGTGCGGCGGCGAACCGGGAGCGAGCCTCCGCGGGAAGCAGCCTCATGTCAGCGCCGGGGAGTCGAACGTCAGCGTCCCCAGGTCCGCGTCCAGGGTCACCGGCACACCCAACGGCAACGTCGGCGACGACGCCACGTGACCGAACCCGAACTCGCTCAGCATCGGCACTCCGAGCGGCCCCAGCCGCTCCAGCAGCAGCGCCTCGACGTCCGCGGGGGCGCCGCACGCCGCCCAGGAGCCCAGCACGATGCCGCGGACGCCGGCGAACCAGCCGCTGCGCAGCAGCTGCGTCAGCATCCGGTCCAGCCGGTACACGCTCTCGGTGACGTCCTCCAGCAGCACGACCGCGTCCCGCGCCGACCCGTGCTCCGGCGTCCCGATGCCACCCGCCAGCAACGACAGGTTCCCGCCCACCAGCCGTCCGGAAGCCCGCCCCGGCACCAACGCCGACGCCGCGGCTCCCCGGACCACCAGGTTCCGCTCCGGCTCGAACAACGCCCGCCGCAGGTGCTCCACCGCGACGTCGTCGAACAGCACGCTCGCCGGCATCGGGGAGAACAAACTGGACAGTCCCAAGTGGACGTCCACCGCCCGGTGCAACGCCGTGATGTCACTCGACCCGGCCAGCACCTTCGGCCCCGCCTCGCGCAACACCGCCCAATCGACCAAGTCCAGCATCCGCTGCACGCCGTAGCCGCCGCGCGCGGCCAGCACGCACCGCACACCCGGGTCCAGCCACGCGTCGGTGAACTCCGCCGCCCGCGCGGCGTCCGAACCGGACAGGTACGGCGGCGATCCCGGTTCGGCCCGCACACACGGCCCGATCCGCAGCTCGACGCCCCAGCCGCGCAGCACCGGCAGCGCCTTCTCCAGCAGGTCCGCCGGCACCGGACCGGCCGGCGCCACCAGGGCCAGGGTGTCGCCGGCCCGCAACCGCGGCGGCCTCACGACGACAGCTCCAGCCGCGGCACACCCGGCACGTCGAACCCGAACACCTGGCCGTAGAAGGACAATTCGGCCTCCAGCGCCGCGATGATCGTCTCCGCGCGGCGGAACCCGTGCTGCTCACCGGGAAACCGCTGGTAGGCGTACGGAATCCCGCGCCCGGCGAGGCCGGCCACGAACCGGTCCGCCTGCTCCGGCGGGCAGATCCGGTCCTCCAGGCCCTGCTGGAACAGCACCGGCCCGGCCAGCGCCCCGGCGTTCGCCAGCGGCGACCGGTCGACGTAGCGCTGCCGGTGCGCGGGCAGCGCCCCGACCAGCCCTTCGAGGTAGCGCGACTCGAAGTCGTGCGTCTCGCCGCCGTCGCCGGTCCACCCGGCGAGGTCCACGATCGGGTACATCACGGTGCCCGCGCGGTAGGTCTTCGTCGTGGTCAGCGACGCCGCCGCGGTGAACCCGCCGGCGCTGCCGCCCCGGACCGCCAGCCGCTCGCCGTCGGCCAGCCCGGCCGCCACCAGCGCCTCGGCCACCGCGACGCAGTCCGCGACGTCGACCAAGCCCCACTGCTCGCGCAGCCGCTCCCGGTAGGCGCGGCCGAACCCGGTCGACCCGCCGTAGTTGACGGCCGCGACGGCGAACCCGCGGCTGGTGAAGTACGCGATCTCCAGGTCCAGCACGGGCAGGTGCTGGCCCGTCGGGCCGCCGTGGACGTGCACCAGCAGCGGCGGCACCTCGCCATCCGGCGCGGTGAACTCCGGGTTGGACGGCGGGTAGAGCACCACCGGCACGGTCTCGCCGCCGGTCGTCGTGAACACCCGCTCGTCCGGCACCGGCACGTGGGACACGGCCAGCTCCGGCTGCTGAGTCAGGTCAGTCAGCAGGTCCGCGTCGATCGCGTAGTGCACGACGCCGGATTCGCGGATCGGCCCGGCCGCGACCCCGGCGACCCCGCCCTCGTACGCCGCGAACCCGGAGCTCGACCACGCCGTCAGCTGGTGGGCCACGGTGGTCACCGAGCCGTCCGCCTCGTCCAGCACGGCCAGCCGGCTCGCCGCCAGCACCGCGTGGCGGCCGCCGCCGAGGGGGACGAACCAGCGCCCGCCCGGCTTCCAGAGCGGGCCGCCGAGCTCCCGCTCGACCGGCGCCAGGTTCGTCAGGGTCCCGTCGAGGCCGACGCGGTGCAGGTTCCACCAGCCGTCCGGGTCCAGCAGCGCCAGCAGCGTGTCCGCCGACTCCCACTCGACCTGGCAGACGGCGACGTCCGGGCCGCCCGCCAGAACCCGGTGCGGGCCGAACGTGCCGTCGTCGAGCACGGGAGCGACGCACAGCTCGGTGCCGTCCCACGGCATCGCCGGGTGGTCCCAGCCGAACCACGCCGCGTGGCGCCCGTCCGGCGACAGCTTCGGCACGGTCAGGAAGTGGTGGCTCGCGCCCAGCACCCGCTCGGCGCCGCCGGCCACCGCGATCGCGACCAGCTCGCGTTCGACGTCGGCCGGGCGCTCGCCGGCACTGCGCTCCCGCACCGCCCAGACCTCGCCGGGCCGCCCCGGTCCGAGGTCGCCGTAGCGGACGGCCTGAGGCACCGCGGGCTCCGGAGTGAGCGCGACCACACCGTCGGGCCCCTGGGCGTACACGCGCTGGTCGGCCCAGTGCGTGAACACCACCACACCGCCGACGGCCACCCACGGCTTCCCGCCGTACTCGTGCAGCCGGTTGCGGACGTTCCACGGCGCCGGGAGCACGTCCTCGGTCCCGCCGCCCGGCAGCGCGCGCACGAGGGCCACCCGACCCTGCTCACCAGGCCTTGCTTCGGCCCACCACACCTCTTCGCCGACGACGTCGAGCCATTGCGGGCCGCCGCCGGCGGCGGCCACCTCGGCGGCGGAGATGGGCGAGGGCCACGTTCCGTACGGGGAGATCGGAGACACCCCCAGAGGCTAGCGGCCCGGGAACGAGGGGCGGCGGATGCCGATCATGCGCCGGTGGCCTAGGGTCGTTGGTGCTATGTCTCGCGTAATCCACGTCTTCCGCCAGCCGGATCGCTTCGTCGCCGGCACCGTCGGCGAGCCCGGCGACCGCACCTTCTACCTCCAGGCCTCGGAGGAAGTGCGGACGATCAGCGTCTCCATCGAAAAACAGCAGGTCGTCGTCCTCGCGGAACGGCTCGGCTCGCTGCTCGAAGAGGTGGCGAGCCGCTTCGGCGCCGATGTGCCCGAAGACGCTCCCGACGACCTCGTCGACCTCGAGCCGCTCACCGTGCCGGTCGAGGAGGAGTTCCGCGTCGGCACCATGGGCCTCGGCTGGGACGCCGACTCCAGCGCCGTCGTCATCGAGCTGCTCGCCATCACCGAGGGCGAGGTCGACGAAACGGTCGTGCTGGACGACACCGAGGAAGGCCCGGACGCCGTCCGCGTCTTCCTCACCCCGGCCGCCGCGCGGGCCTTCGCCGAGCGCGCCGACCGCGTCGTCAACGCCGGCCGCAAGCCGTGTCCGCTGTGCGGCGAGCCGCTCGACCCGGCCGGGCACATCTGCCCCCGGCAGAACGGCTACCGGCGCGACACCGACGCGGGCGAAGACTGACCATGGCCGACACGCCGGCGGAACAGCCGGACCCGGCCGACCCGGCGTCGCGTGAGCTCGTCACGCACGGCCGCATCGACGTCGAGGGCCGGCTCGTCGACGCCTCCAACGTGACGCTGTTCTGCGCCATCGAGCTCGACGGCGTCACCGGCACCGTCGTGTACAAGCCGGTGTCGGGGGAGAAGCCGCTCTGGGACTTCCCCGACGGCACGCTCGCCGGCCGCGAGGTCGCCACCGCGATCATCGCCGAGGCCAGCGGTATCGGCGGGATCCCGCCGACCGTGCTGCGCGACGGCCCGTTCGGCCCCGGCATGGTCCAGCTGTGGATCGAGACCACCGAGGACGACCTGGTCGAGGTCCGCGCCCCCGAGGACCTGCCCGACGGCTGGCGGGTCGTGCTGCACGCCCAGGACCGGTTCGGGGAGCCCGCGGTGCTGGCCCACGCCGACCACCCCGGCCTGCGCGATCTGGCCGTGCTCGACATCGTCGTCAACAACACCGACCGCAAGGGCGGGCACCTCCTGCCGGGCGTCGACGGCCGCGTCTACGGCGTCGACCACGGCATCTGCCTGCACACCGACCCCAAGCTGCGGACCGTGCTCTGGGGCTGGATCGGCGAACCGGTGCCGCCGGACACCGTCGAGAAACTGCGGAAGCTGCGCTCGGAGATCGACGGGAAGCTCGGCGAACAGCTGGCCGAGCACATCACCAAGTTCGAGATCCGGGCCCTGGCCGAGCGCACCGACCTGCTGCTCGCGGAAGGCATCTTCCCCGAGCCCGGCGACGACTGGCGCGCGGTTCCCTGGCCCCTGTTCTGATGACGTCGGTCCTCGACGACGCCGCGCGCGCCCGGCTGGTGACCCGCTTCGGCGCGGACGTGGCCGGCCCGTGGTGTGACGTGCTCCCGGACCTGGTGGCCCGGCTGAGCGCTCGCTGGGGCCTGGCGGTCCGCGAGGCCCGGCCCGGCAACACGGGCCGCACGCTCCTGTGCACCGGCCCCGGCGGTGACCTGCAGGTCCTGAAACTGACCCCGGACCCCGAGATCGCCCGGCTCGAGGCCGCGGGACTGCGCGCGTGGGCCGGCTGCCCCCGGGCCGTGCAGCTCCTCGACACCGATCTCGACGCGGGTGCGATCCTGCTCGAAGGGCTGGTTCCCGGCACCGAACTGCGCGGCCGCGACGTCCCGTGGGCCGAGATCGGCGACCTGCTCACCCAGCTGCACAGCGTCGCAACCCCGGCCGACCTCCCGCCGCTGACCGACCGGGTGACGTTCATGTACGACATCACCGACCGCACTGTCCCCGGGTCCGCGGCCGAGCAGTACCTGACCCGCGACCTGCTCGCGCGGGCCCGGCACCGGGCGCTCGCCCTGGCCGCCGCCGGCGGTCCGGTCGCGGTCGTGCACGGCGACCTGCACCCCGGCAACGTCCTCGACGCCGGCCCCGATCGCGGCGTGGTCGCCATCGACCCCCGGCCCAGCGTCGGCGACCCGGCCATGGATGCCGTCGACTGGGCCTTCCTGCCGATGGCGGCGGGCGGCACGATCGACGACGGCATCAGCTTGCTCGCCCCGCACGTGCCGCACCTCGACGCCGAGCGCGTCCACGCCTGGTGCGTCGCGCTGGCCCCGCTGCTCGCGCACGGCCCGCTGCGCCGCGGCGAGCACACGCCGTTCATCGACGCCCTGCTGGAGATGGCACGCTGACCGGCGTGGCGTCACCTGCCCAGGTCCCTCGGACCACTACCTTCGCTGGTCGTGCGCTCCCATTCCTATGACGACGTGCTCGCCGGCCGGCGCCGCAAGAAGGTGCCGGAAGTCCCCGCCGAGCGCGGTCTCGTGGTCGAAGACCCGGCCAGCGGCTACTGCGGCGCGGTGGTGAAGATCGAGTACGGCAACGTCGTGCTCGAAGACGCCAAGGGCCGCCACCGCGTGTTCCCGCTCGAGCCCGCCGGGTTCCTCCTGGAAGGCAAACCGGTCACGCTCGTGCCGGTCAAGACGGTGCAGGCACCGGTCAAGCAGGTCTCCGCGTCCGGCTCGGTCAAGGTCCAGGGCCTGCAGGCGCGCGTCGCCCGCGACTCGCGGATCTGGGTCGAGGGCAAGCACGACGCCGAGCTGGTCGAACGCGTCTGGGGCCACGACCTGCGCGTCGAAGGCGTCGTCGTGGAACCCCTCGACGGGGTGGACGTGCTGTCCGACCGGATCGCCGAGTTCGGCACCGGCCCCGGCCGGCGGCTCGGCGTGCTGGTCGACCACCTGGTGCCCGGCAGCAAGGAATCCCGGCTCGTCGAGGGCGTCCGCGACGAGAACGTGCTGGTCACCGGGCATCCCTACATCGACGTCTGGGAAGCCGTGCGGCCCGAGGCCGTCGGGATCAGGGCGTGGCCGAAGATCCCGCGCGGCACCGAGTGGAAGCAGGGAATCTGCGACGCGCTCGGCTGGGGGCAACCTTTCGAAGGCTGGCAACGTGTCCTGAGCGGGGTGAGCAGTTTCCGCGACCTCGAGACCCCGCTCATCGGGGCCGTGGAACGGCTCATCGACTTCGTCACGGAGCCGACGGAAGAGGGCTGAATGTCTGATTTGTCCAAGGTCACGCGTGGGTCACGTCCCGTCACTGCGCCGGTGCGAACCGGCACGATCTGAGAGCATGAAGCCATGGCATGGGCACTGGTCTGGTTGATCGTCGGCATCGCCCTGATGATCGCCGAAGTCCTCTCCGGCGACTTCGTGCTGATCATGCTCGGCATCGCCGCGTTGTTCGGCGCGGGCGCCGACGTGCTCACCGGAAACCTGTTCGTCGACGTCGCCGTGTTCGCCGTGACCTCGGTCGGGATGCTGGCGCTGGTCCGGCCCGCGCTGAAACGCCGGTTCCTCGCCGGCTCCGGCCACCGCACCGGGATCGACGCGCTCATCGGCGCCCGCGCCGTCGTGGTGTCCACAGTGGATTTCGAGGCGGGGCAGGTGAAACTCGCCGGGGACGTCTGGTCCGCGCGCAGCATTTCCGAACAGCACGAGCCGATCGCACCCGGGACCGCGGTCACCGTGGTCGAGATCGCCGGGGCCACCGCCGTCGTGTCGGCCGAGCTGTGAGCCTCGGCCTGGTGCGCGTGCCCGAAGGCCGGGCCGCGGTGATCGAGCGCCTCGGGCGGTTCCGCACCGTCCTCGGCCCCGGCCGGCACTTCGTGCTCCCGTTCGCCGACCGCGTCCGCACCCGGGTCGACCTCGGCGACCAGATCCTGACCAGCCCGCCACGCGCGATCGAGGCCGGCGACGGACACGAGGTCTTCGTCGAGTTCGCGGTCACCTTCGCGATCACGGATCCACGGCCGGCCACCTACGAAATCAGCAACCCGGCGATCGCGATCGAGCAGCTGACCCTGACCGCGCTGCGGCAGGAGGCGGGCCTGACCACGGCCGAGCGCGCCGTCACCGCACCCGGGGACCTGCACCGTACAGTGTGGACGGTCCTGCGGGACACCACGGGACGCTGGGGGATCACCGCGAAGGAGCTCGAGCTCGCGGTCCGCCCGCCCGCGGCGCCCGGAACACCGTCAACCGCGCAAGAATGGTACTAGGTAAGGGGAAAAGCTCTTGGGGACAGCAGCGATCGTCGTAGTCATCGCCTTGGTCCTGTTCGTGATCGTCGTGGTGGCCAAGGCGATCATGGTCGTGCCGCAGGCGCAGTCGGCCGTGATCGAGCGGCTGGGCCGGTTCCGCACGGTGGCGTCACCGGGCCTCACCTTCCTGGTTCCGTTCCTGGACAAGGTACGGGCCCGGATCGACCTGCGCGAGCAGGTCGTCTCGTTCCCGCCGCAGCCCGTCATCACCGAGGACAACCTGACGGTGTCGATCGACACCGTCGTGTACTTCCAGGTCACCGACTCGCGTGCCGCGGTCTACGAGATCTCGAACTACATCGTCGGTGTCGAGCAGCTCACCACCACCACGCTCCGCAACGTGGTCGGTGGCATGAGCCTCGAGCAGACGCTGACCTCGCGCGACTCGATCAACACCCAGCTGCGCGGCGTGCTCGACGAGGCGACCGGCCGCTGGGGCATCCGCGTCGGCCGCGTCGAGCTCAAGGCGATCGACCCGCCGCCCTCCATCCAGGACTCGATGGAGAAGCAGATGCGCGCCGACCGTGAGAAGCGCGCCATGATCCTCACCGCGGAAGGTCAGCGGGAATCCGCGATCAAGACCGCGGAAGGCCAGAAGCAGAGCCAGATCCTCTCCGCCGAAGGTGCCCGCCAGGCCACCATCCTCGCCGCCGAGGCCGAGCGGCAGTCGCGCATCCTGCGGGCGCAGGGTGAACGCGCCGCGCGCTACCTGCAGGCGCAGGGCCAGGCGAAGGCGATCGAGAAGGTGTTCGCCGCGATCAAGGCCGGCCGCCCGACGCCGGAGGTGCTGGCCTACCAGTACCTGCAGACGCTCCCGCAGATGGCGCAGGGCGACGCGAACAAGGTCTGGATGATCCCGAGCGACTACGGCAAGGCCCTCGAAGGCTTCGCCCGCGCGCTCGGTGCCCCGGGCGACGACGGCGTCTTCCGCTACGAGCCGCCGAAGGACGACGACGTCCCGGCCAAGCCCGAGCTCGAAGACGAAGAGGTCGCCGACTGGTTCGAGACGAAGAGCGACCCGAAGGTCGCCGAGGCCGTCGCGGCCGCCGAAGCCGTGGCACGTCAGGAAGTCCCGGCCCTCGGGGTGCCCAGCAGCGCGCCGCCCGCGCGGCCGCAGATCCCGCGTCCGTCACAGCAGCAGGCTCCCGCGCCGGAACCCGAAGCCGACGAGGACCGCGGCACCGAGGTCACCCCCGCGCCGCCGAGGCAGCCGTCGACGCCGCCGGCCGGTCTGCCCCAGCCGCAGTCGCCCCTGCAGTCCCAGCAGCAGTCCGGTCCGCCGCAGGGTGGTGCCTACCAGGGCCCGCCGCCGCAGTCCCCGCCGCCGGGGCAGTTCGGCGGTCAGCAGAACCCGGGCAGCGGGCCGTTCCCGCAGCAGCCCCCGTTCGGCGGCCCCCAGGGCGGCCCGCGCCGCTGACGTTGTGGTCCGTGAAGGCCCCCTTACCGGCTCTTGTGGCCGGTAAGGGGGCCTTCACGGCGTTTCAGGCGCGGCGGTAGACGCTCGCGTCGTCGATGTCGGCGTGCGAGCGGTCCCTCAGGCGGATCACGCAGAACACCGAGACGACCGCCGACAGCACGATGTAGCCCGAGATCGAGTACGGCGTGCCGGTCTGGTGCAGCAGCCACGTCGCCAGCAGCGGCGCCGGGCCGCCCGCGAACACCGACGCCAGCTGGTAGCCCAGGCCCGCGCCGCCGTAGCGCAGGTGTGTCGGGAAGCTCTCGCCGATGAGCGCGGCCTGCGGGCCGTACTGCAGGGCGTGCGGGATGAACGACACCACGACGATCACGAACACCAGCGCGTGCCCGCCACTGGTCAGGATCGCGAAGTAGGGGAACGCGATCAGGCCGGTGAGGACGACCCCCCACAGGTAGACCTTCTTGCGGCCGTACCGGTCGGACAGGTGTGAGAAGAACGGGATCATCAGCAGCTCCAGCGCGGCGCCGACGAGCACCGCGTTGAGCACGAACGTCTTGCTGAACTCGTGTCGCGCCACGACGTAGATCAGCACGTAGCTGGTGAACAGGTAGAACGGCATCTGCTCGCTGAAGCGCACCCCGGACGAGAGCAGGATCTCGCGCCAGTGGTGGCGGATCGCGTCGAGCACCGGGGTCTTCGCGGTTTCGCCCTTCGAGACGAGCTTGGCGAACATCGGCGTCTCGAGGATCTTCAGCCGGATCACCAGGCCGATCGCGACCAGGATCAGGCTGGCCAGGAACGGCAGCCGCCAGCCCCACGAGTCGAAGTCCTCGGGGGACAGCGTCGCCGACAGCAGGGTCATGCCGCCGGTGCCGAGCACCAGCCCGACCGGCACGCCGATCTGCGCGGAACTGCCGAGCAGCCCGCGTTTCTTCTGGTCACCCCACTCCATCGCGAGCAGCACCGAGCCACTCCACTCGCCGCCGATCGCGATGCCCTGGACCAGCCGCAGCAGCACCAGGATCAACGGCGCCGCGAACCCGATCGCCGACGTCCCGGGCAGCAGCCCGACCACCCCGGACGAGACGCCCATCAGCAGCAACGTGACGATCAGCGTCGTCTTGCGGCCGATCCGGTCGCCCCAGTGCCCGAAGATCGCGGCACCGACCGGGCGGGCCGCGAAGCCGACCGCGTAGGTCGCGAACGACTGCATGGCCCCCGCGTAGGCGCTCGACGCGGGGAAGAACAGGTGCGGGAAGACCAGGGCCGCCGCTGTGTTGTAGAGGAAGAAGTCGTACCACTCGATGGTCGTGCCGATCGCGCTCGCCAGCGCCGCACGCCGTACCTGCACCCGCCCTGACTTGCTGTCCGGTTCCACCTTGTGAGTGATTCCATTGTCTCCGAGGACCATCTATCAACACCTCCGGTGACCGACGTCACACAACAGTGTGACCGTCCTCGACGAATTCGGCGATCGATGACGGAGAAGTTGTTCAACCCGTGAAGGACCCCCGCCCCCGCAGACCAGGGTCCCGGCGAAGTCCTCGCCCAGGTGAGAGCAGTCCGGCGGTGTGTCGGCCGCTCAGGGGCGGCGGCCCCGGAACGTGCGGCGCAGGTCGCTCACCCAGGCGTCCGGGTTCTCCCACGGGATGAAGTGGCCGCCGTGCTCGTGGGCGGTGACGTTGACGTGGTTGAACCACCCGGCCTGCGGGCCGGTCTCGAACGCCCGGACCCGGTCCTCGGCGGTGTGGACGCCCGGCGGGTTCTCGTAGGTGACGAACGTGAGGCCGACCGGGGCCTGCACCACCGGGGTGCGGTCGTGGGCGGGGGACCAGGGGTAACGGTTGGCGTTGGCGTAGTAGCGCATCGACGTGGCGATGGAGTTGGTCACCCAGTAGATCGTCGCGTGGGTGAGCAGGTCGTCCTTGGTGAAGACCGACTCGAGGTCGCCGCCGTTGTCGCTCCAGGCGTTCCAGCGCTCCAGCAGCCAGGCGAGCAGCCCGGCGGGGGAGTCGCTCAGCCCGTGGGCCAGGGTGGCGCCGTCGAGCATGTGGACGGTGAGGTGGGACGCCGAGCGGTGGTCCTGCTCGACGATGCGGGCGCGGACGTCGGCCGGCTGGTCGTCGGTCAGGGGCCGGTGGCGGGCGAAGTCCCAGGCGCGCGGGCCGGTGAAGAAGTCCAGCGGCAGCCCGGAGCCGATGTGGATGCCGTACAGCTCGTCGGCGTACTTGTGGCCGAGCTGGCTGGTGACGATCCCGCCGATGTCGCAGCCCCCGGCGGCGTACTTCGGGTAGCCGAGGGTCTCGGTCATCAGGGTGTGCCAGAGGTCGGAGACCTTCCAGAAGTTGACGTCCGGGAAGCCGGTGAGCGGGCCCGGGAAACCGAAGCCGGGCAGCGACGGCACGAGGACGTCGAACGCGTCCGCGGGGTCGCCGCCGGACGCGGCCGGGTCGGCGAGCGGGTCGATCACCTTCGACCAGTGCCAGAACGTCCACGGCCAGCCGTGGGTGAGGAGCAGCGGGATCGGCCGGGGGCCGCGGCCGGGCTTGCGCATGAAGTGCACCGGGACGCCGGCGACGCTCACCTCGTAGTGCTCGTAGGCGTTGATCGCGGCTTCGGCCTTGCGCCAGTCGTAGGCGTCGCGCCAGTACGCGACCAGCTCACCGAGGTAGCCGGCCGGGACGCCGTAGGACCAGTCTTCGTTCCCCTCGTCCAGTGGCGGCCGGGTCAGCGCGAGACGGGTGCGCAGGTCGTCGAGGACGTCGTCGGGTACGTGGATCGGGGTGGGCTCCAGGGGGAAGGCGTGCGGCGTGGTCATGGCGTGATCTTTCCAGGATGGGCGAAGTTTGCCGAATCGGCATGTTTGCAGAATCGGCAAGTTTCTGTACCTTGGAGACATGGACCTCGACACCGGCGGGCTGCGTGAACGCAAGAAGCAGGAAACGCGCGTCGCGCTGAGCTGGGCGGCCATCCGGCTCACCGTCGAACGCGGGCTGGACAACGTCCGGGTCGAGGACATCGCCGCCGAGGCCGGGGTGTCCACCCGGACCTTCAGCAACTACTTCGGCAGCAAGGGCGAGGCCATCGCGGCCCGCCAGTACGACCGGTCGCGGGCCATCGCGGCCGCCCTGCGGGAGCGGCCGGCCGGGGAGCCGCTCTGGGAGGCCGTCACCCACGCCGTGCTCACCGGGTTCGCGCTCGGCGAGTCCGGGCAGAAGCCGGACCGGGCGTGGATCGAAGGCGTCCGGCTGATGGTCGCCGAGCCCGCGCTGCAGGGCGAGATGCACAAAGCGGTGACCGCGGGGGAGGCCGAGTTCGCCCTCGCCGTCGCCGAACGCACCGGCACCGACGCCGCCGCGGACGTCTACCCGCAGCTGGTGGCGGCCGTGGTCGGGGCCGCGCACCACGTCGTGATCCAGCAGTGGCTCAGCGCCGAGCCGCCGCCGTCGATGGAAGCCCTGCTGCGGGACGTGTTCGGCCGGCTCGCCGCCGGCCTGCCCGAACCGCGCTGACCTTTTCGCACCACCTGGGGCGCCCGGCACCCGCCGGGCGAGTTCGTCGTGCCCTTTTCCTTTCACCGCAAGGAGTTTCGCCATGGAAGACGTCGTCATCGCCGGAGCCGGCCCCAACGGGCTGATGCTCGCCTGCGAGCTGGCCCTGGCCGGAGTCCGCCCGATCGTCCTGGAGCAGCTGCCCGAGCCGAGCCCGACACCCCGCGCGAACGGCCTCGTCGGCCAGGTCGTGCGGCTGCTCGACCGCCGCGGCCTGCACGAGCGGCTGGCGGGCCCGATCGGCCCGCCCGTGCCCGCTTTCGTGTTCGGGGCCATGCGGCTCGACCTCACCCTCACCGAGCACAACTCGCTGAACATCCTGCCCGTCCCGCAGAGGCGGATCGAAGGGGCACTCGTTGAGCGCGCGGCCGAACTCGGCGTCGAGGTCCGCCGGGGCCACGCGGTGACCGGCCTGGTCCAGGACGACGAGCAGGTCACCGTCGAGATCGCCGGCCCGGACGGTCCCTACGCGCTGACCGCGCGGTACGTCGTCGGCGCGGACGGCGGCAAGAGCGTCACCCGCAAGCTCGCCGGGATCGGCTTCCCCGGCGTCACCGACGACCGCACGACCTCCTACAGCGCGAGCGCCACCGTGCCCGCCGAGCTGATCGATCCGGCGAGCGGCGGCCTGCGCGTGCCGGGCCACGGCGTGATCCCGCCGCTGTTCCACTACCGCACCGAGCACGGGCTCTTCGTCTACGCGCCGCTGCCCACCGGCACGGGCGTCACCGCCATCGAATGGGGCGACGACGGGGAAGACGACGACCGCCCGGTGACCCTCGACGAGGTCCGCGCGAGCATCCACCGGGTCCTCGGCCACGACCTGCCGATCGGGCCGCCCGAAGGTGACGGCCCGCACCTGCTGCGCCGGCTGAAGGGACGCAACACCCGGCTCGCCGACCGCTTCCGCGCCGGCCGGGTGCTGCTGGTCGGCGACGCGGCTCACGTCCACTCCGCGATCGGCGGGCCCGGGCTCAACCTCGGCCTGCAGGACGCCGTCAACCTCGGCTGGAAACTCGCCGACGCGCTCGGCGACCGGGCACCGGCCGGGCTGCTCGACACCTACGAGGCCGAACGCCGCCCGGTCGCCGAGCGCGTCGTCATGCACTCGCAGGCCCAGTCCGCGCTCATCGCGCCGGGCAGTGACATCACGGCGCTGCGGGAGCTGTTCGGCGAGCTGCTGCGGCAGCCGAGCACGGTGCAGCACATCGCGGACCTGATGTCCGGCGCCGACATCCGCTACGAGCCGGCTACCGACCACCCGCTCGACGGCCGCTGGGCCCCGGATCTGGTGCTGGCCGACGGGCGCCGGCTCGCCGAACTGACCAGGACGGCCCGGCCGCTGCTGCTCGACCTGACCCCGGCGGCCTCGCTCGGCGACGAGCTGAGCGGCTGGACGGACCGCGTCGACATCGTCACCGGCGAAGCCGCCCAGGACGCGACCGCGATGCTGATTCGGCCCGACGGGTACGTGGCCTGGGCGAGCGGCTCGACCGACCCCGGCGACACCGAGCGCAAGGCGCTGCGGGAAGCCGCGGAGCGGTGGTTCGGCAGCCCGGTTGACATGTAGGAGATATCCTACGTATTGTCGGCCGCATGCCGATCATCCACGTGCGGTTCCTGACCCTGCCCGTCGCCGACCACGCCCGCGCGCGGCACTTCCAGCTGCGGACCACCGACCTCGACGGGCACGGCATCGGCCTTCTGGAGGCGTCCGGCTTCGGCAACCGGCCCCGCTGATGCCGGTCAACGACGACGTCTTCGCCGCGCTGGCCAGCCCCGCGCGGCGGCAGGTGCTGCGGCTGCTGCTCGACGGCCCGATGGCCGCGGGCGCGATCGCCGAGCGGTTCGAGATGGCCCGGCCCAGCCTCTCGGAACACCTCCGGGTGCTGCGGGAGGCCGGCCTGGTCGACGAACAACGCCACGGCCGCAACCGCGTCTACCGGCTGGAGGCGGCCCCCCTCGAAGAGGTCGCGGACTGGCTCACCCCGTACGAACGCTTCTGGCGCAGCAAACTCGCCAACCTGCGTGACCTGCTCGACGAGGAAGAGGACCTGTGACCGACGACGACCCGACCGCGATCCACGTCGACCAGTTCCTCGCCCACCCGGCCCGCAAGGTGTGGCGCGCGCTCACCGAACCGGACCTGCTCGAGCGCTGGATCAGCATGCCGAACGACATCAGACCCGTGGTGGGACACCGGTTCGAGCTGCTGGCCGAGCCGGTGCCCGCGGCCGGGTTCGCCGGCGGCCCGGTGGCGTGCGAGGTCCTCGAAGTGGAGCCCGAGCGCAAGCTCAGCATCCGCTGGGGTCCGCAGTGGACGGTCACCTGGCGGCTCGAACCCGAAGGCACCGGCACCCGGCTCTTCCTCAGCCACGAGGGTTTCGACCCCGGCGACGAGTTCCAGCGGATGTCGCGGCGGATCATGGGCGGCGGCTGGCGCTCCCACGTGCCGCGGGCACTGGCCCGGCTGCTGGACGCACTGCCCGGCGAAGCACGGCTACCATCGGGTGGTGACCCCCGCCGCCGCTGAGCCCACCGAGTCGAAGCCGCTGCGAGCCGACGCCCGGCGCAACCGGGCGCGCGTGCTGGAAGCCGCCGAGAGCGTCTTCGCCACCCGGGGCACCGGGGCGCCCACCGAAGAGGTCGCGCGCGCCGCGGGGGTCGGCATCGGCACCGTCTTCCGGCACTTCCCGACGAAGGAAGCGCTCCTCGAAGCGGTGCTCTACGCCCGGCTGCAGCGGTTCGTCGACGAGGCCGAAACCGTCGTCGCGGCGCAGTCCGCCGACCCTGGTGGCGCCTTCTTCGGCTTCCTGACCAGCTGGATCGAGATGTCCAGTGCCAAGAACGCCTACTTCGAGGCGCTCACCGCGGCCGGCGTCACCGTGCCGAAGACGGAGTCCGCCGTCGGCGCCCGGCTGATCGCCTCGCTCGGCGTGCTGCTCTCCCGGGCGCAGGGCGCGGGGGCGGTCCGTGCCGACCTCGTCGT
Source organism: Amycolatopsis sp. NBC_00438 (assembly GCF_036026695.1). Lineage (NCBI taxonomy): Bacteria > Bacillati > Actinomycetota > Actinomycetes > Pseudonocardiales > Pseudonocardiaceae > Amycolatopsis > Amycolatopsis sp. NBC_00438. The sequence continues at coordinate 2,905,821 of NZ_CP107923.1, read as the reverse complement.
CGGCGAGCTGATCACGGTGATCATCGGCACCGCGCGGGCCGCCGAATACGCCGGCCAGGACGCGCGCCTGCGCGACCGGGCCGTGGCGATCCTCTTCGACGGGCTCCGCCCGCGCGCGTCAGCGGGGGAGCGCGGCTGAGCCCACGGGCTCCAGCGTCGGCCGCTTCGCGGTCATCGTGTCCCCGGACGACTCGCCGCGCAGCCGCCGCCGCACCCACGGCACGGCGTGTTCCTGCGCCCACCGCAGGTTCCGGCTGCGCCGCTCGGCGGGGCTGAGCACCTCACGCGGGCCCAGCTCGGCCGCGGTCAACGGGTGCGGCGCGCCGAGGACGTCCAGCACCGCCATGGCCACCTCGGTGTGCCCGAAAGCGTTGAGGTGCAGGCGATCCGGGGCCCAGCGCCGCCGGTCGCGCAGCTGCCGCATGCCCCACATGTCCACCAGCAGCGCGCCATGGCGGGCGGCGATGCCCCGGACGTGCTCGTTGTAGATCGCCACCCGGCCGCGGATCGTGCGGAACAGCGGGTCCTCGACCCCGTCGACCCCGGTGAACAGGACCAACCGGGCGCCGGTCGCCCGGATCCGCGCGACGGCGGCCTCGTAGGCGTCCATCAGCGCGTCGATGTCGACCTTCGGCCGCATCAGGTCGTTGCCGCCCGCGTAGAGCGTCACCAGGTCGGGCTCCATCGCCAAGGCCGGCTCCAGCTGCTCGGCGAGCACCTGCCCCATCAGCTTCCCGCGGATGGCCAGGTTCGCGTACCGGAAGCCCGGCTCGTGGGCCGCGAGCTCCTCGGCGGTGCGGTCGGCCCAGCCGCGCACGCCGTTCGGAGCGGCCGGGTCGTCGTCCCCGACGCCTTCGGTGAACGAGTCCCCCAGTGCTACGAAACGGGCTACTAAGCGCTTGCTCATGTGATCCAGTCTAAGCAACCCCGCCTTCCCGGATTTTCCCGGTGCGCCGGTCCTGCCTGAGCGGAACCTCCGCCGGGTCGCGAAGCCGGCGGTGACCCGGAGCGGGTCCCGGCCGCGTGCGCGACCGGGACCTCCCGTGTTGCCCGGTCACGTTCCTTTCGCCAGGTCGAACGACAGGCCGCTCGAGCGTTCACCGCGGCCGACGTCGCGGCGGACGCTCAGCCAGAGCGCCACCCGGCCGGTCTTCGTGCGGGTCCGGTTGTACGCCACCGTCAGGCGGGTGCCCGTCCTCGGGACCTCCTCCTCGTTGACGAAGTACGAGTCGCCGTGGTCGAAACCCTCGCGCAGCAACGCCGTTCTCGGGCGGATCAGGCTCGCGTCCACCTCACTCGGCATCGCCGCGCGCTGCAGCTGGACGGCCCGGCTGTCCCCGGGTACGTGGACCGGGATGAACGGGATCCAGTTCTCCGGCACCGAGCTCATCGCCTCGTACGCGATCGGCGCGCGCGCGTCGTCCGTGGCCGGAGCTTGGTGCTGCCGGCGGCGGAACGCGAGTGATTCGGCCGCCATCTCGTCGCCCGCCCGGCCTTCGCCGGTCGTCGTGCGGACGGTCTGCTCGATGCCCCACACCAGGTTGGCGCTCTCGTCGCGGACCAGGGCGACGTCCTCGAGCGCCGGGCCGGTCGCCACCTTCGGGGTGCCGGGCGGCAGCAGGATGCCGGGGCCGCCGCCGAGGGTGTACATCGACCAGTGCTCGGCGGCGCCGGCCGGGGTGATCCAGCGCCGCTCGCCGAACACGTCGGTCACGCACAGGCCCTGGACCGACGCGAGCGTGCCGGCCGGCAGGTCGCACGGCAGCTGGTACCAGTCGTTGCTGAACACCAGCGCGAACTCGAGGAAGATCAGCCGGGCCAGGTCGGTGCTGTCCGGGGTGACCGCGGCGAAGTTCGTCTTGCCGTCCTCCACCGCCCACCAGCGGGGCAGCGGCATGCCCGAATAGCGCACCGGCGAAGGGAACACGGTCCGGTTGAGCGTGACCGGCGCCGGCGTGCTGCCCAGCGACCCCGGCGCGGCGGAGAACGCGTGCCAGTCGAGCTCCCCGCCGGGGTACTCCGCCGCGGACAGCACCTGACCGCCGGCGGCGATCGAGAACCGGTGCTCCAGCCGCCGGGGGTCCCACGCCGAATCGCCCGACGGCCGGTCCGGCTTGATGCCGCCGGGCTGGTCGATGAGGTCGTCGAACCAGCCGGTCAGCCGGGAGCCCAGCGCGTCCAGCTGGGTCCGCTCCTGGGGCGAGAGCCGCCGGACCCCGTCGGAGGCGCGTCCGCCTCCCTTGACGTGCTGGTAGAGCAGGTAACCGTCCAGGCGGCGGCCGGCCACCGCCAGCGTCGCCGCCCAGACCTCGGGGTGGGCGAGCAGCGCGGCGTCGTCCGGGCCGGGCGCCGCGATCGGGTACAGCGTGACGAACTGCCCGGCGGAGTCCCGCAGCCCCGACGACGACCGGGCGAGCAGCCGCAGCCACCGGCGGCCCAGCGCCAGGCGCAGGTCGAACGAGATCGGCTCGGCGCCGAACGCGAACGGTAGCGGCCGGCGCTCCGCGACCGTCTCCAGTGGACGGTCCGGCGGCAGCGGGCCCGGTGACCCGTCCGGCGTGACGTCGGAGCGGAACCGGCCCGGCGCGCTCGCGGTGACCGAGTAGGTGGCGGTCACCGGTGAACCGGCGTCGCTGCCCTGGAACTCGCCGAGCTGCCACTGCCGGGCCAGCAGCCACAGCGGGTCACGCACTTCGGCCCGCAACGCCCGGGAGAAGTCGGTCGTGCGCGGCCGGCCTTCCAGCCGGTTCCAGACCCCGACCGTCGGGTTTTCGCGGCGGGTCAGCGCGCCGGCGAGATCGGCGATACGGGGCTCACTCATGGTCTGCCTTCCAGCGGGAGTTGGCGATCGCCAGGTCGGTGCTGATCGTGATCGGCTGCCGGGTGGCCGACAGCACCGTGGCCGGCAGGAGCTGCGCGTACCCGGTGTCGTCCAGGTGCGCCGGTTCGACCAGCCGCGTCTTGGCCAGGTCGAAGGTTTCGTTGACGGCGGCCACGAGGTCGTCGGCGGCCCAGGTCCCGGTCTTCACCGGCGGGGTCACCAGCAGCATCGCCTGCGGCGGCTCGGAATCCGGGCTGTCCGCGTGGACGGCGATGCTCGTGGTCTCCCGCTCGGCGGGGATCACCTCGGTCCACTCGTCGAAGAGCAGGCCGCACTCGCTGCCGGCGTTGCGCGACGGCTCGGTCGCGTAGTGCGCCGTGAACAGCAACCGGTCTTCGGAGAGGTCGGCACCGGTCGCGAACTCCATGCCGAGCCAGTGGTCGCCGGACCGCCGCGGCAGCTGGATCGGCTGCAGGCGCGTTTCCTCGTCCTTGTCGGCGTTGCCACCGAGCAGGCCGTCGTCGCCGCGCAGCGCGTCACTGAGCAGGACCACGCGTTCCCAGAGCCGGGGCAGGTCGCGGACCCGGGCGATGCCGTGCAGCCAGTCGTCCACCGGGAAGTCCCGGTTGACCGGCGCCTGCGTCAGGTGCTTGACCAGGTCGTCACTGTCGTCGAGGGCGTCGTGCAGGTCCTCGGCCAGCTGTTTCGGGAGCGCGTACTCGGGCACCACGAGGACGTCGGTGCCGAGCATCGCCTGCAGCGCCTCGGTGGCGGCCTTGGCGTGGTCCGGCGCGGTCTCGGCGTGGTCGAACGCGGTGAGCGCCGCGTCCGCCGCCGTCAGCCGGCCGGTGATCTCGGTGCGCAGCGCGCGAGCCCGGGTGAGCAGTTCCCGGCCGAACTCGACCACCCGGTCCCGGGTGGCGGTCAGGTCGAGCCCGGTGGGGTCGAAGGCGGTCAGCGGCAGCAGGTCGCCGACGTCGTCGAGCAGTTCGCTCAGCGTCGGCCGCTCGGCCGCGGGGATCGCCTTCAGGTCCTTGAGCCGCTCGGCGAAGTCGTCCCGCTTCCTGCGGACCGCCGTGCGGAACTCGGGCGGTGTCTTCGGATCCAGGGCCGGCGTCGTGACGACCAGCCGTTCCGCCTGCCGCAGCACCCGGATCCGCTCGGTGTCCGAAGTGGACTTCGGCAGCGCGTCGTACGCGGTGAGCAGGGTGTTGGCCGCGGCGAGCGCTCCGGCCATCCGGTCGGTGGTCGCGGTCACCGCGGCCAGCACCGCCGTGGCCACCCCGCGCCGCCAGGCGATCAGCTCACCCCAGCCGCTGCGGACCACGCCGAAGCCCGCCGCGGTGGTGACCAGCCCGGCGTACCGGGTGAGCAGCGTGTCGATGCGATCGAGCACCTCGGCGCGTCGCGGTTGCGCGGGCGCCGGCGGGTACAGCCGGGCCACGTCGTCGATGTAGTCGGCCACGTCGTCGACGAGATCGTCGAGCGCGTCCTGCACCGCTTCCGGCCGCTTCTTCGGCACCGTGACGGCGTCGTCGAGGCTCCGGTCCACCGCGGCGGTTCCGGCCGCCGGCACGAGGTCGGTCGGGCGCAGCGGCCGTCCGGTCGTCAGCAGCGTCCGCAGGGCGGTGATCAGCGGGGACAGCTCGAAGAACGTGATCTTCCCGTCGATCCGCTCGGTGTAGCGGATGGTCAGCTCGGCGTCCGCGCTCGGGTGCTCCCGGTCGACGACGACCCCGATGATCCGGTCGTCGAGTTCGGCCATGGCCGGGTCGCCGGTGGGCCGCACCACCCAGAGCAGGTCGATCGGGGACAGGTCGAGCTCGTCCTGGGTGACGTCGTGGTGGTGCGGGTTCCCCTTGACGTCGGTCCAGGTGACCCGCGCGGCGACGGACCGCGACGGGGGCAGCAGGCTGGGCAGCCAGTCGTCGACCGCCGGCTCGGCCTTGGCGCGGGGCGAGTCCCCGCCGCCGGGGTTGAGGCCGGTCTTGAGCCGCAGGCCGAACCGGTGGGTGAGGGTCGTGCCGCTGCGCGGCGTCTCGATCACCGTGGGCTCGGGCGGCAGGCCGTCCTTGGCGTAGGCGTCGAGGGTCGCCGAGGCCCGTTCGACGTTGCCGGCGAGCGCCTGGTGGGCGGACTCGGCGACGGCGAGGTCGGCGACCGCGTCGTTGGCCTGCAGCAGCAGGGCCGCTTCGTCGCTGATCGCCTTCGCCTGGTCGGCGTTCGCCTCGAGCAGGCCGCCGAGGTCGAACGGGTAGGTCTGCGACACCCCGGCGCCGGCCAGGTGCCGCACCAGCGCGAGACCGTCGACGACGTTCCCGGCCTCGACCTGGGTGATCTTGTCCGGCTCGGCCGCGGTCTCGGTGATCTTCCCCGCGCGCAGCGGGAACTTCAGCCGCAGCCCGGCGATGAACTTGTCGACCTCGGCTTCGGGGTGGCGGTCGTGCAGGCCGCGCTCGAACCGGTAGCCGAGCAGCGCGCCCAGCGACTGGCCTTGCCGCATCCCGGCGAGGATGCCGAGCGCGACGCGGACACGTCCGGAACCGAGGTTCACCGCGAACGTGCCGGGGTTTTCGGGGGTGCGGTTGGCGGCGTAGCCGGCGCGCAGCACGGCCGCGGTCCGGGCGTGTCCCGGCGACGGCGTGTGCACGAAGCCTTCGTTCTTTTCGTCGTGCAGCAACGGTTTCCCGCCGGCGAACACCGTGGCGAGCGGGCCGGTGAGGGTGACCGGGGTGAGCGGGTCCGTGCTCGGGCGGACGTCTTCCAGCCAGCCGTACGCGCCGAGGTGCAGCCCCGGCTTCGCGGTGCCGGTGCCGCCAGGCCCGAACCGCAGCTCGGCCAGCCGTTCGGTGGCCAGCCCCAGCCGCCAGGCGTCGAGGCGGTAGGCGGCCAGGTCGAGGTGCTCGGCGAGCACCCGCTCCAGCTTGGCCGTCGGCAGGCCGGCCAGCAGTCCGAGCGCGGTGACCTGCTCGGCCAGCGCGGCGGTCGGCCCGGGCTGGTGCAGGACACCCGGGATGAAGTCGACGAGCAGCTGCTGCTGGTCGCCGGTGACGGCGGGCGCGGGGGAGTACAGCAGCCGGAACCGGCTTTCGCTGGCCGTCGGCTCGCCGTCCGCCGGGAGGTGGACGTGCACGAACGGCGAGTCCGCTGTGGACAGATCGGGCACGCCGGCCGCGGCCGCGAGGGCCCGGGCCGCGTCGTCCCAGCCGAGCAGGACCGCGTGCCGCAGCAACAGGTAGAGCAACGCCGCCGGCGGGGTGTCGTCGGTGAAACCGAGCTCCAGCCGGATCGCGTCGAGGTCGGTGGCCGCCGGGTCGCCGCCGGCCAGGTCGGCCAGCCAGCGCACGTAGTTCTTGTGGTCGGGGGTGTAGTCCCGGATCGGGTCGGTCTCCGACAGCGGTCGGTCGTCGACGAGCGGGGCCAGGATCGGCTGCTGGAAGTCGGTGAACAGCCGGCGCAGCAGGTCCGGGTCCCGGCCGGTGCTCTCGCCGAACCGCGCGAGCAGCGCGCGTACCGGGCCCGGCAGGCCCAGCGCGTCGAGCGCCGGCAGCACGGTCGAGCCCAGCCCGCCGAGGTTCTCCCGGTTGAAGAGGTCCTCGACGCTCTGGGCGTACCGCTGGTGGTACTCGGCCGAGGTCGGGTGCAGCGCCAGGAGGTCCAGCAACCGCTGGTGCGGGTCGGCCGCGTCCGGGTCCAGCCGCGGCACCCGCTCGACGGCCGCCGTCCAGTCCACGCCCACCGCGGTCAGCACCTTGTTGAGCCCACGGCGGTGGGTGGCGGAGTCGGGGTAGGCGAGCTTGGAGAACACCGTCGTCGGCAGGATGCCGTAGGGCTGCCGCCCGATCTTGACGGCCGGCAGCGGGCCGCGGCCGGAGACGTACTTCAGGAAGAAGTCACGGGTGGCGGCGACCGCGGCCGGGCCGAGCAGCGGGTTCAGCGCGGTCTGCAGGAAGTAGCCCCAGGTCGCCGGCCACAGCGCGGTGTTGGCGGCCCGCGCGTCGCGCTGGTCGGTGCCGTCCGCGTTCGGCATCCCGGTGAGCACGCCCGCGTCGAGGCCGAGCAGGTCGGCGAACACCCGGCCGTCGGTCCGGGTCGTCCAGTCCGCTGCCGCCGCCGCGGCCGCGCCGGTCGTGCTGCGCAGCGCCGCGGCGGCCTCGTCTTCCGCGTCCTGCCCGGCGTCGAGCGCGTCGGTGTTGTTCGTCGGCGTGCCCTGCGGCAGCAGGCTGAACCCGTCCGGGCTGCGCAGCTGCCGCTTGATGAGCTCGGCCAGGTCGGTCGCGGTCTTGACCGGTGTCGACTGCTCGCGCAGCCCGAACGCGACGAGCCGGTCGAGCCCGCCGCGGATCTCGTCGGTGAGCGGGATCCGCACGCCCATCCCGACCGCGACCGCGCGGTCGAACTCGGTCAGCCAGCGCAGCTCGTCCGGGACGTGCAGGGCCCCGGTCTGCTCGTTCACGCTGATCTGGTCGGCGGCGGCGGTGGCGCGCGGGTCCGGGCTGACCGGCAGCGTCGCCGGCACCGCCGCCCCCGTGACCGAAACGACCTGACGGCCCCCGAGGTACCCGCGCACCTGGAAGCGGTCCGGCAGCAGCCCGGCCCGCGCCGGCTGGGTCCACGAATCCGCCGCGGTGCTGTTCGCGGCGGGCGCCGCAAGCACGAGGAACGCGACCGACACGTCGTCGCCCGGGGTCACCGGCGCACCGTCCACTCCGGACGGACGGCGGGCGCGGATCGCGTTCGCCCGGGTGTCGTTGCCGCCGACCGCGACGCGCAGGGCGGCGTCGGCCTGCCGCAGCAGCAGCCGGTCGCCGTGGGCGCGCCACACCGCGGTCCAGTAGGCGACGGTCGGTGCTCGGTCGTTCGTGGCCACCGCGGCCGTGCTCCGGACGACGAGCACGACCGTGGTGGCGGGAAGCCCGCTCGGCTCGTCGGCGGGGTTGGCGGGAACCCGGGTGGTCAGCAGCCAGGCGGCGCGCCCCGCGGCCACCCGCCCGGTCAGCTCCCGCCACGCGGCGTCCAGCGGGACCGGCCGTTTCGCGGCGGCCCACCGGGCGGTCCAGTAGGCGTCGACCGCGCCGATCTCGGCTGCCGTCGGCTTCGTTTCGAACTTGTCCACCGACCACTCGTCGGGGAACACCCGGACCAGCAGCTCGGTCGGCGTGAACCGGGTTTCGAGCCGGACCGGCCCGAGCAGGACCGGGAAGTCGTCACTCAAGGCGGTCATCGCGGCAACATCTCCTGTGCGTGCACGGCCACCATCACGGGGACCTGGAAAAGGATGTAGGCGAGGTCGGCCGAACCGAGGCCCGAGAACCACAGCGGCAGGTTCTCGTCTTCGGCGCGCTGGTCCTGCTTCTCGCGGTCGTCGCCCGAGTGGTCGAAGTCGCCGAGGGCGACCTGGACGGCCGGGTCCAGCTCGAGGAACCCGCTCCGGCCGGGGTCGACGTCGTCCCAGGTGAGGTCGTTCCACACCTCGACGTGGGTGGGCGGCCCGTCGTCGACGCCGAAGCGCGGGTCGCCGGGGCGTTCCTTCAGCACGAAGAACCAGCCGGGGTCGACGCCCGGCGTGCCCAGCGCCTCGTCGGCGTCGAGGTCGAAGCCGAGCAGGTAGATGTCCGGCTCGACCTTCGCCTCGTACCGGGGCAGCCGGACCTGTTCCGGCGACGGCAGGCCGCCGGCCGGCAGGTCCACCAGCTCCCGGGGCCGGCTCGGGTCGTTCCCGGGGAACTGCGCGCGCTGCGCGTAGATCGCGGCCGTCGGGTACTTCTTGAGCAGCTCGCCGCGCACGACCAGGACGAGGTCGTCGCGTTGCGGGCCACCGGGGCGCGGGTCGTCCGGCCGCCGGTTTTCGTTGTCCCCCAACGGGGTCGTGGGCGGCCACTCGTGGATCGGCGGGATGTCGTAGCCCCGCTCCCGCCGCTGCCCGGCGGTCTCGTCCGGTACGGGCAGCGTCGCGACCGGGTCCCAGAACTGCCGGAACGGCGTCCCGCGCTGGTCGGTCGGGTACTCCCGCCACAGCAGTTCGCGGGCCATCTCGTGGTTGAGGCCGACGAGGAAGGACTCGATGAACTCGCGGTTGTTCGCCAGCAGCGTGATCGAGTTCGGCGGCAGCAGGCTCAGGTTCGGGACGAGGCTGTCGACCGAGGTGTCCAGCAGCGTCCGGTAGGTGGGCACGTCGAACACCGGATAGGCCATCGCCTCGATGAACGCGGCGGCGAACGGCCGGAGCCGCTCGGGCAGGCTGACCGAACCTTCGAGCAGCGCGCGAGGCACGGTCTCGTCGGCGCGCAGCCCACTGAGCACCGAGGTGGTCGTCTCGACGAGGTCCAGCGGCGGCGCGGGTTTGACGTGGCCGACCGCGACGCCCGCGTCGAAGCCCTGGTGGAGTTCGCGCAGCGCGGCCTTGAACCGCTGCGCCTCGGCGCTGTCGGCGGTACCGGCGTGCGGCGTGGGCCCGGTACCGATACCGCGCAGCACGAAGTCCGGGCTGAGCGGCAGCGAACCGACGGGATCCGCGTCGGGTGGCCGGGTCGGGTGCAGGGTGGCCACCAGGTCCCGGGGCGTGACGAGCGCACCGGGGGTGACCTTGACCGGCGCCGCGACGACCGGGTCGACGGGAGCGTCCATTCTGGACAGCAGCGCGGCCGCGGACTGGCCGGGGAAGGGCAGGGTGCGCATCAGCCGCGAGCCGGGCCGGGTGATGCGGCGCATCGCGGGCGACACGGGCGCGGTCGCGACCCGGCTGCTGGCCACCCGGAACCCGACGGCGACCTGGTTCGCCGGATCGGCGACGAGGCCGGCCTCGCCCGCGGCGGCGGCGGCGAAGTTTCCGCTGCTCGCCGCGGTCGTCACCCGGGAATGCGCGGGCGCGGTGAGCGTCAGCGACCGGCCCGGCGCCGAAGCCGGCGCGGCCGCGAGCGCCGCAGGCCCACCACCCGAAGGCGGGTCGATGTGCTTGGCCTGCAACACGTTCCCGACCTCGCGGGCGAGCTGGGCGGCCCGGATCCGGCCGTTCGCGACCAGGACGTCGCCGACCTGGGCCCAGGCCGCGGCCATCAGCTCCTCGTCGCGGGCGCGCACGACCTGGGTGCCGAGGTTCGCCGCGATCCGGAAGCGCGGGTCGAGGTTGAGCCGGTGCAGCCAGCCGCGCAGGACCTCCGGCGAGACCGGGTTGCCGTCCTCGTCGTCCAGCAGCCGGGTGGTCAGCGCGTGCCAGCGTCCGTACAGCGGCGGCGTGATCACCGGGTCCGGGCCGGCGGTCGCCGCGAGGCTCGCGGCGTGGGCCGCCTCCGGCTCGTGGCGCTGGTAGTCGTCGGCCAGGTTGAGCAGGCCGGCCATGGCCTGCTCGAACGGGTGCGGGTAGGGCGGGGCTTCTCCGGTGTCGACGAAGTGGTCCCAGTTGTCCGCCGGGTCGATCGGGTCGCCGGCGCGTTCCGGCACCTTCAGCGCGCCCCGCAGCGGCAGCACCCCGCCCTGGTCGGTGATGGGCGGCAGGTCGAGGCCGGGATCCCCGTGGACGTCGAGGTCCCGCCGGCCGATCCGCGGATCCGGGGCCTGCGGGCGGAGCAGCCGGACCAGGAACTCGAAGTCGCCCGCGGTGCCCGTGGCGAAGGCCCAGCGGTGGTAGTACGGCAGGACGCCTTCGGCCGGGCGGTTCGCGTAGTGCGGGCCCCAGCTCGAATACAGCGCGTTCGGCGCCACCGCCGGGTCCAGGCCGAGCCCCGCGAGCCGGCCGGACTCGAACGTCGGTACCAGAAATGCCTCGTACGCGGTGCCCGGCTCCAGGTGGCGCGGGCAGATCAACCGGGAACAGGCGTTGTCGGCGTTGGTGCGCACCACTTCGGCGAGCGCGGCCAGCGCGGCGACCGTGCCGTCGGTGGCGACCGGGTCGGCCAGCGAGCCGTTGACGTGCACGTGCGCCCACGCGCCGAGCTGGTCCGCCGGCGGCAGCGTGCCGGCCGGGTCCGCGACGGTGATCGCGGGCAGCGGCCCGCCGGTCGCCGGGACCTCGGTGAACTCGCTGCCGGTGGCGAGCACGACCAGCGCCAGCCAGGGCGTGAGCCGGGCGGTGTGCCCGTCCGCGGCGGCCGGGCTGTAGCGCCAGAGGAAGTCCTCCTCGGAGAACTCGATGTGCGCCAGGTAGTTCGGCTCGACGTTGGGTACGCCGGGCCGCGGTTCGGTGCGCGAGATCGCCCGCGGGTCGACGCCGACGACGTCGCCGGGCCCGTACAGCTGGACGTCGCGGTTCACCGGCTGGGTGAGGGTGTCGTGCCCGGTGATCGGGTCACCCGACACCATGAGCTGCACCTTGACGGTGGCCCGCACGCCGGCCTGCGGCGGGGTCGTCACCTGGGTGCTGATCCCCGACCGCAGCCAGGGCAGGAACGTGTAGGCGTTCGCGCTCACGCGGCACCGCCGGCGAACAGCTCCGCGGCCGGGGTCAGCTCGGTGACGGCCGGGTCCGCGGCGGCCAGCCCGGACCGGAGCACCCCGCCGGCGATCGCCGCCCCGCCGTCGTCGAGTGGCGCGGCGGCGAACGACCACCGCCCGGTCTCGAGCCCGGTGGCCGGCGTCCACTCGTCTTCGCCGGCGTCGTAGAGGAACGCACTGCGGTAGCCGGCTTCGTCGCGGTCGCTCGCGGCCCCGCCGACGACCAGCACCCGGCCCGGGCCGACCGGGACGGCGCGGTGGAACGCCCGCCCGGCCGGCATCGGCTTCACCTCCGTCCACTTCCCGCTGCCCAGCTCGAACACCTCGGCCGCGCGCTGGCTGAACGGGTCGTACGGCGCGGTGCCCGGCGAGCCCGGCGCGGTCCCGCCGGTGACGAGCACGGTCGTGCCGGACAGCGCGGTCGCCTGGTGGTGCCGGCGGGCGCGCAGCAGGGAACCGGTCGGGGCCCAGAGCTTCTTGACGGAGTCGTACAGCTCGCAGAACGCGAGCGCGGGGTCGTCGGGGACACCCACCGGCAGGACACCGCCGACGACCAGGACCATCCCGTTGTCGAGCGCGACGGCGGTGTGCCCGGTGCGGGCGTCGGTCATGGCCGGGGCTTCGTGCCACTTGCCGTCGCCCGGGGTGTAGCGCTCCGCCGAACGCAGGGCCGTGACGCTCCCGCCGGGGCGGGCCGCGCTGCCGCCGGCGACGAGCACCGAGCCGTCGTCCAGCAGCACGGCGCTGTGGCCCCAGCGGGGGGTGAGCATCGGGCCCGTGGTGAAGGTCCACTGGTTGCCGTCCGGGTGGTAGATCTCGGCGGTGCCGAGCCCGGGCCCGGTGGGGGACGAGCCGCCGAGGCCGCCGGCGGCGAGGACGGTCCCGTCCTTCAGGCGGGTGAGCGTGTGCAGCTGCCGGGGTGAGCGCAGCGTGCCGGTCGCGGTCCACGCGCCGAGGGGGTCGGACGTCGTGTCGAGCGTCGCGGCGGTGCTGAGCGCGGCGCCGCCGGCGTCCGCCCCGCCGGCCACCAGGACGATCCCGTCGCCGAGCGCGACCGCGCCGTCGTGCTGGCCGTACCAGGCGGCGGGGGTGGGCAGGTCGGGGGCGCCGGTCCAGGTGCCGACGGGCGCGGTGGGAGTGGTCATCGTGGTTTCCTTCGCAGACGTCATGGGATGAGCACCTCGCCGGTTCCGGCGGGGTCGGGGCCGCCGACACCGGCGGCGACGAGCACCCGGTCGTCGGGCAACTCGGTGACGGCGTGGCCGGAGCGGCCGGTGAGCAGGCCCGAGACCGTCGTCCAGGTGTCCTGGTCCGGGTCGTAGAGCAGTGCCGAGCGGTAGCCCGCCGTTCGTTCCGGGGCGCCGGTGCCGCCGGTCACCAGGACGACCCCGGAGCTCAGCAGCAGGGCCCGGTGTCCGGTGCGCCCGCCACCCGGCATCGGGGCCGCCGCGCGCCACGTGCCGTCCTTCGGGTGGTACCGCTCGGCCGTGGCGAGGCCGTGCGGGTCGAACGTGCCGTCGGGCGCGACGACCGCGTCGCCGCCGGTGACCAGGACCGTGCCGTCCGGCAGCAGCGTTGCCTGGTGCCCGGTGCGGGCCTGGGCGAGGCTGCCGGTGACGACCCAGTCCTGCTTCGCCCGGTCGAACACCTCGCAGTAGGCGAGCTGCCCGCGCCGGCCGCTCCCGCACGGGACCGCGCCGCCGACGACCAGGACGTCACCGTTCTGCAGGAGGACGGCCCGGTGATCGGTGCGCGCGTCGGTCATCGGCGGCACTGCCGCCCAGGTGCCGGTGCCGGGGTCGAACGCCTCGCAGGCAGTGAGGGCGCCGTCGTCCTGCCCGGCCCGCACACCGCTGCCGCCGGCGACCAGCACCCGGCCGCCGCTCAGCTTCGTCGCGGAATGGCCGTGCCGGGCGACACCCAGGTGCGCCGCCGGCTTCCACGCGCTCGCGGCGGGGTCGGCCACCTCGGCCGTCGCGAGCACGGCGTTCGGGCCGCGGCCGCCGGCCGTGAGCACCCGGCCGTCGTCGAGCCGGGTCGTGGTGTGCCCGCGGCGGGCGGTGCCCAGGGCCGGTCCGGTGGCCCACGAGTCGGCGGTCGGGTCGAACAGGGTCGTCGTGGCGACGGCGGCGCCGCCCGGACCGGTCCCGCCGGCGAGCAGCACGCGACCGGTGGCCAGCGGCACCGCGTCCACAGTGGACACCGGAGCCGGCAGGACACCCGCGGCGGACCAGGTGCCCGGGACGCCGGCGGTGCCCACCGCTTCGGCGGCGGGGATCACGTGCAGCAGGCCGTCCAGCCCGCGGTCCGCGGCCACGAAGTCCGCGAGCGCGTCCTCGGCGGTCGCCCGGCTGCGGAACGTCGTCACGGTGGTCCGGCCCGGCCGCGCGATCGAGCCGGGCGGGAACGCCTGCCGGTTGCTCTTCAGGTACGCGACGACGAACCGCTGCTCGCTGACGCGGACGGTGTCCTGCGCCGCGAACGGCTGCTTCTGCGCGGCTTGCCGGGCCGACAGGGCGGCCCGGCTGGTGCTGCTGCCGCGGGTGAGTTCGTCGAAGACCGGTCCGCTGACGCTGTGGAACCGCTTCTGCGGCACGGCCAGCCTGGTCAGCCGCGGGGTCGCGGCGCTGTCGATCAGGTGCAGCTCGTAGCGGGCGCTGCGGCGGACGACGCGAGCCGTCGCGAGGGCGGCGTCGGCGGTCAGCTCCAGGCCGGCGTCCTGCGTTTCGTAGGACGGCCGGGACAGCGCGGCGGCGTCGGACAGGGTCTGGAACTGCCCCATCGCGAAGCGGTCGCCGGTGAACGACACCCGCTTGAGGCCGGTGTTGCCGACCGGGTTGACGGTGAACCGTTTGCCGTCCGAGGCTTTTTGCCCGCCGACGCGGTCCAGCCGGACGCCCAGGGGCAGCGCGCGCTGCCGGACGAACAGCGTGCCGAGCGGGTGCAGCACGATCTCCCCGGTCTCCGGCAGCTGCCGGAGGTTGACCAGCGTGCGGCTGTTCCCGGACGGCAACCGGGTGTCCCAGCCTTCGAGCTTGCCGATTTCGCCGGCCAGCAACGGGAGTACCGCGACGGGCGGCAGCGTCGTGTCGCGGTTCTCACCCCACGTGATGTCGAAGTTCGCCGAGATCGAGAAGAACAGGAACCCGATCGAACCCTTGCCGTGCGCCCGCCACGGCGCCGGGCCTTCGAGCTGGAAGTCGAGATCGATCCCGAACGCGCCCACGCCGAACGCCTTCAGCGTCACGTGCGCGCCGACGTGGATCGCGAACCGGAACGGCGAAAGCTGGAACAGGGCGTCGAACCCGAGGTGCCCCTCGACGCGGAACGCGCTGAACCCCAGGCGCAGCTCGGCTTTCGCACCGAACTGGACGGTATTGCTGGTGACGGCGAAGTACCCGGAGACGCGGATCAGCTGGTTGGCGCGGTTGAGGATGTCGACCGACAGCCGGTCGGGGATCGGGAACGGCAGCGGCGGCGGCCGGTAGGCCGGGTGGAAGCCGCCGACGGTCAGCACCAGGTCGGGGTTGTCACCCCACGCGACCAGCACCCCCATCCCGCCGTCGATGGTCATCGTCAGGATGCGCGAGTCGAAGAGCTTCGCGAAGAACCACAGCCGGGACTTGTCCAGCTCCAGAGCCCCGACGAACTGCGCCTGGACCACGAGCAGGGGATCGTCCTCGGTGGGCAGCGCGGCCTTGAGGACGCCGAGCACGGCGATGTTGCCGGGAATCTCGATGATCACCCCCAGCGAGATGCTCACCAGCGTCGGTGTGCCCCAGCCGATCTTGGCCATCGGCCCGATGAGGAAGGTGCCCTGTTCGGGCGGGAAGAACCGGGCCAGGTCGGAGAGGATCCGCGGCGCGTTGGCGACGACATCCTTCGGGAACGCGACGGATTCGATCGCGCCGGTGCGGACGCCTTCGACCAGCGCGGCCAGGTTCATCCCGCGGTTGAGCCCGATGAGGCCGCCGACCGCCAGCAGCCGGAAGCCGTACCCCAGCTGGATGCCGCTGCCGAACTCGGCGGTGAGGACCATCAGCAGGGAGAAACCCGGCGAACCGTCCGGCTGGCGCGTGGTGATCAGCCCGATCGCCTTCAGCGCGAGGAAGTCCGCGAACTCGAGTTCCAGCGAGCCGGAGTACTCGCCGCGGTCCGGGTCGAACGAAAGGGTGCCGCCGCCGGAGATCCCGCCCGCGTCGACCGACAGGCCGACGCCGGTGGGCGGTTTGAACCCGACGGTGAAGTCGGCGAGCCCCAGGCTGCCGCCGCTCGGGGGCTGCTCCAGGCGCAGCACGGCACCCGTCCGCGCGACGGCCGCGAAGACCGGGCCGAGCTGGGCGGTGATCGAGCCGGACGCCTCGAACGTGACGCCGCCGGCCCCCAGCAGCAGCGCCAGGTGCAGGCCCGTGAGGGTCACCGGTCCGGCAGTGAGGTCGACCGGGACGTCCACCTCGGCGCCGCCGGACCCCTTGAAGCGCAACCCGGTCGCGGACGACCACGTCAGCACGAAGTCGACGTCGAACTCGAGCTTTCCGGCGGGCAGGAGGGTACTGATGAAGCCGTCCGCCTCCGCCAGGTCCAGCACGACCTTGCCGCCCTCGACGGCGGCTTCGAACACCAGCGCGCCGTCGGCCCGCCGCTCGGTGGGGTTCCACACGAGATCCGCGCCGACCGTCGCGCGCAGGCGCCGCGCCTCGATCCGCGAACCACCCGCCGTGCCCAGGACGACGATCGGCGGCGCCCCGTCGGCGTACGGCGCCTGCAGGCCCAGCCGCACCCCGCCGCGCACTTCGGCCGCCGGCGGGACGACCCGCAGCTGCGCCGGTGGCAGCAGTTCGACGGCGGCCTTCTCTTCCAGCGCCGCGTCGGACGTCACGACCAGCGCGACCGTGTCACCGATCGGGATGGTCAGGTCCAGGTGCTCGTCGGCGGCGAGGCGCAACTGGGCGTCGACACCGGGGACGGGATCATCCGTGACGCCGACGTCGACCCCGGCGATGCGCAGGAACGGCGGCGGGCCGGTCTGCACGAAGGCGAAGTCCGTGACCGCGCCGAGGAAGATCGAGAGCCGCCGCAGCAGCAGGTTCCAGTCGAACTCCGGGCTGCCCCAGGCGTAGAGGTCGGCGAGCACGCCGACCGGGTCGCGCAGCAGCGCGGTCACCCGGTCCACCCGCAGGACGCGGCGGACGTGCGCCGGCGCCGCGGGCGTCGCGGCCAGCGGCGTCGACTCGAGGATCCCGAGCAGGCCCAGCAGGTACCCGGCGACCGGCAGCCGGTCTTCGAGGTAGGTGATGAGCGCGAAGCCGAAGAGCCGTTGCGCGAGTTCGGCGGCGAACGCCTCGACCTCGGCCCGGCCCGGACCCGCCGTCCTCGCCGCCGCGGTGATCGCGGTCGACACCACGTCGACGGCCGTGGCGACCGACTTGACGATCGGCACCGCGGCGGCCACCGCCGCGGTGATCTTGGCGGTGTCGCGGGCGTCGATCGCCGCGGCCAGGTCCGTCACCACGCGCGGCAGGGTGCTCAGCGCGGTCGCGGCGCCGCCGACGGCGTTCTGCACGGCCTGCGCGCCGAGCACGACGTCGGGCGCGGGCAGCCCGATCTCGGCGAACAGGAGCGGGATTTCGCCACCACGAAGGCGTTGTTCGAGCGGCGCGAACGCGCGTCCGATTTCGAGCATCAGGGTTTCGACGGTCAGTGCCATCCGGTGCCTCCGACGGGCTCGGTGCTGGAGTCGTTCATGTCATGCGCCCGTGACGACCAGGGCGTAACCCTGTGCGCCGAAGACGACGGTGCCGCTGACGGTGATGGTCCAAGGGCCGGTGAACGGCTTGTCGACGACGATCATCTGGACGTTGTTGAGCCGGTCCTGGGTGCCGGCCCCGCCTACGCGGGACACACCGGCCACGGTGTCGAAGTCGTTTCCGAGGTAGCTGACGCCCAGCGCGTCCTGGGCCGTCAGCTTGAGGACGTTCCGCGAGGGCTGGGTCGAGGACTCGGCCGCGGGCGGATCCGTCCACACGAGCGTGATCTTGAGCTGTTCGTGGTCGTTGCCGACGAAGAAGCGTCGCGTGACCTTCGTCCCCAGCGACAGCCCGGCGGCGTGCCGCACGTCGTTCACCAGCAGCCGGCGAGCGCGGCCGTCCTTGAAGACGAGGGTGCGGTCGAGCTGGATCTGCCCCCAGCCCTCGACGTCGGACGGGTAGCCCGGGATGCCGGTCATGTTGGTGGTCGAGTTGAGCAGCACGGCCCTGATCAGGGCGCCGGTCGGGACCAGGTGGTGGTCACCCCGCTTCTCACCACCGGGGTACCACCCCTCGGTGAAGTACTGGCGCACGAGAGTGGCCGCGGCCGCCACGTTGGGGGTCGCCCAGCTCGTGGCCGCCAGCTCCGGGCTCTTGAAATAGGGGCCGGCGTCGCAGTACAGGGCGGTCGAGTTCTGCTTCAAGGACGCGGACTGGATGCCGTTGCCCACCGCCATGAGATCGGGTTTGCGGCGCCCGTCGGTGGTCGGCCCGGGCTTCCCGCTGCCGAAGCTCATCTGGTCGGGCGGGCCCTGGGAAGCGGCCACGCACAGCACGTTCTTCGCGATCCCGGGCGCGCCGTTGCCGGTGACGTGGTTGTTCGTGTTCGCCGCGGCGGCGATCACCACGTGGTCCTCGTTCTCGAAGCTGAACGTGTCCGCGTTGACGGCGTCGACGTTGTACGCCGGGATGCCGCCGGCCCAGCTGTTGGTGTGGATGAACGCACCCGCGTCCTTGAGCCTGCCGAGGATGACCAGGAACTTGACTGCCACCGCACCTAACATGTCGTTCAAGCTGTGGCAGGCGATCTTGGCCGCCCAGGCGCCACCTCGGTGCTCGTGGACGCCGCCCTTGCCGTTCTTGTCGAGGGAGTCGCCGGCCGCTATCCCTGCGACGAACATGAAGTGCGGCGAAGTCCCGACGTCGTTCTGGTCGAACATGGCGAGCACCTTGCGGTGGTCTTCGCCGGCCTTGGCTTCCTTGGCGTCGTTGAAGAAGCAGTGGTTCAGGTCGAGGTGCCCCTCGTCGATGAGCCCGAGGATCTGGCCCTCGCCGTGCAGCTCCTGGTCCCAGATCGGGGTGGCGTTCAGGCCGGCGACGCCCGACTGGAAGACCTGGGCCGCGGGGAGGTCGGTGACCGCCCGCTCCGGCACCGGCTCGACCAGGACCACGTCGTCGATGGCGGCGACCAGCGGCAGCTTCGCCCGGTCGTCGAGGGTGAAGTCGGCGTACTGGCTGCCCCCGAAGGACCGGTTGTCGGTGAGCACGACGTCGCGTGCGCCGAGCGCGCCGAGCGCGGCCGTGACGGCGGCGGGGTCCGCGTCGTCGAACAGGGTCGCGATCAGGTCGAGCGGGGTGGTGCCGGAGGGGATCCAGGAGGCGAGCTTCAACGCCGGATCGAGCGGGATGCACGTGCGCACCAGGAAGTCGGCGCGCACCCTCGCGGCGGTCTCGTCGTCGAGCCGTTCGAGGAACGAGAAGTTCGGGACGAACCGGTTCAGGCGCACCCCGTACGCGGCCTTCACCCGGGCGACGTCGGGCTCGTTCAGGGACGCCCGGAACTGCACGATCATCGCCTTCTTGGCCGGTGCCAATGCTTCGGTGGCCGCCGGTACCTCGGCGGGATCGAACGGCTCCGGGCCGATCCACACGCGGAAGTCGGTCATGTCAGAGCTCCTGACACCACGAGTGCGTAGCCTTGGGTGCCGAAGACAGCGGAGCCGCGGACGCTGATCTTCCAGCTCCCCTCGGGCGGCTGGTCGACGATGACCATCTGGACGTTGTTGACCAGGTCCAGCGGACCGGCCCCGTTCGGCTTCGACAGGCCCGTCGGCACGTCGATGTCGTTGCCGAAGTACCTGGTTCCCTGGGGGTCCTCCACTTCCAGCCGGAGCACGTTCCACGACGGGTGCTGGTAGGACTGCTGTGCGGGCGGCCGGTCCGTCCACACCAGCGTGATCTTGAGTTGTTCGACGAGGCTGTTGACGAATACGTGCCGGGACTGCACCTGTGCGAGCGTCAGGCCGGCGATGTGCCGCATGTCATTCACGAACAACTTGCGAGGACTGCCGGGGAAGAAGAGGGTCCGATCGAGCCGGATGAGTCCCCAGCCCTCGGCGTTCGTCGGGTAGCCCTTGACACTGACGCTGGGGAGATCGGAGGCGGTCACGTCGACGGTCGAGTTGAGCAGCACGGCCCGGATCAGCGCACCGGTCGGGAAGAACGGCCGGTTGCCCAGCCTCTCACCGCGGGGGTAAAACCCTTCGGTGAAGTACTGGCGCACGAGGGCGGCCGCGGCCGCGACGTTCGGGGCCGCCCAGCTCGTCGCGGCCGCCTGGGTCACCTTCGGCGGACCGGTCTCGCAGTAGGGGCCCGGGGTCGGCGAGGAGTTCGGCAGCGCCGAGCTGATCCCGGCCCCCACGGCCATGATGTCGGGCTTGCGGCGCCGGTCGGGGGGTGTCGGTCCGGGAACCCCCTCGGTCAGGTGCCGCTCGAGGGGGAAGGCGTCGGTCGCCGCGACGCAGAGCACGTTCTTGGCGATGCCGGGCGGCGTGTTGTCATTCGCGGGGAAGTCGGCGCCGGCGCCGACGACCACGTGGTCTTCGTTGCGGAAGCTGAAGTCGTCCGCGTCCCGCGCGGTATCGTCGTAGAGTGGTTGGTTTTCGACTCCCCAGCTGGTGTTGTGAATCGTGGCTCCCGCTTTCATCCCGTCGTCGAGCATGTTCACCAGGAGGGTGTCCCGGGTGCGGAAGACGATCTTGGCCGCCCACGCCCCACCCCGGTGCGGGTGCGCTCCCTGATCGGTGAGTTTGTCGCCCGCCGCGATCCCCGCGACGAACATGCAGTGCTCGCTCACCTTGGTGCCGGCCTTCGAGGTGAGCTTGAGGACCTTCCGGTGGGCCGGGCCGGGGATGTTCACCGGGTCGTCGGCGAAGAAGCAGTGGCTCAGGTCGATCGTGCCGGCCTGCTCGATGATGTCGATCACCTGGCCCTCGCCGTGCAGGCCCCGGTCCCAGATCGTGCCGCCGTGCACGCCGACCCCGCCGGACTGAATCGTCTGCGCCGCTTCCACGTTGAAGTCCACAGTGGCCTGCTCCGGCGCCACCCAGACGACGTCGTCGAGCGCTGCGACCAGCGGCAGCGCCGCCCGGTCGTCGAGCGTGCACTGCGCGACGGGGTGAGCACCGATCTCGCGGTTGTCGAGGACCTGGACGTCCCGGGCGCCGGCCGCGGTCAACGACGTCCGGGCGGCGGCGAGGTCAGTGTCGTCGAACAGGGTCACGATCAGCTCGAGCGGCGTGCCGGTGGCGGGGATCCACGGGGCGAGCTTCAGCGCCGGGTCCAGCGCGGTGCAGGTCCGGACGAGGAAGTCGGCCCGCACCTTGGTGACGGTCGTGTCATCGAGCCGTTCGAGGTAGGCCAGGTTCGGGATGAGCCGGTCGAGGACCAGGCCGTACGCGCTCTTCAGGCGGGTCACGTCCGGCTCGGTCAGCGCGGCGGTGAACTGGACGATCGTCGCCTTCTTGCCCGGCGCGAGCGCGCCGGGGGCGACGTCGACGGGGTCGAACGGCTCCGGGCCGATCAGCAGGCGGAAATCCTGGTGCGGAGTCACGGTATGAGCACCTCACTGCGCTGGGCCGGCGTACCGGCTTCCGGGTTTTCGGCGGCCGCGCCCTTGATCGCGGTCCCACCGGCGACCAGGACCCGGTCGTCGGCCAATTCCGCGACGGCGAAGCCGGACCGGCCGGTACCCAGGCCGTCCACTGTGGACCACGAGCCGTCGGCGGGGTCGTAGGCGAGGACGGATCGGTAGCCCGCCGTCGCTTCCGGCGCCCCGGTCCCGCCCAGCACGAGGACGAGTTCCGAGCGCAGGAGCAGGCTCCGGTGGCGGGTACGGCCGCCACCGGGCAGGTCCGCCGCGGCGGACCACTTCTGCAAGGCGGGGTCGAACAGTTCGGCGGTGGCCAGGCTGTGCGGGTCGACGGTGCCGTCGGCGGCGACGACCGGGTCGCCGCCGGTGACGAGCACCCACCCGGTGGGCAGCACCGTTGCCTGATGGCCTTTTCGCGCCTGAGCAAGGGTTCCGGTGGCGGTCCACTCGTTCTTGTCCGGGTTGTACAGCTCGCAGTAGGCCAGTGCTTCCTCCCGGCCGTTCCCGGTGGGGGCGGCCCCGCCGATGACGAGGACCCGGCCGTCGTCGAGGACGACCGCCTGGTGCCCGCTGCGCGCGTCGCCCATCGGGGTGGCCGCGGTCCAGGTCCCGGTGGCCGGGTGGAACAGCTCGGCCGACGCGAGCGCGCCGTCCTCCTGCCCGGGCCGGACCCCGCTGCCCCCGGTGACGAGGATCCGGCCGTCGGGCAGCGCGGTCGCCGTGTGGCCGTGGCGGGCCGTGCTCATCGCGGAGGTGAGGGTCCAAACGCCCGCGGCGGGGTCGAAGACCTCGGCCGAGGCGTGCGCGCCGCCGCCGGCCACGAGCACCCGGCCGTCGGCGAGCCGGGTCGTGGTGTGCAGCCGGCGTCCGGTCGTCAACGGCGGTCCGGCCGACCACGCGTCGGCGGTCGGGTCGAACAACGCGGTGCCGGCAAGCGGCGCCCCGTCCGGGCCGGTGCCGCCGGCCACCAGCACGCGGCCGTCGGCGAGCCGGACCGCGTCGGACTCGGCCGCGGGCACCGGCAGCGGCCCGGCGTCGGACCACGTGCCGGGCACGCCCGGTGCCACCGCCGCTTCCGCCACCGGGATCACGTGCAGCAGGCCGTCCAGCCCCCGGTCCGCGGTGACGAAGTCGGCGAGCGCGTCCTCCGCCGTGGTCCGGCTGCGGAAGGTCGCCGCCGCGGCGCGGGACGCCCGGCCCGGCCCGGCGGGCGGGAACGCCTGCCGGTTGCTCTTCAGGTACGCGACGACGAACCGCTGCTCGGTGACGCGGACAGTGTCCTGCGCCGCGAACGGCTGCTTCTGCGCGGCTTGGCGGGCCGACAGCGCCGCGCGACTGGTGCTGCTGCCGCGGGTGAGTTCGTCGAAGACCGGTCCGCTGACGCTGTGGAACCGCTTCTGCGGCACGGCCACGGCGGTCGCGCTAGCCGTCGCCTGGGTCGCTGTGCTGTCGATGACGTGCAGTTCGTAGCGGGCGCTGCGGCGGACGACGCGGGCCGTGGCCAAGGTGGCCGCGCCCGTCAGTTCGAGCCCGGCGTCCTGGGTCTCGTAGGACGGCCGGGACAGGGCGGCAGCGTCGGAGAGGGTCTGGAACTGCCCCATGGCGAAGCGGTCACCGGTGTCCGAAACCCGGGTGAAGCCGCTGTCGCCGACCGGGTTGACGGTGAACCGCTTGCCGTCACCGGCTTTCTGCCCGCCGACGCGGTCCAGCCGCACGTTCAGGGGCAGGGCGCGCTGCCGGACGAACAGGGTGCCGAGGGGGTGCAGGACGAGTTCGCCGGTGTCGGGCAGCTCCCGGAGGTTGACCAGGGCCCGGTTCCCGCCGGAGGGCAGCCGGGTCTCCCAGCCCTCGGTCTTGCCGATTTCGTTGGCCAGCAACGGAAGCACGGCGACGGGCGGCAAGGTCGTGTCGCGGTCTTCGCCCCACGTGATGTCGAAGTTGGCCGAGATCGAGAAGAACAGGAACCCGATCGAGCCCTTGCCGTGGGCTCGCCAGGGTGCCGGGCCTTCGAGCTGGAAGTCGAGGTCGATGCCGAACGCGCCGACGCCGAAGGCCTTGAGGGTTACGTGGGCGTCGATGTGGATGGCGAACCGGAACGGCGAAAGCTGGAACAGGGCGTCGAACCCGAGGTGTCCTTCCACGCGGAACGCGCTGAACCCCAGCCTCAGCTCGGCTTTCGCGCCGAACTGGACCGTGTTGCTGGTGACGGCGAAGTATCCGGCGACGCGGATGAGCTGGTTGTTGCGGTTGAGGATGTCGACCGTGAGCCGGTCGGGGATCGGGAAGGGGAGTGGCGGTGGCCGGTAGGCGGGGTGGAAGCCGCCGACGGTGAGGACGAGGTCGGGGTTGTCACCCCACGCCACGAGCACGCCCATGCCGCCGTCGATGGTCATGGTCAGGATGCGGGAGTCGAAGAGTTTCGCGAAGAACCACAGCCGGGACTTGTCGAGTTCGAGAGCGCCGACGAACTGGGCCTGCACGACCAGCAGTGGCTTGTCGGCGGTGGGCAGCGCCGCCTTCACGACGCCGAGGACCGCGATGTTGCCCGGGATTTCGATGATCACGCCGAGCGAGACGGTCACCAGGGTGGGCGTGCCCCAGCCGATCTTGGCCATCGGCCCGATGAGGAAGGTGCCTTGTTCGGGCGGGAAGTACTTGGCCAGGTCGGAGAGTATCCGCGGCGCGTTGGCGACGACGTCCTTGGGGAACGCGACGGATTCGATCGCGCCGGTGCGGACGCCTTCGACCAGCGCGGCGAGGTTCATCCCGCGGTTGAGGCCGACGAGACCGCCGACGGCCAGCAGCGTGAAGCCCGCCCCCAGCTGCAGTCCGGTGCCGAACTCGGCGGTCAGCACGATCAGCAGGGAGAACCCCGGGGATCCGTCGGGCTGACGGGTGCTGATCACGCCGATCGCCTTGACGGCCACGAAGTCCGCCAGTTCCAGGTCGAGCGAGCCGGAGTACTCCCCGCGTTCCGGGTGGAACGAGAGGGTGCCGCCACCGGAGATCACACCGGCGTCCACCGCCAGCCCGGCCCCGGTCGGCGGTGTGACGCGCAGCCCGACGTCGAACGGACCGGCGTTGCCCTCGGTGAAGGCGACCGGGAGCTCGACACCGAAGCCGTCGACGACATAGGAGAACGGGCCGAAGGTGCCGGAGAACGCCGCTTGGGCCCGGACCGCCAGCGAGGTGGCCGTCCCGTCGCCCACGTCGGCTTTCACGGCCAGGGTGACGCGGTCGACGTGCGTGAACCCGAGGTCCAGGTCCGGGTCGACGGTCACTTCGAGCCCGGCCTGGGTGCTGAACCGCAGCCCCGAACGGCTCGACCAGGCGAGTTCGGCGGGGATCGCCACCCGCAGCTCGGTGTCGCCCAGCAGGGTGGCGAGGAATCCGTCCGCCCCGGCGGCGCTGAGCACGAGCGCCAGCCCGTCGACGGCGGCGCGGAACCCGATCTCCGGTTCGCCGCCACGCACGTCGACGGCCGCGTCGAGCGTCGCCCCGGTCAGTTCCAGGCGGGTCTGGCCGGGCTGGCCGAACAACCGGACGGCGGTGTCCGGGGCGAACACGAGCGACACCCCGAACCCGGCACCCGGCAGCGGCCGGCCGGGTGCGCCCGGGTAGCGCACGCCGACGTCCCCGGGCCGTGCGAACACGGCGAGCTGCCGGCCCAGATCCGTGCCGGCGCGCACGACGAGCGTCCAGTCGCCGCCGAGCGGGACAGCCGCGTCGACGCCGTCCGGCACCTGCGGCAGCAGGATCATGCCGGGCAACGCGGCACCGTCGGCGGGCAGCCCGGTGAGCTGGAGCCCGAGCGGCGCCACCACCCCGCCGGGCAGGGCGATCTCGCCGAGCATCAGGGTCAGGCCCTGGCCGGCGGTTTCGTCCGGTGGCTGGGTCGCACCGGCGTGCAGGGGCGCGATTTCGTCGTCCGACAGGCGGTCGAGCGTCACCGGCAGGCCAAGGCCCGAGACGAGCCCGGCGAGCAGTTCGGCGAGCTTGCCGAAGGCCAGGTCCGGCGTGCCCCAGCCGTAGACCGCGGCCGGCACCCGCGACGGGTCGGACAGGAGCGCGGGGATCAGGTCCCAGTCGAAGCGGACCCGCGTGTGGTCGGCGCGGCCGGCGGTGGCCGGCTGGAACTCGTGCGCGATGATCCCGAGTGCCTCGAGCGCGGCGTACCAGTCGGGCGCTTCGGCTAGGAGCTGCCGGCCCAGCAGGTACTCGAAGAGCCGGCGGGCCAGCTCGGGGAGGAACACCGCGGGGTCGATCCCGGTGGGCGCCTGGGTCAGCGCCGAGATCGCCCGGTAGACGTCCCCGGCTTTGCCGATGACGGCGAAGATCTCGCCGGCGGTGGCGCCGTCGGCGAGCAGTTCGAGCGCGTTGACGGCCTGGGTGACCGCCGCCGCGACGGCGGGGTAGGACGGCGGCAGGCCGGGCACCTGCCAGCCGAGCTGACGCATCAGCGTCGTGAAGGCGGCCGCGTCCGAGAACGCGTCCTCGAGGGGCCGGACGGCCTCGACGAGGTGGTGGGCGATCAGGCCCAGGGTGCCGCGATCGCCGGTGGGGTCGGTCATCTCGCTCCTCGGATCCCGTACCGCTCGCGGAAGTCCGCCTCCACCGCGTGGTGCAGGGTCGGATCGGCGCTGTCGACGAAGGCGTAGCGGCAGATGATGCAGAAGTCGGCCAGCTTCACGGTCTTCGTCTTCGGGTCCTCGAAGAACTGGCGGTTCATCACGCAGGTGCCGGTCGGGCGGTAGATCCCGCAGTTGTGTTCGCTGCCGTTCTCGTAGAGCCCGATCGTCCAGTACGAGAAGTCGGGTTTCCTCGGCGCCGCGCGGTGGGGGAAGTTGGTCGCGAAGGTCGGCACCGGCAGGCGGACGTTGCCACAGGGCCGGCCTTCGACGTCGTTCGGTGGATCGGCTTCGCCGGCCCTCGGCTGCGCGTTCAGCGGGTTCTGCGTCTCGGCGATCCGCTGGAGCACGACCGGGTCCGCCAGGGTCAGGACACCGCCGAACTTGTCGTGCGCGAAGTCGGGGTCGGGCTTGCGGACGTAGGCCAGCAGGATGCTCCCGGCCGGGAACGCCGTTGGGACGACGGTGCCGCCCAGCAGCGGCGCGACGAACACCCGGTTGGCGGGCACGTCGACCCCGACGATCTTGCAGATGTCCGACGGCTTGCCGGCCGTGGCCAGCGGGCGGCGGCGGAACATGACGATGTCGTCGGTCTGCAGCCCGCTCGCCTTGGCGTCGACGAGGTCGACGGTGAACCGGCCGCCGACCGGGTCCGTCAGCCCGTTCTTCAGCACCCCGGCCCGGTCGATCCGCGGCCAGTCCGACCACTTGATCTTCCCGGCGTCGATCAGGCCCTCCGGGGTCCCGTCCACGGTGAGCGAACCGCGGTCCTGGACGTTGGGGTTGCTCCGCACCTGGCGGATCTTGAGCGGCGTCGGCGCGTCGGTCCGCCTGCCGTACTCGTCGCCGAGGCCGAAGGAGTGCCCGAGTTCGTGGGCGACGGTCAGCCACACCGAGTAGAAGACGTCGGTGGGGATGTCGTCCGGCTTCAGGTCGAAGCCGTCACCACGGGAGTTCGGCCGCACCTGATGGAACGGACGGGCGGCCGAGCTCACCCC
Organism: Amycolatopsis sp. NBC_00438; assembly: GCF_036026695.1. Classification (NCBI taxonomy): domain Bacteria; kingdom Bacillati; phylum Actinomycetota; class Actinomycetes; order Pseudonocardiales; family Pseudonocardiaceae; genus Amycolatopsis; species Amycolatopsis sp. NBC_00438. The sequence continues at coordinate 2,879,266 of NZ_CP107923.1, read as the reverse complement.
GATGGTGATCCCGTTCGAGGTCTCGCTCACCTTGCGCCGGCTCGCGAGACCGCCGTCCTTGGAGGACCGGCAGAGCATGACGACCCGGTTCCGGTCCTTGCCGGTCGACCAGAGCCCGGCCGGGAGGATGTCGTCGTTCGGACCCCGGAGCGCGTCCAGGAATTTGGTGAGGTCGTTGTCCGAGATCCGCCGGGGATTCGGCGAGATGTAGTGCCCGAGCAGGATCGCGTCGGCCGACGGCCGCTCGCTGAACGCCATGTGGAACGCGGTGTCGCGCTCGTTGAGCAGCAGCCGGTCGTTGAGCCCGACCCATTGGTCGAACCGCGGCCGGAGCAGGTCCGCGGTGATGGAGTTGCCGTAGACGGTCTGCAGGAAGCCGATCTTGGTCTCCACGGTGGTGCCGGTGGGGTAGTCGGCCGCGTTCGGCAGGCCGATGGCGTTGACGACGTCGGCGAGCGACCAGCCGGCGGCCGGGCGGGCCGTGCTCGGCAGGGGCAGCGGCACCGCCTTCGTCGGCAGTTCTCCCGGAGCCGGGCTCGGATCGAGTTCGTCGAGCACCGTGACCCCCGCGTCGGGCGAGGGCACCCAGCCCCGCCAGTAGTTGACGCGGCCAGTGAGGGCGGCGAACGGCCGGGTCTCGGTCCGGCTCTCCAGCCGGTCCTTGACGATGCCGACGAGCCGGTTGTACAGCGCCTGGTCGGCGGCGGTGTCCTGGAAGCCGTCGGGCAGGAAGAGGATGTTCGGCACGGTGCCGGCCCGCTGCACGCCGGGGCCGCCGAGGTGCGCCAGCCGCACGTGGGTGGACCAGGACGGGGCGCAGACGGCGGTGCCGTCGGCGTGCTGCCCGGCGGTCGTGGCCGTCACCTTGGTGTCCGGGCCCGCTTCGACCGGTGCGGTGAGGACGCCGGTCCGGGCGTCGACGGTGATCGGCCCGCCGGTCGCCGACCAGGTGAGCGCGGGGGTGGTCGTGTGCGGGAGGTGGACGTAGGTGAGCTCGTTCGCGCCCGGCGGCCGGAACGGCGACCAGTTGGTGATGTCGCCGATGACCCCGTCTTCGAGGACCACGGTCCCGTCGATGACCTGGTCGAACAGGCCGAGCACCGAGAACCGCGCCTGGTCGGCGCCCTGGCGCACGGTCAGGCGCGACGGGGTGAGCCAGAGCGAGGAGAGCTTCTCGTGCACGTGGACCCGGATCCGGTTGGTGATCGCCGGGTCCTGGTCCAGTGCGACGTTGAGGAGGAACGAGTGCCCGCGCAGGGCGAGTGTCTTCACCGTGACTTCGCCGGCGGCCGTCAGCTCGATACCGTGGTCGTCGGCGACCGTCAGCTGCGGGGTGAACGTCACCGTGTTCCCCGCCGGCAAGGGCAGGTCCGGCGTGAGCGTCTCCCCGGTCAGGTCGTCGACGCGCAGCAGCCGGACGAGCTCCGGCGACGAGACGCCGGGTATCAGGTGCAGGTCGGTGGCGGCGGTGTCGGCCCACTTCAGCCGGACGATGGTCATGCGGTCCCCCCGGGTTCGCTGGCCGGGCCGACTGTGGCAGCAGCCGTCGACAACTCGTCGACAACTGATCGACTTCGGCGGCGCGGACCCGGCTGGGAGGATCACCGGCATGGGTTCCCACGTCACCACACCGTTGCTCGACGTCGCCTACGACCAGTCCGGCGAGCCGGACGGGACACCGGTGGTCCTGCTGCACGGCTTCCCCTACGACGTCCGGGCTTACGACGACGTCGCGGGTTCGCTCGCGGACGCCGGCGCCTGGGTGCTCGTCCCGTACCTGCGCGGCTTCGGCGGGACGCGGTTCCTCGCCGCGGACACGCTTCGCTCGGGCCAGCAGGCGGCGCTCGCCCAGGACCTGCTGGACTTCCTCGACGCGCTGGACATCGACCGCGCCGTCGTCGCCGGCTACGACTGGGGCGGACGCGCGGCGTGCATCGCGGCGGCGCTGTGGCCGGATCGCGTGCGAGGGCTGGTGTCGGTCGACGGCTACAACGTCCAGCTCATCGCCCACTCCGGCGAGCCCACGCGGCCGGAGTGGGAGCGGACGTACTGGTACCAGTACTACTTCCACGGCGAACGCGGCCGCCGCGGCCTGGAGCGCAACCGGGACGAGCTGTGCGAGCTGCTGTGGCGCACGTGGTCACCCACCTGGGCCGGCGCCGCCGAGGCGTTCCGCGCCAGCGCGGCGAGCCTGCACAACCCGGACTTCGTCGACGTCGTGATCCACTCCTACCGGCACCGCTTCGGCCTGGCCGACGGCGACCCGCGGTACGACCGCCTCGAAGAGCTGATCGCCGCCGCACCGCGCATCGGCGTCCCGACGGTCGTGCTCGAAGGCGACGCCGACGGCATCGGCGGCCCGGGCGCGGCCGAGGACCGCGAGTACTTCACCGGCCCGTACGAGCACCGCGTCCTGCCCGGCGTGGGGCACAACGCGCCGCAGGAGGCTCCCGAGGCGTTCGCGGACGCGGTCCGGTCCCTGTGGTGAGTTCCCTGTGGTGAGTTCCGCCCGTCGCGGAATCCGTGGCTCCGCCCCGGAGCCGCGCGGTACACGGGAGGCATGACGGCTTACGACGCGATCGCCGAGTGGTACGAGACGTCCTTCCTCGCCGGGCAGCGCGAAGATCCGCTGGCCATCCGGCCGATCGTGCGGGACCTGCTCGGGCCGGGATCCGGGCCGTGCCTGGAGGTGGGCTGCGGGACCGGCGTCCACGCCGAGCTGATCCGGTCGCTCGGGCGGACCCCGCTCGGCGTCGACGTCTCCGAGGGCATGCTGCGGTACGCGACGGATCGGCTGCCGGTGGCTCGCGGGGACGCCGGCGCCCTTCCGTTCACCACCGGATCGCTGCCCGCCGTCGTGGCGGTCATGGTGCACACCGACATGCCCGCCTACCCGGCCGTGCTGCGCGAAGCCGCCCGGGTCCTGGCGCCCGGCGGGGTGTTCGTGCACGTCGGCGTGCACCCGTGCTTCTGCGGCGGGTTCGCCGACCGCTCCGACGAGCGGGCCGTGGTGATCCGGCCCGGCTACCGGGAGGCCGGCTGGACGACGGCGTCGTGGACCGACCAAGGCCTGCGCGACAAGGTCGGCGCCGCCCACCTGCCGCTGCCGGAGCTGCTGCACGCGGTCCTCGACGCGGGCCTGACGTTCGAGCGGTTCGCCGAGGGCGGCGACCCCAGCCCGCTGGTCCTCGCCTGGCGCGCGAAAAAATCTCCGGACCGGTTGTCGAATCCGGTCGCTCCCGGATGACGTCTTCGTGACGAGACAAGGGAGCTGGACACCATGACCAAGGAATTCGAAGCCGGGTTCGAGGGCACGCTGCCCGCCACGCCGGAGGACTGCTGGCGCGCGATCACCGTCGACGCCGGGAGCTGGTCGTGGCCCATCCGGTACGAGCCGCGCGTCGGCGGTTCGGAGACCGGGCTGACGTTCTACGGCGGCGAGGTCACCACGTGGGAGCCGGGGGAGCGCTTCGCGACCCGCTGCGAGAAGGACGGCTGGTTCAACGAGCTCGACTACACCTTCGAACCCCGGGGCGACGGCACCCACCTGAAGTTCGTGCACCGCGGTGTGTTCCTCGAGGACTGGGACACCAACTACGACGCCTGCCGCCAGCACACCGCGTTCTACTACCACTCGCTCGGCGAGTACCTGACGCATTTCAACGGCCGTCCCGCGGTCTACGCGATGACCGAGGCGCCGGTGGCGTCCGCGAGCCGGGACGGCTTCACCACACTGAAGAAGGCCCTGGGCGCCCCCGACGCGGTCGGCGACCGGATCGTCGTGCTGGGCGAAGAGGGCGTCGTCGACTACGCGACGCCGAACTTCCTCGGCGTCCGGACCGCGGACACGCTCTACCGCTTCTACGGCCGCAATGCCTTCGGCTGGCCGATCGGCGTCGGCCGGCACTACTTCGGCGACGCCGACGATCGTGACTGGGCGGCTTGGCTGGCGGAGGTCTTCGGTTAGGCCGTGAGCTGCCGGGCGCGGTGGTCGGCGACGTGGACGCGAGTCGCGCAGCGCGTCGAGCAGAACCGTCGGCGGCCGTTGCGTGAGGTGTCCACGTACGCCGTTTCGCAGCCTTCGCGGCCGCAGATGCCGAGCCGGTCCGGGGCCTCGCACACCAGGTGGGCGAGGCCGCCGGAGGTGTACGCGCGGACGCGGCCGACCGGCCCGGCGTCCTCCTCGGAGTAGTGCAGGTGGGGCGGTTTGCCGTCGTGGCCGGTGATGTAGGGCCGGCACGCCGACTCGGCGAGCAGCGCGTTGACCAGGTCGACGCGCTCGGCCGGTGTCGCGGCGAACACCGGCCGCAGCCGGGCGGCCCAGGCGCCGATGCGCGCGGCCTCGTCGGCGGTCAGTGCCGGGATGACCATGCCGTTGCGGACCATCGCGTCGACCAGCTCGCCCGCCGACCCCGCGTTGACCAGGTCGGCGGCGACCGACGCCGCCGGACCGCCGTAAGGGTTGAAGTGCACTAAGTCATTACAGCACGATCGGAGCATGGACACCAACCGCTGCCCCCGCTGCGGCTGGCCGCTCGCCGAACTGCCCGCGGCCCAGCCCGTTTCCCACCGGCTCGAGTACGTCCGCTGCGTCTGCGGCAGCTGGCTCGCGCGCCTCGACGGCGAAGTCGTCGGCGCGACGAAGGGCCGGCTGACCCGGTGAATCAGAGGTCGAGCACGCCCGCCGCGTTGTCGTCCCACTGGTCGACGCGCCGGATGTACTCGTACAGCGCGCGGCTGCCGCGCACCCAGCGGCCCTGGTCGGCGATCGCGAGGTCGTCGGCCCCGGCCCGGCGCGCCTCGGTGGCGAAGCCGGACCGCAGGGAGTGCCCGGTCACCGGGTACGGCAGCCCGGCGCGGACGCCCGCCCGGGTGAGGATCTGGTTGACGCCGGTCGTGCTCAGCGCCGGCACCCCGACGTTGCCGTGCCGGTCGACGCGGCGGAACGCGGGCCCGTCGCCGATCCCGGCGCCCGAGCGCCACGCGTGCCACGCGCGGACCGGATCGGTGTCCGGGCTCTCCCGGCGCGGCACGACCATGTCGCCGGTGCTCTTGCCGTGCCGCACGGTGATCGACAGACCGCGGTCGTCGACCGGCTCGACGTCGGTGACCAGCAGGTTCGCCAGATCCGAGCAGCGCGCGGCGATCGGGAACCCGATCAGCAGCATGGCCCGGTCGCGCGCTCCGGCGAGGGTGTCGGGGCAGGCCCGCGACATCGCCCGCAGGTCGGGCAGCGTCACCATGGTGGCCTTGCCGCGGCCGCGTTTGACACCTTCGCGCGCGAGCCGCTGCCGGTAGCCCTTCAACGCCCGCCAGGCCGCGCGGCTCGCTTCGGTGTCGATGACGACCTTGTGGTGCCGCAGCCCGGCGAGCGCGCCGGTGAGCCGCCGTTCGATCGTCGACGGCGCCGCCGGAGCGGCCCGCTCCGGCACTTCGGGCACGGCGCGTTCGTCCGGGCGCAGCGTCCGCCCGCGTTCGAGCCACACGACGAACCCGGTGAGCGCGCCGATCGACGCCGACAGCGGCGGGATCCCCGTCTCGGCGGTGTAGTCCTGCCACACCTGCCAGTCCTGCGCGTAGGCCTTGAGCGTGTTCGGCGGCCGCTGCCCGTCGACGTGCCGCGCGGCGGCCTCGTCCAGCAGCGCGAGCCGATCCTCCGGGCTCGCGGCGGCCAGCGTCGCGTCGATCACCGGTTCCAGGTCGCCAGGCACCCGCCGAGGTTACGGGATGTCGATCTCCACGGACCGGGACGCGCCCGGCGGGATTCCGCGTTACCTTGACCGGGTTCGGTGTCGATCCACGCAGTCGCCGTTCGTATCAGCGGTGGAGGCACCGATCCGAGGAGGACACCGTGACGCAGTACCTGCTCAGCATCTACCAGCCCGACGGCCCGACCCCGCCGCCGGACGTGCTCGCCGAGGTCACCGCGAAGCTCGACGCGCTCAACGCCGACCTCAAGGCCGCCGGGGCCTGGGTGTTCGCCGGGGGACTGCACCCGCCGTCGTCCGCCACCGTCGTGCGGGCCGGGGAGCCGCTTCTCACCGACGGGCCTTTCGCCGAAGGGCGCGAACACCTCGGCGGGTTCACCATCATCACCGCGCCCGACCTCGACGCCGCGCTCGGGTGGGGGCGCCGGCTCGCCGAGGCCGTCGCGCCGCTGCCCGTCGAGGTGCGGCCCTTCAACGACGGCACATGAGCGTCGAACGCGTCTTCGCCGAGGAATACGGCCGGGCGGTTTCCGTGCTGGTGCGGGTCTTCGGGAGCATCGACCTCGCCGAGGAAGCCGTCCAGGACGCGTTCGCCGAGGCCGTCCGGCGCTGGCCGGACAGCGGCGTGCCGCCGAGTCCGGCCGGCTGGATCATCACCACCGCCCGCAACCGGGCCATCGACCGGCTGCGCCGCGAGTCCTCGCGCGAGGACAAGCACGCCCAGGCCGCGCTGCTGCACGCCACTGGTTCGAACACCGGAGCCGAGCCGGTGAAGGAGGGTGCCGTGCCCGACGACCGGCTCCGGCTGATCTTCACGTGCTGCCACCCCGCGCTGGCCCGCGCGAGCCAGGTCGCGCTGACCCTGCGGTTGCTCGGCGGCCTGACCACCGCCGAGATCGCGAGCGCGTTCCTGGTCGGCGAGCCTGCGATGGCCCAGCGCATCGTCCGCGCGAAGAACAAGATCCGCGACGCCGGTATCCCGTACCGCGTCCCCCAGGACGCCGACCTGCCGGATCGGCTGTCGGCGGTGCTCGCCGTGCTCTACCTGATCTTCACCGAGGGGTACACGGCCAGCATCGGCGACGACCTGGTCCGCGAAGACCTGTGCCGCGAGGCGATCCGCCTCACCCGGGTCCTCACGGGACTGATGCCGGACGAACCCGAGGTCTGGGGCCTGCTCGCGCTGATGCTGCTCGTCGACTCCCGGCGCGCGGCCCGCACCACCGCCGACGGCGACCTCGTCCTGCTGGCCGATCAGGACCGGTCCCGGTGGGACGCCGCCCTGATCGCCGAGGGACAGGAGATCGTCCGCCGCTGCCTGCGGCGGAACCAGCCGGGCCCGTACCAGATCCAGGCGGCGATCAACGCCGTGCACAGCGACGCCCCCACCGACTGGGCGCAGGTCAAGCAGCTCTACGACCACCTTCTCGCGCTGACGCCGACTCCGGTGGTGGCGCTCAACCGCGCGGTCGCCGTCGCCGAGGTCGACGGGCCCGCTGCCGCGCTGGCCGTGGTCGACGACCTCGACCTCGGCGGATTCCCGCTGTTCCACGCGATCCGCGCGGACCTGCTCGACCGCCTGGGCCGCGGCGAGGACGCGGTCGCGGCGTACACGGCGGCGATCGAGCTGACCGGCAACACCGCGGAAACGGCGCTGCTGGAGCGGAAACGGGCTCAGGCCGCGGCCACACCCCAGAGGTGACCCCGCGGGTCGCGGAACCCACCCCGGCCCGCGCCCGCGGACTCGGCGTCACCGCCGTGGTCGCGGACCGCGTCGAGCACGCCATCGACGTCCTCGACGGTCAGCACCGGGCTCGTGTAGTCCACCGGTGCCTCGCACAACCGGCCACACGGGACGTCGTCGGCCACGACATCGCCGCCGGGTTCGAACCGCCAGCCGAACAACCCCGCATAGAACTCGCGCGTCGCGTCCGGGTCGGTGCTGCCGAACTCGAAGAACCGCATGACGTTCGGGATCGACGGTGCCGGCTCGAGTGTCCCCTGTGGACGTTCCCGCAGCGTGAGCGGGTTGCCGAGCACGTCGGCGACCATCGCGTCCGCGCCGCCGCCGGGTGTCTCGGCCACCGGTCGCAGGACGTCGGCGCCCAGCTCCTCGGCGCGCTCGGCCGACTCCGTCACGTCCTCGCACGGCACGCTCAGCGCGAGCGCGTCGCGGTGCCGGTCGGCGCGCAGCGCACCCATCACCCCGGCGGAGTCCGGAGGGCGGATGCGCTCGTAGCCGGGCGCGCCGATCACCACCGGGAAAGCCCAGTCGAACACCTCGCGGTGGAAACGGCGGCTGGCCCACGGGTCGGTGCTGATGATCTCGAACCAGTCGGGTGCCCCGGTCACGGTCACCAGCTCCAGCCACGGTCGGCGGGCGGGGTCCAGACGTTCGCCTTCTGCAGGTACGGGAAGACCTCGCCCATCAGCTGGATCTGCTCGGCGTCGTACATCACCGGCAGGAACATGAAGCCGCGGACGCCGGTCTCGCGGTGCAGGTCCAGCAGCTGCTCGGCGACCGTCTCCGGCGAGCCGACCAGCACCTTGCTGCCGCAGGCGAGGCCGATCGTGCGGGCGATGTCGTCGAACTCGCCCTCGTAGTTCTCCTGGTAGGTCTCGCTGCCGCCCATCAGCTCGGTCGCGATGTCGCGGGCGGCGCCCATGTCGAGCGAGTCGCGGACCCACTCGAACTTCTCCTGGGCTTCGGCGTCGGTCTTGCCGAGCAGCACGCCGACCGCGCCGGCCATGTTGACGTCCAAAGGGTCGCGCCCGGCCGCCTCGGTGCGTCCGGCGAGCGAGTCGACCGTCTTGCGGACCTTCGAGTAGTCGTCGGGCAGCGGGGTGAACGCGAAGTCGCAGGTGCCCGCGATCAGCTCCTGCCCGGCCGCCGAGACGCCGGCGTTGAACAGGCACGGCCACGGCTGCTGCTCGATGTGCGGGCCGATCAGGCTGCCGCGCAGGTCGTGGTACTCGCCGTGGAATTCGACGTGCTCGCCGCGCGCGGCCCACAGCGTCTTGACGGCTTCGACGGCCTCGGTGGTGATCTTGTAGCGCAGCGCGTGGTCGGTGTCGGTGGGCGCGCCGACCAGCTCGGCCTCCGGCGTCTTCCAGCCCGGCACGATGTTCCAGCCCCAGCGGCCACCGCTGAGCGCGTCCAGGTTGGCGCCGAGGCGGGCGATGACGCCGGGGGAGAGGTAGCGGGTGTGCATGGTGGTGACGACGCCGATGTGCTGCGTCGCGGCCATCACGACCGGCGCGTAGATCGGCGCCGAGATGTGCGGCTGGGCGTGCCCGATCCGCGCGCTGTTCTCGCCGTGGGTGATGTAGCCGTCGGCGAAGAAGACGTAGTCCATGCCGATGTTCTCGACCCGGCGGGCCAGGTCCATCTGCGTGGCGGGGTCGAGGGCGTCCGGGTTGCGGTCGGCGACCGCCTTGGACGTCGCGGTGGGCGTCGGCGAGCTGAGCCACATGAAGCCGAATCGCAGCTGCCCGTCGGGGAGGCGGTCCTTGGTCGTGCCGCGGGACATGGCGCATCTCCTGTTCGATAGTTGCAATTTGGCAATCATGCTAACCGCGTCGCACAGCCGGGTGTCAACCGTTCGGCGCGCACTTTCGGGGAAAGACTCTATTTGCCAGCCTAATTACCGACCGCGCGAATCAAATGATCATCCTCAATGGACGGCGCTCGAATACGTCAGGAAATCACTTCGCGTGATCGAGGTCTGCCCGCAGGTATTCGGCGGTGTAGGACTTGCGGTCCCGCAGCAGTTTTTCCGGAGTGCCCTCGAACAGCACCCGGCCACCGTGGCGGCCGGCCTCCGGGCCCAGGTCGATCACCCAGTCCGCGTGTTTGACGACGTCGAGGTCGTGCTCGATCACCACGACGGTGTTACCGCCGTCCACCAAGCGGTCGAGCAGGTCCAGCAGGTGCCCGATGTCGGCCATGTGCAGGCCGGTGGTCGGTTCGTCGAAGAGGTAGACGTTGCCGGTTTCCCGCAGCCGGTGCGCGAGCTTGACGCGCTGCCGTTCACCGCCGGACAGCGTCGACAGCGGCTGCCCCAGGGTCAGGTACGACAGGCCGACCTCGGTCAGCAGCTCCAGCTTCTTCGTGATCGGCTCTTCGGTGAAGTAGCCGAGGGCCTCCTCGACGGTCAGCGCCAGGACCTCGACGATGTTCTTGCCCCGCAGCGTCTTGTCCAGCACCTCGGGCCGGTAGCGGCGGCCTTCGCAGGCCTCGCAGATCGTCGTCACGGGGTCCATGTAGGCCAGGTCGGTCTCGATGACCCCGCGGCCCTTGCACTCCGGGCAGCCGCCTTCGGAGTTGAAGCTGAACAACCCCGGCTGCGCGTTGTTGGCCTCGGCGAACAGCTTCCGGATCACGTCCATGACGTCCAGGTAGGTCGCGGGCGTCGACCGCGTCGAAACCCCGATGGCCGACTGGTCGATCATGACGGCGTCCGGGTGCTGCCGCCGGAAGGAACCCGAGATCAGCGTGCTCTTGCCCGAGCCGGCCACCCCGGTCACCACGGTGAGCACGCCGGTCGGGACGTCGACCGACACGTCGTGCAGGTTGTGCAGGTCGGCCTTCTTGATCGGCAGCTGCCCGGTCGGCTCGCGGAAGCCCTCCTTGAGCCCCGGGATGTGCGTCAGGCACTTGCCGGTGAGCGTCGACGAGCGGCGCAGCTGCTTGACCGTGCCCTCGAACACGACCTCGCCGCCGTGCGTGCCGGCGCCGGGTCCCATGTCGACGACGTGGTCGGCGATGTCGATGACGTCACGGTCGTGCTCGACGACCAGCACCGTGTTGCCCTTGTCCCGCAGCGCGCACAGCAGCTCGTTGAGCCGGTGCACGTCCCGCGGGTGCAGCCCGACGCTCGGCTCGTCGAAGACGTAGGTGAGGTCGGTGAGGCTGCTGCCAAGGTGCTTCACGGTCTTGAGCCGCTGACCCTCACCACCGGAGAGCGTCGAGGTCTCGCGGTCGAGGCTGAGGTAGCCCAGCCCGATCGATTCGACGCGTTCGAGGGCCGCGAGCGCGCCCGTGAGCACCGATTTCGCCGCGGGGATGTCGATCGCCTTCAGCTCGGCGATCAGCTCGCTGACCTCCAGCGCGCAGTGGTCGGCGATGTTCTTGCCGTTGATCTTCGACGCCAGCGCCGCCCGGTTCAGCCGGCCGCCCTTGCAGACGGCGCACGGGCCGGCGACGACGATCTTCTCCACCTCGCGGCGGTCGCGCTCCTTGAGCGTGTCGAGGCCGTTCTTGAGGTACCGGCGGTTGAGCTTGGTGACGACACCCTCGTACTCGTTCGAGTAGTTCTGCCGCTTGCCCGAGCGGTCCACCCGGAAGCCGCCGCCGTGCAGCAGCAGCTCCCATTCCTTCTTCGTGAACTTCTTGAGCGGTTTGTCCGGGTCGAACAGCCCGGACTGCGCGTAGAGCTGCCACATGTAGGTGCCGATGGCGAACAGGGGGGAGTCCAGCGCGCCCTCGTTGAGCGTCTTGTCCTGGTCGATCAGCAGGTCCAGGTCCAGCTTGGTGGTCTTGCCCAGGCCCTGGCACTCCTCGCACATGCCTTGCGGGTCGTTGAACGAGTAGAGGTTCGACGACCCGGCGCTCGGCTTCCCGTACCGGGAGAACAGCACGCGCAGCATCGCGTGGATCTCGCTCATCGTGCCGACCGTGGAGCGGGCGTTGCCGCCGATCGGCTTCTGGTCGACCACGATCGCCGTCGACAGGTTCGACATCCGTTCCGCGCGCGGGCGTTCGTGCTTGGGCAGCCGGTTGCGGATGTACCAGCTGAAGGTCTCGCTGAGCTGACGCTGGGACTCGACCGCGATCGTGTCGAACACGATCGACGATTTCCCCGAGCCCGACACGCCCGTGAACACGGTGATCTCGCCCTTGGGGATGCTGAGCGAGACGTTCTTCAGGTTGTTCTCGCACGCACCTTCGAGCTCGATGTGGCCGCCGGTGCGCCGTGTCTGCTGGTTCGCCATGACCTGCGCCTCCTCGTCCCGGGGCCGAAGCCGCGCGACCTGGTGGTCGATCGGACGATTGATTGCCTCTCGGCAACCACTTTACCATCCCGAGTCTTTGCCGGCCGAGTGACGAACCGGCTGCCGGTGTATCGCGACCGCCGTGTGGCCTATGGGCGAACGGAGGATGATATCCTCGGATTTTCCGATTGCGGCGCGCTTTCCCTCGAAAGCTGAGGTGGGCAATGACCAAGTTCCACGGTTCCCCGACCGCCCCGCCGGGTCGTCCCGGCGAGCTCGAGAACGCGTTGTCCTACATGCAATGCGTCCTGGTGGCCCGGCGCACGCGCGCGACTCCGGAGAAGATCACCTGGTCGCAGTACGACGTGCTCGAAACGCTGCGGATCCACGGCCCCCTGACGCCGTCGGCGATCGGTGAGTCCCTGGGCATCTCGCGGCAGAGCACGTCGAAGGTGCTGCGCGTGCTCAAGGACCAGTTCCTGATCGAGCAGGCCTCCCGCGGCACCGACCGGCGCGAGCAGACGACCTCGCTGACCGCCGAAGGCGAAGAGTTCCTGATGCGGGCCGCCCAGGGGCGCCGCGAGACGGCCAAGGTCGCCGGCGTGGCCCTGACCTCGGGCGAAGCGCAGCTCTTCGCCGAGCTCTGCCAGAAGGTCGCCGACGCCCTGCACTCCACACCCCAGCCTTTCCCGCTTCGCGACGTCTGAGCCGCGCGGTCACGCCTGGCTCCCAGACGCTCACATCCCGTTGCGATTTCCCCGGCCGCGGCCGGCTCAAACGTGCTCGCGCCGACGTCACCCGGTGTGCACGCCGCCGCCCCGCGCGGCCCTCTCCGCCGATCGGAGCAGCGCGCACCGCTGACCGTCGGAAATCCACATCGGATTCCCGCGCTCAGGTTGCCGGGACCACGATGAGCTGTACCGTACACGCGCGAATTCGCGGCTATTTTTATTTTCTCGGGTAATCGTTTTCAGGCAATAAAAGCCACGCTGGGTCATTGATATTGCCCGTGGTTGACAGGCTTCGGAGCCCTTTGCATACTGGTTGCTGAAAAGAAATCATCTCGCCTGAATTGATCATTAGTGCCGCTTCTCGCGGTAAAGGCGATCGCCATCGGCACCGAACAGGGGGATCCATGCCCGTCGACGGGAACCCGGCCGTACCCGGACTCGTGCTGCCGCGGTTGTTCGAACGCGCCGCCGCGGACCATCCACATCGGACGGCTTTGAGCGGTGACGGCCCCGAAGTGTCCTATGCGGACCTCAACGCCCGCGCCAACCGGCTGGCCCGCACGCTGCGCCTGATGCAGGTGCGCGACGGCGCCCCGGCCGGCCTCTACCTGGACCGCTCGGCCGACCTCGTCGTGGCGCTGCTCGCGGTGCTCAAGGCGGGCGGCTGCGTCGTCCCGCTCAACCCGGCCTACCCGGCCAAGATGATCCGCCACATCGTCGAGGAGACCGGCCTGCGCACGGTCGTCCACCAGGGACAGCCGTCTCTGGCCGAGACGGACCTCCCGGTCCGGCAGGCGCACGTCGCCGACCTGATCAGGGAAAGCGCTTCACAGGCGGACGGGAACCTGCCCGCGGCACCGGCCGCCGAGGACGACGCGTTCGTCCTGTTCACCTCCGGCTCCACCGGCCGGCCCAAGGGCGTCCGGCTCGCCCACCGCGGCCTCGCCCGGCTCGCCGTCGCGGACCCGAAGCTGACGATCACGCCGGACGACTGCCTGGTGCAGCTGGCGGCGTTCTCCTTCGCCGCGTCCGGCAACGAGTTCTGGTTGAGCCTGCTCAACGGCGCCGAGCTCGTCCTGCTGCCGCCCGGCCTGCCGTCGCTGTCCGACCTGCGCGACGTCATCACGAAACACGGCGTCAGCGTGCTGAGCCTGCCTTGTGGATTGTTCAACCTCTTGGTCGACAACGAACTGGACGCCCTGCGCGAGCTGCGCGTCATCATGGTCAGCGGCGACTTCCCGTCCCCGGCGCACCTGGCGACCGCGGCCGAGCACACCACCGCCGCGATCTTCAACGGCTACGGCTGCACCGAGAACTCCGCGATCTCCTCGCTGTACCCGATCACGCCGGCGGTCCGCGAGCTGGACCGGGTGCCGGTCGGCAAGCCGCTGACCGGCGTCACCATGGACGTGCTCGACCAGGACCTCAAGCCGTGCCCGCCCGGCGACGTCGGCGAGCTGTGCATCGGCGGCACCGGCGTCGCCAACGGCTACCTGAACCTGCCCGACACGCAGGCCGCGAAGTTCGTCGACGGTGGCACCCGCTACCGCACCGGCGACCTCGCCCGGCTCACCCCCGACGGCGACGTCGTCCTGGTCGGCCGGTCCGACAGTCTCGTCAAGATCCGCGGCTTCCGGGTCGAGACCAGCGCGGTCGAACTCGCCCTGAAGTCCTTCGACGACGTCGAGCACGCGGTCGTCAAGGCGTTCGGGAACGAAGCGAACGAAAAGAGCCTCGTCGCGTTCTACACGACGTGGAGCGGGCAGGAAATCGGCACCGGCGAACTGATCGCGCAACTCGCCGATTCGTTGCCGGACCACATGATCCCGTCCGACTTCCGCCGGCTCGAAGCGATGCCGGCGAACCTCAACGGAAAGATCGACCGGGCCGCACTGCACGACCCGCGCGCCCGGCCGCCGGAAGATCCCCGAGCAGAAACGGAGCAACGCATGACGAACCCCCTCGAAACGGTCATCCTGCAGATGTGGCGCGACATCATCGGCAATGACGACTATTCGGTCACCGACCCGTTCGTCGGGCACGGCGGCAATTCCCTGCACTTCGTGAAGTTCGCTGCCGGCCTGCAGTCGGTCTTCGCGGTCGAGGTCCGGCCCGAGGACGTCTTCCGGCACGGCGACGTCCGCAAGCTCGCCGAGCACGTCGAGTCCCTGCGAACCGGCGCCGCCGCCAGGTGAGCGGCAGACCGAACCGACGCACGGGGGGCCGCGATGATCGGAGAGGTACTGACACCATGGAGAACCCACTCGAGTCGGTGATCCGCCGGGCCCGTTCCGGCGTCACCGCCGAAGGTGTGGCCGGCCACGAGCAGTTCGCCGGGCTGCTCAGCGCGCTGCTGGGGATCACGCTGGGGGCCGAGGACATCCGGCGCCACGAGGACCCCGCGGACCTGGCCCGGCACATCGACGACCTGCGCGGCGGCCCGCCCGGCCTCACCGCCGGGGCCGGCACCGGCCCGGCGCCCGCGTCCTACGGCCAGCGGGGCATCTGGTTCATCGACCAGTACTCGCCGCGCCCGGCGGCCTACAACGCACCGTTCGTGTTCACCGTCAAAACCCCGCTGGACACCGGCGTGCTGCACGAAAGCCTGCGGGCCGTGCTGGCCCGTCACGAGATCCTGCGCACGACGTTCACCTCCGAAGACCGCGACGTCTTCCAGCACGTCGGCCCGGAGCCCACCTGCGACTTCTCGACCGTCGAACTCGGCGCCGACCGGCCGCTGGACGACGTCGTCGCCGAAGTCGTCGACACCGAGTTCGACCTGCGCCGCGGCCCGCTGGTCAAGGTGGTCTGCGCGGCCGAGCCGGACGGGCCGGTGCACGTCGTGTGCAGCATCCACCACATCGTCTTCGACGCGGCCTCGGCCGGGGTGTTCCTCACCGAGTGGTTCACCCGCTACCACGCTGCGCTCGCCGGGGACCCGTTCGACGAGGGCCCGGCCCGGCCGCAGTACCGCGACTTCGCCCGCCGCCAGCGGGAGACCGTCCGCGACGACAAGCTGAACGACCTGCTGGGGTACTGGGAAGAGCGGCTCGCCGGGCCGCTGCCGCTGCTCGACCTGCCGACGGACCGGCCGCGGCCGCTGGAGCAGTCGCACCGCGGCGACATCGTCCGGTTCGACCTCCCGCCGGCGCTGACCGAACAGGTCCGCGCGCTCGCCGCCGACGAAGGCGTCACGCTGTTCATGCTGCTGGAAGCGGCGTACGCGGCGTTCCTGCACCGGCACACCCGCCAGGACGACGTCCTCATCGGCAGCCCGGTCTCGCTGCGGGACCTGCCCGAGACGGCCGACATGCTCGGCTACTTCGTCAACATGGTCGTCTTCCGCCACGGCGTGCGCGCCGACCAGCCGCTGCGGGAGCTGTACGCACAGGCCGGCACCGAGATCACCGAAGCCCTGCGGCACAAGGACGCGCCGTTCGAGAAGGTCATCGAGCGGGTCAACCCGCCCCGCAGCCCGAGCCACGCGCCGGTCTTCCAGACCATGTTCGTGCTGCCGGACTCCGACTGGGCGGCCCTCGACCGGCTCGGCCTGGACGCCGATCTCGACCTCTACGTCAGCCGCAGCTCGAAGTACGACCTCTCGCTGATCGTCGAACAGGACGGCAGCGCGCTGCGCGGGGTGTTCGAGTACGACACGGCGTTGTTCGACCGCGAGACCGTCGAGGAGTTCGGCGACCGGTACGTCCGGCTGCTCGAAGCCCTCGTCGCGCACCCCGGCGGCACCGTCGGCGAACTGGGGCTGCTGTCCGCCGAACAAGAGCAGGAAGTTCTCGCGTGGTGCGCGCCGCCGGCGGAGGACACCACCCGCCGCCCGATCGCGGAGCTGTTCGAGTCGCAGGCCGCGGTCACGCCGGACGCGCCGGCGCTGGAGCACGGCGATCGCGTCCTGACCTACCGGGAACTCAACGGCCGCGCCAACCGGCTGGCCCGTGACCTGCGGGCGAAGGGCATCGGACGCGGTGACCGCGTCGGCATCCACGTCCCGCGGTCGCCCGAGATGATCGTCGCGCTGCTGGGGGTTCTGAAGGCGGGGGCCGCGTACGTGCCGGTCGACCCGTCCTACCCGGCCGAGCGGATCGAATACATGCTCGAGGACTCCGGCGTCGCGCTGGTACTGGAGTCGGCGGAGCCGGAAGCGACCGACGAGACCGACCTGGGGCGGCTGAAGACCGGCGACGACGAGATCTACGTGATCTACACGTCCGGGTCCACCGGACGACCCAAGGGTGTCGTGCTCACCGAGGCCACGGTCACCAACCTCGTCGAATACATGCGCCGCACCTCACCGGTCGGCGCGACCGGGCGGACGTTGCAGTACATGACGTTGTCGTTCGACGTCTCGGTTATGGAGATCCTGGGGACGCTCTGCGCCGGCGGCACGCTCGTGCTGATCGACGAAGACCTGCAGAAGGACCTGCACCGGCTCAGCGGCTTCCTGCGCGAGCACCGGATCACCCGGACCTACCTGCCGTACGTCGCCGTGCAGCAGCTGGCCGCGGTCGCCGAGGACAAGCCCTTCCCCGACCTGGTCGAGGTCGCCTCCGTCGGCGAGCAGCTGGTGATCACCCCGCAGATCCGCGAGTTCTTCGCCCGCCGGCCGGAGATCCGGTTCCTGAACATGTACGGGCCGTCCGAGACGCACCTGGCGTCCGCGCACGAGCTGTCCGGCGACCCGGCCGGCTGGCCGGAGGCGCCGTCGATCGGCGGCCCGATCGGGGGCCTGTCGATGCTGGCCCTCGACGACGGCGGCCGGCTCGTCCCGCCCGGCGTGCCGGGGGAGCTGTACCTCGGCGGCGACCTGGTCTCCCCGGGGTACCACGGTCTGCCCGAGCAGACCCGCGAACGGTTCGTGGAGACGCCGTTCGGGCGCCTCTACCGCACCGGTGACCTGGTCCGTTACGACCGGCACGGGGAGTTCGACTACCTCGGCCGAGCGGACACCCAGATCAAGATCCGCGGCTACCGCGTCGAACCGGCCGAGGTCGAGGCGGCGTTGAACGAGCTGCCCGAGGTCAGCGCGTCCGCGGTGGCCGCGGTGCCGTTCGGCGCCGGCGACCGCCGCCTGGTCGGCTACCTCGTCACCGAGCGGGAGCCCGACCCGGTGCGGGTGCGGGCGGCGCTGTCCGGGACGCTGCCGGACTACCTGGTGCCGTCCCACTTCGTGCGGCTCGCCGCCCTGCCGATCGCGCCCAGCGGCAAGATCGACCGCAAGGCACTGCCGGACCTGTTCGACCCGGGCACCACGACCGCGTCGCGGCCGCCCGAGACACCGACCGAGCAGACCGTCGCCGAGGCGTGGACCGACCTGCTGGGCACCGGCGGTGTCGGCCTCGACGAGGACTTCTTCGCCGCGGGCGGGCACTCGATCCTCGCCACCGAGCTGATGTACCGGCTGCGCAAGCGGTTCGACGTCGACGTGCCGCTGCGGGTGCTGTTCGACAACCCGACCGTCGGCGGCATGGCCGCACGCATCGACGCGCTGCGCTCCGGCGAGGACACCGGCGACCGCGTCGACCTCCGGGCCGACGTCCGGTTGCCGGACCACGTCCGCGTCGCCGAAGGCGCGCCGCGCGCCACCGCCGAGGACGTCCTGCTCACCGGGGCGACGGGCTTCCTGGGGATCCACCTGCTGCGTGAGCTGCTGGCCGAGACCACCGGCCGGGTGCACTGCCTGGTCCGGGCCGCGGACGCCGGCAGCGCGTGGGAGCGGATCGCCGCGACGGCCGACCGCTACGGCATCGGGAAGTTCCTGGACCGCGACCGCGTCACGGCCGTGGCCGGCGATCTCACCGCCGACCGGCTGGGACTGTCCGAAACGGACTACGACGACCTCGCCCACCGCGTCGGGACGATCCACCACACGGCGGCGCACATCAACTTCGTCGCGCCGTACGCCTCGGTGAAACAGGCCAATGTGGACGGCCTCGCCCGGATCGTCGAGTTCGCCGCGGCCGGGCCGGTCAAGCCGGTGCACTACACCTCCACGGTGGCGGTGTTCTCGCCGAAGCCGCGGCCCGAAGCGATCACCGAGGACGACGTCCCGGACGACGCGCAAGACCTCACGATCGGCTACACCCAGAGCAAGTGGGTCGCCGAAGAGGTCGCGCGGCTGGCCCGCGACCGCGGGGTGCCGGTGACGATCTACCGCATCGGCCGGATCGCCGGCGACAGCGAGACCGGCGCGCTGCAGTCCGAGGACTTCCTCTGGCGGCAGGTCAAGAGCTTCCTCGAACTCGGCGTCGTCCCGCCGCCCGAGGAACACGACACCGACCTCCTGCCGGTCGACTTCGTCGGGCGCGCGCTGGTCCGGCTGTCACGGGCCCGCCCGGCGGAAAACGGCACCTGGCACCTGTTCAACCCCGGCATCAAGACCTTCGACGTCGTTTACGAGGCCATTCGCGAGCTGGGTTACCCGCTGCGTGAGATCCCGGTCGCCGAATGGCGTGCCGCGCTGGCCGACGGCGACAACCCGTTGTCCGCGATGGCCCCGCTCTACCAGGAAGGGGCGCTCGACATCGGTGACAACGTCTACGGCAACGAGCGCACCGGGCGCGAGCTCGCCCGGCTGGGCCTGTGCTGGCCGGAGATCACTCC
This sequence comes from Amycolatopsis sp. NBC_00438, assembly GCF_036026695.1. NCBI lineage: Bacteria > Bacillati > Actinomycetota > Actinomycetes > Pseudonocardiales > Pseudonocardiaceae > Amycolatopsis > Amycolatopsis sp. NBC_00438. The sequence continues at coordinate 2,860,218 of NZ_CP107923.1, read as the reverse complement.
GGCCGTGTTCACGAAAATGATCGGCTATTTCCGTGAAACGGGCGAATTCACCGGCTGATCCCGGTCGCCCCCGTTCTCCCGATATCCGGCTCAAGCAAGGAATGCGTGATGAGGAAGACGCTGCCCGCACGAGCCCGGCCGGTCCTGCACCGCGCCGCCGATCAGTGCGACGAGACCCTGTCCGACTACCCCGCCGCCCAGCAACCCGACTGGCCCGACCAGGCCGAACTCGCCGGCGTCCGCGACACGCTGTCCGAGCGTGAGGACGTCGTCGGCCCCGCCGAAGTGCTGCAACTGCGGTCCCTGCTGGCCCGCGCCGCCGAAGGCGAGTTCTGCGTGCTGCAAGCGGGCGACTGCGCCGAAGACCCGGCCGACACCGGCGTCGGGGCCGTGGCCCGCAAGATCGGCATGCTCGACACGCTCGCCGAGGTGATGCGGGTCGGCTCCGGCCGCCCGGTCCTCGAAGTCGGCCGGATCGCCGGCCAGTACGCCAAACCCCGCTCGCAGAACGTCGAGAACGTCGACGGCCACGAGCTGCCCGTCTACCGCGGGCCGATCGTCAACAGCCCCGAGCCGACGTCCGAAGCCCGGCGGCCCGACCCCACCCGGATCCTGGACGCGCACGAGGCCGCGCTCGGCGTCCGCGCGTCGATCGGGCAGCTGGGCCGGGGGACCGGAGCCGAGCCGGCCGGCCGGATCTGGACCAGTCACGAGGCACTGCTGCTGGACTACGAGGTCCCGCTGGTGCGCCGGATGCCCGGCGGCCGCAGCTACCTCGCTTCGACGCACTGGCCGTGGATCGGCGAGCGCACCCGGCGCTCGGACGGCGCCCACGTGCACCTGCTGTCCACTGTGGTCAACCCGGTGGCGGCGAAGGTCAGCGCGAAGGCGCCGATCGAGGACGTGCTGAAGCTCTGCCAGCAGATCGACCCGTACCGCACACCCGGGCGGCTGACGCTGATCCCGCGGTTCGGCGCGGCCCGCATCGGCGAGCTCGCGCCGCTGGTCCGGGCGGTGCGCGACGCCGGGCACCCGGTGCTGTGGCTGTGCGACCCGATGCACGGCAACACCGTCGTCGCCGACGACGGGCTCAAGGTCCGCTGGCTCGAGGACATCATGAACGAGCTGCGCCAGTTCGTCCGGATCGTCACCGGGGAGGGCGGCGCGTGCGCCGGGCTCCACATGGAGGCCTCGCCGAGCGAGATCTCCGAGTGCCACGGCGCCGGCATCACCGCCGCCCGCGGGCCCGGCTACACGACGCTGTGCGACCCGCGGCTGAACCTCACCCAGGCCGTCGCGTTGACGGCGCACTGGCAGCCCGAGGCCGCCCACGAACTCAGGACGGAGCTGGCGTCATGACCCCCGTGACTCTCGTGACCGGCGCGGGCAGCGGCATCGGCGCCGCCACCGCGACCCTGCTCGCCGGACGCGGGCACACCCTCGCGCTGTTCGACCGCGACGAGGACGCCCTCGCCGAGGTCGCGAAGCCGTTGCTGGACGACGGCCGCAGCGTCGAGACGCACGTCGTCGACGTCACCTCGAGCACGGAGGTCGACGCCGCCGTCGAGCGCGTCGAGTCCGGCTTCGGGCCGATCGAAGGCCTGGCGAACGTCGCCGGCGTGCTGCGGATGGGCCGGGTGGCCGAGCTGACCGACGAGGACTGGAACGAGACTTTCGCGGTCAACGCGACCGGCGTGTTCCACGTCTGCCGGGCGGTTTCCCGCCGGATGGCGTCGCGGAAGAGCGGCTCGATCGTCACGGTGGCGTCGAACGCCGCGGGGGTGCCCCGCAGCCACATGGCCGCCTACGCCGCGTCGAAGTCCGCCGCGACCAGCCTGACCCACAGCCTCGGCCTGGACCTCGCGCCGCTCGGCATCCGCTGCAACGTCGTCGCGCCGGGCTCGACCGACACCCCGATGCTGCGTTCCATGTGGACGGACGACACCGGGGCCGCCGCGACGCTCGAAGGCGACTCCGGCCAGTTCCGGCTCGGCATCCCGCTGGGGCGGATCGGCGCCGCCGAGGACGTCGCCCGCAGCGTGGCGTTCCTGCTGTCGGACGAGGCCCGGCACGTCACCCTGGCCACGCTGCTCGTCGACGGCGGCGCCGCACTCGGCGCCGTCTGAGGAGGCCTGATGAGCATCACGATCGAACCGTACGACCTGCCCACCAGCGTCCCGGCCAGCACGGCGACCTGGCGGCCCCACCCGGGCCGCGCGGCCCTGCTGATCCACGACATGCAGCGCTACTTCCTCGGCTTCTACCCCGAAGACGGCGAACTGCGGCGCACGCTCGTCCGCAACGTCGTCCAGGCGCGGGAAACGGCCGACCGGCTGGGCATCCCGGTGTTCTACACCGCCCAGCCCGGCTCGATGACGCCCGAGGACCGCGGGCTGCTGCAGGACATCTGGGGCCCGGGCATGAAAGCCACGCCCGCCGACCGGCAGGTGATCGACGAGCTCACGCCGACCCCGGCCGACGTCGTCCTGACCAAGTGGCGCTACAGCGCGTTCCACCGCACCGACCTGCTCGAACGGCTGCGGGCGGCCGGGCGCGACCAGCTGATCGTCTGCGGGATCTACGCCCACGTCGGCTGCCTGATCACCGCCGTCGAGGCGTTCACGCACGACATCGAGACGTTCTTCGTCGCCGACGCGGTCGCCGACTTCGGCCCGGACCAGCACCGGCTCGCCGTCGACTACGCGGCCGCCAACTGCGCGGTCGCGACCACGACGTCGGCGCTGGTCGGCGAGCTGGAAGGCGCGGTGGTCACGTGAGTCCCCTGCCCATCCGCGCCGGCTCGCCGTACGCGATCCTGCACCGGCCCGGCAGCGGCCGCGGCGACCAGGTCGAGATCGTCTCCGGCCCGGTCCGCACGGCCGAGCGGCTGGCCGACCTGACCCTGGACGACGGGTCCTGGGAAGGCCGGGGCCGGCACACGAAGCTGGTCCTGCTCCCGTACCGGCAGCTCGCCGAGCGCGGGTACGACTGCCCGGACGACCAGGTCCCGTTGCAGGTGATGGACATCGAGTCCCAGGCGACGCTCACCGTCGCCGAGACCCTCGCGGCCCTGCCCGACGCCGTCCCGCCGCTGGAAGACCGCGCGTTCGACCTCGGTGACGACGAGTACGCCCGCACCGTCGAGCGGATCCTCGACGACGAGATCGGCGCCGGCGAGGGCGCGAACTTCGTGCTCTCGCGCAGCCTGCGCGGCCGGTTCCCCGGCTTCGACGACGACGTCGCGCGGGCGGTCTTCAAGCGCCTGCTGGGTGCGGAAGCCGGGGCGTACTGGACGTTCCTGGTCTTCACCGGCGAGCGCTACCTGCTGGGCAGCACGCCCGAGCAGCACGTCCGGCTGTTCGACCGCACGGTGACCATGAACCCGATCAGCGGCACCTACCGCTATCCGGAAGGCGGCGCCGACACCGAAGGCCTGCTCGAGTTCCTGCACGACGAGAAGGAGGCCGACGAGCTCTGCATGGTCGTCGACGAGGAACTGAAGATGATGGCCGAGCTGTGCGACCGCGGCATCCGGGTGTCCGGGCCGCGGCTGCGGCGCATGTCGCGGCTGGCGCACACCGAATACTCCCTGGAGGGCGAGACCGGGAAGCCGCTGACGGAGGTGCTGCGGCACACGCTGCTCGCGCCGACCGTCACCGGCAGCCCGCTGGTCAACGCCTGCCGGGTGATCCGCCGCTACGAGCCGAAGGGGCGCGGCTACTACAGCGGCGTCATCGGGCTCGTCGGCAGTGACGACGACGGCCGCCGCTCCCTGGACTCGGCGATCCTCATCCGCACCGCGGACATCTCGCCGGGCGGTGACGTCCGGCTGGCCGCCGGGTCGACGATCGTGCGCGAGTCGGCGCCGCTGTCGGAAGCCGCGGAGACGACGGCGAAGGTGTCGGCCGTGCTGAAGTCGCTCTCCGGCGAAGCCCGCCGGTCCGCGGCGCCGCCGCCGTCGACGTCGTCCGACGAGGTGCGCTCGGCGCTGAAAGCGCGCAACGACGGGAAGTCGCGGTTCTGGCTCGACGGCGCCCGGCCCGGCACCGGGTCCCGGGTGCGGATCACCGTCGTCGACGCCGAAGACGCGTTCACCTCGATGCTGGCCTACCAGCTCAAGTCGGTGAACTGCGACGTGACGACCGTGCCGTGGGACGCGCGGGAGCTGCCGGAGAACGACCTCGTGCTGCTCGGCCCCGGGCCGGGCGACCCCAACGACGTCGCCGGCGCGAAGGTCGGCCGGCTGCGCGCGCTGGCCGCGGACCTGCTGCGTGAAGGCCGTCCGCTGGTCGGCGTCTGCCTGGGCCACCAGGTGCTCTGCGCCGAACTCGGGCTCCCCGTCCAGCGGCTGGCGCGGCCCAACCAAGGCCGTCAGGCGCACGTGACGATCGACGGCACGCGCCGCGCGGTCGGGTTCTACAACAGCTTCGCCGCGCGTACGGCCGACGACCGCGTCGCAGTGCCCGGCCGTGCCGACGCGGAAGTCGTGCGTGGCCTCGACGACCAGGTCATCGGCCTGCGCGGGCCGGGACTGGCGACCATCCAGTTCCACGCCGAGTCGTTCCTCACCGAGGACGGCCCGGCCATCCTGCGCGACGTCGTCGACCACGCGACCACAGGAGGAGGCAACTCATGACCACCACCGCTCCGGCGTTCGACCGCGCCCGGCTGAGGGCCTTCCTCGGCCACTTCACCACCGGCGTCACCGTGGTGACCTACCGGCGCGGCGAGCAGGTGCGCGGCGCGACCGTCAACGCGTTCACGTCGGTGTCGCTGGATCCGCCGCTCGTGCTGGTCTCGCTCGACCGGCGCAGCCGCTCGGTCCAGCACCTCGACAGCGGGCCGTTCGTGGTGAACATCCTCGCCGAGGACCAGCAGGACGTCGCGATGCACTTCGCGGGCAAACCCCTCGCGGACGACGACGTGCCGTGGGTCGACCTCGACTCGCCGGTGCCGCGGCTGGGCGGCACGGTCGGGCACGTCGAGTGCACCCCGTGGCGCGCGTACGACGGCGGCGACCACGTGCTGCACGTCGGCGAGGTGACCGGCCTCGACCTGGCCGGCGGGCGGCCGCTGCTGTTCTTCGGCGGCGAGTTCCCGCGGCTGGCCGAAGACCCCGAAGCACCGCACTGGTCGTGGTCGCTGGACGACCCGATCGCGCCGCAGCCCTTTGCTGCGCCGCACCGATGGGAGGCAGGCAAGTGAGCGAGACGACGACCCGGCCGTTGACCGGGGACGAGTACCTGGAGAGCATCCGCGACGGCCGGGAGATCTGGGCGTACGGCGAGCGCGTCGACGATGTGACGAAGCATCCGGCGTTCCGCAACACCGCCCGGATGACCGCGCGGCTGTACGACGCGCTGCACGACCCGGAGAAGAAGGACGTGCTGACCACGCCGACCGACACCGGCAGTGGCGGGTTCACGCACAAGTTCTTCCGCGCCCCGAAGTCCACTCAGGACCTGATCGGTGACCGGGACGCGATCGCCGAGTGGGCCCGGATGAGTTACGGCTGGCTCGGCCGCAGCCCCGACTACAAGGCGAGCTTCCTCGCCACCCTCGGCGTCGACCCGGGCTATTACGGCGAGTTCGAGGGCAACGCGCGCCGCTGGTACGCCGAGGCGCAGGAGAAGGTCCTCTTCTGGAACCACGCGATCATCAACCCGCCGGTCGACCGGCACAAGGCGGCCGACGACGTCGGGGACGTGTTCGTGCACGTCGAAGAGGAGCGTGACGACGGCCTGGTCGTCAGCGGCGCCAAGGTCGTCGCGACCGGCTCGGCGCTGACGCACGGCAACTTCATCGCCCACTACGGGCTTCCTGTGAAGAAGCGCGAGTTCGCCCTGGTGGCGACCCTGCCGATGGACTCGCCGGGGCTGAAGCTGATCTGCCGGCCGTCGTACGCGCTGCAGGCGGACACGACGGGCAGCCCGTTCGACTACCCGCTGTCGAGCCGGCTCGACGAGAACGACACGATCTTCGTCCTGGACAAGGTGAAGATCCCCTGGGAGAACGTGTTCGTCTACGGCGACCAGGCCAAGGCGGCGACGTTCCTGTCGGCGTCCGGGTTCCTGAACCGCTCGACGTTCCACGGCGTGACGCGGCTGGCCGTGAAGCTGGACTTCCTGGCCGGGCTGCTGCTCAAGGGCGTGGACGTCACCGGCACCAAGGACTTCCGTGGCATCCAGACCCGCATCGGCGAGGTGCTGGCCTGGCGGAACATGTTCTGGGGGCTCAGTGACGCGATGGCGCTCAACCCGGACCCGTGGAAGGACGGCGCGCTGCTGCCGAAGCTCGACTACGGCATGGCCTACCGCTGGTTCATGACGATCGGCTACCCGCGGGTGCGGGAGATCATCCACCAGGACCTGGGCAGCGCGCTGATCTACCTGAACTCGCACGCCAGCGACTTCCAGAACCCGGAGCTGCGGCCCTACCTCGACAAGTACGTCCGGGGTTCGTCGGGCTACGACGCGGTGGAGCGGGTCAAGCTGATGAAGCTGATCTGGGACTCCGTCGGCACGGAGTTCGCCGGCCGCAACGAGCTCTACGAGCGGAACTTCTCGGGCAACCACGAGAACGTCCGGATCGAGATGCTCACCGCGCAGCAGGCGTCCGGGCAGGTCGACGGCTACAAGGGCTTCGCCGAGCAGTGCCTGGCCGAGTACGACCTCGACGGCTGGACCGCGCCGGACCTGATCAACCCCGATCGGCTCTGACATGAGCCACGACGTGACGGAGGGCCTCCCCGCGGTGCGGGAAGGCCCTCCTGTCGTGGTTGTCTCAGCTCTCCACGAACATCAGGCAGAACCCGTCGTGGCCGCGGCTGCCGACGGTCTGCACGGTCGTCGCGGTGACGCGCGGCTCGTCGGCCACCAGCTGGTTGAACCGCCGCACGCCCTGCACCGCCGGGTTGGGGCTGTCGGCCTCGATGACGAGCCCGTCGAGCACCACGTTGTCCACGACGATGACGCTGCCCGGGCGGGTCAGCTTCAGCGCCCAGCCGAAGTACTCCGGGATGTTCGCCTTGTCGGCGTCGATGAACACGAGGTCGAACGGCTCGCCGCCCGCCAGCTCCGGCAGGGTGTCGAGCGCCTTGCCGACGCGCAGGTCGACCACGTCGGACAGGCCGGCGTTGTCGATGTTGCGCTGCGCGACCTCGGCGAAGGACGGTTCGGCCTCCAGCGTGGTCAGCGTGCCGCCCTCCGGCAGCGCCCGGGCCAGCCAGATGGCGCTGTAGCCGCCGAACGCGCCGATCTCGAGGATGCGGCGCGCGCCGTGGGTGCGGGCGAGCAGGTGGAGGAACTTGCCCTGGTTGGGTGCCACCGCGATCTCCGGCAGCCCGGCCTCGGAGCTGGCCTTGGCCGCGAGGTCCAGGGCGGCGTCGTGCTCCACCATCAGGTTCGAGGTGTAGGTGTCGATTTTCGTCCACTGGTCTTCGCTCATGTCTCCCGATGCTACTTGAGGAAGGCGCTCGGCTATAGGGATAATGGAACTATTTTTCCCGTCAGGTTGATTTCCTGTCGGCAACCACTGTAGTCTCGGAAGAGATCGGGCGGTTGTTTTCGCCGCCGCCCCCGATGATCGATCAAGGCCACTCTCCGAGGCGCCGTCTGGGAATGCTCTCCCGGCGCCGGAAGAAAGGATGGCGACATGTCCGAGAACGCCGTGGCGACCCTCGAGTCGCCCCGCCTTGCCCCGCTCCGCGCGGCCACGTTCCACCACCTGGGGATCCAGACCGCCGATCTCGCCAACTGCGTCTCCTGGTACCAGGAGTTCTTCGGCTGCAAGGAAAACTGGGCCCTCGACGAGTTCTCCGAGCTGACCACCAGCCGGCTGCCCGGCATCGTCAAGCTCGTCGAACTGAGGGCCGGCGGCACCCGGTTCCACCTCTTCGAGCGCGCGGGCCGAGGCACTGAACCGCCCGACCCCGGCGACGCGCAATTCCAGCACATCTGCATGGAGGTCGGTTCGCCGGAAGAAATGCTCGCCTGGCAGCGGCACTGGACCCGGTTGTACGAATCCGGGCGATTTCATTTCACGCGCGACGAACCCGCGACGGAGATCGTCACCGACGACGACGGCGTGCAGAGTTTCTACGCATTCGACGTGAACGGCCTGGAATACGAGTTCACCTGGATCCCGGAGGCCGCGTCATGACCGTTCCCGTGCTCACCGGAGTCCCCGTGCGCGAGGGGTGGGACTTCGGCGACTTCCCCTACGGCCTCGAACCGCTGACCATCCCCGACGCGGGCACCGGACCCGCCGGCGACGGCCCGTGCTCCCGCTTCGCCGGGCTGTGCACCCACCTGGAGCACATCTCCCGCAGCGGGGTGCCGGGCCCGGTCGAACCCGTCGAGTCGTCCGACCGGCTGTACTGGTTCCGCTGGATCACCGGCCACCAGGTGACGTTCGTGCTGTGGCAGCTCGTCGCCCGCGAACTGGCGCTGGCCGAGCGCGGCGAGCGGGACCGCGAGGCCGCGCTGGCCTCGGCGGCGCTGTTCACCCGCGGCTTCAGCGCGATGCTGCTCTACACCAGCTCGACGCCGGTCAACGTCTACCACGAGGTGATCCGGCCGAGCATGTTCCTGCAGCACCGCGGGTTCAGCGGCACGTGGGCGCCGGACTTCGCGCCGGTCCGCGACCTCTACCGCGGCAACGGCCTGCCCGACGACGACTCGCCCGGAGTGAAGGCGCTGCGCGACGAAGTCGGCTTCTACCAGCGCGTCCACGGCGGGATCGCGGCCAAGCTGGTGCCGAGTGGCCGGTCGCTGCTGCAGGACGCGGCGGGCGCGGCCGAGGCACCGCACCCGGACGTGCTGAGTGTCGTCTACGACAATTACTTCATGACGCTGCGGGCGCCGACGTCCCTGCCGGACGTGGTGGCCCAGCTGCTGCGGCGGCTCAACGCCGTGGCGCTGGACGTCACGCAGAACGGCGTCGACGCGGTGTCCGACGCCGAGGACCCGCCCGCCGAGCTGACCAGTCCCGAGGTCCGCTCCTGTGAGGCCGGGTTCGTCGGCCTCCTCGCCGACGTCGCGGCGTGCGCCGCCGGCTCCCCGGCGGACTGAGCCGTGCGCCACGGCATCGTGTTGCTGCCCGAACAGCGCTGGTCCGCCGCGCGGGACCGCTGGCGCCGCGCCGAAGAGCTCGGGTTCGACCACGCTTGGACCTACGACCACCTGATGTGGCGCTGGCTGCGCGACGAGACCTGGTTCGGCTGCCTGCCGACGCTCACCGCCGCGGCCGGGGTGACGTCGAAGATGCGGCTCGGCTCGCTCGTCGCGACCCCGACGTTCCGCCACCCGGTGTCCTTCGCCAAGGAGCTGATGACGCTCGACGACATCTCCGACGGGCGGCTGATCTGCGGCGTCGGCTCCGGAGCCGGTGGGTACGACGAGAGCGTCTTCGGCGCGGAGCAGGAAGGCAGCCGCGCCGGGCGGTTCGCGGAGTTCCTCGAACTGACCGAACTGCTGCTGCGGCAGCCGGTGACGTCGTACGAGGGCAAGTACTACCGCTGTGACGGCGCGCGGATGGTCCCGGGCTGCGTACAGCGTCCGAGGCTGCCGTTCGCGGTCGCCGCGACCGGCCCGAAGGCGATGGGCCTGGCCGCGCGGTACGCCGAAACCTGGATCACCGCGGGCGCACCGGGCCGGTTCGACGCGCGGCGCTGGGACCTGGTCGTCCCGGAGCTGAAGGACCAGCTCCGGGCGTTCGAGGACACCTGCGCCGCGGCGGGCCGCGACCCGGCGTCGGCGGGGAAGCTGCTGGTGACCGGCGCGACCGTCGGGGGCGTGCTGGATTCCGCACAGTCCTTCCGGGACGCCTCGGGCACGTTCGCCGACCTCGGCTTCACCGACCTGGTCGTGCACTGGCCGCGGCAAGCCGAGCCCTACCGAGGGGACGAGCGGGTCCTCGACGAGCTGAACCTGGTCTGAAGGGGAGCAGCATGCCCGCGTACGAGATCGTCAACATGTTCGCCGACCACGTCTACGCCGGCAGCGCGCTCGGCGTCGTCCCACGGGCCGGTGACCTCGACACCGCGGGCATGCAGGCGCTGGCCCGCGAGATCAACCACACCGAGACGGCGTTCGTGCTGCCGCCCACCGGGACCGGCGCCGACTACCGCGTCCGCGTCTTCACCCCGGAGGCGGAGTCGCCGTTCGGCGGGCATTCGAGCGTCGGCACCGCGGTGACGCTCGCGCGGCTGGGCCTGGTGCCCGCCGGGCGGGTCGTGCAGGAGTGCGGCCCGAAGCTGCTGCCCCTGGACGTCTCCGCCGAAGCGGGCAAGATCACCGCGAAAGACCCCCTGGCCAGCGAAAAGCTCGACGCCAGGGTACTGCTCGGCGCCGTCGGCCTGCCCGCCTCCGCAGCCGGCGGCGCCGTCCCCGCGGCCTGCGGGTTCGGCCCGGCGTTCCACTTCCTGCCCGTGCGCGCCGACGCCGTCGCGGCGGCGACGCCCGACTTCGACCGGATGGCCGACGCCGATCTCGCCGACGTCCTGGTGTTCGGCTGGGACCCGGCGACGAACACCGCGCACGGCCGCCTGTTCGCGCCGGGTTACGGGATGCCCGAGGATCCGGCCTGTGCCTCGGCCGCACTCGGCCTCGGCGTCTGGCTCGTCGAAGCGGGCCGGCTCACCGGCGACGGCACCCACGACTTCACGCTGCGCCAGGGCCGCGAACAGGGCCGTCCGTCCACTTTGTATTGCTCGGTCCAGGTCACCGGCGGCCGGCCGGTGTCGGCCTCGGTGTCGGGCGCCGTGCTGCCGGCGGGGGCCGGCGAGCTCGCCGATCCGGACCGCGAGAAGGGAAGCTGACGTGCTCGACCGACCCGAACTGCTCGGCACCCGGGGTGCCGTCTCCTCCACGCACTGGCTGGGCTCCGCCGCCGGGACGGCGATGTTCGACCTGGGCGGCAACGCCTTCGACGCCGCCGTCGCCGCGGCGTTCGTCATCCAGGTCGTGGAACCCCACCTCAACGGCCCGGGCGGCGACGTCCCGATCCTGGTCCACGACGGCGCGACCGGCGAAGCCGAGGTGATCTGCGGGCAGGGCCCGATGCCGGAAGCCGCGACACCCCAGGCGTTCCGCGACCGCGGCGTCGACGCCATCCCCGGTTCGGGACTGCTCCCGGCGGTCGTCCCCGGCGCGTTCGGCGCCTGGCTGCGCCTGCTGCGCGACCGCGGCCGCCTCGACCTCGGCACGGTCCTCGCCCCGGCCATCGACTACGCCGAGCACGGGTATCCGCTGCTGCCCAAGGCAGCGGACATGATCGACGTCCTCGCGCCACTGTTCCGCGAAGAGTGGACCGGCTCCGGCGAGGTCTACCTGCCCGGTGGCCGGTCGCCGAAGCCCGGCGCACGGATCTGCAACAAGCCCCTCGCCGCGACCTACCGGCGGATCGTCGCCGAGGCCGACGCCGCCAAAGGCGGGCGCGACAACCGGATCGACGCCGCCATCACCGTGTTCTACGAAGGGTTCGTCGCCGAGACGATCGCCGACTTCCTCGCCACGGCCGAGCCGCTCGACTCCACCGGCCGCCGCAACAGCGGCCTGCTCACCGGCGACGACCTGGCGGCGTGGCGACCCACGATCGAGCAGACGGTCACCGCCGACTACCGCGGCCACACCGTGCACAAGGCGGGTCCGTGGTCGCAGGGCCCGGTGTTCCTCCAGCAGCTGGGCCTGCTCGAAGGCTTCGACCTGGCCGCGATGGACCACGGCGGCGCCGACCACCTCCACACGGTCGTCGAGAGCGCGAAACTCGCCTTCGCCGACCGTGAGGCCTTCTACGGCGACCCGGCCCACACCGACGTCCCGCTGAAGGAACTCCTGGACCCGGCGTACGCCGCCGCGCGCCGCGAACTGATCGGCAAGAAAGCGTGCGGCGAGCTGCGTCCGGGCCTGGACGGCTGGTTCCCGGAACCCCCGCTGCCCGGCGAGCCGGACGCGGACTGGCGCGCCCAGCTGGCCGACGGGATCCCGGCCGTGGTGAAGCTGACCGCCGCCAAGGGCGACACGTGCTGCATCAGCGCGTCGGACCGCGACGGCAACATGGTCGTCGCGACCCCGAGCGGCGGCTGGCTGAAAAGTTCGCCCGTCATCCCCGGTCTCGGGTTCCCGCTCGGCACGCGCGGGCAGATGGCGTTGCTGGACGAGGGGCACCCGAACACGGTCGCGCCGGGCAAGCGCCCGCGGACCACGCTGAGCCCGACCCTGGTGACCAAGGACGGGCGGCCGCACCTGGCGTTCGGTACCCCGGGCGGCGACCAGCAGGACCAGTGGACGCTGAACTTCTTCATCAGCCACGTCGACGGCGGCCTGCGCCCGCAGGCGGCCGTCGAGCAGCGGGCGTTCCACACCGACCAGGTGCCCTCGTCGTTCGCGCCGCGCTCGGCCCGCCCGAACCGCCTGGTCGTGGAGAACAGCTGCCCGCCAGAGGTGGTCGCGCAGCTGCGGGCGCGCGGCCACGACGTCACCCTCGCCCCGGACAAGTCCCTGGGCAAGGTCTGCGCGACGGGGTTCGACGGCGACCTCGTCCTGGCCGCGGCGAGCCCGCGCGGGCAGCAGGCCTACGCCGTCGCCCGCTGACTCAGGAGGTGTCCTGGTGAACTCCGTACTGGAACTGTCCCCGAGCCGGCGCGCGCTGGCCGAAGTCACCGACGAGCTGGGCCGGGGCCGGCCCGCTGTCGTCCACAACGGACGCGAGGCCGTGTTCGTCCTGCCCCTGGCCGAGGTTTCGCCGCCGGCGGTCGCGTTCCTGGTCCGGCACGGCTCGGGTCTGGTGATCGCCGCGTTGCCCCGGCGGCGGTGCGATGAGCTGGGCCTGCCGAGGATGTGGGGCGCGTTCGAGGAGCCGTCGGACTACTGCGTCACGGTCGACGCGGCCGACGGCGTCACCACGGGCATCTCGGCGACCGACCGCGCGACGACGCTCTCGCGGCTGGCCGACCCGAAGGCGGGCCCGCCGGACTTCCAGCGGCCCGGCCACATCATGACCCGCGCGACGCACCCGGACGGCGTGATCGGCCACGCCGGCTTCGCCGAAGCGGCGTCGGACCTGGCCGAACTGGCCCACTGCGGCCCGGCGGCGGGGTACACGCACATCGTCAGCCCGCTCGACCCGACACGGCTCGCCAAGCCGGGTGAGCTGGACCGGCTGCGCGGCGAGTGCCCGCTGCCGACGGTGAGCCTGGCGATGCTGCGCGGGTTCCGGACCCAGCTGGCGTCAGCCGCGTAGCCGCACGTTGAGCCGGGCCGCCTGGCGCGTGAGGTGGTCGCGCTCCGGCACGCTGGCCGCCGCCCGGGCGGCCTCGGCGTAGAGCCGGGCCGCCGTCGCGGGGTCACCGTCACGTTCGTGCAGGTACGCCGCGACAGCGGAGTAGCGCGGCAGCGCGGGGTCGAGTTCGGCCAGCGCGGCGAGGCCGGCTCGCGCCCCGTCGGCTTCGCCGACCGCGACGGCCCGGTTGAGGCGGGCCACCGGGCTGCCGGTGAGGCGCACCAGCTCGTCGTACCACTCGACGATCTGCACCCAGTCGGTCTCTTCGGCCGTCTGCGCGTCCGCGTGGAGTGCGGCGATGGCCGCCTGGGCCTGGAACTCGCCCAGGCGGTCGCCGGTCAGCGCCGTCTGGAGGATGTCGACGCCTTCGGTGATCAGGCGGGTGTTCCAGAGGCTCCGGTCCTGCTCGGCGAGCGGCACGAGGCTGCCGTCGGGCCCGGTCCGCGCCGCTCGCCGGGCGTGGTGCAGCAGCATCAGCGCGAGCAGGCCCGCGACCTCCTCGTCGTGGGTCCGGACGGCCAGCTGCCGGGTGAGCCGGATCGCCTCTGCGGCCAGGTCGACATCGCCGGAGTACCCCTCGTTGAAGACGAGGTAGAGCACCCGCAGCACCGTGGTGAAGTCCCCGGTCCGCGTGAACCGGACGCCCGAGACGGTCTTCTTGGCCCGGCTGATCCGCTGGGCCATGGTCGCTTCCGGCACCAGGTAGGCCTGCGCGATCTGCCGCGTGGTCAGGCCGCCGACCGCGCGCAGCGTCAATGCGACGGCCGACGCCGGGGTCAGGGACGGGTGCGCGCACAGGAAGTACAGCTGGAGCGTGTCGTCCACGGCCGCACCCGGCTCGGGCGCGGGCTCCTCTTCGACGCGTTCCTCGCGTTGGCGCCGGGACGTCTCGGCGCGGGTCGCGTCGAGGAACTTCCGCCACGCCACGGTGACCAGCCAGCCCTGGGGGTCGCGCGGCGGATCGTCCGGCCACCGGCCGACGGCCTCGATCAGCGCGTCCTGCACGGCGTCCTCGGCCGCCGCGAAGTCGGCGCCCCGCCGGACGAGGACGCCGATCACGGTGGGGGTGAGGGACCGCAGCAGGGCCTCGTCCACGAGCGTCACTCCGTGATGGTCGGGGGCGCGGTCAGGAACGGGCGCACCTCGAGCCACTCCTGGATCGGCTTGCCGCCGGCGCCGGGAGCGGCGGACAGCTCGCCGGCGAGCTCGAGCGCGCGTTCGTAGCTGTCGACGTCGATGATCGTCCAGCCGGCGATCAGGTCCTTGGTCTCCGCGAACGGTCCGTCGGTGACCGGCGGCCGCCCTTCGCCGTCGGACCGGACGAAGGTGCCCTCGGGGGAGAGGGGCCGGTGTTCGACGAACTCGCCGGTGGTCTCGAGCCGGTCGGCGAAGTCCTGCATGTACTGGACGTGGGCCGTCAGCTCCTCCGGCGTCCACTGGTCCATGGGGACGTCGTTGACCGAGGCGGGCGCGCCGCGGTAGTGCTTGAGCAGCAGGTATTTGGGCATGGTGAGCTCCTTCGCGAGCTATCTTGGCGGATTTCGGGTTGTCAGGCGCTCTGACGCGCGGCCCGCCGCTGGGCCAGCTCCTCGACGGCGCTCGGCAGGGTCGTCTCGAAGTCGATCAGCTTCGCCCAGGTCGGGGTGACGACGATCCGGACCATACCGTCGTAGAGCTCACGCACCTCGGCCTCCCATGCGACCCGCTGCTCGGCCGTCATCCCGTAGCTGCCGTTCATCTGCAGGTACTCCTCCGGGATGCCGTCGACGACGTCCAGCTCGACCCGGCCGCGGATGAGCAGGATCTTGGGCGGGTGCACCTCGGTGTCGATCGTCAGCGCGACCACCGGGTTGGCGCGCAGAGCGGGCAGCTTCGGGGCGTTCTTCGAGGTGCACAGGACGATCTCCGTGCCGTTCCAGGTGAACGCGATCGGGACGCTGCGCGGGGTGCCGTCCTTGGCGACGTAGGCGAGGCGGGTCAGGTCGCGGGCCAGCAGTTCCCGGCTGTACGGGCGGTTCAGGACCTCGGTGATCTCGTTCTGGTCCACGGCGGTTCCTCCTGCGGTCGGTGGCGCTTGATGTCCCTGGGACGGAGCCGGTCCCGCATTCTCGACAGCGGTCCCGGGGACGGGTCCCGATTTTTCCTGCGGCCCCGCCCGGCCGCGTCCTAGGGTGCAGAACATGACTTCCACCAGGCAGGACGGCGACACGTGGGACCTGGCCTCCGGCGTCGGCACGACGGCCACCGCGGCCGCGGCGGCCCGCGCGATCGCGACCCGCGAGGATCCTGCGCTCTTCGCCGACCCGTTCGCCGAACCGCTCGTCCGGGCGGTCGGCGTCGATCTCCTCACCCGGCTGGCGTCCGGCGAACTGCCCCCGGGTGACCTGGTCGAGCAGGTGGCGATCGACGTAGCGAAGGTACGGGGCAAGTTCTACGACGACTTCTTCCTCGACGCGGGCAGCGCGCAGGTCGTGATCCTGGCGTCGGGGCTGGATTCCCGCGCGTACCGGCTGCCCTGGCCGGCCGGGACGGTGGTGTACGAGCTGGACCAGCCGCAGGTCGCCGATTTCAAGACCCGCACCATGGCCGAGCTGGGTGCCGAGCCCACGGCCGACCGGCGCGTGGCCGCGGTCGACCTGCGTGACGACTGGCCCGCCGCCCTGCGCGACGCCGGTTTCGACCCGGCGCGGCCGACCGCGTGGAGCGCCGAAGGCCTGCTGGGCTACCTGCCGCCCGAGGCGCAGGACAGCCTGCTGGACACCATCACCGACCTCAGCGCGCCGGGAAGCCGGGTGGCCACCGAAAGCCGGCCCAACCCGAAACCGGGCGACGAGGCCAGGACGAAGGAGAGCCTGAACGGCGTCTCCGAACGCTGGCGGGCGCGTGGCTTCGACCCCGCGATGGCGAAGCAGCGGTACTTCGGTGAGCGCAACGAAGCGGCGCCCTACCTGGCCGCCCGCGGCTGGACGTTGCACGGAACCACCGTCCGCGACCTGCTCGCGGCGGTCGGCCTCCCGGCCCCGGAGGACGACGGCATGCGCTTGGGCGACCTGCTCTACGTCAGCGGCACCCTCGAGGAGAGCCAGGTGCCCTCCTCTCGCGTGGGTCGTGAGTGTTTAGGGCGGTTCTAACCGCCCTAAACACTCACGACCAGCCGCGGCAGACCCGACGACCATGCGGCCCGGCTCCCGGGCGGCCTCCTCGGCGGGGGAGCCGGGCAGGCCGACCTGCTCGCGTCCTCGCGGCATCCGGCCGGCGTCGGCGAGCGGTGGGGTCCGCTGGGAGGGGGGTCCTAGTTTTTCGAGCGCCTCTTTGCGCCCCTCCAAGCCTCACGGCTTCTCCAGGGGCATCTGAGTTCGGATATGTGACCTTATCCAAACTTACACACGTCGTCATCTATCTTTTGATTTAGAACAGCAGACTCGAGTTCTGATTAGAAGGTTTGATAGGGTCTTGGTCATGACGGAAGACGCTGGTCAAGCCCGGGTGTGCGAGTACCGCCGCTGCGGAGCTGCACTGCCACCCGCGGTGGGGCGGGGGAGCCGCGCGCGGTTCTGCCAGGACGGGAAAACCTGGGGCCGGCGGAACCTCAACTGCCGGGACGCCGAAGCCGTGCTGGCGGACGCCGAGTCCCTGCGCGAGAGCGACACCCAGCTCGACGACACCGCCGTCACGGCGCTGGCCGGACAGGTCGACCGGGTGCTCGAACCGGCCCGCGGGCTTGTCGAAACGCTGACGACGCTGCGCCACCAGCTCGACGCCACCACCACGGCCGCGCTCGCCGAGCGGGACGCCGCCCTGGCCGAGGCCGACGAGCACCGTCTCCAGCGCGGCCGGGCCGACGCCGAAGCCGCTCAGGCCCGCGAAGTCGCCGAAGACGCCGCGCAGCAGGCAGCCGTCGCCGAGAAGGACAAGACGGCCGCCGTCCGGGAGCGGGACCAGGAACGCGCCGTCCGGAAAGGGGCCGTGCAGGAGCAGCAGCGCGCCGAAGGGCAGCTGGCCGCCGTGCGGGACGAACTCGCCCGCGTCGCCGAACGGGCCGAGTCCGCCACGGCCCTCGCCGGCGAGCGGGCCACGACCATCGCCACGCTCACCGCCGAACTCGCCGCCACCCGGACCGCGCTCGAGGACGAACGAGGCCGTGGTCAGGACGCCTCCGTGCGAGCGGCAACCGCGACGGCCCGCGCGGAGGCCGCCGAAACCCGAGCGGAAGCCGTCTCACAGAAGCTCGACGCCGCACGTGAAGAGCACGCGAAGGCCCGTCAGGAAGCCGCGGACCGGGCCCAGGCCGACGCCGAACGACTCCGCGCCGGCTTCGACCAGCGGTTCGCCGAGGCGCAGCTGTCTCACGAGCAGACCGTCCGGTCCATGCACGAGACCACTACGCACCTGGGCGCCGAACTGCGCACCTGCACCGCTCGGGCCGACGCCGCCGACCACCGGTTGAGCCAGGTGCGCGTGGCCCTGAAAGACCACGAGGGCCTCGAGACACTTAAGCAGTTGCTTGACCAAGGAGCCGAGCGAGCCTAACTTAAGTACATGCTTAACCATGACGAGTCGCTGGACCTCGTGTTCCGCGCGCTGGGGGACCGGACGCGGCGGGCCCTGGTCGAGCGGCTCGTGCGCGGGCCGGCGTCGGTCAGTGAACTGGCCGCGCCGCTGCCGATGTCGCTGGCCGCCGTCGTGCAGCACCTGCAGGTGCTCGAAACGGCCGGGATCGTGCGTTCGGAGAAGGCCGGCCGGGTGCGCACCTGCCGGATCGAGCCGGCGGTGCTGCGCACCGGTGAGCACTGGCTCGGGCACCAGCGCACCGCATGGGAGGGCAAGCTCGATCGGCTCGGGGACTTCCTCGAGCCGGGCACGGAGCTCGACAAGACGGAAGGAAGCACCTCATGACCGTCACGCACAGCACGTTCACCCTGGAACGCACCTACGCCGCGACACCCGCCCGAGTGTTCGACGCCTGGGCGGACCCCGGCGCGAAGGCCCGCTGGTACGGCGGGGAAACGCACGAGCTCGACTTCCGCACCGGCGGCCGGGAAGTGACCACCGGAACCGCGCCCAACGGCACCAAGCTGGAAGCCGCCTCGACCTACCACGACATCGTCCCCGACGAGCGGATCGTCTACTCCACCACGCTGACCGGCGGCGACACCCTCGCCACCATCTCGACGACGACGATCGAACTGCTCCCCGACGGCGACGGCACCCGCCTGGTCCTCACCGAGCAGGGCACCTTCCTCGACGGCGCCGAGGAGCCCGCCTGGCGCGAGCAGGGCACCGGCGACTGGCTCGACAAGCTCGGCGAGGAGCTGAAGTGACGGCCGGCCCGAGGGCCGTGATCGAGTCCCGCGTCGCGGCGACCGCGGCGAAGGACCTCGACGTGCTCCTCGCCCACTACGCCGAGGACGTCACGCTGTTCGACGCGGTCGGTCCGTTGCGCGACACCGGTCGTGATGCGGAACGGACCCGGCTGCGGGAGTGGTTCGGCGCCTACCGGTCCCCGATCGAGCTGGACATCCGCGAACTCGAGGTGACCGCCGACGGCGACGTCGCCTTCGCCTTCGCGCACTACCTCTTCCACGTACGCGGCACGATGACCGACGGCACCGAGGTCGCCATGTGGGTGCGCTCCACCGCCGGACTCCGCCGGGACGACGACGGCGGCTGGAAGATCGTCCACGAACACAGCTCGGTCCCCTTCGACGGCGCCACCGGCGAGGCGCTCACCCGGCTCGAACCCGGTACTGCTGCGGGCTGACGCCGAATTCGCGCTTGAACGCCGCGCTGAGGGCGAACGCGCTGCCGTACCCGACCTGGTGGGCGACCGAGCCGATCGTGGCGTCCCGTTGCTGGCGCAGCAGATCCGCGGCGAGCGCGAGCCGCCAGCCGGTCAGGTAGGCCATCGGCGTCTCGCCGACCGTCGTGGCGAACCGGCGGGCCAATGCGGCGCGGGAGACGCCGGTGTTGGCGGCGAGCTTCGCGACCGTCCACGGCTCGGCGGGCTGGTGCTGCAGCAGTCGCAGCGCCTGGCCGACGATCGGGTCGTCGTGCGCGCGGTACCAGGCGGGCGCACGGGTGTCGGGCCGGTCGAACCAGGCCCGCAGCGCCGCGATCAGCAGCAGGTCCAGCAGCCGGTCGAGGACGGCTTCCTGGCCCGGGACGTCCTTGCCGATCTCCCCGGCGAGCAGTCCGACCAGCGGCGTCGGCCAGTCGGTGGCGCGCAGCACGATCAGCACCGGCAGCGCCGCGAGGAGCCGTTTGCTGAGCTCGCCTTCCATGCCGTAGGTGCCGGTCAGCAGCACGACCGGGCCGCCGGTGCCGTGGCCCCAGGTCCGGACGCCGAGGTCGGCGTAGTCGGTGAGGTGCCCGCCGTCGGGGGTGCGGCAGTCCTGCCCGGGCAGGATGATCGCCTGCGGCGGTGTCGCGGGGTGGTCGGCGACGAGGTACGGCTCCGGGCCGCGCGCGATCGCGACGTCACCTTCGCTCAGCAGGACGGCCTCGCCGGTGTCGGGCACGATCCACGCTTCGCCGCGCACGACCGAGACGACTGTCAACGGGGCCTGGTCTTCGATGCGCAGCGACCACGGCGGGGTCAGGATCGACCGCAGCA
Source organism: Amycolatopsis sp. NBC_00438 (assembly GCF_036026695.1). Lineage (NCBI taxonomy): Bacteria > Bacillati > Actinomycetota > Actinomycetes > Pseudonocardiales > Pseudonocardiaceae > Amycolatopsis > Amycolatopsis sp. NBC_00438. The sequence continues at coordinate 2,840,324 of NZ_CP107923.1, read as the reverse complement.
GGAACGCGCCGTGCGCGCGGGGACCGTCGAGCAGAGCGGCGAGCGGATCCATGCGCCCGAGTGTAGACGATGAAACATGCTATCGAGGCTCTGAACTATGGAGAGTCTCACTGTGGGCCGGTTGACTCACGGCCATGACAACGAACTTCCTTGTAGTGGGCGGCACCGGCAAGACCGGGCGCCGGGTGGCGGACCGGCTGCGCGAGCGTGACCTGCCGGTGCGGATCACGTCCCGGCGGGGCGCGCCGCCGTTCGACTGGGCCGACCGCGCCACCTGGGCGCCGGTGCTCAAAGGCATCGACGCCGTCTACCTGACCTACTACCCCGACCTGGTCGTGCCCGGTGCGGCCGACGACATCCGCGCGTTCACCGAGCTGGCGATCACCCAGGACGTCGAGCACCTGGTGTTGCTCTCGGGCCGCGGTGAGGAGGAAGCCGAGGCGTGCGAGCGGATCGTCGCCGCGGCCGACATCGGCTCGACCATCCTGCGGTGCAGCTGGTTCGCGCAGAACTTCAGCGAGCACTTCCTGCTCGACGCCGTCCGCAGCGGCGAGATCGTGCTTCCCGCGGCGATGGTGGTCGAGCCGTTCCTCGACGTCCGTGACATCGCCGAGGTGGCCGTGACGACGCTGACCGAGCCCGGGCACACCGGCCGGCTGTACGAGCTGACCGGCCCGCGGCTGCTGACCTTCGCCGACGCCGCCGCGGATATCTCGGCCGCGTCGGGGCGGGATGTCCGCTATGTTCCGGTTTCCGCCGAGGACTACGCGGCCGCGGCCGTCGGTTACGGCGTGCCGGCGGACGAGGTGGGCGCGCTGACCGAGTTGTTCACCCGGGTGCTCGACGGACGCAACGAGTCGGTGACGCACGACGTGGAGCGGGTGCTGGGCCGTCCGGCGACGGATTTCGCCGACTTCGCCCGGGACGCGGCGGCCACCGGGGTCTGGGCGCGATGAAGGGGAAGGTGACACCGATGTCGACTGTGGTGCTGGTGGCCGCGGTGGTCGCGGCCGGGTTGATCGCCGGGCTGTTCTACGCCTATTCGTGCTCGGTGCTGCCGGGCCTGGCGCGCGGGGACGACAAGACGTTCGTCGAGGCGATGCGCGGGATCAACGTCGCGATCGTCAACCCGGTCTTCATGCTGACGTTCCTGGGCGCGCCACTGCTGGCGGGGGTGGCGATCTTCCTCAACCCCGGGCCGCGGCCGTGGGTGATCGCGGGGTTCGGGTGCCTGGCGGTGATGCTGGTGATCACCGCGGCGCTGAACATCCCGCTCAACAACGCGCTGGCGAACGGCGGTGACGACTACGCGGCGCTGCGGGCGCAGTTCGAGACGTCGTGGGTGCGCTGGAACGTCCTGCGGACGCTGGCGAGCACGGCGGGCTTCGGCTGCCTGGTCGCCGCGGTTCTCACCCGCCGTGGCTGACGGCCTCCACGAGGGGGCACAAGTCCGTGAAGGACTCCTTACCGGCTCTTAGCGCCGGTAAGGAGTCCTTCACGGCGTTCGGGTCAGTCGGCGAGGCGGAAGAGCAGGTCGGTGACCCACTGCGCCGGGTCGGGCACTTCCAGCGGGTTGGTGCGCAGGACCTCCAGGCGACAGCCCCACTCCTCGCCGTCCGGTCCCTCAGTGCGGTCCCAGGCGACGCCTTGTTCCGAGCCCCACGTGAGTACCGACTGCGTCGCCGCGGCCAGGCTGTCGGGGGCGCCGACGTAGGTGTCGAGGACGTACTTCCCGGCCGGCAGCTCGTCGGTGAACGCCGGTTCCGCAGGGCTGAAGCCGCCCTCGATCGGGACGCCCGCCTCGACGGTGAACCGCATCCCGGGGTGGAGGACGCGGTAGCGGAAGAACGGCGCGCCGGCCAGGGCGATCCCCTGCCCGGCCAGGGTGCCGATCAGCGGCGGCAGCCGGTCGGCGATCCGCGGGAACTCCGGGATCGCGAGGGTGGCGCGCTCGGCGACGTACCGCTGGGCGGGGCGGTCCACAATGGACGGCATCAGGCGAACTCCTCCGGTGGCCGGATCGGGCGGACCTCGATACTGCCGTAGGCCGCCGCGGGGTGCTCGGCCGCGATCCGGAGGGCTTCGTCGAGGTCGTCGCAGTCGAGGACGACGTACCCGCCGATCTGCTCCTTGGCCTCGGTGAACGGGCCGTCGGTGAGCAGCACTTCCCCGTCGCGCACGCGGATCGTGGTGGCTTCCGACGGCGGGCGCAGGCCGCCTCCGCCGCGGATCTTGCCGCGGCGGTCCAGGTCTTCACCCCAGCCGTCGCAGCCGTCGTACTGGTGTTCTTCGGCGGTCTCGTCACCGCAGATCATGAGCAGGTACTGCACGTCAGCTCTCTTTCAGGACTTCGCGCAGGCGCGCGGCGAAGGCGACGGGTTCGGCGAGGAACCCGCCGTGGTCGCCGGGGAACAGCTCCGCGGTCAGGCCGAGATCGGCGGCGAGGCCCAGGCCCGCCTCGTGAGCGGGCAGCCCGGCGGCTTTCTCGCCGACGCCGACGACGAGCCGGGTGGTCACCGCGCGCAGGGCGTCGAGGTCCGGGTCGTAAGCGCCGATGGCGGCCATGAGGTGGCCGAAGAAGTAGGCGAAGTTGCCCTCCATCACCTTCATCCGGGCGAGCTCTTCGGGCGTCGGGTCGGCGGGCGGGGTGATGTCGAAGCCGCTCATCTTCGCGAACGCGCCGATGGCGGCGCCGATGCCGTGTTCGCGGTAGATCGCGGGGATGTCCGGCCCGTCGAGCACCGCCGGCCCGAGGTACCGCGTGACCGGCGGCTCGTGCAGGACGACGGTGCGGACCTGGCCGGGGTGGCGTACGACGTGCTCGAGCATCGTGATGGCGCCGCCGCTGTTGGCAAACACTTCAGCCGGCCCGTCGCCGATTTCGGTGAGCAGGCGGTGGACGTCGTCGGCGTGCTCGCGCAGGGTGTGGTCGCCGGGTTCGCCGTCGAGGGGGCTGCGGGAGATGCCGCGGGGGTCGAACGTGACGACGGTGTGGTCCTCGGCCAGCAGCGGCCGGATCGGGGCGAACCCGGTGGCGTCGGCGGGGCCGCCGGGGATCAGCAGCAGGACGGGGCCGCTGCCGGTGACGTCGTAGGTGATGGTGGCGCCGGGGACGGCGAGGGTGCGGGTGGTCATGGCGTCTCCTCGGATCGGGGTTCGCCTACCCGACGGATGGGATCGGCCGGAACAGACACCGTTTCGGAAATTCTCCGGGTGAGGTAGCTGCGCTCGGCAGCGGTCGTGGCCAGATCACGGGCGGTGGCGTACCACTCGGCGGCTTCGGTGTGGCGGCCCAGCCTGCGGAGGAAGTCGGCGCGGGTGGCCGGGAGCAGGTGGTAGCCCTCGAGTGCCTCGGTCAGCTCGTCGAGGAGGGCGAGCCCGGCGAGGGGCCCGTCGGCCATGGCGACGGCGACCGCCCGGTTGAGCTCGACGACGGCGCTGGGCACGAACTTGCGCAGCTCGCGGTAGAGCCCGGCGATCTGGGCCCAGTCGGTGTCGGCGGGCCGGGAGGCGGTGGCGTGACAGGCCGCGATGGCGGCCTGGATCTGGTAGGGCCCGGGGTGCCGGCGCCGCAACGCCGTCTCCAGCAGCTGCGTGCCTTCGGCGATCAGCGTGGCGTCCCAGCGGGTGCGGTCCTGTTCCTCCAGGGGGACGAGGTCACCGTCGGCGCCGACGCGGGTGGCGCGGCGGGCGTGCTGCAGCAGCATCAGCGCGAGCAGGCCGAGGACCTCGGGTTCGTCGGGCATCAGGTGCGCCAGGACGCGGCCGAGGCGGACGGCTTCGGCGGCGAGGTCGGGGCGCAGCAGGTCCGGTCCGGCGCTGGCGGAGTAGCCCTCGTTGAACGTCAGGTAGAGCACGCCGAGCACGGCGGCGGTGCGTTCGGGCAGCAGGTGCGCGGGCGGGACGCGGTAGGGGATGCGGGCGTGGCGGATCTTGCGTTTCACCCGCACGAGCCGTTGCGACATGGTCGCTTCCGGGACGAGGAACGCGCGGGCGATCTCGGCGGTGCTGAGGCCGGCGAGCGTGCGCAGCGCGAGCGCGACCTGGGCTTCGGTGGCCAGCGCCGGGTGGCAGCAGGTGAAGATCAGCCGCAGCCGGTCGTCGGGAACACCGCTGTCGTCGAGGTCAGGGTCTTCGGGGACGTGCATGAGACCGGCCTCCCGGAGCTTGGCGGCGCCGAGGGTCTCGCGCCGGAGCCGGTCGGTGGCGCGGTTGCGCGCGGTGGTGGTGAGCCAGGCGCCCGGGCGGTTCGGGACGCCGTCGCGGGGCCAGGTCCGCAGGGCGAGCGCGAAGGCCTCCTGCGCGCACTCCTCGGCGAGGTCCCAGTCGCCGGTGATCCGGATGAGCGTGGCCACGACCTGGCCCCACTCCTCACTGAACGCTTCGGCGACCGCGTTCTCGACCTCCACCACCCACTCCTCCCGGTTGCTGTCACCGTCCCGACGAACGGCCCGGCCCCGATTCGACAGCTACGGCGTGGCAGGCGCCGAACCCTTCGGCGCGCGCGACGATCCGGCCGCCTTCGACGCGGACGGCGGTTTCGGTGGCGTCGCTGACCGCGGTGACGCCGGCGGCCGCGGCCAGCGCGCCCTCGGCGTCGGAGACGATCCGCAGGCGCGGCTCCCGCGGCGCCGGGAACGCCTGGTCCAGGCAGACGCGCAGGTCGGCGACGGCGAGCCGGGCCAGCGGGGCGAGCTCACCGGGGTCGCTGGTGACCAGCGCGACGGTGACGTCGGCCCCGGCGCGGACGGCTTCCTCGAAGGCGGCGGCGCGGTGCAGGCCGAGGACCGTGACGACGCCGTCGCCGGGACGCACAGTGTCGCCGGTGAGCAGGTCGAGCGTGCCGGGCGGGTCCCACGGCTCGTCCACGACCCGGGCGTGGGACGTGATCGGCGGCTCCGCGGGCCACTCGTCGTCGAGGCTCAGATCCAGCAGTCCCGCGCACGCGGTGACGAGGTGGAACGGCTCGCCGAAGCCGGGCGCGGCGGCCGCGAGCTGGCTCGCGCCGTGCAGGGTGGTCAGCGCGGCTTCGGCGACGCGCACCAGGCGTCCTCCCGGGCGGAGGCGTTCGAGGGCGAGGCCGAGCAGGATCGCGTCGATCCGCATGAGCTGTGTGTACGGCCGGCGGGTGTGTTCGTCGGCGAGGATCTCCGGCAGCAGGTCGCGGGTGAGGCGGGCGTCCTCGCTGTCGCTGTCGGTGGCCAGGGGGAGGCGGGCGACCCAGGCGCGGGCGAACGCGGCCAGGGCGGCCGGCGCGCTGGGGTGCGACGCCGGTGTGGCGGGGCGGGGTGCGTGCTCGGCGAGCTCGGCCAGGACGGCGAAGTAGAGCGCGCGTTTGCCGGGGAAGTTGGAGTAGACGGCGCCGCGGGTGAGCTCGGCGCGCTCGGCGATGACGTCGATCTTGGCGTCGCGGAAGCCGCGCCGGGCGAACTCGTCGCGGGCGGCGGCGAGCACCTTCGCGCGGTTGCGTTCCTGGGTTGCGGCCCTGCTGAGTCCGGCCATCGTCCTCCTTGCCCCGGTGTTGCCGGTCAAGATACCGTGACCATCCAGATGACATGAACATCTGATATTAACATTTGGAGCCCCGATGATCCCCGAGATCGACCTGACCGACCTCAAGGTGCTGACCGATCCGTTCACCGCCTACGACCAGGCTCGCGAGGCGAGTGCGGTGGCGCAGCTGGTGATCCCCGGCTTCGGCCCGTTCTGGGCGCTGACCCGCTACACCGAGGCCCGCGCGATGCTGAGCGACCCGCGCTTCGAGGTGAAGCCCGAGAGCTTCCTGCGCCCGCCGGGCATCCCCGAGCACTGCCTCGAGTACATGCGGACCATGGCCGAGCAGGACGGCGCCGAGCACCTGCGGCTGCGACGGCTGGTGGCGCCGGCCTTCACGCCGAAGCGCGCCGCGCAGTTCCGGCCACGGCTGGCGGCCATCACCGAGCGGCTGCTCGACGAGCTGCCCGCACACGCCGAGAACGGCGTCGTCGACCTGATCCCGCACTTCGCCCGGCCGCTGCCGATGGACGTCATCTGCGAGCTGGTCGGCATCCCCACGGCGGACCGGCCGCGCTGGCGCGAGTACGGCGCCGCGGTCGCCGGCGGGGTGGGCCAGGACTTCCTCGCGGCCATCCCGGTGATCATCGAGGGTGCGAAGGACGTCGTCGCGCGCAGCCGCGCCGAACCGGGGGACGACCTCATCGGCGACCTGGTCCGCGCCCAGGACGGTGACCGGCTCACCGACACCGAGCTGGTCACCCTGGTCTGGCACCTCATGCTGGCCGGGCAGACGCCGGTCAACCTCATCGCCAACGCCGTCGAAGCCCTGCTCACCCACCCGGATCAGCTCGCCCTGCTCCGCGCGGATCCCGCGTTGTGGCCGGGTGCGGTCGAGGAGCTGATGCGCTGGTGCAGCCCGCAGCTGCTGACCACCCCGCGGTTCGCGCGCGAAGACGTCGAGATCGACGGCACGGTGATCCGGGAAGGCGAGCGGGTGACCGCGGCCCTGGTGGCCGCCGACCGTGACCCGCGGGTGTTCGACGGCGCCGACCGGCTCGACGTCACCCGGTCCGGACCGGCGCAGCTGGGCTTCTCGCACGGGCCGCACTTCTGCCTGGGCGCGTCGATCGCGCGGGTGCAGACCGAAGTGGCGCTCTCGGCGCTGTTCGCCCGGTTCCCGGACCTCGCGCTGGCCGTCGACGACGTCCCGCGCGCGCCCGACGGCGGGACGTGGCGGCCGTCGGCCTTACCGCTGACGCTCTGACACCAGGGCCTCGATGCCGTCGAGGACGCGGGCGAGGCCGAAGCGGAAGCTGTGGGCGGCGTCGGACGCCGCGTTGTGCGTCTCGCCGGCGGCCTGCCCGACGCGGGAGGCGAGGGGGAAGTTCGCCGCGTCGGCGGCCGGGATGCCGGCCAGCACCGGCGCGGCGCGCTCCCACCACTGGGCGTCGGTCAGGCCGCTGGCGCGGACCAGGCGGGCGGCGTCGACGGAGGTGCGCGCGGTGGCGCGGACGAGGCCGTTGACGATGGTGATCACGGAGTCCATCTCGACGTCGTCCAGGCCGATGCCGTCGATCGCGCGCAGTTCGTGCTCGTACCGGGCGAAGGTGTGCGGGCCCAGGACCGAGCGGGTGGTGGCGGCCTCCAGCAGCCACGGGTGCCGGTGGAAGTGGGCCCAGGCCGCTTCGGCGATCGCGGTCAGCGCCGCGCGCCAGCCGAGGCCGGGTTCGGGGACCGGCAGCTCGCCGCGGGCGTGGTCGATCATCAGCTCGAGCAGCTCGTCCCGGCCGGGGACGTAGGTGTAGAGCGACATGGGGGAGACGCCGAGGTGCTCGGCGACGCGGCGGATGGTGACGGCGTCGAGGCTGTCGGCGTCGGCGAGGGTGATGCCCGCCCTGACGACGTCGGCCGTGGTCAGCTTGGGTTTCGGGCCGCGTCGCGGGGGCGGGGAGACGCCCCAGAGCAGCTCGATCCCCCGTCGCGGGTCAGTGCCGCCGTCGTCCTCGGTGCTCACGCCGCTCATTCTGCCCACCGGATCCCCGTACGTCGTACAGAGTTGTGCTAACCTCTTCTTCGTACACAGTACAGAGTTAAGGGGGAAGATGACTCTGCAGATCCAGGCCGAGGGACTCCGCAAGCGCTACGGCGCCGCGTACGCCCTCGACGGGTTCGATCTCGCGGTCCCGGCCGGCACGCTGCACGGCCTGCTGGGACCCAACGGCGCGGGCAAGACCACCGCCGTCCGCGTCCTGAGCACACTCCTGCGGCACGACGACGGCGTCGCGCGCGTGGCCGGCTTCGACGTCGCCACCGAACCGGCGAAGGTCCGCTCGGCGATCGGCGTCGTCGGCCAGCAGGCCGCAGTCGACGAACTGCTGTCCGGGCGGCAGAACCTGGTGCTGTTCGGCCGGCTGCACCACCTCGGCCGCCGCGAAGCCACCCGCCGCGCCGACGACCTCCTCGAGCGGTTCGACCTGGCCGACACCGGGTCGAAACCGGTGTCCGCCTACTCCGGCGGGATGCGGCGACGCCTCGACCTGGCCGCATCCCTGCTCGCGGCGCCAAGGGTGCTGTTCCTCGACGAGCCGACGACCGGGCTCGACCCACGCAGCCGCAGCGAAGTCTGGAAGGCGGTGCGGTCCCTGGTCGCCGACGGCACGACCGTCCTGCTCACCACCCAATACCTGGAGGAAGCCGATCGCCTGGCCGACCGGATCTCCCTGGTGGAACACGGGCGTGTCATCGCCGAGGGCACTCCGGCCGAGCTGAAGGGCTCGCTCGGCGTGACCCGGATCGAGCTGGTCCTGACCGATCCGGACGTCGTGGACGCGGCGACGGCGCTGCTCGCCCGGGTCACCGGCGCCGAGCCGGTCACCGAAGAGCTGCGGGTGAGCGCCCCGGCGGAACCGTCGATGCTGACCGACGTCGTGCGCGAGCTGGCGGCGACCGAGCTGTCGTTCGCCGACGTGGCCCTGCGCCACCCGACACTCGACGAGGTGTTCCTGGAGCTGACGGGGGTGGCGCGATGACCTGGGCGATCACCGACGGCTGGACGCTGACCCAGCGCTACCTCGCCCACCTGGCCCGGCGCCCGGCCCGGCTGGCCACGGTGGTGGCGTTCCCGATCCTGATGGTGCTGATCTTCGCCTACCTGCTCGGCGGCGGGATGACCGTGCCGGGCGGCGGCTCCTACCGCGAGTTCCTGATGCCGGGGATGTTCGGCATGACCATGGCGTTCGGCCTGTCGGGGACGATGATCGCGGTGCTCGACGACGCCACCAAGGGCGTCACCGACCGGTTCCGGTCGCTGCCCATGGCACCGTCGGCCGTGCTCACCGGGCGGGTCGCCGCGGACCTGGTCAACGCCGTCCTCGCGCTGGCGGTGCTGCTGGGCTGCGGGTTCGCGGTCGGGTGGCGCCCGCACGGCAGCCTCGGCGAGACCCTCACCGCGTTGGCGCTGCTGCTCCTGCTGCGGGCGGCGCTGGTGTGGGCCGGGATCTACCTGGGCCTGCTGACCACCGACCCGTCGATGGTGACCCTCGCGCAGACGTGTGAGTTCCCGTTCGGGTTCCTCTCCAGCGCGTTCGTCGCGACCGCGACGATGCCGGCGTGGCTGGGAACCGTGGCCGAGTGGAACCCGTTGTCCTCCACGGTGACGGCGGCGCGGGTGCTGTTCGGCAATCCGGGTGTGGCGGGGACGTCCTGGGTGAGCACGCACCCGGTGCTGATGGCGGTCCTCTGGCCGCTGGTCCTGCTCGCGGTGTTCGTGCCGTTGTCCGTGCGCCGATACGGGAGGCTGGGGAACTGAACGCCGATTTTCTGCCGGGGGAACCGCCACGGGCGGGCCACCTGGTGCTCGACGACACACCACTGTCCATCGTGGACGGTCTGCGGGCGTTGCTCGTGAGCGACGATCCGGAGCCGTCCGTGGTGTTCTGGGCGACGGCGGCGAAGGCCGCGCTGCGGCTGATCGCGGCCGGACGCGTGCTGCCCGGCGTCACCGAGGCCGGGCACGACGCCTGGCGCGTCGGACCGCTCCAGTCGGCGGAAGCCGCGTGGCTGCGCGACCTGGCTGCCGCGATGCCTGCCGGTGACCGGGCGCCGGGGCCGCTGCTGCGGGCGTTCCTCGACGCCGTCGCCGACACGCTGCCCCGCACGCCCGCCGCGGCGAAGGCGGCCGGGACGAAGTTGTTCGCCGCGGTCGCGCCGCAGCGCGCGGACGCCATCCGCGACTGGGCCGACGAGCTGGCCGCGGGCCTCGGCTCGGGCATCCGGGTGTCGCTGCGCGTCGAGGCGCCCGACGGCTTCGACGCCGGCCGCTACCGGGCTGTGGTCCAGGTGCACAGCCTCGCCGATCCCGGCGAGATCGCGGACGCGGCCGAGCTCTGGGAGACGGGCCGGTTCGGGCCGCGGGCCCGCATCGACGTCGTGCTGGCCCTGCGGCGGGGCGCGCAGGTGTGGCCGGCGCTGAGTCCGTTGCTCACCTCGGCCGTCCCGGACGAGCTGGCGCTGGGTGGCGACGACGTGGTCGAGCTGGTCGCGGCCGCCGCCCCGCGGCTGACGGCGGCCGGCATCGACGTCCACTGGCCCGCGGAACTGGCCGGTTCGCTGAGCGCGCGGGCGGTGGTCGTCTCCGGGGACGCGCCAGGGGACCTGCCGTCGTTCTTCGGCGGCGGCCGGGCACTGGCGTTCGACTGGCAGCTCGCCCTCGGCGGCGAGGTGCTGACCGAGGCCGAGCTGGACGCGCTCGCCGAAGCCCGCCGTCCAGTCGTCCGGCTGCGGGACCGTTGGGTGCTGGTCGATCCGGCGCTCGCCGCGAAGGCCCGTGAGCGGACGCTGAAGCCGTTGACACCGGTCGACGCACTCGGCGCGGTACTCAGCGGCAGTACCGAGATCGACGGTGAGCACGTCGAGGTCGTCACCGAGGGCTGGCTGGCGCAGCTGCGGGAACGGCTGGCCGCCCCGCCCGAGCCGCCGGTGCCGCCGTCCGGGCTGGCCGCGTCGCTGCGGGACTACCAGCTGCGCGGGCTGCAGTGGCTGGCCACGGTCACCGAGCTGGGCCTCGGTGGCTGTCTCGCCGACGACATGGGTCTCGGTAAGACCGTCACGCTGATCGCGCTGCACCTGCACCGGGCGGCCGGGCCGACCTTGGTGGTGTGCCCGGCGTCGCTGCTGGGCAACTGGGAGCGCGAGATCCGGCGGTTCGCCCCCGGAGTGCCGGTACGGCGGTTCCACGGCGCGGCCCGCTCGCTCGACGACATCGAGGACATCGGCGGGTTCGTCCTGACGACCTACGGCACGCTGCGCACCGATCCCGCGCCGCTGGCCGCCCTCCGGTGGGGGCTGCTGGTCGCCGACGAGGCCCAGCACGTCAAGAACCACCGCTCCAGCACCGCGAAGACGCTCCGGCTCGTCCCCGCGTCGGCGCGGGTGGCGCTGACCGGCACCCCGGTGGAGAACACCCTCTCGGAGCTGTGGGCGATCCTCGACTGGACGACCCCGGGGCTGCTGGGGTCGCTCACCGAGTTCCGGGCGCGCTGGGTGAAACCGATCGAGGCCGGCGACCCGGCGACGGCGGAACGGCTGGCCCGGCTGCTGCGGCCGTTCCTGCTGCGGCGGCGCAAGTCCGACCCGGGCATCGCGCCGGAGCTGCCGGCCAAGACCGAAACGGACCGGCCGGTGGCGCTCAGCCCGGAGCAGGTGGCGCTGTATGAGGCGGTCGTGCGGGAGATGATGGCCGACATCGCCGCGAGCGAGGGGATCGCGCGGCGCGGCCGGATCGTGAAGCTGCTGACCGCGTTGAAGCAGATCTGCAACCACCCGGCCCAGTACCTCAAAGAGCCCGGCGGCCGTTCCGGGAAGCTGGAGCTGCTCGACGAACTGCTGGACACGATCCTCGCCGAAGGTGGCGCGGTGCTGGTGTTCACCCAGTACGTCGCGATGGCCCGGCTGCTGGAGCAGCACCTGGCCGCACGCGGGATCGGCACGCAGCTGCTGCACGGCGGCACTCCCGTACCACGGCGGGAGGAACTGGTCGCGCGGTTCCAAGACGGTGCGGTGCCGGTGTTCCTGCTGTCGCTCAAGGCGGCCGGTACCGGGCTGAACCTGACGCGCGCCGACCACGTCGTGCACTTCGACCGCTGGTGGAACCCGGCCGTCGAGGACCAGGCGACCGACCGGGCGTACCGGATCGGGCAGACCCGCCCGGTGCAGGTGCACCGGCTCGTCGCCGAGGGCACGGTCGAAGACCGGATCGCGGCGATGCTGCGGGAGAAACGGGCCCTGGCCGACGCCGTCTTGGCCGGCGGCGAGGCGGCGCTGACCGAACTGTCCGACACCGAGCTCGCGGAGCTCGTCGAGCTGAGGAGCCGCGGATGACCGATGACCGTGTGCGGGGCTTCCCCGCGTTCGGAGCGACCGGGACACGCGGGCGGTTCGCGACGTCGTGGTGGGGCCGGGCGTGGGTGAGCGCCATGGAAGACACCGCGCTGGACCTGCGGCAGCTCAAGCAGGGCCGCCGGTACGCCGCGGCCGGCCTGGTCGGGCCGATCACGGTGAGCCCGGGCCGGATCGCGGCCGTGGTGGACGACGTGGACAGCGCTGGCGGCGGCCCGTACCGCACCCAGCTGACGCTGGCGGAGCTGTCCGAAGGGGACTGGGTGCGGTTCCTCGACCGGGTCGCCTCGCGCGCCGGGCACCTGGCGGCGCTGCTGGACCGCGACATGCCGCCCGACCTGGTGGCGGCGGCCGACGACGCCGGCGTCCACCTGCTGCCGGTGATCGGCGACCTCGACCCGGAGTGCGACTGCCCGGGCTGGGAGCTGCCGTGCAAACACGCGGCGGCGCTGTCGTTCCAGGCGTCGTGGCTGCTGGACGCCGACCCGTTCGTGCTGCTGCTGATGCGCGGCCGGGGCGAGCGCGAGATCCGGGAGGAACTGGAGAGCCGGACCGCGCCGCGCGCGGACTTCTCCGCCGACGTCGACCGGACGCCGGGAGAGCTGCCCGACCTGGCGGAGTTCCGGCCGTCGGGGGCGCCGTCGATCCCGGCCGCGCCCGGGGTGCCGGCCGAGGCGTTCGCACTGCTGGTGGCCAACGCCTCGGCACAGGCCGGCGCCGTGCTGGCGGGGGAGCCGTGGCCGAGCCGCCGCCAGGACACCATCCGGCTGGCCGCGCTGTTCCCGTCCGCGCAGCTGGGCGAGGGGCCGGAGTTCGACCGGGCGGTCGCGGCGTGGACCCACGGCGGCCGCGCCGGGCTCGACGTCCTCGACACCAGGTGGACGCCGCCGAAACCGGTGATCGCGGCCGCGCGGGCCGCGCTCGCCGACGTCGACCCCGTCTTCGAGCGCAACCACTGCACGGTCGGCGACACGCAGCTGCGCCTGGACCACCAGGGCCGGTGGCATCCCTACCGCCTCGACGGTGACGTGTGGTGGCCCACCGGACCGCCGGAGACCGACCCGGGTCTCCTGCTGGGCTGAAAACCGCCGGAATTCCCGGTATCCAGCGTGCCCCCTGCCGTCTCCTGTCCCGTGACGGCGGCTTCCGCCGGGCCACTGGGGGTGCGGGCGCGCGGGCTCCTCCCGCGCGCCCGCCCGGTCTTTCTGTCGTGTCCGGCGCTAGCGTCGGAGCCATGGACCTCTCCGCCGATCTGCGCCGCTACCTCCAGCAGTCACGCGAAAGCCTGCTCGCGTCGCTGGACGGGCTGAGCGAGTACGACATCCGCCGCCCGATGACGCCGACCGCGACGAACCTGCTGGGCCTGGTCAAGCACGTGGCCGGCGTCGAGTTCGGGTACCTCGGCGACAGCGTGGGCCGGCCGGCACCGGTGCCCCTGCCGTGGGTCGAGGACGAGTCGGTCTGGGACAGCGCGGACATGTGGGCCACGGCCGAGCAGACCCGCGAGGAGCTGGTCACCCTCTACCGCCGGGCGTGGCAGCACTCCGACGAGTCGATCGCCCAGCTGCCCTTGGACGCGCCGGCCTCGGTGGCGTGGTGGCCGCAGGAGCGCCGGCGGACGACGTTCGGCTCGCTGCTGGTGCGGGTGGTCGCCGAGACCGCGCAGCACGCCGGGCACGCGGACATCGTCCGGGAGACGATCGACGGCCGCCCGGGCGGCGACCACGACCTCGCCGGCGACGCGGACTGGTGGACCCGGCACGTCACCCGCGTCCAGGAGGCCGCCGACCAGCACGCCCAGCCGCGGTCGTGAGTGTTTAGGGCGGTTCTAACCGCCCTAAACACTCACGACCGCTCAGCTGGCGCCCGGATCAGCTGAGCGGGCAACGCCGAGACGAGCCGAGGCGGCGGCCGCCAGCTAGCGGACCGCGGCGCGCTCGATGATCGCGCCCGTGTCGACGCCGGCCGGCAGCGTGCCGAACGCGATGCCCCAGTCGCCGCCGAACCGGGACGCGCAGAACGCGTCCGCGACCGCGGGGTCGCCGTGGCGCACCAGCAGCGAACCCTGCAGCACCAGCGCCAGCGACTCCACCAGCCGCCGCGCGCGGTACTCGATCCCGTCCAGGTCGGTCAGCTCCTTGCGAACCCGGTCCACCGCGTCGTCCAGCCGCGCGTCCCCGCCGGCGGCCAGCTCGACCTCCTCGAAGAACGCCGCCACCGACTCCGGCTGCCGGCCCATCGCCCGCAGCGCGTCCAACGCGGCGACGTTGCCCGAGCCCTCCCAGATCGACGTCAGCGGCGCTTCGCGGTAGAGCCGCGGCATCCCGGACTCCTCGACGTACCCGTTGCCGCCGAAGCACTCCAGCGCCTCCGCCGCGTGCGACGGCGCCCGCTTGCACACCCAGTACTTCGTCACGGCCAGGCCCAGCCGCCGGAACGCCTGCTCCCGCGGATCCCCGGGCCGGTCGCCCGCGGCCGCGAGCCGCATCGCCGCCGTCGTCGCGGCTTCCGACTCCAGCACCAGGTCGGCCAGCACGTTCGCCATCAGCGGCTGGTCGAGCAGCGCCTTGCCGAACGCGTGCCGGTGGGTGGCGTGGTGCACCGCGCGCACGGCGCCCAGCCGCATCCCCGACGCGCTGCCGAGTGCGCAGTCCAGCCGGGTGTTGTTGACCATCTCGATGATCGTGCGGACCCCGCGACCTTCTTCGCCGACCAGCCAGCCGACGGCGTTGTCGTACTCGATCTCCGACGACGCGTTCGACCGGTTGCCCAGCTTGTCCTTCAGCCGCTGCAGCCGGATCGGGTTGCGCGAGCCGTCGGGCAGGACGCGGGGGAGCAGGAAGCACGACAGCCCGCCCGGCGCCTGCGCCAGCGTCAGGAACATGTCCGACATCGGCGCGGAGGTGAACCACTTGTGTCCGACCAGGATGTAGCTGCCGTCCGCCGACGGGGTCGCGGTGGTCGTGTTCGTGCGGACGTCCGAGCCGCCCTGTTTCTCGGTCATCGACATGCCCGCGATCAGCCCGCGCTTGGACGTCGGCTCCCGCAGCCCGAAGTCGTACTCGGTCGCCGCCAGCAGCGGCTCGTACCGCGCCGCCAGCTCCGGATTCGCCCGCAAGGCCGGGATCGCCGCGTAGGTCATCGAAATCGGGCAGCTGTGCCCGGCCTCGACCTGGCCCCAGACGTAGAACTTCGCCGCGCGCGCCGCGTGCGCGCCCTCGCGCGAGTCCCGCCACGGCGTCCCGTGCAGGCCGTGCTCGACCGCGACCGTCATCAGGTCGTGCCAGTGCGGGTGGAACTCGACCTCGTCGATCCGGTGGCCGTAGCGATCGTGGGTGCGCAGCACCGGCTCGTTCTCGTTGACCAGCCGGCCCCAGTCCTGGGCCAGCTCGCTGCCGGCCAGCCGGCCCAGCTCGTGCACCTCGGCCGCGGCCCAGCCCGCCCCGGCCCGCTCCAGCCCGTCCAGCAGCGCCGGATCGGCCGCGACGTCGTGGCCGTTGAGCGGCGGGACCTGGTTGACGACCTCATGCGTGGCGGGCATCGGAACCTCCTAAAGCGCGAAGGACGAACGCGCGCAAGGCGGCGACGTCCTGTTCGTTTCCACTGGTCAACGGCCCGATCAGGACCTCGGCGGCGGCCCCCACCAGTGCGGCGGCGGTGATCCGGCCGTCCTGCGGCGGCAGCGAGCCGTCCCGGACGCCGGCCGCGACGTGCTCGGCGACGACGTCGGTGAACGCGCGGCGGAACTCGAGCCGTTCGGCGTCGATGAGCGCGTCGACCGGCTCGGCCAGCAGGGCGTAGGCCTGCCGTGGCGCCTTGAGCGCACGCTGGGCGAACGTCTCGAACACGGCCAGGACCCGCTCGGCGGGCTCGTCCAGGCCCGCGGACGCCGTCCGGACCGCCTCGACCTCCCGCGTCACGACCTGCCGGAACACGTGCACGACCAGGTCGGCCTTGGTGGGGAAGTGGCGGTACACGCTGCCGACGGCGACACCGGCCCGCTCGGCGACCGCGGCGACGGAGCACCCGCTGTAACCGCGTTCGGCCAGCTGGCGCGTCGCGGCGGCGACGATCGTCTCGCGCTGCGCGTCGAGACGTTCCTGCACCTTCGGGGTGCGGCGGTAGGGCACGTCAAGAAGTGAAGCACTGATTCATTACTTCAGTCAACGCTCGACGTCCGCCGGCAGCTTCCGCCGCAGGAGAAGAACGCCTCGAACGCCGACACCCGGCGCGCCAGCCGGCCGGTCGGGGAGCACGACGTAGACCCGCTCGCCCGGCGTCAGCGTCATCCGCGACACGATCTTCGGCCCCGGCCCCGGCCCCGGCCCCGGCCCCGGCCCCAGCCCGCCTGCGGCCTCAACCCCGGCTCCGGCGCCCTCTACAAACACCTCCCGTCCAAGGCCGCCCTCCTCGAAGCCACCGTCCACGACAACCTCGACCCGCCCGCACCGCCGAAACCGCCGACGCCCGGCTCCCCGACGACCCCCGCGAAGCCCTGCGCGTGCTCGCCGACCTCGTCCGCCTGATGATCCGCGAGCTCACCGGCTTCCCCGAACTCTTCGAGAGCAGGCGGCAAGGCGTCCTCGCCATCCTCTACCGGCGCGGCACCGAGTGGATCACCACGCTGCGAGACCAGGGGAGAGCAGACGTCACCGACCCCGAGCCACCGCCGCCGTGCTCGTCGCCGCCCTGACCTGCTACCCGATCCTCGACGTCCTCATCGGACACACCCCCGGCGACCTCGAACCCGGCCACTTCCTCGCCGCCTGGACCGACCACGCCGTCGCGGCCCTCAACCTGCGCTCCTGAGAAACCGCTCCACGGCCACGGGGGAGCGCAGCTCCACAACGTCCACACCGGACGCCGCCAGCGCCCGCCGCAGCCCGGGCAACGACCGCCGCCGGTAGCCCAGCACCCACCACCAGAAGTCCGCCCGCTCCCGGCCCCGCCGCACCGCCCGCCAGACACACCGCACCAGCGAGAAGTTCAGCAGCACCACCGTGTCCGCCACCGCAAGCCGGACCTCCAGCACGTCATACGGCCCCAGATCGCCCTCCAGCACCCACCGCGGACCCGCCACCAGCTCCCGCTGCCGCGCCACCCACTCCTCGCGCGACAACCCGGCGAGCCCGGCCGCCCAGAACACCGCGTCCAGCTCCACCACCGGCAACCCGGTCACCACCTCGAGCCGCCGCGCGAACGTCGACTTCCCGGCGCCACCACGCCCCAGCACCAGTACCCGATCCACGCCCGCCATCCTCGCCGGACTCGCACCCGGAGGCGACCGCTCACTTCCCGGTGATCACGCCGACCGCGATCCCCAGGATCGCCGTGTTGTAGACGAACGACACCACGCTGTGCGTCAGCACCGTGTACCGGATCGGCCGCGCCCGGACCTCCACATCGGACGTCGCGAACGACGTCCCCACCGTGAACGCGAAATACGCGAAGTCCAGCAGATTCGGCCGCTCCGTCTCCGGGAACCGCAACCCGGGCCCCGGAGCAGCCTGATAATGCAGGTGCGCGTACCGGTCCGCGTACCCGAAGTGCAGCAGGATCCACGCCGCCAGCACCGCCGGCACCGCACTGATCTGCAGCACCGACGCCATCTCGTCGTCCTCCTCGGCGATCGTGTTCGCCACCAGGATCAACCCACCCGCCGTCATCCCGACCACGCTCACCACCAGCGTCGCCGCGAAGTTCGACCGCCGCCCGAGAAGACTGTGCAACCACGACGGCTCGGCCTCGTCACCCACCAGCCGGTACCGCCGGATCCGCACCCACCGCGTCACGATCGCCACCAGCGCGAACACGTCCCACGCCAGCAGGAACACCACGTCCAGCCCGGTGTTCGGCGCGATCAGCCACCCCAAGCCCAGCAACACCAGCAAGAACTCCGCGCACTGGTGCCAGATCCTCCGCAGACGACGCATCGCGCGAAGCTAGCCGCCCCGCCGCCCGACGGCACCCGGGATCACCTGGTCAGGTGGCCCGGGGGACCAGCGCCACCAGATAGCGGCAGGGGAGTGACCCCGGGTTCGCGAACACCCGGTCCGGCGCCGACCCCAGCTGCAGGCAGTCCCCGGCGTCCAGCTCGTGCACCTCGGCGCCCTCACTCAACCGCAACCGCCCGGCCAGCACCCAGATCTGCTGGTGCAGGAACGTGCTCGCCCGCAACGGCACCTCCGCACCCGCCGGCAACTCGATCTCCACCAGCTCCAGCGGCCGCCCGGCGGCAGGGGAGACCGACCGCCGCCGGTACCCGGAGTCCGGATCGACCCACACCGGCTGCTCCGCCGCCCGCACCAGCCGCCGCCCGTCACCCTCGGCCCGCGCGATGAGCTCCGTCAGCGTCATCCCCAGCGCGGCCGACAGCTTCGCCAGCAACGCGGCCGTCGGCTGGACGTCACCGCGCTCGATCTTCCCGATCATCGCCCGCGAGACCCCGGAATTCTCGGCCAGCACAGCCGCGGAGAGACCTTGAGACGTCCGCGCGGTATGGACGGTCGCCGCCAGGCGAAGAGTCAGGGGATCGGTCATCACTTGATACTATACGAACCATTACGGCTACCATATGAGCCATGAAGGTTCGAGACGCCACACCGGACGACGCCGCGGCCTGCGCCGCCATCTACGCGCCGTACGTCACCGACACCGTGATCTCCTTCGAAACGGAACCACCCGACGCCGAAGAGATGACCCGCCGCATCGTCGGCGCACACGCCTGGCTCGTCATCGAGGAGGACGGCCAAGTACTGGGGTTCGCGTACGCCGGCCCGTTCGCCAAGCGCGCCGCGTACCGGTGGTCGTGCGAGACGAGCGTCTACCTGGAACCCGGCCGACGCCGGACGGGCGCCGGGCGCGCGCTGTACGAGACGTTGTTCGACAGGCTGCGGGAGCACGGATACCGGCGGGTGTTCGCCGGGATGACCCTGCCGAACGACGCGAGCGCCGCACTGCACCGCGCACTGGGGTTCGAGCCCGCGGGCGTCTACCGGAAGGTGGGCTGGAAGCACGGAGCCTGGCGAGACGTCGCCTGGGTCCAGAAGGACCTCTCGGACGACGAGGGAGCCCCGGATCCCGTTTACTTGACATAATGTACATTATCGGCACTAAGGCAGCACCTGCGGCGGACACCCAAGAGGGGTGAAAGAGCCGGCTCCGCGGAGGTTCTTCGTCAGGACGGATCCTCCTGAGA
Organism: Amycolatopsis sp. NBC_00438; assembly: GCF_036026695.1. Taxonomy (NCBI): domain Bacteria; kingdom Bacillati; phylum Actinomycetota; class Actinomycetes; order Pseudonocardiales; family Pseudonocardiaceae; genus Amycolatopsis; species Amycolatopsis sp. NBC_00438. The sequence continues at coordinate 2,821,234 of NZ_CP107923.1, read as the reverse complement.
GTTCACGCGGGAGCGAAGTCGTAGCTCCGTCACACGGGCAGCCACGGAGGCTCAGCCGCGGCGTCTCGGGGCCTCAGGAGATCGCGAGAGCATCCCCTGGAGCTGCGGATTCAAGGTCCGGTCACCCGACCGTAAAACGTCACGGTGACGAAACTAGAGTTTGCGATATTGGGCCGAACGCACGCCGGCAGGTCTTGCCGGAGCCGTCTGGGCGTCCTGTGGATCCACTCCGGGCAGACTGGCGGCCCCCGAGCGGCACTCGAACGTATGTGCGTATGACCCGCTGTGCGTCGAAACGGGCGTCCGAGGGCCCTGAAGGCCGTCAGGCGGGATCCGGGATCCCCCGGGAGCGGACTCCCGGCGATTCCGACATTTCATGCATAATGGCAATTATGCATGAAATCGGACGGGACCCGGTGAGCGGAATTGTCGGTGCCGTACGGTACAAGATCCACCATGAAGGTTTCCGAGGCCCAGCAAGCCTTCTTCGCCGCGCGCCGGCCGCGCAAGGACTCGCCGCACACCACTGACGCCTACCGGCGGGATCTGGCCGGGATCACCACTCTCCTGGTTTCCGAGCTCGGCCGCCCTGCCGAGGACCTGGAGGTCGCCGATCTGACCGGGCAGGCGCTGCGGACGGTGTTCGGGGTGTTCGCGGACGGGCACGCGAAGAGCTCGGTGCTGCGGGCCTGGTCGACGTGGAACCAGTTCCTGACGTTCTGCGTGGCGGACGGGCTGCTGGCGGGCAATCCGATGGGAGCGGTGGCGCGGCCGCGGACGCCGGCGTTGACGCCGAAGCCGTTGCGGGGTGAGGAAACCCCGGAGCAGCTGCTGTCGGCGGCGGCCGCGGGTTCGCGGAAGGCGCGGGACCCGTGGCCGGAGCGGGACGTGCTGGTGATCGCCCTGGGGCTGGTGGCGGGGTTGCGGGCGGCGGAGATGCGGGCGCTGACGCCGCGGTCGCTGGTGGGGCGGGCCGGTGAGCTGCGGTTGCACGTGAAGGGCAAGGGCAGCCGGGATCGGTCGATTCCGGTGCAGCCGGTGCTGGCGGAGCTGATCGAGCGGTACCGGGAGTCGTGCCGGGTGCGGTTCCCGAGTGTGCGCTCCTCCCCTGGTTCGCCGTTGTTGCTGGATCGGGTGGGTGAGCCGATCGGGCGGGGAGCGCTGGAGTACCTGGTGAAGTCGTGTTACCGGGGTGCGGGGTTGCACGACCGGGTGCCGGCGGGGGCGAATCTGCACGCGTTGCGGCATACGTTCGCGACGCGTCTGGCGGAGGACGGGGCGACGGCGTCGGAGATCATGGCGTTGCTGGGGCACGCGAGCTTGGCGACGAGCCAGAACTACATCGAGGCGACCGGCCGGGAGCAGCGTGCGGCGGCGGCGAGCAACCGGACGTACCGCGCGTTGGACGGCTTGAGCTGACCGGGCCCCGCCGCTGTGACGCTGGACGCCCGCCGGATGCCGGGTGCGGCAAACGCGGTCGGCCGAGGAGCTCGGGCACCAGCCGGCCCGGGCCCCGCAACTCACCGCCGAGTTGCTCGCCGAACTTGGGCACCAGCCGGGCCAGGTCGCCGGGAAGGCGGGCCCTCTACCCCCGCAGCTCACCGCGGAGTTGCGGGTCGGGCTGTGGTGCTGTGGGTCAGCGGAGTTGTTCGAGGTCCCTGGCGGCGCGGGCGATGTCGGCGGCGAGGCCGCGCAGCTCTCCTGCGCCGGCTCCGTCGTCGGCGGCGGTGACGATGTCTTCGGCCGCGCAGCGGAGCTGGAAGAGGCGGTCCTGGAGGGCGGCGATCTCGGTGTCGGAAAGCACAACGGCGTCTTCGGGGAGGCCGCTGCGTTGCAGGGCGGTGCGGCGTTCGTAGGCTCGCTGGCGGCAGGATTGGCCGCAGTAGCGGCGCCGGCGGCCGACGTTGCCGCCTTCGGGGAGGCGGCGGCCGCACCAGCCGCAGTGCTTGGGGGCGCCGCGGCGGGCCGGGACGAGGTCCTCGGCGGGCGGCGCGGGCTGGGCTAGTTCGGCGGCTTCCCTCACCCGGGAGACCCTAGCTGGCCATCGTCTGCTCATGCCGGGGTCATGGCGGAAGTGCACACTTGAGGGATGCGCGCGTCTTTCCCGTACCTGGCCGATCCGCTCCCCCGTGCTTTCGCTCACCGGGGCTGGCACCTCGACGAGCTGGCGGGGCTGGAGAATTCGCTGCCGGCGTTCCAGCGGGCGTTCGCGGAGGGGTACCGGTACATCGAGACGGACGTGCACGCGACGGCGGACGGTGTCGTGGTGGTGCACCACGACACTCATCTGGACCGGACGACGGACGGGTCGGGGGCCATCGCGTCGCAGACGTGGGAGCAGCTGAAGAACGTCAAGGTCGGGGGCAAGGTGGCGTTGTCGCGGCTGGAGGACGTGCTGGAGGAGCTGCCGGAGGCGCGGTTCAACATCGACGTGAAGGCCGATCAGGCGGTGCGGCCGTTCGTGGACGTGCTGGAGCGCGCAGGCGCGCAGGACCGGGTGGCGGCGGCGTCCTTCTCGGACGCGCGGCTGGCGCGGTTGCGGAAGCTGGCGGGGCCGAAGCTGGTGACGGCGGTCGGGCCGCGGTCGGTGCTGGCGTTGTGGGCGCGCGGGAAGCTGCCGCTGCTGCCGCTGGGGCCGCTGGTGCTCGGGGTGATGGCGCAGGTGCCGGTGCGGCAGGGTGCGTTGCGGGTGGTGGACAAGGCGTTCGTGTCGATGGCGGGGCGGTCCGGGATCGAGGTGCACACGTGGACGATCGACGACCCGGCGGAGATGCGGGCGCTGCTGGACCTCGGGGTGCACGGGATCGTGACGGACCGGCCGGATCTGCTGCGCGAGGTGCTGATCGAGCGGGGCGAGTGGCAGCAGGCCTGAGGGGAATTTTGTCCACCTGTTCGCCGGAGTGACCGGTTCGTGCCGGTGTCGCTAGCGTGGGTTTCCTGCCCGGTTCCGGGCGTCCTTGGGGAGGGAATCCGTGCGAAGACGTGGTGTTGTGCTGCTCTGCGCCGTGGTGGCGTTGCTGGGTCTGGTCGCTGTTCCGGGTGAGGCGGCGGGGCCGCCGCCGAATTCGGAGCCTTACACCGCTCCGGTGGATCAGCCGTTGTCGCTGGACGAGTGTCATGTGGATACGCGGCACGGCTATTTCGTGAAGAGCGTTTACGGGGCGTGCTGGTTCACGGAGCTGAAGTTCGCGCACTACGCGTGCCTGGAGCCGGCGTGTGGGGTGGACGGGACGGCGTCGGCGTACGTGTTTTCGACGTTGAACGTGCTGAAGGACTCGCGGCAGGTGGTGATGGCGCACCGGCTGGTGAACTGGCGGACGGACAACGTGGCGGACACGGCGCGGTTCGGGGTGTCGATCCTGTGTGGTCCGCCGACGGGTGGCGCCGGGTTCTGTGATCGGTCGGTCGTGCCGGTGGTGAAGAGCATCGCGGAGTGGCGGGCGGCTCCCGACGTCACGGAGGTGTTCTCCCTGGACGGCGAGGACCCGCCGGCCACGGGGGCTTCGGCGGAAGTGGCCGCGGAGAAGCGGACGTCGTACACCGTGCGGTCGCAGCTGGTGGCGGAGACGAGTGACCGGTTCACGTTGACCGGGTCGCCGATGGGGACGGGTGTGCGGTGCGACGTGGCGCGGCAGCTGGATCCGGCGGGGTACGTGCGGGGCGCGGATTGTGTGCTGCGGACGTGGTACACGCCGATGTTCGACTTCTCGGCGGCTGAGCTGCCGATCGCGGAGACGGGGCGGTTCGTGCGGGACGTCGCGCCGGTCGGGCGGTACGCGGGTTATCCGGGGACGTCGGGTGGGTCGGCCGGGTTCACCGGGCCGCAGAACCGGTTGTTCTACGACGTGGCGGCGCGTCAGGCGCACCGGGTGGCGGCCGAGGCGCGGTGTGCGAGCACGTGGGGGCCGTTCTGGACCCGGCACTCGGGCGGGTTGACCAACGTGTGTGGCGCTTATCCGGTCGACGAGAGCGTGCAGGGTGCTTCGGCGACGTCGTCGTTCACGGTGCGGCCGGTGCTGGACTCCGATCACGCGGAGTTCCTGCGGCGGTTCACCCGGTTCTTGGCGGAGAACCATGTGCTGGACGGTGACGGGTACTACTTCTATCCCCTGCCGTGATGCCGGACCCGGGCCGGGAACAGCCCGGCCCGGGTGCTGGTCAGCGGGGTGGTTTGCCGGACCAGGCGGCGTCCCAGGTCTTGGGGCCGAGGAGGCCGGAGTCCTTGATGCCGTTGGCTCGCTGGAGGGCGAGGACGGCTTCCTTGGTCTTCTCGAGGTAGCAGCCGGTGCCGGTGAAGCCGTAGCCGAAGGCGTTCATGCGGAGCTGGAATGTCTTGAGCGGGGCGGCGCAGTCGCCGTAGGCGTAGACGACGCCCGGCCACGCCGGTTTGCCGCTCGGGGGTGGCGGGGTGGGTGCGGGGGCCGGTCCCCCGCCGCCGATGTAGGCGGAGTCGGCGTAGGTGGGGACGCGTTTGCTGCGGGCGTCGCCGTCGCCGGAGAGTTTGAGCATGCCGGCGCACTGCCAGGGCTGCCAGCCGCGCATCCGGTAGAGGTAGAGGGCGCGGTAGTCCTGTTCGCCGGGGGCGGCCTGGTCGGGGCGGCCGGCGCCGCCGACGCTGCGCCAGGTGGGGAGGTCGAACTGGTAGGCGCCGTAGTAGCCGTTGCCGGTGTTGGTGGCGTAGCGGCCGCTCGATTCGCACATGCGGAGCTTGGCCCAGGCCGTCGACGCGGGGTCCGCGGAGGCGACGGCGGGGATGGTCAGCTGCAGACCCCCAGCGGCGAAGGCGAGGAGCAGGAGCCTCGCGACGGTGCGTCTCCGGTTGTGGATCATGCGAGCACAGTAGGAGCGTGCCCCTTTGACCACAAGAGACACACTTTGCTCAGCAGTCTCACACGAAACACCGTTCACTCTTGTCAGCGACACGCTGTGGACCGTGCGCCGTCATTGGCCACGGAAGTGGCGGATGACCACGATGCGACAAACCGGACACGTTTCGGTGTTGCGGGGACCGGCGCCGCCGCCTCCCCGTAGTCTCCGCGCTGACCTGGACATACTTGACCTTGAGGAGCCGTGGATGACGCTGGCCGGGACGCGCTCGACCAAGCGCGAGCGCTGGGGCTGGTATTTCTACGACTGGGCGAATTCGCCGTTCTATTCGTCGACGACGACGGTGTTCGGCGCGCTCTACATGAGCACGATCGCGGCCGAGGACGCGAAGTCGAACTTCACCCTTAACGGGGACCACGCCTGTGTCGACGCGGCCGGCGCGTCGGACACGCTGCACCACTGCGACGTGACGGTGTTCGGGCTGCAGTTCCCGGCCGGCTCGACGTGGGGCTACCTGCTGTCGGTGGCGACGATCGTGCAGGTGCTGGTGCTGCCGATCGCGGGTGCGGTGGCCGACCGGAGCCGGAACAAGCGGCGGATCCTGGGCGGGTTCGCGTTCCTGGGCGCGACCGCGGCGGCGGCGATGTTCTTCATGGCCGGCTCGGACTGGCAGCTGGGTGCGGCGCTGTTCATCGTGGCGAACATCGGCTACGGCGGTTCGCTGGTCGTCTACTACTCGTTCCTGGTGGACATCGGCGGGCCGGACGAGCGGGACGACATCTCGGCGAAGGGCTGGGCGTTCGGGTACCTGGGCGGCGGCTTGGCGCTGGCGTTGCAGCTGGGGTTCTACCTCGGCCACGACGCCTTCGGGGTGTCCAAGGGCACGGCCGTGCAGATCTGCTTCCTGACCTCGGGCCTGTGGTGGGCGCTGTTCACGGTCCCCGCGGTGCGGGCACTCCCCCGCGACCACACGCCGGTGGACGTCGCGCCGGGGACGTCGGTGCTGCGGGCGGGGTTCGGCGAGCTGCGGCGGACGATCGTCTCGGCGAAGGCGTTCCCGCTGACGCTGGCCTTCCTGGGCAGCTACCTGATCTTCACCGACGGCATCACCACTGTGGTGGCGGTCTCGGCGCAGTACGGCAAGGACGAACTGCGGTTCGGCGACGAAGTGCTGATCATGACGATCCTGGTGATCCAGTTCGTGGCGTACCTGGGTGGCACGCTGCACGGGCTGGTGGCGCGGCGGATCGGGGCGAAGCGGACGATCCTGGGCAGTCTGGTGCTGTGGATCGTGGTGCTGGTCGGGGCGTACTTCATCCAGCCGGGGAAGGTGGTGCAGTTCCTGGCGGTGGCGGTCGGGATCGGGCTGGTGCTCGGCGGGACGAACGCGTTGTCGCGGTCGCTGTTCAGCCAGATGATCCCGGAGGGCAAGGACGCGCAGTACTACTCGCTCTACGTCGTGGGCGAGCGCGGGACGTCGTGGCTGGGGCCGCTGGTGTTCGCCGGGGTCGGGCAGGCGACGGGGTCGTTCCGGCTGGCGATCGTGGCGCTGGTGATCTTCTTCGTGGCCGGTCTGGTGCTGGTGGCGCTGGTCCCGGTGCGGCGGGCGATCGAGGCGGCGGGCAACCGTCCGCCGGAGGTGCTGTAGGTCCCCGATAGGGTCGACTGTCGTGACCTTGCTGAACGACCGGGCCTCCGGCCCCGATCCCACGGACGCCCTGTCGTCGGTCCCCGCGGCCGGTTCGCGCCGCGGCACGCCGCCGGTGGGCCGGCTGAAGTTCTGTTACGGGCCGATGGACTGCGGGAAGTCGACGCTGGCGCTGCAGATCGACCACAACCACGCGCGCCAGGGCAGACGGGGGCTGGTGCTGGTGCGCCACGACCGCTCGGGCGCGCCGCAGATCTCCAGCCGGATCGGGCTGAGCCGGCAGGCGGTGGAGGTCGGCGAGGACACCGACGTCCGGGACTTGGTGCGGCAGGAGTGGGCGCGCGGGCAGCACGTGGACTACGTGGTGATCGACGAGGCGCAGTTCCTCTCCCCCGCGCAGGTCGACCAGCTGGCCGAACTGGCCGACGAGGTCCAGATCGACGTGTACTGCTTCGGGATCGCGACGGACTTCCGCAGCAAGCTCTTCCCCGGGGCCGCACGTCTGTTCGAGCTGGCGGACGAGCTGCAGCCGGTCCAGGTGGAGGTCTTGTGCTGGTGCGGGCTGGCCGGCCGGTTCAACGCGCGGGTGCTCGACGGCGAGGTTGTGCGCGAAGGCGATACGGTGGTCGTGGCAGATACCGAACAATCCGTAGTTGAAACTTCAGCTTCAGCACGATTTGAGGTCGAATCAGCTACTTTGCGTTATCAGGTATTGTGCCGTCGCCACTTTCGGGCGGGTGACCTGGGACCCGTTACCGCGCATCACGGTCAGTTACGGTTGACCTGAAGGATGCGCGAGTAGCCCATCCGGGGGATATCAGCACTAAGAAGGCCGTATTGACGTCACGCCGGAGCGCGAAATGCCTCCTACTAGTGGAAGCTGATCCCGGCGGGTGACGCAGCTCATCGTGAGCAACGACATGGTGAACCGGGAATCCCCGGAGACCCTGAGTCGTTGCATAGGGTGAGCACCACCCTGGCTCCACCCCGGAGCTGACTGAAAGGACCCCATCATGGCCGACCGTGTTCTTCGTGGAAGCCGGCTGGGAGCGGTCAGCTACGAGACCGACCGCAACCACGACCTCGCCCCGCGACGCACCGTGCGCTACGCCTGCCCCAAGAACCACGAGTTCGAGGTGCCGTTCTCCGACGACGCCGAGATCCCGACGGTGTGGGAATGCCGGCTGCACGGCAGCGAGTCCGAGATCGTCGATGGCGGGCAGCCCGAGCAGAAGAAGGTCAAGCCGCCGCGGACCCACTGGGACATGCTGCTTGAGCGGCGCACCATCCCCGAGCTCGAGGACCTGCTGAACGAACGTCTCGCCGAGCTGAAGGGCCGCCGGACCTCCCGGTCCGCGTGACCCCTTCGGGCTTCGGCTCGTAGCCAAGCTCCCACCACAACGGAAAGGCCCCCGCGACCTCCCCCCGCGGGGGCCTTTCACATGCCCGCACCCGGCTGCCGCGGCCCTTCGGCCGTGAGGGGCACCCTCAGGGCTATTGAGTCCCTGAGGGTGCCCCTCACGACAGCTCTCCTGGTGGCCGCTATCCAGCCGCACGATGAGTCCGCGACCAGCCGCATGCGCGCCGGCAGCTCGCCTAGTGCCGTGAGGGTGCCCCTCACGGCGGGCTCCACTGGAACTACTCCCGAGCGGCGTGCGCGCCGATGGAGTTGGCCGACAGCTCACCGCGGCGCCGTGAGGGGCACCTTCACGGCACCGCGGTGTCACACCTCAGCCGCACGTGAACCCGCAACAGCCGGGTGCCCGGGCGACCGCGTCGGACCGTCGACAGTCGTGAGGGGCACCCTCGGGGACTTAAAGCCCTGAGGATGCCCCTCACGACCGGCCACCTGGTGCATTACCGCCGCGCGCCCGGCGGCTCGCCGTAGGCCATGAGGGTGCCCCTCACGGCGGCCGGCTAGCGGCTGAACGGGCCTTCCAGGGCCGCCCACTGCAGCAGCATGATCGTCTTGGCGTCGGCGATCTCCCCCGTGCGCACCATCGCGAGGGCCTCCTTGAACGGCAGCTCGACCACTTCGATGTCCTCCCCCTCCTCCGCGAGCCCGCCACCCGGGCCGCGTTCGGCCGGGCGGTACGGCGCGGCGTAGCAGTGGAGGCGTTCGGTGACCGAGCCCGGGCTCATGAAGACGTCGAACACGTGCTCCAGCTCACCGATGCGGACGCCGGTCTCCTCTTCGGCCTCGCGGCGGATGGCCGTCTCGGGGTCCTGGTCGTCCAGGAGCCCGGCCGCGGCCTCCAGCAGCATCCCGTCGGGGTGGTCGTTGACGTAGACGGGGTAGCGGAACTGACGGGTCAGCAGCACAGTCGCGCTCTCGAGGTCGTAGAGCAGCACGGTGGCGCCGTTGCCGCGGTCGTAGGTCTCGCGCTGCTGGGTCGTCCAGTGGCCGTCGTCGTGGCGGTAGTCCAGCGTCGTGCGGCGCAGCACGTGCCAGCCGGCCGCGAGCAGCTCGACGCCGGTGACGCGCACCCGCGGGTTCCGGTCCAGGTCGCGGCCCACGCGGTCGAGGCCGGTGCGGCCGCGGTGATCCGGGACGTCGAGGCCGGGCACGCTTGTCGAAGTGGTCATGCCGCGACCATAATGTGCATAACTCGGAACGAACAAGGAGGATCGTGCATGCTGGTCGGGGAACGCCGCGAGCTGCTGCTCGGCCGGCTGGCCGCCGAAGGCAAGGTGCTGGCGAAGGACGTCGCGGCCGAGCTGGGTGTCTCGGAGGACAGCATCCGCCGTGACCTGCGCGACCTCGCCGCGGCCGGGCTCTGCCAGCGCGTCTACGGCGGCGCGCTGCCCATCTCCCCCGCCGTCGCCGACTACGCGAGCCGGACGTCGATCGCCGTGGCGGGCAAGGACCGGGTGGCCGCCCTCGCCGCCGGGCTGATCCGGCCGGGGTCGACGGTCATCCTCGACGGCGGGACCACCTCCCTGGCCGTCACGAAAGCGCTGCCCAGGGACCTGGCGGCGACCGTCGTGACCCACAGCCCCACGGTCGCCGCCGCGCTGCTGGACCACGACGGCATCGAGGTGTTCCTGCTCGGCGGCCGCCTGTTCCGGCACTCCGCGGTCACCTGCGGCGCCGCCGCGGCCGAAGCAGCCCAGGCGATCAGCGCCGACGTCTTCCTGCTCGGCGTCACCGGCGTCCACCCCGAGGCCGGCCTGACCACCGGCGACGCCGACGAAGCCGCGATGAAGCGAACGCTGGCCCGGCGCGCGGCCGACACGTACGTGCTGGCCAGCGCCGAAAAGCTCGGCACGGCGTCGCGGTGCGCGGTCTTGCCCTTCGCCGACGTCGCCGGAATCATCACCGACGCCGACGAAGCCGACCCGAACGTGCGGAAACTTGCAGCGCAGGGGGTCGAGCTGCGGCTCACCGGCCACTGAGGAAACGCCATGAGTGAGCACGGGGGTCGAGTTCGCGGCGCTGTTCGACGCCGAGATCCGCCCGCACAACGAACGCTTCCGGGCCGCGGCGGCCGTCACCTGCATCGAGAACGCGGAGAAGCCGCGTTCGAGGCCGCCGAAGTGGGTGAACCGGCCTGCTACGGCCCCGACAGCGTCACGGTGGTCGAGTTCACCCCTGGGCTCAGGAACGCGCAGGAACTGCTCGCCGCCCACGACGGGGAAGACGCCGCCGTGGGCCGGCTGCGCGCGGCGTTCACCGCGCACCAGACCCCCGACGGCGTCTTCCCGGCTCCGAGGCCTGGATCGTGACGGCGCTCAGCCGCGCTTGAACAGCCGCTTCAGCTGCTGCGTGCGGCGCTGCACGCCCCACGTCGCCACGCGCAGGAACGCCTCGCGGATGATCGAGCCGCTCATCTTGGACTCGCCGATCTCGCGCTCGGTGAACGTGATCGGCACCTCGACGATCTCGAAGCCGGCGTCGGCCGTGCGCAGCGTCAGGTCGATCTGGAAGCAGTAGCCGTGCGAGTTGACCTCGTCCAGGGCCAGCTTCTCCAGCACCGGACGCCGGTACGCGCGGAACCCGGCGGTGATGTCGCGCACACGCATCCCCAGCGCGAGCTGCGAGTAGACGTTGGCGCCGCGGGAGAGGATCTGGCGGTTGACCGGCCAGTTCACCACGCTGCCGCCGGGCACGTACCGCGACCCGATGGCCAGGTCGGCGTCGCCGACCGCGTCCAGCAGCCGGGGCAGGTCCTCGGGCGCGTGCGAGCCGTCGGCGTCCATCTCGACGATGGTGTTGTACTCCCGCGCCAGGCCCCAGCGGAACCCGGCGATGTAGGCGGCGCCCAGGCCGGCCTTCTCCGTCCGGTGGAGCACGTGGATGTGCTCGTCGGCGGCGGCGCGCTCGTCGGCGAGCTCACCGGTCCCGTCCGGGCTGCCGTCGTCCACGACCAGCACGTCCACATCCGGAAGTGCCTTGTGCAGGCGGTCCAGGATCGGCCCGAGGTTCTCCCGCTCGTTGTAGGTCGGGATCACCACCAGCACCGGCTCGATTCCCCGGGCCCCCCGCGGCGCCTGCGACATCCGTGCTCCTCCGATATCCCCGGCGGTCAGTCCGCCGTGTCCCCTGCCGTGCCGGCGCTGCTGCGCCGGGTGCGAAAACGGAGTACGAGCCCGCCGGCCACCCCGGCGATCGCCAGTGCCAGCAGCCCGTACTCCGTCCACGCACCGAGTCGATCCGACAGCGTAGTCTGCGTCCGCAGCGGGACGCGCCCGACCAGGGAATCCGCGGTGAAAAGGCCCGTTGAGCTGGTAACCGTCCCGTCGGGGGCGACGATCGCGCTCACTCCTGAGACGGCGGACACCACGACGGACCGGCTGTGCTCGACCGCCCGCAGCCGCGACATGGCCAGCTGCTGCACGCTCATCTCGCTCTCGCCGTACCAGGCGTTGTTGGTCGGCACGACCAGCACCTCGGCCCCGTCGCGCACGGCGTCGCGGGCCGGGTAGTCGAACGCCGCCTCATAGCAGACGAACACGCCGACCTTCGTGCCCGCGGCGGCCAGGGTCTGGTTCGCGCCGTCGCCGGGGACCATGTCGACGGTCTCCTGGTCGACGAACGGCGTGACGAGCTCGGCGAGCTTGCGGGCGGGCACGTACTCGCCGAAGGGCACGAGCTGCTGCTTCGCGTAGCGCTGCCCGGGCCCGGTGCGCGGGTCCCAGGCGATGACGGAGTTCTGGATGTGCCGGTCCGGCAGCACGTAGAGCGCGCCGATCAGGGCGGGCACGCCGAAGCTCGCGACGAGCTGGTCGACCTGCGGGTCCGGGCCGTTGACGGTGGTGGCGCTCTCCGGCCACAGGACCAGGTCCGGCTTCGGGACCTTCCCGGCACGGATCGCGTCCAGCAGCCGTTCGCTCTCGGCGAGGGTGTTGCGGCGCAGCAGGTCCCGCTCACCCTGCAGCGCGAGGCCGATGTCCGGGGCGTTGCCCTGCACGGTGGCGATCGTGCGCTCGCCGTCCTGCGCGCCGGTCCCGATGGCCGGCCACCAGGCCAGGCCCGCGACGACGGGCAGCACGGTGCCGAGGGCGGCCAGGACGTTGCGCCGGGCGCGCAGGGCAGGCTTCAGGGCGGCACGGGCGTCCCAGAGGCCTCCGGCGAGCACGGCGAGGCAGAACCCGGTGAAGACGACGGCGAGGCCGACCAGGGGCGCGCCGCCGATCGAGGCGAGCGGCAGGAACGCGCCTTCGGGCTGGCTGAACGCGACCCGGCCCCACGGGAAGCCGCCGAAGGGGAACCACGCGCGCGGCGTCTCCATCGCGATGAAGATCAGCGCGCCCCACAACGGCGCGAGCGGCAGCCGCGACACCAGCGTGATGAGACCGCCCGCGAGGCCGTAGTAGAGGGCCAGCGCGAACGACAGGCCCAGCCACGGCCACGGGCCGTAGTCCGGGCCGAGGAAGTCCAGCAGCCAGGTCAGCAGCGGCAGGAAGAAGACGAACCCGAACGCGAAGCCGTACCCGAACGCGCCCCGGAAGGTGCGGCCGCGCAGCACGAGGGCGAACCCGGCGAACGCGAGCGGGGCGAGCCACCACAGCGGGCGCGGCGCGAAGCTCAGGTAAACGGCGAAACCGGACACCAGCGCGCCGGCCAGCCGCAGCAGCCACATCCGGGGGAAGGGCCTGGTACGGGCGGGTTTGTGCGAAGCGCCCGGTTCGGGGTCCGCCACGGTGACTGCCACAGGGGTTGACTCTAGGTGCCCGGCGTGAAGTCGTCGTAGACGACCTCGCCCGCGCGCACCGTGCGCAGGCAGCGCGGCAGCGCCGCCCCGGGCTCGAGGCGCGGCAGCGGTGGCACGCCGGCCCGCGGATCGGTGGACCAGCGCTGCACCCGGGTGTCGGGGGTGGCGACGACGAGGTCGGTCGCGTCCCAGATCGCGTAGTGGGCCGGCGCGCCCGGGGCCAGGCTCCCGGTGCTCCCGTCGTGGACGCCGGCGGCGCGGTGCCCGGCGCGGGTGTGGGCGGTGAACGCGGCGCGCGGCGACAGGCCCGCGCCCGGCGTCCGGTGGTAGGCGGCCGCGCGGACGCCGGCCCACGGGTCGAGGGGCGTGACGGGCGCGTCGGAACCGAAGGCGAGCATGACGCCTTCGGCGGCCAGGGCGGAGAAGGGGTTGAGCCCGGCCGCGCGGCCGGCGCCGAGGCGGTCGGCGTACATCCCGTCGGTGCCGCCCCACGCGGCGTCGAACAGGGGCTGCATCGAGGCGACGACGCCCCAGCCGGCGAGGATCTGGGCCTGCTCGGCGGTGACCATCTCCAGGTGTTCGAGCCGGTGGTGACGGGCGGCCAGGGCGCGCTGCCCGACCTCCTTCTCGGCGAGGCGGAAGCCTTCGATCACCTCGGCGGTCGCGGCGTCGCCGATGACGTGGAAGCCGGCCTGCAGGCCGGCTTCGGTGCAGGCGGCGAGGTGCTCGGCGATGCGGTGGGCGTCGAGGTAGAGCGTGCCGGAGCCGTGGTGATCGGCGTACGGCTCGGTCAGCGCCGCGGTGCGGGAGCCGAGGGCGCCGTCGACGAACAGGTCACCGGCCAGGCCGCGGACGCCGAGTTCGCGGGCCGTGTCGACGGCGCCGAGCTCACCCCAGTAGCCGATGACGTCGGGCAGGCCCGGGCCGGCGAGGGCCAGGAGCGCGGCGAGGTCGTCGCGGCCGGAGATGTCGGGCCCGGCGCACTCGTGGACGCTCACGATGCCCTGCTTCGCGGCTTCGGCGAGGAACGCCCGCTGGGCGCGTTCACGCTGCTCGGGGGTGATGGCGGCGCGCACGGCCGTGCGGACGGCGTGGTGGGCGTCGCGGGTCAGCGGGCCGTCGGGCGACCAGCCGTCGGCTTTGCGGGCGGCCGGGGCCAGCTCGATCAGCGCGGTGGAGACGAGGGCGGAGTGGACGTCTACGCGGCTCAGGTAGACCGGGGTGTCCCCGGCGGCGTCGTCGAGTTCGGTGCGGCTGGGCGGCCGCGGGTCGGTCCAGCGGGTCTCGTCCCAGCCGTGGGCCAGCAGGACCTGCCCGGGGACGACGGCGTCGCGGACTGCGGCCAGCAGCCCGGCGCGGTCGCGCACGGCGGTGAGGTCGAGGCCGGTCAGGTGCAGGCCGGTGGCGGTGGCGTGGACGTGGGCGTCGACGAACGCGGGGGCCACGAAGGCGCCGTCGAGGTCGACGACCTCGGCGCCGGGGTGCAGCGCGCGGGCCGGGCCGTCCTGCCCGGCCCAGACGACGGTGCCGCCGGTGATCGCCATCGCCGTGGCGTCCGGGCCGGCCGGGGTGTAGATGCGCCCGCCGAGCAGGAGCGTGGTGTGTTCGTCCGTCACGTCTTGAGTCTGCTCCGCGTCTCGAACCCCTCCGCCACCTGGGGGAAGATCTACGAGCATGCAGGAAGATTTACTCCGTGAGAACGTTATGACAGGATATTTTGACGCCTAACCGACGACTGGGAGTACAAGTGACTGCGATCCAGGAACCTGTGACGCCTGCCGCCGCGATCGACCAGCCCTATGAGTACGCCCGCGCCGAGCTGGTGGAACCCGACTGGCGCCGCTTCCCCGGCTGGCACGACGTGACCGACGCCGAGTGGCGCGACGCCCAGTGGCAGCGGGTGCACTGCATCCGCAACGCCAAGCAGCTGCGCGCCCTGATGGGCGACCTGCTGGAGGAGCGTTTCTACGACGACCTGGCCGCCGACCAGCGCGAGATGGCGACCATGTCGATGCTGCTGCCGCCGCAGATGATCAACACGATGGCGCCGACGGCGGGCACCGACCCGGCGAAGGTCACCGAGGCGTTCTACGCCGACCCGATCCGCCGCTACATGCTCCCGGTCAAGAGCGACCGCGACACGACGTGGCCGAGCCACCCCCACTCGGAGCGCGACTCACTGCACGAGGCGGAGATGTGGGTCGTGGAGGGCCTGACCCACCGCTACCCGACCAAGGTGCTGGCCGAGATGATCTCGACCTGCCCGCAGTACTGCGGCCACTGCACCCGGATGGACCTCGTCGGCAACTCCACCGAGCAGGTCGAGAAGCACAAGCTCTCGCTCAAGCCGGTCGACCGCCAGGACGCGATGATCGCGTACCTGAAGAAGACCCCGGGCGTCCGCGACGTCGTGGTCTCCGGCGGCGACGTCGCCAACGTGCCCTGGCCGCAGCTCGAGTCGTTCCTGATGCGCCTGATGGACATCGAGACCGTCCGCGACATCCGCCTGGCGACCAAGGCCCTGGCCGCGCTGCCGCAGCACTGGCTCCAGCCGAAGGTCGTCGAAGGCTTGGAGCGCGTCGCCGTCACCGCCCAGCGCCGCGGCGTCAACCTGGCGATCCACACCCACGTCAACCACGCCCAGTCGGTGACCCCGCTGGTGGCGGAAGCGGCCCAGACGGCGCTGAACGTGGGCGTCCGCGACGTCCGCAACCAGGGCGTCCTGATGCGCGGCGTCAACGCGACGCCGGCCCAGCTGCTGGACCTGTGCTTCGCGCTGCAGGGCGAAGCGAACATTCTGCCGTACTACTTCTACATGTGCGACATGATCCCGAACGCCGAGCACTGGCGGGTTTCCGTGCACGAAGCCCAGGAGCTGCAGCACGCGATCATGGGCTACCTCCCCGGCTACGCCACCCCGCGCATCGTCTGCGACGTGCCGTATGTCGGGAAGCGCTGGGTGCACCAGCTCGCCGACTACGACCGCGAGCTGGGGATTTCCTACTGGACCAAGAACTACCGGACCGGCATCGAGCTGGACGACCCGGAAGCCTTGCAGCGGCGCTACCCCTACTACGACCCGATCACCACCCTGCCCGAAGCCGGCCAGACCTGGTGGGCGAACCGCTCCCGCTGACGCCGACGCGTCACTGTGCGAGGGGTGCCGCGGAGGCCCCGATCGGGGCCGACGCGGCACCCCTCGGCTTATACGCGTGTTTGGGCTGGTCAAAGCCGGTAAGTACCGGTTGCGACCGATCGCCATACGGCCCAGAAGATCCATCGTGGACAGTCGCCCGGACCTGGCGACGGGCGCGGATCAGTCAGGCTGTACGGACGCGATCACGACAGCCAAGCTCGTCGAGTACGTCTAGGAGCTTGGCCGTGCGCTGGGACGACGCCTCCGATGCCCCGGACCCCGCCGACTACTCGCGGTACCGGCCAGACACTTTCCGGAGGGTCGCCGCGGGCACCGCCGTTTCGGCCTGGCCGACCGCGGCCGCATCGCGGAAGGCGCCCCTCGGCCCTCGCCGGAGACACGTCGGCTGCGACCAGCACCTGGCCCGGCACAGCCGCGGGCGGTTGCCGACCGCGCCCGACCGTCACGGTTCCTTCAGCCGGCTGCCCGGCCGCCAGAGCGCGCGCGTGTTGAGCGTGTCGCCGATGGTCGTCGTCGGGTCGCCGTCGACCAGGAGCAAGTCGGCGCGGCGGCCACGTGATGCACGCGACGTCAGCAGCCGCGGTGGTAGGCCACCGCCCGCGGTTGCGTCGTGCCCGGCAACCTGATGGTCGCGGCCAGCGTCCCGTCGTCGGTGAGCCCCGCGGGCTGCGGGGCCGCGTTGAAGTCGGCGTCGCCGGCCAGGTCGGCGGTGGGTTCGCCGTTGTCCCAGATGCGGAGTTCGTAGTTCTCGGGGCCGAAGGTGTGGGCCACGCCGGCCATCGTCGTGCCGGCGTCGAGGAACAGGGTGTCGGCCGCTTCGGTGGTCGTGTGCACGACGTTCCCGGCCAGGTCCGCCTCGATGGCGACCGTCGTCAGCTCGGGCGTGACGACCGAAGCGGCGATGCGGCCGCCGTGGAAGGCCTCGAGGTAGACCGCGCCGCCGGGGTACAGCGGGGGCAGCTGCCGGTAACCGCCGTCCGCGGCTCGGACGAACACCTCGCCCGAGCGCTCGCCGACGTCGGTGTAGAGCAGGACGCGGCCCTGCTCGTCGACGTCGACCGGGTAGGTGTCGTAGAGGTGCTGCGGATCCGGGTTCAGGACCTCGGCCGTGCCCGGCCGCGCGGCGGCCCACAGCACCGGGTGGACGTCGCCGCCGAACTCACCGTAGGCGACACCGATGACGTCCCCGGCGTTGTTGATGTGCGTGGCCTTGGCGGACCGGAACCCTTGCGGCATGGGCAGGTTCACGTATCGGCCACCGCGGTACACGACGGGTTTCGCGGCCCACCAATCACCGGTCCCCCCGTCCCCCACGACGTCTCCGGAGGAGTTGATGTCGCGCACTTCGACCAGGCGGAACGACGAAACGACCTGACCGCCGTGCCACCGCACCTGCGAATACGCGTCGGGGCCGCGCACGGCTCCGACGAACCAGCCGCCTTCGGCCGCCGCGTAGACCTCGCTGCTGGTGTAGGGGGCCGGCAGCGCCAGCGGTGTCATCGCCCAGGTGCAGCCCGCCGCCACCGCGGGTTGTGCGCCGGGCACGAGGGCGGCGCCGAGCGCCGCCACGAGTAGAAGAGTTCGCTTGAGCATGGTTTCCCCCGGGAGTCGGCCGTCTCCCCCGCCACGCCCGGCGGCCCCGGGAGGTTTGGCCGCCGGCCGAGTCGCCACCCGAACGGCTCAACGAGCCGGCGTCACAGGTCCAGGGCACCCACGAAACAAGGCGGCCACGGCGGCGCGGTGCGCCGGGCTGTCCTGCCGGTGCAGGCGGCGTCCGGCCTCGACCACCACGCCGAACCCGGCGTGCATCGGCACCCGCGCCTGGCGGGCGTCGAGGTCCGGGCCGGGAGAGCGTTGTGCCGGAGGGCATGCGGCCGATCCCCCTGGGGAAGGGACGCGATGAAATGGATGACGATGCCGTACTTGCCCTGCCAACGCGTTCGCACCGTAGAGTGCCGGCATGCGTGTGCTGTCCAGCCGTCCCGTCCGATGATGGCCGATCACACCTCCCCGTTGAGCACCCTCGAGGTCGTCACCGGGCACGCCGGATCCGACTACACCCGGGGTCGCTGATGTCCGCAGACAGCGAGTACAGCCGGTTCCTCGACGAACTGCTCCCCGAACTCGAGTTGTCGCTGAGCAAGCGCAAAGATGCCGAAGCGATGCTGGAGCGGCTCCGCGCCTTCTACGCGGGGTTGCCCGCGCCCGGCCAGGAGCCGCGGCCGGAACCGGGCCGGGTCGCCGTCATCGCCCTCGATCCCTGGCGCGACTGGTCCGCCGAGGTCAAGAGCGCGGTGCTGGTCGCGGACCTGGTGATCTGCGACGACCCGCTGCTGTACGTGCAGGACCACATCAAGCGGTTCGCCCACTTCTACCGGCGGACCTTCGGCAGGCAGACCGGCACCCGGCTGCTGGCCCATCTGGCGACCCAGCTCGAGCGGATGTGGGACGTGCTGCCGCTGGTACGGGCCGGGCTCGTCGTGTTCCGGCCGCTGCGCATGGCGGCCGAGGAGACCGTGACCGCGGTGGAGCGCGCGGTCACCGACCACCTCGGCGACCACCTGGAAATGCTCGGCTACGACGTGCACAGCTATCCGCAGTGGGTCGAGTACCGGCTGCCGCTGCTGGCCGAGCAGGCGAAGATCGAGCTGGACCGTGAGCTGTGGACGGAGTTCGGCATGGGTCCTGCCGAGATCGCCCGCTTCACCGTCGAGCCGCGGCTGACCCTGCAGTCCCTGACCACGTGGAACGGGCTGCTGCACGCGGAAGCGGTCGACGGGACGTTCTGGAGCACGTCCGACGCGTACTGGCGGCTGGCCCGGGACGCGATGAACGGCCTGCATCCCGGGACGAGGCTGCTGTCCTTCGTCGACACGTTCACCCGGCCGGTCCTGGAACAGGTGCCGACGCTGGACCTGCTCAAGATCCGGGGTAACGACGAGGCGTTCGACGCCTTCCGGCGGCACCTCGCGCTGACCGAAGACCTGATCGGCTCGGACCCGGACGAAGAGCAGTTCTCCGCGGACGTCGCCCGGGTCTTCGACGAGGTGTTCCGGCCGAACATCCGCGTCATCGAGAAAGCCATGCGGCGCAACACTCTGCTGCGTGACCTGCCCTTCGTCCTGGCCACGGCCGGCTTCGCCGTCGCCGGCGGGATGGCCGGCGCCGCACCACCCGCGGCGACGATCTTCGGTGCCCTCTCGAGCCTCCTCGGCTTCGGCCCGGCGGTCCGCGACGGCCTGCGCCGGGAAGCCAAGGTGCACCAGGAGCCGGCGTTCGTGTTCTGGAAACTCGGCGTGCCCGGCGCGTCCTGAGCCGTCATTTGTCGCTGGAGGTCGCTGCCTGGCTGAGGCGGAACATCGCGCCGATCAGACCCACGGTCGGCAGCTACAGCATGAACCACCTCGTTGAGCGCGCGATCGGTAAGTACGTGACCAAGGCGAGCTGATTGCCGCCGCACTGGTTGCCGGCTATCCCGTCAGGTACGTTCCCGGCCCGAATCCGCCGCTCGGCATGGGCGCACGGGTTATACACCGCATCGAGACCGACCCGCGCTCTCGTGGCCGCTCCGCCGATCGGGCGACCGCAGCCAGCATGGTTCAGTGCGTTCGCCTGTTTCGAGCGCACACTGGTACCCGAGACCTCGGTGCGGTGGCGGGCGTTGAGGGCCGGGTTGGCGAACCGAGCGGACCGCGGACCTGCACTCGGAACGTCGAGGTCGGTACGGATCGGTGGGTGCCGGCGAAGGCCGCGGGCACGATTCGTGTTGGCTTGCCGACCGGCCTCGAAAGTGCCCAGGAGGGCCCCGATCGGCCTCCCTTCGGGTTCGCGCTACCACCTCACGCATGCGGTCGAGCGTCAATGCCCCGGACACGATCGGCGTGCCGGGCGCCTGAGCGATTCGCGCCGGCTGCCGCCGTTGCTCGATCCCCGGCGGGCAGCCTCACGGGCACCGGCCGGCCGCCGCCGTCGGTCCGTTTCGCGCTCAGGGTTGCCCTCGAAGGAACCGGGAGGCCGCCGCCGGGCGGGGACGCTGACGGTGGTGAAGCGAGACGGCGATGTCGTGGGACGAGGGCAGAGTGATGCACACCATCGAACAGGGCCAGTACGTGATCGCCGACGTCGGCGATCAGGTGCTGTGCCTCGGCACGACGTCGTGCGCGCTCGTCATGGCCTTCGCGGGCAACGGCAAGGTCGCGTGCTACCACTGGCCGTTCATGTCGGACACCGACGACTGCCGGGAAACCTTCAGGTCACTGGTCGATCAGCTCGAATCGCCGGTCACGCACATCGAGGTGATCAGCAACGATTTCCCGAACACCGGCCGCGCACAGGAGTGCCAGGCGATGGTGGCGAACCTGGCCGTGGCCAACCCGGGCGCCATCACGACCTACTACGTCCACCCCGGTCAGATCCAGGGAATCGATCCCTTCGTCACTCTCGGGACCACCGGCGCGCAGAGCTATCACGCCGTGCGGGCAGTGCCGTTCTGAGGGATTTCCGCAACCGGCGGCCTCATGAGAACGCCTCGATGTGGCCGGGGACGAACTCTTCGAAGCCGCGTGCGGCCCGGCCGAGGATCACGACGGCGTCCTCGTCGACGGTCGGCACCGCGAGGTCGCCGGCGACCACCTGCACCCCTGACTCTCGGTGTCGGTTGCCCTGACGGCTGCCTCAACGGGCGCACTCCGGGCCTGCACTCCGATTAGCCTCGCCACAAGCGAGCAAAGCGGGTGGTCGGCCGATGGTGTACGTACTGTGTCACGGGCAGGTCAGCGGGGAGGATCGTTTTCCCTACGGTCGCAAGGGTTGCCGGTTGGGTTTCTACGGCCGGTTCGGCTTGGGACTCAGCCAGACCGCGGGACTCGACATCATCAAGAACGAGGAGAAGCCACCGTCCGAGCACTGGTACGATTTCGACCTGTTTCCCCGAGACTGGCAATTACCCGACCTCGCACTGACCCCCCTCACGGCGGACGAGAGCGAGACAGCCCGGGAGTACCTCGGCGACGCCTACCGGCACGTTCACCTGCTGGAGACGCCGACCAAGCTGAGCGTGCTGGTCGCCGCGGACGGGCCTCTGGCCGGGAAACTCGACGACGTGCGCATGGTGTGCTGCATGTCTTTCCCCGACCACAGCCATCGGCGCATCCGCCACACGCCGTCCGAACGCCGCGCGGGTGCCGCACCCGGACGGGGGCACGCCGACGAGGTGTCTCAACTGGAGAACCGGATCGCCGAACGAGCCGAACAAGACCCCGTTGACGCGAAAGCCTGGTTCGACAGCCTCCTCGACGGCGAGAAGGCGCTGCTGAAGCACCGGCCGCGCATCAAGGCCGTGGCTGTCGCCGCCAAGATCGCCGCCATTCCGCTCGAGGACGAAGACGCACCCAGCTGGCTGCAGCTGATTTCGGCCATCTACCACTCGAACCTCGAGGCCGTCGGCTGGTTGCACGATCTTCCCGTCGTCCGAAGCAAGCTCACCGAGCTGACCGGGCTCTTCCGAACGTGGGAAGGAGCGCGACGCAACTGCGCCGCGTTGAGGAAGCAGGAGGACCGCGACGCGGCGAAGGCGATATGGCACATCCTCGATCAGTCCGACGCGTCGAACATCGTCGCGACGGAAAAGAAGTGCTTTCGGATCGCGCGTTGCGCCACCGCTGTGTCCGCATCGGACACTGCCACCTGGAGCGAATTCGCATCCAGGTACCACCTGCTGAACACGCGGAAGAAGCGTGCTCAGGCTCGCGAGTGGCCCCAGACCGAAGACGCGATCCGGGCCATGATCGGCCGGGCGCGACAGGAGCACGACGTAGCCGAGTTCGTGAGCCGGCTCGACTTCGCCTACCAGGAAGCCGTCAAATTCGTCCTGACCAACCACAACGAGACACTCCGACGCGCACTTTCGGCCCCCACTGCGGCTGTCAGCCGCAAGCGCGCGCGGCAGATCGGCGAGGACGCGACGCCTCCGGCCAAGTACGCCCGAACCCTGGACGAGAGCGAACCCCCGCCGGCCGAGCCGGATCTCCCGTCCGGGTTCGAGTGCATCGGCCCGGAACCCGAGTGGCAAGCCGACGAGCAGACGCGCTGCCCCGTGTGCGACCGGCACTGCCTCCTCCACGGAAGCCTCCTGGCGCACGATTTCGTCAACCTGCCCACTCCCTGCTGGAGCTGCGGCGACCAGGTGGAGACGGACCTGGCCGCCGTTCAAATCCTTTGTGAAACCACCGGTCGCAAGTACTATCTGCATTCCCCATGTGCCAGCAGCTCACTGTGAAGTGACCTCGGGCGCGGATTTCACCTGCTCCGGCCATCGCGGCGGCTGCCGCCCCGGTCAGAAGGCGGCCGCGAGCTCGGCGAGGTCGGCTTTGATGACCTGCAGGATCTCCGCGTAGTTCGCGTGCCAGTTGTGCACGAGGTGGCCGCCGGCGCTCAGGACGCTGTGCAGCCGGAGTAAGCCTTCGTCGATCTTCCCGAGTTCCTGCAAGGCGTTCTTCGCCCGGTATGACGTGCCGTCGAAGCTCTCGTCCGGCTTGTGGAACTCGGGCAGCCAGTCGGCCAGCAGCCCGCGGAGCTCGTTCACGCCGTCCAGGTACGCCGAGTCGAATTCGGCCAGGTAGTCGGCGAGCACCGGATAGTGGTTCATGTCATAGGCTTCGATGATCTGCCGGTTGTTGTCCTTCAGCCGATCCAGGATGGTGTGGAAGGGCCAGGCGTTCCACTGGGCCGCCGCCACGACGATGCTGTCCAGCGCTTCCCGGGTTTCCTCGGCCTCCTTGAATGGAACCGCGGCGAGCGCGGTCGCCACAGTGCTCTCCAGCGCCGCCAGCTGCCCCGCGACTTCGTGCACGAACTCCTCGGCGGTCCGCAAGAGCTCGTCCAGCACCTCGCGTTCCTTGGGTCCCAAGCCGCGAGTCTCGTGAAGCGCGCAGTACTGGTTGATCAAGAGGAGGCTGTCGACCTGTTCTTCGTGGTGCAGGCCGGCCACCCACTTCTCGGGAAGGATGTGCATCGCTCCGCCTCAACGTCCGTTGTTTTCGCTGTAACCCAAGGTGCCGACCGTCACGCCGATCCCGGCGAACGCGACCGCGTCGAGCGGGTACCGGTGCTTCACCCCTGTCATCGGGTGCTCCTTGACGGACGGATTGCCCGAACCGTAGCGGCGGGACGCGCCCACGTCGGTGTTCCCGCGGGCAACCGAACGGGCAGCGGGGCGGCCGGACGTCGCCGAGCCGCGGGTGCCGGCCGAGGCGGCTCGGTGAGCGGGGGTCCGCGATTCCGGCAAGATCCCCATCCAGTCGCCGAGCGGAACGGAGGAGGCGTTCGCGGGTGACGCGTCCGCGGGTCACTCCTGCCCGAACAGCAGCACGACCGCCAAGAGCATCACCCGCAGTACACCCACTTCGCTTCCCGCTCACCGAGCCGTGAAGCACGTTACGGGCGGTTCCCGGTGAACGGATCCACCGATCGGACAGCCCGATCGGCCCGGATTCGCCGACCGCTGCTGGTCCGTAGGGTGGGACGGGGTACAAACGCAGTGGAGGTGGTCGTGTTCGGTATCAGCCTGGGACATCTGACGGTCCTCCTGCTGGCCGCTCTGTTCGTCCTGGGCCCGGAACGGCTACCCGGTGCGGTTCAGTGGCTGGCCGATGCGGTGCGTCGGGTTCGTGACCTCGCGTCCGCGGCGCAGCGGCGGCTCGAGACCGAGCTCGAACCGGAGTTTCGCGAACTGCGCAAACCGCTGCCGGATCTGCGCCCGCTCGATCCGGCGACCACGCTCCGACGCTTCCTCGACGAGGTCCCGCCCTCGTCGCCGCCCGCGCTGGTCGCCGCCTCTTCGCCGCCGGCGATCGACCCGGACGCCACCTGAGCCGACGCGGTGCTCGTTGGGCGGCGCGCGTTCCCGGACCGCCGCGGACGAAACTGTCCACAACGGACGGATACTCCCACTCTCGGCGGAGCCGGAGCCGGAGGCTGCTCCGGTGACTCGCCGCACGACGGGCCGATCGGACGCGCGACGCAGGTGCCCGATGGGGCAGGCCCGCGTGCCCCTGCGGTTGCCTGCCACAGCCGGGCCGGATCGACCGCCGCCCCGCAGGATGTCCGGAGGGGACCGCTCGTCGAGGGTGGCGGGGAAGCCACGTGCGCTCGGACTTCGGTGTCGCGCACCACGGGCTCGGCTCTCGGCAGGCCGCCCCGCCCACGGACTGGGAGGAACCTCCATGACGACGGCCGAACCGGACCGGACGAATCCGCGAGACGTGCTGCTGTACTACCTGTCGGAAGCCGTCGAGAAATCCGCGGGCGACGTGGTCGAGTTCGAGGAAGCGCTCACCGCCTTCTGCGCGAACGACACCTCCGAACTGCGAGATCTGGCTTATGCGATGCTCGAGGCGATTTCCGCTTCGGGCTGGGGCATGGACGCCCTGGAGGGGCCGGACCGGCAGCGGGACGTCGTCGACGAATTCCTCGCACTCAGGGACACCTCCCCGGATGGCTCGGACGCGGATCCGGGTGCAGCCGGCGACGCGGCGACCAACCGGATCAAGAACATGATCTACCTCGGCGACACGCCACTCCAGGGTGCGGTCGCGCTGTCGTTCGAACAGGCGATGCTCGACGAGTTCGGTCTGGTGATCACCGACGACCTGCTGGCGGAGGCGTACCGCAAGGCCGAGCCGTACCTGACGGACGGCTCGCTGGGCGACAAGAACGACGGCGTCCTCAACAACGGGGTGGTCCTGGCGGCCGACGGCTCGGTGTCGCTCGGCTACGCGGGCCTGGTGGACGGTGGCTACACCTGGACGCTGACCATGATGCTGGAGACGGACGCCTTGGTCACGCGCAACACCGCCCAGCTGCGAGCGGACACCGTGACCGCGGGAGGCCCCTGCTTCTACACCCAGTTCCGCAAGAGCATCGTCTTCAGCGCGTCGCCGACCGATCCGGTGTTCGCGGTCGCGCGGTTCGCCTGCATGCGCGAGCACGGGCTTTCCCCCACCGAAACCGTCGGCTCGATCATCCGGACGAGCAGCACCTCCTGGGTGGTGAACCCGTTGCCCGGCGGCGACTTCGGGATCGTGAAGGAAGCGATCCGGGCGACCGGCTCGAAGAAGAAGATCCTGCTCGGCGCCGAACTGCGCGCGGACGTCGAACTCCCGGACGCGTTCACGCAGTTCTGGGACTCGGCGGCACCGTTCCACAAGCAGCGGCTGTACCAGTTGCTCGCCAAGCTCAACCAGCACTACGAGCTCGCCTTCCTGGCCGGGGTCGAAGAGTACCGCCGGAACGTCTCCGCCGAATGGGCCGTCTACACCTACCGCCAGTACGTCGAGGACACGGATCTGGCGATCCGGCGCCGGTACCTCGACGAGGTCGCGAAAGCCGTCCAAGCGATCGCGGCCGGCACGGCCACAGCGACCGCGGAGCTGTTCGACAAGGCGTACGCGTACGTCGCGACCCGGCGTCTCCAGGAGCTCTACGACACGCATCGCGACGCGCTGCTGAAGCCGGCCTGACGCACTGACCGCCCGTTGGCGCGGCCGCGTCAGGGGCGCAGGCGGAAGGCGCGCGCGTCGTAGTGGGCCCAGGACCGGGCGCCGCCCTCCCGCGGCCCGGTGAACGCCACCGTGCGGTGGGCCTGCGGCCAGCGCACGGTCCAGGTGCCGTCGTCGACCGGCACCAGCGGAGCGTGGTCGATCGCCGCCGGCGCCCACCCGGCGAGCGCGGCACCGTAGCCCAGCGAAACCACCGGCCGCCCGGCCCGCCGCCCGAGGGTCAGGACCGTGTCGCCGTGGGTGTACACGGCGTGCTCGGGCAGGGTTTCGTGCGCGCCCGCGGGTACTTCGCGCGGCAGCGGTGGCACGCGGACGCCGAACCGGCGGGTGAAAACGTGCTCGAACACCGCCCGTGCGACGCTGTCGCCGCCGAGGCCGTTGGTGGCCACGACCACCGCGAAGTCGTGTCCGGGCGCCACCCGGACCTGGGTGACCTGGCAGCGGATCTGGCCGTTGTAGCCCAGCACGCGCAGGCCGCCGAAATCCCACTCGGCCCAGCCCGGGGTCCAGCCGACCGCGCCCGGCACGGAGTGTCCGGCCGGGGTGGCGACTGCGGGGCCCGCCAGCACCGAAGCCGCCGCCGCGAACGGCCCGGTGGTGCCTTCGGTGACCGCCCGCAGGATGGTGAGCAGGTCCGCGGGGGTGGCCACGACCAGGCCGGCGGACGCGATGTAGGGGTGTTCCCAGCCCGGGTCCTCGACCAAGCGACCGGTGGCGGCCTCGTAGGCGTGCCCGCGCACGAGGTCGCCGGGCCGCCGCCGGTGCTCGGCGACCCAGGTGCCGCGCAGGCCGCCGGGGACGACGAAGAACCGGGTGAACAGCGTCGGCCACGTCGCGCCGCTCAGCCGCTCGGCGATGGCGCCGAGCAGCACGAATCCCGCGTTGCAGTAGGAAAACCGGGTGCCCGCGGGGAAGGCGGACGCGATGTGGCGGCACGCGTGGGTGTACCGGCTCAGCACGTCCGGGCCGTCGTCCAGGACGGGCAGGTAGT
This sequence comes from Amycolatopsis sp. NBC_00438, assembly GCF_036026695.1. NCBI lineage: Bacteria > Bacillati > Actinomycetota > Actinomycetes > Pseudonocardiales > Pseudonocardiaceae > Amycolatopsis > Amycolatopsis sp. NBC_00438. Next base: position 2,794,899 of record NZ_CP107923.1, on the reverse strand, counting down.
CACCGTCGAGGCCGCTGGTGTGGGTCAGCAGGTGCCGCACGGTGACCTGGGCCAGGGGCTCGTCGGCGGCCACGTCGAGACCCGGCAGCAGCGCGCGGACCAGGGTGTCCAGGGTCAGGCCCGCCCGGTCGAGCAGGAACACGACGATCGCGGCGGCCGCGATCTTCGTCACCGACCCGATCGGGAACGACGTGTCGGCGGTGACGGGCACGGCGGAAGCCACGGTCACGTGGCCGGTGACGGCGCGGCGCACCCCGCCGCGGTCGGCGATCGCCACCGACACCCCGGGCACCCGGTGCCGCGGCGCGAGGTCGCGGACGAGCACTTCGAGTTCGGGGTCGTCGTCGTGACCGCGGCCGGGCGCGCTCACGTCGGTTCCGTCCGGGTGCGGGCGGCCGCGACCAGCTCGGCGGCGATCGCGGTGGCGGGCCGGCGCAGCACGTCGGCCGCGGGGCCGGCCTCGGCCACCGCGCCCTCGTGCATGACGACGACGTCCGAGGCGACGTGGGTCACCAGCGCGAGGTCGTGGCTGATGAACACCAGCGCCAGGCCGAGCCGCGCACGCAGCTCCGCGAGGAGGTTGACGATCTGTGCCCGGGTGGACGCGTCGAGCGCGGTCACCGCCTCGTCCGCGATCAGGACATCGGGGTCCAGGCCCACCGCGCGGGCGATCACCACGCGCTGGGCCTGCCCGCCGGACAGCTCGTGCGGCCGCCGGACGCCGTAGGACCGCGGCAGCCCGACCAGGTCGAGCAGACCGGTGACGAACTCGTTCCGGCCGCGGCGGGTGGTCCGGCCGTGGAGCAGGGCGGGTTCGGCGATCGCGTCGGCGACGCAGTAGCGGCTGTCCAGGGCGCTGCCCCAGTTCTGCGGCACCAGCTGGACCCGGCGGTGGAACTCCCGGGCCGCCGCGCCGGTGAGCCCGGCGATGTCCCGGCCGGACAGCCGGACCACCCCGGTGCCGGGCCGGGTCAGCCCGACCAGGCACCGGGCGAGGGTGGTCTTGCCGCTGCCGGATGTCCCGACGACGCCGAGCGCCCCGCCGGCGGCGACGGCCACCGACGCGCGGTCGAGCGCGAGCACCTCCCGCCGGGATCGCCTTCCGGGGCCGCCGCCGAACCGGACGGTGAGGTCCCGGGCCGCCAGCAGTGGCTCGGTCATCCGGCCACCTCCTGCGTGACGAGATGACAGGAGAACACGTGCCCCGGACCGGCCTGCCGCGCCGGTGGCTCGGTGGCACACCGGGGCGTCGCCACGGGACAGCGGTCCCGGAAGGCGCAGCCGGTGGGCCGGTGCGACGGTGCCGGTGCCGTGCCGGGGATCGCGGCGAGCCGGCCGGGGGATCCGGGATCCGCCCGCGGCAGCGCCGCGAGCAGGCCGCGGGTGTAGGGGTGGGCCGGTTCGCCGAGGACGGCCGGGGCCGGGCCGGCTTCCACCACGCCGCCGGCGTACAGCACGACGACGCGGTGGCACAGGTGCCGGATCGCGCCGATGTCGTGGGACACCACCACCACCGCGGTGCCCCGCTCCCGGGACACGGCCGCGAGCAGGTCGAGGATCCGCAGCTGGGCCACGACGTCGAGCGCCGACGTCGGTTCGTCGGCGAGCAGCACGGCGGGCCGCGGCGCGAGGGCGAGCGCGATCAGGACGCGCTGGCGCATCCCGCCGGACAGCTCGTGCGGGTACGCGGCCCCGACGGCCGGGTCGAGGCCCACGGTCTCGAGCAGCGCCGCGGCTTCGGCGGCCGCCGCTCGCCGGGTGCGCGTTCCGTGCGCACGCAGGGTTTCGACCAGGTGCGCCCGGACCGGCCGCACCGGGTTCAGGGCCGCCACGGAGTTCTGCGGCACGTACCCGATCCCGCTCCCCCGCGCCGCGGCCAGGGCCCGGGGGTCGCCGAGCAGCGACCGGCCGCGGAACCGGACGTCCCCGCGCACGGCCCGGCCCGGGGCGGGCAGCAGGCCGAGCACCGTCCGGCACAGCACCGTCTTGCCCGACCCCGATTCCCCGACCACCCCGACGATTTCGCCGGGCCGCACGTCCAGGGAAACGCCGGTCACCGCGGCGTGCTCCGGCGCGCCGAACGCGACCGTCAGGTCCCGCACCGCCAGCAGGACGTCGCCGGTCATGCCGCGGCTCCGGCGGCCGGGGTCCGCAGGCGGTGCGCCAGCCCGTCGCCGAGCAGGCTCGCGCCCAGCCCGGCCACCACCACCGCGGCGGTCGCGGCCACCAGCGGCAGCCAGCCCCGGTCGAGGTAGTGCTGGCCCTCGGCGATCATCGCGCCCCACTCCGGGGTGGGCGGCTGGACCCCGGCGCCCAGGTAGGACACGGCGGCGATCAGCACCAGGTTGCCGGTGAAATCGCTGGTCGAGTACACGAGACACGGACCGAGCGCGTGCGGCAGCACGTGGCGCAGCAGGATCCGCCCGCCGCCGAGGCCGAGCACGCGGTGGGCGTCGACGAGGCCGTCTTCGCGCAGCACCAGGATTTCCGTGCGGCACAACCGCGTATAGCTGATCCACCCGGTCAGCGGGATCGCGAGCAGGACACCGCCCAGACCGGGGCCGGTGACCGCCAGCACGGCCAGGACCAGGACCAGGAACGGGAACGCGGCCACGACGTCCACCAGCCGCAGCACCACCGCCGGGAGCGGGCCGCGCAGCCACCCGCACAGCGCCCCGAGCCCGGTGCCCAGCACCGCCGAGGCGACGGTGACGCCGGCGGCGACCGCGAGGTCGGTCCGGCCGGCGTGGAGCACGCGGGCCAGGACGTCGCGGCCGAGGTGGTCGGTGCCGAGCAGGTGCGCCGCGGACACGGACTCGTGCTGGTGCAGCAGGTCGACGGCGGTGGGTTCCCAGGGGGTCAGCACCGGCGCCAGCACCGCCGCGGCGACCAGGACCAGCAGGATCGCCGCGCCGGCCAGCACCTCGGCGTCCCGCCTGCCGACGCCGGGCGACGCGAATCCCGGCGCGGCGGTCACAGGCGGAACCTCGGGTCGAGGGCCGCGCACACCAGGTCGGCCAGGATGTTCCCGCCGATGACGAGCACCGCGAGCACGAGCGCGACGCCCTGGACGACCGGCAGGTCCCGCTCCAGCACGGACCGCACCAGCAGCTGCCCGAGCCCGGGCACCGCGCAGACGTTTTCGATCACCACCGCGACCCCGATCAGGCTGCCGATGTTGGTGCCCAGGTAGGTGACGACCGGGAGAACGGCGTTGCGCTGCACGTACCCGGTGCGGACCCGCCGCGGGGACAGCCCCCGGGCCGTCGCGGTGGCGACGTACTCCCGCGGCAGTTCCCCGAGCACGCCGGCGCGGACGAGCCGGGTCAGCACCGACCCGGCCATGACGGTGAAGGTGAGCACGGGCAGCACGAGGTAGGGCAGCCCGGCGAAGCCCGCACGGTAGCCGGAGACCGGGAGCAGCCGCAGGTTCAGCGCCAGCAGCTGGATGAGCACGATGGCCACGCAGAACGACGGGACGGCCCCGCCGGTGACGCTGCCGGCGCGCACGAGGTGGTCCAGCGGCCGGCCGCGGTGGTAGGCGGCGAGTGTCCCCGCCAGGAACCCGCCCGCGGAACTCGCCGCGATACCGAGGACGAGCAGGAGGAGCGTGGGGGCCGCCGCCGCGGCGATCACCTGGGTCACCGGCTGCTCCCGCGTCAGCGACGTGCCGAGGTCACCGCGGGCGAGGCCGGCCAGGAACGTGCCCAGCTGGCTGGGCACGGGCCGGTCGAGGCCGAGTTCGGCGCGGCGGCGCGCCACCTCCGCGGCCGACGCCTTGCCGCCGAGCAGCTGCGCGGTGGCGTCCCCGGGGATCAGGTGGAGCAGGACGAACACCAGCACGACGGCCAGCAGCAGGGTCGGCACGGCGGCCAGCAGGCGGCGGGCGGCGTACCCGGTCATCGGGCGCGGGTCATCGGGCGAGCCAGACGTCTTCCAGGCGCCACCACGCGGTGCCGACCGCCCGGAAGCCCTGCACGTCGGCTCCGAGCCCGGTGACGGTCGGCGGGAAACTGATCGGCAGCAGCGGTGCTTCGTCCATGCCGAGCTGCTGCACCGCCTGCAGGGCCCGCTCCTGTTCGGCCGGGGTGAGGTGCAGCGGACCGGCAGCGACCGCGTCGGACAGCATGCTGTTGCGCACGGAGGTGTACATGCCCTTGGTCGGGCTGTCCGAGGCGAAGGTGAGCTGCGGCATCTCCCACGGTGACGGCACGTCGGCGGTCTCGAAGGCCAGGAGCGCGACGAAGTCCTGCGCCTGCAGCCGCTGGACCAGGGTGGCGAAGTCGACCTGCTGGATCACCGGGTGCAGCCCGGCCGTGCGCCAGCCCTGCTCGATCACCTGCGCGGTGGTCACGGCGGTGGCGTCGCCGGAGTTGACCAGCAGCGGGAGTTCGGTGCCGGCGGGGATCCCGGCGCGGGCCAGCAGCTGCCTGGCCGCGGCCGGGTCGTACCGGTAGGCCCGGACGTCCGGGCTCCAGCCGCGCATCTTCGGCGTGACGCCGTTGGCGACGGCGCCGAGTCCGTAGTAGACGGACCGGTTGATGCCCTCGACGTCGACGGCGTGGCACAGGGCCTGGCGCACCCTCCGGTCGGCGAGCAGTGCCGTGTTGTAGTTGAAGAACACCGCGTCGAGCTGGAACGCCTCGTCGACCGAGACGTCCAGCTCGGGGTGGCCGCGCAGGCGTTCGGCCTCGGCGCGCGGCACGCTTTCCGCGAGCTGCGCCTCCCCCGCCTGGAGCTTGAGCATCCGCGCCGTGTCGTCCGGCACGTAGGGCATCGCGATCCGGTCGAGGTACGGGCGGCCGGGTTTCCAGTAGTGCTCGTTGCGGGCCAGCACCACCTCCTGGCCCCGCACCAGGGACGCCACCCGGAACGGGCCGGTGCCGACCGGCGCCGCCGCGAAGGCGGCGGGGTCGCGTTGCACGGCGGCGCGGGGGACGATCCCGGCGGCGAACAGCGAAAGGTTGTCGATCAGCGGCGGGTACGGCCGGTCGACCACCACCTCGACGGTGCCCGCCGCGGTCGCGCCGACGTGGGTGATGTGGGCGAACAGGAAAGCGTAGGCGCTGTCCGGTCCCCGGGCGCGGTCGAGCGAGAACACCACGTCCGCCGCGGTCATCGGGGTACCGTCGGAGAACCGCACGCCGGATCGGAGCGTGAAGACGTAGTGGGTGCCGTCCGCGGAGGTCGTCCACGAAGCAGCGAGCGCGGGAGAGACCCCCGTCGAGTCCGCGTTGATCGTCACCAAGGTGTCGAAGACGTTGTACAGCAAGAAGATCGAGCCGTTGTCCGTGACGGACACCGGGTCGAGACCCAGCGGGTCCTGGCTGCGGGCGAAGGTGAGCTCACCGCCGCGCACCGGCGTGTCGTCCTGGGGTGAAGGTCCGTTCGCGGGGCTGCACGAGGTCTGCGCACCCACGGCGAGGCCGGCGACCGAACCCGCGGCGAGCCGCAGGAACCGCGCTCGGGTGATCAGGTGGCCCCGGGGATCGGTGCCGGCAGAATCCACATCAGCCTCGCAGGTGCATCTCTCGGCGCTGCCTCGACAACTTAGATCGCCCCGAAGCCGGCGGGGCTGCCCGAACGGGCGATCACGGGGGCAGCAGCGGGTCGAGGTCGAGACCGAACGCCTCCGGACCGGCGAGGTGTGCCAGCCGCGCGTCCTCCCACTTGGGGTCCGAACGCAGGCGGACGACCGACACCGGCAGGCCCAGCCGGAGCTTCTCGATGTCGATGAGTTCCCCGGTGTCGGCCAGCAGGCAGATGATGTCGGGGACGGTCGCGACGACCTCGCCGTCGACCGCGCACACCAGGTACTCCTGCTCGGCGTCGATCCGGGCGAGCCGGTCGCCGTCGTCGATCACGACGGCCCAGGGTTCGCTGGCGCGCACGGACGTGCTCAGCTCGGTGATGGTCCCGTGGAACAGCCGGCGACCGCCGATCCGGGCGATGAGGTCGTCGACCGTCCCGGTCAGCGGCGGCGTCAGCGCCGCTCCGATCATGCGGGCCCGGCTGAGCGAGCCGGTGATCCCGTGCACCCCCAGCACTCTCGCGCGCAGCAGGTAGAGGCTCACCGCCGCCCAGCCGCCGAAGGCGACCGCCACCGCATCGCCCACCCGGTCGACGACGGCGACGTCGTCGGTCCGGAGCACGATGTGGTTCTGCTGGTTGTCCACGAAACTCACGGTGCCGGGCGGAAAACCGGTGGCGGACAGGATGATCTGGTTGAAGTGCTGCGAGGCCCGGCCCATCAGGTCCCCGTCGACGACCGGCAGGCCCAATTCCAGCGCGGCCAAGGGGGCGGCGAAGGCGTTGAGGCCGCCGATCTCCACGTTGGCCACGCCGGCCAGCCGCACCCCGTGCCGGTCCGCGACCAGCCGCGCCGCCCGCGCGAGTTCGGTGCCGTCGGGGAGTTTTTCGCCGAGGATGGCGGGTGAGCCCAGCATCGCGACGTGCACCACCCAGGCGTCCGGGGGCAGGTCCGCGGCCCGCACGACCGGCAGCGTCTCCCCGGACCGCATGGCGTAGGCGAGTACGTCGTACAGCACCGAGCGTTCCCAGCCACCGCCCCGGCCGCAGGCCAGCACCAGCGCGCCCTGGTTGATGACGGCGAGGTCGTCGAGGCCGATCCCGGTGATCGGCTCGGGCGCGGGCGTCAGCGGCCCGCCGGCGCCGCTCACACCGGCTCCGGCTGCTGACGGGTGCGCTGGATGTCGCCCACCGCGCGGATCCGGACCCGGGTCACCTCGTTGTCGAAGTAGCCGAGCTCCTGCAGGTTCACCGAGATGACCCGGACCGAGTCCGGGTCGGCGCCGGCGGCGACCGCGCGGGCCGCCGCCTCGTCCTCGGCCCTGCTGAGGCGGCTGCCCAGGTCGTCGGCCGACGCCTGGAACACCCGGTCGATCTCGGCACCGGCCTGCGCCATCGCGGCCCCGACGGCGTTGGCCATGGCGTGGTGCTCCGGGCGTTCGACGTGCGAGATCCCCGGCAGCCGCGGCGGCACCAGGAAAGCGGCGCCGCCGACGGCCACCAGCGGGGGTTGCCGGAGCGTCGTGCGGACCCCCTTCACCGCTTCGGCCAGCCGGGCGTGGACGTCGGCGAGAACGGCCGCGCAACGGCCGCGGTCCCAGCCCGCCACCCGGCCGGCGTCCCCGACGTGCGGGGCCAGCCCGGCGGCGACCGCGACGTCGGTCAGCGTCGGCTGGGTGCCGCCGAACACGACCGCGGCGCGGCGCAGGTCGCGACCGACGCTGTCGGCCAGCACCACCGCGCTGTCCGGGCGCAGGGCCACCCGGGAGCCACCCCCCACGGCGAGAGAGCGCAGTTCCGGCATCCGGAAGTTGGTGTACACGCCGTTGACCCCGACGTTGTCGACGGACGTGCGGGGGAACCCGTGCCGGAGCACGCCGACGTCGCTGGTCGTCCCGCCGACGTCGACCACGACGCACTCGTCGCGGCCGCTCAGCAGGCCGGCGCCGCGGATGGAGTTGCTCGGTCCGGAGGCGAACGTCGCGATCGGGAACCGGCGGGCGTAGTCGACGTCCATCACCGTTCCGTCGTTCTGGCTGACGTAGACCGGACCGGTGAAGCCGAGGCGCGCGATCATCGCGGAGACACCGTCGAACACCCGGTCGGCCACGCCGATGAGGCAGGCGTTGAGGATCGTGGCGTTCTCCCGGCGCAGCAGCCCGAGGTGGCCGATCTCGTGGGACCGGCAGACCGTCACGCCGGGGATGCGGTCCTCCAGCAGCCCGGCGGCCCGCTCCTCCAGCCCCGCGTTCATCGGCGAGAACACCGACGTCAGCGCCACGGCCCGGACGCCGTCGGCGGCGATGCGGTCCACGATCGCGCGGAACGCCCTCTCGTCGAACGGGAGCGCGGTCCGGCCGTCGTACTCGTGCCCGCCGCCGCAGATGTACCGGTGCGGGCCGAGCGCCCGCGACAGGGCGTCGGGCCAGGTTCCCATCGGCGGGATCGCCCGGGTGGACGGGACGGCGAAGCGGATCGCCGCGGTGGGGGTCAGCCCGTGCACGGCGACCACCGCGTTGAGGAAGTGCGTGGTCCCGATCAGCACCGCGTCGACCTGATCGGTGGTGACGCCCGCGGTCGCGATCAGCGCGGTGAGCGCCTGCTCGATCCCCAGGGTCACGTCGCCGGAGGTGGGCCGCTTCGCGTGCGCGACCATCCGGTCGTCCGCCATGAGCACGGCATCGGTGTTCGTACCGCCGACGTCGACGCCAATCCGCATGCCCACCCCGCAACCGTCGCCGGTCGCCGCGGCGGACCGCCATGGTGACCAACGGACTGGACCGAACAGACCACGGACGCTACACCCGTTGCGCCGGGCGTACCGGTTGCGCGCGGCGCCGCCGGTACGGACCCCCCGTCCGGGTGAGCCGCGTGCCGGCGGCCGGGGCCGGAGCTGCCCGAAAGGCTTCACCATCGCTTGCGGCCGGTGCCGGCCCGGGGTTCCACGATGCTGGCCATGCACCTGATGAGCATCCAGAACTACGAAAGCGACCAGGTCAAGGGCGCCGCGCAGCTGTGGGCCTTCGCCTCGGGCCGGACGGAGGCGAGCGTCGCGCTGTGGCTCGTCGACGCGGCGTTGTCGGCCGACGAGAACGGCTGGACGACCAACCTGGCGTACGCGACGCAGGCGGACCCGGCCATCGCCCTGCGCGTGGTGCGGGACGTGCTCGAAGACGCGGCCGACGAGGCGTTCGAACCGGTCGGCGCGACGCTCGCCACGGGCCTCGATCCGGTGGCGACGACGCAGGCCGTCGCCGAACTGGACGACGGGGACCGGCAGCGCTTCGCGGACGCGCTGATCGACGCGTGCGACCGGATCCTCGCCGACGCCGCCGAAAACCAGAACCAAGCCGACTGGCTGATCGCGTGGGGCGCCGCCAACGGCGGCTTCGGCAGCCTGGAGAGCTACGTCGAGCACAGCAACGCCTGGGCCGCCTACGACGCCCTCAACCGCGCTTCCGTGGGAGAGCTGCAGAAGGGCGCGGTCCGGGGGTTCTGGCAGTGGGGGGAGATCGTCCTCATCGGCCGCGAGGCCGCCACCAAGGAGGTCCGGGCCTACATCGACAGTTTCGTGCGGCGTTCCGCGAGCGGGCTCCTGTTCGGGGAGGAGGCCAAGTTCGTCGGCCTGGTCCGCACGGGACAGCTGCTGATGGTCGCCCGCGGGCGCGGCCTCGACCCGGGCCGCATCGACGTCCTCGACCGCTCTTCGGCCAGCGGCGAGCTCGACCGGACGCTGCGGGAGGCGCTCGGGCGGATCACGAAGAAGAAGGTCACCCTGAGGTAGGGACACCCCCAGCGCTCAGCCGGGTAGCCACACCTCCACCGTGGTGCCGCCGCCTTCGCGGGTCCGCAACGTGAACGTGCCGCCCGCACCCTCCACCCGCACCCGGTGGCCCGCCAGGCCGACGTGCCCGCCGGCCAGCCGCTCCGCCAGGACGGCCGGGGCGAAGCCGACGCCGTCGTCGGTGACGGTCAGCCCCAGGCGGCCCGGCTGCTCGCGCAAGTCCACGCGGACGTTCCGGGCCCGGGCGTGGCGGACCACGTTCGCCAGCAGCTCCCGGGCGACCGAGTAGAGCATCGCCTCGGCCGGGTGCTCGACGGCCGGCTCCGCGTGGAGGACCAGCGCGAACCCTCCCCGCTGCGCGCTGCGTTCGCCCAGCGTCTCGAGAGCCGCGGCGATGCCCAGCTCCAGCAGCACCCGCGGGTGCAGGTCGAACACGGCCTCGCGCAGTTCGGCGACCGTGGTGTCCAGCAGGTCCAGCACCCGGGTGCGCACCTCGGCCGGCAGCGGCGCGCCGGACAGCTCCAGCCGGGCCGCCATCAGGCTCTGCACGGCGCTGTCGTGCAGAGCGTCGGCGAGTGCGGCGCGCTCCCGCTCCTCGGCGTTGATCAGGTCCCCGACCAGCTGCTCCTGCACGCCGACCAGATCGGCGATCCGCCGCTCGCGGCGCACGAGCAGCGCGGCGACCACGGTGCAGACGACACCGAACCACACCAGGTACCCGGCGAAGCCGAACGCGCGCAGCAGGTCGTAGGGCGCGCCGCGATCCGGGTCGAGGCGGGCGATGTCGTCCGGCGCCAATGCCAGCGGCACGAGCGCGAGGTAGGCCAGCGCCGACGCCGTCCCCGCCAGCGCCGTGAGCCACGGGCGGTAGCTCGCCACCGCGGTGAAGGGCACCAGGATGTAGGCGTACCCGATCTCCGAGGCGGGCCCGCCGGCGAACAGGGACAACACCGTGATCGCGCCGATGTCGATCGCGGCGGGCAGCAGGAACGACCAGGTCGCGGGCCCGGGGCGCCAGAGGAGGAAGGCCAGCGTCCACGCGCCGTAGAGCCCGAGGGTGACCAGGAAGGCCGTCCAGTGCGCGGTCTGCGCGACCAGGGTGCTGACCAGCATCGGCAGCACGACCACGACCCGGCTCCAGGCGGCTCCCCCGGTGATCGGCCGGGCCGCGACCACCGGCGTCCGGCCGCTAGTCGACGAGGCCACGGCGCATGGCCTCGGCGACGGCCGCGGCCCGGTCGGAGACGCCCAGCTTGTCGTAGAGCTTCTGCGCGTGGGCTTTGATGGTGCTGGGGCTCAGGAAGAGGTTGCGCGCGACCTGCGGGATGCTCAGCCCCGCCGCGAACGAGCGGAGGATCTCGCGCTCGCGGTCGTTGAGGGCGGGACCGCGGGACGTGGCCCGCAGCCGGATCTGGCCGGCCAGCCCGCCCGCGACCGCGGGCGGCAGCACCGTCTGGCCGGAGCTCACCCGCAGCACCGCGTCGAGGATCTCCTCGCTGTCGGCGTCCTTGCCGATGAACCCGGCCGCGCCCGCCTCCAGCGCCCGGTAGGCCACGACGCCGTCGAGCAGTGCGGAAATGATCAGCACGCGGCAGTCCGGCGCGTCCCGGGCGATGGCCGCCGCCACCTGGATCCCGGTCAGGTCCGGCAGGTTGTAGTCGACGACCACGGTGCACGGCGCGTGCTCCCGGGCCGCGGCGATCGCCTCCCGGCCGGTACCCACCTGGGCCACCACCCGGATGGCGGCCGACCGGTCGAGCACGCGCACCAGCCCGTCCCGGTAGATCGGATGGTCTTCGACGACGACCAGTTTCCCGGCCCGGCCGGGCCCCACGTCAGTCATGACTCTTCTCGTTTCGGTGATCGTTCGGCCCTCCGCTTCGAGCACACACCCCGGCGGACCGCTGGTGAAGCCCGGCCGTGCGGCCGATCAGGCAGTCCCCTCATCGTCGTTGTCCGATCGGACAGGCCGATCGGTCCGGCCGACCGGGGTACGCCCCGGTCCGGACGACCGCGTTCGGCCGAACGGACCAGCGCCGAAAACCCCCGCACAGCACATCGACAGGTCGATCACGCGAAACGTGCTCCATCAGGCAGACCTGCACTCCCGGCAAAGCGAAGACGTTGACTCGCACAATCGCGTGCAACAAGATTTGAATGTTCCCAAACAAAGTGTTCCGACAATTGTCCGACCGCAACGAGGCGGATCAAAACAAACCGAAGAGGAATAAGAAAAATGATCACTGGCAAGAATGCCGACCACGGTTCCCGGCGCGTGGAGTCCGGGAGGTCGCGCGGATGTCCGGCGGGCAGATAGCGAGAACCCGGCGCGGTCTCGTCGACCTCAGGTCGGTCGCACTGGTCGCGGTGGCGGCCGACGGACTGCTCACAGTCGCCTCCTTTTCCCTCCTGCTGGCCGTTTCCCTCGCCCAAGCACTGACCATTCTCGCCGGAGTCGTCGTCAGCCTCCGGCGGGCCGGCACCAAGCTCGACGGCATCCTGCGCGAGGAACTGGGGTCCGGACGGCGGCTGGCGACCGGTACCCGGGTGGTGGTCGCGGCCGGCAGGCACACGGGGAAGCAGGGTGAGGTCGTCGACGACAAACCGGTACCGGGCCCGGGATACGTGCGGGTGCGGTTGTCCGAAGTGGACGTGGAAACCCTCTCCCGGGACTGGCTCGCGGTGCGCGACTGACCCGCCGACCAGGGAAGAACGCTGGGTGTCACCGGTTTTCGCGGTGACACCCAGCTTCGTTCGGTGGCCCGCGCGAGCGCGGGCCACCGGGGTTTCCGGACCATCGGACGTGCAGGGCGCGTTCCCCCGGTCGTGGCCCGCCGAGCACGACCGGGGGAACGCGGGTATCCGTGCCGGGCGGTCAGCCCCGGCGACGCCGGCGAGCCGGCCGCACCAGCAGCAGCAGCCCGCCACCGACCAGCGCGAGCATCGCGCAGATCGCCAGCAGCCCGCCGACGTCCGAACCCGTGGTGGGCAACGAACCCCCGGACGCCTTGCCGGCGGCTGCGGTGGCCGCCGCGGGCGAACCGGTCGTCGTCACCGCCGCGACCGCCGACGACGAGGTCGTGCTCGGCTGAGCACCGGTGGCGCTGGTGGGCGGCGAGGTCGTGACGCTGGTGTCGTCGGTCGGCGGCGTCGGGGGCGTCGACGTCACCGGGTCGGCCCCGGTGGTGCGGTTCAGCGTGAAGGTCGCGTCGACCTTGCTGCCCGCCGGATCCGTCCCCGTGACGTCGCTGACGAACTTGATCGACCCCGCGGTGACGTCGGCGGTCTTCACCGTGTAGCTCGGCTCGCACGTGACGGTTTCCCCCGGCGCCAGCGGAGTCGTCGGCAGGGCGCAGTCGAGCGTGGCGCCGTTCGCCGTGGCGGCCGGCACCAGCCCGGCCACCGGGACGTTGCCGCTGTTGGTGACCGAAATCTCCAGGAGGGGCGTGTCACCGGTGTTCGTCAGGCCGTCGAAGTTGTTGTCGCCCGGCGCGGTGACCTTGATCAGGGTGGACAGCTGCGCCGACTGTTCGAGGTCGACGGTCTTCGTGTCGGTCCCGCTGACCGCGTTGCCGGTCGGCGGTTTGCCGCTCACGACGATCGTGTTCGCGACCTTCCCCTCGCTGATGTCGTCGGTGGTGATCGTGTAGTCGGCCGTGCACGTGCTGGTGGCCGCCGGATCGAGAGCGGTCTGCTCGCAGGTGAAGGTGATCTCCGCGGCCGGGGCGGGGGCCTGCGTGTCCTTTGTGGTCAGCTGGGAAAGGCTGACCGTGCCCGTGTTGGTGACCAGCACCGAGTAGTGGATGACGTCGCCGTCCGCGGGTTTGCGGGTGGTCGGTGTGCTGCTCACCGCCGACAGCGCGGCCGTGAGACCGGCGGCACCGGTGAGCGCCACCTGGTCGTCCGGGTTCTGCTGCTGCAGCCCGGTTCCGCCGGCGTCACTGGCCTGGCCGGTCGCGGTGAACCGGACGGAACCGAGGTTCATGTCGGACTGGGTGACCGTGTAGGTGGCGACGCACTCCACGGACGCGCCGGTGTCCAGGGTCGTGGTGGACTTGACGCAGCCGGGCAGGGCCGCCACCGAGATGGACGCGTCCCGGAGCGGGGCCGTGCCGTTGTTGGTCAGCCTGGCGGTGAAGGTGATGGTGTCACCGGCGTCGACCTTCTGGTCCGGTTGCGCGTCGGTGGGGCCGACGTGCGTCAGGGTGGCGAGGAAGCTCTTGTTCTGCGCCAGGGTGATCGGCACGAGCTGCGGCGTGGCCGACGCCTCGGCGGCCGCGGCGCTGGCCGTCGCGGTGATCGAGCCGGCTTTGACGTCGTCCGGGGTGACCGTGTAGTTGCCGGTCGTGCAGGTCACTTTCGCGCCCGGAGCGGCGTTCGTGGCCGCCGCCGGACAGGTGAGCGGCACCTCGGCCGGCCCACCGGCGACCGGCTTGGCGACGGGCACCTTCACGGTGTTGACGACCTTGGTCAGGCTGGTGTTGCCCGAGTTGGTCGCGGTGAGGGTGAAGTTCACGGTGCTCCCGGCGACGAACCCGCCGCTGGGTGTGGCCGACACCGTCACGGGGTCCAGGGTCAGGGCCGGAGCCGGGACGATTTCCGTGGAGGTCTGGTTGCTCGGAATCGCCACGGTGATCGGGTCGGGCACCTTGGTGGTCACCCGGGCGGTGATCCGACCGCCGACGAACGCGTGGCTGTCGATCTCGGTCTGGGTGATCGCCCTGGTGTAGGTGCACTGGAGCGTTTCGCCGTCCGATCCACCGTAGGTGTCCGGCGGTCCCAGGTCGGTGGGCAGCGTGGCCGGCGCCGTGGTGGTGCCGCTGATCTTCGTGCAGCCCGTCGCCACCCATCCCTGCGGGAGGTCGAAGTCGATCGCCCCGGGGGTCGTTTCGCCGATGTTCTGCGCCGTGACCGTGTAGCTGATCTTGTCCTGCGCCTTGGGCGCGGCCTCCGGGCCGGTCGCGGTGAGGGTGACGCTCGCGGCCGTCCGGCTGTAGGTCACGGTGCTGGAATTGCTGCCCGTGGCCTGGAAGGCCGGGCTCGTCGAGCCAAATTCGAGTGCCACGTAGGAAGAAGCGCCGCCACCGCCGCTACCGCCACTGGCCACCGGAGAGTATCCGCCGGCGGAGCCGCCGGCGCACCCACCGCCGCCGCCACCACCGGGGATGTTGGCGTTCACGCGCTCGGCGTCGGATCCGTTCCCCTGCGAGCCGGCGGTGCACATGCCGCCGCCGCTGCCGGCGGGTCCGGGATTGCTGCCCCCGACGCTGCCGCTCTGACCACCGTTCGGTCCCCCCGCGTTACCACCCCGCCCGCCGTAGGAGAAGCCGTTGAAGAGTCCCGCTCCCCCGCCGCCACCGGCCTCGATCAGGACTTCTCCGGTGTCCTTGTCGACCACGGCGCTGCTTCCCCCGCCGTAGCCGGAACCGTCGACGCCGGAGCCACCCCGGTGGCAGCCCGCCATCCCGTTGGCCTTGATGAAGACCAGCTGGGTGTTGGCCGGCAGCGCCAGCGTGGCGGTGACCGTCGCTCCGTACCCTCCGCCGTTCGCTTCGTTGTCCCCGAGGTTGCCGGTGTTCTGCGAGCCGTTGGCTCCGACGACGACGAACTGGATCGCCTTGTCGCGTTCCAGCACCTTGTACGACTCCGACGGGGCGGGCGCGCCGCTGTCGCAGGTGCGGATGGTGTGTGCCACCGGCACCACCTGCTGCCGGGGAGCCGGGGTTCCCACCGTGCACACGGCGTAGGCGACCGCCAGCACGCCGAACAACACGACCGACTTGCCCCCCGCTGTCCGCAACCGGAATCTTCGGGTGCCTGTCACGCTCTTGTGCTCGGCCAACACGACCTCCTCGGGGAACCTGCGGCGAACTCCCGCATGGTGATCCGCACGGATCGTCCACAACGTACGTTCGCGGCCGCTCGCGGCGGTCTTCGGCGAGGCACCCGCCCGGGCAGCGGCGGCTGCGCGTTGGGGCAGCCGGGGCAGCGGGGCTCAGCCGATCCGCACCGTCGCGTTCGTGGTGAGGAACTGCCCGGTGCCCTGCTTGAGCGGCTTCGTGTCCGTCTTGGGGACGCCCGGGACCGGGACCGGGTTGGTGGCGGGCGTCGCCACCTTGAAGACCACCGGGAACGGCCCGCCCTTGAGCAGCAGCACGAGCCCGTTCCGGGCGAGCAGGGTGAAGTGGCTCGGGGGCAGCAGGATCGAGAACGTACCCGTGCCCGGGACGAGGAACGGGGGCTCGGTGTAGGGCACCGGCACCTTGAGCTCGTCGGGCAGCTCGTCGCCCCGCAGGCAGGCGAGCTTGCCGATCGCGGTGACCGCCGTGCTCGAACCGCGCAGCGCGATCGGCTTCGCGACCGCCGGGACGACGGTCGGCGCCACCATCGTGATCTGCAGCAGATCACCGGTGCGCAGCAGGAAATCTCCCATGGCCGAGTCACCTCCGGACAGACGGGTCTGCCACGCTACGCGCCGGAAACCGCAGGCTGCGTGCCCGGACGGGCACGCTTTCACCCGGCCGGGCCGGGATGCATGACGTGGCGCACGCGGGGGAATTCGATCTCCGGCCGGACAAGGAGGTCCGAAGTGGAGCGTCGAGACAATGCGCCGCCGGCGGACGGTTCCCCGGTGCGCCAGAAGGTGATCCGGGACCTGCGAGCGAAGACGGCCTTCGCCCCCGCCGAGATCACGGCGGTTCCTCGGCACGGTCGCCCGGGCCCGTGGCCTGGTCCCGATCGCGGTGATCCGGTTCGCCGTGCCGGCGTCCCACGGGCTGCTGCCGCTCGCGGGCCGGTCGCCGGAACTCGCCCGGCCGTTGGGCGGGCGGCACTTCGTCCTGCTCGGCGGCTACACGGCGACCGGCGGTGGCACTCAGCCGAGGCCCGCACCCGGGTCATGCCGGCCGCGCTGGGGCTCGGGCCCGCGCCGGGCCGGGGCTGACGCCGGGGTGTGGATGAGCCACTGGGCGACGCCGTAGGTGAGCATCACCGCCAGATCCGCCGGCCGGGACCATGCCGGGGGCAGGACGAACCGGCGCAGGCCGATCAGCGCGTCCGACAGCATGAACACCCCGGCTCCGGTGGCCGCCCGCCCCGCACCGGGCCCGCGCAGGCCGGCCGCGGTGACCGCCATGGCCGCGATGGCCAGCGCGTACCCCCGGACCGGACCGGCCAGCGCACCCGCCGCCCGGCCGAAGAACCACGCTCCACCCACCCCGGCGGCGGTGATCGGCACCGCGCGGCGCAGCGGCGGCCGGCCGGCCCGGGCGGCGAAGGACGCGGCGTAGCCGGCGTGCGCCACGGCGAACGCCGCCACCCCGGCCCGGAAGTGCCGGTCGGTGCTCCCGAGCAACGCGAGGTCTCCTATCCAGGAGCACGCCAGACCGACGGCAAGCCCGGCATCCGGCGGCGGTGCGGCCGCCGCCAGAGCCGGGACGAGCAGGGACTTGGTCAGCCGCCGCGGTCCGGCCGACCCGGTGAACGCGGCCACCGCGTCCGCCGTCACGCACACGGGGAACGCCCGCCGAGCGAACGCGCGCCGCCGCTTCACGACCGGGCCCCGACCGCGTCCAGCTGCAGCCGCGCCACCCGCGCGGTGTAGAGCAGCCAGGTGCCGATCACCGCGGTGCTCGCGCCGGCCAGCACCAGCAGGTGCGCGGCTCGGCACAACGCCCGGGGACCGACCTCGGCCGCGCACAGGTGGGCGAACAACGCCCGCGCCGTCAGGGACAGCGGTGTGTCCCCCGCGGCCGACGGCAAGGCGGGCGGCTCGGTCCCGACCGGGGTGGCGTCCCGGTCGCGGCCGGGCCGGAGGGTGTCGCACGCCGCGGTACTGGCCGCCAGCAGCGGCTCGCGCCAGCCGCCGACGTCGACCGTCGACACCACGAACCGGGTCGCCTCGCCGAGCACGACGCGGCGGGCCTCCGGCGCGTGGTCGAGCCCGGCCAGGCCCTGGGCCTCGTAGCCGAACAACGCCACCAGGTAGAGGTCGCCCCGCCACTGGTCGAGGAACTGCACCACCGCGCCCAGGAACTCGGACGTCGGCCGGTCGTCGTGGGGCGGTCCGTACCAGAGGCCGAGCTCGAAGGCCTGGCTCGGCAGCAGCTGGCTCGGCCGCGCCTCGGCTGTCCCGGTGGCCACCACCGCGAGCGGCCGTCCAGACTCCCCGAACAGGTGAAACCCCACCTCCGGCGACCAGCACCAGGCCACCCAGCCGAGCGGCGACGGACTCGCGGCCTCGGGCAGGTTCCCGCAGACGGTGCAGCGGCGATCGGGCGGTGGCGCGTCGAGCGATACCAAGAGATCAGGCCTTTCCAGTGCGTCGAGGTGAGCGGAACCGGCACTGGACTGATGGGGGGCCGCGGGAAAACGTTGGGGCGGTGACCGTGCGTGTGGCCTCGCTCACGCCCACTGCTCCGCAGGACGCCGACGGCGGAAAGTTGGTGCCGCGTGGGAACTTTCACACCGGCCGCACGCGAGGCATGTACGTCCACTGGACGTCGGTGCGAGCGGTTAACATCCGCCGGGATCTGCCGACCGGGCGAGGAGTGGAACGATGGCCGTACCCGCCGACACCACGACGCTGCTGGCCGAGCGGGCGCGTGGTGGTGATCCGGCAGCGCTGGACCAGCTGCTGCGCGAGGTGTGGCCGGACGTGCTGCGCGGGTGCAGCCGGTTCCTCTCCCACGTCGAAGACGCCGAAGAAGCGGCCCAGGACGTGCTGCTGATCGTCGCCAAGCGCATCGGCAGCTTCGAAGGGCGCAGTTCCTTCCGGACGTGGGTGCACGCGGTGATGGCCAACAGCTGCCGCCAGAAGTACCGGGCCCTGCAGCGCCGCGCGGCCGAGCAGGCCCCGCTCGATCGCCACGACCAGGTGCCGGACCCGCGCCGGACGAGCCTGACCGCGGGTTCCCGGGTCGACCTGCTCGACGCGCTCGACCAGCTCGAGCGACGGACCCGCAACCTCGCCCAGGCCCTGGTGCTGCGGGACTTCTGCGGACTGGAGTACCGCGAGATCGCCCGCTACCTGAACGTCCCGGTGAGCACCGTGCGTTCCCGCATCCACGACGCCCGCGTCATCATGCGCACCCTGCTGCGGGAGGAGCGCACGGCCGACACCGCTCACCCGGTGGCCGGCCCGGCCACGACGTCGCCGGGCCGTTCACGGGCGTGAGCGCGAACGGCCACGTAGCAGGCGTTGATCTCGTCGATGATCGACGCGTACCGCTCGGCCCAGCCGGTGGTCGTCACGAGGAACGTCGCCAGTCCGATACCGAGCGTTTCCCCGAGGGCCAGGTCGAGCTCGTCCAGCCGTCGTCGGCGGATCCGGGCCCGGGGGCCCGGCCGCGGCACTCGCACTTCGCCGCCGGCGCGCACGAGGAACCCGGTGGCGTGCTCGGCGAGCTTCGATCGCAACCGGGCTTCCCCGCCGACGACGGTGATCGACCGCACCGCGCGGGCCCGTCCGCCCTCCCCGTCGGGTGGGCGGGGCCAGGCCCCGAACTCGTGCACCGCCGGACCGAGCAGCACGGTGACCCGGCACAGCTGCTCGAACGTCACCGAGGCCAGCCCGTGCAGGACGGCGAGCGTGCCGAGCATCGATTCGGCCGTGGCGTCCCGGCCGGCGGTGTCCGATGCGGACCCGGGAGGACGCGCGGCCAGTTCGCCGCGGCCCCGTTCGTAGGCTCCGACCAGGGCGGCGATGTCGTCGTCGTGCAGGGACGGCACCCACCGGCCGGCGAGCAGCGGCGGGAACGGTGGTCTCTCCTCGGCCATGCTGCCGATCGTCCGCGCGCCGGCGGTCCGGCCCTCACCCGAAGAGGAATCCGGCCGGGCAGCGGCCCGGTTCGCGTGGTGGGTGCCCGATCGCGCAGTACGCGGGGGCGACGCCCGAGCGAAGATGCGGGACGAACTGACCACCGGCGGGACGGGGGCACCACCATGACGCTGGACATCCACTACGAATGGCGCAAAACCACCGAGTACGACGTGGGCTTCACCATTGTCGCGCCGGAGATCCACCTCGGCGAGGTCCCGTTCGACGAGGACTGCGTCGTGTTCTGCTTCACGCCCAAAGTGTTCACCTCCTCCCTGCGGTGCTGGGCGAAGGTCGCCTACACCGACGACAAGGAACCGTTCAACAACACCGCGTCGGTCCTGCTGCCGGAAAACGGGGACGAGCGCAAGTACATCGCTTTCTCGGCCTTCGGCTGGGCGGACGAGCAGTGCCGGGTCCCGATCGGACGGTGCAAGTACGAGGTCTGGCTGGAGGGTTCGGGCAGCGCGACCGTGCAGGTCTTCGTCTGAGCGGACGGGCAACCGGGTGCTGACTCTGCACACGACGATCCTCGGCGATGACGGGTTTGCACAGTGCCACCCGGCAGCACGGGAATTAGCATTCGCCGCGAGACCGGGTCCCGGTCCACCACCAGTCGGCACCGCCGCACCGGTCAGGCACTGGAGCTTCTGGAGTCAACATGAACCGCATCCCCGTTGTCGTCCGCGGAACCGATTCGATGTCCCGGATGGGCGTGTCGGCCACCTTGCGCTACGAGGTGGAGATCCAGCTCCTCACCGACTTCACCGAGCCCGAGGACGGGGTCGCCGTCGTCATCGGCGACACCCTCGACGAAGAACTGCTCCAGGTGCTGAGAAGCCTGCGGACCGAAGGGTGCCGGAGAGTGGTCCTGGTCATCCGCGCGCTCGCGGACGAGGAGATGCTGGAGGCGATCGAGCTCGGGGTCACCGTGCTCGTCTGGCGGTCCGAGGTGTCCGCGCCGAAGATGGTGCACGCCATCCAGCGCGCGTCGATCGGCGAGCCGGACCTGCCGCCCGACCTGCTCAACCGCTTCCTCTCCCACGTCGCGCGCGCCCAGCGGGACGGGACGACGCACACCGCGTTCCCGGCCGGGCTGGGCGAACGCGAGGTCGCCGTGCTCCGGCTGGTCGCCGACGGCCTCGACACCAAGGAGATCGCCGATCTGCTCAGCTACTCCGAGCGCACGATCAAGAACATCCTGCACGACATCACGAACCGCTTCCACCTGCGCAACCGCTCGCACGCCGTCGCCTACGCGATGCGGGAAGGCTGGATGTAGGCCGTGCTCGCGGGCGGGGCGAAGGGTCCGGCCACCGCGTCCAGCACCCGCCGCGAACCCAGGAGGTCGCCGAGGACCTCCGCGGCTGCCTCGATCGCGGCGAGCAGCTGCGCGTAGTCCGCCAGCCACTTCCCCAGCAGCTCGTCGAACAGCGCCAGCTCCCGGCCGGTGCTGGTGAGCAGGGCCACGACGACCTCGGCCAGCCGCGCCAGCACGTCGAGGACGGCGGTTTCCCCGGTGGCCGCGCGGACCGGGGTCGCGCGGGTCAGGGCGTTCCACTCGCCGGCGATGAGGATGTACTGGCTGACGGCGAGTTCGGCGGTCACCGCGAACCGGGTGTAGCCCCCGGCCCGCCGCAGCGCCCGGCACGTGTGGCCGAGCGCGACGAACGCGGCCTGGTCCACCGGCACGGACGGCAGGGCTCGCCCGTCCGGTACAGCGATCAGCGACGCCAGCGCGGCCCGCCCTTCGTCGAGCCACAACGCGCCCAGGTCCCGCAGCGCCGGGACCACCCGGCACCTCAGGTGATCGAGCCGGCCGGCGCCCTCCAGCACGGCGATCCGAAGCTCCATCAGCGTCCCGCTCATCCGGTTCAGCGCCGCCCGCTCGTCCCCGCCGGCCGTCGCGACGCGCAGCCAGACCTCGCTCCCCCGCCGGTATTCCGCCAGCAGCTCCCGCGGATCCGCCGTACCATGGGCCCAGTCCGCCCAGCGCGTGAACGCCAGCGGCGCGTGCACGCGGTCGCGCGGCACACGGCCGGGTTCCGCCGGAAGCGGTGGGGCAGCAAGGACTTCGTGCGCGCGCTCAGCGGTCGCCGTGGCTTCCATCGGCCCAGCATGCGCCGGTGCCGCGGCGGGGTTACGCCCGTCCGGGCAACCGGGCGGGCAGGCGCGCTGCCCGATCGGGCAGCCGGCGCGCACCGGACCGGGGAAACCGCCCCCGTCGCTGGTCATGAGCTTCCTCCTCCGGGGCCGTCACCGCCGCGGGCGTCCGTGCCTTCGCGCACCGGACGCGGCGCGCAGCGGCGTCCATTTCGGACCGAGCGGAAAGCGTTTCCAGCGTAACGCGGCGGACACCGGCCGCAGCGGCCCGAACAGGCACAGCGCCGTGCAAGCCGTCCGGGCAGGGCATCGGCCTATCTCACGGTCGGCCCGGCTCTCGAAGATCCGGCACAGCGCGCGGCACCCACGCCCGAAACGCCGGGGAAGTCTTCGGCGACTTCCCACAGGATGTGCACGACCCGGTGCCGGGCCGCGACCTGGGCGGACGGGACCGAGTGTCGAGGTAGCGCTCAAGCCCGGCGTTCCGGGCCCCGAGAGCCCGGTCGTGGCGGCGGCCGAGCGCGTGCAGCAGCCGGCACTCCTCGACGAGCACGGAGCACCGCTCACTCGCGCGGCGCAGGTCGCCGAGCCGCGTTCGCCGATGCACCGGTCCGCCCCGAACCCGTGGTGCCGCCGGACGGCGTCGGCGTGCTCCACCGCCGTGCGTGGTACCTGCGGACCGACTCCACGAGCGCCGCCTCGACGAGCACGAGGTGGCGCTCACTCGCGGGAACCGGGACGGGCTCAGCCGGTGAAGTTCGGCGGTGCGGACGACCGCTGCTGGATCAGCACGCCGGCCCGCGCGGCCACCGTGCCGGCGAGGTCCTGGGCGATCAGCTCGAGCGGACCGCTCGCGCTGTGCGGGAGCAGCAGGTACGCGACGGCGAACCCGCCCTGCGCGTCGGTCGTGACCGGCACGGGCGGCCCCAGCCCGGTGAGGGTCATCGCGGTCGACACGGGCAGGCCGGCCGCGGTGACCGTGACCACCCGGCCGGGCTTGCTGACCGCCGGCGTGACCGTGAGCGAGGGCACCACGCCGGACCCGGTGAGCAGGACCTCGGTGGTGGCACCAGTGCTGTCGGTGATCTCGGCCGTGGCCGGGCGCACGCCCCCGGCCCGCGGGGTGTGCGTGAACTCCACGGTGCACGTGGCGAAGGTGACGAGGGTCGAGCCGGTGCACCCGTCGGCGCCGATCGCGTAGTCCTCCGGGAAGGCGTCCGCCCCCGGGGCCGCGGGAGGCAGCGCCACGGCGGTCACCACCAGCGGGGCGCCACCGCGGTTGATCAGCACGACCGGTCTCGGCGCGCTCGTGGTGAGCAGCCGGCCGGCCCCGAAGTCGGTCGTCCCCGACGTCACCTCGATCCGCCCCGGCCCGGGCGGAGGTGCCGCACCGCCCAGCCCGACCAGGGGAATCGTCGTGCTCGCCTGGCCGTCGGCGGACGGCACGACCAGGGACGCGGACCGGGTCCCGGTCGCTGTCGGTGTGAAGGTCACGGTGAGCGCGCACTCGTCGCCCTCGTACAGGGTGCTGCCCGTGCACGTCTGCCCCGCGCCGACGGCGAAGTCCGCCGCGGCCGGTCCGGTGACGGCGACCGGGCCGACCGGGAGCGGGCCGAAGCCGGACCGGCCGACGTCGAGGGTCGCGCTGGAGCTCTGCCCGGGTGGGGTCGTCGGGAAGGAGGTCCCGGCCGAGGCGAACTGCGGCGTGAACCGGTGCTGGAAGACGTCGGTGCTGTTGTTGGTGTCGGCGGCGACGAGGTCGGTCGCCGCCGACGCGAACGCGACCACCGAGCCGTCCGCGGACACGGCCGGGGTGGTGCTGGACCGGTTGCCGCCGCAGCCGTCGGCGCCGGAGCACGACGTCGTCGTGGCCGAGACCAGGCCGGCGGGCAGGCGCGGGGTGGCCGCGGCCTCGCGCGCCAGGTCGGCCGTGACGTCGCGCGCGACGACCTGGCACACCATCAGCGCCTGCGGGCCGGTGAGGCAGGTGACGCCCGCGGTGTCGGCGCCGTCGTGCATCCCGGTGGCGGCCGTGACGAACGCGACGTAGCGGCCGTCGGTGCTCAGCGCCGGGTTCGCCCCGTCCCCGGCCGCGCCGTCGGTCCGCCGGGAGACCACAGTGGACGTGAAGGGTTCGCCGGGCGCCCCCGGGGCCCGTGCGCCGTCGGAGTCGGGATCGCGGTCGAGGACGACCACCTGCGGGTCGGCGGCGGGCGAGGGCTGGTACTGGAACGCGACCCGGCCGCCGTCGCCCGACACCGCCGGCGCGGTCAGCGTGACGGTGGGCCCGGTCGCCGGGTCGCCGTAGGTCGCGCCGGACGGCGTCAGGTCGAGCCGGTCCGAACGGCCCGCGGCGAAGTCGTAGCCGATGACTTCCGGGACCGTCGTGACGACGGGCTGGGTCACGGACACGACCGTCGCGTAGACGAGGTAGTCGGCGTGCCGGTCGAGCACGGGGTGCGTGGTGTTCTGGTGCTGCGCCGCGGCCGGCGGGACGGCGATCACGTCGGCGGCGGACGGCGGCTGGAGCCGGCCCTGGGCGTCCTTGGTCAGCCGGGTGACCGACACCGTGTCGGTCGTGGTGTCGACCCAGGCCACCGAACTGCCGTCGGCGGAGAGGAACGGGTGCGCCGACGGGTGGGTGCCGTCGCCGACGTAGGTGCAGTAGGTCTCGCGCACCGGGTTCTGCGTGGCCGGCGCCGGTGGCGCGACGGTGTCGTCGAAGACGCCGTCGGCGTTCATGTCGCGGTCGCACACGTACGAGTTGGTACCGCCCGCCGGGATGGCCTGGTCGACGTTGACCGCGGCGTCGGCGGTGGCCAGCGCGACGTACCGCCCGTCGGCGCTGACCGACGGCTCGGCGCTGTTCGCCAGGAACGCCGACTGCCCGCTCTGCCCGGCCGGCGGGAAGGTGCCCAGCGGGGTGGTGTGGGCCACGCCGATCAGCCGGGCGGCGCCGGTGACCCGGTCGGTCGCGTAGACGTCCGCCTGGGTCGGCGGAGAGGTGTCCACCGGGTCGACGTTGGCCGTCGTCAGCTGGACCGTGTACCGGCCGTCCGCGCTGATCGCCGGGGCCGAGCTCGTCCCGTTCCACTGCTGCGGCTGGCTGCCACCGGTCGAACTCCGGGCGGTGACGCCGTTCGGCACGGCGTCGGCGGGAGCGGCGAGCACGACCGCCGTCACGAGCACGGCGACCAGCCCGCAGGCGACCGTTGTGCGGCCGGGCACGCGTGGATGACGGGGCACGCTTCGCAGCCTCCCGTGCTCGCCCGGCCCGTCCCGGCCGGGACAGGGCAACCGTTGACGCAGTTCTCCTGCCCGATCGGGCAGGAGCGGGCACCGGAGGGTGTCGTGCCACCCGGTTGGATCCCGTGGCGGCGGCATCCGTTGGGGCACAAGCACGATTGGTGTCCGGCGTCACAACCGGCCTGGTGAGCGGGCCCCCGCCCCGACCGGGGTGGCCGATCGGCCTGGTTAGTGTGGCGCCGACGAGGAGGTGCCGATGGTTCCCGGGAGTTCGGGGTACGCCCTGGGTCTTCGCCGGTTCCGGGCGCCGCGGCTCATCGGTACCGGCGCTTTCGCGTCCGTGTGGCAGGTCCACGACGACGTGCTGGACCACGACGTCGCGGTCAAGGTGCTGGCGGAGAACTGGGCCTGGCGCTCGGATGTGCGGGCCCGGTTCGTCGACGAGGCGGCGATCCTCGGGCGGATCGACTCCCGGCACGTCGTGCGCGTGCTCGACTCGGGCGAGTTCGACGACGGCCGCCCGTTCCTCGTGATGGAACTGGCCGCGGGCACCCTGGAGGACCGGATCGGCCGGGAACCGCAGGACCCGGCGACGACCGCGGATCTCATCACCCAGATCTGCGCCGGCGTGACGGCGCTGCACGAAGCCGGTGTGCTGCACCGCGACCTCAAGCCCGGCAACATCCTCTTCCGCCCGGGCGAGCCCGCCGAAGCGGTGGTGGCGGACCTCGGCCTGGCCAAGACGTTGAGCCGGGCCTCCGGCCTGACGATCGTGGCCGGGTCACCGGGCTACATGTCCCCGGAACAGAGCGAGCCCGGTGCGAGCCTGGACGTCCGGTCCGATGTGTACAGCCTGGGTGCTCTGGCCTACCGGCTGTTCACCGGCACCGATCCGGCACCACCCGGCCGGGTGGTGCCGATGGCCGCTGTACTACCGGGGATCGCCCGGTCGGCCGCGGACGCGGTGGCCCGGGCGATGCGCACCGATCCCCGGCACCGGTTCGCCGGCTCCGCGGAGTTCGCGCACGCGTTACGCGCGGCGCTCTCGCGACCGGCGGCGGCCACCTGGACGGCCCGCCGGATCGCCGCGGCCGCGGCGATCGCGGCCGTCGTCGTGGTCCCGCTGCGCGCCGACGCGCCGACGCCGTCCGGGTACACCGAGGTGTCGGACCCGGCCGGGCAGGTGGTCGTGCCCAGCCCGGCCGGGTGGAGCGCCCAGGTGCGGACGTCGGGCTGGGACCCCGGCCGGGCCGGGCTGCCGGGCGGGTGGGCGCCGGCGGTGGAAGCCGCCCCGGACCTGGCCGGCCGGCAGGACCCGGATTCGGCCGCGCCGGGCCTGTTCGCCGGGCGGGTGCCCGGGGCCGACGCCACCCGGTGGCTGCTGACCCGCCGCCACGACCGCTGTGCCCACCGGGAAACCGCACCGGTGGACCACCCCGGTCTGCGAGGCACGGTCGTCCGCTGGTCCGGGTGCGGTCCCGCGGGGTACCGGATCGACGAAGCCGTGGTGTCCCGCAGCGACCGGAGCGGACAGTTCTTCGTGCAGGTCAAGGGCGGCCGCCCGGAGACGGCCGACGTGGTGCTGGCCGGCCTGGGCCGGTCGTGACACCCACGGGCGGCTCTTCGCGCCCCTCCGGCGAAAGGGCCCGAACCGCGGTGCAGCCCCGCGCGTACGGCTCAGACGAACTCGATCGTGTCGTGCTGGCCGATGGCGCGGAACGCCGCGGCCAGGTCCTTTTCGTAGCTGCCGAGCATCCGCGTGACCTCCCAGTAGCCGCCGCGGTCCAGCCAGCGGCCGCGCTTGGCCGCGCGCCGGGTGATGCGCCCCAGGGAGAGCCCGGCCGGGACCGCGTCGGCCACGACCGAAGCCGACTGCACCAGGCACCAGATCGGCAGGAGATCGCGGGGCTCCCCCGACATCAGCACGACCTTCCCGAACTGGACGTAGAGGCATTCCCCGCCGGGGGCCGAAATCGACTGCAGCACCGGTTTGTTGAGCGTCGTGGCGTCCTGTTTCCCGACCGCCGCCGCGAGGACGAACTTCACCTCGTCGGCCGACACGGTGGTCGCCGCCAGCTCGACGTGGGGCCGGGACAGGAGCGTGCGGTTCGACTTCCCCCGCTCCAGCGCCCGGCGGACCTGCAGCTCGCGCTCTTCCGGGGTGGGCTCCGGAAAACCCGCGGCGGCGATCGGCTGGATGGTCTCGGCCCAGCTGCCGCCGAACGACCAGCTGCGGCCCTCGGCCATCAGCCGGATCTCCACCTTCTGCCGGACCGGATCCCCCTCCGGCCGCGAGGAGTCCGTGGCGAACCTAGCCAGCTCCGCGCACTCCCCGATGAACGCGGTCTTGATCTGCCGCAGGTACTCCTCCGCCGCCTGGTGGAGCGCCAGTACCCAGTCGCCGAACAGGTCCTGCTCGACGAGCAGCAGCCACGCCAGCGCGCCGAACCCGCCGTACTCCTCCAGCTGGGCCTCGAGTTCCCGCTTTGCGTCGTCGAGGTCGTCGTCGCCCCGGGCGCCCAGCTCCTCCCAGAGGGCGGCCAGCACGCCCGGGTCGAGGGGGCGCACCTGGTCGACCTCGAGCAGCGCGCCCCGCAGCCGGTCCTTCAGCGGGTGGCTCAGCTGCCGCGCCGTCGCCACCGGGAACATCGCCTCCTCCCACGGTGGCGGGATGACCTCGTACACCCTGGTCAGCAGGTCGACCACGTCCGCGAAATCGCTGACCGCGTAGAGCAGCAGGCTCGCGTCGGTCACGCTGTTCGTGACGCGGTGGTACTCGCACCAGCCGGCGAAGATCCGCTCCCACTGGGTGCCCGCCGCGAACACGAGCTCGTCGAACGTCTCGAGCGACAGCGGCGCCGACCGGATCAGCCGCACGTCCCCTTTTTCGTACCAGGTGACCATCGTCGTCTCCTCCCCGGTCGCGCGCGCTCTACCCGGCGGTACCGGAGAAGTAGACCGCCGGGGTGCAGAGCTTCCCGGTGTTCTGGCAGCTGACCGCGATCACCACCGGCGTGCCCGACGGGAACACGATCGGCTGCACGAAGTGGTAGTCCATGTCCCGGAAGTTCTGCAGGCCGAAGCTGAACAGAACCGCGTTCCCGCGCCGGATCTGCAGCAGCCCGACGTCGCCCGACGGGTTCTCCAGGACGAGGTCCCGCACGTTCACCGTGCGCCTCGCCGGGTCGAAGTAGGTCGCGATCGTGTACGCGCCGACCGCGGCGGGCGGTGCGGACGCCTGGATGCGGAAGTCGGTGGACGCCTGGGCGGGCGCGGCGGCCGTCGTGGCCCCCACCGGGGCGGGCGCGGTGTTCGCGGCCGCGCTCGGCACGGTGTTCACCTGGGCCGGGTTCGACTGTTGCTGCTGGGTCGCCGCCGGGGTCGTCGTGGGCGCGATCAGGGTGGCGCTCGGGGCCGCGGAGCTGCTGGGGCCGGCTTCGTCGGCGTGCGCCGCCTGTTCCGCCTGGCTCGCCTTGGCCGCCGCTTCCGACACCTGGGACGACAGTGCCGCGTTCTGCTCGGCCGCGGCGGTGCGGGCGGTGGAGGCGAGGACGGGCTTGAAGAGCGTGAACCACAGGACGGTGAGCACGACGGCGGCCGTGACCAGCAAGGCCACCAAGGGAATCAGCCACTTCGGGATCATCGCGTCCTGCACGAGCGCGCTGTCCACGGTGATCGGGTCCGCGCCCTGCGGAAGTACGTCGACCTGGTAGGGCAGGGTCTTGGTCGCCCCGCGCAGGAACCGCTTGTGCGGCCGCAGTTTCAGCAGCACCACCGTCGCGGTGCCGGGTGCGGTGCGGACCGCCGGGGTCGGCGTCCGGCCGGCCAGCTGGTCTTCCGGGTCCACGATCCGCACCTCGGCGGGCACGTCGTGGTTGCCCTTGTTGTCGATCACCAGCTGCTGCCGGCCGGTCCGCGCGCCGCGGGCCGTCCGGGGCACCAGCTCGACCTCGATCTCGGTGTACTCCTCGACGAGGACGGTGCCCTCGTGCACCGTCGACCCTTCGGTGTCCTCCGAGGACATCACCCGCACCGCGAACGGCACCTCGCCGGCGAGGACGTCCGAGGACTTCGGCGGCGAGAACGTGATGGTGGCCGCTTCGCTCTCGCCGGGGAACACGCTCACCGAGGCGGGACTGACCGTGACCCAGTCGGTGGCGTCGCCGACGACGTCGAGGAGGAACCGGTCCACCACCTGGCCGTCGTTGTGCACCTCGATGTCACAGGTGACGCTGTCGCCCGGGGCGACCGACACCTGTTCGTCGGGCAGCGATGTAGTGGCTCCCATGCGCAAAGCCTTTCAGAACCGCGCACCGGTCCCGGTGGGTCGGGAGCTACCTGATCGGGCAGGACCACTGCCCGATCGGCGCGCGCCGATCCCGTCCGGTACTCGGTCGGATGGTCGGTCGGACGTTCACTGTTCGACGAAGAACTCGATTTCCGACAACCGGACCTCGGTGCCGCGGATCGCCCGGTAGGGCGTCTGCAGGTGGATTTCCGCTCCGGTGATCCCCTGGCCGTTCTTGAACGACACGTTCTGCTCGTCCGGCTGGTCGGTGAGGGTGATGTCCTCGGTCTTCCCGGTGGAATACACCACGTGCAGCACCCGGACCCGGTCCTGGGCCTGGAAGTTGTCCGGGGAGCCGTTGCGGATGATCGCCTTGGCGAGGTCGACCGGGTGGTCGAAGGTCACCTCCAGCGTCGGGTCGGGGATCGTGGTGGCCGCGGCCCAGTACGTGTTGGTGAAGCCGTCGGTGGCGTCGATCCCCTCGTGCCCGGCGACCTCGCTGGTGGCGATCACCTGGACCGGGCGGACCGGGTCGTACTGCGCGGTGAACAGGCCGACGAGCGACTGCTTGGCGGCGTCGGCGCGGCTGTCGACCGCCTGCCGGAACGGCAGCACCAGGCCGTAGAGGAGGCCGAGCAGGACCATGACGATCGCGACCGGCACCCGCACGACCTTGATGACGCCGACCAGCGAGAACCCGCGCTTCTTCTTGACGCCGTCGCGGCCCGGCCGCTCCCCCGCTTTCAGCACGCGGTTCGACCGCCGGTAGCGCAGGGCGTGCCACCAGCGCTTCTTCGCCACCTCCGCGGTGACCAGTGAGGTGCCGCACCGGCTGCAGAACTTCCGCGTCCGCACGTTGCCTTCGCCGCACTCGCCGCAGACCAGGTCGCCGGGCTCGAGCCGGCGCGTCGGCTTGGTCTTGGTGATCACCGCGGCCTGCTTGACCTTCTCCTGCGGCGCGACGGCCCCGGGTTGGGTCCCGGCCGGCTGGGCCGTCGCGGTCGCGGCCACGAGCACCGGGGACTCGTCCGGGTCGCCGTCGTCGCCCGGAGGCAGCGGAGCGACGAGCGCCGCGGCCGACGCCACGGGCGGCCGCCGCACCGGCGGCGGGCCGAACGGCTTCGACAGCCCGCTCAGGACCGGGGGCCGGGGCAGGGCCGCGGTCCCGAAACCGGCGTCCTCGTCTTCGCTGTCCTCGTCGTCCTCGTCGTCGTCCTCGTCGTCCTCGCTTGCGTCGTCGAGAGGAGGCAGCTTCGGCAAACCGCCAAGGCGCGGCGGCTCGTCATCCTCGTCGTCGTCGAGGGATGGCAGTTTCGGCAAACCACCCAAGCTCGGCGGCTTCGGCAACCCGCCAAGGCGCGGCGGCCCATCGTCCTCATCGTCGTCGTCGAGGGACGGCAATTTCGGCAGGCCACCCAGCCCCGGCGGCCTCGGCAAGCCACCGAGCCGCGGCGGACCATCGTCGTCGTCCTCGTCGTCGAGGGACGGCAGCTTCGGCAGGCCACCCAGACCCGGCGGCTTGGGCAGGCCACCCAGACCCGGCGGCTTGGGCAGGCCAGCCAGCCCCGGCGGCTTGGGCAGCCCGCCGAGCCCGGGTGGTTTCGGTGGTCCCCCGAGACCGGGCAGCTGGGGCAGCCCGCCGAGGCCGGGTGGTTTCGGCGGGCCGCCCAGGCCGGGCGGCTTCGGCAGGCCGGCGGCTCCCCCAGCGGCCGCACCCGGCGCACCGGGACGGCCGCCGGCGCCGCCCAGGCCGCCGCCGAGCCCCGGCTTGGCCGGCCGCTCCACCGCGTCGCGCTCGCCGACGTCGAGGTAGAGGACCGACTGGATCTTCGACATCAGCCCCTGCTTCGGCTTGCCGGCCTCCTCCTCGGCGGCCGCGAGCACCTCGGCGTCGACCTTCCGCTCGACCTTCTCGCCGGTCCATTCGAGGAAGGTCCCGCACGAACCGCAGAAGGAGTCGGAATCGACGTTCTTGAAACCACACTTACGACAGACGATCATCCTGGGTCACCTCCAGCGTGTGCGGGACGTGGGCGGGTTTCGCGGCGGAGATGACGTCGTCCAGCGAGCGCCGCAGGGCGCTGGACGGCCGGCCGACGGCGACCTCGACGCGCAGGTGGGTGCGCGGTGCGGGGATGGCCCCGGTCGGCACCCGCGACCACGTGACACCCCCGGTGTCTTCGATCTCGACGCGCCCGCCGGTGACGATCTCCAGGTGGTCGCGCAGACCGGACACCGTGCCGCGGCTGGAATGCAGCGACACGGCCGAAGCGATGACCGACCGCCGCCGCACGGCGGGCCAGTTCTCCTCCGGGTCCACCCCGACCCACATCGCCAGCCACTCGACGAAGTCGGCCGGCGCCACCATCGGATCGATGTAGGCGTGCAGGCAGTCCAGCACGGACAGCACCGGCGCGAGTACCTCGTCGAGGCCTCCGGTGAAGGCCATCGCGAACTCGTCCTCCTGGTACACCGCCGGCAGGAAGCTTCCGAGCGGATGGGGGTTCGGGATCCCGGGTACCGTGCCGCGCATCAGTTCTGCTCCACTCTGACCTGGTGTTCGTAGGAGAAGACGAGGCTGGTCGCCTCCAGTTCGAGCCGGCTGGTCGCGCCTCCGCGTTCGCCGGTCAGCGGGTTGGCGCCGAACAGGCGGACCTGCTCCACCATTTCCACCCCCCGGATGCGCTGGAGCACGCCGTAGACCTCGCCCTCGTGCACCGCGCGGCCGAAGGGCCAGCCGCGCCCGTCCGGGCCGCCGCTCAGCGGGTTGAAGAACCCGTACAGCGCGGTCAACGCCTCGTCGTGCACCCGGTCGACGTCGATGCCGTGGCGGGCGGCCACCGTGGCCACCACCGTCACGCCGCGGTAGAGCGGTGGCTCGATCCGGATGCGCGTGCCGATCACACGCGCGGTGTCCAGCCGGCTGCTGATCGCGCGCAGGCTCGACTCCTGCGGCAGCAGCTCCTCGAAGGTGATCCGGCCGTCCCGCTGCGCCGCGGCGGGGACGACCAGGACCTTCACCGTGTTGGTGGTTTCCTGCTCGCCCACCGGGACGCAGCGGACGCGGGCGATCTCCGGCGCCGCGTCCCGGGTCAGGACCTCGTAGTCCTCGGCGGTCACCGCGCGGTTGCGGGTGCGGAGCATGATCGGCCCACGCAGCCGAGCCTGCTCGAGGGTCTCCCCCTCCACCCCGCCTTGGGCGGCCCGGCGGTTCTCCACGCGGGTGACGAACGGGATCGACGTGTGCAGGGTGCTGATCGCGCCCTTCCCGACGTTGCCGCGGGTACCGCCGCCGGTGAGGTACTGGCGCAGCCGCACCATCGCGTACTGCTCGGGCACGGCGCCGTGCTGCTGCAGCTCGCCGCCCGGGGTGCGGACCGCGGGACCGAACTCGACGATGCCGTTGACGGCGTCGAGCACGAAGTGCCGGTCTTCGGGCCCGCTGTCGGCGAAGTGCTCGACGCGGTCCCAGTCCTGCCAGCCGTCGTCGGTGCTGACCTGCACCATGGCGCCTTCGAGGGGTTCGAGCACCGGCCTGCTCCGCGCGGTGAACTGCTGCCCCGCAACACCTTCGGACTCACCGAGCAGCTCCGCCTCGACCACCTCGGCGTGCACGCCCGACGTCGTCGCGCCGACGGTGCAGGCGCCGAGCCCCTCGATGATCGGCGACGCGCTGTAGCGCGCGCTGCCGGGGACCGGCTCCACGAGCCGGGCCCGCAGCCAGCCGGCGCGTTCGCCGCCGAGGATCGCGGCTTCGTGGCCCGGCGGCACGTGGAGGACGATGGCGCCGGGGCGGTTCAGGCCGCCGGTCTCGTCGCGGCTCAGCTCGCACGCCGTCCACTCGGTACCGTCCCAGGACTCCCAGACCAGCGGCGGGTTCTCCGGGTCGACGCCGATGCCTTCCACCCGGCACCCGACGTCGAGCTGCACCGCGCAGCCCGGCACCGCCTCGCTCAGGCCCACCAGCAGGGCGTCGCCGATGTCCGGCGGGTCCCCGAACGCGCCGAACCCGGTGCCGCGCTTGAGGGAGTCGGTGTGGCCGGTGGTTTCGCCGCCGGCCGGGTGCGTCAGCACGTGGGCCACCGAACACGGGACGATGACCGCTTCGGCGACGGTCGCGAACTGGATGGACTCCTCGTTCTCCGCCCGCGGGGTCCCGGCGCGGGTCCCGCTGCCGATGACGACCGGGTTCGCGGTGGGCGCCGAGAGCCAGAAGGTCAGCGGGGCGCGCGCGGGCACCGGGGGCAGCAGCCGCAGGCCGATCATCTCCAGGAACTTGAGGTAGAGCCGGTCGGGCACGCGGTTCACCCGGAACAGCAGCTGGTCGACCATGAACGCGAACGTCTCGATCAGCGTGACGCCGGGGTCGGACACGTTGTGGTCCGTCCACTCCGGAGCGCGGCGCATCACCATCCGCTTGGCGTCGTCGACGAGATCCTGGAACCGGCGATCGTCCAGGTTGGGCACCGGAAGCGCCATGGGTCCTCCTCAGTACTCGCCGCCGTCGTCGGGGATGGTGTAGAAGGGGAAGACCAGGTTGCGCTGGTCGTTCGTCGCCTTCGGGGTGTACTGGATGTCGATGTACACCAGCGACCCGTTGTCCGGGTCCGGGCGGACGCTCACGTCCTCCACCTCGACGCGGGGTTCCCAGCGGCGCAACGCATACCGCACGACCTCGACCAGGCCGCTCGCGAGATCGACGTCGACGTTGCCGAAGACGAAGTCCCGCAGCGGGCAGCCGAACTCGGGCCGCATCGGGCGTTCGCCGGGGTAGGTCGAGAGGATCAGCTGCATCGCCTGGACGAGTTCGGCGTGCCCCTCGGCCATCGCGATGCCGCCGGTGGGGCCGACGCCGAGCGGGAACGCCCAGCCGCGGCCGATGAACTGGTCCACCACGGGCTCGGTCACGGGCACCTCCTTTCAGTTGAGCTCGATCTGGCGGCCGTTGATCCGCACCGTGGCGCCGCTGGTGATGCTGACCCCGCCGGTGGCGTCGAACTTCAGCTGCCCACCGGCGACCGACACGTCCCCCTGGCCCGCGTCGATCCGGATCGGGCCGTCCCCGGTCTTGAGGACCAGCTCGCCGCCGGGCCCGCAGCTGATGGTCAGCGTGCCCTGGGCCGTCTTGTGCGTGGCCGGATCGGGCGCGCAGGTCAGGTCGACCGAGCCGGCGACGTTGTCGATGACCAGGGCGAGCTTCTCGCCGAGCCCGCCGAGCACCACGCGGGACTTCTCGGCCGCCTTCAACGGCGCCGGGCCCGCGGCCGAGGGCGGCAGGCCGTCCTGGAACACCAGCTGGGACCCGGTCGAGGTGTAGATCCCCCGCTCCACCACCGACCGCACCGACCCGGCGTCGCCGAGGAAGGCCCGCGCCTCGGCGAACCGGGTCGAGGTGTTGTGGAGGCCGCCCAGCACGTAGGGCCGGCGGGGGTCGCCGAACTCGAACGCGACCAGCACCTCGTCGTTCACCTCGGGCAGGAACACCGCGCCGCCGCGGCCGCCGAGGCCGAACTGCGTGGTCCGCGCCCAGTCGGTGACGAACGTCGCCGACAGCCAGGGCAGCGACACCTTCACGCGGCCGCGTGCTTCGGGGTCGTCGATGTCGCTGACGATCCCGCAGACCACCCCGGGGATCCGGCCGGCGCCGGTGCCGCCGCCGGCCCCGGCGACCAGGCCCAGCGTCGAGCGGTCCTGCCGGCCGCTGACCACGAAGTGCGTGTGGTACCCGCCGTCCTCGAGGTCGAACACGTGCCGGGCGTTGGTGATCGTCCACACCCCGGCGAACTGGGCCGGCACACCCTTGACGGTCAGCCGGGTCCCCGCCTGGACCTCCGGGTTGCCGGCGACGGTCCCGGTGGCCTCGGCGAACGTGCTCGCGATCTGCTCGGCGAGACCGGCGGCCATCCGGTCCACCGAGCGCTGGGCGTCGGCGCCCCGGGCGACGGGCCGGTCGACGACGGCGAACGTGTTCTCTCCACCGCTGTCGGCGGCGAGCAGCGCCTGGCGCTTGGCCGCCAGGCCCGGCTGACCCGACCTCGGCCGGGTCAGCGGGTTGGGCGTCGTGGTGAACTTCTCGGCCAGCTCGGCGGGCCCCTGGTCCAGATCCGCCGTCACGGAAGTGAGTTTCGCCGCCCCCACCACGGTCTTCGTCGTGTCCGGGTCCCAGACGCGCACCTCGACCGTCGACGGGAGGTTGGCCGCGGAGACCCGCGGGGCGAAGGACAGCAGGTCCTCCTTGAAGGTCACGGTGACCTCCTTGGTCCCCGTGGCGATCGCGGCCAGCGCCGAGGTGACGCCGGAGGCCGGACCGGCCGTGGCGACGGCCTTGCGGAAGTGGAACTTCCCGTCGGCGATCAGCACCTCGTGGCCGATCTCGCGGGCCCGCTGCTGGAGGAACTCCCAGTCGGTCTGGTCGGTCTGGGCGAGGTGCTCGTGGGTGACGCCGGTGTGCTCGATGGTCCCGATCTCGAGCCCCGCGGCCTCCGCGAGGGTCCGCGCGATCCCCGAGTCGGAGACGTTGCTGAAGACGTGGCTGTGCTTGGCCCGCTGCAGCCGGTGCGTCTTCTCGTAGCCCCGCGCGATCGTGTACATGATGGACTCGTCGCAGCGGGCCTCGAGCGCGGTGACCTCGCCGGTGATCAGCACGACGTCCTGCGCGCCGTCGCCGATCTCGACGGTCGCGCCGATCACCAGGCCGGCGTCGTCGAGCGCGGTACCGCCGTCGGTGTCGTCGAGCAGGGTGATCTCGAACATGTCGGGCAGGTGCTGATGGGTGTCGACGACCACGCGGACCGGGGGTTCGGCGGTGTCCGGCCAGTCGGCACCGTCGACGGTGATCCGGGCCAGCACGGTCAGGGACAGCTCTTCGAGCCGTCCGGCGTCGGGGAGGAGCGAGGATGCGGCGGCGGGCAGCGTCATCTCCGGGTCACCTCCGTTCGCCGGGGTGGGGCAGGTAGAGCACCCGGCCGGGCCGGACCCGCAGCGGGTCGTCGATGCCGTTGCTCTCCGCGAGCTCCCGCCAGGTGCCGGGGCTGCCGTAGCGCTCGGTGGCGATCTGCTGCAGGGTCTCCCCCGCGGTCACCATGTGCCCGCTGCGCCCGGGCGGGCCGCCGGAAGTGGGGTTGGTCGGGTAGGAGTCGATGAAGTTCGGCTGCTCCTTCAGGTCCAGGGACACCTTGGCGCGGATCGGGATCCCCAGGTCGGTGAACCTGGTGTAGGACACGGTGACGCTCTGCAGCATCACGGTGTAGAGGAACGCGGCGGTCGGCGGGCCCCAGGAGAACGCCAGCATCGGCAGCCGGGTGGCGAGGTCCTGGCTGATCAGGCCGAGCTTCTTGACGTTGCGCGCCGGCTTGTTCCGCGCGCCCTTGAGCGAGCTCTTCCCGGTGCGCCGGGCGACGTTGGCCGCACCACCGAGCGTGGCGCCCACCTGGCTGCCGCCCGGGCTGGCCCAGCCGAGCAGGGTGTCGCACCGCGCCTTGGTGTCCATCCCGGTGAAGGTGATGTCGCCGACGGTGATGGTGCTGGCCTCGCTCTTCTTGAACTGGCTGCCGGTAGCGCCGCGCGGTTTGGTCGTGCGCGGGCCCACCATCCCCCGGGTCTTCAGGTCGACCCGGCGTTGCAGCTGGATCTTGGTGGGGTTGAAGTCGAACACGACGATGCCGGGCATCATCACGTCGAGGCTGGTCAGCATCGCCTTGGCCTGGCCGGCCCCGAGGTCGTCGAATCCTTCGGCCATCGGATCACCCTTCGCTGTGCAGGAAACCTTCGTGGACGAGCTCCAGGGCCTCGATCGCGAACTCGCTCGACTTCGCGTCCAGGTCCGGTCCCTTCCACGACTTCGGGAACACGTTCTGGAGGGTCCACTTCAGAACTTCCTGGTTCGACGCGTCGAACAGGGTGATGGTCGCCGAACCGCCCCGGTAGGAACCGTCGCCGTTGACCCAGTTGTCGACCATGTCCCGCAACCACCCCTGGACGGCCTTCGAGCCGTCGGGCGTCATCACGCGTTCGAGCCGGACCGTCTGGTACTTCAGCCCGTTCGGCAGGTACGCCTGGGTCTCGTAGTGCCCGCCGTCGACCACGTTCTCGGTCTCGAAGTCGACCGCGATCCCCTTGCAGCTGCGCCAGAAACCGAGGTCGATCTTCTGGGCGGCGTCCTGGGTGACCACGCCGAAGCGCATCGTCATCCCGAGCGACGGTCCCTTGCCGCGAGCCGCGCCGGCGCCCCGCCCCGGTGGCATGAACAGGTCGGAAGCCACGGCTCAGACCGCCTTCTGCTCGTCGTCGAGGAAGCCGAGGTGCTGCAGTTCGAGCGTCTCCAGCGCGACCTTGCTCGAGCCGGCCTCGAACCCGGCGATGCTCCACTTGGCCGGGACGACGTTGCGCAGCTCCCACTCGGTGACCGCGTCGTTGTTGGCGTCGTAGAGCTTCAGGGTGCCGGTGTAGAACTTGGGCTTGGTCGCGCCCTCGTTCAGCCACTTCTTCACCACGTTGGTGTCCTTGCACGCGGCCCGTTCCAGCTTGATCGTCTGGTACTTCGTGTTGCCCGGGTAGTACCAGCGGTGGTTCCACGAGTCGCCGGCGCGGTACTCGGCGACGTCCCAGGTGACGTCCAGGCCGGTGACCTTCGACCAGGAGCCCAGGTCGTAGGCCCCCTGGTCGATCACCACCTTGAACCGGTTCGCCATCGCGAGCAGCTGCTTGTCGTCACCCTTGATCGCCATCGCCTTCTCCTAGCTGCTCTCTCAGAATCGGATGTCCCGCAGATACCCGTGCCGCTCGCGGTCGACCAGGACGTCGGAATTCAGCTTCTGCTTCACGAAGCGGTAGATCTGCTCGACCAGTTCGGCCGAGTCGATGTCCGCGGGGTCGATCTGCGGTCGCCCCGAGTCGGTCAGCGTCCGGCCGATCCCCGTGCGCACGACCGGGCCGTCCCCCCGGCGGCCGCCGAACAGGTACGAGTCGTCGTGCTCGTCGTCCGCGGCCTTCTCCTCGGCCGGCTTTTCCGGCTCGGGTGGGAGTTCGAGGATTTCCCGCTCGGTCTTGCGGTCGAACCGGAACCCGAGCATGCCGCCCCAGGTTTCGGCCAGGTCGAGCCCGACCTCGCGGCCCCACTGGCCGGAGTCCCGGAGTTTGCGCTCTTCGCGTTCCTGCTCGGCCTCTTCGGCTTCTTCCTTTTCCGCGGCGAGCCGGCTCGCCGACGACGAACTGGCCATCGCGGGCAGCTTCTTGCTCGCGCTCGCGCCACCGGCGTCGAGCGCGCCGCCCAGACCGAGCGACGGCTTGCCGGCCTTCGCTGTGCCCGAGGTGGGCGCGGCGGGGCCCGTGGTCTCGGTGGCCCCGGCCGGCTCGGCGTCGTCGTCCGGTGTTCCGGTGAGGCTGAACCGGGGCAGGCCCACCGGCTTCGCGCTCCCGGCGGACGCGTCCGCCGGGCCGGCGGCCGCCCGCCGCCGTGCGGCACCCGCCCCCGCGGACGACGAACCGGCCCCGGACTCCTCCTCGGCCTTCGCCGGTCGCGCGGACTTCTCGTCGGCTTCCGGGTCCAGGCCGAGGATTTCGCGTTCGGTCTCCCGGTCGAACCGGAACCCGAGCATGCCGCCCCAGGTCTCGGCCAGACTCAGCCCGACCTCCCGGCCCCACTGACCGTAGGACTCCAGCTCACGGTCCTTGCCGAACACCTCCTCGCCGTCCGCCGACGCCGGGTCGCCGAACACGGTGGCCTGCTTGGTCTCCCAGAGGTAGGCGGCGAGTTTCTCGACGCTGTCGTGGGACAGGACGGCGCGCGGGTTGAGGAGGTTGTACTGCTTGGCGAGCTCACCGAGCTCGTACCGGAGCTCGGTTTCGCTGGCGTTCTCCCACCGGAGCGGGACGAGGTCCTCGTTGGACGCCAGGAAGTGCGCCAGGGCCCGGGCCTGCTCCTCGGGCTCGAAGACCTGCTCGTTGCGCCGGACGTTGATGTCGCGGAACAGGTCCTTGAGCTCCGCCCGGGTTTCGTCTTCGTCGACCGCGGCCCGCTGCACGGAGTCGGCCAGGACCGCGTCGGGCACGACGTCGCCGAAGACCAGTGCCGTGCCGTCCCGGTGGGCGACACCGCGCCGGACGAGCTCCTCGGCGATCCGCTCGGCGTAGGCCTCGGGGTCGAGGACGTCCGCCGGTTCCGCGGCGAGCGGGCGCGGCGGTGCGGCCGGGTGCACCATCCGGACGTCGCCGCCGAAGTCGCGTTCGGTCTCCCGGGCCTGGTTCTCCAGGTTCCGGCCGTCGGCGCTGTGCTCGGGCGCGACGGTGGTCGTCGTGCGCTGCTGCACCACGTGGGTCAGCTCGTGCGCGAGCAGCGACCGGGCCTGCCGCCCCTCGATCGGCCCGGCTTCGGCGGGCAGGTAGACCTCGCCGCGAGCGGTGAACGCCCGCGCGTTCAACGCCGAGGCGCGGTGCGACACCTCGGGCCCGCGGTGCACGGGCACCTGGGTCACGTCGGTGCCGAACCGGCGCCGGAAGTGGTCGGCGATGTCCCCGGGCACGCTCGCCGGCCCGGCCGGGCCGGGCAGGTCGGCGGCCAGCTGCTCCGGCCGTTCGGGCAGCCGCGCGGTGGCGGGGTGGCCGAGGACCCGGTAGGCGGGCCGCGCCGGCGCCGTGGCCG
The DNA here is from genome assembly GCF_036026695.1 of Amycolatopsis sp. NBC_00438. Lineage (NCBI taxonomy): Bacteria > Bacillati > Actinomycetota > Actinomycetes > Pseudonocardiales > Pseudonocardiaceae > Amycolatopsis > Amycolatopsis sp. NBC_00438. The sequence goes on along the minus strand of NZ_CP107923.1, from coordinate 2,755,493 downwards.
GGTCACGGCGGGCCGCGGCCGGTTCCGGCGGCGGGGCGACGACCGGCTCGGGCCGGGGCGGCCGGGGTCGCGGTGGCGGTGGCGGCTCGGGCGGGACCTCCGGCGCCCGGTCCCCGTCGTCCTCCGGTTCGTCGTCGGAGTCCGCCGCGGCCGCGCTCCCGGGCTCGCCCGGCTGCGGGTGGCTCAGCGCGGGCTGGCCGAGCCCGACCCGCCTGCTCTGGCCGAGGTTGCGGCGCCGGGGCCGCGGGTCGGGCTCGGGCGGCGCCGGGTGGGTGAGGAACGCCGGGAGGGGGCCGCCGGACCCGGTTTCCTCCGGCGGCGGCGGGGTGGCCCGCAGCCACGCCGGGGCGCGGAACGGCTCGTCCGGCTCCCGCGCCTGTCCGACGTAGGTGTCGGTCGCCCGCGTCAGGACGGGGTGGGTCAGCCGGGGCGCGGCGGGCGCGGGCCGGTGGGCCGGGTGCGGGGACGCCGGCGGGCCGCCGGTCCCCGGATCCGCCACGGCCCGGGCGGTGGCCAGGCCGTGGACCAGGCCGCGCGCCACCGGGACGTCGTGCTCGACGGCGTGCTTGCGCACGAGCAGCGCCCGGGTGGTGGCGATCTCGGGCGGCACCCGCAGCCGGGTCCCGACCAGCGGTGCGATGAGCGGGATGGTCGGGCGCAACGTCGCGACGGCGGCCCAGGACGGCCGGGGCGCGGCGGGTGCCGGCGAACGGGGTGCGGGCGGTGACTCCGGGACCACGGGTCCGGGGGTCCGGCGCCGGAACGGCCAGGGCATGGGTGCTTCCTCGGGGATCGAGGCCGGTCATCCGGCGTTGATGACGTCGTGGATCTTCGAGATCTCGCCGATCACCGTCAGGCGGTGCGCGTGTTCGAGGTCGAGGATCGTGTCGAGCGGCCAGTGGAAGTAGTAAGCGACGTACGCGACCTCCTCCCAGAGGCGGTCGGCCGCGTACGTCACGATCCCCCCGGGGCATCACCCGCCACGTCGACGGCGAAGGCGTGCCCGCATGACGGGCAGCCGACCTCGACCGCGGTGTGCCCCTCCTGGTTCACCCGCCGGTAGAGGTCCTGGAGGAACGCCAGGTCGGAGGCGAACAGGCTCTCGATGACGAACGAGTCGACCGCCGTCACCGACCCCAGCCCGGTCACCGTGCGCTCGAGCAGCAGCACCGTGAGGTAGGCGGGGTTCTGCCGGACGCGGGGGTCGTTCTGCGGGGCCAGCTCGTCGCGCGCGGTGGCCAGGCGCATCACGCCTTCGCGGTGGACGTGACCCGCTTCGTCGACGTACCCGCGGGGCAACGTGAACGGGTACTCGGTGCGCAGGGACCCGGTGTCGTGGTCCGGGCGGGGCATCGCCGCGGTGCTCACGGCGACACCCGCTGGAGGTGCTCGCAGACGATGGTGACCGTCTCCATCAGCACTTCGCTGCTGCCGGCGCGCAGAGCGCCGACCTCCAGCTTGGACGGCCACGCGTTCTCGAGGTAGTACCGGGCCACCGGTTTGCCGTCGAAGTTGTACATCACCAGCGAGCAGCTCTTGCGCGCGGCGGCGATGTTGCCCATCAGCACCGCCTGGTGCCACGACCACAGTTCCATGCCCATGGTCTTGCCCCGCTTGAGCACGACCGTCGGCGGCTTCGCTTTGCCGGGCAGCTTCTTGAAGCTGATCTCCCGGTCCGAAGAGGACATGTAGTCGACGGGTTCGACTTCGGTGGTGATGCCCGAGAGCTCCGAGAACGAGGCGACCTCGTAGCCGTCGATGGTGATGGAGAACCGCGCCGCGGTGAGGGCGTCCTGCGACTGCTGCGGTCCGAGCCCTGCTGTCATGCTGACCTCATTCCTCGAGTGACGATCCGTCGGAGAACTGCGAGATGCGGAAGACCACGAACTCGGCCGGCTTGACCGGCGCGATGCCGATCTCGACCGTCAGGATGCCCTGGTCCCGGGATTCGGCGGGGTTGTTCTCTTCGTCGCACTTGACGAAGAACGACTCGTTCGGGGTCCGCCCGAACAAGGCGCCGTCCCGCCACACGCCGCGCAGGAACATCGTGATCGTGCGCTTGACCGAGTCCCAGAGCTTGGGGTCGTTCGGTTCGAACACCACCCAGTTCGTGCCCTGCAGGATCGACTCTTCGACGAAGTTGAACAACCGGCGCACGTTCAGGTAGCGCCATTCCGGATCGCTCGAGAGCGTCCGCGCTCCCCAGACGCGGATGCCCTGTCCGGGGAAGGACCGCAGGCAGTTCACCGCGACCGGGTTGAGCAGGTCGTGCTCCCCCTTGGTGATCGCCAGTTCCAGCGAGATGGCGCCGCGGACGATCTCGTTGGCCGGTGCCTTGTGGACGCCGCGGGTGGCGTCGTTGCGCGCCCAGATCCCGGCGACGTGCCCGCTGGGCGGCACGTGCACCGGCCGCCCGCCGACCGGGTCCATGACCTTGACCCACGGCCAGTACATCGCCGCGAACTTGCTGTCGTAGCCGGTGATCTCGGTGCGCCAGTTCTTGACCTGCTGGGCGCCGAGCCCGGCCGGGGTGTCGAGGATGGCGACGCGGTCGGCCATCAGCTCGCAGTGGGCGATCATGGCCAGCTGCACGGCCTTGACACCGTCGGAATCGATCGCGCCCTGCTGGTGGCTGGCCATGAGGTCGGGCACGCACAGCATGGTGATCTCGTCGATGGCCTCGAGCCCGGCGAAACCGGTGCGGTCGGCCGCGTTCCCGACGTAGTCCTGGGCCCCGACGTCCTGGCTCTGCTCGGCGACGACCCCGGCGAGCGGGACCAGTTCGTTCTTCTGCGGCAGCGCGACGGCGCCGGCGGACTTGGCCTCCTCGACGGCGATCAGCTTGGACCGCTGCTTGACCGCGGTGGCGACGTTGTTGCTGCCGCGCTTCATGGACACGTTGTCGAAGGTCTCGACGACCTCACCGGCGCGCTTGACGACCAGCCGGAAGTTGTCGTCGGTGTTCTCGCTGGCCTCGCCGATCTCCACCGACAGCTGCTCGCCTTCGGCACCGGCTTCGATGGCGCGGACGGTGAAGGCGCGCTTGCCGTCACCGCCGATCGCCGGCACCTCGGCCCGCGCGGCGACGGGCTTGGCCTCCCCGTCGGGACCGACGCGGACGACGTAGGCGACGCCACCGCCGTTGAGGAAGTAACCGTAGACGGCCGGGGCGAGGTACGAACCGGTCACGAAGTCCCCGAAGACCTGGGTGAACTGGCTCCAGTTCGTCACCAGGGTCGGTTCGTTGAGCGGTCCCTTCTCGGCGAACCCGACGAACGCGCACACCGCGGTGCCGACCCCCTCGATGGGCCTCGAGCCGGACGCGACTTCCTCCATGTACACGCCGGGTGCGAGATAGCTGGGCATTGGGCCTCCCTGGGCTGACTTGCTGCCGCTGGCTGAGCTTCACATCCGCGAAGCCGATCAAGGTGCTCGCTCGGCCACGCGGACCGGGCAGAGGGGTTTACCCGTTCGGGCAACCGGCCGGAGCGACCGCGCCGTGTCCCGGTCGGGGACACGGCGCGGCCCGCGGCCGGGCTCAGGCCGCGTCAAGGGGGTACGGGACCCCGAATTCGAACGAGTCGTCGTGGGTGTGGATCCGCCACAGCAGCCCGTCGCCCCGGCTGTGGGCGTGCCCGAAGTAGAGGGGCTCGTCGGGCACCTGCGTCCGGTCCAGGTGCTCCTCGGCCCACTCCTGGAGCCCGTTGTCCACGAGGTCGCGCCAGAAGTCCACCGGGACCTCGTCCGGCAGGGGTTCGAGGGACCGGCACTGCCAGAGGAGCACGGTGAGCGGGCCGAGCCGGTCCTCGGCGCCGGCGAGCGGGTGCGGGCCGTCGGAGATCCGGGCCCGGCCTTCCGCCGTGACGGCGATCCGCGCTTCTCCGAGCAGGAAGTGGCCGTCGACGGTCGCGCGGACGTGGGTCCGGAAGTAGAAGTACCCGTCTTCGTCGCCCAGGAACTGCTCGGTGAGCACGGGCGCGGTCATCGGAAGGGCCTGGCCCTGTGGGCCGAGTGCCGTCACGAAGTACTCGTCGATCTGGAACAGCTCGCTTTCCCGCTCGAACGCCTTGACGACGAATCCGGCGGCCCTGGTGCGGTCGTCCGGGGTGAACCGGCCGTTCCAGACCCAGCCGCGTTCGCCGTTCAGGTCGACGTAGAACGCGTCGTGGCCGGCGTCGTAGCCGTGCACCGTCACTTCGCGGTCCGGGTTCTCGCCGATCGCGTCGAGCTCGGACCACGCGTGCTTGAGCGCTTCGAGCAGCCGTTGCCGCCGCTGCGGCTCGGTGACGCGCAGCTCCTTCGGGTTCAGCTGCTCGCCCCACTTCACGACCAGTCCGAGCCCCTGGATCACCTCGCCGACCACCGGCATCGCGGTGACGACCTTCATCTTCGCGGTGTCGTCCCTGAGCACCTTCATCGCGGACCGCGCGCCGACGTCCAGGAGGCCGGGCAGGCCCGCCGCCACGCCGCCGGCGACGGCGGACCCGGTGCCCGGCGCGTCGTCCTCGGCTGCCGCTTCCGCGGCCTCCTTGGCGTCGAGTTCCTTCAGCTTCGCGACGTATTCGGCGCCGAGGTGCCGCTCGACCGTCTCGCGGTCGCCGGCCGCCGAGTAGGCCACCAGACCCCGGATCAGCTCGGCGACGATCGTGTGCGCCGCGCTGATCGCGGAGCTGACCAGTGCGGTGACCTCCGGCGCGAGCGGGAACGCGGCCACGCCGGCGAGCCCGGCGGACACCACGCACATCCGCAGGGTCCAGACGAGGGTTTCGGCACCGAGCAGGCAGCCGTTGACCACCGGGAAGGCCGAAGCGAAGTCTTCCTTGAGCTTTCCCGCGGTGCTCTTGCGCGCCCACGCGTCGCACAGCCTCGCGGCCCGCACGGTGGCGTCGCCGAGGTTCTCCAGCGCGGCGAGGTAGTTCCGCCAGGCCGTCCCGAGTTCCTCGTACTGCGCGGGGCCGATCAGGGGCGCGGGGTCGTTCCGGGTGTCCCGGTCCCGCACCCGTTTCGGGTCGAGACCCCGCAGCACCCCGGTCGTGCGGCGCAGTTCGCCCTCGCACGACATGAGCGCGGTGTACGCGGCTTCGAGGAGTGCTTTGGCCTCGTCGCGGGACTTCCAGCCTTCGGCTTCGGCGTAGGCGGAATAGGTCGCGGCGAAGACGGGCTTGATCCCGGCGGTGGCGGCCAGCATCCTCGCTTCGACCGCGATCAGCCCCTTGACGTCGTCCGGGCCGAACCGCGCGACGCGCCGGGCGGTGCTCGCCCCCACGAGCCGCCGTTCGGCCTCGGCCCCGACGTCCGCCTTCTTGGTGGCTTTCACCTGGGCGCCGATCTTCTCCCGCAGTTTCGCGCACGTGTCCAGGAACGCCGGGAACGCGCCGTTCCAGGCCGCTTCGTCGGCCTTGCCCAGCTCCTTCGCCAGCGCTGTGTAACTCCGGCCGTGGTCCCGGAACCACTTGCGCAGGGCCTTGAACGAGTCCGCGCTGTCGCGGTCCTGGCCGGCGAGCCACGCCGCGAAGAGGTTCCGCCAGTCGGGGTTGTCGTTCTTCATCAGCTCGCGCAGGTTCTTCGGCCGGCTCTCCTCGACGACGAACCGCACCCGCATGTCCGGTGGCAGCCAGGAAAAGCCGCCGGAGAGCGTGCCGGCGGGCACCGCGTACCGCTCCCGCTCGACCTGCTCGGCGAGGGCCGCGAGGTGGTCGCGAATCCGCTGGCAGAACTCGCGGAACCGGCCGATCAGGTCGTTCCACTGGCGTTCGTTCGCCTTGGTCAAGGCCGGGTACTTCGCGGTGCGCTCGTGGGTCTTGATCAGGTCCTCGAACGCCCGCGCCGCGCCGGTCCCGGCTTCGCCGCTCACCTCCGACAGCCAGAGCGTGAACAGCCGGCGCCACCGCCGGTCCTTGCCCAGCAGCTCCTTCAGGCTGCTCGGGCGGCTCTCGTGCACCACGAAGCCGAGCTGAAAATCGGGCGGCAGGAACGTGAGATCGAGGTCGGTGGCGGGTTTCGGCTTCGTCATCGTCGCGCTCCCAGCGGTCCGGAGAACCGCAGTATCGCGCCGCGGGCAGACCACCCGGGGTGGCTCGCGGCGAAGGCGGAAGGGCACTCGGGCGGTGCGCTTTCGGGCACGCACACCGCATCCGTGCCCCATCGGGCACCCAGCGGTGCTCGTGGGCCGGACACCCGGCGCCTCTGCGGCGTCGCCTGAGCACCTCGACCACGACGGGTGCCCGTCCGGGCAGCGTCGGTGCACCCGCCGGTGCGCGACCGCTCACCGGCGACGGGCCGCCCGGGCCGCACGCTGGAGCGGTGATCCGAGACGTGGACGACGCCGTGAGCGCGCTGCTGCGGCGCTACCTGGACGACGAGACGGTCGTGAGCCTCGGCCGGCCGGGCGCCGAGCCGCCGGGCGAGCACGCGGTGCTGCACCTGGTCCTGCACGGCATCGCCGAGGCGGCCGACGGCCGCGGCGCCGCCGAGTGGAGCGAGGTCCGGGACGCCCGTGGGCAGGTCGTCGGCCGGCAGCCCCCGCTGCGGCGCTACCGGATGCGGTACGTGATCTCCGCGCGAGCGGCCACACCGGAGGCCGAGCACGCGGCACTCGACACCGTCCTCGCCGCGTGCGCGATCCACGACGTGCTGCCCGGCGACGTCGCCGGCGAACGGCTGGCCGCGACCGGGTTCCCGGTGACCCTGGAGATCACCGGGCCGGCGGCGGCGCACCCGGGCGAGCTCGGCACCGGGCCCGGCGGCGCCCACCTCCTGCTGGACGTGACCGCGCCGCTGCTGCCCCCGATGCTCACCGACATCCCGGCGAAGGTCGAGCAGCTGCAGCTGGAGGCCGGCGCGCACGACGAGCGGGCCCGCGACCGGACGGTCGCCGGGCACTGGCGCTCGGTGCGGACCGCGCCGGACTCGCGCTGGTCGCAGGTGCGCGTGCGGGAACGCGTCCGGCCGGGGGACGACCGGACGCGGGAGGCGGAATGAGCACGCCGGTCCGGCGGTACATCACCCGGGAACCGGTGGTGCCGCAGCGGGAGACCCGGTTCGGCTACCGGCGCCCGCTCGCGCTCGCCGGCGTGTCGGTGTCGATCGCCGCGCTGGTCGCGTCCCTGGCCCTCGGCTCCGCCGGCGACACCGTGCTTTCGACGGCCGCGCAGGACGAACCCGCGCCCGCGCCGGCCGGGACGCCCGCGCTGCCGGTGGTGCCGGTACTGCCGCTGCAGAACGCGATCCCGGTCGTGCCGCCGATCGCGGCGCTGCCCGGCGGTTCCGACCAGCCGGTGGTGCCGGCCCTGGCCGTGGCCGGGATCCCGGCCACGGCGCTGCAGGCCTACCAGCGCGGTGCCGCGCTGCTCGCGACGGCCGACCCCGGCTGCGGGCTGAGCTGGACCGTGCTGGCCGCGATCGGGCGGGTGGAGACCAACCACGGCCGGTTCGGCGGGTCGGCGTTGCGCGCGGACGGCGAGACCACGATCCCGATCCGCGGGCCGCAGCTGACCGGCAGCCCGTTCGCGCTGGTGCGCGACACCGACCGCGGCGCGCTCGACGGCGACCCGGGCTACGACCGCGCGGTCGGGCCCATGCAGTTCCTGCCCGGGACCTGGCGGTCGCTGAAGGCGGACGGCAACCTCGACGGCCGTTCCGACCCGGACAACATCTTCGACGCCGCGCTGGCCGCGGGTCTGTACCTGTGCAGCGGCCCGGGCGACCTGCGGGACGACGCGCAGCTGCGCACCGCGGTGCTGCGGTACAACCACTCCGACGACTACGCGGACACCGTGCTGGCGCTGGCGAAGTCATACGGGTCGGGGTACGTCACGACCACCGGCGGTCCGGTGCCGCCGGTGCCCGGCGCCCCGGCGACAGCCGGTCCCGGTGCCGGACCGGCCGGTGCCGCCGCGGTCCCGGCACCCCCACCGGCCGGCACCGTCAGCGGCCCGGGCGCGTTCGTCCCGGACTCGGGTACCCCGGAGCCCGGCGTCACGGTGCCCGCCACCGGCCCGGGTGCACCGGCGACGACCGCGCCGGTGAGCACGGTCGCGCCCCCGGCCGCCACCCCGCCCGCGGAGACCACCGCGGCACCCACGAGCCCGCCGGCGGCACCGGCGGAAACCCCGAGCACACCGCCGCCCCTGCTGTCGCTGTCGGTGCTCGGCGTGACGGTGTCCCTACCCTGAAGGAGGAACCATGACCGCGCCGCGAGAAATCCAGTTCCCGGGTTGGTGGGAGAGCACCTTCACCCGCGACGAAACCGCCGTCAGACCCCGCGAATCGGGGTCGGCGCTCATCATGGGCCTGTACGGCGACCTCCGGGACGCCTTCGCCGGGCACAGCATCGCCGAAGTGGCGGAGTACTGGTACGACGACGCCCGGGGCCGCTTGACGCGGCTCATCGACAAGGTCGTCGAGGTCGTGAACTCCCGGGTGGACGACGCCCGCCAGAACCTCCCGCGGATCGAGCGGGCCAAGGCGGAGCACGACCGGGCCGAGAAGGCGATGACGGCCGGCCGGAACGCCGAGCTGCGAGCGGAGCTGGAGCGGGAGGTGGCGACGGCCCGCAACGGCTACCACCACCTCGTCGAGGACTACGAGAGCGCTGTCAGTGACGTCGAACGCCTCCAGGGCCTGACCACCGAGCTGTACGAGCTGCTCGTCGCGCTGGAGGAGGCGCGGCCCCCGGACGCGGAGGTTCCGGCCGATCCGGCTCCGGCAAACCCGGCGGACACCGACCTCGGGAGCAAAGTGCTCGCCGAGGGCCAGGTCGGGCGAGCCCAGCGGCCGCATGAGATCACCTTCACCCCGGTCAGCAGCTGCCTCACCGTCGTGGTGACGACGACCCGGAAGGACGGGGCCGAGTTCTCCACGGGCGCGCACCTCAGTCTGGCGCCCGCCGACGGCGGGTACGCCTCCGACGAGATCCTCGACGCCTTCGTCGCGCTGTTCGGTCCCGGCGAACAGATCATCGACTGCGTGGTCGACGGAGATGCGGGGTCCTGGTGCGAGGAGTTCCTGACGAAGTCGCAGTGGACCCGCGGCGGAGAACGGAACTACTCCGACGAGGAACTCGCGCGGCTGCCCCCGGGTGACATCAGGGGCCTGTTCCACTACCGGGTCCACCAGGCCGTCGGCGCGGACGACGCGATCTACGACATCTAGTCGGCCTCGACGATGCGGCAGGCCATGGACAGCGCCAGGCGCTCGTCGGGGTCGTCGAGGTCGACTCCCAGCACGTCGCGGATGCGTCTGAGCCGGGTGGTGATCGTGTTGCGGTGCAGGCTCATGGCGTCGGCGGTCAGCCCGATGGAGGACCGGTTGTCCAGGTAGGACCGGAGAGTCTCGAGCAGCTGCCCGGACTGCACCCGGCGCAGCGGCGCCAGTACGGAGTTGGCGTAGGCGCGCAGGTCCTCCGAACCTTGCCACGACAACAGGATCCGCGACACGCCGAGGTCTTCCACGTGTTTCACCCGTCGGCTGGACCGGTCGGTGCGCGCCAGCGTGGCGGCGTCCCGGGCGTCGCTCAGGGTGGCGGCGATGCCGACGATGCCGACGTGCGGCCGCCCGATCCCGGCGAAGATCTCCCACTGCGCGGGCATCGCGTCGAGCGCCTTGCGCACCCGTTCGCCGAATTCGCGCTGCTGCAGCACGGACGGCTGGCCGAACGAGGTCACCCAGGCCGACCAGCCGTCCGGGCGTTCGACGAGGGTGCCCTCGATGCCGGCCGCCGTGAGCACCCGGCGGACGCGTTCGAACTGCATGAGCACCAAGTCGCGGTCGTCGTCCCCGCCGCCGCGCAGTCCGATGTGGACGCCGGTGTGCCAGCCGTAGAGCCGCCACCCGGCGGCCACCGCCTGGTGGACCGTCTCCTTGCCGACGGATTCCCCGCGCTCGAGCAGTTCGGTGAGCAGCTGGGAACGGGAGCGGGCGTTCTGCTCGGCGGCCAGGCGCTCCTCCGAAAGCCAGGCGGCCATCGCCGGTTCGAGGATGGACAGCAGATCGGCGGCGTTCTCGACGACGTAGGGCCGGCTGGACTCGAGCCGCAGCGCGAGCCACGCGACGGTGCCGCGGGCGGCCGGCCCGTACACGGGCTGCAGCAGCAGGGTGCCGCCGGTGACCGGGAGCTGCTGCGGCACGGCCAGGTCGAGGCGGGCGGAGCCGGGCAACGGCTGGGCCGCGCCGAGCAGGAGCGACCCGTCCCCGGCGAGCACGGTCGCTTCGAGACCGGCGACGTCGCGCAGCGCGCCCAGCACGACGTCCGGAGTCCGCCGCCGGGATCGCAGCCGGCGCACGAGCGCCTCGACCTGCGCCGCCCGGGTCAGCTGCGGCGAGCGGAGCAGGACGGCCAGTGCGTGCGCGAACGACCGGGGTTCTTCGGACTCCACCGCGATCAGCGGGATCGTCAGCCGGTCGGCCAGCCGGATCGTCGAGGAGATCGGGGGGCTGTGGGCCCCGACCAGCAGAACGGCGCTCGCCCCACCGTCACGGGCCCGGCGCAGGCCCGCCTCCAGGAGGTAGGGCGGCAGCCCGTCGGCGCTCTCGTGGACGAGGATCTGGTCGGTGCACTCGGGCAGTTCGTTGCCGCCCCACCACTGCATGTCCACGACCGGCCGGTCGGTGCCGCGACCGCCGGCGAGCACCCGGGCGTCCCGCAGGAGCAGGTCGGCGAGCAGGTCCTCGACGGTCAACGAGCGCGCTCCGCGCTGGGTCGAGCCGTCGCCCGGCATCGGCGTCCGCGGCATCGGCGTGGTGTCGAAGCGCACGGGCAACCTCCACCGGTCTGTCCCCCTGGAATGACGGCGATCAGGCACACACAGTCACGGAACAGGTGGCTCTATTCCGCCGTTCGGCCAGTCGACTTCGTCTATTCGTACCTCAAAAGTGGGACATGCGCCATCGTTATGTCAAATTTCGTTACTCACCGTTACAGGCGTCACTGGGGCCGCTACTCTCCGGGAAGCAGTCTTCTGATCACCGTGATCGGGCCGATCGCGTCGATCGGCGAGATCTTGACCGGCTGGCCGAACGTCGCCGCCTGCACGGCCCGGGTCCCGTCCAGGGCCAGTGCGACGTGCTGCACCGGGCGGTAGAAGAAGATCAGGTCGCCCGCCCGCACCTCGGCCCGGCCCACCACCCGGCCCACGGTCGCCTGGGCCGCCGAGACGCGGGGGATGCGCACACCCGCCGCCGCGTACGACGTCTGCACCAGCCCGGAGCAGTCGTAGGAGTCCGGCCCGGTCGCCCCCCAGACGTACGGCTTGCCGAGCTGGGCCAGCGCGAAGGCCAGGATCGTGCCCACCGCCCCCGCCGGCACGGCGACCGGGCCCGCGGGCGCGGCGGCGTCGGTCTGCAGGAGCGACTTCTGGTCGGCGGGGATCGCGTCGAGGGCGGCGCGGACGGCCGAGATCTTCCCGGCCAGCGCGTCGCGGCGGGTCCGGACCGCGTCCGCGGCGGCCTGAGCCTTGCTCTCGGCGGCCGCGGCGGTCGCCTCCCGGGTCGTGGCCTGCTGCCGGAGCGTAGCCGCGCCGGCGGCTTCGGCGTCGGCCTCACGCAACGCGGAGTCGTCGGTGAACCCGGCCAGCAGACCGGCGTCCGCCGCGGCCCGGAACTGACCGACGTCCCCGGTGAGCAGCAGGTCACGCAGCGGGTCGTCACCGCGGGTCGTCGCGAGCAGGGCGACGAGCCGCTGCTCGCTCGCCGCCCGTCCGTCGGCCACGCCCTGCGCCTGCTGCCACCGCTGGGTGGCGGCGGCCGCGGCGGCGCTCGCGGTCCGCGCGGCCTGCTGGGCCGCTGTCAGGTCGTCCTGCGCCCCGAGCAGCTGCTCGTTGACCGCTTCGGCCTCGTGCCCCAGGTCCAGGTAGTGCGTGAGCAGCCCCGCCACCGTGGTCGGCGCGTCGTCGGCGCGCGCGGGCACCGCCGTCCCGATGAGCAGCAGGGCGGTGACGGCGAGGACCGGTACCGAAGACGGGAACCGCATGCGCGCACTCTTTTCCGGTCGGCGACGGCGAGCACCGCTCACGCTACGAGCCGGCCGCTGTCGCCCCCGCTCACTTTCGGCCCGCCGATGGGGGCACGCCGGGCTGCCTGATCGGGCCGGGCTGCGAAGGCGGGGACGGCCCCCGGCTTCCGGCGCGGGCCGAAAAGCTGCCCGAACGGGAGCGGTGATCCACCCCCGGCCGGCCGAGGGTGGGACCCACGGATCAGGAGCGGGAAGGAGGTCGGGATGGTCGCCACCGCGGGCACCCGCGTGTACCCACCACCACCGGCGCCGCTGCGCGTCCTGCGCACGGCCGTCCGGACACTGGCCGAGCTGATCCTCACCTTCGCGGTCGTGCTGGGTCTGCTGGCCGCGTGGGAGATCTGGGGCAAGTCGGCCGAGTACGAGGCGGCTCAACAGCACGCCGACCAGCAGCTGGACCAGCTGTGGAACGGGACGGCCGCACCGGCCGCCGCACCGGCGGCGCCGGATTCCGGAGCGCCGTTCTCGCGGCTGTACGCACCGGCGCTCGGCGCACACTGGACGATCGTCGAAGGGGTCACCCAGGCGGCGCTGCGCCAGGGACCCGGGCACTACCCCGGCACCCAGTCACCCGGCGGGGTGGGGAACTTCGCGGTGGCCGGGCACCGCTCGCCGAGCGTCTTCTGGAACCTGGACCGGCTCCACGCGGGCGACGCGCTGGTGGTGGAAACGCGGACGCAGTGGTTCGTCTACGTCGTCACGCGCAGCGAAGTGGTCGCCCCGACCCGGACGTCGGTGGTCGCGCCGGTGCCGGACGCGCCGGGCACGCCGCCGAAGGTCGCGAGCATCACGCTCACGACGTGCAATCCGAAGTGGAGCAACAAGCAGCGGCTGATCGTGTTCGGCGAACTGGCGCGGACGCAGGACAAGGCGCGGCAGCCCGGCAGGCCCGCGGAACTGGGGGCGTGAGGTGTACGGGTTGCTGTGGCGCGCGCTCCCGGGCGGTGCACTCCTGAAGACGGCCATTCTGGCCGCGACGGCCGTGCTGATCGCCTTCGGCCTGTGGTACCTGGTGTTCCCGGTCGTCGACCAGTGGTTGCCCTTTTCCGATTCCACGGTCACGCCGTGACGCTCGAGGTGTTCGCATGCTGAAGTGGCTCCTGCTCGGACTTGCGGTGCTGGTCGAGGTGTTCGCGACGGTCTGCCTCCGGCTCTCCGACGGCCTGACGCGCTGGCTGCCCGCCGTCGGCGTCGTCGCGGGCTACGGTCTTTCCTTCTTCCTCGACGCGCAGGTCGTGCGGCTCGGGCTGTCCATCACGATCGTCTACGCGGTCTGGTCGGGCGGGGGTATCGCCCTGGTAGCACTGGCCAATCGGGTGTTCTTCGGCGAACCGATCACCCTGGGCCTGGCGGCGGGCCTGGCGCTCATCGGCGCCGGCGTCGTGCTCGTCTGCACGGTGAGCCACGGCACCGGGTGAGCTTGCCCGCGCCACTGCCCCACGAGGCAACCGTGGTCGCCGGCCGCGCGCGCACCCTGGAGTCGGCCATCCCCAGGAGGTGAACCGCATGTCGACGCCCGGTGGTCCCGGTAGACCGTTCCCGCCCCTCGTGCTCAAGCTGGGCAACTCGACCTGGACCAGGCAGAACCCCCATTCCACGGTCTCGGCCGTCTACCAGTGCCCGGCGTTTTCGACCTTCCACATCACGCTGATCCTCGGCACCCCGCTGGAAAGCACGTCCTGCAGCCAGGTGCACGCCACTCCGAACCTGCCGGCGTTCAAAAATCTGCACGTCTGGTACGGCGGAACCGACAACTTCCACCCGGGTGCCGGCAACCTCGTGGACCTGAGCAAGACGAGCCAGACCAACGCCCTCGACTGGTACCGGAAACACCGATCTCGGATCGCGGACCTCCTGGACACGGCGTACCACAAGCTGTGGGCCGCGAAGAACGCCGCCTACCCTGCGCCGGCGCCACCTCCAGCGCCGGCGAAAACCGCGGCGAAGTCCGCGCCGACCAGGTTGGACGCGGCGCAGAAGAGGGCCGAGCAGACCGCCCGGCAGCACCAGACCGACGTGCTGGAGCTGGAACGGGACCTGGTCCGGGTGCGGGAACTGCTTGCTTACACCGAGGCGAACTTCCCGGACGCGCGGCCCGGACCTGACGAGACGGTCGAGTTCGTCCACGACTACCACAAGTGGTCGGCACCGCTCGACAAGCTCGTCACGGTGTGGACGGTGAACCAGGCCGAGCCGAACCGGATCCCGGACCGGTCGTTCAAGTCACTGCTGGCCGGTACCGGCCTGTCCGATCTCCGTTTCCTGTTCGGCACCCTCAAGCACAAGGGCCGGGTCGCGTACTCGGTCCCCGCAGGCGAGTGTTCGCGGCGCGAGTTCGAGGTGTCCGATACCGACCCGGTCGTGGTGGCCCTGCGGCGACAGGAAAAGAAGCTCACGCACATCGAGCGGAACCCGGTCCGGCCCGCCGGCTACGCGGAGCGTCACGTCTACCTGGTTCACGTGGGAGGCGTGGTCCCGGCGGAAGGCTGGTACGCCTTCGACGCCGGTGACACGCAGGAAACCGCGCTCGAAGCCGCGCTCGAATTCAAGCTGGTCACCGGTGAACTACCGCGGTGCGTGGTCTGCGTCGACGAGGACGCGTTCTGCCCGATCGAGCTGTTGACGTTCGTGGGCGCCGGCGACCTGAAGCCCGAGCAGAGCGGAAAGAAGCGCGACCAGCCCGTTCCCCCGAGTGCGTTGACCGCGTGGGCGGAAACACTGCCCGAGGCGAGCTACGACAGCGCAACCAGAACGGTGACCGTCGAGGGCCTGCGGTTCGCCCTCGACGGCAGGCCGGAAATGCTGATGACAACGGACAATGCGGCGGACGCGCGGAAGAAGTACAGGATACCCGCGTACTTCCTCCGAGCCAAAGGCCGCAAGGCCTTCTTCGACATGGCGAAGTTGACCCCGCCGGATCCGGAAAAGCCTTTGCCGGAACAGCTTCCGCCGGTCGGCCTGCCTCGGGCGCGGTACGACAGCGGCACCCAGTTGCTCATCTGGCAGGACAACACGACGTTTCCCCTGCCCAGAACGGTTCTCGACACACTGGAACCGGTATCCGCGAAAACGGCTACCGCCGATCGGTGCGTGCAGCTCAGCGGCGGGAAGGTGATCCGCCTGCTCGACCTGTACCAAGCGACGCCGACCTGCACCGTCATCGGCAGGCTCGGCGAACTGCTCGTCGTGGAGACCGCGACCGGCGTTCGCGTCGCGACGCACGTGCTTCCGGCCTGCGAGACCTGCGACGACACCATGGTCATGGACGGCGACTTCATCGGCTGGATCAACGACACCGTCGCGTATCCCCTCCGGGACTACCTCCTGCACCGCGCGCTGGTCATCCCCGACTGCGAGAAACTGGGTGTGCTGACCGACGCCGACGACCGGACGTGGTGGCAGGTGAAGGTGCAGGGCACCGACTGCTGGGTCGGGGAGGACCAGCTCCAGCACCTGTTCACCACCACCTTCGACGAACTGCAGCTGTTCGAATGGGTGCGGCAGTCGCAGGAGGCCGGCATCGTGCTGATCGTCGACGACGACGGGGGCGTCTGGCTGGCGAACACGTCCTCGCTCACCACCCAGGAACCGCCCGGGGTGGCGAGCCCCTCCCCGAACTGAGCCACAGCCGATCGGCCTGGCCGGCCGGACTGCGTTCGCCGGCCCGTTCGCGCTGGTGAGCGGGGTCACCGGACCGGACGGCCAACCGGCGGGCCGGGCCGCGCATCCCCCTTGGGAGACGAAAACCGAAGGGGAACCCCGTGCACCAGCAGCAGTCACCGTTTCGGACCCGGCGGTCCCGCCGCCGCCGCCACCCACTCCTGACGGCGGGCAAGGTGTTCGCCGCTACGGCGTCGGCGTTGGTCCTGGTGTGCACCGGGATCGCGGCGACGACGGCCGGCCGCCTGCTCGACGGCGTGCAGACCTCCGACGCCCTCGCCGGCGGCGCCCGCTCCACCGGCGGCGCCTTGAACATCCTGCTGATCGGTCTCGACTCGCGGAAGGACCAGGACGGCGCCATGCTGCCGCCGGAGATCCTCGACCGGCTCCACGCGGGCGACGGCACCGAAGGCGGGTACAACACCAACACGCTCATCCTGCTGCACCTGCCCGCGGGCGGCGGGCGCGCGACCGCGGTGTCCATCCCGCGTGACGACTACGTGGCGGTCCGCGGCATTCCCGGGCGGACCCACGCCAAGATCAAGGAAGCCTACGGCCTGGCGAAGTTCCACGCGGAGACGGCGCTCCGGCGCCAAGGCGTCACCGACCGGGCCGACCTGGAGTCCCGCGGCCGCGAGGCCGGCCGCGGAGCGACCCTGCGCACCGTGCGCGACTTCCTCGACGTCCCGATCGACCGCTTCGCCGAGGTCAACCTCGCCGGGTTCTACGACCTGGCCGACGCGCTCGGCGGCGTCGAGGTGTGCCTGAACCACCCGGTCCGGGACAGCTACTCCGGCGCGGACTTCCCCGCCGGCCGGCAGGTCCTCGACGGGGCCCGCGCGCTGGCGTTCGTGCGCCAGCGGCACGGCCTGACCAACGGGGACCTCGACCGGACCCACCGGCAGCAGGCTTTCCTCGCGTCGGTGACGCACAAACTCCGGACCGCCGGTACCTTCACCGACCTCGGGCAGCTCGGCGCGCTGATCGAAACCGCGCGCAAGGACGTCGTGGTGTCGGCGGGCTGGGACCTGCTCGCGTTCGTCCGGCAGGCCCGCGACCTCACCGGCGGGAACCTCGAGTTCTCCACGCTGCCGGTCGAGGGTTTCGCCGAGGTCGACGGCCAGGACGTGAACGAGGTCGACGTCGAGAAGGTGCGGGCGGCGGTCCGGCAGGTGTTCGAGCCGGCGGCGCCGGTCCCCCGGTCGGTCGCCGACGTGCTCGACGCGTCCGGCCGCACCGGGCCGGCCGCGTCGGTCGCGGATCTGCTGAAGCAGCACGGGTTCCGGGACGGCTCGGCGCGCCACACCCGGGGCAAGCGGACCAAAGTGGACTACGGGCCGGGGGCCGCGGCCGACGCCCTGCTGGCCGCGAAGCTGCTCGGCGGGTTGCCCGTGCGGGCCACCGGGTCGGTGGCGGCCGGACACGTGCTCGTGGTCCTGGGGGCGGACTTCCGGCTGCCGCACCCGGCGAACCCGGCCGAAGCGACCGGTGCGGCCGACACCCCGGTCGCGCCCCCGCCGGACGGTACCGTCGATGGTGGCGGCATTCCCTGCGTCGACTGATCGGCCGGCGCGGGCCCGGCCGGACAGGCCGGTCGGGCCCGGCCCCCGGCCGATCGTCCACGATGGACCGGAACGCCTTGCCCGCGGCGGCCCGGCTTCGGCACAGTCGTTGTCATGACCGTCCTCGACACCCCGCGGGAAACCCCCGCGCCGAACCCCGCCCCGCCGTCCCCCGCCACCTCCGCGCAGCGGCTCAAGATACGGGTGCGCAGCAGCGGATCCGTCACGGTGGTGTCGGTGGCGGGCCGCCTCGACTGGGCCACCTGCCCGGCACTGGCCGCCCAGCTCGAGACCGTCCACGAGCGAGCGACCGCGGTGGCGGTGGACCTGCGGGGTGTGCTCGAATGCGACGCCCTCGGCGTCAGCGTCCTGGTGGCCGCGCACGCCGGCTGCGCGGTCGCCGGGGTGCCGTTCGCGGTCGTCGCCCCGGCGCGACCGGTGCGGCGGGTACTCCAGCAGATCGGCATCGAAACCCTGTTCACGATCACGGAGTCGGCCGGAGACGCCGCAGCCGACCGGTGAAGGATCCGGGTGGGCGGGTACACGGCAGGTTCACTCGACGAAGTCGAGCTTGCCTGCCGGGATGCCGGCGAGCTCGAGGTTCTGCGCGAACGCCGCCCGCAAGTGCGGCGGGCAGCCGGTGACGTCGTACCCGGTCAGGACGTTGTTCCGCAAGACGCCCTCGTATTCCGTGCCCAGTGCGCGCACCCGGGCGATGTGCTCGGCGGTGAAGTACTCGCCGGGTCCGAGCAGCACCACGGCGTCGTCGGCCAGGAACGGGATCTCCTGGCCCCGCCACAGGTCGTCGAGCGCCGACCGGTTGCGCAGCGCCAGGTCGTCCCAGTCCCAGGTGTCCGGCCCGGCGACGGCGCCGGGCGGGACGTCGAACCAGATGCTCGGCTCACCGAGATCACCGAGCGCCTGGTAGACGGGACCGCGCGAAGCCGGTGGGCAGTCGATGACCACGAGGTGCGGTTGCCCGTCGACGACGGTCCGGTTGACCGCGGCGAACGCGTGCGCCGGATCGGCCGTGACGTACTCGATCACCGCGGCCGGGTGCTCGCCGCCGACGAGCAGCAGCCCGCTGGGTGTCACCACGGCCTGGACCGGGTGATCCGGCTCGAGCGCGGCGAGCGCCGCGGCGTTCCCGGCGGCGAGGACCGGCAGGACCGCGGCGTCGTCGAGCGCCTCGCCCCCGGGGGTCCAGAACCGGGGATCCTGGTTCCGCAGCACCGGATCGGTGATCTCACCGGGGATGCGCAGCCCGTTCTCCGCGAGCCACCAGCGGAAGGTGTCGTTGAGCAGGAACCCCCGTCGGTCCTCTTCGTTCAGATCCTTGGCGAACACGTCGATCAGCGCGGCCGGCCCGCGCCTCGCGGCCGCGGCGAGGAAAGCCAGCATGGTGAGGACGGATTCGGTCGGCCGGCCGCCGGAGGGGTAGGCGTGCCGGGCGAGGAGGTCCACGTAGCGACCGTCCTCAGTGGACGGGTGGTGGTCGGGCCGCGCCCGGACCTCCGCCACGAGCCCGGCGGCCGGCAGCGCGGGCGACGAACGCTGGTCACGGGACGTGCCGTCCCAGCCGGTGTTGACCCCGACGGTGTTCCCGCCGACGGAGTTCAGCCGCACCGCGAGACAGGCCGCCCAGTAGACGGTGCAGCCCGCGTTGGCGCCGTCGGCGAGGATCTCCGCGAGCAGCCGGTTCCGGTCGGGCACGAGCTGGCGGAAGCCCGGGTCGTCCGGGTCGACCCGGTGGACGTCCAGGCCGAACGGCGGGGTGATGGTGTAGTTGGGACACCACTCGCCGGGTTCGAACGTCCGCACCGGGTGCTCGAGCGCTGCGGGGACGAGCTGCTCGAGGTCGCGGCCCTTCTCGTCCGAGAGCAGGTGCAGCGGCTCCTGGTAGACCTTCAGCCGCTGGCCGGCGCCGAGCTTGACCCGGGGCGGATCCGTCTTCGGATCGAACGAGCCGTGGCCGCTGACGATGAGATCACGCATCTTTCCGGTTCCTTCCGGTCGGGCGGTGGCCACGCCGCGCGGTCACGCGGGATCCCGGTGCGGTCCGGCGGGCGAGCCGGCGTCGCGGCGAGGCCAAGCCGCGCGGGGCAGCCGTGCCGCCAGTTCCCCGTGCCGCCCGGCGGCGCGGAAGCTCGGCGGGGGCAGCTGGCCGACGTCGGCATCGGTGTGGACGGCGTCGAGGAACGCGGCCACCACCTCGGGGGCGGGCAACACACGGGGACCGCCCAGGTAGGCCAGGACCGTGCTGTCGAGGCCGGTGTCGTGTTCCAGCGCCACCGCCCAGCCGTGCACCTCCGACCAGGTCAGCGCGAGGTCGAACCCGGGAAACCGGTCCAGCCTGCGGTCGAGCGCGACGTAGGCCGCGGCGGGGACGTCGATCTCGAAGGCGCACGACTCCGGGTCGGCGCCGATCTCCCGGACCACCCGTCCCAGGTAAGCGCGGAACCGGGCCGCGAAGCAGAGGGCGGCTCCCTGCCGCAGGTCGACGCGCGCGGCCGTGGCGTCCAGGACGCGTCCGCCGCCCGGGGGGCGCCACCCCCGGGCCTTCCACCGGGGCTCCGGGCCTCCCGCCGTCGCGGTGCTCAACCCTGGTACTCCTCGATCACGTGCGCGTCGAGTGGCCGGTCGGTGTGGATCTCGGCCGTGAAGCCGGCGTCGAGGACCACCGGCATGTCCGGGTCCAGGCTCCACTCCGACGTCCCGGCCCGCTCGTCCAGCGTGAAACAGCCGAGGGCGTAGCCGGGCACGGCACCGGCGATGCCCACCACGGGAAGCGCGTAGTACAACGTCCAGGTGCCGGACGTCTCGTCGTAGGTCGGGATCTCGTCCCCGCGCAAGTGGTCCACCGCGGCTTTGTCCACGCCGTCCCAGACGCCGCACGCGGTGGACTCCCGGCTGCGCAGGACGAACAGGTCGTCGGAACCGGCGGTCGCCCGGACCCCGCCGCCGTGGCGGTCGTCGAAATCGGCGAGCAGCGCCTCGAAGATGGCGGCCACCGAAGGAAGGGTGAAGCCGGCCGGGACCGCGTCCGCTCCGTCGAAACCACCGGTGGTCAGCTCCGGCGGGTCGTCGGGGAACAGGACCGGGGGCTCGGCGTACTGCACCGTGGCCTCCCCCGTGTTCACGTTCATCCAGGCCCAGCCCCGGATGTAGGCGAGCTTTCCCTTTTCCGGCTCGAGGATGCTCGTGGACGCGACGGCGGCCAGCGGGTAGCCGAACCAGCGTCCCTTCCGGATCGGCTTCGCCTCCGGCGGGAGGTCGCCGACCTGGCCGGAGTCGGTGTCCCAGGCGTAGCAGGCCGCCGAGACGACGCTGTATTCGAGGCTGCCCCGGGGGATGCCTTCGAGGTGGTCCTCCTCGACCCGCTCGAGGAACGCCGTGCGCAGGTTCCGCAGCGACACGGTCTTGCCCGCGGAGATCGACCGGGGGGTGAGCTCCGCTTCGGACGTGACCCCGAGGACCAGGTCGACGTCGACACCGTCGCCCGACCGGGTCGCCGGCACCTGCACTTCGGCGACGTGGTCGTCGTCCGCCGGCTCGCGCCACACCGAGCGTTCCCAGTCGAGGATGTAGGTGAGCCGGCCGGTGCCGAGGGTCGCGTGCCGCCGCACCTTCGTCCGGATCAGGTCCAGGGTCTCGAGCCGCCGGAAGCCGCCGCTCTCGTCGATGAACAGCTCCACGCCGTTCTCGGCCTTCAAGGTGATCCCGTTCCGGGCGATCGCGAGCACCTCGGCGTTGGCCAGCCGGACGCCGTTCTTGCGGGCCTGGACCGCGTCGGCGACCATCCGCACGAGCTGTTCGGCCCGCTGCGCCTGCGCCGAGGACACCACCTGGCGAAGGCTCAGCTCCTGCGCCGCGGCGTAACTGCGCCAGTCCAGGATCGTGGTACCCACCCCGACGACGGCGGTGATCCCGCCCGTCGCGTGGGCGACACCCGACGCGATGTGCCCCGCCGCGCTGACCGCCCCGGAGTGCGCCACGTGGTTGAGCACCGACGCGCCCTTCTCCAGCACCGTGCCGCCGACTTTGCCCACCGTCAACGGCTTTTCCCCGATTCCGGCCGCGGCCACGGCGAGCTCTTCGTCGGTCCGGGCGCGGCCCGCCGTGAGCGCACTGACGCGGGTCGCGGTGTCGCCGCGGTCCGATCGCTTCCGCGCCCAGCGGTTGACCTTGTCGAGCGCCAAGCCGGCACCACCGGTGATCCCGGCGAGGACCCCGACGGCCGTGGCCACGGGCAGCGCGGCGCCGGTGGCGGCGAGGATCCCGGAGACGACGCCGAGCCCGGTGGCGGCGGTCTTGATCGTCAGCACGATCCCCCGGGTCTGCGGGTACAGCGTGTCGAAGTTCTTGTCGACGTAGGCATCGGTCCGGGTCGCGATCCACTTGTCGAGCTCGTCGAAGAGGTTCTTGAGCGCGACCACCGTGTTTTCGTACTGCAGCGCGTAGTTCCGCGCCTCGCGCAGGACGGCGTTCGCCGGCGCGCCGAAGGCCCCGCCCTCGTCGCCGGGATCCTCCTTCGCCGCGGCGGCCTTCAGCCGGGCGCGTGCGGTGAGCAGGACCGTGTAGGCCTGGTCCGTGAGCTCGAAGAGCTTGTCCTTCCCGGCGAACCCGCCGACCGGCTCGAAGGCGTGGACGGCCTGCCGCAGCGTCCCGATCGTGGTCGTCAGCTCCGGGTGGCTTTCGTCGACCCGGGCGGCCATCTCCCGCAGGGACCGCTCCTGCGCCGACGCCCGCTGGTGGACGCTCGCGCGGAACTTCTTCTCCTCGAACCCCGTGCGGTCCTTCGTGGCCGCCCGCAGCACGTCGGCGAGGTCACCCAGGAACTTCTCCTCGTACCACTCGCTCAGCCGGCGGCGCGGCTCCACGAGCTCGTGCGGCACGGCCGGCCGGCCGCGCTCGTAGCGGGGGTTTGCCCCCAGCCAGCCGAGGGCGTCCTCGTAGGCCTCCCAGCCGTGGTCGACGTCGAAGCCGAGCTCGGAGAACTTGACGGCGACCCAGCGCGCGAAGAGGTTGTAGACGATCGCCCCCGTCCCGTCCGTGGGATTCAGGCTCCCGAGGGTCCGGGGGACGTTGCGGCCGCGGCCCGAGCTGAGGGTGACCAGTTGCTCAGTGGTGACTTCGGCGGGGAGCCAGCCGAAAGCTCCGCCGACGCCCGACATCTCCGACATGGGTTCCCGCTTTCCGCTCGTTCGCCGGCGTGCGTGGTCCGGCGTCCACCAGTCTCCGGCGCCGCCGGAGGCGGGCGGTGCCCCAACGCGCAGGGCCGCGGGCAGCGCGGCCTTTCCTCACCCGGCCAGCAGTTTTCGCAGCCCCGGCGGGAACCCGTCCGGCGAGGCGCCGAGCCGGGTCAGTTCCGCCCGCACCTTGACGACCAGGTCGGGGCAGTCCGCGGCGACGGCGTCGACGAGCCAGGCGTTCCCGGGGTGCTTCGCCCAGTCGTACACCCGGTCCGCGGACCAGGTCCGGCACAAGCGGTCGCCGACCGCGTACCCCAGTTCCGCGCTGTGCTGCGTGCAGTACGTCCGGATCTCGTCGTCGAGATCGTGGATCCGGGCCCCCACGATCTGCCGGCCGCCGGGTTCCCGGAGCGTCTCGAGCGCACCGCGGACGAAGTACTCGGGGAAGTTGCCGGTCTCCCAGAGGTACCCGACGGCGTCCGCCGTGTCGGTGGCCCACATGAACAACGTGCCCGGCGACAGCGCACTCGACCGCGTGACGAGGTCGGTCAGCGCGTGCCGGTAGGACCACTCCGCGAACTCCGGCCGCTCCATCAGCAGGGCGTGGAACCGTTGCGCCTGCGCACTGGTGGTGGTGGCGGTGAGCTGCTGCCACGCCGCGTGGTCGGCGTTCTTGTAGTGGCCGACCCATTCCTGCAGCAGGGAACCGAGGTCGGTGCCGTCCGCGAAGTCGTCGTCGACGGTCTCCCACGGCAGCAGCCACTGCCCTTCGTCGGCCTCGCCGTCCGAGCCCTCGTCCTCGAACTCCTCGACGTCACCCGAGGCGTCGCAGGAAAGCAGGTGGAGGTCGGTTTCGCCGTTCAGCGACGCGAAGACGCCCTGGCAGGTGTGGTGGGGCGGCGCGCACGTGCCGGGAGCCGAGCAGAGCGCCGTGCCGGGCAGGACGTGGCTCCCGGCCCAGCCGACGACGTGGACGCCGTCGGCGGCGGCCGGTGGTTCGTCCCGCATGGCGACCAGGCCGGCCAGCTCCGCGGAATCGAGCGACGTGAAGGCGGTGTTGCCGATCATCCGGTCCGGCTCGTCGGCCGACCACTCCTCGATCGTCCGCGCCGGGAAGAGCCGGAGCAGGCTGTCCGGGCCGCGCCCGAGGTCGTTGTAGAGCACCAGTTGCAGCTCGCCCGCCAGCAGCCGGTCGACGGTGGCCGAGTAGCGGTGGACGCGGGTGCCTTCTTCGATGAAGCACTCGCCGTCCGATTCGCCGTGCCCGAGGATGACGAACATGGCTCTCCTTGCCGGTCGTGGGCCGGGGACAAGAGTCAGCCTGCCCCCGCGGCGCCGCGGCGGCGCTGCCCACACGGCACCCCTGTCGGTGCACCGAAGCTGCCCGTCCGGGAACCCCGTGGTCCCTGCCCCTTCGGCTGCGCGTTCGGCGCGGTCCCGGCCGCCGGGGGTGAATACCGTTCACCCATCGGCAAAACCGGCGGGAGGACGTGCATGACCAGCAGCGAGAACCCGGACGATCCCTGGTCGGACTGGGACACCGTGCAGGACGCCCGGCCGGACGACGAGCCGGCCAGAGACGGCGCGGACGGTGGTGACCCCCACCAATGGCCGGTGTCGTTCCACGCCAACGGCCGGTGGACCGCGATCCCGGGCTTCCCGACGTTCGGCTCGCTGATGACCCTGCTCGCGAACGAGGTCGACCAGGTGTCGGCGACGCTCCTGTGGCAGGACGCGCTGGACCTCGCCCCGCAGCACGTCGCGACCGGCGCCGCGGTCGGGTCGCACGGCGACTGGGGCGGGGTCTCCTTCGTCCTGGACGAGCACTCCGTGCAGCTGGTCTGCGCCGTCCCCGAGAACGTCGTCGCCGACCGCAACCGGTCGGCGCTGGCCGCGGGCGACACGACTTCGGTCTCGTTCGCCGGCGTCGAGCTCCAGGGGGTGTCCGCGGACTTCCACCCGCTCCTGCTGCTCGCGCTCTTCGAGCTCGTCGAAGACGAGTGACGGCGGCTCGGCGAGGACCTCAGAGGCGGATCCGCCGGGCGGCCGACCACGGCTGCCAGCCGCCGGCGACCATGGCCCGCACGGTCACGTCGTACTGACTGCCCACGCAGAGGTACTCCGCCCAGGCGACGTTCTGCCGGTCGAGGTGCGCGACGGCGGCCGACGTGGTTTCCGTGGTGCCCACCTGGCAGCCGCCACCGGGCGCCGGCCGCAGGGAGACCTGGTAGCCCGTCGCCGCCGGGAGCGCGTCCCACGTGAGGTCGACCCAGGTGTGCACGCTCCAGTCGCCGCCGTCCCACCGGGTGCCGGACCCCGTGGACCGGACGTCGCACGGGGCGGTGCGCGGATCGGTACCGTCCACCCGGGACAGCACCAGCCGGGTAAAGCTCGTGCCGCACACCGGATCGGTGTACCAGTCGGTGGTGACGATGTTCAGGTTCCGCCCGGGCGCCAGGCCGCTGAGCCAGGCGGCGGCGGGCGGGTGAGCGTCCCGCACGGTGAAGTCCGCCAGGGACGTGACCCCGCGGAAGGCGCCGCCGACGATCGCGCTCGCGGACGGCGTCAGGATCGCCCCCCAGCCGAAGAACCGGCTGTGGTCGTGGCCGAGCAGGTCCTTCCGGGCCGCGTCGAGCATGACGGCGGCGTCCGCGGTGTTCGGCCACGGCGCGTACACCGCGCTCGCGTCGAGGGCCCCCAGGTTCGCCAGCCGGCCGGACTGGTCGACGAGCACAACGTTGCGCCCGAGGTCCCACAACTGCCGCAGGGTCGCCCGCGGGCTCACCGAAGACGGCACGAGCCGGTCGCCCACCGTGGCCGTGACGGCACTTTCGAGTTCGCCGTAGGACGCGTCGGTGAACGCGGTGAAGCGGTTGAGCCCCAGGACGACGACTTCCCGCGGGTGGCTGTGGGCGAACGCGCCCACCTCGTCGAGCACCTGCCGGACGGGCCGGCCCCGCAGGCCGTGCTCGAGGTAGACGTGTCCGTCGGGCTCGGTGCTCAGCCGCAGGTCCAGGTACCGGATGCCGTCCTCGAGCTGGCGGCCGACGGACGTCGGCTGGGCCCGGGACCACGCCGCGGCGGCGGACTTGGGGAGGAAGGCGAGCGCGGCGTCGCCGAAGTCGGCGCGCCCGGCCGCCGACCACTCCGACGCCGCGCTCAGATCCGCCGTCGCCGAGTCGTGCGTGCCGGGCAGCGGCAGCTCGGCCAAGGGGGTGTTCTCGATGCCGGGCAGCGCGCCCATCCAGTCGGCGAGCGGGACCGACAGCGCGTTCGCGGGTGCGGTGCCCGACAGCACCACCGCCGCCTGCAGCACGGCTCCGACCACGGCACGAACGATCATAGCGCCCTCCTCGACCCGAACGTGAATCTGATTCAGGAAGGGTAGGGGCCGACCGGCCCGGTGACTGCCGCCGATCGGCCCGACAATCGGCCGCCGGCGCGGTGTCCGGCGACGTCGGACCGGCCGTTCCCCCGAGGGCAACGCCGGGCTCGGGACGGCCCGCCGGTTGTTGCCCGTGACGCTGCCCGTCGCGGCGGCCGCCGCCGCGACGACGGCCGCCAGGCTGACAACCGTTCATCCGGACGACCTCGAGGTGCGCGGACATGGCGGAACGCAAGATCAAGCTCAACGGGCACCCGGTCCGGGCGGACTACCAGTCCACCGGCACGGGCACCGAAGAACAGTCCGAGCCGCTGCTGTACTGGCTCCGCGACACCCTCGGGGTGCGCGGGCCCAAGTTCGGCTGCGGCATCGCGCAGTGCGGCGCCTGCACGGTGCTGGTCGACGGCGCGATCACGAGATCGTGTGTGCGCCAGGTGCACGCCGTGGCCGACCAGGCCGAGGTCCGCACGCTCGACGGCCTGCAGGGGCGCGGCAACCGCCCGCACCCGCTGCAGCGGGCGTTCGTCGCGCTGCAGGCCGGGCAGTGCGGGTTCTGCCTCAACGGCATGGTCATGGGCGCCCTCGGCTGGCTCGAGGCCCGGCTGGCCGCCGGCAACCGGGCGGTGCCCTCGGAAGACGAGGTCGAGCAGTTCCTCTCCGGCGCCTCGGCCACCGGGCCGCAGAACTACCTGTGCCGGTGCGGGACCCACACCCGCATCGTCGCCGCCATCCGGTCCGCCGCCGAGGAGCTGGTCCGATGACCACCGCACCCAGCCGCCGACAGTTCCTGTCCGGGGTCGGCGTCATCGCCGTCGGCTTCGCACTCGGTGCCACCGCCCCGCCCGCGGCCGGCGCGTCTCCCCGGGGCGCGGTCCGCGTCTCGGACACCCCGGCGACGAGCGCGTCCTGGCTCGTCCTCGACGGCGACGCCATCACCGTCTACAGCGGCAAGGTCGAGCTGGGCACCGGCGTGCGGACGTCGCTGGCCCAGGTCGTCGCCGAGGAACTGCGGCTCACGGTCGCCGACGTGCGGTGGGTGCAGGGCGACACCCGCCTCGGTGCCGAGCAGGCCGGCACCTTCGGCTCGAAGACCCTGCAGAACGGCGGCCCCGAACTGCGGCGCGCCGCCGCCACCGCGTTCGCCGAGCTCCGCCGCCGGGCGGCGGTCCACTTCCACGTCGGGATCGACGACGTCGAAGCGCGCGACGGCCGGTTCTTCCGCCGGTCCCGGCCCCAGCAGTCGATCACCTACGGCAAGCTCGCCGGGCTGGAGCAGTCCGTGCTCGCCAACGACGTCGCGGCGCCGCTGGTCCCGCCGGAGCAGTACCGCGTGGTCGGCACCAGCGTGCCGCGCGTCGACCTGCCGGGCAAGCTCGACGCGACCTTCGAGTACGTGGGCGACGTGCGGCTCAAGGGGATGCAGCACGGCCGGGTCGTGCGGCCGCCGGGCCGCAACGCCCACCTCGCCGCGGACGCCGTCATCACCGGCGTGCCGAGCGGGGCCCGGCTGGTGCGCAAGGGCGACTTCGTCGGCGTGGTCGCCGGCAGCGAGTGGGCCGCCGCCCGCGCGGCCACCGCGCTCACCGTGCCGTGGACGCCCGGGCCCGCCCTGTGGCCGCCGGAGACGCTGCCGCAGACCCTGCGGGACCCGGCCAACAGCTACGCGCAGAGCCTGGAGCGCAACGAGGTCACCGACCTCACCGTCTTCGACGGGGGCTACCGGCAGCAGTACTACACCCCGTTCTACCTCCACGGCCCGATGGGAGCGGCCTGCGCGGTCGCCGACGTCCGGGCGGCCCCGGACCGCGGCACGGGCATCCAGGCCACGATCTGGTGCAGCTCCCAGAACGTGTTCGAGCTCCGCCGCGTGCTGGCCGCTCTGCTCGGCCTGGCCGAGGCCGTGGTGCAGGTGCTCTACGTGGAGGCGTCGGGCTGCTACGGCCACGACGGCTCGGACGACGTCGCCGCCGACGCGGCCCTGCTCTCCCAGGCCACGGTCAAGCCGGTCAAGGTCCAGTGGACCCGGCAGGACGACTTCGGCTGGGAACCCGCGGCCCCGGCGCAGGCGCACGACCTGTGCGGCGTCGTCGCCGACGGCAAGATCACCGCCTGGCAGCACAAGCTCTACACGCCGTCCGCCAACAGCAGGCCGGTCCGCACGGCGGCCGGGTCCGTCCTCGCGGGCAAGCTGACGGGCAACGCGCCGGACCTGCTGCCGCCGTCCACCCAGGTGAACCAGGCGACCCGCAACTACCCGGTGAACTACCGCTTCCCCCAGCACACCCCGGCCAAGCTGGTCCGCAGCTTCGTCACCACCGCGGCGGACCCGCGGGCCCCCCAGCTGCCGGTCGTCTACACGCTGCCGCGCTCGAGCGCGCTGCGGTCGCTGGGCGGTTTCAGCAACAGCTTCGCCAACGAGTCGTTCTTCGACGAGCTGGCCGAGCGGGCCGGGCGCGATCCGCTCGACCTCCGGATCGAGGCCCTGGCCGCGAAACCCGGCGACACCGACGCGGTGGTGAGCGACGCCGCCCGCGCGCAGGCCGTCTGCCAGGCGCTGCGCGGTGACTGGCAGACCTGGCACGACCGGCACCGGAACCCGCTGGCCGAGCGCGTGGGCGCGGGGGTGGCGTTCCAGCGGTACGAGACGACGGGCGCCTTCGTCGCCACCATGGTCGAGGTCCAGGTGGACGCGGCCGGCACGGTCAAGGTCGACCGCGTCGTCGTGGCCCACGACTGCGGCCTGATCGTCAACCCCGACGGGCTGCGCAACCAGATCCAGGGCAACGTGATCCAGGGCGTCAGCCGCACGCTGTACGAAGAGGCCACCTACGCCGGAGACCGGATGACGTCGACGGTGTGGCAGGAGAACAGCACCCGCCCGGACAAGGCCTACCGCGTGATCCGGTTCACCGAGATCCCGCGGGAGATCAAGATCATCCTGATCGGCCACCCCGACAAGCCGGCGTTCGGCGCGGGCGAGCCGACCCTCGGGACGATGCCCGGGGCGATCGCCAACGCCGTCCGCGCGGCGACCGGCACCCGGGTGCGCACCCTGCCCCTGCGGCTGCCCGCGGCGAACGGCTGACGGCTGACATGGCGGTCCCGGCTCCGGCCGGGGCCGCCTTTCCGCGCGAGCACCCGAAAAAATCCTGCCGACCCCCTCGGCTGACAAGACCGAGGCAGGTCGGCAGGACTGTCCACACGGGACGGAGCCGAGGTGGTTCCCCGTCAGCCGGCCGGGAGCAGGGTCTGCTGGATGACGCCGGCGAGGGAGTCGGCCGGCAGGGCCGCGCCGAAGTACGTGTTCGGGGCCAGCAGGAGGTTCGCCACCACGACCACGCTCGCGCCGGTCGCGGGCTGGTAGCCGACGAACGTCTGGAAGCCGGGCACCGCGCCGTTGTGGCCGATCAGCCCGCCCACGGCCTTCTCCATGCCCAGGCCGTAGTTGCCGGCCGGGTCGAAGGCGGTGCGCGCCGTCTGGGTGGCCGGCTTGAGCAGCTGCCCGGTGCCGAGCGCCTTCGCCCAGATCGCCATGTCGCGCACGGTCGAGATCAGGCCGCCGCTGGCCGGCCCGGCGACCGGCAGGTCCGTGACGTCCTTGGGCGCGACGCCGGCCGGCACCGACAGCTGCGCCGCGGCCTTGTTCCCGCTGATCGCGGCGTTGTAGGCGTCGTTGTTCTCGAGGTTGGTGCCGTACATGTAGCCGCGCGGGTGGGGTTGCGGGATCGTCCCGTCGTCGTAGGCGGGCAGGACGCTGGACGTCATGCCCAGCCTGCTGAACACGAGGTCGCGGTAGAGCGAGTTCAGCGGTGCCCCGCCCACCTTCTCGGCGACCAGCCCGAGGACCTCGTAGTTCGTGTTGGAGTAGTGGAACCCCGCTCCCGGCGCGAAGTAGGGCGGGTGGGCGAACGCCGTCGCGAGCGCCTGGTCCACACTCCAGGCCCGAGCCGGGTCCACGTCCTGCAGCCGGTTGAAGTAGTCGTCTTCGGTGAAGTTGTACAGTCCCGCGGTCATCGCCAGCAGGGAGCGGAGCGTGATCCGGTCGCCGCCCGGGACCTGCGGCAGGTACTTCGCCACCGGGTCGTCGAGGCCCAGCTTGCCCTGGTCGGCCAGCTGCAGCACGACTTCGGCGGTCAGGCTCTTCGTGACGCTGCCGACGCGCACGTGGTCGTCGACGCTCATCGGGACGCGGCCGTCCGTGGTCGCCGAGCCCAGCGCCGCCAGCCAGGTCCCCCGGCCGGGAAGGTCTACGTAGACGATCGCGCCGGGCAACTGCAGCCGCGCCATCGCCTCCGTGAGCTTCGGCTGGACGTCGGCCGCGAAAGCCGGCACCGGCGGTACCGGCAGCACCGGCGAAACCGGCGAAGGGGCGGGCGGCGTCGCCGGTTCCGCCGTGCAGGCCGCCGTGAGCAGCAGCACGGCGACCGCGGCCGCCTTGGTTCGGATCCGCATCCGGCTTTCCTCTCGGTCACGACCGGCCGCCGTCCGCGGCCCGGGTCTGCACAGCCTGTCCCGGCGGCGCTCCCGGGAACGCGGCCGCACAGGCATCCGGCCAGGCAGCGGCGCTGCCTGATCGGGAACCCACGCACGGCCGCGTTCCCGCTCCGGACCGGCTACTCGTCCGACGACTCGGCGTCACGTTCGACGATGGCGTGGATCAGGGCGCCGAAGTCCGCGTAGTACGGCGCGAGCTCGGCGGCCAGCCGCTCGCCCTCAGCGCGCAGGCCCTCGACCAGTTCCGCCAGCCGGGTATGGATCAGAGCCGGTGCGCCGGCCCGGAACGCGGCCAGCCAGAGCTCCGGATCGGCTTCCGGGTCGCCGAACGCCGCGGCCGTCTCCGGGGCCACCGACCGCGCGACCGCGCTCACGTCGTCGTGCGTGTCGTCCCGCAGGACCAGCAGCCTGCTCAGCTCCCCCGAGAGTTCCTCGAGGAGGGCGTAGCGGTCGGCGGGGACGTCGGCACTCGGGTGGCGGCCCGGGTCGAGCAGGCGGGGCCAGTCCGCGGACAGGACCGTCTTCTCGCCCGGATCGTCGAGGCACGCGGAGATGACATCGTAGGCCAGCAGGTAGGCGCCGACGGACGCGCTCGTCCCGTCGGCGTGGCAGTAGGCCCAGAAGGCGTTGCGCCAGTCCTCCTGCCGCCAGGCCTCACCGAGTTCCGCAGGGGCCTCCTCGCCCGGGTGAAACGCCACGGCGGCCCGCACGTGGGCCAGCTGCTCCGGCTCGAGACCGTGCATTCCCGCCCAGACCGGCGGCCGGTCGGGCACGGCGGTGACGAGCTGGGCCTGCGTCGGCGGGGTCAGCGACTCCAGCTCGACGGGCGAGATGTCCCGGGCCTTGGTGACGATCGCGGGGACCACGCGCCCGTCGGCCGCGGGGAACGCGGCACCGGGCTGCCGGCCGCGGTCCGAGCGGACCTCCGGCTCGTGGCCCACGGCGACCGTCAGCGGTGTCCCGGACGTGAGGTGGTCGACCCGGCAGCACAGCAGGTGGATGACCGGGAACTCCGCCGGCACCGCGGCGAACAGGCCGCGGCACCCGGCGGCGTGGTTCGGCCACGCCACCCGGCAGTCCACCGGGCTGGTGCACAGCGGCAGGCCGTCCGCCGTCGGCGCCAGCCACCGCACGCCCGGCTCCGCCGATTCGCCGGTGCCGACGAAGAACGCCACCACGTCGGGGGTGCGCGGCCGGGCGGCGAGGTGCTGCGCCACGGTGTCGTCGACGTGAGGGGTGAGCACGTAGTTCCGGATGTCGTCGGTCCCGCGCCGCGGGTCGTGCGCGACCGTCCGGCGCGCGGTGGCACCGCCGCTCGCCAGCCCGAGCAGGCTCGCGGTCACGAGCAGGGCGGTGTCGAACTCGGCGTAGAACTTCACCGTCCGTCCCACCGGGACGAACGTGTCGGTGCCGAAGTGGCCGCCGTGACCCACCACGAAAGCTTCCACGTCTCTCCAAGTCACTCGGGGGGGAGCGCGGCCGTCACCGTCACTTGAGGCCCTTTTCCCGCTTCATCCGCTCGGCGGTGAGGCGCGCCTGGACCGGGTTCGCTTTCGCCTCGCCACGGGACTGCTTGGCGAGACGCTCCTGCAGCCGTTCGGCGCCCGGGACTTCGGGGCCGCTCGTGTCGTCGCTGAAGAACAGCGTGTTGCGCGCGGGTTTGCGGACCCCCGTGCCGGCCCCGTCCTTGCTGATCACGTCGTCGAGCCCGGCGTAGAGCCAGGCGACGGTCGTCTCGTCGTCCCAGTCGAGGCCGGCGAGGTCCGAGCGACCCAGGGTCTCCCGGAGCCAGTCCGGGGACAGCTTCGCGGAGATCTGACCCTCCACAGAGGACTGCCAGCTGATGCTCATGTCCCGCGCCGTACTGCCCGAAGTGGTGCTTTCCAGCTTCGCGTCGATCGCCAGCCAGCCCGATTCGCCGATCCGCGAGACGATCTTCCGCACCCTCGCCCAGTACTGCTCCTGTTCGGCCCTCGTGGCTCGCGCCCGGGCGGCGGACTCGGCGTCTTCCCGCTTCCTGCGCTGGTAGTCACCGCTGTCGATGTTCGCGATGGCCTTCTTCAGCTCCTCCTCACCCTTCTCGACCTGAGCCTGGTACCCGTCGGCGATCTTCTTGATGCGCACTTCGTCGAACCCGGCGCGCGACGTGGCCAGCTCTTTGTCGTTGCGGAGCTTCTCGGCTTTTTCGTCCCACTCCGCGATCAGCTTCTGCTTGCGCCTGTCCTTCTTGGCCTCGTCGTCCTTCTCGGGCTTCTCGGGCTTCTCGGGCACGACGACCTGCGCCACGCTCTCTTCGCCGGTCTCGCCGGTGCTGCTCGAGCCGACCGAGTCGAACTGGGTCAGCGGGATCGTCCCCGAGGCGACCAGTTGCGACACGTCGACGTCAGGTTGATGGCCTTGCATCACCCTCAGGTCCTGCAGGGCCTTACCGGCCTTGTGCATTTTGCGCGCTACGGACGCGTACATCTTTTCGAAGAGCCCCGGTGGGGATTGGTGGGTCATCCTTGCTCCAGACGTGCGTCAACCACTGATCGTTTCGCGGAGCACGCGCTCCAGCACCAGGTGCATGGTGGCCGCGATCTCCTCCGGCGTGTAGCCGTCCGTGTCCCCGGCGGCGGCGAGCTCGTCGAGCGCGGGCTGCACGACGGTGGCCGTGACTTCGGCGATCACGTCCTCCGCCCGGGGCATCCCCCACGGTTCCCAGGGCCCCGCGCCGTCCCAGCTCTGCTCCCACACCCCCGTGGCCGGCTCGTACCGGCGGAACCGGCCGGCATCACCGTCCCAGGCCGGAAACGCGTACAGCACAACCAGTTCGGCGACCTGCGACGGATCGCCCGCCAGCCCGGCCAAGGCGTCGAGTCCGCCGGCGAGCTCGGCGTCCGGCAGCTCCCCGAACCGGGCGACCCCGCTTTCGTCGAACGGCACCTCTGGGGTTTCGCCCGCCTGAACCCGGGCGACGTGCTCCCGCACGGCTGCCGGGTCCCCGGCTTCGAGGTAGGCCTGGAGCAGTACGGCGATCCAGCGCCGCAACGCGTCCTCGGTCTCGTTCGGACCGGCGTGCAGCAGCGGGAGGTAATCGGGGTCCATGGTGCCCACCTCGGGTCCGGTTTCTTCGGGATGCCGCCAGTCTGCCGGGGCGAGAACGCGTCACCCTGCACGGAAGGGCAGTGGGACAGGCACATCGGCAGCCGGTCCGGGATCAGCCGGGGCACCGGCGGCCACCATGCCTCATGAGGCGGGTACCGGCTGCCCCGAAAGGAACATCTCGTGCGGTTGTGCCGGCAGGCTTGCCTGCCGGGGTGCCGATCAGCTCATACTGGGTCTTGATCGCGCAGCGGACTCGCATCCCCCGACCGGGACGGTCGAAGTCGCCTCAGCTCGCGAAAAGTCCACCGTGAATCGGAGCCGCGACCGTGACCATTCCCCCCGATGTGGCCGACGCCCGGGTTTCCGAGCTGTTCGATCCGGCCGCGTGGACCGAGGTCGAAGGTTTCGCCTTCACCGACATCACCTACCACCGCTCCGCTGAGAGCCGTGGCGGCAAACGTGTGGTGCGGGTCGCGTTCGACCGCCCGCAGGTCCGCAACGCCTTCCGCCCGCACACCGTCGACGAGCTCTACCGGGCGCTCGACCACGCCCGGCTCAGCTCCGACGTCGGCTGTGTCCTGCTCACCGGCAACGGCCCGTCGCCCAAGGACGGCGGGTGGGCGTTCTGCTCCGGTGGTGACCAGCGTATTCGCGGACG
This sequence comes from Amycolatopsis sp. NBC_00438, assembly GCF_036026695.1. Taxonomy (NCBI): domain Bacteria; kingdom Bacillati; phylum Actinomycetota; class Actinomycetes; order Pseudonocardiales; family Pseudonocardiaceae; genus Amycolatopsis; species Amycolatopsis sp. NBC_00438. Next base: position 2,721,445 of record NZ_CP107923.1, on the reverse strand, counting down.
CTCCGGGTATCAGTACGCCAGCGGCGAGACCTCCGACACGGTGGACCCCGCCCGGGCCGGGCGGCTGCACATCCTCGAGGTCCAACGGCTGATCCGGTTCCTGCCGAAACCGGTCATCGCGGTCGTGCCGGGCTGGGCCGCGGGCGGCGGGCACTCCCTGCACGTCGTGTGCGATCTCACCCTCGCCTCGGCCGAGCACGCGAAGTTCAAGCAGACCGACGCCGACGTCGGCTCGTTCGACGGCGGTTACGGCTCGGCCTACCTGGCGAAGATGGTCGGCCAGAAGTTCGCCCGGGAGATTTTCTTCCTCGGCCGGGAGTACTCCGCCGAGCAGATGCACCGGATGGGCGCCGTCAACGCCGTGGTCCCGCACGCCGACCTCGAGAAAGAAGCCTTGGACTGGGCGTGGACGATCGCCGGTAAGTCGCCGACGGCCCAGCGGATGCTGAAGTACGCGTTCAACCTCACCGACGACGGCATGGTCGGTCAGCAGCTGTTCGCCGGCGAGACCACCCGCCTGGCCTACATGCAGGACGAGGCCGTCGAAGGCCGTGACGCGTTCCTGCAGAAACGCGACCCCGACTTCAAGGACGTCCCCTATTACTACTGACCTGCGCCCCCTCCACCTCGACGGCTCCCCCGAGGCCCTGGCAACGCTGCGCCAGGCCGTCGCGGACGCGCTGAGCGGCGGCCCCGCCGTGCTGCCCTTCACCGACCCCGCGTTGCGGGACGCGATGACACCCGCCGAGCCCGCCGAACCCGACACCGCCGTGATCATCGCCACGTCGGGGTCGACGGGCGCGCCCAAGGGTGTGCTGTTGTCGGCGCGTGCGCTGATCGCGTCCGCTGAGGCCACTCACCGCCGCCTCGGCGGGCCGGGGCAGTGGCTGCTGGCGACGCCGGCGCACTACATCGGCGGGCTGCAGGTGCTGGTCCGGTCACTGCTGGCCGCGACGACTCCGGCGTTCCTGACCGGCCACGGCTTCCGGCCGGACGCCTTCGCCACCGCGGCAGCGACGCTGAAGGGCGGCCCCCGCTACACCGCACTCGTCCCCACCCAGCTGGTCCGGCTGCTTGACGACGGCGGCGCCGGGCTCACCGCGGCGCGAACCTTCGACGCGATCGTCCTCGGCGCGGCGGCAACCTCGGCCGCGCTGCGCGAACGCGCCGCCGAGGCCGGGGTGGCGATCGTGCCCGCGTACGGGATGAGCGAAACGGCCAGCGGCTGCGTCTACGACGGTGTCCCCCTCGACGGCGTCCGCGTCGACGTCGACGGGGACCGCATCCGCATCGCCGGCGATGTTCTCGCGCACGGTTACCGGCGTCGGCCGGACCTGACGGCGGAGGCGTTCCGAGACGGCTGGTTCACCACCTCCGACCGTGGGGTGCGGCACGCCGACGGCCGGGTCGAGGTGCTCGGCCGCGCCGACGACATGATCAACACCGGTGGGGTGAAGGTGTCCGCCAACGCGATCGAACGCTGCCTGACCACCCAGCCAGGGGTGCGTGACGCGTGTGTCGTCGGGCTGCCGGATGCCGAGTGGGGCGAGGCGGTGGTGGCGCTGGTCGTCCCAGCCGGTGAACCGCGCGACGCGGACGAACTGCGCGCCGCGGTGCGGGCCGAGCTGGGCGCGGCGTCGACCCCGAAACGGCTGCAGTACGCGGCTGAGCTGCCCCTGCGCGGGCCGGGAAAGATCGACCGGGCGGCCGTGAAGGCCCGACTTCTGGCGGGTTCCGGCCGCTGAACCGACGACAGCGACGGCCCCGGAAGGCCCGGTGACGCGCGGGTCACACCGGCGCCCCCGCCAGGCGCTCGAGCGCGGCCGCTACGGCGGCGCGAAGTCGCTCGTGCACGTCACGAAGGCCTTCGCGGCCGGCCCTGACCTCGATGACCCGGAGGCCGCTCGGCCGCGCGAGAGCCGCATTGAAGGCGTCCGCGCTCTCGACCACCACGTGGCCGACCCGGTAGCCCGCGCAAAGACCGGCGAGGTCGGCACCGTGCGGCGTGCCGAAGATCCGCTCGAAACTCTCGGCGTGCCGGGGTGCACCTTGCTCCAGCAACGAAAAGATGCCGCCACCGTCGTCGTTCAGGACCACGATGGTGAGGTTCGGGGCCGGTTCTCCGTGACCGACCGACAACCCGTTCAGGTCGTGCAGGAACGTCACGTCGCCCACCAGCGCGTAGGCGGCTCCGTGCGCGATCGCCACACCCGCCGCCGTCGAGGTGTTGCCGTCGATGCCCGCCACGCCCCGGTTCGCGTACACGCGGACGTCGTTCCTGCGCGGTGCCGCGAAGTCGACGTCGCGGATGGCGTTGGACGCTCCCACGAACAAGGCCGCCTCGGGCGGCAGGGCTTCGACCAGGTCCCGCGCGACGTGCAGGCCGGTCGGCCACCGCTCCCCCGCCAGGAAACCGTCGATCGCCCCGCCCGCGTAGCGGGCCGCTCGCAGCCAGGCTTCCTTCCATGCGAGGTCCACCGCGCCTTCGGGCAGCCAGGTCGTCGCCACGGAGGCGCCGAACTCGGTGTCGGCCCACGCACCGGGATCGCCGACCACGTGGACGAAGGGAACCTCGGTGAGCAGCCGCCGCACACTGCGGGCGAGCGTGGGCCGGCCGACGACGACCACCGCGTCCGGGCGCAGCGCCGGGGGCACCGGACCGGCCAGCAGGAGCGAGCCGCCGCGCAGCCCGCCCGGGGCGATCGGCTCGGCCACGACCGGCCACCCGAGCGACGCGGCCGCCGCCAGCCGCTCCGGCCGGTCGTCGCCGAGCACGACCAGTGTCCGGCCGGGCAGTCCGGCCGGGCGCCGCAGCACCGGGGTCGAGGTGGCCGTGCGGGTCCACACCGGACGCGAAGAGGCCGGCCAGGAGTCGTCGTCGGGGACCAGCGGCTCTTCGAAGGGCACGTTCACGTGCACCGGCTGCGCTTCGCGGGCGACCGCGGCCGCACGGCACATCAGCGATCGCCAGGTCGCGTCTTCGCGCCCGGGACGCGTGGGGGGTACTTCGAACGTCGCGATCCCGAGGATGCCCTGCTGCTTGACGGTCTGGCTGGCGCCGGCGTGGAGCAGTTCGGCCGGCCGGTCCGCGGTCACGACGATCACCGGCACCCGGCCGTGGACGGCTTCGAGCACCGCGGGGTGCAGGTTCGCCACGGCGGTGCCGGACGTGCACGCGACGAGCACGGGCGCGCCGGTGGCCTTGGCGAGGCCGACAGCGAGGAAGCCGGCGCTGCGTTCGTCGATCCGCACGTGCAGGTTCAGCCGGCCCGCCCGCTCGGCCTGGTGCAGCGCGAACGCCAGCGGCGCGCTCCTGGAGCCCGGGCACAGCACGGCGTGGGTCACCCCGTTGGCGATCAGCTCGTCGACGACGATCCGCGCCTTCGCGGCCGCAGACGGCCGTGGGGCGGAGTTCACGTCACCACCCCCTCGATGGCATCTCGCAGGGGCCGCATCTTGGCGCTCGCCTCACGTGCCTCCCCCACCGGATCGGACGTCCCGACGATCCCGCACCCGGCGAAGAGCCGGGCCGTGCTGCCGTCGAACTGCGCGCACCGCAAGGCGATACCGCACTCGCCGTCACCGCGGGCGTCCAGCCACCCCACCGGACCGCTGTACCTGCCGCGGTCCATACCCTCCAGCCGATCGATCAGCTGCGTCGCTTCCTCGCGCGGCACACCTCCGACGGCCGCGGTGGGGTGCACCGCCTCGACGACGCGCAGGAGCCACGTCGGTTCCGCGAGCTCGGCGCGCACGTCGGTGGCCAGGTGCTGGACGTTCGGCAACCGCAGGACGTGCGGGCCTTCGGTGGACAACGCGGGGCAGAGCGGTCGCAACGACTCGACCAGCGACTCGGCGGCGAAAGCGTGCTCACGGCGGTCCTTCGGCGACAACAGGAGCCCCGCCGCGACCGCGTCTCCGGTCGTGTCACCGCTGGGCCAAGCTGTGCCGGCCAGCACGCGCGATTCGACGAGGAGCCCGGTCTTCCGGATCAGCAGCTCGGGGGTGGCCCCGACGAGGCCGTCGACGGCATAGGTCCAGCACCGGGGGTAGTGCTCGGCCAGGTGCCGGAGCACGAACCTCTCGTCGAGCGCGTCCTCGGCCACCGCCAGCACATCATGCGCCAGTACCACTTTGTCCAGCCGCCCGGCGCGGATGTGGCCCACGGCGTCGCGAACGGCCGATCGGTAGGCGTCCGCGGGGAAGTCCCCGTCGGCGTAGCGCACGGCGCGCGGCCGGCGCACCGGCACCACCCGGTTGCCGTGCGGCGGCTGCCCGATCGTGGTGATCCAGGCCCGCTCGCCGCGCCGGGCGACCACGACTTCGGGGACGATCACCAGTGACTTCGCGGGCTGGTCGGCGAAAGCCATGCTGACGAACGCCACCGGTCCGCTGCCCGGCACCCCGACCGCGTCGTCGATGTCGAGTCCGGCGACGAAGTTCCGCCACCACGAGTCGGCCTCTTCGAACCGTGCCGGACCGCGCACCTCCAGCCGTGCGGCTTCCCCCCACCCCACGAAACCGGTGTCCCCACGGACCCAAGCCAGCGTGCGCTCGGGACCGGGCAACAGTTCGAGCAGCTCGCACGGGTCTGTCTCCGTCGAGCGGACGAGCAACCGGCTCGTCGGTTGTGCCTGCTGCGAAATGGTCACAGGTGAAAGCTACGAGGCGGCCGGCCGTACTCCGTGCCCGTAAGGGAACCGGGACTCCCGCGCGAGCTGCACGGGAAGCTGCCCCGGATCCGCCTTGCCGGACACGGCTCATGCCGCACGGTCGTCCTGGCAGGGTTCGAGTTCGACAGGCCAGGAGGCTCCATGCACCAGATCGCGGACGCCGCGCCCGACCCGCAGCCGCTGCTCCGGATCATCCGGGGCTTCTGGGCGGCCAAGACGCTGGCGGTGGCGGTCGATCTGGACCTCTTCACGCACATCGCCGGCGGTACCGGAGCCACCGTGGAAACGCTGGAAGAGTCGTTGGGGCTTCAGCGACGACCGGCCGACGCACTGCTGACCGCCTGTGCCAGCCTGGGATTGCTCGAGAAGCGGGACGATCGCTACCACAACAGCGACGTGGCCCGGCAATTCCTCGCGCGTGACAGCGAAAACTACCTCGGCTCCGTGGTGCAGGCCGTCGACCAACGCAACTTTCCGGCCTGGATGGGCGTCCTGGACGCGCTGCGCGGAAACCGGCCCGTCAGCTGGGACCTCGGTGGCAGCGGACCGCTGTTCGACGGGGAAGACGCGCAGTTCGTCGAGAGTGTCCGGATCGGGTTGCGGTCACTCGCCGCCGCGACCGCACGCAAGCTCGCTCTCGTCGTCGACCTGTCCACCACCCGCCGGCTGCTCGACATCAGCGGCCGCGGTGAGGGTTACGGCGCCGAACTCTGCCGGTGGCACGAGCGGCTGCGGGTGACCGTGTACCACTCACCCCTGCTGAGCTCGCTCTCCCCGGCCGCCGAGGAAACGGTGCACGGCGACCGGCTGTCCACGGTGACCGGCGACCTGACCGCCGACCTCGCTCTTCCCCCGGGCCACGACACGATCCTCCTGGCTTCGGTACTGCGCGACCTGAGCGAGACCGACTGCCGGCTGACCCTGGCGAAGTGCTACACGGCGTTGCCGCCGGGCGGCCGCCTCGTCATCGTCGATCTCTTCGTGACCGACGACCGGACCGGCCCACCGGAGGCCGCCTTGGAAGGGATGAACACGCTGGTGGAAACCATGGGACGAAACCACACCGCCACGGAGTTCGGCTCCTGGCTCGGCGAAGCCGGCTTCACCGGCGTCGACACCACCAGCTTCGACGCCCCCGCGGCGAACCGTGTCCTGATCGCGGAAAGGCCGGGCGCATGACCGGCGTGATCACACACGAAACTGCTCAGTGGCAGCCGGACTCGTGGCGGTCGGCTCCCACCGGGATGCAGCCTGTCTGGCCGGACGAACACGAGCTGCCGGCGATCATCGACGAGCTCCACGCCGCGCCCGATCTCGTGACAGCCGGCGAAATCGACGCGTTGGCGCGCGGCATCGCTCAGGCCGCGGCCGGCGACGCGCTCGTCATCCACGCCGGCGAGTGCGCTGAACGGTTCAGTGCCGTCAGCGCGGCCGACGTGGCGGCCCGGGTCGCCCAGCTGCGGGAACTCGGGGACGAGCTCACCGGGAAGCGGAGCCCGGCGGTCGTCATCGGACGCATCGCCGGGCAGTACGCGAAGCCGAGGTCCACCACGACCCGGCTGCTGGTCCGCGGGTTCAGCGTCACGGAGATCGCCAGCTACCGCGGGGACATCGTCAACGACGTCGCGCCCGACCGGCTCTCGCGCACACCCGACCCGAGGCGGCTGCTCCGCGCCTACCACCACGCGGCGGCGACCATGTCGTTGCTGCGCGCGGACGCCGTGGACCGAGCCGGCTCGCGCACGAGTGTCTTCACGTCGCACGAGGCGCTGCTCCTGCAGTACGAAGAGGCGCTGACCCGGGAACGCGGGGGTAGCTGGCTGAACACGGGGACCCACCTGCCGTGGGTCGGTTACCGCACCGCGGATCCGGCCGGCGGCCACGTGCGGTACCTCTCGGGCATCGGCAACCCGGTCGCGGTCAAGGTGTCCGCCGGCACGAGTCCGTCGACGCTCGCCGAGGTCTGCGCCCGGCTCGATCCGGATCGCCGGCCGGGAAGGCTCCTGCTGATCGGGCGGTTCGGCGCGGACCGGGTGGCCGAGGTACTGCCCGCACTGGCCGACGTCGTGCGCAACGCCGGGCACGTCCCGGCTTGGGTGTGCGATCCGATGCACGGCAACACTTTCGCTGGACCGCAAGGCCGCAAGACCCGGCGCGTCGCGGACCTCCTTCGCGAGATCACGGGCTTCGTCGGCGCGTTGACCAAGATGGGCGTCCCGGCGGCGGGCCTGCACCTCGAAGTCACCACCGAACCGGTGACCGAGTGCGTCGGCGGTCCCGGCGGCCCGGACGCGGCAGGACTCGCCCGCCGTTACACGACAACCTGCGACCCACGCCTCAACCCCCGGCAAGCGAAGTTCGTAGTAGCCGAAACGCGGCGGCTCCTGCTGCGCTGAAACGTCCTCGACCGGCAAACCAACCGCGATACCCGCTCGCTGATCGTCGTCGACGCCGCCGGTCACCCGATATCCGCGGGTGGCCGGCCGGCACTACGAGCGGAGCAATCCGATCACCGCGGCCGACTTCGGCTCGTCGAGGAACCGCAAGCCCATGAAGTTGTCGCCGGCGCTGAAGCCGGGCAACGCCCAGATCTCTTCGTACGGCAGCCCGACGCGGCGGTAGTGCCGCAGGCTGTAGACGTTGCTGAACAAGCACTTCCCCGGATCCGGGGTCCACAAGCGCCGCGCGAACCCGGGGTTGCGGAAGCAATGCCCCACTTCCGCGGCGGCTTGGACGTGCTTGCGGCCGGTGAGCAGGACGACGTCGCCGGTGGTGACGGTGTCCATCCGGCGGTCGTACTTGTCCTTGGCGCCCCAGAACCGCGCCCGGCCACCCGGGTGCAGTGCGGTCAGGCGGGCGAGGTCGGGCGGCTCGAGCAGGTCGGCGAACTCGCCGAACTCCACGGTCTGGTCGAGGGACGCCGCCCCGTACCGCCGCGCGTCCGCGGTGCCGTAGGACGGCTGGATGAAGACCTGGGCCACGGCCCTACGCTAGCGGGCCCCGGCGCCTCCTTCATCCAGGTGGCCTAATTGCCTGGTGGAAGGCACAAAGACGATTGATCCGCCGCAGGTCGGGGTACTTCTGCGACACAACGCCACCCCACCTTCCGCGGCGCTCTCGCCGGATCGCCGCGCGTCCATCCGGAGATCATCATGAACGACTCAGGAGCCTGGCACGACAAGTTGCAGCGTCAGCAGGAAGCGATCCAGCGCAAGCGCAGCGAACGCCCGACCACCGGCACCGTCACGCCGGCCCGGTGACCGCCGCCCAGCCACCGTGGACCATCGAACGATGCCCGCCGTCCCCTGTCCGTCAAGGGTTTCCGGCGGGCATCGTCGCTTTCACCGCAGCCCGGCGGTCGGCCCCAGCAGCTCGGTGAACACCGTGACGGCGCGGTCGATCGCGTCGTCGTCGACACCGGCGTGGGTGACCGCGCGGATGCGGTCGGTCCCCAGCTCCTCCACCTTGACACCGCGGCGGCGGGCCGCCTCGATCAGGGTGCGGGTCGTGTAGCGGTCGTCGCGGACCTTGAAGAACACCATGTTCGTCACCGGCGGGCCCGGGTCCAGGCGGACGCCGGGGACGCGCGAGAGACCGCGGGCCAGGCGTGCCGCGCGGGCGTGGTCGTCAGCCAGGCGTTCGGTCATCTCGGTGAGCGCGACGATGCCGCAGGCCGCGATCATCCCGGCCTGGCGCATGCCGCCGCCGAGCATCTTGCGCATCCGGCGGGCCGCCGCGATCGTCACGCGGTCCCCGACCAGCACCGAGCCGATCGGCGCGCACAGGCCCTTCGACAGGCAGATCTGCACGGTGTCGGCGTGCTTGGCGATCTCCGCCGCGCTGACGCCCAGCGCGACCGCGGCGTTGAACAGCCGCGCGCCGTCGAGGTGCAGGGCGACGCCGTGCGAACGGATCAGCCGCGACACCTCGCTCAGGTAGTCCAGCTGCAACGGCAGCCCGCCGCAACGGTTCTGCGGCGTCTCCAGGCTCAGCACGGCCGGCGGCGCGATCTGCGGGTCGCTGCGGTCCACCGCGAGCGCCTCGGCGATCGCGGCCGGGTCGATGGTGCCGTCGGCGAGGTTGGGCAGCGGGTCGTAGACGATGCCGCCGCACAGCGACGCGCCACCCGCTTCGTAGACGTAGACGTCGGACTCGTGGCCGACGATCGCCTTGCCGCCGCGCGGGCAGTGGGCCAGCAACGCGGTCAGGTTGGCCATCGTGCCGCTCGGCATCAGGCAGCCCGCCTGCTTGCCGAGCAGCTCGGCCGAGAGCTGCTCGAGGCGGTCCACGGTCGGGTCCTCGCCGTAGACGTCGTCGCCGAGCGGAGCGCGGGCGACCGCCTCGAGCATCGCCGGGGTGGGCAGGGTGAAGGTGTCGCTGCGGAGTTCGACGTGCGTGCCCTGGGCGGGCACGGCTTCCGGGCGCAGGGTCGCGAGGTCGTCGGCGAAGGTCGTCACAACAGGCTCCTAGAGGTCAGCGGGTGGTCATGCGGTCGCGGAGGCTCCGCGGGCGCATGTCGGTCCAGACGGCGTCGATGTGGGCGAGGCACTCGGCACGCGGGCCGGTGACGCCGGCGCTCAGCCAGCCCGGCGGCAGGTCGCGTCCGGCGGGCCAGATCGAGTACTGGTCCTCGTCGTTGCGGACGACGGTGTAGCTCATGAGGCGCTCCGGGTGTAGATGAGCGAGCGGACGGCGTCGTCGAGGCCGACTTCGGCCTGGCTCCAGCGCCAGCGGCGTTCCTCGACGTCGGCGCGGACGCGGGCGAACGCCGTCTCGGCCTCGGTGACGGCGGCGAGCACGGAGTCCCGCGCCGGGCCGCCACCGTGGGCCGCGTGCTGGGCGACCTCGGCCGGGTCGAGCGCCGCGAGGACGTGGTCGGGCTGGCCGGCCAGCCGGGTCCGGGCGACTTCGTGCAGCGGCAGCCCGGCGTCGAGGGCGTCCTTGGCGATGGCGCCGACCTCGTGGTGGGCCTGCCGGAACGGCATCCCGGCGTCGACGAGCCGCTCGGCCAGGTGGGTGGCCGCGGTCTGGCCGTCGACGGCGCGGTCGTACATCCGCTCGGGCACCGGCTCGGCCCCCTCGACGACCAGCCTCAGCAGGACCACGGCGTCGGTCGCCGCTTCGAGGGCCGACCAGGCCGGGGCCACGGCTTCGGTGCCGACGGCGATGGCGTTGGTGAACCGCGCGGTGGCCATCGCGCTCGCCGACGCCGTGAACGCGCCGAGCGGTGCCAGCGCCCGGCCCTGGACGTGCTCCAGCAGGAACGGGTTGCGCTTCTGCGGCATCATCGAACTGGACCCGACGACGTCGTCGGCCAGCCGCAGCAGCCCGGCCTCGGCGCTGGTCCACGCCTGCAGGTCGTGCGAGACGCGGCAGAGCAGCACCCCGAGGACGGTGGCCGCGGACAGCTGCCGCAGCACCAGGTCCCGCGACGCGACGGCGTGCAGCGAGTTCGCCAGCGGCGCCGCGAACCCGAGCAGCGCGGTGGTGCGGTGCTGGTCGACCGGCAGCGACGTCCCGCCGACCGCGCCCGCGCCGAGCGGGTTCTGGTCGAGCTCCGCCCCGGCCTGCCACAGCCCTTCGACGTCGCGCACCAGCGCGCTCGCCACGCCGGCCAGGTAGTGCCCGTAGGTGATCGGGACCGCGGGCTGGTGGTGGGTGTAGGCGGGCATCGTGACGCCGGCCCAGCGCCGCGCGCGCTCCAGCAGGGCGCGGCCGAGGGCGTCGGACTCGGCGAGCAGCCGCTCGTGCGGCTCCCGCAGCCGCAGCCGCACGACGGTGGCGTTGAGGTCGTTGCGGGACCGTCCACTGTGGAGGATCCCGCCGACCTCGGCGCCGAGGGTGTCGATCAGGTAGGACTCGTAGGCGAGGTACCGGCCGCGCGGCGCGGGGACCTCGTGCAGCGGCGCGAACCGGTGCGCCCGCAGGTTTTCGATGCCCGCGAGCAGCTCGGCGGCGCGGCCGGCGTCGACGATGCCGCGTTCGGCGAGCATCACGACGTGGGCGCGGTCGACCTGGCTGATCAGGCCGAGCTCGGCGGCGACCGGGTCCGCCGCGGGGGCGGTGTCGCGGTCGAAGAGGATCTCCCGGGCCGCGGCGGCGACCGGGCTGCTCAGCCGTCCTGTGTCGCCCTTGGCGATGGTCATCGGGGTGCTCCTTCCGGGGTGTCCGGGTGGGGTGCGGGACCGTCCGGGTCCCGTTCGTCGCCCGCGCGATCGGCGCGGGCTTCGGCGGTCTGCGCGACGGTGGTGATCAGGAACCGCAGCGTCATCGGGTTTCTCCTCGGGGGATCAGGGCTTCGCGCAGCTGGTTCAGCCCCGCCACGGCGGCCGCGCGGCCGGCGCGGGGCCGGTCCGCGACGGCCAGCACGTGCCCGGCCCGGTCGCGGTAGTCCCGGGCCGGCCGGACGGCGGTGCCGCCGGGCCGGTAAAGCCGGGCTTCCACGACCCCGGGCACGGCGGCGGCCGCGGCGATGGTGTCCCCCGCAGCGACCACCGACGCCGACGACGCGGTGAGGAACCGCAGCGAGGCACACACCCGCCGGTCCGGCCGCAGGCCCGGCTCGGCCCCCAGCACCGCCGCCACCTGCGCCGCCACCAGGTCGACGCCGGTCGCCGCGCGGACCAGCTCCGGGATCATCCCGCCCGCCAGGCGCGGGTTGACCTCCATCAGGCGAGGGCCGTCCGGCGTGAGCCGGATTTCGACGTGCGCGGCCCCGAACCCGAGGCCCAGCGCGCTCACCGCGGCACGGGCGGTGTCGGCCAGCGCGGTTTCGTCCGCGGGCGGCAGCGCGGCCGGGGCGTCGTGACCCACCTCGACGAAGAACGGCGCCGGCCCGAGGTGCTTGCGGACGATCGCCACGACGACGTCGCCGAAGAGCTCGACCGAGTACTCCGGCCCGCTCGCGTACGGCTCCACCAGCACCTGCGCCGGCACGGGCAGGCCGCGTTCGTTGTGGGTCACCGACAGCAGCGCCGCCGCCTGGGAGGCGACCGACTCGGGTGTCTCGCACCGCAGCACGCCGACGCTGCCCGAGCCCTCGGCCGGTTTGAGCACCACCGGGAACTCGGTGGCCGCCGCGACCGCCGCGGCCACCGACGTCACGACCGTGCACTTCGGTGCCATCGCCGCCAGCGTGGCGCGCTGGTGGGCCTTGTTGCGGCAGTCGGTGACGGCGTCCGGGTCCGGGCCGGGCAGGCCCAGCTTCGCCGCGATCCGCGCCGCGACCGGGATGAAGTACTCCGAGCTGGTCGTCACCCCGGCCGGTTCGCCGATGTCGGCGGCGAGGACCGCACACGGGTCGGCGGTGTCGACCTGGACGACGCGGACGCCGTCTTCGGCCGCGTACGGGTACCGGTCCGGGTCGGCCGCCGCCAGCACCGGCTCGTAGCCGAGCTCGCGGGCCCGGCGGGCGAACAGCCGTCCGGTGCCGGTGGTGTTGCTTTCGACGAGCAGCAGGGTCCGCATCACGCCGCCGCGGCGGGCGACAGGCCGCGCCGGCCCCAGTTCAGCCACGTCCACGAGCCGCCGGGCTCGGTCGGCGCGACGACTTCGTACGGCTCGGCCGCGCCCGGGTGCGCCAGGCCCTGGGCCTGCAGCCACTCGTCGGAGTAGACGGTGTCCTGGTAGCGGTAGCCCTCATCGGGCAGCAGCGCGACGACCGTGGCGTCCGGGTTCCGCCGTGACCACCAGTCGGCGACCTTGAAGGACGCGCCGCTGGTCGGGCCCATGAACAGGCAGTGCCGCGCGTACAGCTCGCGGGTCGCGGCGAACGCCTCCGCGGCGCCGATCCAGTGCACCTGGTCGTAGCTTTCGTGCGCGACGTTGGGCGGCACCAGGCTGTTGCCGAGCCCGCGCAGCACCCGCGGGCCGTCGGGCTGGCCGAAGATCGCGCTGCGCTGGGTGTCGACGCCGATCAGGTTCAGCTCGGGGGCCAGCATCCGCAGGAACGAGCTGGTGCCCGACGTCGACCCGCCGGAGCCGACCGCGCCGACCAGGCAGTCCGGCACGCCGATCGTCTCGGCGAGCTGCTCGGCGACCAGCGCGTAGGACGCCGGGTTGTCGGGATTGCTGTACTGGCCGGGCACCCAGTGGTTCGGGTACTCCGCACGCAGCTCCTCCAGCCGGTCGAGCCGGGCGCGCTGGAACCCGCCGACCGGGCTGGGCTTCGGGCAGATCTCGACGCGGGCGCCGAGGTGCTCGAGGCGGCGCTTCAGCGGGGCGTCGATCGCCGGGTCGCCGACGATCGTGAGCGGGTAGCCGCGCAGCCGGCAGACCATGGCGAGGCCGAGGCCGAAGGTGCCCGAGGACGTCTCGAGCACGGTGGTGCCGGGGCCTACGTCGCCGCGCTCTTCGGCGCGGTCGAGCATGAACCGGGCGGGCAGCAGCTTCATCAGGCCGAAGGCGGCGACGTGGAAGTTGGGCCGGATGCGGATGATCCGGGGCAGCTCGGTGGCTTCCACGACGGACCGGCTGACAGCGTGGCTGACGGGGGTGGCAAGGGTCATCGGACTCACCTCTCGGTTTCGAACTGCCAGGTTTCGGTGACATCGAGCCGGGTCGCGGCGAACTCCAGGCGCGCCGGGGTTTCGGCGTCGGCGGCGTCGAAGATCAGGCCGGCGACGTCGCCGCTGTGCGCAACCTGCACGCCGGCGGCCCCGGCGGCGCGGGCGACGGCGAGGATGTCGTCCAGCCCCGGGATGGGCAGGTGGCGCTGGTTGAGCAGGGTGCTGGCGGTGGCGACGCGGCCGAGCAGCCGCGCGTCGCCGTCGTTGACGGCCCGGCGGAGCAGGCCGCGCAGCGGGCGGAACGCTTCGATCTCCCACGACGTGTAGCGCGCGGGCGGGAGTTCCAGGGTGTCGACGCCGCGGCCGCCCGGGCTGGTGCCGAAACCCAGCACGGCCAGCGGCATCAGCTCGCCGAGGTCTTCGATCGGCTCGCCTTCGCGGTGTGCGAAGACCACCGCGCGGCCGCCGTACATCAGGGAGTCGGACGCGGTTTCGGCTTCGACGGCGAGCGCGCCGACCTCGGCCGGGGCGAGCCGGCGGCCGGTCGCGGCGAGCACCGCGCCGATCGCCGAGGTCACGTCCGCCGTCGACGACCCGAAGCCGCGGCACAGCGGGATGTCGCTGGTGATGTCGAGCAGCCCGCCCGGCACCGGGTACCCGAGCCGGGCCAGCGTCAGGTCGGCGGCGCGGCGGGCCTTGCTGCGCCACGCGGGCCGCACGGTCGTACCGGCGTCCTCGGTGGGCAGGAACGTCGCGCGGGTGCTGTAGAGCGGGCAGGGCAGCGTGACCAGGCCGCGGCGCAGCTTGTCGCCGGTGACGAAGACCCCTTGCAGGATCTCGCCGTGGTGGGCGTCGACGCGGAAGCTGCCCGCGCGCGGGTCGGTGACGGTAGCCGGGGCGGGTGCGGCGACCGCGAGGTCCTCGGTCATGGCGTTCTCCTTCACTCGTCGGCGGTCACGGCCAGCCCGGCCAGCCCGGCCAGCACGGCCCGCGCCAGCTCCGCCACGTGCGGCGGTTCGACCATGTCCCAGTGGTGGCCCGGAACCGGCGTCACCGTGAGCTCGCCGCGCGTGCGGGCGCGCCAGCTCTCCGGGCGCACCTCCGGGCGGCCCTTCACCGGGTGGGTGCCGGTGGAGGTGATCAGGTGGATGCCGGTGTCGACGACCGCGCGGCAGCGGTAGGCCTCGACCGCGTCCTTGCCGGCCAGGTAGACCCGGGCCATCTGCTCGACCACGGCGTTGCCCGCGACTTCCGAGACCATGCCGCGGTCACGGGCCTCGGCGAGCATCTCGTCCAGCGTGTCCACCCCGGGTTCGAGCTTCAGGATCGCCTCGCCGAACCAGGCCAGCGGGTCGCTGGTGTCGATGTCGGGCAGCGGGTTGCCGTAGTCGTCGACGCCGAGGACGGTCGCGTCGATGACGCACAGGTGCTCGACCGCGCGGCCCGCGGCTTCCAGCTGCGCGGCCATTTCGAAGGCCACCGACCCGCCCTGCGACCAGCCGGCGAGCCGGATCGGCCGGTCCCCGGCGACCGGCAGGAGGTCGGCGACGAACGCCGCGGCCAGTTCCTCGATGGTGTGGACCGGGTCTTCGCCGGGTGCGAAGCCGGGGGCCTGCAGGCCGAACACCGGCAGTGCCGGGTCCAGCTCGGCGACCAGCTGCAGGTAGGGGAACGGGCTGCCCGCGGTGGGCGGCAGCAGGAACAGCGGCGCGACACCGGCGCGTCCCGGCGAGAGCGGGACGACCAGTCCCCCGCCGCTGTCCCCGGCGCGGATGTGGTCGGCCAGCGCCCGGACGGTCGGCGCGCGGAACACCTCGGCCAGTCCGACGGTGGCGCCCAGCTCGGCCTTGATCCGGTCGACCAGCACCACGGCCAGCAGCGAGTGGCCGCCGACCTCGAAGAAGCCGTCGGTGACACCGACGCGGCGTCCCAGCAGGTCTTCCCAGAGTTTGGCCAGGGCCATCTCCAGCTCGTCGCGCGGCAGGACGCCGGACGTCGAGACCGGCTTGGCGTCCGGTGCGGGCAGGGCGACGCGGTCGATCTTGCCGTTCGAAGTGAGCGGCAGGGTGTCCAAAGTGGTCAGGGTCGACGGAACCATGTATTCCGGCAGCCGCTCGGCCAGATGCGCCCGCAACTCCTCGACGTCCACTGTGGACGGTGCGACGTACCCGGCGAGGGCGCCGTCGCGGACCACCGCGACCGCCTCGGTGACGCCGGGGCCGCCGACCAGCGCGGCCTCGATCTCGCCCAGCTCGATCCGGTAGCCGCGGACCTTGACCTGGTGGTCGGTGCGGCCGACGAACTCCAGCTGCCCGTCCGGCAGGTACCGGGCCAGGTCGCCGCTGCGGTAGAGGCGGCCGGGCCCGAACGGGTTGGGCACGTACTTGGCCGCGGTCAGGCCCGGGCTCCCGGCGAAGCCGCGGGCGACCCCGGCGCCGCCGGCGTACAGCTCGCCGGTGACGCCGACCGGGACCGGGCGCAGGTGCTCGTCGAGCAGGTAGACCTCGGTGTTCCAGATCGGCCGGCCCACCGAAATCGGCGTGGTGACGCACTCGGCCGCGGGCAGCAGGTTGATCACGTTGGCCACCGACGTCTCGGTGTGGCCGTACTCGTTGGCCACCACCACGTCCGGAGCGTTCTCGCGCCAGAACTCCACGGCCTCGGCGGTGAGCTGCTCACCGCCGACGACCAGGTGCGCGGCCGCGGCCGCCGCCCCGGGCTCCAGACAGCGGCGGAGCGGCTCGAGGTGGGCCGGGGTGAGCTTGACGAAGCTGAACTTCCGGCCGCTGGACAGCACGTCCGCGAGCCCGGCGACCGGGTGCTCGTCCTCCGGCACCAGCGTCACCGTCGTGCCGCACAGCAGCGGCAGGAACAGCCCGGTGACGGTGAGGTCGAAGGCGAGCGAGGAGTGCACGGGCGCGCCGTCGCCCTCGTCGGCGCGGTAGGCCTGGCGGCACCAGTCGAGGTAGTGCAGCACCCCGCGGTGGCTGATCATCACGCCCTTGGGGCGGCCGGTGGAGCCGGAGGTGTAGATGACGTAGGCGAGGTTTTCCGGGTCGACGACCGGGTCGGCCCACGGCGCCGGGTCGTCGGCCACGGCCTCGTCCGCGAAGACGACGACGTCGCCGAGGTTCTCGTCGGCGTACCGGCGGGTGGTGACGAGCACGCGGGCGCCGGCCTGGCGGAGCATGTACTCCTTGCGGTCCTGCGGGTAGGCCGGGTCGAGCGGGATGTAGTGGCCGCCGGTCTTGAGGATGGCCAGCAGCACCGGCAGCAGCAGCGGCCCGCGTTCGCAGAGCACGCCGACCGGGGTTTCGACGCCGACACCCTGGGCGCGCAGGCGCTGGGCCAGCCGGGTCGCGCGGGTCTCCAGCTCGGCGTAGGTCAGCTCGACGGCGCCGCAGCGGACAGCGATCGCGTCCGGGTTGGAAAGGGCCTGTTCGGCGATCCGGCCGTGCAGGGTGCCGCGCAGGTAGGGCTCGGCGGTGGCGTTCCAGGTGTCCAGGAGCAGCGTGCGCTCGTCGGCGCCGAGGACGTCCACTTCGGACAGCCGGGCGGCGGGGCGGGCGGCCAGCTCGGTGAAGAGGCGGACGAAGTGCTCGCCCATCCGCGCCATCCGGATCTGGTCGAACAACGCGGTCGCGTACTCCAGCACGCCGGCCACGGAGCCGTCGGCCTGGCGGACGAAGGAGATCATCAGGTCGAACTTCGCCGTGCTCGACTCCTGGTCCACGGAGGACACCGTGAGGTCGCCCAGCGCGCCCTCGCCTTCGGAGGCGTCGTAGACGGCGAACATCACCTGGACGACCGGGGTGTGCGCGAGATCGCGTTCCGGGGCCAGCTCCTGGACGAGGCGTTCGAAGGGCAGGTCCTCGTGGGACTGGTCGGCCAGCCGCGCCACCTTGACGCGCTCGGCCAGCGTCGCGAAGTCCGGGTCGCCGGAGAGGTCGCCGCGGGCGACGACGGTGTTCACGAAGAACCCGACCATGTGCTCCAGCTCGGCCCGCGAACGGCCGGCGACGGGGGTGCCGACGGCGATGTCCTCACGGCCGGTGTGCCGGCCCAGCACGACGTACGCGGCGGCGAGCAGCGTCATGAACGGCGTCGCACCGACCGCCTTGCCCTGGTCGATCACCGCTACCGCCGCCGGCGCCGGGATGGTGAACCGGACCGACGCGCCGTGGTGGTCGCGGGTGGCCGGGCGCGGGCGGTCCGCGGGCAGCTCGAGGGTCTCCAGGCCGGCGAGCCGGTCCTTCCAGTAGGCCAGTGCCACTTCGTGGACGTCCGGCCGGGACTGTTCCCAGACGGCGAAGTCCGCATAGGACAGTTCGATCGGCGGCAGCTCGGCGCCGGTGTAGAGCTTGCGCAGGTCGTCGAGCAGGACCGGCAGGGACCAGCCGTCGCAGGCGATGTGGTGGACGTTGAGCGCCAGCACGTGCCGTCGCGGCGTCTCACGGACCAGCATCGCCCGGAACACCGGGCCGGCGGCGAGGTCGAACGGGCGGCTCACGTACTCCGCCAGTACGGCGTCCACGTCGCCCTCGACCACCGGCAGGTCGACCGGGGCCGGGGCGCCGATGACCTGACGCGGCTTGTTGTCCTCGGCGACGTAGGTGGTGCGCAGGATCTCGTGGCGCGCCACCAGGGCGTCGAGGGCGCGCTGCAGGGCGTCGACGTCGAGGTCGCCGTCCAGGCGGAGCAGGAGCGGCACGGCGTACTCGGCGCTGTCCGGGTCGAGGCGGTCGAGGAACCACAGCCGCTGCTGGCCGGCCGAGAGCGGCAGCGGGACGTCGCGGTCGGCACGGCCGAAGGTGCGGACCGGTGCCGTGGCCCGGCCGCGCAGCCGCCGGGCGAGCACCGCGGCCCGCAGCCGGGCGGCGCGATCGGTGTCGCCTCCGGCGTCCGTGCGGGTGTCGAACGTGGTCATGCGCTGGCCTCCTCGGAGAGGGAGTCGAGAAGCTCCTGCTCGGACATGCCGGCGAGCTCGGCCTCGATCTCGGTGTGGACCACCGCGGCGAGCGCGGTGACCGTGGTGGTCTGGAAGAGCACGGGCAGGGACAGGTCCACCCCGAACGCGGCCTGCAGCCGCATGCGGACCTTGGCGGCGAGCACGGAATGCCCGCCCAGTGCGAAGAAGTCGTCGCCGAGCCCGACGCGGGGCACGCCGAGCACCTCGGCCCAGATGTCGGCGATCAGCTGCTCCTCGGGACTGCTGGGGGCGACGTAGTCCGCCGTCTCCTCGGCCGGTTCGGGCAGCGCGGCCCGGTCGAGCTTGCCGCTGGCGTTGACCGGCAGCGCGTCGAGCACGACGAACGCGGACGGCACCAGGTGGTCCGGCAGCCGTTGGGCCAGGTCAGTGCGCAGATCGGCTGCTGTGACGTCGCCGACGACGTACGCGACCAGGCGTTTCTGCCCGGCCGGATCCGGCTTGGCGAGCACGACCGCCGCGGTGAGCGCCGGGTGGGCCCGCAGCGCGGCCTCGACTTCGCCGAGTTCGATGCGGAAGCCGCGGATCTTGACCTGGTCGTCGGTCCGGCCCAGGAACTCGAGGTTCCCGGCGCGGGTGCGGCGGACCAGGTCGCCGGTGCGGTACATCCGCCCGCCGGCCGGGTTGGCGACGAACCTGCTCGCGGTGAGCCCCGGACGCCCGAAGTACCCGCGGGCCAGGCCCGGGCTCGCGACGTACAGCTCGCCCGCCACCCCCGATGGCACCGGCTGGAGCCGGTCGTCCAGCACGTAGGCCTGGGTGTGCTTGAGCGCACCGCCGATGGTCACCTGCTGTCCCGGCACCAGGGGTTCGCTGACCGTCGAGACGACCGTGGCTTCGGTCGGGCCGTACATGTTCAGCATCCGACGGCCCGGCGCCCACTTCGCCACCAGCTCGGGCGGGCAGACGTCGCCGCCGACCACGACCGTGCGGAAGTCCGGCAGATCCGGATCCTCCACGGTGGCCAGTGCCGCGGGCGGGATCAGCGCGTGAGTGACGCGCCCTTCGGCGAGGACGTCCCGCAGCTGGTCCCCCAGCAGCGGCCCCGGCGGGGTGACGACCAGCGCGGCTCCGGTCATCAGGGAGGCGCAGAGTTCGAGGACCGAGGCGTCGAAGCTGGGTGACACGTACTGCAGGACCCGGTCGCCGGGGCCGACCTGGTAGGCGTCGACGGTGTTGGCCACCAGCGTGCCGAGGCCGGCGTGGCTGACGACGACGCCCTTCGGCCGTCCGGTGGAGCCCGACGTGTAGATCACGTACGCCGCGTTCTCCGCCTCGACCCCGACGTCCAGCGGGCTGTCGTCCATTGTGGACTCCGGCAGCTCCCGGAGGGTGAGCACCGGGTCGGCGTCGTCGAGCATGTAGCGGATGCGCTCCTCCGGGTAGCTCGGGTCGACCGGCAGGAACGCGGCTCCGGTCTTGACGACCGCGAGCTGCGCGACGACCAGGTCGGCCGAACGCGGCAGCAGCAGCGCGACCACCGTCTCCGGCGCGGCACCGCGAGCCCGCAGGACGCGGGCCACGCGGTTGGCCGCCTTGTCCAGTTCGCCGTAGGTCAGCGAGTCCGGTCCGGCCAGCACGGCCGGGGCGTCCGGATCACGTCGCACCTGAGCTTCGACCAGCCCCGCGAACGTCCCGCCGGGGGCGGTGCCGTCGAGCGGGGTGACCTCGGCCGCGTCGAGCATCGCGATGCGGTCCACCGGGCGCTGCGGATCGGCGGCGAACCCGGTCAGCAGCCGGACGTAGCGCTCGGCGAACGCGGCGACCGTCTCCTCGTCGAACAGCGCGACGGGGTATTCGAGGACGCCGTCGACCGCGCCGGTGGGCTGCTCGCGCAGCACCATGGCGAGGTCGAACTTGGCCGCGCCCGTCTCGATGCCGAGGGGCTCGCAGTCGAGGTCGCCGAGTTCCCAGCCGCCTTCGGAGACGGTCTGCAGTGCGAACATCAGCTGCACCAGAGGGTTGCGGCTGGGGTCACGCTCGGGCCGGAGTTCGGCGACGACCCGGTCGAACGGGACTTCCTGGTGGCTGAAGGAGTTCAACGCCGTCTCACGAACGCGCTCCACGAGCTCGGTGAATCCCGGCGAGCCCGTCAGGTCCGCGCGCAGGGCGAGCGTGTTGACGAACTGGCCGATCAGCCGTTCGGTGTCCGGGTGGTCGCGGCCGGCGACCGGGCTGCCGACCGCGAACTCACGGAGGCCCGTGTGCCGGGAGACGAGCACCTGGAATCCGGCCAGCAGCGTCATGAACAGGCTGGCCCGGGCCTCGGCACCCAGCTCGCCGAGCCGGGTGGCCAGCTCCGCCGGGACGCTGAACTCGTACCGCGCGCCCCGCGGGTCCCGCACCGCCGGCCGGGACCGGTCGGCGGGCAGCTGCACGACCTGCGGGACCCCGGAAAGCTGCGTCCGCCAGAACTCGACGTCCGCTTCGGTCGGCTGGGACCAGGTCGCGACGTCGGCGTACTGCACCGGCAGCGGCGCCAGGTCGACGCCTGCGTAGAGGTCGCGCAGTTCCTCGGCGAGGATGCCTTCGGACCAGCCGTCGAGCACGATGTGGTGCGCCGACAACACCAGCACGTGGTCGTTCTCGGCCAGCCGTCCGAGCGCGGCGGCGAAGACCGGCCCGGTGGCGAGGTCGATGGGCCGCGCCACCAGGAACGGCTCGACCTCGTCGATGTCGGTGACCGGCAGCGGGACCGGCCCGGCCGGGTCGACGACCTGCTTGGGCTCGCCGTCCAGCTCCACGAACCGGGTCCGCAGGATCTCGTGCCGCTCGACCAGCTTCGTCAGGGCGGCGGCGAGCGCGTCGACGTCCAGGATGCCGCGCAGCCGGACCGCGTTGGGCACCAGGTACTCCGCGCTCGACGGCGCCATCCGGTCGGCCAGCCACATGCCGACCTGCACACCCGCGAGCGGTGCGGGACCGGCCGGCCGCTTCGGGATGGCCTGGAACTCGCGCCGGGTGGCGCGGGCGACGGCGTCGGCGAGTTCCGCGACCGTGGGCGAGTCGAAGATCAGCCGGATCGGGATGTCGGCCGAGAGCCGCTTGCGCAGCTCGGCGACCACCCGCACGCCCAGCAGGGAGTGCCCGCCCAGGTCGAAGAAGTTGTCGTCCGCGCCGACCCGCTCGACGCCGAGCACGCTCTGCAGCACCTCGGCGACCAGCTCCGCGACCGGGCCTTCCGGCGCCCGGTACTCCGCGCCGGCCGCGGCCGGCGCGGGCAGCGCCTTGCGGTCGATCTTGCCGCTGGTGGTGGTCGGGAACTCCGGCAGCACGCTCAGGGCCGTCGGCACGAGGTAGACGGGCAGCCGTTCGCGCAGCTGCTCGCGGACCTCGGCCTCGGTGAGCGTGACGCCGGCCTGCGCGGTGACGTACCCGGCGAGGCGCTTGTCCCCCGGCGACGGCTGCCACACCGTCACGGCCGCCTCCCGGACACCCGGCAGTTCCAGGAGCACCTGCTCGACCTCGCCGGGCTCGACGCGGATGCCGCGGATCTTGACCTGCGAGTCTTGCCGGCCGAGGAAGGTCAACGCGCCGTCGGGGGTGCGCAGGCCGCGGTCGCCGGTGCGGTAGAGCCGCTCGCCGGGCACGAACGGGCTGGCCAGGAACGCGGCCGCCGTCTTGCCCGGGTTGCCCAGGTAACCCCGCGCCAGGCCGACACCGCCGATGAACAGGTCACCGGGGACGCCGACCGGGACCGGCCGGAAGTGCTCGTCGAGGACGTGGATCTGGTTGTTCGCGATCGGCGAGCCGACACTCACCGAGCCCGCGCCGTCGAGGTCGGACCGGAGGCATTCGCGCATGGTCGAGTCGATCGATACCTCGGTGGCGCCCCACTGGTTGTGCAGGGTCGCGTTCTCGCCCAGCCGGTCGAAGAACAGCTTCAGCAGTTCCGGCTGGAGCGCCTCGCCGCTGGTGATGACGTTGCGCAGCGGCTTGAGGGCCGCGCGGTCGGCCGGGGTGAGCTGCTCCAGGAACAGCGTCAGCATGCTGGGCACGAACTGCAGGTTCGACACCTGGTGCTTGACGGCGCCGGCCAGGATCGCGGCCGGGTCGCGGTGCAGGCCGGGCGGGATCAGCGCGACGCGGCCGCCGACGATGAGCGGCCACAGGCATTCCACGGCCGCGTCGTCGAACACCAGGGTTGTCTTCTGCAGGACGCCCTCGCCCGGTTGGAGGCGGTAGGTGTCCTGGTGCCAGCGCAGCCGGTTGACCCAGCCGCGGTGGGTGCTGGCGACGCCCTTGGGTTTCCCGGTGGAGCCGGAGGTGTAGTAGATCGACACCAGGTTGTCCGGGTGGGTGGTGTCGATCAGTTCGGGCGCTTCTCCGTCCAAACCGGACACTTCGAGGAAGACGACCTCGCTGTCCGACGGCGTTTTCGCGCCCGCGTTCACCAGGCAGACCGGCGAGTTCGCGTCGCCGAGGATGCCGAGCACGCGCGGTTCGGGCGCGTCGGTCTCGATCGGGACGAACGCACCGCCGGCCTTGAGGATGGCGACCAGGCCGACGATCAGGTCGATCGAGCGGTCCATCCGCAGGCCGACCGGGACGTCCGGGCCGACGCCGTGCGCCGCCAGCCGGGCGGCGAGGCCGCCGGCGCGGCGTTCCAGTTCGGCGTAGTCGATGTGCTCGTCCAGGTACTCGACGGCGACCGCGTCCGGCGTCTGCGCGGCCTGCTGCGAGATGAGGTGGTGCAGGCAGACGTCCTCGTCGTAGGCCACGACCGTGTCGTTGACGCCGTTGATCAGGTGCTCGCGTTCGGTCGTGCCGAGGAGGTCCAGCTCGCCGACCGGGGTTTCCGGAGCGTCGGCGATCCGGGCCAGGAGCGTCGTGAAGTGGCCGGCCAGCCGCTCGATCGTCGTCGTGTCGAACAGGGCCGTCGGGTACTCGAAGATGCCGGTCAGCGCGCCGTCGGCGTCCTGGGCGAGGGCGAGTTCGAGGTCGAACTTGCTGACCCGGGTGTCGACGGCCAGCCGCTCGACGGCCAGACCGGGCAGGACCCAGCCGGCTTCGTCGTTGTTCTGCAGCGCGAACACGATCTGCACCAGCGGGGTGCGGGTGAGGTCGCGCTGCGGGCGCAGCAGTTCGACAATCCGGTCGAAGGGGACGTCGTCGTGGTCGAACGCGGCCAGCGTGCCGGTGCGGACGCGGGTCAGCAGCTCGGTGAAGGCCGGGTCGCCGGTCAGGTCCGCGCGCAGCGGCACGGTGTTGACGAAGTGCCCGACCAGCGGCTCGGTCTGCGGGTGGCTGCGGCCGGACACCGGGGTGCCGATCGCGAAGTCCCGCATGGCCGTGTAGCGGCCGATGAGCACCTCGAACGCGGCCAGCACGGTCATGAAGAGGCTCGCGCCGTGCCCGGCCCCCAGTGTCGCCAGCTTGCCGACGACCTCCGCGGGCACGTGCACCGGCGTCTTGGCGCCGGCGATGTCCCGCACGAGGGGCCGGGGCCGGTCGGCGGGCAGCTCCGCGACGTGCGGCATCCCGTCGAGGGCCTGCTGCCAGAAGGTGAGCCCGGCTTCGTCGGACGCGGCGGCCTGCCACGCGGCGACGTCGCCGAACTGCACCGGCAGCGTGGCCGGGCGGATCCCGGCGTAGTGGTCGCGCAGCTCGGCGGCCAGGACGCTCATGGACCAGCCGTCGGCGACGATGTGGTGCAAGCACAGGACGAGCACGTGGTCGGTGGCCGACACCCGGCCGAGCGCGGCCCGGAACACCGGACCGTGCTCGATGTCGAGCGGAATGTCCACCTGAGACCGGACGAACGCCTCGACGTCGGTCACGTCGGTGACCGGGAGCGGCATCGGCCGCACCGCGTCGACGACCTGCGCGGGCTCGCCATCGACTTCGACGAACCGGCTGCGCAGCACCTCGTGTCGCGCCACCAGCGCCGACAGCGCGCCGGTGAGCGCCTCGACGTCGAGGTCACCCTCGATCCGCAGGGCCAGCGGGACCAGGTACTCGGCGGACCCCGGCGCCAGCCGTTCGGCGAACCAGAGGCCACGCTGCACCGGCGACAGCGGCGTACGAGCGGAGCGGTCACGAGCCGGGATCGGCTCGAAGTCCACTGTGGACGCTTCCGGCACGAGCCGGGCCAGCGACGCGATCGTGGGCGCCTCGAACAGCGCCCGCACACCCAGCCGGACGCCGAACTCGGTGCGCATCCGGCCGGTCACCTTCGCCGCCAGCAGCGAGTGTCCGCCGAGGGCGAAGAAGTTGTCCTCCACACCCGGTTCGGGGATGCCGAGGACGTCGGCCCAGATCGCGGCCAGCGTGACCTCGGTGGACGTCCGGGGCGCGACGTGCCCGGAGCTGACCAGACGGGGTGCGGGCAGGGCCGTGCAGTCGAGCTTGCCGTTGGCCGTGCGGGGCAGTTCTTCCAGGGGCACGATCGCCGACGGGACCAGGTGGTCCGGCAACTGCGCGGCGGCGTACTCCGCGACCGCGGCCGGGTCGGCGGTGCCGACGACGTAGGCGACCAGGAGCCCGTCGCGAGCCACGACCGCGGCCTGCGTGACGCCTTCGAACCGGGCCAGCACGGCCTGGACTTCGCCGGGTTCGACGCGGAAGCCGCGGATCTTGACCTGGTCGTCGGCGCGGCCGGCGTACTCCAGCACGCCGTCGGCGTTCCACCGGGCGAGGTCGCCGGTGCGGTACAGCCGCTCCCCCGCGCCGAACGGGTTCGCGACGAACCGCTCGGCGGTGGCGCCGGGCTGCCCGAGGTACCCGTGGGCGGTGCCGACACCGGCCAGGTACAGCTCGCCGGCCACACCGGCGGGTACCGGCTGAAGGTGGGCGTCGAGGACGTAGGCGTGCTTGCCGGTGAGCGGCCGCCCGATCGGAACCGGGCCGTCGACCGCCGTGACCGCGTGGAAAGTGCTGAAGCCCATGGTCTCAGCCGGGCCGTACCCGTTGATCACGGCGACCTGCGGGTACGAGCGCAGCACCTTCGCCAGGTGCGCGGGTGACGCCGCTTCACCGCCGGTCATCGCGCGGCGGACCGTCTCGAACACCGCCGGGTGCTCGTCGAGCAGGAAGTTGAACAGGCTCGCCGAGACGTCCAGGACCGTGACGTCGTGCGCCACGACCAGGTCTTCGATCAGCGCCGGGTCGGGACGCTGGCCGGGCTGGAGCACGACCTTGCCGCCGGCCATCAGCGGGCCGAGCAGCTGGGTGCCGAAGGCGTCCCACGAGACCGGCGCGCACTGCAGCCAGACGTCGGCCGGGCCGAACCCGGCGTAGTCCTGGCCGGTCAGCGTGCCGACGACGGCCCGGTGCGGGGCCGCGACGGCCTTGGGCACGCCGGTGGAGCCGGAGGTGAACATGACGACGGCGAGGTCGTCCGGGCTGCCGGGCAGGCCGAGGACACCGCCGTCGCGGACGGCGATCGCGGCCGCGTCGGCCACGACATCGATCCGGCGGCCGGGCAGCTCACCTCCGTCGGTGAGGACCAGCGCGGCCGAGGTCCGGCGCAGGGCCCCGGCCAGGCGTTCGGCCGGGAAGTCCGTGTCCAGCACGGTGTAGGCGGCCCCGGCCTTGAGCACGGCGAGCAGCGCGACGGCCAGCCGCGGACCGCGTCCGATGTGGACACCGACCACGTCACCGCGGCGGACGCCCTCGGCGATGAGGTGCCGGGCGAGGCGGTTGGCTTCGGTGTCGAGGTCGCCGTAGGTCAACGACGAACCCTCGAAGACGAGCGCGATCGCGTCCGGCGTCCACGCGGCCTGCCGCTCGACCAGCTCGTGCAGCCGCATCGCGGGGGCCGTCGTCGTGGTCGTGCCCTGGGCCAGGATGCCGGCGCGCTCGTCCGCGGTGAGCAGGTCCAACGCCGTCACCGGGACGTCCGGAGCGGACACGGCGGCGGTCAGGAACCGGGCGAACCGGGTCGCGATCGACTCCGCCGTCGAGGCGTCGAACAGGTCGGCCGCGTACTCCAGCTGGCCAGTGAGACCTGTCGGCGTGCCGTCGGCGGCGCGGTTCTCCTCGATACCGGCGGTCAGGTCGAATTTCGCGACGTCCCGCTGGACCGCGACGGCTTCGGCGGACAGACCGGGCAGCCGCAGTTCGCCGGCGACGTTGTTCTGCAGCACCAGCATCACCTGGAACAGCGGGTGCCGCGCCGCCGACCGGGCCGGGTTGAGCTCTTCGACGACCCGCTCGAACGGGACGTCGGCGTGCGCCATCGCCGCGAGACCGGTGTCGCGGACGCGGTCCAGGAGCTGCCGGAACGTCGGCTGCCCGGAGACGTCGGTGCGCAGCACCAGGGTGTTGACGAAGAACCCGGCCAGGTCGTCGAGCGCGGTGTCGCCGCGGCCGGCGACGACGGCGCCGAGCGGGACGTCGTCCCCGGCGCCGAGCCGCGACAGCAGTGCGGCGAACCCGGCCTGCAGGGCCATGAACAGCGTCGCTCCGCTGCCCCGGGCCAGGTCGGCCAGGGCCGCGTGGACGTCGGCGCCGAGCGCGAAGTCCACCGCCCCGCCGCGGTGGGTCGCGACAGCCGGGCGCACCCGGTCGGCGGGCAGAGCCACCTCTTCAGGGGCGCCGGCGAGAGCGTCGCGCCAGAAGGCGATCTGCCCGGCCAGCTCGGTTTCGTCGAGGACTTCGCGCTGCCAGAGCGTGTAGTCCGCGTACTGGACCGGCAACGGCGCCCACTTCGGCGCCTCCCCGGTGACGCGGGCGGTGTAGGCCGCCGACAGGTCACGCAGCATCGGCGCGGCCGACCAGCCGTCACTGGCGATGTGGTGCAGCACCAGCAGCAAGACGTGATCGTCGGCGGCGATCTCGACGAGGTGGGCCCGCAGCGGCAGCTCCGTCCGCAGGTCGAAGACGTGCGACGCGGCCGCCGAGAGCACCCCCGCCAGTTTGTCCTCGGTGGACTGCGTGAACGTCCACGGCACCGAAGGCGCGGTCAGGATCTCCTGCCACGGCTCGCCCTCGTGCGACGGGAAGACCGTGCGCAGGGCTTCGTGCCGCTCGACGACGTCGGCCAAAGCTGCCTGCAGCGCTGCGACGTCGAGGGTGCCACGCAGCCGCAGGGCACGGGGGACGTCGTAGCCGGCGTTGGCTTCCTCGGCCTGGTCGACGAACCACAGCCGTTGCTGCGCGAACGACAGCGGCAGCCGTTCGGGACGCTCGCGGCGGGTCACCGGCGGCCGCGCCGGGGCGGCGTCCCCGAGCACTTCGGCGAGGCCCGCGACGGCCGGGGTCCGGAACAGGTCGCGGATGCCCAGCTCGACGCCGAGCACGGCGCGGACGCGGCCGATCAGCCGGGCGGCCAGCAGCGAGTGGCCGCCGAGGTCGAAGAACCCGTCGTCGACGCCGACCTCGGCCAGCCCGAGCACCTCGGCGAAAAGTCCACAGAGGACGTTCTCGGTGACGGTCCGCGGGCGCCGGGACGACGCCGCCGCGAACTCCGGTGCCGGCAGCGCACGGCGGTCGAGCTTGCCGTTGGCCGTCCGGGGCAGCTCGGCCAGGGGCACGATCGCCGAGGGCACCAGGTAGTCCGGCAGCCGCTCGCCCACGTACGCCCGCAGCGCGGCGGGTTCGGCGTCACCGACGACGTACCCGATG
The DNA here is from genome assembly GCF_036026695.1 of Amycolatopsis sp. NBC_00438. Classification (NCBI taxonomy): domain Bacteria; kingdom Bacillati; phylum Actinomycetota; class Actinomycetes; order Pseudonocardiales; family Pseudonocardiaceae; genus Amycolatopsis; species Amycolatopsis sp. NBC_00438. Next base: position 2,693,711 of record NZ_CP107923.1, on the reverse strand, counting down.
AGCCGGCCGTCGCGGACGATCACGGCGGCCTGCTCGACGCCGTCGTGGCGAGCCAGCACGGCCTGCACCTCGCCGGGTTCGACGCGGAAGCCGCGGACCTTGACCTGGTCGTCGGCGCGGCCGACGTACTCCAGCACACCCTCGGCGTTCCAGCGGACCAGGTCACCGGTGCGGTACATCCGCTCACCGGCGTTGAACGGGTCGGCCACGAACCGCTCGGCCGTCGCGCCGGGCAGGCCGCGGTAGCCGTCGGCGAGACCGTTGCCCGCGAGGTACAGCTCACCCGTGACGCCCGGGGCGGCCAGGGCGAGGTGCGTGTCAAGAACGTAAGCGCGCTTGCTCGCGACCGGGCGGCCGATCGGGATGGCCGGGCCGCCGAGGTCGGCGGCGGTGATCGGGTGGAACGTCGTGTAGCCCATGCTCTCGGCCGGGCCGTAGCCGTTGATCAGCGCGACGTCCGGGTACTCGCGCAGCGCCTTGGTCACGTGGGCGACGGACGCCGGCTCGCCGCCGGTCATCGCGCGGCGCAGCACGCCGAAGACCTGGGGTTCTTGGTCGAGCAGGTAGTTGAACAGGCTCGCCGAGGCGTGCAGCACGGTGACGCCGTGCTCGACGACCAGCGCGGCGATCTTCTCGGGTTCGGGGTTCTGGCCGGGCTGCAGGACCGTGCGGCCGCCGTAGAGCAGCGCGCCGAACAGCTGCAGCGCAAAACCGTCCCACGAGACCGGGGCGCACTGGAGCCACACCTGGCCGGCGTCGAAGGTCGCGTAGTCCTGGCCCATCGTGGCGACGACCCCGCGGTGCGACGTCGCGACGCCCTTGGGCACGCCGGTCGAGCCGGAGGTGAACATGACACACGCCAGGTCGGCCGGGGTCAGCTCGACGTCCGGGTTGGTGGTGTCCGGGTGGCTCGGCGCGGTCATCAGGATCCGCGTCACACGGGCCTGCTCGGTGACGGCGGCCAGGCGCTCGGCCGGGTAGCTCGGGTCGAGCAAGGTGTACGCGGCACCGGACTTGAGCACGCCGAGCACCGTGACGGCGAAGTCGAAGCCGCGGTCCAGCAGGACACCGACGACCTCGCCGCGCTGGACGCCGTCGTCGAGGAGGTGGTGGGCGACCTGGTTGGCGCGGGCGTTCAGCTCGCCGTAGGTCATCGCGGAGCCGTCGAACAGGATCGCGACGGCGTCGGAGTCCTGTCGTTCGACGATGGTGTGCAGGCAGTCCTCGGGCGTGGCGCTCACCTGGGCGGCGTTGCCCGAAGCCAGCACTAGGTCGCGGTCGGCGGCCGTGAGCACGTCGAACGCCGCGACCGAGGTCGTGGGCGCGTCGGCGATCTGCTCCAGCAGCCGGACGAACGCGCCGGACAGCCGCTCGGCGGTGGCGGCGTCGAACAACGCGGTCGCGTACTCGAAGGCGCCGGTGATCCCCCCGCCGTTGCCGTGTTCCTCCAGCGCGGCGGTGAGGTCGAACTTGGCCACCGAGCGGGTCACCTCGAACGGCTCGACGTCCACACCGGACAGGGCGACCGGCGGGTTGTCCTGCTGCAGCACCAGCATCACCTGGAACAGCGGGTGCCGCGCCGCCGACCGGGCCGGGTTCAGCTCCTCGACCAGGCGCTCGAACGGGACGTCGTCGTGCTCGAACGCGCTCAGGTCGGCTTCCCGGACGCGGTCCAGCAGCTCGGTGAACGGCGGCGCGCCTCTCACGTCGGTCCGCAGCACCAGGGTGTTGACGAAGAACCCGACCAGATCGTCCAGCGCCGGGTCGGTGCGGCCGGCGACCGGGGTGCCGATCGGGACGTCGTCGCCGGCGCCGAAGCGCGCCAGCAGCGTGGCGAGGGCGGCCTGCAGGACCATGAACAGGGTCGCGCGCCGCCCGGCCGCCAGCTCCAGGAGCCGCGCGTGCAGCTCGGCCGGGATCGTGACGGCCGCGGCCCCGCCGGCGTGGTCCGCGGTGGCGGGCCGGCCGCGGTCGTAGGGCAGGGCCAGTTCCTCGGGCAGACCGGCCAGGGCGTCCGTCCAATACGCGACGTCGCTGTCGAGTTCTCGTTGCCACAGCGTGTAGTCCGCGTACTGCACGGGCAGCGGCACCCACTCCGGAGCGCGGCCGTCGAGCCGGGTCGCGTAGGCGTCGGCCAGGTCGCGCAGCAACACCGGGATCGACCAGCCGTCCCCGGCGATGTGGTGGGTCAGCACGAGCAGGATGTGCTCGTCGCCCTCGCTGAACAGCCACGAACGCACCGGCGGCGCGGCGGCCAGGTCGAACGGGGTGCGCGCGGCGTCAGCGACCGAGCCGGTGCCGATCTCGAACGGGACCTCGAAGGAATCCAGGATCACCTGGTACGGCCCGGACTCGTCCTCGGCGTAGTACGTGCGCAGGGCTTCGTGGCGGCCGGCCACATCGGACAGTGCGGCGGCGAGCGCGGAGGCATCGATGTCGCCGCGCAGGCGCAGGGCGATCGGCATGTGGTAGGCCGTGTCGTCGGCGTCGAGGCGGGCGAGGAACCAGAGCCGCTCCTGACCCGGCGCCAGCGGCAGTCGCTCCGGCCGGGGCCGCGCGGTGACAGCCGGACGCGTCACGACCGCGTCGCCCAGGCTGTCGCTCAGCCCGGCCACGGTCGGGTTCGCGAACAGGGCCCGCACGGTGACGTCGAGGCCGAGCGCCGTCCGGATCCGCCCGGCGAGGCGGGTGGCCAGCAGCGAATGCCCGCCCAGGTCGAAGAAGCCGTCGTCGATCCCGACCTCGGGCACGCCGAGCACGTCGGCGAACAGTGCACACAGCGCGTGCTCGCGGGCGTTCCGCGGTGCCGCTCCGGTGCTGGTCTCCACGGCCGGCGCGGGCAGGGCCTTGCGGTCGAGCTTGCCGTTCGGGGTCCGCGGCAGCTCGTCGAGCAGCACGAACGCCGAGGGCACCATGTACGCGGGCAGGGCGGCCGCGACGTGCCGGCGGAGCGTCTCGACATCGGCGGTGCCGACGACGTAGGCGACCAGGCGCTTGTCACCGGGCCGGTCCTCCCGGACGACGACGGCGCGCAGCGCGACCTCGGGGTGGGTGGCCAGCACGGCCTCGATCTCGCCCAGCTCGATGCGGAAGCCGCGGATCTTGACCTGGTGGTCGACGCGGCCGAGGAACCGGATCTCGCCGTCGCGGCGGCGGGCGACCAGGTCGCCGGTGCGGTACATCCGCTCCCCGGTGGCGAAGGGGTTGGCGACGAACCGGTCGGCGGTCAGGTCCGGACGGCCGAGGTAGCCGCGCACGACGCCGTCACCGGCGATGTACAGCTCACCCGGCACCCCCGGCGGCACCGGCCGCAACGCGCGGTCCAGCACGTAGACCTGGGTGTTGGCGATCGGCGTGCCGATGGTCGGCGAGCCTTCGTCGACGCGGGCGGTGGTGGACCAGATGGTGGTCTCGGTGGGGCCGTACATGTTGGTGACCGACGCGGCCCGCGCCCGCAGCGCGACGGCGAGGTCGTCGGGCAGGGCTTCGCCGCCGACCAGGACGTGCACGGCGGTCAGGTCGACGGGTTCGGCCAGCAGGGCGTGCCAGAGACTGGGCGTGGCCTGCATGATCGTGACGCCGTCCTCGGCGAGGGTAGCCAGGGCGCGGGTGTCGCGGACGGTGTCGCGGCCGGCGAGCACGACGGTCGCCCCGGCCAGCAGGGGCGCGAAGATCTCCAGCCCGGCGATGTCGAACCCGACGGTGGTGACGGCGAGAAGGCGGTCGCCGTGCGTGATGCCGAAGCGATCGACCATGTCCAGCAGGAAGTTCAGCAGTGGCCGGCGCGGGACGACGACACCCTTGGGGCGGCCGGTCGAGCCGGACGTGAAGATCACGTACGCCGGGCTGTCCGGGGAGGCGGTCTGAACGGGGTTGCACGCCGTCCCGATCTCCGCCTCCGCCAACAGGACGTGCCGCGCCGGGTCACCGGGCACCGCGCCTGCTTCGTTCACGAGCACGAGGGCCGGGTCGGCGTCCTCGAGCATCGCGGCGAGCCGGTCGGCCGGGTAGTCGAGGTCGAGTGCGAGGTAGCCGGCGCCGGTCTTGAGGACGGCGAGCATCGCGACGATCAGCTTTTCGTCCCGCGGCAGGGCCAGGGCGACGTACCGCTCGGGTCCGGCGCCCCGCTCGGCGAGGTGGTGCGCGAGCCCGTTGGCCTGGGCGTTCAGTTCGCCGTAGGTCAGCTTCGCGGCCCCGAACTCCAGCGCGAGCACGTCCGGCGTGCGGGCCGCCTGAGCCTCGAACAGCTCGATCACCGACGTGTCCGGCAGCGGCAGGGCCGTCTCGCCGTTCGCCTCGTTGATGGCGGCGGCTTCCGCGGCGGAGAGCAGGTCCACTGTGGACAGCGGGGCCGCGGGAGCGTTGACGGCGGCCGTGAGGAGCCGCACGAACCGGTCGGCGAGGTCGGCCGCGGTGCCCGGGTCGACCAGGTCGGTCGCGTATTCCAGGTAGCCGCCGATTCCGGCCGGCGCGCCGTCCGCGGCGGTGTTCTCCTCCAGGTTGAGTGTCAGGTCGAACTTCGCCGTCGCGGTGGCCACCGGCACGTCCGACGCGGTCGTGCCGGGCAGCGCGAGGTTGGCCGCGACGTTGTTCTGCAGCGCCAGCATCACCTGGAACAGCGGGTGCCGGGCGGTCGAGCGCGCGGGGTTGAGGCGTTCCACAACGCGTTCGAACGGGACGTCGGCGTGGTCGAACGCCTTGAGGGCGGCTTCCCGGACCCGGCTTACCAGCTCGGTGAAGCTCGGGTCGCCGGAGAGGTCCGTGCGCAGGACGAGGGTGTTGACGAAGAAGCCGACGAGGTCGTCGAGCGCGGCGTCCGGGCGTCCGGCCGAGGGGGTGCCGACCGCGACGTCGTCGCCGGCGCCGAGGCGGGACAGCAGCGCGGCGAACCCGGCCTGCAGCACCATGAACAGCGTCGCGTGCTCGCCGCGGGCGACGTCGAGGAGGCGGGCGTGCAGGTCCGCGTCCAGGGTCACCGGGAGGGCGGCGCCGCGGTGGGTCGCGACCGGCGGGCGCGGGTGGTCGAAGGGCAGGGTGATCTCGTCGGGCAGGCCGGCGAGGGCACCGGCCCAGTAGTCGGCCGAGTCGTCGGCCAGGTCCTGCTGCCACAGCGCGAAGTCCGCGTACTGCACCGGCAGCGGCGCCCAGGTCGGCGCCTGGTTTTCAACGCGCGCCGCGTACGCGGTGGACAGGTCGCGCAGCAGCGGGGCGAGGGACCAGCCGTCGCTCGCGATGTGGTGGGTGACGATGACCAGGACGTGGTCTTCGTCGGCGTGGCGCAGCAGCGCGGCCCGCACCGGCAGGTCGGCGGCCAGGTCGAACGCACGCGAGGCGAACTCGTCGACGTCCGCCACGTCCTCGGCCCAGGGCAGCTCGGTGAGCGGCCGGATCTCTTGGCGGGGGACGCCGTCGGTGTCCGGGAACACCGTCCGCAGCGACTCGTGGCGCTCGACGACGTCGGCGAACGCGGCCCGCAGCGCCGGGACGTCGAGCGGGCCGATCAGGCGCAGGGCCCGCGGCACGTTGTAGGCGGCGCCGGCGGCGTCGAGCTGCTCGACGAACCACAGGCTGCGCTGCGCCGACGAGAGCGGCAGCACCTCCGGGCGCGGGCGGGTGGTGATGGCCGGGCGGGCGGCGCGGGCGGTGTCGAGCACCGTGGCCAGCGCGGCCACGGTCGGGGCGCGGAAGACGTCCGCGACACCGATCCGGACACCCAGCACCGCGCCGATCCGGGCGACGAGCCGCGCGGCCAGCAGGGAGTGGCCGCCGAGGGTGAAGAACCCGTCGTCGACCCCGACGGTTTCGACGCCGAGGACGTCGGCGAAGAGCCCGCAGAGGACTTCTTCACGCGGGGTGCGCGGCGCGCGGCGCGTGCTCGTGCGCTCGGGGGCGGGCAGGGCGCGGTGGTCGAGCTTTCCGTTGGGCGTCAAGGGAAGTGCGGGCAGCAGCACAAACGCCGACGGCACGAGGTGCTCGGGCAGCCGCTCGGCCAGGTACCCGCGGAAGTCGGCCGGCGAGCCGACGACGTAGGCGACCAGGAGCTTCTGACCCGGCCGGTCCTCGCGGACGACGACGGCGGATCCGGTGACGGCCGGGTGGGTGCCGAGCGCGGTCCGGATCTCCCCCGGCTCGACGCGGAACCCGCGGATCTTGACCTGGTCGTCGGCGCGGCCGATGTACTCCAGGACGCCGTCGGCGCGGCGGCGGACGAGGTCGCCGGTGCGGTACATCCGCTCCCCCGCCGCGAACGGCGAGGCGATGAACCGGACGGCGGTGAGGTCGGGGCGGCCGACGTAGCCGTCGGCGATGCCGGCGCCCGCGGCGTACAGCTCGCCGACGACGCCGGGCGCGACGGGCCGCAGCCGCTCGTCCAGGACGTAGGCGCGCTTGCCGTGCAGCGGCACGCCGATCGGGATGGGCGCGCCCGTGAGGTCGGCCGCCGTGACGCGGTGGCCGCTGACGAAGATCATGTTCTCGACCGGGCCGTAGGCGTTGGTGACCGTGAGGTCCGGGAACGCCGTCAGGGCCTTGGTGATGTGCGTGACCGAGGCGACCTCGCCGCCGGTGTAGACGTCGCTGACCTGCGTGAACACTGCCGGGTACTCGTCGAGCAGGAAGTTCAGCAGGCTGGCGGAGGCGAACATCGTGGTGACGCCGTGGCGCTCCACCAGCTCGGCGATGAGCGCGGGCTCGGGCTTCGGGCCGGGCTGCAGCACGCAGGCGGCGCCGGTGAGCAGCGCGCCGAACAGTTCGAACGCGAAGGCGTCCCAGGAGATCGGCGCGGTCTGCAGCCAGACGGCGCCGCCGTAACCCTGGCCGAGGATCGTCGTGGCGACGGCTTCGTGCGAGGCGATGACGCCCTTCGGCGTGCCGGTGGAGCCCGACGTGAACATGACGCAGGCCGGGCCGGTGACGGGCACGGCGAGTCCGGGGCCCGTCGCGGTCGGGACCACTGTGGACAGATCGTCGAGCACCACGGGCGCGTCGACCTGCTCGGCCAGCAGCTGACGGCGTTCGGCGGGGAACGACGGGTCGAGCAGGGTGTAGCCGCAGCCCGCCTTGAGCACGCCGAGGATCGCCGCGACGAGATCCGGGCCGCGATCGAGGCAGATCGCGACGATCCGGCCGGTCGGGATGTCCGTCAGGAGCGCGGCGACGCCGTTGGCGCGGGCGTCCAGCTCGGCGTAGGTGACGACCTGGTCCTCGAACAGCAGCGCGGTGCGGTCGGGCGTGTGGCGAGCGCGGCCTTCGACGACCTCGTGCAGCGTGACGCTCGCGGCGGCGGGCCGGGTCATCCCGCCCGCGACGGCCTGCGCGGTCTCGGTGGCGTCGAGCAGGTCGAGGTCGCCGATCCGGACGTCGGGCGTCTGGGCGACGGCGGCCAGGACGCGCAGCAGCCGGGTGGCCAGGGTGGCGGCGGTGTCGCGGTCGAACAGGTCGCTCGCGTACTCCAGCAGGCCGGTCAGTTCGCCGTCGCGTTCCTCGAAGATCGCAGCCAGGTCGAACTTCGCGTAGCCGATGTCGACGCGCTCGCCCGTCGCACGCACCCCGGGCAGGTCCAGTTCGGCGGCGAGGTTGTTCTGCAGCACCAGCAGGACCTGGAACAGCGGGTGGCGCCCGAGCGAGCGGGCGGGGTTCAGCTCCTCGACGACGCGCTCGAAGGGCACTTCGGCGTGTTCGAAGGCGGCCAGGCAGGTCTCGCGGGCCCGGCCGAGCAGCTCGCGGAACGTCGGGTCGCCGCTCGTCTCGGTGCGCAGCACGACGGTGTTGACGAAGAACCCGACCAGGTCGTCGAGGGCGGCGTCACCGCGCCCGGCGACCGGTGAGCCGACCGGGACGTCGTCGCCGGCGCCGAGGCGGGTCAGCAGTGCGGCGAAGGCGGCCTGAAGGACCATGAACAGCGTCGCGCCGGACTCGGCGGCCAGCTCGGTGAGCTTGGCGCGCACCTCGGCGGGGACGTCCATCGGGACGACACCACCGCGGTGGCTCGCCACCGGCGGGCGGGGCCGGTCGGTGGGCAGCGGCAGTTCCTCGGGCAGGCCGGCGAGCGTGTCACGCCAGTACGCGAGGTCGTTGTCGACGGGCAGTTCCTGTTGCCACAGCGTGTAGTCCGCGTACTGGACCGGCAGCGGTGCCCACGCCGGGGTTTCGTGGCGAGTGCGGGCGGTGTAGGCCTCGCCGACCTGGCGCAGCAGCGGCGCCATCGACCAGCCGTCGCAGGCGATGTGGTGCACGACCAGCAGCAGCACCGACCCGCCCGTGGTCAGCGTGAACAAGGCGGCGCGGATCGGGAGTTCGCGGCCGAGGTCGAAGCTCTCTTCGGTGGCGGCGCGCAGATCGGTGGCGAGCGTGTCCTCAGTGGACTCCGCGAACGTCCACGGGACGTCGCCGGCGGGCCGGATCCGCTGCACGGGCTCGTCGCCGTGGCTGACGAACACCGTGCGGAGGGCTTCGTGGCGGGCGACGACGTCGGCGACGGCGAGACGCAGCACGCCGGTGTCGACCGGGCCGTCGAGGCGGACGGCCTGCGGGACGTGGTAGCCGGCGTTCCAGGTGTCGGCCTGGTCGAGGAACCACAACCGGCGCTGGGCCGACGACAGCGGCATCGGCTCGGGACGCCGGCGCGGGGTCAGCGGCAGGCGGGCGGGCGCGGCGTCTTCGAGCAGCTCGGCCAGGCCGGCGGGGGTCGGCGCGCGGAAGACGTCGCCGATCGCGGCCTCGACGCCCAGCGTCGCGCGGATCCCGGAGACGAGCTTCGCGGCGAGCAGCGAGTGGCCGCCGAGGGTGAGGAAGCCGTCGTCGATGCCGACGCCGTCGACGCCGAGGATCTCGGAGAACAGCGTGCACAGCGCGGCTTCCCGCGGGGTGCGCGGGGCGCGGCCGGTGCGGGACGCGGTCCAGTCCGGTGCGGGCAGGGCCTTGCGGTCGAGCTTGCCGCTGGGGGTCAGCGGCAGTTCGGTGAGCACGACGAACGCGGCGGGCACCATGTACTCGGGCAGGTCCGCGGCCAGGGCGGTCCGCAGGGCCTCGATGTCCGGGGTGACGCCGTCGGGGACGACGTACCCGACGAGGCGCTGGTCGCCTTCGCGGTCTTCGCGGGCCAGGACGCACGAGCCGCCGACGCCGGGCTGGCGGTCGAGCACGGACTCGATCTCGCCCAGCTCGACGCGCAGGCCGCGGATCTTGACCTGGTGGTCGGTGCGGCCGAGGTAGAGCAGGGCGCCGTCGTCGGTCCAGCGGGCGAGGTCGCCGGTGCGGTACAGCCGCTCCCCCGGCACGAACGGCGACGCGATGAACCGTTCGGCGGTCAGGCCGGGCCGGCGGTGGTAACCGCGGGCCAGCTGAATCCCCGCGAGGTACAGCTCCCCGGCGTTGCCCGGGGCGACCGGTCGCAGCTGCGCGTCCAGGACATAGGTCTGCGTGTTCCACACCGGACGGCCGATCGGGACCGGGCCGCCGTCGGCGCGGCACGCCCACGAGGTGACGTCGACGGAGGCTTCGGTGGGGCCGTAGAGGTTGTGCAGCTCGACGCCGGGCAGGGTGTCGAAGAACCGGGCCTGCAGTTCGGCGGGCAGGGCTTCGCCGCTGCACAGGACGCGGCGCAGGCCGGTGCAGGTGGCCGCGGCCGGGTCGAGCAGGAACGCCTGGAGCATCGACGGCACGAAGTGCAGCGTCGTGATCCGCTCGGCGCGGATCAGCTGGGCCAGGTAGGCGGGGTCACGGTGGCCGCCGGGGCGCGCGACGACGAGCGTGGCGCCGGTCAGCAGCGGCCAGAAGAACTCCCAGACCGAGACGTCGAAGCTGGACGGCGTCTTCTGCAGGACGCGGTCGGCGGCGGTGAGGCCGTACTCGGCCTGCGTCCAGGCGAGCCGGTTGACGATCCCCTCGTGCGGCACCAGGACGCCCTTGGGGCGGCCGGTCGAGCCGGAGGTGTAGATGGCGTAGGCCAGGTCCTGGCTGGTCGTCGTGGTTTCCGGCTCGGTGGCCGGGAACGCGGCGAGGTCGGCGTCGTCGAGGAAGCTCTGGGTCAGGACGACGGGAGCGGCGCTGTCGGCGACCATGAAGGCCAGCCGGTCGGCCGGGTAGTCCGGGTCGAGCGGGACGTAGGCGCCGCCGGCCTTGAGCACCCCGAGCAGGGCGACGACCAGGTCGAAAGAGCGGTCGACGCAGACGCCGGTGAGGACGCCGGGGCCGACGCCGCGGCCGATCAGGAGGTGCGCGAGCCGGTTGGCCCGCTCGTGCAGGGCGCGGTAGGTGAGGGTTTCGCCCTCGAAGACCAGCGCCGTCGCGTCCGGGGTGCGGGCCGCCTGCTCGCTGAGCAGCCGGGTGAGCGTGCGGCCCGCCTCCGGGACGTCGGTGGTGGTGTCGTTCCAGGCCGCCAGCAGCTGCCGGGCGTCGTGCTTCACGTAGATCAGCTCCAGTTCGAATCTGCCGGCGGGGACGGGGTCAGCGCATCGAGGCGACGAGGCTCGCCGGACGCAGGTCGGTCCAGTGCGTCTCGACGTACTCGAGGCAGGCGGCGCGGGTGTCCTCGCCGTGCACGGTCCGCCAGCCGGCCGGGACGTCCACAGTGGACGGCCAGAGCGAGTGCTGGTTCTCGTCGTTGACCAGGACCAGGAAGGTGCCGTTCTCGTCTTCGAAGGGGTTGCTCATGACTTCTTCTCCTCTGTGAGTGCGGCCCGGCCAAGTGCCGGGGTGGCGACGAGCAGGGCGAACGCGACGAGCGCGACCGCGGCGTGGGCGAACATGGTGAGCGGGACGCCGAGCGTCTCGACCAGCAGGCCGATCAGCAGGTTGCCGATCGGGGTGGCGGCCAGGGTGAACAGCGCGAGGATCGACATGACCCGGCCGCGCATCTCCGGCGCGGACCAGCGTTGGGCCAGCGACACCAGGACCAGCGCGGTGAGCCCGGCGACCAGGCCGAGTGCGAAGAACGCGGCGATGCTGACGGCCAGGGACCCGGTCGCGAGCAGCGCCAGGCACCCGACCTGGGCGCCGAGCCCGCACGTCGCCAGCAGCCCGGCGCGTTCGCGGGGTGGCCACTTGACCGAGACGACGAAGGCCAGCGACGCGCCGAGCGTCATCGCGGTGAGCAGCCAGCCGGCGCCTTTCTGGCCGCCGAGCAGGACGAGCCCGAGGTTGATCGGCCCGGCGCCGCTGAGTTCGAGGAGCCCGGTGACGATCATGGCGGTGCGCAGCGCGGGGCGGACGGCGACGTAGCGGCAGCCTTCACCGACGTCCTTGAGGAGCTGCTTGACCCGGACGCGTTCGCGGGGTTGCGCCGGCGCGAGGGTCTTGGTGTTCCCGGCGGCGACGGCGGCGACGAGGAAGCTGACCCCGTTGACCACGGCGACGGTGACGAGCCCGCCGAGCCCGGCCAGCCACGACCCGAGTGCCCCACCGGCGGCCTGTCCCCCACGCACGGCGGCGAGGTAGACGGCGTTGCCCCGCACGAGGTGCTCGGGCGGCAGGAGGTTGGGCCGCAGCGCGTCGGAGGCCGGGATGAAGAAGGCGCTCGCGACGGCCATGACGACGATCAGCCCGGTCAGCAGCGGCAGCGAAGGCCCGGCGAACAGCACGCAGACGGCCCCGGTGACCATGGCCCCGGCCCGGACCAGGTCGGTGGTGATGAGCACCCGCCGAGGCCCGGTCCGGTCGGCGACGGCGCCGCCGACGAGCAGGGTGAGCACCTTGGGCAGGGACCCGAGGGCGAGCACGAGCCCGGCGATCGCGGGCCCGGCGGACCCGACGAGGGTCACGGAGAGGGCGATCAGCCAGACGGCGTCCCCGAAGGAGGACAACCCCATGGCGAGCACCAGCCCGAGGAAAGGAGCAGGTAACGCGGCACGGGACTGCCGCGGGGTTGCCGCGACACCAGGCTCGGTGGCTCCGGATTCGGCTGCCGTGCGCGACCCGGCCGCAGCGGCTCCCGGCGTGGCGGCGGCAGGCAGCACCCTCGCCGGTCCGGCTGCAGCACGCAACTCGCCCGCGGCCGCGGCAGGCAGCACGCTCGCCGGTCCGGCCGTGGTGGGCGGTTCGGCCGCGGCGACAACCGGCAGGCTCGCCGGTTCGGCGGTCATGCCACACCCCCGGCGGAGAAGGCGAACCCACCCGATGCGACGCGTCCGGTCGCGCAGACCAGCTGCGGCAGGCCCGCCACCGAGCGGGTCAGGGGCTCGGCCATGCCGCAAGGCCCGGCAGCCGGTCGTGAGTGTTGAGGAGGGTTAGAACCCGACTTATCACTCACGACAAGCCGCGGCAGACTCGCAACCCGGGCGCTCATGACAGCACCTGCTCGCGGACCTGGGTCGCCTCGCCCGGGAACCACACGTCGTCCCGGGTCAGCGCGTCCGCGCGGTACTGGCCCAGCGCGCTGATCAACAGCCGCAGTTCCAGCGTCAAAGCCTCCACGAACCGGACCAGGCCCTCGCGGGGGTCGGTGTCCACCGCCAGCAGCGCCGCCCGGCCGAGACCGGCCGCTCGCGCGCCCAGCGCCAGGACCTTCGCGACCCGGGTGCCTTCCCACATCCGGCCGGACGTCAGCAGGCAACCGGCCGGCGTGCCGATCCGGGACAGGCACTCGGCGAGAGGGAGACCCACGCCGAGGAACGCCGTGGGGGCCCAGCCCGTGCCGCCTTCGGCGCCGTCGACGGTCACCGCGTCCGCGCCGGCCGCCCAGGCGACCGTCGCCGCCGCGGCGACGTCGCGGCCCGGGAGCAGCTTCACCCACACGCCGGCGCGCGGGAAGTTGTTGCGCATCAAGCGGATCTGCTGACGCAGGATCTCCGAGGTGAACGTCCCGGGGCTGCTGCTGCGCAGCACACCCTCACCCAAAACGAGGTCCACTGTGTACTGCTCGGCGAGCCGATCCGCCGAAGCGGAGTCGACCAGGGTCATCCCGCCGAGACCGGGCTTCGCGCCCTGCCCCACCTTCAGCTCGAACGCCAGCCGCCCCGAATCCAGCAGGGGCGCCGCCGACGGGTCCGAATACACCAGGTTCCAGACTTCGGCATCGGCGTCTTCGGTGCTCTGCTGCACGACGACGCCGCCGAGACCGTCCGGGACCGCGTCGCCGTAGGCCCGCAGGCGCTCCAGCAGCGTGCCCGCCTCGGCCCCACCCGTGCGGCCGTGGCCGTGGACCGGGACGACGTTCTCGCCGACCACCATCGGGATGCCGAGCCGCGCGGCCTGCGCACTCGCCGCCGCGCCGAGACCGGCCCCCGCGACCTGCGTCGATCCGAACGCCGAGAGGTACAGCGGCAGCGCCGAAGCGAACCCGCCGATCACCGTGTCGAGGGCGACGTCGCCGTACAGCGGCTCGCGGCCCAGCTCGATCAGCTTCTCCAGCCGCCGCGGCAGGAACACCGGCGGCACCAGCCGCGCCGACTCCAGGACATCGTCGGAAACACCGGAGGCAGCGCCGAAGAGCGTCGTCCCGTACTCGGCCGCCGGTGGGAAGACCGCCGCCGCACCCAGCCGGGCCCGCGCCCGGACGTCGTCCTCGGGGAAGCCCCCGGCGTGCAGCGCGGTCACGGCGACACCACGCCCGGCAGCTTCGGGAACGCCGTCGCCTGCCACACCGCGTCGAGCCCGGCGACGTAGCGGGTGAACCGCTGGATGCCGAGGCCGAACCCGGAGCTGGCCGGGATGCCTTCGCGGACGAGGTCGAGGTACCAGGCGTACTTGGCCGGGTTCTCCCCCGTCTCGCGCATCCGCGTGACGATCCGGCCGTACTCGTGCTCGCGTTCGCTGCCGCTGCACAGCTCGCCGTAACCCTCCGGCGCGATCAGGTCGAAGTTGCGCAGGATCCCGGGCTGCGTCGTGGCTTCGCGGTCGTAGAACCCGCGGGAACCCTTGGGGTAGTCGACGAGGAAGAACGGCCGGGCGTGCTTGTCCGACAGGATCGCCTCGCCCGCCCAGTCGATCTCGGCGTCCGCGCTCTGCGGGTGACCCAGTTCGCGCAGGGTCTCGACGGCGGTGGTGTGCGACAGCCGGCCGAACGCGCCGCCGAGCAGGTCGGTGAACGCGCCCGAGTCGCGGCCGAGGGCCTCCAGCACGTCGCCGGCGTCGTCGACGACCCGGCGCACCACGTGGGTGACGAGGTCCTGCAGCAGGTCGAGGACGTCGTCGCGGGTGGCGCCGGAGACCTCGACGTCGAGCTGGTGGAACTCGGCGAGGTGCCGGCTGGTGTTGGCCGTCTCCAGCGGTTCGAGGCGGACGTTCGGGGCGACGTAGAAGATCTTGCCGAAGCCCAGCAGTGAGGCCTGCTTGTAGAGGATCGCGCTGGTCATCAGCTTGTAGCGGTGGCCGTAGTAGTCGATGTCCACCTGCTTCGCGCCGCGGCCGCCCGGGTCGGTGACCGGCCCGATCACCGGCGGCAGCAGCTCGACGAAGCCGCGGCCGCCGAGGAACGCGCGGGCCTCGGTGAGCATCCGGTGCTGCAGCCGCAGCACGTGCTTGGTCGTCTCCGAGGTCAGGTGCGTCCGCGGGTCCGGCGGCACGGCGGAATCGGTGTACTCCATGGCGATTTCACTCCCAGCTGGTCGGCAGAGGTGGTTCAGGCGCGGGCGGGTTCGGTGCTCGGGCCCGGCAGGACGGGATCGAGCCGCCGCCGGTGGTAGGACAGGTCGGCGAGCATCCGGGTCGCGCTGACCCGGTCGCGGCTGCGGCGGCCGCCGAGCGCGGCGGGCAGTGGCATCCGCCCGGTGTGCCACCACTGCAGGCGGCCTTCGTCGTCGAGCACGCACCGGGTTTCGTTGCCGTTGTCGGGGTGCAGGCAGTACGGGACGTCGAGCAGGCCGCGTTCGAACGCCGCCGGCAGCGCCTCGGCGATCGTCGGGGCCAGCGAACGCACCTCGTCGACGAGCAGGCGGGCCTGCAGGTAGACCTCGGTGTCCCCGGTCGGCGGCGGACCGGGCGCGGGCTGGTCGAGCGCGGTGGCGTGGGCCAGCCGCAGCGCGTCGACGTTCTCTTCGACGGTCGGGATCCGGTGGGCCTCGGCGGTGGTCTTGACGATCAGCCGCTCGGTGCCGGTGCGCACGGCCAGCCGCACGCTCTCGGCCAGCAGTTCCCGCGCCCCGGCCGGGGTTTCCGGGAACAGGCCCATGTAGGTGTAGAGGACGACGTGGTAGTCGACGTCCACCAGTTCTTCGGCGCACAGCCGCCGCATCGCCCACAGCGCTTCGGCGTCCTGCTCGGGGCTGGTCTGCTGGGCGTAGCTGGCGGACACGCTGCGGACGCCGTGTTCGGCGAAGAACAGGCACTCCAATACCGAGAGCGCCACGAGCAGCCCGGGCGGGCACAGCTGCCCGAGCATGCAGCCGCCGAAGCTCTCCAGGTGGCAGAGGATCCCGCGGTCGGCCTGGGCCGCGAGCAGCGTCGCCGACCGGGACCAGGACGCCGTCGCCGTGCGCAGCGGCACGCTGCTGTAGGGCAGGCAGTAGGACACCGGGCCGCCTTCGGAGGCGTCCAGCCCGGCTTCGAGCATCGCGGCGAAGATGTCCTCGGGCTGGGCCGAGCCGTGCCGGACCTGGACCGGGAACCGTGGGCCGAAGAGCCCGTCGAGCAGGTCGGTGGTGACGCCGGTGCCGAGCGCGACCAGCGGGTAGCCGTTGAGCTGGACGCCGGATTCGAGCGACATGGCGGCGAGGTCGTGCTGCCCGGTGCGGGTGTAGCTGTCGAGCGTCACGGTGCCGACGGCCGGCACCCCGGCCTCGGCGACCGCGTGCAGCCCGCGGCGCATCATGGCCGGGTCGGAGAACCCCATCCGCGGCTGGACGAGCAGCGTCCGGCTGCGGCGGTGCTCGGCCACGAAGCTGCTGAACACCGACCGGGCAGCGCTCACCGCAACGTCCGGACGTTCGCGGCGACGAACTCGCGGAAGGACTCGATTGCCTGGCCGGAGTCGCCGGCACCGACGTGGAACACCGCGTCGTAGCCCAGCGCCAGCAGTTCGGCCTGCAGCTCGCTGTTGGCGTCGCCGCGGACGCCGAGCTTGCCGCCGATGACGGCGGGCAGCGCGGCCAGCTCGGGGTCGGCGCGCAGGGCGGAGATCACCCGGGCGCCGTCGACGTGACCGTGGCCGTTGATGGTGCTGATCACCAGGCAGTCCGGCCGTTCGTCGCGGCAGGCGGCCAGCAGCCGCTCGACCGTGACGCAGGCCCCGAGGTTGAGCACCTCGTGGCCCATCTCCTCCATGATCAGCTGGAGGGCGACGAGGTTCCACATGTGCGAGTCGGACTGGACGCTGGAGAGGACGAATTTGAGCGGCCGCCGCCCGGCCACACCGGGCCGGTCGGGGTGCTGCTCGATCTGGAAGGTGGTCATCGTGCGCTCGCTCCCTTGAGTTCGGGGAACGTCCGCGGCGCGGCGGGTGCGGGCCACGAACTGTCACGACGAATGGTCATCGCCCGGCGCCCCGGGCACATGGGTGCCGCGTCCCCGCATTCCGGCGAGGCGGCGCGCCCCCATGACCGCCTCGCGTGCGGGCGTCGCACTCGCGCGCGCGAGTGCGGAACCCGGTGGGGCGGGCTGACCCACCTGGGTGGTGCGTGCCGTCCCGGCGGCCCGGGATCCCGGCCGGACCCCCATCTCGCCCGCCCGCCGAACGGCCCAACCGCCACGTCCGTCCGGACCAGCGAGCGGAGCGGCGACCAGGGGTTTTCCCGGCCGTGCCCCCATAAGCCCCCAGGACGCCCCCATCCGCCGCCGGAATGCGGGCGTAGCACCCCCATGTAACCCGGGTCACCCGCTGGCATGCTCGATCTCGTGATTCCCCCGCAGCCGAACCCGGCGACGACGAAGCTTCCGCCCACTTGGTGGGCGGCGGGCCTCACCCCGCGTGAGCGGCGGTCCGACGGCCTCCGCCCCGCGTGGGTGGACTTCGCCGAGACCGCGCTCGCCTCGGCGGCACCCACCGCGCCGACGCCCGGCCCGACCTGGCGCACGGCGTTCGCGTCCGTGTTCCACCCGTTCGTCGGCGCGGTCCGCGCCGCGATCACCGACGCCGCAGCGGGCGCTCCCGCCGTCGACGTCACGGCGGTCGCGGACGGCTGCGCCGCGCAGCTGGAGCACCAGCTCGCCAGGCTCGCCGCCCGCACGCTGGTGCTGGAGCTCGGCCGGGCCCGCCGCGCCGGCCGGCTCACCGGGGAGACCGCGGAAGAACGCTTCGCCGACTTCGTCCGCCAGACCGGCACCACCGCCGGGCTCACGGATCTGCTGCACCGCTACCCCGTGCTGGCGCGCCTCGCCGCGCAGGCCGGGCTGTACGCGATCGAATCGGCCACCGAGCTGCTCGGCCGCTACACCGCCGACCGTGACGCGCTGGCCGGGCTCATCGGCACCGCCGGCCTCGGCCGGCTGGTCGAGATCACCGGCGGCACCGGCGACGCGCACCAGCGCGGCCGCTCGGTCCGCGAACTGCGCTTCGACGGCGGCGACCGGGTCGTCTACAAGCCGCGGACGCTGGGTCTGCACGCGGCGTTCACCGACGTCGTCGCCTGGCTCAACCCGCGCGTGCCCGGCCTGGAGCTGGAGACCGTCGATGTGCTGGTGCGACCCGGGTACGGCTGGCTCCGGTTCGTCGAGCACCGGCCGTGCGCGGACCTGACCGAGGTCGACCGCTTCTACCGCCGCCAGGGCGTGCTGCTGGCTCTGCTGCACGCCCTCGACGGCACCGACGTGCACTTCGAGAACATCATCGCCGCCGGCGACCAGCCGGTGCTGATCGACATCGAGACGCTGTTCCAGCCCGTGCTGGCGGCGGAGGACACCGACGCCGACCCCGCGTCGACGCTGCTGGCCCGTTCGGTGCACCGGACGATGCTGCTGCCGCAGATGATCGTCGGCGAGCACGGCGCGGTCGACATCTCCGGCCTCGGCGGCGGCCGTGTCACCACCCCGGCACTCGAGCGCGTCGACTGGCTGGAGCCGGGCACCGACCGGATGCGGCTGGCCCGCGTCCCCGGCGGGCCCGGCGCCGGCGTCAACCGGCCCACCCTCGGCGGGGTCGACGTCGAACCGGCCGAGCACGGCGCCGCGTTGCTGGCCGGGTTCCGCGCCGGGTACGACGCCATCGCCGACGGCGCGGCCGAGCTGGCTCCCCTGCTGGACCGCTGCGCCGCGCACAAGATCCGCGTCCTGGTCCGCCCGACCAGCTTCTACGCGCGGATGCTGGACGAGACGACGCACCCGTCGCTGCTGGCCGACGCGGCCGAGCGCGACGAGGCGTTCGCGCTGCTGAACGACAACAGCACCGATGACGTCCGCCGCGGCCTGGTCGCCGCGGAGCTCACCGACCTGTGGGCCGGCGACGTCCCGATGTTCACCGGTGAACCCGGTTCGACCGACCTCTGGGACGCCGAAGGCCTGCGGCTGCCCGGCATGCTGAGCGTGACGCCGCTGGCGTCGGTGCTGGCGAAGATCGCCGGGATGACCACGATCGACCGTCGCGACCAGGAGTGGCTGATCTCCGCCGCGCTGGCCACCCGGCCGGACGAGGAGACCCACGCCGGCACCGGTGTCACCGACGGCGTCCTGCCGAGCAAGAGCCCCGAACCCGCGCACCTGCTCTCGGCCGCGTGCGGGATCGCCGACGCCATCATCGCCCGCGCCTCCTCGGCCGGCGGCCGGGTCAACTGGGTCGGGCTGGAACTGGTCGACGAGAAGTACTGGGCCGTGCTGCCGATGGGCGCCGGGCTCGGCGAGGGCTACACCGGCGTCGCGCTGTTCCTGGCCCAGCTGGCCGAACTGACCGGCATCGACCGCTACCACGACCTGGCCGGGAAGGCCCTGTCCGGCTTGCCGTGGCTGGTGTCGGAGCTGGAAGCCGATCCGGAGCTCGCGGAGGCGGCCGGTTGCGGCGGCCTGCTCGGCCTCGGCGGTGTCGCCTACGCGCTGGCCCGGCTTTCGCGCCTGCTCGCCCGGCCCGACCTGCTGGACCTGGCCGCCCGGACCGTCGCGGTGATGCCGGGCGCGACACCGGCGACGTCACCGCGGTTCACCACCGGTCTCGCCGGCGGCCTGGTCGCGCTGCGCTCGGTCGCCGCCCAGACCGGGCTCGCGAGCGCGGCGCTGCTGGCCGACGCCTACGCCACGGAGCTCGCCGGCCGTTCGATCGACCCCGACCTGGCCGACCCCGGGTTCGCGCACGGCGCGGCCGGCGTCGACTGGGCCCTGCTCGGGCACCCGCGGGAGACGGCGACCCTGCCGCCCGCGACCGCGGCGACCGGGCACGGCTGGTGCTCCGGCCTGGCCGGGCAGGTGCTCGCCTACGCGGGCGAGCCCGACGACGCCGCCGTCTTCGGTGGTCTCGACGAGCAGGTACGGCGCCTGGCCGCCCAGGACCCGCTGCGCGACCTGAGCCTGTGCCACGGCGAAACCGGCATCACCGACGTTCTCGGCGTCCTGGCCGAAACCGGCCACGCCGGCGCCGCGGCCGCCGTGGAGCGCCGGACCGGGCAGCTGCTGACCGCCGTCGAGCAGGACGGCGCGCGCTGCGGCACCCCCGACGCCGTGCCGTCGCCGGGCCTGCTGACCGGCCTGGCCGGGATCGGCTACGGCCTGCTGCGCCTGGGCTTCGGCCCGCGCGTCCCGTCCGCCCTGCTCCTGCAACCCCCGACTCGCTGACCGTCCCGCCCCACCTTCACGAGGAGAAACGCACGATGCCCGAAATCACCGCCGAGACCGTCGAAGCCACCGTCGGCGCCCTGGTGCTCCCGCGCGCGAACCGCGCCGGCGCGCGCAACCAGGCGCTGGCCGGGGCGCGGCCCCGGTTGTCCGGGATCACATTGGAGACGCTCGGTGAACCCACCGTCGTCACCAACGGCACTTTCGCCCTCTGACCGTTCGTCCGTCCAGTACCCGCTAGTACTACCGAGAGTGGAGACACCCGCATGTCCGAGCACGACTTCGCCGGCACCGACAACCCGATCGGCGACTTGACCCTCCCGTCTTCCGCCCGGACCGGCGCCCGCAACCACGCACTGTCCGGCCGGGCCCCGAAGGCATCGATGAATTCGTTGACGACGTTCGACATCACGGTCGTCACCGGCGGTTTCACCGAATAGTGAGACACCGTCCCGCCGGTATTTCGACGGACATCCGGACGCGATCCCTCCGGCTATAGTCACGCCAATGGGCATCCGTTCGACGCGCCTCATCGGGCGGGACAGGGAGCTCGGCGCACTGTCCCAGGCTCTGGAGAAGGCCCGCACCGACCACGGTGGGGCCTTCTTCCTTGTCGGCGAAGGCGGGATCGGGAAGTCCCGGCTCGCGGCCGACGTCGCCGCGCGGGCACTGGCGACCGGGATGCCGGTGCTGCGCGGGCGGGCCAGCTCGATCGGGCCGATGGTGCCGTTCCGCCCGCTCGCCGAGGCCCTGTTGTCGCACTTCCGCGGCGGGCACCCGCCCGCCGCGCCGGAGCTCGACCCGCTCGTGCCGGTGCTGGCCCGGCTCGTGCCCGACTGGTACCGCGGCGACCGCCCGCACGACAACGGCTCGCTGATGGTGCTGGCCGAGGCCGTCTTCCGGCTGCTGTCGGTGGCCGGGCGGGCCGAGGGCTGCCTGATCGTGCTGGAGGACCTGCACAACGCCGACGCCGAGACGTTGTTCATCGTCGAGTACCTGGTGGACAACCTCGCGTCGGGCAAGGTGATGCTGATCGGCACCCTGCGCAACGAGCCCGGCGAGGCGCTGCGGCTGGCCACGGCGGCGTCGCAACGGTCGTCGAGTCACACCTTCGAGCTGACCAGGCTGAACGCCGCCCGCACCCGCGAGTTCGCGGCGGCGTGCCTGGAGACCGAACCGGACGCGGTGCCGGCCGCTGTCGCGAACCTGCTGTGGCAAAACAGCGAAGGCGTCCCCTTCGTCGTCGAAGAGCTGCTGCACGGGATGCTCGGCGACGGCCTGCTCGTCGGCGGGCCGGGCGGCTGGCAAGTGGTCGGCGAGCTCCAGGCCCGGGTGCCCGAGGCGTTGATCAGCAGCATCGCCGCCCGGGTCGACGCGCTCGGCTCGGACGGCGAGACACTGCTGTCGGTGGCCGCGGTGCTCGGGCGGCGGTTCCCGCTGTCGGTGGTGCAGGCGGTGACCGACATGGACGACCGGATGCTGCACAACCACATCAGCGCGAGCGTCGCCGCCCACCTGGTCACCACCGACGAGACCACGCCCGGCTGGTATGCCTTCCGGCATCCCCTCACGGCCGAAGCGCTGCTGTCACGGCTGGTGCCCTCGACGAAGGCGAACCTGGCCCGCAAGGCCGCCGACGCCGTCGAACTGCTGCACCCGGGCCTGCCCGGTGAGCTGTGCGCACTGGCCGCGTCGCTGCGGCTGACCGCGATGGACCACCCCGGCGCCGGGAGGCTGTTCGCCGAAGCCGGCCGCCGCGCGCGTGACGGCGGGGCCGCCGACACGGCGGTGACGATGCTGACCCGCGCGGTCGAGCTGCTGGCGGCGGCGGGCACCGAGGACCGGGCGGACGCGCTGGAGGCGTTGCTGCACGCGCTCGGGCAGACCGGCCAGTTCGACCGGGCCGTCGAGTTCTCCGCGCGCTTCGCCGAGCTCGGCCGGCTGGAACGGGCGGTCGACCTGCACATCCAGCTGGCCTGGGCGGCCTACATCGCCGGACGGCACGACGAGTGCCTCAACCAGATCGAGCAGGCCCGCGCCCCGCTGGGCGACGGGATGGCCGAGGAACAGCGGGCCGCCGTCGACGCCGTCGAAGCGACCCTGTGGCTCGACGTCCCCGGCCCGGCCCACACCGAACGGGCCCGCAAGCTCGCCGAGCAGGCGTGGCAGGTCGCCGAGCGCGCCGGGGTGCCGTTCGTGTCGTGCCAGGCGTTGCAGGTGCTCGGCATGGTGGCCCTGGAGACCGATCTCGCGGAGGCCGAGCGCTACCTGCAGCTGGCGCGGCGGCTGGCCGAGCGGCACCAGCTGACGCACCTGCGGACCCAGGTGCTGGTCCGCCTCGGCGGGCACCGGATGCTGGCCGAGGGCGACGTCCGGACGTTCGACCTGGCCCGGGCGGAGGCCCAGCGGACCGGCGCGATCACGCTGACCTGCGCGGTCGACGCGAGCCGTGCGGTGCACGCGGTGATGCGCGGCGAGTTCGCGCAGGCGGACCGGATCCTGGCGGAGAACCTCGCCGTCCTCGGCCGGCTGCGGCTGGTCGCGTTGCTGCAGTACACGCACATGACGCGGGCGATGGTCGCCGCGCACCAGGCGGACCGGCCGCGGATGGAGCTGGCGCTGGACGACTTCCGCGCCGAAGGCGGCGGGACGGCGCAGGAGATGGTGCTCAGCGTCGGGCTGGCCCAGGTGTTCTGTTCCCTGCTGGAGGAGGACGCCGACCGCGCGCGCCGGGAGCTGGCGCAGGTGATGGCGCTGGAGGAGCGGCAGCCGAGCCGCTTCCACCTGGCGGGTCAGCACGGCCTGCGGCTGCTGATCGAGGCCCTCGACGGGATCGAGCCGGAACCCGGCGAGCCGCGGGCCGCGGTGAGCGGGATGCGCTGGAACCGCCAGTTCGTCCTGCTCGGCGAAGCGGTCCGGCACGGCCGCGCGGGCGAGGTCGAGCTGGCCGACGCGGCCCTGGCCCAGGCGGTGGACGCGGCGGCACTGTTCCCGGTCAGCCGGCACCTGGGCCTGCGCATGGTCGCCGAGTCCGCCGCGGCCGACGGCTGGGGCGATCCGGTGACCTGGCTCAAAGAGGCCGAGGAGTACTTCCACCAGGCGGGCATCTCCGCGGTGGCGAGCGCGTGCCGGGGCCTGCTGCGCAAGATCGGCGCCCCGGTGGGCCAGCGCCGCGAAGGCTCCGACCGCCTCCCGGCCGACCTGCGTTCGGCCGGGGTGACGGTCCGCGAGTACGAGGTGCTGCAGCTGCTGGCGGACAACATGGGCAACAAGGACATCGCCCGCCGGCTGCACATCTCGCCACGCACGGTGGAGAAGCACGTGGCGAGCCTGATGGCGAAGTCGAACCTGCAGAACCGCACGGCGCTGACGGAGTACGCGTCGCGGTCGAGGTAGTCCTCAGCCGCCGTGGGTGGAGTCGCTCTGGTAGCTCGTGTACGTGTACGGGTTGTCCAGGACCTTCGTCGCCGGGATGTCCGGGTTCATGCCTTGGCGCCAGGCTTCCTCACCCAGCTGCGAACGCAGGTAGTCCACTGTGGACTCCACTTCGCGCCGGACCGCCGGCAGGTCGACGCCGACGAGACGGCCGTCGCGCTTCACGATCCGGCCGTCGACCAGGACCGTGTGGACGTCGGCGCGCTGGGCCTGGAACGCCACGTGGCCGTACGGGTTGAGCAGCGGGAACGACACCGGCGAGGCGTCGTTCTTCAGCAGCACCACGTCCGCCTTCTTGCCGACCTCGAGGCTGCCCAGGTCACCCGAGCGGCCCAGGGCCGTGGCGCCGCCGCGGGTGGCCCACTCCACGACCTGCTCGGCGCGCAACGCCGCGTGCGTCACCGTTTCGCCCAGTTTGTGGGCCTCCAGGTGCTCGCGCGAGCGGTCCGCGCCCAGGGTCGAACGCATCGCCGAGAACAGGTCGCCGCTCCACCAGACCGACGTGTCCATCGACAGTGACACCGGGATGCCGTACGCGCGCAGGGCCCAGGTGGGCGGGTAGCCCTGGCCGGCGCTCTGCTCGCTTTCCGTGGACACCGACACGGAGCCGCCGGTGGCCGCGATGCGGTGGTAGGAGTCGGCCGAGAGGGACGCGCCGTGGACGTAGGTCGTCTCCGGCGTCATGAAGCCGTTCTCGTACATCAGGCGGATGCCGTCGTCGCCGGTCGCGCCCCAGACGCCCGCGTGGGTCGTCACCGGCACCCCCAGCTCGCGCGCCACCTCGAACGCCGCCTTCTCCGGGAACGCCGGGTCGCCGGTGACGTCGAAGGCGAGCTGGAAGCCCAGGTCACCGCCGGTGCGGCGGGAGACGAAGTCGCGGAACTCCGGCGTGCCCGTCCAGGTGGCCGGGGAGTCCTGGATGTTGCCGTAGGCCAGCACGAACCGGCCGGGCACGGATTCGAGCGCGTCGGCCGCGGCGTCGGCGTGCTGGGTCGTGCGCAGGCCGTGGGACCAGTCCACGGTGGTCGTGACGCCCGCTTCGAGGGCTTCCCACGCGCCGAGCAGATTGCCGGCGTGGATGTCTTCGGGGCGGAAGATCTTGCCCCACTCCAGGTAGTACCAGACGAAGTACTGGGTGAGCGTCCAGTCGGCGCCGTACCCGCGCATGGCCGTCTGCCACATGTGCCGGTGGGTGTCGATCATGCCCGGCATGACGATCCCGTCCGTCGCGTCGATCTCGACCGTGCCCGGCGGGGCTTCCAGCGCCGGGCCGATCGCGGCGATCCGGTCGCCGCTGACCAGGACGTCGGTGCCGGGCAGGACCCGGCGGGTGTCGTCGAGGGTCAGGACCGTGCCGCCACGCAGGAGGACCGGCCGGCCGTCGGTGGGCTGCGTCATCGCTGCCTCGTTCTCCACGCACTTCTGCGTACACTCGTCCGCTGGACGGACATGGGGTGGGCGCAGTCACTTTTGCCCAGTGCCGCGCCGGTGTCAATCCCCGCCGCTACGCTGCCCGTGAGGACCAGACCAGAGGGAGGTCGCGCATGCCACGCGAGGGAACCGGTCCCGACTTCATCGAGGCGCTCGCCCGCGGGCTCGAGGTGATCACGGCGTTCCGCCCGCACCAGCAGGCGATGACGCTGGCCGAGGTGGCCACGGCCACCAACCTGGCCCGCCCGACCGCGCGGCGGATCCTGCTGACCCTCGAAGAGCTCGGCTACGTCCGCACCGACGGCCGCGGCTTCGCCCTGACCCCGCGGGTGCTCGACCTCGGCGTCGCCTACGTCCGCTCGGCGGGCCTGTGGGACGTTGCCCGCCCGCACCTGGAACGCCTGGTCGCGCGCACGAACGAGTCCTGCTCGATCGCCCAGCTCGACGGCTCCGACATCGTCTACGTGGCCCGCGTGGCGGTACCGAAGATCGTCGGGCTCAGCGTGCAGATCGGCACCCGGTTCCCGGCCCTGCCGACGTCGCTGGGCAAGGTGCAGCTCGCCGCCCTGTCCCTCGACGAGCTGGACGCGGTGCTGGCCGAGCCGACCCGCTCCGGGCTGGTCGCGCGCTGGCAGCCGGACCGGGCCGAGCGCGACGCCGAGCTGCGCCAGGTCCGCGCCCGCGGCTGGGCGCTCACCGACGAGCAGCTCACGCTGGGCATCCGCTCGGTGGCGGCGCCGCTGCGGGACGGCTCGGGCCGGGTGATCGCCGGCGTCAACGTCAACTGCCACGCCGCCGAGACGTCCGTGGAGCGCCTCCTGGAGCACCACCTGCCGCTGCTGCTGCAGACCGCCGGGGACATCAGCGCCGACTTCGCCCGGCTGGCCGACGTCCCGCACGTGACGGTCCCGGCGTCTTGACCACCGCGGGCCACTCCCCCAAACTGGGCGGACATACGTCCGACTGACGGACACGAAGGGGAGGTTCGGGTGGACAACAGCGCCGCCGGTCCGCTGGCCGGGCTGCTGGTCGCGGACTTCTCCCGGGTGCTCGCCGGGCCGTACGCCACGATGCTGCTGGCCGACCTGGGTGCCGAGGTCGTCAAAGTCGAAGGCCCGCAGGGTGACGAGACCCGCACGTGGATGCCGCCCGTGCGCGGCGACGTCTCCACCTACTACCTCGGCATCAACCGCGGGAAGCGCTCCATCGCCCTGGACCTGCGCGAGGAGACCGACGCCGTCGTCGCCCGCGAACTGGCCGCCCGCGCGGACGTGCTGATCGAGAACTTCAAGCCGGGCGGGCTGGCCAAGTACGGCCTCGACTACGCCAGCGTCCAGGCCACCAACCCGGGGTCGGTGTACGCGTCGATCAGCGGGTTCGGCTCGGGCGAGGGCCGGCACGTACCCGGGTACGACCTGATGGTGCAGGCCATCTCCGGGCTGATGAGCCTCACCGGCGACCCGGACGGCCCGCCGTACCGCGCCGGGATCTCGGTGTTCGACGTGATGGCCGGCAACCACGCCGTGATCGGCATCCTCGCCGCGCTGCGCCACCGCGACGCGACCGGGGAAGGCCAGCACGTCGAGGTCAACCTGCTGTCCTCGGCGCTGACCGGGCTGGTCAACCACAGCTCGGCCTACGCCGCCGGCGGGGTGGTGCCCTACCGGATGGGCAACGCCCACCCCAGCGTCTTCCCGTACGAGCCGCTGCCCACGGCGGACAACGACCTGATCGTCGCCGCGGCCAACGACGGGCAGTTCCGCCGGCTCTGCGAAGTCCTGGACCTGCCCGGCGTCCCGGACGACCCGCGCTTCGCCCGCAACGCCGACCGCACGAAGAACCGCGAAGAGCTCCGGCCGCTGCTCATCGAGCGGCTCGCGACCTGCGGCGCGGTCGAGTGGTTCGAGGCACTGACGAAGGTCGGCGTGCCGTGCGGGCCGATCAACACCATCGACGGCGGTTTCGCGATGGCCGAACGGTTCGGGCTCGACCCGATCGTCGAGGTCGGCGAGGGCGACCGCGCGGTGCCGACCACCCGCCACCCCATCCGTTTCTCCGCGACCCCTGCCGCCTACCGGTTGCCGCCGCCGGAGCTGGACGAGCACGGCGCCGAGCTGCGGGAGTGGCTGACGAGTCCCCGGGAGGACGAGGATGGCTGACGAGCCGGTGTACGAGACGGCGCTCGGCGCGTCGAGCCGCGACAAGATCACCCTGCTCGGCCAGGACCTCGCCCGGGACGTGATGGGCGAGGTCGGCTTCGGCGAGCTGGCGTTCTGGCTCGCCACGCAACGACGTCCGTCGAAAGGCGAGACGCGGGTCTTCGAAGCGGTGCTGGCCGCGCTGGCCGATCACGGTTTCACCCCGACCGCGATCGTCACCCGGCTGACCTACCTCTCGGCGCCCGACTCGGTCCAGGGCGCGCTCGCCGCGGGCCTGCTCGGCGGCGGGTCCCGCTTCCTCGGCGTCACCGAGGACTGCGGCCGGTTCCTGCACGACGTCCTCACCCAAGCCGAGACGCGGCCCACCGACGAAGCCGGCTGGGACGCGCTCGCCCTCGAGACCGTCGAAAGCATGCGCGCACAACGGAAATTCGTCCCCGGACTCGGGCACCACGTGCACAAGGACGGCGACCCGCGTACGGCGCGGCTGTTCGAGATCGCCGCCGAAGAGGGCCTGCGCGGGCCGCACCTGGAGCTGTTCGCGGCGATCGGCCGGGTGCACCCCCAGGTACTCGGCAAGACGCTGCCGCTCAACGGTGCCGGTGTCTGCGGTGCGGCGCTCGCCGACCTGGGCCTGCCGCTGGAGCTGTTGCGGGGGTTCGCGTTGCTGGCCCGCACGGCCGGGTTGATCGGGCAGCTCGCCGAGGAGTTGCGCCATCCCGTCGCGAACGACATCTTCCTGTCGGTGGACCTGAACAACCGGTCCGTCGCCCCGGATCCGGAAGTCTGAGAGGAACGCCGATGCAGCTGGTCACCGAGGACAACATCACCGAGCTCGCCGCGCGGCGCTGGGCGAGCGCGCACGACCCGCGGACCGCGGAACTGATGGCGGCGCTCGTGCGGCACCTGCACGCGTTCGCCCGTGAGGTGCGGTTGAGCGAGACCGAGTGGATGGCCGCGATGCGGTGGCTCACCGAGACCGGGCAGATCAGCGACGAGAAGCGCGAGGAGTTCATCCTCGCCTCCGACGTGCTGGGCCTGAGCATGCTGGTCGTGCAGATGAACCACGCCTTCGACGCGAAGGCGACACCGGCGACGGTGCTCGGCCCGTTCCACATCGACGGCTCACCGGAGAAGGAGTTCGGCGGCGACATGTCCGACGGCCTCCCGGGCGCGCCGCTCTACATCACCGGCACCGTCACCGGGCTGGACGGCTCACCCGTCGGCGGCGCGGTCCTCGACGTCTGGCAGGCGGACGAGGAAGGCGCGTACGAGTCCCAGATCGCCGACATCGACGAGGCCCGGCTGCGGGCGAAGTACCTGACGCGCGCGGACGGGTCGTACTGCCTGCGCACGATCGCGCCGAAGGGGTACTCGATCCCGATGGACGGCCCGGTCGGCGAGCTGATCGGCGGCACCGACATCAGCCACTACCGGCCGGCGCACGTGCACTTCCTGATCAACGCGGCCGGGTACGAGCCGCTGATCACGCACCTGTTCCAGGAGGGCGCCGAGTACCTCGACAGCGACGTCGTGTTCGGCACCAAGCAGGAGCTGGTCGTCACGTTCGAGCCGCGCGAGCCGGGCCCGACCCCGGACGGCGGGCACAGCGACGGGCCGTGGCTCGAGGCGCGCTACGACTTCGTGCTGCAGCCCGCGTAGCGATGTCCTGAAGGGCACCCGCAGGGCTGTATCAGCCCTGAGGGTGCCCTTCACGGCTGATCAGCGCCCGTAGCCTTCGGCGGCCAGGACCTTCCCCATCTGCTCGTAGGCCGCGGGGTCTTCGGGGGCGATCGTGGCCAGCCCGTCGACGTAGCGGTTGTACATGCAGAACGCGGCCGCGATCAGCACCGTGTCGTGCAGTTCGAGGTCGGTCGCGTCCTGGGCGCGCGCCGCGGCGACGAGCTCGTCGGTGACGTTGCGGCCGGTCTCCCGCACGGCCAGCGCGATCCG
The DNA here is from genome assembly GCF_036026695.1 of Amycolatopsis sp. NBC_00438. NCBI lineage: Bacteria > Bacillati > Actinomycetota > Actinomycetes > Pseudonocardiales > Pseudonocardiaceae > Amycolatopsis > Amycolatopsis sp. NBC_00438. Next base: position 2,665,107 of record NZ_CP107923.1, on the reverse strand, counting down.
CAGCAGCGCCTTGAGCTTCTCCGACACCGGCGCGTCGTCGATCCCGGCGCACGCCGCGTCGACCACCGCGCGGCCGCCTTCGATGGTCTCGGCCGCGGTGGCGGCGTGGCTGCCGGTGCAGAAGCGGCATTCGTTGCCGTTCGACACAACCGTCGCGATCAGTTCGCGCTCGCCGACCGTGAGGCTGCTCGGCCCACGCAGGAGCGTCTGGGCCAGGAGGTTCAGCGGGACGGCCGTCTCCGGCCGGTAGGCCATCAGCGACCGGATCCCGGGCAGCTCCGGGTCGAGCGGGATGTGGGGCATGCGTTGTCCTCCTCGCGAGCGGAAGATCCAGTCTTTCCGGCGAAGGCGCCCGCGCCAACCTCCACCTTGCCCAGCGGGCGTTCGGCCGAACGGCTCCGTCCTCCCCGCGGGCAGGTGCGGGGAGGACGGAGCCGCTTTCTCAGCCGAGGGTGACGTCGTCGGTGTAGACCGACCCCTGGCCGTACCAGCCGTGGACGTAGATCGTCACCGCTCCCGACGCGCCGGTCGTGAAGGGCACCGACAGCTGCGTCCAGCCGCTGCTCGAGGTCCACGTGCTGGCGGTCGCGCCGCCCCGGACCCCGAGGTAGGCGTAGCTGCCCTGCACCCACGCCTTGAGCGTGTACGCGTGGCTCGGGGCGAGGGTGATGTTCTGCGCGGCCTCACCGGTCGAGGACGCCGTCGCCGCCACCTGCAGGGCCTTGGTGCCCGAGTGCGCGGGCGAGGCGACGACCGAGTCGCCCGCCCCGATCCACGGGCTCAGCGCGCCGGTCTCGAACCCGCCGTTGACGACCGAGCCGGTCGGGACGGTGCCGTTGACGGTGAGGGTGAAGGTGGCGCTGTGGCTGACCGACGTTCCGGCGCCGGTGACGGTCAGCGGGTAGACGCCGGGGACGGCGGCCGAGGTCGTGGCGACCGAGAGCGTGGCGCTGCCGCCCGCGGTGACCGAGCCGGGGCTGACCGACGCGGTGACGCCGGCGGGCGCGCCGGAGACCGAGAGCGTCACGGACTGGGCGGCGCCGGAGGTGACGGCGGTGGTGACCGTCGCCGACGTCGAGGCGCCCGGGTTCACCGCGGCCGAGGACGGGTTCGCCGAGACGGAGAAGTCGTTGCCCGGCACCGTGGTGCCGCCGGTGAACGGCGCGAAGGCGTGGCTGAAGAACCACTGCGACTGGCTGATGCCGGAGCAGTTGTCCGCGGCGGCCCCGCCCGGGCAGCCGCCGTTGTCCCGCTGCAGCGCCCAGAAGGACAGCTCGTTGATACCCTTGGACACGGCCCAGTTGTAGACGGTGGCCGCGTCGGCGGTCGTGAACGTCTCGGCGGGGCCGAAGTCGTCGACGCCGATCATCTCGGTGATCCCGACACTCGCCCACAGCTGCGCCTGGGTCTTGCCCGGGTAGAGCGCCGCGAGCTGGGAGACCAGGCCGGTGGCCGCGGTCTGGGTGTCGGTGGCCATCTCGTGGGCGGCGTTGTCGTAGTAGTCGAAGGTCATCATGTTGACGACGTCGACGCGGGTGCCGTTGGTGACGGCGTTGCGCAGTACGGCGAGACCGCTGTCGGCGAGGCCGCGGGTGGTCGTGGGCAGGGTGTAGGAGATCTGCAACGGCCGGCCGGAGGCGGCGGCCCAGTCCTGGACCTTCTTGATGGCCTTGTTGCGGCGGTCGATCCCCGCTGAATTGGTGAGCGAGTTGTCCTCGATGTCCATGTCGAGGCGCGGGACGTCGTAGGTGGTGATCACCGACTCGTAGGCCGCGGCGATCGAGTCGACGTTGGTGCAGCTGTCGGCGATCTCGGTGCCGGTGTTGTCGGCGGTGTACCCCCCGAAGGACGGGATGACGTCGCCGCCGCGCGAGCGGATGGTGGTGATGTCGGAGCCGAACGTGGCGCTGGAGATCGGCATCCCGGAGTCACCGTTCCAGTAGACGGTGCACTGACCCTTGGTCGCGGCCTGGATGAACGCCATGGTCAGGTGCTTGGCCCCGGACGCCTGCGCGAGCGCGGCCGGGCTCTCCCCCGTCCACGCTTCGAAATAGGGGGCGAAGACGTGCGAGGGCAGTGGGGTGGCGGCCTGGGCGGGGCCGGCCGCGGCGACCAGCGTGCCGGCCGAGAACGCCGCCAGGGCAAGGGAAACGGACAATCGGGAGAAAGGTCTGCGTCGACGCACGTGCGCTCCAAGGAGGGCGGGGAGCCGTGCTGCGGCGTCGCACGGCGGGAACGTCCCCAGGATTGGATCAGACCAATCTGTCCGTCAAGGTCTAGACCATTAAACCGGCCGGATGGCCGTACTCGTTGCACCCGCCCTTTTCGACAGCTTCGACCACAGCCGGTGAGCAACGATCGCGACAAAAACGTTCCGGTTCCTGGGGTGGCCCGGTAGCGTGCGCCTCCATGCGGGTGATGTGGGGGAAGATCGAACAACTCAGAGTGACCATGCCGTGGCGTGCGGCACCGAAGGCCGCGCTCACCAGCCCTCTGACCCTGATCGTGGCGGCGGTGACGTCCCTGCTGGCGTGCTTCCTCGGCACCGCCGCGATCCTGCAGGCCTCCGCGGCCGGCGGCGCGGCCGTCACCTACCAGACCGGCATCGTCTGCCCCGACGCCTACGGCCCGGTCTTCGGCAAGGGCAACATGCCGGTCAAGGACATCCCCGCGGTCACCGCCGCCGTCCAGCGGCACGCCCCCGCACACGGCTTCGGCACCCCGATCGTCGGCCAGTACACGAACGTCCTGCCCGGCACCCAGTTCAACGGCGACCCGCACTACAAGATCCGCCTCGGCTACCGCGACCAAGCCGGGCTCGACAACCTGACCCTGCAACAGGGCACCCGCGCCCCCGGCCTGTGGCTGGGCAACGTCGTCGCCGACGCCGAGCACATCGGCCTCGGCGCCCGCCCGAGCATCCAGGGCGCCACGCTGCCGCCGGTCACCGGCATCTACCGCGACCTGCTCGACCCGCCGCCGCGGTGGTGGTGCTCCCAGCAGACCGGCGCCGTGGTGGACCGGCTGGCCAACGACCCCATCGACTCGATCGTCTTCGCCACCGACCGCGCGAGTTTCGACAACGCCGTCCACGCCATCGGCCTGCCGACCATGCAGTACTTCCACATCTCGTTCTACGTCCCGCCGCCCACCACCCTCAGCGGCGCCGAAGACCTCCTGCAACGCTCCCAGGACCTCGTCGCCGACGTCCGCGCCGACCTGACCGCCCAAGGCCTCGGCAACACCGTCGCCGCCGACGTCCCCACCTTCGAACGCTCGGTCACGATCGCCCGCCAAGCCCAGGACAACGTGCTCGTCTCGATCCTGCCGCTCGCGGTGATCAGCGTCCTGGTCGGCTGCGCCGGCCTCGGCAGCGTCGCCCTCCAGTGGTACCAGCGCCGCCACGCCCAGCTGCGGCTCCTCTCCGCCCGCGGCAGCGGCCCCGGCGCCCTGGGCTGGCTCGCCGTCGCCGAACTCGGCCTGCCGATCCTGCTCGGCGGCGCGGCCGGCGCGGTCGCCGCCCGCCTCCTGCTCGGCGTCTACGGACCACCCGGCGCACCCGACTCCGACGCCGAACTGCGCGCCGGCTTCGTCGCCGCGGCCGTGCTGCTGATCTCCGTGGCGCTGCTCGTCCTCGTCGTCGCCGTGCGGGCCCACCGCGAGTTCGAACTGGGCCGGCTGCGCCGCAAGGGCAACCGGGTACGGCTGCTCGCGTACTTCCCGTGGGAGCTCACGACCGCGGGCATGGCCTGGCTCGGCTGGACCCGCCTGGCCGGCTACAGCACCGGCTCTCGCCTCGGAAATCCATTACCCCAGGTCGACCCGCTGGCCCTGACCTACCCCGTCTTCGTCGTGCTGACCGTCGGGCTGCTGACCGCCCGGCTGGCGTGGCTCGCCCTGCACGCCTCCCACCGCGCCCGGTTCTGGTCCCACCCGGCCCTGCAACTGGCGATCCGGCGCCTCGCCGGCGCCCGCGCGCCGGTCACCGGCGTGCTCGTCATCGGCACCCTCGCGATCGGCACCCTCGCCACCGGCATCGGCATCGCCAACGGCCAAGAAGACGCCCTGAACACAAAATCGGCGATCTTCGTCGGCAGCGACGCCCGCCTCGACACCGACAGCCCGATCGGCATGGGCACCGTCTCGATGCCCGCCGCACTCGCCGGCACCAGCACGATCGTCGGCGAGCTGACCGGCACCGGCAGCGTCGTCCTGGTCATCGACCCCGCGACGTTCACCAAGGCCGCGGCCCTGGACCGCGTCCCGGCCGACGACCTCGACACGATGCTCGAGAAGATCACCCAGCCGGACGCCCACGGCACGCCGGTGATCCGGATCGGGCACCGGGAAGGCCAGTCCGCGCAGCTGCCCGGCACCCTCCCGGCCGCCGTGCCCGTCGGCGACCTGCCGGTGTTCCCGATGATCGGCACCTCACCCGGCTACGTCGTATCCCGCACCGCCCTCAGCCACGCGCAGCTCGACGCGATCCCCAAGTGGAGCGTCCTGACCAAGACGGCGATGGCCGACGCCACCACCGCCCTGCGCTCGGCCGGGGTGTACATCCCCAACCGCGTCAGCCGCGAATCCGCGCTGGACGGCCTCCCGTTCTTCGTCGTGTCGTGGACGTTCTCGTTCGTCGCGCTGCTCGGCGCCGTCCTCGGGGTGGTCGCGATCCTCGCCCTGCTCGTGGCCGTCGAAGTACGACGACGCCAGAACGCCCTCGCCGGCGCCCTCGTGCTGCGGATGGGCATGCGCCCCCGTACCCTGCTCGCCAGCCACCTGATGGAACTCGGCGCCCTCAGCGGCCTCGCCATCGTCGTCGGCGTGGTCTGCGGGATCTCGGTCGCCGGCCTCTCGGTACCGCGGTTCGACCCGGCGACCTTCCTCGCCCCCCGCTCCGAACTACCCGACCCGCTGCCCTTCGTGCTGACCGTGCTGGCCGTGGGCGTGCTCGTGGTGGGCCTGGCCGGCTGGATCGCGGTGCGCTCGGTGCGCACCGCCCGGACCGCGGAGCTGATCCGTGCCTGAAAAACCGATCTTCCAGTTACGCGGCATCGGCGTCGACTACCAGACCCCCGCCGGGATCGTCACCGGCGTCGACGACGTCAGCATCGACGTCCCCGCCCGCGGCTTGACCGTGCTCGCCGGACCGTCCGGCTCCGGGAAGTCCACACTCCTGCGTGTACTGGGCCTGTTCGAACAGCCCGCCCGCGGCTCCCTGACCTTCCAGGGCGCCGACGTCCGCAAGCTCAAGCACCGCGAACGGCGCGCCCTGCGCCGCCACCACCTGGGCCTGGTGTTCCAGAACCCGTCCGACAACCTGCTCGGCTACCTCTCGGTCGCCGACAACCTGCGCGCCGCCGCCGAAGCCGCCGGCACCGACTGCCGCCCGGACGACATCCTCGCCCAGCTCGGCCTGCACGGCACCGGCCGCTGGAAGATCTCCGCCCTCTCCGGCGGCCAGCAGCAACGGCTCGCCTTCGGCTGCGTCCTCGCCGCCCGCTCCACGGTCATCCTCGCCGACGAACCGACGTCCCAGCTCGACGAGGCCTCGGCCGACCTCGTCCTGGACACCCTGCAGTACCTGGTGGACCAGGACTTCGCGGTCCTGGTCGCCTCACACGACGAACGCCTCATCGACCTCGGCGCCCGGATCGCCCGCCTGCACAAGGGCACCCTCGAAGGCATCGAACAACGGGAGCCGCCGCAGTGACCGCCGAAACCGCCCCGTCCATGCTCGAAGCCGTCGGCCTGCGCCGCAGCTTCGCCCACCCCAGCGGCGACATCGAAGTCCTGCGCGGCCTCGAACTACGCGTCGCCGCCGGCGAGCTCGTCACCGTCTCCGGCCGCTCGGGATCGGGCAAGAGCGCGCTACTGGCCCTGCTCTGCGGGTTCGACTCCCCCGACTCCGGCTGCGTACTCCTCGACGGCGTACCCATCAGCGGCGCGCCCCCGTGGCACACCTGCGCCGTCCTGCCCCAAGCCCTCGGCCTGGCCAACGAGCTCACCATCGCCGAGAACGTCGCCCTCCCGCTGCGGCTGCGCTCCGACATCCCGCGCCCGTCCCGCCAGGTCATCCAGGACCGCGTCACCGACCTGCTCGACGAACTCGGCATCGGCGACCTCGGCGACCGCTACCCCCTCGAAGTGTCCTTCGGGCAGCAGCAACGGGTCGCCCTGGCCCGCGCCGTCGCCGGCCGCCCCCGGATCCTGCTCACCGACGAACCCACCGCCCACCTCGACGGCGGCAGCACACCCCGCGTCCTGAAGCTGCTACGCCGCTGCGCGGCCGAAGGCGCGGCCGTCATCGTCGCCACCCACGACGACGAAGTCCACCGCATCGCCGACCGCCGCGTCCGCCTCCTCGACGGCGTCCTCACCGCCCTGCTCGACTGAAGTCCGTGAATGGCCCATCGAGGGACTCAGAGTCCCTCGATGGGCCATTCACGGCTTACCCCAGCGCGGTCGAACGGCTGACGTCCTCCCAGGCGGCCAAATCCGCCGCCAGCGACTCGTGGTGTCCCCGGATCGCCTCCACGGCGTCCGCGCCCAACGCCAGCCGCAACGGGGCGTCCTCGCGGTCCACCGCGCGCACGATCGCCGCGGCCGCCTTCACCGGATCACCCGGCTGAGTGCCGTCCATCTCCTCGACCGCCCCGCGCGTACCCGACGTCGACACCGCGTAGGCGTCGATCGTGCGAGAGCGGTGCATGCGGCCGCCGCCGAACTCCGTGCGGAAGGCACCCGGCTCGACGATCAGCACCCGCACCCCGAACGGCGCCACCTCCGCCGCGAGAGCCTCCGAAAGCCCTTCCAGCGCGAACTTCGCCGCGCAGTACGCCCCGAAGCCCGGCATCGACAGCTGCCCGCCCATCGAACTGATCTGCACGACCGTCCCGCTCCCCTGCGCGCGCAGGTGCGGCACCACCGCCTTGGTCACCTCGACCGCGCCGAAGAACATCACCTCCATCAGGCCACGCAGCTCGGCCATGGTCAGCTCCTCGACGGCGCCGACCGAACCGTTGCCGGCGTTGTTGACCACAACGTCGATCCGGCCGAACGCCTCCAGCGCGGCCTTCACGGCGGCGTCGACCTGACCGGCGTCGGTGACATCCAGAGCCGCCGTCCGGACCCGGTCACCACCCGCCTCCTCCAGGTCCGTCAAGGTCTCCGGCCGCCGGGCCGTGGCCAGCACCCGGTCGCCGGCGGCGAGAGCGGCCAGCGCAACCTCCCGGCCGAAGCCGGAAGAGCAGCCGGTGATCAGCCAGACGCGGCCGTCCGTGTTCGTCATCTCCGTGGTCCTCCCAGTGCGCTTCCTCCCGCCATCCTGCGGAAGATCACGCACGCGGCGCCAACACCGATGTCCTGACACGGCTACAGTCCCAGCCTGTGACCCCCGAGCTGCGGCAGCTGCGCTACTTCGTCGCCGTCGCCGACGAAACCAGCTTCACCCGCGCCGCCACCGGCCTCCACATCGCCCAGCAGTCCCTGTCCCAGCAGATCACCGTGCTCGAACGCACCCTCGGCGCCCGGCTGTTCGACCGCGACGCCCGCGGCACCCGCCTCACCGCCGTCGGCACCCTGTTCCTGCCCGAAGCCCGGGCCGTGCTCACCCGAGCCGACGAAGCCGTCGCGACCCTCGGCCGGGCCGTACGCGGCGAAATCGGCACCATCCGGCTCGCCTTCCTCACCACCACCGCGAACTACCTGCTGCCGCCCATCGTCCGCGCCGTCCGCGAACACTTCCCCCACCTCGAGGTCCACACCGCCGAAGCCGCCATCGCCGAACTCGTCGACGGCCTGCGCGAACACCACTTCGACCTCGCCTTCACCCGGCCACCCCTGGTCGACGACCTGACCTCACAGACCCTGATGACCGAAGAGGTCTGCGCCGTCCTGCCCGAAGACCACCCCCTGGCCGGCCGCGCGACCCTCACCCTCGCCGACCTGGCCGACGAACCGTGGGTCCTGACCCCACGCAGCAACTGGGAACCCTGGCACCGCAGCTACGACGACGACTTCGCCGCCGCCGGCTACACCCCCCGCGTCGTCCAGCGCGCCGCGACCGTGCAAGGACTACTGGGGCTCGTCGCCGCCGGCGTCGGCGTCACCCGGCTGACCCGCTCGTCCCACAGCCTGCGGCGCACAGGCGTAGCCTTCGTGCCCCTGGAGGGCGACATCGCCCGGACCGAACTGGTGTGGCTGCCCGGCAACGACAACCCGGCCCGGCACACGATCACCGACGTCGCCGTCCGGCTCGCCGCCACCACGGACCTCACCGAAGCCGGCTAGAACGACTTCGCCGCGTCCCGGGCGGCCTCGTGCGCGATCCGGCCCAGCTCCGCCGCGTCACCGGTCAGCGTCGGGTGGAACCGGATCTCCGTCACGTCTTCGATGCCCGTCCAGTTCAGCCAGCCGGTGAAGAACGGCGCCTGGAAGTCCTCCCCGAACTCCCGCCCGAGCCCCGGCCCCCACACCGCGCTCGTGTAGACGACCGCGGCACGCTTACCGCGCCCGGCCAGCAGGTGCTCGTACCCGGTCGCGGCGTCGACCCCGAACACCCAGCCCGGCTGGGACACGACGTCGACGAACTGCTTGAGCACGTACGGCACCCCCGAATTCCACATCGGCACGCTGAACAGAATCCGGTCGGCGGCATCGAACCGGGCGAACGCGTCACGCGCCGCCCGCCACGCGACGGCCTGCTCACCCTGCGGCGTACCGCCACCGAAGACCGTCATCTTGGCGCCCGCCGCGGCGGGCCCGAACTCGGGCAGCGAGCCGTCCCACAGGTCCCACTCGTCGATCTCGGCGCCCGGATGGACCGCGCGGTAGGTGTCCAGGAAAGTAGCTGCCAAGCGCAGCGATTCGGACTCTTCCCCACGAGGAGAGGCGGAAATGTGCAGCAGATCGGGCATGACGAGGCTCCTCGAAGGGGTGTCGGCTTCCGCCGGACCAGAATTCGGACTAGAGTCCGCTTATGTCTTCGAACGTTAGCGGACCCGAGTCCGCTTCGTCAACGCCGACCGAACTGCCGCTACTCGGCGCGCCCGTACGCGAACGCGCCGACGCCGCCCGCAACCGGATCCGGGTACTCAACGCCGCCGAAACCCTCTTCGCCGAACACGGCGTCGACGCCGTGACCATGGACGACGTCGCCACCGCCGCCGGAGTCGGCAAAGGCACCCTCTACCGCCGCTTCGGCGACAAAGCCGGACTCGCCATGGCCCTGCTCGACGAACGCGAACGCGAACTGCAGCAACGCATCCTCACCGGACCACCCCCACTCGGCCCGGACGCCCCACCCACCGACCGGCTCGCCGCGTTCATCGAGGCCTACCTCGAACTCCTCGACCGGCAGCTCGACCTCGTCCTGCTGTCCGAAACCGCCACGACCGGCGCCCGGTTCCGCACCGGCACCCACACCCTCTGGCGGCGGCACTGCCACCACCTCCTCGAAGTCGGCGGCGCCCCCGACCCGGAGATCGCCGCCGACGTCCTGCTGGCCGCCCTCTCGGCCGAACAAGTCCGGCACTGGCTGCGCGACCGCGGACTCAGCCTCGAAGCCCTCACGAAGTCACTCGCCGGACTGACCCGGACCTGGGCGCCCGTGTGACCGGTCACGCACGGTGGCCGACCCCGGCACCGATCACCTGATCCGTAGAATCAGCCGTGATGCGACGACTTCGGTGGTACTGGGGGGCGCTGGTCCTCGTCAGCGTGGCCCTCCTGGTGGGTCTCTTCGTCTTCTTCGGCTCCGAAAGCAAACCCGGACAACCACAACCCCGCCAAGGCCCACCCGGCACCGGCCCCCTCACCGTCGTCGCGATGGGCGACAGCACCGCCTCCGGCGAAGGCGCCGGCCAATACACCCCCACCACCAACGGCCAAGCCGGCGACTGGTGCCACCGCTCCCCCAACGCCTTCGTCGAAAAGATCGCCGTCCCCGGCATCACCGCCCACGTCAACCTCGCCTGCTCCGGCGCACCCGCCGGCCAGGTCGCCCTCGGCGGCGTCAAGCAGTGGACCGAAGGCTCACAAGCCCAGCAGTTGGCCGCACTCGTCAAGGACCACCGCGTCGCCGCCGTCGTGATCGCGGTCGGCGCCAACGACGAACCGAAGTTCTCCAACCAGGTCACCGACTGCTTCAAAGCCTGGTTCGACCCCGGCGGCCCGCCGTGCAGCACCGCGCTCAAGCAAACCTGGCAGTCCAAAGTGGACGCGATGGTCCCCAAGGTGACCGCCGCCGTCACCGACGTGCAGAAAGTACTGGCCCAAGCGGGTTACGTCCCCGCCGACTACCAGCTGATCCTGCAGTCCTACGCCGCCCCGATCGGCCCCGACGTCCCCGAAGAACTCCGCAGCCTCAACGGCTGCCCGTTCCGGGTTGAAGACCTGCGCTGGATCTCCCAGACCGGCATCGGCGTCCTCTCCTCCGGGCTCAAGACGGCCGCACAGCAAACCGGCGCCCGGTTCCTGGACCTCGCCAAGGCCGGCGTCAAGCACGAAGCGTGCAGCGGCGGCGCGAACCCCGCGACCGAGTGGTTCACCCGCCTGACACTCCAGCTCGCCGACCTCAGCCAGGCCGACCGGGCGGGCCACGCGCTGCAGGAGTCGTTCCACCCCAACGCCGCCGGCCACACCGCGATCGCCAACTGCCTCACGGAGTTCATGGCCACCCGCGAAGGCAACGCCTCCTGCCTCGCGGGCGCGGACGGCAAGCTGCACGCGGCCCCGGAGGTCGTCGCCCGCTGACGACTTCCCTGCTCTTGGGCAGGGTTGAGTCGTTCCGTGTGCACCTGCCGGGCCGCAAGGTCTTTGAAAATCGCCCCGCGGTATAGGGCGTTATACACTTAAAGATCGAGGGCTGCTCGGAGTGCGATGTCGATGCGCTCCTGGACCTCCTGGTCGATCTCCGCGAGGCGCTCGTCGAACCACGGGCGGTAGAGCCTCGTGAGGTTCAGCGTGGACACCCAGTAGCGGGCGTCGACGGCCACGCCGAGGATGTCCTGCGGGTCGCGGTCGAGCAGTTCGGTGCCGAGCAGCCAGGGGCGCTCGGACTCGTTCACCCCGTCCGAGGACAGCAGCACGACTGTGCGCTGCCGGGCCGGATCGGTCGGGGGGTGGTACGTCCAGACTTCACCCCTGCGCACGCAGATCCTTTTCCGCCGCCGTGCGCTCGGCCTCGTCGATCTCCGCGACGGCCGGTTCCGGCTTCTGCGGGGTGTAGCCCGTGCGTACCGCCTCGCGCCGGGCCGCCTTTGACAGCCAGGACGAGACCGAGATCCCGTGTGCTTTCGCCGCGCGTTCGGCGAAGTCCAAGGCCCCGCTGTCCAGCGAAAGAGTCACCTTACGTGTTGCCATACCTTTTACCGTACCAGTCCCCCGGCGACCGGACGCCGCGCCACCGTCAGAACGTCGGCGAACGTCCCTCGAACGGCGTAGAGAGCACGACCGTCGTACGGGTCGACACCTTCGCGGCCTCCCGGATCCGGCGCAGCAGGTCCTCCAGCGCCAGCGGCGACTGGACGCGCACCAGCAGGATGTAGGACTCGTCGCCGGCCACCGAGTAGCAGGACTCGATCTCCTTGATGTGCTGGATCCGCTGCGGGTAGTCGTCGGGCGCGCCCGGGTCGTTGGGCGTCAGCGAGATCAGGGCCGTCAGCGGCAGCCCGATCTGCTCACCGTCGAGCCGCGCGGTGTACCCGAGGATCACCCCGCGCTGCTCGAGCCGGCGCACCCGCTGGTGCACCGCCGACACCGAGAGGCCGACCCGCTCGGCCAGATCGGTGAAGCTGCGGCGCCCGTCGGCCGCGAGTTCCTCGACGATCGACTGGTCGAGCGGCTCCAGGCCACCGGTGGTCATGCGTCCAGCACAACGAGTTCGTGCGGCTGGTTGTTGACGGACTCGACGCCGTCCGCCGTGACGATCACGATGTCCTCGATCCGGGCGCCCCACCGGCCCGCCTGGTAGATGCCCGGCTCGACGCTGAACGCCATGCCCGGCTCCAACGGCAGCGTGTTGCCCGCGATGATGTAGGGCTCCTCGTGCACGTCCAGGCCGATGCCGTGACCGGTGCGGTGGATGAAGTACTCGCCGAACCCGGCCTCGGTGATGACGTCGCGCGCGGCGGCGTCGACCTGCTCGGCCGTGACACCCGGCTTCACCGCGGCGACCGAGGCGGCCTGGGCACGCTGCAGCACGGCGTAGGTCTCGACGACGTCGGCGTCACGCGGCGTACCGACCGAGTAGGTGCGGGTGGAGTCGGAGTTGTAACCGGCCGGCAGCGGACCGCCGATGTCGACCACCACGACGTCACCCTTGTTGATGACGCGGCCGGAGACGTCGTGGTGCGGGCTGGCGCCGTTCGGACCGGACCCGACGATCACGAAGTCCGCCTGGACGTGCCCCTCCTCCACGATCGCCGCGGCGATGTCCGCGCCGACCTCGGCCTCGGTGCGCCCGGCCCGCAGCCACTCGTGGACGCGGGCGTGCACCCGGTCGATGGCCGCGCCGGCGTCCCGCAGCGATGCGATCTCGGCGGCGTCCTTGCGCATCCGCAGCTCACGCACGACCGGGCCGGCCAGGGTCTGCTCGGCCTCGCCGAGCGCCGCGCGCAGCGCCAGCACGTGCAGCGCCGGGGTGAAGTCACTGACCGCGACGCGGCCGGTCTTGCCGAGCCGGTCCGCGACGAGCTTGTACGGGTCGTCGCCGTCCACCCAGGTCAGCAGTTCGACCCCGAGCTCGTCGGTCGGCACGTCGGCGTAGCCGGGCGCCTCCAGCTTCGGCACGACCAGCGCGGGCGTCCCGTCGGCCGGGACGACGAGGGTGGTGAGGCGCTCGAACGAGCCGCCGGCCTGGCCGATCAGGTAGCGCAGGTCGGAGCCGGGCGCGATCAGCAGGGCGTCGGTGTCCGCGGCGGCCGCGGCGGTGCGGGCGCGGTCCAGCCGGGCGCGAAGGGCTGCGGCGTCGGGGGCGGGCGTGTGGAGGGAACGGCGCGACATGGGGCGAGCCTAGCCGGGCGGTCCGGGTGATCCACTCGCCCGGGCCCGCGACATGCCGGGGCTGTGGCGGCTGCTACTCCCCTGCGCCGGTCGCTGCTTCTTTTGGCTGATGTCGGCTTGCTGGTATTCCACCAGCGGCCCGACGTATAGGTCGTTATACACACCATGACCGCGCCTCCCACCGTGCTGGGTGGCGCGTGGCATGCCGGTCGGCGGCGGCGGCGCGTGGCAGGCTGTACGGGTGACCGGACCCCTTGCGCTGCTCGACTCCGCGAGCCTCTACTTCCGCTCGTTCTTCGCCCTGCCCGACTCGATGCGCGCCGCCGACGGCACCCAGGTGAACGCCGTGCGCGGGTTCGCCGACACGATCGCGCGGATCCTCACCGACCGGCGCCCGTCGCGGCTGGTGTGCTGCCTGGACGCGGACTGGCGGCCGAAGTTCCGGACCGATCTGCTGCCCAGTTACAAGGCCCACCGGGTGGCCGAGGAGACGAAGGGCAAGGCTCCCGACGTCGAAGAGGTGCCCGACACACTGACGCCGCAGGTGCCGATCATCCTCGAGGTCCTGGAGGCGTTCGGGTTCGCCACCGCGGAGGCGGCGGGTTACGAGGCCGACGACGTCATCGGCGCCCTGGCCCACCGGGAGAAGAAGGACGCGGTCGAGGTCATCACGGGTGACCGCGACCTGTTCCAGCTCGTGCGCGACGAGCCGACCCCGGCGTCGGTCATCTACGTCGGCAAGGGCTGGGCGAAGGCCGAGGTGCTCGGCCCCGACGAGATCGCCGAGCGCTACAGCGTGCCCCGCAAGACCGCCGGCGCCGCGTACGCGGACATGTCCATGATGCGCGGCGACCCGTCGGACGGGCTGCCGGGTGTCGCCGGGATCGGCGAGAAGACCGCGGCCAAGCTGATCACCGAGTTCGGCTCGCTCGACGCGCTCCTGAAGGCCTCGGCGGCGAGCGATTCCCGCGTCCCGCTGAAGACGCGGCTGCGGCTGGCCGACGCCGCCGACTACCTGGCGGTCGCGCCGACCGTCGTCCGGGTCGCGGTCGACGCGCCCGTGGAGCAGTCCCGCTCCGACAAGGTGCCCGCCAAGCCCGCCGACCCGGACCGCGTCGCCGAACTGGCCGAGCGCTGGAACCTCGGCAAGTCCGTCGACCGGCTCATCGAGGCCCTGCCGGGTTCCTAGGGCCGCGCGCGCGGCCCTAGAAGTACGTGCCGCACCAGGGTGCGGTGATGGTGGTGAACAGCTCGTCCGCCCGGGCCGCCGCGGCCGGGTCGTGGACCGTGATCCGGCCGGCTTCGGCCAGCGCGGACGCGCTCCACTCCCCCAGGTACAGCATCGCGAGCGTGTCGACGTCCAGCGTCAGGTGCGCGGCGGCGCCGGTGCGACGGGCGCCGGCCGGGCCGACCTCGTAGGTGCCCGTGTTGGCGGGCAGCTTCCGGTCGGTCACGGCCAGGACGACCGGAGCGACGTCGCGGTAGGCGCGCGCGTCGAGCGCGGTGGCGACGTCGACCAGGCGCAGCCACAGGTCGTCCTCGACGTCGGCGGTGTGGGCGTGGCGGTAGTCGGCCATCATCGGCGCGAGCGGCTCGTCGACCGGGCGGAACCGGGCGCGGATCCCGGAGACCAGGTCCACCGACAGCAGGAACCGCCAGAGCGCGGCGCGCGCGACCGGGTCTGCCGCGTGCAGCTCGCGGACCTTCAGCACGACGCCTTCGTCCGGGGACTCGAGGGTGCGGCGGTCGACGGTGAGGTAGACGGCGAACCCGTCGTCCCCGTCCGGTCCACTGTGGACGGCCACGACGTGGTGGCCGTCCGGGCCGACGAGCCGGTCGTGCGCGATCGCCCACCACAGGTCCGGCCGGCCCATCATGCCGGCCCGGTGCAGCCCGATCCGCTGATACAGCCCGGGAATCTCCTTCACGGCCTCGTCCGGCGTCAGCATCCGGACGCTCCCGGCGGCCGGGACGCGCTCGTGCAGGCGCGCGGCGGGCCGCGGGATCCAGGCCGTCTTGCCGAGCGTCGCGGAGCCGTAGCCGGCGCGGCCGTAGATGGTCGGCTCGCTCGCGTGCAGCGCGGCCAGCGGCAGGCCGCGCGCGGCGACGTCGGCCAGCTGTGCGGTCATCAGCGCGCTGAACACACCGCGGCGGGTCCAGTCGGCGCGCACCCCCACCCCGTCGACCGCGGCGACGCCGAGCGTGCGCCCGCCGGGCACGGCGATCTCGGTGTCGTACGAGCTCGTGATGCCGATCGGCGTCTCGCCGTCGAACGCGGCGAACTTGTGCTCGGCCGGCCATGACTCCCCGTAGCGGGCCCAGTCCTCGTCGCTGACGCGGTTGCTGTGCAGCGCGCGGCCCAGCAGGTCGAACGTGCTGCGCCGCTCGTCTTCGGTGATGGGGCGGACGTCGAAGGCGGTCATGGGCCCGATCATGCCGGGACGCCCGCCTCCCGGCATTCCCTTTTCCGCCGGCGGTCAGCCCGGCGGATCCACGCGGTAGCGGCCGTCGGTACCGAGCACGGTGATCGGGATCCGTTTCGCCGTACCGCCGATCTCGGCCGTGCAGGCGAACGCCCGCCCGATGACGACCGGCTGACCGGCGGGACAGGTCACGCCGTCGACGTCGGCGATGCGGAAGCTCTCGAGGAGGATCTTCCGGACGCCGTCGCCGACCGCGGCCGGGTCGAGCACCTTCGCGGGCGCACTCGCAGGCGCCGGCGTCCTGCGCGTCGGCAGCACCGGCGTCGGGACCGGCTCGGCCGGCGCGTCGCAGGCGGTGCCGGCGAGCACGCAGCACAAACCGAGAACCACGAGGAAACGCCTGGTCAAGGTGCTCACCCCCGGCGGTGCGGACTCAGAAGAAGCTACCGCACCACGACTGGACGCGCGTGCTGAACAGGACGTCGGCGGCCGCGGGGGCGGCCGGGTCGCGGACCTCGATCCGGCCGGCGTCGGCGAGCGCCGAGGCGCGCCAGGTGCCGAGGTAGAGCATCGCGAGCGTGGTGACGTCAAGCGCGAGCGCGGCCGGTCCCCCGGTGCGCTCGGCGCCGTCCGGCGTGATCCGGTAGGTGCCGGAGTTGGCCGGCAGCAACGGATCGGTGACCTCGACGACGACCGGCGCGGCGTGGCCGTACTCACGGGCGGCCAACGCCTTCGGGACGTCGACGAGCCGCAGCCAGTGCTCGTCCTCGACGCGATCGACGTTGCCCCGGCGGTGATCGGCCAGGATCAGCTCGACCGGCTCGTCCAACGGCCGTTCCTCGGCGACGATCCGGTCCACCAGGTCGATGCCGAGCAGGAACCGCCACAACCCGGCCAGCGCGGCCGGCGTGCCGGTGAACATGTCCCACACTTCCAGGGTCTTGGTCCACGGGTGGGCCTGCAGCCCGCCGACGACGTAGAGGGCGTAACCGTCGGGCCCGTCCGGGCCGTGGTGCACGATCGCCTTCACCGGATCGGTGCTGCGGCGGAGGTGGTTCTCGTAGAGCCGCCACAGCACCTCCGGGCGGGTCATCATCCCGGGCCGGTGCTCGATGCGCTCGTAGACGCCCGGCAGGGCCGCGATGGCGTCGTCCAGCTCCAGCAGCTCGATCTCCCCGGCGGCGGGCGCGTCCGGCCGCAGCCGCGCGCGGTGCCGGTCGACGCTGTAGGTCCGGCTGCGCGTCGCCAGGCCGTAGCCGTACCGGCCGTAGATGAGCGCCTCGGAAGCGAGCAGGTTCGCGAACACCACGCCGCGCGAGGCGAAGTCCGCCAGCTGGGTGGCCATCATCGCGCGCAGCACGCCGCGGCGCGTCCGGTCGGCGCGGACACCGACACCCGTCACGCCGGCCATCGGCAGCCGCGCACCACCCGGCACCGTCAGCTCGGCGTCGAACGCGCGGGCGGTACCGATGAAGTCCGGGTCGAACACCCCGATCGTGCCGCCGGACTGGTAGGCGCGCGCGGCGCGTTCCCAGTCCTTGTCGTCGGACGGCGGCACGTGCACGGTGGCGCGGAAGAGGGTGCTCGCGGCGCGGTGCTCGTCGTCGCGCAGCGTCCGGATCTCGAAGTCGGTCATCCCCGGATCATCTCCGGAGACGACGGAGTCCGGCCACCGCAATTCGCGGCGACCGGACTCGGCCGGACGTCAAACGCTACTTGGTGGCGGGCGGGGACACCTCGTAGTTGCCGCCGTCGCCCTTCACCGTGATCGGGATCTGCTGCGGCTTGCCGCCGATCGTGGCGGTGCACTCGAACTTCGCACCGTCCTCGACCTTCTGCTCGGCCGGGCAGGTGACGCCGGTGACGCCGTCGATCTTGTAGGTGTCGGAGAGCAGCTTCTGCACGTCCGTCTGCATCTGGGTGTTGTTGAAGACCTGCGTCTTGAAGAACCCGGGTGCGACGAAACCGAGGATGCCGACCACCGCGACCACCACGACCAGCACCACGATGCCGATCAGCAGGCCCTTCTTCGACTTCGCCGGCTTCTCCCCTTCGGGAGCGGCGGCGCCGCCGGGGAACTGCTGCTGGCCGTAGTCGTACTGGCCCTGCCCCCCGGGCGGTTGCTGCCCGTACCCGGGCTGGGCCTGCGGCCCGCTCTGCGGGTACTGCCCGCCCGGCTGCTGCTGGCCGTACCCGGGCTGCGCCTGCGGTCCGCTCTGCGGATACCCGCCACCGGGCTGCTGCCCGTAGGGCGGCGGCTGCTGGCCCCACTGCGGCTGCTGCGGCGGGGTGTACCCACCGGGCTGCTGACCCCACTGCTGCGGTTGCTGGGGCTGCTGCGGCTGACCCCACGGCTGCTGCGGCTGGTTGGGGTCGTACGGCGGCTGTTGCGGCTGCTGCTGCCCCCACTGGGGCTGTTCCTGCGGGCCGCTCGGCGGGTACGCGCCGCCCGGCTGCTGCCCGTACTGGGGCTGCTGTGGGTCGTTGCCGCCATACGGCGTGCTCATCGTCTGCCTCCGCCTGCTTCGTTCATCTCATTGCCCAGCCCGATATCGCCGCCGAGCCGCGTACGCACGGTTCGTGGCCGATCCAACCACAGGTCCGGGCCCAGCACACGCGACCACGCTCTCCCGCTGCGCCGACCGGCCCAAGCCTCACACCGAGCTCACGCCGCACCCGCGGCGACCACACCACGGCGCAGCGCCTTGACCGCCTCGGCGGCCGTCGCGCCCACCGGGTCCGCCCGGCCCAGCACGTCGCGGATCTGGTCGAGCAGGTCGATCACCTGACGCGACCAGCGCACGAAGTCCCCCGCCGACAGCTCCTGGCCGTTCGCCTCGGCCGCCGTGAGCACCTTCTCCAGCGACTCACCACGCGCCCACCGGTAGACCGGCCACGCGAACCCGGCGTCGGGCTCCCGCGTGCGGTCGAGCCGGTGCCGCCGCTCGTCCTCGGTCAGCTCCACCCACAGCCGCGCGGTCTCTTCCCATGCCTCGGGCACCGCGCCACCGGGCAACCGCGGCTCCCCCGCCGTGTCCCGGCGCGCCTCGAACACCAGCGTCGAGACGACCGCGGCCAGCTCGGCCGGACCGAGGTTCTCCCACACGCCGTTGCGGATGCACTCCGCGGCCAGCAGATCCGACTCGCTGTACAACCGGGTCAGCCGGCGGCCGTGCTCGGTGACCCGGTCCTCGCCGTCACCGGCGGACTCAGGTCCGAGGTAACCGCGCTCCCCCAGCAGCGCGAGGATCCGGTCGAACGCGCGGGCCAGCGAGTGCGTGGTCGCCGCGACCTTCCGCTCGAGCTGCTCGGTTTCGCCGGCCAGCCGCTGGTACCGCTCCACCCAGCGCAGGTTGGCTTCCCGCTCGGCCAGACCGTGGCACGGGTGCGACCGCAACGCCCGCCGCAGCGCCGCCAGCTCACCGTCCTCATTGGCCCCCGACCGCCGCTTCTGCCTGCCGGGCAAGGAAATCCCGGCACCGCGCAACGTCGTCGCGATGTCGCGACGGGTCTTCGGCGAGCGCAGCTCGATGTGCTTGGGCAGCTTGATCCGGCCCAAAGCCTCGACCGGCGCCGGGAAGTCCGCCACCGACAACGGCCCGGACCACCGGTCCTCGGTCACCACGACCGGGCGCGGCTCGCGGATCGGGTCGAGCCCGGGATCCACGACCACGGCGAGCCCGGCCCGCCGGCCCGCGGGCACCGCGATGACGTCACCCTTGCGCAGCTTCTCCAGCGAATCCGCCGTGTCCGCGCGCCGCACGGTGGTGTTCTGCCGCGACAAGGCCTTTTCCCGCGCCGACATCTTCGCGCGCAGCTCGACGTACTCGAGCATCTCCGCGAAATCCCCGGTCACCGCGTTGGTGTACCCCTTGAGGGCTTCCTTGTTCCGCTCGATCCGGCGGGCCAGGCCGACCACCGACCGGTCGGCCTGGAACTGCGCGAACGACTGCTCCAGCAGGTCACGAGCCTGCCCCGCGCCGACCTGGGAGACCAGGTTCACCGCCATGTTGTAGCCCGGCCGGAACGACGAGCGCAGCGGATAGGTCCGTGTCGAGGCCAGCCCGGCGACCTGCTTCGGGTCGACCCCCGGCTGCCACGAGACCACGGCGTGGCCCTCGACGTCGATGCCGCGCCGCCCGGCCCGGCCGGTCAGCTGGGTGTACTCCCCCGGTGTCAGGTCGACGTGCGCCTCGCCGTTGTACTTGACCAGTCGCTCGAGGACGACCGTTCGGGCGGGCATGTTGATGCCGAGCGCGAGGGTCTCGGTGGCGAACACGGCCTTCACCAGGCCGCGCACGAACAGCTCCTCGACGGTCTCCTTGAACGCCGGCAGCAGCCCGGCGTGGTGCGCGGCGATGCCGCGTTCCAGCGCCTCCCGCCACTCCCAATAGCCCAGCACGCCCAGGTCGCCCTCGGGCAGCTCGGACGTGCGGTCCTCGATGACCCGGCGGATCTCGTCGACCTCATCGGGCCCGTTGAGCCGCAGCCCGGCCCGCACGCACTGGGTGACCGCGGCGTCACAGCCGGCCCGGGAGAAGATGAACACGATCGCGGGCAGCAGCCCGGCCCGGTCCAGCTGCTCCACGACGTCCACCCGCGACGGCGGCCGGAACCGCGGCATCCGCGGTCCGCCCCGCCGGGCGCCACGCGGCCCGTGGAACCCCGCGGGCGCGTACTGCCGGCCGATCTCCTCGGTGCGGCGCAGCAGGGTCGGGTTGATGCGCAGCTCCGCGTCCGGGCCGTGGACGTCCTCACCGGCGAACAGGTCCATGAGGCGGTTGCCCACCAGCATGTGCTGCCACAACGGCACCGGCCGGTGCTCGTCCACCACGACGGCGGTGTCCCCGCGCACCTCGACCAGCCACTCGCCGAACTCCTCGGCGTTGCTGACCGTCGCCGACAGCCCGACCACGCGGACGTGCTCGGGCAGGTGCAGGATCACCTCTTCCCACACCGCGCCCCGGAACCGGTCGGCGAGGTAGTGCACCTCGTCCATCACGACGTACCCGAGGTCGGTGATCGTCGAGGACTTGGCGTAGAGCATGTTGCGCAGCACCTCGGTGGTCATCACGACCACCTGGGCGTTGCCGTTGATCGAGGTGTCCCCCGTCAGCAGGCCCACCGCGTCCGCCCCGTACCGGGCCACCAGGTCGCCGTACTTCTGGTTCGACAACGCCTTGATCGGCGTGGTGTAGAAGCACTTGCGGCCCTCGGCCAGCGCCAGATGCACGGCGAACTCGCCGACGATCGTCTTGCCGGCCCCGGTGGGCGCGCACACGAGCACACCGTGGCCGCCCTCGAGGGCCTCGCACCCGCGGATCTGGAAGTCGTCGAACTCGAAGGAGGACTCCGCCGCGAAGCGGGTCAGCTGGGGGTGCTTCCCCCGGCGCGCGGAGGCCGCATAGGCCTCGGCCGGGGAAGGAGAAGGGCTACTGGCCACTCCGTCAGGGTTCCACACACCCCCGACAGTTTGCACGCGGCGTGACCAACGGCGTGGCGTGACGTAGTTCCGGGCTCCCCTGTCCTCGCCGGTGTGTTCGTCGTTGATCGGGCCGGAGGCCCGACACAGCCCCGAACGTATAGGTCGTTATACACATCACCGGGCCCACGTCTCGGGGGAACCGACTCCTTCGCCCGGCCGTCGGACCGGCGATGAGGAGGACGTCATGACCGCACCCTGTCCGAGCTGCGGGCAGCTGGACCAGGTCCAGCACGTGCCCGCGGTCTACTACGGCGGGCACTCCTACTACCGCGGCCAGGGCCCGACGGTCGCCGTGCCCGCCGGGGACGGGGTGATCTACACCAGCAGCGAGGTCTCCGGGGTGACCGTCACGGGGGTCGCGCGGGCCCTCGATCCGTTCCCGCCGCGGCGGCGCAGCGGCGGGCTGGTCGCCGGGGTGGTGCTGCTCCTGATGGTCGGGAGCTGTTTCCTGTGGCTGCCGTTCTCCGCGGTCGACGACCCTCCCCCGGGCGGCACCGGCGGGCTGGTACTGGGGTTCGCGCTGCTTTCGCTGCCGTCGGTGTGCGTGTTCGGCGCCACCGGGACGCTGATCTGGCTCTACGTGCGGCGGGTGCGGGAGTACCGGCGGCGCCGGGCCGGGATCCCGGCCGCGCAGGCGCTGTGGCAGCAGGGGTGGTTCTGCCACCGCTGTGGCGGCGTCTACCTGGCGCAGGGGCAGCTGATGGCGCCCGCGCGGTTCCGGGAGCTCGTCGGCGAGGCCGGGGGTTACTAAGCGCTTGCGCGCCGTCAGGGGATCACTGAGCGGCCAAGACCGTCAGCGCGCCGGGGACACAGTTGACCGTCACCGGCAGGGTGCCCTGGGGCTCGCCGTCGGCGTAGGCGGGCCAGGTGTTGCCCGTCAGGGTCACCGAGCGGGCTCGCAGCGTGCGGACCGCCGGGTGGGTCACGTGGTTGCCCGTGCGCAGGCCGGGGAGCATGCGGATCAGGCTGCGGCGGGTCACGTCGCCGATGACCGTGACGTCGAAGACGCCGTCCTCGGGGTCGGCGGTCGGGCAGATCGGCACGCCGCCGCCGTAGAAGCGGGTGTTGCCGATCGCCACCAGGGTCGCGTCGAGCTCCAGGCGTCCGGTGCCGGTGTCCACGACCACCGGGCGGGACCGGAACGCGGCCAGCTCGGCGAGGATCGCCAGGTCGTAGCGGCGCGGGCCGGACGGCCAGCGCATCCGGTTGGCGCGTTCGTTGACGCTCGCGTCGAACCCCGCGCACAGCACGGTCGCGAACCAGGTGTCGCCGGCGCGGCCCAGGTCGATGCGCCGGCGCGAGCCGGACTTCAGTGCCGCGACCAGCGCGTCGACCGCCGGAAGGGCCTCACCGGGGACGCCGAGGGCGCGGGCGAAGTCGTTGCCGGTGCCCGCCGGGACGAGGCCGAGCGCGACGTCGTGGTTCGCGCAGAACTGGACACCCTGGTGGGCCGCGCCGTCACCGCCGAGCACGATCAGGACGTCGAGACCCGCGTCGTGCGACGTCCGCATCAGCTCACGGGACTCCTCGACCGAGTTGGCGACGAGCACGTCGAGGCGGTCGACGGCGGTGCGGAGCCGTGCGGCGACCGTGTCCGCGATCCGGGCGGCGGCGCCGTGCCCCGAGGCCGGGTGCACGGCGAGCGCGGCGTGGATCCCCACTACGTGATGTCGTCGGTGCCGGACGACCGGCCGCCGGAAGCGGTCGGCGTGGACGGCTCGTCGTCGACCTTGCTCGGCGTGTAGTCGAACGGCGCGGCCTCGTCGTCGGCCAGCTTGTCCCAGCCCTCTTCGGACCGGAGCTTGTCCTTCTTGCGGTCGTGGAACCGCGCCATCTGCACGGAGATCTCGAACAGCACGGTCAGCGCGGCGGCGAGCCCGAGCATCGAGAACGGGTCGGAGCCGGGCGTGGCGAACGCGGCGAAGACGAACAGCGCGAACACGATGCCGCGGCGCCACCGCTTCAGCTGGACGTACTTGACCACGCCGACGCGGTTGAGCATGACCACCAGCAGCGGCAGCTCGAAACTGATCCCGAAGATGATCAGCAGCGACAGCAGGAACGAGATGTACTTGTCCGCGGTGAGGGCGGTGACGAACGCGTCCTGGCCGAAGCCCATCAGCAGCTGCAGGGCGTGCGGGAAGAGGATGTAGGCGAGCACCGCGCCCGCGGCGAACAGCACCGACGCGAACGAGACGAACGTCAGCGCGTAGCGGCGTTCCTTCGTGTACAGGCCCGGGGCGATGAACGCCCAGATCTGGTAGAGCCAGGCCGGGGAGAGCAGCACCGCGCCCGCCGCGAGGCCGACCTTCAGCTGGGTCATGAAGGCCTCGAACGGCACCGTCTGCAGCAGCCGGCACCCCGCCGCGCTGTCGAGCCGCCGGCTCGGCGGGATGGCGCAGTACGGGTCCTTGACGAGGTCACCGAGAGACGGGATCGGGCCGACCTTCGTGCCGAACCAGATGAACCCGAGGATCCCGCCGATGACGACGGCGAGCAGCGCCAGGCCGAGGCGACGGCGGAACTCGTAGATGTGCTCGATGAGCGTCATCGTGCCGTCGGGGTTGGCTCGGCGGCCGCGCTTGCGCCGCTTCGAGCCGCTCTTCTCCCCGTTTCCGGAGGCGGCTTCCGCCACTGGGGTTTCCGTTCTCGTCGGTGTCCGCCGGAGCGCGCCTGGCTAGACGCGCTCCGTGGACCAGGGACCGGTGGTGGGCTGGCTCAGCTGGCGTTCTTCTGCTCGGCGGCCGGCGCCTGCTGCTGCCTCTTCAGCTCGTCGAGCTGCCGCTGCAGGTCCGCGACCTGCTGGTCGGTGGCCGACGGGGCGGCGGGAACGACCGGCGTGGCCGGGATCTGCTTCGTCTCGACCGGCTCGGCGTCCTCGGCCGCGGCGGCCTTGTGCTCGCCGGTGAGGTCCTTGGTCTCGGCCTTGAAGATCTTCATGGACTTGCCGATGGACCGGGCCGCGTCGGGAAGCCTCTTGGCCCCGAACAACAGCACGACGACGAGCACCAAGATGATCAAATGCCACGGCTGCAATCCGTTCAGCATGGTGGCCTCCTATCTGCGTCTGGTAGGGATGTTACTGGTTTTCCGGGTTCCGGCGGCGCTGCGCGAACGCGACGCGCAACGCTGCCGACCGGGCGCGGACGAGTCCGGCCCGGTCCTGGGTGTTCGTAGCCACCATGCTTGCGGTCTGCTTGAAAGCACGCAAGACCCGCGCGGTGCGCACCAGCAGGAACACGAGCAGCAGCAGGCCGGCGGCGGCGAGCACGATGGTGGGCAGGTACGGCACGCGGCCAGCCTAGTGGTCGCAGGTTGACGGAAGGTGACGGGCTCGGGCCACCGCGTCGGCGGCCCGGCGGCCGACGTCGGACGCGAGGTCGGTCGGGCTCTCGACCAGCGCTTCCCCGCCCAGGCCCAGCACCAGGCGCACCATCCAGGACTGGTCGGCGTAGCGCATCCGGATCCGGAGGCGGCCGCCGTCGAGCTCGTCGAGCTCTTCGCACGGGTAGTACTCGGCTACCCAGCGTGCGTCCGGGTCGAGGACCAGGACGGCCTCCCGCTGATCGGGACGCTCGCGGAAAACCCCGTCGGAGATGTCGGTCGGGTGGGCGTGCGCGGGCGGCCGGGACGGCTCGTCGAGCACGGTCAGCTCGTCGATCCGGTCCAGCCGGAACAGCCGCACGCCCTCGGCGCGGCGGCACCAGGCCTCCAGGTAACCCACGGCCTGGACGATCAGCAGCCGCATCGGGTCGACCGTGCGCTCGGTGATCTGGTCCTTCGACGCGGTGTAGTAGCGGATCCGCAGCGCCCGCCCGGCCTGCAGCGCCCGGGCGACCTCCTCGCGGGTCCGCGCGGTCTTCTTGCCCTCGCGGACCCCGCCGCCGACGACCACCCCGGCCGGCTGGGCCTGCCCGGCGGCGGACTCGATCTTGGCGATGGACCGGCGGACGGCGTCGCCGTCGACCACGCCCGGGGTCTCCCCCAGCGCCCGCAGCGCGACCAGCAACGCGGTCGCCTCGCCGCCGGTGAGCCGCAGCGGGCGGCTCATCCCGGCGTCGTGGGTGACGACGATCGTGTCGCCCTCGAAGGACAGGTCGATCAGGTCGCCGGGGCCGTAGCCGGGCAGCCCGCACATCCAGAGCAGCTCGAGGTCCTTGCGCAGCTGCTTCGGCGTGACGTCGAAGTCGTGCGCGGCCTCGTCGACGCGGATCCCGGGCCGGGCCAGCAGGTAGGGCACGAGCGCGAGGAGCCGGGGCATCCGGTCGCCGGAGCCGCTCATCGGACACTCCCCTGCTGCTGCCGGGCGACGACGGCTTCCAGCCGGTCCTGGACGGTCTTGGCCAGCACGTCGGGCTCCAGCACGACGACGTCGGGGCCCTGCGAGGTGATCCAGTCGGCGGCCGACTCCGGGAAGTAGAGGCCGATCTCGACGAGGTCGCCCTCCTGGCCGTCGACACTGGACCGCCCGATGACGGTGCCGCGGCGGCGGACCCCGGCGGCGCGGCCGTCGGCGACCCAGAGCCGCGCGGTGGTGACCGGCGAGGGTTCGGACGCCCCGCTGGTGGCCGACACCAGCTGCAGCAGGTTGACGCCTTCGGGGCGCTGCACGGCGCCCGGTTTCCCGACGGGCCGGACCTGGCCGGTGACGCGGGAGAGGCGGAAGCAGCGGGTGGCGCCGCGGTCGCGGTCGTGCCCGACGACGTACCAGCGGGCCTTCCACGACACCACGCCCCACGGTTCGAGGGTGCGCATGATGCGCTCCGGCGAGCCGCTGCGGCGGTATTCGAAGCGCACGGCCTGACCGTTCTGGACCGCCGCGAGCAGCGGCCCGAACGCCGGTTCGGCGCGCACGCGGGGCTCGACGACGGTCGGGGCCTGGTCGTCGACTTCGAGGCCGGCCGCGCGCAGCTTCACCAGGGCGCCCTGGGCCTGCCCGGTCAGCTCCGGCGAGTCCCACAGCCGGGACGCCAGCGCGACCGCGGCGGCTTCGTCGGGGGCGAGGTCGATCTCGCCGAGCTCGTAGTCGCGGCGGGCGATGCGGTAGCCCTCGATGGCGTCGAAGGCGGAGTTGCGGCCGGTCTCCAGGGGGATGCCGAGCTCGCGCAGCTCGGTCTTGTCCCGCTCGAACATCCGGAAGTAGGCGTCGTCGCTGGCCGCGTCGCCGTATCCGGGCACGATGCCGCGAATCCGCTCGGCGGTGAGGAACTGCCGGGTGGACAGGAGGGCCAGCACCAGATTGACCAGCCGTTCGGCGCGTGCGGTGGACACCGGTAGAGACTAGCCCGCGCCGCCCGGCCCGATCGTGAGGTCCGGTGTACGCGCGTCGTAACCGGCGCGGGCGGTGCTGACCTCGTCGAAGTTCGCCTCGGCCCAGTCCTTGAACGCGGACATCAGCGCACGGAGGCTTTCCCCCAGCGGCGTAAGGGAATAGTCGACGCGGACGGGCACCGACGGGGTCACCTCGCGGTGCAGCAGGCCGTCGCGTTCGAGCACCCGCAGGGTCTGGGTGAGCATCTTCTGGCTGACCCCGGCGATGCGCCGCGAAAGGTCGCTGTAGCGCATCGGGCCGTCACCGAGCGCCACCAGGACGAGGCTGACCCACTTGCCGGCGATCTCGTCGAGCAGCTTCCGGGTCGGGCAGGCCGCGAGGTAGGCGTCGTAGGCGGCCTTTTCGGCCAGCCGCTTCTGTTCCGCCGTGCGCGTGGGCACCGGGCGAACCTCCTGGTACGGGGGGAACCTGCGGGTACTTACTTCCCATCGGAGAGTAGCTCCCCATAGGTTCGCGGGGAAGATCCGGCCCGCGAAGGAGCGAAAGATGCGCGCGATGGTGGTCCGCCGGTTCGGCGGTCCCGAAGTCCTGGAGTCCGCCGAGGTCCCGGTGCCGGCGCCGGGCCCCGGTCAGGTGCGGATCCGGGTGGCGGCGGCCGCGGTCAACCCGGTCGACGCCGCGACCCGGTCCGGGCTGCTCACCGAGGCCGGCGTCGTCCCGCCGCGGGACGTGCTCGGCCTGGGCTGGGACGTCGCCGGCGAGGTCGACGCCGTCGGCGAAGACGTCGGCTTCCGGGCCGGCGACGCGGTGATCGGGCTGCGCGACCGGCTCGCGACCCCGCTCGGCGCCTACGCGGAGTGGATCGTGCTCGACGCGTCGGCCGTGGCGCCCGCACCGGCCGGCGTCTCCCCCGCCGAGGCGGCGACGCTGCCGCTCAACGCCCTGACCGCGGCCCAGGCCCTGGACCTCGTCGACACCACCGGGACGCTGCTGGTCACCGGCGCGGCGGGTGCGGTCGGCGGCTACGCCGTCGCGTTGGCCCACGCCCGGAAGCTGCGCGTGGTCTCCGTGGCCGGATCCTCCGACGAAGCGCAGGTCAGAGCCTTCGGCGCGGACGAGTTCGTGCGGCGCGGGCCGTCCCTGGGCGATCGGGTGCGCGCGGTGGTGCCCGGCGGCGTGGACGCGGTCCTCGACCCCGCGCTGCTCGGGCTGGACGCGCTCGACGCCGTCCGCGGCGGCGGTGAGTTCGTCGCGTTCGCCGCGGGGGCCGCGCCGATCCCGCTGCGCGGCGTCCGGGTCCGCGGCGTCTGGATCCGCGCCGACGGCACCCGGCTGGCCGAGCTGGCCCGGATGGCGTCCGAGGGTGTCCTCCCCCTGCGCGTCGCGGACGTGCTGCCCCTGTCCGACGCGGCGAAGGCGCACGAACGGCTGGCCGCGGGCGGGCTGCGCGGCCGTCTCGTGCTGACGCCGTGAATCCTCCCTAGCCTGGAGGCATGGATGATCGTGTTCTCCTCATCACCGGCGCCTCCCGCGGGCTGGGTGCCGCGACCGCGCGCCTGGCCGCCGCGTCCGGCTTCAAGGTCGCGCTCGTGTCCCGCAAGGCGGAGTCCGTCGCTCCTCTGGCGGCCGAGCTCGGCGAAGACCGGGCGCTGGCGCTGGGCGCCGACGTCGCGGACTGGCCGAGCGTCTCCGGCGCCGTCACCGAGACGGTGCGGCGGTTCGGCCGGCTCGACGCGGCGTTCGGCAACGCCGGGATCGGCGTCGGGACGTCGTTCTTCGGCGACGACGATCCCGACCCGCGCCAGTGGGAGGAGATGGTCCTCACCAACGTGCTCGGCGCGGCCTACACCGCCCGCGCGGCCCTGCCCGCGCTGCGGGAGACGTCCGGGCACCTGCTGATCACAGGCTCGGTCGCCGGCCGCTACATCCGCAACGCGAGCCTGTACTCGGTGACGAAGTGGGCGGTGACCGGGATGGCCGGGGCGATCCGCGAGGAGGCCGTCGGCACCGGTGTGCGGGTCACGCTGGTCCAGCCGGGCATCACCGACACCGACATCCTCAGCGACGAGCAGCGCAAGAAGCCGAAACTGGAGCCGGACGACATCGCCCGGGCCGTGCTCTACGCGCTGCAGCAGCCGCCACACGTGGACGTCAACGAGATCATGGTCCGCCCGACCGGGCAGGTGCTCTAGCCCAGCCGGGCGACCCTGCCGCCGGCGCCGCTGGCCCAGCAGCTGCCGAGCGGCGTGCAGTCCACGCTGTCGAAACTGCCGGCGTCGAACGAAGTCCAGTGCCGGCCGCCGTCGGGGCTGAGGTCGCTGCCGCCGGGGCCGACGGCCAGGACCGTGCCGCCGCGCCAGGCCAGACCGGAGCGGTACCCGGCGGGGTACTGCTCCGGGGTGCGCCAGGTGCGGCCGCGGTCGTTCGACAGCGCGACGGCGGGGCCGGGCGCGGTCGGCGCGGCGAAGTCGCCGCCGATCGCGACGCCCTGCCACGGGGTGCGGAAGGCGAGGGCGAACACGCCGGCCGACGGGCTGCTCGGCAACGGCGTGCCGGAAGCCGTCCAGTGGCGGCCGCCGTCGCCGGAGTGCAGGACGCGGGCGGTGGCGCCGCCGCCGGTGGCCAGCCAGGCGTCGAACGGGCCCGAGGTGGTGACGCACTGGCCGCTGGCGGCGAACCCGGCCTCACCGGGCAGCGCGGGCGGGAAGCCGCTGTCGGGGACCTGGCGCCAGCTGCGGCCGCCGTCGAAGGTGGCCTCCATCCGGAACCTGCCGTCCACCGGGTCGCTCATCGCCAGGCCGCGCCACGGGTCGAAGAAGGCGAGGCAGTCGTAGAAGGCCGCGGCGTCGGTGTTCTGGAACGTCTGGCGCCAGTGCGCGCCGGCGTCGTCGGTCCGGTAGACGCGGGAGTCCGCGCCGGGGCCGATCGACAGGATCACCGCGTGCTCGGCGTCGAAGGCCTCGATGTCGCGGAACTCGAGGGTGCCGGTGCCGGGCGGGCCGACGGACTTCCAGCTCCGGCCGCCGTCGACGGTGCGCAGCACGGTGCCCTGCGTACCGCTGACCCAGGCGACGCGGGCGCCGACCGCGGACAGGCCGCGGAACTGGGCGGTGACGCCGGTGGCGCTCAGCTCCCACTTCGGCAGGTGCCCGCCGGCGGACGCCGGCACCGCGACGGCGACCAGCAGGGCGAGGACGAGAAGCACCACACGCACGACACGCATGGGCAGATCCTGCCGCACCCGCCCAGCGACTTTCGTCGCCTCCTTCGCACCCCCGGAAAGCCGTGAAGGCCTCCTTGAGGGACTCTGAGTCCCTCAAGGAGGCCTTCACGGACCTTGGCTAGAGCGAGCTGATCAGGCGTTCGACGCGCTCGTCGACCGAGCGGAACGGGTCCTTGCACAGCACCGTGCGCTGGGCCTGGTCGTTCAGCTTCAGGTGCACCCAGTCGACGGTGAAGTCGCGCCCGGCGGCCTGGGCGGCGGCGATGAAGTCGCCGCGCAGCTTCGCCCGGGTCGTCTGCGGCGGGGTGTCCTTGGCGGCCTCGATCTCGCCGTCGTCGGTGATCCGGCGGACCAGGCCCTTGCGCTGGAGCAGGTCGAAGATGCCCCGGCCCCGGCGGATGTCGTGGTAGGCCAGGTCGAGCTGGGCGATGCGCGGGCTGGACAGGTCCAGGTCGTGCTTGTGCCGGTAGCGCTCGACCAGCCGGTGCTTGATCGCCCAGTCGATCTCGGTGTCGATCTTGCCGAAGTCCTGCTGCTCGACCGCGTCCAGCGCCCGGCCCCACAGCTCGATGACCTTGTCGTTGGCCGGGCTGGAGCCGTTTTCCTTGAGGTGCTGCACCGCGCGGGCGTAGTACTCGCGCTGGATGTCGAGCGCCGAGGCCTCGCGCCCGCCGGCCAGGCGCACCTGGCGGCGGCCGGTGAGGTCGTGGCTGATCTCGCGGATCGCCCGGATCGGGTTGTCCAGCGTGAAGTCGCGGAACTGGACGCCGGCCTCGATCATCTCGAGCACCAGGTTCGCCGACCCGACCTTGAGCATCGTCGTCGGCTCGGCCATGTTCGAGTCGCCCACGATGACGTGCAGGCGCCGGTAGCGCTCGGCGTCGGCGTGCGGCTCGTCGCGGGTGTTGATGATCGGGCGCGACCGGGTCGTCGCGCTCGAGACGCCCTCCCAGATGTGCTCGGCCCGCTGGGAGAGGCAGTAGACCGCGCCGCGCGGGGTCTGCAGCACCTTGCCGGCGCCGCAGATGAGCTGGCGGGTCACCAGGAACGGGAGCAGGACGTCCGCGATCCGGGAGAATTCACCCGCGCGGGTCACCAGGTAGTTCTCGTGGCAGCCGTAGGAGTTGCCCGCCGAGTCGGTGTTGTTCTTGAACAGGAAGATGTCGCCGCCGATGCCTTCGTCCGCCAGCCGCCGCTCGGCGTCGACGAGCAGGTCCTCGAGGATCCGCTCGCCGGCCTTGTCGTGCGTGACCAGCTGGACCAGGTCGTCACACTCGGCCGTCGCGTACTCGGGGTGCGAGCCGACGTCGAGGTAGAGCCGGGAGCCGTTGGACAGGAAAACGTTCGAAGAACGGCCCCACGAGACGACCCGCCGGAAGAGGTAGCGCGCCACCTCGTCGGGAGAGAGCCTGCGCTGGCCGTGGAAGGTGCACGTGACCCCGAACTCGGTCTCGATGCCAAAGATCCGCCGCTGCATCCCACCAGAGTAGGCGCTGGACCCCCCTCGACGGTGGGCCGTTCGGGCGTCGACACGCCCCCAGTAGGCCACAGACGGTGAAAAGCCCCCGAATCAGGCACGATTGGAGCACAACCCTTGACGTCGCACGGAAGGCGGACCTCTTGTCACACCAGCTCATCCGGGCGTTCCGGCGGGTCGGCCGCAACGACCGCGCCCTGATGCGCCGCAGCGCCCGCTTGCCGGCCACCAAAGCCGACGACGCGCTGATGGCGCTGTCCCGGTCGGCGAACAAGTCCCGCCTCTGGTGGGCCGTCGCCGCGGGGCTGGCGGTCCGCCCCGGCGCGACCCGCCGCGGCGCCCTGCGCGGGATGGTCGCCATCGCCGGCGCGAGCGCCGCCGCGAACCTGATCGGCAAGCCCCTCTTCCCCCGCCGCCGCCCGGCCGAGGAAGAGATGCCGATGCACCGCCGCCTGCGGAAACGCCCGACGTCGTCGTCGTTCCCCTCCGGCCACTCGGCCTCCGCGGCGGCCTTCGCGACGGCGGTGGCCATGGAGTCCCCGCGCGCCGGGCTCGCCATCGCGCCGCTCGCCATCGCGGTCGCCTACTCGCGCGTCCACACCGGCGTGCACTGGCCCTCCGACGTCGGCGTCGGCCTCGCCATCGGCACCGGCGTGGGCCTGGCGACCCGGCACTGGTGGCCGTTGCACGACGACATCCCGGCCCGCTCGGCCCACGACGCCCACGCGCCGGAGATGGTCGACGGCGAGGACATGCTCGTGCTGGTCAACCCGGGTTCCGGGGTGCAGGGCCAGGACCCGACCGAGGACGCCCGCTACGCCTGGCCGAAGGCCGAGATCCTCTACCCGGACCCCGACCGGGACCTGCGCGCCCAGCTCGAAGCCGAGATCGACGCCCGCGGCACGGTGCGCGCCCTCGGCGTCGCGGGTGGTGACGGCACCGTCGCGGCGGTCGCCTCGGTCGCCGCCGAGCGGGACCTGCCGCTCGCCCTGATCCCCGCCGGCACGCTGAACCACTTCGCCCGCGACATCGGCATCCGGTCGATGCCCGACGCCGACGCGGCCACCGAGGTCGGCAACGCCGTCGGCATCGACCTCGGCGAGGTCGGGGTGGAAGGGCCCGACGGCCCGGCCCACCGCTGGTTCGTCAACACCGCGAGCCTCGGCGGCTACCCGGAGATGGTCCGGCTGCGCGAGAAGCTGCAGGAAAAGCACCCGAAGTGGCCCTCGGCCGCGATCGCGCTGACCCGGACGCTGCGCAACGCCAAGCCGCTGACCGTCCGGCTCAACGGCAAGCTCACCCAGGTCTGGCTGCTGTTCGTGGGCAACGGTACCTACGCGCCGAAGGGGTTCGCGCCCAGCCGGCGGCCCGCGCTCGACACCGGCCTGCTCGACGTCCGCTACCTGCGCGCCGACCTGCCGTACTCCCGGGCCCGGTTCCTGCTGGCGATGGTCACCCGCAGCCTCGCGGCCAGCCACGTCTACCAGGAGCTCGACGTGGCCGAGCTCGACGTCGAGCTGCTCGACGGCCACCGCCGCGTAGCCACCGACGGCGAGGTCGGCCCGCTCGGCAACCGGTTCCGCTTCAAGTCCCGGCCCAGCGCCCTCACCATCTACCGTCTTTAATCTTCGTTTACTTTCTCTCAACGAACCCACAGCGTCCCCTGGCTAGCGTCAAGATCGACATGCGGGCCCTCGCGCCCGCCGCCAGGGGACGAGTGGGGTTTCGATGCGGTGGCACCCGGCGTGGCGCGGATGAGCCCGCAGAACGCCGTCGACCCGGTACTGCCGGGCGACATCACGGCCCGCGCCCGCGACCTCGGGCCGTTCGAATCGCCGGTCATCTGGCTCGCCTTCGCCACGGCCGCGGTCGCCGTCCTCGCCGCGGTGCTCCTGCTCGCGCACCGGCGCCGCGGCCGCCGCTGGGGGTTCACCGCGTTCGGCGTCCTCCTGCTGCTGGCGGCCGTCACGGCGGTGAACAGCTACGTCGGGTACGTGCGCACCTCCGACGACCTCGCCCGGCTGCTCCAGCGCGGCCCCGGCCTCGTCAACCTCGCCGGCCGCCTGCTCGACGACGACAAGGGCGCGCCGGAGTCCGAACCGGCGGGGCACGGCGGGACCGGCGTCGCGACCGCGGGCCAGAGGATCGACGTCGTCCCGCTCCCCGACCCGGCGCACGGCGTCCCCTCGGGCAGCAACTACGTCATCCTGCCGCCTGGTTACGGCGACCCGGCCAACGCCGCCCGCCGCTACCCCGTCGTCTACCTGATCCACGGCTACCCGTTCGGCGGCCCGCGCGACTGGCTGACCTCCGGCGACGCCCCCGGCACCCTCCAGGCCCTGCAGCAGGCCGCCGTGATCGCGCCGATGATCGTGGTCAGCGTGGACCTGACCGCCGGCGTCCCCAGCACCGACTGGGAGTGCCTCGACGTCCCCGGCGGCCCGCAGCTGGAGACCTACCTCGCCCGCACCGTCGTCCCGGCGATCGACAGCCGCTACCGCACGCTGGCCGACCGCGCCCACCGCGCCCTCGGCGGCATGTCCGGCGGCGGCTTCGGCGCGCTCAACATCGGCCTGCACCACGTCGACGAGTTCGCCACCCTGGTCATCGCCCTGCCCTACGACGACCTCAACGACTCCGTCGGGGTCCTCGGCGGCGACCAGGCCGCCATCGCCGCCAACACCCCGCGCCGCTACCTGCCCACGATGAAGTTCCCCGCCCCGATCTCCGTGATGCTCGCCGTCGGCACCGGCGCGCCCACCGACGTCACCACGGCCCACCGCATCGCCGACGCGCTCCACGCCCGCGGCCAGGAGGCGGTCGTCCACGCCGAACGCGGCTTCAACCACACGTGGCACACCGCCCGGGCCACCCTGCCGTACCTGCTGGCCTTCGCCGACCAGGCCTTCCGGCAGCCGCCCGCCGCGTCCTGAAACCGGTTGCCGGGCTTGCGAGCATGGCTCATGGATCTCGAAACGCACTACACGACCGGCCCGGCCGAAACCTCCCGGCTCGCCCGCACGCCCCACGGCAGGCTCGAATACCTGCGCACCCGGGAACTGCTGCGGCGGTTCCTCCCCGGCCGAGCCCGGGTGCTCGACGTCGGCGGCGGCACCGGCGTGCACGCCGCGTGGCTCGCCGGCGACGGACACCCGGTGGACCTGATCGACGTCGTGCCGTCCCACGTGGACACCGCCGCGGCCCTTCCCGGTGTCACGGCCCGGATCGGCGACGCCCGGCACCTCCTCGTGGCCGACGAGACCTACGACGTGGTCCTGCTCCTCGGACCGCTCTACCACCTGGTCGACGCCGAGGACCGCGCTCGCGCGCTCGCCGAGGCCCGGCGGGTCCTGCGCCCGGGCGGCCTGCTCGCGGCCGCGGGGATCAGCCGTTACCTGTCCCTGCTCGAAACGGGCGCCGCGGGCACCCTCACCGCCGACCTGGTGACGCCGATCCACGAGGTCGTCACCAACGGCGCCTACGACGGCCACGTCGGCTTCGTGCCGACCCACTGGCACACGGCCGCCGAACTCCACGGCGAAGTCACGACCGCGGGGTTCGCCGACGCCGTGGTCCACGGCGTCGAGGGCCCGGCCTGGCCCGCGCTCGACGCAGCCGGGCTCACCGCGTTCGACAGCCGCGTCGAGGCCGCCTTGCGCGCCGCGCGGCTCGCCGAGCAGGACCCGCACCTCGTGCACACCAGCGCGCACCTGCTCGCGATCGCCCGCCGGCCGGCCTGAGCGCGGACGCGAAAACGGGGCGCGGTCACCGACCACGCCCCGCCTTCGTACGGACTATTCGCCTTCGGGCTTCTCCGGCTCGGCACCCTGGGGGTCCGGCACCGGCAGCAGCGCGTCCAGCGCCGTTCCCGTGAGGCGGCGGAACGCGCGCCGCGGGCGCTCGCGGTCCAGCACGGCGACCTCCAGCTTGATCGGCGGGTCGGTCTCGGTGTTGCCGTTCGCCGACGTGCCCGCCGCCGACGTCGAAGAGGACGACGACGATCCGGCCGACGTGGACGCCGTCGCGGCCGGCTGGATCGGCGTGCGCAACGCGTCCACCGCCACGCCGAGCGCCGCCTGCAGGTCCAGGCCGTCCTCGAACGTCTCCTTCAGCTTCGCCGCGATCTTCTCGTTCTGGCCGCCCATCACGATGTACTGCGGCTCGTCGAAGATCGACCCGTCGTAGGTCAGCCGGTACAGCTGGTCCTCCGCCGCGCTCGCGCCGACCTCCGCCACGCAGACCTCGACCTCGAACGGCTTCAGCTGCTCGGTGAAGATGCTGCCCAGCGTGGCCGCGTACGCGTTCGCCAGCGCCCGCGCGCTCACGTCACGCCGGTCGTACTGGTAGCCCTTGAGGTCCGCGTGCCGGATCCCGGCGACCCGCAGGTTCTCGAACTCGCTGTAGCGCCCGACGGCGGCGAAACCGATCCGGTCGTAGATCTCGGACACCTTGTGCAGCGTCGCCGACGGGTTCTCCGCCACGAACAGCACGCCGCCCGCGTACTTCAGCACCACCACGCTCCGGCCGCGCGCGATGCCCTTGCGCGCCAGCTCGGAACGCTCCCGCATCAGCTGCTCGGGAGAGGCATACAACGGCATCGTCACGGTGTGCGCTCCAGGTCTTTCGGTGTTCCAACGTTCACTGGTTCAGCTCCGGCCCGCGTCAGGACAGCCGGCGCTGCTGGCGCTCGATCCGCCCGGCGATCACGGCCTCCGCCACCGCGGCGGTCTCCGACTCCGGCAGCTGCACGGCCCCGTGCTCGGCGGTGATCGTCACGACCGACGGGAAGATCCGGCGCACCAGGTCCGGCAGGCCTGAAGCGGTGTCGTCGTCCGCCGCGTCGTACAGCGCCTCGACCGCCACCCGCGTGGCGCTCTCGACGTCGGCGTCCGGGTCGTGCAGCTTCTTCAGCGCGGATTTCGCGAACAGCGAACCCGAGCCGATCCCGGCGTAGCCGCCGTTCTCCTCGTAGCGCCCGCCCGCGGCGTCGTACGACACGATCCGGCCGGCGTGCCTGGCGTCCTCGGCCTCCAGGTCGTAACCGACGAAGAGCGGGATCGCGGCCAGCCCGGCCATCGCCATCTCGAGGTTCGCCTTGACCATCCCGGCCAGCTTGTTCGTCTTGCCGTCCAGCGACAGCGAAACGCCCTCGATCTTCTCGTAGTGCGCGAGCTCCACGGCATAGAGCCGCACCATCTCCACGGCCAGCCCGGCCGTGCCCGCGATGCCCACCGCCGAATACTCGTCGGTGACGTGCACCTTCTCCATGTCGCGGCTCGCGATCAGGTTCCCCGACGTCGCCCGCCGGTCACCCGCGATCAGCACCCCGCTCGCGAAGGTCAAGGCGACGATCGTCGTCCCGTGCGGTACGCCCAGATCGCCCGCACCACCGGACATCCGGCGCTCCGGAAGCAGCTCCGGCGCCTGCACCCGCAGGAAGTCCGAAAACGACGACGTCGCCGACGAGAAGTACGCCCCCGGCAGAGCGGGACCCGAGATGCCCCTGGTGTTGTCCATACGTGCTCAAAAATCCCATCTGTGCGGGCCTTGGCGGCCGTGGCCCCGCGCTAGACGACCCCGGCCCGCACGGACCACGGTCACCGCCACGCGGAACCCCCGGCCGCCGGCTGAACGGTCGGCAAGGGCGCGAACGCCCGAGCGGCTACTCGCCACCCTTCTGGACGTAGGCCCGGACGAAGTCCTCGGCGTTCTCCTCCAGCACGTCGTCGATCTCGTCGAGGATCGTGTCGACGTCCTCGCCGAGCTTCTCGCGCCGTTCCTGACCCGCCGCGCCGGTGTCGTCGAACTCCTCGTCGGAGTCGCCGCCGCCGTGCTTTTCGATCTTTTCCTGGGCCATCTCGCCTCCCGGTGTGGCTGATGTTTCCTAGCCTACCCAGCGGCCCCGACATTCGGGGTCAACGCCGCGATCCGTGTGCGTACCGCCTAGTCCGAACCGGTGAGTGCCTCCACCAGCTCCTCCGCCGTCGCCGCGTTGTCCAGCAACTTGCCGACGTGCGCCTTGGTCCCCCGCAACGGCTCCAACGTCGGGATCCGCACCAGCGACTCCTTGCCGACGTCGAAGATGACCGAATCCCACGACGCCGCCGCGATCGAGCTCGCGTACTTCTCCAGCGCCCGGCCCCGGAAGTAGGCCCGCGTGTCCGACGGCGGGGTGGTCACCGCGGCCAGCACCTCTTCCTCGGTCACCAGCCGCTTCATCGAGCCCCGCGTGACCAGCCGGTTGTACAGGCCCTTCGCCAGCCGCACGTCCGAGTACTGCAGGTCCACCAGGCGCAGCCGCGGG
This sequence comes from Amycolatopsis sp. NBC_00438, assembly GCF_036026695.1. NCBI lineage: Bacteria > Bacillati > Actinomycetota > Actinomycetes > Pseudonocardiales > Pseudonocardiaceae > Amycolatopsis > Amycolatopsis sp. NBC_00438. Next base: position 2,627,918 of record NZ_CP107923.1, on the reverse strand, counting down.
GCGCCCCAGGCGAGACTGTCCCGCTGGCGGTACCCCTCCAGCAGCCGCAGCTTGGCCGGCCAGTCCAGCCGGTCCGCGCACTCCTGCGGGTCCCGGGCCAGCGCGTCCAGGATCTCGCCCCAGACCCGCAGGACCTCCTTCGAGGCCTCGTCCGCGCCCGTGCGCTCCAGGTTCTGCGACGCGATCTCGTGGTAGGCGAACTGCAGGTCCAGCCCGGTGTACTTCTTGCCGTTGGCCAGCGCGACCTGCGCCTTCAGCGTCGGGTCGTGGCTGATCTGGTGCACGGCCTTGACCGGCTCGTCCAGCTTCAGGTCGTCGAACCGGATGCCGGACTCGATCAGGTCCAGCACCAGCGCCGTCGTGCCGACCTTGAGGTAGGTCGAGTACTCGGACATGTTCGCGTCGCCGATGATGACGTGCAGCCGCCGGTACTTGTCCGCGTCCGCGTGCGGCTCGTCCCGCGTGTTGATGATCCCGCGCTTCAGCGTGGTCTCCAGGCCGACCTCGACCTCGATGTAGTCCGCACGCTGGGAGAGCTGGAACCCGGCCTCTTCACTCTGCTGGCCGATCCCGACCCGGCCCGACCCGGTGAAGACCTGCCGCGACACGAAGAACGGCGTCAGCCCGGCGATGATCGCGGTGAACGGCGTCGACCGCGCGCACAGGTAGTTCTCGTGCGTGCCGTAGCTGGCGCCCTTGCCGTCGACGTTGTTCTTGTAGAGCTGGAGCGGGGGCTGTCCCGGCACGGACGCCGCCTTGAGCGCCGCCTCCTCCATCACCCGTTCGCCGGCCTTGTCCCAGATGACCGCGTCGCGCGCGTTGGTCACCTCGGGCGCCGAGTACTCCGGGTGCGCGTGGTCGACGTACAACCGCGCCCCGTTGGTCAGGATGACGTTCGCCGCGCCCAGGTCCTCGACGTCCGGGTCGTGCCCCGGCCCGCCGGGGCCGGTCAGGTCGAACCCGCGCGCGTCCCGCAAGGGGGACTCCACCTCGTAGTCCCACCGGGCCCGCCGGGCGCGCGGGATGTCGGCCGCGGCCGCGTAGGCCAGCACGACCTGGGTCGAGGTGAGTACCGGGTTCGCCGTCGCGTCGCCCGGCACCGAGATGCCGTACTCGACTTCGGTTCCCATGATCCGCCGCATGTCCACCACCCTACGGGGTAGGCCTAGTGGAACGATGCACCCATGCCAGGCAGTGACGAACTCGTTGCCCTCTATGACCAGGCCGGCTCCGTCGTCGGCGAGACGCTGCGGAGCCGCCTCCGCAGCGAGGGCCTGTGGCACGCCGCCGGCGTCGTGCTGGTCCGTTCGGGTGACGGAAACGCGGTCTACGTGCACCTCCGCACCGCCACGAAGGACGTGTTCCCGTCCACCTGGGACTGCTGGGCCGGCGGGGTCGTCGCCGCCGGCGAGTCCCCGGCCGGGTGCGCCCGCCGCGAACTGGCCGAAGAACTCGGCGTCCGAGGGGTGGAACCCGTTCCGCTGTTCACGAAGGTGTACGACGACGGCCACAACCGCTGCCACAACTTCGCCTTCGAGGTCCGCTGGGACGGCCCGATCCACCACCAGGCCGAAGAGATCGTCGAAGGCCGCTGGCTCCCCCTGGCCGAGCTGCGCGCCTGGATCGACGACCCGGCGCCGGCGCTCCCGTTCATCCCCGACGGCCGCGAAGGCGTCCGGGAATGGTTCCGCCGCTACGGCTGAGCCGCCGGGGCCGCCAGCTTCGCCGCCATCACGGGCAGCAGCCGCTTCGCCGCGTCGATCGCCCGCGCCTCCGTGCTCGCCGAGACGGTCAGCCCGGACACGAGCGTTCCCTTGGCCAGCAACACGGTGCACGTCTTGCCGTCGCACCAGGCGCGCTGCCGCTCGACGCCCGCCTGGGCCGGGACGTCCACGGGGTGTCCCGTGCACTCGGCGTTCGCCACGACGTCGTCGGCCGAGCCGTCGGCGTACGCGGCGACCCGGTGCCGCAGCACCGAACCGCTCGGGTACCGCCAGCTCGCTGTCCGGCTGGTCGCGGACGCCTCACCGGACAGGCAGCCCGACGTCGCACCCGAACCCGGCTGCACCCCCTCGCCGGCGACGTCCTGATCGGACAGCAGTGCCCGCTCCGCGAGCAACCCGGGGTCCGGCGCCGCCTGGGTGACCGGGGCCGCCTTCGCGGCCGGCACCGGGGCTTCCCGCGGAGGCACGACCTGACCGGTCGACGTGGCCGGATCGTCGTAGTACGTCTCGAGGTTGTTCGGGTCGGGGCCGTCGCAGCCCGTGAGGCCGACCAACGCGACCGCGGCCAAGGCAACCACCTGGCGATGACGCACCTGCTCCGGCCCTTCCGTAGTACGTGTGTGCTTGCGCAGAGTAGTGCAGCCGGTCAGTCCCAGCCCAGAGAGGACCGGTGACGCCAGTACTCCTCCGGATTCTCCGCCAGTCCGGCCAGCGCGGCTTCCTCGTCCGTGCTCAGGGAAAGCGTGGTGGCGCGCAGGTTCGCCGCCAGCTGCGGCCCGCTCGCCGGGCCGATGACCGCCGTGTCCGCCCAGCCGTTCGCCAGCACCGCCGCCACGGCGACCGCGTCCGGACCGGTCCCGTGCGCCGCGGCGACCTCGAGCACCGCGCGCGGCGCTTCGACCGCGAGCCGGCCGTTGGCCAGGGTTTCCTTGACCAGGACCCGGTTCCCGGCCGCGTGCGCCGCCGCCAGCGCGGCGCCCACCGACGGCTCCAGCAGGTTCCACGTCGACTGCACCGCGGAGAACACCGGCCGCCCGGCCACTTCCAGCGCGAACGCCCGCTCGATCGCGTCCGCCTGCGCCGGTCCCGACGTCGAGAACCCGACCTCGACGCCGTTCGCGGAAAGTTCCGCCAGCGCCTCGATCAGCGGCTCGTCGGTGAACAGCGGACTGTCCACAGTGAGCGAATGCACTTGGTAGAGGCTCACCCGGTCCCCCAGCAACGCCAGGGTTTCCGCCCATTGCGCGGCGAACCGCGTCGCCGAATGCTCCTTTACCTCGTGCACGTCGGCGTCGAGCCGCCAGTCGCCGACGTAGGCGTAGCCCCACTTGCTGGAGACGACGACGTCGAGGTGCCCGCGCTCGTCGAGCCAACCGGCCAGGAACTCCTCCGCACGCCCGTAGGACCGGGCGACGTCGACCCGCCGGACCCCCGCGGCGTACGCGTCGTCCAGCACGGCGAACGTCGCGGCCCGCATCGACGCGACGTCCCGCACGGCCGGCAGCGCCCCGTCCCGCCCCAGGTTGATGTACGCGGGCCGGCCCAGCGCCGCGAGGCCGAGTGCGATGCGATCGACGCGTTCCATGGCGGAGGTCCTCATCCGTTCTGCTTGTGCCGGAGGATGGCGAGCCACTGGCCGGCGGTCTGGGCCTGGCGGTGGAGCTTCTCGAGCCGGGCGGCCGGGGCCCGGACGTAACCCTTGCCGAAGACGGGGGCGATCTGACGGAGGCTGGCGCCGCCTTCGCGCGCGGCGAGCAGCGCCCAGTCGGAGGCGTCGGCGCAGGCCGCGGACGCGCGGCGGAGCTCGCCGAGGATGTCGATGAGCTCCTGGGGGCTCACCTCCCCCGCTTCCACGGTGGCGGCCGTTGTCTCCAGCCAGGCCATGACGTCGGCTTCGGTGATGGGCGGGCGCGGCCGCCCGGATTCTTCGCTCACAGCCCGGAAGTATAGGTCGTTATACGCGCAGGTCCGGGGAGCACACGCCGGTGTCGCATCGGGGTGTCGCGATCTGAACTACCATCGCGGTGATGACGACGCACGCCGGTTCGCCTCCGGAGGTCGAGCAGCTGCTCGACGTGTTCAAGGCGCTCGCGAACCCGGTGCGGCTGCGGATCCTCGGGTGGCTGCGGGATCCGGTGGAGAACTTCCGCGAGGAGCGCGGGCCGGTGGAGGTCGAGGCGGGGGTGTGCGTGACCCACATCCAGGCGAAGGCCGGGCTGGCCCAGTCGACGGTCTCGGCCTACATGGCGTCGCTGCAGCGCGCCGGGCTGGTCCGCGCGACGCGGCTCGGGAAGTGGACGCACTACCGGCGCGACGAAGAGTGGATCGCCCGGATCGTCGAGATCCTCGGCCACTCGCTCTGATCCTCCCCTCCCCCGGCGAGTTCCTGACGGTTGACTCATATCGAACTTCTGCGATACTTCGATGCATGAGTGCGATCGGCAACATGCCCCTGGGCCGCTACGGGATCTGGACGTTCGACTTCGAGGACCAGCCGGCGAGCCTGGCCCGCGACACCGCGCAGGAGCTGGAAGGCCTCGGCTGGCGGGCGGTCTGGATCCCCGAGCGCGACGGCCGCGAAGCCCTCACCCACGCCGGTTTCCTGCTCGCCTCCACCCGGCGCTTGGCCGTCATCAACGGGATCGCCCAGATCTGGTCCCGTGAGCCGCGGTGGACGCGCGGCGCGGCCCTGCTGCTGGCCGACGCCTACCCGGACCGCCACCTGCTCGGCCTCGGCATCGGCGCCGGGCGCCCCGGCACGGCCGGCCCGCTGCGGGCGATGAACGACTACCTCGACGCCCTGGACGCGGCCACGAACGCCAATCCCGCGCCCGCCGCGCCGATGCGGCGCGTCCTGGCCGCGTACGGCCCGAAGATGCTCGGACTGGCCCGCGACCGCTCGGCCGGCGCGCACACCTACCACGTGACACCGCGGCACACGGCGCAAGCACGGAAGATCCTGGGCGAGGGCCCGTTCCTCGGCGTCGAGCACGCCGTCCTCTTCGAGACCGACCCGGCCCGGGCGCGCGAGATCGCTCGGGCGCACCTGCGCCCGTACCTGACGCAGAAGTACAACGTGGCCAAGTTCCGGCGGCTCGGGTACACCGAAGCCGACCTCGACGGCGGCCGCGGCAGCGACCGGCTCGTCGACGACCTGGTGTTCTGGGGCGACCTCGACACGATCGCCACCCGGCTCGAAGAACACCTCGACGCGGGCGCGGACCACGTCGCCGTCCAGGTCGTCGGGATCGGACCCGGCCGGTCCGCGCTGCCGCACTGGCGGCAGCTCGCCGAGGCGCTGCTACCCGTCGGCGCCGTCGCGTAGCCCGAACCTCGCGGTGCAGTGCCAGACGCGCTTGAGGATCTGGGGATCGTACCGGCCGGCCCGGACGGCGTCGCCGATGACACGGGCGTCGAGCCACCCGTCCTCGGCGATCTCCTTGCCGGCCCGCACCACGTCCTCACCGCGGTAGTCCGCGTGTTCGGCGAGGATCGCGACCGGGAGCCGGAACCCGTGGTGCCACGACGTCGGGAACGGCAGCCCGGCCGCCGCGGCCTCGACGTCGGTCCCCCGGAACGCCGGGTCCAGCACCAAGGCCTCGACGTCGGAGTCCAGCCGGAGCGGACCGTGCACGTGGGCCTCGACGTAGTCGTCGAGGACGTCCGCCGGCGCCGCGTCGGCGAGGGCCACCAGCGACATGCGGCCGACCGTCCCGAAGTCGGCGGGCTCGCTGAAGCTGTCCGGGAAGCAGAAGGTCGTCCGCCGCAGCACGGCACGCTTCAGGCGGAAGTGGGACGAGCCGAACCGGACCGAGCCGCCGGCCGGGCGGCGGCGGTGGTTCAACGCGCCGTACTTGGGCCGTTCCGACGACGGTCCGTCGTCGTAGGCACCGCCGAAGATCCGGTGCTCCCAGCGCCACCGGTCGCCGGCCGGGTGCGCGGTCAACCCGCCGTTGCTCGTGCCGGTCTCGAACTGCGAGCGGTACAGGCCGTCGTCGGCCAGGTGCCGCAGCAACGGGACCGCCCCCACCGGCCGGTCCGGGTGGAAGTGCACCGTGACGGCCAGGTCCGCCGCCAGCGGCGGTCCCGAGGCGAGCAGGGCGACGTGCGCAACCGCGCGCCGCCGCGGCGGTTCTTCGTTCGGCTCGGCCCCCATGGCCCGATCCTACCCCGGCGGTATAGGGCGTTATACAGAAGTCGAGGTCGGAAAACCGCTGGCTCCGGAGGTGGTCGTCCGGCTTGACTGCGCGACATGGGTTTCGGGGTCACGGCGCGGTTCGGTCTGCTGGCGGCCGTGTGGGGTGCGAGCTTCCTGTTCATCAAGGTCGGGCTCGACGGCCTCTCCCCGGCGCAGGTCGCGCTGGCCCGGGTCTCGCTGGGCGCGTTGGCGCTCGCCGCGGTGCTGCTGGTCCGCCGCCGGGCCCTCCCCCGCGATCTCGCGTTGTGGGGCCACCTCGTCGTGGTGTCGGTTCTGCTGTGCGTGGTGCCGTTTCTGCTTTTCTCGTGGGCGGAACAGTACATTTCGTCCGGTTTGGCCAGCATCTTCAACGCGACGACACCCCTGGTCACGATGTTGCTGGCCGCGGCGGCCCTGCCCGACGAGCGGTTCACGCCGCCGCGGGTGCTCGGCTTGCTGCTCGGCTTTCTCGGCGTGCTCACGATCGTCGGGGTCTGGCACGGCGTCGACGTCTCGCACCAGCTGACCGCGCAGCTCGCGTGCCTCGGCGCCACCACGTGTTACGGCGCGTGCTTCGTCTACATGCGCCGGTTCGTCTCGCCGCGCGGCGCGGACCCGGTCGTCGTCGCGTTCGGGCAGACGGCGTCGGCGACGGTCATCCTCGGCCTGCTGGCGCCGGCGATCGCGGTCACGCCGATCCACCCGACACCGCCGGTCGTGCTGAGCATGATCGCTCTCGGCGTCTTCGGCACCGGCCTCGCCTACGTGTGGAACGTCCGGATCATCGCGGCGTGGGGCGCGGCGAACGCGTCGGCGGTGACCTACCTCACACCGATTGTCGGAGTGGTGTTGGGCGTGTCGGTCCTGGACGAACCGGTGAGCTGGAACCAGCCCGCCGGCGCGATCCTGGTGGTGCTCGGCATTCTCGCCGCGCACGGCCGGCTGCGCGTCCGCCGGAAGACCGCGATGCCGGCACCCGAAGCGGATCTGGTCCGGGACTGACCCCGGACACGCCGGTGGGGCGGCCGCCGCGGCGACCGCCCCACCGGATGTTCGACTCCTACAGGTACTGCCCGGTGTTCGTGGCGGTGTCGATCGCCCGCCCCGAGTCCTGGTTCTTGCCGGTGACGAGCGTGCGGATGTAGACGATCCGCTCGCCCTTCTTGCCGGAGATCCGGGCCCAGTCGTCCGGGTTGGTGGTGTTCGGCAGGTCCTCGTTCTCCGCGAACTCGTCGACGATCGCGTCCAGCAGGTGCTGCACGCGCAGGCCGGGCTGGTTGGTCTCCAGCACGGACTTGATCGCCGACTTCTTCGCCCGGTCCACGATGTTCTGGATCATCGCGCCCGAGTTGAAGTCGCGGAAGTACAGGACTTCCTTGTCCCCGTTGGCGTAGGTCACCTCGAGGAACCGGTTCTCGTCGCTCTCCTCGTACATCCGCTCGACGGTGTGCTGGATCATCGCGTCGAACGTCGCCTTCGCGTCCCCGCCGAACTCGGCGAGGTCGTCGGCGTGGATCGGCAGGCCTTCGGCCAGGTACTTGGAGAAGATGTCCTTCGCGCCTTCGGCGTCCGGACGCTCGATCTTGATCTTGACGTCGAGCCGGCCCGGCCGCAGGATCGCCGGGTCGATCATGTCCTCACGGTTCGAGGCACCGATGACGATGACGTTTTCCAGGCCTTCGACACCGTCGATCTCGGAGAGCAGCTGCGGGACGATCGTGGTCTCCACGTCGGACGAAACGCCCGATCCACGGGTCCGGAAGATCGAGTCCATCTCGTCGAAGAACACGATCACCGGGGTGCCCTCGGAGGCCTTCTCCCGCGCCCGCTGGAAGATCAAGCGGATGTGCCGCTCGGTCTCCCCGACGAACTTGTTGAGCAGCTCGGGACCCTTGATGTTCAGGAAGTAGGACTTCCCGTCCTCGTTGTCGCCCCGCGCCGCCGCCACCTTCTTGGCCAGCGAGTTCGCGACCGCCTTGGCGATGAGCGTCTTGCCGCAGCCCGGCGGGCCGTAGAGCAGGACGCCCTTCGGCGGGCGCAACTGGTACTCCTGGTAGAGGTCGGCGTGCAGGAACGGCAGTTCGACCGCGTCCCTGATCTGCTCGATCTGCCGGGTGAGGCCGCCGATGTCCTCGTAGCGGACGTCCGGCACCTCCTCCAGCACCAGGTCTTCGACCTCCGCCTTCGGCACGCGCTCGTACGCGTAACCGGCCTTGGAGTCGACCAGGAGCGAGTCGCCGGGCTTCAGCGGCTGCTCCGCCAGCAGATCGGAGAGCAGGACCACCCGCTCTTCGTCCGCGTGCCCGACCACGAGCGCACGAGGGCTGGCGCCCTCGACGTCCGGTGCGAGCACCTCACGCAACGCGCACACCTCGCCGGTGCGCTCGAAGTCGCCGCCCTCGACCACGGTCAGGGCTTCGTTGAGACGCAGCGCCTGGCCGCGTCGCAACGACGAGATCTCCACCGCGGGCGAAACCGACACCCGCATCTTCCGGCCGGCCGTGAACACGTCCACCGTGTTGTCCTCGTACGACGTGACGAACACGCCGTACCCGGACGGTGGCTGGGCCAGCCGATCGACCTCTTCACGCAGAGCGAGGAGCTGTCCTCGCGCTTCGCGCAGGGTTTCGACCAGTTTGGTGTTCCGCTCGGTGAGCTGGCTCACCCTTTCCGACGCCTCGGCGAGCCGCTGTTCGAGAACGCGGTTCTGCCTCGGCGAGTCGGTCAGTTTGCGGCGCAGCAGCGCCACTTCCTCTTCGAGAAAGCGGATCTGCCTTGCCTGCTCGTCCGCCGTCGTCCCAGCTCCGGATGTTGCTGAAGGGTCGGCCTCCTCGCGCCGACCTCCGGGAAGGTCATGATGCATCGGGCACCTCCTCGGAGTGCTTTTCATTCCACGGTACCGGCGATCACCGACAAGAAAAGGCCTTTCCGCATCACAAGATCGGCGCGTCGCGGTTTCTTCACCTCGTCCAGCACGGACATTCCCGCAGCACAAGGGGCCATTTGTGTGCCGTGACACGGGGTCTGAGCGGGGTCTTCCGGAGCTGGACGAACCAAGCACGACAGGAGTACCCCGCGTCCGGGCGGCCCAACCGCGCCGAAGCCGGGCAATTCCGGCCAGTTCCGCCCTAACCGCGCGGCGAGCACGCGCGGTGACTAGCATCGGGCCGACGCGGCCACCGGATGGCCGAATCGCGTCGCAGGAAGGCTAGGGGGCATCACACATGACCTACCCGCCGCAGCAACCGGGCGGCTACGGCCAGCAGCCCGGCGGCTACGGGCAGCAGCCCGGGCCCTACGGTCAGCAGCCGGGCGGATACCCCCAGAGCGGGCCCCAGTCCCAGCCGGGCTACGGCGGCACGCAGCAGTTCGGTCAGCCGGATCCCTACGGCCAGGGCGGCTACCCGCCGCAGCCGGGGCCTCAGCCCCAGTACGGCGGGCAGCAGGACCAGTGGGGGCAGCAGCAGCCGGGCGGGTACGACCCGAACCAGCAGAACTTCGGCGGCTACGACCCGTACGGCGGCGGTGGTGGCGGCTTCGGTGACGCTCCGCCGCCCAAGAAGAAGAAAACCGGGCTCATCATCGGCATCGCGGTGGGCGCGGTCATCGTCGTCGGCGGTGGCGTGACGGCGCTGGTGCTGGCCCTGAACGGGAACGACAGCGACACCGCCGCGCCGCCCGCGAGCAGCAGCTCCCCCGCGCCGACGTCGGCGCCGAAGACCACCCCGAAGAAGAGCACCACGCCGAGCAGCCCGTCGACGAAGAGCACCAAGCCGGTCGGCGGCCCCGCCCCCGGCGGCAAGCCCAGCTCGCAGGAGCTGTTCGCCTCGACGATCGACGCCTACAACGCGGGTGACGAGAAGGCGCTCGGCAACGTCATCTGCCGCAGCGTCTACGAAGGCACGACCGGCCAGATCCCCAAGGTGACGGTGAAGCTCACCGAAGACCCGAAGGACGTCGGCGACAAGTCCACCGTCCGCTACTCGGCGACCGACGGCACGGCGACCAAGGTCGGCACGATGTCGGCGGCCAAGGAGTCCGGTCTCTGGTGCCTGTCCAACGTCAAGGCGGACGGCTCGTGAGGCCGCGCCGGCGGTGAACCGCGCGCTGACCGCCGGGCTCGTCCTGGTCGGTGTCGCGGTCGTGGGTGTCGTGCTGGGACTGCTGCTCGTGGCGCCGTCCGGCAGCACGCCCCCACCCTCGGCCACGCCACCCCCGCCGGCCCGCACGACGGCGTCCGCGCCCCCGGACGCCGTCGACACCGCGGCGGTGAAGGTGCTGGCCGACGCGATCGTCGACGCGATCGCCCGGCACGACTCGGCGGCGTTCGGCAGGCTGACCTGCCGCCCGCAGACCACCGAGGCCCTCGCCGGGCTGCAGCGGACGTGGGACGCGGCGGGCGAGGTGGAGGCAAGCCTCCGGAAGCCGCCGGAACTGCGCGGCGAGTCGGCGACGGCGGTGGTCCACGTCGAAGCCGCGGGCGGTACGAAGGACACCCCGTTCCCGCTGCACAAGGAGAGCGGGAAGTGGTGCGTGCCGGGCTAGGCGCTCAGCCCTTGCCCTTGGCCGGCCGCCGGGACACGCGCGGCGACACCGTGCCGTCCGCCAGGCGGCGGGCCGTCAGCAGGAACGCCGTGTGCGCCACCATGCGGTGGTCCGGGCGCACCGCCAGGCCGACCACGTGCCACGGGCGCATCAGCGTCTCCCACGACTCCGGCTCGGTCCAGCACCGCTGCTCGCGCAGCGACTCCGTGACGCGCGAAAGCTGGGTGACCGTCGCGACGTAGACCGTCAGCACGCCGCCCGGGACGAGGTGCGCGGCGACGTTCGGGAGCTGGTCCCACGGGGCCAGCATGTCCAGCACGACCCGGTCGACCTCACCCTCGTGCGTGGCCAGGTCCGCGACGGTGAGCGTCCAGTTCGCCGGCTTCTCGCCGAAGAACTTCACGACGTTGTGCTCGGCGTGCACGGCGTGGTCGTCGCGGATCTCGTACGAGCTCACCTGCCCGGTCGAGCCGACCGCGCGCAGCAGCGAACACGTCAGCGCGCCGGAACCGGCGCCCGCCTCGAGGACCCGCGCGCCCGGGAAGATGTCGCCCCACATGACGATCTGGGCGGCGTCCTTCGGGTAGATCACCTGCGCGCCGCGGGGCATCGAGAGCACGTAGTCCGGCAGCAGCGGGCGCAGCGCCAGGTACGTCGAGCCGCCCACCGACGTGACCACCGACCCTTCGGGACGGCCGATCAGGTCGTCGTGGGCGAGGCCGCCGCGGTGCGTGTGGTACTCACCGCCGTCGGCCAGCGTCAGGGTGTAGTGCCGCCCCTTCGAGTCGGTCAACTGCACCCGATCACCCGCACGAAACGGTCCGCTGACCGACAACACTTCCTCCAGTACCCCGAATGGCCTCTTGCCGTTTGACCGACGACAGATCTTCGCAGGCCGCCCGGGGCGTGAGCTCAGCGGGTACGGCGGTTCAGCGCGGCGCGCAGGTCGTCCCGGCGGAGCACGCCCGCCGGCCGGCCTTCGTCGTCCACCACGAGGAACTGCCACGCCGGGGTCTCGCGGACCCGCTCGACGATCTCCTCCCCCGGCTCGGAAGCCAGCAGCACGGTCTCGGCCCGGATCGGCTCGGCCGCCAGCTCGGCCGGCGCGTGCGGCGAGGTGCTCGCCAGCCGCTCCGCCGCGCCTTCGTCCAGCAGCCCGGCCGCGACGCCGTCCGCGCGGACCAGCACCACGCCCCGGCCCGCCGACGCGGCCAGCGCGTCCGACACCGGGCTCTCCGCCGGCAGCTGCAGCACGGGCCGGACCACCTCGCCCAGCACCAGGCCTTCGGGCCAGCCGCGACGGCGTTCCGCGGCCAGTTCGGACCGCGCGCCCAGGATCACGAACCACGCCGTGACGACGCAGACGCCCAGCCGCAGCCACCGGTCCGGGCTGGCCGTCGCGAGGCCCCACAGGGCCCACACGAGCAGGCCCGCCGCCACGACCGCGCCGCCGGCCACCGCGGCGCGGGTGCCCTTGGCGCGGATCCCGGTGGCCGCCCAGACGCCGGCGCGGACCAGGCGCCCGCCGTCGAGCGGGAGGCCGGGCAAGAGGTTGAAGACGCCGACGGCGAGGTTCGCCACGGAGCATTCGGCGACCAGCAGCCAGACCGCGCTGTCCGGCGGCACAGCGAACATCAGCAGCCCGCAGAACCCGCCCAGCACCAGCGACACCGCCGGGCCGGCCGCGGCCACCAGGCCTTCGTCGCTCGGCCGTTTCGGGGTGCGGGCGACCTCGGACAGGCCGCCGAGGAGGAACAGGCGCAGCCGCCGCACCGGGATGCCCAGTCTCAACGCGACGAGGCAGTGGCCGAGTTCGTGGGCGAGCACCGACAATCCCAGCAGCACCGCGAACGCCGCGGCCAGCAGCCACGACATCAGCGGGGAGACGTCCGGGAGCAGCCGGCCGACCAGCGGCGCGTACAGGACGACGACGATCAGGGAGCCGATCCACCAGGACGGCGCCAGCAGCACCGGGACACCGGCGACGCGGAACAGCACGAGACCACCGCCGTCGCCGAGGACGGCCTGCCGGGAGCCCCCGGTGCCCTGCTCACTGGTCGCGGCCATGCCGGAGAGCCTAGAGCCCCCGGTGTCAGGAGCGGGTGATCCGGCCCCGCCCGCGACCGGACCGTGTCACCGGTCACCCCGGACGGACGACACGATCACCGGCCGCCGTGTCGTCCGTCCGGGTACGCGTGTTCGCCATCCGGGTACGCGTGTTCGCCGGTTGGGTACCGGTGCCGGGCGTTGCGGTCGCCGGAACTGTCGTACCCCGGCGTTACGCTCTGCCCATGCCCGACGCCGACACCGTCACCACGGACCCGCTCGTCCCCGTGCAAGCCGCGGACTCCGCCGTCGCCACGCAGGTGCGGCGACGGCCCGCCCTGTCGCCGTCCCGGGCCAGTGACTTCAAGCAGTGCCCGCTGCTCTACCGGTTCCGCGCGGTCGACCGGCTGCCGGAGGTCCCGACCAAGGCCCAGCTGCGCGGCACGCTCGTCCACTCGGTGCTGGAACGGCTCTTCGCGCTGCCCGCGGGCGAACGGGTGCCGCCGAAGGCCCGCGAACTGCTGGGCCCGGCGTGGACCGAGCTGTCCGAGGACCGTCCGGAGTGGACCGAGCTGTTCGACGCCGCGAAGCCGGACGACCACGCCGACTGGTTGCGCTCGGCCGAAAAGCTCCTGGACGCCTACTTCGGGCTCGAAGACCCGCGGCGGCTCGAACCGGAGGCGTGCGAGCTGCACGTCGAGATCGAGCTCGGCTCGGGGGTGCTGCTGCGCGGCTACATCGACCGCGTCGACGTCGCGCCGACCGGCGAGATCCGGGTCGTCGACTACAAGACCGGCGCCGCGCCGCGGGAAATCGGCGAAGCCAAGGCGATGTTCCAGATGAAGTTCTACGCCGTGGTGCTGTGGCGGCTGCGCGGGATCGTGCCCCGCCAGCTGAAGCTGATGTACCTGACCGACGGCCAGTCGCTGGCCTACACCCCGGACGAAGCCGAGCTGATCCGCTTCGAGCGGACCCTGGAAGCCATCTGGCAGGCCATCCTCAAGGCGGGCAAGACCGGCGACTTCCGGCCGAACAAGAGCAAGCTCTGCAACTGGTGCGACCACCAGGCGCACTGCCCCGAATACGGCGGCACCCCGCCCGTGTACCCCGGCTGGCCGGAGCCCGACGCGGGCGAAGAGACGCCGCTGGACCGGGCCGACTGATGGCCGACGCGTTCTACGTCCCCCACGGCGAGGGCCGGTTCACCGCGACCGCGCACACCGCCGGGCCGTGGTCCCCGGACTCCCAGCACTTCGGGCCGCCGTCGGCGCTGCTGGTCCGAGCGCTCGAAAACGTCGAACAGCCGCACCCCGCCGAGCTCGCGCGGGTGACCGTCGAGATCCTCGGCCCGGCACCGGTGACCGAGCTGCTGGTGCGTGCCCGGGTGGAGCGGCCCGGCCGGTCGGTCGAGCTGCTGCAGGCCGAACTGGCGACGACCGAGCGGGTCGTGGCGCGCGCGTCGGCGTGGCGCATCGCGACGTCCGACACCGCGGCGGTGAGCACCGACGGCGGCCCGCTGATGCCGGCGCCGGACACCGTGACGGAGTCGGCCTGGCCGGAAGGCTGGAACGGCGGCTACCTCGACGCGCTGGAGTGGCGCGCCGTCCGCGGCGGGATGGACGTGCCCGGCCCGGCAGCGGTGTGGGCCCGCCAGCGGGTCCCGCTGGTCGACGGCGAGGAACCGAGCGGGCTGCAGCGGCTGTTCGCGGTCGCCGACTCCGGCAACGGCGTGTCCAACTACCTCGACCCGCGCAAGTGGTGGTTCATCAACTCCGAGCTCACCGTGCACCTGCGCCGGCCGCCCGCGGGCGAGTGGATCGGCCTCGACGCCGTCACGCTGGTCGGCAAGCACGGCGTCGGCACGGCGACGAGCATCCTGCACGACGCCGACGGTCCGGTGGCCACGGGCGCGCAGGCGCTGATGGTGCGTCCGCGACAGGCCGGGGGCGGATAGCCAACCACAACGGGCCCGCATCCAATAACCTTCGCGGAACGACCGACATGAGGAGCGCTCCGGCATGCAGATCACCTCGGTGGTCAACCAGAAGGGCGGGGTCGGCAAGACCTCGCTGAGCGTCGGCACCGCGGCGGCCTTGGCCGAGCGCGGCCGGCGGGTGCTGCTGGTCGACCTCGACCCGCAGGGCCACGCGACGACCGAGATGCTCGGCCTGGCCGAGGTCCGCGGGGACGCGCCGACCCTGGCGAAAGCCCTGGCCAAGAAGTGGAAGGGGCCGATCGAAGACCTCGTCGTGCCGCATCCGCGCAGCAACCTCGGCCGCGGCGGCGCGCTCGACGTCATCCCGACCTCACCGGGGATGTTCGACCTGATCCGGCGGCTCGACTCGTTCCGCGTACCCGGCTGGCAGCTGGCCCGGGTCATCCAGTTCGCCAACTACGACCACTGCATCATCGACTGCCCGCCGGCACTCGACGTGCTGACGAACAACGCGCTGGCGGCGTCGCACGGGATACTGGTCCCGGTACAGCCGGACAAAACGAGCATCCGCGCGCTGCGGCTGCTGGCGGATCAGGTGCGCTACGTCGAGCAGACCGTCGGCCGGCAGCCGCTGTCGTGGTTCGGGCTGGTGCCCAGCCTCTACCGGCGGCCGATCTCGCACTACGCGGCCGCGGCGCTGCAGGAGATGTACGAGTTCGGCATCCCGATGCTGTCGCACCTGCCGCTGGGCGTGGTGATGAACGAGGCCGCCGCCCACGGCGTCCCGGTGACGACGTACGCCCCGGAAACCCTGCAGGCGCTGTCGTTCCGCGAGATCGCGGGCACGCTCGACACCTACCTGGAGCAGAACTCGGCGCCCGCGGTGATCCCGGCCGACGAGGAGTTCGTCTTCGAGGACTTCATCTCCGAGGTCTCGGTGGCCCGCAACGCCAACGACAACGGCGTCCGCAAGGGCCTTTACGACCTGCTGCCGAAAAAACCGCACCGCCCCCGCTGACCCCGTCGTGAGTGTTTAGGGCGGTTAGAACCGCCCTAAACACTCACGAGCTCAGAGGCGGCAGGAACGGATGTCCGAGGCCAGGATCGCCTTCGCGCCCACCTCGGCCAGTTCGTCCATGACCCGGTTGACGTCCTTGCGCGAGACCATCGCGCGCACCGCCACCCAGTCGTCGTCGGCGAGCGGGGCCACCGTCGGCGACTCCAGGCCCGGTGTGATGGCGATGGCGCGCTCGACGAGCGTCCGCGGGCAGTCGTAGTCCAGCATCAGGTACTGCTGGGCGAACACGACCCCGCGCAGCCGCGCCGCGAGCTGGCTCTTCGCCTTGCTCTGCTCGGTGCCCTTGCGCTGCAGCAGCACGGCTTCCGACACGCAGATCGGGTCGCCGAAGGCCACCAGGTTGTTCTGGCGCAGCGACCGGCCGGACTCGACGACGTCGGCGATCGCGTCCGCGACGCCGAGCTGGATCGAGATCTCGACCGCGCCGTCGAGGCGGATGACCTCGGCGGTGACGCCGTGGCGGGCGAGGTCCTCGCGCACCAGCCGCGGGTACGACGTGGCGAGCCGTTTGCCCTGCAGGTCGGCCGGCTTCCAGTCCTGGCCCGCCGGGGCCGCGTAGCGGAACGTCGAGCCGCCGAAACCGAGGGCCTGGATCTCCTCGACCGGCGCGCCGGAGTCGAGCGCGAGGTCGCGGCCGGTGATGCCGAGGTCGAGATCACCGGAGCCGACGTAGATCGCGATGTCCTTGGGGCGCAGGAAGAAGAACTCGACCTCGTTGACCGTGTCGAGGATCGTCAGGTCGCGCTGCTCATGCCGCTTCCGGTAGCCCGCCTCGCCGAGCATCTCCGTCGCCGTGGCGGCGAGGGCTCCCTTGTTCGGCACGGCAACACGCAGCATTTCGCTCTCTCCTCAATCGGCGGGCAGTGTTCGTCGCGCAACCGTCACAGGTAGCGGTAGACGTCCTCGGTCGACAAGCCGCGGCCGAGCATCAGCACCTGCAGCCGGTACAGCAGCTGGGAGATCTCCTCGGCGAGCCGGTCGTCGGACTCGTGCTCGGCGGCGATCCACACCTCGCCCGCTTCCTCCAGCACCTTCTTGCCTTGGGCGTGCACTCCGGCGTCCAGGGCGGCGACGGTGCCGGACCCGTCGGGACGGGTACGCGCGCGCTCGGCAAGCTCCGCGAACAGCTCATCGAAGGTCTTCACGGTCTGCAGATCCTTCCACCCCCGCCGGGGTGACGCCGCCCCGGGCCGGTCCCGGTGCCGCCGATGTCACACCTCCGTGGACACCGGCTCCCGAGGGGTGGGAACAACGCTGGTCAGAAGAGAGCTTCGTGCTCCTGTTCGAAGTCCAGCAGATAGCGCTTCCGCTCGAGGCCGCCGCCGTAGCCGGTCAGCGAACCACCGGCGCCGACGACGCGGTGACACGGCACGATGACGCCGATCGGGTTCTTGCCGTTGGCCAGCCCGACCGCGCGCGACGCCGTGGGCTGCCCCAGCCGGTCGGCCAGCTGGCCGTAGGAAATGGTCGTGCCGTACGGGATCTCCCGCAGCGCCGCCCAGACCCGTTGCTGGAACGGCGTACCGGTGAAGGTCAGCGGCACCTCGAACTCGCGGCGCTGCCCGGCGAAGTACTCCTTCAGCTCGGTCTCGGCGCGGGCGAAGATCGCCGCGCCCGGGTCGGGCTCCCCGAAGGTCGGCTCGTCCGGACGATGGCGCTGCCGCACCATGTACAGCCCGCAGAGCGCGTCGCCCCGGGCGACGAGGGTGAGCGGACCGAACGGGCTGTCCACCACCGTGTGGGAACGCATGATTCTCCTGTTGTGGGTGGGTCAGGCGGCGGGCATGCGGTTGATGGCGTGGTCGCCGGTGGCCCACAGGTGCTGGGTGGCGTAGGCGCGCCACGGGCTCCACCCCGCCGACCGGGCGACGATCGCGGCCGGGCCGCCGAGACCGAGCGTCTCCGCCGCGTACTTGATGCCGAGGTCGGTGGGCAGGAACGCGTCCGGGTCGCCGAGCGAGCGCATCGCGATGCTCTCGACCGTCCACGGCCCGAACCCGGGCAACGCGTTCAGCGCGACCCTCGTCCCGGCCCAGTCGCTGCCCGCGCCGAGGTCCAGGCCGCCGTCGGTCAAGGCCTCGACCAGGGCGAGCAGCGTGCGACGGCGGCTGCGCGGCATCGCGAGGGTCTCCGGGTCCAGGCCGCTCAGGGCCTCGGGCGACGGGAACAGGTGCGTCAAGCCGCCTTCGGGGTCCTCGATCGGGGTGCCGTGCGCGACGACGAGCCGGGCGGCGTGGGTGCGCGCCGCGGCCGTCGACACCTGCTGGCCGAGTACCGCGCGGACGGCGAACTCGGCGCCGTCGACCGTGCGCGGGACGCGGCGGCCCGGCGCGGCCGCGACCAGCGGGGCCAGCAGCGGGTCGGTGGCGAGCTGGTCGTCGACGGCCTCGGGGTCGGCGTCGAGGTCGAGCAGCCGGCGGCAGCGGCTGGTGGCGGCCGGGAGGTCACGCAGATCGGCCAGGGTCAACCGGCAGGCGATGTGGCCGGCGGCGGGGTCTCCGGGACGCAGCGCGACGACGCCGTGGCCGTGCGGCAGCCGCAGCGTCCGGCGGTAGGCGCCGTCCCGCCACTCCTCGACCCCCGGCACGCCGGTGGCCACCAGGTGCCCGAACAGGTTGTCCGGGCACAGCGGCTTGCGGTAGGGCAGCCGCAGCTCGATCGACCCGGCCGCGGTGCTCGGCTTGCTCTTCGCCCGGGTGCGCAGCTCGGTCGGCGAGAGCGCGAACACCTCGCGGACGGTGTCGTTGAACGTCCGGATGCTGCCGAACCCGGCCGCCAGGGCCAGTTCGGTCATCGGCAGCGTGGTCGTCTCGATGAGGGTCCGCGCGGTCTGCGCGCGCTGGGCCCTGGCCAGGGCCAGCGGCCCGGCGCCGAGTTCGGCCAGCACCTGGCGTTCGACCTGCCGGACGCTGTAGCCGAGGCGGGCGGCGAGGCCGCGGACACCTTCGGTGTCGACGACGCCGTCGGCGATCAGCCGCATCGCGCGCGCCACCAGGTCCGCGCGCTCGTTCCACAGCGGCGAGCCCGGGCTGGCGTCCGGGCGGCAGCGCTTGCAGGCCCGGAATCCGGCCTGCTGGGCGGCCGCGGCGCTCGGGTAGAAGGTCATGTTCCGCGGTTTGGGCGGCACCACCGGGCAGCTGGGCCGGCAGTAGATCCGGGTCGTCACGACCGCCGTGAAGAACCACCCGTCGAACCGGGCGTCCTTCGCCTGCACGGCCCGTACGCACCGCTCGAAGTCTTCGTGCACGCCCCCAGCATCGCCGAGCCCGCGGGCCGCGGCTAGCGGAAAAGCGACGTGGGGGTGTTCAGCCCAGCAGGGCCGCCAGCGCGGGCGCGTCGACGCCCACGAGCGTGTCGCGGAAGACGCGCCGCTCCCCCGGCTCGACCGCGACGTCGTTCGGGACCACCAGCACCGTGCAGCCGGCGGCGACCGCCGACGCGGTGCCCGGCGGCGAGTCCTCGACCGCGACACAGCGCTCGGGCGCGACGCCGAGCAGTTCGGCGGCCTTGAGGTACGGGCGCGGGTGCGGCTTGTTGAACCCCTCGACCTCGTCACCGCACACGGAGACGTCGAAGAACTCGCGGCCGATGGTGTTGAGCGCCAGCTCGGTCAGGTCCCGCTCGGTGGAGGTGACCAGGGCCGAGCGCAGGCCCGCCGCGCGGACGGCGGCCAGCACCTCGCGGGCGCCGGGGCGCCACGGCAGCGCGTCGTCGAACAGCCCGGCCGTGCGGCGGCGGATCAGCACCCCGGCCTCGATGATCGCTTCCGGCGTCACCTCGCGGCCGGCGACCTCGAGCAGGCAGGCGGCCGTGTCGTCCATGTTGGAGCCGACGAGCGTCATCCGCTTCTCTTCGGAGAGCTTGCCCCCGAGGGCTTCCGCCGTCTCGTACAGCGCGACGTCCCAGAGCTTCTCGGAATCGACCAGTGTTCCGTCCATGTCGAACAACACGGCGTCGAGACCGTCCACAGTGGATCCCTCTCCAGGGTCGGGTGGTGCAGTGCCGGGTCTCCGCTCCGGGCGCGGCCCCCGCGTTCCACGGTAGCCGAGCCGGGAGAACTCCTCGACGGCCAACGGGGCGGCTGAGGCGCCCGCCACACCGCCGGGGGAAGGCCGGCGGTGCGCCGTCCGGACGGGTGACGCCGGGAAACGGTGGCGACAGGCCGCCGGACGTGCTGAACAGCCTGGGCCCGGGGGTCGTAGGCTGGTCCGGTGAGTGAGCCCGTCGACGAGACCCCGCGGCCGCCTGGCGACCGCCCCGAACCTTCCCGGCCCTTGATGGTGGTCGCCTTCGAAGGCTGGAACGATGCAGGTGACGCGGCCAGCCGCGCCGTGGAGCACCTGCAGCTCAACTGGGACGCCACACCACTGGCCGAGCTGGAACCGGACGACTACTACGACTTCCAGGTCAGCAGGCCCACGGTCCGCATGGTCGACGGCGTCACCCGCCGCGTCGACTGGCCGACGACGACGTTGTCGGTGTGCCGCCCCGACGGGTTCGACCGCGACGTGGTCCTCGTGCAGGGCCCCGAGCCGAACATGCGCTGGCGCGCCTTCTGCGCCGAGCTGCTCGAACACATCCAGCAGCTGGACGTCGCGACCGTGGTGACGCTGGGCGCGCTGCTCGCCGACACGGCGCACACCCGTCCTGTCCCGGTCACCGGGACGGCGTACGACAAGGACACCGCGTCGCTCTACGGGCTCGACCTGAACAACTACCAGGGCCCGACCGGCATCGTCGGCATCCTGCAGGACTACTGCGTGCAGGCCGGCATCCCGGCCGTCTCGATCTGGGCCGCGGTGCCGCACTACGTCTCGCACCCGCCGTCCCCGAAGGCGACGCTCGCGCTGCTGCACAAGCTGGAAGACATCCTCGACGTCGAGATCCCGCTGGGCGCGCTGCCGGAGCAGTCCGAGGAGTGGCAGCGCACGGTCAGCGAGATGGCCGACGAGGACGAAGAGATCAGCGAGTACGTCCGCGGGCTGGAGGAGCGCGGCGACGCGCAGACCGAGGTCGCGGAGCAGGACGTCAGCGGCGACAAGATCGCCGCCGAGTTCGAGCGCTACCTGCGCCGCCGCGGCCGCGGCGGCAACGGGGGCCAGGAAGGCTTCGGCCTCCGCTGAGTCAGTTCGGCCAGCTGGTGGCGAACGCCCGCGCGGGGTTCGCCACCAGCATGGCCGTGACGACGTCGCCGCCGAGCAGTCTGGTCAGCCGCGGGGCCAGCGTCGTGAGCAGGTAGGGCGCGCCCGGACCGCCGCCGGTGACCAGCCGGGCCGCGGCCGTCGTGGTGTCGCCGCCCAGCAGCAGCTGCCCGCCGTGGCCGGCCTCGACGAGGGCTTCCAGGCCGTCGAAGAGCCGCCAGTCGGTGGCGTGGTTGGCCCGCGACGGGCCGTCGAACCCGAGGAACACGCCGGTCTCGGCGATCTCCCGCTGGACCCGGACGTCCGGGTTGCGGTTGAGGTGCCCGAGGATCACCCGGCCGGGCAGGACGTCGAGCTGCTCGCACAGCAGGTGGACGGTCTCGAGCGCCGCGGTGCCGAGCTCCAGGTGCACGGCGATGGTGGCGCCGGTCTCGTGGTGGGCGACCGCGGCGGCGGTCATGGTCAGCCGGGCGTGCGCGTCGATCGTGTGGAACCCGCCGGCGACCTTGATCAGCCCGGCGCGCGGGCCGGTGCGCGGCTCGTCCGGGAGGTCGGCGGGCTGGGTGCCCTCGGTCAGGTCCGCGACGAACACCTGCACCAGGTCGTCGACCACCCGCCCGAGCAGCGTCGGCGCGTAGTGCTCGGCCCGGTGCAGGCCGGTGGCCGCGACCACGTGCACGCCGAGCTCCTGCGACATCCAGGCGAGTTCCCGGGTCCGGCGCGTGAGGCCGTACGGCGTCCACTGCACCAGCGCCGCGCCGCCGGCGACCTTGAACCGCAGCAGTTCCTCGGTCGCGGCGGTCGAATCGTCCAGCTCGTGGCCCGGCAGCAGCTTCGAGGCGAAGAAGAGGTGGTCGTGCGAGTTGGTCACGCCCAGTTCGGCCGGATCGATGTCGCCCAGCACCGTCCGGACCTGCGGTTCAGCGGTCATGACGTCGATTGTAACGGCTGACCCGTTACAATACGAGCATGCCCGACGACCATGCCTTCCGCTTCGACAGCGGCGCCCCCTGGCTCGACCTCATGGCCACCCGCGGCCGTCACTTCGGGGCGAGCCCGGTGGAACGGATGCCGACGCGGGACCGGCTGGCCGAATGGCTCGCCGAGGTAGGGCTGACACCGCTCGCCCGGGTCACGGACGCCGACGTCGAGGCGGCGCACCGGTTGCGCGAAGCGGTGCGAGAACTCGCCCTCGGCGCGGTCGACGGGATCGCGCCGCGAGCCGATCAAGTGCGCGCGCTGACGGCGTTCTTCCGCGCCGAGCCGGTGCACCTGGCCGCGCTCGACCGGCTCCACCGCAGCGCCCCGGCGACGACCGCGGATGCGTTGAGCAGGCTCGCGCTGCAGGCGGCGGACTGGCTCACCGGGCCCCTGCGGGCCGACCTGCGGGTCTGCCCCGAGCAGGACTGCCGGGGCGTGTTCGCCGACCCGGGGGGCCGACGCCGGTGGTGTCCCTCCCCCGCGTGCGCCAGCCGCGGCCGCGTCCGCGCGCTCAGGGAGCGCCGACGCGCCGAGTCATAACGCTTCGCTCATTCGGGTGAACCCGGATGCGGAGATCGTAACTCCGGAACACTTTCCCGATGAAAGTGCGGAGTCAGGAGGGCCAGAGGATGCGGCGCATCGGCACCGCGCCCCGCGCGCGCTTGCGCCACTCGCGCGGGTAGCCCAGCGAGACCTCTTCGAAGCGGACGCCGTCGGCCTCGGTGGTGCGCGGGATGTGCAAGTGGCCGTAGACGGCGACCTCGGCGCGGTAGCGCACGTGCCAGTCCTCGGTCTTGGTCGTGCCGCACCACAGGGCGAACTCCGGCCAGTACAGCGGCGCGGTCGGATGCCGGTGCAGCGGCCAGTGCGACATCAGGATCGTGCCGTGGTCCCCGGGGATCGCGTCGAGCCGCTCGGTGCTGGACTTCAGCCGGTCGGCGCACCACGCCTGACGGCTGGGGTAGGGGTCCGGGTGCAGGAAGTACTCGTCGGTGCAGACGACGCCGGCCTCGCGGGCCTGGCTCAGCGCCTCTTCCAGGGACTTGCCTTCGGCCGTCGGGGTCCGCCAGCTGTAGTCGTAGAGCAGGAACAGCGGCGCGATCGTCAGCGGCCGGGAACCGTGCCGCCAGACCGGGAACTCGTCCTCGGGGGTGAGGACGCCGAGCTCGCGGCACCCCTCGACGAGGTACTCGTAACGCGCCTGGCCACGCAACTGGCAGTCGTCGCCCTTGGTGGTCCACAGCTCGTGGTTGCCGGGCACCCAGACGACCTTCGCGAACCGCTCGCGCAACGTCTTCAGCGTCGCGATCGTGGCTTCGGCCCGCTCGGCGACGTCCCCGGCGACGAGCAGCCAGTCTTCGGGCGTCTCGGGCACGACGGAGTCGAGGATCGGGCCGTTGCCCTCGTGGGTCACGTGGAGGTCGCTGGTGGCGAAGAGGTGCGGCACCCCTCCACCGTAGCCACCGCGGTTTCGGGTACGGCCCCGAACCGGTCGATTCGGCGGGTTTTCCGCACGAGCACCACGACGCCGGCGAGGACGTAGACGCCCGCCTGGACGTTCAGCAGCACCGCGGGCCCGGTCGTCGCGACCAGCGCGCCGGCCAGCAGCGCGCCCACGGTGCCGAACGTGGCCATGACGGCGAAGGTCGTGCTCAACACTCGCCCCGCCCGCTCCGGCGGGGCCGCGCTCTGGATCTCCGACAGCACGCCCGCGCCGAGCACGACCCCGGGCGCGCCGACCAGCACGAACAGCCCGACGTAAACGCCCAGCGCGGTCGTCGCCAAGGCCAGGTTCCAGATCACGGCGGACAGCAGGCCGAGCACGACCGAGCCCCAGCCGAGCAGCGCGACCGGCGCCACCCGGCGCGCCACGGTCGCGATGGCGAAGCCCGCCACCAGCCCGCCGATCGCCTGCACGCCGCGCAGCAGGCCCGCGTCGGCTTCGCTGCCGCGGAGCACCTGCAGCACGAACACCACGAACAGGACCAGGAACATGCCCTGGGCCAGCGAGGTGAGCACCACGGCGACGCCGGTCCGCCACAACCGGCGGTTGTGCGTGAGCTCCCGCAGCCCGGCCAGCCAGGCCCGGACCACCGGTTCGGGGGCCGCGGCCGGCGCGGGCGCGCTCACCCGGCGGAACGGCTTCGCCAGCAGCGCCGCGGCGACGATCAGCACGGCGAGGTAGCCGACGATGACGTCCGCGAGCCCGCCGAAGCCCAGCAGCGCGCCGCCGGCCCAGCCCCCGGCCAGCCGGGCGACGCTGCCGTTGACGCTCATCAGCCCGTTCGCGCCGGTGACCTCCTCGACGCCGACCAGCTCCGGGACCAGGGCGTTGCGCGCCGGCTCGAACACCGACGCGAGCGCCGCCTGGGCGGCCATCACGGCGTACACGACGGCGATCCCCGGCTCGGCCAGCAGCGGCAACGCGACGACGGCGAGGCCGCAGCAGACGCCGAACAGCACGGCGCGCCGGTTCCACCGGTCGGCGACCACCCCGGCGACCGGGCTGAGCAGCACCGCGGGCAGCAGGCCGAGCACGATGCTCAGCGCCGTCGACGCCGCGGACCCGGTGCGCTGGAAGACGTAGACCGGCAGGGCGACCTGCAGCATCCACTCGGCCGTCTCACCGAAGAACGCGGCCACCCACAACCGCGCGAACGCGGGTACCCCCAGCAGTTGCTTCATTCCTCCGCCTTCCCCGAGTGTTCGATGCGCGGGAACAGCCGCAGCCCGACGTGCACCGGGCGGGCATCGGCCGGGGCGTCCGTCCGGATCGCGCCGACGTAGGGCCGGACCAGCGCGTCGATCGCGTGGGTCAGCCGGGTCAGCTCCTCCGGGATCACGCGCAGCGCGTAACTGATCAGCCCGGACGCCCCGCGCCAGGCCGGGTCGAGGCCGTCGAGCGAGTCCAGGTACCGCTGGGTCAGCTCCTGCTCGTGGCTCAGGGTCGCGCCGACCATGCCGAGCTGGGCCGCCCGGTGCGCCGGGTCGTCGGCCAGCTCCCCCATCTCGAGCCCGACCTGCCGGGCGCGCCACGGCCGCTCCCGGCCGTCTTCGGCGTCGGACCGCTCGACGAGCCCGTACTGCGCGAGCTGCCGCAGGTGCCAGCTGCAGTTGGACGCGGTCGAGCCGACGGCCTCGGCGCACTCGCTCGCGGTGCGCGGGCCGACGGCGGTGAGGTGGTTCAGCAGCGCCGACCGCAGCGGGTGGGACAGCGCCCGCAGCAGCTCGACGTCCTCGATCCGCTTGCGCGGTGGCAGCTCGCCCATCGGGTCACCTATCTGAAAGACTCATTTCGAAAGTTCTCTTTCATACTTGGGCCCGCCTGCCGGTTTGTCAACCGGCTCCGCTATCGTTCGCCGGGCAGCGACTGCGCAAGGCAGTGACTGCGTCGTCACCGAACCTGGGATGGATGTTGCCCGACCAGCGCGAACTCGCCACCGCCGCCGCTCTCGCCCTCCCCCGGTTCGTGGGCTCGACCGCGCTCTTCCACGCCGCGGTCGCCGAGCGGATGGCCGTCACCCCCACCGAACTGCACTGCCTGCACCTGCTCCACGGCGGTGTCAGCGACTCCCCGACCGAGCTCGCCCGGCTCCTGGGCATCACCACGGGCGCGTTCACGCGGCTGCTCGACCGGATGGAGCTGCACCGCCTCGCCGAGCGCGCGCCCGACCCCGCCGACCGGCGCCGGCTCGTCGTCCGGCCACTGCCGGACCGGATGGCCGAGCTCGCGGAGCTGTACGCGCCGATGGCCCGCTTCGTCGGCGAACGGCTCGCCCGCCTCGACCGGCGTCAGCTCACCGCCCTGCTCGGGTTCCTCACCGACGGCACGGAAGCGGCCGAACGCTCGACCACGCAGCTGCCGGATGTGACCCAGGCCATATCGAGTTGACTAACTCTACAGTCGTTGCGTTAACCTGGCTCCACTATGAAGAACTGAACCGCGCCCATCCCGCTTCCGAGGCGGCACCCGGTCGAGCCGACGCTCCCGCGTGCCACGACGCCCGGCGGGATCTCCGCTTCTTTTCCTCCGGGCTCGGTGATCGCACATGTCCACTCTCGTTTTTCCGGTGCAGGCCAAGGACGTCGTCTTCGGCTACGGCACCCGCGTGGTGCTCGACGGCGTCTCGCTGACCGCGTCCGCCGGCCAGCGCCTCGGCCTGGTCGGGGAGAACGGCACCGGCAAGTCCACGCTGCTGCGGCTGCTCGCCGGCCTCGAAGAGCCCCGCTCCGGTGAGGTCCTGCGCGGCCCGGACGTCGGGTTCCTGCTGCAGGAACTGCCCTTTTCGCCGGACGGGACGTTCGCCGACGTCGTCGACGCCGCCCTCGCCGAGATCCGCGCCGCCACGGTCCGGCTCGACGAGCTGACCACGGCGATGACCGAGCGGCCCGACGACCCGGCCGTGCTCGACGAGTACGGCCGGGTCCTGGAATGGGCGCAGGCCCACGACCTCTGGGACGCCGACCGCCGCGCGAAGCTCGTCTGCGACGGGCTGGGCCTCGGCGGGATCGCGCAGGACCGGCGGCTGGGCACGATGTCCGGCGGGCAGCGCTCACGGCTCGGGCTGGCGGCGCTGCTGATCCGGCGGCCGGAGACGCTGCTGCTGGACGAGCCGACCAACCACCTCGACGACGCCGCGATGGAGTTCCTGGAACGCCACCTCGCGGAGCTGACCGGGATCGTCGTGCTGTCCTCGCACGACCGCGTCTTCCTCGACGCGGTGTGCACGGACATCGTCGACCTCGACCCCGCCGCGACCGACAGCAAAGCCGGCGGCGCGGTCCGCTACGGCGGCAGCTACACCGACTACCTCGGCCACAAGAAGGCCGAGCGGGCGCGCTGGGAGCAGCGCTTCGCCGACGAACAGGAGGAACTGAAACAGCTGCGGGAGACCGTCGCCGTCACCGCGCGGAACGTCGCCTACGGCCGGGCGCCGCGGGACAACGACAAGTTCATCCACCACTTCAAGGGCGCCCGCGTCCAGAAGACGATCTCGCGGCGCGTGCGCGATGCCGAGCAGCGGCTCGAGCACCTCGAACGCGACCAGGTGCGCAAACCCCCGGCGCCACTGCGCTTCCGGGCGTCGCTGACCGGCCGCGCTTCGGGTGACGGGCCGGCGATCTCGCTGCGGGACCTCGACGTCCCGGGCCGGCTCCGGCTGCCCCGGCTGGACGTCGACGGCTCGGCGCGGCTGCTCGTGACCGGTGGGAACGGCGCCGGGAAGTCGACGCTCCTGTCCGTCCTCGCGGGACAGCTGACGCCCGCGGGCGGGACGGTCCACTTCGGACACGGCGTGCGCGTCGGGCTGCTGGAGCAGGACGTCGTGTTCCCGGACCCCGCGCGGACCGCGCACCAGGTGTACCGGGACGCGCTCGGCGAGGAGGCTCCCCCATTGAGCCGCCTCGGCCTGCTGGCGTCCCGCGACCTGGGCCAGCCCGTCGGCGCCCTTTCGGTGGGTCAGCGGCGCCGGCTGGCGCTGGCGGTGCTGCTCGCCGAGCCGCCGGACGTCCTCCTGCTGGACGAGCCGACGAACCACGTTTCGCTGACCCTGGCGGAAGAGCTGTTCGCCGCACTCGACACGGCGCCGGGCGCGGTCGTCATCGCGTCCCACGACCGCTGGCTGCGCCGGGACTGGACCGGTGACCACCTGGAGCTGGCCGCCGGCCGGCCCGCGGCGGTATAGGCCGTTATACAACAGAAGTCCGTGAAGGACTCCTTGAGGGACTTAGAGTCCCTCAAGGAGTCCTTCACGGACTTTCAGAGAGTGATGCCGAGGAGGGCGTCGACCGCGACGCGGATGAGGCCGGGGGCCGTCGGGTCGGTGCCGTCGCGGCGCAGGGCCTCGTTCGCCCACGCGTCGATCGCGGCCAGGGCCTTCGGCGTGTCGAGGTCGTCGGAGAGGTGGTCACGCAGCCGCGTGATCGTGTCCTCGGCGGACGGGCCGGTGCCCAGCGAGACGGCCTCGCGCCAGCGGGCCAGCCGCGCCTCGGCGTCGGCGAGCAGGGAATCCGTCCACGCGCGGTCGGCGCGGTAGTGGCCGGCGAACAGCGCGAGCCGGATCGCGCCCGGGTCGACCTGGTCGGCGCGCAGCCGCGAGACGAACACCAGGTTCCCGCGCGACTTCGACATCTTCTCGCCGTCGAGGCCGATCATGCCGGCGTGGACGTAGTGGCGGGCGAACTGGCCGTCCTTGGCCACGGCCTCGGCGTGCGCCGCGCTGTACTCGTGGTGCGGGAAGATCAGGTCGGAGCCGCCGCCCTGGAGGTCGAAGCCGAGGCCTAGGCGGTTGACGGCGATCGCGCTGCACTCGATGTGCCAGCCCGGCCGGCCCGCGCCGAGCTCGGACTCCCACGACGGCTCGCCCTCGCGGGCGACCCGCCACAGCAGCGCGTCCAGCGGGTGGCGCTTGCCGACCCGGTCGGGGTCGCCGCCGCGCTCGGCGAAGAACCTGGCCATCGTCTCGGCGTCGTAGTTGGACTCGTAGCCGAACTTGCCGGTCGCCGTGTGGTCGAAGTAGACATCCGGGAACTCGGCGTCGTCGGCCCGGTACGCGCTGCCGTTGGCCAGCAGTTTCGCGATCACCTCGACGATCTCCGGGATGCTCTCCACCGCGCCGACGAACTGCTTGGGCGGCAGTACACGCAGGGCGACCATGTCCTCGCGGAACAGCGCCGTCTCGCGCATGCCCAGCACGACCCAGTCGTCCTTGTCGCGCGCGGCCCGCTCCAGCAGCGGCTCGTCGATGTCCGTCACGTTCTGCACGTAGTGGACGTCGTGGCCGTTGTCCCGCCAGATCCGGTTCACCAGGTCGAAGGCGAGATACGTCGCGGCGTGCCCCAGATGCGTCGCGTCGTAGGGCGTGATGCCGCAGACGTACATCCGGGCGGTGGCGCCGGGCGCGGTCGGGCGGACCTGCCCGGTGGCCGTGTCGTGGAGCCGCAGCGGGCGGGGGGTGCCGGGGATGCGGGGCACGTCGACCGATGACCAAGTCTGCATACCCTCGACTGTAAGCGTTCGCTCCGGCACCCTCCCGCCCGGTGGGACACGTCCCCCACCTGGGGCAGTGCCAGGCGCTGCCGGAGCAAGTCACGCTCGCGGTCTTCGAGCAGACTCGCTCCGGCAGCGCCTAGCCCCGGCGAGCCGCGTTCGCCGTGATGGCGTCGCGGACGAAGACGCCGGCGCCCGGCCGCTGCTCGTCCTCGCGG
Organism: Amycolatopsis sp. NBC_00438; assembly: GCF_036026695.1. NCBI lineage: Bacteria > Bacillati > Actinomycetota > Actinomycetes > Pseudonocardiales > Pseudonocardiaceae > Amycolatopsis > Amycolatopsis sp. NBC_00438. The sequence continues at coordinate 2,599,084 of NZ_CP107923.1, read as the reverse complement.
ACCAGGAAGGCCAGCTGGACCGGTTCGGTGACGTAGAGCTCACCGATCCGCCGCTGCGTCTCGTACGAGCACTCCCCCATCACGCGGCCCAGCATCGCCCGGTGCTCCTCGGCCAGGTCCATCGCCTCGGCGCTGTCCGCCGTGGCCCCGGCGTCGAGGACGGCGTTCAGCCGGCCCACCCAGTCCTGCCGCGCCGCTTCGCCGGCGGCCAGGTCCTCCTTGGACGGTGCCGCCGCGCCCCGCCACTCGGGCGTGTCGCCCCAGCGCTGCGCCGCTTCCTCCGCGTACCCGTCCGGTGCCTCGAAGCCACCGAACACCTCGAACTTCTCCTCGGGCGTCAACGCGTTGCCCATGGCTCTCGCCTCCATCACACGATCGACGGCCGCGACCATCCGCCCCAGCTCGCCCATGCGCGCCACCAGCAGCTGCCGCTGCCGTTGCAGGTGCGCGTCGGCGTCGATGCCGGGGTCGTCGACGAGGGTCGCGATCGTCTCGAGGGGAAACCCGAGCTCCCGGTAGAACAGGATGCGCTGCAGCCGGTCGAGATCGTCGTCGTCGTAGCTGCGGTACCCCGACGACGTCCGCCCGCTCGGGCGGAGCAGGCCGATCTCGTCGTAGTGGTGCAGCGTCCGGACGGTGACCCCGGCCAGCGTGGCGACCTTGCCCACGGGATGCCCCATCGTTTCCCCTCCTCTGCGGCCCTTGTGGCCCTTGCGAAGACCACGGTGGTGCCTCACGCGACGTCAGGGTCAAGCGTCACCCTTCCGTAGCCCGCCCCGCGGCGCCCGCGCGGTTAACCTGGCTCGATGAAGGCCCTGGTCACGGCGCTCGCCGCCCGCTTGCGGCCGGCCCGGGCCACCCGGGCCGGGCGGCGCGTCGTGCTGGGTGCCGTTCCGGCCGAGCCGGCACCGTACGTGCGGCGCGGCCGGCTGCTGGCGAAGATCGACGAGGCCTTCGACGACGGCGGGTTCTGCGTCCTGCTCGGCGCGTGCGGGGCCGGGAAGACCCAGCTCGCCGCCGCGTACGCCCGCGCCGCCGCGGCCGAGTCCACTGTGGTCTGGATCGCCGATCAGGCGGACATCGTGCCGGCGTACGCCGAACTGGCCCGGCGGGCCGGTGCGGCGGACGTCGTCGTCGACGCCGAGGCGACCGCGCGCACCGGCTTGGCATGGTTGGCGGCCGCGGACCGGCCGGTCGTGGTGGTGGACGGCGCGACCGACCCGGACGCGCTCAACCGCTGGCTGCCCGCGCGGGCCCGGGTGCTGATCACGACGGCCGTGCCGGACTTCGAGGTTCTCGGCGGCACGGTCGCGGTGGGCGGGTTCGACGAGGCCGAGGCGGTCGGGTACCTGCGCGCCCGGTCGGGCCGGAACGCCGGGGCCGCGCTCGGCCTCGTCCGCGAGCTGGGCTGCCTGCCGCTCGCGCTCGCCCAGGCCGGAGGCGTGCTCAAGCGGCAGCACAAGGACTTCGCGGCCTACGTCGACTGCTTGCCGCACGCTTCGCCCACGCTGGCCGACCGGGAACCGGGCTGTGCCGAGGACACCGTGCTGGAGGCACTGCGCGTGGTCGCGGCCCGCGACGGCCGGGCCCGCGGCGTCGCCGAGTTCCTGGCCCTGGTCGCGCCGGGGGTCCGGTGCGACCTGGTGCACCGGCTCGGGCCGGATCCGGTCGCGGTGGACGCCGTGCTCGGGGCGCTGGCGGAGGCGTCGCTGATCGGCTTCGACGTCGGCGGCGACGTCGTGATCATGCACGAGCTGACCCGGCGGGCGGTGCTGAGCCGGTTGCACGCCGAGGACCACCTGGCGCCGGCGCTGGACCGGGCGTGCGCCGCCCTGGACGACCCGGACGGAGGCGTCTCCCGGCACGTCGGCGCGCTGTGGCCGCACTTCCGCGCGCTCCTCCCGGCCGACGCCGCGCCGCGGCTCGCGCGGGTCATGCGGCTACGACGCCGATCGGTGCGCGAGCTGACCGCGGCCGGCGACTTCGCACGGGCACGCGCCCTCGGCCGGGAAGTGCTCGCCGATCACGACGCCTACCTGCAGCCACGCCACCCCGGCACCGAGCGGGCCGCGCGGGCACTGCGGACGGTGAGTCTCCCGGGCGAGGCGGTGGCGCTCTCCGAGCGCATCCTCGAGCGCCGCTCCCGGGTGCTCGGTCCCGACGCCGAAGCCACGCTCGCCGCGGGCCAGGCCCTCGGCGTCGCTTACGAGGCAGCCGGGCAGCTCGACCGCGCGCTGGAAGTGCACGAGGCGACCCTGGAGCACGCGACGCGGGTCCTCGGGGCGGGCCACCGGGTCACGCTGCGCGCCCGCGGCAGCTTCGGCCGGACGCTCCGTTCGGCCGGCCTCGCCGGGGTGGCCGTACCGGTGTTCGAGGAGAACCTGCGGCAGCACCTCCAGGCGCACGGCCCGGACCACCCGGCCACGACCGAGGCGCGGGAGGACCTGGCCCGGACGTGCGCCCGGGCGGGTCGCGCCGCCGAAGCCGTGACCCTGCACGCGGCCGATTCGCCGTGGCTGGCCGTGGCCCACCAGGAAGCGGGCCGTCTCGACGAGGCGATCCGCCTGCTGCGACGGCTGGCGTCCGAGCGCGACGACCTCGGCGCCGTCCGGGTCCGGCTGTTCCTGGCCCGGGCCCTGCTGGCGGACGGCCGGTCCGCGGAAGCGCTGAAGCTGTTCGAACGGACCGTGCGCGACCGGACGAGGATCCTCGGCCCGGACCACCCGGCCACGCTCAACGCCCGGCGCAATCTCGGCCTGGCGCAGGGCCCCGCCGGCCGGGAGACGCTCACCGCCGTCGCCGCCGACTACCGGCGGGTGCTGGGGCCGGATCACCCGTACACCCGGCAGGCCGCGAAGGATCTCGCGGACCTGCCGGAGCCGGGTCAGCGGCGCCGGGTGCGCAGGTAGTCGCCCACCACCGCGGCGCCCAGGCCGTCGAGGTCCGGGGCCACCACGCGCCCGCCCGAGCGGCGGGCGATGACGTCCACGAACGCCGTCAGCCGCGGGTCGTCACCGAGGCGGAACACCGTCACGGACGCGCCCAGTTTCGCCAGGCGGTCCACTTCGGACAGTGTCTTGTGGAGGGTCTGCGGCTGCGGCGGGTAGTCGAAGATCGCCTCGCCGTCCGGTTCCAGGTGCGCGGTCGGCTCGCCGTCGGTGACCATCAGGACCACCGGCTGGGCGTCCGGGTGGCGCCGCAGGTGCTGCCCGGCCAGCAGCAGCGCGTGGTGGGCGTTGGTGCCCTGCTCCCAGGCGCCCTCCAGCCCGACCAGCTCCGGCAGCTCCACCGGCATCGCGTAGCGGCCGAACGTGATCAGCTGCAGCGCGTCGTTGCGGAACCGGGTGCTGATCAGCTGGTGCAGGGCCAGGGCCGTGCGCTTCATCGGCAGCCAGCGGCCTTCCGAGACCATCGACCACGATGTGTCGACCAGCAGCGCCACCGCGGCGCGGGACCGGTGCTCGGTCTCGACCACCTCGACGTCCTCGACGTCCAGCCGGACCGAAGACTCCCCCACCGACACCGAGCGCAGCACGGCGTTGCGGATCGTCCGCGGCACGTCCCAGGGCTGCATGTCCCCGAACCGCCACGGCCGCGACGCGCCGGTCGGCTCGCCCGCCGCGCCGGCCGACTCGGTCTCGCGATCGCCGGACTTGCCGCGCAACGCGTTCACGATGTCGGACAGCGCCGTCTCGCCCAGCCGCCGCAACGCCTTGGGCGACAACCGGAGCGAGCCGTCGGCGGCGCGTTCGAACAGGCCCTGGCGGCGCAGCTCACGCTCCAGTTCGGACAGTCGCCGCGCGTCCACGCCGGCGTCCTTCCCGAGCTGGCTCTCGAGCGCTTCCAGGTCGATGTCGTCCAGGCTCGCGCCGGGGTACGACTGGCCCAGCTGCTCGGCCAGCGCGTCCAGCTCGGCGAGGTCGGCCATCGCCTGGGCGCCTTCGCCCATGCCGAGCGGGTTCTTGCCGCGGAAGCGTTCCGACGACGTCCAGTCCTCGCCCGGCCGGGCCGCGCGCAGCTGGGCGTCCAACTCGGACAGCTGTTGCGCGAGACGCGGGTCGCCGAACGCCTGCTGGGTCAGTTCGGCCAGCTCCGCGCGCTGCTCGGCGGACATCGAGTTGAGCATCCGCTGGGCCGCGGCGGACCGGGCGGCGAGGGCGTCGATCAGCTCTTCGACGTTCCGCGGGTTCTCCGGGAAGTACTCGCCGTGCTTGCCCATGAAGTCGTCGAAGCGCTCCTGGATGTCTTCGGCGCCCTGGGCGTGCGCGGCGAGGAGGTCGTTGAGGTCGGAGAGCATCTCGTTGATCCGCTCGACGTCCTCGGGCCCGGCGTTCTGCAGCGCCTGCTTCATGCCCTGGAACCGCGACTCCATCAGCTCCTGGCCGAGCAGGTCACGGATCTTCTGGTAATTCTCCCGGCCCTGCTCGGAGCGCCAGTCGTACTCGGACAGCTCGTTGACGGCCGCGGCCGTGCCGGGCGGCAAGGCGTCCAGCTGGGCCTCGCGGAAGCGGGCGTCGTCGTCCGGGTCGGGGAACAGGTCGCGGCGCTCGGCGTCGAGGGCGTCCTGCAGGAGGCGCTGGACCTCCCGCAGGGTGCCGTCGAGGTTGTTGCGCCGCTGGATCTGCGACCGGCGCTGCCAGAGTTTCCTGGTCAGCTCGTCCAGCCCCGCGGTGCGGTCGGTGCCCCGGCGCAGCAGCTCCTCCAGCGCGGCCCGCGGCGACGAGCCGGCCATCACGTCGCGGCCGATCTCGGCGAGCGCGTCGCGCAGGTCGGCCGGGGGCGCGAGCGGGTCCGGCCCGTCGTGGAACGGGCCGTAGGAGTAGCCGTCGGGGAGCGGGACCGCGGTCATCGGCCGTAGACGGTGGTCGTGTCGTCGGAGTCCTTGGCGAGCCGCCGCGCCAGGAACAGCGATTCGAGGGCGAGTTCGACGGCGGCCGCGATCCGGCCGGCGGGTTCGTCGGGCGAGACGCCGGCGCGCGCGGCGACCTCGTGCAGGACCGGCAGCTCCGGCAGGGCCTTGAGGACGTCTTCGCCCGGGACCCGCTCACCGGTGGCGACGAGGTGGCCGTCGGCGACCGCGTCGGCGAGCGGGCGCAGGTCGAGGCCGGCGAACCGGTCGCGGGCGGTCTCGGCGATCGCCCGGCGCAGCAGGTGCACGAGGTGCTCGACCTCGCGGCCTTCCTCACCCGGTTCGAACTCGATCTTGCCGCGCAGTACCGAGGGCACCGCGTCGAGGTCGACCGGCCGGGCCACGGCGGGCTCTTCGCCGGTCAGCGCCGAACGTCGCAACGCCGCGGCCGCGACGGTCTCGGCCGCCGCGACGGCGAACCGCGCCGAAACACCCGACCGCTGGTCGATGACCGGCGATTCGCGGAGGTTCCGGACGAACCGGGCGATGACCTCCAGCAGCGGTTCGCCGACCTCGGCGACGAGGTGGGCCTCCTGCCGGACGACGGCGACCTCGGACTCGACGTCCAGGGGGTAGTGCGTGCGGATCTCGGCGCCGAAGCGGTCCTTCAGCGGGGTGATGATCCGGCCGCGGTTGGTGTAGTCCTCGGGGTTCGCGGTGGCGACGAGCAGGACGTCCAGGGGCAGCCGCAGCGTGTAGCCGCGAACCTGGATGTCGCGCTCCTCCATCACGTTGAGGAGGGCGACCTGGATGCGCTCGGCGAGGTCGGGCAGCTCGTTGATGGCGACGATGCCGCGGTGGGCGCGCGGGACCAGGCCGAAGTGGATGGTCTCGGGGTCGCCCAGGCTGCGGCCTTCGGCGACCTTCACCGGGTCGACGTCGCCGATCAGGTCGCCGACCGAGGTGTCCGGCGTGGCCAGCTTCTCGGTGTAGCGCTCGGAGCGGTGGCGCCAGGCCACGGGCAGGTCGTCGCCGAGTTCGGCCGCGCGGCGGATCGACGCGGGCGTGATCGGCTGCAGGGGGTGCTCGCCGAGCTCGGAGCCCTCGATGACGGGCGTCCACTCGTCGAGGAGCCCGGAGAGGGTGCGCAGCAGGCGGGTCTTGCCCTGACCGCGCTCGCCGAGCAGGACGACGTCGTGGCCAGCCAGCAGCGCGCGTTCGAGCTGCGGCAGGACCGTGCGGGAGAACCCGACGATGCCCGGCCAGGCGTCTTCGCCCGAGCGGAGGGCGGTCAGCAGGTTGTCGTGGATCTCTTGCGCGATGGGGCGCGGCTCGTACGTGCCGGCCGCGCGCAGGGCCCCGGCGGTGCGGGGAAGAGCGTCTGGAACTACGTTCACCCGTTCGACGCTACTGCCGGATCGGCGGCCCGTCGATGTGGAGCGACTCCAGCGTGGGCGCACTGCCGGGTTGCGGAGCGGCCCGGTAAAATAGGGCGTCGTGTGCCGACCCAGTGCGACCTTCGCCGTCTGGTCCAGCGCGTGGCTGAACGGAGCCGCCGCATCCGACGATGTGCTCGACGCCCTGCTCGCGTGGGGTGAGGCGCACGACGTCGTCGCCGCCGACGCGGCCGCCGCGGAGGCGTTCGAGCTCCCGCTGGCCTTCAACCGGGCCGCCACCCCGGTGCAGCTGCTGATGGCCCTGCGTTCGCAGGGAGCGAAAAGCATGCGGCTGGTCCTCCCCGTCCCGGGTGATGTCCGGGGCCTCGGGGGCGGCGGGCCGTTCACCGAGGCGGCGTTGCGCGCCGGTGACGCGGTGGTGCTGCCCGAACTCGGCTTCGGGATCGTCCCGGAGCCGGTCGCCGAGGGCCTGGTGCGCTGGACGGTGTTCTCCCTCGTCCCGCTGGCCGCCCCGCCGGAGTACCTCGCGCTGGGCGAGGCCGAACACGGCCTGACCGACGCGATCCGCGCGAGCGCCGGCGCGCTGCAGACCTTGAACGTCGCCAGCGACCGGCCGGGAGTGCGCGCGGAACTGTCGGCGCACCTGCGTTCCCGCCCGGACGTCGACTGGCCCGCGGGGACCCCGGGCCGCGCGCTGCGGGTGCTGCAACGCGCCGAGGAGATCGCGGCGATCCTGGCGATCGCCGAGACCGACGACCCGGGCGGCGCCCTGTCCGCGTCGGCGTCGAACCTGCGGGCCCAGGCGCTGCGGCCGCTGTCGGACGCCGTCCGGATCGCCCGCTGCGCCGCTGTGAACGAAGCCGTGCGGGTCTTCGCCGAGCAGACGGCCCGCGAAGGCTGACCCGTCAGCGGTTCGCGTCGGCGGTGCCGGGCGCGGCACGATCGCCCGATGTGCTGCCGCCGACGAGGCGGTGCGGGTCTTCGCCGAGCAGACCGCGCGCGAAAGCTGACCTCCAGCGATTCGCGCCGGCGACGCTGCCGCAGCCTGACACGACACGGATCGCCCGCCGCGCCGCCGCCAACGAAGCCGTGCGGGTCTTCGCCGAGCAGACGGCTCGCGAGGGCTGACGTCTCAGCCGTTCGTGTCGGCCGTGATGTGCTCGAACAGACCCGGCTGGATGCGGGTGCGCACGCCCTCGGCCCACGGCTCGGCCACGTCGTCGACGTCGAGGGCGGCCGCGGTGTTGAGCAGCATGCCGAAGGCGAGGAACGACTTCACCGTCACCGGGTCGAGGCCCGTCGGATCGGCGACCGTGTCCCACATGCGGGCGAACCGCGTCCGCACCAGGTCGCGGACCTCGCTGTCGCCGCACGCGGCCAAACCCTGGAGCTGCAGCAACAGCGTGGTGCGGTCGGCGAGGGATTCGTGGTAGCGCGTGCCCATTCGCGTCAGCGCGTCCAGGCCTTCGGCCCCCTCGGCGGCTTCGGCCATGCCGTCGCTGAACCGGTCGAAAGCCGCGCCGACCAGCTCCAGGAACAGCGCCTTCTTGGTCCCGAACATCCGGAACACGTAGGCCTGCGTGATGCCGGCCTCGTGCGCGATCGCGTCGACCGAGGCGCCGTGCAGGCCGTGGTTCGCGAATTCGCCCGCCGCGATCCCCAGGACCTGGGTCCGCCGTTCCGTTCCGCTCATGCGTGTGGCCATGGCGACTAAGTTACCAGTTACTAACTACTAACTGATACCGTGCGCCCCATGGTCGAGGACACCTGGGCCGCACTGGCCGACCAGTTCGCCGACGGCGCTTACGCCACCGTGAAGGGGCGGGTGCGCACCTATGTGCTGCACCGCCAACTGCTGGAACACCTGCCGGCCCCGCCGGGTCGTGTGCTCGACGTCGGCGGCGGCGCGGGACACCAGTCGCTCCCGCTGGCCCGCGCCGGGTACGACGTCACGCTGCTCGACCCGTCGCCGGCGATGCTGGACAAGGCCCGGCGTCGATTACCGGACTCGGTGACGCTCGTGGAGGCCGACGGCGCGGCCGCCGGGGAAGCCGTGGGCGGGCAGCGCTTCGACGCCGTCCTGTGCCACGGGGTGCTCGGGTATCTGGAAGACCCGGAACCGGTCCTCGACCAACTGTGCCGGTGCGTCGCGCCCGGCGGGCTCGTCTCGATCATGGCGGGCAACGCCGACGCGGCCGCGGTGCGCCCGGCCATGGAACGACGGTGGGAGGACGCGCTGGCGGCGTTCGGCACCAAGACCGAGATCGGGGTCCTGGGCCTGCCGACACGCGCCGACACCGTCGACGAACTCAGCGGGTCACTGCGCAGCCGCGGCGTGGAACCCCTGCAGTGGTACGGAGTCTGGCACTTCGTCGACTGGCTCGACCTCAGCGGAACCGAGCTGGACCCGGCCGACACCGAACGCGTGGCGGCGGTCGAGCTCGAAGCCGGCCGACGCGATCCTTACCGCCGGCTCAGCCGCGTCTTCCACCTGGTGGGGCGCAAGAACTAACGCCCGGGACGCTTCGCGGGCTCGCAGCAGCCGATCGCGCACGGGGCGCCGTTGACGGTGCAGCCGCCCGCCGGGAACGGCGACAGCTTGCGCGGCGCCACGTCGTGCGTGTGCTCGCGGATCAGTTCCACCACCAGCTCGGCGAACCGCGGGTCGCTGCCCGCGGTCGCCGCGCGGGCGAACGCCATGCCGTGTTCCGCTGCTCGCTCGGCCGCTTCGTTGTCCAGGTCCCAGATCACCTCGAGGTGATCCGACACGAACCCGAGCGGCGAAACGACCACTCCGGGCACTCCCGAAGCGTGCAGCGCGTCGATGTGGTCGACGATGTCCGGCTCCAGCCACGGCACCTGCGGCGGCCCGGACCGCGACTGCCAGACGACGTCGTAGGTCTCGACGCCCGCTTCGGCCGCGACGAGCCGGGCGGCTTCGGCGATCTGGCGCGAGTAGCGGCGGCCGCCTTCGGCCGGCGGGCCGGACGCTTTGTCCGCGCTGTCGGGCACCGAGTGCGCCGTGAAAACCGTGCGGATGCCCGGCACGTTCCCCAGTGACGCGTGGGCGGCGCGGACGCCGTCGGCGATCGCCGAGACGAACAGCGGGTGGTCGAAGAACTGGCGCAGTTTCACCATTTCGGGGGCATTTTCGCCGACCGCGGCACGGGCGCGTTCGATGTCCTCGTCGTACTGGCGGCACGCCGAGTAGCCGCCGTAGGCGCTCGTGGGGAAGACCAGGATCCGCCGCGCGCCGGCCGCCGTCAGCTCGTTCAGGGTGTCTTCGACCATCGGGTACCAGTTGCGGTTGCCGAAGTGCACCGGCAGCTCCACCCCCGCCGCCGCGAGCTGCTTCTCGACCGCGGCGATGGCGTCGCGGTTCAGCTTGTTGATCGGCGACACCCCACCGAAGTGCTGGTAGTGCTCGGCGACCTCCAGGAGCCGCTCGCGCGGCACACCCCGGCCCCGGGTCACGTTCTCGAGGAACGGCATGACGTCGTCCGGCCCTTCCGGACCGCCGAACGAAAGCCACAGCAACGCGTCGTATCCCACTCCGTCATCTTGCCGCTGTGGCGCCCCGCACGCTGACGCGGGCCCGTTATGAATCGACCAGTCCAAAACCCTGGTACGGTGATCCCATGGCCAGGCCACGGGAGTTCGACGAGTCCGCCGCCGTCGACAGCGCGATGCACGCGTTCTGGGAACACGGCTACGAGGCGACGTCCACACAGGACCTGTGCGAGGCCACCGGACTGGGCCGCAGCAGCGTCTACAACACCTTCACCAGCAAGAAAGCGCTGTTCGAGCGGTCGCTGACGCACTACACGGACAGCCAGCTCACGGCCCGGCAGGCGCTCCTCGACGGACCGGGCACGGCCGCCGAACGGCTCATCGCACTCCTCACCACGACCATCGACAGCGAACTCGACCGCGACCGCCGCGGCTGCCTGGTCGTGAACACCCTCGCCGAGCTCGGCATGCCGGATGACGGCATCGGCGCCGCCCTGCGCAACGACACCGAGCGGAACCTGGCGATGCTCACCGAGTGCGCCCGGGAAGGCGTGCTCGACGGCAGCCTGCGGCCCGGCCGGGACCCGGCCGACGTCGCGCAGTTCGTCCTCAACACCGTCACCGGCCTGAAGGTGATGTCCCGGCGCGGCACCAGCCGCGAGGCGATGTACGCCGTCGCCGATCTCGCGCTGTCCGCTCTCGTCGCCTGAACCCCTGGCCACTTTCGACAGAACCCTGCCCACATTTTGTACTGATCGATCCACAACCTAGGAGGACCCGTGCCCCTGGCCGTCTTCGTCCTCGGGCTCAGCGTGTTCGCGCTGGGCACGTCCGAGTTCATGATCACCGGCCTGCTCCCCGGCATGGCCGCCGACCTCGGCGTGAGCATCCCCGACGCCGGCCTGCTGATCTCCGCGTTCGCCATCGGCATGGTGATCGGCGCGCCCTTGCTGGCGATCACCACCCTGCGGCTCCCCCGCCGCCGGACGCTGCTGGTGCTGCTCGCGGTCTTCCTCGGCGCGCACGTCGTGGGCGCGCTCGCCACCGGGTACGCGCTGTTGTTCGCGACGCGGGTCGTCGCCGCGCTCGCCTGCGCGGGTTTCTGGGCCGTGGGTGTCGCCACGACGATCGCGCTGGTGCCGGTCGAGCGGCGCGGCCGCGCGATGGCCGTACTGGTCGGCGGGCTGACCGTGGCGAACGTCGCCGGCGTGCCCGCGGGCACGTTCATCGGGCAGCACGCGGGCTGGCGGACGGCGTTCTGGGCGGTCGCGGCGGTGACCCTGCTCGCGGCGGCCGGCGTGGCCGCCCTGGTGCCCGAAACGACCGGCGGCGGGATGAGCGTCCGGTCCGAGCTGCGGCTCTACCGGCGCGGGCGAGTCTGGCTCGCGCTCGGCGTGATCGCCTTGTGCCAGGCCATGATCTTCGCCGCGTTCAGCTACCTCGCTCCCCTGCTGACCGAGACGGACGGCCTGCCCCAGGCGTGGGTCCCGGGCGTCCTGGCGCTGTTCGGCGTCGGCGCGCTCATCGGCATCACGGCCGGCGGACGGCTGGCCGACCGGCACCCGTTCGCCACGCTCTACAGCTGCATCGGGCTGGCGCTGGCCGCCCTGCTCGTGCTGGCCCTGACGACCGACGCGGTGGTCGCCGTCGCGGCCGTGCTCGTCTTCGGGGCCGCCGGGTTCGGCGCCAACCCGGCGCTGAACGTGCGCACCTACGCCGTGGCCGGAAACGCCCCGACGCTGGTGGGCGCCAGCACGACGGCCGCGTTCAACGTCGGCAACACGGTCGGCCCGTGGCTGGGCGGAGTCGCGATCGGCGCCGGGCTGGGTTTCCCGAGCGTCGCGTGGACGGGCATCGCCCTCGGCGCGGCGACGGTCGTCGCCCTCACGGTCGCGGTCGCCGTCCAGCGTGCCGACGACCGGCGGCCGGCCCCGGTCGCGGCCTGAAAGCCGTGAAGGCCTCCTTCCCGGCCATAAGAGCCGGTAAGGAGGCCTTCACGGACCACGATCAGATGCCGAGGGCGTGGACTCCGCCGTCGACCATGATCATCGAGCCGGTGGTGGCCGGCAGCCAGTCCGACAGCAGCGCGCAGACGCTCTTCGCCGTCGGGTCCGGGTCGGAGCTGTCCCAGCCGAGCGGCGCGCGGTCGCCCCAGCCGTCTTCGAGGTCCGAGAAGCCCGGGATGGATTTCGCGGCCATGGTCTTCATCGGGCCGGCGCTGACCAGGTTGACGCGGATGCCCTGCGGGCCCAGTTCCTTGGCCAGGTACCGGTTGACCGACTCGAGAGCGGCCTTCGCGACGCCCATCCAGTTGTAGACCGGCCACGCGACGCGGGCGTCGAAGTCCATGCCCACGATCGACGAGCCGCGGCCCAGCAGCGGCAGGCACGCCTTCGACAGCGACATGAACGAGTACGCCGAGACGTCCACGGCTACCTTCACGTCTTCGGCCGGCGCGTCGAGGAACGGCGCGCCGAGGCAGCTCTGCGGGGCGAAGCCGATCGAGTGCAGCACGCCGTCGAGGCCGTCGACGTGCTCCCGGATGTTGTCCGCGAGGCCGCTCAGGTGCTCCTGGTTGGTGACGTCCAGCTCGATCACCGGCGCCGGCTCGGGCAGCCGCTTCGCGATGGTCTTGACCAGCGACATCCGGCCGAAGCCGGTCAGGACCACCTTCGCCCCCTCCTGCTGCGCGATCTTGGCCGCGTGGAAGGCGAGCGAGGCGTCGGTGATGATGCCGGTGATCAGCAGGCGCTTGCCTTCGAGCAGTCCGGGCACAGGTCCTCCAGGTCTTGGTTCGGGTTCTTTGAAGACGTTCAGTGGCCGAGGCCGAGGCCACCGTCGACGGGCAGCACCGCGCCGTTGACGTAGCCGGCCTCGTCCGAGGCCAGGTAGCGCACGGCGGCGGCGATCTCCGACGGCTCCGCGTACCGGCCGGAGGGCACCTGCGCGAGGATCTGCTTCTTGCGGTCCTCGGACAGCTCGTCGGTCATGTCGGTGTGCACGAAGCCGGGCGCGACGACGTTCGAGGTGATGTTGCGCGAGCCCAGCTCACGGGCGAGCGAACGCGCGAAACCGACCAGGCCCGCCTTGCTCGCCGCGTAGTTCGCCTGACCCGCCGAGCCGGAAAGGCCGACAACCGAGGAGATGAAGACGAACCGGCCCCACTTGCCGCGCAGCATGCCGCGCGAGGCACGCTTGGCGACCCGGTAGGCGCCGGTCAGGTTGGCGTTGACGACCCGCTCGAACTGGTCCTCGCTCATCCGCATGAGCAGCGTGTCGTCGGTCAGGCCGGCGTTCGACACGAGCACCTCGACCGGGCCCTGGTGCTCCTCGACGAGCTTGAACGCCGCGTCGACCTGCTCGGTGTCGGTGACGTCCGCCTGCACCCCGAAGAGCCCTTCGGGAGCGCCGGACCCACGGTGCGTGACGGCGACCTGGTGGCCCTGTTCGGCGAGATCCCGGGCGATCGCCAGACCGATACCCCGGTTGCCCCCGGTGACCAAGACCGACCGTCCCACAGCTTTCTCCCTCTTTCGACCGTGCGCGAGTGACGGCAAGAGGCTATCGGCAGCACGCTCCGGGCGCGCAGCCGCGCCCGCCATACCTGCAGGTAACCGCCGTCATCGGAGCCGGGTGTCGGCAACACCACACGACAAGCGCGCGCTCCGGCCAGCGGAACGTGAGTGCGGCGGGCGGGTACCGGCCGGTAGGTCGACGGAGCGTGACGTCGCGGCCGCCGGTGCGTTGTTGCTTACACTTTCCGCGACAGTGCGACGCAGACCACAGCGCGAGCCTTCAGCACCGCCGTGCGACCGGGCTCGGCGCGATGCCGCGTTCGCGCCGGTAGACGACCTCGCAGCGCGGGCACTGGTGTGGGGCGCCGCGTGCCCGGCGTTCCGACAGCGCCGCGAATGTCACCACAGCCTCGGCACCGCACATCATCGACAAACGCTCGCCAGGCACCGGGATGCCGCGCACCCACGTCCGGTGCCACAGCCCGTCGATCACGGGATGGATCGCATCAGGATCGATGTGAATCACTGCGGACACGACGTCTCCCTGGCGGTGCGGCATGTCTGTAACATCGCTAGCACAGCGAGTGAGATTAAGTCGCGAAGGGTCCACAGAGTGTCCACACCCCCGACGACCGTGCCGGGCTCCCGGCTCCGGGACGAACGTGAGGCCGCGGGCCTTTCCCTCACCGAGATGGCGAAGAAGATCCGATTCTCCAAGTCGCTGCTCGGCATGGTCGAGACCGGTCGGCGCACGGCTTCGGTCGACCTGATCGAGGCGTACGAGCACGTCCTGGGGGTCGACATGTGGCGCAAGGACATCACGCACTCGAACCTGCTGATCGTCGACAAGGCAAGCCGGGCGGCGCTGCTCGCCGGGGTCGAACGAGGCGACCCCGGTCCCCTGCGGAACACGCCGACGGCGCACCGGACCGACGTCAGCTTGGGCAGCGTCGTCTCCGGGAAAGCCGCCGACTGGTTCCGGAAGTGGGCCGTCGAGGGCGATACCGCGACGCTGCGGACCAACTCGGTGAGCGTGATCGCGAAGCTGCCGGGCCAGGAGAACGCCGACCTCGTGGTGCAGGTGCTGGAGAACGATCCGAAGGTGCGCCGGCTGATCGTCGCGAGCGAGATCTCGCGGCTGACCCAGCTCGACTGGACGGTCGCGCTCCAGGGCGCCGACGACCCGACGACGATCCCCGAGCCGCGGAAGCTCGCGCCGAAGCTGGCCAAGGGTGCGATCGATCCGAAGGGCACCGAGGCGCGCTGGGCGTGCACCTACCTGTTGTCGCGGATGGTGCCCGTCCTGGGCCGGTAGCCCGGCCCGGGCGATGCGCGGATGTGTCCTAAGCGGGTGTTAGGAACCGTCCCCCGACCTTGCTACCGCACTCCCGGTTGGTCACCGTGAGTCGCAACACAGGAGGTCGACGATGACAACCCGGATCAACGGCACCGGCGCCGCGGGCGTGAACGAGAAACGCGTTATCGGCAACGTGTTGCGCGGCTCGATCGGCAATCTGGTCGAGTGGTACGACTGGTACGCCTACGCGGCGTTCACCACCTACTTCGCCAAGTCCTTCTTCCCCACGAGCGACACGACGGCGGCGTTCCTCGGGACCGCCGCGGTGTTCGCCGTCGGGTTCCTCATGCGGCCGCTCGGCGGGTGGATGCTCGGCCGGTTCGCCGACCGGTTCGGGCGGCGCAGCGCGCTCGTGCTGTCGGTGACGCTCATGGCCGGCGGGTCGCTGCTGATCGCCGTCACCCCCGGCTACCAGACGATCGGGATCGCCGCGCCGATCCTGCTGCTCGTCGCCCGGCTGATCCAGGGCCTCTCGGTCGGCGGCGAGTACTCCACCTCGGCGACGTACCTGTCCGAAGTGGCCACTCCCGGCAAGCGCGGCTTCTACTCCAGCTTCCAGTACGTGACGCTCTACGGCGGCCAGCTGCTGGCCCTCGGGCTGCAGCTGATCCTGCAGGCCCTGCTCACCGAACAGCAGCTGACGGCGTGGGGCTGGCGGATCGCGTTCGGCGTCGGCACGGTCGCCGCGCTCAGCGTGATGTGGCTGCGCCGCGGCATGGACGAGTCCGAAAGCTTCACCAAGGAGAAGGGCAGCGCGGCGGCCGGGGATCGCGGCACGTTGCGCGCGCTGGCCAAGTACCCCAAGGAGATCGCGCTCGTCGTCGGCCTCACCCTCGGCGGCACGGTGGCGTTCTACACCTTCGCCACCTACAGCCAGAAGTTCCTCGAGAACACCGCCCACATCCCGCGCCGCACGGTCACGATCATCCTGTTCTCGGCGATCCTCCTGGCCGCGATCCTGCAGCCCCTCGCGGGCAAGCTGTCCGACCGGATCGGCCGCCGGCCGCTGCTGCTGTTCTTCGGCATCGCCGGCACGCTGCTGACCGTCCCGATCATGACGATCATGGGCTCGACGCGGAACCCGGTCGGCGCGTTCTTCCTCGTCCTGGCCGGTCTGGTGGTCGTCGCCGGGTACACGTCGATCAACGCGATCGTGAAGGCCGAGCTGTTCCCGACGAAGATCCGGGCCATCGGCGTCGGCCTGCCCTACGCGCTGACCGTCGCGATCTTCGGCGGCACGGCCGAGCTGATCGCGCAGGCGCTGAAGAGCGCCGGGCACGAGTCGGTGTTCTTCTTCTACGTCGCGGGCTGCGTCCTGGTTTCCCTCATCGTCTACGGCACAATGCGGGAGACTTCGAAGAGCTCGGAGCTGGAGGAACGGCCCGAACCGGTGGCCGCGGGCGAGCGCTGAGAAAGGGATGGCCGTGCGCGTGCTCCTCGTCGAAGACGACGCCGGGGTCGCCGGCGCGCTCGCCGAGTCGCTGCACGCGCGCGGCCATCCGGTCACCAGCGTCGGCCGCGGCGCCGACGCGCTGCACCGCCACCGCGAGGCCGACCTCGTCCTGCTCGACCTGGGACTGCCCGACATCGACGGCCTCGACGTCCTCCGCAAGATCCGCGCCGTCTCCCCGGTGCCGGTGATCGTGCTGACCGCCCGCGGTGACGAGCGGTCGGTCGTGCGCGGCCTGCGCCTCGGCGCGGACGACTACCTGACCAAACCCGTACGGCTCGCGGAACTGCTGGCCCGGATGGACGCCGTCGCGCGGCGCGCGGTCGCCCGGGACGCCCCGGCCGGTGACGTCGTGCGCGTCGACGACGTCGAGATCGACCTGGCCGCCCGCCGGGTGCGGGTCGGCGGCGCCGACGTCGCGCTGACCACCAAGGAGTTCGAGATCCTGGCGGTGCTCGCCACGCGCCCCGGCACCGCGGTCAGCCGCCAGCAGCTGATGGACGAGGTCTGGGGTGACGCCTACCTCGCGGTCTCGCGCTCGCTCGACGTCCACCTGACCGGGTTGCGCGCGAAGCTCGACCGGCCGGGCCTGCTCACCACGATCCGCGGTTTCGGCTACCGGCTCGGCCGGGACTGAGCGATGCGCACCCGCCTGCTGGTGGTCCTGGTCGCCCTGGCGCTCGCGGTGGTGGCCGCGTTCGCCGTGCCGCTGCTGCTGTCCACGGCCGAGCAGCGCACCCAGGAGCTGGTCATCTCCCGCACGGCCGACGTCGACCGGTTCGTCGTGCTGGCCCAGCAGGCGGTCGACACCCGCGACGCGGCCGCGCTCGCCGCCGACGCGACGCGCTACGCCGAGCTGTACGGCGAAGGTGTCGTCATCGTCGACGCGCGGCGCCTGCCGCTGGTCCAGGCGGGCGGGCTGACCGCCGCCGACCCCGCCGTCCACGAGCTGGTCGAGGCGACCATGCGCAACGAGCCCGGCCCGCGCGTCGACCGGCTCGGGCCGCTGTCGACCGAGCCGGCGTACTTCGCGCGCCCGGTCGGCACCGGCACCCGGGTGGCCGGGGTCGTCGTGCTGCGGGCGTCGGTGACGGCGGCCGCCGCGGACGTCGCCGCCCGCTGGGGCACCATCGCCGCCGGCGCGCTGCTGGTCGCCGTCGTCTTCGTGCTGCTCGCGGTGCTGCTGGCCCGGTGGATGGTGCGGCCGTTGCACGAGCTGGAGACGGGCGTGCTGGCCGTCGCCGCCGGGCACCGGGCGCACGTCCCGGAACGGGCCGGGCCGCGGGAGCTGCGGTCGCTGGCCGCCGAGGTCAACCGGATGTCCGAGGCGGTGCTGGAGGCCGCCGACCAGCAGCACCGGCTGGTCGCCGACGCCTCGCACCAGCTGCGGAACCCGATGGCCGCGCTGCGCCTGCGTGTCGATTCCCTGGCGGGCCAAGCGGAAGGCGCCACCTACCGGGCAACCGTGGCCGAGGTCGAGCGCCTCGAGAAGCTGCTGGACGGCCTGCTCGCGCTCGCCCTGGCCGAGAGCACCGCGACCCGGGTCGCGGCCGGCGCCGCGGACGAGCCGTGCGACCTCGCCTCCGTGCTCGCCGAGCGCGTCGACGCCTGGCGCCCGGCCGCCGACGACGCGGGCGCTGCGCTCGTCCCGCCGCCGGGGCACGACGAGCCGGTGATCGTCCGCTGCCCCGAAGGCGAGCTCGCGCAGATCCTGGATGTGTTGCTGGACAACGCCGTCCACTACGCGGGCCGTGGCGCGAAGATCACCACCGACTGGGAATCCGGCGACGGAACGGCGACGCTCGTCGTCCGCGACGACGGTCCCGGACTGTCCACTGAGGACCGTGCACGGGCGACGGAACGGTTCTGGCGCGCCGGCGGCGAAGGCGCTCCCCGGGGGACCGGGCTCGGCCTCGCCATCGCGCACCAGCAGGTGCGCACCCGCGGCGGTGTGCTCGCACTGCGCCAGGCCGAGCCGCACGGCCTCGAAGTGCGCGTCACGCTGCCGCTCGCGGAGGAGGTGCCATGACGCTCACCCGCCGCACCGCCCTGCTCGGCGGCCTCGGCCTGGCCCTGGCCGGGTGCTCGTCGTCCGGCTACGCCGGTCCCGAGCGGACGCTCACCATCGCCGCCGGCGAGCGCGGCGGCTTCTACCTCGCCTTCGCCGAGCTGCTGGCGACCGAACTCGGCCGCGCCGAACCGCTGCTGCACGCCACCGCCGTGCCGACCGAGGCGAGCGTCGCCAACGTCGACCTCGTGCGGAGCGGGCGCGCCGATCTCGGGCTGGTGCTGGCCGACGTCGCGCAGACGGCGCTCGGCGGCGGCGCGCCGTTCACCGGGAAGGTGCCGCTGCTCGCGCTCGGCCGCGTCTACGAGAACTACCTGCAGCTCGTGGTGCGCGCGGACGGCCCGGTACGTCGGCTCGCCGACCTCGCGGGCCGCCCGGTGTCGCTCGGCGCGGGCGGGTCCGGCGCGGCGCAGCTGGGCGAGCGTGTGTTCGCGAACGCGGGTGTCGCGGTCGACGCGCGGCACCTGCTGTTCGACGACGCCGTCCACGCCCTGGCCGACCGGCACGTCGACGCGATGCTGTGGTCCGGCGGCGTGCCGACCCCGAAGCTCGCGGACCTCACCCGCACGACGCCGATCGCGCTGCTCCCCCTCGACGCCCTGGTCCCCACGCTGCGTGCCGCGTACGGGCCGGTGTACGACCAGGTCCAGGTGCCCGAGGGCGCCTACCGCGGTGTCGGCGCGCTGGGCACGATCGGCGTCGCGAACCTGCTGGTCTGCTCCCCCGCCCTGCCCGACGACGTCGCCGCGGCGGTGGTCCGGCTGCTGGTCGAGCGGGCGACGGACCTGGTGCCCGCGGAAGCCGTCGGGACGCAGTTCCTCGACGTCCGCACGCTGATAGGCACCCAGCCGGTACCGCTGCAGCCCGGCGCGGCCACCGCGTACCGCGTGCTGCACGGCTGAGGACGCTCGCTAGATTGGCCCGGTGACCGAACCCCGCCGGCCGATCGTCGAAATGCCACTGCGCGTGCGTTACCACGAGTGTGACGGCCAGGGCATCGTGTTCAACGCCCACTACATGGCCTATGTGGACATGTGCGCGTTCGAGGCGGAGAAGGCCCTGTTCGGTTCGCACGACGAGTTCCTCGCCCACCGCACGGACGTCGTGGTCGCGGAGGCGAACCTGAAGTTCCGCGCGCCGGCCCGGTACGACGAGGAGCTGGTCGTGGCGCAGTTCGTCACGCACCTCGGGACGACGTCGATGGTCCACGACTTCGAGATCCGCCGCGGCGGCGCGCTGATCAGCGAGGCGACCCTGCGGTACGTCTTCATCGACCCGGCGACGATCCGCCCGGCCGCGCCGCCGGCGCCCGTGCGCGAGCAGTACGCCAAGTTCCTGGCCGAGGGCTGAGCCGGTGTTCCGCGTTCTCTTCTACCACCCCGAAATCCCGCCCAACACGGGCAACGCGATCCGCCTCGCGGCCAACACCGGCTGCGAGCTGCACCTGGTCGAGCCGCTCGGGTTCACCCTCGAGGACAAGCAACTGCGGCGCGCCGGGCTCGATTACCACGACCTCGCGCGGGTCCGGGTGCACGCGGACCTCGACGCGGCGTGGCAGGCCCTGCTGCCGGCGAACGTCTACGCGTTCAGCGCGTCGGCCACCCGGCTGCACACCGACGTCGCCTACACCCCCGGCGACGTCCTGCTGTTCGGGCCGGAGTCGGTGGGCCTGCCCGCCTACGTCCAGCAGGCGCCCGAGGTCACCGACCGGGTGCGGCTGCCGATGCTGCCGACCAGCCGTTCGCTCAACCTCGCCAACACCGCGGCGATCGCGATCTACGAGGCCTGGCGGCAGAACGGGTTCGCCGTTCCGGAGGCCTGATCGGCGTCCGGTAGGTTCGCCCGGTGCGACAGCAATTCCTGGGGGCGCTCATCGGCGCCGCATTCGGTACCGTGTTCGTCCTGGTCAACTCCGGTGACCCGCTCCCCGCCCTGGCCGGCTGGATCCTGCGCGGCCTCGCGGTTCTGGCGCTGGCGGCCGTGGTGGTCGTCGGCTTCCGCGCGGGCGGCCGCCCGACCTTGGACGACCGGCCGATGTTCGGGCCGAGCTACCGGGTGATCGTCATCGGCGAAGTGGTGCTGCTGATCGCCGGGTTCTTCGTGCTCAGCCTGCTCGACGCGCCGGTGCAGGCGAACGTCGCGTGGATCGCCACGATCGTCGGGCTGCACTTCGTGGCATTGGCCTCGGCGTGGAAGACGCGCTCGATCCTCGTCGTCGGCGCGGTCCTGACGGTGCTCGGTGTGGTGGGCCTGGCCCTGCTCGGGACGTCGGCGCTGCCGTGGGTCCCGTTCGTCAGCGGCACGCTCTCCGGCGTCACCCTCCTGGCGGGGAGCCTGTACGGCGTCCGCCGCGCCTGAAGAAGGGCGGCACTTTCACGTGAAAGTGCCGCCCTCGCTCAAGGAAGCCGCTGGCCGTAGAACAGGCTCGCCGCGGCGCCCAGCATCAGGATCAGCGTTCCGACGACCAGCCACGGCTTGCTCGCGTCGGCGTCCTTGATCTCGTAGCCGATCTGCTCGCCGAGGTCGCCGTAGACCTTCTTCAGCTCTTCCGCGCTGGCCGCCTTGTAGAACTCGCCGCCGGACAGGCGCGCGATCTCGCGCAGCGACTCGTCGTCCACGCTCACCGGCTGGGCCTTGCCTTCGATGTCGACCGAGCCGTGCGTGGTGCCGAAGGAGATCGACGAGATCGGCACGCCCGCCTGCTTCGCCGCCTGCGCCGCCGTGTAGCCGCCGCGGGCCGCGTACAGGTCCTCCGGGACCGTCTGCTTGCCGTCCGACATCAGCACTATCCGCGCCGGCGGCGGTCCGTCGGCGCCGCCGACGACGCTGGAGAAGCTCTCCACCGACTGCAGGGCCGCGAAGATGCCTTCACCGGTGGCCGTGGACTGCGCCAGCTTCAGGTTGTCGATCGCCTTGATGACGCCGTTGCGGTCGGTGGTCGGGTTGACCAGTACCGTCGCCGTGCCCGCGAAGGAGATCAGCCCCAGGTTGATCCCGGGCGTCATGTTCTGCGCGAACTGCGTCGCCGCGTCCTGGGCCGCCTTCAGCCGCGTCGGCGCGACGTCGGTGGCCTCCATCGACAGCGACACGTCGATCACCAGCATCACGGTGGCCCGGTTGCGCGGCACCTTCTGCTCGGCGGTCGGCCCGGCCAGCGCCACGGTCAGCAGCAGCAGCGACAGCACGATCAGCACCGCCGGCACGTGCCGGACCCAGCCCTGGCTCTTCGGCGCGACCTTCTCCAGCAGTTCCAGGTTCGCGAACCGCATGGTCCGCTTCCGGCGCGCCCGCTGCGCCAGGACGTACCCGACGGCGACCGCGGCCACGGCGATCAGCAGCAGGAACCACCACGGCGCCGTGAAACCCGTCAAGCTCACGCGCCCACCTCGCTGACGCTCGGTGCGGCGTTCGCCGAAGGCGCGGTGCTGAATGGTTCGGTCGCACGCTCCCTCACGCGACACCCCCGGACCAGCGCCGCTTGCGGGCGACGACGAACCGGACCATGTCGGCGATCCAGTCGGCGTCGGTGCGCAGCGTCAGGTGCGCCGCACCCGCGCGCCGCAGGCCGGCCGCGACCGTCTGCCGGTGGGCGTGGGCCGCGGCCCCGAACTCCTTGCGCAGCAAGGCCGAAGCGTGCACTTCGCGCTGTTTCCCTGTCTCCGGGTCGGCCAGCACGACGGTCCCCACCTCGGGCAGGTCGATGTCGCGCGGGTCGAGGACTTCGATCGCGATCAGTTCGTGGCGCCCGCCGAGCGCCCGCAGCGGCCGCTCCCAGGTCGGCTCGCCCAGGAAGTCGGAGATCACCACGGCCAGGCCACGGCGGCGCGGCGGCCGGCGCAGGGCCTCCAGGGCGTCGGCGAAGTCACCGCGGGTGCCCTCCGGCGCCCGCGGGGCCGCGGCGATCTTGCGGACCAGGCCGCGGGCGTGCGCGAGGCCGCCGCGGGCGGGGACGCGGGTGGTCTCGGCGCCGTTGGACAGCAGCGCGCCGATCCGGTTGCCGCCGCCCCCGGTCAGGTGCGCGACCGCCGCGACCGCGCAGACCACCAGGTCGCGCTTCTCGCACAGCGCCGTGCCGAAGTCGAGGCTCGCCGACAGGTCGGCGACCACCCAGGTCTCCAGCTCGCGGTCGGCCACGGTCTCGCGGATGTGCGGGGTCGTGGTGCGGGCGGTGACGGCCCAGTCCATCCGGCGCACGTCGTCGCCGGGCTGGTAGGGCCGCGCCTCGCCGGGCTCGGACCCCGGCCCCGGCACCAGGCCGAGGTGGTTGCCCTGCAGCAGGCCGTCGAGCCGGCGGCGGACGTCGAGCTCCAGTGTGCGGAGCCCGGCCTCCAGCCGGTCGCCGCGCAGGACCGGCGGGGCCCACGAAGGGCGCTCGCCCTTCTCGTTCTTCGCCATCGCGGGTTACCTGACCGGCGCGCCCGCCGGGACCGGGCCGCCCTGGCCGGCCCCGCCCTGCGGCCGGGCCGAGACCTGCGGCAACGGCACGGTCTGCAGCACGCGGGTGATGATGTGGTCGATGGGGACGCCGTCGGCGAGGGCGTCGTAGGACAGCACGAGGCGGTGGCGCAGCACATCCGGCACGACGTCGACGACGTCCTGCGGCAGCACGTAGTCGCGGCCGCGGACCAGGGCCAGCGCCCGCGCGGCGGCGATGATGCCGAGGCTGGCGCGCGGCGAGGCGCCGTAGGACACCCAGCCGGCGACGTCGGCGAGGCCGTGGTCGTTCGGCGTGCGGGTGGTCAGCACGAGCCGCACGACGTAGTCGACCAGCGCGTGGTGCACGAAGACCTGCGCGGCGACGCCCTGCAGGCGGACGAGCTCGCCCGGGCTGAGCACCTCGTGCGGGGTGGGCGGCGTGACGCCCATCCGGTAGATGATCTCGCGCTCCTCCTCGGCGGAGGGGTACTCGACGAGGATCTTGAACAGGAACCGGTCACGCTGCGCTTCCGGCAGCGGGTACACGCCCTCGTTCTCGATCGGGTTCTGCGTGGCGAGCACGAGGAAGGGGTCCGGCATCGGGAACGTCTGCCCGCCGATGGACACGTGCCGCTCGGCCATCACCTCGAGCATCGCCGACTGCACCTTCGCCGGCGCGCGGTTGATCTCGTCGGCGAGCACGAAGTTGGCCACGACCGGGCCGAGCTCGACGTCGAAGCGCTCGGCGCCCTGGCGGTAGATGCGGGTGCCGAGGATGTCGGCCGGCACCAGGTCCGGGGTGAACTGCACGCGCGAGAACGAGCCCCCGACGACCCGCGCGAACGTCTCGACGGCCAGCGTCTTCGCGACGCCGGGCACGCCTTCGAGCAGCAGGTGGCCCTTGGCCAGCAGGCCGACCAGCATCCGTTCGACCAGGCGGTCCTGGCCGACGATGATCCGCTTGACCTCGAACACGGTCCGCTCCAGCAACTGGGCGTCCCGGGCCGGCGTAGCGGCCTGCTGGCCGTTCCCGCCCTCGGCGTAGCCGGGCTCGGTCACTCTGCCTCCTTGTTGAGTCCGTGCGCCGCCCCGCGACGGTGATCACGCGGTGCGACCGTACTGCGTCCCCCGGTCGTTCGTCCGTCCGGCACGCGGACGGGCGCGAAGGCCCGTGAGGGTAGCCAACACGGTGCCCGGTGTGACATCTGTGAAGCACCGGATCAGGAGTGCCGGTCGAGGTCCTCGGGGGTGTCGATGTCGTCGGCCTCCCCCGGCTCGGCCGGGACGTCCACGATGTCCAGCGCGCCGAGCGTCCGGCGCAGGGCCGCGTTCTCCGGGTGCTCCGGCAGCGCGGCCCGCAGCGCCGGCACCCGCCAGACGCCGAGCAGCCACTGCCGGGCGCCCGCCGCGTCGACCAGGACGGCGCCATCGGCCCCGCCGACGGCGGCCACCAGCCGGTCCACTGTGGACCGGCGGACACCGGGCAGGTCGGCGGCGAGCACGGCGACCGCTTCGACGTCCTCGGGCACGAAGACGAGCCCGGCGGCCACCGCGGCCACCGGCCCGGTGCCCGGCACGGGCTCGCGGGTCCACACGACGTCGAAACCGGGCCGGCGCGGGCCGACCGCGATCACCCGTTGGGCGCCGTCGAGGGCGTGGATCGCGCGGGCCAGCAACGGCTTTCCGCCCACCGACAGGGCCGGCTTGTCCACTCCGGACAGTCTGCGGGCCGATCCGCCGGCCACCACGATCCCCGCGTACCGCACCCCGGGACCCTAGCGGCCCAGCACGAGGTAGGAGAAGCCCAGCACACCGCGGTACTCCCCGACGTACTGCCGCAGCCGCTCGTCGAGCCAGGCGCGCACCTCGGGCGCCCGCGGGTCGGCCGGGTGGGCCAGCAGCCACTCCTGCCACCGGGCCCGGGACGTCGACTCGAAGTCGTCCCATTCGAGCTGGTCCGCGGTGCTCAGGTGGAGCACCCGCCAGCCCGCGGTGCCGGCGGCGTCGAGCAGATCCGGCAAGGTCAGGACGTCGTCGCCGAAGATCCCGACCGCGGCCGGGCTCGGCGGCGCGGCCCAGAAGCCGTCACCGTAGAGCAGCCGGCCGCCGGCCGGGACCACCGTCGCGAGGCGCTCCAGGGCGGCCCGGGACGGGCCGAAGGCGTGCGACGCGCCGATGCAGAACGCCCGCTCGGCCGGCGTTTCCCAGGTCGCGGCATCCGCCTCGACGAACTCGACGTCGCGGTCCACGGCCGCCGCCCGCCCGCGTTCGAGGCCGGTGCTGTCGGTGTCGACGCCGACCCCGCGCAGGCCGGGCGTCCGGGCGACGGCCCGCAGCAGCAGTTCGCCCCAGCCGCATCCGAGGTCGGTCACCGTTCCGGTGAGAGCCATCCGGTCGAGCAGCAGCTCGGCATGGGCTTCGGAAAGGGGCGCGTTCCAGCGCATCCGGGAGCGCCGCAGCGCGTCGAGTTCGTCGTCCACCCGGTGATCCTGGGGCGGGACGGCGGCGCGGTCGAGCGAGTTTCGGCGATACTCGGCCCATGACCTACACCGTCGAACCGCGCGTCGACGCCTACATCGACGGCTTGCCCGAGTGGCAGCAGGCGCTCTGCCGGGAGGTCCGCGAGCTCGTCCACGCGGCGGACCCCGAGGTGACCGAGACGATCAAGCGCACCCGGCAGCCGTACTTCGTGCTGGAGGGCAATGTCTGCGCGCTGCTCGCGGCGAAGGACCACGTCAACGTCTTCGTCTACGACGGCGGCATCGTCCCCGACCCCGAGGGCATCATCACCGCCGGGCACGGCAACCAGACCGCCCGGACCGTCGCGTTCCGCGAAGGCGAGCCGATCAACGCGCCCGCGCTCACCGCGATGTTCCGGCAGATCATCGCGAACAACCGGGCCGGTGGCTGGCGCAAGCTGAAGCGCGACGCCTGACTCAGCCGACCAGACGGGTCGCGTACGGCATGATCCCGCCGTAACGCACCGGCGCGATCCGGACGCGGAGCCCGGACTGCGGCGCCTCGACCATCTGGCCGCCGCCGAGGTACAGCGCGACGTGGTGGATACCGGCGCCGCCGCCCCAGAACAGCATGTCGCCGCGGCGCATCTGCGACAGCGGGACCCGGCGTCCGGACGTGTACTGGTAGCCGCTGTAGTGCGACAGCGACCGGACCCCGGCGAAGGCGTAGATCATCAGGCCGGAGCAGTCGAAGCCGATCTTGTTGTAGTCGCCGTAGCGGTCGGCGACACCGCCGTCGCGGATGCCGCGGGTCGGCCCGCTCGCGTTGCCGCCGCCCCAGGCGTAGGGCATGCCGAGCTTGGACAGCGCCCGGGCGATCACGGCTTCGATCGACGCGCCGGCCGGGGCCGACGGGCGCGACCCGGCCGGCGGGCGGCCACCGCCACCTCCCCCGGACGACGCGAGCGCGGCCTGCCGGGCCCGCTCGTCGTCCTCACGCTGCTTCTGCGCGAGCCAGTCCTGGTAGCGCTGGCGCTGCCCCTGCAGGCCGTTGACCTTGGCCTGCGCGGTGTAGAGCTGCTGCTCGACGCTCGACTTGTTGGCCTCGAGCGCCGAGTTCTGCGTCTGCTGGTTGTCCTGCGCGCTGACGGCGGCGGTCTGGGCGGCGTCGGCGCCGTCCTTCGCCTGACGCGCGGCGTCCTGCTTCTGCTGGGCGATCTCGGCGGCCTTGCGGGCCGCGGAGTCCTTGTTCGACTTGTCGGTCTGCGCCTGCTGGAGCCGGTCGAGGGCGTTGAGCCGGTCGCCGCCGACGGCGTCGAGCAGCTGCGCGCGGGCCAGCATGTCCTTCGGGCTGTCGGCGCTCAGGTACGCCGAGAGCGAGCCGACCGTGCTGCCCTGCTGGAAGCTGGCGGCGGCGAACGACTTCAGGTCGTTGCGCGCTTTCTCGATCGCTCCGGCCGCGGCGTCCGCCTCGGTCCGGGCGGCCTTGGCGTCGTTCTCGGCCTGCGCCGCGGCGTCCTGGGCGGACTGCAGGTCGACCAGGGCCTTGTTGGCCTCTTCCTGCTTGAGCTCGACGTCGTCCTGCAGCTGCGACAGCTTCTGCTCGGCCTGGGCCAGCTGGTTGGTCAGCCGGCCGACCTCGCCGGCCTTCGCGTTCGCCTGGGCTTTGCTGTTGTTCAGCTCCGAGTCGCTCGGGTTCGGCGGCGGCGGGGGCGCCGCGAGGCCCGTGCCGCCCGCGCCGAACAAGATCACCAAGGCCAGGGTGCTCACGGTCAGTCCACGGCGCGTGCCGGGCACCCCCCAGCTCCGACGCCGTCCCAGCATGACCGCCACCTCCGCTCACCTGCGCACATCGCGCGTCACTGCAGTCACACCACTATCACAAGCCTCAGCGGAAACTTACACACCGTAGGCACCAATTCCCCTTATTGAGGGACCCCCTGTGCGGATGGCGCAGCCCACACCGCGTGTCGTCTTGAACCCCAAACAGGACACGCGTACTGTTTGGGGCACCGCGAGGTGTGCCATCCCGAATCCGGTCCTACGGTGGGGGTGCGCAAGACTCGCCGTCCGCCCCTGTGCGGACCCGCACGACACCCGAACTGACCGCACTGACCCGGGACTCGACCGCCGCACCGGCGCGGAAGTCCATGCCACTGGAGTTAGACGTGACCGCACCTGCCAGCAAGGACAGCTTCGGCGCCAAAGACACGCTGAAGGTCGGAGACGCCTCGTACGAGGTGTTCCGCCTGAACAAGGTCGAGGGCGCCGAGCGCCTGCCGTACAGCCTGAAGATCCTGCTCGAGAACCTGCTGCGCACCGAGGACGGCGCGAACATCACCGCCGACCACATCCGCGCGCTGGGCTCGTGGGACCCGAACGCCGACCCCTCCATCGAGATCCAGTTCACGCCGGCCCGCGTGATCATGCAGGACTTCACCGGCGTCCCCTGCGTCGTCGACCTCGCCACCATGCGCGAAGCGGTCACGGACCTCGGCGGCGACCCCGACAAGGTGAACCCGCTCGCCCCGGCCGAGCTGGTCATCGATCACTCGGTGATCATCGACGTCTTCGGCACCCCCGACGCCTTCGAGCGCAACGTCGAGATCGAGTACGAGCGCAACCGCGAGCGCTACCAGTTCCTGCGCTGGGGCCAGGGCGCCTTCGACGAGTTCAAGGTCGTCCCGCCGGGCACCGGCATCGTGCACCAGGTCAACATCGAGCACCTCGCGCGCACGGTGATGTCCCGTAACGGGCAGGCCTACCCCGACTCCTGCGTCGGCACCGACTCGCACACCACCATGGTCAACGGCCTGGGCGTGCTGGGCTGGGGCGTCGGCGGCATCGAGGCCGAGGCCGCCATGCTGGGCCAGCCGGTGTCGATGCTGATCCCGCGCGTCGTCGGCTTCAAGCTGACCGGCGAGATCCCCACCGGCGTCACCGCGACCGACGTCGTGCTGACCATCACCGAGATGCTGCGCCGCCACGGCGTGGTCTCCAAGTTCGTCGAGTTCTACGGCGACGGCGTGAGCGCGGTGCCGCTGGCCAACCGCGCCACCATCGGCAACATGAGCCCCGAGTTCGGCTCCACCGCGGCGATCTTCCCGATCGACGAGGAGACCGTCCGCTACCTCAAGCTGACCGGCCGCTCGGCCGAGCAGGTCGCCCTGGTCGAGGCCTACGCCAAGGAGCAGGGCCTCTGGCACGACCCGTCCCACGAGCCGCAGTTCTCCGAGTACATCGAGCTCGACCTCTCGACGGTCGTCCCGTCGATCGCCGGCCCGAAGCGCCCGCAGGACCGCATCGAGCTGACCGACGCGAAGTCGTCGTTCCGCAAGTCGGTGCACGACTACGTCGACGGCGAAGACACCACCCCGCACACGAAGATGGACGAAGCCTCGGAGGAGTCCTTCCCGGCCAGTGACGCGCCGTCGCTGTCGTTCGCCGAGGACGACGCCGCGCCGGTGATCGTCTCCGCCGCGAACGGCGCCTCGGGCCGCCCGAGCAAGCCGGTCAAGGTCTCGACCTCCGACCGCGGCGAGTTCGTGCTCGACCACGGCGCCGTGGTGATCGCCTCGATCACCTCGTGCACCAACACCTCGAACCCGTCGGTCATGCTCGGCGCCGCGCTGCTCGCGCGCAACGCCGTGGACAAGGGCCTCGCGGTGAAGCCGTGGGTCAAGACGTCGATGGCACCGGGCTCGCAGGTCGTCACCGACTACTACAACAAGGCCGGCCTCTGGCCGTACCTGGAGAAGCTGGGCTACCACCTGGTCGGCTACGGCTGCACCACGTGCATCGGCAACTCCGGCCCGCTCTCGGACGAGATCTCCGCGGCGATCCAGGAGAACGACCTCACCGCGGTTTCGGTGCTTTCGGGCAACCGGAACTTCGAAGGCCGGATCAACCCCGACGTCAAGATGAACTACCTGGCGTCGCCGCCGCTGGTCATCGCGTACGCGCTGGCCGGGACGATGGACTTCGACTTCGCGAACCAGCCGCTGGGCCAGGCCACCGACGGCACCGACGTGTTCCTGAAGGACATCTGGCCGACGCCGCAGGAGATCCAGGAGACCATCGACTCCTCGATCACGCAGGAGATGTTCACCAAGGACTACGCCGACGTCTTCGACGGCGGCGACCGCTGGAAGGCGCTGCCCACCCCCGAAGGCAAGACCTTCGAGTGGGACGCCGAGTCCACCTACGTCCGGAAGCCCCCGTACTTCGAGGGCATGCAGGCCGAGCCGGCGCCGGTCACCGACATCTCCGGCGCGCGCGTGCTGGCGAAGCTGGGCGACTCGGTCACCACCGACCACATCTCCCCCGCCGGCGCGATCAAGCCGGGGACACCGGCCGCGCAGTACCTGACCGAGCACGGCGTGGAGAAGAAGGACTTCAACTCCTACGGCTCGCGGCGCGGCAACCACGAGGTGATGATCCGCGGCACCTTCGCGAACATCCGGCTGCGCAACCAGCTGCTGGACGACGTGCAGGGCGGCTACACCCGCGACTTCACCCAGGACGACGCCCCGCAGTCGTTCATCTACGACGCGGCGCAGAACTACGCGGCGGCCGGCACCCCCCTGGTCGTGCTGGGCGGCAAGGAGTACGGCTCGGGCTCGTCGCGCGACTGGGCGGCCAAGGGCACCTCGCTGCTGGGCGTGCGCGCGGTGATCACCGAGTCGTTCGAGCGCATCCACCGGTCGAACCTGATCGGCATGGGCGTCATCCCGCTGCAGTTCCCGCAGGGCGAGTCGGCGGCGTCGCTGAAGCTGGACGGCACCGAGACGTTCGACATCTCGGGCATCACCAAGCTGAACGACGGCGAGACCCCGCGCACCGTGCACGTCACGGCGACCAAGCAGGACGGTACGAAGGTGGAGTTCGAGGCGGACGTCCGCATCGACACCCCGGGTGAGGCGGACTACTACCGCAACGGCGGCATCCTGCAGTACGTGTTGCGGAAGATGACGAACGCGTAAGGGTTCCCCGCTTGCCGAAAGGCCTCCTCGCCGGTCCCGGCGGGGAGGCCTTTTCGGTACCGTGGCGGGCATGGGG
This sequence comes from Amycolatopsis sp. NBC_00438, assembly GCF_036026695.1. NCBI lineage: Bacteria > Bacillati > Actinomycetota > Actinomycetes > Pseudonocardiales > Pseudonocardiaceae > Amycolatopsis > Amycolatopsis sp. NBC_00438. The sequence goes on along the minus strand of NZ_CP107923.1, from coordinate 2,569,005 downwards.
GAACGCATCGAGCTCGCCGACGGCCACCTGTCCTACGAGGAGCGCGGCGAAGGCCCGCCGGTGGTGTTCCTGCACGCGGGCGGGATGACCCGCGCGATGTGGGCGGAGCAGTTCACCCGCTTCGCCGGTGCGCACCGCGTGATCCGCTACGACGCCCGCGGCAGCGGCGGCTCGTCGGACCCGTCGGGTCCCTTCTCCCACCGCGAGGACTTGAAGCAGCTCCTCGACGCCTTGGCCGTGGAGCGCCCGGTGCTGGTCGGCTGCTCACTCGGCAGCCGGGTCTTCCTGGACTTCGCCCTGGCCTACCCCGACCGGGCGGCGGGCCTGTTCCTCAGCTCGCCGGGGATCAGCGGGATGGAGTTCCAGGACCCGTTCGTGCTGCGCCTGCTGGCCGAGGCGGGCGCGGCGGCCCGGTCGGGCGACGGCGCCGCGGTCCTGGAGTGCGTCCTGCGGTTGTGGGTCGACGGCCCGCACCGCACACCCGCCGAGGTCGACCCGGCAGTCCGGCGGGTGTGCCGGGACATGCTGGTCGACAACTTCGGCCAGGGCCACGGCGCCCCCGATCCGGGCATCGAACTGAGTGCGATCGGCCGGGTCGCGGAGATCCGCACCCGCACGCTCGTTGTGACCGGCGACCTGGACTCCTCCGACATCTTCGCCGTCGCCGACCTGGTGGAGGGTGCGGCGCCGCACGCGAACCGGGCCCGGGTGCCCGGCGCCGCGCACATGGTGAACCTCGAGCAGCCCGGCCGGTTCGGCGAGCTGCTCGAGGAGTTCCTCGGCTAAGCCGGCACGGCTTCCCAGCGCACGCTGGTGACCGCGGGCTCCAGCGACAGCCGGGACACCGCGGACTCCATCTGGGCGTCGTCGCGCTGATCGGCGGCCAGCTCGGCGCGGACCTCGACCGTGCGGTCCTGCGGGCGGTCCGTGCTCAGCACCGACAGCAGCCGGAAGTCCGTGCGCGCCAACGCTTGTACGAGCAACGCGCGCACGTGTGCCTCGGAGTCGTCGCGGGTCACGGCCTGGAACTCGTAGCGGGCCGGGGTTTCCTCACCCGAGTCCGGGCGGCGGTCGACGACGCGCCCGAGCGGGCGCAGCACCACGTTCACCCCGACCACGACCGCCGTCCCGGCCAGGGCCACCGCGTACAACCCCGACCCCGCAAGGGATCCCACGGCGGCCGAGCACCACAGTGTCGCGGCCGTGTTGAGGCCGCGGACGTTGAGGCCGTCGCGCATGATCACACCGGCACCGAGGAACCCGATGCCGGAGACGATCTGCGCGGCCACCCGTGTCGGGTCGGCGTCACCGCTGCCGGACAGGCCGCCGAAACCGTGCGCGGACAGCAGCACGAACAGCGTCGCGCCGACCGCGACGAGGGCGTTGGTGCGCAGCCCGGCCATCCGGGCGCGGAACTGGCGCTCGAACCCGATGACGGCGCCGAGGCCGACGCCGGTGCCCACGCGCAGCAGCATTTCGAAGATGGTCATGATCCGGCTCTTTTCCGGCGTGCGCGCACTGCCGGACAGAAGGCGGCCGGACGTCAGCCCAGCCGGAAACCTCCGGTGAGCGCGCGCCCGGCCGTCCGATGACTGTCCGCTGGCATGTGCCGCTCACCTCGCTTCCCGTACTGGTGATGATCAACTGGGCCAGAGTAGCCGGTCCCGTGGCCCGGCAGGGGGCCACGGGACCGGGTTCACACTCAGAAGGGCTGGACGTTCGGCTGGAACACCTGGCCGTTCGCCGGCACCGTCAGGTCGGTCAGGTACGCCGCCACGGCCTGGTCGACGCCGAGGGCGTCCCCGAGGATGCAGTGGCCGAACGCGTCGACCGACAGCAGCCGGGAGTTGCCCAGCTCGGCCGCCATCTGCTGGCCGAACTTGTACCGCGTCGCGGGGTCGTAGTAGTTGCTGACCACGACGACCGGGACGTCGGTCTTCGCCTGCCACGGGCCGCGGTAGACGTCCGGCTTCTTCGCCGGCCACACCGGGCAGCCCGCCGTGTCGGCGAAGGCCTGGTAGCGGCCGAAGGTGCGCGACTCGCGCTCCCACTTGGCGGCGATGTCCGGCACCTGGTCCTGCTTGATCTTGAACGGCTTGTCGGAGCAGTTGACGGCGAAGTACGAGTCGTCACTGGTGTACGGGCTGTCCGGGTTCTGGTCCGCCAGGCCCTGCTTGCCCTTCACGATCAGCTTGAGCTGCCGGGCCTGCAGGGTCTGCGCCTGCGCGCCCGCCGGGTGGATCGTGTCGTAGAGCGCCTGCAGGTCCTCGGCCAGGCCGGGGAACGCCGAGGGCGAGTACAGGATGCTCGACACCGAACCGGTGAACGCGTTGATGTCGACCGAGCCGCCACCGGGGACGGTGATCGGCTGCTTGCGCAGGTAGTCGCGCAACTCGTCGAACTTCGCCCGCGGGGTGCCCGAGCTGAACGCGCACTTCGCGGCGGCCTCGGCGCACTTCTTCAGGAAACCGTCGAGCGAGACCTCGAAGCCCTGCGCCCGCTGGCGGTCGTACTCGACGCCGTCCTTGGTCCGCAGCTGCGGGTCGACGTTGCCGTCGATGACGATCGCGCGGGACTGCTTCGGGAACATCGCCGCGTAGGTCGAGCCGATGAGCGTGCCGTAGGAGAAGCCGACGTAGGTCAGCTTCCGGTCGCCGACCGCCGCGCGCAGCGTGTCGACGTCCCGCACGACGTCCTTCGTGGACATGTGGTTGAGCAGCGAACCGGCGTTGTTCTTGCAGAACTGGCCGTAGTCGCGGTAGCTGGCGAGCGTGCCGGAGATCTCGGCGCGGCTCAGCGGCACCGGGACCTGGGCGCCGAAGATCTCGTCCGCGTCCTCCTGCGTGGTGAAGCAGCGCAGCGGGTTGCTCTGCCCGACCCCGCGCGGGTCGAAGCCGATCAGGTCGAAGCGGTCGAGCACCGGCGGCTGGAAGTAGTACTGGCCGCTGATCGGCATCCGCAGGCCCGAGCCGCCGGGGCCACCGGGGTTGAGGAACAGCGAGCCGATCCGCGCGTCCGGGGTGCGGGCGGCGCGCTTGAGCAGGGCGATGTCGATCGTGCCCAGCGACGCGTTGTCGTGGTCGATCGGCACGCGGTAGCGCGCGCAGCTGTAGAACTTCACCTGGTCCGCGGGCACCCCGGCGACGGTGGCGGCCGGGCAGGTCCCCCAGGCGACCGGCGCGGTCGCGCCGACGACGGCGGGCTTGACGGCCGCCTCCGGCGCGGCGGTGGCGGTGCCCGCCACGGCGGCCAGCCCCATCCCCGCCACGAGTGCCCCCACCAGCGCGAACGAGCGCACCCGGCCCCTTGTGGATCTCCGCAAGACGTTCCTCCCTAGGTCACGCACCCGCCGCGCGGTCGAGACGTCACGGCGCGTTACCCGGGAGAGACTGGCACAAACCGGTGAAAGCCGTCACCGTCCAAAAGGATGGTGCGAATCTATCGAGCCACCCGTTTGAGGACGAAAACCGGCAACGGCCGCGCGGCCTCCTCCTGCTCCATCGCGTACCCCGGCCAGAACTCGAGCAGCTCGCGCCACATTTCCGCGTACTCCTCGCCGCCGAGTTCGCGCGCGACGACGGCGACCGGCCGCCCGGCGAGCGCGACCTCGGCCTTCGGGTCGGCCCGCAGGTTGAGCGTCCAGGCCGGGTCGTGCGGCCGGCCCCAGTTTGACCCGGTGAGCACGAAGTCGTCGCCGTGCGGGAAGTACAGCAGGTTCGTGCTGCGGGGCAGCCCGCTCTTGCGGCCGGTCGTCGTCAGGCGCAGGGACGGCAGCCCGGCGAGCGCCACGAGGCTCACCCGGCCGCCGAACACCCGGTGCAGTTTCTTGTCCGCCCAGACGACGAAGCCGGCCGAGCGCATCAGCCACGGCTTCGTGCCCAGGGCCCGGGCCAGTGCCCGGAGAGGATTAGCCACGCACAGATCTTGCCAGGCTCACCCCGAACCGCTGCTGGGAGTCGGTCCACCAGTTGTCCAGGGCGAACCCGGCCGCGGCCAGTTCGGCCTCGACACCGGCGGGCCGGAACTTGGCCGAGATCTCCGTCCGGATGTGCTCCCCCGCGGCGAACCGGACGGTGAGGTCCGCGCCGGGGATCTCGACGGTCAGCTCGCGGCGGGCGCGCAGCCGCATCTCGACCCACTCGTGCTCGGCGTCCCAGTGCGAGACGTGCTCGAACTCGTCGAGGTCGAAGTTCGCGCCGAGCCGGGTGTTGAGCACCCGCAGCACGTTCATGTCGAACTCGGCGGTGACGCCGGCGGCGTCGTCGTAGGCCCGCTCCAGCGTCTCGGCGTCCTTCACCAGGTCCGTGCCGAGCAGCAGCCACTCCCCCTCGTCGAGGACCTCCCGCACCGACCGGAGGAACGTCGCGCGCTCGGCGGGCAGGAAGTTGCCGATCGTGCCGCCGAGGAAGGCGACCACCCGCGGCCCGTCACCGGGGAGCAGATCGAGGTGCTGGGTGAAGTCGCCGACGACCCCCCGCACTTCCAGGCCCGGGTAGTCCGCGGAGATCGACCGGGCGGCGTCGGCGAGCGCCGACTCGGAGACGTCGAGCGGGACGAACGCCGCCAGCGTGCCGTGCTTGGTGAGGGCGTCGAGCAGCAGCCGGGTCTTCTCGCTCGACCCGGACCCGAGCTCGACGAGGGTGTGCGCGCCGGTCAGCTCCGCGACGTCGCCGGCGTGCGCGGCCAGCACCTCACGCTCGCTGCGCGTCGGGTAGTACTCCGGCAGCTGGGTGATCTTCTCGAACAGCTCGCTGCCCTCGGCGTCGTAGAACCACTTGGGCGGCAGCCACTTCTGCTCGGCGGTGAGCCCGGCGACGACGTCGGCGCGCAGTTCTCCGGTGACGGCGTCGCCGGAGCGGTGGTGGTCGAGATCGGGTTCGGTCATCGGATGATGCCCTCCTGGTTCAGGGGAAGCAGGTCGACGCCGGTCGCGGTGGCGCGCACGGCGTGGTGGTCCGGGACGGGCGTCCAGCGCGGATCGCCGTCGACGGGTTCGGACGCCAGCAGCACGCCCGCTGGGGTCTCCAGCAGGGACAGCGCGTGCGTCCAGGCGGTGCCGATCAGCGTTTCGCCGTCGGTGAGCAGGAAGTTGAGCCGGGAGCCGGGCGCGGCGGCCTCGACGGCGCCGGTCAGCCAGGCCACCGCCGCCAGCGGGTCTTCCCCGGCCGCGAGCCGGGCCCGCAGCAGGACCCAGAGCACGACCGAGTCCGTCGGTGCCTCCAGCGTCAGCAGCTCGGTGACCGGCAGGGTCTTGGCCAGTTCGGCCAGTGAGTCCGGGAAGCCGCGGACGACGCCGTTGTGGCTGAACAGCCACCGGCCCGTGGTGAACGGTGCCGCGGCCGCCTCGGTCACCGGCATGCCGGTGGTGCCGTTGCGGGCCGCGGCGACGAACGCGTGGGTGGTGACCGCCGCCGCCAGCGGCGGCAGCGCCTCGTCCGTCCACAGTGGAGTCGAGCGGCGGTGCCGCAGGGGCAGTGCGCCGTCGGCGCCGTGGCCCGGGCCGAGGTACCAGCCCAGCCCGAAGCCGTCGGCGTTCACGGTGCCGCCGCCGCGCATGTCCGCCGGCGCGTAGGACTGCACCAGCAGGGAGTGCGGCGCGCGAAAAACCGCCTCGGCGGGCGAAACGGGCCGGCCGAGGTAGGCGAGATGCCTGCACATGGTGCCTAGCCCACCTCGTCCGGGCCCGCGTCGCGGGCGGTGCGGAAGCCGGCGAAGATCTGCCGCCGGATCGGGTAGTCCCAGTTGCGGAACGTGCCCCGGATCGCCGCCGAGTCGGTGCCGAACGAGCCGCCGCGCAGCACCTTGTACTCCGGCCCGAAGAACACCTCCGAGTACTCCTGGTACGGGAACGCGGCGAAGCCCGGGTAACCGTGGAGGTCGGTGCTCGTCCACTCCCAGACGTCGCCGATCAGCTGGTGCACCCCGGCCGGTGACGCACCCGCGGGGTACGCCCCCGCCGGCGCCGGGCGCAGGTGCCGCTGGCCCAGGTTGGCGTGCTCGGCGCCCGGTTCCTCGTCACCCCACGGGAAGCGCCGCGACCGGCCCGTCGCCGGGTCGAACCGCGCCGCCTTCTCCCACTCGGCCTCGGTCGGCAGCCGCCGCCCGGCCCACGCCGCGTACGCCTCGGCCTCGAAGAACGAGACGTGCACGACCGGCTCGCCGGCGGTGATCCGCTCGTACACGCCGAACCGGGTCCGCCACCAGCCGTCCTGCTCGCGTTTCCAGAACCGCGGCGCGGTGATGCCGTTCTGGGTGCGGTAGGCCCAGCCCGCCGGGCTCCACCAGCGCTCGTCGTCGTAACCGCCGTGGTCCAGGAATTCCGCGTAGGCCCCGGAAGTCACGGGGGTGGTGTCCATCCAGAACGCGTCGACGGCGATCTCGTGCGCCGGGCGTTCGTTGTCCAGCGCCCACGGCTCGGCCGACGTGCCCATCGTGAACGCGCCGCCGGGCACGAGGACCTCGGCGGGCAGTTCCCCCGATCGCGCGGGCGGCGGCTCGGGCGCGTGCAGCACCGGGTCGCCCTGGCGCAGCTGGTGGGTGGCCAGCATGGTCTCGTCGTGCTGCTGCTCGTGCTGGGTCACCATGCCGAACGCGAAGGCCTGCTCGGTGAGCCGGCGGCCTTCCAGCGGCACCCGCTCCAGCACGTCGAACGCCTTTTCGCGCACTTCGCGGACGTAGCTGCGGGCCTCGGCCGGGCCGAGCAGCGGCAGCGCCGGGCGATCGGCCCGGGAGTGCTGGAAAGCGTCGTAGATGTCGTCGATGTCCGGGCGCAGCGGCTCCCGGCCGCCGACGTCGCGGACCAGCCACAGCTCCTCCTGGCTGCCGATGTGCGCGAGGTCCCAGACCAGCGGCGACATCAGCTTGGAGTGCTGGCGGACCAGGTCCTCGTCGTCGACCGCGTCGGTCAGCGCGACACTGCGCGCCCGGGCCCGGGTCAGTGCCTCGGCCGCGCGGGCACGCAGCTCCTCCGCGCCCAGGTCCTTCGACTCCGTCGTGGTCATGCTTCGCTCCTCGATCGGTACGCGCGCCCCTGCACGCTCTCGCTGATCTCGGTTACGGATTCCGCCGTCAGCCCGGTGTGGCCCAGCTCGGCGCAGCCGAGGTCGGCCAGCGCGGCCGCGACGGCCGCGATCTCCGGGTCGGCCAGGCCGCGACGCGCGGCCGTGGTCCACCGGTCCGCCACCCCGGCGGACAGGTCGCGCACCTTGTCCACTGTGGACGGCCGGGCGAGCAGCGCGGCGACCAGCGCGGCCGGCGCCAGCCACTCTCCCGGTGGTTGCGCGTCGAGGTACCGGATCTCCAGGTACCCCTGCGGGCGGACGGGGGTGAACATGGTCGTGAGGTGGTAGTCGAGATCCGCCTCCGTGGGCCTCGGCAGCAGCGCGGCGGCGCCCCGGCCGTCGATCCAGTCGGCGAACGTCAGCCCCTCCGGTGCGTCCCACGGCCGCTCGGCCCGGGGCAGCGCCATCAGCGGGGTGTCCATCAGGCGCGCGCCCCACGCCGGCCCGGGATCGCCCGCGACGCCGGTCGTGCGCGTCCGGATCGCCTCGGTGTCGTGCACCGCGAGCCAGCGGGCGGAGGCGAACCCGGTGTCCCGCCCGGCGTGCACCCGGGAGTTGGCGAACAGGGCCAGCAACGGCGGCCCCATGGCGTGCGCGGCGGCCCAGCGGGCGGCGTGGTGCTCCGCCTCCCCGGCGTCGACGCAGACCTGCAGGCCGGCGGTGCTGCACATCATGGTGAGGCCGCCGGGGCCGATCGGCGCGAACCGGCGCTCCATCGCCGCGTACCGCGGCGTGCTCAGGAGCCGGCGCGGCGCGCGGTGCGCGTCGATGCCGGATTCACCGAATCGGAGGCCGTGGGAGGCGAGGAGTTCACCCAGGTGGCGGAGATCGGCCGAGACGACTGCGTCGAGTTCACGCAGGGTGACCTGGGGATGAGCGGAGATTTCGACCTGGCCCCCGGGCTCGAGGCTCACTGGTGAACCTGCCGGGAGCGGCGAAGCGGGGCTGTCGGGGCGGAGGGCCCGCGGGGTGTGCGGGCCCAGGGCCGTGGCGAGGAGGTCGGGATCGAGCGGTCTGGCCGGGTCGTCGGCGTGGTGCACGGTGAACTCCAGCTCGACGCCGGTCAGGCGCGGTGGTCCGTGCTTGAAGCACACCGATGCCACGTACGCCTCGCCGGCCGCGCGGTCCGCCAGGACCCGCGCGGTGCGGTTCGACGCACTACCCGACTTCTCGGGGAATTCGTGCGCCGCAGACACTTCCGCAGCTTCTGTCATGTCAATCCTGTCCCGTGTGGTGGAACTTCCGCCTTCGGACGCTACACGCGGGGTACGACAAAAACAGGGTCGATCCTGCCCTTCAGGACAGGGTCACCACTCCGTAAGAAGCCCCGGATCAGGGCAAAGCGGATTCCGTGCCGAGCCCCAGTTCCGCGGCCGCGGCCCGGACGGCCTCGATCACCAGGTGCAGGGCCGGACGGCGGAACGCGGTGCGCCGGTAGGCGATCGACACCGTCCGGAGCAGCGGCGTCGTGAGCGTGACGACGTCGATCCCGGGCGGGCGCAGCAGGCGCAGGCCGAGGTCGGACACGAGGGTGATGCCGAGCCCGGCGCCGACCATGGCCATCGCCGTGGACTGCTCCTCGACCTCGTGGTTGATCTTCGGGGCGAACCCGTGGCGGCGGCACGCGGTGCGCATCGCCCGGCCGAAGTGCGACTTCGGGCTGGCCAGGATCCAGGGGTGCTCGGCGAGGTCGTCCAGCGACGCCGAGCCCGCGGGCACCGCGCCGCGCGGCACCGCCGCGTGCAGCCGTTCGACGGCCACGACGGCCCGCTCGAGGCCGGCGTCCCAGGGCATCGGCGCGTCGGAGTAGTCGATGACGAAGGACAGGTCGAGCACGCCGTCCCGGACCGCCTCGGCGGTGTCCTCCGGGGCCAGTTCCCGGGTGCGGACCTCGATGCCCGGGTGCGCGGTGGCCAGCGTCGTCAGCGCGGTCGGGAGCAGGCCGGAGGCGACCGACGCCCAGACCCCGGCGACCAGCCGGACCGTCCGGGCCTCCTGCGCCTCTTCCAGGGCGAGCGTGGCCCGCTCGACCGAACCGAGGATCTCCTCGGCGTGCTCGGTGAGCAGTTTGCCCAGTTCGGTGAGCTGGACCCGGCGACCCAGCCGTTCGAACAGCTTGGCCCCGACGTCCCGTTCCAGCTGCGCGAGCTGCTGCGACACCGCCGAAGCGGTGTAGTGCAGGGCCACCGCGGCGGCGGTGACGGTGCCCCGGCGGTGCAGCTCGCGGAGCATCTTCAGCCGATGCAACGAAAGCTCCATGCACCAAACCTAAACGAGATCGTGCAGCAGCGTTAAATGGACGCGAACGCCACCCGGGGCGCACGCTCGTGGTGGCGGTCACGAGGCCGCCCCGACTTCCCCTGGAGGTGAGTGGCCTGATGACCCCCCGCAACGCCGAGCCGCTGATGCGACTTTCGTGGACCGACCCCGTCACCGGCGCGAACGGCTACCTGGTCGTGCACAGCCTGGTCTCCGGCGTCGCCACCGGCGGCACCCGGATGCGGGCAGGCTGCACCATGGGCGAGGTCGAGGACCTGGCCCGGGGCATGGCCAACAAGACCGCGACCTTCAACCTGCCGGTCGGCGGCGCGAAGGGCGGCATCGACTTCGACCCGAAGGACCCGCGTGCCTTCGGCGTCCTGACGCGCTTCTGCTCGTTCCTCCGGCCCTGGCTGGACGCCCACTGGGTGACCGCCGAGGACCTCGGCGTCCCGCAACACCTGATCGACGCCGTGTTCGCCGACCTCGGGCTGGAGCAGTCGTACCACGCCGCGATCAGCCGGTCGGCCGATCCGGAGCGCACCCTGCGCCGGGTGCAGGCCGGCCTCAACGCCCCGGTGCCGGGCGGGCTGCTGCTCGGCGACGTCGTCGGCGGCTACGGCGTGGCGCAGGCCTGCCTCGGCGTCGCGTCGGCGTGGGACTGGGACGTGCGCGAGACGACCGTGGCGATCCAGGGCATCGGGACCATGGGCGGCGGCGCGGCCTGGTACCTGCACGAAGCGGGCATGAAGGTCGTCGCGGTCGCCGACGCCGCGGGCACGCTCTACGCGCCCGAAGGCCTCGACATCCCGGCGCTGCTCGACCTGCGCGACCGCTTCGGCGAGGTGGACCGCAAGCGGCTGCCGGCCGGCATCAAGGTCCTCCCGCGGGACGCCGTCGTCTCGGCCGACGCGGACATCTTCGTGCCGGCGGCGATCTCCTACGCGCTGCGGCCGGACAACGAGAACCTGGTCAAGGCCAAGGTCGTCGTCGAGGCGGCCAACGCGGCGACGACACCGGAGGCCGAAGCGGCGCTCTCGGCGCGGGGGGTCGCCGTCGTGCCGGACTTCGTGGCCAACGCCGGTGCGGCGGCCTGGGCGTGGTGGCTGCTGCTGGGCGAGGTCGGCGCGGACCCGGCCGACTCGTTCCTGCGGCTGCGCACCGAGATGCAGGCCAAGGTGGCGCTGCTGCTGGCCGGCTGGACCATGGACCGGCTGCCGCTGCGCGTCACCGGGCTGAAGCTGGTGGAGACGAACCGGGCCGCGCGCGCCGAGGCGGCGCTCGCGCCCGAGGGTGAGCCGGCGCTGCTCATCCCGTGAGCCGGGTCCGCGCGGCGCCTCGACCCGGGGCGCCGCGCGGCCGCCCTCAGCTCGCGAACCGGTCGGTCGCGCCGACCAGGACGTCCTGCATCGAGACGTCCTGCGTGCTGTGCCCGACGTTGTCGAGCATGACCAGTTCGCTGCCGGGCCAGCCGTGGTGCAGCAGCCACGGCGTGCCGGTGATGTTGCTCGTGTCGAGCATCCCCTGGGCGAGCACGGCCGGGATGCCCGCGAGCTTGCCGAGGTTGGCCAGGATCTCGCCGTCGGGCAGGAACGCCCGGTTGCTGAAGTAGTGCGTGACGAGCCGGGCGAAGCAGAGCCGGTAGGCCGGGTCCTCGAAGACGTCGTGCGGCGGCACGCCCGGGAGCATCGCGTCCTCCCACGCGCACCAGCCGGCGGCGGCTTTCCCGTGGACCGCCGGGTCCGGGTCCAGCAGCAGCCGGTTGTAGGCGGCGGAGAGGTCGCCGTCGCGTTCGGCTTCCGGCACGCCGTCCCGGAACTTCGCGAAACCTTCGGGGAAGTACGCGCCGAGGCCGCGGATGAGCATCTCGATTTCGATGAAGCGGTCGGTCGCGAGGCCCATCAGGACCATTTCGCTGACCCGGCCGGGGTGGCGCAGGGCGTAGGTCAGGCTCAGGACCGAGCCCCAGGATCCGCCGAACAGCAGCCACTTCCCGATGTTCAGCCGGGTGCGCAGCAGCTCGAAGTCGGCCACCAGGTGGTCGGTGGTGTTGGCGGACAGGTCGGCGACCGCGGCCCCGGCGTGCGGGGTGCTGCGGCCGCAGCCGCGCTGGTCGACGAGCACGACCCGGTACCGCTCGGGGTCGAAGTAGCGGCGGAGGTTCGTCGAACAGCCGGAGCCGGGCCCGCCGTGCACGACCAGCGCGGGCTTGCCGTCCGGGTTCCCGCAGGTCTCCCAGTAGATCTCGTGCCCGTCGCCGACGTCGAGCAGGCCATGGTCGTACGGTTCGATCTCGGGGTAGAGCCCAGCCATCAGCGCGTCCCTTCGGCGAAATACAACAGCGCTGTCACATTAGCGCCGTGCGATGGCTTCGCGCGCTCCCTTTTCGGATCAGCCCAGTGGGCTCAGTTCAGGGAGCCGGCCAGCTCGGTGAGGGTGTCGGCCAGCTCGCGGGGGCCGGCCGGGCCGATGTGGATGACCTCGTCGTCGCCCGCGCCGGAGGTGTAGCTGAGGTAGCGGCCCCAGTCCGTGTCGGCGTAGTGCAGCGGCTGCTGCAGGCAGGTGTGGCGGCCGACCTCGTCCCGGCGGCCGACGTAGAGCTCGCCGCTGCCGGTGACCGGCCGCTGGACCAAGCTGACGACGTCGGCGATCGCCGGGGACAGCGGGTAGGCGTCCTGACCGCGCCGGGCGGCGTCGGTCAGGTCCGCCACCCGGACCGTGCGCGGGTTGCCGCCGCCGGGCCCGACCGGCGGCAGCTGCTCGACGAGCGATTCGGCGAGCCGGTTCCGGTCGATCTCCTGGACGCCGACGTGCGCGCCGTCGGAGACCGCGAGCACCGCCTGCAGCCCCTTCGCGGCGGCGAGCACCCCGTAGGTGTGCCCGCCGGTGCCGACCCAGCCGTAACACTCCCGCGCCGGCGTCACCAGCAACGGGAGCCAGTCGAGGAAGTCGACCGACGCCCGCCCGCGCGCGTCGATCAGCCCGGCCTCCGCGAGCGCGGCGTCGATCCGGTGATCGGCCTCGTCGCGCTCCTCGTCCGAGAGCCACAGGGGCTCCGGGCGCAGGGTGAGGTGCAGCTGGCCGAGCTGCTCACGCTCGGCCAGCGCGGCCAGCGCCTCGACCGGAACGTCCACCCGGCCTGTTGCCACGTCCACCCCGCCCACTCGTCCTACTCGCCGATGACCGGCGGACTGGTCCGCTGGTCGGTGCCGAAGATCGCGTCCGGGTCCGCTTCGATCAGGAAGTCCGGCCGCTGGTGCTCATCATCTTCCTCACCCTCGCCACGCCGCCCGCCGGCACCCATCGGCCCCATCTGCCCGGACCGCCCACCGGCCGCCCGAGCGGCAGCCGCCTCCGCGGCGGCCGCGTTGCCGAGACTGCCCATGCCGGAACCGCGCCCGCCGCCGAGCCCACGCTCCCCCGCCGCGCCGGAACCACCGCCGGTGCCACCGCTTCCGGCACCACTGCCCGTGCCGGAGCCACCGATCGGGCGGCCACTGGAGTCGAGGAGCCGTCCACCCGCGGAGCCACTGCTGGGACCGCGCCCGCCAGGACCGGTTCCCGTGCCGGAGCCGCCGGGTTCGCCGAAGCTGTTGGAGTAGTTCTGACCCCCGCCGCCTCCGCCGGTACCGGTCGGGTAGAAGTCGACCCCACCGGTCCCGGGCGGCGTCTTGCCGGGGCGGTCACCGGGCTGCTGCCCCTGGGGCAACCGGCCGGGCAGGTTGGTGCCGGGTGTGCCTGTCGTGCCGGTGCCGGTCGTGTGGGTGGTGTCCGTGCCGCCGGTGCCGCCAGTACCCCCGGTGCCACCCGTACCGCCGGTTCCCCCAGTGCCCCCGGTGCCCCCGGTGCCGCCGGGCTTGTCGGGTCCGCCGGTGTGCGTGGTGTCGACGCTCGTGGTCGAGGTGTGGTCGTCGGTCCCGTTGCTCCGGCCGGAATCCGGCGGCGGCTGCTCGCCCCAGCCGGTCTTGTCGGTCCGCTCGTTCAGCCCGACCCGCGTGGGCGTCTTCGGCGTGTTGACGGAGATCGCGGCGCCGTCGCTCTCGAGAATGCCGTATTCGGTGGGCAACACGGCCTTCGTGCCGCTGGTGGCACTGCTGTACTGGTCCATCACGCGGACATTGGTTTCGTTGGCCGCGTTGTATTTCGCGATGCCGGTTTGGTAATCGTTGATGTCGTCCTGCGCCATGAACGGCCCGGCGATCGGAATGGCGGCCTTGAGCCCCACAGACCACGGGCTGGGCTTGTCCGGCTTGGGCGGAATCTCGACAACGGCGTTGTTCGAGTTGTCGAAGACCGCGGCCTGCGTGTCGACGGAGGCCTTGGTCATGTCGAGCGGTGCCGCGCTGTCGTAGAAGGCTTTTTCCATCGGACCCGCTCCGGCGTTCGCCGAGTCGGCTGCGTCGCCGGTCCACGACTCCATCATGCGCGACTGGAGCGCCTTGATGGTGGTGCCGCGTTCCATGTACGCCGACGAAAGGCTGTCGACATCCGACGCCATGCCGTGAAGGCCGGACGTATCACCTTGTTTGAAGTTGTCGTAGATCTGCTTGCCGTCCACTCGTCAAGCCCCCTTGAGTGCCTTGATCGCCGCGGCCGCGGCCTGTGTCGCTGCGCCGCAGGAATCGTCCTGCCCCTGATAGCCCTCGGCGGAAACACCGATCGACAGGTCGTCCGCCACACCCACGGCAATCGCGCAGTTCCCGTTTGCGCGGCGGTCCGAGATGTCGACGTAGATCGTCGGATAGCCCTCGATATCGGGAGCGCGCTCCAAAAACTTGATCAGCACGCCACTCCGGTACGCGGCGTAGAGGCCCGCGAGGCCCCCCTGCCCGCTTTCGCGATTGCCGGTTTCGAGGATCACCTGAAGCCCGATGCCTTCACCGCGGATCTTCCAACGGCACGACGGGCCCGCGGCCGTGTCCGGGGCATCACCCTTCGGCAGGTAATCGCCTTGATCGGTGTATCGCAGGGGTGTGAGCACACCCGCCGGGACGAGAGCGCACGGGTCCGTCGCGTATTTCCCGACGTCGAGCGGTGCCGCCTGAACCTTGGGCACCTCGGGATCCGCCGAGGCCGTGGGCGGCGCCGACGACTCCGACTCCGACGGTGCCGGACTGGCTGCGCCACCGGTCGTGGTCGTGCAGGCCGACAAGAGCAGGCACGCGGAAACCAGGATCCCCCCGACGGCGAGCCCTGGAGCGGTACGAGTCACCTTCATGTCGTCTTCGACTTGAAGGTGTCGGACATGCCCTGGTCGGTCGCCACGGTCTTGGACTGGGCTTCCTTGAGCTTCTTGACGTAGCCTTGTGCATACGTGCGCATCGAGTCGTTCTGGTTCTGCAACGCGCTGAGCGAAAGCAGGGTCGTACTCGCGTAGCTCGCACTCACCGGATCCTTGGCGGGTGCCAGCTTCAGGTTCCTGGTCATCCGCACGATCTTCTGCCCGTCCTCGACGATCTGGTCCAGCAGGTCCTCCCACTGGCCGATCACCGTGTTCAGTTCGGCCGGGTCCATCTTGAACTGGCCGCCCTGGCCTCCGCCGCCGTACACCGGTGCGGAGTTCGCGAACGCGTCACCCCACAGCGCCTGCGCCGCCTGTCCGGCTTCGCCGATGATCACGCCCCGCACCTGCCCCTCAGTTCACCCACCGTGATGGTGCAAAGACTAGCCAACCGTCTCATTCCGTGTCAGCGAATCGCCGCAACCTTCCGACGCAGGGAGCCTTCGGGTGGTTCCCGGGCACTCCGGGTCACAAGACGTACGTACGGATTGCGAGATCCGGGTCCGCGGTGCCAGGATCGTCGGATGCCCCGCGTAAGCCAGGATCACCTCGACGCACGACGGCGCCAGATCCTCGACGGCTCGCGTGTGTGCTTCGCACGCTATGGCTACGAAGGTGCCACAGTCCGGCGCCTGGAGGAAGCCACCGGCCTGTCCCGCGGCGCCATCTTCCACCACTTCCGCGACAAGGAGTCGCTCTTCCTCGCCCTCGCCGAGGACGACGCCATCCGGATGGCCGACGTCGTCGCCGAACAGGGCCTGGTCCAGGTCATGCGGGACCTGTTGGCCGGCGACGGCGAGCACCCCGCCGACTGGCTCGGCACCCGCCTCGAAGTGTCCCGGCGGCTGCGCACCGACCCGGAGTTCCGCGCCCGCTGGGCCGAGCGCTCCGAACAGCTGACCACCGCCACCCGATTGCGCCTGCTGCGCCAGCGGGAGGCCGGGAACCTGCGTGACGACGTCGACGTCGACGTTCTCACCGCGTTCCTCGAACTCGTCCTCGAAGGACTCGTCTCGCACCTGGCCATGGGCCTGCCCGGCGCCGGCCTCGGGCCGGTGCTCGACCTCGTCGAGGAGACGGTGCGGCGACACCGACCCGGAACCACCTGAGCCGCCGTGTTCCCCCGGCCCGCGTGGATCTCCTCGAGGCACACGGCCAGGCCGTCCGGGCGTTCGGCGAGGCCGTTCATGCCGCCGGCGCCGACGACTGGACGCGCCGGACGCCGTGCACAGCCGGGACCTCGCCACCGCGCTCGGCCTGGCCGGCCCGGTCACCGAGCCGCTGACCTGACGGCTGATCGACATCGTGCGCCCCTGGATGGACGACCGGCAGGGGCTCGGCCTGTTCGACCCGACGGTCGCGGTCGGCCGCGGCGCCGGTCCCACGGCCCGGCTCGCCGGGGCTGCTCGGGCGGCGGCCGCGCCGATCATCGGGCGAGGTGAGCGCGCCGACACACCGATGGGCCCGCGCGTGATGCCGGGGACACGTTAAGATTCACCCCATAATCGCAGTACACGTCGATTTCCTGCTAGGAGTGACCGTTTCGTGCGCGCAGCGCAGTCACCCGGTGACAGTACCGGGCCGGGTGACCGACCCGGCTGTCCGATAGGTTCGCCCACCGCCGTTCCGGCGGGTGTGGAATGACCCAAATCCTCTTCGCCGTCCTCGGCGTCTTCGTCTTCGTGCTGCTGACGGTCGGCACCGGGCTCGCCGTCGCGGCCGAGTTCTCGCTGACCGCGCTGGAGCGCAGCACGGTCGACGCCAACGTCCGCCAGGTCGGCGACCGACGCTCGCTGACCGTGCAGAAGGCCCACCGGACGCTCTCGTTCCAGTTGTCCGGCGCCCAGGTCGCGATCACCCTGACCACGCTCATCACCGGTTACCTCGCCGAGCCGCTGATCGGGGAGCTGGTCCGGCCGCTGCTCACCGGCATCGGCCTGCCGACGGCGTTCGCGGCCGGCGCGTCGGTCGTGCTCGCCCTGGTCATCGCCACCTCCCTGTCGATGATCCTCGGCGAGATGGTGCCGAAGAACCTGGCGATCGCCCGCCCGCTGCCGACCGCCCGCGCGGTCACCGGCTACCACTCGCGGTTCTCGCTGCTGTTCCGCTGGCTCATCACCCTGATGAACAACAGCGCCAACTTCCTGGTGCGGAAGTTCGGCGTCGAGCCGCAGGAAGAGCTGCGGTCCGCGCGGTCGCCGCAGGAGCTGGGCTCGATCGTGCGCTCCAGCGCCGAGAGCGGCACGCTCGACACGTCCACCGCGGAGCTGCTGGACCGCTCGCTGAGGTTCGGCGAGCGCACCGCGGAGGAGCTGATGACGCCGCGCGTGCAGCTGGAGGCGCTCGAGGTGGACGACACCATCGAGGACCTCATCGCCATCTCGAGCCGCACCGGGTTCTCGCGGTTCCCGGTGCACGCCGACGACCTCGACGACGTCCGCGGCGCGGTGCACGTGAAGCAGGCCTTTGCGGTGCCCGCCGCCGAGCGGGCGAACGTGCCGATCGGCTCGGTCATGCGGCCGGTGCCGACCGTGCCCGAGTCCCTGCCGGGTGACGACCTGCTCAACCGCCTGCGCGACTCGCGGTTCCAGCTGGCGATCGTCGTCGACGAGTACGGCGGCACGGCCGGGCTCGTGACGTTGGAGGACGTGGTCGAGGAGATCATCGGCGACGTCCGCGACGAGCACGACGACCGCGAGGCCCCCGCGTCGCAGCAGGTCGGCACCGACAGCTGGCTGGTGTCCGGGCAGCTGCGCCCCGACGAGGTCACCGACGTCACCGGGTTCCGGATGCCGGACGGCGACTACGAGACCATCGCCGGGCTCATCCTCGAGCGGCTGGGCAAGATCCCCTCCGAGGGTGACGCCGCCGAGGTCGACGGCTGGCGGCTCACCGTGACCACGATGGACAAGCGCCGCGTCGCCGAGGTCGAAGTGGCCCCGGTCCGCGACGCCGAGCCGGCCGAAAAGACCGCCGAAAGCGAGGTGGCCTCGTGAGCGACTGGCTGAACATCCTCCTCGTGGTGCTCCTGCTGCTGACCAACGCCTTCTTCGTGGGCGCGGAGTTCACGCTGATCTCGTCACGGCGGGACAGGCTCGAAGCGCTGCTGGAGCAGGGCAAGACGCGCGCGAAGATCGTGATCAACGCGAGCAAGCACGTGTCGCTGATGCTGGCCGGCGCGCAGCTGGGCATCACCATCTGCTCGCTGCTGCTCGGCCGCCTCGGCGAGCCCGCCGTCGCGCACCGGCTCTCGGCGTTCTTCGACCTGCTCGGCCTGCCCGAGAGCCTGCTGCACCCGATCTCGTTCGCCATCGCGCTGGCCTTCATCACCGTGCTGCACGTGCTGATCGGCGAGATGGTGCCGAAGAACCTCGCCATCGCCGAACCCGAGAAGCTCGCGCTCTGGCTGGTGCCGGTGCACGTCGGCTGGGTCAAGATCGCGAACCCGTTCATCTGGCTGCTGAACTTCGTCGCGAACTCGCTGCTGCGTGCGGTGAAGGTCGAGCCGAAGGACGAACTGGAGACGGCCTACACGTCCGACGAGCTGGCCGAGCTGCTCAGCGAGTCGCGCCGGGAGGGCCTGATCGACCAGTCCGAGCACCGGCGGCTCACGCAGACGCTGTCCTCGGTCCAGAAGACGGTGTCCGACGTGCTGGTGCCGACGGCCGACCTGACGACGCTGCCGTGCGCGCCGACCCTCGGCGACGTCGAGCGGGTCGTCTCCTCGACCGGCTTCTCGCGCTTCCCGGTGTGCACCGACGACGGCCGGCTGACCGGCTACATCCACGTGAAGGACGTCCTCGACCTGGCCGGCGAGGACCCGGCGACGATGGTGCCGGCGTCGAAGACGCGGCAGCTGACCGAGCTGCGGGCCGACGCGCGGCTGGACGTCGCGCTCTCGGCGATGCGCAAGGAGGGCAGTCACCTGGCGCGGGCCCTCGACACCACCGGGAACGCGGTCGGCGTCGTCGCGCTCGAGGACCTCGTCGAGGAGTACGTGGGCACCGTGCGCGACGGCACCCACGTGGGCGCATGACCGAGGTCGACGTGCTCGCCGAACCGGACTGGCTGGCCCGGGAGGCGGCGCACGCCGAGCGGGTGCGGCGGTGGACGGTCCCGCACCAGGAGCGCAAGTCCCGGGGCGAGAAGCACCCGGTGCTGGACTTCCTGTTCACCTACTACTCGCACCGGCCGGGGCACCTCGAACGCTGGCAGCCGGGGCCCGGCGTCGCGCTCGCCGGGCCCGCGGCGCGGCGTTTCCTCGACCGGAAGGGGTACGTCGAAACGCCGGACGGCGTCGTCCTCGACCCGGCCGGGTTCACCGAACGCAAGGCGCGGACGGCCGAGTTCGTGCTCGGCCTGCTCAGCGCGACGGCCTCACGCGCGCCCCGGCTGAGCTGTTTCGGGTTGCACGAGTGGGCGATGGTCTATCGCGAACCGGCCGATTCCGTGCGTCACGACCAGGTTCCGCTCCGGCTCGGGTCCCCGGGCACCGACGCCGTCGTCGAGTCGCTGGACATCCGCTGCGGGCACTTCGACGCGTTCCGGTTCTTCACCCCGCCGGCGCGGCCCCGCAACGAGCTGGAGCCGACCCGGGCGGCGCAGGTCACCCTGGAGCAGCCGGGATGCCTGCACGCCAACATGGACCTCTTCAAATGGGCGTACAAGCTCGACCCGTACGTCCCCGCGGAGCTCGTCGCCGACTGTTTCGAGCTCGCGGCCGAGATCCGGGAGCTGGACATGCGGGCGAGCCCGTACGACCTCGCGGACCTCGGTTACCCGCCGGTGCGGATCGAGACGGCCGCGGGACGGGCCGAGTACGCTCGCGCGCAGGCCGGGTTCGCCCGCCGATCGGCCCCCTTGCGTGCTCGCCTGATCGCGCACTGCCATAGCCTGGTCAGCCCAGCAGGGCGGCCTCCGCGAGCGTGACACAACTGTGAGTTAGATTATTCCCGGCCCGTTGCTCACCTGTTAGGGTGATAACGGTTTGATTGCATAGCAGCGCGTACTTGGGCTGCTCTTTACGCCGAAAGGATGACGATGGGGCGACACGCCCGGCCCGACGAGCCGGTGCCACACCCGCTGGACCACGCCGGGGCGAAGCGCGTCCCCGTCGAGGGCCCGGGAGCCGTCCCGCAGCGTCCGAACCCGGCCGAGCCCCCCGCGCGGCGGCGGAACGCCGGCCGTGGCGAGTCGACCGGCGCGTCCCGGATGCCCGGCCGGCGTGGTAACTCGGGGTCCTCGCGGACCGCCGACCCCACCGAAACCACCACCGTCATCCCGGCCACCGGCGCCACCCCTGCCCCCGCTCCCGGCCACACCGAGGACACCGGCTGGTTCCGCAAGCCGAGCGAGGACTCCGGCGCGTTCCGGAGCGCCGGCCGGACCGAGGCCCCCGGTGCCCCGCGCGCTCCCCGCCGCGGCGAGAACACCGGCACCTTCCGCACCGAAACCCCCGAGCCGCCCCGCTCCCCCGGCCGGGGCGAAGAATCCGGGACTTTCCGCGCCGCCCGCCGCGGCAAGAACACGGGCACCTTCCCCACCCCCGACGAGGCCGCCGCGCCCGAAACCGGCGCCCCCCGCCGCGGCGAAGAATCCGGGACTTTCCGCGCCGCCCGCCGCGGCAAGAACACCGGGGCTTTTCCGACCCCCGACGAGATCGCGACGCCCGAAGCGACCCGCTCCCGCCGCGGCGAAGAATCCGGGACCTTCCGAGCGGCCGGCCGTGGCGGGAACACCGGTTCGTTCCAGGCCACCGACGAGAGCGCCGCGCCCGAGCCGACCGGCACCACCCGCGCCGCACGCCGCGGCGAGAACACCGGTTCGTTCCGCGCCGGGCGCCGGGGCGAGAACACCGGCTCCTTCCGCGCCGCCGGCCGCGGCGAGCCGACGGGGACTTCCCACGTCCCCGGCCGGAGCGAGAGCACCGGCCCGCACCGGAGCGACGACACCGGCTCCCACCGGACCGCCGCCCGGAGCGAGGACACCGGCACCCAGCGGACCCTCGGCAAGGGCGCCGAGGCGACCGGCTCGCACCGCATCGTCGGCAAGAAGGCCCCGCGCCGCAAGATCGCCGGCTGGCCGATCGCCTGCCTCGTGCTCGCCGCCCTGATCGGGCTCGGCATCGTCGGCTGGAACTGGGCCGACAGCGAGCTCAACAGCCGCGCCGAGGCCCAGGCCGCCAGCTGCTCCAGCGGCACGTCGCACATGCGCGTGATCGTCACCCCGAGCGTGCAGAAGCCGCTGACCGCCGCGGCCGACCGCTGGAACCAGGCCGCCACCGTCGTCCACGGTCAATGCGTGCACGTGATGATCGAGGCCAAGGCTTCGTCGCAGGTGCTCGACGCGCTGGTCGGCCGGGCCAACCTCAACGCGATCGGCGGCCTTCCCACCGCCTGGCTGCCCGAGTCGACGTACTGGATCAGCGAGCTGAACACCAAGAGGCCCGAGATGATCGGCTCCCCCGCCCAGTCGGTCGCCACCGCGCGGTCGGCGGACTACCCGTTCGTCGGGCTGACCGGGCCGGGTATCGACGACACCCTGCTGCGCGCGGCCCAGACGTTCCGCGAGTACCTCGAGCAGCCCGCCCAGCAGGCCGACTTCGCCGCCGCGGGCATCAAGGCCTGACGCTCAGGCCGGCCCCACGCGGGTGCCGTTGTCGAGCTCGGCCACGAACGCGACGTCGTCGTCGGCCAGCTCGAAGTCGAACACGCCGAAGTGCTCCCGGGTCCGGGTCGTGGTGGCGGACGCGACCACGACGACCGTGCCGCCCTGCAGGTGCCACCGCAGGACGATCTGGGCCGGGGTCTTGCCGTACTTCGCCGCCAGCGCGGTGACCGTCTCGTCGGACAGCAGCGCGCTGTTCGCGGCCGGGCTCGACGCAGCGGTCGAGATGCCGTGCTCGTCGTGGAACTCGCGCAGCGGCACCTGCTGCAGCCAGGGGTGCAGCTCGACGAGGTTCACCGCGGGGACGATGCCGGTGGCGTCGATCAGCCGGCGCAGCTCGGCCGCGCTGAACCCCGCCACGCCGATCGCGCGGGCGCGGCCGTCGGCGCGCAGCCGGGACAGCGCGCGCCAGGTGTCGGTGAACGCTCCGTTCGTGCCGTCCACCAGGGCCAGGTCGACCCGTTCGGCCTGCAGGCCGGCCAGGGCCCGGTCGGCCGCTCGGCGGGTGGCGTCGTAGCCCTGCACGGGCACCTTGACGCTCACGAACACGTCCTCGCGCGGCACGTCCGACGTCGCGAGCACCGCGCCCACGGCCTCCTCGGTGCCCGGTGCGGTGTCGATGCCGCGGTGGCCGGTGTCGAGGGCGATGCGGACGGCGCGGCCGGTCTCGGCGGCGCTCAGTCCGGTGACACCGAACAGCAGCTGGGGGATGCGGACTCCGTCGGACAGGGCTAGCGAAGGCGGAACGGCCATCAACCGGTGATCCTCACTTCGGGTGCTGCGCGAGAGTCCCCATCATCCCACCCGGGCGGCCCGCTCGCGCAGGTACGCGGCCGTCGCCGGGTCGGCCGGGAAGAACGACTCGATCACGAGCTCGGCCACGGTGACGTCCAGCGGGGTGCCGAACGTGGACACCGTGCTGAAGAACGTCAGATCGGTGCCTTCGTGGCGGAAGACCAGCGGCACGAAGATGTCACCCGGTCCGGGGACCTCCACTTCGGGCACCGGCTGGTCGCACGGGTACCCGCGCAGCTCGGCCAGCAGGTCGGCGAGGCCGGCGTCCGCGGTCTGGCCGACCTGGCGCCGCAGCCGGCCGAGCAGGTGGGCGCGCCACTCCCCCAGGTTCCGGATGTGCGGCGCCATGCCTTGCGGGTGCAGCGTCGCGCGGAGCACGTTGGTCGTCAGCTCGGGCGCCAGGCCACCGACGAACAGGCCGGTGGCGGCGTTGGCGTCGACGAGGTTCCAGTTCCGGTCCACGACGGCGGCCGGGTACGGCTCGTGCCCGGTGAGCAGCTGCCGCACGGCCTGCCGGACGGCGCTCATCTCGGGATCCCCCAGCGCGCTCTCGGTGTAGGCGGGCGCGAACCCGGCGGCGAGCAGCAGCCGGTTGCGCTCCCGCAGCGGGACGTCGAGGTGCTCCCCGAGCCGCAGCACCATGTCCCGGCTCGGCTTGGACCGCCCGGTCTCCACGAAGCTGAGGTGGCGGGTGGAGATGTCGGCGGAGATCGCCAGGTCCAGCTGGCTGATCCGCCGCCGATCCCGCCATTCCCGCAGCAGCTCACCCACCGGCCGCTGCCGCGCGGCCGCCTGCACCGAAGTCGTCACGGGAGCGACGCTACGACGATCACCGGCGCGCGGCCATTACTTCGGGGGTAATGGCTCGGTGGGCAACCGGCAGGACGAGCATCGGTGGCACAGCCCGAGACGGCTGGTGTCTCTTCCGCGCCGGCGAGCTGGCGCGATCTGATCCGGAACCCACCGGCCGTCGGATCGGAGCCCGCAGGCGGGGCCGTCGCGGCATTACCTCGCGCGTAATCGACGCGCCGCCGCCCGGGCGCCACAGTGGATCTCAGCGACGGACGACGACAACCCGTTGTCCCCCAGCAAAAGGGAGCATCCCATGACCGACGTGCGGACCATTGTGGAGCAGTACATCGCCGTGTGGAACGAGACCGACTCCGGCAAGCGGCGGGCGCTCATCGCCGACGTCTTCACCGACGGCGCCGGCTACACCGACCCGCTCGGCGCCGTCCGGGGGCACGACGGGATCGACCGGTTCGTGGCCGGGGCGCAGGCGCAGTTCGGCGGGCTCACCTTCAGCCTGCCCGCCGAGCCCGACGCCCACCACGACCTCGCGCGGTTCCAGTGGTACCTCGGCACCCCCGGCGCCGAGCCGGTCGCGATCGGGTTCGACGTCGTGGAACTCGAAGACGGCAAGATCGCCGACGTCCACGGCTTCCTCGACAAGATGCCCGGCTGAACGCGCGCGAAAGGCGGGCTCCCCGCGAGGAGGAGCCCGCCTTCGGCTCGGCTCAGCTCTTGAGCGCGCCCCGCCAGCGGACGGTCGGGCGCAGCTTGTCCATGTTCACGCGGTGCTTGTTGGCCCCGACGATGTCGAACATCGACTCGATGAGCGTGTCCGACAGCAGGTGCGGCTCCAGGCCGAGGCCGACCAGGCCGGTGTGCTTCACGTTGTAGTAGTGCTCCGGGGCCTCGGTCCGCGGGTTCTCCAGCTGCTCGATCTGCACCGGGCCGGGGAACCGCTCGGCGACGAGGTCGGCGATCGCGGCGACCGACATGCTCTCGGTCATCTGGTTGAACACGCGGAACTCGCCCGCCTCGGCCGGGTTCTCCACGGCGAGCCGGATGCACTCCACGGTGTCGCGGATGTCGATCAGGCCGCGGGTCTGCGCGCCCTTGCCGTACACCGTCAGCGGCTGTCCCAGCACCGCCTGGATGACGAACCGGTTGAGCACCGTGCCGAACACGGCGTCGTAGTCGAAGCGGGTGGCCAGGCGCGGGTCCAGCGCGGTCTGCGGGGTCCGCTGGCCGTACACGACGCCCTGGTTGAGGTCCGTGGCCCGCAGCCCCCAGGCGCGGCACGTGAACTCGATGTTGTGCGAGTCGTGGACCTTGGTCAGGTGGTAGAACGAACCGGGCCGTTTCGGGAACAGCACGCGGTCCTTGCGGCCGTTGTGCTCGAGGTCGAGCCAGCCTTCTTCGATGTCGACGTTCGGCGTGCCGTATTCGCCCATCGTGCCCAGTTTGACCAAGTGGATCGAGGGGTCGATTTCGGCGATCGCGTACAACAGGTTCAGGTTGCCGACCACATTGTTGTGCTGCGTGTACACGGCGTGTTCGCGGTCGATCATCGAATAGGGCGCGGACCGCTGCTCGGCGTAGTGGACGACGGCGTCGGGCGCGAAGTCGCGGACGGCGTCGAAGAGGAAGTCCGCGTCGAGCAGGTCACCTTCGTAGCTGGTGATGCGCCGTCCGGACACCTCCTCCCACGCGGCGATCCGGTCCGTGAGCGACTCGATGGGGACCAGGCTTTCGACGCCGAGCTCGACGTCGTAGCCGCGGCGGGCCATATTGTCGAGAACGGCCACCTCGTGGCCTTTGTCCGATAAGTGCAACGCGGTGGGCCAGCCCAGATAACCGTCACCGCCGAGAACCAGCACTCGCATTGTGCCGCCTTTCCTGCTCGTTTACGCGGCAAGCATGCTGATTCCACTCAGTAGCAGAGGCTTGCAAGAACCCGACGCTATCGATCACGTGCTGATGAGCACCTGGCAATGAGCTGTGAATCTCCTATGCATAGGGGGGTCGGACGGCGGCGCGCGCGACCCGCGGGGAGGATGGGCGCATGACGACCGTAACCGGCGATGTGCGCCAGCGCACAGCGGAGACACCGACGCGACGCCGGGGCTGGGCCCGGCTGGGCCGCGCCGCGGTGACCTCCGTCGCCGCCACGGTCCTCAGCCAGGTCGTCCTGCTCGCCGTGCTCGCCGGCGGCGGCGTCCCGGTGCTGGCCAGCACGCTCGCCTGGGCCGCCGGCGCGGTGCTGAACTTCGTGGTCACCCGCCGCTGGGTGTGGGGCCGCACCGGTCGCCCCCGCGTCCGCCGCGAGCTGCTCCCCTACCTCGCGGTGATCGGCCTCGGCGGCCTCGCCTCGGTGGGCCTGACGACCCTGGCGGGCTCACTGCTGACCCCGCTGAACCTGCCCCACGTGTGGTGGGTCGTGCTGGTCGACGGCGCGTACGTGGCCAGCTACGCGCTGGTGTTCGTCGTCAAGTTCACCCTGCTCGACAAGCTGGTGTTCGGCCGCGACGCGGCGCGCGCCCCGGCCCCCACGTCAGCGCCGTGACCAGCGGCTACGCGCTCGTCTTCACCCCGCGCGACGTCCGTCCGCGGCGCAGGACGTAGCCCCGCCACCACGTCCCCGTCATGACTCTCGCGTAGTTGGCGCCGTAGACGACGCTGCCGCCCTTCTTGCTCTTGCCCGCCTTGCGCAGCCGCATGCTCATCGGCAGCTCGACCACCCGGGAACCGCGCGCGGTGATGCCGAGCATCAGCTCCGACGACTGGTACTGCGGCTCGTTGAGCGGGACCGAGCACGCCAGCTCGGCGCGCATCGCCCGGAAGCCGAACGACGTGTCCGTGATCCGGCGCCGGGTCAGCACCGACGCCAGCACCGCGAACACCCGGACGCCGAGCCAGCGGACGCGGCTGTCGGCCTCCTCGTGGCCCAGGCGGCGGGAGCCGGTGACGAAGTCCGCCGTGCCGTCGACGACCGGACCGGCCAGGGCCTCGAGCTCGCTGTTGTCGTACTGGCCGTCCGCGTCGGTGGTCACGATGTACTCGGCGCCGGACTCCGCCGCGAGGTGGTAGCCGAGGCGCAGCGCGGCACCCTGGCCGCGGTTGCGCGGCGCGACGCAGACGTACGCCCCGTGGTCCTCGGCGATGGCCGCCGTGTCGTCGGTGCCGCCGTCGACGACGACGAGCACGTCCACCGGCAGGCCCAGGCACTCGTCCGGCATCTTCTCGAGCACCCCGCCGATGCCGCCGGCTTCGTTGTAGGCGGCGATGACCACGACCAGCGACGACATCCGCAGGTCGGGGTGGCGGCCGCGGAAGTCGTCGAGCGCGCCCGTGTCGACGTCGTCGGGGAAGGCGCCCAGGCGTTTCCGGCTGGCCGAAGTGAGCGTCGTGAAGCCGAGCGCGCCCGCGACCGGCAGCAGCACGAGTGCCGGGATCTGGTAGCGCCAGGAGAACAGGAACACCGCCGAGGCGAACAGCAGGATCAGCCCGCTCGACGCCGCCAGCAGCGCGCCCGCGCGGGCCGCGTCGAGGGGCCGCTTGCGCCGGAACACCGTCAGCAGCCCCAGGAGCGCGCCGATGCCGAACACCGCGCCCGGGACGTAGCCGCCGTTCAGCTGGTAGTCGCGCAGGAAAGCGGCCAGCGGCTCGTCCACGCTCGCGACGACGCCGTCGTTCTGCAGCGTGACCAGGTCGATCAGGGACCGGTCGGCCCACTGCGGGTAGGTGAGCTGGAACTGCCAGCGGTCCAGCGGGACGTCGGTCGGGTCCTGCTCGCGGGTCCAGGCGAAGCTCTTGGCGAAGTCGTCCAGGACCGCGCCCGCGACGTCGCCGGGCTGGGCCTTGAGCACCTCGATCGCGAACCGGTGCGCGAGCGCCGCCTTGTCCGCGCCGGGCGGCAGCGGGCCGGGCCAGTTCGGGTCGAGGTCGGCGTGGGTGTAGTTGTCCACGAGCCGCGTCTCGCGCGGTTCGGCCGGGCAGAACACCTGCAGCTCCGGCGCCAGGTGCAGGTTCGCGCAGTCGGCGACGGCGGCGGTGCGGCCGTAGAGCATGTTCCCCGACGGCCCGGTCAGGCCCCACTTGCCGGTCTCGGAGTGCAGCCGCGCGGAGTAGGGCACGACCACGACGAGGATCCCCAGCAGGCCGGCGCCCGCGCGGCGCCAGCCCGCCCAGTACCGCCACGCGCCCCCGGCGACGACCAGGTAGACCAGCAGCGGCAGGGCCAGCGAGATGCCGATCAGCCGCACGAGCACGGCGAAGCCGACGAGCAGCCCCGCGATCCCGGCACGCTTCCAGCCGGGGGCGCCGCGGCCGAGCAGCACCCAGAGCAGCCCGAGCAGCACCGCCTCGAAGACGACCTCGGACATGACGTTCTGCTCGATCTGCAGCTGGTAGGCGTCGAGCAGCACCGGGGCCGCGGCGAGCGCGCCGACCCACGGGCGGCCGCCGAGGCGCAGCACGAGCGCGTAGACGCCGATCGCGATCAGCAGGCCGCCGGCGTGCTGCGCGGCCGCGACCCACGCCAGGCCGCCGACCGCCAGCAGCGGGCGCAGCACCAGGTCGTACCCGATCGGGTCGAGCTGGTCGGCGCGCAGTGCGTGCAGGTTGTCGATGTAGCGGAACGAGTCGATGTAGAGCAGGGCCGGCCGGTAGGCGAGCCAGGTGAGCACCCGCAGGACGATCGCCGGGACCAGCAGCAGGAGCAGAAGCCAGTGGCGGCGGAGGAAACCGGACACGCCCGCGGTCACTCCGTCGCGTTCGGACGCTCGAGACCGGAGAAGTACTTCCACGCCGTGGCGAGCCCGTCGGTCAGGGACATCGACGGCCGGTAGCCGATCGTCTCCGCGCTGCCCGAGACGTCGACGACCACCGCGGGCATCTCCCCCGCCGGCGCGTCGACGTGCTGCACCGGCAGCTCCGCGCCGGTCACCTCGCGCACGGCTTCGACCATTTCCAGCACCGAAACCGACTTGCCGGCGCCGACGATCGCGGTGCCGGAGTAGCCGCTGTCGACGGCCAGGGTGATCGCGTGGACGACGTCGTCGACGTGCACGAGGTCGCGACGCTGCTGCCCGTCGCCGTAGACGCGGACGCCGGTGCCGTTCAGCGCCGCGCGCATCATCCGCGGCACGAAACTGTCCTTGTGGGACATTCCCGGTCCGTAGACGTTGGTGAACCGCAAGGCACACGTCGTCATGCCGTACGCGCCCGCGTAGCCGGACAGCAGCATTTCGCACGCCGCTTTGGTGGCGCCGTAGGGCGTCAGCGGCCGCGGCGGCAGGTCCGGCGTGATGGTCGCGCCGCCGACGTTGCCGATCACCGCGTTCGTCGACGCGAGCACGAAGCCCGGCACTTCGAGGCGCCGGGCCAGTTCCAGCAGTTCCTGCGTCACGAGGACGTTGTCGGCGAAGGTCTGCTCCGGCAGTTCGACCGAGCGCAGCACGGAAGTCAGCGCGGCGAGGTGCACGATGGCCGCGGTCTCCGGCGTGACGGCCTCTTCGCGGACGGCCGCGTCGCGGAGTTCGCCGGTCACCACGCGGACGCCGGCCGGCTCGTCCGGGAACGGCACCCGGTCGACGACGGTCACCGGAACGCCCCGCTCGCGGAAGGCACGCACGACGGCGCGGCCGATGAAGCCGCTGCCCCCGGTCACGACCACGGACGTCCGATCCGGACCACCACCACTCGCCATGGCGCCAACCTACCTCCCGCCCCTGTGAGGCCGGCGCAAGCCCGGACCTAGGCGAACGCCTCCGGCGGCGGGCAGGAACAGACGAGGCTCCGGTCACCTGCCGCGCCGTCGATGCGACGCACCGGCGGCCAGATCTTCGCCGCGCCGACGCCGGCCGGGAACACCGCCGTTTCGCGGCTGTAGGGCCGGTCCCACTCGCCGGTGACGCAGCGCGCCGTGTGCGGCGCGTGCCGCAGGGGCGAGTCCGCCAGAGGCCACTCCCCCGCCGCGACCCGGTCGATCTCGGCGCGGATCGCGATCATCGCCGCGCAGAAACGGTCCAGCTCGGCCAGGTCCTCGCTCTCGGTCGGCTCCACCATGAGCGTGCCCGGGACCGGGAACGACATCGTCGGCGCGTGCAGGCCGTAGTCCGCCAGCCGCTTGGCGACGTCGTCGACCGTGACGCCGGTGGCCTTCGTCAGCGGGCGGAGGTCGAGGACGCACTCGTGCGCGACGAGTCCTTCGTGGCCGGCGTAGAGCACCGGGTAGTGCTCGCCGAGCCGCCGCGCGACGTAGTTGGCGTTGGCCACCGCGACGAGCGTCGCCCGGCGAAGCCCGGACGCGCCCATCATCCGGATGTACGCCCACGAGATCGGCAGGATCGACGCGCTGCCCCACGGCGCCGCGCTGACCGGGCCGACGCCGGTCGCCGGTCCCGCGGCGGGCTGCAGCGGGTGGTTCGGCAGGAATGGCGCGAGGTGCGCGCGGACGCCGATCGGGCCGACACCCGGCCCGCCGCCGCCGTGCGGGACGCAGAACGTCTTGTGCAGGTTGAGGTGCGAGACGTCGGCGCCGAACCGGCCGTACTGCGCCACGCCGATGAGGGCGTTGAGGTTGGCGCCGTCGACGTACACCTGGCCGCCGGCGTCGTGCACCAGCGCGCAGACCTCGCCGACGGTGTCCTCGTAGACCCCGTGCGTCGACGGGTAGGTGATCATGACGGCCGCGAGGTCGGCGCGGTGCTCGTCCACTGTGGACTTCAGGTGCCCGAGGTCGATGTTGCCGCCGTCGTCGCAGCGGACCACGACCACGCGCATGCCGGCCATCACGGCACTGGCGGCGTTGGTCCCGTGCGCGCTGGCCGGGATCAGGCAGACGTCGCGCTCCCCCTCGCCGCGCGAGCGGTGGTACGCGCGGATGGCCAGCAGGCCGGCGAACTCACCCTGGCTGCCGGCGTTGGGCTGCAGGGAAACCGCGTCGTAGCCGGTGATCCGGGCCAGCCAGGCCTCGAGGTCCGCGACGACCGTCAGCAGGCCCGCGGCGTCGTCGGCCGGCGCGAACGGGTGCAGGCCGGCGAACTCCGGCCAGGTGACCGGTTCCATCTCCGCGGTGGCGTTGAGTTTCATCGTGCACGAGCCGAGCGGGATCATGCTGCGGTCGAGCGCGACGTCCTTGTCGGACAGTTCCCGCAGGTACCGCAGCAACGCGGTTTCGGACCGGTGGGCGTGGAAGACCGGGTGGCCCAGGAACGCGCTCGTGCGCCGCAGTGGCGCCGGGAGCGCGTCGGCGGTGTCCTCGTCCAGGCCGTCCACATCGGACACCGAGACGCCGAACGCCTTCCACACCAGCGAAAGCCGTTCGCGTGTGGTCGTCTCGTCGCAGGCGACGCCGACGTGGTCGTCGTCGATCCGCCGCAGGTTCAGCCCGAGGTCACGGGCCGTGGCGACGACCTCGGCCGCGCGGCCCGGCACCGCCGCGGTGATCGTGTCGAAGAACTCGCCGTGCACGACTTCGACCCCGCCCTCGCAGAGGCCGGCCGCGAGCACGGTCGCCATCCGGTGGGCCCGCAGCGCGATCCCGCGCAGCCCGTCGGGGCCGTGGTAGACCACGTACATCGACGCCATCACGGCCAGCAGGACCTGCGCGGTGCAGATGTTCGACGTCGCTTTCTCGCGGCGGATGTGCTGCTCGCGGGTCTGCAGGGCCAGCCGGTACGCGGGCGCGCCGTCGGCGTCCTTCGCGACGCCGACCAGCCGCCCGGGCAGCTGCCGCTCCAAACCCCGGCGGACGGCCAGGTACGCCGCGTGCGGCCCGCCGAAGCCCAGCGGGACGCCGAACCGCTGCGTCGAGCCGATCGCGACGTCGGCGCCCAGCTCGCCGGGCGGCCGCAGCAACGTCAGGGCGAGCGGGTCGGCGGCGACGATCACCGCCGCGCCGTGCTTCTTGGCGTCGGCGATGGTGAAGTCGAACTCGCGGACCGCGCCCGAGGCGCCCGGGTAGGCCAGCAGGATGCCGAAGAAGTCGCCGCCGAGGCCGAGGCCGGTCAAGCCCTGGGACAGGTCTTCGACGACCAGCTCGATGCCCAGCGGCTCGGCACGGGTCCGGAGCACGGCGAGGGTCTGGGGCAGGGTGTCCTCGTCGACGACGAACCGGTGGGACGCCGATTTGCCGGCACGGCGGACGAGCGTCATCGCCTCGGCCGCGGCGGTGGCCTCGTCGAGCAGGGACGCGTTCGCGACGGGCAGGCCGGTCAGGTCGGCGATCATCGTCTGGAAGTTGAGGAGCGCTTCGAGCCGGCCTTGCGAGATTTCCGGCTGGTAGGGCGTGTAGGCGGTGTACCAAGCCGGGTTCTCGAGCACGTTGCGGCGGATCACCGGCGGGGTCACGGTGTCGTGGTAGCCGAGGCCGATCATCTGGGCCATCGGCCGGTTCCGCGCGGCCAGCGCCCGCAGTTCGGCGAGCGCCTGGGCTTCGGTAGCCGCGGGCGGCAGGTCGAGAGGCTCGGCGGACGCGCGCAGCGACTCGGGAACGGCCCGCTCGGCGAGTTCGTCGAGGGAGGCGACGCCGATGACGTCGAGGATGTGGCGGAGTTCGTCCGGACCGGGCCCGATGTGCCGGTCAGCGAAGGGAATGCCCTGTTCCAGAGAGGCGAGTGACGGCTCCACGACGGCCTCCTGCGAACATGACCACGGCCGGGGGGTCCGGGGGCAGAGCCCGCCGGGCGGGGCGTGGGGGTTGCACCCCCACAAAACACCAGGTAGGCGACGGGCGAGCCTGCGAGCCCGAAGCCGTACCCTCCCCACTCTGTCCGTACCCCGAAGGGGCGCCTGAGAGTTTCGCCCGAGGTTGAGCCGGGCTTGCACCGTCGGCGGGGCCATCAGGCTGTGTCCTGACGACCCGCTTTCCAGAGGCGTCTAGACCGCGCGGTCCAGGGTGCCTGAGAGGTTCCGGGGAGGATTTGCTCCTTCGGCGCCGGACTCGAGGTTGTGGTCCGGACTCTCCCGCGCGGTTTCGTCGACTGCCCGGATCACCTTACTCCGGCTGCCGCGGAGATGATCACCCGGTACGACGGGCGTTGCGGCGCTGGGTGAGCTCGTCCGGTTCGTGCGCCTCGACGATGCCACCGTCGGCGCGTTCGGCCGGGAACTCGTGGATGGTGCCGCTGATCTCCTGCATCGCCCCGCTGACCGCGATGCCGAACACGCCCTGGCCGCCCTGGAGCAGATCGACGATCTCCTCCGGCGAGGTGCATTCGTAGACCGTGGTGCCGTCGGAGAACAGGGTGACCTTCGCGAGGTCGCGGACCCCGCGGACGGACAGGTGGTCGACCGCGACCCGGATGTTCTGCAATGAGACCCCGGTGTCCAGCAGCCGCTTGACGACCTTGAGGACCAGGATGTCCTTGAACGAGTACAGCCGCTGCGAGCCGGAGCCGTGCGCGGTGCGGATACTGGGCGCGATCAGCTTCGTCCGGGCCCAGTAGTCGAGCTGACGGTAGGTGATCCCGGCGATCTGGCACGCGGCCGGACCGCGGTAGCCCACGAGCTCGTCAGGCAGCGAGTCGTCGGGGAACAGTTCACCCTGCTCACCAGCCGCGACCTGAACAGGCTGCTTCTCGGAACCAGCCTCGACCACGCAAGCCTCCCCTCGCCCGACCAGGCGGCCGGCGAATGACAGCCGGACAGGACCCAGAGCGGGACCCACCGGAGATCAACCGCCACGATCCGGCCCCAGACCGTGAATCACATCGTGGCGATTTACCTCCTTCGACGGTAAGCGCCCGGACAGGGCCGGTCAACGCGACGCGCGGCAAGCCTCAACGGTCGGATGAGCGTTTGAGCCGTTCGCCGTACCCCGGAGGCAGTGGTTCAAACCTCCTGGACGCTTTTACTCAGTCGTGTTAATTTTTACTCATGCAAGTAAAGACCGAACTCATGGCCGAACTGGGCCTCAGCGTGACCGAGGCCGCGCGCCGCGCGCAGATCCTCGGCGCGACGATCGGCGTCATCAACGACCTCGGGTACCGCAAGGCCACGTTCGCCAAGATCCGCGAACGCGCCGGGCTCAGCAGCACCCGGATGATCTCGTACCACTTCACCAACAAGGCCGGCCTGATGCAGGCGGTGCTGAGCACGGTCGTCGAGACGAAGAACGCGTTCCTCCGGGAACGCACCGGCGGCGGCCTGGACCCGGCCGACCGTGCCGGCTACCTGCGGGCGCACATCGAGACGTCGATCGCGTTCCTGCGCGCGTACCCGGATTGCGTGCGGGTGCTGACGGAGATGGCCGCCAACGCCGACGACGCCGAGAACTGGGCGATGACGAAGGTCCTGGTCGACGACATGCGGGTGCACGGCCTGGCCCGCCAGCTCAAGCAGGGCCAGGCCGAGGGCGCGTTCGGCGCGTTCACACCCGAGGTGATGGCGATGTCGATCGCCCAGGCGATCGACGGCGTGGCGGCGGCCTACACGGCCGACCCGTCGCTGGACCTGGAGCTCTACGGCCGGGAGGTCGCCGACACGTTCGCCCGGGCGACCGCTCCCTGAGCGTCGAGGGCCCGGTCGAGGCGTTCCTCGAGCCGGGCCTTCGGCTGCGCCCCCACGACGGTCAGCACCGGCTCACCGCCCGAGAAGAGGATCATCGTCGGCAGCGACATGACCTGGTACGCGCGGGTCGCCTCCGGGTTCTCGTCCGAGTTGATCTTGCGCACGGCGAGGGTACCGGCGCGTTCGCGGGCCAGCTCGGCCAGCACGGGCGCGATCATCCGGCACGGCGGGCACCAGGTGGCCCAGAACTCGACCAGCACCGGGACGTCGCCGCCCAGCACCTCGGCGGCGAACGTCGCATCGGTGACGTCAGTGACCTCTGGGGCGATTTCGGACATGACAGGGCTCCTTCAGAGACGTTCGGGGACGACGCACGGATCAGGCGCGAGGCCCGGCTCCTGCCGGGCGAGGGCCTCGGCGAGCTTCACGGCGAGTTCGGCGCGGATCGCGCCGAGGCGGGCGAGGACCGCGTCGGCCTCCGCGAGCTTGCGCCGGTACATCTCGATCGAGCTCGGGCAGGAGTCGCCGGTCTCGTGGCCGCTGCGCAGGCAGTCGACGAAGGGCCTCGTCTCGTCGAGGGACAGGCCGACCGTCTGCAGCTTCAGGATCTCCGTGACCAGCTGGAGGTCGTCCTCGTCGTACTCGCGGTAGCCGTTCGCCGCGCGACGGGCCGCGAGGAGGCCCTGGTCCTCGTAAAAGCGAAGCGCACGGGTAGTCGTACCCGTGCGCTTGGCCAGCTCTCCGATCCGCATGCCCCGACGGTAGACGTTGACGTCGGCGTCAAGGCAAGCGCGAAGCGGCTTAGGTGTCCGCTCCGCGGAAGTCTTCCGGGGAGACCGAGTCGAGGAACTCGCGGAACTTCTCGACCTCGTCCTCCTGCTCGTCCGGGATGATCAGGCCGGCCTCTTCCAGCACCGCGTCCACGGCGTGGATGGGGACGCCGATCCGCAGGGCCAGCGCGACCGAGTCGCTCGGCCGGGCGGACACCCGGATGTCGCCGTCGAAGACGAGTTCGGCGAAGAACGTGCCTTCCTTCAGGTCGGTGATCACGACCTGCTCCAGCTCGCGGCCCAACGCCCCGATGACCTCTTTCAGCAGGTCATGGGTGAGCGGGCGGGCGGGGCGGACCCCTTGCTGCTCCAACGCGATGGCGGTCGCTTCGACCGAGCCGATCCAGATCGGCAGGTACCGTTCGCCTTCGGTTTCCCGCAGCAGCAAGATCGGCTGATTCGCGGGCAGCTCGACCCGCACACCGACGACGCGCATTTCGCTCATCGGGCTTCGCCTCCCTCTCGTGCACACGGGCTTCAGCGCTGGAACCGCACTGCGCCGTTCACTCCCGACGCTACCCGTCATCCGTGCGCTGTGCTCGCTGTCGGACACTCTCGGCTCGCCTACCGCAAACCGTTGTTCTCACGGTACGGCATGAGGTGCCGAACATTCAGTCATTGACATGGGACCGCAAAGAAGATCTCACCGCCCCGTTACGGCTCAACAACCCGTGGCGCCACGGATTCCGGCCTTCACGAGGAGCGTGTGCAGGGTCACCGACAGTGCCGCGAGCTCCCGGACCACCTCGTCGGCCCGCGCTTTGGCCTCCGGGTCACGATGCCGGTACACCGGGGTCACGATCTGCTCCAACAGCCCGACCTCGCGGTCGGCCGCGGCACGGAAGGCGCGCAGATGTCTCGGCTCGATACCGAATTCGGTCAGCGCCTTCACCGTGCGCGCGACCAGCACCGCGTCCGGGTCGAAGAACCCCGCAGGACCGGACCGGACCAGGCCGTACTGCTGCAGTTCGGCCAGGGCGGGCGCGTCGATGCCGGCCTGCGCCAGGAGCTCCTCCTGGGTCAGGCGCAGCTCCCGGCCGGCGGCGAAGTCGTCCGCCACCGGCAGGCCGACGTTGTCGGCCGGCGCGTCGATCGGCACCAGCCGGCGCGGCGGGCGCGGCAAGGCCGCGACGGGCCCGGCACCCGAGTCCGCCGCGTCCAGCTGCTCCTTGATGACCTTCAACGGGAGGTAGTGATCCCGCTGGGCGGCCAGGACGAACTTGAGCCGCTCCACGTCCGCCGCGGCGAACTGCCGGTAACCCGAGGGCGTCCGGCCCGGTTGGACCAGGCCTTCCGCCTCGAGGAACCGGATCTTGGAGATGGTGACGTCGGGGAAGTCGTGGCGCAGCTGCGCCAGGACCGCCCCGATGCTCAACCCGTCCCGTTGTGGCCGCCCGGCCGCCGTCACTGCGCCCCCTGGCCCCCGTGCCCCGGGCCGGTCAGGAAGACCAGGCGGAACTTCCCGATCTGGACTTCGTCGCCGCCGGCGAGGACGGCCTGGTCGACCGGCTCGCGGTTGACGTAGGTGCCGTTGAGGCTGCCGACGTCGATGACGACGAACTCCCCGCCTTCACGCCGGAACTCGGCGTGCCGCCGCGAAACCGTGACGTCGTCCAGGAAGATGTCGCTGTCCGGGTGACGCCCGGCGCTGGTGGTGTCGCGGTCGAGCAGGAAGCGCGAGCCCGCGTTCGGGCCCCGCTTCACGACCAGCAGAGCCGAACCCGCGGGCAGGGCGTCGACGCCCTGGACCGGGGCTTCGGCGGCCGGGGCGGACTCGCGGCCTTCGGCTTCGGCCAGGAAGTCGGCCCGGAAGACAGAGGTCCGCTCCGGAGACTGCTCCGGGGGAACGCCGCCCGGCCCGTCGTTCGTGCTCACCTGAGCTCTCCTCCACACATGCTGTGTTGCCAGTACTTCAAGAACGTGTAGCCGCCAACGTACCGTGCCTGATCGCTTCTCCGAGCCCCGGGATCCCGAACCGTGAGCGAATGGCCCCGACCGGCCGGAATCCGAGGTCGGCCGGGGGTTCAGCCCTTGATCAACGCGTCGTACGCCTCGGCTTCGAGCAGGGCTTCGAGCGCCGACGGGTCGTCGAGCCGGATCTCGATCAGCCAGCCCTCGCCGTAGGGGTCGCTGTTGATCAGTTCGGGCGAGTCGGCGACCGCGTCGTTGACGGCGACGATCTCGCCGTCGACCGGCGCGAACAGCTCCGAAACGCTCTTCGTCGACTCGACCTCGCCGAAGACGTCGCCCCCGCCCACCTGGCGGCCGACCTCGGGCAGGTCGACGAACACGACGTCGCCGAGCTGGTCCTGCGCGTACTCGGTGATGCCGATCCGGACGAGGGTGTCCTCGCCGCGGGTCGCGACCCACTCGTGTTCCTCGGTGTAGCGAAGCTCTTCAGGAACGGACACCGCCGGTCCCCTTTCATGCCCTCACTGGCGAAATCTGCTGGGCGAAGTCTTACACCCACTCGGCCCAGCAGCTCGGCACGACCCGGCGGAACGGTCGCGCTCAGTCGCCGGCGGCCCCGCGCAGCGCGGTCCGCGCCTGCACGACGTAGAGGACACCGGACCAGACGTAGAGGACGCCGCCCCAGATCGTGAAGGCGTAGCCGATGGGCCGGGACACCGCCGCGACGTCCGAGCCGCCCTGCGCGAGCAGCAGGAACGGGAAGGCGTACATCAGGACGAAGGTCGCGCCCTTGCCGATGTAGGTGACCTCCGGCGGCGCGAAGCCGCGGCGGCGCAACGTCAGGACGCACACGCCGAGAACGGCTTCGCGCAGCACCAGCGGGACCACGACCCACCAGGGGATGATCTCGCGGACCAGGAACGCGACGAGCGTCGCGAGGATGTAGAGCCGGTCGGCCGCCGGGTCCAGCAGCGCGCCGAGCCGCGACATCTGGTTGAGCCAGCGGGCCAGCTTGCCGTCGAGCCAGTCGGTCAGCGCGCTGAACACGAGCACCGCGAGCGCCCAGCCGTCCTCCTCCGGGCCGAGCAGCAGCCAGAGGAAGACCGGCACGCCGGCCAGCCGCAGCAGCGACAGCATGTTGGGGACGTTGAAGGCCTGTCGCAGCAGCGACGGCTCGGCGCTCGGGGTGTTCGCTTGAGCTGGTTCTGGGGCGGCTGTGCTCACCAGCCCACCCTAGAGCTCGGGGCTCAGCACGCGCGGCGGTGGCTCCAGCCGCGTCGCTGCAGTTCGGCGCTGCTCAGGGCCTCGGGACGGCCGCGGCCGTCGGTGCCCACCCAGCGGGCCCGGCCGGGCCCGGACTCGAGGACGTACGGGCGGCCGCAGCACCAGATGACGGTGTTGGGGACGGTCGGCGGGCGGGACGGTTCTTCGGTGCTGGTGACGGCGTTCATCGCTCTCACGGGGTCGGGGCGGGGTATCGGGGACGGGAAGCTCGCCGGCTTCCACTCGGATCGTCGGCACCCGGAGCCGGGATGTTAACGGCGGCAGCGGGAATTAGACCGATCGATTCTTGATGGCAGCCTTGTGTATCGGAGCGTGAACGGGATGTTAACCGTCCACTGTGGACACACAAACGGGAGCCACCGGACACGCCCGCCACCCGGCTGGAGTAATCTCCGGCACACCCCTGGGCGAGCCGATCCACGGGGCCCCGGCCCGGATGGGCCAGAACGACCTGGCCGGCCCGACCGGGGAGGAAGGATCGCGGTGCCCCACCCGACCACCACGAGGACGTGGCGGCGATTGCTCGCGGCCTGCCTCATCGCGCCCGCGCTCGCCGCCTGTTCCGGCGACCCGGCCCCGTCCGCCGCTCCCCCGCCGCCGTCCCCGACGTCCGCGGCACCGTCGTCCGCGACGACCGGGACGCCGCCTCCGCCGCCCGCCGCCTCCGGCTCGTCCGTACCCGGCCCGGCGTCGAAGCCGGCCGCCGTGCCGCCGACCGTTCCCGGTGCGTGCGGCACCATCACCGCCGCCAGCGGGCTGACCCTCTACGTCTTCGACAGTGGTTCGAGCGGCGTCAGCTGCGTGGCGGCGACCCAGCTGGTCACCGACTTCCACCGCATGATCGCCGGGCGCCAGGGCGCCGGCTCGAACGACGCGGTGAACGAGACGGTGAACGGCTGGCTGTGCACGTCCGGGCCGCCCGCCGCGCAGGGCGGCACCACCTGCACCAAGGGCGAGCAGACCGTGTTCGCCGCCGTCGTCCCGTCCGAATGACCTCCCGTTCCGTCCGCTTCTGAAGGGCCCATGAAGACACTCGCGTACCCCTTGCTGCTCGTCGCCGCGACCGCCGTCCTGGCCGGGTGCGGCGGCGCCGACCCGGCGCCCGCGGCGCCGTCCGCCTCGAGCGCGGTCCCGGCCGAGGCGGCCGCGGCGGCGTCCACGGCGCCGGGCGTGCCGTGCGGCGACGTCACCGGATCGGGTGGCGCCAAGACGGCGGTCGTGGCGCACGGCAAGGTCGACTGCACCGCGGCGACGACGTTGCTGAAGGACTACTTCGCGAAGCTGTCCCCGGCCGAGGCGGCCTCGGCCGACGGCCCGGGCCCCGTCGTGCTGGACGAGTGGACGTGCGGCAGCGGCGCGAACGACCCGGTGACGGTCTGCTCGACCGAAGACGGCCGCCAGATCGAGGGCACGCGCGGCTGACGCCCGCCGGGCTCAGCCCTTGAGGTCCGGGAAGTCCTCTTCGCGGAACTCCGTGCCCGCGCCGCGCGCCGGGTCGCTCTCGCGGCCGCGCAGCTCGACGCGGCGGATCTTGCCCGAGATCGTCTTCGGCAGGTCGGCGAACTCGAGCCGCCGGATCCGCTTGTACGGCGCGAGGTGCTCACGGCAGTACGCGAGGATCGCCTTCGCCGTGTCCGCCGTCGGCTCGTGGCCGGCGGCCAGCACGACGTACGCCTTCGGCACCGCGAGCCGGATCGGGTCGGGGGCCGGGACGACCGCCGCTTCGGCGACCGCCTCGTGCTCGATGAGCACGCTCTCCAGCTCGAACGGCGAGATCCGGTAGTCCGACGCCTTGAAGACGTCGTCGGTGCGCCCGACGTAGGTGATGTACCCGCGTTCGTCGATCGAACCGACGTCGCCGGTGTGGTAGAAGCCGTTCGCGAAGGCCGTCGAGGTGCGCTCGTCGTCGCCGGCGTAGCCCGTCATCAGGCCCACCGGGCGGTGGTCGAGGTCGAGGCAGATCTCGCCTTCCGGCGCCCGTTCGCCGCTGACCGGGTCGACCAGCGCCACGACGAACCCGGGCAGCGGCCGGCCCATCGAGCCCGGGACGACGTCCTGGCCCGGCGTGTTGGCGATCTGGACGCTGCTCTCGGTCTGGCCGAAGCCGTCCCGGATGGTGACGCCCCAGGCCTTCTCGACCTGGTCGATCACCTCGGGGTTCAGCGGCTCCCCCGCGCCGACGACCTTCTGCGGCGGTGTCTTCAGCGCCGTCAGATCGGCCTGGATGAGCATCCGCCAGACCGTCGGCGGCGCGCAGAAGCTCGTGATGCCGCAGCGGTCCATCTGCGCCATCAGCGCGTTCGCGTCGAACCGGTTGTAGTTGTAGAGGAACACGGTCGCCTCGGCGTTCCACGGCGCGAAGACGTTGCTCCACGCGTGTTTCGCCCAGCCCGGCGAAGAGATGTTCAGGTGGACGTCGCCCGGCTCCAGGCCGATCCAGTACATCGTGGACAGATGCCCCACCGGGTACGAGACCTGGGTGTGCTGCACCAGTTTCGGCTTCGCCGTGGTGCCCGAGGTGAAGTACAGCAGCAGCGGGTCGGCGGCCTTGGTGGGGCCGTCCGGGGCGAACTCGGGCGACTCGGCGAACGCGGTCGTGTACGGGTGCCAGCCCTCGACCGGCTCCCCCACCGCGATCCGGGTGTAGTCGCCGGCGACGTCCGCGAACTTCTCCGTGTCGGCCGAGCGGATGACGACGTGCTTGGCCGCGCCGCGCTCGACTCGGTCGGTCAGGTCGGCCGGGCCGAGCAGGGTGGACGCCGGGATGATCACCGCGCCGAGCTTGATCGCGGCGAGGATCGTCTCCCACAGCTCGCCCTGGTTGCCCAGCATCAGGATCAGCCGGTCGCCGCGGCGCACGCCGAGGCCGCGCAGCCAGTTCGCGACCTGGTTGGACCGGCCCGACATCTCCGGGTAGGTCCAGCGGTTCTCGGTGCCGTCCTCCTCGACGATCCACAACGCGAACCGCTCGGCGTTGTCCGGATCGTGGGCGATGACGTCGAACCAGTCGATCGCCCAGTTGAAGTGGTCGAACTCCGGCCAGGTGAAGTCGCGGTACGCCGTGTCGTAGTCCTCGCGGTGCTGCTGCAGGTAGTCCCGTGCCACGCGGAACGCGTGGTGGACTTCCGAAGCGCCGTTGCTCACCCTGCTGCCTCCTTGGTCTATTCGCCCGTGAACTCCGGCTTCCGGCGCTCCATGAAGGCCTGCACCGCCTCGCCGAGGTCCTTGCTGGGCAGGAACGCCGAGTTCCACGCCGCGACGTACCGGAGGCCGTCGGCGACCTGGCGCTCGGTGTTCGCCGCCAGTACCTGCTTCGTACCCTGCACCACCAGCGGCGGGTTCGCAGCGATCTCGCCGGCCAGTTCCCGCGCGCCCTTCAGCAGCGCGTCCTGGTCCGGGTAGACGTCGTTGACGAGGCCGATCTTCTCGGCGCGGGCGGCGTCGATGTCCTTGCCGGTCAGCGCGAGCTCGCGGACGTGGCCCTCGCCGATGATCGGGGCGAGCCGCTGGAGGCTGCCGATGTCGGCGACGATGGCGACGCGCACCTCGCGGACGCTGAACTTGGCGTCCGCGCTGGCCAGCCGGATGTCCGCCGCGGTGACGACGTCGACGCCGCCGCCGATGCACCAGCCGGAGACGGCCGCGATGACCGGTTTGCGGCATTCGGCGATGGAGCTGACGGCGGCCTGCAGCCGCCGGACCTCGGTGTGGAACTCGCTGCGCGGGCCGGCGAGCGCGTCGCCCGCCAGCAGCGGCGCCCAGCCGCCCATCATCGCCGGCAGGTCGAGGCCGTAGGAGAAGTGCGCCCCGCTGCCGGTCAGCACCACGGCCCTGACCTGTGGGTCCGCGTCGAGGGCCCCCATCACCAGCGGCAGCTCGCGCCAGAAGTCCGGGCCCATCGCGTTGCCCTTCGAAGGGCCGAGGAGCGTCACTTCGGCGACGTGGCCTTCGATGTCGACCTTGAGGGAGACGAGGCCGGGCAGATTGTCAGCGGTAGCGGTCATGAGGTCATCTTCACCCATGCCCGCGACCACCCGCCATTGGCACGGTGTCAATTGAACTGTGATCTCGTGCGGTCCGCCACTGTGCCAACGTGGTCAGGGGATGCTTTCCTGGAGGAAGGTGACCACGACACGGGGAGGACGGTGGGACATGAGCCCGGCCAGCAGCGCGACCCTGATCGAGCCGGAGCCCCCGGCCCCGCCCGCGCGGCGAGCGTCGCGGCCGATCGAGCTGACCGGCTCGTTCGACCACGAGGGGCACCGCCTCTGGTACACCGAGTTCGGCAGCGGCGACAAGGTCGTCGTCCTGACCCACGGCATCATGCTGACCCGCCGGATGCACGCGCCCCTGGCCCGGCGGCTGGCCCGCGCCGGGTTCCGGGTGGTCACCCTCGACCTGCTCGGCCACGGCGACTCGGACCGGCCGACCGAGTCGTGGCTGTACTCGATGCCGTCGTTCGCCGAGCAGACCCTGGCCCTGCTGGACCACCTGGAGGTCTCCTCCGCCGTGATCGGCGGGACCTCGCTGGGGGCGAACGTCTCCCTGGAGGTCGCGGTGTCGGCGCCCGAGCGGTGCCTCGGGCTGATCGTCGAGATGCCGGTGCTGGACAACGCGATCGTCGCGGGACTGGTCACGTTCGCCCCGCTGCTGATGGCCGCCCGGTTCCTGCCGGTGACGGTGCAGGCGGTGGCGCTCGCGGCGTCCCTGGTCCCGCACGGCAACCAGTGGGTCGACGTCGTCACCGACACGCTCTCCCAGCGCCCGGCCCCGATGGCGGCCCTGCTGCACGGAGTCCTGTTCAGCCGGATCGCGCCGCCGAAGTCGGTCCGCCGCAAGATCACGACCCGCGCGCTGGTGATCGGCCACCAGGGTGACCCGATCCACCCGTTCGGCGACGCGGACACCCTCGCCGTCGACATGCCGGACGCGGAGTTCGTCCAGGCCCGCAGCCCGGTCGAGCTGAGGTTCGACCCGACCCGGCTGTCGGACGCGATCCGCGACTTCGCCGCGACCTGCTACGAGGACTGAGGCTGGGCCAGACCCGCGACCGGGCCGATCACGATCACCGCGGGCGGCCGGACTCCCGAAGCCGCCGCGTCGGTGACCACCGTGTCCAAAGTGGACCGCAGGGCGCGCTGGGTGCGCATCGTGCCGTCTTCGACGATCGCCACCGGGGTGTCGGCCGGGCGGCCGCCGTCCAGCAGGGCCTTGGCGAACTGCGGGAGCCGCTCGACGCCCATCATCAGCACGATCGTGCCGCGCATCCGCGCCAGCAGGTCCCAGTCGACCAGCGACCGGTCGTCCCCCGGGGCGACGTGGCCCGAGACCACCACGACCTCGTGCGCGACGCCGCGGTGGGTCACCGGGACGTCCGCCACCGCAGGGACCGCGAACGCGCTCGTGATGCCCGGGACCATCGTCACCGGGACGCCGGCCTCGGCGCAGGCCAGCACCTCCTCGAAGCCGCGGCCGAACAGGTACGGGTCGCCGCCCTTGAGGCGGACGACGAACTTGCCCTCCTTGGCCCGCTCGATGAGCGTGCTGTTGATGACGTCCTGGCTGGCCGCGCGGCCGTACGGGATCTTCGCCGCGTCGACGATCTCCACCTCGGGCGCGAGTTCGTCGAGCAGCTCGCGGGGCGCCAGGCGGTCGACGACCACGACGTCCGCGCGCGAGAGCAGCCGGCGGCCGCGGACGGTGATCAGTTCCGGGTCGCCGGGGCCGCCGCCGACCAGCGCGACACCGGGGAGCGTGCCGTCCGGGTGCGGACGGCGGCCGTCTTCGACCGTGCCCGCGTGCAGGCCGTCCAGGATCGAGTCCCGGACCGCCGCGGACCGCAGGGGCTCACCGCCCGAGAGCACGCCGAACAGCAGCCCGCCGTGACGGCCGGACGCCGGGGTCACGGCGCTGCCGGACTCACCCTCGTCGGCGCGGACGCAGAACACGCGCTCGCGCTCGGCCTCGGCGCAGATCGCCGCGTTGACCTCGGCGTCGTCGGTGCAGGCCAGCGCGTACCACGCGTCGCGGAGGTCGCCCTCTTCGTAACGGCGTTCGTGCCAGACGAGCTCACCCGCGTCCACCATGCCCTGCACCGACGGCGTCGTGTGCGGGGACACCAGTTCCACGCGCGCGCCGGCGCGGATGAGCCGGGGCAGCCGGCGCTGGGCCACGGAACCGCCGCCGAACATCACGACGCGGCGGCCGGTCAGCTGGAGGCCGGAGAGGTAGTGCGGGTCGTCCATGGGCGGGAGTTTATTAAGGCACCGGCGCCGCACCAGCCAGGCGTGCGAAGAGTCACCGTTCGAGCAGGGCCAGCAGGTCGGTGTTGCCGAACATCTTCGCCGTGTCGAGCGCCGACGGCTGCCCCGCGCCCGGCTCGGCGCCGCCGTCGAGCAGGGCGCGCACGACGTCCGGCTCGTTCTTGAAGACGGCGCCCGCCAGCGGGCTCTGGCCGCGGTCGTTCTGACGGTTCGGGTCGGCGCCGCGTTCGATCAGCGCGGTCACCGTGTCGGCGTGGCCGTGGTAGGCGGCCAGCATGACCAGGGTGTCGCCGCTGTCGTTGGTGAGGTTGGCCGGGATTCCCCGGTCGACGTACGCGGCCAGCTCCGCGGTCCGGCCCTCGCGCGCGAACCTGAAGATCTTGGCCCACAGCGCCAGCATCTCCGGCGTGAACTCCTCGTCACTCATGGGGTGAGACTCTCACGAAACCCGGAACACCGGCCCTCGCGCGGGGAACGGCAGCCGCGCGCCGCGGGGCACCAGGTACGCGTGCTCGCGCCGCGGCCGCACGTGGTCGCACCGCGCGTCGGTGATGATCAGGATCGGCCCGTCCGGTGGGAAGTCCGGCGCGCGCTGGAGCAGGTCGACGCCGGGCTGCAGGATCGTGCCACCGCGGCCGCGCACCTTGACGCGGCCGGCGATGTCCTCGACGGCGAGGTACCCGGCGTCGTAGGCGACGGCGTCGCAGAACACCACCCGCGCGGCCGGGACGTCGCGGGCCATCGCGTAGGAGGCGATCGCGCCCAGCGCCTTGCCGAGCAGCTCGGCGTTCATCGAGCCGGACGTGTCCAGCACGACGCCGAAGGTGGCGCGCTTGTCCAGCTGCTCGGGCCGCACCTTGCCCGGGCGCGGGATGTCCGGCGTCGACGTCTGGCGGCGTGACGCCCGGGCGTAGCTGCGCACCGGCAGCTCGACGCGGACGTGCTCGTCGAACCAGCGTGCCAGCTGGGCGTCCCACGGCAGCGGCGGGTGCTCGAGGGCCCGGATCTCCTGCTCCAGCCCGGCCGGCAGCAGGCCGCGGCCCTGGTTGTGGTGGTATTCCAGCCCCTGGGTGAGCCCGCGGCGGTAGAACTCGTCGAGGTCGACACCGTGCGCGCGGTCCGTCCACGGCATGGGCCGGGGCTCACCGCGGCGCGACGACCGGCGCTGCGCGGCGTCGGGCTCGGACA
This sequence comes from Amycolatopsis sp. NBC_00438, assembly GCF_036026695.1. NCBI lineage: Bacteria > Bacillati > Actinomycetota > Actinomycetes > Pseudonocardiales > Pseudonocardiaceae > Amycolatopsis > Amycolatopsis sp. NBC_00438. The sequence continues at coordinate 2,524,166 of NZ_CP107923.1, read as the reverse complement.
GCCAGCCGCCCAGGACGTCCCCGGCCTCGCGGCCACCGAGAGTCTGCAGCTTGCGGGCGCGCCGGAGGTCGGTCGTGAGCGTGTCGTACACCGATTCCGCCGACAGGCCGGTCAGCTGCGGGTCGTGCAGCGTGCCCTCGGGCAGTTCGCCGACGGCCATCGCGACCAGCCAGCCGTTGATCACGTAGTCGCAGGCGACGTTCCACAGGTACGGGTCGCGGCCAAGCGCGCGGCGGTCGTGGCGCAGCGCGGCGTGCAGCATCTCGTGCGCCAGCACGAACCGCCATTCCGGCGCGGTCAGGGCCGCGTGCGGGTTGACGTAGATCTCGCCGTGCTCGGCGTCGACCGCGGCCACGGCGATGTCCCAGGCCCGGACGACCTCGGCGTCGGCGACCAGGGTGAAGCCCGCGGCCAGCGCGCCGAGCAGCGGGAACGACGAGACGAACCAGCCCAGCGCGCGGTCCCACTCCCCCAGCGCCCGCCGGTGGCGGGTCTGCCCGCGCGCGTCCGCGGCGCGTTCCATCGCGTCGGTGGCCGACGCGATCAGCCCGCGGGCGAACCGCTCGGTCCACGGCTCGGGCTTCCCGTTGTATCGGAGGTGCCAGCGGCTCGGCGGTGGTCCGAGCCGCAGGCACGGCCGCGCGCCGCCGGTGCCGAGCCCCGTGAACGGCCCGGGGACGCCGGTTTCGCGCCACGCGCAGGTCAAGGAGAACTCGTCGCCACCCGGGAGTTCCGGGAGCAGCACGATGGGTTCGCCGACGTGGACCGCCTCGGCGAACCGGTGGACGGCCACACAGCACGCGGCGCCGTACGACGCGTCGATCTCCCGGTCGGGCGAGACGGCCTCGGCGTCGGTCAGCGTCTCTTCGTCGAGGTGCCCGAGACCGAGGTGCAGCAGCAGGTGCGCGAAGACCCACGCCCACTCGGCGGGCTCGGCGTCGCGGGCCCGGTTGGCTGTGATGATCCCGTGGTCGCTGACGACGGCCCAGCCGCCGACGCCGGTCAGGCTCTCCTTGTCGAGGCTCGCACCGCGCGTCAGGTGGTCGAGCACGGTGTGCTCGCGGGCCAGGGCCCAGCCGGCGTCGATCGCCTTGGCCCGGCGTTCGCGGCGCTTGGCCTCGGCCTGCGCGCCGCTCACGCGCGCGCGTCCACGAGCCGGGGCAGGTCGCGGGCGGCCTCGACGAGGAACCACGACGGCAGCCGCGGGTGGCCCGCCTCGTCGTCGGCGATGACCAGCTGGGCCATCTCGAGGGAGATCTCGGCCAGCTCGACGAGCAGGCTCTTCGCGCGGAACGCGAACTGGCGCACGGCGGCCGACGCGTGCCGCTTGTCCGCGGGCAGGTCCTTGACCAGCCGCGCGCGGAACGTCTCGGCGAGGAAGTACAGCAGGTCCCGGTCGCCGGGCTCGCCGGGCCAGCGGGCGTCGCCCTTCACGATGGCTTCGAGGTCGAAGGCGTGCCGGGCCACCTTGAGGTACGCGCGGAACGAGCCGGCGTGCTGCGGGGTGAGCGTGCCGTAGGCCAGCAGCGCGATCGTCTCGTCGTCGGCGGCTTCGCCGTACGAGTGCAGCAGGTCCGACAGCATGTGCCAGGACCGCGGCGTCGAGAACGGCTCTTCGGTCTTCGGCGGCGGGCTCCACAGGTGGTCCGGGCGCTGGGTCAGGTACTCGACGACCGACGGGTGGATGTCGTGGCTCATCGCCCAGGTCAGCCAGTCGGCGGGCGAGGCCCGCAGGTGCACGTGGACGAGCCGGTTGACCAGCGCGGACGCCATCGGGCGCGCGAGGGCCTGGTCGGTGGCGCGGTTGCCGGCGCCGATCACGACCGAGCCCGCCGGCAGCTCGTACGAGCCGATCCGGCGGTCGAGGATGAGCGAGTAGAACGCCTTCTGGACGTCGGGCGCGGCGGCGTTCAGCTCGTCCAGGAACAAGCAGTACGGCTCGTCGCGGGCGATCTGCTCCGGCGGGCAGAACCGGCTGCGGCCGTCGACGATCTGCGGGACGCCGATCAGGTCCTCGGGCGCGAGCTGGGTGCCGAGCAGCGAGACGCAGTCGAGGCCGAGCGACGCCGCGAATTCCCTTACCAAGGAAGACTTCCCGATGCCCGGCGCGCCCCACAGGAACACCGGCCGCACGACGGCGGCGGTGAGCAGGACTTCGGGCAGCTGGGCGGGCGTGACCGTGAGCTGGGCGTGCACGTGCGGACCTCCTGGTGTCAGGACATCCGGTGCGACGCCCCCTTTCGCAGGCTCATGATCGCGCGCCCGCCCAGCCGCGCGCACCTGGTTTTCAGCTGGCGCGTCCCGAAGCGGGGTAGGGCAGCAGGGCCATCTCCCGCGCGTTCTTGATCGCCGTGGCGACCTGTTTCTGTTGCTGCGGCGTCAAACCCGTCACCCGGCGGGCGCGGATCTTGCCGCGGTCGGAGATGAACTTCCGCAGCAGGTCGACGTCCTTCCAGTCGACGTGCGTGATCCGGTGGGCGTGCAACAGGTTGACCTTGCGCTTGCCGGGGCGGTCCCGGGTCGGCTTCGGCATCCGGCTCACCAGCTCGACTTCGTGACGCCGGGCAGTTCGCCGCGGTGCGCGGCCTGGCGCATCTTCACCCGTGACAGCCCGAACTTGCGCAGGTACCCGCGCGGGCGGCCGTCCGCCGCGTCCCGGTTGCGGATCCGCGTCGGGCTCGCGTCGCGCGGCAGCCTCTGCAGCGCGACGACCGCCGCTCCCTTGTCCTCGGCGGACGACGACGGCGAGGCGATGACGGCCTTCAGCGCCCGACGGCGTTCGACGTACCGGGCCGCGATCACCTTTCGCTGCTCGTTCTTCGCGATCTTCGACTTCTTCGCCATCAGCGCTCTTCCTTGAACTCGACGTGCTTGCGCGCGACCGGGTCGTACTTGCGCAGGACCATCCGGTCCGGGTTGTTGCGGCGGTTCTTCTTCGTGACGTACGTGTAGCCGGTCCCCGCGGTCGACCGCAGCTTGATGACCGGCCGGATGTCGGTGCTCTTCGCCATCAGAACTTCATCCCTTTCGCCTTCAGTTCGGCCACGACGGCCTCGATCCCGCGCTTGTCGATCGTCTTCATCCCCTTGACGGAGACGCGCAGCCGCACCCAGCGGCGCTCGCCGGGCACGAAGTAGCGGCGGCTCTGCAGGTTCGGTTCCCAGCGCCGGGACGTGCGGCGGTGCGAGTGCGAGACCTGCTTGCCGTACCCCGGCTTGCGGCCGGTGACCTGGCACACGGCGGACACGGACCCTCCCGAGTTGATAGTGGTTGTCGTTTTCATCTACTCTACGCACCGTACCCGGCCCGTATTCCTGGAGCTCTTGTGACCCCTGATCCCCGCGTCCCGCTCGTCCTCGTCAGCGGCCTCGCCCCGGGCGCGAACGCCACGCTCGCCGAGCTGCTGCGCGTCGCCGAGCCCGGGACCGCCGTCGTCCACCACGACCTGCGCGACATCCACTCCGGCGTCGTCCGCCGCCGCCTGCGCCTCGAGCAGCGCGACCAGCTGACCGTCCTCGAACTGGCGCACGGCTGCGTGTCCTGCACCCTGCGCGAGGACCTGCTCCCGCTGCTGCGGCACCTCGCCCGGATGCCGCAGGTGCGGCGGATCGTCGTCCGGCTCGACGAGGCCATGGAGCCCGAGCCGGTGAGCTGGGCGATCCGCAACGTCCTGGTCGGCGACCACCCGGTGCACGACGACGTCGACCTGCGGGCTGTGCTCACCGTCGTCGACTGCGTGACGTGGCTCGCCGACGCGACCGGCGACGACGCCCTGGCCGAGCGCAACCTGCAGGCCAGCCCGGAGGACGACCGGACCGTCGCCCAGGTGGCGCTCTCCCAGGTCGAGTTCGCCGACGTCCTCGTGCTGGCCGGCGCGGCGACCGACGCGTGGGGCGCGGCCAAGGCGTCCGCCGTCCTCGACCGCGTCGCGCCGTCGATCCCGCGGGTCGAGCTGAGCCGGGTGGACGGGCACAGCGTGCTCGACGCCGTGCCGGCCGGCGCGCGGCGCGGCGAGGTCACCGACATGCACGGCGCCCTGCTGCGCGGCCAGCCGCCGCTGCACGCGGATTGCGGCATCGGGCTGGTCACCTTCACCGCCGAGCGGCCGTTCCACCCGCAGCGGCTGCACGACGCGCTCGATGTCCTGCTCGACGGCGTCGTCCGCACCCGCGGCCGCGCTTGGGTGGCCAGCCAGCCGGACGTCGCGTTCTGGATCGAGTCGGCCGGCGGCGGGCTCGGCATCGGGCACGCCGGGCCGTGGCTCGCCTCGCCGGACGGTCCGGAGTGGACGGACGTCTCCCCCGAGCGCCGCACCCTGGCGTCCCTGCGCTGGCACCCCGTGCACGGCGACCGCGCGCAGGAGCTGGTCGTGGTGACGGACCAGACAACGCCCGACGAGATCGACGCGGCCTTGCGCGGCGCTCTACTGACCGACGAGGAACTGAGAGCCGGCCCCGAGGCGTGGGAGCGCTATCCCGATCCGTTCGGCGACTGGCACGAAGAACCCTGCGAAGACACCGAAACCGACCCGGCGCGGCACGACGCGACCGCGGCGAACCGAAAGGAAGACCAGTGAAACCAGGCATCCACCCCGACTACCACCCCGTGGTCTTCAAGGACTCGTCCACCGGCGACGCCTTCCTGACCCGCTCCACCCTCACCTCGGACCGCACGATCGAGTGGACCGACGGGCGGACGTACCCGCTGGTGCAGGTCGACATCAGCTCGTGGTCGCACCCGTTCTGGACCGGCACCCAGCGGATCATGGACAGCGCCGGGCAGGTCGAGAAGTTCCACCGCCGTTACGGGAAGAGGGGGACGCGCTGATGGCCGTCCCCAAGCGCAGGAAGTCGCGCAGCAACACCCGTGCCCGGCGGTCGCAGTGGAAGGCCGCGGTCCCGGATCTGGTGCCGATCAAGGTCGACGGCGAGACGCAGCTCGTCCCCCGCCGGCTGATCCGCCACTTCCACTCGTGAGCGTCCCGGTCACCGTGCTCTCGGGCTTCCTGGGAGCGGGCAAGACGACGTTGCTCAACCACATCCTCGCCAACCGCGAGGGCCTGCGGGTCGCGGTGATCGTCAACGACATGAGCGAGGTGAACATCGACGCCGCGCTCGTGCGCTCCCAGGAGCGCCTCGTCGAGCTGACCAACGGGTGCATCTGCTGCACGCTGCGGGAAGACCTCCTGGAGGAGGTGGCGGCGCTGTGCGCGGACGACCGGTTCGACCACGTGCTCATCGAGTCGAGCGGGATCTCCGAGCCGATGCCGGTGGCCGCGACGTTCACGTTCCTGGACGCCCTCGCCCGCCTGGACACCATGGTGACGGTGGTGGACGCGGCGAACTTCGCCCGGGAACTGGCGGCCGGCGACTCCCTCGTGGAGCGCCGCCTGGACCAGTACGAGGAGGACGAGCGGACGGTGAGCGACCTGCTGATGGACCAGGTCGAGTTCGCGGATGTGCTGCTGCTGAACAAGACCGACCTCGTCTCACCGGACGACGCGGCCCTGCTGGTCGCGGTGCTCCGGCGGCTCAACCCGGCGGCCGACGTCGTGACCGGCAGCTTCGGGAAGGTGCCGCTGGAGCGGGTGTTCGGCACGGGCCGCTACGACGTCCTGCGCGCACAGGAGGCGCCGGGCTGGGTCGCCGAGCTGAATGGCGACCACGTGCCGGAGACCGAGGAGTACGGCATCTCGAGCGTCGTGTTCCGCGCGTCCCGGGCCTTCGACCCGGCGGCGCTGTGGGACTTCGTCGCCCGGCGGCTGGACTCCGGCGAGTTCGGGACGGTGTTGCGCTCCAAGGGGTTCTTCACGCTGGCGTCCCGGCCCGGGGTGACCGGGCTCTGGTCCCAGGCCGGGACGGTGGCGCGGTTCGAGCCGCAAGGCGCGGCGGAGGAGCCGCGGCAGGAACTGGTGTTCATCGGCGTCGACCTGGCGGGTGAGGCGCTGCTGGGCGCGCTGCGGGCGTGCCTGGGTGACGTCGCGAGCGGCCCGGACCCGTTCCCGGACTGGGAACCCCTCCACGGCCACTGAGCCGGTCTGCCGCGGCTTGTCGTGAGTGTTTAGGGCGATTCTAACCGCCCTGAACACTCACGACGGGACGGGCGCGGCGGGTGCGTCAGTGGTCGTCGTAGTGGTCTTCGTGCGGCGCGTGGCGGTGGCCGTCGTGGAGGTAGTCGACGTGCTCGCCGTGCGGGACCGCGACGTGGCCGCAGCCTTCGCCGTGGGTGTGGTCGTGGCCCGCGTGCGGGACGTGGCCGGCGATCTCGCACTCGTCGAAGTGCCCGTCGTGCGCGCGGTGCAGGTGCCCCTCGTGCGCGTAGTCCACGTGGTCGCCGTGCGGGACCGCCGCGTGGCCGCAGCCTTCGCCGTGGACGTGGTCGTGGCCTGCGTGCTCGACGTGCGGGATGGTCATCGGGCGTTCCTCCGGTGATGCGCTCTGCTGCATATGTCCACTTCGGACGCTAACACCGGGTGACCCCGCCGACCGGGCGAAAGCTCCCACCTCACCCGATAGGTCCGAGTTGATCAACCCAGGTTTATCAGTCTAGGTTGACGAACGTGACGGACGAGGAGCTGCTCCAGGCGAGCACCGACCTGCGTGTCGCCCTGGGCCGGCTGGTCCGGCGGCTGCGCCAGGGGTACGTCGTCGGCGAACTGACCCTGCCCGAACGTTCGGTGCTCTCGCGGCTCGACCGGGAAGGCCCGGCCACGCCGGGGTGCCTCGCCGACCTCGAACGGGTCAAGCCGCAGGCCATGGGCGTGACGCTCGCCGGGCTGGTCGAGCGCGGGCTCGTCGTGCGCCGCAAGGACGACAGCGACGGCCGCAAGGTCCTCATGTCGGTGACCGACGCCGGCGTCCAGCTGCTCACCGACCGGCGGTCGGTGACCACCGAGCGGATGGCCACCGCGCTGGCCGAGCGGTTCACCCCGGCCGAGCAGCGCAAGCTGATCGCGGCGATCCCGCTGGTCGAGCGGCTGGCGGACGCCCTGTGACGGGCACCGGAACGCCGAACCGCTACAAGTGGGTCGCGCTCTCCAACACCACGCTCGGCGTGCTGATGTCGGCGCTCGACGGCTCGATCGTGATCATCTCGCTGCCCGCGATCTTCCGCGGCATCGGCCTCGACCCGCTCGCCCCGGGCAACATCGGCTACCTGCTCTGGATGATCCTCGGCTACCTGCTCGTGCAGGCCGTGCTGGTGGTGACGCTCGGGCGACTCGGCGACATGTTCGGCCGGGTCAAGATGTACAACCTCGGCTTCGTCGTCTTCAGCGTCGCCTCGGTGGCGTTGTCGTTCGACCCGTTCCACGCCGGCGGCGGCGCGCTGTGGCTGATCGGCTGGCGGGTGGTGCAAGCCGTCGGCGGCTCGATGCTGACGGCCAACTCCGCGGCCATCCTCACCGACGCCTTCCCCACCGAGCAACGCGGCATGGCCCTGGGTGTCAACCAGATCACCGCGCTGGCCGGGCAGTTCCTCGGCCTGGTCGTCGGCGGGCTGCTCGCCGAGATCGACTGGCGCGCGGTGTTCTGGGTGAGCGTCCCGTTCGGGCTGCTCGGCACGATCTGGTCGATCCGCAGCCTCCGCGAGGTCGGCACGCCGAAGCGCGCGAAGGTCGACTGGGGCGGCAACATCACCTTCGCCGCCGGGACCGCGCTCCTGCTGGCCGCCATCACGTACGGCATCCAGCCCTACGGCGGCGCCGCGACCGGCTGGGGCAACCCGCTGGTGCTGGGCGGCATCGGCGCCGGGGTGCTGCTGCTCGTGGCGTTCGGCCTCATCGAGACCCGGGTCGCCGCGCCGATGTTCCACCTCGGGCTGTTCCGGATCCGCGCGTTCGCCGCGGGCAACATCGCCGCGTTGCTGACGTCGGTGGCACGCGGCGGCATGCAGTTCATGCTCATCATCTGGCTGCAGGGCATCTGGTTGCCGCTGCACGGCTACGACTACGAGCGGACGCCGTTGTGGGCGGGCATCTACATGCTGCCGCTGACGGTCGGCTTCCTCCTGGCCGGCCCGGTGTCCGGATACCTGTCCGACCGGTTCGGCGCCCGGCTGTTCTCCACCGGCGGCCTGCTGCTGGTCGCGGCGGCGTTCCTGGGCCTGCTGGCGCTGCCGGTGAACTTCCCGTACCCGGCGTTCGCCGCGCTGCTCGTGGTCAGCGGCATCGGCCAGGGCATGTTCTCGGCGCCGAACACCTCGGCGATCATGAGCAGTGTCCCGACCGAACAACGCGGCGTCGCCTCCGGCATGCGGGCGACGTTCCAGAACTCCGGGACGTCGCTGTCGATCGGCGTGTTCTTCTCGCTGATGATCGCCGGCCTCGCCGGCTCGCTGCCGCAGACGCTCACCAGCGGCCTGCAGGCCCACGGCGTCGCCGCGAACGTCGCCGACGGCGTCGCCCAGCTGCCGCCGGTGAGCACGCTCTTCGCGGCGTTCCTCGGCAGCAACCCGGTGGGGCACCTGCTCGGCCCGGACGTCCTGGCCGGACTCGCGCCCGGCGACCGGGCGACGCTCACCGGCGGGGACTTCTTCCCGCAGCTGATCTCCGGGCCGTTCCACCACGGCCTCGTGATCGTGTTCACCGCGGCGGCGGTGATGGCCGTCGTCGCCGCGATCGCCTCGGCGTCGCGCGGCGCCCGTTACTTCCACCCGACCGCAGATGCAGTTAAGGAGAACCGATGACCGACGAACTCATCGCCGGAACCGTCACCATCACCGGGAACGGCGGCGACGAGATCGAGGCCTACGCGGCCAGGCCCACCGACGCCGCGACGCGCGGCGGGGTCGTGGTGATCCACCACATGCCCGGCTACGACGCATCGACGAAGGAGATGGTGCGCCGCTTCGCCGCCGAGGGCTACAACGCGATCTGCCCCAACCTCTACGCCCGCGAGGCCCCGGGCGCGGACCCCGACGACGCGGCCGCCACGGTCCGCGCGGCCGGCGGCGTCCCGGACGACCGCCTCGTCGGCGACGTCTCCGGCGCGGCCGACTACCTGAAGGCCCTGGAGAACGCGAACGGTCGGGTGGGGGTCATCGGGCACTGCTCCGGCGGGCGGCAGGCGTTCCTCGTCGGCTGCTCGATCGACGTCGACGCGGCGGTGGACTGCTACGGCGCGTTCGTCGTCAACGACCCGCCGGAGGCCATGAAGTTCATGAAGCCGTTGCTGGGCAAGGCTTCGGAGCTGTCCTGCCCGCTACTGGGCATCTTCGGCGCCGACGACAAGTTCCCGAGCCCGGACGAGGTCGCCGTGCTGGCGGCCGAGCTGGAGAAGCTCGGCAAGGAGCACGAGTTCCACACGTACGCCGACGCCGGCCACGCGTTCTTCGCCGTCGACCGCCCGAGCTACCGGCCGGAAGCCGCGAAGGACGGCTGGGAACGCATCCTCGACTTCTACGCCCGCACGCTCAGCGCCTGAGAGGACCCGCCATGTGCACCTACCTCACCGAGAAGTTCGCCCTCGAAGGCAGCGGCAAGGGCGCCCGCGGCTGGTTCCGCCTGAACGAGGGCACGGTCTACGTCGACCACCCGGTCCACGCGCCGTACGCGCACACGGTCAACATCGACTTCCGCAACCCGGACCTGGGCGCGTCCGCCCGCGTCGCCCTGGAACTGACGGAAGAAGACGCCCTGGCCCTGGCCGACGCCATCGTCGCGGCCGTCAAATCGGCCCCCGCCGGCCTGGCCTCCCGCAACCAGTAGCCCAAAGCCGTGAAGGCCTCCTTACCGGCTCTTATGGCCGGGAAGGAGGCCTTCACGGCTTTCACGGCGTGTAGAGGGCGCCCAGGAACTCCAGCAGGAGGCGTTCGCGGAGCGGGGCGGGGGCGGTGGCGAGGAGGGCGTTGATCGGGGCCATCCGGTCCGGGAGGCCGGAAGGGCCGCCTAGGCCGGCCGCGGCCAGGAGGCCCGCGAACTGGTCGGACGTCAGGGTTGCCGGGTCGAGGGCCGCGACGAACTCCGCCACCGCCGGGTCGATCACCACCGGGCCCGACGCGCGGGCCGCGTCCACCGACGCCGCCAGGTCCGTGAGGAACTCCTTCTCGCTGCCGTTGTTGGCCGCCGTGACCGTGAGGTGCAGGTTCGCCGGGGACGCCTCATGAGCGAACTGCGGCTGGACGTACCAGCCGCGCGTCTTCATCTCGTCGGCCACCGTGAACAGGTCGAAGCCGTCGTCGCCGGTGAACGCGATCAGCGTCGACACCGGATCGCCGAGGATCCGCAAGCCCGCGATTTCGGCAACCCCGGCCCGGATTCGCGACACCGCTTCACGCGTCGAAGCGGCCAGCTGAAGGTAGCCGTCTTCGCCGAGGTGGCGGACCACCGCCCACGCCGCCGCCAGCGGGCCGCCGGAGCGGGTGCTCTGGATCGTCGTGTTCAGCATCGTGTAACCCGGCCAGCCCGCGCTCGCGAAGTAGTGCGTCCGGCGCAGCTCCGCCGACGCGTGCAGCAGCACCGACGTCCCCTTCGGGCAGTACGCGTACTTGTGCAGGTCCACCGAAATGCTCGTGACCCCGGGGACGCGGAAGTCGAACGGCGCGACGTCGGCGCCGAGGCGGGCGAAGTACGGCAGCACCCAGCCGCCGATGCAGGCGTCGACGTGCATCCGGACGCCGCGGGCAGCCGCTGCCGCCGCGATCTCGGGGATCGGGTCGAGGACGCCGTGGGCGTACGACGGCGCGCTCGCCACCACCAGGACCGTCGAGTCGTCGATCGCCGCGGCCATCGCGGCCGGGTCCGCGCGGAACGTCACCGGGTCGACCGGGACGTCGATCCGGCGCAGCCCGAACAGGTGCGCGGCCTTGTGGAACGCCGCGTGCGCGGTGGTCGGCAGGACGATCGACGGCGCGGCGATCTCCGGGTGCGCGTCGCGCGCGGCCAGCACCGAGAGCAGGCACGACTCCGTGCCGCCGGACGTCACCGAGCCGACGACCCCCGGGACGTCGCCGAGCAGCCGGGACGCCGCCGCGACGAGGTCGTTCTCCATCCGCAGCAGGCTGGGGAACGCCGTCGGGTCGAGGCCGTTGGCCGACGACGCCAGCGCGTGCGCGGCGGCCCCCAGGGAGTCCACTTCGGACAGACCGCTGTCGTAGACGTAGGCCAGCGTGCGGCCGCCGTGCGTCGGGAGGTCACCCGCGCGCAGCTCCCGCAGCGACGCGAGGACGTCCTCAGGCGGGTTCATGACGCGGCTCCAGTACCGAGCGCCGCAGCAGCGGCAGGGCCAGCGCGATCAGCACGCCCGGGATGATCGACGAGCCGAGCAGGATCGCGACGATCGCGCTGTGCGGCTGGTCGGTCGTCGCGTCGGTGCTCGACACGTACCCGCCGAACGCGAGGATCGCGCTCCACAGCCCGGCGCCCAGTGCGAGGCCGAGCGTCTCCCCCGCGGTCCACACGCCGGCCGCGATCCCCGCGCGGGTCTCGCCGGTGCGTTCCTCCTCGGCGGTGATCAGGTCCGGCAGGATGGCGAGCGGGAACACCGAGATCCCCGCGTAGCCGACGCCGCAGAGCGCGACGAACACGAGGATGATCACGAGCGGCAGCGACTGGGCGAGGATCAGGCCCAGCAGGCCGATCGCGAACGCCGCCGTCGCGATGCGGAAGCCGTTGAGCTTGCCGACGCGGGCACCGAGGCGCGGCCACAGCGGCATCGTCAGCAGCGCCGGGCCGACGAAGATCACGAAGATCACCGTGCCGTAACCCTCGCTGCCCAGGATGCGCTGGGCGAAGAACGGGATGGCCGCCAGGACCGTGCCGATCCCGAGGGCCTGGATGAAGTACGTGCCGAGCAGCCAGCGGAACGGGCGCCACCGCGCGATGGTCCGCGAGAGGTCCTTGAAGCTCACCGTGTTCGGCCGCAGGGACCCGACCGGCGCGTCCTTGAGCCCGAAGTACACCAGCAGCGTCGCGGCCAGCACGATCAGCCCGATCACGATGGCCATCACGCGGTAGCCGGCGACCCCGCCGATGCCGGAGGTGATCGCCGGGGCGCCGCCACCGCAGATCAGGATCGTCACGGCCAGGACGCCGATGCGCACGCTGGTGAGCTTCGTCCGCTCGTCGGCGGACTCGGTCAGCTCGGCCGGCAGCGCGTTGAACGGCACCTGGAACACCGCGTACGCGGTCGCGCAGGCGGTGAACAGGATCGCCACGTACAGCGCGTCCGGCAACGGCGAACCGAAGCCCGGGTGGGCGAACATCAGCGCGAAGAGGATCGAGACGCCGATACCGCCGATCAGCAGGAACCGGCGGCGGCTGCCGGTCTTCAGCAGGTTCGCGTCGGACATCCGCCCGGCGATCGGGTTGAACAGCACGTCCCAGGCCTTCGGGACGAACACGATGACGCCCGCCGCCGCGGCGGGCACGGCCATCGTGTCGGTGAGGTACTTGACCAGGATCAGGCCGGGGACCGTGCCGAAGGACCCGGTGACGAACGAGCCGAGCGAATACCTGAACCGCGTCCGGCCGGACAGCGTCGTCATGGTCCTCCTCGAAGAGAAATCCGATGAGGCGATCAGTAGTGGATCTCGGCCAGCACCGGGTAGTGGTCGGAGGGAATCGTGCCACCGTCGTAATGCACCAGCTGTACCGGGCCGACCTCGGCGCGTCGCAGCGAGCCGACGTAGTCGAGGGAATCGCGGTAGGTCGCCGGGACGGACTTCGCCGCGTCCGGGTTGGTGACGGCGTCGAAGCTGTACTCCCCCGCGCCGGCCGTCCGCAGCGTCCCGCCGAGCACGGCCTCGCCTTGCTCGGACTGGGAGCGGCCCAGGGTGTCACGGCGGCCCTGCCCGGCCCAGTACTCGATGTTGAGGTCGCCGGCGATGGCCACCGGGTCCGCGGCCGGGGCGTGTGCGGCGGCGAGGTCGCGCAGTTCGCCGAGCTGCGCCATCCGGATCTGGTGCGCCTTCGGCAGGGTGTCGGGAGCTTCGTCGGCCTGCAGGTGCGTGCCGGCCAGCCAGAGCGCCTTGCCGTGGGCGAAGATCCGGACCAGCGCCGCGCCCTTGTTGGCCAGGTAGTCGGCGGTGCCGGAGTAGGAGCTGCGGTAGACGAGCTGGTGCTTCTCGGTGATCGGGTACCTGCTCAGCACCGTGACGCCGCCGTTGACGACGATCGGCGAGTTCGAGCAGTTGCCGCTCACCGACGTCCAGCCCGGCGACGTCGAGCAGGACTGCCCGACCAGCGGCGTCTGGAACGGATAAGCGTCGACGAGCCGGTCGCGCAGGCTTTCGGCCTGGGCGCTGAAGGCCTCTTCGAGCACGACGACGTCCGCGGCCCGGGCCCGGATGACGCGCTCGGCGGCTTCGGCCCGCGCTTGTTTGTCCGACGTGTTCGGGTTGGCGATCCACGGCAGCTGCCACAGGTTGAAGCTCAGGACGGACACGCTCGCGGGCGCGGCGTGAGCGGGCGCGGTGAGGAGAGCGAGTGCGGTCGTGACGACGGCGGCGAGAATGGCGGTCCTGCGCACGCTGGGTCCTTTCCGGAGGTTCAGGAGACGACGAAGGCGCGGGAGGTCCCGCTGAGCTGGGCGATGGCGCCGGTCAGGCCGTGCTTCCACGCTCCGAAGTGGACGACGCGGAACTTCCCGACCGGCGTGTTCGCCGGGATGTCCCAGGTGACCTCGGCGCGTGACTCGGACACGAACGTCCGGGTCCAGCGGAACTTCGTGGCCCAGTCGCCGTCGTCGGCGTAGCGGACCCAGCGGCCGTCCAGGTACTGCTGGATCTCCAGGAAGGTGCCGTCGCGGCGCAGGTCGTTCTTCGGGTGGCCGGTCACGAACGCGACCGACACCTCCTCGCCGCGCCGGTAGCTGCTCTTCGCGTCGGTGACGATGTCGCCGAAGCTCTTCAGCAGCGGCGCGGTGTCGAAGACGACGCCGGGCTGGAAGTTGACCAGCTTACCGCGCAGGTCGCGCGGGACCGGGCAGTGCGGGACCGGAGCGCCGGCCTTCATCGCGGCGGCGAGCTTGCCGAACTCCTGCTGGTAGGCGGGGAGCGTGTAGCGGCCGAAGAGGGTCGACGCGCCTTCGTACTGCTGTGAGTCGTACTCCTCCGGCGTCGTCACGTATTGGCTGTAGGCGTTGGAGTAGCCCTGCATGAGGACGTTCTCCAGCGGGACGCCGAGTTCCGCGGCGACGGTCTGCCGGATCCGCAGCCCGGCGACGATCGTGTACTCGGCGGGCCCGGCGACCAGGTGCAGCGGCCCGATCCGGACGATCTGCAGCGGCAGCACTTCGGGCGCCCACGGATACGGCTTCATCGCGCCGAACGGCACCGCGACGACCTTCGGCGCCTGCGCGTCCGCGAGGGCCTGCGGGATCGGCGCGTCGATGCCGCCGAGCCAGTCGATGAACGGGTTCTTGACGCCTTCGGGCAGCGGCAGGCCCGGCCCGTCTTCGGTGCTGCCGGCCAGCATCGAGACGCCGATGGCCGCGGTGCACGTCCGGTGTGGACGGCCGTCCGGGGTGAACTTCGGGTCGACGTCGACGGCGGACATGTCCACGTAGGTCATCCGGTGGTCGACGCCGCCGGTCACGGACTCGTTCGCCGCGTCGAACGCGCGTTTCGCCGCCTGGAACTGGAGTTCGCCGATGCGCTGGGTGTTCTGGAACTCCGTCTCGGGCGTGCCCGGCTGGAGGTTCAGGTTCGGCGTCATGTCGCCGGAGTTGGTCTGGGCGAACGCCGCGACGAACCCGGGCGGCCCGTCGAGGTAGCGGACGCCGGCGTGGTCGTGCTCCCACGTGTAGGCGGCGTATCCCTTGTTGTCGCTGCTGATGAGGTGGTTGCCGTTGCTCATCGACGTGCCGTGCGTGGCGAACCAGGTGATCGCGCCGACGTCCTTGCCGCTTTGGCGGAACCGCAGCACGGTGACGGCCGGGTCGATCGAGAGCGGGAAGTGGCCCTTGTCCGGGTTGAGCTCGAAGGCGACGCGCGAGCGGTTCGCGCTGGCCTCGGTCAGCTCGGTGCGGCCGAGACTGAGTTCACCCGGCTTCAGGTTGTCGTGGGCGTGGCCGACGGCCTCGACGATCCCGGCGACGACGGCGTCGTAGGTCTGCTGCTGGAACCCGAGGATCGACAGGTCGTAGGCGGCGTAGTGCGAGTCGCCGCCGCACGCCGAGTGCGTGTGGGTGGCGTTGAGCAGCACGTTCCGCTCGGTGTAGGTGTTCCCGTACTTCCGTGCGAGTTCACGCAGGACACCCTGGTGGACCGACTGGAACAACGCGCCGAGTTCGGCGGTGACGAAGACGATCCGCCTGGTCCCGTCGTCCACGATGTACGCGCGGGCCCGGGTCCGCAGGTGGATGCCGGCCGTCTGCTGCTGCGGCATGGAGTAGCCCATCATGCCGTTCTCGGCAGCGGGCCCGGTGACGTCGCCGATCCCGACGCCGACCCGGAGCGCGGTCTCGGCGGCCGCGGCGGGTCTGACCACGGCGGCGGCGAAGGGCAGGGCGGCGGCTCCGGCCAGGACGTGACGACGACTCACCCGCATACGGTCTCCCGACTAACGTGAACGACTTTCGCGTTAGTTGCGGACCGTACGTGACCCCGGCCACCCGGGCAACCCGACAAAAGTGCCGTCAAGCCGCCCGGGCGCCGTCGATTCGCAGGTCAGCCCAGGGCTTCGGCGATCTTCTCCAGGGTCGCCGCGTCCCCGCGCAGCAGCAGCTGGGTGACCACGGTGTCCTCCCACGCCTTCAGCTCTTCGCGGATCTTCGCCGTCGGGCCGACCAGGGAGGTGTCCTCGACGAGCGACGTCGGGATCGCGGCGACGGCTTCTTCCTTGCGGCCCGCGAGGTACAGCTCCTGGACCTTGTCCGCGACGTCCTCGTAGCCCAGCCGTGCGAAGACGTCGTGGTGGAAGTTCACGCTCTTCGCGCCCATGCCGCCGATGTAGAGCGCGAGCGACGGCTTGATCCAGCTCGCCGCCTCCTCGACGTCGTCGTGGACGATCACCGGGACCGACGCGGGCACCTCGAACGTCTCCAGCGTGCGCCGCGCGCCCGGTCGCGCGAAGCCCTCTTCGAGCGCCGCCTTGTAGAAGTCGTTGCTCTTGGGCGAAAAGAACAGCGGGAGCCAGCCGTCGCAGATCTCGGCGGCGAGCGCGACGTTCTTCGGGCCCTCCGCGGCGAGGTGGATGGGGACGTCGGCCCGCAGCGGGTGCACCGTCGGCTTGAGCGGCTTGCCCAGCCCGGCCCCGCCCTTCAGCGGGAGCTGGAAGTGCTGCCCGTCCAGCGTCACCGGCGCCTCGCGGGCCAGCACCTGCCGCACGATGTCGACGTACTCCCGGGTCCGCGCGAGGGGTTTCGGGTACGGCTGGCCGTACCAGCCTTCGACGACCTGCGGGCCGGACGCGCCGAGCCCGAGCACGAACCGGCCACCCGACAGGTGGTCCAGGGTCAGCGCGCTCATCGCCGTCGCGGTCGGCGTGCGCGCGGCCATCTGGACGATGTTGGTGCCGAGCCGGATCCGGCTCGTGGACGAGCCCCACCAGGCCAGCGGCGTGAACGCGTCCGAGCCGTAGGCCTCCGCCGTCCACACCGAGTCGAAGCCGAGCTCCTCGGCCTTGAGGACCGCCTCCAGCGCACCCGGGGTCGGCCCGCTGCCCCAGTACCCGACGTGGAATCCCAGCTTCACGAATCCTCCTAGATGTTCGGCGCGTAGTGCTCGGGTTTGCCGCGTTCGGACAGCGGCGGCAGGTTCCTGGGTGGAGTCTCGACCACGGCGGCGTCCGGAGCCACCTCGCCGCGGACGCGGCGCCAGCCCGCCCGGGCCCGCGGGTGGTAGCGGCGGTCGTGCGGGACGAGCTGGAACACGGCGTTGATCAGCTTCCCCACCCGACGGTGGCGGCGCGCGTCGCGGTCGGACCAGCGCAGGCCGAGCAGGTCGCGGATCTCGCGGTCGTACAGCCCGGTCGTCAGCCAGGCGAAGGTGCGCGCGACCAGCACGCTCACCGGCCGCCAGAGCGCGTCCGGCAGCCACGGCAGGAACGGCGGCTTCGCGATCCCGGTGAGGTCGAGGACGTCCCGGGTGGCCTTGTTGTCCTCCAGGACCTCGGTGCACATGTGCTTCCAGTAGCGCTGGAAGTCCTCCCAGCTCTCCGGCACCGGCCGCATGCTCATGTCGTACATCCGCCACCAGGTGACGTGGTCGTCGAACAGCCGCCGCTTCTCCGCCTCGCCGATGCCGCCCATGAAGTGGTCGGCGATGAGGATCGTGCTGACGAAGAACGTCGAGTGCGCCCAGTAGTAGGTGTCGGGGTCGAGCGCGTGATACCGGCGGCCGCGCGCGTCGATCCCCTTGATCCGGTCGTGGTAGCCGCGGACTTCCAGGGCGGTTTGCCGCGCGCGCGGGCCGTCGTAGACGACCCCGCCGATCGGGTAGAGCGAGCGGAAGAGCCGCTGCCAGCGCTCCTCGAAGAACCGCGAGTGCTGCTCGACGCCCGCGCCCAGGCCCGGGTGCATGTTCTGCATCGACCCGGCCCACAGCGCGATCAGCAGGCCACGCCAGTCGCCGAAGTACTTCCAGGTCAGCGAGTCGGGGCCCAGCGGCTCTGTGACATTCGGGGCTCCGCCCCGAGCCGGGGGCTTCGCCACCCGGACCCCCTCAAAGCGTTTAGGCATCGGCGGCTCCTCGTCGAGTCTCGAACTGACTACGGCTGTTGTCAGGCTAGGATCTGACAACACACGTAGTCAACCGAGGAGCGGATATGCCGGGCCGGACCTGGGCGGGCACGACGCTGGACGACCGGAAGGCGCTCCGGCGCGAGCAGCTCGTCGCCGCGGGCCTCGAGCTGCTGGGCACCGAAGGCTCGGCCGCCACCAGCGTGCGCGCGGTCTGCCGGCACGCGAAGCTCACCGAGCGCTACTTCTACGAGAGCTTCGCCGACCGCGAGGAGCTCGTCGCGGCGGTCTACGAGCACGTCGGTGAACAGGCGCGCCAAGCCCTCGTCGACGCCGTGCGGGACGCGCCGAACCCGACACTGCGGGCCGAGAACGCCGTGCGCGCGTTCGTCGAGCTGATCGTCGACGACCCCCGCAAGGGCCGGATCCTGCTGCTCGCCCCGCTGACCGACCCCGCGCTCACCCGGCGCGGCCTGCACCTGCTGCCGGTGTTCGCCGCCGTCGTCGGCGAACAGCTCTCCCGCGGCGACGAAACCGAACGGCAGCTGGTCGCCGTCGGGCTGGTGGGCGCGCTGAGCAACGTCTTCATCGCCTACCTCGACGGCTCGCTGAAGGTCTCGCGCGAGCGGCTCGTCGCCCACTGCGTGAAACTCGTGCTCGGCGCCGACGACCTGGCCCGCTGACGCCACCGGCCTCACCTCCGCCGGCTGACAGTCCCGCGAAGATCGGGCACACTCAACCCATGCGTACCGCTGGGCGGAACGACGGCGCGAGCGGCGACGGTCTCGTCGCGGCCCGCCTCGCCGCGCTCCTCGAGGCCTTCCGGCCGGGCGACGAGTCACTCGGCGTGTCCGAGCTGGCCCGCCGGACCGGGCTGGCGAAGACGACCGTGCACCGGCTCGTCGGCCACCTCGCCGAGACCGGCCTGCTGACGCGCGAAGACGGCGCCGTCCGGCTCGGGCTGCGGCTGTTCGAAATCGGCCAACTGGCTTCACCCCGCAGAGGACTCGTCGAAGCGGCCCGGCCGTACCTCGCGGATCTGCGCGAGGCGACGCGCAACACCGTCCACCTCGCGATCCTGGAAGGCACCGAAGTCGTCTACCTCGACGTCCTGCGCGGGCCGGACGCGCCGACCCTGCCGTCGCGCATCGGCGGCCGGTTTCCCGCGCACGCCACCGGCGTCGGCAAGGCGATCCTCGCGTTTTCCGCGGAATCCGTCGTGAGTCAGGTCATCGACGCCGGATTACCCCGGATGAGCCCGAAAACGATCACCGCGCCCGGGCTGCTCCGGCGCCAGCTCACCCGGATCCGCGAAGACGGGATCGCGTTGGAGCGGGAGGAATCGGGGGTCGGCGTCGTGTGCGCGGCCAGCCCGCTGCTCGACGCGCGCGGCGTCGCGGTGGCGGCCGTGTCGATTTCGGGCTGGGCCAACCGGATGCGGACCGAACGGGTTGCCCCCGCCGTCCGCACGGTCGCACTCGCGTTGACCCGGACGCTTTCCGGATCCACTCCGGACAGTCGGAAATAATCCTGCCGCACAAGGGTTTTTGATCATCAAGACGATCTCTAGGCCGTCCGGATGACGTGACCCTCCCGAGCTGGACGGGTGATCCGCAGCGGCTACGATCCGTCCAATGGCCCAGCACAGCTGGGGGACGACGTTCTCGGGCCGCTCCCCCGCGACCCTCTCCGAGCAGCCCGGCGCGCGCCCCTCGGCCGCGCACCGCCTGCTGTCCCTCGACATCGTGCTCGCGTTGCTGGCCCTGGCCGGCGGCCTGCGCGTGCTCTACCTGGCCGCGGCGGCGCCGGCTCTGCCGTCCGAAGCGGCGACCGTCGCGCACGCCTACGCGCTCGGCCACCTCACGCCGTTCACCGACGCCGGTGGCGCCGGGCTCAGCCGGTTCGGCGGGCTGCAGCTGTCCGCCTACACGATGGTCTCCGACGCGTTCGGCCGCTCGGCCACGGCGCTGGCGGCGGTCCGCGAGACGATGCTCGTGGCCGCGGTCGTCGGCACGATCCTGCTCTGGTTCCTGGCCCGCCGCCTCGGCCTGACGCGCTGGGCCGCCACCGCGGCGGTGCTGCTGGTCGCGGTGTCACCCCTGGCGCTGGGGCTGCAGCGGCTGGTCGTCGTCGAGCACCTGGCGGCCGTGTGGGCACTGGGCGCGCTCGTGCTGATCACCACCCCCGAAGCCAAGGTCCGCCACGACGTCCTGGCCGCGGTGTGCCTGCTGGCGGCCGTGCTCACCTCTCCCCTGGCGCTGTTCCTGCTGCCCGCCGCCGGCTGGCTGCTCGTGCGCCGGTCGCCGACCCGGGCCGCGCTGGTGGCCGTGCTGCTCAACCTCGGGCTGGGCGTCGCGTTCGGCCCGGCCGCCGCCGTGCTGCGGCCCCATCTCGCCGCCGCGGGGCACCCGACCGTCGCCGACTGGGTGGCCCTGGACCCGGCGTGGGCGGTGCTGTCGAGCTTCGCGCTCGTCGCCGCGCTCGCGGTCGCCGCGCTGCGGCCGTTCGCCGTGTCCGGCCTGCTGCTCGTCGGGATGCTGCTCGTCCCGGGGGTGCCCGACACGGCGGTGCTCGCCCTCCTGCTGCCGGTGACCCCGCTGCTGGTGGCCGGGGTCGCCCAGGTCCTCACCCGGCAACGCCGGGCCGCGCACCACGCCCGGTCCGGCGGCCGGACCGGGCTCGTCGTCGCCGGCACCGTCTTCGTCCTGGTGGTCGGCGTCGGCTGGGCGTACGGGTTCACCGGGCTGAAGCCGTCCCCCGACCGCAGCGGGCCGCTGACCGACGCGCAGGGATGGTTGCGGGACAACGCTTCCGGTGCCCGGCTGCTCGTCGACGACGCAGCCTGGGCCGAGTTCGCGAACGCGGGCTGGCCCACCGGCATGATGGCCGCGCCCGCCGCCTGCGCGGCCGTCTGCCCGACCGCCGAGTGGGCGGTCTTCACCGGGGACGCCACCGGCCTCCGGCAGCGCTACCCCGCCCTCGACGGCGCCTTGACCGACGCCGGGACGGTCGCGTTGTTCGGCTCCGGCGACCAGCGCGTGACGGTCTCCCGCCTCGACCTGCCGCCGGCCGACCCGGGCGCGTCGACCGAGGACTCGGCCCGGGCCCACGCCGGGGCCGCGCTGGCCGCGTCCACCCGGATCGCCCTCAGCCAGGACGCAGCCGCCGTACTGCGCGCGGGCCGCGTCGACCCCCGGCTGATCGCCACGATCGCCGCGCTGGCCGCCCTGCAGCCGGTGCGGATCACGGCGTTCCCCGAAGTACCCGGCGAAGAATCCGCCGGACAGCCCCGCCGCCGCGTGCAGTTCACCGGCGGCGAGGACGGCGTGGCCGCGTTCTACACCGGCCAGCGCGACCTGTTCCGCCCCGCATCCGTCGCCCGGACCCGCGACGGTGTGCTCGTCACCTACCCGTTGTTCGCACCCTCGGGACTGCTGGTCCCGTTCTCCTCTCCCTAGAACCCCCGAAAGGTCCCGTCATGCGCACCAGGCTCCTGCTCAGACCCGCCGGGCTGATCGCCGCGGCCCTGCTGACCGGCGCGCTGACGCCCCTGCCCGCGTCGGCCGCCGCGACCACGCCGGGTCCCGGTGTCGGCTGGATCCGGGTCGGGCACCTCTCCCCGAAGGTGCCGCCCGTGGACATCTACTTCGCGCCGTTCGGGCAGGCCGAGAAGGTCGTCATCCGCAAGGCCGGCTACGGCGCGGTCACCCCGTACTCGTCGCTCGCCCCCGGCAAGTACACCCTCTCGATGCGCGCGGCCGACGCCGCCTCGACCACCCCGCCCGCGCTGTCGGCCACCATCGACGTCGCCGAGCGCAACGCCTACTCCCTGCTGGTCTTCGCGAACGGCCCGGACGGCACGCTGCACGGCCAGCTCGTCACCGACGACCTGACCCCGCCCGGGCCGGGCCAGGGCCGGGTCCGCGTCGTCGAAGGGTCCGCGGCCATCGCGCCGGTCAGCGTCGACGGCCCGCAGGGCATGGCGATCGCCAAGGACGCGGCGTACGGCATGACGTCGAACTACGTCGAAGTCCCGCAGGGACGCTGGCCGCTGCAGCTGAGCGGCGGCTCGGTGAAGTCGACGGCCGACGTCGACGTGAAGGCCGGGACGTCCACGACCCTGCTGGTCACCGAGGACGGCGGGGCGCTCAAGGCGAACGCGATCTCCGACGGCGCCTCGCTGCCCGACCCGCCGAAGTTCGGCGTCGAGACCGGCGGTGGCGGTACGGCGCCGGTCTCGACCGGCACGCCGTTCTGGCCGGCGGCGTCGGCTGTGGCACTCCTGGCCGCGCTCGCGGCGTGGCCCGTGCTGCGGCGACGCCGGGCGGCTCGTGCGCGCTGACCTGGGCGTACTGCTCGTCGCGGTGCTGGTGGCCGCGGGCTGCTCGACGGCGGCCCCGGCCACCCCGCCGCCGACGGTGACGTCGTCCTCCACCCCGGCGGCCGCGGCCGGGCCGCAGCCGCTGCCGACGGCGGCCGAAGTACGCCCGGTGCACTTGCAGATCCCGGCGATCGCCGTCGACGCGCCCGCGCTCGTCCCGCTCGGGCTCGGCCCCGACCACCAGCTCGAGGCGCCCGCGAAGTTCGAGGACGTCGGCTGGTACGCCGCCGGCCCGGTGCCGGGCGACCCCGGCCCCGCGGTGATCGCCGCGCACGTCGACTCGCGGGCCGGCCCGGCGCCGTTCTTCCGGCTGCGCGAGCTGAAAGGCGGCGACGAAGTGTTCGTCACCCGGTCCGACGGCCAGGAGACGCGGTTCGTCGTGGACCGCGTCCAGCGCTACCCGAAGAACGCCTTCCCCACCGACGCGGTCTACGGGCCCGCGCCGGGCAGCGCGCTGCGGCTGATCACCTGCGGCGGCAGTTTCGACGCGGCCAAACGCTCCTACCGCGACAACATCGTCGTCTACGCCTCGACCAGCTGGAGCTAGGGGCTGGCTCCGGTAGTGCCTAAAGCGCGGCGACGTTGCGTTCGGGGTGGGACGGCCGGTGCAGCGCCGGGACGCCGGCCAGCAGGCCGCGCCGGGCCAGCTCCGGCCGGACACCGTCGCCGAACCAGTACGCCTCCTCCAGGTGCGGGTAGCCGGACAGCACGAACTCGCTGACGCCGACCGAGTGGTACTCCTCGATCAGGTCGGCGACCTCGCTGTGGCTGCCGACCAGCGCGGTGCCCGCGCCGCCGCGGACCAGGCCGACGCCGGCCCACAGGTTCGGGTGGATCTCCAGGCCGCGGACACCACCGTCGGTGCGGCCGCCGTGCAGCGCGACCATCCGCTGCTGCCCGACGGACTCGCTCGCGGCCAGCTGCGCCTGCGCCTTCGCGACCTGCTCCGGGCTCAGCGCGTCGAGCAGCTTCTGCGCCTCCGCCCACGCCTCGGCCGACGTGTCGCGCGAGATCGTGTGCAGCCGGACGCCGAACCGGACGTCCCGGTCACCCGCCAGCGCGCGCACCTTGGCGATCTTCTCCGCCACCTGCGCGGGCGGCTCGCCCCAGGTCAGGTAGACGTCGGCGTGCTTCGCGGCGACCGGCAGCGCGGCCGGGGACGAGCCGCCGAAGTAGATCGGCGGCACCGGGTCCGGCGCGGCCAGTGTCGTCGCGCCTTCGACCTTCAGGTGCTCACCTTCGAAGGTGAACGGCTTCCCGGACCACACGCCGCGGACGATCGTCAGGAACTCGTCGGTGCGCGCGTACCGGGCGTCGTGGTCGTGCCAGTCACCGAACCGGCGCTGCTCGACCGCGTCGCCGCCGGTGACGATGTTCAGCAGCACCCGGCCGTTCGACAGGCGCTGGAACGTGCCCGCCATCTGCGCGGCGAGCGTCGGCGAGATGACGCCGGGACGGAAGGCGACCAGGAACTTCAGCTTGGTCGTCTCGCGGATCAGCGCGGCCGTGGAGAGCCAGGCGTCCTCGCACCACGTGCCGGTCGGCGTCAGCACGCCTTCGAAACCCTGCCGCTCGGCCGCGCGGGCCACCTGGGCGAGGTAGTCGAGATCGGGGTCGCGCTGCGCCGCCGGACCGGCGGACCGGTTGGCGTGGAAGCGTTCCACGATCGTGCGGCCGTCGCCGCTGGTGGGCAGGAACCAGTGCAGCCTGATGCTCATCCGATACTCCTAGCTGTCTCCAGGTCCGGACCGAACCGCCGGTCGGCGTACGCGGCGAAGTCCACCTTCCCCGGCAGAGTCTTGTCGTCGGTGAAGGCGTCCGCGAGCTGTTGCTCCGATTGCACGATCGAGTCGTCCAGCGGAGTCGGCAGGTCCCGGCCGGCGTCGACGGCCTTCTGGGCCACCTCGAGCTTCAGCCCGGTCTCCTTGGCCCACGCCGCCGCCCACTCCGGACGGTGCGCGTCGGCCCACTTCTGCGCCTTGACCACGCGGACCACGAAGTCCCGGATGGCCGAGTTCTTGCCGGGGTCGGCCAGCGCCGCGGTGCTCGCGGTCTGGAAGCTCAGGCCGTTGGAGGCGCCCCGGCCGTCGGCCAGCACCCGCGCCTTGGCCTCGATCTGGGCTTGCGCGGTGTAGGGGTCCCAGATCGCCCACGCGTCGATCGTGTGCTGGGTGAACGCGGCGTAGGCCTCGGCCGGCTGCAGGAACGTCACCTTGATGTCCTTGGTCGACAGTCCGGCGTTGTGCAGCGTGTTCAGCAGCTGACCGTGGGCGGAGCTGCCCTTCGCGACGCCGACCGTCTTGCCTTTCAGGGACGCGACGTCCTTCAGCGGTGAGTCGTCCGGGACCAGGATCGCCTCGCGTTCGACGTTGCTCTTCGAGACGCTCACGACGGCGATCTTCGCCTTCGCGGCGGCGGCGAAGATCGGCGGCGTGTTGCCGACGCGGCCGATGTCGATCGCCCCGGCCGACGCCGCCTCGAGCAGCGGCGGGCCGGAGGTGAACGTCGACCACTCGACCTTGTACGGCAGGTTGTCGAGCCCTTTCGCGGCGGTGAGCAGCGACTTCACGCCGCCCTTCTGGTCACCGACCTTGAGCGTCACCTTCGCCAGGTCGGCCGCGCTCACCGGCGGCGGCACAGCGGCCGGTCCGGGGTTCGCACCGGTGGCCGAGCCGCACCCGGCCACCGCCAGCGCCGCCGCGATCGCCGCGATTCCCTTATACAGACGCATCTTCGGTCACTCCCAGGTCCGCCAGCACGCGGCGGCGGACGTCGATGTGGTCGGCGGGGTTGCGTGGCCGGGAGCCGCCCGGCCGGTGTTCGGCGACGATGCGGCCGCCGTCCAGGACCAGGACCCGGTCGGCGAGCAGGAGGGCCTCGTCGACGTCGTGGGTCACCAGCAGCACCCCCGGCCGGTGCCGGCGCCAGAGGTCTTCGACCAGCCGGTGCATGGCGATCCGGGTGAGCGCGTCGAGGGCGCCGAAGGGCTCGTCGAGCAGCAGCAGGTCCGGCTCGCGCACCAGGGCACGGGCCAGCGACACGCGCTGGGCCTCGCCACCGGAGAGGGTCAGCGGCCAGTCGTCGGCGTGCTCACCGAGGTGCACCTCGGCCAGCGCTTTGTCGGCCAGCGCGCGGTTGCGCGACTTCGAGACGCCGTCCTGCCGCAGGCCGAGCACGACGTTGCGCCAGACCTTCCGCCACGGCAGCAGCCGCGGCTGCTGGAAGGCGACCGAGACGGTGCCGTGGACGTCGGCCTGCCCTTCGACGGCACCATCGAGGCCCGCCAGCACCCGCAGCAGCGTCGACTTGCCGGAGCCGCTGCGGCCCAGCAGGGCGACGAACTCGCCGCGGCCGATGGTCAGGTCGAGTCCATTGAGGACGGTCCGGTCACCGAACCGCTTGGTCAGGTTCGCGACGTCCGCTACCGGGTTCGCCACCGCAGCACCTTCCGTTCCAGCAGCCGGACCAGCGCGTCGGTGACCAGGCCGAGCAGGGCGTAGAGGATGAGGCCGACGACCACGACGTCGGTGCGCAGGAACTCCCGCGCGTTGTTGATGAGGTAGCCGACACCGGCGTCGGCGTTGACGGTTTCGCCGACGATCAGCGCGAGCCACGCCAGGCCGAGCGACTGCCGCAGCCCGACGAGCGCCTGCGGGAGCGCGCCGGGCAGCACGACGTGCCAGAGCCGTTCCGCGCGGCTGAACCCGAGCGCCCGCGAGGCTTCCACGAGGTTCGGGTCCGCGCCGAGGATTCCCGAGTGGACGTTCAGGTAGAGTGGGAAGGCCACGCCGAGCGCGACCAGCACGATCTTCGTCTCCTCGCCGATGCCGAACCACAGGATGAACAGCGGGATCAGGCCGAGGAACGGCAGCGTGCGCAGCATCTGCACCGGCGGGTCGACGAGCGCTTCGCCCCAGCGCGACAGCCCGGAGACGATGCCGAGGACGACCCCGACGATCGCGCCGATGGCGAACCCCGCGCCGACGCGGCCGAGCGAAACGACGAACGCGTCGCCGAGTTCGCCGCTGCGCGCCACTTCCACGCCGGCCTGCAGGACCGTCCACGGGGAACTGAGCTTGTCGGGCGGCAGCAGGCCGGTGCCGCTGGCGATCTGCCAGACGGCGACGAGCACCACCGGGCTGATCCACCGGCGCAGGTCGATCCGGCGCCGGATCTTGCGGGGTGGCCGTTCGACGGCCGGTTCGGCGCGCGCCAGCACGCCCGTGGTGGAAATCGACACGGATTTCTCCCGGGGACTTCGGTGTTCGGGCTTCAGCGCGGAATCAGGCGAGCGGACACGCCGCGCTCGCCTGCCGTCGGAGGTCGACGTGCAGGCGGGCGACGAGGAGTGCGCCGTGATGCATGGTCCCGAGCTTCGAGCCACGAACGGGTGAAGTCAATCCGTGGACACCGGCTCCCAGTCCGTGAAATCCGGTCGTATCAGTGGGTGGAACGGCGATCAGCCGCCGAACATGACCTTCCACTCGTCGAGCGAGCGCGGCCGGTAGACGAAGTTGGTGCGCTTGACGTCCGAAAGCGCGGCCGACGCTTCGGCCGAGTACTGGTGGCCCGGGTAGACGACCGGGTCGCCGGCCAGCCCGGCGAGGGCCTGCAGGCTGCGGTAGATCTCCTCGGCGTCCCCGCCGGGGAAGTCGGTGCGACCGCAGCCTTCGAGGAACAGCGTGTCACCGGAGACGAGCTTGTCCTCGACGAGGAAGCACTGGCTGCCCGGTGTGTGCCCGGGCGTGTGCAGCAGCCGGATCGGGATGGAGCCGACCTCGAGGACGTCGTCGTGGTCGTGCGCGCACAGGTCGGTCGCCGACACGCCGGTGACCCGCCGCACCCACTCGGTCTCGGCGCCGTTGACGTGGATCGGCACCTGCTCGACGGCGAGCAGTTCGGCGATCCCGGGCAGTGAGAAGCCCATCATCTCGCCGCCGACGTGGTCCGGGTGGTGGTGGGTGGCGAGCACCCCGGTGAGCCGCATCCCGTCCGCCGCGAGCACGTCCAGCAGATCCCGCACGGCGTAGGCCGGGTCGACGATCACCGCGTCGCCGGTCTCGCGGTCGCCGATCAGGTAGGCGAAGTTCACCATCTGCGTCGCCACCGGGTCCCCGACCGCGAAGTCGCGGCCGGCCAGGAGCTGCCGGAAGTAGAGCCGATCCGTCATGGGCCCACCCTACGGGGTCGCTCCGCGGCCCACTGGTGGACGCCGCCCCGGTGCAGGGCGGCGTGAACGCGGTCGCGCAGGACGTTGGCCTCGGCATCCGAAAGCGTCGAGCCCATCGGGCGGAGTACCAGCCGTACCAGCAGGTTCTTCTGGTCTCTGCCGGCACCCAGGCGTGCCAGCGCCTGCGATGGCAGGTCCGCGCACGGCGTCGCCCGCAGGATTTCGACCGACTCGACGACGTCCGCGTCCGGACCCAGCGCGTCGCGGACGCGGTCGCCGAGGTCTTCCGCGAGGTCGTCCGCCGCGACGGCGATCGAGAGGTCGCGGCGGACCGGCGGCAGCAGCGACACCGGGCGGTACGGCTCGAGGTCGAGCAGCTGCGCGGCGACCGCGGATTCGGCCGAGCGCAGCAGCCGGATGTCCGGGATGCCCTTGAGCAGCATCAGCATCCGGTCGAGGCCCAGTCCGAGGGCGAGCCCCGACCAGCCGTCGCCGAGCCCGGCGCGGGCCAGCACCGCGGGCGCGGCCAGTCCGCATTCGGCGACCTCCACCCAGGCGCCGTCGTGCTCGACGTCGAGCTGCGCACCGTCCACTGTGTACGGATGCCGCCGGTCGTCCAGCCGCCACCGGCGGCCCGGGAGGAGCGTGCCGAGCAGTGCGCCGACCTGTTCTTCGAGGTCGGCCCGGCCCATCGGGCGGCGCGTGATCCGCCACAGGTCGAGCTGGTGCGGCGTGCCGCTGTGCAGCCGGTCGATGCTGTCGCGCCGGTAGACGACACCCGGGCAGACGAGCAGGACGTCGCCGGCCGGGTTCGCGGCCAACGCCCGCAACGCCGCCGGGATCAGCGCGCTGGAGTGGCTGCGCAGCATGCGATCCGCGTCGAGGTAGCGGGTGTAGCGCGCGTCGCGGGTGACGTCGGCCGGGGCGTAGCCGAGGTTGTCGTAGTTGTCGGCGACGGTGACCACCCGATCGCCCGGCCACCGCCGGACGGCGCTCACTCCGGCAAGCGCGTCGACGGCGCGGTCGACGACGAGCTGGATCGCGTGCGGCCCGGCGGCCGGATCGGTCAGATCCCGGACGGCGAGGTCCCGGGCGAGCTGGGCGGGGGTGAGAGTGGTGGGCATGACGGGACCTCCGAGATGAGCGGGGCGACAAGGGGCGGCTGCTCCCCCTGGCCCGGACACCCGGTGAGGCCGGCACACCTCCACGCGCTCGCAGCTCGCCTCGATCACCCGAAGGGCGCGACGGGACAAACTGATCCGCTCAAGCAGCGCGATCAACCGTGACCACTCAGCACACCGCACGGATCAAGCCGCACTGATCATGCCGAGCCGTCAGGCGCGGCCGACCGCGGACGTGGCACCGAAACCCCACTGGCACCGGTGAAGGGCCAGGGGGCCGGTAAATCGGCGGTACTCCGCGACGACGGCCACTCACCCACGCTAACCCGCGTGTCACCCGATTTTCACTCGCCCACCCCCTCCTCGGCACGGTCCCGCGCCCCGGGTTCCACTCGCCCTTCACCATCGCCCAGCGCCGGCGGGTCAGCCGGTTTCATTCCCCGACCTCCCCCTCGTCGGCCGCTACCGCGCCCCGGGTTCCACTCGCCCCCTTCACCCTCGCCCAGCGCCGCCGGATCAGCCGGTTTCATCCCCCGACCTCCCCCTCGTCGGCCGCTCCCACGCCCCGGGTTTCACTCGCCCCCTTCACCCTCGCTCGAGGCCGCGCGTCACCCGACTTTCACTCGCCCACCTCGCCATCGGCCAGTTCGCGCAGGACGTCCAGGTGTCCCACGTGCCGCGCCGTCTCCTGGATGACGTGTGCCAGTACCCACCGCACCGTGAACTCCGACCGCCGCCGCGTGCGGTCGTCGGGGCCGAGGCCGCTCAGCGCCTTCTCCACCCGGCCCCACTCCGCCTTGTACGCCGCGACCACCGACGCCGGTGTGTCGTCCTCGGTCAGGTCCCAGCTCGGATCCGGGGTGCCCGCCCACAGCGACGGCAGGTCCGCGCCGCCCGCCTCGATGGCCAGCCACCAGCGCTCGACCGCTGTCAGGTGCTTCAGGACACCCAGCGCGCTCATCCGCGGTGACGTCGGCAGCGGTGTCGCCGCGGCTTGCAAGCGGGTCAGCCCGGCGACCTTGTTCACCGCCGTGGCGCGGAGGAACTGCAGGAAGTCCAGCTGCAGGCGCAGTTCGTCCCAGGCCAGGCGAGCGGGCCAGGACCGGCGCGTTTTCGAACTCGTGTTCGACATGACCGCAACCTAGCGCGAGGGTCCGACATTTTCCGGGGGCCGTGCCAGACTCGTGATCATGAGATCCGGCGAACCCCACGCACAGCGCCCCGAGCCGCGGCGGTCATAGGGTGGGCGACATGTGGTGGGGACTCCTCTGCGCCTTGGGCGCCGCGTGCGCGTACGGCGTCGCATCGGTGATGCAGTCGGTCGCCGCGCGGGCGACCGACACCGGGGCCGACGGCGTCGACCCGAAACTGCTCGTCCGCGTGCTCGGCCAGTGGAAGTTCGTGGTCGGCCTGTCGCTGGACGTCCTCGGGTTCGTCGCGCAGATCGTCGCGCTGCACGTGCTGCCGCTGTTCGTCGTGCAGGCCGCGCTCGCCGCCAGCCTCGCCGTGACCGCCGTCGCCGCACGGTTCCTCGGCGTCCGGCTGGGCAAACGGGAGTGGGGCGCGATCGTCGTCGTGTGCGCCGGCCTCGGCCTGCTCGGCGCGGCCGCCGAAAGCGAGGGCTCGGACCCCGTCGGGCTCGGGTTCCGGCTGGTGCTGATCGGCGCGGTCGTGGTGCTGGCCGGGGCCGGGATCGTCGCCGGGAAGGCGAACCGCCGGGTGCGGACGCCGGCGCTGGGCCTGGTCGCCGGGCTGTGCTTCGGCGTCGTCGCGATCGCCGGGCGGATCATCCCCAGCCTCGCGCCGCTCGACCTGCTCACCGACCCGGCGACCTACACCGTCGCGGCGGCGGGCGGGATGGCGATGCTGTTCTACGCGACGGCGTTGCAGCGCGGCAGCGTCACGACCTCGACCGCGATGATGGTGCTCGGCGAGACGGTGTTCCCGTCACTGGTCGGGGTGCTCGCGCTCGGCGACCGCACCCGGCCCGGGTTTGCTTTGATCGCGATCGCCGGGTTCGTACTGGCCGTGGCCGCCGCGCTCGCGCTGGCCCGGTTCGGCGAACCGGCCACCGACCCCGTCGCGGCCGCGAACTGAGACGAACGCGACCGTTTCCCCGCAAGTGATTTACTTAGACTAGCCTTACCTATCCCACGACAGGACAGGGAGGCGCGGGTGAGCACGACCGGACGGGAAGTCCTCCGCCGTTCGATCGCCGGGCAACGCAGGTCGGTGGCGCTCGCGTCGCTGCTGACCGCATGCCACCAGGGCGGTGAGGCGCTGGTCCCGGTGGTGATCGGCGTCGTGATCGACCAGGCCGTCGCGGGCGGCTCGGTCTGGACCCTGCTCCTCTGGCTGGCGGTGCTGGGCGTGCTCTTCGCCGGCCTGTCGACGAGCTACCGGCTCGGTGCCCGCTCCGGCGAGCGCGCCGCCGAACGCGCCGCCCACGAACTGCGCCTCGACCTCGGCCGCCGGGTGCTGCACCCCGGCGGCGGCGCCGAAGCCGGCAACCTCGCGGGTGAACTGGTGAGCATCGGAACGTCGGACGCGAAGCGCGTCGGCCAGCTCAACGGCGTGCTGCCCTTCGGCGTCGCCGGGCTGGCCGGGCTGCTGGTCAGCGCCGTCGTGCTGCTCACCATGTCGATCCCGCTCGGCCTGCTGGTCCTGCTCGGCACGCCGCCGATGCTCTACCTCGCGCACCTCATCGGGAAGCCCCTCGAGCGCCGCAGCGAAGCCGAGCAGGAGCGGTCCGCGTTCGCGTCCGGGATCGCGACGGACCTCGTCGCCGGCCTGCGTGTGCTCAAGGGTGTCGGCGCCGAGCGCGCGGCCGTCGACCGCTACCGCCGGACCAGCCAGGACTCGCTGAAGGCGACACTCAAGGCGGCCCGCGCCCAGGCCTGGCACAACGGCGCGCTGCTCGCGCTCACCGGCATCTTCATCGCGCTGGTCGCGCTGGTCGGCGGCAACCTCGCCGCGGCAGGCGACATCACCATCGGCGACCTGGTCGCCGCGGTCGGGCTCGCCCAGTACCTGATCACGCCGTTCTCGATCTTCTCGTGGGTCAACGGCGAACTCGCCCAGGGCCGCGCGTCGGCCGGGCGGATCGCCGACGTGCTCAACGCGCCGGCCGCGGTCGGCGAAGGCACCGCGACGCTGCCGGTCCCGGCGCCCGGGCACGTGCGGCTGTCCGCGCTGAGCCGGGGCGCGCTGCGCGACGTCGACTTCGAAGCCCGGCCTGGAGAACTGCTCGGCGTGGTCGCCACCGACCCGGCCGCCGCGACCGACCTGCTCGACTGCCTCGGCCGCGCCGCCGACCCGGCCACCGGCTCGGTGTCGATCGACTCGGTCGACCTGTCCACTGTGGACCCGAGCCGGGTCCGGGAAGTCGTGCTGGTCGCCGCGCACGACGCGGACCTGTTCGCGGGCACCGTCGCCGAGAACGTCGCACCCGGGCTCCGCGTGGCCGAGGCGATGTCCGCGGCCGCCGTCGACGAGGTGGCCAGCGCGCTGCCCGACGGCGTCGCGACCGCCGTCAGCGAACGCGGGAGATCACTGTCCGGCGGGCAACGCCAGCGCGTCGCCCTCGCGCGAGCGCTGGCCGTCGACGCGCCCGTGCTCGTGCTGCACGACCCGACGACCGCGGTCGACACCGTCACCGAGGCCCGCATCGCCGCGGGCCTGGCGCAGCTGCGACGCGGCCGCACGACCATCCTCGTGACCACCAGCCCGGCCCTGCTCGCCGCGACCGACCGGGTCGTGCTGCTCGACGACGGGCGCATCGCCTGCCAGGGCAGTCATGCCGAGCTGGCCGGCCGGGCCGACTACCGGGCGGCGGTGCTGTCATGACCCGGGAACTCCTCCCCGTGGCCGACGGCCCGCGCATCCGCGCCGTCGTCGGCGAGCTGCTCGGCCGGGCCAAGGGCCGCGCCGCGGCCGCGTTCACCACCCTGGTCGTGGCCACCGCGATCGGCCTGCTCACCGCTCCCCTGCTCGGCCGGGTCGTCGACCTCGTCGCGTCGAAGCAGCCGGCGAGCGAGATCGTGACGCCGGTGGTCGCGCTGGTGCTCGTCGCGCTGGCGCAGGCCGTCACGACCGCGCTCGGCGTGTCGATGGTGTCCCGCCTCGGCGAGACGATCCTGGCCGAGCTGCGCGAACGCTTCGTCGAGCGGGCCCTCGGGCTGCCGCTCGAACAGCTGGAGCGCGCCGGGTCCGGCGACCTCACCGCGCGCGTGACGAACGACGTCTCGGTGGTCGCGGAAGGCGTCCGGGAAGCGCTGCCCGAGCTGGGCCGTTCGGTGCTGACGGTGGCGCTCACCCTCGGCGCGCTGGCCGTGCTCGACTGGCGGTTCTTCCTGGCCGCGCTGATCGCCATGCCGATCCAGCTGTGGACCGTGCGCTGGTACGTGCCGCGCGCGAAGCCGTTGTACGCCAGCCAGCGCGAGGCGGTCGGTGCACAACAGCAGCAGTTGCTGGACACCATCGGCGGCGCGAAGACGGTCCGCGCGTTCAGCATGGGCGACGCGCACATCGAGCGGGTGCGCAAGCGCTCCGACAGCGCGGTCGAGCTGGCGCTGCGCGGGATCCGCCTGGTGACGCGGTTCTACGCGCGGCTCAACCTCGCCGAGTTCGTCGGGCTGTCGGCGATCCTGGCGATGGGGTTCCTGCTGGTCGGGGCGGACGCGGTCACGGTCGGCGTCGCGACGGCCGCGGCTCTGTACTTCCACAGCCTGTTCGGGCCGATCACCACCGCCCTGGCCCTGGTCGACGACGCGCAGGCGGCCGCGGCCAGCCTCGCGCGCCTGATCGGCGTCGCCGACCTGCCGCCCGAGGCCCGGCCCGCGCGGCCGGCGCGCCCGGTCGACGCGTCGGTGAAGACGTCGGACATCGGATACTCCTATGTGGACGGTCATCCGGTGCTGCGGGAGATCGACCTGGACGTCGCGCCCGGCGAGCGGGTGGCGCTGGTCGGCGCGAGCGGCGCCGGGAAGACGACGCTGGCCAAGCTGATCGCCGGCATCCACCGGCCGGGCTCCGGCTCGGTCACGCTCGGCGGTGTCGCCCTGGACGAGCTGGGCCCGGAGGCCACGCGCCGCACAGTGGCCCTGATCAGCCAGGAGGTCCACGTCTTCGCCGGGCCGCTGGCCGAGGACCTGCGCCTGGCGCGGCCGTCGGCGTCCGACGACGACCTGCGGGCCGCGCTGACCAAGGTCGGGGCGCTGTCCTGGGCGGAAGCGCTGCCGGAGGGCCTCGCGACGGTCGTCGGCGAAGGCGGCCACCAGCTGACGGTGACGCAGGCCCAGCAGCTCGCCCTGGTCCGCCTGGTGCTGGCCGACCCGCCGATCGCGATCCTCGACGAGGCCACGGCGGAGGCGGGCAGCGCGGGCTCCCGCGTCCTGGAGTCGGCGGCCGCGGCGGCCCTCGAAGGCCGTACCGCGCTGGTCGTCGCCCACCGCCTGACTCAGGCGGCGGCGTCCGACCGGATCGTGGTCCTGGACGCGGGCGCGGTCGTCGAGTCGGGCACCCACGACGAGCTGGTCGCCGCGGACGGCCAGTACGCCAAGCTCTGGGCGGCCTGGTCCGGCCAGCGCGCCTGACGACGCCCGTCAGGCGGTTGTCAGGCGGTTGTCACGGCGGCTTCGGTCAGCGCGTCCAGGACAGCGGCGACGGCCGGCGGGTCGGGCGGGTCGCCGTAGGTCGCGGCGTGGATCCGGCGGCGGAACCCGGTGAGCTCGGTCGTGTGGACGTCCGCCCGGCGGTGCGCCCGCAGCGCGAGGCCAGGCAGGATGGCGACCCCGATCCCGGCGGCGACCAGGGACTGCACGACGACCATGTCGTCGCTGAACGAGCCGATCAGCGGGGTGAAGTCCTCCCGGCGGCACACGGCGTCCAGCTCGGCTCGGCACTGGTCACACCCGCCGATCCAGGCGGAGTCGCGGTGGTTCGCGAGACTGTCGCCGGGGTGGCGGCTGACGAGGTGGATCGTGTCGTCAGCGAGGTGCCGGAGCCGGAAACCCTCCTCCGGCACCGGAACGTCGCCGTGGCCGAAGACGAGGGCGACGTCGATCTCGCCGTGCCTCAGCAGCTGCCGCGCTTCGACCGGGTGCCGGTCGAACAGGCTCAGCTCGAGTCCCGGGTGGGCCCGGGCCAGCAAGCCGGCCGCCGCCGGCACGATCGTGCCGAGAGCAGAGGCGTTGGCGGCCAGACGGACCTTTCCGGCCTGCAGCCCGGCCTGGGCGGCCAGCTCGGTGGTCGCCGCCTCGACCCGTCCGACGATCTCAGCGGCCCGGTCGGCCAGCAGCCGCCCTTCCGGTGTCAGCCGGATTCCCCGGCCGACCCGCTGGACGAGCTTGACGCCGGTGGTCACCTCCAGCCGGGCCAGGTGGTGGCTCACCGATGGCTGCGAATAGTGCAGCTCACGCGCGGCTTCGGTGACCGACTCGTGCCGGGCCACCGCGGCCAGGACCCTGAGGTGGACCAGGTTGAGCATTCATCAAGGATATCAATGAGTCCAGTCCCATTTTGGCATTGGACGTCATGCGTCCGCTCGCCCATGCTGGTGTTCACGCAACGGAAGAGAGAGCGATGACCACAGCGGACGGCACGGTGACGTGCGACCTCACGATCTCGGTCGACGGGTTCGCGGCCGGGCTCAACCAGACCGAGGAGCGCCCGTTCGGCGACGACGGCGGCGACGGCTGGGGCGACAAGCTGCACGCCTGGTTCTCCGAAGGTCCCGAAGCGCACCCGGCCGAGTTCGCCAGGATGCTGACGGCGAAGGCGTTCATCATGGGGCGCAACATGTTCGGCCCGGTGCGCGGCGAGTGGGACCGGCCGTGGCAGGGCTGGTGGGGTGACGACCCGCCGTACCACGGCCCGGTCTTCGTGCTCACGCACCACCCGCGCGATCCACAGCCGATGGCGGGCGGGACCACTTTCCACTTCGTCACCGACGGCATCGACGCCGCGTTCGAGCGCGCCCGCGAAGCGGCCGGGGACGGGAGCATCTCCATCCACGGTGGCGCGACCACCGTCAACCAGTACCTCGCCGCGGGCCTGATCGACGAGCTGCGGATCCACGTCGCGCCGTTCACGCTCGGCGCCGGCACCCGGCTGTTCGACGGCGTCCCGCCGCTGAACCTCGAGCAGGTGGAAGTGCGCGCGGCGGGCTCCGTCACGCACCTGACCTACCGCGTGCTGCGCTGACAGGAAGACGACACGCCGGGAGCCCAGCGGCTCCCGGCGTGTCGTGGTGGGGAAGGGTCAGGCGTCCATGGCGTCGGCCAGGGACTTCGGGCGCATGTCCGTCCAGTTCGCTTCCACGTGGTCCAGGCAGGCCTGGCGGGCCGCGGGGCCGAACGCGGTCGTCCAGCCGGCCGGGACGTCGACGAACTCGGGCCACAGGCTGTGCTGGTTCTCGGCGTTCACGAGGACCAGGTACGTGCCTTCGGGGTCTTCGAACGGATTGGTCATGGTGCGCCTCCTCAGGCGGTGATGTCGGTGCGGGCGCCCTTCACGACTTCGGCCAGCTTCTGGATGACCGGGGCCGCGAGCACCGGGTTGAACCGCGGCTCGGTCGACCAGTCGGCGAGCTGGTTCGCCTTGACCGCGGGCAGCTGCGCCCACGTCGGGATCGCGGCCAGCTGCTGGCGCGACAACGCGAAGGTGCGGCTGTCGCTGAGGATCAGGTCGGCCGGGTACTTGCCGGCCTGCTCCCAGCTGAGCGTCTCGAAGTAGTCGTCCGCGCCGGCGCCGTTGATGATGTCCAGGCCCAGGTCGCGGTAGTACGCGAGGTCGGCGAAGAACTCCGGCTTGCAGACGTAGAGGTTGTCCTTGTCGCTGGACACCACGAGCACCTTCAGGCCGGGCTTGGACTTGATCGCGGCCTTCAGGTCGTCGGACGCCTTCTGGAAGTCGTCCTTGCCCTTCTTGATCGCGTCGGAGTTCGCGTCACCGCCGAGGGCGACGGCGAGCTGCTCGTAGCGCTCGATCACCTTCGGCAGCGTGACCTTGTACTCCGAGAGCGCGACGATCGGCGCGATCGCCTGGACCTTGGGGCCGAGGTCGTCCTTCAGCACCCACAGGTCGGTCGGCTTGGTGCCGGTGAGCCCGGTGACGACCAGGTCCGGTTTCAGCGCGGCGAACTTCTCCATGCTGAAGTCGTCCCACGCGTTGCCGATCGAGGTGACGGCGTTCAGGTCGATGTTGCCGGCCTGGATCTCCTTGGCGCCGTCGGCGGTCTTCTGCGGGCCGAAGACGCCGATCGGGCGGACGCCGTAGTCCCACAGGGCGGCGGCCGAGCTGGCGTAGGCCACGACCCGCGACGGCCGCTGGTCGCGCGCCGCCTTCTGGTTGCGGTCGTCGGTGAACTCCCACGGCCCGGAGGCGGCGGCCGCCGGCTTGTCGTCACTGCTGCCGCACGCGGTGAGCGCGGCGGCCGCGGCGAGACCGCCGGTGCCGATCAGGAATCCACGCCGGCTGAGCCCGGCACCGCCTTGAAACACGGACATGAGAACCTCTCGCCAAAACTTTAGGGTAGGCACACCTTATTTAGGCGAGCCTGTCTAACGCAACCGCCGTGGCCTACCTGTGTCCACGCCCACCTGCGTCAATTCCGACCGGACAGCTGGGCTTGCGCGCCGGGAACCGGCTCGGCGGGGTCGTGTCCCAGGTGGACCTGCCGGTTGTCGGCGTCGACGTGCACCACCCGCGGCCGGTGCGCGGCACGCTCGGCCTCTTCGACCTGGGCGTAGGTGATGATGATGACCAGGTCGCCCGGGTGCACCAGGTGCGCGGCCGCGCCGTTGATCCCGATCACGCCGGTCCCGGGTTCGCCGGTGATCGCGTAGGTCTCCAGCCGGGCGCCGTTGGTGATGTCGACGATCTGGACCTGCTCGCCCTCGACGATGTCCGCGGCCGCCATCAGCTCGGCGTCGATGGTCAGGGATCCGACGTAGTGCAGGTCGGCCTGGGTGACCGTGGCGCGGTGGATCTTGGCGTTCATCAGGGTGCGCTGCATCGGTTTCCTTGCGTTTCGGTCAGCAGGGCGGCAAGCCCGGCTGCGGTGGGGGTACGGAAGAACTCGGCGATCGGGAGCTCGGTCCCGGTCCGCTCGGTGATCCGGTTGCGCAGGACCACGAGCAGCATCGAATGGCCGCCGAGGGTGAACAGGTCGTCGTCGGCGCCCACGGCGTCGACGTCCAGGACCTCCGCGAACACTTCGCAGAGGGTCTTCTCCAGCGGCGTTTCGGGGGCCCGGCCGCGAGCGTCCAGCTCCGGCACCGGCAGGTCCGCCTTGTCGAGCTTCCCGTTGCGCGTCACGGGGAACGCGTCCAGCGGGACGATCGCCGCGGGCACCATGTACTCCGGCAGCGCGCGGGCGACGAACTCCCGCAGCCGCCGCGGATCCGCTGACGCCGGTGTCGTGTACGCGACCAGCCGCTTGTCCCCCGGCCGGTCCTCGCGGACGATCACGAGCGCCTGGTCGACCCCGGAATGCCGTGCGAGAGCCGTCTCGATCTCGCCCGGCTCGATCCGGAAGCCGCGGATCTTCACCTGGTCGTCGGTGCGGCCGAGGTACTCGAGCTGCCCGTCCGGCCGCCAGCGCACCAGGTCGCCGGTGCGGTACATCCGCGCCCCCGGCGGCCCGAACGGGTCCGCGACGAACCGGTCCGCGGTCAGCGCGGGCCGGTCGTGGTAGCCGCGGGCCAGCCCGGCGCCGGCCAGGTACAGCTCGCCGGGCACGCCGGCCGGGACCGGGGTGAGCCCGCCGTCGAGGACGTACGCCCGGGCGTTGTGCACCGGACGGCCGACCACCGGCCGCTCGCTGTCCGTGACCCGGCCGACCAGAGCGTCCACTGTGGCCTCCGTCGGGCCGTACAGGTTGTACGCCTCGGTGCCCGGGAACGACCGCAGCTCTTCCCACAGCGACTGGGAAACCGCCTCGCCGCCCACGCCGACCACGCTCAGGGCACACGAACCGTCCTCGACGACGCCGGCCGTGGCCAGCTGCGCGAAGTGCGACGGCGTCAGCTCGAGGAAGTCGAGCCCGCGCTCGCGCACCACCGCGGCCAGCCGGTCCGGGTCGCGGCGGGTGTCGTCGTCGACGACGTGCACCTCGTGACCGTCCAGCAGCCACAGCTGCGGCTGCCAGGACGCGTCGAAGAAGAACGCCCACGCGTGCCCGACCCGCAGCCGCCGCCCGCCCGCCGCGGCGACCGCCGGGCGGTAGAGCGTCTCGCGGTGGCTGTGGAACAGGTTCACCAGACCGGAGTGCGGGATGACGACGCCCTTGGGCTTACCTGTGGAGCCGGATGTGTAGAGCACGTACGCCGGGTTCGCCGGTGCCGGCGGGATCAGCTGGGCCGCACTGTCCACAATGTCCTCGACGAACAACACCTGCTCCCCGGGAACGTGAGACCCGAGCGCACGGCTGGTCAGGACCAGCGCTGCGCCGGAGTCGGCGAGGACGGTCGCGATCCGGTCCGCCGGCTGGTCCGGGTCCACCGGCAGGTACGCCGCGCCCGACTTGAACACGCCGAAGATCGCCTCGACGACCGTCGCCGACCGCGGCAGCACCAGGGCCACCACCTGCTCCGGCCCGGCGCCGTGCGACGTCAGCCAGCGAGCCAGCCGGTCGGTCCGCGCAGCGAACTCGCGGAAGGTGACGCTCTCGTGCGCGTCGCTCAGCGCGGTCGCGTCCGGGGTCGCCGCCACCTGCGCGGCCAGCCGGTCGACGACGGTCGGCGCCGCCGTGGTCACCGGCGCGCCGGTGCCCCACTCGCCGAGGATCCGTTGCCGCTCAAGAGGTTCCAGGACGTCGATGCGGCTCAGCGGTCGGTCCGGGTCGGCGACGACCGCGCGCATCAGCCGCACCAGGCGCTCGGTGAGCGTCCGGGCGGTCGGCTCGTCGAACAGGTCGAGGCTGAACTCGAGGTCACCCTCGATGCCGTCAGGCGTTTCGACCAGGTCGAACGACAGGTCGAACTTCGCCTGCCGCAGCCCGGTGTCGCGGTAGGCCGCGTCGAGCCCGAGCAGCTCTTCCGGCTCGGAACCCGAGTGGTAAACGGCGAGCATGACCTGGAACAGCGGGTGCCGGGCCAGGGACCGGGCCGGGTTGAGCAGCTCGACAAGGTGCTCGAACGGCAGGTCCTGGTGGGCGTACGCGGCCAGGTCGGCCTCGCGGACCCGCGCCAGGAGCTGGCGGAACGTCGGGTCGCCGCCCGTGTCGGTGCGCAGCACGAGCGTGTTGACGAAGAACCCGGCCAGATCCTCCAGGGCGTGGTCCATCCGGCCGGCCACCGGGGTGCCGAGCGGGATGTCGGTGCCCGCGCCGAGCCGGGTCAGCAACGCGGCGAGCGTCGCCTGCAGCACCATGAACGTGCTGGTGTCGCTGCCGTTGGCGAGGTCCCGCAGGCCGCGGTGCACCTCGCCGGGCACGGTGAACGGCACCGCCGCGCCGCGGTTGGTCGAGCGTGCCGGGCGGGGCCGGTCCGCCGGGAGCGCCAGCTCGTCCGGAATGCCGGCCAGGGTGTCGCGCCAGAACGCCGCCTGGCGGCCGATCAGGCTGTCCGGGTCGTCGGCGTGGCCGAACATCTCCCGCTGCCACAGCGTGTAGTCGACGTACTGCACCGGCAACGGCGTCCACTGTGGACGCTCACCGCGCAGACGCGCGGCGTACGCGGTGTCGAGGTCCCGCTTCAACGGCGGGAGCGACCAGCCGTCGCCGGCGATGTGGTGCACCAGCAGCACGAACACGTGCCGCTCCGGCCCGGCGGAGACGAGCGTGGCCCGCACCGGGATCTCGGCGTCCAGGGTGAAGCAGTAACCCGCCGCCTCCGCGACACGGTCCACGAGGTCCGCGTCGGTCGCGGTCTCGGTGACCAGCACCGGGCGGGCGCGCTCGTCGCCGGGGCTCAGCACGATCTGGTGGGGTGTGCCGTGGTCCTCGGCGAGGATCGTCCGGAGGATCTCGTGACGGGCCACGACGTCGCCGAGCGCCGTCCGCAGCGCGTCGGCGTCGACCGGGCCGGTCAGTTCCCACGCCCACGGGATGTTGTAGGTCGCGGACAGGCCGTCCAGCCGGTCGAGGAACCACAGCCGCCGCTGGGCGAACGACAGCGGCAGGACCTCCGGCCGCTGAACCGGCACCAACGCCGGACGGCTGCTGCGGCCGGGATCGAGCAGCTCGGCGAGGCGGGCCGGGGTCGGCGCGTCGAACACCGCGCGGATCGGCACCTCGACGCCGAGCAGCGCGCGGATGCGGCTGACCAGGCGCGTCGCCAGCAGCGAGTGCCCGCCGAGGGTGAAGAAGCCGTCGTCGGGACCGACCGGTCCGACGCCGAGGACGTCGGCGAACAGCTCGCACAACGCCTGCTCCGCCGGGGTTCGCGGGGCACGCCCGGTGGCGCGCGCCTCGGGTGCCGGAAGCGCGCGGCGGTCGAGCTTGCCGTGGGCGTTCACCGGCAGTTCCGGCAGCACGACGATCACCGAGGGCACGAGGTACTCCGGCAGCCGCGCGGCGACCAGCGTCCGCAGCGCCACCGGGTCGGGGCGGTCGCCCACGACGTAGGCGACCAGGCGGTTCTCGCGGGCGATGACGACCGCGCGAGCGACTGACGGGTCGGCCGTCAGCACGGCTTCGACCTCGCCCGGCTCGACGCGGAAGCCGCGGATCTTGAACTGCTGATCGGCGCGGCCGAGGAACTCCAGCGCGCCGTCCGGACGTCGCCGGACCAGGTCGCCGGTGCGGTACATCCGCTCCCCCGGCTCGAACGGCGAGGCCACGAACCGCTCCGCGCTCAGCGCCGGACGACCGAGGTAGCCCCGGGCGAGCCCGGCGCCGGCCAGGTACAGCTCGCCGCGCACGCCCGGCGGCACCGGTCGCAGCGCGGCGTCGAGGACGTACGCGCGGGTGTTCGCGACGGGCCGTCCGATGGCCACGGGCCCGCAGACCTGCGCCAGGCTGTCGCCCGCGACCTCTGAGCAGCCGTACAGGTTCACCAGTTTCGCCGACGCCCAGCGCCGGGCCACCTTCGCGGCGAGGGCCGCGGAAAGCGGTTCGCCACTGGTGATCCACGTCGTGACCGAGTCGACGGCGGTGTCTTCCACGTCTTCCACGAAGGTGTCGAGCAGGCTGGGCACGACGGTCAGCACCTGGGCGCCGCTGCTGCGCACCAGTTCGGCGAGGGCGTGCGGGTCGGTGGCCGTCACGTCGTCGGCGAGGACCACCGGGTCGCCCGCGACGAGCCCGCCGAGCAGCTCGGTCGAGCCGTCGATGAACGTCAATGCGCTCTTCGCCACGCGCACGCCCGGGGCGAGATCCCGGCCCCAGTGCAGGCGGTTGGCCAGGGCCCGCTGGGTGCCCGCGACCGCCTTCGGGCGTCCGGTCGAGCCGGACGTGAAGATCACGTACGCCGGGTTGTCCGGGCTGATCTCCGGCCACTCGGCCGGTTCGGGCGCGATCTCGTCCGGCTTCACCAGCCGGTCGCCGAACCCGTCGTGCGCGACAACCAGGTGCGGTGCCGCGTCGGTGAGCATCAGCTCGACACGCTCGGCCGGGTGATTCAGGTCCAGCGGGAGGTAGGCGGCGCCGGTCTTCAGGACCGCCAGGAGCGCGGTCACCAGCTCGACCGACCGCGGGAGCGCGACGGCCACGACCCGCTCCGGCCCGGCGCCCCGCAAGAGCAGCGCGCAGGCGAAAGCCGTCGCCCGGGCGTCCAGGTCGGCGTAGGTCAAGTGTTGCGTGCCGAAGATCAGTGCCGTGGCGTCCGGGGTCCGGGCGGCCTGGGCGGCGAACAGCCCGGCCGTCGTCTCGGCTGGGAGCGGCGTGTCGATCTCGGCCTGGCCGAGCTGCTCGTGTTCGGCGTCGGTGAGCACGTCGATCGAGCCGATCCGGGTGTCCGGGTCGGCGACGACCGCGCGCAGCAACGCGCGGAGCCGCCCCAGGATCGCTTCGACGCTCGCGCGGTCGAAGACGTCGCTGTTGTACTCCGCCGTACCGCGGATGCCGGTCTGGTTGCCGGGCCGCTCGCCGACAAAAAGCGTCAGGTCGGCGCGAGCGGTGCCGGTGCGGACCGGTTCCTCCTCGACGGTCAGGCCGGGCAGGGCGAGGTCGGCGACGGCGTTGTTCTGCCAAGCGAGCATCGTCTGGAACAGCGGCGCGTACGCCAGCGAACGGGTCGGGTTGAGCGCCTCCACCAGGCGTTCGAACGGGACGTCCTGGTGCGCGTAGGCGTCCAGGCTGCGGTCGCGCACCCGGGCGACCAGGTCGCGGAACGACGGGTCGCCGTCGGTGCCGACGCGCAGCACCAGGGTGTTGACGAAGAACCCGACGAGGTCGTCGAGCGCCTGGTCCGTGCGGCCGGCGATGGACGTGCCGATCGGGACGTCGGTGCCCGCGCCGAGTCGCGTGAGGACGGCGGTGAGGCCGGCGTGCACGACCATGAACACGCTGGCGCCGCAGGCACGAGCGAGCTCGACGAGTCCACTGTGGAGGCTGGCGTCCCAGCCGAACGAGAACTGTTCGCCCTGGTAGGAGGCTTCCGCCGGGTGCGGCCGGTCGGTCGGCAGCTCGATCCGCTCCGGCAGGTCCGCGAGGACCTCTCGCCAGTAGGCCAGCTGTGGTTCGATCACCTGCTCGCCGAGGACGTCGCGCTGCCAGAGCGTGTAGTCCGCGTACTGCACCGGCAACGGCGTCCACTCGGGACGCTCGCCGGCGCGGCGGGCGGTGTAGGCGGTGGCGAGGTCGCGCCACAGCGGCGCGGTCGACCAGCCGTCCGAGGCGATGTGGTGGAACACCAGCACCAGGACGTGCTCGCGAGCACTCAGACGCAGCAGTTCCGCGCGCAGCGGGACTTCCGATTCCAGCTCGAACACGGTGCGGGCCACTTCGGACACCGCGTCGGCAAGGGTGGCTTCGGTGACCTCGCGGGTGTGCAGCGGGATGGTGACACCTTCGAGGACCTGCTGCCGGGCCTCGCCGTCGACCTCCGGGAACACGGTCCGCAGGGCTTCGTGGCGTTCGACCACATCGGACAGTGCGGTCTGCAACGCCGAGACGTCGAGGTCGCCGGTGAGCCGGACCGCGGGCGGCATGTTGTACGTCGCCGACGGGCCCTCCAGGCGGTGCAGGAACCACAGCCGCTGCTGGGCGAACGACAACGGCAGGGCGTCCGGCCGCGGGTCGGCGCGCACCAGGGCGGGCCGGGCCACCGACGAGTCCATGGTGGACAGCAAGGCGGCGAGCCCGGCCACGGTCGGCGTCTCGAACACCGACCGCACCTGCAGCTCGACGCCGAACACCGCGCGCACCCGGGCGACGAGACGGGTTGCCATCAGCGAGTGCCCGCCGAGGGCGAAGAAGTCGTCGTCGACGCCGATCGAGGCCGCGTCCAGGACCTCGGCGAAGAGCCCGCACAGGACTTCCTCCACCGGGGTGCGCGGGGCGCGTCCGGCCGTGACTTCCTGCTTGTCCGGGCTCGGGAGGGCGCGGCGGTCGAGCTTGCCGGAGGCGAGCAGCGGCAGCCGGTCGAGCACGACGAACGCCGAGGGCACCATGTACTGCGGCAGCCGGTCGCGGACGTGCGCCCGCAACGCCGTCACCAGCGCGCTCGTGTCGCGTTGTCCGGCCGGGTGGTTGCCGAGCGTGCCGAGCGCGGCCCGGACCGGTCGGGCGCGGTGGATCCGGATCGGGTCGCCGGTGGTGAACACGACCTCCAGCGCACCTTCCTGCGCGGCGACGGTCGGGTACACCCGGTAGCCCAGCTTCGCACCCAGTGCCTGCAGCGTCTCGGGGTCCACTCCGGACGGCTCACCGTCCAAAGCGGACAACGCGGCGTCCACATCCCCCGAAGCCAGCGCGGCGACGGCGGTCAGCTCACCGGACAGGCGGGCGTTCGGCACCCCGGTGACGCGCAGCCGCGCGGGGCGCTCGGTCAGGAGCCGCTCCAGCTCGGCCACGGACTCGAACGTGACGACGTCCTCGTCAACCGGGGCCGGTTTCGGCGCCTTCCGCAGGACGACGTCGTAGCGGTGCCGGGTCAGCTCGTTGTGTGCCTGGCCGCGCTTGAACCACAGGTCGACGTCCTCGAAGCCGTCCAGGCTCCGAGCAAGAACCGCGAAGAAGTCCGGGTCGAGGACGAGTTCGCCGTCACGGGCGATCGCCTGGTCGACCGCGGCGGT
Source organism: Amycolatopsis sp. NBC_00438 (assembly GCF_036026695.1). Taxonomy (NCBI): domain Bacteria; kingdom Bacillati; phylum Actinomycetota; class Actinomycetes; order Pseudonocardiales; family Pseudonocardiaceae; genus Amycolatopsis; species Amycolatopsis sp. NBC_00438. The sequence goes on along the minus strand of NZ_CP107923.1, from coordinate 2,479,697 downwards.
GGTCCGCCGGCCGTGCCGAAGTTCGGTCGCCGTGCGGAACGCCCGCAGCGAGCGCAGGTTCCGGATGTCGCCCAGGAAGAGCACGCCGCCGGGCCGGACGCGCGCGGCGGCGGTCCGGATGACCTCGGCGAGGTACTCGACGCTGGGGAAGTACTGCGCCACGGAGTTGATGATCACCGTGTCGAACGGCTCGTCCGGCAGCTCGCCGAGGTCGTGCGCCGGCCGGGCCGCGACGTGCACCTTGCCCGCCAGGTCCGGCCGGCCGGCCAGCTCGCGGCGCAGGTTGGCGATCGCCTTCTCGGACAGGTCGACGCCCCAGTACGCCTCGGCGTCCGGCGCGATCCGCGAGAGGATCAGGCCGGACCCGACGCCGACCTCGAGCACGCGCTTCGGCCGCAGCGCCTGGATGCGTTCGATCGTCGCCGCGTGCCACTCGCGCATCTCGCCGAGGGGGATCTCCGAGCCGTCGTAGCTGGAGTTCCACCCCGTGAAGTTCTCTTCGAAACCCCCGGCCGCGGCGTCGTCGAAGACGTTCTCGTGCAGTTCACGCCACTCGCCGACGTGGTCCAGCTCGGCTTCTTCGTCGCGGCTCGCGGCCGGGACGGCGTAGGCGACGAGCCGCCCGTCCTGCGCCAGCACCACGGACTGCGCGACGGCCGGGTGCTCGGTGATCACGGCTTCGATCTCACCCGGTTCGATGCGGTAGCCGCGGATCTTGACCTGGTCGTCGGCCCGGCCCAGGAACACGAGCCGGCCGTCCGGCAGCCACTTCACCAGGTCACCGGTGCGGTAGAGCCGCCCGCCGGAACCGAACGGGTCGGCCACGAACCGCTCCGACGTCAGCCCGGCGCGGCCCAGGTAGCCACGGGCCAGGCCCGAGCCGGCGAGGTACAGCTCCCCCACCACACCCGGCGGGACCGGCCGCAGTCCGGCGTCGAGGACGTACGTGCGGGTCCCGGGGTCGGGGATGCCGATGGGCACGACCGTCGCGTCGGCGAGTGCGACCGGGTCGCTCTCGCCGAGCGTCGAGTTGGTGGTCGCCTCGGTCGGGCCGTAGGCGTTGAACATCCGCCGTCCCGGCGCCCAGCGTCGGACCAGCTCCGGCGACACGCGCTCGGTGCCCGCGAGCAGGACGCTGTCGCGCGGCAGGTCACAGTCCGCCGGCATCGCGTCGAGCAACGCCGGCGGGAGGATCATGAAGTCCGCGCCGTGCTCATGGGCGTACTCGGTCAGCGCGGGCCCGGCGACCCGGCGCTCGGCCGGGACGACGATCAGGCGGCCGCCGGAGAGCAGGCCGAGGCACAGGTCCCAGAACGCGACGTCGAAGCTCGGCGACGCGAACTGCAGAACCCGGCTGTGCGGTCCGATCCCGAACCGCTCCTTCTGGGTCGCCACCAGCTTCGCGACACCCGAGTGCTGCAGCACGACACCCTTGGGACGCCCGGATGAGCCGGACGTGTAGATGACGTAGGCCGCGTTCTCCGGCGTGACCGGCACGGCCGGGTCCACAGTGGACATCGTGGGCAAGTCGTCCAGGAGCACGCGCGGGACGTCGGCGGGCAGCTTGCCGTCGATCTCGCGGGTGGTCACCACGCACACCGGCGCGGCGTCGGAGACCATGAACGCGATCCGGTCGCCCGGGTAGTCGACGTCGATCGGCAGGTAGGCGGCACCGGCCTTGAGCACGGCCAGCTCCGCGACGATCATCTCGACCGACCGCGGCACCGCCAGCGCGACGACCTTCTCGAGCCCGGCGCCGCGTTCGATCAGCAGGTGGGCGAGCTGGTTGGCTCGCGCGTCGAGTTCGGCGTAGGTCAGCTCGACGTCCTCGAAGACGAGCGCCACGGCGTCCGGGGCCTCGGCCACCCGGCGCGCGAACATCCCGGGGAACGTCTCGGTGCCCGCCGGTTCGAGGCTGCCCGCCCAGCGGGTCAGCACCAGGTCGCGCTCGTCGCCCGCCAGGAGGTCCAGGGCGCCGACCGCGCGGTCCGGCTCGGCCAGCGCCGCGCGCAGCAGCACTTCGAGCCGGCGCAGGATGGCGTCGGCGCCCGGGTGCTCGAAGACGTCCGCGTTGAACTCCAGGACACCGGCGATCCCGGCTTCCCGCTCGGTGAGCGAGATCGAGAGGTCGAACTTGGACGTCCCGGTGGTCACCGGGATCTCGGTGACGGTCAGGCCGGGCAGGGTGACCTCGGCGCGGGTGTTGTTCTGCCCGGCGATCATCACCTGGAACAGCGGGTGGTACGACAGCGAGCGGGCCGGATTGAGCACCTCCACCAAGCGCTCGAACGGGACGTCCTGGTGGGCGTACGCGTCGAGGTTGCGTTCCCGGACGCGGCCGACGAGGTCGCGGAACGTCGGCTCCCCGCCGGTGTCGACGCGCAGCACCAAGGTGTTGACGAAGAACCCGACGAGATCGTCGAGGGCCTGGTCGGTGCGGCCGGCGATGGGTGAGCCGATCGGGACGTCCGGGCCCGCGCCGAGCCGGGTCAGCAGCGCGGCGAGGGCGGCGTGCACGACCATGAACACACTGGCGCCGCACTCGCGCGCCAAAGCGGACAGTCCGGCGTGGAGACCGGCGTCCCAGGTGAAGGTGTGCAGTTCGCCGCGGAACGTCGCGGTCATCGGGTGCGGCCGGTCGAGGGGCAGCTCGATCCGGTCGGGCAGGCCGTCGAGGGTGTCGCGCCAGTAGTCGAGCTGGGCGGTGAGGACGGAGTCCGGGTCGTCCTCGCGGCCGAGCAGATCCTGTTGCCACAGGGTGTAGTCGGCGTACTGCACCGGCAACGGCGTCCACTGCGGACGCTCGCCCGAGCGGCGGGCGGTGTAGGCGGTGGCGATGTCGCGCCACAGCGGTGCCATCGACCAGCCGTCGGAGGCGATGTGGTGGAACACGAGGGCCAGCACGTGCTCGCCGTCGGCCAGGCGCAGTAGTTCCGCGCGCATCGGCGCGTGCTGTTCGAGGTCGAACGAACCCCGGACGAGACCGGTCAGGGCGCCGTCGAGGTCGGCGACCTCTCGCACCGGCAGATCGACTTCGCCGGCCGGGAGGATGTCCTGGTACGGGACGCCGTCGTGCTGCGGGAAGCGGGTCCGCAGGGCTTCGTGCCGGGCGACCACATCGGACAGTGCGGCCCGCAACGCCTCGACGTCGAGGTCGCCGGCCAGACGCATGATCAACGGCACGTTGTAGGTCGCGGACGGGCCTTCGAGGTGGTGCAGGAACCACAGCCGCTGCTGGGCGCCCGACAGCGGGACCAGTGCCGGCCGCTCCACGGGGACCAGCGGCGGCCGGGCGGGTCCGCTGCCGACGGAGATCAGCTCGGCCAGGCCCGCCGCCGTCGGCGTCTCGAACACCGAGCGGACTTCCAGCTCCGCGTTCAGGGTCGCGCGGATGCGGGCGATGAGCCGGGTGGCCAGCAGGGAATGGCCACCGAGGGTGAAGAAGCTGTCGTCCGGGCCGACCCGCGGCAGACCGAGGACGTCGGCGAACAGCTCGCACAGCTGCCGTTCGACCGGGGTGCGCGGCTCGCGATCCGACGTCGGCGCCACGGGGTCGGGCGAAGGCAGGGCGCGGCGGTCGAGCTTGCCGTTGGCCGTCACCGGGAGCGCGTCGAGCACGACGATCGCCGACGGGACCATGTGCTCCGGCAAGTTCTCGGCGGCCAGCGCGCGCAGGTCCGCGGACATTGTGCTGATCCGGCGGAAGCGCCCGGGGTTGCCGGTGTAGGACAGCAGCGGTTCGCGTCCCGGCCGGAAGGCGCCGGCGACCGAGCCGGTCGTGAACACGACGTCGACCGAGCCGTCGCCTTCGGCCGACCAGGTGACGGCCGTGGTGTAGCCGTGAGCGTCGCCCAGGTCGTACCAGTCCTGCGGGTTGACGCCGTCGGTGACGCGGCCGTTCGGCACGCCGTTGATCCGGACAGCACCGTCGAGCACGACGTCGTCTACTGAGGACACTTCCGTGCCCCACGTCAGCGTCTTGACCGCCGGTGCCTCGACCGGTGACGTGTGGAGGACGACGTCGTAGCGGAACTGGGTGAGTTCGTTGACGCCACGCCCGCGCTTGACGCGGATGTCCGCGGTGACGCCCTCCAGCCCGGCGAAGAACTCCGGTGCGACGAGAAGTTCTTTCTCCCGCAGGAGAGCCTGTTCGACGTCTCCCCCGCGCTGCCGGGCAACCTCGGTGTGGAACGCCCGGACCTGACGCAGGTCGCGGACGTCACCGACGAAGACGGTCCCGCCCGGAGCCAGCAGGCCGACAGCCTTACGCAGCACGTCGAGGAGGTACGTCCCGCTCGGGAAGTACTGGACGACCGAGTTCAGCACGATCGTGTCGAAGTACCCGGCCGGGAGGCCTGCGACGTCGGCGGCGTCGCCGGTCCGCAGCTCGACGCGGTCCGCGAGCGCCGGATCGGCCGCGACCCGGCGGCCCAGCGAGGCGATCACCTCGGCGGAGAAGTCCGTGCCCCAATAGGACTCGCAGTGCGGGGCCAGCTCGGTCAGCAGCAGGCCGGTGCCGACGCCCAGCTCGAGGACGCGCCGCGGCCGCGTCTCGCGGATGCGCGTGACGATGGCGTCGCGCCACTCGCGCATCTCGTCGCGGGGAATCGGCTCGCCGGTGTAGCTGGAGTTCCAGCCTTCGAAGTCGTCGGTGGCGCCGGAGTACATCGCGTCGTACAGCTCACGCCACTCGCCGACCTGCTCGGTCTCGTCCGTGGCCGACGCGGGAGTCTCGGCGGGCACGACGTATCCGACGAGCCGGACGTCCCCGGGGCGATCTTCCCGGGCGACGACGACCGCGTGCGCGACGTCGTCGTGCGCGGCCAGCGTCGCGGCGATCTCGCCCGGCTCCACGCGGAAGCCGCGGATCTTGATCTGCTCGTCGCCGCGGCCGAGGAACTCGCACACGCCGTCGGCGCGGAACCGGGCGACGTCACCGGTGCGGTACATCCGGGAACCCGGCTCGCCGTACGGGTCGGCGATGAACCGTTCCGCGCTCAACCCCGGCCGGCCGAGGTAACCGCGGGCGAGCTGGACTCCGGCGAGGTACAGCTCACCGGGTGTGCCCGGCGGGACCGGGCGCAGTGCCGCGTCGAGGACGTACGTGCGGGTGTTCCACACCGGACGTCCGATCGGGACGGTCGTCTCGTCGGCCGAGGTGCGCCAGGACGTCACGTCGACCGAGGCTTCGGTCGGGCCGTAGAGGTTGTGCAGCTCGGCGTCCAGGACCTGACCGAACCGCGCGACGGCCTCGGGCGGCAGCGCCTCACCACTGCACAGGACCCGGCGCAGGCTCGTGCACTCCGCCGCGGCGGGCTCCTGCAGGAAGACCTGGAGCATCGACGGGACGAAGTGGACGGTCGTGACGTCGTGCTCGCGGATCAGCCGCGCGAGGTAGGCCGGGTCCTTGTGGCCGTCGGGCCGGGCCACGACCTCGGTGGCGCCGGTGAGCAGCGGCCAGAGGAACTCCCAGACCGAGACGTCGAAGCTGGACGGCGTCTTCTGCAGCACCCGGTCGTCGCCGGTCAGGCCGTATTCGTGCTGCATCCACAGCAGCCGGTTGACGATGCCCGCGTGCGGCACGACGACGCCCTTGGGCCGGCCCGTCGAGCCGGAGGTGTAGATGACGTAGGCCGGGTTTTCCGGCCGGAGCACGACGTCCGGGGCCTTGGCCGGGAACCCGGCCGCCGTCACCGGCTCGTCCAGCAGCAGTGCGCCGGGGAGCGCGGTTTCCGTCGTGGCCAGCACCAGCGCGGGTTCGGCGTCTTCGAGCATGAACGCGATCCGCTCGGCCGGGTAGCCCGGGTCGAGCGGCAGGTAGGCCGCGCCCGCCTTGAGCACGGCGAGGATGGCCGTGACCAGGTGCGTCGAGCGCGGGAGTGCGAGCGCGACCACCTTCTCGGGTCCCGCTCCGCGTGCGACGAGGGCCTGGGCCAGGCGGTTCGACGCCGCGTCCAGCTCGGCGTAGGTGAGCCGGTCGTCCTCGAAGACCAGGGCCGGGTGGTCCGGCGTCCGCGCGACCTGCGCGGCGAACAGCTCGGGCACGGTGACCGCGGGGACGTCCTCGACGGCGCCCGACCAGACGGCGTCCAGTCCTTCCCGCTCGACCTCGGTGAGCACGTCGAGCGATCCGAGCCGGCGGTCCGGGGCCGACACGACCTGGCGCAGCAGGACTTCCAGGCGCGCGAGAATGGCGTCCACGGTCGAGCGGTCGAAAACCTCGGCGTTGAACTCGGCCTGGCCGGTGATGCCGTCGGCGTGCTCGGTGAGGGAGAACCAGAGGTCGAACTTCGCGGTGCCGGTGCCGACGGGCTGCTCGGTCACCGTCAGCCCGGGCAGTTCGACGCCGGAACCGGGCGTGTTCTGCCAGGCGAGCATGGTCTGGAACAGCGGGTGGTGCGCCAGCGACCGTGCCGGGTTCAGTGCCTCGACCAGGCGCTCGAACGGGACGTCTTGATGGGCGTACGCGTCGAGGCTGCGCTCCCGGACCCGCGCGACGAGGTCGCGGAACGTCGGGTCGCCGCCGGTGTCGACGCGCAGGACGAGCGTGTTGACGAAGAACCCGACGAGGTCGTCGAGGGCCTGGTCGGACCGGCCGGCGATGGGCGTGCCGATCGGGATGTCGGTGCCGCCGCCGAGCCGCGAGAGCAGCGCGGTCAGGCCCGCGTGGACGACCATGAACGGGCTGGCGCCGCACGCTCGCGCGAGGTCGCCGAGTCCGGTTTGGAGTCCGGCGTCCCAGGCGAAGGTGAAGAACCCGCCGCGGTAGGCGGACACGGCCGGGTGCGGCCGGTCGAGCGGGAGGCTGATCCGCTCGGGCAGGCCGTCGAGGGTCGCGCGCCAGTAGCCGAGCTGGGCGGCTTCTTCGGTGGCGAGGAGTTCGCGTTGCCAGAGGGTGTAGTCGGCGTACTGGACCGGCAACGGCGTCCACTGCGGAGCCTCGCCCTGGCGGCGGGCGCCGTACGCCGTGGCGATGTCCCGCCACAGCGGCGACAGCGACCAGCCGTCGGCGGCGATGTGGTGGAGGACGAGCACCAGGACGTGGCGCCGCGAGTCGATCGTCAGCAGCTCGGCGCGGACCGGCACCCCGGCGCCGAGCTCGAAGACCTCGCGCACGAGAGCGTCCACAATGGAGTCCACCGCGGACTCGGCGACCGTCCGCACGTCCAGTTCGACCTCGACGGTGGGCAGGACCTGCTGGTAGGCCACGTCGTCCGCGACCGGGAACACCGTCCGCAGGGCCTCGTGGCGGCCGAGCACGTCGTGCAGGGCAGCCTGCAGCGCCTCGACGTCCAGTTCGCCGGACAACCGCATGACAAGCGGGACGTTGTAGGTCGCCGAGCCGCCTTCGAGGCCGTGCAGGAACCACAGCCGCTGCTGCGCGAACGACAGCGGGAGCCGCTCCGGTCGCTCCTCGACGCGTTCGAGCGGCCGCCGTTCGGTGCCCGACGCGGCACCGGACAGGAGGTCGGCGAGGCCGGCCACGGTCGGCGCGTCGAATACCGCGCGCACCGGGATGTCGGCGCCGACGGCCGCGCGGATGCGCTGGATCAGCCGGGTCGCCATCAGGGAGTGTCCGCCGAGGGCGAAGAAGTCGTCATCCGGCCCGACCCGCGGCACGCCGAGGACGTCCGCGAACAGCTCGCACAGCAGCTGCTCGACGGGGTTGCGAGGCGCGCGGCCCGGCCCGGCGGTGAACCGCTCCGGCGCCGGCAGGGCCTTGCGGTCGAGCTTGCCCGAGGCCAGCACCGGCAGCTTGTCGAGCACGACGAACGCCGTCGGCACCATGTACTGCGGCAGCCGGTCCCGCACGTGCGACCGCAGCGACGCCACCAGCGCGCCGGTCTCGCGCCGGGCGGCCGGGTTGTTGGCGTACGACGCCGGTGCCCCCGTGCTCCGCACCGGCCGGTAGGCCGCGTCCGGCGTCGACCGGCTGAAGACGGCCTCCAGCTCCCCGGCCGCAGCGGGGGTGACCGCCACGCGGTAGCCGGCCCGCTCCGCGAGCCGGTGCAGGTCCTCCGGGTCGACGCCGTCACGCACGTCCAAGACCCGCACCGCCGCCGGGTCACCTTCGTCGAGGGCGCGAACCGCGGCGAGTTCGCCGGCGAGCCGCGCGTCCGGGACGCCGGTGACGCGCAGCCGCTCCGGCGTCTCGGCGGTCAGGAACCCTTCCACCGCAGCGAGATCGCCGAACGCGATGACCTGCTCCTCGACCGGCGATGGCCGGGGCGCCTTGCGCAGGACGACGTCGTAGCGGTGCCGGGTCAGCTCGTTGTGCGCGTCGCCGCGCTTGACCCACAGGTCGACGTCGTCGAAGCCGTCGAGGCTCCGGGCCAGGGCCGGGAAGAAGTCGGGATCGAGGACGAGTTCGCCTTCGCGGGCGATCGCCTGGTCCACGGCGGCGACGTCACCGCGGTCGTGCCGCAGCTCGACGGCCGTCCGGAACGCGCGCAAGGAGCGGAGGTTGCGGATGTCGCCGAGGAAGATCGTGCCACCCGGGGCGAGGAGCCCGGCGGCGGTCCGGACGACTTCGGCGAGGTAGTCCGCGCTCGGGAAGTACTGGGCGACCGAGTTGACGATCACCGTGTCGAACGGCTCGGCCGGCAGTTCGCCGAGGTCGTGCGCGGGACGTGCGGCGAGGTGGACCTTGCCCGCCAGTTCCGGCATCGCGGCGACCTCGCGCCGCACGTTCTCGACGGCGCTCTCGGAAAGGTCGACGCCCCAGTAGGTTTCGGCGTCCGGGGCGATCCGGGAGAGGATGAGGCCGCTGCCGACGCCGATCTCCAGGACCCGCTTCGGCCGCAGCGCTCGGATGCGCTCGATCGTCGCCGCGTGCCACTCGCGCATCTCGTCGAGGGGCAGGTCGGAGCCGTCGTAGCTGGAGTTCCAGCCGGCGAAGTTCTCCTCGATGCCGGTGGAGCCGGCGAGCATCTCCTCGTGGACGTCGTGCCACTCGGCGACGTGGCCCTGCTCGGCCGCACGGTCCGGGACCGGCACGGCGTAGGCGTATAGGTGTCCGTCCTGCGCGACGACGACGGACTGGGCGACGCGCGGGTGCTCGGCCAGCACGGACTCGATCTCGCCGAGTTCGATGCGGTAGCCGCGGATCTTGACCTGGTCGTCGGCCCGGCCCAGGAACACCAGACGGCCATCCGGCAGCCACTTCACCAGGTCACCGGTGCGGTAGAGCCGCCCGCCGGAACCGAACGGGTCGGCCACGAACCGCTCCGACGTCAGCCCGGCGCGGCCCAGATAGCCACGCGCCAAGCCGGATCCCGCGAGGTACAGCTCCCCCACCACGCCGACCGGGACGGGCGCGAGGAACGCGTCGAGCACGTACGCGCGGGTGCCGGGGTCCGGGACGCCGATCGGCACGGCCGAGGCCGGCGTGCTCTCCGGGTCGCAGAGCCCGAGCGTCGAGTTGGTGGTCGCTTCGGTCGGGCCGTAGGCGTTGAACATCCGCCGGCCCGGCGCCCAGCGTCGCACCAGCTCCGGCGACACGCGTTCGGTGCCGGCCAGCAGGACGCTGTCGCGCGGCAGGTCGCAGTCCTCGGGGAACTCCGCGAGCAGCGCGGGCGGGAGGATCATGAAGTCGACGCCGTGCTCGCGCGCGTAGTCGGCCAGCTCCGGGCCGGGGACGCGCCGTTCGGCCGGGACGACCACCAGCCGTCCGCCGGAGAGCAGTCCCAGGCAGAGGTCCCAGAACGCGACGTCGAAACTCGGCGACGCGAACTGCAGCACCCGGCTCTGCGGGCCCACGCCGAACCTCTGCGACTGCGTCGCGACGAGCTTCGCGACACCCGCGTGGGACACGATGACGCCCTTGGGGCGCCCGGTGGAGCCGGACGTGTAAATGACGTAGGCCGCGTTGGCCGGGGCGATCGCCGCGCCCGGGTCGGTCGCCGGCGCGTCTTCCAGGGAGATCTCGTCGAGCAGCAGGACGTCGCCGTCGAACCGGTCGGCCAGCTCACTCGTGGTCACGACGCACACCGGACCGGCGTCGGCGACCATGAAGGTGATCCGCTCGGCCGGGTAGTCCTGGTCGAGCGGCAGGTAGGCGGCGCCTGCCTTGAGCACGGCCAGTTCCGCCACAATCATCTCGACCGACCGCGGCACGGCCAGCGCGACCACCTGCTCGGGCCCGGCGCCACGGCCGATCAGGACGTGGGCGAGCCGGTTCGCCCGTTCGTCGAGTTCGGCGTAGGTGATCTCGATGTCCTCGAAGACCAGCGCGACCGAGCCGGGCGCCTCGCGGACGCGGGCGGCGAACAGTTCCGGCAGCGTCGCCGGCGGCGTCTCGAGGTCGGTGTCGTTCCACTCTTCGAGCATCCGGCGCAGTTCCGGCTCCGGCACCAGGTCCAGCCGCGTGACCGGCCACTGTGGACGTTCCAGGGCGGCCACCAGGAGGTGGTGCAGGTGGCCGAGCATCCGGTCCACAGTGGACTCGTCGAGCACCTCACCGCGGTACCGCGCCTCGAGGACGCCGTCGCCGAGATCGACCACCAGGTCGAGCGGCAGGGTCGTCTCGGCGGCGAAGCCGACGTTGACCAGCACCGAGCCGCCCCGGCCGCGCTCCGGCTGCAGGTCGCGGACCAGGTCGTCGAACGGCACCTCGTGCGCCAAGGCCTCCTCGCGGGCCGTCCGCACGCGCGCGGCGACGTCGTCGAAGCCGGGTGAGCCGCCCAGGTCGACGCGCAGCGGCACGAGGGAGCCGATGCCGAGCACGACGTCGGCCGTGCCGGCGTACCGGTGCAGCAGGACGACGAAGGCCGACAGCACGATCAGGTCGGCGTCGTCGCCCAGCGACAACGGCAGCTCCCGCGTAAGCCGATCCCGTGGCGGGGCCGGCTCCGCGGGGTGGGGCCGGTCGACCGGCAGCGGCAGTTCCTTCGGCGCCGACGCGAGGCGATCACGCCAGAACCCGAGGTCCGCGACCTGCACAGCGTCACCGTTGCTCACCGGTAGACCAGCCTCCCGCTGCTGACGGCACCCCGAACGGGGTGCGAACTTAGGTGAACCTAACAAACCGAGGGTGAGGATGCACTCCTGTACCATCGGTTAGCCTTACCTAAAATTGGTACCAGTCGGAGGTGCGGTGCGAACAGACCCCGGAGGTATCGCTCTCACGCGACGCCCGCCACACACGGGCCGCGCGATCGGTTTCCTCGCCGCCCTCGCGGTCCTGGTCCTGCTGTGCCTGCTGAGCGTCTGGCTGGGTTCGAAGGAGATCTCGTTCGGCGCCGTCTGGCAGGTGCTGTGGCACAACGACGGCTCCGCCGACGCCGTGATCATCCACAGTGTCCGGATGCCGCGCACGCTCCTCGCGGTGCTGGTGGGCGCCGGTCTCGGGCTCGCCGGCTGCGTGATGCAGGCGCTGACCCGCAACCCGCTGGCCGACCCGGGCCTGCTCGGCGTCAGCGCCGGGGCCGCGTTCGCCATCGTGTTCTCGATCACCGTGCTCGGCATCAGCTCCGCCTACGGCTACATCTGGTTCGCCTTCGCCGGCGCGCTGGCCGCGACGACCGTCGTCTACTTCCTGGGCACGCGCGGCCGGGCCGGGTCGAGCCCGGTCAAACTCGCCCTCGCCGGGGCCGCCGTCACGGCGTTGCTCGCGTCGTTCACCAGCGCGATGGTGCTGTCGGACCCGGTGGCCCTCAACCGCTACCGCTTCTGGTCGGCGGGCTCGCTCGCCGGGGTGGACAGCTCAGCGCTGCTGCAGGTCCTGCCGTTCCTCGTCATCGGCGTGGTGCTGGCGATCGCGAGCGGACCGGCGCTCAACAGCCTCGCTCTCGGTGACGACGTCGCGATCTCGCTCGGCCGGAAGCTGGGCCCGCTGCGGCTGCGCGGCGCGCTCGCGATCACCCTGCTGACCGGCGCGGCCGTCGCCGTCGCCGGGCCGATCGTGTTCCTCGGCCTGATCGTCCCGCACGCGGTGCGGTTCGTCATCGGCCCGGACCACCGCTGGCTGCTGCCCTACACCGCCGTGGTCGCACCGAGCCTGCTGCTGGCCGCCGACATCCTCGGCCGGATCCTGGCGCGGCCCAGCGAGATCCGCGCCGGCGTGATCGTCGCGTTCCTCGGCGCGCCCTTCTTCATCTACCTCGTCCGCCGGCGCAAGCTCGTGGAGTCCTGACATGGCCTTGCTCCAGGCGCGACGCACCTTCCGGCTCACGACACCGCCGGTGTCCGGCCGGTTCCGGCCCCGGCTGCTGATCGTCTGCCTCGTCCTCGCCATGCTGACGTTCGTGCTGTTCTGCGTCGGCATGACGATCGGCGACGTCCCGATGAGCGTGTCCGACGTCCTGTCCGGGCTCTTCGGCGGCAGCGACAGCGGAAACGGCTACATCGTCCAGGAACTGCGGCTGCCCCGGGCGCTCACCGGACTGCTGGCCGGGATCGCGTTCGGCGCGTCCGGCGCGGTGTTCCAGACCATCACGCGCAACCCGCTGGCCAGCCCGGACATGATCGGCATCAACGCGGGCGCGGCCACCGCCGTGGTCGCCGGGATCGCGTTCGGCTTCGGCGGCGGCCTCGGCACGACGACGCTCGGCCTGTTCGGCGGGCTGTTCACTGCGGTGCTGGTGTACGCGCTCGCCTGGCGGCGCGGCACCACCGGCTACCGGATCCTGCTGGTGGGCATCGGGATCTTCGCGATGTGCACCAGCCTGACCGACTACCTGCTCAGCAAGGCGCAGATCACCGAGGCGCAGGCGGCGATCGGCTGGATGGTCGGCAATCTCGCCAACCGCGGCTGGGAGCACGTCATCCCGTTGCTGTGCGCGCTGTGCGTGCTGCTGCCGGTGGTCCTGGCGTTGTCGCGGTGGATGAGCACGCTGCTGCTGGGCGACGAGGTGGCGGCCGGGCTCGGCACGCCGGTGCAGCCGGTGCGGCTGGGCCTGCTGCTGTCCGGCGCCGGGCTGGTCGCGTTCGCGACGGCGTCGGCGGGTCCGATCTCGTTCGTCGCGCTGACCGCGCCGCAGATCGCGCAACGGCTCGCGCGGCTCTCGTCGCCGCCGATCACGGCGTCCGCGCTCACCGGCGCGGTCGTGGTGCTGGGCAGCGACATCATCGCCCGCGAGATCACCGCGTCGGCGCTGCCGGTCGGCATCGTCACCGGCGTCCTCGGCGCCCCGCTCCTGCTCTGGCTGCTGGCCAGGGCCAACCGTTCCGGTTCCGGAGGCTGACACATGACATCCGACGCCCCCTCGCTGCGGGTGGAGCAGCTCCGGGTCGCCTACGACGACCGGGTGGTCATCGACGGCCTCGACCTCGACATCCCGCCGGGTGAGATCACGGCGATCATCGGCGCCAACGCCTGCGGGAAGTCGACGCTGCTGCGCACTCTGGCCCGGCTGCTGACGCCGAAGGCGGGCGGGGTCTACCTCGACGGCCGGTCGATCCACGACCTGCCGACCCGCGAAGTCGCCCAGCGCCTCGGCATCCTCCCGCAGTCCCCGGTGGCGCCGGAGGGCATGACGGTGGCCGACCTCGTCGGCCGCGGCCGCGCGCCGCACCAGAGCTGGTGGCGGCAGTGGTCCACTTCGGACGAAGGCGCGGTGCGGGCCGCGCTCGAGGCGACCGAGCTGACCGACCTCGCCGACCGTCCGGTCGACGAACTGTCCGGCGGGCAGCGCCAGCGCGCGTGGATCGCGATGGCCGTCGCGCAGGGCACGCCGGTGCTGCTGCTGGACGAGCCGACGACCTACCTCGACCTGGCGCACCAGATCGACGTGCTCGACCTGGTCGTCGACCTCAACCGCGACGAGGGCCGGACGGTGGTGATGGTGCTGCACGACCTCCCGCAAGCGTGCCGCTACGCCGACCACGTGATCGCGATGAAGGCGGGCCGGATCGTGGCGGCGGGCAAGCCGGTCGAGGTGATCACCGAGGAGCTGGTCGAGGAGGTCTTCGACGTCCGCTGCCAGGTGACCCCGGACCCGATCAGCGGCACGCCGATGGTGATCCCGATCAGCCGGCACCACCCGGCACCGCTCTCCTGAAAGCCGTGAAGGCCTCCTTCCCGGCTCTTATGGCCGGTAAGGAGGCCTTCACGGCTTTCAGGGATTCCCGGGTGACAGGACGGCGGCCGGCGCGCTAGCCTCGGCGTGTTCTGGCCCCTCCTCGGTTCCGGACGTCACGTCCCCGAGGACCGTCCGGCCACTCCCCTCCAGGAAGCAGAGCCATGTTCGTGCTGCCCGAAATCACCACCGGTCCCGAACGTCTCCTGCTGGAGGCGACGATGGACCGCACCCGCCGCGCGGTCGCCGACACCGCGCGCGGCCTGTCCGACACCGACGTCCGGACGCGCCTCGTCGCGTCCCTGACCACGCCGATCGGCCTCGTCAAGCACGCCGCGATGGCCGAACGCCGCTGGTTCCAGCTCCTGCTGCTGGGCCTCGACGAGGCCGACTGCGACGGGCCCACGACCCCGGGCGACGCCAGTTTCGTCGTCGCCGAAAGCGAAACCCTCGACGACGTGATCGCCGAGTTCGAACGGGCCGGCGCACGCTCACGCGAAATCGCGGCCCGCTTCGAACTCGACGACACCTGGACGCACGACGTCCTCGGCGAGGTCAACCTCCGGTTCGTCTACCTGCTGCTGATCGAGGACTTCGCCCGGCACGCCGGGCACAGCGACATCCTCCGCGAGCAGCTCACCGCGCGCTGACCGCGTACTCCCCCGCGGGCGCCGGCACGACCCGGCGGTCCACAATGGACTGCAGGATCTCGCCGACCCGCACCGCGGTGTTCGACAGCAGCGACGACGTGATGCCGTGTGTGTGCTCGGTCCCGCCCTGCAGGTAGATGCCGCCGCGCAGGGCGGGTTCCGTCGTGATCCGGTAGTCGCGCTCGACGCGCAGCCGACCTTCTTCGTCGCGGCCGCACCGCGGGCCCAGCTCGCCGAGCAGCGGCGTCGGGTCGGCGGGGCGGTAGCCGGTCGCGTAGACGACGGCGTCGGCCTCCAGCACCGTGCGCTCGCCCGTCGTGAGCGACTCGACCGTCGCCGAGACGGCCGCGGCGGACTCGGTCACCTCGACCGGGCGGGAGACGTTGAACAGCCGCAGCCGCTCCACGCCCAGCACCTTCTCGCGGTAGACGCGGCGGTAGAGCTCGTCGATCAGCTCGACGTCGACGGCGGAGTAGTTCGTCGCGCCGTGGTAGCGCATCAGGCGGTCCTTGACCGGCTCGCCCGCGCCGTAGAACTGGTCGACGGCCTCCGGGTCGAAGATCCGGTTGGCGAACGAGCTGTCGTCGGCCGGGCTGTAGCCGTAGCGCGCGAACACCGCGCAGATCTCGGTGTGCGGGAACTCGTCGTGCAGCAAGGCCGCGACTTCGGCGGCGCTCTGCCCGGCGCCGACCACGACGAACCGCTTCGGCTCGGTGCCGCGCAGGCGTTCGACGCGGAAGAGCAGCTCGCTGTTGTGCCAGATCCGCTCGCCCGCGGTGACGCCTTCGGGCAGCTGCGCCCGCAACCCGGTGCCCATGACCAGGTTCCGGGCTCGCAGGGAGGTGCCGTCGGAGATCCCGACGTCGAAGAACTCGACGTCTTCGCCGTCGTAGACGGGCTTCACGGACACCACTTCGGTGCCGTACGAGACGACGTCGTCGACCTTCGCGGCCGCCCACTCGAAGTAGTCGTGGAACTCGACCCGCAGCGGGAACAGGTTCTTGTGGTTGATGAAGTCCACCAGCCGGCCCGACGCGTGCAGGTAGTTGAGGAAGCTGAAGTCGCTGGTCGGGTTCCGCATGGTGACCAGGTCCTTGAGGAAGGAGACCTGCATCGTCGCGGTGTCGATCAGCATCCCGCGGTGCCAGCCGAAGCGGGGCTGGCGCTCCAGGAAGTGCGCGGTCACCGGCTCCTCCGAGCCGGCGTTGTGCTCGGCCAGCGCGATCGCCAGGGCCAGGTTCGAAGGTCCGAAACCCACCCCGACGACGTCGTAGATCGGAACCTGTTCGCCGGCCTCTGCAGTCATGTCGCTCCCTCGCACACTCCGGTAACGTTCAGGGAACCCTAACCTAACTTAGGCGAGCCTCGCCTAGTACGTTCGTGGTGATGTTCGTCCCCCGACTACGGAAAGGCATTCTCGAATGCGCGTGGCGATGTTCGGCTACCAGACCTGGGGGCACCGGACCCTCCAAGCGCTCATCGACGCGGGCCACGAGGTCGCGCTCGTGGTCACCCACCCGAAGAGCGACCACGCGTACGAGCGGATCTGGGCCGACTCCGTCGCCGACCTCGCCGAGGCCAACGGCATCCGCGTCCTGCTGCGCAACCGCCCGGACGACGACGAGCTGCTGGCCGAGCTGAAGACGGCTGAGCTCGACCTGATCGTGGCGAACAACTGGCGCACGTGGCTGCCGCCGGAGATCTTCGACCTGCCCCGCCACGGCACCCTCAACATCCACGACTCGCTGCTGCCGTCCTACGCCGGGTTCTCCCCGCTGATCTGGGCACTGGTCAACGGCGAGCCCGAGGTCGGCGTCACCGCCCACATGATGGACGGCGAGCTGGACGCGGGCGACATCGTCCTGCAGCGCGCGATCCCGGTCGGCCCGGCCGACACGACGACGGACCTGTTCCACCGCACGGTGGACCTCATCGCGCCGATCACCGCCGAGGCGATCCAGCTGATCGAGACCGGCTACACGCCGGTGCCGCAGGACCGCTCGAAGGCGAGCTTCTTCCACAAGCGCGCCGCGCGCGACAGTCTCATCGACTGGACGTGGCCGGTGGAGGACATCGAGCGCCTGGTGCGCGCCCAGTCCGACCCGTACCCGAACGCGTTCGCCTACCACCGCGGCGAAGAGCTGCGGATCACGAAGGCGTCGGTGTCGCGCGGGAACTACGGCGGAACGCCGGGCCGCATCTTCATCAAGGAGGGCGACGGCGTGGTGATCGTCGCCGGGCCGGCCTCCCGCCGCGGCCGGTCCCCCGGTCTGCTGGTGGAGCGAGTCCGCACCGCGGACGGCACCGAGTTGGCGGCGGGCGACTACTTCACGACCATGGGCGGGTACCTCACCGACCGGCCCTGAGACGAGTGGCGCTGCCGGCGACTTCGTGGCGAGGCGCCGGTGAGCGGTCTGCCGCGGCTGGTCGTGAGTGTTTAGGGCGGTTCTAACCGCCCTAAACACTCACGAGGGCCGCGGCAGACCGAGGAACCGGCGGCGCAACAACGGGCTAGCGCAGCGGCACAACGCCGTCGGTCAGCGTCCCGGCGATCCGGCGGTAGCTCGGGTGTTCCCGCGGCGCGGCCACGCCGTACACGGCCGACAGCACCTCGGCGAGGTCGGTCAGCAAGTCCGGCCCGGACAACTCCGGCGGGCCGTAGATCCGGCCGGGGGGCTTGAAGAACAGGCGGCACGGCACGTCCTCGCCCGGCCCGAGGGCGGGCTGCCGGTAGTCGACGGCCAGTTCGCGGCAGCCGACGCGGCGGAACGGGGCGCAGTCGGTGCCGGGGCCGATTTCGGCGTACCAGCCACGGATCTCGGGCCGGTCGGCGAGCAGCCGCTGTTCGAGCCGGGCGACGAGCGCCGGGAACCGGCCCGAACCGCGGAGGGGGGCCGCGAACGCGACGTAGCCCAGCAGCGCGACCGCGGTCAGCGTGTGGAACGACGCCATCCCCGACGGCTCCGGGTCGGTCGGGGCCGCGCGCAACGCCCACAGGTGGTAGTCCGGCTCAGTGACCGCGTGCCGGAACCCGTCCTCGCCGATGGCGGTGGGTCCGGGCGGGAACGCGTCCCGGTAGGCGGCCAGGGTGCGGGCGAAGTCCGGGTCGTCCGGGCCGGTCACCGCGTGGACATCGAGCGGCCGGGCGGCCTCGCGACCGGTGTAGCGGTCCAGGGGCAGCCGGCCGACGTCGTCCCGCGCGCTCAGGTGCGCGGCCATGCGCCGGTACTCGGGCGAGTCCTCGGGGCGGTCGATCCGCATGGCCAGCCGCAGGTATTCCCGGACGACGAGGGTGATCGCGGCGGCCGGGACGCGGTCCCGCCAGGCCGCCGACAGCGGTTTGCCGATCAGGATCAGCCCGGTCACCGGAGCCTGCCCCGGCGACAGCGCGGGCTGCCGGTAGGGGAAGTCGAGGCCGGCGTAGCCGTACCGGTGCCAGATCAGGGCCCGCGCGACCGGGTCGAGGTTGTCGGCGAGTGCCGACACCGCCCGGGGATCGTTCATTTCGGCCACCACGCCGGCGAGTTCGCGCCCGCCGCGGGCGGCGTCGGCGGCCAGCACCGCTTCGATGTGGTCCATCAGGGCCCGGCCGACGCCGCGGCCGCGCACGTCGGGCGAAACGAGCAGGTACTCGATCACCCCCGCGGCGGGTTCGGCCAGGTAGTCGGCGATCACGGCGCCGGCCAGCAGGTCGCCGTCGAAGGCGAGGACGATGTGGTAGTTGTTCTCGCCGTACCAGCCGTGTCCCTTCAGCCGCAGGTAACCGGCCATGTTCTCCAGCGACTCGCGTTCGTCCGGATCGGGGAACAGGCTGACGTAAAGAGTCCCGTGGAACCCGGCCAGCACGGAGAGGTCGTCCGGGGCACCGGTGAGCTCGCGGAAGGTGATCACTCTCGGCTGTCTCCGCTGATCGCGCCGAGCAGCCGCTGAAAGTCCCGCGAGCCGAGCGCCGGTTCCCCGGGCACGAGGAAACCGGACTTCTGCAGCAGTTCGAGCTTGCCGTGGCGCTCGCCGACGTACGCGGCCTTGTGCGCCAGGCTGTCGAGGTTGTACCCGATCGCGTCTACGTTGGTCAGGTCCGTGTGCTCCCACAGCAGGTAGCAGTCGCCCAGCCGCGGCGGCTGGTCCTCCGGGGCGTTCTCGGTGGCCCACCAGCATTGCCAGACGTAGGCGGAGTAGTAGTCCGGGATCTCGCGCAGCGGGTCGAGCCGGTGCTGCTCGGAGTCCAGCAGCAGGCAGTAGTCGAACTCGCCCTGCCACCGCTCGGCCGCGGCGCCCAGAGCCGGGTTGCGCGTCATCAGGTGGGACCGGTGGCACAGCAGCGCGGTGACCTCGGCCTTGAGCGCGCCGACCCCGCGTTCCCGGAACATCGGCATGATCCCGCTGCGGATGGCCCGGCCCTTCTCACCGACCGCGACCACGAGGATCGAGTTCGCCCCGTCGCCCCGGCCGAGCTGGCCCAGGAAGAACCGGGACCGGTCCGGCCCGTCCTCGCTCGTGAAGTCCCACGACGGCGCCCACTCCTCGAACCCCGCGTAGGTCCACTGCTGGATGCCGTTTCGGCCCACCGGGTCCGAGCCGCCGCCGGCGCGTTCCCACCAGCCGGCGTTGAGCAGCACGGCAGGCGAGAACACGCCGGTGACGCGCACCGGTTCCGGGTGCCGCGGCGGCCGGGACGACGGACCGAGCCGGGCCCGGAGCTGGTCGACGTCCAGCACTTTGGGCATCCGGTCCCGGCGGGGCACCGACGACGGCGTACCGCCGACGAAGTCGGTTGTGTGGAGCACCTTCTGCAGCAGCAAGGTCAGCGGGTCCGCGATCTCGGCCCGGATGATGTCGGCGATCAGCCCTGGCCGGTAAGGGATCCCCACGCCGATCGAAAGGGGGCCGAGCTTGCCCGAAATATGCCACAGGGATTCGGTGTCCGAAACGCCGCCCCGATCGACCGCCATGTCTCCGCCCATCCGCTCGCTCGCCGAACGGGTGGTAGGTCGGCTTCGTACTGGGCACCGTTACATCGGCCGCCCGTACGGGATCAGGTGAGGATCTTGACCATGGTGTCGGCGTCCGCGGAACCCGCGCCCACGATCTCGTACCCTTCCGCGAGGTACAGCCGCTGCGCGAAGTTCTTCCGTTCGACGCTGAGCCCGATCCGTCCGATCCCCGCCTCGGCGGCCCGGCTTTCGACGCCCCTCAGCAGCGCCCGGCCGACACCCCGGCCACGCCACGCCGGCACCACGCCGATCGTCAGCTCCGGGACGTCGGCCGCGACGAACCCGTACCCCGGATCCTCCGCCGAAAAGAACCGCAGCCAAGCCGCGCCGATTGGTTCACCGGCTGCTTCGGCGACCACGCCGAGGTCACCTTCCCGCGGCCACCCGGCGATGTAGTGCGCGGTGTTCGGCGCCCGCAGCACCCGCCGCCGGCTCTTGCGCTTCCACTCGGGCGACCAGTTCACCGCCTCGACGAGCATGTCGGCCAGGAAGCCGGCGTCGTCGCGAGTCGCCTCGCGCAGGTTCACAACTCGCGGACCTTGCCGTCGGCGACTTCGAAGCGGCGGGTGACGTGCACGGCGTCGAGCATCCGGCGGTCGTGCGTCACCAGCAGCAGCGTGCCCGGGTAGCGGCCCAGTGCCGCCTCGAGCTGTTCGATGGCGGGCAGGTCCAGGTGGTTGGTCGGCTCGTCGAGGACCAGCAGGTTGACGCCGCGGGCCTGCAGCAGCGCCAGCGCCGCGCGGGTGCGCTCCCCCGGCGACAGCGTCGCGGCCGACCGCAGCACGTGCGCGGCCTTCAGTCCGAACTTCGCCAGCAGCGTCCGGACGTCGGCGTCGGGCAGTTCCGGCACTTCACGCGCGAAGGCGTCCGCGAGCGGGACGTCGTCGAGGAACAGCTTGCGCGCCTGGTCGACCTCGCCGACCACGACGCCCGAGCCGAGCGCCGCGTTGCCGTCGTCCGGGGACAGCCGACCGAGCATCAGCGCCAGCAGCGTCGACTTCCCGGCGCCGTTCGCGCCCGTGATGGCGACCTTGTCCGCCCAGTCCACCTGCAGGTCGACCGGCCCGAGCGTGAACCCGCCCCGGCGGACGACCGCGCCGCGCAGGGTCGCGACCACGGCGCCCGCCCGCGGGGCCGCGGCGATCTCCATCCGCAGCTCCCACTCCTTGCGCGGCTCCTCGACGACGTCGAGGCGCTCGATCATCCGCTCGGTCTGGCGCGCCTTCGACGCCTGCTTCTCGGTGGCTTCGCTGCGGAACTTGCGGCCGATCTTGTCGTTGTCGGGTGCCTTGCGGCGGGCGTTCTTGACGCCCTTCTCCATCCAGCCGCGCTGCATCCGGCCGCGGGCCTCGAGCGCGGACTTCGTCCCGGCGAACTCGTCGTAGTCCTCCCGGGCGTGCCGCCGCGCGACCTCGCGCTCCTCCAGGTACGCCTCGTACCCGCCGCCGTAGGTGTTGACCTGCTGCTGTGCCAGGTCCAGCTCGACGACGCGGTCGACCGTGCGGGCCAGGAACTCGCGGTCGTGGCTGACCAGCACCGTCGCCGAGCGCAGGCCGGTGACGAACCGCTCCAGCCGGGCGAGGCCGTCCAGGTCGAGGTCGTTGGTCGGCTCGTCGAGCAGGAAGACGTCGTAGCGGCTCAGCAGCAGCGACGCCAGCCCGGCGCGCGCGGCCTGGCCACCCGAGAGCGACGTCATCAGCTGGTCCAGGTCGACGGCCAGGCCGAGGTCGGCGGCCACCTCACCGGCGCGGTCGTCGAGGTCGGCGCCACCGAGCGCGAGCCACCGGTCGAGCGCGGTCGCGTACTGGTCGTCCGAGCCGTCTTCGCCCGCGGTGAGGGCATCGGTGGCCCGGTCGAGGTCCGCCTGCGCCGCGGAGACGCCGGTGCGGCGCGCCAGGAACGCCCGCACCGACTCGCCTTCCCGGCGTTCCGGTTCCTGCGGCAGGTGCCCGACGGTGGCGGTCGGCGGGTTCAGCCGCACCTCGCCGTCGTCCGGGGTGGCCAGGCCGGCCAGGGTCCGCAGCAGCGTCGACTTGCCGGCGCCGTTGACGCCGACCAGGCCGACGACGTCGCCGGGCGCGACGACCAGGTCCAGACCGGAGAAGAGGAGGCGATCGCCGTGGCCCGCGGCCAGGTCCTTCGCGACGAGAGTTGCGCTCATGAGGTAGCCGAGTCTACGGGGCCGTGGTGAACTGTCAGATCAAGGTCAATGGGACCGCCTGTGTGTCCGGTGGCGCTTTGATCACTCAGTGTGGGTAGCCTGTTCGGTTGTCGATACCCCGCAGCAGTGAGGTCGGTGAACACAGAATGGGCGAGCCCGCTTCCCCGGTCACCCTCGGCCGGAGGCCGAAGGCGAGGGAAGGCCGCGTGTCGGCGCCACGGCCGACGGTCAGCCGCCGTCGCGAGGTGAGCCACGCGAGCGCGCGTTCGCTCCTGATGACCGTGCTCGGGGAGTACGCGCTGCCCCGCGACAAGCCGGTCTGGACGTCGATGCTGGTCGAGGTGCTGGGCATCCTCGACATCGAGGAGAAGTCGGCGCGCCAGGCGCTGGCCCGCTCCGCCGCCGAGGGCTGGGTGGTCTCCGAGCGCGTCGGCCGCCGGGTGCGCTGGTCGCTGACGCCACCGGGCCGCCGCCTGCTGACCGAGGGCGCCGACCGGATCTACGCGTTCGGCCTCGAGGCCCCTCCGTGGAACGGGCAGTGGCTGATGCTGATCGTGTCCGTGCCCGAGGCCAAGCGCGACCTGCGCCACCGGCTGCGCACCCGGCTGACCTGGGCGGGTTTCGGCTCGCCGGTGGCCGGCGTCTGGGTCAGCCCGGACCTGAGCCGTCAGCGGGAGGCCCAGCAGATCGTCACCGAGCTGGGCCTCGAGGCGCAGGCGATGTCGTTCACCTCGACCTACGGCGAGGTCGGCGAGCAGGAGACGATGGTCGCCCGCTCCTGGGACCTCACCGAGCTGAAGGACCGCTACGAGGACTTCATCGACCGCTTCACCGGCCTGAACCCGACCGGCGGCCGGGCGGTGCTGCGGGCGCAGACCGAGCTCGTCCACGAGTGGCGGCGGTTCCCGTTCCTCGACCCGCAGCTGCCCGCCGAGCTCCTGCCGGCGAAGTGGAGCGGGACGAAAGCCGGGGAACTGTTCCATCACAAACACGTCGACTGGCGCCCCGACGCCCAGCAGTATTGGGACGACATCGTAGAAGCCGAAGAAGCAGGGTGAGCATGACTGAGCAGGTCCGCCTCGACCGTGACGGCGGGCTCGCCGTCCTGACCATCGACGCGCCGCCGTTGAACCTGTACACGGCGTCCCTGCAGTCGGATCTCGCCGCGGCCATCAGTTCGCTGGAAGACGCACCCGCGCGGGCGCTGCTGATCCGCGCCGAGGGCAAGATCGTCAGCGGCGGCGTGGACGTCTCACTGTTCGACGCCCAGGGCTCGCCCGCCGAGGCGAAGGTGCTGTTCGACGAGATGCTCGCGGTGCCGGACCGGATCGCCGCGCTGCCCTTCCCCACCGTGTTCGCCGCGCACGGCCTGTGCCTGACCTGGGCGTTCGAGGTCGCGGTGGCCTGCGACCTCATCCTGGCCGCGACCCGGGCGAAGTTCGGGCTGGTCGAGAAGGTGGTCGGCCTGACGCCGACCATGGGCGGCACCCAGCGGCTCGCGTCGCGGGCGGGCGTGGGGCGCGCCAAGGAGTTCGTGATGACCGGCGACACCTATGACGCGGCAACGATGGAGCGCTGGAACGTCGTCAACCGCGTCCTGCCGGACGAGGGTTTCGACGCCGCGGCCCGGGCGTTCACGGCTCGGCTGGCCGAGGGTCCGACCCGCGCCCACGCGGCGACCAAGCGCGTCCTGGACCACTTCTCCGCGGGCGGCGTCCCGGAGGCCAACGCGCACATCACGACGATCGCGGCCGAGCTGTTCGAGACCGAGGACCTGCGGGGCGCCGTGAAGTCGTTCCTCGCGGACGGGCCGGGCAAGGCGACGTTCTCGGGACGTTAACAGTCCGTTCGGACAACGGTTGCCGCCGTTCGGGCGTGCGCGGATCTCCCAGCACCGGGTTACATTCGATTTTGGTCTAGACCACCACATTCGTCTGTTCCGTGTCGCTTGGAGAACCGCCATGAGACGCACTCCCGCACGACTACGCTCCGCGCTCGCCGCCCTCCTGATCGCCGGGGGCGGCGTCGCGGCGCTGGCCCCGCCCGCCGCCGCGGCCGGGTCACTGACCGCCTCGCTCGCCCTGAGCGGCACGACCGGCACCTACACCGTCACCAACTCCGGCACCGCGTCGGTGAGCAACTGGGCGATCACCTTCACACTGCCCGCCGGGGTCACCGCCAGCACGGGCGACAACGCCACGGTGACGCAGAACGGCACCCAGGTCACGCTGACCCCGGCCTACTACATCGCGACGCTGGCGCCGGGCCGCACCACCTACCCGTACAGCCCGACGTTCCGGCTCAGCGCGGCCGCGACGCCGACGCAGTGCCGCGTCGACAACGCCAACTGCGACGGGTCGCCGGACACACCACCGTCCGCACCCGCGAACCTGCGGCTGGTCGCGAAGACGACGACCACGGCCGCCCTGGCCTGGAACGCGTCGACGGCCGGCTCGCTGCCGGTCACGGGCTACGACGTCTACCGGGGCACGGCCCTGGCCGCCTCGGTGACCGGGACCAGCGCCACGATCAGCGGGCTGACGCCGAACACGGCGTACTCGTTCACCGTGAAGGCCAAGGACTCGAAGGGCACCGCGTCACCGGCCAGTGCGGCGCTTCCGGTGACCACCAACAACCCGGCGAACGACACGCAGGCGCCCACCGCGCCCGGCGGACCGCGCTCGACGTCGGCGGATGCGACTTCGGTGTCGCTCACGTGGACCGCGTCCACCGACAACACCGGCGTCGTCAGCTACGACGTCTACCGCGGGTCGACCCTGGCGACGACGGTCACCACGACCGCCGCCGTCGTGACCGGCCTGGCACCGTCCACTTCGTACACGTTCACCGTGCGCGCTCGCGACGGCTACGACAACGTGTCGGCGCCGAGTGCCGCCGTCACCGCCAAGACCGGCGACATCGTCTCGGGCTACGCGAAGGTCGGCTACTTCGTGCAGTGGGGCATCTACGGCCGCCAGTACTTCGTGAAGAACCTCGAGACGACCGGCGCGGCGGCGAAGCTGACGCACCTGCTGTACGCGTTCGAGAACATCGACCCGGTGAACCTGACCTGCCTCTCCGGCGTCACGAAGGGCACCACGGCGAACCCGCAGGACCCGAACCAGGGTGACGGCGCGGGTGACGCCGAGGCCGACTACTCACGTCCGTTCGCGGCGGCCCAGTCGGTCGACGGCGTGGCCGACACGGGCTGGGAGGCGTTGCGCGGCAACCTCAACCAGGTCAAGAAGCTCAAGGCGAAGCACCCGAACCTGAAGGTGCTGGTCTCCCTGGGCGGCTGGACGTACTCGAAGTACTTCTCCGACGTCGCGGCCACCGACGCGTCGCGCAAGAAGTTCGTCTCGTCGTGCCTCGACACGTGGATCAAGGGCAATCTGGCGACCTACGGCGGCGCCGGCGGCCCGGGCACCGCGGCCGGGATCTTCGACGGCATCGACCTCGACTGGGAGTGGCCCGGCAGCGCCGACGGCCACCCGGGCAACCACTGGAGCCCGAACGACAAGAACAACCTGACGGCGCTGCTGGCCGAGTTCCGCACGCAGCTCGACGCGTACGGCGCGACCACCGGCAAGCGCTACCAGCTGCACGCGTTCACCCCGGCCGACCCGGGCAAGGTCGCGGCGGGCTGGGACCTGCCGAAGGTGTTCGACTACCTCGACGTCGCGAACGTGCAGGGGTACGACTTCCACGGGTCGGGCAGCGACAACTCGTGGGAGCCGAACCGCACCGGCCACCAGGGCAACCTGTACGCCGACGCGGACGACCCGTACAACTTCCACTTCAGCGCCGAAGCGGCGATCAACGCGTACACGAACGCGGGCGTCGATCCACGGCGGCTGACGCTCGGCCTGGCGTTCTACGGCCGCGGCTGGCAGGGCGTCGCGGCGGGCGGCAAGAACGGCGAGTGGCAGTCGGCGACCGGCGCGGCGCCGGGCCAGTTCCCCGAGGAGGCCGGCACGCGCGGGTATTCGAACCTCCTCGCGAGCGTCCCCGGGTGCACCGTCTACCACGACACCGCGGCCGTCGCGACGTCCTGCTACACGGGCAACGGCGGCCAGTGGTGGACGTTCGACGACGCCTGGTCCATCGCGGCGAAGACGACCTGGCTCAAGTCGCGCGGCCTGCTCGGCGTGATGGCGTGGGAGATGTCGGGTGACTCCGGGGCGCTGATGAACGCGGTCAGCGCGGGTCTCGGTTAACGGAACGGCTGTTCAGCCCGCTGAACGGAAATCACCTTCCGTTCAGCGGGCTGAACATTTCGGCACTTCTTTCCTTCACGACACGAAGAAAGGCATTCCCCGCTCTTGACTGACGGTGGTCTGGACCATAAAACTGTCGGGACAGCGCGCTGGTGATCCACCTCACATCGTCGTCCCGAGGAGAGCCATGTCCGCATCCCGCTGGAGGAAAGCCGTCACGCTCGCTGCCGCCGTCCCGCTCGCCCTGGGCCTGATCGCCACCCCGGCGCCCGCGGCACCGGCCACGTTCACGCACCCCGGCGTACTGGTCAGCCGGCCGCAGCTGGACTTCGTGAAAGCGCAGGTGAACGCCGGCGCCCAGCCGTGGAAAGCCGCTTACGACCAAGCCAAAGCGAGTACGTACGCATCGCTTTCGCGCACGCCGAAACCGCGTTCGGTCGTCGAATGCGGCCCGTACTCGGACCCGAACCTCGGCTGCACCGATGAGCGGGAAGACGCGATCGCGGCGTACACGGACGCGCTGATCTGGTACATCTCGGGCGACGCCCGCTACGCGCAGAAGTCGATAGCCCTGATGGACGCGTGGTCGGCGACGATCACCAACCACACCAACAGCAACGCACCCCTGCAGACGGGCTGGGCGGGCTCGTCCTGGCCCCGCGCGGCGGAGATCATCAAGTACACGTACACGAGCTGGCCGAATTCGGGTCGTTTCGGCACGATGCTGCGCAATGTCTACCTGAACAAAATCATCAACGGCAGCAACAGCAACGGCAACTGGGAACTGTCCATGATGGAGGCCGCGGTAGGCATCTCGGTCTTCCTGGAGGACAAGACGAACTACGACAAGGCAGTAACCCGCTACCGCAACCGCGTCGCGGCGTACGTCTACCTGACTTCTGACGGCTCCTTGCCGAAGACGGTCCCCGGCAGCGGCCTGTCCACACGCGACCAGATCGTGGGCTACTGGCAGGGCCAGAGCACCTTCGTCGACGGCCTCACACAGGAGACGTGCCGCGACTTCGTCCACACGGGCTACGGCATAGCGGCGATCGCGGACGTGGCGGAGACCCTGCGCATCCAGGGCCAGGACGTCTACGGAACGGACGTCGGCGAGCGGCTGCGCCAGGCGCTGGGCTTCCAGTCGAAGTACGAGCTGGGCACAGCGGTCCCGTCGTGGCTCTGCGGCGGAAGCGTGAACCGAGGCCTGGGCCCGGTGACAGAGGTGGGCTTCAACGCCCTCCACGGCCGCCTGGGCATCGCGATGACCAACACGCAGTCCCTGACGGAGAGCAAGCGCCCGGCGGGCACGAACGCGTTGTTCGTGGCGTGGCAGACGCTGACCCACGCGAACAACCCAGCG
The DNA here is from genome assembly GCF_036026695.1 of Amycolatopsis sp. NBC_00438. NCBI lineage: Bacteria > Bacillati > Actinomycetota > Actinomycetes > Pseudonocardiales > Pseudonocardiaceae > Amycolatopsis > Amycolatopsis sp. NBC_00438. The sequence goes on along the minus strand of NZ_CP107923.1, from coordinate 2,452,294 downwards.
TGAGCGCGCGCCTTGCCCGCCCGGCCCGTCGCGCTGGGTTTCCCCGGGTTTCCGCAGGTCAGGCGGGCAAGGCACCCTGGTTACAGAGCCGTTTCGAGGGCGCGCTAGAGTACTCACACGCACTGAGAAGTGCGGGTCCGGGCTGTGGCGCAGTTTGGTAGCGCACTTGACTGGGGGTCAAGGGGTCGCAGGTTCGAATCCTGTCAGCCCGACCGGATCAGCCACGTTCACGCAGGTGGACGTGGCTTTTTTCATTCCCGAGGTAGCTCCGGACGCGACTCAGCCCCGGGGCTGCCCACATTCTGCCCACATGCCCCGGGGCTGATCATCACGCCGCCATGCTCGCCAGCGCCTGAGTACGTCGAGCGTCGAGCACGTCCGCTACCTCATCGAGGCGGTCCGGGAAGAGGTGCCCGTACACGTTGAGGGTCATGGCCGCGTCAGCGTGCCCGAGCATCTGCTGAACGACCTTCACGTCCGCGCCAGCCGCGATGGCGAGGGAGGCCGCAGTGTGCCGCAGCTTGTGCGGGGTGAGCCCGGCGACACCGAGGTCAGCGGCCTTGAGTGCCGCGTTGAACTCCCGGACGCGCCAGTTGTTCGCCCGCAGCGACTGACCCCGCCCTGTCGTGAACAGCAGGTCGTCGGACTGCCGGCCGGTCACCAGCGGACGCAGCACCGGCACAAGCGACGCCGGAAAAGAGACGGTTCTCTTCTTCCCGGTCTTCGGTGGCCCCTCGTGCTGCACCCCACCGACCTCGAAGAACGTCACGGCGACCCGGATGCGCCGCTTGGCGAGGTCCAAGCGCCCGACCCGCAGCGATGCCGCCTCACCCCACCGAAGGCCGGTGTAGGCCAGCAGCAAGATGAGTGCGCGGTTGATCTCGGAGCCCGCCGTTGGTCGGTCATACTTCGTGCGGAGGACGGCAGCAGAGTCAGCGAGCGTCTCCACCTGTTCGTAAGTGAGGTAGACGTGTTCCGCGTCCGGACGCACCGGCAGCTTGACCCCGCGCGCCGGGTTGACCAGGATGCGACGCGGCACGCACCAGTCGAGCACCATCGAAAACACGCGGTACGCATGCCGAGCCTGCGAGGGCCCGAGACCACTCCCGCCCTTGTCCTTCGACTTCAGCAGGTCGGCCACCCACAGCGCCACGTCTTCGCGGTGGATCGCATTGAGCGGCCGGCCGCCCCATTTGACGTTGACGTGGTTGTCGAGGAGACCTCGGTACTTCCACCACGTCGACTGGCGCAGGTCGTGGCGGCTTTCGAGCCACTTCTCCCCCATCTCGGCAAAGGTCACCTTCGACGACTTCGGATCCACATAGGACCCACCACGAAGGCTGTCTTCGAGCTCCGTCCGGCGCGCCTCTGCCTTGTCCTTGTTCGGCGCCGTCTCGGACCGGAGCTTGCCGGTCACGTCGTAGTAGCGGACCTCCCAGCGGGCCGGTGGTCGTCGCCCAGCCGCCTTCGCTTTCGTCACGGCCTCGCGATGCGCCGCCTTCTTCAGTCGGTCGTACACCCACGCACGAGCCATCAGCAGGCCGCCTGTCCGTCGATCCAGGTGTCGACGTCGGACGGCCGGTAGCGGACGTACTTGCCGACGCGGAAACCTGCCGGGCCTTTGCCGGTCTTGCGCCACTGGTAGAGCGTGTTCACCGGGACCTGGAGGTAAGAGGACAGATCTTCAATACTGAGCAGCCGGTCATTCATGGTCGTTTTCCTTGCTGTACTTGAGTTTACGGTCGTATCGGATGCGTTCGGCGATGCCGGCGGCGAGTTCGCGTTCCGCGTCGTCGTGGTAGCCGGAGCCGTCGAAGGCCCAGTCGTTGACCACGGCGATCGAGTCGACGCGGTCGTCGAGCCCCAGCCGTTCGAGGGTTTCGGCGAGCCGGAAGGCCCGGCGGTCACCTCGGATGGCCTTGAACGTGGTGGAGTACGCCAGCGACTTGGTGAGGAAGTGGCCCCGGAAGGCGAGCATGTGCGCCCACCGGCGGAGCTTCAGGTCCTCGAACGCCGGCAGGTCCCCGAGGTCCCAGGCGGTTTGGATGATGCGGCGGTGGTGCGCGGTCACCTTCAGGTGGTCGATGTCGAGCTGCGAGCGGATCGGCCGGTCGGCGGCTTCGCTCTTACCCGTGCCCTTGGTGGCGTACTTCGCGATGTAGGCGGCGAGCCGGGCTTCGGAGATCTGCCCGTTGTCGTCTTCCAGCTCAGCCGAGGCGGCAGGTTCGATGCGACGGACGTCGACCTGTGTGCCCCAGGTGAGCGGCAGCTCGGTCCCGTCCGGGTAAGCCGCGGGCACGAGCACGGCCCCAGCGGCCGCGTACACGGCGTCTTCCAGCAGATCCGGGTGCGCCCACCGGGGAGCCGGTGACACCGCGCCCTCGGGGCCGTCGAGGCGGACGACGGCGTGGAAGTGCACGAGCCCGCGCCGCTGGTATTCGGCGACCTTGCCGTAGGAGAGCCGGGCCTGTTCGGTGAACTCGCGGGCCTTGAGGCCGGCGCGTTTGGCGATCTCCCGGCGCAGCCGCGTGGTGAAGCGCTGCCACAGCACGCCGGCGTGGGCCTGCCAGATCACCGACCCGACGTAGTCGTAGGTCTCCGGGTCCAGCGGAGCGCCGATGCGGGTGTCGTCATCGTGGTGGTACTCCCCGCACCCGCACGGCCGACGCTTCCCATTCCGCGTGATGCGGGCGGTGTGGACGGGGCCGAAGGACGGGGCGGTGAGGGTGACGAACGCGCGCGGCCGGTCCCCGACCGTGGCGGGGATGCCCTTGTCGCCGCCGATAAGCCCGGCCCGGATGAGGTGGAAGGCGTCGGCAGCGTAGCGGTCGGAGCAGGCCGGGCAGACCCCGGACCGGCGGTTGCCGCACGGCGCGAAGATGTCCCCGCCGTGGTGGTGCAGGACAGCACCGGTGGTGGCGTCCTGGAGCTGGTGCGCCCCGGACAAGCGGATGGGGCGGGCGCAGCCGTTGACGGCGCGGACCTTGGCTCGCCAGTCGTGATAGTCCAGGGCCTTCACGCGGGCGGCGAGGCGGTCTTCCAACGTCAGCATGTCGGAGCCTTTCGGTTGGCGGGCATGAGAAACGGCGCGAGAGCCGGGCCGGGTGGGTGGCCGGGCTCCCGCGCCGAGGGCGGGCGTGCCGTGTACGGAGGGGGCTACTTGGTGATGTGCAGGTCGTACGCGGCGTCGGCCACGCGCCGCATTTCCGCCGCTTCCTCCTCGTGGATGCGGGCCATCTCGCCGGCCACTTCGGACAGCCGGAGCAGGGCCTCGCGGTTGCGGCCGCCGGTCTCGTTGATGACCGACTTGTTCGCGGTGTCGAAGTCCTCCTGCAGGCGGACGAGTCTGTCCAGATTGGACGTCGCTTTCGTCACGGGTGTGTCCTTCCGGTGGGGTCAGGCGGTGAGGTCGTGCAGGATCTGCGCTGCCATCGGTTCCGGGACGCGCACGACTCGGCGGATCTCCTCGATGGTCAGCTCGCGCCCTTCGCTGCGGGCGGTCTCGGCCACGGTGTTGATCCGGCTGGTCAGCTCGGCCGGGAGCTTGAGCCGAGGCCGGGCCGGAACGACCACGGCGGGTGGTGCCGGGTGCGCGACAACGTCGGTCCGTGAAGCGGTCACGGTGACCGGCTCAGGTTCCGGAATGGACTCCGGGGTGACCGGGGTCTCGGAGGCTGGGGTGCGGCGCATGAGGAGCTTGACGACCACGAGGAACCCGAGTGCCGGCATCGCGGCCACCAGCCAGCCAGCCGGGGTGGGTTCGGCGAGCGCGACCTGTGCGGCCATCTGCACGCCGAACCCGGCCACCAACACGGCCAGCGGGAACGTGAGCTTGCGGGAGCTTGCGCCGGCACGGTGGTCACGCTGGATCTCGAACCCGGCCACGATGACGATGCCCTCGATCACCACGGCGTCGGCCCAGGCGATCCAGCCGACCTGTCCGTGGTGGACGGCCCAGTCGTGAGTGTGGGTGAATCCGGCCGCCGCGCCGATGCTCCCGAGGACCACGGCGACCAGGACCCGGACGACGTCCACCAGCCGACGAGTCTTGTTCGAACTGTCCGCAGTGGACATGACGAGTCTCCTTTCAGGACGGTTAGGACTTCGGGAACATCCCGCAGTCGAGCGCGATGCCGGCGAGGCGCCGGAACTCGGCGGCCTCTTCTTCGTGGATGCCGGCGATCTCGTCGGCCAGTTCGGACAGCCGCATGAACGCGGTGTGGCCGTGGTCGTCGGCGTTCTCGCCCTTGCGGCAGGTGTCGAGGAACTCCTCCTGCAGCTCGTGCAGCTTGCGCATGTTCGCGTGGGTGTCGGTCACGGCGTGCCTCCGAAGGGTGCGAGGTTGGACCAGCGCTGGAGCATGTCCCGGCCGCGTCGGGTGAGCCGCAGCGGCAGGACGGGTTTGCGGACGACGCCGTGCAGGCACGAGATCGTTTCGCGGGCCGGGCTGCGTTCGATGTAGCCGATGGACACCAGGTGCATCACCACGTCGTCGTCCTGGGCGGCCCGGCAGTGGCCCTCACCGTCGAGGACCATCACGCGGTCGGTGTCATCCAGCAGCCCGTATCGACCGTCGCGGACTTCGGCGAGCACGTCCTTGGCGACCAGCGGGTTGCCGGGCGAGCCCAGCGGCTTGCGGCGGCCTCGGGCCGGAGGGCACGCGCGGCCGGGGGTCGGTGCCGGCGCGGGGCCGGGGGTGCCGAACAGGCCAAGCTGTCCGGGGTCGGCGCGCCGCGTCATCGGATGCGCTCCCGTCCGATGTCGCCGAACTCGCGGTTGCGGAACTCGGTGATCCCCAGCACCAGGCCGAGCCCGACGCAGCCGAGCACCACGGCCACGATCCAGAACAGCGGGGACCAGCCCTGCGCGAGGTAGATCAGCCAGAGCGTGAGCGCAGCCGGGACGCCGTACTTGGCGTAGATCCAGGCTCGCCACACGAAGAATCCGAGACGCCACATGGTCATTCCTCCTTGTCGGGTCGGTGGTTCGGGCAGAACACGAGCTGTTCGCAGGTCCAGCGCCACCCGGGCTCCTGCGTGAGGTACTGCCCGAGGTCGGACCAGTCGGTGAAGCGCATCCGCTGGTGGTCGGAGAACTCGCCGCACACGACGCAGCGGGCGTAGTAGGCGACGCTGTACTCACCGATGAGCACCAGATCCCCTGGCTCCCGCAGGACGGACGCCCAGGTCTCGGCATCCTCGCGAGAGGAGTACAGGCGGTCGCTCAGCGGCTCCAAGCCTTTGTTGGTCGACTTCTGGATCTTGAAGTGCGGGGCGTGCACGACGGCCGGGTAGTTGATCGCGGTCATCACGCCACCACCGAGAGTCCGGTGACCGGCCGGCCGGAGCGGATGAAGGTGATCAGTTCGTCGATCTCGCGGTCGTCGACGTAGGCGGCGCGGACGCGCTGCGGGACGCGGGTGCGCTGCCGCACGACGTAGCCGATGCCGGCGGTGTCCGGGACGTTCGGGATCTCATCCGCCAGCGCGCCCCGCAGTCGAGCCCCGTCCCCGAGGACCATGTCCACGTGCGACTGTGCGGTGACCCGCAGGCAGATCCGGGTGGGAAACAGCTCCCGGACCGGGACCGTGTCCTTGGTCGGTTCCTGCACGAGCGCGGTCATCCCGTGCCCGGTCGCGCGGCCTTGGGAGCCGACGATGGCGAGCTGCTTGCGCAGGTTCCGGGCGATCGAGCCGTCGCCGTAGGCCAGCAACGCGCCGATCTCGTCGATGATCAGCAGGTTGAGCGGCGTCTCCCGCGAGATCGTGATCTTGCGGGTGCCGGTCGCGGCGAACTGCTGCTGCACGGAGCGGAGATCGTTGACGTAGTCGTCGACCAGCTCGGCGCAGTCCTGCTCGTTGTCGGCGTAGCGGTGGGCGACACCGCCATCGGCGAACTTGCGGAACTCCAGTTGCTTCGGGTCGCAGACCCACAACCGGACCAGCCCGTCGCGGATCAGCGGCGCCAAGCCTCGCAGCATCGACATCACGATCGAGTTCTTGCCCGCCCCGGTCGCGCCGGCCACGAACACGTGCGTTCCGGCGACCTTGAGGCGCCAGTCGGTGCCGTACTCGGTGTCGCCGACGTAGATGTCGTTCACGTCGACCGCGTCCACCGTGTCGGGCATCTCCGGGGCCGGGATGGTCTCGGTGAACGGCTCGGACCGTTCGATGATCAGCGCGACGTAGCCGGGCTTCGGGTGCTCGAACGCGATCCGCTGCACCTTCAGCGTGTCGGCGAGCCGTTCGAGGTTCTCCTCGATCGAGCGGCGAGCCTGCCCGCGCGCCAGGGCCAGCGTGACGACGTCCACCGACGGGGAGAACGACCGCAGCCGAGTGATGCGCGGGAACAGGTCCTCGCCGGTCTTGCGGTCGGTGACGTACATGTCGCAGGCCCGCAGTGCCCGGGTGAAGCGCGGCCCGAGGTAGGCCGACCAGCGGCGGCGCCAGGCCCGAAGCCGCGGGGCCGCGTAGTGGTCGAAGGTGTCCGGGTGCGCGCGGTACCAGCAGAGCAGGGCGCCGGCCGTTCCACCCGTGATCCCGCCGGTGGCGCTCCAGCCGAGCTCGAGCCCGGTCCCGACGATGGCGCCCGGTCCTACGGTGGCGCCGGGGTGGCGCAGCAGCCACTTGAGCGCCTTGATTTCGGTCCCGATCTTGCGGGACGACTTGGGGGTGTTCATGGGTTGGTGGTCCTCTCGTGCAGCACGAGACCGGCCCCGCGTCCCGTGATGGGAGGTGGCGGGGCCGGTCTCGTGCGAAACGGATCATGTGCGGTTGATCAGGACTGGATGGCGGTCCGAGCGTCGATCAGCTCGGTGGTGAGCGTGCCCATCGCGCGGGCCATGCGGTCGTGCGCGGCCTTGAAGCCGTTCTTGTGCAGCGGCATCCCGCGCATCGACTCCTTGAGCTGGGTGAGCGTGGAACCGAGGTCATCGACGACCCGGTCGACCTGGTGTGCCATGTCAGAACCTCCAGTCCCGCGAGACCAGCTCGGCCTCGTGCTTCTTGCCGAGCACGCGCATCCGGTCCAGTTCGTCGAACGCCTTGGTGCGCAGTGCCTTGAGTTCGTCCTTCGTGGCGATGGTCCAGGATTCGGTCATCGCGCCGTCGTCGTAGCGGTCGATGAGCTTGTCGACCTCGCCGAGGACTTCGGCGACCATGTCCATGTTGGACACGAACGTGGCGTAACGCTGCTGCGCCCGCCGGTTGAGTGCCGCGATCTGCATTCGGCTCTACCCTTCGCGTGTCGTAGCGACCAGGCCGGCCGCCGAAGTGAGGTCCGCTGCCAGGAAGCGCACCGCGTTCCCGACCGCGACCTTGATCTCCGGATCAGGTTCGGAGGCGACGAACGCGCGGTACGCGTCGTTGGCCGCCGTGATGATCGCCTGGATTTCCGGCATGTCAGTCTCCGTTCCGGATCACGTGCTGTGCGTGCTTCAGGCCCTCGCAGAAACCGGCCTGCCATCCCATGTCCTCGGTCGGTTCCGTGAGCGCGGCGGCCCGTTCCCGCTCCAGCCGAGCCGCGAGCATCCGGATCACCGTGCCGACCTTCACCGGGCGGCTCACCGTCCGGCCCTCCACGCCAGCGCCAGCCCCGAGACCAGCGCAAGCACCCCGAACACCGGGGCCGCGACCAACAGCAGCCCGACCAGCACGAGCCACACCAAGTACGTGAACACTGCCTTTCCTCCCTACATCTCCCACTGAGCGCCGCACACGGTGCACGTGGCAATCCGTGTCGGCGAAAGCCAGAAACTTGCCGAGCAGACGTGATCAGCCATCGCTAACCCCGCCTCGGGCCGTGCGGGTCATACGACGACAACCCACCCCGAACCGCGTTCATCCCACCCATTCGCCTCTCCTCTCCACTCGTGAACATCCGTGGTGAAACCCCAGGACTCCCGGACGAACAAGCCCGGCCGGGAATCGAGGCGCGCCACCACAAACAGCGCGTATTTAGGCATGGATCGGCCCACTCTGTATTTGTCAAAGAACAAGAAGTGCCCTTGCCCGACTCGAAAACGGGCAGCCAACCGACTTGGGAAGGGCTCCAGGGTGGTGAAGACGCGACAGCCGGGGAGGTAGCCGCGCGAACCGGTCACCCACCGGTCATGAGGTCAGGATCAGGCGGCGCGCTGCGCAGCACCCGCCCCGACAGGCTTGAGACCCATGGCCTTGAACCACAGACCCGAGCCGCTGATCCGGCCGTCATCCCCGGTGGTCTGCCACGTGTTGAGGACCGGGTCGATCAACTCGACGTAGGAGCCCTCCTCGAACCCCTCCCCCGGGTCCGCCGCGAGCGTCACCTTGATCTCTTCACCCTTCCCCGGCCGGCGCCCCTCCACCTGACGCGGCTTCGCGAACAGCATCACCACGAACGCCTGGTTCCCCTCGCGGTCCACCGCCGGGACCATCTCCCCCTTGACCTCGCGCATCTTCATGATCGGCGCCTCCGTGACCATGAACCGGTAACCCGAGCTGACGAACGGGATGTCCTGCATGCCCAAACCTCCTGGTCAAGACCTCCGGTGTAGACCCCCTAAACACCAGAAGCAAGCTGTTATCAGTCATCGTTGAGGGGGTCTAAACACGAAGGTACGCCGCCCTCGCCACAGGTGTCAAGGGGGTCTAAACTCTTCCTGCATGGAGGCCGAGAGCGAGTTCGACAGCGTCCGCAGTGACCCGGACCCGATCCGTCGCGGGCAAAGGGCATCCGCGCTGCTCGTCGTGTACCAGCAGCGGGCGACCGAGCTGGCCCGCCTCCGCAAAGAGGCCATCGAGGAAGCTCACCGGCTACGCGGGATGAGCTATACGGAGATCGCGGCGGCTCTCGGCATCACGAAGGGCCGAGTCACGCAGATCCGGTCAACCGCCCCCGGACCCGAGCGCGCATTCTTCGGCGTTGGCCCCGTCGCGATCGGCGTGCCTTGGCGCTACCAGACCACGGACCGCGAGCGGCCTCTCATCGCTGCCGAAGATGCACAGACCGGCGAACAGCTCGAACGTCTCGTCGAGAGTCTGTCGCTAGCGGTGACCCGCTTCCAGATCGAGCCGGACCGCGAAGCGTTGCCCGACGGCGATGCCATTGTCGTCTGCGGACCGAAGTCGGCCCCGGTGGCGGCGAATCTCATGGAGCGCGACCCCGTCCTCAGCATGATCAAGGATGCCGGCCGTTGGTGGATCGAGCACGAGCAGACCGGCGACCGGTACTGCTCCCCCGCTGACGACGACCCGGCCGAGTCCGCAGACATCGCGTACGTCGCCCGACACCAGATCGGAGGCCGGACCATCTTGCACGTCGCCGGCATCCACGGGATCGGCTCACTGGGCGCCACGCACTACTTGACTGGCCACCTCGCCGAACTGTTCAGCGAGACCCGTGAGCGGGAGTGCTCTTTCATCGTGCGCGCGACGTACGACGGACTCGCGATCACGGGGAGCGAACTCGCAGCCGGCCCGTTCAGGTGGTGAGTCGCATGCAGGTATCCACCGCGCAGCTCCCCCACATCGACGCAAGCGACGACAAGATCTTCGTCACGCCCAATGCCGTCATCGTCCTGGATGGAGCGTCAGCCTTCCGACCGGTGCCTGTCCCTGCGTCCGTCTACGCCGCCGATCTCGGGCAGCGGATTGCCCGGGCCTTGGACGAACACCCGGACATCGATCTCCGAGCAGCCGTGCGCAGCGCGATCGAGGCGACCACGAGCAAGCTCGGACTTCGGCCGGGAGACTCACCGTCGAGCACCGTGACGATTCTCCGCCGGCGGGGTGAGCAGGTCGACGTGTTCGCCCTTGGAGACAGCGTCGCAGTCCTCCCCGGTGGCATCGTGACCGATCCGCGTATCGATGACCTAGACCTCGAACCCAGGCGCGCCTACCGCGAAAGACTTGCGTCGGGAACCGGTTACGACGACACCCATCAGGCCCTACTCCGCGAACTCCAGACTCAGCAGACTGCCCGCCGGAACACCACACGGGGCTACTGGATTGCGGAAGCCGACCCGGACGCGGCCGACCATGCCGTCATAGCCGAGTACGCCGTCGAACGCGTTCCATGGGCGGTACTGGCTACCGATGGTGCCTACGACACGATCACGCACCTGGGTCTCGATGACTGGCCGAAGGTGTCTCAAGCGGACAGTGCCCAACTGGCCGACATCCTGGAGCAGTGCCAGTCCTGGGAGGACGAAGTCGACCCAGACGCCGTCGTACTCCCCCGCGCCAAGCAGCACGACGACAAGGCCATCGCGGCGGTCGACCTTCGCGCGTAGTCGGCGACGGACGTTGTGTTCAGAGTTTCTTTTCTTGTTCAAGGCGGCCCCTCCGGGGCCGCGCCGCTATCGGCCGGCACGCGCGGGGCCCGCCTCCGGCACCCACGCGACCGGCCGGCGGCCGCACCGGGGGCCGTAGCTCAAGAAGAAGAGAATGTCCTCGCCGGACGGGCAGGTCTCCGAGATGGCCGGGTCGAGCGCGGCAGTCGCGTCCGTGTGCGGCCAAACGGCATCTCGACGACCTCCCGGAGGGCTATCATGCCGTGTCAAGGGGGCAGCCGGACAGGCAGGCGGCGGTTAAGCGGAATGCCCCCTTGACACGGCATGATCGGGCTACGCCAGGTCGACGAGATGCCGAAAGGCCACCCACTAGCAGAAATAGGCAACGGTCACCAGGCCGTCAGGTATCGTCGACGCATGCCAACTCAGATTCCCTTGTGGGTAACACTGGTTCTAGCGATAATCGCAATCATGGGGCCCATAGGTGGCGCGTTGATAGGCGGGATGATCACCGCTCGTCGCGATGATCGACGCTGGGAACGCGAGCTGGAACGCGAAGAAGCGCGCTGGCAGCGTGAAACCGAGCGCGAAGAGGCTCGCCGTGAGCGGGAAATCAAGCGCGAAGACCACAGATACTGGCTTGAACTTCGCGCAACTACATATACCGAGGTAATCGTACATTGGCGGAAATTTACCTATGTCGGACACGGCATTGTCGCCGTTCTGAAATTGGCTGCAAAGAAGGGAGTTCAGCCAGAAATGAAGGAACGTTACAGCGCCCTAAAGGAGGCCGAGGGCGAGCTTAGAGACGCACTGGCCAAGTCTGAGCTCTACTCAACACTGAAAATGCATATCATGTCCATTGATGCTAGAACCTCAGCTTCAAACTTCCGCAGGTCTGTCAGTGAAACTGATACAGCCTTGATAAAGTCGCAAGACGCAAGCGACAATCTCGCAGAGACTATTGCAAACCTAGATAAATGCAACAAGGAACAAGTCGAGTTTGCGCGTGCAATCAAGAATGAGCTTGAAACTCCTAATGGAACTTATTAAAAAATCCGCAAATTTCACCGGTTCGACAACGGGTAAGCGTGTGGGCCACCAGCGGCAGCCCATATGCTGCCTGTGTGACACCGGTGAAGCACCACCAACGACCATGGTCAAGGACTCACATCTTTCCTGTGCGGCGGATGGACGGGCTGCCCACATTCTGCCCACATGGCACCAGCGAGCGACGACAAGTGATCATGACCAACGACCTAGATCGTGCCTGCACAACGGCGATATCCGATCGACTGCGCAGGTCCTCGAACCGGCGAGTAAGTGCAAGGGGTCGCAGGTTCGAATCCTGTCAGCCCGACCGGATCGGCCACCTTTACGCAGGTAGAGGTGGCCTTTTTCATGCCTGAGAAGCCCGAGGGCCTCGAAGGCCGCACGTCGAGCCCGGCGGGTCGGGCGTCCGCTCCCGGTCAGGCCGAGCCAGTCAACTAAAATCCCTTGCTTCGCGCGATATGGGAGCACCGGTGACGAACGACGAAACCTTTGACTATGACATCGCCGTGTCGTTCGCCGGTGAGGACCGGGAGCTTGTCAGGGCGGTCGTGACCCATCTCAAGGACCACGACATCAAGGTCTTCTTCGACGAAGACAGCACGTCCGAGATGTGGGGCGAGAACCTCGTCGACTTCCTACAAGCGATCTACGGGCGTCGCGCACGCTATGCCGTTCTCTTCGTCTCCCAGCACTACGTCAGCAAGAAGTGGACCGGCTACGAACGACAGGCCGCACAGGACCGGGCGTTTCAGCAGAGTGCGCCCTACATCCTTCCGGTGCGCATAGACGAGGCCGAGCTTCCTGGCCTGCACTCCACCATCGGGTACATCGACGCAGAGTTCGCCGGGGTTGACGGGATCGTGGATGCCATCCTCAGCAAGCTCGGCGATCGGACCAAGGCCAGACCGCCGAAGTTCGACGGGCGGGCGCCGCGGACGACCGAGGCTATTGCCACTGTGCTGAGCGAACGCCCGCCGGGCTGGGAATTTCTTCTCTACGGCGGCCTGCTGCTCCAGGGCATCACCGCCCTGGAGGAGAAATACCGGGATCACGTGATCGAGTTTGCGTCGCACAACGGTAAGGTGATCAACGACAGCGAAGGCCTTCCACTGCTACGCACCAAGCTTACTTCGATCAGCACGATCATCTCGAACGTGGAACGCGTGCTTTCCCCCGAGGCGCAGACCGCCGCATTCGGCAAACCGGGGGAAGAGGGTGATCCGGAACGGATCGAACATCTCGCCAGGCGGCTGACCAGCATCTACGGCGAACTGCTCGACTGGTCGGCAGATCTTCGCGCAACCGGCGTCGCCAACGATGCGCTGCGTCACGCCGTGAACGTCGAAGCGCGGTTCGCGGACGGGCCCATCCGGCAGGTCCGCGCACTGGTGGAGCAGTACCTGTCCGAACTCGACGGTCTTTCAGCACGCCTGCACGCGGGCGAAAACGTGAACCTCACGTTCACGCTCGCCATCACTCTCGACCCGGTTACATCGGAAGAGTTCGACCGCGCCCTGGATGCCTACCGCGACACGCAAATAAATTAGGCGGCCAGAACTCCGTCACTCGTCGCCGGAGAAACGTTCCCATGCCGATTGGCGGGTCATTCCTAATGCCGCACCTATCTGGGTCCACGTGCCGCCCAGCGAACGCGCTTTGCGGACCCACGCCGTCAGGCTTTGCTGCACCTGGGCGCCTGAAGACGCAACCGGGGCCAGGCGGGACAGGACCTCCTCCAGGGTCAACTCCTGGTCCCACGGGGCCACCGCGGCAATCGACGTCGGCTTGCCCTCGATCACGGCGGCGCACAACGAGACGCAGCCGTCGCAGATGAAGACTCCGGGGCCGCTCACCAGGGTCTCCACCTCGGTGTTCGGGCGGGCGCAGAACGAACAGTGGGCCAGGATCGCGGTTGTCATGGAGCCTCCCAGAAGAGAATCTGTCAGGCTGGACCTTACGCGCGTCAGGAGTGGCCTGACAAGGTCAGCGACCCCAGGAACGACGACGTCCAGCCCGCCAGTTCCTCCAGGCGGGACATCAAGCCCTCGATTTCCGCCCAGCGGCGGTGTTCACGCTCGAGATCCGGGACCAGGAAGTCGCCTACCAGGAGCAGCAGCGTGGCGATCTCGTACGCGACGTCCGCCAGCTGGAGGAACGGGCGGTACTCCGCTTCCGTTCCCGTGCCGTGGTGCAACGACCACGAGCGGGCTCCGAGGCCGGTGACACGGCAGGTCTCCTCGACCGTCGCGCGCAGGGATGAGCGGCGGGATGTCGGCGATGGCTCCAGCAGCGGGGCGATGTTCCAGGCCACCGACAGCAGGCAGCACCCCGCGTCGTCCATCGAGTTGTTCATCACGCGACGTACTTTGCGCAGCCACCGGCACACTCAAGCCGTTGCGACGCGCGTTGTCACCCCATCGTGTGGGAAGTCGACCCGGCCGTGAGCATCGGGATCGAGATGAAGTCCGCCAGTGCCTGCTGGCCCGCGGCGTTCGCGTGGATCCCGTCCCCGTTGTCGTACGCCGGGTTGATGCTGTTCGGCTTCAGCGGGTCCTTCAAGACCTCGTCGAAGTCGAGGATTCCCGTGCACAGGCCACCACAGTTGTTCCAGCGTTCCACGAACAACGCGATCTCGTGCCGGTCGAGGTTGTTCTTGTCGCTGTAGCCCGGACGCGGGGTGCTCGGGGTGACGTACACCGCGATCCCCGCCGCGCGCAGGCGGGCGAAGACCGCTCGGTAGCTGTCCAGGACCGCCGTCGCGTCGCAGCCGTAGGCCAGGTCGTTCGTTCCGTAGTAGTAGATCACCGACTTGACGCCGTGCAGAGCCAGGACGTCGCGGTCCAGTCGGCTCGCGGCGTCCAGGCCGACCACACCCGGCGGGATGCTGGGGCAGGTCGGAGCACTCGTTGTGCCCGAGACGCCGGCGTTGGCGACGGCCAGGCCCGAACCGGACACCCGGCGCGCCAGGTCGTCCGCCCAGCGGCGGTCCGCGCCCAGCTGGGTGCACCCCGGGCCGCAGTTCGTGCTGCCGATTCCGTCCACCACCGAACTGCCGAACGGGACGATCGTGCCCTTCACCGCCGTGTTGTGGACGTCCACCGCGCTCACCACGTACGTCGAGCCCACCGTCTGGGCGAACGCCGCGCCGCCGGGGTCGCCGGCGTGGTCCCCGGCACCGGGAGCGGTCAGGTAGTTGTCGCGCAACGCCGCGCCGTGGCGGCCGACCACCGCCGAGCCCGGTACCGACATGCTCACGGCCAGGTTCGTGTCCGGCCGCGTGGTCAGGCGCAGCTCGTCGCTCCAGACCTCTCCCCCGGCGGGAACGGTGACCGCACGGGCGCCCGCGAAGGTGAGGTCCCGGGGCGCGGTCACGGCCGCGCCGCCCGCGCTCACGCCGGCCGTCGCGTGGCCCACCGACAGCGGGCCCGTGCCGAACGTGTTCTGCAGGCGGACGCGCACCGCGTCGCCGCCTTCGCTCAGGTGGGTGATCATCCGGAGTGACTGCCCGTTCAACGGGGTGTCCGCGCGGCCGTCCTGGGACTGGGCCCACGACGTGAACCACGCCTGCCCGGCTCCCGCGGCGACCGGCGCCGCCGCGAAGGCCAGGGCCGAAACCGCAGCCAGAACCGCCACCTTGCCGCGCACAGGCACCCCCGTAGTCCACAAAGGACGAAACGAAAACCGTGACAGTAACGAGAGTAAGGAGCCGCCCCCGCGCGGACAACAGCGCGGGGGCGGTCCTGTCCGATCTTGTCAGCCGGCGGCGCGCTCGATCAAGTCGGCGATCGCGACGGGCTGGGACGCCAGCGACGCGTGCCCGGACTCGAGTTCGATCGTTTCGCGGGCGCCGATGCGGGCGGCCATGCGGCGCTGGTTGTCCGGGGCGATCATCCGGTCCTGGGCCGAAACCTGGTACCAGGACGGCTTCTGCTTCCACGCCGGGTCCGTCACCGGGTCGCCGAACGTCGAGCCGACCGGCGCCTTCTGCGTCACCGCCATGACGCGGGCCTCGTCGTCGGGCAGGTCCTGGCAGAAGCTCTCGTGGAACTTGTCCTGCGCGATCCACAGGTAGCCGTCGGAGTCCGGCGCGATGTTCGCGCCGCCCGGGGCGTCGTGGCCCTCGCTGACCGTCGCGAGGCTCTCCCCCGCGTCGGGCGCGAACGCCGCGACGTACACCAGGCCCGCCACGTTCGGGAGCGTGCCGGCCTCGGTGATGACGGCGCCGCCGTACGAGTGGCCGACCAGCAGCACCGGGCCGTCGACCTGCTGGACCATCTGCCGCGTGCGGGCCGCGTCGGCGGCCAGCGACGTCAGCGGGTTCTCGACCGCGTGCAGCGCCCCGAAGCCGCGCTTGTCCAGCTCCACGATGACCTTCGCCCAATGGGCCGCGCCGCCCCAGAAGCCGTGGACCAGCACCACCGTCGGCTTGGCAGACATGATGGGATTCCTCCTCGATCGGGCGCGCCGGCTCCGCTCGTGCGGCACCGCTCGCGCATACTGCCTGCACAGCCTATGAGGAGGTTCGAGCAAGAACCATGGCCCGGAGACCGGAAAACTTTGCCGATTCACCGCCGCTGCCGACGTACGGCGAGCAGGACGCACTCTCCGACGTCCTGCAGGCGATCCACCTGCAGGGCGGCGACGTGCGCCGGCACACGGACGTCGTCGAGCGCTTTCCCGCCGGGACGCGGTCACTGCACCTCGTCGGAGCGGGGCGGGTCCGCCTCGAAGTCGAGGGCGAGGCGCCCGTCGAGCTGGACCACGGCGACATGGCACTGGTCGCCCGCGGCGACGCGCACGTCGTCCGCCCGGCGCCGGCCGCGGACTGGGTGACCGGCGAGTTCCTGGTCGAAACCGTCGTCGCCGCACCCCTGCTCGGGGTCCTGCCCGCGGCGATCGTGATCCGCGGCGACTCCCGGACGGCGGCGTGGCTCCCGCTGAGCCGGGATCTGCTCCTCTCCGAGGTGACCCGACCCGAGCCCGGTGCCCGGGTGATGGTGTCGCGGCTGCTCGACCTGCTCTTCATCCGGTCGCTGCGGACGTGGGCGGCATCCGGTGACGACGCGCACCCCGGCTGGCTGACCGCGGCGATGGACCCGGCGCTCGGGCCCGCGCTCACCGCGATCCACCGCGACCCCGGGCGTGACTGGCCGGTCGACGAGCTGGCCCGGCTCACGTCGCTCTCGCGCTCGGCGTTCGCCGCGCGGTTCGCCGAGTCGGTCGGCGAACCGCCCGGGGCGTACGTGCAACGGCGGCGGCTGGACCACGCGGCCCGCCTGCTGCGCGGCACGGCCGAGCCGATCGGCCGGATCGCGGCCCGCGTCGGCTACGCCTCGGAAGCCGCTTTCAGCCGGGCGTTCTCCCGCGCCTACGGGAGTTCGCCCCGGGCCTGGCGCGGCGCCGCGAGTTCCGGTTCGATGGACCGATGACAGCGAAACTGCGGGCCGTGCGTGACGCGGCCAGGCCGGCCGGGACCGTCTTCGGCGACCCCTACGAGACGCCGGACGGGACGACCGTGATCCCGGTAAGTCACCCGGTCGGGGTGTTCGTGATCCACGATGGCAAGGTCACGTGGGAAGCTGCGGTGGACACGACCCGCGTCCTGCTGATCGGGGCCATGACCGGCCTGATGGCCGCGACGCTCGGCACCCTCGCCGTACTGCGCAAGCCGCCGTGGCCGGACGTCGTCATCCGCAGGTCACGCTAGACCACACGCGCTAGGCGGCCTGGGCCGCCTGGCCCTTCGCCAGCGCCTGCACGCGGCCGATCGGGCCGTTGTAGTAGTTCTGGTCCCCCGGCAGGCCGCCACCGCGGGCGAACTGCCAGATGCTCTGCTTGTCCCAGCCCGCCGGGAGCTCGCCGACCTCCGGGCCGTAGCGGGCCAGCCAGAGCGGGTTCGTGTTCCCGAACCCGTTCGCGTTGCCGGTGCAGGTCTTCCACCAGGTCGTGCTGGTGTAGATCAGCGCGCTGCGGTGGGCCTTCGCGAGGTACGTGCGCGTGAAATCGGCGATCCACGCCGTCATGTCGGCGGGGTTCTTGCCGTAACAGGGATCGCCGTACGGGTTGTACTCGATGTCGAGCGCGCCCGGCAGCGTCGTGCCGTCACCGCGCCAGCCGCCGCCGTTGGCGATGAAGTAGTCCGCCTGCGCCGCGCCGCTCGAGACGTCCGGGCGGGCGAAGTGGTACGCGCCGCGGATGAGGCCCGCGGCGTGCGCGCCGTCGTACTGCTGGGCGTACTGCGGATTGACGAACCCGGTGCCCTCGGTCGCCTTGACGTAGGTGAACTTCGCGCCGCCGCCGGCCGCGGCGCCCCAGTCGACCGGGCCCTGGTGCCCGCTCACGTCGTGTCCGAGGGTCTGGTCCGCGACGTCGGCGCGGGAGGTGAGCGGGCTTCCGTGGATCCCTTCGTGCGCTTCGATCTGTGTGCCCGCGAAGTTCGTGTCGGCGTGGGAATAGTCGGGAGCGGCCTGGGCCGGCGCCGCGACGACCACCGACGCGAACGCCGCCAGCGCGCCCGCCCCGGCCAGCTTCGCCAGGGGTCCGGGAACGGTTCGGCTCATCTGGGCTCCGATCTCGGTACGGCCGTACGGTGCTGACCCCATGCTGCACGCCCGTACCGGTCCTCGCGAGACTTCTGTCACCCGTCGGAGTGATCTTGGTCCTCAGAGCTCGGTCGTGATGATGGCCTCCACCAGGACTTCTCCGGTCTGGGTCAATTCCACTTTCCCTGCCTCGGAATCCAGCCGGACGAGGCCGCGATCGGCCAGGGAGCGGAACTTCCCGAGCCAGGGTTCGGCGAACAGCGAGCGTCCCGGGAAGCGCTCTCCGTGCACCGAGTCGCGCAGCGGCTGCAACGTCGTCAGCGCCATCTTCACCGCCCGCGCCTCCTGGGCCTCGGGCGTGAACCGCGTCGCCGAACCCAGGGGGATCCGGCCGGCCTCCACCGTTTCGATGTAGCGCTTGGAGTTGACGTCGGTGATCGCCTCCGACGCGCGGCAGCTCGAACTGCCGCCGAGCCCGATCGCGACCTCGGCCTCCTGCTTGGCCTGGTCGACCATGATGGACTTCCACTTCTCCGGCCCGAGGCCGTCGCGGGCGAAGTACATCGTGGGGTGCTCGGTGTAGTTCGCCGCGCGCAGGCCATCGGTGAGCAGCTCCCGCATCTGGTACTGCTCCCCGAGCGTCGGCCAGCGGTGGCCGTCGCGCACCAGTTTGTCCCGGTAGGACGGCAGCTGCCACGCGGCGGGTTTCTCCCCCGTGACGCCCGTGCGGGTGTCGCTGTAGGACGCCAGGTGCAGCTTGGTGCACACGACGGCGGTGATCTCGTTCTCCAGCACGACGTCGAGGTCCCGGCGGACGCTGTCGAGGGTCTGGTCCAGCAGGCCGTACATCAGGTCGATGCTGACCCACTCGAAGCCGAGGTTCTGGGCGTTGCGGACGAAGTCGACGCACATCCGCGCCGAGTGCTCCCGCCCGCACAGCTCGAGGACGTGGTCGTCGAACGACTGGACGCCGCTGGACAACTTGGTGCAGCCCAGGTCCCGCAGCAGTTCGAGCTTCGACGGCGTGAACGTGCTGGGGTCGCCCTCGAACCGGATGGTCGTGTCCGCGGTGAACCCGAACTCGGACCGGTAGAAGTCCAGCAACCGGCGGATCTCCGGTTCCGGCAGCAGCGACGGCGTCCCGCCGAAGACGTTGAACTCGCCGACCTCCGCGCCCGCCAGGTGGGGGACGGCGTCGAGCCACATCCGGGCCTCACGGATGTTCAGGTCGACCCAGTGCTTCGCCTTCTCGTACGTGACCTCGGGTTTGCCCTTCACCAGCACCACCGGGTACTGGCAGAACCGGCAGCGGTAGGCGCACGTCGGGATGTAGGACCACAGGTGGATCGGCGCGCTCGACGCCAGTTGCGCGTCCAGGTCACGCAGGAAGTCCTCCGGCGCGTAGCCGGGGACGTTGCCCGGGAACACGTGCGCGCCGAACGGGTCTTCCTGCACGTAGTCGAGCAGGTGCCGGTTTTCCGGCGCCTCCAGGACGTCGAGCACCGCGGGCCGCGGCCACGCGGGGTCGAGACCGTGCAGTGAGCCGATCGCGTCTTCGTAGGCCAGCGTCATCAGAACACCCCTCCGTTGCCGAAGTAGTTGTGGGCTTCCCCGGATTCGCGGTCCTCGCAGTAGTAGTGGACGAACTCCGCGAACCGCTCCGGCGGGACGTCCGCGAAACACGGCGGCAGCGGCGGCGGGTAGCCGATGTCGTCGCCGACGTGCTTGCGCAGGCACGCGAACAGCTCGTCGGCGAACTCGAGGTAGAGCCGGTACGACGGCGTCTTGTACGCGTGGATCGGGGTGAAGTCGACGACGCGCATCTCGTCGCGGATCTCGGCGATCCGCTCGCTCAGGCGTGCCGCCAGGTCCGCGCCGAAGAACCCGATGACGGCGTCGTCCTCCAGCAGGGCCGGGGTCAGCAGCACCGGCAGGATCGTGTTCTTCGGCGTGAAGTCCTTGATCGAGAACTCCCACGCCTGCAGGGCCTCGGCCTCGGTCAGGTCGGTTTCCGCAACCGGCGCGGACGGGCGGATGTCGCGCATGACGATGGTGCCGCCGGAGCCGTAGGCGCGGCCGGTGATGACCTCGTCGATGGCGTGGTCGACCCGGCGCGGGTTGATCTCGACGCGCGAGCGCGGCGCGTAGGTGATGGCGTCTCCCCCGCTGGCGACCTTGATCCCGAAGTCCCAGTCGTCGGAGAGGTGGTTGACGAACTTGCCGTCCTGCAGCTGGTAGAAGATCTCGATGCCGCCGGCGCGCTCGTAGGCGTCCCGTTCGACGGCGAAGCCCTTGCCGTCGGGGAAGCCGCCGAACAGCGCGAACGTCACGGCGCGGCAGCGCAACGTCCGCTGGATCGCGTCCCACAGCCGCGGGCGGTGCGTGAAGTGGTCCGCGTTGTAGTAGTAGTCGCAGACGCCGATCGCGGCCTTGGTCGTCTCCATCGCCTCCAGGAGCTCGCCCAGCCAGTGCGCGTCGACCCGGCAGTCGGCGTCGGCGGACACGAGGTAGAAGCGTTGCGCCGGATCGGTGTGGGGCCGGTTCCGGCTACGGGCGGCGGCGAAGTCCATGCCCGCGCGGCGGGCGCACGAGACGCCCTGCTCGGGTTCGCGGATCACGTGGACCGCCAGGTCCGGGTGCCCGGCCGCGAACTCGCGGGCCAGCGCGACGGTGTCGTCGGTCGAGTTGTTGTCGACCAGGACGACCTCGTAGCTTTCCTTGTCCAGCCCACGCTGGTCGTACAGCGTCCGGAGAACCGACCGCAGGTTCGCGGCCTCGTTGTACACCGGCAGCACGACGCTCAGCCGCGTCCCGGCGCCCATCGGCGGCGGGTACAGCCGGTCGACCAGTTCGTCGACGACCTGGGTGCCGAAGCGCGCCCGCCCGAGTTCCTGGTTCGCCCGCACCACTTCCGCTCGGTTCCCTTCGTCGGTGATCAGTTCGGCCACCTCGCGGGCGAACGCCGCGTCCGGCAGGTCGCGGGCCCGGATGTCCAGCACCGGCGCCCGGAACCCCTTGCTGCCGTAAACGGCGTTATACAGCTCGTACCCGCTGGTCACGTACGGCGTCCCGGAGGCGATCGCCTCGCTGATCGGGTTGCCGTAGCTCTCGTAGTCGTAGGAGGTCAGGAAGGACACGACACTCGCGTGCGCCAGGAGATCGCGTACGGAGTAGCGGCCGGGCGTGGTCGTGTCGTACGGCGTCAGCCAGCCGCCGAAGACGACGCGGTCGCGCACCCCGAGCTGTTCGGCCAGCCGGGTGAGGCTCTCGTACTCCGCGGGTGACTCCTCGACGTCGCCGGCCACGAACAGCCACGCTTCCGGTAGCAGCGCCAGCAGGTGCAGGTCCCGGTCGACGCGCTTCTGCGGGATGATCCGCGTGATCCGGGCCAGCAGCGGGACGTCCTCGGGGATCGCGTGGTCGCGCTTGAAGCCGGCGTTGCGCGCGTCGATCTTCGCGGTGTCGATGGGGAACGTGTTCGGCAGGACGTCGAGGTAACGCAGGCCCGGCACCCATTCGAGGGTCCGCGCCCGGGCTTGTTCGTGCAGCGCGAAGTAGTGGATGTGCGGCGAGTTCCGCGGCGCCGGCGTCTCGCGGTACGGGAACCGCCCGTACTTGGCGATCCCCGGTTCGCTCTGCCACATCAGGTCGTGGTCGCGCCAGAACACGAACCGGCCGAGCCGGTGCCGCGCGCCGTACCGGTCGATCGCGCGGTAGAGCGCCTCGGTGTAGGTCGGGTTCTCCGGCAGGGTCCCGTTCTCGACCATCACCATGGTGACGCCGAGGCGTTCCCACGTCTCGACCATCCGCTCGGCCAGCTCGCCGGCGATCCGGTCGATCTCCGGCCGCAGCGCCGCGCCGGCCTCCCGCTGGACGACCTCGGTGAGCACCCGCTCGACGAACGCCCGGTCGTACCCGCGGACCCGCTCGACCCCGTCGATCCGGTCGAGCACGACCCATTCCGGCAGCAGTGCGGCCTCGTCACGGTAGGGCCGGAAGAACGCGCCCTTGTCGGCCTTGATGTCGTAGCCGAGGTCGAGGTGGACGCGGTGCCCCCGGGCGGACAGCCGGCCCGCCGTCTTGAGGAACTCGACCACCACCCCGGACAGCGGAGTTCCGTCGAAGGACACGCCCCAGAGCACTGACATCGATGGCGGACTCCCGTTTCTCGACTGCGGTGTCCGCTCCACCCTACGTGGCCCGGTCACCGAGACGCCGTGCGAACAGACAGCGCTTTCCCGGAGGCGGGGCGGTTGACCGGGCCCGCCGGACCCCGCAGAGTGGCACCGTGAACCGCGCTCTGGCGGTGCTGACCGGCGGCGCCTTCCTCTCCGTGGTGCTCGGGGTCCTCGCGTCCGGGGAGCCCGTGGCATCGCTTGTGCTGGGTGCCGTCTTCGCCGCGCTCGGCACCGCCGGCTTCGGCTGGGTGCGCCGGCGCGACCACCTCGGCTGGGCCGCCGCGTACGTCGTCGTCCAGCTGCCGCTGGCCTTCGTGATCTTCACGATCAACGCCGGTGTCGGCGCGACGCTCTTCCTCGTGGTGCTGGTCAGCCAGTGTGTCCTGCTGAGGCTGCCCCTGCCCGCTCTCGCCGTCGTGATCGCCGTGGTGCCGCTCGTGCACCTCGGGATGTCGCTGGGCGCCGGGCTGCAGGAAGGTCTCGGCACGCTCGTGTCCGTGGTCTTCGCGGCCGTCGTCACGGAGCTGCTCCAGCGGGAGAAGCGTGCCCGCGGGGAACTCGCCGACGCGCACACGAAGCTGCGGGACTACGCCGCGCAGGCGGAGCGGCTTGCGACGGCGCAGGAGCGCAACCGGGTCGCCCGGGACATCCACGACGGGCTCGGGCACGCGCTGACCGTCGTCCAGATGCAGGTCAAGGCCGCGCGGGCGGTCCTGCCGACCGATCCCGGCAAGGCCGACGGCGTCCTCGCGAAGGCGCAGGACCAGGCCGAGGCGGCGCTGGCCGACGTACGGCGGTCCGTGCGGGCCCTGCGCGAACCCCGCGCCGTGCCGCCCTTGCCGGAAGCGCTGAAGGCGCTCGCCGAGGAGACGTCGGCGACCGGCGTCCCGGCGACGCTGACCGTCTCCGGGATCGAACGGCCACTGCCGGACGAGGCGAACGAAGCCCTCTACCGGGCCGCCCAGGAAGGCCTGACCAACGTCCGCAAGCACGCCCGGGCGAGCCGCGTCGAGGTGCTGGTGGACTACGCCGACGCGGCCGTCCGCGTCGAGGTCCGCGACGACGGCGCCGGCACCGACGGCACGCCCACGACCGGCTTCGGCCTGCTGGGGCTGCGGGAACGGGCCGCGCGCCTCGGTGGGAAGCTGGCGCTCGAATCGGCCCCGGGACAGGGGTGCGCGCTGAGCATGGAGGTACCGGCGTGAGCCCGGTCCGGGTCCTGCTGGTCGACGACCAGGCCCTCTTCCGCGAGGCCCTCGCGACCCTGCTGGGCACCCGCGACGACATCGACGTCGTCGGCGAAGCGGGCAACGGCGACGAAGCGCTGACGCGGGTGGCCGAGCTGACCCCCGACGTCGTCCTGATGGACCTGCGGATGCCGGTCCTCGACGGCGTCGCGGCCACCCGGCGGCTGCGCTTGGCGCACCCGGGCGTCCAGGTCATCGCGCTCACGACGTTCGACGACGACGAGGACGTCTTCGCGGCCCTGCGCGCGGGCGCGGTCGGGTACCTGCTCAAGGACGTCTCCTCGGCGCGGCTGGTCGAGGCCGTGCTGGCCGCCGCACGGGGCGAGTCGGTGCTCCAGCCGTCCGTCGCGGCGAAGGTCGTCGCGCGGTTCGCGCAGCTGCCCGAGCCGACCGCTCCCCGGCCGCAGCCGCTGGTCGTGCCGCTGTCGGAGCGGGAGCTGGAAGTGCTGCGGCTGGTCGCCGACGGCCGCAGCAACCGGGAGATCGCCGCCGCGGTGTTCCTCGCCGAGGGCACGGTGAAGAACCACGTCACGAACGTGCTGGGCAAGCTCGGCGCCCGCGACCGCACCCAGGCCGCGTTGCGCGCCCGGGACCTGGGGCTCCTCTGACGGGGTCATGACCCCCGGCATGACTTCCGGCACCTGGCAGCACGCCCGCAGGCCGGGATTCTCGTCCAGGAGAAACCTGGAGGGAACCCCATGACCACCACCGAAACCGGCCGGACCACCGGCCGCAAACTCGCCCGGTTCACCGGGCACTACGTCGAGATGGTCGCCGCGATGATCATCGGCATGGTCGCGCTCGGCCCGCTCTGGCCGGACGCCTGGACGGCCCGCCCCGACCTCGGCGCGCTCGTGATGGCCACCGACATGAGTGTCGCGATGGCCGCCGCGATGCTGCTGCGGCGGCACTCCTGGCCGCGGATCGCCGAGATGTCCGCGGCGATGTACCTGCCGTTCGTGGTGCTGCTGGCGCCGTACTGGCTCGGCGTGCTGTCCGGGGACGCCCTGATGATCGCCGGGCACGTGATCATGTTCCCGCTGATGCTGGCCGTCATGGTGTGGCGCCGCGCCGAGTACTGGCACTGACATGAGACCCTTTCTGCGCCGCAGCGCGTTCGTCCTCGCCGCGGTGGTCGCCGTGCTGCTGATCCCCGGAGTCGGCGCGACCGTCTCCGCACTGGCGACGTTCCGCGCCCTCAACGCCCCCGGTCCGCAACGGGCCGAGCCCGCCACCCCGCCGCTCCCCCACGACCCGGCCAAGCCGACCGCCGTGGTCGTCGTCGGGAACGCCGGCGCCGTCGTCTCCGACACCCTCGCGCCGTACGAGATCCTCGCCGCCACCGGCCGGTTCAACGTCTACACGGTCGCCCCGGACCGGGCGCCGAAGCCGCTGACCGGCGGTCTCGACCTGGTGCCCGACCTGAGTTTCGCCGATCTCGCCGCGCGGCTGGGCGGGGCCACGCCGGACCTCGTCGTCGTCCCGGCGATGCCGGACACCGGTGAGGCCACGAACGAACCGGTCACCACGTGGCTGCGTGCGCAAGCCGCTCGCGGCACGCGGCTGCTGAGCGTCTGCAACGGCGCGGGGGTGCTGGCCTCGGCCGGTCTGCTCGACGGCCGTCCGGCCACCGCGCACTGGCTGAAGCTCGAGTCCTACGCCGACGACTACCCGGCCGTGCGTTGGCAGCGCGGGAAGCGGTACGTCGACGACGGGAACGTCGTCACCACGGCCGGTATCCTGTCGGGCATCGACGGGACGCTGCACCTGGTCGAGCGGCTGGCGGGCCCGGCCGTGGCCGCCGACGCCGCGAAGGCGATCGGCTGGCGGCGCTACGGCACGCCCGTGCCGGTGACCACCCCGGCCGCGATGCCGGACGCGGTCGCGATCGTCAACGCCGGTTTCCGCTGGAACCCGGCCGAGATCGGGGTGCTGGTGCCCGAAGGTGCCGGCGAGATCGAGCTGGCGTCGGTGTTCGACACCCAGGGCCAGTCCCTGTCGTCGCGGACCGTCGCGGTGAGCACGGACGGCGGCGCCGTCCGCTCCCGGCACGGGCTGATTTTCCTGCCCCGCGCGAAGGTCACCGACGCCGATCTGGACCGGCTCCTCGTGCCCGGTGCGACGCGCGGAGTGCCGACGCCGCCGGGCGGGCCGGCACCCGAGTACGTGCACGACCGGCCCGGCTTCGCCTACGACATCGCGGTGAGCGGGCTCGCGCGCGACACCGACGTCGCGACCGCGCGGTGGGCGGCGAAAGCCCTGGAGCTGCCCACCGACGACGTCGTGTTCGACGGCCCGGCGTGGCCGTGGTGGCCCACGGCCACGCCGGTCGTGCTGATCCTCCTGGGCATCGGTGTGGTCGTGGTGCTCCGGCGACGGCGTCAGGGCGCCCAGGGCTGAGCGACCGCCCAGCTGACGTCGTCGGCCCAGGAAGTGGCGCTGTCCCAGGCGTTCGCACCGCTGGAGTCCGCGATGTAGACGGAGTTGTTGTAGTGCCGCAGGTACTTCGCGGGGTAGTTGGCGGACCGGAACGACGTGCCCTGCCCGTTCTTCCCGGCGACCGGGCAGAACGTCGCGTCGGACCGGAACGCCGCGCTGCCGTCCATCGGCTGGCGCAGCACCTGGAAGTTGAAGTGCCGCAGGAAGTCGCCGGGATAGTTCCGCGACTCGAACGACACGCACGACGCGTCGGCGAGGCCGCGGCGCACGATCCAGGTCGCGTCGCTCTTGTCGAGCGCGGAACTGCCGGAGGCGACCGGTGAGATCAGTGCCTTGTCCGCCTGGTGGCGCAGGTAGTCGCCGGTGCAGCAGGCGGTGGTGGCCCGCACCGAGATCTCCGACGCCGGGGACAGCGTGCCGGTGCTGCCGGTCGGGCCGCCGTAGCCGACCGACACGACGTTCGCCTGGACCGCGTTGTCCGCGGCGTCGGTCGGCAGGCCGGCCGTCATCACGCCTTCGAAGAACGAGCCGATCGAGCCGTTGCTGTTGTCCCCGCCGGTGCCCAGGACGATCGCGCCCTCCTGGTGCATCGGCGCGTACCCGCCGAGCGTCGGTTCCGGGCCGGAGTAGGTCGTCCGCAGCCCACCGGACCGGGCGTTGCCGTCCTTGAGGGCGAAGAAGTTCTGGCCGTTGTTCTTCAGCAGGGCTGTGACGAACGGGCTGGTGATCCCGGTGTTCGCGGTGTTCTTGCTGCCACCCGAGTCGGACTGGAAGAGCCCGTTCTCGAGGTCGGCCTGCACCCACGGACCGGCCCCGTGGCAGGGCTGGAACCAGCATTCGGTGCCGAAGTTGAGCGCGTCCATGTGGCCGTTGCCGGTGTCCTGGTTGTTCGTCTCGGCGTTGCCGTAGTCGAAGCAGCAGGCACCGTTGACGTGCGTGCCGGAGGTGATCATGTACATGCCCTCGGGCTGGCCGTTGCGAGCGACACCGGACGTCGTGTTGTCGCGGTAGCCCATCCGGCCGGAGAACGAGGCGCCGTAGACCTGGTGGCCGCCCGCGGTGACCGGTAGCGCGTCGGCCGGCACGCCGGTGTCCTGACCGCCCGCGCCGCCGGGTCCCTCGATCGTCAGGTCGTTGTGCCGCGGCGACTGGTCGTAGATCTCGGTGATGACGCAGGTCGTCGCGCCGCAGAAGGAGTCCTGGGCCGCCGCGTTGGCGTACCCGCCGGCCGCCAGGACGCCGACGTTGCTCCGCGCGCCGTCGGACGCGCGCTGGACCTGGTACAGCGGGCCGTTGTAGGCGGCGTAGAGGGCTCGCGTGGTGCTGTGCGCGGCGACGCACGGGGTGTTCGCGGCGCCGTAGATGTCGCACGGCAGTGACGTGGCAGCCTCAGCCGCCGAGGTCGTCGACGCGGTCGTGAGACTCGCCAGGAGCAGCAGGGCGACGACGGCGAGCGTGCGCAGACTTCGGGCCGGAATGTTAGCGCTAACACATTTGTTGTCTCGACATTGAGACACAAAAGCCTCCATGGTGGGACCGATTGATGTGAGCGTTACCAGCCAGCACTATGACGCCGGATCCCTCGTTTCGTCAACGCGCCCATTCGCGGCCGGCCACTCCCGGGTCGCCTAAAACGATTTAGGAATGCCCCTCCCACCGGCGCTCTTCGGCCGCCGCTGCCTCCAGTGGAGTATTGCGGTTGCGTGATCCTCTGATTACAGTCACATATCACACTGGATTGAAACGTTTAAACTCCCGCAGCACCGTCCCCGTCATCCAGGAGCCGCAATGCCGCGATCCCAGCTCTGGCGCGCGACCACCACCACCGCCCTCGCCGCGACCTTGGTGCTCTCCGGCGCCGCCGCGCCCCCGGCGGGTGCCGCGCCCCCACCGGACATCTCCGGAGCGCACTGGATCTGGTACCCCGAGGGCGACGCGCGGGTGTCCGCCCCGGCCGCGACCCGGTACTTCCGCACCACGTTCACCGTCGCCTCCGGCGCGGTCAGCGACGCCCGGTTCACCGTGACCGGCGACGACACCGCTGACGTCTGGCTCAACGGCAAACCGCTGGCGTCCTCGGCCCGCGTCACCGACTCCTGGAAGACGGGCCTGCCGGTCGACCTGCGGCCCGCGCTCGTCCCCGGCGTCAACACCCTCGCCGTCGCCGTCCGCAACGCCGGTGGCCCGGCCGGTCTGCTCGGGCGCCTGCACGTCGCGACCGCGTCGGGCACCACCGACCTGACCACCGGCGCCGGCTGGAAGAGCGCGCAGACCGCGCCGGACGGCTGGGAGCAGCCCGGCTTCGCCGACGGGTCCTGGCCCGCGGCCGCGGATCTCGGCGGCTACGGCGCCGCGCCGTGGGGCGCCGGCGTCACCACGCCGGATTCCAGTGGCGCGTCCCCGCTCACGGTCGCGAGCGCGACGGTCGGCACGCGGGCGAACCCGATCGGCGTCGACCCGGCGCAGGCGCGGTTCGGCTGGAAGCTGACGTCGTCGGCCTCGCAGCAGCGGCAGTCGGCGTACCAGATCGTGGTGTCCGCCAACGGATCCGACGTCTGGGACAGCGGCCAGGTCGCGTCCGGGCAGCAGGCCGACGTCGCCTACGGCGGTCCCGCGCTGAACTCGCTGACGGCCTACACCTGGCGCGTCCGGGTGTGGGACGCCCAGGGCCGCGCGAGCGGCTGGAGCCCGGTGCAGCGGTTCGAGACGGCGTTGCGCGCCCCGGCCACCGAGTGGACCGGCGCGTTCATCGGGCGCTCGGCCGCCGGTCCGGACCTCGCCGGCGCGAGCTGGGTCTGGTACCCCGAAGGCGATCCGGCGGGCGGGATCCCGCCGGCGACCCGGTACTTCCGCAAGACCGTGCAGCTGAGCGCGGCGCCGTCGAAGGCCACGCTCGTCGTGACCGGCGACGACACCGCGACCGTGTGGGTCAACGGCACCCAGGTCAGTTCCTCCCCGCGCTCCGCCGACTCGTGGAAGCAGGCCGCCGTCGTCGACGTCGGCTCGCTGCTCACCACCGGCGCGAACGTCATCGCGATCAGCAGCGAGAACACCACGCAGAGCCCGGCCGGGATGATCGCCAAGCTGACTGTCACGGGTGGGCCGACCGTCGTCACCGACGGGACGTGGAAGGCGAACCAGACCGGGCCGTCCGGCTGGCAGCAGCGCACGTTCGACGACAGCGCGTGGACCGCGGCGCGGGCGCTGACCACGTACGGCACCGGGCCGTGGGCGTCGAACGTCGTCGTCGCGTCACCCGCTCCCCTGCTGCGCAAGAGCTTCACGGTCAGCAAGCCGGTGGCGAGCGCGCGGCTGCTCACCACCGCGCTCGGCCTGCAGGAGACCCGGCTCAACGGGACCAAGGTCGGCGGCGAGGTCCTCGAACCGGGCTGGACCGACTACACGAAACGGCTGCAGTACCGGGTTTCCGACGTCACCGGCCAGATCCGGCAGGGTGAGAACGCGCTCGGCGCGATGCTGGGCAACGGCTGGTACTCCGGCAGCCTCGGTATCGCCGGGAGCCAGCGCTACGGCACCAAGCCGTGGTATTCGGCACAGCTGCGGCTGACGTTCACCGACGGCACAGCCGCGACCGTCGCCACCGACGGCACCTGGAAGACCGGCGACGGCGCGATCCGCGCCGACGACCTCTACCAGGGTGAGAACTACGACGCCCGGCTCGCTGTCAACGGCTGGGACCAGCCCGGCTTCAACGACAGCGCGTGGCAGGCCGCCGGCGTGCGCACCGACGCGAAGCCGAACCTGGTGTCCCAGGTGGACAACGGCGTCACCGTGCAGCAGGAGTTCCACCCGGTCGCCATCACGCAGCCCAAGCCGGGTGTGTGGGTCGCCGACATGGGCCAGAACTTCGGCGGTGTCGACCGGCTTTCGGTGACCGGACCGGCGGGGACCACGGTGACGCTGCGGCACGCCGAGGTGCTCAACCCCGACGGCACGATCTACACCGACAACCTCCGGGCCGCGCAGGCGACCGACCGGTTCACCCTCGCGGGCACCGGCGGCGCCGAGACGTACGAACCGCGCTTCACCGTGCACGGCTACCGGTACGTCGAGCTGACCGGGCTGCCGTCCGCGCCGACCGCGAACACGGTCACCGGGCGGGCGATGTGGACGACCGGCGCGCAGACCGGCACGTTCACCTCGTCCAATGCGATGGTGAACCAGTTGCAGCACAACATCCTCTGGGGTGAGCGCTCCAACATGCTGTCGGTGCCGAGCGACTGCCCGCAGCGCGACGAGCGGCTGGGCTGGACCGGGGACATCGGGATCTTCGCGGGCACGTCGACGTTCAACCTGGACGTCGCGAACTTCCTCGGCAAGTTCAGCGACGACCTGACCGACGCTCAGCACGCCGACGGTTCGTTCACCGACGTCGCGCCGGGTGTGCTCGACGGTTCGGGCACGGCCGGCTGGGGCGACGCGGGCGTCATCGTGCCCTACACCCTGTGGCAGCGCTACGGCGACACCGGCGTGATCAACGAGCACTTCGCCGCGATGGTCAAGTGGGTCGAGTACCTGCGCTCGACGTCCGGCGCGGACCTGATCCGCGACCACCAGACGTTCGGGGACTGGCTCAACGTCAACGACAACACCGCGCAGGACCTGATCTCGACGGCGTTCTTCGCGTGGTCGTCGCGGCTGGTCTCGCGGATGGCGGCGGCCACCGGGCACACCGCGGAAGCCACGAAGTACGGGACGCTCGCCGACCAGATCGCCGCGGCGTTCACGAACAAGTTCTCGGCGGCGGACGGCACGGTCGGCGCGAACACGCAGACCGGGTACGTCCTGGCGCTGGCGTTCGGGCTGCTGCCGGCCGCACGGGTGCAGCCCGCGGCGGACAAGCTCGCGGCGAAGGTCGCGGCGAGCGGTGGTCACCTCAGCGTCGGCTTCCTCGGCGTCGAGAACCTGCTGCCGGTGCTGGCCGCCCACGGGCACGCCGACGTCGCGTACCAGGTGCTGCTGCAGCCCGGGTTCCCCGGCTGGGGCTACATGATCGGCCGCGGCGCGACGACGATCTGGGAACGCTGGGACGGCATCAAGACCGACGGTTCGTTCAACGATCCCGGGATGAACTCGTTCAACCACTACGGGCTCGGCTCGGTCGGCGACTTCCTGTACCGCTCGGTCGGCGGGCTGTCCCCGGCGGCACCCGGGTACGCGGCGCTCTCCGTGGCGCCGCAACCGGGTGGTGGCCTGACGTCGGCGAAGTCCACGTACGAGACGCCGTTCGGCGGCGCCGCCAGCGACTGGTCGATCAGCGGCGGCACACTCACCCTGCGGGTGACGGTCCCGGCGGGCGCTTCGGCGACCGTCCGGGTCCCGACGTCGCAGCCCGGCGCCGTGAACGCGCCGGCCGAGGCGGTGCCGTCGGCGGCGGGGACGTACTTCGTGCCCGCCGGGTCGTACGTGTTCACCGCTCCCGCGTGAGCCCGCGGGCCGGTGCCGTTGCTCCCCGCGGCGGCACCGGCCCGTCAGGGTCGGGAATGGGGACCCTGCCCGGCTTCGACGCGCCGGACAGCAGTCCTGTGTCACGCCGCCGAGACCACGTGCTGCGCGGTTCGGGCAATCCCGGCCTCACGGAGCTCGGCGGCCGGCTCGCGGTCCTGACCGGGACGTCGCGACCGGGCTACTGACGCAGGGCGAGGTTCAGCGCGTCACCGGCGTGGTCGAGGCAGTCGCCGCAGATCACCGCGTCGCGGGGCGCGCAGCGCACGCGGACCAGGGGGCGGCGGAAGCCGAGGAACGTGCGACGTTCCCGGCGGCTGCAGAACTCGCAGACCGGCGCCTGCGGCGAGCTGACCGCTTCCAGGGTTTCGCCGGCTTCGTTCGGGCGTTCCCCGCCGTCCCGGATCACCCACAGGCCGGCCTGCACGCAGTCGACACAGATCGGGCCGGACGGGCCGGGCACGCGGTGGTCCCGCGGTCGCGGCGGCCGGCCGCAGAACCGGCAGGGTGCGGTCGGCCGTCCGGCCCCGTTCGTCGTCACACAGCCTCCTCGGCGTTGCCCAGTCCACGCTACTCGGACTCGGGAACCACTCTTTTCTCGTTCGGACCCGGCGCACGTCCGGGTGGCGTGACGGCCCTCACGTCACCCGGATGACCGAGAAAGGTGTACGTCGCCGTGCAGCGGGTAGCCGGAGAAGGAGGCCCTCGTGGTGACAGGCCGATCCGGAAATGTCGCCCGACGAAAGGTGCAGCCCGTGAACGACAAGATCGAGAACAAGGGTGAAGAGCTGAAGGGCCGGGCCAAGGAGGCCGTCGGCGACGCCACCGGCAACGAGCAGTGGCAGGCCGAGGGCAAGGCCGAGCAGGCCAAGGGCTCCCTGAAGCAGGCCGGCGAGAAGATCAAGGACGCCGTCAAGGGCGTCAAGGACTGACCCGTTTCTTCCGACCGCCGCACCCCGGCTCCCGGGGTGCGGCGGTTTGCCGTTCAGACGCGGGTGACCAGGCGTCCCGCGAGGTCGACGCCGGTGACCGCGCCGTCTTCGCCGCGGCTGAAGTACCCGCGCTGACCCTGCAGGCCATGCTCGAGCGCCCGGCGGACGACGGCCTGTTGAACCGTGCTCGCCCGCAGCGGCACGGTCGGCCCACGCACGCGGTGCAGTGTTTCGGCGGACCGCACGCGGGTGCCGCCCTCCGAGCGGCCGTCGCCGAGGTGGAACCGAGCCCGGCGCAGCTGATCCGTCAGCGACGAAACGACGCCGTTCCGACGACTTGAACCAAGTGCAACCCACATTTCGGCCCCGGGTGCGCCAAGATGATCACGGCGGTACGCGAGGCGAAGGGCTGATGTGGTGAAAGGCCTGGTCAAAGGCGTCGGGATGCTCGGGTTCGTGGTGGTCGTCATCGGCGCGACGGCGGGTATCGGGGTGGCGATCGGCCTCGGGAACACGGTGATCCTCGCCGGGCTGACGGCGTTGTTCTGCTTCATCGCCGCCACGGGCGGGCCACTGCGGTCCGACCTCGTGCTGCTCGCCGGCTACGCACCCGTCGTGGTCGCCGGCGTGGCCGGGCCGCGGTTGCTGGGCGCGGTGTCGGACATCACCGCGATCGCGCTGCTGACCGTCGTCGTGTTCGCCGCCGCGCTGCTGCCCGCGCTCGGGCCGCGGTTCGTCACGGTCGGGCTCGGGCTGGGGATGGCGTCGGTGTTCGGTTACGGCTTCCAGCTGACCGGCACCGCGACCGCCGGGCAGATCATCGGCGCGCCCGCGCTCGCCGTCGGGGTGGCGATCGTGCTGCGGCTGCTGCTCGGCATCGGCGACCCCGGCAAGCCCACGCGCGAGGCTCTGGCCGACGCGCTCGCGGGCGGCGGCAAGGACATCGCCGAACGCGCAGTGCGGCTGTGGCTGGCCGACCGGCCGCGGCAGTGGCAGACCCGAGTCCTGGGCGCGGGGATGCGGGCGCGCGCCACCGCCGCCGTCCTCGACGACCGGCGGCGGACGCTCACCGAGGACCAGTCGGCCGCGCTCCGCACGATCCTCGACGCGGCGGAGGCCGAACTCGGCCGGCTTGCCGAAGCCGTCCGCGCCAAGGACGTCCCGGACGACCTGCCCGCGGCCGAGCGTCCCGGCTCCGGCGTCGCCCTTCCCGGTGAGACGCGGCGGCTCGTCGACGAGCTGTGGTCCGGCGTCGACGCGGTCCGCGACGCCGTGCTGACGCGCGACGAGTCCGTTGTGGACGTTCCCCGCGCCGCCGTGCGGGCGGCGTTGCGCCGCGAGGCCGAGGGCGCGCTGTCCTGGCGTTCCGCTCAGCTGCGGCACGCGGTCCGGTGCGCGCTCGGGATGCTGCTCGCCCTGATCGTCGCGCGGTTCCGGCCGGGCGATCCGCTCACCGTGTCGTTCCTCATGACGACGTTCGCGGTGCTGCAGCCGGAGTGGCGGGACACGCTGAGCAAGGCGTGGCAGCGGGTCGGCGGCGCGCTGGGCGGCGCGGTCGTGCTGGCGCTGGTGCTGTGGCTGCTGCCGCCCGGCGCGTTGCTGCCGCTCGCGCTGATCGCGCTGCTGGCCGGGTTCCCGCTGATGCAGAGCCGGCCGCTGGTGTTCAACGGGTGCATGGTGCTCATGAGCGTCGGGATGAACTCGGCGACCAAGCACCTCGACGCGCGGACGCTGCTGGTGGAGTACGTGCTGTTGATGGTGCTGGCCGTCGTGATCGCGCTGCTGTTCGGCTTCGCCGCCGTGCCGGGGGTGCGGAAGCCGTCGCTGGCCGAGCGGTTCGACGAAGCCGTCGACACGACCCGTGAGCTGCTCACCGCCGTCGCGGCGGTGCTGCGGGGCGAGTCGGCCGGGCGCCTGGCTCCCCGGTTCCGCGCCGCGGCCCGCGCCCAGCAGGACCTGCGCGCGCCGGAGCCGGGGAGCAAGGCGCCCGGGCCCGATCAGCAGGCCGCGCTGGACGCGGCCGCGGAAGGTCTGCGCGGACTCGCGGCGTCGGCGGGAGCGTTGCTGCTGCGCGGCGGCCCGACACCGATGGCGGACTTCACCGCGGAGGCCGCGCAGGCGTTGGGCGGCTCGGCGATCGCGGCACCGGGCGAGCCGCTGGACGAAGAGCAGCGCCTGGTGGCCGACACGGTGATCGCGGACGTCCTGCGCGTCCGCCACGCCGCCCCGGCCCTGGGCGGCTAGGCCAGCCGCTCGACGGCGTCCTTCGCGTCCTTGAGGCCCGCGCCGGTGCTCTCGCGGTAGGCCTTGATCGCCTGGATCTTCTTGCCCTCCTGCAGGTACCTCCGCACCTCGGGCAGGTCCGCGAGCTGCGGCTGCGCCGGCTCCGCCACGGTGACGCCGAGGTGCCCGGCGATGGCGTCGAGCTTCTGTTCCATCAGCGAGAGGCGGCGCTCGACGCGGTTGATCCGGCGATCGCTGGCCGAGGCCCCCAGGGCGACGGCCGCGACCAGCACGACGACGGCCAGCAGCGTGTAGTCCATGGTGGACATCGTACGGAGCCGCGGTCCGGTTCGCCGGAAGGTCAGCCCGCGGCGTGGAACGCGGTGGCCGCCAGGCCGATCCACTCGGGATTGGCCCACTCCGGCCACCGGGCCCGCGCGTCCTCGTCGAGCTTCGCCGCCGTCTCCGCCGCGGACGCGCCGGCGGTCTTCAACCGCGTCACCTCGGCCTGGACGTGCTCCAGGTAGCCGCGGATCTCGTGGAGCAGCGTGACGTCCGCGATTTCGCCGTGTCCCGGGACGACCACTTCCGGGGCCGGCTCGGCCATCCCGCTCAGCGCGGCGATCCAGCGGGCGCCGTCGAAGTCGGTGTCGTACGGCGGGAAGTACGGCGCGATCGGGAACATCCGGGTCTCCGCGAGGTCGCCGGTGAACAGCACGCGGCCGTCGACGAGCACGGTCTGGTCGCCCGCGCTGTGCGCCGGGCCCCATTCCCGCAGCACGACGCGGTGACCGCCGAGGTCGAGCTCCGCCCGGCCTTCGTAGACGACGTCCGGATCGACGAAGGTGACGTCCTTCAGTTCGGCGGCGATGGCTTCGCCGAGGCCGCTGAACATCCGGACGTATCCGGCGCCTTTGCCGGCCAGTTCGTCGCGTTGCCTCCGGTTGGCGATGATCGTCGCCGCGCCGGCGAACGCCTCCGCGCCGAAGCCGTGCTCCGGGTGGAAATGCGTCGTCGTCAGGTACAGCGGCCGTCCATTCGCGAGCCGCTTCGCTTGTGCGAGCACGTATTCGCCGTTGCGGCGGCCGAGGCCGGTGTCGACGACCAGCGTCGCCCGGTCACCGACCACGAAGCCGATGTTGGGCACGAGCGGCACCCGGTTGTCGCGCAGGACGAAGACGCCGCCGGCCACCTCGACCGGCTCGCCGCCCACGATCGGCGGCGGCGCCTGTGTCACATCGGGCAGGTCTGCGGTCATGTCCGGGCTCCTATCTGATCGGTGTTCAGTTCCTGATCTGAACATAGTACAGATTCTGATCGGTGTTAAGATCGACGTCATGGCACGTGAGCGGTACCACCACGGCGACCTGCGCGACGCGCTGCTCGACGGCGCCGAGGCGCTGGTCCGCGAACGCGGCGCCGACGGCTGGAGCCTGCGGGAGGCGACGGTGCGGATCGGCGTCAGCCCGAGTGCGGCCTACCACCACTTCGCGTCGCGGGACGCGCTGGTCCGGGCCCTGTCGGACCGGCTGGTCGCCCGCCTCGGCGACCGCATGGCCCGCGCCGCCGCGCGCGCCCGGGGTGGCCCGCGGCACCGGCTCGTCGCGGCCGCGCGCGACTACGTCCGCTGGGCGATCGAGGACCCCGCGGTCGCCGGGCTGATCTTCGCGGCGCACCGCGCGGAACCCGGCGAGCCGGTTTCGCCGCACCCGCACGACGTCTTCGCGGCCGAACTCGACCGGCTGGCCGAAGAAGGCGGCTTGCCCGCGTCGGCGCGGCCCGGGGCGGAGATCGTCGTCTGGTCGGCGATGCACGGCCTCGCCACCCTCCTGGCCGACGGCCTCGTCCGGTTCGACGGCCCGCGCGCGATCGACCGCCAGGCCGAGCGGCTGATCGGAGCCGTGCTGACCGGCCTGGAGCAGGAACCCGAGCCGGCCTCACCGTGGCCGCTCCCCCGGACTTCGCACACCGAGCGGGCAGCGCGCGAAAATGTCGGTGGTCCCGCTTAGAGTGGGCGCGACCACGCACCGGGAGGGATCATGACCACACTCACCGACCGTCCGAAGACCGCGCTGCTCGTCGTCGACGTGCAGAACGGCGTCATGCGGGAGGCCCACGACCGAGAGGCCGTCGTCGCCAACATCGGGGCGCTGGTGGACAAAGCGCGCTCGGCGGGCGTCGATGTCGTGTGGGTGCAGCACACCAGCGCCGAGCTGCCGCGCGACAGCGAAACCTGGCAGTACATCCCCGAGCTCGTCCGCCGCGACGAGGAACCGCTGGTGCACAAGGCCTACGGCGATTCGTTCGAGGACACCGACCTCGAGAGCGTGCTGGCCGCGCGAGGCATCGGCCGGCTGGTGGTGGCGGGCGCCCAGACGGACGCGTGCATCCGCTCCACCCTGCACGGCGCGCTCGCCCGCGGCTACGACGCGACCCTGGTCGCCGACGCGCACACGACCGAAGACCTCTCGGCGTACGGCGCGCCCCCGCCGGGGCAGGTCATCGCACACACGAACCTGTACTGGCAGTTCCAGACGGCGCCGGGGCGGACGGCGGGCACGGTGAAGACCGAGGAGGTCGACTTCGGGGTGAAAGCGGCGGTCTGACCGGAGCGCGTGGGCCACGGCGCACGCTCGGCCACGGCGCGCAGGCTCGGCCACGCGCGGTTGGGCGTTCGGTGCCGGCCGGCGCGGAACGGCGGGCCGCGAGCAGAGCACCGCGACCTGGCGGGCGCCGCTCGGCGACCGCGCCGGCCATCACGGCCTGGACGTCGACGAGCAGGCCTGCCCTACGCCACCCGGCGGCTGGCGACTGGCGACCGGCAACACGGACCTGCCCGCCACGGGCAACGCAACCCAACCTCGCGGGCGCCGCTCAGCAACCCACGCCGACCATCACGATCTGCTCCCGGCGAGCAGACCTGGCCTGCGCCGCTCGGCAACCCGCGCCCGGGCCATCCCGATCTGCCCCCGGCGAGCAGACCTGGCCTGCGCCGCTCGGCGATCGGCGACCGCACCAGCCAACACGGACTTGCCCGTCGCGGGCGGCGCGACTCCGACCTGGCGGGCGCCGCTCGGCGACCGCACCAGCCACTACGGCCTGGCCTGCGGCCGGCCGAGCAATTCGACCTGCCGGGCGACCCTGCCAGCACAGCCTGCCCGCGGCGGGCAGAGCAGCTCAGCCCGGCGAGTGCGGCGCCCCGAAACAGCGGCCGCCGCTCACGTGGTCTGCCGCGGCTTGTCGTGAGTGGTTAGGGCGGTTCTAACCCTCCTCAACACTCACGACGGAACCGGCACAACGGTCGAGGTTCCGGTCCGGGCGCTAGCGCTTGAAGCCGTACGCGCGCTCCACCTTGGCGACCTCGATGTGGTAGTCCGCGTACCACTGCTCCCGGCCTCGCCGTTGCGCCTCGAGGTGCTCCGGGTGCTGCTTCCACGCCGCGATCGACTCGGCGTCGCGGTAGTACAGGACCGTCAGCTCGCGGCCGTCCGCGTCGGTTTTCGACTCGCGGCCGAGGTAGCCCGGCTGGGCTCGGCCGAGTTCGGTCATGCGCTGGTCCATCGGCGCGTAGCCGTCGAGGTGGCCGGCGTCCAGCTTGCTGCTGACGATCACGGCGTAGTACGGCGGCTCGGGTCTCGTGAAGGTCACCCGCGGAGCCTAGGCGCCGGAAATGCCGCGCCCAACCGGTTTTCAGGCCGCGCGCAGGTGGTCCCGCAACGCCCGGGCGACCCGGGCCATCAGGACCTCCGCCTCGGGCTGGAGCACCGCCGGCACGCGGGACTCGGTGAGGGCGACGACACCGAACGTGCGGCCTCCGGCGTGTTCGACGACGCCCGCTTCGTGCCTCAGGTTCAGCAGCGTCCCGGTCTTCGACGACCACTTCGCGGCGTCCGAGGCGAAGTCGGGCGTCAGGCGGTGGCGCAGGACGTTGAGTCCCATCAGGTCCCGGACGCCGGCGGCCACCTCCGGGTCGATCTTCGACGGCGTCCACAGGACCTGCAGCAGATCGAGCAGCGCCCGTGCCGACGCGGCGTTCGCGCGCGTGACGTCCAGCTGTGCGAGCCGGTGGCCCTGGCCGGCCGTGGACGCGCCGATGGCCAGCGAATGGGCCAGGTCGACGTCGCCGGACCCGAACCGCTCGGCCGGGGTGTCGACGAGGTCGCGCATCAGGTGGCGGACGGCGATGCCGGGGACACCCCACTCGTCCAGCATCCGGGTGACGTCGGCCGGCGGGGTCAGCTCGAACAGGACGTCGGCCGCGGCGCCGTCGCTCAGGGAGGTGCTCAGGTAGACCAGGTCGTCGACGGCGACGCGGGCCGGGTGGCGGAACCGGGTCAGCCCGATCGGGCCCGGCGTCGTGATGCCAGCGGGCTCGATCTCGACCTGGGTCGCGCCGTCGAGCTCGCCCCGGCGGATCCGCTCCAGGGTCACCGCCGCGAGCGGGACCTTGACCAGCGACGCGATCGGGAACACCCGGTCCGGGTCGATCCCCAGTTCCTGCCCGGAGGCCAGGTCGCGGACCAGGAACGAGCCGCGGAGCCCGCCGTCGGCCAGCTCGGCCCGCAGCTCCCGGACCAGCGTTTCGGTGCTCAACCCGCCCCCTCAAACCCCGGTCGCGCCGAGACATCGCCCGACCGGGGCCCACAACACGGTGCGCAGCCGGTCGGCGTCCTCCCCCAGCGCGGCGGTGACGTCGAAGCCGCGCGCCAGGTCGATCTCCCCGATCGGCCGCCACTGTAGCCCGAGGTCGGCGGCCTGCGCGGCGGAGCACAGCAGCAGGTCCGCCGAGCCGAAGACGTCCGCCGCCGCCGAGGTCAGCGACCCGGCCACGGCGACTTGGGCGGGTTGCAGGCCGACGGCGTCGCGGATCCGCAGGACCCGGTCGCGGACGTGCGGGACGTCGTCCTCGGGCTGGAGCCACACACACCGGCGCGCGCCACCCGACCGGCCGACGCGCAGGGTCTCCAGGTGCACGACCCGCGACGGCGGCGGCGCCACACCGGCCAGGCCCAGCGGCACGGTCCACGCACCCTCCTCGGCGGGGACCGCGACGAGCGCGGCGCGCACCTCCTGGGTGCGGACGAGCTCGGCCCGTTCCCCCGGCGCCGCCGCGCGGAACTCCAAGTGGACCTCCAGCACGCGGGCCTCGGCGGCGAGCTCGGCGAGGTCGCGGACGCCGCACGTGTCCGGGACGGCCACCCGCATCGGCCGCAGCCGGGCGCGCCGGGCGTCGTGTTCCATCGCCTCGGCCAGCCGCACGAGGCGTTTCGCCGACGGCAGCATGTCGCGGCCGAACGGGGTGAGCGTCGCCCGGCGGGTCGACCGGTCGAAGAGCCGCTCGCCGAGGTGGCGTTCCAACGCGGCGATCCGGCGGCTGGCGACCGGCTGCGGGATCCGCGCGACCGCCGCGCCCGCGGTGAAGCTTCCGGCCTCGCTCACGCTCACGAACGCCCTGCAGCAGCCGATCAGGTCCACCACCACACTCTATGCGATTGTGGCATCGAACCGTTCATTTCCGTCTTGGACAGCATGAGCGGACGCGGCGAGACTGCGAGAGCCGATCAAGACCGAAAGGAAGTGCCGTGTCGTTCCCCCACGTCAGGAGGGCCGCGCTCGCCGCGACGGCGCTCGTCACGCTGACCGCTTGCGCCGCTCCGGAAGCCGCGCCCCCGGCGCAGACACCGTCGTCCCAGTCGTCTTCCCAGCCGGCCGCCACCGTCGTGGCGCAACCGGAC
This sequence comes from Amycolatopsis sp. NBC_00438, assembly GCF_036026695.1. Taxonomy (NCBI): domain Bacteria; kingdom Bacillati; phylum Actinomycetota; class Actinomycetes; order Pseudonocardiales; family Pseudonocardiaceae; genus Amycolatopsis; species Amycolatopsis sp. NBC_00438. The sequence continues at coordinate 2,412,210 of NZ_CP107923.1, read as the reverse complement.
TTCGCGCCGCTCGAGACCCGGTTCGACGCCCGGCTCGGCGTCTACGCGATCGACACCGGCAGCGGCCGCGAAGTCACGCGGCACGCCGACGACCGCTTCGGGTACGCCTCGACGCACAAGGTGTTCTCCTCGGGCGCCGTGCTCCAGCGCACCGGCTTGCCCGGGCTCGGCAAGGTGCTCAAGTACACCCGGGCCGACCTGCAGGAGTATTCGCCGATCACCGAAAAGCACGTCGACACCGGCATCTCCCTGCGCGACGCGATGGACGCCGCCCTGCGCTACAGCGACAACACGGCCGCGAACCTGCTGTTCCGCGAGCTCGGCGGACCGGCCGGGCTCGGCGCCGCGCTGCGCGGGATCGGCGACACGACCACCCACGCCGACCGGACCGAGCCCGGGCTCAACGACCTCGCGCCCGGGGACATCCGGGACACCAGCACCCCGCGGGCGATGGCCGCCAGTCTGCGGGCGTTCACCCTCGGCTCGGCGCTGCCGCCGGAAAAGCGGGCGGTGCTGACCGGCATGATGCGGGCCAACACCACCGGCGGGGCGTTGATCCGGGCGGGCGCGCCGGCGGGCTGGGCCGTCGCCGACAAGACCGGCACCGGCTCGTACGCGACGCGCAACGACATCGCCGTCGTCTGGCCGCCCGGGCGGGCGCCGATCGTGCTCGTGATCATGTCGGACCGGAAGACGGAGGACGCGAAGTACGACGACCGGCTGATCGCGGCCGCCGCCAAGCTCGCCCTCGACAGCTTCCGCTGACGGCGTCCCGTCCATCCACAAAGGACTCGAAGGTCGATCTTCCGCTACGGTGAAAGGGACCACGCGAGCCGTCCCGGACCCCGATGGCCGAGCGCGCCGGCGGCGTTCCCGCCCCGGTGCCGACCCGGGAGACCACCGTGGGACCAGCGCCGCCGCCGGACGTCCCGCTCGTCCACGACGCGATCGGCGGTGATCACGAGGCCATCCAGCGGCTTTTCCGGCTGCTGCGGCCGATCGTGCTCGCCTACTGCCGCAAGCGGCTCGGCCGCGAGAACGCGACGACGACGGCCGAGGACTGCACCCAGGAAGTGCTGTTCGCGGTGCTCGTGGCCCTGCCGCGCTACCGGTACCGCTCCGACAAGTTCCTCTCGTGGGTGTTCGGCATCGCGGCGCACAAGACCGCCGACGTGCACCGGGATCGCCACCGCAGCCACGAACGGTTCACCCCGCTCCCCGACCCGGAGGCGGCGACCGACCCGGCCTGGCGTCTCCCGGCCGCGGCCGACGACTTCGCGCGGATCGAAGAACACCTGCAGGTCAGGCGGGTGCTGAACCGGCTGCCGCGGCACTACCGCCAGGTGGTGACGCTGCGGGTGCTGCTCGGCTATTCCGCCGAGGAGACGGCGGCGCTGCTCGGCATGCCGAGCCCGGAAGCGGTGCGGGTGGCCCAGTTCCGCGCGATCCGCCGGCTGCGCCGGGTGATCCGGTACGCCGCGGTCTGACGAACGCGCGGCCCGGCACGAGACGACCGAAGTCGAGCACACTCCGCGTCGGCAACCGGCAACTCTCCGGTCCGATGTGGACAGTCCCGGTCATCACCGGGCCGAACGCATCGCGGGCAAGCCGGCAGTTCGGTCCCGGTCGGCCTCGGAGCCGAGGAGCTGCCGCACGTCTTCGGCGCGCGTGACGACCGCCCGGGCGACGTCGGTCAGGCGCCGGCCGGTGCGACGGGCGTGGCCGCGCAGCAGCGCCAACGCTGTGGCGAGGTCGGTGCCGAGCGCGCCCCCGACACGAGAAACGCCGAGCCGGTCGTACCCCACGCGGTCCCTCTGGCGCGCAACGCGAGTTCGTCACTACGGAGTACCCCGCGGCGCGCGATCACGACTAGCGTGGTCCGGCATGGAGCCTTCCGCGGTGGCGACCCGGCAACGTTGCGCGGGGCAGGTCTGAAGGACTTCGTGCCTCCGGAACTGACGCTGCGCCTGACACCCCGGCCCGACAGTGCCCTGGTGACCGTCAACGGGGAGCTGGACCTCCCCGGGTACGCGTCGCTGCGGGACGGGCTGCTCAAGGTCGCGGCGGACACGCCGCCGGGGATCGTCGCCGACGTCACCGCCCTCACGATGGGCGAGCTCGCGCCGGCCAGCGTCTTCCCGCTGGTCGCGCGGCGCATCGGCGACTGGCCGGGCATCCCGCTTTCCCTGGTCACCAGCCGGAACGCGCACCTGCGGCTGCTCCACCGCTCCGGGATCGACCGCTTCGTCGCGGTGCACCCGGACGTCGAGACCGCCGAGCACCACCAGAGCACACCGGTCCGGCACCGGGTGGACCGGACCCTGCCCCGCACGGCCAACGCGGCGCCGCTGGCCCGGTCGTTCGTCCGCGAACTGGCCGGGCAGTGGGACGTGCCCGAGCTGATCTACGACGGCGCCCTGATCGCCGGTGAGCTGGCCGACAACGCCGTCCGGCACACGTCGTCGGTCCCGCGGATGCGGCTCGACCTGCGCCGGGGTCTGCTGACCGTGGCCGTGGCGGACGACGACCCGCACCCCGCGGTGCTGCTGGAGCGGTCGGACGTCCGCAGCCCGGGGCTCGGCCTCTACATCGTCGCCCACGCGGCGAAGGTGTGGGGCAGCAGCCACCGGTGGTCCGGCGGCAAGGTCGTCTGGGCGGTCCTCACCTCGGCCCGGCACCGCGACCGCGGCGAACCGGGCTGATTCCGGGAAACCCGGACCGCGACGGGCGCCGACCGGAAGAACTTCACGCTGAAGGACAACCCGTCCACGGTCATCGGCTCCGCGGTCCGCGGCGCGTGGACCGACAGCCAGGGCAAGGACCACTACAGCTGCGTGTGGCAGTACGACAGCTACCCGATCGCCCTGATCGTCACCGGCGCCTCGTCCTCGTCGGTCAGCCCGGCCTGCGACACGGTCACCGTCTACGACAACGCCCAGCTCGCCGACCACGTCGGCTGACCTACGCCGGCCGGAGCCGCGCTTCGAGATCCGGACCGTCGGCGCCCGTGACTTCGGCCCGGACCAGTTCGCCCGCCGCGGGCCGCGTCCCGGTGAAGGTGACGACGCCGTCGACCTCGGGGCCCTGGTGCGCGGCCCAGCCGTGCCCGGCCGGCCCGACCAGCACCTCCACGACCGAGCCGACCCGCTCCCGCGCGCGCCGGCTGCCGGTTTCCTCCGCCAGGAGCGACAGTTCCTCGACGCGCCGCGCGAGCACGTCCGGAGGCACTTTGCCGGGCAGCCCGACGGCTTCCGTGCCGTCCTCGTCCGAATAGCCGAACACGCCGGCGACGTCCAGCCTGCCTTCCTCGAGGAAGCGCTTGACCTCCGCGAACTCGGCGTCGGTCTCGCCCGGGAAGCCCGCGATGAAGTTCGACCGCACCCCCGCTTCCGGGGCCGCCGCGCGGATCTTCTCCAGGAGTTGCAGGAACCGTTCCCGGTCGCCGAAGCGGCGCATCCGGCGCAGCACCGCACCGCTGGCGTGCTGGAACGACAGGTCGAAGTACGGCGCCACCCCGGGTGTCCCGGCGATCGTCTCGAGCAGGCTCGGGCGCAGTTCGGCGGGCTGCAGGTAGTTCACTCGCACCCGGTCGACGACGGCCGTGAGCCGCGGCAGCAGCTTCTCGAGCGCCTGCAGGTCGCCCAGGTCCTTCCCGTACGACGTCGAGTTCTCGCTCACCAGCACGAGTTCGCGGACGCCGTGGCCGGCCAGCCATTCGGCTTCGGCGAGGATCTCGGCGGGCGGGCGGGACACGAACGCGCCGCGGAAGCTCGGGATGGCGCAGAACGTGCACCGCCGATCGCAGCCCGACGCCAGCTTGAGCGGGGCGACCGGACCGCCGCCGAGCCGGTACCGCAACGGCCTCGGGCCGCCGGCCGGGCCGTGACCGGGAACCGGCGCGGTCACCGCGGCGGGCCGCTGCACCGGCGTGATCGGCAGCAGCATCCGGCGGTCCCGCGGGGTGTGCGCGGGGTGCGCGCGTCCGGTCAAGGCGTCTTCGAGGCGGGCGCCGATCTCCGGGTAGTCGTCGAACGACAGCACGGCGGCGGCTTCGGGCAGCGCGTCGGCGAGTTCACGGCCGTAGCGCTCGGCCATGCAGCCGACGGCGACCACTTTCGCGCCCGTGCCGGACGCGGCCAGGACGGTGTCGATGGACTCCTTCTTCGCGGCTTCGATGAACCCGCAGGTGTTCACCACGACGACGTCGGCTTCGGCGCCCGGTTCGGCAAGGCGCCAGCCCGATTCGCCCAGGCGCGCGGCCAGCTCGTCGGAGTCGACCTCGTTGCGCGCGCAGCCCAAGGTGATCATCGAGACGGTGCGCACGTCGGCCACCGTCAGGACGCCACGATCTCGCCGCCGGGCGGCTTCTGGTCGTTCACCACGGCCACGGAGTCGCCGCCCTTGTCGCCGATCGCCCGGGTCTGCACCAGGACCGGCGCGTCGACGGCGGGCGCGGCGACGTTCAGCGGGAGGTAGGCGGTGATCACCAGGCCGCTCGCCAGCAGTACGCGGGCGAACCGGCGGCGCCGGTCGCCGGTCGCCTGGACGCTGACGCAGGTGCCCCACTGCTGCCCGGCCGGCGCCTCCGGGGTGTGCTCCCGGCGGAGCCGGCGTTCTTCGGCCATGCGCTCGAGTTCGCTCACGGTTCTCCCTCGGTGAATCCGGTTACCGGACGGCCCGAGAGTCGCACGCCGCGCGAAACCGCCTCAAGGTCTTCACCGGAATTGGCCGGAACCGGTCAGCGACCGCCGAACAACCGCGTGACCTCGGCTTCGACGTCGGCCAGCCACCGCGCGCGGCGGTCCGCGCCGGCGTCCGCGACCACCCGCAGGACCAGCCGGGTCACGGCCGGCTCGCCGAGGTAGGGCGCGAGGCAACGGCGCCAGATCGCGTCGAGCGGGTCGCCGAACAGCGTCCGCTCGCGCTCCTCCGGGGTGTCGGAGGTGTTGACGACGAACAGGTGCTCCAGGGCGAGCAACGACTCGGGGGCGCCGCCCGCGTCGTCGAGCCGGTAGGCGACGCCGGGGACCGGGATCCGGTCGAGCCAGCCGCTGAGGATCGCCGGCGGTTTGCCCCACCAGTTCGGGTGAATCGCGACGAGCCCGGCGGCGTCACGCAGCTCCTCGCGGTGCCGCCGGACCAGTGGATCCGGCTCGGCGGCGAGGAAATCTTCGGCGTGGGTGCCGCTGGTGTACGCCTCTTCCGCGGTGAGCACCGGGTCGAAGCCTTCGGCGTACAGGTCGTGGAACCGCACCGGCCGCCCGGCCTGCGCCAGCGCGGCCCGCACCCGTTCGGCGAGCGCGTGGTTGAAACTGCCCGGCCGGGGGTGGGCCAGCAGGACCACCACCGGCCGGGCGGACGCCTCGGTCATCCGGTCATCGCGACGAGGATGCGGCGCTTGCCGGTGAACGGTTCGCGGCCGTGGGCGTGCAGCATGTTGTTGATCACCATCACGTCGCCGGCCTGCCACGGGAAGGCGTAGCTGACCTCGTCGTAGACCTCGCGGACCTTCGCCAGGTCCGCGTCCGGGATCGGGCTGCCGTCGGCGAAGTAGGCATTGCGCGGCAGGTCGGCTTCCGGGTACAGCTCCAGCAGCGCTTCGCTGACCTCCTCGCCGAGGCTGGAGACGTGGAAGAGGTTGGCCTGGTTGAACCACACGGTCTCGCCGGTATCCGGTTCGTCCACAAAGGACGGGCGGACGTGCCGGGTGCGCAGGCCCTCCTCGGTCCATTCGAGGGTCTGGCCGTTGCGGGCGCAGTACTCCTCGACGACGGCGCGGTCGTCGGTCTGGAACGCCTCCTGCCAGGTGAGCCCGAGGCCTTCGCGGAACGCCCGCGCGTACGTGACGCCGCCGGCGAACCGTTCACGCAGGTCCTCCGGCAGCAACCGGAACACCGCCCGGCTGTCGGCGATCGGCGTGGCGCCGCCGGTCGCCGCCGCCGTGTCGCACAGGAAGAACAGCCGGGCCGGCCAGTGCGCCGAGTAGGAGTTCTCGTTGTGCATCGGGATCGACTCGGCGGGCGGGTACTCCGTCGAGGTGTAGATGTTGCCGGCCACCGCCGAGCGCGGCGTCGAGCGCTCCGTGTAGGTGAGCAGCGCGCCGCCGATGGTCTCGGTGACCCGGTTGAACAGGTCGAGGTCGACCGGCAGGCCGCGCAGCAGGATCGCGCCGTGGTCGCGCAGGTGGGCCTGCAGGTCCGGCAGGTGCGCCTCGACCCACGCGAGGTCGGGGACCTGGTGGACGGCGATGCGGGTGTGCTCGTTGCCTTCGAGCTGCCCCAGCGGCGCCGCGAGATCGGCGGTCATGACTCCTCCAGTTCGATGCGGATCAGCTTGGTGGCCTCGGTGTGCAGCGCGGCCAGGTCCTCGGCGTCGGCGAACCCGGCGGCGAAGATGTTGACGGCGTAGACCTCCTGGTCGCCGGTGAGCACCTGGCCGGGCGTGACGATGGTGACGACTTCGAGGACTTCGGGCAGGTCGGCGACGTCGTCGGTCCCGGTGACGCGCACCAGCCGCCCGGCGCCGTCGGCGTAGACGACCAGGTAGCCCACCGGCACGGGCAGGCCGCGGCCCCGCGCGGGCGGCGGGGTGCCGAGGGCGAGCGAGACGGCTTCGGCGGTGACGTCGATGCCGGTGGCCAGCTTGAGCAGGGCGGGCTGCGCGCCCCCGGCCGGGCGGCCGGCGTTCACTTCGACGATCGTCGGGCCGCGCTGCGCGTCGTCGATGATCTCGACGTGCGCGCAGGTGTGGTCGAGGCCCAGGGCGAGGACGGCGTCGATCACCGCCGACCGGATCGCCGTCGCACGCTCTTCGGGCAGGTCGAGTGGCGGGCAGACCATCGCCAGCTCGAACTTGCGGTCGTCGATCAGCGTCTTGTCCACGATCCCGACCGGCTCCGCGACGCCGTCGCGGATCAGCACGTCCACCGCGTACTCGGGGCCTTGGAGCAGGCCCTCGACCAGGAAGACCCGCAGCGGGTCGATCGATCCGGGCAGGGTGCGGTGGTACCGCGCGTCCGGTGACTGCGGGAGCCGGGTCGCGAGCAGGTCGTAGGCCGCGGTCAGTTCGTCCACTGTGGATACCGTGCGGACGAGGGTGCTCGCGGCGCCGTTCACCGGTTTGACGATCGCCGGGAGACCGACCTCCGCGGCGATCTTCCCGGCGTCCGACGGGTCGGCGAACAACGCGCAGCGCGGTCCCGGCAGACCCGCTTCGGCGAGCGCCTGCCGCACGGCGAACTTGTTGTGCGTCACGGTGAAGACGTCGGCCGGGCAGCGGGCGACGCCGAGCAGTCCGGCCACCCGGGCGGTGCTCGCGATGATGCCCTCGGCGGCGGTGAGCACTCCCCCGGGTTCGGGGTCGCGGGCCCGGATCGCGTCGGCGACCGCCTCCGGATCACGGACGTCGTCGACGACCACGAAGCCGTCCACGATCGGCGTCAGCTCGGCGCGTTCGGCGTCGTCCAGGGCCTCGGTGACCAGCTCGGCCCGGAAGCCCTCCCGGCGCACGGCCGCCACGACGTCCCGGATCCAGTGCCCGCGGGTCTCGCGGACGACGAACGCGGTCTTCACGAGACCTCCAGCCGGATCAGTTTGCTCGCCTCGGCGTGCAGCGACACGAGGTCGTCGTGGTCGGCGAACCCGGCGACGACCAGGTTGACCGCGTAGGTCTCCTGCTCGTCGGTGAGTACCTGGCCGGGCGAGACGGTGGTGACGACGTCGATCACCTCGGGCAGGGCGGCGATGTCGTCGAGCCCGCCGATGCCGGTCAGCGTGCCGGAGCCGGTGGCGTAGAGGATCAGCATGCCCAGCTGGATCGGCAGTTTCGCCGGTTCCCGCGCGGGTGGCGGCGCGCCGAGGGCCAGCGTGGTCAGTTCGGCGAAGACGTCGATGCCGGTCCGCAGCTTGGCCAGCAGCGGCATGATCGAGCCCGCCGGGCGGCCGGCGTTGACCTCGACGATCGTCGGGCCGCGCCGCTCGTCGTCGATGATCTCGACGTGCGCCACGGTGTTGTCCAGGCCCAGGGCTTTCACCGCGGCGGACGCCGCTTCGCCGACCAGCGCGGCCCGCTCGTCGGTGAGCCCCTCGGGCGGGCAGGACAGGACCAGCTCGAACTTGCGCTCGTCGATCAGGGGTTTGTCGAGGATCTCGACCGGCTCGGGGACGCCGTCGCGGATGAGCACGTCGACGGCGTACTCCGGGCCGCGCAGCAGGCCTTCGACGAGGAACGTCTTCGCCGGGTCCAGCGTTCCCAGCGGGCGGTGGTAGCGCGGGTCGGCGGACTCGGGCAGCCGGGCCGCCAGCAGCTCGTAGGCCGCCGCCAGTTCGTCCACTGTGGACACCGTGCGGACGAGGTTGCTGCCCGCGCCGTTGACCGGCTTGACGATCGCCGGGAGTCCCACGCGCCCGGCGACCTCGGCGGCATCGGACGCCGAGGAGAGCAGCGCGAACCCCGGTCCCGGCAGCCCGGCCGCCGCGAGGGCTTCCCGGACGGCGAACTTGCTGGCCGCCCGGGTGAACGCCGACGCCGGGCAGCGCGCCACGCCGAGCAGCTCGGCGACCCGGGCGGTGCTCTCGATGGCGCCGTCGGAGCCGGTGATCACCGCCGCGGGTGCCGGGGTGATCCCGCGGATCTTCGCGGCGACGGCTTCGGCGTCGTAGACGTCGTCGACCGCCACCACCTCGTCGACGATCGCGGCGAGCGACGTCCGCTCGGCCGCGTCCACCGGCGGGGCGAACAGGACCGCGCGGTGGCCGGCCGCGTGCACCGCGGCGGCGACCTCGCCGACCCAGTGCCCGCGTGCCTCCCTGATCAGCACCACGACGCTCACGCGGCCTCCTTCCCGGCGAGCTTGCGCTCGCGCACCTGCGCGCCCACCAGGTCGTCCGGCAGCGAATCCGGCACCTCGGTGTCGAACCGGCGCAGCAGCTTCACGGCGAACCCGCCGATGTTGATCAGCAGCAGGATCAGGGCGTAGACGACGTAGACGAGCCCGACACCGCGGCCTTCCCCGGTGCCGAGCACCGAGCCGACCGATCCGGCCAAGGCGCCGCCCGGAGCCAGCAGCGGCGTGAACCAGCCGACCGCGACGGGCGCCAGCACCGCGAACCCGATCGGCAGAGTGGACCAGGTGATCGTCTGGTTGATCGCGAACACCCGGCCGTGGTAGCGCTGCGGCACCTTGACCTGCACCAGCGTCGCGTAGATGCCCTGCGACACGGCCATCGCCGCGGCCAGCAGGAACACCCCGGCCGCGACCACGATCAGCGACGGCCGCAGGCCCATCACCAGGCAGCCGAGCGCGATGCCGACGTTGCCCGCGAGCACGCCGACCATCCGCCGCTTGCGGGGGCCGCCCCACAGGGCCATCCCGATGCCGCCGACCACGGCTCCGACCGCCTCGGCCAGCGCGACCTGGGCGACGTCGGTGACCGTGCCGAACGAGAGCACCAGCGGCGAGACGAGCACCAGCGCGGGCGCCAGGAAGACGTTGGCCAGCGCGAAGTACAGCAGCATGGTGCGGAAACCGCGGTGGTTCCACGAGTACTTCAGCCCGCCTGCGATCGCCGTCAGCAGCGGTTCCCGAGGGCGCCAGCCGAGCAGGTCGGGGAACCGGACGAACAGCAGGCTGACGATGGCGAAGGCGTAGCTCACCATGTCGAGGACCAGGATCCCGGACAGCTGGATCGCGGCCAGCAGGCCGGCGGCGATCACCGGCATGAGCAGCTGCGCGAAGCCGTTGGACAGCTGCGCGAGCCCCATCGCGTGGCCGAGGTACTGCTTGGGCACTAGCTGGGCGACCGACGACTGGTAGGCGATCCGCTGCAGCGACCCCGCGACCGACCCGAGCGGGATCAGGACGTAGATGAACCAGAGCTGCAGGTTGTCCGCGACCAGCAGCAACGCGAGCGCGAGCTGGATGAGCCCGGCGACCGCGCTGGCCGCGATCATGATCTTCCGGCGGTCGCCGCGGTCGACCAGGGCGCCGGCCACCGGCAGGATCAGCACCCCGCACATCAGCGCGAGAGCCCAGAGCAGGCCGAGGTCGGTGACCGAGCCGGTGCGGGTGTAGAGCCAGATCGGCACCGCGAACGACGTCAGCGCCGAGCCGGTCGAGGAGACCAGCTGGCCGATGGTGACCGTGACGAACCGGGCCATGCTCGGCGGCACCACGGGCTTCTCGTCCACAGCGGCTGTGTGCGTGTCGTGCACCGCCCAGCCCGCGTCCTCGCCCCGCTTCGAGATGTGCAGCTCACCCGGGTCGTCGAGGGCGGGGTGGACGCGGGTGATGATCTCGGCCAGCTCGGCCGCGCGGTAGCGGAGGAAGAAGTGCCCGGCCTGGTCCAGCACGACCAGCGCGGTGCGGTCGGTGAGGAACTCCCATTCGCGGTAGCGCTCGGCGTAGTAGTCGGTGACCGGATCCTCCGAGCCGACGACCGAGATGATCGGCGCGCGCAGCTTGGCGACACGGGCGTCGAGCAGGCCGCTGAAGTACTCCTCGGCGGCGCGGCTGTCGGCGCGCATGTTGCTGATGATCCGGTCGGCCTGGTCCGGGTCGAGTTCCTCGGTGTCGACGCCCATGCCCTTGAGCCAGTCCGCGTAGTACCGGTTGCTGCGCAGCTTCTCCAGCTTCGTGCGTAGCGTGCCGACCGCGCCCTTGATCCGCGCGAACGGGAAGATCGCGCCGATGTGGACGACTTCCAGCTCGCGGCCGCGTTCCTCCAGCCGGCGGGCGACGCCGACGGCGAGCGCGTTGCCGACCCCGCAGTGACCGTAGATGGCCAGCGGGCCGTCGATCCGCTCGAGGACCTCGTCGGCCAGCCGCTCGACCAGTTCGTCGAACGGCACGGCCTCCTCGGTCAGGCCGACGTCGTGGCCCGGGATGGCCACCGAGTACAGCGAATACCCGGCGGGCAGCGCGTCGGCGAGGGGCTGGTAGACGATCGCGCTGCCGCCGCCGTAGGGGAAGCAGACGTAGGTGAGCGTCCGCTGCTTGAGGGGCTTGGTCAGCTCGTACAGCAGGTGCCCGGAGTCGTCGCGATCCCCGTCGAGGAACGCCGCCAGCTCGCGGATGGTCCGGTGCTGGAACAGGTCCATCACACCCGCTTGGTGCCCGGCTTTCGCGATCCGCGCGACGACCTGGGTGGCGAGCATCGAGTGGCCGCCGAGGTCGAAGAAGTCGTCGTCGACACCCAGTTCGTCGACCTTGAGGACGTCCCGCCAGATGTCCGCGAGGAGGACCTCCAGGGGCGTCGACGGCGTGACGAGCTCCGTGCTCGCGTCGCGACTCGCGACCGGTGCGGGCAGCGCCTTGCGGTCGAGCTTCCCGTTGGGCGTCAACGGAAGTTCGTCGAGAGTGACGAACGACGGCGGGACCATGTAGTCCGGCAGGGTGAGCTTCAACGCCGTCCGCAGCGCCCCCGCATCCGCGTCGCCGACGACGTACCCGACCAGGCGCTTGTCCCCCGGCGAGTCCTCACGGACGAGCACCACCGCGTCACGGACGCCGTCCTGCTCGCGCAGCGCCGTCTCGATCTCGCCCAGCTCGATGCGCAGGCCGCGGAGCTTGACCTGGTGGTCGATGCGGCCGAGGAAGGCGATCGTGCCGTCCGGCCGCCAGTGGGCGAGGTCGCCGGTGCGGTACATCCGGCCACCGTGGAACGGATCGGGCACGAACTTCTCGGCCGTCAGCTCGGGCCGGTTGTGGTAACCGAGGGCCAGGCCGACGCCCGCGATGTGCAGCTCGCCGGGGACGCCGACCGGGCACGGGTTACCGCGCTGGTCCAGGACGTAGATCCGCAGGTTGCGGATCGGTGTGCCGATCGGCACCGACGCCACCTCGGCCAGGGCTTCGGGTGTGCAGTGCCAGGCGGTGACGTCGATCGCGGCTTCGGTCGGGCCGTAGAGGTTGTGGAGTTCGCAGTGCGGCAGCCGGGTGGTGAACTCCCGGGCCGTCACCAGGGGCAGTTCCTCGCCGCTGCAGACCACGCGGCGCAACGACGTCACCGAGTCGATCTCCGGTTCCGCGAGGAACAGCGTCAGCATCGACGGCACGAAGTGCGCAGTCGTGATGCGCTCGGAAACCAGCAGGTCACGCAGGTACGCCGCGTCCTTGTGGCCGCCCGGCTCGGCCAGGACCAGCCGGGCACCGGTGATCAACGGCCAGAAGAACTCCCACACCGAGACGTCGAAGCTCGCCGGGGTCTTCTGCAGCACCGCGTCCGAGCCGTCGAGGCCGTAGGCGCGCTGCATCCAATCGAGGCGGTTGACGATGCCGCGGTGCCCGTTCGGTACGCCCTTCGGCTTCCCGGTGGAGCCCGAGGTGTAGATGACGTACGCCGGATCGTCCGGCCCGGCCGCGGTGTCCAGTGTGGACTCAGGTCCGGTCAGGTCGTCGAGGACGACGACGGTCGCGTCGCCCGGCGGCAGCGTGTCGCGCAGCGCGGCCTGGGTGAGCACCACCGGCGCGGCGGCGTCTTTCAGCATGAACGCGAGCCGGTCGGCCGGGTACTCCGGATCCAGGGGGACGTACGCGCCGCCCGCCTTCAGCACCCCGAGCAGGCCCGTGACCAGCTCGAACGACCGGTTCGCGAAGACGCCGACCAGCGTGCCCGGGCCGACACCCAGCTCACGCAGGCGGTGCGCGACGCGGTTAGCGCGTGCGTCCAGTTCCCGGTAGGACAGGGACTCGCCGCGGAACGTCAGCGCGGGTGCGTCCGGTGTGCGGGCGACCTGCGCCTCGACGAGTCCGTGAAGCGTGCCCGGCGGGATCTCCCCCGCCGTGTCGTTCCAGCGGTTCAGCACCAGGTCCCGCTGGTCGCCCAGGAGGTCCAGTTCGGACACCGCCCGCGTCGGGTCGGCGACGATCGAGCGCAGCAGCGTCACCAGGCGGTCGGCCATCCCGGCGACGGTCTCCGTGCCGAACAGCGCCGTGTTGTGGACGAACTTGCCGATCAGGCCGGACTCGATCTCGATGGCGTGGAACTCGAAGTCGAACCGGGTGGCGGGCAGGTCCATCGGCAGCCAGCGGAAGTCCACTTCGGACTTGCCCGCCGCGTTCATCCGGCCCATCTCGTAGTTCTGCAGCGCGAACATCGCCTGGAACACCGGCGAACGGCTGACGTCCCGGGGCACGCCCAGCGCGTTGACCAAGCGTTCGAAGGGGACGTCGGCGTGGTCGAACGCGTCGAGCACGTGCCGCCGGGTGCGGTCCAGCAGCTCGGTGAAACTCGGGTCGCCGGCCAGCTGGGCGCGCAGCGGCAGCATGTTGATGAACATGCCGACAACGCCCTCCAGCTCGGGCAGCCCGCGCCCGGCCGACGACGACCCGACCGCGAAGTCCTCCTGCCCGGAGTACCGCGACAGCAGCAGCTGGTAAGCCGCGAGGAGCGTCATGAAGAGCGTGACGCCGTGTTCGCGGCTCAGCTCGCCGAGCGCCCGGGCGAGGTCCTTCTCGACGAAGAACTCGTGGATGGCGCCGTCGAACGTCTGGGTCGCCGGGCGCGGCCGGTCCGTCGGCAGCTCCAGGGGTTCGACGCCGCGGAGGGTCTCCTGCCAGTGGTCCAGCTGCCGGTCGAGTTCGGTGCCGGTGAGCGTCCGGCGTTGCCAGTGCGCGAAGTCGCCGTAGCCGATCGACAATGCGGGCAGGCCGGCCGCGGTGCCGTGGTAGTGGGCGGCGAGGTCGCGCAGCAGCAGGTCGACCGACCAGCCGTCGCCGACGATGTGGTGCGTGCACACGGCGAGGAGGTGCTCGTCGTCGCCGATCCGGACCAGGGTGGCGCGCAGCAGCGGGCCGTCGACCAGGTCGAACGGCTCCGCCGCGGCGGCGTCGACCGCCGCTCGTGCCACGTCCTCACCGGAGGCGTCCACCAGGGACAGCGGCACGGTGACGTCCGTGGCGAGGCGAACGGCCGGCTGCCCGTCCTCCCCCGCCGGGAACCGCATCCGCAGCGCTTCGTGCCGCACCGGAAGGGCGTCCAACGCCGCCTGCAAGGCAACGACGTCGAGGCGGCCGGTGAGGCGGATCGGGATCGGGATGTTGTAGGACGTGGTTCCCGGCGCGAACTGCTCCATGAACCAGACGCGTTCCTGCTGGTAGGACAGCGGGACGGGGTCGCCGTCCGGGCGCGGGGTGATGGTCGCGGCCGGTTCGGCGCGCCGGCGCAGCCGTCGTTCCAGCAGGGCCCGGCGCGCGGCGGCGCTGCTGGTCTCGTCGATCGTCGTCACGCCTGCTCGCTTTCGGCCAGCTGGGCCTGGACCTCTTCGTCGCTGAGCTGGTCGAGGTCTTCTTCCAGCCGCCGTTCGACCTCGGCGGCGAGCCCGGCCACCGTCGTGAACGAGAACAGGCCGCGGACCGGAAGTTCGACCCCGACCTGCTTGCGGATCCGGGCCATCGCGCGGATGGCCAGCAGCGAGTTGCCGCCGTGGGCGAAGAAGTCGTCGTGCACGCCGAGCTTCTCCACGCCCAGGAGTTCACCGAGCACCTCGGCGACCAGCTCCTCGGACGCGGTGCTCGGGGCGACGTACTCCGTCTCCGCACCGAGCTGGGGATCCGGCAGCGCGGCGCGGTCGAGCTTGCCGCTGGCCGCGACCGGCAGGGCGTCCAGGGTGACGAACAGGGTGGGCACCAGGTACTCCGGCAGGCTCGCCCGCAACGCCTCCGCCGCACCTTCGGCGGTGCCGACGACGTACCCGACGAGGGCGCCCTCGCGGACGGCGACGGCCGCGTCCCGGACGTCCGGCAGTTGCCGGAGCGCGGCTTCGACCTCGCCGGGCTCGATGCGGTAGCCGCGCAGCTTGACCTGGTCGTCGGTGCGGCCGAGGTACTCGAGGGTGCCGTCACGGCGCCAGCGGGCGAGGTCGCCGGTGGTGTACATCCGGCCGAACGGGCCGTCCGGGAAGCGTTCCGCGGTCAGCTCGGGCAAGCCGAGGTAGCCGTCGGCGAGCTGCGCGCCGGCCAGGTGGAGCTGACCCGCGACACCCGGCGGGACCGGCCGGAGCCGGTCGTCGAGGACGTAGACACGGGTGCCGGGGATCGGACGGCCGATCGGCACCGGGCCGTCGACCGGACCGTCGAGCCGGTGGGCGACGCAGCCGACAGTGGCCTCGGTCGGGCCGTACTCGTTGGTGACGGTCGCGGCGAACGGGCGCACGACCTCACCCCTCAGCGCCTCACCGCCGAGCACCAGGTCCCCGGTGGGATAGGACTCCTCCGGCAGCACGGCCAAGTGCGTCGGCGTCGCCTTGACGAAGTCCGGCCGACCGGAGTCCACAATGGACCCACCGGCGGTCAGCGGGCCGAGCAGCGTCGTGACGGTCAGGTCGAACGACGCCGACGTGTGCAGCAACGCGCGGCCGCTCAGGCTCGGGTACGCCTCGCGCGCCCAGGCCAGGTAAGTCGCGAGGGCGCGGTGCCCGACCTGCACTCCCTTGGGACGTCCCGTCGAGCCGGACGTGTAGATCACGTAGGCGATGCCGTCCGGCACCGGCGGGTTCTCCGTGGACGACTCCGCCCACACCGCCGGGTCGCTCAAGTCCAGGGTCTCGGCGTCGAGGGTGACGCCGCTGGTGAGCACGACGCGGGCCCCGGCGTCGGCCAGGATCAGGGCTTGCCGCTGCGCCGGGTTGGCCGGGTCGAGCGGGACGTAGGCGGCGCCGCTCTTGAGCGCCCCCAGGATGCCCACGACCAGATCGGCCGAGTTCGGCGCGCACACGCCGACCACACCACCGGTGCCGAGCCGGTGCGCGACGCGGTTGGCCCGCGCGTTGAGCTCGGCGTAGGTGAGCCGCACGCCGCCGAGGTCGACCGCCACCGCGTCCGGAGTCCGCGTCACCTGCTCCTCGAAGCGGGCGACGACCAGCGGAGCGTCCGAAGTGGACGTTTCGCCCCACTCCAGCACCTGGGCGCGCTCGGCGTCCGAGAGCAGCGGGAGGTCCGCCACCGGCGTGGCGGGGTTCTCGACCGCCGCCGCGAGCAGGCCCAAGAACCGGTCCACCATCGATTCGGCCGTGGCCCGGTCGAAGAGATCCGTGCGGTAGAGCAGGCGGCCGTCGACCGCGGTCAGGTCGATCGCGACGTCGTCCTTGGCGGTGGCGTAGCGGACCGGCTCGATGCCCGAGTCCGGGATGAAGTTGAAGCCGATCTGGTAGAGCGCCTGCACCGCCGGGTCACGCTCGGGACGGACAGCGTCGGCGACCAGCTGGAACGGCACCCGGCCGTGCTCGATCGCGTCCAGCACCGCCGTGCGGACCCGGCCGACCAGGTCGCCGAACGACGGGTCGCCGCCGAGGTCGACGCGGATGGCCAGCTGGTTGACGAACATCCCGATCAGCGGCGCCAGTTCCGGCAGGTCGCGCCCGGCGACCGGCACCCCGACGACGACGTCGTCCTGCCCGGACAGCCGCGACAGCAGCGCGGTGTACCCGGCCAGCAGCACCATGAACGGTGACGCCGACAGCTCCCGGCCGACCGCGCCGGCCTTCTCGAGCAAGCCTGCGGGCAGGTCGAAGTCGACCTGGTCGCCGGCGAACCCGAACTCCGCCGGGCGTGGCCGGTCGGTGGGCAGGCTGTGCACCGGCGGGAGCCCGGCCAGCCGTTCGCGCCAGTACTCCAGCTGGGCGCGCACCAGCGGCAGCTGGCCACGCTGCCACGCCGAGTAGTCCGGGTACTGGATGGCCAGTTCGGGCAGCTTCGGCAGCCGCCCTTCGGCGACGGCGTCGCAGGCTTCGTTCAGCTCGCTGCCCAGCACCGGCACGGACCCGGCGTCGAACACCGTGTGGTGCACGACGAAGGTGAGCAGCCAGTCCGTGTCGGTGAGGCGGCACAGCTGTGCCCGCCACGGCGGCGCGGCGTCCAAGGGGATCGGGCGGCGGGCGATCGCCTGGGCCAGCTCGGCGGCGCGCGGTTCGCGATCGGCGGCCGGGAGGTCACGCAGGTCGTGCACCTCCGGCTCGATCGGGACGTGCTCGTGCACGACCTGGACGAGCGCGCCGTCCTCCATCCGGAACGCGGTGCGCAGGGCTTCGTGCCGGCCGACGACCACGCCGATCGCCGCGCGCCACTGGGACTCGGTGAGCGGCAGGTCCTGCCGCACCTGGCACGGCAGGTTGTACACCGGCGAGGCGGGGTCGAGCTGGTTCGACAGCCAGATCCGCTCCTGGCCGAACGAGGCCGGGAACGTCCATTCCTTCGTGTCGGTCATGTCTCCTGCTTCAGCGCTCGAGCTTGGGGATGGTGGTGGCGGCGGGTTCTTCGGCCGGGACCGGGGCCGCGTCGGCCCGCAGCTCCTCGATCCGCTCGACGAGGGTGGCCACCGTGGAGGATTCGAACAGCGTCTTCATCGCCAGCCGGGCGCCGGTGGTCTTGCGGACCTGGGCGATGAGCTGGATGGCGACCAGGGAGTTGCCGCCGAGGGCGAAGAAGTCGTCGTGGACGCCGATGCGCTCGACGCCGAGGACTTCGGCCCACTGCCGGGCGATCTCCGCTTCCAGGTCGGTGCGCGGGGCGACGTAGTCGTCCTGCGCCAGCGGCGTGGCGGCTTCCACGGTCTCTTCGGTCTCCACCAGCGCCTCGGCGGTCACGCGGCGGTCGAAGAGGTCCCGCACCGGGCGGGTGCTGATCACGACCTGGCCGCCGAGACCCGGGGTCAGGGCCCGCAGGAACGCCTCGGCGCCGTCGACCGGCCGGATCCCGGCCGACGTCCCCGCTGCAGTGGGCGGCTTCGCAGCGAGGCCACCGCTGACCGCGTTCTCGTCGACCTGGCGCAGCACGAAGTCCTCGATCTCGGCCACCACACGGCCGTCGTCGGCGCACAGTGTCAGGTCGGCGGCGATCACCTGGTCACCGCCGGAATCCCGGTAGCGCAGGTGGCTGTGGAAGCTCGCCGGGAGGACGCCGTGCACGACCATCCGGCCGTAGCTTATCGGCAGGTAGGTGCCGCTGCCCCGGCCGCGGCCGAAGGCCGTCGCGATGTCGAGCAGCGCCGGGTGCAGGCCCCAGCCGGTGTCGCCGGCCGCCGCGTCCGGCGCGACGATCGACGCCAGTTCCTCGTGCTCGCCCAGGTGGTGGGTACGCAGCGCGGCCCAGCGCGGGCCGAAGGTGACCATGCTGGTCCGGCCGGTGCCGAAGCCCTTGCCGTCGTCGAGCACCTCGGTCCGGCCGCGGATCGCGCCCAAATCCACAGTGGACGTCTCCGGCGCCGGGACCCAGCCCGCGGAGCCCCGGACGTGCGTCTTGGTCACGCCCGCCACCCGGCTCGTCACGGTGAACCCGTCACCGTCGAAGGTGACGCGGTACTCCGCGACCGAACCTTCCGGGACCGAGAACGGCTCCAGGAACGCGACGTCCCGCAGTTCGACGACATGACCGTCGCCCGGCTTCGGCAGCGCCGCTTCGACGGCCGCCCGCACGGTCTCCAGGTGCCCGGTCCCGGGCACCACCGGCACGCCGGCGATCCGGTGCTCGTCGAGCAGCCAGTGCCCGGCCGCCGAGACGAGCCCGTGGACGCCGCCCGCGGAGCGTGTGCTCAGGATCGGGTGCGCGACCGGACCGTCGGCGCGCTCACGCGTCGACCGGATCAGCGACGGCGCTTCGACTTCGGCGGCCATGCCGACCTCGTCCCAGCCGCCCCAGTCGTGCGCGACGACCCGGGCCTGCCAGCCGTGGTCGCCGCGGGCGTAGGCGTCGAGGAAGTTGTTGGCGGCGCAGTAGTCGACCTGCCCGAAGTCCCCCGAAACTGAGGTGACCGACGAGCACAGCGCGACGAAGTCCATCGGCAGGTCCGAGAACGCCTCGGCCAGCGCGAGGGTGCCGCCGATCTTCGGGGCGAGCACCGACTCGGCGGCCGCCCGCTCCTTGACCTCGGCGACGCCGCCGCCGGGCAGTCCGGCCGCGTGGACGATGCCGTCGAGGCCGCCGAACTCGCGCTCGGCCAGCTCCCGGACCTCCCGCAGCCGCGCCGGGTCGGTGACGTCGGCGGCGAGCACGTGCACCACCGCGCCGGCCGCCTCCATCCGCCGGACGGCGAGCATCGCGCGCCCGAGCCGGTCGGTGCCACCCCGCGCGGCGAGGTGCGCGTCCCATTCCTCGCGCGGCGGCAAGCCGTTGCGGGACAGCAGGATGAGCTTCGCCCGGACGCGCAGCGCGAAGTCCTCGGCGAGGGTGATGCCGATCCCGCCCGTGCCGCCGGTGATCAGGTAACGGCCTTCCGGGCGCAGGACCGGCGTCTCGGCTTCGGGCAGCGTGAGCTGCGTGTGGTCCAGGACCCAGCGGCGGCCGCGGCGCAGCGCGACCTCGGCGTGGGCGTCCGCCGGCGCGGACAACTCGGCGACGACCCCGGCGGAGAGCGCCTCGACGTCGATCCGGCGCACGACCGTGCCGGGCTGCTCCAGGGGCAGCACGCGGGCGATCCCGGCGAGCGTCGCGTGTTCGGGGCGGGTCAGGTCGGTGCCGGTGACGTCGGCGGTACCGGTGCTCAGGACGTCGATCCGCAGCGGCTCGGCCCACGCCTGGACCAGGCTGAGCACGCTGAAGAAGCCACGGTCCTGGGCCGCCATCCCGGTCTCGGTGCCGCCCAGCGCCCAGGCGTGCACGACCCGCTCGGGCCGGGTGCCGAGCGCGGCGACCAGCTCGTCGTAGTCGGCGCGCTCCCCCGGCCGGACGGTGAACCCGCCGTCGACCGCGGCGAACCGCGCACCCGGGCGGACCTCCGTGACCGTGACACCCGCGTCGCGCAGCAGACCGGGCAGGACGTCGTCGTCGACGAACGCCAGGCAGGAGGTGAACGGTTCGCGCCGCACCTCCGGCCCGGCCTGCCGCCACGACGGCACGGCGAACCACTCTTCGAGCGGCAACGGCCCGCTCGGCTTCACCGGCTCGGTGACCGTGCCCGCCGGGTCGGGGTCGACCCAGTACCGCTTGCGCGCGTAGGGATAACCCGGCAGCGGCACGCGGTGTCCGGACGTCACCGCGTCCAGAACCAGGCCGTGTGTCCACAGTAGACCGGCGGCCGCGTACAGCGTCTCGACGTCGCCCTCGCGGTCGGTGCGGCCGGGCAGGCTCGGCTGCGGCGCGGGCAAGCTCTTCGGCACCTGGCCGCGGGCGAGCCCGGCCAACTGGTGGCCGGGGCCGCACTCGAGAAGCGCCCACCGCTCGCCGCCGGCGAACAGCGTCCGCACGCAGTCGCCGAAGCGGACGGCCTGGCGCAGGTGCGCGGCCCAGTAGCCGGGGTCGGTGGCCTGGGCGTCGGTGATCCAGCCGCCGGTCAGATTGGACAGGAACGGCAGCAACGGCGCCGAGCGCGGCACCGCGGCGACGGCTTCGGTGAACTCCGCCAGGATCGGGTCCATCATCGGCGAGTGGAACGCGTGCGAGGTCACCAGCTCGCGGCACTGCACGTCGCTGGACTTGAGCCACGCGGCGAAGTCGGCGACGACGTCGACCGGGCCCGCGACGACGCAGGTCCCCGGCCCGTTGACCCCGGCGACCGACAGTCCCTCGGGCAGCCGCTGGGTCACGGCCTGTTCGTCCAGCTGGATCGCCAGCATCGCGCCGGACGGCATCGACTGCATCAGCTCACCGCGCCGGACGACCAGCTTCAGCGCGTCGGCGACGGTGAACACCCCGGCCACGGTCGCGGCGACGTACTCGCCGATCGAGTGGCCGATCATCGCGCCGGGCCGGACACCCCAGCTGCGCCACAGCGTCGCCAGGGCGTACTCGACGACGAACAGCGCGGGCTGCGTGTACCGCGTCTCCCGCAGTTTCGCGTCGCCGCCGCGTTCGAGGATCAGCCCCTTCAGGCCCGCGATCCCGGCCAGCTCGCAGCACTCGTCGACGGCCGCGGCGAACACCGGCTCGCTGCGGTACAGCTCGGCGCCCATCCCCGCGTACTGGGAACCCTGGCCGGAGAACAGGAACGCGACCTTCAGCTCGCCGGCTCGGGCGGTGACCAGGCGACGCGCGTCGCGAAGGCCGTCGACGGCGTCCTCGGTGTCCCGGGCGACGACGGCCGCCCGGTGCGCGTACTCGGTGCGCCCGGCCGCGAGGGTGTGCGCGACGTCGGCGAGGTCGAGATCGATGTCCCCGGCCAGCCGGTCCGCGAGCTGTTCGACGGCAGCCGACAGCGCGTCCTCGGTGTTCGCCGAGACCCGCAGCAGGTGCGCGGGGCGTGGCAGGTGCCGGCGCTGCGGAACCGGCGCCTCTTCCAGCACGACGTGGGCGTTGGTGCCGCCGACGCCGAACGAGCTGACGCCGGCCCGGCGCGGGGCGTCGCCCGCCTCCCACTTCGTCACCGTGCGGGCCGGGTAGAACGGGCTCGCCGGGAAGTCGATGCCCGGGTTGGGCTCGTCGTAGTTGATGGTCGGCGGGATGAGCCCGTGTTCCATCGCGAGGACGGTCTTGATCAGCGCCACCACGCCGGCGGCCTGGGACAGGTGGCCGATGTTCGACTTGACCGAGCCGATCGCGCACCAGGCGGTATCCGGCACGCCGTGGCCGTACACAGTGGACAGTGAGGTGACCTCGATCGGGTCGCCCAGGGCGGTGCCGGTGCCGTGCGCCTCGACGTAACCGATGGTGCGCGGGTCGACCCCGGCCATGCCGACGGCCTGCGCAATCGCCTCGGTCTGCCCGGCGACGCTCGGCGCCGAGAAGCCGACCTTGGTGGCGCCGTCGTTGTTGATCGCGTTGCCGAGCACCACCGCGCGGATGTGGTCGCCGTCCTCGATGGCCTGCGCCAGCCGCTTGACCAGCACCACACCGACGCCGCTGCTCCACACCGTGCCGTTGGCCTCGGCGTCGAACGCGCGGACGTGCCCGTCCGGCGAGGTGAAGCCCTCGACACCCATGTAGCCGATGCCGTGCGGCATCTCCAGGTTCACGCCGCCGGCCAGCGCCATCTCGCATTCGCCGTTGCGCAGCGCCTCGCAGGCCAGGTGCACGGCGACCAGCGACGTCGAGCACGCCGTGTGCAGCGCCAGGCTCGGGCCGCGCAGGTTCAGCTTGTAGGACACCGACGTCGTCAGGTAGCTCGGCTGGTTGCCCGTGGACATCCCGATGCCGCCGTGCTGCGAGGCCATGATCCGCTCGTTGCGCAGCAGGTTCTCGATCAGGTAACCGGTCCGGCCGGACCCGCCGTAGACGCCGATCGCGCCGCGGTAGCGGGCCGGGTCGTAACCGCCGTCGGTCAGCGCCGAGTGACACGCCTCGAGGAACACCCGGTGCTGCGGGTCGGTGATCTCCGCCTCGCGGCTGGTCATGCCGAACAGCTCGGCGTCGAACTCGTCGAAGCCGTCGACCACCGTGGTGGCGTTGACCCAGCTGGGATCTTCCAGCGTTTCCGGGTCGGCGCCGCGGGCCAGCAGTTCCTCGGGCGTGGCGGGCTTGATCGACTCGACGCCGTCGACGAGGTTGCGCCAGAACTGGCGGAGGTCGCCGGCGCCGGGGACGCGGGCGGCCATCCCGACGATCGCGATCGGCTCGGCGCCGGGTTCGCCGGGGCCGGTTTCGAAGTCGTGGGTCACTGGTGGCGCTCCTGTTCGTGGCCGTTCGTGGCGGCCGGGCGGCGGGGTCTTCTGGACGGGGTGCGCCCCCGGCGGGCGGCGACCCGCTCGGCGGCGCGGGCCAGCGCGGTGTCGGGCTGGGCGCCGGCCGCCGCCTGCAGGTGAGCGGCGAGGGCGCGGACGGTGGGGTGGCTGAACAGCTCGACGACCGGGATGCGGCGGCCGAGCCGGTCGGTGACCTGGGCGTGCACCTGCATCAGGGCGAGCGAGTGGCCCCCGACGTCGAAGAAGTTGTCGGTGACGCCCACACTTTCGACGCCGAGCACGTCCCGCCAGGCCTGCGCGATCACCGCCTCGGTCGCGGCCAGCGCCGCGACGTCGGTGACGACCGGCGCGGGCGCGGGGTGCGCGCGGGTCATCGCGCCCGGCGCGGCGGTGCGCACCGAAGGCCGCGGGGTTTCGGGCAAGAGCGTCCCGACCGGCCGGTCCGGCGTCGCGGCCAGTCCGGCGAGCAGGTCCGCGTAGTCCGCGGCGAGCGCGGTCATCCGGGCGGCGTCGAACAGGTCCGGGTTGTAGAGCAGTTCGACGCCGTGGCCGAGGACGTAGACGGTCAGGTCGAACGGCGACCCCGGCTTGGCGACCGGCAGCCAGCCGGCCCGCACGCCGGGCAGCTCCAGGCGCGGCTCGGTGAAGTTCAGGACGTTCACCATCACCTGCACCAGCGGCGCCCGCGCGGGATCGCGGGTGACGCCGAGGGCGGTCACGAGCTGCTCGATCGACGCCGCCGGGTGCGCGGTCGCGGCCAGCAGCTCGGCCCCGCCGCGCCGGGCGTGCGTGGCGAAGTCCGCGTCGTCGCCGGCGCGCAACCGCACCGGCACGATGTCCACGAAGAACCCGGCGACGTCCTGGGTCTCGGGCAGCTGCCGGTCGGCGACGACGGTGGCGACGAGGTGGTCGTCGCCACCGGTGAGCCGGTGCAGCAGCTGCCCGAACGCGGCCAGCAGGACCCCGGCCTGGGTGGTTCCGGTGCGTGCGGCGAGATCGCGGACGGCGTCGGCGGCGCCGTCCGGGAACGCCTGGTGCACGCTCGCGCCGTGGTAGGTCTGCACAGCAGGGCGCGGCCGATCGCGCGGGAGGTCCACTGTGGACGGCGCCCCGGCCAGGTGTTCGGTCCACCAGGCGAGGTCGACGGCTTCGCGACGGCTGTCGCGGTCCGCGCGCCACGCCGCGTAGTCCGCATAGGACGCGGTCGGCGGCAGCGACTCCCCGGCGTAGGCCGCGGAGAGGTCGGCGCAGAGCAGGTCCTGGGACCAGCCGTCGAACACGGCGTGGTGCAGGGTGAAGGCGAGCACGTGCTCGTCCGGGCCGAGTTCGTAGAGCCGGACCCGCCACGGCGGCTCGCGGTCGAGGTGCACCGGGGTCGCCGCGTCGACGGCCAGCCGATCGGCGAGGAACGGCTCGGTCACGCTGGTCATCGGCAGCGGAATGTCCGCCACGGGAAGGCATTCGGCCTGCGGGACGCCGTCGACCGGGCGGATCCGCCAGCGCAGCACGTCGTGCCGTTCGGCCACCGCGCGCAACGCGGTGCGCAACCGGGCGAGGTCCAGGCGTCCGGACAGCCGGAAGGCCATCGCGATGTTGTACGGCGCCGCGTCCGGGGCGAGCTGGTCGAGGAACCACAGCCGCCGTTGCGGCGGCGACAGGGTGGGTGCGTGTCCGGTGGTCAGGCCCGGCCCGGTCAGCGGGACGGCCGCGGCGACCCGCCGGGCGACGCCGTCGAGGGTCCGCCCGGTCAGGACGTCCTCGGTGGCGACGTCGGCGGCCAGGTCCGCGCGCAAGGCCGCGACCAGCCGCATCGCCGTGATCGAGTCACCACCGGAGGCGAAGAAGTCGGGGCCCGCGCCGGCGCCGAGCACCTTCCGCCACACCCGCGCGACCGCCCGGGCGACCGGGGTTTCCGGTTCGCCGAGGGCGGCCGGGGCTTCGGTTTCGGCCAGCGCACGCAACGCGGGCCGGTCGATCTTGCCGGTCACCGGGTTCACCGGCAGCACGGCGAGCCGCCGGATGACGGCCGGCCGCATCGCCTCGGTGAGCCGGTCGCCCGCGTACGCCTGAACATCTTCGTCGGACGGCAGCGAGGCCGTGGGACCCGGAGCGCCCTCGTCGGAGGGCGTCGAAGCCGCTCGGGCACCGCTCGAACCGGCGACGTCCACGCCCGGCGGCAGTGAAACCACACTCACCCGGGCACCGCCCGAACCGGCGACCACTCCCTCCGGCGGCACCGGAGCCGCACTCGCTCCGACGCCGCCCGCCTCGCTCGGCGGCACCGATGCCGGCGTGAGGAACGCGACCAGCCGGGTGCCACCCGGGCCCGGGACCGCTTCCACCGCGACCGCGCCCACCTCCGGGTGCGCGGCCAGGGCCGCCTCGACCTCGCCCAGCTCGATGCGCTGACCGCGCACCTTGACCTGCCGGTCGGCGCGGCCGGCGAACTCCAGCCGGCCGTCGGGAAGCACCCACGCCCGGTCGCCGGTGCGGTAGAGCCGCTCCCCCGGCGTGAACGGGTCCGCCACGAATTTCCGCTCGGTCTGCTCCGGGCCGCCGAGGTAGCCCGCGGCGACGCCGGGGCCACCGATCAGCAGCTCGCCGACCTCACCCGGCGCGACCGGCCGCAGGTCGTCGTCGACGACGTGCGCGCGGTGGTTCGGCGTCGGCGTGCCCAGCGGCAGCGGGTCGGCCGGCAGACCGGTGACCTCGTCGGTGACCACGACGACAGTCGTCTCGGTCGGGCCGTAGGCGCTGAAGAACCGGCGTCCGGGCAGCCATCGGGCGGCGAGTTCGGCGGGCACGGGTTCTCCTCCGCACGCCACGGTCTGCCAGTCCGGCACGTCCGCCGGGTCCAGCATGGCCAGCAGGGTCGGCGTGATGAAACCCCAGTCGACGTGGTGCTCGACGACGAACCGGCGCAGCCGTTCGGGGTCGGCCCGGTCCGCCGAACCGGCCAGCTGCACCGAACCTCCGTGGGTCAAGGGCAGGAAGACGTCCATCGTGAACGCGTCGAAGCCGAGCGAGGAGATGCCGAGCGTGCGGGTGCCGGGGCCGACGCCGAGGCGGGCGGCGAAGCCGGTGACGAACGCGACGACGTTGCGGTGGGTGGTGAGCACGCCTTTCGGCCGCCCGGTCGACCCGGACGTGTAGAGCACGTGGGCGGTGCTGTCCGGGGTGGCCGGGCAGACGCCGGGCTCGCCGGGCGGCGGGACGTCGAGGGCCTCGATCCCGTCCACCGCACCGAATTCCGCGACCGCGGCGTCGCCGATCACGAGCTTCACCTCGGCGTCGGCGGCGATCCCGGCCAGTCGCGCCCGCGGCCCGCCGGGGTCCAGCGGCACGTAACAGCCGCCGGACAACAGGACACCGAGGACGGTGGCGATCAGCGCGGGACGCCGGTGGGCGCACACGCCGACCCGGGTTTCGACACCCGCGCCTCGTTCGCGCAGCAGCGCCGCGACGCCCCAGGCGGCGGCGACCAGCTCAGCGTAGGTGAGCCGCTCGGCGCCCTGCCGCACGGCGAGCGCGTCCGGCGTCCGGCGTGCCTGGTCCAGGACCAGTCCGGCCACGGTGGTGTCCGGATAGGACAGTGGCGGGCCGTGCGTGCCCGCGACGGGCAGCGTGTCGGTCACGGTGAACTCCCCAGGTCGGTCTGCTGCCCGGGGCCGCGGTGGCGGCCGGGCCGGTGCTGGTCACAGGTGGTCACCCGGGACCGGCGGGTCGATCCAGAATCTGCTGCGCTGGAAGGGGTAGCCGGGCAACGGCACCCGGCCCGGCTCGGCGCCGTCGTGCCGCGCGGCCCAGTCGACGTCGCCACCGCGCACCCAGCGGGTGGCCAGTTCGCCGGCCGCACCGGGGGGCCCGGCGACGTCCGTGCCGCCGGCCAGCAAGACGTCGAGGGCGTCGACGGCCTCCGCGGCGGTCGACGCGACCACGGCGGCACGGGCCGCGAACTCCCGGCGTCCGACCGCGAGGGTGTAGGCGACGTCGGCCAGGGGCGGCGGGTCGTCGGCGAGCCGGTCACGCAGCCGGGAAAGCGCTTCGCGCAACGCTTCCGGGTCCCGCGCGGACACCGGCAGCACGTACGGACCGTCGGCGGTGACCCGCGGCCCGGTGGCCGGGGCCTCTTCGACGACGACGTGGACGTTGGTGCCGCCCATCCCGAACGAGCTGACCCCGGCCACCCGGCGTTCCGCGTCCGGCCAGTCGGCGGCCTTCACCGGGACGTAGCAGGGGCCGCCGGCCAGGTCGACCTCCGGGTGCGGCGCGGTGAAGTGCAGGTTGGGCGGGATCACGCCGTGGCGGACGGACAGCACGGTCTTGATCAGCCCGGCCACACCGGCGGCGGCGTCGAGGTGCCCGATGTTCGTCTTGACCGAGCCGAGCGCGCAGGTGCCCGGAGGCAGGTCGCCGTACACCCGGTTCAGGGCCGCGACCTCGATCGCGTCGCCCAGGGGCGTACCGCTGCCGTGGGCCTCGATCAGCCGCACCTCGGCCGGGTCGACCCCGGCGACGGCCAGCGCCTCGGCGACGGCGGCGGCCTGCCCGGCCGGCCCCGGCACGGCGTACCCGGCGCGGTCGGGCCCGTCGTTGGTCATCGCCCAGCCGGGCAGGACGGCGTGGATGTGGTCGTGGTCGGCGAGCGCGTCGGACAGCCGCCGCAACACGACGACCCCGGCACCGGAGCCGAATCCGGCGCCTTCGGCCGCGACGTCGAAGGCGCGGCACCGGCCGTCCGGTGAGGCGAGACCACCGCTGCGGTACCGCGGCCAGGTGACGCTCACGCCCCCGGCGAGCGCCAGGTCACAGCGGTATTCGGCGAGGCTCTGCGCCGCGAGCCCGACCGCGGCGAGCGAGCTGGAGCAGGCGCTTTGGACGGCGATCGCGGGCCCGGTCAGGCCGAGCCGGTAGGCGACCTGGCCGGGCAGGTGGTCGGTGAGCTGGCGGCCGAGCAGCCGGCCCTCCCAGTCGTCCGGGTCGACGTCGCCGGTCACGGCCGGGTTCCCGAACAGGTGGAACAGGAAGTAGCGGTTCACCCCGGCGGAGGTGAAGACGCCGACCGGGCCGGTTTCCCGCGCCGGGTCGCGGCCCGCGTCCTCCAGGGCCCGCCACGCCGTCTCCAGGAAGAGGCGGTGCTGCGGGTCGGTGCGGGCGGCCTCGTCGGCGGTGAACCCGAAGAACTCCGCGTCGAAGTCCTCGACGCCGTCCAGCCGCCCGCCGGCGCGGACGTGCGCCGGGTCGGCGCGCAGGCCGGGCCCGATGCCGAGCGCGGCGAGCTCGTCGTCGGTGTGGTCGTGGATCGCGTCGACCCCGGCGCACAGGTTCCACCAGAACGCCGGTGCGTCCGGGGCGCCCGGGAAGCGGCAAGCCAGGCCGACGACGGCGATCAGGTCGCTGCCGTCCACGTCCGACGGCGGCTCGGCGCCCCGCGGACGGTCCGAAGTGGACTCGTCGAGGTACGCCGCCTGGGCCGCGACGGTGGGGTGTTCCAGCAGGCCGAGCAGCGGGACGTCCGTG
This sequence comes from Amycolatopsis sp. NBC_00438, assembly GCF_036026695.1. Taxonomy (NCBI): domain Bacteria; kingdom Bacillati; phylum Actinomycetota; class Actinomycetes; order Pseudonocardiales; family Pseudonocardiaceae; genus Amycolatopsis; species Amycolatopsis sp. NBC_00438. The sequence continues at coordinate 2,384,145 of NZ_CP107923.1, read as the reverse complement.
TCGAACTCCGCGGCGAGCCGCTGCTGGACCCGCCCCAGCAGCAGGGAATGCCCGCCGACGTCGAAGAACGCGTCCGAGGTGCCGAAGTTCGCGTGGCCGAGTACTTCGTGCCAGATCGCGTGGACCTGCTGTTCGGCCTCGGACAGCGGCGCGATTCCGGCCGGCGCGCAGGGCCGCGGCGCCGGAAGTGCTTCTTCGTCGAGCTTGCCGGTGACGGTCAGCGGGAACGCCGCCACGACGATCACCGCGGCGGGCACGGCATACCCGGGCAGGACCTCGGTGAGCCCGGTGCGCAGCGCCACCGGGTCCGGCCCGGCGTCCGGAGCAGGGACGACGTAGGCCAGGAGCTCGCCGTCGCGGACGATGGCCCGCGCTTCGGCCACCTCGGCGTGCTCCGCGAGCTTCGCCTCGATCTCGGTCAGCTCGACGCGGAAGCCGCGTACCTTGACCTGCCGGTCCAGCCGGCCCAGGCAGACCAGGTTCCCGTCCGGCAGGACCTCGCCGAGGTCGCCGGTGCGGTAGGTGCGGAGCCCGGCCGCGGTCGTGCCGAACGCCGGGCTCGGCCGGTCGAGGTAGCCCTCGGCCAGGAACTCGCTCCGGACCTCCAGCTCACCACCGTCCAGGACGGTCAGCTCGTAACCTGGGAGCGCGGTCCCGATCGGCAGCGGGCCGGTGGCGTCCGGGTCGACGTCGGCGCTGGTCAGGCGGTGGTGCGCGGCGAAGGTCACCTCGGTCGCGCCGTAGCCGTTGACGAACACGCAGCCGTCGGCGAACCGGCCGCGGCGGACGTCGGCGTAGGTGGCGGGCTCGCCGCCCAGGAGCACGGTCCGCACCGACGGCAGCGCGCCGTCGAAGCTGTCCAGCAGGTAGCGGTAGACCGTCGGCGTCGAGTGGTAGACGGTCACCTCGTGCCGCGCCAGCTCCCGCGCGGCGTGCGCGACCCCGTGGACGCGCAGGTCCACCGGCACCACGGCGGCGCCGGTCAGCAGCGCGGGGTACAGGTCCGGGATCGCGGCGTCGAAGCCGAAGGAGGCCAGCAGGCTCAGCCGGTCCGCCGCGGTGACGCCGAGGCTCGCGATCTGGTTGTCCACCACGTGCAGCAGGTTGCGGTGGGTCTGCGCGAAGGCCTTGGGCGTGCCGGTGGAGCCCGACGTGAACAGCACGTAGGCCGTCGTGTCCGGGTCCGGGTCGGGGACCGGCAGCGGCGCGGTCTCCGGCCCGGTCCGGACGACGCGAGCGGACCCGTTGTCGCACAAGGCTTCCGCGAGCTCCACGTGCTCGGCGTCGGCCAGCACGGCCGACACACGGGCGGCGCCGACCTGGTGCTCGAGCCGGTCGCGCGGGAACGTCGGGTCCAGCGGGACGTACGCGCACCCGGCGGCGAGCGTGCCCAGGATCGCGGCGATCGCCCGCGTGCCGTGCCCCGTGACGAGACCGACCCGGTCGCCGGGCCGGACGCCCGCGTCGAGCAGCCGCGCGGCGTGCCCGCCGGCGAGCCCCGCCAGCCGGGCGTAGCTCACCACCGCGTCGTGCTCGACGACGGCGATCCGGTCGGGCGACTGCCGGGCGATTCCTTCGAAGCGTCTGATGCAGCCGGCTTGCGTCATCGCTCGAGGAGCGCCCGTTCCGACGGTGATTGGGCGCGCGGCAGCCAAAGCGGTGACGTCGACTTCATCTCACTCCCCAGTGCGATTCATGGTGAAGAATCACGCAAGGTTAAAGCTCACGACGTCCCGTGTGGATACGTAATCCGCAGAGTTAGTCCGAATGGACTATCGATCCGGGGCTCGACGTGGTGTTTTCCCACGTGATCGACAGCTCGGCGCGTCCGGAACGTCGACCTATGTCGCACTGACGACCACAGTGGACACCCGGCCGGCTACTCCCTGCGACAATGCCGGAAAGTTATTCGCCCGGTCGGATATTCACCGACTCCCGCCGCGGAAATCGACTTTCCGCACGGCACGGAGTGGCATTTTCACGAAATCGATCCAGAACCCGCCGGGGCGGCGCTAACCCGCGTTCGCCAGGAAGCCGCCGCCCACCGGCGCGTCCGCCATCAGGCACGCGTGGCACGGCATCCCCCGCAGGCCGTCGAGCACCTCGGCCTCACCGGGGAAGATCGACTCGCCGCACAGGGCCGTCAGGTACTCGGGGACGGCACCGGGGGCCGGGACGGGGATCAGGTGACAGACGCGTCTGCTCTCGCCGACGACGCCTCGGCGTAGCCGCACCAGTGCGAGCATCCCACCGTTTTCACCCATGATCGAAAGGTAGGCTCGAAACCGCGGGAAGACTTCGTGTCCCGGACCCAACGATCTTCGGCGGGTGTGGTCTGCGACACCAAAGCCTCAGAGCACCGCGGCGCCGAGCCGGTGGCACAGGCTCAGGGCGAGCTCGACGTCCAGGCGGTTCGTGCCGAGCTCGCGCGGCAGCAGTTCCTGGGCCTTGCGGACGCGGTACTGCACGGAGTTCTTGTGCATCGTCAGCTCGGCTGCCGCCGCGGTGTAGCTGCCGCCGGAGGCGAGGAAGACGTGGAGGGTTTCGCGCAGGCGCCCGCAGTTCTCGTCGTCGGCGGCCAGCGGCCCGAGGGTGCTCGTGATCCACAGGCGGGCCGCGTTGAGGTCGGACGTCAGCAGCGCCATCGTGCCGACCTCGCGGAAGGTCAGCGCGCGGTCGCAGTGCTCACCGGCCGCGAGCGCCAGCGCGTGCACCCGCAGGGCCTGGTGGTGGGTGTCGCGGAAGCCGCCGACGCCGGTCGCGGGGTCACCGACGGTCACCCGGACGCCGGGTTCGGCCGCCGCGAGGACCTCGTCGAGGTGGGCGCGGCCGATCGTGACGTCGCGGCCGAGCGGCAGCCACACCCACGCGCTCGCCTCGTCGCGCGGCACGAACAGCGGCCGCCCGTGGTCCTGGACGCGGCCGAGCACCGCGGCCGCGACCGACTCCAGCACCGACAGCACGTCGTCCGCGGTTCCGGTGTGCCAGAGGATCATCCCGGCGTGCGTGCCGCGCAGCCGGTAGCCGATCACGGCCTCGGCCGCGTCGACGGACGCGGCGTCGAGCGGGCCGTGGTTCTCCCCCAGCAGCTCCTGCACCTTGGCCGCCCGCGCCGCGCTCCGATTGAGCAGCCACCGGTCGCGTTCGTCCTGGTAGACGGTGATCAGCTGCCGGGTGACCCGGGTGACGAACTCGAAGACGACCTTCAGCAGCCGGCGCATCATCTCGCCGAGCAGCTCGGCCTCGGCGACCTGGCGGGTGCACTCCTGGAACCCGAAGTCCAGCATCGCGGCCTGCCCGACGTCGTAGGCCCGGATCAGGTCGAAGACCGGCGTGCCGCGCTGCGCCAGCCGCCGCGCGTACTCGAGCGCGGCGGCCGGCGCCTCGACGTGGGCCGGGTCGATGCTGTGCTGGAGGATCTGCAGCCCGGTCTCGATGTTCTGGTAGACGCTCGCGGTCAGCAGGCTGACCATCCGCTCGTCGTCGTGGACCAGCTGCGGCAGCTCCGCGGCGTAGAGCTGCACCAGGTCGCCGGTGAGGTCACCCGCGCGATCGGCCAGCGAGGCGGCGACCTGCCGGATCCGCTCCGAGACGGTTTCTTCGTCCACCATGGAGCCACCCTAGAGGTGAACGATCATGCTTTCACCAGGAACTCGTCGACCAATTCGAACGTCGCGGCCGGATTCTGCACCGCGGGCAGATGCCCGGCACCCGCCACGACCTCGAACCGGGCGTCCGCGAACCCCGCCGCGTAGGCCTCGCCGAACGCCGGCGGGACGACCGTGTCCTCGTCGCCCCAGATCAGCAGAGCCGGGATCCGGACCCGCGCGAGGCGGCGCAGCAGCTTGGGGTCGCCCATCCCCGGACCGGTGTAGACCTGCATCGTCGCCAGGTCGGCGGGTGCGGGCCCCGGCGCGCCGGGCTGCGGCCGCGGCATCCGGACCGGAAGGCCGTCGATCTCCGGGCCGATGCCGTCGAGCACGACGAGCGCGCCGATCCGGTGCCCGCGGTCGCGCACGGCCATTTCGGACGCGACCCAGCCGCCGAACGAGCCGGCCACGACGACGACGTCGGTGAGGTCTTCGTCCTCCAGCAGGTCGAGGTAGGTGACGGCGAGGCTGTCGACGCCGGTGAACCACTCCGGGCGCGGCGTGCCGCCCCAGCCCGGGTGGGTCGGCGCGAGCACCCGGTTTTCCGGCGCGAAGTGCTCGACGACCGGCGCGACGCCGCGCGGTCCGGCGCCGCCGTGCAAGGCGAGCACGGGACGGCCCCCTTCGCCGGTGTCGGTGAGGTGCAGTTCCAGCTCCGGGCCGGGCCGGAGGATCTTCTCGGTCATGGTGGCGCCTTTCGGGAGCGGGGGTTCAGGTCAGTGCGAGAGCATCAGGTCGACCATCGCGGCGGGCGCGTCCGGCCGGAAGCTCTCGGCGAGGTTGTCCGCCGACCCCCGCGCGGCCTCTTCCGCTCGCGGGAACAGCGCGGTCTCGTCGGCCGAGAGAGCGCTTTCGACGTCGTCGTGCCCGGACAGCGCGACGGCCAGTTCGGCGGCGTCGAGCATCGCGAGGTTGGCGCCCTCGCCGGCGAACGGCGACATCACGTGCGCGGCGTCGCCGAGCAGGGTCACCCCCGGCACGCGCGCCCACCGGTGGCCGACCGGCAGGGCGTGGATCGGCCGGGGCACCAGGGTGTCGTCGCTGTCCGCGATGAGCGCCCGCAGCCCGGCATCGAAGTCGGCGAAGACCTCGAGCAGCCGTGCGCGGGTCCCGGCCGGGTCCGTGGGGTCGACCAGCCCGGTCACCGTCTCGGCCGGCGCCTGCAGGGCGGCGTAGACGCGGATCCGGCCGCCGCCGTTGCGCTGGGCGATCAGGCCTTTCCCGTCGGCCGGCGCGAACATCGAGCCCGCGCCGACCAGCGCGGCCACGGCCGGGTGCGCGGTGTCCACATCGGACAGATGAGCCTCGACGAAGGACAGTCCCGAGTAGACCGGGACGGCGTCCGACAGCAACGGCCGGACCTTCGACCAGGCCCGTCCGCGCCGACGACCAGGTCGGACTCGAGGACTTCGCCGGTGTCCAGGGTGAGCCGGCCGGCCGCCACCGCGGTCACTTTCGTGCCCCAGCGGACAACTCCGTCCGGCAGCGACTCGACGAGGATCCGTTTGAGCGCGCCGCGGTCGACCTCGGGCCGGGTGCCGCCGCTCGCGTCGGCGGTCTCCTCGAACCGGACGACGCCGTGCTTGTCCAGGATGCGCAGCGCCTCGCCTTCGTCACGGGCGATCGCGTGGAACCGCTCGGTCAAGCCGGCCTCGGCCAGCGCGTGCTGCCCCGATTCTTCGCACAGGTCCAACGTGCCGCCCTGGTCGCGGGCGGCCGGGGAGGCGTCGAGTTCGCAGACGGTCGCGGCGATGCCGCGGGTGTGCAGGACACGGGCCAGGGTGAGGCCGCCCAGTCCGCCCCCGACGATCGTGACGTGGGTGGTGGTCGTCATCGCTGCTCGTTCCGGGGGCGCGTGGTGCTCAGCGCGCCGTTCAGCAGGACGTCGAACGCCCAGCGCGCACGGGACAGGCCCGGTCCGGACACGAGATCCGGGCCCAGCGCGGCGATGTGCGGATAGGTCCGCGCGGAGAGGCCGGCGAGCGTCTCGACGAGCACGTCGTGCTCCCGCTCGGCGCCGGGCTTTTCCTGGCGGCTGCCGTGTTCGACGGCGGTCGCGGTGGCGATCAGCAGCAGCACGTCGACGGCCCACGCTGCCTGCCCCGGCGGCATCCCGCCTTCGTCGAGCAGCGCGAGCACCGCTTCGACGACAGCCAGGTAGTGCGGCCCGCTCAGCCGGGTCACCAGCGCGACCCGGGCGAGGCTCGGGTGGGCGAACAGCACCGAGCGGTAGGAGCCCAGCACCGCCCAGAGCCGGTCGCGCCACTCCCCCGTGCCGCCGTCGCCGAGGTCGACCTCGGCGAGCAGCTCGTCGAGCATCGCGGCGTGCAGTTCCTCGGTGTCCTTGACGTACACGTAGAGCGAGGCGGGTCCGGTGTCGAGCTCCTTGGCCAGCCGGCGCATGGTGACGCGCTCGGCACCTTCGGCGCGCATGACGGCGACCGCCGTCGCCACGATCCCTTGACGCGTCAGCGCCGGCTTCGCCGGACGTTCCCGGCGAAGCCGGATGTGCTGTTCTCGGCCATACATCCACCGTAGCGAACATGTTCGTTACGATCACGTTCGGAACGAACATGTTCGTATGACGCCGATCACGTCCGCGAAGCCTGCCCAGAAGGGATCAGGGACCGAGGGTCCCCGACCGGCGCCGCTCCGGCGTGGCCAGGACGGCCCAGACGACCTTGCCGCCCGTCCACCGCTTGCTGCTCCCCCACGCCCGGGCGGTCTGCGCCACGATCCGCAGGCCCAGGCCGGGCTCCAGCAGGTCGGGCTGGTCGAGCAGCACCGCGGGCCGGGGATCGTCGTCGCTCACCGCGATCGTCAGCAGGTCCCGCCGCAGCTCCAGGCGCAACCGCGGCAGCGAAGCCGTGTGCCGGGAAGCGTTGTCCGTGAGCTCCGCCGCGATGAGCGTGCCGTCGTACTCGAGCGCGGGCACGCCCCATTCGCCGGTCCGCGCACTGACGAACGCGCGCGCCTGCGCGATCCCGGCTTCCCCGCGCGCGAGTGTCCGCTCCGCGCGGCGGCGGATCGGGTGCGGCAACGCCTCCTCCGCGGCCTCGACGTCGGCGTACACCGGGACGAACCGGTCCAGGCCGAAGGAGCCGAACGCCTCGATGTGCGCGGGCTGCCGGGTCACCAGGGAGAACGGGATGCCCGGCCAGCGCTCGAGCCGGGTGGCGACGAACGGGAACAGGCTCGGCGAGTGCAGGTCCATGACCAGGCCGTCGATGTCCGCGATCAGCCCCGGCGGGGTATCGGCGGCGATCTTCAGGAGGCCGTCACGCAGGAAGGGGTAGCCGGTGATGTCGAGCCGCCCGGTCACGAAGACCAACGCGCTCGCGTTCCGGTTCCGCAGCTCGATCCCGATGCCCTCAGGCACGGGCACCGGCCGGCTGGCGCGATCGCGCCGTCGATCCCATGGCCGTCACGCTAGTCCTCCCCCGGGACGGCGCAAAGGGCCCGGTCGCGCCGTGATGCTGATTCGACGAGCACACAGCGATGGTCACGAGCGTCGCGGCCGTGACGCGGCGGTCGACCGGCGCGGAGTTCCGCCGGAGGCGACCGGACCGGCTACCGCCGTCTCCGGGACGCCGAACGGGTCGCCGCACTGATCCGGCAGGACCAGTCCGCGCCATTTCCGAAAAGAACCCGAAACATTCCCGAAACCCGGCGTGGACCAGTCCACTAACTGGTCTGGACCAGATCGGGCAAATAGCCGGAATTCCAGGTTTTCTCTTGCCTGACAACGTGGTCTCGCGGTATGGCGGACCAATTCGGGCAGAAGTCCGGGTTTTTCCCGGGAAATTATCCCCATCCGACTTTCGGCGGTGTGCCGAATCCCGACCGGCCGGTATATCTGAACGCTCCGCATCCGCCACGGCCGGCCCCGCGCACCGGCCGGCCGGCTGCCGCCCGCACCCCGCCTCCGGAGGAACCATGCACCGCTTGGCCCCGGCCCGCGAGCACGTCATCGGGCTCTACCGCATCGTCATCGGCTTCCTGTTCGCCTGTCACGGCGCCAAGTCGCTGTTCGGGCTCTTCGGCGCGAAGTCCACCGTCGCCGTCGGCGCGTGGCCGGGCTGGTGGGCCGCGGTGATCCAGCTCGTCTGCGGCGCGCTGGTCTGCGTCGGGCTCGGTACCCGGGTCGCCGCCGTGCTCGGCTCGGGCTCGATGGCGTTCGCCTACTTCACGGTGCACCTGCCGACCGGCCTGCTCCCGATCCAGAACGGCGGTGAGGCCGCGACCCTGTTCTGCTGGGCACTGCTGACCGTCGCGTTCATCGGCCCGGGCCGCTTCGCGTTGAGCAATCTCCTGACCCGGCAACGCACTTCGGCACCGGAGCAGGATCATGTCCGGGCGGACGAACTCGCGTCCTGAGCCCCTACGGGCGCGAGATGCCGACTCCGCCGCGGACGTCAGGGCCGTACTTCGCCATCTCGCGCGCGAGGTCCAGCCGGCCGATGGCCTTGCTCTTGTCGCGATCCGCGTCGGTCAGCAGCTCGCGCGGGATGATCCAGACGACCTCGAACTCGATCCCGCTCGGATCCTTGGCGTACAACGACTTCGTGGTGCCGTGGTCGGACGAGCCGACCAGCGCGCCGGCCGCTTCGAGGCGGCCGGCGATGAGGTCCAGGTCGCCGAGGGTGTCGACCTCCCACGCGAGGTGGTACAGACCGACCGACGTCTGCCCGGCGCCGGAGTCCTCGGCGTGCGCGCCGAGCTCGAACAGGCCGAGGTCGTGGTCGTTGGTCGAGCCGGGCGCCCGCAGGAAGGCCGCGCCGCGGTGGGCGTCGCCGCCCTCGATGTAGTCGAACCCCAGGAGGTCCCGGTAGAACGCCACGCTCTCGGCCACGTTCCGGACGTACAGCACGGCGTGGTTCAGGCGAAAGATCGACATCGGCTCTCCTGGCACGTGCTGCGCGCGCGAATCGGTTGAAGTTTCAACTTAAGGCTAGGCGCGAAGCAGCGAACGGTCAAGCGAGCGTGAGCGATCCTCGATCAGCCCGAAAGACCCACTCTCAGTGGGCCTTGCGACCGACCGGGCGACAAACCTTCGACACCGCATCGAGGCTCTGGTCGAACGGCCCCGGGGTTCGTAGGGTTGATCCACCGCAGGACAACGTGTCAGCTGTCCCGCGGGCGGTGATGCCCCCGGATCCGACCTTTCCCCGAAGCCTCGCCCGGGGCATCACCGCGCAGCACTGCGTCAAACAGCGTTTCCTTCAAGCGTTCAACTCACGGTGCCGCTCTCCCACCACCAGCTCTGCGAGCCGTACGCGTACTCGATGCGGCTGTCGACGTGCTGGTGGGCGTCCGAGAGCGTGTAGCGCTCCAGCCCGGAGAACCCGCAGGCCTCGGCGAGGACGTACACCTGACGTGTGCTCAAGCCGCTGACGTAGATGTCCGCCGCCGTGCCGTAGACGTGCATGCTGTTCGACGCGCCACCGATGGCCTGGTTGTGCGCGACGCTGCGAAAGCCCGACGAGATCGTGATCGCCCGGTTGCCACCCTTCGTCCGCAGGGCTTCGAGCTTGTACATCAGCCGCCGGACGTTCTCCTTGACCGTCGCCGAACCGACCTTGCCACCACCGAAATCCGTACCGTCATTGGACGTGAATTCGCTGAATTCGAAGTGCGACGTCGAGCCGTCCGCGGATTCCAGCGCCTTGAGGGCCGCGAAGTCGTCCGCGTCCGCGACACCGTCGGCCGTCAGGTGGTTCGCGGCCTGGAACCGTTTCAGGGCGGCTTCGGTGCCGGGACCGAATTCACCGTCGACGGCGACGTACGTCTGCTGCGGGCCGTCGGCGGCCCAGCCCGCGACGCGGATCTGCAGTTCCTTCACGGCCGCGCCGGTCGAACCGGACCGCAACGACGACGGCCACGAGTAGGCCGCCGCGATCCCGGGGAACGCCGCCATCGCGGCAAGGCTGCCGGCCAGGGCGACCCCGGTCCCGGCCGCAGCCTTGAGCAGGGTGCGGCGGCCGATGCCGGCGGACGGGCGGAACGGGCTCATCGAGACCTCCGGAGTACTCGGCGAACGAAGCCCGCAGCAGACACGGGCCGCCCAAACATCCGCCAACACCCCGGCCGCGCCGCGCCGGGACCCGCCGTGGTCGGCGCACGGCTCGTGAATTCTTGACGATCGGGGCGAACCCGGCCACCTTCACTCTCGGTTAACTCAGCGCTGAGCCATTTTGCTTAGCCCTAAGTTAAACGAGAGAGGGTAACCATGCGCATCACCGCGTTTGGCGCGAGCAGCCTGACCGTGCTCCACGCCCCGGATTTCACGGCGGACTGGGGCCGATCGCCTTGGCCCCCACCGCACAACTGGCCGCCTGTCGCGACGAGAGCGGCGTCGGCTAAGCCGACCTGAGCCCGGCCGCCCTCTCGGAGCCCAGCGTCCAGGCCGGCACCTGCCGGCTGGTCGTCGACACAGACGGCCGCTGACGTCATTTACATACATGGTGCATGTATGTAACTATAGCTCGCATGACGAGAAGCGAATCCTTGGGTCGGGAGCACCGGGTCCGGCTGCCGGCGGGTGAGGTGCGGTACTTCGAGCGGGGCAGCGGCGCGCCCGTGGTGTTCGTCCACGGCGTGCTGACGAACGCGCAGCTGTGGCGGAAGGTGGTGCCGGACGTCGCGGCGGCCGGATTCCGTTGTGTGGCCCCGGATCTGCCGCTGGGCTCGCACGACCTCCCGATGCGAGCGGATGCCGACCTCTCCCCCGCCGGCGCCGCCGACGTCATCGCGGACTTCCTGGAGGCGCTGGACCTGCGCGACGTCACACTGGTCGCGAACGACACCGGCGGCGCGCTGACGCAGATCATGCTCAGCCGCCGCCCGGACCGGGTCGGGCGGGTGGTGCTCACGCCGTCCGACTGCTTCGAGTACTTCTTCCCGCCGATCTTCAAGCCGCTGCCGGCGATCGCACGGATCCCGGGGTCGATGGCCGTGCTCGGTCAGCTGCTGCGGTTCCGCGCGCTGTACCCGCTGCCGATGCTGTTCGGCTGGGTCGTCAAGCGCCCGCTGCCCGACGACGTCGCGCAGGCCTACCTCGCGCCGCTGAGGAAGTCCGCCGGAGTGCGGCGCGACCTGCGCAAGCTGCTGCGTGACGTGCACCCGAGGCACACCTTGGCCGCCGCCGAGGCGCTGCGGACGTTCGACCGGCCGGTGCTGCTCGCCTGGGCGAGCGAGGACAAGCTGTTCCCGATCTCGCTCGCCCACCGGCTCGCCGCGCTGCTGCCGGACGCGAAGCTCGTCGAGATCGCGGACTCCTACACGTTCGTCTCGGAGGACCAGCCCGCCGCGCTGGCGCGGCACGTGATCGAGTTCGCGGGCGTCATGGCAGATTAGGCGGGTGCGACGTACCCAGCAGGACCGCTCCACAGGCACGAAGGCCGCCCTGGTCGCCGCCGCGCGCGAGCTGTTCGCCACCCGCGGCTACCAGGCCGTGCCGGCGGACGAGATCACCCGCGCGGCGGGCGTCACCCGCGGCGCGCTGTACCACCACTACGCCGACAAGCAGGGTTTGTTCCGCGCGGTGGTCGAGGAGCTGGAACGCGAACTGACCGAAGAGGTCGGCGCCGCGTTCGCCCGGGGCGCCGACCCGCTGACCGGCATGACGCTCGGCCTCGGCGTGTTCCTCGACGCTTGCCTGCGCGAAGACGTCCGCCGGATCTCCCTCACCGACGCGCCCGCCGTGCTGGGCTGGGACGTCTGGCGCGAGATCGAGGCGGAGTACGGCCTCGGCCTGATCATCAGCGTGCTGGACCAGGCCCGGGCGGACGGGCTGATCGTCGAGCTGCCGGTCCCCGCGCTGGCGCAGCTGGTGCTGAGCGCGGTGATGGAGGCGGCCCGGATGATCGCCGCCGCGGACGATCCGGCGCGGACCCGTGCCGACGTCCAGCAGGTGCTCGGCGCCTGGCTGGCGAGCCTGCTGAAGGCCTAGGATTCTTCGGCCAGCCGGGCCGGCGTGACGCCTTCGGGCACGTCGACGGCGTCGAACCACCCGCAGGCCGGGTCGCCGGGCGGCCGGTCGAACCGGGTGACGTACGGCTTCACGTCGAGCACCGGCGTGCCGTCGAGGAGATCGACACCGGCGAACCGGATCGTGGTGCCGGAGACGTCGAGCAGCCGGATGAGGCTGAGCCCGATCGGGTTCGGCCGGCGCGGGCCGCGGGTGGCGAAGATGCCCATCCGGCGGCCTTCGCGGCGCAGCAGGTACGGCACCTGCGTGAGACCGCCCGGCCGGTCGGGCCGGTCCAGCCAGCTGAGCAGCCACGCGTAGTCGAACCCGGCGAGCCCGGCCAGTCCCTCGGCGAAGCGTGCGTCGAGTTCGATCGTGCCTTCCTCGGCACGGTTCGCGGCGGCCTGGACGGGGGTGTGCTCGAGCTCCGTCCGGGCGGTGCGCACGACGCCGATCGCGGGCAGGGGCGAGGTCATCGGCCCAGCCTAGGTGCCCGCGACCGGCGTCGCGGTCGCACTAGGCCGTGACCAGCGAAACGCCGAACGTCTGCAGGATCTCGTTCACCGGCTGGAACCACGTCTCGCCGCCGGAGCTGCAGTTGCCCCAGCCACCGGAGGTGACGCCCTGCGCCTGGTCACCGGTGATGAAGGAGCCGCCCGAGTCGCCGGGCTCGGCGCAGACGTTGGTGCGGGTCACCTGGTAGACGGCGCCCTGGGAGTAGTTGACGGTTTCGTTCAGCCCCTCCACGACACCGCAGTGCCAGTGCGTCGTCGAACCCGAGCGGCACACCGAGGTGCCGACGGGCGCGACCCAGGAGCCGCGCACGAGCGCGTCGCTGACCGTGCCCCAGCCGAGCACGACCGGCGCGTTCCACCAGCCGTTGCCGGTGCGGATGAACGAATAGTCGTTGCCGGGGAAGGAAGAACCGGCGAACGTGCCCATCGCCGAGCCGTCCCAGCCGACGACCGAGCTGCCGGCGCCGCCGCAGTGCCCGGCGCTGACGAACCCGCCATTCACGGAGAAGCCGATCGAGCAGCGGGTGTTGCCGTTGATGTAGTACGGGTCGCCGCCGACGGTCCCGGCCGCGAACGTCTCGGCCTTCGGCGTCGAGGTCACGGTGACGGGGCCGGCTTTCCGGGCCTGCGCGACAAAAGCGTCGACGTCGGCGCCCTGCGCGCCGGGCCGGAGGGTGACGACGACACTGCCGCTGCGCGCGTCGGTCCGCCAGCCACTGACACCGGCCGGCGCGGGGTGCGCCTTGGCCGCCGAGTCGATGGCGGCTTTCGCCGCGTCCAGTTTCGCCGCGCTGATCACGGCGGTCGCCGGCTCGGCGCCCGCCTGCCGGACGGCGGCGGCCGCGGCCGGGTCGGTCACGCCGACGACGAGCTTGCCGAGCGCGGGATCGAACCAGGCCCCGCCGAAGGCCGCACCGGCGGCGCGCTGCGCGTCCGGTAGCACCCGCGAGGCGGTCGTCTCCTGTCCCAGCCGGGTTTCGGCTTGGGCGGCGGTCAGCCCGAAATCCCGTTGCATGGCGGCGATCAGGCCGGGCGACGCCTGCGCGACGGCGGGGGCGAGAGCGGTGGTGGCGAGACTGGCGGTGAGGACGGCGGCGCCGCCGAGAGCCAGGGCGATTCTTCGACGCATGGGGAACTCCTCCGAGGCCGGGGGAAAGAAACACACTGTCCGCCGAGTGTGCGGCCGGGTTCGCGGCAGGTCCAGAATTGTCCGGTTTTCTGTCCGGAATTCGCAGGGGCGAACGACTGTCCACTGCGGACTGGAGCCATGGTTTTGTTGCGCTGCAACATGTTCCGCACGCGCCAGAGAGGCGCGAACCGGCTGGTGGCCGTTCGCGCCGCGTGGTACCTGCCTCCGTTGCAACGTTGTAAAAGGTCTGAACCAAGTACAACACGCATGGGCGCCGGGAACCAGAAACCAGGGACTGCAGGGCACCAGACGTGCATGACAGTCCCCCGCCGCGGCCTGGATCCGAGGTGCGGTCCGAGCCCGCGGGCCTGGCGCGCGGATCGAGGCGCGGTCCCGGTGCGGCCGGCAGGCGGATCCGGGGCGCCGCTCGGACGGCGAGCCAGGCGCGGCGCACCGGCCTTGCGACATCCGGGGCACAGCGCGAACCGGGCACAGCGCCGGCGTGCAGAGCGCAGCCCTGAATCCCGGACGGCGAGCCCGGCGCAGCCGAAGGCGCGCGCGGAGCCGAGGGCGCAGCCAGAGGCCCGGCGCGGTGCCGGCGCAGCCGGAGGCCCGGCGCGCGGAGCCGAAGGCGCAGCCCGAATCAGCTGAGCGCGGTTAGCCGGCACGCGGATCCCAGGCGCCGCTCTGACGGCGAGCCAGGCGCAGCCCGGCGCAGCGCCAACACGGAGCCCGGGCACAGCCCGAATCCGCGAGCCGAGCGAGGAGAGCCGGTGCGTGGATTCCAAGCCGCAGCCCGGAGCGTGAGCCGCCCGAGGGCGCGATCGAAGCCTTCACACTCTCTGACAGACCGGTCACCGCCGCGACGGAATCGTATTTCCTATAGTCCGCCGAGGCCGTGCGGCGGGCCGCCGCGTTCCCGCCGCTGGACCTGTTCTGGCTGGAAGAGCCGCTGCCGACGTGTCCAGGCTCGCCGCCTCGACGTCCGTGCCGATCGCCGTCGGAGAGTCGCTCTACTCGTCGCGCAGTTCCGCGACCACCTGCACCGCGGCGCGGCCTCGATCGTGCAGCCCGACGTCGCCCGGGCCGGCGGCATCACGCCCTGGCTCAAGGTGGCCCACCTGGCCGAAGCCTTCAACGTCGAGGCCTGCCCGCACTTCCTGATGGAACCGCACGTGAGCCTCGCCGCGGCGGTGCCGAACGGCCGTTACGTCGAGCACATCCCGCAACTGCGGGGCGATCACCCGCACGTAAATGACCGTCGAAAACGGCCACACCGTGCCCCCGGAAACCCCCGGCCTCGGAATCGACTGGGGATCGCGACGCGATGGACGACCGCCGCGTTTCCTGAACCGAAAAACACGCGCGTCCGCCCGGCCACCCGAAAGGGCGACCGGGCGGAAAAGGCGCGAAATCAGATTTCGTCGACCTGGTAGGCGACCACCCGGGCCGGTACCAGCAGCGCGCCGGTGCATTCCGCGACCGCCGGGCCGAAGCCGTACGGCACGAAGTCGCCGACCACGTACCAGAACGCGCTGCCGTTCGAGCAGTGCGCGATCACCCGGTAGCCGTAGCCCTCACCGGGGAAACAGCTGACCGAGACACCCTGGCCGAAAAGGATGCCGTACCGCTCCCCGAAGCACCCGGGTGGCGCGAAATCACTGCCGGCCGCGGCCGCGGTACCGACCGTCAGACCGAACAGGGAAAAAACAGCGACGGCGAGAACCGCCAATTTCCTTCGCATGACCACTCCTCAGCACGGAGAACCCCGACGGAACCGAGCCTAGAACTGCGAGAGAATTACCGGCAATTCATCGGGCAAGTGAACTCCGCGCAGCGGAAAGTCACGACGCTGCTCCATCCGGGCTAGTCCGCGCCCCGGGCCGGCTCGCGGAGGGGTGACGACCGGGGGCGTTTCTCTTGCTGCTGAAACAAACCTCGGCCGGACGGTCAGCGGGCGAACGCGGTCAGGAAGCGGTCGCGGAAGGAGTCCATCTTCCACACCGGCGCCTGCGCGGCCGGGTGCAGCCCGTCCGTCCAGCCCCAGCCGGAGATCCGGTCCAGCACCTTCGGGTCCTTCGCGACGATCGTGATCGGCACGTCGTGGACCGCGCCCTGCGGGGTGACGACCGGCGGCTGGTGGTCGCCGAGGAACACCAGCACCAGGTTGTCGTCGCCGTAGCGCTGCACGAAGGAGATGAGCGTCTTGAGCGAGTAGTCGGTGGCGTCGCGGTAGGCGTCGCGGATCTTCGCGGGGTCCTTCCAGACCGACTCGGGCGCCTCCCCCGCACCCGGCTGGGGCGCGAAGATCGAGCCGTCGCCGACCTGGTTCCAGTCGACCAGCCAGGGCCGCGGCGACCACGGCGCGTGGCTTGAGACGAGGTCCACCTCGGCCATCACCGGCTTTTGGGCCGGTTTCGCCAGCTCGTTGCGCTGCAGCATGGAGAGCGTGTACTGGTCCGGCATCGTGGCGTAGGCGAACCCCGGGCCCCGGTAGCCGATGTTCCGGAAGTCGTAGTAGGCGTCCGGGTGGTAGAAGCGCTGCCCCTCCGGCCAGTCCTTCGTGTGCGCGGGCACGTCCCAGACGGTCTTCCAGCCCGCCTTCTGGAACGCGCCGCCCAGGGTCAGCCGATCACTGTCGAGGAGGTTGTTGTAGCGCTGCTGGTTGTCGATCCACATGCCGGACTCGACGGTGGAGTGCGCGAGCCAGCTGCCGCCGCCGAACGTCGAGGACGAGAGGAACGCGCTCTTCGCGCCGATGCCGGCCGCGCGCAGCTGCGCGGTGCCCGCGTCGAGCGTCGCGCCGATCTTCGGCGCGAACCCCGGGTCGTCGAGCGCGACGCGGCCGTAGCTCTCCACGAACGTGAGCACCACGTTCTTGCCGCGCAGCCCGGCCAGCAGCTGGTCACCGGAGGTGTTCCGGAACGCGTCCTCGGCGGCCAGCTCGCTGAACGGCTGCTGTTCCCGCAGGTCGGTGCTCACCTGGCGCAGGTCGTCGTAGGCCAGGGCCGCGGCGTTCTGGGCCGCGACCGGCTGGCCCGGCGCGATCTCGACGCCGAAAACCGAGCAGACGATCCAGATCACGCCGAGCACGGCGACCACCCGCGTCGCGCCGGTCCGCCGGCCGGCCGCGATCCGGGTCAGCCGCAGCATCGCGAGCACCGTGAAGACGACGATCGCGAGCGAGAGGACCACGGCCCCGGCCAGCACGGCGTACGCGCCCGCGTCGCCGATCTCGCCGGCGAGGAACTCGACGCCCGCGGTGAAGAAGCTCCAGTCGTAGACGGGGTCGAACGGCTTCTCGAGGGTCGCGTAGAAGCCGGTGTCGAGCGCCTTCATGATCGTGAGCAGGCCCAGCACCAGGCCGCCCAGCACCGCGACCACCGTGCGCGCCCGCGGCGGCAGGACCAGCACGAACGCTGCCATGATCAGGCCTTCCACCGGAACCCGGACCAGGGCTTCCGGCGAGAACGAGGTGAGGTCGTCCGGCGCGAGGAGCGCGAACAGCACCAGCAGCGCGGCCAGGACGGTGAGCACCACGCTCGCGACGGCGTGCCGCCGGGCGGCCCGCGGCAGCCCGAAGTCGGGCAGCGCCGCACCTCCGCCCGGGGTGCGGCGGCGGGCTCGCCGCGACCGCGGCAGACCGGTGGTTCCCATCATGGCGCGGCCTCACATCACAGTTCACGGGTGATCGCCGGGCCCGTGCGGCGGGGACGGCGATCCTCACCCGGTATACGGCTCGGGGCGGTGCGCGGTTCACGCCGCCGAGCCACGGGCGGGCGGAGGCGGCCGTTCCCCGACGATCAGCCGCTCGGCGCCGGTCGTACATTTCGTACAGCGGCGACTTTCCGGGTCGGCCGTCACGCTCACCGCGTCGAGGAGGTCACGGGCGGCTTCGGTCCGGGAAATGGCGACCGGAAATCCCGTTGGCGTCCGACGCCGGGCCCGGATGCCCGCACCTGCCAGGGGCGGCCCGAAAGGAATCGGCCAATACCCGATATCCCCGCGGCCAAACCCGGATCTCCGTCTTTCACCCACGAAAGAGCCCTGATACCCCCTACAGGGGAAGGAAATCGGCCGTTCGGTTGCGAGCCGGTCGGCCGGGTGTTTTGCTCGTGAAGACCCAAGCCCCGCTATTCCGAACGGAGTCCTACCGATGAGTCTTTTCGACAAGGCGAAAGAGGCCCTGGGCAACAACCCCGACAAGGCCGACCAGGGCATCGACAAGGCCGCCGAAGCCGCCAAGGGGCGGTTCGGCGAGCACGCCGACAAGATCGACCAGGGCTCGGACAAGGTGAAGGACTTCCTGCACAAGCAGGGCGGCGGCCAGCAGGACGCGCCGCCGCAGTGAGTCGGGCGCCGGTGACTGCCCAGCCGTCCGGGCGAAGCACGCTTCGCCCGCGCCTCGGCTGGGTACCACCGGCTCCGTGGTCGCCACCTACCTCGTCCCCGTCCGGACCGCCCTCTACCTGTTCCCGCTCATCGTCCTGCTCGTCATGCTGCCGGCGGCGTTCGTCAGCTACCGGCGCCGAGGGCGCGCGGGCGGGTGGACGACGGTCGTCTTCTACACCTTCGTGTTCTACCTCCTGGCGATCGCGACGCAGACGATCCTGCCGCTGCCCGACAACGCGAACTTCTGCGCGGGACACAGCTACGCCAGTTCTCCCCAGCTGCGGCCGTTCTACTTCGTCGAAGTCGTCTCGCAGCGCGCCCGCGGCCACTGGAGCCCCGGCGCGATCCTGCACAACCCCGCCGTCTGGACCACCGCCCTCAACGTCGCGATGCTGGTCCCGCTCGGCCTGTTCCTCCGCTACGCCCAGCGGATGCGCGCCGTGCCGACGATCCTGGCCGGGTTCGGCCTCTCCCTCCTGTTCGAGCTGACGCAGCTCACCGGGCTGTGGTTCGTCTACCCGTGCCCGTACCGCCTGTTCAGCGTCGACGACCTCATCCTGAACACCGCCGGTGCCGCTCTCGGCTGGCTGATCGCCGGCCCGCTCGGCCGGGTGCTGCCCGCGCTGCAGCCGGACCACGACCACCGCCGCTACGCCACGAAGGTCACCTTCACGCGGCGGCTGTTCGCGCTGGCCACCGACCTGCTCGGGTTCGCCGCGCTGCTGGGGTTCCTGTTCGGCCTGCTGACGCTGTTCGGCGAGGACCTGCGCCACCGCGACACGCCGGTCGTCATCCTCGCGATCGTGTGGTTCGTGGTCCTGCCCTCGGTGACCGGGTCGACGCCGGGCAAGCGGGCGATGCTGCTGCGGGTCGCGCGGCGCAGCGGCCGCCGGGCCGGGCCCATATCGCTGCTGGTCCGCAACGGCGTCCTACTGTCCCCCCTGTGGCTGACTTGGATGCTGCTGGACCTGGACCGCTGGGACCTCGGCGAGCACCCCGAACAGCTGCTGCTGCCGCTCGCGCTGGCGGCGTCCTTCTTCGTCGTGCTCGTGTGGACCCCGCTGGCGGTCCTGCTCGACAACGAGCACCGTGCACCCTACGAACGGCTGACCCGCACCGTGAACGTCGCGATCGTGCCCTCACCTGCGAGCACGCCGCCCGAACCGGCCCCCGAACCGGCGCGGACCAAGGAAGTCCTTTAAGGACGGCACGCCCACCGCGCTGCCCGCGCCCGGGGCCGCTGGTAGATTTTCCCGGACGGGTTGAGCTGCCAGCCCGCAGTCAGACGAAGCCCGTCCCCTCCAGGAGCACAACCATGACCACCGACGCGACGCGGCCCCGGCAGCGCTCTTCGGGGCAAGGCTGGTCGTTGGCCGAGCACGCCGCCGGGGATGTGACCGTCTACGTCCTGCGCGGCGAGTTCGACCTGGCCGTATCGGCGAAACTCGCGGACCTGCTGCCGGCGGACCCCGGCCCGGGGAAGGTCGTGCTGGACATGACCGAGGTCGAGTACTGCGACTCCAGCTGCCTGCAGATCCTGCTGCGGCTGGGCACCCGGCTGCGCGACGCGGGCGGCCGGCTCGCCGTCGCGACCACCGTTCCCGCCGTCGTCCGGCCGATCGAGCTGCTGGGGCTCGGCGAGGTCATGCCGCTGCACCCGACCGTCGCCGCGGCGCGCGCTTCCTGGGGTGATGACGCATGACGACCTCCGGCACCCGTGTGGGCGAGCCCGGTTCCGGGCATGAAGAGGGGGACGGCACCCGTTCGGGGCCCGGCACCGTGAAGGAGGCGGGCGTGAACCTGCGTTTTGCCAGGCAAGAGATCACCATCTCCGCCGAGCTCTCCGAGCTGGCGAGGGTCCGCGGCTGGGTGCGGTCCGTCCTCGGCGGCTTCCCGGCGAGCGTGGTCACCACCGCCGTCATGGTGGTGGACGAGCTGGCCTCGAACGCCCTGCGCCACGGCCACGCGCCCTACCACGTGCGCCTGCTGCCCGGCGTGGCCAAGGTGCGGATCGAGGTCGACGACGGCAGTGCCGAGACGGCCCGCCGCCGGGCGCCGTCCGATCAGGGCGGCCGCGGGCTGCTGCTGGTCGAACGCTGCGCGGCGGCGTGGGGCCAGCTCCGCCGTCCGGCCGGCAAGACCCTGTGGGCCGAGCTGGCGACCGACCCGGGCGCCCATGGCTGAGCGCGTCCACACCGCCCCCGCGGCTCCGCTCATCGGAGACCGGGGCTGGGACGCCGCACCCACGGCCGCGCTCGTCGCCGACGGCTCGGGAATCCTCCGGGCCGTGAACGCAGCCGCCCGCCGGCTCTTCCCGGACGCCGGCCCCGGCCACCCGCTGACCGGCACGACCGCGCAGTGGCTGGTCGAGGCGCACGAGCTGCGCCCCGGCGAGGTGGCCCGCGGTGCGGTCGGCGAGCGGTTCTTCGCCGCGCACCCCGTCCCGCACGACGGCACCGTGCTCTGGTGGCTGATCGACGAGACCGACCTCCGCGCCGCCCGGGACGCACTGGCCCGCGAACAGGAGCGGACGGCGTTCCTCAGCGAAGCCTCCGCCGCGCTGCTCGGCTCGCTCAACCTGGAACGCTGCATGGAGGTCGCCGCCCGGCTCGCCGCGGAGCACTTGGCCGACGCCGTGCTGGTGCTGGCGCCCAGGACCAGCGGGACCTTTCCCGCGGTCAGCTGCGTTCGCGGCGGCGAGCCGGCCCGCCGACGGCTGGAGATCGACCCGGACGAGCTGCCCGGGCTGGGGGAAGCCCTGCAGGGCTTCCCGCCGGTCCCTTCGCGCTGGCTCGCCCCGGACAACGCGCCGGACTGGGTGCTGCCGGACGGGTTCGGGCCGGTCGGCTCGATCGTCGTGACGCCGCTGCCCGGCCACGGTGTCCCCGCCGGCGCGCTGGTGCTGCTGCGCCGCGGCGACCTGAAGTCGTTCACCGAACAGGAAGAGCTCTTCGCCCGGCTCTTCGCGGCCCGGGCGGGCGCGGCGATGTCCGCGGCGCGGGTGTTCGCGCTGCAGGCCGCCATCACCGACACGCTGATGCGTGAGCTGCTCCCACCGGATCTCGAGCAGCTCGGCGGGGTCGAGTTCGCCGGACGGTACCGCCCGGCGCTCGACGGCGAGCGGATCGGCGGCGACTTCTACGACGTCCACGCGACGGGTACGGCCGAGGGCGAAGAGGCGCTGGCCGTGCTCGGCGACGTCTGCGGCAAGGGCCTCGACGCCGCCGTTCTGACCGGCAAGATCCGCACGACGCTGCGGGCGCTGCTGCCGATGGCGGGCGATCACCACCGGCTGCTCGGCCTGCTGAACCGCACGCTCGCCGACCGCCACGACGCCCGCTACGTCACCCTGGTGCTGGCCTCCGCGAAGCGCGAAGGCAACGCCGTCCGGCTGTGTGTCACCTGCGCCGGGCACCCGCCGCCCCTGATCGTCCGGGCGGACGGCCGGGTCGAGGAAGCCGAAACCCACGGCAGCCTGATCGGCTTCCTGCCCGAGATCGAGTCGCAGAGCGCCGACGTCACGCTCAACCCCGGCGAAACCTGCCTGTTGTTCACCGACGGCATCGTCGAGGCCAAGGGCGGCCCGCTCGGGGACGCCCGGTTCGGGGAAGACCGGCTCCGGCAGGAGCTCACCGAGTGCGCGAACATGCCGGCCGACGCGGTCGTCGAACGGATCCACATGCTGGCCGCGCAGTGGATCGGCCGCGGCGACCACGACGACATGGCGGTCCTCGCGATCACCGCCCCGCGCGGGCAGCACCTCGCCGCGGTCGGCGGGCACAGCCGCGGGAGGTACACCGCGTGAGTGTCCCGACCCGCACCGGTCCCGCCGGGGTCGCCGAGCACGCCGACCTGTTGTGGGAAGCCGTCACCACGGGCGACGAGTACGCCGCGGGCGACGTCGTGGTCCGGGCGCTGGACCAAGGCCTGGACCCCGAGAGCGTGCTGCTCGACGTGATCGGCGCGGTGCAGCGGAAGGTCGGCCGGGAGTGGGCGGCCAACCGGCTGAGCGTCGCGCAGGAGCACGTGGCGACGGCGATCAACGATCGCGTCATCGCCACCTTCGGTCACGTCCTGCCCCGGCCGGAACCGCGCCTCGGCCGCGTCACGGTCGCCTGCGTCGACGGCGAATGGCACGCGATGCCCGCCCGGCTGCTCGCCGAGGTCTTGCGGCTGCGCGGGTTCCACGTCGACTACCTGGGCGCGCAGGTCCCGGCGCCGCACCTGGTCGCCCACCTGCACCGCACCGGGCCCGACGCGGTCGCCCTGTCCAGCTCCATCGCCACCCGGCTGCCGACCGCGCACGCGACGATCACGGCGTGCCAGGCGGCGGCGACCCCGGTGATCGCCGGTGGTGCCGCGTTCGGGCCGGACGGCCGGTACGCGCGGCTGCTCGGCGCCGAGGCATGGGCCCCGGACGCGCGCACGGCCGCCGACCGGCTGACCGAACCACTCCCCCGGCCGCAGATCGGGCACCAGCCGTTCGACGATCTGCCGCACCTGGCCGACCAGGAGTACACCCTGGTCACGCGCAGCTCGGGCAACCTCGTGAAGGCGGTGCTCGCCGGGCTGGAGGGGCGGATCCCGGCGATGCGGTCCTACACCGACCTGCAGCGCCGGCACACGGCCGAGGACATCGCGCACATCGTCGACTTCCTCGCGACCGCCCTCTACGTCGGCGACAGCGACCTGCTGACCGGGTTCCTGACCTGGACGGCCGACATCCTCACCGCACGTGGCGTCCCGGCCGTCTCGCTGGTGCCCGCGCTCGACCTGCTCGAGGCGGAGCTGCGCGACTTCCCCCGGGCCACCGGGCTGCTCGGCACCGCCCGCACGCACTTGGCGGACCGGGCCGCCGGATCGGAGCTGTCCGCATGAGTACCTCGCTGACCTGCACTTGGACGTCACCGGAGCCGGGCACAGCCCACGTCGTGATCGTCGGCGAGCTGGAGTTCGCGACGGCCACGCTGCTGTCCCGGCTGATCGCCGACCGGCTGGCGGGCGCGCCCGACGTCCGGGACGTGCGGCTCGACTGCGGGGGAATCGCGTTCTGCGACTCTTCCGGCCTCTCGGCGCTGCTGCGGGCGCACACCGCCGTCACCGGCGCGGGCCGCCGGTTCCACCTGGACAACCGCCGGCCCGCCCTCGACCGGCTGCTCGCGCTCACCGGGACCTTCGCGCACCTGACCGGCGAAGCCCCGATCTCCCGCGCTCGCGCCGACTCCTAGCCCCGCAGCCCGGCCAGCTCCCACGGGTCGTGGGCGCTGAAGATCGTCACGTCGTCGCCGTGTCCTCGCACCAGTTCCCGTAGCCGTGCCTGTGTGCCGAGCCGCAGGTCGTGGTGGACTTCGGAGCGGATCTGGACGACGTCGAGGACGGGGTGCGGCTCCGGCGTGACGTCGAGTTCGCGGTGGTAGTAGTAGGCGTCGCCGCAGTGCAGCAGCCAGCGGGCGCCGTCGTGCACGGCGACCCCGGCGTGGCCCGCGGTGTGCCCGCCGAGCGGCACCAGCCGGATCTCCGGCGGCAGGCCGGTGAGCGGCACGGACGCGAACCCGAACCAGTCGTCGCCCGCCGGGACGTCGTAGGCCGCCCATTGCGGGCCGTGCGCCCAGTGCGCGGGCCGGTACCGGAAACTCGGGGCTTCGGCGATAGCGGCGTCGAGCTCCGCGCGGAGCACGTGCACCCGGGCGCCGGGGAAGTCGGGCAGGCCGCCGCAGTGGTCGACGTCGAGGTGGGTGACGACGACGTGCCGCACGTCGGCCGGGTCGAACCCGAGCCGCGCGACCTGCCGGATCGCCGTCTCGTCTTCGGCGAGCGCGGGCTGGGCCATGGCGACCCAGTCGGCGCCCAGGGTGGTCTCGGGCTCGCGGACGTCGTCGAGGCCGAGGCCGGTCTCGACCAGGACGAGGCCGTCGCGCTCGGTCTCGACGAGCAGGCAGTGGTTGACGGCCGGGGCGGCCGGGAGTCCGGGGGCTTCGATCTGCCGCACGGACCCGCAGTTGAGGTGGTGGATCTTCATGGGGACAGCCTCCGACTTGAACTACGATTCAAGTCAAGTACCTGGGAGGTCCCGATGACCGAAGCCCTGCTCGACATCGCCGAGGTCGCCGAACGCGCCGGGCTGGCGCCGTCGGCCCTGCGGTTCTACGAGAAGCGCGGCCTGGTCGAGCCGGCCGGCCGCAACGGCCTGCGGCGCACCTACCACCCCGACGTCCTGCGGCGCCTCGACCTAGTCGCCTGCGCCCGCGGAGCCGGGTTCACGATCGCCGAGATCGCCCGGTTCCTGGTCGCCACCCCCAGCGACGAGGCCCTGCGCGAGCGGATGGCGTCGAAGGCGGACGAACTCGACGGCGCGATCGACCGCCTGACCCGGATGCGCGACAGCCTCCGCCACGCCGCGCACTGCGACCACGTGCCGCTGGTCGACTGCCCCGACTTCAAGGTGACGATCGGCTGACCCGATTCAGCGGTTCAGCAGGGGCAGTGCGGGAAAGCTGTGGTCCTGCCAGATCCGGCGGGAGGCCTCCTCCGGGTAGGCGGCGACCGCCGGTGTGGTGTCGAAGAGCTGCGTGAGGCGCCGGGCGGTGTCGTACGCGGGCCAGCCGGGGTCGCCGCAGGTGGCGAACGCCGTCCACGCCGCGCGCATCCGGGCCGAGAGCTCCGCCGCTTCGGCGGTGTCCTGCCCGATCAACGCGGCGGGCCCGCCCCGGTCCAGGTTGCCGAAGACCAGCGGCACGTCGAGGCCGTGGCAGGCGCCGAACGCGCCGCCCATCCCCGGCGCGGGCCAGGTCAGCTCGTAGAGGTGGGCGCGACCGCCGGCCGCGACGTGCGCCTCGGCGAGGTGCAGGCTGGGCATCCGGAACAGCCAGTCCGAGTGGACCAGCTCGTACAGCTCGTCCGGGCCCGCGTCCGGGAAGCCGTCGCGGTACCGGCGCGCACCGTCCGGGCCGGGGGCGAACACCTCCAGGGCGGTCGCCGCCTGCTCCGGCGTCACCTGGCCGAGGATGCCCTCGATCACGGTGAACAGCCGCTGTTCGTCGCGGGTGTGGCCGACGACGAGTTCTACGTCCCGGCCGGCGAGAGCCTGCCACGGCGTGCCCGGCAGGACGTCGCCGTCGACGACGGGCGCGAACGGGATCGACCGGTGCGCGGCCTGGCCCCAGTCGTGCGCGCGCCCGCCGATCCCCTCCGTGACCGCGTCACCGGCGGCGGCCAGCAGGGCCGGGTCCACGTCGGACAGGTCGGCCACCGTGGGACGCAGCCCCAGCTCGGCGGCGAAGGCGGCACCGATGTCGGCGGCGAGCTCCGGGGAGAAGAACGTGCCCGGCACGCTCTGCGCGATGGCCCGCCGGAAGAGCCCGGCCGCCCGCGGCATCGCCAGCAGGGCGGCGACCGAGCCACCGCCCGCCGACTCGCCGAAGACCGTGACCCGGCCGGGATCGCCGCCGAAGGCGCGAATGGTGTCGTGCACCCACCGCAGCGCGGCGACCTGGTCGAGCAGGCCACGGTTGGCCGGCGCCCCGTCGAGCTGCGCGAAACCCTCGACACCCACGCGGTAGTTGAAGGTCACCACGACGACCCCGCCGTCGCGCGCGAGGCGGGCGCCGTCGTACTCGGGGAGGCCGGACGTGCCGATCCCGTAGGCACCGCCCTGGATCCACACCATGACCGGCAACCCGGCGGCGGGACCGGGTTCGGGCGACCAGACGTTGACCGTGAGCCAGTCTTCGCCCGGCGCGTCCTTCGCGAGCTCGTCCATGCCGAACGCCCCGGGCTGCGGGGGCGGCGGGCCGTACGAGACGGCCTCCCGTACCCCGTCCCAGGCCCGCACCGGTTGTGGTGCGGCGAACCGCAGGGCGCCGACCGGCGGCTCGGCGAACGGGATGCCCCGGAAGACCGCGAGACCCGCTTCCCTGTTGCCGCGCAGGGTTCCGGCCGGGGTGCGGACTTCGGGGCGGGGCGCGACTGCGGTCATCGCAGGGATGTTCCTCGCCCGACCGGGACGCGCGCCAGCGAATTACCTACGGCTGATCGGCTTTCCGCGCCAGCTTCGACGGCCACCAGATCCGGCGGCCGACGTCCACGGTGAGGGCCGGGACCAGCAGCGAGCGCACCAGGAACGTGTCCAGCAGGACGCCGAACGCGACGATGAACGCGATCTGGGCGAGGAACAGGATCGGGATCACCGCCAGCGCCGAGAACGTCGCCGCCAGGACGACGCCGGCCGACGTGATCACGCCGCCGGTCAGCGACAACCCGCGTAAGGTGCCGGCGCGGGTGCCCCGGGCCAGTGCCTCCTCGCGGACGCGTGTCATCAGGAAGATGTTGTAGTCGATCCCCAGCGCCACCAGGAACACGAACCCGAACAACGGCACCACCGGGTCCGCCCCCGGGAAGCCGAAGAGGTGGTTGAACACCAGCGCCGACACGCCCATCGTCGCGGCGAACGACAGGACCACCGTCGCGATCAGCAGCAACGGCGCGAGCAGGGAGCGCAGCAGCAGGGCCAGCACGAGGAAGATCACCAGCAGCACGATCGGGATGATCAGCTCGCGGTCGTGCACCGACGTCTGCTGCGTGTCGAGCTGGATCGCCGTCGGGCCGCCGACCTTCGCGGCGGCGCCGGGTACCGCGTGCACGGCGTCGCGCAGCCGGCCGACGGTCGCGACCGCGGCTTCGGAGTCCGCCGGGTCGTTCAGCACGGACAGGATCTGCACCCGGCCGCCGACGACCTTGGGTTTCCCATCGGGGCCGGGCAACGGCAGCGACTGCGCCACACCGTCCACTTCGGACGCCGCGAGCACGGCGGGCAGCGCGCCGGCGTCGGCGATGGTGATCGCGGGCGCGCCGAGGCCGCCCGGGAAGTGCCGGCCGAGGACGTCCTGCCCAGTGCCGGACTCGACCTGGGTGAGGAAGACGTCCGACTGGGCGGTGCCGGACGCCTTGAGCTGCGGCAGGAACGCGACGCCGATGCCGAGCACGAGCGCCGTCACCACCCACACCGCGCGCGGCCGCTTGCCGACCAGGCCGGCCACCCGGCCCCAGATCCCGGCGGTCTCCGGGTGCGGCGAGCCGAGCGCGGGCTTGAACGGCCAGAACGCGCCGCGGCCGCAGAGCGCGAGCACGGCGGGCAGGAACGTCGTCGACGCCAGCAGCGCGGCGCCGATGCCGATCGCCGCGACCGGGCCGAGCCCCTTGTTGGAGTTCAGGTCGCTGAACAGCAGGCACAGCACGCCGAGGACGACGGTGCCCGCCGACGCGGCGATCGGTTCGAGCGTGGCGCGCCACGCGATCCGCAGCGCGTCGAACCGGCTCGGCGTGTCGCGCAGCTGCTCGCGGAAGCGCGCGACGGTCAGCAGGGCGTAGTCGGTCGCCGCGCCGAACACGAGGATCGAGAGGATGCCCTGGCTCTGGCCGTTGAGCGCGAGGACGTCGTTCTTCGCCAGCAGGTAGACCACGAGGCTCGCGAGCCCGAGCGCGAACACCGCCGAGAGCAGCACCAGGAACGGCAGCAGCGGGCTGCGGTAGACGACGATGAGGATCAAGGCGACCACGCCGCCGGCGACGAGCAGCAGGATGCCGTCGATCCCGCCGAACGCCGTGACCAGGTCCGCGACCTGCCCGGCCGGGCCGGTGACCAGCACGGTCAGGCCGTCCGGCGCGCCCGTGAGCTGAGCGCGGACCTCCTTGACGACGTCGGCGGGGTTGCCGTCGGCGAGGATCGGCACGGCCAGCTGCACGGCCTGGTCGTCGCGCGGCGCGTTCTGGGGCTTCCCCAGCGGCCCGACGACACCGGGGACGGTGCCCAGCTGCTGGGCCTTGGCCTCGAGGAACCGGCGGTCTTCGCCGGTCAGGCCGCTCGTGCGTTCGGCGACGACGGTGGCGGGCAGCACCTGGCGCGAGGTGAACGCCTTCTGCTCGCCGGACACTTCGGTGGCCTCGGCCGAGGCGGGCAGGAAGGCGGCGTTGTCGTTCTTCGCGACTTCGCTGAGCTTCCCGGCGAACGGCCCGCCGAACCCGCCGATCGCGAGCCAGGCGATCACCAGGAGGGCCGGGATCAGCCAGCGAAGACGGCGTGGAGCGGTCTCGTTCATGGTCGCTAAGGTCCTTTCGAGCGCGAACACGCCCAATTGTTCAGCAGGCTGAACATTCTGCACGACGGCACGGAGTGACGGTGAGCACAGCCCCCGAACCGGACCTGAGCACGTGGCCGACCGGCCGCCTGCTGGCTGTCGCCGCGCGGCTGGTCGAGCAGCGCTGGGTCGCCGTGCTCGACGGCCTGGGCCTCACCCACGCGGGGCTGATCGCGCTGCACACCCTGCGCGAGGGGCCGCTCCCCCAGCGAGCCCTGGCCCGGCGCTGCCAGGTGACCGACCAGACGATGAGCCGCACCCTCGACCGGCTCGCCAAGGCCGGCTTCGTCACGCGCACACCGGACCCGGCCGACGCCCGCCGCCACCTCGCGCGGCTGACCTCGCCCGGGCGCGCCGTCCACGAACAGGCCGTGCGCGCCGAACGCGAAGACCCCGCCCTGCTCGGCGGCCTCGGGGACGACGACGCGTTCCGCGCGCGGCTGCTCTCTTTGATCGGCGGTTTGTCGGCGGGGGGTTCAGATCACCCGGGGCTGGGTAACTGAGCAGGCATGTGGATCGCGGTGAGCACACCAGTGGCCCTGTTGATCGCAACCGTGCTGATGGAGCGGTTCGAGCGACGATGCACCCTCGTGCCCGCCGCGAAAGCCGAACGACCACCGGTCGGCAGCTGACCTCGGTTTCCCTTGCGGCCTGGCACTTTCCCGGTGGAAGTGCCAGGCCTTTCACGTGCGCGCCATTCACCCGTTCGAGTGATCCACATCGCGCCGAGAACCTCCGCCCCCTCCCCGCACGACTTACGGGGTGGATCCGGCGATACCGGATCCGGGGAGGAGATCACCATGCGCGGCACCACGAAGCCGACCCGCACCCTGCTCGGCCTGGCCCTCGCGGCCGGGCTGATCACGGCCACGAGCATCGGGATCGCCGGCGGCGCGTCGGCCGATTCCGGCACCACGGAGGGGAAAACCATGAGCAGCACAGCCCAGCAGCCGCCGAAGGGCGCGCGCGCCACCGTCCAGGTGAGCCCGAACCCGACCACCCGGCGCGGCGAAGAGGTGACCATCACCGGGAACTGCGGGGGCGGCACCGGCCTGAAGTCCGTACTCGGGGGCTTTCCGGAGCACCCCGTCCTGGAGAACATCCGGATCCTGAAGTCCGGGCCGGACGAATTCGAGGCCAAGGCCACGCTTTCCGAACAGATCGGGAACGGTGTCGGGCCCGTTTTTGTCGACTGCGGCGGTGAGGCGGGGGTGACCTTGCTGGTCACGCACGTCTGAGCGGGCGAACGGCCCGCTCACCGGCACCCGGGGTTCCGGTGGGCGGGCCACTCCGAATACGCCCGGCTCAGCAGTTCTTCCACGCGAAGTGGTAAACCGTGTCGACGCTCGCGTGTTCGGAATCCATTTCGATGAAACTGGCCCCCGAGGACGTTCCGGCGTCCGCCCGCAGTTCCGCGTTGATGTTGAGGTTGCGGTCTTCACCGCACGGCGCGAACACCAGCGCGGCGACGTCGGTGGTGTCCGTCGCGCGCCACTGGCCGTGGAACGGGCCGGGGAAGGTGTGGCGCACCCGCGCGGTCGGCGACGTCCCGGCGAAGTAGTAGTTCGCCTGCTCCAGCGCGCTCGCCCCGCTCTCGATGTGCGCGAACCCGCGGTACTCCGCCTCCGCGATCGCGTACGTGAATCCTTGCGGCACATGGACGAGCACGTTGATCTGGCAGTTCTTCCGGGCGTCGAGAGCGGGAGCGCCACCGCCGGCCTTGGCCGTGAAGTTCGAGTAGCGCACCGAGAAGGACGTGTTGTCGGAGGCGACGTCCGCCGACGCGGTCGCCGTACCGGCCGGGCAGCCCGAACCGTTGATGGTCTTGATGTCGAGCGTGATCTTTTCGGTCGGCACCGGGTTCACCGACGAATCGGCGGGTGCGGCGAGCAGGGACAGAATCGTTACGGCGACGACCGACATACCGAGCATGACGCTCCTCCAAATGGGCCACGATGCCTTGTGATCACGATGATCGCTCGCGGAACGGATCGTAGCGCGATCGCAAACCGCCCGAGGGTCACTGAACGGAGTAACACCACGAGAAAAGTACGGGAAATGGATTTCCCGTACTTTCGCCGGCAATAGTTGATTATTCGAAGAATCGATGGCGCTACTGGACTGGACCAGTATTCCGCCGGAGCGAATACGGGGGTGTCGCGCCCGCGAGCAACGTTTCGGCGTCGAGTGTCACGGCCGT
Source organism: Amycolatopsis sp. NBC_00438 (assembly GCF_036026695.1). Lineage (NCBI taxonomy): Bacteria > Bacillati > Actinomycetota > Actinomycetes > Pseudonocardiales > Pseudonocardiaceae > Amycolatopsis > Amycolatopsis sp. NBC_00438. The sequence continues at coordinate 2,354,157 of NZ_CP107923.1, read as the reverse complement.
GCTCGCCCGCTCGCCGAACCGCCGGGCCACCAGCGCCCCCGGCTCGCCGACGCGGTCCGCCCGCCCGGACAGGAAGGCCCACTCGTGCTCGTCGGAGCCGAAGTACAGCACGGTCCCGAACACCTCGCGGAACCGCCGCCACGACGCGACCAGCGTCTCGTTGCGCCACAGCGTCGGGCAGCCCGCCTGGCAGGTCACCACTCCGCCGGGCGCCAGCAGCCGCGCGCAGCGGCTGAGGAAGTCCGTGCCGTACAAGCGGTTGTGCTGCGCGTCCGGGTCGGTGTTCTCGTCCGGCAGGTCGATCACGACGACGTCGTAGGTGTCACCACGCTCTTCCGCGGCGGCCAGGAACGCCCAGCCGTCCTCATAGGACAGCCGGACCGGCCCGGCTCCGCGTTCGGCGTCGGCGAGGGCGGCCGTCGTGTAGCCGTAGGGCAGGTGCTCGGCGCAGGCGCGGACGGCCTGCTCGTCGATGTCGACGTGGTCGACGACCTCGGCGCCGGCGGCCAGCGCCAGCTCGCAGGCGACACCTTCGCTGGAGCCGATCACGAGCACCCGGCGCACCTCGTCGGCGAGCAGGAGCGCGGGCACCATCAGCGCCTCGTGGTAGAGGAGCTGGCTCGCTTCGGTGCTCTGGCGCTCGTTGTCGCAGAACAGCGAAACGCCCTGCGCGGTACGCCCGATCAGCACCTCCTGGTAGGCCGTGCGCGCGTGGAACACGACGCCTTCGACCTCCCAGACGCGGGTCAGGCCGGAGCCGAGCGGTTCGTGGATCGCGGTCATCAGGCTTCTCCCCGGCGGAGGACGGTCAGGTGGATCGAGGCGGCGTCCAGCGACTTGGCCAGCAGGCGCACCGCGTGTTCGGGGTCGGCGCGCTCGCCGCAGGTGAACACGTCGGCGAACAGCGACCCGTGTTCGGGGTAGGTGTGCACGGACGCGTGGGACTCGGCGAGCAACGCGATGACGGTGGCGCCCTGCGGCGCGAAGCTCTTGGCGACGACGTCGACGACCGTCGCGCCCGCCTCCGTCACCGCGGCGCGGAGCAGCTCCCCCAGCTTCGGGGCGTCGTCGAGCAGGCCCGGGTCGACGCCGTGCAGCTCGGCCAGGACGTGCCACCCGGAGAACCGGCCGATTTCAGGCATCTCCCCACTTCCCCAGGCAGTAGGTCCGCAGCGGCTCGATCCCGTTGAACTCCACGGAGGCGTACGACGCGGTGTAGGCGCCGGTCCCGGGCAGGTCGAGGCGGTCACCGGCGCGCAGCGACAGCGGCAGCTCGTACGGCGTCCGCCGGTAGAGGACGTCGTCGCCGTCGCAGGTCGGCCCGGCGAGCACCACCGGCCCGGCGGGCCCGGCGGGCGTCTCGACCGGCTCGAACCGGTAGGCGATCGCCTCATTCTCGGCCTCGGCGAGGCCGTTGTAGCGGCCGATGTCGAGGTACACCCAGCGCCGCTCGCCGCGGTCCGCGACCAGGACGACCTCGGTGCGCAGCAGGCCGGCGTCGGCGACGAGCACCCGGCCGGGTTCGAGCAGCAGCTCCGGCCGGCCGTCGGGGAAGTGTGTGCCGAGGGCCGACTCGATCGTCGCGGCGTAGGCGGCCAGCGACGGGACGCCGGTGCGGTGGGCCGTCGCGAAACCGCCGCCCAGGTTGAGCCGCGTCATCCCCACGCCCTGGGCCGCGGCCTCGGAGAACAGCTTCGCCGCCGTGGCGATCCCGATCTCCCAGGCACCGAGGGCGGGCTGCTGCGAGCCGACGTGGAACGCGATCCCGGGCCGCAGCCCCAGCGCGGCGGCGCGCAGCACCAGGTCGAGGGCCTCGGCCGGGTCGCAGCCGAACTTGCGGCCGAACGGCGTCACCGAGTCCGGCGCGTCGAGCACCACGCGGATCGACACCGCGCAGCCCGGCGCGTACCGGCCGAGGTGGTCGACGTCGGTCGCGGCGTCCGAGGTGAACTCGCGGACCCCGCGGTCGTGGGCGAAGGCGATGTCCCGGGGTTTCTTGATCGGGTTCCCGTAGGCGAGGCCGGCCGGCTCGGCGCCGCGCTCGAGGCACCGCGCGACCTCGGCGGGCCCGGCGACGTCGAAGCCGATCCCGGCCGCCACCAGCGCGTCGAGCACCGGCGGGGCCGGGTTGGCCTTGACCGCGTAGCGGATCAGCGCGCCGGGGAACGCCGCGCGGAACTCCGCCGCCCGGGCCCCGACGACGTCGGTGTCGACGACGAGGCACGGGGTCGGCGGATCCCGCTCGTCGAGGAACCGGCGGATCCGGGTGAAGTCGGCGCACACCTCGCCAGTCTTGCAAACGGTGTCAGACGAACCGCCACAGGTGGTCCGGGGAGCCGTTGTCGTCCCACTGCGTCACCTGCGCGCCGTCGGCCGTGGACTGCTGGTCGACCGCCATGACCTTGCCGCTGCGGACGTTGACGATCTTCGACCAGCCGCCGCCGGCGTCGGCGATCCGCCAGTTGTGGTCCGGGGTGCCGTTGTCCTGGTACTGCTGCACGTGCGCGCCGTTGTCGAGACTCTGGTCGTGCACGGCCAGGATCTTGCCGCTGTTGCGGTTGACGATCCGGACCGTGCCGTCGCCGTTGTCGACCACCGCCCACAGGTGGTCGGCGCTGCCGTTGTCCGACCACTGCGTGACCTCGGCGGTGTCGGCCAGGGACATGTTCGACACCGCGAGGACCTTGCCCGACCGCTGGTTCTGGAGCTTGCGCCAGAGGGTCGTGGACCCGGCGGGCCGGGTCAGCAGCGCCAGGTAACCGCCGGCGACCGGGCGGGCCTGGAAGCCGCGCTGGGTCGCGTCGGCAACGACGTACCAGTCGGTGAAGGGCACGCGTTGCGGTGTCGTGTTCGCGAAGCTGTAGACGCCTTCGACCAGGGTGTTCCGGATGTTCGGCTGGTCGGTGAGCCAGGCCGCGGTCCACAGCTCCCAGTCGGCCTTGGTGTAGTTGTTGCGCGGGTCGAGCAGCACGCCGTGGGCACTCGCGCGGGCCTGGTACCAGGCCGCCTCCTGGGCGGCGACACCCAGCGGGACCAGGTCGAGGCCGAGCACCCGGTCGGCGAAGCCGTTGTACTTCAGGCTCCACGTGCCGGGCTGATCGTAGGCGAGCTTCAGGTGCTGGTTCGACGTGTCCTGCGCGAGCGTCACCCACTGGCTGACGTAGCTGCGCGAGACCGACCGGTACCGCTGGGCGTCGGCCGTGTTGCCGGTGACGCTCGCGATGACGCCCATCGCGCCGACGCCGATGATGCCCTTGAGCGCGAGGTTGGCGCTGTGGGCGATGAACCCGGTGAAGTCGTCGGTCTGGTTCTGGAAGCCCGGGTCGAGGGTGTTGCCGACGAGGTACTCGGCCCACTGCCGCAGGATCCGGTAGTGGGTGGTGGCGAACGCGCTCGCCTCCGCCGCCGGGAGCCGCTGGATCAGCGCGGCGGCCATGATCAGCATGTTGGCCGACTCCTCGACCGGCATGCTCTCCTCGTTGCCGTCGTTGTGCCCGGTCGCGTCCGGGTAGTGGGTGCCGACGTCGTGCTCGGCGAACTGCATCGGCCAGCCGCCGTGCTCGGGGTAGTCGAGCAGCGGCTCCAGGATCAGCCGCAGGTAGGCCGGGGACAGGTAGAGGTAGGCCGGGAACGCCGGGTAGGTGACGTCCACTGTGGACATGTTGCCGCTGGAGGAGATCTCCTTGAGGAACGCCCACGGCGAGCCGCCGCGGTCGACCAGCTCGGTGCCGCCGAACGCCTGGCGCAGGGCCAGCGCGCAGATCGCGGCGTAGTGCTCGCCGGCGGTCCCGCCGCCGGCCGCGGCCACGGCGTCGTCGTGCAGGCGCTGGTCGATGGTGGTCGCGGCCGACAGCGCGGCGGCGTAGTCGCCCGCGAACCACACGGCCATGTCCTGCCAGCTGCCCCAGTAGTGCGTCCACCAGGGCTTCAGCTCCGCGCCGAGGTACCGCACCGCCGGCGTGCGGACGTGGCCGATCGAGAGCGTGAACGGCGCCGACGTGCCGCCGGCCGCGATCGTCCCGAGGTTCTTGTTGAACGCCAGCACCGGCCAGCGGTCGTTGATCGCGCGCGGCTGCGCGGTGTCGCTGGTACCGGGCAGGGCGCCTTGCCCGGCCGAGGCGGCGCGCACGACGGTGTCCTGGCCGATCTGCCACGTCGTCCCGGCGGTCGGCGCCGCGAGCACCAGGGAGCCCCAGCTGGCCTGTTCGCCGTTCTCCTGGAGCACACCGGGACCGGCCGGGGCGCAGCTCAGCAGGGTCTGGCCGCCGGCCTGCTGCTGCGTCCAGGTCACCGGGGTCGCGGTGTTGCCGTGCACCCACTCGGCCGAGGTGTCGAAGTGCAGGTCGACGGCGTGGGCGCGGCCGTCGGTGCTGGTGGCCCGGATGGTCACGTAGCCGAACGGCACGGACTGGCGTTGCAGGTTCGCCGGGTCGACGGGCGAGAAGAACGTGACGGTCAGGTTCACCCCGCCGCCGCCGAGGACGTAGGTCGAGCGGGTGCCGGTGACCTGCAGGCTCACCTGCGTCATCGGGGTCAGCGCGGGCCCGGACGGCAGGGCGGGCGAGCCGGCGAAGACGTAGGCCACGCCGTCGATGCGGGCGAGGCCGCACAGCGCGGTGGTGTGCCCGTTCCAGAAGCCCGCCCAGGTACCGGGCAGGTTGTCGGACGGCTGCCAGGTGGACAGGTACGGCGAGCGGACGATCAGCGGCGTGGCGGGCGGCCGGATCGGGCTGAAGGTGCCCGCGGCCGACGCCGTGCCGGGCAGCCACAGGGCGGCGGCGACCGCGGCGGCCGTCCCGCCGGCGAGCCGCAGGAGGTCGCGGCGGGTCAGGTGATCGCGTTCACGGGAGGACATCGGTGGCCCCTTCTACGGCTTACGAACCGGAGCGACGAACAGCGCAGGGACACTTTTACATCGTTGGTACAACGTTGTAAATCCGCCGATGGTCGGCGGGGGCCGTTGCGCCGGGTGCCGACCGGACCACGCTGCGCACCGGTCCGGTGCCGCCGGCAGGCGGTCTGCGGGTACGCCGACGTGGGCCGATCCGTGGATCGCCCGCGCCGCCGGGCACCCGGACGTCACCGTCGGACGGCTCTCCCCGGGCGGTCCGGTCTGGCCGGGTTCCTGTCCGCTCCGGGGGCCGCGCCGAGCCGCCCTCGTGCCGGTGCGTCCCGAGGCGGGCCGCTCAGGGCGCGACGCTCACCCGCGGGTGCAGGGGCAGGCTTTCCAGCCCTTCGACGTCGAGCACCAGGAACCAGTGCGCGTTGGCCGGGATGTGGATCTTGAACATCGGCGCGGTCGCCACCCCGCCGTGCATCCGGTAGAACTGCCGGCGCCGGTAAGCCTCGAAGTTGACCGCCGTCAGGAGCCGGACGTTCGCCATGGCGGCCAGCCGCACGGTGACCACCGCGTCTCTTCGAACCTTCCCCAGGTCGAACACCTTCGGTTGCATTGTCCGTCCCTCTTCCACAGATGTGGTTGACCCGGTTGTCCACGGTTTCCGAAGCGATCGGACGCGCCGCATTCGAGCCCGCGCCACCGGGAACAACCGATTCCGGGCGCGAAACAGCGGCAAAAACGGAGTTGGCCACACCCCGGCGAACCGGCTCCACGCGCCGCACCGGAGCCGCCTGGGCGTGGCCCGATACCCGCCAGGACAACAGCCACCACGCCGTCATCGCGCCACGACCACTACGCGGCGTACGGCGTTGCCCGGTGGCGCCACGGTGCGTGCCCAGGTCACGGTCGGCGAACCTCCAGATGCGGGAGCAGATCTGGACGTACCCACCCAGGCGAGCCGCCACACGGCAGCTGCGCGCCACCGGGCGCTTCCACTCGTCCGGCCCAGTTCTTTCGTGTCGGCGAAGCTCGGTAAACCCGCCAACCGGCCGAGCCCGCTCCGTCAGGCGCAGGCCCGTCAGGGTTCCTGTCGCCGGGATTCCGCCAGCGACCCCAGGGCGAGGACGCCGTGCTGCAACCCCTCACGGAACGTCGTGCGCTGGCCCGGGCTCAGGTCGGCGAGCAGTTCCCGCTCGACCTCCCCCACCGCGGGCGCGCAGTCGGCGAGCAGGGCCCGCCCGGTGCCGGTGAGGCTGGCCAGCAGGACACGCTTGTTGTCCGCCTTGGGCGTCCGCTCGATCAGTTCGCGCTTCTCCAGCGCCAGCACCATTTCGTGCATCGTCTGCGGCCGCAGGAACGACCGGCGCGCGAGCTGCGCCGAGGACAGCGGGCCGCTCACCTCCAGCACGGTGAGCGCGGTGTACTGCAGCGTGGTGAGCCCCAGCTCTCTCAGCGCGTCGTCGAGCAGCGCGCGGATGGCCAGTTCCAGCCGCTTGACCAGGTACAGGGTCAACGGCCCGCCGGTGGCGTGCTGCTCCGCGGAGGTGCTCACGCGCCCATCATGGCACTTCGGTGCGATCACGGCAGGCGGCGCGGCGGCTATGCTCCGATCATGGATCACGGTCGGCAGGCCCGCGTGCGCCAGGCGTTCGACACCTTCTTCGGGACACCCGGGCCGGCGCCCGCGAACCAGGTCCTCGACCTGTTCCGGCGGACCGCGGAAACCGTGCCCGCGTACCGGAAGTTCCTGCGGGACCACGGGATCACGCCGGAGTCGGTGACGACGCCGGCGGACTTCCGGCGGCTGCCCCTGGTGGACAAGGCGGGCTACCACCGGAAGTACCCGCTGCCCGAGCTGTGCCGTGACGGCACGTTCGCCGGCCTCGACATGATCGCCGTCTCCTCCGGATCCAGCGGGCACCCGACCATCTGGCCCCGCGCGCTGGAAGACGAGCTGCACGTGGCCCGCCGGTTCGAGCAGGTCATGGTCGACGGCTTCCACGCCGACGAGCGCGGCACGCTCGCCGTGGTCTGCTTCCCGCTCGGCACCTGGGTCGGCGGCCTGTTCACGACGGCGTGCGTGCGCCACCTCGCGGCCAAGGGCTGCCCGATCACGGTCGTGGCGCCGGGCAACAACAAGGCCGAGATCCTGCGGGTGCTGCCCGAACTGGCGCCGCACTTCGAGCAGGTGGTGCTGCTCGGTTATCCGCCGTTCGTCAAGGACGTCGTCGACACCGGCGTCGCCGAAGGCATCGACTGGCGCGCGTACGCGATCAAGCTCGTCCTGGCCGGTGAGGTCTTCAGCGAGCAGTGGCGCGACCTCGTCGCGCAGCGGGCCGGGGTGGCCGACCCGGTCCGCGACATCGCGTCGCTGTACGGGACCGCCGACGCCGGCGTACTCGGCACGGAAACCCCGGTCTCGGTGGGCATCCGCCGGTTCTTCGCGGACCGGCCCGAGCTGGCGCGCGAAGTCTTCGGCGACGCGCGGCTCCCGACCCTGGTGCAGTACGACCCGGCGAGCCGGTTCTTCGAGGAGCACGACGGCACGCTGGTGTTCACCGCGGACGGCGGGATCCCGCTGATCCGCTACCACATCGCCGACGACGGCGGGGTCCTGCCGCACGCCGATCTGCTCGCTTACTGCGCCCGCCACGGCTTCACCCCGCCGGCCGGCCCGGACCTGCCGTTCGTGTACGTCTTCGGCCGGTCCCTGTTCACCGTGTCGTTCTTCGGCGCCAACGTCTACCCGGAGAACGTCACGGTCGGGCTGGAGCAGCCGGGCATCAGCGACACGGTGACCGGCAAGTTCGTCGTCGAGTCGGTCGAGGACGAGGACCGCGACCGGCGGTTGCGGATCACCGTCGAAACGGCGCCGGGCGCGACGGCGGACGCGGGCGCGATCGCGGAGTCCGTACGCGCGCAGCTGCTGCGGCTCAACAGCGAGTTCGCGCACTACGTCCCGGCCGAGCGGCAGCTGCCCGACGTGGAACTACGCGCGGCGGGCGACCCCGAGTACTTCCCGGTCGGGGTGAAGCACCGCTACACGCGGCCGTCCTGAGCGAAGCCCGTCGTCAGGCGGGCTGCCACAGCTCGACCCGGTTGCCCTCGGGATCGGTGACCCAGCCGAAGCGGCCGACCCCCGCCATGTCCTGCGTCTCGTCGGCCACGGCCGCGCCCTGGGCGCGCAGCTGCGCGAGCATCGCGTCCAGGTCGCGCACCCGGAAGTTGAGCATCGTCTGCTGGGTGCGGGACCCGAAGTAATCGGTGCCGGACTCGAAGGCCGCGAACACCGTGGGCCCGTCACCTTGGTCCCACCGGCCGTGCTCGTCGGCGTCGAGGCCCAGGCAGTCGCGGTACCAGGCGCTCAGGGCCGCCGGATCCGCGGCTCGCAGGAAGTACCCGCCGATACCCAGTACACGTTCCATGCCGCCATCCTGCCAGGACGCCGGCCCGTGCGACGGCCAGGTGTACCGACCCGTGAGGCCGGGGAGGGTCGGTTGCCGCCGGGTGCGGTGTGGCCGCGGTGGTGGCTTTCCTGCGCTGCGGACCGGCGTTTCGCGGCTAGGGCTTGACGAGCTTGCGGAACCGCTCACGGCGCTCGTCGGCCGACGAGCCGTCGGCGATGTCGTCGTCGAACCACGAACACAGCGCGCCCCACAGGTCCGCGCGGGCCGCGAAGTCGTCCTGGGTGTGCTCGACCTCCGCGATGTCGGCCACGAGCTGGTCGAGCCGCAGGTCGCAGAACCGGACGTACTCGCGGACGACGATGTTCGGGTCCATCCCCGTCCGTCCCTTCGCGCCCGCCGCGCCGCGCAGCTGGGCGTGCAGGCGTTCCTCGTTGTAGAGCGGGAAACCGGCGATGGCTCCGGGGTAGCCGCAGTCGGCCGACCACTCGCGGAACGCGCTGATCGCCTGGTAACGCGTGTACCAGTCCTGCTTCCCGGTGGCCAGGTCCGCCAGCCGGCGCCAGGCGTCGCGGTCGGTGGACCGCCAGCGGTCGAGCACCCGGCCGTCCCGGACCGGGTCGGGGTCCAGGGCCCGCAGCCGCCAGAAGTGCGCGCGGCAGCTGGCGATCTCGCAGACGAGCTGGCGGACGTAGCTGACCTGTTCCCAGACGTGCGCGCGCTGCGGGCGCAGCGGCGCCGCGCGGTCCGGTGAGAAGGTGACCATCTCGAAGACGCGGAACAGCTCGTGCCCGCGCAACGACGCGAGGTCGGGGTCCTCCCCCATCACCCACGACCGGCGCTCGGGCAGCCGTCCACTGTGGCTGATCGTCGCGGCGTGGTATAGCTCGCGGACGGCGCGGCGGGCCACCTCGTCCCGGGTGTCCCCGGTCAGGCGGGGGTTCCGGGCGCGGTCCCGCAGGTCGCGCTCGCCCTGCGGGCCGACTTCGAGCATGGCGACCGCGTACACGCTCGCCGCGTTGTAGCACTCTTCCCACGACTTGCGCGGCCCGGCGGCTTCGACGGTGTCGTCCAGGGCCTGCGGGTCCGGTGGCCAGCGGCGGTCCGGGCAGACGTCGGCCAGCTTCACCCGGCTGCCGGGGTAGGCCGGTCGCGGCTCGGGGACGGCGCCGGACATCGGCTCGACGTCCGCCATCGCCCGCCGCAGCACCGCCCAGACCAGGGAGAGGTCGAGGGCGCGGTTGGTGAGCTGCTCCCAGCTGCGGCGCCAGCGCCGGCCGAAGTTCCGGTAGTCCTCGACGAGCCGTTCGATCTCGTACTGCGACAGCGCGCAGAAGTACGACCGCATCTCGGAAGCGCGCTGGTTGTACTCGGCGAGCTGCTCGAGCGTCGCGTCCTGGACGACCAGCTCCGGCACCGACACGCGCATCACGCGCCGGTGCAGCTCCAGGCGCTTCTCCCGCGGGATCGCGTACGGCCGGGTCCGGACGTCGAGCTCGACGTAGCGGCGGAACCGCAGCTCCAGGGCCGCCCGCAGTTCCGCGCGGCGCAGCGCCCGGGCGTCACCGGGAACACCCGCGGTGGTCCGGCGGACCCACCACGAGCCGGCCACCGAGTCGCCGTGGCCGAGGACCAGCGCGTGCCGGTAGCGGGCGATGAGCAGCGCGACGTCGCGGGCGCGGGCGGCGCGGCGCGGCTGGCGGGCGAAGTCCTCGCCGATCCACCACCGGGCCAGCGCCGGTTTCCCCCTGCTGCACAAGGTGATCACGTCGTCGTAGGTGGCGAGCGCGTCGAGGTGCAGGTCGAGCTGCTCCTGCAGCGCGGCGATCTCGAGTCTGATGTAGACGTTCGACGGGTCGAGGCTGAGCGCGCGGTAGTACTCGGCGAGGGCCTCGTCGTAGCGGCGGTAGGTGATGAAGTGGTTGGCACGCTGGTAGGCGTCGAACAGTTCGTACGGGATCTTCGCGTCGCGCCAGGCGGCCCAGTGGATGTTCGTGCGGACGTAGGCGCTGCGCGGGATGACGAGCGCGGCGACGGCGTTGGCCGCGCGGTGCAGCACGCGCGGCCAGTTCTCGTCTTCGATCACCAGCGGGCTCGCGGCGAAGCGCGGGCAGCGGACGAGCTCCAGGATCAGCTGGTAGCGGCCGGTGGTGTTGCCGGGCCGGACGGTGCCGGTGACGGTGAACGCGGCGGGCGGCTGCGCGAGCCGGATCAGTTTGGTCGCGGCCTTCCACCAGCCGTCGGCGGACTCGCCGGCGTGCTCGACGATCTGGATGAAGTCGTAGGACCCGCCGACCCCGGGCACGGAAGTCGGCGTGTAGAGCCGGGAGTCGTTCAGGATCCTCTTGAAGGCGGCGGTCAGTTCGACGGCGGAGTCGATCTCGCGGTCGTGGCTGGCGTCCGGGCGCTCGTCGGCGAAGAGGCGGATGTCGATCTGGTTGGCCCGGTAGGCCGCGGCTTCGAGCCGGGCCTTGCCGATGAAGTACAGCGTCAGGACGGCCGAGATGACGACCACCGACGTCTGCAGGACGGTCCAGGTGATCACGCTCGCGACCTTCGGGTCGCGGATGAAGGTCAGCTCCTGGAAGAAGGGGAGGTAGGGCACGATCGCGAAACCGGCCGCGACGAGACCCGCCGTCACGGCCGCGAGCCACCACCTGATCCGGTGTGCCTCCGGAAGTTCCGCTTGATCGAACCCGCCGTGTCGTTGCCCGGCCACTCGTCGACCACCCCCTCGTGTGAGGTTACTCGCCCAGGGGGTGTGTTTCGTTACCGCCCGTGATCTGCGATGTTCGCGATCGGACGACCGGTTGCCGGCCGTCCTCTGTGCACCGCGGCTACCCGGGGCCGTGTCTCAGCGGGACGACGTGTGGTCGGCCACCAGCTCGTCCAGCCGACGGCGCGCCGCGGCCACCCGCGCCGGATCCGGGTCGGTCAGTTCCGCTCGCGACGGCAGCACCGCGGTCAGGCCCCAGCCGCGCCCGCGGGCCCACGTCGCGTCATCGATGTCGAGGGTCTTGCGGTACTCGGCGCGGCCCTCGGCCGACAGCACCGACCACGCGGCGATCAGGTCGCAGGCCGGGTCGCCGACCGCCAGCGTGCCGAAGTCGACGACCGCGCTGAGGCGGCCGTTGCGCGACAACAGGTTCGCCGGGGCCGGGTCCCCGTGGATCCAGACCGGCGGGCCCTCCCACGGCGGTGCCGCACGGGCGGTCTCCCAGACCGCGGCCACCGCGTCGAGGTCGACCGGGCCGGCCACGGCCTCGATGCGCGGCGCCAGCCGGGCCGGGGCGATCGCCGAATCGCGCTCGTCGGTCATCGAGACGCCGCGGAAGCCGTTGCTCCACTGCGGCGGCGGGCCGCCGGTCGCGTCCAGGCCGTGCAACGCCGCGAAGAACCCGGCGAGGGCGGCCGCCACGCCCTCGACCCGGCCGGGTTCGACCGGGCCGCCCGGCAGCCAGCGGTAGACCGACCACGGGAACGGGTAGCCCGCGCCCGGTTCGCCCTCGGCCAGCGGGACCGGGACCGGCAAGGGCAGCTGCGGCGCCAGCCGCGGCAACCACTCCTGCTCACGCGTCACCTGCCCGATCCACCGCGCGAACCGGGGCAGCCGCACCGACATGTCCGGCCCCAGGCGGTAGGTCGCGTTGTCGACGCCCTGCGCCGGCGCCGGCTCGATCGCGAGCCCCGCCCACCGCGGGAACTGCGTCTCGACGAGGCTGCGGACCACGGGGACCGTGATCGTCGCTTCGGCCGAGGAGAGATCACCGGTGACCACCAAGGACGTCCCCCCTTCGGCACGCCCGGCCGGAGTACGCCGGGCACGGCCGATCACAGCGGGTGCGCACGGGCGCTGTCCACCGAATTTGGCGGCGGTGGTTCACGAAGATCGAGTGCAGTATGATGAGGATTCACGGTTGAGCCGTCAGCCGCTGCCGGACGTACGCGCCGGGGTCGGCAGGCTGCGCACCGGTCCCCCGCTCCTCGTCCGGGTGATCCGCAGCTCGATCCCGCAGCCCGAGGAAAGGTGTGCCGCGATGGTTCCCGAACCACGACCGGCCGGCCACGAACTCACCACGGCCTGGGTGGACGCCCACGGCCGGCTGTCGATCGACGTCGGTCACCCCCGGCCGCGCACCGTGTTCGTGCGGGCGAGAGGCGAGATCGACCTCAGCACCGCGCGCCGGCTCGACGAGGTCCTGCAGTCCCAAGTGGACGGCGCGGTCGACGAGGTGGTCGTCGACCTCGGCGGCGTCACGTTCTTCTCCGTCGCCGGGCTGAACTCGCTCATGCGGGCCCAGCTGCTCGCCGACGCCGCCGGCGCCCGCCTCACGATCGACGCGGAGCACTCGCGCGCGGTCCGCCGGCTGTTCGCCTTGCTGCCGGCGGAAAGCCTCGCCGCCGCCCGGTGAGTCACTCCTCGATCGCGCCGCCGACGGCGCGCAGGTGCGCGCGGAAGGTGAGTGCCGGGTCCGTTTCCCGCGCGGCCAGGAAGTCCGTGAACCGGACCTGGTCCCGCAGCGATTCACCGGCCCGGATCCGGTCGGCCTGACGCCGTTCGGTGTCGCGGATCCCTTCGGCGAGGGTGAACAGCTCCGGCGCGCGGTCTCGCGGGAGGAACAGGACACCGTCGTCGTCGCCCAGCACGAGGTCCGAGGGCCCGATCCGCCACGAGCCGACGATCGCCTCGGCCAGCCCGCCGTCCACGCGGGGCCCGAGGCTCAGCGGCCCGGTCGGGAGCGAGCCGAGGCTGAACACGGGCAGGCCGATCTCGCGGATGTCGGCGGTGTCGCGGTGCAGGCCCCAGATGACCACCCCGGACAGCCCGGCGGCGCGCGCTTCGAGGACCACGAGGTCGCCGACGCAGCTTTCGTCGAGGCGGCCGCCGTTGTCGACCACCAGCACCCCGCCGGGAACGGCGTGCTCGAACGCCTCCAGGAAGACGTCGACGCTGCCGACGTGCCGGGCCGGGACCGCCGGGCCGAGCAGCCTGCTGCCGGGCACCACCGCGCGGGTCGGCGCCGGGGCGCAGCGCACGGGCAGCCCGGCGCGGATGCAGGCGTCCGCGAGGTGGGCGGTGGTCAGCGTCGCGAAACGCCGCTCGAGATCTTCGTGCTCCATTCCCCGACCCTAATCAGCGGATCGGCGCTTCAGCCACGCGTTTCCGCGGTCAGCCAGGCGAGGTACGCCGCGCTGCCGCCCTCGATCGGCGTGGCGATCACCTCGGGCAGGTCGTAGCTGTGCAGCTGCCCGATCCGCTCGGTCAGCGCGGCGACCCGGTCGGCGGTCGTCTTGATCTCGACGCGCCACTCCTGATCGGTCTGCACCTTGCCCTCCCAGCGGTAGACGCTGGTCACCGGGCCGACGACCTGCGCGCAGGCGCCCAGCCGGGCCTCGATCGCCCGCGCGGCCAGCTCGCGAGCCGCCGCCTCGGAGTCGGTCGTGGTCGTCACGATCACGTGCTCAGCAGCCATGTCGTGAGGCTACCGGCGACGGGACCGCGCGCGGCCGGCCGTGACCGCGAGGCGCGGGCCGCGCTCCCCCGACGGAGCGCGGCCCGCGCCTTCCTCCCGGACTCCCCGGCTCAGGGTGTGGGTTTCGCGCTCGTCGAGGTCGTCGGGGTGGTGGTCGTCGTCGGGGTCGTGGTGCGGGTCGGCGTCGTGGTGCGCGGCGGGGTCTTGCGGCGCGTCGTCGCCGGCGGGTTCGTGTGCGGCGCCGCCACCGTCGCGTGCGTGGTTTCCGGCACCTCGGACGGCGACGGGATGCTGACCAGCGTCGGCGCCTCGCTCGTCGACACCTCCGGCGTCGGGTCACCCGAAGTGCCGCCACCGCCGGAACTGCTGCTGACCGCCACCGCGACGCCGCCGATCGCCACCACCGCGACCGCGCACAACCCGATCACGACCCCGCGCCGCGACGCGCGGCGTCCCGGGCTCGCCCCGTCTGCCTTGCCCCGGCCGAGCGACGGCGGCGGCGCGCCCGCGCCGAATCCCGGCGTGGCCAGCGCGCGCGTCTCCTCACGCGGGGCCGGTGCGCGCCGGGCGTCGGGACGCGCCGGCACTCCCGCCGGCGGTGTGCGCGGCACCGCGACACCCGTCGGCGGCGTCTGCGGTACCTGAGGCACCGGCAGCTGGGCCTGGGTCGCCTGCACCAGCCCGGACCGGCCGGAAGCCAGCGCCGCGGCGCCGAGCGCGACGCCGTACTTCGGGTGGATGTCGACCGCGGTCGGGCGGCCGAGCTCGGCCGACACCAGCTGCGACACCAGCGGGATCCGCGACGAGCCGCCGACCAGCAGCACCGCGCCGAGGTCGGCGGGCCGGAGGTTCGCCGAGCGCAGCGCGCGGTGCAGCGAACCGATCGTCGCGGTGATCGACGGGCGGATCATCTCCTCGAGCTCGCCGCGCGTGAGCCGCACCTCGGTCTGCACCGACGGCAGCAGCACCGGGATGGCCGTCTCGGTGTCCGCGGACAGGGCTTCCTTGGCCAGCACGCACTCCTGGCGCAGCCGCACCACCGCGGCGACCGCGCCGGGGTCGTCCGGGTCGATCTGCGACAGCTTCCCGTCGAGCGCGCGGTCGACGTGCCCGAACACGGCCTCGTCGAAGTCGACGCCACCGAGTCCTTCGATGCCCTCGGGAGAGCCGAGGATCTCGAACCCGCCGCCGCGCTTGCGCAGCACGGTCGCGTCGAACGTGCCGCCGCCGAGGTCGTACACCGCGACGACGGCGCCCTCCTCCAGCCGCTCCTGCGCGGCGTAGTGCGCGGCCGCGGCCTCCGGTTCGGTGATCAGGCCGACGCGGTCGATCCCGGTCAGCTTCGGCACCTGCTCGAACAGCTCCCGCTTGTACGGGCCCCAGTTCGCCGGGTGGGTCAGCGTGATCCGGTCCGGCCGGCCGCCCTGCTGCCCGGCGACCGTCCGCACGACGTGGCCGAGCAGGTGCGCCATCAGCGACGCCACCGAGTGCGGCGCGCCGCCGAGCAGCACCGGCGTCGGGTCGCCGAGGCGCCGCTTGAACTCCCGCGCCACCCGGTCCGGCTCGACGGCCGCCCGCCGGTTGGCCGCGTCCCCGACCAGCACGCTGCCGTCCGCCCGCAGCAGCACCACCGACGGGATGGCCGCCGTGCGGTCGCCGAGCGACACCATCTCGACGTGGCCGGCACTGTCGACGGCGGCGGCCGTGAAGGTCGTGCCGAGGTCGATACCCAGTCCGTAGCCCATTTCAGCCTCCGCCGTCCGCGTGCGCGTGGTGATCATCGAAGTGGTGGTCGTGTTCGGCCGTGTCCGGGACCGGCCGCGGCTCTTCCGGCGGTTCTTCGTGCTCCGGCGGGCCGGGTGGCTCCAGCGGACGCGGGTCGTGCTGGTCGTGCTGGTCGTGCTCGTCGTGCGGCTCCGGCGGCGGCTCGTCGGGCGGTTCCGGCTTGGGGTGGTCGAACGGGTGCTCTTCCTTCGGTTCGGGCCGCGAACCGGTCACTTCCCCGGCGTCGTGGTGCGCCGGCTCGGGCTCGTTCGCGAAGCTCGGCTTTTCCGGCGCGAAGCTCAGGTGCTTCGCCGCCGGGTGGTCGGCGAGCGCGGACGACGTCGCCAGCGTCGTCGTCTCGACGGCGACCGGCGCCGCGGCCGGTGCGTCCACTGTGGACGGCTGACGGCTGAAGGTGACGACCGGTGCGCTCGGCGGGCCGGGCACCGACGGCGCGGGCGCGGTGACCGACGTGGTCACCGACGTCCCGCGGGCCCGGTCGCCGACCGTCTCGGTCTGGTGGATGGTCGGCCCGGCCGGCTCGCCGAAGGGGTCTTCGGCGGTCGCCTTCTCGTCGGCGGTGATCCCGACCTCGATCCCCGGCGGGCCGGTCTCGGCCTCGTCGAGCACGACCGTCTCCTCCTGGAAGACCTCGATGTCGCCGTGCCCCGGCGCGTCCGGCGTCAGCTCGAAGCTCAGCGAACCCCGGTGCTCGACGCTGATCGTGCCGTCCGGGTTCTCGTGCACCACGACGTCGGCGTCCTGGAAGATGTCGATGTCCGTGTCGCCGGGGGTGCCGTCGCCGGGCACGACCAGGTGCTGGTGGTCGACGTAGACCTCGTCGTGGCCGTGGTTGTGGACGACGAAGCGTTCCGTCGCGTCGATGACGAAGTTGCCGAAGGCGTCCTCGTGGACGTCGATCTGCTCGAACTCCTCGACGGTCGGCAGGTCCGCCAGCGGCGTGCCGTCGGCGGTCTCCGGGTGCCAGGTCGTCCCGGTCCGCGCTTCGACGGACCCGTCCTCGCCGCGGGTGACACTGGTCGTCTCCACGTGCGGCACGTACTCGTGACCCGAGGTGTCCTGGGGAGTCTCGGCCGCGGCCGGTTCCGGCTGCTGCTGCGGCGGCGGCGGTGCGCTGGGCGACCCCGGCGTGAGCGCGTTGCCCAGCACCTCGGAGACCGTGGCGCCGGCGACGGCGGTGACCGCTTTCTTGACTTTCCCCTGCACATGGTCGCTCACGACAAGACCTCCGCCCGGGCTTCGCTGAGCAGCATTCCTTCGCACGTACGCACGAGGACGCGGGCCGCGTCGCGGACGTCCCGGGGCGAGGCCGGGTGCTCGGCGCGCCGCTGCCACCTCAGCAGCTGCGCGCCGAGCGCCTGCCGGATCGCCGCGCGGCCGGCGTCGGCCGGCAGGCCCAGCCGGCTCGGCACGTCCACCCCGGTCGCGCCGAGCAGCCGTTCCGCGTCGCGGGCCTCGTCCGTGGTGAACAGCACGACGCCGAGCCGGATCGAGTCGATCAGCTGGATCTCGGCGAACTCGTGCGCGCCGGCGACGACGCGTTCCCATTCGTGCAGCAGCCCGCCGGTGCGATCCGGGTAGGCCCGCAGCACGAGCTCCATCGCCTGCAGCGCCGAGCGCGCCTTGAGGACGTCGGCCCGCGCGGCGAACTGGGTGGTCAGCAGCGATCGGAGGCGGTGCAGGCCGCTGCGGGCCAGCAGCTCCCCCGACAGCGCCCGCGCGCCGGTCACCAGGCCGCCGCCGGTCAGCTCGACGGCCAGCCGGACACCGAACAGGCCGTAGCGGTTCAGCAGGTCCGCGCGCTGCACCGCCGGGACGTCCACTGCGGACTCCGCGCGGGCGAAGCGGTCCGCCGACGTCAGCAGCCGCGCCAGCTCGTCCCGAGGCGCAGCGGCCAGCACGCCGAACGCGCGGTACTCGGCCTCCTTCAGGGAGGCGGCGGAGCTGGCCAGCAGGCCGGCCACCGGGACCACGGTCTGGCAGAGCCCGCGGACGCGCGGGTCACGGGCGTAGCGCTCGGCGACCTTCGCGGCGGAATCCAGCGCGTCGCCGCGGGCGTGCCCGACCTCGTCGGCCCGGGACAGCACGCCGATCGTGTTGACCGGGCGGCGTTCGGCGGGGTCGTCGTGGAAGGCCTCGAGGAACCGGACGTCGTCGCCGTGCACGTGCCGCATCAGGTAGACGACGGCGTCCGCGGTGCCGACCCCGTCGCGGTCCGGCACCAGGGCGACCTCGGTGCGCTCGGAGACCGACGCCCGCGCCGAACCCAGCCCGGGTGTGTCGATCAGCGTCATCGCCCGCAGCGCCGGGGACGGCCAGTCGACGACCAGGCGGTCGACGTCGTCCGGCGCCACGCCGAGCTCGAGGCCGAGGGTGCCGCTGAGCCGGCCGAACGGCAGCTGCCGCGGCATCCCGCGGACCGGGTGCAGCATGATCCGGTAGGTCGGGCCGTTGCGGTACCAGGTAACGACGCGGGTGCACTCCCCCGCGTCGGTCGCGGCCAGCTCCTGGCCGACCAGCGCGTTGAGCAACGTGGACTTCCCGGCCTTGACCCGGCCCGCGATGGCGACCCGCAGCGGCTCGGCCAGCCGGCCGGCGATCTGCCGCAGCACCGGCTCGGCGGGGGTGCCGGCGTACCCGGCGCACGCGCGGGCGACGAGCCCGCGGACCTGGATGTACAAGGGAGTCATCGGGTCACCGCCGGGAGGGGCGCGGCGTTTGCCTTGGGGGCACTGCGCAGGGTGAGTTCGTCGGCGCGCCGGCCGAGAACTTCGAGGGCTTCGATGTCGGCCTCCAGCCGCTTGAGCTCGCCCGTCTCCGACTCGTCCTCGACCACGGCCTTCTTGGCCGCGGCCAGCGCTTCGGTCAGGGAACGCTGCAGTTCTTCGACGCGCGCGCTGTAGGCGTCGCGGAGTTCCCGCTGGACGGTCCGCATCGCGTCGCGGGAGTCCTTGCCCAGCTGGAGGTTGAACTCGTCGACGAACCGGCGGACGGCGGTCTTGGCCAGGGTGCGGCGTTTCTCCAGCTGCCGCTTGCGCTCGTCGAGGAACCCGGAGCGGCCCATCAGCAGGCCGGCCGCGATGCCGAACGGCGTCGGGATGGCCAGCGCGGCCATCTTCGTGAGCATGGAGAACATCAGGAACCCGCTGTAGGCCTTCTGGAACGCGGCCATCCCGGTGGTGCCGCGGGTCTTGACGCCGGTGAACGACGAGTCGATGGCGATCTCCTCGACCACCTTGACCGGCGCCTGCACCTCGCGCGGCAGCACGGCCTGCGACTCGGCGAGCTCGAAGTTCTCGGCCACCCGGCCGGCCAGGATCCGGGCCTCTTTGACGAACGTCGCGTAGTTCTCCAGCGTCTCGTTCGCCAGCCGCTGCCGCAGCCACTTCTCGAACTCGGGCCAGTTCTTGGCCGGATCGCCCTCTTCGATGGCCTCTTCGGCTTCGTGCAGCACACCGCGTGAGCGGGCGCGCAGGTCGTAGTCCACATCGGACGAGATGTCGGCGAAACCGTCGAAGAGCAGCTGCTGCCACCTGGACGACTGGCTGCGGAGCGCGTCGACGCGGTCGTTCACCCGGGTCAGCTCCGCGATGAGCGCGGCGGACTGCTCGGGGTGGGCCAGCGAGGTGCGGCGCGACCGCAGCGCGGCGTGCAGCTGGCCGACGGCGGACCCGACGTGCAGGCCGACGGCGTTGAGCGCCGAGCGTTCGGCGTCACCGACGACGCCCTGGAGGTGCTTGACGAGCTGCGGGAAACCGGACTCGACGTTCATCTCCTGGTCGGCCGAGCGGGCCGCGACGGTGCGCAGCTCCGAGGACACCGCGATGGTGTCGATGGTGATGCCGCAGGCGTCGAGGTGGCCGGTGTTGAGCTCGAGGATCCGGCGCCAGTGCGGGTACAGATCGGTTTTGGTGAGCACGAAGAACACCGACGGGCAGAGTTCTTTCACCGTCCGGAGGAACCGCAGCTCGGCGGCGGTCAGCTCCTGCGAGGCGTCGGAGAGGAACAGGACGGCGTGCGCCCGCGGGATCGAGCTGACCGTGACGGCGTTGTGCAGCGAGCCGAGCCCGCCGACGCCGGGGGTGTCGACCAGCACCAGCCCGCCGGAGAGCAGCTGGCGGCTGATCGACGCGGTGACCGACCGCAGCTTCCGGAGGTTGCCGGGGTTGCCGGCTTCACTCACGTGGGACGGCAGGTCTTCGAGCGAGATCTGTTCGGTCCACGGCGGCGACGACGGATCGGCCGGTTCGTAGGTCGCCAGAGCCCCGGACTCCGGCGCGAACCGGACGACCGTCGGCACCGCGGTCGCGATGTCGTCGTCGACCGGGCAGATCTTGGCGGTGAGCAGGGCGTTGATGAGAGAACTCTTGCCCTGCTTGAACTCCCCGACCACGTAGACGGTGATGTCGGGCTCGGACAGCAGGCGCCGGGCGTCGGTGAGGCGCTGGACGAGGTCTTCCCGCCCGTAGGCCTTGGCGCCCTTGACCGCGAGGTCGAGGGTGTCGAGGGCGATCCGCCCCCCGCCGCTCGGCTCCTGCATGACCGCTCCTCAGCGTCTTCGGTGTCTTGGCTGTGTTCTGTCGACGGGCTCAGATGTGGTGGTGGTCGACGTCGTGGTGGTGGTCGGCGTGGTGGTCGTGCTCCGCCGCGTGGTGGTGCTCCTGCTCGTGGCTGTGGTGCTCGGTGGCCGCCTGCTCGTTGAACTGGTCGCCGCCGTGCCCGCCCGAGCCCTGCTCGTTCTGGAAGATGTTGCCGTGGCCGCCGGTCGAGGCCTGCTCGTTGAACTGGTTGCCACCGTGGCCGCCGGAACCCTGCTGGTTCTGGAAGATATCGCCGCGGCCGCCCGTGGAGGCCTGCTCGTTGAACTGATTGCCACCGTGACCACCGGAACCCTGCTCGTTCTGGAAGATGCTCCCGTGACCGCCCGTGGAAGCCTGCTCGTTGAACTGGTTCCCACCGTGGCCACCGGAACCCTGCTCGTTCTGGAAGATGCTCCCGTGACCGCCCGTGGAAGCCTGCTCGTTGAACTGATTGCCACCGTGCCCGCCCGAGCCCTGCTCGTTCTGGAAGATGCTCCCGTGACCGCCGGTCGAGGCCTGCTCGTTGAACTGGTTGCCACCGTGGCCACCGGAACCCTGCTCGTTCTGGAAGATGCTCCCGTGACCGCCCGTGGAGGCCTGCTCGTTGAACTGATTGCCACCGTGCCCGCCGGAACCCTGCTCGTTCTGGAAGATGTCGCCGCGGCCACCGTTCGAGGCCTGCTCGTTGAACTGGTTGCCACCGTGGCCACCGGAACCCTGCTGGTTCTGGAAGATGTCGCCGCCGCGAACATCGGTGGAGGCCTGCTCGTTGAACTGGTTCCCACCGTGGCCACCGGAACCCTGCTCGTTCTGGAAGATCGCGCCGCCGACGCCGCCGGTGGAGGCCTGCTCGTTGAACTGGTCGCCGCCGTGCCCGCCCGAGCCCTGCTCGTTCTGGAACACGTCACTGTGGTGGCCGGCCGAAGCCTGCTCGTTGAACTGGTTGCCGCGCCCGGAGCCTTGCTCGTTCTGGAAGATGTCCCCACGGCCACCGTTCGAGGCCTGCTCGTTGAACTGGTCGCCCCCGTGGCCACCCGAACCCTGCTCGTTCTGGAAGATATCCCCACGACCGCCACTCGACGCCTGCTCGTTGAACTGGTCGCCCCCGTGGCCACCCGAACCCTGCTCGTTCTGGAAGATGTCCCCACGACCGCCACTCGACGCCTGCTCGTTGAACTGGTCGCCACCGTGACCGCCCGAACCCTGCTGGTTCTGGAAGATGTCGCCGCCGCGACCATCGGTGGAGGCCTGCTCGTTGAACTGGTTGCCACCGTGCCCGCCCGAGCCCTGCTCGTTCTGGAAAACGTCGCCGCGGCCACCGTTCGAGGCCTGCTCGTTGAACTGGTCGCCCCCGTGGCCACCCGAGCCCTGCTCGTTCTGGAAGATGTCCCCACGGCCACCACTCGACGCCTGCTCGTTGAACTGGTCCCCACCGGAACCGCCCGAACCCTGCTCGTTCTGGAAGATGTTCCCCGAGCCGCCGGCCGAGGCCTGCTCGTTGAACTGGTTGCCGCCACCGGAACCCTGCTCGTTCTGGAAAACGTCGCCCGACGAAGTCGTCATCTCGTGCACTCCTGACATTCGGATCGGTGAAGCCCGTGCCCCTCCGTTGTCATCCAGTCTTGGGGCGAACCGGCCGCCGGTCATGAGTAGCGGCCTACTCGGCTTCCCGGCCGGGAACGGGGCGGACTACCTATGGGGCGTCGGCGGGACTACTCCCCACCTCGGGGCGGCCCACCACCGAAGCCAGTTCACGGCGCCCGGAGATACCCAGCTTCGCGTAGACGCCGTGGAGCACGTTGTCGACCGTCCGCACCGACACCACGAGCCGGTCGGCGACCGCGCGGCTCGTCAAGCCCGTCGCCACCAGGCGCGCGATCTCCAGCTCGCGGACCGTCAGGTCCAACGGCGTCTCCAGCAACGCCAGCGCCGGTGTCGCGGCGTCCTCACAGGACGACAGCCACGACCGGGCCCGCTGCGCCGACGTCCCCGCGCTGCCGAGCCGCCCTTCCGCCCGGTGGGCGCGCGCCGCTTCGGCCGCGGCTTCCGCGGCGAGCAGCCGGGCTCCGACGTCGGCGAAGCCGGTCGCCACCTCGTCCAGTGCCTCGGCGTCCCGAGCACGCGCGTGGTCGGCGTACAACGACGCGAGCCGGCCTCCGGGATCCACCGGCGAGGGTGCCTCGCCGCCGAAGCGGACGACGTCGTGTCCCATCTCCGCCGCGAGCGCGAGCCGTCCCTCGGAAAGGGCCGAGGCCGCGGCCGAGGTAGCGAGCTCGGCGGCCCGCGTCAGCTCTCCCCGCGCGGCAGCGCCCCAGGCACGGCTCCACGCGCCGAGCGGCCCCGGAGCCTGCGGGGCGTCCGCGGCCTGGCCGGTCATCGCCGTCGCCCGGGCCAGGGCCGCGACGACGGCGGGCCGGAACGCGTGCGGCTGGTCGTGCGCCTCCGTCGCGAGTGCCTCCCGCAGCCAGCGGATCGCGCCGCGGAGGTTGCCGTAGGCGAGCGCGACCGTGCCCAGCGACGCGGACGCGCCGGCCAGCGCCGGGCCCCAGCGGTCGCGGATCGCGTCGCGGTAGCCGTCGCCGGCCAGGTCCTCGGCCTCTTCGACGCGGCCCGCCCCGCAGAGCGCGACGATCCGCGCGTGCTCCAGCCGGGCCCGCGCGCCGGGCGCGTCGGCGTCGGAGATCCGCGCCGCGATCGCCAGCCCTTCTTCGACGACACCGAGGCACGCCTCGACGCGCCCGCTCTCCGCCAGGGCGACGGCCGCGACGACGAGTGCCGCGAGCCGGAGCGGGTCGCCGCGGCGGTTGCGGTCCAGCACCGGTCCGAGCAGGTCGAGCGCGGCCCCCGCCGCACCCGCGGCCGCCCGCAGGGCCGCGCGGGCCGTCGCCAGCTCGTCCAGCCCGGACGACACCGCCGTCTCCGCCGTGTCCAGCACGGCTTCGGCCTGCTCCGCCCGGCCCAGCCCCAAGGCGAGATTGCGCGCCCGGGTCGCGGCGACGCGGGCGTGCTGCACGTCCGACACCGTCTCGCCGGCCAGTTCCGCCAGGAGGACGTCGGCGTCGGCGTGCCGGCCACCGGCGATCCGGACCTGGGCGAGCAGGAACTTCGCGGCGAACCCGCCGCCCAGCCGGACGGCCTCCTTCGCGAGCTGTTCCGCCTGCGGGAAGTCTTTGCGCAGCAACGTCTCCGCCGCCGCCCGGACCAGCTGCGGGTCGGTCGGCAGCCCGGCCGCGAGCCGCCACCGCACCAGCCTCGGCTTGTCCTCGGCGCGGCGCGCGCCCGTCATGTCCAGGGTCTGCGCGAGGATCCGGTAGGTGTCGCGCTGGCGCAGGGGTGACGTCCGCCGCCGGATCACCTCGGCGTAGAGCGGGTGCGCCAAGCGGACGTCGAGGCGCCGCCCGGTCCGTTCGGACACGACCAGGCCGGCCTGCTCGGTCGACGCGAGCACCCGCCCGGCGCCGAGCCGCACCAGCGGGTCACTGCCCAGGGATTCGCCGAAGGCCAGCAGTTCCAGCAGTCGGCGCTCGTCGGCGTCGACGCGGTCGGTGCGGATCTCGATCAGCTCGACCAGCCGCGGGGTGGCCGTCAGGGCTCCGCTCCAGCGCCAGACGCCGTCTTCGGCCGACAGCGAGCCGCTGTCCAGGCCGCCCTGCACGAGCTCGCGCAGGAACAGCGGGTTGCCGAGGGCGAGGTGCCACAGCCGGTGTTCCGCGCCGTCGTCGAGCCGCCCGCCCAGCGCCGCGGTGAACAGTTCCCGGGTTTCCTGGCGGGTGAGTTCGCCGATGTCGAGCCGTTCGGCGACCCGGTCCTTCCACATCGCGAAGACCGGATCGGGCACGCTCACCCCGTGCGGCGCGATCACGATCACGAATGCCGACGCCGTCGCCGCCAATTGGTGCACCAGGGTCGCGGACAAATCGTCGAGCAGGTGCGCGTCGTCGACGCAGAGCACCAGCCGGCGGCCTTCCGCGCCGCGAGTCAGGTGCCCGGCGACCTGGTTGAGCCGGTGCGCCCGGTCGGCCGTGCCGTCCGCGCTGCCCGGCAGCAGGTGGGCGAACGCGCCGAAGGGGATCGTCGAGGCCGACGACATCGCCCGCACCCAGTGCGTGCGGGCGCCCCCGGCCTCGAGCTCGGCCAGCAATGCCTTGGCCAGCCGGGTCTTCCCGGCGCCGGCCCGCCCGGTCAGCAGCAGCCCGCACACCTCGGCGTCCCCCAGCGCCCGGCGTGCGAACGCCAGCTCCCGTTCTCGGCCGACCAGCGGCCAGTCCATGCCCACGCGTGCTGCCTCCCCAACCCCTGGCACGGCTTTCCGGTGTCCGCGCACACCTCTTCTCCGGATAATGACGACGCCGGGGCCCGCCAAGTACCGGATTCGCGCGGCAATTTCGCATAAATCGCCGAGCGGACCGGCAAATGCGACAGAACGGACAACGTATCCGCTATTCCGTGAGCATTTCCCGATCATTCATCCGACGTCGTGATCAATGGTTTCCCGGTGATTCTTTTTCCCGGCACACCATGATCCCGACGACCCGTGGCAGGACGACGGCGTTCCAGCCCGCCATCCCGGCGACGAGCCGGGGCTGTGGCCCGCCCGTCCACACGCGCACCTGCCCCGCCCGCAGGTCACTGCCGAGCACCCGCCCCCACGGCACCTTCCCCGCGAACCACCGGTGATCGCGCAGCCCCTCCGCGTCGGCGTCGATCCGCGGGTGCCCGCCGCCCCCGAAGCGGGCCGTCCCGCCGGCCGCGATGGCCTCGGCCAGGGTCCGCGCGATCCGCGTGCAGGCCGCCGACTCCACCAGTTCGACCAGCCGCCGCCAGGCCTCGCGCGCGCCGTCCAGTTCCGTGGCCGCCGCGTCGAACCCGAAGCGGCACCGCACCGGGCCGCGGGCGAGGCCGAGCGAGTAACTGGCCCGGTGCGGCCGGGCCGCCGCGTGATAGGCGACCCGGTCGACCTCGCCCAGCCGGAAGACCCGGTCACCGATCGCGATCACGTCGCCCGCGGCGGCGAGCGTGCGCCCGCCGCTGCAGACCCGCAGTTCGCCGGAACCGGTGAACGAGAACCTCCCGGCCGCCATCGCGCTACTTACCGGTCTTCGCCAGGCACAGCACGACCCCGGTCTCGCCCTCCTTGCCCTCCCAGAACACCTGGTCGGCGTCGGGGTAGGCGCTGCACGCGCTGACCAGCGCCTCGCTCTGGGTCTTGTCCTCGACCCGCGCGACGACCTTCAGCGTCGCGGTGCTGTCCCCGCAGTCGACGATCTTCACGTAGTTCTCGCCGCTCTCGGTGACGCAGTTGCCGACCTGCGCGTTCTCGCCGTTGGACCGGGTGGCCACCCAGACCAGCGCGAGGATCGCGGCGACCACGACCAAGAAGACGGTGAGCACGATCTTCTGGCGGCGCTTCGGGTTCTTCGCCTTGGGCTGGGGCGCACCGCCGGGCGGCGGCGGGCCGGGCACCCCGGCCTGCGGCGGCACCGGCCCGGTCGGCTCCGGGTACTGGGGTCCGTTTGCCTGGGTCATGACGTTTCCTCCCTCTCCGAACCTGCTGTCACCTCCTGGGCGTTCCATTCCGTTCCACGACGTTCCGCCCGAAGTTCCACCCGAAGTTCGAGACAACGCCCACCCCGGCCCGCCAGGATGGGACGGCTTCCCGTTCCCGACGTGAGGACCCGAGGATGACCCGTCTGCCCGCCCTGGCCGCCACCGCACTGACGGCCGCCGCGCTCCTGACCGGCGGGACCGCCGAGGCCGCGAGCCCGCCGTTCACCGGCTCGGTCTTCCGGGCCACGCACAACAGCTACTCGGGCAACGTCGACGGCGCCAAGAACTCGGTGGCCTACCAGCTCGACCACGGCGTCCGGTTCATCGAGCTCGACGTCCACGACAACGGCTACGCCACTTCGCACGACTACGGTGTCGGCCACGACTCGCCCGGCAACCTCGTCGACCACAGCGGCGGCAACCCGGCGTCGAACAACCTGCGCGACTGGCTGGCCACGGTGAACACCTGGTCGGCGGCGCACCCGGCCGCCGCACCGATCGTCGTCATGCTCGACCTGAAGGACGACCTGACCGACAACGCGAACTTCGCGGCGGGCAACCTGACCGCGCTGAACCAGGAGCTGGAGTCGGTCTTCGGCAGCCGCCTGCTGCAGGCGAAGGACTACCCCGCGGGCCAGCCGACCGTGGACGCGCTACGCGGCCGCGTGCTGCCGCTGCTCTCCGGTGACGCCGGGACGCGCGCCGAGTACAAACGCGACGTCGGCTACCACCCGGCGGTCGCGCTCAACGGCCGCGGCCAGGTCGTCGAGGTGCACGACTCCGGGGGCGGCGGGCTCTGGTACGGGACCGGCACGTACGGCGCCGACGGGCGGATCACCTGGCTGCGCCACGGGAAGTACGACAACGGCCAGACCCCGGCCGTCGCGCTCAACGACAACGGCGACCTCGTCGAGGTCCACCAGTCGCAGACCGCGACCACCCTCTGGTACCGCGTCGGCAGGCTGGGCGCGGACGGCGAGATCACCTGGCAGGCCAGTCACCAGTACGACAACGGCGTGCTGCCGGGCGTCGTGTTCACCAGCCCCGGCGGGACGCAGCTGCGGGAGATCCACCGCAGCCAGGGAAACAGCCAGAACTGGACGTGGAACGGCACGCTCTCCGGCACGACGGTCGCGTGGACCGGCAACGCCAAGACGTCCGACGCCCGGTTCCCGATCGCGACCGCGACCAGCGGCAGCCGGACGGTGACGGTCCGGACCGCCGCGGACGGCCCGACCCCGGCCCAGACGCTGCGGGCGGACACGAGCGGCGTGACCGGTGACCGGATCCGCTACCGCCAGGTCGCCTTCGACGAGTTCCAGAAGGGCGACAGCGCCGAGCTGCAGGACGGCGCGCTGTTCTACGGCGCGCCCGCGACGGAGTCGGCGTTCATCACCGCGGCCCGCCAGTCCGGCAAGCTGGTGCGCGGCTGGGACTTCGACTCGGCGAGCGAAGCGACGACACCGCCGGCGAGCTATCCGGCGTCCAACCACCCGTACGACGCCTGGTACGAGAACCTGCTCACCCAGAACGGCGCGGTCCAGTAGCGAAAGCCCGCTTCAGGG
The DNA here is from genome assembly GCF_036026695.1 of Amycolatopsis sp. NBC_00438. Lineage (NCBI taxonomy): Bacteria > Bacillati > Actinomycetota > Actinomycetes > Pseudonocardiales > Pseudonocardiaceae > Amycolatopsis > Amycolatopsis sp. NBC_00438. The sequence goes on along the minus strand of NZ_CP107923.1, from coordinate 2,326,962 downwards.
GCGGTAGCAGCAGCGGTTGCCGGTCTGGACGCCGTCGCGCAGGACGTCGCCGATCACCGCGTCCGCCGCCGCGATGCGGGTCAGGGCGCGGCGGATCGCCTTGCCGACGGCGATCCGCGCCTTCTCCTCGACGCCGGTGAACTCGCGGACGCGCCCGGCCAGCCCGGCCGCCGCCGAGAGCTCGCCGACCAGCCAGTCGCGCTCGGACCGCACCCGCTCGGCGCGGCCGTCGTCGTGGTTGGCCTCGTGCTCGTCGAGCTCGGCTTCCAGGGTGGCCAGCCACTTGCGGTAGTGGCTGGTCGCCGCCGGGTCGAGCACCGGCTGCGAAGACGTCGTCGCGGCCGTCACGCCGGGGCCGGCGGCCAGGTCGATCGCCGACAGCTCATAACCCGGGTTGTCCAGCAGCGTGGCGAGGTAGCCCATGCCGACGCTGTGCTCGACCAGCACCGACCGGCCGCCCAGGGCGAACAGCCAGTGTTTGCCCTGCCGCCGGCAGGTGACGCGGCCGGCCGGCCGCTCCGGCGCGGCGGGCAACGCCATGCCGAGGTCCGCCGCTTCCCGGGTCGCCGCCGCCCGCTCTTCCGACGCCTCGGCCGCGTGGCCCAGCACCGCCAGCGCCTGCGCGAGCCGGGCCCGCGAGAGCGCGACAGCCGGCCAGTGCGCCAGCGCCAGGTTGTCGCGCACCGCCGCCCGGAAGTGCGTGACGGCCCGCTCGGGCTCGCCCGCGGTCAGCATCGCCACGCCCAGCGCGTGCTGCACCGAACCGAAGCAGGCGACCGCGAGGCTGGCCGTCATCGGCAGCCGCGCGAAGGGTGTCAGCAGCGCGTACGCGGCGAGCGCGGATTCGACGTCCGAGACCAGGCACGCCGACTCGACGATGCCGTACATCGACACCAGCCAGCTGCTCGACCGCGGCAGCAAGGCCAGATCGCGCCCGCGCAGCCGCGCCAGCGCCCCGGCCGCCTCACGCTGGTCCCCGGCCGACGCGGCGGCGACGGCCAGCCCGGCGACGAGCGCGTTGTCGACCGCGCTGAGCGTCGGCGAATGCACCGTCTCCCGCAGCACCGGCAACAGCTCGGCGACGCGGCCCTGGTACCAGCGGATGGCACCGAGTTGCGCGGTGTACCAGCCGGTCGCGTCGGCGTCGCCGGCCAGCTCACCGCGCTGGGCACAGGCGGCGGCCCGTTCTTCGGCCTCGTCGAACCGGCCGGCGCGGATGCGGAGCATGACGTCGATCGCGTCGAGGACGAAGCCGACCGCGAGGTGGTCCCGCTCGGCCAGCAGGCTCCGCAGGTCGGCGAGCCCGCGCTGGGCGTGCGGGTCGCCGTCCAGGAACAGGTCGACGGTCCGCCACAGCAGGCCCATCAGCAGATCGCTGCGCCGCGACGTCCGGAAGCCTTCGGTGATCAGCTCCTGGGCCAGCGCCCGGCGCTGGCCGCCGTGGTCCGGCCCGAGCAGGCAGTGGTGGGCCAGGCTCGCGGCCTCGGCCCAGGCGACCGGGTCACCCGCGCGCTTGATCTCCTCCAGTACGGCCAGGATGTCGTTGCTCTCCCCCGCCACGTAGTCCGCTTCGCCCGCCAGCCGCGCCTTCAGCCGCAACGCCAGCGAAGAACCCGGGTCGACGGCGGTCCGCGCGCTGCGCAACCGCGCCTGCAGCAACGCCGCCGCGGGCGCGCTGCGGTGTTCGTGCACCCACAACCCGGCCAGGCCCAGCGCGGCGCGGGCCATCCCGTCACCGTCGCACTCCTGTTCCGCGGCGCGATAGGCGCGGTCGAACCACTCCCGGCCCGCGCGCAGGTCCCCGTCCGCTTCGAGCGCGCGTTCGCCCCTGCGCAGCAGCTCGCCGACCTCCGTCGTCACCGACGGCGTTTCCATCCCCAGCATTGCCGGCCCCTCTCCCCCGCGAGAATGGTCCTCCCGGAGCCTGGCCCGGTCAACAAGCGAAAACCATCGGGAAAACCCCGCGTGCGGCCGGGGATTTTCCACCTGCGCGACCGGCCCGCTGTCCACTCGCGACAGTCACGCGCCGGGCGCTGACGGTGGTCGTCAGCACTTCGCCGGCGACCGGTAAGCCCCCGCCGCGATGCTCTGCGCCATGACCGACAACGCCCCGAACGACAACACGCTCAACGACAACGCCCTGAAAAACCTCGAGGTCCTGATCTCCGGCGCGAGCATCGCCGGTCCGGCCCTCGCGTACTGGCTGGCCCGCTACGGCTGCACCGTCACCGTCGTCGAACGCGCCCCGTCGGTGCGGCCCGGCGGTCAGGCCGTCGACTTCAAGGGCCCCACGCACCGGACCGTGCTGGAGCGGATGGGCATCCTCGACGAGGTCCGCGAGCGCGCGACCGGCGGGCAGGACCAGACCATCGTCGACGCCGCCGGGAAGCCCCGGGCCGTGATCCCGGGCGAGTTCACCGGCGGCGAGATCGAGATCCGCCGCGGCGACCTGGCCGACCTGCTGTACGAGCACACCGCCGCCGGCTGCGAGTACCTGTTCGGCGACACCATCACGGCGCTGACCGAGACGGCCGACGGCGTCGACGTCACCTTCGCGAAGGCCGGACCGCGCACCTTCGACCTCGTCGTCGGCGCGGACGGCATCCACTCGAACGTCCGGCGGCTGGCCTTCGGCCCGGAACGCGACTACGTCGAGTTCCTCGGCCACTACTACGCCCTGGCCGAGCTCGGCGAGGGCATCGGCGACGGCGAACCGGTGATGTACAACGAGCCCGGCCGGATGGCCGCGGTCGGCGGACCCAAGGCGTCGGCGTTCTTCGTCTTCGCCTCACCGGAGCTCGACTACGACCGCATCGACACCGAGCGGCAGCGCGAACTGCTGATCGACGCCTACCGCGGCGTCGGCTGGCGGGTGCCCGAGCTGCTGACGAAGGTGCCGCGGGCTCGCGAGTTCTACCTCGACTCGCTCGCCCGCGTCACGATCGACCGCTATTCGCGCGGCCGCGTCGTGCTGCTCGGCGACGCCGCCTACGGCAACACCCTCGGCGGCTTCGGGACCGGCCTCGCGATCGTCGGCGCGTACGTGCTCGCTGGCGAGCTGCTCGCGGCCGGAGGCGACCACCGCGCCGCCTTCGCCCGCTACGAAGAGCAGTTCCGCCGCTACGCCAGGATCTCGCAGCGCGGCAGCGCGGGCCCGTTCCTCGCGCCGCCGTCCCGGCTGCGGATCAGGATGCGGGACTGGACGTTCAAGTCCCGCTTCCTGCTCCGCATGCTGCTCAAAGCGACCGACAAGTTCGCCACCGGCATCGAGCTGAAGGACTACGCCTCGGGCTCGTAGGCCAGGTTGGGCCGCAGCCACTGCTCGACCTCGGCGACCTCGACACCCTTGCGGCGCGCGTAGTCCTCGATCTGGTCGCGGTTGAGCCGCCCGACGGTGAAGTACTTCGCGTCCGGGTGGGCGAAGATCAGCCCGGACACGCTCGCCGCCGGCGTCATGGCGAACGACTCGGTCAGGGCCATGCCCAGCTCGTCGGCTTCCAGGAGCTCGAACAGCTCGCGCTTCTGGCTGTGGTCGGGGCTCGCCGGGTAGCCGAGCGCCGGGCGGATGCCGCGGAAGCGCTCCGCGTGCAGGTCCTCCAGCTTCGGGTCGGCGTCCGGCTCGAACCAGTCACGGCGGGCCTTGAGGTGGATGTACTCGGCGAACGCCTCGGCGAGCCGGTCGGCCAGCGCCTTGACCATGATCGCGCGGTAGTCGTCCTGCTCGGCCTCGTACTTGGCCGCGAGCTTTTCGGCCCCGTGGATGGCGACGGCGAAGCCGCCGAGGTGGTCGCCCTCGGGTGCGATGTAGTCGGCGAGGCAGCGGTTCGCGCGGTCCATCGGCTTCGACGTCTGCTGCCGCAGCATCGGGAACCCGATGTGCGAGAACTCGCCGTCGAGCAGGATGTCGTCGCCCTCGGTGTGCGCCGGCCAGTACGCGTACGCGCCCTTCGCCCGGAAACTGCCCTCGGCGATGATCTGGTCGAGCAGCGTGGTCGCGTCGTCGAACAGCTCGCGGGCGACCGGCTGGTCCAGGATCGCCGGGTACTTGCCCTTGAGCTCCCAGGCCAGGAACAGGAACTGCCAGTCGATCATCTCGCGCAGCTCGGTGATGCTCGGCTCCACGACGCGGACGCCGGTGAACTGCGGCGTCGGCAGATCGGCGAACGACACCTTCTCCGGGTTCGCGCGGGCCTGCTCGAGGCTGAGCATCGGCCGGCGCTGCTTGTTGGCGTGCTGCTCGCGCAGCACCTCCTGGTCGGCCCGGTTCTTCTCGGCCAGCACGATCGAGCGGTCGGGGTCCAGCAGGTCGGACACCACGCCGACCACGCGCGACGCGTCGAGCACGTGCACCGTCGCGTTGTCGTAGGCGGGCGCGATGCGGACCGCGGTGTGCTGGCGGGACGTCGTCGCGCCGCCGATCAGCAGCGGCATCTTCAGGCCGCGGCGCTGCATCTCGTTGGCGACGTTGACCATCTCGTCGAGCGACGGCGTGATCAGCCCGGACAGGCCGACCGCGTCGGCGCCCTCGGTGACCGCGATGTCGAGGATCTTCGCCGCCGGCACCATCACGCCGAGGTCGATCACCTCGTAGTTGTTGCAGCCGAGGACCACGCCGACGATGTTCTTGCCGATGTCGTGGACGTCGCCCTTGACCGTGGCGAGCACGACCTTGCCCTGGCCGTTGGACACCTCGGCACGGCCGGCCAGCCGGGCCTCTTCCTTCTCGGCCTCCATGAACGGCTCGAGGTAGGCCACCGAACGCTTCATCACGCGCGCGCTCTTGACCACCTGCGGCAGGAACATCTTGCCGGCGCCGAACAGGTCGCCGACGATCTTCATGCCGTCCATCAGCGGGCCTTCGATCACCTCGAGCGGCCGGGCCTTGACCTGGCGCGCCTCTTCGGTGTCTTCCTCGATGTAGTCGACGATGCCGTGCACGAGCGCGTGCGACAGCCGCTCCTCGACCGTGCCTTCGCGCCACGAGAGGTCCACGACGCGCTTGGTGCCGCTGCCCTTGACGTTCTCGGCGAAGGTCACCAGCCGGTCGGTGGCGTCCTCGCGGCGGTCGAAGAGCACGTCCTCGACCAGTTCGAGCAGCTCCGGCGGGATGTCCTGGTAGACCGCGAGCTGGCCGGCGTTGACGATGCCCATGTCCAGGCCGACCTGGACGGCGTGGAACAGGAACGCCGAGTGCATCGCCTCGCGGACGATGTCGTTGCCGCGGAAGGAGAACGACAGGTTCGAGATGCCGCCGCTGATGTGGACGCCCGGGCAGCGCTCCTTGATCCGGGGCAGCGCGTCGATGAACGCCTTCGCGTAGCCGTTGTGCTCGCTGATGCCGGTGGCGACGGCCAGCACGTTCGGGTCGAAGATGATGTCCTCGCCGGCGAACCCGGCCTTCTGCGTGAGCAGGTCGTACGCGCGGCCGCAGATGGCGACCTTGCGGTCGGCGGTGTCGGCCTGGCCCTGCTCGTCGAAGGCCATCACGACGACGCCGGCGCCGTAGTTGCGGATGATCCGGGCCTGGGCGAGGAACGGCTCCTCGCCCTCCTTCAGGCTGATCGAGTTGACGACGCCCTTGCCCTGGATGCAGCGCAGACCGGCTTCGAGCACGGTCCACTTCGAGCTGTCGACCATCACCGGGATGCGGGCGACCTCGGGCTCGGTGGCGATGAGGTTGAGGAACGTCGTCATCGCCTCCTCGCTGTCGAGCAGGTCGGCGTCCATGTTGACGTCCAGCAGGTTCGCCCCGCCGCGGACCTGCTCCAGCGCGACGTCGACGGCGGCCTGGTGGTCGTCGGACTCGATGAGCCGGCGGAACCGCTTGGAGCCGGTGACGTTGGTGCGCTCGCCGATCATCACGAACCCGGTGTCGGCGCTGATGCCGAACGGCTCGAGCCCGCTGAACCGGGTGTGGGTGCGCGGCGCGGGGACCTCGCGCGGGGCGACGCCCTTCGCCGCGGCGGCGATCTGCTTGATGTGGGCCGGGCTGGTGCCGCAGCAGCCGCCGACCAGGTTGACCAGGCCGTCGCGGGCGAAGCCGCCGATCAGCCCGGCGGTCTCCTCGGGCGTCTGGTCGTACCCGCCGAACGCGTTCGGGAGGCCGGCGTTCGGGTGACAGGCGACGTAGGAGTCGGCGATCCGCGAGAGTTCCTCGACGTGCGGGCGCATCTCCTCGGCGCCCAGCGAGCAGTTGACCCCCACGACCAGCGGCTTCGCGTGCTCGATCGAGCTCCAGAACGCCTCGACGGTCTGGCCCGAGAGGGTCCGCCCGCTCAGGTCGACGATGGTGACCGAGATCCACAGCGGCAGCTGCGGCGCGACGTCGCGCGCGGCGGCGATGGCGGCCTTGCAGTTGAGCGTGTCGAAGATGGTCTCGATCATCAGCAGGTCGACGCCGCCTTCGACGAGGCCGGCGATCTGCTCCGCGTAAGCGGCCTTGACCTGCTCGAACGTGACGGCGCGGTACGCCGGGTCGTCGACCTTCGGCGACAGGCTGAGCGTGACGTTGAGCGGGCCGATCGACCCGGCGACGAACCGGCCGCCGAACTCGTCGGCCGCTTGGCGGGCCAGCTGCGCGCCGCGGACGTTCATCTCGTGGACGTGGGCCTGCAGCCCGTAGTCCGCCTGGCCGATGCTGGTGGCGGTGAAGGTGTTGGTCGTGGTGATGTCCGCGCCGGCCGCGAGGTACTGGCGGTGCACGTCGAGGATGACGTCCGGACGGGTGATGTTGAGCAGGTCCGGGTCGCCGGTGACGTCGTGCGTGTGGTCGCCGAAGCGGTCGCCGACGTAGTCGGCCGGGGTCAGCCCGGCGCCCTGCAGCATCGTGCCCCAAGCGCCGTCGAGGACCGCGACCCGCTGGCTGAGCAGCTCGCGCAGCCGCGCGGTGGCCTCGGATTCGTGCGGGGTGATCGGGTTCACCGGCAGCCTCCCTCAGTCGGGAGGCGCCCTTGGGTGGTCACTGCCGGCCGAGCGTGGCGGACCCCCGGGCCCGTTGCAGCGCCTCTCGGCCTGTGAACCAGGGTACTGGAACCCCCGCCCGGGACACCATCCCGCCCCGCGGGGCCGTCCACTGGCTGGGACGCCACGCGCGAGCGTCCACAATGGATCGTCGGCTCCACTTGCCACCACCCCGTTCCGACCGGCCGTTTCCGGGCTCACCCACTATGGCCCGGCAGACCTCGGCTCTCTGCTTCCTGTCTGCTTACCGGAGCGGCGTCCATCGGCACTCGATCGACGCTCGATCCGATCACACACTGTACGCGCCGGTATACCGAAAGCGAGATCCGTGCTCGCGGATGGTCCCGCGATGCGGAACGGCGGCCGCTTGAAAACTGAAACACGTTCTAATACAGTCCCTCGCGTGGACTACGGAATCGTGCTGTTCACCAGCGACCGAGGCATCACTCCGGCGGCCGCGGCGCAGGCCGCGGAAGCCGCGGGGTTCGCCACCTTCTACGTACCCGAGCACACGCACATCCCGGTGAAACGCGAGTCGCCGCACCCGCGCACCGGGGACGCGTCCCTGCCCGACGACCGGTACAGCCGCACCCTCGACCCGTGGGTGGCGCTGGCGACGGCCGCGGCGGTCACCGAGCGGATCCGGCTCTCGACGGCGGTGGCCCTGCCGGTCGAGAGCGACCCGATCACGCTCGCCAAGACGATCGCCAGCCTCGACCACCTCTCCGGCGGGCGCGTCACGCTCGGCACCGGGTTCGGCTGGAACGTCGACGAGCTGACCGACCACGGCGTGCCCGGCAACCGCCGCCGCACCGCCCTGCGCGAGTACCTCGAGGCGATGAGTGCACTGTGGACGGAGGAAGAAGCCTCCTACGACGGGGAGTTCGTGTCGTTCGGCCCCAGCTGGGCGTGGCCGAAACCGGTCCAGGCGCACATCCCGGTCCTGCTCGGCGCGGGCCCGACGGAAAAGACGTTCCGCTGGATCGCCCGCCACGCGGACGGCTGGATCACCACACCGGCGGACACGGATCTGGACGGCCATGTGGCGCTGCTGAAGGAGATCTGGCGCGACGAGGGCCGGTCCGGAGCACCGGCGATCTGCGCGTTGGGCGAGCGCCCGGACCCGGCGCGGCTGGCGCACCTGGACTCGCTGGGCGTCACCGAGGTGATCTTCGGGCTGCCGGACCGCTCCCCCGACGAGGTGTCGGCCTGGATCGGCCGGCTGGCGGGAAAGCTCGGCCTCGCCACGGCCCCCGTCGCCTGACCACTCCGGTCACCGTGTCGGCCGACACGACGGCGGGGGCGCGGTTCTCCCGCACCCCCGCCGCGCAACCTTCCGGCGTCAGCTCTTCGCCGCGACGCCCTGACGGGCTCGCAGGTCGAGCTCGATCTGCTCCAGCGAGCGGCCCTTCGTCTCCGGGACGAGCCACTTGGTGAGCGCGAACAGCACCACGTTGATCCCGGCGAACAGGAACATCGAACCGCCGATGCCGAGCGAGCCCACCGCGGAGATGAGCGGGAACACCGCGCTCACGATGCCGGTCGCCGCCCAGAGGATGACGCTGCTGACGCCCATGCCCGCCGCGCGGTACTTCAGCGGGAACACCTCGGCCATCATCACCCAGACGACCGCGCCCCAGCCGAGTTCGTAACCGACCAGGTACAGCACCATCATCACGAGCATCAGGATGCCGCGAGTGCCGGTGTCGTGGACGTTCAGCACCACGAGCCCGGCGGCCACCAGCGTGATCACCATGATCACGTTGCCGATGAGCAGCAACGGCTTGCGGCCCCAGCGGTCCACCACGAACACGACCCACGCGGTGAACAGGAACTTCGTGACGCCCAGCAGCACGCCGGACAGCAGCGCGGCCTGCGTGGCGAACCCGAGGCCGATCAGCATCGTCGGGAAGTACGCGTTGATCGCGTTCACGCCGCTGAACTGCTGGCCGACCGCGAGCAGGGCGGCGACGATCATCATCGGCCGCACGAAACCGGAGAACAGGTCGCGGAACCGCGGCTTGTCCTCGGTGTCCATCTGGATGACGCCGCGGATGGTCGCGATCTCCTCGTCGAGGTTCACGGTGTTGCCGTGCGCGCTCGCCAGGACCCGCCGGGCTTCCTCCTCCTGACCGTTCTTGAGCAGCCAGCGCGGCGTCTCCGGCAGGAACGCGAGCCCGACGAGCAGGATCACCGCGGGCACGATCGCGCCGGCGAACATCCAGCGCCAGGCCGAGATCGGGCCGAGGAAGTAGCTGGTGAGGAACGCGATCAGGATGCCGAGCACGATGAAGATCTGGTTCAGCGCGCCCATCGCGCCGCGCAGCCGCGCCGGCGCCAGCTCGGAGAGATAGGTCGGGACCGTCGAAGACGACAACCCGATCCCGAGCCCGATGATCAGGCGCGAAAGCACCAGCAGCGCGAACGTCGGCGAGAAGGTCGCCGCCAGCGTGCCCACGATGACGATCGCCGCGGCGACCATGATGGTGCGCCGCCGGCCGAGGGCTTCGTTGATGCGGCTGGAGAACAGCGCGCCCACGATGGCACCGACCGAGAGACTGGCGGTGATCACGCCCTTGTCCCAGGCGGTCAGCGACCACGCTTTCCCGATGAACGGGAGCACCCCGGAGATCACCCCGAGGTCGTATCCGAACAGGATTCCGCCGAGTGCGCCGAAGAAGTACAGAGTTGTTCGGCTGATTTGCCGTGGCGGGGCCGTCTGCGTCATTGCCGGGTCGCCTCTTTCATAGGTCCAGTCCAGCCAGCGGCCACCACACTCACACGCCGGAAAAAACCGGGCAAGACAGTCCTTGATAACGATTCAGAAACGTGATCGCTGTTCACATATGTGATAGCGGCTGGCGCACAACATTACTCCGTACGCCGAATCTCCATTCACAACCTCGAATCCGTGCACTGTGGACACGGATCGCCCCGGAAAGCGGTTCAGGAATCCATTGTGGACACGCGGGACGGCGCTGCGGGTGAAAGCGCTCCCGGATCCGGCGCTCGGCGACCGGACGTCGTCGGCGTTATACACCGACGGAGAAAGGGTGGTGGGCGGACGCAGCGGAGGGGGTTCAACCCACCCCCAGGTGGTTGAACCCCCTCCGCGCCCCCAGACCGGACCGCCGTTCCGAGCAGCCGCAGCCTGCTCGGGGCCGATGTCCGATGTCTGTCGAGTACCACTTTCCTCGGTACCGGCATCCGCCGCCATTCCTGCCCGGCGGGCAGTTTTTCGGGCGCACGCACCCCGCCTGAGCTGCGGAAATCGTAGATCGAGGTACAGAAATACCCAGCCGGGCCGGCAAAAATTACCCGGTCACGCGCTTTCCAGCACGACCTTGCCGACGTGGGCGCCGGACTCCAGGTGCTTGAACGCGGCCGCGACGTCGTCGAAGGCGAACCGGCGGTCGATCACGGGCCGCAGGCCAGTGCGTTCGATGGCGCGGTTCATGGTCTGGAACGTCTCGCGGGAGGCGTTGGTGAGGCCGCGCAGGGTCAGCTGCTTGACCAGCACGAGCACCGGGTCGGCCGCGCCCTCGTGGGTGAGGACGCCGGCGACGCTGACGTGCCCGCCGACCCGCGCGGCGAGCATCGACTGGCCGATCGTGCCACCCCCGCCCACGTCGACGACGTGGTCGACGCCGCCACCGGCCAGCTCCGCCGCGGCGAGGCCCCACTCCGGGGTGGTCGTGTAGTTGATCGTCTCGGCCGCGCCGAGCTCGCGCAGCCGCGCCAGCTTCTCGTCCGAACTGGAGGTCGCGATGACGCGGGCGCCGGCGAGCGCGGCGAACTGCAGCGCGAACGTCGACAGGCCACCGCTGCCCAGGGTGAGCACGGTCTGGCCGGGGAACACCCCGCCCTCCTCGACGACCGCGCGCCACGCCGTCACGCCGGCGCTGGGCAGCGTCGCGGCCTCGGCGTAGTCCAGGTGCGCGGGCACGGCCACCAGCGCGTCCTCGGGGAAGACGGCGTACTCGGCCAGCGTCCCGTCGAGCGAGCCGAACAGGTCGTCCGCGGTCTTCTCCGGCGTGCCGGGACCCGCGAGCCAGTTCGGGAAGTACGTCGCCGCCACGCGGTCGCCCGTGGACCACGCGCGCACGCCGTCGCCGACCCCGACGACCTCGCCCGCGCCGTCCGACAGCGCGACGACGTCCGGCTTGACCGGCTTCGGGTAGAACCCCTTGAGGATCATCAGGTCGCGGGCGTTGACCGCCCAGCCGTGCAGCCGGACCAGGACCTGGCCGGGGCCGGGTTCGGGGGCGTCACGCTCGCCGAGGACGAGTCCGGCGCCGGGACGCGGCAGGGAAAAGTACTTCACAGCGGCTCCAAGGAGGTGGGAAACCCATCAACAGGGCCAGTGTGTCGAAGTCGCCAGCTCTTCGTCGACCATCACGAGAAGATCCGGGGTCAGTTCGGCGAGCGACGCCGGGAAGTGCCGGACCCCGAGCCCGGCCATGAACTCCCGCTGCCGCGCGTGCGCCGGGCTCGACGGGAACCCGACGAAGCCGGCGCCGTGCCCACGGGCGTCGGCGGCCACCCGGCTGACGTCGTCGACGAACACGATCTCGTCGAACGCGACGTCGAAGACCGTGCGGGCGATGTGCTCGACACCCGGCCGGTGCTCGTTGATGCTCACGTACGGCACTTCGGCGTCGAGCAGCGCGGTGAAGTCGCCGAGGTACCGGTCGAACGTGTGCTCCCGGGTGCGCCCGCCGTAGCAGACCAGCCGCACGGGCAGCCCGCCCAGCGCCGTCAGGCAGTCCTGGACCCCTTCCGCGACGCGGATCGGGTGCTCCCGCAGGTAATCCTGCCGCGCGGCCCACAGCTGCTTCAGCGTCTCCTCGGCCGGCTGGTCCAGCTCGCAGAGCCGGGTGATCTTCTCGGCGACGACGAGGTCGCGCAGCCCGATCATGTCCCGTTCGGCTTCGGCGTCGTACACCCCGCCGTGGTCGGCGACGAACCGCGCGATCATGCCCAGGTAGGTGTCGTCGATGAGCACGCCGTCGCAGTCGAGGGCGACCACGCGCAGCTTCCGCAGGGCGCTCACCGCTGCGCGAACACTTCCCGCGCGGCCGCGATCGCGTTGAGCGCGGCCGGGAAGCCGCAGTAGAAGGCCAGGTGCAGGATCGTCTCGACGATCTCCTTCTCGGTCCCGCCGACGTTGAGCGTGGCGTGCAGGTGGACCTTCAGCTGCGGGGTCGCGGTACCGAGCGCGACGCACGCGGCGATCGTGACGATCTCGCGCAGCCGCAGGGTCAGGTGCGGCCGGGTGTAGATCTCGCCGAAGGTGAACTCGACGATGTACCGGGCCAGGTCGGGCGCGATGTCTTCGAGCGCCCGGGCGACCTTCTCCCCCGCGTCGCCGTCGACGGCCTTCATCGCGGCCAGGCCGCGCTCGTAGCGGTCCTCGATGCCGGCCCACGGCACGTCCGCCGCGGCACCCGTCGGCGGTTGTTCGGCCGGGAGGGTGGCGAACACGGTCTTCAGCTCCCCCAGCGCGTTCAGGGTCGCCGGGAACCCGGCGAACGAACTGATCTGGATGGCCGTCTCGACCAGCTGACGGCGGGTGCAGCCGACGTTCAGCGCGGCCTTGGCGTGGAACTGCAGCTGCGAACCCGCGTAGCCCAGCGCGATGAGCGCGGCGACCGTCGCCAGCTGGCGATCCGGGAGCGGGAGGCCGGGCCGGCGGTAGACGTCGCCGTAGATGAACCCGACGCACTGTTCCCCGAACGCGGCTTCGCCGATGCTCTCGAACAGGTCCAGCACGGCCGGGCGCTCGACCCCGCCGAGCTGCTGGATCAGGGCCAATCCCTGGGCGAAGGACGCGGCAGCGTGGTCCTGCTCCGGCACGTCGGGCATCGTCGTGAGGTTCCTTCCGCGGTGGTGGTGGGTCCCGGTTCAGCCGAGGTAGGCCCGGGTGGCCTGGTCGGCCTTGCGGCGTTCGAGGGTGTCGATGCGTTCCAGCCGGATCATCGCGTAGTCGATGCCGGCGGTGGCGACGGTGCGCCCGTGCTGGCGCACCACCGCGGAGGCGCGGAACTTCAGGTGGTGCTCCCGCTTGACGTCGGACTCCTCGATGCGCGACTCGACGGTGGCCGGGAGCGGGAACAGGAAGTCCTCGAAGGACATGTCGATCCGCTTCCACACCCCCGCGTAGCCGGCCGAGGTCAGGGCGGGGCGGACCGCGGTCTCGAACTGCGCGATGCAGATCTGGCGCATCGCCTCGATGATCACGATGCCCTGCACGTGTTCGCCGGTGTGGTGGTCGAGGACGAGCTCGTTGTCGCGGTGCACGTGCAGGTCGGCGACGCAGAGCGTGGCCTCCGGGCTGTGCACGCCCGCGAGCAGGACGTTCTCCGCGCGGTGCTTGTGGACGATCGCCGGGGCGGCCTGCAGCGGCCGGAACGCGGCCGGGTCCGCCAGGCACACCGAAGCCTCGCTCTTCTCGGCGGCGGCTTCCAGCAGGTCGCAGTCCGTCCCGTCGATGCCCTGGCCGGGGTGGACGACCCAGGTGCAGCCGGCCAGGTCCGGGCCGTCGGACGTCATCAATGCCAGCAGCCCCGAAACCGTGAACACCTGGTCGCCGCGAGCGAAGCGGGCGAAGCGGTCGGCGACCACCACGACGTGCCGGCGGGTGAGGCCGGGCAAGGCCCAGTCCGGGGCGGCGTCGGCCGGTCCGGCGGGACTGTCGTGGGGTGCCCGGCACGCAGAACCATCAGGTCCTGCCATCGGCACCTCCATCCGGATCTGGTCGAAGTCAAGGCCGCGCCGACGCCTGCGCGTCCACAAGAGCCTCCGCGAGGTTCCGGGCCGTCGTGACCGAGCGCCAGCGCGGACCGGACAGCTCGGCGGCGAGGACCTTGAGCATGGCACGCACCATGTCCGGCTGTCTGCCCACATCCGCGATCAGGAGTGGTTCCACTTGGGCCGCGGCCCCCTCGAGATCGTCGAGCAGCAGGTGCGTGCGGCCCGTGTCGATCCGGATCATCGGGTCCATCGCTTCCCAGCGGTTCTCCAGCGACAGCTTCTCGTAGGCCTCGCGCGCGGTCCCGAACTCGCGCAACGCCGCGGCAGCCTGCCCGACCGAGAGCAGCGAGGTGCCGGCCATGTAGTGGCGGCGGTCCTTGGTGATGTTGAAGAACCGGTCTTCGCCGCCGGCCCCGAGCTCCGGGTCCTCGATGCTGGTCCAGCGCGCGATCGCGTCCAGCACCTGCGGCTCGGCCCGCACGGACGACCACCCGCGCGCCTCGGCGAGGATCAACGGCGCGTCGGTGAGCCGCCCGCCGGCCTTGTAGTTGAGCCCGTCGGCGGCCAGTTTCGCGGACTCCACGCCGTTGCCGGCCCAGAACGCCACCCGCGCCTGCGACGTGCGGACCCAGCGCCGGGCCAGCAGGTCGTCGGCGTACTGGGTGTAGAGCCACGCGGCGGAGTTGAGCTCGCGCGAGAGGCGGTACCGCCCGAGGTCCCCCGCGATCCACGCCATCATCGCGGCGCACTTCGCCCCGACGAGCAGCAGGTCCTGGGTCTGCTTCGGCCGCTGCCGCCCCTTCAGCAGCGCGGCCGTGCGTTCCCCGACGACGGCCAGCTGGCCGAGCGCCGAGTCGGGCGCGGTCCGCGTGTACGCGCTGCCGAGGAAGTTGAGGTCCGACCACAGGTCGTCGAGCTGGACGTCGTCCACGTTGGTCTTGGTGAGCAGGATGGCGTCGTCGAGGGAGCTCGCCCCGACCTCCGTGTCGGCGGCGCGGCCGGGCTCGACGCGGACGATCGAGCGGATCGGGTAGGTCAGCATCGGCGCCGCGTCCCGGGCGGCGGCCGGCGCGACCGTCTCGACGTCGGCGTGGTACTCGGCGAGCTCCTTGGCCGGCAGCTGTTCGAGGTCACGCAGCCCGAGCAGGGACTTCCAGCTCGTGCCGTACACCCGGGCCAGCACCCGCAGCGCCGCGACGGTGGGCCGGACGCCGCGCTCGGGCCACTGCTCGTACTCCCAGATCCGCGTACCGCGCATACCCGCGCGGGGGTCACCCGTAAGGGTGTTGTACTGGTGCGCCGCCACGTCGAGCGACAACTCGGACGCCAGCCGCCACGCCGTGCGGGGCGGGACCCGGCATTCGACGATCAGGTTCTCCGCCACGCGGGCCGGGATCGCCTCGTCGGGAAACCCCAGGGCGGCCAAGCGATCGCGCAGCTGTGCACGGTAGGGCTTACTCCCTGGCTTGACCTGTCGACTCATCGTTCATCCAACGATTTCCGGAGTACTGGTGCACCGGTCGACAGTACCGCAGCGTGACAGTGGCGGCCCACGATGTGACAAAGGTGCGGCACAAGTCCCGGGCGCACCGGAGGACCGCGACGAGGCAGGAAAAGGGTGGTGCCGGCCGACCTGGGGGTCATCGGCCGGCACCACGGGGCGAGCGAACCCGCCTCGGCCATTATGCATGTGCAGCCGGCCGCGCGCAGCGCCGGACGAACTTCTCACACCTTTCGTGGGACGGGTCAGCCCGCGGCGAGGAAGTGCTGCCGGATCCCGGCGCCGAACGCCGTCGGCGTGCCGTCGTAGGCCGAGATCAGCGCGGGGCCGCTGGAGCAGTTCCAGGTGTTCCAGGTCCAGCCGAGGTAGGACGCCTGGTGGCGGTCGAGCCAGTCCATCAGGCCGGTGACGTAGCCGCTCGCGCAGTCGTTCTCGCCGATTTCACCGGCCACCAGCGGCACGGCCGCCGCGACCGGGGCGAGCTGGCTGTCCCAGCAGGACGCCGAGGCGCAGGTGTTGAAGTTGTACGAGTGCCACGACGCGACCAGGTTGCCCGCCGGGTCGCTCGGCTTGTACTGCAGCCACTGCGTGAGGTCGTTGGAGTAGGCCAGGCCGCCGAGCATGAGCACGTTGGTGGCGCCGGTCGCGCGGACGGCGTTCACGAGCGTCTGCATGCCCGCCACCGCGTAGCCGATGCCGGTGCAGGCGGAGCCGCCGTCGCGCCAGCACGTCCAGGCCGCCGCCGAGCCGGAGACCGCGCGGTCGAGGTAGGGCTCGTTGAACAGGTCCAGGATCGTCGCGTCGTCACCCTTGAACGTGTTCGCGACCGACGTCCACAGGTCCACCGCGTGCGCGGCGTCGGTCATCGGCTTCTGGCACGTCGAGTTCACGTCGGCGCACGCCGAGGAGTTCCCGGTGTAGGCGCCCTGGGTCCAGTGGAGGTCGAGGATCGCGATCAGGCCGTTCCGGTGCAGCAGGTCCACATAGGACTTGAGCGCGGCGCGGTAGGTCGCGCCGGCGTAGGCGGGCTCGACGTTCGGCAGGCCGAGCCAGCAGTCCTCGTTGAACGGCACGCGCACGACGTTCGCGTGCCAGCTCTTGATCGCGGCCACCGAGGCGGCGTCCATCGGGCCGTCGAAGATCCCGTTGCCCTGCACGCAGGCGAATTCACCGCCGGAGCGGTTGACGCCGCGCAGCGTGACGGGCGTGCCCGCGCTGTCGGCCAGCCGGTTGCCGGCGACGTGCAGCGCGGGCGCGCCCCCGGCCGGTGGCGGGGTCGTGGTGACGGTCGTCGGGGGCGGGGTCGTGGTGGTCGGGGGTGGCGTGCCGCCGCACGGCGCGCCGTTCACGCTGATCGACGCCGGCGCGGTGTTGGTGCCGCTGTAGCCGAAGTTGGCCCCGGCCGTGACCGAGGCGTTCGGGGCGACGGTGCCGTTCCAGCCCGCCGGGGTGACGGTGACCGTCTTGCCCGTCTGGGCCCAGGTGGCGTTCCAGCCCTGCTGGAGCTGCTGGTTGCCGGCGTAGGTCCAGCTGATCTGCCAGCCGGACAGCGGCGCCGTCCCGACGTTCTTCAAAGTCAGGTTCGCGGTGAAGCCGCTCCCCCAGTCGTTCACGGTGTAGCCGACTTCGCAGGCCGTCGCCGCCGCGGCGGGCGCCGGCGTGCCGAGGGTGAAGGCCGTCGTCGCGCCGACGACGGCGAGCGCGCTGAGGGCGCCGAGCAGTGCTGGACCGGAACGCATCGATCACTCCTTTGTGCACGACGAGAAAATGAGAGCGCTCCCAGCAACGGTGGACCCTAGCGCGCGGCCCGGCGGCTGTAAACCTCGTGGCGAACTCCCGCGAACACTCCGGAATCCACTCCAACGGCGGCATCCGGCCGACTCGGGCGGTGGCTCAGCGCGATCGGGACATTTCTTTCCTGACAACAGGTTCGGCCGTTCAGGAGTGTTCAGTACCCGATCCCGGCGGAACGGCCCCGGAAAGCCGCCCACCGGATCGGGCCGCGTCCGGGTCGCGCTTTACAACGACGACACGACGGGGTTACCTTCTCGTCGGCTGGAAGCGCTCCCATGCCAGGTCACGATCGCCAGAACGTGACCACGAAACACCAGGGGCGCCGCGGTTTCCGCCGCGGCGTCCCTGTTCGTGTCCCGTGGGCGCGCCCCGAGTCCCGTGTCCTGGGAGAGGAGCCCCGATGAAGAGGTTCGCCGGAGCCCTGGCCGGGCTCTGCCTCGCCGCGGCGAGTACCACCGCGGTCCTCGCCGCGAGCCCGGCCGCCGCCGCCCCCGCCTGCGGCGTCGACTACCGCGTCGACCAATGGTCGACCGGGTTCACCGCCCAGGTGACCGTCACGAACGGCGCCACCGCGCTCTCGTCGTGGACCTTGTCGTGGCACTACGCGGGGACCCAGGCGGTGACGTCCGGCTGGAACGCCACGGTCCGCCAGTCCGGCACGGCGGTGATCGCGGAGAGCCTGTCCTACAACGCGTCCCTGCCCGCCGGCGGCACCGTGACGTTCGGCCTGCAGGGCACCTACTCCGGCGCGAACCCAGCGCCGGTGGACTTCGCGCTCAACGGCGTCTCGTGCGGTGGCGACGCCCCGCCCACGCCGACCACCACGACCACTTCCGCGCCACCGCCCGCGGGGTGCGCCGACGTCTGCGACGACTTCGAGCAGCAGACCGGCACCACCCCGGGCGGGCGATGGACGGTCGGCGCGGCGAACTGCCAGGGCACCGGCACGGTCACCGTCGACAGCACGGTCGCGCACTCGGGCACCCGCTCGGTCAGGGTCACCGGCCAGGGCGGCTACTGCAACCACGCCTTCCTCGGCACGGCTCTCGCCGCCGGGAGCGTGCGGTACGGCCGGTTCTGGGTCCGCCACACGACCCCGCTGCCCACCGGGCACGTCACGCTGATGGCCCTGCGGGACACCGCGGACGGCGGCCGCGACCTGCGGGCGGGCGGCCAGAACCGGGCCCTGCAGTGGAACCGCGAGTCCGACGACGCGACCCTGCCCGCGCAGAGCCCGGCCGGCGTCGCGCAGAGCGTGCCGCTGCCCACCGGGACCTGGTCGTGCTTCGAGTTCGGGATCGACGGCCCCGGCGGGCAGCTGCGGACCTGGCTGAACGGCACCGAGGTACCCGGCCTGGTCGCCGACGGCGTCCCCACTCCCGACGTCGACCAGCAGTGGCTGGCCCGGGCGTGGCACCCGTCGCCGGCCGACCTGCGGCTGGGCTGGGAGAGCTACGCCACCGACGCGGACACCCTCTGGTTCGACGACGTCGCGACCGGCCCCGCGCGGATCGGCTGCTAGGCACTGCCCTCTAAGCGACGATGCGGTCGATCTCGGCCAGCTCCTCGTCCGTGAAGTCCAGGTTCGCGACCGCCGCGACCGTGTTCTCCAGCTGGGCCATGCTGCTCGCCCCGATCAGCGCCGAGGTCACCCGGCCGCGGCGCAGGATCCACGCGATCGCCAGCTGCGCCAGCGACTGGTCACGCCGCTCGGCGACGTCGTTCAGCGCGCGGATCCGGCCCAGGGTCTCCTCGGTGATCCGGTCCTGGGTCAGGAACGGGCTGGCCCCCGCCGCGCGGGAGTCGGCCGGGATGCCGTCGAGGTAGCGGTCGGTCAGCAGGCCCTGGCTCAGCGGCGAGTACGCGATCGAGCCGACGCCGTGCTCGGCCAGGGTGTCCAGCAAGCCGTCCTCGACCCAGCGGTTCAGGATCGAGTACGACGGCTGGTGGATCAGCAGCGGCGTGCCGAGCTCGCGCAACGCCCGCAGCGCGGCTTCCGTCTGCTCGGGCGAGTAGTTGGAGATGCCCGCGTAGAGCGCTTTCCCCGACCGCACCGCCGTGTCCAGGGCCCCCATGGTCTCCTCGATCGGGGTGCCCGGGTCCGGCCGGTGCGAGTAGAAGATGTCGAAGTGGTCCAGACCGGTGCGGGCGAGGCTCTGATCGAGGCTCGCGAGGACGCTCTTGCGGGAGCCCCATTCGCCGTACGGGCCGTCCCACATCAGGTAGCCCGCCTTGGACGACACCAGGATCTCGTCACGGTACGGCCGGAAGTCGGCCGCGTAGTGCCGGCCGAAGTTCGCCTCCGCCGCGCCCGGCGGCGGGCCGTAGTTGTTGGCCAGGTCGAAGTGCGTCACCCCGAGGTCGAACGCCCGCCGCAGCACCGCGCGCTGGACGTCGAGGGGCTTGTCGTCCCCGAAGTTGTGCCACAGGCCGAGCGACACGGCGGGCAGCTTGAGCCCGCTGCGCCCGGCGCGCCGGTACGGCATGCCCGCGTAGCGGTCCTCGGCGGCGACGAAAGGCGACATGGTTCTCCTTGTCGGGAGGGAAAAGGCTCCCGCAGTCTACGGGTGTGATCAGCTTCCTTCGACGATCGCGCCCAGGTCGAGCGACAGCGCCCCGGCGAACGACACGCCCGGCGCCAGCACGGGCAGCAACGTCGCCTGGTAGGCGTGGTAGACGTCCGGCTTGCCCGCCCAGACCGTCGCGGCGGGCCGGTTGCGCGGGTCCAGTTCGTGGTGCCACGAACCGCGTTCACGGTCGACGAAGCAGGCCTCGGCGTGCGCGCACCACTGTGCGAACCGGGCGAGGTAGGCCGGGTCGCCGGTCTCCTGGTGCAGGGTCCACGCGGCGGCGATGGCCTCGGCCACCACCCAGTGGAGGCGGTTGCGCACCACCGGGACGCCGTCGAAGCCGGTCGTGTACACGAAGCCGGGGTGGCCGTCGACGGCCCAGCCGTCCCGCACCGCCGTGGCGAACAACGCCTCCGCGTCCGGTAGCAGCCACTCCGGCGCTTCGGCGCCGAGCGCGCGCTTCAGGTGTACCGCCAGGCGGGACCACTCGAGCAGGTGCCCGATGGTGACGCCGAACGGCCGGAACGGGTGCGCCGGCTCGTCCCGGTTGAACTCCAGCAGCACGCGCCAATCCGCGTCGTAGTGCTCCGGCAGGCGCCAGCCGTGCGCGCGGGCTTCGCCGTGCACCAGGTGCTCCACAATGGACAACGCGCGGGCGGCCCAGACCGGGTCGCCGGTGACATCGTTGACAGCGAGCAGCGCTTCGACCGTGTGCATGTTGGCGTTGGCGCCGCGGTAGGCCTCCAGCCGCGTCCAGCCGCGGTCCCAGACGTCGGCGACCAGGCCCGGCCCGGCCTCCCAGAACCGGCGGTCGACGACCTCGAGGGCTTCCGCCAGCAACGCGTCCGCGCCGTCGGCCCCGGCCGCGACGGCGCTCGTGGCCGCCAGCACGACGAACGCGTGCTCGTAGGCGCGTTTCCCGTCGTCCACCGGGCCGGCCGCGGTCGCCGAGGCGAACCAGCCGCCGTGCTCGGCGTCCCGCAGCAGCCCGGTCAGCGCCGCGACGCCGTGCGCGACCTGCTCCGCCGCGCCCGGCACGCCTTGCAGCGAAGCGAGCGCGAAGACGTGCGTCATCCGGCAGGTGATCCACGTTTCGACGGGCCGGTCGAGCACCGGGTGCCCGGTGTCGTCGAGCCAGGCGAAGCCACCCGCGGGGTGCGCCGCCGGGGCGGCGAAACCGAGCAGCCGGGCGGGTTCGGCCCGCACCCAGGCGGGAACCGAAGACGGAATGTCCACTTTCCGACAACCTTGCCTTTCTCGACTGACCAGCCCGTGATCGGCTGCCTTTCCCAAGGTATGCCAAAGCTCGCGCGCGGGTCACCCGCCCCCTGCGGGAGATGTTCCGCAAGCCGCCGTCACCGCGTACCCTGACTTTGGGAGCGCTCCCAGTCTTCGACGCACGTAACCCGACGAAGGGACCGACGTGACCAGGAGACGAAGTACGATCCTCGCCGCCGTCACCGTCTTGGTGGCGAGCCTGACCGCCGTGCTGCTGAACACGGGCACCGCCGAAGCGCACGGCGCCCTGATGAAACCGGGCAGCCGGACCTTCCTGTGCTGGCAGGACGGGCTGAGCTCGACCGGCCAGATCATCCCGCAGAACCCCGCCTGCTCGGCCGCGGTGGCCACCAGCGGCGCCAACTCGCTGTACAACTGGTTCGCCGTGCTGCGCTCCGACGGCGCCGGGCGCACCCGCGGCTTCATCCCGGACGGGAAGCTGTGTTCCGGCGGGAACCCGAACTACGCCGGGTTCGACCAGG
Organism: Amycolatopsis sp. NBC_00438; assembly: GCF_036026695.1. NCBI lineage: Bacteria > Bacillati > Actinomycetota > Actinomycetes > Pseudonocardiales > Pseudonocardiaceae > Amycolatopsis > Amycolatopsis sp. NBC_00438. Next base: position 2,305,624 of record NZ_CP107923.1, on the reverse strand, counting down.
TCGGCGACTGGCCGCTGACCCACCTCACCGCCGGGGCGTCGTTCGACTTCTCCTACAACGCGTGGGCGGCCCACCCGGGCTGGTTCTACACCTACGTGACGAAGGACGGCTGGGACCCGTCGCAGCCGCTGACCTGGAACTCGCTGGAGGACCAGCCGTTCCTGACCATCGACCACCCGCCGGTGACCGGCCAGGTGGGGACCGTCGACGGCCAGTACAAGTGGACCGGCGCGCTGCCGGCGGGCAAGTCGGGCCGGCACGTCATCTACTCGGTCTGGAAGCGCTCCGACAGCGCCGAGACGTTCTACGGCTGTTCGGACGTCACCTTCGACGGCGGCCACGGCGAAGTCACCGGCGTGCACGATCCGGGCACCCCGCCGACCACGCCGACGACGCCGACGTCTCCCCCGCCCACCGGCGGCTCGTGCATGGCGATGTACCAGATCACCAACACCTGGAGCGGCGGCTACCAGGCCACGGTGACGATCATGAACCACAGCACGACGGCGTATTCCGGCTGGCAGGCGGGCTGGACGCTGCCCGCGGGCCAGACGGTCGGCAGTGTCTGGAACGGCACGCTGAGCCAGTCCGGCTCGGTGGTCACAGTCCGCAGCGCGGACTGGAACGGCCGGGTCCCGCCGGACGGCGAGACGACGTTCGGCCTGGTCGTGAACGCGTCCGGGACCAACCCGGCCCAGCCGTCCCCGACCTGCCAGGGCACCTGAGGCCGAAGTCCGTGAATGGCCCGTCGAGGGACTCGAAGTCCCTCGACGGGCCATTCACGGACCCGGACGCGGGGGGCCGGTGCTGCCGCGGGTGATCAGGGTCGGCGGTGACGTGCAGACGTCGCCGGGGTCGCCGCCCGTCAGCAGGTCCCGCAGCACCGACACCGCGAGCGCGCCGAACTCCGCGACCGGGCGCCGGACCGCGGACAGCGCCGGGCGGACCAGGCGGCAGAGGGCCGAGTCGTCCCAGGCCACCACCGAGACGTCACCCGGCACCGCCAAGCCCAGCTCCCGCAGCGCGGTGAGCCCGGCGACGGCGAGGACGTCGGTGTCGAACAGCAACGCGGTCGGCGGGTGCGGCCCCGCCAGCACGCGGCGGGTCGCGCCCGTGCCGGCGTCGCCCGACAGGTCCGTGTGGACGGTCCGGGCACCGGGCAGGCCCAGCCGGTCCGCCACGGCGGCGAACGCCTCGGCCCGCACCCGCGACCGCACCAGCACGGCCGGCCCGGCGATCCACGCGACCCGGCGGTGCCCGAGCCCGGCCAGGTAGCCGAGCACCTCGCCGACCGCGGCGGCGTCGTCCATCCGCACGGACGGGACGCCCGGGTGGCCGAGCGGCCCGCCCAGTGCCACCGCCGGCAGACCGATCCGGGGCAGTTCGGCGATCCGGACGTCGTCGCGCCGCGGGCCGGTGAGCAGCACGCCGTCGGCCCGCCGCTCGCCGTGCCAGCGCCGGTAGACCTCCAGCTCGGCGGCGTGGTCCGGGGCGACCTGCAGGATCAGCGACGCCGCCCCGAGCTCGCGCTGGATCCCGGTGAGCAGGGCCGGGAAGACCGGTTCGACGCCGAGGACGTCCGCGGGCCGGGCCAGCACCATCCCGACCGCTCCGGCGCGCCCGCCCGACAGGGCCCGCGCGGTGCTGCTCGGCGCCCAGCCCAGTTCCCGGGCGATCGCGGTGATCCGGTGCCGGGTCGCCTCCGAAACGCCGGGGCGGCCGTTGAGGGCGTAGGAAACGGCCCCTTTGGACACTCCGGCCTCGCGGGCGATGTCGGTGATCGTCGGACGCTTCATCGCGCTCCTCCACGGGACCCGTTGCACCACAGGAACTCGACCCCAGTGCTTAACCGATTCATCGCGTGCCCGTGTCCGTCCGGACACCCGCAGTCGCCCACCTTGACACCCGTGGCCTGCGGAAACAAGACTCCAATCGGGAGCGCTCCCACCCTCGTGTGCGAGCGCGAGTCGCGAACCGGGAGTGCGCACGCGTGAGGAAGTTCCGAAGAACACTGGCGGCCGTCACGGCCGCCGTCCTGCTGGTCCTGACCGGGGGCTGCGGCCCCGCCACGCCCGAGAGCTTCACGCTCACGCTGGCGACGTTCGGGCAGTTCGGCTACGACGACCTGATCCCGGGGTACGAGTTCACCCACCCCGGGCTCACCATCCGCCAGGTCCGGACCGAGCAGGGCGGCCCGTACCACCAGGACCTGCTGGCCAAGCTGCAGAGCGGGCAGGGCCTGGCCGACGTCCAGGCCGTCGAGGAGGGCCATCTCGCCGACGTGCTCGCGCAGTCGGCGAAGTTCGCCGACCTGGCCGAGGTCGGCCCGCCCGACGTCAAGCCCGGGCGCTGGCTGGAGTGGAAGTACGAGGCCGGGCGCAGCAAGGACGGCAAGCTCGTCGGGTACGGGACCGACATCGGCCCGCTCGCCCTGTGCTACCGCAAGGACCTCCTCGACGCCGCCGGGCTGCCCACCGACCCCGGCTCGGTGAAGACGATGTTCGCCACCTGGGACAGCTACTTCAAGGCCGGCGAGCGGTACGTCAAGCGCTCGAAGGGCAAGGCCTGGTTCGACTCCGCCGCGCAGAACTTCAACGCCATGGTCAACCAGCTGCCGGTCGGCTACCTCGACCGGCAGGACCGCCCGACACTGGCGACGAACACCGCGCTCGAGGCCGCCTGGAACCAGGTCACCACGGCCGTCGAGCAGGGCCAGTCGGCCGGGCTGACGGCCTTCGCCGACGACGGCAACGCCGGCCTGCGCAACGGGACGTTCGCGACGAAGGTCTGTCCATCGTGGATGCTCGGCGCCATCGAGCAGGAGGCCGGAACCGCCAACGCGGGCAAGTGGGCGATCACCGACGCATTCCCGGACGGCGGTGGCAACTGGGGTGGCTCCTACCTCACGGTGCCGGCGGCGAGCCCGCACCAGCGGGAGGCCGCCGCGCTGGCCGCCTGGCTCACCGCGCCGGAGCAGCAGCTGCACGCGTTCCGGGCCAGCGGCAACTTCCCCAGCCAGGTCGACGCCTTCACCTCCCCCGACCTGCTCAGCGAGATGAACGGCTACTTCGGCGGCGCGCTGAGCGGGCAGGTCTTCGTCGCGCAGGCCCGCAAGGTCGGGAAGCCGCAGTACAAGGGCCCGGGCGACGGGAAGATCCAGGAGACGGTCGTCGCGCCCGCGCTCAAGGCCGTCGAGCAGGGCGCCGACCCCGCCGCGGTCTGGCAGCAGGTGAAGCTGGGGGTGAGCCAGGTCGTGCCCTGACCGGAAATCCGCTGGAACGGGGGCGCCGGAGCGGGCAGGGTGGCGAGCATGACCACTCCCCTGCCCGCGCCCTGGCAGCGCTTCGGGGTCCGGCGCCCCGGTCCCGCCGATCACCTTCCCGTGCTGGCCCTCCTCGACGACTGGTGGGGTGGCCTCGGCGGCGAGGAAGGCGTGCGGCAACGGGCGCTCCTCCTGCCGAAGCTGATGTTCCAGCACTTCGGCGACAGCAGTTTCCTGGTTACGTCGGACGAACGGATCGTCGCGTTCCTGATCGGGTTCCTGTCGCAGTCGCGGCCGGACGAGAGCTACATCCACTTCGTCGGCGTCGATCCCGCCGAGCGCGGGCACGGCCTCGGCGCCGCGCTCTACGAACGGTTCTTCGCCTACAGCCGGGCACACGGGCGCTCGGTCGTCCGGGCGATCACGTCGCCGCAGAACAGTGGTTCGCACGCGTTCCACACCAGGATGGGGTTCGTCACCGAACCCGGGCCGAAGGAGTTCGAAGGACGGCCGGTCCAGCCCGACTACGACGGGCCCGGGCTGGACCGGCTCTCGTTCCGGAAGGACCTCAGCCCCACAGGCTGAACGTCTTCACACCCAGCCCGGTCTGGCCCTGCCACGGCTCGAAGCCGAACTGGACACTCGTCAGGTACCAGGCGTCGCTGATCTCGCCCCGGCTCACCGCGTCCCGGGTGAAGTCCGTGAGGTTGACGCCGAGGCTGTCGGTGCCGCTGGTCCGGACGTAGGAGATGACGTTCCAGCCGATGTTGCCGAACCAGACGTTCCAGGTCGCGCCCGCGAGCTGCACGGTGCCGATGACACTGCCGACCGGCTGCGGGGCGCCGCGGTGGTTGCCCCAGATCATCACCTCGGCGCCGGTGTTCTGCCCGGCCGGGTGGGGATTCGGGTCGTACCAGACGTCGTAGGAGGCGTCCCACTGTCCGGCTTGGACGGTCGTGTAGTCCACCCGGGACGTCAGGGAGCCGAGCGAACGGACCTGGCGGGGCAGGCCGCTGCCCGTGCTGCAGTTGCCGTAGTGGCAGCCGGCGTAGACCGACGGGTAGCTGCCCGGAGCGCCGTTCGTCGGCCGGTTGTGCGACGCCGTCGTCACGCTGAAGCCGGTGCCGGACACCGAGAGGCACTGGGTCGTGTCGTCACCCCAGTTGTTGTTCTGCACGATGTAGCGGCCGCCCTGGATGCGCAGCGAGCCGTACTTGTCGCACAGCTGCGTGTCCGCGGCCGCCGGTGGCGCGGTGAGCACGACACCGCCGGACAGCAGCACGGCCGCGGCTCCGAACGACGCCATTGTGGCTCGTAGCCGGTTGCTCATGAAGACTCCTTCCGGTTGCGGAACGGGTGGAAACCCGGGCCGGACGGCGGCTGCGCAGGCACCGCCCGGCCCGGGAGATCGGTTACTGCACCGCCGGGTAGGCGTTCTGGACCAGCTGCTCGAACTGGGCCTCGAACCACTTGCCCGACAGCGGCGAGTTCGGCAGGGCGCCGGTCAGGTTGCCGCCGTTGGCCTGATCGCTGCCGTGGAAGGTCGGGTCGCACATCCCGTCGAAGCCCTTGCCTTCGTCGTTCGGGATCTGCTGGCTCGCGCCGTCGGACTCACCCGGCGGCTTGATCCAGACGTAGGCGTCGAAGTGCGCCGCGGGCGACGCGGTGGGCCGCACGCCGAGCCCGGCCCCGCTCTGGTTGCACCAGTTGCCGCGGTGCAGCCGCCGGTCGATCCGGCCGGAGTTCACATAGCTGTCCACAGTGGACCCCGACGCGCCGGTGGGCCGGGCCGAGCCGCCCCAGCCGTTGCGGGAGGTGTCGATCAGCATGCCGATGCCGCTCGGCAGGCCCGCGGAGACGAACGCGTTGTACATCGCCGTGGCGAACGGCACCTCGGCGAAGTACGGGTTCCACTGGTAGAACGTGGCCGACCGGAGGGGCTGGCCGCCGACGTTGAGGCTCGAGTCCGGCAGGTTCGGCTCGGTGAGCGGGGTGTAGTTCGCCGTGTCGCTGATGAACCCGTCGATGCTGTTCACCCCGGCCGTCGTGCCCTGCAGCGTCTGCTTGACCAGGTTGACGAACGGGCCGAAGTTGCTGTCCCAGCCCAGCCACGCCGAGTGCGCGATGTCCAGGTAGTTGTAGACGTTGGAGATCGCGTGCAGCTTGTTCAGCGCGTACTGGATGCCCTGGGTGTAGGCCCCGGTCGACTGCGCTTCGGCGCACTTGGCCGTCGCGGTGTTGGTGATCAGGTTGGGCAGCGAGTCCGGTTCGACGACCGCCACGACCCGCAGCGGCGCGTACTTCGAGTCCGACAGGATCGAGGCGATCGCGTCGATGTACTCGCTCTTGTACCGGGCCAGACCGCCCGAGCCGGCCTGCAGCTCACCGTTGGACGCCAGCGCCGCGCAGTCGCGGTTGGGCAGGTCGTAGACGACGATCTGGATCGTCACCGGCGTGCCGCTGCCGCTCTGGGCGAGCGCCGCGTCGAGGTGCCCGCGCAGCCCGCGGGCGCTCGACGTGCCCTCGATCGCCGCGATCCGGTCCAGCCAGACGGCGGTTGAGGTGTTGGCCACCTTGGCCATCTGGGTGCCGAGTGTGCCGCCCTTGGCCGCCGCCGCCGCGGTCACCTCCGCGGACCAGTCCGGGTTCACGTACCCCTTGGCCCCGGAGTAAGGGTTGTCCACGTGCGTCCCCGGCTGGGGCGGCGTCGTGGTGGTCGTCGGGGTCGTGGGCGTCGTCGGCGTGGTCGGGGTCGTCGGCGTGGTGGACGGACCGCCCGTGCTGCCGTCGCAGACGACGCCGTTGAGCGAGAACGACGCCGGAACGGCGTTCGTGCCGGAGTACGAGCCGTTGAAGCCGAAGCTCGCGGTCGCGTTCGACCCGAGCGCGCCACCCCACGACGGGTTCTTCGCGCTCACGTGCTTGCCGCTTTGGCTGAAGGTCGCGCTCCAGCCCTGCTGGACCTGCTGGTTGCCGGCGAAGTCCCACTGGACGTCCCAGCTCGAGACGGCGTCGCCCAGGTTGGTCACCGCGAGGTTCGCGGTGAAGCCGGTGTCCCACTGGTTGACGGTGTAGGTCACCTTGCAGCCGCTGGCGGCGGCCGCCGGGCTGCCGCCGGCCACCACCAGGCCGGCCACGACGGCCGCGGCCGTCACCGAGGACGCCACGGCGAGCCGTGACTTCCTCTTCGCGGACCAGAATCCACTCTTCATCGAGTGCGCTCCTTCGGGTTGGGGGATCAGGTTGATGGATCAGATTGGGGGATCAGGAAGTACAAGGGGTGGCGCCGACGGCGAACCCGGCCGGCGTCCCGCTCGAGGCGCCGGTCGCCTGGAAGCCGATCGACGTCGACGCGCCGCCGGCCAGATCGGGCGCCCAGGTCGGCGCTTTCGCGGTCGCCTGCGTGCCGGACTGGGTGACGGTGGCGCCCCAGCCGCCGGTGATCTGCGTGCCGGACGCCGCGGTCCAGCCGAGCGACCAGGCCTTCAGCGGGGTGGTGCCGGTGTTCTTCAGCGTCACGGAGGCGACGAAGCCGCCCTGCCACGTGTTGTCGACGTGGTAGGTGACCGCGCAGCTCACCGCGGGTGGCGGATCCGTCGTGCCGCCGCCCGAACCCGTCGGCGGGATCAGGTACGGCTGCAGGATCGCCTGCTTGGCCTGGTTGACGGTCGTCCAGTCGTCGTTGAGGATGCCGCCGGTGTCCCCGGAGTTCGGGTTCCACGACCAGTACGTGAAGCTCATCCCGGTCGCCCCGGTGCCGGCGTACTTCATCAGCTCCTGCAGCCAGACCTTGTCGCGCGGGTCGGCGAGCGTGGTGCCGAACTCGCCGAGCAGCACCGGCGCGATGTTCTGCTTCTGCAGGTAGCCGAAGAAGTGGTCCCACAGCGCGGGCAGGTTCGCCGGGAACGCCGGGTCGGAGAACCACGGCTGGGCGAACACCGACGTCGCGTACTCGTGCGCCGAGTAGACCAGCTTGTCCGGTTTGGACAGTCGCACGGGGGACTGCCGAGCGCCGGAGAGGTTGCCGCCCCACCAGCCGCACTGCGGGTCGCCGGTGCCGCTGACGCAGTCGACGCCCTCGACGATGACCAGCCAGTCCGGGTTCGCGGCCAGGACGGCGTTGCCGCCGCGTTCGGCGGCGAGGCGCCAGTCGGTCGCGGTGTCCCCGCACCCCCAGCACGCGCCGCCGCCACCCTGGATCGAGTGCGGCTCGTTGTGCAGGTCGGCGCCGATCACCGTGGTGTTGCCCTTGTAGTGCTGGGCGAGCATCGTCCAGTCGGACAGCCAGCGGCTTTCGGGGTAGGCGCTGGTGTACCAGAGCGCGGACTGCGCGCCGGAGTCCGGCCGGTGCTGGTCGAGGATCACCCGCATGCCCTTGGTGCCGGCGTAGCCGATGATCTTGTCGAGCACCTGCAGCCCGGAAAGCCCCTGCAGGTCCGGGTTCTGGACGGCGTCGATGCTGTTCGGCTTGACGCCCGGGTCGAAGAGCTGGTTCGAGTACGGCAGCCGCAGCGTGTTGTACCCGAGGCTCGCCATCTGGTCGAGCATGTCCCGGTAGTTGCGGCTCCACAGGCCGTGCGGCGAGTAGTTGCCGGTCTCGGCGCCGAACCAGTTGACCCCGGTCATCCGGACCGGTGCGCCGGTGGCGTCGACGAGCTGGGAACCGGACGCGTGCCAGTACCCGGTGCCGGTTCCGGTCGATGCGGCACTTTCACGTGAAAGTGCCGTCCCCAGGTGGGCACTTTCACGTGAAAGTGCCGGGGCGGGGGCCGCGGTGGCCGGGGACGCCGTGAGAACGGCGCCCCCGACCAGTGCGGCGACCGCCAGTGCGAGCAGTCGCTTCATCGAGTGCCTTTCAGCCGAACAGGGCGACGTGGGCGGCGAACGCCGTGGCGATCTCCGACTGCGACCAGAACCGGTGGTAGGTGAACGTCGGGGCGGCGCCACCGTCCAGGTAGGCCTGGACCTTCGGCCACTGCGGATCCGACTTGTAGAACGACCGGATCGAGGTGAACGTCGAGCTCGAGCTGATCGGGTCGCCGTTCGGCATCGTGCCGGTCCAACCGGAGGGCACGTACAGGCCCTGGTCGGTGGTGGCGTTGTAGGCGTCGTCGAACCGGTTGTAGTCCGTCCGGGTCTCCGGCACCGCGATGCCCTGGGTGTCCGCGTTCGCCGACAGCGCCGTCAGCAGCTGCTCCCCCACGCTCTTGGCCTGGGCGTTGCCCGAGCCGGAGGCGTAGTAGAGCAACGTCTTCGACAGCGAAGCCGCCACGCCGACGTCGTTGTTGTAGTTCTTCACCGTGACGTGCAGGCCGTTGTTCGACCCCGGACTGGTGGAACTCCAGGTATCCGGCGCGCCGCTCCAGGTCAGGTCGGCCGGGATCTGGAAGCTCCCGCCGGCACCGACCGTGGTGCCCGCGATGGCCCACGGGACCCACTTGTCGAGGATCTTCTTGGCCCGGGCGTCCTTGGTGGCCTGGTAGTACTCGGCGATGCGTTCCATGCCCCAGGTCTGGAAGCCGAACCACTGGTTGCTCGGCGGGTCGTGCCAGACCGGCGCCTGGTCGTAGAACATGCCGTAGAACGTCGGCGTGCCGCTGGGCGGCGTGCCGTACTGGCCTTCCCAGCTGTTGGTCGCGCCGCCGGCGAGACCGCCCTCGGACGACTGGAGCCACTGCAGGAACTCCATCTGACGGCCGAGGCTGGTCGCCCAGTCACTCGCGCCGGTCGCCGACGTCACCTTCAGGCCCGGATCGGTCGAGAGCGCGTACGCGGCCAGCGGGTTCTGGTAGCCCTGGTGGGCCGCGCCGTCACCGATGCGCCACGCCCACGCGCTGGACGAGTCCATCGACCCGCCCCAGGCGTAGTACCAGGAGACCAGGTAGTGCTCGCTGTCCTTGCCACTGCCCGCGGGGCAGCTACTGGGGTTGACGCAGTTGCCGATCTTCTTGAAGTACTTGTCGAACAGCGAATACCGCAGGTAGTCGCCCATCTTCGAAGCCTTCTTGACGACGGCCGCGACATCGGAGCTCTTGCCCTGGGCGGCGGCCCACTTTTCGGCCTGGAACGCCACCTGCACGGCGCGGGCATCCGCGTCGGGCGCGTCGGTGTACTTCCACTGCTTCGCGTACGACGAGTCGCCGGTGAACAGGTCGAGGTAGCCGTTCTTGCCGCCGAACTTCAGGACGTCACAGCTGGGCTGGGTGACCGTCTCCCAGACCGACTCCTGCGAACCGCGCTGGAAGGTGTTGATGAACGCGGGCGCGGTGTTCGTGCCGTCCTCGCAGTGGCCGAACTTGTAGATGTTGTCGACGTCGAGCAGCCAGTGCATGCCGTAGACGTCCGGCGAGCCGTAGGCGGCCTTCAGCTCCGCCGCGATCGGGTCACTGCCGACCGACACACCGGACTGCAGCTGTGACGGGTACGACTTCGGGCTCGGGTACTCCGCCGCATAGGTGGCCGGCTTGCTCGCGTTGTAGCCGGAGTTGCCCGGCTGGTCGGCCGCGGACGGGATCGCGTACGTCTCGATCGACGTCCACGCCGCGTTGAACGGCGTCCAGTCCCCGGTGATCTGACCGTAGGAGGCCTCGAGCCAGAGGTAGTAGCTGAACGCCTCCGACGTCGTCTCGTGCCCGTGGTCCGGCGCCTCGACGATCAGCGTTTCGATCGAGTGGTAGGGCACCAGGATGCTGCCGAACTTGCGGAAGTAGCCGTTGTTCGGGTCCTTGATCTTGTTGTACTGCTTGAGGAACTCGACCTGGTAGTCCGATGTGGACGCCGAGATCTCGGTGACCGTGACGCTGGCCGCGGTGTAGCCGTTGCTGCTCGCGGTGAAGGTCGCGCTGCCGAGCGCTCCCCCGTTGTCGGCGCTCTTCACGGTGACGTTCTGCGGCGTGCTCCAGTTCGCCGTCGTGAAGGTGAGGCTCGCCGGGGTGGCCGTCAGGTCGGTGCTGCCGGTCGTCTTGGCGATCGCGACGGTGACCGGGCTCGTCGGCGCGCCGGCCAGGCTGACCCCGAAGGTCGTCGTACCGCCCTGCTTGACCTGCGCGGTCGCCGGGGTGGCGACGATCGTCGGGCCGGACAGGACCTTGACGCTGACCGGGCTCGAGGAGGTGGAGGCGTTCTTGTTGTCGTAGGCCTTCGCCGTGATCGAGTAGGTCCCGGCGGGGACGTTGCCCCAGTTGCCTTCGAACGGCGCGGACGTGTCGGTGGCGAGCAGCGTGTCACCGGCGTAGAACTCGACCTTGCCGACGGTGCCGTCGGTGTCGGCCGCGGTCGCGGCGAGCGGGATGGTGGCCGGGGCGTAGTAGGTACCGGTCGAGGTGGGCGACGTCAGGCTGACGGTCGGGGCCTTGTTGGCGCCGGTGCACGCGGAGCCGTTGACGGAGAAGTTCGTCGGCGGGCGGTTGGCGGAACCCTTGGTGCCGTTGAAGCCGAAGCTGGTGCTGGCCCCCGTCCCGAGGTGGCCGTTGTAGGAGAGGTTCGTCGCCGTGACCGCGGCGCCGGTCTGGGCGAAGGTGGCGCTCCAGCCCTGCTGGACCTTCTGGCCGTCGGGGAACGTCCAGCCGACCTGCCAGCTGTCGAGGGCCGCACCGTCGTTCCGCAGTGAAACGTTGGCCGTGAACCCGGTGTCCCAGTCGTTGGTGGTGTAGGTGACGGAGCAGGCCACGTCGGCGGCGAGCGCCGGTGGCACGGGGACGAGCAGGGCGGCCAGGACCACCGAACTCGCGACCAGCGGCAATACGCCGGCCTTGATGGGATGAGGGGAACGCATGGCTGCGGAACTCCTTTGTCCGTAGGGAGCCAGCGATCTGGGAGCGCTTCCAGGCGCAGACGGTAGCCAGCCGGAAACACCCCTGTAAAGAATCGAGTCAGAAGCACACGGTTCACCGCGGCCCGGTCGTTGCCGACCCGCGAGTAGTCAGCCCGCTGAACACTCCTGAACAGCCCCACCCGTTGGTCGCGACGTCACCCGCCTGGCCCAGCCGGCCGGTCACCCACCGTGCCTTTCCACGCCCGGCTTGCGCCAAAGGCGTAGACCTGGACTAGGAGCGCTCCCAGCGTCCCGAGCCCACTACTCGCCACCGTGTCGTCCACCCAGGTACGCGTGTCGTCCCCCGAAGTACGCGTGTCGGCCATCCCGGTGCGCGTGTCGACCCCAGGATCACGCGAGTCGACCCTCCAGACACGTGAGCCGACCCTCCAGACACGTGAGCCGACCCTCCAAGCACGCGAACCGACCCTCTGGGTACGCGAACCGACCGTCCAGGCACGCGAGTTCGCCCCATCCGGCTGTGCGGGACGGGGCATCAGCTGTGATCAGGAGGTCGACACGCGTGATCAGAGGGACGACACCGCACTCCGGGAGGCAGCACGTACCCAGGAGGCCGGTTCGCGTACCTGGGTGGACGACTCGCGTACCCGGGTGGACGACTCGCGTACCTGGGTGGACGACACGCGTACCTGGGCGGACGACACGGCTGGGGTCAGGCGGAGCCGCGGATCGCCAGGGAGACCGGGAGGACGTGCTGGCGGGGCTTCAAGGCGTGGTCGTCGAGGAGCTGCAGCATGGTCTCGACCATGGCGTGGACCTGCTCGCGCGGGTCCTGGTGCACGGACGTCAGGGGCGGGTCCATCGCCGGGGCGAGGGTGGCGTTGTCGTCGAAGCTGACCACCGCGATGTCCGCCGGGATGCGGCGGCCGGCCGCGTCCAGCGTGCGCAACGCGCCCACCGCCATCATGTCGCTCGCGACGAAGACGGCGTCGAGGTCCGCGTGCCGGGCGAGCAGCGCGGACATCGCGTTCGCGCCGCCCGAGAGCGTGAAGTCGGCCTCTTCGGCCAGGTCGACGGGGTCGAGCCCGGCGTCGAGCAGCGTCTTGCGCCAGCCGGCGAGCCGGTCGATCGCGGCGCTCTGGTCCTGCGGGCCGGCGATCGTGCCGATCCGCCGGCGGCCGGCCGCGACCAGGTGTTCCACGGCCAGCCGCGCGCCGCCTTCGTTGTCGAAGTCGACGACGTGGACGCCGCGGCGGATGCCCGCCGCCTGGCCGCCGAACACCACCGGGATGCGCAGCAGCCGCAACGCCTTGGGCAGCGGGTCGGCCCGGTGCGGGGCGAAGACCAGCGCGCCGTCGACGTGCCCGCCTTCGAGGAACCGGACGGTCTTGCTCAGGTCCTCGCGGGTGTCGCTGAAGATCAGCACCATCTGCCGGCCGACGTCGGCGAGCTCGCGGTAGCCGGCGCGCATGACCGCCGTGCGGTACGGGTCGTCGAGCAGCCGGGACTCGGGCTCCGAGAGCACCACCGCGATCGCCCCGGTCCGCCGGGTGACCAGCGAGCGGGCCGCCTGGTTCGGGGAATAGCCCAGGTCACGGGCCGCGGCCTGGACCTTCTCCCGCGCCGCCGCGCTGACGTACGCGTCGTCGTTCAGCGCCCGTGACGCCGTCGACCGCGACACGCCGGCGAACGCCGCGACGTCCTCCAGTGTCGGCCGCTCTTCATCCCCTGCTCGAGGCCCCACGGCACCGCCCTCGTTCCCACATCCACCCTGACGCCCTCAGCTTATCGTCCGCCCGTCCCGGCGACCGGGAGCGCTCCTCGCAGGAAACACTCCGGTTACAGCCCCTTGACACCGCCCGAGGCCGCCAGCAGACTCTGCGACACCTGGGAGCGCTCCCAGAAGGGCTCCCAGTAGTGAGAGCGCTCATTCCCGTCAACAAGGTGGTTGGACACGTGAGAACGATCCGGAACGGCCTGGTCCTCGCACTGGGCATCACGATGACGGCGCTCGGCGCCACGGCCTGCGGTGGCGGCGGTGACGCGACCCCGCCGGCGGCCGGCCCCAACGAGCACGTGGACCTGACGCTGGCGACGTTCACCGAGTTCGGCTACGAGGCCCTCATCCCGGAGTACGAGCGGCTGCACCCCAACATCAAGATCACCCACCGTAAGACCGGCCAGGGCGGGCCCTACCACCAGGACCTGATCACGAAGCTGGCCGCGGGCTCGGGCCTCGCCGACGTCACGGCGGTCGAAGAGGGCCACCTCTCCGACGTCCTCGACAAGGGCTCGAAGTTCAACGACCTGACCAAGATCGGCCCGGCCGACGCCTCGCCCGATCGCTGGCTCAGCTGGAAGTACGACGCCGCCAAGACCAAGGACGGCAAGCTCATCGGCTACGGCACCGACATCGGGCCGCTCGCCATGTGCTACCGCAAGGACATGTTCCAGGACGCCGGGCTGCCGACCGATCCCGAGCAGGTCAAGCCCCTGTTCGCCTCCTGGGACAGCTACTTCGCCGCGGGCGCGGACTACGTGTCCAAGTCGAAGGGCAAGGCCTGGTTCGACTCGGCCGCACAGAACTTCAACGCCATGGTCAACCAGCTCCCCACCGGCTACATCGGCACCGACGACAAGCTCGCCGTCGAGGGCAACCAGGGCATCAAGGACGCCTGGACCAAGGTCACCGACGCCGTCGCCAAGGGCGAGTCGGCCAAGCTGACCGCCTTCAGCCCCGAGTGGGAAGCCGGCTTCAAGCAGAACGCCTTCGCCACGAAGGTGTGCCCGGCGTGGATGCTCGGCGTGATCAAGGAACAAGCCGGTCCGGAGAACGCCGGCAAGTGGGCGGTCACCGCGGCCTTCCCCGGCGGCGGCGGCAACTGGGGCGGGTCCTACCTGACTGTGCCGACGCAGTCGAAGCACCCGAAGGAGGCCGCCGAGCTCGCGGCCTGGCTGACCGCGCCGGAACAGCAGATCAAGGCGTTCCAGGCCAAGGGCACCTTCCCGAGCCAGGTCAAGGCCCTCACGGACCCCGCGCTGCTGAGCAAGACCGACGACTACTTCGGCGCGAAGGTCGGCGAGCTGTTCGCCGAGCAGGCCAAGAAGGTCCAGAAGCCGCAGTACAAGGGCCCCGGTGACGGCCAGATCCAGGAGAACGCCTCCAGCCCGGCACTGAAGGCGGTCGAGCAGGGCAAGTCGGCGGCGGACGGCTGGCAGCAGATGGTCGACTCGGCGAAGAAGATCAGCCGCTGACCTCATGACCGTCATCGACAAGATCGCGCCGGAAGGGAGCAAGGCCGGGGAGCGAACGTCTCCCCGGCCCACCTTCCGGCACAAGCTGAGCCGGTGGGACGTCAAGGTATCGCCGTACCTCTACATCGCGCCGTTCTTCATCGTCTTCGGGATCGTCGGGCTGTTCCCGCTGCTGTACACCGCGTACGTCTCGCTCTTCAAGTGGGAGGCGGGGGACGACAACCCCGTGTTCATCGGCTTCGACAACTTCAAGGAGCTGTTCGCCGACAGCCAGTTCTGGAACGCGCTGACCAACACGATCAGCATCTTCCTGCTCTCCAGCATTCCGCAGCTGATCATCGCCATGCTGCTCGCGGCCCTGCTCGGGAGCAGGCTGCGCGGCGCGACCGGCTGGCGCGTCGGCATCCTGCTGCCGTACGCGGCCAGCCTGGTGTCGATCGGGATCATCTTCGCGAACTTGTTCGGCCCGAAGTACGGCCTGATCAACGACGTGCTGCAGCTGATCGGGCTGGACCCGGTCGACTGGCAGGCCAGCCGGTTCGGCAGCCACGTCGCGATCGCGATCATGGTCAACTGGCGCTGGACCGGCTACAACGCGCTGATCGTGCTGGCCGCCATGCAGGCCATCCCGAAGGAACTGCACGAGGCCGCGCTGATCGACGGCGCGGGGATGTGGCGGCGGTTCACCGCCGTCACGCTGCCGCTGCTGAAGCCGACGCTGATCTTCGTCACCATCACCTCCACGATCGGCGGACTGCAGATCTTCACCGAGCCCAAGCTGTTCGACGCCATGCCCGGGTCGAACAACGGCGGCTCCTCCAACCAGTTCCAGACCGTGACGCTGTACCTGTACCAGTCCGCGTTCGAGAACTACAACCTCGGCTACGCCTCGGCGATCGCCTGGGTGCTGTTCGTGATCATCGTCATCATCGCGCTGGTGAACTTCCTGCTCACCGGCCGCTTGGCCCGCACCCCGGCGGTGAAGAAGAAATGACCACCATCCACAGTGGACTTCGCAAGAGCGTCGCCACGCTCGGGAAACCGCGCAAGGCGACCTACTGGGTGCTCGCCATCTTCGTGCTCGGCTCGCTGTTCCCGTTCTACTGGTCGTTCCTGGTGGCCAGCCGCGACAACGGGATGCTCACCGAGCCCGTCCCGCCGATCCTGCCCGGCGGCAACTTCTTCGCCAACGCGTCGCGGGTCTTCGACACCGTGCCGTTCTGGAAGGCGCTGGCCAACAGCGTCATCGTGTCCGGCACGGTCACCCTGACCACCGTGCTGTTCTCGTCGCTGGCCGGGTTCGCCTTCGCCAAGCTACGGTTCCGCGGCAAGAACGGGCTGTTCGTGTTCATCGTCGTCACGCTCGCCGTGCCGACCCAGCTGGGCATCATCCCGCTGTTCATCGCGATGTCGAAGCTGGGCTGGGCAGGCGGGCTGCAGTCGGTGATCGTGCCCAACCTGGTCACCGCGTTCGGCGTGTTCTGGATGCGGCAGTACACCGTCGACGCGCTCCCGTACGAGCTGATCGAGGCCGCGCGCGTCGACGGCTGCAGCATGATCCGGATCTTCTGGAACGTCTGCCTGCCCGCCGTGCGCCCGGCCGCGGCGATCCTGGCGATGTTCACGTTCATGATGTCGTGGAACGACTTCCTGTGGCCGCTGGTGGTGCTGGACGCGGGCAACCCGACCGTCCAGGTGGCCCTGGAAAAGCTGCAGAGCGGTTACTACGTCGACTATTCGCTGGTGCTGGCCGGCACGACCCTGGCCACCATCCCGATCCTCATCGTCTTCCTCCTCCTCGGCCGCCAGATCGTGGCCGGGATCATGCAAGGTGCTGTGAAAGGGTGACCATGTCCGTACATCCCGACAGCGTTCGGGCGGCAGACGTCCGGGAGAACGCCGCGCTAATGTTCCCGCCCGCCTTCGTCTGGGGCGCCGCCACTGCGGCGTTCCAGGTCGAAGGGGCCACCACGGCCGACGGGCGCACCGACTCGGTCTGGGACGTCTTCGCCCGCCGTCCGGGTGCGGTCGTGGGCGGCGACACCGGGGACCCGGCGGCCGACCACTACCGCCGCTACGGCGAGGACGTCGACCTGATGCGGCGCCTCGGCCTGGGCGCCTACCGGTTCTCGCTGGCGTGGCCGCGCGTGCGGCCGGACGGCGGCGCGCCCAACGCCGCCGGGATCGCGTTCTACGACCGCCTCGTCGACCGGTTGCTGGAGGCCGGGATCGAGCCGTGGGCGACGCTCTACCACTGGGACCTGCCGCAGACGCTGGAGGACAAGGGCGGCTGGACGTCCCGGGACACGGCGTACCGCTTCGCCGAGTACACCGAGACCGTGCTGGCCCGCCTCGGCGACCGCGTCGCCAGCTGGTCGACGCTCAACGAGCCGTGGTGTGCCGCGATGCTCGGCTACGCGGGCGGCATCCACGCGCCGGGCCGCACCGACCACACCGCCGCCGTCGCCGCCACGCACCACCTGCTGCTGGGGCACGGGCTCGCGATGGACATCATCCGGGCGCACGCGCCGGACGTCCCGGCCGGGATCACGCTCAACCTGTACCCGGTCGTCCCGCACGACCCGGCGAACGCGAGCGACGTCGCCGCGTGCCGCCGGATCGACGGTCTGCAGAACCGGCTGTTCCTGGATCCCGTGCTGCGCGGCGGTTACCCGGACGACCTGGTCGAGGACCTGGCGCCGTTCGGCCTCGGCGACGTCGTCCGGCCCGATGACAGCGCTGTCATCGCCGCGCACGTCGACTGGCTCGGCGTGAACTACTACCGCGACTACCGCGTCGCGGGCCGTCCCGTGGCGGGCAGCGAACCGGCGGGCCCGGAGTGGGTCGGCGCGGGCGACGTCCACTTCGTGCCCGACCCGGCCGCGCCCCGCACGGACTCCGGCTGGGAAGTCCAGCCGGCCGGCCTGACGGAGTCGCTGCTGCAGGTCCACCGCGGCTACCGCCCGGTGCCGCTGTACATCACGGAGAACGGCGCGGCCTACCCCGACGTCGTCTCCGACGGCGGCGAGATCGTCGACACCGACCGCGTCGCGTTCCTGGACTCGCACCTGCGCGCGGCGCACGAAGCGCTGGCGGCGGGCGTCGACCTGCGGGGTTACTTCTACTGGTCGCTGCTGGACAACTTCGAGTGGGCGGAGGGCTACGCGAAGCGCTTCGGCCTGGTCCACGTCGACTACGCGACGCAGGAGCGGACGCCGAAGCGGAGCGCCCACTGGTACTCGCGGGTGATCGGCCTCAACGGCCTGGGCTGAGCCACGGTCCGTGAAGGCCTCCTTGAGGGACTCTACGTCCCTCAAGGAGGCCTTCACGGACTTGCGAGGCGGCCGACCCGACGGACGGAGGGACGGCGAGTCCGCGCCCCTCACGGGTCCACGTCGGGGCGTGCGAGTGACAGACTGGCCGGTATGGGACTGCGCAGCGAAGCTTGGTTCAACAATCCCGCCGACCCCGGGATGACCGCGCTCTACCTCGAGCGGTACATGAACTGGGGCCTGACCAGGGAAGAGCTGCAGTCCGGGAAGCCGATCATCGGGATCGCGCAGACCGGCTCGGACCTCACCCCGTGCAACCGGCACCACCTGCAGCTGGCCGACCGGACGCGCGAAGGGATCCGTGAGGCCGGCGGGATCGCGATCGAGTTCCCGGTGCACCCCATCCAGGAGACCGGCAAGCGCCCGACCGCCGCGCTGGATCGCAACCTCGCCTACCTCGGGCTCGTCGAGACGCTCTACGGCTACCCCATCGACGGCGTCGTCCTGACCACCGGCTGCGACAAGACGACGCCGGCGTGCCTGATGGCCGCCGCGACCGTCGACATCCCCGCCATCGTGCTGTCCGGCGGGCCGATGCTCAACGGCTGGCACAACGGCGAGCGCACCGGGTCCGGCACGATCGTCTGGAAGGCCCGGGAGCTGCTGGCCGCCGGGAAGATCGACGACGCCGGGTTCATGGAGCTGGTCGCGTCGTCCGCGCCGTCGCCGGGGCACTGCAACACGATGGGCACGGCCTCGACGATGAACGCGCTCGCCGAGGCGCTCGGGATGAGCCTGCCCGGCTGCGCGGCCATCCCGGCGCCGCACCGCGACCGGGCGCGGATGGCCTACCGCACCGGGTTGCGGATCGTCGAGCTGGTGCGGGAGGACCTGAAGCCGTCGGACATCCTGACGCGCGAGGCGTTCGAGAACGCCATCGTCGTCAGCTCGGCGATCGGCGGATCCACCAACGCGCCGATCCACCTGAGCGCGATCGCCCGGCACATCGGCGTCGACCTGCCGCTGACCGAGTGGCAGCGGCTCGGGTACGCCGTGCCGCTGCTGGTCGACCTGCAGCCGGCCGGCAAGTACCTCGGCGAGGAGTTCCACCGCGCCGGCGGCGTCCCGGCCGTGGTGCACGAACTGATGGCCCACGGCCTGATCCACGAGGACGCGCCCACCGTCAACGGCCGCAGCCTCGGCGACAACTGCCGCGACGCCGAGGCGGGCGACCGCGACGTCATCCGGACCTTCGACACGGCGCTGGTTGCCGACGCGGGCTTCCTCGTGCTGCACGGCAACCTCTTCGACGCCGCGATCATGAAGTCCAGCGTGATCTCGCCCGAGTTCCGGCGCCGCTACCTGGCGGGCGGGGTGTACGAGGGCACCGCGGTCGTGTTCGACGGCCCGGAGGACTACCACGCCCGCATCGACGACCCGGATCTCGGCGTCGACGAGGACTCGCTGCTCGTGATGCGCGGCACCGGCCCGCTCGGCTACCCCGGCTCGGCCGAGGTGGTGAACATGCGCCCGCCCGCCGAGCTGATCAAGCGCGGGGTGCACGAACTGCCGTGCCTCGGCGACGGCCGGCAGTCGGGCACCTCCGGCTCGCCGTCGATCCTCAACGCCTCCCCCGAAGCCGCGGCCGGCGGCGGTCTCGCCGTGCTGCGGACGGGTGACCGGGTGCGCATCGACCTCGGCGCGGGCACCGCCGACGTGCTGATCTCCGGCGATGAACTCACGCTGCGTCACAAGGAGCTCGAGGAAGCGGGCGGCTACCGGGTGCCCGCGTCGCAGACGCCGTGGCAGGAAATCCAGCGATCGATGGTCGACCAGTTGTGTGACGGCATGGTCCTGCGCCCGGCCGTGGCGTACCAGCGCGTAGCGTCGACGAAAGGTATCCCCCGGGACAACCACTGACGGTATTGCTCTAATGCGGCACGTTCACGGAAAAGTGCTGCTTGGAACCCGCGCCACGGGGGTACCTGTGGGGTAAGCCGAGGCCGAGGAGGACCCCCGATGCTGCCGGACCGTGAACGTCATGCCCTGCGCGAGATCGAGGCGGAACTGCTGGCGAGCGACCCCACGCTCGCCGACGTGTTCAGCGGTCGCGACATGCGGCAAGCCCGGCGCTGGAGCCTCCTGCTCATCCTGTGTGACGTCACGGCGGTGGTGATGCTCGTCGTCGGCCTGTTCGCCCGGGACGCCTCGCTGGTGCTCTGGGGCACCGTCAGCGCGGGCGCGCTGGTGGCGTGGCACATCGCCCGCTCGGAGACGACCCGGAAGACCACCACGGGCGAAGCCGAGCCCGCCGCCCACTGAGCCTCCCGTCCGCGCTCCTCCCGGCTCGTCCGCGTGAGAGACGTCCGGGTCACCACGTGGATCCGTTGCCGCAGCGCGGAAAAGCTGGTGTCACCGTTCTTGTCGGACGCGACAATCTCGCCGGGTCTTCGGCGCGGATCACCAGCCGGCGGTCCCCCGGGTCGAGCGACGACGAAACCGGCCGCTTGCCCGAGCCCTGCGGTTCGGCGTCAGCGTCGCGTCGTGCTTTCGCGTGGTACCTGCCAGCTGGTCCTTCGCGGCCCTCCGTCAGGACGCCTTGAGCGCCTTCTCCAGCTCGGTCCGCGTCATCTTCGAGCGGCCCTTGACGTTCTTCTCCCGCGCGAGCTTGTCGAGGTCGGTCTTGGACAGGTCCGCCAGGTCAGGCTGCTTCTTCGCCGTCTTGGCGGGCTTCTTGGCCGGTTTCTTGCCCCCGCCCTTGCGGCTCTTCACGCTGCGCGAAAGGGCTTCGAACAGGTCGACGACGTCGGCCGAAGGCTCCGGTTCCTCCTCGTGGGTGAGCTCCTTGCCGGACTTCTTGGCCTTGATCAGGTCCTCGACGCGCTCGGAGTACTCGTCGCGGAAGTCGTCGGGCCGCCACGGCGCGGTCATCTCGTCGACCAGGGAAAGAGCCATGTCGAGCTCCTTCGGCCGCGGCTTCGGCAGCTTGGGCAGCCCGCCCATGACGTCCTTCGGCTTCCGCAGGTCCGCGACGAAGTGCAGGGTGTTGAGGACCATCACACCCTCACCCGCGCGGACCGCGCAGAGGTACTCCTTGCCGCGCAGCACGAACTTCGCGACGCCCGCCTTCTCGCTGCGGTCCATCGCCCGCAGCAGCAGGCCGTACGCCTTGGCGAAGTCCTCCTTCGCCGGCTTCAGCCAGTACGTCCGGTCGTAGAACCACGGATCGATCTCGTCGAGCTCCACGAACCGCTCGATGTCGATCCGCCGCGACCGCTCGGGCGCGATCTCGTCCAGCTCGTCCGGTTCGACGAGCACGTGGTCGCCGCCGCCGACGTCGTACCCCTTGACGATCTCGTCCTGGGTGACCTCGTCGCCGGTCCGCTCGTTCACCTTGCGGTTGCGGATCCGGTCGGACGTCCCGCGTTCGAACTGGTGGAAGTGGATCGTGTGGTCCGCCACCGCGGGGTACAGCTCCACCGGGACGGTGACCAGCCCCAGGCTCAACGCACCACTCCAGACCGGTCTGGCCATGTCGACCTCCTCACCGCCCTCCGGTACCCGCGCGGAGGCACCCCGAAACGGCTCAGGCGACTTCGCTGCTGCTGGCGCCGTGGCGGTGCAGGCCCAGCATCTCGAGCAGCAGTGCGCAGTCGCCGGCGTCCTTCGCGCCCGCCGCGACGGCCAGCGCCGCCTTCCGGCGCAACCGCTCCCGGTCCGGCGTGTCCTCGCCGTCGACCAGCAGGTCGGTCACCGACCGCAGATCGTTCCGCTTGTCCCTCATCCCGTGCTCCCCTGTGACGTGGCCTTTCCGGCCTCCTGACGCCCGGCTACCCACGATCGCCGGACGAAACACAGGAGTCACCGGACCGGACGCCGGAGACGGCAATCATTAGGCCGAACGAGTGAATTCAGCCGACTAGGGCGCCGGAACCGGCAAGGTGGTGAGACCCACGTCACACCAGGAGGTCGCATGGGCACCCAGATCCGCATCAGCCGCGAGGACGGCTCGCTGCCCTGCGAGGTCTGCGGGTTCCCCACGATGCACGTCGCCCAGGTCGTCGGCGACGACGGCCGGGTGCTCGGCCGCACCCTGGTCTGCACGACGTGCACGCGGAGCCGGCAACGCCCCGACCCGGTCCTGCAGGCGGACGCGCCCCCGGACGAGGTCCCCACCAGCTAGCCCACCATCTCCTCGGCGACGACGGGCGTGCCGGACTCGGTCACCGCGCCTGCCACCACCGAACCCACGGCCTTGCGCCCGCCCCCCGCCCGAACCGACGAGACGCCCACGGAACCGCGGCAGGCCGTCGTGAGTGTTTAGGGCGGTTCTAACCGCCCTAAACACTCACGACCCCCTCCGCGACCCGGCAAGTCGGGCCGTCGTCAGCCACGTTCGGCACCCCGCACCGGAACCGCCCGCCCAGGTCCGTGAAGGCCTCCTTGAGGGACTTAGAGTCCGTGAAGGAGGCCTTCACGGACCTCAAGCCGCCGCGGGGCCTCAGTTGCTCGTCGTCGCCACCGCCGCGACGAACTCCGCCGCCACCTCGTGGAGCTTGCGGTTGCCGTCCTGGGAGCGCTTGACCAGGCGCTGGAACGCGTCCTCCGCCGTGATCCGGTGCGCCGCCATCAGGATCCCCTTGGCCTGCTCGATCACCGCGCGCGTCTCCAGCGCGCGGTTGAGCTGTTCGATCAGCTCCTGGGCCGCGAAGTAGCGGCGCGCGCTGCGCAGGCCGAGGACCACCGTCGCGGTGTACAGCTCGAGGATCTTCGTGCCCAGCTCGCTGAACCCGTGCTGGTCGAACCCGAACAGGTTGACCGCGCCGGACATGTCGTCGTCCACCGTCAGCGGCGCGGCGAGGAAGCTGGCGACGCCCAGTTGCTCGGCCTTCGTCACGAACTGCGGCCACAGGTCCCCGACCGCGCCCACGCCGACCCGGACCGGCTGCCCGGTCTCGGCGGCGCGCAGGCACGGACCGTCCCCGATGCGGTACTGCTCGCGGTCGAAGTTGACCGCCCGCTGGTCGGTGCTGGCGACCGTCTCCGGCTCGCCGTCCCGGACCAGGGTGATGCTCGCCATGTCGGCCCCCGGCACCACCTGCACGGCGTGGTCGCAGACCGCCTGCAGCATCTGGCCGAGGTCCAGCTGGGTGTCGAGCATCGCGGTCAGCGACTCCATCGCGACCGTCACATCGTCGAGCCGCGCGGTGAGCTGTTCATGCCCGCCCGTCATCCTGGTGACGCCCCTTCTTTTGTGCTAAGGGCGCTCTAAGACCAGGGAGGACCCGGGCGCGCGCCACAGTGGGCCGCTAGCGCTTTAACGGGTCCGGCGCGAGATTACTGCATCCCCGCAGCGGCGAGCACAAGCGGTCACCACCTCCGGCGTGCCGCGCGTCCGTTCGGAGCAGCGACGGTCGCGGGGGCCCGGACGGTTCACCCAGCGGCCGGTGCCGCCGACCGATCCGTCCGAAGTGGACTTCGCGGCCTAGCCCACGGCCTCGGACAACGCCGGCAGCAGTTCCTTCTCGGCGAAGTCGAGGAAGCCGTCCTGCTGGTCGCCGCCGATCTGGATCAGCGCGACGTCGGTGAAGCCGGCTTCCGCGAACTCGCGCACACCCTCGACGATCGGCTCGACGTCCGGGCCGCACGGGATCGACCCGGCGACGTCGTCCTCGCGGACGAACTGGGTGGCGCCGGCGAACCCGGCCGGGCCCGGCAGCTCGGCGTTGACCTTCCAGCCGCCGGCGAACCAGCGGAACTGCTCGTGCGCGCGCTTGACCGCGGCGTCGCGGTCGGTGCCCCAGGACACCGGCAGCTGGGCGATCTTGCGGGACGCCGGGCCGGGCCGCGCGGCGTCCCACGCCCGCGCCAGCTCCGCCTTCGGCTCGACGGCGATCATCGCGTCGGCGACCGGGGCGAACCGCCGGACCGACTGCGGCCCGGACACCGCGACGCCGATCGGCGTGCGGATCTCCGGCAGGTCCCACAGCTTCGCGGAGTCGACCCGGAAGTGCTTGCCCTCGTAGTCGAAGGACCCGCCGTCGAAGAGGCCGCCGATGATCTGGACGGCCTCGGCGAGCATGTCGTGGCGGACGTTCGCGGGCGGCCAGCCGCGGCCGACGACGTGCTCGTTGAGGTTCTCGCCCGCGCCGAGGCCGAGGGTGAACCGCCCGCCGGACAGCGCCTGCACGGTCGCCGCCTTCTGGGCCACCACCGCCGGGTGATACCGCATGGTCGGGCAGGTCACGAACGTCATCAGCTCGGCGCGTTCGGTCACCTGGGTGACCGCGCCCAGCACGCTCCAGGCGTAAGGCGAGTGGCCCTGTTCGGCCAGCCAGGGCGAGTAGTGGTCGCTCATCACCTCGAAGGCGAACCCCGCCTGCTCCGCGCCGGCGGCGTACCGCACCAGGTCCTTCGGCCCCGTCTGTTCGGTCATCAGGGTGTAGCCGATCCGCATCGGAACTCCTCTCGTTCCGCGCCGCGTACCCGGCCCCGGTGATGATCAACCGCGACGTTTTGCCCGGCCGGGCACCGGGTATCCGCCGACCGTCGAAGGGAGCGGTCATGCCTCGGGCCTGGAGCGACAAGCGCGAGCGTCAGTACGAGCACATCAAGGACTCGCAGGAAGATCGCGGCGCGAGCACGAAGCGGGCCGAAGAGATCGCCGCCCGCACGGTGAACAAGAACCGTGCCCGGTCGGGTGAGTCGCGCGAAGCGAGCCGGACGTCCCTCGAGGGCAAGTCCCCGCAGCAGCGTGGCGGCGAGCGCGCCGGGAAGGGCAAGGGCCCGGGCGGCCTGACGAAGGCGCAGCTCTACAACGAAGCCAAACAGCGGAACATCGACGGCCGCTCCAAGATGACCAAGAAAGAGCTCGAACGGGCCCTCGGCCGGTGACGGCGCCCTCGAGTCCGGATCGCGAAGTGTCAGGGTTCCCCCAGATGGGTAGACAGTCCGGTATGGAAGAAACACGAAGTGGCACGTCCGGCGGTCAGCCTTCGGCCGACGGCCTGCTCGACGAGGTGGTGGAGCTGCGGTTGCCCGCCATGGCCGAGCAGATCCCCCTGGTCCGGATGCTCACGCACGGCATGGTGTCCCGCGCGGACTTCGGGCTGGACGCCATCGCGGACGCGAAGATGGCGGTCGACGAAGCGTGCGCGCAGCTCGTCCAGCTTGCGGAGCTCGGCACGCAGCTGCACTGCCGCTTCCGGCAGACCCCCGACGCGCTGCACGTCGTGGTCTCGGCCCGCTCGACCGACCCCCGGCCGCCCAGCGACCGGACGTTCGGCTGGCACGTCCTGACCACCCTGAGCCGCGCGGTGACCGCCCACTGCGACGTCCTCCCGGGCGGGGGCGCCGGCATCATCACGATCGAATTGGAGCTCAACCCGGGAACGAGCGCGTGAGCGGCGAGCGCAGAGCCGTGCTCCACCGCCCCGACGAATACGCCCACTGCGAGCCGTTGTTCGAAGAGCTGGGCGAGCTGCCCGAGGGCGACCCGCGGCGGGACGTGGTCCGGAGCAAGCTCGTGACCGAGCTGCTGCCGCTGGCCGAGCACATCGCGACCCGGTTCTCCGGGCGCGGCGAGCCGCGGGAGGATCTGGTGCAGGTGGCGCGGATCGGCCTGATCAACGCCGTCGACCGGTTCGACCCGGCGCGCGGCCACGACTTCCTGTCCTTCGCGGTGCCGACGATCATGGGTGAGGTCCGGCGCCACTTCCGCGACACCGGCTGGTCGGTCCGCGTGCCGCGCCGGCTCAAGGAGCTGCACCTTTCGCTCAGCCAGGGCTCCGCCACGTTGTCGCAGCGCCTCGGGCGCGCGCCGACGCCGACCGAGCTGGCCGAGCACCTGAGCCTCGACGTCGACGAGGTCCGCGAGGGCCTGCTCGCCGGGAACGCCTACCAGGCGCTGTCGGTGGACAAGCCGGTGCACGACGACGCCGAGGCGCTGTCGCTGGCCGACACCATGGGCGAGCCGGACCACGAGATGGCCATGGTCGAGAACCACGAGGCCCTCCAGCCGCTGCTGCAGGAGCTGCCGCCCCGCGAGCGCGCGATCCTCGTGATGCGGTTCTTCGGCGGCCTGACGCAGACCCAGATCGCCGACCGCGTCGGCATCTCCCAGATGCACGTCTCCCGGCTGCTGTCGCAGACGCTGGAACAGCTGCGCGGCAAGCTCTCCGGCGACGCCTGACGCCGGCGGGCGGCCTCCCGCGCCGCCGCCGGCCCCGCTTCAGGCGTTCTCGCCACCCTCCTGGCACCGTCCGGGCGGCGGCCCTTCCGAGCCGCCGCCGCTCCCCGGGCGAACGGGCTAGCCGAGCCAGCCGGGGCGGTCGCCCTTCCGGAGCCGCCGCCACTCCCCCGTGAACTCCTTGCGCAGGTCCGCCGCCTTCGCGGCGTCCTGGCCGTGCAGGATCCCGAACGTGAACGTGTTCTGCCCTTCGCCGTGCGCGTCGACGGCGAGGTGGTGCAGGACCTCCCGGCCGACCACGGTGTCCTGGTGCGCGCCGAGCGTCTGCTGGACGGCCTTGACGTTCTTGCGCCACGCGCGCAGCTTCTTCCCGTACACCGGCTTCACGGTGTCGGCGGCGTAGCGGGCCCGCTTGGCCTTCTTGCGGACGTCGTGCAAAGCCGTCTCGAGCTCGACGCCGGTGAGCCCACGGGCCGCCGCCTCGGCGCAGCGCAGCTTCTTCGCGGCCTTGCGGACCGGCTTGCGCAGCCCGGACTTCGCCGGCTTGCGCCCGATGCGGGTCAGCGCCGGGTCCGCCAGCACGGCGTCGAGCGCGCGGAGCAGGTTCCGGTAGCGCTTGCCGGTCAGGGCCGCCAGCGCCCGGGTCCGCCCCCGCTCCTCCTCCCGCGCGAAGTAGCGCGTCAGGTACTGGCGCAGCGGCCCGAGCACCAGCTCCGACGGCAGGCCGGCCAGCTGCTCGCCGAGCCGCTCCTGCGTGACCTCGGTGTCGCGGGCCGGGGCCAGCTCCCGGCCGAGCCACTGCAGCTCGGCCGCGACCGGCGCCGTCGCCTCGTCGTCCACAATGGACCCGAACGTGCGCAGCGCGCTGCGCAGCTTCCGGCTCGCGACGCGCATCCGGTGCACCGAGTCCTCGACGTCCAGCCGGACGCCGACGTCCGCGCGGCGCAGCTGGTCGAAGTGCGCGCGCAGGGACGTCAGGACGACGTCCGCGGCGGCGGGCTTCTTGCGGGCGCGGCGCGGCGCGGGCACGCGGTCGCCGATCAGGCGCCGCAGCTTCGACGGCCACGGTGACGCGGACGCGCCGGCCTCGGCCAGCGCCCGGTCGAACTCGTCCAGCACGCCCGGGTCGGTGCCGGGATCGAGCTCCAGTTCCAGCTCGCGCCACTCGTCGAGCCGCGCGGACTCGCCGCCGGCCTCACCGGTCACGTGGTCGTCGGTGAGCACGGCGATCGTCCGGCCTTCGGCGTCGGCGAGGCGGTGGGCGAAGCGGTCGGTCCGCAGGTGCGCGATCGGCACCAGCTTCTCCCCCAGCGTGTAGGCCCGTACCAGGCGTTTGAGCCGGCCGGGCACCTTGTGGGCGTCCCCGCCGAGCGGCAGCTGGATCTCCTGGCGCTCGTCGGCCGAGACGGGCAGCTTGACGTGCCACCCCGCGTCGTGCCCGCCGACCCGGCGCCGCAGGGTGATGCCGGCCTTGGCCAGCCGGTAGGTCCCGGTGTCGTAGTACGACGCGTCGAGGATCTGCTCCACGGGATCGTCCTGCGTCTCGACACCGGCGACGCCGAGCAGCCGCGGCACCCCGCTGCCCGGGACGATCTCGTACTTGCGTTCGCGCTCGGTCACCGTCGACGGCGCTGCCATGGACGTCCTCCCTGTTGGCGGGTCTGTTTCCTTCGACTACCCGGCCCGCCCGGCGCCGACACGGGATTCGGCGTCCGGGCAACGGGTAACCACGGGAGAAACCGAATCCGGACCAGGAGCGTGCATGAACCGCAGCCAGCCCGCAACCGACCTCACCACCGTTCTCGCCGGCGACCACCGGGAGCTGGAGCGGCTGTGCACCGAGCTGGAGCTCGGCCAGGGCAGCCCGGAGAACCGCAAGGACCTCGCCGATCACCTCATCGGCGCGCTCGTCCGCCACGCCGTCGCCGAAGAGCCCTACCTCGACCCGGGCGAAGACCTCAGCGAGGCGGACGGGCTGATGCGCCAGCTGGAGGGCGCCGGGCCGCAGGAGACGCGGTTCGAGCGGCTGCTGGGCGGGCTGATCCGGGTCGTCCGGCGGCACGTGCGCGACGAGGGTCCCGCCGCGATCGCGCGGATCCGGCGCGACTGGTCCCCGGAGCGTCGCGGCGAGCTCGGCCAGGACGTCGTCGGGGCCCGCGAGGCCGCGGCGACCCTGCCGCACCCGGGGCTGTCGGACCGGATGCCCCAGGCCGACCAGCTCCGGCCGGGTCCCGGGTTCGTCGACCGGGTCCGCAGCGCCCTCGATCCGGCGTCCGGCGGAGCCGCCTCGGCCGGTTGACGGCCACCTTGCGGCGCGGATCACGCCCGGCCGGCCCGGAGTGCACACTGGCATCGGGTTGAATGGGACGGACCGCACGTGAGGACGAAGGCAGCGAGGAAATGAGCGTCGAGGAAGACGAATGGGCCAGAGAGCGCAGCTGGTTCGGCGCGGACGGCACGCGGCCGGCCGAAGCCGGTCCGCTGGCTCGGCAGTTCGCCGAGCTGACGCGGACGCTGCTCGACGCGACCCCGACGGTCGGCGGCGTGCTCAAGCTGGTCGTCGGCGCGGCGGGCGAGAGCATCCCCGACGCCGACCTGGTGAGCATCACCCTGCGCGATCCGGACGGCCGGTTCCACACCCCGGTCGAGACCGACCCGATCGCCCTGACGCTCGACGAGCTGCAGTACCGGCACGGTGAAGGCCCGTGCGTCGAGTCCGCCTGCCCGGACGGCCCGGCGATCGGCTGGTCGCAGGACGTCGGCCGGGACCCGCGGTGGCCGTCGTTCGGCCCGGGCACCGCCGCCCACGGCTTCCACTCGGTGCTGGCGACCGCCCTGATCCCCGACGCCCGGCCGCCCCGGCTGTCCGGCGCCCTGAACATCTACTCCCGCAAGCCCGGCGCGTTCGACGGCGCCGCCATCGACGCCGCACTGC
The DNA here is from genome assembly GCF_036026695.1 of Amycolatopsis sp. NBC_00438. Lineage (NCBI taxonomy): Bacteria > Bacillati > Actinomycetota > Actinomycetes > Pseudonocardiales > Pseudonocardiaceae > Amycolatopsis > Amycolatopsis sp. NBC_00438. The sequence goes on along the minus strand of NZ_CP107923.1, from coordinate 2,276,938 downwards.
TGCTCGCGACCCACGCGTCGCTCGCGCTGGCCCACAGCGAGGCCGTCGCGGCGGCCGAGCTCGAAGCCACCCACCTGCGGCAAGCCGTCGAGAGCCGGGACGTCATCGGGCAGGCGAAGGGCATCCTGATGCAGCGCCGCGGCATCACGGCCGACGAGGCCTTCGACGTCCTGCGCAAGGCCTCACAGGACCTGAACGTCAAGCTGGCCGACCTGGCCCGAACCCTGGCCACCCGGCACACCGAGCTGGACCTGCCGGTCCCCGAACACTGACACGACGAAAGCGGCACCTCCCTCGGGAAATGCCGCCTTCGGTACGCGCGTGAGCCTTACGGCGTCGTGTAGGGCGGGCGGTGCTCCAGCGACGGGCTGGCGTCCGGGTACCGGCCGTCCTGAGCCGGCACCGGCGTGACCGTGGTGCCCTGCTGCTCCGGTTCGAGTCGCTGCCGGCCGCCCCGCTGGACGACGGCTTCGACCTCCTGCTCGCCGCGGATGCGGGCCAGCGCACCGAGCGTGATCGCGTGGGCCAGCGCCAGGATCAGCAGCAGCACCCCGATCCGGGCGATGATGCTCGGCAGGTCACCGCCGATGTTGATGGTCGAGACGAGCGCCAGCACACCCAGCGTCGCCAGGTGGAACAACACCGTGACCAGGCGGGCCATCGAAGCCCCGGCCGCCGGGTCACCGTAGGAGTTTTCGAGGTAGCGGCGGCCGCTGCGATAGATGATCTGGCCGTCCGCGACGACCAGCAACGCGCCGATCAAGAGAAACGCGAGGTAGGCGTTCGTGCTCATGCCGGACGCTCCTTCCTGGGGGACCTTCTCGGAACAGGTACCCGGGTGCTCGCGCAGGGAAACGCGACGGTCACCCGGTGAAGGTGTCGGGGTCCGGCCCGGTGCGGCGGCCGTCGTCGAGCCCGCCGATCGCCGCCATGTCCTCTTCGCTGAGCTCGAACCCGAAGACGTCGATGTTCTGCCGGATCCGCTCCGGCGTCGACGACTTCGGGAACACGATGTTCCCGAGCTGGATGTGCCAGCGGAGGACGACCTGCGCGGCGCTCCGGTCGTGCTTCTCGGCGAGCCCGGTCAGCACCGGGTCCTCGAGCACCTCGGCCTGGGCCAGCGGGCTCCATGCCTCGGTCGCGATGCCGTGCGCGCGGTGGTACTCGCGCAGTTCCGCCTGCTGCAGCGCCGGGTGCAGCTCGATCTGGTTGACCGCGGGGACCGTGCCGGTCTCCTCGGCGAGCCGGTCGAGGTGCCCGGGCTGGAAGTTCGAGACGCCGATGGCGCGGGCCTTCCCGGCCCGCAGGATGTCCTCGAAGCCCTGCCACGTCTTGACGTACTTGCCGGTCTTCGGCAGCGGCCAGTGGATCAGGTACAAGTCGACGTACTCGAGCCCGAGCCGCCGCAGGCTCCCCTCCAGCGCGGTGATCGCGTTGTCGTACCCCTGGGCGTCGTTGGCGAGCTTCGTGGTGACGAAGACGTCTTCGCGCGCCAAGCCCGACTCCGCGATGGCCGCGCCGACCCCCGCTTCGTTCCGGTACATCTGCGCGGTGTCGATGTGCCGGTAGCCCGCGTCCAGCGCCGTCCGCACGGCGCTCGCCGTGTCGTCGGCCGGGATCTGGAACACCCCGAACCCGAACTGCGGGATCCGGACGCCGTTGTTCAGTTCCACGGTGGGGACATTGGCTGTCGTGGTGGTCATGCATCCGGCCTACCCGGGGCATCCGGACGCGAAACCGGCGGGCCGGCGCCTACGCCACCACATCACTCGTTCGAGTGATATGCGGCTACCCGGCGCCGATCCGGGCGAAACCGGCGTGATTACCCGCTCCGGAACGGGGGTAGCCCGGCGTCAGGAGGTGTGTTCCGTGATCGAAGAGGCACAACAGAAGCCCGCGGCCGACCGTTCGGTCGGCGAGCTGGTGTCGGACCTGTCCGACGAGGTCAAGCGCCTCGTCCGGGACGAAATCCGGCTCGCGGTCCTCGAACTGCAGCACAAGGGCAAGAAAATGGGCTTCGGCGCCGGGTTGTTCGGGGCGGCCGGGCTGTTCGCGCTGTTCGGCGTCGGGGCGCTCGTCGCTACCGCCGTTCTCGCGCTGGCGCTCGTCGTCCCCGGCTGGCTGGCGGCGCTGATCGTCGCGGTGGTCCTGTTCCTGATCGCCGGGGTCGCCGCCCTGGTCGGTAAGAAGGAAGTCACCCAGGCGGTACCGCCGGTGCCGGAAGAAGCCATCACCGGTGTCCGCGAAGACGTGGACACCGTGAAGCAGGGAGTGCGCTCATGAGCGGGGACACCCCGAAGAACGCCGAAGAGGCGCGGCTCGACCGGGACGCCACCCGGGAAGAGCTCGCCGAGACCCTCGACGCGCTCGGGCAGAAGCTCGACGTGAAGACCCGGGTCAAGGACAACGTCGACGAAAAGCTCGACCAGGCCACGCTGAAGGTCGCCGACATCGCGAACGAGCCGACCGCGGTGAAGTTCCGCCAGGGCGCCGACGCCGTCCGGAGCAACCCGGTACCGGTCTTCGCTGGCGTGCTCGGCCTGGTCATCCTGATCCGGCTGCTCCTGCGACGGAGGAACTCGTGAACAAGATCGTCTACAAGCCGTTGAGCTGGGGTGTCGGCGCCCTCGGCGGCGTCCTCGCGGGCCAGGTCTTCAAGCAGATATGGAAGCGCGCGGCGGGCGAAGAAGACGCCCCGGACGCGATCGACCGCGACTACACCTGGACCCAGGTGATCATCGCGGCCGCCGTCCAGGGCGCCATCTTCGGGGCCGTCAAGGCCGCCACCGAACGAGCCGGCGCGGTCGGTTACCGCAAGGCCACCGGCGACTGGCCGGACGACTGACCCCAGCCGACCGGCCACAGTGGACGGCCGGGCCGGCGCTCACGCGTCCGGGCCGGCCTCCGCGGCGAGCGGGGTCACGGCCGTCAGCGCGTCACCCGGGCGAACGTGGATCTTCAGCAGGAGGTCGGCGCCGGTCGCTTCGAGCGACCGGGTGACGGCGTGCCCGCCGGCGACGACGGCCAGTTCGGCGCGGTCGTCCGCTTCGAGCAGGGACCGGACGCCGGCGCAGCTCAGGAAACCGACCCGCGACAGGTCGGCCACCAGCCGACCGCCGCTGGCGAGGGCCTCGTCGAGGGTGCCGACGGTGGCGGCGTCGACGTCTCCCACCAGGGTGAGGACGCGGACTCCGCCAGGACGCTCGGTGGTCGTGACGGTCAACCCGCAGGGTTCGTCGATTGTGCGGAACAAGGGGTACATGGCGCTCCCATCGGTACAGGCAGGGGCGCTGACCGGAGCACGTGTTTTGAACAACAGCCAACTCCCTCTGACCGTACGCCCCTGAGCCGACAGGTCAACCCCGCGGGTTTCCCCACCTCTACCTGGGGGAATCCGCAAGGACCAAGATCAACTTCCCGGAAGGGGATCCATGCGTGTCGTGATCGTCGGCGGCGGGTTCGCCGGGTACCACGCGGCTAAGAGCCTGCGTAAGGAAGCCGAAGACGTCGAGATCGTCGTGCTCAACCCGACGGACTACTTCCTCTACCTGCCGTTGCTGCCGGAGGTCGCGGCCGGGATCCTCGACCCGCGGCGGGTGACCGTCTCGATCCCGGAGACGCTGCCGGGCGTCCGGCTGCTGCTGGGCAAGGCCACCGCCGTCGACTTCGACGCCCGGGCCGTCACGTACACCGATCCCGAGGACGAAGAACACCGGATCGGGTACGACCGGCTGGTGCTGGCCGCGGGCAGTGTCAACAAGCTGCTGCCGATCCCGGGTGTGCCCGAGTACGCGCACGGCTTCCGCGGCGTGCCCGAGGCGCTGTACGTGCGGGACCACGTCACCCGGCAGATCGAGCTCGCCGCGTCGGCCGAGGACCCGGCCGAACGCGACGCGCGGTGCACGTTCGTGGTCGTCGGCGCGGGTTACACCGGCACCGAGGTGGCCGCGCAGGGCCCGGCCTTCACCGACGCGCTGGCCGCGCGGCACCCCGAGCTCGCCGGGCAGAAGATCCGCTGGCTGCTGCTGGACGTCGCCGAGCGCGTGCTGCCCGAACTCGACAAGCGGCTCGGGAAGACGGCCGACGAGGTGCTGCGCTCGCGCGGGGTCGAGGTGCTGATGAAGACGTCGGTCGACCACGCGGACGAGAAGGGCGTCACCCTGACGAACGGCGACTCCGTGCCGGCGCGGACGCTCGTGTGGTGCGTCGGCGTGCGGCCCGACCCGCTGGTGTCGGACCTCGGGCTGGAGACCGCGAAGGGCCGGCTCGTCGTCACCGCGCAGCTGAACGTGCCGGGCCGCGACGACGTGTTCGCCTGCGGTGACGCCGCCGCCGTGCCCGATCTCACCCGGCCGGGCGAGTACACCGCGATGACCGCCCAGCACGCCGAACGCCAGGGAAAACTGGCCGGGCGCAACGTGGCGGCGTCGCTCGGCCAGGGCCGGACCGGCACCTACCGCCACCACGACCTCGGTTTCGTCGTCGACCTCGGCGCCGGGGCCGCGGCGGCGAACCCGCTGCACATCCCGCTCTCCGGCCGTCTGGCGAAGGCCGTCACACGCGGCTACCACCTGATGGCGATGCCGGGCAACCGCGTGCGCACGGTCGCGGACTGGGCCCTGGAAGCGCTGACCGGCCGCCAGACCGTCCAGCTGGGACTGGTGCGGTCGCGGTCGGTGCCGCTGGACACGGACTCCCCGGAGCTCCCCCGCCGCTGAGACCGACGCCTGGCCGTGCCGCCGGAGCAGGTGGCGCGGTTCTCGGCGCTCCCCTACTTGCTGCCGCCGGTCGCGACTTGCGCGGACGTCGTGGTCCTGGACGAGCGGCTGGACCTGCAGGAGGGATTCGGCGCCTTGGCGCGGCACCCAGGGAGCCGTCCCCGGCCGGTCACTCGTCGTCGAACACGGACAGGGCCTGGCGCCGGTGCAGCAGCTCGAGGGCCTCGTCCAGCTGGCGCTCGAGGTCCTTCAGCCGGACGCGGTCGTCCGCGGTGAGCCCGCCGTGGTGGAGGGCGCCGGTGCGCAGGCGGTGTTCTTCGTCGATCAGGTCGGCGATGCGGTCGGTGATCTCGTGGCCGGACATGGAACGTCCTTCCGGGAAGGCACAGAGCCGGGAACGCCCGCGAGCATACCGGGCGGGTAACGTCGCCCGGCGTGATCGACTGGACCGAACCGGGTGACCCGGCACTGGAACCGGCCGCCGAACTGGTGCGCGCTCGCGGTGCCCGGGCGAGCCTGTGCGTGCTGCGTGACGGGCAGGTGCTGCTCGACCGGAGCTTCGGCGGCCCGCCGGACGCGCTGTTCTGGATCTTCTCCGCGAGCAAGCCGTTCGTGGCGCTGCTGGTGCACCAGCTCGCGGCGCGCGGGGAACTGTCGCTCGACGCGCCGGTCGCCCGGTACTGGCCGGAGTTCGCGCGCGGTGGCAAGGGCGCGATCACCGTCCGGCACGTGCTGCGGCACCGCTCCGGCTTCGCGAGCGCACGCGGCTTCGCCGGGGACGCGCTCATCATGGCGGACCGGGCCCGCACGCTGCGGGCGATCGAGCGGATCACCCCGCGGTGGGCGCCCGGCGAGGTCGCCGCGTATCAGCCGATCGTGTACGGCCATCTCCTCGGCGAGGTGCTCCACCGGGTGACCGGGGACGACGTCGACGTGCTGCTGCGCAAGGAATTCCTCGGCCCGCTGGGGCTCACCGACACCCACCTCGGCCTGCCGGACGCGCTGTGGCCGCGGCACGTACCCCTGCGCGGGCAGGACTTCGGCGCGCGGCTGACCGCGCGGCTGATCAACCGGCGCGCCCTCCGCCGGGCGGTGATCCCCGCGGCGGGCATCTCGACGACGGCCCGCGACCTGGCGGCGTTCTACCAGGCCCTGCTCGACGGCGAGGTCGTCGACCCGGCGGCCGTCCGGGAAGCGCGGCAGCCGTCCGGGGACGCCGTCGTCGACCGCACGATCGGCACCCGGATCCGCTGGGCGCAGGGCTTCCAGCTCGGCGGCGCCGGCCGTCCGATGGGGACGCTCAGCGGCCGGGAAACGTTCGGGCACAACGGGAGCAACTGCTGCGTCGCCTGGGCCGATCCCGGCCGCCGCCTGGTGTTCGCCTACCTCACCGACCGCGTGGTCTCCGGCCACCGCGCGGCCGCCCACCTCGGCGCGGTCGCGGACGCGGTGCTGACCGCCTGCCCGTGACCCGGGGTTCCGTTGTCCGTGAAGGACTCCTTGAGGGACTCTGAGTCCCTCAAGGAGTCCTTCACGGCTTTCCGGCCGCGAGGTCCACGAACGCCCGCACCACCGGGGACAGCGTGTCCGCGCGCCAGGCCAGCCCCAGGTCGATGCGCGGCACCGGCTCCTCCAGCCGGCGCAGCACCACGCCCTTGCGGCGCAACGCGCGGGCCCGGTGCTCCGGCACCGCCGCGATGCCCGCGCCCTCGGCGACCGCGCGCATCAGCTGCTCGTCCTCCGGTTCTTCGCGCACGATCGGCGGGACGCCGGCCGGCCAGACCTGGGCGCTGATCGCGTCGTACTGGCCCGGGCCGTTCTCGCGCGGCCAGAAGACCACCGGCTCGCCCGCGATCCAGGCGCGTCGCAGGCGGCCGCGGCGGCGGGCGAGGTCGTGGGCGGACGGCAGCGCGATCAGCACCTCCTCCGACCCGACCGCGGCCACCTCGACGCCGGGGTGGGTCACGGGCGGGCGGACGAAACCGAGGTCGATCTCGCCCGCGGCCAGGCGGGTCAGGTTGAGGCTCGTCCACCCCGTCTCCAGGGCGAGCTCGACGCCCGGGTGGCGAGCGCGGTAGGCCGCGACCAGGTCACCGGCCAGCGGGCCGGGCGCCGAGCGGGTGTACGCGATCCGGAGCCGTCCCGAGTCGCCGCGCCCGGCCGCCGTGATCACGCCCCGCGCCCGGTCCAGCCGGTCCAGCAGCTCCCGGGCCTCCCTCCCCGCGACCCGGCCCGCCTCGGTCAACGCGAACCGCGGGCCCGACCGGTCCAGCAGCGCGACGCCCAGCTCCGCCTCGAAGGCGCGGATCTGCTGGCTCAGCGACGGCTGCGACACGAACAGCCGGGCGGCCGCCTTGGTGAAGTGCATCTCCTCGACGAGCACGGCGAAGTAGTGCCAGCGACGCAGGTCCACCCGGTCATTATAGGCGTGTCCTATGACATCATCGGGTCCAGGTCTTGGACCGGCGCGGCCACCCGCTGCTGTGCTTGGAGCATGACCACGACCAGTGCCTCCCCGGCCCGCACCGACCGCCGGCTGCTCGCCCTCACCGCCGCGGCGGACCGGCGGCTCGTCGACCCGATGGCCGGGTTCGTCGACCTCGCCGGCCTCCGCGCGGCCGTCGAGGAGCTGACCGGGGCCTTCGCCCCTCTCGGGCACGTCCAGCACACCGTCGCCGCGAAGGCGTGCGGCCTCGCGCCGCTGCTGCGGTTCCTCGGCGACCTCGGGATCGACGCCGAAGTCGCCAGCCCGGGAGAGACGGCGGTCGCCGAGGCCGCCGGGCTCCGCGGGCCGCGGCTCGTGCTCGACTCCCCCGCGAAGACCGTGAGCGAACTCGCCCACGCCCTGGCCGAGGGCACCGCGATCAACGCCGACAACTTCCAGGAGCTGGCCCGGCTCGACCGGCTCGTCGGCTCGGCGCCGCCCCGCTCGGCGCTCGGGCTGCGGATCAACCCGCAGGTCGGGGCCGGCCGGATCGGCGACACGAGCACCGCGACGGCGGCGTCGAAGTTCGGCATCCCGTTGCGGGACCACGGGTATCGCGCGCTGCTGCTGGAGGCGTTCGCGCACCGGCCGTGGCTGAGCCGGCTGCACGTCCACGTCGGCTCGCAGGGCTGCCCGCCCGGGCTGATGGCCGACGGCGTCGCCGCCGTGCACGCGCTCGCCGAGGAGATCAACGCCGAGGCCGGGTACCGGCAGGTCACCAGCATCGACCTCGGCGGCGGCCTGCCGGTGAACTTCGACTCCGACGAGCCGGGACCGACCTACTCCGACTACGTCGAGACGCTGCTCGCGCGGGTCCCGGCGCTCGGCGACGGGCGCTACACCTACGTCACCGAGTTCGGCCGGTCGCTGCTGGCGAAGAACGGGTTCCTCGTCAGCGCGGTCGAGTACACGAAGGTCGCGGGCGGGCGGCACATCGCGGTCACGCACGCGGGTGCCCAGGTGGCCGCGCGGACGGTGCTCCAGCCGGAGCACTGGCCGCTGCGGCTCAGCGCGTACGACGCCGCGGGCGTGCCGAAAACCGGCCCCGACGTGCCACAGGACGTCGCCGGGCCGCTGTGCTTCGCCGGTGACCTGCTCGCCCGGGAACGCCCGCTGCCGCTGCTGGAGCCCGGCGACCTCGTCGTCGCGCACGACACCGGCGCGTACTACTTCGGCGCGCACTACGCGTACAACACGCTGCCGCGCCCGGCCGTGCACGGCTTCGACATCGGTGTGGACGGTGCCGTGCGGTTCACGCCGATCCGCCGGGCGCAGTCCCTCGAAGAGCTGGTCGCCGACGCCGGCGGCGAATACGTCGGAGCGCTCCCGATCGGATGATCTCCGGCGTACGATCCTCGCACGCCGAGGGGAGACTGCCATGGGGGCCGGTCGCGTTTCCGGGTCGTTGCCACGTTTCGCGGCGGTGCCGGTGGGGATCGTCGTCGCGATCCAAGCTGTGGTGCTGACGCTGCTGTCGAGCCGCTACGGCTTCCACCGCGACGAGCTGTACTTCGTCGCCGCGGGGAAGCGGCCGGACTGGGGGTACGTCGACCAGCCGCCGATCACGCCGTGGCTCGCCCGCGCGTCGACGGCGTTGTTCGGCGAGACCCCGATGGGGCTGCGGGTCGTCGCGACCCTGCTGGGCATGGCGACGGTCGTGGTCGTCGTGCTGATCGCCCGCGAGTTCGGCGGCGGCCGCCGCGTGCAGGTGTGCACCGCGGTGGCGACGGCGCTCTCGACGTACGTGCTGGTCGTGACGCACATGCTCGCGACCAACACGGCGGACGTGCTGCTGTGGTCGCTCATCACCTTCTTCGGGCTGCGGCTGCTGCGGACCGGCGACGGCCGGTGGTGGCTCGCCGTCGGGGCCGCGGCCGGGCTCGGCATGATGAACAAGTGGCTGGTGCTGCTCCTGCTGTCCGGGCTCGGCGCCGGGGTGGCCGTCGCCGGGCCGCGTCGGGTGTTCCGGACGTGGTGGCTCGCGGCGGGCATCGGCGTCGCCGCCGTGCTGACCGCGCCGGTGGTGCTCTGGCAGGCGTCGCACGGCTGGCCGATGCTCACCGTCGCGGGCGGGATCAGCGAGGACGACGGCGTCGAGAACCGCGTGCTGTTCGTGCCGATGCAGCTGGTCTACCTGTCGCCGGTGCTGGTGCCGGTCTGGATCGCCGGGCTGGTGCGGCCGTGGCGTGACGCGGGGGTGCGCTGGGCTCGCGCGCTGGCGATCGCCTACCCGGTGGTCTGCGTGGAACTCCTGGCGCTGGGCGGGAAACCGTACTATTCAGTGCCGTTGCTGCTGCCGCTGGTCGCGCTCGGCGCCGAGCCGGCGTTGCGGTGGCCGGCGCGGACCGGCACGGCGCTGCGGGCGTCGATCGGCGTGGTCACGGCGGTGTGCGTGGTCGTGTCCGTCCTCATCGGACTCCCGGTGGTGCCGGCCACGGCGCTGAACGGCGTGCTGCTGGCCGTGAACAAGGAGCCCGGTGAGCAGGTCGGCTGGCCGGAGTTCGCCGACACGGTCGCGACGGCGTGGGCTCAGGTCCCGGACAAGGACACCGCCGTCATCCTCACCGGCAACTACGGCGAGGCCGGGGCGCTCGAGTACTACGGGCCCGAACGCGGGCTGCCGCGGCCGTATTCGCCGCACATGTCCTACGCCGACTGGGGACCGCCGCCGGACCGGCTGGTCGGGCCGGTGCTGGTCGTCGGCCGGATCGAGCGCGGCTCCCCCGCGTCGCGGCTGATCACCGGCTGCCGCCCGGTGGCGCTGCACCACAACGCCGAAGGCGTCGACAATGACGAGGACGGCGTCACGATCTCGCTGTGCGACACGCTGACCCGGCCGTGGTCGGCAGCGTGGCCGCAGCTGCGGCGCTTTTACTGATGTGCCGGTGGCTGGCGCTGCTCGCGGAAGCTCCGCCGTGAGGGGCACCCTGAGGGCTCTGACGTCCCTGAGGGTGCCCCTCATGGCAGTCAGCTCCAGGCGATCTTGAACACCCACGCGTAGCGGCCCGCCTGCCGGGCAGCCGCCGGGACGTCGATCACCAGGGAGCCGTTCTCGACGCTCCAGTGCAGGTTCCCGCGGTAGCCCAGCAGCGTGACGCGGTCACCCGAGCGGATCGGCACCGGCGCGTCGATGACCAGCCGGCTGCCCGGCGCGGCGAGCGAGTGCACGTAGAACGCCTCGTTCTGCTTGACCGTGAACCGCAGGTCGCCCAGCTGGGCCATCCGTGACCAGTAGGTCGTGCCGTAGATGGCTTCGCCGTTGACCTTCAGCCACGCGCCCGCGTCGCGCAGGTGCTGCTGCATGACGGCCGGGATGGTGCCGTCGAAGTCCGGGCCGATGTCGAGCAGGAAGTTGCCGTTCTTCGACACGATATCGACGAGCGTGCGGACGACCTCCTCGGCGGTCATGTACTTGTCGTCGGGCGTCGCGCGGTTGTAGCCGTAGGAGAACGGGTCGAGGCCGCGGCTCGCCTCCCACTTCGCCACCACCGTGTTCGGGTACGTCGTGTACTCCGGTGTGGTGAAGTCGTGGTCCGGGATGCCGCCGCGGTCGTTGTAGGTGACGTCCTTGGGGTGCCGGCGGTTCTTCGCGCGGTTGAAGTACTCCGTGAGCACGTCGCGGCTGTCGTTGTCGCCGCCGATGTCGAACCACAGGACGTCCGGGTCGAACTCGTGGATCAGCTCGAGCACCTGCGGCGCCTGGTAGTCGCGGACGAAGTCCTTGCCCGCGGTGTAGCCGGTGTAGGGCAGCGGCGCGCCGGTGTACGGGTTGCGCGGCGCGTGGCCCATCCACGGGTTGTCGGGGTTGAACCATTCCGGCAGCGAGAAGTACAGGCCGTTGCGCAGTTGCGGGGTGTACTTGCGGGACGCCGCGAAGAGCTCGGCGATGACATTCCTCCGAGGGCCGAGCTTGACCGAGTTGCGGTCGCTGACCTTGGTGTCCCACAACGCGAAGCCGTCGTGGTGCTTGGACGTCAGGACGTAGTACTCGGCGCCCGCGTCCGCGATCAGCTTCAGCCAGGCGCGCGGGTCGAACTTCTTCGCGGTGAACATCGGGATGAAGTCGTCGTAGACGAACCCCTCGCCGTACTTCTGGGCGTGGTAGGCGTAGGTCGCGCCGTTGGGGTCCTGCTGGTTCTGCCAGTACCACTCCGCGTACTGCTGCCCGACCGGTGCCCACGCGGGCACGGCGTACACGCCCCAGTGAATGAAGATGCCGAACTTGCTGTCGGTGAACCAGTACGGCGCGCGGTGCGTCGAGAGCGACGCGTCGGTGGGCCGGAAATCCGGGACGCCGAGGGTGATCGGCACCTGCTGGGTGGCGAGCGTGCCGCGCCCGGCCGTCACCCGCAGCTGGCCGTTCGTGGTGGTGCCGGGCGGGACGGAGGCGTTCGACGCCAGGCCGAGCCGGACCGTCGCCTGCTCCCCCGGCGCGAGCGCGCGGATGGTCGCCGGCACGGTGGTCCGGCCGCCGGGGACGTCGAGCGTCACCGAAACGCGGTCGCGCGCGCCGAGCCAGACGGTGCCCGCGTTCACCACGGTCGCCTCGGCGGCCTGCGGACCGCCGTCGGTCAGCAAGTTCGCCGTCGACCGGCCGTCGAGCACCAGCGCGGACCGGCCGACGGCGACGGGCTGCAGGGTGAGGGCGAAGACGTGCAGGCTCGAGACGTCGGGCGCGGGTGTCGCGGTGGCCGGCAGGGTCAGCGCGACGGCTTCGCGGGCCGGGTCGACCCAGACCTGGCCGGTGGCCAGGGAAACCGGGTTGTCGTCGACGACCCCGCCGGGCGCGTAGCGGAACGACGAGACGAGCGCGCCGTTGCCGGTGTACCAGTCCGGGCCGGACAGGGAGCCGGTGCTCGTGGTGCCGTCGGCGTAGTGCACGGTCGCCGTGCCGCCGGTGGTGCCGTAGCTGGCGGCGACCAGGAAGTACGCGACGAAGTAGCGGCCCTTCGGCAGGTCGATCGTCTGGCCGGTGGCGACGACGTTGTTCTTCGCCCCGGCGGCCGCGGACCCGAGCAGGAACGGGACGCCGCCGACGGTCGCCGTCCGGCCGACCGGCAGCTGCTCGGCCGGGAAGGTGTAGCCGGACCCGTCGAAGTCGCCGCCGGTCGCGGACGCGCTGTCGATGCCGTCGTTGGAGAACCAGGCGTCGAGGGCGACCGGGACGGGCGGCGGAGGCGGGACGATCGGGGTTTCGGGCGTGTCGGGCGCGGCGTCGACGGGCACGGCGGCACCGGCGGGCGTCAGGCCGGCCGCACTCAGCGCCACAGCGGCTCCGGCCGCCATGCTGAGGGCTTGCCGGCGAGGGAAGGTCGTCACTGAACCTCCAGGGATCGGATGAGTATGGGCAGAATGGTCCCCCAGTGGACCATTCTGTGACTGGTGGACCTGATTCATCCGATGACTGACCTTGCTCGCCCGGCTTCGCCGTGTCAAGAGGCTCGATCAAAGTGAACCGGGCTCACGTCCGGCCCGTACTCCTAAGTAACGAGCTGCAGCACTCGCACCAGAACCAGCCGGACCGAGAGGCCAGACCATGTCCACCCACCCGAGCGCGCTGAGCCGCCGCGCGATCGCCATGCTCAAGGCGGTCGGCGCGGGCCGCGCGGAGCTCCGCTGCAGCTGCGAACCCGACCTCCGCGTCGACGGATTGTCGTGCTGCGACCAGAACACGGCCCACGACCTCGCCCGCGCCGGCTTGATCCGCGCCGTGACGCCCGTCGCGCGCGGCCAGTGGTCACCCGCCGAACTGACCGACGCCGGCCACCGCGCTCTGGACGTGTTCCCCGCCGCCGCTTGAACCTCCCGTTCCCCAGCCGTGAATGGCACATCGAGGGACTTGAAGTCCCTCGATGTGCCATTCACGGCTTTCGGGGGTCACTCGCCGGTGATGAGAATCCCGGCACGCGCGACCCCGGCGGGCCGACACGTCCGCCGGAGTGGCCAACACCCCGGGGTTTCGGCGTGTTGGCCACTCCGGCGGGCGTGTGGGCCCTTCCGGGCAGTGTGTTGGCCGCTCCGGGCGGGGGTTGGCGCTTGCGGGCGAGAATTCCGGTGGCCTCGGTGAACCGGGCCAGGTCCGCGGCCGTGTTTGGGAGTGAGGGCGTTCTCGCACACGCCCTCCGGGGTTGCCCCGACGCAACGATCCGGGCCAGCCTCCGCTTCGGATCGGGACCGGGCACTCCGGCGAGCGGCCGTCGCGGCAACGGCCACCTCGCGCGGGCCCGCCCGGCATCCCCAGAATCCCGGGCGGGTCCGCCCAGGGGGAACAGCAATTTGCCGTCACTGTCCGGGATCTTGTCCGGTTTGCTCACCTGATCAGCGGTCCCTGACCCAGCCCAAGCACGCGACCGTGTGTGCATGCGACGCTTCCTGGCCGTGAGCACGGCCGTCCTGGCGGGGTTGGCCCTCCTCACGACGTCCGGTGGTGCGAACCCGGAAAGCGCTGTCCCGGCCCTGGCGCAGCAGTCCGTCGGCGGCTGGGCGGGCACCTGGGCCGCGGCTCCCGCGGCCGGGGTCGCGAACACCCCGGACGGCTACCCGGGTTACTCGATCCGCAACGTCGTGCACACGAGCGTCGGCGGCGGCCGGGCCCGGATCCACCTGTCGAACGCCTTCGGCGCCACCGCCGTCACCTTCGGGCACGTCACCGTCGCGGTCGAGGCGACCGGCGCCGACGCCGTCCCCGGCACGCTGCGGTCGCTGACGTTCGGCGGCGCGCCGAGCGTCGTCGTGCCCAACGGCGCCGAGGTGCTGAGCGACCCGGTGAACCTGCGGATCCCGGCGGACGCCAACCTGCTCGTGACGACTTACGTGCCCACGAAGTCCGGGCCGGTGACCTACCACCCGGCCGCCTCGCAGACGTCGTACTTCACCCGCGCCGGCGACTTCACCGCCAGTGAGTCGGGCGCCCCCTACACGGAGCAGACGTCCGTGTGGCACTACGTGTCCGGGGTGGACGTGCAGGGCGGCGCCGAAGCCACCGTGGTGACGCTCGGCGACTCGATCACCGACGGCGTCGGCTCCACCGCCGGGGCCAACCACCGCTGGCCGGACTACCTCGCCGACCGGCTGCACGGCCGGTTCGGTGTGCAGAACGCCGGCATCAGCGCCAACCGGCTGCTGCTCGACGTCCCCGGCAGCGGCGCGGGCCAGAACGCCCTTTCCCGGTTCGACCGCGACGTGCTCGGTGTCGGCGGGGTGCGGACGCTGATCGTGCTGGAAGGCATCAACGACATCCAGCAGGACCCGCACCAGACCGACCCGAACGCGATCACGTCGGCCTACCGCCAGCTCGTCGCGCAGGCCCACGCCCGCGGCATCCGGGTGCTCGGCGGCACGCTCACGCCGTTCAAGGGCTGGGGCGTCTACGACGAAACTCTCGAGGCGACCCGCACCGCGGTGAACCAGTTCATCCGCACCAGCAACGTCTTCGACGCCGTGGTCGACTTCGACGCGGCGGTCCGCGACCCGGCCGACCCGCTCCGGATGCTGCCCGCCTACGACTCGGGCGACCACCTCCACCCCGGCGACGCGGGCTACGAGCGGATGGCCGCCGCGGTCCGGCTGGACCGCCTGTGATCACTCACGCGGGATAACGCCACTCGATCCGGCCACAACACCGCACCCGCTTCGAGGCGGGCCACGAACGAACGGCCGCCGCCGGACCGACACAGCGGCAGAACCCCAGCCCCACAAACAACTTCCACGCGGCAGGCCCGCGCCCCAGCTGCCCCGCCGCACAACTCCACCGCACCCCCGGTAACGCGGGCCACGAACGGACGGCCACCGCGGTCCGGCTGGACCGCCAGTGATCACTCACGCGGGATGAAGAGCACCGCCACCAAGCTGAGCACCGCGACGCCGACCAGGTAGAGCGACACCGACAACGACGTCCCTGTCGAGGTCTGCAACGCCGTCGCGATCAGCGGTGCGAAGCCGCCGCCCAGGACCGCGCCCACGGCGTAGGAGAAGGACGCGCCGCTGTAGCGGTAGCGCGGTTCGAACAGTTCCGCGAACAACGCCGACTGCGGCCCGTACGTCGCGCCGAGGCCGATGTTCAGCACCACCACCGCGACGATCAGCCACACCGCCTGGCGGGTGTCGACCAGCAGGAAGAACGGGGTCGGCCAGACCACCAGCAGCACCGAACCCCAGAGGTACACCGGTTTCCGGCCGACGCGGTCCGACCACGCCGCCGTGACGAGGATGCTCACCAGCCACGTGACGCTGCCGACGATCACCACCACCAGCAACGTGGTGCGGTCGATCTTCAGCACGGAAGTGCCGTAGGACAACAGGTACGCGAGGAAGATGTAGCCGATCGCCGTGTTGGCGATGAAGCTCCCCGACGCCACCAGCAGCGCCCGCGGCCGCTCGCGGAAGACGTCGGCCATCGGCCGCCGGCTGCGCGCCGCGGACTGCCGCAATTCGGCGAACACCGGGCTTTCCTCGATCCGCAGCCGGATCACCAGTCCGACGCCGACGAGCACGATGCTCACCAGGAACGGCACCCGCCAGCCCCACGCCGCGAACTGGGCGTCGGTCAGCGACTTGCCGAGGACGAAGAACACGAGCTGCGCGAGGATCAGGCCCGCCGGGACGCCGATCTGCGAGAACGCTCCGTAGCGGCCACGACGTCCCTCCGGCGCGTGTTCGACGGCCATCAGGGCCGCGCCGCCCCACTCGCCGCCCGCGCTCAGGCCCTGCAGCAGCCGCAGCACGAGGAGCAGGATCGGGGCCCACACACCGATCGCGCTGTAGGTCGGGAGCAGGCCGACGCCGACCGTCGCCACGCCCATCAGGAGCAGCGAGAGCACGAGCATCGCCTTGCGGCCGGCGCGGTCGCCGAAGTGCCCCCACAGGATCCCGCCGACCGGACGGGCCAGGAAGCCCACCCCGAGCGTCGCGAACGCGGCCAGCGTGCCGGAGGCGGGCGAAAGCGTCGTGAAGAAGAGCTTGCCGAAGACCAGCGCGGTCGCCGTGCTGTAGATGAAGTAGTCGTACCACTCGATCGTGGTCCCGATCGCGCTCGCCACGGCGACCCGCCGCAGCTGCCCGGGTGCGGCGGGCACCGCCTGCGTGCTCACGCGCCGGCCAATGCCGCCAGCGGAACCAGGTCTTCGGCCAGCAGGTCCATCAGCAGTCCGTCGTGCCAGCTGCCGTCGAGCCCGCGTTCGTAGGAGCGCATCGTGCCGACCGGCCGGAAACCGAGGGCCTCGTAGAGCTTGATCGCGGCCTTGTTGTCCGCGGCCGGGTCGATCACCAGCCGGTGGTGCCCGCGCACCGCGAACAGGTACTCGGCGAGCGTCCGGATGGCGTCCGAGCCGAGGCCGTGGCCCTGGAAGTCCGGGTGCACGGCGATGTCGATGCCGGCGTGCCGGTACTGCGGGTCGGCTTCTTCGAACGCCAGCTCGATACCGACCACGACGTCCGCATGTTCGATGGCGTAGGTCGTGGTGCCCTCGTCGGGGTCCAGCAGATAGGACACCTGGGCGGCCACCGGATCCTCGGCGTCGGCCCACCAGCGGGCGACCTCGGGATGCGACAGGATCTCCTCGAACCGGGCGGCGTCCGTGACTGCGGCGGGCCGCAGCCGGACACGGCTTCCGGTGATCAGGCCGGTCATCGGCCCAGTGTCGACCTCCGGAAGCCCACTGTCGAGCACCGTCACTCCGCCGCCGGATACGCCGGGCCCGTCGGGCTCGGCGTATCCGGGGCGGCTCAGCTCACCAGGGGTTGTTGTCCTGCTCGTCCGGGTCGCTGCCCGGACGCCGCTGCGGCGGGGACGCCTGCGGGGCCGACGGCGCCGGCGGGACCCCGGCACCTCCGGCCGGGGCGGGCGGCACGGGCGGCGGGCCCGGGGCCGGCGGCGGGGTCGGCTCGTCGGGCTCGTCCGGGTCGGGGAACCGGCCGCGGAGCGAGTCGAGCAGCGCCGTGCGGGTGTCGCGGTCCTCGTCGCCGAGGTTCTCGGTCATCACCCCGGCCACGCGCTCGGCGATACCGGACTGCGCGCGGCGCATCGTGGTGAGGATCGCCCGCGACAGCTCCTCGAGCGGGAAGGACTTGACCTTGTTCGAGAACGTCAGGTCGGTGACGGTGCCGTCGGCGCCGACGGTGACGCTGACCGCGCCGTCGCCGCTCGTGGCGGTCAGCCGCAGCCGCTCGGTCTCCGCCTGGGCCGCCTGGTAACGCTCGGCCTTGGCCGCGAACCCGGCCGCCCAGTCGTCCATCCGGCGGATCGTCTCGTCGGGGTCCCGCATCAGGTCCCCGAGCCCGCCGTTCGAGCCATTCGGGCTCGTCATGAACTCACCTTCACTTCAGCCTGTCGCGGCGCCGCCGTGAGCTGGCGCTCGAACGGCTGCGCGTTGCCCTCTTCACCGTCGCGATAGGACTGCGCGGCCGTCCGGACGTTGTCCGAAAGGCCTTTCACACCCTCGATCGACGCCTTCAGCGTGTCCTGCGCCTGCTCACCCGTGGGCCGGATGATCGGCGGCAGGAACGCGCACAGCAGCCCGTACGCGTGGTCCGACATCGCCGAGTCGGACGCGGAGACCGCCGTGTTCAGCCGGTCCACCAGGCTGTCGACGTGACTCGCGTGCGCGACCAGGTCGTCCGGTTCGACCTCGAAGCCGCCCGCCGTCATGTGCTCACTTCCAATCCTGGTTCTTCCAGTCACCGATCACCGGCGGTGCCACGACCTGCTCACCGTCGAAGAAGTTCGGGTCGTCGTTCTCGACGTAGTCGGCCGACTTGTGTTCCTTGTCGTCTTCCTTCTTACCGCCCTTGGCACCGGCGCCCATGCCGCCCATGCCCGGGGAGCCCGGCGCGCCGGCCTTGCCGCCGGCCGCCGCGTTGCGCGCCGCCATGGCTTCGGCCTCCGCGGCCGCACCCGACGCGGCGCCACCGCTGAGGTTGCCCGCCCCGGTGCCACGCAGGCCCGCGCCGCCGGCCCCGGCCCCGCCGGTGCCCGAGCCGCCGCCGATGCCGCCGAGGGACCCGCCCCCGCCGCCACTGCCGCCACCGATTCCGCCGAGGCCGCCGAGGCGGCTCGCGATGCTCTCGCCGTTGATCCCGCCGCCGCGGCCGATGGTCGGCATCTTGCCGAGCCCGCCGCTGCCGCCGGTGCCACCACCCGGGATGCCGTTGCCGCCGAGCCCGCCGCCGGTGGGCAGGCCGGTGATCGGGTCGATGCCGGGCGGGGTGAACCCGCCGCCCAGGCCGCCGCCGCGGATGCCCCCGCTGCCGCCGCCCGGGATGTCGGGGACGGAGAACGACGGCGGGGTGTACCCGCTGCCGCCGCCGGTGCCGCCACCAGCGCCGATGCCGGAAGGCGTGAAGCCGGACGACGTCGTCGAGTCGCCGCCGCCGGGGATCGAGGAGCCGGGGATGCCCGCGCCGCTGAAGCTGCCGCCGCCGGGGGTGTCCGGCATGTCGAAGTTCGGCGGGGTGAAGCTCCCGCCACCGCCGCCGGACCCACCCGCGCCGCTGCCACTGCCGCCGCCCGGGATGCCACTGCCGGAGAAGCCGGAACCACCCGAGCCGGAGCCGCCGCCCGGGATGCCCGCGCCGCCGTACCCGCCGCTGCCGCCGGCGCCGCTGCCGCCGGCGCCACCGCCGACGGGCCGGCCGGTGGCCGGGTCGATGGGCAGGCCCGTGGCCGGGTCGATCGGGAAGCCGGTGGCCGGGTCGATGGCGGGTGAGCCGTTGGCCGAAGCCGCCGGGAGCCGCGCCAGCGACGGGTCGGTGCTGCCGTTCGGGTCCAGCTGCCCGTTCGGGAGGGTGCGCCCCATCAGGCCCTGCGACGCGCCGCCGGACGACATCGGGGTGCCCATGGTGCGCGCGCTCGCCGTCGCGGTCGGCAGCTTCGGCGGAGCCGGGAACTTCGGCGTCGCGACCGCACCGGCGATGGTCTGGTCGTACTGGGTCATGATCTGCGCGGCGTGCTCGCGCGCGACCTGCTGGGCCCGGTAGGTCTGGATCGCCTCGCCCGCCGCCGACGCGTACTGCACCGGGTCGGTCATCGTCTGCAGCTTCTGGTTGGTGGCCTGCAGGTCGAACTGCACCGGCGGGTTCGCGCCCATCTGCCGCTGCGTCTCGTTGAGCGCCTGGGAGTGGATCTCTTGCTGGCGCCCGGCGAGCGTCGCGCCCTGCGCGGTCGCGCCCAGCCACTTGCCGACCCCGGCGAGGTGCTCGCGGACGGCGTCACCGGCGTCGCCCTGCCAGTTGCTCGTGCTCGCGGTGATCGAGTCGGCCAGGTTCTTCTGGTGCGTGCCGAGGTCGTTGCCGACCTGCACCCACTCCTCCGACGTCTCCGCGACGGTCGCCGGGTTGGCGTCCAGCGTGATGGCGTCGTTCATCTGCTCGTGGCTGGCGTTGCTCCACAGCATGTGCGGCGGCTCGCCGGTCTCGCGCATGGACAGGCCCTCGTCGAGCCCGTTCTTCGCGTTGTCCAGGTGCTGCTGGTACAGCTCCTGGATCTTCCGGTCGCGCAGCGCCGGGTCGACGGCCGGGCCGAGCCAGCCGGCCCGGATCTCGTCGTCGATCTGCTGGGTGGCCATCTCGCGGATCTCGTCGCCCGAGGGCGTGCCGTCGGTCTTCAGCGGCCCGACGTAGTACTTCGACGACGAGTCCGCCGTCGGGTCGTACAGCGGGCTGCGCCGGTTGTAGTCCGGGGACGACGGGTCCGACACGGACTCGGCGGTGGGTGCCACGGTCTCCCTCAGCTCTGGTCGGCGGACGGGAGTGCGACGAGCGTGGCCCGTGTCTCCTCTTCCCGCGTCTTGTAGTTCTGCTTCGCCAGCTTGATCGCTTCGATGTAGGTCGGGAACTCCTGCCGCGCGGCCTGCAGCTGCGTGACCAGCCCGTGGTCGTCGGCCGCGGTGTTCACCATGTGGCCGGAGACCCACATGCCGACCGCGGTCCGGCTGAGCGCCGGCTTGTCGTGCAGGCGCTGCAACGCCGACCAGCGCGCCTCCAGCGACTCGAGCACGCCTTCGAGCGACTCGATCAGCCGGTTGCCGGTGGTGTCGTCGACCGCGAAGCTGCCGGTCTGGGCCAGCCGCTTCAGCTGGGCGCCGGCGAGGCCGACACGGATCGCGGACATCGCCTGCAGCTGCGGTGTGTCGGCGGCCTGGAGCTGCTGCGTCGCTTGGAGCGCCTCGGTGGTCGCCGCTGTCGCGTCATCGGTCATCAGGAGGGTTCCTTCCCGGTCAGTAGACCGCGGCGATCGCGTCACGGATGGCCCGGGCCAGTTCGGCGCGGCCCGCGGGCACGTACTCGGCCGTCAGCTCGCCGGCGTCACCGGTCCTGGTGCGCACGAGGTACCGGCCGTCGGCGGTGTCCAGCCAGCTCAGCGGGTCACCCGCGAGCCGCTCGCCGCGGCGGCTCTGCGCGGTGACGGCGATGTGGCCGCCACCCAGCCGCGGCTCGGACAGCACGCGCTCCAGCACGGCGACGTCGGACGGCGTCGGGGCCGGCGGGCGGCGTCCCGGCCGCACCACGGCCTTCACCTCGATCATGCCGAAGGCGTCCGTCTCTTCTTCCTCGAACTCCGCGTCGGCACGCCGCTTGGCCGCCATCGCCGAGACCTCACGGCCGGCGGCGCGGTGCACGACGTGCCGGCCGGTGGTCGCGGCGGGCGCCGGGGGCAGCACGCCGGTGACGACCTCGACCAGGTCCTCGTCCGCGAAGAGCGAGAACAGCAGCTCGTCGTCGTCCGGGGCCTGGGTGATGCCGAGCGCCTGTGCGCCGTCGGTGACCACGAGGACCGCGACGTCGGCGCCGAGGCCGTCGATCCCGCTCACCGCGACCGACACGCGGGGGGCCGCCAGCAGCTCGAAAGCCGTGCGCACCCCCGGGTGCAGCTCTCCCGACACCGAAAGACGACGTTCCTCGAGCGAGTCGTAGACCTGCCGGGCGACGTGGACGAACCGCACCGGGTCTGCCGGGAGGTACCCGGCCCGCAGTGGGTACCGCCGGACATCGCCACCGGTCGCCTGCCCGACAACCAGGGCTTCGACGACCTCGAGGACGAACTCGAACCTGTCCGCCATTTCCCCTCGCCCGATTCCGTGAAATTCGTCAAACCCTCAAGCAAGTTCCCTTACGAAGAGTAGCAGTGCCGCCGGACCGGGGTTCGGCGCCGCCACCCGGATGCCCGAAAGACCACGATCCCTGTCCTGGGCGGGCAAGTGGCCCACAGTGGACCTCTCACTCGACGCGGTGATTGTGCACGCGCAGCTGCAGGGTGACGAGATCCAGCAGCGGCACGGAAACGCCCAGCTCACGGGCACGCGCGGTGAGGTCGCCGAAGATCTGGTCCCCCTCGACCGGGTGACCGCCGAGAAGGTCGCGGTACAGCGAAGAACCACCCGTTCCGGGGTCGGTCACCGTTCGGCGTGTCGCGTCCAGATCCGCAGCGGGCACCGGGTATCCGGCGGCTTCGGCGACGGCCGCGGCCTCCGCCACGACCGCCTCGGCGAACGCCGCGCCACCGGGCACCGCGACGACGTCGCCGGTCGTGCCGCGCATCAGCGCGTTGACCCCGCCGATCGACGCGATGAACACCCACTTCGCCCACATGGCCCCGGTGATCGCGTCTTCGCGGGCAGCCGGGAACCCGGCGCCGGTCAGCGCCGCGTCCACCTGGGACAGCCGCGAGGGGACCGGTTCGGCGCGGGCGCCGTAGACCAGGTTCTGCAGCGGCGCGAGCCGCCGGATGTCGCCGTCGTCGTCGACCGTGGTCACGACTTTGGCCACCCCGCCGAGAACCGCCGCCGCACCGAACCGCGCGGCGAGGACGTCGATGTGCGCCAATCCGTTGAGGAACGGCAGAATCAGCGTTCCCGGGCCGACCGCGGGCGCGAAATCGTCGATGGCGCCGGTCAGCGCGGTGGCCTTCACCGCGAGCAGCACGAGGTCGTAGGTTCCTTCGAGGGCCCCGGTTTCCACGAGCGGCGGGTCGAGCACGGTCTCCTCGCCGAGCCCGACGATCCGCAGCCCGCGCTCCCGCAGCACCTTCGCCCGCCCCGGCCGGACGAGGAACGTCACGTCCCGGCCCGCCTGCAACAGCCGGCCGCCGAAGTACCCGCCGGTCGCACCGGCACCCACCACCAGGATCCGCAAGTCGTTCACGCCCGCGACGCTACGCCCGGCGGGTGTCCGGCCGCCGGAGTCCCATCCGCTGGTCGACTCCCGCCGGTCTCCCCCGCCGTGAGGGGCACCCTTATGACTCTTGGGTCCCTGAGGGTGCCCCTCACGACTCTTGGGTCCCTAAAGGTGCCCCCACGGCAACGGCCGCCGCGGCCGTGTTCCGCGGCGGCGACCACAGCTTCCGCACAGCAAGACACAGCGAACGGACAGGTGAAATCGGCTGCCGAACGGGCACCGCGAGGCGTTGACCAGGCATGGGAAGACCGATCCGCGGCCTGGGCCTGGCCGCCGCGCTCGCCGCGACCCTGCTCGTCGCGGCCTGCGGGCAGGCGGTCACGCCCGCCGCGCGGAGCACGACGGCGACGCCGGACCCGCCTCAGGACACCGAGGTCGGACCGCCCGCGCCGAGCACCACCACGGTCCCCTACCCCGACCTCTCCGCCGTCGCCGACGGGGTGGCGGACGCCGTGGCCGCCGCCTCCCGCGGCACCGACGCCGGATTCGTCCTGTTCGACCGGCAGCCGGGCCAGGAACTGGCCTCCGCCGACCGCGATACGCCGTACTACACCGCTTCGGTGGTGAAGCTGCTGATCGCGATCGACGAGGTCCGCGACACCGACGGCGGCTGGGCGCTCCCGGACGCCGGCACGGTCGACGATCTGACCGACATGCTCGCGGGCAGCAACGACGGGATCGCCTCGGAACTCTGGGAACGCAACGGCGGCAACGAGATCGTCACCCGCACCGCCGCGCTGATCGGCCTCACGCACACGACGCCGCCCGCGGACCCGACCCAGTGGGGCATGGCGAAAACGAGCGCCGCCGACGTCGTCGCGACCTACGAGTACCTCGAGGACACCGTGCCCGACGACGTCGCGCAGCCGCTGCTCACCGCGCTCGGCGACGCCCGGAACCCGGCCGACGACGGCTGGGACCAGTACTTCGGCATCCCGGACGGGCTGCCCGGGACGTCGTGGCAGGTCAAGCAGGGCTGGATGGTCCTGCGCGACGCGCTCGTCCTGAACACCACGGGGGTCGTCAACGACCGCTACGTCGTCGTCCTGCTGACCCAGCAACCGCTGGTCAGCTCGGCGAAGGGCCGCGCCGCCGTGACGGCGGGGATCACGACGCTCGCTCCCCTGCTGAAGCAGCTGAGCGCGACGTGACGCCGGTGACGCCACGGGCCCGGTCGATGTCCGGGCCGCGGTAGAGCCGTTCCGGGATCCGGGCCAGCGTCGACGGGTGGACCTGCGGGCCGAGGCCGTAGAGCTTCTGGAAGCTCATGATCAGCGGCCGCCAGGCGTCCGGGTCGATGCGGTCGTCGCTGCCGGGCAGGCGGATCCCGTCGTGCACGAAGACGCGCTGCACCCGCACCTCGATCGCGACGATGCCGCCGCGTTGCCGCTCGTCGGCGTCGGCGACCGGGTGCACGGCCTCGACGACCGCCTCCATCGCCACCGGGCATTCGGCGACGCGCGGCGGCGCCACGGTCTCCGACGGCACCGGCGTCAGCCCGGCCCGCTCGAACTTCTCCGCGACGTGGAAGTACCCGCGCTTCCGCTTCCCGTCGGGCACGGGGTCCGAGCCGGTGGTCATGGCGAGCCGGTCGACGTGCGCGGCGAGCGCGTCGGAGGGCAGGTTGAGCACGCACTCGCGGGTGCGCAGGAGGTTGTGGGTGGTGTGCGAGCGCGCGCTGAGCCCGAGCATCGCGCGCCAGCCGAGCCAGAACGCGGACGACATCGGGGCGAGGTTGGCCGAACCGTCCTCATTGGAACTCGAAATCAGCACCACGGGCGTGCCGAAGTAGAGGATTCCGGGCTCGATGGCCGTGTGCGCAAGGGTTTCCGTCTTCACGCCACCCATCCTCGCGCCCCGGCCACTCCCCTCGCTGGCGGGAATCGGCCGTCGCGATCACCAGCCGTGAATGGCACATCGAGGGACGCTGAGTCCCTCGATGTGCCATTCACGGACTTCAGGAGCGGGCGGCGGCCTGGGTGAGCGCGCGGCGGGTGAGGACGCGCGCCAGGTGGCGGCGGTACTCCGCCGTCGCGTGGGGCTCGTCCGGCGGGTTCGTGTCCTCGGCCGCCAGGGCCGCGGCGTCCTCGATGGACGCGCCGGACGCGAGGGCCGCCTCGGTCGCCGACGCGCGCAGCGGGACGCCGGCCATGTTGACCAGGCCCACCTTGCCACCGACCACGGCCACGCCGACCATCGCCCAGTCGAGCGCGCGGCGGGTGAACTTCTCGAAGCCCCAGCCGAGGCCCGTCTGACGCGGCAGCCGGATCTCCGTCAGCAGCTCGTCCGGCTCCAGCGGCGTCGTGAACGGGCCGAGGAAGAACTCCGCCGCCGGGATCCGGCGCTCGCCCGACGGGCCGCGCGCGACCAGCACGGCGTCCGACGCCAGGATCGCCGCCGGGAGGTCGGCCGCGGAGTCGGCGTGCACCAGGGAGCCGCCGAGGGTGCCGCGGTGGCGGACCTGGCGGTCGCCCACCTCCCCCGACGCGTGCGCCAGCAGCGGCGCGTGCTCCCGCAGCACCGGGTCCTGCTCCAGGTCGCTGTAGCGGGTCAGGGCGCCGATGACGACCTCGTCGCCGTCCAGCCGGACGTAGCGCAGCTCGTCGACCGGCCCGATGTCCACCAGGTACTCCGGCGCGGCCAGCCGCAGTTTCATCAGCGGCAGCAGCGAATGCCCGCCGGCCAGGACCTTGGCGTCGTCGCCGTGCTCGGCCAGCCGGGCCAGCGCCTCGTCCACTGTGGACACGCGCTCGTAGCGGAACTCGGCGGGGATCACCGGTCCACCTCCTGCCCGGAAGCGTCCATCACGGAGCTGACGATGTTGTGGTAACCCGTGCAGCGGCACAGGTTTCCTTCGAGCCCGGCACGCACCTCGTCGCGCGTCGGCTTCGGGTTGTCCACGAGCAGCGACACCGACGCCATGATCATCCCGGGCGTGCAGAACCCGCACTGCAGGCCGTGCTGCTCCCGGAACGCCCGCTGCACCGGGTGCAGCTCACCACCGGTACCGGACAGTCCCTCGACGGTGGTGACGGCGTGGCCGTCGGCCTGCGCGGCCAGCACCGTGCACGACTTGACCGACTCCCCGTCCAGCAGCACCGTGCAGGCGCCGCACGACGTCGTGTCGCAGCCGATGTTCGTGCCGGTGAACCCGGCGGTGTCGCGCAGGAAGTGCACCAGCAGCGTCCGGTCCGGCACCTCCTCGGCCACCGGCCGTCCGTTGACCTCGATCGAGACCTTCACCGCGGGTTCTCCTTGCTAGCTGCTTCAAGTGCCGCCCAGACCCGGATCGGGGTCGTGGGCATGTCCAGGTGCCGGACGCCGCGCGTGGCCAGCGCGTCGACCACGGCGTTGTGCACCGCCGGCGTCGAGCCGATCGTCGCCGCCTCGCCGATCCCCTTGACGCCCAGCAGGTTCCGGTCGGTCGGGGTCGCCATGTCGACGAGCTCGAAGTCCGGCAGCTCGACGGCCGTGATGAACGAGTAGTCCGCCAGCGTCGCGGTGGTCGGGTTGGCGTCCTCGTCGTAGGTGACGACTTCCATGAGCGCCTGGGCGGCGCCCTGGCCGAGCCCGCCGTGCCGCTGGCCGCGGAAGGTCAGCGGGTTGACGATCGGGCCGGCGTCGTCGACGGCGATGATCCGCCGCAGCACGACCTTGCCGGTCTCCGTGTCGACCTCGACGACCGCGAGGTGCGCGCCGAACGGGAACGTCGGCTTGCCGCCGCCGAACCAGACGTCCGCGGTGATCTTGCCATCCCCGGCCGTGCCGGCGACCTGCGCCCAGCTGAGCACCGTGCTCGACGGCGCGCCGCGGACCTGCCAGACCCCGCGTTCGACGTCCAGCTCGAGGTCGTCGGCCGACGCCTCCAGCAGCTCGGCCGCCAGTTCGCGGGCCTGCGCGATCACCTCGTCGGCCGCCTGCCGGATGGCCGACCCGCCGAGCTGCAGCGAGCGGGAGCCGAACGTGCCGATCGCCTTGGGCACCTCGTCGGTGTCGCCGTGGCGGACCGTGATCTTCTCCAGCGGCACGCCCAGCCGGTCCGACAGCAGCATCGCCAGCGACGTGCCCAGCCCCTGCCCGTGCGGCGAGCTGCCGGTCCAGGCGACGACCGAGCCGTCCGGGTGGATGTCGACGCGCCCGCTCTCGCCACCCCCGTCACCGCCGGTGATCTCGACGTACGCGGCGAGCCCGAGGCCGAGTTCGACCGGGTCGCCGGCGTCGCGCCGCCGCTGCTGCTCGGCGCGCAGTTCGGCGTAGCCGCCGGCTTCGAGGACCTTGTCCAGCGCCGCGGCGTACTCGCCCGAGTCGTAGGACGCGCCGGTCGGCGTCTGGTACGGGAACTCCTCGGGCCGGATGAAGTTGACCCGGCGGACCTCGGCCGGGTCCAGCCCGATCTCGGCGGCGAAGACGTCCATGGCCCGTTCGAGCGCGGCCGTCGCCTCCGGGCGGCCCGCGCCGCGGTAGGCCGCGATCGGCGTCGTGTTCGTGACGACACCGCGGCTGCGCGTCTCGACCGTCGGGAACCGGTAGACGCCGACGGCCATCAGCTCGGTGAGCGTCGGCAGGAACAACGTCCGCGGGTAGGCGCCGGCGTCCTGGACGACGTCGAGGCGGTACGCGAGCACCGTGCCGTCCCGCTTGCCGCCGATGGTGACGGTGTTCTGCTGGCCCCGCCCGTGCGTCATCGACGTCAGGTTCTCGCTGCGGGACTCGATCCAGCGCACCGCCCGCCCGAGCCGCTTGGCCGCCCAGCCGAGGACGGTCACCTCCGGGTCCGCGCCGATCTTCGCGCCGAAGCCGCCGCCGACGTCCGGGGCGATCACCCGCACCGCCTCCTCGCCGACGCCGAGGCTGCCGGCCAGCTGCGACCGGGCGATCTGGGCGTTCTGCGTGGACAGCCACGCGGTGAGCCGGCCGTCCGCGCCCCAGACCAGCGACGCGCCGCGGACTTCGAGAGGCGCGGGGGCGACACGCTGGTTGACGATCGTCTGCGTGACGACCGCGTCGCAGCCGTCGAAGATCGCGTCGTCGAACTCCTCGGCGCCGTGGACCTGCACCACGTTGCTGCCCGTTTCCGGGTACAGCAGCGTCTCACCGGCCAGCGCGGCGTCGATGCTCGCGACGGCGTCGAGGGGCTCGTAGTCGACGTCGACCAGCTCGGCCGCGTCGGCCAGCTGGTACCGCTGCTCGGTGACGACGAGCGCGACCGGCTCGCCGACATACCGGACGACTCCGGCGGCCAGCCACGGTTCCTTCACCGGACCGGCGTCGTGCGGCTCGAGCCCGAGGTCCGCGGCGGTGTACACGCCGAGCACCCCCGGCGCCGCGAGCGCCTCGCTCACATCGATGCCGCCGATCCGCGCGTGCGCGATGGGACTGCGCACGAACACCGCGTGCGCGGCGCCGGAAAGCGCTTCCTCCCGCAGATCGTCGACGTAGGTCCCGCCCGCGGTGATCAGGTTCTGATCCTCTTGGCGGACCACCCTGGTCCCGACAATGCTCATCTGGTCTCCTGCTCGCCGATACCCCGCCGATCATGCCCCCTCCGGCGGCCCGGCGTCACGCCGCGAAGGCCTGCCGACCCAAGACGACCGCCAGCACGAGCCCGGCGACGCCGATCCCGATCCGCAACGGCGTCGCGGGCAGGTGCCGCACGATCGTCGCGCCGAGCCAGGCGCCGCCGAGCGAGCCGAGGCAGACGGCCAGCGCGGCCGGCCAGTCGACCTTGCCGGTCACCGCGAAGACGAGCGCGGCGAGCAGGTTCGCCGACCCGGTGACCAGGTTCTTCGCCGCGTTGGTCCGGGCGAGCGGCTGACTCCACACCGACACCAGCAGGGCCAGCATGAGCACGCCCGCGGCGGCACCGAAGTACCCGCCGTAGATGCCGATGACGAAGGCGAACGCGCCGGTCACCGGGCTCAGCCCGTGGTGTTCGGCGCCTTCGGCAAGCCGGCGCAGCCGCGGACCCGCCATCAGCACCACCGACGCCCCGCCGATCAGCCACGGCACGATCACAGTGAACGCGTCCGCCGGCGTCAGCAGCAGCACGACCCCGCCGACCGCGCCGCCGATCGTGGTGATGACGCAGAGCGGGAGGATCCGGTCGCGCTGCCCGGCGAGCTCGGGCCGCGCCCCGGCGGCCCCGCCGGCGGTGGTCCCGAGCATGGCGACGGTGTTGGTCACGTTCGCGACGACCGGCGGCAGCCCGGCCGCGAGCAGCGCGGGGTAGGACACGAGCGACGCGAGCCCGGCGGTGGCCCCGGTCAGCCCGGCACCGACCCCGGCGAGCACGAGCAGGAGCAGCACCCCGGGGTCCGTGATCACGTTGTCATCTCAACACGCCCCAGCCCGCGCCCGGCGGTGAGCTTGCTCCCACCGTTCACGTCCGTGAATGGCACATCGAGGGACTCTACGTCCCTCGATGTGCCATTCACGGAGTTCCCGGGTCACCCCCAACCGGACAGCGCGGGTATAGGTTGTTATACGAATTACCCGGGCCTTGTCCGAAACCGGACGAGATCGGCCGCCGGGGTTGCCCGGGGCGGGCGGGCCGTCCCAGAATCGCCGCGATGACAAGGTTGTCAGAGAGCGGAGGCCGGACCATGGGCGAGCTGAACCGGCGACGGGCCCTGAGCCTGCTGGGTGCGGGCAGTGCGGCGGCGATGCTGGCCGCCGGGCTGCTGCCGGGGGTCGCCGAAGCGGCGGAAGCCGGCCCCGCCGGGAAGCCGAAGGGCGGGCCGCCGGACGCCGTCGCCGCGACCTACCTGCGGGTCCTGCTCCGGCACACCCGCTGGGCCGAATCGCAGTTCGACACCGCGGCCGGGATCTACCCGGCCAAGGACTTCACCTTCGCCGTCGTCCTCGGCAACGCCCTGCTGCTGACCCGCGACGGTTACGACGCCGCCGTCGCCGGAGTCGACCAGGCCACCCTGCGGACGCACACGCTCGACACGATAAAGCACTTCGCCGCGTCGAACCTGCTCACCGGCGGGACCGAGTGGGGCCGGCGGCTGTTCTTCGACACCACTTTCCAGTCGTACTTCCTGCTCGCCGCGCGGCTGCTGTGGACGGACCTGGACGCGGCCACGCGGGCGAACGTCGAGCGCATCACCACCGAACAGGCCGCCTACACCACCGCGCTCGGCACCCAGGACGATCCGACGTCGGGCGGCTGGACGCCCAACGGCCTGCTCGGCGGCCACGTCGGGGACACCAAGCTGGAAGAGATGGGTGTCTACGCCCAGTCGCTCGCCCCGGCCCTCGCCTGGGCGCCCGGTGACGCCCGCGCCGCCGCCTGGCGGGACGCCTTCGGGTCGTGGAGCCGCAACGAGGGCGGGTTGCCGGCCGCCGACCTGGCCAACCCGCGGCTCGTCGACGGTCACCCGATCAGCGCGAACACGGCGACCAACCTCTACGACACGTTCCTCGTCGAGAACCACGGCTCCTTCGGCCCGCACTACCAAGAGGAACTCTGGCGCACGTCCGGCCGCAACTCCATGCACTTCCTGCTCGCCGGGAAGCCACTGCCCGAGGTGCTCACCGCCCAGCCGAACGGCGAACTGCTCTGGCGCACCATGCTGCTGATGACCAGCGACGCCGGCGAGCCGCTGATGCCGATGGTCGCCGACCGCGAGCACCTCTACGGCCGCGACGTCATCCCGCTCGCCTTCCGCGCGCAGGTCCTCGGCGACCGCTACGCCGCCCGCGCCGAGGCCGACCTGGCCGCCCGGCTCGAGCCGTACCAGGCCTACGCGCCCGCCGACCGGATCACGAAGTTCTCCGGCGAACCGAAGTACGAGCCGGAGGCGCGGGCCGAGGTCGCCATCAGCTACCTGCTGCACGAGTGGCGCGCCGCGCACGGCGGCCCGGTCGTCCCGGTGAGCGGGAAGGAGTTCGACGCGCACGCCGCCGGCGTCGCCGACTTCGGCGCCGGGCCGGGGCTGCTCGCCCACCGCTCCCCCGCCGCCTGGGCCGCGACGGTGAGCAAAGCCGGGTTCGTCAAGTTCGCCTGGCAGCCCCACCACGACGACTGGCTGTTCGCGCTCGGCGGGGCGACGCCGATGCTGCTGCCCGCGTCGAACCTCGCCGTCCGCGAACGCCACGCCACGACCTGGACCCGGGTCCGGGACGGCTTCGACGGCACGTTCGGCGTGCTGCGCTTCGACGCCGGCTATGCCGCGCTCGCCACCCTGCCCACCGGGACCGCCGTGTACACGAGTACCGGCGTCGCGGCCGGCGAAGGCGCCTTCACGGTGTACAACCTGGCCATGCCGGGCGTTCCCGGGCTCGACGGCGACCGCGCCTACACCGCCGCCGAGGGCACGGTGACGGTGTCCGCCCAGGACGCGCCGGCCGGCGGCCCGCGGACCGACGACCTGACCTTCACGCCGGTCACCGCCCGGTTCGTCCGCATGCTCGGCGTCCGCCCGGATCCGGCGTACGGCTATTCGCTGTACGCCTTCGAGGTCCACGACGGCACCGGCCCGGACCTGGCCGTCACAGGCACCGCGTCGGCGTCTTCGGCCACCGCGGGCAAGGAAGCGAAGTACGCCAACGACGGCAACACGACCACCCGCTGGGCGGTGTCCACATCGGACCGGCCGCGGGCGGACAGCTGGCTCGCGGTCGACCTCGGCGCGGCGAAGGCGTTCGACCGCGTCCGGCTGAGCTGGGAAGCGGCCGCCGGACGCGCGTACCGCGTCGAGACGTCCCCCGACGGCTCGGCCTGGACGCCGGTGGCGAGCTTCCCGAAACCCGCGCTGAGCAGCACCCACGGCTGGCTCGACGTCGACGGCCGGGCCGGGCTCGTCGTGTCCGGGCCGAACCCGCTCACCGTCGTCGGTACGAGCGTCACGCTCTCGGACGGCCCGGCCGCGCCGCTGCTGGCCGAGCTGTACCCCGACCCGGCGGGCCTGGCGAAGCTGGCCGGCCGCGCCCGCGCGAGCACCACCGCGGCCGCCGTCCGCGCGAGCGTCACGGACGGATTCCTCGTGCTGGCCAACCTTTCCGCCGCCGCGGCGACCGGCACGGCGAACCTCCCGCAGGATCGCTCCGCGCTCGAGCTGTACCGCGGCGAACAGGTCGTCACCACGGCCGGCACCGCCGTCACCTTCACACTGGCCGCCGCCGAGGGCCGGATCGAACCGCCGCGGTTCACCCTGCGCGGCACGTTCGGCCGCGCGATCCCGATCGGCCTCAAGGCGGTCGTGCGCGACGCCGGCCGGGTCGACCTCACCGCGGCGTCCGGGCTGCCGGTCCTGATCACGGTGGAACCCGACGGCGGCCTCGCGCGGCCCGTCCTGCTGATCCCCGGCCGGACCGTGCCCGTCGTCGTCCCGGAAGTCCGGCCGTACCCGCTGGCCGACCTCGCGCTCGGGGCCGTCACGTTCCCGGCGGAACCGCTGCCGGCGGGGACGTCCGATCCGGGCGCGGCGGTCGACGACGACCCGGCGACGGCGTGGCGGCCGGGCCCGGGTGGCCGGCTGGTCGTCGATCTCGGTGCGGTACGGCCGGTTTCCGCGGCCGAACTCGCCTGGACGTCCGGCCGGGTCCCGGCCTGCGCCGTCGAAACCAGCACGGACGGCGTCACCTACGCAACGGCCGCGAAGCCGACCCGCACCCGCACGACGACCGCCGCCGTCACCGGAGACGTGCGCTACCTCGCCGTACGCACCCTCGACTGGCGAAGCGGCGACGCGAGCCTCACGCGGTTGTCCGTCCGGACTTGATCGATTTCGGGCGGCCCACGAGGTGCCCGGGGCGAGTACCTTGGCACCACACAAGGCACCCGCCGGGAGGTCGCATGCGCGTCACGATCGCCGAGGTCGCCCGCCGCGCGCGGGTGAGCAAGACGACCGTGTCGAGGGTGCTCAACAACAAGGCCGATGTGGACGCGGCGACCGCCATCCGGGTGCGCGAGGTGATCGCCGCGACCGGCTACATCCCCAGTGCCGGCGCGGTCGGGCTGGCGCGCGGGGTGACCCGCACGGTCGGGATGCTGGTGCCGGGGCTGACCTGGCCGTGGATGGGCGAGGTGCTCCAAGGCGTGGCCGACGTCGTGGAGTCGAAGGGCTACGGACTGCTGCTGTCCACCGCCAACCGCGGCGCCGACTCGCTGGAGGAGTTTTCGCGGCAGGTGTCGGCGAAGGCGTTCGACGGCTTGCTGCTGGTCGAACCCCCGGACGCGGTGCGGCACCTGCGGGTGCTGCACGACTCCGGGCTGCCGGTCGTGGTGATCGACGACCGCGGCCGCCGTCCCTCGTTCCCCTCGGTGGGGACGAGCAACCGCCGAGGCGGCGCGGACGCGGCCCGGCACCTGCTCGAAACCGGCCGCACCCGCCTCGCCACCGTGACCGGGCCGCGCGACTTCGGCTGCACGAGCGACCGGCTCAACGGCTTCCGCGACGCCATCCTCGAAGCGGGCGGCACCCTCGACCCGCGGCTGATCATCGAAGGCGACTTCACCAGCGAAAGCGGGGAAGCCGCGATCCTGCAGTTGCTGGAGACCGGCCCGGCGTTCGACGCGGTCTTCGCGCACAACGACCTCACCGCCGCCGGCGTACTGAGCGGGCTGCGGAAGGCCGGGCGCGCGGTGCCGGCGGACGTCGCCGTGATCGGCTTCGACGACATCCCCCTCGCCGCGCACACCCAGCCCCCGCTCACGACGGTCCGCCAGCCGTTGCGCGCGATGGGAGAGACGGCGGCCCGGCAGCTGCTCGCGCAGCTCGCCGGGGCGCCGTCTCCGAGCGCACCGCTCGTGGTGCCGACGACGCTGGTGATCCGCGAGTCGACGGCCGTCGTGAGTGTTCAGGGCGGTTAGAACCGCCCTGAACACTCACGACAACCGGCACCGAGCGCTCAGGAAACGTTCAGCGCAGCGGACAGCGGGACGTTGCGCGACGAGTCCCCGACCGACACGCGGTACTGGCCCGCGTTGGTCGTCCACGACCCGGTCCAGTGCGCGAGGTCCCGCGGGGTGAGCGGGAACGACACCTGCTGGCTCTGGCCGGCGTTGAGCTGCACCTTCTTGAACCCCTTCAGTTGTTTCGGCGGCTCGCCGTTGGCGGCGGGCTGCCCGACGTAGAGCTGGACGACGTCGGCGCCCGCGCGGGTGCCGGTGTTGGTGACCGTCGCCGTCACGGTCGCCGTGCCGTTGGTGCCCTGCGGGGTGACGACCAGGTTCGAGAACCCGAACGTCGTGTACGACAGGCCGAAGCCGAACGGGAACAGCGGCTCGATGGTGCGGGTGTCGTACCAGCGGTACCCGACGTTGAGGCCCTCCGAGTACTCGATCCGGTCGTTGGCGCCCGGGAACTGCTGGACGTTCGCCGTCGGCAGGTCGGCGATCTGCTTCGGGAAGCTGACCGGCAGCTTGCCCGACGGGTTGACGTCGCCGTAGAGCAGCGACGCGATCGCGTTGCCGTTCTCCTGCCCCGGGTACCAGCCCTCGATGACCGCCGCCGCCTTCGACAGCCACGGCATGGTCACCGCCGACCCGGTGTTGAGGACGACGATCGTGCGCGGGTTGGCCGTCGCGACCGCGTCGATCAGGTCGTTCTGCTGGTTCTGCAGGTCGATCGTGTCGAGGTCCTGGGTCTCGGACTCGCCGTAGCCGGCGAACACGACCGCGACGTCCGCGGCCTTCGCCGCCGTCACGGCGCCCGGGATGTTCGGCGTCTGCACGTGCTCGCCGGCGCCGTCCACATAGGACACCGTGACGCCGGAGCCGGCCCGCGCCTTGATCCCGTTGATCGGGTTCACCGACGCCGGGGACGGGTTGACCTTGGCGCTGCCGCCGCCGATGTTCTGCGGGTCGATCCCGTCGCCGCCGGAGAGCGCGATCGACTTGGTCGCCGCGGTCAGCGGCAGGACGCCGTTGTTCTTCAGCAGCACCGACCCGGCCGCCGCGACGTCCCGGGCGGTAGTCACATTCGCCGCGTTGGTCACGACCGACTGCGGGGTGCCGCGCCGGGTCCGGTCGAAGACGCCGAACTTGAACATCTGGGTCAGCACGCGCCGGACCATGTCGTCGACCCGCGCCTGCGTGACCTCACCGCGCGAGACGGCGTCGAGCAAGCCCTGGCCGAAGAACGCTGCCCCGGGCATCTCCATGTCGAGCCCGCCGTTGGCCAGCTGCCGCGGACCGCCGGTCGCCGAGCCCCAGTCGGAGCCGACGAAACCGCCCCAGTTCGCGTCCTGCTTGATCGCGGTCGTCAGCACCCCGCTGCTCTGGCAGGCCGGGACGCCGTTGATCTGGTTGTAGGCGCACATCATCGACGCGACCTGGCCCTGGCTCGCGACCTGCTGGAACGCCGGCAGGTACAGCTCGTGCAGGGTGCGGTCGTCGATGATCACGTTGTCCGACGGCGTCCCGCGCGACGCCCCGGCCTCGACGTTGTAGGCCGCCGCGTGCTTGGCCTGCGCCATCACCCCCTGGCTCTGGATGCCCTGGATCGTCGCGGTCCCGGCCGCCCCGGCGAGGTACGGGTCCTCGGCGTAGGTCTCGAAGTTGCGGCCCCACCGGGGGTCGCGGACGAGGTTGATCGTCGGGCCAAGGGCGATGTCGACGCCCTTGCCGGCGAACTCGGCGCCCATCGCGGAGCCGTACCGGTTGATCAGGCCGGTGTCCCAGGTCGCGGCGGCCGTGACCGGCGCCGGGAACTGGGTGACGCCGTCGAGGCCGTCGCCGACCCCGGCCGGGCCGTCCTGCAGGCCGAGCGCCGGGATGCACAGCTCGGGCACCGCGTCGGTGTCGCCAATGTACGGCCCGGTCGCGCCGTTGCCGTGCAGCACCTTGGTCTTCTGCTGCGCCGTCATGGCCGCCATCAGCTGGTTCACGCGGTCCGCGACCGGCGCCGTCGAGCCGACCCACGGGCAGCCACCCGGGTTGGTCGGCGTGGTCGTCGGCGGCGCGCTGTCACTGGTGTGGACGGCGAACTCCCACAGGGAGATGCCCCACTGGGTGGCCCGCGCGGTGGCGTTGAGCCGGACGTACCTCGCGGTGCCGCTCACCGCGGGGTGCTCGGTTCCGCCCGCGCCGGTCACCGTCGCCGCCGTCGTCCACGACGTCCCGTTCATGGACAGCTGGATCGTGTACGCGCTCGCGTACGCGGCTTCCCACGTCAGGTCGACGCCGCACACCGGCCGTGAACTGCCCAGATCGACCTGGATCCACTGCGGGTCGGTGGCCAGGCTGGACCAGCGCGTCCCGGTGTCGCCGTCGAAGGCGGCGCTGACCGGGAAGGCGTCGGACTGGACGCTGGAGGCCGACGACGGCTGCCGCAGGCCTGCGTTCGCACTGCCGCACGCCTGCGCCGTGCCGTCACCGAAGACCTGGAATTCCCACAGCGACACGCCCCACTGGGTCGCGCGCTGGGTCGTGGTCAGGCGGACGTACCGGCCGCTGCCCGACACCGGCAGTGTCTGGGTGCCGCCGGTGCCGGTGGTCGTCGAGTACACCGTCGACCACTGGTTGCCGTCGGCCGACGCCTGGATGGTGAACGCCTTCGCGTAGGCCGCCTCCCACTGGACGACAACCTGGTTGAGCGTGTGCGAGCCGCCGAGGTCGACCTGCAGTGTCTGCGGGTCGGCGGCCAGGCTGGACCACCGGGTGCCGGGGTCGCCGTCGACCGCGGCCGAAGCCGGGAAGGCGGCGTTTTCGGTGGAGGACGCGGTCACCGCGTGGCCCTGCGAGAGCAGGGTGGGTGCGGCCTGCGCGGTGAACAGTGGCGCGGTGAGCAGGCCCGCCGCGACCACCGCTCCCGTGACGAGCGCGAGCCGCCGCCTCACTGGTACACCCGGACGTAGTCGATCACCATGTCCTGCGGCAGCACCGTCCCGGCTCCCGGCGGCCCGGGGAAGTCGCCGCCGATGGCGTTGTTGAGGATCAGGAAGAACGGGTGGTCGTAGACCCACGGCCCACGAGTGCTCTCCACGGTGTCGCGGTTGATCGTCTCGAAGGCGTTGCCGTCCACGGAGAACGTCATGTGGGAGGCGTCCCAGTCGAGGCCGAACTTGTGGAACCCGGCGGAGACGTCCTGGCCCACGTCGAAGGGCGCGCCGATGCCGCCGCCACCGTTGTAGGCCGGGGCGTGGATCGTCGAGTAGGCCAGGTTCGGCGACTTCCCGACGTGCTCCATGATGTCGATCTCACCGCAGTTGGGCCACGGCGTGCCGCTGAAGAAGTTCGCGCCCAGCAACCAGAACGCGGGCCAGAGCCCCTGTGTGCCGGAGACCTTGATGTTGGCCTCGACGTGACCGTAGGTGAAGCTGAACTTGCCCGCGGTGTTGATCCGGCCCGAGGTGTACTGGCAGGTGCCGCTGCCGCTGATCGGGTCGACCGGGCACGCCGACCCCGGTGTCGCCTCGCGGCGGAGCTGGATGACCAGGTTGCCGCGGCCGTCCTGCTTGGCGTTGTTGTTGTTCGTGTAGTACTCGAGCTCGTTGTTGACGCCCGGACCGGTTTCGGCGGTCCACTTGCTGGCGTCCGGGCCGGCGCCCGAGGCGCCGTTGAACTCGTCGCTCCAGACCAGCGTGCCTGGGAAGTGCGGGGCCGGCGGTGCGGGCGGCACGGTGGTCGGGTTGCCGCCGGTGCCGTAGACGTCGAAGCCCCACAGCGAGTAGCCGTAGCCGTTGGAGCGCGCGGTGCCGTACATCCGGACGTACCGGCCGCTGCCGTTGACGGTCAGGGTCTCCTTGAAGCCCTTGCCGGTGGTCGTCGAGTAGAGCGACGTCCAGTTCGCGTTGTCGTTCGACACCTGCAGCTGGTACGCGACCGCGTAGGCCGGGTCCCACTGCAGGACGACCTGGTGCACGTTCGCGGTGGCCCCGAGGTCGACGGTGATCCAGCCCGGGTCGACCCAGCCGGTGGTCGCGCTGGTCGCCCAGCGCGTCGCCGGGTCGTGGTCGAACGCCTTGGCCGGGAGACAGCCCGGGCAGGCGCCGTCGTCCTGGTACGACGAGGCCGAGCCGGACTTGCCGTACGACAGCAGGACGTCACCGGGCTGGGTGGTGCCGCCCCCGCCGAAGACCTGGAACTCCCACAGCGAGTAGCCGTACTGCGTGGCGCGCTGGGTGCCGGTGAGCCGGACGTACCGGCCGCTGCCCGTGACGTTCAGGGTCTGCGTGCCGCCGGTGGCGGCGGTCGTCGAGTACAGCGACGTCCAGGTGGCGCCGTCGGTGGACGCCTGGATCGTGAACGCCTTGGCGTAGGCGGCTTCCCAGTTCAGCACGACCTGGGACAGCTGCTGGGTGGATCCGAGGTCGACCTGCAGCCACTGCGGATCGCTGAACCCGCTGGACCAGCGGGTGCCGCCGTCGCCGTCGACCGCGGCCGACGCCGGGGTGCCGGCGTTTTCGGTGGACGACGCCGTCACGGGACGGCCTTGGGAGAGCAGGACGGGCGCGGCCTGGGCGTCGGGCGCGGTGAGCAGCGCGGCCAGGGCCAGGGTGAGAACGGTGAGCACGCCCAAGCGGGCTCGGGGTCGCTTCATGCGTCGGTGCATGGGAACCTCCACGGCGGACCGGCGCCGGGGCATCCTTGCCCCGGCACGGATCGGCTCACGTGGCCTCGGCGCGGGTGTGGGGCCCGCCTCTTCGGTACGCTCTTAGTTCAAGATATAAATAAAGAGCGTGAAAATGTCAACGGCGGTGCGCCGGGTGGTCCCGGAACGGCCGGAACACTGGGCCGGGAGAAGGAATCCCGCCCGGAACCTTGACGCTTGCCCGGCGCGGGATGTTAACTGCTCCTCGCTTCGACGGAACCGGTTCCGCGGCCGCCACCTGGATCGATTCCACCCCTTCGGGCTGACTGGTTCGCCGTCTCGCCGCCCGCTTCGCCCCGCTCCCCGGCTCACGGGGCCCGGCGGACGCCCCGGCCGCGGACCCGTCGCACCACCCGGACGCCGGCGCGGGCAGTGGGGCCCGCCCGGCACGCCGCCGCGCCCCGAGCGCGGCCCGCCGGAGTTTCTCCGACCGATCAGGCAGGCAGATGAGATCAACGACGTTCTCCCGGGGACGGCGGTTCCTCGCCGTCTCCACCACCCTCCTCACCGCGTTCGCCACGGCGACCGTCCTCGGTTCCACACCGGCGCAGGCCGCCACGTGCGGGACCACGAACCTCGCCCAGGGCGCCGCGGCGACCGCGTCGTCCACCGAAAACGGCGGCACCCCCGCGTCGAACGCGGTCGACGGGAACCCGGGCACCCGCTGGTCCAGCGCGTTCAGCGACCCGCAGTGGCTCCAGGTCGACCTGGGCTCGGCACAGCAGCTCTGTGACGTCGTGCTGACGTGGGAAGCCGCGTACGCCAAGGCGTTCACGGTCCAGCTCTCGAGCAACGGCACCAGCTGGACCGACGCGTACTCGACCACCACCGGCACCGGCGGCACGCAGACCGTGCCCGTCACCGGCACGGCCCGCTACCTGCGGGTCAACGGCACCCAGCGGGCCACCGGGTACGGGTACTCCCTGTGGGAGGTCGCGGCGCACGGCACCGGCGGCGGCACCACGATCCCGCCGACCGACCCGCGCAACCCGGACCTCGGGCCGAACGTGTCGGTGTTCGACCCGTCGACCCCGGCGTCGACGATCCAGGACCGGCTGACGCAGATCGCGAACCAGCAGCACACCAACCAGTTCGGCGACCAGCGCTACGCCGTGCTGTTCAAGCCGGGCAGCTACAACGCCGACGTCAACCTCGGGTTCTACGAGCAGGTCGCCGGGCTCGGCCTGTCCCCCGACGACGTCAACCTCAACGGGCACGTTCGCGTCGAGGCGGACTGGCTGCAGCAGGGTGACAACCCGGCCAACAAGGGCAACGCGACGCAGAACTTCTGGCGCTCCGCGGAGAACCTGTCGGTGACGCTGCCGGCCGGGCAGGTCGAGCGGTGGGCGGTCGCGCAGGCCGCGCCGTACCGCCGGATGCACCTGAAGGGCAGCCAGATCCAGCTGTGGAACGGCGGGGACGGCTGGGCCAGTGGCGGCCTGATCGCCGACAGCAAGATCGACGGCCAGGCCGTCTCCGGTTCGCAGCAGCAGTTCCTGACCCGCAACAGCGAGCTCGGCAGCTGGGCGGGCGGCGTCTGGAACATGGTGTTCGTCGGGTCGACCGGCACGCCGGCCGCGTCGTTCCCGAACCCGCCGGAGACCGTCGTCAACCAGACGCCGGTCAGCCGCGAGAAGCCGTTCCTCTACGTCGACGGCTCGGGCAGCTACAACGTGTTCGTGCCCGCGCTGCGGCAGAACTCCGTCGGCACCAGCTGGGGTCACGGCGCGCCGGCCGGGTCGTCGATCTCGCTCAGCGAGTTCTACGTGGCCAAGCCGTCCGACTCGGCCGCGACGATCAACGCGGCGCTGGCGGCGGGCAAGAACCTGCTCGTCACCCCGGGGGTTTACCACCTCGACCAGGCTCTGAACGTCACGCGCCCGGACACCGTGGTGCTCGGCCTCGGCCTGGCGACGCTGCAGCCGACCACCGGCACCGCGGCCATCACGGTGTCCGATGTGGACGGTGTGAAGATCGGCGGCCTGCTGATCGACGCCGGTGCAGTGAACTCGCCGGTGCTCATGCAGATCGGGCAGCCGGGCTCGGCCGCGAACCACGCGGCCGACCCGACGTCGCTGCACGACGTGTTCTTCCGGATCGGCGGCGCCGCCGTCGGCCGGGCGACGCAGACGCTGGTGGTCAACTCGAACAACGTCATCGGCGACCACATGTGGCTGTGGCGCGGCGATCACTCGAACGGCGTCGGCTGGAACGTCAACACCGCGGCGAACGGCCTGGTCGTCAACGGCGCGAACGTGACGATGTACGGCCTGTTCGTCGAGCACTACCAGCAGTACGAGGTGCTCTGGAACGGCAACGGCGGGCGGACGTACTTCTTCCAGAACGAGATGCCGTACGACCCGCCGGACCAGGCGTCCTGGTCCAGCGGTGGCGGCCGGCAGGGCTGGGCGGCGTACAAGGTGGCCGACTCGGTGACCAGCCACGAGGCCTGGGGGGTGGGCAGTTATTGCTTCTTCCAGACCAATCCGTCCATTGTGGCCAGTCATTCGTTCGAGGTGCCGAACACCAGCGGGGTCCGGTTCCACAACCTGGTCTCGGTCTCGCTCGGCGGCGTGGGCACGATCGCGCACGTCATCAACGACACGGGCGCGGCGGCGAACCAGGCCAACCAGGTGAGCCCGCTGAACAACTACCCGTGACCCGGACCGGCACTTTCACGTGAAAGTGCCGCCCCCAGGTGGTCACTTTCACGTGAAAGTGCCGCCCGAGCCGCGCCGGAGGGCAATGGCGACCTCCGGCGCGGTCGGGTCCGGCAGCACCGCGGCGACGTACGCGTCCGGGCGGACCAGCCAGGCCTCGCCCGGACGCGCGCCCAGCGCACCACCCACCGGGATCGCCGCCGACCGCATCCCGGCGGCGTCCACGCCCGGTGTCGTCAACAGCAGGAACCCTTGCCGCGCCAGGTCTCGCAACCGTCCACCCGGGACGGTCACGTCGGGCAGGAGGACGCCGGGACCGGGTGGCGGCAAGGCCCCGCGTGGCGGACGGCCGGCGAACTCGCGGCGCGGATCCGGGGTCGTCAACGGGGATCCCGGGTACCAGAACGGCTCGGCCAGCCGGCCCGAGTCGACCTCGGCGTGCGCGGCCGGGTCGTGCGCCGCCCGCGCCAGGACGTCGGCGCGGTGCCGGCGTCGCTTCTCGTCCTGGGGCACCAGGAAGTCCATCGTCGCCGTGGTCACCTCGGCGTTCTCGACGGCGGCCGCGTGCCGTTCGGTGTGGTAGCTGTCCAGCAGCGCGTCCCCGGCGAGGCCGCGCAGCACCCACGCGAGCTTCCACGCGGCGTTCTCCGCGTCCGCGACGCCGGAGTTCAGGCCGCGGGCGCCGAACGGCGCGACCAGGTGGGCGCAGTCCCCGGCCAGCAGCACCCGGCCGGCGCGCATCCGGCGGACCAGCCGGGTGTGGAACCGGTACACCGACCGCCACCGCACCTCGTACGGCCGATCGCCGAGGATCGCCCGGATCCGGGTGTCCAGGGCCCCCTGCGTCTCCTCGACGGTGAGGTCGTAGTCGGCGGGCACCTGCCAGTCGATCCGGAACCGCGAGCCGGGGCACGGGTGGATCAGTACCTGCCGGCCGGGGTTCCACGGCGGGTCGAAGTAGAAGCGGCGCTCGGCCGCCCAGCCGTCGAGCTCGGCGTGGATGTCGCAGATGAGGAACAGGTCCGGGAACGAGACGCCGGTCAGCCGCTCCCCCACGGCGCGGCGCACCGCGTCGCCGCGCGCGCCGGTGCACGCGATCGCGTAGTCGGCCTCGATCCGGCGCGGCCCGTCGGGCGTCTCGCATTCGACGACCACGCGGCCGGGCTGGGTCAGGCCGGTGACGCGGTGGCCGCGGCGGACGTCGATCAGCGGCTGCCGCGCGATCAGCCCGTCCAGGACCTCCTCGACGCGGGCCTGCGAGAGGTTGACGAACGGCGGCAGCGCGGACCCGCCGTCCGGCAGCGTCAGCGAGAACAGCTCCCGGTCGCGGTGGAAGGTCCGCGCGGTCGTCCAGGTCAGGCCTTCCTCGGCGAGACAGCCGGCGCCGAGCGAGGCCCAGACGTCCAAGGTGTCCCGTTGCTGGCAGATCGCCTTGGACCCGACGGGATCGCGCACCGGGTGCTCGTCGACGAGCACGACCGGCACACCCCAGCGCGCGAGCAGCAGCGCGGCCGTCTGCCCGACCGGGCCACTGCCGAGGACGGCGACGGTCATCGTCAGTCCTGCAGCTGGTCCCAGACTTCGCGGTCGCGTTCGGCGGTCCACACCACCGGCCGCTCGATGCCGCCCAGCTCGTCCCACAGCCGGGAGACGTCGAAGGGCAGGCAGTGCTCGAAGATCGGCCAGTGACCGTACTGGTCCACGAGCGCCGCGTGAGTGCGTTCGAAGGCCTGCTTGAGCGTGCCGCCGGCGTCGCGGACCGCGCCGACCTCGCGCAGCATCGTCGTCAGGAAGTGCCGGGTCTGCGCGATCGCGGCGTCGACGGCGTCTTTGCCGCGGCTCACCCCGCCGCGGCCGCCGATCAGCGTCTCGGCCCCGAACTCGGCGACACGGTCCAAAGTGGACGTCGACCAGTCGCGGTGGAACGCGTCGCCGGTGTAGAGCGCGGCTTCCGCCTCGACCAGGTCGCCGGCGTAGAGGATCTTCTGCCGCGGCAGCCAGGCTACGAGGTCACCCTCGGTGTGGCCGCGGCCGCAGTACTGGAGGACGAGGTCACCGCGGTCGCCGCCGAGGTCGATGGTGAGGCGGTCGGAGAAGGTGAGGGTCGGCCAGGTCAGCCCGGGCACCGATTCCGCGCTCTTCGCCAGCCGCGGCATCCGGCCGAACTCGCTCGCCCAGTCCTCTTTGCCGCGCTCGGCGACCAGGGCGCGGGTGTTCTCGTGCGCGACGATCACCTCGGCGTCGAACGCGGACGCGCCGAGCACGCGGACGGCGTGGTAGTGGCTCAACACCAGGTACCGCACGGGTTTGTCGGTGTGCTCACGCAGTTTCGCGAGCCACTCGCGCGCCGCGACCGGGGTCGCCAGTGCCTCGAAGCAGACGAGGAAGTCCTCCCCCTCGATGGCGCCG
This sequence comes from Amycolatopsis sp. NBC_00438, assembly GCF_036026695.1. Taxonomy (NCBI): domain Bacteria; kingdom Bacillati; phylum Actinomycetota; class Actinomycetes; order Pseudonocardiales; family Pseudonocardiaceae; genus Amycolatopsis; species Amycolatopsis sp. NBC_00438. The sequence continues at coordinate 2,233,956 of NZ_CP107923.1, read as the reverse complement.
ATGTTCGGGTCGCCCTCGGCGGTCAGCGCGTAGACGCCGTCCGCGAGGACCTCCAGGGTCTGCGCTTTCTCCGCCAGGTCCGCCGAGGAGGCGAAGGCTTTTTTCGTCACGACGAGCGCTCCTGTGATCAAAGGTTTGACCATCGGCCGCGGCCAGGCTAACCCGGCGGACGCCCGCGCGGAACCCCTCGTCGCCTAACCTGACCCGCATGACCGACCAGCCGGCCGACCTCGATTACCTGTCGTTCGTCGAGTACGCGATCGGGAGGACGCAGGCCGAGCTGCCGACGACGGACCCGGTCGCGATGCGCCTCGGCCTGACCTTGCACCGGCTGACGGGCGCGCTGGTCTACGACTGGGAGTCGACGGTCCACCGCCCCCGCGGCTTCAGCTGGGCGGGGTTCCGGGTGCTGTTCGTGCTCTGGCTGGCCGGCCCGCTGGAGTCACGCCACGTCGCGCGCCTGGCCGGCATGAGCCGCGCGGCGGTGTCGGCGCTGGTCAAGACCCTGGAACGGGACGGCTTGGTGACGCGCACCCAGGTCCCCCACGACCGCCGCGCGGTCAGCCTGGCGATCACGGAGAAGGGCCACGCGGCCGTCACCGACGCCTACGAGGCCCACAACAAACGCGAGCAGGCCTGGGCTTCCTCGCTCACGCCGGAGGAACGCACCGTCCTCATCGGACTCCTGGAGAAGCTCACCACCGGCCCCGCTGCAGCGGCCGCCCAGCGCCTGGCCTAGCCGAAGTACGCGGGGGTCAGCTGGCGATGCCGGGGAGGGTGAGCGTGTGGCCGGTCTGCTCGGCCTTGGCGCGCAGGTACCGGACGTTGTTCTCCGTCGCGTACACGCCGGTCGCGACCTGGTCGCGCACCGCGATCCCCGCGGCACGCAGCTGGGCGGCCTTGTCCGGGTTGTTCGACAGCAGGTCCACCCGGTCCACGCCCAGCGCGCCCAGCATCTGGGCGGCGACGGTGTAGTCGCGGGCGTCCTCGGGCAGGCCCAGCGCGGCGTTCGCGGCGTAGGTGTCGAGGCCGTCGTCCTGCAGGGCGTACGCGTCGAGCTTGTTGTAGAGACCGATCCCCCGGCCCTCCTGGCGCAGATACAGCAGGTACCCGCCGGCCTCGGAGATGCGCGCGACGGCTTCCGCCAGCTGCGGGCCGCAGTCGCAGCGCGCCGACCCGAAGACGTCCCCGGTGAGGCACTCGGAATGCGGCCGCACCAGCGGAACCTCGCCCGGCGTGCCCAGCACGAACGCCAGGTGCTCGCCGTCGTCGGCCAGGCCGCGGAACGTGACGGCCTCGGCGTCCACCGTGAACCCGCCGTCGAGCCGCAGCGGGATCCGCACCCGCGTCCGCACCTCAGCCGTCATGCTGTCTCCCCTGGAGTCGCCCACAAGATCGACCCTACACGAAGTTCAAATTCGAACAATCTTGATACCATGGACGCATGGGCGATCCCCGGTGGCTGACCGAGCGCGAGCTGAAGACGTGGCAGGGCTTCCTGATGGCGGGCACCCTGCTGACCCGCAAGGTCGAGCAGCAGCTGCGCGACGACGCCGGGCTGTCGCACCCGCAGTACGAGGTCCTCGCCCGCCTGTCCGCGGCGGACGGCGAGCTGCGCATGACCGAACTGGCCGGCGCCGCGCTGACGTCGAAGAGCGGGCTGAGCTACCAGGTCGCCCAGCTGGAGAAGGCGGGCCTGGTCGGCCGCCGCTCGTGCCCGTCGGACGACCGCGGCGTCCTCGCCTACCTCACCGAAGAGGGCCACGCCCGCCTGCGCGCGGCGGCGGCGGGCCACGCGGAGCTGGTCCGGTCCCTGTTCGTCGACGGCCTGGAGCCGGAGCAGTTCACGGCGCTGGCGGACGGCGTCGACGCCCTGTGCGGCCACCTCTGCACCGGGGAACCCTGCGTCGAAGCGAGCTAAACCGCTGGCGCCCGGCTCTATCCTCGGGTTCATGATCCCCGGTGCCACCGCCGCGTCGTTCCTGCTCGTCGTGATCCTCGGGGCGATGTCGCCCGGGCCGGACTTCGTCGTGGTCACGAAGTCTTCGCTCACCAGCGGGCGGCGGGCCGGGATCGCCGCCGGGGCCGGGATCGCGCTCGGGGTGTTCGCCTGGGTCGTGGCGATCGCGCTCGGCGTCGCGGCCGTGCTCACCGCTTCCGCCGCGGCGTTCACCGTCGTCAAGCTCGTCGGTGCCGCCTACCTGGTGGTGCTGGGGATCCGGGCGTGGCTGGCCGTGCGGCGCGGGGAGTACCGCGACCTCGGCGAGACGCCCGCCGTGAAGCCGAAGGGGGCCTGGGCGGCGTTCCGGCAGGGGCTGTTCACCAACCTGCTCAACCCGAAGGTCGCCGTGTACTTCCTGGCGCTGCTCCCCCAGTTCCTGCCCGCGGACGGCTCCACCCTGCAGACGCTCGAACTGGCCGCGATCGCCACCGCCGGCACCGTGCTGTGGTTCGTCACCCTGGCCGTCGTGGTCGGCGCGCTGCGACGCTTCTTCAGCTCCGGCCGGGTGCGTCGCGGGCTGGACGCCGTGATGGGCACCGTGCTGGTCGGGCTCGGGGTCCGGGTCGCCGTCGGGACCGCGTGACGCCGGGGGCCGCCGCAAGCGCGGCCCCCGGCACCGCGGTCAGCCCAGCTTCTCGGCGGCCAGCTTCGTGCCTTCGACGCGGGCGGTGATCTTCGCGAACGCGATGTCGCGCGAGGTCGACGTGTCGTCGGCGAACGGCGAGAACCCGCAGTCGTCGCAGGTGCCGAGCCGGTCGGCCGGGATGTACTGCGCGGCGGCGAGCACCCGGTCGCGGACCTCTTCGGCCGTCTCGACGCGCGGATCGATCGGGTCGATCACGCCGACGAACACCCTCTGGTCGGCCTTGCGGACGCCCTGGATCACCTCGAGCGCGTGCGACGGGTCGGCCTCGCTGGCGAGCTGGACGAAGAAGTTGCCCGCCTTGAGGTCGAACAGCGCCGGCAGCAGACCCGCGTAGTCGACGTCGAGGCTGTGCACCGAGTCCTGGTCGCCACCCGGGCAGGTGTGGACGCCGATCTTCGCGCGCTCCTCGGCGGTGAACCGGTCGAGCACGGCGTTGTTCAGGTCGATGAACTGCCGCAGCAGCCCGCCGGACGGGTCGAGCTTCAGCGACAGCCGCCCTTCGGTGAAGTCGATCTGCACGCTGTCCGCGCCCGCCTCGAAGCTGCGGCGGATGTCCGCCTCGGCCTCGTTCACCAGGTCCGCGACGAACTGCTCCTGCGAGTAGCCCTCGATGCCGTCGCCCGGGTAGACGAGCGAGACCGCGGACGCGGCGATCACGGCCTGCTTGATGGGCTTGTCCGTCAACGCCTTGGCGCGCTTCAGGTACTCGTCCGCGTGGGTCGCGTAGCGGAACGGCCCGGCGGTCAGCCGCGGCAGCTGCCGGGTGTGCCCGTCGGCGAACGGGATGACGACGCCGTCCGGCGCCAGGTCCGTGAGCCCGGCCAGCGGGTACGTCGCAAAGCTCGGCTTGCCCTGTTCGCCGTCGGTCAGCACGGGCGAGCCGGTCTCTTCGAACCGGCTGATCGTGTCGGCCAGCGCGCGGCTCTCCAGCTCGGCGAGCGCGGCGGCGTCGATCCGGCCGGCGGCGAACTCCCCGAGTCCCGCGATGAGGTAGTCCGGACGGGGAATGCTGCCGATCGGTTCGGTGGGCAGGGTCATCAAGGCCTCCAGCTGCTTGAGATGCCGGCCGGCCCCCGCCCGCACGACAGCAGGCCGCGGTCACCGCCCGTCCCCACGACCGCCCGTCTGCCGAGCGCCCCAGTCCGTCGTCCGGGCCGTGACCGGCCACGTTCGAAGGAAACCTAACGTGACCATGACCCGTCACGGATCGGAGATCACCCGGTCGGCGCAACCAAAAGCACGAAATAAGACGTCGTTCGGCGGTTCGCCCGGAGGACGATTGGGTATCTGCTCTGCGCAACGGCGGGTTCGGCGCCGAAGGAGTACTCCGATGCTCAGTCACCACGATCGAACCGAGCTCGAGAAGATCGAGCGCGGCCTCGAGCTCAGTGATCCCGACCTGGCCACGGCGTTGCGCGAGGGCCGGCGCCGGAAACCTCGCGCGCTCAAGACCGCGCTGCTCATCGCCCTCGACGTCGCGGCCGTGACGCTGCTGGTCGTCGGGCTGGTCCTGCCCGACCCCGGGGTCACGCTCTGCGGGATCCTCGCCCTGACCGGCACGGTCTGGACCCACGTGGCGCGGCACCGCATCTGAGGCAGACTGGGCCCGTGAAGTGGGTCCTGCACGTCGATCTCGACCAGTTCATCGCCGCGGTCGAGATCGCCCGGCGCCCGGAGCTGCGCGGGAAGCCGGTGGTCGTCGGCGGCACCGGCGATCCGGCCGAGCGCGCCGTCGTGGCGACCGCGTCCTACGAAGCCCGCGAATTCGGGGTCCACTCCGGCATGCCGCTGCGGATCGCCGCGAAACGCTGTCCCGACGCGGTCTTCCTGCCCTCCGATCCCCCGGCCTACCTCGAGGTCTCCGAGCACGTGATGACCACGCTGCGGGAGTTCCCGGTGGTCGTCGAGGTGCTGGGCTGGGACGAGGCGTTCGTCGGCGCGACGGTCGACGACCCGGAAGCGCTGGCCGGGAACCTGCGAGCGGCGGTCATGCGGGACACCGGGTTGTCGTGCGCGGTCGGGATCGGCGACAACAAGCTGCGCGCCAAGCTCGCCACCGGCTTCGGCAAGCCGGGCGGGATCTTCCGGCTGACGCAGGACAACTGGTGGGACGTGATGGCCGCACGCCCGACGGACGCGCTGTGGGGCATCGGCGGCAAGACCACGAAGAAGCTCGCCGAGCTGGGCGTCCACACCGTCCTGGACCTGGCCGGCGCGGACGTCGAGGTGCTGGCCGCGCGGTTCGGCCCGAAGACCGGCCCGTGGCTGCGCCTGCTCGGCGGCGGGATCAGCGACGCCGAGGTGAGCGCGACGCCGTACGTGGCCCGCTCCCGCAGCCGCGAGACGACGTTCCAGCGTGACCTCGCGGACCCGGCGGAGATGGCGGCGGAGGTGTCAGCGCTGGCGAAGCGCGTGGCACAGGACGTGCTGGAGGAAGGCCGCCCGGCGGCGCGGGTGGCGGTGAAGGTCCGGTTCGTGCCGTTCATGACCCACACGCACAGCGTGACGCTGCCCGAACCGACGTCCGACCCGGCGGAGCTGGACCGGGCGGCGCAGGAGGTGCTGGCGATGTTCGAGCTGACGCGGGCGGTGCGGCTGCTCGGCGTACGCGCGGAGTTCCCGCGGGAGGACCAAGACCCGTCGTGAGTGTTCAGGGCGGTTAGAACCGCCCTGAACACTCACGACAGGCCGTCCGGCAGGGGTAGCGGGCGGTCCGGGTCCAGTTCCACCCCGCCCGCCCGGAGCGTGTGGTCCAGCATCGCCCAGATCGTGCCCGTCAGCTGGTCGCTCAGCTGCGGCAGGCTCAGCGAACCCGGGTGGTCGAGCCAGCGGGTCGTCGCCGACTCGACGTAACCGACCAGGCCGAACGCGATCGTGTCCGCCGGGGCCGGGTCCAGGCCGAACGCGGCCAGGTAGCCGGTGAACAGGCGGCTGAGGTGGCGGGCGATCGCGCCGCGGACGTCGGTGCGGCCCGCCTCCGGCAGGCTCGGCAGGGTGCGGACCAGGTAGCGGTGCAGCTGGGCGTGTTCGGTCAGCCAGCGCAGGTGCGTCGAGATCGCCGCGGCGATCATCTCGCGCGGTGAGCCCGACGGGTGCCAGAGGGGCTGCAGGTCCGCGGTCACCAGCTCGGCGGCCCGCGACGCGATCGCGCGCTGGAGGTCGGGGGCGCCGTCGAAGTGCCGGTACAGCCGGGTCCGCGCGACGCCGGCGCGCTCGGCGATCTGCTCGGTCGAGACGTCCGGGCCGTGCTCGGCGATCGCTTCCAGGGCGGCGTCGACGAACTCGGCGCGCCGGCGTTCCTGCTGGCCCGCCCAGCGCGCTGCCCGTCCGTCGATCTTGGTCACGGCGAAAGCCTACTCAGGACCCGCCCGCCGGTGTACGCTGCCGAAGTACCTAGTACATCGCGTACCCCCTACTTTCCGGAGGCTCCCATGGGCGTCGAGGCCCAGGACCGGGACGTCACCGCGGCTCGCCTGCTCAAGAGCTCCGCGAAGAACTCCTACGACCCGTACGTGGACATCGACTGGGCCGCGCCGCTCGCCGAGGGCAAGGCGTACATGCCGCTCGAGCGCGTCTCCCTCTACGGCACCGACCTGTGGGCGAAGCTGACGCCGGAGCAGCGGATCGAGCTGTCCAAGCACGAGATCGCCAGCATCATGAGCGTCGGCCTGTGGTTCGAGATCGTGCTGATGCAGCTGCTCGCCCGGTACGTCTTCGACCTCGACGCGCGCACCGAGCACGCGCAGTACGCGATGACCGAGATCGGCGACGAGACCCGGCATTCGGTCATGTTCGCCCGCACCGCCGAGCGGCTCGGCGTGCCGCGTTACGGCGTGCCGAAGGTCGTGCACCGGGCCGCGAAGGTGTTCGGCGCGACCGCGGCCGGGCCGTCGATGTTCGCCAGCGTGCTCGTCGCCGAGGAGACCACCGACCGGCTGCAGCGCTCGATGATGGACGACGACGGCATCCAGCCGCTGATCCGCTCCGTCAACCGGATCCACGTCGTCGAGGAGGCGCGGCACGTCCGCTTCGCCAAGGAGGAAGTGCTGCGGGAGACGCCGAAACTGTCGAAGGCGAGCCTGCAGCGCCACCGGCTGCGGACGGCGCTGGTGGCCTTCGGCGTCATCGACAGCATGGTCGATCCGCGGGTCTACCGGAGCGTCGGGATCGACGCGCGCGAGGGGCGCGCCGCGGCCCTGGCGAACCCGCACTTCCACGAGACACGACACTGGATGGCCGAGAAGATCGTGCCGTTCCTGCGGGACGCGGGGCTGATCGGCGGTCGCTCCGAAGGCATTTGGCGGCGCGCGCATCTCATCTGAGTCCCTGTCCGTGAAATTCCCTTCACGCCGGATGCCCGGTTCCGCCAGGATCCCCGGGGTGACCGCAGAGTTCCCGCCCGGACCCGAGCCGGCACCGCAGCCCCCCGCGCCGCAACCGCCGGTACCACAGCCGCCCACCCAGCAGCAGCCGTCGCCGCGCCGCCCGCGGTCCACCCGCACGGTCGCCGTCGGGCTGGCCGGTGTCCTCGTGGGCGTTTTCCTGGTCGGCGTGCCGTGGCTGGTGATCGGCCTGCTCGGCGGGCCGAGCGCCCAGCCGCTGAAGCTGCCGGACACCCTGGGCGGGTTCACGACCACGCAGGCCGCGGTCACCAAGATCGCCGACGGCGGCGCGGCCGGGAAGTCGCTGATCGAGCGCGCCGACAAGGCCGAGGGCGAGAACGCCTCGCGGATCTCGGCGGCCTACCGCGGCGCGGCCGCCGTGTTCCGGTCCTACAGCGACGAAGGCCTCGAAAGCGGGTTCCAGGTGGCCGCGGTCCGCGCGGACTCGCCCGAGCTGCTCGTCCAGTACGAGGACACCGCCGCGCTCGGCCTGGCGGTGCCCACGACCGAGCTGAAGCGGATCGGCGCCGTCCAGTGCCTGGTCCACAACGGCACCACCCCGCTGGGCCAGCCGGTCGACCCCGAACAGTCCGTCGTCACGAACTGCCAGCGCACCGGCGGCGGGCTGACCGTCCAGCTGCAGAACACCACCAGCCACAACGCGCAGGACCCGGCACGGTTCGCCGCGATCGTCCAAGAGGCGTGGACGGCGCTGGGCCGGTGATCGAAACCCGGACCGCCACCACCGCCGACGAACCCGCCCTGGCGAAGCTCGACGAGCGCACCTGGTCCCCGGCCTCCTCCCCGACGCCCGCTCCCCCGCCCGGCACCCCGTTCTTCGACGAGGACACCGGGCCCGAAGACGTCCTCGTCGCCGAGCACGACGGCGTGGTCGCCGGGTACGTCCGGCTCGACGAGGGGTTCGGCATCCCCGCCCACCGGCACGTGCTGGTGCTCGGCGGGCTGGCCGTCGACCCCGACCGGCGCCGCCTCGGCATCGGCCGGCGGCTGGTCGACGCCGCCGTCGCCGAAGCCCGCCGCCGCGGGGTGCGCAAGCTGACGCTGCGCGTGCTCGGTCACAACACCGGCGCCCGGCGGCTCTACGCGAGCTGCGGGTTCGTCGTGGAAGGTGTGCTCCAGGACGAATTCCTGCTCGGCGGCGAGTACGTGGACGACCTTCTCATGGCCTGCGTGCTCGCTTGACAGGTTCCCGGCGCCTTTGCCATCCTGGACGACGGAAACCGCGTGCGCCGGCCTTCGGCGCGTTTCCGGGCCGAGAGGCGCTGCGACGGAACTTCTTCCGCCACGCTCGGCCCGGGGATCACGGACCCAAGGGCGCCTCCCACCACGGGAGGTGCCCATCTTCTATTTGGCGCAAGTGACGCTCCGGCAAGGAAACCCGGCCCCGCGCGGCCGCGGCTAGCCCCGACACCCCACCACTTCCCGGCACTCGCCGTGCCGTGATCCGTGCTGCCCTTTTGTCGAAACACACCGATTCCGGAGAGAACGAAAGAATGAGCGAAAAACTGCAGAGCCGCAACGGACTCGACTTCGCCGTCGCCGACCTCGCGCTGGCCGAGGCCGGCCGGACGCAGCTGCGGCTGGCCGAGCACGAGATGCCCGGCCTGATGGCGATCCGCCGCGAGTTCGCCGCCGCGCAGCCGCTGAAGGGCGCCCGCGTCGCCGGCTCGCTGCACATGACCGTGCAGACCGCCGTGCTGATCGAGACCCTGGTCGCCCTCGGCGCCGAGGTGCGCTGGGTGTCCTGCAACATCTTCTCCACCCAGGACGAGGCCGCCGCGGCCGTCGTCGTCGGCCCCGAGGGCACCGTCGACGCGCCGTCGGGCACCGCCGTGTTCGCCTGGAAGGGCGAGTCGCTGGAGGAGTACTGGTGGTGCACCGACCAGCTCTTCGCCTTCGCCGGCGGCAAGGCGCCGAACATGATCCTCGACGACGGTGGTGACGCCACCATGCTCGTCCACAAGGGAGTGGAGTTCGAGGGGGCCGGCGCCGTCCCGCAACCGTCCGAAGAGGACCCCGAGGAGTACCGGATCGTCCTGGAGACGCTGCGCGCCAGCCTCGCCAAGGACGGCGACCGGTTCACCCGGATCGCCAAGGAGATCCGCGGCGTCACCGAGGAGACGACCAACGGCGTCAAGCGGCTCTACAAGCTCGCCAAGGACGGCGAGCTGCTGTTCCCGGCGATGAACGTCAACGACTCCGTGACGAAGTCCAAGTTCGACAACAAGTACGGCATCCGGCACTCCCTGGTGGACGGGATCAACCGGGCCACCGACGTGATGATCGGCGGCAAGCGCGTCCTCGTCTGCGGGTACGGCGACGTCGGCAAGGGCGCGGTCGAGGCCCTGCGCGGTCAGGGCGCCCGGGTCTCGGTCACCGAGATCGACCCGATCTGCGCGCTGCAGGCGGCGATGGACGGGCTCGACGTGGTCGAACTGGACGACGTCGTCGAGACCGCCGACATCTTCATCACCACCACCGGCAACTTCGGCATCATCTCCGCCGCGCAGATGAGCCGGATGAAGCACAACGCGATCGTGGCGAACGTCGGGCACTTCGACAACGAGATCGACATGGCGGGCCTGGCGAAGCTGCCCGGCATCGTCAAGAACGAGATCAAGCCGCAGGTGCACGAGTGGACCTTCGCCGACGGCCACGCGATCATCGTGCTCTCCGAGGGCCGCCTGATGAACCTCGGCAACGCGACCGGGCACCCGTCCTTCGTGATGTCGAACTCCTTCACCAACCAGGCGATCGCCCAGATCGAACTGTTCACCAAGCCCGGCGAGTACCCCGTCGAGGTCTACCGGCTGCCGAAGCACCTCGACGAGAAGGTCGCCCGGCTGCACCTGGACGCCCTCGGGGTGCGGCTCACCCAGCTGACCAAGGCTCAGGCCGAGTACATCGGCGTCGACGTGGAGGGCCCGTACAAGCTCGACCACTACCGCTACTGACCTTTTTTCAGAGTTGCTCCATTTGCCGCAGTTTGGGACACCGGGAAAGTGGCCATCCTCCGAACGAGAGCGCATCCGCCCGGACGGCACGGAGCCGGGCCGGGTCTCGTGCGAAGGAGTGTGTCAAGTGATCGTCCTCGGTGTTATTTTGCTGGTCATCGGGTTCATTGTCGGTATTCCGGTGCTGTACACGATCGGCATCGTGCTGGCCGTGGCCGGCGTGGCGCTGGCCATCCTCGGTGGCACGGGCCGCAAGATCGGCGGCCGCGCGCACTGGTACTGATCCCATGACCCCCGCCGCCGGCCTGGCGCGCGTCAGCAGCAATGCTGGCCGCGCCAGGCCGTTCGGCCTTCTTTCGCGGCCACGCAAGCGATCGCGAGCGCGACGACGGGATCGGCCCACCACCAGCCGAGCACCGCGTTGAGCAGCAACCCGGCCAGCAGCACGGCCGAAAGGTACGTGCAGAGCAAGGTCTGCCGGGAATCCGCGACCGCGCTGGCCGACCCCAGTTCCCGCCCCGCCCGGCGTTGCGCCGCGGACAAGGCGGGCATCACCACGAGCGAAACCGCCGCGAGGAGCACCCCGGCGACCGAACTTTCCGGCGCCGCCGCGGCGAAAAAGGTCCGCACGGCATCGACTGTGACGTAGACCGCCAGCGCGAAAAACGACAGCGCGATCATTTTCAACGCCCGCTGTTCCCGCGCTTCGTGATCTTTTCCCGAAAACTGCCACGCGACCGCGACGGCCGAGGCGACTTCGATCACCGAATCCAGCCCGAAGCCGATCAAGGCGCCCGACGACGCCTCGGTCCCGGCCACCAGGGCGATGCCGGCTTCGACGACGTTGTACGTGATCGTCGCCACCACGAGCAGCCGGATCCGGCGCACCAGCACCGCTCGCCGGCCTGCGGCCGGAGCCGGCTGGTCCGCCGCGCAGCAACCGTCCGCGCAGGTCGCGGGCTCCCCGGCCGCGGCGGTCATCGGGCCGGAGCCTGCGCGACGCCTTCCGGAGCGTCTTTCAGGGCGTCTTCCGGGACGTCTTCCGGGGCATCTTCCGGGGCATCTTCCGGGGCGCAGTCGTCGCCGGGTTCGACCGCCAGCACCACCTGGACCAGTTCGCGCAGCGCGCGGGCCAAGTGCGCGTCGGCGAGGTCGTAACGCACCTGACGGCCTTCGTAGCTCGCCACGACCAGTCCGCAGCCCCGCAGGCACGACAAGTGGTTCGACACGTTGGACCGGCTGAGGCCGAGCTCCTCCGCCAGCCGCCCGGGGTAACACGGGCCGTCGAGCAGGACGGTCAGGATGCGGCAGCGGGTCGGGTCGGCGAGCGCCCGCCCGATCCGGGACAGCGCCGACTCCCGCGTCTCACAGGTCACCATGGCGTGAACTGTACAGCCGAGGCTGACGTATCCACAACGGACTGCCCGGGAACGAAAGGGGTCCTCCGGCTCCGAGGGGGAGGGAGAGCCGAAGGACCTCGTTAGTGTTAGCACATCACCCAGCCCGTGTACACAGCTGCATACACGATCGGGTTACACCTCCGGACCGTCTCCGCACGGGAAGAATCCCGTTCGGACGGTCGAGCCCGCCGGTCCGTCGGGTCAGGCGGTCTTCTTCGGGGCACGCTTGCGGGCGGCGGGCTTCTTGGCCGGCTTCTCGGCCGCGGTGTCTTCTTCGGACTCGTCCGTTTTGGACGCCGCCGCTTTGGACACTGCCGTCCTGGACCCGGCCACCTTGGCCGGCGCGGGCTCGCGGGACTTCTTCGCCGCGTCCACACTGGCCTGCAGCGCCGCCATCAGGTCGACGACGTCGGCCTTGGCCGTGACGGCCGCGGGCTTGGTCGTCTCCTCCCCCGCCACCTTGGCCTCGATCATCTCTTCGAGGGCCTCGCGGTAGTGGTCGCGGTACTTCTCCGGCTCGAACACCGGCTCACCCAGCGAGTCGATCAGCGAACCGGCCATCGACAGCTCCTGCGGCCGGATCTGCGGCGGGTCGTCACGCAGGAACGGGAAGTCCGGCTCGCGGACCTCGTCGGGCCACAGCATCGTCGTCATCACCAGGACGTCGGCGTGCACCCGCAGCACGGCCATGCTCTCCCGCTGCCGGACGGCGACCTTCGCGACGGCGACCTGGCTCGACTTGTGCAGCGCGTCGCGCAGCACGATGTAGGGCTTCACCGCGTTCTTCTGCGGCTCCAGGTAGTACGTCCGGTCGTACTGGATCGGGTCGATCGACTCCAGCGGGACGAACTCGAGCACGTCGATCGTGCGCTGCGACGAGAGCGGCAGCTCGGCCATCTCGGCGTCGGTGATCACGACCATCTCGCCGTCGGGCAGCTCGTAGCCCTTGGCGATCTCGGCGTAGGGCACCTCCGCTCCGTCGACGGTGCAGAACCGCTTGTACTGGATCCGGCCACCGTCGGCCTCGTGCACCTGCCGGAGCGCGACGTTCTTGTTCTCCGTGGCCGCGTACAGCTGGATCGGAATGGACACCAGCCCGAACGAGACCGAGCCCTTCCACATCGCCCGCATGCCATACACCTCCGGATCGCACTCACGCTACGTAACTACCGTAGCCCGAAATGCCCGGCGGCGACAGCCCGGGGAGGCGACGATCCAGACCTCTGCCAGGTATTTCTCCCAGAGTGCGGAGTCCGTGAACCAGTGTTGAAAATCGGTGCGATCGGTGAATCCGTCGGCGAACCGCTTGGCCGCGGCCGGATTCCGACCGCGATGCCCGGGATCCGGAGCACGTGCGGGGGCGGCGGCCGGAGCAGCGCGTTGGTCCATTCGGCGACGTGCCGGGCGTACTCCCAGTAGCGCTCGAACGTGGCATCCATCCACGCCGCGCCGAACGGCCGGTCGGCGTGTTGGCCACTCCCGTCGACGTGTCGGTCGCTTCGGTCCGCGGGGTGGCCGCTCCGGTTACCGTCGAGACGGCCGTCCGGTTCGTCCGTATTTTGCGTGGCCCGCACTTTTTTGCGTGGCACGCAACTTTTTCGCTACACTCCGTTCATGCCGTCGCACGACCCACCGAAGCTCACCCTGCGGGAGCGCAAGAAGCGCGAAGCCCGCCGGGCCCTGGCCCAGGCCGCCCTGCGGCTCGCCCTGGACCGGGGGCTGGAGAACGTCAAGGTGGAGGACATCGCGACCGAGGTCGGGGTGTCCCCGCGGACATTCAACAACTACTTCTCCAGCAAGGAGCAGGCGGTCTGCTCGATGGTCGTCGACCGCCACGAGGGGATGCGCGAGGCGCTGCTCGACCGGCCCGAGGGCGAGCCGCTGTGGGAGTCGGTCAAGCAGGCCGTCATCGAGCAATATTCGCGTGAGGGCGAGCCCGATCGCGCGTATGTTGTGCGTCTCCGGGAGCTGATGGGGCAGCTGATGCTGCGCGGGGAGTTCCTCAACGCCCACGCGGCGGTCGAGCGCGTCCTCGCCGAAACCATCGCGAAGCGGGCGGGCGGCGCGGACCTCCTGCTGTGCCGGCTGATGGCCTCGTCGGTGGAAAGCGCGGTCCGGGTCGCCTTCGTCAACTGGTTCATGAGCGAGGGCGAACCGTTCCTGCCGACCCTGGAGCGGCTGCTGGACGAGCTCGCCACCGGCATGCCGTCCCTGACCGGCGGCGGCACGGCACCGAATCCCGAACCGAACACCACCACACTGGGGGAACCGTTGTGCTAGTCAAGCTCCTGCGCGCACACCTGCGCCCGTACAAGAAGACGTTGTGGGTGATCGTCGTGCTCCAGCTCGTGCAGACGATCGCCATGCTCTACCTGCCGACGCTCAACGCCGACATCGTCGACAACGGGCTGATCAAGGGCGACATGGACTACATCCTGGGCATCGGCGGCGTGATGCTCGCGGTGACCGTGGCCCAGATCGCCGGCTCGATCGGCGCGGTCTACTTCGGCGCCCGCACCGCGATGGCGGTCGGCCGGGACATCCGCGCCGGGATCTTCCACCGGGTGCAGGACTTCTCGGCCCGCGAGGTCGGCCAGTTCGGCACGCCGTCGCTGATCACCCGCACCACCAACGACGTCCAGCAGGTCCAGATGCTGGTGCTGATGACACTCACGCTGATGGTGTCCGCGCCGATCATGTGCGTCGGCGGCATCGTGCTGGCGCTGAACCTGGACGTGCCGCTCTCGTCGCTGTTGCTGGTCATCGTGCCGGTGCTGGCCGTCTCGGTCGGGCTGATCATCTCCCGGATGCGCCCGGCGTTCCGGCTGATGCAGGTCCGCCTCGACCGGATCAACCAGGTGCTGCGCGAGCAGATCATGGGCATCCGCGTCATCCGCGCGTTCGTCCGCGACAAGCACGAACGCGCCCGCTTCGACGTCGCCAACGACGAGCTGCTGACCGTCTCGCTGCGCGTCGGCCGGCTGATGGCCCTGATGTTCCCGATCGTGATGCTGGTGATGAACGCCTCCAGCGTCGCGGTGCTGTGGTTCGGCGGGCAGCGCATCGACTCCGGCAGCATGCAGATCGGCGCCCTGACGGCGTTCCTGTCCTACCTGCTGCAGATCCTGATGGCGGTCATGATGGCCACCTTCATGTTCATGATGGTGCCGCGCGCGGAGGTCAGCGCCGAGCGGATCACCGAGGTGCTCGACACCGAGTCCAGCGTCCGCCCGCCGGCGACGCCGATCCGGCCGGGCAAGGTGCACGGGCACCTGGAGCTGTCCGGGGTCGAGTTCCGCTACCCCGGCGCGGAAAAGCCGGTGCTGTGCGACATTTCGCTGGTCGGGCGGCCGGGCGAGACGACCGCGGTGATCGGCTCCACGGGTACCGGCAAGACCACGCTGCTCAACCTGATCCCCCGCCTGATGGACGCCACCCAGGGCACGGTCAAGGTGGACGGCGTCGACGTGCGCGACCTCGACCCGGCGGTGCTCGCCCGCGCGGTCGGGCTGGTGCCGCAGAAGCCGTACCTGTTCGCCGGCACCGTCGCCAGCAACCTGCGCTACGGCAACCCCGACGCCACCGACGAAGAGCTGTGGCACGCGCTGGAAGTGGCGCAGGGCAAGGAGTTCGTCGCGGCGATGGCCGAGGGGCTGGACGCGCCGATCTCGCAGGGCGGCACGAACGTCTCGGGCGGGCAGCGGCAGCGGATCGCGATCGCCCGGATGCTGGTGCACAAGCCGGAGATCTACCTGTTCGACGACTCGTTCTCCGCGCTCGACTACGCGACCGACGCGGCCCTGCGTCGCGCGCTGGTGTCGGAAACCGCCGAGGCCACCGTGGTCATCGTCGCCCAGCGGGTCAGCACGATCCGCGGCGCCGACCGGATCATCGTCCTCGACGAGGGCCGCGTCGTCGGCACCGGCACCCACCACGAACTCATGGACGGCAACGAAACCTACCGGGAGATCGTGCTGTCCCAGCTGACTGAACAGGAAGCGGCATGAGTACCACGGACGAGTCGGCGAAGACCGCCGTCACCGAGGCCGGTGAACGGCCCACGGCCCAGCGGCACAAGAACACCGGCGCCGCGACCGTAGGACCGGGACGCATGATGGCCGGTGGCGCGCCGCCGGAGAAGGCCCTCGACTTCAAGGGTTCCCTCAAGCGGCTGCTGCGCCTGCTGGCGCCGCAACGGGCCGCCTTGATCGGCGTGCTCGTGCTGGGCGCGGCGAGTGTCACGCTGACGGTGATCGGGCCGAAGATCCTCGGCCAGGCCACCGACGCGATCCTGGCCGGCGTGCTCGGCAAGCAGGTGCCGCCGGGTGTCACCAAGGAGCAGGTCGTCGCCGGGCTGCGCGCCCAGGGCAACGGCACGCTCGCCGACATCTACGGCCGCGTCGACCTGGTGCCCGGCGTCGGCATCGACTTCGACAAGGTCGGCCAGATCCTGCTGACCGTGCTGGCGCTGTTCGTCATCGCGTCGTTCTTCGGGCTGATCCAGGCCCGCCTGACCACGACGCTGGTGCAGCACGCGGTGTACCGCCTGCGCCAGCAGGTCGAGGAGAAGTTCGCGCGGCTGCCGCTGAAGTACTTCGACCGCCAGCCGCGCGGTGAGGTGCTGTCCCGCGTCACCAACGACATCGACAACCTGGCGCAGTCGCTGCAGCAGACGCTGTCCCAGATCGTCTCGTCGCTGCTGACCGTGGTCGGCGTGCTGATCATGATGTTCCTGATCTCGCCGCTGCTCGCGCTGATCGCGCTCGTCACGGTGCCGCTGTCGGCGGTCGTCGCGGGCAAGGTCGGCAAGCGGGCCCAGCCGAACTTCATCAAGCAGTGGTCGACCACCGGCAAGCTCAACGCGCACGTCGAGGAGATGTACACCGGCCACTCGCTGGTCAAGGTGTTCGGCCGCCGCGAGGAGTCGGCGGCGATCTTCGACAAGCAGAACGAGACGCTGTACGAGGCGAGCTTCCGGGCGCAGTTCATCTCCGGGATGATCCAGCCGGCGATGATGTTCATCGGCAACCTGAGCTACGTGCTGGTCGCCGTGATCGGCGCCCTGCGCGTCGCCTCGGGCAGCCTCACCCTCGGCGAGGTGCAGGCGTTCATCCAGTACTCGCGCCAGTTCAGCCAGCCGGTGACGCAGATCGCCAGCATGGCGAACCTGCTGCAGTCCGGCGTCGCCTCGGCCGAGCGGGTGTTCGCGCTGCTCGACGCCGAGGAGCAGGGCCCGGAGCCGGCGAACCCGCAGCGCCCGGAGGTCGTGCGCGGCCGCGTCGAGTTCGAGGACGTCTCGTTCCGCTACCTGCCGGAGAAGCCGCTCATCGACGACCTGTCGCTGACGGTCGAACCCGGCCAGACCGTGGCGATCGTCGGCCCGACCGGCGCGGGCAAGACGACGCTGGTCAACCTGCTCATGCGGTTCTACGAGCTCGACAGCGGGCGGATCACGCTCGACGGCGTCGACATCGCGAAGATGAACCGCGAGGTGCTGCGCGACCAGACCGGCATGGTGCTGCAGGACGCGTGGCTGTTCGGCGGCACGATCGCCGAGAACATCGCCTACGGCGCCGACGACCCGACCCGCGAGGAGGTCATCGAAGCGGCGACGGCGACGTACGTCGACCGGTTCGTGCGCACCCTCCCCGACGGCTACGACACGGTCCTCGACGACGAGGGCGGCACGGTCAGCGCGGGTGAGAAGCAGCTGATCACGGTGGCGCGGGCGTTCCTGGCCAGGCCGGTCATCCTCATCCTCGACGAGGCGACCAGCTCGGTCGACACCCGCACCGAGGTGCTCATCCAGCGGGCGATGAACGAGCTGCGCTCGGGCCGCACCAGCTTCGTCATCGCGCACCGGCTCTCCACGATCCGGGACGCCGACGTGATCCTGGTGATGGAGCACGGACAGATCGTCGAGCACGGCGACCACGAAACGCTGCTGGGCAGCGGCGGCGCCTACGCCCGGCTGTACGCGGCGCAGTTCGCCGAGGCCGTGGCCGAAACGGAATGACCCCGGCGTGCCCTCCCGGAGCCACCACGCCCCGGGAGGGCACGACCGGAGGCGGGACCCGCTGCGGCGCCCGCTAATCTGGTGCCTTCCGAGCGAAGTGGGGGTGCCGGTCCCGCGATGGCCGACCGACTCGACGAGTACCGGCGCAAGCGCGACCGTTCCCGGACGCCGGAGCCGTGGCCGGACGGCGCGCCCGAGCCGGGCGGCGACGACCTGTTCGTGATCCAGGAGCACCACGCCACCCGCCTGCACTGGGACTTCCGGCTGGAGCGCGACGGCGTGCTCGTGTCGTGGGCGGTGCCGAAGGGCCTGCCGCTCTCCCCCGGCGTCAACCGGCTCGCGGTGCACACCGAAGACCACCCGATGGACTACCTCTCCTTCGAAGGCGAGATCCCGGCGGGCGAGTACGGCGGCGGCTGGATGGCGATCTGGGACACCGGCCGCTACGAAACGCTGCACTGGAACAACCACAAGGTCGAGATCGTCTTCCACGGCACGAAGGCGAGCGGCAAGTACCTGTTCCAGAACCGCCACAACCCGGACGACGAAGGCGACTGGACCCTGCGCCGCCTCGACCCGGCCGAGGACGGCCACGAGGACGCCCCCGAGTTCCTGGAGCCGATGTCGGCGGTCCCGGGCGAGCTGCCCCCGCCGGCCGAAGACGCCGACTGGGCCTACGAATTCGCCTGGGGCGGCGACCGCACGATGCTCTGCGTGTCGGGCGGCCGCATCACGGCACACGACGGCTCCGGCGCCGACGTCACCGGCCGGTACCCGGAGCTGCACAAGCTCGGCGAGAGCCTGGGTTCGACGGAAGTGCTGCTGGACGGCGAGATCGTCGTGGTCCGCGACGGCCGGCCGGATCCCGGGGGGCTGGTGGAGCGCAGCAAGTTCGACGGCTACGACGCCAAGCGGATCATGAAGCACAAGCCGGCGTTCTTCTTCGCCTACGACGTGCTGCACCACGAGGGCCGGTCCACGCTCGACCTGCCCTACGTCGAGCGCCGGTCGGTGCTGGCGGACCTCGGGCTGGCGGGCGGCACCTGGCAGGTACCCCAGTACTTCCAGGGCAACGGCGAAGCGGTCCTGGGCGCGGCTCGCGAACACGGGCTCGCAGGGATCTACGCCAAGCGGGCGGACAGCCCGTACACCCCGGGCGAGGCGGACGGGACCTGGCTGCGCGTCGAGACGTGAAACGGCCCCTCCGCTCCGCCGGCCTGCGCTGACCTACGCGAGTCGACCCGACGTCCCGAGGCCGAACCGCTCGCGGTGCCACGGCGACCACCGGCAGGCCGCCGGCGAGGTCGTGCCCGGTCTGCTGCGGCCACCGAGCCCCTCCGCGGCCGAGCCGAAACCCGCGAACCCGATCCACGCCGACCTCGCGGCAGCACCCCGAAACGGGAACGGCCCCCACCGCGTGCGGTGGGGGCCGTTCGCCTCGGGGTGTCAGTGCGCGGACGGCGTCCGCTGCTCCGGCACCACCTGCAGGCCGCCCTTCGGCTTGCGCAGCAACACGAGCGCCAGCACCAGGCCGACCGCCGCGAAGATCACGCACGCCACGAGGCCCTGGCTGAAGCCGTCCATCACGGCGCCCGGGTTGGTCGCCGCCTGGGCCATGTGGGACGCGATGATCGTCGAGACGACCCCGACGCCGATCGCGCCGCCCACCTGGAAAGCCGCCGTGTTGAAGCCGGACGCGATGCCCGCGTCGCGCTTGGCGATGCCGCCCAGCGCCGCCGCGGCCAGTGCGACCGGGCCGCCGCCGAGGCCCAGGCCGAACAGGATCAGGCCCGGGAAGACGTCGCCCCAGTAGCTGCCGTCCGGCGAGATCCCGGTCAGCAGCAGGCAGCCCAGGCCGAGCAGCACGACGCCGGTGACGGCGACGGGCCGGATGCCGACGCGGGCCAGCACCGCCTGAGCGATGTACGCCCCGGCCACCGCGGCGACCGGCATGGCCGCCTGGGTGAGCCCGAACTCGAGCGCGGTGTACTTCAGCACGCCCAGCGAGTACTGCGAGATCACCACGGACATGCCGAACGCGAGCATCGCGGTGATCCCGGTGACCAGGTTGCCGCCGACCAGGGCCGGCGACTTGAACAGCCGCAACGGCACCAGCGGGGCCTTCGAGCGCTTCTCGATGACGACGGTCAGCGCGACCAGCACGACGAAGACCGCCGCCAGGCCGATCGTGTGGAAGCTGAGCCAGCCCTTCGTCGGCGCCTCGACCAGGATGTAGACCAGCAGGCCGAGCGCGCCGGTGCTGACCACGGCCCCCGCGACGTCGAACGTGCGCTGCTTGCCGGCGTCCTTGCTCTCGCGCAGCAGGACCGGGGTCAGGATCAGCATGATCAGCGCGACCGGGACGTTGACGAAGAAGATCGACTGCCAGCCCAGCCAGTCGATCAGCGTGCCGCCGAGCAGCAGGCCGACGGTGGCGCCGATCGACGCGATGCCGGACCACGCGGCGAACGCCTTGTTGCGCTCACGGCCTTCGGGGAACGTGTTCGTCAGGATCGACAGCGCGGTCGGCGCCATCAGCGCCGCGGAGACGCCGTGCAGCGACCGGGCGATCAGCAGCACCTCGCCGTTCCAGGCGAGCCCGGACAGCAGCGAGACCGCCAGGAACAGGGCGGTGCCGATGGCGAACACCTTCCGCCTGCCGAGCAGGTCGGCGGCGCGGCCGCCGAGCAGCAGCAACCCTCCGAAGGTCAGCAGGTTGGCCGACAGGGCCCACTGTCCCTCGACCGGGGACAGCTTGAGGTCCGCCGAGATCGACGGCAGGCCCATGATGACGATCTGGGCGTCCAGGATCACCATGAAGTTGGCCGTGCAGAGCAGAATCAGGGCTTTCCAGCGACGCGGGTCCAGACCCTGCGCCACCGAAGTGGGGACTGCTTGGGCGAGGTTCACTGCTCTCTCCTTCGAGCGGAGACAGCCGGGGGCTTGCCGGGCGTTCCTCCGCGATCCGTAGGTCTGCGTCGACCGTACGGAGAAGGAGGGGTCGTCACCTTCCTCCGGATTGCACAGCGATTTCTCCTCGCGTGCGGTCGTGGGTCCCGGCCGGAACTCGCCTACGCGCGGCTCACGACCGGACACGGACCGCTCGGGATCACAGCTTGTTCAGCAGCTCCAGCGCCTTGGCGGGAGACGCCGCGTGCTCGGCCATCCCGGCCCACGGATCCCCCTTGCGCGCCAAGCGGTCCTTGATGCGCTTGGGCGTCCAGCCGTCCGGCTCCGCCTTGCCCAGTTCGTGCCAGTCGATCGGGGTGGCGACACCGGCGGACGGGCGGGCCCGCAGGGAGTAGGGCGCCACGAACGTCGACGTGTAACCGTTGCGCAGGATGTCGAGGTACACGCGGTCGCCGCGCTGGGCCTTCCGCACCGCAGTGGTCAGCCGGTCGGGGTCGAGCCGCACCAGCACCTCGGCGGCCGCCTTCGCCAGGTCGCGCACCTCGTCGTAGGTCTGGCTGGGCTCGATCGGCGCGACGACGTGGAACCCGCGCCCGCCGGTGGCCTGCAGGTACGCGGTGAGCCCGGCGGCTTCGTAGACCTTCTTCACCATCCGCGCGATGTCCCGCAGGTCGGCGACGGTGACGTGGTCGGGCGGGTCGATGTCGATCAGCACCATGTCGGGGTGCTCCAGATCGTCCACAGTGGACGACCAGATGTGGTACTCGATGGCGGCCTGGTTGGCCAGGTACACCAGCGTCGCGGGGTCGTCGCAGAGGACGTGCCGGACGTCGCTCGTGGTGCGCTGCGGGATGGCCTCGACGCGGATCCAGGACGGCAGCTTCGGGCTGGCTTCCTTCTGGTACCAGGTCTGGCCGGCGATGCCGTTGGGGTAGCGGCGCAGGGTGAGCGGCCGCCCGCGCAGGTGCGGCACCATCACCTCGGCGACGGTCCGGTAGTGCCCGACGACGTCGCCCTTGGTCAGGCCGGCCTCGGGGTAGTAGATCTTGTCCGGGTTCGACGTGCTGATCTCGTCGGGGTCCACCGGGCCTCCCTCGGCCGGTCGGCGGCGGGCGGTCCACCCGCGCGTTCCTGCGTCGAGACTGCCCCTTGGGGCCTGGGGAAGTCCACTCGGAGCGTGCTCAGGCCCGGGTCAGCGCGAGCCCCGCCAGCACGACGGCCAATCAGGCTCCGGGTTCACCTGCGCGCGTTCGGCGGCTTGGGGCGGGGAACCCCCGCCGAGTGCTGCGAACGGAACCAATCGGATCGTGCTCAGACCCGGGTCAGCGCCAGCCCCGCCAGCACGACGACCACCGCGGCGACGACGTTGCCGACGATCGCGCCCGCCGACGGCCAGGTCACCCACGTCGGCCGCAGCACCACGAGCGACAGCCCGGCCCACGCGCCCAGCACCGGGACGACCCAGCTCAGCGGGCGGACCCGCGGCGTCACCGTGCGGGCGATCGCCAGGGCCACCAGGACCAGCCCGGTGACGGTGTTGCTCAGCGCCAGTACCCCGGCCCCGCCGAAGTGGGTGAGCCACGGTGCCAGGACCAGGTACATCCCGGCCAGCAGCACGAATCCGGTGGTCACGCCCAGCGCGGGGGCGATGCGGTGCGACGTCATCAGGGCACCTCCTTCCGGAGAGGTACCCGGCCGTCGCGCCCGGTAACCAAGACCGGCCGGGACCTGCCCGCAGCCCTCATCGCGGACAGGTCCCGGCCGGGAAACTCAGCAGCCGCAGGTGTAGTAGGTGATGTCCCAGTGGTTGCCCTCGTCGCAGTAGAGGTTGCCGGAACCGGCCTTCCACTGCGGGTAGCCGTCGCCGCGGAGGCCGTCGTAGCTGAAGGTGTTCTTGACGTAGTTGTCGATGCAGCTGTTGTGCGAGATGTCCACCTTGTAGCCGTTGTAGTGGCTGTAGGTGCCCGACGCGTGCCCGACCTCGGTGCCGCCGGTGATGTTGATCGCGCAGCCGCTGGCGCGCTTCAGCGTGATCACGCCGGTGACCGTGGTCTGGTTGATCTGCTCGTAGGACGTGCAGGTCGAGTTCGACCTGGTGGTGCAGCCGCCGCTGGACGAGTGGGTCACCCCGGCCGCGGACAGCTGGGACGCGGCCGCCGACTGGCTGAGCTTGGTGACCTCGACCTCCGCCGAAGCGGTTCCGATGGTGGCGAACACCACCGCGGCCGAAGCGGTCAGCCCCACCGCCGCCCGCACGAGCATCCGTTGACCCGACATGACTTGCCTCCTCGGTACGTCGTTCGACGGCGGCAGCCAAAAGGTCCCGGCCATAACTTCGCCAAACGCGCGCGCCCGTGCGGCGGTCGTGGCCGGGTCAGGTCCTGATCTTCGTCAAGACTTCACGAGTTCTCTCCCGCTCCGGTGACGCGCTGGTGACGGCGTTGAGCTCGTGCAGCGCGCGGAGCTCCCACAGCGGGAAACCGAGGTCGCGGAACAGGTCGGCCGACGTCCGCAGCAGCCGGACCGCCTGCGGCCCGGCGTCGTCGGCGGCCTGGGTCCGGCCGAGGCTGAGCAGGGCGTACCCGGCGCCGCGGCGGTCGCGCAGCTCGCGGAACACGCCCATCGCCAGCCGCAGGTGCCGCCGCGAGCCGACGGCGTCACCGGCCCGGCGGCGGGCCTCGGCCAGGCTGCGGTGGGTGTAGGCGGCGGCGTGCCGGTGCCCGATCTGCTCGAACAGGTCCAGGGAGCGCGTCAGGCAGCGTTCGCCGTCGGCGAGCTCCCCCGCCTCGGCGTGCAGGTCGCCCAGGCTGCGCAGGACGTGGGCCTCCCAGTGCCGTTCCCGGGTGCGGACGGCGCCGCCGAGGGCACCGGTGAGCAGGTCGGCCGCCTGGTCGCTGCCGCCGTGGCGGCGCAGGACGTCGGCGTAGCGCTTCGCGGCCTGGTCGTGCCAGCGCCCGTCCTCGCACTCGCGGGCGAGCAGCATGCTCACCTCGAAGCTCTCGACCGCGCCCCGGACGTCACCGACGTCCTCGGCCAGGGAGCCCAGCTGGGCCGCCGCGGCCGTCTGGCCCCGCCGGTCGCCGCAGTCGCGCAGCAGGACGAGCGCCTCCCGCAGTTCCGTCTCCGCGCCCCGCGGGTCACCGTTGTCGAGGTGGACGTCGGCGAGCGCGGCCAGCACCGCGGCGGTGCCGCTCGGGTCGTCGAGCACCCGGAACCGGTTCTCGGCCATCACGAAGTAGGTGCGCGCCTGCCGCCACCGGCCCTGCTGCCAGTGCACCGACCCCAGGGTGAAGAGCTTCTCGGCCTCCGCGTGCGGATCGTGGCGGCGCCGCGCCGCGGCCAGCCCCAGCACCGACACGGCGCGGGCGGAGTGGTCGAGCCACGGCGTGGCGGCCAGCGCGGTGCAGGCGTCGGCGAGCCCGCCGGTGAGCTCGTGCCAGCCGTGCGTGCCGGCCAGCCGGACGGCGGCGGCGATGTGGCCGCTCTCCTCGGCCGCCCAGCCCGCCGGGTCGGCCGCGACGCGGCGCACCGTCGCCGGATCCGGCCGCGGCCCGCCGGGTGCCGGCCGGCCGCGGGCCTGCTCGGCGAGCGTCAGCGTCACCTCGCACGCGCGGCGCAGCGCGACCTGGTCGGTCTCCGGGGGTGTGCTCTCGGCCAGCACGAGCCGGACGAACGGCGCCACCGTCCACCGGCTCCCGGCCGGTACGAGCAGGTGCCCGCCGGCCAGCGCGTCGAGCCGGTCGCGGGTCTCGCCGATCGGCTTGTCGAGCAACGCGGCCACGCACCAGTCCGGGACGGGGCCGTCGAAGGCGTTCAGCAGCCGCAGCACGTACCGGTCGGCCGCGGGCCGCTCGCGCAGCGCCGCCGTCACGGCCGTCCGGACGCTCAGGTCGCCCGCGGTCAGTTCGTCGAGCCGGCGGCGCTCGTCGGCCAGCCGCGCGGCGAACTCCGCGACGCGCTGCCGTGGCCGTGCGGCGAGCTTGGCCCCGGCGATCCGGACGGCGAGCGCCAAGCCCGCGCAATGCCCGAGAACCCGTTGGGCGGCTTCGGGTTCCGCCCGCAGCCGCGGCTCCCCCACGATCGCCGCGAGCAGGGCCCGAGCGTCCTCTGTGGACAGTCCGGCGACCGGGATCGCGTGCGCGCCGCACAACCCCGGCAGGGCGCGGCGGGACGTCACGACGGTGGCGCAGCCGGGGCCGCTCGGCAGCAGCGCCCGGACCTGGGCTTCCGACGCGGCGTCCTCGAGCAGCACCAGCAGCCGGCGGTCGGCGGTGTAGCACCGCCAGAGCCCGGGCAGGCCCGCCCGGTCGGCCAGCTCCGCCGGCGTCGCGCCGAGCAGGCGCAGGAACCCGGTCAGCACGGTCGCCGGGTCGGCCGGGCCGCTCAGCGAGGCGGCCAGCTGGCCGTCGGGGAACCGGCGGCGGACCCGCCAGGCGGCCTGGACGGCGAGCGCGGACTTCCCGGCGCCGGCCGCGCCGTGCAGCACGACCGGGGCGGGGCCGCGCAAGGCCCGGGCGACGTCGGCGAGCTCGGCCGCCCGGCCGGTGAAGTCGGGCACGGCGGGCGGCAGCTGCGCGGGCGGCCCCGGCGTCGTCCACTCGGTGCCGGCGATCCGGCGGTAGACGTCGACGAGGTCCGCGCTCGGCCAGACGCCGGCCTCTTCCCAGAGCGCGCGACGCGTCCGCCGGAGCACTTCCAGAGCCGACTCGCGGCGGCCGACGGCGCCGAGCGCGTCCGCAAGCCGCCCGGCGAAGCGTTCGTCGGCGGGCCGGGCCGCGACCACCGGATCCAGCCGTTCGACCACGGCGCCGCCGTCCCCATCGGCCAGCTCCAGCTCGACCAGCTGCAGCAGGGCCGCCGAGCGACGGTCTTCCAGCCACAGCTTGTGCGCCTCCAGCAGCGGCCCGCCGGCGACGTCGGCGAACGCGTCGCCCCGCCAGCACGCCAGCGCCCGTTCGAGCGCGCGCCGCCGCTGGGCCCGGTCGTCCGCGCCGGCGGACAGCTGCGTCAGGAAGTCGTCGGCGTCCAGCTCGCCGGGCTCGACGACCAGCGCGTAGCCGCGCGGGCCCGACCGCAGGCGCTGCCCGGCCGCGGCGGCGCCGAGGCCGGGCGAGAGCGTCTTGCGCAGCTTGGACACGGTGACCTGGACGATCGCCGCGGCGCTCGACGGCGCGCCGTCCGGCCACAGCTCGTCGACCAGCGTGTCGCGGCCGACGTACTGGCCGGCCCGCGCGAGCAGCACGGCGAGCAGCCGCCGGGGCTGGGCCGCCGAAGGCAGCGGGACGGAGGCCGTCAGAGGGCCGAGGACCTGGAACCGCACGGCTTAACACCCCACCCGCGAGATCACCTGATCGAGCGAGCTGACCCTAGCCGTCCGGGGCCACCCGGGAAGACCACTCACCCGGATGGCCGACGCCGTTCGCCTCAGGCGTGCGCGAGCAGCCTTTCCAGGAGCTGCGGATGCTTGGCGAGCCCTTCGCGCAGCGTGTGCTCGCGAAGCGGCTTCAGATCGCCGTACGGCGGGTTGTCCCAGTCCAGCGCCCCCTGCGGCGGCTGCGGGTCGTACTCGATGCCGAACTGGACGGTCCTCGCGACCTCGTGCCCGGCCAGCCGTTCCACCAGGTGCAGCGCCAGATCGATGCCGGCCGACACGCCCGCCGCGGTGAGCACGCGGCCGTCCTCGACCCAGCGCTCCGCGACCGGTGTCGCGCCCAGGCCGGGCAGCAGGTCGCGGAACATCCAGTGCGTCGTCGCCCGCTTCCCCTCCAGCAGCCCGGCCGCGCCGAGGACCAGCGAGCCGGTGCAGACCGACGTCACCAGCTCCGCGCCGTCGGCCGCGGAACGGAGCCAGGCCAGCAGGTTCTCGTCGGCCATCGCGTGCATCGTCGGCACCCCGCCGCCGGGCACCAGCACCGCGAACGGCGCCGGCACCTCGTCGAACGTGTGGCTCGGCGCGATCCGCAGGGGGGTGTCGGTGGCGAGGGGCTCCTTGGTGGCCCCGACGACGACGGTCCGGTAGGTCGCGTCAATCTGGGCCAGCGCACTCAGCACCTGCAGCGGGCCCACCAGGTCCAGCGGCGTCAGCCCCGGGTAGACGACGAAAGCGAGGGTCTTCTGCTCATCGGTCATGACCCTCACCTTGGCGGTGCCGTCGTGGCGGCGGAGTCGTGATGTCCGAAATCCTGCGAACCGCGTCCGAGCGCCAGCCGGGGTGCTAGCGTCCGATCATGCCAGGGTCACCCAGACGGGTCGTGATCGTCGGATTTCCCGACGCCGAACTGCTGGACATCGCCTGCCCCGCCGATGTGTTCGACGCCGCCAACCGGCTCGGCGCCCGGCCACCGTACGAGATCCGCCTCGCCAACCTCGACGGCCAGGCGATCCACACCGCCTCCGGCCTGATCCTGCAGCCCCACCTGCGGCTCGACCAGGTCGCCGCGGACCTGGACACCCTGGTCGTCGCCGGCGGCTGGGGCAGCACGGCCGCCGCGGCCGACGAGCGCGTGCTCGCCCACATCCGGCGGCTCGCCCGGACGAGCCGCCGCGTCGCGTCGGTGTGCACCGGCGCCGAGGTGCTCGCCGCGGCCGGGCTGCTCAACGGCCGGCGCGCGACCACCCACTGGCGCTACGCCGCGAAGCTGGCCGCGGACTACCCGACCGTGACGGTCGACCCGGTGCCGCTCTACGTCCGCCACGGCAACGTCTACACGGCGGCCGGCGTCACCAGCGGGCTGGACCTGACGCTGTCGCTGGTGGAGGCCGACCACGGCCCGACGCTGGCCCGCGAAGCCGCCCGGGCGCTGGTCACCTACCTGCAGCGGCCGGGCAACCAGGCGCAGGTCAGCCTGTTCCTGACCGGGCCGCCGCCGGAGCACCGCGAGGTCCGCGACCTCACGGCGTACATCGCCGAGCACCTGGACGACGACCTCGGCACCCCGGCGCTGGCCGCGCGCGCCGGCATCAGCACCCGCCAGCTGACCCGCCTGTTCGACGCTCACCTCGGCACCACCCCCGGCCGTTACGTCCGCACGATCCGCACGGAGCACGCGGCCCGACTGCTGTCCGGCACCGACCTCCCGCTGGCCACGATCGCCCGCCGCTGCGGCTTCGGCTCCACCGAGACCCTGCGGCAGGCCTTCCTCGACCACTTCGACACCCCGCCGTCGGCCTACCGCCGCGTCCACGTCCGCCAGGCCTACAGCTGACACCGTGTCGTCCATCGAGGTACGCGTGTCGTCCGCCTGAGTACGCGTGTCGTCCGCCTGAGTACGCGTGTCGACCCTCTGATCACCCGTGTCGACTCCCGGATCACATCGGCGGGCTCGCGGCTCGCGTGATCAAGAGGTCGACACGCGTGTTTGGAGGGTCGACACGGCATATCCGGACGAACCGGGCCGTCGGCGGCCCGTTGCGCAGGGCGGGGAATCCCGCTGTCAGGATGTGCGGGTGGACCGCCCCGACCTCGACGACGAAACCGGCCCGATCCGCCGGGTCACCGACGAGGCTTCCCCGCCCCGCGGGACGTCCGGAACGCCGGCTACGCCCCGGAAACCGGCCCGCCGGACGCCGCCGGAAGGCACCCCGGCGGCAACCCGGCGCCGCGCGGACACCGGGCCACAACAGGTGCCGGGCGAGACCGGGGCGCAGCGGGTGCCGAGGAAGCGCGGCGACACGGGACCGCAGCGTGCGGCCGGAACGCTGACGGACACCGGGGCGCAGCGGATTCCGGCCGACACCGGGGCCCAGCGCGTCCCCCGCGAACGCGGCGGCACCGGACCCCAACGAGTGCCGGGAAAGCAGGCCGACCCCGGCGCCCCGCGGGTTCCGGGCGACACCGGACCCCAGCGGGCCGCCCGGCGCGGTGACACCGGTCCCCAGCGAACCGCCGACGGCCGCGCGAAGGCGGCGAAACCCCGAGAACCAGCCCCCGAAACCGGCCACGGTCACGGCCACGGGCACGGCCCGGCCGCCCCGGCGTCACGGCGCGTGCGGCTCCTGCTGATCTGGATGCTCGCCCCGCTCGCGCTGGCCACCGTGGTCGGGATGCTCGTGCTGTACCCGTGGGGCAAGCCGTCGCCGACGAGCGTCGTCCCGCAGGGCACGCCGGTGAAAGCGTCGATCACCACCACCGCCACCGGGCCGTGCCTCGCACAGGGGCAGGTCCAGGTCGGCGACCAGAGCGATCCGAACGCGAAGCCGTGCCTGACCGTCGCGCTGACCATGACCGACGGCCCGGCCACCGGGAAACCGTTGCAGCTGACCGTGCCGATCGAGCCCAGCACCCCGCGGTTCGCCGCGGGTGACGCGGTCGTGCTCGCCTATAACGGCGGGACCGCGGCCGACCCGTCGAGCTTCCAGCTGGTCGACTTCCAGCGCGGCACCCCGCTGCTCGTGCTGGCCGCGCTGTTCGCCGTCGCCGTCCTGGTGCTCGGCCGCTGGCAGGGACTCGCCGCGCTGGTGGCGCTCGGCCTGTCCTTCGTGGTGATCGCGCTGTTCATCCTCCCGGCCGTGCTTTCGGGCGAGAACCCGCTGCTGGTGGCGATCGTCGGCGCCGGCGCGATCATGTTCATCGCCCTGTACCTGACCCACGGGCTGACCGCGAGAACGTCCGCCGCCGTGCTGGGCACGCTCGTCAGCCTCGCGCTGATCGGCGTGCTCTCGGCGATCTTCTCGGCCGCGGCCTCGCTGACCGGGCTCGACGACAGCACCTCGACCCTCATCGGGTCGCTCGGCCACGGCATCGACGCGCGCGGGCTGCTGCTCGCCGGCGTCGTGATCGGCGCGCTCGGCGTGCTCGACGACGTCACGGTCACCCAGACGAGCGCCGTGTGGGAGCTGCGCCGCGCCAACCCCGGCCTGAGCTGGCGGGAGCTCTACAGCTCGGGCCTGCGGATCGGCCGCGACCACGTCGGTTCGGCGGTCAACACGCTGGTGATGGCCTACGCCGGCGCCGCGCTGCCGGTGCTGTTGTACTCGTCGATCTCCGGGGTCGGCCTGGGCGCGCTGCTCGGCAGCGAGGAGATCGCGCAGGAGATCATCCGCACCCTGGCCGGCAGTGTCGGCATCGTGGCGGCCGTCCCGGTGACGACGGTCCTCGCCGCGCTGATCGCCTCCCGCGAGCCCGCGACGTACCTCAGCAGCACCACGAAAGCCGTTCCGTCCCACCCGTAACACCGGCGAACCCCCGCCGCGACAGCGGCGCCCGCACGCGGTAGGAAGGCGTTACCCGACCCGGGAGGCGCCATGTCCGTGTTCGCCGGCCCCCGCCAGCTCGTGCGCGGCGCGCTGCGGCTGGTCACGGCCACCGTCCAGGCCGTCGAATCGATCCCGCGCATCGCGATCGCCCTCGACGACGTCCGGGCGACGCTGCACCAGGTCGAACGCCTCACCGCGTACATCGCGCAGGAGGTCCCGGAGCTCGTCTACCAGCTCGAGCAGCTCCGTGAGCCGGACGCGGAGCTCAGTCGAGAGTCGCCACGAACCGGCTGACGGCCTCCATCGTGAACCGCTGCACGTACTTGCCCGACGGCGCCACCGACGCGAGCCGGTAGAGCGGGCGCTCCGCGACGCCGCCGCCGCGCGCCTCGGCCTTGAGCTCCGAGACCAGCAGCTCCCCGAAGACCAGGCCGTTCGCCTCCGTGTTGTTCATCAGCGCGTTGGCCAGTTTCCGCAGCTGCAGGATGCCCAGCTCGCGCCCGCCGGTGCCGGAGAACACCGCGAGGTCCACCTTCGCCACCTTCCGCCGGTTGCCCGCGTTGACGAGCAGGCTCACCGTGCGGGTGCCGCGGACGTCGCCGATCACGAGGTCGAGGCGGGTCGCGGTGACGAGGTCGACGCGCCGCAGCCCCCAGGTGCGCACGATCAGCGTCGAGCCTTCGAGCCAGACGCGGCGCCGGATGCTGACGGCCATCACGTAGACCAGCGGCAGGGCGATCACCAGGGCGACGACCAGGCCGATCACCGTGCCGCCGATCAGGCCGGCGACCCCGCCGAACGCGGCGGCGACGATGACCACGCCGATCAGCCCGGAAATCCCCCGGCGACGGCGTCCGCGCGCGTCCTCTTCGAACAGCGGCAGCCGTTCGGGCTTTTCCTCCGCCATGCTCACGCCCCCGTCCCGGCCAGGAACGGGTTGCCCGCGCGTTCCCGCCCGATCGTCGTCGCCGGGCCGTGGCCCGGCAGCACCACCGTGTCGTCCGGGAAGCCCGCCAGCAGGTCCCGCAGCGACGCCTCGACGTCCCCGCGGCCGACCGACCCGGCGAACAGCGTGTCCCCGGTCAGGGCGAGCCGGCCGCCCTCGGCCGTCTCCAGGGCGAGCACCACCGAACCCGGCGTGTGCCCCGGCGCCGGGCGGACGTCCACGTGGAGGCCGTCGAGGCCGGCGAAGCCGAGCCTGCCCGCTTTCAGCGGCACGCTCTCGCCGTCGTAGAGCGAGGCGTCCGCGGGGTGCAGGTGCAGCGGGACGCCGTGGGCCGCGGTGACGCCGGCGGCCGAAGCCACGTGGTCGGGGTGGCCGTGGGTGGCGACGAGCGCCGCGGGGACCAGCCGGTGCTCGGCGAGCGCGGCGGCCAGCGGCGCGGCCACGTCCTGCCCCGGATCCACGACCAGGCACGGCCCACCGGCGGCCGCCGCCAGCAGGTAGCAGTTGGCCTGCAGCGGGCCGCTGCCGAAGCCGACGACGAGCACCGAACGCCTCCCGGACATCCGCGCCGGATGGCGCCGATCACGATCAGGTTGAGACTAGCGGGCCCTGTACATGGTCCTCACAGGCTGTGCCCATACACTGCCGCTACCTCAGACGTGTGACACGAGCGGAAACCTGGGAGGGTACGGGGTGGCGACCAACCAGCAGCGCCGCGAAGCTGCGAAGCGCAAGCTCGAGAGGCAGCTCGAGCGCCGATTGGAGCAGCAGAAGCGAAACAAGAGGATCGGCGCCGGTGTCATCGGCGTGGCCGTCCTCGTGGTCGCGGGCGTGGTGGTGTGGATCGTGAGCGCCAACGGCGGTGACAGCACCGACACGGCCGCGTCGTCCTCGGCCGCCCCGCCGCCGACCGAACTGCAGATCCCGACGCAGCGCGCCGCGACACCGAAGCGGACGACGCCGCTGCCGAACCCGACGACGTGCGACTACAAAGCGGACACGACGGGCAAGACGCCGAAGAAGGTGAACCTGCCCGACGGCAAGAACGTCCCGTCGACGGGCACGGTGAACGTGACGCTGAAGAGCACGGCGGGCGACATCCCGCTGACGCTCGACCGGGCGCTCGCGCCCTGCGCGGTGCAGAGCTTCATCAGCCTCGCGAAGCAGAACTTCTACAACGACACCATGTGCCACCGGCTCGGCACCGAGGGCCTGCAGATGCTGCAGTGCGGTGACCCCTCGGCCACCGGCGACCCGACGGCCGACGGCCAGGGCGGCCCGGGCTACACGATGCCGGACGAGGCGTTCCCGGAGATCAAGTACGGCCGCGGCATCCTCGCGATGGCGAAGACGCAGGCCCCGAACTCCGGCGGCAGCCAGTTCTTCATGGTCTACGGCGACGCCGAGCTGTCCCCGGACTACTCGGTGTTCGGCAGCATCACCGACGACGGCCTGAAGGTGCTGGACGCGGTGGCCAAGGCCGGCATCGCGAACCCGAACCCGCAGGACGGCACGGGTGCGCCTACCAAGCAGGTGAAGTTCACGGGCGTCACCGTCCAGTAGTGCCGCACCGCATCGAGCTGAACGGGGACCCGCTCGGCCCGGGCGCCTTCGTCGCGGGAATGACCTCCTACGGTCATTTCACCGCGATGCAGGTCCGGGACGGGCGGGTCCGCGGTCTTTCCCAACACCTGCACCGGCTCACCACGAGCACCCGCCTGCTGTTCGGCGCGGAGCTCGACACCGATCTGGTGCGTTCTCACGTCCGGCACGCGATCGACGGCGAACCCGCCCTTTCGGTGCGGGTCATGGTGCTCACGCGGTCCTTCACCGAACCGATGAAGCCGGAGATCCTGGTCCGGACCCTGCCGCCGCACCCGGTCGACCCGGCGCCGTTGCGCCTGGGGATCGTGCGGTACGAGCGGGACCTGCCGCAGGTCAAGCACCTCGGCACGTTCGGGCTCATCCACCACGCCCGCCAGGCCGAGCTCGCGGGCTACGACGACGCGCTGTTCGTCGACCACCAGGGCCGGATCAGCGAGGCGTCGGTGTGGAACGCGGGATTCCTGGCCGGTGACACGGTCGTCTGGCCGGACGCCGCGGTGCTGCCGGGGATCACGATGCTCGTGCAGCGGGAGGCGCTGGAACGGCTCGGCGTCCCGCAGGAGACGCGCGAGGTCCGGCCCGCCGACCTGCCGGGGTTCGACGCGATGTTCGTCACCAACTCGGAGACCCCGGGCCGCCCGGTCGCCTCCGTCGACGACTTCGTGCTGCCGCCCGCGGACCGCGCCGTGAAGCTGCTCGCCGAGGCCTACGAAACCGTGCCCTGGGACGAGATCTGACCCGCGGCGACGCCTCGCGCGCCACCGGGATCTGAACCACGCCTCCACCCGCCCCGTGTAGAGGGGAACACCGGGGCCGTTTGTGCCACCGGGGAGAGGGTGGGCGACGATGGCCGAAATCCGGGTCCCCGCGGTGCGCCGCGTCCTCGGGAGGACCGGCCAGGCCGCCTGCGCCGGTGCCCTGTTCGCGGTGCTGGCCGGCGGGCCCGCGCTCGCCCAGTCCGCGCCACCGCCCCCGCCGTCGGTGAAGTACTTCATCGTCCCGCACGCCGCGAACCCCGAGGACATCACGTTGTTCAAGATCGCCGAGAAAGCGCTCGGCGACGGGCAGCGGTTCCAGGAGATCTTCACGCTCAACAAGGGCAGGCCACGGCCCGACGGCACGCCGTTCGACGATCCGGGGGCGATCGAGCCGGGCCAGGTCCTCCAGCTGCCCGACGACGCCCGCGACCCCGCGGTGAAGTACGGGCCACTGCCCGCCGTGCCGCCGGTCGTCCCGGCCGCGCAGGCCGCTCCCGAAGCGGCCGGGCCGGGGTTGGGCGCCGGGCTGGCGTCCGCGGTCAGCGGCACCGGCGGCCTGCTCACCGGGCTGATCGCCGGGCTCTGGTGGCGACGCCGGCCGAGAGTCGTCCCGCCGGTGCCGTTCCGACCGGCGGAGCCGGTCCACCCGGCCGAGCCGTTCGAACCGGCCCGGTCGTTCGAACCGTTCGATCCGCCCGAGCCGTTCGAGCCGGTCTGGCCCGTGGCGGACGACGACGGGTCCGGGTCGGTCAGCGGCACCCTGCCGATCCCCGTGGTCGTCCCGCTGCCGCGGCCGGACCAGTCATCGGACCGGCTGCCGGTGGTGCTGCGGCACGAGCCGATCACCGCCGAGCACTCCATCATCTTCTTCGACACGGCCGACACCCAGGTGATCGCCGCGATCCGCCCCGGCTCACAGTTCCGGTTCCGGCTGGGCCCCGCCCACGAGCCGGACGCCACCGTGCTCGTCGTGGACGACGAAAGCGAGTGACGCCGGCCCGTGCGTGCCGGGTCACTCTGCGCTGAACGGATCAACCGGTGCCGGAACACTGGCCATCGGCCCGCCGGGCCCGCGATAGTCGTGTGATGACCTGGGATCCCTTCGGCACGCTGCGGAAGGCGCTGTGGATCGGCGGCGCCCCGTGGACCGGGAAGTCCACCGTCGCCCGGCTGCTCGCGGAGCGGCACGGCCTGACGACCTACCACCACGACCACCGGACCCGGCCCGCCGCGGACGCGGCCGGCGACGAGCAGCTGATGACCGAGGTCCGGCACCGGTTCGACTGCGCCCTGGCGGACCTGCGGGCGCTGACGTCGCCGCGGCCGATCCTCGCCGAAGGCTGGGGGCTGCGCCCGGAGCTGGTCGCGCCGCTGGTGGACTCGCCGGGCCGGATGGTCGTGCTCGTGCCGACCGAGCTGTTCCGCCAGCACCAGCTGCGGCACCGGCCGGAGGAGCCCGCGATCCCGGAGCAGCGCACCCGGCTGACGCGGGACCGGCTGCTCGCCGCGCAGGCCGTGCGCTCGGCGCGGGAGCTGGGCATCCGGGTCATCGAGATCGACGGCCGGCTCGGTCCCGCCGGCGTCACCGACGTCGTCGCCGAGCATTTCCGCGATTACCTGGACGCCTGACGATATTATCAGTCCGGTGTTGTCCGGCCGTTTCCACCCGCGGGCGGTTGACCGGCTCCGGAACCTTCGCGGAAGATCGACGACCGACACCGCCGCCGCTTTCCGCGCAGCAAAGGGGCTGGGTTATTTGGCATTCCGGAAAACACTTCGCGTCGTCCTCGCCGCCGTTCTCGGACTGACCTTGCTCGGGCAACCCGCCGAAGCCGCGCACCCCGCCGCGTCGTTGGGCCCCGGTTACACCGACGGCGGATTCATGCACAACACGGGGTTGACCGGGCAGCTGTGGGCCGACGGCGCATTCATGCTCGACCCATTCCTGGCCCGGTACGGAAAGGTATTCGGCGACGGCGCGAGCAGTACCGAATCGGCTGACCAGCTCGTCACCTATTTCACTCGTCTGCGCCATCCGAGCGGATTGCTGTACCACGCGTTCGACGAGCGCCGGAAGCAGAGCTGAGCCGATCCGATGACGGGGTTGTCCCCGGACGTGTGGTGCCGCGCGGTCGGCTGGTTCGGCGCCGCCACGGTCGACGCGCTGCACGCGGCAGCCCCGCAGCGCGGCGCCGTCGTCGTCGGCGTCGTCCGGTACCTCTCCCAGGCCGCCGACGGCACCACCGCCATCACCGACATCAGCGTCGGGACCAACGTCGGCAACGGCCGCTACTACCTCGACCGGCCGCGCGCCACCAGCGACTTCCACGGCCTCGGCGCGTTCCTGTACCTGAACGAGCAGCCGGCCGGGGCCGGGCGCTGAGACGCGCCGCCGCGGGCCTGGTCCTGGCCCAGGTCGAACCACCACTCCGCGCGTCGGCGACAGTGGATCGACACGCGAGCTGGTTCACCAGATTGCGGATCAGCGAAAGGTGAAATTCGGCGGGCGCCGATCCAGGAAAGCCGCGACGCCCTCCGCGTAGTCCTCGCCGTGCAGGGCCTCGGACCGGATCTCCTCGACCTCCGCGTCCGAGGTCTCCTGGCCGGCGACGATCTTCTCGATGATCCGGTTCATTCCGCGGACCGACGCCTGCGAGCGCGAGCACAGCGTCCGCACGAACTCCAGCGTCGACGCCTCGAGGTCGTCGGCCGGGAAGACGTCGTTGAGCAGGCCGATCTCGCGGGCCCGGGCGGCCGTGATCAGCTCGCCGGAGAGCAGGAAGTACTTCGCGTGCGCCGGGCCGACCAGCGACACCAGCTGGCGGGTCGAGTCGAAGTGGTAGACGATGCCGAGCTTCGCCGGCGTGATGCCGAAGCGCGAACCCTCCGCGGCGAAGCGGAAGTCGCAGGCGACCGACACCTGGCAGCCGCCGCCGATGCAGTTGCCCTGGATCATCGCGACCGACGGCTTCCGCATCGACGTCAGCGCGGCCACCGCGCCTTCGACGGCTTTGTCGTAGGTCGCCGCGCCGTCGGCGGTGGTGCGCAGCTCGCCGAATTCGCTGATGTCCGCGCCCGCCGAGAAGTGCTTCCCGCCGCCCGCGAGTACGAGCACCTTGAGCGTGGGATCGGCCTCGACGTCGGCGACGACGTCCGGGATCGCCGACCACATGCCGTAGGTGATCGCGTTCATCTTCTCGGGCCGGGCGAAGGTCAGCCGCGCCACCTCGCCGTCGCGCGTGAAGTCGAATCCGTCCGTCATGCCTGGCACATTAGCTTCTCGCCCTGAGCGAAACCCCGGGTGTGTGACGCGGTCGCGGCGCTAGCTTGGGGCCCATGGCGACGATCGGGTTGAACGGGACGACGTTCGGGTACGACGAAGCGGGCGAAGGGCCCGCGGTCGTGCTGCTGCACGCCGCGATCGGCGACCGCCGGATGTGGGAGCCGCAGTTCACCGCGCTCGCCGCCACCCACCGGGTGATCCGCTACGACCGCCGCGGCTTCGGCGAATCCGCCGATGGCCTCGGCGAGTTCGCCCACCACGAGGACCTGCTGGCCCTGCTCGATGCCCGGGGGATCGAGCAGGCCACGCTGGTCGGGGCGTCGATGGGCGGCGCGGTGTCGATGGACACCGCGCTCGCCGCGCCGGAGCGGGTCACCCGGCTGGTGCTGCTCGGCTCCGGCCTCAGCGGGCACACCTGGCCCGACCACATGCAGGCGGACATCGCGGAGCTGACCCGCGACGTCGACCCGGCGGACGTGAAGGCCATGTCCGAGGCCAACATCCGGTACCTGGTCGCGGGTCCCGAGCGGGACGTCGCCGTGCTGCCGCCCGAAATGCTCGCGCTGGTCCGGGACATGTGCGAACAGGTGTACCACCGCCTGTCGACCGCTCCACAGTGGACGGAGCGGGTCCCGGACACCCGACACCGGCTGGCCGGGATCGCCACGCCGGCTCAGGTGGTGATCGGCCTGTCGGACGCGCTGGGCCTGGTCGAGCTTTCCCGGCACATCGCCGATTCCCTGCCGAACGCCGAACTCGTGGAACTCGCCGACACCGGCCACCTGCCCGCACTCGAACGCCCCGACGACGTCAACGCGCTCCTGCGGAAGGTCCTCTAGGCCGGCTCAGGTGAAGATCTTCTGCACCTGGTCGGAGATCTTCGCCACCAGTTCGGAGAACTGCACCACGCCGCCCAGCAGGCCCTTGACCTTCTCCCAGCGGCTGCGCACCACCGCCGGCGCCACCGCGTCCCCCGCGCGCAGGTCGGCCGCCAGGTCGCCCAGGGTGTCCTCCAGCACCTCCTGCTTCGCGAGCTCCTTGCCGCGCACCTCGCCGGCCAGCCGCTCGACCAGGTCGAGCAACGCCGGGACCGCGGTGTCCCCGCCGCCGCCCCCGATGCCGGTCTGGGTGATCCGCCCGGAGTTGTCCCCGCCGATGCTGAGCTTGTTCGTGACGCGGTCCCTCATCAGGCCTCCGTCCGGGCCAGGCGGCCGGGGGTGCGGGGCGGGCGCGGCCGCGGGCCGCGCTGCCCGGTCTGGGTGATCGGGGCGCGGTTGTCGCCGCCGATGGTGATGTCGTTGTTGATCACGACCGCCGCCTGCTCCTCGAACTTCGCCGTCGAGAACCCGGCGTCGCCGAGCAGGCCGCCGATCGCCGGCAGGAGCCGGCTTTCGATGATCTTCTCGTACCGTTCGATGTCGACGAGCTGGAAGTAGTCGGTGAACAGGTTCACCGATGCGAGCTCGCGCAGGGTGCTCGCGGCGCCGTAGCGGTCCGGGTCGAGGACGCCGGGCTCGCGCTTGGGCCGCCGGATCCAGGACGCGAGGTTCGCGATCCGGCCGGGCAGGCTCGCCGGCATCTCCAGCCACGCCAGGAAACCCTGACCGAGCGGGCGCAGCGAGTCCGGCCGCATCTTGTCCACCACGCGGTAGTCGGCCCGGATCGGCGGCAGCATGAACGGCGTCCACTCGACGTACAGCGTCGTCTCGTCCACCGCGACGTGCAGGAACGTCGTGAGCACGAGATCCCGGTCCCAGGTCTCCACCTGGAAGCACAGGTAGTAGCGCGCCCACTCCTTCGGTTCCATCCGGAGCCGGTCGACGTCGGCCGCGGTCAGCCGGGTGTGCGGCGGGTACTCGATGTCGGGCAGGTAGGCCGCGGCTTCCGGCTCGGCCAGGTGGTCGACGAGCTCGGCGGCCGGGGTGAACACCGCTTCGGTCACGGTCAGCCCGCCCAGCCGGTGGTCGGGTGACAGCGAGCCCGAACGGCGGAGGTTCCCGATCGCCTCGCGGATCCCTTCGTACAGCGTTTCGGTGGTGAGCTCCCGGTGCGTCGCCGGATCGCTCTCGTCCTCATCGAGCCGCTCCAGCGGAATCGCCATGGACCAGGCGTCGCGCCGGAACCCGGCGCCCACGAACGGGTTGTAGCCGCGGTAGACCACCAGCGGCGCACCGGGCACCCCGGCGAACTCGTCGCCCCGCTGGTACCGGGCGAGCTGCTCGCGGAAGTCCTCGGTGAACACCCCGCTGAGGGTGCTGCCGCTGTCGGCCGCGGGAGCGGCGTAGCGCTTGAAACGCGTCGTCAGCAGGCTCCACAGGGACCAGCGTTCGAGCGTGACGACCACGAGCAC
Source organism: Amycolatopsis sp. NBC_00438 (assembly GCF_036026695.1). Lineage (NCBI taxonomy): Bacteria > Bacillati > Actinomycetota > Actinomycetes > Pseudonocardiales > Pseudonocardiaceae > Amycolatopsis > Amycolatopsis sp. NBC_00438. Next base: position 2,195,488 of record NZ_CP107923.1, on the reverse strand, counting down.
GATCAGGGCCAGCACGACCCCGATGACGATCCGGGCGGTGTCACCACCCGCGGAGCTGTTCGAATAATCGTCGTAGTAGTCGGAGGAGTAACGGCTCCCGGAGCCGAAGATCTCGTCCGCGTAGGGCAGCAGCACCACCACGACCAGGACGGCGATCCCGAGGACGATCATCGTCTTCGGGTTGAACGACCGCTGTGCTGCGGAGGCGGCCTTCCCCGACCGCGCCACCACCAGGACGACCGACAGCACGATCCAGCCGTAGAGCAGCGGGTTGTCCCACGACAGCCCGATGACGATCGCCATCAGCAGGACCAGCAGCCCGTCGTAGTTCTTCCGGCGGGCCCGCGCCCGCACCGCCTCGGTGAGCACGCGGCCGGCGTCGAGCCCCGGCGACGGCGGCACCGGCCGGGTGGGCTCGACGAGGAACTCGGTGATCGCCCGCGTGCTGTAGGCGGGATCGAGGTAGGAGGCCGCGCACAGGTAGCGCGTGGTGTCGTCGGCCGTGCCTGGGGACATGCTGCTCCCTCGGGTTTCTCGGGTCAGGGGGTGGCGTCGTCGAGCATCCGCTGAACCACCTCGGCGGTCTCCGGCCAGCTCGGCTCGGGTCCGTGCGCGTAGACGTAGTACTCGATCCCGTTGCTGCGCCAGTAGAACGCGCGCACGTGGCGCCGGCCTTCGGGCGCGTCCCAGGCGAACTCCCAGTCGACCGCCTCGGCTCCGCGCAGCGTCGTGGACCGCAGACGGTGCCGGGTGTACCCGGCGCGGCGGGCGATCTGCCGCTCGTACCGCTCGTGGTAGGTCACGATGTCGGAGCCGTCGGACGGCGGTGCGCCGCCGAACTTGAGGATCCGGCGGGAGTCCGCCGGATCACTCGCCTGGACGCTGCCCGGTTCCGGCAGCGTCTTCGTCGGCCAGCCGGCCGGGATGACGGTCTCGAGCCCTTCCGGCCCGCTCACCCGGACCAGCGTGGCCGGTGCCTCGGCCGCGGTCGTCGGTGTCGGTATCCCGGGCGGCGGCGAGGAAAGCGTGGCCGGGGTGTCCCCCAGCGCGAGGCCGGGCTCGACCGGCGGCGCCGGTTCCGGCGCGCGGTTCAGCACCACCCAGGTGGTGCCCACCAGGGCGCAGCCGACGAGGTTCGCCGCGAAGACGGCGATCGCCAGCCGCCGGGAACCGAGCTGACCACGAACCGGCATTTCACCTCCCCGTTTCGGTAGCCTCCCCACCACCTGCAATTTGCAGACCGTAGCATGCACTCACAGAACGTGGCACCGCATTTTCGGGAGTGATCTTGTTCGAAGAGGATTCGCGGCGGATCGCCGAACTGGAACGGTTATTGACCAACGACGGGGCGGCTCCGGAAATCCGCCGGGAATTGGCGACGGTCCTTTATCGCCGCGCCGTGGAAGCGTGCAGCGTGACCCGTGACGGAACGCCGGTGATGACGACCGGCCGGCAGCGCCGGCTCTGCGCCGAGGCCGCCCGGCGCGTCCCGGAACTGGCCGTCGATGACGTCGAACTCCTGCACCGTGCGCGTTCCCTGCAGGCCGCGGTCGACGAGGGTGACCGCTGGGTCTGGCAGCCCGCACGGCTCGCCGCCGCCCTCCTGATCGCCGCGACGCTCGCCGGCTGCGGGCTGGTGTGGTGGTCGATGGCCGGCGGCAGCGTGCTTCTCGCGGCGGCGTCGGCAACGGTGAGCAGTGCCGCGGCGGCCGCCGTGGTCCTGCGGTTCCGGAAACAACGCTGGCAGCTCGAGGCGACCCGGGTCGGCCCGCTCATCCGGCGGCACGGCCTCTGATTCCGGGAATGCGCCGGCAGCCGACATTCGACAATTTCTTCGCGTCCGGTCGAGCCGGTTATGACCACAGCCCCGCGATCAGCTCGGCTTCCACAACCTGTTGGTCTTCTACGAAGCCGACGTCACGCGGTAGACGTCGTAGACGCCTTCCACGCCGCGGACCACCTTCAGGACGTGGCCCAGGTGCTTCGGGTCGCCCATCTCGAACGAGAAGCGGCTGACCGCGACCCGGTCGCGGGACGTCGTCACCGAAGCCGACAGGATGTTGACCTTCTCGTCGGCCAGCACCTTCGTCACGTCCGAGAGCAGGCGGTGCCGGTCGAGGGCCTCGACCTGGATGGCCACCAGGAAGACCGACGACGCCGAAGGCGCCCACTCGACCTCGACCAGCCGCTCGGGCTGGGACTGCAGGTCGCCGGCGTTGGTGCAGTCGGTGCGGTGCACCGAGACACCGCCGCCGCGGGTCACGAAACCGAGGATCTCGTCGCCCGGGACCGGGGTGCAGCAGCGGGCCAGCTTCGCCCAGACGTCGCTCGCGCCCTTGACCACCACGCCGACGTCGTTGGAGCCGCGCCGCCGGGTGACGGTGGACGGCGTCGCGCGCTCGGCGAGCTCCTCCTCCGCCGCGTCGACGCCGCCGATGAGCGCGACCAGGCGCTGGACGACGTGCTTGGCGCTGGTGTGGCCCTCCCCGACCGCCGCGTACAGGGACGAGATGTCGGCGTGGCGCAGCTCGGTGGCGATCGAGCCCATGGATTCCGCGGAGACGAGCCGCTGGATCGGCAGGCCGACCTTGCGGATCTCCTTGGTGATGGCTTCCTTGCCGCCTTCGATCGCCTCGTCACGGCGTTCCTTGGCGAACCACTGCCGGATCTTCGCGCGCGCCTTCGGCGACCCCGCGAACTGCAGCCAGTCGCGGCTCGGGCCGGCGTTCTCCGCCTTCGAGGTGAAGATCTCGACGACTTCGCCGTTTTCCAGCTTGCGTTCCAGCGCGACCAGCCGGCCGTTGACGCGGGCGCCGATGCAGCGGTGCCCGACCTCGGTGTGCACGGCGTAGGCGAAGTCGACCGGGGTCGACTCGACGGGCAGCGTGATGACGTCGCCCTTCGGCGTGAACACGAAGATCTCGCGCGCGGCCAGTTCGTACCGCAGCGACTCGAGGAAGTCGCCCGGGTCGGCCGCTTCCCGCTGCCAGTCGAGCAGCTGGCGCATCCACGCCATCTCGTCGACGTCCACGGCGTTGCCGTTGTGCGTGCCCTTGGTTTCCTTGTACCGCCAGTGCGCGGCGATGCCGTACTCGGCCGTGCGGTGCATCTCGTAGGTGCGGATCTGCACCTCGAGGGGCTTGCCGTCCGGGCCGATCACCGTGGTGTGCAACGACTGGTAGACGCTGAACCGCGGCTGCGCGATGTAGTCCTTGAAGCGGCCGGGCACCGGCTGCCACAGCGCGTGGACGACGCCCATCGCCGCGTAGCAGTCGCGGACGTCCTCGACCAGGATCCGCACGCCGACCAGGTCGTGGATGTCGTCCAGGTCGCGGCCGCGGACGATCATCTTCTGGTGGATCGAGTAGTAGTGCTTCGGCCGGCCCTCGACCTTCGCGGTGATCCGCGACGACACGAGGTTGCTGGTCAGGTCGGTGATCACCGAGCGCAGGTAGATGTCGCGCGAAGGTGCCCGGTCGGCGACCAGGCGCACGATCTCGTCGTACTTCTTCGGCTGCAGGATGGCGAACGCGAGGTCCTCCAGCTCCCACTTCACCGTGGCCATGCCGAGCCGGTGGGCCAGCGGGGCGAGGACCTCGAGGGTCTCGCGCGCCTTGCGGGCCTGCTTCTCCGGCGGGAGGAAGCGCATCGTGCGCATGTTGTGCAGCCGGTCGGCGAGCTTGATGACCAGCACCCGGGGGTCCTTGGCCATCGCGATGACCATCTTGCGGATGGTCTCGGCCTCGGCGGACGTGCCGAGCTTGACCTTGTCCAGCTTCGTGACGCCGTCGACCAGCTCGGCGACCTTCTCGCCGAAGTCGGCCTTCAGGCTCTCGACGGCGTAGCCGGTGTCCTCGACCGTGTCGTGCAGCAGCGCCGCGACGAGGGTCGTGGTGTCCATGCCCAGCTCGGCGAGGATCGTGGCCACCGCCAGGGGGTGCGTGATGTACGGGTCGCCGGACTTGCGCCGCTGGTTGCGGTGCAGCTCCTCGGCGACGTCGTAGGCGCGCTGCAGCAACCCGAGGTCGGCGTTGGGGTGGAGTTCGCGGTGGATGACCGCGAGGGGTTCCAGGACCTGCTTGACCGGGGCGGCGCGCTGGGCGGTGATCCGCCGGGCGAGGCGGGCTCGCACCCGTCGCGTGGCGGACGGGTTCGGCGCCGCGCCGTTCGGCTTCGGCGACGCGGGCTGTGCCGCCGCCTGCCCGTTCTGCGGGGCGCCCTCTTGAGCGGGCACCGCGGCGTCGAGCTCCTGGCTCACCCGCACCTCCTGCTGCTCGTGCGGCCTTCGAACCCCCAGGGTAGCCGCTCGGTCCCACGACCCCGCCGGGTGCGCCCATTGCGGGTGATCAAAACGCCTTGACCAGGGAGTTCCGCTCTCGCCGCCGCCCTCGTGAGTGTTTAGTCGGGTTCTAACCCGACTGAACACTCACGACAAGCAGCGGTAGACAGGTTCAGCAGACCTGCAGCGCGTGGATCTTCCGGTCCCCCAGGACCTGGCGGCCGCCGAGGGCCGCCAGCTCCAGGACCACCGAGACGCTGTCGACGACCGCGCCCGCGTCCTCCAGGAGCTTGGCGGTCGCCGCGACCGTGCCGCCCGTGGCCAGGACGTCGTCCAGGATGGCGACGCGCTGGCCGGGGCGCACCACGCCGGCCGGCAGCTCGACCGTGGCCGTGCCGTACTCCAGCGCGTAGTCCACCCGGCCCGCGACCTGCGGCAGCTTGCCCGGCTTGCGGATCAGCACGACGCCGAGACCGCGGGCGTACCCGACGGCCGCCGCCAGGAGGAAGCCGCGGGCCTCCACGCCGGCGAGCGCCTCGACCTGGGGGTCGAGGGTGCTCGCCAGCGCGTCGGTCACGGCTTTGAACGCGCCCGCGTCCGCGAACATCGGGCTCAGGTCGCGGAACAGCACGCCGGGCTCGGGAAAGTCCGGCACCTCGGCGATCAGGCCGAGAGCCTTTTCCAGGTCCACGTCAGCGCTTCCGCTTCCCGGCCGGCTTGCCCGACGGGCGCTGCTTCTGGATCCGGGTGGGCACGCTCGCCGCGGCGGCGTACGCCTTCTCCTTGCGCAGTTCCTTCGCCAGGGCGTCGTCGTCCGAAGCGTCGAAGTCGTCGCTCGCGGCCTTGCGCTCCTGGTTGGCCCGGCGCTGCTGGACCCGCTCGGCCTGCTGCCGGTACTTCGGGTCGCGCATCTTGAAGTCGACCAGCAGCGGCGTCGCCAGCGCGACCGACGACAGGACACCGACGATCGTGCCGGTGAGCTGCACGAGCGCCAGGTCCTGCAGCGTGCCGGAGCCGAGCAGCACGTACCCGACGATCAGCAGGCCGAGGATCGGCAGCAGCGCGATGAACGCGGTGTTGAACGACCGCATCAGGGTCTGGTTCAGCGCCAGGTTCGCGGCTTCGCCGAACGTGCGGCGGGTCAGCCCGAGCAGGCCGCGCGTGTTCTCGCGGACCTTGTCGAACACCACCACCGTGTCGTACAGCGAGAACCCGAGGATCGTCAGCAGGCCGATCACCGTCGCCGGCGTGACCTCGAAACCGATCAGCGAGTACACACCCGCGGTGACGAAGATGTCGTGCAGCAGCGAAACGAGCGCCGCCGACGCCATCCGCAGGTCGAAGTAGATCGCCAGGAAGATGACCACCGCGACGAGGAACACGATGAGGGCGATCAGCGCCTTCTGCGAGATCTCCCCACCCCAGGACGCGCTGACCGCGCTGTCGCTGATCGCCTGCACGCTCGGCTGCTTGTTACTGCCGATCGGCCCCAGATCCTGGAACAGGGTCTGCTTGAGCTTGGCGACGTCCGCCGCGTCCAGCGTCTCGGTGCGGATCTGGATGGTCGACGCGTCACCCGTGCCGACCTTCTGCGTCTCCGCGGCCGGGTGGCCGAGGGCCTTCTCGAACGAGACCTTGGCCTGGTCCTCGGTGATCACGCCGTGGATGCCGTTGGCCGGCATCTGCAGCTGCGTGCCGCCCTCGAACTCGATGCCGTAGTTGAAGCCGCGGAAGATCATCGACGCGAGGCACACCAGCACCAGCGCGGCGAAGAAGATGTACCAGCGCTTGCGCTTGCCGACGACGTCGAACGCGCCGCTGCCGACGTAGAGGCGGCGGAAGATGCTTTCCTTCTTGCCGGGTTTCGCCGCGACCTTCATGTCGCCGTCGGCGTCCCTGCCCAGTTCCTCGACGCCCACGTCAGGCCTCCTTCACGTTCGCGCGGCCGACCGAAGCCGACTTGCGCTGCGAACCCACTTGCTGCACGGCACCCAGGCCCAGGTACTTGGGATTGGACAGGAACTTCGACTTCGACGTGGACGCGATCGCGACCAGCGGGTGCGTCACCAGGTAGACGATCACCAGGTCGAGCACCGTGGACATGCCGAGGGTGAACGCGAAGCCCTGGACGTCGCCGACCGCGATGATGTACAGGATCGCCGCGGCCAGGAAGCTCACCGCGTCCGAAGCCAGAATCGTGCGCTGGGCGCGGGTCCAGCCGCGCGGCACCGCGGACCGGAACGTCCGGCCCTCCCGGATCTCGTCCTTTATTCGTTCGAAGTAGATGACGAACGAGTCCGCCGTGATGCCGATGGCGATGATCAGGCCGGCGATGCCCGCCAGGTCCAGCGTGTAGCCGATCCAGCGCCCGAGCAGCACCAGCACCGCGAACACCAGCGAGAAGGACAGCGCCAGCGACAGGATGGTGAGCACGCCGAGCAGCCGGTAGTAGAACAGGCAGTAGATGAAGACCACCAGCAGGCCGATGCCGCCGGCGATCAGGCCGGCCTGCAGCGAGGCCAGGCCCAGCGTGGCCGACACCGTGGTCGCGTCCGAGGAAGCGAACGACAGCGGCAGCGAGCCGTACTTCAGGATGTCCGAGAGGTCCTTCGCCTCGGACTGGGTGAACTTGCCGGTGATCTGGGTGTTGCCGTCCAGGATCGCGACCTGGATGTTCGGCGCGGACACGACCTGCGTGTCGAGCACGAACGCGGCCTGCTGGTTGGTGTTCTTCGAGGTGAAGTCCGCCCAGATCTTGGTGCCCTCGCTCTTGAAGCTGAGGTTCACCACCCACTGGCCGCGCTGCTGGTCGTAGCCCGAGCTCGAGTCGGCGATCTCGGTACCCGGCAGGAACTCCGGCTCCAGCAGGTACTTGTACGTGTCGTGGTCACCGCAGGCGACCAGCGGCAGCTTGGGGTCGTCGTTGCCCTCGAGGGGGTCCTTGGCGTTCGGCGCGCAGGTGATCGCCGCCATCGCCTGGGCGACGAGCTCCTGGTTCGGGTTGCCGTCGGCGCCGATCATCTGCGGGTTCTGCCGGACGGCCTTCGCGGCCTGGATCTGCTTCGCGGTGTCGGCGTCGACCGAACCGTCCACCGGGGCCGGGGCCGGGGCCTGGCTCGACGCGGGCGGCGGCGTGGTGCTCGGCGGGGCCGGGGTGGTGCTCGGCGCCTGCGCGGGCGCGGCGGCGGGAGCACCGCCACCACCGGCGGCCGGGCTGGACGGCGGAGCGCTCGAGCTGGCGACCGGCGCGCCGGAGGACGCCGGGGGCTTGCTCGGGGTGCCCGACGTCGGGGCCTGCGTCCCGGTCGGAACGCCGGTCGGCGGCGTGGTCTGCGGGGGCACGACCGGCTGCGTCGCGTTGGCGACGACCTTCCGGAAGCCCAGCTTGGCCGTCTTGCCCAGGTTCTTCGCCTGGTCACCCTGCTCGCCGGGGACGGTGATCACGACGTTGTTGCCGTCGAGGAGGACCTCGGTGCCACCGACGCCGATCCCGTTGACACGGCGCTCGATGATCTGGCGCGCCTGGTTCAGGGACTCCCGGGTCGGCTGGCCACCGTCCGGGGTACGGGCGGTGAGCGTGACCCGGGTGCCGCCCTGCAGGTCGATGCCCAGCTTCGGGGTCGGCTTGTGGTTGCCGGTGAGGAACACCAGCGCGTACAGCACGATCACGATCAAGGCGAACAGGGCGAGATAGCGTCCCGGGCGGAGATGCCCGGCCGATGCTGCCACGGTGCTTCGGTCTCCTCGGACTGGGTGGGAACCCCGACGTTGCGGTGCCCGCCCGGAGGGTTTCCGGGCCGGGACTGTGTGCGATTCACTCCCGGGCACGGGTATGACGGCGGACACGCACGCAGCACCGAGACACTACTCGGTGCTGCGTGAGCCCGGCGTTGCGGCCATACCGACTTTCGTCGGAGGTTTCGCGCCCTGCCCAGGGGAGGCGCGGGGCCTTACTTCTTGCCGTGCTCCAGCGGGGGCGCGACCTGCGCGGTCGTGGCCGGCTCGTCGTCCTTGATGCCGGAGCTCGACTCGATGATCGACTCCTCGGCCGGGGCGTCCGACGACACCTCGCCGACCGAGTCCTCGTCGGTCTCGACGACCGGCTCGACCTTCTCGCGGACCGCGAGGCGCAGCCAGGTGGTGACGACGCCCGGGGCGATCTCGATGTCGATCGTGTTGTCGCCCGAGGTGTCGGCGACGGTGCCGTAAAGACCGGAAGTGGTCATCACGCGGTCACCGGGCGCCAGGCTGCTCTGCAGGTCCTGCTGCGCCGCCTGCTGCTTCTTCTGCTTGCGCGAGCTCATCACCAGCGGCACGGCGAGGACGAGCACGAGCAGCAGTGGCAGCAAAAGGTTTTGCATGATTCTCCGTTCGACGGACTCCGGGCCCAGCCGAAATGTCCGGTTTTTGGGTGGTGTGCTCCTGTCGAGTGTGCCAGGTACCGGCGCGGACGCCAGCACCCACCCGCCGGTACGGGCCGCTCAGTCCTGCTGGAACGGCGCCGATCCGCCCTGGTCGGGGCGCCCCGGGTGGTCGGCGGGCGGCACCAGACCGAGGTGTTCCCACGCGGTCGCGGTGGCGACCCGGCCGCGCGGGGTGCGGGCGAGCATACCGGCGCGCACGAGGTAGGGCTCACACACCTCTTCCACGGTGGTCGCCTCCTCCCCCACGGCGACCGCCAGGGTCGAGATGCCGACCGGCCCGCCGCCGAACGACTTGGTCAGGGCGGTGAGCACGGCCCGGTCGAGCCGGTCGAGGCCCAGCTCGTCGACGTCGTAGACGGCCAGCGCGGCCCGGGCGATCGCCACGGTCACCTTGCCGTCGGCGCGGACCTCGGCGTAGTCGCGCACGCGCCGCAGCAGCCGGTTCGCGATCCGGGGTGTGCCCCGCGAGCGGCCGGCAATCTCGGCGCAGCCGTCGCGGTCGATCGGGATGTCGAGGATCGTCGCGGCCCGCCGGACGATCAGCTCCAGCTCGGTGTCGCTGTAGAACTCCATCTGGCCGGTGAAGCCGAACCGGTCGCGCAGCGGGCCGGTCAGTGAGCCGGACCGGGTGGTCGCCCCGACCAGCGTGAACGGCGCGATCTCCAGCGGGATGCTCGTGGCGCCCGGGCCCTTGCCGACCACGACGTCGACCCGGAAGTCCTCCATCGCCAGGTAGAGCATCTCCTCGGCGGGGCGGGCGATCCGGTGGATCTCGTCGATGAACAGGACGTCGCCGGGCGCGAGGTTGGACAGCATCGCGGCGAGGTCGCCGGCCCGTTCCAGGGCCGGCCCGGACGTGATCCTGAGCGCCGCGCCCAGCTCGGCCGCGACGATCATCGCCATCGACGTCTTGCCCAGCCCGGGCGGGCCGGACAGCAGGACGTGGTCGGGCGGCACCCCGCGCCGCCGCGCGCTCTCCAGCACCAGCTCCAGCTGCTCGCGGACCCGCGGCTGGCCGACGAACTCGTCGAGCCGACGGGGCCGCAGCGTGCCCTCGACGTTCTCCTCGCCGGTCTGGGCCCACGCCGAGAGGGCGTCGTCCTCTTCCTCGGTCACGGCGTCATGGTCCATCAAGGCGCCCTACCGCTTCCGGCCGAGAGTGGTCAGCGAAGCGCGCAGCACGCTCGACGTCGTGTGGCCGTCACCGTCGGCGAGCACCTGGTCCACGGCCTGCTCGGCCTGCTTCGCCGGGAACCCGAGCCCGGCGAGCGCCTCGACGACCTCGGCGCGCAACGCGCCGGGGGCCGTGACGGCCGGCGCGTCCCCGGCGCCGAGCGCGGTGACCTTGTCCCGCAGCTCCAGGGTGAGCCGCTCGGCGCCCTTGCGGCCGATGCCGGGCACCGACGTGAGCACGGTGATGTTGCCTTCGACCAGCGCGCCGCGCAGCTTGTCGGGGTCGAGCACGGCGAGGGTGGCCAGCGCGAGCCGCGGCCCGATCCCGGACACCGTCTGCAGCAGCCCGAACAGCTCCCGCGCGTCGGCGTCGGCGAACCCGAACAGCGTCAGCGAGTCCTCGCGCACGATCAGGGCGGTGTGCAGCCGGGCCTCTTCGCCGCGGCGCAGGGTGGCCAGGGTCGCCGGGGTGGCCTGCACCGCGAAGCCGACCCCGCCGACCTCGACCACGACGTGGTCCAGGCCGACCGACAGGACTTCTCCGCGTACGGACGAGATCATCGTGCTGCTCCAGGCTTCTTCACGGCGGACTTCAACGGGGGCTTCCTGACAGTGGCTTGCTTGGCGGCCGCGGCCAGCCGCGCCTTGTGCGTGCGGGCCATCTCGGCCGCGCGGGCTTCGGCCTCGGCGAGCCGGGCCCGCATCGGCTCCCGCCAGAGGTGGCAGATGGCCAGCGCGAGCGCGTCCGCGGCGTCGGCGGGGTGCGGCGCGACCTCGAGGTTGAGCAACCGCATCACCATGGCGGTGACCTGGGCCTTGTCGGCCCGGCCGGACCCGCTGACGGCGGCCTTGACCTCGCTGGGGGTGTGGAACACGACCGGCAGGCCCCGGCGCGCGGCGGCCAGCGCGACGACGCCGCCGGCCTGCGCGGTACCCATCGCGGTCCGGACGTTCTGCTGCGCGAACACCCGCTCGACGGCGACCGCGGCCGGCTTGTACTTGTCCAGCCAGCGCTCGACCTCGTCGGAGATGCCGAGCAGGCGGTGCGCGAGATCGGCGTCGGGCGGCGTGCGCACGACGTCCACGGCCACGCACCGGACGACCCGGCCCTTGCCGCCGTCGACCACGCCCAGGCCGCACCTGGTCAATCCGGGGTCGACCCCGAGCACTCGCACGCTTGTCCTCCCGCCGCGAACATCAGTTCGAGCCTGAGGCTACTGGGCAGGCCTGCGGCAGGATGGCTGACATGCCGGAGCCGAAGGATTTCATCACCCACCTGGGACTTCAGCCGCTGCCCGTCGAAGGCGGGCGGTGGGCGCAGAGCTGGCGGTCCGACACCGGGTCCGCGATCTACTACCTGCTCGTCGCGCCCGAGTCCTCGGCACCGCACCGGCTGGACCGGGTGGAGGTGTACGCGCACCATGCGGGCGCGCCGGCCGCGATGCTGCTGCTCCACCCGGACGGCTCGGTCGAGCGGCCGGTGCTCGGCGCCGACGTCGCGGCCGGGGAACGGCCGCAGGTCGTGGTGCCCGCGGGGACCTGGCAGGCGACGATCACGCGGGGCGCGTGGAGCCTGCTGGGCACGGTGGTGGTGCCGCCCTACACGGACGACTGCGTGGAGTTCGCCGCGGCGGCCGATCTCGCGCTGCAGTACCCTGCCGCGGCCACCGACCTGGGAAAGTTCTGATTCAGGGGCCGTCGACGCCCGGGGTCCAGCTCTCCGGGTCGCCGCTCTCGGTGAGCACGAGCTGCCACTTCGCGAAGCCCTCGGGCGCGTCGGGGTGCCACGGGAATTTGCCCTCCGGTGTGGCGACGATCAGCTGCAGCGCCGGGAAGTCGCCGTCCGGGTAGATGAGGAACGCGGTGCCGAAGTACTCGGGGTAGTGCCCCTTGGCGACCCGCTCGAGGACCACCGGGACGCCGTCGAAGAAGTTGTCGTAGCGCTGGCCGACCTCGAAGATCTCGCCGTTGGCCGCGCGGTCGACGTACGCGTCGAGCAGGACCTGGCCCATCTGGTCGGGCAGCCCGACGACGACGGCCTCGGGCACGTTGTGCAGCGCCCACGCGCAGGCGGTGAAGCAGTAGCCGGCACCCTCGTCGTCGCCGGCGACCGTGACGACCGCGTTCCCGCGTTCCTTGGCCTGCGTCTCGATCCATTCGACCAGGCGCTGTTCGTCCGCCGTCAGGTCGGCGGCGATTTCGGCGGAGGCGGCGTGCGTCGTCGAGGTCACGGCGCACATTCTGCCTGACGAGCCCGCCGCAGCCCAGTACCCGGGCGCCTAAAGTTGCCGATCGGGCCGGGATGCGTTGCGGGACAAGGGAAAAGAAATGCGCCGCGGGTGATGTCCGCGGCGCATCTCTTTTCGCGGTGGTTCGTCAGCCGACCTCGGCGAGCACTTCATCCGAAACGTCGAAGTTCGCGTAGACGTTCTGGACGTCGTCGCAATCCTCGAGCGCGTCGATCAGCTTGAAGACCTTCTTCGCGCCGTCCGCGTCCAGGGGGACGCTGACCGTCGGGAGGAACGTCATTTCCGCCGACTCGTACTCGAACCCGGCCTCCTGCAGTGCCTTGCGCACCGGGACCAGGTCGCCGCCCTCGGAGACGATCTCGAAGCTCTCGTCGAGGTCGTTGACCTCCTCGGCGCCCGCGTCGAGGACCGCCATGAGGACGTCGTCCTCGGTGGCGTCCGCCTTCGGCATGATCACGACGCCCTTGCGGTTGAACATGTAGGCGACCGAGCCCGGGTCGGCGAGGGAGCCGCCGTTGCGCGTGAGCGCGGTGCGGACCTCCATCGCGGCGCGGTTCTTGTTGTCGGTGAGGCACTCGATCAGCACCGCCACGCCGTTGGGGCCGTAACCCTCGTACGTGATGTTCTGCCAGTCGGCGCCGCCGGCCTCTTCACCACCACCGCGCTTGCGGGCGCGCTCGATGTTGTCCTGCGGAACCGAGTTCTTCTTCGCCTTCTGGATGGCGTCGTAGAGCGTGGGGTTGCCGTCCGGGTCGCCACCACCGGTGCCGGTCCGCGCGGCCACCTCGATGTTCTTGATCAACCGAGCGAAGAGCTTGCCGCGCTTCGCGTCGAGGTTGGCCTTCTTGTGTTTCGTGGTGGCCCACTTGGAGTGGCCGCTCATCTCTCCTCCATCTGTTCCGTACCCCGGCCGGGCACCGCGTCTCAAGCAGCCTGTCTCAAGCAGCCTGTCGCACGAGGTCGACGAACAACCGGTGCACCCGCACGTCGGGCGTCAGTTCCGGGTGGAACGCGGTCGCCAGCACCGCCCCTTGCCGGACCGCGACGATCCTAGCGGCCTCGTCGCCCAGGCCGGGGACGCCGCTGACCGTGGCCAGTACCTCGACGCCGTCACCGGCCTTCTCGACCCACGGAGCCCGGATGAACACCGCGTGCACGCCGCCACCGCCGACCCCGGCGAAGTCCAGGTCGGCCTCGAAGGAGTCGACCTGCCTGCCGAAGGCGTTGCGCCGGACGACCACGTCGAGCCCGCCGAGCTGCTGCTGGTCCGGCCGCCCGTCGAGGGTCTGGCGCGCCAGCAGGATCATCCCGGCGCACGAGCCGAACGCGGGCAGCCCGCCGGCGATCCGCGCGCGCAGCGGTTCCAGCAGCTCGAACGTCTCGAGCAACCGGGACATCGTGGTCGACTCGCCGCCGGGCAGCACCAGACCGTCCACTTCGGACAGCTCGGTGGCCCGCCGCACCGGCACCGCCCGCGCGCCCGCTTCTTCCAGCATCGCGACGTGCTCGCGCACGGCACCCTGCATGGCGAGCACACCGACGACCGGCTTGGACGACACCCAACCTCCCGAAAGACCCTTCCCACCAGCCTAGACGCAGACCCGCAGCGGCGGAGCGTCAGGTCAGCGCGCGCCCGGTCCCGGAGCGTAACCGGACGGGACGCGGGTCAGGGGACGCCGGCGAGGCGCAGCAGGGCGGCCGTCGCGGCGGCCGCGACGACGACCAGCACGAACGGGGCCTTGCGCCAGGCCAGGACTCCCCCGGCCAGCACCCCGGCGGGCCGGGCGAAGCCGGCGAACGAGTGGCCTTCGGTCAGGGCGCTCACCGCGACCAGTGCCGCCAGCAGCACCACCGCGCCGAGCACCATGAGCCGTTCGGCGCGCGGCGACAGCTTCACCCGCTCGCGCAGCAGCGGGCCGGCGAGCCGGAAGGCGAAGGTGCCCACGGCCAGCACGATCGTGCCGATGAGCAGTTCGGCGCCGTCCATCAGCGGACCTCCTGCGGTTCGGCCCCGGGCTCGGACCCGGGCTGGGGTTCGCGCGCCGCGACCCCGGCGACGACGCCGGCCAGGGCGAGCAGCACCGGCAGGCCGGCGGGCAGGAACGGCGTCGCGACCAGGGCGACGACCACGCCCAGCAGCACCGGCAACCGGGCCGCGCGGTCGCGCAGGGACGGCAGGACCAGCGCCAGCAGGACCGCGGGGAACGCCGCGTCCAGCCCGAACGCGTCGGTGTCGCTGATCGCGGTGCCGGCGAACGCCCCGACGACGACGCCGAGGTTCCAGCAGGCGAACAGGCCGATCCCGCAGGCCCAGTAGGCCGCGCGACGCCGCTGCCGCTCCTCCTGGGCCAGCGCGAACGCCACCGACTCGTCGATCATCAGGTGGCTGCCGGCCAGCCGCGCGCCCCACCGTTTGCCCAGGACGTCGCCGAGCGCGAACCCGAACGGCAGGTGCCGCGCGTTGACGAGCAGCCCGGCCAGCACGGCGGCGAACGGATTGCCCCCGGAGGCCACGATCCCGATGAACATGAACTGGGACGCCCCCGCGAAGACCAGCAGGGACATCACCATCGGCGCCCAGATCGGGAAGCCGGAGCCCACCGCGATCGCGCCGTAGGACACCCCCACGAGACAATCGGCCAGGCAGACCAGACCGATGTCCCGGGCGAGAGCCCGATCGAGTGTTCGCCATATCGAACGCATGTGTTCTATGGTGAACAACGGGACCCGTGTTCGTCAAGGCGAACAGAAAGACCGATGGAGCGAACGGCATGGCGCAAGAAACCACGGGCGCGCCCCTGGAGATCATCGCGGCCTCGCTGCGCCGCGAACGGACCCGCGCGGGCCTGTCCCTGACCGAGGTGGCGCGGCGCGCCGGCCTGGCCAAGTCGACGCTCTCGCAGCTGGAGTCCGGCACCGGCAACCCGAGCGTCGAGACCTTGTGGGCGCTCGGCGTCGCGCTCGACGTGCCGTTCTCGCGGCTGGTGGAGCCGGACCGGCCGAAGGTCCGGGTGATCCGGGCCGGCAAGGGGCCCACGGTGTTCGCCGAACACGCCGACTACGCCTGCACGCTGCTGTCGGCGTGTCCCCCGTCGGCCCGGCGGGACGTGTACCTGATCCGCGCCGAGCCGGGCACGCCGCGGCGGTCCGACCCGCACATGACCGGCGTGATGGAGCACATCGTGCTGTGCGCGGGACGCGCCAGGGTGGGCGTCCTGGAGGCACCGGAGGAGCTGCTGCCCGGCGACTACATCTCCTACCCCGGCGACGTCCCGCACATCTTCGAAGCCCTCGAGCCGGGCACTTACGGCGTCGAGATCTCCGAGTACATCTAGGAGGTCACCAGCCGCGCTCGGCGAGGCGGTGGGGCTCCGGGATCTCCTCGACGTTGATGCCGACCATGGCCTCGCCCAGCCCGCGCGAGACCTTCGCCAGCACGTCCGGGTCGTCGTGGAACGTCGTGGCCTTGACGATCGCCTCGGCGCGCTGCGCCGGGTTGCCGGACTTGAAGATGCCCGAGCCGACGAACACGCCCTCGGCGCCCAGCTGCATCATCATCGCCGCGTCGGCCGGGGTGGCGATGCCGCCCGCGGTGAACAGCACCACCGGGAGCTTGCCGGCCTGCGCCACCTCGCGCACCAGCTCGTACGGCGCCTGCAGCTCCTTAGCCGCGACGAACAGCTCGTCCTCCGGCAGCGACGTCAGCTTGCGGATCTCGCCGCGGATCTTGCGCATGTGCGTGGTGGCGTTGGAGACGTCGCCGGTGCCGGCCTCACCCTTGGAGCGGATCATCGCCGCGCCCTCGGTGATCCGGCGCAGGGCCTCGCCCAGGTTGGTCGCGCCGCAGACGAAGGGGACGGTGAACGCCCACTTGTCGATGTGGTTGGCGTAGTCGGCCGGGGTCAGCACTTCGGACTCGTCCACGTAGTCGACACCCAGGGACTGCAGCACCTGCGCCTCGACGAAGTGGCCGATGCGGGCCTTCGCCATGACCGGGATCGAGACCGTCTCGATGATCGCGTCGATCAGGTCCGGGTCGCTCATCCGCGCCACACCGCCCTGGGCGCGGATGTCGGCCGGTACGCGCTCGAGCGCCATCACCGCGACCGCGCCGGCGTCTTCGGCGATCTTCGCCTGCTCGGCGGTGACCACGTCCATGATCACGCCGCCCTTGAGCATCTCGGCCATGCCGCGCTTCACCTTGGCGGTGCCGGTGACCGACTGGACGGAGCCGTTCTGGGGAGTGGTCTGCTGCTCGGGCACGACGAGGCCTTTCGACACGAGATCGGGAGGGGTGACGAGTCCGAGCGTAGGTCGGCGGTGGACCCTTCAGGCAGGCCAGTACGCGGGTATCTCAGCAGTCCACTTCGCCGGCGCCCTCGACCAGGACTTCGGCGGCCCGGGTACGCGTGTAGAGCACGTGACGTCCGGCACGGTGGCCGCTGACCAGGCCCGCGGCCTTGAGGACGCCGAGGTGCTGCGACACCGCGCCGGCACTGAGACGGGTCCGGCGGGCCAGCTCCGAGGTGGACGCCGGCGCCGCCAGCTCGGCCAGCAGCATCGCCCGGCCGCGGCCCACCACGGCGGCCAGCGCGCCCGGCGCGGCCGCCGTGCCGGTCTCCCACAGCGTCGCGATCCCCCGCGGCGGGTACCGCAGCACGGGCTGCCAGCGCGGGTCGGTCTTGGAGAACACCCGCGGCCAGACGAACGCCGAGGGCACCAGCACCAGGCCGCGCCCGTCGAGCGGGACGGCGGCGTGCAGGTGCCGGTGCGCCACCGTGAGCGTGCCGCCCTGCCAGCGGACCATCGGGGTGAGGTCGTTGAACAGCTCGGCGGCACCACCGCGGGCCAGCAGGCGCGACCGGTGCAGCACGTCGGCCTCGAGCAGGGCGCGGATCCGCGGCCACTCCGGCGCCAGCACGAGGTCCCAGTACCGCTCCATCAGCGTCGCGAGCCGGTCGAGGCCCGCTTCCGGATCGCGGTGGAAGCGGTTCAGCGCGAGCGACCGCGGCCCGGCCATCGCGTCCAGCTCCCGCCGGACGAGGCGGGCGGGCACGTCGCGGAGGTCGGCGAGCTCCTCGGCCAGCTCCGGCAACGGCGTCGAGGGGGTGCCCGCCAGGAAGCCCGGGAGGTGCCGGACGGGCACCAGCTCACGCAGGAGCGAGATGTCCAGCCCGGCCTCGTCGAGCGCCGCGGTGGCGCGCTTGACCCACGGCAGGTGCAGCGCGTGCTCCCCCGGCTGGTTCAGGACGCGGACGCTCGCCACGATCTCCCACCCGGGCGAGAACGCGAACCGGGTGTGCGCCAGGTCCTCTGTGGAGAATGCCAGGTCGAGCACGCTGCCTCCTGCCGCCGGAACGGTTCCAGGTTAGAGCGCTCCCTTGTGGACAGTCGAGTGGGGTGCCGAAAGTCCTTGGGGGAAAGCGAAAATTCCTCGCGGGTCATACCTCCGGGCGACCGCGCGCAGCCTCGGCAGGTTCGGCCCGTAGTAGGCCAGCGGCCAGTCCGGCATCTCCGGGTCGAGGTAGTTCACGTACCCGGTGGTGCCGAACTCCGGCCCCAGCCCGTCCCGCACGGCGGCGAGCGAACGCCGGGCGCCGGCCTCGCCGCCCTCGCCCGGTTCGGCACTGTGCAGGAACTGGAGGCTCGCCACGGCGGTCCGGTGCGGGAAGGCCGTGTCCCGGACGCCGACGCGCGCGATGGCGCCGCCGCCGGCGTCGATGATGGTGTCGACGCCCGGGTCCCGGATCAGCAGGTCGACGACTGCGGCCGGGTCCGCGGCCGGCCGCGTGAGCATCCGCGACGTCCCGACGTAGGCCGCGCGGTTCACGACCGCGCCGGGCCGGGACTCCCGGTCGTCGAAGGAGCGCATCGCGGACAGGTGGTCCGTGGTCCGCCGCCGCTGCTCGGCCGGCGGCGTGCCGACCCGGCGGATCAGGTCGTCGAGCAGCTCGTTCATCCGGGCTTCGGGGCCGAGGAACGTGCCGCCGAGGTTGGCGTGGTCGTCGCCGAGGCCCATCCCGGACCACAGCTCGTCCGGCATCTCCGGCTGCCACTCCTGCCAGGCGGCGAACAGCGCGGTCTGCGTGCCCACCGGGAAGTGCAGGTCGAAGACGGCGACGTCGGCGATCGGCACGGTCCGGAACGTGAACCCGGTGACGATCCCGAAGTTGCCGCCGCCCCCGCCGCGCAGTGCCCAGAACAAGTCGGGCTCGGCGGTCGCCGAAACCGTGCGCGCCCGGCCGTCCGCCGTGACGATCCGCGCGGCCTCCAGGTGGTCGCAGGTCAGCCCGTACTTGCGGTCGAGCACCCCGACGCCGCCGCCGAGGGCGAGCCCGGCGATGCCGACCGTGTCGCAGCTGCCCGCGGGCAGCACGCGACCGGCCGCCGCGAGCGTGGTGGCGACCGGCCCCAGCCGCGCTCCGGCGCCGATCACCGCGCGGCCGCCGGGGCGGACGTCGACGCCGGAGAACCGGCTCAGGTCGACCACGATCCCGCCGTCCACTGTGGAATAGCCGGGATAGCTGTGCCCGCCGCTGCGCGCGGCGATCGGCAGATCGTGCCGCGCCGCGAAGGCCACGGCGGCCTGGACGTCCTCGATCCGCGCGGCCCCCACCACCGCCGCCGGGACGCGGTCGTCGTACATCGTGAAATAGCCCTGCTTCGCCTCCGGATAGCCCGGATCGCCCGGCCGGAACAACGGTCCGGCCAGTTTCCGGCGGAGCCGCTCCCATTCGTCTCCCGGCAGCCCGCCGGCCAGTCCCGCCACCGGAACCGCCCCCGAAATCCGCAGGAAAGTGCGCCTGTTCACCGTCACCAAAACTCCCCCTCGCCCCGCTCCCCCGGGCATTCGGCTGGTCCCGGGACCCGTGCCTTGCCGTGACCAGGGTAACGGGTGTGTGATCGAGGACACATCTCGCACACTCGCCGTTCGCCGAGGAGTCGTCATGGCCGACAGACAAGCCAAGAACGCCGACACCGGGGCCGCCGTCGCTGTGAACGACCCCGCCAAGGTCCGCAACGTGGTGCTCGTCGGCCCGTCGGGCTCGGGGAAGACGACCCTCACCGAGGCTCTGCTCGCCGCGTCCGGCACGGTGTCGCGCGCGGGCTCGGTGGTCGACGGGACGACGGTGTGCGACCACGACCCGGCGGCGGTCCGCCAGCAGCGCTCGGTCGGCCTTTCGGTGGCCCCCGTGCTGCACCAGGGCCACAAGATCAACCTGATCGACACCCCCGGGTACGCCGATTTCGTCGGGGAGCTGCGGGCCGGGCTGCGGGCGGCGGACGCGGCGCTGTTCGTCGTCTGCGCGGCCGAAGGGGTCGACGCGGCGACCGTCGCGGTGTGGGAGGAATGCGCCGCGGTCGGGATGCCGCGCGCGGTCGTCGTCTCCCGGCTCGACCACCACCGGGCCGACCCGATGGCCGAGATCGCCGCCTGCCAGGCCGCCTTCGGCGCCGGCGTCCTGCCGCTCTACCTGCCCGCGGGCGACGGCCTGGTCGGGCTCATCACCCAGCGGTACTTCGACTACTCCGGCGGGCACCCGCCCAAGATCGGCGAACCGGACCCGGCCGACCTCGAACGGCTGGCCGAGGCCCGCAACGAGCTCATCGAAGGGATCATCGCCGAGAGCGAAGACGAAACCCTGATGGAGCGCTACCTCGGCGGCGAGGAGATCGCCGAAGAGACGCTGATCGCCGACCTCGAGACCGCCGTCGCGCGCGGCACCTTCCACCCGGTCATCCCGGTCTGCTCGACGACCGGCACCGGCCTGTCCGAGGTGCTGGACGGGATCGTCCGGGCGTTCCCCTCCCCGCTCGAACACGCCCCGCCCGAGGTCACCACGCCCGACGGCGACCCGCACGCCGGGCTGACCGCCGATCCCGCGGGCCCCCTCGCCGCGGAGGTCGTGCGGACGGCCGTCGACTCCTACGTCGGCCGGGTTTCCCTCGTCCGGGTGTTCTCCGGGACGCTGCGGCCCGAACGGCCGGTGCACGTGTCCGGGCACGGCCTCGCCGAGCGGGGGCACGAGGACCACGACGCCGACGAGCGCGTCGCGCACCTCTACTCCCCGCTCGGCGCGAATCTGCGCGAGGTGCCCTACTGCGTCGCGGGTGACCTCTGCGCGTTGACGAAGGTCGGTTCGGCGGAGACCGGCGACACCGTCTCCTCCCCCGAAGAGCCGCTGCTGATGGAACCCTGGACGATGCCGGAGCCGTTGCTGCCGGTGGCCGTCGTCGCCAAGACCCGCAGCGACGAGGACACGTTGGCGCGCAACCTGTCCCGGCTCGTCGCCGGCGATCCGACGCTGCGGCTGGACCGCAACGCCGAGACCAACCAGCTGGTCCTGTGGTGCATGGGCGAGGCGCACTCGGACGTCGTGCTGTCCCGGCTGCGCGCGGGCGGTGCCGACGTCGACACCGAGCCCGTGAAGATCAGCCTGCGCTCGACGTTCGGCAAGCTCGCCAAAGGCCACGGCCGGCACGTGAAGCAATCCGGCGGCCACGGCCAGTTCGCCGTCTGCGACATCGAGGTCGAACCGCTGCCGCGCGGCGGCGGCTTCCAGTTCGTCGACAAGGTGGTCGGCGGCTCGGTGCCGCACCAGTTCATCCCGAGCGTCGAGAAGGGCGTGCGGGCCCAGCTGCAACGCGGGCTCGGCGACGGGCACCCGGTGGTCGACATCAAGGTGACGCTGGTCGACGGCAAGGCGCACAGCGTCGACTCCTCCGACGCGGCGTTCCAGACCGCCGGCGCGCTGGCCCTGCGGGAAGCCGCGTCGAACGGGCACATCACGATGCTCGAGCCCCTGGAAGAGGTGGCGATCCGGCTGCCGGACGAGCACCTCGGCACAGTCCTCGGCGACCTGTCCTCCCGCCGCGGCCGGGTATTGGGCACCGAAGCCGGCGACGGCGGCCGGACGGTGATCAAGGCCGAGGTCCCGGCGACCGAGCTGCTGCGCTACCTGATCGACCTGCGCTCGATGACCTCGGGCACGGCGACCTTCACCCGCCACC
Organism: Amycolatopsis sp. NBC_00438; assembly: GCF_036026695.1. NCBI lineage: Bacteria > Bacillati > Actinomycetota > Actinomycetes > Pseudonocardiales > Pseudonocardiaceae > Amycolatopsis > Amycolatopsis sp. NBC_00438. The sequence continues at coordinate 2,174,351 of NZ_CP107923.1, read as the reverse complement.
ACGCCCGCTTCGAGCCGATGCCGGAAGGAATGGCGGTCCACTAGCCGGGTCTGCCGCGGCTGGTCGTGAGTGTTTAGGGCGGTTAGAACCGCCCTAAACACTCACGACGGGTCTGGGCCTTCAGAAGTCGAAGCCGCCCGGGCGGTTGTTGCGGTCGGCCAGCAGGCCGGCGAGCGTGGCGATCGCGATCTCCGGCGGCGTCCGCGAGCCGATGTTCAGGCCGACCGGGCGGTGCACGCGGGCGATCTCGGCGTCCGGCACGCCGAGCGCGTGCAGCGAGGCCTGGTGCGGGCCGGGGTGGCGCGGGTTGCCGAGCACGCCGATCCAGCGCGGCCGGTGCTCGAGGGCGGCCTTCAGGACCTCGCCGAGCTCGGGCCGGTGGTGGTCGGTGACGACGACGTCGGCGGACCCGTCGAGCGGCGGCAGCGTCGTCGCGGCGTCGAACCCGTCCGGGACGTCGGTCGCGCGCGCGGCGTCCGGTTCGAACAGCGCGACGTGGAACCCGAGGTCCCGCGCGAACTTCAGCAGGTACCGCGACACGGGCGAGGCGAAGACGGCGACCAGGGTCCGCACGCCGGAGTCCGGTTCGGCGGCGCCGTGGGCGACTTCGCAGGCCTCGGGTTCACTCATGCCGCCATTGTGCCCCGCTCAGCGGACTTCCTCGCCCAGCGAGACGCGGAACTGGTACGTGTCCGTCTTGCCCTTGATCAGCACCAGGTACCCGCCGGCCACGCGCAGCACCGTCCGGCCCTGCGGTGACCACGGACGCGCCGGCCGGTGCTGCTTCGCGAGCAGGTACGCCTCATCCTCCGCGCTCTCGCGATCGGGGTAGCGCTCGGCTTCCGCGACCGACCAGCCCCGGGCGTCACCGGCGCCGCCCTGCTCTTCGATGACGACCCACCAAATCGAACTCATGACCTTCCGACGCGCCCGGGCGCGGGACGGTTTCAGATCTCTTCGCCCACGGTCAGCCGGAAGTGGAACGTCGAGGTCCGGCCGTCGACGATCACCAGGTAACCGCCCGCGACCCGCAGCACCTTCCGCGACTTCGGCGACCACGGGTAGACCGGCTCGTACTCACGGGCGAGCCGCAGCGCCTCGGCCTCGGCGGTCTCCTGGTCGTCGCACGGGAAGGTGTCCGAAAGGGACCAGCTCCGGCCGTCACCGGCGCCGCGCTGCTCCTCGACGACGACCCACCAGCTCACGGCGTCAGACCTCCGGCTCCGCGAACTCGAAGTACTCCGGCACGGGCGCGGTCCCGGCCAGCCGGAAGTAGCGCACCTTCCGGCGGCGCCGCAGCCGCAGGGTGTCGCGGACGGCGTCGTTGTGGACGCGCCGCGCGATGATCACCCGGTGCTCGGCGTCGGTCAGCTCCTCGGCCAGCTCGGGCAGCAGGCCCGCCCGGTCGACGCGGCTCAGCTCCCGGGTCAGCTCGTTCTCCTCGGTCTCGCGGTCGGGCCGGGGCGCCGCTTCGGCGCGTTCGGCCGACGTCCGCAGCTCCGCGTCGCCCAGCACGACGGCGACCGCCCGGGCGACCACCGCGCGGCGGGCCAGTGCCGCGTCGAGGGCCGCCCAGCCCGCGTCCATCCGGACGTGCAGGCGGTCGAGCCGGTTCGCCGTCGCCACCAGGAACAGCCCGCCGAGCACGACGATCACCGCGAGCACCGGCAGCAGCCAGCCGAGCACGCTCACCGGGCGAACTCCCGCTCCGGCGCCGCGACGCGCCGCGGGTCGGCGGCGACGGCCGTCTCGTAGACCCGCAGCACCTGCGTGGCCACCACCGACCAGTCGAACATGGTGACGCGCTCCCCCGCCGCCGCGGCCAGCGACGCCCGGCGCGCGGGGTCGCCGAGCAGCTCGCGCAGCCCGTCGGCCAGCGCGCCCGGGTCACCGGTCTCGACGAGCATCCCGGCGCGGCCGTCGTCGAGCACGCGGCGGAACGAGTCGAGGCCGCTCGCCAGCACCGGCGTGCCCGCGGCCATCGCCTCGGTGAGGATCATCCCGAAGCTCTCGCCGCCGGTGTTGGGCGCGCAGTAGACGTCGACGCTGCGCAGGGCCTGGGCCTTGACCGCGTCGGTGGCCTGGCCGAGCAGCTCCAGGTGCGGCGCCAGCTCGGGACCGGCGTCGCGGCGCAGCTGGTCCTCGTCGCCGCGGCCGACGACCACCAGCCGCAGGTCCTCGAACTCCGGCAGGATCCGCCGCAGCGCCTCCAGCAGCACGCCCATGCCCTTGCGGGGCTCGCCGAACCGGCCGACGAACCCGACCGTGCCGCCGGCCCGCGGGTAGCCCGGCAACGGCGTCGCGGCGGAGAAGAACTCGACGTCGACGCCGTTGGGGACCTCGACGGCGTCGCCGCCCGCGTGCTCCACCTGGACCCGGCGGGCCAGCGCCGACACCGCGATCCGCGCGGTGATCTTCTCCAGCAGCGGCCGCAGCACGGGTTGGAACGCCGAGAGCGTGCGCGACCGGGTCGTCGCGGTGTGGAAGGTGGCGACGATCGGGCCGTCGGCGATGAGCAGCGCCAGCAGGGACAGGCTCGGCGCGGCGGGCTCGTGCAGGTGCAGGACGTCGAAGTCGCCTTCGCGGATCCAGCGCCGCACGCGGGCGTAGGACACCGGGCCGAACTGCAGCCGGGCGACCGAGCCGTTGTACCGGATCGCCAGCGCCTTGCCGGCCGGGTGCACGAACTCGGGCAGGTCCGCGTCGTCGTCGGCGGGAGCCAGCACGGACACCTGGTGCCCACGGGAGATCAGCGCCTTCGTCAGGTCGATCACGTGCCCCTGGACGCCGCCGGGCACGTCGAAGGAGTACGGGCACACGATCCCGATCCGCATCGGTCGCGCGGTCACGGCTCAGCTCGCTTCTTCGAGGCTGCCCGGCTCGGCGGCCTCCATGTCCGCGGGCCAGAACTTCTGCACCATGTGCCAGTCGGCGGGGTGCGCGGCGATGTCGCCGGCGAAGATGTCGGCCAGCGCCTGCGTCGCGGCCGGGACCTCGGCCCGCGCGGTGACGCGGATGCGCGGGTGCAGCCGGACCTGCCAGCCGTCCTCGGTGAACCAGCAGCCCGCCGGGATCAGCGCGGCGCCGGTCGTCGCGGCCAGCCGCGCCGGGCCGCCGGGCATCCGGGCCGGCTCGCCGAAGAACTTCACGGGGATGCCGCTGTCGGTCAGGTCGCGGTCGCCCACCAGGCAGACGGCCTTGTTCTCCCGCAGCCGCTTGAGCAGCACGCGCATCGCGGAGCTGTCGCCGGTCAGGGGGACGATCTCGAACCCGAGCGACTCGCGGTAGGAGGCGAACCGGCGGTAGAGCGACTCGGGCTTCAGGCGCTCGGCGACGGTCGTGAAGCCGCCGAGGTAGTCGGCCAGCCAGACGCCGGCGATGTCCCAGTTGCCGCTGTGCGGCAGCGCCATTACGGCGCCGTTGCCCTCGGCCAGGGCCGCGTCGAGGTTCTCGACGCCGGTGATCGAGGCCGCGACCTTGCCGCTGACCTCCTTCTGGTCCATCGACGGCAGCCGGAACGTCTCGTGCCAGTAGCGGGCGTACGAGCGCATCGCGCGGCGGGTCAGCTCGTCCAGCTCGGCCGGGTCGGCCTGCGGCACGACGCGGGCGAGGTTGGTACGCAGCTGCCGCACGCCCCCACCGTCCTGCCGGACGGCGAGGTCCGCCCCCAGGGAGAACACGGTGCCGCCGAACCCGGCGGGCAGCCAGCCGGCCAGCCGCCACGCGGCGGCGTACCCGAACTCGCTGAGCCTGCCGGACACCTTGCTCATACCGGCTGCTCCCCGGCGGCCGCCTCGCGAGCCGCCTTCGCGACGGCGGCGAAGCGCTGCAGCAGCGTGATGACCGAGAGCACGGCCAGCAGCCAGAGCGAGATGTCCACGGTCCACGGCACGCCGAGGCCGTGCAGCCCGGTGCCGACCAGCGCGATGATGAGCCGCTCGGCGCGTTCGACGAGGCCGCCGTCGACCGGCAGGCCGGACGCGTCGGCGCGAGCCTTGACGTAGGAGATGACCTGGGCGAGGACCAGGCACAGCAGGGCCGCGGCGGCGGCGGGGTGGTTGTCGTCGACCACGAAGCACCACCAGGCGATGGCGGCGAAGAGCGCGCCGTCCACCAGCCTGTCGCAGGTCGCGTCGAGCACCGCACCGAACGGGGTGCCGTAGCCGCGGGCCCGGGCCATGGCGCCGTCGAGCAGGTCGAGCATGGCGAAGCCCCACACCGTGAAGGTGCCCCACAGCAGGAAGCCGTTGGGGAAGAAGACCAGGGCACAGGCGATGGCGCCGGCGGTGCCGAGCACGGTCATCGCGTTCGGGGTCAGCCCGGCGCGGACCAGCGCCTGGCCGATCGGATCGGTGACGCGGGAAACGGAGGCACGCGCGAAGATATTGAGCATCGGTTCGTCTGAGGCACCTGGCTACGAGGGTCGGGTGGGCGATGGCAGCCTATCGACCCGCCCCGGTGAACCCGACGCGCCGCCCCGCGTCAGCCCGATTTCGGCAGCCGGACGACCTCGCCCGGATACTCCGCGGCGTCTCGCTCGGCCTGCGCCGCGGCGCATTTCGGCGAGAGCCGGTCGCGGATCGCGGCGCTGATCTCACCCAGCGCGGTCACCTGTTCCGGCGTCAGCGGGTCGAACAGGCTCTCCCGGACCGCCTCGACGTGCCCGGGGGCCGCGGCTTCGAGGGCGTCGAAGCCTTCCTTCGTCAGGACGGCCCACGCGCCGCGCTTGTCGGTCGGGCAGGCCTCGCGGCGGACCCAGCCGTTGGCCTCCAGGCGCGCGACGGCGTGCGAGAGACGGCTGCGCGACGCCTGGCGCGCGTCGGCGAGCTCGCTCATCCGGAGACGCCGGCCGGGCGCTTCGGAAAGGGAGACGAGCACCTCGTAGTACGTGTGCGGCATGCCCGAGTCGTGCTGGAGCTGACCCTCGAGGTGCGCGCCGAGCATGCGGGTGGCCAGGTTGAATTCACGCCAGACGCGCTGCTCGTCGTCGCTGAGCCATCGAGTTTCGGACATACCCCCAGCATACCCCTGGTTGAACCCTCAATCAGGGGTTGCCGGTTACGGGTTCACCAGGCGTCGGCCAGCAGGTCCCGCGTCTCGCCCAGCAGCTGCGGGAGCACCTTCGTCTGGCCGATCACCGGCATGAAGTTCGCGTCGCCGCCCCAGCGCGGCACCAGGTGCTGGTGCAGGTGCGCGGCGATCCCGGCACCGGCGATGACGCCCTGGTTCAGGCCGATGTTGAACCCGTGCGCGCCCGACACCTCGCGGATCACCTTCATCGCGTGCTGGGTGAACTCCGCGACCTCGCGGGTCTCCTCCGGCGTCAGCTCGGTGTAGTCCGCGACGTGCCGGTACGGCACCACCATCAGGTGACCCGGGTTGTACGGGTACAGGTTCAGCACCGCGTAGACGACCTCGCCGCGGGCGACGATCAGGCCGGTCTTGTCGTCCATCGACGGGATCCGGCAGAACGGGCAGCCGGGTTCCTCGTCGCCGTCCGGGTTGTCGTGGCTCTTGATGTAGGCCATCCGGTGCGGGGTCCAGAGGCGGTGGAACGCGTCCTGGACCCCGACGCCCTGCTGTTCGACGACCTCGGGGCCGTCTTCGGGGACACCGCTCACCGAACGACCGTCTCCAGCGCTTCGGCCGACGGCGACGCGTTCTCGCGGCGCTCGATCCAGCCGGCGATGGCGGCGACGGCGTCGGCCACCGGCACCCCGTTGATCTGCCCGCCGTCGCGGAAGCGGAACGACACCGCGCCCGCCTCGACGTCCTTCGCGCCGGCCAGCAGCATGAAGGGCACCTTCTGCGTGGTGTGCGTGCGGATCTTCTTCTGCATCCGGTCGTCGCTCGCGTCGACCTCGGCGCGGATCCCCTGGGCGCGCAACGCCTTCTCGACGTCGTCCAGGAAGCCGACCTGGTCGGCGGTGATCGGGATGCCGACCACCTGCACCGGCGCCAGCCACGCCGGGAACGCGCCCGCGTAGTGCTCGGTCAGCACGCCGAAGAACCGCTCGATCGAGCCGAACAGCGCGCGGTGGATCATCACCGGCGTCTGGCGGGTGCCGTCCGGCGCGGTGTACTCGAGCTCGAACCGCTTGTTCTGGTTGAAGTCCAGCTGGATGGTCGACATCTGCCAGGTGCGGCCGATGGCGTCCTTGGCCTGCACCGAGATCTTGGGGCCGTAGAAGGCCGCGCCGCCCGGGTCCGGGACCAGCTCGAGGCCGGAGTCGACGGCGGCCTGCCGCAGCGTCTCGGTGGCCTCCTCCCACTCCCAGTCCTCACCGATGAACTTCTCCGAGTCGCCGCGGGTGGACAGCTCGAGGTAGAAGTCGGAGAGGCCGTAGTCGGCCAGCAGGTCCAGCACGAACTTCAGCAGCGACCGGAGCTCGCCCGGCATCTGCTCCTTGGTGCAGTAGATGTGCGAGTCGTCCATCGTCAGGCCGCGCACGCGGGTCAGGCCGTGCACCACGCCCGACTTCTCGTAGCGGTAGACCGTGCCGAACTCGAACAGCCGCAGCGGCAGCTCGCGGTAGGACCGCCCGCGCGAGCGGAAGATCAGGTTGTGCATCGGGCAGTTCATGGCCTTGAGGTAGTAGTTCTCCTCGTCGAACTGCACCGGCGGGAACATCGTGTCCGCGTAGTAGGGCAGGTGGCCGGAGGTGTGGAACAGCTCGCCCTTGCTGATGTGCGGGGTGTTCACGAACTCGTAGCCGGCCTCTTCGTGGCGGCGGCGCGAGTAGTTCTCCAGCTCCCGGCGGATGATGCCGCCCTTGGGGTGGAACACCGGCAGGCCGGAGCCGATCTCCTCGGGGAAGGAGAACAGGTCCAGCTCGGCGCCGAGCTTGCGGTGGTCGCGGCGCTCGGCCTCGGCGATGCGCTCGAGGTAGGCGTCCTGCGCCTCGGCCGACTCCCACGCCGTGCCGTAGATCCGCTGCAGCTGCGGGTTCTTCTCGCTCCCCCGCCAGTACGCGGCGGCGACGCGGGTCAGCTTGAACGCGGGGATGAACTTGGTGGTCGGCACGTGCGGACCACGGCAGAGGTCACTCCAGACACGTTCCTTGGTGCGCGGGTCGAGATTGTCGTAGATGGTGAGCTCGCCCTCGCCCACCTCCATCACCTCGGCGGTGTCCACTTCGGACTTGAGGTCGACCAGTTCGAGCTTGAACGGCTCGTCGGCCAGTTCCTTCTTCGCCTCGTCCACGGAGTCGAAAACGCGCCGCGAGAACTGCTGGGCGCCCTTCACGATCTGCTTCATCCGCTTTTCGAGCGCCTGCAGGTCTTCCGGGGTGAACGGGGTGTCGACGGCGAAGTCGTAGTAGAAACCGTCCTTCACCGGCGGGCCGATGCCCAGCTTGGCGGCCGGGAACTGCTGCTGCACGGCCTGGGCGAGCACGTGGGCCGCCGAATGGCGGATGACGCTGCGGCCGTCCTCGGTGTTCGCGGCGACCGGCTCGACCTCGGCGTCGGATTCCGGGGCCCACGCGAGGTCGCGCAGCTTGCCCTCGGCGTCGCGCACGACGACGACCGTGTCCGCGCCTTTGGTCGGCAGACCGGCTTCGCGGACCGCCGCGCCCGCCGTAGTGCCCGCCGGTACCACCACGCGGGAGGCGGCCACGGGGGAAACGGGGGACGGCTGCGACACGATCGGCTCCTCGAACTGGAGTGACAAAGATGACCCGGTAGATGCTAGTCGGCGGCCGGTTCGCGCCTCACGGGCGTCCACGAATGCCGGACGGGCCGCCTCCGCGCCGGAGACGGCCCGCCCGATCGGGGTAGTCAGTTCAGAGGGTCTCGACGACCTGGTCGAAGTCCAGCCGCGGCAGACGGTCGAACCACGGGTTCTCCCCCGGCTTGCCGACGTTGACCACGACCAGCGAACGCCACTGCTTGCCGTCGAAGAACTCCTGGTCGACACCGGCGGCGTCGAACCCGGTCATCGGGCCGGCGGCCAGCCCGGCGGCGCGGACGCCGATGATGAAGTAGCCGACCTGCAGCAGGGAGTTCAGCTTGGCGAACTCGACGCGGCCCTCTTCGTCGGAGAAGTTGTCCTTCGCCCGCGGGGCGTGCGGGAAGACCTGCGGGAGGTTCTCGTGGAAGTCGACGTCGGCGGCGAGCACGACGGTCAGCGGCGCGGCCTCGGTCTTGGCCTGGTTGCCCGGGGCCATGTGCGGGAGCAGGCGGGCCTTCGCCTCGGCGGTGCGGAGCACCAGCGCGCGCAGCGGCTGGGTGTTCATCGACGTCGGGGCCCACTTGACGAGGTCGTAGATCGCGCGGACCTGCTCCTCGGTCACCGGCTCGGAGCTGAAACTGTTGGCGGTGCGCGCGTCGCGGAACAGCAGGTTCTGGACGTCCGCGGGCAGCTGGAGGGCCTCGGTCTGCTCGGCAAAGGTGGTCATGGGGCGCGTTCCTTCCGTGGTTCGGTACCCCGTGCAACCTGATTGAGCGTTGAACTATTTCGCTCTCAACCACTTTGGCGCGTGAAGTGGATCACCCGGACCCGGGAACGAGCACGGCCGTCGATCCCCCGCGGCGGGGATCGACGGCCGTGGCGCGGAAAGCGCGGTGGAAAACCGGACGGGTCAGTAGGCGCCCTGACCGCCCATCACCGCGCGGAACGTCTTCCAGAGGATCACCAGGTCCAGCGCGAGGGACCAGTCCTCGACGTAGCGCAGGTCGAGCCGGATGCTCTCGGCCCAGGTGAGGTCGGAGCGCCCGCTCACCTGCCAGAGCCCGGTCAGGCCCGGCTTCACGAGCAGCCGGCGGCGCGCGTCCGGCGCGTACTGCGCGGTCTCCTCCGGCAACGGCGGCCGCGGGCCGACGAGCGACATCTTCCCGGAGACGACGTTGAACAGCTGGGGCAGCTCATCGAGCGAATACCGGCGCAGCAAACCACCCACCCGGGTGATACGCGGATCCCGCTTCATCTTGAACAACGGGCCCGCGCCCTCGTTCTCGGCCTGGAGGTTCTTGCGGATCTCGTCGGCGTTCGTCACCATCGTGCGGAACTTCAGCATGGTGAAAACGGCGCCGTCACGGCCGACGCGGTGCTGCCGGTAGATCACCGGGCCGCGGTCGTTCAGCTTGATCGCGACGGCGATCGCGAGCAGCAGCGGAGACATCATCGTGAGCAGGAACGCCGAGCCGGCGCGGTCCACGATCTCCTTCACCACGCGGCGCCCGCCGGTGAACATCGGCGCGGTGACCCGCAGCAGCGGCATCCCCAGCACCCCGGTGACGTTCAGCCGCGGTCCCGCGACCTCCATCAGCACGGGCGCGACGACCATCTCGGCGCCGGTGCCCTCCATGTCCCAGGCCAGGCGCTGCAGGCGCTTCGGGCTCCAGTACTGGTCCGCGGTGATCGCGACGACGCGGTAACCACCGCGGCGCACGTGCCGGGACAGTTCTTCCAGCCGCCCGACCACCGGGACGCCGTCGATCTCGCCGCTGTCGCGGTCGGCGCCGTGCCCGGTGAACGTGCAGGCCGCCTCGACGCGCCACCCGACGTGGACCTCGGACCGGGTGCGCGCGATGAGGTCCGCGACGGTCTCCGGGCTGCCCGCGGCCATCACCGGCAGCAGGCAGAGTCCCTTGGCGCGCTTGCGGTGCAGCACCTGGCGCAGCAGGTAGCGCTGCGGGAACGCGACGAGCGCGATCGCCGGGACGACGACGAACACCCAGACCTGGACCTCGAGCGCGCCGAACAACAGCCCGCCCAGCGCCACGAGGACGGCCGCCGTGATGAAGCCGCGCCCCAGGGTGCGATACTCCTCCGCGCCCTCGCCGAGCACCCGCGGGCTCCACGCCCGGCTCACCGGCAGGGAGACGAAGACCGCGAGGATCGTGCCGAACGCGTGCATGTCGTGCGGAGCCACGCGATCGATGACGAACGCGCTGATCGCGATCACCAGCAGCGTCACGAAGACGTCACTGCCGATGACCCAGGCTCTGTATCTGGCCTCCCAGGCCGCCGGTAGCGCCTTGGGGGACGGGGTTCCGGCCGGTTCGGCGGCCGGGCGCTCGTCCCGCTTGGCGGGTCGCGGGATGGCTTGGAGGTCGATGTGCGGCGGTGGCTGGGCCACCGTGTACGAAGGCCGCACCGACTCTTCCATCAGACCTCCCGGAAACAGGAATCGGAGTTGTAACTGTGGGCACGCTGCGTCACCGAGAGTGATTTCGGAGAGTGATCGCAAACTCGGTTGTCGCGCGGGGCCCGCAGAAGCTTCACAAGGCAAGGTATCGGCGACTCTCTCAGCATCGTTACAAGGATTTCCAGCCACATGCTGTGCGTCTTCCCCGCCAGAAAATGGCCGCAAGATAACAAGATGATGACGATGGGTAATAGCTCGTATCCCATCGAAAACTACGCAATGTAGCCAAAAATCGCGATGCCCGCACCCGGGTGGACGCCACCCGTCCGAACGGCCGAACGGCCGCCGGAATCTACTGTGGACACTTCACCAGGCCGGCGGTCCACAATGGAGCGGACGGCGCCGCGACAGGGATCGGGCGGTACGCCGGGTGATCACGTGGTGACGTTCTCCGTCAAGTCGTCACACGTGCCGGTTTCCGTCACAGGATCACCCAGCGCGAGCGGACCACGGCCCGCCCGCGGCCAGGCCGGCGATCCATCGGACACGCGCCGTGACCACGCCGTCACGACCGGGCGGCCCAGCGCGGTCGCGCCGGCGGAGCGTGCCGAGGATCACACCGCCACCTCCCCGCCGTCACGGTTCGACACAAAGCCACCGACACGACAGATTCAGGAAGAAAATTCCACCGGGCTCGCGACGTGCGAGCCCGAAGCTCTGTTGACAGCCCATACGGCGGCCGCGGAGGGACAGTTCACTCCGGATCACACGACTACCCGCGCGGGGGAGGCAAAGCCTCGATCGGACCGGCCGGAAGCCCCGGAAAAGCGACTGCACGCTGGGGGTCCGGGGGCGCTCACGGCAGGACGCGGGAGCCCGGCCCCACCGGACACAACGAGAAGAGCCCTGTTTGCGCAGTCCGCAAACAGGGCTCTTCCACGATTCTCGGGTGGGCGATACTGGGATCGAACCAGTGACCTCTTCGGTGTGAACGAAGCGCTCTCCCCCTGAGCTAATCGCCCGCTCGGGGTGTTGCGGAAGACTCTACCGCACTACTTCAGAACGCCTGCAAACGGGTGGTCCTGCCCGACCACACTCCGCTTACCGGCGAGTACGGAGCGAACAATCCCGAGCTAGCCGGGGTCGTGGCGGCCGGGGGCCGCCCGACACGACGTTCGACATCCGTGCGACGGTGCTACCACGCGGCGATCAAACCGCGCAGTATGGACGGGTGGACCCTCCCGGGGCGCGTCCGTCGTGCTGCGCGCCGCGGGTGAACACGGACGACAGACAGGGGCCGGTGCGCCCGGACGGGTGATCTGCGGCTTACCCGCGACGGAATCGGCCTCCCGGTGCGTCCCAGTGGTGACGCCCTCGGCCAGGCCGGGCCGGGAAGGGAGACGAGGGGTAGGACGATGCGCAACGATCACGTGACGCTCCGCTCGACGGCGGTCTTCGACCTGCTGGCGCCGCGGACGCCCGCGGTTCCGGTGAAGGTGGAACTGCGCTACGACACACGCGACCCGTACGCGGTGGTCGCCGCCTTCCGCACCGGCCGCGCCGGCTGGGTCGAGTGGGTCTACGCACGCGACCTCCTCGCGGACGGCCTGCTGGCCGACGCGGGCGACGGCGACGTCCGCATCCGCCCGTCGGTCGAGGACCCCGAATCGGTGCTGATCGAGCTGAACTCGCCGTCCGGGCACGCCATGTTCGAGGCGTCCGCCCAGGAGCTGGCCGACTTCCTCGACCGCACCTACGACGTCGTCCTGCCGGGCAACGAGCACCTGTGGGTCGACGTCGACGACGCGCTCACCCACCTCATCCCGCACGATCTGGCCTGATCACGGCGCCGCAACGGCCAAGTGACACCCCGGTGTCACGGCCGTTTCCGGGGTCCGATATGGTTTTTCCACACCACGGCGACGGGGTGAGGCACAGGGCCACGGCCCAGAGTCTCCCGAACCGGAGCTGGGGAGTGCGGATGTAGCGCAGCTGGTAGCGCATCACCTTGCCAAGGTGAGGGTCGCGGGTTCGAATCCCGTCATCCGCTCGGTAGGCTCTCGCAGCCTGGCACGGTGGAGTGGCCGAGAGGCGAGGCAACGGCCTGCAAAGCCGTGTACACGGGTTCGAATCCCGTCTCCACCTCGCGCGATTAGCTCAGCGGGAGAGCGCTTCCCTGACACGGAAGAGGTCACTGGTTCAATCCCAGTATCGCGCACCACCTGAAACCGCAGGTCAGAAGCCCTGTCCCTCCCCGGAGGGGCAGGGCTTCTACTCGTTAGTCGGCGACAATCCGGCGACGGCACCCAGCGCCGGTACGGTCCGCCCGGACCGCAGATGCGGGAACCAGGACACCAGCTTCGCCCGCTCCCCCGGATACAGCGACCGCAGCCAGCGCTCCTCCAGGACGTCCAGGATCTCGTTCACCATCGCCGGCGTCACGTGGTCGTAGACGCGGGTTATGCCCTTCATCTTCTGGCCGCGCCTGTCTCGCGACCTCCGGGATCCCGTCCTCGGTCAGCCACGTCGCGTGCGTGTGCCGCCCTTCGTGGAGGTCAGCAAGATCGGCGGTTGTCGCTCCCCCGCACCGGATTCGACCAGGCCGGCCGCCAGAACCGGATCCGGGAGTTCGGCCGCCGCCAGGGATGTCCCTCCGGTGTGGACAGTACGAACGGATCGCGGGGGCTGTCCATCAGCTCTCGTAGAGCACCGCGATCCCGGGCGGCAATGCCACGAACCGAGTCCCCGCAGGGGTTTCGTCCGGCCCTTCTTGGGCCGGGAGTTCCCACGCCTCATCGGCGGACGTTGACGGCCATCCGAGTGATGATCATCACTCTTCCGGCCTCCTTTGTGGACCTTCCCGCCAATCTCCTTCAGCGGACTGCGGAACTCGATCCCACGATGCAAGCCCTCGGCCGCCTTGCGGGGCCGCGAGCACACATTGGCCCGGTCACCACTCGACGGGCAGGCTGTAGAGGCCGAACGCGAAGCCGTCGTGCTTGAACGGCAGGTCGGCCACCTCCGCTGCCAGCCGCAGGTCCGGCAGCCGTTCGAACAGCGTCCGGTAGACGATCTGCAGCTCGATGCGGGTGAGGTTCTGGCCGATGCACTGGTGCGGGCCGAAGCCGAACGCCACGTGGTGGCGGCTGCGGCGGGTGATGTCGAGCCGGTCGGGGTCGGGGAAGGCGCGCTCGTCGCGGTTCGCGGACGCGCACAGCGCGAAGACCCCTTCGCCCGCCCGGATGAGCCGGCCGCCCACCTCGACGTCTTCCAGCGCCAGCCGCGCGGTGATGAAGTCGACCGGGGTGTGGAAGCGCAGCAGCTCCTCGACCGCGCCCGGCAGCAGTTCCGGGTGCGCCGCCAGCCGCGCGCGCAGGTCCGGTTCGGTGAGCAGCGTGAACACGCCGAGGGAGATCATGTTGGCGGTGGTGTCGTGCCCGGCGGTCAGCAGCACCCGCACCGAGCTGACAAGCTGATCGCGGTGCAGCTGACCGGTGCGGTGGTAGCCGGTGATCAGCCGGCCGATCAGGTCGTCGGACGGGTGCGCGATCTTCTCGGTGACGAGGTCGTCGAGGTAGGCCATGAGGTCGTCCATCGCCTGCCGCCGCTGCTCGACGGTGGACGTGCGCAGGGTCCACTGCTCGGTGCGTTCCTGGAAGAGCAGCCGGTCTTCGCGCGGCACGCCGAGCAGCTCGCAGAACACCGCCGACTGCAGGGGTTCCGACAGCGCCGCCACCAGGTCCGCGCGGTCGCCGCCGTCGATCACGGCGTCGAGCAGCTCGTCGACGAACCGCTGGATCGTCGGGCGCAGCTCCTCCAGCCGCCTGACACCGAACTCCGCGTGCAGCATCCGGCGCAGCCGGGTGTGCTCCGGGGCGTCGGTCCGCATGAACGGGCGGGTGCGGGTGGTCAGCGGCACGCCGCCGCCGTTCACCAGCCGCCCCAGCGGGAAGCCCGGGCGCATCGCGTCCGCGCTGAACCTCGGGTCCGACAGCACGAACCGCACCTCGGCGTGGCGGGTGACGACCCACGCCTCGCCGCCGTCGGGCAGCGTCACGGGCACCACCGCGCCCTGCTCCCGCAGCGGCCCGTACCCCTCGGGCGGGGCGTGCGGGCAGGTCCGCGGCATGGGGAACGCCGGTGCGGTTCGCGTTTCGGTCGTCATCACATCACCTTCGGAGGCTCGTCGTGGGTGGTGGCCCGGCGGCGCAGGCGCAGGCCGCGGCGCAGGAGGCCGATCATCGCCCGCTGCGGGCCGCGGCCGCCCTGCAGCCGCAGCAGCGATTCGACGACCCACAGGCGGTTCTCGGCCACGTGCCGAGGTGAGCCGTGCTCGTCGTCGAACTCGTTGTCGTGCAGGTCGCGCACGTGTTCGCGCAGCAGGGCGACGTCGCCGGGCGGGATGATCTCGTCACGGGTGGCGACGGTGCAGCAGATCGGGATGTCCAGGGCCGCAAGGGTTTCCGGGTCGAGGGCCCAGTCGCGGGCGAAGAGGGCCGGCAGGCCGGCGGCGGGGGTGCCGGTGAGGTGGGCCAGCGTGTCGACGGTGATCCGCGGCAGCGCGCCGAACCACACCGGGTCGGTGAAGAACTCGCGGACCGGGGCGCCGGCGGTGACGGCCCCGCGCAGCCGCGGGTCGTCGGCGGCGGCGCGGAGGGCGAGGTGGCCGCTGAAGCTCACCGCGACCACGTAGGTCCGGGCGACGTCGGCGCGGTCGGCCACGGCGTCGAGCACGGCCGGCAGCATCCGCCAGCTGCCGGCGTCGTAGCGCAGGGTGTTCTCCCCCACTCCCGGCATCTCGGTGACGAGCATGGTCAGCCCGAGCCGCCGCGCCAGCCGCAGGTTCGGCGCCCACTGTTCCTTCGTGCTGATCGTGCCGCCGACGAACAGGACCAGCGGCTTGCGGTCCGTGGTGGACAGGCCGCTCGCCCAGCAGCGGACACGGCCGCCGGGCAGGTCGACGTCGACGCGTTCGATGCCGGCCCGGTCCCGCCGCCAGCGGTCGAAGGTGCCGACGCTGCGGTCGAGGGCGTCGCGCCGCGCCGGGCCGTCGACGAACGGGAACCGGGCCATGCTGTAACAGCGCAGGGCGTCGAGCAGGGCGCCGTCGCGTTCGAGGCGTTCGCCGGTGGCGGCCCATTCGCGGGTCCAGGAGCCCGCGGCGCCGTCCTCGTCGTGGTGGATGCGGCCCAGGACCTCGCGGTAGCGCGCCGCCGGGATGCCCTGCGCCTCCGCGTGCGCGACCACGTACTTCTTCAGCTCGCCGACGTCGTTCACGACTTCCCCACGGTGGCCGGGACCCGCGCGAACGACTCCAGGCCGTCCTTGATCTCGGTCAGGACGTCCGCCGCTTCGGCGCCGTCGATGACGCGGTGGTCGAAGGCGAGGCTCAGCCGCATCAGCGGGGCCGTGGTGATCCGGCCGTCGCGGACCACCGGCCGCTCGAGGACGCGCCCGACGCCGAGCGTGATCGTCGTGCCGCCGACGGAGTGGAACGCGTCGACGGCACGGTGCCCGAGCGAGGTGACGGCGAACGTGCCCATCCGCCCGGCGCGGCCCGCCAGCGGCCGGACGGTGCGGCGGAACCCGCACCGCCCGAGCCACAGCGGCAGCTTGTGCAGCGTACGCAGGGCCGCGAACTCCGGCATCTCGTCGGGGTTCCCGTCGCGGTAGTGCTCGACCTGCGACTGGATGCCGGGCAGCTCGGTGCGATCGAGGTCGCGCAGCACGGCCGAAAGCACCACGCGGCGGCCGCCGACGGTCTTGTCGAAGGTCAGCTTTCCGTGCACCGACGGGCATTCGGCGACCCGGGGCCGGCGCCGGCCGCCGAGGGCCGCGTTGGCCTCCGGGTGCCGGGCCAGCGTGCGGGCGGCCGTGTGGAGGACGTAGCTGACGGTCGAGGTCCGCCCGGCGGCGGCCCGGTGCTCGCGGACCCGCGTCATGTCCACTTCGGTGTCGAGGAACACCGGGGCGAACCCGCGGATCTCCTCGAGGAAGTAGAGCGTGTGGCGCCGCTGCCGGCTCAGGGGTTTCCCGCTCACGCCGTCGTACTCACCTTTCGGGTCGGGGGAACCGGGTCAGCCGCACATCGTCATCTTGATCCCGAGGCGCGTGGTGGGGCTCGGCGGGTCGAGCAGCTTCCACTCGCCGACACCGGCCTTGCCGGCGTACTTGCCGCTGGTGCCGCGGACGAAGATGCGGTAGGGCTTGCCGGCGAGCAGCCCTTCCCGCTCGGTGGACGCGAACACGGTGAACGTGCCGTCGGCGAGCTGGCCCGTGTGGTAGTAGTCGACGGCCAGGTTGCCGTTGGCCGGGTTGATGTGCGTGGCGACGCCGTACCCGACGGCTTCGCCGATGACCTTGTCGCCGGCGTCGAACATGTTCTCGTGGTAGCTGATCGCGTCGCCGACCTTGGCCAGCGGGTTGTTCGGCGTGCGCGCGCCGACGGCGAAGAAGTCGTGCGGACGCTCCCAGATGTTGTCGATGGTCACACAGCTCGGGTGGCCCTTGCCGTGCTGCGGCGCGGCGGCGCCGGTGGCCGCCGAGGCGGCGGCGCCGGTGAGCCCGGCACCGAGGCACCCGGCGAGCGCCAGGGCGAACACTGCTGTTTTTGCCGACACGCGCGACATTGCGGTCCTTTCGACGAACGACGGTCTGTTCGCTTGCCATGCTCGGCGGAGCGGCTAAAGCGGCGCCAAAGGTTCAGTCCCGGCTGGCGGCCGGGTCGCGGCCGAGGACCTGGTCGATGAAGTCGAACATCTCCGACGGCGACGACGACCGGATCCGGCTCGCCAGTTCCGCGCCGGGCTCGTCCCCGGCGCCGCCGTCGAGCAGCTTCCGCAGGCGGGTGGCGACGGTGAGCCGGGCGCCGCTGCCGGCGGGCAGCCGCGCGAACGCGGTTTCCAGCCGGTCCAGCTCGGTGAGCGCCACCCGGGCCGGATCGGCCGCCTCGGGTGCGAGTTCGGCGAGCAGGTGGTCGGCCACCGCGGCCGGTGTCGGGTGGTCGAACACCGTCGTGGCGGGCAGCCGGAGCCCGGAGGCGGCGTTGAGCCGGTTGCGGAACTCGACGGCGGTGAGGGAGTCGAAGCCCAGGTCCTTGAACGGCTGCCGCGGCTCGACGCTGCCGGCGCCGCCGTGCCCCAGCACGGTGGCCACCAGCTCCCGCACCAGCTCCAGCACGGTCTCGCGCTGCTGGTCCGGGTCCAGGCCGCGCAGCCGGTCCGCGAGCGGGGGGCCGCCGGGCGCGCCGGTGGCGGCGGTCCGCCGGCCCGGGGTGCGGACCAGCGCGCGCAGCACCGGCGGGACGTCGGCGAACGTGGCCAGCTCACGCAGCCGGGCGAGGTCGAACCGGACCGGCAGGACCACGGGGTCGCCGAGGCCGAGGGCCGCGTCGAACAGGGCGACGCCCTGCTCGGCGGTGAGGGCGGCGATGCCGGAGCGGCCGACCCGGGCCAGGTCGCCGTCGTCGAGGTGCCCGGTCATGCCGCTGGCGTCGGCCCAGAAGCCCCACGGCAGCGACGTGGCCGGCAGGCCCAGGCCGGCGCGGTGCTGGGCGAGCGCGTCGAGGAAGGTGTTGGCCGCCGCGTAGTTGCCCTGCCCGGGGCTGCCGAGGACGCCGGCGACCGAGGAGTACAGCACGAACGCCGCCAGGCCGGCGTCGCGCGTCAGCTCGTGCAGGTGCCAGGCGGCGTCGACCTTCGGCCGCAGCACCTTCGCCAGCGCCTCCGGGGTGAGCGAGGTGAGCACGCCGTCGTCGAGCACGCCGGCGGTGTGGACCACGGCGGTGAGCGGGTGCTCGGCGGGGACCGAGGCCAGCAGCGCCGCCAGCGCCGGGCGGTCGGCGACGTCGCAGGCCACCACCCGGACGTCCACATCGGACAGTTCGGCGCGCAGCCCGGCGGCCCCCGGGCTGTCGATGCCGCGACGGGCGGCCAGCAGCAGGTGCCGGACGCCGTGTTCGGCGACGAGGTGCCGGGCGAGGAAGCCGCCGAGCTTGCCGGTGCCGGTGAGCAGCACGGTGCCGTCCGGGTCGAACCGCGGCGGCACCGGCGCGGTCGCGGCCGGCGCGCGGTTCAGCCGCGGCACGTGCACCGCGTCCCGCCGCAGGGCCAGCTGCGGTTCCCCGGCGAGCGCCGCGGCGAGCCCGGGTCCGGACACCGGGTGC
Organism: Amycolatopsis sp. NBC_00438; assembly: GCF_036026695.1. Taxonomy (NCBI): domain Bacteria; kingdom Bacillati; phylum Actinomycetota; class Actinomycetes; order Pseudonocardiales; family Pseudonocardiaceae; genus Amycolatopsis; species Amycolatopsis sp. NBC_00438. The sequence goes on along the minus strand of NZ_CP107923.1, from coordinate 2,156,096 downwards.
TCGTCGAGGTCGAGCAGCGCGAACCGGCCGGGGTGCTCGGTCTGCGCACTGCGCACCAGGCCCCACGCGGCGGCGCCGGCGAGGTCGGCGGGCCCGGTCTCCGGCGCCACGGCGACGGCGCCGCGGGTCACCACGACCAGCCGTGCGTCCGCGAGCCGCTCCTCGGCGAGCCAGGACCACAGCAGCTCCAGCAACGCCGCGGTGGTCCGGTGCACCCGCTCCGGCACGTCGGCGCCGTCCGGGCGGGGGCAGGCCGCGAACACCGTTTCCGGCGCCGCGTCCGCGACGGCGGCGAGGTCCGGAAGCTCCGGTACGTCCAGGCCGGCGGGGGCGGTGCCCAGGGCGGCCCAGCGCCGCGGCGCCGTTCCCGGCTCCGGCTGGATCACCGGCCAGTCGAGCCGGTGCAGGGAGTCGCGCCGCGGCCCGGCCAGCCGGCCGGGCACCAGGGCTCGCAGCAGCAGCGTCTCGACGGTGATCACCGGGGTGCCCGTCTCGTCCACGGCGGACAGGGAAACGGTGTCTTCGCCGGCCGGGGCCAGCCGGACCGTCAAGGCGGTGGCGCCGGTGGCGTGCAGGCCGACGCCGCCGAAGCTGAACGGCAGGAAGACCTGCTCGGCGGTGCCCCGGAGGCCGAGCGCGTGCTGGGCCGCGTCGAGCAGCGCCGGGTGGATGCCGAAGCCGGCGACGTCGGTGCCGTCGGGCAGCCGGACCTCGGCGTAGATCTCCTCTCCGTGGCGCCAGGCCGCGGTGAGGCCCTGGAACGCCGGGCCGTAGGAGTAGCCGAGGTCGGCGACGCGGCCGTAGAACCGGCCGACGTCGACGCGCTCGGCGCCGGGCGGCGGCCAGCTCGCCGGGGCGTCCGGCGCGGGGGTGTCGGCGGTGACGAACCCGCCGGCGTGGCGGGTCCAGCCGGTCTCGGTGCCGTCCGGCCGGGCGTGGACGGCGACCGGCCGGTGCCCGTCGGCGCCGGCCGCGCCGACGGTGACCTGCACGGCGACGACCTCGTCGGCGGCCCAGGTGAGCGGGGTTTCGATGGTCAGCTCGGCGATGCGCCCGCATCCGGCGCGGTCGCCCGCGGTCATCGCCAGTTCGGCGAACCCGGTGCCGGGCAGCAGCACGGTGCCCTCGACGGCGTGGTCGGCGAGCCAGGGGTGGGTGCCGAGGGACAGCCGCCCGGTGAGGACGACCCCGCCATCGCCGCCATCGCCGCCGTCGCCGGCCACGTCGACCGCGGCCGGCAGCAGCGGGTGGCCGGTGGGGACCTGGCCGAACCCGGCCGGGCCGCCCGTCCCGTCGGGGGCGGGCATCCAGTAGCGCTGCCGCTGGAAGGGATAGGTGGGCAGGTCGACGTGCCGCCCGCCGTCGAGGACGTCCTCCCAGCGCACCGGCGCGCCGTGGACGTACGCCTCCGCGGCGGAGGTCAGCAGGCGTTGCCAGGAACCGTCGTCACGGCGGAGAGTGCCGATGGCGGTGCCCTGTTCGATGCTCATGGTGAGTACCGGGTGGGCGCTGGTTTCGATGAACAGCGCGTGCCCGTCCTCGGCGAGCCTCTCAGCTGTCTGTCCGAAAAGGACAGTCTGACGCAGGTTGCGGAACCAGTACCCCGCGTCGAGTGCGGCCGTGTCGATGGGCACACCCTCCACTGTGGAGTAAAACGCGATCTCCGACGTGCGTGGCTCTATTCCAGTGAGGATGTCGAGCAGTTCGTCGTGGAGACTGTCGATGTGCGCCGAATGCGACGCATAGTCGACAGGAACCATCCGAGCCCGGGTTCCCTTGGTTTCGGAGGTGTCAACCAGCTTCTGCAAGGCGTCGCGATCACCGGAGATCACGGTGGCGGTGGGGCCGTTGATCGCGGCGATCTCGACACCGTCGGGCAATTCCAGACTCTCGGCAGGCGCGGCGATGGAAGCCATCCCACCGTTGCCACCCATCGCCCGGATCGCCTTGCTCCGCAGCGCGACGACTTTCGCCGAGTCTTCCAGGGTGAGGGCTCCGGCGATGTAGGCGGCGGCGATTTCACCCTGGGAGTGCCCGACTACCGCCTCGGGAGTCACGCCGAGGGATTGCCAGAGGGTCGCCAGGCTGATCATGACGGCCCAGAGTGCGGGTTGGACTACGTCGACCCGGTCGAACCCGGGTGCGCCTTCGGTACCCCGCAGCACCTCTGTCAACGACCAGTCGGTGTAGGGCGTGAGAGCGTCCGCGCACGCCTGGATCTGGTCGGCGAACACCGGGCTGGCGTCCATCAGCCCGGCGGCCATCCCGGCCCATTGCGAACCCTGCCCGGGGAACACGAACACCGTCTTGCCCGGGATCACGCTGCCCTGTACCAGTTGTGGTGCGGGCATGCCGGTGGCGAGGGCGGACAGCCCGTCCCGGAGTTCGTCGGCGTCGCGGCCGAGCACCACCGCCCGCTGCTCGAAGCGGGCGCGGGTGGCGACCAGCGACCAGCCGGTGTCCCGGGCGTCGGCGTCGGCCGGAACGGCGTCGAGCAGCCGCCGGGCCTGGGCGGGCAGGGCTTCGGCGGTCTTGGCGGACAGCGCCCACGCCACCACGGCCACCGGCGGGGACGGCTCGGGTTCCGGTGCGGCCGGCGGCTGCTCGAGGATCACGTGGGCGTTGGTGCCGCTGACCCCGAACGAGGAGACGCCGGCCCGGCGCGGCTGCCCGTCCGGCACGGTCCACGCCCGGGCTTCGGTCAGCAGGGACACCGAGCCCGTGCTCCAGTCCACGTGCGTCGAGGGCTCGTCCACGTGCAGGGTCTTCGGCAGCGTCGCGTGCCGCATCGCCTCGATCACCTTGATCACCCCGGCGACGCCGGCGGCGAGCCCGGTGTGGCCGATGTTGGACTTGATCGAGCCGAGCCACAGGGGCTCCTCGCGGTTCTGTCCGTACGTCGCCAGCAGCGCCTGCGCCTCGATCGGGTCGCCGAGGGTGGTGCCGGTGCCGTGCCCCTCGACGGTGTGGACGTCCGCGGGTGAGAGCCGGGCGTCGGCCAGCGCCTGGCGGATCACCTGCTCCTGCGACGGGCCGTTCGGCGCGGTCAGCCCGTTCGACGCCCCGTCCTGGTTGACCGCGGTACCGCGGACCACGGCCAGCACCCGGTGCCCGCGGCGCCGCGCCTCCGAAAGCCGTTCCAGCAGCAGCACGCCGACGCCTTCGGTGAAGCCGGTGCCGTCGGCGGCCGCGGCGAACGCGCGGCAGCGGCCGTCCGCGGACAGCCCGCGCTGGCGGCTGAATTCGACGAACAGGCTCGGGCTCGACAGCACGGTCACGCCGCCGGCCAGGGCCATGGCGCACTCGCCGCGCCGCAGCGCCTGCACCGCCAGGTGCAGCGCGACCAGCGACGACGAGCACGCGGTGTCCACGGTGACCGCGGGCCCCTCCAGGCCGAAGGTGTAGGCCAGCCGGCCGGAGGCGACGCTGCCGGCGGTGCCGGTCAGCAGGTAGCCCTCCAGTTCCTCCGGCGTCGCGTGCAGGCGCGACGCGTAGTCGCCCGGGTTGACCCCGACGTAGACGCCGGTGGAGGAGCCGCGCAGGGTCGCGGGCACGATCCCGGCGCGTTCGAACACCTCCCACGCGGTCTCCAGCAGCAGCCGCTGCTGGGGGTCCATCGCCACCGCCTCGCGCGGGGAGATCCCGAAGAACGCGGCGTCGAACTCGTCGGCGTCGTGCAGGAACCCGCCTTCCCGGACGTAGTACCGGCCGGGCCGGTCCGGGTCGGGGTCGTACAGCCCGGCGAGGTCCCAGCCCCGGTTGCCGGGCAGCGCGGAGATCGCGTCGGCGCCGTCGGCGACCAGGCGCCACAGCGCGTCCGGGGAGTCCGCGCCGCCGGGGTACCGGCAGGCCGTGCCCACGACGGCGATCGGCTCGTGGTCGCGCTCCTCGGCTTCGCGCAGCCGCCGGTTGGCGTGGCGCAGGTCGGTCGTGGCCCGCTTCAGGTATTCGCGGAGCTTGTCGTCGTTCGGCATGGTTGTGCTGCCCACCCCTTCACCGGCGGCTGTCAGGAGATCCCGAATTCGTTGTCCAGCGCCTCGAAGAGGTCTTCGTCGCTGGCCGCGTCGAGGTCGTCGTCGGCCTCGGCGGTGTCGTCCGCCGCGCGGATGTCGTCCCACTTCCACAGCAGCGTGCGCAGCCTGCTGGTGATCTCCGTGCGTGCCCGGATGTCGTCCGGGACGGCGGTCAGCCCGGCCTCGATGCCGTCCAGTTCCGCCATCAGCCGCAGCACCGGGTCGGGGTTGGCCCGGCCCGGATCGAGCTGCGCCAGCAGGAAGCGGGTGAGCGCGGCCGGTGTCGGGTGGTCGAAGACCACGGTCGCCGGCAACGGCATCCCGGTCGCGGCGGTGAGCCGGTTGCGCAGCTCGACGGCGGTCATCGAGTCGAACCCGATCTCCTTGAACGCGCTGTCGCCGCCGACCGTGCCGCGGTCGTGGCCGAGCACCGCGGCGACCAGGTCCCCCACCAGCTCCAGCACGGTTTCCTCGCGCCGGGGCTCGGGCTGGCCCAGCAGCCGCTCGGCCCAGGACTGGCCGCCGCGCGCGACGGCTTCGCGCCGCCGCGGCCGGACGGTACCGGCGGCCGGCGTCCCGGTGGGCCGGGCCACGGGCACGGCGGCGGTCCGCAGCGCCTCGACGGTGAGCACGGGCGCTCCCGACTCGTCCGCCGCCACCAGCGAGCCGTCCACAGTGGACCACCGGACGCGGAGGCTCGTGGCGCCCGTGGCGTGCAGGGTGATGCCCCGCCAGACCAGCGGTAGCCGGACCTCCCCGCCGGTCTCGTCCAGGTGCCGGTCGTGGGTGGCGGCGTCGAGCAGCGCGGGGTGGACGCCGTAGCCGCCGGTGTCGGTGCCGGGCGGCAGCTCGACCTCGGCGTAGAGGTGCTCGCCGTCGCGCCAGGCGGCGACGAGCCCCTGGAAGAGCGGGCCGTAGGCGTAGCCGAGGTCGGCCGCGGTGTCGTAGCAGGCGGCGACGTCGACGGGTTCGGCGCCCGCGGGTGGCCAGGCGGCGAGCGACCCGGGGTCACCCTCCGGAACGCCGGGGGTGAGCACGCCGGTGGCGTGGCACGTCCACGTGGCGCCGGGGTCGCCGTCGGGCCGGGCGTGGACGGTGACCACCCGGTGCCCGTCTTCGCCGGCCGCGCCGGCCACCACCTGGATCCGCACGCCGCCGCTGCCGGGCAGGGCGAGCGGGGTGGTGACGGTCAGTTCGGCGACGTGGCCGCACCCGACCTCGTCGGCGGCGTGGACGGCCAGGTCGGCGAAGGCCGCGCCGGGCACGAGCACGGCACCGCCGACGACGTGGTCGGCCAGCCACGGGTGGGTACCGCGCGAGAGACGGCCGGTGAGCACGACGCCGTCGGTCCCGGCCAGCTCCACCGTCGCGCCGAGCAGCGGGTGCGCGGCATCGGTGAGCCCGGCGGCGACGGGGTCGCCGGACCGGCCGCCGGCCACGAGCCAGTACGGCCGGCGTTGGAACGGGTAGGTGGGCAGGTCGACGTGCCGCCCACCCTCGAGGACGTCCTCCCAGCGCACCGGCGCGCCGTGGACGTACGCCTCCGCGGCGGAGGTCAGCATCCGCAGCCAGGAACCGTCGTCACGGCGAAGTGAGCCGATGGCCGTGCCGTACTCGATACCCATGGTCAGCACCGGATGCGCGCTCACCTCGATGAACAGCGAATGTCCTTCTTCGGCCAGCTTCTCGACAATCTGTCCAAACAGGACGGTCTGACGGAGGTTGCGGAACCAGTACCCCGCGTCGAGTCCGGCGGTATCGATCGGCGAACCCTCCACTGTGGAGTAGAACGCGATCTCCGAAGTCTTCGGTTCGATTCCTGCGAGAAGCCCGAGGAGTTCGTCGTGGAGGCTGTCGATGTGCGCCGAATGTGAGGCGTAGTCGACCGGGACCATCCGGGCCCGGGTTCCCTTGGCTTCAGACGCGTCGACCAGCTTCTGCAGGGCGTCGCGATCACCGGAGATCACGGTGGCGTTGGGTCCGTTGATCGCGGCGATCTCGACACCGTCGGGCAGTTCCAGACTGTCGACAGGCGCGGCGATGGAAGCCATCCCACCGTTGCCACCCATGGCCCGGATTGCCTTGCTCCGCAGCGCGACGACCTTCGCCGAGTCTTCCAGGGTGAGGGCTCCGGCGATGTAGGCGGCGGCGATTTCACCCTGCGAATGCCCGACCACCGCGTCGGGGATGACGCCGAGGGATTGCCAGAGAGTGGCGAGGCTGATCATGACCGCCCAGAGTGCGGGCTGGACTACGTCGACACGGTCGAACCCGGGTGCGCCTTCGGTACCCCGCAGCACCTCTGTCAGGGACCAGTCGGTGTGGGGCGTGAGGACGTCCGCGCAGGCCTGGATCTGCTCGGCGAACACGGGACTTCGGTCCATCAGTTCGGCGGCCATTCCGGCCCATTGGGACCCTTGCCCGGGGAACACGAACACCGTCTTGCCCGGGATCACGCTGCTTTGCACCACGTGAGCCGCCGGGGTGCCGGTGGCCAGGGCGGAGGCCCCGGTCAGCAGTGTGTCGCGGTCGCAGCCGAGAACGACCGCGCGGTGTTCGAAACCGGCCCTTGCGGCGAGGGTCCGGCCGACATCCAGGGGGTCGAGGTCGGCCGTTTCGCGTAGCTGCTGTGCCTGGGCAAGAAGCGCGTCGGCGGTCTTGGCCGACAGCAGCCACGGCACCACGTCGACCGGAGGGGACGGCTCGGGCTCCGGCGCGATCGGCGACTGTTCGATGATGACGTGCGCGTTGGTGCCGCTCACCCCGAAGGACGACACCCCGGCCCGGCGCGGCCGGTCCGCGTCCCACGGCTGCGTCTCGGTCAGCAGTTCGACGGCACCGGACTCCCAGTCCACATGGGACGACGGTTCGTCCACATGCAACGTCCGCGGCAACTGCCCATGCCGCATCGCCTCGACCATCTTGATGATCCCGGCGACACCAGCAGCAGCCTGGGTGTGCCCGATGTTCGACTTCACCGATCCGAGCCACAGTGGACGGTCGCGGTCCTGGCCGTACGTCGCGAGCAACGCCTGGGCCTCGATCGGGTCACCCAACGTCGTGCCGGTGCCGTGAGCCTCCACAACATCGACGTCAGCTGGGGAAAGCCGGGCGTTGGCCAGGGCCTGGCGGATCACCCGCTCCTGCGACGGGCCGTTCGGCGCGGTCAGGCCGTTCGAGGCGCCGTCCTGGTTGACAGCACTCCCCCGCACCACGGCGAGGACCCGGTGCCCGTGGCGCCGGGCGTCCGACAGGCGCTCCACCAGCAGCAGGCCCGCGCCTTCGGAGAAGCCGGTGCCGTCGGCGGCCGAGGCGAAGGCGCGGCAGCGGCCGTCCGTGGACAAACCGCGCTGACGGCCGAACTCGAGGAAGACCCCGGGAGTGGCCATCACCGTGACCCCGCCGGCCAGCGCCAGGGAACACTCGCCGCGCCGCAGCGCCTGGGTGGCCAGGTGCAGCGCCACCAGCGACGACGAACACGCCGTGTCCACCGTGACCGCGGGGCCTTCCAACCCGAAGGTGTAGGCCAGCCGGCCGGAGGCGACGCTCATGGTGGTGCCGGTGCCGACGTACCCGCCGAGTTCGGCCGGTACCGCGCCGGTGCCGCGGGCGTAGTCCTGCGCGATCGCGCCGACGAACACGCCCGCGTCGGTCCCGCGCACCGCGGCCGGGTCGATCCCGGCCCGTTCGAACGTCTCCCACGCCGTTTCCAGCAGCAGCCGCTGCTGCGGGTCCATGGCCAGGGCCTCGCGCGGCGAGATCCCGAAGAACGCCGGGTCGAACCCGGCCGCGCCGGTCAGGAAACCGCCACCGCGGGTGTAGGTCGTGCCGACGCGGTCGGGATCCGGGTCGTACAGCCGGTCCAGGTCCCAGCCACGGTCGTCCGGGAACGGCGAGATGGCGTCCGTTCCGTCCGCCACCAGCCGCCACAGCTCCTCGGGGGAGGACACGCCGCCGGGGAAGCGGCACGCCATCCCGACGATCGCGATCGGCTCGTCGTCCCCGGTGGTCACGGCCGGCGCCGGGGCCCGGACCGCGGCCCGGGTGCCGAGCAGCTCGCCGCGCAGGTGCCGGGCCAGCGCCACCGGCGTCGGGTGGTCGAAGACGAGGGTCGCGGGCAGCCGGGCGCCGGTCGCGGTGGCGAGCCGGTTGCGCAGCTCGACCGCGGTGAGGGAGTCGAAACCGAGCTCCTTGAACGCCCGGTCCGCGTCGACCGCGGCCGGGGCGGCGTGCCCGAGCACCGCGGCGACGTGACTCCGCACGAGGTCGAGCAGGACGCCGTCCCGGTCCCCGTCCGGCAGCCCGGCCAGCCGGTCGGCCAGCGCGGACGCCGCCCGCCCGGACCCGTCGGCCAGCGCCCGGCGGGTGGGCGTGCGGACGAGTCCGCGCAGCAGCGCGGGCACGGCGGTGTGCGCCGCCGGGGCGGCCAGCCGGATCGGCACGAGCAGCGCGGCGTCCACCGCGCACGCGGCGTCGAACAGGGCGAGCCCCTGCTCCGCCGAGAGCGGGCGGACGCCCGCGCGGGACATCCGGTCCCGGCCGGTGTGGTCCAGGTGCCCGGTCATCGCGCTGCCCGGCTCCCACAGGCCCCAGGCCAGCGACGTCACGGGCCGCGCGGCGGTGCGGTGGTGCTGGGCGAACGCGTCGAGGAAGGCGTTGGCGGCCGCGTACCCGCCCTGGCCGGCGTTGCCCAGCACACCCGCGGCCGAGGAGAACACGACGAACGCGGCGAGGTCGTCGTCGCGGGTGAGGTCGTGCAGGTTCAGCACGGCGTCGACCTTCGGGCGCCGCGCGCGGGCCAGCCGCTCCGGCGTGAGCGCGTCGAGGACGCCGTCGTCGAGCACGCCGGCGGCGTGCACCACGGCGGTCAGCGGGTGCGCGTCGGGGATGCCGGCCAGCAGCCGCGCCAGAGCGTCGCGATCGGCGGCGTCGCAGGCGACCACCGACACGTCGGCGCCGAGGCCGGCGAGCTCCGCGGCGCCCGCGGCGGCCGGGCCCTGCCGGCCGGCCAGCACCAGGTGCCGGACGCCGTGTTCGGCGACGAGGTGGCGGGCCACCAGCCCGCCGAGGGTGCCGGTGCCGCCGGTGATCAGCACGGTGCCGTCCGGGTCGAGCCGCGGCGGCATCGTGAGCACGAGCTTGCCGGTGTGGCGGGCTTGGCTCATGATCCGGAACGCCTCGGGGGCGCGCCGCACGTCCCAGGTGCGGACCGGCAGTGGCCGCAGGGCACCCGATTCGAACAGCTCGACGAGCTCGCCGAGCAGCCGCCGGATCAGCTCCGGCGCGACTTCGCGCAGGTCGAAGGCCAGGTACGAACGTCCGGGGTACTCGGCCGCGACGCGCTCGGCGTCGCGGATGTCGGTCTTGCCCATCTCGGCGAAGCGGCCGCCGTCGGCGAGCAGCCGCAGGGAGGCGTCGACGAACTCGCCCGCCAGGGAGTCGAGCACGACGTCGAAGCCGTGACCGCCGGTGCCGTCGCGGAACTTCGCCTCGAAGTCGAGGGTGCGGGAGGAGGCGATGTGCGCGTCGTCCAGGCCCAGCGCGCGCAGGGTGTCCCACTTGGCTTCGCTCGCGGTCGCGAAGACCTCGGCGCCCAGGTGCCGCGCGAGCTGGATCGCGGCCATCCCGACCCCGCCGGTCCCCGCGTGGATCAGGACCTTTTCGCCGCGTGCGAGGCGGGCCCACTCCCCCAGCCCGTAGCGGGCGGTCAGGAACACCACCGGCACCGACGCGGCCTGCTCGAACGACCAGCCCGCCGGCACCCGCGCGACGCTGCGGGCGTCGGCGACCACGACCGGGCCGAACGCGGCCGGGAACACGCCCAGCACCCGGTCCCCGGCGGCGAGTCCCGTCACCTCGGACCCGGTTTCGAGCACGACGCCCGCGCCCTCGCCGCCCATGACGGCCGCACCCGGGTACACACCCAGCGCGATGAGGACGTCCCGGAAGTTCAGGCCGGCCGCGTGCAGCGCGATCCGGACCTGGCCGGGTTCCAGCGGGTCGGTGTCCACTGTGGACGGCAGCAGCGCCAGGCCGTCGAGCGTGCCGCGGGCCGCGGTGTCCAGCCGCCACGCACCCGGCGGAGGCACCAGCGCCGCGCTGCCGGGCCGCGCCAGCCGCGGTGCGCGGATTTCGGCACCGCGCACGGCGAGCTGCGGTTCGTCGTGCGCCACGGCGGTGGCGACCGCCCGCGGCACCAGCGCTTCCGCGTCGTCGTCGAGGTCCACCAGCACGAACCGGCCGGGGTGCTCCGACTGCGCGGTGCGGACCAGGCCCCACACCGCGGCGTGCGCGAGCCCGTCGACCGGATCGCCGTCGCGGGCCGCGACGGCGCCCCGGGTCAGCACGACCAGCCGGGACCCGGCGAACGCCTCGGTCGCCAGCCACTCCTGCAGCAGGGCCAGCACCCGGCTGGTGACCTCGTGCACACCGGCGGCGAGATCGTCCCCGATGACCGGTTCGACAGGCAGCAGCACGAAGCCGGGCGCGTCCGCTTCGGCGAAGCCGGCGAGGTCCGGACGCGCCTCCATCCCGGCGACGCCGGTACCCAGCGCGGCCCACCGCGTGCCCGCGGCCGGCTCGACCGCGTCGACCGGGCTCCAGACCACCTCGAACAGGGCGTCGCCGACGCTCGGCGCACCGAGCGCACCGACGTCGACGGGGCGCGCGCCGAGCGAGCCGACCGTCACGACCGGGACGCCGTCGGCGCTCGTCGCGACGATCGAGACACCGTCGCCGTCCGGCCGGAGGGTGACCCGCAGACTGGTGGCGCCGCTGGCGTGCAGGGCGGCGCCGGTCCAGGCGAAGGGGAGCCGGATCGGGCCCTCTTCCTGGGCGAGCAGCAGCGGGTGCAGAGCGGCGTCGAGGAGCGCCGGGTGGATGCCGTAGCCGGTGACGTCGGTGCCTTCGGGCAGCCGGACCTCGGCGTGGATCACGTCGCCGTGGCGCCAGGCGGCGGTGAGGCCGCGGAAGACCGGGCCGTAGCGGTAGCCGCGCTCGGCGACCCGGTCGTAGAAGGCGCCGGTGTCGATGGTCTCGGCACCCGCCGGCGGCCACTGCGCCGGCGCGGTTTCCGGCTGGTGCGCCGGTTGCGGCGCGACCCAGCCGGTGGCGTGCGACGTCCAGCCGGTGTCGAGTCCGTCGCGGACGGACCGGGAGTGGACGGCCACCGCCCGCCGCCCGTCCGCCTCGGCGGCCCCGACGGTGACCTGGAGCCGGACGGCCTCGCCCGCCACCGGCAGCAGCGGGGCCTGCAAGACGAGTTCCTCGAGGTGGCCGCAGCCGAGGTGGTCGCCGGCGTGGACGGCCAGTTCGACGAAGGCGGTGCCGGGCAGCAGGATCATGTCGTTCACGGCGTGGTCGGCGAGCCAGGGGTGGGTGGTGAGGGAGACGACACCGGTGGCGACGAGGCCGTCGCTGTCGGCGAGTTCGACGATCGACGCGAGCAACGGGTGATCGGTGGTGGTCTGACCGAGGCTGCCGGGATCACCCGTCGTCGCGGGGCCGTCGAGCCAGTACTCCTGGCGCTGGAAGGGATAGGTGGGCAGGTCGACGTGCCGGCCGCCGTCGAACAGAGCGTCCCAGTCGACGGAGGCGCCGTGGACGTAGGCTTCCGCGGCGGAGGTCAGCATGCGTTGCCAGCAGCCGTCGTCACGGCGGAGAGTGCCGATGGCTGTGCCGTGCTCGATACCCATGGTCAGTACCGGATGGGCACTCACCTCGACGAACAACGCATGCCCGTCTTCGGCGAGCTTCCCGGTCGTCTGCCCGAAAAGGACGGTCTGACGAAGGTTACGGAACCAGTAGCCGGCGTCGAGTGCGGCGGTGTCGATGGGGGCGGCTTCGACCGTGGAATAGAACGCGATCTTCGAGGTGCGCGGTTCTATTCCGGTGAGGATGTCGAGGAGTTCGTCGTGGAGGCTGTCGATGTGGGCCGAATGCGACGCGTAGTCGACCGGCACCATCCGGGCCCGGGTTCCCTTGGCTTCGGAGGCGTCGACCAGCTTCTGCAGGGCATTGCGATCACCGGAGATCACGGTGGCGGCGGGGCCGTTGATCGCGGCGATTCCGACACCGTCGGGGAGGGTGAGGGTGTCGGCGGGTGCGGCGATGGAGGCCATGCCGCCGTTGCCGCCCATGGCCCGGATCGCCTTGCTTCGCAGTGCGACGACCTTTGCCGAGTCTTCCAGGGTGAGGGCTCCGGCGATGTAGGCCGCGGCGATCTCACCCTGCGAATGACCCACCACCGCGTCCGGGGTGACTCCGAGGGACTGCCAGAGGGTCGCCAGGCTGATCATGACGGCCCAGAGGCTCGGTTGGACCACGTCGACCCGGTCGAATCCGGGCGCGTTTTCTTTCTCCAGCAGGACGTCGGTCAACGACCAGTCGATGTGTGGGGCGAGGGCGTCTGCGCAGGCCTGGATCTGGTCGGCGAACACGGGACTGGTGTCCATCAGTTCGACGGCCATCGCGGCCCATTGGGAGCCTTGGCCGGGGAACACGAACACCGTCTTGCCGGGCGTGACTGTGCCCTGCACTACCTGGGGTGCGGGCATTCCGGTGGCCAGGGCGGTGAGACCGTCGGACAGGTCGTCGGTGCTCCGGCCGAGCACCACGGCCCGGTGGTCGAACCGGGCCCGGGCCGCCAGGGACCGGGCGACGTCCCGGACGTCACCGGAGACGTGCTCCACGAGCCGCTCGGCCTGCGCGGTGACGGCCTCGGCCGTCTTCGCCGACAGCAGCCACGGCACCACGGACAGGGGAGCTTCCGGGGCGGACGTCTCCGGAAGGGCCGGCTGTTCCAGGATGACGTGCGCGTTGGTGCCACTGACCCCGAAGGACGATACTCCGGCCCGGCGCGGCCGGTCCGCGTCCCATGGCTGTGCTTCGGTCAGCAGTTCGACGGCACCGGACGTCCAGTCCACATGGGACGACGGTTCGTCCACATGCAACGTCCGCGGCAACTGCCCGTGTCGCATCGCTTCGACCATCTTGATGATACCGGCGACACCAGCAGCGGCCTGGGTGTGGCCGATGTTGGACTTGATCGACCCCAGCCACAGTGGACAGTCCCGGTCCTGGCCGTAGGTCGCGAGAAGTGCCTGAGCCTCGATCGGGTCACCCAAGGTCGTGCCGGTGCCGTGGGCCTCCACGACGTCGATGTCGGCGGGGTTCAGGCGGGCGTTGGCGAGGGCCTGGCGGATCACTCGCTCCTGCGACGGGCCGTTCGGCGCGGTCAGGCCGTTGGAGGCGCCGTCCTGGTTGACCGCGCTCCCCCGCACCACAGCGAGGATTTGGTGGCCGTTGCGTTGGGCGTCCGAGAGTCGCTCGACCAGCAGCAGACCGACGCCTTCGCCCCAGCCGGTGCCGTCGGCGGCGTCGGCGAAGGGCTTGCAGCGCCCGTCCGGGGACAGGCCGCGCTGACGGCTGAAGCCGACGAACGTGCCGGGCGTCGCCATCACCGTCACCCCGCCCGCCAGCGCGAGGGAACACTCCCCGCGTCGCAGGGCCTGGGCCGCCAGATGCAGTGCCACCAGCGACGACGAGCACGCCGTGTCGATCGTGACGGCGGGGCCTTCGAGCCCGAAGGTGTAGGCCAGCCGGCCCGACGCCACGCTTCCCGCGCTGCTGGTCGCGTAGTACGACTCGAGGTCTTCCGGGATGTTGCCGACCGCGAACCGCATGCCGTAGTCGTTGTACATCACTCCGGTGAACACGCCGGTGTCGCTGCCGCGCACCGAATCCGGGTCGATTCCCGCCCGTTCGAACGCTTCCCATGCCGTCTCCAGCAGCAGCCGCTGCTGGGGGTCTGTCGCGGCGGCTTCGCGCGGTGACATCCCGAAGAAGCCCGGGTCGAAGTCGCCTGCGTCGTACAGGAAGCCGCCTTCGCGGGTGTAGGACGTTCCCGGGTGCTCGGGGTCCGGGTCGTAGAGCCCGGCGAGGTCCCAGCCCCGGCCCGTGGGGAACGGGCCGATCGCGTCGCCGCCGTCGGCGACCAGCCGCCACAGGTCTTCCGGCGACGACACGCCGCCGGGGAACCGGCAGGCCATGCCGACGATCGCGACCGGCTCGTCGAGGTCCGTGGCCGCGACCGCCACCCGGGCCGCCCGCTGCGCCCCGAGCACGAGGTCCCGCAGGTGCCGGGCCAGGGCCGCCGGGTTCGGGTAGTCGAACACAAGCGTCGCGGGCAGGCGGACGCCGGTCGCGGTGCTCAGCCGGTTGCGCAGCTCCACCGCGGTCAGCGAGTCGAACCCCAGCCCGCTGAACGCGCCGGCCGGGTCGACCGCGGCCGGCGACGCGTGCCCGAGCACCGCGGCGGTGGTGCCGAGCACGAGGTCGAGCAGCACCGTGTCCTGTTCGGACTCCGGAAGTGCCGAAAGCCGTTGCGCCAGCGCGGAAGCACCGGTCGTGCCGGAGACGCGCCGGGCCGGCGCGCGGACGATCCCGCGCAGCAGCGGCGCGATCTCACCCTCGGCGGCCTGTGCCCGCAGAGCCGCGCGGTCGAACCAGGCCGGCACCACCAGCGCCTCACCGGACCCGCAGGCGGTGTCGAAGAGTGTGAGGCCTTCTTCGGTGGTGATGGGGCTGATGCCGTTGTGGTGGAGTCGACGGTGGGCGGTGTGGTCGAGGTGTCCGGTCATGCCGGTGGCGTCTTGCCAGAGTCCCCAGGCGAGGGAGATAGCGGGCAGGTCCTGGGTGTGGCGGTGGTGGGCGAGGGCGTCGAGGTAGGTGTTGGCGGCGGCGTAGTTGGCTTGTCCGGGGGTGCCGAGGGTGCCGGCGAGGGAGGAGAACAGGACGAACGCGTCGAGGTTGTGGGTGAGTTCGTGGAGGTTCCGGGCGGCGTCGATTTTGGGTCGTAGGACGGTGTCGAGTTGTTGTGGTGTGAGGTTTTCCAGGGTGGCGTCGTCGAGGACGCCGGCGGCGTGGATGACAGCCGTGAGCGGGGGTTCGATCCTGTTGAGGAGGGTGGTGAGGTCGTCGCGGTCGGCGGCGTCGCAGGCGACGATGTCGACGTGAGCCCCGAGTGCGGTGAGTTCGTCCCGCAGTTCGGGGGCGCCGGGGGCCTCGGGGCCGCGTCGGCTGGTCAGTACCAGGTGCCGGATGTTGTGGTGGGTGGTGAGGTGGCGGGCGATGGTGGTGGCGAGGGTGCCGGTGCCGCCGGTGATGAGGACGGTCCCGTCGGGGTTGAAGGCAGCCGGTTGGGCGGTGGTGGGGGTGAGTCGGGGTGTGTAGATGTGGCCGTCGCGGATGGCGAGTTGGGGTTCGCCGGTGGCGACGGCGGCCGGGATCGCTCGGGTTGAGGCGGGGTTGTCGTCGAGGTCGATGAGGATGATCCGGTCGGGGTGTTCACTCTGGGCGCTGCGGATGAGGCCCCAGACCGGTGCTGCGGTGAGGTCGAGGGGGGCGTGGGGTTGGGCGGCGATGGCGTTGCGGGTGGTGACGAGGAGGGAGGTGTCGTTGTGGGTGAGGTGGTGTTGGAGGTGGTGGAGGGTGTCGTGGGTGAGGGTGGTGGGGCTGTGGTGGCTGGGTTCGATGTGCAGGGTTGTGTAGTCGGTGGTGTGGTGGCCGGGGGTGGCGGGGATCCACTCCACCCGGAACAGCGAACGCTGGGCGACCAGGTCGTTCGTCGCGGCTTCCCGGCTCAGCAGCGACTCCACGGTCACCACCGGAGTTCCGGCTCCGTCCACTGCGGACACCGCGACGGCGTCGTCCGCCCGAGCGGACAGCCGGACCCGAAGGACCCGCGTGTCAGTCGGCCGGACGGCCACGCCCTGCCACGAAAACGGCAGCCGGACGCCCCGCGTGCCACGGCGATCGACCACCGCGAGGTGCAGCGCCGCGTCGAGCAAGGCCGGGTGGACGTCGAACCCGGTGACGTCAGTGTCCTCGGGCACCGCGACCTCGGCGTACAGATCCTCCCCGGCGCGCCAGGCCGCGACGAGCCCCTGGAACAGCGCGCCGTACTCGTAGCCCGCCGCAGCCAGTTCGTCGTAACAGCCGTCGATGTCGATCGCCTCGGCACCCGCCGGCGGCCACTCCGCGGGGAAGTCCCCGGCCGAGACGCCGCCCTCGGGGGCGACGCGGCCAGAGGCGTGCCGCACCCAGTCCTCGTCGTCGTCCGCGGGCCGGGAATGGATCGCGACCTCACGGCTTCCGTCTGTACCGGCGGCGCCGATCACGACCTGGAGGTGACGAGCGTCGGGCCCGGCCAGCACGAGCGGCGCTTCCAGGGTCAGCTCGTCCACGTGTCCGCAGTGGACGCTCCGGCCGACGTGCCCGGCCAGCTCGACGAACGCGGTCCCGGGCAGCAGGACGGTACCGTTGACGGCGTGGTCCGCGAGCCACGGATGCGTGGCCAGGGACAGCTTGCCGGTGGCGAGGAGCCCGTCGGTGCCGGCGAGCGTGACGGTCGCACCGAGCAGCGGATGCCCGGCCGGGACCTGGCCGATACTGCCGGGATCACCCGTCACCGGGCTGTCGAGCCAGTAGTCCTGACGCTGGAACGGGTAGGTGGGCAGGTCGACGTGCCGCCCGCCGTGGAGGAGGGTGTCCCAGCGCACCGGAGCACCCTGGACGTACGCCTCCGCGGCAGAGGTCAGCATCCGCAGCCAGGAGCCGTCGTCACGGCGCAACGAGCCGATGGCTGTGCCGTGCTCGATGCCCATGGCCAACACCGGATGGGCGCTCACCTCGACGAACAACGCATGCCCGTCCTCGGCCAGCTTCCCGGTCGTCTGCCCGAAGAGGACGGTCTGACGGAGGTTGCGGAACCAGTACCCCGCGTCTAGTCCGGCGGTGTCGATCGGCGCACCCTCGACCGTGGAATAGAACGCGATTTCCGACGTTCTCGGTGCAATGCCGTCGAGTACGGCGAGGAGCTCGTCGTGAAGGCTGTCAATGTGCGCCGAATGCGATGCGTAATCGACCGGGACCATCCGCGCCCGGATCCCGTTGGACTCGGAAGCGTCAACCAGATTCTGCAAGGCGTCGCGGTCACCCGAGATCACCGTGGCGGTGGGGCCGTTGATCGCGGCGATTCCGACACCCTCAGGCAGGGTGAGGCTGTCGGCGGGGGCGGCGATGGACGCCATGCCGCCGTTGCCGCCCATGGCCCTGATCGCCTTGCTTCGCAACGCGACGACCTTCGCCGAGTCCTCCAGCGACAACGCTCCCGCAATGTAGGCCGCGGCGATCTCACCCTGCGAATGACCCACCACCGCGTCGGGGACGACTCCGAGAGATCGCCAGAGGGTCGCCAGGCTGATCATGACCGCCCACAACGCGGGCTGGACCACGTCGACCCGGTCGAACCCAGGCGCACCTTCGGTACCCCGTAGGACGTCGGTCAACGACCAGTCGACGTGGGGGGCGAGGGCATCGCCGCAAGCCTGGATCTGGTCGGCGAACACGGGACTGGCGTCCATCAGTTCGGCGGCCATCCCGGCCCATTGGGAACCTTGGCCGGGGAACACGAACACCGTCTTACCCGGGACCACACTGCCCCGCACTACCTGGGGTGCGGGCATGCCGGTGGCCAGGACGGTCAGCCCGTCCCGGAGTTCGTCGCGGTCGCGCCCGAGGATGACTGCGCGCTGCTCGAACCGCGCCCGGCCGATCAGGGACCGGCCGACATCCAAGAGGTCGAGGTCGGTGGTCTCGCGCAGCTGCTGCGCCTGGGCAAGAAGCGCGTCGGCGGTCTTGGCCGACAGCAGCCACGGCACCACGTCGACCGGAGGGGACGGCTCAGGCTCCTCCACAACCGACGGTTGCTCGATGATGACGTGCGCATTGGTGCCGCTGACCCCGAAGGACGACACCCCGGCCCGGCGCGGCCGGTCCGCGTCCCACGGCTGTGCTTCGGTCAGCAGTTCGACGGACCCGGATGTCCAGTCCACATGGGACGACGGTTCGTCCACATGCAACGTCCGCGGCAACTGTTCGTGCCGCATGGCTTCGACCATCTTGATGATCCCGGCGACGCCGGCGGCGGCTTGGGTGTGGCCGATGTTGGACTTGATCGATCCGAGCCACAGTGGACGGTCGCGGTCCTGGCCGTAGGTCGCGAGAAGCGCCTGGGCCTCGATCGGGTCACCCAAGGTCGTGCCGGTGCCGTGAGCTTCCACGACATCGACGTCGGCGGGCGAAAGCCGGGCATTGGCCAGGGCCTGGCGGATCACCCGCTCCTGCGACGGGCCGTTCGGCGCCGTGAGGCCGTTGGAGGCGCCGTCCTGATTGACCGCACTCCCCCGCACCACAGCGAGAATCTGACGGCCATTGCGTTGGGCGTCCGACAGTCGCTCGACCAGCAGCAGCCCGACGCCCTCGCCCCAGCCGGTGCCATCGGCGGCGTCGGCGAAGGGCTTGCAGCGGCCGTCCGGGGACAACCCGCGCTGGCGGCTGAAGCCGACGAACGTGCTCGGCGTCGCCATCACCGTCACCCCGCCCGCCAGGGCCAGGGAACACTCCCCACGTCGCAGGGCCTGCGCGGCCAGGTGCAACGCCACCAGGGACGACGAACACGCCGTGTCCACGGTGACGGCGGGGCCCTCCAGCCCGAAGGTGTAGGCCAGCCGGCCCGACGCGACACTTCCCGCGCTGCTCGTCGCGTAGTACGACTCCAGGTCCTCGGGGAGGTGACCGGCCGCGAAGCGGGTCGCGTAGTCGTCGTACATGACCCCGGTGAACACGCCGGTGTCGCTGCCGCGCACCGAACCCGGGTCGATCCCGGCCCGTTCGAACGTCTCCCAGGCCGTCTCCAGCAGCAGCCGCTGCTGCGGGTCGGTCGCGGCGGCTTCGCGCGGTGACATCCCGAAGAACGCCGGGTCGAACGCCGCCGCGTCGTAGAGGAAACCTCCCTCGCGGGCGTAGGACGTACCCGCCCGGTCGGGGTCCGGGTCGTACAGGCCGGCGAGGTCCCAGCCGCGGTCGGCCGGGAACGGGCCGATGGCGTCGCCACCTTCGG
This sequence comes from Amycolatopsis sp. NBC_00438, assembly GCF_036026695.1. Classification (NCBI taxonomy): domain Bacteria; kingdom Bacillati; phylum Actinomycetota; class Actinomycetes; order Pseudonocardiales; family Pseudonocardiaceae; genus Amycolatopsis; species Amycolatopsis sp. NBC_00438. Next base: position 2,137,121 of record NZ_CP107923.1, on the reverse strand, counting down.
CGACCAGCCGCCACAGGTCTTCCGGCGACGACACGCCACCGGGGAACCGGCAGGCCATGCCCACGATCGCGACCGGCTCGTCCGTGGCCGTCGCCGCGATCACCGGCGACGGCGCCGCCGGGGCGCCACCGAGTCCGATGTGCAGGAAGGCGGCCAGGGCGGCCGGGTTCGGGTGGTCGAAGATCAGCGTCGCGGGCAGGCGCAGCCCGGTCGCGGCGCCGAGCCGGTTGCGCAGTTCCACCGCCGTCAGCGAGTCGAAGCCCAGGTCGGCGAACGCGCCGGCCGGGTCGATCGCGGCCGGTGACGCGTGGCCCAGTACCGCCGCGGTGGTCGTGCGGACGAGGTCGAGGAGCTGTTCCGGGCTCGAGGTGGCCTCGAGCCGGACCGGCGCCGCCGTGGCCCGGCGGGCCGGCAGGATCGCGCGCAGCACCGCGGGCGGATCTTCGACGGGTCGTGACGACACGGCGAGGGGCGCCAGGGTGGCCGCGGGGGTGCGCAGGGCGTCGTCGAACAGGGCGAGCGCGTGTTCCGCGCTCAGGGGGAGCGTGCCGGTGCGGCGGAGGCGCTGCCGGTCGGTGGCCGTCAGGTCTCCGGCCATGCCGGTGGCGTCTTCCCAGAGGCCCCAGGCCAGGGAGGTCGCAGGCAGGCCCTGGGTGTGGCGGTGGTGGGCCAGGGCGTCGAGGAAGGTGTTGGCGGCCACGTAGGCGCCTTGCCCGGCGTTGCCGATGGTGCCCGCGAGGGAGGAGAACAGGACGAACGCGTCGAGGTTTCCGGTGAGTTCGTGCAGGTTCCAGGCGGCGTCGATCTTGGGCCGCAGGACCGTGTCCAGTTGCTGTGGTGTGAGGGTTTCCACCACCGCGTCGTCGAGGACGCCGGCGGTGTGGACGACGGCGCTGAGCGGTGGCTCGATCCCGTCGAGGAGGGCAGCGAGGGCGTCGCGATCGGCGGCGTCGCAGGCCACGATGTCGACGCGGGCGCCCAGCTCGGTGAGTTCGTGGTGGAGTTCGGGTGCTCCCGGTGCGTCGGGGCCGCGCCGGCTGACGAGGGTCAGGTGCCGGACCCCGCGGGTGACGAGGTGGCGGGCGGTGAGGCGGCCGAGGGTGCCGGTGCCGCCGGTGACGAGCACCGTGCCGGCCGGATTCCACTCCGCGGCGTCCGGCCGGGGTGCGGGTGCGGGCGCGAGCCGCGGTGTCACCACGACGCCACCGCGGACAGCGAGCTGTGCCTCCCCCGTGGCCGCGGCGGCCGCCACCGCGGTCCGCGACGCGGGGTCGTCGTCAACGTCGACGAGCACGAACCGGCCCGGGTGCTCGGCCTGCGCGGCGCGCACCAGGCCCCACAGGGGTGCCGCGGCGGGCTCGACGGGTTCGCCGGCGCCGGTGGCCACCGCGTGCCGCGTGACGACGACCAGCGGGCCCTCTTCGGCACCGGCGAGCCGCTCCTGGATCCGGCGCAGGGCCGCGTGGGCCGCGGCTCGCGCACCTTCCGCGCCGACGCCGGCCGGCTCGGGCTCCCACACCGTCAGGTCTGTTGTGGACTCCGGTGCCACGATCGGCTGCCAGTCCATTGTGTACAGTGCGCCACGGCGGCTCGGGCCCGAGGCGAGCTGCGCGGCGGCTACCGGACGGGTCACCAGCGCGTCGACGGTGAGCACCGGAGCACCCGATTCGTCGGTCGCCAGCAACGAAATCCGATCGTCCGAAGTGGACAGGTGCACGCGAAGCGCGGTGGCTCCGGTGGCGTGCAGGGTCACTCCGGACCACGAGAACGGCAGCCGGAGCTCGTCGCCGGCGCGGTCGAGGAGCTGGACGTGCAGGGCCGCGTCCAGCAGGGCGGGGTGCAGGCCGAAGCCCGTGACGTCGGTGCCCTCGGGCAGGCGTACTTCGGCGTAGCGGTCGGTCCCCCGCCGCCAGGCGGAACGCACGCCGGCGAACAGCGGGCCGTACTCGTAGCCGTCGCCGGCCAGGTCGGCGTAGAAGCCGGTGACCTCGACCGGGACGGCGTCCGGCGGCGGCCAGGCCGCCGGGGGAACCGGGGCGGCCGGGGTGTCGGTGCTCAGCTGCCCGGTGGCGTGGCGGACCCATTCGCCGTCGTCGACGTCGTCGGGCGCGGAGTGGACGGCGAACCGGCGCTGCCCGTGCTCGCCGGGGGCGCCGACGGTGACCTGCACACGGCGGGCGGTGTCGAGGACGAGCGGTGCTTCGACGACCAGGTCGGCGAGGTGGCCGCAGCGGACGTGGTCACCGGCGCGGACGGCCATCTCGACGAACGCCGCCGCGGGCAGCAGGACGGTGCCGGCGACCGCGTGATCGGCCAGCCAGGGGTGCGAGGCCGGGGAAAGCCGCCCGGTCGCGACGACGCCGTCGGAGTCGGCCAGCTCGACGACGGCCCCCAGCAGCTGGTGCCCGGAGGTGGCGAGCCCGAGCCCGGCCGCGTCCGCCGGAGCTGCGCCGCTGTCGAGCCAGAAAGTGTCGTGCTGGAAGGGGTAGGTGGGGAGGGCGACGCGGTGGTGGTCGGGGTGCAGGGTGTCCCAGTCCAGGGGGACGCCGTGGGCGTGCACCGTCGCCAACGCCGCCGTGAACGTGTCGGGTTTGTCGGGGCTCAGGACCGCAACCGCGGGAACATCCCCGGCCAACGCGGTCAACGTCGCCGCCGGACCCAGCTCCAACAACACCGTGACACCGCGCTCGCGCAAACACCTCAGACCATCAGCGAACCGGACCGTGGCCCGCACATGCTCCACCCAGTAACCCGGATCCGACAACACCCCCGACAGATCACCGGTCACGTTCGACACCACCGGAATCGTCGGCGACCGATACGTGACCGTGTCGGCGACTTCCCGGAACCGGGCCAGCATCGGCTCCATCAACGGCGAATGAAACGCATGCGACACCACCAGCCGCTTGGTCCGCCGGCCCGGGAACCCGGCCGCGACCTCCGCCACCGCCGCCTCCGGACCCGAGATCACCACCGAACCGGGAGCGTTGACCGCCGCCACCGACACCCCCGCCGGCAACACCAGCTCCTCCTCACCGGCCTCGAGCGCGAACATCGCACCACCAGCCGGAAGCGCCTGCATCAACCGGCCCCGCGCCGCCACCAGCCGGCACGCGTCACCCAGATCGAACACCCCACCCAGATACGCCGCGGCGATCTCCCCGACCGAATGCCCGATCAGATAATCCGGAACCACACCGCAATGGGTGACCAACCGGAACAACGCCACTTCCACCGCGAACAACGCCGCCTGCGTCCCCGCCGTCCGATCCAGCAGAACCCGATCACCGAGCACCTCCCGCACCGGCCGTTCCAGCAACGGATCCAGCACCGCACACGCCTCGTCGAACGCCGCCGCGAACACCGGCTCCGACTCGTACAACCCGGCACTCATACCGGGATACTGCGAACCCTGACCACTGAACATGAACCCCAGCACCGCACCACCGGCCGGCACCGTCGCGGTGACCACATTCGCCGCCACCCGGCCCTGCGCCACCGCCCGCAGACCCTCCCGCAACGCAAACCCGTCACCAGCACCGTCACCGATCACCACCGCCCGATGCGGCAACGCCGCCCGGGTCATCCCCAACGACCACGCCACCGCACCCGCGTCCGCATCCTCCACCGCACCGGCCACCCGCCCGGCCAGCTCCCGCAACCCCCCACCCGAACCCGCCGACACCGACCACAACACCACACCCGAACCCGACACCGACCCCGGAAGCGTCTCCGGGACGTCGCCCTCTTCGAGGATCACGTGGGCGTTCGTGCCGCTGATGCCGAAGGACGACACCCCGGCGCGCCGCGGCGCGTCGTCGGTCCGCGGCCACTCGATCGGCTCGGTCACCGGGCGGACCGCGCCCGACGTCCAGTCCACCCGCGGGGTCGGCTCCGTGACGTGCAGGGTCGGCGGTACCAGGCCGTGGCGCAGCGCGAGGACGGTCTTGATCACGCCGGCCACGCCCGCGGCCGCCTGGGCGTGGCCGATGTTCGACTTCACCGAGCCCAGCCACACCGGCCGCTCGCGGCCGGCGCCGTAGGTGGCCTGCAACGCCCGGGCCTCGATCGGGTCGCCGAGGACGGTGCCGGTACCGTGCGCCTCGACGACGTCGACGTCCGATGTGGACAGTCGGGCGTCGGCGAGGGCCTGGCGGATCACGCGTTCCTGCGACGGGCCGTTCGGCGCGGTCAGCTGGCTGCTCGTGCCGTCCTGGTTGACCGACGAACCGCGCACCACCGCCAGGACCGGGTGGCCGAGCCGCCGCGCCTGCGAAAGCCGTTCCAGCACCAGGACGCCGACGCCTTCGCCGAGGCCGGTGCCCGCGGCGTCCGCGGAGAACGCGCGGACGCGGGCGTCCGGCGCGAGGCCGCGCTGGCGGCTGAAGTCGATCAGCGCGGCCGGGGTGGACATCACGGTCACGCCGCCGGCGATCGCCTGCGAGCACTCACCTCGCCGCAGCGCCTGCACGGCCAGGTGCAGTGCCACCAGCGACGACGAGCACGCGGTGTCGATCGTGACGGCGGGACCCTCGAACCCGAAGGTGTAGGCCAGGCGGCCGGAGGCGATGCTGCCCGCGCTGCCGTTGAGGACGTAGCCCTCGATGTCCTCGGGTACCCGGCGCAGCCGTGAGCCGTAGTCGTTGTACATCACGCCGGTGAACACGCCGGTGTCGGTGCCCCGCAGCGACGGCATCGGGATGCCCGCCTGCTCGACGGCCTCCCACGTCACCTCCAGCAGCAGCCGCTGCTGCGGGTCGGTGGCCAGTGCTTCGCGGGGCGAGATCCCGAAGAAGGCCGGGTCGAACCCGGCGGCGTCGTGCAGGAACCCGCCCTCGCGCGCCGAGCAGCTGCCCGGGCGTTCGCCGGCGGGGTCGTGCAGCCGCGCCAGGTCCCAGCCGCGGTCCTCGGGGAACGGCGTGATGGCGTCCCCGCCGGAAGCGACCAGCCGCCAGAGGTCCTCCGGCGTGCGCACGCCGCCGGGGAAGCGGCAGGCCATCCCGACGATCGCGATCGGCTCGCGCTGCGCCGACTCGGCCTCCTGCAGGCGGCGGCGGGTCTGGTGCAGGTCGGCCGTGACCCGCTTGAGGTACTCGCGGAGCTTGTCTTCGTTCGCCATCGGCAGGGGTTCTCCTTGGACGACCACGGCACGCGGGCACGACTGACCGACGTGCCCGACGAGCACCGTCGGACGTCGCGCTAACGCCCCCCTTTGCCCGGTCTAAAGGCAGCGCTGCTTTAGACCGGGCAAAGGGGCTCCTTAGCCGGGCCCGCGACGCTCGGCCGACGCCACCCTGGACCGTCGACGAGAAGGGCCAGCCGACACCAATGACCAGCGACGCGAGCACCGAGGCCGAAGCCATCGCGATCATCGGGATGGCCTGCCGCTTCCCGCAGGCGCCCGACCCGGGCTCGTACTGGCGGTTGCTCGTCGAGGGCACCAGCGCGATCACCGAGACCCCGCCCGAGCGGTGGGACGCCGAAGCGCTCTACGACGGCGACGTCTCCGCGCCCGGCAAGGTGACCTCCCGGTACGGCGGCTACCTCGGCTTCGAGCACGTCCGCGGGTTCGACGCGGACTTCTTCGGGATTTCGCCCCGCGAGGCGAAGGCCATGGACCCGCAGCAGCGGCTCATGCTGGAGCTGTGCTGGGAAGCCCTCGAGGACGCCGGCGTCGCGAACCTGCGCGGCAGCCGCACCGGGGTGTACGTCGGCGCCATCTGGGACGACTACGCGACGCTGCTGCACCGCGGCGGGCTCGAAGCCATCACCCGGCACACCATCACCGGCGTGCACCGCAGCATCATCGCCAACCGGGTGTCCTACACCCTCGGGCTGACCGGCCCCAGCCTCGCGGTGGACACCGCGCAGTCGTCGTCGCTCGTCGCGGTGCACCTCGCGTGCGAAAGCCTGCGGCGCGGCGAATCCACGACGGCGCTGGCCGGCGGCGTCAACCTCAACCTCGTGCCGGAAAGCGCCGTCACCTCCGGGAAGCTCGGCGGCTTCTCCCCCGACGGCCGCTGCTACACCTTCGACGCGCGCGCCAACGGCTACGTCCGCGGCGAGGGCGGCGGGGTGGTCGTGCTCAAGCCGCTGCGCCAGGCCGTGGCCGACGGCGACCCGGTCTACTGCGTGATCCGCGGCAGCGCGGTGAACAACGACGGCGACACCGGCCCCGGCCTCACCTCCCCGAGCGTGCGTGCCCAGGAAGCCGTGCTGCGGCTGGCTTACCGGCACGCCGGGGTCGACGTCGCGGACGTGCGGTACGTCGAGCTGCACGGTACCGGCACCCGGGCGGGTGACCCGGTCGAGGCGGCGGCGCTCGGCGCCGTGCTCGGCCGGGACCGCACCGCGCCGCTGCTGGTGGGTTCGGTCAAGACCAACATCGGGCACCTTGAGGGCGCGGCGGGCATCGCCGGGCTGCTGAAGACGGCGCTGGCGGTGAAGCACCGCAGGCTGCCGGCAAGCCTCAACTTCGCGACCCCGAACCCGGACATCCCCCTCGACGAGCTGGCGCTGCGGGTGCACGACCGCCTCGGCCCGTGGCCGGGCGACGACCACCCGTTGCTGGCGGGGGTGTCGTCGTTCGGCATGGGTGGCACGAACTGCCACGTCGTGGTCGAAGAGGCACCGCCGAGGGACGCGCTTCCGGGGTCGGTGTCGGGGTCGGGTGTGGTGTTGTGGTCGGTGTCGGCGGGTTCGGGTGGGGGGTTGCGGGAGCTGGCCGGGCGGGTGGCCGGTGCGGTGGAGGATGCGGACGCGGGTGCGGTGGCGTGGTCGTTGGGGATGACCCGGGCGGCGTTGCCGCATCGGGCGGTGGTGATCGGTGACGGTGCTGGTGACGGGTTTGCGTTGCGGGAGGGTCTGCGGGCGGTGGCGCAGGGCCGGGTGGCGGCGAATGTGGTCACCGCGACGGTGCCGGCCGGTGGTGCGGTGCTGGGGTTCATGTTCAGTGGTCAGGGTTCGCAGTATCCCGGTATGAGTGCCGGGTTGTACGAGTCGGAGCCGGTGTTCGCGGCGGCGTTCGACGAGGCGTGTGCGGTGCTGGATCCGTTGCTGGAACGGCCGGTGCGGGAGGTGCTCGGTGATCGGGTTCTGCTGGATCGGACGGCGGGGACGCAGGCGGCGTTGTTCGCGGTGGAAGTGGCGTTGTTCCGGTTGGTCACCCATTGCGGTGTGGTTCCGGATTATCTGATCGGGCATTCGGTCGGGGAGATCGCCGCGGCGTATCTGGGTGGGGTGTTCGATCTGGGTGACGCGTGCCGGCTGGTGGCGGCGCGGGGCCGGTTGATGCAGGCGCTTCCGGCTGGTGGTGCGATGTTCGCGCTCGAGGCCGGTGAGGAGGAGCTGGTGTTGCCGGCGGGGGTGTCGGTGGCGGCGGTCAACGCTCCCGGTTCGGTGGTGATCTCGGGTCCGGAGGCGGCGGTGGCGGAGGTCGCGGCCGGGTTCCCGGGCCGGCGGACCAAGCGGCTGGTGGTGTCGCATGCGTTTCATTCGCCGTTGATGGAGCCGATGCTGGCCCGGTTCCGGGAAGTCGCCGACACGGTCACGTATCGGTCGCCGACGATTCCGGTGGTGTCGAACGTGACCGGTGATCTGTCGGGGGTGTTGTCGGATCCGGGTTACTGGGTGGAGCATGTGCGGGCCACGGTCCGGTTCGCTGATGGTCTGAGGTGTTTGCGCGAGCGCGGTGTCACGGTGTTGTTGGAGCTGGGTCCGGCGGCGACGTTGACCGCGTTGGCCGGGGATGTTCCCGCGGTTGCGGTCCTGAGCCCCGACAAACCCGACACGTTCACGGCGGCGTTGGCGACGGTGCACGCCCACGGCGTCCCCCTGGACTGGGACACCCTGCACCCCGACCACCACCGCGTCGCGCTCCCCACCTACCCCTTCCAGCGAAAGCCGTACTGGCTCGACAGCGTGGCCGCCGCACCGGTGACGGCGGCGCCGCTGCCGGTCGAGGAGCCCGCGGCTCCCGAGAATTCCCTGACCGGCCGGCTCGTCGGGATGCCGGAAGCGGCCCGGGAAGACGTGCTGCTCGACATCGTGCGCACCAGTGTCGCGATCGTCCTCGGGCACGCTTCGCCGGACACCGTCGCGGCCGACCGGACGTTCAAGGAGCTGGGCTTCGACTCGCTCAGCGCGGTGGAGCTGCGCAACCGGCTGCACGGCGCCACCGGGCTGTGGCTGGCCCCCACGCTGATCTTCAACTTCCCGACCCCCCGGCTGCTCGTCGGCCACCTCCTCGCCGAACTGGCCGGCGATGGCGGCCTGCCGGGCGCCCCGGCCCCGGCGGCGGCCGCGCCGGACGAGCCGATCGCGATCGTCGCCATGGCCTGCCGCTACCCCGGTGGCGTGTCCTCCCCGGAAGACCTGTGGCGGCTGGCCGCCGACGGTGTGGACGCCATCTCGCCGTTCCCGGCCAACCGCGGCTGGGACCTCGCCGGCCTGTACGACCCCGACCCGGACCACCCGGGCACGTCCTACGCCCGCCAGGGCGGTTTCCTCCACGACGCCGACGCGTTCGACCCGGCGTTCTTCGGGATGTCACCGCGCGAAGCCGCCGCGACCGACCCCCAGCAGCGGCTGCTGCTGGAGACGGCCTGGGAAGCGTTCGAACGGGCCGGGATCGACCCGGATTCGGTGCGCGGCACGGCCACCGGTGTCTTCGTCGGCGCGATGCCCCAGGACTACGGGCCCCGGCTGCACGAGCCGACCGCCGACCTCGGCGGCTACCTGCTGACGGGCAGCACGACGAGCGTCGCGTCCGGCCGGGTCGCCTACACCTTCGGGTTCGAAGGCCCCGCCGTCACCGTCGACACGGCGTGCTCGTCCTCGCTGGTGGCGCTGCACCTGGCCGCCCAGGCGCTGCGCACCGGCGAATGCAGCCTGGCCCTGGCGGGCGGGGTCACGGTCATGGCGACGCCGGGGATGTTCGTCGAGTTCAGCCGGCTGCGAGGGCTGTCCCCGGACGGCCGGTGCAAGCCGTTCGCGGCCGCCGCCGACGGCACCGGCTGGGCTGAGGGCGTCGGCCTGCTGCTGGTCGAGCGACTGTCGGACGCCCAACGCAACGGTCACCAGATCCTCGCCGTCATCCGCGGCAGCGCCGTCAACCAGGACGGTGCGTCCAATGGTCTCACCGCCCCCAACGGCCCGTCCCAGGAGCGGGTGATCCGCCAGGCCCTCGCCAACGCCCGGCTTTCGCCCGCCGACGTCGACGTGGTGGAGGCCCACGGCACCGGCACCACCTTGGGTGACCCCATCGAAGCCCAGGCGTTGCTCGCGACGTACGGCCAGGACCGCGACCGTCCACTGTGGCTCGGATCGGTGAAGTCCAACATCGGGCACACTCAGGCTGCCGCTGGAGTCGCGGGGATCATCAAGATGGTCGAAGCCATGCGCCACGGCCAGTTGCCGCAGACGTTGCATGTGGACGAACCGTCGTCCCATGTGGACTGGACATCCGGTGCCGTCGAACTGCTGACCGAGACGCAGCCGTGGGATGTCGACCGACCGCGCCGGGCCGGGGTGTCGTCCTTCGGGGTCAGCGGCACCAACGCGCACGTAATCATCGAGCAACCGCCGCTCGTGGAGGAGCCCGAGCCGTCCCCTCCAGTCGACGTGGTGCCGTGGGTACTGTCGGCCAAGACCGCCGACGCGCTCCTCGCCCAGGCACAGCAGCTACGCGAGACCACTGACCTCGACCTCGTGGATGTCGGCCGCTCTTTGATCGGCCGGGCGCGGTTCGACCACCGGGCCGTGGTGCTCGGCCGGAGCACCGACGATTTGTCCGACGGTCTCACCGCGCTGGCCACCGGCATGCCCGCACCCCAGGTGGTACAGGGCAGCGTGGTCGCTGGCAAGACGGTGTTCGTATTCCCCGGGCAGGGTTCGCAATGGACCGGGATGGCCGTCGAACTGATGGACACCAGCCCGGTGTTCGCCGACCAGATCCAGGCCTGCGCGGACGCTCTCACGCCCTACACCGACTGGTCGTTGACCGACGTCCTACGGGGTACCGAAGGTGCGCCTGGGTTCGACCGGGTCGACGTAGTCCAACCCGCACTCTGGGCCGTCATGATCAGCCTCGCCACCCTCTGGCAATCCCTCGGCGTCACACCCGACGCGGTAGTCGGGCACTCCCAGGGTGAAATCGCCGCCGCCTACATCGCCGGAGCCCTCACGTTGGAGGACTCGGCGAAGGTCGTCGCGCTGCGAAGCAAGGCGATCCGGGCCATGGGCGGCAACGGCGGCATGGCCTCCATCGCCGCCCCCGCCGACAGCCTCACCCTGCCCGAGGGCGTCGAGATCGCCGCGATCAACGGCCCCACCACCACCGTCATCTCCGGCGACCGCGACGCCCTCCAAAAGCTGGTCGACACCTCCAAGACCAACGGGATCCGGGCGCGGATGGTCCCGGTCGACTACGCGTCACACTCGGCGCACATCGACAGCCTTCACGACGAACTCCTCGCCGTACTCGACGGCATTGCACCGAGAACATCGGAAATCGCGTTCTACTCCACGGTCGAAGCCGCCCCCATCGACACCGCCGCACTCGACGCCGGATACTGGTTCCGCAACCTCCGCCAGACCGTCCTCTTCGGACAGACCACAGGGAAGCTCGCCGAAGACGGGCACGCACTGTTCGTCGAGGTAAGCGCCCATCCCGTACTCACCATGGGCATCGAGCACGGCACGGCCATCGGCTCACTGCGCCGTGACGACGGCTCCTGGCTGCGGATGCTGACCTCTGCCGCGGAGGCTTACGTCCAGGGTGCTCCGGTGCGCTGGGACGCCCTTCTCCACGGTGGGCGGCACGTCGATCTGCCCACCTACCCGTTCCAACGTCAGCCGTACTGGCTCGCCCCGGCCACCAGCACCGATGCCGGGCGGCTGGGTCAGACCACCACCGACCACCCGCTGCTGGCGTCGATCGTCGAACTCGCCGACAGCGACGGCCTCGTCGCCACCGGTACCCTCTCCCTCACCAGCCACCCCTGGCTCGCCGACCACGCCGTCGAGGGCACCGTCCTGCTGCCCGGCACCGCCTTCGTCGAACTGGCCGTCCACGCCGGCGACCACCTCGGCTGCGGCCACCTCGACGAACTCACCCTGGCCGCCCCCCTCACCCTGACCCGTGACCACGCCGTGCACCTCCAGGTCACCGTGGGGGCCGGCGACGAGCACGGGCACCGGCCGGTCGCCGTCCACGCCCGCGGCCAGGACGCGGCCTGGACCCAGCACGCCACCGGCGTCCTCACCCCGGACACGCCACGGCCCGAGCGGGCGCCGGTGACCTGGCCGCCCGCCGGGGCGGTAGCGCTGGACGTCGACTACGGGCGGCTGCACGACCTCGGCTACCACTACGGTCCCGTGTTCCGCGGCCTCACCGCGGCCTGGCGCCACGACGGCGGGATCTACGGCCGCGTCGAACTGCCCGGCGGCGCCGACGTCGCCGGTTTCGGTCTCCACCCCGCTCTGCTCGACGCCACACTCCACGCGCTCCTGCTCGCCACCGGGCAGGACGACGTCCGGCTGCCGTTCTCGTGGTCCGGCGTCACCCTGCACGCCACCGGCGCCACCGAACTTCTGGTCCACATCGGACTGTCCGACCAGGACGAAGCGACGCTGTCGATCGTCGACGCCGCCGGTGCGCCGGTGGCCGACGTCGAGCACCTGGCGCTGCGGCCGGTGTCGCGTGACCAGCTGAGCGCCGCCGGCGCCGACTCCCTGTTCCACGTGCGGTGGCAGCGGATCGAGCTGCCCGAAGAGCCGGACACCGGCACGTCCACCGTCGTCCTCGGCGCGGAGACCGGCGGCACCGTCGCCGCCGCGCACGCGACGACGCTGAGCACGCTGCGCCGGCTCCAGGACCTGCTGGCCGGCGAAAGCGCCGCGGACGAGCGGATCGCGCTCGTCACCCGCAACGCCGTCCCGGTGTCCGGCACCGACCCGGTGGACCTCGCCGCGGCCCCGGTGTGGGGCCTGGTCCGCACGGCGCAGACCGAGTACCCGGACCGGATCGTGCTCGTCGACACCGACGACGACCCGGCTTCGGTCCGCGCCGTCCCGGCCGCCGTCGCCACCGGTGAACCGCAGCTCGCGCTGCGCGGCGGGGTCGCGCACGTCCCGCGGCTCGTCCCGGCCACCCGGTCCGGGCCGGGCACCGCGGGGTGGCGCACCGACGGGACCGTGCTGATCACCGGGGGCACCGGCACCCTCGGCCGCCTCACCGCCCGCCACCTCGTCACCCGGCACGGGGTCCGGCACCTGCTGCTGACCAGCCGCCGCGGTCTCGACGCCCCCGGTGCCGCCGCCCTCCGGGACGAGCTGACCGAGCTGGGCGCCCAGGTACGCGTCGTCGCCTGCGACGTCGCCGACCGCGACGACCTCGCCGCCGTTCTCGAGAGCGTCGAACCCGCGCTCACCGCCGTGATCCACACCGCCGGTGTGCTCGACGACGCCACCCTGCGGTCGCTCACCCCGGAGCAGGTGGAAACCGTGCTGCGGCCCAAGGTGGACGCCGCCTGGAACCTGCACGAACTCACCGGCGACCTCGACGCGTTCGTGCTGTTCTCCTCGGTGATCGGTACGGTGGGCGGCGCGGGGCAGGCGAACTACGCGGCCGCCAATACCTTCCTCGACGCCCTCGCCCACCACCGCCACACCCGGGGCCTGCCCGCCGTCTCCCTCGCCTGGGGCCTGTGGGCCGACGCCACCGGCATGACGGGCCACCTCGCCGACGCCGACCGCGCCCGCATGCGGCGTACCGGCATGACCGCCCTGCCGGCCGGCACCGGCATGGCCCTCCTCGATGCCGCCCGGGCCGGGGGCGAGGCACTCGTCGTGCCCGTCGACCTCGACCGGGCCGTGCTGCGCGACCGCGCCGGGCAGGGCGACTTGCCGCCGGTGCTGCGTGGCCTGGTCCGGGCGCGGACCCGGCGGCAGGCCGGCGCGGTGGGCGGCACCGGGTCGCCGTGGGTCCGCCGCCTCGCCGGCCTGCCGGCGGAAGAGCGGCGCGCGGTGGCCGAGGAGCTGGTGCGGGTCACCATCGCGGCCGTGCTCGGGCACGCGGATCCCGCCGCGGCCGGCGGCGACCGGGCGTTCCAGGAGCTGGGGTTCGATTCGCTGACCGCCGTGGAGTTCCGCAACCGGCTCGGCGCGGCGACCGGGCTCCGGCTGTCCCCGACGCTGATCTTCAACCACCCGACACCTCCCCGGCTCGTCGACCACCTGCTCGCCGAGGCGGCCGGGGTCCGCGCTCCGGTGGCGGCCGCCACCGCGACGGCCGCGTCGGACGAGCCGATCGCGATCGTCGCCATGGCCTGCCGCTACCCGGGCGGGGTGGCGTCCCCGGACGACCTGTGGCGGCTGGTCGCCGGGGAGACCGACGCGATCTCCGCCTTCCCGGACGACCGCGGCTGGGACCTGGCCGCGCTCTACGACCCGGACCCGGCCCATCCGGGTACCGCCTACACGCGCCAAGGCGGTTTCCTGCACGACGCCGCTGCTTTCGACCCGGGGTTCTTCGGGATCAGCCCGCGCGAGGCCACCGCGACCGACCCGCAGCAGCGGTTGCTGCTGGAGACGGCGTGGGAGGCGTTCGAGCGCGCCGGGCTCGACCCGGAGGCGCTGCGCGGCAGCCGGACCGGCGTGTTCACCGGCGTGATGTACGACGACTACGCCACCCGGCTGCGCCGCTCCCCCGCCGAGTTCGAGGGCCAGCTGCTCACGGGCAGCACGTCCAGCGTGGCGTCCGGCCGCGTCGCCTACACCTTCGGCCTGGAGGGGCCCGCCGTCACCGTGGACACGGCGTGTTCGTCGTCGCTGGTGGCGCTGCACCTGGCCGCGCAGGCGCTGCGCACCGGCGAATGCACGCTGGCCCTGGCCGGCGGCGTCACGGTGATGGCCACGCCCGGCACGTTCGTCGAGTTCAGCCGCCAGCGGGGGCTGTCCGCCGACGGTCGCTGCAAGCCCTTCGCCGACGCAGCCGACGGCACCGGCTGGGGCGAAGGCGCCGGCCTGCTCTTGGTCGAACGCCTCTACGACGCCCAACGCAACGGACACCGGATCCTCGCCGTCATCCGCGGCAGCGCCGTCAACCAAGACGGTGCCTCCAACGGCCTCACCGCACCCAACGGCCCGTCTCAAGAGCGGGTGATCCGCCAGGCCCTCGCCAACGCCCGGCTTTCTCCCGCCGACGTCGATGTCGTGGAGGCCCACGGCACCGGCACGACCTTGGGTGATCCCATCGAAGCCCAAGCCCTGCTTGCGACCTATGGTCAGGACCGGGACCGTCCACTGTGGCTCGGATCGGTGAAGTCCAACATCGGGCACACTCAGGCTGCTGCCGGTGTCGCCGGAGTCATCAAGATGGTCGAGGCGATGCGACACGAGCAGTTGCCGCGGACGTTGCATGTGGACCGACCTTCGTCCCATGTGGACTGGACATCCGGGTCCGTCGAACTGCTGACCGAGGCGCAGCCATGGGACAGCTCGGTGCGGCCGCGGCGGGCGGCGGTGTCGGCGTTCGGGGTCAGCGGGACCAACGCGCACGTCATCTTGGAACAGCCTCCGTCCGCCCCGGAATCCGAACGGGTACGCCCGGCCGGGGTGGTGCCGTGGGTGGTGTCGGCGAAAACCTTCGAGGCCGTGGCTGCCCAGGCGGAACGGCTGCGGCCGGCGGCCGGGGAGCTGGAGCCGGTGGACGTGGGCTGGTCACTGGCGTCTCGCGCCGGTTTCGAGCAGCGGGCGGTGGTGCTCGGCCGCGACGCCGACGAACTCCGCGACGGACTCTCCGCCCTCGCCACCGGCATGCCCGTACCCCAGGTGGTACAGGGCGGTGTGGTCCCGGGCAAGACGGTGTTCGTGTTCCCTGGGCAGGGTTCGCAATGGGCCGGGATGGCCGCCGAACTGATGGACAGCAGTCCCGTGTTCGCCGAGCAGATTCAAGCTTGCGCGGATGCCCTCGCCCCGTACATCGACTGGTCGTTGACCGACGTCCTGCGCGGCGTCGACGAAGCTCCCGGGTTCGACCGGGTCGACGTGGTCCAACCCGCTCTGTGGACCGTCATGATCAGCCTGGCCACTCTCTGGCGATCTCTCGGAGTCATCCCCGACGCGGTGGTGGGTCATTCGCAGGGTGAGATCGCCGCGGCCTACATTGCGGGAGCGTTGTCGCTGGAGGACTCGGCGAAGGTTGTCGCGTTGCGGAGCAAGGCGATCAGGGCCATGGGTGGCAACGGCGGCATGGCTTCCATCGCCGCGCCTGCCGACAGTCTGGAACTGCCCGACGGTGTCGAGATCGCCGCGATCAACGGACCCACCGCCACCGTCATCTCCGGCGACCGCGACGCCCTGCAGAACCTGGTCGACGCCTCCGAGGCCAAGGGAACCCGGGCTCGGATGGTCCCGGTCGACTACGCCTCACATTCGGCGCACATCGACAGCCTCCACGACGAACTTCTCGAACTCCTCACCGGAATAGAGCCGAAAACTTCAGGGATCACGTTTTACTCGACAGTGGAGGGCGCGCCGATCGACACCGCAGCACTCGACGCCGGATACTGGTTCCGCAACCTCCGCCAGGCTGTCCTTTTCGGACAGACAGTCGAGAAGCTGGCCGAAGAGGGACATTCGCTGTTCATCGAGGTGAGCGCGCATCCGGTCCTGACCATGGGTATCGAGCACGGCACCGCCATCGGCACTCTCCGCCGTGATGACGGTTCCTGGCTGCGCATGCTGACCTCCGCCGCGGAGGCATACGTCCACGGCGCGCCGGTGCGCTGGGAGGACGTCCTCGACGGCGGGCAGCACGTCGACCTGCCCACCTATCCGTTCCAGCGCCGGAAGTACTGGCTCGACGACCCGGCGTTCGCCGACGATCCGGCCGGGCTCGGCCTGATCGCCACCGGGCACCCGCTGGTGCCCGCCGGGGTGGAGCTGGCCGACGGGGAGGGCGCGCTGTACACCGGCAAGTTGTCCCTGGCCACGCATCCGTGGCTCGCCGACCACGCCGTGGGCGACACCGTGCTGCTGCCCGGCACCGCGTTCGTGGACCTGGCCATCCGGGCCGGCGACGGCATGGGATGCGGCCACCTCGACGAACTCACGATCGAGCGGCCGCTCGTGCTCACCGGGCAGAGCGAGGTGCGGATCCAGGTCCGCGTCGGCGCCGGCACCGAGCACGGCCACCGGCCGGTCGAAATCCACGCGCGGCCCGGTGCCGACGACGCGAGCTGGACCCGGCACGCCACCGGCGTCCTCACGCCGGACGGCCCCGTTCCGGACCCGGGCGTCACCCGGCCGCCCGCCGGAGCCACGCCGATCGACGTCGGCTACGAACGCCTGCACGACGCCGGCTACGCCTACGGCCCGCGCTTCCAGGGGCTCACCGCGGCCTGGCGCCACGGCGACGACCGCTACGCCCGGGTCGAGCTTCCCGGCGGCACCGACGTCACCGGGTTCGGCATCCACCCGGCCCTGCTGGACGCGGCGCTGCACGCCATGCTGCTCGCGTCGGAGGCGGACGGCGTCCGGTTGCCGTTCTCCTGGACCGGCGTCACGCTGCACGCCACCGACGCCACCGAACTGCACGTCCGGCTGACCGTCGGCGGCGAAGACCGCGTTTCGCTCGTCGCGACGGACGGCGCGGGCACCCCGGTGATCACGGTGGCGTCCCTGATCACCCGGCCGGTCGCCGCCGAGCAGCTCGCTCCGGCGACCGCGGGCTTGCTGTTCCGGGTGGAGTGGATCCCCGCCACCCCCGGCCACCACACCACCGACTACACAACCCTGCACATCGAACCCAGCCACCACAGCCCCACCACCCTCACCCACGACACCCTCCACCACCTCCAACACCACCTCACCCACAACGACACCTCCCTCCTCGTCACCACCCGCAACGCCATCGCCGCCCAACCCCACGCCCCCCTCGACCTCACCGCAGCACCGGTCTGGGGCCTCATCCGCAGCGCCCAGAGTGAACACCCCGACCGGATCATCCTCATCGACCTCGACGACAACCCCGCCTCAACCCGAGCGATCCCGGCCGCCGTCGCCACCGGCGAACCCCAACTCGCCATCCGCGACGGCCACATCTACACACCCCGACTCACCCCCACCACCGCCCAACCGGCTGCCTTCAACCCCGACGGGACCGTCCTCATCACCGGCGGCACCGGCACCCTCGCCACCACCATCGCCCGCCACCTCACCACCCACCACAACATCCGGCACCTGGTACTGACCAGCCGACGCGGCCCCGAGGCCCCCGGCGCCCCCGAACTGCGGGACGAACTCACCGCACTCGGGGCTCACGTCGACATCGTCGCCTGCGACGCCGCCGACCGCGACGACCTCACCACCCTCCTCAACAGGATCGAACCCCCGCTCACGGCTGTCATCCACGCCGCCGGCGTCCTCGACGACGCCACCCTGGAAAACCTCACACCACAACAACTCGACACCGTCCTACGACCCAAAATCGACGCCGCCCGGAACCTCCACGAACTCACCCACAACCTCGACGCGTTCGTCCTGTTCTCCTCCCTCGCCGGCACCCTCGGCACCCCCGGACAAGCCAACTACGCCGCCGCCAACACCTACCTCGACGCCCTCGCCCACCACCGCCACACCCAGGACCTGCCCGCTATCTCCCTCGCCTGGGGACTCTGGCAAGACGCCACCGGCATGACCGGACACCTCGACCACACCGCCCACCGTCGACTCCACCACAACGGCATCAGCCCCATCACCACCGAAGAAGGCCTCACACTCTTCGACACCGCCTGCGGGTCCGGTGAGGCGCTGGTGGTGCCGGCCTGGTTCGACCGCGCGGCTCTGCGGGCACAGGCCGCCGAGGGTGAGATCGCGCCGCTGCTGCGCGGGATCGTCCGCGCGCCGGCCCGGCGCGTCTCCGGCACGACCGGTGCTTCCGCGCTGGCGCAACGGCTTTCGGCACTTCCGGAGTCCGAACAGGACACGGTGCTGCTCGACCTCGTGCTCGGCACCACCGCCGCGGTGCTCGGGCACGCGTCGCCGGCCGCGGTCGACCCGGCCGGCGCGTTCAGCGGGCTGGGGTTCGACTCGCTGACCGCGGTGGAGCTGCGCAACCGGCTGAGCACCGCGACCGGCGTCCGCCTGCCCGCGACGCTCGTGTTCGACCACCCGACTCCCACCGCCCTGGCCCGGCACCTGCGCCACCGGGTCCTCGGCACCGGCCCGGTCGTGCGCGCCGTGACGTCCACGGCGGAAGCGGACGAGCCGGTGGCGATCGTGGGCATGGCCTGCCGGTTCCCCGGCGGCGTGTCCTCCCCCGAGCAGCTGTGGCGGCTGGTCGCCGAAGGCGGTGACGCCATCGGCCCGTTCCCGGCCGACCGCGGCTGGGACCTCGCCGCCCTGTACGACCCGGACCCCGGCCGCATCGGGACCTGCTACACCCGCGAAGGCGGTTTCCTCTACGACGCCAGCGATTTCGACCCGGGCTTCTTCGGGATCTCGCCGCGCGAGGCCGCCGCGACCGACCCGCAGCAGCGGCTGCTGCTGGAGACGGCCTGGGAGACGTTCGAACGAGCCGGGATCGACCCGGGTTCCCTGCGTGGCAGCGACACCGGCGTGTTCGCCGGGGTCATGTACGACGACTACGGCACGCGGTTCGGGCCGGGCCGGATTCCCGAGGACATCGAGTCGTACTACGCGACCAGCAGCGCGGGAAGTGTCGCGTCGGGCCGGCTGGCCTACACCTTCGGGCTCGAAGGCCCCGCCGTCACCGTCGACACGGCGTGCTCCTCCTCGCTGGTGGCACTGCACCTGGCCGCGCAGGCCCTGCGCACCGGCGAATGCTCCCTGGCCCTGGCCGGCGGCGTCACGGTGATGGCCACGCCGAGCACGTTCGTCGGCTTCAGCCGCCAACGCGGCCTGTCCGCCGACGGTCGCTGCAAGCCCTTCGCCGACGCAGCCGACGGCACCGGCTGGGGCGAAGGCGCCGGCCTGCTCCTGGTCGAACGCCTCTCCGACGCCCAGCGCAACGGCCACCAGATCCTCGCCGTCATCCGCGGCAGCGCCGTCAACCAGGACGGCGCCTCCAACGGCCTCACCGCACCGAACGGCCCGTCTCAGGAGCGAGTGATCCGCCAGGCCCTCGCCAACGCCCGGCTTTCGCCCGCCGACGTCGATGTCGTGGAAGCCCACGGCACCGGCACGACCCTGGGTGACCCCATCGAAGCCCAAGCCCTGCTTGCGACCTACGGTCAGGACCGGGACCGTCCACTGTGGCTCGGATCGGTGAAGTCCAACATCGGCCACACCCAAGCCGCCGCCGGCGTCGCCGGAGTCATCAAGATGGTCGAAGCCATGCGACACGGGCAGCTGCCGCGGACGTTGCACGTGGACAAGCCTTCGTCCCATGTGGACTGGGAGTCCGGTGCCGTCGAACTGCTGACCGAGGCACAGCCGTGGGACAGCTCGGAACGGCCGCGCCGGGCCGGGGTGTCGTCGTTCGGGGTGAGCGGCACCAACGCGCACGTCATCATCGAGCAACCGCCAGCCGCGCCGGAGCCCGAGCCGTCCCCTCCGGTCGACGTGGTGCCGTGGCTGCTGTCGGCCAAGACCACCGACGCGCTCCTCGCCCAGGCGCAGCAGCTACGCGAGACCGCCGACCTCGACCCTCTGGACGTCGGCCGGACCCTGGCCGCACGCGCCGGTTTCGAACACCGCGCGGTCGTTCTCGGCCGCGACCGCGACACACTGCTGACCGGAGCCTCCGCCCTCGCCACCGCCACCCCGACGGCGCACGTGGTGCACGGCAGTGTGATCCCGGGCAAGACAGTGTTCGTGTTCCCCGGCCAAGGCTCCCAATGGACCGGAATGGCCGCCGAACTGATGGACACCAGCCCGGTGTTCGCCGACCAGATCCAGGCCTGCGCAGACGCCCTAACCCCACACATCGACTGGTCGTTGACTGACGTCCTACGCGGCACCGAAGGCGCACCCGGGTTCGACCGGGTCGACGTAGTCCAACCCGCACTCTGGGCCGTCATGATCAGCCTCGCCACCCTTTGGCGATCCCTCGGAGTCGTCCCCGACGCGGTGGTCGGGCACTCCCAAGGTGAAATCGCCGCGGCCTACATTGCGGGAGCGCTCACGTTGGAAGACTCGGCGAAGGTCGTCGCACTGCGGAGCAAGGCAATCCGGGCCATGGGTGGCAACGGTGGGATGGCCTCCATCGCCGCGCCCGCCGAGAGTCTGGAATTGCCCGACGGTGTCGAGATCGCCGCGATCAACGGACCCAACGCCACCGTGATCTCCGGTGATCGCGACGCCCTGCAGAAGCTGGTTGACACCTCCGAAACCAAGGGAACCCGCGCTCGGATGGTTCCTGTCGACTACGCCTCACATTCGGCCCACATTGACAGCCTCCACGACGAACTGCTCGACATCCTCACCGGAATAGAGCCACGCACGTCGGAGATCGCGTTTTACTCCACAGTGGAGGGTGCGCCCATCGACACGGCCGCGCTCGACGCGGGGTACTGGTTCCGGAACCTTCGCCAGACTGTCCTTTTCGGACAGATCGCCGAGAGGCTCACCGAGGACGGGCACGCGCTGTTCATCGAAACCAGCGCCCACCCGGTACTCACCATGAGCATCGAACACGGCGCGGCCATCGGCACTCTCCGCCGTGACGACGGTTCCTGGCACCGCATGCTCACCTCCGCCGCCGAAGCCCACGTCCACGGCGCGCCCGTGCGCTGGGAGGACGTCCTCCACGGCGGGCGGCACGTCGATCTGCCCACCTATCCGTTCCAGCACCGGCGTTACTGGCTCGACGCTCCCGCGTCCACCGGGGACCCGGCGCTGCTCGGGCAGGCGGTCACCGAGCACCCCCTGCTGGCCTCGATCGTCGAACTCGCCGACAGCGACGGCCTCATCGCCACCGGCACCCTCTCCCTCACCACCCACCCCTGGCTCGCCGACCACGCAGTGAACGACATGATCCTGCTGCCCGGCACCGCCTTCGTCGAACTGGCCGTCCACGCCGGCGACCACCTCGGCTGCGGCCACCTCGACGAACTCACCATCGAGACGCCGCTCGTCTTCCCGGAGCGGGGCGGTGTCCACCTCCAGATCACCGTCGGAGCCGCGGACGGCACCGGGTTCCGGCCGGTGGCGATCCACTCCCGGCCCGACGAGCCGGCGGGCGCGTGGACCCGTCACGCCGGGGGCCGGCTCACCCCCGACCGGGCCCCGGCGCCGGCCGACGCCCTCCCCTGGCCCCCGGCCGGCACCGAGCCGATCGACACGACGTCGTTCTACGAACGGGCCGGCGAGCGCGGTTACCACTACGGCCCGGTGTTCCAGGGCCTCGTCGCCGCGTGGCGCGACGGCGACGACCTCTACGCCGAGGTCGAGCTTCCGCCAGGCGCCGACGCGGCCGGGTACGGCGTCCACCCCGCCCTCCTGGACGCCGCGTTGCACCCGATCCTGCTGGTCCAGGACGACGACCGGCCGGCACGGCTGCCGTTCACGTGGTCCGGGGTCACCGTGCACGCCACCGGCGCCACGGCACTACGGGTCCACCTCGCCCGGTCGCGGCCGGACACCGCGTCGCTGCTCGCGGTGGACGCCGCGGGCCGTCCGGTGGTGACCGTCGGGTCGTTGCTCACCCGCGAGATCTCCGGGAGCCTCGCGCCCCGGCCGAGCCGGTCGCTGTTCCGGCTCGACTGGACGCCGATCGGCCTCGACGGTCCGGAGACCGGCGGCGGTGGTACCGACGTCCACTTCGTCGAACCGGCGGCCGGGGACGTCGTCACCGGCGCGCACGAGACCGTCCACAATGTACTGTCACACCTCCGGACCTGGCTGGCGACGGCCGGGAACGACCGCCGGTTGGTCGTGGTGACCCGCGGCGCGACGGCCGTCGGCGATGAGGACGTCGATCTCACCGCGGCGCCGGTCTGGGGCCTGGTCCGCACCGCCCAGACCGAACACCCGGACCGGATCGTGCTCGTCGACACCGACGACGACCCCGCGTCGCGACAGGCGATCCCGGCCGCCGTCGCCACCGGCGAACCCCAATTGGCCCTCCGCGGCGGAATCGCGTACCTCCCCCGGTTCGCGGCCGCTCCCCCGCCCGGCGACACCACCCTCGACCCCGGCGGCACCGTGCTCATCACGGGCGGCACCGGCACCCTCGGCGCCCACGTCGCCCGCCACCTCGTCACCCACCACGGGGCCCGCCACCTCACCCTCATCAGCCGGCGCGGACCCGACGGCCCCGACCTGCGGGACGAACTCACCGCGCTGGGCGCCGACGTCGACATCGTCGCCTGCGACGCCGCCGACCGCGACAGCCTCGCCGCCCTCCTGAAGCAGGTCGAGCCCCCGCTCACGGCCGTCATCCACGCCGCCGGCGTCCTCGACGACGCCACCCTGGAAAACCTCACACCACAGCAACTCGACACGGTCCTGCGGCCCAAGATCGACGCCGCCTGGAACCTCCACGAACTCACCGGAAACCTCGACGCGTTCGTCCTGTTCTCCTCCCTCGCGGGCACCATCGGCAACGCCGGGCAAAGCGCCTACGCCGCCGCCAACACCTTCCTCGACGCCCTCGCCCATCACCGCCACCACCACGGACAACCCGCCGTCTCCTTGGCCTGGGGACTCTGGGAAGACGCCACCGGCATGACCGGCGACCTCGACCACACCGCCCACCACCGGCTCCGCCACACCGGCATCACCCCGCTGAGCACCGAAGAAGCACTCACCCTCTTCGACGAGGCCCTGACCCTGGGCTCGCCGCTGCTCCTGCCCGCCGGCCTCGACCGCGCGGTCCTGCGCGAGCGGGCCGCCGAGGGCGGGCTGCCGCCGCTGCTGCGCGGCCTGGTCCGCGCCCCCAAGCCGGCCGCGGCGCGGACCGAGGAGAACGGCCACGCGGGCGGCTTCGCGCGGCAGTTCGCGCAGGCCCCCGAGGCGCAGCGCGAGCGTCTCGTGCTGGACCTGGTCGGCGCCACCGCGGCCGCCGTGCTCGGCCACGCCGGCCAGGCCGCGATCGGGCCGGACCGCGGATTCCTCACCCTCGGTTTCGACTCGCTGACCGCGGTCGAGCTGCGCAACCGCCTCAACGCGGTGACCGGGCTGCACCTGCCGCCGACGCTGCTGTTCGACCACCCGACCCCCGCGGCGCTGGCGGCGTACCTGCGGACCGAACTCGGCCCGGCGTCCCCGGCGGAGTCGCCGCTCGCGCTGCTCGACCGGCTCGAGTCGCTGCTGTCGGCCGTCTCCGGCGAAGCCCGCGACCGGCTGGCCGACCGGCTCCGGAGCCTCACTTCGGAACTGGCCGCCGTCCCGGACCCGGCCGGCACCGAGGAAGCCCTCGACCTCAGCGCGGCCACGGACGACGAGATCTTCGGCCTGATCGACAACGACCTGCAGGACACGTGACCAAACGCCCCGATGTGGCGGTGGGGCGCTAGGGGCGCTTTAGACCGGGCGAGGATCGTGACTCCGGAAGTCCCGTCCGGAGCGTACGCGTGGAGGAGAGCAGTTGACCGAGACAGCGGATTCCGAGTCCGCCCGCTTGCCGATGCGCCGGGAGTGCCCGTTCCGGCCCCCGGCGCCCTACGCCCGGCTCAGCGCGGAAAGCCCGGTTTCGCGGGTGACGCTGCCCAACGGCGACACGGCCTGGGCCATCAGCAGCTACCGGCTCGCGCGCGAGCTCGTGGTCCACCCGGACGTCAGCGCGGACCGGTCACACCCGAACTACCCGACGATGCTGCCGAAGCAGCCGGTGTCGAAAGCGCAGGCCAAAGGGCTGCTGAGCTGGATGGACCCGCCGGAGCACACCACGCACCGGCGGATGGTCGTCAGCGAGTTCACCGTCAAGCGCGTCGCCGCGATGGCCCCGCACATCCGGAAGGTCACCGAGGAGTGCCTCGACCAGCTGCTCGCCGGGCCGTCGCCGGCCGACCTGGTGCGGGGGCTGTCGCTCGCGGTGCCGGCGCGGGTGATCTGCGAGCTGCTCGGCGTGCCCTACGCCGACCGGGACCTGTTCGCCGAACGCACCGAGCTGATCCTCAACCACCACAGCACGGTCGAGCAGCGGATGACCGCGTGGCGCGAGCTGCGGGCCTACCTGGACCAGCTCATCTCCGGCAAGGAAGCCGACCCCGGTGACGACCTGCTGAGCCGGCTGGTGCAGCGCTACCGCGAGGCCGGGATGCTCGACCACGAGCTGCTCATCGGCCTGGCGATGGGCCTGCTCGTCGGCGGCCACGAGACGACGGCCAACATGATTTCGCTGGGCACCGTCTTCTTCCTGAGCCACCCCGAGCACCTGGCCGACTTCGTCGAGCACCCGGAGAACGCCGCCGGCGCGGTGGAGGAGCTGTTGCGCTACTTCAGCATCGCCGACCACTCGGTCAGCCGGGTGACGACGGCGGACATCGAGATCGGCGGGGTGCGGATCCCGGCGGGCGAAGGGGTGATCACCCTCAACGCGGCGGCCAACCACGACGAGGCCGTCTTCCCCGACCCCGGCGAGTTCGACCCGCGCCGGGACTTCCGCCGCCATCTGGCCTTCGGGTACGGCGTCCACCAGTGCATCGGGCAGAGCCTCGCCCGGCTGGAGCTGGAGATCGTGTTCACGACGCTGTTCGCGCGTGTCCCCACGCTGCGCCTGGCGGTGCCGGTGGAGGAGCTGGCGTTCAAGCACGACGCCGCGTTCTACGGTCTCTACGAGGTGCCGGTCACCTGGTGACCCAGGACGCGCGAGAGCCCGGCAGCCGCAGCTGCCGGGCTCTCGTCGTCAGCGTGCCTGGTGCCACGGGCCGTTCAGCAGATCCGAGACCTCCGCGGCCAGGCCCTCGTCCGCGAGCATGGCCGCGTGCTCGACGGCCACCTCGATCTCGCGGCCGACCACGACGTCGCGGCCCGACGAGCGCATGCCGCGCAGGCCGCTGAGCGGCGTGGCCGAGCTGTAGGCCACCGCCGTGCGCCACTGGTCGGCGGGATCGATGCCGGCCGCCGCCGCCAGGTAGCCCAGAAACGACCGGAACAGGTCGAACACCTCTTCACGGCGTTTCTCGTCCAGGCCGAACCGGGTGAACGCCGGCGTGCAGATCGCGCGCGTCAGCCGCAGGAACTCCGTCTTGAGCTGGGCGACGTCCTGGATCTCGTCGTGCAGCCGCTGCCCCTCGGCGCGGGCTTCGGCCAGTTCGGCGTCGGAGATCAGCGGCGGCAGGAAGCCCACGACCTTCTGGAACTGCCACAGCACCGACACCGGCGTGATCAGCTCCGGGTCGAACAGCACCAGCTGCGGCGGCGTTTCCTGCCACCGCCCGATCCGCTCGGCCAGCGCGGCCGCGTAGACCGAGCCCGCGCAGAACCCGAGCACCGCGCGGACCCGCGGGCGCTGCTGCTCCAGCGGCCCCGCCCAGTGGGCGAGGTAGCCGGCGGCGTCGCGGGCCGCTTCCGACGCCCCGTCCGGCGGCACGCTCTCCCGGACGGTGAGGTCGACCTTCAGGTTCGCCACCAGGTCGGCGAAGCGCGCCTCGGGGCGACCGGTGGCGTCGAAGTCGACCGCGAGCACGACCTCGTCCGAATGGTCGCTGGTCGACAGGTCTTTCCAAGCGGCGTTGGGCACTTCAGCTCCTCGGGTCACAGGGTTCGGACGTGTTTGGCCAGGGCCGCCGGGGTCGGCGCGGCGAACAGGTCGGGCAGCTTCACCGAAGCCCGCGTCGTCTCCTCGATCTCCTGGAGCAACCGGGCGCCGAGCAGGGAATTGCCGCCGTTGGTGAAGAAGTTGGTCTCCGCGGCGACGTCGTCGCGGTCCAGCAGCCGCCGGAACAGCTCGATCAGCGACAGCACCAGTTCGTCCGACGGGTCGGCGCCGTCGTCGTCGACGTGCCCGCCCTCACCCGGCCGGGTGGTCAGCGCCCGCTGTTCCAGGGCCGGGTAGTCGACCTTCTCGTTGGCGTTGACCGGCAGGGCGTCCACCACGAAGAAGTCCTGCGGGATGGCCGAGTGCGGCAGCTCGGTGCGGGCGTACTCCCACAGTTCGTCGGCGAGGCCGGCGACATCGGATTCGACGAAGACGACGAGACGGCCGTCGGCGCTGCGGTCACCGACCACCACCGCGGCCGCGGCCCGCACCAGCGGGTGGCCGAGCAGCGCCGCCTCGACCTCGCCGAGCTCGATCCGGTTGCCGCGCAGCTTCACCTGCCGGTCGGCGCGGCCGAACAGCTCCAGGGTGCCGTCGGGCAGCCACCGGCCGAGGTCCCCGCTGCGGTAGCAGCGGCCGTGGACCGGGTGCTCGACGAACTTCGCCGCGGTCAGCTCCGGTGAGCCGTGGTAGCCGAGCGCGACGCCGTCGCCGGCGATCCACAGCTCGCCCCGCACCCCCACCGGCAGCTCACGGCCGTCCGGGGCGACGACCGCGACCCGGGTGTTCGCGATCGGCTTCCCGACGTCCAGCCGTTCGCCGACCTCCTCGATGACGCCCCAGGTGCACCAGGTGGTCGTTTCGGTCGGCCCGTAGGCGTGGTGCACTTCGCAGCCGGTGGCCAGCAGTGCGCGCACGAGCGCCACCGGCACCGGCTCGGCCCCGGTCACGACCTTGCGGCCGGCCAGGCGGTCGGCCACCCGGTCCAGCACCAGCCGCCAGGTCGTCGGCGTGGCCTGGATGATCCGCGGGTCGTGCCGCTCGATCAGCGCGCGCAGCACCGCGCCGTCGGTGCGCGCCTCGTCCGGCGCGACGACGATCCGGCCGCCGGAGTAGAGCGGCACGTAGTGCTCCAGGTTCGCCATGTCGAAGGCGAACGTCGTCATCCACAGCGTGGCGTCGCGCGGGGTGGCCGGCAGCCGCTCGGTGTAGTCGCCGGCGATGTTCGTGATCGCGCGGTGCGGCAGTACGGCGCCCTTCGGGCGTCCGCTCGACCCCGACGTGTAGATCAGGTAGGCCGCCGCGCCCGGGTCGATCCGCGGCGGCTCGACCGGCGGCCCGGCCGGGGCCGCGCCGGTCACCGGCAGCGGGGCGAGGCGGGCCGGCCCGCCGGGCACCGCCAGGTCGTGGCCGGTGAGCACGAGCTTCGCGCCGGAGTCGGCCAGCACGTAGGCCGTGCGCTGCGCCGGGTGCCCGGGGTCCACCGGCACGTAGGCGACGCCGGTGAGCCACAGTCCCAGCACCGCGGCGACGAGCTCCGGGGACCGGGGCACCGCGATCGCCACCGTGTCCCCGGCCGTGACGCCCGCGCCGAGCAGCAGCTCGCGGGTGGCCACCGCGGTGTCCCACACCTGCCGGTAGGTCGTGGTGCGCACGCCCTGCTCGACGGCGACCGCGTCCGGCGCGCGCAGCACGTGGCCGTACACGGCCGCGACGACGCTCTCCGGCTCGTGGGTGCGGGCGGTGTCGTTGGCCGCGTCGATCACGGCGTGGTCCTGCTCGCTCCACACCGGGATGTCGCCGATCGGGCGGTCGGGGTCGGCGCCGCACGCCACGAGCAGCGCGTCGTAGCGCAGCAGCAGCGCTTCGACGTCGGCGCGGTCCAGCTTGCCGGTGGCGTGCCGGGCGATGACCCGCAGTTCGTCCGCGGACGAGGCGAAGCCGAACTCCAGGTCGAACTTGCTGTAGCCGTTCTCGACCACCAGCATCCGCGCGGGCCGCCCGGCGACCGTGGCGCCGGAGCCCAGCGCCAGCTGCGGGAAGTAGTTGAACAGGTGGCGGCACAACCGGTTGCGCCAGGTGGAATCCACCCGCGGCACCAGCTCCGGGTAGCAGTCGACCGGGACGTCGGCGTGCAGCAGTGCGCCGAAGTAGGTGTCCCGGGCCCGCCGGGCCAGCGCCCGGAAACCCTCGCCCGGGTCGAGGGCGAGCCGGATCGGCAGCACGTTGGTGTGGTGGCCCACGGCGTCCGGATCGTCCTTCGGGCGCACGCTCACCGGGGTCCCGACGGCGATGTCGGGTCCGGCGCCGTGCGCGGCGAGCAGTGCGTGGTAGGCCGCGAGCAGAATGACGGCCTCCGGTGCCCGCGCCTCCCGTTGCAGCTCCCGCACCGCCGCGCGCGCTCGCGGCGAGAGGGTGAACGTGACCTGGTCGCCCGCCATGGTGGGCTCGTCGTCGTCCGGGACGCCGCAGGCGAGACCGAGGCCCTTCGGGTCGAAGTCGCCCAGCCGCTGCCGCCAGTAGGCGAGGCTTTCGGGTTTCGGTTCGGGCTCGGCGAAGCCGGGCACCACGGTGTGGAGCTGCGCAGGCGGCGCGTCGTCGGCTTCGAAGCCTTCGTAGGCCGCCACCAGGTCCTCGTAGAGGCGCCGGCCCGAGATGATGTCGTAGATCAGGTGGTGGAAGGCCAGGCACAGCACGTGCCCGCCGGCGTGCTCGAACAGCCCCGCGCGCAGCAGCGGTGCGCCGTCGAGGGCGAACGGGCGCGTGACGAAGGGCCGCAACGCCCGTTCCACGTCCACATCGGACAGTGGCGCCGGGGGAAGTTCCAGCTCGAACCGGAATTCGTCCGGTGGCACCACGCCCTTCAGCAGGTCGGCCCCGGTCGCCACGTACACGGTCCGGAGCACTTCGTACCGGCGGAGCAGGGTGTCGAGGGCGGCCCGCAGCGCGGGGACTTCGAGCCGCCCTTCGACCTGGAACGCCAGCGAAAGGTTGTTGGCGGCGCTGTCCGGCACCAGCCGTTCCAGCAGCCACATGGCCGCCTCTTTACGGGTGGCCGGCGAAAAATCGGGCACGGACTCGGTCTCCGGCCTCACTGCGGACGCCAATGGGTACTCCCCTCGTCAGGGACGGAATGCGGGCACCTCCGACAGGACGCGGCCAACGCTAGGGTGCCCGGCCGAACTCCGGCTAAAGCCGGTCTCAAGCCGGGCACCCCCGCGGAAACCGTTGCTAGGCCGGTGTTCCCGCGGCTTCGGCGGCGACGATCTCTTCGGCGAGGTGGTCGGCCAGCAGCCGGGGGGTCGGGTTGTCGTAGACCATGCCGGGCGTCACCTCGATCGCGCCGTCGCTCATCAGCTGGGCGAGTTCCAGCGCCATGAACGACGACAGCCCCAGCTGGAGCAGGTCGTCGTCCGGGTCGAGGCCTTCGGCCTGCTCGACGCCGAGCACGGTGGCCGCGTGGCCGAGCAGGACCTCCAGCACGATGCCGGGCCGCTCGGCCGGTTCCGCCCGCAGCAGCCGTTCGCGCACCGGCGGCGCGGCCGGTTCCCCGGGTTCGACGGCCACCGGGGCCGGCCCGGCGGCCGGTTCCGTTCCGGGGACCGGGTGCAGCCAGTAGCTCTTGTGCTGGAAGGGATAGGTCGGCAGCTCGATCCGCGGACCGTCCGAAGCGGACACCAGTGCGGCCGGGTCGATCCCGGCCCCGCCGGCTTCGAGCGTGGCGAGGGCGCCGAGGAACGACGTCGTTTCGGGCCGGTCGGCCCGCAGTGTGGGTGTCCCGGCGACCAGGGCGGCCAGCGTGGCGTCGGGGCCCAGTTCGAGGAACGTCGTGACGCCCTGGGCGCGCAGTGTCCTTACCCCCCGGGCGAAGTCGACGGTCGCCCTGATGTGCCCGGCCCAGTACGCGGCCCCGGTGAGCCGGCCGGCGGCGAGGTCCCCGGTGACGTTGGAGACGACCGGCACCTGCGGCTCGGCGTAGGCGACCCGGCCCGCGACGGCCCGGAACTCCTCGACGACGGCGTCGGTGTGCGGGGAGTGGAACGCGCGGCTCACCGTGAGCTGCTTGGTCTTGCGGCCGCGGTCGCGGCACTGCTGCGCGACGGTCAGCACCCCGCGGCGGCCGCCGGAGACGACCAGCGCGTCCGGCCCGTTGATCGCCGCGATGCTCACGTCGGCGTGGTCCTCCAGCAGCGGGCGGACCTCCTCCTCGGTGGCCTGCACCGCGACCATGATCCCGTCCTCGGGCAGGGTCCGCATGAGCCGCCCCCGCGCCGTCACCAGCGCGGCCGCGTCGGCCAGGGAGAACACCCCGGCCACGTGGGCCGCGGTCAGTTCGCCGACGGAGTGGCCCATGAGGTAGGCGGGCGTCACCCCGAAGGAGCGCACCAGCCGGTACAGGGCGGTGCCGAGGGCGAACAGCGCCGGCTGCGCGTACTCGGTTTCGTGCAGCAGCGCCGCTTCGGGCGTGCCCGGCGCCGCGAACATCATGTCCTGGAGGGGCCGGTCGAGGTGCCGGTCGGTCTCCGCGCAGACGGCGTCCAGTGCCTCGGCGAAGACCGGGAAGTCCCGCCGCAGCTCCCGGCCCATGCCGGGCCGCTGGCTTCCCTGGCCGCTGAACAGGAACGCCACCGGGCCCGCCGGCCGGGCCTCCCCGCGCACGAGGGCCGGAGACGACCCGCCGCCGGCCAGCGCGGCGAGCGCGGCCCGCGCCGCGTCGCGATCGGCCGCGACGACGGTGGCGCGGTGCGCGAACCGCGTCCGGGTGGTCGCCAGCGCGGCCCCGATCGCCGCGGCCGGCGCGGCGGGCGCCGCGGTGACGGCTTCGTGCAGCCGCGCGGCCTGTTCGCGCAGCGCCGGGAGCGTGCGGGCCGACAGCGGCCAGACGATCGCGGCCGGTTCCGGCACGGCGGGCGCCCGGTCTTCGGCCGGCGGGGCCGCTTCCAGGACGACGTGCGCGTTGGTGCCGCTGATGCCGAACGACGAGACCGCGCACCGGCGCGGGCGATCGCGCTCCGGCCACGGCACGGCCTCGGTCAGCAGCCGGACCGCGCCGCTGTCCCAGTCGACGTGCCGGCTGGGCTCGTCGACGTGCAGCGTCCGCGGCAGCACGCCGTGGCGCAGGGCGAGCACCATCTTGATCAGCCCGCCGACGCCGGCCGCGGCCTGGGTGTGGCCGAGGTTCGACTTGAGCGATCCCAGCCACAGCGGTGACCCGGCGGAGCGCTGCCTGCCGTAGGTGGCCAGCAGGGCCTGGGCCTCGATCGGGTCGCCGAGGGTGGTGCCGGTGCCGTGCCCTTCGACCGCGTCGACGTCGTCGGGGGTGAGCCCGGCGCCGGCCAGCGCGGCGTGGATCAGCTTCTCCTGCGCCGGGCCGTTGGGCGCGGTGAGGCCGTTGCTGCCGCCGTCCTGGTTGACCGCGCTGCCCCGCACCACGGCGAGGATCGGGTGGCCGTTGGCCTTCGCGTCCGAGAGCCGTTCCAGCAGCACGAGTCCCGCGCCCTCGCTCCACCCGGTGCCGTCGGCGGCGTCGGCGAAGGACTTGCAGCGGCCGTCGGCGGCGAGCCCGCGCTGCCTGCTGAACTCGACGAACGCGCCCGGCGTCGCCATCACCGTCGCGCCGCCGGCCAGCGCCATGGTGCACTCGCGGCGCCGCAGCGCCTGGCAGGCGAGGTGCACGGCGACCAGGGACGACGAACAGGCCGTGTCGACGGTCAGCGCCGGGCCGGTGAAGCCGAAGGTGTAGGAGATGCGGCCCGAGGCGGCGCTGGCCGCGCTGCCGGTGCCCAGCAGCCCTTCGATGTCCGCCGGGGCGTGCCCGATGAGGCGGCCGCCGTAGTCGTCGTACATGACCCCCACGAACACGCCGACGGCCGTGTCCCGCAGCGCCCCCGGGACGAATCCCCCGCGTTCGAAGGTCTCCCAGGCGATTTCGAGCAGAATCCGCTGCTGCGGGTCGATCGCCAGCGCCTCGCGCGGGCTGATGCCGAAGAAGGGGGCGTCGAACCGGTCGGCGTCGTGGAGGAACCCCCCTTCCCGGGCGTAGACGTGCCCTCGCCGGTCCGGGTCGGGGTCGAACAGCGTCTCCAGCGGCCAGCCCCGGTTCTCCGGGAACGGCGTGATCGCGTCCCGCCCTTCCTCGACGCAGCGCCAGAGCTCCTCCGGCGAGCCGGCCCCGCCGGGGTACCGGCAGCCCAGCGAAACGACCGCGATCGGCTCGGACTCGAGGTCCTGCAGCTGCTGCCGGGTCCGGTGCAGCTCCGTCGTCACCCACCTGAGGTAGTCGACGAGCTTGTCTTCCTCCGCCATCGGCGGGCGCCCTTCCGCCGCGTCACGCAACGGCGTTCCCGTCCCGGTAGGACTCCCAGCCACGGGCCGCCGCGGGCAGCGCGCCCGCCGGCGCGAGCACCGAGTCGTCGGAGCGCAGGATCGCCTGGTGCAGCTCCTGCAACGCCCGGCACGGTTCCAGGGCCAGCTCGTCGATCAGCACGGTCCGCGCCGTCTGGTAGACCTTCAGCGCGTCGGCGCGGCGATCGGAGCGGTGCAGCGCCAGCATGAGCTGGCGGTAGAACGCCTCGCGCAGCGGGTGTTCCAGCGTCAGCGAGTAGATCCGGCCGATCAGCTCGCGGTGGCGCCCGAGCCGCAATTGCGCGTCCAGCAGCAGCTCGGTGCACTCCATCCGGACCTCCGTGAGCCAGGTGGCGAAGCTGCTCAGGACCCGGCCGCCGCCGATGTCGGCGAGCATCGGGCCGCGCCACAGCCCCAGCGCCCGTTCGAAGCAGCCGCTCGCCTCCTCGAGGCTGTGCTCGCGCACGTGCCCGCGGCCCAGCTCCGCCAGCTCCAGGAACGTCCGGTAGTCGAGCTCGTCGGACTCGCGCAGCCGCAGCAGGTAGCCGGGTGACCGGGTGACGATGGGGTTGTCCCCCTGTTCCGGCCGGTGCAGGAACTTGCGCAGGTCGGAGACGTAGACGTGGATCCCCGCGGCCGCCCGCCGCGGCGGGTTCTCGCCCCAGATCTCCTCGATCAGCTGCTCGGCCGCCACCACGTGCTCGGCCCGGACCAGCAATGTCGCCAGCAACGCGGCGACCTTCGGCGCCCCGATGAACGAGGCGCCCCGCTCGTCGACGACGCGCAGTGAACCCAGTAGTTCGTATTTCACGGTGTGCCCCCAGTGATGGTGGTGCTTTCGGACGCCTGCTCGACGGCGGACCGGATCAGGCCGGCGATCTCCGGCCGGTGCTCGTCGACGAAGAAGTGCCCACCGGAAAAGACGCGCAGGTCGAACTCCGCCGCGGTGTGTTCCCG
Source organism: Amycolatopsis sp. NBC_00438 (assembly GCF_036026695.1). NCBI lineage: Bacteria > Bacillati > Actinomycetota > Actinomycetes > Pseudonocardiales > Pseudonocardiaceae > Amycolatopsis > Amycolatopsis sp. NBC_00438. Next base: position 2,104,150 of record NZ_CP107923.1, on the reverse strand, counting down.
CCAGGCCGAGCCGGACCCGGTCGTCGTGTGCGGGTCGGCGGATCCGATCAGGGTGGTGATCGGGCAGCTCAGAGGCGTGCCCGGAACCCAGGTGTAGTTCTCGATCGCCCGGTAGTCGGCGCGGACCGCGGGCAGGAAGACCGCCCGCAGGTCCTCGTCGTCCAGCCAGGCCGGGTCCGTGCCGCCGATCGCCCGCAGCTCCCGCACCACGCCGGCGTCGTCGCGCCGGTGGACCGCGCCCACCGGCAGCCGGGACGGGGCGGGGTAGCCGGAGGCGAACAACCGGGACGGGCTCCGGCCCGTCCGTTCCTCAAGACGGCGGACCACCTCGAACGCGACGACCGACCCCATGCTGTGCCCGAAGAACACGAACGGGCGCCGGGCCGTGTCCCCGAGGCTGCGGTACACGGCTTCGGCCAGGTCGTCGACCGTGTCCAGGCACGGCTCGGAAAACCGGTCCTGCCGGCCCGGGTACTGCGCGGCCAGCACGTCGGCGTCCGGGGCGAGTGCTTCGGCCAGCGGGTAGAAGTAGCTCGCCGAGCCCCCGGCGTGGGGGAAGCAGACGAGCCGGACGCCCGCACCCGCCGGCCCGAACCGCCGCAGCCACCGCGGGTCCGGACCGGCACCGGAACTCATTTCCCATTCTCTCGACCGGACAGATCATGCCCATCTATTCGGTTGCGCATTGTTTTCGACCCCTTGTTGGCCTCAATTGAGATCCCCCGTGGCTATTCGTGAATAGCCCTCCTTTGGCCTGGGCGAGTCTAGCGACGGCCCAGAGGGGGCGGAACCCCCCTCACCAGCCCCCCTAACGGATACCCCCCTAGCCGGTTCCGGCCCGTTCCCCGGCGGTGGAAATCGGACTTTCCTTGCAAATCAACACCGGTTTCCGGCTGCGGTGAAACCGGCAGGCCCGGACGCTCACGAATCGTCACGACCACCTTCACTCGTTCGGCTCACAACCGCGGTCTAAACATCTTCGAGATGGCGCGTCAACAGCACGGAAACCAGGGTGTCGTCGACGTTCCCGCCGCTGAGCAGCACCCCGATGTCGCGCCCGCGCCAGCGCGGCAGCGCGGCCAGCCGCAGGGCGGCCGCGAGTGCCGTCGCGGCGGCGGGTTCGACCAGCAATCGCGCTTCGAGCAATGCGAAACACAACGCTTCGGCGATCTCGGGCTCGTCGACCATTTCGACGGCGTCGAGCGCGGCGTGGCACAAATCATAGGGCAGGCGGCCGATCCGATCCGGCCGCAGCCCGTCGGCGATCGTCCGGCCGGCGGGGACGGTGACCGGCCCGGCCGCGCGCAGTGCCTCGGTGAGCGCCGGCACCGCCGAGGGTTCGGCGCCGAAGACGGCCACGTCCTGCCCGGCCGTGGCGAGACAGGCGCCGGCGACCGCGCTGCCCCCGCCGACCGGCAGCACCACCGCGTCCAGGCCGCCGCCCGCCGCCGCGACCTGGTCCAGCAGCTCCGCGGTGGCCGTGCCCTGACCGAGCACCACCGCACGGTTCTGGTACGGGTCAACGACATCGAGCCCGCGCCCGGCGCGCAGGCGGTCCACCTCGGCCACGCGCTCGGCCAGCAGCGTTCCGGCGAGGACGACCTCCGCCCCGGCCTCCCGGATGCGCCGGACCTTGCCCGGCGCGGCGTCGGTCGGCAGCACGAGCACGGCGGGCACCCGCAGTTCCCGCGCGGCCAGTGCCACGGCGATGGCGTGGTTGCCGGTGCTCTGCGCGACCACGCCGCGGCTGCCCGCCGCGACCAGCTCACCCACGGCCAGCAGCGCGCCCCGCAGCTTGAACGACCCGCCGCGCTGCAGGTTCTCCGCTTTCAGCCACAGTCTCGCGCCCGCCCGGTGGTCCAGATCATCGCTGCGCACCACGGGCGTGCGCACCACGCGTCCCGCCAGCCGTCGTTGGGCTTCGTGCACATCGGCGCGCCGCAGCGGCGGAGCCGGGGCTCGGGTCTCGGTCATCGGACCTCATTTCCACCATGCGGACCGGCCGTACGGTCTCGACGAACCGGGATTTCCGCGCCCATGCTCGGCATCGCCGCTGAAGGCGGGCTAATCCCGGGCGTGTTACATCGGAGGGGCGCGGTGACTCAGAAGCTCCACTTGACTCCGCTCCGATGATCGACATAATTGGGCTGATTGGGGTCTGGGGATAGAACGCGGAACAACCCTCCGGGAGAGCGACACTCCGCGGCGGAATACGGCCGTCCGGCTGCGCACGTGCCTGTGAAACAGGCACGACTTCAACCTGCGGCCCCGTCGCAGATCGTGTTATCCGGTTGCCGGCCCGGCCCGGCAACCGGATTTCGGGGTCCGTCAAACTGGGGGTCGGATGACAATGCGAGGCTGCACCAACGCCGCGTCAGCGGCGCAGAACGGTAACGAGGCGGAATTCGGCGAAATACCATTGCAGAACCGGAGCGAGTGCTCCGGGCCGGCGCTGGCCGAACGCGACGGCGAACTCGGTTACCTGGCCGAGCTCCTGACGGGCGGCCGCGGTGGCCAGGCGCGGGTGGCGCTGGTCGGCGGCCCGCCCGGAAGCGGGAAAACGGCACTGCTCAGGGCGTTCGCGGAGCAGGCGATCGACGCGGGCGCCGTGGTGCTCACCGCGGCCTGCTCCGGCGAGCGGCCGCCCGCGCCGCTGGGCGTGGCCGGCCAGCTGTTCCGCGGGGCACAACGGTCGCGATCGGCGGCCGATCCCGAGCAGGCGGGCCGGCTGGCCGAACTGCGATCGCTGCCTCGCCGGTTCCCGGAAGACGGCACCCTGCCGGTGGCCGTCCTGGACCGCATCTGCGCGGTGCTGGAGGAACTCGCCTTCGCCACCCCGGTCGTGCTGGCGATCGACGACGTCCACCACTCGGACGAAGCTTCGCTGGACTGCCTGCAGTACCTGCTGCGCCGCCTGTGGCGCACCCGGGTGCTGGTCGTGCTGGCCGAGTCCGACCACAACCGCCAGGCCAGCCCGTCGCTGTCGGTGGAACTGCTGCGGCTGCCGGAATTCCGCCGGCTGCGGCTCGCGCCGCTCACGCCCGCGGGCGTGCAGTGCGTGGTGGCGCGCGAGCTCGGCCCGCACCGGGCGAGCGTGGCCCGGGCGCGCTACGTCGAGCTCACCGGCGGAAACCCGCTGCTCGTCCGGGCGCTGCTCGACGACCACACCCGCGCGGGGCCGGACCCCGGCGAACCGGTGGCCGGGCGGGCCTACACCCACGCCGTGCTGGCCGTGCTCCACAGCGGCCCCGACGAGGTGCTCGCGGTCGCCCGGGCCCTGGCGGTGCTGGGCGCCGACGGTACCCCCGAGGCGGTGCGGCAGGTGCTCGGCACCGACCCCGGCACCGTCGCCTGGGCCCTGGACCGGCTGGCGGAGTCCGGCCTGGCCGACGCCCGGCCGGCGGGGCCGTCCTGCCGCGAGCAGGTCGGCGCCGCCGTGCTGGCCGGCCTGTCCCCCGCCGACCGCGCCCGGTGGCACGGGTCGGCGGCGGCCCTGCTGCACGAGTCGGGCGCGCCCGCGTCGGCGATCGCCCCGCACCTGCTCGCCGGCGGCCGCGTGGCCGGTGCCCGCGCGGCGGAGATCCTGCGCATCGCCGCCGGTCAGGCCCTCGACGACGAGCAGCCGGAACGCGCCGTCGCGTGCCTGCGACGAGCCGCGGAGTTCGCCGACGACGAGGACGAGCGCCTCGCCGTGACCGCCTTGCTGCTGCGGGCCGAGTGGCGGCTCGACCCGGCCCACACCCACACCCACACCGATTCGCTGCTGACCGCCGTGCGCGCCGGCCGGCTACGGTGGCGGGACGCGGTGTTCCTGGTGAAGGCCCTGCTCTGGCACGGCCGGTCCGAGGAGGCGGCGGAGGTGCTCAAGGTCGTCACCCGCGGCGGCCGGCAGGACACCGGCGCCGACCTCGCCGTGCTGTGGGACTGGGTCGCCGTGTGTCACCCGGACGTCCTCGACCGCGCCCACCGCCGGCCGAAGCCGGCCGCGATGCGCACCCGGCAGCTGTCACTGCGCGCGCAGTCGGCGGCGCTGCTGTCGAGCGTGCTCACCACCGGCGGCGGTGACGAGACGCCGGGCCACGCCGAGCAGGTCCTGCGCTCGGTGGAGGTCGACCACCGGCTGCTGGAGTCGTCGCAGGCGGCGCTGCTCACCCTGCTCTACGCCCACCGGCCGGACCGGGCCGCGTGGTGGTGCGAGCACCTGCTCGCACAGAGCGCCGCGCAGCACAGCCCGACGTGGCTGGCGACGCTCTCGGCGATCCGGGCGCAGGCCGCGATCCGCCAGGGTGATCTGCCCGCGGCCAGGAAACACGGCCGCGCGGCCCTCACCGCCCTGAAGCCCGGCAGCTGGGGCGTCGCGCTGGGGGCGCCGGTGGCCGGCCTGGTGTTCGCCGCGACGGGCATGGGCCGGTACGCGGAGGCCGAGACCCTGCTGACCCGGCCGATGCCCGAGGCCGTCCTGCGGACCCGGTACGGGCTGCACTACCTGCACGCCCGCGGCCACCACCACTTCGTGACGGGCCGGTTCCGCGCGGCGGTCGAGGACTTCCTGACGTGCGGAGGGCTGATGGCGCGCTGGAACATCGACGTCCCGGCGCTGGTCCCGTGGCGTTCGGCGGCCGCGGAAGCCCTGCTGTGGCTGGGCAAGCGCGATCAGGCCCGGCAGCTGGCCGACGAGCAGCTGCGGTGGGCCGGCGGTCCGCAGAGCCGGGGCCGCGGCCTGGCGCTGCGTGTGCTCGCCAAGATCGACGAGCCGGGCGCCCGGCCGGCCCTGCTCCAGCGCGCGGTGACGGACCTGCGCCGGTCCGGGGATCGGCTCGAGCTGGCCCACGCCCTGGCGGAGCTGGGTTCGGCCCACCACGACCTGGGCGACGCGGAGCCGGCCCGCACGTTCGCGGCGCAGGCGCTGCGGCTGGCGGGCGAGTGCGAAGCGGAGCCGCTGCGCGCGTCCATCATGGAGACGTTCGGCCTGGGCGGCGACCTCCACCGCGGGAACGGAACCCCGATCTCGGGTGACGTGGCCTCCCTCAGCCCGGCGGAGTTCCGGGTGGCCGCCCTGGCGGCGCACGGCTACACGAACCGGAAGATCGCGAGCCAGCTGCGGATCACGGCGAGCACGGTGGAGCAGCACCTCACCCGGGTGTACCGGAAGCTGAAGGTGACGACGCGCGCGGACCTCCCGGTGCACCAGCTGAACCTGACCCACGAGGCGGACCTGGCCCTCTGAAACGGATGTCCGCCGCGTCAGTGTCCGGAGTGGACGGTCCCGGCGGCTTCCTCCGCCGGACGGCGTCCGGGCGCCGGGCGGGCGCGGCCCTGCATCAACGCCGCCGGCACCAGGGCCACCGCGGCGATCACCAGCGCCCACCAGAACGTGTGCGTGAACGCCGCCGACAGCAGCGAGGCGACCCGGGCCGGCGGGCCGGCTTCCGCCACCGCCGCCACGCTTCCGCGCACACCCGGCAGCTCCTGCTCGACGTTGCGCTGCAGCAGCACAAGCAGCGCCGCCACGCCGAAGGAGCTCGCCACCCGCATGCCGACGTTCACCGTGGTCGTCGCGGACGAGATCTCCGAGCGGTCCAGCGTGCGGTAGCTCGACCCCATCGCCGCGGGCATCATCATGCCGTGCCCCAGGCCGATCGCGAACATCAGCGCGATCAGCGGGACCCGGCCGGTGTCCGCGTCCACCTGGGTCAGGCCCAGCATGCCCAGCAGCACCACCGGCAGGCTGCAGAAGACCAGCAGCCGCGGCGAAATCCGGTCGGTGAGCCGGCCCGAGAACGGCATGGTCACCATCGCCCCGAGCCCGAGCGGCGCCATCATCAGCCCGGACTTCAGCGGGGTGTCGCCGACGACGACCTGGAAGTACAGCGGTACCAGCGCCATCAGCGCGAACAACGCGCCGACGTAGGCGAACAGCACCCCGTTGACCGCCGCGAAGTTCCGGTTGCGCAGCAAGCGGGTGTCGACGAGGGCCGCGCGGCCCTTGCGGGCGGCGTGCACCAGGTACGCGGCCACCAGCGCGACACCGCCGAGGACGCCGGCCAGCACCCGGGCATCGGTCAGGGCCACGCCCTGGCCGACCTCCGACGTCCCGTACACCAGCGCGCCCAGGCCCGGCGACAGCAGGAGCAGCCCGAGCACGTCGAGCCGGCTGCCGCGGTCGCGGATCGCGTCGGCGGGCAGCAGCCGGATGGCGGCGACAACGGCGATCAGGCAGAACGGGACGTTGACGTAGAACATCCACCGCCACGACAGGTGGTCGAGGATCAGGCCGCCGACGACGGGCCCGAGCACCGGGGCCAGCATCGCGGGGATCGAGACGACGCTCATGACGCGCCCCATCCGGTCCGGGCCGGCGGCGCGGGCGAGCATGGTCTGCCCGATCGGCATGATCATGCCGGCCCCGAAGCCCTGCAGCAGGCGGAAGCCGACGAGGCTCGTGACGTCCCACGCGAGCCCGCACAGCACCGAGCCGCCGATGAACAGCAGCAGGGACGTGATCCACATCGTCTTGGCGCCGAAGCGGGCGATCGCCCAGCCGCTCAGCGGGATGCTCATGGACAGCGCGAGCGTGTAGCCGGTGAGCACCCACTGGATCGTCGACAGCGACGTGCCGAACGCCCGGCCGAGGGTGTTGACCGCGACGTTGGTGATCGTGGTGTCGAGGATCGTCATGATCGCCCCGAGGACCACCACGATCGCCAGCCTGCGCAGTGCGGGGTCGAAGCCGCCGGGCTTCGGCTCGGCGGCGGTCATCTCGACGTCGGTCGTCTCAGGGTCGATCATCGTCCATCCTTCGATACGGCGTAGCGGTGACTGTACACTGTACGGTGGCGGCGTACAACGTCCGGGATAGACTGCGGGGATGAACGTGCCCAAGACCGCCGGTACCCCCATCTGGGCCCGCTCGACGCCCCGGCGCCGACCGACGCTGACCCGGGAGGAGATCGTCGCCGCGGCGCTCGAGATCGCGAACGCCGACGGCCTGGACGCGGTGTCGATGCGGCGGGTGGCGTCGCGGCTGGGTGTCGGCGCGATGGCGCTCTACACCCACGTCGACAGCAAGGACGACCTGCTCGACCTGATGACCGACGCGCTGGCCGAGGAGGTCCTGCTCGACGACGCCGAGTTCACCGCCGACTGGCGGGAGTCGATCACGAAGGTGGCCCGGCGTGAGCGCGCGATGATGAAGCAGCACCCGTGGGTCTCGGAGCTGGTCGGCCGGCGCAGCATGATCGGCCCGAAGGCGCTGCTGCACATCGAGCAGTCGCTCCGGGCCCTCGACGGCCTGGACGTCCCCGCGGCCAAGGCGGTGCAGATCATCAACGCGGTGGACCAGTACACGATCGGGTACGTGTTGCGGGAGACCCCGACGGCGCCGTTGCAGGCGTTCGCCCACGATTCGCCGACGGGAACGTACCTGCGCGAGGCGGCGGCGTCGGCGGGCCACGAGCGGCTGGCCCGGCTGCTCCGCGACCACCCGGCGGACCTGCCCGGCCACGAAGAGTCCTTCGACCAGGGCCTCCGGTGGCTACTGGAAGGCATCGCCCGCGAAATCACCGGCGCCTGAGGACCGTCGCCGGCCGTCGAGGCACGCCCGGGGCGTGAATCGGCTGGGCCGCGCGCGTTCGTCAGGCAAGGTAACGATCACGACCGGCAGACGGGTGCTGTCGTTGGTCGACGTCGCCGGGCAGGCGCCGGGGCTGCTGCTGTCGCTCTTCGCGCGGCCCACCTGCCACCACGATGACCTCGCCCACGCCCGGCACACCGGCCACACCCTCACCCGCGAGACCCGAGGTCCGGGTGCCCCGATGTCCGAGCCCGCGAAACCGCCGCCCCGGCCGACCTCGGCCGCCTCGGGAACGCCCTCGACGCCACCGCCCTCGCCCAGGACAGCGGCGAGCCGACCGTCCTCGCGCTGGTTCACGCCCACAGCGGACACGTCCACCTCGCGGCTCGCCGCGACGAGGACGCGCTGCACGAGTTCACCACCGCCTTGCACCACCACGCGCCCATCGTCGACGAGCACGGCCACGCCCTCGTCGACAGGCAAGGGCCAAGGCGTTGCGGGACAAGCCCTGAACCGCACACCCTCGGGAGTCCACTGTGGAATCGTCCTTTCCAGCCGACCCATCGTGGCCGGCCGGGCACCGCGAACCGCACCTGACCGTGCAGCCGATCCCGCCGCCGCCGGACGGCATCGCCGGTATGCGTCCGGATCTGCGCCGTGCTGTTCGCCGGAGCCGCGGACGAAGGACGCATCAACGTCGGGACTTCGGGCGGCCACCAGCACGCTTGCTTCGCCGTCCCAGGCCGCAGAATCCGCTGCAGCGACGGCTGGGAGATCGCCGGTGGAAGACCACTTCGAGCGGCTGGAAGGGTTCCACGCCGTACCGGCCGGCACTCTGACCCTCGTCGGCGCACAACAACGACGCCTCGCCCTCCCCGTGGTACCGCCGGAAGCTTCACCCACGCAGCTGTCGGAGCCCGGCGCATCGTCCTGATGCGAACAGTCCAGCGACTCCCGGACCGGCTTGTTCCAATCCCGTCTCGACGAGCGGAGCAGCAGGCCCGATTCGGGCTTATGGGCGTTCGCGTTCGCGGGCCGAACCGCACAGAGGTACACTGACCGGGCAGCCTCACCGTTCGAGCCCCAGGCTCTGGACCGTGAACCCGCGAACGGCATCGCCTGGCAGGCGGTTCTTCGCGCTGACGCTGATCAGAATCCGGTCACCGCCCGACGCCGCTGGTAGGCCTGTCGGCCACCACCGCGGCTCCCGCGCTGGAGTCCGGCGGCTGAGGCGCCCAGGACGACGTCGGCACGTTGTCTCCTTGTCGACTTGACCGGGAGGCCACAGCCGACGACCTACCCCAGTTTTCCCGAAAGGATCAACGATCAACACTCACACAACGGACAGTTCGCTGTTCAGCCACCCTGTCGTCCCGCAGGCCCGGCCCGAGCTCCGTCCCACAGCGCAGAACGATCGCTACGGGAGCTTGTTCCTCGAGCCGCCCCACTCCATGGCCGGGTCATCGGAGGACTGGACCGAGCCGGCTCCCGCACCGGTGCCCAATCTGCCCCGGATGCGCACGGGTCGCCCCGTCGGTCGCCGCGCGAGCCGCTAGCAGCGGCGCGCCGGCCGGGAAAGCGAATCTTTCCTCGACGTCAGACGCATCACCTGTCACAACGCTTCGCGCACTGCCGACAAAGACACTTCCGGCGGCAGCAGGCGTAGGATCCGACCCGGAGAGCCGGGAAGTCTGGTCGGCGCGGTTTTGACGCGCGCGAGACGAGGCTTCCATGACGGACACGCAGGCCATCGACGCCACCGGGCTGACCAAGCGCTACGGCGAGGTCCTGGCGGTGGACCAGCTCTCCTTCACCGTCGCTCCCGGCGAGATCTACGCACTACTCGGCCTCAACGGAGCGGGCAAGACCACCACGATCCGGATGCTGCTCGGCATGGTCCGCCCCACCGGCGGCCGGGTGTCGTTGCTGGGCACGCGCGTCCGGCCGGGCGCGCACGCGGTCTGGTCGCGCGTCGGCTACCTCGTCGAGACTCCCGCCGCGTACCCGGAGCTGACCGTCACCGAGAACCTCCGCGTGGCCGCCCGGCTGCGGGGGCTCAGCGGCGACGGACCGGTGGCCGAGGTGATCGGCCGGCTCGACCTCGGCGCGTACGCCGACCACCGCGCGCGGACGTTGTCCCTCGGCAACGCCCAGCGGCTCGGCCTGGCCAAGGCCCTGATCCACCGGCCAGCTCTGCTCGTGCTCGACGAACCGGCCAACGGCCTCGACCCAGCGGGCGTCGCCGAGATCCGCGCGCTGCTCGGCGAACTAGCCCGCGACGGGGTGGCTGTGCTGCTGTCCAGCCACATCCTGACCGAGGTCGCCCGCCTGGCCACCCGCATCGGCGTGCTCGACCGCGGCCGGCTCGTCTGGACCGGCGCCACGGCGGACCTCGTCGCCCAGGCCCGCCCGCGGCTGGCTGTCCTCGTCCACGACCAGGCGGCCGCCGCGACGGCGTTGCGCGCCGCGGGGCACCCGGTCTCGCGCACCGGCAACGGCGGTCTCGAACTCGAGGACGACCTCGCGCTCGGTCATCCCGAGCGGATCGCGACGGTCCTGGTCACCGCGGGCTGCCCGCCCTCGCGGCTCGCCGTGGAGCAGGACGACCTGGAGACCTGCTTCCTGCGGCTGGTGAGCGCCTCGTGAACGCCGCTACCGCCGCCATCCACGTCGAACTGCTGAAAGCACGCCGGTCCCGGCTGCCCTGGGTCACCGCGGCCGCGTTCACCGTCGCCGGCACGTTCGGCGGGCTGATCATGTTCATCCTCCAGGACCCGCGGCGCGCCCGATCACTCGGTCTGCTCGGCACCAAGGCCTCGCTGACCGGCGGCACCGCCGACTGGCCGGCGTACTTCGCGCTGCTCGCCCAGACCGTCGCGGTGGGCGGCGCGGTGCTGTTCGGCCTCGTCGTCGTGTGGCTCTTCGGCCGGGAATTCGGCCAGGACACGGTGAAGGACCTGCTGGCCCTGCCGACCGCACGCACCACGATCGTCGGCGCGAAGTTCGCCGTCGCCACGGTGTGGTCCCTGCTGCTGGCCTGCTACCTCTTCGTCGTCGGCCTGCTCGTCGGTGCTGTGATCGGCCTGCCCGGCTGGTCCGCCGGGGTCGCTCTTCACGGGCTGGCCGACCTGCTGCTCACCACCGTGCTGACGGTCGTGCTGGTGACCCCGTTCGCACTGGCCGCCAGCGCCGGCCGGGGTTACCTCGCCGGCGTCGCCGCGATGATCGCCGCGGTCTTCTCGGCGCAAGTGGTCACCCTGCTCGGCTACGGGCGGTACTTCCCGTGGTCCGTGCCCGCGTTGTACACCCACCTCGCCGGTCCGGACGGCGACCCTCCCGGCGCGCTCGGCTTCGCCCTTGTCGCACTGGTCGGCATCGCCGGTGTGGCGGCGACAGCTGTCGCGCGGGCGTTCGTCCGGGAGCGAGCGGAGCAGTGGGGCTGCCCACGCTGGTCTACGACGGAACGCTGGTCGCGACGGAGCTGGTCACCAACGTCATCCAGCACACGAGGTTCTGCCCCGAGATCCACCTCGAACTGCGCGGGGACATGCTGACGGTCGCCGTCTCCGATGACAGCCCGCGGCCGGCGGTGCTGCAGGATCGGTCCGGGTTGAGGGCACCGGGGCTCGGTTTGCGGATCGTGGCGGACGCGGCGCGGGTGTGGGGGAGCAGTCCACGCTGGTCCGGGGGCAAGATCGTCTGGGCGGTGCTCGCCCTCGGCAAGCACCACGACTCGTGAACCTCTCGGCTGTCCCTCGTTCGGGAAACCCGGCCCGGAGTCACCGCTGCCGCTCCGGCGTCACGGTATGATCCCGGGGACAGCGCCGGAGTGCCCAGTCCCCGCCCTCGCGACGATCGACCGCCAATGACGGCCGCATCTGTCCACAGGCCGCGCGCACGTCTTCACAGCGGTGAGGACCAGAGCGGTCGGCAGGGTCAGGAGCCCGATCGTGAAACGCATGATTCCCGATCTTCGCCGTCTTCGCCGGCCCCCAGCGGAACCCGGCTTCCCGGCACCACGCGGCCGCGGCGAAGGGCCGGCAGAGCCCGGTGCCGTTCGCGCGGTCATCGACGTGTCCGGAGGGCGCCAGCACACGACGCGCCGGCACTCGCCGCTGACCGTGTCGACAGAACATTGTGGACGGACCCTGGTGCTCGTCGTGGCCGGCGATGTGGATCTGCACACCGCCCCGGCCGTGCGCCTGGCGCTCGAACTCGCGTTGCGCCGGAGCCCGTCGCGGCTGGTGGTCGACCTGTCCCTGGTCCAGTTCCTCAACTCCGTGGGACTGGAAGTCCTGCTGGCCGCGCACCACCGGGCCGCACCGCGCACCGACCTGCGGGTCGTGGCCGCCACCCGCGCGGTCTGGCGACCCCTGCAGATCACCCGGCTGCACGAACAACTGACCATCCACGCCTCGCGGGCCGACGCCATCGCCGCACCCGCGCGACGCTGAGACGACCACCGTCCCGGTCCGCGAGCACCCACCAGCAGAAGGCGAGACCGCCGATGTTCACCATGACCGAATCGGCCACCGAAGCGATCAACCAGCTCACCGCCGCCCAGAACGTCCACGCCGACGGCGGCCTGCGCTGACCCTCGGCGGTCGCCCCGAGGAGGGTGCCGAGCTGACGGTCGAGGTCGCCGCGCACCCGATGGCCGGCGATCGGGTCATCGGGTGCGCGAGCACCCAGGTGTTCCTCGGTCGCGAGACCCGGGTCCACCTCGCCGACAGGGTCCTCGACGTCCGCAAGGACATCGACGGGCACTACACGTTCCTGATCACGACCCCGAACTGACGCACGCCCACCGTTCGCCCGCGCAACCGCGCCACTCCGCGATGGGTGTCCGCGTCGCCGCGTCGAGTTGTCGTAGCCGTTGTGCGGCGTGCCGCCTGAACGCGGGTGGGTCAGCGGTCGTGGTCGGCGTGGCGCCACCAGGCCGCGGGCGCGTCCTCGGAGCGGGACAGGACCCGCTGCGCGAACTGCCGGATCGGCACGGGCTGCCGCTCCGCGGCCTCCACGTCCGGGTGCACCGGCACGAACCGGTCGACACCGTGCTCGTGCAGCGCCCGCACCTGGACATCCTGGTGGGTGACCAGCAGGAACGGGATGCCCGGCCAGTCCCCGATGCGACGCGCGACCAACGGGAACACCGTCGCCGGCGAATATTCGCTCAGCACAAGGCCGTTGATGTCGGCGATCAGGCACGGCGGGGTGTCGGCGGCGACCTTCAGCAGCCCGTCGCGGAGGAAGGCGTATCCGGAAAGGTCGAGCTCCCCGGTCACCGTGACCAGAGTGCTCGCGAGCCGATGGGTCAGCTCGATCGTGATCCCGACGGGCACAATGACCCGTCACGACCTTCTTCGGCGCGCTGCCGGCGGAGCACGGGTACCGACACGACACGACCTGCCTGGTGACTTCACCCACCGACCGTAGCGGCCAGGAATTGCCGGTGATACCGCGCAACGGTCACTCTTCCAGCGCGTGGCGTCAGTCTGGAGGCTGCGAGGGAACGACGGCGTCCAGGCCCAGGAACAGCAGCTTCCGCCGGACGGTCGGCGAGGCCACGATCCGCAGCACTCTGCCGTCGGCGGCGCACCGCTCGACGAGTTCCAGCAGCGGGACCACCGCTTCCACGGTCAGGAAGGTCACCGCGGAAAGGTCGAGCACAACGGCCGTGCCGGGCGGCACGGTCAACGCCGGCGCGAAGGTCCGTTCCGCGGTTTCGGCGTCCGCCAGCTCCGCCGGGGCCGGCAGGGTGAAGACCTCGGCGGCGGGAGCGGGTGTCGCGGCACCCGGCGGGACGGATTCGTCCTGCGGTTCGGCGACCGTGTTCATGCGCTCTCTTCCCCTCCGCTGTGTGCCCGCTCAGCCGGCCGTGCGGGTCCTGAGCTGCTCTGCCACCACCCCGGCCGGGCGTTCGGCGCCGGATACCGATCCCCGCGCCGGTGATCGGCTCGGCTGAGGTCGTACCCCACACCGGCGACGAACCGCTCGACGACGGGACGAGCCGGATAACCCTTGCCGAGCAAGCTGTTGTGTCCGCTACCGAGCCGGGATGTCGACCTCGGCGGCGGACCGGAGGTCGGCAGCCGCGTCCGCGCGGTGGGTCTCGGCTTGGCGCCGATGCCCGTCCGCGGCGGCGCCACCACTGCGGGCCTGCTGATCGTGGTGCTCGGCGGAGCCGCAGTGCGCGAGCGCCGAGCTCACCAGCCCAGCCCGGACACGGGTGGCGGCAGAGCTCTTTCTGCGCCGCGCGTCCGCCACTGCCACCAGCGCCCGGCCCCTCCCCTCGGCAACGCCGGTCTCGCCGACGACGGCACCGACCCGACCAGCCGGTGCCGGCGCACGAGTCTGCGACTCAGGGCCCGTTGTGCTCGCGCGTGCACTGTGAATCGCGATGTGCTGTGCGGCGATAACCGAATCACCTGGGGCAGTCATGCGGAAACAGTGTCACGATGCGGCGGCCAGGGGAACTCGACGGGCGACACCATCCTCGATCGACCCGACGGCCGAGCGCCTTCGAGGAGGTTTCTTGACCGTCCGCAAGTCGTACCCGCCCGGCTGTCCGGCGGCGCCACAGCCGGCCCGGGCAGCCGAATCGATCATTCCCGGCGTCGGCGCTGTGCGCGGTCCACCCGCCACGAACACGTCCCACACGCTGATTTTCCCGCCGCACGACGATTTTGTATCCGCTCTCCTCGCGAGCGGATTCTCCGGCAATTTCGCAACGGATTCGGATCAAGTGAACGGCGACGGTCACCCGCCCCCGACCGAGCTCCGGAGAGGACCCGGCCGAGGGCGGTTCGTCAGGAGCCGCAGTCCGCCGTGTTGCCCGCCGGGTGCCGGGTGGGCACCTGCAGGGCCGTGCCGGGCCGGACCTGGCGCACGCCGGCACCGCCCACGCGGACCGGGAGCGGCGGGCCGGAGCGCAGGGTCAGTGTTGTGGTCCCCGGCCCGACCGACAGATCGAACGTGCGCCCGTGCCACTTGACCCCGGTGATGTCCACCCCCGGCAGCTGCGGCGGCAGGAACGGATCGACGGTGACCGCGTCGGTTCCCCAGCGCAGCCCGGTGAACCCGTAGAGGAACTCCTGCAGGTAACCGCCCTGGCCGGTGGTGAAGTCGAACGCCCCGCCGGTGCGGGTCTCGTACCACTGGTCGAACGGGGCGGCCAGGTACGGGTCCGCGCTGTCGCGCAGCGAGGTGTAGACCTGGCAGCCGGGCGACCCGAGCGCGGCGCCGGCGATGGTGGCGATCGCGTCCGTCATGGACGGGCCGTCCGGGTCCGTGCGCGCCTTGTAGTAGTCCAGGTCGTTCTGGGCGAGGCCGGGCGACATCGGCACAGCCCACGGGTACTGCAGCAGCGTGACGTCGGCCTGCTTGACGGTCTGCCCGGCGTACCCGTCGAACTCCGGATGGATGTTCGCCGCGGTGTCCACCGGGACCTTCAGGCCGTCGGCGACCTTGCCCCAGGCCGGATCGGCGGGGCGGCCGAGCAGGCCCGCGGCACGGGTCGCGATGCGCAGGGAGGCCTGCGCGCCGGCGTTCGTGCTGGCGCTGTTGTCGACGTTGTCGTGGTACTCGTCCGCGCCCTTGACGTCGTTGATGACATACCCGCCGGCCGGACCGGGCACGGCGCGCGTGGCCCAGTAGTCGGCGATGCCCTGCAGCACCGGCCACGCCTTGTCCCGCAGCCACGTCCGGTCGCCGGTCGCTTGGTAGTACTGCCACTGCGCCAAGGCGATGTCGGAGTCGATGTGGATTTCCTGCTTGCCGTCCGGTGACCAGTCCGGGGTCGTCTCCTTGCCGGTCAGCGCGCTCTGCCACGGGAACTTCGCACCCTTGATCGGGTGGTCCGGAGTGGACAGTGCCGCGGCGGCGGCCCGGGCCGCCGGCAGACGTTGCTGCCGGTAGGTGTTCGCGTCGGCGGCGATGTCGGGGTACTGGGCGAGCAGGGCCGGGTACATCCACGTTTCCATGTCCCAGAACACGTGACCGCTGTAGCCGTCCGAGGACAACCCGCCCGGGCTGGCGCTCCAGACGACCCCGGCGCGCACGCTCGCGAGCAGGTAGAACATCGACGCGTGGACCTGCGCGGTCATGGTGGGGTCACCGGGGATCGAGATGCTCGACCGCCACAGCCGCGACCAGGCTTCGCTGTTGCGTGCCAGTGCGCGACCGTAGCCGTCTCCGGCGGCGCGGGCCGCGGTCTTCGCGGCGGCCTGGCCCGGGGTCGCGGTGGCGAGCGGCCGGTCGGTGTCCACACTGGAGGCCACGCCCACGTACTTGGTGATCCGCACCGGTACTCCGGCGCGGACCGCGAAGTCCGCGCGCTGGCCGGCGCCGCCGTCGGTGATCGCCTTGGTGGGCACCGTCTTCTCGTCGACGCGCAGCACGGAACTCAGCCCGGCGGTGACCAGGTTCCCATCGCTCACGACGGTCTGCGACAGCGTCGCGGTCCTGCCGTCCACCCGCGGGTCCGTCGTCGAGGCGTGGTCCAGGCCCCGGCCGTCGAACTCGTCGACAGCGGTGGCCGTTCCGCTCCAGTGCGGGACGGCCCGCACGCTCACGGTGCCGAGGTGCCCCTCCGCGCGGTTGGCGTTGACCTCGTAGTCGAAGCTGGTCGTGTCGCCCGCGGGCGAGGTCCAGTCGAACGACGTGGTCAGCACCCCGGTGCGCAGGTCGATCGCCTGCCGGTAGTGCGTGGTGGTGCCGACCGTCGCGGGGGCGATCTGCGTCGGCGGCGGCGTGCCGTCCGGGTAGAGCGCGAGGTAGTCGACGTTCACCCGCGCCGTGTCTCCAGCGGCGACGGTGACTTCGAGCGTGTTCGCACCCGCGTTCAGGGTCACCGGGACGGTCACCACCGCCCAGTCGTCCCAGCTCGCCAGGCTGGGTACGGACAGCTGCCGCAGTGCGCCGTTCACGCCGATGTGGACGGTCTGCGGGCTGCCGCTGCCGTTGCCGTACCGCACGGCCAGCGTCGCCGGGCCGGCCGGCGCGTCCCGGATCGGGATGAGGCCGGTGCCGCCGACCGTCGGGGTGTCGTCGGTGTTCAGCCCGGCCAGGTAGGCGCCGGCGACGGAGCCGGGGTGGGAGGTCTCGACGAACGCGCCTCCGGAGACCTTCCCGTACGCGGCCGGGCACAGCTGCCCGAACCCGCAGGACCACGGGCCGAGCCCGTAAACGTCGCTGCCGCGGCCGAACCCGAGCGTGGTCCAGGTCGGCAGCCCGGCGCGTTCCTCTTGCCCGGCCGAGGGAGCGCCGTAGAAACCGGCGAGCTGGGACTGGGTGACGATGGGTTTGCTGCTGTACCCGTGGCCCGCCGCGGGCACACGCGCGCCGAGGTAGCCGTTGCCGACGAACGTCGGGGAGTAGTTCTTCGACGTGTCGGTCGTGCTCAGCACCCAGCCGTCACCACCGGCCGGCGCGGGTGCGGCGGTGGCCGGCACCGCCGTCGCGGCCAGGAGGAGGCACCCGACCGCCGCGCCGAGGCCGGCCCTGCTCGTGAACACGCCGCGTTTCTTCATCGAAACGGCACCTCCTCGGGACCGGGTGCGCGACGGCCCAGCCGGTGCGCAATATGTTGCGGGCCAGAACATATACGCCGGGTCGTGGTTGGTAAAGACGCCGGACCTGATGATCGGCTGCCGAGGTCACGGCCTTGACGCGAGCCGCCGACCTCGGCTTCGGCCGCGGTCGCCGGACTACATCGCGGCGAGCGCGGCGCACGGGCGCAGCCGGGGCAGGTACGTCGTCAGGGTCAGCTGAAGGGGAATCCCCTCGGTGTCCCGCCCGCTACTCGACCGCCCCCACCGGCGAAGAACCACCGGCGTTGCCGACCGGTGTGGACATTGTCCCGGATCCTCAGCATGATCTCCGGCATGGTGACGAAAACCCCCAGAAATGTGACTATACAGGCGATTGCTGTCACAGTAATGGCTGCCGCTCTGACCGTGTCCTGCGCCGCGAAATCGTCGAATGCCGGTCGGCCGCAGCCCATTCCCACGACCACCACTTCCGCATCGGTCAGCAGCGCGAACGCAGCCGCCGCGGATGCGACGTCCGGCGCGCCGACTGCGGAACAGGCGCTGGCTCAGTGGATCGGCGCGGTCGTCTCCGGCAATTTCGCACAGGCGTGCTCCGTCATGGCCGATGCCGAACAGACCCCGCCGAAGGTCTTCTCCCCCAAAACGTGCGCCGGCCAAGACGAAACAATGAAGTCGGTGCACAAGGTGCTCGACGGACTGCGCACCGCCTTCACCCCGGACAACGCGGCGAACCCGCCCAAGGTCGAGGTCGCGGGCCCGGCTGCCACGGGCGGCTCGGCGAAGATCGCCGCCGACCAGATATCGGTCGACGGGAAGACCCTCGACGACATCGTCCTGTCCCACTCCAGCGGCGTGCAACCGGGCCAGACGAACATCACCTTCAGCCTGCGGAAACTCGAGGAAGCCTGGTACGTCACGAACTTCGACCTGAAAATCTGAGTCCGGCCGGCCGGACGGCCTTGGCAGGCAGGAAAAGTCGCTGTCGCTCTCATGCGGGGACCGGTGCGCTGCCGGCAGATCAGAACCCAGAGCCGGGACACGCACGGCGAAACTGAGCGCGGGACACCCATCGTGAGGGATTTACTTCACGAATATCTTCTTTGTCCGTTTTCCAAGTAGGTATTCAGTTGAAAACAAACCTTCGTCGGTGGTGCGTCACCCGCGGAAGCGGGATCGTCACGCAGTGTTCCACCGTGGCAAGCACCCCTCACGCCAGTCTTCCCCCCAAAGACGACCCGGAGGATTTTGATGACGTCCCGGAAACTCGCCGGCTTCACCGCATTCGCCTCAGCCGCCCTGGCCTGCGCGCTCTGCGTCCCAGCGGCCCACGCCGCGCCCCTTTCGGCCGAAGCCGCGTTCACCCTCGCGCAGAGCAACGCCATGACCCAGGCCGACCAGGTGACGGGCGCCCTCGGTGCCGCGTCGGGCGGTTACTACCTCGACAACGGCAAGGCGATCGTCAACGTCCTCGACGACGCCGGCGCGCAGAAAGTCGAAGCGGCCGGCCTCACGGCCAAGAAGGTCACGCACAGCTTCACCGCGCTGACCGGCGTCAAGAACGCGCTCGACAACGTCCGCGACGTCCCGCAAACCTCTTGGGGCATCGACACTTCCACCAACCAGGTCGTCGTGACCATCTTCTCGGCCGCCACCAAGGCGACCGCGGACAAGGTCGCCACCGCCGCCAAGCAGTACGGCGACAGCGCCCGCGTCGAGTACAAGACCGGCAAGCTCGAGCTGTACATCGCCGACGGGGACGCCATCCAGAACAGCAGCGCCCGCTGCTCGCTCGGGTTCAACGTCAAGAGCGGCAGCACCCCGTACCTGCTCACCGCCGGGCACTGCACCAACCTCGGCGGCACCTGGTCCGGCGGCGACGTCAGCGGCGCACGGGTGGTCCGCAGCGACTGCCCCGGCGCGGACTCCGGTCTGCTGACCCGCCCCAACGGCTCCGGCCCCGGCCGCATCAACACCGGCCAGGCCATCACCAGCGCGGCCGCGCCGCAGGTCGGCGAGCGCATCTCCAAGCAGGGCTCGACCACCGGCGGCGGCACCGGCCAGGTGACCTCGGTCGACCAGTCGGTCAACTTCGACGTCGGCGTGCTCAACCACGAGTTCGGCACGACCGCCCACACCGACCACGGTGACTCCGGCGGCCCGGCCTACGACGGTTCCAAGGGCCTCGGCACCCTGTCCGGCGGGAACACGACCGTCAGCTACTTCTACCCGCTGACCCGTGAGCTTTCGTCCTACGGCCTCACCCTGGCCTGACCTACGAGCCTGATCGCGGCGCCGTCTCCTCCGGGAGGCGGCGCCGCGAGCACGTCGAGGACCGGCATCGCGGTGACCGACCCAGCCTTGCCCTGGGGCGCCCGCACCTTGACACGGCCCTGAACTGCCTATATAAACCAGACGGTTACAGAACCGAAAGGTTATATATGGGCACGAGCAGCACCCTGGACGCGACGTTCGCGGCACTCGCGGACCCCACCCGGCGGGCCATCCTCGCCCGGCTCGCGACCGGCGACGCCACCGTCACCGAGCTCGCCGTCCCGTTCGCGATGAGCCAGCCCGCCGTGTCGAAACACCTCCGGGTGCTCGAGCGGGCCGGGCTGGTGCGCCGCGGCCGGGACGCCCAGCGGCGGCCGTGCCACCTGGTGGCCGAACCGCTCAAGGCGGCCACAGCGTGGCTGGCCGGGTACCGCGACTACTGGGAAGCCAGCTACCGGCAACTCGACGACCTGTTGAAAGACCTGCAGCCATGACGCTCCCGGGCCTTCAGGTCACCGAGGCGGGCACCACCGGGCTCGTGCTCACCCGGGCGTTCGCCGCTCCCGCCGAGCTCGTCTACGCCGCCCTCACCCGGCCCGAGCTGCTACGCCGCTGGCACGGCGCCCACGGCTGGCACCTGACCGGCTGCGACGTCGACCTGCGGCCCGGGGGCGCCTGGCGGTTCGTCTCCCACGGCCCCGGCGGCGCGGAAATGGAGATGTACGGCGTGTTCCGCGAAATCGAGCCACCCGTGCGTCTCGTGCAGACCGAGATCCACCGCGGCTGGCCCGAAGGCGCCGCGCTGGTCACGACCGTCCTGACCGAGACCGGCGGCCACACCACCATGACCGTCACCGCGCAGTACCCGTCACCGGAAATCCGCGACCAGGTCGTGCGCAGCCCGATGCGGCGCGGTGCCGGCGAGGCGTACGACCGCCTCGCTTCCCTGCTGGACCACGAGAAACGAGACACTCATGACTGACCCCGTCACCGAGATCCCCGCCGATCCTGCCGCGATCGCCGCCGACCCCGGCAATCCGCCCGTGCTCCCCGGCGCGTACCTGCTCGAACTCGTCCCCGTGCCGGTCACGGACGTCGATCGCGCCATCGGCTTCTACCGGGACGCCCTCGGCTTCGCCCTCGACGTGGACGTCCGCCCGATGGACGGCGTACGCATCGTCCAGCTCACCCCGCCCGGCTCGGCCTGCTCGATCTCCCTCACCGAGGGCGTGCCCGCCCTCACCATGCCGCCGGGCACGGTGCGCGGGCTGCACCTGGTGGTCGCCGACATCGAGCAGGCGCGCGCCCAGCTCGTCGAGCGTGGTGTCGAAGTCGGCGCCGTCGAGGACATGGGCGGCGTGTTCTACGCCTACTTCGCCGACCCGGACGGCAACACCTGGTGCCTCCAGCACATGCCCTGGCGCTGACCGCGGCCACCGGGCGAGCGTCGACCGAGCCGGCCTCAAAACCCTGGCCGTGGCGAACACCCGCACCGGTTCGACGGTCACGTCCGGTGTGACGTCGGGGGGACCCGGCAGAGCTACCCGGCTCCGGCGATCCGCGGCTAGCGTCGACGGGGTCGAAGATCCACGGCGGACAGGAGGTGGCGACCGTGACGCGGCAGAAGCACGCGGCACCCCGGCTGGGCGAGTTCCTCCGGGCCCGGCGCGCCCTGACCCGGCCCGACCGGCACGGCATCCCGGACGGCGACCGGCGCACACCCGGGCTGCGCCGGGAAGAGGTCGCCCTGCTCGCCGGGGTCAGCACGGACTACTACACCCGGCTGGAACAGGGCCGCGACACCCACCCGTCGCCGCAGGTGGTGACCGCTCTCGCCGATGCCCTGCTGCTGGACGACGAGGCCGCCGCCTACCTCCGCGGCCTCGCCGCCCCGGCGGAGCCGCGCAAAGCCCGGCCCGAACACGCGGCCCCGGGACTCGTGACCCTGCTGGACGCCTGGCCGCACACCCCGGCCCTGGTCTACGGCAGGTACTTCGACCTCCTGGCCGTCAACCCGCTCGGCGAAGCCCTGTTCTCCTGGCTGCGCGGCGAGCGGAACCTGCTGCGCGGGATCTTCCTCGAGCCCGGCGCGCGCGTCTTCTACCGCGACTGGGCGACGATCGCCGAAGGCTGCGTCGCCGCCCTCCGCGCGGCCAACCCGGACCCCGACGACGCCCGCCTCGCCGCGCTGGTGGGCACCCTGTCGGTCGGCAGCCCCGATTTCGCCCGCCTGTGGGGCAAGCACGAGGTCCGGGCCAAGACCGCGACGGTCAAGCACTTCCACCACGAACTCGCCGGAGACCTGACCCTGCGGTTCGAAAACCTGGCCGTCACCAGCGCGCCGGGACAGCACCTCGTCGTCTACCACGCCGAGCCGGGCAGCCCGGCCGACCATGCCCTCACCCTGCTGGCCGGCTACGCCCTCTCCCTCGCGGACGACCCGTCCGGCCGGTAACGGCCCGCCGTCGCACGATCACGGAGCAACCATGTCTGTCTGGTTCATCACCGGCGCGTCCCGCGGCTTCGGCCGGGCGCTCACCGACGCCGCCCTTGCCGCGGGCGACCAGGTCGTCGCGGCCGCGCGGAACCCTCGCCCGAGTGACCCGGCCGGGTCGCGGCTGGACGTCCGGCTCGATGTCCGGCTCGATGTCACCGAGCCGGCCCAGGCCGAAGCCGCTGTCGCCGCGGCCGTCGAGCGGTTCGGCCGCATCGACGTGCTCGTCAACAACGCCGGCTACGGGCTCTTCGGAGCTGTCGAGGAGGTGCCGGACGCCGACGTGCGCGCGCTCTTCGACACCAACGTCTTCGGCCTGCTCAACGTCACCCGCGCCGCGCTGCCGGTGTTGCGGGCCCAGGGCGCGGGCCACGTCGTGAACATCAGCTCCAGCGCGGGGTTCGCCTCCGGCGCGGGTCGCGGGCTCTACAGCGCGTCCAAGTTCGCCGTCGAAGGTCTCAGCGAGGCGCTGCACGCGGAGGTCGGACCGCTCGGGATCCACGTCACCGTGGTCGAACCGGGCTCGTTCCGCACGGACTTCCTCGCCCCGGCCAGCCGCCGCCGGGTCGCGGTCGCCAGTCCCGCTTACGCCGGCAGCGTCGGCGCCGTGCTGTCCGCGATCGAGGCGAACGGCGGTCACCAGCCCGGCGACCCGGCCCGCGCGGTCGCCGCCATCCGCCACCTGGTCACGGCCCCGGAACCACCACTGCGGCTGCAGCTGGGCAGCGACTGCGTCCGGCTCGTGGAAGACAAGCTGGCCACCGTCGCCGGCGAACTCGGCCAGTGGCGCGCACTGGCCACCTCCACCGACTACGCCGCCGAAGCTCTTGCGGACCCCGTGCACCAGCCCCGGATCGGCCGCCGGTCGCGCTGACGGAGGCGGGAAGCGCCGCACCGTCGGCGCTTCCCCCGCCGGGACAGCGAGTTCCCGACGAACCGCGTAGGCCGATCGAGGTACCTCGCCCGTTACCCGATCACCACTCTTGACAACCGGCCGGAAAAGCACCTACATGGACAATGGTTCAAACCACTCGGCAGGAGTTGAGCTACCGTGGGCAAACTTGGTCGGATCACCGCGTTGCTGGCAGGCGCCGCCCTCGTGGCGGGCATGATGACGGGCACGAGTGCGGCGAGTACGGCCGCCGCGCCGCGTAAGACCGGGCCGATCAGCGTGGCCTACGTCGAGGTGAACAACAACAGCATGCTGAACGTGGGCAAGTACGCGCTGGCCCAGGGCGGCGGCAACGTGTTCGACATCGGCGTCATCTTCGCCGCCAACATCAACTACAACACCACGACGAAGTCGGCGTACCTGTACTTCAACCCCAACGTGCAGAACGTGCTCGACAACGTGAGCACCCAGGTCCGCCCGCTGCAGGCCAAGGGCATCAAGGTGATGCTGTCGATCCTGGGCAACCACCAGGGTGCCGGGTTCGCGAACTTCCCGTCCCAGCAGGCGGCCGCGGCCTTCGCCAAGCAGCTGTCCGACGCCGTGACCAAGTACGGGCTCGACGGCATCGACTTCGACGACGAGTACACCGAGTACGGCAACAACGGCACGGGCCAGCCCAACGCCAGCTCCTTCGTCCACCTCGTCTCGGCCTTGCGCGCGGCGATGCCCACCAAGCTGATCTCGCTGTACAACATCGGCCCGTCGGCGTCGCGGTTGTCCTACGGCGGGGTCGACATCTCGTCGAAGTTCAACTACGCCTGGAACCCCTACTACGGCACCTGGGGCGTACCGAACATCGCCCTCCCCAAATCCGGGCTCTCCCCCGCGGCGGTGCAGATCGCGGCGACGTCCACCAGCACCGCCGCCAGTCTCGCCCAGCGAACCGTGAGCGAAGGCTACGGCGTTTTCCTGACCTACGACCTCGGCGCCGCCGATGCGCACACGTACATCTCCAGTTTCACGAAGCCGTTGTACGGCAAGGACGCCGTCTACACGAACAATTGATGCTTATCCGTCACCGCGAGCCCCACAGGACGTAGTCCACCACGACGTCACCTGACGAGCCGGTGCCGAGAAGTCGGAACACAGCGAGGTTCCCGCCGGTCGTCGATACACAGACCGCCACCCCGGAAGACGTGCCGCCACGGGACACTCGACTGATGTGCGACTCCGCAGGACATCCTTCAGGCTGAGTGTCCGTTCGATCCGAAAGGGCGATCGCCGTATCGAAAAGCGGCGATATGCTTGCGTTGTCGACGATGATGTCAGCGCCTTCGGCCGCAAAGGCCTTCGCGCCCGTGTCGAAGTCGAACCCGTCCGACGTCCCCAGGCCGACCCGATCCGCGGCCAGCTTCTTGAGCTCGGAAGATGGCGGTGAGCCGGTATTTCCCGTGGAGGGCGGCGAACCCCCGGTCGGAGTCGCGGGCGCCCGACCGGACGTCGTGGGCGACGAAGGTGCAGCGGTCGGCTGCGGTGCCGAGTCACCCGCTCCCGCCAGGGCGACACCTGCGGACACGACCAGGCACAGGACGCCGAGCGCGGCAGTGACCTTGATCCCGGATCGCGTCAGCGGGCCGTGCATGTTGAGCGGAGGAAGCCTGAGGGCGCCGCTGGTGCCGGCGGCGAGAAGCAGCGCGACCGCGATCACGAACAGGCCCAAGGCCGACGGGTCGGACCAACCCCTCATCCAGCGGACTCCCCGCTCTTCACGTTCTTGATATCGGGGCGAGAGCCGACATGCTCCTCCCGGGCTCCCGAGTTCGCGAAGCAGCTCAGGGCCAGCGCCCCCAGGACCATCGCCGCCCAGGCCGGCCAGCTGGCCGCGGTCGAGAAGAACAGGTAGATCTGCACGACGGCCGTACCGGCGAAGACGAGGGCGAGCAGCAGCCACCCGAACCGGCTCGGTGTGACGACGATTTCACGCTGTGGCATGGGCAGCTCCTCGCTCAGGAGCTGAGTCGCTCGCCGCCGCCTTCGGGTTACAGCCGGTCCTGCACTTTCCGTGGAGTGCCGCCGACGGCACGATCGAGGTCCGTCCGATCGCCGGGGTCCCGGACCTCCGATGCCCGCGGCCGGACACGGACCGGTAGAGCGCCGCGCGGGCGCAGCCGGTGAAGGTGATGTGCGGGGGCGTGGCTGCCGGCCGCTCGGATTCAGGTCCACGACCACCTGCGGCGAGCCAGGTCGGCCGGCGCTAAGGTCACCTCTCACGACCGCCGGTCCCGAAAGGACACTCCCGCTCCATGAACGACCAAAATTCGACGTCCGTCTTCGGCCTCGGCCTCGGGTTCGGTTCCGGCCTGATCTTCGCCGTGCTCACGATCATCGCGCTGTGGAAGGTGTTCACCAAGGCCGGAAGGCCCGGCTGGGCGGCGATCATCCCGATTTACAACGCCTACATCCTGCTGAAGATCGCCGGTCGCTCCGGGTGGTGGCTGCTCCTGCTGCTGATCCCGCTGGTCAACATCATCGTCGCGATCATCGTCTCGATCGACGTCGCGAAGGCGTTCGGCAAGAGCGGGGTCTTCGGGTTCTTCGGCCTGTTCCTGTTCTCCATCATCGGTTACCTGATCCTCGCCTTCGGCGGGGCGCGGTACAGCGGTCCTCCCGCCGCCGCCGGCGCGCGCTGACGGAAGACGCCGCGCGGACAGCGCCCCTCACCTCGCCCTTCTCGATGTCCAACCGGGCGATCCGGGAGTCCACGATGTCGTGGACGTGACCGAACGATCCCCGGGAGAGCACGCGGCCGTCGAGCGACCGGACGACCTGGCCGATCCGGACGGCGACCCGGCCGTCCGGCATGGCCGTGAACGCCAGCGGCTGGTCGTGTGTGCGCGTGCGCGTCCACTGGTCCAGCCAGTACGCCTTGAGCTCGGCCTTGCCGTGCAACCTGTTCGCGCCGTCCGGCCAGTCGACGTCGTCGCTCACGAGCTCGAGCAGGCCGTCGGCGTCTTGCCTGTTGTACGCCGCGTACGCCTTGAGCAGCAGGTCCTCCGCTCCGCTCACGGCAGGCTCAGCAGCAGGTCGCCGACCGCGGCGGGCTGGGACAGGAACGGGTGATGACCCGCGTCGAGTTCGACGACGCGGCCGGCTTTGCGGGCGAATTCACGTTGCAGCCGGGCCGGCGTGCCCGCGTCCTGGGCGCACACGAGATACGTCGTCGGCACGTCTCGCCAGGCGGCCGCCCCGACCGGTCGGCCGGTGACCTGAACGCTCTGCCGGGTGAGGTGGTCCACCGCTTCGGCCCGGACGTCGGCGTCGCAGTCCTGCAGGAACGTGGGCACCAGCAGTTCGGGGCGCACCCCGAACGTGCCTGCGCCGGGGTCGACGTCGAGGAACGGTGCGGGGGCGCCGTCGCCGAAGTCCGAGAGGCTCTGCCCGGGCTCGGGCAGGTAGCTGGAGATCAGCAGCAGGTGGCGCACCGAAGGCACGCCCGCGGCCGCCTCCGCCGTCACGATCCCGCCGTAGCTGTGGGCGACGACCACGGTCGGTTCGTCGCTGTCGCGCAGCACCTGGCGCACCGCGACGACGTCCTCGGCCAACCCCGGACCGCCATGACCGCCGGGCACGCCGGTCTCCCCGCAACTCGGCAGCCCCGGGGTCACGCTCGGCACGCCCCGCTCCCCCAGGAGCCCGGTCATGCGGTGCCACCACCACGATCCGTCCCGAACGCACGCCCCGTGCACGAACACAACCCTCATCACTACCTCCACGTCGCCGCGAACCACCGACGTTAGACGTACCGGCTATTACGTGAAAAAGTAGCCGCGTGGGAAGACGACCGGAGCCCGAGATCAAGCAGCGACTGCTCGACGCGTGCACCGACCACGCGCTCGACCACGGCCTGCCCGACCGGCTCGACCCGCTGGTCCGTGCCACCGGCACGTCGGCTCGCATGCTGATCTACCATTTCGGCACCCGGGACGCCTTGCTGAACGCCGTCCTCGAGCGTGCGCGGCAACGCCAGCTCGCCACGTTCGGCGACCTGCTGCGCGTGCGTCCTGACCGGCCCTACACCGACACGCTCGCGGAGGCCTGGGCCTTCATGACCGGCCCCGAGGGCCGGCCTTACCTGCGGATGTTCGGGCTGTGGCGGGACGGCGCGGTGCAGCGGCACCGGCCGGGCTTCCGCCGGGCGGCGACGACGGACTGGCTCGGGCCGCTGGAAGAAGGCCTGCGCGGCATCGGGCGGCCGGAACTGGCCACCCTGGTGCTCGCCGTCATCCGCGGTCTTCTCATGGATCTCGACGCGACCGCGGACCGCGAACGCGCCGATGCCGCGTTCGCCCACTTCCTCGGCACGCTCGAGCACGACTGACGCTCGCGAGCAACGTCGGCCGGCCGGCCGTCGACGGTGTGCTCCCCGGGCGTCACTCCACGAGAAGGGCGACCGCGGCGGTGAGGCGTTCGAGGTACGCCTCCCGCGTCTCGACCTGGTGTTTCAGCCCGATCGACACGCTGATCAGCGTGTGCGCGACCGGGATCGCGGACGCCCGCCCCGACGTCCCGGCGATCGCGTCGGTGACGAGTTCCGCGAAGCGGGCCGGGGCGGTCTCGACGATCTCGCCGAGCAGATCCGGGTTCTGCTCGATGACGCTCGTGACGTCCCGGCCCCACGGTCCGACGTAACGGCCGGCCCAGCGGTCGAACGCGCCGGCCAGGCGCTCGCGCAGGGGCCGGTCCGTGGCGGCGAGGAGTGCCTCGGCCGCGCCGAGGTCTTGTTCGAGTGCCCGGGTGACGGCCGCCCGGAACAGCGTTTCCTTCGACTCGAACAAGAAGTACAGGCCCGGCCGGGAGATCCGGGCCGTGCGTGCCAGCTCCTCCATGGAGGTCTTGCGGTAGCCGTGGCGGGCGAAGGTGAGCAGCGCCGATTCGAGCACCGCGTCTCGACGCTCGGCGGTGCCGACGTTCGACGTCTCGGGGGCGACCATGCGTCGATCCTACGGCTCGTGAACGTACTATACAAGAATCGTCTAGTGCGTAAAGTGGCGGCGTGACCACACGTGAACT
This sequence comes from Amycolatopsis sp. NBC_00438, assembly GCF_036026695.1. Classification (NCBI taxonomy): domain Bacteria; kingdom Bacillati; phylum Actinomycetota; class Actinomycetes; order Pseudonocardiales; family Pseudonocardiaceae; genus Amycolatopsis; species Amycolatopsis sp. NBC_00438. The sequence goes on along the minus strand of NZ_CP107923.1, from coordinate 2,076,299 downwards.
CATCACCACCCCCTTCGCCGCCTCCAGCACCGCGGACGAAGTGCTCGAAGGCGTCGACCTCGCCGGGGTCCGCGCGATCGTGACCGGGGCGTCCTCGGGAATCGGCGTCGAGACGGCCCGCGCGCTCGCGGCCGCCGGCGCCGAGGTGACCCTCGCCGTCCGGAACACGGTCGCCGGTCGAGCCGTCGCCGACGCCATCACCGGTACGACACGCGTCTCCGCGCTCGATCTCGCCGATCAGGCAGCGGTCCGGCGGTTCGCCGGCGGCTGGGACGGCCCGTTGCACCTGCTCGTCGCCAACGCCGGCGTCGTCACCGGAGGCCTGGAGCGGACACCGGAGGGGTGGGAGCTGCAGTTCGCGACCAACCACCTCGGCCACTTCGCGCTGGCCACCGGCCTGCACGACGCGCTCGCCCGCGGGGCCGCGGACCGCGGCGAAGCACGCATCGTCTCGGTCAGCTCGACCGCGCACATGCGCTCGGGCGTCGATTTCGACGACCTGCACTTCACGCGCCGGGCCTACGACCCGCAGCTCGCATACGCCCGGTCGAAGACCGCGAACTCGCTGTTCGCCGTCGAAGCGACCCGCCGCTGGGCCACCGACGGGATCTTCGCGAACGCCGTGAACCCCGGCGGGATCGCGACCGGGCTGCAGCGGCACTTCACCCCGGCGCAGAAGGAATCCCTCGCCGCGGCCGAAGCCGCCGGCGTCTTCGCCTACAAGACGATCGGGCAGGGCGCCGCGACCACCGTCGTCGCCGCGGTCGCGCCGCAGTTCGCCCGCACGGGCGGGCACTACCTCGACGACGCCCAGGAGGCGTACACCGTGCCCGACGACGCCGCCCTCGCCGACCACCCGCACGGCGTCAAGGAGTGGGCCCTCGACCCCGCCGCCGCTGAGCGTCTCTGGGCGGTCTCCACGGACCTGACCCGTTGATCGATCGAGCAGCTCCCGGTCCATCCACATCAGACACCAGCGGAGCACGTCCGGACGGGACGGTGCGATGGTGCAGCAGCCGGGCCCCGGCAGGTTTAGGACCGACCCGGCCGGGTAACAGCAGGTGTTCGTGTTCGCTGTTGCCTTTTCGGGGAGTCATGGTGCAGGTCCGCAAGAAGATCGCCGTCCGCGTCGGGGACATCGACCGGGCACTGACCGTTCTGGTCGGACAAGGTGTCCACCCCCGCCGGGCTCGTGCCACGTTGTTCGAGATGGCGCGCGAGCGCCACATCTCCCTGGGTCGGTGCGCGTCGCTGGTCGCGAGCAGCTTGAACGGAACCCGCAACTGAAGACGAGCGCGTAAGCCGAGCGAGCCGGGCCCGGCGACCGCGATCCCGGCGTCAGCGGACGCAGACGAAGCTTGCGGCCTTGTCGGGATCACCGGCTCGATACCGGGGCCAAGACGGGTATTCGCAGAGCGGACGGGTACGACCGTGGTTCACATCGGCCACGACCGGGCTCGTCGGCGGACGTCCCCCTTCGACCCAGCGCTCGAGTGCCGAGAGCGAGTCCCACCCGGCAGCGAACGCCGGGGTACCGAAGTTGGCGTGGTTCGCCCCGGGCACGACGTAGTACCGCATGAAGGCTTCCGTTGCCCGGGGACCCAGGCGACCGCGCACCCGCTGGTAGTAGTCGCTCGTCGAGTACGGGGAGACCAGCTCGTCCGCGGCGCCGTGCACCAGGATCAGCTTGCCGCCGGCGCGGGCGAACGGGCCGAGGTCGGCGTTGTTGCGATCCTCGACGGTGGACAGGGCGCTGATCCGGGCGAGCCACTTCCCCGGGTGCCGGGGATCCACGTCGAGCGGGTTCTGGCCGGGATCGCGGGTCAGGAAGTACTTGACCCACTGGTCCCAGTACTGCAGGCCGTACCCGCTCGTCACGGGCATCGGGTTGGCGGGCGCGGTCGTCCCGAACCCGAGGAACGGCGTCCGCATGTCCGCCCCCGCGAGGAACGGGAAGCCCGGATAGCCGGTTTCGCCGCTGGCGATCCGGTAGGGCCACCGGAACGGCGAAGACATCGCTTGCACCGCACCGATCTGGGGATCCGACAGGCACGCCGGACCGGCATCCACACCCCCGGGACAGCGTAGCGCGCGCGGATCGAAGTGACAGCCGGCCGGGTTCGAGACGACCCCGTCCCTGACGCCGTCCGAACCGTCACAGGCGTTGATGACGCTGGTGTGGAGGAGTCCCTGCTTGTCGACGCCGAGGAAAGCGCCCGGGCGCGACAGCACCTGGGCCAGGTAACCCAGATCCAGGATCTCGGCGAGGTTGTTCCAGGCCGGGAAGGCGGAGATCACGCCGTCGAACGCCGCCGGCCACCGCTGGGCGACGTTGAGCGCTTCGCGGCCGCCCGTCGAACCTCCGGCGAAGAAGATCTCGGCGGGCGTCGCCGAGTAGGCGCGCCGGATGACGAACAGGCTCGCGTCGCGCGTCTTCTTGAGCGCGTCACCGGCGGCGAAGTTCTTCAACGCCTCGTCGTTCACCCCGAACGAGCCGTCCAGCGACGGCGGGGACGCCGGGTTCTGCTGGTGGCCGGAGTCGCTCGCGAACGTCGCGTACCCGCGGGCCAGGGGCACCGGCTGGTCGGTGGGGCCGAACGGCACGTTCGAGGCCGGGTCGGGAATCGTGCCGTTGAAACCGCCGCCACCGAACATCAGGGCCTTGCGGTTCCAGCCCTCGGGCAGGTCGACGCGCATCTTGATGGCGGGCGCGGCCGGGTCGACGGGATAGAGGTCGGCGTCGACCTGGCAGTACCGGATCGTCTTGCCACTGACCACGCTCGTCGTGATCGCCGCCGCCGTGACGCGGCCGCCGGTGGTCGGCAGGCTCATCACCGACGCCGGGATCTTCAGCTGGGCCAGCCCGGCACACACCGGCACCGACGCCGTCGCGGCGGCGGGCCCGGCCGTGACGGCCGCTACCAGGACCAGCATCGCCGGCACGGCGATCCGGCGGATTCTCGATGTTCGAGTCACTTCGGCCTCGTCTCAGCGGTAGAGGTGCGTGCCCGGGACGGCGTGCGGATCGGCGCGGACCTCGGCGGTGTTCGTCTCCGGCAGGAACCACGCGCTGGCGAAGGTGATCAGCCCCATCAGCGTGATGTAGCCGGCGACCGCGACGGTGCTCCCGGTTTTCGCGATGAGCGCGGTCATGAGGAACGGCGTGCCGCCACTGACGATGATCGCGGACAGCTGATAGGCCAGCGACGCGCCCGAGTAGCGGACGCCGGGGGCGAAGAGCTCGCCGAGGAAGCTCGCGACCGGGCCGTAGGTGAGGCACTGGAACACGAAACCCACCGTCACCGCGACGAAGATCAGCGGCAGGGACGCGGTGCCGACGAGCCCGAAGTACGGGAAGCCCCAGGCGGCGACACCCAGGCCGCCGATCAGGATCAGCGGCCGGCGGCCGATCCGGTCCGAGAGGTGCCCGGACCACGGGATGATCACGAGCATCGCCACGGACGCGAGGAGCACGACCGCGAGTAGGCCGTTGCGCTTGAGCCCGAGCGTCCCGGTGCCGTAGCTCAGCAGGCCGGAAATGCTGACGTAGAACAGGCTGTTGGTGGCGGACAGCAGCCCGCAGCCGAGCAGGATGGTGCCCCACTTGCTGCGCAGGACCTGGGCCAGGGGCGCCCGGACCACTGCGACGTCGGGCTTCCCCACCTCCCGTTGCAGCTCACGGAACTCGGGGGTGTCCTCCACCTTGGCCTGGATGTAGAGGACCACCGAAAACATCACGACGCTGAGCAGGAAGGGAATGCGCCAGCCCCAGCTGAGGAAGGCGGCGTCCGGCATCAGGCCGCTGGCCGCCACGAAGATCAGGTTCGAGAGGATCACGGCGACGGGAACGCTGGTCTGCCCGAAGGTTCCGGCGAATCCGCGCCGCTTGGGGCCGGCGGACTCGGTGAGCAGGAGCACGATGCCGCCCCACTGGCCGCCGGTCGCGAGGCCCTGGATGAACCGCAGTACGACCAGGAGGGTCGGGGCCAGCGCACCGACGGAGGCCGCGGTGGGCAGGCAGCCGATCAGGAAGGTCGCGGCCCCCATGATCGCCAGGCAGCCGACGACGACCGGTTTGCGCCCGTGCTTGTCGCCGAGGTGCCCGGCGAGCACGCCGCCGATCGGGCGCGCGACAAAACCCGCCCAGAACGTGCTGAAGGCGAGCAGGGTCCCGGTCAGCGCGGACGAGTGCGGGAAGAACACCTTGGGGAACACCAGGGCGGCCGCGGTGCCGTAGAGGAAGAAGTCGTACCACTCGATCGAGCTTCCGACGAGCCCCGCGGCCAGCAGCTTGCGAAAGGCACGGCGACGGGTGGTGGACAGGCCGGCGTCGACGTGGCCGGCCTGCCCTTCGGGCTGGGTGAGCGGGGCTGCCATGAATGCCGCCTTCGTCGGTAGCGCCGGCAAGTGATGGCGGTCATGTTAAGACGCCATTACGCTGCCGTTGAGGTGTGGACCATCCACTCCTGTCATCGAGTTGGTGGACCTTCCGCCCACCGGACGTCGAGGGGATGACACTGTGGTCAGCGAAGCGGACGCGCGCTCGCTCGTGCGCCGCCAGCGCGAGCTGGCGTCGTTGTACGCCACCGTCAAGTCGCTCACGGCGCTGGGTGAACTCGATCAGGTCCTGCAGTCGATCGTCCACCACGCCCACGAGCTGATCGGCACGGACTTCACCTATCTCTCGCTGGTCGGACCGGACGGCAGGCTGTCGGCCCGGGCGTCGGAGGGCACGGTCTCCCCGTCCTTCCTCGCCGCGGGCATCCCGGTGAACGTGGGGCTCGGTGGCAGGGTTCTGGTCTCCCGCAGCCCGCACTGGGTACGCAACTACGCCGCCTCGACGCTGATCGAGCACGATCCGAACTTCGACCGGCTGGTCGTCACCGAGGAGCTCGTCGCGCTCCTCGGTGTGCCGCTGGTCATCCGGGGGGAAGCGGTGGGCGCCCTGTTCGCCGCGGACCGTTCCGAGCGCTCCTTCCAGGCCGACGAGATCGCGCTGCTGAACGCGTTCGCCGATCACGCCGCGGTCGCCCTCGACAACGCCCGTCTCTACGAGGCGAGCCGCACCGCACTGCAGGAGCTGCAGGTCGCCTACCGGAAAACCGAGCGGGCGCAGGCGATCCACGAGGCTCTGACCGGCGTGGTGCTGGGCGGCGGAACGCCTGATGACGTCGCACGGCTGCTCGCCGCCCAGCTGGGCGGCAGCGTCACACTCCTCGACCGGACGGGCGAGAATGCCTTGGCCGAAGCCGTCGCGGAGGCCCGGCGCTCGGGCCGCTGCACGGTCTCGGCCGGCGCCGGCGGAACCACCCGGAGCGTGGCCGCGATACAGGCGGGTGACAGTTACCTGGGCGCCCTGGTGTGGAGCCGGAAAGCCGCCGACGGAAACGACTTGCCGGACGCGATGGACTTGCGCACCCTCGAGCGCGCCACCCACATCCTCGGGTTGCTCATCCTCAAGGAGCGGGCGGTCGCGGAGGCCGGTGAGCGGCTGAGCGGCGAGCTCCTGACCGAGCTCATGGTCGGCGGCCCCGGGATCGGCACAGCCCAGCGTGCCCGCACCCGCGCCCGCGACATCGACGTCGACCGCCTGGACCTGGTCCTCGTGGTGGACTCCCCCACGCTGTCGTCCACCGATCTTTCGCGGCACCTGCACCACATCGCCCGGGACCACGGCGGCTTGGCCGGCGAACACCTGGGACAGGCCACGATGATCCTGCCCGGCGGCCACGATGACGAGCAGACCGCCGAGTCGGTCCACAATGGACTGCGGCGCACCCTGGGCGGCCCGGTCACCGTCGTCGGAGAACGCGCGGTCGGCCAAGACTGGTCACGTGCTTTCTCCGTGGCCAGCCGCTGTGGTGCCGTGATGCGCGCGATCGGTCATACCGACCTGGGCGCCACCACACGTCGCTACGCCTTGTACGCCCTGCTCTTCGACCCCGAACGGACCGGCGAACTCGACCGGTTCCTCACCGACGTCATCGGGCCGCTCGTCGAGTACGACCGGCGGCGCGGCAGCGATCTCGTCGACACTCTCGGCGCGTACTACCTCCACCACACCAACGTCGCGGCGACCGCCCGGGCGTTGCACGTGCACGTCAACACCCTGCTCAAGCGGCTCGACCGCGCCGGCACCGTTCTGGGCACCGGCTGGCGCCACCAGAACAACCTCGAACTGCAGCTCGGACTCCGCCTGCACCAGCTCCGGGCGAGCACGAACGCGCCGTCGTGAGGCACCTCAGGTGATCCGCGCCGCGTCCCGCAAGGCGACTTTCGAGAGCTTGCCGGTTCCGGTTTTGGGCAGGGAGACCATGAAGAAGAATTCGTCGGGTAGCCACCACTTGGCGACCATCGGCGTGATGTGCGACAAGAGCTCGTCGGCGGTGGCGGCACTGCCGTCGCGCAGGACGACGTAGGCGACGGGCCGCTCCATCCACCGCGGGTCCGGACGGGCGATCACGGCGACCTCGACGACGTCGGGGTGGGAGGCGAGGGCGGCCTCGAGCTCGACCGAGGAGATCCACTCGCCGCCGGACTTGATCAGGTCCTTCACCCGGTCCACGAGCCGTAGGTAACCGTCGGCGTCGATGGTGGCCAGATCACCGGTGCGCAGCCAGCCGTCCCCGGTGAAGCTGCCCGCGGCGTCCACCCGGTAGTAGCCGCCGGCCACCCACGGGCCCGCCACCTGCAGCTCGCCGACCGCGACGCCGTCGCGCGGCAGCTCCCGGCCGGTCTCGACATCGGCGATCCGCACGTTCACCAGCGGCAGTGGCTGGCCCTGGGCGGCTCGCACGGCCACCTGCTCATCCGCGTCGGCGTCCCGGTGCTGCGTGCGGGTGCCGCCGATGACCCCGACGGGACTGACCTCGGTCATCCCCCAGGAATGGGTGATGGGTACGCCGATCGCGGCGCGGTAGCGCTCGGACAGTGCCGGGGGAACGGCGGAGCCGCCGCCGAGCAGGAATCGCGTGGCGCTCAGGTCGTGAGCCCGCAACCCGGGAACCAGGCTCGTCCAGACCGTCGGCACAGCACCGGCGACCGTCACCCGCTCGGCCTCCATCAGCGTCAGCAGGTGAACCGGGTCCGCGGACGCGCCGGGCAGGACCAACGAGGCGCCCGCCATAATCGCGCCGTAGGGAAGCCCCCAGGCGTTGGCGTGGAACATCGGCACGATCGGCAGCACGACGTCGCTTTCACAGAGCCCGATCAGGCCGGCCGCGAGCGTCCCCAGGCAGTGCAGGACCGTCGAGCGGTGGCTGTAGAGCACGCCCTTCGGCGGGCCGGTCGTCCCGGAGGTGTAGCACAACCCGGAAGCCAGGTTTTCGTCCGCGAGCACGAACGTGTCTTCGAAGGAGCCCGCGAACGGATCGGCCGCGGAGATCAGCTCGTCGTAGTCCAGGATGCGGGAGTCCGCCGGGATCTCGGCGTCGCTGCCGTCGGGCAGCACCACCCAGTAGCGCACCAGCGGAAGCCGGCCGGCGATCGGCCAGATCCGCGGGAGCAGCCCGCGATCGACGAACACCACGTCGTCCTCGGCGTGCTCGACGATGTACTCGAGGTGCTCCGCAGGCAACCGGATGTTGATCGAGTGCAGCACCCGCTTCGTGGCCGGCACCCCGAGGTAGACCTCGAGGTGGCGGCGCGTGTTGCTCGCGAACGTGCCGACCCGTGCGCCGACCGGGACGCCGAGGGCGTCCAGCACCGTGGCGAGACGCCGGGTATGACCGGCCACCTCGGCGTACGTCAACCGCTCGGCACCGGCCGTGACGACGCTCTTGTGCGCAAAGAGCCGCTCGACGCGCTCCAGGATGTGCGCGATGGTGAGCGGCCTCGGCTGCATCAGCCCGTCCATGGCGTCTGCTGCCTTCGGCACCGGCCGGTCCTGGGCTTTTTCGGGAGGCATGTCCAGGCACCCTAGGCGCGGTTCCAGGCCGGACAGAGGTGCGAACCTTCCACTCGTTCCCGCCCTCCGGCAGCGGATCCTCACACCTCGAGCACGCGGCCGGCCCGGTTCGGCCCCGGGACGCGGGCCGGCGACGGTCCTGCCACGCGAGACCGTCGCCCGGATGCACGACGTCCTCGTGTACGCGGACGACACAGGTCCTGGCCGTCCACCGGCTCGCGGCTATCCGCGGCGCCGAACCAGCAAGGTGAGCATCTCCGGCAGGTCGAAGAAGCGGGCGATGTCGAGCGCGGACCGCAGGCCGAGGGCGGGGTCGGCGCCCGCGGCCAGCAAGAGGGTGACGCCGCGCTCGGAGCGGCGGAACACGGCCGCTCCGAGCGCGGTCTGGCCCCGGTCGTCGACCCGCGCCGTGTCGGCACCCGCGTCGAGCAGCGCCCGTACCGTGTCCGGGTGGTCGTGGTACGCGGCGAGCATCAGCAGGGAGTCGCCGGCCTCGTTGGTGAGGTTCACCGGTATTCCGGCGTCGATCGCCTCCGCCAGCCGCTCGGTGTCGCCGGTGCGGGCGAGGTCGAACAGCGAGCGGAGGTAATCGAGGTCGTCATCGGTGAGCGCTTCGGTCACGACCGGCCTTTCTCAGGAGATCGACGCGGGGAATCGCTCCCACACGCGGTGAGCAGCGAGCAGTTTCGTCGTTTTCGCGAGCACCGCCGCCGGATCGTCGTCGATGACGATCCCCGGCCCGGTGGCGCACCCGGCGGCCTCGAGCGCGGCTCGCCCGGTCCCCCACGCGCCGATCGCCTTCGCGTGCCGGAAGCACTCCTGGACCATCAGGACCACGCGCGGATCGACAGCGGCGCCGGCCTCGGGTCCCTCGGCGGACAGCACGTCCGCACCCGGCGGCGGGCCGCCGGCGAGGAGCAGGGCGTCGAATTCGACCGAGCGAGCGGTGAGGAGGGTGCGCTGGGCGACGAGCCCGCTGTCGGCGTCGAGCGGCCCGCCGGTCGGCGCGATCAGCAGCGGCACCATGCCCGCGGCCAGGATGGTCTCGCGGACCGTGCGCACCCCGTCGAGTTCGGCGGGGTCGGCGGGGTCGACCACGATCCCGATGATGCGCCCGTCGGTCGGCCACGTGCCGCCGAGCTGGGACAGCGCGGGGCTCGGCGTGACCTTCTTCTGGCGGCCGGGACCGGCCGGGGCGGGAAGACCGAGACCCAGCGCCACCTCCTGGCACAGCTCGCGGTCCACATTGGCCAGTACGAGCAGTTCGCGTTCCTTGATCGCCTGCTCGTAGCACTTGCCGAGTTCGAAGGTGAACGCCAGCACGACGTGCTGCTTCTCGATCGGCGTGAGGCTCAGCCAGAACAGCCTCGCCTGCGTGTAGTGGTCGGCGAACGACACCGGTGACTGCCGGACCTTCGAGGCCTTCGGCAGCGGCTGAGCGACCTCGACGAACGGCTTGGCCTCGACGCCGGCCTCGAACGGGTTACCGCCGTCGAGGGAATTCGGCTTGTACGGGGCGACGCCGCCGTGGATCGCCTGCTGGTGGAAACCGTCGCGCGTCATGTCGTTGACCGGCACGTGCGGGCGGTTGACGGGGATCTGGTTGAAGTTCGGCCCCGCCAGCCTCGTCAACTGCGTGTCCAGGTAGGAGAACAGCCGCGCGTGCAGCAGCGGGTCGTCGGTGACGTCGATGCCGGGCACCAGGTTCCCGACGTGGAACGCGGCCTGCTCGGTCTCGGCGAAGTAGTTCGTCGTGTTGCGGTTGAGCGTCAGCATCCCGATCGGCTGCACCGGCGCGAGCTCTTCCGGCACCAGCTTCGTCGGGTCCAGCAGGTCGATGCCCTCGAACGTCTGCCTCGGTGTGTCCGGGAAGATCTGCACCCCGAGCTCCCACTGCGGGAACGCGCCGGACTCGATGGCGTCGGCGAGGTCGCGGCGGTGGAAGTCCGGGTCGACGCCGTTGAGCAGCTGCGCCTCCTCCCAGACCAGGGAGTGCACGCCCAGCTTCGGCTTCCAGTGGAACTTCGCGAGCGCGGACTCCCCGTCGGCGTTGACGAGCCGGAAGGTGTGGACCCCGAAGCCCTCCATCGTCCGGTAGGACCGGGGGATCGCGCGGTCGGACATCTGCCACAGCACGTGGTGGGTGGCCTCGGTGTGGGTCGAGACGAAGTCCCAGAACGAGTCGTGCGCGCTCTGCGCCTGCGGGATCTCCCGGTCCGGGTGCGGTTTGGCCGCGTGGATGATGTCGGGGAACTTGATCCCGTCCTGGATGAAGAAGACCGGGATGTTGTTGCCCACCAGGTCGAAGTTGCCTTCCTGGGTGTAGAACTTCGTCGCGAACCCACGGGTGTCGCGCACGGCGTCGGCCGACCCGCGCGACCCGACGACGGTGGAGAACCGCACGAACACCGGCGTCTCGACGCCGTTGCCCAGGAAACCGGCCTGGCAGACGTCCGAGGCCGTGCCGTAGCCGACGAACACCCCGTGCGCGCCGTAGCCGCGCGCGTGCACGACCCGCTCCGGGATGCGCTCGTGGTCGAAGTGCATGACCTTCTCGCGCAGGTGGTGATCCTGCAGCAGCGTCGGGCCGCGCTCCCCCGCTTTCAGGGAGTGGTCGGTGTCGGAGAGCCGGGCGCCGGCCGTCGTGGTGAGGTACTCGCCCTGCTGCCCCATCGACGTTTTCGGGGCGCCGGTCGGCGCGCCGGTGGGGGTCACGGTCTCCGGCGCGTCCTGGTCCGGTTTGGGCGGCAGCGGCTCGCGGGGGTCGATCGGTTCTCCGAGCGACGGCGGTTCACTACCGGGTGATCCGGGGATCGGGGGGTTCGTCAGCTCGGTGACCTTCTCGACGGCTTTCTCGAGTGCGGCCTTGACGAGCTTGCGGGGGGTCTTGCCGGCCACTGTGTCCTCCTCGTGGTGCAACGCTGGGAACCGGGTACCCGCGGATCCGCTGGATACCCGGTGACGACTCGATCAAGCGCCGAGCGACCGCTCGGCAGGCGCGGCAGGAGCGACGCGGTGCCCGGACGAGGCCGCCGCCGTCAGGGTTCCCGCCGGGGAAGCGGCCGGGTGGCGGGACCTTCCAGGACCGCACCGTCGACGTCGAACCGGGAGCCGTGGCACGAGCAGTCCCAGCTGCGTTCGGCGCCGTTGAACCTCAGCAGGCAGCCCAGGTGCGTGCAGCGCAGCGACACCGCGTGGACGCCGCCCGTCCGGTCGCGGAAGACGCCCTTCTTGCCGAGCCCGTCGGGCAGGACCTTCGCGGTGTCGACCGGGATGTCGTCGGTGTCGGCCGCCTCGGCCGGGACCAGGCGATCGCCGATGAGATCTTTCGCGACTTTGGCGTTCTGCTGCAGCAACGTCGGCGCGCTCGCCAGGCTCACCCGGTGCGGGGAGAACAGGTCCGCATGCGGGTTGCCCGCACCGATGACGCGGTCGGCGAGGATCTCCGCGGCCACCGTGCCCATGGCCAGGCCCCACTTCGCGAATCCGGTCGCCACCCACAGGTTCGAGACGCCGGGCAGGTACGAGCCGACCATCGGGAGCTTGTCGTAGGCCACGGGGTCCTGGGCGGACCAGCGGTGGGTGATGTCGCCGACGTCGAAGTGACGGCGGGCGAAGTCCGCCAGCGCGGTGTAGCGGTCGAAGTCGACGCCGCGTTCCCCGGCGGGGTGGCTCTGCCCGCCGATGATCAGGTGTTCACCGGAACGGCTGATCGACCACGACGGGCTGCCGACGCTGATCGCCAGATCCTCCGGCGGCGTCCCGGAGGAGAGCCGGGCGGCGACGCAGTAGGACCGCTGCGCGTCGAGACGCGCGAAGAACAGTCCGCGGTCCAGGATCGGGTAGTGGGTGGCCACCACCACCTGCTCGGCGGTGACGGTCCCGCCGTCCGTGTGGACCTGGTACGGGGCGGCGACGGACACGTCGTGGACCCGGCTGTGCTCGAAGACACGTCCGCCCGCGGCGACGACCGCCGCCGCCAGGCCGCGGACGTATTTGACCGGGTGCAGCACGATCTGCCCGGCCAGGCGGACCGCGCCGAACGTCGGGAACGGGAGGTCCGGCTGCGCCGTCCACTCCACGGGGAGACCGGCGCGCTCGGCGGCGTCGGCTTCGGCGCGGACGATGTCGTGTTCGTCGGCGGTGTAGGCGAACGTCGCGGCCGGCGCGCGCTGCAGGTCGCAGTCGATCCCGTCGGCAAGGGAACCCACCAGTTCGACGCCGGCGGTGGCGGCCGCGGCGTAACCGGCCGCGGTTTCGGCACGGTGTTCCCGCTCGAGGGTGGAGTACATCGTGGACTGCAGCGCGGTGACCTTCGCGGTGTTGTTGCCGCTCACTCCCCCGCCCACGCGGCCGGCCTCCAGGACGATGACGTCGACGCCGCGGCGCGCGAGCAGCAGCGCGGTCGTGAGACCGGCGACACCGCCGCCGATCACGGCGACCGCGGCCTGGTGCCGACCGGACGACGTCGGGTAGTCGACCGCGGCGGACGCCGAGTGGAGCCACAGCGACTGTTCGGCGGTGGTCGTGGTCATCGGAGGCCGGAGTGGAGTGGTGTGTTCATGGCCGAGCCCTTCACGAATCAGAGCGCGCTCGACGCTGCGCGGCGGACAAGATGAGCGGGACCGCCGACCTCCACGCTGCTCATCGGACAGGTCCTCTCCTCGTGGTCTCGGGTCCGGCTGGGGACGTTGCGGGGCTACCCGCCCTCACGCGGTTGAAACGACGCCCAGCCGGCGCACTTTCGTGTACCACGAAGGGGTGGCCGCTCCCGTGACCTGTCACCGATCCAGCGTCGACTGTGGAGTGAAGCCGGTTCGGCTGGGTACCCGGAGCTTTCCGTGATCCAGGAGGGTTCCATGTACCTGCCCCGCCCCCGTGGGCCGCTGAGCTCCGCGGCCGTCACCCGGCTCCGCCGTGAGCCCGACGACGTGCCCGCCGACCCGGTCGCGGCCGACACCCGCCTCCCGGTCCTCCACGACGACGACCTCCAGCTGACCCTGTGGATCTGCTACGAACTGAGCTACCGCGGCTTCGACGACGCCGACACCGCCTGGGAGCACACACCATTCGTCACCGGGCTACGCCGGCAACTGGAACACCATTGGGTGAAAGGCCTCCACGAACTCGTCACACCCACCACCGTGGCACCCGAAACCGTGCCGCAGGCCCTGGCCGACCTGGTGCGCGCCGACGAAGGACCGCCCCTGGCGAAATTCCTGCAACGTCGCGCGTCCGACACGCAGTTCCGCGAATTCGTCACCCACCGGTCGGTGTACCACCTCAAGGAAGCCGACCCCCACAGCTGGGCCATCCCACGGCTCTCCGGCGCCGCCAAAGCCGCCCTGATCGAAATCCAGACCGACGAATACGGCCAGGGCCGCCTCGAACGGATGCACTCCGAACTCTTCCGCGCCACGATGCGGGCCCTCGGCCTGGACGACAGCTACGGCGCGTACATCGACCACGTCCCCGCCGTGACCCTCGCCGTGAGCAACCTGATGTCCCTGTTCGGCTTCCACCGCCGCTGGCTCGGCGCCACCCTCGGACACCTGGCGGCGTTCGAGATGACGTCGTCACTGCCCAACCGCCGCTACGGCAACGGGCTACGCCGTCTCGGCGGCGACACGACCGCGACCCGGTTCTACGACGAGCACATCGAGGCCGACGCGGTCCACGAACAGATCGCCGCACACGACCTGTGCGGCTCCTTCGCCCGGGAAAACCCGGCCGCCGCAGGCGATGTCCTCTTCGGCGCGGCGTGCGGGCTGGCGGTGGAAGCCGAATTCGGCCGGACTCTGCTGGCCTGCTGGGAAGAAGACCGGCCGTCCCTGCGTCCGCAACCGCGGTCAGCGGCGATCGTCGCCGGAGGCCCGGAAACCGCGGACCTTGTGGGTACCGTCACAGAACGGCTTCAGCGCGGAAAGCCCGCACCGGCACAACGCCACGACGTTCCGGCCGGGATCGATGACCTCGCCGTCCGCTGAGCGGATCTCGAACTCGCCGCGCACCAGCAGCGGCCCGTCTTCGTACGGGGTGATGGTCACAGGGGTACCGGCGTTGTCGTCCACGAACCGCGAGTACCCCCGCCTCACCGCGTTCATGCCGGCGGGACGGACCCGGCGGTGACGGCCGGCCCGACCGTGGGCGTCGAGGAGGAGTTCCTCGTCGTCGACGCCGGCACACGCCGCCCGGTACCGCGGGCGGCGCCGATCCTCGGCCGCGTCGCGGTCCCCGTCGACGGTGGCCACGAACCCGAGCTGTACCAGTCGCAGGTCGAGGCGACGACCGGGGTGCTCACCGACCTGCGTGACGTCGCCGGGGCGCTGACCGCTCAGCGGACGGCGCTGGCCGGCGCGGCACGAGCCGAGGGAGCCCTGATCGTGCCGGCCGGAACGCCGCCGCTACGCGGAGAGACGCCGCGGCTGACCGACGGACCGCGCTACCGGGCGATCGGCGAGACCTTCCGCGGTGTGCTCGCCGACTACGAGACGTGCGGCTGTCACGTCCACGTCGGCGTGCCGGACCGGGCGCTCGCCGTCGCCGTGGTGGACCACCTGCGGCCGCGGTTGCCGACGCTGCTCGCGCTGTCCGGGAATTCGGCTGTCCACCACGGCCGGCCCACCGGCTACCAGAGCTGGCGCGTGATCCAGCAGGCCCGCTGCCCGGCGGTGGCATCCCACCCCGCTTCGGCAGCCTCGCCGCCTACGAGCGTTGCCTGGACCGGCTGGTGGACGCCGGAGTGCTGGTCGACGAGCGGATGACGTTCTGGGCGGCCCGGCCGTCGCCGGTGTACCCGACCGTCGAAGTCCGGATCGCCGACGTCGCCCCCACCGTCGACGAAGCGTTGCTGCAGGTCGCGCTCACCCGCGCGCTGGTCCACACGGCACTGACCGACCTCGACCGCGGCCGGGAGGCCCCCGAGGCCGACGGCCAGTTCGCCGCGGCGGCGCTGTGGAGCGCCGCCCGCTACGGGATCCACGGCCCGGGCATCGACCCGCTGACCGGCCGCCGGGTCCCGGCCGTGACGCTGCTGGAGGACCTCGTCCGCCACGTACGCCCGGCTCTCGCCGAGACGGGCGACGACAGGATCGTGGACACCCTGCTCCGGCACGGCCGCACCGGGGAAACCGGGGCCGAACGCCAAACCCGGATCGCGGACCGGCACGGCGCCGCCGCGGTCGTGGACGAGGCCGCCAGGCTGCTCCCGGCGCCGTCCCAGGTCGTGGGTGCGACCGATCCGCGTTGCCGGGCGGAGATGCGGTGAGCCGGCCGGAGCCGGGCCGGTGCTCAACGAGGTGCTCGCCGGCCGCCGCCGTTATCCTCGGTGGTGGACTGCTCGTCGCGATCCCGGTCGCGGCCGCGCCCCCGCTCCTCGTCCGGGAAGTCCTCCACCCGCGGCTCGACCGCACCTGACCGGAAGGACCTCCTGCGTGCGTACGTTCACCTGCCCGCACTGCGCGAACCTGCTGTTCTTCGAGAACTCGGCCTGCGTGGTGTGCGGCACCGACGTCGGCTACGACCGCGCGACCGCGTCGATGCTCCGGACGACCGGACGCGATCGCTGCGCCAACGCCGAACTCGCCGGCTGCAACTGGCTCGCCGCGGGCGACCCCCTGTGCGGCTGCTGCGAGCTGACCCGGACCCGCCCCGCCGACGAAGACGTCGACGCACTCGAAGCCTTCCGCGCCGCCGAAGCCGCCAAACGGCGGCTGGTGTACCAGCTCGACGACCTCGGCCTGCCCGTGACACCGCGAAGCGCCGATCCCCGGCACGGCTTGGCGTTCGACCTGCTCTCCAGCGCCGGCCGGCCGGTGACCACCGGGCACGCCGGCGGCGTGATCACCATCGACCTCGCCGAAGGCGACGACGGGTTCCGCGAAGGCCTGCGCGCGCGGCTGGACGAGCCGTACCGCACCCTGCTCGGTCACTTCCGGCACGAGATCGGCCACTGGTACTGGGATCTGCTCGTCGCCGACGCGCCCGCCGCGTTCCGGGCCCTGTTCGGCGACGAGCGGGCCGACTACCAGCAGGCCCTGGAGAAGCACTACGGGAGCGACACCGGCACCGGCTGGGCGGAGAGCCACGTCAGCCACTACGCGGCCGCCCACCCGTGGGAGGACTGGGCCGAGACCTTCGCCCACCTCCTGCACATCCGCGACACCGTGCAGACCGCCGCGGCGCTCGGCGTCCTCGTCGCCGGCACGCCGATCGCGCCCCACCCCGGCAGCCGGGTCGACGCCGTCCCCGAGGACCGGACCGACGACGTCGACGAACTGATCGCGACCTGGATCCCGCTGTCGCGCGCCCTCAACCAGCTCAACCGCAGCATGGGCAAGGACGACCTCTACCCGTTCACACTCTCGCCGGCGGTGCAGGCGAAGCTACGGTTCGTCGGCGCGATCGTGGCCGCGAACCGGACGTGAACCTGCTTGACGAGCGGGACGCCGCACGGCGAGTGGACGACGTCACCACAGCACTGGACCGGCTGGCCGGCACCTTCCAGGAGGAAGGGGAACTGCCGGTCGTCCTGCAGCGGGCGAACCGGCGCTGAGCGACGACGGTTCAGCCGGCGACCGCGATCACGTGCTTGCCGAGGGTGCCGCCGCGTTCGAAAGCCCGGTGCGCCGACGCGATGTCCGCCAGCGGGTGGACGCTGTCGACGACCGGGCGCAGCGCGCCGGAAGCGACGTAGCCGGCCAGATCTCGCAGCACGGCCTCGTCGGGATTGGCGCTGAACGCGCGGATGCGGCGGGAGCCGTGCACGCTCGACGCGGCGATCGCGGCGAAGGCGGGACCCGACAGGCCGATGGTGACCATCCGGCCGGAGCGGGTCAGCCGGCTCCGGTAGCAGGTGAGCTCCGAGCCCACGGTGTCGAAGATGACGTCGAACGGCCCGATCCGGTCCGACGTGGTGGTCCCGTAGTCGAAGACCTCGTCGGCGCCCAGGTCCCGCAAAGCGGCGGCGTGGCGGTCGCGGGCCAGCGCGGTGACGTGGCCGCCGAGTGCGTGGGCCAGCTGCACGGCGGCGGTGCCCACACCTCCGGCGGCCCCTCGCACAAGGACCCGTTCACCGGCGGCGAGGCGGACGACGTCCCGCAGCCCGATCAGCGCGGTGGCCCCGGCGACCACCAGTGACGCGGCCTCGGCGGACGAGACGCCGGCGGGCGCGGCGCTGACCCGGCCGGCGGGGACGACGACGTACTCGGCGACGCCCGCGACGGCGTGCTTCTCCCGGGGGTGCACCGTCCCCCAGACCCGCTCGCCGACCCGGCGCCCGCGGACGTCGGACCCGATCGCGGCGACGACCCCGGCGAAGTCCAGCCCGAGTCCGATCGGGAACTTCCGGCCCGACACGATGCGCAGCCCGCCGGCCCGGACCAGGGTGTCGTGCCCGTTCACGCTGGCGGCCTCGACCGAGACGAGGACGTCGCCGGGGCCGGGCGCGGGGCGCTCGACGTCGGAGACGAGCAGGACGTCGGGGGTGCCGAAGCCGGTGATCTGAACGGCCTTCATGGTGGGTTCCTTTCGCGATCCGGTGTGGTGAGACCGATCCTGGGGCCCCCGCGCGGCGGCACGGTCGTTCGCCTTGTCCTGGGTCCGCCGGACCCACCTTCGACCGGACGGGCCCGCTTAGGCTGTGGTCATGACCGACGACCCCCGACGCGAACTCGCCGAGTTCCTGCGCACCCGCCGGACCCGGATCACACCGCAGGAGGTCGGCCTGGAACCCGGTCCGAGGCGGCGCGTCGCCGGGCTGCGGCGCGAAGAACTGGCCCTGCTGGCCGGGGTGAGCACGGACTACTACCAGCGGATGGAACAGGGCCGCGACGTCCGGCCCTCCGACCAGGTCCTCGACGCCCTGGCCCGCGCCCTGGGCTTCTCCGCCGAAGAGACCCGGCACCTGCACAGCCTCGCCGCCGCCGCGCGCACACCCGCACGGCCCCCGCGGCGCTACGAGCCGGAGGAGGTACCGCCCACCACCCTGCGGCTGCTGCGCACGATGCCGACACCGGCGCTGGTCGTCGGCCGGTTCCTCGACGTCCTGGCCTGGAGCCCGCTGGGCGGCGCGGTGCTGGGCGAGTTCACCCGGCTGCCCCAGGGCGAGCGGAACCTGCTGGCCCTGCTGCTGCACCCCGACGCCGGCCGGGTGTGCCCGGAGCGGGCGGCGACCGTCGCCGAGCTGACCGGGATGCTGCGGGCGCAGGTCGCCGCCGAACCGGGCCACCCGCGCGCGGTGGAGCTGGTCGGCGAACTCGCGGTTTCGAGCGACGAGTTCGCGGCCCTCTGGGCACGACACGACGTCCTGGAGACGACCCGCGGGCAGATGCGCGTCGAGCACCCGATGGTCGGGGAGCTGAACCTGGACTGGGACGCCTACCCGATCCCGGGCTCACCCGGGCCGTTGCTCATGGCCTTCACCGCCGCGGAAGGCAGCGCGGACGAAGAGCGGCTCCAGCTGCTCGCGAACCTGCTCGCGGCCGCCGGAGCCTGATCGCCCGACCTCGCCGCGCACGCCCGTTCCGCCCCGGCTGTCCCCTCCGGACCGCCGGTGCGCGGGGCCGTCCGCGAGCAGCGGGAGCGGCCGGCGATGCTCGTCACCGTGCCTCGGCGCGCAGTGAATACCGGCGCTCGGCGTAGGCGAGGTCGTCCCGCCAGAGCCGGGCGGCGGTACGGCGCATCAGGGGGCGCAAGACCCCGGCGGCCTTGCGGGCGACGTCGAACCCCGGGCGGTCGGACGCCGCGACGACCGCCTCGATGACGGCGGTGCGCGGGCGGCCGTCCACCCCGGTCCCGAGCGGCGTGGCGTGGGTTTCGACCACGCTGCCCGTCCCTTCGCCTTCGACGATGCGCATCACGACCGTCCGCGGTTCCGGGCACACGAACTCGGCCACCACCGGCACTCCCCACCGGCCCGCCAGCCGGAAGGTCACCTCGACCAGGAACCGGTCGTCGGCGTCCGCGACGTCGATGCCCACCGGCGCGTCGAGCACCTTCAGCCGGGCGAAGGAGTACGGGTGGAACCACGCTCCGTGCCACGGGTCGAGGCGGTTGGCGACGACGTCGGCCGGCTCGCACACGCCGATGACCGTCGCGACCGCGTCCACCCCGTCTTCCGGGCGCGGCCGGACCGGCACCACCGGCCGCTCGGTCGCCGGTTCCCCGCCGAGCCGATCGAGCCTCGCCCAGACCAGCACGCCGTCGTCGAACGACGGGACCGGCGACCAGCCCGCCTGCCGCTCACCCCCGATCCGCAGGCCGTGCCAGCGGCAGACCAGCTGGTCGCAGTCGAGCCGGGCTTCCGCCAGCGGCGCCCCCAGGTGCGGACACGCACCCGGGCCCACCCTGAGTTCGCCGGCCCGGGTACGCCACGCGACCAGCTCCCGGCCCCCGATGCGGCGGCCGAAGGGGCGGTCGTCACGCACTTCGCGGCTCGCGGCGAGGACGTACCAATTGCCGGACGGGCGCGCCTCGGCGCGTTTGACCGCGGCTTCGATCACGGCCGGGCTGCAGTCGCGGTAGGTCGGTTCCTGCTTGGCCCAGCTCGGCTCCCCGAACGGCTGGATCGGCCAGTTTCGCGGCCACCGACGATCGAGCTGCCGCCGCACCGTCATGAACCACGCTCCTGCTCGCCGCACTTCGGCCGTCCGCACCTGACGGGATCATCGTCGAACATCCGCATCGATCGTGCAACGCTTGCGCGCCGAGGTTCGAGCTCAGGGGTGGCCGGTGAGGAACTCGAGCGCCGCGGTCATGTCGCCGACCCAGGGCAGCCCCTGGACGACGTGCCGTTGCCAGCCGGGCCCGGCCGCGCACACCGCGACGCTGCGCCGCTGGAGCCGCCGGGCCAGCGGCTCGTCGGCGGTGCTCGGGGAGATCGACCAGAGCAGGGCGGTGGCGGCTTCGAGTTTCGAGATCACGCCGAGCGTGGTTTCGGCGGGCACCATCTGCCCGAGGTAGACCACCGGCACGCCCGCTTCCAGCAGCGCCGCCCGCAAGAACTCCACCGGCAGGGAGTGCCGTTCGCCGGGACAACAGGCCAGCACCACCGGCCGGCCGGTGGTGCCGGGCACCATCGGCTCGCGGCCCGCGGTGAACCGCAGCAACGCGCCCGAAACCTCCTGGCTCAGCGCCCATTCCGATTCGAAGCAGGGTTCGCCGCGCAGCCACCGGCCGCCCAGGTTCCGCAGCACGGGCGCGACCACTTCGGTCCACGTGGCGGCGGCACCGAGCGCCGTCAGGGTGGTGTCGACGATCGCCGCGATCGAGGTGAACCGCAGTTCCTCGGCCGCGTCGCCGAGCTCGCGCACGCGCTGCGGCACCGGCACCGGCACCGGCGCGGGTGCGTCCGCGGGAACGGGGAACGCCGTCGCCGCGGCTTCCCGGGCCCCCATCCCCCGCTCGATGAGCCGCTGCATGTGCTGGAGCCTGCGGACGTCGAGGTCCGAGTAGCGCCGGTGCCCGCCGTCTTCGCGGGCCGCCGGGCCGATCCCGTAGCGCGCATTCCAGCTGCGGAGAGTGACCGGCGAGACGCCCAGGAGCTCAGCGACCTTCCCCGGGGTCCAGGTCGCCCTGGTGGCCGGCCCCGTGGTCGTGGTCGCGTCGACGTTCATCGGGTTCACGATCCCACACCACGTCGCGTTTTCCGCCGGGTCGGATCTCGTGTGGACAAGTCACAGCGCATGTGCAACGGTTGCGCATCGATACGCCCGGCCGAGAGAGGAGCGTGCATGGCGGCGACGACGGAAGGCGTCGTCCCGGCGAGCACGGGACCCGGCGGCTGGCTGACGTCGGTGAGCGACGCCTGTCTCGAGCACGCGAGCGGCTTCGTGGCCGAGCGGTGCGACGAACAGTTCCTGGGGCGGGGCGAGGGAACGCTCGCGATCGAGGCCTTGCCCGAGTTCGTCCGCGAGGGAAAGTTCTTGAGGCCGCTGTTCGCCTACGCCGGGTGGTGCTGCGCCCGGCCCGAGGACGAAGCGGCGCTGCGCGCGGCCACCAGCCTGGAACTGCTGCACTGCTTCGCGCTGGCCCAGGACGACGTCATGGACCGCTCGGCGCTGCGCCGTGGCCGGCCCGCCCTGCACACACAATTCGCCCGCTGGCACCGCGACCAGGGCTGGAATGGCTCGGCGACGCGGTTCGGCGAATCGGCCGCGGTCCTGTCCGGCGATCTCTTCCTCGTCTGGTCCGAGCAGATGTTGCGCGAAAGCGGCGTGCCGGAGCCGGCCTTGGCCCGGGGTTGGCCGCACTACGACGCGATGCGCTCCGAGCTGGCCGCCGGTCAGCTCGCCGACCTCGTGAACGACGCGCGGAGCCTGCCCAGCTGGGACGCGGTGCTGGACGTGATCCGCCGCAAGTCCGGCAACTACACCGTCCGGCGACCGCTGGAGTTCGGCGCCGCGCTCGCCGGCGCGGACGCCCCTGTGCTGCGGGCCCTCGGCGAGTACGGCGGCCTGGTCGGTGAAGCCTTCCAGTTCCGCGACGACCTGCTCGGGGTCTTCGGCGACCCGGACCTCACCGGCAAGCCGGTCAGCCAGGACCTTCGGGACCGCAAGGCCTCGAGCGTCGTCGTGCTCGCGGTCGCGATGGCCGAGGGCCCTCAGCGGCGGGAGCTGCAACTCCTGCTGGACGAAGAGTTCCTCGACGACGACGCCATCACCGGCTTGCGGGGCACCATCGCGGCGACCGGCGCACCGGATCAGCTCGAGAAGCTGATCGACCGGCGGGTGCGCAAGGCGCTGGACGCGCTCGACGACGCCGCGATCCCCTCCCGGATGCGCGAAACCCTCGCCGTGCTCGCGGCCCGCTGCACGGACCGGGTCCGGTGAAGACGGTTCCCGGGCGGACGACCGACATCGTCGTGGTCGGCGCCGGCCTTTCGGGGCTGGCGGCGGCGCTGCACCTCGCCGGGCGCGGCCGGCGGGTCACCGTCCTCGAGCGAGGATCGGGGCCCGGCGGCCGGGCCGGCCGGGTCGAACTGGACGGCTACTCGCTCGACACCGGGCCGACCGTGCTGACCATGCCCGGCATCGTGCGCGACACCTTCGCCGCGGTCGGCGCCGACATGGCCGGATACCTGCCGTTGCGGCGGCTGGATCCGGCCTACACGGCGTCCTTCGCCGACGGCAGCCGGCTGGCGGTGCATTCGGACGCCGAGGCGATGGCCGATGCGGTCCGCGCGTTCGCCGGCCCGGCCGAGGCCGCCGGCTACCTCAGGTTGCGCCGATGGCTGACCCGGCTCTACACGGCCGAGTTCGACCGGTTCGTCGCCTCGAACATCGACTCGCCGCTGGGCCTCGTTTCCCGCGATCTCGCCCGGCTGGCCGCCCTCGGCGGGTTCCGCCGTCTCGAGCCGAGGATCTCGTCGTTCCTCGGCGACGAGCGGCTGCGCCGGGTCTTCACCTTCCAGGCGCTCTACGCGGGTGAGTCGCCGATGCGGGCCTTGGCGCTGTACGCCGTGATCTCCTACATGGACACCGTGGGCGGTGTGTTCTTCCCCGAAGGCGGCATCGCCGCACTGCCTCGCGCGCTGGCCGCGGCGGCCGAAGCCGCCGGTGTGCGGTTCCGCTACGACGACGGGGCCGCTGCGCTGGAACGCCGCGGCGACCGGGTGACCGCGGTGCTGACCACCACCGGAGACCGGATCGCCTGCGACGCCGTCGTCCTCACCGCGGAGCTGCCGGAGAGCTACCGGCTGCTGGGCCGGACCCCGCGCCGCCCCCTCGCCCTCTCCCCCGCGCCGTCGGCGCTGGTCGTGCACGTGGGCGCCGCCGGGGACTGGCCCGACGTCGGGCACCACAGCATCTCCTTCGGCGACCGGTGGGCCTCGACGTTCCGCGAGCTGATCACCGAAGGACGGCTGATGAGCGACCCCTCGCTGCTGATCACCCGGCCCACCGTCAGCGATCCGGGCTTGGCGCCGGCGAAGCGGCACCTGTTCTCGATCCTCGCGCCGACGCCGAACCTCCAGCGCGCCCCGATCGACTGGGCCCGCGAAGCCGAACCCTATGCGGCGGCGGTGCTCGACGTAGCCCGCAAACGCCTGCTGCCCGGTCTGGAGGTGGAGATGTCCCACGTGATCAGCCCCGCGGACTGGGCCGCGCGCGGCATGGTCGCCGGCACCCCGTTCAGCTACGCGCACTCGTTCGTCCAAACCGGACCGTTCCGGCCGCGGAACCTGCCGCGGGGTGTGGAGAACGTCGTGCTCGCCGGCGGCGGCACGGTTCCCGGCGTCGGCGTCCCGACCGTCCTGCTGTCCGGGCGGCTGGCCGCAGACCGCGTCACCGGGCCGGAGGGTGCGCGATGACCCGCAGGGAACTGGACGCCGCGGGCATCCACGAGCCGGTCCTGCGCTCGGCTTACCAGCGGTGCCGGGAGCTGAACGCGCGCCACGGCCGGACCTACTTCCTCGCCACGAGGCTGCTGTCCCCGCCCCAGCGCCCGGCCGTCCACGCCCTCTACGGTTTCGCCCGGTGGCTGGACGACATCGTCGACGAACCGGCCCCGGGATCGACACCCGCCACGATCGCGGCCGAGCTCAAGGCCGTCGAGAAGCGGTTCTTCGCGGCGTTCGGCGCCGGCCACAGCGACGACCCGCTGCTCGCGGCCGTCATCGACACCTGCGCGCGCTACGGCATCGCGCGGGCGCACTTCCGCTCGTTCTTCCGGTCGATGCGGATGGATCTGACCGTGACCGACTACCCGCAGCGTGCCGCGCTCGACGACTACGTGCACGGCTCGGCGGAGGTCATCGGCCTGCAGGTACTGCCGGTGCTCGGCACCGTCACCGGCCGGGACGAGGCCGCACCCCACGCGGCGGCACTGGGAAAAGCGTTCCAGCTGACCAACTTCCTGCGCGACGTGGCCGAAGACCTCGCCCGTGACCGGGTCTACCTCCCGGCCGACGAGCTGGCGGAGTTCGGGGTGGACCGCGACCGGCTGGCCTGGTGCGCCGAACACGGCCGGGCCGACCAGCGGGTACGGGACGCTCTCGCCGCCCAGATCGCCACCACCAGAACGGTCTACGACCAGGCCCGGCCCGGGATCGCCATGCTGCACCCGGTGTCGCGCGCCTGTGTGGCCACGGCGTTCCGGCTGTACTCGGAGATCCTCGACCGCATCGAGCGCGCCGGGCACAACGTCTTCGCCGGCCGGGCGGCCGTGCCGCGCTCACGCCGGATGGCGATCGCCGCCGGCGCGCTCACCCGGGCCCAGTGGCTGCAGCTGCGCAACCCCGCGCCGGCTCCCGTGGCGGTGTCGTGACCATGGGCAAGCTGGAATACCTCGCCGTCCTCGGCGGGTGCGTCCTGGTCACGTTGCCGCTCGAGCTGGCGGGCGCCCGGGTGTACCGGCGGCCGGGCCGGCTCGTGCGCGCGATCCTGCCCGTGGCGCTGGTCTTCCTGGTGTGGGACGCGATCGCCATCGCCCGCGGGGTCTGGGACTACGCGCCCGAGAGCCTCACCGGGATCATGGCCCCGTTCGGCATCCCGCTCGAAGAGGTGCTCTTCTTCGTGGTCATCCCGAT
Source organism: Amycolatopsis sp. NBC_00438 (assembly GCF_036026695.1). NCBI lineage: Bacteria > Bacillati > Actinomycetota > Actinomycetes > Pseudonocardiales > Pseudonocardiaceae > Amycolatopsis > Amycolatopsis sp. NBC_00438. Next base: position 2,051,868 of record NZ_CP107923.1, on the reverse strand, counting down.
CTGCGGGATCCTCACCTACGAAACGGTCGGCCTGATCGTGCCGGTGGTGCGGCGCCTCGCCTCGAGGCGGGTGCGGCGGTGATCCCGTGGGGCTACACGGTGCCCGCCGTGGTCGCCGTGGTCGCGGTCGTCGCCCTCGAACTCCGCGTCCTGCGGACCGGGCTGTTCCGCAAACCCGCCTACTGGGCGGCCGTCGTCATCGTGACCGGCTTCCAGATCCCGGTGGACGGCTGGCTGACCAAGCTGTCCCACGCCATCGTGCGGTACGACCCCCGGCACATCACCGGGCTCCGCTTCCCCTGGGACATCCCGGTCGAGGACTTCCTGTTCGGCTTCGCCCTGGTGACCGCGGTCCTGCTGCTGTGGGAGCGCGCGGCACGGAAGGAGGACACCCGATGAGCTCCCTGTCGGAAGACGGCCTGCCCCGCGCCCAGGTCCCGGCGGCCTTCGACACCGAAGCGGCGTCCTACGACCGCCTGGTCGGCGCCAACCCCGGTTACCACAAGCACCTCCGGTGGTCGGCCCGGCGGCTCGGCCTGCCCGGTGCCGGCGCCGGGTTGCGCATCCTCGACGCGGGCTGTGGCACCGGCGCGTCGACCGCGGCCCTGCTCGACGTCTACCCGGCCGCCGACGTCACCGCCTTCGACGCCTCGGCGGAGATGCTCGCGCAAGCCCGGCGCAAGCGCTGGCCGAAACCGGTCGAGTTCGTGCACACCACGGTCGAGGACCTGGGCGACTCGGGGATCACCGGCCCGTTCGACGCGATCCTCGCGGCCTACCTGGTGCGCAACCTCGCCGATCCGGACGCCCGGCTGCGCGGTCTCGGCGCGCTGCTCGGCCCCGGCGCTCCGATCGCCCTGCACGAGTACTCGGTCGCCGACTCGGCGCGGGCCAGGCTCGTCTGGAACGTCGTGTGCGCCACGATCATCATCCCGCTGGGCCGGTTCACCACCGGCGACGCGACGCTCTACCGGCACCTGCGGCGCAGCGTGCTCGGCTTCGACGGCGTCGGCGCGCTGCGCGACCGTCTCGGCGCCGCGGGATTCACCGACGTGCGCTCGGCGACGATGTCCGGCTGGCAGCACGGGATCGTGCACACGTTTCTCGGCCGCAAAGCCCGGGCAGCCGTGTGAGCGCGCCTCTCGGGCGCGATCGCCGGATCGCCCACCACCCCGCGCCGGCCGGGCTGCCGTCGGCCGACCGGCTGGACCGGCGGCCGAAGGTGGCCGTCATCGGCGGGGGCATCGCCGGGCTGACCGCGGCGACCGGCCTCGCCGAACGCGGGGCCGAGGTGACGATCCACGAACGGGAACCGTATCTCGGCGGCCGGGTCGGTGGCTGGCCCGCCCGGCTGGCCGACGGTACCGGCGTCACCATGAGCCGGGGCTTCCACGCGTTCTTCCGGCAGTACTACAACCTGCGCGCGCTGCTGCGGCGCACCGACCCCCGGCTGGACCGGCTCGCACCGCTCGAGGACTACCCTCTGCTCGACGCCCACGGCCGCACCGACACCTTCGCCGGGCTGCCGCGGACGCCGCCGCTGAACGCGCTCGCGTTCGCCTGGCGCAGCCCCACTTTCCGGCCCCGCGACCTGCTGGCGCTCGACCCGCGTGCCGCGCTCCCCCTGGCCACCGTCGACGTCCCCGGGGTCTACGACCACCTCGACCACCTCGACGCCGCCGCCTTCCTCGACCGGCTGAAGTTCCCGGCCGCGGCGAAGCACCTGGCGTTCGAGGTCTTCTCCCGGAGTTTCTTCGCCGATCCCCGCGACCTGTCGGCCGCGGAACTCGCCGCGATGTTCCACATCTACTTCCTCGGCTCGAGCGAGGGCCTGGTCTTCGACGTGCCGACCGAGCCCTTCCCCCAGGCCCTCTGGTCGCCGTTGGCGGACTACCTGGCCGAGCGGCGCACGGACATCCGCACCGGCAGCGCCGTCGAAACGATCGACCGGCGCGGTGGCGTGTTCCGGGTTACCACCGCGCGGGGGCCGGCGGAGGAGTTCGACGCGGTCGTGCTGGCGTGCGACCTGCGCGGCCTCCAGGCGATCGTCGACGCCTCGCCCGCGCTCGGCACTCCGGCGTGGCGCTCCTCGATCGCCGGGCTCCGGCCGGCACCGGGGTTCCTCGTCCGCCGGTTGTGGCTCGACCGGCCGCTGAGGCCGGAGCGGCCGGCTTTCCTCGGTACCGGCAGCCTGGTCCCGCTGGACAACATCAGCGTCCTCGACCGGTTCGAGGGCGAAGCCCGCCGCTGGGCGCGGGACACGGGCGGCTCCGTGGTCGAGCTGCACGCCTACGCCGCCACGACGTCCGATGTGGACAGTCTGGCGAAGCAGCTGGACGAACGCCTGCACGAGATCTACCCGGAAACCGCGGCGGCCCGCACGATCGACGACATCACGGTGTGGCGGGAAGACTGCCCGCTGTTCGGCGTGGGCTCCTTCGCCAGCCGGCCGACGGTGACCACCACGACCCCGGGCCTGGTGCTCGCCGGCGACGGCGTCCGCGTCGACCTGCCGGTCGCGCTGATGGAACGCGCGGCGACCACCGGCTGGACCGCCGCGAACCGGCTGCTGACCGGCTGGGGCGTCGCGGGCCACCCCCTCCGTTCGGTGCCCAACCGGGGCCGCCTCGGCCTGCTCAACCGCCTCGCCGCCCGGACGAAGGACACCCGATGACGAGCGCCTCGATCGCCCTGTTCACCCGGGACCTGCGGGTGCACGACAACCCCGTCCTGCACGCCGCCGCCGCGGCGGGCCGGTGCATCCCGCTGTTCGTGCTCGACGACGCGATCACGACCCGCCCGTTCAACCGCCCCAACCGGGCGGCCTTCCTGGCCGACAGCCTGAAGGACCTCGACGCCGGGCTCCGCGGCCTCGGCGGCCACCTCGTCCTGCGCCGGGGCGCGGTGGTCGAGGAGGTGCTCCGACTGGTCCGCGACCACGCGGTCGGCGAAGTCCACGTCGCGGCCGACGTCAGCGGCTTCGCACACCGACGCGAAGACGCCCTTCGCGAGGCTCTCGGGCGCGAAGGCGTCGCGTTGCACGTCCACGAGGCGTCCATCACCGCGGTCGCGCCGCGTTCGGTGACGCCGTCCGGCGGCAACGACCACTTCGCGGTGTTCACGCCGTACTTCCGCAAGTGGTCGGGTGCGCCGAAGCGGGGTGTCCTGCGGCCGCCGGGGCGGCTCACCGTGCCCCGCCTCCGTTCCGCGGCCCTGCCGACGCCGGACCGGATCCGCGCCGGGGACCGCTCGCCCGACCTCGCCCGGGGTGGCGAGGTGGCCGGGCGTGAGCTGATGGCGCGCTGGGTGGCCGAGGCGATCGACGACTACGAGGCGCTCCACGACGACATGGCCGGCGAAGGGACCTCACGGCTATCACCGCACCTGCACTTCGGCACGGTGTCGGTCACCGAGCTGCTGCACCGCGCCGGGACCGGATCCGCGGGCGCCCGGGCGTTCACCCGGCAGCTGGCCTGGCGCGACTTCCACCACCAGGTGCTCGCGGCCCGGCCCGAGTGCGCCACGGAGGACTACCGCCCCCGCGCGGACCGGTGGCGCCGGCCGGGCCGGGAATTCGAAGCGTGGTGTTCGGGCCGGACCGGCTACCCGATCGTGGACGCCGGGATGCGCCAGCTCGCCCGGGAAGGCTGGCTGCACAACCGGGCGCGTCTCATCGTCGGCAGCTTCCTGACCAAGACCCTCTACCTGGACTGGCGTCTGGGCGCGCGGCACTTCACCGAACTGCTGGTGGACTGCGACGTGGCCAACAACCAGCTGAACTGGCAGTGGGTGGCCGGCACCGGGACCGACAGCCGGCCGAACCGCGTCCTCAACCCGGTGCTGCAGGCCCATCGTTACGACCCGTCCGGCGACTACGTGCGCCGGTACGTCCCCGAACTGCGCGACATCCCCGGGCCCGCGGTCCACGAACCCTGGAAGCTGAGCGCCGCCGAACTCGCGGAGACCGGGTACCCGCGGCCGCTGGTCGATCTGCGCGACGCCGCGGAGCGGTTCAAGAACGCCCGCGCGAACAACCGAGAAGGAGCTTGACGATGGCCACTCACGACACCGGCGTGGTGATCGTCGGCGCCGGCCTCGCCGGCCTGGCCGCCGCACTGCACCTGCACCGGGCGGGGGTTCCGTGCACCGTGCTCGAAGCCTCCGACGACGTCGGCGGGCGGGTGCGCACCGACGTCGTCGACGGCTTCCGCCTCGACCGGGGCTTCCAGATCCTCAACCCGGCCTATCCGGCCATCCGGCGGCTCGTGGACGTCGACGCGCTGCGGCTCGGGCGGTTCTGGCGCGCGGTCCGGGTCGCCGACGACGATCGCCTGTCGCTGCTCGGCCACCCCCTCGACGCGCCCAAGGCGATTCGGGACGTCGCCGCGCGCCGCTACCTCTCGGTGAAGGACCTGGCCGCCCTGGCCGCGTTTTCCGCCCGCGTCGCCGCCGGTCCGGCGCGCGCGATCGTCCACGGCGAAGACCGCTCCACCGCTGAAGAACTGCGGCTGGCGGGCGTGTCGGAACGCGCGCTGGACACCGTTTTCCGCCCGTTCCTGTCCGGGGTGTTCCTCGAGGCGGAGCTGGCGACGTCCGGCCGCTTCTTCCAGCTCGTGTGGCGCAGCTTCCTGCGTTCCGCGCCGTCGCTGCCCGCGCTGGGGATGGGCGAGCTGCCGCGTCAGCTCGCCCGGCGGCTGCCGTCCGGTTTCGTCCGGACGGGCACGCCGGTCGACCAGGTCCGGCCGGGACTCGTCCGGACGGCGGGCGGCGACACGTGGCGGGCGCGGGCGGTGGTCGTGGCGACCGACGGCAGCACCGCCTCCCGCCTGCTCGACGGGATCCCGGAGCCGGCCTGGAACGGGGTCACGACGTGGTACTTCACCCCACCGGAGACGCCGCTGCCGGAGCCGGTCATCGTGGTCGACGCCCGCGGCGGGCCGGTCGTGAACACGGCGGTGCTCACCGAGGTGTGCCCGACCTACGCCCCGGCGGGCCGGGTCCTCGTCAGCGCGTCGGCGCTCAGCTCGCTGCCGGACACCGAAGTGCGAGCCGCTCTCAGCCGGCTGTACCGCACGGACGCGAGCCGCTGGCCGGTGCTCCGCCGCTACGAGATCGCCCACGGCCTGCCCGTGATGCGCCCACCGCACGAAATCCGCCGCACGGTCGGGCTGGGTGACGGCATCTACGTCTGCGGAGACCACCGGGACACCAGCTCGCTGCAGGGAGCGCTCGCTTCCGGCGGCCGCACCGCTCGCGCCGTTTCGGCCGGCTTGGCCGAGGCTTCGCGGCCGGCCGGGGCGCGTTAGGTCCGCCGCATGCGAGGACAGGCGGCCCTGTGGCTGTTCGCCGACCAGCTCGGGCCCCACTTCCACAGCACGCCGGAGCACCACGGCCGGGAGGTGCTGCTGATCCGGTCGGCCACCGCGTTCGCCGCGAAACCGTTCCACCGGCAGAAGCTGCACCTGGTCCAGGCCGCCCTGTACCGGCTGGCCGAGGACCTCGGCGACCGCGTCACCCTGCTCGACGCCCCGGACTACCGCACCGGGCTGCGCCGCTTCGGGCGGCCGGTGGTGGTGCACGAGCCGAACTCCCACGCCGCGGACGCGCTCGTCCGCCGGCTGCGCGACGAAGGTGCCGTCGAGGCCATCCTGCCCACACCGGGGTTCGTCCGGTCCAAAGACGACTTCGCGGAGTGGGCGTCCGGGCGGACGCGGTTCGTCATGGAGGACTTCTACCGCGACCAGCGCCGCCGGTTCGAGGTGCTCCTGGAACCGGACGGCTCGCCCGCGGGCGGCCACTGGAACTACGACCGCGACAACCGGGAGCCGCCGCCGAAGACCACCCGCCTCGACGTCCCCGCGCCCTGGCAGCCCCGGGAAAACGCGATCGACGAGCGGGTCCGCGCCGAACTGGACCGCGCCGAGCGTACGGGGACGATCCACCCCGTCGGCGTCGACGGCCCGCGCCGGTTCGCGGTCGGGCACGACGAGGCGCAGCGCGCGCTCCGCCGGTTCCTCGACCACCGCCTGGCCGCGTTCGGCCCGCACCAGGACGCGATGCTGACCCACGACTGGGCGATGGCGCACGCCCTGTTGTCGGTCCCGCTCAACCTCGGGATCCTCGACCCGCTGGACGTCGTGCGCCAGGCCGAAGCGCGGTGGCGCGACGGGACGGCGCCGCTCGAAGGCGTGGAAGGCTTCGTGCGGCAGGTGCTCGGCTGGCGCGAGTGGGTGTGGCACCTGTACTGGCACCTGGGCCCGGATTACCTGCGCCGCAACGCGTTGCAGGCGCGGCGGAAGCTGCCGGCGTGGTGGCTCGAGCTGGACGCGGACGCCGTCGAGGCGGCCTGCCTGCGGACCGCGCTGGCCGGCGTCCGCGACCGCGGCTACGCCCACCACATCGAACGGCTGATGGTGCTCGGGAACCACGCGCTGCAGCGCGGGTACGACCCGGCCGAGCTGACCGCCTGGTTCGCCACGGCGTTCGTCGACGGCTTCCCGTGGGTGATGCCCGCCAACGTGATCGGCATGAGCCAGTACGCCGACGGCGGCATCGTCGGGACCAAGCCGTACGCCGCCGGCGGCGCGTACATCCACCGGATGAGCGACCACTGCGGCGGCTGCGTCTACGACCCCAAGCAGCGGACGGGGCCGCGCGCGTGCCCCTTCACCGCGGGCTATTGGGCGTTCCTCGACCGCAACGCCGAGCGGCTGCGCGGAAACCACCGGATGCGGCAGCCGCTGAACGGCTTGCGCCGGCTGGCCGACCTCGACGAGGTCGTCGCCCGGGAAGCGGACCGCGACCACTTCTGAGCCGGCCCACATTGGATGCTGTGGCGCCCGCGATCCGGACCAGGTCGGACGTTCGCGCCGTGATCCGATCTCCTTGCAGCAGGACGGCGGCGACCGTCAGGCCGGAACGGGGGCGTCGCCGGGGATCAGGACGGATTCCCGCAGCACCTCGGCTGGGCCTCCGCACGCGGACCCGGCTCGCGGCCCGGCACCGCACCGGTCCCGGGGAGCACGTTCCGAAGGACTGAGGTGACCACTCCTCAGCTGAGCACGGCCCGTACGCGATCCGCGCGCCTGACCGCGGTCGTCGAACGCGCGGGGATGGCCGGGTCAGCGCCTCGCGGTGGCCAGTGCCGCGCGGATGGCGTTCTCGCCGGCCGGCCGGCCGTTCTCGTCCGAGAACGGCCCGTACGGGGTTCCCCACACCGGAGTGCCCGTCGCCTGCCGCCAGCTGTCGGCCAGCGTCCCGGTGTCCACCACGCCGTACCCGATGGCTGCGAGGAATTCGGTCACCTCCGCTTTCGCCGGCGCGGAGTCCCCGGCGATCGGCAGGTACGAGCGGTCGGCCGCTCCCACCGGGCGGGCGAGTGCCAGCAGGTGTTCGTGGAAGATGTTGTTGAACGCCTTCACGAGCACGGCGTCCGGGATGTAGCGCTGGAGCAGCTCACTCGAGGTGAGCGATCCGCTGTCGAGCTCGGGGATGTGCCCGTCACGCTCGGGGCCGTAGTTGCACGTGTCGATGACCGTCTTCCCGGCCAGGGGCGGGGCGGGCAAGTCGGGGAAGGCCTCGACCGGCACCGTGACCACGACGATGTCGCCGGCCGCGGCGGCCTCCCCGCTCGTCGCCGCGGCCGCGCGCGGCCCCAGTTCCGCGACGGCGTCCGCGAGCGTCTCGGGACCGCGTGAGTTGCTGAGCACGACGTGATGACCGGCCTCGACCGCGAGACGCGCGACGGCACGGCCGATGTTGCCACTTCCGATGAATCCCACCGTCGTCATGTCCGACACCTTCCGTCAGCCTGCGGGGAAGTAATGGCCGTTGTCCAGATCGGCGAGCAGGCCGGGCCGGACGGGCTCCCAGCCGAGCGTCCGGCGGGTGCTGCGGCTGGACACCGGAAAGTCCAGCGCGACCACCGCCGCGAGGAACCCGAAGTATCCCGGCAGCATCAGCTCGTCCAGCGGAATGCTCACGGCGGGCAGGCCCAGGCGGCTGCCGATGGCCTCCGCGATATCGCGGAACGGGATGCCCTCGTCCTCGACCGCGTGCCAGTACCGGCCGGCCGGGCCCTTCTCCAGCGCCAGGCGGAACAGGGAGGCGGCATCGCGGACGTGGACCGCGTTCCACCGGTTCGCGCCGTCTCCGGGGTAGCCGGCGATGCCCTTTTCCTTCGCGACGGCGATCAGCGTGGTGAGGAAGCCCGCATCGGTCGTGCTGTGCATGATGGTGGGAAGCCGCACGACCGACGACCGCACTCCCCGCTCGGCGAGGCCCGCCACGGCGGCTTCCACGACGTTACGAGCCCGCAGGGTGCCCTTGTGCTCATCGCGGACCGGCAGGGCCGGGTCCTCCTCGGTGGCCGGCCGGTCCAGGGTCCTGCCGTTCCCGGGCGAACCGATGCTCCCGGCCGCGACCAAGGGTTTCCCGGTTCCCGCGAGTGCTTCGCCGTACGCGAGCACGATCGGGAGTTCCGCGGCGGCCACCGCGTCCATCCCGCCGGAGGGAAGCAGGTCCTGCCGGTGCGCGACGTGGATCACGCCGTCGGATTCGGCAGCCGCTTCCTTGAGCCCATCGAGATCCTCGAGGCTGCCGCGACGCACCTTCGCACCGAGTGCGGACAACGCCGCCGCGGCGGCGTCCGACCGGGCCAGGCCGGTGACCTCGTGCCCGGCGGTGATGAGCTCCGGGACGAGGTGCGAGCCGGCGTGGCCGGTCCCGCCCGTCACAAAAACACGCATGGTTCTCCTGCTCCTCAACGGGATGTGAGTGGTTGTGCCGCGGTTATTCGAAGATGGTGACGCCCAGCGCGACGTCGAACCCCGCGCCGCTGCGGGCCAGGCCCATCAGCAACAGGCCGGCACCCTCCAGCCAGTGCGCCATCTCCAGGCCACCCGCGTCCAGCGGGCGCAGCCCGAGGCTCTCGATGAACGCCGACACCCTCGCCTTGGCCCCCGCGTCGTCGCCGGCGAAGACCACGTCCAGCGGGCCGCCCCGGGCCAGGACGTGACCGAAGACGGTGTTGAACGCCTTGACCACGTGCGCGCTCGCCGGGGCGGCCTTGGCGATCTCCTGCGCGCCGGAACTGCCCTCCGGGGTGACCAGCGCGGTGTCGTCGGGGCCGGCGAACGTGTTGGAGATGTCGATGACGACCTTGCCGGCCAGCGCGTCCCCGTACTGGGTGACCACCGGCACGCCGCCGGCGTGCGGCACGGCGAGGATGACGAGGTCACCGGCCGGGGTGGTGCCGAACGTCCCGGCCGTGGCACCGCCACCGAGTGCCGCGGCCACCTCCTCGGCCTTGACCGCGTCACGGCCGATGACCTCGACGGTGTGGCCGCCCTCGACCGCGCGGGCGCCGATGGCGCGGGCCATGCTTCCCAGGCCGATGATGCTGACGCTGCTCATGATGTGCTGCTTTCCGGAGCCGGACGGGACACGCTGCCCGTCGTCGTCCACGTCGAGTCGTCGACACCGCCCGGATGACGTGCCTGGGCGGCGTCCTGTTCCCGAGGCTGCCAGCGGCCCGAGCGCGCGTCCAAGACCTCTTTCAGCTGCTGCGATACCCTGGAAGCATCGCCGGACCGGGAGGCTCCATGGATCTGGACCTGCGCAAGGTGCGCTACTTCGTCGCCGTCGCCGGGAAGCTGCACTTCGGCCGCGCCGCCGAGGAGCTGCACATCGCCCAGCCGGTGCTCAGCCGGCAGATCCGCGCGCTGGAAAAGGACCTCGGCGCCGCGCTGCTGACGCGGGACAGCCACGGCGTCACGCTGACCGACGCCGGCAGGCAGCTGCTGGCCGACGCCGGCCCGCTGCTCGCGTCCGCGCACGCGGCCCGCCACCGGGTGAGCGTGGCCGCACGGGGCAGCCGGCGGCTGATGGTCGGCTTCCGGGCAGGGGTGGCGACCGCCCCGGCCGTGAAGCTGTTCGCCGCCCGACACCCGGACGTTCCCGTTGACGTGCAACGGATCGAGAGCGACGACCAGGCCCCGATGCTGCTCGACGGCCGCATCGACGTCGGCTACGTGCGACTGCCCATCGACGAAGCCGGCTTGCGCGTCGCCCCGCTCTACACCGAACCCCGGGTAGCGGTACTGCCCGCGGGCCACCGGTTGGCCGGCAAGGAGGAAGTCACCGAAGCCGATCTGGCCGGCGAGCCGCTGATCTGGCACGCCGACGCCAGCACGCAGCCCACCCGGCGCCCCCATCCCAACGCCGGCTACGTGGTGCGCGGGGTGGACGAAACGCTGGAGCACGTCGCGGCCGGCCGGGGCATCTCGTTCCTGGCCCGTTCGGCGACCGTGTTCTACTCCCACCCGGACATCAGCTACGTGCCCATCCCGGACCTGGCGCCCGAACAGGTATGTCTCGCGGTGGCGGCATCGCGCACCTCCCCGGTGGTCGACGACTTCTTCACCGCCGCTCAGGAAGCGGCCGAGATCACGGCGGAATGCGGGAACTACGAAATGTGGCAGCGTGGCGGCGAGACCGCCGCAAAACACGGTTGAGCAGATCGTCGGACCACAGAGGACGCGCGGCACAGCCCGCTCGACGACTGGCTCAGAGCCGGGTTCGAGCAGACCGGCGCGAGCAGAGCTGCCGCCCGCTCCGGCACCGAGCCGCGGGTAGGACGGGACTGCTCAACGGCATGCCGCACCCGCCCCTTCCCACACCGCCGCAATCCTCCGACGTTTCCACTGCCGCTTGAGCAATCCCCCGGTATCCGGCCGACCATCGTCCGTGCCCTGGCTTTCCGGGGCACGGGGAGAACGCTCAGCGGAAGAGGCGGAAGAACCCGCGCACCTGCTCGACCAGCGACTCCGGCTGCTCCAGCGCCGCGAAGTGACCCCCTCGCGGCAGTTCCTCGAACCACCGCAGATCGGTGAACCGCAGCTCCGCCTCCCGCCGCGACGGACGGGTCAGGTCTCGCGGGTAGATCGACAGCCCGGACGGCGCGGTGACCTTGTCCCGGAACCTGGCGAAACTCTCCCAGTACAGCCGCGCCGACGACGTGGCCGACGCGGTGAACCAGTAGACCGAGATCTCGTCGAGGATCTTCTGCCGCGACACCGCGTCCTCGGCGCGGCCGTCGTTGTCCGTCCACGCCTGGAACTTCTCGGCGATCCAGGCGGCCTGCCCCGCCGGGGAGTCGGTCAGGCCGTAGCCGAGCGTCTGCGGCCTGCTCGCCTGCTGCCCCGAATACCCCCGGCCGGTACGCTGGAACTCCTTCGCCGCCTCGAAGTTCGCCCGCTCCGCGGGCGTCGGGTCGTCGAACGTGCCCAGCGCCACGGACCCCATGTTCAGGTGCACGGCCGCGACCCGCTCGGGCGCCACCTCACCCAGCGCGCCGGACACCGCCGAACCCCAGTCACCGCCCTGCGCGCCGTACCGCTCGTAACCCAGCGAAACCATCACCGTGTCCCAGGCACGCGCGATGCGCTCGACGCCCCACCCCGTCGTCGAGGGCTTGTCGCTCCAGCCGTACCCGGGCAACGACGGCGCGACCACGTGGAACGCGTCCGCCGGATCCCCGCCGTGCGCGCGCGGATCGGTCAGCGGACCGAGGACGTCCAGGAACTCCAGCACCGAACCCGGCCACCCGTGCGTCACCACCAGCGGGAACGCGTCCGGCTCCGGCGAGCGCACGTGCAGGAAGTGGATACCCAGACCGTCGATCGTGTCGCGGTACTGCGGGAAGACGTTGACCCGCTCGGCGAACCCGAAGTCGTAGTCCTCGGCCCAGCTGCGGCACAGCTCCTGCGCGTAGGCCAGCGGCAACCCCTGCGACCAGTCGTCCACCGGCTCGGGCTCGGGCCACCGCGTCCGCCGCAACCGCTCACGCAGATCCGCGATCTCGGCTTCGGTGACCCTGACCTCGAACGGTTCGGCGGCCATCGCCGGGCTCCTTTCCTGGATGTTCTGACGGCACGGGCTCAGAGCCATCCGTCGCCTTCGGCGAGACGGGCGGCTTCGGCACGGGTGCGGGCTTCGGTCTTGCCGGTGGCGACGGACTCGGCCGCCAGGGCCGGGTCGATGAACCGCAGTCCCGCGTGGACCCGGCGGATCGCGTTGAGCAGCTGCTCGGGCCGCGAGTCCTTGACCACGAACCCGGCCGCGCCCCCAGGCCGGGCCGACGCGGACCCGGCACTGTCCCGCGTCGGAGTGCCGGAGCACGTTGGTGACCGATTCCCGCACGACACAGCAGCGCGAACGCGTAACCGGCGCTGTGCACGCCGATGGCGGCGAGCGCGAGCACGGTCCGTGCCCCGCCGTCCCCCTCACGGGCGATCAGGGTGACCCGCGGGATCGGCACCAGCAACGCGAGGCCGTTCACGACGACGGGCGCCACCCGGCGCCGCCGGTCCTCCCAGAAGCGCCAGTCCGGCCACTGCCGGACGGAGAACCGGCCGGGATCACGCTCGCTCACCAGCTCACCCTAAGCACCAGGGGCGCGAGCCGCTCCATGACAGAGGGCACAGGTCGTCGCGGCCGGACGGTGATGCGGTGAAGCCATGATCCTGCCGGCGGCGCTCGTCGCGGCCGCGGTCGTGTCGGGGGTGTCCGCGGCCGCCGCGACGGACCGGCCGCCGCCGGCGTGGGGGCCGTGCCCGGCCGACGTCGCCGAACCCGGGCTGAGCTGCGCGACCCTGGAAGTGCCGCTGGACTACCGTCACCCGGACGGGCGGAAGATCGGTGTCGCGCTTTCGCGGCTGGCGAGCGTGAATCCGCCCTTCCCGTAGGGCCCGGCGGACGTGACGAAGGCGGCCGAGCCCGCGAAGACCGTCGCCCGGCAGTGCACTGCGTCGGAGACCGCCGCGGTGCTGCCGTTCGTCACCACCGCGAACACCGCGCGCGACATGGACCGGATCCGGGCCCCGACTCCTACGGAACCTACCTCGGCGCGGTGTACCCGGCGCGCAGCGACCGGATCGTACTTCGAACTGGCCGAACGCCTGGACCGGGCGCCGGCGCAGGGCTACGACGGCACGACGTTCCGCACGATCACCGCGGCCCTCCTCCGCTCGGACGCTGCCCTGCCCGCCCTCGCGAAGCTGTGGCACAGACTCGACGTGAACGAGCCGGAGTCCCCGGCTGCCGGCTCCGGCGTGGACTCCGACAATTTCGCGGCGAGCTACCTCGCCGTGGTCTGCGGCGATTCACGGTGGCCGGGAAACGGCGGGGACCTACCAGCGCAACGTCGCGGTCGACCGGGTCCGCTACCCGATGTACGGCCCGTACGCGGCCGACATCCGGCCGTGCGCATACTGGCTTTCCCCGTGGAACCGCGGATGCGGATCATCGGCCACGGCCCGGCGAACGTGCTGCTGCTCCAGAACCTCCGCGATCCGGCCACCCCGATGCCCGGGGCCCTGCGCCTGCGCGCGGCGCACGACAACTTCTGCCGGGCCTGAAACGCGGGCCGCCGCCGGGTATCACGGCTAATCCTCGTACAGGGACAGATGTTGCCGGGACAGCACGGGCTTGATCGGCTGGAAGTCCGAGAACGCCGCAGGATCACCGCATTCGAGAGCGGCACCGGAAAGGACCCCCTGCGCCTGGACGTACCTGGAGCCGCGCGGGTCGGAGACGACCGCGCCACCGGAATCCCCGGACTCGGCGCAGGCCGTGGTGCGGGTCAAGCCGTAGACCGTGTTCTTCCCACCGTCGTAGCGGTCGGTCACGTTCAGCTCGGTGACTTCTCCGCAGTGCCAGCCGGACGTCTGACCGGAGCGGCAGATCCGGCCACCGACCGGCACGGCGGTCGTTCCCGCGACGAACACGTCACTTCCGCTGTGGCGGGTGATCCGCGGCGACGACTCGGCGAGAACCTGATCCACCCAGACCAGACCGTAGTCACTGCCCGGAAAGGACGTGGCCGTCACCAGTCCCAGGACTCCGCCGGTCCCCATGACGTTGTTGCGGCCGCCCTTCGTGCAGTGCCCGGCGGTGATCACGTACCGCTGCCCGCCCCGGTGGGCGTTGAACCCGACCGAGCACGTGTTGTGGCCGATGACGATCCACTGCCCGCCCGCGATGTTCCACGTCGGACGCACCGGCTCGCCGACGGCACGCGCCTCGGCCAGGGCGAGCCGACGTGCCCAGCTCATCCCTTCGAGGTCGCCTCGCACCACATCGACCGCCACCGTGTTGCGCCTGACGTCCACGTACCACGAGGACACCGACGGCGGGACCTGCCCGCGGTAGCTGTCCAACGCGGACTGTGCCGCCGTCAGTTCCGCCATGCTGTGCCGCACGATCCGTGGTGTCGCCCCGGCGGCGCGGACCGCTGACGCGCGCGCGGGATCGGTCACGCCGACCACGAGCGCGCCGGTGGCGGAGTCCAGCCAGGCACCGCCGAACGCGGACCCCAGCGTCGTCGACAGCGAATCCTGCGCCGCGGCAAGCAAAGCGACATCGGAGTCGCGATCAAGCGCCGAGGCCACGGCGGCCGGCACAGCGCACACAGCGAAAACGACGGACATCACGACGGACGGCGTCAAAGCACGAAAAATGGACGGGCGCACGAACATACCTCCCCGAAGGCGTGGACGAACGACCCACGACGCTACGCCCGCGCACCCACCGTCCACAGCGGCCATTCGAGCGCCGTCGCCGCCACGAAAGAGTGTTACTCACCAGGCATGACGCCGGCCGCGACGGGCATCCCCCGCTACCCCCGAAAGGATGAGGTGTGATCCATTGTGAAGCAGGACATCGATTTCTATAGTCGATAACGGTGCGCCTCTCGCACCCGACCCAGGAGGGTTCATTCACGTGAAAACACCTTTGGCACTTCTCGTTTCGGTGAGCATGGTCGGATTTCCTTGCGTCGCCCTCGGAGCCGAATCCGCGCTTGATGCCGGAAAGGGCACGCGGTACGAGGCGGAGTGGAAGAAACTCCCGGCCATGGACAGCGATTACGAGGTGGTTCAGCTCACCACGTCGAAATCGCTCGACAACAAGATGTACCTCGATGTGAATCCTTATGTTCCGTCGCTCGACTCCGTCATGTTCATGTCGGACCGGGATGACGGACACAAGAACCTGTACCTCATGTCGCTCGACAACGGCAAGTTCGTGCAGCTGACGGATTCCGATCACATCGACGGCGACCACGCCAACGTCTCACCCGCGACCGAGGAGGCGTTCTTCGTCGAGGACCGGACGTTCACCAGCGTCAGCCTGCGCGCGCCGTACCGGGAGAAGAAGATCCGCACCGTGTCGGACAACTACGACGTCAAGGGAGTGGTCGCCCTGACGTCGGACGGGAAGACGATCGCGTCGTCCCTGTACGACGAGCACGAAGACCGGTCCTCGATCGTCACCGTCGACGTCAAAACGGGGGCACTCGACACGGTCAAGAAGATCGACGGGAGGGTCGACCACGTGCTGATCAACCCGGTGTACGGGGACACCCTCCTCTACCACGTGCTCGACAAGAACGAGATCGGGCTCGTCGACATCGGGACGAAGAAGAAGACACTCCTGACCGGTCCGGAAGATCATGGCGTGCACCCGTTCTGGGAGGCCACCGGCCGGGACGCCGCTTTCGCGCAGCGGAAGCAGGGTGACACGCCGGAGCAGGTGGTGACCTACAACATCCGCAAAGAGCGGTTCCTCAGTTACGACACCCAGGAATACAGCAACCACTTCGCCATGAACCCGTCCCAGACGATCATCGAAGGAGACGGCGGCGAAGACACGCCGTACATCTTCTACTATTACATCAAGCCGGGCACCACCAAGGTCGACACCGTGAAGATGTTCAAGCACCGGAGCTCGTCCAAGGAGGAATCGGTGCACCCGCACGGCGCCTTCATCAACGATACGGACCTGATCTTCAACAGTGACGCGGACGGCAACGGCAACGTCTACCTGCTGAGGGAGAAGTAAGCGGTTTCCGCTCCCGTTTCTCGAAGAGGGTTCCGGGACGGTGACCCGCCACGCGTCGCCGTACCTCGGGTGGTCCGGCCCGGCCGACCTCGGCCCCGCGCGACGGAAGTGTCGCGCGGTCGCCGGGGCCGGTCGGCGGCGCGTGCAGATCGTTGGGACAGTGAGCCGGTCCCTCAGCCGTTGCCGGACGTCGGCCCGCCGCCGGCACCCCACGGGACCGGGATCCTGGACTACGGTGCGGTGATGAGCGCGGACGACTGGCAGGCCGACATTCGAACCTCGTACGACACCATCGCGGTCGGCTACGCCGACCAAGTGCGCGACCTTTTGGTCAGGCAGCCGTACTTGCGAGCGGCTCTCGCGTTGTTCGCCGACAACGTGCGGGCCGCCGGCGGCGGTCCGGTGGCGGACGTCGGCTGCGGACCCGGCTACGTCACCGCCCACCTGAACGAACTCGGGGTCGAGGCGTTCGGCATCGACCTCTCCCCCGGGATGATCGAAGTGGCCCGGCGCGACCACCCCGGCCTGCGGTTCGAGGTGGGCTCGATGACGGACCTGAGCCTCCCCGCCGCCTCCGTGACCGGCCTGCTCGCCTGGTGGTCGCTGATCCACATTCCCGACGACGAGGTACCGGCCGTGTTCGCGCACTTCCACCGGGCGCTGCAGCCGGGCGGACCGCTGCAACTGGGATTCCACGTCGGCGACGAGTCCCCGTCGAAGAACGACCACCGCCGGCAGCCGGAGCAGGTGGCAACTTGGCTGCGCGAAGCCGGATTCGAGATCGAGGCCCAGTTGCTGCTGCACCCGGACGAGAAGCCGGGAGCCGTTCTGTTCGCACGCCGCAGGTCCTGACCTCGGCGTCTCCGCGATCCGCTCGGCGGCGCGGTCTCGATCGCGGGGAGCCGCACGCGTTGTCCGATGAACGTCCGGACGGTCCGGCGGACGGGTCAGCCGTCGGTGACCAGCGCGGCGGCCTCGGGACTGTGGAGCCACTCGGCGTAGCTCGGCCCGAGGATGGTCGCGCCCGCCCGGGGCAGGAGGCCGTCCTCGGCGATGCCGGCCACCGTGTGCTCGTCGGTCCGCAGTTCCAGCCGCAGGTCGAAGTGGTCGACGAAGGCACGGGCGAGGTCGAACACCTCGGCCGGTTCGGGGCCGGCGATGTCGGGTGTGCGGCCCTGCGCGGGACGCTCGGCGACCTCGACGAGCGCCGCGGCCACCGCCGTCGCGGCCACGGTCTGCACGCGCAGGTCGAACACCGTGGCGTGGTCGCCGTCGCGGGTCCGGCCCACGAGCTGCCCGGGGAACTCGTGGAAATGGGTCGCACGCACGATCGTGGCCGGGACCGGCCCCGAACCCGCCGCGCGCTCGTGCTCCGCCTTCGCGCGGAAATAGCCGAAACCGGTGTCGTCGATCCCCACGACCGACAGGGTCACGATGTGCTGCACCTCCCGCTCGGCGCCGACGCGCTGCAGGGTGGCCGCGGCCGTGGTGAAGAACCTCGTGGCCGGCTCTTCGTCCAGCGACGTGGAGTTGCTGACGTCGATCACGGCGTCGACGCCTTCCAGAGCGGCGCTCGACCCGGCTCCGTCCAGGAGGTCGACGCCGGCCAGCGCCACCACCGCGTGGCCACGCCCGCGAGCCGCCTCGACGACGTGCGGGCCGACCAGCTCGTCCGCTCCGGCCACGGCGATGCGCACACTCTCCCCCTGCCCCCGCCGCACGCTGTCCCCGCCGCGCGGAGTGCGCGGCCTCGGCCGGCGAAGGGCCGCAGGCGCCGCACGGGCGGTGAACGTGTGCTCGACGCCGGGGTCTGTCCTGTGAGCCGGGGGCCGTGGGCTTCGCGACCGACGCCGCCGAGGTGGCTTCGGCGCGAAGAGCATGGTCCAAGGCTTGCCCGACCGACGTTAGACAGAGGCGCCGAACGGCGCAACCACGGCTCGCCGCCCGTCCGCCACGCTGCGAGGGGGCGGCCGGTCCCGCACGATGAGAGCAGGACCGTCTGGGGAGGGGACTCGTGGAAAGCCTGCTCGATCTCTTCGCGGCGAGGGTCGCCGAGACCCCCGACGCCACCGCTCTCGTCTACGCGGGCGAGCGGATGTCCTTCACACAGCTCGACCGCGAGTCGAACCGGGTCGCCCAGTACGTCGCCGGGCGGGGCCTGCGGGCCGAGGACCTGGTGGGGCTGCGGATGGACCGCGGGTTCGAGATGGCGGTCGGCGCGCTCGGCGTCCTCAAGTCCGGTGCGGCCTGCCTGCCGCTCGATCCGGTGTACCCGTCCGACCTCGTGGCCTGGATGGGCGCGGACGCGGGTGTCTCGCTCGTGCTCACCAACACCGCGGAGGTCACCGGCGACGTACCGCTGGGCGACGCCGTGGCCGGACAGCCCGACCACGCCCCGGACGTCGAGCTCCGGCCCGAGAACCTCGCCTACGTCATGTACACCTCGGGCTCGTCGGGCAAGCCCAAGCCGGTGGGCGTCGAGCACCGCCACCTCGCGCACGTCTTCGCGGCGTGGGACGAGCTGTTCCGGCTGCGCGAAGAGCCGCTGACCTTCGTGTCCGTCATCGGGATCGGCGTCGATCTCTTCTTCGCCGACCTGCTGCGCTCGGTGTTCGCGGGCGGGACGATGATCATCGCGACCCGCGAGGCGGTGGCGAATCCGGCCGAGCTGCTCGCCGAAATCCGCCGCCACGGCGGCGACGCGACCGAACTGGTCCCCGCCCAGGCGAAGGCCCTCGGCCGCGCGGGCGAGCTGCCCGTCATGCGGCTGATGTCGGTCGGCTCGGAGGGGTGGCCCGCGGCCGACTTCCGCGAGCTCGCCGGGCGGCTGCACCCGGAATCGGTGGTGCTCAACGCCTACGGCCTCACCGAGACCACTGTGGACTCCCTCCTGCTGTGCCCGGACGTCGACGTGCTCGGGGACACCGCGATCGTGCCGCTCGGCACGCCGATCCCCCGCGTCCACGCCTACGTTCTCGACGAGCGGCTCCGGCCGGTCGGGCCGGGCGGGATCGGCGAGCTCTACATCGGCGGCGCGGGCGTGGCCCGCGGGTACCGCGACCGCCCCGCGTTGACGGCGTCGCTGTTCGTCGCCGACCCGTTCGTCGCGGGCGCGCGGATGTACCGCACCGGCGACGTCGTGCGGACCCGCGCCGACGGCAACCACGACTACCTCGGCCGCAGCACCGACCAGATCGAGCAGCGGGGCCTGCGGGTGGAGCTGGGCGCGATCGAGGACGCGCTGCTTCGGGAGCCGGAGGTCGTCCGCGCCGCCGCCGCGCTGCGCGACGGGCGGGTGATCGGCTACGTCGTGGGCCCCGCCGACGCCGGGCACCTGCGGTCCGCGCTGGCCGGGCGGCTGCCCGCGCACATGATCCCGCACCGGGTGCTCGTCCTCGACCGGATGCCGCTGCTCCCCAACGGAAAACTGAACCGCCGCGAGCTGCCCGCGCCCGACGGGTGACGTCGTCGCCCGGCCCGACCAGGGACGCCACGCCCGCGGCGGTGTCCCTGACCACGACCGCGTAGCCGGAACGGGCTCAGCGGCCCTGTGGGTGCAGCTTCTTCGACCACAGCGACGCCCCCGTGGCGTCACGCAGGTCCACCGTCAGGTCGCCGCTGCCGCCGTTGATGTTCAGCTCGCCGAAGTGCTGGAAACCGTCGATCGGGGCCGTGTTCGCGACCGGTGGGGCGTGGACGAACACCGCCTCCGGGCCGAACGTCGGGTCCAGCGTGTTCGGGCCGAACGCGCCCGCGTTCAGCGGACCGGACACGAACTCCCAGAACGGGTCGAAGTCCTGGAACGCCGCGCGGTCCGGCGAATAGTGGTGCGCCGCCGTGTAGTGGACGTCCGCCGTCAGCCACACCACGTTGCGGACCTTGCGGCGCTGGATCTCCCGCAGCACCCACGCCAGCTCCGTCTCGCGGCCGCCCGGCGCGCCCGGCAGGTTGTTCGCCACCGCCTCGATCGCGGTGCCGTCCGGGACGACCAGGCCCAGCGGCATGTCCGCCTGGACGATCTTCCACGTCGCCGTGCTGCGGCCGAGCGCGTCGGCCAGCCAGCGGGCCTGCCGCTCACCGAGGATGTAGCCCGGCTTCGTCTGGTCCGCGGTGTTCGCGTTGCGGTAGGTCCGCATGTCCAGCACGAAGATCTCGGCACGCGAGCCGTAGCGGAAACTGCGGTGGACACGCCCGTCGACGGCCTGGCGCGAGTCGATCGGGTGCCACTCGTGGAAAGCCTGGTACGCCCGCGGCGCGAGCACGTCGACGCGCTTCTCGGTGTAGGCCGGGTTGTCGAGGATCTTGCCCGGGTACCAGTTGTTCAAGACCTCGTGGTCGTCCCACTGGACGTAGGCGGGCACCTGGGAGACGAACCGTTTGAAGTTCTCGTCGAGCCGGTTGTAGGCGTGCTGGCCGCGGAACTCCGCCAGGGTCTCGGCGACCTTGGACTTCTCCGCCGTGACGACGTTGCGCCACGTCCGGCCGCCGGGCAGCGCGACCGTCTCCGTCAGCGGGCCGTCGGAGTACACCGTGTCGCCGCTGTGCAGGAACACGTCCGGGCGGCGCGCGGCCATCGCGGAGAAGATCGTCATGCCGCCGAGGTCCGGGTTGATCCCCCAGTTCTGGCCGACGACGTCGCCCGACCACAGGATCCGGGTGTCGCGGCGGCCCACCGGCGCGGTGGCGAACCGGCCGGTCAGCGGCTCGCTCGTGGTGCGCCCGTCCAGGGACTCCGCCGTGACGCGGTAGTGGTACTCGGTGCCGGGCGCGAGGCCGGCGACGCGGACCTGCCCGGTCCCGCCGGTGGCGGGCCCGGCGAGCGGTCCCGGCAGCCGGCGGGCGTGCCGGAAGGAGGGGTCGCGCGCGATCTCGACGACCAGCCGCGACGGCCGGTCGGCGCGCGACCAGACGATCGCCGAGCCGGGCGTGACGTCGCCGGACTGGACGCCGTGGGTGAGCACCGGCCGGTCGCCCCGCACCAGCGGTGTCGCGGCGAAGGCCGTCGACGGCAGCACGAGTGTGGCGGCGGCGCCGGTGAGACCGGCCTTGAGCAACGAGCGGCGGGAGTGGTGGGTCGGTTCGGTCATGCGCGGTTTCTATCCCGCCGCGGCCAACGCCTGATTGCGCGCGGATGAACGACGTCCCCTGGTTTCCCCATGCCCGCGCGCCGCCGGAAGGTCCGGATCAGACCTTCGGCAGGTGCGCCGTGCGCGGGACGGGACCACCGTCCCCCGTCGGGGGCTTTGACCTGCGCAAACCCGGCGAACCTAGGCCGAACGGGTTACCGTCGGAGCACGGTACGGCGATCGGAGGTCGGCATGGTGTCTCGCGTCCCGGCGTGGGTCGAGCCGATGCTGGCCAAAGCCGACGGCGGGCGCCTGCGCAGCGGCCCCGAATGGGCCTACGAGTACAAGCTCGACGGCTACCGCGCCGCCCTGCGCATCGCCCCCGACGGCACCACCGTGCTCACCAGCCGCAACAACATCGACTTCACCGCCGAGTTCCGCGACGTCACCGGCGTCCTCGACCTCGACGGCCAGGCCGCCCTGCTCGACGGCGAGATCGTCGTCTACAACGAAGACGGCCGGATCGACTTCGAGCTCATGCAGGAACGCCGCGGCCGCTACGTCAAGCACCAGGGCTCCCTGCGCCGCGACGAACCCTTCGACGACCTCCCCGTCCGGTTCCTCGCCTTCGACCTCCTGCAGCTGGGTGCGCGCAGCCTGCTCGCCGAGCCCTACGACGAGCGCCGCCGCCTGCTGACCGGCCTGCCGATGCCCGACCCCTACAAGGTCTCCGTCGTGCGCGCGGTCACCTTCGCCGAACTCGACGCCGACCACCGCTCCCCCGCCCACTTCCTCACCCACGCCGCCGACGCCGGCTACGAAGGCGTCGTCGCGAAGCTCCGCAGCTCGGCCTACCAACCCGGCCACCGGCCCGACTCCTGGCTCAAGCACCCGTTCATCCAGACCCAGGAGGTCATCGTCTGCGGCTGGCGCCCCGGCCAGCGCAGCTTCACCGGCACCCTCGGCGGCCTCCTGCTCGGCGCCCACGACCCCGGAACCGGCGACCTCGTCTACATCGGCGACGTCGGCACCGGCTTCTCCCAGGCCGCCCGCGCCGACCTCGTCACCCTGCTGCAGCCCCTCGAACGCCGCACCCACCCCTTCGCCACGACGCCGCCGCGCGAGGACACCGTCCGGGCCCGCTGGGTCGAGCCGCACCTCGTCGGTGAGATCGTCTACCGGCAGTTCACCCGCGCCGGGCGCGTCCGCCACACCGCCTGGCGGGGCCTGCGGGCCGACAAGAAACCCGACGACGTCGTGGCGCCGCGATCCACCCCCGCCACGACCGCGACGCCGACGGCACCGCGCCCACCGTCACCGAAGCCGGAACCCGCGCCGCCGGTGGCGCTCGGGCCGAAGATCACCGTGCAGGCCGGAAAACGCCGGCTCACGTTGTCCAATCTGGACAAACCGTTGTTCCCGGACGGCTTCACCAAGGGTGAAGTCATCAACTACTACTCCCGCGTCGCTCCGGTGCTGCTGCCCCACCTCGCCGGGCGGCCGGTGACGTTCATCCGGTTCCCCGACGGCGTGGGCGGGCAGCAGTTCTTCGAGAAGAACGCCCCCAAGGGCGCCCCGGCGTGGCTGCCGACCGCGACGTTGCCGAGCACCGGTTCCCGGTCCGGACGCGGCGAAGGCACGATCGACTACGCGCTGCTCGAGGAATTGGCCGCGCTGGTGTGGGCGGCGAACCTGGCCGCACTCGAGCTGCACGTTCCACAGTGGACTGTCGGGCCCGGCGCGACCCGCCGTCCGCCGGACCGGCTGGTGTTCGATCTCGACCCCGGCCCCGGCACCTCCATCGTCGACTGCTGCCGGGTCGCCGAACGGCTCCACGACCTCCTGCTCGACGACGGGCTCACACCGTTCGCGAAAACCTCCGGCGCCAAAGGCATGCAGCTCTACTGCGGCATCCGCACCGACGACCCCGCCGCCCCTTCGGGCTACGCCAAACGCCTCGCCCAGCACCTCGCACGGGCGACGCCGGAGTCCGTCACGGCGGTCATGGCCAAGGCCCAGCGCGCCGGCCGCGTGTTCATCGACTGGAGCCAGAACAATCCCGCCAAGACCACCGTCGCGCCCTATTCCCTGCGCGGCCGGGACCACCCCACCGTCTCCACGCCGGTCACCTGGGACGAGGTCCGCGCCTGCCGGCACGTCAGCCACCTGACCTTCACCGCCGACGACGTCCTCGACCGCGTCGAAACCCACGGCGACCTGCTCGCTGCCCTCCTCGACACCCGAACACCCATCCCTCACCAGCTGTAACGGCCTCGCCACTGCTCGCGACCCGCGGAGACCGGCGCAGCGAGGAGCTAAGGGCCGTGCTCTCCGGCGAGCGCCCGGTACACCGGCCGCAGCAGCTCGGCGACGTCTTCGCCGCCGACCGTGATCGTGAAAGGCGGGGCCTGGTCCAGGAGCGCGTCGAACGGCGTTCGCGGTCCGCGCAACGGCGCCGCGCCGCCCAGGCCCGGGGCCGGACCGCAGT
This sequence comes from Amycolatopsis sp. NBC_00438, assembly GCF_036026695.1. Lineage (NCBI taxonomy): Bacteria > Bacillati > Actinomycetota > Actinomycetes > Pseudonocardiales > Pseudonocardiaceae > Amycolatopsis > Amycolatopsis sp. NBC_00438. The sequence continues at coordinate 2,028,414 of NZ_CP107923.1, read as the reverse complement.
CGAAGAAGGTGTCCACGACTTCGGTAAGGGCCGGGGACCTGTCGTCGGGATCGAGCGGTTCGGCGGCGATGAGCCGGTTCTTCAGCTCCTCCAGCAGCGCTTCGCGGTTCCGGCCGCGCAATGCGAGGACGGTGAACGGATCGTCGCCGACCCGCGCCACGAGCGCGGCGAACACGGCGTTCAGGTGACCGCACGGCACTGCGACGTCCGGGCAGGTGCAGTCCAGTGACACCTCCCGCGCCGACGACGGGAACAACGGCAGCCGGACGGCCTTGAAGATCTGTTCGACGTCCCGGGGCAGTTCACCGCTGAGCAACTGGACAGTGGCCGACGCTTGCGCGGCGAGCGCGTGGGTGATCGCCGCCCAGTCCGCTTTCCCGAACGCCGTCAGCCCGATCCGCACCCGGTAAAGGCGGCTGTCCTGCACTTCGGCGTCGACGCGCCCGGCGCCGACCTCCAAGGACACGACGCGCCCCTGGCCCTTCGCGGGCAGGAGGACGCCGATCGCGCTCAGCGCCCGGATGAACCGGGTCGGCCACCACGGGAGCGGTTCAGTCATCGATCGCGTCCTCCCCCAGGGTGAGCACGCCGCGCAGCGCGTCAGTGGACAGTTCGGTGAACCGGCTCTCGCCCTCGCCGACGACCATGCCGGCGAGCGCGCGTTTCCTGGTGATCAGGGTGTCGATGCGGTCCTCGATGGTGCCCGGGCAGACGAACTTGCGGACCTGGACGGTGCGTCCCTGCCCGATCCGGAACGCCCGGTCGGTGGCCTGGTTCTCCACGGCCGGGTTCCACCAGCGGTCCAGGTGCAGGACCTGGCTGGCGGCGGTCAGCGTGAGCCCGGAACCGCCCGCTTTGAGCGAGAGCAGGAGAATCCGCGGCCCGTCGCCGGCCTGGAAGCGTTCCACGATCGCGTCTCGCGCCCCTTTGGCCAGACCACCGTGCAAAAACGCGACTTCGGCGCCGAGCCGCTCCGCCAGGTGGAGCACCAGCATGTGGCCGAATTCGGTGTACTGCGTGAAGCACAGCACCCGGTCGCCCGACGCCAGGATTTCCGCCAGGACCTCTTCGAGTCGGCTGACCTTGCCGGAGCGCTGCCCCATCGGGGAGCCGTCGTGCAGCAGGTGCGCGGGGTGGTTGCAGACCTGCTTGAGCTTCGTGATCGCGGCGAGGATGTTGCCGCGGCGCTTGATGCCCTGGCTGTTCTCGATCTTCTTCATCATCTCGTCGACGATCGCGCTGTAGAGCGTGCCCTGTTCGCGGGTGAGCCGGTATTCCTGCCGGATTTCGATCTTTTCCGGGAGCTCGGGGACGATCGCGGGGTCCGTCTTCACCCGGCGCAGCAGGTACGGCTGCGTGAGCCGGCGCAGCGCGGCGGCCGTGGCGGTGTCGCCGCTGCGCTCGATCGGGGCCGCGAACCGCTGGCGGAACTCGAACCTGCTGCCGAGCAGCCCGGGGTTGAGCAGGTCCAGCACCGACCACAGGTCCGCCAGCCGGTTTTCCACCGGGGTGCCGGTCAGCGCGAGCCGGTGCCCGGCCGGGAATCGCCGCACCGCCTTGGCCGTCGCCGTGTCGGCGTTCTTGATGGCGTGCGCTTCGTCGAGGACCAGGCGCCGCCAGGCGAAGGTCTCGAGTTCGCCGGCGTCGCGGGCGGCGGTGGCGTAGGTCGTGACGACGAGGTCGGCCGCGGCGACCCGCTCGGCGAGCGCGTCCCCGTGCGCGCGGGCGCTGCCGTGGTGGGCGTGGACACGCAGGTCCGGGGCGAAGTTCGCCGCCTCCCGCTGCCACATGCCGACCAGCGACATCGGGCACAGCACCAACGTCGGCCGGCGATCGCCGGCGGCCCGCTCGATCGCCTCGAGCGCCAGCGTCTGGACGGTCTTGCCGAGGCCCATGTCGTCGGCCAGGCACGCACCGAGCCCCAGCCCCGCCATGAAGGCCAGCCAGGCGACACCCCGCTGCTGGTAGGGGCGCAGCGTGGCCCGGAACGACGGCGGCAGCTCGACCGGCCGCAACTCCTGGTGGACCCGCCCGGCCAGGACGTCGCCGACCCAGCCGTCGGCGCTGACGCCGGTGACCGGGAGCGGCGCCTCCCGTGTGAGGTGGACGAGCTCCAGCAACTCGGCCGCGGTGGGGGGCTCGGCGTGCCGGTGCGGGTCGCGGCGCAGGAACTCGAGCCCGGCGCGGAGCCGGTCGGCGTCGACGCTGATCCACCGGCCCCGCAGCCGCACCAGCGGGGTCTTCGCCGCGACGAGCTTCGCCAGCGTTTCCTGGCCGATTTCGTCGTCGCCCACCGCGATCGACCAGCGGAACGAGGCCAGCTCGTCGCGGCCCACCCGGCTGCGGGCGACGACCTGCTCCGACGGCGTGCTGCGGACGGAGAGCCGGAGCCCGACCCGGCGCCGGCCGTCCCAGGTGGCCGGGAGCTGCACTTCGAACCCGGCCTCGATCAGCCGGGTCGCGCCCGAGGTGAGGAACTGTTCGGCTTCCTCGACGGTCAGGTCGTGCTCGGCCGGCCGGGTCCGGCGCAATGCCGGCGCCAGCACCGGCTCCACCAGCGCCGCCCGGCCCAGTTCGGCGACGAACAACCCCTTCGGGTCCCGGACCAGCCCGTGCGCCTCGCCCGACCAGATCTGCTCCGCCGAGAGCAGCAAGCTCGGATCGGCCGTCGCCCGCAGGAGGAACTGCAGCTGCCACTTCGTGCTGTCACCGGTCTGGTCGTCGGGATCGTCCGCGTCCGGCTGACGCAGGGTGCCGACCTCGGCCAGCCGGAAACACGCCCGGCCGTCGACGACGTCGGTGTCGGCGACCTCGTCCCACTTCGCGACGGCGTCGGCCAGGACACCGAGCTCACCCAGCGGCAGCTCGACGCGGGGAGCGCCGCCCTGCAAAGCGGCCAGCCACACCCCGGCCGCACCCCGTCCCCCGCGCAGGTCGACCGGCGGTTCCGCCCGCGCCAGCCGGTCCCGGACCACCGCGTCGATCAGGGTGTGGAGGGCATCGGTGACGAGCGCGCGCGGCGAGCCCCCGGTGAGCGGCGCGACCTGCTCGGCCCGCCCGACCGGCGGCATGGCCGCGACCAGCGCGTCGAACGCGACAAAATCCACGCCTTGGAGCACCGGCCGCCACCGGGCCTCCGCCGCGTCGCCCTGGCGGACCAGCGTCGGCAGCACCCGCCCACGCCGCACCAGGTCCGCGGCCAGGCGGGCCACCGCCCGCAGGTAGGTGACCGAAGAGCCGTACGAGGCCGAGTCGTCGAGGTCGTCCAGCTCCGTGGCGTCCACGATCAACGCCGGCACCGACCAGGGCCGCAACGACAGCACACTCCGCCTACCGCCGGCCGCCGTCTCGGAGGAGGCCAGCGGCCGATTCGCCCGCGACGGCAGCAGCAGCGTCGCCGAGGTGGGCTTGCCGGGATGCAGAGCGGTCAGCTGCGCGCTGGAGACCGCGAACGGATGCGGCAACGCGATCCGCACCGAACGGCTCGAGGTGCCGGCCCGGCCCCGGTCGTGCTCCGCCCAGAGCAGCAGACCCCGTCCCGGAGACCACAGCGCGTGCACCAGGGGCAAGGTCGGGGGCTCCTTCGTCCGGTCCGGGGTTCCCCGCAGATCGTCGCACGGCGGCCGTGGAGGCCGCCGCCAGCGTGGGCAGCAGGCAGCTGCGGGACACCGTCGGAGCGAGTCCGCCGACGTCGGCGGTCAGATCGGCCGAGCCGGACCGGATCCATTTCACCCCGGCCCGGCAAACCTGCTGGCCACCCGTCGGCGTCGAGGCGGGCGGAGGCCGGTTCCTCGTGATCTCGGCACCGCCCGCCCCTGACCGGTATCACCCGAGCGCCAGGTCGCCTACGCGCCGCTTCGGCAGAACGCGGTCACCCGGTCCGCTCGGTCGACCGGATCGGAATCTCCGCTCAGCTGACAAGCTCGTAATCGTGCGAGGCATTCTCGCGGGCGAGCGAGCCCAGATCTCCCTCACCACCGGGGTTGAAGGTGAAGTTGCGGCCCCCGTAGTTGCTGTTGAAGTAGACCTTCACCACCCAGATGCTGGTTTTGTTCTTCGCCGACCTGGCGTTGTTCTTCACGCACTGCCCTTTGCCTTCACCAGGCCCTTTGAATTCGTAACAACCCGGCTGCGTGCTGCCGTAGTTCGGTACCCGTCCGCTGAAGTCCGACACTGATCCGCTGAAGCCGTAGCCGTAGTAAAGGCAGAATTCGCCTGCCTCGCACACGCCGTTGCGGGCCGTCGCCGCATTGGCCGCGGGTGCGACCGTGGCCAGCAGCGCAATGCCTCCCCCCACGGCCAGCAGTGCCTGGGCAAGACGCTTTCCGACCGGTCCCAAGGTTTCCTCCAGAATCGACAGCGCCATCGTCGGCGCCTTTCCCCTCGCACACACCCGGCAGCCATTCGCGGTTTAGGGCCGGTAAGATGATCACCTGATCGGCGTAGGGCATCGATCCGGCGATGATGCCCGCCAATTCTGCGCCCCGGGCCCAGGGCTATTCGCGCACCGGCGTGACCTACGGCCTGGCCGACGAGGTGGTCGGCGGGCCGGCCGAGGCACCGGAGTCCGGCACCCCCGCGTAGCCGGGCAGCTCGACGCCGTTGATCGCGCGCTCGACCGAGCGTGGACTCGGCGTCCGCCCGCGGGAGCACGCCGCCAGACGGGCCACGGTCGTGGAGGCCGTGGGCCGGCTCGTCGAGCCTCGACCAGCCCGCGAACCGCCGACGGCGACCCCACGTCCCGTCGATCCGAGCTGTCCGGGGGTCAGTCGCTGGCGTGCGCGGTGTTGTCGAGCCAGTGCTGGGCAAGCTCGGTGTCGCCGTCGACGCTGATGCCGGCGGTTTCGCGGTCGGCGAGCGGGAGCCGGCGGGTCAGGACCTGCAGCAGCGACCGGGCCGGGCCGGACACCGTCACATCGGCCTGCCGGATTCCGGCCTCCCACGTCGCCCCGTCCGGCCGCCGTTCGACGAACCAGCCGTCCGCGGTGTCGGTGGCCCGCCACTGCAGGGTCTGGCCGGTGCCCCGGATGGCGTGCGCGGACTCGGGCCGCTGCATCTCCCACGTGGGCGAGGTGAGCATCGCGAAGAGGTTGCCGATGAGCGCGGCGGCGACGTCGGCTTCGACCTCGGCCGGCCGGTTCGCCGCGCCGGCCGCGTCGAAGCCGTGGACGACCGCCTCGTTCAGCATGCTGGACATCCAGAACCGCCCCCCGGACCGCCCGTCCCCCGCGGCGTTGAACACCGGCGCCTCCAGCGCTTCGTCGGAGCACGCGCTCGCGACCCGCTGCCCGGACTCCGCCAGCCACGCCGGCCACTCGCGGGGATCGGCGGGCAGCACGGCCATCTCCGTGGGCAGCTGGGTGGGGTCGGTGATGCGCCGTTCGATGATCTCCGCGACCCAGTGCTGGGTCTGGCCCACGTGCGCGACCAGGTCCGCGACGGTCCACTTCGGCGCGGTCGGCACGGCGGCGTCCGGTCCGGCCGCGGCGGCCGATTCCGCCAGCCGCCGGGTGTGGTCGACGATCGCGCGCCGGGTGGTGTCCGCGTTCAGCTCGGTCATGGGAGTGTCCCCGGTGTCGGTGAAACGGTCACTGGGCGTCCGGCCTCCGCGGGCACCCTCGGCTACGCGTCGAACGACGATAGCCGGGATCGACAACCCCCTCCGCACGATTTCGATCTTTCCGGCCGGGCCCGGCCGGGGCCGCGATCACCGCGGCTTTCCGGTCGCGGTCCGGCGGTCGCCCCCGGCGGTCGTGGTCCCGTCCGCCGGAGGCCTCCGGCATGGCTGCGGCTCGCGCCGGCTCGTCGTCGACCCGGATCCGGCGCGGCGTCGGGGCGTTACGCGGGAAACGGGAGCTCGGCGACGACTTCCGTGGTGGCCTTGGCGAAGTTGAACGTGATGAAGTGCAGGCCGGGGACGCCTTCGGCGAGCAGCCGCCGCGCGAGCAGGATCGCCTGTTCGATGCCGAGCGCCCGGACCGCCGCCGGATCGTCGGCGAGGGCGCCGAACCGCTCGGCCAGGTGCGCCGGGAACGGCGCGCCGGACAGCTGTTCCGAGCGGGCGATGGTCTTCATCGTGGTGACCGGCATCAGCGCGGGGATGATCGGCGTGTCGCAGCCGGCCGCGGCGACGCGGTCCCGCAGCCTCAGGTAGTCGTCGGCGTCGAAGAACATCTGGGTGATGGCGTAATCCGCGCCCGCCCGGCACTTCGCCACGAACTGCCGCGTGTCCTCCGCCGCACTCGCCGACCGCGGGTGCCCGTGCGGGAACGCGGCCACGCCCACGCAGAAGTCGCCGTGCTCACGCAGCAGCGTCACGAGTTCGCTCGCGTAGTCGAGGCCCTCCGGGTGACGGACCCACTCCCCCGTGACGTCGCCGGGCGGATCTCCCCGCAACGCCAGGACGTTCACGACCCCGGCGTCGGCCAGCGCCCCGACGAACGAGCGCAGCTGCCGGACCGAATGGTCGACCGCGGTGAGGTGGACCACCGGCAGCATCGTGGTCTCGCGGGCGATCCGCGCGGCCACCGCGACGGTGTTGTCCCGGGTGGACCCACCGGCTCCGTAGGTGACCGACACAAAGCCCGGGTGCAAGGACTCGAGTTTGCGGACGTTCTGCCAGATCCGCTCCGCGTTGTCGGTCTCGCGGGGCGGCATGAACTCCAGCGAGAGCACCGGCGTGCCGGCGGCCAGGCGATCGCGGACCGTGCGCAGCCGCGCGGATCGCTGCGCGGGAACCGCGGCGGGCGGGGTGACCGCCCGCCGCGGGGAAAGCTGCCCGCTCGTCACGGGCGCGTCCTCAGCTGCCCGGTGGCCTCCACCAGGTTCGCCAGGGTCGCCCGCACCTCGGCGTAACCGCGGGTCTTGAGACCGCAGTCGGGGTTGACCCACAGCCGGTCGGCCGGGAACGCCGCGACGGCGGTGCGCAGGTGCCCGGCGATCTCCTCGACCGACGGCACCCGCGGCGAGTGGATGTCCCAGACGCCGGGGCCGGCCTCGTTCGGATAACCCGCACGGGCGAGATCGGCGACGATGGCCATGTTCGAGCGGGCCGCCTCCAGGCTGATCACGTCGGCGTCCATGTCGACGATGGCCTGCAGGACGTCGCCGAACTCGGCGTAACACATGTGCGTGTGGATCTGGGTGTCGTCCCGCACGCCCGCGGTCGCCAGGCGGAACGAGTCGACGGCCCACTCCAGGTACGCGGCGCGGTCGGCGGTGCGCAGCGGCAGGGTTTCGCGCAGGGCCGGCTCGTCGACCTGGATGACCGCGATGCCCGCGTTCTCCAGGTCGGCGACTTCGTCGCGCAGGGCGAGCGCGACCTGGCGGGCGGTGTCGCCTTCGGGCTGGTCGTCGCGGACGAACGACCAGGCGAGCATGGTGACCGGGCCGGTCAGCATGCCCTTGACCGGCCGTTCGGTCAGGCTCTGGGCGTAGGTGGCCCACTCGACGGTCATCGGCTCGGGCCGGGCCACGTCACCGACGATCAGCGGCGGCCGGACGTAGCGGGTGCCGTAGGACTGGACCCAGCCCTGCTGGGTGGCCAGGAACCCGGTGAGCTGCTCGCCGAAGTACTGGACCATGTCGTTGCGCTCGGGCTCGCCGTGCACCAGCACGTCCAGGCCGAGCCGCTCCTGCTCGGTGATGACCGCGCGGACCTCGGCGCGCATCGCCTCGCGGTAGGCGTCCTGCTCGAGGTTGCCCGACCGCAGCGCCGCGCGGGCCTTGCGCAGCTCCGTGGTCTGCGGGAACGAGCCGATCGTGGTGGTCGGGAGTTCCGGCAGCCGGAGGCGCTCCTCCTGGGCCAGGCGGCGCTTGCCGTAGGGGTTGACGCGGTGCAGATCGGCGTCGGTGACCGCGGCGACGCGGTCCCGGACGGCGGGCACCCGCACGATCGGCGACGCCGCCCGGGAGGCCAGGCGGCCGGCGTTGGCCCGCAGGACGTCGCCGATCACGGACCGGTCTTCGGTCAGGCCGCGGCGCAGCGTGACGATCTCGTCGAGCTTCTGCCGCGCGAACGACAGCCACCCGCCGATCTCGGGGTCCAGGTCGGTTTCGAGGGTGACGTCCAGCGGCACGTGCAGCAGCGAGCAGGACGCGGCGACGTCGACCGAACCGGCCAGGCCGAGCAGCGTGCCCAGGGTGGACAGCGCCTTGGTCAGGTCCGCGGCCCAGATGTTGCGCCCGTTGACCACCCCGGCGACCAGCCGCTTGTCGCGGATGCCGCCGACCGCGGCGAGCGCGTCGAGGTTGGCCGCGGCGGACCCGGTGAAGTCCAGCGCCAGGCCCTCGACCGGGGCGGCGGCCAGCACCGGCAGCGCGTCCCCGAGCCGGTCGAAGTAGGACGCGACCAGGATCTTCGGCCGCGCGGTCGCGGCGGCCAGGGTGGCGTAGGTGCCGGCGACCTCGGCCAGCACGTCCGCCGGCTGGTCGGTGACGAGCGCGGGCTCGTCGAGCTGGACCCATTCGGCGCCGGCTTCGTGCAGCTGCCGCAGCAGGTCGGCGTAGAGCGGGACGATCCGGTCGAGCAGGTCGAGCGGCCGGAACCCGTCGGTGGCGGTCGGGTCCTTGGCCAGCAGCAGGAAGGTGACCGGGCCGACGAGCACCGGCCGGGTCGTCACACCCTGCTCCAGCGCCTCGGCGAACTCGGCGAGAGGCTTGGCCGCGTTCAGCGTGAACGTGGTGTCCGGCCCCAGCTCGGGCACCAGGTAGTGGTAGTTCGTGTCGAACCACTTCGTCATCTCCAGCGGCGGCGCGTCCGCGGTGCCGCGGGCCATCGCGAAGTAGCGGTCCAGCTCACCGGCCGGCGTCGTGGCGTCCGGGACCGCGGCGACGTGGCGCTGCGGGACGGCGCCGAGCAGGACCGAGGTGTCCAGGACGTGGTCGTAGAACGAGAAGTGGTTGCCCGGGATCTCGTCGATCCCGGCGCCGCGCAGTTCGGCCAGGTTCTGCAGCCGCAGGTCACGGGCCGTGCCCAGCAGCGCGTCGGCGTCGACGCGGCCCTTCCAGTACGACTCGACGGCCTTCTTCAGCTGCCGGCCGGCACCTTGGCGCGGGTAGCCGTACACGGTGGCGCGGCTGGCCGGGGGTGTCTGGGGTGTCTGGGGTGTCGTCGGGGGTGTCACGGGGCTCTCCTTCGCGAGTCCACGTGGACCTGCGGGAGCGCACGACAAGCCGCGACCGGCGTCCGGTCGGGACTCGGCGATGACCCACCCACGAGGTCGCGGCCAGCACCCCACGGTCGTGGGGTGCGCAGCGGGCAGGTCTTCGGACTCGTGGGCGGTCCGGCTCTTTCCTACTGACCGTCGCTTCCCAAGCCGGGTGGCTCAGTGCTTGTCCTCGCTTGCTGCTCGAGGGACTGACGGCGTTCGTTCCCACTCACCGCTGCGGGGCAGTCCCGGATTCGCACCGGGTTCCCTCTTGCCTCGGTCACCGCGATCGTGCGCGCGGATCCCGAACCAGCTGCGTCGCCACTGTAGCGCGTCGCGCTCGGGTTTTCCTCGATTCTTCCGTCCGGCGACCGTGCGCCGCGGCAGGTGCTCCACGGGCGGTTCAGGCTGGCGCCCGCGAGCTGTTCCATGATGTGGGCGGTCCGGCCGGTGATCGGCGCGGCCACGAAGATCGGCGTGAAACGGGTGCCGGCCCTTCCCCGCGTACATGACACGCACGAGAGATTCGTACAGTCCAGCAGTTCGTGGCCGTCGCGCGGTCCGGCGGCTTCCTGCACGACCAGACGCGTCGTCGAGACGCGGGAGTCTCCTTCTTGTGCACGTGGTGGCCGAAGCCCACGATCGTGCACCGCCGGTAAGCGCTTTCTTCAGCCAGGCGTCGGCGTCCGACGCGAACCCGGACCCGACCATGCGGATCGCCGAGAGAAGTGCGGGCCGACGACCTGCCCGGCGCGGCCGGTGGCCATGCCGAGAAGCATGGTCGGGAGCGAGGACGTCGCCGGGGGCCGCAAGATCCGTTTCGGTGATCCGCCCCACAGAGGCACCTCGCGCTGCCCGCCGAACCACCGGCCGAGAGCGGATCGGCCACGGAGGGCCGCGGCTGCCACCCGATCCACCGAGCCGCACCCGGTCACAAGGGCCCGGTCTGCGGCGGCGGCGCGCTTGCCTCGACCCATTTCCCGCCCGGGCACGTTTTATTTCCGCACTCAACCCATTCCGCCACCGCATTTTTCCCCACACGGAAGGCCGGACAACACCCGCCAAGGGCGGTTCATGCCGATTTCCACCGCATTTTATCTGCGCCTTGCCTGAATCGACGTTAGTTGATCACGGCGAATTCCACCACTTCGTACACTCGAAAGAGGCGAAGTCAACACGGGTGGTCTATGCTTATTTCGGGCCGTACTCCGTAGGTTCGTCCGCATGTCGCGCATCGTTTCCGTTTTCGCCGCCGCCGTTCTGGCCGTCCTGGTGATTCCCCCCGTCGCCGCCACCGCCGCGAAGCTGCCCACGCCGGGGCCGGTGTGCGACCACCAGCCGGTCGCCAACACGACCGCGCCACCCGGCGCGGTCGTGATCGATCCGGCGGTGACCGCGGATCTGTACCACAAGACGCAGGATTCGCCGCCCGGTACGACCTTCTGGCTCGCGCCGGGCACGCACACGCTCGCCTCCGATCCGTTCGGCCAGGTCATCCCGAAAGACGGGGACGTGTACCTCGGCGCCCCCGGCGCGGTGCTCGACGGGCAGCGGATCAACCTGGCGGCGTTCACCCAGCAGGCCAAGGACGTCGTCATCCGCGGCCTGACCGTGCAGAACTTCGTCCCGCCGCAGGACCAGGGCGTCGTCAACCACGATTCCGGGGAACACTGGACCATCGAGAACAGCACGGTGCAGAACAACGCCGGCGCCGGGCTGATGGCCGGCGCCCGGCAGGTGGTGCGGCACAGCTGCCTGCGGAACAACGGGCAGTACGGCATGAACGCCTACCGGTCGGACAACACGATCACCGGGCTGGTGGTCGAAAGCAACGAAATCGCCGGGAACAACACCGACGACTGGGAAACCCGCGTACCCGGCTGCGGGTGCAGCGGCGGGATCAAGTTCTGGGCGGTCAACCGGGCCGACATCCGCGGGAACTGGGTCCACGACAACCACGGCGCCGGTTTGTGGGCCGACACCAACAACAACGACTTCCTCATCGAACGCAACCTGATCGAAGGCAACGAGGCCGAGGGCCTGTTCTACGAGATCAGCTACAACCTCGTCTTCCGCGACAACACCCTGCGGCGCAACGCCCTCGTTTCCGGCAAGCGCAAGGCCGATCGCGGCGACAACTTCCCCGTCGCCAGCGTGTACCTGTCGGAATCGGGCGGCGACCGGCGGGTGCCGGCCCGGACCCACCTGATCGACATCTACGACAACACGTTCGAGGACAACTGGTCCGGCATCACCGCGTGGGAGAACTCCGACCGGTTCTGCAACAGCCCCGCCAACACCTCCAGCAACACCTGCACCAAGCTGGTCGCCGACCGGACGTCGTGCTCGGCCCCCGCGATCGCCACCCGGCCGCTCTACGACGACTGCCGGTGGAAGACGCAGTTCGTCGAGGTGCACGACAACACGTTCCGGTTCGACCCCGCCCACATCGGCTGCACCAGCGGCTTGTGCGGCCGGATGGCGTTGCTGGCCAACTACGGCACCTACCCGGACTGGTCGCCCTACCACGGCACCGTGGTGCAGGACGCGATCACGCACGACCAGGGCAACTACTGGTTCAGCAACGCCTACTACGGCCCGTGGACCTTCGTCGCCGGCGACACCTCGCGCACGCTCACCGCGCAACAGTGGCAGTCGACGCCCTGGGACCAGGACGACTGCGCCTCCTTCGACGGCGTCGCCGGGCCCTGCTGACCCGGTGGTGAACCGGCACTGGGAAGCGGGTCTTCCCGGTGCCGGCCCGCGCCGACCGCCGTCACGCGGTCCCGCGGGCGAGGAACGCTTAGCCGGGCGGTGGCGGCGTCCGGCGCTCCCGGCTCAGGCGACGGCGAAGCGCGTCAGCACCGCGGCCGGCCGGACTTCCGGCAGGGCCCGGCGGAACGCGCGGTAGTAGGCGAGTTCCTCTTTGGACCGCAACGCCGTGGCCGGGTCGCGCCGTTCGGCCAGTTCGGCGTCGCCGATGTGCCGGTTCCAGTACGGGGTCAGCAGGTCCGCGGCGCCGCTGCCGGTGCCGAACTCCAGCTTCGGCCGCCACAGCAGCCGCTCGGGGAGCCGGCCGGTGAACGCGCGGCGCAGGTGGCCCTTCTCGAGGCCGTCCGCTTCGAGGGACTTCACCGCGTCCGGCAGGGACATCGCGTGAGCGACCACCCGGGAGTCCAGGAAGGGCACGCGGGCCTCGAGCCCGTGCGCCATCGTGACGCGGTCGCAGCGCTGGAGGTTGAGGCCGTGCAGCTGCTCGATGGTGCGCCGCAGCTCGCGGCGCAGCGCCGCCGGGTCGTGGTGCTCCTCGTGGTAATAGCTGTAACCGGCGAAGAGTTCGTCCGCGCCTTCGCCGGTCAGCACCGCCTTGACGTGGTGTGAAGCCAGCTCGGCGAGGAACCAGTTCGGCACCGCGCTGCGGATCAGGCCGGCGTCGAACGACTCGACGGAAGCGACGACGTCGTCGAGCGCGGCCACGGCCTGCGCCGCGTCGAAGACCGTTTCCCGGTGCTCCGTACCGAGGAACTCCGCCACCTCACGGGCCGCGAGCAGGTCGGCGGACCCGTCGACCCCGACGGCGAACGTCTTCAGCCGCCGGCCTTCGCGGGCGTACTCGGCCGCGGCAACCGCGGCGACGATGCTGGAATCCAGCCCGCCGGAAAGGAAAACGCCGACCTCGACGTCCGCCATCAGGTGCCGGCGGACCGAGTCGACGAGCACGGCGCGCGTCCGGTTCTCCAGTTCCGCCGCGGTGACGCCGTCCTGGACCGGGGCGAAGGTGACGGCCGTCGCGAACCGGACCAGGCCGTCTTCCGGCGTCCACCAGCAGCCGGGCGGGAACATCTCCACCGCGTGCTGGACGGTGACCGGGAAAGCGCGCATCTCGGACGCGAAGTAGTACCGGCCGTCGGCCCGCGCCCAGTAGAGGGGCTTGATGCCGAGGCGGTCGCGGGCCGCGACGAACCGCCCGTCCGGGGTCGCCGCGCACAGCGCCCACATCCCGTCCAGCCGGTCGAGGGCCCGCGGTCCCCCGGCGGTCAGCAACGCGAGCGCCGACTCGCTGTCCGACGCCGTCGTGAAGTGGTGGCCGGGCAGGCTTTCCCGCAGGTCGGCGTCGTTGTAGATCTCCCCGTTGCAGACCAGCGACCACGGCCCGGGTTCGCCGAGCGGCTGCCGTCCGTTGGCGGGACCGACGATCGACAACCGGTTGTGCCCGAGCCAGGCGCGCTCGCCGACCCGGGCCTGTCCGGTGTCGTCGGGACCGCGGTGGGCCAGCCGGGCGAGCATGGTCCGGCCGGTGGCCACGACGTCGGAGGTGATCGCCTCCGGGGACGGGGTGTAGCACGCGACTATTCCGCACATGACCCCGACGCTAGGTCGGCCCGTGCGTCCAGGACAACCGCAGTTGCGCTCCGCGCACGGCGGCCAGACACTTTGCCGATGGCGAACGACAGTCTGACCAGCGTGCACCGGGCCCTCGATGTGGTGCGGGCGCTCGGATCCGGCCCGTTGGGGGTCCAAGCGGTCGCCGAAGCCCTGGACGCCGAGAAGACCCAGATCTCGCGGACGCTGAAGGTGCTGCTCCAGGAGGGTTTCGTCGAGCGGGACCCGAAGTCGCTGGAGTACCGCCTCGGCTGGCAGCTCTACGCCCTGGCCGGCGCGGCCGGCGACGACCGGCTCCGCCAGGACGCGCCCCGGGCGTTGCGCGCACTGGTCCACGAGCTGGGCGAGGCGGCGTACCTGACCGTCCGGGAGGGGGACGCCGCCCTGACCGTGCTGAGCGAGCAGGCCGGGCGCAGTGTCCAGGCCCGCGAGTGGATCGGCCGGGGCACCCCGCTGAACTGCACGTCCAGCGGGCGGGCCCTGCTGTTCGGGCTGGCCGACGCCGAGATCACCACCTTGCTGACGACCCGGCCGGGCCCGCTGCCCGGCACCCGCCGCGCCCCGCGGACGGTCGCCGCCGTCCTCAGGCGGCTGCGCCAGGAACGCGCGGCGGGCCACGTCGTCGCGGCGGAGGAGCACGAGATCGGCCTCACCGCGGTCGCGGCCCCCGTGCTCGACTTCCGCGGTACCCCGCTGGCGGCGGTGAACGTGTCGGTGCCCAGCTTCCGGCTGACGCCGGACGGGCTGGAGCGGATCGTGCAGGCGGTGACCGCCACGGCCGCGGACCTCTCGGCCGGCGCCCGGAACTGAGCCGTCCCGCGCGACCGCGTCCCAGCCGGACGGCGGTGGACGTTCGACCGATCTCCTCGGCGAGCCCGACGCACAGAGCCGCTTCACGTTCAGCTGGCCGCTCTGTCCGTGTCATCTGAAGTTAAAACACCACTGATTGACTTCACTGGCTCACCACCTTTCTCGCGACGAGGACAAATTGACACAGTCCGTGCCCCCCGGCGGCGGCGCCGGCGATCCGCTGGCCGACTTCAGCGGCGAGCTCGAGGAACTCCAGGCCAAGGCCGCGGCGGCCCAGGAACGGCTCCGGGCCGCCGTCGCCACCGTGCAGGCACCGGACGGGGCGGTCTCGGTGACCGTCGGCCCGAGCGGCGTCCTGCAGGAGCTCCGGTTCGGCCCCCGCGCGTACGAGCGTCCCCCGCAAGCCCTGTCCAGCCTGGTGATGCAGCTGATCGGCCGCGCCCAGCAGAAGGTCTCGGCCGAGGTCGCGGACGCGTTCAGCGGCATGGTCGGCGAGAACTCGGCCGCCCGTGAACTGCTGACGGAGTTCCTGCCGGAACCCGAACCGGCCGAGGGGACGCCTCCGGGCGGCGCCAAGTTCATGCCGGAGGCCGACGACCGGCCCCCATCCCCGCCGCCCCCGCCGCGCCAGCGGCCGCCGGGCCCACCGCCCCCGTCGCCGCCGCCGAACCCCCAGCAACAGCAGCACGGTCAGCCACGCCGTCGTCCCCGGCCCGCGCCGGACGAGGACGACGGCGAGAGCAACCCCTGGTAGTACGGAGGAGATCCAGTGGTTTCCGGAGCAGGTTTCTCGGTCGACCCGGCCGAGCTGCAGAAGTTCAGCCAGTTCCTGTCGGGCACCACCCAGCCCGCGGTGCAGGACGCCGCGAACCGGATGCAGGCCGCCAACGGGTTCGACAACGCCGCGTTCGGCGTCCTGCTCGCGCAGGTGCTGGCCGTGCCCTCACGGATCACGATGGGGGTGATCACCGGCGAGATCACCAAGCTCGTCGGGGACATCGCCAAGTCCGCCGACGACGTGAAGAAGGCCGCCGACGTGTACTCGACCCACGACGCGAACACGGCGCAGGGTTTGAGCACCTTCGAAACGGAGCTGGGCAAGTGACCGTTCCCATCACCGCGTCGAACTCCACGACCGGCGCCGGTGTCTTCGACAGCTGGAAGCAGGTGGGCGACTCGATCGGCAAGGTCCAGACCGAGCACGGCGGCGACCTCGCGGCGGTCAGCGTCGAGCTGGGCATCAACGTCATCAGCGCCGCGCTCGACACGGTCGCGTTCGTCATGGACCCGCTGGCGAAGCTGATCGCGGCGGGCCTGGGCTGGCTGATCGAGCACGTCTCGTTCCTGAAGTGGCCACTGGACCAGGTCGCGGGCAACCCCGCGGAGGTCACGAAGATCGCCAACGAGCTGCACAAGATCGGCGAGTCGCTGCGCAACACCGGTACCTCGCTCGACGACACGCTCAAGGCGACGATCACGCAGTGGGAGGGCAAGGGCTACGACAGCTTCCTGAAGTCGATCAACGAGCGGAAGGGCTGGATCGACGCGAACGCCAAGGCGTCCGACGTCGCCGGCTACATGGTCGAGACCACCGGGGCCCTGATCGGCGCCGTCCGCTCGTTGCTGCGCGACATCATCACGACGATCCTCGGCGACATCATCTCCACGATGCTGATCGCGCTCGCGCTCGCCATCCCCACCTTCGGGGCGTCGATCGCCGTCGGGGTGACCAAGTGCGTCGCCACGGTCTCGGTGCAGGTGGCCGCGATGATGGCCAAGCTCGCCAAGGTCGTCGCCTACGCCGGGCGCACGCTGGCCCGGCTCACCCAGCTCTCGAAGCTGGTCAAGCCGAAGGCGGGCGCCTCGAACGCGGGCCACGAGCTGAGCAACCTGCCGCCCACCGGCGGCGGCGTCCCGAACTTCTCCCGGCCCCTGCCGAAACCGCCGGGCACGGCGGTCACCCACGACGGCCCGCCCGTGCCGGGTGGCGCCACACCCAGCACCCGGCCCCCGGGTGACGGCACGACCCCCAACTTCTCGCGGCCGCTGCCGCCCCCGGGCACCGCGGTCACGCACGACGGCCCGCCCGGAGGCGGCGCCACACCCACCACGCGGCCCCCGGGCGACGGCACCACGCCGAACTTCTCGCGCCCGCTGCCGAAGCCCGCGGACCCGCCGCCCGCGCCCAAGCCGCCGTCGCCGAAGTCGAAGCTGAGCGATCAGGACATCTCGACGATCAAGAAGCACGAGGACTGGCTGAAGACCAAGTTCGGGGACAGCTACAGCAAGATGAAGTTCGTCGACGACTGGCTGAAGAAGAAGGCCCCGGACTACTACCCGATGCTGAAAGCGCTCTCGGACGCCAAGAGCTCGAAGAATTTCGTGGGGTGGGCGGGCAAGGACATCGTGCAGGTCGACCGCGGCCTCACCGACATCCAGATGCAGGCGGAGGCCGCCTGGGCCGAGGAAGACAAGAAAGAACAGCAGCCGCAGTAGCACCGCGCCACGATCAGTCCTTGAGCGTCAGGTGCCTCGACGCGGACGGCCCAGCCGCTCGCCACGATCACCGTGACCTGGCCCGCGCCGCAAGCGGTCGTGAGTGGTTAGGGCGGTTAGAACCGCCCTAACCACTCACGACCAGCCGCGGCAGACCGCTCAGCGTGCTGAGTCCTTGTTCGACGACGAGGAGCGCAGGCCGTCGGCCATGGACCCGGTCTCGCGGATCACGTAGTCGCGATCGGTGTACTTGAGCTGCCTCCGGGGCTCGGGGTCGAGCACCTCACCGGCGACCTTGATCCAGAAGTCGAGCACCCCTGCGACGACGATCCGGTCGTCGGCCAGCACCTCGGAGATCTGCGTCCGCGCACATTCCCTTCACGCCCGATGGCGTCGTCACCCCGCGACAGCGCGGAGTCCCGAAGGCCCTTGGCGTTACAGCGAAAGCGACTTCGCGGACCGAATGGCGGCGCTTGCCGGGACGGAGTTCCTCAATTCGGCTCGGGAGAGCTGTCGGCGTCGTTCCCCGCGGGTCGCGCGCGCGGCGGCCGGAGTACGGCCCAGACGACCTTGCCGCCGGACTGCTTCGGCGACCAGCCCGCGGCGTGCGCGAGGTGCGTGACCAGCGGAAGCCCGCTGCGCGGCGCCGGTTCCTTCCGTCCGACCGGCGGAAGCGGCACCCGTCGCGCGTCGTCGTCGGAAACGGCCACCGTGAGCCTGCCCAGGCGCAGCTCCAGCCGCAGGCGCGCCGGCGAACGTGCGTGCTCGGCGGCGTTCGCCACCAGCTCGCCGGCCACCGTGGTGGCCGGCGCCGTCAGCTCGCCGATGCCCCAGTTGTGGCAGATGTCGGCGACGAACGGGGTCACCGCGGGCACGCTGAGAGAGGACGACGGCAGCCAGAGCTCGGTCCGGTGGCGCGGCGGCGGGTCCCCCAAGGTGTCCAGGGCGGCGAGCACGGACGGCTGGACCCTGATGAAGCGCCGCATCGGCCCGTGGCGCGACAGGGCTTCGTGCGCCGGCCCGGGCACCACGACCACCGCCACCGTCGACCACTGCGAGACGCGCAGCCACACCGCGACGAACACACTGGTCAGATGGTCCTGGGTGATCTCGAGCGCATCGAGGTCGACGATCACCGCGCGGGGCTGGTCGGCCGCGCACTTGAGCAGCACGTCCCGCAGCACCCCGTACGTGCGGACGTCCAGAACGCCCGACAACTGGACGATCGTCGCCCCTTGCAGCTCGGACAGGTCCCACTCGAGCGGACTGTCCGCTTCCATTCCGCAGCTCGCCGCCTCGGTTGGTGGAGCCCGGATCAAACCCGTCCATGATCTTTCAACCGGACGGGCGAACGTATTTGTCAACGGTACGGGTGAACTGTCCGCGAACGACCGGCGACGCTGCGAAATCACTCGATCCAGTGATTGCGGTGCGGCAATGGATTCATTCTGTAACAGAACACTACGCCGACCGATGACGGCAACCGGAGATCAACTCGGCTATCGGTGAGCACCCCCGCGGCCACCAGCTTGACGACCTCGGGGTGGATCCCGAGATCCCGCCCCGCACCGGCCACTGTGGACAGTCTGCGGACGAATCGGCTGCGGACGTGGTCCCCACCCGGACCGTCACCATCCCGATGGCCCGCAAGGGGACTCGCCAGCACCTACGGGGATGATCGAAAATTTGACGGGAAAAGCAAAGTTTGCAATTCGGACACGAAACCGGCAGGCCGGCTCGCCGGGAGCGATCCGGCCGCACCCCAACCGCGGCGGCGTGATTTCCACCGGTCTTCCGGGTTGCGGTTGCCACGGCGGCGTGAAGCTCGTTCACACCGTAGCGTTGTCCCCTCGGTGATCACGGTCGCCGTGCGGTAGTCCTGGAACCGTGCCCCGGCACCAGGTCCGAGGCGAGAACGGAAGGTTCCCGCATGAGGTTGCCCCGCGTTGCCGTCCTGCTGGCGCTGGTCGTGCCGGCCACGATCGTGGCGGCTCCCGGCGCGTCCGCGGTGATCGGGGGCTCCGTCAGCACCCACGCCCCGTGGGCGGTGCGGATGCTCGTCGACGGCCGGGGTGAGTGCACCGGGACCGCGATCAGCCGCGATTGGGTCATCAGCGCGTCGCACTGCTTCTTCGAACAGGCCGAGGCGATCGCCGACGCGCGGATCGAGTTCCGGGTGGGCCGCCTGGACCAGCGGCGCGGCACCCCGGTCCACCCGGTGCCCGGCAGCAGGCAGGGCAGCGCGGACGCCGACATGATGCTGATCAAGGTGCCGCCGATGGACGTCACGCCGGCGAAGCTGCCCGGCTCGGGCCCGGTGCGCCCCGGCCGGATCGTGCGGCAGTACGGCTGGGGCGCCACCTGCCAGGGCGACGAGAACGCCTGCCAGTCGGACGTGCTGAAGCAGTCGGACCTGCGGGTCCTGCCCACCCGGGACCGGCGTTGCGCGGGTTTCGCCGTCCCGGGCGGGAGCGACTTCTGCACCACCGGCGTCACCGGCATCCCCGCGGGTGGCGACTCCGGCGGCCCCGTCATGGGCACCGGGTCCACGGCCGACACCCTCGTCGGCGTCTTCGACACCTCCGACCGCGCCACCATCGCGGGCGCGGGCGACGTTTTCGGGCAGGCGGCCTGGATCCGGCGGATCGTCGGCGGCTGAGGCGCCCGGCGGGTCAGGCGTGGACGGTCAAGCCGTGCACCGAGGAACCCGGGTGGGTGGCGCTGTCCTGCCGGAGGACCGAAACCCCCGCGGGCCAGGTCAGGGTCAGCGGGATCGTCTGCCCCGGCGGCGTCGTGACCAGCTGCGTGGGCACCCACTCGCCGGAGCCGTTGCTGCCCACCGAACCATCGGTGTGGGTCAGGACGATCAGGTGCGCGTTCGCGGACTCGCCCGGCGCCGCCGTGACGTCCTTGTCGCCGTCGTCGACGCGGGGCAGGGAGTACACCGGGCCGTTCGGGTCTGCCGGGCCGCGCAGGTCGACGCCCGGGACGCCGTAGAGCTTGCACGGCCGGGTGCCGGTGTTGGTGAACACCAGCGGCACGTCGAGCTGGCCCTGCTCGACCTGCGCCGGCGTGCCCAGCTTGACGGCGAGCTCACCCGCCGTGCACCGCAACAGCTGACCGGGGTTCGAGGTGGTGCTCCCCGGCGCCGCGGTGGGCTTGGGCACCGGCGCCGACGTCAGCGGCGGCGGCGCACTCGTCGCGGTCGACGCCACCCCGGTCACCACGGCGTTGGTCGACGGCGCCGCGTTCGCCGCCTTCGTGTCTTCACGGTTGCACGCGGTGACCGTCACCAGGACCGCGCCCACGAGCACGGCCACCCGCGCGACGCGGGCGTTCGCTGCGTTCCCCACTGCTGTTCCCTTCCCCGTGCTGCCGGGCCTCCCTCGGCAACAACCGGTGGATGCGTGGGTCACACCCGTCGTTCTGCCGCTGTGAAGCTTGTCATAACGCATGAACCTTCCCGAATGCCATTTGCCGAATGCAACTTGCAGTCCAGCGTCACCGCGGACGTTCGTTATCCCGGGCCGGAAAATGCCTGCCGGTCCGGGCGGCCGGGCACGCGGACGAGTCGCGAAAACCGTGGCGTACTCGGCACTACCAGGGACTATGGACGGTTCCAGCGGCCGGAGTGACCACGCCTTCACAGCCCGCTACGCGCCGCGAGTTCGCCGGAAATAATCGAAACGATGCCGGCAAATTGCTCCGAACGGTCGTACTCAGAACTTCCGCGGACACATAACGTCACGTGCCTACGCAACCAACTGCCGATACGCGACCCCTGAACTCTCGCGCCCAGGCTCGTCGATTGCCGAACTCGACCGGAACGTCCGACAGGAGAACCCCTTTTCATGACGATCGACCTGGCGTTGAAAGAAGCGATGAGCATTCCCGGCGCCGTCGGCGCGACCCTCGTCGACTACGACAGCGGGATGTCGCTCGGGTCGGCGGGCGGTGGCGACTGGCTCGACCTGGACGTCGCGGCGGCCGGCAACACCGAAGTCGTCCGGGCGAAGCTGCGCGTGATGTCGTCCCTCGGGCTCGACGACGCCATCGAGGACATCCTCATCACCCTGCACCGCCAGTACCACGTGATCCGGCCGCTGTCGGCCCGCGGCAACTCCACCCTGTTCCTCTACCTCGTGCTGGATCGCGAACGCGCGAACCTCGCGCTCGCCCGGCACAGCCTCAAGCGCATCGAGACCAGCCTGTCCGTATGAGAGGTACCGACACGCACAGCCAGCACTTCAGTGCACCGCTGCCGATCCGCAAACCGTCCGCGAACACCAGCTCACCGCCGGAGCCTGCGGTGACGAGCCCGCCCCCCGACTCGGCCCAGACGCTCGAGGTCCTCCGCGCGATCCGGAACCAGGTCGACCAGGTCGTGGGGCTGCTCGTGGCCACCCACGACGGCCTGGTCCTGGCCAACGACACCGACGCCATCGAAGCCGACAGCGTCGCCGCCATGTCGGCGGCGGCCATCGGGCTCGCCGCGCAGTTCACCGCGCAGGCCAGGATCGGCGAATCCCGCTCCGCGATGTTCGAGGGCAGCTCCGGCTACGTCTGCGTCTTCCCCGTCGAATCGTCGCTCCTGCTCGTCGTGTTCGGCCAGCCGGACATCACCATGGGGCTGTTCACCCTGGCCGCCAAGCAGGCGCTGACGCTGCTGCGGCACACCCCCCTGGCACCAGGGGGTTCACGGCCCACCCGGCCCGCGCCGGAGTAGGTCCCGGCTTCGCTCGTGCGGGGGGCACGATCGGCTGGTCGAAGAGGCATTCCCCGGGGTTCACGTAGTTCCCGCCGGTCCTTCTTGTTAACTTCACTTGTCGTAGGTCGACTGGTGGAGAGAAGGGCCGTACGTGAGCAACCCGCTGGTCGCGGAGACCAAAGACTCGACGAAGGCGTACTCGGGGGTGTCGCTGCTGGAGTCGGCGGCCGATCTGAAGTCCGCGATCGAGTCGGGTGACTGGGCTTCGGTCGCGATGGGCGCGGTGGGCACCGCGCTGGACGCGTTGTCGATGGCGATGGACCCGTTCGGCGCGGTCCTCGCGGCCGGGGTCGGCTGGTTGATGGAGCACGTCGGTCCGCTCAAGGAAGCCCTCAACGGGCTCACGGGCAACGCCGACGAAATCGCCGCGCAGTCGGAGACCTGGAAGAACATCGCGACCGAGCTGGGCAGCATCGGCGAGGACCTGACCGGGATGGTCAAGGCCGACACCGTGTCCTGGACCGGCCCGGCCGGGGACAGCTACCGCCAGCGCGCCGACGACACCGTCACGTTGCTGAACACCGCGCAGAAGGGCTGTGAAGGCGCTTCCAGCGGTGTGAAGACCGCCGGTGAAGTCGTCGCCGCGGTGCGCGCGTTGGTGCGGGACATCATCGCGGAGCTGATCGGGCACCTGATCAGCTGGGCGTTGCAGGTCGTGTTCACCCTCGGCATCGGCCTGACGTGGGTGGTGCCGCAGGTGATCGGCGCCGTGGCGAAAACGGCGTCGAAGATCGCCGACCTGGTCAAGCGGCTGGTCACGGCGTTGAAGGCGCTGGTTCCGTTGCTCAAGCGCGCGGGTGACCTGTTCTCGGATGCGGCGAAGGCGTTGCGGAACATCAAGCCGGGTAAGGCCGCTCCGCCGCCGAAGAGCATCGACATCAAGGGCAACCCGAAGGGTCTGGACGGCCCGAAGGGCAAAGGCGGGCCGGACGCGCTGCCGCCCAAGACCGACCCGCCGCCGACGCCGAAGGGCGGGGACTCCACCACACCGTCCGGCGCCAAGGGTGACGGCGACGGCACCCACTCCTCGGGTGCGGACGCGCCGCCGCCCAAGACCGACCCGCCGCCCGCGTCGAAGGGCCCCGACGACACCCCGAAGAGCCCGGACCCGACGCCGCCGCCGGCGTCGAAGGGCCCGGACGCGGACACCACACCGTCGAGCACGCCGAAGGGCGACCCCAAGGGCGACGGGTCGCGGATCACGGACAACAACCCCAAGCCGGACGAACACACCACGCAGACGAAGGACAAAACCGACTGCGGTGACCCGATCGACGTCGCGACCGGCGCGGTGATGGTGGTCCAGGAGGACATCTCGCTGCCCGGCGCGCTGCCGCTCGTGGTCGAGCGCACGCACCTGTCGACCTACCGGGCGGGCCGGCTGTTCGGCCCGACGTGGGCCTCGACACTGGACGAGCGGCTCGAAGTGGAGGCCGACGGGCTGCACCTGGCCCTGTCCGACGGCACGCTGCTGCGCTACCCGGTCCCGCGCGGGGTCGAGGCCGTGGTCCCCGAGAGCGGCCCGTACCTGGCGCTGCGCCGGGTCCGGCACGGCTACATCGTCGGCGACCCGCAGTCCGACCGGATGCGCTACTTCGCGGCCCGTCGCGGCGACACCACGCTGCCGCTGCGCGCGGTCGTGGACGGCGCGGGCAACCGGATCGTGCTGCGTTACCGCGACGGTGTGCCGGTGGCGATCGAGCACTCCGGCGGCTACCGCGTCGAGATCGACAGCGCCGACGGTCTCGTCACGGCGTTGCGCACCGCGGGCTCCCCCGTCCCGGTGGCGGAGTACCGCTACGACGCCGCGCGCCGGCTGGTCGAGGTCGCCGACGCGGTCGGCACGCCGCAGAAGTTCACCTACGACGCCGACGGCCGGCTGGTGCGCTGGGACGACGTCAACGGCCGCTGGTACGGCTACGGCTACGACGGCCAGGGCCGCTGCGTGCGCGCCCAGGGCGCCGGCGGCTACCTGGACACGACGCTGGCCTACGAGCCCGGCGTCACGACCGTCACCGACTCGCTCGGCGCCGTCACCCGCTACCGGCTCGACGAGCGGCTGCGGGTGATCGGGCAGACCGGCCCGCTGGGCCACAGCACCAGCGCCGAGCGGGACCGGTTCGGGCGGGTGCTCGCCGAGACCGACGAGCTCGGCAACGTCACGCGCTGGGACTACGACGAGATCGGCAACCTCGCCGCGGTCACGCGTCCCGACGGCAGCCGCATGGTCGTCGAGTACGACGAGCGGCACCGGCCCGCCGCGGTGACCGGCCCGGACGGCGCCGTGTGGCGCTACGAATACGACCGGCGCGGCAGTCTCGCCCGCACGGTCGACCCGGGCGGCGCCGCGACCTCCTACACCTACGACCCCTTCACCGGCACCGTGGACTCGGTGACCGACGCCCTCGGCGGGGTCACCCGGATCCAGGCCAACGCCGCCGGGCTCCCCGTGCTCGTCACCGAACCGGACGGCGCCGTGTGGCGCTACGGCTACGACGCGCTCGGCAACACCACGAGCCGGACCGACCCGCTGGGCAACACCACCACCATGGTCAGCGACGCCGCCGGCCACCTCGTGCAGACGCGCGACGCCGACGGCGCGATCGAGCAGCTGGCTTCGACGGCGCGCGGCAGCTTCGAGGAGCGGACGGATCCGCGCGGTGGCGTCACCCGCATCGAGTACGCCCACTTCGACCTGCCGGTCAGCGAGCGGGGCCCCGACGGCGGCCTGCTGAAGTACGGCTACGACACCGAGCTGCGGCTCACCTCGGTCACCAACGAACGCGGCCTGGTGTGGCGCTACGAGTACGACGCCGCGGGCCGCAAGGTGGGCGAGACCGACTACAACGGGCGTGTCCTGCGCTACGGCTACGACGCCGCGGGCCGGCTCGCGCACCGCACCAACGGCGCCGGGCAGACCATCACCCTCGAGCGCGACAGCCTCGGCCGGGTCGTGCGGCGCAGCAGCGCCGACGAGGTCGCCGTGTTCACCTACGACGGAGCCGACCGGATGCTGTCGGCGGCCAACGGGCACAGCGAGGTCCGGTTCACCTACGACGCGCTCGGCCGTGTGCTGTCCGAGTCGATCAACGGCCGGGTCGTGTACTCCCGCTACGACCCGCTCGGGCGCCGGGTGAGCCGCCGGACGCCCTCGGGTGCGGAGTCGGTGGTCGGCTACGACCCCGCCGACCGCCCGAGGACGCTGGTCACCGCCGGGCGCACCCTGCGCTTCGGCTACGACGCCGCGGGCCGCGAGACGGTGCGCAGCCTGCAGAACGGCGCCGGACCGGTGGCGGAGCTGCGCCAGGACTGGACGCCCACCGGGCAGCTGTCGGCGCAGACGGTGCTCCGCGGGGCGGACACCCTGCAGCGGCGCGAATACGGCTACCTGCCCGACGGTTACCTCGCCGGCGTCACCGACCTGCTCTCCGGGCCGCGCACCCTCGACGTCGACGCCACCGGCCGGGTCCGCGCGGTGCGCGGCCCGCGCTGGCAGGAGAACTACGACTACGACGCGACCGGGGCCCTCACCGGGGCCGCCTGGTCCGGCGCGCCGGAAGCCGCCGGTCCCCGCGCCTACGCCGGCACCCTGCTCACCTCCGCCGGCGCCACCCGCTACCGCCACGACGGGGAAGGGCGCGTCGTCGCCCGCGAACGCGGCGGGCAGCGCTGGACCTACGAGTGGAGCGCGGAGAACCGGCTGCTCGGCGTGCGCACGCCGGACGGCACGGTGTGGCGCTACCGCTACGACCCGTTCGGCCGCCGGATCGCCAAGCAGCGTCTCGACGCCACCGGCGGTGTCGCCGAACAGGTCGAATTCGCCTGGGACGGGCAGCTTCCCGCCGAACAGGTCCACAGTGGACCGGGCCAGCCGCCGGTCGCCACGGTGTGGGAGTACGCGCCCGGCGTGCGGGTCCCGCTCACCCAGACCGAACGCGTGCTCGGCCCGGGCACCGCGGACCGGTTCCACGCGATCGTCTCCGACCTGGTCGGCGCGCCCGCGGAACTGGTCGACGACACCGGCGCGCTGGCCGGGCACCTGCACACCGCGTTGTGGGGCCCGGCCGTCTCGGCCGGCGGAACGGCGAGCACGCCGCTGCGGTTCCCGGGCCAGTACCACGACCCGGAGACGGGGCTGCACTACAACCGTTACCGCTACTACGATCCCGAGACCGGCCGCTACCTGTCCCACGACCCGCTGGGCCTGACCCCGGCACCGGACTCCCTGGCCTACGTCGGCAACCCGACCGCGATGATCGACCCGCTCGGCCTGGCCCCGACCCGGACCACGCCCTGCGCGGCCGCGGCCGCCAAGGCCCAGGCCCACCCCTACGCCCGGGGGAACTCCGGGCCGTCGACGAGCAAGCGCAAGTACCCGGAAAGCACCTACGGCGACCGGGGCGCCGAGCGCAAGCGCCTCGACGACAAGTACGACTTCAAGATCGACGGGGACAAGACGCACCAGTCCGAGCACGCCGCCGGTTACGACATCCTGACCGACAACGGCGCGGCGAAGGGCTCGCGGGCGGACAAGGGCAGCAAACCGTTGGAGAACAACGCCAACGCTTACTACGAGGACTACGCCAACCACCGGTACCACCCGGGCACGGGCAAGGGTGGCGACAACCACGAGTCCGGGTTCACCAAGGGCGACGTCCGGGACTCGCCCAACACGACGAAGGACGACAAGCTCGGTTACGACGACCGCCTCGGTTCGTACCGGAACGCGCAGCGCAACGCCCTCGAGGCCAACGACCCGAGCAGCGCGGTCCAGCTCAACCAGCTCGGTTACGGGCACCAGCAGGGGTTCCAGAACTCCCAGACCGTCAAGGCGGGTTACGACAACCCGCACAGCTTCTCCGATCAGGTCTACCACGGGAACGACAAGAACCACGTCCACAACGAAGACCACCCGTTGTACGACAAGGACACCGCGGACGCGGCGAAGGCCGAGCAGGACCGCCGGGACGCCGTCAAGGCCGACCCGAACCACCCGGACCGGGCGGCCTACGACGCCGAGCAGAAGCGGATGGCCATCGCCGACGACTCGTACCACAAGATGATCGACGACATGCACTCCAGCGGCGAAGGCATGCGGTACAACCCGCAGGCCGGCCAGGCCGTGCCCGCCGGCGGCCACTCGGTGCCCGGCACCGACCACGTGACCACCAAGCCGATCGACAAGTGGGACGCGGCCGAGATGCACGGCGCCCGCGACGCGGCGCGGACGGGCGAGTGGCCGGGCTACGGCGGCTTCTACAAGAACCCGACGGCCGACGACTGGGCGGCCCTCGACCGCGGCGACCTCGACCCGCCGCAGCTCAAGAACATCACCGACCAGGACATCGCCGACTACTGGACGAGGAAGAACGACCCCGACGCGATGGACGTCGGCCCCTGATCTCCGACGGTCCGGTCCGGGCCGCGGTGGCCCGGACCGGACCGCCGGCGGGCGATTCCTTTCCACGGTGAGCACGGTCTACCTCTTCGCCGACGCGGCCCGCCGGACGGGCCGGGCGAGCCGGAGGAGACCCGATGACCGTGAGCGTTCCCGCCACCATGCGTGCCCTGCAGCAGACCTCGCCGGCCGGGCCGCGGGACATGCGCCTGATCACCGGCGCGCCGGTACCGCGTCCCGGCCCGGGTGAAGTCCTGATCCGGGTCGCCGCCGCCGGCGTCAACTTCGCCGACATCTCGAAGGCGTACGGCACGTTCCCGGGCGGCCCGACACCGCCGTACCTGGCGGGCTTCGAAGCCGCCGGTGACGTCGTGGCGGCGGGCGAGCCGGTGACCGGCCCGCCGCTCGGCAGCCGGGTCGTCGGCGTCGGCGACGGGGCTTTCGCCGAGTACCTGGTGCTGCCCGCGGCCGCGGCGACGCCGGTGCCGGCCTGCTGGAGCGCCGAGCAGGCGCTCGGCCTGGTCGTCAACTGGCCCACCGCGCTCGCCACGCTCCGGCCCCTGGGCCGGCTGGCCGCCGGGGAGACCGTGCTCGTCCAGGCGGCCGCGGGCGCGACCGGCCAGGCCGCGGTGACCCTGGCCAAGCACTACGGCGCGACGGTCATCGCCACCGCGTCGCCGGGCAAGCACGAGACGGTGCTGGCCCTGGGCGCCGACCACGTGCTGGACTCCGTCGACGGCGACCTCACCACCGAGGTGCTGCGGCTGACCGGCGGCGCGGGGGCCGATCTGGTGCTGCAGCCGGCGGGTGGTGCCGCCTTCACCCCCGGGTTGGCCGCGGCCAAGCCGGTCACCGGCCGGGTCGTCGTCTACGGGGTGGCCGGCGGAGAAGCCGCGATCACCAACCAGGACCTGGTGTACCGGCACCGGATCCACCTCATCGGGTTCAACCTCGGCGCGCTGATCCAGGCCGCGCCGCGGCTCTTCGGCGAGGTCATGGGCGAGCTGTCCGCCCTCGTCGGCGCCGGCGTCCTCGCCCCCGCGAACCCCACCTGCTACGACTTGGCGGACGGCCCGAAGGCCCTCGCGGAACTGGAAGCCCGGGCGACCGTGGGCAAACTGGCCCTACGGCCCTGACCTGGGCTTCGATTCCTTTGCCCCGGCGTCCCGGTCGTACAGGGTGCAGGTCCCGGCCGGCGGGACCACCCCGCAGGAGGAGACGCACATGGCAGGCAGGGAACCCGCGGCGGCGGACCAGGACCGGTTCGCCGCCGAGACCGCGCGGTTCCGCCCGGAACTGCTGGCGCACTGCTACCGCATGGCCGGCTCCGCGCAGGACGCCGAAGACCTGGTGCAGGAAACGTACCTCCGGGCGTGGCGGTCCTACGCCGGCTTCGAGGGCCGTGCGTCGATCCGGTCCTGGCTCTACAAGATCGCCACCAACGTCTGCCTGAGCGCGGTGGCGCCCCGCCGGATCCGGGTCCTCCCCTCGGGCCTGACCGGTGCCTACGACGGACCCGACCGTCCGCCGGGTCCCGTCGCGCCGGGTGAGGTCGCGTGGCTGGAACCGGTGCCGGACCGGTGGATCGCCGCGGCCGCCGACGATCCGGCCGCGACGGCGGTCGCGCGCGAGTCGCTGCGGCTGGCGCTCGTCGCGAGCCTCCAGCACCTCCCCGCCCGCCAGCGCGCGATCATCATCCTGCGGGAGGTGCTGGCGTTCTCCGCGGCCGAAACCGCGCAGATCCTCGGCACCACCGCGGCCGCGGTGAAGAGCGGCCTGCAACGCGCCCGGGCCCGGCTGGACGAACGGGAACCCGAGCGCGAGAAGCTGCTCGAACCGGCCGACCGGCGAGCGCGGGCGCTGCTCGACGGTTACATCACGGCGTTCGAGCGCGCCGACCCCGCGCTGCTGGAGCAGGTGCTGCGCACGGACGCCACGCTGGAGGCGACGCCGTTCCGCGAGTGGTACGCGGGCCGGGTGAAGTGCCTTCACCTGCTCGGGACCCACGTGCTGGGGGCGCCGGGCGACTGGCGGCTGCTCCCCACCGCGGCCAACGGCCAGCCCGCGGCCGCCGTGTACCACCGCGACGAGGGCGGCTCGCTCCACGCACACGGCGTCGTGGTGCTGACCCCGACGTCCACCGGGATCGTCCGGGTGGTCGAGTTCCACGATCCGGCCTTGCCCGCCCTGTTCGGCTTTCCGGACGTGCTCGACGACTGATCGGGGACGGCGTCAGGGCCAGGCCGGCCGCCGCGGCTTCGGCCCGGCCAGCTGGACCAGTATCGCGCCGGCGAGCAGGAGGACCGCCCCGGCCAGCTGGGCCGGGCCGAGGGCCTCGCCCAGCAGCAGCCACGCCAGCGCCGCGGCGACCAGGGGTTCCACCAGGGCCAGCACACTGGCCGCGGCCGGGGGCAGCACGCGCAGGGACTCCAGCCCGGCCAGGTAGGGCAGCACGGTGCCGGCCACGGCCAGCGCCACCAGCGCGACCCACACCGGGACCCGGAGATCGCCCAGGACCACCGGGGTGGAGAACGACCCCGGCGGCTGCGCCCACGGCGGGCTGACCGCGAGCACCACGACCGCGCCGATCGCCAGCCCGGCCGCCGTCAGGCCGAACGGGTCGTGCCTGCTCGCGCCGTGCTCGCCCAGCAGGAAGTAGCCGGCCGAGCAGATCGCCGCGCCCAGCCCGGCCGCGACGCCAAGCAGGTCGAGCCGGGCGCCCTGCCAGATCTGCGCGACCAGCGCCAGCCCGGCCACGGCCAGCGCGATGCCCAGCCACACCGGCCCGGGCAGCCGGGTGCGCCGCACCACCCGCACCCACAGCGCGACCAGCGCCGGCGCCAGGTTCACCAGCACCATCGCCACCCCGACCGGAACCCGCGCCACGGCCACGAAGAAGAACAGCTGCACCCCGGCGACGCCGAGCAGGCCGTACCCGAGCAGCAGCCCGAGGTCGCCGCGGCGGAACCGCAGCGCCCGCGGCCGCAGCACCCCGACCGCGGGCAGGAGCAGGACGGCGGCCAGCCCGATCCGCACCGCCGTCACCGCGCCCGGCGACCACCCGGTGGCCAGCACGGCCTTGGCCACCGGGCCGGAACTCGCGAACAGCACCCACGAGGTCAGGCTCAGCCCGGTCGCCCGCGCCCGGCTCGGCGCGCTCTTGTCCACTGTGGCCACCTTCGCAGTGTGCCTCCGACTCCCCGGACCGGAACAGCGGTTTTCCGGGACGGCGGTGTCCGGCGCACGGCCGCTTTGCGAAGTACTGCCACGCAACAGGTTCCGCGACCGCGCCGAGACGAGCGGGACGTCGAACGCCGCGTTTGCCTTGAACCGCCCGGAACGGCGACGCGGCCGAGAGTGCCGGGGTCGGTCGCGTAGATCAGATTGCGGCGGAACATCGCCGGGGCGGCCGGCGCGAAGTCGACGTAGCTGTGGCAGCCGGCGGTGAGCCACTCGCGCACTGACGTCTCCGGCAGCGTCTCGCGGCGGGCGAGCGGAGCGGCGTACCCGCTCGCCCGGGCGAGGGTGTCCGGCACGGCATCGTCGTCGAGCCACCGGGCCTACGTCGGTCAACGTACGGCACGGTTACGCGCCGGTGCGGATGGCAGGACCGCCGCCCGCCGACACAGTTGTCCCCATGACTGGACTCGACGTACTCGGCCGCACCACCGCCGCCCGGATCGCCTTGGCGGGACTCGGGGCCGGCGTCGCCGGCCTGGTGATCCAGTGGATCGCCGATCCGGGGAAGTTCCCGGCGTTCCCGCCCGGGATCGTCATCATCGCGGCCTTCGGCGCCCTGGTCGTGCTGACCGCGAAGTGGTGGTGGAGCCCGTTGCTGGCCACGCTCATCTCGCTGTGGATCGGCGGGGTGGGATTCGCCCTGGTGCTACGCAACTTCGGCGAGGGCAATCCCGGCCTCGCGGCCGGCACCGCGGTCATGGCCGTGGGCCTGTGGGGCGCCGCGATCGCCGGGATCATCGCCGCCGTACAGGGGTTCCGGCGCCGGGAGCCCGGTTCCGTCCCGCCGGTCGTGTCGTGACCGTCCGGCCCGCGACCCACCGCACCGCGAACGTGGCCCGGTGGGCGTGCCGGATCCTCGGTGTCCTTTTTGTCGCGACCAGCCCGATCGCGGTCTTTTCGGGGGATACGGCGAGCCGCTGGCACACGCTCCTGCACTTCGTCACCGGACTGGTCGCGCTCTACGCCGGATTCCGCGGCGGGGCCAAGCTGTTCTGCCTCGTCTTCGGGGCCGGCTACCTGACGTTCGGCGCGCTCGGTCTCGCGCTCGGCGACCCCGCGGCCGACCGCGGGTGGCACGTCGGGCCGCTGCACCTGATGACGGGCGACCACCTGTTCCACGTCGTCCTCGGCACGGTCGTCCTCGCCGCGGGGATCGTCACGCGCAGCCGCAGGACCGCGTAGCCCCGATCACGATCCGGGCCGATTCCCCGAAGTCGCCTCCGCGCCCGCGCGTAGGTGCTTACGATCGCCGCGATCGATCAGGGAACGGAAGGTGCGGGACTCGTGCGGATCCTCTCGGCGGTGTTCGGGGCGCTGTTGTTCGTGGCCGGGATGGTGTTGCTGGTGGCCGGTGCGGTCACCGCGCTGACCCTGGCCGGCAACCCCACCTCGAGTTCGTCGGACTGGACCTGCTCGGCGCAGAACAGCGTGCAGCGGTGCGACTACACCGTCGGCTCACTGCCGGAGACGCAGGCCGAGATCACGGGCGACCTGACGCTGACCGTCGCCGGCGCCGGGATCGCGATCTGCGGGGCGATCTTCGTCCTGATCGGCAGCCAGCGCTCTTCCCGGCCCACCGCGCCGGTT
Source organism: Amycolatopsis sp. NBC_00438 (assembly GCF_036026695.1). Lineage (NCBI taxonomy): Bacteria > Bacillati > Actinomycetota > Actinomycetes > Pseudonocardiales > Pseudonocardiaceae > Amycolatopsis > Amycolatopsis sp. NBC_00438. Next base: position 1,996,583 of record NZ_CP107923.1, on the reverse strand, counting down.
CCGCCCTACCCGCCCTACCCGCCGGCCCCGCCGGCGCCGCCGTACCCGCCGCGCTGAGCTAACTGTGATGGCCAGGGACGTTGTCCCGGGCTGAGGTGAGGGGTGACGGCCTGTCGTGCAGACAGGTGAAGGCCACCGGATGTGAAGTGGAGCTGTCCGGACATCACAGCTAGCGGGCGGCGACCCACTCCGCCACGGTCGTGACCTCGGCCTGGTGCGGGAACACCTTTTCGGTCAGCACCCGGTGCACCTCGGGGTCGGCGTCGAGGCAGCCGTCGGCCAGGACGGTGAGGCCGAAGTCGAGGTCCGCGGCTTGGCGCAGGGTGGAGAGCACGACGCCGCTGGTGGCGATGCCGGTGAGCACCAGGTGGTCGACGCCGCCCGCCCGCAGCACGACGTCCAGGTCGCTGCCGGCGAACGCGCTGACGCGGCGCTTGGTGACGACGAGGTCGCCGGGTCCGGGGGCGACGTCCGGGTGGACCCGGGTGAGCTTTTCGTCCATCGGCGCCGCGGAGCCGGCGAGCGCGCCGAACATCTTGTTGCGGGAGCTGATTTCCGGAAAACCGGGGCGGAACCCGACGACGACGTAGATCACGGGCGTGCCGCTCGCCCGGGCGGCCTCGATCGCCTCGCGCAGGCGGGGCAGGTAGGCGGGATCGGGGTACCGGTCCACGACCACCGGCTGGACGTCCATGACGAGGAGAGCGTGTTTGGCCACCGTCGGCCCCTTCGCAGGTTAAGTCTTCAACTGATTACTTAGAACCTACTGCGGCCTCGGCAGCGGGGCGTCGCCGGGTGAGGTTGTCGACGATCGTGCCGAGGGTGAAGTCGAACCGCTCGTGCCCGGTGCCGGAGGTCAGCTCGGCGGCGTAGCGCCGGATCTGCGGGAACCGGTCGGCGGGCAGCGCGGCGAACCGGCTCACCAGCTCGTCGCGCCCGACCACCCATTCGTCGCCCTGATGACTCTGCCGCTGCGCGACCAGGGAACTCTCCAGGGCGTACGCGCTGACGTAGAGCGCGAGGGCGTCGATCGCCCAGGCCGCGGTCTGCGGCTCGATGCCGCCGGCGAGCAGGACGGCCAGCATTCCCTCGTTGACGCGCAGCACGTCGAGGTTGGTGGCGACCATGGCCAGCGCGGCGCGGGAGACGCCGGGGTAGCGCAGGTACTGGTCGCGGATCTGGGCGCAGACGTCGAGGATCTGCGCGCGCCAGGTCGCCGGGTCGGGTTCGGGCAGCACCAGCTGGCTGCAGAGCCGGCCGATGATCAGCTCGTCGATGTCGGCCTTGTTGACGACGTGCGCGTACAGGGAGGCGGGTCCCGTGTCGAGCACGGCGGCGACGCTGCGCATCGTCAAGGCGTCGTAGCCCTGGGTGGCGACGACCTCCAGCGCCGCGTCGGTGATCCGGGCGACCGTGATCGGCGGTTTCCGGCGCGGCTGCCGCTCCGGGGAGACGGCCGGCTGGGCGTGCCGGGCCGCGCGGCGTCGTTCGGGATCCACTGGCATGTGGCCGAGCCTACCTTGACACGAACTATGTTCCAGTCGTAGAACTTAGTTCGTGACAGTCGAACAAAGTTCGTTAAGAGCGTCGAGCACCGCTCCGCTCCCCCTCCGGAAGGCCTGGCTCGTCCTCGCGGTCGTCTTCATCGCCGACGTGATGGACGTGATCGACTCGACGATCGCCACCCTCGCCGGCCCGGCCATCCGCGCCGACCTCGGCGGCAGCGAGACGACCCTGCAGTGGGTGCTCACCGCCTACACGGCGGCCTTCGCCATCGGCCTGATCACCTCGGGCCGGCTGGGCGACCTGCTCGGCCGGCGCCGGCTGTTCCTGCTGGGCATGGCCGGGTTCACGCTCGCCTCGCTCGCCTGCGGGCTCGCCCCCGGCGTCGGTTTCCTGATCACCGCCCGCGTGCTGCAGGGCCTGTTCGGGTCGGTGATGATCCCGCAGGGGTTCGCGATGGTGAAGGTCGTCTTCCCGCCACACCTGCTGCGCAAGGCGCTCATCCCGTTCGGCCCGGTGATGGGCCTCGCGACCGTGGCCGGGCCGATCCTCGCCGGCTGGCTGCTGCACGTCGACCTCTTCGGCAGCCAGTGGCGCTCGATCTTCCTGATCAACGTGCCGGTCGGCGTCTTCGCCTGGGCACTGGGCCGGCGGTTCCTGCCGCACCGGACCGGCGAGGACACGAACGCCCGGCTCGACGTCGGCGGCGTCACCCTGCTCACCCTGGCTTCGGCGCTGTTGATCATCCCGCTGGTCCAGGGCCGCGAGCTCGGCTGGCCGTGGTGGACCTACCTGTCACTCGCCGCGGCGATCGTCACCCTGGGGCTGTTCGTCGTCTCGGAACGGCGCAGCGCGCACCCGGTGATCACGCCGTCGCTGTTCCGCAGCCGCAGTTTTGTCGCGGGCCTGGCCATCGTGGGCGCGTTCTTCGCGTCACTGACCGGTTTCCAGCTGGCGTTCAACCTGCTGCTGCAGCTCGGTCTGCACTGGACTCCCCTGCACACCAGCCTCACCCTGATCCCGTGGGCGCTCGGCAGCGCCGTCGCCGTCGGGCTCGCCGGCGCCGTGCTCACGCAGCGGCTCGGCCGCACCACCCTGCACCTGGGCCTGGGTATCGCCGTCGCCGGCCTGCTCGCCCTGTGGTGGACCATCGCGCACCGGGGCGGCGGCCTCACGTCCGTGACCCTGGCGCCGTCCCTGCTGCTGATCGGGTTCGGCTCCGGCCTCGTGTTCGTCCCGATCTTCGACTTCATCCTCGGCAACGCCACCACCGAAGAGGTCGGCACCGGCGCGGGCATGCTCAACGCCGTCCAGCAGTTCTCCGGCGCCATCGGCGTCGCCGCGCTCGGCACGGTGTTCTTCGCGCAGGCGGGCCGCACCACGTTCCTCGGCGCGGGCGAACTCGTGATCGGCCTGGCCGTCGTGCTGTACGTGGTCACCTTCGGGCTGGTCTGGCTCCTCCCGAAGCACGTCCGATGATTTCCCGATGACCGTCGTTTCCAAACCAGACCATTTCGACGGCTGCCGAAGAATGCTTACGAGCTAAGGTTTTCCGCGCCCGACGTTGACAGTCGCCCCCGACGGCTGCTTACTATGGTTTCTCGGGGGCAATCGTTTGGGGCTGGTACAGATGCGAGAAATCACGCGTTCCGAGGTGCGGCGACAGCTCGACGAGGGGTTTCCGCGGCTGCGGCCACCGCGGTCGGCGGTCGTCGTCGGAGCCGGGCTCGCCGGACTGGCGGCCGCGCACGAACTGCACCGCGCCGGGTGCGACGTCACGGTCCTGGAGGCGTCCGAACGCCCCGGCGGCCGCGCGTTCACGCTGCGGAGCCCGTTCGCCGACGGCCTGCGCGTCGAAGCGGGCGCGATGACCGTGACGCCGCACTGCGACTACGTGACGCACTACCGGAAACTCCTCGGCGTCGAACTGGACCGGTCCGACTTGCTGGACCAGGACTTCTCCTACTTCGTCAACGGCCGGTTCGTGCGCGCCGACCCGGCTTCGCTCGCCGCGGCCGGTCTGCCGCTCGCCGAGCACGAACGCGGGATGAGCGTCACGGACATGATCGAGCGGTACGTCACCGCGGCGGCCGAGGAGCTCGGCCCCGACCTGGCGGCGCCGGACTGGGCGCCGGCGGCGGAGATGGAGCACCTCGACCGCGCGTCGGTGCAGGAGGTGCTGCGCGGCCGGGGCGCGTCGCAGGCCGCGATCGACCTGATGGAACCGCTGTTCCTGGAGATGCGCGGCGGCGATCTCCGCTCGGCGTCGGCGTTGTCGTGGCTGCGGCACGAGAGCGGACATCGTTCGCTGCTGGGCGAAGTGGACGGCTGGGGCAAGATCGCCGGCGGCACCGACGTGCTGCCACAGTCCTTTGCGGACGGACTGCGCGAGCGGATCCGGTACCGCAGCCCGGTCGTCCGCCTCGCCCAGGACGACGACGCCGTCACGGTCACCTACCTCGACCACGGCCGGCTCGCCACGGTGACCGCCGACCGGGTCGTCGTCACGGTGCCGTTCAGCGCGATGCGCCACGTCGACGTCAGCCACGCCGGGCTGTCCGAAGCGAAGATCGACGTGATGCGCCGGCTGCGGTACGCGTCGATCGTGCGCGTCTACCTGCAGATGCGGTCGCAGTTCTGGGAAGGGCACAACGTGAGCGTGTCGACCGATCTCCCGGTGCGCTGGGTCCGCGACGCCTCGGCGAGCCAGCCCGGCCCGCGCCGCATCCTGGAGGTGCTGATGACCGGCTGGCGGTCGAAGGCGGTCGCGGCGATGACGGAAGAGGAGCGGCTGAACTTCGTGCTGGAGCACGTCGAGACGATGTTCCCCGGTGCCCGCGAGCACTACGAGCTGGGACTGTCGGTGGCGTGGGACCACCAGCCGTGGATCGAGGGTTCGTACGTGCTGCCCGAACGCGGCCACGGCAAGCTGATGCCCGCGATCCGCGCCCCCGAGGGCCGGATCCACTTCGCCGGCGAGCACACGAGTTACGAGCCCAACGGCGGTTCGATGAGCTACGCGCTGGAATCCGGCGTACGGGCCTTTGTGGAACTTGCGGCGGCCTGATTCGCCCTTCCCCGAACGGCCGACACGGCGACCGGAGTGGCCAACACGCCGAGCGGCGCCGACTGCGGAAACCCGTTGTCGGCGAGTCGGCCGCTCCGGGCGGCATGGTGGCCGGGCCCGGCTGGGCGATGGCGGTGACCGGGCCGCCCGGGAGCCGCGCGCTCCCGGGCGGCCCGGGGCTCAGCCCACCTGCAGGTCGATGCAGGAGTAGAACGCGTTCGCCGTATCGGCGATGTTCCACACCGCGAGGACCGTCTGGCGGCCGGTGTGGCCACTCAGATCCACCTGGTGCGAAACGGTTTCCGGCGGCTGCTGGTTGTTGCCGGGGATGCCGGCGACCTTCTCGCCACCGATGTAGTAGTCATAGCCGGCGGTGCTGTGGCGGGCCGTGAAGGTCCAGGTGAACGTCACCGTGCTGCCGACCGGCGCCGCGTTCCAGCCCTTGTTGTCGTCGTTCAGCTCGGCGAACTGCGCGTTCCCGCCGTTGCAGGAGGTCAGCCCCTTCGGGCCTTCGACGCTTTGCGGTTCGTACTTGATCTCCCCGCAGGACACGGTGCCCTGGGCGCACTGCGCCTGCCGGCTGGCCGGCGAGTTGACGTAGCCGTGCGCGCTCGCGATGCCGGCGGGGTTGACCAGCACCAGCACCGGCGCCAGCAGCACACCCGCGGCGGCCGCGACCAGTTTCCGGTTGGCTTTCATACCCAGCTCCTTCGGGGACGGGCTCGCCTTCCCGCCGCCGGGCACGGCGGAGCCGCGGTCCGGACCTCACGAGGAGGCCCGCCGCGCCGGGAAGGTGTTCGAGCGAAGGAAAATTGTGGTCTAGACCATACGATGAAATCGGACATAGGTCAACAGGTGGCAATCCTCAAGACATGTTGGTCAGTCGCCAACCATTCGCCGCTGTTCCGCTGAGCGGGATTCACTCGATCGTGGCGGGCCGGACCGGGCGGCGGCGCGCGGAGCGCCTACCACTAGGATTCCGCCCGTGACCACCTACGACGTCGATCCGTTCGAGCACCTGGACACCACCGCCCTGCCGGAGCGGCAGCAACGGATCCTGGTGGCGATCCGGGACTGCGTGGTGCACCACGGGTATTCGCCGAGCAGCCGCGAGATCGCGGAGATCGTCGGGCTGCGGTCCTCGTCGTCGGTGTCGAAGCACCTGGCGGCGCTGGAGGACAAGGGCTTCCTGAGCCGCGGCGGCTCGGTCGCGCGCCAGCTCGACGTGCGCGCGTTCCTGCGGGACAGCGGGCCCCGCGAAAGCGCCGACTCGGTCGCCGTGCCGGTGGTCGGCGACATCGCGGCCGGCACGCCGATCGCGGCCCAGGAGCACGTCGACGACGTCCTGAACCTCCCCCGCGACCTCACCGGCCGCGGCACCGTCTTCGGGCTGCGCGTCCGCGGCGACTCGATGATCGACGCCGCCATCTGCGACGGCGACATCGTCGTGGTCAAGCAGCAGAGCGAAGCCCACTCGGGCCAGATCGTCGCGGCGATGATCGACGAGGAGGCCACGGTCAAGGTCTACCGCCGCCGCGACGGCCACGTCTACCTCGAGCCCCGCAACCCGGCCTACGAGGTCATCGACGGCGACCGCGCGGTCATCCTCGGCACGGTCGTCTCGGTGCTGCGCAGCTTCTGACCGCCCGCCATGATGGCGGGCATGGAGCCGTTCGACGACGTCCGGATCGTGCCCGCCAACGAGGCGTCCTGGCCCGACCTGGAACTGATCTTCGGCAGCGGTGACGCCCAGCGGTGCCGGTGCCAGCGGTTCAAGGTCACCGAGTGGATCTGGCGGGACTCCACCCTCGACGAACGCCTCGAGGCCCAGGAGGCCCAGACCGGCTGCGGCACCCCGGGCCCCACCAGCGGGCTCGTGGCCTATGTGGCCGGCGAGCCCGCGGGCTGGGTCGCCGTCGAGCCGCGGCGCGCCTTCCCGAAGCTGCGGACCTCCCGGATCCCGTGGAAGGGCCGCGCCGAGGACAAGGACGACCCGGGCGTCTGGGCCGTCACCTGCCTCGTCGTGCGCAAGGGCTTCCGCGGCCGCGGCCTCACCTATCCCCTGGCCCGCGCCACCGTCCCGTTCGCCCGCGGACACGGCGCCCGCGCGCTCGAGGCCTACCCGATGGTCACCCGGCCCGGGAAGACCGTCACCTGGGGCGAGCTGCACGTCGGCGCCCGGCAGGTCTTCGAGGACGCCGGGTTCACCGAGGTCACCCACCCCAGCCCGCGGCGGTTCGTCATGCGGGTCGAGTTCACCAGGTGACGGGCAGCTCGTAGACCCCGTAGACCGACCCGTCGTGCTTGAACGGGACCTGGCCGACCTCAGTGGCCAGCGCGAGCGACGGGATCCGGCGGTACAGCGTGCTGTAGACGACCTGCAGCTCCAGCCGGGCCAGCGGCTGGCCGAGGCACTGGTGGACGCCGAAGCCGAACGCGATGTGGCGGTGCGCGTCGCGGCTCAGGTCGAGGCGGTCGCCGTCGGGGAAGACGTCCGGGTCGCGGTTGGCGATGTCGTTCGCCATGATCATGCCCTCACCCGCGCGCACGGTCTCGCCGGCGATCTCGATGTCCTCCAACGCAAGCCGGCGCCGGCCGTTGTGCGTGATGTTCAGGTAGCGCAACAGTTCCTCGACGGCCGACGCGACCAGCTTCGGGTCGTCGCCCTCCCGCAGCAGCTTCAGCTGGTCCGGGTGCTCCAGCAGGGCCAGGGTGCCGAGCGCGATCATGTTCGCCGTGGTCTCGTGGCCGGCGATGAGCAGCAGGACGCCCATCTGCGCCGCCTCGACCCGGGTCAGCTCCCCCGCGTTGACGCGGGTGGCGAGTCCCGACAGCAGGTCGTCGGACGGCTCGGCCAGCTTCTTGCCCATCAGCTCGTCGAGGTAGCCGACGAGGGCCTGGTGCCCGGCCGCCCGCTCTTCGGGCTTCGCGTCGCGCCGGATGATGACCTTGCTGTTCTCCTGGAAGAAGTCGTGGTCGGTGTAGGGCACGCCGAGCAGCTCGCAGATCACCAGCGACGGCACCGGCAGCGCGAACGCCTCGACGAGATCGACCGGGTTGGGGCCGGCCAGCATGGCGTCGAGCTGGTCGTCGACGATCTTCTGCACGGCCGGGCGCATCTTCTCGGTGCGCCGGATGGTGAACGGCGCCGTGACCATCCGCCGCAGCCGGGCGTGCTCGGGGTTGTCCATCAGGATGAAGCTGATGCCGCTGCCGCCCTTCGGCAGCGGCGCGGGGCTCGGGTAGCCAGGGCGGGAGATGTCGGCGCTGACCCGCGGGTCGGCCAGCAGGGTGCGCTGCTCGGCGTAGCGGGTCACCAGCCACGGCGTGGAGCCGTCCCAGAGCTTCACCCGCTTGAGCGGGGCCTCCTCCTGCAACGCGCGGGCGGCGGGCGGCGGGTCGAACGGGCAGCCCGCGGCGCGGGTCATCGGGAAGTCCGGGATCCCGGGCGTGCTGGTCATACGGTTCCTCCACAGTGGACGCGAGTGAGGGTCTCGGCGACTTCGGGCCGCCGCAACCGGGTCTGCTTGGGCATGTTCCAGCCGAGGACCCCGACGGTCGCTCCGTCGCGGCGGTACCGGGCGACGAACCGGCCGGCCGCCGGGTCACCGTCCACGACGGACACTTCGGCGGCCGGGTGGAGCACGCCGTGGACCTGGATCTTGACGTCGTACTGGTCGGTCCAGAAGTACGGCACCGGGACGTAGGGCCGGTCCTCGCCGAGGATCGACCCGGCGACGGCCATCGCCTGCTCGGTCGCGTTGGTGCGGTTTTCCAGCCGCAGCAACGCATCGAGGCCTTCGTGGTGCCACCGCGCGACGTCGCCGGCGGCGTACACCCCGGGCGCGGCGCGGCAGCGTGAGTCGCAGACAACACCGTTCTCGCAGGTCAGGCCGCTGCCGTCGAGCCAGCCGGTGACCGGGTCGGAGCCGATGGCGACCACCACGACGTCGGCGGGCAGTACCTCGCCGCCGTCGAGCCGGACGCCGGTGACGCGTCCGTGGCGGGCGTCCAGACCGGTGACGGCCGTGCCGAGCCGCAGCCGGACGCCGTGCGCGGTGTGCAGGGCGGTGAGCAGGCCGCCGACGAACGGGCCGAACTGGCTCTCCAGCGGAAACTTTTGCGGTCCGGCCAGGGTGACGTCGACGCCGAGGCTCCGGGCGGTCGCGGCGATCTCCGCGCCGAGCACGCCGTCGCCGACGACCACCAGCCGTTCGGCGGCCCGGAGCCCGGCTCGCAGGGCGAGCGCGTCTTCGAGGGTCCGCAGGACGTGGACGCCGGCGAGGCCGTCCTGCCCGGGGAAGCGCCGGGGCCGGACGCCGGTGGCGACGACCACGGCGTCCGCGGCCAGCTCCCGGCCCGAGGCGGTGCGCACCGTCCGCGTGCCGGCGTGCAGGCCCGCGGCCGGGTCGTCCAGGAGCAAGTGGACGTCCAAAGAGGACAGGACGGCGGCCGTCCGCAGCTGGGCGCGCTCCGGTGCCCAGGCGCCGGACAGGACCTGCTTGGACAGCGGGGGCCGGTCGTACGGCAGCCGCGCGTCCGCGCCGAGCAGCGTCAGCTCGCCATCGAACCCCTTGCGGCGCAGGGCCTCCACGGTCGCCAAGCCCGCGGCGGACGCCCCGGCGACAACGACCTTCACGAGAGCGTGATCGCCGTGGCCGGGCAGACGTTCGCGGCTTCCCGGACCGTGGCGTGCAGCTCCTCGGCGGGGTGCTCGTCGAGGAGGATGACGATGCCGTCGTCCTCGCCCTGGTCGAAAACGTCCGGGGCGAGCATCACGCAGGTTCCCGCGCCGCAGCACTTTTCGGTGTCGACGGCTACCTTCATCGGAACTCTCCTTCATTCGTGGTGGTGACCGGGCCGAGCCAGAGGCCGACGAGCGCGTCGATCAGGCCCGTCCCGGCGGCGTGCCAGCCGGCGCGCGGGGTCGGAGTACCGAAGGCGAGCGCGCGTTCGCGTTCGGCACACCCGGTCGTTCGGGGGTCCGGGTGGCGGAGCCCCCGGCTCAGGGCGAAGCCCTGGATGACACGGTGTGGACCATGAGCTGACGCGCCATGTCGGCACGCTCGGCCCGCACGTCGGCGGGCAGGGCGGGCAGGCAGCCGTGCAGGCCGAGCAGGGTCCGGTGCAGCAACGGGACGGCCAGCGCCTCTTCGACCATGATCCCGCGCAGCGCCGGGTCCGTCATGACCTGCGCGCCGAACCGGGCGAACCAGGTCGGGCCGGACAGTGCGCCGAGGTGGTCAGTCGCCGGGCGGACCAGGCACGCGACCCAGGTCCGCACGTCCGCGCCGGCGGGCACGGCGCCGACCATCCGGGTCCGGGTCACCTCGATCCCCTCGGTGTGCCGCCGGGCGATCGCGCGGACCAGGTCGGCCTTGGTGCCGAAGTGGTAGCCGACCGCGGTGTTGTTGCCCTGCCCGGCGGCCTCGCTGATCTGCCGGTTCGACACCGCGTAGACGCCGTGCTCGGCGAACAGCCGCTCCGCCGTCGTCAGGATCAGCCCGCGGGTGGTGTCCGCGCGGGCGGTCTTCACCAGCGCACCGGCAGCTCGCGCAGGCCGCCGACGGCGAGGCCTTCGACGCGGCGCAGCTCCCCCGGTTCGACGGCGAGCGCCAGCGACGGCACCTTGCGCAGCAGCACTTCCAGGACGACCTGCAGCTCGGTCCGCGCGAGGGCCTGGCCCAGGCAGGAGTGCGAGCCCGCACCGAAGGCGAGGTGCGGGTTGGGGCTGCGGGTCAGGTCCATCTCGCCGGCGGCGTCGAACGCGCCTTCGTCGCGGTTGGCGGCCGCCATGCTGCACAGGACGGTGGTGCCGCGCGGCAGCACCTCGCCGCCCAGCTGGACCTCTTCGCCGAGGTAGCGCGGCATGCCGATGCCGGGGTTGGCGTCGAACCGCAGCGCTTCCTCCACCGCGGTGCGCACCAGCGACGGGTCGGCCAGCAGCTGCTCCCAGCGCGCCCGCTCCGACAGCAGCAGGCCGAGCATCTTGCCGATCATGTTGGCCGTCGTCTCGTGCCCGGCGACGAGCAGCCCCTGGCCGGTGGCCACCAGGATCGTGTCCGGGAGCGGCTCGGCGGCGCCGGTGATCAGGTCGCTGAGCAGGTCGTCGCCCGGCTCGGCCCGCTTGGCCGTGACGTGCGCGAGCATGTAGGCGCCGAACTCGGCCTGGGCGGCGTCGGTCTCGGCCTGGGTGTAGCGCGTGAGGTTGAGCAGGTTGTCCGACCAGTGCGCGAACTTCTCGCGGTCGGCGTCCGGGACGCCGAGCAGGTCGCAGATCACCCAGACGGGCAGCGGGAACCCGACGCTCGCCTTGAGGTCGGCCGGAGCACCCGACGCGACCATCTCGTCCACGAGCCGGCCGGCCATCGCGGCGATGCCCGGGCGCAGCGCCGCCATCCGCTTGGCCGTGAACCACTTGCTGATCATCCGGCGCCAGCGCTGGTGGCCCTCGCCCTCCTGCGGCAGCGTGTTCGCCATCTCGCTGTTGAACACCCCGCCGGACTCGGAGTCGGTGAGGCGCGCGGCGTCGGAAGCGTTGAGCACGCGGGTGAAGCGCGGGTCGGACAGTACCTGCTTGACGTCGTCGTAGCGGGTCAGCAGCGACGCCTGGTCGCCGCTGGGCAGCCGGACGGCGGCGACCGGGCACCGCTGCCGCAGGCGCGCCCAGTCGGCGGGCGGTTCGAGCGCCGCGGGCGCCGGCATCGGATAGCTGAGGACCTCGTCGGTCACCGTGCATCCTCCTCGTGGTGGGCCGTCAGTTCGTCAGCAGTCAACCGAAGGCTGCTAAGCTAAGTCAAGCGATTGATTTAATTCGACCCGAACGCCCGATCCGTCCCCCGTTGTGTCCCCGTTGGAGGACCCGCCCGTGTCCAGACCTTCCGCCCCCGCCGGGGAAACCGCGCCGAGAGCGAGCCTCGTCGTCGCCGTCCTCGCGTTCGCCGGCATCGTCGTCTCGCTGATGCAGACGCTGGTGATCCCGCTGATCCCGGCCCTGCCCGGCCTGCTGCACGCGTCCGCCTCCGACGCGACCTGGGCCATCACGGCCACCCTGCTCGCCGGCGCGGTCGCGACGCCGACGGTCGGGCGGCTCGGCGACATGTACGGCAAGCGGCGGATGCTGCTGATCAGCCTCGGCGCCCTGGTCGTCGGCTCGGCGATCGGCGCGCTGTCCGACACCCTGCTGCCGATGGTCGCCGGGCGGGCGCTGCAGGGCCTCGCGGCGGGTGTCATCCCGCTCGGGATCAGCATCATGCGCGACGAGCTGCCCGCCGAACGGCTCGGGTCCGCGACGGCGCTGATGAGCGCGTCACTCGGTGTCGGCGGCGCCCTGGGGCTGCCCGCGGCCGCGCTGCTGGCCGAGCACGCCGACTGGCACGTGCTGTTCTGGACGTCGGCCGGGCTCGGCCTGGTCGTCACCGGGCTCGTGGTCGCGCTGGTGCCCGAGTCGCCGGTGCGCACCGGCGGCCGGTTCGACGTGCCGGGCGCGGCCGGGCTGTCGATCGCCCTGGTGTGCCTGCTGCTGGCCATTTCCAAGGGCGCCGACTGGGGCTGGGGCAGCGCGCCGACGCTCGGCCTGTTCGCCGCCGCTGTCGTCGTCTTGCTGTTGTGGGGCCGCTGGGAGCTGCGGACCCGGCAGCCGCTGGTCGACCTGCGCACCACCGCGCGGCGCCAGGTGCTGCTGACCAACCTCGCGTCCGCGGTGTTCGGCTTCGCGATGTTCGCGATGTCGCTGGTCCTGCCCCAGCTGCTGCAGCTGCCGGCGGCCACCGGGTACGGCCTCGGCCGGTCGATGCTGGTGGTGGGCCTCGTGATGGCGCCGTCGGGTCTGGTCATGATGGCGCTCGCGCCGGTGTCCGCGCGGATCTCACGCACCCGCGGCCCGAAGACGACGCTGATGCTCGGCGCGGTGGTCGTCGCGATCGGCTACGCGATCGGCATCGTGCTGATGAGCCAGGTCTGGCACCTGGTGCTGATCTCGTGCGTCATCGGCGGTGGCATCGGCCTCGCCTACGGCGCGATGCCGGGCCTGGTGATGGCGGCGGTCCCGGTGTCGGAAACGGCCGCGGCGAACAGTTTGAACACCCTGATGCGCTCGATCGGCACGTCCATCTCGAGCGCGACGGCCGGTTTGGTGCTCGCGCAGCTGACTGTCCAGTTCGGACCGGCGACGTTGCCCGCGGCGAGCGGATTCCGCGTGGTGCTGGCGATGGGGTCGGGCGCGGCGCTCATCGCGCTGGGCATCGCGGCGTTCCTGCCCCGGCACACGCCGGTGGCTTCGACGCCCGTGCCGCCGGAACCCGCGGCGGTGGCGGCAAACTGACCGGAGGCCGCCGCGACGGCTCGGCCGTCGCGGCGGTCCGGTGTCACCGGCGTCAGTCCACTCGGTGGTAGCGGCCCGGCTCGGCGGTGCCGATCGCGTACAGGACCGCGTCTTCCCGCGAGTGGAAGCCCGCCTTGGCGAAGAGGTTGTTGATGTGCGTTTTCACCGTCGCTTCGCTCATCACCAACCGCCGGGCGATCTCATGGTTGCGCAGGCCTTCGCCGATGAGATCGAGGATCTCGGTCTCGCGACCGGTCATCGTGAACTTTGCCGTGACACGCCAGCCGTTGCTGATGACCGGGGCTTCCTTCAGACTCACAGGGGCGTCATCGGCGCGGGAAGGCCAGTCGTTACACCGGCTCCCGGAGCACCGTGACCGCACCGTCGAATCTGTCGAACACCGTCCACATGGGACACGAGATCACGGGACGAGGATCAGCCGGATCGGGTTGCCCGTCTTGTCCGCCAGCTGCTTCACGGCCCGATCCGCCTCCGCCAGCGGGATGTGCGCGCTGATCGACCGGGACAGGTCGAGCCGGCCGTGGCGCGCCAGCGCGACGAGTTCGAGCACGTGCTCGCCCGACGAACCGAAGTGCCCGAGGATCCGCTGGCCCCGCACGCTCAGCCCGGTGCTGTCCGGCAGGTGCAGCGGGGCGTTCGTGAGGCCGGCGAGCACCATCGCGCCCTGCGCGCCCAGCACCGCGGCCGCCTGCTCGCGCACCGCCGCGTACCCGGCGAAGTCGAACGCGTAGTCCAGCCCGCGCCCACCGGTCAGCGCGCCGATCCGCTCGGCGAAGTCCGCCGCGGCGGGGTCCAGCGCGACGTCCGCGCCGAACGACAGCGCTCGTTCCCGGGCGGCGGGCATCGGGTCGATCGCGACGATCGGCGCCGCGCCCGCGAGACGCAGCACCTGCAGGCCGTGGACGCCGAGGCCGCCCGCGCCCCACACCCCCGCCGAGCGCGCCGGGCGGACCTGGGCGGTCGCGACCACCGCCGCGTACGGCGTCGACACCGCGTCCGGGATGATCGCCGCCTGGTCGAACGGCAGGTCGTCGGGGATCGGGACGACCGTGTCGGCCCGGGCGAGCGCGTACTCCGCCCAGCCGCCGTCGTAGTGCACGCCCCGCACCCGCGGACGCAGGCACGGCTGCCGGCGCAGGCAGCGGTCGCAGACGTCGCACGACTGGCCCGCCTGGAGCGTGACGCGCAGGCCGGCGGTGAGGTGCTCCGGGACGTCCGGGCCGAGCGCGTCGACGGTGCCCGAGACCTCGTGGCCGAGGGTGACCCGGCCGGTGCCGGGCAGGGTGCCGTCGATGAGGTGCAGGTCGGACAGGCAGACGCCGGCCGCGGCGACCGCGATCCGCACCTGTCCCGGTCCCGGCTCCGGAATCGGCACCTCCTCGACGCCGAACTCCCGTTTGTCCAGATCGAGCCGGCCCGCCAGCATCGTGTCGCCCATGCCGTCGATCACACCACAAAGCTCCTTCGCGCGCGGACCGGACCGGTGAAGTACGTTGCGCCGATGGGCATCCCCGACGAGTACCACGAATTCGCCGTCGCCGTCGCCGGGGCGAGCGGGGCGTTGATCGGCTTGCTGTTCGTGGCCGTCTCGGTGTCGCCCGAGCGTGTCCGCCGGACGACGACGCACGCCGAGTACCACACCCGCGCGTCGGCGGCGATGCTGCTGTTCACCAACGCGCTGGTGCTGTCGCTGATGATCCTCGTGCCCGGGAGCACCCCGGGCGGCTGGGCGGTCGCGTCCGGGGTGGGCATCCTGGTGTTCGACGCGGCCGCGACCCGCTCGATCGTCACGGCGGTGCGGCACCGGCGGGGACACTGGAGCTCGCTGCGCATGGCGTCGGCGCTGCTGGTGATCGCGGGCTTCGAGATCTACGCCGGCGTCGAGCTCCTCACCGAACCGGGCAACTGGGAACCGCTGCGCACCCTGTACTACGTGCTGATCGGCGACCTCGCCTTCGGCATCGCCCGCGGCTGGCAGCTGATGGACATGCGCCGGGTCAGCATGTTCTCGTCCCTGCGCACCCTGGCCCACGGGGACGAAGCCGACGCCCCGGAAGAGCCCCGCAGGAGCTGAGCGTTGTCGAGCGCGATGTCGGCCGCGCGCAGGACGTCCTCGCGGGTGCCGGTGGCGAACGCGATGTGGTGCGGGCGCCCGGTCGAGCGTGTCCAGTCCGTGGTCGTAGGACTTCTGCGCGAGGTGGTTCACGTGGTCAAGGCGCCCGACGCTCGGTTTCCAGTAGAGCTCCAGCTCGTGGCCGTCCGGTCGCGGCACAGGTAGGTCGGCCCGATGCCGGTGTCGCCGTGGCGGGGCGAGGGGCCGGGCATGGCCGGCTCCTCAGGAACGGGGGAAAACGGTGCCGTCGAACAACTTCCGGGCCGTGCGGAACACCGTCGAGCGGGCCACCCGCGGCGGCGTGACCGTGGTGTCGAACTCGATGCCGACGCCGAGCGTGCCACTCGCGTGCTCGATTTCGATCGGTTCACCGGCGGGCGGGCGGACCAGGAGTTCGTGGCCGACGGCGCCGTCGAGCAGCAGTGCCGTCACCACGCTGACGCCGCCCAGCACACCGATCGCCGGGTGCGGTTTCACCGGGATGAACGTCCGGGTGGCGATCGCTCCGCCGTCACGCGGGGCCGCGACGAGCGTCGTCTTCGGGACGGAACTGCCGCTGACGTCGCCGAGACCCATCAGCTTGCCCGCTTCGAGGCGCAGGGCGTCGATGCGGCCGGCGAGCCCGGTCAGCTCTTCGACCGGTTCGTAGCCGGTGATGCCGAAGTCGGTGGCGCGGGCCACCACGACCGGCATCCCATTGTCCACACAGGACACTTCGAGGCCGCCGACGTCGTCGCGGACGTTGCCGGTGGGCAACAGGCTGCCGCAGACCGAGCCTTCGGTCTCGGCGAAGTCCAGTTCCACCGGCGCGGCCGTGCCGGGCACGCCGGAGATCGCGAGCGAACCGGCGTAGTCGACCTCGCCGCCGGGGGTGGCGAACGTCGAGACCGCGATGGCGCCGGTGTTGACCAGCAGGACCCGCACGGTGGTGCGTTCGCCGCCGGCCGGGACCAGGCCGCGCTCGACGGCGAACTGGCCGACCCCGGCGAGCAGGTTGCCGCAGGTCTGGCGGTCGGAGACGGTGGCCTCGTCGACGCCGAGCTGCAGGAACAGGTAGTCGACGTCGCGATCGGGGCCACCGGGTGGCGAGACGATCGCGACCTTGCTGGTGACGAGCTGCGCGCCGCCGAGGCCGTCGATCTGGCGCGGGTCGGGGCTGCCCATGATCCGCAGCAGCAGGTCGTCGCGTTCGGCCGGGTCGGCGGGCAGGTCCTCGGCGAGGAAGTAGGCGCCCTTCGAGGTGCCCCCGCGCATGAGCATGCAGCGCACGCCGGTCATCCCTGCTCCTTCTCGTACTCCTCGGCGGTGAGGTAGCGGACGCCCAGGGCCTCGAGCTTTTCGCGCAGGCCGTAGCGGTCGAGGCCGAGCTGTCCGGCGGCGAACGCCTCACGCGCGGCGGCTTCCTTCTCCAGCCGGGCCTGGGACGCCTTCAAGCCCTCTTCGACGTCCTGGCGCCGCACGCGCAGCACGCCGTCGTCGTCGGCCAGGATCGCGTCGCCCGGGTGGACGACCTGGCCGCCGAGCACGACCGGGACGTTGACCGCGCCGGCCGTCGCCTTGACCGTGCCCTGGGCGCTGACCGCGGCCGACCACACCGGGAAGCCCAGTTCGCGCAGCTCGGCGACGTCGCGGACGCCGGCGTTGATGACCAGCCCGCGCACCCCGCGGTGGCGCAGCGCGGTGGCGAAGAGCTCGCCGAAGAGGCCGTCGCGCGACGGCGAAGTCGTGGTGACGACCAGGACGTCACCCTCCTGGCACTGCTCGACGGCCGCGTGGATCATCAGGTTGTCCCCCGGCCAGCACAACGCCGTGACGGCGGTGCCGCCGATCCGCGCGCCGTCCTGGATCGGCCTCAGGTCCGGGCCGAGCAGCCCACTGCGGCCGAGCGCCTCGTGGACCGTGGCCACGCCGTACTCCGCCAGCTTGGTCACCTGCCCGGCGTCGGCGCGGGGTGGGTTCGTGACGATGACCGGTTCCATGCCGTCGACGCTAGATAGAGTCGACGATATTGTCAACAATCTTGGCGACGACTCAGTCAGACTCCCCCGACGCCGTGTCGTCCGCCTGAGTACGCGTGTCGTCCGCCGGGGTACGTGTGTTCGCCATTCCGGTACCGGCACGACCGCGGCCGCGGATACCCACCCGGACCTGGATGGACGACACGCGTACGCAGACGGACGACACGGGTCAGCGGAGGTGGGAGACCTCGGCGGCGTCCGCCTCGCGCAGCGCTTCGATGACGCTCTGCAGGTGGACCCGCGCGGCTTCGGCGGCCTCGACCGGGTGATGCGCGCAGACCGCGTCGATGATCGCCAGGTGCTCGGGCAGCGAGACCTGCGGCCGGCCGGGGCGCATGGCCAGCCGGAACTGGTGGCGGACGCTCTGCCCGCGCAGCCGTTCGAGCACCTGCTCGGCCGTGCGCTGGCCGCCGATCTCGCGGACCCGGCGGTGCAGCCGCTGGTTGAGCCCGGAGTACCCGACGACGTCACCGCCCGACACCGCGGCGCGCATCGCCTCCCCCAGCTCGCGCAGCTCGGCGATCTCGGCGTCGGTGATCCGCTCGGCGGCCTTCGCCGCGCACAGGGACTCGAGCATCATCCGCACCTCGGAGATCTCGACGGCCTCCTCCAGCGAGACCGCGCGCACCCGCGCGCCGCGGTTCTGCACCCGCTCGACCAGACCTTCGTTGGTGAGCTCGATGAGCGCGGACCGCACGCTGGCGCGGCTGGCCGCGAACTGGGCGGACAGATCCGCCTCGACCAGCCGCTGGTTGGGGACGAACTCGCCGCGGACGATGGCGTCGCGGACGGCGGCCACCACGGATCGTTCCCCCGGCCGCTGGTCCGCGGCAGTCTCCGTCATACTCCCACCCCTGTTTGTTGACAATTTTGTCGAACAGATCGTTCACTTGATCGTAGGTGCCTGGAGAGGATTGTGCTATGCGCGGAACCATCGCGGTATTGGGGCTCGGCGAAGCCGGCGGCGCGCTCGCCCGCGACCTGGCGGCGGCCGGCGCCGTGGTCCGCGGCTATGACCCGGCCGTGCCGGCGCCGGAAGGGATCGTCGCCACCGGCTCCGAGGCCGAAGCCGCGACGGGCGCGGACGTCGTGCTGAGCGTGAACAGCGCGTCGGCCGCCCACGACGCGCTGTCCGCGGGGCTCGCCGGCCTGGCGCCGGACGCGCTCTGGGCCGATCTGAACACGGCGTCCCCCGGGGCGAAGCGCCGGCTGGCTTCGACGGCGGCTTCGCGCGGCGCGGGCTTTGCGGACGTCGCGATCATGGCGCCGGTGCCGGGCCGCGGGCTGCGGGTGCCGATGCTCGCGACCGGCACGGCGGCCGGTTCGGTGGCCGGGATTCTCAACGGCCTCGGCGCGGCCGTCGAGGTCATGCCGGGCGAGGCCGGCCTGGCGGCGGAGCGGAAACTGCTGCGGAGCGTGTTCTTCAAGGGCATGTCGGCGGCCGTGGTCGAGGCGCTGCACGCCGCGCGGGCCGCGGGGTGCGAGGACTGGCTGTGGAAGCTGATCACCGACGAGCTGACGGCCGCGGACGAGTCCACTGTGGAGCGACTGGTCACGGGCTCCCACACCCACGCCGTCCGCCGCACGGCCGAGATGGCGGCCGCCGCGGAGATGCTCGGCGAGCTGGGAGTGCCGTCCGACGTCGCGAGTGCGGCGCGCGATCAGCTGGCGCAGTTGGCGAAGGCGCCGGAGTGAGAACCGGAGCCAGCGAAATCGGCCCCTGCCGCGTACCGGAGTGACCAACTCACCGGCCGGAGTGGCCAACAGGCCGCCAACCTGGGCGTGTTGGCCACTCCGGCCGCCATGTTGGCCGCTCCGGGCAGCGAGTCAGGCGGCGTGAACAAAACGCCGCTCGAGGATCAGCCTCGGGCGGCAAGCCCGTCGAGGTGAACAGCACCATGGTGCTCCGCGACGAACTCCGGCCCCTTGACGACAAGTCGTGCCACGGCGGTGGCGTGCCCGTGCCCCAGCCCGTGCTCAGCCTTGAGCCAGGCGACGATCTCCCCCTGTTTGGTCAGCCCCTGACCACCAACCAGCTCCAGAAAGCCCCGAGGGGTGATGCCAGTCTGCTTCTCGGCATTGTCGAGGTAGGCCTGAAAAGACATGTCCGCTCCCAGAAGTCGAGGTCCCGTCACCCACCACATTCCCACCGACAACTTTTCTTGTCAAGGCCCGACCAGCACAAACCGCGGTGACGCCAGCCACCAAGATCCACAGTGGACATCACCGGGAACGTGCGACGATTACCCGAAAGGGGGAACAACGAAAGGCGAGCCGCCAGACCAAAGGAACCACACGCGGGGTCCGGGGGCGCGCCCCAGGCGGGGGTATGGGGGCTCGGCCCCACAGGACACAGACGAGAAGAGCCCTGTTTGCGCATTCCGCAAACAGGGCTCTTCCGCGAATCTCGGGTGGGCGATACTGGGATCGAACCAGTGACCTCTTCGGTGTGAACGAAGCGCTCTCCCCCTGAGCTAATCGCCCGCGGTACGAACTCCGCTGTAAGGGTTGGGGAACCCTGGTGCGCGATACTGGGATTGAACCAGTGACCTCTTCCGTGTCAGGGAAGCGCTCTCCCGCTGAGCTAATCGCGCGCTCCGGAAGTCCGTACTCGCAGAAGCATATCGGACCGTGTCGCGGGTGTCGCAGGGGGTTCCCTTTCCTCGGGTGTGACCGGCTCCACTGCCGAAACCGCCGTGACACCGGGGCCGCCGCCCAGGCAGACTGCAAGGGAGAACCAGCGCACGCCTTCCCCGATCGTCGCCGGCGTCGAAGGTGGCCCACTCCGCCGGCGCGGCGACCAGGAGCTCCCACCCCGATGACCGACACCGTGCACACCGCACCCACCGACGACCGGACGGACGCCCCGGCGGGCTCGGGGCTCCTCATCGGCGTTCTCGTGCTGTCGGCGTTCGTGATGATCCTCAACGAGACCATTCTGAGCGTCGCGTTGCGGGACCTGACCGTCGACCTGCACGTGCCGACGACCACCGTGCAGTGGCTGACCAGCGGGTTCCTGCTGACGATGGCCGTGGTGATCCCGACGACCGGGTTCCTGCTGGAGCGGTTCACGCCGCGGCAGGTGTTCCTCGTTTCGCTGACGGCCTTCAGCCTCGGCACGCTGATCAGCGCCCTCGCGCCCGGGTTCGGGGTGCTGATGGTCGGGCGCGTCGTGCAGGCGTGCGGCACGGCCGTGATGCTGCCGCTGCTGATGACGACCGTGATGCGGCTGGTGCCGCCGAAGCGGCGGGGCGCGACGATGGGCACGATCACGATCGTCATCGCCGTGGCGCCGGCCATCGGGCCGACGATCGGCGGTGCGGTGCTGTCGGGGCTGGGCTGGCGGTGGATGTTCTGGATCGTGCTGCCGCTGTCGCTCGCCGCGCTGGTGATCGGCCTGCTGCGGCTGCGGCTCTACAGCGAGAACCGCCGGGTGCCGCTGGACGTCCCGTCGGTGCTGCTGTCCGCGATCGGCTTCGGCGGGCTGCTGTACGGGCTGTCGTCGACCGGCGAAGCGGGCGGGGCAGAGCCGCCGGTGCCGGCGTGGCTGCCGATCGTCGTGGGGCTGGTCGCGCTCGTGGTGTTCACGTGGCGCCAGGTGCGCCTGCAACGCCGTGACCGCGCGCTGCTGGACCTGCGGCCGTTCACCCACCGGCCGTTCGTCGTGGCGCTGGTGCTGACGGCGCTGCTGTTCGTCTGCCTGATCGGCGCGGCCGCGATCCTGCTGCCGCTCTACCTGCAGACGGTGCTGAAGACGAGCACGTTCGTCAGCGGGCTGGCGGTGCTGCCGGGCGGGCTCGTGCTGGGGCTGCTGGGCCGTCCGGTGGGCGCGTTGTTCGACCGCGTGGGCGCGCGCCCGCTCGTGATTCCCGGCGCGGCGGCCATGGCGCTGTCGCTGTGGCTGTTCACGCTGCTGGGGCCGGACTCGGCGCTGATCGCGGTGATCGGGATCCACGTGCTGCTGATGGCCGGGCTGGGCCTGATGATGACGCCGCTGATGACCGAGTCGCTCGGCGTGCTGCCCGAGCACCTGTATTCGCACGGCAGCGCGATCCTGTCGACGTTGCAGCAGGTGGCGGGCGCGATGGGGACGGCTCTGTTCGTCAGCGTGGCGACGCTCGGCACCGCGGACGCGACGGCGGGCAGCCCGGACGCCTCGGGACTGCGGATGGCGTTCGTCGTGGCCGGGTGCATCGGGCTGGTGGCCTTCGCGCTCAGCTGGCTGATCCGCCGCTCGAGCGATACGGCCGCCTCGGACAGCTGACTCCCGCGGGCGGACGGTTCCCCACGCGGGAGGCCGCCGATGACGCTCGACCGGCGCCGAGCGACTTGCGAAGTTCGCGGCGGCGAGCGGCACGGACGAGGCGTTCGCGCTGATCCGCCGCTCGAGCGCGACGTTCACCGAGCCGCCGGTGTCCACTTCGGACAAGTGAGTCCCGCTCCCGCTCAGCGAAGGCTGGGGGGAGACCTGCGAGCGGAAACGGGAGTCCGGGGCCGGTACGGGGGTCGCCTCTCGGCGGGTGGCGCGGCGCGGTGTCTCTCCGCGCCGGCTGAAGGTGAGGCCCGGGGACCCCGCCGTACCGACACCCGTTACAACGCCTGGGGATCCGCGGTGTTCCCGCGCGTGACGCGGCTCATGGGAGCATCCGGCCGAGGAGCGCGCCCAGGCGGTTCCGCTCGGCCGGGGTGAGGTCGCGGGTCAGCGGCCCCAGCAGCCCGGCGATCTCCACCTCCAGTTTCCGGGCGAGGCGGTGCGCTTCTTCGGTCAGGCCGACACGCACCGAGCGCCCGTCGTCGGCGCTGGCCTCCCGCCGGACCAGGCCCCGCTTGACGGCCCGGTCGATCAGGCCGGTCACCGACGAGCGGTCCAGCCCGAGGTGTTCCGCCAGCTCGGCCATCTTGGGCGTGCGGTCGCGCAGGATCGCCAGCGCGCGCAGCTGCGTCAGCGACAGGTCGTGCGCCGCCGCCGCGCGGCTGAGCAGCGCCATCACCGTGAAGGAAACCTGGACCAGGTTGTCCAGCACCTCGTCGGGCCCGGGTTCGGTCATGCGCCGAGACTACCTTGAATTAGTTGGTAGTGCCAGCTAATCTAGTTGGCACTACCAATCATCTTCGAGAGGTCCTCATGCGCGCAGCAGTCGTCACGTCGTTCGGCACACCGCCCTCCTGCCAGGACTTTCCCGAGCCCGAACCGAGCACTCCGGACGAGGTGCTCGTCGACGTCGTCGCCGTCGGCCTGCACCCGCGGGTGCGGTCGCAGGCCGACGGTTCGCACTACACCGAGTCCGCCGAGCTGCCGTTCGTGCCCGGCATCGACGGCGTGGGCCGCGCGCCCGACGGCAGCCTGCGCTACTTCGTCCTGCCGGACACGGCGATGGGCGCGCTCGCCGAGCGGACGGTGGTGGACCTGCGGCGCAGTGTCGTGCTGCCCGCGGACGTCGACCCGGCGCTCGTGGCCGCGGGCATGAACCCGGCGATGTCGGCGTGGATCGCGCTGCGGCGGCGGATCGAGTTCGCGGCCGGGCAGGACGTCCTCGTCCTGGGCGCGACCGGCAACGCGGGCCGGCTGGCCGTCCAGGTGGCCCGGCACCTCGGCGCCGGGCGGGTCGTCGCCGCGGGCCGGGATCCCGGCCGCCTCGCGACGCTGCCGGGCCTGGGCGCCGACGTCGCGGTCCCGCTCGCCGACGTCGCCACCGCGGCCGCGGACGTCGACGTGGTCCTGGACTACGTCTGGGGTGAACCGACCGCCGAGACGATGGGCGGGATCGTCACGCACCGCGCGGACCGGGCCAAGCCCCTGACGTGGATCGAGATCGGCTCGGTGGCGGGCCGGACGGCGTCGCTGCCCTCGGCCGCGTTGCGGGCCGCACGGCTGCAGCTCGTAGGCAGTGGCCAGGGTTCGGTGCCCACCCGGGACATCGTCGCGGAGTTGCCCGCCCTCGCCGCGGAAGTCGGCCGGGGCACCTTCCGGATCGACACCCGCACCGTCCCCCTGGAGGACGTCGAAGCGGCATGGAAAGACGACGGCGACGACCGGCGGGTGGTCATCGTCCCCTGACCGCGGTGGGCGTAAGCCGTGAATGGCACATCGAGGGACTCTGAGTCCCTCGATGTGCCATTCACGGACTTCAGGCCCGCGAGACCAAGCCGATCAGCTCACCTTCGGGGTCGCTCGGACTCCGCTGTGCAGGTACCGCTCCCCCGTCGGGAGCTGGTAGAACGTCACCGACTGCCAGGACCTCGTCCCCTTCGGGCGCAACGCGAACTGGGTCGCGCTGATCGGGATCAGGTCGTCCTCGGTCGTCGGCTCTGGGACCAGCTCGGCGAGCGGGCCGGTGACCGTCTGGCGGATGCGCAGGCCCGAGTCTCCGCTGAGGATCTCCGTCCGCACCGACTCCCGCTCGTATGTCCCGAGGAACTCCGAGACGTCCACCTCTGGCGGTGTAGCAGCGGGCGAGAGCGGTTGCGGCATCGCGACGCCCGCCAGTTCCGCGAAGATCTCGCGGTACAGCTCCTCGTACAGGTCGTGGGTGCCGCCGCCGTTGGCGAGCAGCGTGACCGCGAGGCCCTGGTCCGGCAGGATGCGGAGGAACGCCGACTGCCCGATCGTGTTGCCGTCGTGGCCGTAGACGCGGTGGCCGTCCCAGTCGAAGCGGATCCAGCCGAGGCCCCACGAATCGCCGAGGGTGTGCTTGTCCGGCATGTCCGCCTGCCACTGCGTCATCGCCGTCGCGGCCGACTCCGAGAGGACGCGCGCGCCGTCCGGGCCGAGGCCGCCCCGCAGGTGCAGGCGGGCGAAGGCCAGGACGTCCGCCGGGGTCGCCGTGATCAGGCCGGCCGGGCCCGCCGAGCGCGGCAGGCCCCAGACCGGCGCCGGCTGCGGCTCGTCGTCGCCCGCCGCGACGTGGCCCATCGCCGCGCCGAACAGCAGCGCCTCCTCGGGCAGCGTGCCCGTGTGCGTCAGGCCGAGCGGGGTGAACAGCCGCTCCCGCAGGGCCGCGTCCCAGGTCTTGCCGGTCAGCTTTTCGATGACCCGGCCGGCCAGGATGAAGCCCGAGTTGCAGTAGGACAGGGTCGCGCCGAGCGGGTGGGTCTGCGCGGCCTGGTCCAGCACGGCGACGTACTTCTCCACGCAGTCGTCGCCGCGGCCGGTGTCGGTGAAGACGTCGCCGTCGATGCCGCTGGTGTGGGTCAGCAGGTGCCGCAGCGTCACCTGCTTGGTGACGTCGGGGTCGGCCAGCCGCAGCTCCGGCAGCACGTCGGCGATCGGCGCGTCCAGGTCGAGCAGGCCTTCGTCGACCAGCTGCATGGCGACGGTCGCCGTCCACACCTTGGTGATCGAGCCGATCTGGAACACCGACTCGTCCGTGACGGCGACGCCGGTCGCCTTGTTGAGCACGCCGGTGTGCGCGAAGACCTGCTCGTCGCCGTCGAGACGCAGGATGCCCAGGGCCGCGCCGGGCACGCGGTACTTGCGCGCGAGCGCGGTCAGCCGCCGCTGCCAGTGCGCGCCGTCGAGCGGGACGCGCCCCGGCGAGCCCGCGTGCTGCTCGACCCAGTCGACGACGCGGCGGTTGAAGTCCGTGCGGTGCGAGGGCTTCCCCTCCAGGATGAACAGGTGCGACGCGCCGGGGTAGAGCACCAGCCGGGTCGGCACGCCCTGTTCGCGCAACGCCGTGAACCACTGCTCGGCCTGCCCGACCGGGCAGCGGTCGTCGTCGGCGCCGTGCACCACGAGCGTCGGCGTGCGGACCTGCCCGACCCGGGCCAGCGGCGACGACTCGCCGAAGTGCGCTTGGTCCACAGAGGACGCTCCGCCCAGCTCGGCGACGCCGAGGTAGTGCCCGCTGTCGGAGGTGCCGGCCATGCTGACCGCGTCGCTGACGACCCCGCCCGCGACGGCCGCGGCGAACCGGTCGTCGTGGCTGGTCAGGTAGCACGTCATGAAGCCGCCGTAGCTGTAGCCGGCGACGGCGAGCCGCTGTGCGTCCGCGATCCCTTCGGCGACGAGCGCGTCCAGCGGCTCGAGGAAGTCCTTGGCGTCGGCGACACCCCAGGCGCCGACGGCCGCGGTGTAGAACGCTTCGCCGTAACCGTCGCTGCCACGCGGGTTGAGCAGCAGCACCGCCCAGCCGCGCGCGGCGAGCTCCTGGTGGTAGGTGTGGACGGCGTCGGCGGTGCCGCTCCACGCGTTGTGCGGGCCGCCGTGGATGTCGAGCAGCAGCGGCAGAGGGCCGGTGCGGCCGGGGTCGCGCAGCAGCCAGCCGTGCACGACCGTGCCGTCGGAGACGGTGAACTCGCGCTCCTCGTGGGTGAACAGCTCGGCCCCGACCCCGCTGCCGTGCGTGGTGAGCACGTCGGGTTCTCCCCCGGCGACGGCGACCGTCGCGATCTCGCCGTACGACGCCGGGGTGGTGAACACGACCGCCGCGGTCTCCCCGGCGACGCTCAGGTTCGACAGGGTGTTCCCCGCGCCACCGGCGACGAGCCGCGGTTCGCCGCCGTCGACGCCGACCGCGTAGAGGTGCGTGTAGCCGCGGTCGCGGACGCAGAAGAGCACGGTCGCGCCGTCGCCGCTCAGCACCGGGACCGCGCCGGGATACCCCGGCCCGCCCGGCATCACGTTCCGGTCCAGCGGCGCGGCCAGGTCGACGGTTTCCCCGCCGTCCACGGGAATCCGCAGCAGACCGAGGTGGCCGGGCGCGGTGTCGCGGCGGCCGACGACGAGCAGCGCGGTACCGTCGGCGGTCCAGGTGACCGTGCCACACATGCCGTCACCGGAGCCGACCGGGCGCGGCTCGGCGAGGCGGTTGCCGGCTTCGATCGTGTAGGCGCCCGAGCGGAACGTCAGGTCGGCGTCGGCCTCCGGGCCGGCCGGGAACGCCAGCAGCGCACCGTCCGGCGACCACGCGGGATCGCCCGCGTGCCAGTCCCCCGCCGTCACCTGCCGGACCTCGCCGGAGGCGACGTCGAGCACGTGGACGTGCTTGCGCAGAGTGCGCAGCAGACCGGCGCCGTCGGCCTTGAAGTCGAGCCGGTCGGCGACCACCGGGGCGCCGGCGCGGCGGCCGCGGGCCGCGTCGTCGTCTCCCTCGTCCGCGGCCAGGTCGACCGGGGCCGAGAAGGCGATCTCGGCGCCGTCCGGCCGCCAGACCGGGCTGCCCGCGCCGAGCGGGAGCGTGGTGACCTGCTCCGGTTCGCCGCCGTCGGCGGGCAGCAGCCACAGCTGCGCCGGGCCGTCCGCGGCGCGCAGGAACGCGATCCGCGTGCCGTCGGGCGACCACACCGGGACGAGGTCGGCGGTCCCGCGGGTCAGCCGGCGCGCCGGGCCGCCGCTCGTGGCGACCTGCCAGAGCGAGCGGGTGTCGCGGTCCGCGTCGCGGTCGGCGGTGCGCACGACGTACACGATCCGCTTGCCGTCCGGCGAAAGCGCGGGCTGCTCCGGGAACTCCAGGGCGTACAGGTCGTCGGCGCTCAGGCGTCGGGTCATGCGGATCTCCTCGTGGGATTCGGCGCAGTGGGAAGGGCCGCGGCGAAGTGACAGGCCGCGGAGTGGGGCCGTCCGGCGGCCTCGGTCGCCGGGTCGGCGCTGAGGCAGACGGTGCGGTCGGGGTGCACGAGCGGGCCGATCGGGCACCGCGGGTGGTAGTGGCAGCCGGGAGGCGGGTGGTGCGGGTCGGCGGGTTCGGTGTCGGCGAGCGCGTCGACACCCGGGTCGTCGAGCAGGCCGTGGTGCGCGGACGGCGCGGCGGCCAGCAGCTCCCGCGTGTAGGGGTGCTGCGGATCGGTGAGCACCTGCTGGGCCGGGCCGGCCTCGACGATCCGGCCGAGGTAGAGCACCGCGACGAAGTCGCTGACGTACCGCACCACGGCGAGGTTGTGGGAGATGAACAGCATCGACAGGGAGAGCCGCCGCTGGACGTCGCGGACCAGGTTGAGCACGGCGCCCTGCACCGAGACGTCCAGGGCGGAGGTGATCTCGTCGGCGATCAGCACCTTCGGCTGCCCGGCCAGCGCCCGGGCGAGCGCGACGCGCTGGCGTTGCCCACCGGACAGCTGACCGGGCAGCGTCGTGGCGCGTTCCGGGTCCAGGTTCACCAGTTCGAGCAGGCGCGCCACCTCGGCCCGCCGGGCGGCGGCGCCGCGGTGCGCGCCGCGCGGCATCGCCTCGGTGATGGACTCGCCGACGGCCATCCGCGGGTCCAACGAGGAATACGGGTCCTGGAACACCATCTGCAGCGGCTTGCGCCGGGGCAGCCGCCGGACGTCGACGCCGTCGAGCAGTACCCGGCCGCCGCTGACCGGGGACAACCCGACCGCGGCCCGGGCCAGCGTCGACTTGCCGGAGCCGGACTCGCCGACCAGGCCGACGACCTGGCCGGACGGGACGGTCAGGCTGACGCCGTCGACGGCCGTCAGCCGGCCGTAGCGGACGCTCACCGTGTCGAACCGGAGCTCGCTCACGCGGCACCATCCTTTCGCGACTGTCCGGAAAGGACACTCACGGCGGTTTCGTGCGGGTGCCAGCAGGCCACCCGGTGGCCGTCGCCGGACCGTTCCAGCACCGGATCCTCGGTGAGACAGCGCTCGGTCGCCAAGGGACACCGCGCGGCGAACGCGCAGCCCACCGGGACCTGGTCCGGCTCCGGCGGCCGGCCCGGGATCACGGCGAGGGGCTCGTCGCGGTCCGTGCCGAGGTCGACCGTGGTGGCCAGCAGCGCGCGGGTGTACGGGTGGCGGGCCGCGCCCGGGAGGTCCGCCGTCGGCAGGTCCTCCACGACGCGACCGGCGTACATCACCAGCATCCGTTCGCACGTCTGGGAAACCACCGCGATGTCGTGGCTGATCAGCAGGATCGCCGCGCCCTCGGCGTCGCGCGTGCGGGCCAGCAGCCGCAGCACCTGGCGCTGGACCGTGACGTCGAGGGCCGTGGTCGGCTCGTCCGCGACGATCAGCTTCGGCGAGCCCATCAGGCCCATCCCGATCATCGCCCGCTGGCGCATGCCGCCGGAGAACTCGTGCGGGTACTGCCGGGCGCGTCGCCGGGCGGCCGGGACGCGTACGGCGGCCAGCCGGTCCACCGCACGGTCGAACGCCTCACGCCGCGACAGGCCGTGGTGCTGCTCGGACACCTCGGCCAGCTGCCCACCGACGCGGCGCGCCGGGTTGAACGACGTCATCGGATCCTGGAACACCATCGCGAGGGACGTCCCGAGCAGGCCGCGCAGCTCGCGGTCGGACGCGGTGAGCAGCGACGTCCCGGCGAACTCCAGCCGGTCCGCCGTCACCACTCCGGGCAGCTCGATCAGCCGCGAGACGGCCAGGGCCGTCAGGCTCTTGCCGGAGCCGGACTCGCCGACGACACCGATCGCCTCGCCGGCGCGCACGGTGAAACTCACGCCGCGCACCGGGACCGTCCACCCACCCGCGCGCGGGAACGCCACCTGCAGGTTCTCGACGACGAGCACGGCGTCGTCCGCAGGTGCCTCGACGACGGCGGGGCGCGGCGCGGGCAGCGGACCGGACGCGCGCCGGGCGGCGCGGGAGCGGACGCCGACCACGGCGGCCACGGTCTCCCCGACCAGGTTGAACGCCAGCCCGGCGAGCACCACGGCGACGGCGGGCGCGAGCGCGGCCACCGGCGTCACGTAGATCCCGTCCAGGCCTTCGCGCAGCAGCCGGCCCCAGTCGTAGTCCGGGGCCTGCACGCCGATGCCGAGGAACGAGAGCCCGGCGAAGGCGAGCAACGCCGACCCGGCGCCGATGGTCGCGTTCACCACCAGCGGCTCGCCGATGTTCGGCAGCACGTGCCGGGCCAGCAGCCGGATCCGGCCGACGCCGGACACCCGGGCCGCGGCGATGAAGTCGCGCCCGGCGACCGACGCCGAGAGCGTCTGGACGAGCCGGGCGAACGCCGGCGCCATCGCGAACGCGATCGCCAGCACCGCGCCGTTCGTGCCCACGCCGAAGATCACCGCGAAGAACAGGGCCAGCAGCAGCCCGGGGAACGCGACGGCGATGTCGATCACCGACGTGAGCAGCCGGCCCGCCCACCGCGGCAGCACCGCCGGCAGCGCTCCGAGGACGACTCCGGCGCCGACGCCGATCACGGTCGCGAGCACCGCGAGACCGACCGAGAGCCGGGTCGCGACGAGCGTGCGCAGGAAGATGTCGCGGCCGAGGGCGTCCGTGCCGAACGGGTGCGCCGCGGACGCGCCCTGGCCGATCGCGTCGGTGTCGACCACCGCGGCGCCATCGCCCCAGAACAGCGGCGCGAGCACCGACAGCGCGATCACCAGCACCAGCAGCACCGCCGAGCACGCGCCCACCGGCGTGCGCACGGCCGTCGTCCACACCGAACCGCCTTTCCACACCGAACGTCGTGCGCGCATCGCCGTCACCTCAGCTCTCCCGGATCGTCGAACGCGGGTCGAGCAGCCCGAGCACGACGTCGACCAGCAGGTTCACCAGCAGCACGCCGACGCCGTAGACGAGCACGATCCCCTGCACCAGCGGGTAGTCCTTCTGCAGGATCGACTGCACGATCGTCGAGCCGAGGCCCGGCCAGGCGAACACGTTCTCCACCAGCACCGTGCCCGCCACCAGGCCGGTCAGCATCAGCCCGCCCAGGGTCAGCGTCGCGGTCAGCGCGTTCGGCAGCGCGTGCCGGACGTACACCAGCCGCGCCGGCAGCCGTTTCGCCCGCGCGGTGCGGACGAAGTCGGCGCCCAGCACGGACAGCAGCTCCACCCGGACGATCCGGGCGAGCACCGCGGCCGGCCCGATCGTGAGGGCCGCCACGGGCAGCACGTACGCGCCCGGGCCGTCGCCGCCCGCGACCGGGAACCAGCCGAGGCCGACGGCGAGCACCGCCACCAGCCCGACCGCCAGCAGGAAGTCCGGGATGGCGGCGAGCAGCACGCTCCCCGACGTGAATCCCAGCTCGGTGCCGCGGCGGCGGCCGCCCCGGGTCAGCACCGCGAAGCACACCCCGACCGGGACGGCGACGAGGATGACCACCACGAACGCCAGCGCGGCCAGCTGCAGCGTCGCCGGCAGCCGGTCGCCGATCACCTGGGTCACCGGCTGCCCGCTCGCCATCGACGTGCCGAAGTTCCCGGTGACGAGCCCGTGCAGGTAGTGCCCGTACTGCGTCCACAGTGGATCGTCGAGGCCGAGCTCGGCGCGCCGCGCCCGCACCAGCTCGGCGGGCGCGGTCATGCCGAGCGCGGCCCGCACCGGGTCGCCGGGGACCAGGTGGATCATCAGGAACGCCGCCGTGATCAGCACCCACAGGGACACGGCGAACCGGGCCAGCCGGCGCCCGGCGAACGCCGGCCACGGGCTGCCCCGCAGGCCGGCGGGCGCCGTCGCCGTGGTCATTTCGCGAACATCCGGATCGAGGACGGCAGGACGGCGCCCTGGTTGATCGTGAACTTCGTGCCGCTGCCGTAGACCGCGGTGACGGAGTCGATGTAGGGCACCACGTCCACCTGCTTGATCAGCGCCGTCTCCGCGGCGTTCCAGGTCGGGCAGCTGGCTTCGCCGCTCATCGCGGCGGCCTGCTTCACGGCCTGGTCGTAGGCGGGGTTGGCGATGTGGCCGAAGTTCGTCCCGTCCGGCGCGGCCGGGCCGGACACGAACGGCACCAGCTGGCTGGGCAGCGTGAGCCCGAGCGGGCCGAGGGAGACCTCCCACTCACCGGTGCCGAACAGCACCTGGGACAGCCCCGGGCTGTCGACGCCCTTGAGTGTGACCTCGGCGCCGAGCGCCTTCCAGGTCTGCTGGAACAGCTCCGCCGTCGGTGCCATCGTCGGGCCGAGCTGGGTGCCGTAGATGACGTTCAGCGTCAGGCGCTTGCCGTTCTTCACCCGGACGCCGTCCCCGCCGGACTTCCACCCCGCGGCGTCCAGCGCGGCCGCGGCCGCGGCCGGGTCGTGGGCCGGCAGGTTGCCGGTGACGGTGTCGCCCGAGCACGCCTTGGGGTCGGCGGTGACCAGGCCCTGCGACGGTTTGCCCGTGCCGCTGGTCAGCACCTTGCCCAGCTGGGCGAGGTCGAGCGACTGCGTCAGGGCGCGCCGCACGGCTTCGTCCTCGCCGGGACGGCCCGCGGCCTGGTTGTAGAAGATCTCGCCCAGCGGCGCGTTGTAGTCCCCGTGGAACAGCTTGCGCGCGTCGAGGCGCTGGCGGTCCGGGCCGATGATCACCCCCGCGTTGAGCTCGCCCGAGAGCAGCAGGTTCGCCGCGGTCGAGGTGTTGGAGATGACCCGCAGGACGACCTTGTCGGGCAGGCCCGGCTCGGCCTTCCAGTCGCCGGGGCCCCAGGTGTAGTCCTTGCGGCGGGTGAGCGTGTAGTGGTCGTTCGGCACGGTTTCGGAGACGGCGAACAGGCCGGTGCCGCTCTCGCCCTTCGCCAGCAGCTTTCGGTCGGCCAGGCCCTTGCCGCAGACGATCGGCAGCGCGCCGACGTTGCGGAGGAGGAACGCGTCCGGCGCGCCGCTGGTGACCGTGATCGTGCGGGTGGCCTCGTCGGCGGTGGCCTTCGTGCCGGGCGCGATCGTCAGGCCGGCGTAGGGCGACTTGTTCACCGGGTCGCCGACGAACACGATGTTGGCCGCGACGTCGGCGGCGGTCAGCGGGGCGCCGTCGGCGCAGGTGAGGCCCGGGCGCAGGGTGAAGGTGGCGGCGGTGGTCGACGTGGCCGTCCACTTCTCGGCCAGCTCCGGCAGGGGCTTGCCGTCCGCGCTGAGCTCGAGCAGCGAGTCGTAGAGGAACTTGTCGACCTGGCCGGTCACCGACAGCACCGACATGTGCGGGTCGAGGTTGCCCGGGTCGGAGCCGATGGCGAAGGTGAACGTCCCGCCGTCGACGGGGGTCTGGCTCGAGCCGGTGTCTCCCGGTCCCGCGCAGGCGGTCGCCACGAGGGCGAGCCCGCCGAGCAGGACCACCGCGGTCCGTGTGGGGGTCATGGGGTTTCCTTCCGCAGGTGGTCCACGGCGAGGCGGGCGGCCGCGCCGATCGCGGCGTCCACAGCGGGCTGCCGTTCGTCGAGCGAGTCCGCGCGGGTGAAGACCGCGACGGCGAACCGGCGTCCGCCCGGGTAGGACACGACGCCGGCTTCGTTGCGGACGGCCGGCAGGGTGCCGGTCTTGGCCGCGATGGTGACGTCCGAACCGAAGCCGGACGAGATCCGGTGCGGCCAGATCTGGCGGGCCATCATCGAGCGGACCTTCTCGCAGGCCGCGGGTTCCGCGGCGCGGTCGGTCCAGACGGCGTCGAGCAGGGTGGTGACCTCCCGGGGCGTCGACGACGTCGTGCGGTCCGGGTCGAGCACCGAGAGCTTCCACGTCTGCTCCGGGGTGGCCCCGGCGAACGCGGCGTCGAGGTCGCCGTCGGCACCCAGGTCGGCCATGACCGAGGCGAAGAGGTCCTCACAGCATCCGATCAGCCGTGTCCGCTTCAGGTCCAGGTCGTCGAGCACGCGGTCGACGGCGGCCTGGCCGACGCGGTGGTAGAGCACGTCGGTGGCGGCGTTGTCGCTCATGGTCAGCATGAACAGCGCCAGGTCGCGCCAGCTCATCTCGACGTCGTCTTCGCAGCCGGCGGTGCCGATCCCGCCGATGCGGTAGCGCTTCCCGACGCCGGTGCGTCCGGTCTCTTCGAGGCGGCCCGCCACGACCTCCCGGGCGTAGGCGACGGCGACCGGGATCTTGAACACCGACGCCAGCACCACCGGCTCGTCCGCGCCGAGCGCCACCTCGGCCGGCCCGCCGCCGATCTCCCGCGCGTGGACGAAGCCGCGCGCGCCCGCGGCGGTGAAGACCGCGGCGATCTCGTCTTCGACACCGGTCATGCGCGCACCCGCCGGTCGGCGCGGCCGGTGTGCAGGTACAGCGCGTGCCCGGTGCCGTCGTCGCCGACGAAGGCGTGCGGGATGTACATGCCCTGCATCGGCTCGGCGAGGATCAGCGTGTCGCCGCTCATCGCGACCAGCTCGCTCTTCACCGGGCCACTCAGTTCGGCGAAGATCCCCTTCGGGACGCGCTCCACCCAGACGCGCCCGCTGTCGTCCTGACTGACCACGATGTCCGCGACCGTCGAGGAGTACTCGCCGACGTACCGGGAGGCGTCGACGCGCGGCGCGGCCGGGTCGGGCACCGGCGGCGGCGCCAGCTCGATGCCGGTCAGCTCGCGCAGGACGTGGCCGAGGATCTCGGTGTACAGGGGAATCGGGTCGCCGCCGTTGGTCAGCAGCGCCACGGCGACGCCGTGCTCCGGGGCGACCCGCAGGAACGACGCCTGGCCGATCGTGTTGCCGTCGTGGCCGACCAGGGCGCCGCCGGGTGAGTCGAACAGCGACCAGCCGAGGCCCCAGGCGTCCCCCATCAGGCCGAGGTCGGGCAGCTCCACCAGGCGTTCCCGCATCGCGCGGGCGCTCTCGCCGCTGAGCACGCGGGTGCCGTCCGGGCCTTCGCCGTCACGTAGGTGCATGCCGGCGAACGTGGCGAGGTCCCGCGCCCGCATCGCGAGCATCGAGCCGGCCGGCGCGTTCGACGGCGCCAG
Source organism: Amycolatopsis sp. NBC_00438 (assembly GCF_036026695.1). NCBI lineage: Bacteria > Bacillati > Actinomycetota > Actinomycetes > Pseudonocardiales > Pseudonocardiaceae > Amycolatopsis > Amycolatopsis sp. NBC_00438. The sequence continues at coordinate 1,962,975 of NZ_CP107923.1, read as the reverse complement.
CGCCCAGATCCCCGCGGGCTCCGGCTCGGCGCCCGGCTCCGGCGTCAGGTGGCCCAGCGCGGCGCGGAACCGGATCGCCTCGTACGGGCTCTGCGCCGCGTGCGTCAGTCCCAAGGGGACGAACAGGTGATCCGCCAGGCACTGGTTGTAGTCCTTGTCCCGCAGCACTTCCACGACCCGGCCGAGCACGCAGAGCGCGGCGTTGTTGTAGGAGAACATCTCGCCGGGCGGGAAGAGCTGGGGCACGTCGTGCAGCGTGGCGACGTACTTCTCGACGCAGTCGGCGCCGCGGCCGGTGTCGGTGAAGATGTCGCCTTCGAAGCCGGAGGTGTGGCACATCAGCTGCCGGACGGTGATCCGTGCGGCGGCCTCGTCGTCGGCGAGCACGAACTCGGGCAGGTACCGGCGGACGGGCTCGTCGAGCTCCAGCCTGCCCTCGTCGACGAGCTGCATGGCCAGCGTCACCGTCCAGACCTTGGTGACCGAGCCGATCTGGAACACCGAGTCGGCGTCCGCCTCGACGCCGGTCCCCTTGTTGAGCACGCCGGCCGCGCGGTCGAGCACCTCGCCGTCGGCGTACACGGCGACCGACGCGGCTGGCACGTGGTTTTCGGCCAGCAGTGCGGGAAGCCGGCTTTCGAGCCAGGTCCCGAGCTCGGTGAGTTTCGACATGGTTGCCTCTCGTCCGATGGGTGAACCGGCGTTGCCGGCGATGCTATGACCTGCGCTTACCCCGCCGGTTCGTCGAATCCGACGAGACCGGGGGAATCTTTCATCGCGGCGGACGAACCGGTCAGGCCAGCCAGCTCTTCGCGGTCGTCACTTCGGCGAGCCGGCCCGCGATCGGCGTCACGCCGAGGCCGGGGCCCGACGGCACCGGCAGGTGCCCGTCCGCCAGCACGAACGGCTCGGTGATGTCCTCGGTGTAGAACCGGTCCGACGCCGAGGTGTCGCCCGGCAGCGTGAAGCCCGGCAGCGACGCGAGCGCGACGTTCGCCGCCCGCCCCAGGCCGGTCTCGATCATCCCGCCGCACCAGACCGGGATCCCGTGCGCGGCGCAGACGTCGTGCACCCGCCGCGCCTCCAGGTAGCCGCCGACCCGGCTGGGCTTGATGTTGACGATCCGGCACGCGCCGAGCGTGATCGCGTCGGCGGCCGAGCGGGCCGAGACGATGGACTCGTCCAGGCAGATCGGCGTCCGGATGTGCTTGGCCAGTTCGGCGTGGCCGAGCACGTCCTCCTCTTCCAGGGGCTGCTCGATCAGCAGCAGCTCGAACGGGTCGAGCCGGGCGAGCTGCGGGATGTCCGACAGGGTGTACGCGGTGTTCGCGTCGACCTGGAGCAGGATGTCGTCGCCGAAACGTTCCCGGACCGCGCGCACCGGTTCGACGTCCCAGCCGGGTTCGATCTTGAGCTTGATCCGGACGTACCCGTCGTCGAGGTAGCCGCCGACGACGTCGAGCAGGTGCGGGACGGTCTCCATGATGCCGACGGAAACTCCACACGGGACAGAGTCCTTTGTGGACCCGAGCGCCGACGCGAACGACACGCCGTGCGCCCGCAGCTCGGCGTCGAGCACGGCCATCTCCAGTGCCGCCTTGGCCATCCGGTGGCCCTTGAACTTCGCCAGCAGCGGCGCGACCTTGTTCGCCGTCAGGTCGCCGGCCGCGATCAGCGCCGGGACGAGGAAGGTCCGCAGCACGTGCTCGACGCCGTCGACGTACTCCGAGGAGTACAGCGGGTCGATCATCGCGCCGCACTCGCCCCAGCCCTCGCCGTCGGAGGTGACGGCGCGCAGGAGCAGCAGTTCACGCTCGGCCTGCGTGCCGAACGACGTCCGGAACGGCGCCACCAGCGGCATCCGCACCCGCAGGAGTTCCACACCACTGAGTTTCACGGCTTCTCCCTGACGACCACGTAAAAACCGGCACGATCGAACCCGACGACCTCGGCGCCGCCGGCCATCAGGCCGCCCAGCACCTCCCGCAGCGCGACCCGCCACGACCGCCCCCGGCCGGGGTCGACCCGGCGGAGCGCTTCGATGTCCGGCGGCACGGCGACGAGCACCAGCGGCCCGTCGGCGCTCCCGGTCACGGGTCCGCCGTCCGGGCCCACCTCCAGCGCCGTCGACGCGCCCCGCGCTCGCAGCGCCACCGCGTCGAACCTCGCCGGCTCGCCGAGCGCGGCGGCTCGCACCGGCTGGCTCGCGAGCTCCCAGGCGACCATGATCCGGTCGGTGTCGCCCGACCCGTTGATGCTGTCGTGCATCGGGCCGTAGAAGTCGGGCAGGTACTGCGCCGGGCGGGCGCCGAGCTTGGTCACGTTGAAGTGGGCGTTGCGCCGCACGAGCGGGTCGAACGTCCAGGAGATCACCGGGACGTCCTGGTGCAGCGCCCACGCACGCTGGTGCAGCTTGAGCGCGAAGCCGAGGCCGCGGCCGAGCCCGGCCGGCAGGACCCCGGCGATGTGGCTGTGCAGGCCCCCCTTCGCGGGCCGGCCGAAGAACCCGAAGCAGGCACCGAGCAGCCGGGGCCCGTCGAAGGCGCCGGCGACGTAGTTGCCCGCCGCGACCATCGCCTTGAGCAGCTCGGCGTTCACCGGCTGGCTGCCCGGTTCCGGTTGCCAGATCGACTCGAAGAGCAGCGCCACCGCCGTCAGGTCGGGGACCTCGGCGAGCTCACGGACCTCGGCCCCCGAAGCCGCGGCGGCGGTGGCGGCCGCGGCGGCCGCCTCGTCCCGCAGGGACGGGACCGTGTTCGTCACAACGTCAGTCACGGGACCATCCTTTCCGGATCGGGCCGGCGCGTCACCGTTGTCCCGCACCGGATTCGCCCCCGGTGTTGGTCGTGGCGGACGAAGTCCCTTGGGCCAGCACCGTTTTGGTCAGCGAGACGAGCAGCGCGGTGCGCGGGAGCAGCTGGGCGACGACGACGTGTTCGTCATCCGCGTGGGCGCCCCCGCCCACCGCGCCGAGGCCGTCGAGAGTGGGAATCCCCAGCCCCGCCGTGAAGTTGCCGTCCGACGCGCCGCCGACCGACGCGGCCGTGAGCGTGCCGCCCGAGAGGGAATTGGCCAGGTCGAACAGGTCCGCGGACGCGACGGCGTCCAGTGGCGCGCGGTTGATGCCGCCGGCGATCCGGATCCGGGAGCCGGGCAGCACCGGCCGCAGGCTCCGGACGGCTCGGTCGACGCGGTCCTGCTCGGCCGCGTCCCACACCCGCGCGTCGACCGCGACACTCGCGGCGGCGGGCACGGTGTTGGTCGTCGTCCCGGCCGAGAGCGCGGTCGGGACGACGGTGGTGCCCCGATCGGCGTCGGCGAGCGCGGCCACCGCGAGGATCTGGTGGGCGATCTCGATCCCGGCGTTGACGCCCTTCTCCGGTTCGAGCCCGGCGTGCGCGGCACGGCCCTCGACCTCGATCCAGTACCGGGAGACCCCTTTGCGGCGGGTCTTCAGCGCGCCGCCGTCGGCCGAGGCTTCGAGGACGAACACCGCGTCACAGCTACGGGCTTCCTCTTCGATCAGCGCGCGGGACGACGGTGAGCCGATCTCCTCGTCGCCGGTGATCAGGATCGCCAGGCCGGTGCGATCGGCCAGCGCCGCGGCGGCGTGCAGGGCCATCACCACGCCGGCCTTCATGTCGAAGCAGCCGGGGCCCCGCAGCACGCCGTCCTCGATCGCAAAGGGGTGTGTCCGCAGGGAACCCAAGGGCCACACGGTGTCGTGGTGACCGAGCAGCAGGACCCGCGGCGGGCCGTCGCCGAAGCGCCAGCGCAGGTGCGTGCAGCCGTCGGTGACGATCCGCTCCGGCTCGGCGCCCAGCAGCCGGCGCCCGATCGTCGCGACGGCTTCGGCGCTGCGCGCGACGGCGTCGTGATCTTCGGACGGCGACTCGCACCGGACGAGGGTTTCGATGTCGGCGAGGAGGTCGTTCACCGCGGCTCACCCCGCACCGGCTTGCCGGGGAACGCGTCCGTGCGCAGTTCGCCGTCGCCGACCACGGGAACCCCGCCGACGTACAGGTGCCGGACACCCTGGGACGGCCGGGTCGAGTCGGCGTAGGTGGCGGTGTCGGTGATCGTCGCCGGGTCGAGGACGACCAGGTCGGCGTCCGCGCCGACGCCGAGGTGGCCCTTGCCGCGAGCCGCCGGGGCGACGTCGTCGAGCAGCCGCGACGGCAGGTGGGAGCACCGGCGGAACGCTTCGAGCCAGGTCCAGGCCCCGGTCTCCCGCACCATCAGGCGCAAGGTCTTCGCGAAGGTGCCCGCGGTCCGCGGGTGCGTCGTGCCGCCCGGCGGGAGCGGCCACTCGGTGCTCTCGGTGCGGCCGTCGGTCCAGTACACCGGCATCGCGTCGCTGGCGACGATCGAGTCGGGGAAGGCGAGCGCCTGACGCAGCGTCGCCTGGTCGCGGGGGTTGTCCTCGTCGAGGAACTCCAGCAGGCACGGCGCGCCGGGGTCGGCGGCGCGGAGCTGACGCAGGCGGGCTTCGTCCGCGACGCGCTCGCCGGTCTCGAGGAGCACCACGCTCGACGGCGAAAGTCCCTTGAGCCGCAAGCGGTCCGGGTCGATGAACGCGGCTCCGACGGCGGTGCTGCCGGCACCGTACGGGTAGGCCTCGACGGTGACGCGCGAACCGGCGCCGCGGGACTTCTCCAGGGTGGCCAGGACGCGGTCGAGGTGGTGGCCGGAGGTACTGTTGACGTGGCAGTGGTGCATCGCGGCACCGGTTTCGGCCGCGGCGATGACGATCTCCTCGGAGCCGTCGACCGGGATCGCCGGGTCGACCTCGACCAGTTCGCGGACGTGCGTGTTGGTGGGCACACCGGCCTTCGCGGCGAGGTGGGCGACGGCGAGGAACTCACCGGGCTCGGTCGCGGGCGCGTACCCCATCAGGACGCCGATACCGAGCGCGCCGGCGGCCAGCTCACCCTCCACAAGGGACAGCCAGGCGGCCAGCTCCTCCGGCGACGACGACCGTTGCCACGCGGGGTTGCCCAGCACAGCGAGACCGCTCTCGATCTGCGCGTCCGGCTCGATCCCGGCGAGCACCTGCGCCCGGGCGGCGGCCCAGCAGGCGGAGAAGCCGTAGTTCAGCGGCCGCCCGGCCGCGGCGGCCTCGGCGTAGGCCCGGTCGAGGGGCATCAGCCCGGCTTCGAGGTCGAGGGTGGTGGTCACGCCGTCCAGCGCCTGCAGCCGTTGCCCGGCGATCGAGTGGACGTGGCTGTGCAGGTCGACGAAGCCGGGCCCGACGACGAGCCCGGTGACGTCCACGACCGTCGTCCCGGCCGGCGCTTCGAGGCCGGCGCCGACGGCGGTGACCTTGCCGCCGTCCAGGAGCACGTCGGCGACGCCGTCGAACCCGGTCCCGGGGTCGACCACCCGCCCGCCCCGCAAGAGTGTCCGCACCGCTGCGCCTCCTCGTCGTCACGTACTCGGGTCGTGGCGACGATAGGAGGGATTCCGGCGGAGCCGTTGGTCCGCGACGACGAACCGCGGGGGTCCGGTCCATCCGCGCGGACGAACCCGCGGCTCCCGGTCGTGAGTGTTCAGGGCGGTTAGAACCGCCCTAACCACTCACGACCGTGCGGGCGGGGTCACCGGGGCCAGGAGCAGGCCGGTGATCGCGTCGATCAGCCCGGTGCCCGCGTCGTCCCAGGTCGCGCGCGGGGTCGCGGTGGCCTCGGCCAGGGCCCGCTCGCGCTCCGCGGTCATGTGGATCATCAGCTGGCGCGCCATGTCGCCGCGCTCGGCGCGGACGTCCGGTGGGAGGACCGAGAGGGTCCGGTTCAGCCCCGCCACCACCTTCGCGAGCGCCGGGGAGGCCATCGACTCCTCGGCGATGATCGCGCGCAGGGCCGGGTCGGTGAGCACCTGGGCGGTGAACCGGGCGAACCACGTCGGGGAGCCGAGCTCCCGCAGGTACGTCGTCGTCGGGCGGATCAGGCAGGCCACCCAGTCGCGCAGCTCGCCCGGGCCGTCGGTGGCTTCGACGGCCTCGACGGCCTCGACGAGCTCGGCGCGCAGCCGCTCCACGCGCTCCGAGTGCTTGCGGGCGATCGCGCGGACCAGGTCGGTCTTGGTGCCGAAGTGGTAGTTGACCGCGGCGTTGTTGCCCTGGCCCGCGGCCTCGCTGATGTGCCGGTTGGACACCACCTGCACCCCGTGCTCGGCGAACAGCCGCTCCGCCGTGGCGAGGATGCTCTCCCGCGTGGCGCTCGCGCGCTCCGCCCGGACGGCCTTCACGTTCATCCCTGCCACCTCGTCTCCCCCGTGCTCGGCTGCCTTCACCTTACGGAGTCACCGTCCGGTCCCCGCATCAGGCGAACCGGCCCAACCACCCCCGCGCGGTGGCGAGGTAGTCGCGGGCGAAGCCGGTGTCCGGGGCCCAGGCCTCGAACCCGTGCGGCGCGCCCGGTGCCACGTGGACGGTCGTGTCGACGCCCGCCGCGCGCAGCCGGCGGGCGTACTCGGCGTCTTCGTCGTGGAACAGGTCGATGTCGCCGACGCCGATCCAGGCCGGCGGGAGGCCGCTCAGGTTCTCGCGGCGGGCGGGGACCGCGTAGTGCGGGACGACCTCCGCCCCGGGTTCGACGCCGAGGTAGGCGCGCCAGCCGAAGCGGTTGAGGCGGTTGTCCCAGCCCCGGTGCCGCCGGGCGTCGAGGTCGCGGCGGGCGGCCGTGCGGTCGTGCGGTCGTCGAGCATCGGGCAGAACAGCCACTGGGCCGGCGGCCGCTCCCCCGCGTCACGCAGGCGCTGGACCAGCGCGGCCGCGAGCCCGCCGCCGGCGCTCTGCCCGCCGACGATCACCCGGGCCGGGTCGGCGGCGTGCTCACGCGTCCACGTCCAGGCGGCGTGGCAGTCGTCGAGCGCCGCCGGGTACCGGGCCTCCGGGGCGAGCCGGTACTCGGCCGACACCACGGTGATGCCCAGCTCGCGGGCGGTGTCCGCGCAGAACCGGTCGTCCTGGACCGCGGCGCCGATGACCAGGCCGCCGCCGTGGATCCACAGGAGCGTCAGGTCGGACCGCGGCTCGCGCGGCCGGTAGACCCGCCACCCCGGCGTGACCTCGACGTCGACGTCCGGCGCGGCCGCCGGCCGCGCCCGGGTGGTCCCCCACCGCACCAGGCGCAGCCCCCAGGCGCGTTCCAGCGGCAGGCGCGGCAGCCACCGCGCCTTGCCGCGCAGCTCGGGCGCGATCTCGGAGAGCTTCACTGGGCCGACCACCCGCCGTCCGAGGGCAGCACGACGCCGTTGACGTTCGCGCCGTCGTCGCTCAGCAGGAACGTGATCGACGCGGCGAGCTGCTCCGCCGTGGCGATCGGCGGCATCAGCCCGAAGAACGCGCCGAGCCGATCCTGTCCGAACGCCGACGGCGTGCCGCTCTGCCCGATGCCGGTCGCCACCCCGCCCGGCGCGACGGCGTTGACGCGGATGCCGTGCGGCCCGTACATCACCGCGCAGTTCCGGGTGATCCCGACGACCGCGTGTTTCGAAGCGGTGTAAGCGACCCCGGCGGCCGAGCCACGCAACGCGGCCTCGGAGGCGATGTTCACGATCGACCCGGATCCCGCTTCGAGCATCGCCGGGACGACCGCGCGGATGAGCCGGAACGTGCCGTCGACGTTGACCGCGAAGACGCGCCGCCACAGCTCGTCGCTGACCTCGTGGGCCGGTGAGAAGTCGTCGGCGATCCCGGCGACGTTGGCCAGCCCGTCGATCCGCGTCCCGGCGGCGGCCAGGATCCGCTCGATCCCGGCGGCGTCGGTGATGTCCGCGGCGACCGGGACGAGTCCGGGCGACCGCGCGGCGAACTCGTCGAGCCGGCCCGCCGAGACGTCGACCGCGACGACCCGGCCGCCTTCGCGGGTGATGCGCGACGCCGTGGCGCGGCCGATGCCGGAAGCCGCGCCGGTCACCACGACCGTCCGGCCCTCGAACCGGCCGGGGACGGTCCGCTCCCGGGCGCCGGTGGCCGCGGGGACGACCCCGTCGTTGACGCGCGCGACCAGGTCGTCGACGACGTCCTGGCCGAGTTTTCCCTGGCTGAGCGCGACGAGCCGGCCCAGCGGAACCTGCCGGATCGGCGCGAGCACGCTCTCGTCGAAGCCCGCGCCGGCGAGCAGGGCCCGGATGAGCGGGCCGCCTTCGGGGTGGGCCACCCACTCGCCGATCGGCGTGTCCGCGGTGATCATGGCGACAGCCTACCCCAGTTTTAAATCACTTGCTTGACCACAGTTCCCGGACTGGGTTTGCTGGAGGTGAGCCGATCACCGAACCCGGAAGGCCACCCATGTCCCCCACCTCGCCCCTGCCCGCCGACCTGGGCTTCGACCCGGACGCCCTGCGCGCGAAGTACCGCGCCGAGCGCGACCGGCGCCTGCGGCCGGAGGGCAGCGCGCAGTACCAGCGCCCCACCGGCCGGTTCGGGTACTACGCCGAAGACCCGTACGTCGAGGGCGAGCTCGTCCGCGAGCCGCTGCGCGATCGCGTCGAGGCCGTGGTGGTCGGCGGCGGGTTCGGCGGCCTGCTCGCCGCCGCGCGGTTGCGCCAGGCCGGCGTCGGGACCATCCGCGTGATCGAAAAGGGCAGCGACTTCGGCGGCACGTGGTACTGGAACCGCTACCCCGGCATCCACTGCGACATCGAGTCCTACGTGTACCTCCCGCTGCTGGAGGAGGTCGGCCACGTCCCCGGCTGGAAGTACGCGCCCGGCGCGGAGATCCTGGAGCACGCCCGCGCGATCGGCCGGACGTTCGGCCTGTACGACGACGCGTGCTTCCGCACCGCGGTCCGGGAGCTGCACTGGGACGACGGCGAGTGGCTCGTCCGCACCGACCGCGACGACGAGATCCGCGCACGCTACGTCGTCGTCTCCAGCGGGACGCTCGACCACCCGAAACTGCCCGGCATCCCCGGCATCGAGACGTTCGCCGGGCACACCTTCCACACCAGCCGGTGGGATTACGGCTACACCGGCGGCACCGCCGACGGCGGCCTGACCGGGCTGGCCGACAAGCGCGTCGCGCTCATCGGCACCGGCGCGACCGCCGTCCAGGTCGTCCCCCACCTCGGGCGCGACGCCCGCGAACTGGTCGTCTTCCAGCGGACGCCGTCGACCGTGGACGTCCGCGGGAACGGGCCCACCGATCCGGCGTGGGCGTCGTCGCTCACCCCCGGCTGGCAGCGGCGGCGCCGGGACAACTTCCTCACCGTCGTCACCGGCGGCCGGGCCGAGGAGGACCTGGTCGGCGACGGCTGGACCGGCAGCGCCCGCCTGCTGCAGCAGCTGATCGCGACCGACGCGTACGCGGACCTCGCCCCCGACGCCCGCGAGCAGGCCGACGAGATCGCCGACTTCCGGAAGATGAACGAGCTGCGCGACCGGGTCGACGAGCTCGTCACCGACCCGGCCACGGCCGAGGCGCTCAAGCCCTGGTACCGCTACATGTGCAAGCGCCCGACGTTCAGCGACCACTACCTCCAGACGTTCAACCGGCCGAACGTCACCCTGGTGGACACGGCCGACAGCGGCGGTGTGGAAGCCGTCACCGAACGGGCCGTCGTCGCCGGCGGCCGGGAGTACGAGGTCGACTGCATCATCTTCGCGACCGGGTTCGCCGTCGGCGTCTCGGACGTCCTGGCCGGGCGCCTGCCGATCGTCGGGCGCGACGGCGTCTCGCTGCTGCAGCACTGGCGCGGCGGGCCTCGGACACTGCACGGTTTCGCGAGCCACGGGTTCCCGAACCTGTTCCACCTCGGACCCCTGCAGAACGCGAGCTCGGTGAACTTCGTCCACGTCCTGGACGAGCAGGCGAGCCACATCGGGGCGGTCGTCGCCGAAGCCCGCGAGCGCGGAGCGTCCGTTGTGGAGCCCACCGCGGCGGCCGAGGAGGCGTGGGTCGAGACGATCCGCCGGAAGGCGCCCGACCGGTACAAGTTCCAGCTCGACTGCACCCCGGGCTACTACAACAACGAGGGCAGGCCCCGGGAACGCGGCCAGTCGTTCGGCGACGGGCCGGTCGCCTTCCACGCGCTCCTCGCCGCGTGGCGGGAGAACGGCGGGATGGACGAGGTCATGTGAGGCGCCGCCCGCCTGGCGAGAATCCGGCGGAGGATGGCAGAACAGCCACTGGCCGGCGCGCCCGCCGGTTCCTAGCGTGATCCAGCATGATCGCGGTACTCGCGCCGATCCTGATCGGCGTCCTCTACGTCCTGCTCAACTCGCTGATCCGCGAGCCGCACCGGCAGCGCGTCAACGCGGTGATGATCGCCGGCGCCGGCGCGGCCTACCTGTCGGGCGGCGCGCTCGGGCCGTGGGAGCTGGTGTTCTGCGCGGTCATGACCTACGTCGCGTTCCGCGGGCTCGGTTCGTGGACGTTCATCGGGATCGGCTGGCTCCTGCACACCGGCTGGGACGTCGTCCACCACCTCAAGGGCCAGCCGATCCTCCCGTTCGCCCACGACTCGTCGTTCGGCTGCGCGTTCTGCGACCCGGTGATCGCGATCTGGTGCTTCACCGGCGGCCGGTCCGTGTGGACGTCCCTGCGCTCACGCCCCGGCCGCCCGGCCGCCGACGTCTCGCCGAGCTCGCCGTAGACCTGCTCGCAGGCAGACCGCGAGCTGACCATGGCCCGGCGCGGTTGCGGCCCCGCCCGGCCGGGTATCCCGACCGCATGAGCGCCAGCCAAGACAGCACCGCCGTCGAACGCGCGGCGCACGCCTACTGCCCCCGCTGCAACCCGGACCCCGGCCCCGGCGACCGCGTCACGGCGCTGTGCGGGGCGACCCACCCGTACTGGGGACGGCGCGAGCGCCCGATGACCAGGTGCCCGGCCTGCGAGGCGCTGGCCGGCGCACCCGTCCTGCAGTGCGGCCACTCCGGCTGAGATCCGGACCACCGGAATCGGGTGTTCCGGAACCGCCCGGCGAACCCACCACCTAGGCTGACCGGTGTGAAGAGGGTGGGGATGGCCGTCGCGGCCGGGTTCGTCGCTGCGCTGGGACTGATCATCAGTCTCGGTCTTCTCGGCACCCCGAACGGCGCCGGCGACAACGGTGACGGCTACCGGCTGTTCTGCACCGCCGGGCTCAGCCCGGCCACCCCCGACCACAAAGCGAGCTGGCTCGGCGGCGTCGTCCTGGACTTCGGCCGGGGCACGCCGTGCCCCGACCCGCAGCCCTCGAGCGCCGCGGTCCTGTTCAAGGCGGTCGCGGACGGCGACGGGGCGTTCAGCCTCACCTCGCTCGGCTGGCTGTACACGCTGCTGGTCTTCCTGGTGACGGGGCTCGCGGCCTGGGCGCTGCTCGGGCGCGGGTGGCGCCGGCTCGCACTGCTGATCCCGCCCGTGCTTCCCCTGCTCAACCCCGACTTCGCGCGGCTGTTCCTCTCGACGTTCGGCGAACCCGCCGGCCTGTTCGGCGCGTACACGCTGCTCTGCGGGCTCGCGGTGATCGCCGGCACCAAGGTCGAGGACGGCTTCGAGCGGCTGTCCGCACTGCTGCTGGTCGCGGCCGGCGGCGTCGTCGCGGGGCTGGCGAAGATCGGGTTCCTGCCCCTGTTCGTGCTGGCCGTGCTCGTCTGCGCGGTGACCGGCGCCCGGGCGGGCGCCGGGCGGTGGTGGTCCGGGCGGCTCGTCGGGCCGCTGCTCGCCGTCCTGCTGGTGCTGGAGATCATCGCGCCGATCCGGGCGAACCTCGCCTGGCAGGAGCGCAACTACGCCGACGTCAACGCGGTGAACGTCGTCTACACCCTCGGCCTGGTCGAGCTGCCGGGCTCGGCGGCCGGGCTGGGCCTGCCCGAGTCCGCGAACCAGAGCGCGGGCAAGGCGTACTACCCCGACGGGCCGGAGCAGCTGGCCGGCGCCGACGTGCTGCTGGAGGAGCCCAGCGTCGTCAAGGGCAAGGTCTGGAGCCTGCTGCTGTCCCACCCGGCGGCCCTGGCCCGCGCGATCGGCATCGGCCTGCAGGCCACGCACGGCCGCGACCTGCCGTACCTGCCGAACCACCCCTGGGGCGCGGCGACCAAGGCCCCGGACAACTCGGCCCCGGTCAGCGGCGACATGGGCGGCAACCCGGCGACGTTCCGCGAGTGGCTCGACGACATGAGCCTCCCGTGGTGGCCGTCCCTGCTGGTCCTGCTGGGCCTGGCCGCGGCGGTGGTGGCCCTGGTCCGCCGCCGGGCGTGGACGAACCGCGCGGGCCTGCTGGCGGGCGTGTCGGTGACGGCGGCCCTGGGCATCGCGGTGATGGCGGTGGTGGGTGACGGGTATTTCGAGATCGCGAAGCACGTCTGGCTGGCGGCGTACCTGCTGGACGCGGCGGCACTGTCGCTGTGCGTCATGGCGGCCCCGGTGGTGTACCGGTTCGTCCGCGAGCAGCTGAGGCGACGCCGTCGCCACGCGGCCCCGGTGGCCGAACCGGAGCCGCAGAGCGAGCCGACGCCTCAAGCCGGCTGAATCAGCTCGCCAGGGAGGACAGCGGCACCGCGAACACTGACCGGCCGCACGTCTGCCCCTGCGCGGTGCAGTCCGCCGTCGACCACTCGGACTGGGACCAGACCAGGCCCGTCGACCAGTCGTACGTCAGCGCCTCCGGGTGCACCGCCCAGCAAGCCGTCGTCGACGTCGAGCCGCAGGTGGCCGACGTGCTCTGCGTTGTCGTCTGGGTCCAGAGCTGCCCGTTGATCGTCGCCGAACTGTGGGCGACGTACCACTTGCCGCCGTGGGAGAGGACGCCCTGCATGTTGCCCACCGAACTGCGGAACGCCTCCGTCGCGGTCCCCGTCAGCAGGTAGTCCGTCCCCATCGGGAAGCGGTAGAGCCGGCCGTGCAGGCTCTGGTCGGAGAAGTACTCCGTCGTCACCACCGTCGCCGGCGAAGTACTGCGGTCCAGGGAAATCGACGAGAAGCACGGCACTCCGGTGTCGGAGGCCATGCTGCAGGTGCCGCCCGCGTAGCTGTAGTAGCCGACCTGCATCATCGCGTACTTGTACGTGTACGCCGCATATCCGCCCGGCGTCTTGCCTATGGCGTTCGACGTCGTGTCGGTCAGCTGCAGGATGTGCTTGGTGCTGAACACCCGGATCGCGGTCGAGGTGTTCCCGACGGCGGTGACGTAGATCTTGTCGCCGTACCAGGCCATTCCGCCCATGTGCGCCTTCGCCGCCGAGAAGGTGCTGCCGGTGCTGTTCGGCACGGCCAGGTACATCATCCGGTGGGCGGCGGCAGCGGGGGTGTCGTAGTCGACCGCCTGGATCCGCGCGTCGTCGTAACGGCCGAGCGCGTCGGTGCTGTGCCAGCCGGACAGGATGATCTTGTCCGCGCCCCACAGGCCGTCGTCGTCGGCGTCGCCGGACGTCGTGATGCCCTGCGGCACCCAGGTCGTGCTGCCCGCGCGTTCGGCGTCCCAGCACAGCGACTTCGTGGCGGCCGGCGCCTTGGGCAGCGCGGCCTTCTCCGCGCCGGTGCAGCCGGTCATCGTGTAGCTCGGGTCGTGGACGACGGTGTTGAGGCTGACGTTCGGCAGCGCGCTGTCCAACGCCGTCAACGCGGCGGCCGGCGTCGCGTGCCAGACCAGGTTCTGCTTGGCCGTGGTGGTCAGCGGGTCGCTGTAGGCGGCACTCGCCGTGCCGGGTATCGCCAGCGCGCCGGCCACCACGGCCAGCACGAGAAGGAGCACTCGGGGAATTCGCATGGCGCCATTGCCGCACCCACCGGTCAAAATTCCGTACATCGGCGCTTGTACGCCACTTGTACCAGCCCGATCGAGAGCGCGACGAGGGCGACGCCGGCCACGATGTCCAGGACGTAGTGGTGCCCGGTCACGAGGACCACCACCGCCGTCAGCAGGGGGAACAACCACGCGAGCCACCCCCGGCGCGAGCGAACCGACGACGACACGGCGTACGCGCACCAGGTCGTCCAGGCGATGTGCATGCTCGGCATCGCCGCCAGGGGGTTCACCGCCCGGTTCGGGGTGCGGGACGCGGCGCCGCCGAGGATGTCGTAGGTCGCCATGTGGTCGACGATGCCGCTCTGGGCCATCCGCGGCGGCGACTCCGGGAAGAGCCACACGAGCACGACGTCCAGGAGCATCGTCACGACGAGGACGAGCAGCAGCCGGCGGTAGCGCGCGGAGCGGGTGACGTAGAGCCAGATCAGCACCACCGGCACGGCGACCACGCAGATCCGGTAGAAGTAACCGACGACGTGGATCACGACCGGGTGCCCGAGCATCGCGTGGTTGAGCGGGTACTCGACGGCGATCCGCAGGGTCTGTTCCAGGCGCTGGACGAACACCGCGACGCTCGTCGCCGGCCCGTCACCCCGGTAGACCGCGGCCCGGGCGAAGCCGAAGGCGACGTAGCCGATGACGAGCAGCGGCGCTTCGAGGTACCACGCGAGCCCGCCGCGCCGGACCCGTTCCTGGGACATGCGGCGCGACCCTACCGGCTGGTGTTCGTGCGCCTGAGGTTCGGCTGCCAGCGGTCCGGAATCGCGCCCCGAGGCGGCCTTGGGGCGCACTACCGGTCAATCGGCCAGCGAGAGCACCGTTCGCGCCTGTTCGACCATCGCGACGTCGAGGAAGGTGCCGTCGGCGAGGGCGATCGCCCCGACCCCGGCCGCTGTCGCGCCGGTGACCCGCTCGATGACCTCCCGCGCCCGCGTGACCTCCTGCGGTGTCGGCAGGAACGCGGCCCGGATCGTCTCCAGCTGGACCGGGTGGATCGCCGTCCGGCCGCGGAAGCCGAGCGCCCGGCCCGCCCGGCAGGATTCGGCCAGGCCGTCGAGGTCCCGGACGTTGACGTAGGCCGACATCGCGGGCGGCGCCAGCCGGGCCGCCCGCGCCGCGACGATCACGCGGCTGCGGGCCCACGTCAGGCCGGCGTCGTCGGCGACGCCGAGATCCGAGCGCAGGTCGGCTTCCCCGAGGCCGATCGACGCGATCCGCGGGGACGCCGTCGCGATGTCGAGGGCCCGTTCCACGCCCAGCGCCGACTCGATGAGCGGGTGCAGCGCACGGTCCGGCAGCGCGGCCGCGACGGCCAGGATCTCTTCGGGTGACTCGACTTTCGGCAGCCGCACCCCAACTTCCAGCGGCAACGCCGCGACCGCCGCGAGGTCGGCGGCGTGCCACGGCGTGCTCGGGTGGTTGACGCGCACCTGCACCGGACGCCCCGGGGAAGCCGGCAGCCGCAGGACGTTCTCCCGCGCCTCGTCCTTGCGCGCGGGCGCGACGGCGTCCTCCAGGTCGACGAGCACGACGTCGGCCGCGGAGTCCAGGGCCTTGCGCACCCGGTCCGGCCGGTCGGCGGGGGCGTAGAGGAACGTCAGCGGCGGGCTCACACCGCACCCCGCTCGCGCAGTTCCGCGACGCGCTCCGGGGAGAACCCCAGCTCGCCGAGCACCGCGTCGGTGTCGGCGCCGTGCGGCCGTCCGGTGAAGCCGATGACGCCGTCGTGGCCCGAAAGCCGGAACAGCGGGCCCTGCATGAGCATCGGCCCGAGATCGGGGTCCTCGATCTCGTGGATCGTGCCGAGGGCCCGGAACTGCGAGTCTTCGACGATGTCCGCGGCGTCGTAGATGGGCGCCACCGCGGCCTGCGCCTGTTCGAACGCCGCGACGACGTCATCACGCGAGCGCTGCCCGATCCACTTGCCGACGGCTTCGTCGAGTTCGTCGGCGTGCCGCGCCCGTTCGGCGCCGGTCGCGAACCACGGCTCGTCGGCCAGGTCGGGCCGCCCGACGAGCCGGACGACGCGCTCCGCGATCGACTGCGCCGACGTCGACACCGCGACCCACTGGCCGTCGGCGGTGCGGTAGGTGTTGCGCGGCGCGTTGTTCGTGGACCGGTTCCCGGTGCGCGGCTGGACGGTCCCCAACTGGTCCCAGCGCGTGATCTGCGGCCCCAGCATGGCCAGCATCGGCTCGATGATGGCGGTGTCGACGACTTGTCCGCGCCCGCTCTGCCCGCGCGACGCGAGCGCGACCATGATCGCGTACGCCGTGGCCAGCGACGCGACGCCGTCGGCGAGCCCGAACGGCGGGAGCGTCGGCGGGCCGTCCGGTTCCCCGGTCGTCGCCGCGAACCCGCTCATCGCCTCGGCGAGCGTGCCGAAGCCCGGCCGCGAGCGGTACGGACCCAGCTGACCGAAACCGGTGACGCGGGCGAGCACGAGCCGCGGGTTCCGGCCGGCCAGCACGTCGTAGCCGAGACCCCAGCGCTCGAGGGTGCCGGGACGGAAGTTCTCGATGACGACGTCCGCGCTGGTGACGAGCGCGAGGAACACCTCCCGGCCGCCTTCGCTGCCGAGGTCGGCGGTGATGGTGCGCTTGTTGCGCCCCAGGGTCTTCCACCACAGGTTGACGCCGTCTTTCGCGGCGCCGTGGCTGCGCGACGGGTCGGGTTTGCGCGGGTGCTCGACCTTGATCACCTCGGCGCCCATGTCGCCCAGGTGCATCGCGGCCATCGGGCCGGCGAACAGCGTGGACGCGTCGACGACGCGCAGCCCGGCGAGCGCGCCGCCGGCGGGATCGCGGGTGACGCTCATGCGGTCACGTCCCAGGCGCACCGGAAGCCGACCGTCGCCGCGCGGGCGAGGCCGAGTCCGGGCAGCAGGAGTTTGACGCTGTAGGCCGGTTCGCGGCGGCCGCCCTCGACGTACCATTCGGAGCCTTCGGCCCGGTAGTCGCTGCCGCCCTTGAGCATCACGAAGCGCGTCCGTCCGTCCGAGTGTTCGCTTTCGGTCCAGTTCCACACGGCGGGGGTGCCGCGCCCGAGGCGTCCGGTCTCCCCCGCGAGCTGCCATTCGTCCTCGGTGGGCAGCCGGCCGCCGCGCCAGGCGCAGTACGCGCGGGCGTCGTCGAGGTCGACGTAGGTCACCGGTTCGTCCTTATCGCCACTGTGCGCCAGGAATCGGTGGGGCTGTGTCGGCTGGTAGCCGGTGGTCTCGACGAACTCGGCGAACTGGGCGTTCGTCACTTCGGTGACCGCGACGGCGACCGGGGTGACCAGCTCGCCCTCGCGCTGCAGCGTCCGGGCGTCGTGCAGCCGCGGCGGGAGCGGCTTCCATTCGTCCACGTAGGGCGCGCCCTGGTACATGCCGGTTTCGCGGGCGCGGTAGCGGACGGTCAGCACGTACGGTCCGGCCGGGACGACGACGGCGTCCGGCTCGGGTTCGCCGATGGTCCTTTGTGGACTGACGCGCGTCGCGAGCCGGTGCGGGAAGCGGGCGTCGGAGTCGTGCGGGGTGGTCTCCAGGTCGTGCAGCCACGCGGGCTCGGTGGCGCCCTCGGCGATCTCCAGGGCCGCGCCGATCCCCCGGGCCGGCACCCCACCCAGGAGGTCGAGGCCCGGCAGCGCACCCTCGTAGTCGGTGTCGCCGCGGTTGACGATCGTCCACAGTGTCACGCCGTCCAGCTCCCAGCTCGACGCGTGCAGCCCGGGTGCCAGGTCGGCCAGCGGCGTCCAGTCGCCGTCGAGCAGCAGGTCGCTCGCGGCGCGCTGGACGGTCACCATCCGCCGCACGGTCGCGGCGTCCCGGCGGGACCAGCCGACCCACACGCCGAAGACGACCTCCCAGACCATCACGCCGACGCCGTTGAGCCACGCGGACTGCAGTTCTTCGGTATGGTCGCGGTGCCAGCGGCGGACGTGGTGCTGCATGTGGCGGCGCTCGTACCAGTGGGCGCGCAGGACGCCGGGCACGGGCGAGTCGGCGAAGAACTGGGCCCACGACGCGGCGTGGTCCTCGATCCGCTCGACCGCGAGCTTCGACTCGCCCTCCAGGACGAGCCCCGGTTTGGCGGCTTCGAGCCGTTCGACGAACTCGGGCTCGGCCTTCTTCAGGGTGTCGAGGAAGACGCCGTCGGCGTCGAGGTCGGCGACGAGCGCGGCCAGTTCGGTGAGGTCGTCGGCGCCACGGCGGGTGCCGACGTCCCAGGGGTTGTAGTCGACGAAGACGCGAAGCCCGGCGTCGTGCAGGTGCTCGATGAGGGTCTGCAGCCCCGGGACGTCGCGGTAGAAGTCCCACTGGTTGCGGTCGTCGAGGCCGATCACCGGGTAGGCGTGCCAGAGGACGACGGCGTCGAGGCCGCCGAAGCGCTCGCGGGCGTCGTCGAGGAACCGCTGCGGGGTGAACCGGTGGTCGTCGAACGAGTACAGGAGCTCGTCCCACAGCCACACCTGGGCGACGCTGTAGCAGGTCGCCGCCCAGGTCGCGCCGGGACGCGCGTAGGCCTCGCCGGTGTAGCCGTGGCGGGCTCGCGCGTCTTCGCGCCACGCGTGGAGCTTTTCGCGCCACGCGGGGACGTCCGCCGGGTCGTCGGGCGCGGCGAAGATCTTGGCCTCGTCCATTTCGGACAGCGGGCCGCGCACCGGCGTCGGCCGGTCGATGGGCCGCGGGACGAGCGGGTCGAACGGGACGGTCATGACACTGTTCCTCCGGCCGCGAGCACCGCGACCTCTTCGGCGGACGGGACGGCGGTCTGCGCGCCGGGAAGGGTGACGGCCAGAGCACCGGCCGCGGTCGCGAGCCGCGCGGCTTCTGCGACGTCGAGACCGCGGGCGAGCCCGGCCGCGAGGACGCCGCAGAAGGTGTCGCCGGCGCCGGTCGTGTCGACGACGTCCACCCGGATTCCCTTGATGCGCACCGGTTCCCGAGCACGCTGGAGGACGAGGCAGCCGTCGCCGCCGAGGGTGACCACGGCCGCGGGCACGTGGTCCAGCAGGGCCTCGGGCGTGCCGGCGAGGTCGGCGGCCTCGTGCTCGTTCACGACCAGGAGGTCGATCGCGGCCCGCAGCTCGGCGGGCAGGTCGCGCGACGGCGCCGCGTTGAGGACGAAGAGCGCGCCCGGCTTGCGGAGTCCGGCGGCCGCGGTCACGACGTCGAGGGGGATCTCCAGCTGGGCCAGCACGACGTCGGCCTCGGCGATCCGCTCGGCCTGCCGCGCCCCGAGGCGCAGGAGGTGGTTGGCCCCGGGAGCGACGACGATGGCGTTCTCGCCCTCCGGATCGACGGTTACGAACGCGGTCCCGGTGGGCGCGTCCACCCGCGCGACGAGGTCGGTGCCGACCCCGGCCCCGCCGAGCGAGACGAGGATCAGGTCCGCGGCCTCGTCCTCGCCGAGGGCGCCGACGAAGCTGGTGTCGGCACTCCCGGCCCACGCGGCGGCGACGGCTTGGTTCGCACCCTTGCCACCCGGACTGCGGCGGAGCCGGTCGCCGAGGACGGTCTCGCCGCCGTGCGGATGCCGGGGCACGTCGACGACGAGGTCCACGTTCGCCGAGCCGACGACGACCACCCGGCCGGTCACGACACGCCGTCCGTGAACGCCGTGCCGATCTGCGCCACCCACCCGGTCATGACGGCACCTCCACCAGCGCCGCCGTGCGGGCCGCCAGGTCCGCGATCTGCCGCTCCCCGCCGGGCAGCGACGTCGCGATGCGGCCGTCCAGGGGCTTTGTCCAGTACTCGCCGATGCCCTCGACCCCGCGCAACGCGCCGACCACTCCCCCGACCGTCGCCGCGGCCGAGTCGGTGTCCCAGCCGGCCGTCACCGCGATCGAGACACTCGGGCCGAACTCTCCCCCGCCCTTGGCCAGCGCGTACGCGATCACCGCCGCGTTGTTGAGCACGTGCACCCAGTGCAGGTCGCCGTACGCGGCGTGCAGCTGGTCGAGGCCCGCGCGGACATCGCCCGACAACGCCGCCGAACGGCCCAGCGCGACCGCGGACGCCAGCGCACTCCCCGCCGGGATCACGGCTTCAGCCGCGTCGAGCACCTCGTCCGGCGTCGCGCACACCATCGCCGCCGACGCCAAAGCCGCCGCCCACATCGCGCCGTACACGCCGTTGCGCGTGTGGCTCAACCGCGCGTCGGTCCACGCCAGCCGCGCGGCGGAAACGACGTCGCCCGGGCAGACCCAGCCGAAGACGTCCGCGCGGATCAGCGCGCCGATCCACTCGCGGAACGGGTTCCGGTACGTGGCCGGCGAAGGACGCGCGTCGAGGATGTTGCGGTACGCCGCCCGCTCGGCCGTGAACACCCGGCCCGCGGGCAGGTTGTCCAGCCACAGCTGGGCGACGTCGTCCGTGCCGAAGCCGCGCCCGTGCGTCTCCAGCAGGGTGAGCGCGAGGATCGGGTAGTTGAGGTCGTCGTCCTCGGGCATCCCGTCGATGTTCTCCTCGAGCGACGTCGGGGCCGAGCGCCGGTTCCACGGCCACCGCGCGGCCACCTCGGCCGGCAGGCCCACCGCGGTGAACCAGCCCGACAGTGGCCAGCGGCCGGTCGCGCGGAGGATCTCCTCGATGCCCGCGCGGGGGATCTTCTCCACCGGCTTGCCCAGCAGGCACCCGGCGGCCCGGCCGGTCCACGCGCCGAGCAGCCGGTCCGTCCCGCCGCGCGGCAAGGCCGGCGCCGACAAGCTGAGCGCATCCCACGACGGCTCCGGAACACCCGGGAGCGCGTCCAGCTCGTCCAGCAGCTCCCGCGCCAGGGCCCGCAGCTCGGCGGCCCCGGGACCCGCGCCGCTCACGACGGGCACGGGATCACCGCCCGCCGCGACCCAGCGGTCCCGGACCGCCGAGACGTCCTTGCCCTCCGCGGCCGACTGCACCAGCTCGTGCGCCAGGAGGTCCTCCGGCTGTGCCCAGGTCAGCCTCACGCGGCGCCCCCGAGGACGTCGAGGGACGCCACACGGGCGAGAGCGCGTTCCCGGTCGGCGGCCAGGATGTCCGCGGCCGCCGAGGCCAGCAGGTGCCCGGTCTCGCGCAGGTCCATCCGGCTGGCGTCGCCGACCGTGTCCACCCACTCCTTCGGCACGACGGCCGTGCCGCCGAGGCCCGCGCAGAGCGCCGCCGCCATCACGGCGATCGAGTCGGCGTCGCGGCCGTAGTTCACCGAGGCGAGCACCGCGCCGCGGAAGTCGCCGCGGTGCGCGAGGACGAACGCCAGCGCGGCCGGCAGCTCCTCGATCGCCTTGGTCCGCGACGGGCGGCGCGCGTCCATCGACATCTGCCGGTAGTGCGGCCCCACCGAATCGAACGGCGCCACCGTCTCCCGCACGAGCGCGGCGAGCGCGCGTTCTTCGTCGTCGGTGGCCGGGGCCACGGTCCGGCCACCGAACTCGTCGACGACGGCCCGCAGCGCCGCCGCGGTCCCGTCGTGGGCGACATCCAACCCGGCCGCGACGACGTCGTCGAGCGACGCACCCGGCGCGACCGCGGCGGCGACCATCGCGGCCAGCACGCCCGCCGCCTCCCGGCCGTAACTCGACTGGTGCGCGGCCGTCAGGTCGATCGCCTCGGCGTACGCGGCCCGCGGGTCACCCGCGTTGACGACGCCGACCGGCGCGACGTACATCGCCGCCCCGCAGTTGACGACGTTGCCCACACCGGCTTCGCGCGGGTCGACGTGTCCATAGTGGAGTCTCGCGACGATCCACTTCTCCGCGAGGAACACCCGCTGCAGCAGCAGCGCCGTCGACTCCAGCTCCGGCACCCAGCGCGGCTCGCCGATCATCAGCGGCACCAGGTCCTCGGCCATCGCGTACGCGTCGAGGTGCTCGCGGCGCTTCGCGTACACCTCGACGAGCGCCCGCGTCATGAGGGTGTCGTCGGTAATGTGCCCGTCACCCTTGTGGTACGGCGCGATCGGGCGGGCGGCCCGCCAGTCCGGGTACCACGGCCCGACGACGCCGGTCACCCGACCGCCGTGCCGCTCTTCGATCTGCTCGGGGGTCCACCCTTCGGTGGCGCCGCCGAGCGCGTCCCCGACGGCCGCGCCGGTGATCACCGCGACGGCCCGGTCTTCAAGCCAGGTCAAGAATCCGCTCCTGTCACTTGCTGACGCTCTTCCAGCCGTCTTCCAGCTGCTTGGCCAAGCCGGCCGCGTCGATCTTCTGCCCGAGGAACTGCTGGTACGCCGGGGTCGCGACGGTGTCCTTCCACTGCGCGTACTTGCCGGCGAACAGATAAGGCGCCGAGGTCAGGTACTGGCCGGACGCGAGGATCGGGCCCCAGCCGTTCTTCGTGCCGAGCTTCGTGGTCAGCGCCTGCCGCGCGGACGTCGTCGGCGGGATCAGCGCGTCGGCCTCGTTCATCGCGGCGAGGTTGTCCGTGCTGGTGAAGAAGTCGACGAACTCCGCGGCCTCCTTGACGTGGCCCGAGTCCTTGTTCACCGACAGCGTCTGCGGGTTGGCGGCCTGCGCGGGGCCGGCCGACCCGGCCAGCGGCGGCAGCACGACCCAGTCGAAGCCCTTCGGCGCGTCCTTCGCGATGTTGGCCGCCTGGTAGGAACCCTGCACGGTCATGGCGATCTGGCCGGCGTAGAACGGCGCGAGGGCCTTCGTCCCGGACTGCGTCAGCGTGACCGGCATGATCGAGTGGTCCTGGTGCGCCATCACGTCGACGAGCTGCGGCAGCGCCTGCTCCCCCGGGCCGACGGCCAGCTTCGCGTCGTTGCCGGCGCCCTCGAAGTACTTCCCGCCGAAGCCCGGCGCGAGCGCGACGAACGCCGCCGTCGGGCTGGACAGGCCCCAGCCGAGGCCGAACTTGCCGTCCTTGGTCGTCGCCTTCGCGATCTCCCGCAGCTGGTCCCAGCTCATCGTGGCGCCGGTCGGGATCGTGACGCCGGCCTGCTGCAGCTGGGTCTTGTTCGCGAAGACCACATAGGACTGCAGCTCGGTCGGGAAGGCGACGACCTTGCCGTCGACCGTCACCGAGTCGAGGACACCCTTGGGGATGTCCGCCTTCTTCTCCGCCGGCAGGTACTGGGTCAGGTCCGCGAGATACCCGTCGGTGGCGAAGGGCGCGATGCTCGCGGCCTCGTAGTGCACGATGTCCGGCGCGGTGCCCGCGTTGAACTGGGTGATCAGCTTGTCGTAGACGCCGTCCCAGCCCGCCTGGACGATCTTGACCTGGACGTCCGGGTGCGCCTTGTTCCAGTCGCCGACGATCTTCTGCGTCTGGGCGATCGCGGCCGGCTGGTCCGAAAGGGACTGGAAGGTGAGGGTGACCGGCCCGTCGCCGCTGTCCCCGCTGCCGCTGCCGCACGCGGCGAGCAGCAGGCTGGTGACCATCAGGCAGGCGGCGACCACCGCGCGTCGTGTCTTCATCGACCGACCTTTCGAGGATTTCGTTGAGGGGTGGGTCATCCCTTCACCGCCCCGGCCATCAAGCCGCTGGTGAGCTTCCGGCGCAGGATGCTGAAGAAGACGATGCTGGGGATGGCGGCGAGCACGGCGCCCGCCGCGAGCGGGCCGAGGGCGACCTTGCCCTCGCCGCCGACGAACATGTTGAGCGTGATGGGCAGGGTGTAGTTCTCCGGCGACTGCAGGAGAACCAGGGCGAAGAAGAACTCGTTCCACGACGAGACGAAGCTGAACATCGCGGTCGCGACGACGCCGGGGGCCAGCAGCGGGAACACGATGGTGCGCAGCACGGTCAGCCGGCTCGCGCCGTCCATCGCCCCGGCTTCCTCGAGCTCCACCGGGATCGCGGCGACGTACCCCTGCAGCATCCACAGCGCGAACGGCAACATGTACGTCGTGTGCACCAGCGTCAGGCCGGCGAGGTTGTCGGCCAGCCCGAGCGTCCGCAGGATCAGGAACAGCGGCAGGATGATCAGCACGACCGGGAACACCTGGCTGACCAGGATCCAGCCGACGCCGGCGACCCGCAGCTTGCCCCGCAGCCGGGCCAGCACGTAGGCCGCGGGCACGGCGATGAGCACGGCCAGCGCGGTCGACGCGAGCGCGACGACCAGGCTGTTGCCCGCCGAGCGGATCAGGCCCTGCTTGTCGAGGGCCTCGGTGTAGTTCTCCCAGTGCCACTCGCTCGGCAGCAGGCTCACCGTCAGCGAGTTCAGCTCGCCGGACGACTTCACCGACGCGGACATCAGCCACAGCAACGGGAACCCGAGGAACAGGATGTACAGCGCGAGGGCCGCGTACTGGGCCGGGCGCACGAGTCCGCGCATGGCTCAGCGCCCCTTTCCGGCACGGTCGTCGCGGAACTGCGACCGCAGGTAGACGGCGAGGATCAGCACGACCACGAGGACGAGCACGAGGCCCATCGCGGCGGCGTAACCGATCTCGCGGTTCTTGAAGGCCTCCAGGTAGACGAACAGCACCGGGACCATGGTCTTGCCGCCCGGGCCGCCCGCGGTGAGGACGTAGACCAGCGAGAACGAGTTGAAGTTCCAGATGAAGTTGAGCGAGGTGATCGACGTGACGATCGGGCGCAGGCTCGGCCACGTCACCGCGGTGAACCGGCGCCAGGCGCCGGCGCCGTCCATCGACGCGGCTTCGTGCAGCTCGGCCGGGATCTGCTGCAGTCCGGCCAGGAGCGTCACGGTCGTCTGCGGCATGCCGACCCAGACACCGACGACGATCACGGCGGGCAGGGCGAACGAGAAGTCGCCGAGCCAGTTGATGTCGTCGGGCAGGCCGACGCTGCCCAGGACGGCGTTGAGCGGGCCGCCGTTGGCCGAGTAGATCATCTGCCACATGATCGCCACGACGACCGGCGGCATCGCCCACGGCACGAGCGCGAGCACCCGAGTCAGGCCCTGCAGCCGCAGGCCGGAGTCGAGCAGCAGCGCCAGGCCCATCGCGGCGGCGAGCTGGAGCACGGTGACGCCGACGGTCCAGATCATGCCGATGCGCAGCGAGTCCCAGAACAGGTCGTTGTCGACGAGCTTCGTGAAGTTGTCGATGCCGGCGAAGGCGTAGTCCGGGTGGCGCACCAGGCGCGCGTCGGTGAACGCCAGGAAGATCCCGACGACGATCGGCGCGACGCTCAGCACCAGGATCGGGATCAGCGACGGCAGCACGAGCCCGATCGCCTCGCGGCGCCGGGTGCGCTGCCGCGTCGGCTTCGCCTTGGTCCGCACCGGACGCTCTTTCAGGGCCGGGGCCGTCATCACGCACCTCCCGGGTTCGAGGACTCGCGCACCACGAGTTCGGGGCCGACGGCGATCTGCTGCACCGCGCGGTCCGGGTCGTCGGCGAGCTGGAGCATGATCTCGGCGGCCGCGCGGCCGCGTTCGGTCGAGCCGAGGGAGACGCTGGTCAGGCTCGGCTGGAAGACCCGCCCGATCTCGGTGTCGTCCATCCCGGTCACCGCGACGTCCTCGGGGACGGACAGCCCGAGTTCGCGCACGGCCCGGATGGCGCCGATGGCGAGCAGGTCGTTGGCCGCCACGAGCGCGTCGACCCGGCCGCGGGCGAGCAGCCGGCGGGCCGCGTCGAGCCCGGCGGTGACGGTGAAGTCGGCGGCGATCTCCTGATCCGCCCGGTCGAAGGTGATCTCCCGGGTGGCGGCGTCGAACCCCCGCTGGCGCGCGGCGCCGGGGGTGGTGTCGAGCGGGCCGTTGAGGAAGCCGAGGCGACGGCGGCCGATGGTGTGCAGGTGCCGGACGGCCGCGCCGATCCCGCCCGCGGAGTCCGTGGAGACCGAGCTGATGCCGCGGTCGTCGAGGGCCCGGCCGATCACCACGACCGGCACCGGCGCCTGCTGGATCTCGGCGATCAGCCGGTCGTCGGTGCGCAGCGGGCTGACGATCATGCCGTCGACGAAGCCGCTGTTCAGGCTGCGGACCAGCTCGGTGGTCGACGTCGCGGTGTCGCCGGTGCTCATCACGACGACGCGGTAGCCGTGCGGTTCGAGGACCGCGTGGATGGCCCGCATCATCTCGACGTAGACGGGGTTGCCGATGTCCGCGACCGCGAAGGCGACCTGGAAGGTCTTCTTCATCCGCAGCGAGCGCCCGATGGCGTCGGCGCTGTACCCGAGCTCGGCGGCCGCGGTCCGGACGCGCTCGACCATCGCCGGGCTCGCCCCGCTCCCGTGCAGGGCACGGGAGGTGGAGGCCAGGGAGACCCCCGCGCGCTCGGCCACCTGGATGAGCGTGGCGCGTGTTGACGTCATCGTCGTTGTTACCTCGGATCGAGACTCTGGAAACGTTTCCAGCCTGTGGAAGCCGAGGATGGAAACGTTTCCAACTGGATTGGAATGGATCCTGACACTCGATCGGCGGTTGTGTCAACCACCGGAACACGCGGTGCGAAGTCCTCGCGGCCGGGCCGGGCTGTCGCCCTGGAGTGGCCGACAAACCGACCCGAACGGCCAACACGCGAGCGGCAACGGCCACACGCCCGCGACCGAGTTTTCGCGGCCGTGTTGGCCACTCCGGGCGCCGTGTTGGCCACTCCAGGCAGTGTGTTGCCCGCTCAGGGCAGTGTGTTGGCTGCTCAGGCGGCGTGTTGGTGGACCGGATAGCACCGGGAACTGCCGTCCTCGGTCCGGGCAGCGCCTTTGCCACTCCGGCGGCGTGTTGGCCGCTCAGGGACGCGTGTTGGCCGGTCCGGATAGCACCGGGAACTGCCGCCCCCGGTCCGGGCGGTGTGCTGGGCGGTCCGGGCAGCGCCCTCGCCACTCCGGGCGGCGTATTGGTCGGCCCTGGCGCCGTGTTGGCCGCTCCAGGCAGTGTGTTGGCCGGTCCGGGCAGTGTGTTGGCCGCTCAGGACGGCGTGTTGGCTGGTCCGGGCAGCGTGTTGGCCGGTCCGGGCCGGCCGAACGTAGCCTTGCGCCGCCCGAAAACCGGCCGGCGTTGCCGGGCGCCGGGGACGGGTCCGGCGAAACGCGGCATTCCTCTCGCATCGTGGTACTGCTGGCCGCGCGCCCGGCCGGGTCCCGATAGTGGTCCTGTGCGCACCCCCCGTGCTCCCCTGGCCGCGTTCGCCCTTCCCCGAGCCGAGCGCGCCGGGACCCGGGTGGTCTACCGCGACGCGCTCGTCGCCCCGCTGCCCGGCTACCGGCCGCTGCTGCTGGACCTCGTCGTCCCGGCCGGCGCGCCGCCCGCGGTGGTGGTGTTCCTGGACGGCGGGGCGCTCGCGGCCGGGTCGCACAAGCACGGGCGGATCGGCGATCACGTCACGGAAACCTTGGTGGACAACGGTTTCGCGGTCGCGCGGGCGCAGTACCGGCTGGGCCGGGAGGCGGCCTTCCCCGCCCAGCTGCACGACGTCAAGGCCGCCGTCCGCTGGCTCCGCCGGCACGGCGACGAACTCGGCGTGGACGTCGGCCGCGTCGCGGCGTGGGGGCACTCGGCCGGCGGGTACCTCGCCGCGATGCTCGCGGTGACAGCGGACCAGCCGGCGCTGGAAGGCGATCTCGGCGTCACCGGCGAGTCGAGCGGGCTCGCCGCGGCGGTCGCCTGGAGCCCGCCGACGGACTTCACGCGCATCCCGCCCCCGCCGGAAGGAACTTCGTTGCACCGCACCGGCCACGACCCGCACGATTGGCTGCCGGACGCGACGGCGAGCCCGCTGCTGCACGTCTCGGCCACCGCCGCCCCGCTGCATCTGGTGCACGGCACCGACGACACCGGCATCCCGATCGCGCACAGCGAAGCGCTCGTCGCGGCGTACTGGCGCGCGGGGGCCGACGCCGACCTCATCCGGCTGGACGGCGCCGGCCACTTCTACAGCCGGCAGAAACTGCAGCAGGCCACCGAATCCGGCCTCGCCTTCCTGCGCGAGCGCCTCGGCTGAGCGCTCCGCGCCCGCCTCGCCACGGCCAGCACACCACCCGGAACAGCCAATTCAACGCACGGAATGGCCAACACACCGGACGAGCGGACGTGTTGGCCACTCCGGGCGGACGGGTCGCAGGGTGGCCGGGCGGTGCCGACACACAGCCAGGCGCGTCAGTCCTTCGACGTCACCCCGAGCCCGCGGCGCAGCGCGGCCACCTCGTCCACGAGCATCCGGCGTGAGATCGCGGCGTCCTGGATGATCGACGAGCCGTGGAACGTGCCCGGGTAGTGGTGCAGCTCCGTGGTCACCCCGGCCTGCAGAAGGCGTTGCGCGTACTGGATTCCCTCGTCGCGCAGCGGGTCGAACTGGCAGGTCGTCACGAACGCCGGCGGCAGCCCGGCCAGGTCCGTGGCGCGGGCGGGCGCGGCGTACGGCGAGACGTCGGCGCCGCCCGGTTCGGTGCCCAGGTAGCTCGTCCAGCTGTAGACGGCGTTCGGGCGGTTCCACATCGGAGTGTCGACGTACGCGGTCATCGACGGCGTCTCGAGGCGGTCGTCCAGCTCCGGGATGCCGAGGTACTGGAAGCGCAGCGCGGGGCCGCCGCGGTCGCGGGCCAGCAGCGCGACGGCGGCCGCGAGCCCGCCGCCCGCGCTCTCGCCGCCGACGCCGAGCCGTTCCGGGTCGATGCCGAGCTCGGCCGCGTTCGCCGCGGTCCAGGTCAGCGCCGCGTAGCAGTCCTCGACCGGCGCGGGGAACGGGTGCTCGGGCGCGAGCCGGTAGTCGACCGACACGATCACGATGCCCAGCTCGTCGACCAGGTGCAGCAGCGAGGCGTGGAACATGTCCAGGTCGCCGAGGATGAACCCGCCGCCGTGGATGTAGACCAGCCCGGGCACGGTGCCTTCGCGGTCCGCCGGGCCGTACACGCGGACCGGGACGTCGGGGGCGCCGGACGGCCCGGGCACGGTCGTGTCCCGCACGTCGACCGGGTGCACCGGGTCGTAGGACGGCATGACCTCCTGCAGCTGCGTCATCGAAGCGCGCGCGGCCAGGAGGGCGTCGTAGTCGGGCAGGGTCACCGCGGGCAGCATGTCCAGCCAGGGCAGCAGCTCGGGATCGATCGCGTAGGTCATGCTCCGATCTTCGGCTCGCGCCGCGGCCGTCGCCACCGCCACGCGGCGGGCGTTGGCGGCCCGGGCCTCGCCATCCGGCGGCGGACGCGCCTATCGTGGCCTCATGAAGGGCCTGCTGCTGAGGCTGTCCGGACTCGACGCCGATGCCGAGAACGCGGTGCGGGTGATCGGGTTCTTCGACCGCCTGATCACCGACCGGGCGAGTCTCGACGTCCTCGTGCGGAGCACGGCCCGCTTGGCCGACTGCCCGGTCGGGGTGCACGCGCCCGCGCAGGGCCTGTCCCTGCGGGCGGAGCCGGACGCCGAGGTCGCCGCTTCGGGCCGGGTACCGGCCGGGGCCGCCGTGCGCCGGCTCGAGGGCGGCGTGGTGGTCTGGGTCTGCCGCGCGGGCGCGCCCACCCCGCTCGACGACATCCTGCTGGAGCGCTTCGCGATCGCCACCGCCATCCTGCTGGAGCACACCAGCGTGCCGCTGCCCGCGCTCGGTGACCCCGCGCTGGTCGAACTGGTGCTGTCCGAGGGGATCGGCACGGCCGAGCGGTCGCGGGCGCTGCACCTGCTCGGCCTGGACACGACGGCCCACCTGCGTGTGCTGGCGGCCACCGGCGCCGACTTCGCCGGCCGCACCGCCACGTTCGGCGAGGTCCGGGCCGTGCTCACCGTGGACGGACCCGAGTCCGCCCCGCAGGCGGCCCGGATCGGCGTCGGCCCCACCGTGCCCGCCCTGGACCTGGCCCGCTCGTGGCAGGCCGCGCGCACGGCACTCCGGTTCACGGCCGCCGCCGAGCCGGTGGTGTGGTGGGACCGGCTGGGCAGCCTCACCGCGCTGGCCGGGGCGCTCGGCCCGGCGGACCTCGCCGGTCTCCCGGACGTGCAGGCCCTCGACCGCCTGGCCGCCGACCCCCACGGCGACGACCTCCTCGCGGCGCTCACCGCCCTGTGCGCGACGGGCTCGGCCCGCAAGGCGGCGGCCGTCCTGCACCGCCACCACAGCACGATGCCCACCCGGCTCGCGCGCGCCGGCGCCGTGCTCGGCTTCGACGTCGACTCCCCCGACGGCCGCTTCCGGCTGCACCTGGCCCTGATGCTGCGCCGGCTGCGCGACACCGGACCGTCCGAAGTGGACACCGTGCCGAACGGGTGAGGTCGTCCGACAGTCGGACGACCGGTTCGGGGTCGCCCGCCGGTGCTCCGGCAAGCGCCCGGGCTGCCCTCGGCGGTAGCCGGTGCGCCATCCACCGCGAGGCACACCACCGGACCGGCGAGCACCACTCCCGCAACCCGAGTCACGGCTCCAGCAACACCACCGGAACGTCGGCCGGCCGGCTTCGCAGGTACTCGCCGAGCCCCTTGGCCTGCGGGTCCGGCCGCGTCGCCGACGCCACGCCGTCACCGAGCAGGCCCACCACCACGAAGTTCAGCGCGCGCAGGTTCGGCAGCTCGAACCGGCGGATCTCCAGCTCACGAGCCTCCGGCAGCAACTCGCGGAAGCGCGAAACGTCGAGGTATCCGCGCAACCACGCGTACTCGTCGTCAGTACGCGTCCAGAAGCCGACGTTAGCGTTGCCACCCTTGTCGCCCGAGCGCGCGCCCGCGATCGTGCCGAGTGACACCCGTCGTGTCGGCCCGAACTCCCGCGGCTCGAAGGAAACAGCCGGCGACGGTACCGAAGCGCCGGTCGGTGGATGCGGGATCACGAGCCGGGCACCATCCGGCAGGGTGACGCGGTGCTCCACCGAGGACGCGGGCACCAAAGCCGGCCGGTAGACGCCGAAAGCGCTCTCCGACGACGGCGGCGTTGTCGTGTGGAAGCCCGGGTAACCACCGAGGGCGAGTTGCATCGTCGTGGTGGCGAAGCGGCGGCCGACCTTGCGGGCGTCCGGGTCCTTCACCGTGATCCGCAGGTGCGCGGTCGCTTCGGCGTTGACCGGCGAACCGGGGTGGTCGAACCGCAGCAGCGTGACGTCGACCTCGGCGAACTGCTCCCGGCCGCCCAGCAGCTCGAACAGCTGCTGCTCGGCCCACTCGGCCTTCTCCTCGATGCGGTCCCCGGTCAGCACCAGGGTCATCGTGTTCCGGTAGCCGCCGTCGTAGTTCAGCGCGACCTTGAGCTGCTCGCCCGGCGGGCTGCCGCGAGTGCCGCTGATCCGGACCCGGTCCGGCGCCTCCTCGACAAGCCGCAGGCTGTCGAAGTGGGCGACGGCGTCCGGTCCGGCGTAGGCGGGTTCGGCGATCTCGTACAGCAGCTGCGCGGTGACCGTCCCGGCCGAGACCAGTCCCCCGGTGCCGTCGTGCTTGGTGATGACGCTCGAGCCGTCGGCCGCGACCTCGGCGATCGGGAAGCCCGGGTACCGCCGGTCGGTGACCTCCTCGAAGAACGCGTAGTTGCCGCCGGTCGCCTGCGGGCCGCACTCGATCACGTGCCCGGCGGCCATGGCCCCGGCGATCGCGTCGACGTCCTCCGGCGCCCAGCCGTGCCACCACGCGGCCGGGCCGGCGACCAGCGACGCGTCGGTGACCCGCCCGGTCACGACGACGTCCGCGCCGGCCTCCAGGGCCGCGGCGATGCCCCAGCCGCCGAGATAAGCGTTGGCGGTCAACGGTTTCACCCCGGCCTCGGAGAGTTTGCCGCCGGTGTCGAGGTGCGCCAGATCGGGCAGGCGGTCGACGAGGTCGTCACCATCCACGTACGCGATCTTCGGGTGCAATCCCAACGAGGAGATCTGCGCGGCCAGCCCGGCCGGGTTCAGGCCCCCGGCGTTCGAGACGATCCGGATGCCGCGGTCCAGGCAGGTGCCGAGGACGTGTTCGAGCTGGGTGAGAAACGTCTTCGCGTACCCGGCCGAGGGGTCCTTGCGGCGCGCCTTCCAGAGGATCAGCATGGTCAGCTCGGCGAGGTAGTCGCCGGTGAGGACGTCGATCGGGCCGCCTTCGACCATCTCCCGCGCCGCTTCGAGGCGGTCGCCGTAGAACCCGGAACAGTTCGCGATCCGGACCGGGCGCTTCACGCGCGTCCCCGCCCGGGCGCGCCGGCGAACGCCTGGGCGATGCCGATCCACTCCTCGGCCACCGGTCCGCGCACCACCAAGCCGGTGTCCGAGGCGAGCCGGCGCTGGGTGACCGCGAGGCAGAAGTCCAGCGCGGTGCCTTCGACACGGTCGGCGGCGGCGCCGTCACCCCACGTCCACCGGTCGCCCGAGGGCGCGTGCAGGACGACCCGGATCGGGACGACCGGCGCCGGGCGATCGTGCAGCCCGAAGCTGAACGCCGTCGTCGAGACGCCGAGGTGGGCGATGTGCCGGAGCCGGTCGGTCGGCACGCGTGTCACCCCGAGGGTGTCGGCGATGTCCTGCCCGTGCGCCCAGGTCTCCATGATCCGCGCGGTCACCGACGACGCGACGCTCATGTCCGGCCCGAACCACGGCAGCCGCGCCCGGGGGTCGCGGCCGCGGAACGCCGTGACGAACACCGTCCGCGCGCGCCGGAACCACACCCGGATCTCGTCGGCGCCCAGGTCCTTGTGCCGCGCGGCGACGCGGTCGGGGAAGTCCATGCCGTCGGCCATGAGGGCAGCGGCCGCGAGACGGAAACCGTCGGGGTCGACGGCCGCCTGCGTCGCGGTTTGGTCGAAGAAGGCCAGGTGCGTGACCTGGTCGCGGATGTCCCAGCCCGCCGCGGGGGTCGGCCGGGCGATGCCGTCGTCGTCGAGCGGGGCGAGCATGGCCTCGACGTCGGCGGTCTCGGCGACCAGGTCGTCGAGCAGGGCGTCAAGCGAGACGGGCATGTGTCAGCGTCCTTCCCAGACCGGCTTGCGTTTCTCGCGGAACGCCGCGGGACCTTCCTGCGCGTCGCGCGAGCGGTAGACGGGCGCCCAGATCTCCTCGGCGCGGTCGTAGACGTCCCGGCGTTGCAGGTACGCCGTCTGCTTCGCCGCCCGCACGGACAGCGGCGCGTTGGCGGCGATCCGCTCGGCCAGCGCCTGCGTCCGGGACCGCAGCTCGTCCAGGGGTACGACATCGTTCACCAGCCCGACCTCCCGGGCCCGCTCCGCGTCGAAGGGGTCGCCGGTCAGCAGGATCTCCATGGCGATCCGCGGCGGCACGAGCCACGACAGCGGCGCGGCCCACGGCGACCCGCGGCCCACCTTCACCTCGGTCACCGCGAAGCGCGCGTGGGAAGCCGCGACGACCAGGTCACACTGCTGCGCCAGCAGGAACCCACCCGCGTAGGCGACGCCGTTGACGGCCGCGATCGTCGGTTTCGGGACGTCGATGTTCCGGCCGAACTGCGGCAGGAAGTCCGGCGGCGGGACCTCCAGGGCCGTCTCGGCCATCTCCTTGAGGTCACCACCCGCGCAGAACGCCTTGTCCCCCGCGCCGGTCAGGACGAGCACCGCCGCGGAGTCGTCGGCGACGAACCGCCGGGTGCCTTCCCAGAGCCCGTCGCGGACCTCCTTCGACAAGGCGTTGCGCGCTTCGGGCCGGTCGATCGTCAGCCAGGCGACGCCGTTCCGCACTTCGTAGGAGACGCTCACGACACGACCGCCAGCACCTGGCCGGTGTCGACCTGGTCGCCTTGACGCACCCGCAGGTCGGACAGGACACCGTCGGCCGGCGCGGCGACCGTGTGCTCCATCTTCATCGCCTCCAGCACGACCAAGGGCTGCCCCGCGGTCACCGCGTCGCCCTCACCCGCCAGGACGCGCACCACCGCGCCAGGCATCACCGCGAGCAACGACCCCGCGGCGGTGGCGGCGTCCGGGTCGGCGAACCGCGGCACCTCGGCCAGCGCGGCCGACCCATCCGTTCCGTCCACATAGGACACCCCGGCCCACGTCCGCACGGCGTAGGCGCGGTGGACGCCGTCGATCTCCAGCTCCACCAGTGACGGTGACGCGGACAGCAGCCGGACCGAGCGGCCGAGCGGCTCGCCGTTCACCGTGACGCGCAGGCCGGACCGGCGCAGTGAGTACGCGACCTCCAGCGTTTCCGAACCGGCTGTGTAGGCGACTCGTTGCGGTGCCCCGCCGACGTTGCGCCACCCCGACGGCATCTCGGGCACCACCCGCGCGTCACGCCGGTTGCGCGCCTGGGTCGCCAACGCGGCGGCCGCCGCGTGCCGGGCGCCGCCGCCGGACGCGCCGAGCGTGGCCGGATCGTGCCGGGTCAGGTACCCGGTGTCGGTGTGCCCGGCCAGGAACTCCGGCTCGGCCAGGATGCCGGCCAGGAGGTTCCGGTTGGTCGTGACGCCGTGCAGCTCCGCCTGCCGCAACGCCCGCGCGAGAGTCCGCGCGGCTTCGCGGCGGGTCCGGCCGTGGGCGATCACCTTGGCCAGCATCGGGTCGTAGTGCGGGCCCACCACTGACCCGTCCTCGACGCCGGAGTCGACGCGCACCCCGCGCAGCGGCGGGACGCGGAAGCGGTGCAGCGTGCCGGTGGCGGGCAGGAACCCGGCCGGGACGTCCTCGGCGTAGAGGCGGACCTCGATGGCGTGCCCGTCGATCCGGGCGCCCGTCACCGAAGGCGGCAGCGGCTCGCCCTCGGCCACCCGCAGCTGCAGTTCCACCAGGTCCAGGCCGGTCACCAGCTCGGTGACCGGGTGCTCGACCTGCAGCCGGGTGTTGACCTCCAGGAAGAAGAACCTGCCGTCTTGGTCCAGCACGAACTCGACCGTGCCCGCGCCGGTGTAGCCGATGGCCTTCCCGGCGGCGACGGCCGCGGCGCCCAGCTCGGCGCGCAGAGCGTCGTCGACCGCCGGCGACGGGCACTCCTCGACGATCTTCTGGTACCGCCGCTGGATCGAGCACTCCCGCTCGAACAGGTGCACCACCTCGCCGTGGCTGTCGCCGAGGATCTGGACCTCGACGTGCCGCGGGTCCACAACGAACCGTTCCAGGAACACCGAGCCGTCGCCGAACGCCGACGCGGCTTCCCGCCGGGCACCCTCCACCGCGTCGGCCAACCCGGCGGCGTCGTGCACCACGCGCATGCCCCGACCACCGCCGCCGAGGGCGGCCTTGACCAGCACCGGAAACCCGATCGACGCGGCCACCGCGGCCAGGTCGGTCTCGTCCGTGACGGTCGCCCCCGGCAGCACCGGCACCCCGGCCGCGTCCATCAGGGCCTTGGCCTCGATCTTCGAGCCCATCGACGCGATCGCCTCGGGTGACGGCCCGACGAACGTCAGCCCGGCTTCACCGCAGGCGCGGGCAAAAGCGGCGTTCTCCGACAGGAACCCGTACCCCGGGTGCACCGCGTCCGCCCCGGTCGCCTGAGCAGCGGCGATCACCAGGTCAGCACGCAGGTAGGTGTCACTGGGCGCCGAACCGGGCAGCCGGACGGCCTCGTCGGCGAGCCGGACGAAGGGCGCGCCCGCGTCCGGGTCGGAGTAGACCGCGACGGTGGAGATGCCGAGCTCGTGCGCGGTGCGCATGACCCGGGCGGCGATCTCCCCGCGGTTGGCGACGAGCAGTTTCGCGATCATCGGCTCACATCCGGAAGACGCCGAAGCCGCGACGGCCCTCGACGCGGTTGGAGTGGACGGCGGACAGCGACATCCCGAGCACGTTCCGGGTGTCGCGCGGGTCGACGATGCCGTCGTCGTACAACCGCGCGGTGACGGCGAAAGCGTGCGACTCGGTCTCGATCTGTGCCTCGATCGCGGCGGTCCGCGCGCGGTCGGCGTCGTCGTCGAACGGCTTTCCCTGCGACGCGGCGGAGTTGCGGCCGACGATCGACATCACGCCGGCGAGCTGGGCGGCGCCCATCACCGCGAGCTTCGCGCCGGGCCAGGCGAACATCAGCCGCGGGTCGTAGGCACGGCCGGACATGCCGTAGTTGCCGGCACCGAACGAGGACGCCATGTTGACCGTCAGGTGCGGCACCGTGCTGTTGGTGACGGCGTTGATCATCTTGGCGCCGTCCTTGATGATCCCGCCCTGCTCGTAGCGGGTGCCGACCATGTAGCCGGTCGTGTTCTGCAGGAACACCAGCGGGACGTCGGTCTGGTTGGCGAGCAGGATGAACTCGCTGGCCTTCTTGGCCTCCTCGCTGAACAGCACACCGCGGTGGTTGGCGAGCACGCCGACGGGATACCCGTGGATGCTCGCCCAGCCCGTGACCAGTGAGGTGCCGTAGAGCGGTTTGTACTCGTCGAAGTCGGAGCCGTCGACCGTGCGGGCGAGGATCTCGCGCGGGTCGAACGGCACCTTCGGGTCCGGCGGGACGATCCCCAGGATCTCTTCCGGGTCGTACTTCGGCGGCTCCGGCGTCCGGCTGGGCGCCGGGCCGAGCTTGCGCCAGTTGATCCGGGACAGCACGCGCCGGCCGAGGCGGATCGCGTCGCGCTCGTCGACCGCGAAGTAGTCGGACAGGCCCGAGACGCGGGAGTGCATGTCGGCGCCGCCGAGGGACTCGTCGTCGGCCTCCTCGCCGGTGGCCATCTTGACCAGTGGCGGCCCGCCGAGGAACACCTTGGCCTGACGGTCGACGAGCACGGCGTAGTCGCACATGCCGGGCACGTACGCGCCACCGGCGGTCGAGTTGCCGAACACGATGGCGAGTGTCGGGATGCCCAGCGACGACAGTTCGGTCAGCTCGTGGAAGATCCGCCCGGCCGGCACGAACAGGTCGGCCTGGGTCGGCAGGTCGGCGCCGCCGGACTCGACGAGGTTGACCACCGGAAGTCGGTTGACGCGGGCGATCTCCAAGGCCCGCAACGTCTTCCGCAGCGAGTACGGGTTCATCGCCCCGCCGCGGACGGTCGGGTCGTGCCCGATGACCACACACTCCACATCGGACACCACGCCGATACCGGTGAGCACCGACGCGCCGACGGTGAAGTCGGTGCCCCACGCGGCGAGCGCGGACAGCTCCAGGAACGGGCTGTCCGGGTCGAGCAGCAGCTCGAGGCGTTCGCGGACCGGGAGCTTGCCGCGGTCTCGGTGGCGCTGGACGTACCGCTCGCCACCACCGGCGATGGCCAGTTCCAGCTGCTCCTCGAGCCGCGCCAGGGCTTCGAGCTGGGCCTTCCGGTTGGCCGCGTAGCTCTCCGCGGAGACGTCGAGCAGCGTCTTGAGGACGGTCATTCCGCTCCCCCGTAGTGCCCGGAGTGCTGGTCCCGGACCACGTTCTTCTGGATCTTCCCGGTGGACGTGCGTGGCAGTGCGTCGGTGACGATCACGGCCTTCGGGACCTTGTAACCATCCAGGCGGTCCTTGAGCCGCAGCCGCAGGCCTTCGGCGTCGATCGACTCCCCCGGTTTCGGCACGACCACCGCCGTGATGGCCTCGGTCCACCGCTCGTGCGGCAGCCCGACGACCACGACCTCGGCGACGTTCGGCTCGGTGTCGTAGACGGCCCGCTCGACCTCGATGGACGCGACGTTCTCACCGCCGGTCTTGATGACGTCCTTGGAGCGGTCGGCGAACCACAGCACGCCGTCCGGCCCGAACCGGCCGACGTCGCCGGAGTGGAACCAGCCGTACCGGAACGCCTCCTCGGTCGCCTCCGGGTTGTGCAGGTACTCCTGCATGGCCGACGGCGCCCGGTAGACGATCTCGCCCTGCTCGCCGCGCGGCAGCAGGTTCCCGCCGGAGTCCATGATCCCGACCTGGACACCGGTGAGCGGCGTGCCGACCGCCCCGACGTGCGAGAGCTGGTGCTCGGGCCGGAACAACGTCGTGATCGGGCTCATCTCGGTCTGCCCGAACAGCAGCGCGAAGTCGCAGCGGAAGCCGTCGAGGCACGCCTTGATCTGCGCCTCCGGCATCGGCGCCATCGCGTAGACCGCACGGCGCAGCGACGACAGGTCGCGCCCGCCGAACGACGGGTGCTCCAGCGCCGCGCGGTACATCATCGGCAGGCCGAAGACCTGGGTGATCTTCTCGCGTTCGATCGTGTCGAGGAACCGCTCGGGGTCGAAGCCGCGGTGTACGAAGATCGTGGCGCCGACGACGATCGCGGGGGTGCAGAAGGCGTTGAGCTGCGCGGTGTGGAACATCGGCATCATCGCGACGAACCGGTCGTCGGCCCGCCAGCCGGAGTCCAGCGCGGCCGACATCGACTCCAGGTGGATGGCCAGGTGCGTCCCGACCACGCCCTTCGGGGAGGCCGTGGTCCCGGAGGTGTACAGATAGGACAGTGGGGCGCGGTCCTCGACGACGACCTCGGGTGAGGTCGTGTCGTCGGAGAGGACGTCGCCGAAGTCCAGGCCGGTGGCTTCGCCGCCGGTGCCGGGCGCGAGGATCACGTCGGCGACGCCTGGGGTCTGCGCCACGGCGGGCGCGATGACGTCGGCGAGCTGACGCTCGACGACGATGCCGCGGGCTCGCGAATGCCCGAGCACGTAAGCGACTTCGTCACTTCGCCAGCCGAGGTTGATCGGCACGCAGACGAGCCCGAGCTTCGCGCAGGCGTAGTAGACGGCGAGGAACTCGGCGCTGTTGGCCGACGCCAGCGCGAGGACGTCGCCGGTCGTGTAACCGCGGCCGGTGAGGCCGTGCGCGAGCCGGTTGACCCAGGTGTCGAACTCGCCGTAGGTCCAGCGGCGGTCGCCGTCGACGACGGCGAGGGCGTCCGGGCGGCCGAACGCGACGCGGGTCAGCGCGTCACCGACGTTGACCCGGTGGACGAGGTTGTGGTCCGTCATCAGTCCTCCTAGTAGGACCGGGGCAGCCCGAGGCTGTGCTGCGCGACGAAGTTGAGGATCATTTCGCGGTTCACCGGGGCGATCCGCAGCAACCGGGCCAGCCCCCAGTACGGCAGCAGCCCGAAGTCCGCCGAGACGCCGTTGCCGCCGTGGGTCTGGATCGCGGCGTCGACGGCGGCCAGCGCGGCCTCCGCCGCGGCGTACTTGGCCATGTTCGACGCCTCGCCCGCCGGCTGACCGGCGTCGTGCAGCGCGGCCGCCCGGTGCGTCATCAGGGCGGCCAGCTCGGTTTCGATCTTGGCCTTGGCCAGCGGATGCGAGACGCCCTGGTGGACGCCGATCGGCTGGTCCCACACTGTCCGCTCCCGGGCGTAGCGGGCGGCGACGTCGAGGGCGTAACGCGCGATGCCGACGCACAGCGCGGCGCCGGTGATGCGTTCGGGGTTGAGGCCGTGGAAGACCTGCCGGAAGCCCGCGCCCTCCTCGCCGACGAGCGCCGTGGCGGGCAGCCGGACGCCGTCGAAGTGCAGCGTGAACTGCTTCTCCGGGAGCATGACGTCCACCGGCAGCGGCGTCACCGTGAGGCCGGGCGCGTCCACCGGGACCAGGAACAGCGAGAGCTGCGCGGTCCCGCCGGGGTCGCGGCCGGTGCGGGCGACGAGCAGCAGCGCGTCGGCGGTGTCGACGCCGGAGATGTAGTACTTCTCGCCGTCGACCACCCACTCGTCGCCGTCGCGGCGGGCGGTGGTGGCCAGCTTGTGGGTGTTGGAGCCGGCGTCGGGCTCGGTGATGGCGAAGACGACCTTCGTCCGGCCGCTCGCGATGCCGGGCAGCCACTCCTTGCGCTGCTCCGGCGTGCCGAACTCGGTGATCACCTCGGCGGAGATGGCTTCGGTGACGAGCAGCAGCAGGATCGGCGCTCCCTTGGCCGCGCTTTCCTCGATCACGATGGTCAGCTCGGCCAGGCCGCGGCCGCCCCCGCCGTACTCCTCGGGGATGTTGACGCCGATGAAGCCGGCGTCGCCGAGCGCGTGCCACAGCTCGGTGCACTCACGGCCTGCACGCGCGTGGTCGACGTAGTACCGGCCCCCGAACGGAGCCGCGATGGCGCCGACCGCGGCCCGCAGGTCACGAGCCTCGTCGCTTTCGAACACGTCCACGCCGACGCTCCTTAGTGATTCTTCATTCACTTATAGCGCACCGTAGCGCCCGTCTGCGAGGATGACAAGATGACGGCAGTCCCCTCGGCTTCCCCGGCCACCCGAAGACGGCGCGACCCCGAGCGGCGCGAGCGGATCCTGACCGCCGCGGCCGAGCTCACCGCGCGGCGCGGGTTCCACGCGATCGGCATGGCCGACATCGGCGCGGAGGCGGGCATCGTCGGGTCCGGCGTCTACCGGCACTTCGAGAACAAGGACGCGATCCTGGTCGCGCTGCTCGACCGCGTGATGGCCCGGCTGCAGGACGGCGCCGCGGCCATCCACGCCGGCGCGCCCGCCGACCACGCCGTGCTTTCCGGCCTGATCAGGGATCACATCCGGGTCGCCATCGAGGACCGCACCGTGCTGGCGGTCTACCACCGCGAAGTCCACAACCTGCCCGAGGACGACCGGCGGCGGCTGCGCCGGGCGCAGCGGCACTACCTCGAGGACTGGGTCCACGTGCTCGCGCCGTTGCGACCCGACCTCGCCGACGGCGAGCTGCGCCTGGCCGTGCACGCGGCGATCGGCGCGGTGCAGTCCACGCTGTTCTTCCGCAGCGGCCTCGCCCCGGAGCGGCTCGCGGCCCTGCTCGACGAAATGGCCCACGCCTGCCTCGGCGTCCCGTCAACGCCACAGGCACCACCCGCGTCAGTGAATGGCGAATAACTTTCTCTTGATTTGGCGACCTGGCTCACGCATGCTGATCGCGTCGGCGACGGCGAAGGAGCCCGGCATGACCACACCCGGTGAGAGCGCCATCGACGTCGAGACGCTGCGCGGCCGCCGCGCGGTGCACCGCTGGGAACGGACGTCGGTCGGCGACGTCTTCGAGCGGCTCACCTGGAGCCGGCCGGACCAGGTCGCGATCTCCGCGGCCGAGGGCGCGTGCGGCGAAGAGCAGTTCGCGGCCGTGACCTACCGGGAAGCCGACCGGGCCGCCAACCGGCTGGCGCACGCCCTGACCACGGCCGGGCTCGTGCCCGGCGACCGGGTGCTGCTGTTCTGCGAGAACACCGTCGAGGCGTTCCTCGCCAAGATCGGGATCGCGAAGGCGGGCATGGTCGCCGTCCCGCTGAACCCCGGCCTCGCCCCGGACGTCCTCGAGCACCTCGTGCGGCAGACCGGACCACGCCTCGCGATCGTCGACGCCGAACTCTGGCCGCGGCTCGAAGGCGTCGCGGGCGTGCGCGTCGGGGCCACCATCACCGTCGGCGGCGGCCCGGTCGCGGGCACCCCGTCGTTCGGCGCGTTCCTCGCCGGGCAGCCGGACACCGAGCCGGACGTCGAGATCCACGGCGACGACATCTTCCAGCTGCTGTTCACCTCCGGCACCACCGCGATGCCGAAGGGCGTGATGCTCTCGCACAGCTACGCGCACCTGGCCGGGCTGAACTTCGCGCTGTCGCTCACGCGCGGCCTGCGGCACGAGACGGATCTGCGCGTCTGCACGTTCCTGCCGATGATCTACCACGTCGGTGACGCGCTGTTCACGTACTCGACGTTCCTCGCCGGCGGCACGCTCGTCCTCGGCCGCCGTCCGGTCCCCGGCCCGGTCGCGGTGTCCCTGGCGCGGTCACGAGCCACCGCGATCTGGGCGGGGTCACCCCAGTTCGTCACCGCGCTGACCGACGAGATCGACGCTCGTGGCGACCTCGACCTGACTTCCCTGACGACGCTCGTCTACGGCTGGGGTGCCCTCACCCCCGAGGTGCTGCGGCGGCTGGAAGCCCGGGCCGCGCCTGGATTCGTCACGGTCGGGATCTTCGGGCAGACCGAAGCCATCGCCTGCCACCGGTTCTGGCCGTCGGCGTGGCCGGAGGTGCACGCGCGCACGGCGCCCGCGATGAACTACGTCGGCGTGCCGAGCGGGCTGCTCGCCTCCGACGTCGTCGACGAGCTGGGCGAGCCCGTGCGCGGCGTCCCGGGCGAGGCCGTCTACCGGTCCCCGGTGATGACGGCGGGCTACTACCGCGACGCGGAGGCGACCCGCGAGGCGTTCCGCGGCGGCTGGTTCCACTCCGGCGACTCGGCGGTCGTCGACGAAGACGGCTTGCGCGTGATGGTGGACAGGTACAAGGACATCGTGAAGACGGGCGGCGAGAACGTCTCGAGCATGCGCGTCGAGGCGGTGCTCCACCAGCACCCGGCGGTCCTGCGCGCCGCCGTTGTCGGGCTGCCGCACGAGCACTGGGGTGAAGCGGTGACGGCGGTGGTCGTCCCCCGCGGTTCCGCTTCCGAAGCCGACCTGATCGCGTTCTGCCGCGAACGCCTGGCCGGCTACGAAAGCCCGAAGCGCATCGTGTTCGCCGAGACCCTGCCGGAGACCGTGGGCGGCAAGATCCTCAAGTACAAGCTCCGCGCAGAGCACGCGACTCTGTACGGCTAGGGTGGTCGTGAGTGTTCAGGGCGGTTAGAACCGCCCTGAACACTCACGACGACTTGCACCGAGCGTCAGCCGAGCGCCCAACGCTGCAACGCCGTTCCCGTGTCGGCCTGCTGCGTGACCGCCGCGCCGTCCACTGTGGACGCCGTGGTCAGCACCAGGCCGCTGTGCTGCGCCTTGAGCGTGTAGCCCGGCCCCACCAGCCAGCGCTGGTTGGCGCCGCCCGTGCACGTCCACTGGATCACCTTCGCGCCCGCCGACGAAGAGCCGTCGGCGACGTCCAGGCACAGCCCGGATTCGGCGTTCACGATGCGGTAACTGCCGTCGGCCTGGTGGGTGAAGACCCACTTCTGGTTGGCGCCGCCGTTCGGCGTCCACGTCACCAGCGCCGTGCCCGCCGTCGTCGAGTGCGCCGGGACGTCGAGGGCCTTGCCGGACGCGGTCAGCGTGTGCGTCCCGTCCACAGTGGACGCGCCGGTCGCCGTGAACGTCAGCGTCTGCTCGGCCGCGGTCCGGTTGCCGCCGGTCCAGGCGCGGAACGGCGTCGTGTCCGCCGCTGCGGAGAGGCTGAGCGACAGTCCGCTGTAGCGGTTGACCAGCCGGAACCCGCCCCCCTGGGCCGGGACGGCGAACCACTGCTGCCCGACCGACGATCCCGCCGTCACGACCGGTTTGGTGCCCCAGGCGCGGTTCGCGGGCGACGTCGGCACGCCGAGCGCCTGGCCAGTGGCCGCGTTGGTGATCCGATAGGCGCCGTCCCCGGTCGCGGTGAACGTCCAGGCGGCCAGGTCCGGGGTACCGGTGGTCGACGTCGTCGCGGAGCTGCCGGAGACCTGGGCCAGGACGCGGCCCGCGCCGCTGCCGATGCGGTAGGTCTTCGCCGGGTCGACCGGGGACGCGGCGGGCGTGCCGGTGACCGTGATGTTCGCGTACTCGCCGTCGGAGGACGCGCAGGCGATCGAGCAGTACGACCGGAACGTCTTGCCG
This sequence comes from Amycolatopsis sp. NBC_00438, assembly GCF_036026695.1. NCBI lineage: Bacteria > Bacillati > Actinomycetota > Actinomycetes > Pseudonocardiales > Pseudonocardiaceae > Amycolatopsis > Amycolatopsis sp. NBC_00438. Next base: position 1,920,079 of record NZ_CP107923.1, on the reverse strand, counting down.
ACGATCGTGGCGCTCGTCTTGTTCGCGTCGTCGGCGAACCAGCGGTACCAGGAGCCCGACTTGTACGCGCCGGAGTCGCCGATCAGCCGCCACTTCTGGGTGGCCAGGTCGTCGGTGACGTAGAACTTCTGCGGCGCGGTGCCGGTGACCACCTCGGGCTCGCCGATGTAGAGGCCGAGGTGTGCGTCGTAGGCGATGTTCATGACGAACAGGTCGGACTTCGGCGGCAGCTGCCCGGCCGCGACCTGCTGGTCGACGTTGCCGGTGTTCGCGGGGTCGTAGTCGTCGGCGGGCGGCGTGTAGCCGGTGGCGGTGGTGCCGGTGGGCACCATGTTGCTCTCCTTGCCGCCGACACCCGGCTGCGTCCACTTGCCGTCGTACCACTTCTGCCACGAGCCGGTCGCCATCTTGGCCGACATCGGCGAGCGGGCGACGTGCGCGAGCCCGACCATGCCGCCGCCCGCGCCGGCCTTCGGGACGATCCGCGAGCCGTAGTAGACGTAGAAGTAGCCCGACACCGGGTCGGCGAACAGGCGCGGGTCGCCGTCGCCGTAGTCGAAGGTCTGGTTCGGGAACGCCGCCGTGTCACCGCGCTTCGTGCTGTACGGCGAGGTGATGGCGTGGCCCTTGATGCTCCAGGTGTGACCCTGGTCGGTGGAGACGGCCCAGTCGATCGCGTCGTAGTGCGAGAACGAGTACGCGCCGAACGGCTCGGGCGTGAACTCGTTGTGCACCAGGCCGTACCAAGCGCCGGTGTCCGGGTCGACCCAGGTGCCGACCAGGTCGCAGAAGTTCTTCTCCACGTAGCTCGACCCGGCCGGCGGATCGGTCGCTTCCTTCCCGGTCGGGCTGGTGTTGCAGCGCCAGGTGGTGTCGTTGTTCTTGTCGCGGGGCTCGGCCGGGTTCACGGCGTTGCTGAGCGCGCTCGACTTGGTCGCCGAGTCGAAGTCGGCGCCGGTGTAGAACTCCCACTCGCGCGGGCCGTCCGCGCCGTAGAGGGCGGCCGACTGCTGGAAGTAGAACGTCCCGTCCTTGTCGAGGAACGCGCCGGCCGGGGTGTCGGTCGGGTACGCGTACGTGCCGGTGGACCCGACGGTGACGGTGTAGGCGCCGGCCGGCGGGGCGGCGGCGAGGCCCGCGACAAGAGCCGCGGCGGCGAGCGAAGCGCTGAGCGATGACATGACCACGGCCGTCTCCTCGGGGACCTGAGCGAGCGATCGAACAATATCGAACAGCTTCTGTGTCGTTTTCTGATCTGTCAAGAGCCGTTATGAGCATGTTCGCTCATTCGACCGTGATCTACGATCGGTGCGTGACGAACGACGACGCGGCTCGCGGCCTGCCCGACCTGTCCGGCACGGTCACCTGCGTCACCGGTGCGTCCGGCACGATCGGCCGCGGGATCGCGCTCCGGTTCGCCGCGGCGGGCAGCGCCGTGGCCGTGCACCACCGGCGTCCCGGCGCGGCCGACGACGTCGTGGCCGCGATCGGCGACCGGGCGCGCGCGTTCGCCGCCGACCTGACCGACGACGACGCCTGCCACACCATGCTCGAGGCCGTCGCGGACTGGGGAGGACGGCTCGACGCGCTCGTGAACAACGCCGGGGTGCAGCCCGTGGAGGACCTCGACGGGCTTCCGGTCGAGCCGTGGCGGGCGATGCTGGACGCCAACCTCACCAGCGCGTTCTCCTGCACCCAGGCGGCGGTCCGGCGGATGGGCGACGGCGGGAGCGTCACGCACATCGCGTCGATCGAAGCCCGGCAGCCCGCGCCCGGGCACGTCCACTACAGCGCGGCGAAGGCGGCGCTGGTGATGCACGCGCGGGGCGCCGCGCTGGAGTACGGGCCGCGCGGGATCCGCGTCAACACGGTGTCGCCGGGGCTGATCGACCGGCCGGGGATGGACTGGCCCGAGGGCGTCGAGCGCTGGCAGCGCGCCGCTCCCCTGGGACGGCTGGGCACGCCGGAGGACGTCGCGAACGCGTGCGTTTTCCTGGCTTCGCCGCTGGCCTCCTGGATCACCGGCCATGACCTCGTCGTCGACGGCGGCGTCTCGGCCCGGCCCACCTGGTGACGGCCGGCCCCGTCGAGGCCCAGTTCCGGGCCGCGGTCACGCGGTTCGCCGGGCCCGCGCGAGCGGTGGCGACCGGGCTCGTCGGCACATTCGGCGTCGTCGCCACCCCGACCGGCGCGCTCCCGCTGGCCTTCGGCTTGCTGGCCCTGACCCTGGTCGCGGGCGCGGCGGACGTCTTCGCCGGGCGCGGGACGGCGTTCGTCCTTTCGGCACTGCGCGCGGGAGCGGTGTGCGCGTGCCAGCCGTGGACGGCGAACCTGTGGGCGATCAACGTCCTGACGATCACGGCGATCACGTGGCAGTGGGAGTACCCGCCGCGGCTGACGGTGCCGGTGCTGGCGGGGCTGCTGGCGCTCGCCGGCCTGGACGAGTGGTTCCTGGTGGCGCTGCGGGTGGCCGTGGAGAGCGTGCTGGCGCGGCTGGCGTTCGTGCTGCTGGTGCGATCGACGGCCCGCACCGACACGCTGCGCGCCGAACGGGCCGCGCTCGAACGGGCCGAGACCCTGGCCCGCGACCGCCGCCGCCGCGAGCGCGAATACCTGGCCCTGCTGCACGACACGGCGTCGGCGACGTTCCTGACGGTAGCGGCCGGAGCCACCGCCGACCCGGCGGCGGTGGCGGGCTACGCGGCGCGGGACCTGGCGATCCTCACCGGCCAGGAGGACGCCCCGGCCGAACTCGAAGCGGGCTTGCGGGCGGTCGTCGCGGATCGTCGATCCACTGTGGACGCACACTGGGAGCAGGTCCCGCTGATCCCGGCCGCGGCGGCACTGGCCCTGGTGCGCGCGGCGGACGAGGCGGTGCGCAACGCCGAACGCCACTCGGGCGCGGCCCGCGTGGCGCTGCACCTGGCCCCGGCCCGGGCGGGAGTCGTGGTGACGATCTCCGACACCGGAGCGGGCTTCGACCCGACGCGGATTCCGGCGTCCCGGCGAGGAGTGCGGGTCTCGCTGGTCGAGCGGATGCGCGACGCCGGAGGTACGGCGGAGATCCGCTCGAGCCCCGGCGCGGGCACGACGGTGACGTTGCGGTGGCCCGATGCCTGACCACGAGACGGCGATCCCGCGCGGCCGGCAGGCGCAGCCGAGCCCGGATCCCGCCGAGTCGGCAGTGAACGCCGCCGATCCAGCCGCCGAACCCACGCCCGTCGGCACCTCCGCCGAGGCTGAAGCCGCCTTCGCCGAACCCACGGCCGCCAGCACCTCCGCCGAGGCTGAAGCCGCCTTCGCCGAACCAGCGCCCGCCAGCACCAAGACCGAAGCCACCGCCGGACCCACGCCCACCGAGACCTCTGCGGTCGAGACCGAAGCCGCCACCAAAACCAAGACCGCCACCGCCGAACCAGCGCCCACCAGCAGCTCCAGCACCAAGACCGAAGCCACCGCCGGACCCACGCCCACCGACACCTCTGCGGTCGAGACCGAAGCCGCCACCATCACCAAAACCAAGACCGCCACCGCCGAACCAGCGCCCGCCAGCACCTCCACCACCAAGACCGAAGCCGCTACCACCGAACCCACCCCCACCAGCAGCTCCACCACCAAGACCAGGACCGCCGCCACCGAACCCACCAGCACCTCTGCGGCCGAGACCGAACCACCCACCCCCGCCGACACAGCCACAGCGAAGCGCTCAGCCGACTCCGCGTCGCCGCCCTTCGCCGATCCGGTGAGCCGGCTTGCGGCGGCCGTGCGGATCGCCGTGCTCGGCGTGGCCGCCATCGTCCAAATCGGACTTTGCCTCGCTCCGCTGCTCCGCCACCACGCCGCCTACCACCCCGCCTTCGCCGCCGATCTCGCCTTCGGCGCCTTCGCCGCCGTCACCGCGACCGCCGCCTTCTGGTTGCTGCGACGGCGACCGCTCCCGCGGACTCTCGCCGCGGCCGGGACCGTCGTCGTGCTCGCCGCCTCCTCCGCGGCCACCGCCGCCGTGCCCGCCGACGCCTTCTTCCGGGAGCCGCACTGGTCGTTCGGGCTCGTCGGATGGCTTCTCCTGCTCCTGCTGTCCGATCGGCCGCCCCTGCTCGTCGCGGCGCTCGGGGTGCACGCCGCCGTCAGCGTCGGCCAGTTCCTGCTCGCCGGGACCCCCGCGCGCACCGAACTCGGCGAGGCGGCGATCGTGCTGTTCGCCGTCACCGCCTTCCAGCTCGCCATCGGCGGGCTGATCCGGCTGCTCGACCAGCGCACCGGCGAAGCCGCCCTCGCCGCCGCCGAACGGGAGCGTCTGGAAACGCGCGCCGCGCTCGCCGGGCAGGCCGGGCGGGACCTGCGGGCCGGGTTCGCCGAACAGCTCGGCGCCACCCTGCCGCTGCTGGCCGGGCTCGCCGACGGCACCCTCGACCCGCGCGGCGACGCCGCCCGCACGCGGTGCGCGCTCGCCGCCGCGCAGCTGCGGCGGCTGTTCGCGGAGAACGACGACGTGCCCGATCCGCTCGTCCACGAGGTCACCGCCTGCCTCGACGTCACCGAGCGGCGCGGCGTCGCCGTGACCCTCGCGGTGAGCGGTGATCCCGTCGACGTCCCGCCCGCGCTGCGCCGCGACCTGACCGGCCCGGTCCTCGCCGCGCTGACCACCGCCCGCACGCGCGCCCGGGTGAGCGTGTTGCGGACGCCGGATCTGGTGCGGGTCGCCGTGGTGGCGGACACCACCGGCGACACCCCCGGATTCCCGGGAGCCGCCGACGTCGTCGTCACGTCCCACACCCAGGACGGGCAGACCTGGATGGAGGCGCGATGGTTACCCGCGTGACGGCGGTCGTCGTCGACGATCACCCGGCGGTGCGCGCCGGGGTGGCGTACTGGCTGGCGGGCGGCGACCCGCCGATCGACGTCGTGGCCGACGGCGAGGACGTCAAGGTGGCGTGGCTCGGCGAAGGCGCCGCGGCCGACGTCGTGATCCTCGACCTGCACCTCGGCGGCCCGGCGCCCGCGTTCGGCGACCTGCGGCGGCTCGCCGAGGCCGGGCGCCGCGTGGTCGTCTACTCGATGCGCGCCGACGACGACGTCGCGCTGCAGTGCCTCGAACTGGGCGCGCTCTGCTACCTGACGAAGGCCGAGGGCGCCGGGCACCTCGTGGAGGCGACGCGGGCCGCCGCGCTGGACCGGCCCTACACCCCGCCGTCGCTGGCCGGCGCGCTCGCCGGGGACCGCTCGGAGGCGCGGCCCGCGCTCTCGGCCCGGGAGGCCGAGGTGCTCGTCGAGTGGTTCCAGTCGGAGTCGAAGGAGTTCGTCGCGCACCGGCTAGGGATCTCGGCGAGCACGGTGAACTCCCACCTCGAGCGCATCCGCGTCAAGTACGCGCGCATCGGCCGCGAAGCACCGACGAAGGCCGCGCTCGTCGCGCGCGCCATCCAGGACGGCCTGATCGGCGTCGACGACCTGTGACCCGGGTCATGAGCGGGTGTGGTGCGAACGGCCCACACCGGACGCCGCCGAATGCGGCTACGGTCCCCGCGACGGAGCCGCGCGGGTGCCCCGTACGGGCCGCCGCGAACGCCCTGGGGGCGCGCTCGCGGCGTCCCGCCCGGCTCCTCGCCCCGCCGGAACCCGTCCGGCGGGCAGCACGAGGAGATCCATGAAGCACGTCCGCACCACCCTGCTCGCCGCCGCCGGCAGTGCCGCCGCTCTCCTGCTTTCCGCCTGTGGCGGGGAATCCGGCCAGGCCGCGCCGGCCGTGCCGTCGGCCGCACCGTCCTCGGCCGAGCCGGCCGAGCCGAGCGCGGCGGACTCGTCGGCCGCTTCGCCCGCGGGTGACGCCACGAAGCCGGGCACCGAGCTGAAGGTCGGCGACCGCGCCGTCGTCCCGTTCAAGTACGGCACGACCAAGTCCGGCACGATCGCGATCACCGTGACGGCCATCGACAAGGGCGCGAACGCCGATCTGGCCAAGTACGGCGACAAAGCGAAGGGCATCACGCCGTACTACCTGCGCGCGTCGGTCGAGAACGTCGACGGCGCCGACCTTTCCTACGCGTCGGTGAGCCTGCGCGCCCTCGGCGCCGATGGACGGTCCACAGGCGTGATCATCACGGGCAGCACGGATCAGTGCAAGTCGGGCACGGCCCCCAAAGAGTTCGACGCGCCGGGCGCGAAGTTCGAAACCTGCACGCTTCAGGGTGCCCGCGAAGGCTCCGAAGTCACCGCTGCGACGTTCGACAAGGGCGACGGCTACGACAAGTCGCCGATCGTCTGGAAAAACTGACACCGATCACACTCGGTGACAACCACGCGAAAGAACCTCATGATCCACTGAGTGGGAAACCGAGCTATATTCGAAAAAACGCATGGTTGATCTTCCTTATCAGCCGCGCTGATCACTGTCTGTATCCGGGGGTGCTCGGACGGCCTTGATCATCGCGGTACGTTTCGCGGCGTTCCTTGCGGGCCCCGACGACGCGGCCCGCGCCACTCTTCAAGCGGCACGCGTCTCAGGGCGCGCGCAGCTTCGCCGTGCCGAAAGGAAGTTCCTTGACCGCCACGACGTTGACGCAGGTGCTTCGTGACACCCGCCCGACCACCGGGACCACCCGGCTGATCGTGCGCTGGGACCGCGAAACGGGCTGGGCGCACCTGGCCATCGCCGTTCCGGGCACCGAGCAGGCCCGCTTCGCCGGGTTCCACCGGTTCACCCGCGGTACCGCCGACGCCGTCGCCGCCGAGCTGGCGGCCGCCGGATGCGTCTCCGCTCCCCCGCTCCACCTCGACGACACCCTGTCCGAGATCGAAGCCGTGCTGAGCCACCGGGAGGTGTCCCCGGATGCTGCTCGATGACTTGTACCTCAACGGAATCGGCTGTGACGTCGGCGCGTTGATCCCGGTCTCGGCGCCGCTCGCGGCCGGCGAGTTCACCCCCGACGACGCCGCCCGCACCGGGCAGCTGTCCACCGCGGTCGCCGAACGCCCCGGCCCCGAACTGGCCGTCCGGGCCGGGCGCCAGGCGCTGGCACAGGCGCGCGCCACGACCGGCGAGCCGATCTGGCCGAGCCTGTGCCTGCACGCCGGGATCTACCACTCCGGCATCGACTTCTGGCACGCCGCGTCGTACGTGCGCGACCAGCTGGGGGTCGGCGCCGGGCCGGGCCTGACGCTGGAGCTCGGCGCGATGAGCAACAGCCTGGTCGCCGGGATCGACGTCGCGGCCAGCGTGCTGCGCGGCCGCCCGGACCACGAAGCCGCGCTCATCACCGCGGGCGACCGGTTCGGCGCGCCCGGGTTCCCGCACTGGAGCACGGACATCGGGATCGTGTACGGCGACGCGGGCAGCGCCGTGGTGCTGACCCGGCGGCCGGGCCTCGCCCGGATCCGGGCGATCGCGTCGTACACCGACCCGTCGCTGGAAGGCCTGCAGCGCGGGGACGAGCCGTTCCGCCCGGCGAGCGTCGCGGCCCACCGCGGCATCGACATCCGCCGCCGCAAACGCCAGTGGCTCAGCCGGCAGGGCGGCCCGGCGCACGTCGCGACGCGCAACGGCGACGCCGTCACCACGGTCGTCAAGACAGCGCTTTCCGACGCCGGGATCGACCTGCCGGACGTCGCGAAGATCTGCGCGCCGCACTACGGCAGGCGGCTGGTGGAGACGCAGGTCCTGCGTCCGCTCGGCATCACCGAGGACCGCACGATGACGGAGTTCGGGCTGCGGGTGGGCCACCTGGGCGCGAGCGACCAGATCGTCGCGTTCGACCGGCTGCTGGCGAGCGGCGAGGTCGGCCCGGGCGACACGGTGCTGCTGCTGGGCATCGGCGTGGGCATGACGTGGACCGCGGTGGTCCTGGAACTCTGCTGAACCCCGCTGGACCGGATGGGGTGGCCCCGGCCACCCCATCCGGGGCGGGACCGGCACCGAATCCCGGGAAACCGCTCTCCGAAGGGACGTGCCCGTGCCGCGTCGGACGTGGTCGAGCCGCCTGCTCGACGTCTCGGCCAAGGTGGTGCCCGGCATCGGCCGGGTCCGCGCCCAGAAGGAACCGTTCGCCCGAGCGTGGGCCTCGGGCAACCGCGTGGCGCTCGAATCCGGCCTGCCGCTGTGGGTGGCGCTGGGCGACTCGATGACCCAGGGCATCGGCGCCCGCGACGTCGACGGCGGCTGGGTCCCGCGCCTGAACGCCCGGCTCGGCCGGCCGTTCGCGGTCGTCAACCTGTCGGCGTCCGGAGCGCGGATCCAGGACGTGCTCGACGACCAGCTCCCGCGCCTCCCGGCCACCCCGGCCCTGGTCACCGTGCTGGTGGGCGCGAACGACATGCTCACCCGGGGCCGCCGCCGCGACGTCCCGGCCCGGTTCGAGGCCCTGCTGGACCGGCTCCCGCCGGGCCGCTCGGTCGTCGCCACGCTGCCGCAGGGCAACACCCAGGCCCTCGCGGTCAACGCGTTGCTCGACGCCGCGGGCACGGCCGGCCGGATCGACGTCGCCGACCTGCGCGGCCCGGCGCTGGGCCCGCTGCGCGGCAGCCTGGCCGACGACTGGTTCCACCCGAACGACGTCGGCTACGAGCGGATGGCGGGGCTCTTCGAAGGCCCGGTCCGCGCCTGCCTGGCCCGCTACCCCGGCTCCCGGTCGTGAGTGGTTAGGGCGGTTAGAACCGCCCTAACCACTCACGACAAGCCGCGGCAGACCCGGAAGCCCTGCCGCAGTCGGCGCGCGTTATGCGACCGCGCGGGTGATTTCCGCGGCCACCAGGGCCATCGTGGTGCGGGCGCGCTCCGGGTCCTCGGTCAGGAAGTAGTGGTCCACCCCCGGCGTCCGGTCGTGCAGCACCTCGACGCCCGCCGCGCGAAGCCGGGAGACGTAGTTCTCGCCGTCGGCGCGCAGGGCGTCCCGTTCGGCGGTCAGCACCACCGCCTGCGGCAGCCCGGCGAGGTCGTCGGCCAGCAGCGGGGACGCGTACGGATGCCGCCTGCCCGCGGGATCCGGGAAGTAGACCCGGCGGACGAGGTCGCGCAGCCCGGGCGAGATCATCCCGCCCGCCGCCGGGTCCGGGTCGGTGGCGAGGTCCAGCGCGGGCACACCCAGCACCTGCAGGCGCGGCCGCCACCCGCCGGCGTCGCGCGCCTGCAGGCAGACGGCCGCCGCGAGACCGCCACCGGAGGAGAATCCGCCGACGGCGACCCGGTCCGAGGCGATCCAGGACGCGACGTCGAAACACTGGTGCTGCGCCACCGGGAACGCGACGTACGGACCGCACCGGTAATCGACGTTATACACCGTGACGCCGGCCGTGGCGGCGACGTAGCGGCACCACCAGTCGTCCATCTCCGGGTACCGCATCAGCCAGGCCCCGCCGTGGAAGTGGACATACGCGCCGTCGGATCCGGCAGCGGGGCGGTAGACGTGCACCCTCACCGGGCCGTGCCGGGTCGGCACGCGCACGACGCCGGGTGGCGGGAGGTCCGTCCCGGCGAAGCGCAGGTTGTCGCCGTAGCGCACGGTCCACCGCGCGGTGGCGTGCATGACCATCGCCGCGAGCCGGTCCCGGAGCCTCATACCGGGTGTTCGGAACCGGCCCGCCCGGCGATGGGTGGCTCAGCCGAGGCCGGCGTCGTGGACGAGGATCGCCACCTGGGTCCGGTTCGCCGCCTCGAGCTTCGCCATGATGTGTCCGATGTGGACTTTCACGGTGGACTCGCTGACCACCAGGACCTTCGCGATCTCGCCGTTGCTCAGGCCACGGCCGATCTGGACCGCGACGTCGTGCTCGCGCGGGGTCAGCGCCGCCAGCCTGTCGCGGGCCTGCTCCCCCGCGCCGCCGGTCGCGAAGTCGGCCAGCAGGCGCTTCGTGATCTTCGGTGACAGCATCGCCTCGCCGCGGGCGGCCACCCGCACCGCCGTGACCAGCTCCCGGGGCGGGGTGTCCTTGAGCAGGAACCCGGCCGCGCCGTGGCGCAGCGCCGCGTAGACGTACTCGTCGACGTCGAACGTCGTCAGCACGACCACCGCGGGCGCCGCCGGGTGCCCGGCCAGCCGGCGGACCACCTCGATGCCGTCGACCTTCGGCATCTGGACGTCGGTGAGCACGACGTCGGGGCGGTACCGGTCGGTCAGCTCGACCGCCCGCGCGCCGTTGGTGTCCTCCGCGACGACCTCGACGTCCCCCGCCGACTCGAGGATCATCCGGATGCCGCTGCGGACCAGCTCTTCGTCCTCCAGCAGCACGACCTTGACCGTCACTTCGCCTCCTCGACCGGAAACACGGGAAATTCGGCCAGCACGCGGAACCGGCCGTCGCCGGTCGGCCCGGTCCGCAGCTCGCCACCGGCCAGTTCGACGCGTTCGCGCATGCCGACCAGGCCGTAGCCCGCCCCCGGGACGCCGGTGTGGTGCGGGGTGAGCCGGTTGGTCACCTCGACCGCGAGCCGGCCGCCCTCGGTGGCGAGCCGGACGTCGACGGCGGCGTGCGGGGCGTGTTTCCCGGCGTTGGTCAGGGATTCCTGCACGACGCGGTAGACGGCGCGGCCGAGCGGGTCCGGCACCGCGGGCAGCGGATCCGGCAGCTCCAGCTCCACCCGGGCGCCGGTCGCGGCGACCTCCTCGACCAGGTCCTCCAGCGACGCGAGCAACCCGGCACCCGGGCTCGCGGCCGCCGGGACGTCGTCGCGCAGCACTTGCAGGATGCCCCGCAGCTCTTCCAGCGCGGTGGCGCTGACGGCGCGGATCGTCTCGGCGGTCCGCTCGGTGGCTTCGTCCGGGGCGCGCAGGGACAGCGCGCCCGCCTGCAGCGCGACGGCCGTCACGCGGTGGGCGACGACGTCGTGCATCTCGCGCGCGATCCGCCGCCGCTCGGCGAACACGGCCTGGTCGGCGAGCAGGGTGCGGGTGCGCTCGGCCTCGTCGGCGCGTTCCCGCAGCACGGCCAGCAGCCTGGCGCGCTGGTGCATCCACAGGCCGGCGAGCACCGGGCCGACGGAGAACACGCCCAGCACGACCACGACGGTCAGCAGGTCCGCCGGCTCCGACACGACCCGCAGGACGCGCCCGCCGAGCACGGTGACGACCATCGCGACGCCGGTCAGGACGCTGACGCCGTGCCGGGCCGCGACCGAGTACAAGGCGATGGTCAGCGGCAGCAGCGTCACCCCGGCGAAGAGGCAGCCCACCGCCACGAGCAGCACCGGGAACGGCCACCGGCGCCGGGCGAGCAGCACCAGCGCGGAGACGAGCACCGCCGGCACGTAGAGCGCCGGGTGCGGGTCCCGCGGGTCGCCGCCGGCCAGGCTGACGACGATCACGGCCGCCGCCACCGCGACGTCGAGGGCGAGCAGCGCGACCCGGCCGTCCCACCACGTGAGCCATCGCATCGGGACCAGGTTAGGGCGCGCCCGCTCACCCGGCACGGCGTGCCAGGGTGAACCCCGTCGTGACCAGGGCGAGGGCGGTCAGCGCGGCGAACACGGCCGGCCCGGGCATGCGCAGCAGGGCGGTGCCGCTGAACGGCAGCGCCGTCACCGGCACCTTGACGAGCGCGCCCAGCGCGGTCTCCGCGACCAGCGTCCAGACGGCGAACACGCCGATGGCGGCCGCGGTGTGCCGGAGCAGCCCGCCGAGCGCGACGCCGGCGAGTCCGGAAAGGACGGTCAGCAGCAGGACCGCCGCGATGGCCCGGCCCGCCGCCCCCGCGTCGGCGGGCAGGGCCCCGCCGCCGGCCAGCACCCCGGCCGCGGCAAGCACCACCATCAGCACCCCGCCGAGCAGCCCGAGCCCGCCGGTGACCACCGCCCGGGCGGCGACGATCCGGGCGGGCGAGCGCAGCACGAGCCGGGTGGTGGCGAGGGTTCCGTGCTGGTGGTCGAGCCCGAACGCGGCGACGCCGACGGCCGCGACGAGCAGCGCGCCGAGCCGCGCGACCAGGCCGAACGACGAGGTGAAGGCGTCGAGGTCACCGAGGTCGCGCTTGAGGCCCCAGTACAGCCCGGACGCGAACTGCAGCACCCCGGCGGCGAGCAGGAGCAGCCAGGTCGACCGCAGCGAACGGGCCCGGATCCATTCGTAGGCCAAGGCGTTCTTCACGACGACTCCCTCCGATGTGGCTCGGCGGCACTTTCACGTGAAAGTGCCGCTTCGCCGCGTCTCACGACGGCTCCCCCCGGTGCCGCACCGCGGCGGCCGTCGCGGCGAGGAAGGCGTCCTCCAAACCACTCCGGCGGACGAACAACTCCCGCACGCCGATCCCCGCCCGCGCGGCCACCGCGGCCACCCGCTCGGTGTCGGCGGTGTCGACCGCCAGCTCGCCCTCGGCCTCCTGCCGCACCCGCAACCCGTCGCGGGTCAGGGCGACCATCAAGGCCGGCGCGCCACCAGTGCGCACCACGACGTCGGCGTGGGCGTGCCGTGCCACGAACTCCGGCAACGGCCCGGCCGAGACCAGCCGGCCGGCACCGATCACGATCAAGTCCTCCGCCAGCAGGGACATCTCCGCCAGCAGGTGCGAGGAGGCCAGCACCGTGCGTCCCTCCCCCGCCAGGCGGCGCAGCAGGTCGCGGATCCAGCGCACACCCTCGGGATCGAGGCCGTCGGCCGGCTCGTCGAGGATCAGGTACCCGGGGTCGCCGAGCAACGCCGTCGCCAGGCCCAGCCGCTGTTTCATGCCGAGGCTGAAGCGCCCGGCGGGCCGGCTCGCGACGGACTCCAGCCCGGCCGTGGCCAGCACCTCGCGGACCCGGCGAGCGGGGAGACCGCCGCCCACGGCGACCATCCGCAGGTGCGCGGCGGCCGTGCGGGCCGGGTGGATCGCACCCGCGTCGGTGAGCACGCCGACCGTCCGCAGCGGGTCCGGGACCCGCGCGTACGTGCGGCCGCCGAACGTCGTGCGGCCCGCGCCGCGCTCCAGGCCGAGCATGAGCCGGATCGTCGTCGACTTGCCGGCACCGTTCGGGCCCAGGAACCCGGTGACGACGCCCGGGCGCACGGTGAACGACAGGTCCTCGACGCCGGCCCCGCCGCGGTAGCGCCGCGTCAACCCCTCCGCGACGATCATCGCCGCACCGGCTCACCCGCGTCGCGGCGGCCGAAGGCGAACCACAACAGGCTGCCCAGGAACGGCGCGCAGAACGCGAAGACGACCCACACCAGCTTCATGCCCCCGCCCAGGCGGGAGCCGAGGACGCTGAAGAGCGCGGACACGAACAGCACGACGAAGGCCAGGACGGCCGCGCCGGCCAAGCCGAGCGCGAGCCACGACCACGTCGTCGCGTGATCTCCGGCGGCGGCGAGCGGGCTCATCGGGGTTCTCCTCACGGGATCTCGGCTGAGGACTCCACGATCGCCGCGCGAGCGTCCCGGCACATCGGATCTTCGGCTCGGCCGGGATAAGCGGAAAGTACTAGCCCGTGTCAACCCGCAGATAGTGTTGGGAATTCACCAATCGCGAGGCCCTACGGAAGTCGGCTCCGGCGGCGTGTGTCAGCGCGGTAAATTCCCCAAGCGCGCGCAAATCCGGCAAATCCCCGTCCCCCACGAGGAGTCTTCCGATGTCCAGGAAGTTCGCCCTGACCGGCGCTGTCGCGCTCGCGATCGCCCTCACCCCGCTCGCCGCGGGCACCGCGACCGCCGCACCGGCCTCCACCCAGCAGGAAGCCGCCGTCACCACGGTGTACTACAGCACGTCGGGCGCCCCGTCGTTCCGCTCGCAGATCAACCAGGGTGCCGCGAACTGGAACAACAGCGTCACCAACGTCCGGCTGGTCGAGCGGTCGTCCGGCGCGAGCCTGCGCTACGTCGAGGGCAACGACCCCCGTGGCTCGTACGCCCAGACCAACGGTCACGGCAGCGGCACCATCTTCATCGACTACGCCCAGGCCCAGCAGTACTACCCGGTCCGGATCACCGCGCACGAGACCGGCCACGCCCTCGGCCTGCCGGACCACTACTCGGGCCCGTGCTCCGAGCTGATGTCCGGTGGCGGTCCCGGCACGTCGTGCCGGGTCGCGGTCCCGAACTCGACCGAACGCTCCCGGGTCAACTCCCTGTGGGCCAACGGCTTCGGCGCGCAGAGCAACGCGCCCGAGCAGCGGATCTACGAGGACGGCACGGTCCTGACCTTCTGACCGGCCCCGGCACCACGGACGGCCCCCGGGGACACCTTCCCGGGGGCCGCTCGGCGCGTTCGGCGTGCGGGACCGGCGCGCATGATCAACGATCGAGACGTGAAGACCCCGCCGCCCCACGTGCTCGTCCTGTTCGGCGCCACCGGTGACCTGGCGCGCCGGAAGCTGTTCCCCGGGCTGTTCCGCCTCTACACCGCGAAGATGCTGCCCGACGGGTTCGCGATCGTCGGGTCCGGGCGGCACTCGCCGGGCACCGACGACGAGTTCCGCGACCGCATCGGCGACGCCCTGCGCGACACCCTCGGGGACGACTTCGACGACGCCGCCTGGCGCGAGTTCGCCCGGCGCCTGTCCTTCCGCGTCTCTTCCGCCGACGACGGCGCCGAGCTCGCCCAGCACGTCCGTGACCAGCGTGAAAGCCTCGGCGACGAGGCCCGGACCCTGCTCTACCTCTCGGTCCCGCCCGGCGCGATGACCGGGATGGCCGGCATGCTCGGCGAGACCGGCCTGGCCGACGGCGCCCGCCTGGTGCTCGAGAAGCCATTCGGCAGCGACCTGGCGTCGTCGCGCGAGCTCAACGCCGCCCTGCACGAGGTGTTCGCCGAGGAGCAGATCTTCCGGATCGACCACTTCCTCGGCAAGGAGGCGGTGCAGAACATCCTCGTGTTCCGCTTCGCCAACGGCCTGGTCGAGTCGCTCTGGAACCACGACCACATCGCCTACGTCCAGATCGACATCCCCGAGGAGATCGGCATCGAAGGCCGCGCCGCCTTCATGGAGTCGACCGGGACCTTCCGCGACATGGTCTCCACGCACCTGCTGCAGGTGCTCGGCTTCCTCGCGATGGAACCGCCGCCGGAGATCAGCGCCGAGTGGCTGCGCGCCGAGAAGCACAAGCTCTACCGCAGCCTCCGGCCGCTGGACCCGGGGAACGTCGTGTTCGGCCAGTACGAGGGTTACCGCGACGAAGAAGGCGTCGACGACGGCTCGGACGTCGAGACGTTCGTCGCGCTGGAGGCCCGGATCGACAACTGGCGCTGGCAGGGCGTGCCGTTCTACCTGCGGACCGGCAAGGCCCTGGCCCAGACCCGGCGCACCGTGACCATCGGGCTGCAGGAGCCGCCGCTGGCGATGTTCACCGGCGAAGACGACCTCGGCGGCGGCAACGAGCTCGTCTTCGAGCTCACCGAGCAGCCGCAGCTGACGCTGGAGCTGCGCGCGAAGCGGCCCGGTGCGGACCTGGAGGTCGGCAAGGCCGCGCTGACCCTCGACGTCGCCGGCATCTTCGACGGCGTCGAGCCGCTGGAGGCCTACCAGAAGCTGCTGCTCGACGTCATGCGCGGCGACCACACGCTGTTCAGCAGCGCCGGGGAGATCGAACGGCTCTGGCAGGTCTGCGAACCCGTCCTGCAGGCGCCGCCGAAGACCCGGCCTTACGCGAAGGGGTCGTGGGGTCCCGAAGCGGCACTGCGCCTGCCCGGCGAACGCGGCTGGCGGGTACCCGAGTGACCTACCTCCCGATCGCCGAGCACGGCCTGGTCGGCGACCTGCGCACGGCCGCCCTCGTCGGCACCGACGGCCGGGTGAGCTGGTTCTGCGCGCCGCGGTTCGATTCGCCGAGCGTGTTCGGGGCGCTGGTGGACGCCGAGCGCGGCGGCGACTGGGAGCTGGCGCCGGTGTGCGAAGTCACCGCGCGCCACCAGTTCTACTTCCCGGACACGAACATCCTCATCACCCGGTTCCTCACCGAGGACGGCATCGTCGAGCTGCAGGACTTCATGCCGATCCTGCGCCCGCACGACGACGGGCACCGGCAGCGGCTGGTGCGGCGCGTGGTGAACATCCGCGGCGAGGTCCGGATGCGCACCCGGGTGCGGCCGTGCTTCGACTACGGCCGCGACGTCCCGGAAGTGTCCGAGAAGGACGGACGCATCTCCTTCCAGGGCAAGGAGATGCGCGTCTGCCTCGACTCGTCGGTCACCCTGGACACCGGCGACGGCGCGGCCACGGCCGCGTTCGACGTCACCGCCGGCGACACCGAACTGTTCGTGCTGGAGGTGCTCGACGACGTGAACGGCGCCGTCGACCACCCCGCCGCCGACGCGGCCGAGGCCCAGGACCTGTTCGACGCGACCGTCGGGTTCTGGCGCGACTGGCTGTCCCGCTCGTCCTACACCGGCCGGTGGCGCGAGATGGTGCACCGCTCGGCGTTGACGCTGAAGCTGCTCACCCACGAGCCGAGCGGCGCGATCGTCGCCGCGCCCACCCTCGGCCTGCCGGAGCGGATCGGCGGGGAACGCAACTGGGACTACCGGCACGTCTGGCTGCGCGACGCCGGGTTCTCGCTGTACGCGTTGCTGCGCCTGGGTTTCACCGACGAGGCCGAGGCGTTCGTCGGCTGGCTGACCGACCGCGTCTCCGACGACCGCGACGGCGACCTCGGCCCGCTGCGCGTGATGTACTCCATCGACGGCGACGCCGACCTCACCGAACACGAGCTGGACCACCTCGAGGGCTATCGCGGCTCCCGCCCGGTCCGGCTCGGCAACGGCGCGGCCGAGCAGCTGCAGCTGGACGTCTACGGCGAGGTCATCGACTCGATCTACCTGTTCGACAAGTACGGCAAGGGCATCTCGCACGCCAGCTGGGCGAGCCTGTGCACGATGCTCGGCTGGCTGCTCGACCACTGGGACCAGCCCGACCACGGCATCTGGGAAACCCGCTCGGGGCAACGGAACCACACGTTCTCCCGGCTGATGAGCTGGGTCGCGGTGGAGCGGATGGTCCGGGTGGCGCGCCGCCGCGGCCTGCCCGCCGACCTCACGCGCTGGACGTCGGTCCGCGACGAGATCTACGGGCAGATCCAGGAGCACGGCTGGAACGAGGAGATCGGCGCGTTCGTCCAGCACTGTGAGCCCGGGGGCGAGCCCGGCACCGCGCTCGACGCGTCGCTGCTGCTGATGCCGATGGTGAAGTTCTGCTCCCCCACCGACCCGCGGTTCCTGTCCACTGTGGAACGCATCGGGGACGAACTGGTGCTGGACAGCCTGGTGTTCCGGTACAACCCGGAGGAAGCGCCCGACGGCCTCGACGGCTCGGAGGGCACGTTCTCGCTGTGCTCGTTCTGGTGGGTGGAGGCCCTCACCCGCGCCGGCCGCACCGACGACGCGCGGCTGGCGCTGGAGAAGATGTTCACCTACGCCAACCACGTCGGGCTCTACGCCGAGCAGATCGGCCTGACCGGGGAACAGCTGGGCAACTTCCCGCAGGCGTTCACCCACCTGTCCCTGATCAGCGCGGCCCTGAACCTGGACCGCGCCCTCGACACCTAGCCGGCCGCGTCAGCCGCGCCGGCCGCCGGCGGGGCCGGGGTCACCAGGGGTTGTTGGAGAAACCGTCGTCGTCGTCGATGTCGGCTCGGTGACGACGGCCGCGGCGTGGCTCCGCCGGGGCCGACGGTGGCGCCGGGGTGGGCGCGAACGGCGACGCCGCGCCCGCGCCCGGCTCCCCCGCGAACCCCTCCGGCTCGAAGCTCTGCGGGGCACCGGCGTCGCGGACGCCCCAGCCGGACTTCGTCTTGCGGTTGGCCATCTCCCGCACGTGCTGGACGTACCTCTCGGCCGCCTGCACCTGCTTGGTCATGTACTCCTGGGACTTGGCCTTGATCTCCTCGCCCTGCTGCTCGCGCAGGGAGCGGCGCTCGGCCTGTTCGCGGACGAGGCCGTCCAAGCCGGCCTTCATGCCCGCCATGTCGTCGCTCATGCGTCCTCCTCAGCCCGCGCTCACCACCGGCGGGGGGCCGGCGGCTCCTCGTCGTCCAGGGATCCGACGATCCGGCCGGTGGGTTCGGCCATCGGCTCGAAGACGGCGCCCTCGATCCGGTACGCCCGGTTCGAGCGCTCCTGGTCGCCGCCGCCTTGGCCACCGCCGCCCATGCCGCCCATCGGCATGCCGCCGCCCATCGACTGGCCGGCCTGGCCGTTCGCGCCGACCGCGGCCGCCGAGGCGAACGCGGGCGCCGCCGTCTGCTGCTGGCCGGCCCCCACCCCGCTGTGGACCCCCTCGGACAGCGACGGCGACTCGCCGAGCGAGCCCGTCACCGCGCCGGCGCCGCCCGTGTCGAGGCCGGCCGCGGACAGCGCGTGCGCGCCACCCCCGCCGCCGCCGGACGCGCCGATCCCGTCGAGGGTGCCGCTGTGCTTCGGCAGGTCGCCGGGTTTCGCGTCGGGGGTGTCGCCGAGGGCGTGCGAGGCCGTGTCGCCCTTGGTCTCGCCCCTGAGCGCGTCGTCGAGGTGCTTTTTGGTGTCGTCGTCCAGGCCGCCGGGCGACGTGTCGTCCTCGCCCAGGGTGTAGGTAGTCGGCTTGCCGGTGCCGTCGTCGACGGTCACGACCGTCGGGCCGTCCGCGCCGTCGGGCCGCTCGGCGGTGATCTTGAGGTCGCCGTCCTGGATGTGGATCTTGCCGTCCGCGCCCGGGTGGTAGACGCCGTCGGCGTCCGGCTTCCCCGGGTCGTCCGAGCCGGCGACGCCGAGGTCGGTCTTGGCGGCGTCGCCGTCGGGCCAGTCGAGCTTGAAGTCCTTCGCCGGGCCGTCGCCTTCGCCGACCTTGATGTCCATCTTGCCGTCGGAGTCCGGCTCGGTCATCTCGAAGGTCTTGTCACCCTGCTTGACCTTGAGGTGGTCGAGATTCTCGTCGCCGTCGGGCTTGCCGTCGCCGTCCAGGTCGGCCTTGCCGTCCTTGCCGGTGTCGGACTTGCCGTCGTCGAGCAGGCCGTCGCCGTCCTGGTCGGTCTTGATGCCGTCGCCGCCGAGCTTGTCCAGCGCGTCGGACGCCTGCTTCTTGGCGTCCTCCGCGGCCTTCTCGGCGGCCGCCTTGCCGTCCGCCGCGGGGTCCGAGCCGGACCCGGAATCCGAGCCGGAGCCCGATCCCGAGTCACTGCCGCTGCCCGAGCCGCCGAGGCCGCCCGCACCGTCACCGGAATCGGTCTTGATGCCCTCACCGCTGAACTGGCTCAACGCGTCGGCGGCCTTCTTCTTAGCCGCTTCCGCCGCCGCGGCGGCCGCGTCCTGACCGCCGCCGGCGCCCGAGCCGGAGCCGGTCCCCGACGGCGAGGTGTCGTCCCCACCGAGCCCACTGCCACTGCCGCTACCACCGCCACTGCCCGAGCCGCCGAGGCCACCCGCACCGTCACCGGAATCGGTCTTGATGCCCTCACCACTGAACTGGCTCAGCGCGTCGGCGGCCTTCTTCTTGGCGGCTTCCGCCGCCGCGGCCGCGGCGGCTTGACCGTCCGAAGAAGACGGAGGCGGCGTCGAGGACGGCGACGTGTCGTCGCCACCGCCCGAGCCCCCGCCACCGGACATGTCGGGGATGGACGGCACCGGGCCGCCACCACCGGCACCCGAACCCGAACCGCCACCCGAACCGGAGCCGGACCCACCGGAGATGTCCGGGATCGGCGGCACCGAACCGCCGCCGCCGGAGCCGGAGCCCGAACCGCCGGAGCCGGAGCCACTGCCGGAAGCCCCGGACGGTGTGTCGAAGTCCGGGATCGGCGGCACGTTTCCGCCGCCACCCGAACCCGAGCCGCCGGAACCCGAACCGCTGCCCGAGCCGGACCCGCCGGAACCCGAGCCGCTGCCCGAACCGGACCCACCGGAACCCGAGCCGGAGCCGCCGGACCCCGAGCCGCCGGCGCCCGAACCGGCACCGCCGCCCGAACCGCCGCCGTAGCCGCCGCTGCCCGAACCCGAGCCGCTGCCGGAACCACCGCCGTAGCCCCCGTTGCCCGAACCCGAGCCACCGGAACCCGAGCCGCCACCGGACCCGCCGGCGCCGGAACCCGAGCCGGAGCCCGAGCCGCCGGGCATGCTCACGCCCTCGAACTCGTTCTTGACCTTGCCCATGACCTTGTCGAGCGCGTCGTAGGCCTGGTCGACGAGGTCCTTCGTGTCCTTGCAGGTCTTGGCGAAGCCCTGGTAGAGCCGGTCCCACATGTCGGGGTTGAACTGGTTCTGGATCCACTGCTTGGCCAGGTCCTGGCCGTGCTTCTTGATCTCGTCGCCGTCGCAGCAGCCCTGGTCGTTGAGCGTCTTGACCAGGTTGGTGCCGAAGTTGGCGTCCATCCAGCCCGCGATCTGGGCCAGGTCCTTCTCGTTGCCGTGCTCGCCGCTGGCGACCGCGATGACCTTCTGCGCCATCGTGTAGTCGGCCTTGCCGACCACGTCGGTGTACATCCCGATGACCGCGTCGGCCTTGCCCTTGCACAGCTGGAAGACCGTGGTCGCGGTGCTGAGCGTCGCCTCGCCCGCGTTGCCGAGGGTCTGGGACAGCTTGTTCGCCTTGGGCAGGATCTTGTCGTTGTAGGTGTCCGACGACGCGTCGGCACCGGCGCCGGTCCAGCTCTGGTACAGGCTGGACAGCTCGGTGCCGGTGTTCTCCACCGTCTTGTCCACCGTGGTCGAGCCGGTCTTGAAGTGGGCGGCGTCCTCGACGAAGTTCTGGAAGCTGATGCCGCGCTGCTCGTCGAACGGCTTCCGGATGTCCTTGTCCAGGTCGAGCGCGCGGGTGTTGCCACGGCAGTCGTCCGGGACCTTCGCCAGCAGCGACCCGAACGTCTCGAACAGCTTGAGCGCGGGCGCGGCGGCGTCGAAGATCTCGTCGGACGTCTTCGTGCCGGTGCCGGCCCCGCCACCGGACTCGTCCGCGGCCGGGGGCTTGGTGTCGTCGAGCTTCTTCTTGCCGTCGTCGACGGCCTTCTTCTCCTGGTCCTCGTTGTAGCTCGCCTGGTCGCCGGCCTTCTTCGCCGTGTCGTAGGCCTCGTCGAGCGGGACGCCGGAGAAGAGCGGGTTCGCGTTGTAGGCGGTGGCGAGCTTCTCGGCTTCCTGCCGCTTCGCCTTGATGTCGTCCGGTTCCTGATCGGCCAGGAACGGCGGGGGCGGCGGGTTCTCCCGCATCCAGCTGCTGATCAGCACGGTCTTCGTCTGGGCGGGCACGCTCGGGTCGTCGAGCACCGCCTTGACCTCGGTCCAGGTCTTGGCCATTACAGGTCAGCCCCCGCGGTGTTGATCGCGCCCGACTGGTTTTCCTCGTTCGCGCCGTAGCTGCTGCCGGCGGTGCCGAGGTTCGTGCCGAACGAGCCCAGCGTGCTGCTGTACCCGCTGACCGCGGCCCACAGCGCCGTCACCCCGGCGGTGTACTTCGCGGCGTGCTCGCCGTGGGCCTGGCCGAAGCCGGCCGCGTCGACCGGCGTGCTCGACAGGTCCGGGTTGTCGTCCAGCAGCTGTTCCGACAGCTGGCCGATGTTCTTCGACGCCGACGACAACGCATCGGTCGTCGCGGTGTACCCCCCGCTCATTCAGAGCCTCTCGTCAGATCCGCCGGTCACGCCCGCGAGCGCTTCCGTGAGCACTTCGGCCACCGAACCCACGTCGGTGAACCGGTCGAGCTGGTCCAGGTCGATCGTCACCCGGAAGTAGACCTCCAGCGCAGCCAGCAGCTTGATCCGGCCTTTGGAGTCGATGCCCAGCTCCTCGAGAGGAGCGTCGGGCTCGACGCCGGCCGGGTCCAGCATGAAGGTCTCGCTGACGACCTTCGTGACCTCGGCGCGGTGATCACCCACGGAAGTCACCATAACGCGCCTTGGCGGCCGACCGGGCGACCTTGCCACTGGAAGTGCGCGGAAGTCCGCCGGAAGGGACCAGACGTACCGAACGCAGCGTGAGGTCGTGTTCGCGCGACACCGCGCGCAGCACCGCCCTGGTCACTTCCCGGACATCCGCTTGGACATCTGCGCCATCGGTGTCACGCGCCCACTCGGCCACCACCACCGCGCCCTCGCCGTCTGCGTCGGCCACGCCGAACGCGGCGACGCGGTCCCGGCGGACGGCCGGGTGTGCTTCTCCCGCGGCGGCCTCGATGTCCTGCGGGTGGAAGTTGCGGCCGTCGATGACGATGAGGTCCTTGATCCGGCCGGTGACGTAGAGGTCGCCGCGGTGCACGACCCCGAGGTCGCCGGTGCGCAGCCAGCCGCGCAGGCCGTCGAGGGTGGCGCCGAACGCGCCGGCGTCCCCGCGGCCCCAGTAGCCGGTCGCCACGTTCGAGCCGTGGATCCAGATCTCGCCGACCTCGCCGCCGGGCTGCTCGCGGCCGTCCCGGACGACCCGCACGCGCTGCCCGACCGGACGGCCGACCGACACGAGTTCCTGGCCGCCGACCACTTCGACGGCCTTGCCCTGCGCGAGGGCGTCCCGGTCGAACACCGCGCCGCGCGGGCCTTCGGGGCCCGCGCTCGTGACGTACACGGTGGCCTCGGCCAGACCGTAGGACGGGCAGTGGGCGCCGGGGCGGAACCCGCGCGGCCCGAACACTTCCCGGAACCGCTCGACGGTGCGCGGCCGGACGGGTTCGCTGCCGTTGAGGGCGACCCGCACGCCGGAGAGGTCGAGGTCGTCGCCGGCCTCGGCCGCCGCGTCGGCCGCGAGGTCGAAGGCGAAGTTCGGGGCGGCGGTGAACACCGCCGGGTAGTCGTGCAGCTGCCGCAGCCACCGCTGCGGCCGGTGCACGAACTCGGCCGGGGCCATGAACACCGAGCGCCCGCCGGCGAAGACGGGCAGGCACAGCAGCTGGATCAGGCCCATGTCGTGGAAGAACGGGATCCAGCCGGCGCAGGTCGTGCCCTCGTCGACGGCGTAGGCGCGGCTGCCCTGCCAGCAGGCCGCGACGATCGCGCGGTGCGGGATCACGGCGCCGGCCGGTTCCCGCGTCGAGCCCGAGGTGTATTGGAGGTACGCCGGGGTTTCCGCCGTCACCGGCACCGGATCGACGCCCGGGCCGGAGACTTCGTCGACCACGACGAGGTGGTCGAAATCGCCGGCTTCGCGCACCCGGGCCGCCGCGGCCGAGGACGTCAGCCAGACGCGCGCGCCGCAGTCGGCCAGCACGCCGGTGAGCCGGTCGCGCTGGCCGCGGCTCGACGGCGCCATCAGCGGCACCGCGACCAGGCCGGCGGCGAGCGCGGCGAAGAACGCGAGCGGGTAGTTCAGGTCCTGCCCGGCGAGGATCGCGACGCGCTCCCCCGGCTCGGCGACCCGGCCCAGCTCCCCCGCGACCACGCGCACCCGCGCGGTGAACTCGGCCCACGTCAGCGTGTGCTCGGCGCCGGCGCCGTGGTCCTGGTGCGTGAACAGCGGACGCTCGTCGGCCGCACGCGCGAAGAGGCACTCGACGATCGAGGTGCGCAGCACCTCTTCGGGCACGTTCACCGGCGGCTCGGGCGGACGGGACGCATGGGGGCAACTTACCGCGCGCCGCCCGCGCTCCAGGCTCGGGTGGTGGCGCGGACGTTCCGCTTGGCGGTGGCCCAGAGCGAAATAGTCGAAGATCCTTCCGACGTGGCCGCTCTCCGCGCGTCGGGTGCCCGGCTGCGCAGGCTGATGGCCGAGGCCCGGGACGCGGGCGCCCGGCTGGTGCAGTTCCCCGAAGGGGCCATCACCTACCCGCACAAGCGGGTGATGCCGGTGCACGGCCCGGACCGCGTCGGCCCGGCCGACTGGACGCGCGCGGCGTGGCCGGTGCTGCGCGCGGAGGCCGAGGCGATCGCCGAGCCGGCCGGGTGCCTCGGAATCTGGGTCGCGTTCGGTTCGATCCACCCGCTGAGCGACGGCAACCGCCCGCACAACAGCCTTTACGTCGTATCGGACACCGGAAACCCGGTCGGCAGGTACGACAAGAGGTTCCTGTCGAACACCGAGGTGCGGTACCTGTACTCGCCGGGCACCGAGCCGCTGGTCTTCGAGATCGACGGCTTCCGGTTCGGGTGCGCCCTGTGCATCGAGGTCAACTTCCCCGAGCTGTTCGCCGAGTACGAGCGCCTCGACGTCGACTGCGTCCTGGTGTCGGTGATGGTGGACGACGCGGCCCGGGCGACGGTCGCCCAGGCGTACGGGACGCTGTACAGCTACTGGCTCGGCTACTCGGTGCCCGCGCAGTTCGCGGCCACCGTGCCCGCCGGTGTCGTCGCGCCGGGCGGCCGGTGGATCGCGCGGGCACCTTCGCGCGCGGAACCCGCGCCGGCTATCGCGGACCTCGAGCTGTCGGATCCTGATGTCGCCACGGCGGTCCAGCTGGCGCGACCTTGGCTTCGCACCGCGCGAGCCGGGCTGTACGACGACCACGTCGTCCACGGCGACCCGCGAAGTGACGACCGCGGCACCTTTTGACCGGCCACACACAGCTCTAGCCGTCCCGCAGGACGACGGAATCGAACGCGTCGAATGCCGTGGCGGTCACATCACTCCCCGTGTTCGCCGCGCCCCGGCCGAGTAATCACTCGGACGTGTCACAAAGGCCGGTGAACCCCCTCGAATGCCGCAATGGACGCTACTCGGTGTCGATCATCGGCAAAATACCCTGCGCCGAAGTGGCCACTTCGAGTTGTTTGTTTTCCGGAAGATCACGTTTTGCGAACGCGGGTAACCACCGCGGAACTCGAGCCCCTTGGCAGCAAGCGCGATTTTGATAGCGTGGCCGAGCTTTCCTCCGCGGACCGAGTCACGCTCGGCCCGCCGTCGCCGCACGTTTTCGCGGCCCATTTTTTTGAAAGGACCTCGTACATGCGCACAACCATGCTCCGAGCCGGGAGCCTGGCCGGCCTGACCGCCGTCGTCCTGGCGACCGGAGCCACCGGCGCCACCGGTGCGCCGGCCGAGGACGCGGGGGTGACCGGCTCCGCGTTCGGCGCGTCCGCCGCGGTCTCCTTGCTCCCCGGCGTGCTGAAGGATCTGGCCGGTGGCAAGGGGATCACCGTCGAGACCGGCAAGCTGGCGCCGTCGAGCAGCACCGGACCGACCTCGGCGAACGTGGCCGACGCCCCGCTGAAGGGGCTCGTCACCGCGAAGGCGATCTCCAGCTCCGTCGTCTCCGACACCACTTCGGTCGCGAGCAAGGCGAGCATCGTCGAGGCGACGCTGCCCGTGCTGGCCGCGGTCGCCGGCCGGGTGCCGTCGGCGCGGGTGATCAGCGCCCGCTGCGCGTCGGCCGACGGCAAGGTCGTCGGCAGCAGCGATCTGGCCGGGGTCAACCTCGGCCGGCTCGGCACGATCCCCGCGGAGGCCGCGCCCAACACCCGCCTCGGCATCCCCGGCGTGGTCGAGGTGATCGTCAACGAGCAGAACCAGCGCTACGACGGCGGCCTCGACGTCACCGCGCTGCACGTCAAGCTCCTCGGCGGCGACGTCACCGGCGCGCTCGGCAGCGGGGACGTCAAGCTCGCGTCCGTGTCCTGCGGCCCGGCGAAGGAACTCGCGCCGCAGGCCCCGCCGCGGGAGCAGAACCCGGGCCAGGTCACCGTCGTGCCCGCCGGTGCCCCGCAGACTGGCGACGGCAGCCTCGCGACCGAGGGCTGAGCCGATGCGCCGCGCACTTCTCTTCGTCCTCACCGCGCTGCTGCTCGCCGGGTGCGGCGCCACGACGCCGACCGCGGCCGGGAACCCGGCGCCCGCGCCCGCCGCGGCCGCCCCCGCCGGGCTGACGCGGTCCCTGCCCACCGCGATCGACGTCCCCGCCATCGACGCGCAGTCGTCGCTGGTGTCGCTCGGGCTCAACGCCGACAAGACCGTCGAGGTCCCGCCGGTCGACCAGCCCCTGCAGGCCGGCTGGTACGAGTACGGGCCGACGCCCGGCGAGGTCGGCCCGGCGGTCATCCTGGGCCACATCGACGGCGACCACCGGAAGGGCATCTTCTGGCGGCTGCACGAGATGAAGGTCGGCGACCAGGTGCACGTCGACCGCGCGGACGGCGGCAAGCTCACGTTCACCGTGGCGAAGGTCGACCAGATCGCGAAGAAGGAGTTCCCGACGGAAGCCGTGTACGGGAACACGAACGAGCCGGAACTGCGGCTGATCACCTGTGGTGGCAAGTACGACGCGGCGAGCCGCAACTACCTCGACAACGTGATCGTCTACGCGAAACTGCTGAAGTAGCCCACCGGTCGTGAGTGTTCAGGGCGGTTAGAACCGCCCTAAACACTCACGACCACTCGGGACGGGACGAGCCGCGCGGCACCAGGACCGTGCGGTAGTGGCCCGGCGTCGCGGACATCCGGACCTGGTCGGTGACGCCCTGGTAGTGCCCGAGCGGGGTGTCGGCGGTGAAGGTCTCCGGGTCGAGGTAGGCGTGCGCCTCGCCGCGGCCGGCGGTGTCGAGCGCGTAGGCCTTGTCGAACACGCCCATGCTCAGGATCCACAGCGCGGCGCGGGTGAGCGAGACGTGCACGCGGTAGCTGCCGCCGTCGGTCGCCCGCCGCGTCAGCGCTTCGACGATCCCCGCGGCCATCAGCCACGAGACGATGTAGTCGTTGACGACGAGGATCGGCGGCAGCGCCGGGGTTTGCCCGTCCCCTTCCAGGTGCATCATCCCGGTGAGGCTGCCGGCGGTCTGGTCGAACCCGATCCGGCCGG
Source organism: Amycolatopsis sp. NBC_00438 (assembly GCF_036026695.1). Lineage (NCBI taxonomy): Bacteria > Bacillati > Actinomycetota > Actinomycetes > Pseudonocardiales > Pseudonocardiaceae > Amycolatopsis > Amycolatopsis sp. NBC_00438. The sequence continues at coordinate 1,893,513 of NZ_CP107923.1, read as the reverse complement.
CCCACGGCCCGTGTTCGCCGTTGAGCGACGCGGTCGCGTACACGATTCCCGGCCGGGTTTCCGCCGCCTGCTCCGCGGTCAGCCCGATGCGCGCGAGGTAGCCGGGCCTGCGGTTGGCGTAGAAGACGTCCGCCGTGCCGAGCAGCTCCCGGATCTTCTGGGCACCTTCCTCTTTGTACGGGTTCACGATGGCCGATCGGGTCCCGACGTTCGCCGTCACGTAGGTGACGTCGTGCTCGAGTTCGCCGGGGCGCCACAGGTTGAGGACGTCGGCGCCGTGCAGGGCGAGGGCGCGGCCGACGCCCGCGCCCGCGATCACGTGGCCCATGCCCAGCGCGCGGACGCCGGACAGCGGATCGGCGGCGCCGGCGGGCAACGGCACCGGGTCGCTGTCGGCGATCTTGGTGATCTCGATCAGCGGCAGCCCGGCCAGGGTTTCCCGGTAGTGCGGCTCGGCGAGCAGTTCGGTGGTGGTGCGCAGCATCGGCAGCACGGTCCCGGCCGCCACCGCGGCCTCTTCCAGCTCGATGCCCTTCCAGCCCGCGACGGCGGCGGCCACCCGGTCCGGGTCGTCCGGGACGTCGAGCAGGCGTTGCGCGGCGATCTTGATCTTCGGGTACGGGTTGAGCGGCATCACCCAGCGGTCGTCGGCGGTGCGGTAGAACCGGAACCCCAGTGCTTGGCTCGGGTTGGCCGCGGCGTTCTGCGGGAAGCCGTTGACCAGCTCCCACTTCCGGTCGTAGAACGGGCACAGCCGGTGCGGCGCGACCCGCAGGTCGACGCCGATGTCCTGGCCGTCACCGCCGCGCAGCCGCCAGAGCTTCGCGATCGCCGCCGACTTCGCGGCCAGCGCGACGGCCGACGCGCCGCCGAGGCGCAGGGTGCTCGGGACGACCGGGTCGGCGCCGTCGAAGGTGATCGTGCCGCCGGTGTCGGCGGGGCTCATCCCGATGCCGGACAGGAGGTCGGCGAGCTCGGCGTGCGGGTCGAAGGCGTCGTCGGCCGCCGGGTGGGCGATCGCGTGCTCGACCCGTTCGGTGAGCGTCATCGGTGGTCCTCCCCCTTCAGGAGTTCTTCGGGTACGGGCACGAGCCGGGCGCGCAGGTACTCCCCGACCGCCTTGCCGACCTGGTCGACGCGCAGGTTCGCCGAGCCGCCGGTGCCGAGCAGCCCGCGCAGGACGAAGTGCACGGCCCGCAGGTGCGGGAACTCGTGCCGGACGATGTCGAGATCGGCGGTCTCCGGCAGCAGTTCGCGGAGTCTCGCCGTGCTCAGTGTCCGCCGCAGCCACGGCCAGGCGTCCGGATCGGCGGTCCAGACGCCGAGGTTGCAGTTGCCGCCCTTGTCGCCGCTGCGGGCGTGCGCGACGGTGCCCAGCGGCACGAGCCGCGTTCCCGCCGGCTCCTCGGCGGGTTCCGGGTGCGCCGGTTGGTCCACAATGGACGTCTGGGGTGCTGGCGCGACGTCCCGGGTCGGCCCGTCGGCGAAAACCACGCGGTGCGGCACGACGCCGGCGTCCAGCACAGCGGGCCAGTAGTCGATCCGGGGCCGCGGCCGGACGGCGAGTTCACCGCCGCCGTCGTGGAAGAACCCGGGAATGCTCTGGAGGTAGAGGCTGCCGATCCGGCGCGCGAGCCCGAAGCGTTCCAGGGGTTCCCGGTCGCGGGACGTCGCCATGATCCGGACCGCGGCCGTCGCGTCCCACTGGCTGCCGGGGTCCTCGGCCGGGACGCCGATCCGCGTGACGTCGAGCTCGACGCCGTCCGCGCGGCCGAGTTGCTCGCGCAGCAGGGCGATCTTCGCGTCGATGTCGAGGCCGGTGACGTAGACGGTGTTGACGACGCTGAACCCGATCTGCCCGAACACGGCGACCTTGGTCGTCGGGGGCGGCGGCGAGCCGGTGACGCCGGTGATCGCCACCCGGTCGGGGCCGGCCGGGGTGAGGCGGACGTCGTCGAGGTGCGCGGTGACGTCGGGGTTGAGGTAGCGCGGGCCCTGGATCTCGTAGACGAGCTGGGCCGTGACGGTGTCGACGGTGACCGTGCCGCCGTCGCGGGTGTGCTTGGTGATCACGCTGCCGCCGTCCGCGGCGATCTCGGCGATCGGGAAGCCGGGTTTCGCCATGCCCGGGACGCCGGTGAAGCCGGAGAAGTTGCCGCCGACGGCCTGCGGCCCGCACTCGATGACGTGCCCGGCGACGACGGCGCCGGCGAGCCGGTCCCAGTCGCCAGCGTCCCAGCCGTGCCACCACGCGGCCGGCCCGGCGGCCAGCGACGCGTCGGTGACCCGCCCGCACACGACGACGTCGGCACCGCCGGCCAGCGCGGCGGCGATGCCGTGGCCGCCGAGGTAGGCGTTGGCCGCGATCGGCGTCGTGTCCCAAGTCGAGAGCGGACGCCCGGTGTCGAGGTGGGTCAGCGGGTGCGTGGCGGCCAGCTCGTCGAGGTCCGCGAGGAGGTTGTCGCCTTCGACGTGCGCGACGGAGAGGGTCACGCCGGCTTCGGCGGCGGCCGCGCGGACGGCGCCGGCCAGCCCGGCGGGGTGGAAACCACCGGCGTTGGTGACGACCTTGACGCCGCGTTCGGCGAGCGTCGCGAGGTGGGGCCGCAGCTGGTCGAGGAAGTATTCGACGTACCCGCGCGAAGGATCCCGCCGATGCCGCTCGGCGAGCATGGCCAGGGTGATCTCGGCGAGGTAGTCGCCGGCGAGGACGTCGACGGGGTCGCCTTCGAGGGCCTCGGCGAGCGCGGTGAAGCGGTCGCCGAGGTAGCCGGAGAAGGTGCCGATCCGGATCGCCCGGTCCCGCATCCCCGCTCCTTCCGCCGACGGCTGGGCTTCCGACGCTAGCCGCCCGGCGGGAGCGCGGCATCCCCGGCTTGCGCCGGGCCGCACCTCGGCGACGAGGTGCGGCCCACGCGCCGGCAGCATCGGCGCCCACGCCCGGTCCGGCGCGCCGGCCGACCCGCATCCCGCCGACTCACGCCCCTGGCTGCGAGGTGCGGCGCATGCGGGCACGGAGATCGATTCACTCGTTCGGGGATCATCCCGTGTCCGCCGCTGACCTGCGGATTCAAGGTCCTTGCAAGGTTTCGCCACGGCGAACCGGGCATCCTTGTGGGGTACGCCGGACCGGGCCGTCGAGGGGGCGGCGCCGGTCCGGCTGCGTGGCCTGCGCGGTGACGACCAGGCCGGCCCCGTCGCGGGCAGCGCGCCGGTCGGTCACTTCCCGGACGGTGCCTGGAGGATCCACGTGCGCCCGTCGGGATCCCGGACGCTCATCTCGCGCGTCCCGAAATGCGTGTCCTCGAACGGGCTGACGACCTCGACCGGCGCGCCGGCTTCGAAGGTGTCCTCGGCGGGGACCTTGATGACGACCTGCATCCCGGTCGGCCGGTCTTCCGGCACCTCGGCGACGAACAGGTAGGCGCCGTCGCCGTTGCGCAGCAGCCCCGAGTTATGGTCGGTCGCGAAGTCGATCTCGAACCCGAGTGACTGGAAGAACTTGGCCGACTTCCCCCAGTTGTGCGTCTCCAGGTACAGGGCTTCGACGCGGTCACTCTTCATCGCTGTTCTCCTTCGGAGTCGGCCGTGGTGGCGAGGTACCGGCGCAGCGCCTCGGTGACGAGGGCCGACAGCGACTGCTCGGTGTCCACGGCGTGGTGCTTGACCTCACGGATCAAGTCCGTCGGCAGGTACACGTTGAACTGCTTGACGTCCTTGTCGCTCATGACAGGATGCTAGCACGCTAGCCATCTAGCCGTTGAAAAGCCGTGAAGGGCACCTTCAGGGACTCTGAGTCCCTGAAGGTGCCCTTCACGGCAGGCCAGGTCGGGGTCAGCTCGCCAGGACGACCGAGCGGGTCAGGTGGGCCGGACGGTCCGGGTCGCGGCCCGCCGCCTCGGCGAGGGCCACCGCCAGCCGCTGGACCAGCACCAGCTCGGCCAGCGGGTCCAGTTCGCCCTGGCGCAGGTACGCACCGGTCGCCTCGATCTGGGCGACCAGGCCGGGGTCCGGCGGCGCCAGGCTCCAGACGGCGCGGCCCGGGGCGGCCACCGCGATCGGGCCGTGGCGGTACTCCATCGCCGAATACGACTCCGTCCACCAAGCCGCCGCTTCGCGGACCTTCAGCGCCGCCTCGTTCGCCACCCCCACGTGCCAGTCCGCACCCAGGAACGAGATCTGCGACGCCGCGAGCAGCTCCGGGGCGAGCGGCGTGGTCAACGCCGAAGAGACGTCGGCCAGCGCGCGGTCCGTCGGCAGGCCCAGGTGCGCGCGCAGGAGCAGCAGCTGCGTCGTCGGGAACCGGGTCTGGACCACCGAGCGCTCGTCGGCGTACGGCAAGCAGACGACGTCGTCCGCCAGCCCCGCCGCCGGAGAGCCGCCCACCGCGGTGATCGTCGTGACGCGGGTGCCCGGGCGGATCCGCTCCAGCGCGGTCAGGATCTCCGTCGTCGTGCCGGAGCGGGTCATCGCCACCACGCGGTCGTAGGGCCGGTCGAGCTTCGCCTCCGACGCCGCGAAGACGTCGGTCAAGCCGTGGCCGGCGTCCTCGCGCAGCTGCGCGTAACTCTGCGCCATGAACCACGAAGTACCGCAGCCGATGACGGCGACGCGCTCGCCCGCGGCGGGCAGCGACGGCGCGTGCAGCGGCAGTTCTCGGACCACGCGCGCCCAGCACTCCGGCTGGCTGGTGATCTCGTCGAGGGTGTAGGACATCGTTCTCCCGAATCAGTGGCCGAGAAGGGTGCGCAGTGCGGGCTGGAGGCGGTCGCCGTGCGCGCGGACCAGGTCGTCGCACAGCTCCCAGATCCGCTCGACCGGCAGCGTCGCCGCGGTGGCGGGGTCGGTCATCGCGGCGTGGCGGATGTGGCGCGGGTCGTCCTCGATCGCCGCGCGCACCACGAGGTCGTTCATGCTCAGGTACGTCCGGTTGAGCGCGGCCAGCTGCGGCGGCAGCGCGCCGATCCGGGTCGGCCGGACGCCGGTGCCGTCGACCAGGCACGGCACCTCGACCACACCCCCGGCCGGCAGGTTCTCGATCAGGCCGCGGTTGACGACGTTGCCGTAGACGGTGCGCGGGGTGCCGGTGACGATGCTGTGGATGATCTGCGGCGCGTACTCGTTCGTGCCTTCGACGGGCAGCGGCTCACCGGTGGCGACCGCGTGGCGCGTCCGCTCGTACTCGGCCTCGTTCTCCGCGACGATCTCCAGGTACGCGCCGACTGGCAGCCGCAGCCGCTCGATCTCGCTGTCGTGGTGCAGGTACCAGGGCACGTACTCGGCGGAGTGCTCACTGGTCTCGGTCGGGTAGTAGCCGAGGCGGCGGAACATGTCGAACCGGACGCGCCGCCGCAGCTGCTCGTCGCCCTCGGCCAGCGCCGCCAGCCGCGGGTACAGGTCGGCGCCACCGTGCTCGAACCGCAGCACCCAGGCCTGGTGGTTGACGCCGGCCGCGACGTAGGTGACCTCGTCGAACGGCACGCCGACCAGCTCGGCGAGCCCGTGCACCGTCCAGTACACCGAGTGGCACAGCCCGACGACGCGCGTCAGCCCGGTGGCCTCGCTCAGGTACTGGACGTTCATCGCCATCGGGTTCGTGTAGTTGAGCAGCCAGGCATCCGGGCAGACGTCGGCGATGTCCGCGCCGAGTCCCTTCAGGAACGGGAACGTCCGCAGCGCGCGGAAGATCCCGCCGATGCCGAGGGTGTCGCCGATGGTCTGGTGCAAGCCGAACCGCTCGGGGACGGCGAAGTCGGTGCGCGTCGACTCCCCCATCCCGATCTGGACCATGTTCACGACGAAGTCCGAGCCGGCCAGGGCTTCCCGGCGGTCAAGGTGCGCGGTGAGCACCGGTTTGACGCCGCGGGCGGCGGCGATCTGCCGGGCCGCGGCCAGGGCCGTCGCCAGCCGTTCCGGGTCGATGTCGTGCAGGGCGACGTGCACGCCGTCCAGCTCGGAGTAGGCGAACAGGTCGGCGAGCAGGCCCTGGGTGAACACGACGCTTCCGGCGCCGACGAAGGTGATCTTGGGAGGGGTGGTCATGAGTGATCCGATTCGGTGCGTTCGAGGTGGACGAGGACGTCGTCCCACGTGGCCTGGCCGGCGGTGCCGCCGCGGGCGCGGACCGAGAAGCCGCCGCAGACGACGCCGCAGCGCAGCGCCGTCCCGAGCGGCAGCCCGGCCAGGACGCCGGTGAGGAACCCGGCGTTGAAGCTGTCCCCGGCGCCGACGGTGTCGACGGCGGTCGCCGGAATCCCCGGCGCGGAGGTGAATTCGCCGTCGCGGCAGGCGAAAGCGCCTTCCGCGCCGTCCTTGACGACGACGGCCGGGCCCCGCGCGGCCAGCAGCGCGGCGGCTTCCCGCGCGCCGGCCGCGCCGGTCAGCCGGACCGCCTCCGCCGCGTTGGGCAGCAGGAAGTCCGTCTCCCGCAGCAGCTCCCCGACGTCCCAGGTCCCGGCCGGGTCGTCGTTGGTGTCGACGGACGTCGTCGCGCCGTGCCCGCGAGCGCTGCGCAGCAGACCCGGCAAGGCGGGCGCGAGCTTCGGGAGCAGGAAGTACGACGACGAGTGGACGTGCCGGCTCGCCGCGAGCAGCTCCGGCGGGACGTCGTCGGCGCTGGTCGCGGCCAGGGTCCCCGGCGCGGTGACGATCGCGCGGTCGCCGTCGCGGGTCAGGACGGTGGTCAACGGCGTCGGCAACGACGGGTCGATCCGCAACGCGCTGGTGTCGACGCCGCGTTCGTCGAGGGCGTCGCGGACGAACCGGCCGCCGGCGTCGTCGCCGACGCGCCCGGCGAAGGCGACCTTCAGCCCCAGCCGGGCGGCGCCGGCGGCGGTGATGGCGCCGGAGCCACCGAGGGTGAGCACGCCCGAGCCGGCGAGCTGTTCCCGCTGGCCGAACACGAGGTCTGTCCGAAGTGGACCGATGATGACGTCGGGGTTGGCGTCGCCGACCACGAGCAGGTCGAAACGGTGCATGGCGGCCCTAGCCCTTGAGGCCGCTGGAGGTGATGGACTGGATGAACGTCTTCTGCGCGCCGAGGAAGGCGAGCAGCACCGGCAGCACGGTGATCACGTTGCCCGCCATGACGGCGGCCCAGTTGGTGTGGTGCTGGCCCTGGAACGTCGTCAGGCCCAGCTGCAGCGTGTAGACGGTGTCGTGGTTGACCGCGATCAGCGGCCAGGTCAGGTCGTTCCACGTGCTCAGGAACGTCAGCACCGCCACCGTGCTCAACGCGGGCCGCGACAACGGCAGCACGATCGTGAACAGCACGCGCAGCCGTGAGCAGCCGTCGATCCACGCCGCTTCTTCGAGCTCCCGGGGCAGCGACAGGAAGAACTGGCGCAGCAGGAACACCGCGAACGGCGTCACCAGCGACGGCACGATGAGCGCGCCCAGGCTGTCGATCAGGCCGAGCTTCTTCATCACCAGGAACGTCGGGATCATGGTCAGCTGGAACGGGATCGCCATCGTCGCGATCATCACCGCGAGCAGCGCCCGCGACCCGGTGAACCGCATCCGCGCGAACGCGTACCCGCCGAGCGCGCCGAACAGCAGGTTCGACACCACGGTCACCGCCGACACGATCAGCGAGTTCGTGAACCAGCGCACGAACAGCGCGTTGTCCAGGACGTAGCGGTAGCCCGAGAAGTCCACGTGGGACGGCCACAGCGCGGGCGGGAACCGGTTGATCTCGGCGTTGCTCATCACCGAGCTGAGCAGCAGCCACACCAGCGGCGCGGCGAACACGAGCGCCAGCGGCACGAGCAGCAGGTGCCACGGGCTGAACGGCAGCCGGGGGCGGCGCAGCACGGGCAGGACGCGCGGCGCGGGCACGCCGTCGAGCCGGGCGGTCATCGGAGCACCTTCCGAACCGTCTTCCGGGGGCGGCGGAGCAGGCGGACGGCGACCACGACGACGAGCAGGGCGAGCGCGAGCACGTAGGCCGACGCCGCGCCGTAGCCGGCGGTGAAGTTCTTGAACGCCTGCTCCCAGACGAAGTAGACGATCACCGTGGTGGAGCCGAGCGGGCCGCCCTTGGTCGTCACGTACACCAGGTCGAACACCTGCAGCGACGTGATCAGCTGCCACACCACCAGGAACGCCGTCACCGGCATGATCGCCGGCAGCGTGACGTGCCGCAGCACCCGCCAGGTGCCCGCGCCGTCCAGCCGCGCGGCTTCGACCAGCGACGGCGGGACGTCCTGCAGCGCGGCCAGGTACACGATGACGCAGAAGCCGGTGCCGCTCCACAACGTGATGGCCACGAGCACCAGCAGCGCCTGCCCCGGATCGGTCAGGAAGCCCTGCGGGGACACGCCGAGGTGGTGCAGCAGCGAGTTGGCCGCGCCGAACTGCGGGTCGAGGATGAACGAGAAGAGCACACCCTGCGCGGTCGCCGAGAGCACGAACGGCACGAAGACCAGCGTCCGGTAGACGCCGATCAGCCGGATGCGCCGGTTCAGCGCCTGCGCCAGGAGGAAACCGAACAGGATGCTCAGCGGGACGTAGAGCACCGTGTACAGCAGGGTGTTCCCGACGGCCTGGGCGAAGTTCGGGTCCTGGGCGAGCGCCGCGTAGTTGTCCCAGCCGACCCACCGGCTGGGCGTCACGAGGTCGTCGACCTGGAACGACAGGAGCAGCGACCAGGCCACGGGCAGCACGCCGAGGCCGAGGATGATGAGCACGGCGGGTGAGACGTAGGCCCACGCGGCCGCGGTCTCGCGGCGCCGGCGGCTCTTGATGTGATTCTGAGCGGGCGTGACGGTGATGGCCTTCGGCAGTCCGGGCATGGCGGCTCCCTAGCGGGGGATGATCAGGGCGGCGTTCGCGGCCGCGGCGCAGTCCCGCAGCGCGTCGGCCGGGGTGGCCCGGCCGAGCAGCACGGCGACGATCGCGGTGCCCACGGCCGCCGAGATCTGCGGGTAGGCCGGGTGCACGGGCCGGACCCGTGCGTGATCGAGAGCGTCGACGAAGACCGGCAGCCCCGGCGTCTCGGCCGTTTTCTCCTGCCACGCGGGCAGTTCCTGCGTCCGGCGGCTCAGCGGCAGGCTGCCGGCACCGTCGTCCCAGCGGACGTCCTGGGCCGGCTCGGCCAGCCACGAGAGGAACGTGCGCGCCGCCGCGACGCGCTCCTCGCCGTTGTCGAAGAGCGTCCAGGTGTCCGGCCCCGAAATGGTGCCGGGACGGCCGCTGAAGCTGGGCAACGGCACGACCGCGTAGTCGACCCCGGCGTCGGCGATGTCGGGCAGCTGCCACGGCCCCGTGGGGACCATGCCGATGTGCCCGGATTCGAACGCCTGGTACATCTGCTCACTGCCGGTTTTCGGGTCCAGGTACACGGCCTTCGCGGCGGCGAGGTCGCGGACGACTTCGAGGGCGCGCACCCCTTGGTCGGCGAATCCGATGCCGCGTCCGCCGGCCCCGATCACCTCACCGCCGAGGTCCCACACCATCGGCCACAGCCGCCACACGGTGTCCTCGTCGCCGGTGGCGGGCCAGGCGGTGCCGAAGGTGCCGCTGCCCGCGTCGGTGAGCTTCTTCGCCGTCTCGACGAATTCGGCCCACGTCCAGCCCGCGGCGGGCAGCGGGATCCCGGCCGCGTCGAACAGCGTCTTGTTGCACACCACGGCCAGCGAGTCGAGCAGCGCCGGGACGGCGCGCACCCGGCCGTTCACCGTGACCGCGTCCCGCGCCGGGGTCCAGAAACCGGGACCCGCGTCGACGAGGTCGGTGACGTCGACGACGCTCGGGCTGCGCGCGACGCTGGCGAGGTCCGAGCCGAAGACGTAGGCGATGTCCGGGAAGGACCCCGACGCGAGCGCCGCGGTGATCTTCTGCAGCATCGCATCGGCGAGGACGCCGCCGCCGAGGTCGATCCGGATCCCCGGGTGGGTCCGGTGGAAGTCCGCGACGAGCTCGTCGAGGACTTTCTTGCCGGTGTCGGTCTGGCCGTGCCAGACCTCGACCGTCACCGGGCCACCGCCGCTCCCGCCGGCCGTGCCGCAGCCGGCCAGCGCGGTGCCGAGGGTGAGACCGCCGACCCCGCGCAGGAAACCCCGCCGGTCCATCAGCAGGTCTTGCGGACGTAGCCGGACTCGCCCTTGGGGACGACGTCGAGGTCCCGGCGGACGATGCTGAGCGAGCTCCACCGGCTGCAGGCGGTCTTGAGACCGCTGTCGGTGTACTCGATGACGATCACGTGGTCGCCGAACGCGGGGGTGAACTCGCCGCAGTTCTTCTGCTGCCCGCACTCTTCGGCGATGGCGAAGTCGAGCCCGTTGGCCTGGCGCTGCCCGGCCAGCTCGCTGGTGTTCTTCTGCCCGATGGCAAGGCCCTTCGCGTGGGCGTGGGCGGAAAGCAGGCGGATGTAGGCCTGGGCGTCGCTGTCGGACAGGAGCCCCCGGGAGCGTGTGAAGCTGTCGTAGTTGTCCGGCTCGATCGCCTGGTAGCCCCGCGCGGCGCAGTCGTCGACCCAGGCGTTCACCTTCGCCGCGACGCGCGTGCGCTTGTCCGCGGTGCGCAGGTCGAGCAGCGCCTCGTCCCAGTCCTCGTCTATGACGACGTTGCCGTTCGCGTCGCGCAGCAGCAGGTCGCCCCACTCCCCCTCGGCGCCGGGCTGGGACTGGAAAGCGTTGACGTAGCAGATGTTGTAGAGCCCGGCGGCCGGCGCGGCCGTGTGGTCGCGGCTGACGACCTTGACGCCGCTGGGCGGGGTGTAGGCGCCGCCGATCTGGTAGTCGAAGCCCGCCTTGACCGGTGGCGGGGTGACTGCGGCCGGAGCGGCCGAGGCCGTGCACGCGGTACCGCCGAGGACGGCGGCCGCGAGCGCGGCGCCGGCGAGGAACTGAACGCGGGAGAAGGGCATCATCGAACTCCGGATGATGGTGGGCACGACCCCGCCTCGGACCACGAGCGCGTCCTGGCGACTCAGTCCGGGCTCGCGGCGGAGGCCGACATACCGGCTGGGCGTACCTCTGACGTCGGGCGTCCGTTCCGACGTGCCCAGAAGTAAAGCGAGCAGGACCGGGCATGTCAAGTGCTCGATACTGGGGTTTCTCCGTCGTTAATGGACAGTTTCGAGCACTCGCGGGTCAGTTCGCGCCGACTCCGCGCAGCAACGTGCCGACCAGCAGGTCCGCCGCCTCCGGAGCGCCCGACGGTTGCCGCGACGCGAGGTGCAGCAGCTGGACCAGGAGCTGGTAGACCCAGCCGGCCGGGACGTCCGCCCGGAAGAAGCCCTCGGCGGTGGCCCGCGCCAGAAAGGCTTCCACCTCGGCGATCACCCGGCCACGACGGTCCTGAATGGACGGTTCGGCGCGCATCCGGGTCAGCTCGACCGGCCACTTGCGGTTGACCTCGATGACGCTTTCGGCGTACCGGTGCAGGGCCACCGGCACGGGCGCCTCGCGCAGCCGCGCGTGCTCGACGGCCTCCTCGATCGCCGCCAGCCGGGCGTCGTAGACCGCGGCCAGCAGCTCGTCCCGGGACGCGAAGTGGCGGTAGACCGTGCGGCGGTCGACGCCGGCTTCGGCCGCGATCGCGGCGACGCTGGCCGCCGGGTCCGCGGCGAGCATGCGCGCGCCCGTCGTCAGGACGGTCTCGAGGTTGCGGACCGCGTCGGCTCTCATGACGTCAAGTTAGCACGTCTTTGTGACTGTAACGCAGCTTACTGTCACTCCTGGAATGCCTTAAGCACGCTAAGCGCTACAGTGATGTGACAAATAGGAGGCATCCCGTGATCACTTACGACCAGCTCTTCATCGGCGGCGAGTGGACCGAGCCGAGCGGCCCGGACCTGCTGGACCTCGTGTCCCCGCACGACCATTCGCTGCTCGGCCGCGCCGCGCAGGCCCTCCCGGCCGACGTCGACCGCGCCGTCGCCGCGGCCCGGGCCGCCTTCGACGAAGGCACCTGGCCACGCACCCCGCCCGCCGACCGGATCGCCGTGCTCCGCCGGCTCAACACCCTGCGCGAGGAGCGCGCGGACGACGTCGCCGCGATCATCTCCGCCGAGAACGGCTCGGCGCTCTGGTTCACCCGCGCCGGCCAGGCCGGGCTGACCCGGCAGGCCGACGCCTATCTGAAGGCGGCCGGGGAGTTCGGCTGGGAGGAGACCTTGGCGCCCTCCGACCCGGGCGCGCCGTTCCGCTCGGTCGTGCGCCGCGAGGCGATCGGCGTGGTCGCCGCGATCATCCCGTGGAACTCGCCGTTCTCGGCCGCGCTGGCCAAGCTCATCCCGGCCCTGCTGGCCGGGAACACCGTGGTGCTCAAGGTTTCCCCGGAGAACTCGCTCAGCATGAACCTGCTCGCCGGGCTGCTGGCCGAGGCCGGGCTGCCGCGGGGCGTCGTCAGCGTGCTGCCGGCGGACCGCGAAACCAGCGAGCACCTGGTGAAGCACCCGGACGTCGACAAGGTCGCGTTCACCGGGTCGACGCGGGCGGGCCGCCGGATCGCGTCGCTGGCCGGCGAGCAACTCAAGCGCGTCAGCCTCGAACTCGGCGGCAAGTCCGCGGCCGTCATCCTGCCCGACGCCGACCTCGGCGCGGCGATCCAGGGCCTGAAGTTCGGGTCCCTGCTCAACAACGGCGAAGCCTGCATCGCCCAGACGCGCATCCTCGCGCCGCGCAGCCGGTACGACGAGGTCGTCGCCGGGCTCAAGGAGATGGTCGAGTCGCTGCAGGTCGGCGACCCCGCCGACGAGAAGACGTTCATCGGCCCGATGGTCCGGCCCGACCAGCAGCAGCGCGTCCGCGACTACATCTCGCTCGGCGTCGAGGAAGGCGCCCGGCTCGTCACCGGCGGCGCGCAGGTCCCGGCCGGGCTGGAACCCGGCAACTACGTCACGCCGACGCTGTTCGCCGACGTCTCGAACACGATGCGCATCGCCCAGGAGGAGATCTTCGGGCCGGTGCTGGTGGTGATCGCCTACGACGACGAAGACGACGCCGTGCGCATCGCCAACGAATCCGAATACGGGCTCTCCGGCGGGGTCTGGTCCGCGGACGAGGACCACGCGCTGGCCGTCGCCCGCCGGTTGCGGACCGGGACCGTCACGATCAACGGCGCGCCGATCGATTTCGACGGCCCCTTCGGCGGTTTCAAGGCCAGCGGCGTCGGCCGCGAGTACGGCGCGGTCGGGCTCACGCAGTACATCGAGTACCAGACGGTCACGGTTTGACCCCGCCGATCACCCTGGGCACGGGCGGCGTCGGTCGGCGCTACGGCCGGTACAACCGCGATCTTCGCGAAGCCACCGACGAGGGCGCGCGGGTTTCCGTCCGCCGGGCCACGATCGGAGACGACGACCCGGCGAGCGGGTTCTTCGCCGAGGACGGGCCGCTGCCGTGGTGATCAGCCGCGCGCGGGCACGGCGCCGGTGTGGGTGAACTCGACGGTCGAGAGCATCGAGCTGCCGGAAGCGGGAGTGCGCCGCCGGCCGAAGGTGAGCACCTTGGCGGGCTCCACCGCGAAGATCACGGCGTCGTTGCCGCCCTGGCGCAGACCCTCGTCGCCCACCTCGTACTTCCAGCTGCCGTCCCACTTCTCCAGGTACGCGGCGGCGAGGCGTTCGAGCGTCGGCCGGTCCGTGACGCGGCGCGCCTCCCCCTCGACCATGACGTCGAGGCCGTCGTCCCAGGTGGCGCGGCCGGTCGTCAGCACGACGTGCGGGTTGGCGGTGAGGTTGAGGTACTTCTGTTCCGTGGCACCGGTCCCGAAGCAGAGCGTGCCGTCCAGCCACACCGCGACCAGCGGCGTGACGTGCGGGCGGCCGTCCGCGCGCACGGTCGTGAGCCAGCTGATCTGCGCGGTTTCGAGCACTTCCCGGGTCGTGGCCCAGTCGGTGGGCCGGGTGCCGGGATCGCTGAACCGGTCGTCGAGGTGGATCGTCGGGTCGTTCATCGGTGAACTCCGATCATCGTCGGTCGACGGACGCGCGGTAAGCGGCCTCCAGCTGGGCCGCGACACAGGGACCGTCCGGCGCCGGTTCGCGCCGGGCACCCGGTCCGAGGTGGGTTTCCCGCAGTTCGTCCATGAAGGCCTCCCACAGCGGCGGGCCCCCGGCCGTCAGCACCGCGGCGCGCGCGGCGTAGGCGTCGCCCACCGGGAGGTGCCGCGCACCCCACGTGCTGAGCTGGACCAGCACGGGCACCAGCTCGATGGCCTGCTCGGTGAGGCTGTAGTTGACCTTCTGCTTGTGCGTGGGATCGCCGGCCCTGGTGAGCATCCCGTGCTCGACGAGCACGGCGAGCCGGTCGGCGAGGACGTTCGACGAGATCCGCTCGGGGCCGCCGAGCAGCTCGCGAAAGTGCCGCGCGCCGGCGAACACGACGTCACGCAGGACGAGCAGGGTCCAGCGGTCGCCGAAGATCTCCAGCGACAGGTTGATCGGACAGCCCGACCTCGTGTCCTTGCGCACTGCTCTCACCTCGGGACTGGTTGCATTACCGCACCAGTATGGCGCACCGCACAAGCGGTGGTAAATCGGCGGTGATGAGGCCAAGTTGGGGTGAGCGGCGCCGAACGGGCCGCGAGAGCCGAAGGGGTTCCGATGACGGACATGAAGCTCGAGATCGCCGTTCTCCCCGTCTCCGACGTCGACCGGGCCAAGCGGTTCTACCTCGCGCTCGGCTGGCGGGAAGACGCCGACTTCGCGGGCGACGGGGGATTCCGCGTGATCCAGCTGACGCCGCCGGGTTCGCCCGCGTCGGTGATCTTCGGCAGCGGGGTCACCGACGCCGCACCGGGTTCCGCCCAGGGCCTGCACCTCGTCGTCACCGACATCGAGACGACCAGGGCCGAGATCGCCGCGCGGGGCGTCGGGATCAGCGAGGTCTTCCACGACGCGGGCGGCGTGTTCCACCACGCCGGCACCGGCGCCCGGGTCGACGGCCCGGACCCCGACCGCCACAGCTACGCGTCGTTCGCCTCGTTCAGCGACCCGGACGGCAACGGCTGGGTGCTGCAGGAGATCACCACGCGACTGCCCGGCCGGGTCACCGACGTGCGGTACTCGTCCGCGGCCGAACTGGCGGACGCCCTGCGCCGCGCCGCGAGGGCGCACGGCGAGCACGAGAAGGAACTCGGCCACGAGGACACGGACTGGCCGTCGTGGTACGCCGAGTACATGGTGCAGCACGGTCCTTCGGCCGGCTGAAAGACGTTCCCACCGGGTTCCGGCGCCGGCCGGCCGCGCGCTCAGCCGATCGGCTCCCGGAAGGGGCGGAAGAACTCGCGCAGCTCCCGGGCGTAGTCCTCCGGCTCTTCGAAGGCCGCGAAGTGCCCGCCGCGGGCGTGCTCGGTCACCCGGGCCACGTTCGCCGTGCGGTCCATCCAGGCCCGAGGCGGCCGGAGGATGTCGCCCGGGAACAGGGAAAAGCCCGACGGCACCTCGACCCGGCGCCGGAGCTGCTCCACCGGGATCGCGGAGTTCGCGTGGTACATCCGCATCGACGACCCGATCGTCCCGGTCAGCCAGTACAGCATCACGTTCGTGAGGATCTCGTCCTTGGTGTACGACCGCTCGATGTCGCCGTCGCAGTCACTCCACGACCGCAGCTTCTCGACGATCCACGCCGCCAGCCCGGCCGGGGAGTCGGTCAGGCCGAACGCCGCCGTCTGCGGCTTGGTGCGGTGCATCGCGGCGTAGGCGCCTTCCGCCGCGCCCCAGGCAGCGGCGGAGTCGAACCACGCGCGTTCCTCCGGCGCCAGTTCCGCCCGGTCGCCCGGGAAGACCGGGATCCCCGCGTCGGTGCGGTGGACCGCCACCACGCGATCCGGGTGATCGAGCGCGAGGTAGCGGCTCACGTGGCTGCCGATGTCGCCGCCCGCCGCGCCGAACCGCGCGTAACCCAGGCCGGCCATCAGCTCGGCCCACAGCCCGGCGACGGCGACGGAGTTCAGCGGCGGACCGGCCGGCCGGTCCGAGTAGCCGTAGCCCGGCATGTCCGGGACGACGACGTCGAACGCGTCGACGGGGTCGGCGCCGTGCGCGCCCGGGTCGGTCAGGAGCGGGATGACCTTGCTGTAGCGCCAGAACGAGTCCGGCCAGCCGTGGCTGAGCACCAGCGGCAACGCCGGCGCGGCCGCCTTCGCGTGGACGAAGTGGATCCCGAGGCCGCCGACCGGGACGCGGAAGCGGGGCAGGGCGCGCAGTTCGGCTTCGCGCGCCGGCCAGTCGAACCCGTCCGCCCAGTAGGCGACGAGTTCACGCAGGTAGTCGACGTCGGTCCCGAGCGACCAGCCGGCGTCCTCCGGCGAATCCGGCCAGCGTGTCGCACGCAGCCGTGCGCGCAGGTCTTCGAGCACCGCGGGCTCGGTCTTCGGGGCGAACGGCTCAGGCGTGCTCTCCGGCATGCCCGAACCTTACGGCCACCCGGTATTCTTTGACACGAATATTCGCCGTGGAGAATACTCCGGTGCATGGACCGGATCGCCTCAGCGCTCGGGGACGCCGCGCGGTGGCGGCTCCTGGAGCTGCTCGCCGTGCGTCCCCGGTCCGTCGGCGAGCTGGCCGAGCTGACCGGCGCCCGCCAGCCGCAGACCACCAAGCACCTGCAGACACTCGCGCGCGCCGGTCTTGTCACCGTCCACCCGCTCGGACAGCGCCGGGTCTACGCGGTCGAGACCGCCCCGCTGGGGGCTCTCGCGCGCGGCGTGGAGACGCTGCTCGAGACGGCCGCGGCGAACGAAGCCGAGCGGGACGTCCTCACGCGCTACCAGGCCGCCGTCCAAGGGGAGTCCGCGGCTGCGGACGGCCGTGTCTTTTCCTTCGAACGCGTCCTCGCCGCGCCCCCGGACGTCGTCTGGCGGCACTGGGCCGACCCGGACCTGCTGGCGTCCTGGTGGGCGCCGCCGCCGATGACCGTCGTCGAAAGCCGGCTCGAACCGCGGACCGGTGGCCGCGCCGCCGTCGAGTACCGCGACGCCGAAGGGCGGTACCGCGCCGAGGGACAGGTCCACCGCGCGACGGAACCCGCGCACCTCGCGTTCACCCTTTCGGTGCTGACGGCCACGGGTGCGGTCGCGTTCCGTGGACACTACGACCTGGCGCTCACCCCGGCCCCGGACGGCACCCGCCTGCGGCTCGGGCTGCGCGTCACCGACACCACCGCCGGCGCCGCCCTCGCCGTCGCCGGCATCGAACCCGGCTGGAGCCGGGTGCTCGACCAGCTCGCGAACGCCGTCCACTCCCACGAAAAGGACCGAACGCCATGACCGACCGCAAGGTGACCGCGAACCTCAGCCTCTCCCTCGACGGGCGCTACCACGGCCCCGGCGGGCCGGCCGACTTCGGCACGTTCATCCCGTACGTGACCAGCGACGTCGCGCGCGACCAGATGAACCGCATCTGGGAGACCGCGACGACCGCCGTGCTCGGCCGCGGCAACGCCGAAGGGTTCCTGGGGTTCTGGCCGCCGGTCGCCGACGACGAGAACGCCGACCCGCGCGACCGCGGTTACGCGAAGTGGCTGGTGGGTGTGGAAAAGGTGGTGCTGTCGACGACGTTGACCGAGGCGCCGTGGGAGCGCGCCCGCGTCGTGAACGCGCCGGCCGCGGACGTCATCCGGGAGCTGAAGGCGTCCGGCGAAGGCGAGATCCTGGTCAACAGCAGCCCGAGCGTCATCAAGCCGCTGCTCGAGGCGGACCTGATCGACCGGCTGTACCTGATGATCTTCCCGGAGATCGTCGGCGGCGGCGAGCGGTTGTTCGAAGACGGCCTGCCGGCGACGTCGTGGACGCTCACCCACCTGGACCCGGGCAAGCTCGGCGAGATGGCGATGGTCTACGACCGGGCCCGTTAGCCCGTTAGCCCGTTGGGTCAGCAGGGTTCGACGGCCCTTCCGGTCGGCGGGCCGAACTCCAGGCGCAGCTTGTCCGTCCGCGGGAGCACGGCCGTGACACCGGTGGCCGGCCGCCAGTCCGCCGGGACGAACACGTACTGGCCGCCGGACTGCAGCAGCAGCTTCAGGCCGGTGTAGCGGTACTTGTACGCGGCCTCGGGCGCGGCGCACCGGGTCTCGGCCGCGATGCCGAGGTTCAGGCTCTCGGCGCTGTAGAGCGTCACCGCCGGCCGGGCCGGGATTCCCGCGGCCGTCTCGAACGCGCGCCGCGTGCCGACCGCGCCCGAGTAGTCGCCGACCGACCAGAACAGCCCGAACGTCACGAGCAGGTACGTCACGACCCACTCCGCGACCGCGAACCCCGGGCTCCAGCGGTGCCAGGCGAACACCAGCAGGACGACACCGGCGGCGAACCCGAGCCCCGGCAGCCCCGCGTACGCCCGGTAGGGCCTGGGGTCCAGGGCGATCGACACGGTGACGCCGACCAGCGCGAGCCCGCCCGCCGCCGCGACCGGGGCGCAGCCCCGCAGCAGCGCCGCCCACGCCGCGTCGGTCAGCCGGTGGCGGAGGTACCGGACGGCGCCGAGCACGACGAGCCCGGCACCGGCCGTCCCGGCGACCGGCAGCAGCAGCCCGTCCACGCCCCGGGCGAGGATCTCGTCGGCGGTCTGCCCGAGCACCGTGTAGTGCAGCCGGAAGTACTCGAAGAACACTTGCGTGTAAAGGAATCCGAAGTAGTACAGCAGCGCCGTGAACAGCGTGACGTTCGCGGCGACGGCGGTGACCACCCGGACCGCCTTCGACCGGCCGGACTCCGCCGGCTCGGCGCGGGGAACCGGCGGGCGCAGGCGCGTCGTGCGGCGGCCCGCCATCCTCAGCCCGTCGTGGTGGTGCTCGTCCCGGCCGCCGACGGTTCGTCCGAAGTGGACGGTTCGGTCGGCGGGCCGGGACACGGGCCGGCGACGATCGTGATCGTCCCGCCGCGCGCCACCGGGTCCGGCCCGATCTCCGGCGAGCACTCGCCGCTGCCCCGGATGACGACCTCGATCCCGCAGCCGCCGTCGCACAGCCGTCCCACCTCGTCGAGGATCGACTCCTTGGCGGCGGCCGGGGACGCCAGGGCGAGGGTGCTGTCGTAGTCGATCGGGCTGCCCGGGACGCCGGGCGCGCCGCCGTCGTCGGAAGGTCTCCACCGAAGACGCCGAAGACGCCGCAGTGGGTCCCGCCGCCCCGGAGCGACCACGGCCACCACACGGTACTTCCAGGTCATCACCGATCACCGCCCTCGAGCACCGGGTGGTCAGTCGACCCGGGGCGGCGCGGCGGGATCACCCGACCGGGGCGGGAAGCCGGGTGAAAGATCACCGGCCGGATTGCCGGGGTCCGGACCCGGTGGCAGCGTCGGACGAGCCCGAACTCACACCACCACCACGAACCCCCGGGAGCCCGGTATGACGACGACCGAAATGCCTGCCGTCCACGAGTGCACGGTCAGTGGCTGTTCCTACAACCACGACGGCTGCCACGCCTTCGCGATCACCGTGGGCGGCGACAACGGCTCCGCCGACTGCGGCACCTTCGTGCCGCTGAACACCAAGGGCGGCCTCGACCGGGTCACCGCGCAGGTCGGCGCCTGCTCGCGCGCGGACTGCCGGCACAACAAGGCGCTGGAGTGCACCGCGTCGAGCGTCCGGATCGGTGCCGGCGGCGGCTCGGCGAACTGCCTGACCTACGAGAAGTAGGACGGCCGCCCGGGGTGGCCGCGCGGGCGGCCACCCCGGACTCCGTCACCCGACCGGGCTTCCCGGCCGTGGAGACCTCGCGCACGAGCGGCGCGAGGTCGTCCGGCACCGGCGGGATCTCCTCACCCTCGAACCGGCCGGGCCCGGGTTCACGCGCAGGCCGGGTCGAGCTCCGGGACGTCGGCGCGGTTGTGGCAGCCGTGTGTCTCGCGGCGTTCGAGCGCGGCCTCCGGCGTGACGCGGTGTGCGCGCCGAAGAACCGCAGCGAGATCCGGCCGTCGGCCCGGGTGTCGGCCGCGTGCTGCCACGAGTCCTCGGCATCCATAGTGGACAGTGCGGCGGCCTTGGCGCGCTTGCCGGTCACGAGCACGTCGACGCCGCGCTCGATCGCCGCGCGCGGGCCCGCGCCGCCGGAGCGATCACCAGCACCGCCGTCGCGAGCCGCCGCTGTCCGGGCGGGTCATCGGGCCAGCCACTCCGCCAGCCGTGTCTGCGCGACCTGCGCGCCCGGCCCCGGCAGCAGGCTGTCCTTCTCCAGCAGCGTCCCGAAGTAGCGCGCCTGCGGGTCGGAGACGACCTCGCGGGTGTCGGACCGCGCGGCCAGCACCGTGCGGACCCACTCGTCGAGGCCGAACACCTCCGGGCCGCCGATCTCGATCGTGCCGCCGACAGGTCGGCCGGCCGCGGTCCGGCCGACCGCCGCGGCCACTTCGGCGGCCGCGATCGGCTGGACCCCGCCGCCCGGCAGCCGGACCACGCCGTCCACCGTCGAGGTGTCCGCGATGCCGCCGGCGAACTCGAAGAACTGGGTGGCGCGCACGATCGTGTAAGGCATACCTGCGTCCTCGATCAGCGCTTCCTGCGCCACTTTCGCCCGCAGGTAGCCGGACTCCGGGAGCCGCTCCGAACCGACCACGGAGAGCGCGACGTAGTGGCCGACGCCGGCTTCCCCGGCGGCTTCGACGAGGTTTCCGGTCGCGGTGCGGAAGAACCGCAGCACGTCGTCGTCCGCGAACGACGGCGAGTTCGAGACATCCACCAGGACATCCGCGCCCTGCAAGACTTCTTTCAGCCCTTCGCCGGTGATCGTGTCGACGCCGGTGCTGGGCGCGGCGGGCACCGCCTGGTGGCCGTGCACCCCCAGCCGCGCCACGACGGTCGAGCCGATGAGTCCGGTGCCGCCGATGACGACGATCTTCATGGTCGTTCCTTCCGGTTCGCGCCCCGGCCGGGGCCGCTCTCGTCAGCTAGGACAAGACGGCGGCGAAGTCTGTGACAGCCACCGGGGTGGCGTCGGTCACGGACGCGCGTGGTCACTTCGGGTCGCCCCCCGAGACGAACGCGTCGCGGGGGTGCTCGACCGCGGCGAGCGAGACGATGTCGCGGCCGAAGACCGCGGCCGTCAGCCAGAGGGCCAGGACGCGGATCTTGCGTTCCCAGCTCGGCACGGCGAGCACGTGGTACCCGCGGTGCATCAGCCACGCGGGCAGGCCCTTGATCGTGAGCCGGCGGTACTGGAAGACGCCGCGGCCAAGGCCCAGCGTGGCGACCGAGCCAAGGCTGTGGTGCCGGTACGGCTCGACGGCCCCGCCGTGCAAGGACGCCGCGATGTTGCGGGCCAGGAGTTTGCCCTGCCGGACGGCGTGCTGCGCGTTCGGCACGGTGTACGCGCCCGCTCCGGCGACGAGGTCCGGCACGGCCGCGTCGTCCCCGGCGGCCCAGGCGCCGGGCACGGGCTCGGCGTCGGTGCCGACCCGCAGGTCGGCCCGCACCACGACCAGGCCGCGCTCGTCGTCGGGCAGGTCGGTGTGGTGGTCCACCACGGGGTTGGCCGCGTTGCCCGCCGTCCAGACGATCAGGCCCGAGTCGAACTCCTCGCCGTTCGACAGCACCACGTGCCCGTCGACGGCCGACGTCACGACGGTGTCCAGGTGGACGTGCGCGCCCCGGCGCTCCAGCGAGCGCACCACCCACTTTCCCGGTTCGGCCGTGACCTCGGGCAGGATCCGGCCCGTCGCCTCGACCAGGTGGAACCGGACGTCGTCCGGGGACAGCTGCGGGTACACGCGCAGCAGCGAGTGCGCCAGCGACAGCAGTTCGCCGAACCCTTCGACGCCGGAGAAACCACCGCCCACGAACGTGACCGTGAGCAGCTTCCGGCGTTGCGGCCCCACCGGCAGGACCGCGGCGCGGTCGAACGCCGTCAGCAGCCGGTCGCGGATCGCCACCGCCTCTTCGACGTGCTTCATCCCGATGGCCTCGTCGGCGATGCCCGGCACCGGGAACTTGCGGGTCACCGCGCCGGCCGTGACCACGATCGTGTCATAACCGAGCGCGAACTCCGGGCCGTCCGCGGGCCGCACGGTGACGCTGTGGTGCGCGTGGTCGACGGACGTCACCCAGCCGGCGACGACCCGCGTCCGGCGCAGGTGCCGGCGCAGCGAGACGGCGGCGTGCCGCGCCTCGATCGAGCCGGCCAGCACCTCGGGCAGGAACGGCTGGTAGGTCATGTAGGGGCGCGGATCGACCACGGTCAGCTCGGCCTCGCCCCGGCGCAGGCGTTTCTCCAGCCCCCAGGCGGTGTAGAAGCCCGCGTACCCGCCGCCGACGATCAGAATCCGTTCCACGTCGCACCCCGTTTCTTCCCGGTTCACCATGAGGACAAGGCAGCCCGCCGGAACGTGACAGCGACCTGCCTCACACTGTGGCCACCGCTAGGCTCGGCGCCAGGCCCGAAACGGTGTGGCGAAGGGGATTCATGGACGTGACCGCCGACCTGGACGACGCGGCCGCCGTCTTCGCCGAGGTCCGGCCGCGGCTGTTCGGCATCGCCTACCGGATGCTGGGCAGCGTGGCCGACGCCGAAGACCTGCTGCAGGAGGTGTGGCTGCGGTGGCAGACCTGCGACCGCTCGGCCGTCGACCACCCGGCCGCCTACCTCGCCACGGCGACCACGCGGCTGGCCATCAACGCGGGCAAGACCGCCCGCGCGCGGCACGAGACCTACGTCGGGCCGTGGTTGCCGGAGCCGGTGGACACCTCGGCCGACCCGCAGCTGGGCGCCGAACGCGCCGCGGCGCTGGAGCTCGCGGTCCTGGTGCTGCTGGAAAGCCTGACGCCGACCGAGCGTGCGGCGTACGTGCTGCGCGAGGCGTTCGACTACCCCTACCGGCAGATCGCCGAGATCGTCCGGACGACGGAGCCGGCGGCCCGCCAGCTGGTCAGCCGCGCCCGCAAGCACCTCGCGGCCGGCCGACGCGCCCCGGCGAGCGCACCGGAGCAGCGGCGCCTGCTGACGGCGTTCGTCGCCGCGGCCCAGGCGGGCGACCTGGCGGCGTTGGAGGACCTGTTCGCGGCGGACGTGGTGAGCTACTCCGACGGCGGCGGCGTGGCCCGCGCCTCGCGCATCCCGGTCCGCGGCGCGACCACGGTGGCGAAGTACGTCCGCGCGTTCGCCGACCGGTTCTGGGTGGGCGTGGCGGTGGCGCCGGTGACGGTCAACGGCCTGGACGCGGTGGTCCTGCGGCGCGACGGGGTTGCGTTCGCGGTGCTGGCTGTCGCGGCGTCGGCCGAGGGCATCGACCAGGTCTTCTGGATGATGAACCCCGCCAAGCTGGCGGCGGTGCAGCCGGTCCGTCCACAGAGGACGGACCGGCTCCCGGTCAGGCCGTGAGGGTGATCGCGGCGTCCGGTTCCGAGACACGGAAGCTGAAGCTCTCCTCCAGGTACAGCGTCACGTTCTCGGCGTCGTGGTGGCTGTAGCCGACCGCCAGGTCCTGCCCCAGCTCCAGGAAGAAGTCGCCGCCCGCGAGGCTCAGGACCATCGCGCCGTCCAGGCCGGGGGCGCGGACGATCTTGCCGCCGCCGAGGACGCGGCGGACGTGGTCGAAGACCAGCTGGCCGCCGTGCTCGGTGCTCTCCACGATCCGGGTGTAGCCCGACGGGCCGATCGCGAGGCCGTACGGGCCGTCGATGCCCGCGCGGCGCAGCGTGTCCACCGCCCGGGCGATCACGCCGGGGTACGCCTCGGCGTTCTCCCCCAGCACGGGCTTGTCGTAGGGGCACGTGTCGGCGATGCCGGTCATCCCCGCCGACGCCCAGCCGTGGAACACCGCGCGGTTCTCGATCATCGCGATCTGCTTCGCGGCGCGGTCGAGGTCGTCGAACTCGAGGTCGTCGGCGCCGCGCTCGGCGTCGTCGAGTTCCGCGCGGGACACCGTGAACGGGACGCGGACCTCGGCCAGCGGCAGGACCCGGCGCTGCCGCACGACGACACCCTCCTCGCCGTCGGGCAGGGACGACTCCTTGAGCGAGGTCGTCCGGCCCAGGTCGGTGGCGGAGTACTGCCAGCCGTGCGGGCCGGCGACGTCGACCAGGCGGCGGGCGGCGAGGTGCGTGTGCAGCCGTTCGCGCGCCTCGGCGTCGACCTCCTTCCACCCCGCGTCCGAGATCGGGGCCAGACCGCGCATCAGGTGGTTCATGTTCAATCCCGTTCCTTGAGGCTGCCGATACCGAGTGAGCCGTCGCCGGGGCCGGTACCGAGTTCCGCTTCGACGTACCCTTCCGGGTCGATGTCGCTGACGTCCAGGTCGCGCGCACCCTCGTGCCGCCGCTTGAACTCGACGAACTTGCGGCCGAGCTCTTCGCGCAGGCCGGGGTCGGCGTGCCGGCGGAAGTCGGCCAAGCCCTCGTCCTCCTCCTCGGCCATGTGCTCACTGTTCGCCATCCTGGCCTTCCGGACGGCGTCGAGCCAAGCGGTGCTGCCGACGGGGTGCAACGCGGCCTCGTGGACGCCGTCGCGGATGTCGTTGTGGTCGCCGATCGCGTCGAGGGTCTCCTCTTTCGCGTCTTCGCCGCGGCGGAGCAGGTGCGGGTAGAAGATCTCCTCCTCCGCCCGCGCGTGCACGTCGAGGAGGTCGGCCAGCGGCTGCCAGACCTTCGCCAGCTCGCCGGCGTCGGAGATGTCGTCCATGCGCGCGAACTGCCGCCGGAACCAGTCGTGGTCGTCGAGGATGAGGCTGGTGATGTCGGCCATGCGGTCAGCCCCTGACCCGCGGTGTGGTGGAAGTAGCCATGCCCGTCTCTACCCCGTCCCCGGCCTCGGAAAACACCGGACCGCCAGTCTCCGGTGCGCCCGGGTGGCCCGCCCGGCCGGACGCGGGGTTTTCACCCTTACGAGGGTGCCGGTGCCCGGGGTCCGGGTCGGGTAGCCTACGGACGCGTTCACGAAGTGAACACGCTATTCAGACCCTCGATCACCGTCCGCCGGAGGCTCCCCGTGACCAAACCGACCCGGTCGCCGGAGGCCAGCCGCGCCGATCAGGCGGACATCCAGGCGGTGAGCCGCGTCAGCCAGATCCTGGCGCTGTTCGACCCGGCGACGCCCGAGGTGACGGCCGGCGAGATCGCCGAACGGCTCGGCCTCAACCGCACCACCGCATACCGGTACTGCACGTCCCTGGTCGCGGCCGGCCTGCTCGAACGCAGCGCCGAAGGCGGGTACGTGCCCGGTGGCCTGCTGCTGCAGCTGGGCGCCTTCGCGATCGGTCACCGCCGGGTCGTCAACCTCGCCCCGCGGCACATGCAGGCGCTCTCGCGCGCCACGCAGACCAGCGTGGTGCTCAGCCTGTGGGGCCTCACCGGGCCGGTGGTCTCGCGGGTCGAGGAGAACGTCTCGACGATCGTCGTCGTGTCGGTGCGCGTCGGCAGCCACCTGCCGCTGGACACGGCGCAGAGCAAGGTCTTCCTCGCCTACCACGCCGACCAGCTGTCGATGGAACGCCTGATGGCGAACCTGTCCGGCTCGGCGCGCGAGGAGCTGCGCGACGACGTCGAGCGTGTTCGCGAAGTGGGTCACTGTTCCGCGATGAGCACACCGGGCGTCGTCGCCGTGGCCGCGCCGGTGTTCGACGAGTACGGCATCTGCGCCACCATCGCCATCGTCGGCCCGGACAACACGCTCTCGATGTCCGACGACGCCCCCGAGCTGCGGGTCGTCGCCGACACGGCCCGCGAGCTGACCCACGAACTGGGCGGCCACTACCGCCCGGACGACCTCGGCGCCCGCGCGGTGTAGGGCCCGGCAACGCCGTGTCGGCCACTCCCGTCACCGTGGTGGCCACTCCGGTCGACGAGTCGGCCATTCGCGAACGCGCGAACCCGCCCGCAACGGCCAACACGAGCAGCGGGACTACCGGGCCGACGGCCTCGGCCAGCGCGCGGTGTAGGGCAGCCAGGCGGGCGGCGACACCGGCGGGATCTCGGCGTACTCCCGCGCCCCGGCCAGCGCGCTGCCCACGAACTCCGCCAGGTCCAGGCCCTCGAGCCCGGCGACCAGCTCCGCGATCACCCCGGGACCCTCGACCCACAACGCCGTGACGACCTCGACGGCCGACGCGCCCGAGGCGAGGAACCGCCGGACGTCGGCCGCCGTGCGGGCGCCGTTGGTGCCGATCAAGGGCACCTCCGGGCCCAGGGCCAGGCGCGTCTTGCCGACCCAGTACAGGCTCATCGGCAGGCAGCCCGGTGAACTCCACGCGCCCCAGGAGCCGAGGACCGCGCCGCCGTCCAGGTCGGGCAGGAAGCCCGGGTAGCGGCCGACCAGCCCGATCGCGTCCGCGCCCGCCGAGCGGGCCGCGCGGGCGAGCGCGACGACGTCGGACGCCTGGCCGTGCAGCTTGACGAACAGCGGGACTTCGACGGCGTCCCGCACCACGCGCACCGCTTCGCCCACCGCGTCCGCTTCGGTCAGCTGACGCACCGCGGACGCCTCGCGGCCGTGCGGGGCGCCGATGTTCAGCTCCACCGCGGGCACTACCGACGCCATCGCGTGGCCGATCCGCGCGGCCGCCGACGGATCCCCGAGGGTGATGCTGCCGAGGACCGGGCAACCCCGCGGGGCGCCGTGGGCCACACCGTCGGAAAGGACCGAAAGCCAGCTGTCCAGGTCCACCTGGGCCAGGCCGGAGCGGTTCAGCAGACCGTCACCGAGCCGCGCTTCGCCCGGCGGTCGCACCGTGCCGCCGGGCGAAACGAACGCGTAGTCCGCGATGTCCAGCTGCCGCCGGGCGGCGGCGCTCTCGTTGACCGACTTCGCCACCACCGCCCCGGCCCCCGCGTCGACGCAGGCGAACAGCCCTTCGCGGGTCATGGTCAGTTCGGACGAGCCGACCCAGACCGGGTTGGCGGTGGCGAGGCCACCCAGCTGTCCGTTCAGGACAGTGCCGGGATCGTGCTGTCGTCGCCCATGTCGACGTCCTTGGTCTCCGGGCCGAGAAACCCGCCCAGGCTGATCAGCACCCCGGCGAGGGCGATGAGCACCGCCGGGGCCAGGTGCGCGGGCATGACGCCGTCGAACCGCTGCAGGTAGAACTGGTAGAACGCCGGGGCGATGAGCGCGAGGCTGTAGCCGACGCCGTAGCCGGTGGAGCGGATGCTCGCCGGGAACCGCTCGGTCAGGTACGCCGCGATCGGGCCGAACGTGCCGACGGTGAAGATCCCGATCAGCACACCCCAGCCGAGCGCCGCGCCGAACCCGCCGTTCGACGCCATCAGCAGCGTGTAGGACCCGGCGCCGATCACCAGCACCGCCAGGCCGTACCCGATGTAGAACCGCCTTCGCCCGATGCGCTGGGACAGCAGCCCGAAGAACGGGTAGGACAGCGCGGCGGCGGCGTTGATGACGAGCATCGTCATCGTGACCTCCTTGCTGGAGAGCAGGAGGTGCGACTTCAGTTGCGCCGGCGTGACGGCGGCTTCCATGTTGGTCGCCAGCCACGTGCCGGTCATCAGCACGAACACCTGCGCCAGCGCCCGCGGGTACTTCACCAGCAGCCGGACGAACGGCATCTTGTGCTTCTCGCCGGTCAGCTCGACCGGCGTCTCGTGCACGTTCTTGAGGTAGTAGCGGAACAGCACGGCCGCCAGCGCCGCGCCGACGAAGAACGGGATCCGCCAGCCCCACTGCACGTAGGCGCTGTGCAGGCCGACGGACGGCAGCAGCTGCAGCATCAGGAGCGTGATCGCGGCGATCACGGCGTACGCGGCGGGCGAGGTCGACGTGATGATCGAGGCGTAGAGGCCGCGCTTGTGCTTCGGGCTCCACTCCATCGCGAGCGGCACCGCGGTCGTGTACTCGCCGCCGAGGAAGATCCCGTCGACGAACCGCAGGCCGATGAGCAGGCCGACCGACCACACCCCGATCGTCTCGTGGCCGGGCAGGCACGCGGTCAGCAGCGTGATGACGCCGAAGCCGCCGACCGCGACCAGGGTCGTGCGCTTGCGCCCGACGGTGTCGGCGAAGTGCCCGAAGATGATCGCGCCGAGCGGGCGGCCGATGAGCGTGGACGCGAACACGAGCGACGCCAGCAGCGCCGTCGTGCTCGCGCTGAGGTTGGCCGCCTGGAAGTACGCCGTCGCCGGCGCGAGCACCACGATCGGCAGGTAGATGTCGAACTGGTCGACGAAGTAGGCGAGGGTCCCGCCGCGGACGGCGGCGCGCACCTTGGCGCTGTCCGGGCCGTGCGGGACGCGGGGGCCGACGTCGTCCACAGCCGTCGATCGCGGCTCTGCGGCGGGGGGCGGTAGGGACATCGTCGTCCTCCGAGGGGCTCTGGCTACTCGCAGCGCGTAGGTGACCACACCGGGTGCAATCCGAACTGCGAGTTCACGAAGTGAACAACAGATACCGTAAACACGAGATCCTCGCCGCACAAGAGGGTCCACAGGGTTGACAGACGGTCTTATAGTGAACGTCGAATTCACAATGCGAACGAAGGGCGGCCTCATGAGCCAGCGTCCCGCCATCACCTCCGTCCTGGACGGCCTGGTCGACATGCACGTCCACTCCGGGCCCAGCCCGTTCCCCCGCCGCTTCGACCACGTCGAGGCCGCGCAGGACGGCGCCCGGATCGGGATGCGCGCGATGGTCGCGAAGTCCCACCACCACAACACCCAGATGGACGTCCTCGCGATGAAGGGGCGCCTCGAAGGCGTCGCGGCGGACGTCTACGGCGGCATCGCCCTGAACAGCACCGTCGGCGGGCTCAACGTGCACGCCGTGCGCATGTGCCTGCGGATGGGCGGCAAGGTCGTCTGGTTCCCGACCATCTCCTCGGGCCGCCACATCGACTGCCACCCCGAGGACGGCGCGTTCCCGACCACCACCGTGCCGCTGACGCTGGAGCGCATCGACATCGTCGACGAGAGCGGCGAGCTGAAGCCCGCGGCGATCGAGATCCTCGACGAGATCAAGGACCAGCAAGCCGTCCTCAACGGCGGGCACATGTACCCCGAGTACATCAAGACGCTGTTCACGGCGGCGAAGGAACGCGGCATGAAGCGGATGGTCGTCAGCCACCCCGACTTCGTGATCGGCGCCGAGCCGGAGCTGTGCCGCGAGCTGATCGAGCTCGGCGCGTTCGTCGAGCACGAGGTCGGCATGTACGACCCCGAAGGCACCCAGAAGTGGGACCCGAAGCAGCTGCTGACCTGGGTCGAGGCGCTCGGCCCCGAGCACATCGTGCTGGCCTCGGACTTCGGCCAGAAGGCCAACCCCAAGCCGGTCGACGCCTGGATGCGCGTCGGCGAGGCGCTGCTCGACCTCGGCCTGCCGGAGAAGGACCTGCGGCGCATGGTCCGCGACAACCCGGCGTTCCTGCTCGACCTCGACGCCTGAGCGAAAGGACTCCCCGTGTACGAAAAGGACGATCCCCGATCCGCGCTCGCGACGGCCACCGCGCCGGGGCCGGACAGCGGCGCCGCGATCGCCGCCGCGCAGTACCTCGACCTGCACGACAACGAGGTCGTGCGCGCGCAGAACGTCATCCTGATCCACACCGAGGCGCACTCCGGT
Source organism: Amycolatopsis sp. NBC_00438 (assembly GCF_036026695.1). NCBI lineage: Bacteria > Bacillati > Actinomycetota > Actinomycetes > Pseudonocardiales > Pseudonocardiaceae > Amycolatopsis > Amycolatopsis sp. NBC_00438. Next base: position 1,864,075 of record NZ_CP107923.1, on the reverse strand, counting down.
GACGACCTCGACAACGGGTACCTCGCCGGCGAGCTCGCGATCATCGTGACCGGCGCCTCCCCCGCGTTCACCCTGTTCACCGACGACGGCGCCACCCGGATCGCCGAACCCGGGCTCGTCGTCGCGCCGCCCGGCGCGTCCCGGATCAGCGTCGAAGGCGACGGCCCGCTCGTCCGCCTGGTCGAGGCGATCGAACGCGACTGGCGCGACCGGCCCGCCAACGCCGGCGCGTACGCCGAAAACCACCCGCGCGTCACACTGCTCGAGCGCTGGCCGGAACCCGCCGGCGGGAACCGCGTCCGGTTCTACCCGCTCGCCGAAGTGCCCCAGGACCCGAAGCGGTTCGGGCGCATCTTCCGCACCCGGGCGTTCATGGTGAACTTCCTGCCCGAGCAGGACGGCCCGCGCGACCCGCGCAGGCTCTCGCCGCACCACCACGACGACTTCGAGCAGCTTTCCCTTGCGGTGCAAGGCGAGTACGTGCACCACATCCGCACACCCTGGCTCAACGACCGCACCACGTGGCACGACGACGAGCACGTGCGGATCGGCAGCCCGTCCGTCACGATCATCCCGCCGCCCACCGTGCACACCTCCGAGGCGAGCGACCCGGGTGTCAACCAGCTGATCGACATCTTCAGCCCGCCGCGGGTGGACTTCTCGGAGAAACCGGGCTGGGTCCTGAACGCCGACGACTACCCGATGCCGTGACCGCGCGCACCGGAGCCGGGCTGCTCGACCGCCCGGCCACTCCCGTGGGTACCTGGCTGAAGATCGCCTCGGGCGAGCCGGTCGAGATCATGGCGTACGCCGGGTTCGACTTCGTCGTGATCGACCTGGAGCACGCGCCGCTCGACCTGCAGACCGCGTACCGGCTGATCAACTCGGCCGCCGCGCTGGGCGTCACACCCATCGTGCGGGTGCCGGACACGACCGCGTCGACCATCCAGAAGATCCTCGACGCGGGCGCCATGGGCATCCTCGTGCCGCACGTCGACACCGTCGAGCAGGCGGCCGCCGTCGGGCGCGCGTGCCGGTTCCCGCCGCACGGCGTCCGCGGCGCCGGCGGCACCAGCCGCGCCGGGGCGTGGGGCCTGCGCCCGAACGCCGAGTACCTCGCCACCGGCAACGACGAAGTGCTGTGCATCCCGCAGCTCGAGAGCGTCGAGGCGATCAAGGCCGCGCCGGAGATCCTGGCGCTGGACAGCGTGGACGCGGTGTTCGTCGGCGCGGCGGACCTGTCGATGTCGATGGGCTCGGCGCCGTCCTCGCCCGACGTGCTCGACCTGATCGCGTCGGCGATCGAAGCCGCGCACGCCGCCGGCAAGCGCTGCGGGCTCGCGTTCGGCGGGGTGCCCGAGCGGGCCGCGCAGGCGGTGCGCGACGGCTGCGACTTCGTCCTGCTCAGCAACGACACGACGATGCTGGCGGACGCCGCGCGCACCCTGGTCAAGGCGTTCCGGGAAGCGACCGGATGACGCTCTCGTTGCCGCGCAACGCGTTGTCGATCGCGGAACTCGACGATCTCGACCACGACGGCGTGGTCCGGTTCGTGCGCGGGCTCGAAGACGCCGGGCACCGGATGGTCTGGATCCCGGAGGTGGCGGGGCGCGAAGCGTTCACGACGGCCGCTCTCGTGCTCCAGTCCACCGAGCGGCTGGTGGTCGGCAACGGCGTCGCGCGCGCTCTCGAACGGGTGCCGAAGTCGGCCGCGTCCGCGGCGCGGGACCTCGCCGCCGGTTATCCCGGCCGGTACGTGCTGGGGCTCGGGGTGAGCGGGGCGGTCCGCGAACGCGGGGTCGGACCGCTGCCGTTCCTCCGCGACTACCTCGACGGGGTCGGGGCGACCTTGCCCCGGGCCGTGCCGCGGGTGCTCGGCGCGTACTCGGAAGGGATCACCCGCCTGGCCGCCGAACGCGCCGACGGCCTGCTCACGTTCCTCGTCACGCCCGAGCACACCCGCTGGGCGCGCGAGACGATCGGGCCGGACCTGTTCCTGTCGGTCGTCCAGTGGGCGGTGGTGGGCCGTTCGCGGGCAGCGGCCCGCGACGTCGCCCGCGAACGCCTCGCCTACTACCTGACCCTGCCGCACCAGCTCGCGAAGCTGACGCGGCTCGGCTTCACCGACGCCGACCTCACGCCGCCGGGCTCCGACCGGCTGCTCGACGCGCTCGTCGCGTACGGCACGCCGGAGCAGGTGCGCGAGTCGTTGCGGCAGCAGTACGACGCGGGCGCGACGCAGGTCGCGATCAGCCTGGTCGGCCCGCTGGACGACGCCAAACTCGACGCTTACCGAGCCCTCGCCGAACAGGAGAACTGATGCGGGCAGCGGAAAAAGTCATCATCACGACCGCCATCACCGGGTCGGTGAACATCCCGTCCCAGAGCCCCTACCTGCCGTTGTCCGCCGCCGAGGTGAGCAAGGCGGCGCTGGAGGCGATAGCCGCCGGGTCCGCCGTCGTGCACCTGCACGCCCGGCACCCGGACGGGCGGCCCGCGTTCGAACCCGAAGTCTTCGACGAGATCCTCGAGCCGATCACCGCGGAGACCGACGCCGTCATCAACATCACCACCGGCGGCGCGTCGTCGATGACCATGGACCAGCGGCTCGCGGCGGCCCACCACGTGCGGCCCGAGCTCGCGTCGATGAACATGGGGTCGATGAACTTCGTCTACTCGGGCATCGCCGACAAGGTCACCGAGTGGCAGCACGACTGGGAGAAGCCGTACGTCCTCAACACCTACTCCCACCCGTTCGTGAACACCTTTGACAAGATCGAGCACACCCTGCGCACGCTCGGCGCGGCCGGCACCCGGTTCGAGTACGAGTGTTACGACATCGGGCACCTGTACTCGCTCGCCCACTTCGTCGAGAAGGGCCTGGCGAAACCGCCGTTGCTGATCCAGGGCGTGTTCGGCGTCCTCGGCGGCATCGGCGCCGACCACGCGAACCTGGAGCACATGGTGCGGATCGCCGACAAGCTCTTCGGCGACGACTACCAGTTCTCGGCGTTCGCGGCCGGGCGTGACCAGCTGGCATTCGGCACGCACAGCGCGTGGCTCGGCGGGCACGTGCGCGTGGGCCTCGAAGACAGCCTGTGGATCGGCAAGGGCCAGCTCGCGGAGAGCAACGCCCAGCAGGTGCGGAAGATCCGGGCCGTCGTCGAGGACATGGGCAAGCAGATCGCCACCCCGGACGAGGCGCGGGCGATGCTCGCGCTCCGCGGGGCCACCGTCGAAAACAAGGAGAACTCATGAGCACCCCCCTGCTCGCGGACAAGGCCGTCCTCGTCGTCGGCGCCAGCTCGGGCATCGGCGCCGAAGCGGCGCGCGTCTTCGCCGAAGACGGCGCTTCGGTGATGCTCGTCGCCCGGACCGAGGAACCCCTTGCCGCGCTGGCGAAAACCCTCGACGCGGCGGGCCACGACGTCGCGTACACGACCGGCGATGTCGCGGACGCGGACAGCGTCGCGGCCTTCGTCGACGCGACGGTCGCCCGCTTCGGACGCCTCGACGGCGCGTACAACAACGCCGCGATGGGCCAAGGCGGCCGGCTCGACGCGGTACCCGAGGCGGACTTCGACCGGATCATGGCGGTGAACGTCAAGGGCACCTGGCTGTGCCTGCGCGAGGAAGTGCGGGTGATGGAGGCGCAGGGCTTCGGCGCGATCGTCAACGTGAGCAGCATCGGCGGCCTGCGCGGCAGCTCCGGCATGGGCGCCTACCAGGCCACCAAGCACGCGGTCATCGGCCTGACCCGCACCGCCGCGCACGACTTCGGCCCGCTCGGCATCCGCGTGAACGTCATCGCCCCCGGGCCGACCGAATCCCCGATGCTGGACGAGCTGCGCCGCACCATCCCCGGCGGCGTGGAAGCCCGGATCGCCGCGACGCCGTTGCGCAAGGCGGGCACCGGAGCCGAGGCCGGCGCCACGGCGGCGTTCCTGCTCAGCGACCGGGCGAGCCACCTCAGCGGCGTCGTCCTCCCGGTGGACGGGGGGTTCCTTGCCTGACTTGCCCGGAACCCTGCGGCTGCCCGCGCAGGTGCACTTCGGTTACGGCGCCCGCGCCCAGCTGCCCGGGATCGTGGCCGGGCACGGCACGCGGGTGCTCGCCGTCGTCGACCCGTTCCTCGAAACCACCCCGCACTTCGCCGCCATCCTCGGCGCCCTGGCCACGGCCGGGCTCGAGGTGCGGACGTACTCCGCCATCACCCCGGAACTGCCCGTCGGCACGCTGACCGCGGGCGCCGCCGTCGCGCGGGAGCACGAAGCGGAGGTCGTCCTCGCGATCGGCGGGGGCAGCGCGCTCGACGCGGCCAAACTGATCGCGCTGCTCGCGGTGCACGACGGCCCGCTCGCCCGGTTCTACGGCGAGAACCTGGTACCCGGCCCGATCGCCCCGGTCGTCGCGGTGCCGACGACGGCGGGCACCGGGTCGGAGGTGACGCCGGTGGCCGTGGTGTCCGACCCGGACCGCGAGCTCAAGGTGGGGATCTCCAGCTCGTTCCTGGTGCCGGCCGCGGCGGTCGTCGACCCGGAGCTCACCCTGGGGGCGCCGGCCGGCGTCACGGCGTTCTCCGGCATCGACGCGCTCGTGCACGCGGTCGAGTCGTACACCGCCCGGCCGCTGCCCCTCGACTGGTCCGCGCCGCTCCCGGTGTTCACCGGGCGCAACGCCCTCACCGAGCCGATCGCCTTGCGGGCCGCGGAAAAGCTGGGTCCGTGGCTGCCCACGGCCGTCCGCTCGCCGGGCGACCGGGACGCCCGGCGTGAGGTCGCGCTGGGCGCGTTGCTGGCCGGGATCGCCTTCGGCTCGACCGGGACGCACCTGTGCCACGCGATCCAGTACCCGATCGGCGCGCTGACCAAGACCCCGCACGGGCTCGGCACGGGGCTGCTGCTCCCCTACGCGCTCGACGTGCTCCGCGCCGAACCCGAAGCAGCCCAGCGGATCGCGCGGCTCGGCGCCGCCGTGGAAGGGATCCCGGAGCGGGACGCCTCGGCCGAGCGGACGATCGCCCGCGTCGCCGGGATCAACCGGGCGATCGGCGTACCCGCGACGCTCGCCGAGCTCGGCATCGGGCGCGACCAGCTGCCGCAGATAGCCGAGCTGGCCCTGAAGTCGGCGCGGCTGCTGGCGATCGCGCCGGTCGAGCCGACGCGGGAGCTGCTGCTCGACATCCTCCGGCGCGCCCACGCCGGCGCCCTCGACGACCGGAACGCGGCTTGAAAGCGCAGTTCAGAGCCCTCTTGTCCCTCTCGGGAGCTACTCCGGGTGTCCGTCACGGAGTGATGTGGCCGGGCCCGCCGCGCTCGTAATCTCGCCGTACTCCACGAGGAAGTCCGGCGAGAGGAACCCCGATGACCACCCTGACCGAGCGGAAGCCCCGGCTGCAGCGCTTCCGGTTCCCCGTGCTGCTCGTCGCCACCGCCGTGCTGCTGATCGCGGCCCGCGGGCTGGACGCGCTCGTGTCCGGGGTGCCGATCCTGCGCCTGTTCGTCGGGGTCGGCGCGGCCGCTGGGGCCGTCGTCGCCTACAAGTGGGTAGCCCGGCGGGTCGAGAAGCGGGACGAGATCACCGAACTGGCCACCGCCGGGCGCTGGGGTGGCCTCGGGCGCGGCGCGCTCATCGGCGGCGCCGCCTTCGTGGGGACCATGCTGCTCGGCATCATCTTCACCCACGCCGACATCAGCGGCGGCTCGTTCTGGGCCTGCCTGGGCGTGGCCGGCTCGATGGCTTCCGTCGCGGTCACCGAAGAACTACTGTTCCGCGGGGTGCTCCACCGCATCCTGGAGCAGCGCGCGGGCAGCGTCATCGCGATCGTGGTCTCGTCGCTGCTGTTCGGCCTGACGCACCTGATCAACGGCAACGCCACGCTCTGGGGCACCCTCGCCATCGCCGTCGAAGGCGGCACGATGCTGGCCGTCGCCTACACCGCCACCCGGTCGCTGTGGGTGCCGATCGGCCTGCACTTCGCCTGGAACTGGCTGCAGGGCGGCGTGTTCGGCACCGCGGTCTCCGGCGCCGACAGCGAACCCGGCCTGCTGCGCACCGTCCTTTCCGGACCGGACGCGCTCACCGGCGGCTCGTTCGGCCCGGAGGCCGGCCTGTTCGCGCTGCTGTGCTGCCTGGTGACGACGGCGCTGCTGCTGCGCCGCGCCAAGCTCATCCCTCGGCGCTGACCAGCCCGGTCCGGTAGGCCAGCACCACGGCCTGCACCCGGTCCCGCAGGTCCAGCTTGGTCAGGATCCGCGAGACGTACGTCTTCACCGTCTCCACGCTCAGCACCAGCTCGGCCGCGATCTCGGCGTTCGACAAGCCGGCGGCGATCAGCTTCAGCACTTCCAGCTCCCGTCGGGCGAGCCCCTCCAAGGGACCGCCGGCGGGAGCAGCCGGGCGGATCCGGTCGGCGTACCGGCCGATCAGCGTCCGCGTCACCGACGGCGCGAGCAGCGACTCGCCCCGGGCGATCGTGCGCACGCCTTCGACGAGCTCGTCCAGCGGCGCGTCCTTGAGCAGGAACCCGCTCGCCCCCGCGCGCAACGCGTCGTAGACGTACTGGTCGACGTTGAACGTCGTGACCACCAGGACCTTGGCCGGGTCGGCCGCTCCGGGGCCGGCGATGCGGCGGGTCACCTCGATCCCGTCCAGCAGCGGCATCTGGATGTCCATCACGACGACGTCCGGATGCAGCCGGTCGAACTCGGCGAGCGCTTCGCGGCCGTTCGCGGCCTGGCCGACGACTTCGAGATCCGGCTGGGCGCCGAGGACCGTCACGTAGCCCGCGCGGATCAGCTCCTGATCCTCGCAGATCAGGACGCGGATCGGGCCGTCGGTCATCGGTCTCTCCTGGCGGGGATCTGGGCGGGAATCTGGGCGGGAATCTGGGCGGGAATCTGGGCGCTGACCACGAATCCGTCCCCCGACGGGCCCGCGGTGAACCGGCCGCCGAGCGCGTCGACCCGGTCGCGCAGCCCGGCCAGCCCGCGGCCGCCGGAACCGAGCGCGCCCGCCGCCGTCGCCGGGCCTTCGGTGCTCACCTCGATTTCGAGGAGGTCCGCACCGTAGCCGACGCGCACCTCGGTGGGCCGGCCGGCGGCGTACTTGGCCGCGTTGGTCAGCGCCTCCTGCACGATCCGGTACGCCGTGAGCTCGGTTTCCGCCGGCAGCGCCGGACGTTCGCCCTCTTCGACGAGCCGCACCGCCCGCCCCGGCTGGTCGACGAGGGTGCGCAGCGCGCTCAGGCCGGGCGTCCGCGCGCCGGTCGCTTCCAGGACGCCCAGCAGGAACCGCAGCTCGGTGAGCGCGTCGCGCCCCGAGCCGGTGATGGTGGTGAGCACTTCGGGGACACGCTCGGGCGGGAGGTACCGGGCGGCGTCGGCCTGCACCACCATGGCGGTGACGTGGTGGGTCACGACGTCGTGCAGTTCGCGGGCGAGCCGGGCGCGTTCCTCCGCGGCGGCGGCGCGCGCGGTGAGCCGCCGCCGTTCGGCCTCTTGCCGGCGCCGTTGCCGCACCAGCGCGCCCAGCAGCCAGAACAGCGTCAGCACCGTGTAGTAGACGGCGTAGTCGAGCAGCCCCGACGGCGATCCGCGAAGGGCCAGCACGACCGCGAAGACGACGTACCCGGCGGTCGCGATCGCCGGGAGCGCCCGGCGAAGCCGTTCTTCGTGCGCTCCGGCGGAATACAGCGCGAAGTACAGCGCGAGGGTGCCGACGGTGGTGGGGTACGCGAGCACCTCGTGCGTGGCGAAACAGATCGCAGTCACCCCGAACGCCGCGGCGGGCCACCGGCTCCGCACCGCCAGCGGCAGGGTCTGCCCGAGCACCAGCACGACCGCGAGGAACCCGCCCTCTTGCCGCGGCAGATCGCCGAACTGGGCACCGAGCATCGCGAGCCCCGGCACGAACGCGGCGGCCGTGACGAGCACGGCGAGCCCCCGGTCCCGGGCTTCGAGCGAGACGCTCGCCCACCGGCTCCGGAGACGTCCCAGCTTCGGCATGGCGGGGAGCCTAGCGAGACCCGGGCTTCCCCTGTCCGCCTCGGGCCGGAAAGCTGATCGACCGGCGACGACGCACGGGAGGATGCATGACCACGACTCCGGACGGCACCCCACAGTCGGCTTGGCAGCTGCTGGCGCCGGTGCTCGATCCGGTCACCCCGCTGGCCGTCCGCGCGGCCGCCACGGTGGGGGTGGCCGACCACGTGGCGGACGGCCCGGTGCCCGTCGACGAGCTGGCCCGCCGCTGCGGCACCGATCCCGACGCCCTCGACCGGTTGCTGCGGCACCTCGTCGCCCACGGCGTGTTCACCGAGCCGGCCCCCGGACGTTCGGGACGAGCGAACTCGCGGCCCTGCTGCGCTCGGACCATCCGTCCGGGATGCGGGTCGGCCTGGACCTCGAGGGGTTCGGCGGGCAGATGGACCTGGCGTTCACCGGGCTGCTGCACACCCTGCGCACCGGCGGCCCCGCGTGGGAGACGGTCTTCGGCACCCCGTTCTGGGAGTACCTGGCCGCCCGTCCGGCGATGGCCGCCTCCTTCGACGCGACGATGGCGGCCGGGACGGACTACGTGATCGACGCGGCCGCGGGCTACGACTGGTCCGGCGCCCGCCACGTCGTCGACGTCGGCGGCGGCACCGGAGCGCTGCTGGCCGCGGTGCTCGAGACCGACCCGGCGCTGCGGGGCACGCTGGTCGACCTGCCCGACACCGTGCGACGCGGCCGGGAGCACCTGGCGGCCCGGGGACTCGGCGACCGGTGCGCCTTCGCGGGCCAGAGCTTCTTCGACCCGCTGCCCGAGGGCGGGGACGTCTATGTGCTCAGCAGCGTCCTGCACGACTGGGCCGACCGCGACGCGGCCCGGATCCTCGGCCGCTGCGCCGAGGCGGCCGGCGCCGGCGGCCGGGTGCTGATCCTCCAGCAGCACGGCACCGAGGGCGGCGACCGCGCGGAGATGGACCTCCGGATGCTCGTGTTGTGCGGCGGGCGCGAGCGCGGCCTGGACGACTACCGCGCGCTCGCGGCCGGCGCCGGCCTGACGGTGGCCGCCGTCCGGACGACGCCGCTGGGCCAGGTCGCCATCGACTGCGCGCCGGTCGCCGGCTGACCGATCCGGCGCCGGTCACGATGATCTCCGTGCCGGGCGGCGTCCGGGCGGCCCGGCTTACCTCGGCGCCACCGGCCGTCACCCGGGTGGGGGACATGGGTTTTGCCGGGTCGCGGGGCGGGTAGCCAGCCCGCGGCCGGACGCGACGCGTCCCCGGAGAAGGAGCGGTTCGTGGTCCTCATCGGCATCACCCTCGGCGCGACCGGGCTGGTCCTCGGCGTCGGCGTGCTCTTCCTGCTCGGCCTGCTGCTCCTCGTCGGCGGGCTGATGTTCCACCTGCTCGCCAAAGAGACCGTTTAGTCACCACTCCCGGTCGCGCAGGTACGCCGCGATCCGGACGCGCAAGCCGCGGACGTGCACCAGGCTCAGGGTGAAAGCCGCCCCGGGCTCCTCTTCGGGAAGGTGACACGGGCCCGCGATGTGGACAAAGCCGTCGCCGGGGTCGTGGCGCGGTGCCGACCAGACATCCTGCTCGCCGGCCGCGCGGTCCGCCGCCCGGGCCTTCGCCGTCCAGTAGACCGGCAGTTTCATGATCTCGCCGAGGGCCTTCCCGAACGCGGGCAGATCTTCCTCGGGCATTGCGAGGCCCCGGCCGCTCCACACGCGCGGCCCGGCCGGTGCGGGCCGGACCCGGGTGAACGTGGCCGTGTCGCCGGCGGTGCCGATCGTCCAGTGCGGCGTTTCGGTGGTGGTGGTCGCCACGGTTTCTCCTCGTGCGTAGCGGCCCCCAGGCTTGTCGCCACTCTAGTGGATCACGCGGCATCCCAGGCACGACCGGCGAGGAGGTTCGTCACCCAGTGCGCGGCGAGCCCGCAGAGCACGCTTTCGGGGCCGCGCCGGTGGGACACCACGACGTCGTCGCGCCAGAGCATCAACGCGGTGAGACCGCCGGCGGTCGGGGTCAGGCCGACGACCCAGCGCCGGCCGTGCGCCTCGACGGTGCGCTCGGCGGTGAGCCACCAGCCCTTCGACGCGGTGACCGTCCAGACCCGCGTCCCGGCGAGCTCGGCCACCGAGGCCGGCTCGCGGCGCCGCGCGGTTCGTTCGTCCACATCGGCCACTCTCGCACACCGGTGCCCGTTTCCCGCACGATCGCGAACGCTTTCGTGAGGTGACCGGGGCGACCGGGCGGAACGCGCCGGTCCGGGCCGCGACGTACCGGCAGAGGTGGTCGTACTGCTCCGGGCGCGGACGACGAACGCGAAGCCGGGCGCCCAGGCGCGCGCCGAAGAAAAGCGTAGTCATGCCCCAAGGTGATCGGGTTACCTTTGCGCGTCACGCACCTCAGTCGCGGCGGCTGCCGAAGATCATGCGGTAGCCGACGAGGATGATCAGCGCGCCCAGCACGGCCAGGCCCCACGTCCGCAGGTCGAAGAACGTGCCGATGTCGGTGTGGAAGAGGGTCTTGCCGACCCAGCCGCCGACGAAGGCGCCGCCGATGCCGAGCAGGATCGTGACGATGCAGCCGCCGGGATCCTTGCCCGGCATGAGGATCTTCGCGATCACGCCGGCGATGAGCCCCAGCACGATCCAGCCGATGATGCCCACGGACTGCTCCTCTCATCCACGCTCGACCTAGACGGCACAGGATGGCAGCCGGGCGTCGCGGCGGCGCGCCGGGTGAGGTCGACGTGACCTGGATCTCATCCGGCCCGTCGCTAGGGTCGCGGACATGGGAACGCCGATCACCGAAGACCTCGCCCCGACCGGCGTCCTGCGCGCCTCGATCAACCTGGGCAACGCCGTCCTCGCGCAGGGCACCCCGGACGCGCCGACGGGCGTCACGGTCGACATCGCGCGCGAAGTAGCCGCGCGGCTGGCCGTCCCGGTGGCGTTCGTGTGCTTCGACGCGGCACGGAAGTCGTTCGCGGCCCTGACCTCCGGCGCCGCCGACCTCTGCTTCCTGGCGATCGACCCGGCGCGCGCGACGGAAGTCGCTTTCACCGCACCGTATGTCGTCATCGAGGGCGTGTACGTGGTGCCGCGCGGCTCGGCGTTCACCACCCCGGCCGACGTCGACCGGCCGGACGTCCGGATCGGCGTGAAGCAGGGCTCCGCCTACGACCTGTTCCTCTCCCGCACCCTGGAGCACGCGACCGTCGTCCGCGGCGACGAAGGCGTCACGACGTTCGAAACCCAGGGCCTCGAAGCGGCGGCCGGCATCCGCCGGCCGATGACGTCGTACGCCGCCGCGCACCCGGAGGTCCGGGTGATCCCCGACCGGTTCATGCAGATCGAGCAGGCCGTCGGCACGGCGAAGGACCGCCGCCCCGGGACCGTCGCGTTCCTGCACGACGTCGTCGAGGACCTGAAGGCGAGCGGCTTCGTCGCCGACGCGTTGCGGCGTGCGAACCAGCCGGACGCCACCGTCGCTCCCCCGGCCCGCTGACGCTCAGGCCGCCGTCCACGCGCGCAGCTTGTCGGGGTTGCGGATCGCCCAGATGTGCTTGATCCGGTCGCCCTCGACGTGGAACGCGAAGACCGTCACGGTGACGCCGTCCTGCCGGGAGAGCAGGCCGGGCCGGCCGTTGACCGTGGTCTCCGAGAAGGTCATGCCGGGCAGCACGTCCAGGATCCCGGCGCAGGCCCGCGCGACCGCTTCGCCGCCGTACATCGGTTCCAGGCGGGCGGCCGCCAGCCCGCCGCCGTCGGCGGTCGCCGTGACGTCCGGGTCGAGGAGGCCGACGAGGGCGGCGATGTCCTGGGCTTCCCAGGCCGCCTTGAAGGCGCGGACGAGGTCCGCCTGCCGGGCGGTCGGCGTCGCCACCGGTGCCCGCGACGCCTGGATCCGCCGGCGGGCCGAGGAGGCCAGCTGCCGGCACGCCGCCGTCGACCGGCCGACGATCCCGGCCACTTCGGCGAACGGGTAGCGGTAGACGTCGTGGAGGACGAACGCGACGCGCTCGGCCGGGGTCATCGCCTCGAGCACGATGAGGAAGGCCATGTCGACCGACTCGTCGAGGGTGACCCGGTCCGCCGGGTCGACGACGTCCGGCCGCTCCGCGCGCCCCGGCAGCGGCTCCGGGATCCACTCCCCCACGTAGGCCTCGCGCCGCACGCGGGCCGAACCGAGCTGGGTCAGGCAGATCCGGCTCGCGACCGTCGTCAGCCAGGCCCCGGGCGCCTCGATCGCGTTCCGCGCCGGCGCGGACAGGGCGTACCAGCGGGCGTAGGTCTCCTGGACGACGTCCTCGGCGTCGGCCAGCGAGCCGAGGAGCCGGTAGGCGAGGTTCGTCAAGTGCCGTCGCTCGCTCGTGATCGGGTCGGGCCGGGTCATCGTTGCCTCACATTCCGCGGTACTGCGTGGTCGTAGTCCTGACGAACCCCACGGCTTCGTTGTGACACGACCGCGCAGGAGGAGACCCATGACCCCGTTCACCGACGCCGCCCCCGCCGAAAGCCTGGAGCGGGCGGCCACCGCCCTGAAGGAACACGGCTTCGCCGTCGAGATCCTCGACGACGTCGCGGCCGCGCGCGGCCGCGTCGGCGACCTGATCCCGGCCGGCGCGAGCGTGTTCACCTCCGCCAGCGAAACGACCCGGCTGTCCGGCATCGAGCAGGACCTCAACACCGGCGGCCGGTACGACGCCGTCAAACCCCGGGTCCTGGCGCTGGACCGCGCCACCCGGGCCGACGACATCCGGCGGCTGATCGCCACGCCCGACTTCGTGGTGGGCAGCGTCGCGGCGGTCACCGAGACCGGGTCCGTGGTCGTCGCTTCGGGCAGCGGCAGCCAGGTGCCCGCCTACGCCGGCGGCGCGGGCCGCGCGATCTGGATCGTCGGCGCGCAGAAGGTGGTCCCCGACATGGCCACCGCGTTGCGCCGCCTCGAAGAACACGCGCTGCCGCTGGAAAACGCCCGCGCCCGGGCGGTCTACGGCCAGCCGAGCGCGATCAACCGCCTGCTGGTCCTCAACGCGGAAGGCCCGGGGCGCGTCACCGTCCTGTTGCTGCGCGAAGCCATCGGCTTCTGACTCAGCCGCCGAGGGAGCCGCTGCCGCCGGGGCCGGTGGCCACGATCCGGAGGGTCACCTCGCCCGCAAACGGGACCACCGTGACCTGCCACGTCTGCGGCGAGCCGACGTCCAGGGTGGTCCGGGCCTTCGTCACCAGGGCCGGGATGCGGTCGACCGGCAGGGAGCGCAGGTCGAACGACGGAGCGGTGACGCCGGTCGGCGCGAACACCACCGACAGGCGGTGCTCCTCGACGACCGCGGTGAGCACCTTCGCGACGTCCGCGTGCTGCGCCAGGCCGTCGACCGCCCGGCGCAGCTCGCCCGCGTCCGCCATGGACTGCCCCGGGCCGACGGTGACCGTCGCCGAGCCCGAGGAGGACGTGACCGACGTGGGTTCGGCGGACTCCGAAACCTCCGAGGCGTCCGCCGACGGGGCGAACAGCTCGGCGCGGAACGGCAGGACGATCGCGGCCACGCCGAGCAGGAACCCGAGGAGGACGAGAAAGCCGGCCCCGGCCCCCGCCGGCTTCCGGACCACAGTGGACTCGGGCGCGGACACCACGGTGGCGCCGGCCGCCCGCCGCGCCCACTCCGCGTCCGGCTTCACGATCCGGGCCTGCCACGGCCGGTCCGGCGGGTACGCGACGACCAGGACGTCACCCGGCCGATAGCCCGGCAGGTCGACCAGGTTGACGTCGAGGCGGGCTTCGGCGCGGAACGGCGGCTCGCCGTGCGGGGCGATCGTGAGGTCGAACCGGAGCGACACGTCACCCGTCTCCGTGCCGCCGGCGCGCAGGCTCTCGATCTTCGCGAGCGCCGTGCGCGGCACGACCGCCGCTTCCCGCGCCCGCCGCGGGATCCCGGCCACGAACAGGAGAAAGCCGTAGGCGAACGGGAGTCCTGCCCCGGTGAGGAGCAACGGGACGTTCCCGATGATGATGCCGGTGACGAAGGCGCTCGGCGTCACCCCGACGACGCCGCCGGTCAGGAACCCGCGAGCGAGCCTGATCATGGGGAACTCCGGACTCTCGAAGGAACTCATCGGACCGGCAGCCAGTCGGCGAGGACGGGGTGGCGGCGGAGGGCGACGAAGATCGACTTCTCGTCCCCGGGCCGCGCCGGGTCGAACAGTACTTCCGCCGCGCTGACCTCGGTGTCCCGGCTGCGGCGGGTCACCCAGCGCCGGACGCCCGCGAGGTCGGCGAAGGACACGGTGACGGTCGCGCCGACGACCCGCGTGCCCGTCTCGTCGCCCGCGAGGCGGAGCTTGACCTCGACGACGTCCGCCGGCACGCGGCGGCCGTGCGCCGGCAGCCGTCCGCGGGTCCGGACCATCGCGGTGTACCGGCGGTGGCCGGCCACGGCGTACCCCAGCACCAGCGAGGTCGCCACGAGCAGCAGCGCGGGCACCCACCAGTCGGCGTAGTAGAAGAACCAGCGCCAGAAACCCCACGGCTCGTCGTGGTGGAAGACCAGGTCGACCGCCGTGCCGACGGCGAGCGGCGGCAGCCACGCCCGGGCCGACACCCAGGCACCGGCCGTGGCACCCGCGAGCGCGAGGACCGCCGGGAACGCGGGGCCCGCCGGCCGTCCCCCGTACCGTCGCGCGGCGGCGCCCGCCAGGGTGGCCGAGAGCAGGCAGCCGAAGACGCCCAGGGTGCCCCAGACGACCACGTACGGCGGGTCGCCGTCGCCGCGGTCGTCGAAGACGCTGTCGATCGCCATGGTCCGGAACTGCTCCATGAACCCGCCGAACCCGAGCCCGGCCAACACGCCCAGCGCCACGGTCGCGAGCGAAACCACGACCACCGCGGCGAGCACCACCGGGTGCCCGCGCCACCGTTCCAGGCGTTCGTGCCGGGCCCGCGCCGGATCCTTCGTGTTCACCGCACCCACCTCCGTTCGTTCGGGACGTCCCCAGCCTGCGCGGGCCCGGCTGCTACCGAACCCAGGTTTCGGCCCCGATCAGGTGAGAAACCGGTGGTTCATCAAGAAGAAACGATTCCCCAATGCCGCGAAAGCCGTCGCGGATTGTCGCGCTTCGAGCGCCCATGCGGGGCGCCGCAAACGCCGTGATCACTCACAGGAGTGACAACCGACGGGCCGTTGACCAGGCCCGTTGAGCCGGAAAGGGGAATTGCGAGCGCTACTCAAATGGCAGCTATCCGACCCGCTGATCACTGCCGTAGCGTCGATTCACGGGTGCGGTTCTCGCACTCGCGACTCCTGGAGGTTCTCGTGATCCGACGACCCCTGCGCACTGTGGCCGCCCTCGTCGGCGCCGCGGCCGCGACCACCGCGTTCGCGACGCCGGCCTCGGCGGCCGCCGTACCGTTGACGGAAGCCACGGGTCCGGCCGCGCTGGCCGCCGCGCAGCACACCCTCGGCGGTTCCCTGGGCGGCGCGTTCGGGCTGTCCTGGCTGGACGCCGCCACCGGCGGCCTGGTCGTCGGCACGACCGACGCCGCCCGCGCCGGTCAGATCCGGGCCGCCGGGGCGACGCCGAAAGTGGTGCGGCACAGCGCGTCCGAACTGAAGGACGTCCAGTCCACACTGGACCGCAGAGCGGCCGGCGTACCCGCCTCGGTCGCCGGCTGGTACGTCGACGCGCCGGCCAACGAGGTCGTGGTGAGCGTGGTGGGCGGCGACCCCGCGGGCCTGGCGTGGGCCACCGCCGGCGGCGCGCCGGTCCGGGTCGAGCGCGTCGCCAGTGCCCCGCGGCCGCTGTGGGACGCCGTCGGCGGGCAGGGGCTCTACTTCAGCGGCGGCGCCTGTTCCATCGGGTTCAACGCGTACAACGACGACGACGTCCACTTCGTCATCACCGCGGGACACTGCACCGCACTCGGCGGCGCGGTGAGCGGCGCCGGCGGCCCCGTCGGCAAGGTCGCGAAATCCTCGTTCCCCGACAACGACTACGGCACCGTCAAGGTCACCGACGGCAACGTCTCGGCCCCGCCGCGGGTGGACCGCTACGAAGACGGCACCGACGTGCGGATCGACGGCACGGACGTCGTGCCGGCCGGCGGCCGGATCTGCCGGTCCGGCATCACCACCCACTGGCAGTGCGGGCGGGTGATCGCCTTGGACCAGGCGGTGAACTACGGCAACGGCAACATCGTCCACGGGCTCACCCAGACCGACGCCTGCGCCGAACCCGGCGACTCGGGCGGCTCGTTCGTCAGCCGCCCGGCGGCCGGTGCCGGCACGAAAACGGTGCAGGCGCAGGGAATGACGTCCGGCGGGTCCGGTGACTGCGAGACCGGCGGCAACACCTTCTTCCAGCCCGTGCAGGAGGTGCTGGACCGCTACGGCCTCACCCTCGAAACCAGCTGACACCCGCGGCCGGCTCGGCGGTCTCCCGGAGGCCGCCGATGCCGAGCGAGTCGTCGGGTTCCGGCGCTTCTTCCGGTGCCGGCAGTGCTTCCGCCGCCGGCGCTTCTTCCGGTTCCGCTTCGGGTGCCGGCTCGGGCGGGTCCTCCAGGAAGTCCGCCGTCGGCACGTAGAACAGCGCCCCGGTGTGCGGGGTCGAGAAGTCCAGGATGCGGTCGTGGTTGCCGGGCGGCGACCCGACGAACATGTTCTCCAGCATCCGCTCGATCACCACCGGCGACTTCGCGTAGCCGATGAAGTAGGTGCCGAACTCGCCGTACGCCGGGCGGCCGAACGGCATGTTGTCGCGCAGGATGTCCAGCTCGTTGCCGTCGTCGTCGGTGATCACGTTCAGGGCGATGTGGGAATCGCTCGGCTTCTCCGCGTCCGACAGCTCCACATCGGACAGTTTGCGCCGGCCGATCACCCGCTCCTGCTCTTCGGTGGACAGCGCGTTCCACGCGGTCATGTCGTGCAGGTACTTCTGGACGACGACGTAGCTGCCGCCGTTGAAACCGCCGTCGTCGTCGACGAACACAGCCGCCCGCGCGGCGCGGCCGGTCGGGTTTTCGGTGCCGTCGACGAACCCCAGCACGTCACGCGCGTCGAAGTAGCGGAAGCCCTGCACCTCGTCGACGACGGTGACCGCGCCGGCGAGCCGCGCCATGATCAGCGTCTCCAGCTCGAAGCACAGGTCCATCCGGTCGGCGCGGAGGTGGAACAGGAGATCTGCGTCGCTCGTCACGCTTTCGTGGCGCTCGCCCTTGAACACGGGCAGCTCGTGCAGCTCGGCCGGGCGCGCGCCGCCGTAGATCCGGTCCCAGGCGGCGGAGCCGATCCCGGCCAGGCACGACAGGCCGCCGGTCAGCGACCGGAACCCGACGGAGCGCCGCAGCCCGGGCAGATCCGCCAGCAGATCCTTGACGACGTCCTCGCCGCCGCTGTCGATCCGCAGTACGAGGAAGATCGCGGCGCGGGTGAGGGGTCCGGCGATCTCCTCGGCGTCACCCGGCGAGGCCTCGTTCGAAAGCATTCGCGACGATAGCATTCGCCGCCGTCGCGCTCTCCTCCTAGATTGGGGACATGACTTCCACCGCCGACAAGGCCAAGCGCCTGCAGGAGCTGCACGCGGCTCCGGAACTGCTGCTCGTCGTCAACGTCTGGGACGCGATCACCGCGAAGGTCGTCGCCGAGACGCCGGGCACGCAGGCCCTCGCCACCCCGAGCCACGGCATCGCCGCCTCCCGCGGTTACCCGGACGGCGAAAAGATCCCGCGGGACGAGATGATCGCCGAGGTCGCGCTGATCGTGCGGACCGCGGGCGACCTGCCGGTCACCGCCGACCTGGAGGCCGGGTACGGCGACCCGGGCGGCACCGTCGCCCGGGCCATCGAGGCCGGCGCGGTCGGCTGCAACCTCGAAGACCAGATGAAGCCGCTCGCCGAGTCGGTCAAGGCGGTCGAAGCCGCCGTCGCCGCCGCACAGTCGGCCGGAATCGACTTCGTGCTCAACGCCCGCACCGACGCGTTCCTCAAGATCGCCGACCAGGAGGAGGCGCTCACCGAGGCGATCACCCGCGGCCGCGCCTACCTCGACGCGGGCGCGTCGAACTTCTTCGCGCCCGGCAAGCTCGACGAGACCCAGGTCGGCCGGCTGGTCGAGGCCCTCGGCGAGCGCAAGGTCAACCTGATCGGCATCCCGGGCTCGATCCCCCTGGCCGCCGCGCAGAAGCTCGGCGTCTCCCGGGTGTCCTACGGGCCGTGGAGCCAGAACGTCGCGCTGACCGCCCTGGCCAAGCTGGCCGAAGACGTCTACGCCGGCGGCGGGCTGCCGGCCGACACCCGCAAGCTGAACTGAGGCCGGATCCCTCGTTGTTTACAGTCACTGAAGTGATACGGTGACTGTAAACAACGAGAGGACCCCGCCCGTGAGCGAGTTCGAGATCGTCACCGAGTACCCCCACCCCCGCGACCGGGTGTGGCAGGCCCTGACCGACCCGGCCCTGGTGCCGCGGTGGACGTCCACCGGGCGAGGCGGGCGCCCCGAGGACTTCGCGCCGGAGGTCGGCACGCGGTTCCGGTTCGTCGGCAAGCCCGTGCCCGGCTGGGACGGCGTCGTCCGCTGCGAGGTCCTCGCCGCCGACGCGCCCGCCTTGCTGCGCTTCTCCTGGCGCAACAAGGAAACCGACGAGCCGAGCTTCGTCACCTACCGCCTCGAGGACACCGCCGGCGGCACCCGCTTCACCTATTCGCACACCGGCTTCCACGGCGTGGGCGGGCTGGTCATGTCCCGTCTGCTGCAGCGGGTCCGCCGCCGGATGCTGGCCGAGGGCCTGCCGCCGGTGCTCGACGACCTCGGCGCCGCCGCCTGAACCTCAGGCCAGGTCCGGGATCAGCTCGCCGATCAGGCGGATGCTCTTCAGCACCTTGTCGTGCGGGATGCCGCCGATCTGCTGCAGGCACATCAGCCGGTCGATGCCCAGGTCGGCGTAGGCCCGCAGTTTCTTGCGGCAGGTGTCCGGGCTGCCGACGATCAGTGAGTCCTGCGCGCTGAGCACCGCGAAGATCTCGTCGTCCGGCACCGATTCCCCTTGCAGGATCCGGGCGATCAGCAGGTTCGCGTCCGTCGGGCCGTTCTGCGCCTCGCCACGCAGGAACTCACCCGTGAGGCCACCGCCGTCCGGCGCCGCCGCGATCTCCTGCTGGCGGGCGTTCAACCGGACGAACTCACTCGCCGCTTCGAAGAACGTCAACGCCGTCACGGTGTACCAGGCCGCGGCCGCGGCGGCGCCGTTGCGCATCGCCTCCTCGTCGGTGTCCGCGCAGTGCACGAACGTGAAGAACCCGACCTGGTTGTTGACGAACGCGCCGACCGGGTCCGTGCACTGCGCGGCCGCCGCCCGGTACAGGCCGATCAGCCGGCCGGCGCGCTCGAGCGACTCCCACATGGTCGTGCCCAGCACGCCGACGCCGCGGCGCCCGGCCTCCTCGAACGAGGACGCGCTCGCCGCCGCCTGCCACAGCGGCGGATGCGGCCGCTGCAACGGTTTCGGCGCGATCGCGACGTCGTCGACGCGGTAGGCGTCGCTCTCGTAGGAGAATCGCTCGGAGGTCCACATCCGCGGCACCATCTCGAACGCTTCCTGCGTCTGGGCGCGGGCGTCGTCCGGTTCGATGCCGAACAGGCGCCACTCCGGGATGGTCGAGCGGGTCAGGCCGAGCTCCACCCGGCCGCCGCTGAGGTGATCGAGTGTCGCGGCGCGCTCGGCGACGCGGATCGGGTGGTTGAACCGGCCCGGCGCGAGCACCGCGGAGTGCCCCAGCCGGATCCGGCTCGTGCGCTGGGAAAGCGCCGCCAGCATCAGCTCCGGCGCCGACGACAGGCTGAACTCGCCCGCGCCGTGGTGCTCGACCTGCCACCAGCACCCGTACCCCAGCTCGTCCGCCAGGACGGCCTGCTCGATCGCCTGGGTGAACCTGAGCTGCTCGTGGCCTTCCGGCCACGGCCGGGGGTTCTGGATCTCGTTGAACAGGTCGATCTGCATCCACGGCCTCCGTCGGCTCTCGGGTCTGCTCCCCGTTGCACTGAGAAGTCAGTCCCGCAGAGCGACCGGGCCGTTACGCAGGTCGCACGTTCGGCGCAATACGTCCGGCGGGCTACCGGTTCGGCGGCCAGAACCCGCAGCGGTGGTCGGATCCGCTGTCGACGGGTGTGGCGCCGCCGGCCGTCAGGCTCAGGACGGTCGTCGAGGTGGCGGTACCGGGGACGGCGCCCGCGGGTGCTCCCGTACGGGCGAAGCCGCTCCAGAGATCGATCATCCGCTCCCCCAGGCGGGCCTGCGCGGGATCGGCCAGGAGGTTCTTGCCGCCGAGGTCGAACAAGTACGGCGTGTCGGTGGCGTGCGCGGCACCCTGGGCCATCCCGGGCACGGTCACCTGGCTGACGTTGGGTGCGTGGGGCTCGGCGAACTCGTAGGGGAACACCTTCGTCGCGCGCGCGAGAGCCTGGTCGCCCGCCAGGGTGGGACAGCTCCACGCCGAGTCGGTGACGACGCTCGACCAGGCCTCGACGGCCGTCGGATAGCGCTGGAGCGGGTACTGCCGCAGGACGTCCGAGGCCTTCGGGTCGCCGAAGGCCGTCCGCAGGAGGCCGGGGTAGGTCGCCTCGGTGATCGCGGCCGGGTCGGCCATCGCGGCGCCGCCCGCGAACGAACGGGCTTCGTCGTGGTTGCCGCCGGAGAGGACCGGGATCCGGGCGATCCGGCCGGCGCGGACCGCGTCCGGCGGGTTCTCCGGCAGCAGGTCGGTGCCGTAGGCCAGGTGGTCGGAGAACGCCGTGCTCACCGGCAGCAGCTGGGCGGCGGGCAGGTCCCGGAGGCACCGCAGCGCACCGGATCCGGTGCAGCCCAGCTGGTTCGCGGTCGCGACGCCGTCGGCCTGGTCGGTGGCCAGCGAGGTGTAGGGCGTCTGCGCCGGCGTGCCGGGGAACAGCCCGCCCGCCGGCCAGTTCAGGAAGCAGGAGCCGGAGGAGATCGCGACGCGCTGGACGAGCCCGGCGGCCTGCGGCGACGTCAGCAGCGCGCACGCCGACATCCCGCCCGCGGACTCGCCGAAGACGGTGAGGTTGCCCGGATCGCCGCCGAACGCCGCGGCGTTGTCCTTCGCCCAGTGGGTGGCGGCGAGCTGGTCGGCGAAGCCGAAGTTGCCCGAGCCGGCCAGGCCGGGCAGCCCGAGGTAGCCGAAGACGCCGAGGCGGTAGTTGACCGTGACCACGACGACGTGCCCGCGGGAGGCCAGCCGCTGAGCGTCGTAGTCCGCGCCGGAGCCGCTGGTGTACCCGCCGCCGTGCCACCACACCATGACCGGCAGCCGCTCGCCGGGCGCCTGGTCGCGCGGGGTCGTCACGTTGAGGAACAGGCAGTCTTCGGAGGTGCCGGCGGCCTGCGTCCCCTGGGAGCACCGGGCGCCGGGGTGGGTCGCGTCGGCGACGTCGTCCCGGGCCGGGGCCGGCTGGGGCGCGGTCCAGCGCCGCTCCCCCGTCGGCGCGAGCGCGTAGCGGAGGCCGAGGAACTCCCGCGCCGACGCGGTGGCCAGGCCGTGCACCTGACCGCCGGTGGTGCCGACGGTCAGCTGCGGCCCTTCGGGTCGCGGGCTCGAACACGCGGCCGCGGTGAGGGCCGATGCCACGGCCAGCGCGCCGGCGGTCCGGGCGAGGACGCTCATGGGTTTTCCTTTCGGGTCGCCAGGTCGAACGTGCGGACCAGTTCGTCGCGCACCCGCGCCGCGGCGGCGGGCGTGCGGTCGGCGGTGACCCGGACCAGGGCGGCGTCGAGCGCGGCACGGATCGTGCCGGCCATGATTTCGACGTCGAAGGCCCGGAACTCGCCGGCCTCGACCCCGGCGCGCAGCAACGCGCCGACGTCGTCCATCTCGGTCCGGTGGTGCCGGGTGCCGTCCCGCTCCTGGGCGGTGAAGACGGCGCTCAGCGCGGCCAGGTGCCGGGGGTGGGCGGCGTAAAACCCGACGCTGCCGCCGATGAACGCGAGCAGGCTCGCCCGCGGCGACCCGGCCCGGACCACCCGCGGCCCCAGCTCCGCCCCGGCGAGCGCGTACACGGATTGGACGACCGCGGCGATCAGGTCCGCCCGGTCCCGGAAGTGGTAGGTGAGCACCCCGCGGCTGACCCCGGCCGCCCGCGCGATCCGCACGGTGGACGCGGCCGCGTACCCGTCGCGGGCGAGCACGTCGATCGCCGCGTCCACCAGCTGCGCCCGGCGCGCGGCGTGGACGACCGACTCGCTGCTCCGTTCGGGGGCCACCTCGGACTGGTAGCCGGTCGCCGTGACTTTTAAACAGTCCTGTTCAGAGTGACGGTGTTTGACCGCGGAATCCGTAGACCATCACCCGATACGGTGAAATATCCCGACACGCTCCTCACCTCATTGCGCATCTGGCCCGATCCTGTACGGCCTACTGGGCGATGGGGGACAGTCTTTCGGGTACACCACGCCCCGGACTGATCATCCGAACGCCGTCGTCTGCGACACTTTGGAGCTAATGGCGAGAACGCAGCGTAGCGACTCGTCGGAGGCGCAGAGGGGGTGGAGGACGGATGACCACGCACCACCGGCAGGCGGGCCTACGGGCCTGGACGCACCGCCCGCGCCACGCACGCCGCCCGGCCATCGGGCTGTCCCCGGTCCTCGTGCTGGCGGCGACGATCCTGCTGCTGGCCGACACGGCCCTCGGGGTCACGGTGGTGATCCTGGTGTTCGCGACCCTGGCCGTCCTGTGGACGGTCCGGCGGCCGCTGCGCCGGGCCGCGAGCGACCTGGACGCGATCCTCGCGGAGGAGCTGGGCCCCCGCCACCGCCGCGGCGGCGTACGTTTCGGCGATCCCGCCACCGCACAGCAGTAACTACACGGGCGCTCCCGCGCTCGGCAGCCGAGTGGGCCGCGCCGGACGCTGTGTTGGCCACCCCGGGCACCGCGTTGGCCAACCCCGGCACCTCATTGGCTGGCCCGAGCGCTGGCACTGGTTGGCCGCTCCGGCACCGTGTTAGCCGCACCGGCACCGCGTTGGCTGACCGAACACTGGCACTGGTTGACCGCACCGGCACCGCGTTGATGGGCCCGAACACCGGCGCTGGCTGACCCCTCCGGCACCGTGTTCCGCACCGAGCACTCTGCTGGCCGCTCCGACACCGTGTTGACCGCGCTGGGCGCCGTGTTGGCTGGCCAGAGTGCGGCGTAGCCACTCCGCACGCCACGTTTGACCGCTCCGGGCACTGTGTTGGCCGCTCCGGACGCCGAACTGGCTGGCCGGAGTGCTGCGTTGGCCGGTCCGGGCCTGGTGTTGGCCATTCCGGGCGCCGCATCGGTCGGCCTGGGCGCCGTGGTGGCGACTCTGGACACTGTGGCGGCCGCACCGGGCGCTGTCTTGGCCACCCGAGCACCGTGCTGGCCCCGCCAGGCACCGTGCTGGCCCCGCCAGGCAACGTGCTGGCCCCGCCGGGCACCGTGTTGGCCGTCCCGAACGCCGTGTTGGCCGTCCCGAACGCCGTGTTGGCCGTCCCGAGCGCCGTGTCGGCTGCTCCCGACACCAAGGCCGGCCGCAGCAGGACCCGTCGACCCCGCGGTCAGGACCCGTCGACCCTGCGGTCACGTCGGCCGCACCGGAAGCCCCATCGACCGTGCCTCAGCGGTTCCCTACTCCGGGCGGCCGTTCCAGTGCACGACGTCCGGCGGCTCCACGAACTTCCGCAAGTGCTGGTCCTCGGTCCGGCCGTGCAGCGGGAACCGGAAGCTCGACCCGTCCGGCCAGGTGAGCGTCCGCTTGCGGAAGCCGACCTCCGGGGCCTGCGGAACCCTTGCCTGCCACAGGATCCGCGGCGCCGGCGCGTCGGCGGGGTCCACGTACGTCGATCCCGTGTCCACCAGCGCGACCGCCGTCGGCGAGAACGCCAGCCACGGCCCGCGCACCGCCCGGAGCCGGTCGACCAGGTCCAGGGCCTGCGCGTCCGCCGGGCCGGCGACGCGGATCTCCCGCTGGAATGGGCGGCCCGCCTCGCCTCCTCCGTTGGCCAGGAAGAACACGTACATCACCGCGCCGCCGATGCCGCGGGCGATGTTCCAGAAGAACCTGCGGACCAGCCGCTTTCCCGCGACCGTCCCGTCGTGGCGCCGGCCGGGGACGCCGAAGCCCAGGTCGGTGTCGCCCAGGCGCAGCACGATCACCGGCTCGTGCCACTGGTCCCGGAGGAATCCTTCGACCCGCTCGCGGAACCCGGGACGGACCTGGGCGTCGGCCGCCCAGCGCTCGGCGCGGTCCTGGAGCCCGGCCGCGCGGTCGGTCAGATGTCGAGGTCCTTCCGGGTGTCCTCCGGACTCCGGTCCCCGCCGATCTCGCTCTTGTCGAACCACGGTTCGTCCCCCTCGGGCGTGACAGCTTCCTTGCCTTCGGCGAAGGCGCCCTTCGCCGCGCCGATGCCCGCCTTGACGCCCGCGCCGGCGAGCAGCGGCCCGGCCCCGGCCGAGGTGCCGAACATCGTCGTGAGCACCCGGTTGCTCGGCTGGAAGCCCTGGGCGGCCGCGCCGAACCCGAACTTCGTCTGGCCGGGCATCACGCCGACCCGCAGCTTGGTGGTGAACTCCACGAGCTTCGTCGAGTACTTCGCCATGAACTCGATGAAGGTGTCGAGGAGCTTCCCGAACTTGCCCAGGTAGCCGGTGACCTTCTTCAGCACGCTGGCGGCCTTGGCGATCGACGCGGTCATCGCGGCGGCGACCGAGCTGCCGAAGCTGATCACCGACGCCGCCAGCGCGGGCAGCCAGAGCGTGATCAGCCAGGACACCAGCTCGGTGATGATCCCCTTGATCACCTCTTCGATGACCACCATCACCATCGACCACATCTGCAGCACTTCGGCCACCGAACCGGCGGCCGAGCCGACGCCGCGGATGCCGGAGGAGAAGTCGCCGAGCGCTGCCTTCGCGGCGTTGCCGGCGTCGTCCACCCACTCGGCCAGCGCGGTGTCGCCGGTCTTCTCGAAGTCCTCGGCGAGCGCGACGAAGCCCTGGGCGATCGTCACGAAGTTCTCCGACGCGTGCCCGATGGCCGGGCCGTCGCCGGTGACCTGGTGCAGCGCGTCCTGCAGCGGCTGGACCAGCTCGAGCAGCATGTTCAGGCCGTGGCTGACGAGCCAGCCGATCGGGTCCATGGCGAAGGTGACCATGTCGCTGGCCGCGGCGCCGACGAACGTCGCGCCGTCGCCGACCAGCGCGCCACCCGCGGAGGCCAGCTCGCCGAAGTTGCCCGCCTGGGCCGCCTGCTGGGCGTGCTCGCCGATCGACTTGCCGGCCTTGTACGCCGTGCCCGCCACCGGCACGTACCCCGCCGCGCGGTCCAGGTTCGCGCCCGTGCTCTCGTCGTACGGCTGGACGTCCAGCGCGTCGGCGATGCTCTTGTGCTCGCTCACTTGCCCTCCCCGACCGCGTCGATCTCCGCCTCGTACCGGCCGAAGGTGACCACACCGGCGTCTTCCATGCCCTGGTACATCTCCGCGGCCTTGGTCAGCTTGGTGGTGAACCCGTCCACGCCGTCCTTCAGGTCGGTCAGCAGCGAGCGCAGTTCGCCGAGGCGGTCGGTGTAGCCCTGCTTCGCGAACAGGCCGATGAGCCCCCACGCCTCGTCGGTCACGTCGGCGGCGTCGATCTTGGCGCCGAACTTGTCCGCTTCCTGCTCGTAGAACGGCAGCTGCTTGGCGTACGCGGAGATCGCGCCGATGTTCGTCTGTATTCCTTCTGGCATCGCGGGAGCTCTCTCGGTCGGGGTCAGTCGCGGCGGAGGATCGTGTTCTCTTCGAAGTAGTCGTCGTCCCGCGGGGCGGGCCGGCGTCGCGGTGCGGCCTGCGGTGCCGGGGGCGCTTGCGGCTCCGACGCAGGCGGCTCCGCCACGGTTCCGAACGCTTCGGCCTGGGCCTCGCGCACCTGCTCCTGCGTGTTGACGCCCAGCGTGTCGCCGAAGGCGTCGTCCACGATCCCGGCCTGCTGCTGGACCGCCCCGGCCACGGCCTGGCGCAGGGTGGTCATGATGATCGTGGCCAGGCGGCCCGCTTCGAGGTGCGTCGCGCCGGCGGCGAGCCGCAGGTCGGTGACGGTCCCGCCGGCGCCGGCCACCACGGTGACGTTGCCGTCCGGCGAGGTCACGGTGGTCTCGAGCTGGGCGATCCGCTCCTGCATGTCGCCGACCCCGGCGAAGCGGGTTTCGGCCTGGCGAACCTTCGCCTGGAAGTTCTGGAACTGGGCGATCAGCTCGTCCATGTGCGCGGACATCGTGTCTCCCTTGCGCGGTCTGGTGACATCCGTCCGAATGATGTCAGACTCGGGCGACGCTTCGGTCCGTTTTCGGAAGATCGCCCCCGGGTATCCGGTGGCCGTGGCACGCACGCGGCTCCGGCACGGGACCCGCGCTCCCCCGTCCGGCGATGGACGCGCCGGGGGCCCGGAGAGGGTCCAGGACCTGGTCATGCGGGAAGTTTCCACGGCGCTGCGGAACACGCCCGCGGTCCGCCATTCCTCTGTGGACCCGAGGTACGCCACGTTCTGGCGGCACGCGCCCGGCTACCCGGAGACCGGACGCAGGCCGGACGACCACAGCCGGACCTCCGTGGAACTCCGCCGCGGCGATGAGGCCGCCACGCCCCTGATTTCCGCCGCGATGTGTAGCCGCCGCGGCACCGGGTAGCCGTAGAGCACCCCAGGAAAGGTGGACGATGAACGACAAGGCGGAACACAAGGCCGAAGAGCTCAAGGGCCGGGCCAAGGAAACGGTCGGCGACGCCACCGGGAACGAGCAGTGGCAGGCCGAAGGCAAGGCCGAGCAGGGCAAGGGTGCCCTCAAGCAGGCCGCCGACAAGGTCAAGGACGCCGTGACGGGTCACAAGGACTGATTTTCTCGCAAGACGGCCGCCGCACTCCGGAGTGCGGCGGCCGTTTCGTGCGCGCCGTGGTTATTCCCGGCCCGTCCGGAAAGTTCCCGCGATCCCACCCCCTGGCCACTCCTGCCCGCCGGCCGGGAACCGGCGCACACTGTCGGTACGGGCCGAGGGAAGGAAAGCCGGGATGGCAGCAGGAAACGGACCACGGATCGCCGTCGCGCTGGACGGTGCCGGGTGGCACCCCGCCGCGTGGCGTGAGCCGGGGGCGCGGCCGGGTGAGCTGCTCACCGCGGGGTACTGGGCCGATCTGGTCCGCGAGGCCGAGGCCGCGAAGCTGGACTTCGTCACCCTCGAGGACTCGCTGGCCCTGCAGACCGAGCAGTACCTCGACCGGCCGGGCGAGCGCACCGACATCGTCCAAGGTCGCCTCGACGCGGTGCTCATCGCCGCCCGTGTCGCGCCGCTGACCTCGCACATCGGGCTCGTGCCGACCGCGATCGTCACCCACACCGAGCCGTTCCACCTGTCGAAGGCGATCGCGACGCTCGACTACGTCAGCACCGGCCGCGCCGGCGTTCGCGTCCAGGTCGCCGGGCGGCCCGCGGACAACCGCCACTTCGGCCGCCGTGAATTCGGCGAGTTCCGGCTCGAGGACTCCGCCACCCCGGACGTGCCGAGCCCGCTGTCGGAGCTGTTCGACGAGGCCGCGGACTACGTCGAGGTGCTGCGCCGGCTCTGGGACAGCTGGGAGGACGACGCCGAGATCCGCGACGTCGCGACCGGCCGGTTCGTCGACCGCGAGAAGCTGCACTACATCGACTTCGAAGGCCGCTGGTTCAAGGTCAAGGGCCCGTCGATCACCCCGCGCCCGCCGCAGGGCCAGCCGCCGGTCACCGCGCTGGCGCACGCGGCGGTCCCCTACCGCCTCGCCGCCCGCTCGGCCGACGTCGTCTACGTGACGCCATTCGACCGCACGCAGGCCGGCGAGATCGTCACCGCCGTCCGCGACGAGCAGGACCGGGCCGGGCGCGCCGCCGAGACGCTGCACGTGTTCGGCGACGTCGTCGTCTTCCTCGACGAGACCGAGCAGGCCGCGGCCGACCGCAAGGCCCGGCTCGACGACTTGTCCGGCGCGAAGTACACCTCGGACGCCCACGTCTTCACCGGCACCCCCGCCGGCCTCGCCGACCTGCTGCTGGACTGGCAGGCCGCCGGGCTCTCCGGGTTCCGGCTGCGGCCGGGCGCGGTGCCGCACGACCTGACCGCGATCACCCGCGGCCTGGTCCCCGAGCTGCGGGCCCGCGGCGCGTTCCGCACCGAGTACGAGGCGGCCACCTTGCGCGGGCTGCTCGGCCTCGCGAAGCCCGCCAACCGTTACGCGACCGCCTGAGGAGGCCCGCGATGACCCAGCCCCGCAAGCAGATACACCTCGCGGCGCACTTCCCCGGCGTGAACAACACGACCGTGTGGAGCGACCCCGAAGCCGGCAGCCACATCGAGTTCAGCTCGTTCGTCAAGCTCGCGCAGACGGCCGAGCGCGCCAAGTTCGACTTCTTCTTCCTCGCCGAAGGCCTCCGGCTGCGCGAGCAGAACGGCGAGATCTACGACCTCGACGTCGTCGGCCGCCCCGACACCTTCACCGTGCTGTCGGCGCTGGCCGCGGTCACCGAGCGGCTCGGCCTGGCCGGCACCATCAACTCGACGTTCAACGAGCCGTTCGAGGTGGCCCGCCAGTTCGCCTCGCTCGACCACCTCTCCGCCGGGCGCGCGGCCTGGAACGTCGTCACGTCGTGGGACGCCTTCACCGGCGAGAACTTCCGGCGCGCCGGCTTCCTGCCGCAGGACCAGCGCTACTCCCGCGCCGCGACGTTCCTGCGCACCGCCTGGGAGCTGTTCGACTCCTGGCGCGGCGACGAGATCGCCGCCGACGCCGGCACCGGCGTCTTCCTCCGGGACGCGAACGCGGGCGCCTTCGCCCACCACGACGAGCACTTCGACATCGAGGGCCGGTTCCCGGTGCCGCGCAGCCCCCAGGGCCGCCCGGTGATCATCCAGGCCGGCGACTCCGACGAGGGCCGCGAGTTCGCCGCGGCCACCGCCGACGCGATCTTCAGCCGCTACGGCACCCTCGAGGCCGGGCAGGCGTTCTACACCGACGTCAAGGGCCGGCTGGCGAAGTACGGCAGGACGTCGGAGCAGCTGGTGATCCTCCCGGCGGCGACGTTCGTGCTCGGCGACACCGACGCCGACGCCCACGAGCGCGCCCACGTCGTCCGGCTGCAGCAGGTGAGCGGCCAGACGGCGATCAAGTTCCTCGAGCAGCTGTGGAACGCCGACCTGTCCGGTTACGACCCGGACGGCCCCCTGCCCGACATCGACCCGGTGCTCGGGGAGCACACGATCGCCCGCGGCCGGGCCAGCGTCCGGATGTACCGCGATCCGCTGGCGACGTCCAGGGAATGGCGTCAGCTGGCGGAAGCGAAGAACCTGTCCATCCGCGAGCTGATCATCGAGGTCACCGGGCGCCAGACGTTCATCGGCTCCCCCGCGACCGTCGCCGCCACGATCGACGACCTGGTCCAGGCCGACGCGAGCGACGGCTTCATCCTCGTCCCGCACGTCACGCCCGGCGGCCTCGACGAGTTCGCCGACAAGGTGGTCCCGCTGCTGCAGGAACGCGGCTCGTTCCGCACCGAATACACCGGATCGACACTGCGGGAGCACCTCGGACTGGACGCCTGAACGGGCGGGGTCCACTCGAACCCCGCCCCGTCCGGGGATCAGAGACCCGCCCAGAAGGCGCAGTTGTGCTCCGCGGCCAGGTCCACGGTGCGCGCCGCACCCGGGACGAGCGACAGTGTCGTCGTGCCGCCGCCGAAGCGCGGCCACGTCGGCGTGCCCGTCGCGTTGGGGTTGCCGGTGCGGGCGAACGTCGTCCAGTAGCGGATCATCCGGTCGGCCAGGGCCTGCTGCTCGGCGTTCAGGGGCGTGGGCACGCCGTTGAGGTCGAACAGGTACTCCATCTCGGCGCCGTGGTAGGCACCGGACGGCAGGCCTTCGGGGAACGGGAACTGCGCGGGCGCGGTCCGGTCGGCGAACTCGTAGGCGTACGCCGGCGCGGAGCGGGCGAGCGTGCGCTGGTCGGTCACCTGGGTGCAGGACCAGACGCGGTCGGTCGCCACCGTGGCCCAGGCGACGGCCGGGGACGCGTACGCGCTCGACGGGTACTTCGCCGCGACCGCAGGGGCCTTCGTGCCGAACGCGTCGGCGAGCAGCTGCTGGTAGCCCTCTTCGGTGAAGGCCTGGGGCAGGAAGGCCGTCGCGAGGCGCTGTTCGTCGAGGTTGGTCCCGGAGATCACCGGGATCTTCGCGTAACGGCCTTCGGCCAGCGCCCGGTCGGGACGCGACGGCAGCACCCGGTTGCCGTACGCCACCGCGGGCAGCGCGGCGCTCTGCGACGCGGACAGCAGCTGCGGCACCGGAATCCGGCGCAGACAGTCCACTTGGGACGGTCCGGCCGGGCAGCCGAGCGACGCCGCGAGCGTGGCACCCTGCGCGTCCACTGAGGACTGTGCCTGCCACGGCGAGCCGGCCGGGATGCCGGGGTTGACGCCGTTGCGCGGCCAGGTCATCGAGCACGACCCGCTCTCCATGATCGCCCGCTGGAACAGCCCGCGGGCGGCCGGCGAGGTGAGCTGCGCGCAGATGTCGTACGAACCGGCCGACTGGCCGAAGAGCGTGACGTTGGCCGGGCTCCCGCCGAACGCCGCCGCGTTGCGCTGCACCCAGCGCAGCGCCGCCTGCTGGTCCTGCATCCCGAACGTGCCGGCGCCGTCGAGGCGGGGCAGGCCGAGGAAGCCGAACACGCCGAGGCGGTAGTTCACTGTGACCACCACGACGTCACCGCCCACGGCCAGGCGCCGCGCGTCGTAGTCGCTGCCCGCGCCGAAGGCGTTGCCACCGCCGTGCAGCCACACCATGACCGGCTTGAGCCCGCCGGTGCGCGGGGCCGTGACGTTCAGGTAGAGGCAGTCCTCGGACGCACTGGCCGGCCCGATGTTCTGCGGCTGGGCGCAGCGCGACGCCGGGGTGGTGGCGTCTCTCGGCACGGTCCAATGTCGAGGCGGCTGAGGCGCTCTCCACCGCAGTTCGCCGACGGGCGGTGCCGCGTAGGGCACCCCTTGGAACGTCTTGCTGTCCGTGGTGACCGTGCCGCGGACCGGACCGGCGTCGGTCCGCACCACCCCGGCGTCCTGGCCCTGGGCGGTGGCGACGCCCCCGGTGCCCAGTAGTGCCGCCGCCGCGATCACCAGTGCCGCGATGCGCCTGCCCATGTCGACCTCCGCCTGCTCGTCCTTGCTGACGAGCAGAGCGTCACACCGACAAGAAAATTTGTCAAGGATGATTCAGTTGTCCGAGCCGGACGCGCACAGGTCAGCCGATGCGCGAGCCCGGCCCCACGAAACCCGCGCAGAACAGGGACGCCTTGTCGTACGTGCTGCCGCCGGCACCGGGGGTGCCCGCACACTGCTGTGCGCCGTTGACGTTGAAGATGACGGTGGCCGGGAACTCGTCGATGGTGGTCGGCAAACTGCCCACGATCCGCGGATCGGCACCGGAAGCACCTTGAGCAGCAACGGAATCAATCCCTTCGCAGGGAAAAGTTCAGGATCGATTCAGTAAATTCTGCTAGTCTCCCCCGTGTTTCGCGGCTCACCGTGGCGCCGCGCCTGTAGCTGTTGCACCGTAAGCGTGTTGCGGCACCAACTCATCGAGGAGCGAAATGACAGCCATCGTCCGGGTCCACGGCCGCCAGGTCCTCGACAGCCGGGGCAACCCGACCGTCGAGGTCGACGTCGAGCTGGCGGACGGTTCGCTCGGCCGGGCCGCCGTGCCGTCGGGCGCTTCCACCGGCACGAAGGAAGCGGTCGAGCTGCGTGACGGGGACAAGTCGCGGTTCCACGGCAAGGGCGTGCGCAAGGCCGTCGACGCGGTCAACTCCGAGATCGCCGAGGCCGTCGTCGGGCTCGACGCCGAGTCGCAGACCGAGGTCGACCGCGCGCTGATCGCCCTCGACGGCACCCCGAACAAGGCCCGGCTCGGCGCGAACGCCACGCTCGGCGTCTCGCTCGCGGTGGTCAAGGCCGCCGCGGCCGCCAGCGGGCTGCCGCTCTACCGCTACGTCGGCGGCGTGTTCGCGCACCTGCTGCCGATGCCGATGATGAACATCATCAACGGCGGCGCGCACGCGGACAACCCGATCGACTTCCAGGAGTTCATGATCGGCCCGATCGGCGCGGAGACCTTCGCCGACGCCGTCCGGATGGGCTCCGAGGTCTTCCACACGCTGCGCAAGTCGCTCCACGAAGCCGGGCACGGCACCAACGTCGGCGACGAAGGCGGCTTCGCGCCGAACCTCAGCTCCGCCGACGAAGCGCTCGAGTTCGTCCTGCGCGCGATCGAGCAGTCCGGCTACAAGCCGGGTGAGGACATCGCGCTGCTGCTCGACCCGGCCGCGTCCGAGTTCTACAACGGCGAGGTCTACGACTACACCGGTGAAGGCCGCAAGCGCAGCATCGAGGAGCACGTCGCCTACCTCGCGGAGCTGACGGCCAAGTACCCGATCGTCTCCATCGAAGACGGCTTGGCGCAGGACGACTTCGCCGGCTGGAAGCAGCTGACGGACCGGATCGGCGACCGCGTGCAGCTCGTCGGCGACGACCTGTTCTGCACCAACGTGAATCTGCTCAAGGACGGCATCGAGCGCGGGATCGGCAACTCGATCCTGATCAAGGTCAACCAGATCGGCACGCTCACCGAGACGCTCGACGCCGTCGAGACCGCGCACAAGGCGGGCTACTCGGCCGTCATGTCGCACCGGTCCGGCGAAACCGAGGACACCACGATCGCCGATCTCGCCGTGGCCACCAACTGCGGCCAGATCAAGACCGGCTCGCTGTCGCGGTCGGACCGCACCGCCAAGTACAACCAGCTCATCCGCATCGAAGAGGAGCTCGGCGCCGAAGCCCGTTACGCCGGCGCGTCGACCATCAGCGGCCGCCGCTGACCCGATCCGGTCCGGAACCGCGAGTGCCGTTCCGGACCGGATCGCCGCCGACGCACATCAGCTGCAGCCGGGCCAGTCCCCGCACGTACCGGCTCGCCCGCTGGTCGCTCGGCAGCACCAGCGTCGGCCGGGCCGGCAGCTCGCCGTTGTACCGGGTCGCAGGCAAGGCCGCGCACACGCCGAACTCCGGGTCCAGTTCCGCCAGGGACAGCACGACCTGGAAGCCGTCCTCGGCCACCGCCGGCACGACGACCGTCAGGCTCGCCATCTTGTGCCGCGTGTCCCCCGGCAACGGGCCTTCGCGCAGGACGTCGCAGAGGCGCACGCCGTGGACCCGGTCCCCGGTGACCAGGAGCCCGCCTGCCGACGGTTCCATCCCTCCACGCTAAGTCACCGCGGCCGCGGCTTACAGCCACCGAACAGGCACGATACGGCCCCATCCGGCTCAGGAAGCCGCGTCAGCGGATCCGCGGGCCGGCGGACGTGGTGAAGCGGAACTCGATGGCGACCGGCACCGCGTCGAGGTCGAGCGCCTGGCGCAGCCGGGGCAGGCCCTCGGTCTCCAGGCGTTCGCGGATCTCCGTGGGATCGCCGTCCTGCTCCACCGAGACGACCAGCGCCAGCGTCGGGTCCTCGCGGGTCCCGGCCAGCGTGGCGCGGGCCTGGTGCACACCCGGGTAGGTCCGGAGCTCCTCGGTGAACGGCGCCACCGCGGCGTCGGCCGCCAGCTCGGTCCGGCCGCCGTCCGGGTCGGACTCGAAGCGCCACGTCTGCGTCCGCGGGCGACGCGCCAGCTGGGCGAGCAGCCAGCGCAGCACCAGCAGCCCGAGCACCACGGCCACCGCGGCGGCGACGTAGAGCACCCACGTCGGCGGCATGGCCGTGCCCGGGACCAGCGGCGCCTCGGGATCGACGACGGTCAGGCGCCGGAAGTGGGTCGCGACCGCGAACCCGCCCGCGGCCAGCAGCACCAGCCCGACCAGGCCGAGCAGGACGCGGTTGAGCCGGGCCGGGCGGTTCAGGTTCGTCATGACGCCTTCTTCCGGGGAGCGCGGACTCGCACCGAGATCGCCGGCCGGGTGGCCGGGCCGACCTGGTCGAGCCGGTGGCCGACCGCCTCGCGGACGGCGTCGGCGAGGCCTTCGGTCCGGGTCCGGGCCGTCTCGACCCGGACCTTCACGCGCCGGGTGCCGAGCTTGACCGCGGCGCCGGACACACCGTCGACGCCCGCCGCGGCGGCGCGCAGGGTCGAGCGGTAGCCGCCGCGAGCGGCGCCCGCGTCGAAGGATCCGCCCAGCGGCAGCACGGTCAGGGTCCCCGGCAGGATCGCGCCGAGCACCAGGACCAGGCCGAGCAGCGCGACGACGCCCCCGGCCACGGCCGGCAGCACGTCCGTCCAGCGCAGGTCGTGCAGCCGGGACGCGACCGCGTCGGGGCTCACCCACGGACGTTCGCCGAGGATCAGCTGGACCGCCACGACGGCGACGAGCACGCACGCGGCCAGCACCACCACCGCGGTCAGGACGGCCGGGACGCTCCGGCGGGGACGGCGTTTCATTCGACCCTCCGTACTGGGCCCGCGGTGGTGTGCAGGGCGGTGACCGTGAGGTCGACGCGCGTCACCGCGAGCCCGGTCAGCGCCTCCACGCGCGAAACGAGGTGTTCGCGCGCCCGCTCGGTGGTGCGCGCGACCGACGCCGGGTAGACGATCGAGATCCGGACGTCGAGCGTCACGGTCCCGTCGCCGACGTGGGCGCTCACCTTCGCGGAGTGGTCGAGGTCCTCACCGCTCAGGCTGACGCCGAGGACCCGGCCGGCCGCGCCGCCGACGTCGTCGACCTCGAGCACGGCGCAGGCGGCCAGCCGTTCGACCGCCTGCGCCGAGATGGTCAGCACGCCGCGCTCGGCGACCGGCGCGGTCAGGGTGGCAGTCACGCTCAGCCCCGATCGCGGCCGGCGAGCTGCGACAGGTCGAGCTTGCCGTCGAGGTAGCGGCCGACCAGGAAGCCGATCGCCCCCAGCACGGCGACCGCGGCGAACGCGCCGAAGCCGCCGAACGCGACGGCCAGCCCCAGGACGAGGCCGGTCAGCAGGCCCAGCTGCGTGGACTTCACGAGACCCTCTCCTTCTCTTGTGCGGCAACCACTTGTACGGGGACCTCCGGTGCAGGGATCTCCGGTCCGGTGCTCTCCGGTGCGGCGCCGGCCGGCTCGGCCAGATCCGCGATCACGACGTGCACCGGCCGCCCCGCGACGGCGGCGGCGGTGCGCACGGCGGCGGCGACGTCCGCGGCCACCAGCGGGTAGCGCGTGGTGACCGCGATCGTGACGTCCTCGTCGCGGACCCGGACGCCGGCGATCCGCCGCGGCGGGTCGAGCGTGGCGATCTCGCCGAACCGCCCGCCGTGCAGCCCGGTCACCCCGGGCGCGATCCGGACCGCGGCGGCGATCCGCGCGGCGTCGGGTTCGGGATTCACTGCACCCGGCCGGTTTCGGTGGTCTCGCCCTCGTCCTCGGACGGCAGGTGCAGGTCGCCGACGTTGATGTTCACCTCGACCACCTCCAGGCCGGTCATCTGCTCGACGGCGGTGATCACGTTGCGGCGCACCGAACGCGACAGGTCCGCGATGGACACGCCGTACTCGACGACGATCTGCAGGTCGACGGCCGCCTGCTTCTCGCCGACCTCGACCGACACGCCCTGCCCGGCCGAGGCGGTCGCGCCCGGGATCCGCTCGCGGATCGCGGAGAACGCCCGCGCGGCGCCGCCGCCGAGGGCGTGCACGCCGGGGATCTCCCGGGTGGCCAGGCCGGCGATCTTCTGGACGACGACGTCGGCGATCGACGTGGCGCCCTCGGTCGTCACCAGCGCGCCGTCGCCGCTCTTCTTGGCCTGGTCCGACGGTGCCTGCTGGGCGGGCACCTTGGTGGCGGTGGCGTTCGTCATGACGTCTCCTTCGCACATCGGGAATGCGTTGTGTTGTCGCGGAAGCCCCTTGATTGTTCTTCCACACAGGACAGACAACGCGCTGGGAAGATCGTCACGACCCGATCGTGTGACCCCCATCTCCCGTGTACAGGTGACCGCCGGCGCTACCGGGCGACGGGAACCCCGGCGCGTTTCGCCGCCGCGCCCAGGGCGGCGATGACCGCCGCGCCGGCCACCGACAGCGCGATTCCCACCAGTACGGCGACGTTCCAGCCCGCGACGAGGTCTGTTGCCGGGGTCGCCGACGGGTGAACCGCGAGCACCGTCACCACGGTGACGCCCAGCGCCGCGCCGACGTACCGGCTCGTGTTGTTGATGCCACTCCCCATCCCGGCGCGGTGCGGCGGCACGCTCGCGACCGCCTCGCGGCCCAGCGACGCGTTCACCACGCCGGTCCCGATCCCCGCCAGCAGCAACCCGCCGAGCAGCGGGCCCGCGCCGGAGCCCGGGGTGACGAACGCGAGCGGCACCAGCCCGGCGGCCACCACCAGCAGGCCGGCGCTCAGCCGCGCCCCGCCGGAGAACGCCGCGGGCAGCCGCCGGGTCAGCAGCGCCGAGACCACGCTGGTCGCCGACCAGACCAGCACCACCAGCGACGCCGTCAGCGGGGTGAACGCCAGGCCGTTCTCCAGCATCGTGCACAGGAAGGCCATCAACGCCGTGACGCCGCCGCCCGCCACGAACGCGCCGGTCGTCGCCGAAAGCAGCGCCGGACGGCGGAACAGCGTCAGGTCGAGCATCCCGCCCTCGGCGCGGTTCTGGTGCGCGAAGAACGCGGCGAGCAGGACGACCGCGGCGACGAGCAGCGTCACCTCCAGCGGGCTCGTCCAGCCCTGGCGTCCTTCGGTGAGCGCGGCGAGCAGCGCCGCGAGACCGCCGCCGAGCAGCAGCGACCCGAGGACGTCGACCTTGCGCGCCCGGCCCGAGACGGACTCTTCGAGCAGGACCCGGCCGAGCACGGCGACGCCCGCGGACAGCACGGTCGTGACGAGGTAGAGCGTGCGCCAGCCGGCCGCGAGGTCGAGGACCGCGCCGGCCACCGGACCGGTCGCGATGCCGGCGCCGAGGCACGCGCCCCACACGCCGGTGGCACGGGCGCGGCCGGCGGCGTCCGGGAAGGCGTGCCCGAGCACCGCGAGACCGCAGGCGATCAGCGCGGCCGCCCCGAGCCCTTCGACGACCCGGCCGGCGATGAAGGTCACCGGCCCGGGCGCGACCGCGCACAGCAGCGATCCGGCGGCAAGCACTCCCCCGCCGGCCGCGAACACGCGCCGCCGGCCGAAGTCGTCGCCGATCGCCCCGGCCGGCAGCAGCGCGACCGCCAGGCCGAGGCTCATCGAGCTGAGGATCCACGATGTCGCGATCGCGCCGGCGCCGAGCCCGCGGGCCACCGACGGGACGATCGACAGCGGCGCGGTGAACACGAACATGGCGAGTAGCGTGCCGCCGCCGGAGGCGACGAGCACAGCGGCCGGGCGGCGGTCCATGCGGACTCCAGTTGATTCGGTGACCGAACTCTTTGCCCGGAGGCTAGCACGGTTTGTTCGTTCACCGAACCTTTCTGTGGCACACTGGGGGCATGGCACTCCCCCGCGAGTACACCGGCCAGGCTTGCTCGATCGTGCGCGCCCTGGAAATCGTCGGCGAGCGCTGGACGCTGCTGATCGTGCGTGACGCGGTCTTCGGCGTCCGGCGGTTCAGCGACTTCCTGGAGCACCTGGGCACTCCCCGCGCGGTGCTGACCGAACGGCTGGAGTTCCTGGTCCGCGAAGAGGTCCTGACCCGCGTTCCGGGGCCGGGCAAGCGAAGCGAGTACGAGCTGACGGCGAAGGGCCTCGCGTTGTGGCCGGTCGTCCGCTCACTGTCGGCGTGGGGCGACGAGTACTACGCGCCCGAAGGCCGCCGGCGGGTGTTCGTGCACGGTTCGTGCGGCGGCGAGGTGACCCCGGCGGGCGCGTGCGTCACCTGCGGTGCGCAGGTACCGGTCGCCGACACGGTGATGACCCCCGGCCCGGGCCTGCCCCCGCCGTCACCGCGGGACAGCGCGATCACGACGGTCCTGGCCGACCCGCGGCCGTTGCTGCAGCCGATCCACTGACACCACTGGAACCTGACGCGCCGCGCGGCACCAGCCGACCACGGTCGTGGTCGTAGAAGTCGCTCGACCACACCCTCGACGACTGAGCGACCGAGGGTCACACCTCGATGTGGCGTCGCCGGACGAGGACGAGCACCGCGAGCACGATCAGGGCGACCACACTCGCGATCGGACCCGCGTACGCGCGACCGGGGACGACCGCGGACGAGATGAGCGAGAAGTCCCAGAGCCCGTGGAGCAGGCCGGGCAGCAGCAACCCGCCGGAGCGCCGCCGGACGAGGTAGAAGAAGTAGCCCGCCACCGCGACCACCAGCACCTGGACGAGCGCCTTGGGGCCGGTGGAGAACAGGTTCGCGGCGTGTGCGAGGCCGAAGACGACCGACGACCACAGCGCGACCTTGCCCTCGGAAAAGCCGTGGGCGCGGAAGACCGTCACGCCGATCCCGCGGAAGAGCGCCTCCTCGGCGTAGCCGACGAACAACGCGCTCAGCAGGAGCAGCAGCGTGAAGCCGAGGCCGCGGTCGGCGAGCCCGGCGTAGTCGGTCGCGAGCAGGATCGCCACGACCATGATCACCGGGACGGCGAGCACCCAGCGCTGCACGGGCCGGTCGTCGGTCAGCACCGGCCGCCACCACCGCAGCGCCGTGATCGCCACGGCGACCAGCACCAGCCCGATGCCGACCGGGAGCGTGAGGCTGCGCCAGACCTCGTCGAGCGAGGTCGGGCTGGCGTACGCGACGTCGATCCCGATCGTCGCCGCCCAGCCGATCAGCCCGGTCACCACCACGTACCCGACGACCAGGGCGAGGTACGCCCACACCGGCAGCGCGCGGCTCCCGGCCTTGACAGGCTGCGACGACATACGACTCCACTCCGCCGGGAGCCCCGCGGGCTCGGGTCCCGATCATGACCCAACGGCGCGGGTCTCGCGAACTCTTGACAAGCAACCCCGCCAGCCTGTCTGCTTACTCCTGCACGAATGGACGCAGAAACGAGCAGTTTCTCGCACTTTCTGGAGGCTCGGGTGCATCGACGGCTCAGCGGAACCCCTCGACGGCTGCTGTGCGGCGCCGTCGCCCTGACCCTCACGGGAGCCCTCGCGGCGCCCGCGGCGGCGGACCGGCTCACGGCGTCGGCCTTCACGGTCCCCCGCAGCGGCGACGCCCCGGGTTACCAGGTGCGGATCAACACCGCCCACCTCGGCGTCACCGTTTCGCGAGGTGGTGAGCCACTGCTGCGCACGGCCTCGGACGCGTTCACCTTCGGCGACGCGGTGGCGACGCGCGTGCGGTCCGTCTCGAAGCAGGGCGTGACCGTGGTCGCCGAAGCCGGCAGCACGGCGGGCAAGACGGTGACCCTGCGGCTGACGCCGCGCGCGGACCGGTTCGACCTGAGCTGGTCGGTCGCCGGGGAGCCGGCCGGCGACCGCGCGACGCACTTCGACCTGGCGGCGTCCGGACACTGGTACGGCGGCGGGGAGACCAGCGAAGGCCAGGTCCAGCCGTACCCGCTCTCGGCGGGCGTGGTGGACGAACCGGAGTTCTCCCCGGCCAGCTACATGATGCAGGAGCCGTACTTCTTCACTTCGAAGTCGGTCGGGGTGTACGTCCGCACCGCGCAGCCGATGAAGG
This sequence comes from Amycolatopsis sp. NBC_00438, assembly GCF_036026695.1. Lineage (NCBI taxonomy): Bacteria > Bacillati > Actinomycetota > Actinomycetes > Pseudonocardiales > Pseudonocardiaceae > Amycolatopsis > Amycolatopsis sp. NBC_00438. The sequence goes on along the minus strand of NZ_CP107923.1, from coordinate 1,824,411 downwards.
TCGCGCTGGCGAACGGGCGCGCCGATCTCGCCGTGACCGGGTCGGCGGAGTACTCGAGCACGGTGTTCGTCGAGTCGAGCCGCCGCGCGGTCTACGACGACTACGTCGGCGAGGTCGGCAAACCCGAGAAGAGCGACGCCACAGACGCCGAGTACGCCAGTCCGCTGTGGAACTCGTGGGCGCAGTACTACCGGGACATCGACCAGGACAAGGTCGTCGCGTGGGCGCGTGACCTGAAGGCCGCGAACGTCGCCGGGCACACCGTGCAGCTCGACGACAAGTGGGAGTCGAACTACGGCAACCTGACTTTCGACGCGAAGACGTTCCCCGACCCGAAGAAGCTCGTCGCCGACATCCACGGCATGGGCCAGAAGTTCGGGCTGTGGACGACGTTCTGGATCAACCTCGACTCGGCGAACTACGGGTACGCCCGCGACCACGGCTATCTGTTGCACGCCAAGGCGAACCCCGCCGAGCCGTGCACCGTGAAGTGGTGGAACGGCACGGCGGGGATCATCGACCTCGGCAACCCCCAGGCCCGCGACTGGTACACCGGGAACCTGCGCACGCTGATGGCGGACTACGGCGTCGACGGCTTCAAGTTCGACACCCGGTTCTTCGACGACAGCTGCGCGACGTCGAACGGCCTGACCCCGCAGGACTACCAGAAGCTCGGCGCGGACATGACCGACCGGTTCGACCAGCAGGGTGCCGGCATCCGCACACACTGGGGCAACCAGCGCTACGGCTTCGTGATCCGCGCGGTCGACGCGGACACGACGTGGGACGGCCTGCGCACCTCCCTGCGCCGGGCCTCGGCGATCTCTGCCGACGGTTACCCGTTCGTCGAGACCGACATGATCGGCGGCTCCGAGAGCATGCCGCCGCCGTCGAAGGAAGTCCTGGTGCGCTGGGCGCAGGCGGCATCGCTGATGCCGCTGATGTACGCCTCGACGTCCCCGGTGACGACCGTCGACACCACCACGGGCAAGCCGGTGACCTACCCCGCCGACACCGCCCGTCTGTACGCCGACGCGGTGCGCACGCACGCGAAGCTGGCCGGTTACCTGCAGACGCAGGTGAAGCAGGCGGTCGCGGACGGCACCCCGATCATGCGGCCGGTGTTCTTCGACTTCCCCGCCGACCACCGCTTCGACACGATCGACGACGAGTGGCTGCTCGGCCCGGCTCTGCTGGCCGCGCCGGTGATCATGTCGGGCACGTCGCGAGACGTGGTCCTGCCGGCCGGTCTGTGGTTCGACCCGAACACCCACCGCGTCGAACTCGGCGGCCGCACCCTGCGCGGCTACCCGGCGCCGCTCGGCACCACCCCGATGTTCGTGCGCCTCGGCGCGCCCGGCGCCGCGGGGCTGATCACCGCGCTGTCCCGCTGAGCTGACCGGCGCTCACGCGGGACCCGAGCACCCGCGTGAGCGCGTCGGCCAGCGACGTCTCGGACGTCGAATGCCACGCGACCACAACGTCGGGCCGCAGCAGCAAGGCACCGTCGGCGGGCAGGCAGACCTCGGCGAGCCAGCCCTCGTGCGATACCTCGGCCCACCGCAGCCCGAGCCGGTCCGCCTCGGCGATCCAGTGGCCGTTGTCCGGGCCGGTGAGCAGCGTCAGACCCGGCCCGGCGTAGTCCACAGTGGACGTCGTCGCGTCGAGCCACGCGTGCGGGACGCGGGTGCCCGGCCGGCCCGCCGGGGCGTAGTGGTCGGCGGGTGCGGGGTCGCGGCCGTCCGGGACGAACGCGCCTTCCGCGTACTGGGTGCCGAACATCGTGGTCATCGGGTCGCCCGGCAGCCCGCCGCCCTTGGTGAAGGCGGACAGCATGTCGCCCACGTGCCCGATCACCGTGCTGGACGCCTCGGCGATCGCGTAGCCGGCCGGACGGCGTTCGGTGTCGTACGTGTCGAGCAGCGCCGGGGTGGCCTTTCCGGCGAGCACGGCGGCGAGCTTCCAGGCGAGGTTGGCCGCGTCGGCGATGGCCGTGTTGGCGCCGGCCGCGGCCATCGGCGGCATCACGTGCGCGGCGTCGCCCGTCAGGAACACCCGGCCGTCGGCGAACCGGTCGGCCACGCGCATCGCGGACTCCCACGGTGAGCGTCCGAGCAGCTCGACGTCGAGATCGGGCACGCCGACCACGATCCGCAGGAGGTCCTGCCAGTCGCCGTCGCCGAGGGTGCCCGCGTCGGGGAAGTCGGCGGTGGAGAACAGCCAGCGGTCGGTGCCGTTGACCGAGAGGAACGCGCCCGAGGCCACCGGGTTCTCGATCTGGCAGAGGTTGAACGGCTTGTCCCGCACCAGGTCCGCGAGATCGGCGCGGAAGTGCAGGTCGAGGTTGTCGGCGAGGTGGCCGTGACCGCTGCGGGTGATGCCCAGCGCCTCGCGGACCGGGCTGTGGGCGCCGTCGGCGGCGATCAGGTAGTCCGCGGCCAGCTCGTACGGCTCGCCGTCCGCCGGGCGCAGCCGTGCCGTCACGCCGTGGTCGTCCTGGGTGAACGACACGAGTTCGGTGCCGAGGCGCACGGACACGCCCCGCTCGCGGGCGGCCCGGCGCAGCAGCGGCTCCAGCACGGCCTGGGGGCACAGGACGTTCGGCCCCGGGCTCAGTTCGGGCATCCGTCCCTGCTGCCCCCGCCGGGCGCGCAGCAGGTCGGTCAGCTCCCGCGGGCGGGCCGCGGCCAGCGTCGGGCCGGTCAGCACCTGGCTGAACGCCGCCAGTGGCGCGCTCGCCTCGTCGACCTCGTCGGCCAGGCCGAGCAGGCGGAACAACTCGGTGCTGCGGGGGTTGAACCGGCGCGCCTTCGGCTGCGGCGACGCACCGTCGCGCCGGTCCACCAGGACCGGGAAAACCCCTTCGCGACGCAGCAGCAACGCGGCGGTCAGGCCGGCGATCCCGCCGCCGCTGATCAGGACGGGGACACGTGTGATCATGGAAGACTCCCTCTAAAAGTGACACGGTACAACTCAGTACACCGTGCAACTAGTGATATCGTCAAGCCATGACCACGGAGACCGGGCCGGGCCGGCGCGAGCGCAAGAAGGCGGCCACCCACCGGGCGCTGGCCGACGCGGCCCTGCGCCTGTTCCTCGAGCGCGGGTTCGACGACGTCGGCGTCCGCGAGATCGCCGAGGCCGCCGACGTGTCCACCACGACCCTGCAGAAACACTTCCCCACCAAGGAATCCCTGGTCTTCGACCGCGACGGCGCCGTCGAAGAGGACCTGATCGCCGCGGTGCGCGACCGCGCGCCCGCCACCTCGGTGCTGGACGCGCTACGGGACTACACGCTCGCCCGCGTCCGGCTGGGCGCCGCGAGCGAAGGCGCGTCGGCGTTCCTCGGACTCGTGCACCGCACGCCCGCGCTGAGCAGCTACTGGCACCGGATGTGGATGCGCCACGAGGACGCGCTCAGAGGCGCCCTCGCCACCGAAACCGGCGTCCCCGAAGACGATCCCGGGTGCGCCGCGCTGGCCCACTTCGCCCTGGAGACGTCGGCGCTCGCGATGCGCGCCGCGGATCCGGTCGCGACAGCCGAAGCCGCGTTCGCAATCCTCACCCACGGCTGGACCGCCGCACCCCGTTGAGTCCGGCCACGGTCGGCGAAGGTGTGATGCGGAGCCCGCGCGCGCCTACAGGCAGGGCGGCCGGTAACCGTCGACGTGCAGGCCGCGGAAGGTCAGCACGTTCGGCGTCTTGCCGACGAACACCAGGCCGCGGGCCTCGGTCAGCGCCGAAGCGAACGAGTAGGCCGGCGTGCCCAGTTCGGGCAGCGACGTCCAGGCGCGGGGCGCGAAGCTGAAGAACTTCGTCACGACCTTCCCGTGCGTCGAGGGCACGAGCGTCAGCCACTTGTCGCCGCCGCTCCAGTGCGACGCCGGGCGCAGCTGGACGTAGAGGTCGTCGGTCGCGCTGTAGGTCAGCCGGAAGCCCGCCGACCGGGAGAGGTCGGCCTGCGCCTCGAACCGGTTGCCGAGCCAGAGGACGGCCACGTGCCATTCGGCGCCGAGAAAGCTCACCTCGGCCGCGTACCGGCCGTGGTCGCGCACGAGCAGGCTGCCCGTCGCCGGCACCGTCGTGCCCTCGCCGCTGGCGAGCCACTGCTGGTAGCCGTCGATCGACGGGGTCGCGCACGCGCACGAGCCGGCGGGCGACGCGCTCGCCGTCGCCGTGCTGAGCAGCGACATCACCAGCACCAGGACGAAAGCTGCAAACGGAACCCGTGCACGCATTCCCGGGAAGCTAGCAAAGACCGGCAAGCGGCCGCGCACGCGTGTTTCGATGAGCGGGACCGTGTGGCGCGCGTCACGGAATGCCTGTCGATCTTCCGCGCTGAACACAGGAGAGAAAGCGTTCCGATCCGAGGGAGTGACATGTCCGCCACCACCACGCCGCAGGAGGCGTCCACCGCGCCGGTCGTGCCCGTGCTCGACGACTTCGACTTCCCGCTCACCGACGGTGCCGCCTGCCGCATCGACGACCCGGACTGCGAAGCCTGCCAGTGAGCACGAGCGCGGGCCGCCCACTCCGGTGAGCGGCCCGCGCCCACGGCTCAGTCGCCGGTCGGACGCTCGACGACCACCGTGGCCATCAGGGAATGGCCGACCCCCAGGCCCTGCTGGGACTGCTGTTCACACGCGAACAGGGCCTGCGCCAGCCGCTTCGCCTGGTCCGGTGCGCGCAGTTCCCCCGCCGACGCGAGGACGCCGTTCCAGCGCTCGGCGAACGTCGCGAAGAACGTCTCGACCCGCTGCGGGACGTCTCCCGCGGGCGGTTTGAAGCGCAGCTGCGCGGCCGTGACGTCGGTGGCGCCGCGCGCGAGCTCGTTGAGCAGCGTGCGATAAGGCGGGATCCCCTGGTTGAACGCGCGGGTGGCGGTGTGCCGGCCGGCCAGGATCGACCGGTCGGTGAAGGTCACCGCGCCCAGCCGGGCGCCCGCGCCGATCGCGGCCTGGACGAGGGCGTCGTCGAGGGAACCGCGGTCGTAGAAGCTCATCTGGTCGTGGACGGTCTCGTTCGCGCCCTCGAAGAAGCTCATGTTGTACGCCCACCGCGTCTCCGGCCAGCGTGGCGTCCATTCGACCGAGTACCGCCCGAGCACGTCGACGACCAGCACCGCGCTGTCGCGGGTCTCGACGATCCGCCGCATGAGGCCGGTCAGGACTTCGATCGTGTCGGCGTGCGGGAGGTGCGAATAGGGCACCCCGCAAGACATGTAGAGGTCGAAGTCGCCCGCCGGGGGCTCGGCGCGCATGTCGGCGACCTCGAACTCGGCGGGCCGCCCGGCGTGCAGCGAGCGCGCCGTCTCGACCATCCCGGGATCGAGGTCGACGCCGAGGTAGGCGAGCCGGCCGTCGTCGGTCACCGGGGCGAGGCCGCCGTGCGGCTCGGTGAGCAGGGCGAGCCCGTCCCCGGTGCCGGCCCCGATGTCGAGCACGCGCAGCGGCTGGTCCGGCCGGGACCGGACCCGGCCGACGGCGTCGCGCAGGACCTGGTGCGAGACCACTTCTTCGAGCATGGTCTTGACCGGATCCCGGCGCTTGGGCGAGGTGTAGTGGGCTTTCGCGTCGCGGTAGGACGTGGCGGCTGTCGTGTTCACGCCTCACCCCGGTGGCGAGCATCGTCGATCAGTACGTATGACGCGTTGCTGGTCGTGATCTCCATATCTCCGATTCTGGCAAGAAAAAGCCGGCCGGGTGAGGCGGACATCTCGGATCGTGCCCACTGCGTTCTGTTCCTTCAGCCCGGCGCGGTGGTCAGCATCCAGTGGCTGAAAGCGGCGTACCGCTCCGCGAAATCGGCCGGACCGACGGCCTTCTCGACCGCGGCGGAGAACTCCCGGACCCGCTCGAACCGGGCCCTGCGAGAGTCTTCGTACCGCTTGAGAGCCCCGGTCGGGTCCGACGTCGCCAGCGCCGTCCGCAGCACGCCGACGTCCTCGACCCCGAGCGTGCCGCCCGCGGCGATGTGCGGTGACAGGCCGTGGGCGGCGTCGCCGATGAGGGCCACGCGCGAACCGGTCCAGTGCGGCAGCGGCGGAACGAGCATGATCCGGTTCTCCAGGATCGTGTCCTCGGGGGTGGCCGCGATCATCCGCAGGAGCTCGTCGTGCCGGCCCGCGTCGGCGAGGTTGCGGGCGCGCGCCAGGGCTCGGTCCCGTCTGGTTCCCGGCAGCGGCCCGGTCTCGAACTGGTTGACCATCCACATGGTCCGCCCCTCGGCGACGCGGGTGTACCCACCGCGCGTGCCGGCGGTCCCGATGGTCAGCACGGTGCCTTCGGGGCGTTCGTCCCCGGCCGGGACGATCGCGCGCCACGCGTAGTGCCCGGCGTGCTCCTGGGCGTCGCTGCCCGGCAGCAGCCGCGCGCGGACGCGGGAGTGGACGCCGTCGGCGCCGATCAGCAGGTCGGCGCGCAGGCTCTCGCCGCCGTCGAGGTGGACGACGACCTCGTCCGCGTGGTCCTCGAAGCCGGTCAGCCGGGCGGAAAGCCGGATCCGGTCCCGGCCGACGGCATCGGCGAGCACCGTGTTCAGCGCCGGCCGGGGCACCAGCAGGAAGCGGTGGTCGCTGTCGTCGTACCCGTTGGCGCGCAACGGTTTTCCGGCCGGGTCGAAGAACCACGCGGTGATCTCCTGCCCCAGCGCGCGGACGTCGACACCGACGTCGTCGAGCACCCGCACGGCGTTGGCCCACAGGCCGATCCCGGCCCCGGCGGCGCGGATTTCCGGCGCCTGCTCGAGGACGGTGACGTCGTGCCCGATCCGCCGCAGGGCCGCGGCGGTGGTGAGCCCGACGAGGCCGCCACCCGCGATCACTGTGTGCATCTCCCGCTCCTTCGTTCGCTCCCGACTCCAGTCAAGGGCGACGCCGTCATAATGACAAATGCATACTCGCTATCTGTAGCATTACCTGCGTGCATCTTGATCTGAACCTGCTGGTCGCGCTGGACGTCCTGCTCGACGAGGGCAGCGTCGGCGCCGCCGCGGACCGGCTCCACCTCTCCCAGCCGGCCATGAGCCGGACGCTCGGGCGGATCCGGCGCGCGACCGGCGACGAGATCCTCGTGCGCGCCGGCCGGGTGATGCTGCCGACGCCCTACGCCGAGCAGATCCGCGGCGAGGTGCACCAGCTGGTCGCGCGCGCCCGGACGATCTTCGTCCCCGAGACCGAGCTCGACCTGGCCACCCTGGAGCGCACGTTCACCTTGCAGTGCAACGACGTCGTGGCGAGCGCCCTGGTCCCCCGCCTCGCCGCCTGCGTCGCGGCGACCGCGCCGGGCGTCTGCCTGCGCGTGCTCGGCGAAGCGGACACCAACCTCGACGGGCTGCGCCAGGGCACGGTCGACGTCCGGCTGACCGACGAGACGACGCACCCCGCCGACGTGCGCTCGGCGACCGTCCTGACCGACACCCTGGTCGCGGTCGGCCGCCACGACCTGGCCGCCGACCCGGCGACCACGGCCGGGTTCACCGCGGTGGGGCACGTGGTCGTCTCCCGCCGCGGCCGCCGGCGCGACCGCGTCGACGACGTCCTCGAGGCGCACGGCACCGCCCGGCGCGTTTCTCTCACCGTGCCCACTTTGGCGATGGCCCTGGCCGCCGTGACCGCCGCCGGGCTCCTCACCGTCGTCCCCGGGATGGCCGTCGCCGGGCTCGGGCCGGAGCTGCGCGCGTGGCCGCTTCCCGTGCCGACGCCGGAAATCCCCGCGGTGCTGGCCTGGCACACCCGCCACGAACGCGACACCGCCCACACGTGGTTGCGCGACACGATCCGGGACGTCCTTTCTGTCGGTGGTCCCCGGTAACGTCTGGGCCGTGAACGCTCGGGAACGCATCCAGGAACTCGCCGATCGGATCGTCGTCATGCGCGACGCCTACTACCGGGGCTCGCCCACGGTGGCGGACGCGGAGTACGACGCCGTCGAAGACGAGCTGCGCGGCCTGGTCGAGGCGAACCCGGAGCTGGCCCCGGACCCGAACCCCCTCGAGCAGGTGGGCGCGCCCGCGGTGCTGCACGCCCCGATCCGGCACTCGCGCCCGATGCTGTCGCTGGAGAAGGCGACCCGGCCCGAGCAGGTCGTGGCGTTCTTCGAGCGCTTCCCCGGCCAGCCGGTGGTCGTCATGCCGAAGCTGGACGGCCTGTCGCTGGCGCTGGTCTACGAGAACGGCCGGCTGGCCCGCGCGGTCACCCGCGGCGACGGGACGACCGGCGACGACGTGACGCTGCTGGTGCGCGCGCTGACCGACGGGATCCCGGACCGGCTCGACGCCCCGGGCCGCGTCGAGGTGCGCGGCGAGGCCGTGATGCTGCGGTCCACCTTCGCGGCCTACAACACCGCACACCCGGACAAGCCGCTGATCAACCCGCGCAACGCCGCCGCGGGCACCCTGCGGGCCAAGGACCCGGCCACCGTCGCCGGGCGGAACCTGCGGTTCTTCGCCTTCGACCTCTACACCGACCCGGACAGCGCGGAGACCGACCTCGGCAGCGCGCTGCAGACCCTCGGGTTCACCGCGGCCGACATGCGGCGCTGCACCGACGCGGAGGCCGCGCAGGCGGTGATCACCACGATCGAGCAGCAGCGCAACGACCTGGACTACGACCTCGACGGCGCCGTGCTGCGGCTGGCCGACCGGGACGCGTACGCCGCCGCCGGCACCCGGTCGAGCTCACCGCGTGGCGCCCTGGCGTTCAAGTTCGCCGCCGAGGAGAAGACCACCGTGCTGGCCGACGTGGTCTGGGACGTCGGCAAGACGGGCAAGATCGCCCCGGTCGCCTGGCTGGAGCCGGTCTTCGTGGGCGGCACCACGGTGACCCGCGCGACGCTGGCCAACCAGGAGGTGATCCGCGCCCGCGGCATCAAGATCGGCGACACCGTGCTGGTGCGCCGCGCCGGTGACGTGATCCCGTTCGTCGCCGGAGTGCTCGACGCGTCGAAGCGCACGGGCGCGGAGCAGGAGATCGTGCCGCCGACGGTGTGCCCGTCGTGCGGGCATCCGCTGACCGAGCAGGGCAACAGCCGGGAACTGTTCTGCACCAACGTGTCCTGCCCCGCCCAGACCGTGCGGCGGTTGATCCACTGGGCCTCGCGCGCGGCGGCGGACATCGACGCCATCGGCGGCGTGTGGATCGAACGGCTGGCCGAGACGGGGATCCTGGAACAGCCGTCGGACTTCTACGGGCTGACGAAGGAAACCCTGCTGGAGTACGACCGCATCGGCGAGGTCTCGGCCACCCGCATGATCGAGTCGATCGACACGAGCCGCCGGGTCGGCCTGCGCCGCGCGCTGATCGGCCTCGCGATCCCGATGGCGTCCGAGGGCACCGCCGCCCGGCTGTGCCGAGCCGGGTTCGGCTCTCTGGAAGACGTCCTGGACGCGGGCGTCGACGGCCTGGTCGCAGTGGAGGACATCGGCCCGAAGGTCGCGACGTCGCTGATCGAGCACCTCACCCGGCTGCGCCCCGAACTCGAGCGGCTGCGCGAAGCCGGCGTCTCGCTGGACGTCCGCGAGGAAGACCTGCCCCCGGTCGTCGCGGCCGGCGCGCCCTTGGCGGGCAAGACGGTGGTGATCACCGGCGGCATCAACGACCCGCGCTCGGGCGAGAAGGTCCCCCGCCCGACATTCCAGCGCCTGTGCGAAAAGGCGGGCGCCACCACGGCGTCCTCGGTCTCGGCGACGACGGACATGCTCATCACGGGCACCGACGTCGGCGCGGCCAAGCTCACGAAGGCGGAGAAGTTCGGCGTCGAGGTAGTCGACCAGGGTGAAATCTGGCCAATGCTGATCGCGGCGGGCATCGTCTGAGCACCGGCCCCGGGTCGCCCGGTCAGCATGATGGCCACTGTCGGCGGCGCTCCCGTCGCACGCTGGCTCCCCGGCAGCAGGTCGGCCGCAAGCCGTCGGACCGGCCTGCCGTGAGGGGCACCCTCAGGGACACAAAAGCCATGAGGGTGCCCCTCACGGCTTTGATCTGGCGGGCCGACCCGCCCCCGTGCGGTGTCGCGCCTCGCCGCCCCCGGCGGCAAGTTCACCGCGCCAGTCGGCAACTTGGCCGCTCCCGGCGGACGTGTTGGCCGCGCCCGGCAGCGTGTCGGCCGCGGGCCGTCGAACCGGCCTGCCGTGAGGGGCACCCCTCAGGGACACAAGAGCCATGAGGGTGCCCCTCACGGCTTTGACCTGGCGGGCAGACCCGCACCCATACAGTGGCGCGCCTCGCCGCTCCCGACGGCAAGTTGACCTCACCAGGCAGCAAGTTCGCTACTTCCGGCGGACATGTTCGCCGCTCAGTTCCCGAGGCCTCCAGCACCGATCCCGCCGCCGAGTTCCGCCGTGGGTCGTCGTGAGTGTTTAGGAGGGTTAGAACCCCCCTAAACACTCACGACAGCGCCCGCCGTACGCAAGGCGGCCGGTCAGTTTTCCAGCAGGGACTTGAGTTCCTCGTCGATCAGCAGGTCCGGGTCGAACTTCATGCCCGCGAAGTGGCCGGCCAGTTCCAGGGACAGCACGCCGTGCAGGCGCGTCCAGAACGACAGTGCCCGGTGCAACGTCGCGGCGTCCGCCGGGTGATTCGCGGCCCAGTCGCGGTGGGTCTCTAAGTGCGTGTCGAACGGGGTCTGCTGGCGGTCCTCCGGTAGCGCGTCGCTCGCGTCGAGGAGCACCGTCATGACCTCGAACGAGATCGCCGTGATGTCGTCCGGTGCGTGGTAGCCGGGGACCGGGGTGCCGTAGATGAGGAAGTACCGCTGCGGGTCACTGCGCCCCCAGTCCCGCACGACATGGGCCAGCTCCGCCAGCCCGGCGCCCGAGGAGCGGGCCTCTCGGACCGTGTCGGCGAGGCTTCGGTAGGCGTCGCGGATCAGGGCGGTGATCAGCTCGTCGCGGCTCGCGAAGTACCGGTACAGCGCCGGGCCGCTCATGCCCACCTGCTTGGCGATCGCGTTGAGCGACAGCGCCGGCACGCCCGCCGCGGCGATCTGCTCCCACGCGTGCTGCTTGATCTCCGCGCGCACCTGGGCCCGGTAGCGCTCGCGTGGGCTCTGACCAGCTGGATCCGTCATGAGTTAGAGGCTATCACTTTTCCTATTGACACTCACAGCAGAAGAGTTATAGCTTCTAACCAACACAACGACCACTAACAAGGAGCATCCGATGCGCTTCCGTTCCGCTCTGATCGCGATCCCGCTGGCCGCCGCCGGGATCTTCGGCGTCACCGCTGCCGCCCCGGCCGACGCCGCGACGAGCCTGACCTGCCGCGGCGCCGGGATCGACGCCGCCGCCCAGCTCCACCACCGGACCGAGACGCTGATCAAGGCGCCACTGAGCACCGTCTGGAAACGGCACACCGACGTCGAGGGCTGGCCGTCCTGGCAGAACGCCGTCACCAGCATGAAGCGGCTCGATCCGGGCCCGCTGCGGCCGGGCTCGCGGTTCCGGTGGACGACGCCGGCCCCCGCCACGCCCACCACCCCGGCGACGACCCTCGTCATCACCTCGACCGTCCAGCAGGTCAAGCCGGGTCAGTGCATCCGCTGGACCGGGCCGGCGATCGGTGACGGCCTGAGCATCGACCGCGGCGTCCACGTCTGGACCTTCACCCCGGTCCGGGGCGGCGTCCTCGTCAGCACCGAGGAGAGCTGGACCGGCGCGCAGATCGAGACCGACCCGGCCACCGCGATCCGGTACCTCGCCCCGGGCCTCGACGCCTGGCTGGCCGCGCTCAAGACCGCCGCCGAAACCTGCTGAAACCCCGCAACCGTCAGGAGAGAACGATGACCACCACCACCGCCCGCAAGACCTCGCTCGCCGTGCTGATCGCGGCCTGGGCCGTCCCGGTCTTCGTCGCCGGACAGTTCGCCCTGCTCGCCGGGATCCCGATCGTCGTCGTGCTGGCCGGCACCCTGCGCGAACCCCGCCTGCACGCCGTCCGCTGGCCGACGGCCGCCCTGACCGCCGTCTACGCCGGGTCGCTCGCGGTCTGGCTGCTCGGCCCGAGCGACGCGCCGAGCCTGTCGAAGTTCCTGAGCCCGGTCGCCACCGGCGTGTTCACCGCGGTCGGCGTCGCGACCGCCGTCGCGCACCACATCGCCCGCCGTCGTTCGGTCACGAAGTAGCGGACCAGCCGGGCTCAGGCTTCTCCCGCGAACTCCGGGAGAGCCGCGAGCCCGGCTGCGACGAGTCCCGCCGCCCGCCCGACGTCGGCCGAGACCAAGTCCTCGACCTGCTCTGCCGTGCGGGTGACGTCGAGGTGCTTGGCCATCGACCGGAACTGGATCTGCCAGAGCGCGACGAGCGCGGTCGCCAGCACCCGCGGTTCCGGGTCGTCCGGCGTGGTCCCGGCCCGCTCGGCCAAGGCCTCGGCGGCGGCCACGACGAGCTGCTCGGTCATCTCCAGGCGGTGCGCGCGCAGGGCCGGCGTGGTCGCGATCAGCAGCCCGAACCGCCGGGACTTCGTGATCGCCTCGGCCGGGTCGTCCTGCTCGGCGAGCCAGGACAGGACGGCGGCGCGTTCCTCCGCGAGGATCCGCAGCGCCGCTTCGACCGGGGACACGCCGGGCTCGGCCAAGTCGGCCCGCAGCGCGGTCAGCGCCGCGTCCGGGTGGTCGAGGATCAGCGACTCCTTGGTCGGGAAGTAGTTGAAGACGGTCTTCTCCGACACCCCGCACGCCTCGGCGATCTCCGCCACGCGCACGGCGTCGAAACCCCGCTCGACGAACATCTCCGTCGCCGTGTCCGAGAGCTGCTGGCGCATCAGCCGCTTCTTGCGCTCTCGCAACCCCTCGACCTCGGACTCCCCGTTGCGCCGGGTGCGCGAGGCCGCCCAGTTCACCGTTCGCGGACTCATGGGCTCCAACTTAGTGCACCGCCCGGATATTTTCGGCTACGGTAATTTTTCCGCGGCGCGCTCGTGCTGCTCCGGGCGAGCGCCGTCGTGGCGACTGTGCTCGGTTGCCTGCAGCCGGTGCCGGCCGGCGCCTTCCTGCAGGGCCACTATTCGATGCTGGCCGCGCACCGCATGTCGGGCATGCTCTTCGCGCTGGCGCCGGGCCGGTACGACGCGGACTGGAAGGACACGGTCGACGTCCGCCCGTCGGAGGCGGTCGAGGTGGCGGTGAAGTTCACCGACTACGCGGGCCGGTACATGCTGCACTGCCACAACCTCGAACACGAGGACATGGCGATGATGGCGGACTTCTCGACGCAGTAGCGCACACGACGACGGCCCACCCGGGGTTTCCGGGTGGGCCGTTCCGTCACTCCGGCGAACCGGGGTGTCCGATGTGGATGGTCAGCCGCCGAGGATCGCGAGGATCTGGTTCAGCAGGTTGACCAGCGCCTGCAGGTTGCTCAAGGGGCCCGGGTCGAGCAGGCCCGCGATCGCGCACAGGAGGTTGCCCAGCAGGTTGCCGGGACCGGCGTCGGCCGTGATGTTCAGGTGCACCTGGTTGAGGTGCACGACCAGGCCGAGCAGGTCGAGATCGAGCGGCCCGAGCACCAGGTCGAGGATCTGGCAGGACGCCGCCGCGACGCCGACCGGCACGGTGACGGCCTGCGAGACGGTGCCGACCTGCTGGCCGGCGGAGTCGACCATGGTCAGGTCGGCGACACCGTCGGCGAGCGTGCTGGTGCCGTCGGTGGTGAAGCCGGTCGGCGTGAAGGTACCCGCCGCCGTACCGGTTCCGCCCGACGCGTCGGTGAACGTGCCGGTGATCGGCGCGGTCAGCGCCGAAGCGGCCTGGGCGGCCGGGGCCGGAGCCGCGGAAGCCGTTCCCGCACCGGCGAAGAAGGCTACGAGGCCGGTGACGAGCAAGGCGACGACCGCGGAGCGGCCGAGCTTTCCGATTCTCACTGAAGGCTCCTTTCGAGGGGTGGTTCGACCTCGTAGGAGTGCACCGTGAGCGGAACCGGAAACCCGAAAACAGGAATATCCCGGCGTGAGCAATCTCAACTGATCGACACCGCCGCGGACCGTAACCAATCCGGCGGCCAGTCGTCCACACCACTCTTTTTCCCACGCCCGGAGCATTTGCTGTGGCAGGGCGCCTGCCCACCGTCCCCAAAGGACACTGTAACACGACCCGGCGCCCGGCCTCCGGAAAAGGGACCTCGACCGAACGGCCTTTTCCATTCGACTGAATGCCGCGCCCGCCTTTCTGGGACATTTCCGGCCCGCGTGTATCACCACACCGTCCGATGTGGACGCGAGCTAGCGCGGTCCGGCCGCCGGGGACAGTGAGACGTCGACGAGGCGGTACGGCCGGAGGCTCACCGGACCGAGCAAACCGGACGCGAGCACGTCGCCGCGCGCGTTCGCGCCCGTGTTGGTGACCCGCACCCGCAGCCGGTTGCGGCCCGGCTTCAGGGCCGCGGTGACGTCCAGCCGGTACGGCGCCCACAGGCGCGACCCGAGTGCGGTCCCGTTGACCTCGATCTCGGCCACTTCGTGGACGTCGCCGAGGTCGAGGGTCCACTTGCGACCGGCCAACGTCGCGGCCGTGACATCGAAGTCCTTTTCGTACCAAGCCGATCCGGAGTACGCCGGTTCCAGGTCGGTCCAGGAACCCAAGGGGCGCGCGGTCGCCGGCGCGTCCGGACGATCGAAGCGGAACACCCAGTCCCCGCCGGACGGAATGGCCGTGAGCGGATCGGAAACCGTGGCAGTTCCGGAAAGCGTCCGGCCGCCCGCATTCACCGTAACGCTGACCGGTCCCGGGGCGACCGCGCGCAAGGTCGCGGCCCGGCCGTCGGCACGCACCCGCTCCACCGGCGCCGACGCGCTCACCGCGTGCGCGGGTTCCGGCCCGGCGCGGAACACGACCAGCAGCGTGGCTTTCGGTTCCAAGCGCAGGACGGTCGCCGTGCTCCCGGACGGCGCCCGCCGCCAGACGCCGACGGGTGCCGTGGTGCCGGTGTCGGGGTCCCACACCTCGGGCACGCCGGTCGCCGGGAAGGTCGCGGTCAGCTCGACGGCGTCGGCGCGCTCGCTGAGCACGACGAACATCGGCCGGCCGTCGCTTTCGAGGCGCAGCACCCGGACGTCGGCGTGCCGCGGTTCCAGCACCGCCGCCGCACCACCCGCGGTGGCCACGGCCGTCGCGGCCGCCACCGGGTCGGCCACCCGGACCGCTGTGCGCGCGCGGAACAGCTCGGCCAGCGCGGCCCGCAGGCCCGCGTCGTCTCCGCCGGCCTCGCGGCTCGGCGGTTCGCCGACGACGACCACCGTGCCGCCGCCGCGGACGAACCGGATCAGCGTCCGCACCGAACCGACGGCGAGGATCGGCGTCCGGGGCACCACGACGATCCCGTACCCCTGCTGCCCCACGACCAGCTTCGGGCCGCTGGGCCGGGCGTGCGTCCGCAGCGCCGGGTCGGCGTCGAGCGCGCCTTCGTCCAGGAAGTCGAAGTCGACCTGGACGTCTTCGAGGGCGTGGGCGGTGCTCAGGAACGCCGTGTCGAGGTCGGCCATCGCCGGGGTGTCCTGTGTGGACTCGACGGCGCGCTGCGGCTGCAGCAGCGCGGTGCGGGCCTTCGCCGGGGCGCGGCAGGCTTCCATCAGCCGGCCGATCCAGTCGTTGAGCGGCGCGGACACCGCCCACCACGGGTTGGCCGGCTGGAACGGCGGCGGGTAGACGATCTGGTTCTCGTCGCTGAACCGCGCGTGCAGCAGCGTGTGGTTGACCCCGCGCACGGCGAACGCGCCGACCACCTCGCGGACGAACGACGGCGTGACCTGCCAGCCGGTGCCGCCCATCGCCTCCAGGTAGACGCGCTCCAGCCCGAGCTGGTGCGCGGTGCTGGCCGGCCAGCGCGACAGCGTGCGGTGGTACCCGCGCTGGTAGTGGTCGAAGATCAGGTCGGTGCCCGGCACCTGCGCCCACTGGTTGTTCGTGTTCAGGTTGCCGGAGCTGCGCAGCTGCTCGCCCGGGCCGTACTCGTCCCACAGCGGGTTGGAGATCAGCTTCAGGCCGTGCCCGGCCAGCCACTGGCCCTGGCTCTTGTAATACGCCGCCGCGAACCGGTTGCTCACCGCGCGCCAGAACACACCGCGCAGCCGCAGACCGGCGTTGCCGAGACCGGCGTCGTGCACCGCGGTCAGCGCGATGCCCGGTGACGTCCCGAGCGCGTGCAGTTCCGCGTCCAGCGTGGGCGACCACGGAACCGTGTTGAACGGCCCGTCGGCCGAGGCGAGGTAGGGCTCGTCGTCGGCGAAGCCGCGCAGCACCGCGCCCGGCGCCCACGGGAACCGGCGCACGTACTCCCCCGGCACGGCGTCGATGAACAGGCGCACCGCCTCGTCGTCGAGCAGGTCGAGGTAGGCGCGGCCGGTACCGGTGGGGGTGCTCAGGTCGCGGACGGTGAACAGGTCCAGCTGCCAGGTCCCGGCGGGCGGCGTCCACGTGCCGCCCGCGCGGGCCTGCGCGGTCAGGTCCACCAGCGTGGCGGGATCCGTCGAGGACGCCGGCCGCGCGGCCGCGGCGACCAGCGGGACGCCGGTCGCGGGCAGGTCGAAGCCGTCCAGGGCGGCGGCGCTGTCGAACGTCTCCGTGTACAGCGCCGCGCCCGCCGCGTCGCGCACGGTCAGGCTGTCCCACGACGAGCGCTGGCTCGCCACCGCGCGCACCCCGACCCGGCCGGACGCGTACTTCAGGCCGTCCACCGCGGGCTGCGCGACGCCGTCCAGCGTCACGGTCACGGTCGTCCCCCGGACCCGCACGGCCAGTTCGTGGTCGGCGGCGGGGTCGAAGCCGGGGACCGGGGTGCCGCCCCGGACCTGGGTGAACGCGCCGCCGGTCTGCTGCCAGACGTCGACGGCGCCGTCGGTGCGCAGGTCGGCGAGGACGCCGTTGCCCTCGTCGGTGCTGCGCACCATGAGCCCGGCCGTCGCGCTTTCCACGCGCACCTTCGCCACGACGTCGTAGTCCTGCCACCCGGCGCCGTCGCGCAGCAGGGTGACGCCGTCGCGGGCGGCGGCGTCGACCAGCAACCGGCCACCCGACACCGAAAGCCCCCGGCTGGTCAGCGGCACCGGGGCCCCGCCGGGGACGGTCAGGACCTGGTGCCCGACACCCTTGAGCCGCAGGTCCGGACGCGGCGGGTAAACCCGGTCGCCGATCTTGCCGCCGTCCACGACCAGCCCGGCGGCGCGGCCGCTCGGGAAGTAGTCGTCGTTGAACAGCCACAGGTGCATGCCACGGCGCTGCGCCTCGCGCAGGGTGAACTCGATGATCGTGAACCAGTCTTCGGTGAAGAAGGCCGGTTTCAGGGCCGCTGTGTCGAACGGGAACACCAGGACTTCGTGGATGCCCTTGTCCCGCAGGTCCGCCAGCCCGTCGGCGACCAGGGCGGTGGTGACGGTGCCGTTCCAGAACCACAGCACGGTGGGCCGGGAATCCGGGCGCGGGTCGGCGAAGCGGCCCGCCGCGGCACTGGTTTCCGGCGTGGCGTAGGCGAACTCCCAGCCACCGGCCGTCCCGGCGACGGCCGCGGCCGAAGCGAGCGCGAGCATCCGCCGCCGGGAGAGCCTGAAGTCGCCGATCGCCGTGGTGCGTACAGGGTCGTTCTCGATCACCGTTGATCCCCCGCCGTGGATTGAAACGATTCAAGACACGGCGGAACGTACGTGACGCCGGTCATACCCGTCAAGGCATGACCGGCATCCTGTCCGACGGGACAGCCCTATCGGCTCACCGCGTGAGGATCGCCGGGTCGCTGGTGCTGGGACGGCCGTTCTCGAGGTGACCGGCCAGGCGGCGCAGGAACTTCGGGTCCTTGTCCGACGTCACGGAGACGTCGTACCAGTTGCCGCTCCGCCCGGTGTCCACCCTCTCGACGGCCCGCGCGCCCGGCCGCAGCTGCCGGGTCGTCGAGCGGCGGCCGTACGCGTCCGTGATCGTCAGCCGGACCGTGGCGGACCCGGGGTTGGTCAGGGTCAGCTCGACGCAGCCGCCGTCCTGGCGCGCGCTCACCTCGGGCCCGGCGACGGCGCCCCGGAACTGCCGCAGGAAGCTGTTCGGGCCGTGGGCGGTGAAGTCGTACCCGCCGGCCGTGGGCACCGCGCCGGACAACGAGCGTCCGGCGCCCACGGTGTACGTCCGCGGGTCCGCCGCCGGCGACGTCACGACGAACGCCGCGCCCGCCCGGCCGTGGTTGGCGAAACTCAGCGTCAGCTGGTCGCCGTGCACACGCGCGTCAGCGGCCAGGTCGTACGGCAGGGCCCGCGCCGGGCGCGACCCGCGTTCCTGCTTCGGCAACACGCCTTTCGCGGGCACGGCGGGCACGTAGTCCGGGTGCCGCTCGCGGTCCGGCGGCGCGTAGGCGGCCGTGTCCGGCAGCCTCGGCACGTGGACGTCCGTGCGCGCGAAGTCGAACGCCGACGTCAGGTCACCGCACACCGACCGCCGCCACGGCGTGATGTTCGGTTCGGCCACCCCGAAGCGCCGTTCGATGAGCCGGATGATCGACGTGTGGTCGAACGTCTCGGAGCACACCCAGCCGCCCTTGCTCCACGGCGACACGACCATCATCGGCACGCGCTGGCCGAGGCCGTACGGGCCACCCGGGTTCGACGCCGAGCCCGCGAAGATCTCCCCCGTCGTGTCCACAGTGGACTGGCCGGCCGTCGCGTACGGCGGGAGCACGTGGTCGAAGAAGCCGTCGTTCTCGTCGTAGGTGACCAGCAGCGCCGTCTTGCTCCAGACCTCGGGGTTCGCGGTGAGCGCGTCGAGCACCTGCGCGAGGTACCAGGCGCCGTAGTTCACCGGCCAGTTCGGGTGTTCGCAGAACGCCTCCGGCGCGGTGATCCACGAGACCTGCGGCAGCGTCCCGGCCTTGACGTCGGCCCGCAACCGGTCGAAGTACCCGTCGCCGGCCTTCGCGTTCGTGCCGGTGCGGGCCTTGTCGTACAGCGGGTCGCCGGGCTTCGCGTTGCGGTAGGAGTTGAAGTACAGCAACGAGTTGTCGCCGTAGTTGCCGCGGTAGGCGTCGTCGATCCAGCCCCAGCCCCCGGCGGCGTCGAGACCGTCACCGACGTCCTGGTAGATCTTCCACGACACGCCGGCCTTCTCCAGGCGCTCGGGGTAGGTCGTCCAGGAGTAGCCCTTTTCGTCGTTGCCCAGGACCGGCCCGCCGCCGGTGCCGTCGTTGCCGGTGAAGCCGGTCCACATGTAGTAGCGGTTCGGGTCGGTGGAGCCCATGAACGAGCAGTGGTAGCTGTCGCAGATCGTGAACGCGTCGGCCAGCGCGTAGTGGAACGGGATGTCCTCGCGCGTCAGGTAGGCCATCGTGGTCGAGCCCTTGGCGGGTACCCACTTGTCGTACCTGCCCTGGTTCCACGCCGTGTGCGTGTCGTTCCAGCTGTGCGGGAGGTCCTGGATGAACTGCAGGCCCAGGTTGTCCGCGTCGGGGTGGAAGGGCAGGATGTCGCGATCGCCGTCCGGCTGCGCCCAGACGGGCTTGCCCGAGGACAGCGTCGCCGGCCGCGGGTCGCCGAAGCCGCGGACGCCGCGCATCGTGCCGAAGTAGTGGTCGAACGACCGGTTCTCCTGCATCAGGACCACGATGTGCTCGACGTCGCGCAGGGTGCCCGTGCGGTGGTGGGCGGGGATCTCCGCCGCGCGGGCGATGCTGCCCGAAAGGACCGAAAGGGCAGCGGTGCCGCCGGTGAGCTGCAAGAACCGCCTGCGGTTGACGTCCGTCATCAGGGCTCCGGAGGGTGTGGTGGCCGGGAACCGCGCCAGTATCGCCCGCTGCGGCGGGAAATCACCACCGCTGCGGGGGAACACGGGGTGAAGCCCGGATCAACGGCTCGTTCAGACGAGCGTCTGCGTACCGAGCACGATCGCCAGGTCGAGGCGCTCGGCGTCCTCGGTGCCCGGTTCGGCCGTGTAGACCATGATGCGCAGGTCGTCCGCAGCCACGATGAGCGTGTCGCAGTCGAGGGTGATGCGGCCGACCAGCGGGTGGTCGACGACCTTGTGCCTCGACGTCTCCTGGGCCGGCCCGGGCGCGCCGGCGTCCCAGAGTTCGACGAACCGCGGCGTCCGCGACAGCTGCTCGACGAGCCGGGTGACGCTCCGGTCGGCGGGGTACCGCGCCACGTTCAGCCGCAGGTCGGCGACCAGCTGCGCCACGAATTCGGCGTGTTCCGCCGGGGTGTGGACCGCGCGCGTGCCGGGGCCGGCGAGGTGGCGCCAGACGGCGTTGCGTTCGATCCCGCGCCAGGCCGTCGTCTCCCCCATCAGCGCGTCGTAGGCCGCGTTGGCGACGACGAGCGTCCAGGTGGCGTCGTAGACGGCGACCGGCGTGTGCGCCAGCCGGTCGAGCAGGCGCTGGACGCTCGGGGTGATCCGCGACGGGACGACGTCGAGCCCGGGCGCGGCGTGCCCGGCGAGGCGGAACAGCAGGTCGCGCTCCCCGTCGGCCAGGCGCAGGGCACGCGCCAGCGCCTCCACGACCTGCACCGACGGCGAGGTCGCGCGCCCCTGTTCCAGGCGGGTCAGGTAGTCGGCGGAGATCCCCGCGAGACCGGCGAGTTCCTCGCGGCGCAGGCCCGTCGCGCGGCGGCGCCGGCCCACCGGCACCCCGGCCGTCTCGGGCGCGACACGGTCGCGCCGGCGGCGCACCATCCGGCCGAACTCCCACGTCTCCACGCCTCCAGTGTGCGCGCCCGCGGTGGCCTTGTCCTGGCCCTGGCGGTCCTACGAAAACGGCACGACTGCCTAACCCTCGGGCGGCGCCGGAAGCTCGGGTCATGACCACCACATTGATCACCGGGGCCAACCGGGGCCTCGGCAAGGAAACCGCCCGCCAGCTCGTCGCCGCCGGGCACACCGTCTACCTCGGCGCCCGTGACGTCGACCGCGGCCGCGCGGCCGCCGACGAGGTCGGCGCCCGGTTCGTCCCGCTCGACGTCACCGACGACGCGTCCGTCGCCGCGGCCTTCGACCAGCTCGAGGGCGGGCTCGACGTGCTCGTCAACAACGCGGGCATCGCCCTGCTCGCCCTCAACGGCCCGGAGGCGCTGGCGGTGTTCGACACGAACGCGGTCGGGATCGTCCGCGTCACCGAGGCGGCGCTGCCGCTGCTGCGGAAGTCCGCCAACCCGGTCGTCGTGAACATCTCCAGCGCGCTCGGCTCGTTCTCGGCCAACCACCACCCCGAGCGGCCCGCGTCGCAGGTGTCGGCGATCGTCTACGGCGCGAGCAAGGCGGCCGTCTCGATGCTCACGGTCCAGTACGCGCGGGCGGTGCCCGACGTGAAGTTCAACGCCGTCGAGCCCGGTTACACCGCGACACTGCTCGGCGGCGTCGAGAACCCGCACGGCCGCCCGGTCGAGATCAGCGCCCGGACCGTCGTCCGGATGGCCGTCATCGGCGAGGACGGCCCGACGGGCACCTTCCAGGAGGACGACGCCGAGCTCGGCTGGTGACTCAGCTGATCGCCAGGTGCTGGGTGAGGGTGTTCCCCGCGTAGCCGTTCACCCCGAACCGCCCCGACGCGTACGCGGTGTCCGTGGCGTCGATGACCGGGGCGGCGCCGTGGTCGAGCCAGACCTGGATGCGGGCGCCCGTCGTCCGCACGGTCAGGTGATACGTGCGGCCCTCGATGATCGGCGTCGCGTACGTCGCGATGTCGCGGCCGGGGCGCCACAGCTTGACCAGCCCGCCGCTGTCGACGTTCGCGGTGTACCCGGTGCCGTCGGCGGCCGCGCGGAAGGTCAGGCCGGCCGCCGTGCCGTTGGTGACCGACACGTCGCCGTCGTAGGTGAAGTCCGTTCCGGTGCGGTCGCTGAGGTAGAAGCCGTCGTCGGGCGAGCGGCCGCGGAGGCCGTCCGGGGTGGTGGTCCAGGTGCCACCCCGGGCGGTCCAGGCGCCGGAGGTGAACGCGTCCAGGCCGCCGGCGCCGGTGTTCAGGTTCTGCACGGTCGCCGTCCCATGGTAGGCGTTCGCGCCGAACCGGCCCGACGCGTAGACGTCGTCGGTGGCGTCGATGACCGGCGTGCTGCCGTGGTCGAGCAGGACCTGGATGCGGGAGCCGGTCGTGCGCACCTCCAGGTGGTGGGTGCTGCCGGCCGCGATGGGTGTGGCGTACGTCGCGATGTCGCGGCCGGGCCGCCACAGCTTCACCACGCCGCTCGTGTCGATGTTGGCCGTGTAACCGGCGCCGTCGTCGGTCGCCCGGAACGTCAGCCCGGCCGCCTGCGCGGTGTCCAGCCGGACGTCGCCCTGGTAGACGGCGTCGCCCGCGGTGCTCGCGCCGAGGTAGAAGGCGTCGCCGGTGGCCTGCGCCTGCTTCCCGCCGCTGGTGTCGGTCCACGAGCCGCCGGCCGCGTGCCACGGGCCGGCGAGGTTGCTCTCCAGCGTCGACTGCGCGGTGCCCCAGCTCGTGCTGAGCCGGGTGAACTTCGCGCTCTTCAACCGCACCTGGCCGCCCGTCGCGAACAGCCGGATGCCCTGGCTGACCGCGGCGGAGTCGAAGTTCACGTTGTCGGCCACGGAGAACCGCCCGTCGCCGCCGAAGGCCTCGAGCTGGCCGCGGTCGACCAGCAGCCGCAGGGTGACCTCGCCGTTCGTGGGCGCCAAGGGCTTCCCGTAGAGCGTGCCCGCCGCGCGGTCGTAGACGACGGTCCGGTCGGCGCTGCCGTCGGAACGGCTGTGCAGCGCGAAGCCGAACTGCGCGGCGGTCGCGCTCGCGACGTCGAAGGTCGCGGTGATCTCGTAGGTGTCGGCGAGGATCCCGCCGAAGAGGTTGCTCCCGGGGCTCACGGTCTGGTTCTGCCAGCTCCGGCTGTCGGCCCGCAGTGAATCCAGCTCGGCGACCGGCGTCCGCGTGATCTGGGGCCCGTCGGGTGAGCCGACGAGCCGCAGCTCCGCCGGGAAGGTGGCGTCGCCGGTCCAGGTGCTGCCGCGGTTGCCGCCTTGCCAGGCCATCTGCACGACGCGGCCGCCCGGCGCGTTCGAGAACGTCTCGGCGGCGTAGAACGTGCCGCCGGCGAACGTGGTGCCCTGGTTCATCTTCTTCGGCTGCGGCCGGTCGGTGCGGAACGTCCTGCCGTCGAACGAACCGACGACGTACTCGCTCGTCGCCGACGTCAGCACCCACTGCTGCGTGCCGTTCAGCGTCATCGGGAACAGGTCGGGGCATTCGAAGAGCCAGTCCGCCGCGTACCGGCTGGCGAAACTCCAGTGCAGCAGGTCGGGTGAGGTGTAGACGTCGACGCCCCGGCCGCCGCGATCGGACCACACGACCATCGCCCACTGCCGGCGCGCGGCGTCCCAGACCACCTTCGGGTCCCGGCTCTCCTCCGGGATCTCGATCTGCTTGCGCCCCTTGTCGTACGGCTGGAAGCTGCGGCCGTTGTCGTTGCTGTAGTAGACGCTGACGCCGTTCGTGTTGGTGAACACGATGATCGGGTCGAGCGGGCCGGTCTTCAGCCCCGACGTGTTGTCCCGGTCGACGACGCCGCCGCCGGAGAACAGGATGCCGGGGTGCACGTCCGGCTCCAGCGCGATCGGCTTCTGCGTCCAGTGCACCAGGTCCGGGCTGGTGGCGTGGCCCCAGTGCATCGTGTCCCATTCGAGGCCGTGCGGGTTGTGCTGGTAGAAGAAGTGGTAGAGGCCGTTGGCGTAGACCAGGCCGTTGGGATCGTTCATCCACCCGGCCTGCGAGCTGAAGTGGAACTGCCCCCGGAACGGCTCCTGGTAGGTGGTCGCCGGGTACGGGAACTCCGGGTAGCCGGCCACGGTGCCCGCGCTGGCGGGGCTCACGGGCACGAGGACCGCCAGGGCGGCGAGGAGAACTACGAGCGACACACGGGCGATCCGGACCACGAGGCCCACCCTCTTCGGAGACAACGTTGTCAGCATCGACGGTGGCACAGGTGAGACGCCGGCCACAACGGCGGATCGGGGGGTTTCGCGAGACTTGAGCGGACAGAAATCCCGGGCTGCCCCTGGCCGGACGCACTCACCGTGCTCCGTTAGGGCCGTCGCGGTGTTCCGTCGCCTTGTTCCGAGGCGGCCATACGCCGGGTGAGGGCGGTGCTCGATCGCCTACGCCGAGGTCACGAACGGCGTCGACGTCGAAGCCCGCCGCGCAGGGTCGCGTCGTACGCCGCGCGCAGGTCGTCGTCGGACTCGACGAGCAGCACTCGCACGCCGATCGGACCTACACCTGGTCGGACTGCTGGAAGACGTACTCCTCGAGGCGCCGAGCCAGTTCCCGGCGGGTGCCGGGAACGGCGGTGATCCGGTGCTTCTCCGCGACTCGCCCGGCGGCGGCGTCGTCCACGAAGCGGGCCACCTCGTCCGGTGGCGGGACGAGCTCCTCGCCCGGCCAGCGCGCGAGGACGACCGTGTCTTCACTGGGCGCGGTCTCCACCGCGACCGTCCAGCCGCGGCGTTCGCTCCACACCAGCATCACGTCGTGGCGCGGGCGGCCCGGCCAGGGACGGGACAGCCCGAGGTAGGCCGTGGCCGTGTCGCTGATCTCGATCGTCGTCCCCTCCGCAGGGACTCCGATCGCGGCGGCGACGGCTTGGACGTACGCACCGAGCCCGCGCTCCAGCGCCCGGATCAGGTCCGGTTCCGAGGACTCCATGGACGTCACGTTAGCCGTCCGCCTCCGGTCGCGCCGATCGGTACCGCGCGGACCCGGCGCGTGGGACGGCCCCGCGCGGGGTACCCGGCGGGCTTCCCACGGAATGAAACGGAGAACCCCATGACCGAGGTCAGCCGGGTGGTCGACGCGCCGCCGCAGACCGTTTTCGCCGTACTCGCCGACGGCTGGTCCTACGGCGGGTGGGTGGTGGGCAGCTCGCACATCCGGGCCGTCGACCCGGGCTGGCCCGCCGTCGGCAGCCGGATCCACCACAGCGTCGGCTCCTGGCCGCTGCAGTTGCAGGACGAGACCACGGTCGTGGCGGTGGAGACCGGCCGCTCGCTGTCGCTGGAGGCGAAGGCGTGGCCGTCCGGCGCCGCAGCGGTCGGCATCACGCTGGTCCCGCACGACGGCGGCGCGCGGACGCTGGTCCGGATGACCGAGCACGTCGTGCGCGGGCCGGCCAAGGTGCTGCCGGAGGCCGTGCAGGGACTGTTCCTGCGACCCCGCAACACCGAGTCGCTGGCGCGGCTGGGCGACCTGGCGGTCGGCCGGCGGGCGCCCGCGCGCTCGTGACCGGTGCTCCACAGTGGACGGACGTGCGAGTGCATCGAATTCGGATCGGTTTGTTCTCGCGCCGAGCGGGTAGCCGTGGGGTGGCCGTGCACTGCAGGTGCGGTACCCGAGACCACGAAAAGGAGCTGACCGCGGCATGAGCACGATCACCAAGTCCGTCGATGTCGAAGCCGACGTGAGCACCGTCTACAACCAGTGGACCCAGTTCACCGACTTCCCCCGGTTCATGGACGGCGTCGACCGCATCGACCAGGTGGACGACACCCACACCCACTGGACCATCAGCGTCGCCGGCGTCACCAAGCAGTTCGACGCGACGATCACCGAGCAGAACCGCGACGAGCGGATCGCCTGGAAGTCCGACTCCGGCCCGAACCACGCCGGTGTCGTGACCGTGCACCGCCTCGACGACGCCCACACCCGGGTCACCGTCCAGATGGACATCGACCCCGAGGGCTTCGTGGAGAACGTCGCCGACAAGACCGGCATCCTCGACCACCGCGTCCAGGGTGACCTCGACCGCTTCAAGAAGTTCATCGAAACCCGCGACGGTCACGAGACCGGCGCCTGGCGCGGCGACGTCGACCGTCCCGGCCAGCACCCGAAGTAACCCCCGCCGCGTCGGACAGGACGCGCACGGACCGCGGTGGGCTCTGCCGAGGGGCCCATCGCGTCACCGGACGGCCGGCTCCCTCCGTGAGATCCATCCGGGGGCCGGCCGTTCGGCACGACGGCTGTAACGATCATGCAGCGAATCGCGTCTCTTCCCTCAGACGGAGACCACAGGCGCGGTCGTCGTCGACCACCGGTGCCGGTGCCCGCGGCCCAGGACGGCTTCCCCCCGACCGTCCCGGGTTGTGCGGGCACCGGCATCGGCGTGCCCGGGCCACACCGTCCATTGAGGACACCATGACGATCGGCGACGCCGCCCTCCGGCGAACGGGCGACCCCGGCCGGCGGGCATTCACCGGAATGCCAGGTTTCGCACCGCGGGCGGCGCGGGAATTCCTCCAGTGCGACCCGCTCGATTTTTCCCCTCGCGAGCGGGCCGAGGTCCCGGGTTCCGCCGCGTTCACTCCCCCCTCGGCACGGCGGCACCGGGACCGCACACCGGGTCGTGGGCGCGGATCCGCGCCCACGGCCCGGCGCCGGGACCGGCCGTCACTCCCGTGGCACCGTGATCAAGGAGGACGGCCTGCGATGCAGCCGACACGCACCCACAACGAGCCGCGGGTGGTCGCCTTGGAGGTCGCCGACGACTTCGGCGAGCTGCCCGCGGTCCGGGCGTGGGCCCACCGGGTGCTGCGGGACCTGCCCGAGCGGCAGCGGCTCGACGTGGTCCTGGTGCTCGACGAGCTGACCTCGAACGCCCTCCGGCACGGCGAACCCCCGCGTCAGGTCCGGTTGCTGCGTAAGCGCGGCTGGATCTGCCTCGAAGTCGACGACGCCTGCCTCGACCCCGCGTGCCGCCGTCCCCCGTCGGACAGCGGCGGGCACGGCCTCGAGATCGTCGTCGCGATCTCGGTCTCCTGGGGCCAGCGGCAGCGCAGCACCGGGAAGACCGTGTGGGCGGAGATCGACCTCACCCGGCCTCCCGCGACGCTCTGATCCTGCCCTCCCGTCCGCTCGTTGTGGCGTAGCACACCCGGCTGAGTGGTCTTTTCAGACTTGTCCTGTCGACGCCCCTTCGAGGTACGAGGGACGTGGCCGCGCGCGAGGCTACTTCCCGGTAGCATGCGGCTGGTGACGGACAGCCACGACGGACAGCCGGACCGGACGCGCAAGGTGTCCCGCTTCGTAGACCTGCTGCGGGCGGCCGACCGGCGCCCGGGCCTCGTGCGATCCGCCCGCGTCGTGCGGCGCCTGGTCCCCGGCGACCGCGACCTCGGCGACGCGCTGTCGACGACCGCGGGCCACCCGTCCGACCGGGTGGCGCGGCTGCTGGCCGAGGCGAAAGCCGAGCAGCCCAGCGCGATGCGCGAGCTCGGCCTGGCCGCGGTGCAGGTGTGGCAGGCCGTCGCCCAGGGCCGCGAAAGCGACACCGGCGAGACGACGATCGTGTTCACCGACCTGGTCGGCTTCTCCAGCTGGGCCCTCGACGTCGGCGACGCGCGGGCCCTGGACCTGCTGCGCGCGGTGTCGACCGCGAGCGAGGCGACGATCGCCCGCCACCGCGGCCGCGTCGTGAAAGGCCTCGGCGACGGGCTGATGGCCGCGTTCGCCGATCCCGCCGCCGCGGTCGAAGCCGCGTACGAGACGTGCGGTGCGGTCAGCGCGATCGACCTCGACGGCTACCGCCCCCAGCTGCGGGCGGGGCTGCACACGGGCCGCCCACGCCGGGTCGGGCGCGACTACTTCGGCGTCGACGTCAACATCGCGGCCCGGATCATGGACGCGGCCGGCGGCGGCGAAGTCCTGATCACCGGCGACGTCCTGGCGAACCTCGATCGCGACCGGTTCACCGTCCGGCGTCGCCGCAAGTTCCGCGCGAAGGGCGCGCCCACCGACCTCGAAGTGTTCGCGGTGGTCCCCCGCTACGGATCCGAAGGCCCGCCGTGGTCGTGAGTGGTTAGGGCGGTTAGAACCGCCCTAACCACTCACGACCGGCTGCGGCAGACTCGGCTACCGCGTCTCGCGACGGCCCGAAGCGACCACCGCCGGGATCGGCGCGCCGTTGATCACGAACTGCGAGCCCGGCTCGACGACGACGTTGCCCGTCGACGAGTTCGTGATCGCCACGTTCGTCAGCGTCGCGCTGCCGCGGGCGCCGCTCATCGCGAGGATGCCCGCGCCGTTGTCCGACTTGTCGATCTTGACGTTCGTGACGGCCGCGGTCACCACGCCGCCGCCCGTCTTGAACTGGATGCCGTCGTAGGTCGAGTCGTGGATCTCGGTGTCCCGCAACGTCACCCCCGGGATGTCCTTGCTCTGCGCGAAGAACGTGATCGCGCCGAACTTCTGCTGCTCGCCCCAGAACACGCCGCCGCAGCGGTAGAGGGCGTTGTTGGCGATCGTCGTCTGCCCGGAGAACGGCAGCGGGTCGTGGTCGGTCGCCAGCATGATGCCCGGGTAGTTCATCGTGTCGTAGACGAGGTTGTTCTCGATCTTGTTGCCGTACCCGCCGTAGACCGCGATCCCGTTGGCGCGCCACGGAAGCTGGATCGTGTTGTTGGTGAACACGTTGTCGTGCCCGATGTCCACCGACGGGTCCTTCACGTACTGGCTCGCCCACACCGCGAGCGAGTCGTCACCGGTGGTGCGGAACGACGAGTTGAACACCCGCGAGTTCCGGCTGCCGTTCGTGAGGTTGATGCCGTCGGCGTAGGTGTCGCGGATCCGCATGCCGCTGAAATCCAGGCCGTCGGCCGGCCCCCACAGTGCCGGGATGTTGCCGTAGTCCCGCCCGACCCACACACCGACGTTCGCGTGCTCGATCCAGACGTTCGAGATTTTCGTGCCGGTGCCGAACCGGCCGTTGAGGCCGACACCGCCCTCGGCGTTGCCGTCGCCGCCGCGGATCCGGCCGGACCCGAAGATGGCGATGTCGGAGAGCTGCACGTTCTTGTCGATGTCGAACCCGAAGTTGCCCTCGTGCGGGTGGTTGATGGTGCCCGCGTCCTGCGGCTGGATCAGCGAGTACAGCTGCGAGCGCCACATGCCGGCACCCTTGACCGTCACGTTGGAGATGCCGATCTGGTTGTACTGGCCGCCGCCGTTGGGCACGTTCGGGTCGTCGGTCAGGATCTTCTTCTCCTGCCGCCACTGCCCTTCCGGGATCCACACGCAGGCGATGACGCCGTTCTGGTCGTCGGTGACCGCGCGCTGGATCGCCGTCGAGTCATCGACGCCGTCGTTCGGCACCGCGCCGTACTCCGTGATCGAGGTGCACTCCGCCGGCTTCGCCGTCGCCGGGGCGACCTGCTCCAGGTCGACCAGGTCGAGGACGTAGAACGCCGCGTTGTCGCCGCTGTCCCGCTGCAGCTTGAACTTCGTGCCCGGCGGGTACGACTGCGCGAGCAGCGCGTGCGACTCGTCGAACAGGCGCCGCGCGTCTCCCCCAGGCCGGTTGGTGAGGCCCTCGGGGTCGTCGGTGGTGCCGTAGAGCCAGCTGTGCGTCGAGGACAGCGTCAGCTTCTGGGCGAACGCGCCGTTGACGTACAGGCTGAGGGTGTAGTCCTGGCCGCCACCGGCCGCGGCGTCGGGCACCGAGTTGCGCACCACGATCGAGTTCGACTGGTTCGTGGAGGTGACCTCCACGTACTGGCCCTGGCTCGCCAGCCGCACGGACTGGCGGCCCGAGGACTCCGTCGCGAAGTTCGTGTGCCCGAACGTGCGCAGCGGGTCGGCCGTCAGCAGTTCGCCTTGGTACTGCGCGGCTTCCGCCTCGTACTCGGTGTAGGGCACCGCCGCGCCGCGGCCCACGACGATGGCCCGCGAAAGCGCGTTGTTGGACTCGCTGGTCTCCGCGACGGTGTTGGTCGCGTCGGCCGTCGCCGTCAGGGTGGCGCCGCCGTTGGTGGCGGTCCAGGTGCCCGGCACCGCGACGTTCGCCGTGGCACCGGCCGCGATCGCGGCGGTGGTGGCGTCGAGTGTGGTGCTGCCGACGGTCACCCGGGTCACCGACGCGCTCGCGCTGCTCGTGCCGCGGTTGTGCACCGCGACGGTGAACGACACCGCCGCGCCGACCGCCGGGTTCGGCGGGTTCGACGTGATGCCGGTGACCTCGAGGTCCGGCCCCGGCGCCTGCGCGATCACCAGCGACGTCGGTGACGTGTAGGTGTTGTTGGTGTCGTTCTGCTCGACCACGGTGTTGGCGGGGTCGACGGTCGCGGACACGCTGTAGGTGCCCTGCGGCCGGGTGCCCGCGTTCACGGTCACCGTGGTGGACGCGCCCGCGGCGAGCGCGCCGACGGCCGCGTTGCCGACGACGGTGCCGCCGAGGCTGACGTTCACGGTCGTCGCCGCGGCGTTCGCGGTACCCGCGTTCTTCACGGTCGCGGACACCGCGACCTGGCTGGTCTCGGTCGGGTTCGCCGGCGTCCAGGACGTGCCGGTGACGACCAGGTCCGGGTTCGGCGCCGGCGTGCCGAGCACCTGGAGTTCGGCGACCTGCCCGCCGGGCGCGCCGGAGTTGGCGGAGAACTGCAGCCGCAGGTCCGCGGCCCGGCCGCTGACCGGAATGGTCACCGAGTTCTGGTTGCCGGCCGGGTCGAAGCGGTAGTCGGCGCGGGCCTTCAGCGACGTGAACGCGGTCGCGCCCTGGTCACGGCCGAGGACCTCGAAGTTCTGCGTCCGCGCGCCCCAGGCCGCGTCCGGGTTGAGCTTGACGACGACCGAGTCGAGGTCGGCGTTGGCGCCGAGCTTCACCGTCAGCGTGTTCGGGTAGCCCGCGGCGGACTCCCAGTACGTGGCGGTGTTGCCGTCGTTCGCGTTGGTCGCGACGAAGTTGTTGACCGTCGAAGACGCTTCGATCGGCTTGCCCACAGCGAGGTTCGTGCCGGCCTGGGTACCTTGGCGCACCACGTGGTTGCTGTCGGCGGACTCGTTGCCGGCGGCGTCCCTGGCCCGCACGAAGTACTCGACGCGCGTGCCCGCGGGCCGCGTCTCGCCGAACGTGGTGCCGGTGACCGTCGTGACGGGCGCGTTGTCGCGGTAGACGGTGTAGCCGGTGACGCCGACATTGTCCGTCGAAGCCGACCAGCTCAGCCCGATCTGGCCGGAGGCGGGCTCGGTCAGCGCGAGGTTCGCGGGCGCGGACGGCGCCTGCGTGTCGCCGGTGTCCGCGCCGTAGAGCTCGAACTCCGAGAGCTGCGCGGCGGGCCACTGCGTGTTGGCCGTGATGTTCAGCCGCACGTACCGGGTCGACGCCGTCACCGGGATCGTGACGGTGTTGCCAGAGGGGGCGAACGCGTACCCCTTCGACGCGACGAGGTCGGTGAACGAGGTGCCGTCGGTGCTACCGCGCACGGCGAGCGTCTGGGTGCGGGACTCCCAGGCCGCGGGCAGCTTCAGCACGACCCGCGAGAGGGCCTTGGCCGAGCCGAGGTCGGCCTGGAGCCACTGCGGGAAGGCGTTGTTCGCGGACTCCCAGTAGGTGTCCTGGTTGCCGTCGACGGTGTTGGCGACGGGGTAGCCGGGCAGCGCGCTGCTGGCCGACACGGTGCGGGTCAGCGGCACTTCGGCGAGCGCGGCCGGCCGGACTTGGGCGGTTTCCGGAGGTGGCGGTGGTGGCGCACCGGCCGCGGAGGCGAGCCCGGTGAAGGTGAGCCCCGCAGCGAGGAGACCTGCGACGAGCCGGGACAGGCGCATACGTGTCATGGCGTCTTCTCTTCTTCGAGACAGCAGGAGGGGAGCCAGAGTCGTACGAGCATGCAACAACCGGGAGACGATCTGCAAGAACTTGACATGGATGAGTAAATTTACGACTAAGCGGCGTTGCTCCATCAGGAGGACGCCACTTGGTCGCGCGCGTTTGTCGGTCTACAAAGGACGGAGGTCGCGACGGTGGGGACCGGCCGGGTTCGCCGGGTTCGCCGGGTTCGCCGGGTTCGCTGAGCCGCCGGGCCGCTGGGGTTCGCCGGATCGCTGGGGCTCGCCGGGTTCGCTGAGCCGCCGGGCCGCTGGGGTTCGCCGGATCGCTGGGGCTCGCCGGGTTCGCTGAGCCGCCGGACCGCTGGGGCTCGCCGGACCGCTGGGGCTCGCCGGGTTCGCTGAGCCGCCGGACCGCTGGGGCTCGCCGGACCGCTGGGGCTCGCCGGGTTCGCTGAGCCGCCGGACCGCTGGGGCTCGCCGGACCGCTGGGGTTCGCCGGGTCTCGCCCGGCTGAGCTGGCGGGGTCGCCGAGCAGCTGATCACCGGGTCGCCGGATTCGCCGGGGCGCCGGATTCGCCGGGTCGCGCCCGGCCGGGTTGGCGGGGTCGCCGGGTCACCGGGTTACGGCCGGTCGGGGGTCGCCGGGAGGCCGCTGGGTTCGCCGGGGAATGTGGGGGCCTTCGCCTGC
Source organism: Amycolatopsis sp. NBC_00438 (assembly GCF_036026695.1). Taxonomy (NCBI): domain Bacteria; kingdom Bacillati; phylum Actinomycetota; class Actinomycetes; order Pseudonocardiales; family Pseudonocardiaceae; genus Amycolatopsis; species Amycolatopsis sp. NBC_00438. The sequence goes on along the minus strand of NZ_CP107923.1, from coordinate 1,792,232 downwards.
CCGAAGGCCGCGTCAGCTGCCGGCGAAGTCCTGGGTCAGCCAGACCGAACCGTGGGAGTCTCGGGTGACGACGATGCCGATGCGGGTGAACGACGTGCTCAGGATGTTGCGGCGGTGGCCGTCGTTCGGGGGCTTCTCGTCGATCATGCTCTGGGTCAGGCCGAGGGCCATCCGCGCGATCGGGTCGGTCGCGTCGGCGACCGGGCCGCCGGTGCCGATGTTCTCGCCGGCCGAGTTCCACTGCGCGCCCGCCGCGTGCTCGCGGTCGCCGAGCGGGGCCTCGCCGGGGCACTGGTGCGACAGGCCGCACCCGCCGGCCATCGTCCGGTTGTGCGCCGCGGCGCCGGTGACCAGCGCGGGATCCATCCGCAGCGCGGCCAATCCGGCGGCGGCGCGCTGGTCGTTGATCAGCGCGAGGACCCGTTCCTCGGGAGTCAGGACCCGCGGTTTCGCCGAACTCGGAGCCGGCGGTGCGGCGGCCGTCGGCGTCGGACTCGCTTGCGTGGACGCCGCTGCCGAGGTGCTCGCCACCGGCGCGGAGGTCGGGGCGGCGGTCGTGCCGGGTTCGGTCACGGGCGCCGGAGCGGGCTCGGACGTGCCACCGGACAACGCGGCCGGCGGCTGGACCGGCTGGCCGGGCTGGGAAAGAACCACGGCCCCGGCCACGCCGAGCGCACAGACGATGGCCGCGCCGGCGGCCGCGAGGAAGGGTTTTGTGGCCAGGAATCGAGCGAGGGCACCCGCCGCCACAGCAGTGCCCGCCGCGGCAGCACCGGCACCCGCGGCCGCGCCCACCCCGGCCGCGGCACCCGCACCCGCGGCCGCACCACTTGCGGCGCCACCCGCAGCACTACCGGCACCAGCACCCGCAGCCATCCCACCTCCGGTGGCGGCACCACTCCCGGCACCGACGGCGGCACCCCCGGCACCACCACTCCCCGCGGCGCCAATCGCGCCACCCCCGGCACCAGCACCCGCAGCCATCCCACCTCCGGTGGCGGCACCACTCCCGGCACCACCACTCCCCGCGGCGCCAATTGCGCCACCCCCGGCGGCGCTCCCGGCGACGGCACCACTCGCGGCACCACCGCCCGCGACCGCGGCCGGTCCCGAAACCACGTCTCCCAGGTTCGCCAGCAGCTGCGGCAGGTACCCGAACGGGAGCGCCAGCAGGGCCGCGCCCGTGAGGATCCGGTCCACCGGGACCGCGTCGTCCGTCTCGCGGCGACAGTGCGCGCACTCTTCCACGTGCCGCAGGAAACGCTTGCGCCACAACGGTCCCGGGCGGCCGGACCAGCCCGCCGACGCCTGATCCAGGCGCGCGCACCGCGGCTCGGCGGCCAACGCGCGCACCAGCGGGCGGATCGTCTCCAGGCGGGTCTTCAGCCGGCTCACGCGGACCGTCACCAGGTGGGCGTCCAGGCGCAGGGCCTCCGCCACCTCGGTGCGGGTCAGGTGCCCCGCACGCTCGAGGGTCCACAGGGCCAGCAGTTCGCGGTCCGCCGGGTCGAGCCAGCGGGCCGCCTCGTCGACCTCGCGGCGCTGCTCGGCGATGTGCAGCCGGGCCAGGGCGATCTCCGCGAACTCGGCGCCCGGGTCCGGGCGCTCGTCGTACTCGGCCAGCGGGTCCGGGGCCGCGCTCCGGCGGCGGTGGTGCTCGCGGAGCTGGTTGATCGTCACGGCGACCAGCCACGACCGGAACCGGGCCGGCTCCCGCAGGGTCTCGATGCCCCGCAGGACGCGCAGCATCGTCTCCTGCACGACGTCGTCGACGTCGGCGTCGGACGAGAGCGCGCGGCCGGCGATGCTGTAGACCAGCGGCAGGTAGGCGGCCACCAGGGCGTCGAGCGCCGCCCGGTCGCCGGCCCGCGCGGCGACCACCTGCGACACGTCCACCTGCTCGAGCCGCTTCTGACCGATCACGTCCACACCCTCACTCCGCCGACGAATTCCCGTACGACCAGGAGACCGGGCCCGACCATCCTGGATCACAGAAACTTCGCCCGCGAGTGAGCCGGGTCACATTCGGCGCATGTTACAGTCGCGACTGTAATGGCTGGAGGGAGACGCGGGTGGACGAGGAAGCCTGGATCGAGCAGGTCTCGGCCTTCTTCGCGCGCCAGGAAGGACTGCCGCCGATCACCGGGCGCATCCTGGGCTGGCTGATGATCTGCGAACCCGCCGAGCAGTCCGCGGCCGATATCGCCGCCGGGATCAAGGCGAGCCGCGCGTCGATGACGGCGAACATCCGCTCCCTGACCGCCACCGGGCTGGTCCGCCGCTACACCCGGGCCGGTGACCGCACCGCCTACTACCGCCTCGACGACCAGGGCTGGGAAACCGCGGTCCGCCGGCGCATCGAGGGGATGAGCGCCTTCGAGGACGTCCTCCACCAGGGCCTCGACCTCGTCGGCCCGGACGCCGAACGCGCGTCCCGGCTGCGCGCCGCGCACTCGGTCTACCACTGGGTCGGCTCGCTCCTGCGACCGCCGGAGAACGGAGACTCCCGATGACCGAACAGGTCCGCCTGAGCCAGGAGAAGGAACCCTGCTGATGGCGCTGTACCTGCGCGCCCTCGACAACCGCCGCCCGACGCCGATCCTCGGTGACCCGTTCGCGCAGGACGTCGTCGACCGGATCGGCTACGACTTCGGCCGGCTCGGCAACCTCAAGGGCAACGCGCCCCTGATCGCGACCCGCGCCCGCCAGTTCGACGCCTGGACCCGCGACTTCCTCGCCGGCCACCCCGACGGCCTGGTCCTGCATCTGGCGTGCGGCCTGGACAGCCGGCCGCTGCGCATCACCCGCCCGGCGACGGCCCAGTGGATCGACGTCGACTACCCCGACGTCATCGAACTCCGCGAACGCATCTACGGACCGATCGACGGCGTCCGCACGGTGGGCTCGTCGGTCACCGAGGCCGCGTGGTGGGACGAGGTCCCGGCGGATCGGCCGGCTCTGGTGCTGGCCGAAGGGCTGCTGATGTACCTCGCCCCGGACGACGTGGACCGGCTGGTCGACCGGGCGCTGCGGCACTTCCCCACCGGCCGTCTCGTTTTCGACGGCGTCGCGCCGTGGGTCAAGACGATCGCGGGCCTGCAGCCCTCGATGCGCCGCGCGGACACCGGCTTCCGCTGGGCGATGCCCGCGCCGGAGGCCTTCGCCACCGAGCACCCGCCGCTGCGGCTGCTCGACGAGCGCTCCGCCGTCGACCTCATCGGCGGGCACCAGAGCGGCGTCGCGGCCCGGGCGGCGACGCGGGCGTTCGCCCACGTGCCGCCGGTCCGCGACGCCATGCGGTTCCTGCGCTACGGCTTCACGCGGTGAACGCAGTCGCGAAGACGTGCAGCTGCTTGTTCGCCGGCAGCGTCAGGTACGCGACCTGCTTCGACGCCGTCAGCGGCACGGAAGCCGCGTAGAGACTCACCTTCTGGTCGTGCGGGTACGTACTTCCTGCGGGCCGGTTCCAGTACGGCGTCGTCGCCACGAGGACGCAGCCGGCCACGGCCTGGTTGGCGTACCAGTCCGCGACGGTCAGCGTCGAGGTGGACGTCGTGCCATCGGCGTAGGTCACGGTGACCGGGCCGCTCTGCGTGCCGTTCGTGCCGGTGGTCAGCAGGTTCAGCGCCGTCCCCGAGCCGGTCAGGGTGACGCTCTGGCCGACCGTGGTCACCGTGTCCGGCTGCCCAGCGGGGACGTCGGGCCAGGTGAACGTCGCCGTGCCGCTCGTGACCGGGCCGCCGGGGTGGACGCCCACCGAGTCCAGGGCCTGGGCGGAGAAGCTGAAGCCCGCGCCGTCGAGGTTGCCCGGCGCCGGGTTCGCGTCGTCGGTGACGCCGACGTCCGTGTAGGCCGCCGCCAGGTTGGGGTAGGCGACCTGCGTGCTCGCCGTGCCCCGGACCGAGCCACCCGCGTACCGGGTGGTGGCGGACAACGGGACCGGGCCGGGCGCCGCCGACGCGCCGACCGTCACCGCCCAGGTGGTCGGCACCGACTCCCCCGGCCGGACCGTCCGGGCGACGGCCGGGATGCGCGGCGTCGCCTTCCAGCCCGCCGGGACGGCCAGGCTGGTCGAAGCGTCGTGCACGGTTTCGGTGGCGCCGTTGGTGAAGGTGGTCGTCACCGAGAGGGTCTTGCCCGGCGCCGCGATCGCGGGCGCGGCCACCTTCGTGAACCGCGGTCCAGTGGTGTGGTCGACGCGGAAGCCGCCCGACAGCGGGAGGTTCCGGGACGAGTCGCCGACGCGGACGGTGTACCGGCCGACGCCGAGTTCCCACGCGTGCGCGTCGGTGCTCCAGTACGACGCGTCCTGCGCGGTCAGCTCGAACCGGACCCGCTGCGTCTGGCGCGGCTGGAGATCCACCTTCTGGAAGCCCTTGAGCTGGTTGACCGGCTCCCCGGTGGACGCCGGATCGCTCAGGTACAGCTGGGCGACCTCGGCACCCCGCCGCGCACCGGTGTTGGTGACGTCCGCGCTGACCGAGAGCCGGCCGTTCTCCCGCATCGTGTCGCCGTCCACCTTCAGGTTCGAGAACCGGAAGGTCGTGTACGAGAGCCCGAAACCGAAGGGGTACAACGGGGTCAGGTTCTTCCGGTCGTACCAGCGGTAGCCGACGTCGAGGCCCTCCGAGTACTGGACCTTGCCGGCGACACCGGGCCACTGCTCCGGAGTGGACGCCGGAACCTGATCCAGGGACGTCGGGAACGTCACCGGCAGCTTGCCCGACGGCGCGACGTCGCCGAAGAGCAGCGACGCGATCGCGTGGCCCGCCTCCTGGCCCGGGTACCACGCCTCGAAGACACCCTTGACCTTCGCCAGCCACGGCATCGTCACCGCGGAGCCGGTGGTGAGCACGACGACGGTGTTCGGGTTGGCCGCCGCGACGGCGTCGATCAGCTTGTTCTGGTCGGCGGGCAGGTCGATGTCGGCGAGGTCGCCGCCTTCGGACTCGTAGTCGTTGGCGTAGACGACCGCGACGTCGGACTTCGCGGCGAGCGCGGCCGCCTGCCCGACGAGGTCCTCCCCCGGCGGCAGCCAGCCGAGGCTGACCGAGGCGTCGCCGCCACCCTGGTAGTAGTCGACCTCGACCTGGACCGGCTGGCCCGCGGTCAGCGGGACCTGCGCGGTCTTGGTCTGCGCGCCGTGGTCACCCCAGTTGTCGATCACCTGCTGACCGCCGACGAGCAGCCGGCTGCCGTCGTCGCTGGTCAGGCCGAGGGTGTACGTGCCGGTCGCGGGCGCGGTGAGCGTGCCGGTCCACTTGGCCGAGAAGTTCGTCGCGGGCACGCCGGGCGCGGGCGCCCCGCTGAACGTGAACGCCACTTGCGGGTCGGTGCGGGTCACCACCGGCGTCCCGGACGAGTCGGTGTTCGCGTAGTAGTCCCCCTGCAGGCCGGTGCCGGTGCCCGACGGCGGCTTGAGCGCACTGCTCTCGATCGGGGGCAGCGCGCTGCCGGTGCCGAGGTTGCCCTGCGCGTACTCGACGTCGATGCCCGAGCCCGCCCGCGCCTTGATGCCGTCGAACGGCGTGACCGTGCCGGTGCCGGCGATGTGCGCGCTGCCGCCGCCGGAGCTGAGCGTGTTCTTGCCCGCGCCGTCGCCGATCACCGCGACCGAGCGCAGCTTGTGCGCGTCCAGTGGCAGCAAGCCGTCGTTCTTGAGCAGGACCGTGCCGTCTTCGGCGGCCTTCTTGGCCACCGCGAGATGCCCGGCGGTCGACGCCGCCGCGTCCGGAGTGTCGGCGGACGGGTGGTCGAACAGCCCGAAGCGGAACTCCTCGCGCAGGATGCGGGTGACCATGTCGTCCAGCCGGGACTGCGGCACCTGTCCACTTTGGACGGCCGTCTTCAGTGTGGCGCCGAAGAAGTCCTGGCCGGGCATCTCCATGTCCATCCCGGCGTTCGCCGACGGCGCCGCGCTGTGCGTGGCGCCCCAGTCCGACGTGATGAAGCCGTCGAAGCCGAAGTCCTGCTTCAGGATGTCGTTCAGATACGGGTTCTCACACGCGTAGGTGCCGTTGATCGAGGAGTACGAGCACATCGCCGACGACGGCTTGGCCTTCGCGACGACGTTCCCGAACGCGCTGGCGTAGATCTCGTGCACGGTCCGGTCGTCGATCACCGCGTTGTCGGCCGTGGTGTTGCGGTTCTCCTCCTGGTTGTAGACGGCCCAGTGCTTCACCTGCGCCATCACCCCCTGGGACTGGACGCCGTCGATGTCGGCCGCGCCCATCTGCCCGGCCAGGTAGGGATCTTCGCTGTAGGACTCGAACGCCCGCCCCCAGCGCGGATCGCGGACGATGTTGATCGTCGGGCCGAGGTCGACGTCGACCCCCTTTGTCTTGTCCTCGGCGCCGATCACCGACCCATAGGTCTTGGCCAGCGAGGCGTCGAACGACGCGGCCACGGCGGACGCGGCGGGCAGCTGGGTGGTGTTGCCCAGGTTCACGCCCAGCGGGCCGTCCTCCATCTTCAGCGACGGGACGCACAGCCGGTCGTTGCCCGCGACGCGGCCGGTGTAACCGCCCGCCGCGGTGCCGTGCACCATCGTGATCTTCTCGTCCAGGGTCATCTGCCCGAGCACCTGCGCGACCCGCTTGTCCACGGGCGCGTGGGATCCCACCCAGGGACAAGCGGAAGGCGACGCGGGCGCCGCCTCGGCCGCGGCGGGGACCACCGTGCCGGTGATCAGCACGGCCGCGATCAGGGCTGCTCCACGCCGTTTCACGGCGTCACCTCCGCGATCCTCGTGAAACTGTTCTGCGCGGCCGCGACGACGATCCGCACCTGGGTCGTGGTCACCGGCGCCGGGAACGGGATCCACCGGTCCACGGCGGTGTTGCCGGTGACGTGGACCTGGTCGGCCCACTGCGCGCCGTCCCAGGTCTGCACGGTGAAGTCGGTCGGGACGCCGTCCGGGTGGGACGCGAAGCCGACGCCGGTCAGCGCGGTCGCGGCGGGCGCCGTGACGGTGAGCGTGTCCGGGTACCGGCTGTCGGTGTCGTCGTTCCAGAACGTCGCGAGGTCGTGGTCGATCGCGTTCGACGCGACATAGGTGCGGGTGGCGCCGTTGACGACGTTCGGTGCGTGCTCGCTGGACGCCGCGGCCGTCGTGCCGCTCGCCCAGCTGCCGAACACCGGCACGTTCACGGTCGTCTTCACCGCCTCACCACGAGGTGGCTTCACGGTCAGCGTCACCGGGTACAGCCCGCTCTTGGCGCCGGCGGGCACGGTGAGCCGCACGGTCGCCGGCGTCTCGGAGGTGGCCGGGGTCAACGGAATCCCGGCCGGAGTGGCCGTCACGGTCCAACCCACCGGCACCTGCGCGCCGAGCGTCGCCTGACCGGCCACAGTGGACCGTCCTTCGACAACGACCGGGACGTCACCGCTGCCGCCCGCCGTGATCGCGGCGGGCGTGCCCGTGGTGAGCGCGAGCCGGGTGAACGGCGTGCGCGGCGGCGTCACGGTGAACGTGTAGTCGCCCGAGCCGGCGGTCAGGGTGAGCGTCTCGTCGTCGGCCCGGCCGACGCTCAGCCCGGGGTCGGGCTGGGCGGCGTGGCCGTCGGCGAAGATCGTCCGCCCGTTCTCCCGCACCGACGACTGCTTGCCGCCCAGCAGGGGCAGCCGGATCGTCGCCTTCGCGCCGACCGGGATCGTGGCGTGGTAGGTGAGGGTGCTGCCGTCACGCTGCCATGAACTCACCACGGTCCCCCGCACGGTCTGCTGCTGCGCCGTCACGTGGGTGAGGTTCCCGGCGACGGCGGGCGCGAGGGTGAACTCGCGCCAGCCGGGGGTGCCGGGCTGGATCCCGGCGAGCTGCTGCTGGAACCACTGGCCGATCGCGCCGCCGAGGCCGATGTGGTCCTTCGACGACGTGCCGTCCGGGGCCGAGGAGTTGTCCCACTTCTCCCAGATGGTCCCCGGGCCCTGGTTCACCATGTAGCCGAAGCTCGGGTAGTCGGTGCGCTGCGCGATGGCGAGCGCGACGTCGTTGCGCTGGTACTTGCCGAGCGCCTGGAACACGAGGGTGGTGCCGACGAACCCGGTCGTGACGTGGTTCTGGTGCGCGGCGACGTCGGCGACCAGGCGGTCCACTGTGGACTGCTCGCGGCCGGCCGGGACGAGTCCGAACACGAGCGGCAGTGCGTAGGACAGCTGCGTCCCGGTGCCGAAGACGCCGGTGTCGGCGGAGTAGAAGCGCTTGAGGAAGCCCGTCGCGATCTGCCCGGCGAGCGCGTTGTACTTCGTGGCGTCGGCCTGCTGGCCGAGGGCTCCGGCCATCTTCGCGAGCAGCTGCGCGTCGAGGTAGGAGAAGCCGGTCTGGAAGTAGCCGTGCGGGGTGCTGACCGTCGAGAGCCAGTCGTCACCCCAGGACGTCGGCGGGTTGACGACGACGTGGTCGGCGTCGCTGATCGTGCCGAGGTAGTCGACCCACGCCTTGACGTGGTCGTAGTGCGTGGCGAGCAGCTGCGAATTCCCGTACTGGGTGTAGGAGTCCCAGATGATCTGCGGGTAGGCGGTGCCCCACGCGGGGTCGGTGAGCCAGTCGGTGCGGCCGTTGACCGGCGCGACCGAGGGCAGGCTGCCGTCGGCGCCGGCGCTGGTGACCATGTCGCCGAGCCACTTCGTGTAGAACGCCTGCATGTCGAAGTTGGCCATCGCCTCCTGGTCGGAGTCGGCGGCGTCGCCGAGCCAGCCGTGGCGTTCCCGGGTCGGGCAGTCCATCTGGATCGACTCGAGGTTGTTCAGCTGGGTCTGCGTGACGGCGGCCTGGATCCGGTCGAGCCCCGGGTCCGAGGTGCCGAACCGGCCCGTCGAAGCGACATCGGTGTGGATCTCCTGCGCGGTCACGGTGACGACGGCGTCGTCGGGCACGCCGGTCAGCTCGGCGTAGCGGAAACCGGCGTAGTTGAAGTGCGGCAGGTACGTGCCGGTGCCGGTGCCGCTGAACGTGTAGTGGTCGGTCTGGCGGGCCGGTTCGGAGCCGTTGAAGCTGATGTTCGCGGTCGAGACGCGGCCGTTCGCGTCGAGGATCTCGCCCTTCTTCAGTGACGCCGTCGTCCCGGCGGGCTGCGCGGCCCGCAGCGTCGCCTGGCCGGTGCGGTTCTGGCCGAAGTCGTAGACGCGCACGCCCGGCGCGGGCCGGGTTTCCTTGACCGGGTCGTGGTTCGCGACGATCCGGGTCGGCGGGGTGATGTCGGCCTGCAGCTGCGTGACGCCACTGCTGACGACGGCGGGATTCGGGCCGTGGACGCCGATCTCGGCCAGCCGGAAGGTGCAGCTGGTGCCGGCGCAGGCGAGTTTCGTCGCGGTCACCCGGACGTACCGGCCGGTGACGTTCGCGGGCAGCGTGACGGCCGCGGTGCCCGGGTTGGGCTGGTCGGCGTCCGTGCGGTCGGCGACGGTCGTCGCGGTGGCGAACGCCGGGTCGTCGCCGACCTGGACCCGGTAGCGCACCGGGAAGCCGGCGCCGACGACGTCACCCGAGGTGTCGTTGGTCGGGCGCGCCGGGAACAGCGCCACCGAGCCGAGCCGCTGCGCCGAGCCGAGGTCGACCTGCACCCACTTCGCGGCGTCGGCACTGGATTCGATGGCGGAGTGGTAGCCCTCGGACGCGTCGATCGAGCCGTCGATGCCGTCGGTGGCGGCCGCCGGGGACCAGCCGCAGCAGGTGGTCGTGTCCGACGCGGTGACCGGTTTGCCCTGCGCCAGGCTCTGGCGGTGGGACTCCGGGGCGACGGCGTGCGCGGCGGGCCAGGCACCGGCGTCGAAGCCGGCGGTGTCCCAGCCCGCGATCTCCTTGCGGGCGTCGTAGGTCTCGCCGTAGTAGAAGTCGTCGCCGGTCACCGGGCCGGCGTGGGCCTTCCAGTCGGTGCCGGTGCCGAACCGCGCGGTCGAGCCGTCGGTGTAGGTGACGTCGACCTGCGCGACGAGCGCCGGGCGGCCGGTGTACTGGCCCTTCCCGGCCATGAACGCGAGCGCGTTGCGGCCGGGCTTGAGCAGCTTCGTGACGTCGAGGTCGCGGTAGAGCACGCGAGCCGCGTAGTCGGTGACGGCGGAGTCGAGCACCTGCTGGGGCTGGACGCGGGCGCCGTTGAGGTGCGGCTCGGCCACCCCCTGCGCGCCGAAGTACAGCCGGGCGCGGGCGACGGGCTTGGTGACGTCGAAGCCGCCCCGGACGAGCGCGCCGTCGTCGACCTGCAGCCACCAGGCGGACCAGTCGGCGGGCTGCAGCAGGCCGGTGTCGAAGCGGGCGGGCGCCGACCACGGCGACTGCCGCCCTTCGCTGTTCCACGTCCGCACCGACCACTCGTAGGTGCGGTCGCTGTCGAGGGCCGGTCCGGTATAGGCGACATCGACCGAGTTGCCCGAAACCACCCGCCCGGAGTCCCAATGGGACCGGGGACCGTCGACGCGGATCTCGTACGCCGTCTGGGTTTCCGCGCGGCCGGCGTCGTTCACCGTCCACGCCAGGATCGGCCGTGGACTGCCGACCAGGACGTTCGCCACTTGGCCGTCGGCCCGCAGCGCGGTCGGCGGCAGGGGGCCGCCGTGCGCCGGTTGCGCACTCGCCGTCGTGGCGGGTACGACCGCCGTGGCGAGCGTGAGCGCGACGACGACAGCACGTCTCGTCATTGAGGTTCCCAGCCGGCGCATGAACGTCTCCTGACGCCATAAAAACGTTTCAATCAGCCGAGGGACTGTCTACAACCATCCTCGCGGCGAAACAAGAAACGGCGTCATTCCTGTCCGGATGATGGCGAAGAAGACACTCGATCAGCTCAGCGCGCCCTGTTCGCGCAGGCGATGCAGATCCGCGTCGCGGGGAGGGCGGCGAGCCGCTCTTCCGCGATCGGGCCGCCGCAGCGTTCGCAGGTCTCGTAGGTGCCGGCACGAACCCGCTCGGCGGCGCGGCCGAGGTCCGCCAAGTCGTCCTGGGCCTGCCGCAGCATCGCCTGGACCTGCGCCCGTTCGAACGCGATCGTGGCGCCTTCCGGGTCGTGCTCGTCGTCGTTGCTGGTGAACTCCGAGGCTTCGACGATGCCGTCCCGCTGCCGCGCGAGCGAGGCGGCCAGCCGCTCGGTCTCGGCCCGGGCCCGCTCGATCAGCTCCATCGCGACGCGCTCATCCATGACGGGCGACCAGCCGCTCGACCAGCCCGAGCTTGAACCGCTCCCGCCGTTCGACGCGCATCCCCCGCGCCTCGACCTCCTTCAGCGGCCGGCGCCGGAAGTGCTCGCCGGCCAGGGGCACGCTGGCCAGCTCGACCAGCCACTGCATCCCCCGCACCGGCCACACCGAACTCGCCACGTGATCGACCAGGATCAGCCGTCCGGCGGGCCGCAGCACCCGCGCCATCTCCCCCACGGCCGCCGCGTGGTCCGGGATCGCGCAGAGGCCGAAGGTGCACACGACCGTGTCGAAGGACGCGTCGCCGAACGGCAGCTCGTGCGCGCTGCCCTGCCGGAGGGTCACCTCGCGGCCGAGCTTCTCCGCGCGGGCCCGGGCGAGGTCCAGCATCCCGGCGCTGAGGTCGAGGCCGGTCAGGGTGACGTCGGCGGGATAGGCCGGAAGGTTCAGCCCGGTCCCGACGGCGACCTCGAGCACTTCGCCCACGGCCTGCCCGCACGCCCACTCCCGCGAGTCACCGAAGAGGCGGCGGTCCCAGACGCTCATCTCCGCGTCGTAGGTCGCGGACTTGCGGTCCCAGTACCGACGCCACCGCTCCGCCTTCGTCATGCCCCCAGCGAACCACGAATCCGGGGTGGCACGCGGGATCCGGGCGGGATCCGGCGGCCGGGCCGCTCCCGCACCCTCAGCCGAAGGCGGCTTGGGCGAGGGGTTCCCACTCGCGCCACGTCTCCAGGCGCTCGCGGTACTCCTCTTCGACCGCCGCGAAGGACTTGCCGAAGAACACGCGCTGCGGCGGCTTGTCGGTGTCCGCCAGTTCCAGCAGGGGGCCGCGGGTCGCGCGGGGATCGCCCATGTCCCACTCGATCCGGCCCGCCTCGCGGACGTCGTCGTAGTCCGGGTTCGGGGCGCTGGTGCGGATGCTGCCACCGCCGAAGTCCGTGCGGTACGGGCCGGGCTCCAGGCAGATCACGTCGATCCCGAACGCCGCGACCTCCTGCCGCAGGGACTGCGAAAGCCCTTCCACCGCCCATTTCGACGCGTGGTAGGCGCCGATGCCGGGGAACGCGCGGACACCGCCTTCGCTGGTGACCTGGATGATCCGGCCGCGCCCTTGCCGGCGCATGACCGGCAGGGCCGCCTGGGTCAGCCAGAGCGTGCCGAAGAAGTTCGTGTCCAGCTCCGCGCGGATCTCCTCTTCGGTGAGCTCCTCGACCATGCCGAAGTGCCCGTAGCCGGCGTTGTTGACCAGCACGTCCAGGGTCCCGAACTTCGCCACCGTCGCCTCGACGGCGGCGATCGCCGCGGCGCGGTCGGTGATGTCCAGCCGCAGGGGCAGCACGGCGTCGCCGAAGCGTTCGACGAGCGGGCACAAGCTCTCGACGTTCCGCGCGGTGGCCGCGACCCGGTCACCGCGCTCGAGGGCCGCTCGGCCCATTCGCGGCCGAAGCCCTTCGACGTTCCGGTGATCAACCAGGTCTTCGTCTCAGTTCGTTGCGTCATGACATAACAGTAGCATGGACTGCATTAATAGTTCGAATGGTAGTCTCCGAGCATGATCGCCGGAGACAGCCGCCGTGAGCGCAAGAAGGCCCAGACCCGGGCCCGCATCCAGGAAGCGGCCTTGGAGCTCTTCGCGAGCCAGGGCTACCGGGAGACGACGATCGCGCAGATCGCGGCGAGCGCCGACGTCGCGACCCGCACGGTCACCCTCCACTTCCCCGCCAAGGACGACCTGCTGTTCGCCGACGACCCGTTCACCCCCGAGTCGCTCGGCCGGCACCTGCGCGAGCGGCAGTCGGCGAGCACGCTCGAAACGCTGCGCGACTGGATGCACACGACCATGCGCGAGCTCGACGCGAGCGACCTCGAGCAGGAGGCGGACCCGGCGCAGGTGTGGCGCCGCCGCGCCCTGCGCGCCCGGCTGCTCATGGAGGACGACGACCTGCGCGGCCGCGCCCGCGCCGGTTACCGCGACCTCGAAGTCCTGGTGGCCGCGGGAATCGGCGAAGACATCGGCCGCCCGGCGGACGCGCTGCTCCCCCGGCTCGCCGCCGTCACGGTCGTCACCGGCCTCCGCGAGATCTACGTGACGCGCGAAGGCCGGGCGAAGGCGCAGTCGGCGTCGAGCGAGCTGTCCGATCTGGTCGACGAGGTGCTCGCCTTCGCCGAGGCCGGGCTCCGCGACGCCGGCCAGTGATCAGAGGTCCGTGAAGGCCTCCTTGAGGGACTCTGAGTCCCTCAAGGAGGCCTTCACGGACCTTCCTGGCCGGCGTCGGCGGGCGGCTGCTCCACCGGGAAGAAGATCGGGCTGAGCAGGTGTTGCGCGCGGTCCGGGGCCGGTTCGTTGGCCAGCCGGGGGTGGATCACGCGACGCAGTTCGCCGATCATCTCCGCCAGCTCGTCGTGGCTGAGCCAGACCGCGTGCTGCCGGTAGCTGATGAGGTCCGCCATCGGGTCGGCGTTCCCGCTGTCGAGGTACGCGCCGAACTCGGCGATCAGGACGGCCATCGACGTCGCGAACACCCGGCGGTGGTCTTCGGGCGAGAGTGCCGCGACCTCCTCGGCGTCGACCGTCGCCCGGCCCTGGTGCAGCCGGTAGCGGCGTTCGACCGCGCCGCGCACCCGGCGTTCACCGGCGACCTCCAGGACGCCGTGGGCCGCGAGCAGGTCGACGTGCCGGTAGACCATCGCCTTCGACGCGTCGGGGATCCGGGCGCACAGCTGCGCGGTGGTCAGCTCCCGCCCGCGCATCGCGTGCACGATCCGCAGCCGCACCGGGTGGGCCAGCAGTTCCAAGGTGTCCACTCCCCAACGTTCTCATACCGTGCTACCGTTCGCAAAACTTGCGAACGTTGGGGGAACCATGACACCACTGGAGTGGCTGGTGGCCGCGTCGGCCCGCGCGCCGCTGCCGGACGACGAGATCCGCGCACGCCTCGCACCGTCCCTTGTGGACGGAAGCGGCGGGCCGGCCGGGATCAACGCGGCACTCGCCTCGGTGGGACCGCTCACGATCCTCGCGAAGGGCGGCGGCGAGAACCGGGTGCCGGTCCGCGGCCCGGCCGGGGACTACCTCCTGACCGTGCACGTGGACGACGCGGGACTCGTCGACGACCTGCAGCTGACGCCCGATGACCCCAAGCCGGCGTCGTGGGCCGAAATCGACGCGCGGCTGGCGGGCCTCGGCAAGCGCGTGTCCTTCGCCGCGGCGGAGATCGACGGCGGGCAGAGCCGGATCGTGCACGGTCTCGACGCCGACACGCTGCGGCCGATCGGGTCGGCGTTCAAGCTGTACGTCCTGGGTGCGCTCGCCCAAGCCGTGGTCGAGGGACGAGCGTCGTGGGACGAACCCCTCGCGATCCGCGACGAGTGGAAGAGCTTGCCGTCCGGCACGATGCAGAACCACCCGGCGGGCACGGAGTTCCCGCTGTCCGAGTTCGCCCGGCTGATGATCTCGATCAGCGACAACACCGCGACCGACCACCTGATCCACCGGCTCGGCCGGGACGCGGTGGAGCGGCAGCTGGCGCTGTTCGGCCACCAGCGGCCCGAAGCGAACGTCCCGTTCCGCACCACGAAGGCGTTCTTCCGGCACAAGGCTCCGTCCGGACAGCTCTGGCCCGCTCCCGTGGACATCGACGAGGTCGAGTGGTTCGCGTCCCCGGCCGACGTCTGCCGCGCCTACGCCGGGCTGCTCCGGTTCGACCAGCCCGAAGTCGGCAACGCCTTGTCCCGCAACGATGACGGCCTCGATCTGGACGCCACCGCGTTCCCGGAAGTCTGGTACAAGGGCGGCAGCGAGCCCGGCGTCGTCACCCTGCACTACCTCGCGCGGACCGCCGGCGGCGGCCGGCGAGCCGTCAGCCTGATGGTGTCCGATCCGGAGTCCACACTGGACACCCTCCCGTTGACCGCCGAAGCGCAGCCGGTCATCCGAGGGGCGTTTCGCCTGCTGGCGTGACGGGCCAGGGGGCGGCGCCGGTCATCAGGCCGATCATGCCCGCGACCAGCCGCATCTGGTCCACCGTCCGGATGTCGGCCTCGACGAGCCGCGGCGAGCACACCAGGATCGCCAGCGCCTGCGCCCGCGACAGGGCGACGTTGAGCCGGTTGCGCGACAGCAGGAAGTCGAGCCCGCGGGGCAGGTCGACAGCGGACGACGACGTCATCGTGGTGATCACCACCGGCGCTTCCTGGCCCTGGAACCGGTCGACCGTGCCGACCCGGACGCCGGGGAACCCGGCTTCCTCCAAGGCCCGCGCCACGGTGCGCGCCTGCAGGTTGTACGGCGCGACGACGACGATGTCCGCGTCGCCGAGCGGCCGGGGCGTGCCGTGGTCCGTCCACAGGCGACCGTGGAGGCCGGTCACGATCGCCGTGACGGCGGCGGCTTCCTCCACCGAGCGGGTCGTGTTGCCGTGGTGGTCGACCTCGGCCAGGTACAGGCCCGGCTCGACGCCCTCGATGGCGCGTTCCGCGGCCGAGGGGTGGGCGTGGAGGCGGCCGGCGTAGGACAGGTTCGACACCGGCTCGCACACGGCCGGGTGCATCCGCCGGGTCTCGTCGAGGAAGTAGCCCAGCGCCGGCGGCATGATGTCGGCCTCGCCGATCAGGTGCCCCAGCGCCGAGGCCTCCGCGCCCGCCGGGTGCGTCCCCTGCACGACCTGGGGCAGCTGCTGCGGATCACCCAGCAGCAGGACGTTCTTGGCGCACATCGACACCGCGAGCGCGTCGGCGAGGGCGAACTGGCCGGCCTCGTCGATGATCAGCAGGTCGAACGGTTCCTCGCGGATCGCGGCGTTGGCGAACGTCCACGCCGTCCCGCCGACCAGGTGCCCGTTGTCGTGCTCCAGGCGCCAGTTCACCAGCGCCGGGTTGCTCTTCGGCTGCTCCCACGGCGCGGCCGGGTCCGGCGTCCGCTTCGCGCGCTTGGCGCACGGCAGTTCCGGCGCGCTCTTCATCGCCGCGCTCAGCACGTTCTCCACGGCCTTGTGGCTGTTGGACGTGACGGCGACGGTCCGCCCGGCGCGCACGAGGTGGGCGATCAGCTTCCCGGCGAGGTAGGTCTTGCCCGCGCCCGGCGGACCCTGCACCGCGAGCGTCGACCCGTCGAGCTCGTCGACGGCTTCGATGACGGTGCGGACGAGGTCGTCCCCCGGCTCCGGCAACGCGGCGCCGCCGAGCAGCCGCGGCGACGTCCGGCGGAGCAGGTCGACGCCGGGGTGGCGCGGCAGCACCGGAAGGGCGTCGACGACCAGGCGGGCGAGATCGGCGACGGCCTCGTCCTTGGGCGACGGACGCACCGGGCTGCCGGGCAGCACGGCGGTCGGCCGGTCACCGGTGGTGGCGTCGGGCGGGCAGCTCTCTTCGAGCGTCAGCTCCACGGCCGTCACCGAGACGACCTTGGCGTCGCGGGCGGTGGCGCCGTAGCGCAGCCGGACGTCGTCGCCCGGCGCGAACGGGTGCGGCCGGTCCGGGTCGCAGGTGAGCAGCAGCGTCCGCTTCGCGTTGCGGACCCGCCCGGCCGGCGGCACCCACTCCCCCGCGTCCAGCGACACCGGCACCGCGCAGGCGGTGTCGACCTCGAGGTCGCCGAGCGGCGCGGCCAGCTGGCGGAAGTACTCCCACCACGCCGGGTTGGTCTCGCGGCGGTGATAACCGACCGACGCCGCCAGCAGCGCGCGGGCGCGTTCGTCGGGGGTGAAGGCGCCCGGGTCGTCCGGCAGGCCCTCTATCAGCGGGTCGACCAGCGCGGCCAGCTGCGCGGCCCGTTCGGCGCGCCGCTCGGCGGCGACGTCCTCCTCGGCCTGCCGGATCAGCGCGTCCTCGGCCGACTCCTCGGCCGGTTCCGGGAGGTCGATCCCGGCGTCCGCGCGGACCTGGTGGAGGAACTCGAACAACCGCAGCGTCGAGACGCAGTCGTACTCGGTGGTGTCCGCGATCCCGCGCAGGATTTCCCCTGCGCGCTCCGGTTCGGCGGACAGGGTCAGGTACTCCTCGTACGCCTCGACGTCCGACACCGCGGTCTTCCCGCCGCCCTCACGCGCGCCGGGCATGTAGAGCGCTTCGAGGTAGCGGATCGAGTACGACCGCTGCGAGACGCGCAACGCCTTGCGCACCACCGCGTGCAGGTCCACGACCGCACCGCCGCGCAGCAGCTGGTCGACGGCTTCCTCGCGGGTGCCGTGCACCGCCGCGAGCCGCTTGATCGCGGTGACCTCGTAGGGCGCGTAGTGGTAGACGTGGGAGCCGGGGTGCTCGGCGACGCGCGCCTCGGCGAAGTCGACGAACTCCTCGAACGCCCGCTTCTCCTGCGCGCGGCTGTGGGCCCAGAACGGCGTGAACTCCTGGCCGTTTTCCGTGGTGACGGCGCCGAAGAGGTACTCCAGGCCCTCGCCCGCCAGCGCGTGCGGATCGCCCGCCAGGTCGAGGAAGACGTCGCCCGGCGCGGGGGCCGGCAGCTCGGCGAGCGCGCCGGGCTCGACGATCTCGTAGGAGACGTCGCCGGTCTTGTCCTGCCGGACCTGGAGCGCGGCCTGGGCCCGCAGGGCCGCGAACGCCGTGACGGACAGGTCCCGCGGCCGGTCGGCCGGGCCGGCCGCGGCCAGCGCGTCGATCGAGCCGAGCCCGGCGGCGACGAGCTTGCGGCGCTGGTCGCCGCGCATCCCGGCGACGAGCGAAAGGTCGCGGTCGGCTTCGCGGGCGGACGTGCAGTGCTGGGCGAACCCACAGGTCGCGCAGGCCGGGCGTTCGTCGGCCCAGAGCCGGGCGGGCAGGCTCGGAGACCGGCCGCGCAGCCGGGCCCCGAGGCGGTCGACCAGGGGCCGGAAGTCGTCGACCCGCAACGTCCGGGTGCCGCCGTCGCCGAGCCGCAGGTGCAGCTGCGGCCCGGTCGGCCAGCCGGCCCGGCGCAGCGCGTCGGCGAAGGCGGTCAGCTGCACCACGGCAGCGGGCTTCGCCTGGCGGGCCGGCTTCGCGTCGTACACCTCGTAGCGGGCTTCGGCGTCCTGGACCAGGAAGTCCGCGCGGCCCGAGAACTCGTCGTCGCGAAGGACGGCCTGGTGGATCACCGGCACCCCTTCGCGCAACGCCGCTTCGGTCGCCTTCGCGGCAGCAGCGAGGTCGCGGACGTCGATCTCGACCGCCGCACGGCCTTCGGCGCGGAACCGGGCGAGCATGGTCTCCGCCGCCGTGCGGCCGGGCTCGTCGGGCACGGGACCGGGCCGTGGCGCACCCGGCAGGCCCGCGGCCAGCGCCTGGTTCAGGACGCTGCGGTGTTCGCACTCGAGCAGGTCGGCGAGATCGGCTGGGGTGTACATCGCCGCGAAGTCTGACACGGCGATACACCCGGTCGGACCACACGGGCCCCGACACGCCGACCCCGCGGCCGCGCATTCCGGTGACGAATCGCCCCGACACGGTCGGAACCGTGGCCGCCGGGGTATTCCTGTTCGGTCGAGGAGTGCGCGCCGACCCGCGAGGAGCGTCATGAAGCAGCCCCTGCCCCAGCGGATGTACCTGCTTTGCTGGGACGGCGACAAGCGCCGGCTCGACCCGGCCAGTGTCCTGGTCCGGGGGCCGCTGCTGCGGGCCGCCGCCGTGGCCGAGCTGACCCTCGGCGGCCTCCTGCAAGACCTCGACGGCAAGGCCGGACGCACCCCGCAGGCCGTGCGCCCCCCGGACGATCCCTTTCTCGCCCAGGTCCTCGACGGCGTCCCCCCGGACCGGCCGCGGCGCTGGTCCAGCGTCCTGGACCGCGACTGGCACCGGGCCGAGGCCGAGGTCCGCGACCAGCTCGCCGCGGCCGGCGTCCTCTCCCTCGACCGCCGCCGGGCGCTGGGGCTGTTCCCGGTCCGCCGGGTCACGGTGACCGACTCCGGCCGGGCCCGGGAGCTGCGCGAGCGCGTGCGGAACGCGGCGCTCGGCGGTCACGACCCGGCCGGCGTCGCCATCGAGGACACGAGCCTGGCCCTGTTCGCCGCCAACGGCGACGTCCACACCGTCTTCACCCCCAAGGAGCGGCGCACGCACCGGAAGGCGTTCCGGGCGATCGCCGACCACGTCGACACGGTGCTGCCGGGCTTGCGGAAGGGCCTGATCTGGTCCGTCGCGGCCCGCCGATCGGCGGCCGCCGCCTGAACCGCGGTCACCAGACCAGGTCGGGATCCTCGGTAACCGACCGCAGCGCGGTGACCACCGCGGCCCACCGGTCGGCGGCCACCGCCTGACCCGCCGTCACCAGACCAGGTCGGGATCCTCGGTGACCGACCGCAGCGCGGTGACCGTCGGGTGGCCTTCGGCCAGCAGCGCGGCGTCGCTGCCGGGCGGCAGCTCGCCTTCGACCAGCACGGCGGACAGCGCGATCGTGCCGTCGCCGGTGTCCTCGATGCGGCCTTGTACCGCGCCGAACTCGGCCAGACCGGCGCGCCGCGGAGGGCCGGCGTCGGGCCGGTTCGGCACGTTGAGGTTCAG
The DNA here is from genome assembly GCF_036026695.1 of Amycolatopsis sp. NBC_00438. Taxonomy (NCBI): domain Bacteria; kingdom Bacillati; phylum Actinomycetota; class Actinomycetes; order Pseudonocardiales; family Pseudonocardiaceae; genus Amycolatopsis; species Amycolatopsis sp. NBC_00438. Next base: position 1,772,627 of record NZ_CP107923.1, on the reverse strand, counting down.
CACCGACCCGGCCGGCAGGGCCGCCAGCCGGTCGAACAAACCCGCCGCGACCGCGACCGCGGTGTCCCAGTGAGGGTCCGTTTCGTCGCCCAGCTCGACGTCGAGCGACACCGCCAGCGCGCGGGCGCCGTGCAGCGACGCGGTCAGTGCCGCCCCCACCGTGCCCGAGTGCAGCACCGCGCGGCCGGTGTTCGCGCCGAGGTTGATCCCGGACAGCACCACGTCCGGCGGATCGCCGAACGCCCCCTGCGCCGCCAGCAGGGCGATGAGTCCCGGGTGCGCGGCGACGGCGTGCACGGGGACGCCGTCCAGGCCCGGCACGTCCCGCCGCTCGACGGCGACCCGGCGGGTGTCCCCCGCGGCGGCGGTCAGGCCCGCGCTGGTGCCGCTCGCCTCCTGGGCCGGCGCCGCGACGACGACGTCCCAGCCGTGCGCCCGCGCGCCGCGGGCCAGAGCGTGCAGCCCCGGCGATTCGACGCCGTCGTCGTTGGTGACCAGGATCCTCATGCGTACTCCTTCTCGGGCGAGGCGGCCGGACGTCCGCGGACGGCTACGCAGTGGGGTCGGGGCCGAGGGCGCGGTCCAGGAGCGCGCCCAGCTGGTCGACCTGGGCGGCCGACAGGTCCTCGAACGAGGACTCGACGATGCCGTCCACGAGGTCCTGGCCGTCCGCGCGCAGCCGCTCGCCTTCCTCGGTGAGCCGGTGCCGCACCGCGCGTCCCGGGCCCGGGACGCGCTCGATCAGCCCGCGGTCGGCCATCCGGGTGGCCAGCGAGCCGAAGGACTGATCGGTCTGGAAGGTCAGCACGGCGAGGTCGTGCAGCGACGCCTCCGGCTCGCGGTGCAGGTGGCGCAGCGTGTCCCACTGCACGAGCGAAAGCCCCAGCGGCGCCAGCGCGCGGCTCAGCGCGCGGTGGTGGCGGTACTGCAGGCGCTTCACGGCCAGGGCGACCTCTGCCGGGCGGTACGTCATGCGCTCACCCTAACCCATCGAGGACAGCTTGCTTATCTAAGGAAGCTGATCTAAGGTTCCTTAGGTAAGGCCCCGCCGACACCGAAGAAGGACTCATGACCACGCTTCCCCAGGCCGGTTCGCTCCGGCCCACCCGCACCGAAACCCGCACGTTCGGCTCGGTCGGGATCACCTTCCAGGACCGCGACCGCACCCGGCCGTTCCTGCTGCTGCACGGCGGTGGCGGCGTCGCGACGATGGCCGGCTTCGCCGACCTGCTCGCCGAGCGCACCCACTCCCGCGTGCTGCTGCCCACCCACCCCGGCTTCGGCGGCACCCCGAAGGCCGACGGCCTGACCACCGTCGCCGAGCTGGCCAAGGCCTACGTCACGATGCTCGACGAGCTCGACCTCACCGACGTCACCGTGCTCGGCAACTCCTTCGGCGGCTGGCTGGCCGCCGAGATCGCCCTGCTCGAGAGCCCGCGGGTCAGCGGCGCGGTGATCGTCGACGGCGTCGGCGTCGAGGTCGACGGCCACCCGGTGACCGACGTCCGCGGCCTGACCCCGCAGGAGCTGCGGGCCATTTCCTGGCACGACGCGAGCAAGGCGCCGGTGCCGCCGGCCGGGGGCACCGGTCCGAGCCCGGACGTCGTCGCCCTCCTCGGCTACACCGGCGCGGCGATGGCCGACCCGACGCTGGCCAAGCGGCTCGGCGGGCTCGACATCCCGGTCCACGTGATCTGGGGCGAGAGCGACGGCATCGTCACCCCGGACTACGGCCGCGCCTTCGCCGCCGCGATCCCGCTGTCGACGTTCACCCTGCTCCCCCGCAGTGGCCACCTCCCGCAGCTCGAGACGCCCGAAGAACTGCTCGGCGCGCTGCTCGACCTCGGCAACTGACTTCAAGGAGAAACCATGCCCACCTCATTGAGCGTGACCCGGATCGGGCACGCCTGCCAAGTGATCGACATCGGCGGGCTCCGCGTCCTCACGGACCCGTGGTTCACCCAGACCGCCACCTACTACCAGGGCGAACCGGTCTTCTCCAGCGTCGAAAACCTCGGCCGGCTCGACGCCGTCGTCGTCACCCACGAGCACTACGACCACTGCGATCTCGACGCGCTGGTCGCCGGCGGCTTCGACCTCGACACGCCGCTGATCGGGCCGGGCACGGTCGCGGCCATCGCGCGGGACAAGGGTTTCCGCGACGTCCGCGTCGTCGAAGCGTGGGAAGCCACCACGGTCGGCGAGCTGACGGTGACCGCGGCGCCGGGCAAGCACGGCGTCCACGAGGTCACCTTCGTGATCCAGGCGGGCGGCCGCACGGTGTTCTTCGGCGGCGACTCGCTGCGCGTGCCCGAGCTGGACACCATCCCGGAGCGCTTCGGCCACGTCGACCTGGCCATCCTGCCGACCAACGGCCTGTGCATCCGGCCGATGAACCTCCAGCAGGTCGTCATGGACGCCGAAGAAGCCGCCGGGCTGACGGCCGCGCTGAAGCCGACCATGGCCGTGCCGCACCACTACGCGTTCCACAGTGGACGGCTGGGCGACCGGATGATCACCAAGGGCGACCAGGACCCGCGCCACTACGCCGACGCCGTCGCGCGGCTCGCGCCGGAGGTCGACGTCCGCCTGGTCCTGCCCGGCACCCCGGTGCTGGTCCCGTGAGGGAGTTCCGGCCCGAGGTCGGCGACGACCTCCCGCCCGGCGAACGGCCCATGGTCGCCGTCGTCCGGGCGGTGCCCGGTCACGAAGACCGGCTCGCCGCCGCCATCGCGATCCTCACGGCCGCGGTGCGGACCGAGCCGGGGTGCCGGGAGTTCCGGGCGTTCCAGGACGTCGCGAACCCCGGCGTCTTCTACCTCTACGAGATCTACGAAGACACCGACGCGTTCCGCGTGCACCTGGCCACCGGGCACGTCGCGCACTTCTTCACCGAACTGGCCCAGCACAGCACTTCGGACGCCGGGGCCTTGGTCCAGCTCGCCGAGGTAGCGCCTGCACTACCCGGGGTCCGGTAGGCAGCGCTACTGATCTTCGTGCCGGATTCGACCAGCCTTGAGCCATCGAATCCGGTTCGGCGAAGGAGAGCTGATGCAGACGACGGTGCGCAAGGGCGTGGTGGTGCTGGCCGCGGCGGGGGTGCTGGGGGCCGCCCTGACGACGGCGGCCGCGGCGGGCCCGCCCCCGAGGTCGGCGGTCCAGCAGAGCCTGGACTCGTTGGTGAGCCAGGAGAAGTTCCCGGCCGCGCTCGCCTCCGTGACCAAGGACGGCCGGACGACGTCGCTGGTCTCCGGGTCCGCCCGGCTCGGCGGCCAGGTCCCGGTGCCGCGGGACGGCGAGGTCCGGGCGGGCAGCAACACGAAGACGTTCACCGCGACCGTCGTCTTGCAGCTGGTGGCCGAGGGCAAGGTCGAGCTGGACGCGCCCATCGAGAAGTACCTGCCCGGCGTGGTGCGCGGCGAAGGCATCGACGGGACGAAGATCACCGTCCGGCAGCTGCTGCAGCACACCAGCGGGCTCCCGAACTACACCGAGTACATCGGGTTGGAGGACTTCGGGAAGATCCAGCACAAGTTCTTCCAGCCGCACGACCTGCTCGCCGCGGCCCTCGCCCACCCGGCGAAGTTCGCGCCCGGCACCCAGTGGGAGTACAGCAACACCAACTACCTCCTGGCGGGCCTGCTCATCGAGCGCGTGACCGAGCGTCCGGTGCAGGAGCAGATCACCGAACGCGTGATCAAGAAGGCGGGGCTGCGCCACACCTACTGGCCGCAGCCCGGGGACCAGACCATCCACGGGCCGCACCCGCAGGGCTACGCGACCCGCACGTTCACCGATCCCACGATCGTCGACGCCACCGAGATGGACCCGTCCTGGGGCGGCGCGGCCGGTCAGCTGATCTCTACGCCGAGCGACCTCGCGCAGGTCTCCCGCGCGCTGCTCGACGGCCGGCTGCTCCCGCCCGCGCAGCTCGCCGAGATGCGCAAGACGGTCGACGCGCCGCTGCTGCCCGGCTGGCGTTACGGCCTCGGGCTGTTCCGCGTCCCGCTCAGCTGCGGCGGCGCGTACTGGGGCCACGGCGGTGACATCGAAGGGTACGAAACCCGCGGTGGCACCACGGACGACGGCCGGTCCGTCGGGCTCGCGGTGACGGCGTTGCCGGGCACCTTCGGCGACGCGGACCAGGCTGCGAAGGCCGTCGTGGCCACTGTGGACACCGCGTTCTGCCGGTGATCACCGAGGGGGCCCGGGCCGGATTTCCGGCCCGGGCCCGACCTGGCGTTCTTCGGCCGTGAGGTTGCGGAGCGTCCACAGCTCGTACAGCGCCAGCAGCGGTTTACCGACCATCCACTCGCCGAAGCGGTAGTCGTCCGCTCGCACGAGCCGCTCGGCGAGATCAGGGCGCTGCCGCCGCAAGTACGCCCGGGCCTTGAGCGCGTGCGCCGGCTGGGAGACGATCTTGACGCGGTCGACGTCCTCGAGGAGCGGGATCACGTTCGTGATGTTCTCCCACGTCGTCGCGCTCCGGTCTTCGAGAAGCACCGGGCCGTCGAACCCGAGCACCGACTTCGCGTAATCGGCCATCAGCTGGGCCTCCGCGGCTCCGCCGCCGGTGGGACCACCGCTGAAGATCACGCGGGTGTCGGCGGCAGCGGAGCGGATTCCGGCACGAACGCGCCAGCGGTTGACGAAGTTCGCCGTCGGCCGCGGATTCCGGTAGCCCAGCACGACCACGGCTTCGGACCCGCCCGCACCACTTCCGACAAGGGCGCGAGACCAGCGCCAGTTCACCCACTCGCCCCAGGCCAGGATCGCGGCTCCGGCCACCGCCGGTCCTGCCGTTCTTCGCATGCGGCGACTCTAGGGCCGCGGCCGCTGCTTGACGCCGGCGGCGAGCAGGCCGGCCACTTCGGCGATCCGGGCCGCGCGGACGTCCGGTTTGCCCTTGGTCCCGTCGATCCAGCGCAGGTAGGCCTTGCGGTAGAACTGCGCCAGCGTGTCGAAGAACGCGGCGGCGGCCGGGTCGGCCGCCAGCGCCGCGGCGACGTCTTCGGCGAGGTCACCGCGCTGCGGACCCTCCGGGGCGAGCACGACGGTCACCTCGTCGCCGACCGCGGCGGCCGTGTCGCGCAGCCACAACGGCGTCACGGTCAGGACCCACCCGCCGTCGCCGGGCGACAGCCTCCCGCGGACGTGCCGGTCGCCGATCGTGCCACCGACCGGGTGATCGGCCTTCTCGCCCCACGTCTCGTCCGGGTCGAACGGCACCACGATGACGCCGGCACCCCGGCGACCTGCGGTGATGACGGCACGGAACCGCTGTGCGCTCATCCGCCGATCGTGGCGTCTTTAGCAGCCGCGCACAACCGCGTCCCCCGGAATCATCACCGCGGCTCAGCCGGTCCGGGCCGTTTTGCGTCCTCGCCCGGCGCGTGAGTGCATGGCAAACGGGGCAGTGGAGCGAAGGAGCTTCGACATGAACGAGCGGGCGGAACGCGGACGCCCGGCGCCGGAGACGGGCAGCCAGGCCCGGACGCTGTGGGTGTCCCTGCCCGGTGAGGTCGCGCGGCGGTTCCGGCCGCACGCGGACAACCTGGGCAAGAAGATCCTCGAAGCGATCCAGCGCGAGGTGCCCGAGTACGCCAAGCCGCTGGAGGGCGGGTTCGGCACGGTCATCATCAAGGCCATCGAAGAAGCCGTCATCGGCTCGATCGACAGCATCGGCGGGAAGCCGTCCACCCAGGACAAGTGGGTCGAGCTGTTCCGCGAGGTGGGCCGCGGGGTGCACAAGGGCGGCGGCAGCCTCGACTCGCTGCAGGCCTCCTACCGCGTCGGCGGTCAGGCCGCCTGGCGCTACATCGCGGCGTGGGGCCAGCGCACCGGCATGCCGACGCCGATGCTGTGCGTCTGCGCCGAGGCGATCTTCGCCGTGATCGAGGAGATCTCGTCGTACTCGGTCGAGGGTTACACGGTGGCCCAGACGAAGGCCGCGGGCACCCTCGAGCGGCGTCGGCGGCGCCTGCTGGAACTGATCCTGGCCACGCCGCCGTCGTCCCCGCAGAGCATCGCCACCACCGCGAAAGCGGCCGACTGGAAGCTCCCGGAGCAGGTCAACGCCGTGGCGCTGGAGCCCCCCGACGACCAGCACGGCGACCTGCAGGGCCTGCCGGTGCACGCGGACGTCCTGGTCGACCTGGAGAGCACCCAGCCGTGCCTGGTGTCCGCGAACCTGGAGCGCGACCTGCGGCTGCTGCAGCCCGCGTTGCGCGGCTGGCACCTGGCGGTCGGGCCGCGGGTACCGCTGGCCGACGCGGCAACGTCGTTGAGCTGGGCGTGCCGGACATTGCAGCTGATGCGCCAGCGGATCATCGACCCGCGCCCGGTCGTGCACAGCACGGATCACCTGAGCACGGTGTGGCTGATGCACGACGACTTCCTGCTCGCCGAGCTGAGCCGCAAGGTCCTCGGCCCGCTCGTCGGCCTGACCGCGAAGCAGCAGGAGCGCCTCGGCGAGACGCTGATGGCGTGGCTGGAATCGCGGGGCAGCACCCCGGAGATCGCGGAGGTGCTGAAGATCCACCCGCAGACCGTGCGATACCGCCTCAACCAGCTGACGGAGCTGTTCGGCGACAGCCTGAACGACCCGGCGCAGCGGCTGGACATGCAGCTCGCCCTGCACGCGCACCGGTTGCGCGGGACCCGGCCGATCGACGTGGCCGGCGCCGCCCAGACGTGACGGGAGCCCGGCCCTCGACGCCGGGTGTGAACGGGCCGTGGCGGCCGCGCAAGCGAATCGCCCCCCGCGCGGCACCCGGCCGGCGTGAACACCGTCGCTGCTCGGACGGACCGCGGCGACCAGCCGAGCGATCCGGCCCGGCAACCGGGCTTGCGGCTCCCACTCCCCCGTCGACCAACCTCGCGGGACCCGGCCGATCGACGTGGCCGGCACCGCCCACACGTGATGTAAGCCCGGCCCTCGACGCCCGGGTGTGAACGGGCCGTGGCGGCCGGGGAGGGTCACCCGGCCGCCACGGCCCCGTACCTGGGTCAGGCGATGGTCGTGGTGGTGAAGATCGGGCTCGGGTTGGGGAAACACGCTGTCGGGGCGGAGATGTCGAAGATCTGGTTGACCACCGACGTGAACGTCAGTCCCGGGTTGCTGTAGCTCGTGCCCGCCAGCTTCGTCTGGATCGTGCCCGACGTCCCGGCCTTCAGGTGGAACGTGATGGTCGGCAGCTCGAACGCCGCGCCGCCGGCGATCGGGCCGGCGAAGCTCAGCGTCGCCACTCCGCCGGAGACCGCGATCGTCGGCGCGGCCGAGCCCAGGCCGGAGCCGCCCGAGAGAGCCGAACCCACGTACGTCGAGTTCGCCGGGACCGGCAGCTTCAGCGCGAAGTTCTTGACCTGCTTGAGCTTGAAGCCCGCGACCGTGGCCGGCACGGTGTTCGGCGCCGGGTCGACGATGATGTCGAACGCCGCGCCCGGGGCGACCGTGGCCGGCGCCGTGACGTCGGTGCCCTGCACCAGGTTCGCCTGCTGCGGGCCGACGATCGGCGCGTTGGCCTGGCAGTCCAGGTTGACCGGGACCACCGCCGCGGACGCCGGGGCCGCGAGGGCCACCGCGGCCGCGCCCGCGACCGCCAGCACGCTGAGGGGACGGATGCCGTGGGACAAGGGAACCACTCCTTTGTGGACAAGTGCGGTCGAATGAACCGCGGTGGGCAGGTGGCGATGCACCCCGATGTGGCGTTGGGTGCGTCCAACGCCACATCGGGGCGTTCGGGGCCGAGCCAAGCCGGGCTGGGCGGCTAGCGGCCGGTGAAGGGGGTGGCGGTCCGAGCTCGCCGTGCGGTGCGCGCGATTTCCAGCAGCTCGGCGTACTCGACGAGCCGGGTGCGGTCCGCCGCGGCGAGGCACTGGTAGAGCCGCAGCAGCCGGGCCGGTTCGGACGGGTGGCCGGCCGGCTCCTCCAGGAAGTAGCCGACCGGCCGCCGGTAGAGCCCGGCGAGGGCCTTGAGCTCCAGGCTGTCGACCTTGCGCGTGCCCGCCTCGATCCCGGAGATCGCCGACCGCGGCACGCCGAGCCGGTCGGCGACCGCCCGCTGGGTCAGCCCGAGGCGTTCCCGGCACCCGCGCAGCCGCGCGGCCAGGCACTCCTGCTCCTCGTCATTCACGGTCATGCACGCCGATCAGCAGTTGGACGGCGCCTGGTCACCGGCGAACCGCTTGACGATCCACTGGTGCGCGTCCCCGTTGCCGGCGAAGATGCCGGAGAGGTGGTCGGAGACGTAGGTGTTCCACTGCTCGCGGACCCCGGCGGCGCAGTACGTCTTGTGCAGCGCGTCGGCCTGCGGCGTGTTCACGATCTCGTCGGTGCTCGCGTGGTACTGGAAGACCGGCACGCGCGGCGGGTTCGCGCCGAGCTTGTTCTGCGCGAGCCGCGCCTTCCACTGCGGGTTGTCCAGCGGGTTGGACGTCGTGTAGTCGCTGATCTTCTTGAACGGGTAGTTGGTCAGCAGCTCGACGACGCAGGCGTTCTGCTTGGCGTCGTCGAGCTGCTGCCGGCCGGTGTCGTTGAGGTAGGAGTCCAGCTTCAGGTCCGGGTACGCGGCGTCGAGCCCGACCGCGGCGAAGGCGAGGAAGCCGAAGCCGACGTAGCCGTCGAGGCCCTTGGCGACCTCGGTCAGGTCGGCCGGGACACCGCCCGCCGCGACGCCGACCAGGTTCAGCTCGGGGGCGTAGGCAGGCTGCTTCTCCCCCGCCCACATGGCTCCGCCGCCGCCTTGGGAGTAGCCCTGGAAGATCACCTTCGCGGTCTTCGACAGCTTCGCCGGGGAGAACCGCTGCGCCGCGCGGACCGAGTCGATCACGGCCGGGCCCATCGACTGCCCGGTGATGTAGGTCGGCACGGTCGTCGGCGAGTAGCCCTCGTAGTCGGTGACCGCGACGGCGTACCCGCTGGAAAGCGAGTCGTTGATCGCCGGCTGGTCGTAGAGCGTGCCGCGCTCGATCGCCTTGGACGGCGTGCACTTGAACGCCGGGCCCTGCGTGCCGACGCCGTAACCGATGATCGGCGCCTTCGCCGGGTCGACGCCCTTCGGGACGAGGATCGTGCCGGTCACCGCGTCCGGCCGGCCCTGCCCGTTGGTCGAGAGGTACATGACCTCCCACGCGTCGGCGTTGGCGGCGTTCATCAGCGGCACCGACGGGCGCCAGCGGAGGACGTCGCCGGGCTGCCCGGCCGGCAACGGCGCCGGGGCCTTGTAGAACGAGTCGTCGAACGGCCCGGGCAGGCCCACGGCCGTCGCGGCCGCCGTCGTCACGGGCGCGGCCGGAGCGGCGGCCGCTGGGGAGCTGACGACGGCCACCCCCGCCGCCAGCGTCGACAAGCTCACCAGAGCGAGGAGTACCTTGCGTTTCACCGGAACCTCCATCGGGGAAAGGAATTTCACGCGGGCAGGCCGAGCGCGTTCGCGAGGATCGGCCAGGAGTTGTGCAGGGCGCGCTGCCAGTACGGCCAGCTGTGGGTGCCGGGGCCGTAGTAGTCGACCGTCGCCGGGATCCCCTGCGACTGCAGCTTGTCCGTGAAGCTCCGGGACGTCAGCAGGGCCGACGGTTCCAGCGGGTCGGACTGCCCCGGCGGGTCGAGCGGGCCGGTCTGGCCGTTGCCGCACGAGAGGTAGAGCGCGGTGCCGCGTAGTGCGTCGGTGTGGTCGTAGGGGTTGTGCGCCGACCAGATCGGCCAGGTCGCCACCTCGTCGCCCCAGAGGTCGAAGAAGTTGTAGAACCCGGCGCGCGCCAGGATTCCCTTGATGACGCCGGCGGTGCCCGGGAACAGGGTGTTGGGCACGCCGCTGTAGGAGGCCGCGGCGCCGAACATCCCCTTGTGCTGGAAGGCGTACGCGAGCGCGCCGTACCCGCCGATCGACACACCGGCCACCGCCCGGCGCGTGTTGCCGTGGTACCCGCGCTCGACGATCTGGCGGACCTCGGCGGTGTGGAAGGTGTCCCAGTCGGGGGTGTTCTTCAGGCCGAAGTTCCACCACTTCGTGTACATCCCGGCCGCGCCGTCGGTCGGCATGACCAGGATCGCGTCCTTGGTCGCGGTGAACGCCTTGACGTCGGTGAACTGGTCCCAGGACTTGTAGTCCACCGGTTCGCAGCAGCCGTGCAGCAGGTACAGCGTCGGCCAGGTGCGCGTCGGCTGCGCCTGCCAGCCGGTCGGCACGATCAGCCGGACCATCCCGGTCGTGCCGAGGGCGGGCGAGCTGATCTTGAGGTCGACGGTGCGCGCGTCCAGCCACGTCTCCTGGGTCACCTTCGCGCCGTCGTCGGCGGTCACCGGAGTCACCGCGGCCACCGGAGCAGCCCCCGTGCCGAGGAGCACCGCCGCGAAGAGCACTGCCAGTCCCACCCGGCGACGACGTCGGCGCCCGGCCCGCTCGAGGTTCATCTGTTCTCCGTTCTCACAGCGGGATGTTCCCGTGCTTCTTGGCCGGCAGGGTCTGCCGCTTGGTCCGCAGCGCGCGCAGCGCGCGGGCCACCTGCAGGCGGGTCTGCGACGGTGCGACGACCTGGTCGACGTAGCCGCGTTCGGCGGCCAGGTAAGGACTCGCGTGGCGCTCGCGGTACTCCTCGGTGAGGCGGCGCCGGGTGACGGCGACCTCGTCCGGGGACAGCCCGGCGAGCTCCCGCCGGTGCAGCACCTGCACCGCACCTTCGGCGCCCATCACCGCGATCTCCGCGGTCGGCCAGGCCAGGTTGACGTCGGCGCCGAGGTGCTTGGAGCCCATCACCGCGTAGCCACCGCCGTACGCCTTGCGCGTCACCACGGTCACCTTCGGCACGGTCGCCTCGGCGTAGGCGTAGATCAGCTTGGCGCCGCGCCGGATGATCCCGCCGCGCTCCTGGTCCACGCCGGGCAGGTAGCCGGGGACGTCGGCGAGGGTCAGCAGCGGGATGCCGAACGCGTCGCAGAACCGCACGAACCGCGCGGCCTTCTCCGACGCGTCGATGTCGATCACGCCGGCCTGGTGGCGGGGCTGGTTGGCGACCACGCCGACCGAGCGGCCCTGGATCCGGGCGAACGCGCAGATCATGTTGGGCGCGAAGGCGCTGTGGATCTCGGTGTAGTCGCCGTCGTCGACGAGCCGCGCGAGCACCTCGGTCATGTCGTAGGCCTGGTTGAGCGAATCCGGGACGAGCCGGTCGAGCTCCAGATCCGCCGCCGTCAGCCCGGGATCGGTGTCGTCGGCGTACTCCGGGGCGAGGTCGAGGTTGTTCGAAGGCAGGTAGCCGAGCAGGGTCTGCACCCACTCGATCGCGTCGTGCTCGTCGACGGCCCGGTGGTGGGCGTTGCCGGCGACCTCGCTGTTGGTCGCCGCGCCACCGAGCTGTTGCGAGGTCACGCGTTGCCCGGTCACGGCGTGCACGACGTCCGGGCCGGTGACGAACATGTGCGACGTCTCGTCGACCATCACGGTGAAGTCGGTGATGGCGGGCGAGTAGACCGCGCCGCCGGCGCACGGGCCCATGATCATCGAGATCTGCGGGATCACGCCGGACGCATGGGCGTTGCGACGGCCCAGTTCCGCGTAGTAGGCCAGCGAGACGACGCCCTCCTGGATCCGCGCGCCGCCGGAGTCGTTGATGCCGACGACCGGGCAGCCGAGCGTCATGGCCAGGTCCATCACCTTGAGGACCTTCTCGCCGAAGACCTCCCCCATGCTGCCGCCGAAGACGCTGAAGTCCTGGGAGAACAGGCAGATCTGGCGTCCGTCCACAGTGGCGTGCCCGGTCACGACGCCGTCGCCGTAGGGGCGGTTGGCGTCCATCCCGAACTCGGTGCAGCGGTGCCGGGCGAACTGGTCGAGCTCGACGAACGAGCCCGGGTCGACCAGCAGGTCGATCCGCTCGCGGGCGGTCAGCTTGCCCTTCGCGTGCTGACGGTCGATCGCGCGTTTCTCGGCGATCCGGACCACCTCGTCCTGGCGGGCGGCCAGGTCGGCGATCCGGAACGACGTCGTCGGCGTGAAGGAGAGGTCTTCGAGTGTCATCGTCATCCCTTTCCTGCGTGCTGACCGGCGAGGCGGGCGGACAGGGCGGCCGCGATCACCGACACGTGCGGCGGGTCGATCATCGAGAGGTGGTCACCGGGCACCCGGACGATCTCCAGGTCCGCGCAGTGCGCGTCCCAGCCGAGGGGGTCGTCGGTGCGCAGGTACCGCGGGTCGAGCGTGGTCGTCAGCGGGTGCGGGTCCTGCGCCCGCAGCAGCAGCACCTTCCCGGCGTACGGCTCGGGGACGTAGCGTTCGGCCACCCGAGCGTCCAAATAGGACGTGTACTGGTGGTGCAGGACACCCTGGCCCATCCCGGGGACCTGGGCGGCCAGGCGGCTCATCACGAGCCGGATCTGGTCGTGCTCGCCGAGGTGCTCGAGTTCGGCCCGCGGGAGGTCGAGGGGCACGCCGTAAGTCAGTTCGATGTGCTCGGCGAACCGGTCGAAGCGTTCGAGGAGCAGGTCCTGCACCGGCTTCTCCGGCGCCGGCAGCGGCAGGATCGTGTCGATCATGAAGACGACGCCGACGCTCTCCCCCGCCGCGGTCAGCCGCTTGGCCGTCTCGTAGGCGAGGCAGCCGCCGAAGGACCAGCCGCCCAGCCGGTAGGGCCCGTGCGGCTGGATCTCGCGGATGAGCTCGACGTAGCACGCGGCCTTGCCCTCGACGGTGTCTTCCTCGTCGATCCGCTCCAGCCCGTACGCCGGTTGGCCTTCGGGCAGCAGGCGGACGAGCTCCTGGTAGACGCTCGTCGGGCCGCCCGCCGGGTGGAACAGGAAGACCGGGTCGGCCGCGACGCCGTCACGCAGCAGCCGCACCGGGCCGCCGCCGAAGCCTTCGACCTCGGCGCGCAGCAGGTCGGCCATCGCCGCGATGGTCGGCGTGGCGAACAGCCGGTCGATGTCGGGAACGTCGTCGAGGTCTTCGGCGAAGGCTTCCCGCAGCCTTCTCGCTTGGTCTGCGTCGCCTCCGAAGTCGTCGTAGACGCCCGGTTCCGGGCCGCCGAGGACGGCCTGCCAGTGCCGGGCGACCCAGCGTTCGGCGGGGTCGCGCGGCCCGAGCACGGCGTGACCCGGCTCGGCCGGGCGCGCGGTCCCGGCGCCGAACCCGGCCTGCTCGGCCAGGTGCTCGGCGATCTCGGTGAGGCTCGCGCCCCGCAGCAACAGGGGCACCGGCAGCGGCAGGCCGAAGTCGCGTTCCACCGCGCCGCGGGCCCGCATCGCCATCAGCGAGTCCAGCCCGAGGCTCGTCAGCGGCGCGTGCCGGTCGACGTCCCCCGCGGGGAAGCCCATCAACCCGGCGACGACGGCCGCGAGGTGCTCGGTCATCGCTGTGCGCGCCCGCTCCGGCTGTTCCGCCCGGAGCGCGGCCATTCCGTCCCAAGTGGACGGTTCGGTCCCACCGGGCCCTTCGGCCGGGACGAACAGCTCGAAGAACGGGCGTTCGGCCAGCCGCGGGAAGAGCGCCAGCACGGTGTCGGTGTCGACCCGGGCGACGCCGGTCGCTGCGCGATCGCTTTCGAGCACCGCTTCGAGCGCGTCGAGGGCTTCCGCGGTGCCGAGCGGGTCGAGCACCGGGTTCCGGCTGCCGGTGACGGCGCCGGCTTCGCCCCACGCGCCCCAGTTGATCGTCGCCGCGGGCAGCCCGAGCCCGCGTCGCCAGGTGACGAGGCCGTCGGCCCAGGCGTTCGCGGTGGCGTAGGCGGCTTGGCCCGGGGAGCCGAACAGTGCGGCGGCCGAGGAGTAGACGAGCCACCAGTCGAGATCGTGGCCCGCGGTCGCCTCGTGCAGCCGCCAGGCGCCGAGGGCTTTGGGCCGCCAGACGGTCTCGACGGCTTCGGGAGTGAGGGCGATCGCGGCGCCGTCGGCCAGCACACCGGCCGCGTGGAGAACCCCGCGCAGAGGCAGGTCCCCGGCGGCCGCGACCAGACGTTCGGCGGTGCCGGGTTCGGCGATGTCGCCGGTGACGACCCGGACGTCGACGCCGAGTTCCCGCAGGAGGTCTTCGGTCTCGGGCGTGGGGCCGCGACGGCCGGAGAGGATCAGCCGGGTGGCACCGCGTCCGGCCAGCCACTTCGCGGCGACCAGGCCGAGGCCGCCGAGACCACCGGTGATGAGGTAGGCACCGTCACGAACGACAGGCGGGCGGCTGCCATCACGACCGCTCGAATCTCGCAGCGACTCGGCGACCAACGAGCGGTTGCCATCACGACCGCTCGAGTCACGCGGCGGAGCGAGGTCCGGGCGCACCAAGCGGCGGGTGTGGCGGATGCCCTCCCGCCAGGCGATCTCGTCGTCCGGGCCACCTGCCCGGACCTCGTCCTGCAGCTCGGTCACCCACAGGCGCGCGGGGTCCGGCTCGGCGTCGAAGTCCAGGTGGCTCACCCGCAGCTCCGGGTGCTCGAACGCCAGCACCCGCACCAACCCGCGCAACGCCGCGAGTCCGGGGTGGCCGGTTTCGCCCGGCTCGACCGCCGCCGCGCCCGCGCTGACCAGCCACAACCTCGGCGGTGCCGGTACCGACGCCAGTTCGGCGACCACCCCCGACAGCGTCAGGACCAGGTCCCCCGCTCGCGCCGGGTCGGGGGTGCCCAGCTCGGCCGCGCAGCCGACCATCGCCAGCACGCCGGTCACCTCGCGGGCGCGAAGCACCTTCGCGAGTCCTTCGTGGTCACCCAGCACGACCGTGGCCAAGCAGCCGCCGATGCCTTCGCGCAGCGTGGCCAGCCACGGCGCGGTCTCCTGCGCCGCGTCCAGGAGCACGACCCAGCTGTGCGGCTCGTCCCCGGGTGCCGGCGGCAATTCGGACGGCTGCCACCCGGCCTCGAAGAGCAGGCTCGACAACGGCACCGGCAACGCCGACCGCCGGAACCGCCGGCAGTAGACGTCCCGGAACTGGACCTGGACAACGCCTTCGGCGTCGACGAGCTGGACGCTGCCGAGCAGTCCGTCACCCGAGTCGTCGACCGAGTCGAGGACGGCGTCGACCCGGACGCCGCGGCGGGGGTCGCCGGCGAGCGTGACCTCGCCGATCGTCAGCGGCAGGTAGAGCCCGGCGGCGTCGCCCAGGGCCTCGCCGGTCGCCGCGGCCAGGGCGTGCAGGCAGGCGTCGGCGAGCGCGGGGTGCAGCCGGTACGCCGGGTGGTCCCGGGCTTCCGGCGGCAGCGCGATCGACGCCGACGCCCGGCCCGGCGCGGCCACGACCCGGCGCAGGCCGCGGAACGCCGGGCCGTAGTGCTGGCCCAGGTCCTCCAGCGCCCGGTAGAGGTCGACGGCGTCGCCTTCCGTGGGGCCGAACGGCGTCGGCGGCGGCGATCCGTCGAGCACCCGCGCGGTGGCGTAGCGGACCCAGCCGCCGTGCGCGGACTTGGCGTGCACGCCGATCTCCGTGCCCGCCAGGCTCGTCGTCACCTCGGTGTGCTCGGCCAGCGGCAGCACCTGGTGCAGTTCGAGATCGCCGATCCGGTCGCCCGCGGCGAGCGCGAGTTCGAGGAACCCGGTGGCGGGGAACAGCGGGACGCCCATCGCGGCGTGGTCGGCGAGCCACGGCAGCTGCGCCGTGCCGACGTCGCCCCGCCACAGGTGCAGGTCGCCGCCGGGCTGTTCGATGTGGACGCCGAGCAGCGGGTGCGCCCCCGTGTCCGGCCGGTGCGCCGGGCGCCGCGGCCAGAACCGCTCGTGCCGCCAGACCGGGCCGGGCAGCTCGACCGGCGCCGGGCGCGGGCCGTGGTCCAGGACACCGGGCCGGCCGAGGACGTGCAGCCGGGCGAGGCTGGTCAGGAACGCGACGCGCTCGTCGATCTTGCGGCTGCCGGTGGGCAGGCCGAGCGCGGCGCCGCCGGTGGTCTGCTCGACGGCGGCGAGCGCGACGGGGTGCGGCGAGATCTCGACGAACACGCTGTGGCCGTCGGCGGTCGCCGCCGCCAAGGCCTGCGTGAACCGCACCGGACGCCGCAGGTTGGCCGCCCAGTACTCGACGTCGAACGCCGGTGTCTCGCGCGGGTCGTCGAGAACGCTGCTGTAACAAGGGATTTCGGCCTGACCGGGCTGCAACCCGGCCAGTTCGGCGCGGAAGCGGTCGAGCACGGCGTCAACGGCCGCCGAGTGCCCGGCGCCACGGACCGGGAGCCGGCGGGCGAGCCGGCCGAGCTGCTCGACGTGCGCGACGAGCGCGTCGACCTGGTCGGCGTCGCCGCTGATCGTGCACTGGGTCGGCGACGCGTAGACCGCCACGGTGACGTCGGGGAACTCGGCCAGCTCGGCCGGAGACAGTTCGACGACGGCCATCGCGCCGGCGCCGCCGGCGTCGACCTCGGCGAGCAGCCGCGCGCGGGTCGCCATCACGCGCAGGCCGTCGGTGACGTCGAGCGCGCCCGCGACGACGGCCGCGGCGACCTCGCCCATGGAGTGCCCCAGCACGGCGGCGGGGACGACGCCGTGTGCCCGCCACAGCCCGGCCAGCGCGGTCTGCATGCCGAACAGTGCCAGCTGCGTCGCACCGAGATCGGGCAGCTCCTGTTCTCCCGCAAGGACTTCGCGAAGGGAGAACCCGGCTTCGGCGCGGAAGACCGGGTCCAGGGCGTCGACCTCGGCGCGGAACGCGGGCTCGGTGCGCAGCAGCTGCCGGCCCATCTCCGGCCACTGCGAGCCGTAGCCGGAGAAGACGAACACGACGTCCCCGCGTCCCCGGGCTTCGCCGGGGGTGACGGCGCGCAGCGCGTCCACGAGAGCGCCGCGCTCCTCGGCGACGACGGCCGCGCGGACGGGCAGGTGCTCGCGCCGGGTCGCCAGCGTCGACGCGACGGCGCTCAGCGGGACGGCCCGTCCAGCGGGTGAGTCCAGCCAGTCCGCCAGCTCGCTCGCGCGGGCGTGCAGCACGTCGGCCGACCGCGCCGAGAGCGCGAAGATCCGCGGGCCGTCGGCGCCGGCTCGCGCCGGGAAGGACGCGGCGGGCCACTCCTCCAGCACCACGTGGGCGTTGGTCCCGCCGAACCCGAAGGCCGAGACGCCGGCGCGGGCGGTGCCCGGGTAACGCGGCCAGTCGGTGCCGGCCGCGACCACGCGCAGGCCGAGGCCGTCGAAGTCGATGTGCGGATTGGGGTCGCGGTAGTTCAGGCTGGGCGGCAGCCGGCGGTGCACCAGGGCCAGCACCACCTTGATCAGCCCGGCGATCCCGGCGGCGCCTTCGAGATGCCCCAGGTTGCTCTTGACCGAGCCGACCAGCAGCGGACGGCCGGGTTCGCGCCCGGCACCCAGGACCGTGCCCAAGGCGCCGGCTTCGATCGGGTCGCCGAGCAGGGTGCCGGTGCCGTGCGCCTCGACGTAGTCCACAGAGGACGGATCGACGCCGGCGACGGCGTAGGCGTCCCGCAGCAACGCCGCCTGCGCGTCGGGGTTGGGCGCCATCATGCCGTTGGAGCGGCCGTCGGAGTTGACGGCGCTGCCGCGGATCACGGCCAGCACGCGGTCGCCGGCGGCGCGGGCGGCCTTCAGCGGCTTGAGCACGACCACGCCGCACCCTTCGCCGCGCACGATCCCGTCGGCCCCGGCGTCGAACGGCTTGCAGTGCCCGTCGGGCGCCAGCACGCCGGCCCGGTGGAAGTTCGCGGTGATCCCCGGCGACAGCAGCAGGTTCACGCCCGCGACCAGCGCGGTCTCGCTTTCGCCGCGGCGCAGGCTCTGCACGGCCTGGTGCACGGCGACCAGCGACGACGAACACGCCGTGTCGAGGGTGAGGCTCGGGCCGCGCAGGTCGAGCAGGTACGACAGCCGGTTCGCGGCGATGCTCGCCGCGGCGCCGGTGCCGGACCAGGCGTCGATGCCGGGGACGTCGGTCATCGTGAGGTAGCCGTACTCGCTGGCCGACAGCCCGACGAACACGCCGGTCCGGGTGCCGCGCAGCGAAGACGGCGGGATGCCCGCGTGCTCCAGGGCCGCCCAGGTCACCTCCAGGAGCGTCCGCTGCTGCGGGTCCATCGCCTCGGCTTCGCGGGGCGTGATACCGAAGAACGCGGCGTCGAACCCGGCGACGTCACCGAGGAACCCGCCGCGGCGGGGCAGCCCGGCGAGCGCGTCGGCCGGGGCGAAGGACTCCCAGCGTCCTTCGGGGACTTCGGCGATCCCGTCGGCGCCCGTGTCGAGGAACCGCCAGAACTGCGCCGGCGACTCGACACCGCCCGGCAGGCGGCAGCCGACGCCGACGATCGCGATCGGCTCCTCCGCGGCCATCGGCACCGGCGCGGCCCGCACCTCGTCCACTGTGGACAGCGCGGCGACGAGCGCGGTGATGCTGGGGTGCTGCCACACGAAGGTCGCCGCGAGGGGGCGGCCGAGGAACCGCCCCAGGTCCCCGGTCAGGCTCATCGCGTCCCGTGAGGACAGTCCGGTTTCCTGCAGCGGCCGGTCGGCGTCGACCTCGCCGGCCGGGATCCCGGTGATCGCGGCGACCCGCTCGACGAGCCACGCCCGGACGGCGTCCGGCGTGGTCATCGCGACCACCGGCCGTCCAGGTAGGACGTCCGGCACAGGGCCCGGCTGATCTTGCCGCTGGAGGTGCGCGGCACCTCGCCGGGCGCCAGGACGACGACGTCGTGCAGCCGCAGGCCGTGTTCGGCGGACACCGCCGCGCGCAGCGCCCCGACGGCGACCTCGGCGTCGGCGGTCTTGGCCCGTTCCAGCACGACGACGGCGACCTCGCCCTCGTCGTGCGGGACGGCGAACGCCGCGGCGGAATGCGGCCGGACGGCGGGGTGCGCCTCCACGGTCTGCTCGATGTCCTGCGGGTAGTGGTTGCGCCCGTCGACGATGACGAGATCCTTGAGCCGGCCGGTCATGTACAACTCACCTTCGAACCGCACGCCGAGGTCGCCGGTCGCCAGCCAGCCGTCGCCGAACGTCGCCGCGGACGCGCCGGGACGCCGCCAGTAGCCCTGGCCGACGTTCGGTCCGCTCACCCGGATCTCGCCGACCTCGCCGTCCGCGACCGGTTCGCCGTGCGGGCCGGTGATCCGGATCCGCTGGTCCACCGGCCGGCCACAGGAGACGAGCGTCGTGCCGGTGGCGGCCGGCACCGCGAACCCCTCGGCCAGGCGGTCGCGGTCGAACGTGACCTGGCGCGACGGCGTGCCCGCGTCGGTCACGGCGACGAGCACGGTCGCCTCGGCCAGCCCGTAGGACGCCCGGTGGACCTCCGGCGCCAGCCCGCACTCGCCGAACGCGTCCTGGAACTTCGTGATGGTGGCCGGCAGGACCGGCTCGCTGCCGTTGATCAGCGAGACGACCCGGCTCAGCTCGAGGTAGCTCTTTTCGTCCTCGGTCACGCGGGAAGCGCTGTAGGCGTAGGCGAAGTTGGGGGCCGCGCTGATCGCGCCCGGGCTGGCCGTCAGCGCCCGCAGCCAGCGGCCGGGCCGCTCCAGGAACGCGAGCGGGTCCATCAGCACCGAGGTCAGGCCGCCGAACATCGGCGCACCGAGGCCGAGGATCAGGCCCATGTCGTGGAAGAGCGGCAGCCAGCTGACGGTCGACGTCGTGCCGCTCTCGGCGCCGTAGGCGGTGCAGCACTGCCGGGCGTTGGACAGGACGTTGTGGTGGGTCAGCATGACGCCGGCCGGCGAGCGCGTCGAGCCGGACGTGTACTGCAGGTACGCCAGCTCGTCCGGTGCCGGGCGGTGCCACTCGTGCTCGCCCGCGACCGGCGGCAGGGTGTCGACGGCCACGAGAGCCGCCTCGACGTCGAGGGTGCCGAGGAAGCCGGTGACCTCGCCGGTCAGGTCGGCGGTGGTGAGCACGACCTGCGGCGCGCAGTCGGTGAGGGTCGCGGCGAGGCGGCCCGTGTGGCCGGGCAGGTTCGGCGCGAACAGCGGGACGGCGACCAGGCCGGCGCGGATGGCCCCGAGGAAGGCGACGACGTAGTCGGCGGACTGCGCGGCCAGGACCGCCGCCCGCTCCCCCGGCACGGCGAGGGTGCCCAGGTGCGCGGCGACGGCGCTGACCCGGTCGTCCAGTTCGCGCCAGGTGAGGCTCACCGCGCGGCCGTCGGCGCTCGTGCGGTAGTCCAGGAAGGTCACCGCGATCCCGTCGCCCAGGCGCCGGGCCCACCGGCCGAGCAGGGTGGCGAAGGAATCGCCGTCGGACGACTCGTGGCCGGGCAGCGCGAAGGCCGTCCGAGAAATGGTTTCCATAGCCCCTCGCCGATAGCGTCGGAGTAATTGGGGTGAAGCGCCGAAAGCGCCGATCATCACCGTCGAAGAAACTGTATTTCGACCGAACTCCGGGTGTCAATCACGCGGAATCCCGATACTCATCGGGAAACGGAGAAGCCGCGGTCGCGGTTGTCACGGTGGGAAGGATTTTCCGCGCCCGGAACAGGGTCATGGCCATTACCGCCCCGGCGAGTTCGAGACCGGCCGCGACCAGCAGCCCGGCCGTGTAGCCGCCGGCCAGCGCGGGTCCGGCCGCCACGCCCGCGTCGAGGCGGGCAGCGCGTACGGCCGTCAGCACCGCGCCGACGAGCGCGACACCGAGGGCGCTGGACAGCTCCCGGGACGCCGTGAGCAGGCCCGACGCGGTCCCGGCGTGCCGTTCGGCCACGACTTCCAGCGCGTGCGACGTCAACGGCGTGGTCAGCGCCGAGCCGGCACCGATCAGCAGCAGGCCGGGCGCGCGGGGCAGCACCTCGGGGAGGTGGTTGACCAGCGCGACGGCGAGCAGCCCGAGGGCGACGACGACAAGCCCGGCGCCGACCGTCCGGTGCGGCCCCAACCGCGTCACGGCCCAGGGCACCGCCGGTGTCGCGGCCATGATCGCGACCGCCACCAGGATCAGCGGCAGCCCGGCCTGTACCGGGCTGAGCCCGAGGGATTCCTGGTGCAGCAACGGCGTGAAGAAGAAGACACCCGACACACCCAGGCCCCACAACAGCTGCACGGCCAGCGCGCCGGCGAACACCTGCTGCCCGGTCAGCTCCGGCGTGACCAGGCGTTCGCGGGCGCCGCGCTCCCGGACGGCGAACCAGGCCAGGAAACCGAGCCCGCCCGCGGCGAGCGCCGACGGGACCACGTCACCGGTCCGCGTGTCGTCGCCGAACTCGACCAGGGCCACGGTGAGCAGCACGAGCCCGGCCGTCACGAGCGTCATCGACGCGAGCGCCGGACGGCCGCCACCGGTGCCGCGACGAGCGCCGGCCGTCACCGGCAGCAGGGCCAGCATCACCGCGACGAACGGCAGGTTGACGAAGAAGATCCAGCCCCAGCCCAGGTATTCGCTGAGCAGGCCGCCCAGTGTCGGGCCGAGCGCCAGGGCGATCGCCAGGCTCGCCGTCCAGATGGTGGCGCCGACGGCGCGCCCGCGCGCGTCCAGGTTGGTCCGGAGCAGGCTCAGCAGGCCGGGCACCAGGAACGCGGCCGCGATGCCCTGCAGCACCCGGGCGCCGACGAGCACCCAGGCCGACCCGGCCAGGCCGCCGACGGCCGCGCCGAGCCCGAACGCGAGCAGCCCCGCGGACAGCGTCAGCCGTTGACCCCAGCGGTCGACGAGCGTGCCCGCCACCAGCAGCAGGCTCGCGAACGGGAGCATGTACCCGATGCTGACCCACTGCAGGGCCGAGAGGTCCAGGGCCAGGTCGCGGGCGATGGACGGCACGCCGGCCGCGACGATGTTGTTGTCCAGGGTGGTGACGAACGCGCCGAGCGCGACCACGACCAGCGTCGGCGCCTTCCGGCCGGTCACGACCACCACCTCCAGATCTGTCGGTCTGCCGCAGCCGGTCGTGAGTGTTTAGGGCGGTTAGAACCGCCCTAAACACTCACGAGGAGCCGCGGCAGAGGGCCCTAGGCGGATTCGCTTGCCGTGTCCTCGTCGAGGAAGTCCTCCTCGAGCTGTTCCGGGCTGTAGTCCAGGTCGATGGACGCGACCGGCATCCCGCGCGCCGCTTCGATCGCGCGCAGGCGGCGCATCGCGTGGTCGGCGGCGTACTCCATGACGCCGTCCAGCCGCAGGTCGAACGGGTCGCCGTCGAGCCGGGCGGTGGTCCACTCGATCTGCGCGATGGCGTGCGGCAGCAGGGCCTGCATCTCGTCCTGCACGATCTGCCAGTTGCGGTCGTCGGCCGCGACGTGGCGGCGGCAGGTGAAGGTGCCCCAGGCCATGTGCCGGCGTTCGTCGTCGCCGATCCGGCGGATCAGCTCCTGCATGCCGGGCAGGATCCCGTGCGTGCGGCAGGCCCGGTTCCACACGAAGTACCCGGTCAGCGCGAGCACACCTTCCACGACGTGGTTGTAGACCACCGACGCGCGGATCTGGTTGGCGGGACTGGGATCCTCCCGCAACCGGCCGAGCGCGGTGGGCAGCGCGTCGTAGAAGATCGCGCGGTAGCCCGGGTTGTCCTCGACGTGCTCGTGCAGGTTGCCGGTCACGCCGACGGCGTCGAGCCAGAGCCGGAACACCTGGGTGTGCTTGGCTTCCTCGAAGCAGAACTGCGTCAGGTACATCTCGTCGGCGAACCGGCGCTCGGCGCCCATCGCGGCGAGGAACGGCTGGATGTCGTGCGTGACCGCCTCCTCGCCGCCGGCGAACTGCGCGCACAGCATGGTCGCGGCGAAACGCTGCTCGTCCGACAGCGCCGCCCAGTCGACGGCGTCCTGGGTGAAGTCCAGGTCGGCGGGGTTCCAGAACTTCGCGTTGCCCTTGGCGAACAGCCGCAACGGGAGGACGTCCCAGTTGAGCCCGCCCGCGCGCAGGGCCGTGAACTCCTCGCGGGTGCCGGGCACGGTTCCGGTCACGGCGTCACTCCGGTCTTCCGCACGGGTACGTCGAGCCAGGACGGGTCGGCCGCAGTGGAGACGAAGCCCAGCCGCCCGTCGCCGGTGTTCCAGTCGAGGAACAGCGGGTCCTTCGAGTCGACGACCAGGGCGAGGTGGTGGCCGGCGGCGAGGGTGTAGGCCGTCGGGGAGAAGTCCAGCTCGACCGGCTGCGGCCGCCCCGGCGTCGCGTGTTTCCAGCTGTAGGGCAGGTAGTCGACGAGGCTGCCGGTGCCGAGCGGGTCGACGTCGTAGACGTAGGCGACGACCGTGCCGACGGCGGCGGGCGGCACGACCGTGAGGTGCGCGCGCAACGCTCCACGCAGCTGGGTGGCGGTCTTGACCGGCGGCTGGCTCCAGACCGCGCCGCTGCCCCGGTCGACCTGCCAGAGGAACGCCGTCGGCGGGTTCCCGCTCAGCGCCTCCAGGCTGTAGGTCGCCAGCGGGACGCCGCCGTTCGCGACGGTGTCGCGGTTCGCCGCGACACTGCTGCTCCAGGCGGCGGGCGCGGCCTGCAGCGTGTCGCGGCCGAGGTAGGACCGGGACGCCGGCGCGACGACGCTCGGCCAGTCCGCGAAGTACTCCGGGCGCTGCGTCCCCGGCCGGGCGCGGGTGACGACCGGCGGTTCGGCCTCGATCGAGGTGTCGGTGCCGGCGACGTGGGCGTCGAACCAGCGGTAGACCGACGTCCAGGTGTCGCTCGGCAGGCCGAGCAGGCCGCCGGACTCGGACGCGGCGTGGTCCCCCGGCACGAACTCGGCGCGCTTCGGCCCGGTGAGCCGCTGGTAGAGGCCGGCCATCTGGCCGGGCTGGAAGACCGTCTCGCTCCAGGTCTGGATGGCCAGCACGGCCGGGTGGTTCGCGTTGATCCGGTCCACGTAGGACGACGGCGAGCGCGGCCGGGCCCAGTCGATCACCGCCTGGGAGTCGGCGTCGGAGATCGCCGGCTCCAGGAACTTGGTCAGCATCGTGTCGGTCTCGGGGCTGAGCGTGCCGTTGGCCTTGCCCGACAGGTAGAGCACCAGCCCGGCGAGGCCGTGGCGGGTGTCGTTCTGGGTCAGGGACGCGACCAGGTCGGCCCAGCCGCTCAGCGAGGCGACGGCCTTGATCCGCGCGTCGAACCCGGCCGCGATCAGGCCGATCCCGGCGCCGTAGGACACCCCGCCGACGCCGATCCGGGCCGGGTCGGCGGCCGTGTGCGCCAGGGTCCAGTCGATGACCGTGGAGACGTCGGTGATGTCGTCGGGCCCGGCGACCTCGACCGCGCCCCCGGACTCGCCGAAGCCGCGGGCGCCGTAGGAGATCACCACGTAGCCGCGGTTGGCCAGGTCGCGGGCCGGGACGATGTTCTGCGTGCGGCCGCCGCCCCAGGCGCCGATGAGCACGGCGAGGGGGTGCGGGCCGGGCGACGCCGGAGCCATCACCATGGCGCCGAGGGTGACTCCCCCGGCGGCGGGTACGTCGACGAAACTGGTAGCGAATCCTTCGGTCGTCGCGACGCCCGGGAAAACGGCGGCGGTCACGGCGATGACCATGGCGGCCGCGCCGGCGCGAATCATTTCGGCGGTCTCCTTTCACCGGGTGATTTCCGGAAACTAACAACGCGCCGGAATGGAATCAACGGTCGGTGGATGTCAGGACTTCATGATTGTCATCCGGCACCGGAATAGCGCCGGAACGGTGCTCACGCGGACGCAACCGGCGCGGGAACCACCAGTTCGCTTCACCGAGCCGGACCATCACCGCCGGGACCAGCAGGCAGCGGATCAGCACGGCGTCCAGCAGCACGGCGACGGTCAGCCCGACGCCCGCTTCGCGCACCACCCGCGCGTCCACGAAGGCGAACGAGACGAACACCAGCGCCATGATCAGCGCGGCGGCGGTGATGGTCCGCCCGGTCGACACGAGACCCTCGACGATCGCGCCACGCGTGTCCGCGCCGCGGCGCCACGCCTCCTGGATCCGCGCGATGAGGAAGACCTCGTAGTCCATCGACAGCCCGAACAGCCCGGCGAACAGGAACACCGGCAGGTACGGCTCGAGGGGCGCGCCGAACACCCAGACCACGACGCCGGTCGTCGCCGCGGCGGTGAGCAGGTTCATCACCGCCGCGGTCAGCGGGATGAGCACACTGCGGAACACCCAGGCGAGCACCAGCACCGAGATGCCCACGACGCTGAGCAGGAACAGCGGCAGCCGCCCGGTGATCGCCGCGGAGAAGTCGGCTTGGGTGGCGACGACCCCGCCGAGGTGGACGTCCGGGCCGCCGACCGTGCGGATCCACGCGAGCAGGTCGGTGGTGGCCGGGTCGTCGGGCGCGGTCCGCGGCACGACGGTCAGGACCGCGACCGGCCCCGGCAGGTAGCCGGGCGGCCCGACGTCGGCCCGGGTCAGCAGGGTTTCGCGCAAGGACTCCACCGAGGCCCGGTCGAGGCGGCCGGCCACGAGGATCGGCCCGTTCGCGCCCGGTCCGAAGCCCTCTTCGAGGAGTTCCGCGGCGACCTTCGTGACGCTGCCCGGCGGGTCCAGGTCCGCTCCCGGCACGCCGAGCCGCAGGCCCGTCATCGGCAGCGAGAGCACGGCGACGACCAGCACGGCGGCCGCGGCGTAGGGCGCCGGACGAGAGGTCACCGAGCGCGCGGCCCGCGTCCACCGCCCGCCGGCGTCCACCGGCCGGACGCGCATCCGCCGGCCGAGGAGCCGCAGCGACGCGGGGAACAGGGTCAGCGCGGCGAACATCGTCAGGAGCACGGAAACCGCCGCGGCGACGGCGATCCCGTCGAGGAACGCCAGGCCGACGGTGAACATCCCGAACAAGGACACGCAGACCGTCACCCCGGCGAAGACCACGCTCCGGCACGACGTCGCGGCCGCGGCGGCGAGCGCCTCTTCGGCGGCCAGGCCGTCCTGGATCCCTTGGCGGTAGCGGGTGAGCACGAACAGCGCGTAGTCCACGCCGACGCCGAGCCCGAGCAGCGCGGCGATCTCGGTGCTGATCTTCGGGACGGTCAGGACGTGTGACAGCAGCGCGACGACGGCGAGCGCGCAGCCCACCGACGCCGACGCCGTGAGGACCGGGAGCAGCACGCACGTCAGCGAGCGGAAGGTCAGCAGCAGCACGAGCGCGGCGGCGACCAGCCCGATCCCGGCGTTGCCGAGGCCGGGCGCGGCGGCGGTCATCGCGGCCAGCTGCCCGGACGCCCCGGCGCTCACCCCGTTCCCGTCGGCGCCGCGCACGACGTCCGCGAAGTCGTCGGCCACCGCCTGCCCCAGCGCCTCGGCTTCGGCGTCGAAGCGGACGTCGAGCACGGCGACGCCGTGCTCGGCCGACACCGGGCCGGGATCGACCGAGACGACGTGCGGCAGGCTCCGCAGCCGGCCGGCGAGCGTGTCGAGCCGGGCGCTGTCGGCGGATCGCACAACCACGCGCTCCTGGTCCCCGGACGCGCCCGCGCCGCGCAGGAGGTCCGCCGCCACCGTGCTGTCCGCCGCGGGCAGCGCGACAGTGTCGCGGTAGGCCGCCCCGGTGTGCTGCGCGGCGAACAGCAGCCCACCGAGGGCGAGCAGCCAGCAGGCCACCACCCACGGCGCCCGCCGGAAGCACCACGACACCAGCCCGACCATGCCGTCCTCCCGGTCGTGAGCAGCGGAAACAGGCTGATCACGCTAACAACGGCGGCGCGCGTGAAGATACCGCCCGGGTTCACAAATCGGTCCGCCAAACCCCGTGCGGGCGTGAGTGCCCGCCCGTTCCGGCGGCCGCGGGGACTTGTCGGACGTTGACAACTTCGCCCGGCCGGTTGTTCGCGAAGCGACAGAACGTCACCCGGGAGCAAGATCAACGGTTGCCAAATCGAACCGCGTATGAGTACATGGCGTGCGCGTCCGGTGTCGGAGCGTCAGACGCGATGTGAGCACGCGGTGGGTCGCGCGGACTTCACTGGAGAAGCCGCCGCCGTCGTGCGGCAAGGGGTGACCAGTGACGCGGACGACCGGAGACCGGGCGGTCTCGCACGACGTGGCGCACCTGGTCCCGCAGCAGCGGGACGCCGGCCAGGCACGGCGGTTGTGGTGCTCCCTGCCGACGGAGATCGCGCGGCGGTTCCGGCCGCACGCCGAGCCCGTCGCGCGGCGGATCCTCGACGAGATCCAGCGCGCCGTGCCCGAATACGCGAAGCCCCTCGAAGGCGAGTTCGGCAAGGTGATCGTGCAGGCGATCGAGTACGCGGTCGTCAGCTGCATCGACACCATCGAAGACCAGGAGACTGGCCACGACGACTGGCAGAAGCTGTTCATCGAGGTCGGCAAGCGCCTCCACCACGACGGCGGGAGCCTGAACTCGCTGCAGGCCGCCTACCGCGCAGGCGGGCGGGCCGCCTGGCGCTACGTCTCGCAGTTCGGCCAGGTCCACCGGCTCCCGGCGGCGATCCTCTGCATCGGCGCGGAAGCCATCTTCGCCTACGTGGACGAGATCTCGTCCTATTCGGTCGAGGGGTACACCCTGGCCCAGGCGCGGGCGACCGGGACGCTCGAACGCCGTCGCCGGCGGCTGCTGGACCTGCTCCTGGCCACCCCGGCCTCCTCACCGGCCACCGTCGCGACGATGGCGAAGGCCGCGAAGTGGGAGATCCCGGAGTGGGTCACGGTCATCGCGCTCGAACCGCGCGACGAGCAGCACCTCACCGCCGCGCCCCAGCTGCCCGACGACGTACTGCTCGACCTCGAAGGCAGCGAACCCTGCCTGCTGACCCCGAACCCGGACCGCGACCTGCGCGCCCTCGAAAGCCGGCTGCCGGGCTGGCGGGCGGCGGTCGGCCCCCGCGTCCGCCCACCCGAAGCCGCGACGTCCCGGCACTGGGCCCGCAACACACTGGACCTGGTCCGGCGCGGGCTCGTCGACGACCGCACGGTGACCCACTGCGGCGACCACCTGTCGACGCTCTGGCTGCTCCTGGATCCCTTCCTGCTCGACCAGCTGTCGGCGAAGGTGCTCGCGCCGTTCGCGGGCCTCACGGTCAAGCAGCAGATCAGGCTGGCCGAGACGTTGCTGAGCTGGCTGGAGCACAACGGGAACACCCCGGACATCGCCCAGGCCCTCGGCATCCACCCGCAGACGGTGCGCTACCGCGTCAGCCAGCTGACGGGCCTCTTCGGCGACCGGCTCGCCGACCCGCTCGAACGGCTGGAGATCCAGATGGCGCTGCGGGCCCACCAGCTGCTCGGCACACGTCCGCCGGAGGAATCGCCCGACGAGCAGTGACCCGCTCCTGCTCGTCCACAGTGGACAGGTTCGGACTGCGGCGGGCAACCCACGATGCCCGGCGTGGCGCGGCCACAACAGACCGCCGCCGGCTTGACGATCGCGGGGGCTAGCGCGAACGCGGCCGCAGGAGCCGCCCGACGAACAGGGACCGGCCGCCGCGTATCCACAGTGGACAGAGGCGGGCTACAGCGGGTCAGCGCGGCGGGTAACCCACAACGCCCGGCGCTGTACCGCCGCACCAGACCGCCGTCGGCTTGACGATCGCCAGGGTCAGCGTGGCCGCCGCCGGGACCACGACCAGCAGCAGGCCGAAGATCGCGCCGCCGAGGTAGACGCCGCCGACGTAGCCGACACCGACCGCGCTCAGCACGACCGACACGATGCTCGTCAGGATCGCGAGCCCGCTGCCGATGATCGTCAGCAGCCGCCCGATCGGCTTGCGCAGGAACAGGAGGATGCCGCCGGGCAGCAGTGTCCCCACCAGCAGCACGTCCTGGATCAGGAAGAGGAAGAACAGCCAGTACACCGACCCCAGGGCCGCGAGCCCCACGATGGAGCTGATCAGGCCGAACAGGGAGAACAGCCCGCCCAGCACGGCGAGCACACCCGCGGTGATCGCCGTGGCACCGTTCGGCTTCGGGGGCTGCAGCCCGTAACCCGGCGCCGGGTAGGGCGCCTGCGGGTACGGCGCCGGGTACCCGGGCTGGCCGGGGTACTGCTGCGCGGGGAAACCGCCCGAGGGTGCCGGGTAGGGCTGCTGCCCCGGGTACGGCTGCTGGCCGGGATACGGTCCCTGCGGCGGGCCGGGGTTCTGCGGGTACGTCATGGCGTTCCTCGGTCTCGATCGGCCGCCCCCCAACGGTGCGCCACCTCGCTCCGGTGGTTACGGCCGAGGTCAAGCCTCTCACGCGCGCCGCCGCCGTGGCGGATCGACCGGGAGGCTCCCGGCCGTCACCCCTTGCCGAAGGCCGCCGCGGGGAAAGCGCCCGCCCTCCGGAGTGCCGCCGTGAAGGCGCCGGCCAGTGCGGTCAGCCGGGCGGTGGCGGCCGGGCCGAGGTGGTCGTACGGCGCGGCGTCGAGGCGGTCGGTGAGCGCCTCGGCCTCGGCGCGCAAGGCCACGCCCGCCTCGGTGATCTCCCCCGCCTCGTCCAGGAGGCCGCGCTCGCGCAAGCCCTCCCGGGCGTCGGCCCACTGCTCGTCGGACCACCCGCGGGTCCGCTTGAGCAGCGCCGACGTCGCCGCGGTGCCGGTGGCGTTGTGCAGGACGATGGCCTCGAGCCCGGACAGGCCAGCCACCGCCAGCGCGGCGACGTGCCCGTCACCCCGGTGCTCGCGCAGCAGGGTCGCGGCGTGCCACAACGCCAGGTGCGGTTCCCCGGGCACGGGGAGATCGGCGTTGGCGGCGTACAGCGGCCGCGCCTCGCGGTGGCCGCCCTCGGCGGCGCGCACCGCCAACCCGGCCGCCTCGGCCAGTTCCGTCGACGTCAAGGCGTCCGGCCCGAGCAGCCGGCGCAGCATCCCGTCGACGCCGCGCAGCCTCGCGTCGAGCACCGCCTCCGGCGTGGTGACGGTCCACGCGGCGGGCAGCGACCGGGCGACGTGCTCGTGGTTGAAGTTGGCGAACGTCGCCGTGACCGCCCCCGCGCCGACCGCCCCGAGCGGAGCCGCGCGGCCCGCGAAGTAGGCCGTGGACCCGCGTTCGAGCCCGAGCTTCGCGAGTTCGTCCTCCCGCTCCGGCGCGAAGTACACGGCGGCGTGCAAGGGGCTCACCTCGGCGTGGCAGCGGCTCATTCTCCGGCCCACGGCACGAGGATCGCCCGGGCGAGCGTGTGCCCGAGGATGGCGAAGCTCAGCGCCGCCGGGGTCGACTCCGGCGTGACGCCGAGCGCGGTCACGGACGGCACGTCGAGCGCGGTGACGGCGATGTAATAGCGGTGCTTGCCAGTTCCCGGCGGCGGAGCCGCGCCGGTGTAGGCCGGCTCGCGGACGTCGTTGGCGATGGGGAAAGCGCCGTCGGGGAGGGCGGCCACGCCGGCTTCGAGGGACGTGACGTCGGCGGCGATGTCGGCCACCGCCCAGTGCCAGAAGCCGGACGGTGTCGGGGCGTCCGGGTCGTACATCGTGACGACGAAGCTGCGCGTGGCGTCGGGGAAGCCGCTCCACGACAGCTGCGGGGAACGGTCTTCGGCGCCGGCGACACCGCTCATCGCGGCGAACTGCGCGACGGGCAGCGGTGCCCCGTCGGCGACGTCCGCGCTCGTGACGGCGAACTCGCGGACGGCGGGCAGGGAGTCGTACGGGCTGGTCATCAGGTTCTCCTTCTCGGTCTCACTTTCAACAGTCAATCATACTTTTAAAAGTATGCCCAGCTGTCGAATGTTGTAAGCTCCGTCTCATGGCAAGGGGAACCGGGCAGCAGACCCGCAGCGAGGCGGTGCACGACCGCATCCGGGCCGACATCCTGGGCGGCCGGCTGCGCCCCGGCGAGCGGCTGAAGTTCCCCGAGCTCAGCGAGCGCTACGGGGTGAGCACGGGCGCCGTGCGCGAAGCGCTGCTCAAGCTGGTCGCCAAGAACCTGGTCAGTTCCGAGGCCCACCACGGTTTCCAGGTCACCGACCTGACCGAACGCGGGCTGGCCGACTTGACCGACACCCGCACCGAGATCGAATCTCTCGCCCTGCGCCGCGCCATCGGCGAAGGCGACCTCGCGTGGCAGGGCCAGGTGCTGGCCGCGCATCACACGTTCGAGCAGACCCCGCTCGCCGGCGAAGACGGCGACGAGCCCGGTGAGGCGTGGCTGATCGCCCACGCCGACTTCCACACCGCGCTCCTGGCCGGTTGCGCCAACCCCCGGCTGCGCGACCTGGCCGCGTCCCTGCGGGAAGAGGCCGAGCTGTACCGGCGCTGGCTCCGCCCGACGCCGGGCGCGCACGACCCGGCCGATCCGGCGGGCCACGACGAACACCGGGAGCTGCTCGACGCGGTCATGACCCGCGACAGCGAACGGGCCGACGCCGCCCTGCGCCGGCTGATCGGCTTCACGGCGGAGATGGTCCTGGATACCGAACCACCCGCCTGACCGGACTTTCCCGCAGCGACACGGAGGACGGCAGATGGACCTGGATCTTCACGGCCGGCGCGCCCTGGTGACCGGCGCGTCGAAGGGCATCGGGGCGGCGATCGCCGAGGTGCTGGCCGCCGAGGGCTGTCACCTGCACCTGGCGGCCCGGAGCGCGGACGCGCTGGAGACCCGCGCCCGGGAACTGCGGGAAGCGCACGGGGTCGAGGTCACGGTGCACGTCGTGGACCTGCGCGTCGCCGCCGACCTCGAGCGGCTCGCCGCGGCCACGACGGACGCCGGCATCCTGGTGAACAACGCGGGCGACATCCCGGCCGGCTCCCTCGACCAGATCGGCCCCGACCGGTGGCGGCACGCCTGGGACCTCAAGGTCTTCGGGTACGTCGACCTCACCCGGCTCGTGTACGCGCGGCTGCGCGAGGCCGGCCACGGCGTGATCGTCAACGTGATCGGCACCGGTGGGGAGCGTCCGACGGCCGGCTACATCGCGGGCGGCGCGGGCAACGCGGCGCTGATGGCCTTCACGAGGGCGCTGGGCGGCGTCGGCCCGCGCGACGGCGTCCGCGTCGTCGGCGTGAACCCGGGCCCGGTCGCCACCGAGCGGATCACGGCGATGCGCGCGGCCAACGCGGACGTCGACGCGAGCTTCGCCGCGCTGCCCTCGGGCCGGGTCGCCGAGCCGCGGGAGGTCGCGGACCTGGTGGCGTTCCTGGCCTCCGACCGCGCCGGCTACATCAGCGGCACGATCGTCACCATCGACGGCGGCCGCTCGGCGGCCGGCTGACCCCGATCGTCACTCCGCCTGCCGCATCACCGCCGGCACCGGCGCCCCTTGGAGGTTCACGGCCACCGATCCCAGCGCCGCCACCGACGACGACGTACCGGCTTTGTCGGCACCGCAGGACATCCGGGACCACGTCGTGCCGCTGCCGGCGCGCCTGCGCGCCCCGCACCGGCGGTCCCGGTTCCGGATCACCAGCCGGCACGTGCCCACCTTGCGGGCCGGCCGCGTGTTCCCGGCGGCGACGCTGCGCACGTGCGCAGCCCCGCGGGCGGGCAGGGGATGAACACCGGGGCGGTTCCTGCGCGCGAGCAGTCCGCTGCCTACAACAGGCGCCGCTGCAGGACGTCCGCGATGACCGTCGCCACCAGCTGGTCGACCTCCGCCGGGGACGGCGCGTCACCGGGACGGCGGCCCGCGAACAGCAGGTGGCCCGCCCCGATCAGCGACAGGGCGACGTTCTCGGCGTCGGCGTCGGCGGCGATGCGGCCCAGCGACCGTTCTTCCGCGAGGTAGGTCGCGAGCATCCCCCGGGCCTCGGCGAGCACCGGGATGCCGTGGGCCGGGCCGGCGCGTCGGAGCCGGGTGCGGACCTCGTCGCGGAAGAAGACGAGGCTGACCATCGCCACCGCGATCGGATCGAGCAGTTCCGTCAGCGCGGTGGCGAGGTGGCCCGCGACCGAGCCCGTGCCGGCCGCGGCGCGCAGGGCCGCCGCCTGCTCGTCGACGCGGGTGATGCGTTCCTGGACGAGCTCGGCCAGGAACTCGTCGAAGTCGGCGAAGTGCCGGTGCAGCACGCCCTTCGCGCAATCGGCCTCCGTGGTGACCGAGCGGCTGGTCAGCGCGCTCGGGCCGTCCCGGAGCAGGACGCGCTCGGCGGCGTCGAACAGCTGCCGCCGCGCGTCGCGGATGTGCACTCCGGTCGGCACCCGGTTTCCTCCTTGCCCGCGTGGGCAAGTGCCCACTATGGTGGGCGCATGCCCACTTCCCCTTCGGAACAGCACTATTCTGCCGGAACGGCACCCCATCAGGCCCGGCGGATCGCGGAGTCGTTCGGGGTCGATCCCGCACGCTACGACCGGGCCCGGCCGCCCTACCCCGGCGCGCTGGTGGCGCGGATCCTCGCCGCGAGTCCCGGGCGGGACGTCCTCGACGTGGGCTGCGGAACCGGCATCGAAGCCCGGCAGTTCCAGGCGGCCGGCTGCCGCGTGCTCGGCGTCGACCCGGACGCGCGGATGGCCGGGTTCGCCCGCGAGACCGGCGTCGACGTCGAGGTCTCGACGTTCGAAGCGTGGGACCCCGCCGGCCGGACGTTCGACGCCGTCGTCGCCGGCCAGGCGTGGCACTGGGTGGACCCGGTCGCCGGTCCCGCGAAGGCCGCCGAGGTCCTGCGGCCGGGCGGCCTGCTGGCCGTGTTCGGGCACGTGTACGACATGCCGCCCGGCGTCGCGGAGGCCTATGCGACAGCGCTGAAGCGCGTCGTCCCCGACTCCCCCATGGCCGTCGCGGGCAACGACCGGACCGCGCTGGACATCTACCGGACGATGTTCGCCGCGGCGGCCGACGGGATGCGCCAGGCGGAGGGACTCGCCGAGCCCGCACAGTGGCAGTTCGGCTGGGAGCACTCGTACACGCGCGACGAATGGCTCGAACTGCTGCCCACCACCGGCGCGCTGACCCGGCTCCCGGCCGACAAGCTGGCGGAAGTACTGGCCGACGTCGGCGCGGCCGTCGACGAGATCGGCGGCCGGTTCACCATGCCGTACACGACGTTGGCGGCCGTCGCCGCGCGCGCCGGCTGAGTCACCCCCGCAGCCGGCTCAGGCCGCGCTCCAGCCGCACCACGGCGACGCCCCCGGCGACGACGGCGAGCCCGCCGAGGACCGCGGCCGCGCGGAAGACGTCGCCGGCCTGCCCTTCGACGGCGCCGCGCAGCATCGTCATCGCCCAGTAGCCGGGCGAAATCGGCGCGATCGTGTGCGCCCAGGCCGGCAGCATCGCGGCGGGGATCAACGCGCCGCCGAGCGCGGAGACGGCCAGTGAGCCGACGTCGCAGACCGCCGACAGCTCGCCGTGGCTGCGCACGAGCGTCGCCGCCGCGGTGCCGACCGCCAGCAGCGTCAGGCTCCAGACGAGCACCGCGAACCCGAGCAGCACCGGGGACGCGGGCGCGGGCATGCCCACGACGTAGTGCCCGAACACCAGCAGCACGGCCTGCTGCAGCACCAGGACGGCGAACACCGGGATCGCCTTGCCCACCAGCAGTTCCCCCGCCGTGACCGGGGTGGCGCGCAGCCGGTCCCACGTGTTCCAGGTCCGTTCCGACAGCATCGCGGTGCCCACGATGGACAGTGCGAGCACGGTGAACATCACCAGCAGGCCGAGCACGGCCTGGGCCGGGCCGTCGGCGACCGAGGCGGCGAAGAGCGGCTTGAACACCAGCATCAGCACCATCGGCATCACCGCGTAGCTGATCAGGTGGCCGGGGTCGCGCAGCCGCAGCACCGCGTTGTGGCGCACCAGCACCGAGAACCTACTCATGCGCCACCGCCCGGTAGAGGTCGTCGAGGGTCGGCCGGCGCAGTTCGACGTCGCGGACGTGCGCGGACGTCGTCGCCAGCACGCCCGCCAGTTCCGCCCCGGGATCGGCGGCGGGGACCCGGATCTCGCCGTCGTCGGTGCTGAGCAGGATCTCGCCGGGCAGCCCGCCGAGCAGGTCCGCCGCGGTGCCGCGGGCGATCACCCGGCCGCCCTTGGCGACGGCGAGAGTCGCGCCCAGTTCGGTGAGCTCGGGCAGGTAGTGGGTGGTGTAGACGACCGCCGCACCCTCGGCGGCCGCGGCCCGGACGGCGGTGAGCAGCGCCGCCCGGGTCTGCGGGTCGACGCCCGCGGTGGGTTCGTCGAGCAGCAGCAGGCGGGGCCGGTGCAGCATCGCCGTCGCCGCTTGCGTCCGCCGTTGCTGGCCGCCGGAAAGGACGCCGACCCGCCGGTGCAGGAACGCCGTGAGCAGCAGCGCGCCGGCGATCCGGTCGATCGCCTCGGCCAGGGCGCGGCGGCGCAGGCCGGCCAGGCCGCCGAAGAGCCGGAGCGTCTCGGCGACGGTGGCGCTCGGGTACAGCGCCGGTTCCTGCGGTGCGAAGCCGAGCAGGGCCCGGGCCGCTTTCGGCGCCCGGCCGCCGATCCGCACCTCGCCGGCGTCCGGCGCGGCCAGGCCGGCCACCAGCCGGGCGAACGTCGACTTGCCCGCGCCGTTGTGGCCGACCAGGCCGACCACTTCCCCGGGCTCGGCGCGCAGCGTGAACCCCGACAACGCGCGGGTCGCGCCGTAGTGCTTCACCAGATCGGTGACTTCGAGCATCCTCCACCTCCAGTCTACGGTGTAGACCATGAATCTACACCGTAGACTGACCGGGTGCGCAAGATGAAGACCGGCCGGCGCGACGAGATCGTCGACGCGGCGATGGCCTTGGCCGGGGAGAAGGGGCTCGACGCGGTGTCCATGCGGGCCGTCGCCGGCCGGCTCGACCTCACCCCGATGGCCCTCTACGGCTACTTCCGCGGCAAGGACGACCTGCTCGACGCGATCGTCGGCCGCCTGCTCGGCCTCCTCCCGGAGCCCGATCCGGCGGCGCCGCCGCTCGACCGGCTGGGGCAGCTCGCCGGTGGCGTGCGGGTCCTCGCGAAGAAACACCCCGCGGTGGTGAACCTGCTCTTCACCCGGCCGTCGGTCACCGAAGACGCCGTCGTCGCCGTCGACCGGATCTACCAGGCCCTGCTGGACGCGGGGGTCCCCGACGCCCACGTCGCCCGCCTCGAGCGGCTGCTGAGCACGTTCGTGCTCGGGTTCGTCATCTCCGAGACCCAGGGCCGGTTTTCCGACGGCAACCGGGACATGCGCTCACGCCGCGCCCTGCTCGGGCCGGACGAGCTGCCCGCCCACCACCGCCTCGGTCCCCTGCTCGACCCCCAGGTCGACTGGGACGCCGAGTTCGACGCCGACCTCGCCGACCTCGTCGCGGTGATCGAACGGACCGCCGCTGTCTGACGTCCGGCCTCAGTCGAGGCAGAACTCGTGGCCCTCGACGTCCTGCATCGTGATGCAGGATTCGTTGAAGCCGTCGGCGTACAGCGTGCGCTCGTGGACCGCGCCGAGCGCGACCAGCCGGGCGCACTCGGCCTCGAGGGCGGCGAGGCGCTCGTCACCCACGAGCCCGGTGCCGACCCGGACGTCGAGGTGCACCCGGTTCTTGACGACCTTGCCTTCGGGCACACGCTGGAAGAACAGCCGCGGGCCCGCACCCGTGGGATCGACGCAGGCGAAGGCCGACCCCTGACGCTCGGGCGCCAGCGAGCTGTCGAAGTCGTCCCAGCTTTCGAACCCCGCCGGCGGCGGCGGGACGACGTACCCCAGCACCTCGCACCAGAACCGGGCGACGCGCTCGGGATCCGCGCAGTCGAAGGTGATCTGGACCTGCCTGACCGAACTCATCGGCCCACCCTAGCCGGATCGGCATGTCGACACCGCCCGGTTTACCGGACCGGCACGCCCAGCCGGTCGGCCAGCTCGGCGAGCCCCGTCGCGTGCAAGTCGAACCGATCCGACGACGCGGGCGGGTCTCCGACGGGCCGGGCGACGTAGGCCGTCCGCAGGCCGGCTCCCCGCGCCCCACGCAAGTCCCAGGCGTGCGCCGCGACCATCAGCAGCCGCTCCGGCGGGCCCCCGGACACCGCGACCGCGAGTTCGTACACGGCCGGGTCCGGCTTGTAGGCCCGCGCATCCTCGGCGGAAAGCGCCTGGTGCCACCGCAATCCCGCGTGGGCGTTGAGTCGCAGCAACGCTGTCCGGCCGGCGTTGGAGAGCCCGATCAGCGGGAACCGTCCGGCGAGCCGGGCCAGACCGGCCACCGCGTCGGGCCACGGCGGGAGCCGCCAGGCCGACGACGCGAGCGCGGCCGGGTCGGCGATGCCGGCCGCGTCGGCGACGACCTGGGCGGCTTCCCGGTCGAGGACGTCACTGGCGACGTAGGGCCGGTCGCCGCCGGCGATGCGCCGCTGCTCGGCCTCGATGTGGTCCTGCCACCGCCGCACCAGGTCGTCGACGACCGGATCGGCAAGAGCGGGAGCGCGCTCGCGGATGCCGGCGCGGATCCCGGCGGGTTCGTCGACGAGGGTGCCGAGCACGTCGAACACCACGGCGTCGATCTCCAGAACCGGCATGCGCGACGTCCTCCCCCGTCCGGCGGGCACGACCCGGACTCAGCAGCGGCCCCGGCTCAGGACAGGTCGATCACGATCTTGCCGCGCACCCCGCCCCGTTCCAGCGCACCGTGCGCGGCGGCCACCTCGGCCAGCGGGAACACCCGGTCGACCTGCGGGCGGATCGCCCCCGCGGTGACCCAGCGGCCGAGTTCGGCGAGCAGCGGCGCGGTCGGGTCGCTGGGGAAGAAGCGGACCCAGCGACGCCGGCGCAGCGCGTTCGCCCCGATGTAGGCCAGCGAGCGGGCCGGCCGGCCGAGGTCGAGCGCGATCGTGACCAGCCGTCCCCGCGGTGTGAGCAGCCGGCGGAAGGCGGGCAGGCCGGTGCCGACCGTGTCGAAGACGACGTCGAAGCGGCCCAGGTCGCCGGGCGCGCGGTAGTCGATCGCTTCGTCGGCGCCGAGCTCCTTCGCCAGGTCCAGATTGGCCGCGCTCGCCAGCCCGGTGACGTGCGCGCCCATCGCCTTCCCGAGCTGGACGGCGACGTAGCCGACGCCGCCGGTCGCGCCGCGGATCAGGAGCCGTTCGCCGGGCGCGAGCGCGGCCAGGTCGCGCAACGCCGTGATCGCGGCGGCCCCGACGAGCAGCGACGCGGCCTGCACCACGTCGAGTCCCGCGGGCAGGTGGTCCAGCTGGCCGGGCGGCAGGGTGACGTACTCCGCGGCCGACCCCAGCCGCCGGCCCAGCATGCCCCAGACCCGGTCGCCCGCCGCGAACCGCGTGGTCCCGGGATCGACGACCTCGCCGGCCAGGTCGACCCCGACCCCCTTGGGGAACTTCCGGCTCCGCAACGAGCCCAGTTTCCCGGCCCGCAGGGCGAGTTCGCCGCCGTCGACCGACACCGCCCGCACCCGGACCAGGACCTCGCCGGGACGCGGCCGCGGCACGGGGGCGGTCGTCACGGAGAGGACGTCGGGCGGGCCGTAGCGGTCGTAGGTCGCGAGCCGCATCGAAGTGGATAGCATGTTCCACTTCTAACACGGGATCCGGCCGGGCCCCGGGAAGTGAGAAGAAGCGCCGGTGCGATCACCCCGCTTCGACGCCGGGCGGCAGGAAACCGTGCTCGGACAGGTCGAACCAGTTCCCTTCCGGGTCGATCGCGCGGTACTCGGCGAACGGGCGGTCACCGCCGCGCGGGACGGGCCGCGGCACGCCGGCCCCGGCGAGGCGGTCGGCGACCGGCGGGATGTCGGAGACCTGGAAGCCGAAGTGGTTGAAGCCGGTCGCGACGTCGCCGTCCAGCCGCTGCTGGATAAGCGCCAGGTTGAGGTACCCGTCGGTGACGAAGTGGCTGCCGTCGGGGTCGGTGTGGAACAGGTCCATGCCGAACTGCTCGCAGTAGAACGCGGCCATCCGCTGGGCGTCCTGGACGACGAACGCGAGGTGCCGCAGCCGGGGGCGGGTCATTGTGGGGGTCCTTTCGGGATCATGTTGTGGAAGGCGGTGATTTCGGGAGAGCCGGTGTGCCGGACCACGGCTTGGGCGTGCGTCACGACGCCGGCCGGCGCGATCTCCGACGTCACGTGCACCAGGGAAAGGCCGGGCGCGAGCCGGCGGATCAACGTCACCGACGCCGACAACGTCGTCCCGCGATAGGCCGTGGCGAAGAGGTGCGCGTGGCCCGATTCCACGGCGTCCCGGCCGGAAAGGGCTTCCCCGCGGACGTTCACGAAGTCGACGTCGGCGGCGAAGACCGAGGCGAACCGCGCCGCGTCACCCCGCGCCCACCCGGCGGTCATCGTGTCCCACAACGCGCGGATTCCCTCGTCCGTCACGCGGGCACCCCCGCCGAGGCGAGCACGCGCAGCGAAACCGGTGCGCACTCGCCGTCCCACGCGGCCAGCGAGTAGTAGAACCCGCCGTGCTGGTTTTCCAGGTAGCAGACGACGTTCAGCGGCCAGCCCGCGCCGCGGAAGACGTACTTGTCCATCGGGGTCGGCCGGTCGCTCAGGGGCCGGTCGCGTTCGCACTCCGGGCCGAGCCGGTGCCAGTCCGGGTGCAGGTGGATGGAGCCGAGGATGTCGAGGCCGCGGTCGTCGCCGTCGCGGGAGATGCGGAGCAGGTCGGCCGGCGCGACCCACCACGCGCGGACGGCGTTCTCGTACGCCGAGCCGAACCGCGGGACGATCGTGGCCGCAAACTCCGCGCGGGCGCTGGGATCGGTGGTGCGGGCGTTGCGGGCGAAGGCGATGTCCGACACCAGCAGCGCGTCTTCGGCGACCGTGCCCAGCAGCACGCCGAAGCAGGGTCTCGGCGTGTCGGGCGTGATGCAGGCGTACTCGGCGGCCGCGGCGTCGAGGAAGCGCCGCACGACGTCGTCGGAGACCAGGGCGGGGAGCGCCGTCTTTCCGCTCAGCGGAACACAAGCCAGTGCTGTCACGCGGAGGAACGTAACCGGGCCGCGGCGGGCGCGGCCATGATCGTCACGGGATCGGCCCTATTGCACCAGGCGATAATGTTTCGGGATGCGACTGGAGATCCGGCACCTGGAACTCGTCGTCGAGGTGGCGGAAGCCGGCAGCCTGCGACGCGCGGCGGCGCGGCTGCACCTGAGCCAGCCGGCCGTCACCACACAGCTCAAACGCATCGAACAGTTCGTCGGCGGAGCACTGTTCATCCGCTCGACCGACGGTGTGGTGCCGACCCACACGGCGCGGAACTGGTGCGGGACGCACGCAACCTGCTGCGCCAGTTCGACGCGCTGCAGCGCACGGCCCGGGTCAACGCCGCGAGCGAGTCCGGGGCGCCGGTGAAGGTGGGCGGGATCCCGGCGCAGCAGTTCAGCTTGCTGGTCAACGCGCTGACCGCGCTGCTGCCGCGCCGCGAGGTGACCAGCCGCACGATCCGCGAAACCGGTACGCTCACGGCGTTGCTGCGCTCCGGCGAGCTGGATGTCGCGGTGCTGCGCCAGTTTTCGGGGTTCCCGGTGCGCCCGCCCGAAGGGGTGGAGCACCGGTTGTTGTTGCGGGAGCCCTTTTTCATCGGTGTTTCGCAACGGCACCCGCTCGCCGAACGCGACGAGATCGAGCTGGCCGACCTCGCCGGCGAGAAGTGGGTCATGCCCGATCCGGACGACAGCGGCATGAACGAGTACTTCGCCCGCGTCTGCGCGTCGGCGGGGTTCGAACAGCGCATCGCGCACCTCACCACGGAAGCGCACGTCGCGTTCGCGCTCACCGCCGAGAACCGGGGCATCTGCCTGCTCTACCCGATCGGCACGGCGCGCGACGGGCTCGCGACGCTGTCGCTGGCCGGCACGCCACTGTCGCGCGACCTGGTCCTCGCGTGGCGCACGGGTTCGCGGCTGGCGCCGCTCGTGGACGAGGTGTGCGCCAAGATCGAGCACGACTACCTCGCGCTCGTCGAGGGTTCGCGGTTCTACCGGAAGTGGTGGCACGGCGGCGGTTCCGCGTTCGCCCTCCCCTGAGCCGCCGGACGCCGTCAAGGGCGAAGCTGCTGGCCGCCTTCGGTGTGCTGCCGGCGATCACGTTCCTGGTCAAATGACCACGCCGGCCGGCACCACCACAAGAAGCAGTGGCCTGACGGCGATCCCCGTCCTGCGCTACCTCCCCGGCCTGCTGCAAGGCGACCGGCACCGCGCTGCCCG
Organism: Amycolatopsis sp. NBC_00438; assembly: GCF_036026695.1. Taxonomy (NCBI): domain Bacteria; kingdom Bacillati; phylum Actinomycetota; class Actinomycetes; order Pseudonocardiales; family Pseudonocardiaceae; genus Amycolatopsis; species Amycolatopsis sp. NBC_00438. Next base: position 1,731,829 of record NZ_CP107923.1, on the reverse strand, counting down.
ACCTGAGGATCAGCCCGAGGCTCAGGCCGCCGAGCTTTGGCCGGGTCGCCCAGCACGAACCGGGCGCCGAGCAGCACGATGCCGATCTTCAGCCAGAACTCGTAGGTGGCGACGCCCGGCCGGAACACGGCCGGGACGCCGATGGTCCATCTGCGGCGTCTCGGCGATCATCGCCGGCAGGGGCGCCATCGACGCCGACGACGAGGACTCCGGGTACGCCATCGCCGCGATCCTCGCCGTGGGCGCCGTCGCGCTGTTCACCTTCCCGCTGATCGGCCACGCACTGAACCTGACCGACACCCAGTTCGGGCTGTGGACAGGCCTGGCCGTGGACAACACAGCGGAGTCGACAGCGACCGGCGCGGCCTACTCCCCGCATGCGCAAGACGTCGCCGTCGCGGTGAAGAGCACCCGCAACGCCCTGACCGGCCTGGTCGTCCTCGGGTACGCGGCCTGCTGGTCGACCCGCGGCGGCAAGACCGTCGCAAGTGGACTGAAGAGCCGCACGGTTCACCCTCTGACGAGGTGACGGCCCCGGGGTTGCCGGGGCCGTCACCTTCGGAGTCACCAGCCGACGGCGACCTCCAGCCACTGCGGGTCGCCGTGGGAGACGAACGAGGACTGGCCGGCCACGTCGTCGTACGGGAAGCCGTACGCGAGGTGGTTGATGCCGTGGTCGTGCCAGTACTTCGCGTAGTAGTTCGCCGGGGCGGCCTTGTAGTAGTTCGCCGGGTCCTGCTGCTGCGACGCCGGCAGCTGCGCGGTGTGCCGGTTCAGCGCCGCGCACATGTTCGGGTTACCGGCCAGCGAGCCGGCGCAGCCGGTGATGTTGGACGTCGGTTCGTTGACGCCGACCGACTGGGCGTAGGCGGTGAAGTAGTTCGCGTACTGCCCGCCCGCGCGGAAGTCGGGAGCGCTGCCCGGCGCCGGGATCCGGTACGGCGCGTTCACCGTCGCCAGGCCCTTGAACTCGGTCGGCACCTCGGCCTGGAACTTGGCGAACGTGGCCGCGCGATCCTCCTGGAAGGTCCCGTAGTCGTCGCCGACCTGCACGTCGTAGCCGTCGTGCGCGTGCAGCCGCATGGCCAGCTTCAGCGCGAACGCGTCCACCCGGGTGGTGTTGCCGTTGAAAACGTCCGGGCCGACGGTGAACTCGATGAAGTCGGCGTACTGGCCGTTCGGGGTGCCGAGGTAGAAGTACATCCGCCCGGCCGAGTTGGCCGGCATGTCGATGTAGGGCTGCTCGGCGATCGAGTGGGTCTGGCCGCCGAAGTTCCAGAACACCTGGCTGTCCGGGTACTTGCCGTTGGTCCGGTTGAGCACCTTCACGGTGAGCACGTTCTGCGCGGCCGGGATGCTGCTCGTGTCACCCCAGAAGGAATCGGGCGGGACGCCCGACCCGGGCGGCGGGGTGGTCGTGCCACCGCCGGTGCCGAAGACCTGGAACTCGAACAACGAGACGCCGTACGGTGTGGCGCGCGCGGTGGTGTAGAGCCGCACGTACCGGCCGGAGCCGGTCACGTTCAGCGTCTGCACGCCGCCGGTGCCGGTGGTCGTCTGGTACACAGTGGACCAGCTGGAACCGTTGGCGGACACCTGGATCTGGAACGCGGTGGCGTACGCGGCCTCCCAGCGCAGCACGACCTGGCTGACGGTCGCCGCGCCGCCGAGGTCGACCTGGATCCACTGTGGATCGCTGAACTGGGACGACCAGCGGGTGCCGGTGTTGCCGTCCACCGCGGCGGCGGCGGGGGTACCGGCGTTCTCCACAGAGGACGCCGTGACGGCTTTCCCCTGCGAAATAAGCGGATCCGCTGCGTGCGCCGCGGGGGCGGTGAAGCCGAGTGCCGCGACGACGAGCGCCGCCGCCAGCGTCGTCAACCGGGTACCGGGTCCGCGGCGGTGCCGCGGCCGAACGATCGTGGGCATGGTTCCTCCCTGGCCGGGAACGGGGGCGGACCCGCCGCCGGTCAGGGGACGGCGTCGTCCGGCTCGCCCCCTGACCGCCGGGAAGGTGCATCCGTGACCGGCCGGGGACGCTCGGTGAAAAGGTTCATACCACCGGCCCCGACCTGTCAAGCCTTGACAGATCGGGGCCCGCGGGCGATATTCGGAACCGATTCACCTCACCCTCCTGCGTGTCGCCGCCACCCGCTCAGGGGCCTCTCCTCAACTTGGAGTCAGCCATGCCCAGCGGCGTCTTCCGCCCCGTCCGGGGTCCACGCGTCAGGACGAACCAGCACAGCACCGCCATCAGGGCGACGCCGGACCGCGATTCCCGGGCGACCCGGACCGGTTCCCGGACGCGGTCGCCGGTCCCGGCTCGGAGCGCCTCCGCGAGGCGCCCGGACGTCACCACCCTCCGCAGGGCCATGGGCCTCAGCGCGACCGTCGGCACCAGGCTCGCCCCGCCGAAGACGGCCCCGCAGAACGGATAGAGGGCGACGCGGTCCGGCCACGACCGGGACCTTCCCGGATCGCGCCGCCCGCCGAGGCCACCAACCGGACGAATCGCGCCGAGGCGACCGCATCCCCTGGCACGAAACGGATCCCCGCCGGATAGGCCGTCCGGGTGCACCTGCCCGGGGATCCCAGTGGACTGGACCAGCGGCACCTCGTGAACTGTTGACACGGTCGAGAACGCCGACCTACCCTCCCCACATCCCGATCGCCTCTTCCTTCTCTCCTGGAAATACAACGTTGTAAAATCCGCCCGGGTCATTGACCTGCGGCTTGAGAGTGAGGTCCCCGTGCACCGCGTTTCCGGCCGAAGACTTCTCGCCACCGTCACCACCACGCTGCTCGTCCTCGGGACGATGCTCGGCCTGACCACGGTTTCGCAGGCCGCCGGTTCCCTGCCCTGCGACATCTACGGCGCCGCGGGCACCCAGTGCGTCGCCGCCCACAGCACCACGCGCGCCCTGTACTCGGCCTACGCCGGCAACCTCTACCGCGTGCAGCGCGCCTCCGACCGCGCCGAAACGGACATCGGCCTGCTCGCCGCGGGCGGGTACGCCAACGCCGCCGCGCAGGACTCGTTCTGCGCGGGCACGACGTGCCTCATCACGGTGATCTACGACCAGTCCCCGCGCCACAACGACCTCACCGTCGAAGGGCCGGGCACCGCGGGCGGCCAGGACGTCGCCGCCGTCGCGTCCGCGCTGCCGGTGACCGCGGGCGGGCACAAGGTCTACGGCGTCTACGTCTCCCCCGGCACCGGGTACCGGCACTACGTCGGCGCCGGCGTCGCGGTCAACGGCCAGCCCGAAGGCATGTACATGGTCGCCAGCGGCACGCACGTCAACGGCGGCTGCTGCTTCGACTACGGCAACGTCGAGGCCCAGATCGCCGACACCGGCAACGGCCACATGGACGCGGTGAACCTCGGCACCACGTGCTACTTCCCGCCGTGCACCGGGATCGGCCCGTGGGTGGCGGGCGACCTGGAGAACGGCCTGTTCCAGGGCAACCGCTCCAACACCGCCAACCGCGGCAACGCCACGCCGTTCGTCACGGCGCTGCTGAAGAACAACGGCCAGACGACGTTCGCGCTCAAGGGCGGCAACTCCCAGAGCGGCGGCCTCACCACCTGGTACAACGGCGCGCTGCCCTCGGGCGGCTACACGCCGATGCACCAGGAGGGCTCGATCGTGCTCGGCACCGGCGGGGACAACAGCAACGCGTCCATCGGCTCGTTCTTCGAGGGTGTGATGACCGCGGGCTACCCGTCCGACGCAGCGGACGACGCCGTCCAGTCCAATGTGGTCTCCGTCGGCTACTCCGGCAGCACCGGGACACCGCCCTACGCGGCCACGGTCTCCGGCCCGGGCGGCAAGTGCCTCGACGTCGCCGGTGACGACACCGGCGGCAACGGCACCGCCGTGCAGCTGTGGGACTGCCAGGCCAACGCGTCCGACCAGCACTGGGCGCACAACTCCGACTCGTCACTGTCCACTTTGGGCAGATGCCTCGACGTCGTCGGCAACGGGACGGCGGGCGGCGCGCTGCTGGAACTGTGGGACTGCAACGGCGTCGGCGGCCAGAAGTGGGTGCAGCAGGCGGACGGCTCGCTGCGCAACCCGCAGTCCGGCCGGTGCGTCGACTCGCCGAACGGCGCCACGGCCAACGGCACCCGGCTGCAGATCTGGGACTGCAACGGCTCCGCGGCCCAGAAGTTCTCGGTCACCGGCGGCGGCCCGATCACCGGCCCCGGCGGCAAGTGCGTCGACGTCGCCGGCGACGACCACGGGGTGAACGGCACCGCCGTGCAGCTGTGGGACTGCCAGTCCTTCGCCGTGGACCAGCACTGGTTCCACCTGTCGAGCGGCGCGCTGCGGACGTTGGGCCGGTGCCTGGACATCGTCGGCAACGGCACGGCCAACGGCGCCCAGGTCGAGCTGTGGGACTGCAACGGCGTCGGCGGCCAGGCGTGGACGCAGCAGGCGGACGGCTCGCTGCGCAACCCGCAGTCCGGCCGCTGCCTCGACTCCCCGAGCGGCGCGACGGGCAACGGGACGCGGTTGCAGATCTGGGACTGCAACGGCTCGGCGGCCCAGAAGTTCGCGCTGCTCTGAACCGGGTTCAGGTCCGGCCCGGCCGGATCGGGGAACGTTCCAGCCGCCGTGGCTGCCACAGCACCAGGGCAGCCACGGCGGCCAGGCCCGCCGCGCCGAGCAGGCTGAGCCACGACCTGGTCAGCCCGTTGAGCACGCTGAAGGCCGTCGTGATCCCGCAGCAGACCACGGTGCTCGTCCGGGTGCGCCGCGCCTCGGACAACCAATACGCGGCGACCCGGATCGCGGCCGCACGCGCCGCTCCTGCGAGGCCGCTTCCACGCGTGTCGCGTCTTCCCCGCAATCCCCATCTCGTCATCGTCACCCCGCGAGGTGACGCGCCGCCGCGTGACTGCCCGTCCGCCCGATTTCAGGCCGCGACAGTCGTCACGGCGGTGGCGGAGTTACCGGACAAGCACGTCCCGGTCGACGTCGCCGGCGCGGTGACGACCGGCGCGTACACGACGTAGTCCTGGCCGGTCTGGAGGTTGTGGCAGGCGAGCCGCGCCTGGTAGCGGCCGCTGTCGCACTGGGCGCTGCCCCGGCCGTAGTAGAGCGTGCTGCCCTGCACGATCCACGCGCTCCAGGTCATGCACCCGGCCAGGCCCGCGGCGGCCGGATCGGCGACGGCCTGCACGATCTGCGCGGTGTTGCCGGTGTTGCACGTGACCGCAACGGCGGCCGGCGCGGTCACCACCTGGGTGCCGTAGAGGATGTAGTAATCGCCGGTCTGCTCGTTCTTGCACAGGGCCTTGACCCGGTAACGGCCGGTGTCGCACTGCGCTTGGCCGCGGCCGTAGAAGAGGTTGTTGCCGCCCTGGTTGACCCACTCGGTCCAGGAGACGCAGCCCGTGAGGCCGGCGTCGGCCGGATCGGTCACGGCGTACACGGCCTGCGCCGAGTTGCCGGTGTTGCACAACACAGTCGTGGTCGCCGGGGCGGTCACGACCTGGGTCCCGTAGTTCACGTACCCGGCGCCGGTCTGGTTGTTGATGCAGGCCGCCTTCGCCCGGTAGCGCCCGGAAGTGCACTGCACACTGCCTAGGCCGTAGAAGTAGTTGTTGCCTTGCTGCACCCACTGGACGGACGTCGTGCACCCGGCGGGAGCCACCTGCGCCACCTGTACCGCCGGCACTGCCGCCGACGCGGGAGTGGCCGGCGCGGCGAGACCGAGCACGGCCGCCACCACGGCCGGGAACCAACGCTTCGCCACCATTTGCGCCTCCGGGGTGTGGATTCGACTGCCGCGGCGGACCGTAACACCGGAAAGCGCCGGGATTCACTGCCCCGCAACGGGATTGAGCACGAACGCGGAACTCCCGGGGCTCGGACGCGCGAGCCTACGCATGGAACCATGCGATTCCCCGTCGACGACCTGAAGGGCGCGACGCGGCCGGCCGGCGAACTCGCGCCGCGCATCGCCCGCGCGCTCCGGCGGGGCCGCGGGAAGCCGGCCGCATCCGCAGGGTGCACGACGAATGGCCGGCGATTTCGGTGGCGAGCACGACCCCGGCCCTCACCGGTCCCGAGGCCGACGTCATCACCTTGGCTCGTTCCGAGTTGCCCTTCGCCGAGTCACGCGACCGCCGGCTGGTCGTCTTCACCCGAAGCGAAAGCGATCCGGGGCCCGCACGGCTGGCCTGGAGAACCGAAGTGACCGGGCAGAGCCGGCACACCGCGAACAAGGTCGGCTACGAGGAGATCACCCGCCGACCATGGTCGTTACGACCATGGTCGTGCTACGGTGGCGTCATGCCCTCCGCCGACGACACCCAGGCATCCCGCAGCCGCCGTGAGCGGCCGGCGAAACCGGCCCTGACCAGGCAGGGGATCATCGATACCGCGCTCGGCATCCTGCGGGACGAAGGCCTGGAGAAGGTGACGATGCGCCGTGTCGCCGCCGCGCTCGACTCGGGGCACGCGTCGCTCTACGTCTACGTCCGGAACACCGAAGACCTGCACGCGCAGATCCTCGACGTGCTTCTCGGCGAACTCCGGCCGACGGCCGCCGGGCCCGGCACCTGGCGGGATCGGGTGAAGGAACTGCTGACCGGCTACGGGCAGCTGCTGATGCGCTACCCCGGGATCGCCCGGATGGCGATGTCCACGCAGCCCAGCGGCCCGAACTACCTGTCCCTGGTCGACACCGTCCTGGCGCTGCTCCACGAAGGCGGCGTGCCCGGCCGGGCCGCGGCCTGGGGCGTCGACCTGCTCCTGCTCTTCCCCACCGCGGTGGCCGTCGAATTCAGCGGCCCCCAGTCCAAGACGGAGAAAGCCGCCGCGCTGTCCGCGCTCGCCACGAAGATCACCACCGTGGACGCGGCCCGGTACCCGCACATCTTCCCGCTCAGCGCCGCGCTCGTCTCCGGGGACGGCGGCTCCCGTGGCGACTGGGCCTTCGACGTCCTGCTCGACGGCATCCTCGCCGCAAACCCCCCTCCAGCACCGGATCAGGACCTCCCATGACCACTTCTTCCGTCACGATCGTCGGCGCGGGCCTGTCCGGCCTCGTCCTGGCCCGCATCCTCCAGAACCACGGGATCGCCGCCACCGTCCACGAACTCGACACCACCGCCGGCGCACGCCGCCAAGGCGGCTCACTCGACATCCACGAAGAAACCGGGCAGCTCGCCCTGCGCGAAGCCGGCCTCTACGACGAGTTCCGCCGTCATACGCATCCGCAGGGCGAGCACGTGCGCGTCCTCGACAAGCAAGCGCACGTCTTCATCGACAACGGGCCGGAAGGCGGCGAAGGCGGCCGTCCGGAGATCGACCGGACGGTGCTGCGCGACCTGCTCGTCACGTCGCTCGATCCCGGCCGGATCGTGTGGGACCACAAGGTCACCGCGGTTCGCGCCCTCGGCGACGGCCGGCACGAGCTGACCTTCGCCGACGGCACCACGACCACCACCGACCTCCTGATCGGCGCGGACGGCACCTGGTCGAAGGTGCGCCCGCTGCTGTCGCCCGCGACGCCGGAGTACTGCGGGATCTCCCACGTCGAGATCCGCATCCCGGACGCCCCGGCGCGCCACCCGGACCTGGCCGAGCTCGTCGGCCCCGGCATGATCTTCGCCCTCTCCGACAACAAGGGCTTCCTGGGCCACGGCGGCCACGACATCGAACTCGGCGCCTCGCTGCGCGTCCCCGAGGACTGGCTGTCCTCCAGCGGCGTCGACTGGGCCGATCCGGGCGAGGCCCGCGAAGCCCTGCTCAAGGAGTTCGCCGGCTGGGCGCCCGCCCTCACCGATCTCATCCGCCACAGCGCGGACACGATCACCCCGCGCCGGATCTACGGCTTGCCGGCCGGGCACCGCTGGGAGCGGGTCCCGGGTGTGACGCTCGTCGGCGACGCCGCGCACGTGATGTCCCCGTTCGCCGGCGAGGGCGCGAACCTCGCGTTGATCGACGGCGCCGACCTGGCCCGCGCGATCCTGGAGCACCCGGACGACGTCGAGACCGCGCTGGCGCAGTACGAGAAGGCGATGTTCCCGCGCGCCGAAGAAGCGGCGCACGGGTCCGCGCGAGGACTCGAGTGGATCTTCACCCCGACCTCGCCCCGGGAGATCGTCGAGTTCTTCTCCGAGATGGGCCCGGGGTAGGCCGTCAGGTCCACACCCCCGCGGCGGCGGCCCGGATGACGTAGTCCTCGAACGACCCCGCCGGCCGGCCGAGTACGCGTTCCACGTCGTCGGTCGGCGCGGGAACCGCGCCGTCGCGGACGGCGACCAGGATGCCGGTGAGCAACCGGGCGATGCCGGGCGGGACGCCGTTCGCGATCAAGTGTCCGATGTGGACTTCGGGACTGACGTCGGCGTAGTGGATCACGCGGCCGGTGGCCTTGCCGATCATCTCGGCCGCTTCGCCGACGCCGATCGCCCGCGGCCCGGTCAGCCGGTAGGTCCGGCCGTGGTGGCGGCCGGTCAGCGCCGACGCGGCGACCTCGGCGATGTCCTCGGCGTCGACGAACGGCGTCCGCCCGTCGCCGGTGGGCAGGGCCAGGGTTCCGGCGAGGATCGCGGGCAGCCAGGGACCTTCGCCGAAGTTCTGGGCGAACCAGTCCGGCCGCAGGATCGTCCACTCGGCCCCGGACTCGCGTACCGCCGCCTCCGCGGCCTTGAGCGGGTGCCGGTCGTCGGCCTCGCCGACGCCGCCGGCCGACAACAGCACCAGCCGCCGCACGCCCGCGGAAACCGCCGAGGCCACGAACCCCGGGAGGCGGACCGTCCGCAGATCGGGTTCCACGAGGTAAGCGGCGGTGACCCCGTCGAGCGCGGGCGCCCAGGTCGTCGTGTCGCCCAGGTCGAAGCCGCCGGCGCGGGCCGCCACCCGCACCGGCCGGCCGGCGTCCGTCAGCCGCCGGGCGACGCGGCTGCCGGTCTTGCCGGTGCCGCCGAGAATCAGGATCTTCGTCATGCCCTGAAGCCAACTCCCCGCAGCGAAGACGATCCATGGGAGGACGTCGAGGATATCTTTGTGATCGTCTACCGTGAGGTCGCATGGACGTCCTGAGCGAGCTGCTGGACCGGGCCCGCGCGAGCACTGCACTGGTCCGGCAGCTGGTCCAAAGCCCGCCGTGGGCGGTGACCTACGCCGACCCGCCGCCGCTCACGGTCGTGGCCACGCTCGGCGGCCACGCGTGGATCCGGTTCGACGACGGCGATCCCGCGCCGGTGCGTCTCGCCGCCGGCGACATCGCCCTCGTCAAAGGACCCGGTGCGCACACGATCGCCGACGACCCGGCGACGCCGGCCGGGTTCGTGATCCGGCAGGGGAAGAAGCACTTCACCGACGGGAGCGAGGCCGCCGCGGAAGTACAGCGGACCCGGGCGCCCCGCACCTACGGCGACGGCCGGCCCGGGGCGACGACCATGCTCCGCGGCGTCTACGAACTCCGCGGCGACGCGGGTAGCCGCCTGCTGGACGTGCTGCCGCCGCTGGCGGTCGTGCCCGCCGGGCCGCGGACCGGCGGGCCACTGGAACTGCTCGCCGCCGAGGCCGCCCGAGACGAACCGGGCCAGGACGCCGTCCTGGCCCGGCTGCTGGATCTGGTGCTCGTGCTGGCATTGCGCGCGTGGTGCGCCCGCCCTGGCGCCGCGCCGCCCTCCTGGTACCGGGCGCTGGCCGAGCCGGCCGTCGGCGACGCGCTGCGCCTGCTGCACGGGAATCCCGCCCGCCGCTGGACGGTCGCCGCGCTCGCCGCCGAGATCGGCCTGTCCCGCGCCGCGTTCGCCGCGCGCTTCACCGCGCTGGTCGGCGAGCCGCCGCTCACCTACCTCACCGGCTGGCGGATGACCTTGGCGGCGGACCGGATCCGCGACACCGAGGCCACGATCGCCGCCGTGGCCCGGGATGTCGGGTACGAAGACGCCTTCGCCTTCAGCGTCGCGTTCAAACGCGTCCGCGGGGTCAGCCCGTCGGCCTGGCGGCGCTCGGTCAGGGCGCCGGACGGGCCGCCGTGACCGGCTCGAGCAGCCGGTGCGGCGTGTTGATCGCGGCGGACAGCGGATCGGGAACCGCGCCCGACGGCTCGTAACCGGGGCCGGGTTCGATGCGGATGTCCGGGACCGGGACGACCTCACCGCAGTCCTGGCAGCGGCCGTCGTGGTCGAGCAGGCCGCCGTCGGCGTCGTGCCGGACCGCGCGCTTCACCCCGGCCGGGGAGTAGTGCGCGTCCCCCCAGCCCATCAGGGCGCGCACGATCGGCCACAGCTCGACACCCTTGCCGGTCAGCTGGTATTCGACGATCCCGCCCGCGGCTTCGTCGCGGGTGAGCACGCCTTCCTGCACGAGGGACTTCAGCCGGCTGGTCAGGACGGCGCGCGGGATGCCGAGCTGGGCGGCGAAGTCGCCGAAGCGCCGGACCCCGAAGAACGCGTCGCGGACGATCAGGAGCGTCCACCGCTCCCCGACGACCTCCAACGCCCGCGCCAGCGAGCAGTTGCGGTCCGCGTAGGTGCTGGGAAGAGCCATGTCGTCCACCCTACACCGGCAGTTCGCTCAATGAACTGCACTCGTGCTACGGTGACCTAGTTCAATGAATGAACTACCGAAAGAGGCCTTGCCGTGTACCAGTTCCTCGTCTCGTTCACCGTCCGGCCGGAGCACCGCGACGACTTCGTCCGGGCCGCCGGCCGGACCGCGCGCGACTCCCTCGCGCACGAACCGGGCTCGCACCGGTTCGAGGTCATCGCGGACGCCGAGAACCCGGATGTCTTCTACCTCAACGAGGTCTACGCCGACCTCGAAGCCTTCGAGACCCACGCGGGCGGCCCGTACTTCGGCGCCTTCTTCGCCGAGGCGAGCGCGTACGCCGAAGGCCCGACGTGGCTGATGCGGGGCAACCTCGTCGGCGACAACGCCACCGCCCGATGAGCACCGGCCTGCCCCGTACTTCGGCGGGCAAGGCAGGGGGAACCCCCTGACCACACCGTTCCACGGCAACCCGACGCCGACATACCTGTGGCGCACCGTCTTGCCGCATCCCGGAGCGTCCGCGCTCGGCTTCGACCGGGCCTACCGGCACCCGGCGGGACCGTCCACAGCGGACGTTCCCCACTCCCGGACCTGATCGGCACCGCACTGGCGGACTTCGTCCGCGAAACCACCCGGAAGGACTCGAAATGACGCACGACGACAGGCTGTTCCTGATCACCGGCGCGGCCGGCAAGACCGGGAGCGTGACGGCCGAACTGCTGCTGCGACGCGGGCACCGCGTCCGGACCATGGTCCGCCAGGAGGACGACCGGTCCCGCGCGCTCGCCGCGGCCGGCGCCGAGGTGGTCCGGGGTGACCTCCACGACCTCGACAGCGTGACCGCCGCGCTCGACGGCGTCAGCGGCGCCTACTTCGTCTACCCGATCCGCGACGGCCTGCTCGACGCGACCGTCACCTTCGCCCAGGCCGCCACGGAAACCGGCGTCCGGCACGTCGTCGACATGTCCCAGATCTCCGCCCGGCGGGAAGCGAAGAGCAACGCGGCACGGCAGCACTGGCTCGCCGAACGCCTGCTGGACCGGACCGGCCTGCTCACCACGCACCTGCGGCCGACGTTCTTCGCCGAGTGGCTCACCACGTGGTGGGAGCTGCGTGACGGCGAGGGGCATCTGCGGCTCCCGTTCGGTGACGGCCGGCACGCGCCGATCGCCGCGGCCGACCAGGCGCGCGTGATCGCCGCGGTGCTCGCCGACCCCGAGCCGCACGACGGCGCCGTCTACCCGCTGCACGGCCCGGTCGAGCTGGACCACCACGAGATCGCCGCGGCGATCGCCGCGACGCTCGGCATCCCGGTGCGCTACGAGCCGATCAGCGTCGAGGAGTTCGCCGCGTCCATGACGGAGCGCGGCTTCCCCGCGCACCTCGTGCAGCACCTGGGCAACGTCGCCCTCGACTACCGCGACGGCGTGTTCGCGGGCACGAACGACCACGTCGAGAAGATCGGCGGCCGGGCCCCGCTGTCCGTCGAGCAGTTCGTGCTCGACAACAAAGCCGCGTTCGACACCAGCGGCCCCTACTTCGTCCCGGCTCCCTGAGGAGAGTCCCCATGTCGTCCGTACTCGTCACCGGCGCGTCCCGGGGCATCGGCCGCGCCCTCGCCGTCGAACTCGCGGGCCGGGGCCACCGGGTCATCGCCACCGCCCGCCGTCCGGAGACCCTGGCCGAGCTGCCGGTCTCCCGGCGGTTGCCCTTCGAACGGCTCTTCCAGCTCCACACCGTGGGCGCGGTGCGGGTGGCCCAGGGGGTGCTCCCGGCGATGCGGACACGGGGCGCGGGCCACCTGGTCTTCGTCTCGAGCATCCTGGGACGGGTGGTGCTGCCGCTGATCAGCCCGTGCGGGGCCGGCAAGTGGGCGCTGGAAGCGCTCGCCGAAACCCTCGCTGTCGAGGTGGGTCACTCTGGCGTCAAGTGAGCATCGCGCAGGACGTCGCCGCCGCGGTGGCCGACACGATCGAGAAGCCCGACCCGCCGCTGCGCGGGCCGATCGGCGCCCCCGCGGAGCGGATCCTGCGGGCCCGGAAGGAAGCGCCGGAAGACGTCCCCTTCCTCGCGACCGACCTCGGCTGGTAGGCCCCGTGCCATGATCGGGTTCATGACCGGTCCCCGCATCAGGCTCTACCGCCCGGAAGACCGGGCGGCGCTGTTCGACGTGTGTGTCCGGACCGGCCTCGACGGCGGTGACGCGCGGGGCGTCTATGCCGACGAGGATCTCCTGCCGGCCGTCTTCCTCGCGCCCTACCTGGACCTGGAGCCCGAGCTGGCCTTCGTCCTGGACCGCGGGGACGGCGTGGCCGTGGGGTACCTCGTCGGCACCGCGGACACCCCGGCGTTCGCCGGCCGGCTCCGGCGCGAGTACCTCCCGCGCGTCGCCGGGCGCTTCCCGGCGCCGCCCGATCCGCCGACCACACCGTCGGAGGAGATGCTGACCGTCCTGCACGCCCCGGAGGGCATGGTGCGCCCGGAGGTCGCCGGTTACCCGGCGCACCTGCACATCGACCTCCTGCCCGGGCACCAGCGCGGCGGGCACGGGCGCGCGCTGATGACGGCGTACCTGGCGGCGCTGGCCGAGCGGGCGGTGCCGGGTGTGCACCTGGTGATGCCGAGCGCGAACCGGCTGGCCCGGGTGTTCTACGACCGGCTCGGTTTCCACGACCTCGGCGTCGAGCACCCGTCGGTCACCTACCTCGCACGCGCGGTCGACGCCGGCTGACGGCGGATCACCGCCGAAGGGTGGTGGCGCGCTCACGGACAGTTCCGTCATCGTTCAGGGGAAACCCATCTCCCGGAGGGCATTCGTTCGGCGCGCACCGGAACGCTGGGCCGGCTCTGTTCCCCCGACCCGAGGACGGACTCCGTGACCGAATCCCGTGCCCGCAGGCGCGTCTTCTGCCTCATCGCCGGTGCCCTGCTGCTGGCCACCGGCGCCCCGGCGCACGCCGCGACGGCCGCGGACGTCCACCTCAACGAAGTCGTGACCACGGGTGGTGTCGACGACTCGGTCGAGCTCTACAACGCGGGCACCACCGCGGTCGACGTCTCGGGCTGGATCCTCAAGGACGACCAGGACAGCTCGAAGTACAAGATCGCCGCGGGGACCACGCTGGCGCCCGGCGCGTTCCGCGCGTTCGACGTCCACAGCGCCTTCGGCCTGGGCTCGGCGGACAAGGCGCGGCTGTACCGGGCGGACGGCAGCACCCTGGTCGACAGCGTCGGCTGGAGCGAGCATTCCGCCCCGTCGTGGTCGCGCTGCCCGGACGGGACCGGCCCGCTCACCGCGGCCGCGTTGACGCTCGGCGCCGCGAACAGCTGCGGTTCGGGCCCCACGCCGGTGGCGTGGCCCGGCGGCGGTTCGGTCACGACGGCCGACGCGTCGAACGTCTTCGGCGAGGACCTCAGCGGCCTGTTCCAGGACGGCGGCGTGCTGTGGGCCGCCCAGAACTCCGGGAAGCTCTGGCGCCTGCTGCCCACCGGTTCCGGCGGCTGGAAGCCGGACACCGCGAACGGGTGGTCGGCGGGGAAGACACTGCGTTTCCCGGGCGGCTCCGGCAATCCGGACGGCGAAGGGGTGACGGTCACCGGTGGCGCGGCGTTCGTGGCCAGTGAGCGCAACGGTTCCGGCAGCAGCCGCACGTCCGTGCTGCGCTACGACGTGAGCGGCACCGGCTCCACCCTGACCGCGGCCAAGGAGTGGAACCTGACCGCGGACCTGCCGCCGGTGGGCGCCAACCTCGGCTTCGAGGGCGTCACCTGGGTTCCCGACGCGGCCCTGACCGGGGCCGGGTTCACCGACGTCTCGACCGGCACGGCCTACGACCCCGCCCGCTACGGCGCGCACAGCGGCGGCGTGTTCTTCGTCGGCGTCGAGGGCACCGGCATGGTCCACGGCTACGTCCTGCAGGACTCGGGCGCGTTCACCCGCGTGGCGTCCTTCGCCAGCGGGATGAGCGGCGTCATGGAGGTGCAGTGGGAGCCGCAGGCCGCGCGGCTGTGGGTCGTCTGCGACGACACCTGCCACGGCCAGCACCGCACGATGCGCGTGAACTCCTCCGGCGTGTTCGCGACGACCGCGGTCTACAACCGGCCCAGCGGCATGCCCGACCTCAACAACGAAGGCTTCACTCTCGCCGGCGCGAACGAATGCGCCGGCGGCACCAAACCCGTCTACTGGTCCGACGACAGCGACGACGACGGTCACGCCCTGCGGAAGGGCACCGTCACCTGCTGATCGCCCGCCTTCTCCGACAATTCTTGCAGACTTCGGTACGTAAATTTCTGAAAACAGTCCGACTATTGCCAGTTCTTGGCCGGAAGCCTACAGTCGCCTCGCGGAACACGTACTCGTGCAACGGTGCCGAGAGGAACTGGGATGGCGATCTCGCGCAGGACGTTCATCGGTTCGGCCGCGGCGGCTTCGGTGTGGGGAGCGCTTTCCCTCGCCGGAGCGCCCGGCGCCTCCGCCGCCTCCCCGCCGGGGGACGTCGTCGGCAAGATCACCGTCGGCTACCAGGGCTGGTTCGCCTGCGCCGGCGACGGCGCGCCGATCAACGGGTGGTGGCACTGGAGCCAGAACTGGGGCCAGACGCCGTCGACGGGCAACAACGTGATCAAGGCGTGGCCGGACATGCGCGAGTACACCCGCACTTACCAGACCGCCTACGGCAACTTCGGCGACGGCCGGCCGGCGACGCTCTTCTCGTCCTACGACCAGCAGACCGTGGACACGCACTTCCTGTGGATGCAGCAGAACGGCTGCGACACCGCCGCGCTGCAGCGCTTCAACCCCAACAGCAGCGAAGGCCCGACACGCGACGCGATGGCCGCCAAGGTCCGCAGCGCCGCGGAGTCGCACGGGCGGAAGTTCTACATCATGTACGACGCCACCGGCTGGGCGAACATGCAGCAGGAGATGAAAACCGACTGGACGGCGAAGATGTCCGCGCACACGGCGTCGTCGGCGTATGCCCGCCAGAACGGCAAACCGGTCGTCTGCATCTGGGGTTTCGGGTACAACGACGGCAACCACCCCTGGGACGCGGGCACCTGCCTCGACGTCGTGAACTGGTTCAAGGGCCAGGGTTGTTACGTCATCGGCGGCGTGCCGCGGGAGTGGCGCACCAGCGACGGCGGCTCGCGGCCCGGCTTCGGCGACGTCTACCGCTCCTTCAACATGATCTCGCCGTGGATGGTCGGCGCCGTCGGGGACGCGGCGGGCTCGGACTGGATGTACCAGAACCTGACCGTGCCCGACCAGGCCGACTGCACCGCCCACGGCATCGACTACCAGCCGTGCGTGCTGCCCGGCGACGTCTCCGGCCGGCAGCGGGCCCACGGCGACTTCATGTGGCGCCAGTTCTACAACATGGTGCGCGCCGGCGTGCAGGGCATCTACATCTCGATGTTCGACGAGTACGGCGAAGGCAACCAGATCGCGAAGACGGCGGAGAACGCCTCGATGACCCCCGCCGGCTCCGGCCTGCTCGCCCTCGACGAGGACGGGACGGCGTGCTCGTCGGACTACTACCTGCGGCTGACCGCCGACGGCGGCCGCATGCTCAAGGGCCAGATCGCGTTGACGGCGACCCGGCCGACGTCGCCGACGCTGACCACGGGCGGCTCGACCGACCTGGCACGCGGCCGCGCCACCACCGAAAGCAGCCACACCCAGAACTACGGCGCGGGCAACGCGGTCGACGGGAACGCCGACAGCTACTGGGAAAGCGCGAACAACGCGTTCCCGCAGTGGGTGCAGGTCGACCTCGCCGCGGCGACCG
This sequence comes from Amycolatopsis sp. NBC_00438, assembly GCF_036026695.1. Classification (NCBI taxonomy): domain Bacteria; kingdom Bacillati; phylum Actinomycetota; class Actinomycetes; order Pseudonocardiales; family Pseudonocardiaceae; genus Amycolatopsis; species Amycolatopsis sp. NBC_00438. The sequence goes on along the minus strand of NZ_CP107923.1, from coordinate 1,715,508 downwards.
CGGTGACGCGGATCGTGGTGGCCCTCCCGCCGTCGAGCGCGTGGGGCACCCGGACGCAGACGCTGGCCCTGTCCGGTTCGTCCGACGGCACCACGTTCGACACCCTCTCCCCCGCGACCGGGTACGTCTTCGATCCGGCGCGCGGGAACAGCGTCACGATCACGGTTGCCCGCACCAGCCGTCGTTTCCTGCGCTTGACGTGCACCGGAAACACCGGCTGGCCGGCCGGGCAGATCGCCCGCTTCGAGGCCTACGGCTGATCACGGGCACCGCTGCCGCACCGCGGCGGCCGCCACGATCTACTCTGGAGTAGTTCGTGTCCAGCGGCGCAGTGGGGGGAACGTGGCCCGGTTCGGCAAAGACGTCGTCGGAGGTGCCCTGCTGCGGGCGAAGCCGATGGTCCGGTGGGGGCTGGGACACGCGCTGCCGCGGGCCGTGCTGCTGCGCGAGGCCAAGCGCGGCGACCTGCAGGGCCGGCTGGTGGACGACGCCGCCGCGGGACGCGACCTGACGGGCCTGTTCGACGAGATCCGCGCCGCCGGGCCGGTTGCCCGCACGCGCTTCGGGTGGATCACCACGCAGCACGCCGCCGTCCGGGAGGTGCTGTCCAACGACGACTTCCGCACCGGCGTGATGGGTTCCGACGGGTCCGCGCTCGGGCGGTTGCTGGAGTGGTCGGCGGGCGAGCACCTGCACCCGGTGCGGCCGCCGTCGCTGCTGGCCGTCAACCCGCCCGAGCACACCCGCTACCGCAAGCTCGTCACCGGCGTGTTCACCGCGCGCGCCGTCGAGCAGCTGCGCGGCCGCGTCCAGGCGATCGCCGACGAGGTGCTCGACGGGATCGACCCGGCCGCTCCGGTCGACCTGGTCGAGTCCTACTGCGGGCTGCTCCCGGTGACGGTGATCAGCGAGATCCTCGGCGTCCCGGCCACCGAGGTGGGCAAGGTGCTGTCGCTGGGCGCGGCGGCGGCGCCGAGTCTCGACCTCGGCCTGGGCTGGCGCACGTTCCGCGACGTCGAGACGGCGCTGGCGGAGTTCGACACCTGGCTCGGCGAGCACCTGGACCACCTGCGCCGCCACCCCGGCGACGACCTGTTCAGCCGGCTCGTCGCGGCCCGTGACGACGGCGTCGGGCTCACCGAGGCCGAGCTGAAGTCGACGGCGGGCCTGGTCCTGGCGGCCGGCTTCGAGACGACGGTCAACCTGCTCGGCAGCGGCATCGCCCTGCTGACGGCCCACCCGGACCAGCTCGCGACCCTGCGCGAGCGGCCGGAGCTGTGGGGAAACGCCGTCGAGGAGGTGCTGCGCCACGACCCGCCCGTGCTGCTGACCGGCCGGGTCTCGGTGCGCGCCACGGAGGTCGCCGGCGTCCCCCTGCCGCGCGGAGCCCTGGTGACGACGGTCCTGGCCGGCGCCAACCACGACCCGCAGGTCTTCACCGACCCCGAGGCGTTCGACGTGACCCGCACCCGAGCCCGCGACCACGTCTCCTTCGGCGCCGGCCGCCACCACTGCCTGGGCGCGGCGCTGGCCCGGATGGAAGGCGAGATCGGCCTGCGGACGATCTTCGACCGGTACCCGGGAGTGGCCCTGCGCCCGGGAAGCCGCCGCCGCGACACCCGCATCCTGCGCGGTTACGAGTACCTTCCCGCCACGCTCGCCTGAGCCCGAGTCCCCAGGCCGGTGCGGGGCTCTTGCTCCGATCTGGAGCCGCCGTGCTGGCCACGGCGGCCGCCGTGCTGGCCGCTCCGGTCATCGTGTCGGCCACTGCGGTCACCGTGTTGGCCACTGCGGTCGCTGTGTTGTCCATCGCCGTCGCGTGGCGGCCGTTCGTGCGCAGCCGCGCGGGCCGCCAACTGCCGCCATCGTGGTTGGCCGCCCGATTGCCATGCTGACCGTCCTGCCGCCAGGTCGGCCAACCCAGTCGCCGCGCAGACCGTTCCGGTCTCGGCCTGTGAGCGCATCCCGTCGCCATGGGGCAGCCGGTTCGTGGGCGGCCGCACGGGTCGCTGTCCGTCGCCATCGTGACCGGAACGGCCACGTCGGCGACCGGAGTGGCCAACACAGTCACCGGAACGGCCAACACGGTGCTCGTCGGCGACCTCGGTTTACCGCATCGGTCGGGGCCGGCCGAGGGGGCTGCCGCGGGCCGAGGCGATCGCGGAGTCCGTCGGGGGTGGCACACCCGCGTGGGCAGTCAGCGGTGGGCGGCGCGGAGTGCGCGTTCGATCTCCTCCTCGCCGAGCGCGCGCGAGTTGACGTAGTAGACCACCGCGCCGGGCGGGAGGTCGCCGTCCCGGGCGGGGTTCACGGTCAGGCCTTCCGCGCCGCGCACCGCCAGGACCGTGGCGCCGAACGCGTGGCCCAGTGCGGCCTGGCAGCGCTCGACCGACACGGCGCCGAGGCGTTCCGGGAGGGTGATCGAGTACGTGCCGGCGCCGCCGGCGGTCATCAGCTCGGCGTAGACCTCGGCGATTCCGGGCGACACCACCTCCTCGACGACCATGCGCGGGGTGTGCCACTGGACGCAGGTGATCCGCGGGTCGACGAAGCCGATCAGCTCGGCGCGCTCCATGTCGCGCATCGTGACCACCACGTGCGCCGACGTCGTGGCGTGGTCGACCAGGACCGCCACGGCCAGCGCTTCATTGTCGTCCCGGACGTCCACGAGCACCGTGGCGGCCCGCTCGATCCCCGCCCGCGCGAGGACGCCCGGCGCGGTGAGGTCGCCCCGGACGAACTCCACCGGCTGCGCCGGCATCGGGTGCACCGGGACGTCGTCTCCCGCGCACAGCACCAGGCCGGTGATCCCGTCGGCCAGCAGCTGCGCCACGAGCCGCTCGGTGCGGCCGGCGAGGTAGCCGACGAGCACGACGTGGCCGCTCAGCTCCACCGGTTCCAGCCCCTGCATCCGCCGTCCCTTCGTTTGCTCCAGCAGCGCCGCGAGCCGGGTGAAGACCGTGGTGAGCGTGGCGATCCCGCCGACGATCACATACCCGCCGACGAAGTGCCCGGCCACCGTCGCCGGCGAGAAGTCGCCGTACCCGACCGTCGCCGCGGTCACGACGAAATACCACCAGTAATTGCCCGGCTGGACGAGGTCACTGCCGGCCGGCTCGGCCAGCACCATCAGCGGCCAGCTGGTCACGAACACGAAGACGACGACCACCACCGGGAGCGTCCACCCGGCACGCAGGATCCAGCGCGCGAACAAGCGGGAAAGGATGAACGACACGTCCTCTCCTCACCGAACGCCACCACTCGGACACGCCGCCTTCAGCGTCCCTTGAGGACAGTTCCCGATCACGAGATCACACGCGCGGACCAGGCACAACGGCCTTTACCCGACCGTGACGGCCGCAGGACGCAACCCGCTTCCCGGGGATTCGACGGTCACCGCCAGTGCGATTCGGCGGCCGGGGCGGTACGGCTGACGCAGGTGCGCAGCCCAGCAGCCCGTTGCAGATACGGCCAGAGCACCACAGCGGCACGGTGGCCGGGAGTCGGCGCGGGCAGGACCGGCGTGGAAGGGGTCTCGCTACCCAGGCTGATCACGACGAAGTTCGCGAATGATCGCCACGCGCTCCCGCGGGGTGGCACCTTCCAAGGCGATCTCGAGCGCATGCCTCTGGCTCTCCGCCCGGATCCGGGCGAGCACACACCGTGCGATCGCCGCGATCATCGCCGTGGCTGATGGTCCTATCCACAGCCAGCTCCACGTCACGTGCCCTCCTGACCTGCCCTCGAGTCGGCCTCGAGACGGTCTGTTCGAAGCTGGAGAGATGTCTACGCTGGTCAGCGGTCGCCCGGGATGCCTCATTACATCTGGTTACGTCTGTATAGAGCAGTTCTTCCAGGCTCTCTTCCGCGGCAGTTTCCCCTGGTTTCCGGGAGGCAACGGCAGCGCGACGGCACGTGGCGGGATCTTGATCGTTTACGTCCGTTTATACTCGGTGCTGCAAAATGATGCTGGACAGGCGCACTGGGGGGTCGCATGAGAGGGTGGCGTCAGCCGGATCTTCCGGAGGGCCCCCTGCGGGAACTCAACAACGCACTTCACCGCCTTCATGCGCACGCCGGCCATGTCAGTAGCTACCGAATTTCGGCATGGCTGAAGGAACGGGCCGATCGAGCGGAGTTTCCGGGCGATTGGCCGAAGCTGTCCCACACCTCAGTCCACAAAGCGCTGGTCGAGCCCACGATGCCGAGTTGGTCTACGACGTTGGGCATCGTCGAAGCACTCATAGTTCTCGGCCGCCTACCGGATGATCACGGCATCGTCGAACGACTCAGGCAACTGTGGGAGACCGCGTTCGAAGATCTGCGCGACACCATCGAGGATTCGGGCGAGCCGGACGAGCGGCCTGCCGGCACGACCACACTCGAGGCCGACGCTGCTCTGGATGACCCAGCCGAGCTGGTGGTACTGGCCGTGGACGACGAGCCGAACGGTCTTGACGAACTCGTTCACTGCCTACAGCACAATCCGCACGTGACGAGGGTCTTCCCGGCTATCGACGCGGCCGAGGCATTGCGCCTCTTGTCCACCGACGATCCCCGCATGCGCGATCGCCGGGACCGCGGGCTGCCGATCGTGGACGCGGTCTTCGCCGATATCGAAATGCCCGGGCTATCCGGGATGGAGATGTCCCGGGTGTTCGCCGCCCTGCGGCCGTCCCCCGCACTGGTCTTCGTGACCGCGCATGCTGACGAAGCGGTCAACGCCTTCGAACTCGGTGCCGTCGACTATGTACTCAAGCCCTACATGCAGGACCGCCTTGACCGAGCTGTTGCCCGAGTGTGGCACCAGCGCCAGTCGAATGCGACCGGCAGCTGACGATTCGCCACTATTACGCAGCCTCCAGCGGTGCCTATTATGGGTTCGACGAAACAAAGAGGCCGTTGGTCCGCTACTTACCCGGAGATCCGCAGACCGGGAGCCGGGTCAATGGGGCGTGACACCTCCTGCGGGTGGGCGGTTCAGGCCCAGGTGGTCGCGCAGGGTCGGGCCGGTGTACTCGGTGCGGAACCGGCCCTTGCGTTGCAGGATCGGCACGACGTGGTCGACGAACGCCGTCAGTTCGTACGGCAGGGTCGAGCCCATGATGGTGAACCCGTCGACCGCGCCGGCGTCCTGCCAGGACATCACGTGGGTGGCCAGCTGCTCGGGCGTGCCGACGAAGTGGGACTGGCCCGCGCCGCTCTTGAGCTGCAGGGCGACCTCGCGCAAGGACGCCTCCGGCTGCGCGCGCGAGAGGGCGAACAGCTCCTCCGCGCGGCTCGACACGTTCGCCGTGCCGGCCCACAGTTCCGCGGGCAGCGGGACGTCCGGATCGAAACCGTCCGGGTCGAGCCCCGCTGTGTAAAGGATGTTCTGCCAGCGGAACTCCGGGCTCGCCAGCTCTTCCAGCCGCCGGGCCTTCTCCTGGGCCTCGGCTTCGGTCCCGCCGAGGGTCACCATCAGCGCCGGGAGGACGAGCACCTGGGCCGGGTCCCGGCCCGCGGCCGCCGCCTGGGCGTGGAGCCCGGTCCGGAACGCGGCCGCGGCCGCCAGCGACGGCGGCCCGGAGAACACCAGCTCGGCGTACCGCGCGGCCAGCGCGATACCCGCCGGGGACTGTCCTGCTTGGACCAGGACCGGACGCCCCTGCGGCGAGCGCGGGAACGGCAGGATCCCTTCGACGTCGTAGAACTCGCCGTGGAACCGCGGCGCGTGCAGCTTCGCGCGATCCGCCCACACACCGCGCTCCCGGTCACCGACGACGGCGTCGTCCTCCCAGCTGTCCCACGCGCGGGTCACGACGTCGACGAACTCGTGCGCCCGCGTGTACCGGTCGGCGTGATCGGGGTGGGCGCGCTCGCCGAAGTTCGCCGCGGCCAGCGGCGTGATGGTGGTGACGATGTTCCAGCCCGCGCGGCCGCCGCTGAGGTGGTCCAGCGTCGCGAACCTGCGGGCCAGCTCCCACGGCTTGTTGTAGGTCGTGGAGCCGGTGCCGATCAGTCCGATGTGGCTGGTGACCGCGGCCAGGGCCGAGAGCACCGAGATCGGGTCGAACTGCGTCTGCGGCAGGTGGGTCGCCCGGTATTCGGCGATGGCGATGTTGTCGGCCAGGAAGATCGTGTCCATCAGGCCGCGCTCGGCGATGCGCGCGATGTCCGCGAAGTACGGCAGCCCGAGCACGCCGCGGACGTCGTCGCCGACGACCCGCCAGGCGGACTCGTGGTACCCGTTCGGCCAGATGAAGGCGTTGAAGTGCAACTGATCCGCGCTCACGGAACGACTCCTCGGATAGTGCCGGCTCAGGCGAGACCCTGCTGCGACAGCCAGTCCTTCGCGACGTCGGCGGCCGGCTCCCCGTCGGAGTCCACGCGCTTGTTCAGCTCACGCATACCGTCGGTGTTCAGCTTCGCGCTCACGGCGTCGACGACGGCCGCGAAGTCCGCGCCTCGGGCGTCGAGCACCTTCTTGTTCACCGCCGGCACCACGTTCTCCGTCGGCACCATGCTCAGGTCGTCCTTGAGCGCGACGTACTGCGGGTCACCGGCGGACGGGCTCACCGAGTCCACCGGGATCACCGTGACGGCACCGGAGTTGAGCTGCTGCACCCGCGGCCCGATCTCCTGCACGGTCTGGAAGGACGCGTTCGTCAGCTGGTAGATGTCGGTGAAGCCCTTGAAGCACGTCAGCCGCTTCTCGCACTCCGGGCCGCCGGCCAGGATCACCTTGTCGAGCTTCTTCAGGTCGCTGATCGAGGCGATGCCCTTCGACTTCGCCAGATCGGCCTTCACGATGTAGGTGTTCTTGTCCTCGGCCGGCGCGTAGTCCAGCAGGGAGACGCCACTGGGCTCGAACAGCTTCGCCAGCTGGTCGTGCTCCCCCTTCGCGTCCTTGACCGGCTCCGCGCCGAAGCCGGTGGTGATCGCCGATCCCTGGTACTCCGGGATGAACTGCAGCTCACCGGACTTCAGCGACGGGTAGATCAGCTCGCGCGAGCCCAGGTTGAGCTTCCGGGTCACCGGATAACCCTTGGCCTCCAAGGCCTGCGCGTAGATCTCGGCCAGGATCTGGCTGTCGGTGAAGTTGAAGGACGCGACGACGATCGGCGCCCCGCCCTTGCCCGGCGCGGCGGGCTTGTCACCGCTGTCCCCGCCGCCGCACGCGGTCAGGCCGAAGACGGCCACCGCCACCACCGCGGCCGCTCGAAGATTCCGGCTCCAGCGCACGTGCCCACACTCCTCGTTTCCCATGATCCAGCCGAACACGACCCTAACCAGCGGGTACGACAGAAACCACATACTGGGATCGCGGCGACGCGGGTCGTCGGCGCCGGGAGCCAGCCAGGTAACTAACCTTACTGCTCATTTTTAGAGGTTAGGTGCCAGGAGGCCGGCTTGTCAACTTCGGCTAGGCCGGCTCCTGCCCGGTCAGCAGCCCGATGAGGCTGTGCGGTGTCTTCTCGCCGAAGCACAGTTCGAAGTCGCGGGCCGCCTCGGCGGACTCCTCGGCACTGCGCGGGAACAGCGTCCGCTCGTAGTCGGCGAGCGCGGCTTCGACGTCGCCGGGGTGCGCGGCGAGGGCCTGGCCGAGCTCGGCGCCGTCGAGCATGGCCAGGTTGGCGCCTTCACCGTTCGGGACCGACAGGTGGGCGGCGTCGCCGAGCAGGGTCACCCCCGGCACCCGGTCCCAGCGGTGCCCGATCGGCAGGGTGTTGAGCGGGCGCAGCATCGGCGGGGTCTCGCCGTCGGTGATCAGCGCGGTGAGCTCCGGGGCCCAGCCCTCGAACTCCCGCGCGATCCGCTCGGTGGCCGCGGTGGCGTCGGTGAAGTCGATGGCGGCGAACCACTCCGGCGACTGCGCCAGCATCACGTAGGTGTGCAGGTTGCCGCCGCTTTCCCGGTGCGCCTGGATCCCCCGGCCCGGCTCGGGCGCGGACATCGCGCCGGCGCCGACCGCCTTCGCGGCGGCCGGGTGCCGGGTGTCGCCGTCGAACAGGTACGTCTCGACGAACGACGTCCCGACGTACTCGGGTGTCGCGTCCGAGAGCAGCGACCGCACCCGGGACCACGCGCCGTCCGCGCCGACCAGCAGACTCGTGACGACGGTGGTGCCGTCGCCGAAGGTCACCTCGTGCCGTCCGCCACCGAGGGCGCGGACGCCGCCGACCTTGTGCCCCCACCGGACGGTGCCGTCCGGGAGCGAGTCGAGCAGGACTTGCCGCAGTTCGCCGCGCAGCACTTCCGGCCGGCCGCCGGTGCCGTCGTCGGGTTCGTCGAGCAGGACGGTCCCGTTCCGGTCCAGGATCCGCGTCGCCTCGCGGCCCTCCAGGACCAAGCCGCGGAATTCGTCGGTCAGGCCGGCGGCCTCGAGGGCGACCTGGCCGTTGTGTTCGTGGATGTCGAGCATCCCGCCCTGGGTGCGGGCGGCCGGCGACGCCTCGGCCTCGTAGACCGTGGCCGGGATGCCGTGGACGTGCAGGACGCGGGCGAGGGTGAGGCCGCCGAGACCGGCGCCGATGATCGTGACCTGAGAGTTCATGGTGACTCCTCCGGGTTCGAGGCCGTCCAGCCTCACTGGAACGTCGTTCCATCTTGGAACGCCATTCCAGATGTGTCAAACTGGAGGCATGGCCACACGGACGCGCCGGGCCCAGCGGCGCACAGAAGCGCTCTCCCGCGAGCGCATCGTCGAAGCCGCTGTCGAGGTGCTCGACGCGGCCGGCGAAGGAGGGTTGACGTTCCGGGTGCTGACCGAGCGCCTCGCCACCGGCGCCGGTGCCATCTACTGGCACGTGGCGAACAAGGGCGAGCTGCTGGCCGCCGCGACCGAGGCCGTCGTCACCCTGGCCATGGCACCCGGGAAGCCCCTGGACTCACCGGAGGACGAGGTCCGCGCCGTCGCCCTCGGCCTGTTCGAGGCGATCGACGAACACCCGTGGCTCGCCGTGCAGCTCTCGACCCAGTCCGCCCAGGGGCTCCGGGGGTCGGTGACCCCGCGGATCTTCGAGAGCCTCGGCCGGCAGGTCCGCGCGCTGGGCGCACCCGAGAGCAGCTGGTTCACCGCGACGTCCGCGCTGGTGCACTACATCTTCGGCGCCGCCGGCCAGAACGCCGCCAACACCGCGAGCGGGCGCGCCCTCGGCCCCGGCATGGACCGGGCCGGATTCCTCGACGCCGTGTCGACGGCGTGGGAACAGCTCGACCCCGGCGAGTATCCGTTCAGCCGGGCCGTCGCGGCGCAGATGCGCGAGCACGACGACCGGGAGCAGTTCCTCGCCGGGGTCGACCTGATCCTCGCCGGCATCATCGGGCTGGCCGGGTAGGGCGGCGCCTTCGTCGCCGAAATCCCGCCCCGCTCGTCGACGTCGCCGTGGATCACGTCGACCGCGCCCGGCCGGCGCGAACTGACCACGCACATGTTGGTGCACAACGGGATCCGCACCGGTGATCCTGCTGATCAGGTCCCAGCAGGCGACGTCGAGCGCGGTCAGCGCCGCAGCCGTGGAAGAACGGCACCATGTGGTGGCGCCGGTGGAACGGCTCCGGCGCGAACGGGCTCGTGCCCACCAGTTCGGCGCCGAGCGCACCAGTTCCGCGACCGGGCGGCCCCACATGGTCTCGTCCCGGCCTTCGACGCCGGTCAACCACCCGCCGGCGGCGTCCCCGACCTCACCGGGCGATACCGCTCGCCGTCACCGGCGGTCCAGGGCCGCGAGGCGGTCGCGGACCTTCTCGCCGATGGTGCCGAGCGTCTCCAGCTCCGCCTCGGTGAGCTGGTCGATGAACGCGTCCCGGACGTCGGCCACGTGCTGCGGGGCCGCGGCCCTGATCAGGTCCGCGCCTCGCGGGGTGCTGACGACGACCGCCCCGCGCTGGTCGGTGGCGCACCGCTCGCGCGTCACCAGCCCGCGGTGCTGCATCCGGCCCAGGTGCTGGGACAGGCGGCTCTTCTCCCAGCGCAGCAGCTCGCCGAGTTCGAACGACCGCAACCGGCCTTCCGGCGCCTCGGAAAGGTGGGCCAGCACCTGGTAGTCGGCCCCGGACAGCCCGCAGCGGGTCCGCAGCTGCCGCTCGATGAACTCCGAGAGGCCGTCCTGCATCGCCATCAGGCCACGCCAGGCCCGCTCTTCCCGCTCGTCCAGCCACCGCGCGTCCGCCATGACCGGGACCCTACCGCTTGGTTGACATGTGAACCAGTTGCGGCCTACGTTTGGTTCACACGTTAACCAAATCGGGAGGCACCATGACCACACGTCCGGCGATCATCGGCAGCGGGAACATCGGCTCGGCCTTGGCCCGGCTGTTCGCCCGGGCCGGCGTCGAGGTGAGCATCGCCAACACCCGCGGGCCGGAATCGCTGCCGTCGTTCGGCTCCGGCGTGCACGCGGTGACGCTGGAAGAGGCGCTGGAGAGCGATGTCCTCTTCCTGGCGATCCCGTTCACCGCGGTCGAGCGGTTCGGCAAGTCCCGGCCGGACTGGACCGGCAAGACCGTCGTCGACACCACGAACGCCTACTACACACCGAACGCCGAGGAGATCCTGCGAGGCCGGCTGTCCACCCACTACACCGCCGAGCAGCTGCCCGGCGCCGAGGTCGTCAAGGCCTTCAACCAGCTGCCGTCCGAGACCCTCGCGGCCGAACCCGGCCCGGGGCCGGGTAAGCGGGTGGTCTTCCTCGCGACCGACTCCCCGGCCGCGGGCGACCGGATGGCGGACCTCGCCGTCGCCCTCGGCTTCGCCGCGGTGCAGCTGGGCCGGATCGACGAAGGCGGCCGCCTGATCCAGGCGCAGAACGCCCTCGTGCTGCGCAACTTCGTCGAGCAGCCGCTGCGCTGAACACGACGCTCCGATGGCCGCGGCGGGTGCCGATCCCGGGCGCGGGTAACCTGCCTGGAGGATACGACCGCCCAGGCAGGTTCCTGACCTCTGGGGACAGGCCCTCGGGAGGAGTCGTTTTGCCGGTGACCTGGGCTCGAGACGACCAGGCCGGCTGGCAGATCCTGGACGTGACCGGCCGCGACCGGGCCGACTCGGCGTCCGCGCGGCACTGGGCCGAAGCCCGGCTCGCCACGCTGGGCGAAGCGCACCGCCTCGACGTGCTCATGGTGATCGGCGAACTGCTCGACAACGCCTACCAGCACGCCGAGGGCCCCACTCAGGTCCGGCTCCACCGGCTCGCCGACCCCTGCGAGATCACCGTGGCCGTCGCCGACACCAGCGGCAGTTCGCCGCGGGTGCGCGTCCCCGACGACCACGGCGGCCGCGGGCTGGTGCTCGTCGACCAGCTGTGTCTCGCCTGGGGCGCGAGCTACCACGACGACGGCAAGGTCGTGTGGGGCCGCCTCGGCTGCGCGGCACCCGGCTTCCCCTGCCCGAAGGGCGGGGACGGCCCGGGTTAGGCCCTTGGTATCGACCGCCGGACCTGGTGGGATGGAACCGGCCACGCGAGCGGAGGGAGCTGCCATGGAGACGCCGCGCCCGGAGGGCACCGGCCCCGCGAACGACCTGCTCACGGTGACCAGGCAGAGCGCCGGTGACGGCGACGTGAGCGTGCGGGCGGCCGGCGAGGTCGACGCCTCGACCAGCCCCGTCCTGGAAGACACGCTGACCGCGGAGCTCGCCGGCGGCCCGCGCCGGCTGACGCTCGACCTCGACTCCGTGACCTTCTTCAGCTCCGCCGGCATCTCGACGCTGATGACCGTGCAGCTGCGCTGCGCCGACCGGGGAACGACGTTCGTGGTGCTCGCACCGCGCCGGGTCCGGCGGGTGATCGGCCTCGCCGGGATCGACCGGGTCGTGACCGTGCTCGACTCGGGCACCCCCGGCGACACCTGAGCCATCGATGGGCGGCACCGCGTTTGTGCCGCACCGGGAAGGGCACCCACCCCGGGTAGGACGGCCCACCCACCGTGAAAGGCGTCGGCGTGACCCGGGGAGACGTGCACACGTACTACGAAGACGGACTGTGGAAGAACCGGATCGAAGGCGGTGTCCGCGCCTCGAACACCTCGGTGCGCCGCAGCGACGCGCTGTCGTTCGGGCGCACGATGGCGCGCCGGAAACGGGTCACGCATTTCGTCCACGACGCCGCGGGAGACGTCGAAGAACGGAAAACGTACGGACCGAGTTCCTGACGGACGATTTCAGTGTCCATCAAGGACGATGAAACGGCCTGGGCCCGAGTTCCCCGGACGGACCACCGTGTTCCATCACACCTTGCTGCTGCAGTCCGAAGCCAAACCCGACAAGCCCGACGCCGTCACAGCCGGCCGGCAGCTGGCGGTCAAACGCGCCACGGCGCACCTCATCCACCCGAAGGACGGGAAAGTGGGCGAACGCCGGACGTACCCGTGCGCCCGGTCCTGACTTTCGAGCTTCGCCGCCCGGCGCCCTGCTGCGGCAGTGCGTCGGACGTCACCCCGGCGCTTCGGGTCCGGCCGCGTAGCGGGCGTCCCGGCGGGTAGTCCCCCACCTGAGGTCAGCCGGTCCTGCGGCGGCGAAGCACGGAAGAAGCACCATGACGAAAACGGCCGCTTCGGCGCTGCACGACCTGCTGGGCCGGGTCCCCGCGCAGCTGCCGGCGTTCCTCGCGTGGCGGAGCTGGGCCGGTTCGGTGCTCGAGTCCTCGGCGGGGCACTACGCCACCGGGGTCGCCCACGGGATGTTCGGCGCGAGCCCGGCCGCGCCCGGCCGGGACGCCATGACCGTCCGGGCGGACCGGAGGCCGGTCGAGGTCGATCGCCGGGCGCTCGCCGCGGCCTTCCCGGCCGCGACCGGCCGTGTGGTGGTCTTCCTGCACGGCCTGGTCGAAACCGAGCGCGGCTGGTTCCGCGGCGCGTCACCCGGCGCCGACTTCGGGACGCGGCTGGCCGCCGACGTCGGCGGCACTCCGGTGTACCTGCGGTACAACTCGGGCCGCCACGTCTGGGAGAACGGCCGGGATCTCGTCGCGCTGCTGTCCCGGCTCGTCGCCGCGTGGCCGGTCCCCGTCACCGACATCGTCCTCATCGGACACTCCATGGGCGGCCTGGTCGCGCGAAGCGCGCTGTACCAAGCACAAGAACAGGGTTCGCCGTGGCTCCCCCGCGTGACGCGCCTGGTGTGCCTGGGCACGCCGCACCGCGGCGCGCCGCTCGAACGCCACGTCGCCCGGCTCGCGGGCCTGCTCGGCCGCTCGGCCGCGGCTGCGCCCCTGGCCCGGTTGCTCGCGCTGCGCAGCGACGGCATCCAGGACCTCGGGTACGGCCACGTCCACCACGCGCAACGGGAGACCGGCGCCACCTGGCGGCCGGAACCCGGCCCGGGGACGGGCATCCGCCGGTTGTTCGTGTCCGCGACACTCTCGCGCACCCGGGACAGCACGTGGGGCCGGCTCTTCGGCGACCTGCTCGTGACCCCGATCGAGCGCGCCGACCTGACCGAGGACGCCGACATCGTCTGGCTCGGCGGCCTGAACCACTTCGCGCTGCTGCACGAGAACGTCGTCTACGAGGCGCTGCTCGGCTGGCTGCGGTGACGGGACCGGCCCGGACGCGAAGGGCGTCCGGGCCGGTCCACGCGAGGCACGTCAGGCGTGCGCGCTGCGGATCTTCAGCGGGTCCTTGGGGGCCTTCGGCCGGATGTCGAGCATGGTCAGCCCGATCTCCTGCAACCGCTTGCGCCCCAACGCCTTGCGCACCTCCGGGAACCACTCTTCCTCTTCTTCTTCGACGTGGTGGCGCACGCTTTCGGTGAGCACGGTGACCTTCGCGTCGAAGGTTTCGTCCTTCGGGTCGAGCGTCCGCAGCTCGGCCATCAGCCACACCATCACGTGGTGCTCTTCCACGCTTTCCAGCACGTGGTCGCGGGTTTCCGGAACGGCTTCCCGGGCGACGGGGTAGAAGATCTCTTCTTCGATGTAGGTGTGGGTGGTGAGCTCTTCGATCATCGCGTCGACGAGCTTCCGCTTCTCCTTGAAGGCCTGCTCGCCCGCCTTCTCGAACTGCTTGAACAGCCTTTCGACTGTCTTGTGATCGTCCTTGAGCATCACGATCGCGTCGGTCGACACGGGCAGCCTCCTTCGTCCCCCGGCGGGTACCCGCCGGGGGACGGCCCAACCGGCGTCCCGATCAGGACACCGGCTGCAGCAGGATCTTCTGGACGCCGTCGAGCTTCTTCTGGAACATGTCGTACGCCCGGGGCGCGTCCGACAGCGGCAACTTGTGCGTGGCGAACCCTTCGACGCCGAGCGGGTCGCCGTCGCCGGTCAGCACCGGCATGATGTCGTCGATCCAGTGGCGCACGTTCGCCTGGCCCATCCGCAGCTGCAGCTGCTTGTCGAACATGTCCATCAGCGGCAGCGGGTCGACCATGCCGCCGTACACCCCGGACAGCGAGATCGTGCCGCCGCGGCGCACGCTGTCGATGGCGGCGTAGACGACGCTCAGCCGGTCGATGCCGGCCTTCTCGGTGATCTTCGCGCCGATCGGCTGCGGCAGCATCGCGACCAGGTTGTGGGCGAGCTTGCCCACCGGGGCGCCGTGCGCCTCCATGCCGACGGCGTCGATCACCGAGTCGGCGCCGCGGCCGCCGGTCAGCTGCCGGATCGCGTCGCCGATGACCTTGTGGTCGCGGGTGTCGATCGCGGTGGCGCCGTGTTCGCGCGCCCGGGCGAGCCGTTCCGGCACGAGGTCGACGCCGATGACCTGGCCGGCGCCGCGGTGGCGGGCGATCCGGCAGGCCATCTGCCCGATCGGGCCGAGGCCGAACACCACGACCGTGCCGTCGCGAGGGACGTTCGCGTACTCGACGGCCTGCCAGGCGGTCGGGACGACGTCGGACAGGTAGACGAACCGCTCGTCCGGCGGGCCGTCCGGGACCTTGATCGGCCCGTACTGCGCCTGCGGGACCCGCAGGTACTCGGCCTGCCCGCCGGGTACCTGGCCGTAGAGCTTGGTGTACCCGAGCAATGCGGCGCCCTTGCCCTGATCGGTGACCTGGGTGGTCTCGCACTGCGACTGCAGCCCACGGTCGCACATCCAGCAGTGGCCGCAGGAGATGTTGAACGGGACCACCACGCGGTCACCCGGCTTCAGGCCGGTCACCTCGGCCCCGACCTCCTCGACCACGCCCATCGGCTCGTGGCCCAGGATGTCGCCCTCGGTCATGAACGCCCCGAGCACTTCGTACAGGTGCAGGTCGGAGCCGCAGATGCCGCTGGAGGTGATCCGCACGATCGCGTCGGTGGGTTCTTCGAGCTTCGGATCCGGCACTTCTTCGACGCGGACGTCACGCTTGCCGTGCCAGGTCACTGCCTTCATGGGACTCCTCTGCGAGTACGGACTACCCGGTTTCCCGCGAAGGGAAGGCACAAACCCGGTTCAGCCGGTCGGGGCGCCGGCGAAAAGGAGCGCGAGTCACGGGTAAGCCCGGCGGCTCGGGGTACCTACCGGAGAACGACGTCGGCCACATTTGCTCCCCGGCGTGGCGGACGTCTGCGTGAGGAGTTGTTCATGCCGGTGACCTGGCGCGAAACCGATCGGACCGGGTGGCAGGTCCTGGACCTGACCGGCCACGATCTCGCCGACCTCTCCGCGGCCCGGCGGTGGACCGAAGCGAGGCTCGCGAGCCTCGGCGAAGCGCACCGCGTCGACACCATGCTGGTCGTCGGGGAGCTGCTCGATAACGCCTACCACCACGCGACCGGGCCGATCCAGCTGCGGCTCCACCAGGTCCAGGACCCGTGCGAGGTCGCGGTGGCCGTCGCCGATCACGGCGACGGCGTGCCGCACCTGCGCACCCCGGCCCACGACGGCGGCCGCGGGCTGGTGCTGGTCGACCGGATCTGCCGGGACTGGGGAGTGGACGACGACGAGGACGGCAAGACCGTCTGGGGCCGGGTCCCCTGCACGGAACCCTGACCGGCCGGTGTCACGCGTCCGAGGTTCGACGACCGCGGCTCGGTAGTGCGCCCGCTACCGGTGCGCGACGGTCAGCAGTCCGGCGCCGGCTCGGTCAGCCGCGGCAGCAACGCCAGCCACGACAGCGCCTCGGCGACGTCGCGGTACACCGGCAGCACCCGCTCCAGCCCCAGCGCGGTCAGCGGGCGCAACACCGAACGCTGCTCGGTGACGATCACGAACGCGACACCGGCGGCGTGCGCGTCGGCGGCGGCCTTCACCAGCACGGTCAGCGCTCGCGCCGCGCAGAAGGTGACCGCCGCGGCGTCGACCACGAGCACCGGCGGGCGGGGGGCGAGCTCGCGGTCGAGCGACTCGGCGAGCGCGTCGACGACGGAGGCGTCGAGCTCACCGGCCACGGCCAGCACCGTGGCCTCGGCCGAGGCCGACACGTCGAACGGCGTCACCGACGCGAACGTGCCGCGATGACGAGGCGGCGGAACAGCGGGCATGACGGGTGGCCTCCTTCTTCACCGTGAGGCCAAACCGCGGCGTGCACCAGTCCAGTCCCACGCCGGCCCCGGACGGGGATCACGGGTGTGGGGTGCGGCGGCTCCCGGTTGAACCGCTGCACCCACGACGGTACAACCGATTCACAATCGATGCAGTACCCGGGCCCCGTTCGCCGATCCCGCACGCGACGCACTCAGCCGGCGTTCATGCAACGGTTCTGCGACGACTCAGCCCTTGACCTGCGACGCGAGCAGCGTGACGGTTCGCGGCGGATCCCTCAGGACACGTCGTCGTCGGACGCGGAGAGCCGGCCGGCGACGTGGTCGCGGAGCCGGCCCAGTGTGTCGAGCAGAGCGTTTCGTTCGGAGTCACCGAGGATGCCGAAGGTGTGTTCGGCGTGCGCGTCGTGCAGCGCCTTGATCTCGGCGAGGTGTTCGCGGCCCTTCGCGGTGATCTCGAGCCGGGTCGACCGGCGGTCGCCGGGGTCGCCGTAGCGGCGTAACAGTCCTTCGGCCTCCAGACCGTCCACCAGGGATGTGATGGACCGGCCGGTGACGCCGAGCCGGTCCTTGAGCTCGCCCATCCGCGGCGCGCCGGCTTCGTCGACGGCGAGCATCAGCAGCACCCGGGACGTCGACCAGCCGCGTTGCTGGTAGGGCTGCCCGGCGAACCGCCGCAGCGCGTGGGTGGTGCGCATGAGCGCGTCGGCCAGTTGCGCGCCCGACGGCGGCGGACCTGCTTTCTCGCTTGACACGCGCCCAGGGTACCCGCAAACCTCATATAAGAAATTGACACTATCCGGGTTGAAACTGCTTCTGGAGCGTGGATGGGCATCGCCGGATCGAGCACGAGTGTGTGGCAGAGCCGCAACTACCGGCTGCAGATCGCCGGCGCGGTCATCTCGGCGCTGGGCACGGCCGCCGCGCCGGTCGCGATGGCGTTCGCGATCATCTACGCGGGCGGCTCGGGCACGGCGGTGGGCCTGGTGTCCGCGGCGGGCACGGTGCCGGCGGTGCTGTTCTTCGCGATCGGCGGCGTGGTGGCCGACCGGCTGCCGCGGCACCTGGTCATCGTGGCCGCGAACCTGGTCAGCGCGGTCGCGCAGGCCCTGTTCGCGCTGGTGGTCTTCATGGAGTCGGTGAAGGTCTGGCAGCTGGTGATCTTCGCCGCCGGCAACGGCCTCGCCATCGCCTTCCGCATGCCCGCCACCGAGGGCCTGCTGATGCGCAGCGTGGACATGTCGAACGCGAGGAAGGCGTTCGCGATCTTCCGGACCGGCCTCAACGGCGCGCAGGTCGCCGGCGCCGCGCTCGGCGGTGTGCTGGTCGCGGGCTTCGGCCCGGGCTGGGTGCTGGCCCTCGACTCGGCCACTTTCCTCCTCGCCTCCGGGCTCGGGGTGATGATGAAGGTCGAGGGCAACCTGCGTAAGCGCACGGGCCTGAGCACCGAGCTGCGCGAAGGCTGGACCGAGTTCGCCGGCCGGCGGTGGCTGTGGAGCGTGGTGGGGCAGTTCGCCGTCGTCAACGCCCTCGGCGTCGGCGCGTTCGCCGTCCTCGGCGCGCTGGCCTCCAACGCGAAGTTCAACGGGGCGGCGGACTGGGGCTTCATTCTTTCGTGTGACGCGGTCGGCATGATCCTCGGCGGGCTGCTGATGGTGCGGCTGCGGCCGCAGCGCCTGCTGGTGTCCGGCACGTCCGCGGCGCTGCTGCTGGCGCTGCCGCTGGCCGCGTTCGCGGCCGGCGCGCCGCTGCTGGTGATCTGCGCGGCATCGCTGCTGGCCGGGGTCGGCGTGGAGATCTTCAGCGTCAACTGGATGACGACGCTGCGGCAGGAAATCCCGCACGACAAGTTCTCCCGCGTCGCGGCGTACGAAGCACTGGGCTCCTTCGGGCTCACCCCACTGGGAGCGGCCGCCGCCGGCCCGGCGGCGGACAAGATCGGCCTGGACCGCACGCTGTGGTTCGCGGCCGGCGCCATCGCGGCCGCGACGGCCGCGGTCCTCGCCGTCCCCGACGTGCGCCGGGTCCGGCGCTCAGCGGACGAAGACGGACGACTGTCCTTTCACGACAGTCCTCAGTAGACACTCACAGGGCGTCGAGCGGGATGGCCTCCGCCATGGCCCGGTAGCCCGCGTCGCCCGGGTGCAGGTGGTCGCCGGAGTCGTAGGCCGCCAGCATCGACTCCGGGTCCGCCGGGTCGCGGACCGCCGCGTCGAAGTCGACCCAGCCGTCGAACACCCCGGTGCTCGTGCGGATGAAGGTGTTCACCTGATCCCGGGCCGCCAGGTGCGCGTCGTTGCTGCACGAACAGCCCTTGATCGGCGTCAGCGTGGCGGCCAGCACCCGGATGCGGGCCGCGTGCAGCTCCGTGGCGATCTGCCTCAGGCCGGTGATGACGTCGTCGGCGCTCGCGTCGCTGTTGATGTCGTTGATGCCCTCCAGCACGATCGCGGTGCGCGCCCCGGGCTGGCCGATCAGGTCGTGGTTCAGCCGGGCGAGGCCGCTCACGCCGGCCGTGCGGCCGTCCGGGAAGCCGCTGAACGCGTCCTGCAGGATGCGGTTGCCCGCGATGCCCTCGTCGACCACCCCGGGGGTGCCGGCCTGGCCACCGGCGAGCAGGCGCCGGGCCAGGAAGTTCGGCCAGCGGCTGTTGGTGTTCGGGGTCGACGAGTAGCCGTCGGTGATCGAATCGCCGAAGGCGACGACCGTGCCAGCGGTGTCGGCGTCCGCGACGTCGATGCCGGCGAGGATCGTCCAGAAGCCGAACGTGCCCGCCGACGGGAAGTCGCCGGTGTCGGCGGTGTGGTCGCCGGTGCCGTCCGCGGTGGTGTACATGTCCTGCAGCCCGACGCTGTGCGCGGGCGCGTTCGTCACGGTCCCCCTCAGGTACAGGCTCACCAGGAGATCGGCGTCCGCGGGCACCGCGAAGGGCAGCGGGTCACTGACGGCCTGGCCACCCGCCGGCAGCGCCGCTTCCGGCTGCCCGCCGAACGTCAGGGTGACCGGCGTGCTCACCGGCGTCGCGCCCGCCTGCCGCACCGCGACCGTGGCGTGGCCGACGACCAGCGGGCCGGGATCGTAGGCGTTGTCCAGCCGGACGCGCACCTGCGAGCCGCCGCGGCTGGTGTGCTCGACCATGCGCAACGTCCGCTCGGTCCACGGTCCCGCGGCGAGACCGTCGTCGGTCGCCGCGGCCCACGTTCCCGCCCACGGTCCGGCCGCGGGCCGCACGCCGAGGGCGAACACGTGCAGGGCCGCGCCCGAGCCGATCGTGGGCAGCGTGACGGCGGTGGCCGAGGCGCCCGGGTCGAGCGGGACCGACACCGTGTACAGCTTGGCGGAGAAGGCGTTCGGCCCGCTCGGGGTGTTCCACCGCGGGAACGACACGGTCATCCGGTCACCCGGCCCGAAGTACCAGTCGGGCGCGCCGAGCCGGAAGGTCTGGACGTGCCCGTCCGCGTAGTCGATCGTCCCGGTCCCGCTGGACGCCGTGCCCGTGCTCGTCACCAGGAACGACAGCGCCGCACCGGCGAAGGAGCCTTCGATCCGCTGCCCGGCGGCGACGACGTTGTCGGGTGCGCCCGGGCTGTACGCGGGCAGCGCCAGCGGTGCGCCGTCGACGGTGATCGTGCGGCCGGGAGCCCAGCCCGCCGCGGCCAGGTCTTCGGCGACGAGACTGTGCCCGCTCCCGTCGAGGTCCGCCGCGCCCGGTTGGGCGGCCGTGCTGACCCCGACGTTGTCGAAGGCGGCGGCAAGACCCGGGTAGCTGACGGCCGCGCCGGCCGCGCCGACCGGGGTGACGAGACCGGCGGCCACCAAGGCGGCCAAGAGGATTCGCTTCACAAGCACTCCCAGTCAGTCGCAGTGGCGGGCGGTGAACGTCCAGGTGCCGGAGCCCACGGAGTACCGGTTCGCCCCCGGCAACGGCGTCGCACCCGGAGGCGCCGTCACGCCCGTACCGGGGACCGTCACCGTGCCGGTTGTGTTGGCGGGCACGGTGACGGTCAGGTCGAGCCGGCACCCGGACTGCGTCCAGGCCGAGGAGACCGGGCCGCGGACCGTGTCGATCGACGCCGACACGTGCCCGAGCCCGGCGGGAACCTGCGGCGCGAACGCGATCGCGGAGTAGCCGGGCGCGGCCGGGGTGATCCCGGCGAACTGCGTGTACAGCGCGGCGTTGACCCCCGCGAACATCGCGTGGTCGTGGGTTTCCATGCCGGACTGGTACGTCCATTGTTCCCACGGCGTCGTCGCGCCCCGGCTGATCTCGTAGCCGAACCCGGGGTAGGTCTTCTGGTCGAGCACCGTCAGCGCGACGTCGATCCGGCCGGCCCGGGCGAGCGCCTCGGGCAGGTACCGGGTGCCGAAGATGCCGGTGTCGAGGTGGCCGCCGTTCTTCGTCAGGATCGTGTCGGCGAGCTGCGCGCCGACGGCGGCGACCTTGTCCGGCGGCACGATGCCGAAGGCGAGCGGCAGGATGCTGGTCGTCTGGCGACCGTCGCCGTAGGTGGTGCCGGCCGCGTTGAGGAAGTGCGCGTTGAACGCGTCGGCGATCGACGTCGCCAATCCGGCGAAGTGGGCCGCGTCCGCGGTGTTCCCCAGTGCCCGCGCGGCTTTCGCGACGTCGCCGGCCTGCCGGAACGACAAGGCCGTGTTGACGATCGACCGCTCGCTGAAGCAGTCGCCCGCCGACGGGTTTCCCTGGCCGCCGTTGGCGTTCGGGCCGCGGTCGGGCGGGCACCAGTCGCCGAACCCGCGGTCGTCCGGCCAGATGCGGCCGGGGTAGGCGGCCGCGTTGGTGTCCACGAACGCCTTCATCTTGGGGTAGACCGCGGCGAGGCGGCCGAGGTCGCCGTACTGCTCGTAGAGCGACCAGGCGAGCTCGACCGAGCCGCCGCCCATGTCCGGCAGCTGGGCGTTGCCCGCGTCGCTGGGCAGCGCGGTGCCGGGTGGCAGGTCGAGCAGGTACTTGCCGTAGAAGCCGTCCATGCCGAAGTCGAGGACGGACGCGCCGTGGTAGGCCTGCACGTCCATGCCCGGCGGCGTCCGCTCGTCGCGGACCGGGTTGTCGGTGGGCAGGCTCATCGAGTTGTTCAGCACGGCGCGCCGGTTGTTCGCCCAGATCGTGTTCAGCAGCGGATCGGACGTCTCGACGTGCCCGGTCGCGGCGACGTCGGCGTGCGCGACGCGGCCGGTGACGCTGCCGAGGTCCGGCGTGCCCGGGAAGCCGGTGAGTTCGAGGTAGCGGAAGCCGTGGTAGGTGAACCGCGGCTCGTAGACCTGGGTCCCCGCGGCGGATCCGAGGGTGTAGGAGTCGGTCGACGCGGCGTTCCGGTTGGTGGCCGTGTCGAGCATCCCGTCGGCGCCGACCTCCTCCGCGGTGCGCATCCGCACGGTCGTCCCGGCCGGCCCGGCGACGCGGAGCTGCGCCCAGCCCGCGAAGTTCTGCCCGAAGTCGTAGACGTGGATGCCCGGGCGGGGCTGCTTCACCGACACCGCGCGCAGGGTCTGGACCACGCGGATCGGCGGCGCCGTGGTGGCGGTCAGGGTCGCGCCGGGCGCCGGGACCGTGCGCACCGCGTGCCAGGACGCGTCGTCGAAGCCGGGACGGTCCCAGCCGTTCTGCTGGAGACGCGCGTCGTAGCTCTCCCCCGCGTAGAGGTCGTTGGCCGTCACGGGGCTGTCGGACCACCGCCACGTGTCGTCGGTCGTGACGGTCCGGCGCGTCCCGTCGGTGAATGTGACGTCGAGCGCGAGGATGCCCTGTTTCGGCCCCGTCCAGCGGAAGCCGTACTGGCTGAACCGCGGGCCGTACCCGTTGCCGAGCCACAGGCCCACGGCGTTGCGCCCGGCGTGGACCTGCTGGGTGACGTCGAAGGAGTCGTAGAGGTCGCGCTGGTCGTACGGCGTGCTCGCGGGCGAGAGGACCTGGTCCCCGGTCTTCTCCCCGTTGAGGTGGAGTTCGTAGAACCCGAGGCCGTAGACGTACGCGCGCGCCGCGGCGACCGGCTTGTCCAGGACGAACTCGTGGCGCAGCAACGGCGCGTCCGGCGACTGGGCCAGCAGCACCGGATCACCTCGCGGCTCCAGCTGGCCGTCGGTGATGGTGGCGCCGGGAAACCGCGGGTCCGGGTCGGCGGTGAAGTCGTCGGAGAACAGCGGCGAGCCGTCGGGCGCGCGCACGACGATGGTGTCGTAGCGGGCGACCTCGGCCGTGCCCTGGCTGACGGAGGTCCGGAAGCCGAGGGTGCCGGTGGTCACCGCGCCGACGGTGCGGGAGTCGACCTGCGTGCCGTCGATCGAGGTGACCACGGTGTCGCCGCGGGCGTCGAGACGCAGGTGGTGCGGCGCGGTCGCGGTGGCCGGGGTGATGACCGGCGCGAGGTCGACCTCGCCGAGGAGGCTGAAGGCGCCGTGGCTCTTCACGTGCGGCCGCAGCAGCACCTTGCCCGGCGTCGTGGCCGCGTTGATCTGCCACATCAGGAAGTCGTCGGCGTCGGCGGCGCGGAAGAGGACACTCGCGGCGCCCGCCTTGATCGTGAAGTCGAGGTCGAGGGAGAAGTCCTGCCAGGCGTAGGCCCTTCCCGCGTCCGGGCTGATCCAGGCGGCGCTCCCCCAGTCCGCCGGCCCGGTCTCCCACCACGCGGGCACGGCCGGTTTTGTCACCCCGCCCCGGGAATCCCACACTTCGACGGTCCAGTAGCTCCGCTTCCCGGCCGCGCCGGCCGGACCGCGGTAGGGCACGGAAACCGAGTCGCCGCTCACGACCTTCCCGCTGTCCCAGACGTCGGCCCGGTTCTGCGCGAGCAGGCCGGGCGTGCCGGCGACGAGGATCCGGTAGGCCGTCTGCCGGGCATCGGGCCGGGTGGACCGCAGCTTCCAGCTCAGGGCCGGCGGGCCGGACGTGGCCAGCGGGTTGACAACGTTGTCGGCGCGCAGGTCGTAGGCCTCGACGCCCGCGCCGCGGTGCCCCGCGAGCGCGGAGGTGTCCACGAAGAGCGTCGAAAGCAAGGCGCACAGGAAAACGAGCGCGACTCGTGCGGGGTGACCGGACATGGACGCTCCACTCGCGGCCGCAACCGGCCGACGTCACATCTTCGCTGATTTGAAACGTTTCAAGTTATCTTATCACCGCACCTGTGACGCAGACAACCGAAACTCGCCGGGATCGCCCTGGTGGCGGCTCACCTTCGAGGTGAGCCGCCACCGGCGAGTCAGCCCTCGGCGGTCAGCTCGAGCAGCCGGCCGGTGAGGTCGAGGTGCTCGTCCACGCTTCCGGTCAGGTAGCTGATGTCGATGAACGTGTGGTCCGGCTCGAGGAGCGCGACGATCTTCACCACCGACTCGGCGATGTCCTCCGGCTCGGTCCCGGGTGCGGCGTTCACGCGCAGCGCCACGCCCAGGGCCCGCGGGTCGCGCCCGGCCTGCTCGGCGTCGGCCCGGATCTTGGCGAGGGTCGAGGTGAGCACGTCCGCGGGGAACGCCTCGGGCACCGACCAGACCGGCAGCCAGCCGTCGGCCCGCTCGGCGACCCGGCGCAGCGACTTCTCGCCGAACCCGGCCAGGTGAATCGGCGGCTTCCGGACGGGCTTGAGGCCGACGTGCGACTCCGCGATCCTGTAGCCGACACCTTCGTGGGACACGATGTCCTTGCTCCACCAGGTGTCGAGCAGGTCGAGCAGGTCGTCGAGCCGCTTGCCGCGCTCGGACATCGGGATGCCGACGGCGTCGTACTCGTCGGGCGACCAGCCGATGCCCAGCCCGGGCAGCAGCCGGCCGCCGCTGGCGACGTCGATGCTGGTCAGCAGCCGCGCGAAGTTGGCGGGCTGGTACTGCGTGGCGTTGATGGTGCTGGAACCGAGGATCGCGGTCTCGGTCACCGCCGCGGCGACGGCCAGCGCGGTGAACGGGTCCTGGGCGGTCCGGAACTCCTCGGGCATGGTCTCGTAACCCGGGTACGGCACCACCGGGCGGACCGGCGACAACAGCCGGTCGCCGACCCAGAGGCTCGCCGCCCCGGCCTGTTCGGCCGCACGCGCGTACCGCGCGATCCCGCCGGGCGTGGCCGCCGCCTTGCCGAACACCGGAAGGCTGAAACCAATGCGCATCAATGACTCCCCTGGAGAACGAACGGATCATGGAGGTCCTGATGCCACTACTACTCGCATCTGGTTGCTCGTTCAAGTATCTCGGGCGTCAATCCGGTGGGCGGCGGCCGCGAAACCGGAGATGGATTCGACAGGTTCCCGCTGCCGGTGCGGCTCCCCGCGGGACACCGGCGCGTCAGCGGTCGAGGCCCGGCTGGTTCCGCAGCTGCCGGCGGGACGTGATGCCGAGCTTGCGGAAGATGTTGCGCAAGTGGGCGTCGACGGTGCGGGGGCTGAGGAACAGCTGCGCGGCGATCTCGTTGGACGTCGCGCCGGTGGCGGCCATGCGCGCGATGTGCGTCTCCTGCATGGTGAGCTGGTCGGCCGTGCGCGCCGACCGGGCCCGGGCCGTTTCGCCGGTGGCGCGCAGCTCCTTCGCCGCGCGCTCGGCGAACGCCTCGAGCCCGGCACCCGACAGGAGTTCGTGGGCGGTGCGCAGGTGCTCGCGGCAGTCGCGCCGGCGGCCTTCGCGGCGCAGCCACTCCCCGTACAGGAGATGGGCGCGCGCCCGGTACGGGAGCAGCGGGCTCTCCCGCAGGCACTCGACGGCCTGGCGGTAGTGGTCCTCCACGCCGGTCACCACGCCCCGGGCGTACGCCGCGATGCCGAGGCCCGTGCCGGTTCCGCTGGCCTCGGTGCGTTCGGTCAACGACGCCAGGGCGGCGGCGGCTTCGCCGGGCTCACCGGCCCGGACGGCCGCCTCCACGAGCTCGGGCAGGGTCGCGCCGGCGAGGGAGAGGTCGCCGTGCGCGGTGGCTTGCCGGGCGGCGGCCAGCGCGGCCGGGTAGTCGGCCAACCCGTTGTGCAGCACGGCCGACGCCCAGTGCACGTTGGCGACCAGCTGCCCCGCGCCGCGGGCGGTCGCGGTCGCCGTGGCGGCTTCGAACAGCTGAAGGGCTTCGTCGCGGCGGCCGCGCATCGCCGCGAGGTGCAGCCGCGGGTACAGCATCGGCGGCCCGCCGACCGCGTCGGCGATCGCCTCCTCCTCGACGATGGCCGCGATCGCCGGCCCGAAGTCGCCGGTCAGCGCGCCCTGCGAGGCCACCTGGGCGAGGCCGAGCCGCAGGACGAGCGGCGAGCCCGACTCGCGGCCGGTCTTCACGAGCCACTCGGTGATCGCCGTCTGGGTGTGCGGATCCCACATCTCCGACGCGAGCATGGTCGCCAGCGCCGGGCGCCGGGTCCACATCGGAGTCTCCTCGTCGTCGAATAACTTGCGCAGCAAGGGAACTGCCGCCCGATGGTCTCCTTCGGCCACGAGCGTCAGTACGTCGAGCAGGTCCGGGGACCGCGGCACGGGCCCGGCGGACCGGGCCGCGGCCAGGACGGTGTCCAGCACGCCGCCGGGCCGGCCGACGAGCAGACCCATCTCGACCGCGTCCAGGAAGCACTCGCGCGACCGCTCCGGATCCAGGTCCGCGAGCCGCCGCGCGGCCCGCACCATGAACATCGGGCCGTCGCCGTCGTGGTGCCGCTGGAAGGCGACCTGACCGCGGAGGAGATCGACCTGCGCGTGCCGGACCTCGTCCAGCGCCGCGGGTTCGACGACCGCGAGGAGCTCCGCCGCCGCGTCGGGAGCGCCGGCGTCGAGTGCGGCCCGCGCCGCCACGATCGTCCGTTCGAGCCGCTTCCCGGCGTCCAGCGACAGCGCGGCCGCGCGCTCCAGGAAGGCCGCTGCGGCCACCACACCGCCCCGGGACCGGGCCCGCGACGCGCACCGTTCCAGCTCGGCGGCGACGTCGTCGTCGGGACCGGCGCAGGCCTGGGCGCGGTGCCAGGCCCGCCGGTCCGGGTCCCCGGCCGGGTCGGTGACCTCGGCCAGCGCCCGGTGGGCCGCGTACCGCCGGCTCGCCTCGGCGGCCTGGTAGACCGCCGAGCGCGCCAGCGGGTGGCAGAAGCGGACGCGGGTGGCGAACTCGACCAGCCCGGTGGCGGCCGCGGCCTCGCCGGCGGCCGGGACGTCGATGTCCAGCAGCCGCGCGGCCGGCCACAACAGCCCCGGATCGCCGGTCGGGTCGGCACTCGCGAGGGTGAGCAGCAGCCGGGCGCCGGCGGGCAGGTCCGCCAGCCGGGCCTGGAACCCGCGTTCGATCCGGGACGGCACGGACGACGCGTCCGGCGAAGGGAACCCGTCCGACGTCGAGAGTTCGAGCAACGCCAACGGGTTCCCGCGCGCTTCGGCCAGCAGCCGGGCGCGCACCCGCTCGTCGAGCGTCACGTGGCTCTGCGCCGCCAGCAGCTCCCGCGCCTCGGTGTCGGCCAGCCCGTCGACGACGGCCCCCGGCAGTTCGGCCAGCTCGCTCGTGCCCGGCAACCGGACCGCGAACACCATCGCGACCGGCTCGGCGCTGACGCGGCGGGCGAGGAAAGCCAGCGCCTTCGACGACGCCGAGTCCAGCCACTGCGCGTCGTCGACCACGCACAGCAGCGGACGCTCCCCCGCCGCGGCCGCCAGCAGCGCCAACGTCGCCAGGCCGACGCGGAACAGGTCCGGGACGCCGTCGGCGAGCCCGAACGCGACGCGCAGGGCGTCGCGGTGCCGGTCGGGCAGGTCGGCGAGCCGCGCCAGCACCGGCACGCACAACTGGTGCAGGGCGGCGAACGGCAGCTCCGACTCGAACTCCGCCCCGCAGGCCCGCACGACCCGGAAGCCGGCCGTCTGCCCGGCGTACTCCAGCAACGCGCTCTTGCCGATCCCCGCCTCACCACGGAAAACGAGCGCCCCGCCCGCGCCCGCCCGCGCGGCGGTCGTCAGCTCGTCGATCCGCCGGATCTCGGCGCGCCGGCCGAAGAGCGGTCCACGGGAGTCCACCGGCGTCCGCATCCCCCGGATGCTAGCGGGGCCGGGGGCCGCAGGCGACGCGGTCACCGAACCTCGCGGCGCGTTACCTAGGTGATTCCCGCCGACGCGAACGAACGCCCTCCGGTGCGACCGTGGGCATCCGTCCAGCACCCAGGAGGAACCCATGACCACCACGGACACCACGCCCGGCACCCGCGGCACGACGTCGCCCCGGGACCTGATCGGGCGCGGGCTGCTCGCCGTCGCCGCGCTCGCCACCGTCGGCGCGGCCATCCGCGGGATGGTGTACGTCGGCCGGGTGGCCGACGACCGGATCTGGATCGAAAACTGGCGCATGACCGCGTTCTGGCTGGTCGCGGGCCTGTTCGCGCTGCTCGCCTGGAAACCGCGGGCGCAGCGGGGGGTGTGGGAGGTGCTCTTCGCGCAGAAGTCCGTGCTCGTCGTCATCGCCGTGGTGCTGGGTGACGTGCCCGAAGCCGGCGAGGCCGGTTACGTCGACTTCGGCCTCGTCGTGATCCTCGTGGCTTCCTACTTCCTGTGCCGCGGCTGGCAGGGCTGGCGAAGCACGGAAACGCGCTGAATCCGCTCAGTCCAGGTGCGCCAGATCGGGCCAGAGCTGCGCCCAGGTGCCGTGCGGCTGCCGGCACAGGTACATCGCCGCGCCCTGCCGGGTCTCCTCGTCCGACAGCCCGTCCGGCAGGGTGAGCGGCGCGATCTCGGTGACCTGGGACCAGAACCGGCGCAGGTACTCGGGGGTGAACTCGCCGACGCACAACACGGTGTCGTCACCGCCCGGCGGCGGACCCCAGAACCCGTAGGCGTTGTGGCCGCTGCCCACCGGGTTGTGCAGGCCCTCGGCCGGGCCGAGAAGGCTCAGCGCGCCGGCTTCGCCGTAGTTGCCGGTGAAGATCACCGTGCCGGCCGGGTACCGGTCCGCGACCGAGACGATCTGGCGCACGTACTCGGGCCAGCCGTAGGTCTCCATCACCGTGCTGCTCAAGCCGATGCTGTTCGTGACCTTCGGCGGGAACACGGGCAGCCCGATGACGATCGCGAAGACGGCCGTGGCGGCGATCGCGATGGGCCACGACCGCCGGCCGTCGCGGGTGTCCGCCTCCGCCACCCGCACCGCGCCGGCCGCGAACAGGCCGGGCAGCATCGGGGCGGCGTAGTAGGACTTGCCCGAGGTGACGGCGATGAACACCACCGCGGTGATCGCGACCACGAGCAGCCACCGGTGCGGGCGGCCGGCCACGGCGCACAGCCGGCGCACGCCGATGACACCCAGGACGAGCAGCGGCGGGCCGGTCAGCAGCACCAGCAGTTCGGGTACCTGGGTGAGCGCGTTGCCCGCCCGGCCGGACAGCACCCCGGCCATCCGCACAGCCGGCCACGGCCAGCCGTAGGAGGCGTTCCACAGGATGTTCGGCAGCGCGATCAGCAACGCCGTCACCGCGGCCAGCCACGGCCCCGGCGTGCGCAGTACCGCGCGCCGGGTGACGACGAGGCCGAGCGCGATGCCGACGAGCAGCGCGGCGATCGTGTCCTTGTTCTCCAGGCCCAGCCCGGCGAGCAGGCCCGCGAGCAGCCACGCCGGGATCGTGCCCAGCCGCAGCGCCCGCGCCGTCGCGACCAGCACGGCGAGCCAGCACACCTGGTCGACGACGGTGGTGCCGAACAGCACCGAGGCGGCCACGAACGCCGGGCAGGCCGCCACCGCGGCGGCCGTGATGAGCTGTGCCCGGCGCCGTCCGCCGAGTTCGGCGGCGAGTTTCGCGGCCAGCAGCACACATCCGACCTCGGCCGCGATGGCCAGGATCCGCAGCGGCAGCACACCGCCGGGCAACGCGGCGGCCAGCCGCGCGAGTGCCGGGGTCAGCGGCGGCTGGTCGACGTAACCCCAGGCCGGGTGGCGGCCGGTGAGCACGTAGTAGAACTCGTCGCGGTGCCAGCCGTAGCGGGCCGCCACGGCCAGGTGGATCACCGCGACCACACCGGCGATCAGCAGGACCGGCCGCCACACCACGCCGGTTCCGGTTTCCCCGGTGTCCTCAACCTTCTGCGTCATCGTCATTTCCCCCAGGAGGTGGTGCCGGCAGGAACGCCGCCAGCAGCAGGTGGCGCACGGTGCGCCGGCAGTCGTCGTCCCCGAGCATCAGCGAGTCCGGGTCGCCGTGCCGGTGCCAGGCGAACCAGGCGACGGATTCGACGAGGAACCGCGCCGAGGTCGGCACGTCCGGGACCGGGCGCAGGTGCCCGGACCTGATCCGCCGCCGCAGGTAGTCGCCGAGCCGGTCCAGGACGACCCGCCGGCCACGCACGAAGTGCAGTTCGGCGAGTTCCGGGATGTCCCGCGCGCAGCTTTCGACCAGCGCGAGCAACCCCTGGTGGCCTTCGATGTACGCGTACAGCTCGTCGATGATCCCGCCGAGCTCCTCGGCGACCGGTCCGGTGCGCCGGCCGAGGGCGGCGTCCAGGGCCGGGAACCCGGCCGACGCCACCGACCGCGCGTCGATCCCGGCGATCCCCGCCTGCCCCGGCGAGGTCACCGGAATGCTCAGCCCGGCCAGCGTCTCCGGCTCGGCCAGCTGCAGGAAAGCCAGGTACAGCAAGGCTTCCTTACTGTCCACATAGGTGTAGAGCGCACCGTGGCTCAGACCGAGCGCGGCGGCCACGTCGGAGATCCCGGCCGCCTTGTAGCCCTTGCCGGTGAACACCCGCGCCGCGGCTGCCGCGATCTCACCCAACGGCCGCGGCTGTACCCGTCCACGCATGCGGTGAGTATTGACTGAACGAGTCAGTCAGTCAAGGGTCCGTCCTGCTCCCCCTCCCAGGTCGCGGCAGAGACGGACCTGTCACGCAGGGCACGCAGGGCTGGAACATTGTCTCGGCGTGCTTGCGGTCCGGGAAGACCCGGTGGACCACCGCACGGCCGGCTTGTGGCGGACCTTCGTGTAGCCCACCAGGACCTGGGTGTCCCCGCGGGCTGTCGCTCGGTTTACACCTCGATGTGCGAGCCCATCACGACGGTGCGGTCGCGGGGCAGCGCGAACTGCTCGGCCGCGTCCGCGGTGATGTACGACGTGGCGATGAACAGCCGCTTGCGCCAGCCTGCCATGGTCGGCTCCTTGCCGAGCTGCAGCTCGATCTTCGACAGGAAGTAGGACGCGTCGTCCACCTGGAGCCGGCCCTCCGTCTCCGCCGGTTCGAGGGACCGCAGCGCGGCGGGGACGTCCGGGCGCTCCATGTACCCGAACCGGGCGCTGACGTGGGTGATGCCGTCGTGGGCGTGGCCGAGGTCGTCGACGACGGTGCGCTCGCCCTCCGGCACCCGGGGCACCGGCTCCGTCTCGATCGACACGATCACGACGTGCTCGTGGCGGACGTGGTTGTGCTCCGCGTTGGCCCGCATCGCCAGCGGCGCGGTCACCTTGCCGCGGTTGAGGAAGACGGCCGTGCCCGGCACGCGCTGCGTGGCGGGCTTGTTGTTCTCCAGGTCGTCGATGAACTCGCGCAGCGAGCCCTCGTGCTGTTCGCGTTCCGCGGTGACGATCTGGCGGCCCCGCTGCCAGGTGATCATCACGGTGAACACGGTGAGGGCGATCAGCAGCGGCAGCCACGCGCCGTGGACCAGCTTGGTCAGGTTGGCCGCGACGAACAGCAGGTCCACCGAGAGCAGCACGGTCGCGCCGACGCCGATCAGCCACTTCGGCGTGCCCCACTTCACCCGCGCGACGTAGAAGAACAGCAGGGTCATGATGGTGATCGTGCCGGTCACCGCCATGCCGAACGCGTAGGCCAGCGCCGCCGAACTGCGGAACGCGAACACCAGCGTCAGCACCGAGACCAGCAGCAGCCAGTTGATCCACGGGACGTAGATCTGGCCGATCTCCGACTCCGAGGTGTGCCGGATCCGCAACCGGGGCAGGTACCCGAGCCGGGCGGCCTGCGCCGTGACCGAGTACGCGCCGGTGATGACCGCCTGGGACGCGATCACGGTCGCCGCGGTGGCCAGCAGCACCAGCGGCAGCCGCGCCCAGCCGGGCACGAGCAGGAAGAACGGGCTGGCGACGTTGGCCTGGTCCTTGAGGATCAGCGCGCCCTGCCCGAGGTAGCTGAGCACGCACGCGGGGAGCACCAGGAACAGCCAGCCGCGGGTGATCGCCCGCCGGCCGAAGTGGCCCATGTCGGCGTACAACGCCTCGGCGCCGGTGACCGACAGCACGATCGCGGCCAGCGCGAAGAACGCGATCCCGAAGTGGCCGGCCAGGAAGCCCAGCGCGTACGTCGGCAGGAGCGCCTTCAGGATCTCCGGGTTACCGGCGATGCCGCCGATGCCGAACACCCCGATCGTGACGAACCAGAGGATCATCACCGGCCCGAACAGCCGCCCGACGGTCGCGGTTCCCTTGCGCTGGAACAAGAACAGCACCACGATGATGACCGCGGTGATCGGCACGACCAGCTCGTCGAACGAAGGCTGCACGATTTTGAGCCCCTCGACCGCGGACAGCACCGAGATCGCCGGGGTGATCATGCTGTCGCCGAAGAACAGCGACGCGCCGAAGATGCCCACACCGGACAGCACCAGCGCGGTCCGGGCGCCGCGCTGGCCGCTCCAGCGCCGCAGCTGCGTGATGAGGGCCATGATGCCGCCCTCGCCGTCGTTGTCGGCGCGCATGGCCAGCAGCACGTAGGTGACCGTGACGATGATCATCACCGACCAGAAGATCAGCGAGACGACGCCGAACACGTTGTCCGTGCTGACCGGGACGGGGTGCGGGTCACTGGGGCTGAACACCGTCTGCAGGGTGTAGATCGGGCTGGTCCCGATGTCGCCGAACACCACGCCCAGGGCGCCGACGACCACCGCGAGCCGCACGGTCTCGCGCCGGGCCGGCGCCGGGGCCACCGGATCGGCGGCCGGGTTCCGATCAGCCATGACGTTCCCCTCCGAGCAGGCAGCCAGGACCCTCGTCGCCCGGTGCACCGTGCCGGACCCTACCGACACCCGCGCCGCGCCCGGTCCGCCCGGCCCGCGACGCGCCGACCGGGCCTGCCCGCCGGCGACCTCCCCCTCGGCCGGCTGGTACGCCTCTTGGACGGCGACGCCCGTCGATCGCCCCGGCCGTCGCCCGGGCCGCGGCGGCCCGTCCCGTGCCGGCCACAGTGGACGGTCGGACCGCCCGGCCTACGACGACGGCATCCGGGTACGCGAGACCACGCACCGGCCGTGAGGCCGGGATTCAGGCGCTCGGCCCCACCGGAGAAGCACGCCGGAACTCGCTCGGGTTGGCGCCGCGGACCCGCTTGAACGCCGCGCTGAACCCGAACGGATCGGCGTACCCCACCGCGCGGGCGACGTCGGCGACGGTGGCCGTCTCCCGCTCGAGCAGCAGGTCGGCCGCGAGCGTCATGCGCCAGCGCGTCAGGTACGTCAGCGGTGGTTCGCCGACCAGCTCGGCGAAGCGCTTGGCCAGCGTCGACCGGGACACGCCGGTCCGGCCGGCCAGCGCGGCGACCGTCCAGGGCGCCGCCGGTTCGGCGTGCAGCAGGCGCAGCGCGTCGCCGACCACCGGGTCGCGCTGGGCGGCCCACCAGGCCGGGGCTTCGCCGCCGGGCCGGTCGAACCACTCGCGCAGCGTGCAGACGAGCATCCAGTCCAGCAGCCGGTCGAGCACCACCTGCTGGCCCGGCGCGTCCACGGCGACCTCGGCGGCGAGGTGGTCCAGCACGGCGTCCCCGGTGCCCCCGCTGTCCGCGCGCAGCACGACGGGCAGCGCCTCCAGCAGCCGGCGGCTGATCTCGCCGCGCACCGGGTACGCGCCGACGATCAAGGTCGTCGCGCCGCCGCTGTCGTCGGTCCAGCCGCGCCGGTGCCGGGTGCCGCCCTCCTCGGGCGCCGCGCAGAACTCACCGCACGCGACCGGCTCGGCCGGGGTGCCGAGCTCGTCGACGAAGGTGAACGTCGCGGGGCCGCGCACGACGACCGTCTCGCGGGCGCGCAGCCGCTCGGGCGGGCCGTGCTCCGGCACGATCCAGCCCGCGCCGCCGAGCACGGTGCACAGGGTGAGCGGCGCGCCGTCCACGAACTCCAGCGCCCAGGGCGGGGACAGGGTCGAGCTGCCGAACAGCGAGCCGTGGGCCCGCACCCCGCGGATCAGGTCGTCGAACACGTCCACCGCACCGAGGTTAGACGAATGGACAGGCGATCCGGGCTTTCACCTATGGGATTGTCCGAGCCGGCCGCGTTGAATCGACGTCATGAGCAGCGACACCGATTCCTTGACCGCCCCGGACCTCGACTTCCTCCGCCGGCCCCTGCACGGCTTCCTGACCGTGGCCGCGACCCCGCTCCCGCCGCAGCCGCGGCCCGTGTGGTTCGAGGCCACCGGCGAAGGCACGCTCCAGCTGTTCACGGAGCCGGACGCGCTCAAGGTGCGACGTCTGGGCCGCGACCCCCGCGCCTCGCTCGTCGTCGCCGCGCCGGTGGGTGAACGCGAGCGGTGGGTTTCGGTCGCCGGCCGCACCACGCTGGAACCCGATGGCGCCCACGACCTGGCCCGCCGGCTGGCCGCCCGCTACTGGGACCTCGACGACCCGGCGCGGGCCGCCGACCTCGCCGGGATCCTGGCCGCCGACCAGCTTCGCCTGGTGATCCACCCGGAGACGGTGCGCCGCTACACGTACTGATCGCCGCTCAGGCTGCAAGTTGAGTGCACGCCTGTACACTCAATCAGCATGATCGTCACCAGCTGGGTCCACGAGGTCGTGACCGCCGGCCGTGAGCGGGGCGGTGCCTGATGGCCGAAGTGGGAATGCGCCCCCCGGCGTCGCCGCTGCGGCGCCGGGCCCTGCGCGCGGTGCGCTGGCTGTTCACCCCCTTGCGGGCGGACGACTACCTGGAACTGATCAACCCCCTGTGGTCGACCCGGGAGCTGCGCGGCCGCGTCGAGCGGGTCGAGCCCGAACGCGGTGACGCCGCCACCGTGCTGATCCGGCCGGGCTTCGACTGGGTCGGGCACCGGCCCGGGCAGTACGTCCGGCTGGGTGTGGTCATCAACGGCGTCCACCACTGGCGCGCGTACTCGCTGACGTCGAGCCCGGACCGCGCGGACGGCCTCATCTCGGTCACCCCCAAGAAGGTCGACGGCGGGATCGTCTCGCCGTACCTGGTCGAGCGGGCCCGGCCCGGCGAAGTCGTGCGGCTCGGCGAGGTCGAAGGGGCCTTCACCCTGCCCGACCGGCTCGAGCGCGGCCTGCTGTTCGTCACCGCGGGCAGCGGCATCACGCCGGTGATGAGCATGCTGCGTCACCTGGGCCCGGGGCCCGGCCTGCGCGACGTCGTCCACGTGCACTCGGCGCGGGAGCCGGACGGCGTCACCTTCGGCGAAGAGCTGGCCACACTGGCAAAGCAGTACGAGGGGTTCCGCCTCGAACTGCGCATCACCAGCCGCGACGGCCGGTTCTCCCCCGCCGACCTGGACGCCCTGTGCCCGGACTGGCGCGACCGCGACACCTACGCCTGCGGTCCCGGCGAGCTCCTCGACGCGCTGCAAGCGCACTGGAAGAGCCACGGCGACGTCGATCGGCTGCACCACGAACGGTTCCAGCCGATCGTCGGCGGCGACTCCGCCGACGGCTCGGGCGGCACCGTGCGGTTCGCCCACCGCAACGTCGACGCGGAGTGCCCGCCCGGCACCCCGATCCTCGTCGCGGGCGAGAACGCGGGCGTCGACATGCCCTTCGGGTGCCGGGTCGGGGTCTGCCACACCTGCGTGCTGCCGATCCGGGACGGCCGGATCCGCGACCTGCGCACCAACGTCGTCAGTCAGTTGAACAACGAGATCGTGCGCACCTGCGTCAACGGCGCCGAAGGCCCGGTCACGGTCGAACTCTGAGCGAGGAAAGGACCTCATGCCCACGCAGAACACCCTGTCCCAGGAAGCCACCCACCCGTTCGCGCACCTGAGCGCGGCTCAGCTGGACGAACTCGCCCGCGAGTTCGACGCCATCCACGACCGGGTCCACGGTGAGCTGGGCGAGCGCGATCGCCGCTACATCAAGGGCGTCATCAGGATGCACCGCCAGATCGCGGTGGCCGGCCGGGCGCTGCTGCTCGGCTCCCGGTCCAAGCCGGCCTGGCTGGCGGGCACCGGCTGCCTGGCGGTGGCGAAGATCCTGGAGAACATGGAGATCGGGCACAACGTGCTGCACGGTCAGTGGGACTGGATGAACGACCCGTACATCCATTCGTCCACATGGGACTGGGACACCGCCTCGACGGCGGCGGCGTGGAAGCACTCCCACAACTTCATCCACCACACCTACACCAACATCCGGGGCAAGGACAAAGACCTCGGGTACGAGATCATGCGCATCGACCCGCACCAGAAGTGGCACCCGGCCTACCTGGCGCAACCGCTGTACAACCTGCTGCTGATGGCCTTCTTCGAGTGGGGTGTCGCGGTCCACGACCTCGACGTCGAAGCCATCCGCGCCGGCGAGAAGCCGATGAAGGACGTGTGGCACGACATCAAGGGCATCTCGGGCAAGGCGCGCGACCAGGTCCTGAAGGACTACGTCGGGTGGCCGCTCGTGAGCGCGCTGGCCGCCACGGCGGTGGGGCGGCTGCTGAAGCCCGAACCCCGCTCCCGGTTGCGGGTGCTGGCGGACCGGGCCGGTGGGCGGCGCCGGAAGGGCGCGGTGCGGGCCCAGCTCGAGGCGGTCCGCGCGGAAGGCGGCGGCACGTTCGCCGCGACGTTCTGGGCGAACTTCACCGCGAACATCATCCGCAACCTGTGGGCGCACTCGATCATCTTCTGCGGCCACTTCCCGGACCAGACCTACACGTTCGGCCAGGACGAGGTCCGCGACGAAACCCGCGGCGGCTGGTACGTCCGGCAGCTGGTGGGTGCGGCGAACATCACCGGTTCCCCGCTGTTCCACCTGATGAGCGGCAACCTCGGGTACCAGGTCGAGCACCACCTGTTCCCGGACATGCCCAGCAGCCGTTACGCCGAGATCGCCCCGCAGGTCCGGGAGATCTGCCGCCGCTACGGCCTGCCCTACAACACCGGGCCGTTCTCCCGTCAGCTGGGCACGGTGCACCGCACGATCCTGCGGCTCGCGTTCCCGGGCGGGAAGCCGCGCCCGAAGCCCGGCCCGTACCAGGGCGACGACGTGGAACGCGCCGCCTGACCTCGGCCGACGATCTTGGCGCGCGGCAACCCGGCGATGTCCGCGACGGCCTTCTCGACGATCTTCACCGGTAGCCCGCGCTCGACGGCTTCGCCTTCGGTGAGGCCCTCACGTGCGCGCCGGGGAGGAACTCGCCGCCGGACCGGGCGGGGATCGACGCCGACGTAACGTCGCCCGGTCGGCCACCGGACGGCACCGGTCGGCCGCCGTGACGGTGCCGGCCCGCTACGGGCGCAAGGCGGTCCAGGACATCCGGCTTGACGGCGGCCCGGGACCCGGCCCGGATCCCGGCGGCGCGCCGCCGGTGCCACCGCCACGACGTCCGGCTCCGCTGACGGCGTCCGAGGCAACCCGGGCACCGGTCCCGACGTGTACGGGGCATGCGGGAACACGTCCTGTGGACGGGAAAGCCGGTGAACCGGCCGATCTTCCACCGTTACGACCACACGATGGCCGTCCTCGTCCTGGGTACGCTCATCGGGGTCACGACCTGGTTCGGCCGCGCGGACCAGACGCCCGCCGACCGAGCGACGACGCTGGCCGCGACGATCGCGTTCGGCGCCCTGGTGTTTCTGGAGCCCGCCGCACGGATCGTCCGGCTGCGGCGGACAACCTACGCGATCACCGACCACCGCGTGACGGCCACCGGCGGCCTGCTGGGGCCGGTCGTGCGTACGGTGTATCTCGCCGACCTGGAACCCCCGGTCGTGCACCCGGAACGGAACGGCACCGGTACGATCAGCTTCGGCGAGCTCGAGCCGTACTTGCTGGCGCACGCGAGGTTCGGTCACCGGGTCAAGCGCCGGCACCTGCCGTTGGTGCTGGCGGGCATCGCTGAGCCTGCCGAGGTGCGCGACCTGCTCGTCCAGGCGATCGGCGAGGCCCGGCAACGCCGCGCGTCCGGTGACCACGACACTTCGCTCTTCTGATCCCGCCTCTGGCCAACCCCGTTGCAGGCGGGTGCGCGCCTCGCCGCCCCTCCCGGCAGCTACATGCGGTCGGCTGATGGCGGACGCTCTGGTCCGCGACCACGGCCGGCCGGGCGGCGGCCGGGCACCGAGCTAGCTTTCGGTCACCGGTTCCGCCAGCTGCGGCAGCAACTCCAGCCACGCCAGGGCCCCGGCGACGTCGCCGTACACCGGCAGGTCCTGTTCCAGCCCCAGCGCGGTCAGCGGGCGCAGCACCGCGCTCCGGTGGGTGACGATCACGAACGGGATCCCGGCCGCTTTCGCGTCGGTCGCCGTCTTCACCAGGATCGTCATCGTGCGCGCCGAGCAGAACGTCACCGACTCCGCGTCGAACACCAGCGCCCGCGGCCGCAGGCCGAGTTCGCGCTCCAGCAGGTCCGCGAGCCGGTCGGTGACGGTCAGGTCGAGTTCGCCCGCCGCCGCCAGCACGGTCGCGCCGGCGCTGGTCGTGATGCGGAAGCACGCGGTCGATCCGGACGGGTCGTGCGGCCGGGTTTCGGACACGACGGACGGCCTCCTCGGATAGACCGTGAGGCCAAACCACAGGGGCACCAGTCCGGTCCCACGCCGGCCCAGGTCGGGGCCGCGGGTTCGGGGTGCGACGGCTCCCGGGCGGAACCGCTGCCCTACGACGGTACCGTCGCGCCGCGACCACCGCAGTACCGTGCGGGTGAGTGGATGACTATCCACTCACCCGGATGCCGGTCAGCTGATGAAGCCCGCCGCCTTGAGCCAGTCGTGCGCCACCGTGGCGGGTTTCCGGCCGTCCACGCTGACCTTCTTGTTCAGGTCCGTGAGCGTCGCGGTGTCGAGCTTCGCGGCGATCGGCGTGAAGACCTGTTCCAGCTGCGGGTACTTCTGCGCGACCGCCGAGGCGATCGAGATGGCCGGGTTGTACGTCGGGAAGAAGTGCCGGTCGTCGTCCAGCACGGTCAGCTTCTGCCCGGCCACGCGCCCGTCGGTGGAGGCGACCGAGCCGAACCCGCACGGATCGCCCTTGCCGATGCTCGGGTAGACGACGGCGTCGTTGAGCACGTGCACCTGGGCTTCGGGCAGGGTGAACCCGTAGGTCTTCTCCACGCCGGGGAAGCCGTCGTCCCGGCTCTTGAACTCCGGGCCGATGCACGTCGAGGCCGCCGCCGGGTCCTTCTTCGCGAGCGCCGCGTAGTCCGAGATCGTCTTGACGCCGGTCTTGGCGAGGGTCGCCGGGTTCCCGGCGATGGCGTAGGTGTCGTTGGCCGGCGAGCGCGCCCACCAGGTGACGTTGTTGGCCACGTCGGCCTGCTTCACCGCGTCGTACTGCGCCTGCGGGTCGACGATCGGCTTGGTCTGCTTGAGGTAGCTGACCCAGGCGGTGCCGGTGTACTCCCAGTACAGGTCGACCGCGCCGCTGGTCAGCGCCTGCCGAACGTTGCTCGAACCGGTGATGTTGGTCTTGTCCTGCGGGCTCGCGCCGGCCGCCTGCAGCGCGACGAGCGCGATCTGGCCGAGCAGCAGCTGCTCGTCGAACTCCTTGGAGCTGACGCGGATCTGCGCGCCGCTCAGCGTGTCGATCTTCTTGATGGACCCCGCGCCCACCTGGGCGCCGGTGTCGTCCTTGCCGATCGTGCACCCGGCCGTGAGCGCCGCCGCCGCGACGAACGCGAGCACGGCGGCTGTCGTGCGCTGGAGCATGGGTCGGTCCTCCTGGGATCGTGGGAAGAGCTACAGACCGCGCGGGTGCAGGACCTCCTCCGCGACCAGGCCGAGCCAGTCGGCGAAGAGCGCCAGCGCGGCGACGACGATGCCGAAGGTCAGGCTCAGGATCGGGCGGTACAGGCCGATCCCGGCGACGAGCCCGCCGCCGAGACCGCCGCCGTCGATGAAGGTCGCCAGCGTCGCGCTCGCGACGGTGAGCACCAGCGCCGTCCGGATCCCGGCGAGGATCACCGGGACGGCCAGCGGCAGCTCGATCCGCCACAGGATCGCCGTCTTCGTCATGCCCATCCCCCGCGCGGCGTCGACGAGGGCCGGGTCGACGCCGTCGAGCCCGACGATCGTGTTGCGCAGCACCGGCAAGGTCGCGTAGACGACCAGCGCCGTCACCGCCGTCGCGGTGCCCGTGCCGGTCCAGAGCGCCAGCAGCACGACCAGCCCGATCGACGGGATCGCCTGCCCGAGGTTGCACAGGCCCAGGCCGATCGGCCGGGCCCAGCGGGCGCCGGCGCGCGTGAGCAGGATGCCGAGCGGGAGGGCGATGACGATGGTGCAGACCGTCGAGATCAGCGTGAGCCGCAGGTGCGCGCCCAGTTCGGTGAAGATCTCGCCGGCGTTGAGGTAGCGCTGTTCGATCGAGTCGAGCGGCTGCGCGCGCACGATCAGGAACAGCGCCAGCAGGCCGAGGGTGAGCAGGACCGGGCGCACCAGCAACCCGGACCGGCGCCGGGGCCGGGCCGGTGGAACCCGGTCCACGCCAGGCGTTTCGACGGCGTCCGGCACCGCGGGTGGCGGCGTGCCGTCGGCCGGCCGGAGCGCCGCGACCAGGCGCGGCACGTCGCACACCCCCAGCGCGTGGCCGTTGCCGGTGACGGCGACCGCGGTGCTTCCGGTGCGCACCATCGTGTCCAGCGCGTCCCGGAGGGTGGCCTCGCGCGGGATCGGGGGCAGGCCGTCCCGCGGCGGCCCGAGTTCGAGGTCCGCCACCCGGATCAGCGCGAGCCGCTTCAGGTTCCGCTTCGAGCCCACGAAGGCCGCGACGTAGTCGTCGGCCGGCGCGGCCAGGATCGCCTCGGGGGTGTCGTACTGGGCGAGCACCGACCGCGGCCGCAGCACGGCGATCCGGTCGCCGAGCTTGAGCGCTTCGTCGAAGTCGTGCGTGACGAACACGATCGTCTTGCGCACGTCCCGTTGCAGGCGGAGGAATTCGTCCTGCAGCCGGGCGCGGGTGATCGGGTCCGTGGAGCCGAACGGCTCGTCCATCAGCAGCACCGGCGGATCCGCGGCCATCGCCCGCGCCACGCCGACGCGCTGCTGCTGACCGCCGGAAAGCTCGCGCGGGTACCGGGTTCCGTGCTCGCGGGTCAGGCCGACGACGTCGAGCAGCTCGCCCACGCGGGCGGCGACGCGCCGCCGCGTCCAGCCGAGCACCCGCGGCACCACGCCGATGTTGGCGGCCACGCGCAGGTGCGGGAAGAGCCCGATCTGCTGGATGACGTAGCCGGTGTGGCGCCGGTGTTCGTCGAGGTCGAGCGCGGCGACGTCGGTGCCGCCGATCGTGACGGCGCCCGAGGTGGGCTCGACGAGCCGGTTGATCATCCGCATCGTCGTCGTCTTGCCGCAGCCCGACGGGCCGGTCAGCACGACGATCTCGCCCGCGGGGATCCGCATCGTGAGCCGCTCGACCGCGGGCCCCGCCTGCCCGGGGTACTGCTTGCGGAGCTCCCGCAGCTCGATCGTCCGGCCGGCGGTCCCGGCCGTCTCGTCCGAGGTCGCGATCGCGAGCTTGCGCGGACGCCGCCGTGTGGTCAGCTTGCCGAGCACCACGAAGGCCAGGTCGAACAGCAGCGCCAGCACGACGATCCCCAGCGTCCCGGTCAGCACCTGGTTCAGGGAGTTGACCGAGCCGAACCGGCCGAGGCCGTCGAAGATCTCGTTGCCCAGCCCGGGACCTTTGACGTACGCGCCGATGGCCGCGATGCCGATCGTGATCTGCGTCGAGACCCGGATGCCGGAGAGGATCACCGGCCACGCGAGCGGCAGCCGCACCCGCCACAGCAGCCGCGCGCGGCCGAGCCCCATCCCGCGCGCCGCGTCCACCACGGCCGGGTCGACCCCGCGCAGCCCGACGATCGTGTTGCGCGTGATCGGCAGGAGCGCGTAGAGCACCAGCGCGCACAGGACGTTCGTCAGCCCGAGCCCGAACGGGCCGATCAGGATGCCCAGCAGCGCGATCGACGGGATGGTCAGGAACGCCGCGGTCGTCGTGGTCGCGATCGAGCCGAGCCACCGCCGCCGGTAGGTGAGCAGGCCGAGCGTCATCCCGATCAGCACGGCCAGCGCCATCGCCGCGAGGGTGAGGTCCACGTGGAGGATCGCGTCGTTCACGACGTCGATCCAGTTCTCGCGGAGGTACTCCGAAAGGCTCAGGGCCGCGCTCCTCGGGCGTCGAGGGGCGGAAAATCACCGACCACCCCAGTCCGGCTTCGCCCCCAACCCCAGCACGTCCGCGGTGCTCCTGTCCACCGCCGGGCCCGGCTCACGCGGCCGCGCGGGACTCCGGGGACCGGCGTCGCAGGGACGGTTCGGTGGTCGACGGCGGGTGGTAGGCGATGTCGAGCGGGGCGACGTCCGTGCCCGGGGCCACGATCTCGTCGATCCGGTCGAGGAGGTCGTCCTCGAGCGTCGTTCCGGCGCCGGCGATCAGGTCGTCCAGCTGCGCCATCGTGCGAGGGCCGATGATCGCGGCCGTGACGTCCGGGTGCGCGACGGCGAACGCCATCGCCAGCCGGACCAGCGGCAGGCCGGCTTCGTCGGCGAGGACGGCCAGCCGCTCGACGGCGTCGAGGTTGCGTTCGTCGGTCAGGTAGCGGGGCACCCAGCGCATCCGCTCGGTGCCGGCCGCGGGCGGGCGCCCCGCGCGGTACCGGCCGCTGAGCAGACCCGAGGCGAGCGGGCTCCAGACCAGGGCGCCCATGCCGTAGCGCCGGCAGACGGGCAGCACCTCGCGTTCGACGCCGCGGCTGAGGATCGAATACGTGGGCTGCTCGGTGCGGAAGCGGTGCAGCCCGCGCCGTTCCGCGACCCACTGCGCCTCGACGATCTCCGACGCGGGCAGGCTGGACGACCCGATCATCCGCACCTTGCCGCCGCGGACGAGGTCGGTCAGCGCCGAGAGCGTCTCCTCGATGTCGGTGTCCGGGTCGGGGTGGTGGACCTGGTAGAGGTCGATGTAGTCGGTCCCCAGGCGCCGCAGGGACTCCTCCACCGCGGTGACGATCCAGCGGCGGGAGCCGCCGCGCCGGTTCGGGTCCGCGCCCATCGGGCCGTTGACCTTCGTGGCCAGGACGACGTCGTCGCGCCGGTCCCGCAGCGCGAGGCCCAGGATCTCCTCCGACTCGCCGCCGGCGTAGACGTCGGCGGTGTCGATGAAGGTGATCCCGGCGTCGAGCGCCCGGTGGGTCATCCGGACGCATTCGGCACGGTCGGCGTTGCCGGCGCCGCCGAACATCATGGTGCCGAGGCAGTAGGGGCTGACCCGGATGCCGCCGCGGCCGAGGGGACGTGTCTTCATGGACGCACCGTCGCACGGGTAGCGGCCAGCTGGTGTCCGCTATTTCCTTCGGGTGCCGCGGATCGCGGTCAGGCCGCGGCCTCCGCGCGCCGGAGGGGCGCGACGACGGCGGGCAGTTCCTCGTTGAGCCGCCGGAGACCGGCGACCAGCTCCTGGCAGTCCGCGCAGGCGTCGAGGTGGATCCGGATCCGGCTCGCCTTGTGGTGGCCGATCCCGTCGCGCACCCAGCGGCCCAGCTGGCCGCCGACGTCGCGGCAGTTCCGGCGCTGCGAGGCCGGGACGTGCTGGTCCAGGTAGGCCTGGCGCAGCCCTTCCCGGGCGCGGTAGGCCAGCGCGGCGACGCTGTTCGGCGACATCCCGAGGTCCCGCGCGATCCGCGCCGGCGACTCGCCCTCGATCTCGGTGCGCCACAACACCGTCCGCCACCGCTCGGGAAGACCGGCGAACGCCGCCGCGGCGACGGTGGCGTGCAGCCGGCTGCCCACCTGTTCGTCGCTTCCCACGCTCGGCAGCACGTCCGGCACCTCGGCGACCACCGAGACGGCCGAGTCGCGCCGGCGCCAGGTGATCATCGTGTTCCGGATCGTGGTGAGCAGATAAGGCCGGAATTCCTCGTCCGGCCCCTCTCCCGAGCGCAGAATCCGTAGTACGCGGGTGAATCCTTCGGCGATCAGGTCGTCCCGCTCCGCCGCGTCGGCCGCGATCGCGGCCGCCACCCGCCGGGCGGCGACCAGGTGCCGGTCGTAGAGCTCGCCGTACGCCGCGACGTCCCCGCCGCGCACCGCCTCGATCAGGACCGCGTCGTCCGGGATTTCGCTCGTCCCGGCCACCGCCGGTACCACCTCGGTCACCACTCCCCCTTGCTCATGCCCTTGCCCGTGCCGCTGCTCGCGCGCCTGCACGTGCAGAATGCGGAAATACTCGCCCAACGAGTGACCCGGCGCAAGGGTTCGGCGGCAGGTCCCGGGTTCTTTCGGAACAGGCACGCCGGGACCGGAGGTTCTCAGGGAGCGGAGCGGTCAGACGCGGTTTCGCCGGCCTTCACGAGAGTTAACGCGCATAAGTTTCGTGCTGTAAGCTCACGGTGTGGACGACGACAAGAGCGCGACGCGCACCCGCAACCGCCGAGGGGAAGGCGCCCGCCTGCGCGACGAAATCGTGGCGGCGGCTGTCGCATTGCTCGACGAGACCGGTGACGAAAGCGCCATCACCCTGCGCTCCGTCGCGCGGCACGTCGGGATCGCCGCGCCGTCGATCTACCGCCACTTCCCCGACCAGCCCGCGATCATGCTGGCCGTCGTGCAGAACGCCTTCGCCGAACTGGACGTCGAACTCCGCGCCGCCCGCGACGCCGCCCCCGGCCCCCGGCAGCGGCTCCTCGCCATCTGCGACAGCTATCTGGCCTTCGCCGAGGCCCACCCGGGGCGCTACCGCACGATGTTCGGCGGGCTGTGGATGCCCGACCTGACCGAGAGTTCCGTGACCGAGACCGACCTGTCCACGCTCGGCCGGGTGAGCATGGAACTGCTCCACGACGCTCTCGCGGACTGCGTCGAAGCCGGTCTCGCCACGAGCACCGACCTCGCGGCCGACACGGTCGCGCTGTGGCTCGGCGTGCACGGGCTGGCCCACCAGCGCGGGGTGTCCCCCAATTTCGTGTGGCCGCCGGACATCGCCGAACGCGTCGTCACCTCGCTCGCGCACCTGACCGCGGACTGAGTTCCGCCGGGTACCGGCGTTTTCTCGTATCAACGCGCCCCACCTCCTACTCTCAGTGGGGTGGACGGCATCGACAGTCTCCGGCACGCGATCGAAACTATTCCCATTCCCGGCGCCCCGCCGCGGCTGTCCCGCCAGGGCGCGGCGGTCGGGCTGGCCCTCCTGGACACCTCGCTGCGGCTCAACCACGTGCGCCGGCTGACCGAACGGCTGACCGTCGTCGAGCACGGGACCGCGCGGCGCAGCACCGAAGTCGACGTCAGCCTCAAGCTCCTCGACGAGGGCCAGCGCCAGGCCACCGCGCAGCTGCAGGACCTGATCGGCCAGGAACACG
Organism: Amycolatopsis sp. NBC_00438; assembly: GCF_036026695.1. Lineage (NCBI taxonomy): Bacteria > Bacillati > Actinomycetota > Actinomycetes > Pseudonocardiales > Pseudonocardiaceae > Amycolatopsis > Amycolatopsis sp. NBC_00438. The sequence continues at coordinate 1,670,679 of NZ_CP107923.1, read as the reverse complement.
GCGAGCGGGCCACCTCGAGGCCGGCGCGGCAACGGTCCCTGTGGGTACCGCTGGCCCGGCTGCCGCGCCGCGACGTCTCCCCCATCGACGTCTTCGACAGCGCCGGCCAGAAACTGCCGCGGCTCACCCAGCACGAGGCGTCCCGGCTGGTCGCCGCCGGGCTCTACCGGCTGCTGCGCGGGATCCTCGCCGGCGACGAGAACGCACAGACGGCCAAGCACGAGCTGAACACCTTCCTGTTCCAGGTGCACGAACCGCGCTGGCTCATCCAGCAGGCGCTGCTGACGCTGCTCACCGAGCGGAACCACCCCGAAGAGGAGTTCGCGCTGGCCCCGGCCGGCGGCACGGTTCCCGGGTACGGCAGGCAATGCCGGGAACTGGCGCTGGACATCCTCACCGGCTGCGCCGACCTGCTCGTCGAATACGCCTACCTGCTCAACGTCGCCGTCCGGGACTACATGCTGGTGGTGGCGCTCGACGACTCGGTCGAGGAACACCGGCTCAGTTACGAAACGCCGCTGCACGTCGACGCGCGCCAGCCCGTGGCGCGAGAGCAGTGGCGGCGCCTGGCCTCCAGCCGCCGCGGGTACGTCGTGAGCTACGAGACCATGATCCCGGCCACGCTGAAGTCCTACCACCTGGTGGCCCGGACCGCGCCCGAGGCGGAGATCTCCCGGATGTACCTGTCCACCGACGCCGACCAGCACCAGGTGGACGGCCTGACCGAAGACCTGGTCTCGCTGGCCGAACGGCAGGACGCCGCCCCGCTGCAGGAAGCCGGCGGCGCCCGGCACAAGATCCTGGAACTGCAGGCGCAGACCGTGCTGCGCCGGCTGGCGGACCTGGTGCGCCGCCGCAAGTGGGAGGCCGGCCAGTCCGGCGTCGAGCTGTCCCCGCGCAGCCTGCCGGCCTGTCACCGGCTCGCCGCCGCGGCCACGACGGGCGAGGCGGTGCGGACGGAGTCGGGCGAGCTGGACAACTCGCTGCGGCGGCACCCGGAGTTCACCGCCGCGAACCTCCGCGAGGCCGCGCGGGAGCTGACCGAGCGGGAATTCGGGCAGGACCTCGTGCTCGTCAACGGCATCGCCGACAACGAGGCGCGGGCGTACTGGCGCCGCTCGGGCGGGCGGGACGTGCGCGGCGACCACGTCCGGGTGCGCGCGACGCTCGTGCTCAAGGACTCCACGAAGTCCGGGCCGCTCAACGTGACCTTCTACGCGCTGGCCGTGGCGACGGTCTCGTTCGTGCTCGGCTGGATGCTGGTCGGCAGTCCGTGGTTCTACGGGCGGGCCGCCACCGAGGCGCTCGGCCACATCGGCGACGGCCAGTCGGTGATCACGATGTTGCTGCTGCTGCCGGGTTTCCTCTACAGCCGGCTGTCGCTGCCGCCGCGGCGGACCGTGCTCGGTTACCTCGGCACGCTGCCGCAGGCGCTCGTGCAGCTGAGCATCGCGGCCGTCGCCGGGTTCGCCGCGGCCGTCGCGACGCAGAGCCGGGGCGAGGTCGTGCAGGTCACGCTCACGATCGCCGTCGGGCTGCCGGTGCTCGCCGCGCTGGTGCTGTTCAGCCAGGTGTCGTGGCGCGTATCGGCGATCCCGCTCTCGCGCATCGGGGCGCCGCGGTGGGCGGGCGCCGGGGCCTGGGACCGCCGCGAACCGCTGGAAGCCGACGTGCGGTTCGACTCGTCCGGGGGGTGGTGAAAGTGCGCAACCAGAGGATTTCCGTGCGGAACGTGGCCGACCTCGCGCGGGCCGGCTTCGAGATCGCGCGCCAGCCGGTGACCAAAGTGGACTTCGAGGTGCACCACGCGGCGGCCCGCCACGGCTACCTGCGCGAGCTGGTGTCCGCGGACTCCGGCGGCACGATCTTCCTGGAGACGCTCTGCTCGGCCACGAACGGCGCCGGCGTCGTGATCGGCACCCGCACCCGCAAACCGCCGGACGGCACCGAAGTCGTCGAACGCGTCGACGGCCGGCAGCCGGCGGAGCGCCCGCAACAGCAGGCGGGCGCCTGGGTGTTCCACCAGACGACGTCGCCGAACCCGACGTTCATCTACGAGTCCGCGCAGACCTTCGAGGGCCTGATCGCGGTCGACCCGGCGGCGCGCGAGGTGTGCGAGTGGCACGGCCTGGCCATCCGCGACCTGGCGAGCGAGATCTCCGACGCCGCGGCCGCGCTGATCGACGCGCCGCTGCTGTCGTTGCAGAGCCCGGCGCAGCTGCCGACGCTCGTGAAGACCCGCAACCACGATCTCCGCACCCGCAAGGAGGTCGCGCCCCCGTGCGCGTCGCTGGCGGTCCGGTTCACGATCGCGCTGCGGGACGCGTCCGCGGCCGCGCGGTTCGAGCTGGCCGACCGGTTCCGGGAGCTGTGCGAGAAGAACGGGTACAGCTTCTGGCTCGCCGACACGCGCCCGGGGCACCGGCAGGGGAACTGGTTCGAGGTCTACCACGCCGACGGCGAGTTCTCCCCGCTGTACAAGGGGGATCTCCGGTCCCGCCAGCGGATCGGCACGTGCCTGCCGGTGACGTTCGTCGGGCCGGCGCGGATCGGCTCCACGCACGCGATCGTCTCGTTCCTGCAGCGCTACCCCCAGGTGGGCGTGGTCGGCTGCGCGGGCACGACGTTGTCGGACGTCGCGTTCGTCCACCTGCAGCTGGCGATCCACGGCGTGGCCGCCGACCGGCTGAACCGCATCCTGGGCAAGCTGCTCGGCGAGTCCACGACCCCGGCCCGGCCGTACCGGCTGCTGCGCGAGCTGTTCAAGCGGCTCGGCCTGCCGCCCGATCCCGACGGGCCGGACTCGGCCGCGCCGGACCCGACCGGCGACTACCAGACCTTCGCCGGTCCCGCGTTCGCCTACCGGCCGTACCAGATGCCCGACTGCATGGCGGTGTGGGTTTCGTGGGAGATCGCCCGCCAGCACCAGGGGCTCGCCGCCCCGCTGGACTGCCTCTACCGCGCGCTGGCCCAGATCGCGCCCCCGGCGGACTCCCTGCCGTCGGCGGCCGAGCTGACCACCGTCGAGTACCTCATCTGCCGCGCCACCGAGCAGTCGGTGATCCGGGGCAAAGCGAAACTGGCCGTGCCCAAGTCGGCCCTGCGCCAGTTCGCTTCGGGTGGCGCCGAGCTACCCGCGTCGAAGCTCTGCGCGTCACTGGAGGAGGCGTGGAAGGCCCACGTGGACCGGTCCGGGGTGGACGGCGTGAGCGAGCTGACGGTGGCGTGGCGCGAATCCTGGCTCGGCCACTGGACCCACTCGTGACGGGCTAGCCCGATTTGACCAGGACGGCGCCCATCACGACCCCGAAGAGGCGGTCGACGCGGGGCTCCAATGCGGGCTGGTCACCGAGCCAGGCCAGGGACGCGGCCAGGGCGAACAGGTCGGCGCCGTCGATGTCGGTCCGGGCCACGCCCCCGGCCTGGGCGCGGGTGAGCAGGCGGGTGCCGGCCGCGCGCATCGTGACGCAGGAGTCGTGCAGCGCGGATTCCGGGTCCTCGATGGCGTTCATCATCGAGGTCACCACACCGCGGTAGTTCGTCGTGCACGCGACGAAGTCGCGCAGCCACGCCAGCAGCGCGTCCTCGAGGGAGCTCGTCGCCTCGACCGCGTCCGCTCTCGCGGTCAGCTCGTCGAAACTGGTGCGCAGCAAGGCTTCCAGCAACGATTCGCGCGTCGGGAAGTGCCGCAGCAGCGTCGCGAGCCCGACCCCGGCCCGGCGGGCGATGTCACGCATCGAGGCGTCGACGCCGTGCTCGGTGATGACGGTGCCCGCGACGACGAGCAGGTGGTCGTGGTTGGCCTTGGCGTCCGCCCGCATCTCCGCCTCCTTTGACATCCGGACCACTGATCCGCATAATCGGATCAGTGGTCCACATAAGTGGATCGTTGATCCGTTCAGCGTACCCGCTGCGCAGACAGGAGAAGGCCGTGTCACCACGGACGATGAAGGCGATCCGGTTGCACGAGTTCGGCGGGCCCGAGGTCCTGCGGTACGACGACGTGCCGGTGCCCGAGCCGGGACCGGGTGAGGTGCTCGTCCGGGTCCACGCGATCGGCGTCAATCCCCCCGACTGGTACGTGCGCGAAGGGATGCCCGGCGTGCCGCCCGGGATGCTGCCGCCGCTGACCCTGCCCCTGATCCCGGGGACGGACGTCTCGGGCGTGGTCGAGGCGGTCGCCGACGACGTCGAGGAGTTCGCGGCCGGCGACGAAGTCCTCGGCCTCGTCCGCTTCCCGGGCGACCTCCAGAGCGGCGCGTACGCCGAATACGTGACCGCGCCGGTCACCGACCTCGCCCGCAAGCCGGCCGGTGTCGACCACGTGACCGCCGCCGGGCTGCCGATGGCGGGGCTGACCGCGTGGCAGTTCCTGATCGAGCTCGGCCACGACCACCCCTCCCCCTTCCAGGAAGCCCGGCACCAGCCGATGCCCCTCGGCGCGGACACCACAGTGCTCGTCAACGGCGCCGCGGGGGGTGTCGGGCACCTCGCCCTGCAGCTGGCGAAGTGGCGAGGCGCGAAGGTCATCGCCGTCGCCTCGGGCGGGCACGAGCCGTTCCTGCGCGAGCTCGGCGCGGACGAGGTCATCGACTACACGAAGGTCCGTCCCGAGGAGTCCGTGCACGACCTCGACCTGGTGCTGGACACCGTCGGCGGCCCGGGAAGCCGGCGCTTCCTGCGCACCCTCAAGCGCGGCGGCGCCCTGTACCCGGTGTACCTCGCCGAGTTCGACGACGAGGAGACCGAGCGGCTGGGCGTCACGGTCACGGCCACCCAGGTCCGCTCGGACGGCGCCCAGCTCGCCGAACTCACGCGCCTGCTCGACGCCGGCACGCTCCGCGTCGCGATCGACAGCACGTACCCCCTGGAGAAGGCGGCCGCGGCGCACGAGCGGGCCGCGCGCGGGCACCTGCGGGGCAAGATCGTCCTCACCGTCGACTGAGGTCGGGTCATGGGTCCGGGACTGTCGGGCGAGTCGGCGATCGTGTGCGGTGCGTCGTCCGGGATCGGACTGAAGGTCGCCGCGGAAGGCGTGCGCGTCACCCCGCGCCGTACCGAGAATCCGAGCCGGCCTCGCGGTCACAGTGTCGGGAGCAGGCCGCCGTCCAGCGTGATGGCCGTGCCCGTCACGTAAGACGCGCGCGGTGAGGCCAGGAACGCAATGAGGTCGGCGGCCTCGTCCGCCCGGCCCGGCCGGCCGAGCGGCACGGACAGCGACGCGTGGAACTGCGCGCGGACCTCGTCCTCGGTCCGGCCGGAGTCTTCGGCCAGCCGCCGCAGGGTGTCGTCGAGCGCGCTGGTCTCGACGACGCCGGGCAGGACCGCGGTGACCCGGACGCCGTGCGGGCCGCAGGCGGTGGCGAGGCCCTTGCTGTAGGCGTTGAGCGCGGCTTTCGCGGCCGCGTAAGGGATGCCGGACGGTTGCGGGTAGCGGGCGGCGCCGGACGAGACGTGCACGACGGCGCCGCTGCCCTGCGCGGTCATGGAGGGCACCAGGATCCGGTCCAGGCGCACGACCGACAGCAGGTTCGCGTCGAGGTTCGCCTGCCAGTCCTCGTCGGTCGCCGCGAGCACGCCGCCGGGCACGTGCCGGTTGCGGCCGGCGTTGGCCACCAGCACGTCGATGCCGCCGAGGTGGCCGAGCGCCGCTTCGGCGGCGGCCTCGATCTCGGCCGGCACGGTCAGGTCGGCGGTCACCAGGTGCACGCCGTCGGGCACTTCGGCCGGGGTGCGGGCGATGGCGACCACGCGCGCGCCGGCCGCGACCAGGCGGGTGACCACGGCGGCACCGATCCCCCGGGTACCGCCGGTGACGACGGCACGCGCACCCGCAAGACCCAGGTCGTCGCGGATTTCGAGCATGGCTGTCCTCCGAAAGTGATTGATCGGACTATATCGTTTAGAAGGCTACACGATATAGTCCGCTACAGTGCGTACGTGACCACCGTCCCGCCCGCCGGCCACCGCGACAGTCCCGGCCTGATGTTCGCCCTGCTCGGCAACGAGACCATGCGCCGCCTGCGGGACGCGCACACCGCGAACGGCCTGAGCCCGCGCCAGTTCCAGATCCTCGGCCTGCTCCACGACCGCGGCCCGCTCGGCCAGAGCGACCTGGCGACCGCGGTCGACACCGCCGCCAGCATCCTGGTCACGCAGCTCAACCCCCTCGAAGCGGACGGCCTCGTCTCCCGCGAACGCGACCCCCACGACCGCCGCCGCCACGTCGTCCTGCTCACCGCCCTCGGCCGCGAACGCCTGCAGAAGGCCGGCGCCGCCCAGCAGGAGGTCGAGGACGACGTCTTCCGGGCGCTCACCCCGGCCCAGCGCGCGCAGCTGACCCGCCTCCTGGTCCTGGTCCGCGACGACCTCACCGGCGGCCACGAACAGTGCGGCACCCCGGCTTCCCTCGACCGCGAGGACAGCCGGCCGGCCGCCGGTAGCGCCAGGCGATAAGCCGTGAAGGGCACCTTCAGGGACATAGAGTCCCTGAAGGTGCCCTTCACGGCTTTCGAAATCGCAAGAGGCACCGGCCGCGGAAGATCACCGACAGGAGCTCTCCATGGAACGGCAGAGGTCGCCCGAGAGGCTGGTCTTCTTCAGCGACGCCGTCGTCGCCATCGCCTTGACGCTGCTGGTGCTGCCGCTCACCGAACTCGTGCCGGAGCTGATCGCGGCCGGCCAGCCCGCGACGGAGGCCGTGACCGGGAACTGGCCGAAGATCTTCAGCTTCCTGCTCAGCTTCGCGGTGATCGGCCGGTTCTGGTTCACCCACCACCGCATCTTCGAGCACGTGCGCGCCTTCAACGGCCCGCTCGTGGTGGTCAACTTCTGCTGGCTGCTCACCATCGCGGTGCTGCCGTTCCCGACCCAGCTCATCGGCGCCTACCAGTCACAGCGCTTCACGGTGCTGTTCTACCTCGGCACCCTGCTCGCCGGCAGCCTGTGCCACACGGCGCTGCTGTTCATCGTCCGCCGCGACCCCGCAGTCCACGGCGACGCCGAACCCGTGTCCGCCCAGTGGACCCGGAGCTTCGTGGTGAGCACCGGCATCTTCGCCCTCGCGGTGGTCGTCGCCTGCATCCGGCCGGGGTTCGGGTACTACGTCCTGCTGTTGCTGGCCCTGCAGCCCCTGATCACCCGCCGTCGCGGCGGCGACCGGAAGTCCGATGAGGACGGTCGCGACGAGCACCAGCAGACGGCGACCGGCTGACAGTCCCGGCCACGGTCGGGAAAAGCCTCCGCACAGAGACCGGCTGGAACACCTCGGCTCCGCAGAAGCCGGACACCCCCGTCTGGTCGCTGCACTGTCGGGCAGCTCTGGCGAGGCGGCTCGTGTCAGGCGCCGCCGAGGAAGTTGTCGGCGGCGGCCGTGAAGTCGTCCGCGTCGTTGATCCGCGGGAACGGCTCGGGCGGCACCTCGGCGCCGAGGAACGCGCACAGCGGTGCCCAGCCCTCGCTCACCCGGTACACCAGCAGCTTCTCCGCCGGGACCGTGGCCCGGACCTCCGCGTTGTGCCGGGTGAACCACGCGATCGCGGCCTCCCGGCCGGTGTGGCGGAAACCGCGCTCGGCCAGCGCCGCCATCAGCTCGACGGTCTCGGGACCCAGCTTCGCGAAGACCTGGTCCATCAGCGGGTCGAAGATGGTCTCCGCGGCGCTGCGGTACCAGCGCTCGGGATCGCGGACGCTGAGCAGGATCTTGGCGTCCGGGAACAGCTCCCGCAGTTCACGCCAGAGCAGGCACCCCGGGAAGTCCGCGGTGGCCCGGTATCCGGCGACGGCGGCGCGCAATGCCTCGCGGTCGCCGCGCAGGGCCGCCGTCCACCGGACGGCGGCGACCGGGTCGCCGAGGATGTCCGCCATGTGGTGACACGGCCCGAAACCCAGCGCCTCCAGCGCGCCGCGCACCGACATCGTGCCGGTGCGGCCGAACCCGGCGCCGATGACCTCCACCATGCCCACCCTCCCCGGACCGAGCCCGCATTTTGGCACACCCGCCTACGGCGTCGGCCGCCGTGCCCGGGGCCGCTTCACACGGGAGCAGAGGTGATCACGGGGTGAAAGGTCGTCAGCCGCGGGTGGCAGGATGCCGGGCATGCGAGCGACCCGTTACGGACCGTCCGAAGAGGCCGGACGCGGCCGGCTGGACACGAACACCGTCGCACGGCTCGACGAGGTCGCCGGTTTCACCGGACTGCTCGACGTGCTCGGCGCGCTGCGTGCCGAGCACGCTCCGGCCCGGCTCCTCTGCACCCTCGACGACGTCAACCAGTGCGCGTACACGAGCGGGCACGCGAGCGAAGACGACCGGCTCCGGCCGGACAGCGACGACGCCGACGCCCGCGCCGCCCACATCGCCGCCGCCCTGGACGATCCCGGGTCGCGGGTCGCGTGGGAGGACCTGCCCGGCGAGCGCCTCGGCGGGGAAGCCGACGTCGCGGCCCTGGTCGAGGTGAACCGGGACCCGGACGCCTTCCTCGACGACGTCGTGCTCGTCCAGCGGGTGCCGGTGCCGCGCGACGACCTCGCGATCGCCGGGATCCCGAACGGCTACTTCACCGCCGACTGGAACGTCTTCCAGAACCACGCGGTCATCCGGCGGCTGGCCGGGCACGGCTACCGTCACGTGGGGATCGGCGCGTCGCTGCTCGGGTTCGACCGCGCGGGCGCCCCGTCCGAGGACGAGGTCCGCGCGGTCGTCGCCGACTTGCAGCACCTCTACGGCGCGTCCGGCGCCTGGGCACCGCTCGCCGCCCTGCTCCCGGAGCGGCCGTACCTGTTCCTCGGCTACACGGAGGACTTCCCCGACTTGACCGGCTGAGGCGGGGCCGCCGACGCTGCGGCGGCAGCGGCTCGGACTTGCTTGATTCCGGGCAGCCACACGCACAACGCGGTCGCGAGGAGCGAGAATCCCGTCGCCCACCAGAACGCGACGTGGAAGCCCGCCACGACCGCGCCCGGCCCGTCGCCGGCGACGGCCTGCTCGAGGACGACGGCGAGCACCGCCGTGCCGAACGACCCGCCGACCTGCTGCGCGATCCGGGTCAGGACGCTCGCGTGCCCGATCTCGGCGCGGGCGAGCCCGACGTAGGAGGCCGTCATGACCGGCATGGTGACGGCGCCGAGCCCGACGCCGCGGATCAGCAGCCACAGCGCGAGCAGCCAGCCGTCGCTCGTCGCGTCGACGAACGCGAACGGCACGGTCGCGGCCGCGACGACGACGAACCCGACGATCGCGATCGACTGCGCCCCGATCCGGTCGGTGAGCGGGCCGGCGATCTGGCGGCTGAGCAGTGCGCCGATCCCTTGCGGCACGAGCATCAGCCCGGCGGTCAGCGCGGTCACGCCGCGGACCTCCTGGTAGTACAGCGGGAGCAGCAGCATGGCCCCGAACAGCGAGAAGCCCGACAGGAACAGCACCGCGGTCGACGACCCGACCGAGCGCGCGGCGAGCAGCCGGACGTCCACGAGCGGGTCGCGGCGGCGCAGGGCGTGGACCGTGAAGGCGATGAGGAAGGCGACGCCGATCGCGAGCGGCGCGAGGACGCCGGGCCGGCCGAAGCCGGCCGCGCCGGCGTCGGAGAGGCCGAGGAGCACGGCGACGATGCCCGGGACGAGCAGCACGAGCCCCCACACGTCGAGCCGGGGCCGCGCGGCGGCGGCGTCCGGGGTGTCCTTCGCGAGGTAGCGGCCGGCGAGGATCAAACCGGCGACGCAGAACGGCACGTTGACCCAGAACATGAAGCGCCAGCTGAAGTCCGTGATGATCGCGCCACCGACGAGCGGGCCGAGGATCGGCCCGAGCAGGCCCGGCAACGCGACCCAGGTCATCGTGCGGCCCAGCGCGTGGCCGCCCGCCGCCTGCATGATCAGCGTCGTCATCACCGGCAGCATCAGCCCGCCGCCGAGCCCCTGCAGGACCCGCCAGCCGATGAGCGATCCCGCGTCCCACGCGAGGCTCGACCCGACCGAGCCGGCGAGGAAGACCGTGAGGGCGAACATCCAGACGCGCTTGCCGCCGAAGCGGGTCAGGGCCCAGGTGCTGAGCGGGACCGCTGCACCGAGGGCGAGCATGTAGCCGGTCGTCACCCACTGGATCGTCGAGACCGGCACGTCGAGGCTGGTCGCCAGCCGGTGCAGCGCGACGCTGACGATCGTCGTGTCGAACACGACCGCCAGCGCCCCCACCACCAGGATCAACGCCGTCTTCAGCACCTTCGGGTCGACGCCGTCGCGCGCCGGTGTGTCCGCTGTCATCACTACCCCAATAAGAGAGGGATTATTTCCTTATTGGCGAGGGTAGGGGGACTGGCGAAGGAATGCAAGTCTCTCTTATCCTGGACGCATGCCGACGTCCGATACGGTCAAACGCCGCCGCCGAGGGACCGAGCTGGAGCACGCGCTCCTCGACGCGGCCTGGGCGGAGCTGGCGGAAGCCGGCTTCGCGAAGCTGACGATGGAGTCCGTCGCGGACCGCGCGAAGACCGGGATCGCGGTGCTCTACCGCCGCTGGCCGGACAAGAACGCCCTGGTGCTCGCCGCCATCCGGCACTTCGGCGACACCCACCCGGTCGAGATCCCGGACACCGGCAGCCTGCGCGACGACCTGTTCGAGCTGATGCGGAACATCAACGCCGGCCGGACGGAGCTCGCGACGCTCGTCGGCGCGACGTTCGCGGGCCTGCACGACAGCGCCGGCCTCACACCGGAGGAGGTCCGGCTCACCGTGCTCGGCGACGGCCCGAAGCGGTCCGACCCGGTGTACCGCCGGGCCCACGACCGCGGCGAGATCGACCTCTCGCGCATCCCGCAAGACGTCCTCGACCTGCCGTTCCAGCTCATGCGCCACGACATCCTGATGACGCTGAAGCCGGTCTCCCCCGAGCGCATCCGCTCGATCGTCGACGACGTCTTCTGGCCGCTCGTCACCGGCTGACCCGCTCCCGGGCCGGCTGCCGCACCCGGTGGCGAGTCGGGCCCGGGCCCCGGCCTGTCACATCCCGCGGGCCTGCCTCGTCCCCCGGCGGACACCCCACCGGAAAGGGAGGCCATGTCCGCCGCCTATCTCATCGTCACGCTCGTCGCCGCGGTCCTCACCGGCAGCGCCGCCGTGTTCTACCTGATCGGCCACGACTACCCGAAAGCCCAGGCGGACATGAAGGGCGTCCCGCGGTCGTGGCTGCCGTGGCTCGGCGCGGCCCTGGCGGCCGGGGCCGCGGGCGTGCTGGCCGGGCTCGCCGTGCCGCTGCTGGGCCTCCTCGCCGCCGGCGGGCTGGTGCTGTACTTCGTCGGCGCGCTCATCGCCCACCTGCGCGTGGGCTCCCGTCAGCTCGTCGGCGGAGTGGTGTTCCTGGCCCTCGCGGTGGCGGACCTCGTGCTGAACCTGGGCTACCACGGGTAGTCAGCCGCGGTACTCCAGCCAGTCGAGGTTGATCGAGCCGGTGTCACCGGGCGCGTAGGACAGCGTCACGACCGGGTCCCGGCCGGTGACGGGCAGGCCGGCGAACGTCACCGTGCCCCAGTCGTCCCAGCTGCCGGACACGACCGGGAAACTCACCTGCCGCACGGCTTTCCCGTCCACCGACAGCGTCATCGTGCGCGCGTCGCCGTTGGCGTTCGCGTACCGCACGGTGACCGCGCCGGTCGCGGCGGCGGCCGACGTCCGGTGCAGCGTGAACGACGACGCGGCGCCCTGGGCCCACAGCCCGTCGAGGAACGCGCGGCCGGCGTACCCGGTGTGGTTGACGTTCGTCTTGACCCCGCCGGTGTTGTGCGCGTCCTCGGCTTCGAGGTGGCCCGGGGCGGGACAACCGGAAACGGTCCCGGCCGTGTCGGCGCAGCGGTCGGCCGCGTCCGCCACGTGGTCGCCGTCCCGGTCACCGGCGGTCGCGCCGGTGAGGGTGATCTCGACCCGGTGCGCGCCGCTCGACGTCGCCGGGACGGCGTTGCCGGCGACGGGCCGGCCGTCGAGCGTGAACGAGCCGATCCGGGTGCCCGCCCCGTGCAGCGCGATCGTCAGGTCCGCGTCGCGGTAGCGCAGGTTCCGCAGGGTGACGTCACCCCAGCCCGCCGGCAGGTCCGGGGTGAACGTCAGGCCGCTGTCGGCGAAGGTCAGGCCGAACAGTCCGGTGTGGACCATGTCGAGAAACGCGGTGGCCGACCAGGTCTGGTCGGGCTCGGACCCCCAGTGGAACTTCACCGTGTCGCCGAGGCGCTGCCAGCCGCCGTCGACGACCCCGGTGTCCCCGTTGTAGATCTCCCAGAACCCGCTGTTGCCCGTGGCCAGTTTCGCCAGCCGCGCCGTTTCCGCGGCAAATCCGCGCTGATCTCCCTGCGCCGCAAGCGCTTTCGCCCACAGGCCCTGGACCAGGGGCCAGACGATCGCGTTGTGCCGGCCGGGCTGGGCGGCGGAGTAACGGTCCCAGTGCGGGTAGGTGTCGGGCATGCCCCAGGTCATCTCGCGGGCGTGGGCGAGGATCGACCGGGCCTGGGCCGGATCGGCGACACCGAAGAGGATCGCGAACGCCAGCCCGGTGCCCTCCTGGTAGGCGCCTCGCGTCCCGTCGGCGAGCAGCTGGTAGTCGTAGAGGCCGGTCGCGCCGTTCCAGAAGTGGTTGTTGATGGACGCCTTCAGTGCGGCGGCCTTGGCCCGGTAGCCGGCGGCCTCCGACGGACTTCCGAGCTGCCCGGCCATGTTCGCGGCGTTGACGTAGGCGGCGTAGTAGACCTCGTTGGTGCTCAGGTACATCCCGCTCGCGACGCCCGGCCACGGCGAGCTGCCGGTGCTGACCGACTCGGTCGCGTCGGCGGGCGGCGCGGGATAACCGGCGATGCCGTCGTTGAAGAACGACGGGCCGGTGAACAGCCCGTACGTGGCGTTGAACCCGGCGCTGGTGGCGTGTTCCCGGATGGCCAGCGTGTCGCCGGCGGTGCGGTAGGCGTCGCCGAGGAACCGCCGGTCCCCCGTGACCAGGTAGTGGTGCCAGGCGGCGGTCACCCAGACGACCTGGTCCCACTGCTGGTCGTCCTGCTGCACGCGCAGCGCGCCGCCCGCGTCCTTGTCGACGACCGCCCAGAGGGTGTTCTCCGCCAGCGCCGGGGCCAGCAGGCTCGTCGCGTTCCAGCTGTTCACCGACGCGTCCCGGGTCCACGGCTGGTCGTACCCGCCACCCGCGCGGACGAGGCCGACGGCCGGGTCCAGCAGGCCGCTCTTGTCGTACTTGGCGTCGTAGCCGATCGTGTTGGTGCGCAGCAGGTTGTCCAGCGCGGCTGTGTACGCGCCGCCGAACAGGGCCTGACTGTCCGGGTTCGCGAACTCGAGCGTCGGCGTGGCGACCGGATCCGCGGTCGCCGGCGCGACACCGGCGACGACGCCGCACGCGGTCACCAGCGCGAGGAGTGCGAGAGCGGTCTTGCGTGCGTGGCTCATGCCGTGCACCTTCCCCGGCCCCGGGCCGCGCCGGACCGAAAGCCCATTGCACCACGGAATCCCGGCCGGGGAGAGGGCCGGCGAAGATCCTGTCCGCTTCTGTCCGGCGCGCTAACCCATCAGCAGTACGAGCTTTCCGCGTACGCGGCCGGACTCGCCGGCCCGGTGCGCCTCGGCGATCCCGGCCAGCGGAAAGGTTTCGCCGACCCGGACGACGAACCGCCCGGCCTCGACCAGCCGCCCGATCTCCGCCAGCGAGTAGTACGCGCGTCCGGCGTCGCCTCGGCTGAACCGCACCCCGTGCTGTTGCGCGCCGGCGAGGTCCGCGACCGTGACGACGTGCTCCGGGCCGCCCGCGAGCTCGACGAGCTCGGGCAGGACGCCGTTGCCGGCGACGTCGAGCGCGAGGTCCACGCCGTCGGCCGCCAGCGCGCGCACGCGTTCCGGCATGCCTTCGCCGTACGCGACGGGTTCCGCCCCGAGCGACCGCAGGAAGTCGTGCGTGGCCGCGCTTCCGGTGCCGATCACGCGGGCGCCGCGGGCCACGGCGAGCTGGACCGCGGCGGTGCCGACGCTGCCCGAGGCGCCGTTGACCAGCAGTGTGGCGCCGGCCTCGACGCCGAGCTGGTCGAGCGCCCGCGCCGACGTCTCCCCGGCGACCGGCAACGCGGCCGCCGACGCGAAGTCCAGCGACGGCGGGATCGGCGCGTACCAGGACAGCACGGTCCGCCCGGCCTGCGCCGCACCGCCCTCGGACAGCCCGAACACCCGGTCCCCGACGGCCACCCCGGTGACGCCCTCGCCGAGTTCGTCGACGATCCCGGCCGCCTCGTAGCCCAGCGTCTGCGGCAGTTCCCGGTCCATCAGGCCCTGCCGCTTGAGCCAGTCGCCGGTGTTGACGCCGGCCGCGCGCACCGCGATCCGGATCTGCCCGGCGGCCGGCTGAGGGTCGGGCAGGTCGACGATTTCGAGCACGTCCGGCGGGCCGAACCGGCTGAACCGCGCGGCTTTCACGCGTCCTCCATCTCCGGCGCGGTCGCGCCGTGCCGGCCGAGGAAGCGCCGCTGTTCGGCGACGGCTTCCCGGTCCTCCGGGCTGTCGCCGCCGAACCCGGCGTGCGGCATGGCTTCGAACACGTGCAGCTCGGCCGCCACCCCGGCGTCGCGCAGCCGGCGGTGCATCCGGACGGTGTTCGAGAGGAACAGGTCGCGGGTGCCGCTCCGGAGGAAGGTGGGCGGGAAGCCGGTCAGGTCGCCCAGCACCGGCGAGAGGTACGGCTCCCGCAGGTCGGCCCCGGCGGCGTAGAGCGCGTTCGGCACCCGCAGGCTGCGCAGGACGTTGTCCACGCCGGCCAGGGTCCGGAAGGTGTCACCCGACTCGGTGAGGTCGACCTGCGGGGTGTTGAGCACCAGGGCGGCGGGCATCGGCAGCCCGGCGTCCTTGGCGCGCAACAGAAGGGCGGCGGCGATGTTCCCGCCGGCGGAGTCGCCGCCGACGAACACCCGCGACGGATCGTGGTCCCGCAGCAGGTGCCGGTACACCGCGAGCGCGTCGTCGAGCCCGGCCGGGTACGGGTGCCGCGGCGGCAGCCGGTAGTCCACGCCCCACACGAGCAGCCCCGTGCCCGACGCGGTCCGCGCCGTCGTCAGCCGGCACGCGTCCCCGCCGCCGACCACGAGACCGCCGGGGTGCATCCAGAGGAAGACGGGCTCGTCCGCCGCGTTCCCGACGCCGTCGGGCCTCGCGGCGTACACGGTGACGCCGTCGACGTCGAGGTCCTCGACGGTGACCGGCAGCTCGGCGACCGGGAAGCGCCGGGCCGTGGACCGGTTCGCCTCCTCGGCCAGCGCGAGCCAGCCGGCGGTGTCGTCCAGGGCCGGGTAGGTCAGTTCGCCCTGGTCGAGGGCGAGCCAGTCCTGTGCCTGCTCGCTGACGGTGGCCGGAGCGGGGAAAGTGTCGGTGCGCATACCACTATATTAACTGACTAAATTTAGTTAGACAAGTTCGGCACGTCGCCGAGCACGGCCCAGGCGCAGCGCGGAGACGAGGAAGAAGATCCCGCCGAGCGTCGCGTACCCGGCCAGGTTCGCCAGCGAGGCTCCGTCCTTTGTGGACTGCAGGACGAACGACGCCCCGGCCAGCACGGAAATGCCACCGCTGAGGATCATCGGCCACTGACCACCCAGTGCTCGGCGGCGGACCCCGACCACGAGCTGGACGGCGCCGGCCACGACGGCCCAGCTCCCCCACACCCGCAGGACGCCGGCGATCCCGCCCGAGCCGACCACGGCCAGGCCGACGGCGGCGAGCAGGCTGATCGCGATGTTCACGTACAGCACCGAAACCGACTGGGCCGCCTTCGAAGCGCGGACGTCGACGACGGCGGCGACCACGTCGAACACCGGGTACAGCACCAGCAGCGCGACACCGGCCGGCCCGAGGTCCGACCCGGTCGCGAACACCAGT
This sequence comes from Amycolatopsis sp. NBC_00438, assembly GCF_036026695.1. Taxonomy (NCBI): domain Bacteria; kingdom Bacillati; phylum Actinomycetota; class Actinomycetes; order Pseudonocardiales; family Pseudonocardiaceae; genus Amycolatopsis; species Amycolatopsis sp. NBC_00438. The sequence continues at coordinate 1,654,781 of NZ_CP107923.1, read as the reverse complement.
GCGGCCCAGACGACGGCGAAGCCGAACCGGACGAAGTACAGCCGCCGCAACGACGAGGCGACGTCGGCGGCGGGAACGGTGGTGGTCATGTTTTCCCCTTCGGACACTGCGAGGTAGATAGAACGATCGGTCTTGCTGCCGACGACTATGACAGCGGACGGCCGAGCCTGTCAAGACCGACCGTTCTATCTGCTACCGTGGAGGTCACGAACCAGGAGGTGGATCTCAGGTGTCCGAAGCACGAGCGCGGCTGCTCAGCACCGCGACCCGGCTGTTCTACACGGAGGGGCTCCACTCCGTCGGCGTCGACCGGATCATCGCCGAAGCGTCGGTCACCCGCGCCACGCTCTACCGGCACTTCGCGAGCAAGGACGACCTGCTCGTCGCCTACCTGAGCGCCGCCGACCAGGCGATCCGCGCCCAGGCCGAGGCCGCCCGGGCCGGTGGCGGCGCCGCGGCCGACGTCGTCCGGGCGGTCGCCCGGTCGATCGCCGACGGCATCCGCTCCCCCGGGTTCCGCGGCTGCGCGTTCCTCAACGCCGCGGCGGAGTACCCCGATCCCGCCCACCCGGTCCACCAGGCCGTCCTCGCCCACCGGCAGTGGTTCCTGGACACCGTCACCGAGCTGCTGGCGCAGACCGGGGAGACGCCGCCGGAGCCGGCCGCCCGGCACTTCGTCATGCTCCGCGACGGCGCGATGGCCGCGGGCTGCCTCACCGACCCGGCGCCGATCTGCGAGACGTTCCTGCTCGGTGTCGAAGGGATCCTGAGCTACCGGAACGCTTCCGTCGCGCCCTGAGCCCGGTTTCAAGATCACCCGCTCGGCGAACAACCCCACCGGCGGGCGGGCGTCCACCGGGTATGACCACGAACCCGCGCCGCGCCTTTCCCGAGCCGTCACCCTGCTGGCGGTGGCCGGCACCGCGGCGGCGGTCCTGGCCGCCCCGGCCACGGCGGCCGAAGGCGACCAGGTGGTGACGCGGGTGAGCGCGGCGGACCGGGCCGCGGCGCTGGCCCACTGGACACCGGAGCGGATGCGCCAGTGGGTCGGCGAGGACTGGCTGCCCCCGGCCGAAAAGCTCGGCCGGCTGTGGGACGGCCCGGTGCCGGCGGGGGTCGGGCGGTTGTTCTTCACCGCCGAACCCGGCGTCGACGAGTCCTGCACCGCGACCGTGGTCCCGAGCTCCAGCAAGGACGTCGCGCTCACGGCCGGGCACTGCGTCAACGGCGGCCTGGACCGCTTCGACAACCCGATCAAGATCGTCAACGTCGTGTTCGTCCCCGGCTACGACCGCGGGAAGGCGCCGTACGGCGTGTTCCCGGTCCGGGCCTTCGCCTGGTCCGCCACCTATTCGGGCCCGATGAGCGGCACGGACGACGACGCCGTGCTCGCCCTGGATCCGGTCGGCGGCCGGCACGCCGCCGACGTCGCGGGCACCCAGGACGTCTCGTTCGCGCAGCCACCGTCCCCTGTGGACACCACGATCCTCGGCTACCCGGTCTCGCGGCTGGCCGGCGGCGAGGCGCTGCTGTCCTGCGCGCGGCCGGCCACCCTCGAGGTCAACTCGGTGCTGTCGGACTGGAAGACGGACTGCGACCTGTCCGGCGGTTCCAGCGGCGGCCCGTGGCTGCGGAACTTCGACGCCGCCACCGGCAGGGGCACCGTCTTCGGCGTCACCAGCCGGGGAACGATGACCGAGGACGGCGTCACCCAGGACCTCACGAGCGCCGCGTTCACCGATCCGGTGCGGGCGTTGTACGAGCGCGCCGGGCAGCTCTGACCCGGATTCACCCGCACGGGTGCACCCCTCACCCGGTCCACCGCGGTGATCGCCGCGGTGGGCCGGTTCGTGTTCTGATGACCGCAATCCGACCATGGGAGAGGTGCTCGTTGACCGTCACCGCGCCGGAACCACCGCCGGGCTGGGTCCCGGTCGAGCACCGGCTCCTCGGGCTCGACCGCCGGACCTTCACCCCGGCCCTGATCGCGCTCGCCATCGCCCTGGTGCTCGCGTACGGGCTGCCGGCGCTCAACGCCGCGATCCCCTGGCACAACGAGATCCGCGCCGGTGAGCTGCTCGACCTCGGCGACGGCGCGACCGCCGTCCCGCCGGTGGGCTGGCAGCTGCAGAACGGCACGCTGACCGGCACCGCCGTCGCGAACCCGGCGACCCTGCAGGTCGTCCTGGCCACGGGCGGCGCGACGATCGAACTGCGCGGCGCGCCCTACGACGGCACCGCGGCGGCCTTCCTCGACCAGGTGCGGCTTTCGGAAGGCGACGACGCCCCCGCGATCGACAGCGCGCGGGGCACGGTGACGACCACCGCCGGGCTCACCGGTGTCGCGCAGAGCACGACGTCGCCGAGCGGTGACGGGCTCGACGTCGCCTTCAAGGTGGCCGGCCGTGGCCAGGCGGCGGACACCGCGCCCGCGCTGCTGTTCCGGGTGCGCACCGCGCCGGGCCAGTTCGAGCGGTACCGCGACGAGATCGGCGGCGTCCTGCGCAGCATCACCCCGGGAGCGGGCCGGTGACCACGACGTCCGAGACCAAGACGGCCCAGCTCGCCGCCATCGAGCAGTCCGGCTGGGGCCTGCCGTTCCGCTTCTTCCAGCCGCACAACCTGGCGTTCTGGGTGTACCTCGTCGGCGTCGGCGGCGGCGCGCTCGGGATGTTCCGCTTCTTCGGCGGCGACGGCGGCTTTTACACCCCGGCCCTGACCGGCGGGATCCTGCTGTTCGGGCTCTACCTCGTGCCCTGGCTGGTGCTGCTGCGCCACCAGAACCGCTACACGGCGCAGCCGGGCCGGCTGCTGACGACGGCGTTCGCCTGGGGCGGGATCGCCGCGACGTTCTGGATCGCGCTCCCGGCCAACACGGCCCTGCTGGAGCTGTGGACGAAGCTCGGCGGCACGGCCCTCGCCGCCGACTGGGCCGCCGGGCTCACCGCACCGATCGACGAGGAGTTCGCGAAGGCCCTCGGCCTCGTCCTGCTGATCGGGCTCGCGCCCCGGCTCGTCCGCAGCGTCTACGACGGGGCCATCATCGGCGCCTTCATCGGCCTGGGCTTCCAGGTCTTCGAGGACCTCCTCTACGTCTACAACGGCGCCGCCCAGAGCTTCGGCACCGACCAGATCGGCGCGTCGCTGCAGGTGTTCCTCGTCCGCGGCGCGTCCGGCATCGTGTCGCACGCGCTGTTCAGCGCGATCTTCTGCGCCGGGCTGATGTGGGTCCTGGGCCGGGTGCCGGGTGAGCGCGACGTCGTCCGCGGCGTGCTGACCATGCTGGTGGCGATGGTGTTCCACTTCGCCTGGGACGACATGAACGGCCTGGGCGGCAACGGTCCCCTGGTCGCCGTGCTGCCGTTCGTGATCGCGGCCGTCGAGCTCACGGTCCTGTTCTCCGTCCTGCGCCACGCCGCCCGCCGCGAGCGGACGTGGACCCGCGAACTGCTCGGCCCGGAAGCCGAGGCGGGCGTGCTCGACCCGGCCCTGCTCGACGCGGTCAGCGGGCTCCGGAAGCAGCGCAAGGCCTACCGCAAGCACGTCCACAGCCGCCGCGCGGCGAGACACCGGATGGCGGCCGCGAGCGACCTCGCCCGGGAGATCGCCCACGCGGGCGGCCGGGAGACCGACCGGGTCGCCCACGCCCGAGCAGAAGTCCTGCGCCTCCAGCACCCGGCCCCCTGAGTCCCGGGGCGTCCCGCGACATCAAGTCCGTGAAGGCCTCCTTGAGGGACTCTGAGTCCCTCAAGGAGGCCTTCACGGACTTGGGGGCGGGGTCAGGGGGCGAGGCGCTCGACCAGGGCGTCGACCAGGGCGACGCGCTCTTCCGGGGCCAGCAGGTCCGGCAGGGTCAGGCGCTCGATGATCAGCCAGTTCAGGGCCAGCCACAGCAGCTTGACCGTCGTCGCGTCGCCCGGCAGGCCCGTCTTCAGGTGGTTTTCCACGTTGAAGTCGAGGTCCGCGCGGATCCGCTTCGTCAGCACCTCCCGCAGCTCCGGCCGGCGGGCCGCTTCCAGACGCAGCTCCAGCAGCGCCAGGAACCCCGTCGGGAACGCCGCCACGCGCTCGACCAGGTCGTGCATCAGCTCGGCGAGGCGGGCGCGGTCGCGCGGGCCGTCGAACGGGGCGGCCAGCGTCGCCGCGTCCGGGACCAGGCGTTCGTAGACGCGCTCACCCGCGCCGGTGAGGATCTCCTCGCGGCCAGCGAAGTAGTTGGAGGCGGTGCCGGTGGGCACCGCGGCCCGCTGGTCCACCGCGCGGAACGTCAGTCCGCGCGCGCCGTCCGCCGCCAGGACTTCGATCGCCGCGTCGAGCAGGGCCGCCCGTCGTTCCGGATTGCGTCGCGCCATCGCTTGAGACCACTCCGTCTGTAGTGCTATCGTGAAACCACTACAGGCAAAGTACTACAACTCGAGTTATTCCGGGGGTCGCGTGCGCAAGCTCGTCTACTACATCGCCGTCTCGATCGACGGGTTCATCGCCGGACCGGGTGGCGAGTTCGACTTCTACCCGGAGGCGCCGGACATGGTCGAGTACCTCCGGGCGGAGTTCCCGGAGACGATGCCGAGCCACATCCGGCCGCACATCGGCCTCGACGGCGCGCCGAACAAGCGGTTCGACACCGTGCTGATGGGCCGCGGCGCCTACCAGCCCGGGCTCGACGCCGGCGTCACCAGCCCCTACACCCACCTGCGGCAATACGTGGCGTCGACGACGCTCGGGGAGATCGCCGATCCCGCGGTCGAGCTGATCACCGACCCCGTGGCCACCGTCCGCCGGCTCAAGGAGGAGCCCGGCGCGGACATCTGGCTCTGCGGCGGCGCCCGGCTCGCGGGCGAGCTGCTGCCGGAGCTCGACGAGCTGGTGTTCAAGCGCTACCCGGTCGTCGCGGGCCACGGCCTCCCGGCGTTCAGCGGCCCGTTCCGGCCGCGGCCGTTCACCCCGGCCGAGACCCGGACGTTCAGCCACGGCGGCACGGTCACCACCTACCACCCGGCCTGACACCCCCGCTCATGTCGTGAGGGGCACCCTCAGGGACTCCAGGTCCCCGAGAGTGCCCCTCACGACACAACGGCCGGCCCTCACAACCCGGTCACAACCGGGGTGCGGTACGCCAATACCCGGCGGCGCGCTGCTCCCGCGTGCCCGGACTCGAGGGGTGGCTCGCATGGGATCAGCGGTGCTCGCGGCGGTCGTGCTCCTGCTCGGCTCGGCACCCGCGCCCGTGGCGGTGGCGGCGGCGGCCGCACCGGCCCAAGGGTGCTCCTCCGCCTCCGTGTCGGTCGCCGATCGGACGCTCTACGAGGGCACCCCGGCCCCCGGTGACTCCGCCTACACCACCTTCACCTTCACCGTCTCGGTCACCGGCTGCGCGCCGACCGGGACCGTCTCCTACAAGACCGAGGACGGCTCCCCCGGCGCGACCGGCCCGGCCGACTACGTCCCGGTGCACGGGCAGCTGAGCTGGAACGGCGAAGCGAGCCCGCGGACCGTCTCGGTCGACGTGCTCAAGGACGCCGTCCCGGAGCCCAACGAACCCTTCCTGCTGCGCCTGTACGACCCGGTCGGGCTGAACCTCGCCGACGACCTGGCCGCGGGCGGGGTCCTCGACGACGACGGGGCCGACGGGCCGCCCGTGGTGGTCTCGACCGACGGCGGGAAGATCTGCTGGAAGGTCTGCGCGGTCGGCGTGCACCTCGGCACCCCCGCGAAGGCGCCGGTGACCGTGCACTACCGGACCCTGCCGGTCGGTGCCGGCGAACCGGCCTACGTGCCGGTCAAGGACGCGCTCCTCACCATCCCGGCCGGGGCGAGCGGCGGCGACGCCGTGGTCAAACTCCTGACACCCCAAGGCGAAGCCAAGTTCGTGCTCGAACTGTTCTCGCCCTCGGCGGGCACGCTCGGCAACGCGCGCACGGAGGTGACGATCAAGCCCGGCGGTTAGCCACCTCGCGGGCCTCGGCCGTCGCGTTGGCCTGGGTGTACAACGCGGCGGCCGTGGCCCACTGCCGGGCCGCGTCGGCCGGGCGGCCGAGCCGGGCCTCCAGCTCGCCGAGGTCGCGGTGCAGGTGCGCCTGTTCGTAGCCGTCGGGCACCGTGGCCCGCAGCGCCAGCCCGCGTTCCAGGTGCTCCCGTGCGGCGGCCAGGTCGCCCGCGCCGAGCCGGGCGCGGGCGAGGTGTTCGAGCGCCGACGCCTCCCCGTGCCGGTCGCCGACGTCGCGGCTGAGGTCCAGCGCCTGCCCGAAGTGCGCCAGCGCGACGGCGTGGTCGCCCTGCCCGAGGTGGGCCCGGCCGGCGTCGAGCAGCGACTCCCATTCGAGCCAGCGGTCGCCGATCGCCCGGCTGACCGCGATGGCCTCGCCGAGGTGCGCGAGCGCCGTCCGGTGGTCGCCGCGCTGCAGGTGCGCCTCGCCCAGCGTGTCGAGGGTGGCGGCCTCCAGGCGGGCGTTGCCGAGTTCCCGGAACGTCGCCAGCGCTTCGGTCAGCGGGTCGAGGCTCTCCTGCGCGCGGCCCATCCGGACGTAGGTGTGGCCGAGGTTGCGCTGCGACAGCGCGTGGCCGAGGTCGTTGCCCGCCTCCGCGTTGCGCGCCACCGCCAGCCGGTGCGACGCGATGGCCTCCTCGAAGCGGCGCAGTTCGGCGTAGGCGTTGGCGGTGTTGTTGTGGATGTGCCCCTCGCCTTGGACGTCCCCGGCGGCCTGGGCCGTCCGCAACGCGGCCGCGTTGGTGTCGAGCGCCTCCTGCAGCCGCCGGGTCATGAAGTACGCAACGCCCAGCGCCCGCAGCATCTCGGCTTCGGCCAGCGGGTCGCCGAGTTCGGTCGCGGCGGCCGCACCCTGGCGGCACAGCTCGACGCGGGTGTGCCAGTGACCGGCGGTGTCGTAGAAGCTGGTCAGCAGGTAGGTGAGCTGCCAGGCGGCTTCCGGGCGGCCGTGTTCGCGGGCGAACCGCACCACGGGCAGCAGGTTGTCGCGCTCGGCGGTGAGGAAGGCCAGCGCGGCGTGCCGGTCGGCCCCGACGTCGACCGCGGGCGCGGCGTAGCGCGGCACCGGCGTCACGAGGTCGCGGTTCGGGTCGAGCGCCCGGTTCGCCGCGGCCGCGGCCAGCAGGTACCAGTCGACGAGCCGGTCGCCGGTCGCCGCGCGGGCGGCCGCGGGTTCGCCGGCCCGCGCGCACTGCCGGGCGAACTCGCGGATCAGGTCGTGGAAGCGGAACCGGTCCTCCCCCGCGGCCGTGACGAGGTGCGCGGCCGCGAGCCCGGCGGCCGCCCGCTCCCCGGCGTCGGACGTCATCCCGCACAGCGCCGCGCCGAGCGCGGTGGTGAACGTGGCCCCCGGGCTCAGCGCGACCCGGCGGAACAACCGGGCCTGCGCGTCGCCGAGCGGGAGGTAGGCGGTGGCGAGCACGGCCCGGACCGTGCGTGAATCCCCTTCCACCGCAAGGGTGTCGAGGCGCCCGGCGCCGGCCAGCTCGGCGGCGAGCTCGGCCAGCGGCCGCTTCGGCGCGCCCACCAGCCGGGCGGCGGCGATGCGCAACGCCAGCGGCATCCCACCGCACAGCCGCGCCACCCGGGCGGCCGGCCCCGGCTCGCGCTGCACCCGTTCCGCGCCGAGCACGCGGTTCAGCAAGGCGAGCGACTCCGCGTGCGCGAAGGCGTCCAGGGCGACCGGGTGCACGGCGTGGCGGGTGCTCAGCGCGGCGAGGGTCTGCCGGCTGGTGACGACGAGCAGGGCCGGGCCGGTGCCGGGGATCAGCGGGAGGACGTCGTCGAGCCCGCGGGCGTTGTCCACCACGACCAGGCACCGGCGCCCGTGCAGCAGCGAGCGGTACAGCGCGGCGCGCTCGGCCGGGTCGCCGGGGATGTTCTCCTCCGGCACGTCCAGGCCGCGCAACAGGTGCGCGAGCGCCCGGGCCCCCGGCATCGCCTCGGCCGGGTCCTGGCCGCGCAGGTCGAGGAACAGCTGCCCGGCCGGGAACGCCGGCGCGATCCGGTGCGCCCAGTGCAGCGCCAGCGCCGTCTTCCCCATGCCCGCGGCGCCCGAGATCACGACGACCGGCCGTTCGCTCTGCTCGAGTGCCGCGTCCAGCGACGCGAGCTCGTCGTCGCGTCCGGTGAAGTGGCCGACGCCCGCGGGAAGCTGGGACGGTCCGGCTTCGGCGGGCCGCGGGGCCAGCTCGTGGTCCCGGCGGAGGATGGCGGTGTGCAGGGTGAGCAGCTCGGGACCGGGGTCGACGCCGAACTCGTCGGCGAGCCGCCGCCGCAGCCGCTGGAAGGTGTCGAGCGCGTCGGTGTGCCGGCCGCAGCGGTACAGCGCCAGCATGTGCAAGCCGGTCAGCCGCTCCCGCGTCGGGAACGCGGCGAGCAGGCGCGGCAGCTCGCGGACGGCTTCCTCGTGGTTGCCGAGGCGCAGTTCGGCGTCCCAGAGGTCCTCCACCGCCGAGAGCCGCAGCTCGTGCAGGCGGTCCACCTCGCGCAGGCCCCAGCCGGACAGCGCCGCGTCGGCGAAGGCGTCCCCGCGCCAGAGCGTCACCGCGGCGCGCAGGGTCGTGGCCGCCCGCTCGACGGCGCCCGACGCGAGGTCCGCCGCGGCCGCGCGCACCTGCTGCTCGAACCGGTGCGCGTCGACCGTCACCGGCGGGACGGTCAGCAGGTAGCCCGGCTCGCGGGTGACCAGCACGGCCGGGAAGCCGCAGACGTCCAAGGCCCGGCGCAGGCGCGCGACGTGGCTGTGCAGGGTCTTGACGGCCGTGCGCGGCGGGTCCTCGCCCCACAGCACGTCGACGAGCCGCGGGATCGGCAGCACCGTGCCCGCGTGCAGCGCCAGCACCCCGAGCACGACCCGCTGCCGCGTTCCGTGCAGCGTCGCGAGCCCGGCCGGGCCCACGGCTTCGACCGGGCCCAGCACGCGCAGTTCCCCGGGTTGGGACACCCCCCAGCTCCTTCCCGCGCGCCACAACGGCTCAGCGAGCGTAACCACGCGGATGCGGTGCGAAAACAGCCAACCAGCTGATCTGCGGGAGAGCGACAACCCGTTCACAACCACACGGGGCGACGCTCGGGGCAGTCCCGCCCCCGACTCCCGTGGAGGAAACCCGGATGACCACCACTCTGCGCCACCGGCGCCGCAGACCCTTCGTGGCCGCGCTCGCGGTCGCCGTCGCGGCCACGTTCCTGCCCGTGTTCACCGCGGCGGCCACCCCGGCCGCCGCACCCGCGGCCCAGTCGCCGTGCGGGCCGCTCGACGTCACGTTCGTCATCGACGACACCGGCAGCATGGGCCCGGCCCTGACCACCATCAAGAACGAGCTGGGCAACATCGCCACCGCGGTGCAGACCAACTCCGGCAACGACTACAAGCTGGGCCTGGTGACGTTCAAGGACAACGTCACCGTGCACAGCGACCTCACCGCGCTCAACCTGGGCACGGTCACCCCACAGATCAACGCCCTCACCGCGACCGGCGGCGGCAACGAGCCCGAGGCCTCCGACGAGGCGGTCAACACGGCGGTCAACAACCTGCCCGCCACCGGCCGGCCGCAGGTCGGCAACTTCTCCGGCGTCTGGCGCACCAACGCGACGAAGATGGTCATCCTGGTGACCGACGCGCGCCCCGGCGGCTTCGACGACGCGTTCGCCGCGGCCGACCAGGCGAACGCCCACCTCCGGGCGGTGCAGGCGGCGACCAAGGCCATCAAGATCTCGTCGGTCTACGTCCAGACGAGCACGGCCTACCCGGTCATCCCGACGATCATGCAGGACTACGCCACCACGACCGGCGGCACCTACGCGGCGACGCCCGCCAGCGGCGCCGGCGCGGGGACCGCGATCCTCGACGCGCTGAAGAACTGCCGCAAGACGGACGTCTTCATCAAGGACGCGCCCGCCGACAGCGGGGTCGCCCCGCACGCGCTGAACCCGATCTGGACGAGCCCGGACATCAAGGTGTGCGCGTCGCTGCCGCCGTGCGCCCCGATCAACCCGGTCGTCGGCGCGACGAACTACGTCGTGGTGACGCTCAACAATCCGGGCCCGTACGGCGCGGGCGCGTCGACCGGCCACGTGGAGGTCTCCTACACCGCGCAGGGCGGCGCGGCGTTGTGGCCGACGGACTGGGTGCCGGTCGGCTCCTCGGCGACGGTCACCGTGGCATCCGGGAGCGTGCAGGTCCCGGTCGTCTGGGCCGGCGTCCCCGGTCCCGGTCACTTCTGCCTGCTGGCGCGGTGGATCTCGGCGACCGACCCGATGAACTACCCCGAGCTGCCCGGCTCGAACACGCTCACCAACACGCGGAACAACAACAACATCGCGTGGCACAACGTGGACACGATCAAGCTCAAGCCCGGCGTGGGCACCACCCACCCGTTCACCCTCGGCAACCCGGTCGCCGACCGGCTGACCACGGACCTGGTCTTCACCCAGCCCGGCAAGCCGTTCGCGGGCGGCCCCGGCAAGGTGGTCGTCGACCTCGGCAAGGTGCTCGCCGAGCGCTGGCGCCAGAGCGGCCAGAAGGGCGTCGGCGTGCGGCCGGTCGGGGAGACGCAGGTCGAGATCGTGGACCCGCAGCAGGCGACGCTGCAGGGCCTGGTGATCGAACCGAAGGAACGCCTCGAAACCGCGGTGACGTTCACCGCGACCGACGCGGCGGCCGGCGGTGAGTTCGTGTTCCGGATGTCGCAGTCCGACGGCAAGGACGACCTCGGCGGCGTCGAGTTCCAGCTCTCCACCGAGTAGCACGACCACGGTTCCGAAGGCCACCTCGGGCGCGTCCCGAGGTGGCCTTCGGCACGCCGGGCCGCCGGGTCCGGCTCACCCGCCGGCGCGGGATCCCTTACCGGACAACGGGAACCGGCGGTTCACCACCGCACGGGCAGCTCGTGCAGGCTGCCCACGATCAGGCCCTCGGTCGGTCGCAGCCGCTCCGGCGGGACGGCCAGCTCCAGCGTCGGGAGCGTGCGCAGGAGCACTTCGAGCACCGTCTGCAGTTCGGTGCGCGCCAGCGCCTGCCCGATGCAGGAGTGCGGCCCGGCGCCGAAGGCGAGGTGCCCGTTGGGGGCGCGGGTCACGTCCAGCTCGTCGGCCCGCTCGATGGCCTCGGGGTCCCGGTTCGCCGCGCCGACCTGGCAGATCACCGTCGTGCCCGCGGCGATCGTCCCGGCGGACAGGGTGACGTCGGCGCTGACGTAGCGGGGCACGCCGAACCCGGCGATGGTGTCGAAGCGCAGGAGTTCCTCGACGGCGGTGCGGACCAGGTCCGGTTCGGCCAGCAGGCGTTCCCAGCGGCTGCGGTCGGCCAGCAGGATCGCCACCATCTTGCCGATCATGCTCGACGTGGTCTCGTGCCCGGCGATCAGCAGCCCCTGGGCGGTCATCAGCAGTTCGCCCTCCGACAGCCGGCCGTCGTCGGCGTCGCGGACCGCCACCAGCTCGCTGATCAGGTCGTCGCCGGGGTGGGCGCGGCGGTCGGCGATGTGGTCTCCCAGGTACGCCACGAAACCGGCCTGGGCGGCGTCGATCTCGCTCTGCTGGTAGCGGTTGAGGTTCAGCAGGGTGTCCGACCAGTAGGCGAACCGGTCCCGGTCGGCGTCGGGGACGGCGAGCAGGTGGCAGATCACCCACACCGGCAACGGAAAACCGACCGCGGCGCCGAGATCCGCCGGCGCGCCCTTCCGCACCATGTCGCCGACGAACCGCTCGGTCATCTCGGCGATCCTGGGCCGCAGGTCGGCCATGCGCTTGGCGGTGAAGTACCGCCCGACGATGCGCCGCCACCGCAGGTGCGCCTCCCCGGTCGCCACCGTGTTCTCCCCGCCGAACGGGCCACCCGATTCGTCCGCGGTCAGGCGCGCGGCGTCGTCGGCGTCCATCTGACGGCTGAAGCGGGGATCGGCCAGCACCTGTTTGACGTCTTCGTGGCGGGTGAGCAGCACGGCCTCGTCACCCGATTCCAGCCGCACCCGCGCCACCGGGCATTCCTGACGCAGCCGGGCCCATTCGGCCGGTGGTTCGAACGCGCCGGGATAGCGGAACGGGTACTCGAAGACGTCGGGCTCCACGGGCCTTACCTCCAGTGCCGGAAGACGCGGTCACCTCCAGTGAACCCACGGCGGGGCGAGTTGGTCAACACGTCACCGGAGCGGCCGGCCGCGGTGCACCGCCGGGGCCGCTGCCCCGCCTCGCCCGGCGGCGGTGGCGGGGCAACGGCACCCGAGGTCAGCAGGTCTTGCGCACGTAGCCGCTTTCGCCGGCGGGAACCACGTCCACGTCACGCTGGACGATGCTGATCTTGCCCTGATACGAGCCGCACGCCTTGCTCAGGCCCGAATTGGTGTATTCGACGTCGACGACCCGGTTCCCGAACGGGCCCGTGTACGCGTCGCACTCGGTGTAGTGGCCGCATTCCTCCACCACCGCGAAGTCCAGGCCGTTCGCGCTGCGGTTGCCGGCCAGGTCCGACGTGTTCTTCTGGGCGATCGCCAGCCCCTTGGCGTGGGCGTGACTCGACAGCAGCTTGATGTAGTCCTGGGCCTGGGTCGCGCCGAACAGGTTCTCCGACCGTTCGTAGCTGTCGTAGTTGTCCGGCTCGACGGCCTGGAAACCCTTGCCCGCGCAGCTGTCGATGATTCCGTTGATCTTCGCCGCGACGCGGGTGCGCTTGTCCGCGGTGCGGAGGTCGAGCAGGGTCTCGCCCCAGTCCTCGTCCACGACCTTGGTGCCGTTGGCGTCCCGCAGCAGGAGGTCGCTGCTCCACTGGCCGTCGAGGCCCGGATTGACCTGGAAGGCGTTGATGTAACAGATGTTGTACTGCCCGCTCGCCGCCGGGTCCGAGTTGTCCCGGCTCACGATCTTGACCCCGGACGGCGGGGTGTACGCCCCGCCGATCTGGTAGTCCCACGCCGCGGCGAGCGGCGGCAGCGTCACCGCGGCCGACGACGTTCCCGCCGTCGCCACCAATCCGGACGCTGTCAAAGCGGCGACTGTGACAGCCGTCGCCAACCACGATTTACGACCGTGCGAGAGTTTCACATCGGGCTCCACGTAATCAGGCACACCGATTCCGCGGCAAACCGGCGTGCGGGAAAGAGTCCGGCCGGCGAAGGCCACGCGATCGACGCCGGAAGGCCATCCGGCCGGACTGTGACCCGCGTAACATAAACGGCCGGATAAGGAACGTCAAACAACCGCGCACGCGCGATGTTCGTTTCCGGAGCGCGCGCCGGAATCCGCGAACGCCGATCGTTCGACCGTTTACCGCGATTCTTTCCCCGGCTCAGCCGAGCGATCGGCTGACCGTTTTTCCCGGGAAGACGTCGACCACGGTCACCCGCACTCCGGCCGCCCGGATCGCGGCGACGGCGTCCTCGTCGGCGGTGGAGTCCGTGATGAGCTCGTGGATCTCGCCGACGTCCGCGATCCGCGCCAGCGTGCGCCGGCCCAGCTTGCTGCCGTCGGCCACGACGACCACCCGCTGCGCCCGGCAGAGCATCGCCCGGTTGGTCCGCGCCTCGTTCTCGTCGTGGGTGGTGAGCCCGCCCGCCACGTCGATCCCGTCGACGCCGATGAACGCCGTGCCGATGTTGATGGACGCCAGCACCTGCTCCGCCCACGGCCCGACCAGCTCGTAGGACCGCGGCCGGGAGACGCCGCCGACCACCACCAGCTTCACCCGCGGGCGCAACACGAGGTCCATGGCCGTGTTCAACGCGTTGGTGACGACGGTCAGGTCCGCGCGCTGGGGCAGTTCCTTCGCCAGCGCCGCCGTGGTCGAGCCGCCGGTCAGCCCGATCACGTGCGGCTCCGGCGGCAACCGGCGCACGGCCTCGCGCGCGATCGCGCGTTTCCCGTCCCGCGACTGGGCTTCCCGGTACCGGACGGGCAGTTCGTAGTCCACTTCCTGGGCCAGGGCGCCACCGTGGGTCCGGGTGAGCAGCCGCTGTTCCTCCAGCGCGGTGAGGTCCCGGCGCAGCGTCGCCTCGGACACCCCGAACCGGCGGGACAGGTCGCCGACGTGCAGCGAACCCGATTCGCTGAGCTCGTGCAGGATCTGCGCCATGCGCTCGGGACGGGCGAGGCGGCCGCGACGGCGCTTCTCCGCGACGGGAGCGGCGGCGGTGGGAATGCTCATGTTCCCACGGTACTGGCGTTTCGAACGAATTCGTACATCGGATGTGCGCGTTCCCGGCAGCACGATGTCCACACAGGACAACCACGTTCCGCGATGATTCGGCCGTTCGGCGCACTACGTTTCGGTCTCCGGTGTCACACACGACCGCGCAAACGAACATTCGCGATGCTCGTTTGCGCACCAGGTCTTGCTCGGCGATCGCGCGGACGCGTAGTAAAGGACCACTCGCCGACCGGCGGGATACCCGGACCACCCACCGCGGAACGACGCCCCGGCCGGTGAAAGCGCTCTCTGCACGGCCCGTCCGGTACGCCTACCCACCCGTCCCCGGCGACTCGAGCCGCCGGAACCCGTCCGGAGAGCGAAAAGGTGACCTGCGTGGCAGTGGACGAGAAGCAGTGGGGCGACAGCCGCACGGCCGCCGAGATCCGGCAGCAGCCCGCCGCCTGGCGCCGGGTGGCGCGGACCGTGGCGCACGCCCGTTCCGGCGTCGACCGGCTTCTCGGCGAAGCCTTGGCGGACCCGCGGACCAGGATCGTCCTGACCGGCGCGGGCACGTCGGCGTTCGTCGGTGAGGTCGTGGCACCCGACCTCACCCGGCACCTCGGCCGGCAGGTCGAGGCGATCGCGACGACCGACATCGTCGCCGGCCCCCGCTCGGTGGTCGCCGGCGATCGGCCCGTGCTCCTGGTCTCGTTCGCCCGCAGCGGCAACAGCCCCGAATCGGCCGCGGCGGCCGGCCTCGTGGACCGGCTGGCGCCGGCCGCGCACCACCTCGTCATCACCTGCGACGCGTCGGGCGAGCTCGCGCGCCGGTGGTCGGGCGCCGCGAACGCCGTCGTGCTGGCCCTTCCCCCGGAACTGAACGACCGCGGGTTCGCCATGACCTCGTCGTTCACCGGCATGGTCCTGGCCGCCTTGCTCTGCCTGGGCCTCGAGGTCGACGTCGAAGCCGCGGCCCGCGCGGCGGAGGCCGTGCTGGAGACCGCGGGGAGCCGGGCGGCGGCGGTCGCCGCGGCCGAGCCGGCCCGGCTGGTCTACCTGGGTTCCGGTGCACTGAAGGGCTTGGCGCTGGAGGCCGCCCTCAAGTGCCTCGAGCTGACCGCCGGCGCGGTCGTCGCCGTGAGCGATTCGCCGCTGGGGTTCCGCCACGGCCCCAAAGCCGTCCTGGACGAGGCGACCACCGCCGTCGTCTTCCACTCGGCGGACCCCTACACCCGCGGTTACGACGAGGACATCACCCGCGAGCTCGTGCGGTCCCTCGGCCCGGACCGGGTGCTCGCCGTCGGCGGCGCGGGTGAGTCTTCGGACGGCGCCCGCAGCTGGCCGCTGCCGGGCACGTCCGGCTGGCCGGACGCCGTGCGCGCGCTCGTCGCCGTCATCCCCGCGCAGGCGATCGCCCTCGCGTGTTCGGTCGCCCGGGGCCTCGCACCCGACAACCCCTTCCCCGGCGGCGAAGTCAACCGCGTCGTGCGGGGCGTCGTCATCCACGCGTTCGCCCGACCTTCGGAGGTCTGACCATGTTTCTCGGAGTGGACGGCGGCGGCACCAAGACCGCGTTCTGCGTCGTCGACACGCACGGCGAGGTGGTCGCCGAGGCGCGCACCGCCAGCATCTACTACCTCATGCAGGGCATCGACATCGTCGAACCGTTGCTGCGCCGGGGAATCGGCGAAGTCTGCGACACCGCGGGGGTTTCCGCCGACCAGCTGACCCACGCCTTCTTCGGCATCCCCTGCTACGGCGAGATCAGCGCCGACGTCCCCGTGCTCGACGCGCTGCCCGGGCGGATCCTGGGCCCGGTCGGCTACGCGTGCGGCAACGACATGATCTGCGGCTGGGCGGCGTCACTCGGCGGGGCCGACGGCATCAACGTCGTCGCCGGGACCGGCTCGATCGCCTACGGCGAGAACCGGGGACGCAGCTGGCGCGGCGGCGGCTGGAGCGAGCTGTTCGGCGACGAAGGCTCAGGCTACTGGGTGGCGGTCAAGGGACTGGCGGCGTTCAGCCGGATGAGCGACGGGCGCCGGCCCGCCGGTGTCCTCGCCGACGAGCTGCGCGCCGAGCTCGGCCTGGCCACCGACCTCGACGCCATCGACGTCGTCGTCAACCGCTGGCACGGGGACCGCGGGAAGATCGCCGGTCTGAGCAAGGTCGTCACGCGCGCCGCGGACGCGGGCGACCCGGCCGCCCTCGAGATCCTGCGCGAGGCCGGCCGGGAACTCGCGCTGCACGTCGGTGTCGGCGCCGACGCCCTCGGGTTCGAGGCGGGCGAGACCGTGCCCGTCTCCTACTCCGGCGGCATGTTCGGCGCCCCGCACGTGCTGGCCACGTTCCGCGAGGCGCTCGCGGACGGCCCGCACGCCTACGACCTGCGCGAGCCGCTGCTGCCCCCGCACGTCGGCGCGGCCGTCTACGCCGCCCGGCTTTCCGGCCACACCTTCACCCCGCCGCCGACCTCGAGAGGCTGACCATGACGACCCCGACCCATCGTCGCGCCGCCTGGATCCCCTACGCCGGCCTGCTGGTCCTGTTCTGGGGCGTCTGGGGCGCGTTCTCCAGCCTCCCGACGTCGCTCTACAAGTACCCGGACCCGATGGTCTACGTCATCTGGTCGGTCACGATGCTGATCCCCGCCTACTTCTCGCTGCGCGGGCGGAAGATCGACCGCCGCCCGATCGCCGCGGTGTACGGGCTGCTGATCGGGCTCACCGGCGCCGGCGGGCAGCTGGTGCTGTTCAAGGCGCTCACCATCGGCCCGGCCTACATCATCTTCCCGATCGTCGCGCTGTCGCCGGCGATCACGGTCCTGATGGCGTTCGGCGCGCTGCGCGAGCGGCTCAGCGCCTTGAGCTGGATCGGCGTCGGGCTCGCGCTGGTGTCCATCGTCCTGTTCTCGGTCTCCTCCGGCGACGCCGGCGAAGCCACCGGTCCGTACCTGCTGCTGGCGATCCTGGTGTGCGTCGCGTGGGGCGTGCAGGCGTACTTCATGCGCAAGGCCGCGGTCGTCGGGGTCAACGACGCGACGACGTTCGGCTGGATGACGGTCAGCGGCCTGCTGCTGATCCCGGTCGCCCTGATCATGATGGGCGGCCTGCCGCTGTCGTTCCCCTGGCAGGCGCCCGCGCTGACCGCGATCACCCAGCTGCTCAACGCGGTCGGCGCGCTCTTCCTCGTGATGGCCATGAGCCGCGGGAAGGCCTCGATCGTCGCGCCGGTGACGAACGCGCTGGCGCCGGTGCTGACCATCGTGCTGTCGCTGATCGTCTTCCAGACCCTGCCGACGGCCTTCCAGCTCGGCGGGATCGTCCTGGCACTCGTCGGCTCGTCGCTCATGGTCTACAGCTCGGAGAAGACCGGCGAAGAGCCCGTCGTCACCGCCGATCCGCGGGGATCGGTGTCGTGACGCGCGCAGCCCGCGGACGGCCGGGTCCAGGAAGCGGTCACCTTTGGTCCGCTCCGCCGCTGTCCACCAGCCGCAGGCCGCTCAGCACCGTGGCCGCCCCGGGTGGACACACCCTCCGGTTCACTCGTTAGAGGGATCCGCGGATCGGCGCCCATCCGCCGGCGCCGCAGGTGCGAACACAGGTCACGGCCCGGGAGAAACGGGCCGGGAGTTTCCGCCGGACGACCCCATCCGATCCGGCGGCAGCTTCGAACGACCTGTAACCAGGCAGTCCACAATGGACTGTCCCCGCATGCACTGGAGTGATTCTTCGTGACCAAGCTTCGTCTCGCCGGTATCGGTATCACCGCGGCCGCCGCGCTCGCCCTGACCGCGTGCAGCGGCAGCGACACCGCGTCCTCGGCCAGCTCCAGCGCCCCGGCCCCGGCCCCGTCCTCCTCGATGGCCGCGCCGTCCTCCAGCGCCGACTCGGGCGCCTCGAACGGCATGACCACCAACGCCGACGTCTTCGGCCCCGCCTGCAGCCAGCTGCCGCAGGGATCCGCGCCGGGTTCGCTGGACTCGATGGGCCCGCAGCCCGTCGCCTCCGCCGCCTCGACCAACCCGCTGCTCACCAAGCTCGTCGCCGCGGTCAAGGCCACCAACCTGGTCGACACCCTCAACAGCGCCCCGGCCATCACCGTGTTCGCCCCGGCCGACCCGGCCTTCGCCGCGCTGGGTGACGCCAAGTTCAACGAACTCGCCGGCAAGCCCGCCGAACTGTCGCCGATCCTGCAGTACCACGTCGTCGGCAAGCGTTACGACGCCAAGGGCCTCGCCTCCGCCGGCACCCTCGACTCCCTCAACACCGCCGGTGGCCCGCTGAAGATCGAAGGCACCGGGGACAACATGACCGTCAACGGCGCGAAGATCCTCTGCGGCAACATCCCCACCAAGAACGCCACCGTCTTCGTCATCGACAAGGTCCTCACCCCCGGCACCAACAAGTAGCACTTTCTCCCGGGCCGCCCCGCCCTCCCTCGCGGGCGGCCCGGCATGGGACGACCGCCGCAGCCCGGTGACGACCGGGACTGCGGCGGTCGCCATTTGCGCGCCGGTTTCCCGAACGGGAGCCCGGCGCCCGCAAGCCCGGCGGCGGGGTGCAGGAGATCCGCCGCCGGGGGACGCCGAAGCGGCGGCGTTCCGCCGGTCGCCGCCCAGCCGGATCACTCCAGGGTTGCGGCGGCGGCCGGCCCTCCCCCGCGCCGGGACAACAGTGCACGACGGCACCAGGATCAGAACGCAAGCGATGCGCCCTGCCGAAGCGGTCGTGAGTGTTTAGGGCGGTTCTAACCGCCCTAAACACTCACGACCAGCCGCGGCAGAACGCTTGATCGCGGCCCGGTGGGACTTCGCCGGCGCCGCGCACTTCAGCCAGGCGTTCTGCGGCGCCTACGGCCTTTCGCCGAGCCGGGTCCGCCGGGACGGGAAACCTTTTGCCCTGAAGGAAAACAAGCCGTGTCAGCGGGCGATGCGGGCCGCGATGCCGTCGAGCAGGAAGTCCAAGCCCATCCGGAACGTCTCGTCCGCGTCCAGGTGGGCGGCGTCGTGGATGACCGTGGACAGCGCGGGGAACCGGCCGGTGGCGAAGGCCCGCATCAGGTAGGGCCCGAACGTGGCCTGCCACTGCGCCTTGTCCATCCCGCTGGCCCGCTCGGCGCGCCGCTCGGTGACTTCCCGGCGGACCGCGCCGATCACGTACGCGTTGACCGCGTCGACCACCGGCATGACGTCGTCCACGCCGACGGCACCCATCGCGGCCACCACGGCCTCTCCCCTGGCCAGCGCGTGCGGCCCGAGCTGGGGCCGCCCGCCGATCAGGTCGGCGAGCCATTCGTGCCGGTGCGCGGCCCGCCGGGTGGTTTCGGCCGAGGAGCGCAGCACCTCACGCCAGTCGTCGCCGATCGGCCGGGTCTCGGCGTAGATCGCGTCGAGCATCAGGTCGAGCAGCTCCTCCTTGGTGGCGATGTAGCCGTACAGCCGCATCGGCCCGACGTCCAGCGCGGCCGCGATCTTGCGCAGCGACACCGCAGCCAGACCGTCCGCGTCGGCCAACCGGATCGCCGTGCCGACGATCAGCTCCCGGCTCAAGGGCGCCAGCACCGGCCGGTCCGGCGGCTCCGGCCGCTCCCACACCAACATGCGGCTGACGATACATCGCCCGTCCTGATACGCTGTATTTACCAATACGGTGTATCGGAGGCAGTCATGGACATCGCCATCGTCGGGGCCGGCATGGGCGGGTTGGCCCTGGCCCGCGTGCTGCACGTGCACGGCATCGACGCCGTCGTGTACGAACGGGAACCGTCGCGGGACGCGCGCGGTCAAGGCGGCATGCTCGACATCCACTCCGGGCAGCGGGCGCTGCGCGAAGCCGGCCTGTTCGACGAGTTCACCGCGATCGCCCGCGGCGAAGGCCAGGACATGCGGCTCCTCGAGCCGGACGGCACCCTGCTGCTGCAGGAGGACACCCCCGACGACGCCCCGCTCGCCCGGCCCGAGGTCGACCGCGCCGATCTGCGCGACCTGCTGCTGGACTCCCTCCCCGAGCACACGGTGCGCTGGGGCCACGCGTTCGCGTCGGCCGGCGACGGCGTCGTGCGCTTCGCCGACGGCAGCAGTGCGACCTACGACCTCCTGGTCGGCGCGGACGGTGCGCAGTCCCGGGTCCGCGCCCTGCTCACCGACGCCCGCCCGGAGCACATCGGCCAGAACGTCGTCGAGCTCGGCATCCCCGACATCGACCGCACGCACCCCGATCTCGCGGCGATGGTCGGGCGCGGCAACTACTGGGTGCTCGGCGACGGGAAATCCCTGGCGGCGCAGCGCAACGGCGACGGCCGCGTCCGCGTCGGCCTCAGCTTCTACAACACCGGCGAGGACTTCTTCGCCACCAGCGGGATCCCCCTCGACGACCCGGCCGCCGCCCGGGCGCGGCTGATCGACCTGCTCGCCGGCTGGGACCCCCGGTTCACCGCGCTGATCGCGGCCTGCGACGACACGGTCGCGGCGCGGTCGATCACCACGCTCCCGATCGGCCTGACCTGGCCGTCGACGCCCGGCGTCACGCTGCTCGGCGACGCCGCGCACCTGATGCCGCCGGTGGGGGAAGGCGCCAACATGGCGCTGCTCGACGGCGCGCTGCTCGCCCTCGCGCTGGCCGCGCACCCGGACGACCATCCGGCCGCCGTCGAAGAGTACGAACGCGAGATGTTCACCCGCGCCGGCGCCGCCGCCCGGATGTCCGCGGACATGCAGGAACTGCTGATGGCGCCGGACGCGAGCCAGCGGCTGCTCGCGTTCTTCCAGCCCGGCTGACCGCGGGCCGGTGTCCCGGAGGGATCTTCGTGGCAGGATGGCCGGGTGCCGCCCGAACCCGTTGTGGACCTGCGTGACCCGGCCGTCCTCGGCGACCCGATGCGCGGGTACGACCGCATCCTCGCCGAATCACCGGTCTGCCGGGCCCGGCTGCCGAACGGCGACGAGGGGTGGCTGATCACCCGCAGCGACGACGTCCGCGCCGTGCTCTCCGACCCGGCTGTGCGCAACGATCCCACCGGCCTGCCGGGGCACGGCGCCCAGACTCAGGAGCAGGCGTTCCTCGCGCTGGGCACGCCTCCGGAGCACCTGCCCTACCTGCGGGCGAGCCTGCTCAGCCTGGACGGGCCCGAACACGCGCGGCTGCGGCGCAGCATCAGCCACGCCTTCGGCGCGTCCCGGGTCGCCACGCTGCGCCCGCGGGTGCAGGAGATCGTCGACGTACTGCTCGACGGCCTCGGCTCCGCGTCCGGGACCGTGAACCTGCTCGACGAGTACGCCTACCCGCTGGCCATGGCCGTGGTCTGCGAACTGGTCGGTGTCCCCGAAGCGGACTGGGCGGATTGGTGGCGCTGGGGGAAGGTGCTGGTCGGCACCGATCCGGCGCAGATCACGCCGACGCTGGGCGAGATGTTCTCCTTCTGCCACAACCTGATCGACCAGCGCCGCGCCGACCCGCGCGACGACCTGATCAGCCAGGTCGTCGCCCAGGACGACCTGACCGACGTCGACGCCGTGGCCGTCCTGGTGTTCCTCGTGCTCGCCGGGCACGAAACCATGGCGCACATGCTGTCCAACGCGGCCCTCGCCCTGATGCGCGATCCGGCCCAGCGGGAGCTGCTGCGCACCGAGCCGGAGCTCTGGCCGGCCGCGGTGCGCGAGCTGGTGCGCACCGACGGCCCGGTGCAGCTGGCCCGGCTGCGCTACGCCGCGACGGACATCGAGGTGGGCGGTGTGCGGATCGGCGCGGGTGACGCGGTGCAGGCGGTGC
This sequence comes from Amycolatopsis sp. NBC_00438, assembly GCF_036026695.1. Taxonomy (NCBI): domain Bacteria; kingdom Bacillati; phylum Actinomycetota; class Actinomycetes; order Pseudonocardiales; family Pseudonocardiaceae; genus Amycolatopsis; species Amycolatopsis sp. NBC_00438. The sequence goes on along the minus strand of NZ_CP107923.1, from coordinate 1,632,901 downwards.
TCGGCGCCGCCAACCGCGACCCCGCGCGGTTCGCCCACCCGCACGACGCCGACGTCCGGTGGCAGGCGCAGCACGGCGGCCGCGAAGGCAGCGTCGGATTCGGCTGGGGGCCGCACTTCTGCCTCGGCGTCGCGCTGGCGAAGCTGGAAGCCGAGGTCGCGCTGCGCAGCCTGTTCGACCGATTCCCCGCGGTGTCCCCCGTGGCCGAACCGGCCTGGGTGCCGCTGCCCCGCGGCCGGCACCGCGTCAACCTGGACGTCCGGCTGCGCTGACTCACCATGGTGCGCCCGACATCACCACGGACGCGCCGCACAACCGCCGCCCGGCACCGCGTCGACCTGGACGTCCGGCTGGTTCACCGCGGCGCACGGGCGTAGAAGCCGACCGGCATCGTCACGTCGGCGCTCGACGCCCCGCACTCGAGCATCCACAGCGCCGCGGCGGGGCCGAGGTCGCGGCCCAGGGCGCCGAGCGCGTCCGGGTCGGGGGCGGCCGCGCGCGCCTGCTCCACCCCGCGCACGAACGCGTCCGGGTCCCAGCCGCCGGAGTCGGCGCCGCCGAGGCTGCGCGCGCCGGCGGTCAGCGTCGCGGCCGGCAGCGGGTCGGTGATGCCGAGCAGGCCGTGGGTGCGTTCCCCGGCGAGGATCCCCATCCAGCGCGAGCTTTCCGGGGTGGGGCGGGGCCCGGTCCAGCGGGGCCGGCCGTCCATGTCCGGGAGCTTCGCCGGGCTGCCGGACACCGCCCAGCGGCCGGCCCACTCGACGGCCAGGCCCGGAGCGCTGCGGGAGGCGGGGTTGTGGAAGCGGGCCATGTCCCACCGGTTGCCGACCGCGACGGCGGCGAGGTCGCGGTGCGGCCAGACCCGCGCCTCCCACCAGAACCCCCACGGGAACGCCGCGGTGTGCCCCCACCACCAGTCGTCGCCCAGCTCCGGGTCGGCGAGCTCGAGGGTGAGGCCCGAGAACGACCGGACGCCGTGCTGGCTCGGGCGCGGGACGCGCGGGGCCACCATCGCCGCGAGCGACTCCGGGCGGACGAGCCCGCGGTCGCCGTTCGCGGTGCGCAGCAAGGATTGCAGCAGCCGCCCGGCGTCCGCGGCGCTGGTGTGCATCCCGACCCCGGGGTAGGCCGAGGTGCGCAGCGGCGGGCTCGGCAGGCACCAGTCGCCGAACGCCATGTACCCGGTCGCCCGGCCGGTGTTCCGGTCCGGTGAGCCGGGCGCCCACGGGTTCCGCGTGCCGTCGTCGATGCTCGTGTCGTTCATTCCGGCCGCCGCGAAGACGTCCCGGTGGACGCGGGCGCCGTAGGGCTCACCGGTCAGGTGCTCCACGGCACCACCCAGCACGCCGACGCCGAAACTGGAGTACGAGTAGGGACCCGGCGCCGTCACCAGCGGCAGCACCCCGCCGTACTCCACGGCACGCCCGGCTTCGTGGCGGCGCCGGACGTAGTCGAGGACCGGTTCGGCCGGCGCGGTGTGCGCCACCGCCGTGACGATGTCGCTGTAGTAACCGCCCTGGTGGGCGGCCAGCATGGCCGTGGTGACGGGCGCGGGGTCGGCACCGCGCAGCCCCGCGGGCAGCACCTGGTCGATCGGCGTGTCCAGGCCGACCGCGCCGGCCTCCACCAGCTGCAGGAAGGCCAGCCCCGTGACAGGTTTGGTGAGCGACCCCGCCGGCGCCACCGTCTCGGCGGTCATCGGCCGGCCCGCGCCCAGGTCCGCGAACCCGGTCGCGGCGGTGCGCAGCTCGCTGCTCGTCGCCACCGCGACGGCGACCCCGGGCGTGCCGGTGACGGCCGCCAGCCGCGGCAGGACGGTGTCGAGCGCCATCATCACATCGTCGAGCATGCTGCTCCTCGCTGAGTCGACCGGAGTGCCGCGATCGCGTGCCTGTTCGGCACGTGATCATCCCCTGGTCCGCGGAAGCAGGTGCAGCGACATCGGCTTACCCGGCCGTTCCGTCGGCCATCGCGCTCGGGAAGCCGGTCCACGGACCGTCGGGAACGCGCTCCTCCACCCGGTCGAGGTCGGCGCGCATCGCCGCCGCCAGGGACTCGTCGCCGTCGCGCGAAGCCGACAGCCGGCGAGCCAGGTCGTGGCCGGCCGGGGCCGGGTCTTCGGGATCCACCTCGACGTGACACCGTGCTGCCGGCTATCGGTTCCGCCAACAGGGATCCGGCGATGTTCGAGCGCCCGGACGAGCTGGACCTGCAGCGGCCCCGGGGCGGCAACCTGGTGTTCGGCCACGGCATCCACTACTGCCTCGGCGCCGCGTTGGCCCGAATGGAGGCGAATCGCGCGCCGCTGGAACGCCTGCCCAGGCTCACGCTTGCGGTGATCCGGGGCCTCACCGACCTTCCGTCCACACGGACGGTTAGGCCGCCTGGCCCTGGCTCCACTCCGCCACCGGTTCGGCGGGCGCGCCGATCTTGGTGCCCTTGCGGTAGCCGCCGAAGATCAGGCCGAGCACCACGATGACGAGGAAGATCAGCAGAACCCACAGCCACAAGGACTTGCGCACGACGTTTCCCATCGTCGGAGACCTGACCACCCGAGCGGCAACACCGTACCCTCGCGATCGCTTAGCCTTGCGGCGGCGTGGGTAATCCTCCCGGTATGACTGGTTGGGGAAAGCGGCTCGTCGTCCTGGCGGTGGCGGTAGTGGTGCTGGCCGCGGCGGCACTCGTCGCATCGGCCGTGCACCTGTTACCCCAACTGCGCAATCCGTTCGCCGAACAGACCGAGGAGCACTCCGGTCCGGTGCTGCTGCAGTCGATCGTCGAGCTTTCGCGGTACGAAGCCGCCAGTGGTTCGTTCCAGGTGGTCGTCGACATCACGACCAGCTCGGCCCTGCCCAGTTTCCTCGCGGGCAGCGACACCATGTTCATCGGCGTCGGCACGGACAACGCCTTCGTGGACTTCTCGCACTTGAAGGGCGACGCGGTCCAGGTCTCCGACGACCGCCTGTCCGCCACGCTCACCCTGGGGCACGCGCAACTGGAGCCGGCGACCCTGGACGTGCACGAGTCGCACGTGTACGCGCAGCAGCAGGGTTTGTTCACCCGCATCAACGAGTTCCTCAGCGGGAACCCGAACTCCCAGCAGGCGCTGTACGAGCTCGCCCAGAAACAGATCCAGGGCGCGGCGGAGAAGAGCACGCTGGTGGCCGACGCGGAGCGCAACACCAAGACGATGCTGATCGGCCTGCTGCAGTCCCTCGGCTTCAAGAACATCACCGTGAACTACGCCGACAACGCCGTCGGCTGACGAGCGGAAGCGCGGGCAAGCCAGGCGGCCCGGATTCGCCGGCCCGCGGGCAGAACCTCTTCGACGGCGGCACCGGCTACCCACCCCAAGGGCCGCGCTCGGGTCCCGGCCGGTTAAGCCCGGCGCACCGGTGACCTGCCGTGCGCCACACCCTCGCCGGCCCGGTACGGCTGAGGCTCCGGCGCCGAGGACGTCGTCCCCTCCGGGCCGCTCGACCGGGTGGCGGCCGGGCAGGCTAGCTTGCTCGGGTGACTCTCCTCGACGACGTGGCCGAACGCGACGGCTGGCGATGCTGGGTCTGCGACGAACCCGTCGACCCCGGCATGTCGGTCAACGACCCGCGCGGGCCCAGCGTCGACAGCCGGACCGCGGACCGCAAAGCCAAGATCGCCGAACGGCTCGCGCACCGCGGGTGCAACACCCGCAAGGGCGCGGTCAAGGTGGTCATCGCCTGGCCGGACCGCCTGCACGTGGTCGAGCCCGCGCCGCTGATCACCGTCGCCGCACGGCTGGAACGCAAGGGCGGCCGCGAGATGGTCGCCCGGTGCCCGACCGAGAAGGATGCCCAGGAAGCGGCGGACTGGCTGGTGGACCGGTTCTCCCGGCTGGTGCCCGGGCTGCCGGTGACCACCGCCGTCGAGCCGGGTGGCGGCCAGTTCCTCCTCATCCTGGCCGCCGGCCGCCGCTGAGCGGCGCACCCCGCGGGCACGCCCGGCCGGTCACTGCTCCGGCAGCTGACGGCGTTCGCGCAGGCGGGCCAGGTCCTCGCGCATTCCGGTGGGCAGGAGCTCGGCCATCTGCTCGGGACGCAGCGGCAGGTCGAGCAGGCTGAGCTTGACCCGGCTGCGCCGCGCGTGCCGGCCGGGATCCAGGCGCACGACCTGTGCCGCGTCCGGGCGCAGGGTCGCCGTCAGCGGGGTGGCGGGATCGAGCGGCCGCCACGCGTTCCCGTCGACGCGCAGCATCGGCGGGGCGCTGCGGGCCGCGCCGCGCAGGGTGACGACGTCGCGGGCGGGCAGCACGATCGAGCGGCTGACGCCCGACATCGAGGCGACCGGGGTCACCGCGAACACTTCCGCCGCCGGGGAGATCACCGGGCCGCCGGCGGCGTAGTTGTAGGCCGTGGAGCCGGTCGGGGTGCTCAGGATCAGCGCGTCACAGCGGTAGTACCCGAACTGCGCCCCGTCCACCAGCAGGTCGACCTCGACCGTCGCGCCGGGCTCGGCCCCGCCGACGACGACGTCGTTGAACGCGACCGCGGTCGCGTCGCCCTCCGCCAGCGCGATGCAGCTGTGCGGCTCGACCTCGAAGTCCCCGGCGTGCACCCGCTCGAGGGCGGCGGCGAGCTCGGGCGGCGCGATCTCGACCAGGAACCCGACGTTGCCGTAGTTCACCCCGAGCACCGGCACCGGCCGGTCGACGGCCAGCCGCAGCGCGCCCAGCATCGTCCCGTCGCCGCCCAGGCTGACGACGGCGTCCACCTCAGCCGCGAACTCGGCGTCGGACACCACCGCCACGCCCGCCCCGACCTGCGCCGCGTCGGTCTCCCGCACCAGCAGTCCGACCCCGCGCCGCGCGGCGAACGAGACCAGCACCTCGACCGAATCGTGCACCGGCTTCCGCGGGTGCGCCACCACCCCGACACGACTGATCTCTGCCATGGGACTCATTCTGGCCGTTCGGTGCCCGGGACGCCGGTCCGTGCCGAGGTCTGCCGCATCCTCGGGTCGTGCGTGGGGTCGGGGTACATCGGCGGGCACCCGCCCTCGACGGCTTCGAGCCGCAGTTCGTAGTGCCAGGGCTCGTTGCGGTAGATCTGGCAGAGCCCGTACCCGGCGCCGTGCGCGGAAAGCCACGCCCGGGCTGCGGCGGGACCGACGTCGACCGCGTCGCCCGACACGTGCGCGGACGTGGCGGGGGTGGCCACCCACCGGGCCGCTTCCGTGGCCGAGCCGTACTTCGAGACGGCCTCGTGGAGCAGGTGCTCCTGGTACGCCGGGGAACGCCAGCCGCCGTTGACGAGGATCGCGACGCCGTCGTGCGCGGCCTCGGTCGCGGCCCGGCGCAGGGCGCCGAGCAGACCGGGATCGAGGTTGGCCACGGCCGGCGTCTCGTCGTCGAAGACCGGCACGGGGTCGGGAACCGCGCCGTGTGCTTTGCCGAGCGCGCGCCGGAAGTCCGAAGAGGACGCCGGCGCGGGGGTGCGACGGGCCGCCGTTCGTGCTGGTTCGCTGGAGGGCATGCCCCCAACCAAGGCGGCGCGGCGTTGCCGGCCCGTATGGGGCTTTGGATATGACGACGATATGCCGCGGCTCGTAGCATCGGAGGATGCGTGTGCTGATCGTCGAGGACGAGCCCTACCTGGCGGTGGCCATCCGTGACGGGCTGCGCCTGGCGGCGATCGCCGCCGACGTCGCCGGGGACGGCGACACCGCGCTGGAACTGCTGGGCGTCAACTCCTACGACATCGCCGTGCTCGACCGCGACATCCCCGGACCCTCCGGCGACGAGATCGCCGCGGGCATCGTCGCCTCCGGCAGCGGCATGCCGATCCTGATGCTCACCGCCGCCGACCGGATCGACGACAAGGCGTCCGGGTTCGAGCTCGGCGCCGACGACTACCTCACCAAGCCGTTCGAGCTGCGGGAGCTGGTCCTGCGGTTGCGGGCGCTCGACCGCCGGCGCGCGCACGCCCGGCCGCCGGTGCGCGAGATCGCGGGCCTCCGGCTGGACGCCTTCCGCCGGGAGGTCTACCGGGACGGCCGCTACGTCGCGCTCACCCGGAAGCAGTTCGCCGTGCTCGAAGTCCTCGTCACGGCCGAAGGCGGCGTCGTCAGCGCCGAAGAGCTCCTGGAACGGGCGTGGGACGAGAACGCCGACCCCTTCACCAACGCCGTGCGCATCACCGTGTCGGCGTTGCGCAAACGCCTCGGCGAGCCCTGGGTCATCACCACCGTGGCCGGCGCCGGGTACCGCATCGACGTGGCGCCGCCGCACGAGGGAGCCGAGCGTGACTAGGGAGCCCGGGTTGAGCGTCCGCCTCAAACTCACCCTCAGTTACGCCGGTTTCCTCATGCTCGCCGGCACTTTCCTGCTCGCCGCGGTGTGGGTGTTCCTGCTGCGAGGCACACCCATGAGCATGCTCGCGCCCAGCTTCCCCAACGTCGCGCGCGCCCTGGATCCCCACAACTTCGGCCCCGGTGTCTTCGGCTCGGCGGCCATCGTGGTGCTGGTGTTCCTGCTGGTGTTCGGACTGCTGGGCGGCTGGCTGCTCGCCGGCCGCATGCTCGCCCCGCTCAGCCGGATCGCCGAGGCCACCCGCCTGTCCGCGAACGGGTCGCTCTCCCACCGGATCCGGCTGCCGGGACGGCAGGACGAGTTCCGCGAGCTCGCCGACAGCTTCGACGCCATGCTCGCCCGGCTCGAAACGCACGTCCTCGAGCAGCGGCGGTTCGCGGCCAACGCGTCCCACGAACTGCGCACTCCCCTGGCGACCACCCAGGCCCTGCTCGACGTCGCCCGCGACGACCCCGCGCGGGACCAGCTCGAGCTGATCGACCGCCTCGACACGGTCAACAAGCGCGCGATCGAGCTCACCGAGGCCCTGCTCCTGCTCAGCCGCACCGAGCAGCGGTCCTTCAGCTGGGAACCCGTCGACCTGTCGCTCATCGCGGAAGAAGCCGCCGAGATCCTCCTGCCCTTCGCGGAGAAGCACGACGTCACGGTCGAGACGTCCGGAGACATCACCCCGACCGACGGCTCACCCGCGCTGTTGCTGCAGCTGACCACGAACCTCCTGCACAACGCCATCGTGCACAACCTCCCCGGCCACGGCACCGTGCGGCTCGAGACCGCCGTCCGCCCCGGGTTCGTCGTGCTCACCGTCGAAAACTCCGGCGACAAGCTCAGTCCACAGCTGGTCTCGACCCTCACCGAGCCGTTCCAGCGCGGCACCGAACGCATCCGCGGCGACCGCGAAGGGGTCGGCCTCGGGCTGGCGATCGTCAAGAGCATCATCCGGGCGCACGACGGAATCCTCCACCTCACCCCCCGGCCCGACGGCGGTCTCCGCGTCACCGTGCAGCTGCTCGCCGCCCGGCCACCGCGGTGAGCACGTGCCGGGCCAGGACGTCGCCACCGTCCGGCGCGCCCGCCGCGGCCGCGCGGGCCGCCATCGCCGCCACCCGCCCGGGGTCGGTGAGCACCGGGATCAGGGTGGTCGCGAGCCAGGCCGGGCCGAGGCCGGCGTCGTCGACGAGCAGCCCCCCGCCGGCCGCGACGACCGGCTCGGCGTTCAGCCGCTGCTCACCGCCGCGCAGGGGCAGCGGGACGTACGCGGCGGGCAGGCCGACGGCGGCCAGTTCGGCGCACGTCATCGCCCCCGAGCGGCAGAGCACGAAGTCGGCCGCGGCGTAGGCGTACCGCATCTCGTCGACGTACGGGACGATCACGTACGGCGGGTCGCCGTCCGGCACCTCGGCGGCGTGCCGCGCCCCGGTGATGTGCAGGACCTGCACGCCGGCCGCGCGCAACGCCGGGGCCGCGCCGGACACGGCGTCGTTGATCGTCCGGGCGCCCTGCGAACCGCCGGTGACCAGCAGCACCGGACCGTCGGGGCGCAGGCCGAAACGCTGCCGCGCGGCGTCGCGCAGCGCGGCTCGGTCGAGCCCGGTGATCGCCTGCCGCAGCGGGATCCCGACGGCGGTGGCGTGGGCCAGCCGGACCCCCGGCGCCGCGGTGAACACGTGGGTCGTCAGCCGGGCCGCCAGCCGGTTGGCCACGCCGGGCCGGGCGTTCGCCTCGTGGACGACGATCGGCAGGCCCCGCCGGTGGGCGGCGAGGTAGGCCGCCATGGCGACGTAGCCGCCGAAGCCCACCACGGCCTCGGCCCGCACGCGGTCGAGCACCGCCCCGGCCGCCCGCACCGAGTCGCGCAGCCGGCCCGGCGTCCGCAGCAGGTCCCGGTTCAGCTCGCGCGGCAGCGGCGCCGGCGGAATCAGTTCGAGGGGGTAGCCGCGAGCCGGGATGAGCGTGGTGTCCAGGCCGCGGACCGTGCCGAGCGCGGTGATCCCGGCCGGGTCCGCCAGCCGGCCCAGCGCGTCGGCGAAGTTCATCATCGGCTCGATGTGCCCGGCCGAATGGCCGCCGGCGACCACGACCCGCGGGGCGGGGCTAAGCGAGGGGAAAGTCAAAGTAGCGGTCCGGATGAGGTTCGTCGGCCAGGGTGTAGTGCCACCACTCGACCTCGTACGAGCGGAAACCGCAGGACTCCATGAGGGACCGGAGGTGCCGGCGGTTGGCCGCCTCGGCCGGCGTGATTCCTGGTGCGTCGTGGTGGGAGAGCTCGTCCATCAGGTCGTGGCCGCCGCCCATCGCCGCGAGCTCGCCGGTGGCCAGGTGGTAGAGCGTCAGGTCGACGGTGCTGCCCCGGCTGTGGCCCGATCTGGCGGCCACGTAACCCTTTCCGACCATCTCGGCGCGGTCGATGTTCGGGTAGTGGCGTGCCTTCGTCCGGCCGTCCTCCGGCTGGGCCGACCAGCGCAGGAAGCAGTCCACAGCTCGTTGCGGGCGATAACCGTCCCAGAGCAGCAGGCCGAAGCCGAGGGGCGCGGCCTTCTCCCGCGCGTCCTCCAGCGCCGCGCACAACACCGTCGTGCCGGCGATCCGGTTCGCCAGGTAGCCGTCCACGGGTTTGCCGGTGAAGTTGTCCCAGGTCGCGTACTTGGCGTCCCAGCGCAGCCCGGGCACGTGCTCGTCCACGAAGACGAAGTCGTCGTTCACCGGTCTTTTCCCGTCAGCGCCAGCGACACGACCCGGTCGATCACCTCGGCGAGGGGCAGCCCGGCGGCCGCCATCATCCTCGGGTAACGGCTGTAGGACGTCAGGCCGGGCAAGGTGTTGACCTCGTTGAGGACCACGGTCCCGGCTTCGGTCAGGAACATGTCCACTCGCGACAGTCCCGTGCACCCCAGCGCCCGGTAGATCGCCTTCGCCGTCTCCTGGACGAGCGAGCGTGCCGCCGCGGAGATCGGCGCGGGCACGGTGATCGTCGAGTTCTCGGAACCGCTTTCCGGCGCACTTTCCTGGTGGATGCGGAAGAACCCGTGGGACAGCGAGATCAGGTCCACCTCGCCGGCGGTCAGCTCGAGGTCGTCGCCGAGGATCGCGCAGCCGACCTCGCGACCGGCGACCGCCCCCTCGATCAGCACCTTCGAGTCGTACTGCCGCGCGGCTTCCACCGCGCCCCGCAGGTCCTCTTTGCCGGCTACTTTGCTGACGCCGAACGACGATCCCGAGCGCGCCGGCTTCACGAAGACGGGATAGGTGAGCTCATCGGGATCGGGGTTCTCGTGCGCCGGGACGACCCGGAAGTCCGGCGTCGCGATGCCCGCGCTGCCGGCGACGACGTAGGCGAGGGACTTGTCCATGCACAGCGCGGAACCCGGGATGCCGCAACCGACGTACGGGATGCCGGAAAGCTCCAGCAGGCCTTGCAGCGCACCGTCCTCGCCGAGCGTGCCGTGCAGCACGGGCAGGACGACGTCCAGGCCGATCGCCCGGTAGCGGCCCTCCTCCAGGACGAGCAAGCCGCGGACGCCGCGGTCCGGCGACAGCACGGCCGGGCGGCAATCACGGGTTTCCCAGTCCTCGTCCGGGCTGTCGCAGAGCTTCCATTCGCCGCTCTTCGTGATCCCGATCCAGTACGGCTCGTACCGGTCGGGGTCGAGGTTCTTCGCGACCTCCCGCGCGGACTTGACGGACACGAGGTGTTCTTCGGAGGTGCCCCCGAAGACGATTCCGAGCTTCATATCCACTGCTGCTTTCTGCTGGCGAAGTTCACGCAGTTGACCAGGGAGTTTTCGACGGTGTCCCGTAGGGCGTGCCCGGTGTAGTAGGCGGTGTGCGGGCTGATGACGACGTTCGGCAGCTCCTGCAACCGCGACAGCAAGCTGTTGGCCACGGGTTTGTCCCGGTGGTCCGCGTAGAAGATGCCGTCTTCACCTTCGACGACGTCCAGTGCCGCGCCGCCCAGTTCGCCGCTCTCCAGCGCCGAAACGAGGGCTTCGGTGTCGAGGAGCGGTCCGCGTCCGGTGTTGATGACGTAGGCGCCGCGTTTCAGCAGCTCGATGCGCCGACGGTTCAGGAGGTGGTGGGTGCCGGCGTCGAGCGGGGTGTGGAGCGTGACGATGTCGCTCTGCCGCACCAGATCGTCGAGGGGAACGTACTCGACGGCGGCTTCGGGACGGCTGTCGTAGGCCAGCATCCGGCATCCGAAGCCCCGCAGCCGGTCCACGACCGCCGCGCCGATGCGTCCGGTGCCGACGATCCCGACGGTCAGATCGCGCAGCTCCTTCCCGCGAGTGTCGCTGAGCCGGTAGTCGTGGACGTCCGCGCGTCTGAGGGTGGCTTTGACATCCCGTACCGCCATCAGCATCAGCATCAGCGTGTAGTCGGCCACGCTGTCGGGCGAATAGGCGACGTTCTCGACGGAAATCCCGACACTCGCCGCGTAGTTCACGTCGATGTGGTCGTAGCCGATGCTTCTCGTGGAGACGTACCGCACGCCGGCCTGGCTGAGCGCGAGCAGAGTGCCGTCGGAGAGCCGGGTTTTGTGGCCCACGCTGATACAGCGGTTTCCGGCCGTCGAGCCGACGCCGGCCTCGGCGACCGAGGCCTCCGTGATGGTCGGCACGACACCGAGCCGTGGGGCCAGTTCCCGGATCAGGGCGGCCTCGTCCCGGCCGCACCCGTAGACCGTGATGCCCATACCCGGGACGGCGGCGAAGGACCAGGGCGCCGGCGCCCGGCCGCGGCGGTCCGCTGTGCGCGCCGGTTCGCTGGAGGTCATGCCCGCCAGTCAACCCAGCGCGCCGTTGCCGGCACGTATGCGCTTTTTGATATGCCCGCAACAAGTTACCGACCGGTACTGCGCGGGACTGCCGCGGCGTTCACTGGTTCGGGTTGCCGACCGGACTTCGGAGTGCGCGGCGCGCCCCGGCGTGTCGATCATGAAGGGCACCTGATCCGAGGTTCGCGCCCGGCCCGGCACCCCCGAAAGGACCGACTGTGAGTCTCGCCGTTCCCGCGCAGGCGCTCGCGTTCTCCATGCGCCACACCAATGGCCTCCTCTGTGCGCCGATGGCCGCCGAGCTCGCCGACCGGCTGCGCCTGCTCGCCGACTCCGCCACCACACCCGGCCTCCTCTGCCGGCCGGGACACGTCTTCCCGCTGCGCGCCCGCCCCGGCGGCCTCGCCGAGCGACGCGGCCGCACGGAAGCCGCGGTCGAGCCGATGCGCCGGCGCGGCCTCGCGCCGGTCGCCGTGATCAGGGAGGTGTGCAACGACGACGGCCGCGTCGCCCGGCCGCGTGCCCTGGCCGACCGGCGGTGGCCGAAGGTCGTGTCCATCGAGCAGATCGCGGCGGCCCGCTGATGCTCGCCGCCACCGTCTTCGACCTCGACGGGACCCTGGCCGACAGCGCGACGACGTGGACCCTGGTCATCGGCACCGTCGCCGCCCGCCACGGCCACGCGTGGACCCGCGACGACCGGACCGCGATCCAAGGCACCGGCACCACGCACTGGAGCGGCTACCTCGCCGACCGCTGCCCGGACCTCACGCCGGAATCCGCCGTCGCCGAATGTGTCGAAGGCATGGTCGCCGCCGTCGAGTTCGGCCGGTTCGGCCTGCTCCCCGGCGCCGCGCGGCTGGTCACCGCCGCGGCCGAGCGGGGCCCGGTCGGTCTCGTGTCGGCCTCCCCCGGGCGCTACGTCCGGGCGGCGGTCACCGCGTCGGGCCTCGCCCGGCACCTGCGCACGATCGTCACCGGTGACGACGTCGCGCACGGCAAACCCGCACCGGACCCGTACCTCCTGGCCGCGCACCGCCTCGGCGTGCCGCCGCACCGGTGCCTCGCCGTCGAGAACTCCGGTTCCGGCATCCGCTCGGCGCACACGGCCGGCATGACCGTGCTGGCCATCCCCCACGCCGCGACCGCCCTCGACCACGACGTCCTCGAGCTCGCCGCCCACCGCGCCCCGGACGCCCGGACCGCCACCGGCACCGTGCTTTCCCTGATCGGGGTGCCCGGGCACGAGCCGGCCACCGCGGAACTCTTCGCACGGCACCCGGCCGTCGCCCCCTAGCCGATCGTGGACCCGGTCAGCCGCGTGGTTCTCCCGGTCCGGCCGGAGATCGGCGACCTCGGCGAACGCGTCGAGCAACCGCGTTGTACCGGTACCTGACGACCCGCGTGGCGGCGTTGCCGGCGATCACGCACATCGAGACGGCGCCCGTGATCCGGACCGTCAAGCAGGCCGCGAACCAGCCGTAGCGCGGGAAACGCCGGGCGCCCCCACCCGGGCGGGCCGTAATCCGCCGTGTGGCCCAATCCGCCGGAATCCGACCGGCGCCCGGCGGTACGGTGCTAGCTTCCCCTCCGTCATCCGCCGCCCGAGCGAGGTGTACCAGCGATCGTGACCCCGCAGACGGACAAGTTCGCCGCCTACCTGCGCATGTTGAAGGACCGCAACGGGCAGGGCTACGAACGGCTCGGCCGGCAGGCCGGGGCCAGTGGCTCCAGCCTGCACCGGTACTGCTCGGGCAAGAGCGTGCCCGCCGACTACCGCGTGGTCCACTCGTTCGCCAAGGTCTGCGGCGCGTCCGCGGACGAACTGCGCGAACTGCACCAGCTGTGGGCCCTGGCCGACGCCGGCCGGGTCGACGAGGCGCCGCCGGGGCACGTCGAGCCGCCGGCCGCGGCGCCGGCCCCCGGTGAGGACGCCGCGTCGCCGGTCGGGTGGTCGCCACGCAGGCGCGGGTACGCGGCGGTGGCCATCGCGATCGTGGCCCTGCTGGCGGGCGGCCTGGTCTGGGTCACCGCCGCCGGCTCCGAACAGGCCCCCGGCCGGTACGCCGACCGGGTGCTGTTCTCCCCGGCCTGCCAGCCGCCGGTGAGCATGGGCCAGCACGACGAGTGCGTCACCGAGGTGCAGAACCTGCTGGTCGCGGCCCAGGGGCGGCTCTCGGTCGACGGCTCGTTCGGCCCCGAGACACTGCGCCGGGTCACCGCGTTCCAGATCATGGCCGGCCTGCCCGCTCGCGGCGTCGTCGACGAAGCCACCAAGAACGCGCTCTACGACCACCGGACCAGCCTCGCGGGCTGGTCGGCGGCGATGGTGGAGCAGCGGATCCGGGCCGTGTTCACCGAAGCGCCGGACACCGCGGTCGCGATCGCCCGCTGCGCGTCCTTCCTCGATCCGCTGTGGGTGCTGCCGAACACGAACGGCAGCCGCAACTGGGGGATCTTCCAGATCTCCGACAGCCGCCTGCTCGACCTGGGCGGCACACCGCGGCAGGCGTTCGACCCGGCCTGGAACATCGACGCGGCGCACCGCCTGTGGAGCGCGCGCCACGACTTCCACGACTGGCCGTCCTGCTCGGCGGCCCTCCAGAACCCCCTGACGCACTGAGCCTCCTGCCGATGCTGCCGGCAAATCCCGCTTCCGCAGTCTGCCGCGGCCCTCGTGAGTGTTTAGGGCGGTTAGAACCGCCCTAAACACTCACGACCAGCCGCGGCAGACCGCTCACCGGCACCTCGCCACGAAGTCGCCAGCAGCACCCTCCGCCGTATCGAGCCCGCTGCCGTATTGCGTCTCGGGAGGGCGAAGCCCGCGCCCGCCAGGCCGGGGAGGGGCCGGGGGACGCGGGCTTCGCGGCACGGTCCGGGGATCCCCCCGACGCCGGAAACCCCCCAGGGTTTCCGGCGTCCGGCCCCGGCCGAGGGTCAGACCGTCCCGTTCTCCCACCACCACGCGCGACCGAGGTCGGCCCGGCTGTCCACGTGCTGGTGATCGGTGTTGTAGGTCTCCAGGCCGGAGAACCCGCTGGTCTCGGCCTTCTGGTAGACGGTCTTGTTGGCCACGCCCGGCACGTCCAGGTCGGCCGCGGTGCCGTACATGTGCATGCTGTCGCTGGCGCCGCCGATCTCCGCGTTGTGCGCGATGCTGCGGAACCCGGAGTTCACCGTGATCGCCTTGTTCCCGAGCTTCTTGCGCACCGCCTCCAGCTTGTACATGCAGCGGCGGGCGTTCTCCTTGGCGGTGGCCGCGCTGACCTTGCCGCCGTTGAAGGTCCCGCTCACCCGGTCGGTGAACTCGCTGAAGTTGAAGTGCGCGGTGGACCCGTCGCTCTGCTCCAGCGCGTTGAGCGCGGCCTGGGTGGCCGGGCCGGCCTCGCCGTCCGCGCCCAGGCCGTACGCCGCCTGGAACCGGCGGACCGCCGCGGCCGTGCCGGGGCCGAACTCGCCGTCGATCGAGACCCGGCTGTGGCTGGGAGAGTCGGCCGCCCAGCCCGCGACCCGGATCTGGAGCTCGGTCACGTCGGCGCCGGTGCTGCCCTCCGCGAGGGTGCGGGACCACGGGTAAGCCTGGGCGACACCCGGCAGCAGCAACGGGCTGACCGCCAAGGCCGTGCCGATCACCGCCGCGCTGCGGAGCAGCGTGCGGCGGCTCATGGGGAGACTCATTCTCGTCCTTTCCTAGCGGGATTTCGGGCGGGATTTCGGGCCGGGATTCAGCGGTTGGCGAGCTGGTCGAGCGCGGCCTGGGTGCCGTTGAAGACGTCGCCGGTCGCCGGCGCGGGGATGCCGTCGGCGATAGCGGCGTCGGTGTACTGCCACATCAGCCAGGTGCTCGACCCGGCGGGCAGGGCCGGCTGCGTGACGGACTGGCGGTAGTCGGCGAGCTGCATCGGATAGGCGGCGAACGCCGTGGTGCCGCCCAGGCACGCGTCCAGGAACGACTTCTGGGTGTAGATGATCGGGGTCCGGCCGAACGCCGCGGCCACCTTGTCCAGCCAGGCCTTGGCGTCGGCGACGGTGACGTACGGCGGGCAGCCGCCGGAGCCGTCGTCCTTCCACTCCAGGTCGAACACGGGCGGCAGGTCACCGGCGCGCTTGCCGGTGTACCCGGTGGCCCGCACCGCGGCGATGAACCGGTCCGCCTGCGCGCCGCCGGTGCCCGCCGTGGTGCCGGTGTAGAAGTGGTACGGCCCCACGGCCAGGCCGGCGTTGCGGGCGGCGGGCAGGTCCGTGGCCAGGTACTCGTCGGTGACGTTCAGGCCGCGGGTCGCCTTGACGGTCGCGAACTCGACGCCGGACGCCTTCACCGCGCCCCAGTTGATCGGCGCGCCGCCGGGGTGCTGGTACTTCGCCGTGTCCACGCCGTCGATCGGGTGCCCGGCGGGTTTCGGTGGCACGCAGTAGGTGTTGCGGCTGGACCAGTCGGCGACCTTCGACCAGGTGGTGGGCCCGGCGACGCCGTCGGCACTGGCGTTGACGCAGTGCTGGAACTGGATCACCCGGTTGCGGGTGCCGTCCCCGAAGCTGCCGTCCACCGTCAGCGGCGGGTAGTGGCCGGGTTCCATGGCGAGGTTCAGCCGGCACTGCAGTTCTTCGACGTCCACGCCGGTGGACCCGCTCTGCAGCGTCGGGCGGGCGGTGGACAGGCCGCACACGACGCTCTGCGCGGTGCCCGCCGTGCCCTGGGTGGCGCACTTCTTCGGCCGCGCGGCCCACGAGTTCAGCGCGGCCCACGTGTTCGGCCCGATCTCGCCGTCGACGCCCAACGCGGCGCACGCCTGGAACACGCGCACCCGGGCGTCGGTCGCCGGGCCGAAGGAGCCGTCCGCGCCGATGGGTGTGTACTTGCTCGCCTTGGTCGCCAGGTTCAGTTCACACTGGGCCTCGGCGACCTCGGTGCCGGTCGCCCCCTGTTTCAAGGTGGGCTGGGAGCTGGTGTGCCCGCACACCGCGACGGGTGCGGCCGCGGCGGTGGTGATGGCCGTGGCGGCGGTCGCGGCGGGGAACACCAGCAGCACCGCGACGGCCAGAGCGAGTCTTTGCATGGCGAGCAGGCTGGCAGCGGTCACCCCCGCCGGTCGCCGGTCGGCGGCCGACTCGGGACGCCGGGACAGTCCCACCCCACCGGACCAGCGGGAACGCCACCCCCGTGGGACACCGCTGGGACGCCCGCTGTGCCGGACGCCGTGCAAGCGCCACGAGAGCGGACGTATAGTTCGTTATACGAACGGGTCGGCACGGGGCTCACCGGCACGGTGGCCCCGCGACGATCACCGTGGTAGAAATAGAACGTGTTTCAGTTCTGCCCACGGTGCCGGGAGGTCCGCGGATGAGCGTCCCGACCGTGACCGAGCTGCTGCTGGCCCGCGCCGGAGACGAGCGCCCGGGCCTGCGGTTCGAGGACGAGACCTGCACCTGGGCCGAGCACGTCCGGGCGTCGGCACGCCGCGCGGCCGAGCTGCGGGAGGCGGTGGATTGGGACAAACCGCCGCACGTCGGCGTTCTGGCCGACAACGTGCCGGCGTTCTCCGTCCTCCTGGGTGCCTGCGCGTTCGCCGGGGCGGTGCTGGTCGGGCTCAACCCCACCCGCCGCGGGGAAGCCCTCGCGCGGGACGTCCGGCTCGCCGACTGCCAGTTCGTGCTCGCCGAGCGGAAGTACCGGCCCCTCCTGAAGGGACTGGACCTCGGCGGGATCGACGTGCGGGACCTCGAGTCACCGCCGACGGCGAACGCGCCGCTCGATCCCGTGCCCGCGGCGGCGGACGACCTGCTCATGCTGATCTTCACCTCGGGCACCAGCGGCGACCCGAAGGCCGTGCGCTGCACCCACGGCAAGATCGCGTTTCCCGGCGCGATGCTCGCCCGGCGCTTCGGGCTGTCCGCCTCGGACACCGTCTACGTCACGATGCCGCTGTTCCACTCCAACGCCATCATGGCCGGCTGGGCGGTCGGGCTCGCGGCGGGCGCGGGCATCGCCCTGCGCCGCCGGTTCTCCGCCTCCGGCTTCCTGCCCGACGTGCGGAAGTTCGGTGCGACCTACGCCAACTACGTCGGCAAACCGCTGTCCTACGTGGTCGCCACTCCCCCGGGTCCGGACGACGCGGACAACCCCCTGCGCCTCGTCTACGGCAACGAAGGAGCGAGCGCCGACCTGGCCGCGTTCGAGAAGCGGTTCGGCTGCAAGGTCGTCGACGCGTTCGGCTCCACCGAGGGCGGTGTGGGGTTCGCCCGCACCGACGACACCCCGCCCGGCTCGCTGGGCCGGCCGGCCGACGACGTGGCCATCGTGCACCCGCACACCGGCCGGCCGTGCCCACCCGCCGAATTCGGTCCCGACGGCCGGCTGGTCAACGCCGAGGAGGCCGTCGGCGAACTGGTCAACACCACCGGCGCCGGCTGGTTCGCCGGGTACTACCGCGACCCCGGGGCCGACGCGGAACGGCTGCGCGGCGGCCGGTTCCACACCGGTGACCTCGCCTACGCCGACGCCGACGGGTTCTGCTTCTTCGCCGGGCGGCTCGGCGACTGGCTGCGCGTCGACGGGGAGAACCTCGGCACCGCGCCGATCGAGCGGATCCTGCTGCGCCACCCCGCGATCGTCGACACCGCCGTCTACGCGGTGCCCGACCCGGTGACCGGGGACCAGGTGATGGCCGCCATCGTCACCGACGGCACCCCCGTGGACCCCGCCGGGTTCGGCCGGTTCCTCGCCGGTCAGCCGGATCTCGGGCCCAAACAGGTGCCCCGGTACGTGCGCACGGTCCGGGAACTGCCGCGGACGTCGACGTTCAAGGTCGTCAAGCGGCGGCTTTCCGCCGAGGGCCTGGACTGCTCCGACGTGATCTGGGAGCGCGCGGGGCAGGACATCGCCTACACCACCGTGTCCGCCGCGAAACGCCCCGGCTAAGGACCGGGGCGCTGCGGTCGCGGGATCCACCGCCACAACGCCCCGGCCGCGGCGAACCCGACCAGGCCGCTCGCCACGATTCCGGCGCCGAGGCCGGCCAGCGCGGTCACCGCGGACAGGATCAGGGGCCCGACCCCGGAGCCGATGTCCGAGAGCTCGTTCCAGATGGCGATGTGGGTGGGCCGCCCCACCCGGGGTGACACGTCGGCGCCGAGCGTCATCACGATGCCCGACCCGATGCCGTTGCCGAACCCCATCACCATGGCCGCCACCGTCAGCGCGACCGCGCCGCTCGCGAACGGCATGGCGACGAAGGAAACGCCCAGCACGAGCGTCGCGGGCACGGCCACCCACCGCCGGCCGTGGCGGTCCATCACCTTCCCGGCCGGGTAGAACGTCAGCGCGTCGACGGCGCCGGCGAGGCCGTAGACGATCGAGCCGGCCGTCGGCGACAGCCCGATGTGCGCCGCCCACAGCGGCACCACGGTCTGGCGGGTCTGCCGGATCGCCGACAGCAACAGGACCCCGGCGCCCAGCGTCGCGTACACCCGCCAGCGCTGCCGGAGCATCCCCCGCGTCGTGACGGCGGACGCGTCCGCCCGGTCGCCGGCGCTGACCTGCAGGTCGGGCACACGGAACACCAGAGCGCCCCCCGCCACGATCGCGGCCAGGCTCACGTAGTACGCGCCCGGCAGCCCGGCGAACTGCATCGCCCCGGCCCCGGCGAACGGCCCGAGGAACACGCCGACGCGCATGCTCCCGCCCAGCGTCGACAACGCCCTGGCCCGCATGTGCGCCGGCACGATCTCGGTCAGGTACGACTGGCGGGCCAGGCTGTAGACCGCGCTCGCCGCCCCGATCAGCAGGATCCCGCAGCCGTAGAGCAGCAGCGACCACGGCCCGCGGCCCAGGTCGACCAGGCAGGTCAGGACGCCTGCGACCATCACGGCCGCCGCCAGGAGCATCGACCGGCGTTCGCCGAACCGGGTCGCCAGCATCCCGGCCGGGATGTTCGCGACCAGGGACCCGACGCCGAGCAGCGCGGCGATCAGCGCGGCCGTGGAGGTGCTCGCCCCGCGGTCGATCGCGCTCAGCACGACGACCGGCAGCACGGCTCCCTCGGACAGCCCGAACAGGGCCGCCGGCCCGTACGCCGCCACGGCGACCGAGCGCAGGCGAAAGTCGTCAACCATCTCCGTGCATCATGCGTGACCGACCCGGGCGGCCGGCCGCCGGAGTGATCAATGTCGCGTCGGCCGGCGACGCCGGTCCGCGCGTCAGGCCCCGACGTCGGGGATCTCCCGCGGGGGCCGCAGCGGGACCTCGGGGATGATGCCCCGCCGGGGCCGGAGCGGGAACCGGTACGGGAACGGGATCACCGTGGCCCGACGCGACACCGAGAGGTGCCCGCTGAGCACCTGGCCGAGCAGGATCGCCAGCACCAGCAGCAACGGCATCCGCCAGCCACCGGTGTGCGTGTGCAGCCAGCCGCACGCCAGCACCCCGAAGCCGGCGACCACGTACCCCACTCCCTGGACCACCGCGGACAGCGAGAGCGAGCCTTCCTTGCTGCGCAACGAGATCGTCGTCAGGACGAACGCCAGCGACCCCATGCCCATGCCGGTCGCCGCGGCCCACACCCAGGGCGCGGCCGCCGGCGCGACGAGCAGGCCGGCCACGCCGATGACGTTGGGCGCGGCGAGGACGACGACGAGCAGGGTCTGGTTGCGCCACCTGCGGGTCCAGCCCGGCACCAGCCACATCATCGGCAGCCCCATGGCCATCGACACCGCGAGACACGCGCCCGCGGTCGTGGGCGAGACACCCCCGTCACGCAGGATCCCGGGGAGCCAGCCCATGACCAGGAACGTCACCGTCGAGATGAGTCCGAAGTGGAGGGTCAGGGCCCGCGCCCGCACCGGCCCGGAGGCCCGCCGCGGCGCCACGAACTCGCCGGGCGTGCGCCGCCACACCCGGTGGGACAGCAAGGCCACGAACGCCCACAGGCCCAGGCCGACCCGCCACGACGACGACAGCACCGCGACGGGGGTGATCAGTGCCCCGGCCGTGCTGCCCAGCCCGAGCCCGAGCGGGTAGGCCGCGGATCCCTTGGCCAGCAGCGGTAGCACGGTGCCGAGCACGGCGATGGACAGGCACGCCAGCGCCGTCCCGACCAGCAGCGGGATCGGGCCGCCGAGGACCCGCCCGAGCAACGCCCCCGCCAGCCCGATCAGGGACAAGGTGACGGTCCGGTGGGTTCCGGCGCGGCCGCACAACCACGGGGTCGCCCAGCCGCCGAGACCGATCGCCCACAGGGGCAGGGCCACGAGGACCGCGGCGACCAGGGAACCGGCGACCGAGATGTCCGGCAGGGCCGCGCCCAGGCTGGTCACGGCCGGCCGCAGGTTCAACGCCAAGATGAAGATCACGACGGTGGAAACCGTGGTGGCACGGGACATCGCTCCTCCTGGGCCTTGAGGTCCGGAGCGTCGAGCTCCGTCAAGCCGTGCTTCGCGACATGAGTGAGTCAGCCATCCGTCTTCGACGTATGCAGGGAATTCCGTTGTCGTTCACTTCGTGACGGCGCATCGGCACCACCGAACGGATCGGCAGGCCGCGGCCATCCCCGGGTACCGCTTTCCGATCGGCACCCCGGACCGGCCGGAGGGTCGATTCGACGAGGCGGGGATTCCGCCTGGATGACGGGAAAGCCGGGCGGCGGCAGGATTCTCGACCATCACCCGAGACGTTTTCGCCCGGCCCGCACGCATTCTGGACGGGTCGGACGACTACGCGGCATTTCAGCCGCGCGGAATAGCGTTCGTTGAGCTGTTCGCCGATGGCGAGAACACCACCGTGGGTTTCCTCCGGAATCAATTTACCCGGAGTGAACGGTACAAAACCAGATCCCGGGCATGACACGTAGGTTGCGGTTGAGTAACCGGTATCGCCCGATCGGGCACGGAGTGTGACCGAGGCCCGGTCGACGTGGTCAATCGTGACCTCGGACGGGTGCAGACCGCCGTCCGTCCGGGTCGCGAAACCGGTGCCGGGCACCACGCCGTGTGCGTTCGCGGCCCGGTCGTCCTCCGGATTCCGCACGCCATCGAACAATTCGACGCGGTGGATGTCGGTGAAGAGGCTTCCCGACCCTCCGAATAAGCGGAGACCACGAGGGGTCAGTCCGCGGCGCCCGGGCCTTCACCGCGCCGCCACACTGAGCCCCCGAGCGTTTCGATTCCTTGTGGACGCACGGCGCGGCCTCCACCGTGGACGCCGGATTCACAGAGTTCTCCCAGAAGCTCTCAGGAACCGGTCGGATCGGCCGGTCACGCTCACCCCATGACCACGATCGACGTACGGGGCCTGACCAAGCGGTACGGGCCCGACACCGTGGTGGACGACCTCTCGTTCACCGTCGAACCCGGGCAGGTGACCGGGTTCCTCGGACCGAACGGCGCCGGCAAGTCCACGACCATGAAGATGATCCTGGGCCTGGCGGCACCGACCCGGGGCTCGGCCACCATCGGCGGCCGCCGCCACCGGGACCTTCCCGTGCCGCTCACCGAAGTGGGCGCGCTGCTCGACGCCGGGGCCGTCCACGGCGGCCGGAAGGCCCACGACCACCTGCTGGCCCTCGCCGTGAGCAACGGCCTGCCCCGGCGCCGGGTCGGCGAGGTGCTCGCGCGGACCGGGCTGGAGGACGTCGCCGGCAAGCGGGCCGGCGGGTTCTCCCTCGGCATGCGGCAGCGCCTCGGCATCGCGGCGGCCCTGCTCGGCGACCCGCGGGTGCTGATCTTCGACGAGCCGGTCAACGGCCTCGACCCCGAAGGGATCCGCTGGATCCGGGACTTCATGCGGTCCCTCGCCCGCGACGGCCGCGCGGTGCTCGTGTCCAGCCACCTCATGAGCGAGATGGCGCAGACCGCCGACCACCTGGTCGTCATCGGCCGCGGCCGGCTCATCGCCGACACCGGCGTCGGGGAGCTGATGCGCGCGAGCGGTGCGGGCACCGTGCTCGTCCGCACGCCCGACCCGGGTTTCGCGCTGCGGCTCACCGCCGCCGGAGCCACGGTGCGGGACGGCCTCGAGTCCTCGCTCGTCGTCTCCGGCCTGTCGAGCACGGAGATCGGCAAGCTCGCCGCCTACCACGGCGTCGCGCTCGGTGAGCTCACCCCGCAGCGCGCCTCGCTGGAGGACGCCTTCATGGAACTGACCAAGGACAGCGTCGAGTACCAGGGGGTCGCCGGATGAACGCGTTCACCCACACCGTCCGCACCGTTCATGCGGAATGGATCAAGCTCCGCAGCCTGCGCTCCACCTGGTTCACCCTGGCGTGCCTGTTCGTGGCCGGGCTCGGCATCACCGCCCTGACCGCGAACGCCGCCGGCAAGGGGTACGCGAGCGCGACGCTCGCGGACCAGCAGGCGTGGGACCCGGCCGGGCGCAGCCTGATGTCGTACGTCGTCGCCCAGCTGGTCGTCGGGGTACTCGGCATCCTGGTCGTCACCGCGGAGTTCGCGACCGGGCTGATGCAGACGACGCTCATCGCCACCCCGCGCCGGCACCGGACGCTGGTGGCCAAGGTGATGGTGGCCGCGGCGGTCGCCCTCGTGGCCGGCCAGGCGCTGATGTTCGCCGCCTTCTTCCTCGGCCAGGCCGTCTTCGCCCTGCAGGACGCGCCGAACGCGGGCCTCGGCGATCCCGGCGTGCTCTCCGCGGTGACGGGCGGCGGCGTCTACCTGACGGCGATCGCGCTGCTCGCGGTCGGTCTCGGCGTGCTCGCAAGGGCCACGGCGGGCGCGTTCGCCACCCTGGTGGGCATCGTCTTCCTGATCCCCGGGATCGCGGGGGCGTTCCCCGGGTGGCTCCAGGGTCTCTTCCGCTACTGGCCGACGCTGGGCGCGGCCGAGGTCCTCAAGACGGTGCCCGATCCCGGGTTCCCGCACCCGTGGCTGAACCTCGGCGGGCTGTGTCTCGGCGTCGCCGCTGTGCTGGCCGTCGCGTTCGCCGTCTTCCGGCGCCGGGACGTCTGATGCGGGACGTCCGCCGGGGCCTGGGCGCGGCGGCCGCCGCCCTGCTCGTCATGGCGGCCATCGCGCTGGCCGCCCTGCTGCTGCTCGGCGCCGGGCGGTTCGGCGACCTCACGGCGCTGACGGCGACGGTTGTCGCGCTGGCCGTGGGCGGCTCGGCGGACGTCGTCGCGACCCCGTCCGGCGCGCTGCCGGTCACCGTGCACGGCGCCGTCGACGTCCTGCCGCTGGGTGTCTCCCTGGCGGGCGCGGTGGTGCTCGGGGCTCTGGTGCTGCGGCACGGCCGGGACGGGCTGGCCGTCCGTGCCACGAGCGCGGCCGTCGCCGTTGTGGTCGGTCTGGCCGCGATCTCCCTGCTGTCAAAGGGAAATCTGGCTCTTCGGATGCCGGGCGATTCGGGCGGTGGGTCGGTGTGCGGAGCGGGCACGGGCGCGGCATCGCGGTTGGGCGGAGCGGTCGACGCCGGGTTCTCCGCGGCCTTCCTGCCGACGGTGGCGGCTGCGGCGGTCTGGGCGCTCGTGGTCGCCGGGTCGTGCGCGCTCGCCGGGCGGTTCCCGGCCGTCGTGCCGGGATTACGTTGGGCCGCAATGGCATTCGGGGTGCTCACCGCCTGCGGCGTGCTCGTCGCGGGGGTGTTCGGCGGCGCGGCGGCGGCCGGAATCGTCCTGCTC
This sequence comes from Amycolatopsis sp. NBC_00438, assembly GCF_036026695.1. Classification (NCBI taxonomy): domain Bacteria; kingdom Bacillati; phylum Actinomycetota; class Actinomycetes; order Pseudonocardiales; family Pseudonocardiaceae; genus Amycolatopsis; species Amycolatopsis sp. NBC_00438. The sequence goes on along the minus strand of NZ_CP107923.1, from coordinate 1,609,161 downwards.
GCCCTGCCGCAGGCGGTGGCCGGCGCGCTGGTGCTCGGGCTCGGCGTGCCGTGGACGGTGACGTCCGGCGGCGTGCTTTCCTGTGCTGTCCACGGGATCGAGCCGGGTGGCGCCTGGATCTGGGTGCCGGTGGTGGTGCTGACGGCCTGCGCCGTCGTCGTCGCCACGCGGTCCGGCTCCGGTGGCTTGTTACGCCGCGCCGGGGTGTTCGCCGCGGTGACGGGTGGTGCGCTGGCGGTCGTGACGCTGCTGTCCCGGGTTTCCGTCGACCTCGGCGTCACGGCGTTCGGGCTGCCGATCCCGGTCCTCGACGGGAGGCTGTCCGCGAATCCTCTGCTCGCGCTGGCGGCCGGCGCGGTGGCGGGGTTCGCGAGCGGCCTGCTCGCCGGCGCGATCTCCGTATCCTCGCGGGCATGGAAGCGATGACGTCCGGGCGGCTGCTGGTGGTCGACGACGAAGCCACCGTCCGCGAGCTGCTCTCCGCCGCGCTGCGGTTCGCCGGTTTCGAGGTGACCTCCGCGGCGACGGCGGGCGAAGCCGTCGCCGCGGCCACCGCGCAGCCGCCCGACCTGGTGCTGCTCGACGTCATGCTGCCGGACATGGACGGCTTCGAGGTCGTCCGGCGGCTGCGCGAGCGGCACGCCCCGGTGCCCGTCCTGTTCCTCACCGCGCGCGACCGCCAGGCCGACAAGGTCACCGGCCTGTCCCTCGGCGCCGACGACTACGTGACCAAACCGTTCGACCTGGCGGAGCTGATCGCGCGGATCCGCGCGATCCTCCGCCGGACCACCGGTCAGCTCGCCGGCGTGCTGACGGTGGGCGCCCTCGCCCTCGACGTCGAGGGGCACCAGGTGACGCGGGACGGGCGGCCCGTGCGCGTCTCCGCCACCGAGTTCCGGCTGCTGCACTACCTGATGGAGAACGCCGGGCGCGTGGTGTCGAAGGCGCAGATCCTCGACCGCGTGTGGCGCTACGACTTCGGCGGCGACGCCAGCATCGTCGACACCTACATCTCTTACCTGCGCCGGAAAGCCGACACCGGGGAGCCCAAGCTGATCCACACCGTGCACGGCGTGGGCTACGTGCTGCGGGAGCCCCGGCGGTGAAGCGGCTTTCGTTGCGGGCCAGGCTGTTGCTGCTCACCGCCGGGCTGCTGCTGGCCGGGCTGGGCCTGATCGGCGCGGTCGTCTCCGACCACGTGGAGCGCTACCAGCTCGACCGCCTCGACGGTCAGCTGGGCTCCCTGACCGGGCTGATCTCGCGGGTGCCGGCCGCCGGGCCGCCGGGGCTCGAGAACACGAACGCGCGGCCCGAACTCCTCGATCCCGCCCTCGACCTGTTCGGCACGCCGTACCTGGTGTACCTGGACGCCGACGGCTCGGTCGCCGGCGGCATCCACTCCACCCGCCTCGACACCGCCGCGCTGCCGGCCGACAGCGCGCTGCGCGCCGTGCCCGCCGACGGGACCGCGGTGGATCTGCCGGCCGCCGACGGCTCGGGACGCTGGCGCGCCGTCGCCCGGCCGACCGTCGGCTGGAACGGGACGGTCCTCGCGGCCGCGCCGCGCGCCGAAGCCGACGCCACGATCGCCCAGCTCCGCTCGAGCAGCCTGATCGGCGGCGCCGTGCTGCTGGTCCTGCTGACCGCGGTCGGCTGGTTCGCCCTCGGCCGGGGGCTGCGGCCGCTGCGCCGGATCGAGCACACGGCGGCCGCGATCGCCGAAGGCGACCTCACTCGCCGCGTGCCCGTCCTCGCGTCGCCCGGGACGGAGATCGGGCACCTCGCGGCCTCGCTCAACACGATGCTCGGCCAGCTCGAACGGGCCTTCGCCGACCGGTCCGCGTCCGAAGCCCGGATGCGCGAGTTCGTCTCCGACGTCAGCCACGAGCTGCGCACGCCGCTGTTCGGCATCAAGGGTTCCACCGAGCTCTACCGGATGGGGGCGCTGCCGGGACGGGCCGACGTCGACGAGGTGATGAGCCGCATCGACCGCGACGCCACCCGGCTCACCGCCCTCACCGAGGACCTGCTCCTGCTCGCCCAGCTCGACGACGCGCCCGAAGGGCAGCTCGACCGGGCGCCGATGGACCTGCGCACCCTCGCCGGCGACGCCCGGCACGACCTGCGCGCCCTCGACCCGGCCCGGCCGGTCGAGCTCACCGGACCGGGCGGCACCGGCTTGCCCGGCCCGGCACCGGTCCACGCCGACGAGGCGCGGCTGCGGCAGGTCGTCACCAACCTGGTGGGCAACGCCGCCGCCCACACCCCGCCGGGCACCGCGGTCCGCATCGGCGTCGGCACGGCCGGCGGCCGGGCGGTGCTCGAAGTCGCGGACCAGGGCCCGGGCCTGACCGCCGCGCAGGCGGGCCGCGTCTTCGACCGCTTCTACCGCGCCGACCGGGCCCGCACCCGTTCGGGCGGCGCCGACGCCGGCCTCGGCCTGGCGATCGCGCGCTCCCTGGCCCGGGCCCACGGCGGCGACGTCGAGCTGGAGACCGCCGTGGGTGAAGGCGCGTGTTTCCGGCTCACACTGCCGCTGCCGTGAGCGCCGGCGGTGACCTCAGGGCGTGTCGCCCAAGGCCCGCAGGCCGCGGTCGACGAAGTCGATCATCCAGGTGAAGGTGGCGTCCACGTCGACGGCGATCTGGAACCCGCTCGCTTCCTCCAGGGTGGCGAACCCGTGCAGGACGGTGCGCACCAGCCGCAACGCGTGGACCTCTTGGGCGGGGTCGATCCGGTACCCGTGCAGCATCGCCGCCCAGGACGCGAGCACCTGGTCGCCCGCGGCGACGAGCGGGTCGCCGGGTCCGGTCGCGCGAGCCGCGTTGGCCGCCGCGTACCTGCCGGGGTGTGCCTTGACGTAACCGCGCATCGCTTGCGCGCCGGCGGCGAGGGCTTCGCTGCCGGACCGGCCCTGGGTCGCGTCGCGGATGGCGGCGGAGACCTCGGTCATGGCCTGGACGGCGATGCGGTGGGCGAGCTCGGCCTGGCTGCTGACGTGCTTGTAGAGCGACGGTGTCCGGACCCCGAGCCGCTCGGCGAGCAGGCCCATGCTGAGCTGGGCGAACCCGACCTCGTCGACCAGCGCGGCGCCGCCTTCGGTGACCGCCGCCGGGGTCAGCCCGGCCCTAGGCACGGGCGAGCGTCCGGTCCAGGAAGGGCAGGGTCAGCTCGGCGACCCGCTCGGGCGCCTGGACGTGCGGGTAGTGCCCGGCGCCGTCGACGACCACCAGTTCCCCGAGACCCCGCGGCAGATCGGCGAGGATCTTCTCGCCCTCGGCGCGCGGGTCGGCCCAGTCCGGGTCGAGGCTGCCCTCGACGATCAGGACCGGGCACCGGAGGTTCGGCAGCTGCTTCCCGGCGTCGGCCGGGCTGGTCTTGCACATGGCCCGCAATGCTTCCATGCGGCCCGGCTCGCTCAGCTTCGCCTCGATGCGGGCCAGTTCGGCGTCCCAGTCGGCGGGTTTGACCGGCAGCGCGACGTCGAGGTACTTCTTCCAGTTCGCCACCTTGCCCCGCATGATGACCTGCGCCATCTGGGTGTAGCCGGCCCGGAAGCGCTTCACCCGCAGCAGCCCGCCGAGGTCGAACGACTGCGCGCGGGTGAACGGCGCCAGCTCGACGACCCCGGCGATCAGCTCGGGCGCGACGGCGGCCGCGATGGTCGCGGCGCCCCCGCTGATCGACTGCCCGACGAGCACGGCCGGCCCGCCGAGGTGCCGGACGAGGGTGACCAGGTCACCGGCGATGTCGGTGCGGCTGTAGCCGTCCCAGCCGAGGCCGGAGTCACCGCACCCGCGGATGTCGACGTTCGCGACCCGGTACCCCGCCGCGGCCAGGGCCGGGGCGAGGAACCGGTAGGAGTGGCGGCTGTCGCCGATGCCGTGCGCCAGCACGACGAGCGGCCCCTCCCCCGTCAGGTCGTAGGCGATGGTGTTGCCGGCGATGCTCAGGTGCTCGGTCATGACGTTCTCCCCGCGTTGGCTAACTTCGATAGCTTTAAGCTAGTGACATTAGCCAACGGTGTCAACAACCGGTCCGCCGGGTTTCACGACTGGTAGTGCTGCGCGAGGCCGAGCCAGGACAACGACCGTCGCTGTCCGGTGCCCCAGGGCCTCAGTCGCCCTGGGCGACCGGCTCGGCGTCGAGTGCGTCGAGCACGGCCTCGCCGTTCGCCCTCGCCCACTCGGTCAGCACGTGGATCGGCTCGATCAGCGTCGCTCCGAGCGAGGTGAGCTCGTACTCGACGCGGGGCGGCACCTCGGCGTAGGCGTGGCGGCGGATCAGTCCGTGCGCCTCGAGCCGCCGGAGGGTCTGGGTGAGCACCTTGCGGGAGATGCCGCCGATCAGCGCGACCAGCTCGCCGTGGCGCACCGGGCCCTGGCTGAGGCCGTAGAGCACGACCGCCGTCCACTTGTCGGCGATCAGGTCGAGCGCCAGCCGCGCCGGGCAGTCGGCGAGAAAGAGATCGCCGGAACCGAAACCGCTCATGGAACCAAAGGTACCTGGCGGTTCCCATGGGAAACCTAGCCTGGGTTTGTCGCCCGAGAAAGAGAGCCAGGAGAATCATGCGAGTCATCACCCAGCAGAAGCTCGGCGGTCCCGAGGTGCTCACCGTCGTGGACGCGCCCGCACCCCGGGCAATCCCGACCGAAGTGCTCGTCCGGGTCAAGGCGATCGGGCTGAACCCGCTCGAAGCGCGCCTGCGGGCCGGCGAATTCCCGCTGCTCGGCCGGCCGCCGTTCACCCTCGGCTGGGACATCAGCGGTGTGGTCGAAGAGGCGCAGGCGTGGCGGTTCCGGCCCGGCGACGAAGTGTTCGGCATGCCGCTGTTCCCCCGGGCGGCCAACGCGTACGCCGAATTCGTGTCGGCGCCGGCACTGCACCTGACCCGCAAACCGGCGTCGCTGTCGCACGTCGAGGCGTCGGCGCTACCGGTAGTCGGGTTGACGGCGTGGCAGGGCCTCGTCGACATCGCCGGCGTGACCGCGGGCGACCGCGTCCTGATCCACGGCGGTGGCGGCGGGGTCGGCCACGTCGCGATCCAGCTCGCGAAAGCGCTCGGCGCGCACGTGATCGCGACGGCCAGTACGGGCAAACGGGAGTTCGTCGAGGGATTCGGCGCCGACGAGGTGATCGACTACACGGCGGTCGACTTCGCCGAGGCGGTCCGCGACATCGACGTCGTGCTCGACACGATCGGCGGTGACACCGCCGGGCGGTCGCTGGGTGTGCTCCGCCCGGGAGGCCACCTGGTGACGGCGGTCGCCGAGGAGGACGCGGAGCTCGCCGCCGAGTTCGAGGCGGCCGGCCGGCGCTTCAGCGGGATCGGGGTCGACCCCGACCCCGTTGCCCTGCGCGGGCTCGCCGACCTCGTCGAGCAGGGCAAGCTCCGGGTCCACGTGCAGGAGACGTTCCCGTTCGAGCGCGTCGCCGACGCCCACCGGCTGCTCGAGCGCGGCCACCTGCGGGGCAAGCTCGTCCTCACCGTGTGATCCGCGTGCTCGAGTGCGTTGCCGTCGGTTCGTCCCCGTCATCGCGCTCCATCGCCTCACCGCGTCCCTCGCCGCTCCCGGCCTTCGGACGAGAATCAGCGCGGCGGAAAACACGCACGGCAATGCGGCACCGGGTTTGAGCCGGCCGCCCCGGTGGTACTGCAGGAGTTCATCGCTGTCCCGCTTTGGAGGGTGCTCGTGCAGATCCAGGTCAACACCGACCACAACATCCACGGTGGCGAAGGACTGGCCACCTATGTGACGACCGACCTGGAGAACGCCCTCTCCCGGTTCGGCGGCTGGTTGACCCGGGTGGAGGTGCACCTCAGCGAAGACGGAGGCAGCAAGCCGGAGGACAAGAAGTGCGTGATCGAGGCCCGGCCGGGCGGCAAGCAACCGGTCGCGGTCACCCACCACGCGGCGACCGTGGACGACGCCTACGCCGGCGCGGCGCACAAGCTGGGCCGAGTGCTGGACACCCAGTACACCCGCGCCCACGACCACAAGGGCAGCGACAGCATCCGCCACATGCCCGCCCCGGAGGACCCGGACCAGGTCGGCGCCATCGAGGCCGAGCCGCGGGCCTGATCAGGGCCAGGCCCCCGGGCACGCCGGGAGCGCCGTCCCGGCACGGCGGTGAAGACCTGCCACGGGCGAGGTGATCCCGGCCCCGCGGCGGCGCCTTCCCCGGCGAGCCCGGGCACCACGGCCGGAACGACGGTTCGCCGACGGGCAGGAGCTCACCCCGTCCGGCACCCGGGCCGCCGGTTCCCCTCCGGGAGCCGGCGGCCCGTCGCCGTCCGGGTACGCGGGATCGCGGCTAGCGTGACCGCCATGGACATCACCATCCACACGACGGTCCTCCCCCACGACGACCCGGACGCCTCGCTGGCGTTCTACCGCGACGTCCTCGGCTTCGAGGTCCGCAGCGACGTCGGGAAGGGCACGATGCGCTGGATCGCGGTCGGCCCGCCCGGGCAGCCCGGCACGTCCCTCCTCCTGGCACCCCCGGGCGCCGACCCCGGCATCACCGACGTCGAGCGCCGCACCATCACCGAGATGATGGCGAAGGGCACCTTCGGCTGGATCATGCTCGCCACCCCCGACCTCGATGCCACCTTCGAGAAGGTGCAGGCCGCGGGCGCCGAGGTCGTCCAGGAGCCGATCGAGCAGCCGTACGGCGTCCGCGACAGCGCCTTCCGCGATCCCGCCGGCAACCTGATCCGCATCCAGGAACTGCGCTGAGCCCGTTCCCGGTGTCGACGGATTGTCGACGCGCTCTGTAACCGTGACCCCAGCCGGGCTTCCCGCCGACGAAGACCGGCGCGGAACTCCCGGACGGAGGGCACATGCGCACCATGTACGACGCCGTGACGGCGACGCACATCCCGCTCACCGCGGCCATGGTCGCCGGCTACATCGACAAGATCAGGCTCGAGCCCTGGACCGACGCCGACTGGGCCCGGTTCCCGGACGCGGTGAAGGTCGAGATCGTCAAGAAGGCGACGACGAACGCCGGGCACGTGCTCGACGTCGAGCCCGGTGACGCCCGGCCCGAGCAGGCCCCCGGCTGGGTGCGGCTGCGCCGCGCCGCCGGAGCCGATCCGACGGTCTACTGCAACGCGTCCACCTGGCCGGCCGTGCGCGCCGCCTTCCGCGCGGCGGGAGTCGCCGAGCCGCACTACTGGATCGCCCGGTTCGACGGCGATCCCGCGATCCCGGCCGGCGCGGTCGCCAAGCAGTACCGCGGCGACGTCGCGCCGGGCTACGACCTCTCGTCGGTCGCCGACCACTGGCCCGGCGTCGACCCCGAACCCCGGCCCACGACAACGGAAGAAGGTCTTGCCGTGCTGACTCCCGCCGCCGACGACGACTACGTCTCGATCCCGTGCAACGGCAAGGGCAGCTTGTTCGTCGCCGCCCACTTCGGCCGCAAGGTCACCGCGATCGAGATCTGGGCGATCGGCGACAGCCCCGCCGACCCGGCCAAGTCCCGCGCGACGTTCGTCGGCGGCGGCTTCGCGTTCGACCCGGACCGGCCGGGCCCGATCCGGCTCCCGGCCAACACCCGGACGGTGAACCTCCGCTACAAGGCGGATCACTCGTTCACCGGCTGGTGCAGCTGACGACCGCGGTTTCGGCGGCCGCTGCGCTACGACGTCCCGCTACTGCCTCGCGAGGGCCCAGGGCATGAGTTCCTTCGCGAGCGCGCGGCTGTACGGGCGGACCAGTGTCTGCAGTTCCGCGCAGGCGGACTCGCCGATGTGCGCGTAGGGAATCACGCTGTTCTCGTCGGTCGCCGTCTCGATTTCCGCTCGGCGGGCCGTGCCGGTGGGTGTGAACGTCAGGTCGGCGTCGCCGGTGAGCCAGTCCCGCTCGCGGAGGCCGGCGACGGCCCGGTTCCAGTCCTCTTCGGACCACGACCGGGAAGTGCGCAGGGTTTCGGCGGGGACCGCACCGGAAGCGGCGTGGGTGACGAGGGCTTCGATGCCGCGCAGACCGGCCGTCAGCAGGGCGGCGATGTGCGCGTCGCCGCGGTACTCCCGAAGCAGGGTTTGTGCGTGCCACAGAACGAGATGCGGCTCGGTGGGCCACGGCAGGGACGCATGGGCGGCGAAGAGCGGCCGGCCGGTGACGTCGCCGGTGACGGCCTCGGCGGCCTCGCGCAGGAGAGTGGCGGCCCGGCGCATCTCGGGCGAGGTGATCGCGTCACCCAGCACGGCGCGCAGGGCCCGGTCGGCCGCGGCGTAGCGCGCGGCGAGGACGGCGGCCGGGTCGGTGGTGGACCAGGCGGTGGTGATCGACTCCCGGACGAGGACGGGGTTGAAGTTGTAGAAGGTCGCGACCACGACCGGCGCCGGCACCGCGCCGAGCGCCGCCGACCTCGACGCGAAGTACCCGGCACGCCCGGTGAGCCCGAGTTCCTCGTAGGCGGCCGCCGCTTCCGGGGCGAAGTAGATCATTCCGTGGTAGGGCTCGAGGAATCGCCAGGTCTGCCGCGCCGCTTCGATCACGCGGCCAACATACCATCCGGTCGGTACGGCGTGGGCCGTCCAGCGGTGGCCACGAAGCCGGTCGAGAGCGAACCCGAGCGACACCAGCACAAAGCCGGCGATCGGCCACCGCCGGGGGGATACCAGTCCACGCCGGCGCGCCACAGCTTCGAGTCCCGCTAGAGGCTGACCACAGGGGCAGCTTGTTCCGACCGGGAACCAGCCACTTCCCCCGCTTCACCGGGCCCACAACCGGCCGACGGTGTCGGGGAAACGGTTGCGGCATAAGCGAACTCCCCGTTCGACATGGCAGCGAATGCACCAGAAATCAGGGTCCGGGCACAGGGCGCTGTCCGGCGGCAGGCCGGCGCGGAAGGGCTCAGCTGCCCATCCGGGCTTGCAGGGCCTTGGTCAACCGGTGTGCTTCGTCGAGCAGCAGAGCGCCGAGCTCGGGACGTCGGTCGTCGCGGAAGCGGGACTCGACGCCGGTCAGGGTCAAGGCCCAGGCGGGCTCGCCGGCCTGGTCGAACACGGCCGCGGCCATCCCCCAGCTGCCCTCGACGACGAGCCCCGGGTTGACGGCGTAACCGAGTTCGCGGGTGCGGGCGATCCGCTCGCGGACCGCCTCCGCCCGGTGCTGCGGGCCCCACTGGGGCGTGAGGTCCGTCCGGCCGAGGTAGTCGTCGATTTCGCGGTCCTGCAGCATGGCCAGCACGACCTGGCCGGCGGAGACGACGCCGAGCGGGAACCGGGCGCCTTCGAAGAGCACGAACGAGCGGATCGGGAACGCGCCGTCCTCGCGCAGCAGGCACACCGTTTCCTCGCCGCGGCGGGCGGAGAAGAACGCGCTCTCGCCGGTCGCGGCGGCGAGGCGGTGGACGCTGGCGCGGGCGTGCCGGGTGACGTCGTAGCGGTTCGCGGCGACTCCGCCGAGCAGGTACAGCTCCGGTCCGAGGAACCACTGCCCGCTGCGCTGGTCCCGGTCCACGTAACCCTCGTCGGCCAGCGCCACGAGCAGCCGGTGGGTGGTCGGGCGGGCCAGCGCGCTCGCCCGCGCGATCTCGGAGGTCGACGCGCCGTCGCGCTGCGCGGCCGACAGCGCCCGCAGGACCGCGGCGATCCGGCCGATCACGGTCGAGGGAGGAGCGGTCATGCCACCGATCCTACGTTCACTCAGTGAACGCTCTCGCCGTGATTGCCCGCCAGCCGAGAACTTCCGGCCGCGAGACCAGCAGGTGGTTGACGGGCTGTCGCCCGCCGCCGTTGACTGCGGCGGCGTTCACTGAACAGACGACAGGAGCGGTCTTGGACTTCGGCGTCACACCTTTCGACGGCCTCCCGCTGCCGCCCCGGGTGACCATCTGCGAGGTCGGCCCCCGGGACGGCCTGCAGAACGAGGCCACCGTGCTGCCGGTCGCGGTCAAGGCCGAGTTCGTCGAGCGCCTGGTCGACGCGGGCCACACGATCGTGGAGACGACGAGCTTCGTGCACCCGAAGTGGGTGCCGCAGCTCGCCGACGCCGACGAGCTGCTCCGGGCGATCACCGTCGCCCCCGGCGTGCGCTACCCCGTGCTGGTGCCGAACCTGCGCGGCCTCGAGCGCGCGCTCGACCTGGGCGTCCGTGACATCGCGGTGTTCGGCAGCGTCACCGAGACGTTCTCCCGGCGCAACCTCAACCGCACGGTCGGCGAGTCCCTCGAGATGTTCGCCCCGGTCGTCGCCCGCGCCCGGGAGGCCGGGATCGGCGTGCGCGGCTACCTGTCGATGTGCTTCGGCGACCCGTGGGAGGGCGAGGTTCCCGTCCTGCGCGTCCTGGACGTCGCCACCCGCATGCGCGCGCTGGGGTGCACCGAGCTCAGCCTCGGCGACACCATCGGCGTCGCCACCCCCGGCCGGGTCGCGGCCGTGCTCGACGCCCTGATCGCGGCCGCCATCCCGGTCGACTCGATCGCCGTGCACTTCCACGACACCTACGGCCAGGCGCTGGCCAACACCCTGACCGCGCTGCGCAAGGGCGTCACCCTCGTCGACGCGTCCGCCGGCGGCCTGGGCGGCTGCCCGTTCGCGGGCAGCGCCACCGGCAACCTCGCCACCGAGGACCTGCTCTGGCAGCTGCACGGGCTCGGCATCGAAACCGGCGTCGACCTGCGGAAGCTGGTCGACACCAGCGTCTGGCTGGCCGAGCGCCTCGGCCGGCCCAGCCCGTCCCGCACCGTCACGGCACTCGCCGGCACTTCCTGAGGAGAACAGGCATGGACAAAGTCGTCACCGCCGAACAGGCCTTGACCGGGATCGCCGAGGGCGCGTCGCTCGCCGTCGGCGGGTTCGGTCTCTGCGGCATCCCGACCACCTTGATCGAGACCCTGTACCAGCTGGGCGTCGGCGACCTGCGTGTCGTGTCGAACAACTGCGGGGTCGACGACTGGGGGCTCGGGATCCTGCTGGCCGCCCGGCGGATCAGCCGCGTCACCGGGTCCTACGTCGGGGAGAACAAGGAGTTCGCCCGCCAGTACCTCGGCGGCGAGCTCGAGGTCGAGCTCTGCCCGCAGGGCACGCTCGCCGAGCGCCTGCGCGCCGGCGGGTGCGGCATCCCGGCGTTCTTCACCCCGGCGGGCGTGGGCAGCCAGATCGCCGACGGCGGACTGCCGTGGCGCTACGCGGCCGACGGCTCGGTCGCGGTCGCGTCACCCCCCAAGGAAACCCGGGAGTTCGGCGGCATCGCGCACGTTCTCGAGGAGGCCATCATCACGGACTTCGCGCTCGTCTCGGCGGCGAAGGGCGACCGGCACGGCAACCTCGTGTTCGAGAAGTCCGCGCAGAACTTCAACCCGCTGTGCGCGATGGCCGGCCGGATCACCGTCGCCGAGGTCCAGGAGCTGGTCGAACCCGGCGAGCTCGACCCGGCCGAAGTGCACCTGCCGGGCGTGTTCGTCCAGCGCGTCGTGCACGCGCCGAACCTCGAAAAACGCATCGAAAAGACGACCGTGACGGAGGTCGGGCGATGAGCCTCACCCGTGCCCAGATGGCCGCGCGCGCGGCCGCCGAACTGCGTGACGGCGAGTACGTCAACCTCGGCATCGGCCTGCCGACGCTGATCCCCGGCTACCTGCCCGAAGACGTGCACGTGGTGCTGCACAGCGAAAACGGCATCCTCGGCACCGGCCCCTACCCGGCGCCCGGCGCGGTCGACCCGGACCTGATCAACGCCGGCAAGGAAACCGTGACGGTCCGCCCGGGCGCGTCGTTCTTCGACTCCGCGCTCTCGTTCGGCATCATCCGCGGCGGCCACCTCGACGTCGCCGTCCTGGGCGCGATGCAGGTCTCCGAACGCGGCGACCTGTCGAACTGGGCCGTGCCCGGCAAGATGGTCAAGGGCATGGGCGGCGCGATGGACCTCGTCCACGGCGCCCGGCGGGTCATCGTGCTGATGGAGCACACCGCCAAGGACGGCTCCCCGAAGATCCTGCGCGAGAACACCCTGCCCTACACCGGGCTCGGCGTGGTGAACCGGATCATCACCGACCTCGCCGTCATCGACGTGACGGCCGAAGGCCTCGTCCTGGCCGAGACGGCGCCCGGGGTCACCGAGGACGAGGTCCGCACGGCCACGGACGCGCCGCTGCGGGTCGTGCCGGCCCGGCCACCGGGCAGCGTGTCACGCGTCTGAGGTCCGTCGGCGGGCGCCACGAACACGCGGCCGGCGGGACTTCCCGGATTTTTCCCACCGGCACGTGTCGAGAACGCGCGATCGGCTCCGACTCAAGGGCACCGGCGGCCGAAAAGGGCCGCCCCCACGAGCGGAGCAGCAACGATGACCAAGGTGACCGCCCAGATGTCGGTGTCCCTCGACGGCTTCTACACCGGACCGCGCGACACCCGGAACCCCCGGGACATGAGCGGCTGGATGCGGGGCCCGGAGGCACCCGGGTTCTTCCGGGTCACCCGCTGGGCCGTCGACGCCGCGGCCTGGCGGGAGCGGCAGGGCTTCGCCGGCGGCGAGCGGTCGGTCGACTCGGAGATCGTCGAGGAGACGTTCGCGGCGGCCGGCGCCTACGTCATGGGACGGCGCATGTTCGACGCCGGCGAGTTCCCCTGGGGTGACGAGCCGCCGTTCCACGCCCCGGTGTTCGTCGTCACCCACCGGCCCCGGGAGGTGCTCGAACGCCAGGGCGGCACCTCCTTCACCTTCGTCACCGAAGGACCCGGGCGGGCCGTCGAACTGGCCCGGGACGCCGCCGGCGGCAAGGACGTCGCGGTGGCCGGCGGCGGCGAGCTCCTGCGTCAGGTGCTGACCGCCGGGCTGCTCGACCAGCTCGACCTGCACATCGCCCCGGTGCTGCTGGGCGAGGGCCAGCACCTGTTCGCCGGCCTCGGCCTCGGCGCGGACGACGGCATCGAGCTGGTCCCGGCCCGGGTCGTCGACTCGCCCGGGGTGACCCACCTCCGCTATACCGTCACCGGGCGGGCGAAACTGGTGCTGGACGACCGCGGCGCCAGCGGTGACCTCGTCGGACCGGCCCAGGCGGAGCAGAGGAGCGCGCTGTGAAGTACATGCTGCTGATCTACGGCAACGAGGAAGCCTTCACCTCGATCGGCGCGGAGGCCCTCGCCGAGCTCATCCGCGAGACCGACGCCCTCAACCAGGAGCTGTTCGAGTCCGGGGAGCTGGTCGGCGCCTACGGGATGGCCGACCAGCTCAACTCCAAGATGGTCCGGGTCGCCGGCGGGACGCCGGTGGTGACCGACGGCCCCTACGCCGAGGCCAAGGAGTACCTGGGCAGCTTCACGATCCTCGACTGCGACAGCCTGGACCGGGCCCTGGAGATCGCGGCGCGCAACCCGTCGGCGCGCCACTGGGGTGTCGAGGTCCGGCCGCTGATGCACGAGGCGAACATCGAGCCGTGACCGACTGGCAGGCCGTCCGGCGGCTGGTCCCGGAGGTGCTCGGCGCGCTGGTGCGCCGCTACGGCCGGTTCGACGCCTGCGAGGACGCCGTCCAGGAGGCCCTGGTGGCGGCCACCGCCCAGTGGCCGGTCGAGGGGTGGCCGGAAAGTCCCCGGGCGTGGCTGACGACGGTGGCGACGCGGCGCCTCGCCGACCAGGCGCGCAGCGACGCCGCCCGCCGCCGGCGGGAGGAGGCCGACGCGATCCGCACGCCGCCTCCGCCCGCCGGCGGCGAGCTGCCCGCCGGCGCCGAAGCCGGCGACGACACCCTCACGCTGCTGTTCCTGTGCTGCCACCCGGCGCCGACGCCGTCGTCGCAGATCGCGCTGACCCTGCGGGCCGTCGGCGGCCTGTCGACCGCCGAGATCGCCCGGGCCTTCCTCGTGCCCGAGGCGACCATGGCGCAGCGCATCAGCCGGGCGAAGCAGCGCATCAAGGCGGCCGGCGCCGGCTTCGCCCTGCCGCCGCCGGCCGAGCAGGCACAGCGGCTCGGCGTCGTGCTCCAGGTGGTCTACCTCGTCTTCAACGAGGGCTACACGGCGACGTCGGGGGCGCGGCTGGTGCGGGCCGAGCTGACGGCCGAGGCCATCCGGCTGGCCCGCGAGCTGCACCGGCTGGTCCCCGGGGACGGCGAGGTGGCCGGGCTCCTGGCCCTGCTGCTGCTGACCGACGCCCGCCGCCCGGCCCGCACGGCCGCGGACGGCTCGCTGGTGCCGCTGAGCGAGCAGGACCGGACGCTCTGGACCACCACCGCCATCGCCGAGGGTGTCGCGCTGGTGACCGACACCCTGGCGCGTGGCCCGATCGGCCCTTACCAGCTCCAGGCGGCCATCGCCGCCGTCCACGACGAGGCGCCCACCGCCGGCGTCACCGACTGGCCGCAGATCCTGGCCCTCTACACGGTTCTGGAGCGCGTGGCACCGAACCCGACGGTGACGCTCAACCGGGCGGTGGCGGTGGCCGAGGTGCACGGCCCCGCGGCCGGGCTGGCCCTGCTCGACGCCGTCTCGGCCGACGACCGCATCGCCGCGTCCCACCACCTCGTGTCCGTGCGGGCCCACCTGCTGGAGCTGGCCGGCGACCACGACGCGGCCCGCGCCGGCTACCACGAGGCGGCCCGGCGCACCACCAGCGAACCCGAGCGGCGCCACCTCCTGACCCGCGCCGCGCGCCTGGGGTGACCGGCCGCGACGCGCACTGGGTCCGGCGCCGAACCGGCCGCGGCGCCCCCCGTCCCCTCCCCCGGACACCACGCTCCGGCCGGACGGCGGCGAGTGGCGTGCCGTCGCCGCGGCGACCGACCTGCCCGAGGGGGCGGTGCTGCCGTTCGACTTCGGGGCCGTGGCGGGGTTCGTCCGGCGGTCCGGCGGGCAGGTGCTCGCGGTGTCGGCGACGTGCACGCACCTGGGCTGCCGGCTGAACCTGGACGCGCCCGCGCGGCAGCTGGACTGCCCGTGCCACCGCACGTCGTTCGCCGTCGACGGCGCGGTGCTGCGCCACCAGCTGCCGGCGACGCCCGCGCCGCTGCCCCGCCTGGTCGTCCGGGAGGCCGGCGGTGTGGTCGAGGTGCTGGTGCCGCCGGCCGGGGCGTGACTCCGGCGCGTATCTCCGGACCTGAGCAGATTCGCCGGTGTGAAACAGGTTCTGCTGGTGGCCGCGGTCTCCCTGGCGATTTCGGTGTGCGCCCTGCCGTGGCCGGCGCCCTCCGCCGGGCTTACCGGGGCTGCTCCGGCGGCGGCGTGGCCAGGCTCTGGAAGCACGGGCGCAGCAGGTCGACGATCTGCTCCGGTGACGCGTCCGCGAGGTGTGTGAGGCGCAGCAGGTACCGCTCGGCGATCACGCCGTGGACGATCGCGCTGAGCAGGCTCGCGCGCAGGTCGGCGTCGGACGTCGGGATCGCCTCGGTGAGCTGGTTGAGCTGCGGCTCGCCGGCGGCCCGGTAGCGATCGGCGGCGTCAGCGTTCGTGAGCATCGAGCGCAGCACCGCCAGGGACGCGGTCGGTTCGTCGCTCAGGCGCCGGCCCAGCGAGGTGAGCAGCGCTTCGGCCACCTCGTCCGCCGTGCCGCCGGGCAGCTCGTCCGCGGGGATCTCGGAGGCGCGGGCGAAAAGCAGGTCCTTGCTGCCGAAGTAGTGCATGACCAGGCCGCCGTCGACCCCGGCGGCCGCCGCGACGGCCCGGATCGTGGTCCGGTCGTAGCCGAGCTCGGCGAAGATCCGGCGGGCCGCGGCGAGGATCCGCTCCTCGCTCTGACGGCGCTGCTGCGCCCTGCTCGGCCGGGCGCTCGGTTCGGTCACGCGGTCATTCTACGGCTGTTGACCCAGCGGGCGAGTTCGTTCTACAGTCGTTCAATCAACAAGCGTTCAACGAACTGGGAGCAGCCATGACCGCCACGTCACGCGAAGTCGTCGAGCAGGTCCTGCGCGCGGGCCTCGAGATGGACACGGACACGTTCGCCGGCCTGATGGCTCCGGACGGCTACGTCGAGTGGCCGTACCGCCCGGCCGGCGTCCCGGGGCGCCTCGAGGGCCGCGAGCGGATCCGCGAGTTCCTGACGGCCCAGGCCAGCGGTCTCGTCAGGTTCGAGGAGTACCGGAACACGGTGATCCACGAGACCAAGGACCCGGAGGTGGTGATCGTCGAGTACGACGTCCACGGCACCGTGGTCCCCACCGGCGCACCCTTCCACCAGACGATCATCGCCGTGCTCCGGATCAGGGACGGCCTGGTCGTCTCGTACCGCGACTACCTCAACCCGTTGGTACTGGCCGAAACCCTCGCCAGCGTCGCCGGCGCCTAGGCGCCGGCGATGAACCCTCGCGCCCCACCGGTGACCGGCTCGGCGGTGGCCCGCCGTCCGTCGGCCGACGACCACGCCGCCGGCCACCTTCCCGAGGTCCGTCCAGCCGCCGTGGCCGTCGCCGCCCTCCCAGGAGTAGACCGTCGCCGCGGTGGACGTGGAGTCGGCCAGGACGTAGTCCGCGGTGCCGCCGCCGGTGAAGTCGGCGAACGCGACCCGGTCGGCCGCCGTCGTCAGGCCGGTGGCGACCTGGCCGTAGGGCAGCCAGCCACCGCGGCCGTCGCCGCCGCGGTTCAGGTACGCCGACACCGCGCCGGAGGCGGCGAGCGCCGCGTAGTCGGCCGCCCCGTCGCCGTCGAAGTCGGCGAACCGGACCTGGGCGGGGTCGGTCGTCGTCCCGGTCGCCACCTGACCGAGACCGAGCCAGCCACCGCGGCCGTCACCACCCCGGTTCAGGTACGCCGACACCGCGCCGTTGCCCGCGATCGTCAGGTAATCCGTCCGGCCGTCGCCGTCGACGTCCGCGAACCGGACCCGCGCGGGGTCGGTCGTCGTCCCGGTCGCCACCTGACCGAGACCGAGCCAGCCACCGTGCCCGTCGCCACCGCGGTTCAGGTACCCCGACACCGCGCCGCTCGCCGCGATCGTCAGGTAGTCCGCGCGACCGTCGCCGTCGAAGTCCGCGAGCCGCACCCGCGCGGGATCCGTGGTCGTCCCGGTCGCCACCTGGCCCAGCACCGACCAGCCGCCACGGCCGTCGCCGCCCCGGTTCAGGTACGCCGACACCGCGCCCGTGCTCGCGACCGTCAGGTAGTCCGCCCGGCCGTCACCGTCGAAGTCGGCCCAGCGCACCTTGCCCGCGCCCCCGGCCTCCGAAGCCGCGCCGAGCGCCGGGCGGGACGCGATCCAGCCGTCGGTGTACGCCTGGTCCAGCGGCCCGTAGAGGCTCTGCGCCATCCGCTGGTAGCCGGCGTCGTCCGGGTGCAGGTCGTCGGCCATCTCCGCCGACGTCAACGCCGGCGGGTCGACGTAGCGAAACCGGTGCCCCGCCTGCTGTTCGCTCCCCTGCATCGCCTTCACGCCGCTGTTGAACGACGCCGTCGCGCTCTCCAACCCCGGGGTGGTCGGGATCAGCCCGAGGAACAGCAGCGCGACACCGGGCCGGTCCGCGAAGATCCGGTCGACGAGCGTCCGCAACCGCTGGGGCGCCCGGGCGACGTCGATGCCACGGGCCAGGTCGTTGATCCCGACGTGCAGCAGCACCACGTCCGGCCGGTCGACCGCGACCCAGCCGTCGATCCCCGCCGTCAGCTGGTCGATCGTGTACCCGCTGTGGCCTTCGTTGGCCGGCCCGGGCAGGCTTCCCGACGCCTGCGTCCCGACGAACCGCGCCGAATACCGCGACTGCGCGGCCAGCAACCGGGACAGCGGCGCCCGGTAGGACGACGTGGTCGCACTGCCCACCCCCCAGGTGATCGAGTCCCCGAGCGGCATCACCCGCACAGCGGGCCCGAGCGCGGCGGCGGAGGCAGCGGGCGCAAGAAGGACACCGAAAGCGAGCACGACGAAGACGGCGAGGAAACGGCGGAACACGGGAACCTCCCGAATCGACAAGGCTTTCCCGAGGCTCGACACCGCCGCGAGAAGTCCCGAAGCACGCTGAGTGCGTTTCAGGCTGAGCAGTTTCGAGCATGGTGTCAACAGCCGCGTCCGAACTTGTCTGGACAACTTCCGGCCGCCGTCGCCGGCACTGGTCTTTGCGGGGCAACCACCGGGACTTGCGCCGGAAACCGTGCGAAGATCGAGTATCCGGCCCACGAAGAAAGGGCGCGAAAATGCGAAATTCCGCCGAGCCGTCCGGTCGTCGACGGGGGTCCGGGCCGCGCCCCGGGAAACTCGGGAAGATCCTCGTCACCGCGGCGATCGTCGTCGCCGCGCTCGGCGGTCTCGCCGTGCCGGCCACCGCGGCGAACGCCAAGAAGGGCGTCAGCGCGGCCTCTTTCTCCGGCGTGACGTCGGCGCTGAGCGACGTCGGCGCGAAGTGGTTCTACACCTGGGCTTCGGACAAGCAGGGCATCACCGCGCCGGCCGGGACGGAGTTCGTCCCGATGATCTGGGGCAGTGGTTCCGTCACCCCCGCCCAGCTCGCGCAGGCGAAGGCCAACGGCACCACCCTGCTCGCGTTCAACGAGCCGGACCTGGCCGGGCAGGCGAGCATGTCCGTCGACACCGCGCTGAACCTGTGGCCGCAGCTGCAGAACACCGGGATGCGGCTGAGCGCCCCGGCCGTCGCCTACGGCGGTGACGTCGCCGGCGGCTGGCTGGACCGGTTCATGAGCGGCGCGAAAGCACGCGGCTACCGCGTCGACTTCATCCCGCTGCACTGGTACGGCGGCGACTTCTCGACGGCGGCGGCCGGGCAGCTGCAGTCCTACGTCCAAGCCGTCCGCAACCGTTACCACCTCCCGGTCTGGGTCACCGAGTACGCCCTCATCGACTTCTCCGGCACCACCCCGCGTTACCCGTCTCCGGCCCAGCAGGCCGACTTCGTCAGCCGCTCGACGGCGATGCTCAACGGCTTGTCGTTCGTCGAGCGCTACGCCTGGTTCTCGCTGTCGACGTCGACCACCCGGACCGGCCTGTACACCGGAACCACCCCGAACGCGAGCGGCGTCGCCTACCGCGCGGCGTGACCGGACTGTCCTCAGTAGACGCTCACGCCGTAGTCTCCTCGCCAGCGCCGGGGCGCCGGCGGAACCAGGCCGGCGTCTCCCGAGTTCCCCCAAAGGTCCAGATCACTGAGGAAATCGGTCCCGGACAAACCGCGGTCAGCGCGGCGGGCCGACGATCACGTTCCCGAACTTCTCCGCTGCCTCGGCCATCCGCTCCGGGGAGATCTCGAAGCCGTCCGGGCGGGGTTCGGCCCGGTCCCGGCCGGCGTGGCGGAACATGCCCTCGATGCCCGCCGGGGTGTTGATCACCAGCAGGTCGGCCTTCGCGGACGTGATGCGGTAGGCGTGCGGGATGTTCTTGGGCAGGAAGACGATGCCGCCCTCCGCCAGCTCCATCTCCTCCTCCCCCACCCACACCAGCGCGGTGCCCTTGATGAGCATGAAGACTTCGTCTTCCCTGGTGTGCAAGTGGAACGGCGGCGCTTCACCCTTCTCGACGTCGAACCGGCCGACCATCAGCTGACCGTCGGTGGCCGCGCTGTCGAGCAGGATCGACAGCGTGCCGCCGTCGAGCCACTCCAGTTTCTGCTGCTGGTCGGGCTGGGCGAGGTAAGCCATGCTCATCGGTTACTCCGTTCGAAGTGGACGGTCAGAGGGAGCCGAGGACACACAGGCGGCCGGCGACCGCGCGCCGGGCGACGTCGTCGCCGAGCAGCGCCGCCCACCCGGTGGCGTTGTCCTCGTGGTTTCACGTCGCGAACGGGACCAGCTCCGGTCCGGCGTGGTCGTGCAGCCACCGCAGCCTGGCGTAGACATCCTCGATCGGCGTGGGGTCGCGATGTTCGGGGGCGAGCCGGTAATCGACCCGGCATCGGCACCCCGCTCGCGGACACGTACCGGCGATCGGCGCGTCGTAGGGCGCAACACTGCCCAGGATCATCCCGCCGCCGTGCAGGTACAGCGCGACGCGGCGGATCGCGACGTCGCCCGCGGCGACCTGAGGGTCGACGGTGAACGTCACAGAGGTCCTTCTTCCCGTCACTCGTGCGCCTTAAACGGACGATATCGTCCGACTAAAGGCCTGTCAACGACGCCTACGGGCCGGCGAGCTGCGATGATCGGTGCCGTGACCGATGAACAGGACAGGGTCGTCCGGCGACGAGGGCCACGCCGGGACGCGGCCGACAACCGCGACCGGGTCCTGGTGGCCGCCGCCGCCGCGGTCCGCCGGGACGGGATCGCGGTCCCGATGGCCACCATCGCGGCGGACGCCGGGGTCGGCGTCGGGACCGTGTACCGCCACTACCCCTCGCGGGACGCGCTGCTCGGCGCGTTGACCCACCGGTCGTTCCGGCTGGTGCTCGAGACCGCCCGCCGGGCCGCGGCCCTCGACGGCCCGGCGATCGACGGGATCCGGTTCTTCCTCGAGCAGACCATCGAGCACGGATCGGACCTGGTCCTGCCGATGCACGGCGGGCCCGCGCCGAGCGACGCGGCCACCGTCGCACTCCGGGACGAGGCCCACCGGACCCTGGGCTCGATCCTCGAGCGAGGACAAGACGACGGCACGCTCCGGAGCGACGTCACCAGGGCCGACATCGTCAGCTTCGGCGCGCTGCTGGCGCAGGGCCTCCCCCACGTCCCGGACTGGCAGCCCGCTGCCCGCCGTCAGACCGACATCTACCTGGACGGTCTGCTGAAACGCGGCAGGTGAACAACTCCGGCATGACGCGGAGTCCGACCTTCACCGGCTTTTGGGCTGTCCCGCCGCACGGCGCGCGCCTCGGTCGAAGCACAAGGTGTGCGACGACCGAGCGGACGGCAAAGCGGAACAGCCCGGAACGAGCACGGGGCCCTGCGCTGCCTCATGTTCACCGCCCGCAGCTTCCGACGGAGCCGGCGGGTGTCGCGTCACTTGCTTCCCGTCCCCGCGGCCGAACCGATGCCGGCCCGGCCGAACAGCTGCTGGGCGACGCTCTTGCACACTTCGGCGCCGTACCGGCGCCCGTCACCCCGGTCCGGGTAGCGCACCATGACGGCGAGCACCCAGTGGTCCCACATCGCCAGGCAGTTCACCGCCCACCGGTTCCCGTGCCGGGTCCAGCCGTTCTCGACCGCCGGGCGCAGCCCCGCGAGGGCCGGTGCCTCCGCGATGCCGAACGTGGTCGCGGGATCGGCCGACCGCATGAGGTCGAGGATCCCGGCCCGCCACTGCGGGCTCACGCCCGGGCCGCGGGCCACGCACCGGCCGAGCAGGGTCGCGTCGGTCGCCGGCATCGTGGTCTTGGACCACCGGCCCGGGTGGATCGTCGTGTCGCGCAACCCACAGGTCCGGATCATCCGGGCGATCGAGGCGTCCCCGCCGAGCCGGAGGTACAGCGTCTGCGCGGCACGATCGTCGCCGAGCCGGAGCATCCGGCTCACCCGTGCCTCGTCGTCGGCCGGGATCCGCGACTCCCGCGAGGCGAGGTAATCCACCGCGAGCCAGATCTTGATCACGGACCCGGCCGTGGTGCGCAAGGTTCCGGCACCGACCACGGCACCGGTGTCCGACTCGCGCAGCGCCCAGGACCATTCACCCCGGACATCGACCCTCACCTCGGCCTCCCGGGGAATCGGCGTGACCGCACGCGTCCCCGGGAACGGCGGAGGGATGTCCGGCGCCGCCGGTGTGCTCGCCGCGGCGGGCACGTCCGGGGGCCGGACGCAGACCGCCGCGGCGAGCACGCCGACGATGACTCCCACCACGACGACGAGCACGGAAACACGCATCGGGACTCCCTCGGCCGGGCCGTTCACCGGTGCCGCGGACGCGCGGAACCCCCGCGTGGACAACGGCTTTCCGGAAACCGCCGAGCCCATCGGGAGGGCGGATCAGATTCCGGCGGTGCGGTGGAACCTCATCGAGTGAGCTGAACGGAGTCCAGCACTTCCCGCGCGGCCTGCCCGTTGGCGTGCGTGCTGTCGATTTCGAGGGTGTAGGCCCCGAGCCGCCGGTGCTGGTGCAGGGGCAGCGGGTCCTGCGGAAAGCCGCTGTCCGCGGCTCTGCTGGTCAAGGACACGATCAGGGAGAAACACCGGCTGTCGAGCGGGGCCTTCCCCAGCGCCGAATCGGGGCAGAGCACCAGGGTGTTGGTCTCGGGCTCGGCGGTGAACGAGTCGGCCTTCTGCCCGCCGGGGACCCGCAGCGACTTGAGCGGCGACGCGATCACCGGCGGCTTGGTGCCGATCTTCGCCAGCAGGGTGAGCATTTCCGCGGCCGTCACCGGCTTCGTGGTCCGCACCCAGACCCAGCGATCCGGTCCGTCCTGCCACATGACCGACTGCGGGTGCGGGAGCTGGCCGGCGGCCGAGGGTTTCGCGGCCGCCGCGCTGCCGGGCGCGGTGCCGTCGCGGACTTCGATCTCGAACGCGTACCGGTGCTCCTGCGCGTAGTGCACGCTCGCGAAGTGCGGTTGGACGGCCCAGAACATCAAGTCCCAGGAGCTGTCCTCGAGACTGGTCGCCGGCGCGTCCGGGGGCACCTTCCCGCCGGCCGCCGGCCCGGTCGCCGCGGTGGGCGAGGGACTCGCGAGCGTGGCCGGGGGCACCACGGCGGTGCCCCGATCCAGCACGCCGACGGCTCCCACGCCCAGGGCGGCGACCGTGAGCGTCACCGCGGCGACGCTGATCGTGCGGCGCCGCCGGATGCGTCGGGCGGCGACGGCGAGCACGTCGCCGGGATCGGGCGCCAGCGACTCCTGCGCGCGCAGCGCCCGGCGCACCTCGTCGAGGTCGGTCATCACACGATCTCCTTGTCTTCGTCGAGCTGGACACGCAGCGCGCTCAGGCCGCGCGAGACGTGGCTGCGCACCGTTCCGGGCGCGCAGCCGAGGACCGCGGCGATCTCGTCGTCGTCGCGGTCCTCGTAGAACCGCAGCACGATCGCCGCTCGCTGGGCGCGGCTCAGCCGCGCGAGCAGGCCGGTGAGCTGGTCGGCGTCGGCGATCCGCCGCGCCGGATCGGGTGCGGCCGGCTCGCGGAACCGCGTGACGTCGGCGGTGGGGTGCACGGATCGCTGGTACCAGCGGCGCCGCCAGCGGAGGTAACCGTGGACGACGATCTTCCGCATGTACAGGTCGGGCCGATCCGCCGCCGCCACCTGCCGCCAGGCTTGGTGCGCCCGCACGAGCGCGTCCTGCACCACGTCCTGAGCCAGTTCCCGGTCACCGGTCAGCACCGCGGCGAACCGCACCAGGCCCGGCAGCTGCTCACGGGAGAACTCTTCGAACCGCACACCTCTCAAGAGGCCACCTGCCCCGGGTTCTGTTGCAGTCGCGCCCGAGATCTTTTCGGCGCCCCGGCTCTGGGCGGGCCGGCGCACCGGGGTCAGTACTGGCCGAGCCGGGCGCGGACCTCGGCCGCCTTCGGGTGGGCGATCTCGTCGAAGACGACCAGCGCCGCCTCCCAATAGCGCGTCCCGTGGGCGGGGTTGCCCGTGTCGTGCAGCAGCGTGCCGATCTTCTCCAGCGTCGAGGCCCGGCCCTCGGCGTCACCGATGTCCTCCCGGATCAGCAGGGCCTGCTGGTAGCTGCGCTCGGCCTCGATGAACCGCCCGTCACACGCCCGGGCGTAACCCAGGTTGTGCTGGACCGTCGCTTCGAGGTGACGATCACCGAGCCGGGCGGCGAAGGCGGCCGCCTCGGCCAGGCGCTGTCTCGCCTCCTCGGTGCGGCCCATCGTGGCCAGGACGAGACCGACGTTGCCGAGGACCTTGGCCTGCCCCACCACGAACCCGGCCTCACGGCACAGCTCCAGCGACGTCTCCAGCGCCGCCAGGCCCGGACCGGACTCACCGGCTTCGTGCAGCACCATGCCCAGGCTGTCCAGCGCCGCGGCGCAGCCGGTGGTGTCGCCGAGCTCCCGGAGCATCCGCTGGGCCTGGTCGAGGTGCTGCCGGGAAGCCACCAGGTCGCGCAGCCCGTAGCGGTGCGCCGCGCCCAGGCTGTAGTGCATCGCCGCCTCCGCGGCCCGGTTGCCCTCCCGCCGCGCCGCGTCGAGCCCGGCCAGCGCCAGCGTGCACCACGACGACGGGTCGTAGGTGCGCCAGAGGTGGCCGCGGAGCACGTCGATCAGCTGCCAGGCCACGGCTTGCGGCCCGTGCTCGGCGGCGTGCGCCACGACGGCCGCGAAACCGGCGCGTTCGGCGGCCAGCCAGACCCCGGGATCGACCCGTTCCCGCCAGGGCGCCGGCGGGTACTGGCGCAGCTCCGAGAGCCGCAGCATGCCCGGGTACAGCGTCGCGGTCGCCTGGGTGGCGGTCTCCAGGTAGTAGTCGAACAACCGCTCGAGCGCCGCCGCCCGGTCGGCTTCGTCGTCGGTGCGGGCGCTGCGCTGCCCGGCGAACAGGCGGAGCAGGTCGTGGGTCTGGAACCGGCCGCCCGGACGTCGTTGCACCAGGTGCGCGGCGACCAGCCGGTCGACCATCCGCGCCGCCTCCTCCACGCCGACACCCGCCAGCGCGGCGATGGCCGGCATCCCGGCGTCGGCGCCGGGCAGCGAGCCCAGCAACCGGAACAGCCGGGCCGTCTCCGGCGGGAGCGCGGCGTAGGACATCTCGAAGGCCGTCAGCACCGCGGAACGGCTGTCGCCACCCAGGGAGAGCCCGGCGAGCCGATCGCCTTCGGTGAGGACGGTCAGGTACTCCGCGACCGTCTTCCGGCCGGCGATGTTGGCGGCGGCGATCCGCAGCGCGAGCGGCAGGTGCGCGCACAGCCGGGCGAGCTCCGCCAGAGCCGCGGGCGAGGCTTCGGCCGCCTCCCGCTCGCACGACGCCCGCAGCAGCGCGACGGCTTCCTCGCGGGAGACCACGTCGAGCTCGACCAGCAGCGCGTCAACGTGCAGGGTGAGCGCGGCCAGGCTGTTGCGGCTCGTCACGAGCACGGCGCAGTGCGGACTGGCGGCGATGAGCGGGCGCACGTGGTCGGGGCTGACGGCGTCGT
Organism: Amycolatopsis sp. NBC_00438; assembly: GCF_036026695.1. Classification (NCBI taxonomy): domain Bacteria; kingdom Bacillati; phylum Actinomycetota; class Actinomycetes; order Pseudonocardiales; family Pseudonocardiaceae; genus Amycolatopsis; species Amycolatopsis sp. NBC_00438. The sequence goes on along the minus strand of NZ_CP107923.1, from coordinate 1,584,277 downwards.
CGAGCACCAGCAGCATCCGGCGGTCGGCCAGCACCGAGCGGAAGAGCGCGACCCGGGCGTCGAGATCGACCGGGATGGTGGCGGGCGCGACGCCGAGCGAGGTGAGGAACGCGGCCACCACCTCGCCCGCCGACCGGGTGCCGACCGTGGAGAAGCCGTTGAGACCGGCGTGCAGCTGCCCGTCCGGGAAGCGGTGGCGCATCCGGTGCGCCCACCGCACGGCCAGCGCCGACTTCCCGACGCCCGCGGTGCCGCTGAGCACGACGACCCGCGCCGAGGCGTGCGGCGCGGCGTCGAACACGAACTCGTCCAGCAGCCGCAGCTGCGCGTCCCGGCCGATGAACCGCGACGGGTCGGGCGGCAGCTCGGCGGGGGTGGGTGCCGCCGAGCTGCCGGTTCGGCGGCTGAGCAGGGCCGGGGTCGGGGTGCCCGGTTCCTCGCGGATGCTGTGCAGGTAGGTGCGCTGCAGTTCGGGACCCGGTTCGAGGCCGAGGTTTTCCCGGAGCCGGCCGCGGAAGGCGAGGAAGACGTTGACCGCGGCCGCCCGCTGCCCCGAGGCGGCCAGGGCCCGCATGATCCGCTCCGTCAGCCCTTCGTGCAGCGGGTCGGCGAAGGCCGCCTCCCGCAGCCGGTCGAGGACGTCGTCGTGGTGGCCGAGCGGCACCGCGAGATCCGCGTAGCCGAGCACGGCGGTGAGGCGCTGCTGGGTGACCGCGACGACCACCGGGTGCGGGGCCGCGGGCAGCAGGACGCCGTCCAGGACCTGACCGCGCCACAGCGCCAGAGCCGACCGGTAGGACCGCACGGCCGCGGCGGAATCGCCCGCCCGGCGCTCTTCCTGCGCCTGCGACAGGGCTTCGGTGAACTCCAGCAGATCACTCTGCCCGGGCGCCAGGCCGAGGCGGTAGCCCGGCCCGACCCGGGTCACCAGCCCGGGATCGGCGTCCAGGCCGGCGAAGAACTTCCGCAGCCGCGAGACGTAGGTCTGGACGAGGTTCACCGGCGATCCCGGGGATTCCTCGCCCCACAGGAACTCCACGACGTCCGCACGGGACACGACCTGGTTGGCGCGCAGGGCGAGCAGCCCCAACAGCCGCGTCTGCATCACCGAGCCGAGCGGTACCTCACGGCCATCCCGCCGCACGATCAGCGGGCCCAGCACCTCGACGCGAAACCCGCCGGCCGGGTCGGCGGGAGCCGGGCTGCCGGCGCTCTCCAGCCCGGTGGCGTCGAGGAGCTTCGCCAGTGACCGCGCGTGCGGCCGGCGCACCTCGCCGCGCTCGATGTCCCGCAACGTCCGCACGCTGACCCCGGCACGCGCGGCCAGGTCCTGCTGGCTGATCCCGGCTCGCCGCCGGTACGCCAGCAGCCGCTCCCCCAGCGTCATCGGCCCCCTCGCAAGTCTTCCCCTGTTCCTGCCGGTCGCCGCCGGATTCTGCCGGTCGGGCCGCCGAAGTTCACCGAATCCGCAGGAAGAACGCGATCCAGCAGCGTCCAGGAATGGTACAGCGTTCCGGCGTCACCACACCATATGGTCGGGTTGTCACCAACTGGGGGATTCATGCTTCGCATCCACTTTTCCGACGCCGACCTCGGGCGCGTGCGGATCCTCGCCGAGCCCGACCCGATGTGGGAGGTGCTGCTCAGCCTGCACCAGACGACGCCGGCACCGGCCGACCAGCGCTTCCGAGGCTGGCAGCGCGGCCTGCCGGCACGGCTCGCCCGGCCCACCGGCGTGCTGCGCACGCTGAGCCGGCCGACGGGCTACTCCCCCGACTTCCTCACGCCGTCCGGGGACGTCGCCGACTTCGGCACCGGGCTGGACCTCGTCCTCGGCACCCCGCGCGCCCGGCTGCGCGCCGACATCGCGCAGCTCGCGTCCGGCACCCGGATCGCGTCCTGGCCCGCGGACCTGGCCGACGGCAACGTGCCGGCCCTGAAACTGCTCGGGGAAGCGCTGACGACGTACCACAACACGGCCGTGCGGCCGCACTGGGAAACCATCCGGCGCCACGTGCGCGCCGACCGCCGGAAGCGGGCGGAACTGGCCGTGACCCGGGGTTTCGAGGCCGTGCTGGCCACCCTGCACCCCTCGGCCCGCTGGCGCGCCCCGGTCCTCGAACTGGCCTACCCCGTCGAGCAGGACCTGATCCTCGGCGGCTCCGGGCTGACGCTGGTGCCGTCCCTCTTCTGCTGGCCGGGCCCGATCACGCTGCTGCGCCAGCCGGACCGGCCCGTGCTGGTCTACCCCGTCTCCCCGGAACCCGATTGGGCGGCCGCGTCCCCCGCCGGGTCCGACCGCTCGCTCAACACCCTGCTCGGCCCCACCCGGGCCGAGGTCCTGCGCGTCATCGCGACCCTTCCCCGGGTGAACACCACCGAACTGGCCCGCGCGGCCGGCATTTCGCTGGCCAGCGCCAGCCAGCACACCTCGGTGCTGCGCGGAGCGGGCCTGGTGACCACCGGCCGCTCCCGCGGTTCGGCGTTCCACGAACTTTCGGAGCGCGGCTCTTCCCTGCTCTGCGGCTGAAGAAACCCGCGCAGGCACCATGCCCCCGGCCGGCCCCGCAACCGGTGCCGAGCGGCGGGCCCGACGAGGCGGCAGCTCAACCCGTGCCGTCGTAGACGGCCATCCGGCCGAGCAGCGCGAACACACAGTCCACGACGGACCGCCTCGTCGACCCCGGTCACCGACTACCGGACCGAAACCGCCACGGTCCACAACTTCGCGGCCCCGCACAGACCGGAAACGTCCAGCGCGGAAACCGTCAGCAGAAGCGCGGACCAGACCAGCAGGAATCGAGACGCGGCGACCGAAATTCGCGCCGCGCGTCCGTTCATCCGCTCAACAGGGATCGTATCCCGATTCACCCGATCCACAGTTCGGCCCGCTGACCATTGGAGACGGTCTCCCAGCAGTAGGTCGCATAGCCGAACGTAGCCAGCAGATCCGCATCCCAATTGCATTGGGTACACGCGTTCCAGCCCAGCCACGGGTCGTAGCTGTTGTAGTAGACCGTGGTGTTAGAGGGCGGCAGACCAGTGCCGTCGCAACCGTCGGTCGCCATGCTCGAAGCGGTCGCCGCGGTCGCCGGAGACGCCGCGGCCGGAGCGGAGGTGGCCAGCAGCAGCACACCGGCGCCGACAAAAGCGGTAATCGTTGCGCCGATCTTGGCAGATATTTTTTTCACCATCATCAACCTCAAACCTTCTTTGACGGCTTATCGGTTTTGACGCAAGCCAGTACAATCTCACCGGCCGTCCAGCGTCAACCCTTTCACGGAGGACTGAAACGGGAGTGCCGAGCCTTATTTCGGAAGCGCGTCCACTTGCATCGTCGAAACGGGAAGCCCGAAAGCCGAGGCAACTTCCCGCGGGATGGCCCTGACCCTGTGGCTGGTCGCCTGGCGGTGCGGGACCTGGCACCCCCACGAAACATCCTGCCGGTGTTCGGCCTGCTCGGCTTGCTCCCTGCTGACCATCGGCGGCTCGTCCGTGGTGACCGAGGTGATCCTGAGCCACCGCGGCGAACGGGCCACGGTCGAGATGGCTGGGATACCCACCACCCACGACTACACCCTGGTCGTGCCGGGTGGCTTCAGGCACCGGCGGATCACCCGCGCCGGATGGCGGCGCGGAGGCGGTCCCAATTGCCCGAGGCGATCTTCAGGCGGTCCGCGTCGCCGAGGGGCGCCTGCGTCAGGAAGTCGCGTGCTCCGCCCGGCGGTGTGCTGACGAAGGGGTAGTCGGTCGAGAACAGGATGCGGTCGACGCCGACCAGTTCGGTCGCCCAGCGCAGGTAGCGCCGGCTGAGGATGCCGCTGGGCGCGAGGTGGATGTTGGTGCGGAAGTAGTCGGAGACCGGCCGCCGCAGGCCGGCGACTTCGGTCAGCGAATCGATGCGGTCCAGGTAGAACAGGACCATCTCGCCCCAGTGGCCGACGATCACCTGCAGGTCGGGGAAGCGGTCGAACACCCCGCTCAGGATGAGGCGGAGGACCTGCACGCCGCTGTCGTGGTGCCACCCGATCCCGTGCGTGGCAAGGGCGGCGTCGACCCGAGCGCCGTATCCGCTGTAGTACGCGCCGCGCACCGCCGGGGGCGGGGACTGCGGATGCAGGTGCAGTGGCGCCCTGAGCGCGTCCGCCGCCTCGTAGATCGGCCAGAACTCCGGCGCGTCCATGTTCCGGTCCCTGGTGCGCCCGAAGACCATCGCGCCGTCGAGGCCCAGCGTGGTCACCGCGCGCTCCAGCTCGGCGGCCGCCGCGGCCGGACGCGGGGTGGCCAACGTCGCCAGCCCCTGAAAGCTGCCGGGACGGGCGCGGGTCACCTCGGCGAGCGTGTCGTTGGCCGCGGTCTGCAGGGCGACGGCTTCGGCCGGCGCCAGGTTCTGCACGCCCGGGGTGCTCAACGACAGCACCTGGACGTCGACGCCCGCCCGCGCCATGGCGGCGAGCCGCTCTTCGCCGAAGTCGGCCAGCCGGCGGGCGGAATCCCCCTGCGTCGACGGCGTCAGCGCCAGATCCTGCCACTCGGGGTCCAGCGCCCGCCACGCGTCGACGACTTCGCGGGTCACGAAATGTTCTTCCAGCCCGATGATGTTCACGAGATCTCCTTCACGTGTCGAGGAGCGTCGTGCGGTGGCGCGCTCGACCAGCGCGTTCGCCTACGGGAGCACGGTGTGCGTGGTGTCGTAGGACATGGTGCCCACGCGCGGGGCGGGCTCGCTCACGCGAAGGCTCCGATCCCGGGGACGAAGATGTCCTCGGACGTGAGCAGCCGCCGGGACAGTCCCTGTTCGTGGTGGTAACGCAGGAAAGTGTCGACGGCCTTGCGGTTGGCGTCGAGCCCGTAGGGCCACCAGTCCTCGCCCAGCAGCGCGCGGTTCTCCGCGAACAGCTCGCTGAACCAGGGCGTGATCACGGCCATGTGCTGTTTCGCGGCATTGGCCCGGTAGTGCTCCTGCACGATGTCCTTGGCCTGGCTGAACGCCCGGTAGACCGACGCGGCCAGGCCGGGCACCTCGGCCAGTTCCCGGCGGAGCGCGACGACGTGCATCATCGGGAAGATGCCGGTGCGGCGGTAGTAGTCCCGCTCGACCGCTTCGTAGTCGACGAACAGCCGGCGGATCTTCTTCGTCGAGCCGTCGAGCACGCTCCGCGGCACGTCGACCGACAGCAGGGCGTCGATCTCCCCCGCTTCGAGCAGGGCGGCCAAGGTCTGGTCGCCCGCGGCGTGGCGGACGCGCACGCCGTCCGGGACGGGCTGCGGGATCCAGTCGAACGACGGGATCGGGTGGTCGGTGCCGCCGATCACCCACTCGATCCGGTCCGGCGTCACACCGTGTTCGTCGGCCAAGACGCCCTTCACCCAGACACCCGGGTCGGAGCCGTACAGCGCGAACTCGCCGACGGTCTTGCCCGCGAGATCTTCCGGCCGCTCGATCCCGCTGTCGACGTTCACGAACACCGACGAGTGACGGAAGTTCCGGTTCGGGAAGATCGGCAGGGCCAGGAAAGGCGAGCCGGCCAGGTCGAACGACCGCAGGAAGTACGTCAGCCCGTACTCGGCGATGTCCAGGTCACCTTCGGCCATGCGCTGGAAGACGTCGGAGATCAGTGGCGAGGTCTCCAGGGTGGCGTCGATCTCGACGCGCCCGTCGAACAGCGGCTCGGTGTGCTCGTACCGGTAGACGCCCATCTTGAGCTCGGGGCCGGTCATGTCCAGTCCTCCTTCGCCTCGCGGGCCGCTTCCGTGAACGACCTTTCATTTTTCATCGTGCCTCGCGACCCTGCTATCGTCAAGGCGAATGATCATTCACGGAAGAAGGTGGCCTGTGCCCCGCATCACCGCCGAGCACCGGGCGGCGAACCGGTCGCTGATCGTGGCCGCGGCCCGGCGCTGCTTCTCGCGTGACGGCTTCCACCAGACCTCGATGCCCGACATCGCCGCCGAAGCGGGCGTGTCGGTCGGTGCCCCCTACCGCTACTTCGCCGGCAAGGAAGAGCTCATCCTCGAGATTGCGGGCGACGCCTTCCGGGTGATGTTCGCCCCCGTCGAGCGGTTCGTCGACGCGGACGGCGACGTGACGATCGCCGACCTGGTCACGGCCGCGATCGAGCCGGTGAGCGGCGACGTCGCCGTCGACGAGGCGGGCCAGGCCGTCCCGGTCGACGAGCTGCTGCGCTGCGCCGTCCAGGCGTGGGGCGAGCTGCTACGACACGACGGGCTGCGGCAGCGGGCCGAAGCGGGCTTCGAGGGCGTGCGCGCACGCATCGCGGACGCCCTTCGCGACGGGCGCCGGGCAGGCAGCGTCCCGGCCGGGCTGGACCCCGACCGCGGAGCACGGGTGGTGATGGCGCTGCTGCACGGTTTTGTCCTGCAGCACACGGCATTCGGCCTCGACGACACCGCCGGCTTCATCCGCGACGTCCGCATCGCCCTCGGCGATACCGGAATTCTCCGCGAGCGCGGCTGACCACGCCTGTCCCGATGAGGATGGAGGTCCGAGCCGGCCGGTCCGAGGCCGACGTCACCGCGCCGTGCGGCGGCGGGTCCTCCTCACGTGCGGGCAGGCGCGGGCCCGGCCGGAACACCCGGCTTCGGTGCCTGAAAACCGCCGATCTTCCGCTCCAGCAGTTCGGCCAGCCGCAGCGGGGTGCGGTCCTCGAACAGCGGGCCGATGAGCTGCACTCCGACCGGCAGTCCCTCGGGGGACCGGCCCGCGGGGATCGCGGTGGCGGGCAGGCCGGGCATGGTGGCCAGACCGGCCCAGACGAGCTGGTCGAAGTACGGGTACTCGACACCGTCGATGGCGATCCGGCGTTCCAGCGGGTCGGGGTGGTGGTCGTGCGGGAACGCGGATGTCGGCGTGATCGGGCACACCACGGCGTCGAACTCGGCGAACAGCCGCCGCCAGCCGTGGCGGTGGATCTCGCGGCGGTAGTTCGCCTCGAGCCAGTCGCGGTGGCTGAACACCATGGCACGCAAGCGCTCGGCGTCCAGGCTCCGGTCGTCCGCGCTCAGCCCGGCGACGCGGATCCGCAGCTGCTCCAGCGAATCGACGGGAAACAGCGCGACGGAGCCCGAAACCAGCAACTGCATGTAGAGCGTCGCGGCTTCGGTCAGATCGGGCAGCAGCGGACTGTGCCGTTCGACGCGGGCGCCGCCGTCGGCGAGCGCGGCAGCCACCCGGTGCACGCCCGCCCGCACGGCGGATCCGGTCGGGAGGAGCGGATGTTCGTCGAGGACCAGGACCCGGAAGTCGCCGAGCCGCTCGTGGCGGGCGGGCGGCAGCGCCACCCGGTGCGCCACGCCGTGCGTCAGCGGGTCCGGGCCGGCCATGATGTCGAGCAGGAGCGCGAGGTCGCGGGCGGTGCGCGCCATCGGACCGACGACGGCGAGGTCGAGCTCGACCGGCAAGGCCGGCTCGGCCGGCGGGACCATCCCGCGGGCGGGCGCCAGCCCGAGCGTCGGCTTGTGCGCGTAGACGCCGCAGAAGTGCGCGGGGGTGCGCAGCGAGCCGGCGATGTCGGAGCCGAGGGACAACGCGCCGAACCCGCACGCCAGGGCCGCCGCCGAGCCGCCGGAGGACCCGCCCGAGGTGCGAGCGGGCTCCCACGGGTTGGTGGTGGTGCCGTAGATGTCGTTGAAGCTCTGGATGTCCTGCAGCCCCAACGGCACGTTGGTCTTGCCGAGCACCACCGCGCCCGCGGCCTTGAGCCGCGACACCTGGACCGCGTCCTCGGCCGGCACGTAGTCCCGGTGTGCCGGCATGCCCCAGGTCGTGGGCAGACCGGCGATGTTGTACGACTCCTTGACCGTCACCGGGACGCCGAGCAGCGGCCGGTCCTCACCACGCGCGAGCGCCTGGTCGGCACGGCGCGCGGCGGCCCGCGCACGGTCGAAGTCCGGCACGCAGATCGCGTTGACCACCTCGTCGTCGCGCTCGATGCGGGCGATCGCCTCGTCGGTCAGTTCCGCCGACGTCACCGCACCGGCGCGCAACGCGGAAACGAGTTCTTCGGCCGGGTGAAAGCTCCATTCCATGAATTCGAAGCTAACGACCGGCCTCTGCGGGCACGAAATTCCGATTCGCACAACAGCGAAGCCGGTCGGGCTGCGTTCGTTCCGCCGTCGAAGACGGCCCGCCGCAGGTCACAGCGCCGAAAGGGGGTCGGCTCCACCCCCGCGAGCCATGAATTGCCGCATCCCGCAACAGGATGGACGTCTCAATTCCCGGCTGCTCGCCGGAGAAGTCGGCTTGTCGCCGCCGCGGCCGCCCGTCAACGACCGGCCTGGACCCGCAGAGGTGCGGAGACGTCGTGCAGGTGCGCCAGGACGTAGCGGTACGACCGCAGCAGCCCGCATTGGGCGTAGTCGATCCCGTTCTCGGCGCAGAACGCCCGGACCAGGGGCTGCGCGCGGCGCAGGTTGGGCCGGGGAATGCTCGGGAACAGGTGGTGCTCGATCTGGTAGTTGAGCCCGCCGAGCGCGAAGTCGACCCACGGGCCGCCGCGGACGTTGCGGCTGGTGAGCACCTGCTTGCGCAGGAAGTCGAGCTTCGTCTCGTCGACGTAGGTGGGCATTCCCTTGTGGCCCGGCGCGAACGAGCACCCCATGTACACGCCCCACAGGCCCTGGTGCACGGCGATGAAGGCGAGCGCCACCGGCGGGGAGAGCACGACGAACACCGCGGTGAGGTAGACCGCGAGGTGCGCGACCAGCATGACGGCTTCGTGCGTGCGGAACTCGACCTCGTCCCGCCACACCGCGGTGATCGCGGACCGGTGCAGGCTCAGCCCTTCCAGCAGCAGCAGCGGGAAGAACAGCGCCGCCTGGTGGCGGGCGGTCCAGCGGAAGAGCCCGCGGCGGCCGTCGGTCTGGCCGCGGGTGAAGGCGAGCAGCGGGATGTCGAGATCGGGGTCGTCGTCTTCGTGGTTGGGGTTGGCGTGGTGGCGGGTGTGGTTGCCCATCCACCAGCCGTAGCTCATCCCGACGATGCCGCCGAGGGCGTAGCCGACCCGGTCGTTGGCCCGGCGGCTCCGGAAGATCTGCCGGTGCCCGGCGTCGTGCCCGAGGAACGCCAGCTGGGCGTACATCACGGCGAAGAACACCGCGCTGCCCAGCTGCCACCACGAATCGCCGAGCAGCACGAACCCGGCGCACCCGGCGGCGAAGACCGCCACGGTGAGGCCGATCTTGGCGAAGTAGTAGCCGTGACGCCGGTCCATCAGGCCGGAGTCCCGAAGAACCCGGGACAGCTCGGGATAGGTACCGGACGCGGTACTCGCTGGTGTTGCCCCTGGGAGCGCAGGCATGATCTTCCTTCCACAGAACCTCACGTCGCCGAGGTCCGGGGCAACTCGTTCCGGCTCCGGGTTCCCGCAACGGCGGCCGGCCAAACGAAGTCCGGACATGGATCTGCCCACGGTGGCCTCGATCGGAGACCACCGTGGGCAGCTGTCAGGACTTACTTGTTGGTGCCCGGGGTCAGCACCTTGTCGATGACGAAGACGGTGGCGTTCTTGGTGGGGATGTTGCCGCAGAGGATCTTCGCGCCGTTGACGGTCATGTTGTCCCCGGTGCCTTCGATCTTCAGCGGCCCACCGGCGGTGTTGAGCGAGTCGAGGGTGCCGGCCGAGGCGAGGCCCTTGGCGTCGTAACGCTTGCCGACGACGTGGTACTGCAGGATCGGCGACAGCTCGGCCGGCTTGCCGGCGAGTTCGTTGAACTTGGCGTCACCCAGGGCGGCGAAGGCCGGGTCGGCCGGGGCGAACACGGTGATGGCCGGGGCGCTGTTGAGGGTGTCGACCAGGTTGGTGGCCTTGACCGCGGCGACGAGCTTGGTGAGCAGCGGGTTGGTCGAGGCGGCGGAGGCGACGGGCTGCGGGCCCATCGAGTCCAGCGAGCCCGGCGCCGAACCCTGCGGCAGCTGGCTGCAGGCGGGGCCGAAGACGTCGGCGTTGGTGGTCATGCCGTTCGAGGCGCCCGAGTCGGCGCTGGAGGACGGCGCGGCCATCGAAGAGGACGGGGCCGGGGCCGGGGCGCTGGAGCTGCCCGAGGACGCGGTGTCGCTGCCGCTGCACGCGGTCAGGGCGAGCGCGGCGGCCGCAGTGAGGCCGATACCGGCAATACGAAGCTTGCTCATGAAATTCACTCCAGAGGATTGCGCGGGTGATACGGAAATTCAGCGGTTTCCGTGGTGTTGCCGGTAATTCGGAACCCCCGGGGAACCGGATTGGTCGCGGGGAAAGTTTTTCTCAGGCGGCCGTGAACGTGACGTTGTGCCAGCCGGTCGCGCCGTTGGGAACGGTGCCCGCGCGCATGTCGGTCTGGGTGTAGCCGGACTTGTCGGTGGCGCGGCAGAACACCTGGTGCACCCCGGTGGGCAGGTCGACCTCGGTCCACCACATCCGCCAGGTGTTGAGGTTGACTTCCTGCGACAGCGTGGTTTCCTGCCACGGACCCTGGTCCACGCGCACCTCGACCTTCTCGATCCCGGTGTGCTGCGCCCAGGCGACCCCGGCGACGCGCACCTTCCCCGTCGGGACGCTCGCGAACCCGCGGTGCGAGTCGAACCGCGACTCCGTCTTGATCGGCGCCTCCTGGCTCCAACCCCGCTTCAGCCAGTAGGCCTGACGCGCGGCCCAGGTCGTGACTTCGATGTCCACGACCCATTTTGTCGCCGACACATAACCGAAAAGACCGGGTGTCACGAGCCGCGCCGGGAACCCGTGCTCCAGCGGCAGCGGTTCGCCGTTCATCCCGATCGCGAGCATCGCGCCGCGGCCGCGGTCCTGCGCCGCCACGACGGGCGTGCCCGAGGTCCAGCCGTCGACGCTGGTGCAGAACAACTGCTCGGCGCCGGGCTGCACGCCGGCCTCCTGCAACAGGTCCGCCAGGTCGACGCCGATGAAGTTCGACGTCGACACGTAGTCCCCGCCGACCTCGTTGGACACGCACGTCATGGTGACGGTGCGCTCGACCAGCGGCCGGTTGCGGATGTCGTTGTAGCTGAAGCGGATTTCGCGGTCGACCATGCCGTGCAGCCGCAGGCTCCAGTCCTCGGTCCGCACCTGCGGCACCGACAAGGCCGTGTCCACGCGGTAGAACTTGTCGTTGGGCGTCAGGAACGGCGGCGTGCCGAGCTTGGCGAAGTCGGCGTCGGCCGGGATCATCGGCGCCGTCCGCGCCGGGACGAGCTTGCCGACCGCTTCCCGCGACGCCGTGGCGTCGCGGGACGAGCTGATCAGCTGCCCGCCGAGGCCGGCCGCGCCGGCGCCCACGACGACGCCCGCGCCGCCGATCAGGAACCGCCGCCGCGAGGTGCCGGTCTTCTCGTCCGACTCCGGGTCACGCCACACGCGGGGGGCGATCCGGTGCAGGAGAAGGAACACCGCGACACCGACGAGCAGGCTGGCGATCGGGGCCAGCAGCGCGACGATCGTCAGGTCCGGCCGCTGGTACACGGCGAACGCGCCGACCAGGCCGAACACGGCGATGAGCGCGGTGCCCGGCACCGGCGACCGTCGCGAAAGGACACCCGCGAGCGCGGCGACCAGCACCATCACCACGGCCATGCTGCCCAGCAGGACGAGCTTGTCGTAGGTGCCGAACGTGCGGACGGCGAAGTCCTTCAGCTCGACCGGGGTGAGGTCGATCGCGCCGTTGCCCACCGCCAGGTACGGCGACGCGTTGATGCTGATGAACCCGGCCACAAGGTGCCCGACGGCCAGCGCCGCGGCCAGGGCCAGTACTCCGGTGAAGGCGGCCGCGAAGAACCGCAGCCGCGTCTTGCCCGATGGCGCGGGTGTCTCGGGGCGAGCCAGTTCCGTTGCGGTCATACCCGACGTTCGGGTCTGCTCGGCCCGGCGTATTGGTCCCGTGACCTTCCCGACACCGCAATCACCCGGACGGGGTGCGCCGGCGGCTCGGAGGAACCGGCGACCAATACGCACCGGGACCGATCTCGAACATCTTGGGACAGGCCGCTCGCAGCGACCCGCTGCGTCACAGGCTCGGCTCCGGCCGGGAAGGATCTTCATGGCCGCCGCCGCACGCGCCACCACCGCAACCCTCCTCCGCCGTCCTCCCGGGACCCACCCGGACGACGTGCCCGCCACGCCCGAAGAACTCCTCCGGCGAGCCGCGCTGGGCGACGAGCGGGCTTTCGCCCTGCTCTACGACCAGCTCGTCGGCCCGGTCTTCGGCACCGTGCTGCAGGTCCTGCGCGGCCGCGCGCACTCCGAAGAGGTCACCCAGGAGGTGCTGCTCGAGATCTGGCGCAAGGCCGCCCAGTTCGACCCCACGCGGGCGAAGGTCAGCACCTGGGCGCTGACGATCGCGCACCGCCGGGCGATCGACCGGGTCCGCTCCGAGCAGTCCGCCCGCGACCGGCAGGAACGTTCCGACCTGCTCGACACGCGCCGCCCGTACGACGACGTCGCCGAGGCGACGATGTCCACTGTGGACCGTGACCTGGTCCGGCAGGCGCTGGCCGTGCTCACCGACCTGCAGCGGGAATCGATCCTGCTCGCCTATTTCCACGGACTCACCTGCCGCGAGGTCGCCGAAAAGCTCGGCGTCGCCATCGGCACCGTCAAAACCCGCATGCGCGACGGCATGATCCGCCTGCGGGACGCGTTGGGAGCGACCCGATGACCACCGCCGAAGTCCACACCCTCACCGGTGCGTACGTCCTCGACGCCGTCACCGACCTCGAACGCGCCGCGTTCGACCGTCACCTGGCCGAGTGCCCGACCTGCGCCGCGGAGGTCCGCGAGTTCCGGGAGACCGCCGCCCGCCTCGGCGCCGCGATGAACGCCGTGCCCGGCAACGGCCTGCGCAGCCGGGTGCTCACCGCGGTCGCCGGAACCCGGCAGGTCCCGCCCCAGGTGGGCCGGGCCCCGGCCACCCGGCACTCGTGGCGCAGGCGCGCCGCGATCGTCACCGCGTCGATCGCGGCCGCCGCCGCGATCCTGGCCGGCGGCGTCGGCATCGGCCGGTCGCAGTCCGGCACCACCCCGGTTCCGGTCGCCGGCTCCACCCAGGTCCAGAACGCGTCGGACGCGGTCACCGTCCGGGCCGGCGGCACCGGCGGCGGCGCGGCCACCGCGACCCTCTCGCGGTCGCTCGGCCGGGTCGTCGTGGCCGCCTCGGGGCTGCCCGCGCTCGACGCCGCGCACGCCTACCAGGTCTGGCTGATCGGCCCCCGGGGGCCGCAGTCCGCCGGGCTGCTGCCGGCGGGCGACGGGACGCTCGGCGCGGTCCTGCCGGGCGACACCGACCGGATCGCCGTCACCACGGAACCCTCGGCGGGCTCGCCGCAGCCGACCACCGCCGCCGCGGCGCGGCTTCCGCTGGCCTGACCGGACCCGTCGCCACCATGACGCGGCGGAGCGGGGTACCGCGATCCGGTGCCCCGCTCGCCCGGTCCGCCCGGGCCCACCACTTACGCTGTCCTGGTGCTCCGGACCGCCCGGAGACGGGGAGGCGAGCCCGGTGCCGGACGGCAGACCCGACCTGGTCCTCTGCGACCCCGGGCGGACGGGCGCGTTGCACGACAGCGGGCTCTCGGCCCGCGCGGACAGCGCGATGGACCGGTTCGCCGCCATGGTCCGGGTCCAGCTGCAGGTCCCGGTGGCGCTGGTGTCCCTGGTCGAACCGGACCGCCAGGTCTTCCCCGGCATGCAGGGGCTCCCCGAGCCGTGGGCCACCGCCCGCCAGACGCCGCTCAGCCATTCGTTCTGCCAGCACGTCGTCATCACCGGGGAACCACTCGTCCTCACCGACGCCCGCACGGTGGCCCTGACCAGCGACAACCTGGCCATCCCCGACCTCGGTGTCGTCGCCTACGCGGGCATCCCGCTGACCGACTCCGAAGGCCGCGTGCTCGGCTCGCTGTGCGCGATCGACACCCGGCCGCGGACCTGGACCGACGACGAAGTCGCCACGCTGACGGACCTGGCCACGATGTGCGCCACCGAGATCCGCCTGCGCCTGGCCACCCGCCAGGGCAAGCGCGACCGCGACCGCCGGGACGAGCTGGCCACCCAGCTCGACCGCGCGCACGCCCGCAACGAGATCCTGCTCAGCGCCGCCCAGGCGCTGGCCGGGAGCCGGACGCTGGAGCAGATCCGGCACGAGATCAGCTGGTTCGTCTCCGCCGAGCACCGGCCGACCTACATCGGCCTGGTCGTCGCCGAGCCGGGCGGGATGCTGCGCCGGGTGCCCGAGCCCGGCCGGCCCGCCACCGCCGACACCACCGAGTTCGGCGTCTTCCCGGCCGACGCGCCCCTGGCCACGGCCAAGGCGTTCCGCGAACGGCGGCTGCTGTGCTACGAGGACCCGGCCGCGATCGACGCGGAGTTCCCCGACGCCGTCGGCCGCCTCTACCGCGACCTGGGCCTGCACGCGACGGCCTGCGCGCCGCTCGTCGGCAGCCGCGACGTCCTCGGCGTCCTCACCCTCGGCTGGGACCAGCCGCACACGCTCGACAGCGCCGAACGCGCCGTGATCACCACCCTGGCGACCTACACCGCCCAGGCCCTCGAACGCGTCCGCCAGCTCGAGCGGCGGATCAGCGTGGCCCGCGAGCTGCAGGAAGCCATGCTCACGGACCTGCCGTCGGTGCCCGGCCTGCGGCTGGCGGCCCGGTACCGGCCGTCGGAGGCCGACGAAGCCGTCGGCGGCGACTGGTACGACGCCGTCCCGCTCCCCGGCGCGGCCGCCCTGGCCGTGACGGTCGGCGACATCACCGGCCACGACGTCCACGCCTCCACCCTGATGGGGCAGGTCCGCAGCATGATGCGGCAAACCGCGTGGAACCTGCCCGACGCCGGGCCCGCCGCGACCGTCGAAGCCCTCGAGACCGCCCTGACCGGGCTGGCCATCCCCGCGAGCGGCACCCTCCTGCACGCGCACCTGAGCCCGCACACCGGCGGCACCGGCCGCTGGGAGCTGACGAGCACCAACGCCGGGCACCCGCCCCCGGTCCTGGTCCACGCCGACGGCCGCACGGAGCTGCTGACCGAGCACGACGTCCTCTTCAGCCACTTCGGCTTCCGGACCCGGCACCGCACGGACCAGCGGAGGACCCTCGACCCGGGTGACCTGGTGTTCCTCTACACCGACGGGCTCGTCGAACGACGCGGCGAAGACCTCGACAAGGCCATCGACCGCCTCCGCACGCTGCTCGCCCGGCTCGCCGGGCAGCCCCCGGAGGTAGTGGCCGACGCCGTGCTCGCGCACCTGCTGGAGCCCGGCGGGCACGAAGACGACGTGGTCCTGCTGGCCATCGGCACCTGAGGTCGCCGGCGGCCGGCGACGCAGCGGCAGATCCCGCCTGCCGAACCGGCTCCGGCCGAAGCGTCCGGTGTGGACACAGCAGCCACCTGATGGCCGTCACAGCACGGCGGCGTCGCCCGGCGGCTCGGCGAGGAGCGCGTGACCGGCCTGCGCGCCCAGCCAGGCGCCCGCTCGTTCCCAGGACCAGCCGCGCGCGCGGAGGTCCCGCCACGGGCGGAAACCGAAGTAGAACCAGAGGATGTCCGACGCGGTCGCGATGTCGATCCCGTCGCGGAGCTCACCCAGGGCCGCCACGCGGGCCGCGGCTTCGGCGAGCCGGGCGGCGTACGCGGCCTCCGCGCTTTCGACCGCCTCCGTGAGAAGCGGTTCGGTGCCCGCGTTGTCGTACAGCGCGCCGAGCAGCCAGGCGCGGTCCCGGAACACCGCCGCGGTGCCTTCGGCGACTTCGGCGACGACGTCCCGGCCGGACCGGGCGGAGTTCAGCCTCCGCAGCGACGCGTCGATCTGGTCGTTGTTCGCCGCTTCGCCGATCAGCTCGATCAGCAGTTGCGGCTTCCCACCGACGCTCGTGTAGACGGTATTGACCGCCACCTCCGCGCGCGTGGCGATCTCCGCCAGCGTCGCCCCGACGTAACCCCGCTCTTCGAACAGGGCGAGCGCCGCCGCGAGCACGGCACGGCGGGTTTCCGCCGCCGCGGACGTCCGCCTGGCGGACTTGTAGGGGCGCGTCACGCCGCTCAGCGTACTTCACCGTCACACGTCCCATTGACAGTAATGCGTTACTATCATTATATGGAGATACACCGGATCCACCGTGGTCCGGTCCGAGGAGGGAACCCCGTGAACACCAGCACCGAGCTGCGGTCCGCGATCGACGTCTTCCAGGTCCTGGTGACCGGCGACGCCGGCCTCGCGCGGTCCGTGGCCGCACCGACGTTCGTCAACCGGGAGGCCGCGGTCGCCCCGCCCGCCTGCTCGGTCCCCGGGCCGGGCGCGCTGCTCGCCTCGGGCGCCTGGATGCGCGCCGCCTTCGACGACCTGCGCTTCCCGGTGACCGACGCCGGTTTCGACGCCGGCGTCGCCTGGGTCCGGCTGCGGATGCAGGGGGTGCAGAACCGGCCGTTCGTCCGGTTCCGGGACGGCAGACCCGACAAGATCCTGCCGGCCACCGGCCGGGCCGTGGACTTCGAACAGATCCACGTGCTGCGCGTCGGCCCGGACGGCGTCACGACCCACGAGGCGGTGCGGGACGACCTGACGATGCTCGGCCAGCTCGGCGCCTTCCCGCCGAAGCCGGCGGTACTCCTGGCGATGGCGCGCGGAACGCTGACCGGTTCACTCCGCCGCGCGGCGGAGTCGGTGACCCGAGCCGCGGAGGAAGCCGCACGACTCGCCTGACCGCGGACGCGATTCGCGGCAAAGCCACGCGAATTCCGAACCGGACAGGAATTGTCATGACCGAAAGGCGCCGTTGTCCCCTCGCGCCCTGCCCTGCCTCGATGGCGCGCGACGTAAGGGAACCGACGTGAACAGGCCATCTGCTGTTCGCGTCGGCTCAAGCAGGTGGGAATAGCGTCCGGGGCGCTGAGGAGATTCTCCCTGGAAAACCGAATGAGGCAGATCATGCGCGAAAACCAGCCGGGCCCGAACCGACGGTCCTTCCTGCGCAACGCGGGGCTGGCCGGCGTCGGCGCGACGGCGCTGGGCGCGCTCGGCGTCGCACCGGCCGAAGCCGACATTGCGAACGGCAATGCCGACAGCGCGGACAGCGTCACCCGAGGTGGCGGCAGGTGGCACCCGGACGGCGAGAGCCGCCAGTTCACCGTCGCGGTGATGCCGGACACCCAGTACCTCTACTGGGGCAGCCAGAACAGCATCAACCCGGAGCCGCAGGAAGCGTCGCTGCGGTACGTGATCCGCAACAGCGGCGACCCGGACCGCAACATCGTCTTCCTCGCCCACCTCGGCGACCTGACGCAGGACGCCGACGTCACGTCGTTCCAGGCCGTGGACAAGACGTTCAAGCTCGCCGACTCGGCCGGCGTCGCCTACAGCGTGCTCGCCGGCAACCACGACGTGTCCGGGGACGACACCCGCGGCACCACGCCGTACCTGCAGACGATGGGCCCGCAACGGTTCCGCCGGCAGAAGTCGTTCCTCGGCTCCGACCCGAGCGGTTACAACACCGCGCACGTCTTCCGCGCCGCCGGGCGCGAGTGGCTGCTGCTGGCCATGGACTGGCGCACGTCGGCCGCCGGCTTCGCCTGGGCCAACGACGTGATCCGGAAGAACCCGCGGCTGCCGGTGATCCTCACCTGCCACGAGATCGTCGCGCCGACCTACGGCGACGAGGTCTACCCGTACGAGTCGGGCGACGCCGAGAACAACGCCGAGATCACCGGCTACGGGCAGACCGTGTGGGACGCGTTGATCAAGGACAACGACCAGATCTTCCTCACGCTCAACGGCCACTACTGGCCTTCGGGCCGCATGACGAAGAAGAACGCCGCCGGCCACGACGTGCACCTGCACATCACGAACTACCAGAACCGGTACATGAGCGGCGGCGGCATGCTGCGCCTGTACCACTTCGACCTCGAGCGCAACACGATCGACGTCGAGACGGTCTCGCCGTGGATCCTCGAAAAGGACCCCGCGAAGCGCAACCGCATGGAGGTGCTGGAGTCGCGGCTCACCACGTCCGTCGACCGCTTCTCGACGCCGTTCGACTTCGAGCAGCGCTTCGCCGGCTTCATCCCGGTGCCGGTCCGCCCGGCGCGGCCGGCCGGCAAGGTGCTCGTGCCGGGCACGCTCGCGTACTGGCGCTTCGACAACGTGGGCGCGAACGGCACCCCGGTCACGGCCGGCCAGAAGGTGCGCGACCTTTCGGGCCACGGCAACGACCTCACGCTGCAGTCGGTCGCCGGAACCGCCCCCGACGCCCTGATCTGGACCGACGACCACCACCCCGACCAGCCGGGCCACGCCAGCCTCCGCTTCGCCGGCGGCCGGAGCCCGCTGCACGGCGCGTACCTGACCACGGGCGCGGGCGCGCCGCTGAACACCGAGACGTTCCAGCGCGGCTACACGATCGAGACGTTCGTGAAGATCCCGCGCGACTGGGACGGCGGCGCCAACGGCAACATGCCCGTCCTGGTCCGCCGCGGCGCGTCCGGCGACGCGGGCAAGCACGGCAAGAACACCGACCCGAAGGAGCCGGTGGCCCAGCTCATGACCACGAACAACGGTCGTGAGGTGCAGTTCAACTGCTACCCGCTCAGCCAGACCTACCCGACCACCAACTGGAGCCACGGCCTGGCCGAAGACCAGTGGTGGCACATCGCGGTCGTCAACGACGGGCACCACACCACGGTCTACGTCGAAAGTTCCCCGGTGGCCGACAACCCGTCCACCGACTCCGTCGGCATCGCCTCCCTCGGTCTCACGTGGCTCCTCGGCGGCCACGAGTACGGCGGCGCGCTCGACAACGTGTTCCACGGCTGGATCGGCGACGTCCGGATCGTCGGCCGCGCGCTGCGATCGGACGAGTTCCTGACCCACTGAACCACCGGCGGCGGGCGACCCGGTGGTCGCCCGCCGCCGGCTCGGCCGGCACCCCGGTGGCGGCCCGGCCGGCACTTCATCCGGCCGGGCCGTCCGAACCGGACCCCTAAGCGAGTCCGGCTTCGGCAGTGCCGTTAGTGGTCGTTGAGGTAGTAGTGGATGCTCGAGTACTTGTAGTCCGGCCCCAGCCAGATCGTGACGCCGATGCTCGTGCTTTCCGGGAGGTTGTACACGCCACCCTGGGAAGCGCCGGCCGAGACGCAGGATCCGAGTCCGCCGGAAGCGGTGAGGGTGTAGCGGATGTCGTAGGCACCCGGAACGGAACCCTCCTCGTTGGCGATCTGGACCCGGGGAGAGTATCCGTCGGCCGCCGTGTCGCAGAGCGAAACGCGGTCGCCGTTCTCGGCGATGTAGACCGTGCCGCCGTTGTTGCCGTCCGTGGTGGTCCACGTGTGGTCCCAGCCACCGGAGGGCGGGTCCACGCTCGCCCACGCCGACGTCGCGGTCACGAGTGTCCCGCCGGCGACGAAAACCGTGGTGGCGGCCAAGGCCGCGATCTTGGTACGCATGGTGTTGCTCCCCTTCTCACGCTCGCACGGGAAGCCCGGCGAGCCGTTTTCCTTACGGCGTCAGGGCTTCTCGAAGTGCTGGTAATCGATCGGGGTGTCCCAGGAACCACCCCACGTCCAACCACGAGAAGTGAACGCCCGCTCCGTGGCGTCACCCGCGTGGATCATCCCCGGCACAGCGAGCGTGCGATCCACATACGGCGCCCCGTTGGGCGGATACACCGCACCACTACCGGAGATGTACGGATTCTGCACCGTGTTCACATCGATCGCCCGACCATACGAATGATTCGACCACGCCGTACCACCCGTGATCGCCCGGCAGTTGAACGCCGAGGTGTTGTTCGCCGCCATCGACGCGTCATCGTCCGAGCCGTACTTCTCCACCGTCTCCATCCGCTCGATCGGGAACCGACCCCGATACAGATCAGCGAAGGTGTACGCCACCTCCACCGCCCGATCGGCGTTGACCACCAGCTCACCCCGGTGCACCGCCCCGTCGAAACCGACGAAGTTCACACTCACCAACCGCAACTGATCAGGCCCGACCGGACAACCCTCGTGCCAGCTCGACCCCAGCCGCTCCGCCGACACCGGCCTGATCAACGCGACATAAGGCGGAAGACCACTCGCCGCCGGCGCGGCGACTTCCACAGTCTCGACCGTGGCCGCCGGCGCCGGCGTCACACCGGCCAAGACCACCGACACCGCGAGCGTAAGGACAGCGAATACCCTGGTTCTCAGTTTCACGACTACGTCTCCGATTGATTTGTTCGACAGAAAGGAACGCCACGGCCGAATGGCGTCGTGCTTCGCCGAGGAACTTCCCGGCACCACGACGGTGGCCGTGCGCGTGCTTCGATGACATCCACGTCCGAAATGGACAGTCCGGCGCCTACCGGATGGCGCGTCGCCGCGTCGGCTTGTGCACCATGCGGACGTCCGCCTTCCCCCAGTAAGCGCTTCCCCCGGAACCGAGCGTGCCGGAACGATCACCCCGTCATCCCCAGCCGGTGAACGCACTCTCGATGAGGCGAAATGTGCCAGCGACGCGAGAACGGCGTCAACCAGGCCGAGGAGGTTTCATGCCCGGCCGAAACGTCCGGTGCATCGCCCGAGCGCGCAACCTCGGCGACGCAGGCCGCGGGCCAGCGAATACGGGTCCGACGCCGGGCTGCGCACCGTGCGAGCCACAGGCCGGGCAAGAAGCGAACGCGCCGGCATCGCGGTCGAAGCCGCCGCGGCAGGCATCCGCGTCACCGCACCGGTCAGCAAGTGTGCGCGTGTCCTCGCCGCCGCCCGGGGTGGCGGGCCGGAGCGATCGCGGCGAACCCTCTCAGGTCCGGCCGGTCATTCCGCCGTCGACCGGGTGCCGGCGCGGACGACCACCACCGGGCAGAGCGCGTAGGACATCATCGCCTGGCTCGTCGAGCCCAGCGCCAGCGCGGCCAAGCCGCTCCGGCCGCGGCTGCCCACCACGAGCAGCTGCGCCCGGTCGGCCAGGTCGAGCAAGGCCTGCGCCGGGCGTCCTCGCCGGACCGACCGCTCGACCCGGACGTCCGGATAGCGCTCCTGCCAGCCCGCCAGCCGCTCGTCGAGCAGCTCGTTCGCCGACTGCTCGATCGCGGCGCCGTCCATCGTCCGGCGGCCTTCTTCGAAGACGCCGGCCAGGAACGTGTCGTGCCAGGCGTGGACCGCCACGAGCGGGGCGCCGCGCCAGGACGCTTCGTCGAACGCCACCGCGATGGCGTCTTCGCTCGCCGGGGTGCCGTCGACGCCGACGACCACCGGGCCTTCGGTGGGCGCTTCGTCTTCGGCGACGTGGGGGCGGATCAACGCGACCGGGCACTCCGCGTGCGCGGCCAGCGCCAGGGACGCCGAGCCGAGCAGCACCCGCGCGGCCGTCGAGAGCCCCGGGGTGCCGAGCACGATCATCGCCGCGGAGGCCGACTCGGCGATCAGTCCTTCCGCGGGCTGTTCCGGGCGGAGCACGATTTCGGGGGTCAGGTCCGGCGCGACCTCGGCCACGGCGGCCCGGGCCCCTTCGAGCAGACGCTGCCCCCGCGCGCCGGCCAGTTCGTAGAGTTCTTCGAAGGTCCCCCCGGCGTGCGGATAGGCCACCGGCAGTTCTTCGGTGGCGTGCACGAGCCTGAGCCCGCGACGACGCGCCGCGGCGGTGCGCGCCGCCCAGCGGACCGCTGTCAAGGCCGGCTTCGATCCGTCGACTCCGACCACCAGATCTGTCGCCGAGCTCGCCATCGGGGTCCCCGCCTTCCGTGTCCGGGACGGACGTCCGAGCCGAGTAAAGCACCGAACGCGGCCGCCGGCTCGGGGACGACGCCCCCGGTGGGGTGACGTCCCGGCGCCGCCGGCGGCCTCCCCGGCCTCCCCGGCCTCCCCGGCCTCCCCGGCCTCCCCGGTCCGCCCGGCCTCCCCGGTCCGCCCGGCCTCCCCGGTCCGCCCGGCCTCCCCGGTCCGCCCGGCCTCCCCGGTCCGCCCGGCCTCCCCGGTCCGCCGCGGCCCTCGTGAGTGGTTAGGGCGGTTAGAACCGCCCTAACCACTCACGACCAGCCGTGGCAGACCGCTCACCGGCGCTCGCCAACAGCATCGCCAGTGCTGCCGGGCCTTCTCTGCCGTGCGGAGGAGGTGTTCCCTTTTGCGCGCTCTTGGGCGATAGTGGTCGAAGCTGTGTTTTACAACGTTGTAAACCCTCATGGGAGGTCCGATGCGCGGGCGGCTGTCCTGGAGACGCAACCGGTCGGCGATGACCTGGGTGGCCACGCTGGGTCTCGTCGCGCAGCTCGCTCTCACCGGCGTCGCGAGTGCGGCCGGGGACACCCCGGCCCCTCCGGCACCCGGCTCGGGGACGCACTTCCTCGACCGCGCCGCCGCCCTCGCCGGGTACTCCGATCCCGCCTGGTACGAGGCGAACATCCCGTTCGTGGACCTGCCCGACGCCACCATGCAGAGCGTCTACTACTACCGCTGGCGCGTCTACAAAGAGCACCTGCGCTACACCAACCCCACCGACGGCTGGATCTCCACGGAGTTCCTCGACTGCTGCGGCTACGCGGCGCCCTACCAGGCGATCAACGCCGCCGCCGGGCACCAGCTGACCGAAGGACGCTGGCTACGCGACCCGGGCTACGGCCAGGACTACCTCAAGTTCTGGCTCACCGGTCCCGGCGCCGGGGCCAAGCCCGCCACCGAAGACGTCAACCCCGACACCACCGACTGGGCGCACGAGTACAGCGTGTGGCTGGCCTCCTCCGCCTACGGCCAGGCCCAGGTGACCGGGGACTTCGCGCCGTTGCGCGAGCTCCTCCCGGCGCTGGTGCGCCAGTACCGCGGCTGGGACAAGCAGTTCGACGCCGGCCTCGGCCTCTACTGGTCGGTGCCGGTCTGGGACGCCATGGAGTTCTCCGCCTCCTCCTACGAATCCGCGAACCCGTACCACGGCGGCGCCGGCTACCGCCCGACGCTCAACTCCTACCAGTACGGCGACGCCGTCGCGATCAGCCGCATCGCGGACTCCGTCGGCGACCACAAGCTCGCCGCGGAATACGCCCAGCGCGCCGCCCAGCTCAAGACCGCGTTGCAGAAATGGCTGTGGGACCCGAAACGCGGCTTCTACTACGCCATGGCCCGCGACGACAACCCGAACCACCGGCTCTCTGGCAGCCGCGAGCAGATCGGGTACCTCCCGTGGATGTTCGGCGCCGCCGGACCGGCGAACACCACCGCCTGGTCCCAGCTGTCCGACCCCCAGGGGTTCGCGAGCTCCTTCGGCCCGACCACCGCGGAGCGCCGCAGCCCGTTCTTCATGAAGGACGCCGGCGGCTGCTGCCGCTGGGACGGACCGAGCTGGCCCTTCGCCACCTCCCAGACCCTGACCGGTCTCGCCAACCTGCTGGACGACTACCCGGCGCAGCGACAGGTGTCCAAAGAGGACTACGCGGCCGCGCTGGCGACCTACGCCCGGACCCAGACCAAGAACGGCAAGCCCTACGTCGCCGAGGCCCACGACCCGGACCGCGACGCGTGGATCTACGACGGGCAGAACCACAGCGAGGACTACAACCACTCGACCTACACCGACCTGGTCCTGTCCGGGCTGATCGGCCTGCGCCCGCAGGCCGGCGACACCCTCGAGGTCAAGCCGCTCACACCGTCCACATGGGACCACTTCGCCGCCGAGAACGTGCCCTACCACGGGCACGACGTCACCGTGCTGTGGGACCGCGACGGCAAGCACTACGGCCAGGGCGCCGGGATGCGCCTCTACGTCGACGGACGGCTCGTCCAGCGCTCGCCGGTCCTGCGCAACGCCACGATCGACGTCGGGCACACCGTCCTCCCCCGCTCCGACAACCTGGTCGACGACGCCGCCAACCCGCTGCGCACCGGCTACCCCCAGCCGATCACCTCCTACACCTGGCCCAACGACAACCCGTGGAACGGCCTCGACGGCAAGGTCTTCTACAGCGAGGTGCCCGAGAACACGCGGTGGACCAACTACGGCTCGCCGAACCCCAGCGACTTCTACGGCGTCGACTTCGGCGCTCCCACGC
This sequence comes from Amycolatopsis sp. NBC_00438, assembly GCF_036026695.1. Taxonomy (NCBI): domain Bacteria; kingdom Bacillati; phylum Actinomycetota; class Actinomycetes; order Pseudonocardiales; family Pseudonocardiaceae; genus Amycolatopsis; species Amycolatopsis sp. NBC_00438. Next base: position 1,560,264 of record NZ_CP107923.1, on the reverse strand, counting down.
CGGTCGGCGACATCCGCTGGCACGGTTACGACGACGGCGGCGGGGTCCGCCCGGCCGCGGCCTACAGCCTGCAGTACTGGACCGGCTCGGCCTGGCAGGAGATCCCCGGCCAGGTCCGCGAGCAGGCGAGCCCGGTGGGCAACGGCGTCAACCGCGTCACCTTCCCCACCCTCACCACCAGCAAGATCCGGCTGGTGTTCACCAACCCGCCGGGCGCCTTCGTCGGCGTCACGGAGCTGCAGTCCTGGACGCCGTCCAGCCCGGACGCGCGGATCACCGTCGGGCCCGCGAACGCCAACGGCGTCATCATCGTCGGCCCGAGCACGCCGCTGACCGTCTCGGTGCGCAACACGACGTCGAGCCCGCTCGTCTCGCCGCGGGTGAGCCTCGCCGTGCCGGCCGGCTGGTCGGCCACTCCGACCGGCCGGCCCCTCGGCACGATCCCGCCCGGCCGGTCCCGGACGTCGACGTTCACCTTGACGGCACCACCGGACGCCGAACCGGGCAGTGCCGCGACGCTGACCGCGACCGCGTCCTACCGCGGGCCCGGCGGCCGGCCGGAAACCACGCACCAGCGGCAGAACCTCCAGATCCCCCACCCGGCCGGCCGGCACGACCCGGTCGGCGCGTGGAACCTCGACGAGGGCAGCGGCACCGTCGCCCACGACAGCGCCGGCACCCACGACGCCGGGCTCACCGGCACCCCCGGGTGGGTCCCCGGCGTGACCGGCACCGCCCTGCGGCTCGACGGCTCGAGCCAGTACGCGCAAACGAGCGGGCCCGTCCTGGACACGACGGGGAACTTCTCGGTCCGCGCCTGGGTCCGGCTGGACCGCACGGGTTCGTGGGCCACCGCGGTCAGCCAGGACGGCAGCCCCAGCAGCGGCTTCTACCTCCAGTACTCCGCGGCCGACGACCGTCTGGCGTTCTCGACCAGTGCCGGCCGGGCGCTGTCGGACCTCGCCCCGCAACCCGGGCGCTGGTACCAGCTGGTCGGGGTGCACGACGCCGACACCGGCGCCTACGTGCTCTACGTCGACGGCGTGGCGCAGGCCAAGACCTGGAGCCAAGCCGCCGGAGAGGCTTCCCCCGGCCCGCTGGCCATCGGCCGCGCCGTATCCGGCGGGCAGCACAGTGACCTGTGGCCGGGCAGCGTTGACGATGTCGTGGTCTGGAACCGGGTCCTGACCGCGGCCGACGTCGCCGGCGGGTACCAGCCGCCTACGACGTCCAGGTGAAACCCCGCAACGGACGGGTGGTCCGCCACGGCGCTCGGTCGCGGCGTCAAGCATCGGCGCAGTAGTCCGCGATCCGGTCACCGGCGCGGGTTCCGGAGTGCGGATCCGCCATACTGGGAGTCAGGAAATCGCGAGGGGGGCGACGGTGACCGAAGCCGAAGGCGCGGACTGGGTTCCGGCCGGAGTCGACCGGGCCACGCCCAGCGTCGCCCGGATCTACGACTACCTGCTCGGCGGGGCTTACAACCTGGCCGCCGACCGCGCCGTGGCGCGGCGGCTCACGGACATCCAGCCGGAGGTCGCGCTCGTCGCCCGGCGCAACCGGGCTTTCCTCCGCCGAGCCGTGAAGTTCATGCTCGACGCCGGCATCCGCCAATTCCTCGACCTCGGGTCCGGTATCCCGACCACCGGGAACGTCCACGAAGTGGCTCAGGCGGTCGACCCGGCCGCTCGGATCGTCTACGTCGACTACGAGTCCGTCGCCGTCGCCCACAGCCGGCTGCTGCTCGCGGACAACCCCTACGCGGCCACCGTCCAGGCCGACATCACGCGCCCCGCCGACGTGCTGGACTCCGGGCCCGTCCGGACCCTGCTCGACCTGACGCAGCCGGTCGGGCTGCTCGCGGTCGCCGTCGGGCACTACCTGCCCCCGGCAGCCGACGTCCCCAGGGTGTTCGCCACCTACCGCGACGCGCTCGCCCCCGGCAGCCAGCTCGCGCTGACCCACCTGACCAACGACTTCGCCGTGCTGGCCGATCCCCGGGTCGCCGAGACGATGCGCGCCACACAGGACCACATCTTCCCCCGGCCGCGCGCGGAGGTACTGGAGTTGTTCCAGGGCTTCGAACTGGTCGAGCCGGGGCTGACCACCAGCGGGAACTGGCATCCCGAGAGGCTGACCGCCGCCGTGCTCCCCCAGGACGACGGACTGTACGCCGGCCTGGGCATCCGCCGCCGGGACGCCCGAATCGGGACACCGGCCCGCTGAACGACACGGGTCCGCGTAACTCGCTTCACCGGCTATTGCCGGAAAGAGAAGCTGTTCAGCGCGAAGCCGACGGCGGGTACATCCGGTTGAACCGTGGTGGCGTGTAGGGCAGGTAGCGTCCTCGCACGCCGTCCGCGGCGGCCGCCAATGCGTTCATCGTCCGAGGTGCCGTATCGGGCCAGTGCCCGGTCCGCAGCCGGGTCAGCATCCGGTCGATCGCCCCCTGCTGCTCACCCGTGGTGTACGTGCAATGCCCCGCGGTCTGGACGTACGTCTGCCGCAGCAGCGTCTCGTTACCCGCCTGCCGGACCAGAGCGCCGTAGGACTGCTGCTGAGCCACGGTCGAGATCTGGTCGCCCGTGCCGTTGACCGTGAGCACCGGAATCCGCAGATCCCCGGTGAACACAATGCCCCGCTCCAGAAAACGAACAGCCGCGGGATCAGCATGCACACGAGGTTCGGCGGCGAGCCGGCCCAGGTCGGCACGCAAGTCCAGCCCCGCACGCTCGTACAGCCGCCGCACCACGTCCTGCTGGCCCGGCGCCGCCATCGAGAGCTGGCGCGCGTAGTCGACTCCCGTGTTCCAGGACGGGTTCCCGCCCGCCAGCTGTTCGATCGCCCGCCGGCTGCTGACCGCCTGCCCCAGATACGGCAGTGGCCCACCCGCCAACGCCAGGAACATCCCCTGTTCGACGCCGTCGACGTCGCGGCCGTCCGGGACCGGGGTCGTCGTGCCGTCGGCGGCCAGGCCCCAGCCCGGCAGCTGGCCGATCGCCGCCGCCAGCGCGATCCGTGCCTGGCCCGCCGCCGTGGTCTGGGCCGACGTCATCACCGAAACCCACTGCTGCTGGAGTCCGGGGACGTCGGCGGGGATGCCGGTCACCGGCAAGGCGGTGTCCTTAAACAGCAACGTCTTGAGCGTGAAGACGGTGTCGAGCTTCTGGTTCCACTGCCCGACCGCACCGCCGAGGCCGCCGCACATCGGAATGGCCGCGTCGAACCGGCCGGGGTGCACCTGCGCGACCCCGGCCACGACCATCCCGCCCATCGAACGACCCTCCGCGATCGCGTACCGGGCCCGCCCGAACGCGGCTTCGAACCGGCCGAGCGCCGCCGCCTGGTTGTCGATCGCCTGCGCGATGTTCCAGCCGGTGATCGTGCGGGTGGTGCCGCCCACCGCATAACCGCGGGCCAGCAGGCTCGCGGTGAGTGCGCTCGACAGGCCGCCGGCGGCGAAGTCGAGGTCCACCAGCACCGCGCCGTTCCACCGGGCCGGTTTGGCGAACGTGTACGGCGTGCCGTCGGTCAGCTGCCCGTCGACGCACCTCGCCGCAACGCCCGGACACGGCGTTCCGGCCTCCGCCGCCTGGGCGGTCGTGGGAAGCCCGGCAGCGAGAACCGCCACCACGGCCGCCCCGAGAAGACGCGGGAATCTCATGAAACGCTCCTGTCAGAAGTTCTTGCTGCCGACGGTCCAGCCCGGGGTGGCGCACAGACCGCAGCCGGCGCCGAGGAAGTAGCCGCGGGCGGTGCGGTTGCCGTTGAGGGTGAAGTCGAACCAGGCGACGAGGACCCGGACCGCTTCCTCGCGGACGCTCGGATCGGGGAGCGCACCACGCTGGCCGTAGACGAACCCGGTGTGCCCCGCGGCCGGGTTGGTCGCCCGGACCGCGGGGACGGTGACGAGGTCGTAGTTGGCCCCGCTGTTGGCGTAGGCGACGTCGTCCGGGCCGCCGTCGACGAACAGCGTGGGCGTGTGCAGGTTCCCGAGGTTTTCCCGGCCGTAGCCGAGGGTGCCGTCCGCGAAGAACCCGCTGTCGAGCGACAGCACCGACTTCACGCGCGGGTCGGCGCCGGCAACGAGCGCTTCGATGCCACCGCACGAGTGGCCGGCAACGCCGGTCCGGCGGGTGTCGAGCCGGTTCCGCAGGGCGCTTCCGGGCCGGCCGTCCTCCCGGCCGGCCCAGGTGATCGCGTCGGTGATGACCTTCGGCTCGGCGGTGCCGTTCTCGGTCAGCGCGGGCTGGTCGAACCCGCCGACGGCGACGACGACGAACCCGTGCGCGGCGAGCAGCGTCTCGACCGTCAGCAGCTCGTCGTTGCTCGTGTGCCGGCACGCCCCGTTGCCGAAGACGACCACGGGCAGCCGATCCCGCGTCCGGTCCAGGTCGGCGGGCCGGTAGACGGTGTACTCGGCGGCGTAGGCCCCCGTCCTGGCCGCGGGTTCGCGCACCACCGGGTGGAACACCGCGGACGCGGGCGGCGCGGGCGCGGCGGCCACGGCGATGTCCGCGTCGGGAGAGCCGGACCCGGTGGCCACCGCGGCCGTGACCGCGACGACGGCCGTCACCGCGGCGGCCAGAGCGGGCTTGAGGAGAGCGTTTCCCATCAGAATTCCTCTCGGGTCACTTCAGTTCGTCGAGCCACGCGGTCATCCGCGCGGTCAAGTCGCCTCCGGTGCGGGCGTCGACGTTGTCCGCGTGCAGTTCCAGCACGGGAATCCCCGCGGCGCGCAGGGCGCGGGTGGTGAAGTAGCCGCCGCGTGCGTCGTCGGACACGAGGTGCACGACGCCGTCGACGCCGTGGTGCCGGGCTTCCTTGACGTACCACTCGGCCGACCACGGCGGGGTGTAGAGCTGGTCGCCGAACGCGGCGAAGCGGGCGGCGAGGGCGCGCAGCGGGTCGTCGCCGTAGCGCAGGTAGCCGTCCGCGGCGATCGCGAGGTACATGGACCAGACGAAGACGGCGCCGTGCGAGCGCTGGAACCGGTGGTAGAACTCGAGGTCGAACCACAGGCCGCGGCCGATCCACAGCAAGCGCAGCCGCTCGTCCGGGCACACCGCGACGCCGGCGTCGATCCGGTCGCGGACCTCGTCGTGGAACGCGCGGGCGGCGTCGCGGGCCCACTCGGTACCGCGGTGCCACTGGGGCACCATCACGCTCGGGATGCCGTCGGTGACGGCGATCGGGCACGGCCGTGCGGCGGCGATCAGGTCTCGGGTGCGGCGGTTCCACTCCTGCTGCTCGTTGACCAGCGCCATGACTTCCCGGAACCGGGTTTCGGAGAACACCCGGCCGGTGGTGTGCTCCAGGAACCGGATCAGGCCGGTCAGCTCGCCGGTCAGCAGGTCGAGCCGGTCACTCCCGATCGCCTCCTCCCAGCGACGCGGCATCAGCTCCCACCACCGCTCCGGAACCGCGTCCTCCGCCGCGCTCTCCAGCGGGTAGTACGTGACGCCGGGCTGGGCGTCCCAGACGTCGAAGATCTTCCGGGACGCGTCACCGGTCGTCTCGCCGAGCACGATCGATGGCTTCGGCAGGCCGCCCCACGGCGCCTGATCGGGGTCGTCCTCGAACACCGACGCCAGCGAGGTGGCGCTGTACTGCTCGATGTAGTCGGGGTAACCGCGCTCGCGCAGCAGGCCGAGGTAGCGCTGGGTCTGGCGTTTCGCCGCGATGATCGAGGCCCACCACTGGTTGACGACGTACGGGATCCCCATCGCGCGGAAGATCTCCTGCGGGGCGTCCGCGTTGACCAGCGCCAGCGGCGCGCCGGCGGCGACGTCTTCGCGCATCCCGGCGAACCACTCGCGCTGGTAGGCGGTGGCGGTGGTCGCCGAGGTCAGCCGGGCGGTCATGCCACCACTCCGGCCGGGAGCAAAGCCGCCAGCGCCTCGGGGGTCAGCTCGCCGTAGGGCTGCCGTTCCGCCAGGACCGCGCGCAGCCCGGTCGCCGCCCGCTGGGCCGGGAAGTCCCACGGCGGCGCGTCGTCGTGCACCCGTGCGTACGAAAGCAGGACCTCCGCACCGCAGGCCCGGGCGGCCGCGGCGGTGTGCGCGGCGCGCTGCCGGATCGACGCGCGCGGCGCGGCCGGGCCGTTGTGCTGGTAGCGCTCGGCGAGCGCGAGTTCCGTCGGCGCCGCGCACGTGCGCGCGAAGAGCAGCTCACCCCAGTCGTGGTCCTCCCCCACGACGAGAAAGCCGTTGTCCTCCAACGTCCGGTACACCGCCGGGTCGTCGTGGGAGCTGCCGGTGAGGAACAGTCGCACGCCGTCGGCCTCGGACGAGTCGGCGGCCACGCCCTCGGCGAGCGCGGTGGCCGCCGTGACCGGCAGCCTGGTGGTCGCGGCGACGACCTCGAGGAACCTGGTGCCGCTCAGCCGGTTCGCCCGGCGCAAAACAGCGCAGCGGCCGAGCGAGCGCCGCAGGGTGTCGTGGGCGGTGATCGCCGCGGCGAGGTCGTCGTCGGAGACGGTCCGCCAGCGGCCGAGCCATTCGCGCAGCTGGGCGATCTTCGCGTGGACGTACCGGGTGGTCGTGTGATGCGGCAGGTGCAGGACGTCCACCAGCCGCACCGGCGGCAGCCGCAGCTCCGGCTCGACCCGGTGCAGCTCCCGCAGGGCGTAGAACAGGCGCAGCGAGGCCTCGCAGTCACGGGAGATCACGACGGCTTCGAGCGGCCCGTAGCCGCCCGTGAGGATCCGCGTCAGGATCGACCGGGCGACCGGGTCGACCCCGCGCCCGAGGTAGCGGTCGCCCGCTGTGCTGTCTTCGCCCGGTTTCCCGGCCAGCCGCAGCGGCAGCAGCCCCGCCGCGGTGATCAGCTCGACCGGGACGTCGGCGCCGACGTACCCCACCGTCGGCGCGCTCAAATCACCGCCTCCGCCACCAGCTCCGCCAGGTGCTCTTCGGTGTAGCCGAGCAGCTCGCGGTAGACGTGCTCGTTGTGCTCCCCCAGCCCCGGCGCGGGCCGTTCCAGCGAGACGCGGGAGGCGGAGAACCGGATCGGCACGCCGGTCCCGGCCAGGTCGGCCACCGCGCCGTGGCGCGGGTGCCGCAGCGGTACGACTTCCTCGCGCGCCAGGACCAGCGGATCCCGGACCGCTTCGCGCGGCTCGCGGACCTCGGCCGCGGGCACACCCTCGGCGGTGAACGCGGCCAGGATCTCGGAGAGGGGACGCACCCGGCACCACCCGCGGATGAGCTCGTGCAGCTCGTCGGCGGTGCGCACGCGCTGGTCCCGCGTGCGGTAGCGCTCGTCCTCGGCCAGGTCCGGCCGGCCGATCGCCCGGAGCACGCCGTGGGCGAACGCGTCCGTGGGCGCGCAGAGGGCGAGATAGCCGTCAAGAGCCGGCAGGATCCCGAACGGCGCGAGCCGCGGCACCATCGAGCCGGTGCGCTGGGGCAGGCCGACCGCGTCGAAGGCGTCGAACGGCTCACACGCGACGAGCGAGGTCAGCGCGCCGAGCATCGACACGTCCACGCGCTGGCCCTCGCCGGTGTGCTCGGCCTGCAGCAACGCGGACACCGTGCCGACCACCGCGAACAGCGGCGCCAGCAGGTCGCCGATCGGCAGGCCGAACCGGACCGGGCCCTCGTCGGGTTCCCCGGCGGTCATCATCACCCCGCTCAGCGCCTGGATGATCGAGTCCATCGCCTTGCCCGACCCCGGGCCGCCCTGGGCGCCGAACCCGCTGATCGAGGTGTAGACGAGCCGCGGGTTGATCTCCCGGACCTGCTCGTAGGAGATGCCGAGCCGCTCGGTGACGCCCGGGCTGTAGTTCTCCACCAGCACGTCGGCGTCGCGGACGAGATCGGTGAACACGGCCCGGGAGCGCGGGTTCTTCAGGTCGAGGGTGACACTGAGCTTGTTGCGGCCGCGCAGCAGCATCGACACCGACAGGTCGTCCTCGTGGCGGCGGGCGAGGTTCAGCCCGTCGCGGCCGACGTAGGGGGCGTTGTTGCGGGACGAATCCCCGCCCGTGGCCGGGTTTTCGACCTTGATCACGGTGGCCCCGAGCCCGGCGAGCAGCAGCGTCGCGTACGGCCCGGCGAGCGCGGTGGTCAGGTCGACGACGGTGCGGCCGGCCAGTGGCTGGTCGGTCATGAGGGAACCCCTTCGGAGAGATCGACGAGCACTTCGGTGCCGCGGGTGGTGAACCGGCCGTTGAGGCCGGCCCCGCGGGTGATGTCGTCGACGTACTTCGCCACGGCCTCGCCTTCCGGAGTGCCGCCGACCGGCACCGGACGGCCCTGGTCGTCGATCCGGCACGGGACGAAGCCGGCCTCACGCAGCCCGGTCTCGTCGAAGCGGCAGAAGGCGATGGCGGTGTTGCGGCTTTCCGGGTGGAACGGGAAGAACGGCATGTCCGGGTCGGGCGCGAAGCCGTAGAGCTTCGTCCGGCGTTCGGCCCAGGCCCGCAGTTCGTCCGCGCCGACCCCGGCTCCCGGGGTCAGCGCGTGGGTGACCGTGACGAAGTTGCCGAGCCCGTGGAAGATCGGCCGTCCTCTGTGGACTTCGATGCCGCGCATGATGTGCGGGTGGTGGGAGAACACCGCGTCGGCACCGGCGTCGATCGCCGCGCGCGCGACCGGGCCTTCGTACATCGCGACGACCATCGGGGTGTGCCCGACGCCCTTGTGCAGCGAGACGAGCACGACGTCGGCCTCGGTGCGCAGGCTGCGGACGTCGGCGGCCATCGCCTCGAGGCTGTCGGGGTCGGCGAAGGTGTAGATCTTCGGCGGGCCGCCCGGGCTCGCGTGGTCCAGCTCGTAGTGCGTGAGGACGTGGACGTACGCGCAGCCGGGCTTGCGGGAGGTCGCCCAGGAGTCGCGCGGGCCCACGCAGTTGTAGGACAGCACGCCGATGCGCAGGCCACCGCGGTCGACGAGCGCCGGGCGCCGGGCCTGCGCGAGGTCCGGCCCGGCACCGGCCGTCACCATCCCCGCCGCCCGCGAATAGGCGATGGTGTCGGCCAGTCCCCCGTCGCCGGCGTCGCAGACGTGGTTGCCCGCCAGGGTGACCACCGCGAACCCGGCGCCGGCCACCGCCTTCAGCGCCTCCGGGTCCGCCGGGGGCGCGGGGACGTCGGTGCTGCGCTGCACCGCCGTGGTCGAATGCGGCACCTCGACGTGCCCGATCGCCAGGTCCATGCCCCGCAGCACCGGCGCGGCCGGCGCGAGGAAGAACTCCGGATCCGGCTCGTCCAGGATGAGGTCGCCGACGGCGCCGACAGTGATCACGAAACACCCTCCTTTTCGGACAGATGGCGGGACAGGAAGGCGCGCAGCCGATCGGTCGCCGGCCGGGTGAACAGCTCCTCCGGCGGGCCTTCCTCGACGATCCGGCCCGCTTCCATGAACACGCACCGGTCGGCCACCTCGCGCGCGAAGGCCATCTCGTGGGTGACCACGACCATCGTGGTCCCCGCCGCGGCGAGGGTCCGCAGCACGGCCAGGACCTCGTCGACCAGTTCCGGGTCGAGGGCGCTGGTCGGCTCGTCGAACAGCATGATCCGCGGCCGCACCAGCACGGCCCGGGCGATCGCGACCCGCTGCTGCTGCCCGCCCGAGAGCTGCCGCGGGTAGTGGTCCTCGCGGCCGGCCAGGCCGATGCGCTCCAGCAGGTCACGCGCCTCCCGCTCCACAGTGGACCGGTCGCGCCCGTGGACGCGGATCGCCGCGTCGGTCACGTTACGCAGCACGGTGAACTGCGGGAACAGGTTGAACTGCTGGAACACCATGCTCATCCGGCGGCGCTGGGCGGCGATCCGGCGCTCGGTCAGGGGGCGCAGGCCGCCCGGGGTGCGCCGGTGGCCGAGCAGCTCGCCGTCGAGGTACATCGCGCCGCCGTCGATGGATTCCAGCTGGTGGGCGCAGCGGGCGAGTGTCGACTTGCCCGAGCCCGAGGGGCCGATGACCACGACGGTCTCGCCTTCGTGGACGTCGAGGCTGACGCCCGCCAGCGCGGTCACCGCGCCGAACTCCTTGCGGACCCCGCTGATCCGCAGCACCGGCTCGGTCATCGGTTCCTCCTCAGGGCGACGGGGAGGTGACCACGCGAGAACCGGCGTTCCAGCCGGCGTTGCCCGGCCGTGAGGAGGGTGACGACCACGAGGTACCAGAAGCAGGCGACCAGCAGCATCGGCACGATCTCGTAGGTGCGGTTGTAGATCACCTGCACCGCGTGCAGCAGGTCCGACATCGCGATGACCGACACCAGCGCCGTGCCCTTGAGGACGTTGATGAACTGGCTGCCCGCGGGCGGGATGATGACGCGCATCGCCTGCGGCAGCACGATCCTGAGCAGGGTCTGCCCCGGCGGGTAGCCCATCGCGCGCGCGGCGTCGCGCTGGCCGGAGTCGACCGACGTCACCCCGGCGCGGAAGATCTCGGCCAGGTAGGCCGATTCGACCAGGGACAAGCCGATGACCGCGGCGGTCAGCGGCGTGATCACGGTGTTGGCGTCCCACGTCCCGAAGACCGGGCCGAACGGGATGCCGAGCGACAGCTTCGGGAGCAGGTAGGCGAGGTTGAACCAGAAGATCAGCTGCACCAGCGGCGGGATGCCGCGGAACAGTCCCACCCACAGCGTCGCCACCCACCGCGCGGGCCCGAACCCGCTCAGCTGCATGGCCGCGACCACGCCACCCGCCAGCGAGCCGAGCACCATCGCCGCGACCGCGAGCAGCACCGTGGTGCCCAGGCCCGCCATGACGCTCTTCTCGAAGAGGTACTTCGCCACGACGTCCCACTGGAACCGGTCGTTGCCGACCAGGAAGACGATCAGCTGGGCGAGCAGCACGGCCAGCACGAGCACGAACACCCAGCGCAGCGGGCGGAAGCGGCCACGGGCGGCGGCGACGTCGTCGCGAGCGGCCGCCGTTTCCTCCACAGTGGACATCGCGGTCATTTCGCGGTGGCCGCGTCGAACAGCGGCTGCGGGACCGTGACGTCCCCCAGGCCCCACTGCTTCATGATCCGGGTGTAGGTGCCGTTGCGGAACAGCTCCTCGAAGGCCTTCTGCAGCACCGGGCCGAGCTTCCCGGCCTTCGGCGTGTAGAGCGCCAGGTTGTCCTTCGTGGCGCCTTGCTCCTCGGTCTGCGTCACGTACTCGTACTGCCCCTTCTGCTGGGAGGTCACGTCGATCGCCGCGGCCTGCGTCATCCCGGCGGCGTCCGCCCGGCCGGACTTGGCGGCCAGCAGGGTGGCGTTCGTGTCGTCGAGCCCCACCACCTGCACGGCCGGGCGCTGTTGGCCCTGGCAGAAGGTGGACAGCTTGGCGAGCTGGTCCTCCACGACGCTGGCGGTGACCACGGCGACGCGCTTACCGCACATGTCGGCGGCCTGCTTGATGCCGGCGGCGGACCCTTCGGGCACCACGTAGGCGGTGCGGGTGGTCATCCAGGTGACGGTGTCGAACTGCTTCTCGCGTTCGGCGGTGGCTTTGACGGGACCGTTGAAGGCCTCGTAACGGCCGCTGAGCATGCCTTGCAGCGCGGCCGGGAGACCGCTGACGACGGTGGTTTCCGTGCGCACGCCCAGGAGTTGGCCGAGCGCCTCCTGGAAGTCGTGGTCGATGCCGGTCACCGTCTTGCCGTCCGGGCCGACGGTCCGGTAGGGCGGGTGGGAGTCCCCGGCGAACCGGATGATCCCGGCGTCCTTGACCGCCTGGGGCAGCTGGTCGTGCAGCGCCTGGTCGGCGGTCAGGGCGGCGGCCGTGGGCGCTGTGGCCGCTCCCTCCTCGACCGTGCAGCCGGCCAGGACGAGCCCGGCGGCGACCACGGCGAGCGGGCTTCGACGCCATTGACGAAGTGAGGAACCCATGTCGTTGTCTTCCTGAGGAAGGCCGTCCGGACGGGCGGCGCGGGAACCCGGGAGGGGAGATTGGTTGCTATCTGCGCGCCGATCGTCGCATGATGTGTCGCGTGATTCAACCCCTCGTCCCGGCCGCCCGGCCGGGACTGTCACCATGGACACCCGCGGCGGGCGACCCCGGCCGAACCCCGGAACGAACGCCGGAACGAACCCTGAAGACGAACCCTGAAAACGAACCCAGGAGAGGCACGCGCGCGATGACGACCGGCCCGCTGCCCCGCTCCCAGCAGGGAGCCGAACCGCAGCTCCTCCTGACGTCCCTGCTCGGCGACTTCTGGTACTGGCGCGACGAGCACATCCCCTCGGCCGCGCTGGTGGAGCTGCTCGGCGAGTTCGACATCAGCCCGGCCAGCGCCCGGGCCGCGATCCGCCGCCTCGCCGCGCGGGGCCTGCTCACCGTGTCGCGAAGCGGGCGGACGACGGCGTACGGCATTCCCGCCCGCACGTCCGAGGTGATCATCGAGCGCACCCACCGGATGCTGACCTTCGGCACGTCCGCGCCCGAGTGGGACGGCCAGTGGACGGTCGTCACCTTCTCCGTGCCGGAGCAGGACCGCGGGCTGCGCACGGCGCTGCGTTCGCGGCTGCGGGTCCTGCGCTTCGCCGCCCTCTACGACGGCGTGTGGGTCAGCCCGTACGACCTGTCCGCACCCGCGCTCGCCGCGCTGCGCGAACTCGACCTCCGCAGCGCGACGGTCTTCCGCGCCACCGAGGTCCCCGGCGACGCCGGCAGCCCGGTCGCGGCCTTCGACCTCGAGCCCCTCGCCCGGGAGTACGAGCAGTTCGTCGAGCGCTACGAACAGGTCCTCACCGGCCTGGACGCCGGCCTGGTCGGCCCGGCGCAGGCGCTGCGCACCCGCACCGAGCTGCGCGTGGATTGGCGCCGGTTCCCGGAGACCGACCCCGACCTGCCCGCCGAGCTGCTGCCCGCCGGCTGGGCGCGCGACCGGGCCCAGAAGGTGTTCCTGCAGATCTACGACCGGCTCGGCCCGCTCGCCGAGCTGCGGTTCCGGCAGCTGCTGACCGCCACCGACCCCACGCTGGCCGAGCTCGCGTCCCACCACGACTCGGCGAAGGTGGCCGCCCTGTTCGCCGGCCTGGGCGACCACCACGCGGCGGGCGACACGCCGTTCGAGCAGGCCGCCGAGGCCCGCAGGCTGGACGAAGCACGCCGTCAGTGAGAGGTATTTTCCCGGTCGTCCGTACGGGAAACAGCGCTCGACGGCAGCACCACGGCGCCGCGGGCCGGGCGGCCGCCGGCGTCAGCGGGTGGGCGTCGCCGTCCCGATGACCAGGGGGTGGACCACCGACGGCATCCCGCGCCAGCGCGCCGTGCTCAGGTCCTCGATGTCGAACCGCTGCTTGACGAGCGCGATCGTGTCGCGGTCGCACCGGCAGCCCTGCGCAAACGCCGCCCACGGTCCCGCCAGGCGGGTCTGCTTCCGGGCCTGCTTCGGGTCCTCGGCCCGCACGTGCTCGCAGAACAGCAGCCGGCCACCGGGCCGCAGCACCCGCACGAGCTCGGCCAGCACCCGATCGACGTCGGGCACCGTGCAGAGGACCAGGGTCGACACGACCGTGTCGACACTGGCGTCCGCCATCGGCAGCGCGTCGGCGGCGGCTCGCACCGGCCGCATCCCGGCGTGCCCCCGCACGCGCTTTTCGAGCCGCCGGTACATCGCCGGGACGGGCTCGCTCAGCACGACCTCCGCCGCCTCCGGGTAGTGCCGCACGTTGAGGCCGGTTCCCGCGCCGATCTCGACCACCCGGCCGTGCGCGCGCCGCAGCAGCTCCGCGCGCCGGCCGGCCAGGCCCAGCCGCTCCCCCCGGCGCAGGAACGGGTCGTACAACGCCGCCCCGAACCGGTCCCAGAGCCCGTCCCGTGCCCCCACGCTGTCCCCTCCGGCCATCGTTCCTCCTCCACCACCGCTGATGCGACGCAGCACACCAGCCACCGCCTGCCCACCGCATCACCCGCCCGTGCCATTCCGGGCGCTGGCCGGAACCGGCCACGCCGGCTCGCGCACCGGCCTAAGCTGGGGAAATGCCGGGACAAGACCAAGCCGTCCGCTTCGCCGCCGCGGGCGATCGCACGGTCGCCTGGGCCACCGCCGGCGCCGGCCCGCCCCTCGTCGTCGGCAACTGGTGGTGCGGGCACCTCGAGCTGGACTGGCAGAACCCCTTGTTCCGGCGGTTCGGCGGGCTGCTCGGCGACCGGTTCACGCTCGTCCGCTACGACCGGCCCGGCGTCGGCATGTCCGACCCCGCCGGGCCGCTGGTCACCTCGCTCGCCGACGAGGTGAAGGCGTTGAGCGCCGTCGTCGACGCGGCCGGGGAGAAGGTGAGCCTGTTCGGCGGTTCGTCCGCGGGCTGCGCCGCGATGGCGTACGCGGCGGCCCACCCGGACCGCGTGGAACGGCTCGTCCTGTACGGCAGCTACGCCCGCGGCACCGAGATCGCCACGGCGGAAGCACGGGATTCCTTGCTGACCCTGCTCGGACGTCATTGGGGCGTGGGCTCCCGGGTCCTCGCCGACCTGTTCCTGCCGACCGCGACGGCGGTGGAGCGCGACGAGTTCGTCCGGTTCCAGCGCGCCGCCCTGTCCGCGGCGAAGGCGGAGCGCGCGCTCGCGGCGGTGTACGCGTTCGACGTCCGGGACCGGCTGGCCGCGATCGAGGTCCCCACCCTCGTCCTGCACCGCCGCGACGACCGCGCGATCCCGTTCGCCCTGGGCCGGGACGTCGCCGCGCGCATCCCGGGCGCCACCTTCGTCCCGCTCGACGGAACCGACCACCTGCCCTGGCGCGGCGACACGGACGCCCTCGTCCGGCCCGTGCGGGAGTTCCTCGGCGCCGGGCGGAGAGCCCGCCCGCCGGGCTCGCCGGCCGGCGGGCTCTCCGCCCGCGAACTCGACGTGCTGCGCCTGGTCGCCCAAGGGCTGAGCGACCAGGAGATCGCGCGCCGGCTCGGGATCAGCGCCCACACGGCGCACCGGCACGTGTCGAACATCCGCGGCAAGCTGGGCGTGTCGTCCCGCGCGGCGGCCGCCGCGCACGCCGCCACCGCCGGCCTGCTTTGACCGCGCCGAGGGCACGGCGCACCACGCTAAGATCCGGCATCGATCCCTTCTTGTCACAGGTCGCAACCGGGAGGACGTCGTGCGGATCGGCGAACTGGCGTCACAAGCGGGGGTGAGCGTGCGATCCCTGCGCTACTACGAACAACAGGGCCTGCTCACCAGCACCCGCAGCACCAGCGGGCAACGGCACTACACGGACCGGGAAGTCGAGCGGGTGGCCTTCATCCAGCGGCTGTTCGACGCCGGCCTGTCCAGCCGCACGATCGCCGAGCTGCTCCCCTGCGTCGAAGCCCCCAGCGAGGGGAACTCCGACGCCGCGTTCGAGCGGATGCAGCAGGAACGCGAGAAGCTGACCCGGCACATCGCCGACCTCGTCGACACCCGCGACTCCCTCGACGGTCTCCTCGCCGCGAACCGGGCCCACCGCGCATCCCTCCGGGCGGCGGCCGGCAGCTGACGGCCGCGCTCACGGCGATTCGACGAGCCCGGCCATCCGGTCCAGGGTGCGGCGCATCGCCGCCCGCGCCGCCCACCGGCCCCCCGCGACGACCACCCGCAGCGGCTCTTCGCTCAGGTCCCAGCTCTCCCGGACCAGAGTGCCGTCGCCGGCCGGCTCGAACTCGTAACGCCAGATCCGGCCGCCGAACACCAGGCGCCACTTGACCGAGTCTTCGTGCGGCCGGCTCTGCCAGGCGAAGCGACGGCCGGGCACGGCCTCGATCACCGTGCTCGTCATGACGTACTTGCCGCGGAGGTCCATTCTCATGCCGAAGTGGTCACCCAGGCCGAGCGGCCGGCCGGGTGAGCTGACGTCGATCGCTTCGACCAAGGAGCCGGACCCGTCGATGTCCTTGTGCCGCAAGGGATCGGCGACCAACGCGTACACCCGGTCCGCCGGGGCGGCGATGCGGCGCTCGACGGACACGACCCAGCGGCTCATGCCGCCACCCTATCCGCGGCCGTCACGGATCGGTCACCGCTGCGGGCGTGGAGCACGAGGTTCGCTCCCAGCTCGGCACCGAGGATCCCGAACCCCGGGACGACGAGCCCGGACCCGGCCGGCGACAGCGGCCACGCCCCCGCCAACCCACCGGCGACCGCCGCCACGGCGCGGGTGACCCCGGCCGCGAGTGCCCGGGGCGGCCGTACTGCGTTCGCCGCCGGAGCCGAGACGTCGGTGGCGGGATCGCCCGGACATCCGGGGTCGGCCCGGCCACGCGGTACGGCAACTTCGCGACCCGCTGCGAACTCCTGGAGGCGCTGCTCGCCGACGAGGTCGGGGAGGTCCGCGCCGCAACAGCGACAACCCCCGAGATCGGCTCACGACCTGGCTGCGCACCCCGGAATACCGGCGGCCGATCCTCGACGCGCGCCAGCCGGACTCCACGAGAGCGGCACTGAGGCCCAGACTTCACAGCCGACCTGGCCTCGACCACCCCTACCCGTGCCGGCGGGCTGCACATGGTTACCGAGCAGCCTGAGGCAAGTGGCCCTCAAGATACCGACATTCGGCGGTATCGGGGAGTCCGATTTATCTGTTTGGATCCTCGCAGAGCTTTTTACAACGTTGTAAAAATGAAGGGGATCTCGCCGATGAGAAGAGCCGCTTCCGTCCTCCTCGCCTTGCTGGTGGCGCTGGGCGTGGCGTCGGGAACGCCGCCCGCCGGTGCCGCCGAGCCCGTGCACGGCCTGAAAGCCGAGTACTTCACGCCGTCGTCGCCGGACGCGCACGACTTCGCCGACCTGGCCGGCACCGCGCTCGACTCGGAGGTCGACCACCCGGACCTGACCTCGGTCTTCGGGTTGGTCACCGGGCGCACGGAGCACACGACCGCCCGGTGGACCGGGCAGATCGCCGTGCCGCAGACCGGCGACTACACGTTCTACGCCATCGGCGACAACGGGTTCCGGCTGTTCATCGACGGCGCACCGGTGATCGACCACTGGGTCGGCGACTGGGACACCGAGCAGACCGGCGCGCCGGTCACGCTGACCGCCGGCAAGCAGTACGACTTCAAGCTGGAGATGTTCCAGGACACCGGCGGCGCCAACATGTTCCTGCGCTGGTCGAGCGCGGCCATCGCGAAGCAGATCGTGCCGCTGTCGGCGTTCACGCCGCCTGCCGACTACCAGGTCGTGCCGCGCACGGCGGAGGTGTCCCAGGACGGCCGCACGCTCACGGCCGGCTTCGACGGCCGCGTCTCGGGCTCGAACGACCTGAAGGACCATCTTCGGATCGACGTCGACGCGACGCCGATGCCGGTCTCGCTCGTCACAGCGAACCGCGACCGGGTCACGATCCGGCTGGCCGAGAGGGTCCTGAAGGGCCAGCGAGTCAGCGTCTACTACGACGGCGCCGGCGCGCTCGCGGTGAACGGCACGAAGATCGGCAAGGTCATCCGCAGTGCCGCGAACACGTCGACGGAACGGCTCCGGACGACGTGGGGCGAGAACGTCGACACGCGCCACCCGCTGCCGGAGTACCCGCGGCCGCAACTCGAGCGCGACAAGTGGGTCAACCTCAACGGCCCGTGGGAGTTCTCGGCCGCCAAGGAAGGCCAGCAGCCTGCGTTCGGCAAGCGGCTGCCCGAGAAGGTCGTCGTGCCCTACCCGATCGAGTCGCAGCTCTCCGGGCTCGAACGGCACGAGGACCACATGTTCTACCGCCGCACGGTCACCGTCCCGCGCGACTGGAAGATCGGCGGCGGGCAGCGCCTCAAGCTCAACTTCGGCGCGGTCGACTACCAGGCGAAGGTGTGGGTGAACGGCAAGGTCGTCGCGGAGCACACCGGCGGCTACACGGCGTTCAGCGCCGACATCACCGACGCGCTCAAGCGCGGCGACGAGCAGGAGATCGTCGTCGCCGTCACCGACACGACCGGCCCGTACCAGCCCAAGGGCAAGCAGTCCCCCAACCCCGGCGGCATCTTCTACACCCCGTCGTCGGGCATCTGGCAGACGGTGTGGCTGGAACCGGTGGCGGACAAGGGCATCGACGAGATCAAGACGACTCCCGACCTGACCACCAGCTCGCTGGCACTGAACGTCAAGTCCGCGGGCAACGCCACCGTCACGGCGGTCGCCAAGGACACGCGCGGCCGGCAGGTCGGCACGGTCACCGGACCGGCGAACACGAACCTGAAGCTGCCGGTGCCGAACCCGCACCTGTGGACGCCGGACGACCCGTACCTGTACCAGCTGGAGATCAAGCTGGGCGGCGACAAGGTCAAGAGCTACTTCGGCATGCGGTCCACCGGCATCACGAACGTCGGCGGCGTCCCCAAGCTGACGCTCAACGGCAAGCCGTACTTCTCCCTGATGCAGCTGGACCAGGGCTTCTACCCGGACGGCCTGAACACCGCGCCGAGCGACGACGCCCTCGTCTTCGACCTGAAGGCGCAGAAGGACCTCGGCTTCAACGCCGTCCGCAAGCACATCAAGGTCGAGCCGGCCCGCTGGTACTACCACGCGGATCAGCTGGGCCTGCTGGTCTGGCAGGACTTCGTGTCCCTCGACGACGGCAACAACCCCGCGGCGCAGCAGGCGTGGCTCAGCCAGGGCCTCGAAGAGATGCACCAGCTGCAGAACTACCCGTCGATCTACGCCTGGATCGTGTTCAACGAGGGCTGGGGCGAGTGGGACAAGGCCGCGACCGGCCGGATCGCCGACCAGGTCAAGGCCGCCGACCCGAGCCGGATCGTCAACGCCCACAGCGGGGTGAACTGCTGCGCCTCGAAGGGCGACTCGGGCCGCGGTGACGTCATCGACCACCACGACTACAACAACACCGATCCGGCCGCCTCGGACGGCAGGCGCGTCGCGATGGACGGCGAGCACGGCGGCTTCACGCTGCGCACGCCGGGTCACCAGTGGCCGGGTGCGCCGATCGCGATCTACAGCGGCGTGGCGGACAAGGCGGCGCTGACGGCGAAGTACGTCGACAACACCCGCACGTTCTACCTCGGGCAGGCCCGGGCCGAGCTGTCGGCGTCGGTCTACACACAGGTCACCGACCTGGAAGGCGAGCTCAACGGGCTCTGGACCTACGACCGCAAGCGCCTCAAGGTCGATCCCGGTCCGGTCCGCGAGATCAACCGGCGCGTGATCGAGGCCGGCGCCAACGCGGGCAAGCCCTATCCCTACGCGGGGAAGGCCGCGTGGAACCTCGACGAGCGCGGGGGAACGACCGCGAGGGACTCGAGCGGCGGCAACAACCCGCTGACGCTCACCCCGGCCGGGGTGGCGTTCACCGGCGGCGCGCTGCAGTTCACCGGTGGCTCCGCCGACACCTACGGCCCGGTCGTCGACACGACCGGTGACTACACCGTGTCCGCGAAGGTGCGGCTCGACGAGCTGCCCGGCAACTACGCGACCGCGGTGAGCCAGGACGGCCGGGAGCGGGAAAGCCCGTTCTACCTCCAGTACGGGCAGGGCGCGTTCGCGTTCAGCACGCCTGGTGGCAACCGGGCCCGCTACGAGGTCGTGCCGGAGATCGGCCGCTGGTACGAGCTGACGGGTGTACGGGCCGGCAACGAGATCCGGCTCTACGTGGACGGCGTGAAGGTCGCGACGGCCCCGGCCGGTCCGGCGGTCGCGGGCACCGGCGCGTTCACGGTCGGGCGGGCCAAGTACAACGGCGGCAACGTCGACTTCTGGCGCGGCGCGGTCGACGACGTCGACGTGGTGGGCAAGGCGCTGACGGACGCGGAGGTGGCCCGGCTCTCCTGATCGCCGGCGCCTCGGACCGGCACGCCTGCGACGCGGGTACCGCGCTGTCGAGCGCGGTACCCGCGTCGCTGTGCCCAGGAACCGGGTCAGGCGCAGGCTGCCGGACACGACCGACAGCTCGACGCCCGCGATCATCGGGTTCGGCAGGCCCGCCGCCGGCGGGCCTGCCGCCACGGTGCAGGCCAGGGCCCAGCACAGGTTCGCCTCGATCGCCGCATCCGTGCCGGTGCCGATCGCCAAGCCGAGATCGGCGACGGCGGTCGCGTTCCCCGTGTTCACGAAGATCCCGGCCACGTTCTCTCAGCCGACCATCCGCATCCCGGCGAAGAACACGACCAGCACGGCGCCGACACCGAAACCGACGAGCAGCGCACCACCGATGGACGGACGGACACGTACTCCGGCATAGGCCAGCCCCAGTGCGAGCATCAGCCAACCGCCGACCAACGGCAAACCCGTCATCATCCCGGCGGTGAACAGGGAAACGCCTTTGGCGCCACCGGCGACCACCAACGCGTAGCCGACGATCACCAGCCAATGCAGGGGGCGGATTCCGGCCGGCTTCGCGACCATCCTGCGCCAGGAATGCTGGTGGGTCATGACATATCCTCCCGATTCGGTGATACGTCGAGCGTCCCACGTCACGCCGCCCGTGATCCTTACCTGAGCGTTACGGCTCCGGCAGCCGATCGGCCACTGTGGACTCACACAGTGGCGGCAGGACGAATTCCCATCGCGACCGGCGCGGCGGTCATCACCCGGCGTGCCGTTCAGCGTGGGTCGATCAGCTCGAGGACACCGTCGGCGGTACCGGTGACGAACAGCCTCCCGGTCGCCGGGTCGACGCCGACCGTGTTCGGCTGCCGCACGGTCGGCAGCCGCACGACCTCAGTCGGCGTACCGGAGGCGAGGTCGATGCCGACCACCTCGTTGCGCGCGGTCAGCGTCACCCACATGCGGTCGCGCACCGCGTCGTAAGCGATCCCGTACGGCGTTCCCGGCAGCGTCAGCTTCCCGATCTGTTCGAGCCGCGGCGTGAGCCGGTAGAGCAGGACGGCGTTGCCGCGGGTGTCGGCCACCGCGAGGTGGCCGCGCTTGTCGGCGAGCACGTGCGTGGGCCCGGCACCGGCGGGGACACGTCCGACCTGCCGCAGCGCCCCCGCGTCGTAGACGGTGAGATCGTTCTGCCGGACGTCGACCAGCCCGACGAGATCACCCACGGCCGCGAGCCCGACCGGCTGGGTGACGTCGGGAAAGGTGTGCACGACGTGCCCGTCGCGGACGACGGCCACGCTCTTGCCCAGCTCGTTCGCGACGAAGTACGAGCCGTTGGCGGCCCGGGTCGCGTCGTGCGGGACCACGCCGGTCACCACCGTCGTGGTCACCTCGCCCCCGGGCAGGGCGACGGTCAGCAACGAGTTGGACGTCTCATCGGGGACCAGCACCGGCCCGCCGGGCGCGGCGAGCTGGAGGTGGCGCAGCCAGCCGGGCAACGGCACCCGCTTCACCACCTGCCCGGTGCGCGCGTCGACGAGGGCGAGCGCGTCCGGCTTCCGGACGCCGACCGCGACCAGGTGCGTGACCGCGTCGGCGACGACACCTTCGGGCGCCGAGCCGATCGGCAGCACCTGACCGGCCGGCGTCCGGGCCACCCCGGGAGCGGCGGCGGGTTCGGCGGCCGGCGGCAGTTCGGCGGGTTTGTCCGCGACCGGGCTCGAGCAGCCGGCGAGGAGGACGACAGCCAGGCACCAAGGAGCGAGACGCACCGGAACCCCTTTCCTACGAAGGCCGCCAACCCTAGGCACCCCGCGCCGGGCGAGCGGGCCGGCGAAGCGTTCGGTAAGCACGCCGTAAGATCGGCCTTTCCGTCCCGGCGGTGAGGGCGCGTCGGACCAGGACCGCGGAGACCACCCGATCCCCGCGTTGATCCACAGTGGACGGTCGGCTCACGGGATCGGGCTCCCCTGACGCCGGACGCGGTGTCGTGGCCGGACAGCCGCCGGTGGCGCCGTTCACCGGGGCCGCACCTGCGCGGCGACTCACTGTTCCGCCATCCCCATCGTCAGCGAGCCCCTCGCCGCCCGGCGGGCCGGGAGCACCGCGGCCACCGGCGCCGCCAGCACCGACGCCGCCAGCAGCACCCCGAGCCGGCCCCACGGCAGCGCGAACAGCACCGGTTCGCCCGGCGTCGACGCCACCCGCGTCATCAGCCACGCCGAGCCGACGCCGAGAGCCAGGCCGCACGCGGCGCCGAGCAGGGCGACGAACACCGACTCCGCGGCGATCGTGGCACCGAGACCGGCGCGGGTCAGGCCGAGCGCGCGCAGCAGCGCCGATTCCCGCGTCCGCTCCAGGACCGACAGCGAAAGCGTGTTCGCGATGCCGGCGAACGCGATCAGCACCGCCAGCGCGGTCAGCGCCCACAACAGGTCCAGGGTGCCCCGCAGCGGCGCCGACAGCCGGTCCTCGACCTCGGCGACGCTGTCGAGCCGGGCCAGCGGCGCGCCGGCGAGGGCCTGGTCCAGGGCCGGGCGGGCCCGGTCTCCGCGCACGCCGGGAGCGAGGCGCACCAGGACGCTGTCGTCGTAGCCGTGGTCGCCGAGCGCGATCGCGGCCTGCTGGCCGAGATCGACCAGAGCGAGTCCCAGATCGGCGCCCGGGACGTCGACGGCGTCGTAGACCGCGACGACACGCAGCGGCACCGGCCGGTCCGCCGGCCCGGCGCGCACGGTGGCGCCGACCGCGAGGCCGGTCTCCGCGGCGAGTTCCCCGCTCACCGCCAGCTCCCCCGGGCCGAGCCGGTCGAGCCGTCCGGACAGCACCACCGGCCGCAGCAGGCTGCCGATCGCGTCACCGCGCACGGCCGCCATCCCGTAGGCGCCGTAGCGCCCCAGGTCGCCGGAGAACGAGTGCCGGGGCGCGGCGACCGCCACCCCCGGCACCGCCGCGAGGGTGTCGGCGAGGGTCGCGGGCAACGGCCGGGTCGCGGCCACCGACGTGACGACGAAGTCCGCCCTCAGCTGCTCGTCCAGACCCTGGCCGCGGCCTGCTTCGACACCCGCGGCCATCGTGGTCACGAGGGCCACCACGGCGAGGCCGATGGTGAGCGCGGCGGCGCTGGCGGCGGTCCGCTTCGGGTTGCGGTCCGCGTTCAGCGCGGCCAGCCGCGCCGGGCGGCCGAGCAGCGGGGTCGCCGCCACGCCCAGCAGCCGGACGACCGGGCCGGCCAGCAGCGGGCCGGCCGCCAGCAGTGAGGCGAGGCACGCGGCCATCGCCGTCACCGCGAGCGCGGCGCCGGACTCCGCCTCCGCGTTCAGCGCCGCCACGGCCGCCGCGACGCCGGCTGCCAGCAGGACGGCCGCCACCACCGCTCGCGACCGCTTCGGGCGGGCGGAGCGCCCTTCCAGCGGGGTCCGCAGGGCCTCGACCGGGGCGACGCAGGTCGCGGCCCAGGCCGGGAGGGCCGCGGCGACGGCCGTCACCAGGAGCCCGACCGCGAGCGCCGCGGCGACCGTCCGGCCGGCCAGTGGAAGGTGGACCGCCTCCCCGGTGATCGCCTGCAGGACGGCCGCGATGCCGAGCCCGCCGGACAATCCGGCCACCGACGCGACCGCGCCCACCACCACCGCTTCCGCGAGCACCCCCGCGAAGACCTGCCGCTTCCCCGCGCCGATGCAGCGCAGCAGCGCCAGCTCCCGCGCCCGCTGCGCGACGAGGATGGTGAAGGAGTTGGTGATCACCATCGCGGCCACGATCATCGCGAGCACCGCGAACGCCGTGAAGAACTTCGTCAGCCCCGTCGAATCCGGCGCGGTCTCACGCAGCAACCGCGCCGCGGCCTCCCGCCCGGTGTGCACCTCGACGCCCCGGCCGCCCACAGCCCGCGTCAGGTCGGCGACGAGCCGCGGGGCACCAGGAGCCGCCCGCACGACGATTTCGCCGATCGACGTGCCCGGGGCCAGCTCGTGCACGGCCCCGGGCAGCAGCACCAGCGGAGCACCGCCGAGACCGGAGCCCGCCGGCCGGGTGAACGTGCCGACGAGGTCGAACGTGCGCGGCCGGCCGTCCTCACCGAACACGGTCACCGGTTGCCCGAACACCCGGCCCGCGGCGGTGGCGCTGTCCATCGCGATTTCGCCGGTGGTGCGCGGGAACCGGCCGTCGGCGAGGTCGAACGGCCGCAGCCCCGGATCCGCGGCCAAGGCCGTGACGGCCGCATCCTGCGGACGCCCGGTGATGTCGCGCACGGGCGCGCTCGCGGTGACGCGGCCCTCCGCCGCGGCGACGCCGGGCACGGCGCGGACCTTCGCCAACGTCGACTCGTCGAGCACCGCGCCCCTGCGGGTGGCGCTGATCGACGCGTCCACGCCGCGCGTCTCGAACGCGACCCCGGCGCGCAGCCGGGCGCCGACGGCGTCGGACAGGATGAACGCCCCGGCGACGAAGGCCACGCCGAGCGTGATGGCGACCGCCGAGAGCAGCAGCCGCAGGGGGCGGGCCCGGAGCCCGGCGAGGACGGTCCGCGGCATCACGCCCCCAGGCCGGTGAGCGCCGAGAGCACGGTCTCGGCGGTCGGCCGGGCGAGGTGGGCGGCGACGCGGCCGTCGGCGAGCAGCACGCCGTGGTCGGCGTAGGAGGCGGCGACCGGGTCGTGGGTCACCATCACGACCGTCTGGCCGAGTTCGCGGACCGACGTGCGCAGGAAGCCGAGGACCTCGGCACCCGAGCGCGAGTCCAGGCTGCCGGTGGGCTCGTCGGCGAACACGACGTCCGGCCGGCCGGCCAGGGCACGCGCGCACGCGACCCGCTGCTGCTGCCCGCCGGAAAGCTCACCCGGCTTGTGCCGCAGCCGCGGCCCCAGGCCCAGCGCGTCGACGACCGTGGTGAACCACGTCCGGTCCGGCCGGCGCCCGGCCAGCCGCAGCCCCAGCAGGATGTTCTCCTCCGCGCTCATGGTCGGCAGCAGGTTGAACGACTGGAACACGAACCCGACCCGGTCGCGCCGCACCCGGGTCAGCGCCGCGTCGGACAGCCCGGTGAGCTCCGACCGTCCGATCCGGACGCTTCCGCTGTCCACAGTGTCCAGACCGGCCAGGCAGTGCAGCAGGGTCGACTTGCCCGAGCCGGAGGGACCCATGATCGCGGTGAAGCGGCGGGCCGGGAAACCGAGCGTGACGCGGTCCAGCGCCCGTACCGCGGTGTCGCCCCGGCCGTGGGTCTTCACGACGTCCGTCACGCCCGCCGCGGCGGGACCGTCCACTGTGTCAGGCTGCATGCGGCGATCTTGGCCGAGGTCGCCTGAACGCCTCCTGAACCGACCTGAAGAACGTTTCAGGAAGCCGCACGCGGATCTGCGAAGATCGGCGGTATGCGGGTGCTCGTGGTGGAGGACGAAGCGCGGCTGGCCGAGACGCTCCAGTGGGGACTGGAGGCCGACGGTTACGCCGTGGACCTCGCGCGCGACGGCGAGGAAGGCCTGGCGCTGGCACAGCAGTACCCCTATCAGGTGATCGTGCTCGACATCATGCTGCCGAAGCTCAACGGTTATCGCGTCTGCGCGGCGCTGCGGGACCGCGGGGTGAGCACGCCGATCCTCATGCTCACCGCGAAGAACGGCGAGTACGACGAAGCCGAAGCGCTCGACACCGGCGCCGACGACTTCCTGGGCAAACCCTTCTCCTACGTGGTGCTCACCGCGCGGCTGCGCGCCCTCACCCGGCGGGGCCGCGCCGGCGCACCCGCCGCGCTCGCCTTCGGCGACCTGGTGCTCGACCCCGCGAAGCGGACGTGCCGCCGGGCCGGGCAGCCGGTGTCGCTGACCACCAAGGAGTTCGCGGTGCTCGAGTGCCTGCTGCGGCACGACGGCCAGGTCGTGGCGAAACCCGAGATCCTGGAGCAGGTCTGGGACCTCGCCTACCGGGGCGACCCGAACATCGTCGAGGTCTACGTGAGCGCGTTGCGGCGGAAGCTGGACGCGCCGTTCGGCCGGCGCACCATCACCACCGTGCGCGGGATCGGCTACCGGCTGGTGGCCGATGAGTAGGTGGTGGCCGGTTTCGGTGCGGCGCGGCGCGGCGCTCTCGGCGACGCTGCTCTGCGTCGCCGTCTTCACGCTGGGCTGGCTGGGCACGCGGCAATTCCTCAGCGACCGCCTGAGCGGCACCGCCGTCGCCCGCACCGATGCCGAGCTCGGGCGGATGGCCGACGCCTACGCGGTCGCCGCCGCCGGGGGCGGCCGGGCCGCGCTGGCCGCCGGCGTCCGCTCCGGCGACGCGCTTTTCAGCGTGGTCGCCGACTCCGGGCAGTCCGTGGTCAGCAGCCCCGACCTGCGCCGCTGGGACCCCGCGTGGACCCCGCCGCCGCCCGCCCCCGCGGACGCGGCGCCGAACTGGACCACCACCACCGGCGTCACCCTGCGGCCGGGCACCCACCCCGGCTGGCGGGAGTACCGCGGCTACACCGTGCTGGGCCGGGTCGTCGAGAACGTCCCGGCCGCGCTGGTGGAACCGCTCGGCCGGGAAGGCACCACCCTGGACCACGGGCTGGGCACCGGGTCCGGCGCGGCGCCGCAAAGGCTGACGCTGTACCTGTTCGTGCTGCCCTGGGACACCCTCCGCACGCTGGCGCTGTTCGACGACACCTTGAGGTTCTTCGTCCCGCTCGCGGTGGTGCTCACGGCGCTGGTCGCGTGGTACACGGCGGGGCGCGCGCTGCGGCCGGTGGAGGCGATCCGGCGGGAGCTGGCCGGGGTCAGCGGCAGCAGGCTCGACCGGCGCGTCCCCGTCCCCCGCTCCCGCGACGAGGTCGAACAGCTGGCGCGGACCACCAACGAGACCCTGGAGCGGCTGCAGCAGGCGCACGACCAGCAGGAACAGTTCGTCACCGACGCGAGCCACGAGCTGCGCAGCCCGCTGGCCAACCTGCGCACGGCCCTCGAGGTCGCGCTCACCCACCCGGACCGGGCGGACTGGCCGGCGGTCGCGCACCGGTCATTGGACGACGTGCGGCGCCTGCAGCGCATCACGGCGGACCTGCTGCAGCTGGCGGCCGACCCGGCCGAGGCCACGCCGCCGTCCGGCGTCGTCGACCTCGCGGACGTCGTGGCGGAGCAGGTCGCCGAACGCGCGCTCGGCACCGGCGGCCCGGTCGTGCGGTCCGTTGTGGACGGTCCGGCGCCGGTGCCCGGTGCGGCGGTCCAGCTGGAACGCCTGCTGCGCAACCTCCTGGACAACGCGGTGCGGCACGCGCGGACCACCGTCACCGTGACCCTCGGACGAACCGCGGCCGAAATCGTCCTGGAGGTGCTCGACGACGGCCCCGGCATCCCGCCCGAGGAGCGCGAACGCGTCTTCGAGCGCTTCGCCCGGCTGGACGACGCCCGCGCCCGCGACGCCGGCGGCTCGGGCCTCGGGCTCACCCTCGCCCGCGACATCGCCACGCGCCACGGCGGCTCGCTCCGCGCGGCGGACAGCACGACGGGCGCCCGGCTGATCGCGCGGCTGCCGAGACCACAGCAAGCACACGATCCCACTCGTCGGCCGCCGACCCATCCCACCAGGTTCCGGGAGATCCGGTAGGGACCTGCTGCTGGTCTACGCACTCGCCGTGGAAAATCTGGTCCGGCTCGTCTCCGGCGCAGGCCGGAACATCCACCAGTGGCTGCCGTTCAACGTCGCCGGCAAGTTCCTCCTCGCCCCTGCCCCAGGGCTGGGCGCTGGCCTACTTCGCCGCCGTCGCCTTCATCCTGCTCGCCTTCGCGATCACAGTGGCGAGGAAGCACGACGCCTGAACCATTCCCTCTCCCGGGTAGCCTCGCCGCGGATACCGTCCACCCCATGAGCCCGGAAGTCACCGCCGAGCCGGAACTGCTGTTCGGGCGGCCGCGAGAAGCCAGCGAAATCACCGTTCCGGCGTGGTGCCGCGCGGTCTACCTGGCCGTCGTCCACGAAGCGGCACTGCTGCCGATGGACTCCCCGGTGCCGGGCACCGCGGCGAGTGAGGTGGACGCGCGGGCCCGGGTGGCGTCCCGGGAAAGCGCGTGTCCGCACTCGCACGCTGAAACCACGTGTTCTCAGGTCCGTCCGGACGGCGGCCGCGGGAAGAAGAACGCCACCCGGTTCTGGTAGTCGCGGTAACCCGGGCGGTCCTGCATGCGGTTCTCGGTGCGCTTGGCGCCCGTGGCGAACATCAGCAGGTAGCTCATCAACGCCGGCGCGGGCAGGGTCCACAGGCCGGGCGGCGACGCGGCCGCGGTGAGCCACGCGCCGTCCCACACCAGTGAGTCGCCGAAGTAGTTCGGATGCCGCGACCAGCCCCACAGGCCGGTGTCGAGCACGTCCGGCCGCTCGTCCCTGTCCTGCCGGGAGTACACCGTCTTCTGGTGGTCGGCCAGCGCCTCCACCACGGCCCCGCCGGCCATGACCGCCAGTCCCGCCGGCGCCAGCCACCGACGCCTGCCGCGCGGCAGGGCGCCGGCGGCGGCCAGCTGCACCGGAGCCGAGACCAGCAGCTGGCTCAGCCCCTGGGTGAGGAACACCTTGCCGACGACCGCCGGCGTCGAGGCGCCCTCCAGGAAGTCGGTGTAGCGCGGATCCTCTTCGTCGCTGCCGCGCAGGCGGCCGAGCATCTGCCGTTCCAGCCGGGCCGCCCACGCGACGGTGAGCGCGGCCAGCGCCCAGCGCCGCCGAGCGTCACCGCGCCCGGCCAGCGCGCTCGTGACCGCCACGGCCGCCAAGCCGGGACCCCAGACGGCGTCGGCGTAGTCGCGCCGGCCCTTCCGCAGCGCCACCACCGCCGTCGCGGCCTGCGCGACCGTCACGACGGCGGCCGACAACCCGGCCACCCGGCGCAGGTTCGCCGTGTCGAGCGTGCGTCGTCCCATTCAGCGGGCCAGCCCGTTGAGCACGTCGGTCAGTTGTTTCTCGGTGTCGTTGCCGAGCTTTTCGAAGACCACCTTGCCCAGCGGGGCCGCGACCTTGGCGAGGCCGTGGAACTGCAGCTCGTTGGTGTAGGTGATCTCGGAGCCGGTGCCGCTCGGCGTGACCTCGATGGTCTCGGTGGAGGTGGCGGTGTCGTTGCGCCCGACCAGCACGACGCGATCGCCGGCGAGCTGCTCGAGGGTGTAGGTCAGCTCGGTGCTGATCCCGGCGATCTTCGAGGTGTTGTGCCACGACGAGCCGACCTTGACCGGGCCGCTGTCGTTGCGGGTGCAGCGCTCGGTGCCGGGGTCCCACTGCTCGGCGTGGCCGAAGTCGGCCAGGTAGGGGACGACGACGCCGGGGGCGGGATCGACGGTGAACGTGCGGGAGACAGTGGTCATGGATCCACCCTTTCGACGAGCTTCGATGACGGTCGCGAATTCCGCGCCCGGCACGGATCCACCGGCTACCCCGGCACCGGCGGCGCCCAAACAACCCGCCCGGGTGACCCGCCTCATGGTCACTCCTCCGCCTGCCGCGCAGCGGGCGTCACGAAGTCGACGGAGGTGACCGGCTGCCACGGCCCGCCCAGGTACCGCCACACCGCGAGCCCGGTGGCCGAACCCGTCTCTGGCCCGAAGTCCGGGCGGAGCGCCTCGATGGTCGCCCTCGCCGTTTCGCGGCCGACTTTGTTCTGGACGGTGACGTGCGGCTTCAGCGGCTGCGCGTCCTGCGCGGTCAACCACGGTCGCCACCGGGTCCGCAGTTCCCCGTGCAGGGACGTCAATGCGGCGGAGGACAAGGCGATGGCGACTCCACCGCCGAGGGAGTAGACCCCGTCCACCGAGAAGGGGAAACGCGGGTACCGCACCGCGATCTCGGCGCAGTCGGCGATGACGGCGTCCGCGTGCTCGCCCGGCAGCGCGTGGAAGAGCGTGACATGCGCGCCCACCTTCAGCCGCTCGGGCGGGAACCACGTCCGGCGCAATTCGTCCCACGCGCGCTGGGATTCCCGGTCGACGGCGAGCGTGATCACCAGCGGCGGCCCGGCTTTCGGCACGCCGTTCAGTTCAGCACGACGATCGCGGTGTTGAGCGCGGTCGCGAACAAGGTCCAAGCCAGATAAGGGATCTGCAGCGCGGCGGCCACGCGCGAGCGGCGCCAGAACACCGCGACCGCACCGGCCACCGCGACGTCGAGGAGCACGATCTCGACCAGCGCGAGCGTGTAGGCGCCGGCGGCGAAGAACAACGGCGTCCACGCCGCGTTGAGCACCAGCCCGACCGCGTACCAGGTGAAGCCGCCGCGTGTTCCGCCGGCGCGCCAGTACCACCAGCCGGACACGGCGATCAGGAGGTACAGCACCGTCCACACCGGACCGAACAGCCAGGACGGCGGCGCCCAGGGCGGCTGCTCGAGCCCGGCGTACACCGCGCGCGAGGACGACGCGGCCAGGCCGCCGACCACGGCGACGACGGCCACCGCGGCCAGGAAGCCGGCCAAGGCGACCGGCGCCGGGGCGGACCGGTGCACGGTGGTCATACCGGCTCTCCCACGGTCGAGGTGTCGGCTGCCGTGCCGAGCATGTGCGCCAACGCGTCGCCGAGCCGGGCGTGCCGGAAGACGTGCCCGGCCGCGAGCAGGCGTTCCGGTTGCACGCGCTGATCGGCGAAGGCCAGTTCGCGGGCACCGTCCCGGCCGAGCAGCAGCCGCGGTCCGAAGCGTGGCACTTTCACCAGGGCCGGGCGTTTGAGGGTGCGGGCCAGGACCCGGGTGTACTCGACGTTGCGCACCGGCTCGGGGCTCACGGCGTTGACCGGCCCGTCGAGGCCGCGGTCGGTCAGCGCGCGCAGGTAGATGTCGGTCAGGTCGTCCAGGCCGATCCACGGCGTCCAGTGGCGGCCCGCGCCGAGCGGCCCGCCGAGCCCCGCGGCGAACAACGGGTACTGCAGCCGCAGCAGGCCGCCGCGTGGGCTCAACGCCAGGCCGGTGCGGACCTGCACCACCCGGATCCCGGCCGCCGCGGCGGGTTCGGTGGCCGCCTCCCACTCGGCGACGATGTCGGCCAAGGCGCCGTCGCCCGGTTTGCTGTCTTCGGTGAGGACGTCGTCGCCGCGGTCGGGGCCGTAGTAGCCGACGGCCGAGGCCGACACGAACACCCCGGGGCCGTCGGCGGTGCGGGCCGCCAGCCCGGCCAGTGCCCTGGTCGGGCCGATCCGGCTGTCCCGCACGGCTTTCAGGTGCCCGTCGTCGAACCGCCCGGCGACGGAAGTACCGGCCAGGTGGACGACCGCGTCGACGCCGGCCAGCAGGCCCGCGGCCGGCGCGGCCGGGTCCCACGTCCGCTCGTCGCGGGTGCGCGCGGGACGTCGCACCAGCCGGATCACCCGGTGCCCGCCGGTGGTCAGCAGCGCCGTCAGCGCGGTCCCGACCAAGCCGCTCGCGCCCGTGACGGCCACGGTCAGCGGTTCGTGCCAGTAGCGGTGCTGGGCGGCGAGATCGGCGGCGAGCTGACGGTGGCGGTAGGCGAACATCGACCGGAGCAGCGCTTCGGGCACCCGGGTTTCGACGTGGTCGGTGACGACCGTCCGATCAGGACCGTCGGCGGCGAAGCCGTGGGTGTGCCGCCAGGACACCAGCTTCGCCAGCACCGGCGTGTCCAGCCGGTCGACGAACCGGTGCGGCGGCTGGTACCCGGCCGGCTCGTGGGCCGCGACCCAGCGCAGGCCGCCGGGCAGGTTCAGCCGGGCCCGGCCGTCGCGCAGCGATCCGGCTTCGGCACCGACCTTGACCGGCTGCCACGGCGGCGTCAGCCGCACGATCGCCCCGGGCAGGCCGTGCCAGGCGAACACCTCGTCGAGCGGGGCGGCCACCACCGTGGAGAACTCGAGAGCCACGCGATCACCTCCGCGACGCACCTTCGATCCGGACACCTACGCAGGGTAAGTCGCGCGCCACGCTGTCGCACTCCGAACACGATGCAGATGCGATGCAAATGAGGTCGACGAGCGCGGGGGAGTTCGCCGGGACGGCCATCACGCCTTCGGCGCACTCGATCCGACGGGTTTCCGATCCGTGACGGGTGCGCTCCAACTTCGATGCACGGGCCTGGTTTTTGTTGCGTCGGTGATGCGGCGGGGTGACGATCACCGGGCGGGTAACTGCCGGAGGAGGGTCGCCGATGAGTTCACTCACCACGCCGACCAAGGGGTCGGGCGCAATCGAGCGGGCGGTGGGCGACGCCGCGGACAACGCCGATCAGCGCTACCGCCTGGCCAAGGGCCTGCGGCACCAGATGAACAAGGTGTTCCCGACCCACTGGTCGTTCCTGCTCGGCGAGATCGCGCTCTACAGCTTCATCATCCTGCTGCTCACCGGGGTGTACCTGACGCTGTTCTTCGACCCCTCCATGCAGGAGGTCGTCTACCACGGCAGTTTCAAGAACATGCAGGGCCTGGAGATGTCGCAGGCGTTCCGCACGACGCTGGACATCTCCTTCGACGTCCGCGGTGGCCTGTTCATGCGGCAGCTGCACCACTGGGCGGCGCTGATCTTCGTCGCGTCGATGGCGGTGCACATGCTGCGGGTGTTCTTCACCGGCGCGTTCCGCAAGCCGCGTGAGGCCAACTGGGTGATCGGTGGTCTGCTGCTGGTCCTGGGGTGTTTCGAGGGGTTCTTCGGGTATTCGCTGCCGGATGACCTGCTCTCCGGTACCGGGATCCGGGCGACGTTGTCGGGGATCGTGCTGTCGGTCCCGGTGATCGGCACCTGGATCCACTGGGCGTTGTTCGGTGGGGAGTTCCCCGGCGACCAGATCATCCCGCGCCTGTACACGCTGCACATCCTGCTGCTGCCGGGTATCATGCTCGCGCTGGTCGGGGCGCACCTGGCGCTGGTGTGGTACCAGAAGCACACGCAGTTCCCGGGTGTGCGCCGCAAGGAGACCAACGTCGTCGGCGTGCGGATCATGCCGTACTTCGCGCTCAAGGGCGGGGCGTTCTTCACGCTGGTCATCGGCGTGCTGGCGCTGATGTCGGGCCTGTTCCAGATCAACCCGGTGTGGAACTTCGGTCCCTACAACCCTTCCCAGGTCTCCGCCGGGTCCCAGCCGGACTGGTACATGGGCTGGGCCGACGGTCTCCTGCGGATCTGGCCGGCGTGGGAGCTCTACCTCGGTGACCACACCGTGCCGCCGGTCTTCTTCGCCGGCGCCATCGGCATCGGCGTGCTGGTGACGCTGCTGCTGAGCTACCCCTTCATCGAACGGAAGCTCACCGGCGACAACGCGCACCACAATCTGCTGCAGCGACCGCGTGACGTCCCGGTCCGCACGTCCATCGGCGCGATGGCCATCACGTTCTTCCTCGTGCTCACGCTGTCGAGCTTCAACGACATCCTCGCGTTCGAGTTCGACGTTTCGCTCAACGCCTTGACCTGGGCCGGGCGGATCGGTCTGCTCGTGGGACCGCCCCTGGCGTACTTCGCGGCCTACCGGTTGTGCGTCGGCCTGCAGCGGGCCGACCGCGAAGTCCTGGAGCACGGTGTCGAGACGGGCATCATCAAGCGGCTGCCGCACGGTGAGTTCATCGAAGTCCACCAGCCGCTCGGCGGCGTCGACCGCCACGGCCACGCGATCCCGCTCGAATACCAGGGCGCGCCGGTGCCGAAGAAGATGAACAAGCTGGGCACCGCCGGCCACGCGGTGCCGGGTTCGCTGCTGCGCCCGGATCCCGACGACGAAACCCGTGCGTTGCAACGAGGGCGCCGGTGATCGCGCCGGCCGGCCGGATCAGCTGCCGAAAGAACCCAAAGCCTCCGTGAACGACGGCGGGAGCGGCTCGCCCACCGTCGGCAGTCCCCGCCAACCCGGACCCGCCGGGCGCACCGGCACCCCTTCGGCGCTCAGAACGCGCAGGAGCCGCACATCGGCCGACTGCGCGGTCATCGACCACACCACGACGTCGCGCGGGGTGAACCGGGCGGACATCGCCCGCAGGACGTCGGCCGAGACCGGTCCGCTCAGGAACGCCGCCGCGGCCCCGTCGTCGCTCAGCGCCGCGCTGAGCATCTTGACCGGCAGCTCGTGCCGCTCGGTCGGGCCGCAGACGAACAGCACGGGCGCCGAGCCCGGCAGCGCGGCCGCCGGGGCGGCGTACCGGTCGATCGCCGCGGAGGCCGTGGTGGCCAGTGCCCATTCGGCGACCATCGCGTGGCGATCGTCGTGCTCGGCCCACCGTTCGCC
Source organism: Amycolatopsis sp. NBC_00438 (assembly GCF_036026695.1). NCBI lineage: Bacteria > Bacillati > Actinomycetota > Actinomycetes > Pseudonocardiales > Pseudonocardiaceae > Amycolatopsis > Amycolatopsis sp. NBC_00438. The sequence goes on along the minus strand of NZ_CP107923.1, from coordinate 1,526,415 downwards.
GATGACGCGCAGCACCGGCGCGACGACCTCGGTCCACGTCTTGGCCACGCCCAGGCTGGTGAACGCGTCGTCGACCAGCCCGCCGATCGTGGGCAGGTCGAAGGACTCCGCGGCTTCGGCGAGCCGCTCCCGGCGTCGCCGGACGGTCGTCTCGGCGGCCGAGCGCGACAACACGAGACGGGCCGCGTCGCGCGCGCTGGTGCCCTGCGCTTGCAGCGCCCGCATCCGGCGCAGCCGCTCGACGTCCTCCGGGGTGTACCGCCGGCGGTTGTTGCCCTCCCGGTGGGCGGCGCCGATCCCGTAGCGCTTCTCCCACGTCCGCAGGGTCACCTGGGACACCCCGAGCGCTCGCGCCACTTCGCTCGAGCCGAGCGAACGTGCTTCGGACGTCTCGGTCACGCCGTCTCCCGGTGTTCGCCTGCCACCGCCCCCCACCTGCGTGGATGACGACCGGTCTCGCCACAGCATACAGTTGCATCGCGGCTGCATCGCAGCACGAGACAGGTCCTGTTCACCCGCCGGTGCGAGCCCGGAGGCGACCCTCGGGCGCCGGGACAGCCACGGGTTCCGGCGCGGTCATGGCCCAGCGCACCGCCTTGACCAAGGCGGCGGCCGCCAGCCGGATGACCGTGGCCTCCGCCACCGGCAAGTACGGCAGGCGCAGCCGGGCCCGGGTCCACACCGGCAGCAGCGCGACCGCGGAAGCCGCGAGCACGGCGTAGGGAACCCTGGCAGGCCAAGGGATCGGCGGGGTGACGAGCAGGAACCGGGCCGCCTGGCGCGCGTCCGCGCCACCCAGCAGCTCCGGCCGGTACGCGGCCAGCGCCCGGTCGAGCTCGGCCCGCGTCCGTGGCGGCTCGAGGACGCCGAGCTTCTCGGCGACCAGCGCGGTCTCCGCGACGTAGCGGTCGCACCCGGCCTCGTCGAGCGGATGTGCGCCGTACCGCTGGTGGGCCCGCAGGAAGCTGTCCGTTTCCGCGATGTGCACCCACTTCAGCAGGTGCGGGTCGTCGGCCCGGTAGGGCAGCCCGTCCGCGGTGGTGCCGCGCACGCGCCGGTGCACGCCCCGCACGGCCGAGACGGCCCGCTCGGCGTCCTCGGTGGTGCCGAACGTCGTCACGGCGAGGAACGTGCTGGTGCGCTGCAGCCGGCCCCACGGGTCGCCCCGGTACCCCGAATGGGCGGCCACCGCGGCCATCGCCGACGGGTGCAGCGACTGCAGCAGCAGCGCGCGCAACCCGCCGACGAACATCGCCGTGTCGCCGTGCACCCGGCAGATCGCGCTGTCGGGGGCGAACCACCGCGGGCCGGGCGCGTGGTGGATCCGGTCCCGGTTGCGGGGCCCGTCCGGGCCGGCCACCCGCGCGAAGAGCGCGTCGCGAGCCCGTTCACGTACCTGCGCCACCCTTGTCCACGACCTCGTCATGGGCCCGATCTCCGTCCTGCCGAATCCTCACTTCGATGCAACTGCGATGCAGATTCGACTCACTGTCGACTTTTCCGCGTCGCCCGAGCGGCCTGTCCCCCCTCAGCCTACCTGCCGAAACGCGGCAGCCAGACCGTTCCGGCGGGGGCTCTGCAGTGGATCACCGCCGACCGAGCGCGGACAACCTCCGGAGCTTCCGCCTACGTTTGCATCGTCCTTGGATCGACGGCCGGAAGGTGACTCATGGCCGAAAGCAAGCTTCGAGCCGCCTCGCGCGGGCCACGCCCGGCGAGCAGCCGGTGCGCGGCCTCCCGGCTTCGATGAGCGGTCGCGAGCACGGCGGCCATGGCGCCGGTGACCGCCTGCGGGGTCAGGCCGTGCGGGTCGAGCACCCGGCCGGCCGGGATGCGCTCCAGGTCGTGGGCGACGGCGAACTGGTCGCTGGAAAACGGCAACGCGAGCGCCGGTACGCCTGCCGCGAGGCACTCGGTGAAGGTGTTGTTCCCGCCGTGGTGCACCACGGCGGCCACCCGGGTCAGCAGCGCCCGCTGGGGCACCTGGTCTTCGACCTCGACCCGGTCGTGCCCGGGGAACGCCGCCCGCACCGGCGCGACGCGGTCCCCGGCCGCCACCAGGACCGCGATGTCGGGGATCCGGAGCAAGCCGGTCACGACGGTGCGGAGCACGTCGTCGCGAGCCGACAGGAACGTGCCGAAGGAGACCAGCACGAGCCGGCGCCGCCCGCCGTCGGTCAACCGGTCGATCCGCCGCACCCAGTCGCCGGCCAAGCGCGTCTTCCCGACATCACTGCAGTGCCCGGCGAACCGCAGCGCCGGGCCGCGCGGCAGGTCCGGCAGCCACGGCAGCTCGGGGTAGTTGAACAGCACCGCCTCCGCGGACGTCAGGCCGAACGCGCTGGGCGGCACCGGCCGGGACGGGGCGTGCTCGGTCAGGAACGCCGTGAACAGCTCGGTGAACAGCCGGTCGTTGGCCTCGGCTTCGGCGCGGAGGCGAGCCAGCTCGCCGGCGCCGGGCCGGATCGCGTCCGGCCAGTAGGGCGGCAGCCCGAAGAAGCGCCCGGGACCGTCCAGGACGTAGCCGGGGTGACCGGGGCAGTAGGCCGCCCAGCGCCGGCCGAGGCTGTGGATCGCCAGGGTGACGGCGTAGGCCAGCTGGTCCACGAGGTACCAGTCCGGCCGGACGCGGTCGTCGAACTCCCGCACCGAAGCCAGCACCGCGGCGGGATCGGGCAGCATGTCGGCCCGCCGGTGCCGGGCCTGGGCGAGCAGCGCCGGGATCGCGCCCGCCCGGGTCGCGTCGAGGAATTCGGCCAGCCGGGCCGCTCCGGCGGCTTCCTGCTGGGTGCGCTCGGCGATGCCGGTGTTGGCGTTGTCCCCGAAGGCGAGAGCGCCGAAGGGCAGCCCGTGTTCGCCGGCGAGGCCCGCGAACGCCGGCGCGCACGCGAAAGTCACCTCGGCGCCCTCGGCCGCGAGCGCGGCGCCGACCGTCGCGAGTGGACGCGCGTGCGAAGCGAACGGCGGGCTCACCACGGCGATCCGCGGTCCCGTGGCTGCGGTCATCCGCACCTCCTTCTCCGTCCCCACCGACCCTACGGCCTGAGCACGGGAGCCCCGCTGTGACGATTTCGGCGACCACGACCACCACGCATCCCACCGACGCGGTGGCCCGGCTGCGCGCCCTCGGCCCCGGGGCGTCCCCGGACCGGATCGACGACGTCCGCCGCGCCCTCCACCCGTCGTTCGCCGGCCCGGCGCTGATCGAGTACGCCGGTCTCCGTCCGGCGCGGCACGACCCGGACTCCGCAGTGGCCGCCCTGCGCGCGCTCGCGCGCGAACCAGTCGCCCCGGCACCCGCCGAAGTCCTCGCGGCCACGCCGGAAACCGGCGACGAGCTGATCGACTCCCTCGTGACGGCGGTCGCCATGGACATCTTCGGCGACGCTGTCGCCGCCCACGGCTCGGCGGCCGCCGCGGCGGCGATCGGCGCGGCGGCCGCGGGTGCGTCACCGCGTCGCCGGATCCTGCTGCTGGACCTCGCCGAACGCCACGCGCTCCGCTGTTTCCCGGTGCCCGAGGTGATCGCCGGAATCGACGGTGACCGCGGCTACCGGCACGCGGCGTTGCGCTACCTGTCCCAGTGCGACGCAGACCCGGAGGCCGCCGAAGCCATCGCGTCGGTCCACGAGACGACCGACGACCCCTACGACCGCGTGCTGGCCTCGATCTGCCTGGCCCGGCCGGGCGGCGTCCCCGACGGCTCTCCCTTGTGGACGGTCCCGCCGCCGGACCGGCCGGGACTGACCGTGGCCCAGTCGATGCTGCTGGGCTCGTTCGACCACCCGGGCGCCGGCGCCAGCGGCGGGCTGACGGTCCTGCTGCGCCACCTCGGGCACGCCCTCCCCCGCCGGGCCGGGATCGCCCGGGTGGTGACCCTGACCCTGCTGGCCCGGGACCGGCTGGCCGAGCGGCCCGCGCTGGCCGAGCCCGACGGGGCCGGGCACGTGGTGCTGCGGCTCCCGGTGGACGCGCCGGGAGCGCCGGCCCAGATCGACCTGTCCCGGCACCGCCCGGCGATCACGTTCCTGGCCCGGCGGCTGCTGTGGCTCTCGGGCTGCACCCCGGACGTCGTCCACGTGCGGTACTCCGACGACGGTTCCGCCGCGATCGCCCAGGCCGCCCGCGCTCTCGGCGCCCGCACCGTGTTCACCCTCACCGCCGACCCGCACCGCTCGCTCGCCGAGCGGCACGCCGCCGCCCGCCCCGCCGATCCGGCCGCCGCCCGGTTCGACCTGCACCGGATGTACACCGCCGACCGGCTGGTCGCGACCGCGGACACCCTGCTGGGGTTGCCCGGCCGTCCCGGCGGCGAGCTCTCCGGGTACTTCCCGCGGCTGCGGGGGCGTGAACCGGAATCCGTCGCCGAAGGGATCCCGCTGCTGCCCCGGGTGCCCACGGCCGACGCCCGCCAGCAACGGCTCGCCGGATCCCTCTTCGGCCCGCCCGCCGGCCTGCCGCGGCTGGGCGACGCCGCCCGCGGCCTGCCGATCGTCCTGTCCGTGGGCCGGCTGCACCCGGTCAAGCAACAGGACCTGCTGGTCGAAGCCTGGCTCACGCGGGGCCTGCACCGGCAGACCGCGCTCGTGCTCGTCGGCGGTGACCCGGCCGCCCCGACCGCGGAGGAAACCCACGTCCTCGACCGGATCCTGGCCTTGTGCGAAAAGCACCCCGAGGCGACCGGCCGGCTCGCGGTGCTGCCCGCGCTCGGCAACGACGACGTCCGCCTGCTCGAACACGGCCTCGCCCGGTGGCTCCCGGTACCGACACCACACCTCTACGTGTGCCCGAGCCGCAAGGAGGAGTTCGGCATCGCCGTGCTCGAAGCGATGGACGCTGGTCTCCTGGTGCTCGGTCCGCGCCGCGGCGGGCTCGGCCACTACATCGAACACGGCCGCAACGGGATGCTGGCCGACACCGCGACGCCGGGCCGGTTCGCCGACGCGCTGACCGCGTTCGTGCGCGCCGCGGCGGACGATCCCGTCCGGGCGCGGGCCGCGGCGGCCGCCGGCCGCGCGACCGTGGCCCGGCGGTTCGGCATCGACCTGGTCGCCGGGCGCTTCGCCGACGTGTACCAGCGCAGCGTCGCCGAGCCTCCGCGTGTCGTCCCGGGGCCGGCCTCGCCGGACCGGCCCGCAGGGCGTTGACGAGCACGGACGGGCGACCCCGCGATCGGCGTCGGCCGGGACCCGAAAGACCTGCGTGGCCGGGACCTCGGTTGGGTATTTGACCCTGGCCACGGCCCAACGAGCAAGGAATCCGACGGTGCAGGTGCTGCTGCGATGACCGAAGACGACGCCGCCAGGGCGCAGCTGGCCGATCCCGGCCGGCTGGCCGCGCTGGCCGAGACCGGGCTGGGGAACGAGCCCGACGCGGCGCTCGACGCGCTGGCCGAGCGCGCACGCCGGCGCGTCGGCACCCCCGTGGCGCTGGTCTCCCTGGTCACCGACCGGGACCAGGTCTTCCCCGGCCTGGCGGGACTCGGCGAGCCGTGGGCACACACCCGGCGCACCCCGCTCTCGGTGTCGCTGTGCCGCCACGAGGTGGTGACCGGTGCTCCGCTGATCATCGAAGACGCCGCCGCCGATCCGCGGTCGCGGGACAACCCGGTGGTCGCGGACGCCGGCATCGGCGCCTACGCCGGGCTCCCGGTCACCGACGCCGCCGGCCGCGTCCTGGGCAGCCTGTGCGTCATCGATCACGAGCCCCGCCGGTGGCGCGAGGACGAACTGACCGTGCTGGCCGACCTCGCCCACAGCTGCTCCCTCGAGCTGCGGCTGCGCATCGCCACCCGGGACGCCCACCAGGAACGCGCCCGCACCGACACCGCCGAGGCCATGCTGCGGGTGGCGTTCACCCGCTCCCAGCTGCTGCTGACCGCGTCGCAGGCCCTCGCCCGCGCCGACGACATCTCGCAGCTGCGCGAGATCGTCACCGACCTGGTCTCCGGCGACCTGAAACCGGCCTACGTCGGGCTCACCCTCACCGAAAGCGGCGGCGACCTGCGACGCATCGACGACCCGCTGCAAGCGCTCGGCCCCGAATCCGGTGACGCGTTCTCCCACGTCGAGGACGACACCCCGATCGCGCTCACCGCCCGCGAAGGGAACCTGCAGCTCTACCCCGACCCCGAAGCCATCGCCGCCGCGTTCCCCGAGACCGCGCAGCGCCGCTACGCCGAACTGGGCCTGCACGCGATCACCTGCGTCCCGCTGCCGGGACCGGACGGCGTCGCCGGCGTCCTGCTGTTCGGCTGGGACACCCCGCACGACGTCGACGTCCACGAGCAGGCCGTGATCACCACGCTGGCCGGCTACGTCGGGCACACCCTGGAACGCGCCCGGTTCGTGGAAGACCGCGTCACCGTCGCGCGCGAGCTGCAGGAAGCGATGCTGACCCGGCTCCCGGACCTGGCCGGCGTGCGGCTGGCCGCCCGCTACCTGCCGGTCGGGCGGCTCGAGCAGGTCGGCGGCGACTGGTACGACGCCATCGACCTCAACACCGTCGACGGCGCCGACCGCGACGCCGTCGCGCTGGCCGTCGGCGACATCACCGGCCACGACATCCACGCCGCCACGCTGATGGGCCAGGTCCGCAGCATGGGCCGGCAGGCGGCCTGGGAGCGTCCCGCCGGACCACCCTCGGCCATCCTCGCCGCGGTCGAGCAAGCCTGCGCCGCCACCGGGATCGGTGCGACCGGCACCGTGCTGCAGGCCCACCTGCGCCCCGACACCGACGGCCGCCGGCTGCTGCGCTGGGCCAGCGCCGGGCACCTCCCGCCGATCGTGCGCCACCCCGACGGCACCACCACGGTCCTGACCGGCGCGGACCTGATGTTCGGCTACCCCGAGCTACGCGAAGCCCCGCTCACCGACCACGAGGTGCTGCTGCGGCCGGGCGACACCGTCGTGCTCTACACCGACGGCCTGGTCGAACGCCGCGGGAGCGACCTGGACATCGGCATCCGCCGACTGCGCGACACCGTCGCCGCGCTGGACCCCACCGACCCGGCCCGGTTCGTCGACGACACCATCCGCCGCATGCTGGGCAACGGCACCCCGCACGACGACGACGTCGTCGTGCTCGCCGCCCACCTCCCCGCCACCGATCGGCGGTAACCGGCCGCGCGCAGTACCGTCGGGTCCATGTGGTGACACGCCCTTGCCGGGGAGATCGCCATCCCCGCACGTTCGCGGACCGCGCACCGCCGGTCATCGCCTCCCCGGCCTGGAACGAGGTCCGTCCGTGACCGCCCCCGCCTTTCTCGGCACGATCACCCGGCGTGAAAGCGCGGTCGTGCTCGCCTTCACCGGCGAACTCGACCTCGCGACCGCACCCGAAGCCCGCACCGTCGCCACGCAGGCCCATGAGGACGCGGCCGCCGGGGCGGGCAAGCGGCTCGTGATCGACCTGCGCGCGGTCACGTTCCTCGCCTCCGTCGGCCTGGAACTGCTCGCCGACCACCGCAGCCGGGCCGGCGACACCGGCGTCACGATCGCGCTGGTCGCCACCAGCCGCACCGTCACGCGCGTGCTGGAGGTCACCGGCCTGAACGCCCAGTTCACCACCTACGCCGACGTCGAGGCCGCAATCGCCGGTTAGCCCGGCGTGGCCGGGCACCCGTGACGCCGGTCCGGGCTATCCCGCATGCCCCGCCGGGGCCCCCGGGTATCCGGGCGGCCGGCCGTCCCGGGCGGCCAGCACGATCGGGCGGACCCGGCGCATCCGCAACCGGGTGTAGCCGATGATCACCACCAGCACCGCGAGCAACGGGACCTGCGACAACAGCAGCGAATCCGTGATCTCCTCCGGCGGGAAGCTGTACACGATGAGCACCCGCAGCACGGCGTCCAGCAGAAAACCCAGGCCCCACACCACTGTCACCGAGCGGATCGCGGTGCGGAAGGGCCGGGACGCCTCCCAGCTGCGGTCGTAGGCGTCGGCCATCCGCGGGTCACCCCCGGTGGCGAACGGCCTTCCGGTGTCCAGGACCAGCGGGTGGCCCACGAACAACGTGCCCAGCGCGTACACCCCGGCGACGCCGACGAAGAACGCCGGCTTCAGCAGCAGCACCCGCGGGTCGCCGCTGACGAACAGCAGGACCACCGACAGGGCCACCTCGACGACCACCAGGATGCCGAACCCGTCGAGCTTGCCCCGGCGCACGGTCGTGGCGATCGCGTTCACCGTCGTCGCCAGGCCGCCGATGCCCAGCGCCCAGAACGGGCTGAGCCCGAACACCGTGTGCAGCAGCCAGTAGGCGACGATCGGCAGCACCACGTCGAGCGCGAACGGCGCCAGCGCGCGGATCCTCTCCTTCACCGGTCTTCCCCCGTCCCGTGGCCGCGCAGTCCCGCGGCCTGGTTGCTGCGGCGCACCACGGCCGTGGCGTACTCCCGCATTTCCTTCTCGTACCAGGCGATCGCCGTCAGGGGATCACCACTCGCCAGGCCCTCGGCCAGCAGCGCCGCGTCCCGCAACGCCGTGTTCGCGCCGACCCCACCCGACGGCGGCATCACGTGGATCGCGTCGCCGAGCACCGTGATCCGCCCGGCCGGCCACTGCGGGACCGGTGGCGACGTCCGGATCGGCGTGCGGAACGTCGCGGGCACGTCGGCGTGCCGCACGATCCGCACCAGTTCCGGGTGCCAGTCACGGACGACGTCCCGCGCGAACCGGTGCAGCGCACCGGGTTCCCGCTCGTCCGGCGCCGCGCCGACCACCGCCCACATCAGGTAGTCGGCCACCGGGGTCAGCTCCGGCGGGAAGACCGGTGTGCGCGCCCGGAACGCGGCGAGGGCCAGCGTCGCCGTGTCGCCGGCCACCGCGGTGAAGCCGTCGAAGAACCGGGCGGGCAGGCCCGGCAACGCGGCGAGCGGCGTCCGGCCGTAGACGCAGCGCAGTCCCGTGTCGATCGGGGGGCTGCCGGGCGCGACCGCCGCGCGGACCGCGGAGTGCACCCCGTCGGCGCCGACCAGGACGTCGCCGCGGACCTCCCGGCCGCCCTCGAACCGGACACGCACGCCGGCCGCGTCCTGGTCCGTTCCGGTCACCCGGTGTCCGAAGTGGACGTCCGGCTCGAGTCCGGCGAACAGGATCTGGCGCAGCGTCCGGCGGTTGACGGCACTGTGCTCGCCGCCGGTGCCGACGTCGAACGTCGAGAGCACGGTCAGGTCCGTGCCGAGCGTGCTGATCCGGCCCGCGCCCGGCACGGACGACGTCGCCAGGTAGCGCCGGTACAGGTGCCCGGGCAGGCAGCGTCGCAGTGCTTCGCCGCCGTGGCCGTCGATGTGGATCCGGTAGCCCTGGTCGTGTTCCCCGAGGTCCGGGTCGCGCTCGAAGACGCTCACCCGCACCCCGGCCGCACGCAGCCCCTGGGCGAGGCACAGGCCGCCGACGCCGGCCCCCGCGATCAGCACGTGCACGTCACTCGCCCCCGGCCCGCTGCTGCCACGGCCGGCCACCGGGCCGCTGGGCCCGGCGCTTGGCCTCGCCGACCGAGGTCTCCAGCCGGGTGAGCAGCCGGCCGAGCGTCCGGACGTCCTCGGCGTCCCAGTCGGCCAGGAAGCCGTCGAACCGGTCCAGCCCGAGCCGGGTCAGCCTGCGGACCTCGTCCCAGCCGGCCTCGGTGAGCGAGATCAGGCAGGACCGCCGGTCGGCCGGATCGGCCTCGACCGCGATGAGGCCGTCGTCTTCCAGCGAGCGGGTCTGCCGGGTGATCGACGACGGGTACAGATCGAGCTCCGCGGCCAGCTCGGACGGGCGCACCCGCTGCTTGACGGCGGCCTGCTGCAGGATCGCCTGCCGGGTCGGGTCGATGACCTTGTTCTGCGCGCCGCGCATCGCCTGGCCGATCCGGGCCAGCGGGTAGACCACCTGCTCGAGGTCCTCGTAGTCGTGGGGCATGACTCCAAGGTGCACTATTTGCGCCACGCAAACAAGTGGTTTGCGAGAAGTTCGGGGATGTCCCTGATCCCCCCTCGACCTACCTCAGGGTCCAGGAGGAAGGACGCCGCGCCCGCGAACCGGCACCGGCAACTGGACGGGGAGACACCCGTCGCACATCGCCAGTTCAGCCGCGGTTCACGGCGAAGGTATCGGCCACCCAGTCGGCGATATAAGTGCTCACATGCGCGAGGTGGTCGAGCCCGATGTGTTCGGTCGCTCCCTCTTCCGGGGTGAACACCCGCAGTTCGCGCCGAGGCGAGCCGACCGCCTGCTCGTAGGAGCGGTGCGCGTACTCGAGCGGGATCTGGCGGTCCTTTTCGCCGTGGGCGATGAGGAACGGGACGGTGATCTTCTCGACGACACCGTCGAGGTGGACGTCGTCGGCGAAGGTGATGAACGTGTCGAGGTCGTCGTGGCCCCACACCCACAGGACGTGCTCCCAGTAGTGCGGCACCGGGCGTTCACCCTCGCGCTCGAGGCGGCGGCGTTGCACCGCGCCCCAGTTGTGGTTGGCGCCCCAGGCGACACACAGCGCGAACCGCTTCTCGAAGGCCGCGGCCCTGGGGGCGAAGTAGCCGCCGAGCGACCAGCCGACGATCCCGATCCGCGCCGGGTCGACGTCGTCGCGCTGTTCGAGCCAGTCCACGGCGGCGCCGGCCCACACCTCGCTGTCGATCCGGGCCGTGATTCCCTGCAGCCGCAACGCTTCGCCGGTGCCGGGCTGGTCGAGCATGAGACACGAGATGCCGCGGGCGGCCAGCTCCTCCCAGTGCGCCGATCCGTACATGTGCTCCTTGGTCGAGTCCAAGCCGTTGACCAGCACCACGACCGGCGCCGGACCGGCGCTCGTGGCCGGCGCCGCGCTGAAGTAGGCGGGCAAGGTCGTTCCCTCGTACGGGATCGCGACCCGGGAGACGCGCGGGTCGCGCAGGTCGAACGACTTCTGCGCCAAGGCCAGCACACGGCGGTAGGTGGGCAGCCGGTCGGGGTTCGAGTGCGCGAGCATGCGCTCGGCCTGGCAGAGGTAGTTGGTGGCGCGGAAGTACAGCTGCCCGGCGGCGCGCTCGTGCCCGGCCTTCTCCGCGGCTTCGGCCTGGGTGACGAGCTGGTCGGTCAAGGCCGTCCAGGCTCGCAGGAAGTCCGGGGTGCCGGCGTCGGAGCCGCGCGCGGCGGCCTCGCGGATCGGCCGGCAGGCGCGGTCGATCTCGTCGATCAGGCCGCCGGAGTTCAGCGCGGCGACCACGCCGAGGTTCCAGACGTAGTTTCCGGGGAAGTACTCGAACACGATCAGGTCCTTTCGGGAGGGTCAGCGGAACGCACGGCGTCGCTGATCGACTTGACGCCGCCGTGGGCGGTGAGGCCGCCGTCGACGGGGATTTCCGCACCGGAGACGAACGACGCCTCGTCGCTGAGCAGGAAAGCGACGACCGCCGCGACCTCGCCAGCCGTTCCGGGTGCGGCCGAGTGGTGTCTCGGCGACGTTGGCCACGCGGAACGCGGGTGAGGCGGACGCCGTCATCGGGGTCTCGATGTAGCCGGGGTGAACGGTGTTGACGCGGATGCCGCGCGGGCCGAGTTCCAGGCACGCCGTCTTCGCCAGCCCGCGCAACGACCACTTCGCGGCGGTGTAGGCGACCGGGTAGTGGCCGGTCAGCGCGGCCACCGAACCGACCACGACGATCGAGGCCCCGGTCCCCATCCGGGGCGCCAGAGCCTGGATTCCGAGCAGGCTGCCGACGACGTTCACCTCGGTGACGCGCAGGAAGTCCGTGGGAGACACCTCGCTCAGCCGGGCACGCCAAGTGATGCCGGCGTTGGCGACGAGGCCGTCGACGCGCCCGTATTCGGCCGCGAAGACGTCCCAGCCGCGGGCGTCGGTGACGTCCAGCGGCCGGTAGCCGACCCCGGGCGGCAGGTCCTCGGCGGGCTCCGGTCGCACGTCGACGCCGACGACGGTCGCGCCTTCGGCCGCGAGCAGCCGGGCTTCGGCGGCTCCCTGGCCTTGCGCGGCACCGGTCACCACGATGACCTTGCCGGCGACCCGGCCGCTCATACGGCGCGTTTCCGGGCTCGCGACCGCGGCCGCGCCGGACGCACCGGCGGCAGCACCTGCCCGGGCACGACGGTGTTGCGGATCGTCCCGATGCCTTCGACGGTCATCTCGACGACGTCGCCGGGCTTCAGCGGCGGTGGCTGCTGTTCGCCGCGCCGGCCCCAGAGCTCGGCCAGGCAGCCGCCGTTGCCGCACGTTCCCGACCCCAGGACGTCGCCGGCCCGTAGCCGGGTGCCGCGACCGGCGTAGGCGACCAGTTCTTCGAACGGCCAGCCCATGTTGGACAACAGGTCCTGGCCCACTTCGACGCCGTTGACCGCGACCCGCATGTCCAGCGCGAGGAAGCCGTCCGCATCCCGGTACGGCTCCAGCTCGTCGGCGGTGACCAGCCACGGTCCGAGGGTGGTCGCGGAGTCCTTGCCCTTGGCCGGGCCGAGGTTCACGCGCATCTCGCGGCGTTGCAGGTCGCGGGCCGACCAGTCGTTCATGATCGTGTAGCCGAAGATCGCGTCCGGCCCCAGCACGGCGGCGACCTCCAGCTCGAAGTCGAACGACCGCGAGCCCGGCGGGACCGGCACGTCGTCGTGCGCGCCGACCAGGGCGGCGGGATTGGTGAAGTAGAACGTCGGCGCCTCGTACCACTCCGGCGGCACCGAACCCGGCGAGACCATGCCCTCGACGTGCTCCTCGAAGGCGACGAAGTCGCGGACGCTCGGTGGCTCGAGCGGCGGCAGCAGCCGCACCTCGGCCAGGGGCACGGCCGGCCCGCCGAGGGCGGCCGCCCCGGCTTCGAGCGCGGCGGGCAGGCCGCCGCGGATCAGGTCGAGCACCGTGACCCCGGCCGCGAAGGCGTGGACGTCGGCGCCGGAGACCACGCCCGTGTGCACGGTTCCGCCGTGCTCGTAGGTAGCGAGGCGCATCAGACCGGCGGGGCCACGAACAGGCCCTTGTCGGGGTCGTTGAAGGAGCGGGAGGCGACGAACTCGTTCATCGCGTTCGCCGTCCCCCACTGGTCGGACACCTCGGGCCGGGTGAAGTCGTAGAGCTGCGGGTGCCACGTGTCTTCGTCGATCAGCTCCAGCTCGGTGGTGTATTCGACGGTGTTGCCGTGCGGGTCGAGGAAGTAGCTGAAGGTGTTGTTGCCGGCCAGGTGCCGCCCGGGGCCCCAGATCTTCTCGACGCCGGCGCGCAGCAGCCGTCCGGTGCCGCGCATGTACTCGTCGATCCCCCGCATCTCGAACGACGCGTGGTGCAGCGACGGGTGCGGGCCGCGAGCGATGGCCAGGCTGTGGTGCCAGGCGTTGATGCGCAGGAACCACATCATCCCACCCATCCGCGGGTGCGTCAGGGTGTCGGACAGCTTGAACCCCAGGTGGCGCTCGTAGAACCGCCGCGTGCCTTCGGGGTCGGCCGAGTTGAGCACGGCGTGGGACAGCCGGACCGGGATCGCTTCGCCCGCTTCGATCTTGCGGTGGGCGCGGACCGCGACGTCGGCGCTGATCTCGATCGTGCGGCCTTCGTTGTCGAAGAACCGGAACCCGTAACCACCACCGGGAGTCTGCAGTGCGCGGGGTTCGTGGACCAGGGTGACGCCGGCGGTCGCCAGGCGAGCGGCCAGGGTGTCGACGTCGGCCGCGGTGGCCACGCCGAAGGCGATCAGGTCGATGCGTTTATCCGCCGCCTGGCGCAGCCGCACGATGTAGTGCTCGGGTGAGCCTTCCGCGGCGAGGAAGGCGATCCCGGTGTCGGTGTGCTCCGTGGTCAGCCCCCACGCGCCGGTGTAGAAGTCCTGCTGGCGGGCGAGGTCGGGCACGGCGAGGTCGACGTGCCGCAGGTGGGTGATCAGGCCCTCGGTCATGGGATTCCTCCGGAAGGGGTTCAGGCGGGCTGGGCGACGAGGGCGGCGACGGCGCCCATCAGGCCGGGGACGTCGCCCGGTTCGCGGTCGAGGAGCCACTGGCCGAGCTGGTTCGACGCTTCGACCACGGCCGTCGCCCGGGCGACGCGCCGTTCGGTGAAGGCGCTCCACACCGTGTCGTCGAGGGTCTCGGCGTCGATCAGGAGTCCACTGAGGACAGCCGCGTCCTCGAGCGCTTGGGCGCCGCCTTGGGCCAGGGTCGGCGGGCAGGCGTGGACGGCGTCGCCGATCAGCACGACGCGGCCGCGGTGCCACGGCGCGGGCAGCACGTGGGTCTCGAACCAGGTGTAGTTGACGCGGGAGGGATCGTCGAGCGTGGCGAGGATGTCGTCCCACGGTCCGTGGTAGGCCGAGGCGAGTGCGCGCATGGTCGTGAGCCGCTGGTGCGGGGTCAGGGAACTGCGGTCCTGCGCGTCTTCGACGACGTAGGCGTAGAGCGAGTCCTCCCCGGTCGGGCAGTAACCCGCGATGTAGCAGGGCCCGCCGTAGAAGAGGTCGGTGCGCGTCACCGACGCCGGCCGCGGACCGAAGGCGCGCCAGATACCCATCCCGGTCGCGCGGGTCGTCAGCTCGATGCCGAGCAGCCGCCGGATCGCCGAGCGGATCCCGTCGGCGCCGACGACCAGGTCGTAACGGCCGGTCGAGCCGTCCGTGAAGGTGACGTCGACGTGGCTTTCTCCTTGCCGCAGCTCGGTGACGGTGTCGCCGAACCGGATCTTCGCGCCGGTCGCGGCCGCGCGGTCGTGCAGGATCCGGGCGAGGTCGGGACGCGGCATGCCCAGGGTGGCGGGCAGATCCGGGCCGCCGGTGCGGGCGTCCGGGATTTCGGCCAGCAGGGTGCCGGCGGGATCGGGCGCGCGTAGCCCCAGGCTGTCGAACCCGTACCCCTTCGCCCGGACCTCCTCCCAGACGCCGAGGGCGCGCAGCTCGCGCAAGGCGTTGCCCTGCAACGTGATCCCGGAGCCGAGGGCGGCGACGCCGGGCTCGGCCTCGACGAGGTCGACGGCGACCCCCGCTTTCGCGAGGTGGATCGCGGTGGCCGTGCCGGCGAGACCGCTGCCGACGACGAGGACGGTGGTGACGGCGGGCATGGCGGTCCTCACTTGACGGCGATCGGGGCGACCGGGGCGCCGACGGCGCCGGTCACGGGCAGCGGGTCGGCGGTCAGCCAGAACTCGTACGTCCCGTCGGCGGCGCAGTCGGCCGCGAGGGCGTCGAGGTCCCACATCTCGCCGAGGAACAGCCCGATGTGGGGAATGGCGACCTGGTGCAGGGGCTGAAAAGCGTCGTCGAACTCGTTGGGCCGGACTTCGAAGCCCCAGGTGTCGGTGGCGATGGCGGCGATTTCGCTGCCGTGCAGCCAGTCCGCCGTGGTGAACGACAGGCCCGGGGCCGGGCCGCCCGCGTAGTCGCCCCAGCCTTCGCGCCGGGCGCGGGTGAACCGGCCGGTCCGCACCAGCAGCAGGTCACCGCGGCCGACGTGGGCGGTCGCGCCGTGGGCGGCGATGGTGGCCTCGAGGTGCTCGGTGGTGATCGCGAACCCGTCGGGCAGCTCGCCGTCGGCGCCAAGCACCCGGCCGACGTCGAGGAGCACACCGCGGCCGGCGATCCGGCCGGCCGCGGTCTCGATTCCGGTGACCTGGTCGCCTTCGCTGGTCACGACGTCTCCGGCGCGCCGGCCGTTCCAGGCGAGGCCGTGGTCGAAGATGTGGCCGAGGCCGTCCCACTGCGTGGAGGCCTGCAAGGGCATGAAGACGACGTCGTCGGCGCCGCCCAGCCCGTGCGGGAAGCCCTGCCCGCGCTCGGCGTCGAGACCGGTGTCGAGCATCGTGTGGATCGGGTTGGTGCGCCGTCGCCAGCCCTTCTGCGGGCCGTTCGCGTCGAAGCGCTGCGCCAGGGAGAAGCTCACCCCGCGCCGGACGAGCGCGGCGCCTTCCCGGCGTTGGGCGTCGTCCAGGAAGTTCAGCGTGCCGAGGACGTCGTCAGTGCCCCAGCGGCCCCAGTTGGAGCAGCGCTGGGCGGCAGCTGCGATCGCGCCTTCGGGATCGGTTCGGTCCACTCCCCCACTGTCGGGCCGGAGGGGGATATCAGGGAAGAACAGATCGGTGATGCGGAGTATCGACAGCGTTGATACCGTGGCCCGCTGTGAACCTGGCTCGGCTGGACCTGAACCTGCTGGTGGCCCTCGACGCGCTGCTGCAGGAGCGCAGCGTGACACGCGCGGCGGCGCGGATGGGCCTCGGCCAGCCCGCGGTGTCGGCCCAGCTGGCCCGGCTGCGCCGGCACTTCCACGACGACCTGCTCACCCGGTCGGGGAACCAGTACCGGCTCACCCCGCTGGCCGTGCAGCTCAAGGAACGCGTGCGCGTGGCCCTGTCCGGGGCCGAGCGGGTGTTCGCCGCCGAGCCCGACTTCGACCCGGCCTCCTCGGCGCGCGAGTTCTCGATGCTCATGAGCGACTACGGGGTGGCCATGCTCGGCCCCGGCATCGCGGCCCGCCTCGCCGAAGAGGCACCCGGCACCCGGCTGCGGTTCCCCGCCAACACACCGAGGATGGTCGACGCGGCCGCCCAGGAACTGGTCCACACCGACCTCCTGGTGATCCCGCACGGGTTCGTCGACGACCTGCCGCACCAGGACCTCTACCGCGACGAATGGGTCTGCCTGGTCGCCGCGGGCAACACCGCCGTCGGGAACGCCCTGACCGTCCGGCAGCTGGAGACCATGCCGTGGGTCGTGACCTACCACGGGCCGACGGCGTCGACCCCGGCCGCGCGGCAGATGCGCATGCTCGGGATCGAACCGCACATCCAGGTGGTCACCGAGACGTTCCTGACCGTGCCCGGGCTCGTCGCGGGCTCCGGGCGCGTGGCGCTGGTGCAACGCCGGCTCGCCGACGGGATCCCGGCCGAGCTCGGCGTGCGGGCCCTGCCGTGTCCCTTCGACGCGACCCCGCTCGTGGAAGCGATGTGGTGGCACCCGATGTACGACGACGACCCCGAGCACCGGTACCTGCGCGACGTCGTCCGGCGGGCCGTCGCGGCGATGATCGGCATCACCCCGGCTGATACCGGCCTTCGGAAGAAGTGATTTCCGCTCCGGCGCCGCGTTCCCGACACTTCTGCGCAAGCGATGCCGTTCAGCGGAGACCGGCCGCCCGCAGGCCGGAGGCGCCATGTCCGATCAACTCGCGAGTTCCCACCCGGCCACCGCCTCGGCGAGTGGCCGCCGGCCGGGAACGGCCCAGCTGCTGATCCTGTTGTCCGCCAGCTGTTCGTCGGTGCTCGGCGCCGTGCTCATCGCGCCGGTGCTGCCCCGGTTGCAGGACGCTTTCGCCGGGGTGCCCGGCGCCGCGGTCCTCGCGCCGGTGGTGCTCACGGTTCCCGCGCTGCTGATCGGGCTCACCGCGCCGTTCGCGGGCCTGATCGTCGACAAGGTCGACCGCAAACGGCTGCTGCTGATCGCCTTGGTGTGTTACGCGATCACCGGCACCGCGCCGCTGTACCTGCCGACCCTGCCGGCGATCCTGGTCAGCCGCGTCCTGGTCGGCGTGTGCGAGGCGGCGATCATGACCTGTGCCACGACGCTGATCGGGGACTACTGGTCCGGGGCGCGCCGCAGCCGCTACCTGAGCCTGCAGACGCTCGTCGCGTCGTTGTCCGCGACGGTGTTCCTGGCCCTCGGTGGCGCGTTGGGCGCGCACAGCTGGCGGACGCCGTTCTGGGTGTACGCCGTCGCGCTCGTTCTGGTCCCGCTGACCGCCAAGCTCATCTGGCAGCCGGGCGGGAAGGCCACCACCGGCCGGCGTCTGGCGCCGCTGCCGTGGCGTGCCCTGCTGACGCCGTGCCTGGTCACTTTCGTCGGCGGCATCGTGTTCTACACCCTGATCGTGGAACTGTCCTTTGTGCTCACCGAAGCCGGACTCGGCTCGACGGCGGCGATCGGCGGCATCAGCGCCCTGATGTCCGTGGCCACCGCCGCCGGGTGCGTCGTCTTCGCCCGGCTGTCCCACCGGACACCGCGAGCGCTGCTGCCGGTGGAGTTCGGGCTGTCGGCGATCGGCTTCGCGCTCGTGTTCGCGACCGGTTCGGTCCCGGTGATCGCCGCCGGCGCCGCCGTCGCCGGGTTCGGCACCGGCATGCTCCTGCCCACGCTGCTGACCTGGGCGGTGAACGGACTGGACTTCGAGCAGCGCGGCCGGGGCACCGGCGTGTGGACCGCGGCGCTGTTCATCGGCGAGTTCCTGTGCCCGCTGCTGATCGCCGCGATCGGCGCGGGCGCCGGCGGCCTGCGCCCGGCCATCGGCGTGCTCGGTCTCGCCGCCGCGGCCATGGCCGTGCTCTGCGTGTTCACCATCCGGCGGCACAACCCCCGGCTCGACGTCACCACCGACTGACCGGAAGAGCACCGGCGCCGGCGCTGTCGAACGACGGTCCGGTGTCTCCCGTCGTAGGCTCGGTTGGCGGCAGACGGTCGTCGAGGAACGTCCCCGTCAAGCTGGGCGCGGTGGTCGAGCCGATGTCGGCGGCCACCACGCGGCGCGGATCAGCGAGACGTCGTCGAGCCGTCGGAGACCCGCCGCAAGTCCATCGAGGCGCTGGGCGCGCGGAGGCTCGACCCGGTCACCGAGGACGTCCCGCCCTGAAGCTGCTGGTCGACCGACCGCGTGACGACGCACGGCAGAGGGGTGCGGCCGCCGGCCGCACCCCTCACCGAGGACGCTGTTACTTCGGGTCGAGCACGAACACGGGAATCTGCCGGTCGGTCTTCGTCTGGTACTCGGCGTACGACGGGTAGGCCGCGACCGAGCGTTCCCACCACTCGGCCCGCTCGGCCCCCTCGACCTCGCGCGCCACGTAGGTCTTCGTCACGGTCCCGTCCTGCAGCGGGAACTCCGGGTGCGCCTTGATGTTGTGGTACCAGACCGGGTGCTCCGGAGCGCCGCCCTTGGACGCCACCACCGCGTAGCTGCCGGCGTGCTCCACCCGCATCACCGGGGTGTAGCGCAGCTTGCCGGACTTCGCGCCGCGCAGCGTCAGCAGCACGACCGGCGACCCGAGCACCTCGATCCCCTCGGTGGTCCCGGTCTCCAGGATCGTCTTGGTCTGGTCCTGCACCCACTCGGTGGGACTGAATTCTGCGGTTTCGTCGGACATGCCCATGATCAACACTCCGGGTCCGGATCTCATTCCCGCCCGGTGTCACTTCAGGCGGCGGATCGAGTGCCCTCCACGTAGGCCGAGAGCCCCGCGGTGCCGAACTCGCGGCCGATGCCGCTCTGCTTGATGCCGCCGAACGGCATCCGCAGGTCCAGCGAGTCACCCCGGTCGTCCGGCAGGCGCCGGCACTTCGCGCTGCCGCGGGTGCGGCACGAGCCGGGAAACTACTGCGGGCGCGGTAACACCCACTCGTTCGACCCTCACCACCGCACGGCTCTGGGCCACGGCGGCCGGCGCGATCATCGGCGGCCGGGGGCTCGTTCGCAGCATTCGCCGTTCCACCGACGACGGGCGGAAGGGAGCCGTGGTGGCGTTGGCGACGGGGCTGATCGCCGTCGTCGGCGGGGTGGTCGACCTGGCTGTCGCCGACGGTGGTCCCGGCACCGGCAACGGAGTCGTCGGTGGCGCCGCGGCCGTGGTCGCCGGTCTCATGGCCGGCGTCCTCGGCGGTCTGACGCCGGCCCGCTCCGGCGGCTCGCGGGCCTCCTCACGCTGATCGGCTGCGGGAACGCGCCTTCAGCACCACGGCCCGGCCGATCAGCCCGACGGCGAACATCACCACGCCGGCCAGGACCGACTGCCAGGGCAGCGCCGCCACCAGCACCAGGCACCCCACGACACCGAGCAGGTTGAGCCACCGGGGCCAGCGGCGCTGCTCGCGGGGCTGGGTGAACGCCGCGGCGTTCGCGATGGCGTAGTAGATCAGCACACCGAACGAAGAAAAGCCGATCACGCCACGCAAGTCGACGGTGAGCACCAGGACGCCGACGACGGCCGCGAGCGCGATCTCGGCGTGGTGCGGGACCTGGTAACGAGCATGGACGGAAGCCAGCCAGCCGGGCAGATCGCGGTGGCGGGCCATGGCCAGACTGGTGCGGCCGATACCCGCGATCAGGGCCAGCAGCGCACCGAGCGCGGCCAATGCCGCACCGACTCGCACCACCGGGCTCAGGCCGCCGACTCCGGCGGCCTGGACCGCGGCGGTCAGCGGTGCGGTGGTCGCGGCGAGCCGCTGCGGACCGGCGGCCAGCAACACCGTCACGGCCACCACCGCGTAGACCGCCACGGTGATGAACAAGGCGATCGGGATGGCGCGGGGGATCGTGCGTCGCGGGTCGCGGACCTCTTCACCCATCGTGGCGATCCGCGCGTAGCCGGCGAAGGCGAAGAACAACAACCCGGCCGCCTGGAGGATGCCGTAGACACCGCCCGAGCCCACGCTCGCCCAGCCGCCCAGGTTCGCCGCGCCGGTACGGCCGCCGACGACGATCCCGAGCACGACCGCGGCCAGCGCGGTCAGGCTGGTGGCCACGAGAATCCGGGTCAGCAGCGCCGTCTTGGTCACCCCGCGGTAGTTCAGCGCGGCCAACCCGGACACGCCGGCCACCGCGACCGCCCGCTGCGCCCACCACGGCCCGGGAACGGCGTAGGTGGCGAAGGTGAGCGCCATCGCCGCGCACGAGGCCGTCTTGCCGGCCACGAACCCCCACCCGGCGGTGAACCCCCACCAGTCCCCGAGCCGTTCCCGCCCGTAGACGTAGGTTCCGCCCGAGGTCGGGTACGCCGCCGCCAGCTGCGCGGACGCGGTGGCGTTGCAGTAGGCGATCACCGCGGCGATCGCCAAGCCGATCAGCAGGCCGGCACCGGCCGCGCGGGCGGCGGGACCGAACGCCGCGAACACCCCGGCGCCGATCATCGAGCCCAGCCCGATGACGACCGCGTCACCGGTACCCAGCCGCCGCGCCAGCACACCTGGGCTGTCGGATCGCGGTGCGGACACCGCCCACCTCCCGGTATTCCATCAAACTGTTTTGATGTATCCTCGCGGCATGGCGTCATCAGGTCAAGCCGCCCCGTCGTTCGTGCGCGCGGCCGCCCACC
The DNA here is from genome assembly GCF_036026695.1 of Amycolatopsis sp. NBC_00438. NCBI lineage: Bacteria > Bacillati > Actinomycetota > Actinomycetes > Pseudonocardiales > Pseudonocardiaceae > Amycolatopsis > Amycolatopsis sp. NBC_00438. The sequence goes on along the minus strand of NZ_CP107923.1, from coordinate 1,505,396 downwards.
CGCTGCGGTGGCGGTTGCTGACCGAGCTCGCCGGGAGCGACTACCGGGTCCGCGAACTGACCGCGCGGACCGAGCAGCCGCAGAACCTGGTCTCCTACCACCTGCGCCTGCTGCGCGACGAAGGACTGGTCACCGCACGGCGCAGCACCTTCGACGCCCGCGACAGCTACTACCACCTGGACCTGGGCCGCTGCGCCCACGCGCTGACGACCGCGGGCGCGACCCTGCACCCCGCGCTGCACCTCGGTCCGCCGGCAGCGCCTTCCCAGTGGCCGGAGGGGGTTCGGGTGCTGTTCGCGTGCACCGGGAACAGCGCCCGCTCCCCGATCGCCGAAGCCCTGCTGCGCCACCACAGCGAAGGCCGGATCGAGGTGACCAGTGCCGGCAGCAACCCCAAGCCGCACCTCCACCCCCACGCCGTCCGGGTGCTGCGCGACGAGTTCGGCATCGACGTCGCAGACCAGTGTCCCCGGCACCTGGACACGCTGGCCGGCCGCCGGTTCGACCACGTGATCACCTTGTGCGACAAGGTCCGCGAGGTCTGCCCCGACTTCGGCGACGATCCCCGGCCGGCCCATTGGAGCGTCCCCGACCCAGCCGCTGGCCGGGGCACCTACCCGGACTTTGCCCGCATCGCCGCCGAGATCGACACCCGGGTCCGCCACCTGCTGCCCGTGCTCGCCGCCACCACACCTCCGAAGGCCTGACCCATGACCGCACCCGAGCAGCTCGCGAGCGTCCGCTACGTCGTCGACGACGTCCAGGCCGCCGTCGACTTCTACACCACCCACCTCGGCTTCAGCCTGCGGATGAGCGCCGCCCCGGCCTTCGCCGACGTCGTCCGCGGCCCGCTGCGCCTGCTGCTGTCCGGCCCGGCCAGCTCCGGCGCCCGCGCCACACCCGCCGACGCGGCCACCGCCGGCCGCAACCGCATCCACCTCGTCGTCGACGACCTCGACGACGAGATCGGCCGGCTCCGCACCGCGGGACTGTCCTTCCGCGGCGAGCTGATCACGGGTCCGGGCGGACGGCAGATCCTGCTCACCGATCCCGCCGGCAACCTCGTCGAGCTGTTCCAGCCCGCTCGCTGACCGCCTCGCCTCGCGCCGCGTCGGCGACACGGACGTGATCGATCGGCCGTGTCCCGCTGGCCGGCGCCACCGCGCGCGTGCACCCACCGGGTGAAAGCCGGCCGCGTGGGACAGGTCGGAAACATGAGCAATGAACGCAAGCCCGGACAAGACAGCCTATATGTTCACGCTAACATTCAACAAACATGAGAAATGTTCGCGATAACGCCCCTGCTGTGGCACAGTGTGCCCGGCCCGGCACTCCCCGGCCGCTCAGGAATCAGCAGAAGGGTCCGTCATGCGCAGAACCCTCGCCGCCTTCACCGCGGTCGTGATCGGCTCTTCGGTGCTTGCCGGAACCTCCGGAATCGCGGAAGCCACGGGCGCCGACTCCGGCACGCTCTCCGTTCTGTCCTACAACGTCGCCGGTCTGCCCGAAGGGCTCTCGAGCGCGCCTACGCCACGCGCGTCGAGCACCACCGCCATCGGCGGCCGGCTCGGGCCCTACGACCTCGTCCACGTTCAGGAAGACTTCAACTACCACGCCAATCTCTACGCCGCCGACAACCATCCCCACCGGACACCCACCAGTGGTGGCGCGGGGATCGGCAGCGGCCTGAACACCCTGTCGTCCCCGCCCTACGACACCGACGACTTCGAACGCGTCCACTGGAACTCCTGCCAGCTCGACTCCGGCGACTGCCTGACGCCCAAGGGATTCACCTTCATGCGGCTGCGGCTGGCCGAAGGCGTCTACGTCGACGTTTACAACGTGCACACCAACGCCGGCACCTCCCCCGGTGACCTGGCCTCCCGCGCGGACAACCTCAGCCAGCTCTCGTCCTTCATCTCCACCCATTCGGCCGGCAACGCCGTGCTGGTCATGGGCGACACCAACACCCGCTACACCCGCGCGGCGGACACGATCCGCGACTTCGCCTCCCGCAACGGACTGACCGACGCGTGGGTCCAGCTCCAGCGGGGTGGCCTGCCCCCGGCCGCCGGGAGCGACGCCCTGGTGTGTGACGAAAGCGCGGTCACCAACGACTGCGAAGTCGTCGACAAGGTGCTCTACCGCGGCAACCGGCTCTTGGATCTGAACGCGACGTCCTACAACAACGAACACGCGAAGTTCCTCGACCCGGCCGGCGCCATGCTTTCCGACCACGACCCGATCACCGTCCGGTTCAGCTGGACCCGCAACCCCGCCTACCAGCTCTCCGACCAGTTCGGCGGCCCGCACGGCGACTACTTCACCGACCTCGACCGGGTTGCCCCGGGAACGCGCGCGACCACGCTGGGGCTCCGCGCCGGTTCCCGGGTCGACCAGGTGGGACTCACCCTCGCCGACGGCACGGTCCTGAGCCGCGGAGGCAGCGGCGGGACCATGAGGACACTGACGCTGGCCGCAGGCGAATACGCCGTTTCCGCGTACCTGTGCCGAGGAATCTACAACGGTCACAGCCGGATCTTCTACGCCCGCTTCACCACCAGCGCCGGCAACACCCTCGCCGGTGGCACGACGACGTCGGACTGCACCACCTACACCGCACCGGCCGGCCGGCAGATCGCCGGCTTCCACGGCCGCGCCGGCAGTGAGGTCGACAAGCTGGGCTTGATCTTCACCGCACGCTGACGATCTCGGCGCGCGGAGCCGAGGTCACGACCAATCCCCCGTGACGTCGGCGAACGGCACCCGCGATCACCCGGCAGGTCCGGTTGGGCGATTGACCCGAGACCGCAGAGCCGCCTAACTTGCAGCCGACCTCGTCCAGCTTCAACCGCGGCAACGCGTTCCGGAGTCGTCAACCCCCGAGATGCACTGAGGTGCGACAAGTGCCAAGACTCTCGACCACGCAGAACTCCACCCTGGGGGTGATCGCCCCGAGATCCCAGCTCTACGGACCGCTCTCCGCGCTCTCCGCCGTGGAAGAAGCGGCACGCACCAACGGCTTCGGCACGATCATTGCCACCGTCGTGCCCAGCACGCGCAACTCCTTCGCCGATGCTGTCCTGCGCTTGAGCTCCGCACGCCTCGACGGAATCGTGATCATCGACCCACGCCCGCCCACCGGCAAGCCGTCGATCGCCGTCCCCGCGTCCATACCCGTCGTCCTGGTCGGCGGCAGCGCCGACGCGGCGGAGTCCCGCGTCTTCTTCGACCAGCACGAAGGCGCCCGGATGGCCACCGAGCACCTCCTGCGTCTCGGGCACCACACCGTCTGGCACGTCAGCGGTCCGGAACACTGCCTGGAATCGCACGCTCGCGAGCGAGGGTGGCGGGACACCCTCGAAGAGCACGGGGCGCACCAGCCACCCCCGCTCCGCGGCGACTGGAGCTCCCGCTCCGGCTACGCCGCGGGCTCGCTGCTCGTGCACGAGCCCGACGTCGACGCGGTCTTCGTGGCCAACGACCAGATGGCGTTCGGCGTGCTCCACGCGTTCACCGAAGCCGGCATCGCGGTACCGCGGGACGTCCGCGTCGTGGGCTTCGACGACGTGCCCGAGGCCGCCTACACCACGCCGTCGCTGAGTACCGTCCGCCAGGACTTCGCGGAACTGGGCAGGCGAGCAGTTCACGCACTGGTGTCGAGGATCGGCGGCGGTTCCGCCGAACAACTCCGCCTGGTGCCGCGGTTCCTCGTCCGCGAAAGCACCTTGCCACCCTGACCACCGCCCTCCGAACCAGCCGGGACAGGGCGCCCTTGTCGGCCGCGATCGTTCCGGGCGAGTCGGCCGCGCCCGTGATTCCCCTGGGCTACTGGCAGATCGCCGCCGGCATCGGCCGGACCGGCGCTCCCCCGCAGGCGAACTGGTTGCGCTCATCCACGACTTCCGCGCGGAACCAGAACATCCGCACGCATTCGTCGAGTAGCGGTCCGGCCGCACCCGGAGAGGTTCCGCCGGACGAAAGCTGAAGCCCTGGGGCCCCGCACCAGCCGTCAGCCGGTTGTCCCCTTCACCGGGTGACGGCCGTGCAAGGTGTCCGAGGGCAGGACGCCGAACTTGCGGCGGTAGGCGGTCGAGAACCGGCCGGCGTGCAGGAAGCCCCAGCGAGTGGCGACCGCGGCGATCGTCGTGCCGCCGGGGTCGGCCACCCCGAGTTCGTCGTGTACCCGGGTCAGGCGGACATCCCGCAGGTAGGCCATCGGCGGCAGCGCGAACCAGCGCTGGAACCCTTCCTGCAGTGCCCGGACGCTGACCGAGACTTCCCGGGCCAAGGTGCTCGAAGTCCACGGCAGCCCCGGGTCGTCTTCGATCAGCTCCACGGCCCGGCGCAGCGCCCTGGGCGGCGCCGGGGCCGCCGGCGCGTGCAGGTGGTCGCTGTAGTTGTTCGGCTGGGCCAGCAGCAGACCGGCGATCGCCAGGCTCTGCAGGTGCGCGGCCGCCGCGGGGTGGTGCGTGATCCCGCCCGGCCGGCCCGCCTCCCGCTCCAGCAGAGCCAGCACCTCGAGCCACGACCGCGCCGCCGGGGTGTCCAGGTCCATCGCGGTGGTGAAGCGCAGCCGCTCGCCCAGTGGCCGCCCGATCTGGCGCTCCAGCTCCAGTTCCAGCTCGTGGCGGTCGATCATGAGGCAGAGCTGGGCGCACGCGGCTCCCCACCGCATGTCGGCCGGGTAGCCCGGCACGAACACGGCGGCCCGTCCGGGTCCGGTGAACACCGGTTCCGACGAGCCGCAGCGCTGCTCGGAACGTCCGGCGACCGGGATGTTGACGTGGTAGTTGCCGGCGTCGACCGTGCCGAGCCGGACCGGGCTCCCGTAGCGCAGGTAGCCTGCGGTCACCGCGCCCACCCGGACCGCGTTGAGCCGCATGTCCAAGTCGATCTCACGGTCCAGCACCTCGAGCCGATGAGGCAGGTACGTCCGGGTCACCGCCTCGTGCGCCTCGTCGACGTCCATCGCGCGAGCGACCGGATTCCCGGGCAGCAGCTCCGTCTGAGGCAAGCCCGTCACCAGCCGAACAGTAATCGTCCCGTCACGCTCACGCCAACGCGGTCACCGGACAGAGTGCCGCGCGAATCGGCTGTGCCGGAGCGGTGCCGGGCACTTCACTGGAGCGGCTGGGGAGCTACCGCGGGGGAGAGACGTGCAGGTGATGGACCAGGGCCCGTCGATGACGCAGTCCGTGCGGGTCGAGCCGTTGGACCACGTGCGGCCGGGAGCCTGTCTGCTGCGCCCACGCGGTCCGTTCCACGCGCGGAGCGGGATCGAGCTGATGGCCGTCATCGACGGGCAGCGAGCGCACGCCCTCGACCTGCTGATCCTCGACCTGACCGAACCGGTCGCCTTCGGTCCGGTGGCCCTGCAGATCGTCGTGCAGATCGCGACGGAACTCCGCCGCGTCGACGTCGGGCTGCGGCTGGTCGGCTCGGAACAGGCCGTCGGCTCGCCCTTGACCGTGGCCGGCGTGCGGTCCCTGTTCACCCTGCACGGCACGGTCGGCGAAGCCCTCGGAGCCCGGTGACCGCTCGGTCGGCTCCGCCACTTCCGGCTTCCTCGGCGCGCTGGCGGCAGCGTGGCCTGGGTAAGGTGTCAAGGTCGGGCATCCGCTCTCGTGCGGAGCAGGCCCGGCCGGCACTTGAAACCACAGGTGCGCCCGCACCAGGTGGCGGCATCGTGGCCGCCGAGTCCCGAGAAAGCAGATCGATGTCCCGACCCCGCGACCGGGCGCTCGGCGACGACCAGCCGCCGGCCGCCTCGATCGAAGCGGACCTGCGGTCGTTGTTCGGCCAGTCGCCCGCGGTCTTCGCGTCGCTGGCCGGCCCGGACCACGTGCTGGAAGCCGCGAACCCCGCGTTCTTCGACGCGGTCGCCCGGGCCGACGTCACTTCACTGGGCGTGCCGCTCGGCCGGGCGCTGCCGGAGCTCGCCGGACAGGGCTTCCTCTCGCTGCTGGACCGGGTGTACCGGACCGGCGAGCCGGCCACCGGACGGGATGCCCGGGTGCTGCTGGGGCCCGGGCCGGACGCCCGGGAAGCCTTCTTCGACTTCACCTACGAACCCCGCCGCGACGCGTCCGGAGCCGTGACGGGCGTGCGCGTCATCGGAGTCGAGACCACGCAGGCCAAGCACGCCCAGCGGCTCACCGCCGAGCACCGCGCCCTCCTCGAGCAGATCGCCCGCCAAGCGCCCCTGGAGCGGATCCTGGACGGAATGGCCAGGGCGATCGAAGAGCTCGCGCCCGACGTGCTGGTTTCGGTACTGCTCGCCGATCCCGACGGGCGTCACCTGCGCCACGGCGCGGCGCCCAGCCTGCCGAAGTTCTACAACAACGCCATCGACGGCATCGCCACCGGCGAAGGCGTCGGCTCGTGCGGTACCGCCGCGCACCGCCGCCGGCCGGTCATCGTCACCGACATCGCGAACGACCCGTTCTGGGACGATTTCCGCGAACTCGCCGGCCGCGCCGGGCTGGCGGCGTGCTGGTCGACACCGATCCTGGGCCGGGACGAACGACTGCTGGGCACGTTCGCGATGTACCACCGCGCGCCGCGCTCACCCCAGGACGCCGACTTCGCGCTGACCCGGCTCTTCGCCGACACCGCCGCACTCGCGATCGAACGCCACCACGTCGAACTCGCCCGGCAAGCCGCCGAAGCCAAGGAAAAAGCGGCCCGGCAGGACCTCGCGTTCCTGCTGTCGGCGAGCACCGCGCTCTCGGCGGACCTCGACCACGTGCAGGCCCTGCAGCGGCTGGCGGAGCTGTGCGTACCCGGGCTCGCGCCGCTCTGCACCGTCGACATCGTCGAGGACGGCCGGGTGCGCCGGGCCGGCAGCGCCGGCGCGAACGCCCGCGCCACCGGTCTCCTGGACGGCCACCGGCCGGCCCCGCGCACCGACAGCGCACTGGGCCGGGTGCTCGCCTCCGGGATGACCGAAGTGGCCCGGCAGCCGCCCCTGACCCCCGGTCCGTGGCGCGAACTGGGGGTCACGGGCTATCTGTGCGTCCCGCTCACCGAACGCGGCCAGACCTTCGGCGTCCTCACGCTGCTGAGCACCGGCGAAGGCGGGTTCGACGGTCACACCGTTTCCCTCGCCGAAGAGGTCGCCTTGCGGGCCGCGTCCGCCGCCCGCAACGCGCGCCAGTACAGCCAGCGCGTCACCCTGGCCCGCGACCTGCAGGCGGGCCTGCTGTTGCCCGACCTGCCGGCGGTCCCCGGTGCCGAGCTCGCGACCTTTTACCACCCCGCCGGCGAGGGCCTGGACATCGGCGGCGACTTCTACGACGTGTTCCCCCTCGACGACCGGACGTGGGCGTTCATGCTCGGCGACGTCTGCGGCCGGGGTGCCAAGGCCGCGACGACCACGGCACTGGTCCGGCACACCGCCCGCGCTGTCGCGCCGCTGCTGGGAGATCCGGTCGCGATCCTGCAAGCCGTCGACCGCGCCCTCAGCAACCGCCCGGACGCCCACGGCACCGACTTCGTGACGATGGTCTACGGCCACCTGACCCCGGGCGACGACGGCCTCGCCATCGACCTGCTCCGCGCCGGCCACAACTTGCCGCTGGTGCTCGACTCCGCCCACCGCGCGCACGAACTCGACATCCCGGGCAAGCTCCTCGGCCTGGGCGGCAACCCCCGTCTCGAGAAGCGCCACCTCGTCTTGAAGCCGGACGAAAGCCTCGTGCTGCTCACCGACGGATTCGTCGAGACCCGCAACCCCCAAGGCGAACAGTTCGGCGACGACCGGCTGCTGGACGCGGTCACCTCCACCCCCGCCCGGCCGGGTGCCCACGACGTCCTGGACGCCGTCACCGCGGCAGTTCGTGCCTTCGCCCAAGCAGAAACCGGGACCGACGACCAGGCGGCGCTCGTCATCACGGCCAGACCGGCCTTCACCGCCGGCGACCGGGGCCCGGCCGGCCCCGGCCGCCGATCTGTCAGGCCCTGAGCGAATCCCCTTCCACGGGCAGCCCGGCCATGCCGCGGATCAAGGTCTGCGCGTCCGCACAGGCGTCCGCGGCGCCGATCCGGTACTCGGCGGAGCGATGCGGCTCAACGGAGTTCTCCAGATCGCGGGCGCGGTGTTTCCACAGTGGACAAACCGGGTGGCCGCAGGTGCTCCCCCGATCGCGAGGCGCTCGACGGGGCGGCGTGATCGGCGCCGTGCGGAGCCGCCCGGATCGAAATCCGGACCGACGAATACGGCCGAGGCCGCCTCGAACGGCTGCAGGTCCAGCGCAGGCTCGGCGGAGGCCTCCGCTTGCCCTTGCCTCACGAGAGGCCGCCCCGGACACCCGGCGAGTGACGGATCAGGGCAGTTTCGAGGCCAGGATGTCGATCCTCTGGATGACGGGGGTGCCGGCGAAGAGATCGGGTGCCTGGGCCATCAGGGCCTCGGCCACCTTGCCGTTCAGGTGGGCCTCGCGTCCCGGCTCGTCGGGGAACACGTCGTAGATCCCGAACGTCGTGTCACCGAGACGGAACGCGAACCAGGCGGTGGTCGCCGGCTCCTCGTCGACGAGCGCCCGGCCCGACTCGAGGAACTTCTCGACGTCGCCCTCCCGCCCCGGCTTGGCCTCCATCGTCACGAGCAGCCCTACAGTCGGTGCCTCGGTCATGAGTTTCCTTACTCAGCTGTCGTCCTGCGTGTCGGATTTCGTCCTGTTTGGACGCGAGCACCGACGACGGTAACCCCGTTCCGACCGCAACACCAAGGCGGTCACCCCCTCCCCCGTTCACCTCGCGCCCCCCAGCACCTTCCAGGCTCGGGTGGCCACGTGCAGGTTGAGCCTGCTTTCGACGTCATTGAGGTCGAGGTCGGTGATCTCCCGGATCCGGCCCAGCCGGTAGCGCAGGGTGCTGCGGTGGATCACCAGCGCGGAAGCGGTTTCGTCGTAGTGCCCGCCGCATTCGAGGTACTGCGACAACGTCTCCACCAGGTCCGCGTTCTTGTGCTCGTCGTAGTCGAGCAGCAGGCCCAGCCATTCCCGCACGAACGCAACGATTTCGCCGCGATTTCCTCCGGTGTCCAGAATACGATAAAGGCCCAGGTGGTCGAAGGTTGTCGCACCTTCGGGCGACCTTGATTTCCGGCGGATTTCCACGGCACGCATCGCTTCCGAATAGGATTTCGGGAAGTCGCCGGGGCCGTCGCAGCGCCCACCGACGCCGAGCGCACCGCCGCTTCCGAGGTTCTCCGAAAGCAGGTGGTACAGCGTGTCGCCGTCCGGGCGGCCGCCGACGAGGAGCACCACCGCTCCCGAGCGCCGCGAGATCATCGAGCTCAGCTGAAGGGAGGCGACGGCCCGGCCCGCGGCCTCGGCGACGGCGTCGTCGGCCTGCCTCCCGCCCCACCGCACGACGATCACGCGATGAGGACCACGCAGGTCGTGCCCGACCGCGTCGGCGCGAGCGTAGGCGCTCTCGTCGTCGGTGCCGGTGATCAGGTCGTCGACCAGGTCACGGTGCAGGCGCAGCTCGACCTCGGCGAGGTTGCGCAGGTGCGACAGCTCCAGTGCCAGCACCGTCGTCCCGTATTCGAGCGCGAACATCTCGTGGCTTCCCACGGTCCTGCGCGGGTCCACGAGCGCCACCAGACCGAGGACCTCGTACCGCGGCTTGACCAGCGAGATCATCCGATCCTTCTCCCGGACCGGATGGGGAACCGCCGCGGCGCGCCTGAGCAGCCCCTCGCGCCGGTGGGCTTGGGCCTTCGGGTACGGGTCGGGCTTGCCGGGACCGGCCCACGCCCGCAGGTTGCCGAACCGGTCCTCGATCGCGACCGGCAACGAGGTCAGCTGGTGCACCGCGTAAGCGATGCCTGGCTCACCCGCACCGGACACGGAGATGTCGCTGAGCACCTCGTGCACGTGGGTCTGCTGTTCGAGCCGGGCCACCGAGGCGGTCAGCCTGCCGTTGACCGCCTGCAGTTCGACCGCCTGTTCGCGCTCGCGCAGGTGGAGCGAGGCGTTCGCCAGCGCACCCGCCGTCTGCCGGCCGAGCGCTTCGAGCAGGAAGAACTCGTCCCTCGGCGGCTCCACCGCCGCGTGCACCACCAGGTAGCCCCTCAGCCCGCTCAACCCACGCAGCGCGAAGCCCCAGTACCAGCCGCCACCGGTGAGGACGAGCAGGCCGCTGCCTCCCTCGAGGAGGCGGACCTGCCGGTCGAGCTCCGCGTCCGGCTCCGCGCCATCACGGCGGCTGAGCGCACCGTCGATGATCAGGTACACCGCCTTGACGCCGCAGCCGCTCAACGACGGTACCGAGGTGGCGGCCAGCCGGACGATGTCGTCGGCTTCCCGGCCGTCGAACATCATCGCCGAGACGACGAACAGCCCGTGCGGATTCGACAACTGGCCGCGCCACCAGCTGTCCGGCCGTTGCGGAGTTTCGTGGGCTCGGTCGCCCGTCGCCGCGGTTGTCATCCGGACCTCCGACCGCCGACTGGCCAAAACCCTACACGCCTGTTCCTGCTCTGCCGGGTCGATCGTTCGCGCGAATTTCGACCTGCCAGGCGCACGCGCCGGGACGGCCGTCCTTGCCACTGTGTATTCGTCCCGAAAGGTCACTGCGACAGCCCCGATTCTGCCGGTATTCGCAGAACTCGTGTCCACCTGGAGACCACGTCGCAGAGTCGATCTGACGCGGTAGCTCTCTTCGCGGCACGTACCCGGGCGAAGAATGAGGAGAGCCATGACCTTGATGCGTTTCGACCCGTTCCGCGATCTCGAACGCTTGACCGAGCAAGCCGTGGCCGGCACCCGCGGCCCACGGGCGATGCCGATGGAGGCCTTCCGCCGCGGCGACCGGTTCGTCGTCGCGCTGGACCTGCCGGGGGTGGACCCCGGCGACGTCGACGTGACCGTGGAACGCAATGTGGTGACCGTGCGCACCCGCCGCGCCCCGCTGCGCCAGGAAGGGGACGAGCTGCTGGTCGACGAACGGCCGCAGGGTGAGTTCAGCCGCCAGTTCTTCCTCGGCGACAACCTGGACAGCACCCGGCTGTCCGCGGAGTTCGACCGCGGGGTGCTCATGCTCGGTATCCCGGTCGCCGAGGCCAGCAAGCCGCGCAAGGTCGAAATCGGCGGCGGTGCCACCACGACCGAGGAGAAGCCCCGGATCGCCACGAAAGCCGCCCGCGAAGAACCCGCGAACGTCTAGGAGCCAGCCGATGACCGCGCAGCCGGGCGCCACCGCGCCACCACCGCGTCACACTTCGGACCCCCGCGCTGCGGAACAGCGCCGTCCGATCGGAACCTACGAAAACTACAGCGAAGCCGAGCGGGCCGTCGACTACCTGTCGGACAACGGCTTCCCCGTCGAGCGGGTCGCCATCATCGGCTCGGACGTCAAGCTGATCGAGCAGGTCGTCGGGCGCCTGAACCACGGCGGCGCCGCACTGCGCGGAGCCGGCTCGGGCGCCCTCACCGGGCTGCTGATCGGCTGGCTGTTCGGGATCTTCAACTGGTTCACGCCGTTGCTGGCCGCCTTCACCCTCGCCCTTTACGGCCTCGTGTTCGGCGCGGTGATCGGCGCGATCTTCGGCCTCGCCACGCATGCGCTCCAGCGCGGACGCCGCGACTTCGCCTCGGTCCGGGTGATGACGCCCAGCCGCTACGAGGTCGTCGCCGACGACGCGGTGGCCGACGAAGCCAAGTCCCTGCTCGCCAAGATGACCGGAGGTGTGTGATGGCCAAGGCAGTCGGCATCGACCTGGGCACGACCAACTCGGTGATCGCCGTCTGGGAGGGCGGCGAGCCCACGGTCATCGCCAACTCCGAAGGCGCGCGGACCACCCCGTCGGTGGTCGCGTTCACCGAAAGCGGTGAGCGGCTGGTCGGCCAGCTCGCCCGCCGCCAGGCGATCCTCAACCCGAAGGGCACGATCTACTCGGCGAAGAGGTTCATCGGCCGGAAGTACGGCGAAGTGGGCGACGAGGCCAAGGCGGTCGGGTTCGACGTCGTCGAGGGTGACGGCGGCGTCGTCCGGTTCAAGGTCCGCGACAAGCTCCACTCGCCGGAGGAGATCAGCGCGCAGATCCTGCGCAAGCTCGCCGACGACGCGGGCAAGTTCCTCGGCGAGCGGGTGACCGAGGCCGTCATCACCGTGCCGGCGTACTTCAACGACGCCCAGCGGCAGGCCACCAAGGACGCCGGCAAGATCGCCGGCCTCGAGGTCCTGCGGATCATCAACGAGCCGACCGCCGCCGCGCTCGCCTACGGGCTCGACTCGAAGGGCCACGAGACGGTCCTCGTGTTCGACCTCGGCGGCGGCACCTTCGACGTGAGCCTGCTCGACGTCGGCGACGGCGTGGTCGAGGTCCGGTCGACCGCCGGGGACACCCACCTCGGCGGGGACGACTTCGACCGCCGGATCGTGGACCACCTCGCCGATCGGTTCAAGCAGGACAACGGCATCGACCTGCGTTCGGATCCGCAGGCGCTGCAGCGGCTCTTCGAAGCCGCGGAGAAGGCGAAGGTCGAGCTCAGCTCGGTCAGCCAGACGAGCGTGAACCTGCCGTTCATCACCGCGGGCCAGGACGGCCCGAAGCACCTCACGACCACCTTGATGCGCTCGGTGTTCGAGCAGATCACCGCCGACCTGGTCGAGCGGTGCCTCGGCCCGGTCCAGCAGGCGATGGCCGACGCCAAGGTGACCGCGAACGACATCGACGAGGTCATCCTCGTCGGCGGCTCGACCCGGATCCCGGCCGTGCAGAGCCTGGTCCGCAAGCTCACCGGGGGCAAGGACCCGAACATGAGCGTCAATCCGGACGAAGTCGTCGCGCTCGGCGCGGCGGTCCAGGCCGGGGTGCTCAAGGGCGAGGTCAAGGACGTCCTGCTGCTCGACGTCACGCCGCTGTCGCTCGGCGTGGAAACCCGCGGCGGCGTGATGACGAAGATCGTCGAGCGCAACACGACGATCCCGGCGCGGCGCACCGAAGTGTTCTCCACCGCGGAGGACAACCAGCCCGCTGTCGACGTCGTGGTGCTCCAGGGCGAACGCGAACGGGCCGCCGACAACCGGGTGCTCGGGCGCTTCCAGCTCACCGACATCCGGCCGGCACCGCGCGGCGAGCCGCAGGTCGAGGTGACGTTCGACGTCGACGCCAACGGCATCGTCAACGTCACCGCACGCGACAAGGACACCGGCACCGAGCAGGGCATCACGATCAGCGAGAGCTCGAACCTCGACCAGGCGGAGATCGACCGCATGGTCACCGAAGCCGAACGCAACCGGTCCGAGGACCAGCGGCTGCGCGAGGAGATCGACGCGCGCAACCTGCTCGATTCGGCCGCCTACCAGGTCGAACGGGCCATCACGGACACCACTCCACCGCACGAGAAGGCGCGGGCGGAAATGCTCGTCCAAGACGCTCGCGAGGCCGTGAAGGACGCCGCTCCGCTGGACCGGGTGCGGTCGCTGACGTCGGAGCTGCAGCAGGTGCTGGCCGGGCTCAACGCGCCCCAGGCGAGCAGCGGTAACGGCGACGGCGGCGGCCCACGGCACGCCGCCGACGAGGACGACGTGATCGACGCCGACTTCGACCGGGCGTGAGGCAGCGCGATGGCCACCACAGGAAGGGCCGCGGAGCAGGGAGAACCCTCCGCGGAGGTCGCCGGGGCGGGCACGGATTCCCGCCCCCAGGAAGTGCCGGCCCCGGCGACCGGGGTGGACGAGAAGCTCGCCGAGCTCGAGGACCGGTGGCGCCGCGCCGTGGCCGACCTCGACAACGTGCGCAAGCGCCAGGCCACCGCACTGCGGCGGGAGGTGGAAGCCGAGCGGGCGAGGGTCGCGGCGGCCTGGCTCCCGGTGCTCGACAACCTCGAACTGGCGCTCGCGCACGCCGAGGCGGACCCGTCGGCCATCGTGCAGGGTGTCCGCGCGACCCAGGAGCAGGCCGTCCGGTTGCTCGCCGGGCTGGGGTACCCGCGTGACGACGAAACCGGCGTCCGGTTCGACCCGAACCGGCACGAGGTCGTCGCGGTCGTCGAGGACCCGGCCACCGAACCGAACACGGTGACCCACGTCGTGCGCCCCGGCTACGGGACCGACCGGCACCAGCTGCGGCCGACGGCCGTCGCGGTGTCCAAGTCCCAGGGGTGATCGCGGGTGGCCACCGATTTCTACGAAGCTCTCGGGGTCGCCAAAACGGCGGGCACCGACGAAATCCAGCGGGCGTACCGGAAACTGGCGCGGCAGCTCCACCCCGACGTGAACTCCGACCCGGGCGCCGAAGAGCGCTTCAAGGAGATCAGCGAGGCCTACCAGGTGCTGTCCGACCCGGAGCAGCGCAAGAAGTACGACCGGTTCGGCGCGGACTTCCGCCGGGTGCCCGACGACTTCGACGAGCGGGCGTACGCCGGTGCCGGTGAGCGGGGTGGCGGCCGCGTCCGCTACACCCGGGCAGGCCCGGGGTTCGGCGGCGGATCCGAGGGCTTCGACGGCGTCGACATCGAGGACCTGCTCGGCGGCTTCTTCCGGAGCCGGGGTGCCGGTGGGCCGATCGCGGGCGCCGACCAGGAGGCCGAGCTCGAGCTGACGGTCGAGGAGGCCTACCAGGGCGGGCGACGGCACTTGAGCATCGCCGGCGCGGGCGAGCGCGGTTACGACGTCGACATCCCGGCCGGGGTGCTCGACGGGCAGCGCATCCGGCTCGCCGGTCAGGGCGGGCGGGCGTCCGGGAACGCGGCACCCGGTGACCTCTACCTCGTGGTGCGGATCAAGCCGCATCCCCGCTACCGGCTGTCCGGGCGCGACATCACGGTCGAGCTGCCGGTGACGCCCTGGGAGGCGGCGCTCGGCGCCACGGTTCCCGTGCTGACCCCCGGTGGCGAGGTGAAGGTGCGGGTCGTGCCCGGCTCGTCGACCGGTCGGCGGCTGCGGCTGCGCGGCGAGGGCCTGCCCAACCCCAAGGGCAAGCCGGGCGATCTCTACGCCGAGGTCCGCGTGATGGTGCCGAAGAAGCTCGGCAAACGGGAGCGCGAGCTCTTCGAAGAACTCGCCGCCGTGTCCGATTTCGACCCGAGGAGGACCTGATGGCGCAGTATCTGCTCGCCCGTCCCGTCCGGCTCAGCCTCGACACCGCAGCCGCGCGAAGCGGGCTGCACCCGGAGCTGATCCGCCGGTTCGTCGCGCTGAGCCTGGTGGACGGCACGACCGACGCGCGCGGGCGGATGTGGCTCGCGCCGTCCGCGGTCGCCACCCTCGCGCGCATCCAGCGCCTGCGAGCGGGCCTTTCCCTCAACTACGCGGCCATCGGGCTCGTGCTCGACCTGCTGGACCGCATCGACGTCCTCGAAGCCCAAGTCAGGAGCCACCGGCGATGGACATGAGCAAGCTGACCCGGAAATCGCAGGAAGCGCTGCAGGAGGCCCAGAGCGTGGCGCAACGCCACGGCCACACCGAAACGGACGGCGAGCACCTGCTGCTCGCCCTGCTCGATCAGGCCGACGGCCTCGCGCCCCGGCTGCTCGCCCAGACGGGCGCGGACGTCGACGACCTCCGCGAAGCCGTCGAAGCGGAGCTCTCGCGGCGGCCGAAGGTGACCGGCCCCGGCACCACCCCCGGGCAGGTGTACGTCACCCGGCGCCTCGCCGGTCTGCTGGACGCCGCCGAGCGGGAAGCCAAGCGGCTCAAGGACGAATACGTCTCCGTCGAACACCTCGTGCTGGCCCTCGCCGACGAAGGTGCGAAGTCCGCCGCGGGGCGGTTGCTGACCCAGTACGGCGTGACGCGCGAGTCGTTCTTGACGGCGCTGACCAAGATCCGCGGCAACCAGCGGGTCACCTCGGCGACCCCCGAGGGCGCGTACGAGGCGCTGGAGAAGTACGGCCGGGACCTGGTCACCGACGCGCGGTCGGGCAAGCTCGACCCGGTGATCGGCCGGGACGCCGAGATCCGCCGGGTGATCCAGATCCTGTCGCGGAAGACGAAGAACAACCCCGTGCTGATCGGCGATCCCGGCGTCGGCAAGACGGCGATCGTCGAGGGCCTCGCCCAGCGGATCGTGCGCGGCGACGTGCCGGAAGGCCTGCGGGACAAGACGGTCTTCTCGCTCGACATGGGCGCGCTCGTCGCCGGGGCGAAGTACCGCGGCGAGTTCGAGGAGCGGCTCAAGGCCGTGCTGGCCGAGGTCAAGGCCGAAGAGGGACGCATCCTGCTGTTCGTCGACGAGCTGCACACGGTCGTCGGGGCCGGCGCCGCCGAAGGCGCGATGGACGCCGGGAACATGCTCAAGCCGATGCTGGCGCGCGGTGAGCTGCACATGATCGGGGCGACGACGCTCGACGAGTACCGCAAGCACATCGAGAAGGACGCCGCGCTGGAGCGCCGGTTCCAGACGATCGTCGTCGACGAACCCACCGTCGAGGACAGCGTCTCGATCCTGCGCGGACTGCGGGAGCGGCTCGAGGTGTTCCACGGGGTCAAGATCCAGGACGGCGCGCTGGTCGCCGCCGCGACCCTGTCCCACCGCTACATCACCGACCGGTTCCTGCCGGACAAGGCGATCGACCTGGTCGACGAGGCGTGCGCGCGGCTGCGCACGGAAATCGACTCGATGCCCGCCGAGCTTGACGAGCTCACCCGGCGCGTCACCCGCCTGGAGATCGAGGAAGCCGCGCTGTCCAAGGAATCCGACCCGGCCAGCAAGGCGCGGTTGGCGGACCTCCATCGGGAACTCGCCGATCTTCGGGCCGAAGCGGACTCGAAGAAAGCGCAGTGGGAAGCCGAACGTCAGGCGATCCGGCGGGTCCAGCAGCTGCGGTCCGAACTGGAACGGCTGCGCCACGAAGCCGAGGAAGCGGAACGGAACTACGACCTGAACCGCGCGGCCGAGCTGCGCTACGGCGAGATCACCGAAGCCGAGCGCCGGCTCGCCGCGGAGGAAGAACAGCTGGCGGGCAAGCAGGGCCGCAAGCGGCTGCTGCACGAGGTCGTCACCGAGGACGAGATCGCCGAGATCGTCGCCGCCTGGACCGGGATTCCGGTTTCCCGGCTGCAGGAAGGCGAACGGGAAAAGCTGCTGCGGCTCGACGAGATCCTGCACGAGCGGGTGATCGGCCAGGACGAGGCCGTCCGGCTGGTCGCCGACGCGGTCATCCGGGCGCGCTCGGGGATCCGCGATCCGCGCAAGCCGATCGGGTCGTTCATCTTCCTCGGCCCGACCGGGGTCGGGAAGACCGAACTCGCCAAGACCCTCGCGGCGGCCTTGTTCGACAGCGAGGAGAACCTGGTCCGGCTCGACATGAGCGAGTACCAGGAGCGGCACACCGTCTCGAGGCTGCTGGGCGCTCCCCCGGGTTACGTCGGTTACGACGAGGGCGGGCAGCTCACCGAAGCCGTGCGGCGCAAGCCCTACTCGGTCGTGTTGTTCGACGAGATCGAGAAGGCGCACCCGGACGTGTTCAACACGCTGCTCCAGGTCCTCGACGACGGCCGGATCACCGACGCGCAGGGCCGGACCGTCGACTTCCGCAACACGGTGATCATCATGACCTCCAACATCGGCTCGCAGCACCTGCTCGACGGGGTCACCGCCGCCGGCGAGATCAAGCCGGACGCCCGGGACGCCGTGCTGGCCGAGCTGCGGCACCACTTCCGGCCGGAGTTCCTCAACCGCGTCGACGACATCGTGCTGTTCACCCCGCTCGGGCACGCCGAGATCGAGCGGATCGTCGACCTGCAGTTCGACGAGCTGCGCCACCGGCTGGCCGAACAGGGCATCTCGGTCGAGCTCACCGCGGCGGCGCGGAAACTCATCGCCCGGCACGGGTTCGACCCGGTGTACGGCGCCCGGCCGTTGCGCCGGTACATCTCCCACGAGGTCGAGACCAAGATCGGCCGCACGCTCCTGCGCGGTGAACCGACCGAGGGACTGGTGATCACCGTCGACGCCCAGGACGGCGAGCTCGTCGTCACCTACAGCGGGGGCGAAGGGCGGTCCGCGGCATGAGCACCGGAACCGGAACCACCACCACGGTCGTCTGCGAACACTGCGGGCACAAGAACCGCGTCCCGGCGGCCGCCGCGGGCAAGCCGAAGTGCGGGCACTGCCACGAGCCGCTGCCCTGGATCGTCGACGCCGGCGACCCCGACTTCGCGGACGTCGCGGAGCGGGCCACGCTGCCGGTGCTGGTCGACCTCTGGGCCACCTGGTGCGGGCCCTGCCGCCAGGTCAGCCCCGCGCTGG
The DNA here is from genome assembly GCF_036026695.1 of Amycolatopsis sp. NBC_00438. NCBI lineage: Bacteria > Bacillati > Actinomycetota > Actinomycetes > Pseudonocardiales > Pseudonocardiaceae > Amycolatopsis > Amycolatopsis sp. NBC_00438. The sequence goes on along the minus strand of NZ_CP107923.1, from coordinate 1,487,185 downwards.
CCCAGCTGGCCCGGGAGCGGGCCGGGAAGGTCAAGCTCGTGAAGGTGGACGTCGACAAGGCGCCCGGGCTGTCCCAGCGGTTCGACGTGAAAGCCGTGCCGACGCTGATGGTGCTGCGCGGCGGTGAGGTCGTCGCGCGGCAAGCGGGCGCCGCGCCCGTGCCGGTGCTGCGCGAGTGGCTCGATCAAGCGCTGGCGCGGACGGAGAACACCCCCAAGACCAAGGAAGGTGACGTCCGATGACCAGTGTCGTCGACCGGCATCTCGCGCTCGTGCGAGACGTGGTGCCGCGAACCCCGCAGGGTTGTGAGGAGTGCCTGGTCGCCGGCACGCCGTGGCTGCACCTGCGGCTGTGCCTGACGTGCGGGCACGTCGGCTGCTGCGACTCGTCGCCGATGAAGCACGCCAGCAGGCACGCCCACGCGATCAGGCACCCGATCGTGCGGTCGTTCGAGCCCGGGGAGACCTGGCGCTGGTGCTACGTCGATCAGACATTCGTATGACCGCCCTGGCAGGGATCGACCTCGGCGCGCCGCTGACCGAGACCCCGGACCCGCACGGCGCGTTCCCCCGGCTCACGGACGAGCAGATCCGCACGCTCGATGAAGGCGGCGAACGTCGTCCGGTCCAGGCGGGCGAGGTGCTGTACACGCAGGGCGGGCGGCCGTCCGAGTTCTTCGTGATCTTGAGCGGCAAGGTCGCCGTCACCGAAGGAACCGGGGACGACGCGAAGGTCGTCCGCGTGCACGGACCCCGCCGGTTCCTGGGCGAGCTCGGCCTGCTCGAAGGGCAGCCCGCGTTCGTCGGCGCCGTGGCCGCCGAACCCGGCGAGGTGCTCGCCGTCCCGATGAGCACGGTGCGGCACCTGGTGCTCGGCGATCCGGTGCTCGGCGACCTGATCCTGCGCGCCTACCTCGTGCGGCGGACGGTCCTCATCGGAGCCGGCAACGGACTGCGGATCGTCGGCTCCTGCTACTCCCCCGACACCAGGCGGCTGCTGGAATTCGTGGCACGCAACCGGCTCCCGTACCGGCTGGTCGACGTCGACAAGGACCAACAGGCCGAAGCGCTCCTGGGGCGCTTCGGCGTCGCCGTCGCGGACACCCCGGTGGTCGTGCTGAACGGCACCGAAGTGCTGCGGAACCCGAGCACCGCCGAGCTGGCCGGGAAGATCGGGCTACGGCCGCCGGAACCCGAACGCGACGTGCGGGACCTGCTCGTCGTCGGTGCCGGGCCCGGCGGGCTGGCCGCGGTGGTCTACGGCGCTTCCGACGGGTTGCGGCTCTCGGCGTTCGACGCCATGGCCCCGGGCGGCCAGGCCGGGACGACGTCCCGCATCGAGAACTACCTCGGCTTCCCGCCGGGGATCTCCGGGGCGGAGCTGGCCGAGCGATCGGTGATCCAGGCGGCCAAGTTCGGGGCCCGGGTCGCCGTCCCGGCCGAGGCGTGCACCCTCGAAGCACGCGGCGGCCGCTACGTCGTCGGCTTCGACGACGGCATCGAGATCGTTTCCCGCGCCGTCGTGATCGCCACCGGCGCCCACTACCGCCGGCTCGTCGTACCCGGCATCGAGACGTTCGAGCCGACCAGCGTCTACTACGCGGCGACGCTGCACGAAGCGCGTCGGTGCCTGGCATCCCCGGTGGCCGTGGTCGGTGGCGGCAACTCGGCCGGCCAGGCGGCGGTGTTCCTCGCGGAAGGGTCGCCGGTGGTCTATTTGCTGGTGCGCGGCGGCGATCTCGCCGCGAACATGTCGCGCTACCTCGTCGAGCAGGTCGAACAGCATCCGCGGATCACCGTGCTCGGCCACACCGAAGTCCGTGAGCTCGCCGGCGGCGACGGCCTCGAATCCCTGGTCGTCGAAAACAACCGCACCGGCGAGCGCCGCGTCCTCGACGCCCGCGCGCTGTTCGTCTTCATCGGAGCTTCCCCGCACACCGCCTGGCTTTCGGGGATGGTCGCCCTCGACGAGGACGGGTTCGTGCTCACCGGGGCGGACGCCGAAGGGTTCCGGGACGCCGAAGTGTGGCGCGGAGTGCATCGCGCGCCACTGGTACTGGAGACGAGCAGGCCGGGGGTCTTCGCGGTGGGGGACGTACGGCACGGCTCGGTCAAACGGGTGGCCTCGGCGGTCGGGGAAGGCGCCATGGCCGTCCGGTTCGTCCACGAACATCTCTCACAGGAGGCCTGATGCCGGTCATGGGTACGGCGAGGTTCGAGCGGTTCTTCCGGACGGCCGCGAGCCTGGACGTCGACAAGAGCGATTTGAAACGGTACGACGAGTTCCTCGACCGCAAGATCTACGACCTCTTCGTGGTCGCCAAGGCCACGGCCAAGGCCGGCGGGCGGGACGTCATCGAGCCGGGGGACCTGCCGATCACCAAGGGGCTGCAGGAGCGCATGCACGAGTTCCGCAAGCTGGACGAGGACCTGGAAGTGGTGCCGCTGCTCGAGCAGCTCCTGGCGCGTCCCCCGCTCGGGATCGCGATCTCCGAAGAAACCGAGGCCCGGCTCCCCGCCGTCGCCGGCGGTCTCAGCGTGGCGCTCGCCCAGGCGTTCAAGATCATCGACCCGCGCGTCAAGAACCCCGGCTCCACCGAGTGGGACCAGGTCTTCCGGATGTTCGAACTGCTTCTCTGAAAGGGCGTCAGGCATGGTCAACGGACTCTCACTCGACCTCGATCAGCCGGCGTACGCGGCCGCGTTCGCCGAGCTGCACCGCCTCACCGGGCAGGCGCGCGGTGCACCGGCCGATGTCGCCGGCACCACGGGCAACTTCACGGTCACCTCGACCTTGCGCGACGACCACCACACCGTCGTCACGGTCGGCGGGTCGATCGACGCGCGGGCCCTCCGCCTCCTGGCCGCGCACTTCGCCGGGCTGCTCCACGCCGGCACGCGGCACCTGGTGGTCGATCTGTCCCGGGTCGAGCAGGTGGACGACAGCCTCTTCGCACTGATGCACCGGGTCGAGGACCGGCTGACGACGCTGGGCGGCCTGTTCGAGCTGACCGGGCTCGCGCCGCCCGTGCTGTACGCGATGGACGACGCCCTGCTGGGCGAGGTCTTCTCCTGGTACCGCGCCGTCATCGACGACCCGAAACCGCGGGCCGCGCTGTGGTCGGCGTTGCGCTGCCCGCACGGGCTCGAGGACGTCGCGGAGCCCGGATCCGCGGACCGGTACCGGACCTTCATCGACACGGCCGCCCACGGCCGCGGCGAGCGATGGGGAAAGCGCCGGTGAGAGCGGTCACCGAACGACCGAAACGACGGACGTGGCTTCGGATGTTCGGAGCCGGCCTGGTCCTGTGGATCCTGTCCGCGGTCGTCACCTACCTGACCGGGAACCCCAACCTCATCCCCACTTTGGTGCTGCTGGGCAGCTTCCTGGTGCCGGTGACCTTCGTGGCGTGGGCGTTCGAGCGCCGGGACTCCGGCGAGCTCACCGCCGAACTCGTGTTCCGCACGTTCGTCGTCGGCGGGGTGCTCGGCGTGCTCGGGGCGTCGGTGCTGGAGACGTACCTGCTGCACCCGTCGCCGTGGCTGTACGTCGGGGTCGGGCTCATCGAGGAGGCGGTCAAGCTGGCCGCGCTCGCCCTGCTGACCCGGCGCCTGGCCGTGAAGTCCCTGCGCGACGGGTTGATCCTGGGTGCCGCGGTCGGGTTCGGGTTCGCCGCCTTCGAGTCGGCCGGGTACGCGCTGACCGCGTTGTTCACCCCGCAAGGACTGTCTCTGGCGGACCTGGTGACCACCGAGCTGCTGCGCGGGCTCCTCGCCCCGGTCGGGCACGGGCTGTGGACCGCCGTGCTCGGCGGGCTCCTGTTCGCGTGGAGCACCCGCGACCACTTCCTCCTCACCACCCGGCTCGTACTGGCCTACCTGGGCGTCTCGCTGCTGCACGCGCTGTGGGACTCGATGTCCGTGATCTCCCTGTACCTCACGCTGGTGCTGACCGGTCAGCCGTGGCAGTACGAACTCCTGGTGCGGGGCCTTCCGGCTGCGCCGACCGGCGCCCAGGTCGGGCTGTACACGACGCTGACCTGGGTGGGTCAGGGCCTGATCGCGGCGATCGGCGTGGTGTGGCTGCTGGTGCTGGTCGCGCGGGCGCGCCGGGAGCGGCGGGGCACGCCGCCGGCGTGGGCCTACCGCGTGGCGACGTCCCGGCATCCGGCTCTTCCACTCTGACCTCGACGTGGCCGGGCCGCGTGGTTTGGCCGGCCTCCCCGGGGAAACCGACGAGTTTCGACGAGCGAGGTGAGCCGGATGACCGCACCACACCAGCTGGCCGTCGGGGTACTGGCCGACGAAGGCCTGCCGGAGCAGGTGATCACGACGATCGCCGACGACCTACCCGAAATCTTCGCCACCCGGATCAGCGGAGAGACACAGTGGCGGGTGGACCACGAAGTGGACCAGCTGCCCCTGGACGAAGACGGTGACATCCCGATGCGCACGCTGTCGGAGCGCCACCGGCAGGACCGGGGCTGGGACCTGCTGGTCCTGGTCACCGACCTGCCCCGGCGGGCGGGAACGAAACCCGTCGTCGCGGGCGTCGACGTCGAGCACGGCGTCGCGATGATCTCCCTGCCCGCCCTCGGCGCCGTCCTGGTGCGACGCCGGGTCCGGGCGTTGCTGGTCCGCGTGGTGCGGCAACTGGTATCGCGGCGGCTCGGGCTCGACGGGGACCAGCGCCGGCAACCGACGATGGCACGGTTGCACGAGGCGCTGGCCCCGACCCAGCGGATGTCCGGCGGACACCAGTCCGCCGCGACGCACCTGGCCCTGGTCGGGCTGCGGGGCCGGCTGCGGCTGCTGGCCGGGATGGTGCGGGACAACCGCCCGTGGCAGCTCGTCCCGCACCTGGCCGGCGCCACCGCGGCAGCGGCCGGCACCGCCGCCTACGGCGTCATCACCAGTTCGTTCTGGAAGCTCGCCGACGCGCTGTCCCCGCTGCGGCTGACGGGGATCACGGTCGTCACCGTCCTGGTCATGGCACTGTGGTTGATGGTGTACAACCACCTGTGGGACCGGCCTTCCGGGAGCGTCGAGCGACGCAAGGCCGTGCTGTACAACGCATCCACGGCGGCCACGCTGGCGATCGGGGTGGCGTGCATGTACGCGATCCTGTACGTGGTCGCGCTGCTCGCGGCGGCCGTCCTGATCGACAGCGGCTATTTCGCGCAGACCCTCGGGCACCCGGTCGGCGTGGGCTCGTACCTGAACCTGGTGTGGCTGTGCAGTTCGGTCGGGATCGTCGCCGGCGCGCTCGGGTCGAGCCTGGAGGACGAGGAGACCGTCCGCAAGGCGACCTACAGCCGCCGTGAGCGGGAACGCCGACAACGAAACCAGCGCGGGCGGGAAGACCGGAAGTCCGCCGAACGGGAATGCCCCACACAACCCGAGTGAGGGACGGCCCTGCAGACAGATCATGATCCCGGTCACGCACCAGATCGACGTCGGGCGATGTACCCAGGACCGCCTGCGTCGTGGGCCGGCGAGCCGATCCGGGCCGAGATCGAGCCGCCGCGCGCCACCGAGTGTGTTTGATCGACCCGATCGGGGGGAATTACGCAGCCCGAGAAGGAACCGGCACCACCTCCCGGCTGCCGGCCTTCGTGAGAAAAGGAGCTTCCGACCGTGATCGTCCTCGGTGTCATCCTGCTTATCATCGGCTTCATCGTCGGCATCCCGGCGCTGTACACGATCGGCATCGTCCTCGCCGTCGCCGGCGTCGTCCTCGCCATCCTGGGCGGAACCGGACGCAAGGTCGGCGGCCGCGCACACTGGTTCTGAGCCGCGAAACCCCCAGCGGCCCAAAGCCCACTGACCCGTTTCAGGGCCGGAGCTTCGGCTCCGGCCCTGAAACGCGCCCGGCCGCACCCGAGCAGGAGACCGATGACGAGGTACGGGGCACACCACCCCCTCGTCTCGGGAACGACGTGCCAACGACGGCCAGGCATACGCAGGAGCACCAAAGAATTGGCGCTCGGCGGCCCCGACATGACAGCGGCTGTCGTACAGGCCGGTCGGCGGCGGGTGAGCCCCGTTCACGCCCAGGCCGTGCGCCGACCCCGCACGACGGGCGAGGCAGGTTCAGCGATGCCGGCCCTCCTCCCCACAAGGTCGGCGCTTCCCGAATGGTGGCAGGATCTCCTCGCCGTCCTTCCTGCCACCTCGGCCAGGCCCGGCGATGGCCACTTTCCGGGCCCGGCCGACCCTTTCGACAGGGTCCGGCCTCGGCAGAACTCCTGAAACGACCACGTTCCACCGGGAAAAGGGCCTCGTGGTCGCGTCTCCCCGCACACCGGATCTGCTCACCGCCCGAGCGGCGCCCGGTGGCCCCGTGCCCGCCTTCGCCGTCTCAGGCCGCGGACCTCCGCCGCAGCCAAGCTTCGAGGACGGCGGCGACCACCTCTCGTGCCGGCTCCGCCACGACCGCGCCTTCGGGGCCGACCTCAAGCAGCGGACACCGGAACCAGAACGCCTCGGCGATCCAGTTCACCGCCCTGATCTCTTCGACGTCGGCCCGGGCGACCCCGTGCGGGCCCGGGGTGGACAACCGGCGGACCAGACGCAACTGCCGGTCGGACAACTGGCCCAGGATGATCTCGAGATCATCGCGGACGTCCTCGGTGTCGAACCATTCTCTCGTTCCCGCCACCATCTGCACACCCTCCCCGTCTTCGGGACACCGTCGACCAGTTACGCGCACACTGATACCCCGCTCGTGGTCGTCTCATACATCCGATTTCCGATCGTCGCGCGAGCCCATCCAGTCCTCTGTGGACTGATCGAGCTCGTCCGGTTGTCCGGTCCACCTACACCTGGTGGTTGCGACGGCGTGGCCGGGAGTTCCGCCGTGGCCTGCCGGCCACGCATCCGGTATCTGTCACCCTATCGACGACTTGGTGGTTGTCATCCATTGGATGACATGTTAGAACTGTGGGGCGTGTTGACGACCAGATCAACGACCCCAGGAGGTGGAACCCGTGTTGATGCGCACCGACCCGTTCCGTGAGCTGGACCGCTTCGCCCAGCAGATGCTCGGCAGCGCGACCCCCGGAACCTGGTCCAAGCCCGCCGCGATGCCGATGGACGCCTACCGCGACGGCGACGAGTTCGTCGTCTGCTTCGACCTGCCCGGCGTCTCCCCCGACGCCATCGACCTCGACGTCGAACGCAACGTCCTGACCGTCAAGGCCGAACGACGGCCACTCGCCGGCGGCGACGTCCAGATGCAGGTGTCCGAACGGCCGCTGGGCGTGTTCTCCCGCCAGCTGTTCCTCGGCGACACCCTCGACACCGACCACATCGCCGCGGGCTACGAGGCCGGAGTCCTGACCCTGCGCATCCCGATCGCCGAAAAAGCCAAGCCCCGGCGCATCGAGATCACCGGCACCACCGGCGACCGCAAGGAAATCCAGGCCTGACGAGCCGACCGCGCGCAGGACCGGCGTCCCCGAGCCGGTCCTGCGCGCGTCGCCTGTCCCGAAAGGCACCCGCACCCGTGACCGCATCGCTGCACCTCCCGACCGGCCACCCTGCCCTCACCGCCTTGTGGGCCTATCTGGCCGACGTGACCACCGCACTGGGCATCGGCCCCGAATCCTGCACCGTCGACCACGACACCCCGGTCTCCGCCTACATCGCCCTCGACGAGCGCCTGCCCGGCTACCCCGGTCACGACGTCGCCCTCCTGTGGGACGAGATCCGCGGCTGGGCCGCCGCCGTCGAAACCCACTCCGCCGACGACCCCGTCGTCGTGCGCTACCTCGGCGGACCCACCATCACCCCGGCACCCGGGAACGTCGCGCGGTTCGTCGCCGCCCTGCGCGAAGACGACCACCGCGTCGGCCGGCTCGACCCACCCACTCTGCGCACCGCGGAGAGCCTGGCCGAACTCGACGCCGCGCTGCGCGACCGGAGCGCGACGTGACCCCCGGTGCCCTGCCGCTACCGGTGTCCTTCGCCCTCGCCGTGCGCGGCTACGACCGCGAGCAGGTCGACGAGCACCTGGCCGAACTGCACGACGAGATCCGGCTGCTGACCCTGGACCGCGACGCCGCCATCGCCGAAGCCGAAACCCTGCTCCGGCGCCTGGAAACGGCCCGCGGCGAGGCCGACGACCTCCGCGCTCGGCTGAACCGCCTGGCCCTGTCGCCCGCCGATCCGGACGCGGTCGGTGAGCGGGTGCGGCTCGTGCTCGAATGCGCTCGCGCCGAAGCCGACGCCATCATCGCCTCGGCCCGCCATCGAGCCGCGGCCGTGCGGGAGCGGGCCGCCGAGGCGGAACGGCGCACAGCGGCCCGGTTACGCGCGATCGACGACTTCCTGGCCCGCGCCGAGGACGTCCTGGCCGAAGAACGGCCGCAACCCCCGCTCCGGCAAGCCGGCCTCACCGCCGCCTGACCCCGCACATCCCCCACGGAAGACGATGACGAACACCCAGGCACGCGCCGCGGCGGAAAAGATCTTCGCCGCGGCCGCCGAACTCGGCAGCACGCGGCAGGAAGCCGTCCTCGTGACCCGCGCCGTCCACGCGGTCAAGAACGGCCGCCCGACGGACGTCGCGCTCACCGACACCGAGCAACACCAGCGACGCAAACTCGCCCACATCGTCGGGACCGTCCTGTGGGATCCCGCCCTCGACGCCACGGAGGTGCTCACCGCGGTCACCGACACCCGCAACCGGGTAACAGCACGGCCGGGAGCCGCACAAGCGGCGTGATGCGGCAGCAGCCCAGTGGCACGGCGCTGTTCTGCCGGGCACTTCCACCCCACAGTGGCGCACTGGGCCCGTGGCGGGCTGCGCTGCGCCATACGCCCGCCAGGCGGCAGCACGCAACTCCGTCGGCGAAAGGCGGTGGCCCGGCCCTGACGGCAGCGGACGGGGAGCCCACGATGCCTCAGCTCGAACACGGCCGGGCCACCACGCCGTTCTGGTACCCGCGGACCGGCCGCGCAAACGAAACCCGCGCCGATCAGGCCGGTTCTTGTCCACAGTGGACTTCACGAGCGGCCGACCACCAGCTTCACGAGCCGAGGACGCGCTTCACCACCTGGTCGGCCACCTCCCGCAGCTTCACGTTCTGCCGCTGCGACTCCTCGACGAGCACGGTGAACGCGGCTTCGGCGTCGATCTTCTGGATCGCCATCAACATGCCCTTGGCCTGGTCGATGACCGAGCGGGAGGTGAGGGCCAGCTGCAGGTGCCCGGCCGTCTCCCGGGCATCCAGGTAGCGGTGGTAGACGCGCAGCACCGCCTCCACCGCGGCGGTGTAGAGCTCCAGCAGCTGCGCGTCGATGTCGGCGAATCCGTCGTCCTGCTGCCCGTAGCAGTTGATGGCGCCCGAGAACTGCTCGTCGGCCACGAGCGGGGCCGCGAGAAAACTGCCGAAACCGGCGTCCAAAGCGCCCCGGGTGAAGTCCGGCCAGCGTTCGGCCGCGCCGGACACCGTCGTGCGGACCAGTTTCCCGCTGCGCATCGCGTCCAGGCACGGACCCGTGCCGATCCGGTACTGGTCCTCGTCGAGGGCCGTGACGCGCTCGCTCGTCGAGGCCGAGGTGTACGGCCGAGTGCCGTGCGAAAGTGTGACGCTCGCCTCGTCGACGCCCGGGACCGCGTGCACCACCTGCAGGCACACGTGCCTCAGCACCACGCGGAAGTCGTCTTCCCGGCTCAGGATGGCGGTCAGCGACTCCAGCGCCCCGGTGACATCGTCCAGCAGCGGGGCGACCGTCCGGGTCGAGTCCGGCCGTTCCATGGGCTCTCCTCAATGATCATGACCAGCGAGCCACCCACGGGTACCCACTTCCGCCGAACCCAAAGGTCCCGGCACGTTTGTCCGGGCGCATCGGTGGTATTCCGCGCACATGTCGGGAATGACCGTGCCGGCCCCGCTGCCGCTCGACCGCGAAGTCGCCGGAGTCGCCGCGCGGCTGTCCGGGCTGCTGCTCTCACGCGAGACCGTGAACTCCGTGCTCGAACTGGTCGTCACGCTGGCGGGCACGTCCCTCCCGCGAGCGGCGGGCGCCGGGGTGACGCTGCTCGCCGAGGACGGCACTCCGGCCACGACGGCGGCATCCGGTGCGGGTGTGCACGAGGCCGACGAACAGCAATACGCCCTCGGGGAAGGCCCCTGCCTCACGGCGCTGGCCGAAGGCGCGCCGGTGCGGATCGACGACACCGCCACCGACCGGCGCTGGCCCCGCTGGTGCGCCGCGGCCGCCGAGGCGGGGTTGCGCTCGGTGCTCACCGTCCCGCTGCTGACCGGAGGCGGCTGCCTCGGCGCCATCAAGGTCTACGCCGCCGCGCCCAGCGCCTTCGGCCCGTCCGACGAACACACTCTGACGACGCTCGCCACCAAGGCCGAAGCCCTCGTAGCCCAGGCCCGCGTCTACGACCGAGCCGGCGATTCCAGCGAAGAGTTCAAGCGGGTGCTGCGCGAGCGGGACACCGTCACGATGGCCCGCGGTTTCCTCATGGCGCGAGAAGCACTCAGCGAGCAAGCCGCCGCCGAACGGCTGCTGTCGCTCGCGCGGACCGAGGGGCGGGCTCCGGCCGACATCGCCGTCGACATCCTCTCCGCAAGCTCGGAGCCGCGGGGGTCCCGATGATCCCGCTCCCCGAACAGGAGCAGCAAGAGCTGCTCACGGCCTGTTTCCGGCGGTGTGAGCTGACGCTCGAGCAGCTGTGGGCGCGGTACTTCGCGCTGGGTGGCGGCCAGAACATGCTGGAGGTGGACGCCTACCTCCACGGTCTGGCGCCGCTGCCCCGCATCGATCGCGACATGCTGGCGCACGCCGTCAACGAACGCCTCGACGAGCTCAGCGGACCGAAACGAGCGCCCTACAGCCACCCGACGCAGCCCGCGAAGCCCCTGCGTGGTCCGCTGCGGGCTCTCGTCGACCTGCTCGAAGGTACCCACCGGGCGCCGCCGGAGCGCCTGCCGGCCGCGGTGACGGCCGCCGCCGACGCGCTCAACCTCCGGGTCGAGGTCCACCTGGCCGACTACGACCAGAACGTGCTGGTCCCGCTCCTGCCGGCCACCTCACCCGGCCTCGACATCGAGACCACCACCGCCGGCGAGGTCTTCCGAAGTGCGAGCTCGGCCGTCGCCCGCGACGCCGGTGTGCCCGTGCTGTGGACGGTCCTGCTCGACGGCGTCGAACGGCTCGGCGTCCTCGAGGTGACCTCGACCGACGGCACCGATCCGGACGACCCGGTGCTGCGCCAGCAGTGCCAGTGGCTGGCGACGCTGATCGGTCACCTCGTGACCAGCGTGACGCAGTACGGCGACGGGCTCGACGTCCAGCGCCGCCGGCACCACCGCGGTTCGCCGTCCGAGCTGCTCTGGCACGCCCTGCCCCCGTTGACCGGCGCGACCGACGCCGTCGTCGTCGGCGCGAGCATGCGGCCCGCCTACGAGCTGTCCGGTACGGCCTTCGACTACTCCCTGTCCGAGCACCGAGCCCAGCTCGCCCTGTTCGACACCGGCGCGCGGGGCGGGGCCCCGAGCCTCGCCGTCGTCACCGCGCTCTCCGCGTACCGTTCCGCGCGGCGCGACGGTGCCTCGCTGGCCGCGCAGCACGCGGCGATCGCCGGCATCCTCGGCGAGCACCCGGACACGCCGGCGGTCAACGAACTCGTGGCCGAGCTCGACCTGCACACCGGAGACCTGCGGTGGCTCGCCGCCGGGAGCCGGGCGCCCGTCATCGTCCACCGCGGCGGGTCGCCCGGGCCGAGGGCCGGCCAGGAAACCGGCCAGGTACGGCTCCGGCCCGGCGACCTGTTCGCTGCGTGCTGCCGGGGCACGCTGGAAACGCGAAACCCGTCCGGGGCACCGTTCGGCGCCGAAGGCGTCCAGCGGGCCGTCGATCGCCACGCGGATTCACCGGCGCCGGAGATCGCGCGCAAGATCACCGAAGCGGTCGCGGACCACCACGGTTCGGCGCTGCCCGACGACGTCGGCGTGGTGGTCGTCCGGTGGACCCCCATCGCCTGAAGCGCGGGTGAAAGAGCGGAATCTCCCTCCTCACCGTGCGCGCACACCGATGACACCTCCTACTCGTGTGGGTGATCCCAATCCTGCACTTTCGTGTGCACTATTCAGCGCTTCCTGGCGCGGACAGCCGCCTGTCCCTACCGTCCACCTCATCGTCGGAGATCAGGTGAACGTTGATCATCGCTCCCGCGAGTAACGAATTTCCGGCCCAGACTCCTGCCGGCCCAGGCTGACAAGTCGGTGGAGGAAAACAGTGGACGGCGAATTCGACAGCCTGCGTTCGGCGGGGAGCCGGCGCCGAGGTGGTGTGACCGCGGGGCTGTGCGCGGCCGTGACGATTCTCGGTCTTGGCCTCGTATCCGGGGTGCCGCAGGCTGTTGCCGCCGAAGCGCCCGTCGGGCTCGGCACCGCGGGAGCCTATTCCGTGCTGGGAGGACAAACGGTGACCAACACCGGCCCCAGCACGCTGGACCGAAACCTCGGAGTCTTTCCCGGTACCGCGATCACCGGCTTCCCGCCCGGCACCGCGGCCGGCGCCACACACGCGGGCGACGCCGTGGCCCAGCAAGCCCAATCCGACCTCGTCGTCGCCTACGACGACGCCGCCGGCCGCGCGCCGACCGCAAACGTCGCGGGTGACCTCGTAGGCCAGACCCTGGTCGGTGGCGTCTACAAGTCGACCGGCCCGCTCGCGATCAGCGGGACCCTGACCCTGGACGGCCAGGGTGACTCCAGCACCGTCTGGATCTTCCAGGTCGCCTCCACGTTGATCACGGCGTCGGCAAGCACCGTGAACCTGATCAACGGCGCCCAGGCGTGCCACGTGTTCTGGCAGGTCGGCAGCTCGGCGACGCTGGGGACGAACTCGAACTTCGCCGGCACGATCATGGCCTTGACCTCGATCACGGCGACCACCGGCACCGTCGTCGCCGGACGCGCACTCGCCCGCAACGGCCAGGTCTCCCTCGACGACAACACCTTCACCACCGGCACCTGCGACACGACCCCCACCACGACGCCGACCACCACCGCGCCCACCACCACCCCGCCGGGCACAGACTCCACGACTCCGACCACATCGGACACCGGCACGACCAGCGACACGAACACGGGGACCATGACGGACACGACGTCCTCCCCCGGCAGCGGAACGAGCAGCACGGCAGGAGCGGGCCTCGGCACGACCCGAACCGACCTCGACCACACCCACGGCAACGGACAGCCCGACAACGTGCCCACCGGCACGTCCGATCTCGCCGGCACCGGGGCCAGTCCGCTCCTGGGTCCGCTGGTCGGATTGGGAGCGTTGCTCCTCGTCTTCGGCGGATTGCTGCTGGCGGTCGCCTATCGCCGCAGGACGAGGCGTAGGTACTAGAGCGGTTCCGCGACACGACGTCCACGGCCCGCGGCCGCACGGGTTGCGGTCAGAAGACTTCGTCGTCCGGGTAACGCAAGACTTCCGTTTCCGTGCGCGCCCACCAGAACCCGGCGACGTGATCGAACAGGTGCGTGGTGACGGGAAGCCCGACGGTCCGCACGGAGCCGTCGGCCACCCGCAGCACGCGCTGACGGCCACCGGACTTGAAGACCGGAGTGAGGATCACGTACTCGCCACCGTGGGTGAAGCGCCCGTCCACACCGTGCTTGCCGGACCGCTCGTGCAACCCGGTTTCTTCCCAGATCCGGGCGGTGACCCGGCCGTCCGGCCCCAGCCGGTAACAGCCGTAGAAGTCCACCCCGTGCTTGCGGCGCGCCCACAACCCCCGCCCCACGACGAACACCACGCGCTCGTCGCCGTCGGTCCACACATCGCCCAGATCGGGCAGCTGGTCCGGGTCCTCCTGGCCGGCGGCCGGGAAGTCCGCGGCCACCAGGCTGAGCACGTCGCCGTAGACCGCGGTCCCCGCGTCGACGACCAGGTCCCGCAGGTAGCGCGGCTCGTCGTGGTTGAACTGCTGGCGCACCGGCCACGCCCGGCCATCGGCGCTGTGCGCGGTCCACCCGGCCACCACCGGCGGCGCCGGAGCGGGCACGTCCGGCCCCGGATCGACCAGCAGCTCGTCGAGGTCCGCGCCCACCCGAAGCACCCGGTCGTGGTTCATCGCGACGACCGGTTCGCCGCCACCCACCAGCAACGCCGCCCGATCGAACAAGCCCGGATCGGGCAAGAGGAGCTCACGCACGCCCGACTCGACGTCGGCGACCAGCAAGACGGTCCGCTCACCGCCGTCGCGGTGCCCGACCAGCGCGGCCCGCCCCGCGTCGATCGCCGCCGCCGTGTCCGGGAAAACGACGTCCACTCCGTCCGGGATGATCACGCCCGCGACCCTACCGCCGGAAACGCCGGTGCCGAACCGCCCCGTCTCGTTCGAGGCGCCGACCCGACCTCCGCCGCCGGCTCGCCAAGTACCCCTGAATGCCGCCGCCCTCATGCGGAACTACTCCTCGCGTGGGACTGGCTCCAGCTATGACGATCGTGAGCACCGGTCGTTCTTGCCGAGGCGCGGAGCGAAGGTGCCACCGACTTGTTGGTGGCGGACGGTCTCCGCCGGCCAGGACATGCCAGTTTGACGCGAAGTCCGGTCGGCCGCGCCAGCCGACCTGGCTGAGTGACCGCTGTCCGGCACTTTTCCGGGATCTTCGGCCCAGCGCATGGCTTCGGCTGCACATCGGCACGCGGCGCAGGGCCGCGTGCCGAGTCGGGATCAGTCGCCGGTGCGGATTCCGGTGTTGCGGCGCTGCGCTTCGTGGAGCTGGTCTTCGAGGGTGATGATGCGGCACGCGGCGTCGACGGCGGTACCGCTGTCGACCAGTTCCCGCACCCGCGCGGCCAGGCGCAGCTGGTGCCGGGAGTAGCGGCGGTGCCCGCCGGCGGAGCGTTGCGGGGTGATCAGTCCGGCTTCGTCGAGACTGCGCAGGAAGCCTTGGGTGGCGCCGAGGATGTCGGCGGCCCGGCCCATCGTGTAGGCGGGGTAGTGCTCGTCGTCGAACTTGTCGGCCGTTCTGGGCGTGGCCGGGCCTTGTTGGTCAGGGATCATCGCACCTCCACGTCACAGAGGACCCCGGGTGCCACTGCGGCACCCGGGGTCCTCAAGGGTTGGGACTTTCACCATTGTCAACCGGCGCGACCGCCGGCGTCCTGCACCCGCGTCCAGCCGAAAGCCGGATTCCGCGGGGATCGCTTACTCGTGACCGAGCACCACCTCCGAACTCGATGGAACTGCGGCACCCGCGCGGCACTACCCGGCCGCTGCGGGCGATCCAATGATGTTCCCGTTCCCTTCTTTCCTGTGTTTTCCACTTACTCGGTACTGCAACTGCAACTGCAACTTCGCTTGCTGCGGACGTCACTGCCGGAACCCTTCCACTGATCGGTCCCAGCACGCTGACGCCGCTGGTCACTGCCCGGAGCCCCGTTCACTGATCGGCCCCGGCCACCTGACCGGTCCTGCTACTGCACGTACACACAACAACTACTGGTACTGCTGATCTTCGACTAGCGGTACTGCAACTGCCGTAAACACTGATACTGCTGTTCTTCACGGGCACCTTAGCTCTACCCGAGTCCTGCACATCCGCTCCGGACCGGTACTGCTCGGTCGAACCTTCTTCACGACCCGGTCCTGGAGTACTACTCCCGGTCACCAGCCGAAACCTTGTTCCCTTGATCGGCTCCGTGCTGCCTGACCGCCTTGTCTCACTTCGCGGGTAGTTACGTCATCTCCCGCGCCTGCTTGACGTTGTCTCTCTCGGTACGAGGAGAACACTACACACGCCGGTCGTTGAATGTCTACTCCGGGCGGCATAGATTTTCTGAAGGCAGTCGAACGGGTGACGAGGAGGACGTACGGCCATGAACGATGACATCACGCAGCAGGGCCCGCTCGAAGAGCGGTATGGCCTGGTCGGAGTGCGTGACATGGCCGAGTACGCCGAAGCCTTGACGCGGTTGCTGGAGCGGGGCCGGCGGGAGCGGTGCGCGGCCGTGCTGTCGGAGGCCGAGGCCTACGCGGCGGCGGAGCTGCTCGGGCAGTTCGCCCAGCTCGACCCGCTGGCCGCGCTGAGCCAGCTGGCCGCGTCGCTGGCCGGCCGCATCTACAACCGTCTCGGCGCCTGACGATCCGACGCCGTGAACGACACGCGATGCGCACGCGACCGGAAGCGCGGTGATCATGGCCGAGCCGTCCGAGGGCGGTCCCGGGCAGGACCGGAAGACAGACCCAGGCGTGCCGGCGCGGCCGGCCGGGACCGCCGGCACCGAGCAGCGCACGCCGGCGCGTCCCCGACCTCACAAGTCAGAACACCTAGGCCGTTGTGCGGTCTCGTCCGCCATGGGGCGCAGGTACTGTCACGTACGACCCGCGGCTGCCTCGCCGCGATCGGTGTCGCGATCCTCCGGCCGCACCCGCATCCGCGCCTCCCCCCGCACACTCCACAGTGGACTCAGCCCGAAAAGACCCGAACGCGGCGGTGTCGATTGCCCTTGTTCCGGTTATCGACGCCGGGCCGATGACCGGCGCTCGCGTGACGCACGCAGGTATCCCATGACCAGGGATTCCAGGTCGGGTTCGGTGCCGGCCCAGCCTTCCGGTGCCGGCTCGGCTTCCCGCACCAGCAGGGTGGACTGGCGCTCGGTGCGGGTCGCGTTGACCAGCACTCCCTCCACAGCGGACTCGTCCGCGACCGGGCCGACCAGGATCCGGTGCCCCGCAAGGACTTCCTCGATGTCGCCGTCGACCTGAACCCGGCCTTCGTCGATCAGCAGGATGTGGTCGCACACTTCGCGCAGGTCGCTGAGCAGGTGTGAGGACATCACCACCGTGGTTCCGCGGTCGGCGACCTCGGTCATGATGATCCGCAGCGTCTCGTCGCGGGCCAGCGGATCCAGGTCGGACAGTGGTTCGTCCAGGAGCAGCAGCCGGGGAAGGCGTCCCAGCGCGACCGCGATGGCCACCTGGGTCCGGGCGCCCGCGGACAAGGTGCCGACCTTCGCGTCGTAGTCCACGCCCGCCAAGAGCCCGAGCACCTCGTGTACCCGGTCGGTGGACCACCGGTCGTTCATGGCCGCGACCGCGCGCGTCATTTCGCGCACCGTGAGGTCACGGTAGAGCGAACGGTTCTGCGCCAGGAACGAGACGTCCGGGTGAATGCGGCCGTCGACGGGAGTGCCGAAGGTCCGCAGTTCACCGGCCGTCGGGCGGACGAGGCCCGCGGCCATGCGCAGCAGGGTGCTCTTGCCCGCGCCGTTCGGGCCGACCAACGCCACGACCTTGCCCTCGGGAATGGCGAAACTGCAGTCGCGGACCGCCCAGCGGGTGCGGTACCGCTTGCCCACGGCGGTGGCGGTCAAGGGTTTCATGATCGTTCCTCAGCGGGGTAGTGCTCGTCGCGGACCACGGAGTACAGGGCGTCGACGTCCTCGACGACGAGGCCGCCCTGCCGGGCACGGCCCATCCAGCCGGCCAGCTCCTGCCGCAGCGGTGCGTCGTCGCCGGCCGTGGCCTCGGACGACAGCGACGTGGTCACGAAGGTGCCCAGGCCCCGGCGGGCCTCCACCAGCCCGTCCCGTTCCAGCTCGCGGTACGCCTTCAGCACGGTGTTGGGGTTGACGGCCGTGGCCTCGACCACCTCCCGCGCTGAGGGCAGCCGGTCGCCGGGGTTCAGCAGTCCCAGTCGCATGGCCTGTTTGACCTGCTGAATGATCTGCATGTAGGTGGAGACCCCGGAGCGCCGGTCGATCCGGAACTCGATCACATCGGACAGCATAGATGCTCCGGCAGCTCGGGGATTCCACCACGCTCAGCTCTGACGCCGCAGGAACCAGGCCGTCCCCACCAGCAGCAGGACCGCGAGTCCACCGTAGATCGACGCGTCGGCCAGGTGCACCTGCCAGGCCTGGCTCTGCGGGATGAAGTCCACGTACCTCGTGCTGAGACCGGACTGCGGCAAGCACGCCAGGTACCCCTCCTGCGAGTTCGGCGTCCCACCCTGCGGCGCCTTGCAGCCTTGGATCAGGGCGCTGACCCGGTCACCGGCGACGGGTCGCCCGGCGGCGTCGAGCCAGCCTTCGTCGATCACCAGGCTGCCGTTCTCGTGCACGTTCAGGGTCGTGTCGGGTGTGACCTCGAGGTGCTGTGCGGGTACCAGGCCGTCGACCAGGCCGGACAGAGTGAGGCGTACGACGACGAACGCGCCGAGCCCCGCGGTCATGGCCACCAGGGTGCGGCGGGACACCACGCCGAGGAAGGTGCCCAGGGTGAAGGCGAACACCGTGTAGGCAACAGGCGAGAGGTGCTCGATTCCGAAGTTCAGGGCGGTGAACGAACCGTTCATCCGCGGCCCCAGCGTGCCGGCCGCCGACAACCACCACGAGACCAGGTATTGCAGTGCGATCAGCACGATCAACGCGGGTGCCAGCGCGACGACCAGCTTGCTGAACATCCATCGGGTACGGCTCACCGACTGGGTGAAAGCCAGGACGTGGGTGCCCTGTTCGAGTTCCCGCGCGAAAAGAGGAGCTCCGATGAAGACCCCGATCAGGGCGGGCAGGCCGAGGATCGCGGCTCGCCCCATGTCGAGCGGAGCCGACCACGCCGTCGCGAAGGCTTTCACGACCTCACCGGCCGCCGGACACTCCTGGAGGGGCAGCGTCACGCAGGGGGCGAGCTGCGCCGAGTCGATGGCGCCGACCATGTTCGACCGCAGCAGGATGATGGCGCCCGCGCCGATCACCAGCATGCCGAGCAGGGTGAGCAGTTGCGGGCGCTGCCGTCGCCAGGAAACCCAGATCATGCCGCTTCCTCCTGCTGCGCCGCTTCGCGCATGCGGTTCAGGGCCAGTTCGCCGAGCGGGGTGCCGTCGGCGCTGAGCCGGTTGACGTCTCCGGCCAGCAGGACGCACCCTCGGTGGAGCAGGACCAGGTGGTCGCACACGCCTTCCAGTTCGGCCAGCACGTGCGAGGACAGCACCACGGTGATGCCTTGTGTCTTCGCTTCGGTGATCAGCGCGCGCAGCACGGTTTCGCGGGCCAGCGGGTCCAGATCGGCCAACGGCTCGTCGAGCAGCAGCAGGCTCGGACGCTTGCCCAGTGCCAGGGCCAGGGCGACACGGGTGCGCTGCCCGCCGGACAAGGTTCCCACCGCCGCGCCCATCGGCACCGCGGCCTGCCCGATCAGGTACTCGGCGTAGCGCTGATCCCAGGTCGGGTTGGTCTGCGCCCCGAACTTCAGCATCTCGGTCACGGTGAACTGCTGGTACAGCGGCTTTTGCTGGGCCAGGTAGGCCACCCCGGGGTGCAGCCCCTTGCCCGTCGGACGGTCACCGAAGACGGTGATCCCACCGGTCGTCGGGCGCAGCAACCCGGTGATCAGTCCCATCAGCGTGCTCTTGCCCGCACCATTCGGGCCGACGAGGGCCACGATCCGGTTCTTCGGGATCACCAGGGACGTCTCGCGCAGCGCCCACCCCCTGCGGTACTTCTTGCCCAAACCGCGAGCAAGGACCGGAAGTACCTGGTCAGGCTGCCTTTGCAGGTTCATGGCCGTCTCCTCTCCGTCGTCGACCACGGCCAAGGTAACACCTTTCACTAGTTAAGTAGTGGACCGGGGGTCCGACTCCCCCGGTGGCAACCTGACGAGGAGAGACGTACATGATCATGACGAGGTCGACGTGCCGCGTATTCGCCCGGCCACATCAACGATTTCGGAGCGCCGGCCGGCTTCCGCCGTAAAAGGCGTGACGCCCTATCGCGGGGCGGCAACCGCATGCGTGGTGAGCCAGCGCAGCGCCCGTGCCCTGACGACGCGCATGCCGGCACGTTCACCGAAGTAGTCCCCGACAGCGCCGATGCCCGGCACAGCACCGAGTGCACGGTGGTACCACCGGCCCGACGGCCGCTTGCCGAGCTCGGCCGAGATTCCGCGCAACGAGCGAGCAAGCCGCCAGAGCCCGCCACCGAGCGTCGTGAGCACCGAGACCGCGCCGGTGACGCGATGCCGGTGTCCGGCGAGCCGCTCGACCTCGGCGTCCTCGCCGGCCTGGTCTTGGCCGACGCCGCGGCCCGAGGCGAGGTCGGGCTCGACAACGCGGTCGAAAAGCACCGCGGCGAGCAGCCGGACCCGGGCGCCCGTGTCGGTGACGCCGCATTCTCCCGCGATCGCGCACAGCACCAGCCCCTGCGAGCCGGCACCGAGCAGGTCCTGCACAGGGAGCCGGTCGGCCAGGACCCCGCCGAGACCGGGTACGGCGGTGAGCAGAGCGGTGAGCCTGCCGAAGCGGCCCGTCCACCACCGCACGCGCCGCGGAGTGTCCATCGCCTCCCACGCGGCCGTGCCCGGTGCCCGGACCGACGCGAGCGCCCGCACCACCGAGCGTCCGAAACCTCGACCGGCAGGCTCGTGGCCATCGCGGGCCTTGAGCCGGAGCGGGTCGGACTCGCGCAGCGCGTCGAGCGTGGGCGCGCAGGCCCGCACGAACGGCCGCAACACCGCGACCAGCTGCGCATCCGAAATCGTCGCCATCGCCAGACCTCCCCGATGTCCTTGACCACAAGTCGACATGCGGCCGGTTCACGAAACGGCGCGTGTCGACGATTCCCGCGCGGTCGACCGCGGGCCCGGAAAACCCGAGCACCGCGCCCGCGATCGACGGCGCCGCGGTCAGTCCTTCTTGAGCGCGTTCTTCACCTTGTCGGCGGCGTCGCCGACGGCGTCCTTGACGTTCGCGACGGCGTCCTTGATCCCGGCCTTGGCCTGATCGGCGCGTCCCTCCTCGCGCAGAGAGTCGTCACCGGTCACCGAGCCTGCGGCTTCCTTGGCCTTGCCGCCCAGGTTGTCGGCCTTCGCACCGATCTTGTCGCCCATCGACATGAGGATCTCCTTTTCACGGGTCGAACCGCGGACGCGGAATGCGTCCACCGTCCCCGACACGACCGCGCCCGGAACGGTCACGCACCCACGCAGGTGATCATCACCACCCGTTCGGGGCGTGCGGCTTTCCTCTGCGCCGGGTCGTTTCGATGAACACCCGGAAGGTCCGGGGGAAACCGGGCCCGGAAACGACCGAGGGAGACACGATGACGACCATGACCGACACGTCGACCACGTCCCGCACCACGTCGACGGAGGTCGCGAAGAACGACACCGGCGCGCGGGCCGGTGCGCCGGGCTCGACCACGATCGCGGAGGTCGTGGTGCAGAAGATCGCCGGGCTCGCGACCCGCGAAATCCCCGGCGTGCACGACCTCGGCGGCGGCGCGGCGCGGGCGTTCGGCGCCCTGCGGGAGCGGATCCCCGGCGCGACCGCCTCGGCCGGGCAAGGTGTGTCGGTCGAGGTCGGCGAGAAGCAGGCCGCGGTCGACCTGCAGATCGTGGTCGAATACGGCGCCGCCATCACCGACGTGGCCCGCTCGATCCGCCGCAGCGTCATCACCGCCGTCGAACGCATGACCGGCCTCGAGGTGGTCGAGGTCAACGTCAGCGTGAGCGACCTGCACCTGCCCGACAGCGACGACGACGCGCCCGCCGACACCGGCCGCGTCGAGTAAGCCACTCGACGCCGAAGGGGTGCGGATCGCCGTCGGAGTGCGGGCCCTGCCGGAGGTGGCGGGCCCGCACGGCGCGCGCCTACGCGATCACCGTGACCGGAAGCGGACACCGCCACCGCGCCCCGTCACCCGGCGGCCCTCGGATCAGGCAAACACGGCACGGCAACGGAGACGGTGTCGTGCATTCGACTGCGGCACAGCCCTGGTGATCGACATCTCGCCACCATATGCAGCCGACTTGTCTCCGAGCGTCCGGCTGGTCGACGACCCGGCACACGGCAGACCGGTCATCTACCCTTCGTGAATGGTGGATGAGGATCGCTCGTGGCACCGGGTGTTCGCGGCGGTCGTCGACCGGTCACACCTGGCGACCGCCGACGACCTGCCCACCCTCATCGACGACGTGACCTCCCTGGTGGGGATGTCGGCCGAGCTGTACCTGGTCGACCTCGGCCAGCGGGAGCTGCACCCCGTCCGGCCGCAAGGCGGCCCGGCCCTGTCGGCGGACGCCACCCTGGCCGGGCGGGCGTTCGCCAGGATCGAGATCGTCGTCGCGCCGGGCGAGAGCGGACCGGCGGTCGTGTGGCTGCCGGTGCTCGACGGCACCGAACGCCTCGGCGCGCTGCGGATCACTCTCGCCGCAGACGCCGACCCGCACGACAAAACCCTGCGCGGCAACTGCTGGACGCTGGCCGGGCAGATCTCGCACCTGGTGCTGAGCAAGCAGCTCTACAGCGACCTGTTCCACCGGGTGCGCCGCGGCCGGCCGCTGTCGGTGGCCGCCGAACTGCTGTGGCAGCTGCTGCCCCCGAAGGTGTTCGCCACCGACCGGGTCGTGATCGCCGCCGCGATGGAGCCCTACGACGAGGTCGGTGGCGACGGTTTCGACTACGCCGTGGACGGCAACCGCGCCTCGGTGGCGATCTTCGACTCGGTCGGCCACGACCTGCACGCCGGGCTGATCACCTCGATGGCCTTGGCGGCCACCCGCAACGCCCGCCGCGGCGGCGCCGGCCTGATCACGGCCACCGAGCTGGCGGACCACACCATCGCCGCCCACCGCCCGGCCGACTCGATGTCCTACGCGACGGCGTTCCTCGCCCACCTCGACCTCGACACCGGCGAACTGCACTACCTCAACGCCGGACACCCACCGCCGGCCGTGCTGCGCGGCGGCCGGGTGGTGCGGCTGCTGGACACCGTGAGCCGCACCCCGCTGGGCCTCGGAGAGTTCCAGAAGCGCGAGCCCGTCGTGCAGCGCGAACAGCTCGAACCCGGCGACCGGGTGCTGTTCTACACCGACGGCGTCACCGAAGCCCGCAGCCCGCAAGGTGAACAGTTCGGCCTGGACCGGCTGGCCGACCTCACCGAACGCCATGAAGCGGCCGGCCTGCCCGCCCCGGAGACCCTGCGTCGCGTGGTCCGGGCGGTGCTGGACCACCAGGACGGCCGGCTCCAGGACGACGCCACCCTGCTGATGCTGGAATGGACGACCACCAGCCAGAGCACCCTGCTGCCCACCCTGTGAGCCACGCCCGCCCCGGCCGGCAAGTGCGACGTCTGTCCACAAAGGACTAATCGGTCCCGGGGAGGCGACGCCGGAGCACAGTGGCCCTGATGCCTCAAGCTTTGTCAGCGTCTCCGCCGATCCGGGCCGCGAGGCGCTACCCCGGGATCCGCGTGGTGCGAGAGGAGGGCGGCGAGCCGGTGGAGCAGACCGGGGGCCGCTCCGCGCTTCGCCGACGAGTACAAGTTGTCGTCGTGGCCACGGACAGCGACAACCTTCACGCCGAGACCGCTGATAGCGGGTCGGCTGGGGAAAGTGCGGCAGACGTTACGTGGCCGGCGGCTGTACCGCAGGAACCGCCGAGCGGGCCGACTGGCTCACCGCACACCCGGCTGGTCGTGCTCCGGGGTCCCTCCGGCGCCGGCAAGACCACGGTCGCCACCGCCGTGCGCGCCAGGCTCGGACGTGGCGTCGCGCTGGTCCAGCAGGACGTCCTGCGGCGGATCGTCCTGCGCGAGCACGACGTCCCCGGCGGGCTGAACATCGCGCTCATCGCGACGGTCTGCCGATTCAGCCTCGACGCCGGCTACCACGTCATCCTCGACGGCATCCTCACCGCCGCCCGGTACGGACCGATGTTGTGCCGGCTCGCCGCCGACCACCGCGGCCGCACCACTTTCTTCTACCTCGACGTACCCTTCGACGAGACTGTGCGCCGCCACGCCACCCGCCCGCAGGCCGGCGAATTCACCGCCGAGGACATGCACAGCTGGTACCCCGCGAGCGGGCGTCTCGACGTGCCCGGCGAGCAGATCATCGCCACCACCTCATCGGCGGAGGATTCGGTGGACCGGATCGTGGCGTGGGTGGCCGGGACCGGGCCGGACACGGCGTAGATCTGACGGCCGGGATCACCGACGCCGCCAGGGGCCCTCACCGCACTCGACGACAGCCGCCGAAAGCGGCCCGGCGTGCCCACGGCTCGCTACGAGCGCGCCTGTGCGGGGCGCACCGTTTCCACGAACCGCCGGAAGTCGGACGCGACGTCATCGAACTGGTCGGGTGTGCAGGTGAGCACCAGTTCGAGCACCGTGCGCTGGTCGTGGACGTCGTCGATGGGCAGGTAGACCTGGCATTGCACGAGGGACTTGCCCTCGTGGAGTCCGATGTCCAGCAACTGGGTCAGGCCCGGCGCGTCGCCTCGGCCGAAGTCCGCACGGTCGCGAACGCGCACCGACTCGGCGACGTTCCCGACGCGGTGCACCGACTCGTCGGCGATCGTCGCCATCCGCACCGCCGGGTCGCGGATCTCTCCCGCGATCGTCAGGTTGGTGACGAATCCGTCGGCTCCACCGCGGGGCGTGACCGGACGCACCGCGACGAACGCGACCTCGGGTGCGCCGACCTCGTCCGGTGGAGCCGCCTGCCAGCCGTCCGGCAGCGCGAATTCGATGCGTACGGGTAGCTCTGTGACCATCGAACCGTGCTCCTGTCGGCAGTTCTCGGTTGAGGAGGATCAGCACGCCGGCCACCTCGGCGCGGCGCCTGGTGCTGGGCCGGGTGTTCGCGTCTGTGCTCATCGGAGGTCCGGCACGACCGCCGGAACGGCCGCGTTCACGAGCCGCCACCGTCGCCGCCGCCGCCGGACCCACCGCCCATGCCGCCGCCGGAGTCGCCACCACCCGTTCCTCCGCCGGAGTCCCCACCAGAGGAGTCCCCGCCCGAGGAGTCCCCACTGCCGGCGGAGTCCCCACCGCCGGAGTCACCAGCCGAGGAGCCGTCGCCCACACCGCCGGAATCCCCCGTCCCGGATTCGCCTGTTCCGCCCGTGTCACCGCTGCCGATTCCCCCCTCGGAGCCACCGTCGCCGAAACCGCCCGCGGAGTCGGTGCCGGAAGCGTCACCGGCGTCGCCAGGAGTTTCGCCCGCGTTGCTGCTGGTCGCGCCGTCCGAGCTCGCGGGGGCGCCGGTCGCCGGTCCGGCCGAGCCGTTTTCGCCCGTGGTTCCCGGAGTGGCCCCGGAATTGTCCGCGTCGTTGTCCGCGGCGTTGTCCGCGGGAGAGGCGACCTCGCCGGCCGCCGGAGCAGGACCAGGATCGGCGTCGTCGTTCTCCCCCGTCGTTCCGGGGGTGGGGCCGGAGTAGTCCGCGTCGGACTCCGACGGCGGAGCCTGATCCGGCGAAGCCGGCTGCTCGGCCGGGACCGCCGGGTCCGGTCGGGGGGACTCCAGCTCGCTGGTCGGGCTCGTCGGCTGCTGGGTGTCCTCCGCGGGATCCCCCGGGTTCGGGGCGTCCAGGTTGTCCGGCACCGCCTTCTGGGGCTTGCCCGGGTTCACCGTGAGGTTGAACCCGACCTTGCCGCCGACACCGACGGCCACGCCGGCGTCGGCGCCGATGGTGAACGAGCCGTCCGGGCCCCAGCCGAACCGCGCCCGTCCTTCCGCGCCGAGGCCGTACCAGCCCTCGGCCGTGGCACCCACCCGCAGCCCCGCTACGTCGGCGTGTCCGTCGACGCCCGCCTTCGCACCGACGAAACCCTTCGCACCGACGTCGACGCCTTCGGCCCCGAGGGCGGCATTCGCGCCGGCTTCGGCGCCGAGGTTGGCCTTGCCCTTGACCCCCACCTCGGCGGGGCCGTACGTCGCCGAGCCCTCGGCGGTCGCCTCGCCGAGGTAGCCGCTCGCGCCGATCTTCGCGTTGACGCCGTCCTTCGAGGCGCCCGCGCTCGCGTTGGCCTCCCCGCCCAGGGCCTTGGCACCGGCCTCACCGGAGACCGCGACACCGCCGGCCTCGGTCCCCCCTTCCACACCCACCTCGGCCGCGGGCCCCACCTTGACGCCGGTGGCTACCGTGGGCAGGTTCGAGCCGTAGTCCGTGGTGCCGGCCTGCACCTGCGTCGACTGAACGGTCTGCTGGTCGCCGAAGGTCGTCAGGGTGCCCACGTCGACCTGGCCGTAGGCCGCGGTCTCCGACGTCATCTCCGTCAGCGACCTCGGAGTCGTCCGGACGGAGTCACCCAGCGCGTCGACGGGGTGGGCGTCGTGGGCGTCCCGTGCGGCCAGCTCGGCGGCGTTGTACTGCGTGGCCGTCTCGTTGAACCGCGCGATCGCGGCGTCCTGTCCGGCGACCGTGGTCGCGCTGTGGATGGCGCCGATGTCTTCGCCGAACCGGTCGCGGAAACCGGTCGTGACGTCCGGGCCGGGCAGGGCGCTCAGCAACGAAGCGCTCATCTGCCGGTCGACCGCCCGCATGTCCAGCGAGCCGCGCACGTCCGCGGGCGCGGTCGAGGCGCGCAAGGCCTGCGCCGAGTACCGGCTGACGTAGCCCGCGGGCTCCGCCTTGGAGACCACGTCCCGCATCGCGGCGATCTGCGCCTGCGACAACGGCGGGGCGTCCGTGCCGGGCACCGGTGGCGCCGCGGCGGGTTCGGACGCCGGGGCCGCGTGTTCCACCGGGACGGCCTGCTCGCGTCCGGGAGGCCGGCTCCCGACCGTCACCTGGTGCTGCTCCCCCGGCGGTTCCGCGGGCGGCCGGTCGTGCGGGCCGATCAGGCTCACGCCCGGTGCCAGGCCGTCGGCCACCTGGATGACCGGGCGGAACCCGCTCGACGGCGAGCGCGTGTCACCCGACCGCGAGGACCGCCGGTCGTTCCCGGCGTCGCGGTCGCGGCGGGCGACGTCGGTCGAGCGGGCGGGGTCGTCGGGCGCGACGTCCTGGAAGTCGGCGACCGTGTCGCCGTCGCGGTCCGACACGCCGTAGCGGACGTGGATGTTCTCCGCGGTGGTGACCTGCCCGTCGCTGTGCCGGGGCGCGGGGATCCGGAGGACCTTCGCGATGCTGTCGGCGATCGGGTTGGCGATCAGCGAGGCGCCCTTTTCGTCGGGCCGGAACGGCTCTTGCCGGTCGGCCTGCTCGGCGAAGACCGAGTCGGGGGTGTAGATCTCGTGGCCCGCGATCGCTTCGGCGAGGTCGGCGAGGGAGCCGCAGCCGCAGAGCGTCACCGCGCGGTCGATCGCCTTGTTCAGGTCGTAGCCGAACTTTCGCACGCTGGTCAGATCGTCCTCGCCGACCAGGCTGGCGGCGTGCGCGTTCTTCGGGTCCGCGGCCAGCGGGTAGGTGGTGACCACGATCTCGGCGTGCGGTGCGCGGGTGGCGATTCCGGCCAGCACCTGGAGCATCCGCGCGACCAGCGTGGGTGCCTGGCCGGGAGGCGACGACTTGGCCTGGGCGAGGTACTCCTCGTCCGACGCGGTCCAGTCCAGCAGCGGGCCGAGTGCCCTGATCTCTTTGTCCAGGGCCGTGTTCGGCCCGCCGGTGGACCGCTTCGCTTCGCCGAGCACCGTGGCCAGCCGGGCGTCGTCACCGCCGAAGCCGGCGATGACCACTTGGGCGTCCGGGCGGACCTGGTCACGCTGCGGCGGGTTGACGACGCTGTTGCCCGGCCCGGTCTGGGCACCGAAGAAGTCCGCGGTCCGCGCGCCGGCGGCGGCGACGAGGTTCGCGTCCACCCGCAGCCCCGGGTCGTCGCTCCGGACGCGGGCCAGTGCTTGGAGGGCCGGCGCGGTCGCGGATCGGTGTCTCGGGTCCGCGGGATCGGCGTAGGTCCCCGAGAGGCCGTCGCCCGCCATGTACGAGTCGCCGACGACGTCCACGGTCACGGACTGCTCGTGAGCGGGCTGGGCGTCGGCGGACGCGGGCGGCGCACCGAGACCGACGCCGAGGAACACGGCCCCGGTGGTGGCGACCGAAAGCAGTCGCGGCAGCCGCGTGCACGCCGGGACGGCACCGCGCACCTTGCGTGCGGGGATGAACATCGCTATTCCTCCTGTGTGCCAGGCTTGTTCTCGGTCGCGACCGCCCGGCTCGTCGAGCCGTTGCGGGGCGTCGGGTTCGGATCGATCGTGGCGCGGGCCGTTCAGTGCGTCCATGCCGCACAGGTGCGGCGTGGACCCGAGCGGGGTTCGGTGCCAGGCTTGGGGCCGGGTGCACCCGCAGGACGGAAAGACCGAGGTGGCCGCTGTGATGGGTCTGCATCGCCAGGTGCGCGGGATCGTGGCGGCATCGGTGGTGTTCTTCCGGCTGGCCACCCTGGGCATGGTCGCCCTGAGCGTCGTCGGAGCCGTGCAGATCCACGCCTACACCAAGGTTGCCCTGGCGGCGTCCGTGTACGCGGCCCTCGCCGGGTGGAGCGCGGTGCTGATCACGCTGGTGCTGCGCCGCGACGCCCTTCCCGGCTGGGTGCTGGCCGTCGACGTCGCGGTCACCGCCACCGGCGTGGTCGTGCTGCCGCTGGCCGTGTCCAACCAGCTTTTCGACACGCTGGCCAACCCGTACCTGGAGCCGGTCACGGTCAGCGTCGCGGTGGCTGTCGCGCTGGTCAGCGGTTCCCCTCGGGCCACGGTGGCCGGCTGCGCGGTGCTCGCCGCGGCGAACGTGGTCGGACAGCTGCCGCTGCTGGAGCGGGGCGCGGACTTCGCCTCGCTGGTCAACACGATCGGCTGGCAGGTCGGTGCCGCCGTCTGCTGCCTGGTGTTCATCCGGCAGTTGCGACAGGTGGTCCACCACCTGACCGTCGCGACCCAGCAGGTGATCTCCGCGCGGGAACGGCTCGCCGCCCAGCGCGCGCACACCGAGGAGCGCACCCGGCACTTCCGCGAGCAGATCCGCCGGTACCGCGCCCTGCACGACGGCCCGCTGCGGATCTTGACCGCGATCGCGGGCCCCGGCCCCGCCGCCCATCCCGACCCCGTCGTGCGCAGGCAGTGCGCGGTCAACGTCGACGTCCTGCGCGGTGCGGCACCCGACGACCCCGCGGGCACCCTCACCGACCTCTCCCTGGCGCTACTGGAGGCCGGCGGGGCCAGTGCCGCACTCGGGTTGCGCGTGGAATACCACTTCGCCAACTTGCCCGACTCGCTCCCCAACGACGTGGTCGACGCACTGTCCCAGGCAAGCGCGGAGGCGCTCAGCAACGTCGCCGCCCACGCGGGAACCACCCGCGCCCGCCTCACCGCGCTGGCCGTCGGAGAGGCGGTGACCGTGGCCGTCGTCGACCAGGGTGACGGATTCGACCCGGACGCCACCGAGTTCGGGTACGGCATCCGCCATTCGATCGTCGAGCGCATGGCCGAAGTCGACGGGAAGGCCACAGTGGACAGTCACGTCGGCGAGGGCACCCGGATCGACCTGCGGTGGCCCGCATGATCCGCATCTCCGTCATCGACAACGACAAGCTCGTCCCCGCGGGTCTGCGGGCCCTGCTCGCCGGCACCGCCGACATCGTCATCGTCCACACGGCCACCACGGTCGGCGGTTACCTTGCCGCGCGGACCGGCACCACCACCGATGTGGTGCTGCTGGACCTGAGACTGGAGGACGGCAGCGACCCCGCCGCCAACGTCGCCGTCCTGCACGCCACCGGCGCCGCCGTCCTGGTGATCTCCGTGCACGGTGACCGCCGCCACGTCCGCGCCACCATCCGTGCGGGCGCTTCCGGTTACCTCATCAAGAACGACGACGCCGACAAGCTGGCCGAGGCCATCCGCACCGTCCACACCGGACAGCTGGCGCTCACCGCCGAGCTCATGACCCTGATCAACGACGACCCGCCCGAACTGTCCCCGCAGGAGCTCCAGGTCCTCTACCTCTACGGCACCGGCAGCACCCTCGCCGCCACCGCGCGCCGCCTCGGCATCGCCATTCCCACCGTGCGTTCCTACCTCGACCGCATCCGCGCCAAGTGGGCGGCGACCGACGAGCCGGTGGAGGACATCCGCAGCCTCGTCCACGAATACCCCCACCCCGACGACAAATCCGCTTGGCAGGCTTGACTTCCCGGCAAGGCCGAATCGGCGCGCGTTCGCACCGGCCTGCGGGGCATCGACGTGAGCATAAGGGTGGCAGGAGCTCTGTCCATGAACGTCGTGCTCGATCGCCGGCTGGACCAGGTGGGCCCAGGTCTTCGACGCTCACCCGGTTGTCGCGCGGCACCGGCTCGGTTTTGGTCAGCTATCTCAGCCGGCCCACGTCGGCTGTCTACGCCGTCGTGATGCCGCACCGATGATCGCGCCGGTCAGCCGCCGACGTGGATGCCCGGCCGGCGGGCCGGGTCGTCCTCGCTGGTCCGCAGGATCTCCCGGACGACCGGAGCCGTGTCACCGCGGCCGAGGATGAGGTAGCGGAAGAGGTGGCCGAGCGGGTTGCCCTCCGACCACTCGAAATGGCATTGGGGCAGGACCCCCGTCGCGTCGCGCAGTGCCAGCAGCACGGCGGCGATCGCGTTCGGCGCCGCCGGGCTGTCCGCGCGCAGGATCCGGTACCCGTCGACCTCCACGCCCCGCACCTGCAGCACGTTGCTGAACTCCGAGGGGTCGACGACGTCGATCTCGAGGAAGAGCGTGTCCGCGGTGCCGGGCACCGGGTTCATGCTCCGCTGCTCGGCTTCCTTGGCGGAGTACTCGGCGAGATCACCGCCCTGGCGCTGGTTGGCGATGATGTGCAGCGCCCCGTCGTCGGCCAGCGAGTCGGTGACGAACCGGCGGGCCGGCTCGTCGAATTCGATCCGCTCGGCGCGCAGTTCGGTCGTGCGGGACACGCGCGAAACCAGGGACACCACGATGATGCCGAGGATGAACAGCGCGGAGATGGCCAGGCCGTCCGGCTTCTCGATGACGTTCTCGACCAGCGCGTAGAGCAGCACCAGCGTCAGCACGGCGAACCCGATGATGCCGGCGAGCTGCTTGCGGCGGATCGACGAGATCGTCACGGCGACCGCGCCGGAGACCATCATGGCGAGGATCCCGGTGGCGTAGGCGCCGGCCTGGGCGTTGACGTCGGCCCCGAACGCGACGGTGATCAGCACGCTGATCACCGTGTAGACGAGCACGACGGGCCGGACCGCGCGGCC
Organism: Amycolatopsis sp. NBC_00438; assembly: GCF_036026695.1. Classification (NCBI taxonomy): domain Bacteria; kingdom Bacillati; phylum Actinomycetota; class Actinomycetes; order Pseudonocardiales; family Pseudonocardiaceae; genus Amycolatopsis; species Amycolatopsis sp. NBC_00438. The sequence goes on along the minus strand of NZ_CP107923.1, from coordinate 1,456,226 downwards.
CCATTCCGGCGCCATGCCGTAGGAAGGCAGGTACCGCGGCACGATGTTGATCAGCCCGGCCATCGCCGACGCCCCGGCGAACCACAGGATCAGCACGCTGGAGATGTCGTAGACCGTGCCGAACACCTCGCCCAGTTCCTGGTGGGCGAGGTAGGCCATGGCGCGCCCGTTCGCCTCCCCGCCTTCCTTGAACTTCTCCGCGGGAATCAGCACGGTCGTGATGAAGCTCGTCGCGATCAGGTACACCGACATGATCAGCGCGGCGACGGTCAGCAGCTTGCGGGTGTTGCGGATCCGCGACTCCAGCCGCTCCTCGTCGGACTTCCCCTCGGCCGCGACCAGCGGCATCATGCTGACCCCGGTCTCGAAGCCCGACATCCCGAGCACGAGCAGCGGGAACGCGACCACGGCCGGCCCCACGATGCCGCCGAACCCGCCACCACCCGAGGTGAGCGCGTCCGACCACCGCGACAGCGCCGCCGCGTCCGAGAACAGGTCGACGCCGGCCACGACCACGACGATGGCGTTCAGCAGCAGGAAGACGGCCACGAGCGGAATGGCCACGCCCACCGCCTCGCTGAAGCCCAGCAGGAAGACGCCGCCGAGGATCAGCAGCAGGACGACCGTGATCAGCACCGCGTGCCCGTGCAGGAACCCGGGCAGGTACGGGTTCTCCAGCAGGTGAACCGACGCGTCCGCCGAGGAGAGCGTGATCGTGATGATCCACGACGTCGCGACGAACCCCAGCAGGACGAGCACGAAGATCTTGCCCCGCCAGAACGGCAGCAGGTCCTCCAGCATCGCCACCGAGCCCTGACCGCGCGGGCTTTCCCGGGCGACCCGCCGGTACATCGGCAGCATCCCCAGCAGGGTCAGCGCGACGATCAGCAGGGTCGCCAGCGGCGAGAGGGCGCCTGCGGCGAGCGCGGCGATTCCCGGCAGGTAGGACAGGGTGGAGAAGTAGTCGACGCCGGTCAGGCACATGACCTTCCACCAAGCCTGCGGCTTGGCGTGGTCCTCGGCCGCCTCCGGGCCCGCTGGGGCCACCCGGTGCTCCAGCAGCCACCGCACGGCCCGGCCGGACGGCGGCTTCGCCGGCACCGGACTGTCCACGACGGGCGGAACCACGAATTCAGGTGCGGTGCTCAAGCTGCGACTCCCCGATCGACTGCGTGCTGCACTCCCGGCTGCAACAATGCACGATCCGGTCAGCGCGGGCACATCCGCCCCGCCGATGACACCCAGTGTGCTCGCCGCCCGGCTCGACGACGATCACCGCGAAATCGCCCAGGAAATCGCCCAGGAGATCGCCCTTGACCGAAACGGCCGGACGATCAGCGGTTGCTCCTGGGCCGGCCGCCGCACGAGGCTCCCACGGCGACCGCGCCGAACAGGACGTCGAGCACGAACCCGATCGTCGCGAACAGCCGCTGACCGCGGGCGATCTCCTGCAGGTACTCGGCGCGCGTGATCGGTGTGCTGCCGAGGCGGGAGTAGAGCCGGTAACCGGTGGCGGTCACCTCGGGCGTGCCCGTGCGCATTCCCGCGGCGGTGACTGCCACCAGAACCACCCCGGCGAGGACCAGCAGTCCGGCACACCAGCGCACCCGTGGCGGAACCGACGTGATGACGGAGCTCAGCGCCCGCGTACGCGACTCGCCGCTGTGCCGGAACACCAGCGTCGCCACCACGATCAGCACCACGGGGAAGATCCCGACCAGCGGGACCGCCCACACAGCCTCAGGCAGACGTGGCGGCTCTTCGGCGAAGGAGTCGACTATTCCCGCCAGGCAGCCCGACGCGGCCAGAGAACACCAGAGAGCGATTACCCGCACGAGCAAAGATAAACCCGAAGGCGCCGGCCCTGCGGTGACACCGGTCAGTCTTCGAGGGCGGCGTGCTCGAGATCCAGCAGCCGCTGGACCCGCCGCCGGGTCCCGTCGGTGATCTCCCCCGCCTCGAACAACCGAGTCAGCTCGGCCGTCTCGACGTCGATCAGCTCCCGCCGCAGAGCCCGATAGTCGATCCCGCGCACCGGGTCGCCGGGTTTGTCGCCGGTCTTGTCGTCGGTTTTGTCCTCGCCCCGGACGCGGTCCAGCCGCGCCTGCCAGCTCGCCCTCAGCTGATCGACGACGAACTCCGGCGCGGACTCGGTCTCGGCCAGGTGCTCGAGGTGGCTCAGCCCGGCTTCGGCGAGCTTCCGGCGTGCGGTGCCGTACTCGGTCCGCAGGTCGGCCGGGTCGAGCGCGATGCCGGCCAGGCGCACCAGCGGTGCGAGCGTGAAGCCCTGGACCACGAGCGTCAGCACGATCACCGCGCTCGTCAGCAACAGCACCAGTTCGCGCGCGGGCAGCGCCGAACCGTCCAACGTGGCCACCGGCAGCGACAACGCCGCCGCCAGCGGGACCACCCCCCGCGCACCCGCCCACGACACCACGGCGGGCACCTGCCACGAGATCCGGCCGTCTGCCCGCCGTTGCCGCAACGCGGAAAGGACGAACACGAGCAGCAGCCGCGCCATGACCAGCGTCGCCGCGATCGCCACCGCCTGCAGCAGCCACCACGCGCTCCCGCCGGCCACCCGGCGCACCAGCGCCGGCAGCTGCAGCCCGATCAGGCCGAAAACGACACTTTCCAGGAGGAACACGACGGTCTGGTAGACGGCGCCGACCTGCAGCCGGATCCGCGCTGTCGTCAGGCGTTCGGCCTGCGTCCCGAGGATCACGCTCGCCACGACGACCGCCGTCACGCCCGACCCGCCGACCGACTCCGCGACGACGTACCCCGCGTACGGTGTCACCAGCGAGATCACCGTCTCCAGCACCGGATCCTCGGTCCGCCGGCGGATCACGAACGCCCCGATGGCCGTCAGCACGCCGACCGCCACGCCACCTCCGGCGAGCGCCGCGAACTCGCCCAGCGTCCGGCCCCAGGACGCGGCCCCACCCGCGACGGCCAGGAACAGCGCGACCCGGAACAGCAGCAGGCTGGTGGCGTCGTTGAACAGGCTTTCGGCCTGGATCAGGGCCTGCACCCGAGGCGGCAGCGCGAGCCGCCGCGCCAGCGCCGTCACCGCGACCGGGTCCGTGCTCGCCAGCACCGCCCCCAGCACGAACGCCATCCCGACCGGCAACGACGTCACCGCGACCGCCGTCCCGATCACCGCCGCCGCCGACAGCAGGACCAGGCCCACCGACAGCACGGCCACCGGCCGCCCGACCGCGCGCAGGTCCCGCCACGGCAGCTCCTCCCCCGCGGCGAACAGCAGCGGCGGGAGCACGACGAGGCTGATCACGTCCGGTGTCACCTGGACCACCGGGACACCGGGCAGCAGCCCCACGACCACACCGGCAACGACCAGCAGCGACGGCGCCGGCACGCGCAGCCGCTTCGCGAAGGTGGCCACGACGGTCGCCACGACCACGAGGAACAGTACGGTTTCGACACCGCGCATCAGCCGGTCCTCCACATCCCGATCCGGATGCCGACCAGACTTCCCGGCGCGCCGGGCTCAGCCTACGCGAACCACCCGTTCGGTGACATCCGAAACGTGACGCCCTGGTCGTCAGGCTTCGAGCGCACCGATCGGCACCGCGAGACCGGTGTCGTGCGGGCAGGTCCAGACGGCCTCGCCCGCGGACCCGCTCAGGCCGCCGTCCCCGTCGCCCGGCTGCGAGGGACCGCGGACTTCATCAGGCGGCCCAGCAGGACCGCGTGGTCGGCGAACCGCTCGTAAAGGCGGCTCAGCAGCACGACGTCGGCCACCGCCGAGCCGTCACACCGATTCCGGACGTCGACCAGGATCCGGCGCAGGTCGTCGAGATCGTCCTCCAGGCTGATCAGCGAACGGACCTCGCCGGTGCCGGCCGTCAGTTCCAGCAGCCAGACCGCGATGCGCCCCATCTCGACGAACCCCGGGGTCAGCTCGTGCGGCACGATCGGATGCGGGTAGGACCGCTGCACCGCCCGCGCGACGGCGAGCACGAGCAAGCTCAGCCGCTCCAATTCGGTCAACGCGTGGATCATGGCGAGCACGGTCACCGCCGGTGCCTGCAGCCCCGGAGCCGTGCGCGCCAGCTCCTCGCGTTCACGGTCGAGCCGGACCGAATCGGCCACGATCTCGTCGGCCAGTGCGACATCGGCCTCCTCCAGCGCGACGGTCGCCCGCTCCATCGCCGCCGCGGTGGAACGGACCAGCCGCCGGAGATCCGCGGCGGCCCGGTCGAGTTCGTCAGAGGTGGCAGTGCGCATGTCTCCACACTGTCCAAGGGGGACAACGCTGTCCATGACCCTTGACGCGAATTCGACGCCGGAGCGGGCCCGGATCAACGTTCCGTCAACATCGGCCGCGCCGACGTGAAGGAAACACGACCTCGCCGGGCCCGCCGGTGCGCGCTGCGCCATCGTCCGGTCACCGAGTTCGCCGAGCAGGAGGATCCCGATGAGCGACCTGGTCTACACGCTGATGCTGATCGGCGGCTTCCTCGTACTGGCCCTCGTGGTGCGCGGCGCGGAACGCTGGTGCGAGACCCACCCCGCGCCGGCGATCCCGGGGTCGACCGCGCGGCCGGAGTCCGGCCGCGGGTACCGGAACAGCACCGGGACGAAGGAGAAGCCCGGCACGCCCGAGGCGTAGGTCTTCCAGTCGCCCAGTGGCCGGTACCCGAGCGGCGGGAGGGCGATCTGCCCGAACGTCGGCGAACACGACGATCGCCGGCAGCACACAGGCCAGTTCGGCCATCCGGCTGCTCCCTTCCCACGCACGAACCGGCCGATGTCGGCCGAGCTGATTCGTGGAGCCGTCACGGACGATCACGCACACCCGCCGTGTCCATTTCGGACTTGGTCACAACTCGGCGTCGGCCCAGGCTCTGTTCGACCCAGGGCCGGCTACCCGTTGAGGTAGTCCTCGTACACCGAGACCCAGACGTCCAAATCGGACAAATCCGCGAAAAGACGGCGGCCGGTGGCGGTGAGGGAGAACACCACCGCACCGTCCGGCCGGCCGTCCCAGGTTCCCGCCGGTGAGCGCCGGAGCGCTCCTTCGGCGGCCAGCACGCGCAACGCGGGTTCCAGCACACGACGCGGAAACGCTCGGCGGAGCCCGGCGAAGGCCCGGGGCCCGGACGCGAGTTCGTCGAGCAGTTCCGCCGCACCACGGCAGCAGATCACGCGCGTGAGACCGGTTTCGGCCATGGCAGCTCCCGGGACGAAGTCACCGGCACCGTAGGCGGGTGAGGCGCGCCGGCCACGGTCGTTGACGCGACCCTGACGAAGCGCCGGGATACGTTTACGTGATCCCTACGCGAACACCGGGATCTTTACGGTTTCCGTACGCCGGTGCGCCGCGGCGCGAGGCACGCTGCCGTACGTGCCGGTACCCACCTCATGGCTGAAGCGGCTGGTCGTCGGCCGGCCGTTCCGCAGCGACACCCTCGGCGAGACGCTCCTGCCCAAGTGGCTCGCCCTGCCGATCTTCGCGAGCGACCCGCTGTCCTCCGTCGCCTACGCGACCCAGGAGATCCTGCTGATCCTGTCCCTCGGCGGGCTCGCCTACCTCGCGCTCGCGCCCTGGGTCGGGCTGGCCGTCGCGGTCCTGCTCACCGTGGTGGTCGTCTCCTACCGGCAGGTGGTGAAGGCGTACCCCAGCGGTGGCGGATCGTACGAAGTCGCGTCCCGCAACCTCGGCAGCCATGCGGGCCTGGTCGTCGCCGGCGCGCTGATGGTCGACTACATCATGACGGTGGCCGTGTCGGTCGCCTCCGGCGTGGACAACATCATCTCGGCCGTCCCGCAGCTCAACGACCAGCGGATCCTGCTCGACATCGGGTTCATCGTGGTGCTCACGGCGATGAACCTGCGCGGCATCCGGGAGTCCGGCCGCACGTTCGCGGCCCCCACCTACCTGTTCATCGGCGCGGTCACGCTGATGATCGTCCTCGGTTTCGCGCGGGTGTTCGGCGGCCATCCCCCGGTCGCGGAGAGCGCGGGCTACGACATCCGGCCCGAGCAGGCCGGCCTCACCGGCCTGGCGCTGGTGTTCCTGCTGCTGCGGTCGTTCTCCTCCGGCTGCACCGCGCTCACCGGCGTCGAGGCGATCTCCAACGGCGTCCCGGCGTTCCGCAAGCCCAAGTCGCTCAACGCGGCGCGCACCATGACCGCGATGGGCGTCACCGCGGTCGTCATGTTCGGCGGCATCACGGCGCTGTCGCTGATCGCGCGGGTGCACATCGCCGAGAACACCTGCGACCTGGCGGGTTTCCGAGGCGACTGCACCACCGACCCGCAGCGCACGGTGATCAGCCAGATCGGCGCCGCGGTCTTCGGCGGCGATCACGCGGTCCTGTTCTACTTCCTCCAGGCCACGACCGCGCTCATCCTGATCCTGGCGGCGAACACCGCGTTCAACGGGTTCCCGCTGCTGGCGTCGATCCTCGCCCAGGACCGCTACCTGCCCCGGCAGCTGCACACGCGAGGCGACCGCCTCGCGTTCTCCAACGGGATCATCGCCCTCGCGGTCGTCGCCGCGATCCTGATCTTCGCCTTCGACGGATCCACCACCCGGCTCATCCAGCTCTACATCCTCGGCGTGTTCACCTCCTTCACGCTCTGCCAGGCCGGCATGGTCCGGCACTGGAACCGGGTCCTCGCCGACACCGCCGACACCCGCGAGCGCCGGGCGGCGCACCGGTCACGGCTGATCAACGCGGTCGGTGCCGCGCTCACCGCGATCGTGCTCGTGGTCGTGCTGATCACGAAGTTCACCCATGGCGCCTACCTCGTCGTCATCGCCATTCCCGTGCTCTACGTGGTCATGCGCGCGATCCACCGGCACTACACCCACGTCCGCGAGGAACTCCAGCCGGACGACGAAAGCGAGCTGCTGCCCAGCCGCGTCCACGCGATCGTCCTGGTGTCCACATTGCACAAACCCAGCCAGCGCGCGATCGCGTTCGCCCGGGCCACCCGGCCGGACACCCTGACGGCGATCACCGTCAACGTCGACGACGACGACACCCGTGAGCTCCAGCGCCTGTGGGCCGGGCGCGGGATGAAGATCCCGCTCAAGGTTGTCGAATCGCCGTACCGCGAGATCACCCGGCCGGTCGTGGCCTACGTCAAGAACCTGCGCCGCGGCAGCCCCCGCGACGTCGTCTGCGTCTACATCCCGGAGTACGTCGTCGGCCGCTGGTGGGAAAACGCCTTGCACAACCAGAGCTCGCTACGCCTCAAGGGCCGGCTGCTGTTCGAACCCGGCGTCATGGTCACCAGCGTTCCCTGGCAGCTGCACTCGACCGGCCGTCGCGACCTGCAGCGTGTCCGCCCGCTGCCCGGTGACATCCGCCGCGGCGTCACCACGCAGCGCCGCTAGTCTCCCCGTCATGGCCCGCACCCGCCTCTACCGCGACGGGGTCCTCGTGGCCGAGGACTTCCCGGCCGCCGAGGTCTCCGACCACTTGGCCGACCCGGGCGCCACGGTCTGGCTCGACCTGTGCGCCCCCACCGAGGAGGACCTCGCCACGATCAGCGAGGAGCTGAGCCTGCACAAGCTCGCCGTCGAGGACGTCGTACAGGACCACCAGCGGCCGAAGGTGGACCGCTACGACACCCACTCGTTCCTCACCGCCTACGCGGTGCGGCTCGACATCGCGGCCGGCACGCTCGAAGCGGTCGAGATGGACGCGTTCATCACCGAACGCGCGCTCGTGACCGTCCGGGAGAACGACCACTTCGACATCAGCGAGGTCCTCTCCCGCTGGGACGAAACCGCAGAGCTCGCCAAGAGCGGCGTCGGTTACCTCCTGCACGGGCTGCTCGACTACGTCGTCGACAGCCACTTCGAAGCCGTGCAGTCCCTCGACGAACAGATCGAAGCCCTCGAAGACCTGGTCTTCGACGACGAGGTCGACCACCGCGAGATGCACCGCCGCTCCCTGCACCTGCGCAAGAGCCTCGTCCGGCTCCGCCGGGTCGTGCTGCCGATGCGCGAGGTCGTCAATTCCCTGATGCGTCGCGACCACCAAGTCAGCGACAGCGAGCTGATGCCGTACTACCAGGACGTCTACGACCACGTGCTGCGGGCTTCGGAGTGGACCGAATCGCTCCGGGAACTCGTGACGACGGTCCGCGAGACACAGCTGAACCTGCAGGCGAACCGCCTCAACACGATCATGAAGAAGGTGACCGGGTGGGCGGCGATCATCGCGGTGCCCACCGCGATCACGGGCTTCTACGGCCAGAACATCCCGTACCCGGGCGTCGACCGACCCTGGGGGTTCTGGGTGTCCACCGCGGCCATCGTCACCTTCTCCGCCGGGCTGTACGCGTTGTTCAAACGCAAGGACTGGCTTTGAGCACTGCTCAGCGGGCGAGGCCGGCGACCTCGCGCAGCGTGTCGGCGACGGCACGGAAGTCCTTGCGCAGGATGGCGCCGTGGTTGCTCGGGACCTTCACGGCGAGCTCGATGTGCGGGTTGCGGGCGGTCACCGCGCCGACCGCGGTCCGGATCCGCTCCTGCTCGTCACCCTTGCTCCCGAACGAGCTCCCCGAGCCGAGCACGTACCGTGCCGGGACGGTGATCGCGTCCAGCACCGGACCCAGCTCGCGCTCGCGCGAGATCCTACCGAGTTCGATGTTGCTCTCGGCCTGCTGCGCGGCACTCATCCGCGGCGCCAGACCCGTCGGGCGCAGCACCGGCAGGAACCAGCCCATCCGCTTGAACAGCTTCCGGATCCGCTGCTCCATGGCCTCGTCGAGCCAGTCGTAGGGTTCGGCGCCCTCGACGAAAACCGCGCCGAGGGCACGCTCGGGATTCCGGCCGGCCCAGTGCGCCGCGACGAACGCGCCGTAGGACCAGCCGACCACCAGGGCGCGGTCCACGCCCCGCGCCGCGAGCACGGCGTCGACGTCGCGGACGGCGACCTCGAAGGAGTAGTCGCCCGAGCGCTTCGACTTGCCGCGGGCCCGCTCGTCGTAGGTGATGTGCCGGAAGCCGTCGCCGAGTTCGGCGAGGACCCGCTTCCAGTAGCCCTGGGTGGCGAACTGGCCGTTGAGGTAGACCACCGGGACGCCGGGACCACCGGTGTCGGTGACGGCCAGGGCCGTGTCGTCGACCGGCACCATGCCGGTCCATTTCGTGTCGGTCGAGGAGGTGCGGTTCTTCGTCATGAGTCCACTGTCCCGTTCTTTCCTGACACCGCCCTGACACGGGCCGGACGCGCGCTACCTGACGCAGAACACCTGCTCGATGAGGCGCTGCACCGCCTTCTGGTACGCCTCCGCGGGGGCGACACCCGTGTCCACGTAGGTGATCGATGCCACCAGGGTCCTGCTGCCGTCGGGTGTGCTGTACACCAGCGTCCCGTAACCCTGGACGCTGCCGTTGTGGTTGAGGAGCATGGTGCCGCTGCAGTTCGCGTCCGCGTGCAGCTCGAACAGCCCGAGGCCGTAGTCGCTCGCCGGGTCGGGTGTCGGGTGCGGCTTCAGCATTTCGGACAGCAGCGGGGGCGGGAGCAGCTTCCCGCCCAGCAGCGCGGAGTAGAACGTTCCGAGGTCCTTCGTCGTCGAAATCAGCTCCCCGGCGCCGGAAATCCAGGACGGGTTCTGCCGGCTGACGTCGATCGTCTTCCACTGCCCGGCGTCCTGGTACCGGTAGTACGCGTGGGCGTGCGGTCCGGGAAGCTCCGTCGAGGTGCCCGGCGCCACGGTGTCCCGCATTCCGAGCGGACGCAGGATCCGGCGCCGCACCTGATCGGCGTACGAGCGGCCGGTGACCTTCTCGATGAGCAGCCTGGCCACCACGTAGTTGGTGTTGGCGTAGCTCCAGCCCGTGCCCGGGGCGAACCGCGCCGGCCTGGCCAGCGAGTACCGCACCAGGTCCGCCGCCCGGTAGGTGTGGAAGCGGTTGTCCACCCATTCCTTGCCCGACCACGGGATCCCCGGGACGACCGTACCGTCGTCGTAGTACTCGCCGGTGTAGTTGAACAGCCCACTGGTGTGCTGCAGCAGCATCCGCACCGTGATCCGCCCGTCGAAGCCGAACTCCGGCAGGTAGGCGGCCACCGGGGTGTCCAGCCCGATCCTGCCTTCGGCGACCAGCTGCAGTACCGCGGTCGCGGTGAACGTCTTGGTGGTGCTGCCGATCCGGAATCGCCCGTCCGTCGGCGGCTTCCCGGCCTCGCCCAGCTCGCGCACCCCCGCGCTGCCCGCCCAGTCACCCCGCTGGTCGTGCACGCGCAGCTGCACCCCGGTGAAACCGGAGCCGACGATCGCCTGGATCGTCTGCTGCAGCTCCGGGCGTCCCGGCTCCGCGGCGGCCGCCGGTGCGGTCACGCCGATCAGCAGAGCGACGGCCGAGACCGCCGCGGCTGCCCTCGGGAAGCTCACGAGATCTTGCGGCGGTAGGTGAGCGTGGCGAAGAAGTACGCGACGGCGAGGATCCCGGCGCACCAGGCGAGCGCGATCCAGATGTCGTCGCCGACCGGCTGCTCGGTGAACAGGCTGCGGAGGGCGTTGACGATGGACGTCACCGGCTGGTTTTCGGCGAAGGCGCGCACCGGGCCGGGCATGGTGCCGGTGGGCACGAACGCCGAGCTGAGAAACGGCAGGAAGATCAGCGGATAGGAGAACGCACTCGCGCCGTCCACCGACTTCGCGGTCAGACCCGGGATGACGGCCAGCCACGTCAACGCCAACGTGAAGAGGACCAGCACGCCGAGCACCGCGAGCCACGCCGATACACCTGCCCCCGACCGGAAGCCCATGAGCAGGGCGACACCCACGACCACGACGAGGGAGATCAGGTTGGCGATCAGTGAGGTGAGCACGTGCGCCCACAGCACGGCCGACCGGGCGATCGGCATCGACTGGAACCGCTCGAAGATACCGTTCTTCATGTCCAGGAACAGCCGGAACGCGGTGTAGGAGATACCCGACGCGACGGTGATGAGCAGGATGCCGGGCAGGAGGTAGTTCACGTACGAGTCCGACCCGGTCTTGATCGCGCCGCCGAACACGTAGACGAACAACAGCAGCATGGCGATCGGCATGATCGCGGTCGTGATGATGGTGTCCATGCTGCGCGTGATGTGCCGCAGTGACCGTCCCAGCAGGACGGCGGTGTCACCGAAGAAGTGCTTGGTCATGACCGTTCCCCACTCGTGCTTGCCGCGTCGCGGTCCTTGCCGCCGTCGCCGACGAGCGTGAGGAAGACGTCCTCGAGGGTCGGCTGCTTCTCGACGTATTCGACCTTCGCCGGCGGCAGGAGCCGCCGGAGCTCGGCGAGGGTGCCGTTCACGATGATCCGGCCCTCGTGCAGGATCGCGATCCGGTCCGCGAGCTGCTCGGCTTCGTCCAGGTACTGCGTGGTGAGCAGCACCGTCGTGCCGTTCTCGGCGAGTTCCCTGACCGCGCGCCAGACTTCGAGGCGGGCCTGGGGGTCGAGCCCGGTCGTCGGCTCGTCGAGGAAGACGACCGGCGGGTTCCCGATGAGGCTCATCGCGATGTCGAGCCGGCGGCGCATGCCACCCGAGTACGTCGACACCTTGCGCTCGGCCGCGTCGGTCAGTGAGAAGCGCCGGAGCAGGTCGTCGGCGATCCCGGCCGCCCCCTTGAGGTGCCGCAGCCGGGCGACCAGCACGAGGTTCTCCCGCCCGCTGAGGATCTCGTCGACCGCCGCGAACTGCCCGGTGAGGCTGAAGGACTCGCGCACGTCGTCCGCTTGCGTGGCGACGTCGAAGCCGTGGACACTCGCCGCTCCCCCGTCGGCTTTCAGCAGCGTGGACAGGATTTTCACGACCGTGGTCTTGCCGGCCCCGTTCGAGCCGAGCAGGGCGAAGATGCTGCCCCGCGCCACATCGAAGTCCACGCCGCGCAGTACCACTAGGTCCTTGTACGACTTCTCCAGGCCCCGCACGCGGATCTCGGGCCCGGTCGCCGATGGCGCCGTCATGAGCGTTTCCCCTCGTCAAGTCCTTCAGCGCGTTCGATTCCGTTGGTCAGCCGTTCGCGTTCACGGGTGATCCAGCCACCCTTCGAGTAGTTCTGGATGAAGGTGTCGACGAAATCCACGGGGTCCGCTCCGACGATCTCGCGGATGGGCGTTCCGTCCGCCGCGGCCCGCTCGAACAGATCGATCAGGTCCTCGTACATCGATGCCGCGGTGTCGCCGTCCGCCGCCCCGAAGAACATCAAGTACCGTTCCAGTGCCTCGACCGCCGCGCGGTAGTTCGCGGGAAGCTGCCGGGTGCGCGCCTTGTACGCCCGCCACCTGCGCTTGTCGCCGATCACCTTGGTGGCGATGTCCGAAATCTTCATGGTTGGTTCCCTCCCTGGCGAAGCTGTTCCAGCCGTTCCGAAAGGAAGCTCCACGTCCTCCAGAACTCGTCGAGGTATGCCCGCCCCTCGGCGTTGAGCGAATACACCTTGCGCGGCGGTCCCTTCTCGGACGGGATCTTCTCGACGTCGACGAGCTCCCTTTTCTCGATCCTGAGGAGCAGCGCGTAGATCGTGCCCTCGGCGATGTCGGAGAAACCCTGCTCCCGCAACCACGCCGTGATCTCGTAGCCGTACGCGGACCGGCCGGCCAGGATCGCGAGGACGATGCCTTCCAGCGTTCCCTTGAGCATCTCCGTCGCCTGCTTGCCCACGGACCACCTCCTGCGTGCTACTCAGTGTCGCTGACTACCAGTACATAGTATCGCTGAATAGCGATCGCGCAAGAGGCCACGGCCGCAGCGGTATCCGGTACTCAGTGGTACCGTGTAGTGGTACTCGGTACCACCGAGTACCACGAGGATCGAAAAGGACCGCGATGGACGACCTGACGGAAATGCTGAAGGGCACGCTCGAGGGCTGCGTGCTCGAGATCATCGACGGGGAGGAGACCTACGGGTACGCCATCACGCGCCGGCTGAACGACCTCGGCTTCGCCGACGTCGTCGAGGGAACCGTTTACACCATCCTGCTGAGGCTGGAGAAGAACGGGCTCGTCCACGTGACGAAACGACCGTCCGGGCTGGGACCGCCACGCAAGTTCTACGCACTCAACGACGCGGGGCGCGAGGTACTCGCGACGTTCTGGGCGAAATGGGACTACGTCACGTCACGGATCGACAAGCTCAAGGAGAGCGGGCGATGAAACTCTGGGAGACCATCACCGGCAGCGACCTCACCAAGGAGTACCAGGCGTTCGAGACCCGGGCCGAGGTTTTGCCGGCCGATTACCGGGCGGCGTGGGAAGAAATCAAGGGACACCTCTTTCCCTACGGGGACTTCTCCGGCCGGAACCTGATGCCGATCCTCGACAGCGCCCTGGAACTGCTCGAAGAGACGGCCTCCGACGGGCAGAGCATCCACGAGGTACTGGGCGGCGACACCAAGGGTTTCTGCACGGCACTGGCCGGTGGAGAAGGAGCCCGGAGCCATCGCGACCGGTGGCGCGAACAGCTGAACCGGAACGTGGCGAGGAAATTGGCACAGCTGGGAGGCTGACATGGGCATTCAAGAGGCCATCGAGGGCAAGAAGCAGTGGCGGGCGCAGATGGCGCGGGTCAAGGCGCTCCCGCCGGACTACCGGATCGTCTACAAGGAGATCCAGAAGTACGTCTTCAAGGTCGGGGTGCTCGAATCGCTCGGCGAGCCCCCGCTCTCCGGCATAGCCGACTTCTTCGAGGAGGGCGCGGCGGCCGGCAAGGGAGCCCTGGAACTCATCGGTGCCGACGTCGCCGCCTTCTGCGACGACCTGCTCGAGGAATCGCGCACCTGAGCGGGCTGAAGAGCACCAAGTGTTACCGGGGTGAACCGAGCAGCACTTGAACCGATTGCGGCGGTTCAGGCGCGACTTCGTCAAACCTCACCGCTGTCGCGGCGTGAGCGGACTGTCGTGGCCGGTGACCGAAGTCGATGTCGCCGGCTCTCATCGATCCAGCACCTCTGGTCATGCAGAACTCGTCGGGAAATCGCCGCGGATCCGTCGTTCAGGGGCGCACGACCGGCGTGACCGCCGGATCGGCGGCCCGTGCCGGCTGTTGCCCTGAAGCAACAGCCGACACGGCGCCGTCGCTACGGGAACATCGCCAGAGTCTGCGTCCCGACATCCTGGTTCGGTGTGGTTGTGCCCGGATTCCCGCGAAAGTCGGTCCAGCACGGGTGCAGCCGGAAGTCGGCACCGACGGCCGCCGCGGTGTAGTCGCCGATGAACACTCCCTGCAGTTCCTTGCCCGTCACCGCGCCGGTCGAGACGAACTGGACCTGGGGATTCGCCGTCTGCGTCGTGATCCGCCGGATCGGCGCCGAGCCCACGCGGTCACCCCAGCCGGTGGCGTAGGCGTAGTCGAGCCCGATGCCGTTCGGGTCGTAGGCACGAGTGTAGAAAGTGACCGCGACGCGTCCGGCCAGCGCCGCAACGGCGGGAAACACCTCGTCGGCGCCCGTCCCGATCTTCACCGGCTCGGACCAGCCGTGCCGCCCGTCGGAGCCGCTCAAGAACGCGCCGCCGTTCGTCTTCACCGACTCGCCGTCGCGGTAGGTGCCGTTGCGGTCGTCGGCCCATGTGACCCAGAGCCGGTCGGTGACGCGGTCGTAGGCCAGCTGCGGGAAGCTGTTGATCCGGAAGTTCTCACCGGTCAGCGCGTTGTTGGCGACGTCCTCGTCGACCGGGAAGTCGAAGTCGGGAGCCACCTCGGCGTGCCGGAAGGTTCGGCCGCCGTCACGTGAGGTCGCCACGACGACCGCGTCGTGGTCGGCGGGCTGATCGCACGCCGCGGTGGCGCAGACCGAGGTCTCGTAGGCGATCTGGAGCGTCCCGTCTCGGGTGACGACCGGGTTGGACCCGCTGCCGAACGGCGTGATCCCGCCGTGGAAACCGTTCAGCGACGGGGAAACCCGGCGCTTGGGCGACCAGGTCCGGCCGAAGTCGGCCGACTTCGACAGCACGATCGGCGACTCGGTGTAGGTGCCACTGGCGTCGTAGGTGAACTGCGTCCACGAGACGTAGACGTCTCCGGTGCGGGGATCGGCGGCGATCCACTCCTTGTCGTTGAAGATGGACGTCGGCGTCGGCGTGCCCGCCGGCGTCACGCCGTCGAGTTCGAGCACCGCCGGGTCGCCGAAGGTACGACCGCCGTCGTGCGACACCGAGACGGCGATGCCGCTGGCGGACTGCTGGTCGTCGGGCACCGCGGCCCGGCTGAACACGAGCGTCGCGTAGTAGACGGTGTTGTGCGGGCCGAACGCGACGGCCGGGTCGCCCGCGGCGTCCATGTACGCCAGCGGGCCCGTCGCCCCGGTCGGGAAGTCGAGGTGCGGCAGCTGGACGTTCGCCCAGGTCCGGCCCCCGTCGAAGGACGTGTAGGCGAAGCCGCCGGAGTCGTTGCGGGCCTCGCGGGTGTTGTAGAGCCGGTAGTCGTTCGACCCCGCCACGATGTTGCGCGGGTTCTCCGGGTTGACGGCGATGGTGGTCTCGTTCTGCGCGGTGCTGCAGCCGGTCTGGCTGCCGGTCGGCACGATCGTGTCGCCGCGGATGACGTCGGTGTTGGGCGCGACCGGGCGGTACGGGTTCGGCTTGCCGATGTAGGTCTGGCAGAGCGCCGACAACGCGGGATCGTCGCCGTCCTCCTCTTCCTCCTCGGCGAACCGCTCCTTGAGCAGCGGATTGGGAACGTCGTGGCGCGGCTCGGCCGCCGCGGCGGCGACCTTGTGCCGGCTCGACTGCGGATCTGCCGGCAGCGGCGCGGTCGCGATCGCGGCGTGGGCGGCCGGCGCCAAGACGACGGCGAGAGGCACGACGAGCGTGGTGAGCGTGGCGAAAATTCTTCGTTTGGTGGCGGAAACACCCAAGGACATCGGAAGATCCCTTCCCGCGGAGCTGACGGACGCGCCAACGGCACCAGGCTTGACGCGCGCCGGAGCCCGGTCAAGCGACGGAAGTTCGGAACCACCTGAAACGGACGTCCACCCCGCTTGTCGAAGTCGTCGAAACGTACCGCCAGCCGTTCCGCACCGACTCCACGAACGTGTCCCCGGCCGCCGACCCCGGTGTGGTCGCGAAAGTCCTTGTCGCGCAGACGAGCCGGTCGAACCTCGCTCGGCGCGCGGTCGCCAGGAGCTTGCTCGAGGCCGGCGGCTTCAAGCCGCACCGAACACTCTCGACGGTGAAGAGCCTCCAAAGCGGACAAGAGGTTGCCCGATCCGGGGAGCTGCCTCATGTTTCGGGCCAGCGCGAAACGTTTTCGGGCCGGTTGACGGTGCTCGCGCGCCGCTGGCAGCGTCGGCACGGGCGAGAGTGGCTTCACCCGGCCGGGGAAGGCGGCGGTTGCGAGCCCGCCAGTTTCGTCACTGGGGCTGATCTTTACCGGGGGAAGGCGGCCGCCCGCATGACGAGGGCAGCTGCGGGCCGCGAGCTGTCGCGTACCCGGGTACCTCATCGATGTCCGGCCGACGGCCGAGTGCTGCGCCGTGGCGTCGAGCGCCTGCGCGCGGTCCCGGCGACGGCTGCGGGGTCGCCACACGATCTTGAAGGGTGCGGGCACGGAGTGCTGGAAGCCACGGTCCTCGGCCCGGTCGGCGCGCGGGTCCACGGGACACCGGTGCCGGTCAAGGGGCGGTTGGGGCGCACGGTGCTCGCCGCGCTGGCGCTCGCCTGCCGGCAGCCGGTGTCGGTGGAACGGCTGATCGACGCCCTGTGGGGCGAGCTGCCGCCGGCCACCGCGCGGACCCAGGTGCACATCCAGGTGTCCAAGCTCCGCGCGTCGCTCGACCGGGCCGGCGCGGCCGGGGCCGTGGTCACCGTGTCGAGCGGGTACCTGCTGGACTGCCTCGTCGACGTCGACGAGGTGCGGCAGCTGCTGAGCACGGCGCGGGCGGGCGGGGACCCGGCGGGCACGGCCGGCCTGCTGCGGTCCGCGCTCGACCGCTGGACCGGGACGCCGCTGGGCGGGGTGACCGCGCACCTGGCCGGCGCGGAGCTGCCCCGGCTGGACGAGCTGCGGATCGGCCTGGCCGAGGAGTGGATCGACGCGGAGATCGCGTGCGGGCGGGCCGCGCGGCTGCTGCCCGAGCTGACCGCGCTGGTGCAGGCCCACCCCCTGCGCGAGGGCCTGCACCACCGGCGGATGCTGGCGCTGCACCGCACCGGGCGGCGGGCCGACGCCCTGGCGGCGTTCCAGGAGGCCCGGCGCGTGCTGCGCGACGAGCTGGGCATGGACCCCTCCCGGGAGCTGCTCGCGCTGGAGGCGGAGATCCTCTCCGTCGAGACGCCGCCGGCGGTGACCGTGGTGCCCGCCCAGCTGCCGCCGCGGACGACCGGGTTCGCCGGGCGCGACGCCGAGTCGTCCGCGATCAGGGCCGCGGTGGCACGCCAGACCGACGCGCCGCCGCTGGTGCTGATCACCGGGATGCCCGGGATCGGCAAGACGGCGCTGGCCCTGCACGCCGGCGCGGCGTCGGCGCACGCCTACCCCGACGGGCAGCTCTACGCCGATCTGCGGGGCGCCGACACGCGACCGGCCGCACCACACGAGATCCTCGCCGGCTTTCTCCGTGCACTCGGGGTGCCGGTGCGGTCGATGCCGGCCACCGTCGAGGAGCGCACGGCCGAGTTCCGCAGCCGCACGGCGGGCAAGCGGGTGCTCGTGGTGCTGGACAACGCCGCCACCGCCGCGCAGATCGAGCCGCTCCTGGCCGCCGATCCGTGCTGCGCCACGATCGTGACCAGCAGGTCCGTTCTTCCCGAGGTCGAGCCGGGGGTCCGGGTGCCGCTCGCGCCGCTGTCCGACCAGGTGGCCGGGGCGGTGCTCGCGAACGCGGCGGGCGCGGCGCGGCTGGGCGAGGACGAGGGCACGGTCGCCACGGTGATCGAGGCGTGCGGGGGTGTGCCGCTCGCGTTGCGGATCGCCGGGGCGCAGCTCGCCGCGTACCCGAAACTCGGCGTGGCGGAGCTGGCCGCACGGCTGTCCGACGAGTCGAGGCGGATGCGGGAGCTGACGGTCGGGCAGCGCAGCGTGCGGGACAGCCTCGACGCCAGCTTCCGGTTGCTGGACCGGGAAGCGCGGGCCGCGATGCTGGCGCTGGCGGCGATCGGGTCGCCGACGTTCACCGGCTGGCCGCTCGCCCCCGTGCTCGACGTGCCACTCCCCCGCACCGACGAGGTGCTGGCCCACCTGTGCGCGATGAACCTGCTCGACCAGGCCGGGCCGGGGCGCGACGGGGTGCCCCGCTACCGGATGCACGACCTCGTCCGGGCCTACTGCCGCACGGTCGGCCCGTCGCTCGGCCCGTGCGCCCTGGCCCGGCTGGCCGGGTGGGCGGTCGCGCTGACCCGGCACGCCTGCGAGGGCATGCTGGGCATGCGGGTCGGTTACACGGTGCTCGCCGAGACCGCCGCACCCCTCGGCCAGGACGTGGTGGGGCACGTGGTGCAGGAACCGCTGCCGTGGGTGGGCGCGGACGTCGACGTCCTGCTCGCCGTGTTCGCTCTGGCCGTGCGCGGCGGCCTGCTTCGCCACGCGGCGGCGCTGCTGCTGGTGCTGCGTGCGCCGCTCGTGCGGCTCGACCTGTCCGACCACGGCGCCCGGGCGGCCACGCGGCTGATGAACGTCGCCGGCCCGGACCCGGTGGTGCGGGTGACCGCGGCGCTGGTCACGGCGACGGCGCGGATGCACCGCAGCCGGTACGCCGACGTGGTCGCCATCCTGAACGAGGTGCCGCTGGCCGACGTCGACCTCCCGCTGCGGGCGGAGGTGCTGACCAAGCTCGGCGACGCGTACGAGCGCTGCCGGGACTGGCACCACGCGATCACCGCCATGCGCGAGGCCGTGGTGTGCTTCCGTAAGTCCGGCAACCTGGCGGGGATGTCGGGCTGCCACGGCACACTGGCCGCCCTGTACCGGGACCACCTCGGCGACCTCTGTGCGGCGACGGCACACGGCACGAAGGCCCTGCGCCTGGCCGACGCCGCCGGCGACTGGAAGACCCGCGCCCAGGTGCGGCTCGTGGTCTTGCGCACCGCCTTGGCCCGCGGCGACGCGGCGGTCGCGGCCGAGCTCGCCGAACAGGCCCGCTGCCTGTCGGAGCAGCACGGCGACCCGATCGGCCAGACCTGGTGCCTCACCGCCGAAGCCGATGTTCATCGCGCGCGCGGCGACCTGTACGCCGCCCGGCGATCCGCGGACCGCGCGCTGGGCCTGGCCCGCCGCACCCGCCGCCCGGACGCCGAGTCCGCCGCGCTGCTCGCCCTGGCCTCGATCGAGCTGGCCGCCGGTGGCCGCGCCGCTGCCCGCCGCGTCGCCCACGCGGCCCTGCGCCTGCAGGACCGGTTCGACAGCCCGGTCGAACGCGCCGGGGTGGAGAAGGTGCTGGCGGAGATCGATGGTCAGCTGCCCTCCGGCGCGGGGCGGTCGGGCACCGCGCCCGCGACGCCGGAAATCTCGATGTAGCCGAGCTGGCGGGAATCCTGGCTGTGGCCGGTGTTGTCGCCGACCACGACCACCCGGCCGGCCGGGACGACCGGATGGTCCGTCTCCAGCCAGTCGGGGACCGGGTCGCCGGCGACCGCGGCGATCCGCTTGATGCGCCACGCGACGTCGCCGGCCGCGTGCCGCGGGCGGAAGACGATCACGTCGCCGACGCGGTAGTGCCGCCGCCGGGTCGCGACCACCCGCTCGCCGTCGTGGAAGGTCGGGGACATGCTGTGGCCCCGGACGCGCGCCACCACGTAACGGCGGCGCAGCAGCACGACCAGCACCACCACGACCACAGCCACGACCACAACGAGCCCGGCCATCACGCCTCCACCATCGCGTATCCCTTGGCCTGCAACGAGAACAGCCGGGCGTACTCGCCGCCCGCGGTGAGCAGCTCGTCGTGGGTGCCCTCTTCGATCACCCGGCCGCCGCCCAGCACGACGATCCGGTCCGCGCCGCGCAGGGCGGACAGGCGGTGGGAGATCAGCACGCTCGTCCGGCCGGCCCGGTGGGCGCGCAGTGCCTCGTGGGTCCTGGTCTCGGCGTCGGCGTCCATGCCGGAGCTGGGTTCGTCGAGGATGAGCAGGTCGGCTTCGGCGCGCATGAGTGACCGGGCCAGCGCCACCCGCTGCCACTGGCCGCCGGACAGTGCCGCCCCGGCCTTGTCGTCGACGTCCAGGAAAGCCCTCGACAGCAGGGTTTCGTAGCCTCGCGGCAACGCCGAGAGCGCCGGATCGATCTCGGCCAGGCGGGCCGCCGCGCGGACGCGGTCGAGATCGCCGAGGCGGGTGACGTCGCCGATGCCGATGTTGTCGGCCGCGGTCAGGTCGTAGCTGGTGAAGTCCTGGAACGTGGCCCCGATGCGGGCCCGCAACCCGGCCGGGTCGCAGGAGCGGATGTCGACGCCGTCCCACAGGATCCGGCCGCGGTCCGGATCGTAGAAGCGGCACAACAGTTTCACGAGCGTCGACTTGCCCGCGCCGTTCACCCCGACCAGCCCGACCGCCGCGCCGCTGGGGATCACCAGGTTGACCCCGCGCAGCACCCACGGGCCGGTCGGGTCGTAGCGGAACCACACGTCACGCAGTTCGATGCCGGCCTTCAGCTCGGGCACGGCGTCCGTCCCGGAGGTCAGGTCGGGTGCGGTCGTCACCACGTCGAGGTAGTGCTTGAACAACCCGAGCGAGCCGCCGGCCCGGCCGAGCTGGCCCAGCAGCGAGCCCACCGGTGACTGGATGCCGGCCACCGCGGCGGTGAAGAGCGTTACGTCGCCGATGGACAACGCGCCCCGGGCGGCGCCGGTCGCGGCGACCACGAGGGCGACGCCGGCCACCACCGCCGACACGATCGCGGCGGAGATCCCGGCGACCGCGATCCGGCGCTGCATCGCGCACTCGCTCGCCGTGGCCGCGCGGACCGCGGCCACCATGCGGGACCGGAACAGGTCCGAGAGGCCGAAGAGCCGGATCTCCTTGGCCGCCCGGATGTCCGAGCACAGCGAGCGGAACAGGAACCGCTCGCGGTGGGTGGCCATCATCGCCTCGACCTCCCGCGCGCGCAGACGGGACAGGGTCAGCTGGGAGACCCCCGCGGCCGCCAGGGACACCGCGAGCAGCCCGGCCATCGGCGGCCACACGAGCAGGACCGCGCCGCCGAACGCGAGCACGGCGACCACGGTGCGCACCGACTCGACGATCAGGGCCAGCACCGCGGGCGCCGCCTCCTGCGCGCCCTGCTCGGCCAGCCGCACCCGGTCCAGGAACGCCGGGTCCTCGAGCCGGCGCAGCCCCGGCAGCGCACCGACCGCGCCGACCAGGCGATCCTCCGCCTCGATCGCCGACTTGGCCCGCACGATCGAAGTGCAGTACGAGGCGACCGCGGTGATCGCGGTCGCGACGGCGAGGCCGGCCGCCGAGCCGATGGCCAGCAGCACGATCAGCCCACTGTCCCGGCCGCCGGTCAGCTCGTCGAACATCAGCTTCCCGAGCCACGCCGACACCGCCGGCAGGGCCGAGGCGAGCACCGCCAGCACGATCGTGGCGCCGGTGGCCACCCGCGACGCACGCCAGGCGACCCCGAACGCGGGGCCCGCCGCCCGGAACAGGCTCACCGGGCGTGCTGCGGACGCACGGCGTCGAGGTCGTGGCCGGCGGCGGCGATCCGCCGGTCCCGCACGCGGATCAGGGTCGGGGTGACGTCGCCCGCGTCGAACGCGGCCGACACCGGGCTGCGGTCGCCGACGAAGGCGACGCGCACGGAGGGTCCCAGACCGGCCGCGTACTCGACGGCCTTGTCGCGGTCACCGCCGTCGAGCACGAACGCGACGGTCGGCTCGGTGAGCTGGCCGGCGATGCGCTGACAGGGCCCGCAGGTCGGCGACAGGAACGCGACGAGCGCGTCGTCCAGCTCGCGGTCGGTGACCGTCTCGCCGGCGGCGTCGGTGACCTCGAACGACCCGATCTCGGTGCCCACCGCCGGCAGCGCGGGCGCCGCCGGCCGCCGCTGCTCGTTCAGCAGCCTGATGATCGCCGACGACAGCAGGAGGTTGAGCACCGTCAGCACGGCGAGAACCGCGACCACGGCAACCAGGAACGACATGACGAACCTCTTTCTGTGTTTCGCTCAGCGGCCTGCGGTGTCCGTCGCGCGGACCAGGCCGGCCAGGCTGTCCCAGCTGATCGCGACGACCGCGGCGCACGTGCCGACGAGCGCGGCGGCCGCCCCGGTGTCGAGGCCGAGCGCCGGTCCCGGCGGGACGGCGAACGCCGCGGCGGCCCACGCGGCGAGCAGCGCGTTGCGGACGAGGTGGGCCCGCCCGAGCACGGCCCCGGCGCGGCCGAAGCAGCGGCAGGTGACGCGGCGGTCCAGCCGCAGCGAACGGGCGATCGCGGCGCAGAACACGAGCAGCACCGCCGTCGCCAGCCCGAGTCCGAGCCGGGAGGTGGCGGGAAAAGCGACGAGCCCGGCCACGGCCAGCTCGGTGACGGCGGTCGCGGCGGCGACCGGCAGCCAGCCCACGGGCGACCGGCCGAGCGGCGCCAGCGACGCGGCGAACTGCGCCAGCCGCACCCGCCCGGCGAGCTTGCCGACGGCCGCGACCGCGAACACGAGTCCGACCAGGACCCGGGCGGCGAGCACGAACTGGGCGCCGATCATCGGTGGCCTCCTTTGCCGGGCAACGCCTTTCCCGCCACGGGGGCCGTGGCGGGAAAGGCACGAGCGCCGCAGTTACTTGCAGGTGCCGTAGCAGTCGTAGTGGAACGTCTTGCAGACCTGGCCGTGCTCGGCGACGCAGGCGCCGGCCTTGACCTCGCGCAGGAACAGCCCCAGCAACCGGTCACCCAGGGTGTTGATCATGCGAGCCATGATCACTCCTCTCACTAGCGGGATTCGACCGGGAGATCGTGGCTCAGCCTCGCTATCCGTTCGCTATCGAGGACAACGCCGTCCGGGGCATCGCCCTGGTGATCGGTTGGGCCCTCGAGGAGGTCACCAGGTGACGCCGCGAGTTCCGTGACGCTCACCGGCCCGATGTGAACCATTGGCGCGCGAAACGTCGCTGACCTGGGGTTTCTCCACGTCGAGCGCGGGGCAGGCTGAACAAGTTCGAACGTTCACTTCGCGCGTGGAAAGTGGCCACCACGCGGTTAGCGTCCTCGGTTACCGGCGATCGCAGGATCCGCGTCCGGCCATCTCTTCGCCCACGAAGTGGAGGAACGGTGTCAAAAACCCTGCCCACCTTCCGAGCCGTCGCTCTCGCGGCATGTCTGGCCACGGTCGCCGTTTCGGTGGCGGCCGGAACCGCGAGCGGCACGCCACCCTCATCGCTGGTCCCCCTCGCCCCGCACGGCGCTTCCCTGCCGGCCGGTGCACACCGCGACGGCGCGCTGCCGGACGCCCAGGCCCTGCACGTCGCGGTGGCGCTGCGGCCACACGACCAAGCCGGTCTCGACCGGTTCGTGACGGCGGTCAACGACCCGCGGTCCGCCACCTACCGGCACTTCCTGAACCCGGCGGAGTACAACGAGCTGTTCGCACCGCGCCAGTCCGATGTGGACGGTGTGACGGACTACCTGCGCGGCAAGGGTCTCCACGTGGACGGCGTGTCCGGCAACCGGCAGGTCGTCGACGCGTCCGGCCCGGCGGATGTCGTGCGCCAGGCGTTCAACACCCGGCTGAGCACCTACACCGGCACCGACGGGAAGCGCTTCTACGCCAACGACAGCGCACCGGAGGTGCCCGCCGAGATCGCCGCCACCGTGCGCGGGGTGGCCGGTCTCACCGACCGGGAGGTCGCCCACCGCGCGTCGGCGCCCGGCGGCCCCAGCGGGCCCGCCGGCGGCTACACGCCCGCCCAGTTCCGCACCGCCTACACGATGAAGAACCTGTCCGCGTCCTACACCGGGGCCGGGCAGACCGTCGGGCTCATCGAGTTCGACGCGTTCAAGCAGTCGGACATCAACGCCTGGACCAGCTACTTCAGCCAGCCCTCGGTCACCCCGCGCGTGGTCCCGGTCGACGGTGGGGTGTCCGGCCCCGGCAGCAACCAGCTCGAGGTGACCCTGGACATCGAGGCCGTCGCGGCGACCGCTCCGGGCGCCGCACAGGTGGTCTACGAGGCACCCAACACCGACAACGCGTGGGTCGACGAGATGGCCAAGATCGCCTCCGACAACGCGATCACCGTGCTGTCGGGTTCGTGGCTGCTCGGGGAGAAGTGCGAGTCCGACCCGATCGCCGCCTCGCACGACTCTTACACGCAGCTCGCCGCGCAGGGTGTGACGATGCTGTCCGCCTCCGGCGACTGGGGCGCCACCGGCTGTGGTTACAACGGCGACAACTCGACCGTCCAGGCCGACTACCCACCGTCGGACCCGCTGTTCACCGGGGTCGGCGGCACCCAGCTGCGTACCGCCGACAGCGCGGGCACCTACACCTCCGAGTCCTGCTGGAACCAGGGCAGCACCGGCAACACGCGGTCCGGTGGCGCCTACTCGGCGATCTACGACCGCCCGGAGTGGCAGACCGGGAGCAACGCCCACCGCTCGGTGCCCGACGTCGCGATGGACGCCGACTACGGCGCCGGCGCCCTGTCGGTCTACATGAACGGCGGCTGGCAGGACGTGGGCGGCACCAGCCTGTCCTCCCCCCTGTGGGCCGGCTACATCGCCATGGTCAACCAGAAGGCCAAGGCGGGCGGCAAGGCCAACCTCGGCGGCATCAACCCGGCGCTGTACTCGATCGCCAAGGGCGGCTCCTACTCGTCGAACTTCCACGACGTCACCTCCGGCAGCAACGGCACCTACTCGGCGGGCACCGGCTACGACCTGTGCACCGGCTGGGGTTCCATGCAGGGCGACACCCTGGCCGACTCGCTGATCGGCGGCACGACCCCGCCGGCCGCCAACGACTTCTCGATGGCGGCGAACCCGGCGTCGGTCACCCTCGACCCGGGCAAGTCCGCGACCACGACGGTCTCCACCACGGTCACCAAGGGCAGCGCCCAGACCGTGGCGCTGTCGGCCGGTGGCCTGCCCGCCGGCGTGACCGCGACGTTCGACCCGGCCTCGGTGACCGCGGGCCGGCCCTCGACGCTCACCCTGACCGCGTCGTCGTCGGCAGCACCGGGACAGAGCACCGTCACGGTGACCGGCAAAGGCTCCGACGCCACCCACACCGCGACGGTGTCGTTGACGGTCAACGGCTCCGGACCGGGTGACTTCTCCCTCGGCGTCACCCCGGGTTCCGGGTCCGTGGTGGCCGGGCAGTCGACGTCGGCCACCGTTTCGACGGCCGCGGCGGTGACCGGTCCGGGCGCGAGCCCGAGCGTGATCAACGGGCAGCCGACGACGGTGGCCAAGTACCCGTTCATCATCTCCCAGCACCGCACCGGCGGGGTGCGCCCGCAGGAGCAGTCCTGCACCGGCAGCGTCGTCGCCAAGCGGGCCGTGCTGATCGCGGCGCACTGCAAGTTCGCCCAGGGTGACCCGAAGTACCTGATCTACGGGCGCGACGACCTGGCCGACACGAGCAAGGGCACCCGGATCGAGATCGCGGAGTACCGGATCCACCCGGACTACACCCCGCAGAGCGACGAGGGTTTCCGCAACGGCAACGACGTGGCGGTCATCTTCACCAAGACCGACATCCCGGTTCCCGCCGGCATGACCTACCCGGCGATCGCGTCGTCCGCCGACACGCTGCCGCTGGGCACCCAGGGCACCGCGATCGGGTACGGCAAGACCGATGCGAACGACGCGAACAAGAACACGAAGCTGCGCGAGGTGGTGCTGCCCACCGTCGACGGCCAGAACTGCAAGACCATCGACTCGTCGATCTTCAACCCGGACTACATGTTCTGCGACGGGTACGGCGACGGCAGCAAGGGGCTGTGCCAGGGCGACTCGGGCGGCCCGTACTACTTCAACGGCAAGATCTACGGCGTGTTCTCCTGGCTGCGGACCGACTGCGCGTCGTACAACGCGCATGGCAAGCTGTGGGGCTCGATGGGTGACTGGGCCAACGCGCAGATCGGCGGCACCCCGCCGCCGGGCGGCGACATCGCCCTGTCGGCCGCCGGGCTGCCGTCCGGGGCGACGGCGACGTTCGACCCGGCCTCGGTCAACGCGGGCGGTTCGTCGAAGCTGACCATCACGACCGGCGCGTCGACCCCGGCGGGTACCTACGCGGTGACCATCACCGGCAAGAGCGCGACCGCCAGTCACGACACCACGTTCACGCTGACCGTGACCAAGGGCAGCAGCGGACCGGTGACCGTGAAGGACCCGGGGTTCCAGTTCACGCAGCACGGGCAGCGGGTCGACCTGCGGCTCTCGGCGAGCGGCGGCACCGGCAGCTACCGGTGGTCGGCGACCGGGCTGCCGCCCGGCCTGTCCATCGACGCCGGCACCGGGACGATCAGTGGTACGGCGGGCAACGTCAACCGGATATTCCCGGTGACGGTGACCGCGACCGACAC
The DNA here is from genome assembly GCF_036026695.1 of Amycolatopsis sp. NBC_00438. Lineage (NCBI taxonomy): Bacteria > Bacillati > Actinomycetota > Actinomycetes > Pseudonocardiales > Pseudonocardiaceae > Amycolatopsis > Amycolatopsis sp. NBC_00438. The sequence continues at coordinate 1,429,787 of NZ_CP107923.1, read as the reverse complement.
CGCGGGAACCGGCGGGCGTGACCAGTTCTCCTGGTACGTCTACTGATCCTGGGGAGAGGGACGGGCCGGTGGCTCCCTCCGGGGGTCACCGGTCAGTCCCATTCCCAGCTCAGGCCGACGATTCCCGGCCGCACGTCCTCGAGCACGAGGTGCGCGGTGTTGGACGTGCCGATCCACAGTGGACGGCCCAGCCGAGGCGCCGCGGCCGGAGTGCGCTGCCGGTAGGGCACGCAGTGCGCGGGCGCCGATCCGGCGAACTCGACCTGGAGCACCAGTTCCCTGGCCGGGCGGGTGAACCTGCGGTGGTAATGGGTGAGTTCCGGGCCCGGGGGAAACCGCCAGGTGAAGTCCAGGACCGTGCGTTCGTACGCGGCCAGCCGCTGATCCAGCACCAGTTCGCACACGGTGGCCCCGGCGGTCCGGTCACGGCGAATCCGGCCGAGGCGGCAGAACCGCGGATCCACCAGCTGTGGTAGTTCCGACTCCTCGACCCATTGGTAGATGAGGCAGCGGTCCACGTGATCACGCCGTGCTTCCACCACCATCCGGGTCCGCACCTCGGCAAGACGTCGATCGGCGTGCACCAGGACGTGCTCGTGGACGGTGAGGTAACGCAACTGGTCGTCGACCGGTGCGGTCAAAGAGGTCAACAGCGGATCGTGGGTGGGCCACATCCGTTCGCGGGCGATCGATCCCGGTTCCGCGGCCCGGCCCCGCGGACGCGGTGGGCCGAGCAGGGACACCAGCGTGGACTCCGGGAGCCCGAACACGTCCTCCAGCGCTCGCACCGCTCGCAGTGACTCGTCACGTTCCGGCCGGCTGCGCCCGTTGCGCCAGTAGCTCAACGCCGCCCTGCTGATGTGCGCGCCCCGGGCCGCGAGCTGGTGCTGCAGGCGTTTCAGGCTCAGCCCGTGGGTGTTCAGGCAGTGGTCGAGCACCTGGGCGAAGGTGCCGTGGCGAAGCAACCTGCGCAGTTCGCGATCCGCGGGAAGGACAGCGGGAAGGCGATCGGCGGACACGGGCCTCCTCGAGAACGGCGTCGCACCACTATCGCCGCCCCTCCGGCCTCAGGCAAGTACCGGCCGGCACACCCACGGACGTCAAGCCGGGTGGATGAGGCGGCTTTCGCAGGCGAAGATCACGGCCTGGATCCGGTCGCGGAGTCCGAGCCGGAGCCCACGTGGACGAGCACCTCTGGTCCAGGCCGCCTGGAACGCCTTGCAGCGCATGGCCGAGCTGTTGCCGGACGGGCAGCTCGCCGGCGAGCCCGGCACGCGGCTGCGCAGCTTGAACGACCTGGCCTCTCACGGGGAGACCATCGTCGAAGCCGCCGGGGAATGCCTCATCGCGGAGGGCTGTGGCGCACCCGTCGTCGAAGGCGGTCGTCCAGTTGCCGGCTATCGCCTTCCGCGCGGTGGCCGGCGGGATCAGGCCGGAGCAGACAACTCTGTGGAGCTTGTTCTCGACCGCGTCTTCCGGGTTCGGGATCGCCCGCCGCGGTCGCGGATGTTCTCGTTTCATGACAGCCTTTCTGTATCGCGCAGGGCGAGCCAGGTGCACAGTCCGGCCAGGGCCAGTTCCGGGACCGCGCAGACGAGAGCCTGGGTGAATTCGGTGCCGGGCAGGGCGGTGAGGACGTCGAACCAGGCGTCCATCCCCATGAGTGCCGCGACCGCCGAGGCCGACAGGCGGGCGCGGGCATCGCCCCGGTGATACCACCGCGCGGTGGTCGCGCAGCCGAGCGCCATGGCCAGGTCGAGTCCGATCCACACGGCCGGCCAGTGCCGCACCTGGGTGGTCTCGGGCAGGGTCCGGCCCAGCACGAACATCCACGGCACCATGCCCGCCGCCACCACGCCCAGCACACCAGGCACCCACCTGGGCCGGGCACCCGGCGACGTCGCCGTGCGTGGCAGCCAGGACATCGTCTGAACGGCCATGAAATTCCTCCGCTGAATGTCGTGCTGCTGCTGCCGACGCCGTTGCGGGCCGGCCTTGCGGCAGAACTTTGCCGCCGGAACCGGCCGAGATCAGTAGCCCTGGGTTCCGACTTCGTGGTGGTACCCGCTACCGCACCGGTCCGGGTGGCTGCAGGATGGTGGTGCCGGTCCCGGCTCGATCACCGTCGGATCCCTGGCGAACTCCACGTCGGTCTGGTGCAGGCCGAACCAGAGCGCGGAGCTGATCACCCAGGTGACATCGCCTCAGGCGGGGTGATCTTCACCGCTGTCCCGGCGCTGACCGCGGTTCAGGTGAACCTAGGTTCACCATGAGATCGGGTACAGGTTTCATGGCACCGTCCTCCTGCGGTGCCCTAGCGTCGTGCCATGACGATTCCAGCCGGACTGAGACGCACGGTCCTGCGGGCGCGGCGGGACACCGGCTTTCTTGCCGCTGGTGTGCTGCCGCACCTGGCGCTGGTGCCCGTGTGGTCCTGGGCGGCGACGATCACCGCCAAGACGGGGAACTGGCTCCTTGCGGTTTCCGTGTCGGCCGTCCTGGTCCTGCTCGGCACCCCGGTGCTGACGGCCGTTCAGCGGGCTCGCTACCGGGCGTTCATCGGTATGGACATCCCCCGGCTCACCCCCACCGCGCCGGAACAATGGACGTGGGCCTCGACCGCCCGGTGGCTCGCGGCGACACGGCCTTGGCGCAAGATCTGCTACCACCTCCCGCTGGGCCCGCTGCTCGCGCTGCTGGAGCTGCTGGTGCTCGCGGTAGCAGTGACGTGCCTGGCGGGCGTCACCGCCTACGCCTGGTCATGGGCGCTGCCGACCGGAGTCCGCCACGACGGGTTCGGCTACGCGACCCAGCTGCCGGCTTACACAGCGGCTGGGCTCCTCCTCCTGTGTGCCCTGCCCTGGACCGTGCGGGCCGTAGCCCGGGCCGAGGCGCGGCTGGCGTCGGGCCTGCTCGGGCCCAGCCGGACGCAGCGGCTCCAGGAGCGGGTCGATCAGCTGGCCGTGAGCCGGACCGACTTGATCGAGGCCGTCGACGCGGAGCGCCGCCGGATCGAGCGCGACCTGCACGACGGCACCCAGCAGCGGTTGGTGTCCCTCGCGGTCAACCTGGGTCTGGCCATGGCCACCCGCCCGGACCTGCCGAGTGATGCCCGCGAGGTGATCGCTAGGGCGCACCTGGAGGCGAAGGAGGCGATCGCCGAACTCAATGACCTGGTGCGGGGGCTGCACCCGGCCGTGCTCGAAGACCGAGGTCTGGACGCGGCGTTGTCCGGGCTGGCTGCCCGCACGCCCGTGCCGGTGCGGTTGCGGGTCGATCTGGAGGAGCGGGTGGCACCCAATGTGGAGTCAGTCGCGTACTTCGTGATCTCCGAGGCGTTGACCAATGCGACGAAGCACGCCAACGCGATGCGTGCGGAGGTGCTGGTCCGTCAGGTCGGCGAGGTGCTGCGCGTGCGCGTTACCGACGACGGGCTGGGCGGTGCCGACGCCGCCGGCACGGGGCTGACCGGACTGGCCAAGCGGGTCGGCTCCCTCGACGGGGCCTTCCACGTCAGCAGCCCCGTTGGCGGGCCCACCACCATCACCGCGGAGCTGCCGTGCGCGCGGTGATCGCCGAGGATTCGGTGTTGTTGCGGGTCGGCCTGATCAAGGTGCTGGAGATGGGCGGGTTCCAGGTCGCCGCGGAAGCCGGCGACGCGGAGGGGCTGTTGGCGGCAGTTGCGGAGCACCGGCCCGAACTCGCCTTGATCGACGTCCGGATGCCGCCCGGCTTCACCGACGAGGGGGTGCGGGCGGCGATGGAGATCCGTCGGCGCTGGCCGGGGACGCCGGTGGTGCTGCTTTCGCAGTACGTGGAGGAGCGGTACGCGGCTGACCTGCTGTCTGCGAACACCAGCGGTGTGGGCTACCTGCTCAAGCAGCGGGTTGCCGATGTCGCCGACTTCGTGGCGGCCCTCCGGCGAGTGGCGGACGGGGGCACGGCCTTGGACCCGCAGGTCGTCGCCCAGTTGCTGCTGCGGCGCGACAGCGACCCGCTCGCGCGGCTGACCCCCCGCGAACGGGAGGTGCTCGGCCTGATGGCCGAAGGACGCTCCAATGCCGGCATCGCGCAGGCGCTGGTGGTCAGCGAGAGCGCCGTGGCGAAGCACATCAACAGCATCTTCGCGAAGCTTGACCTGCCCGTGGTCGACGCGGACCACCGCCGCGTCCTGGCCGTACTGCGGTTCCTCGGAGGATCCCGGGCCTGACCTTCCCTCCGTGATCATGCGCACCTGCCCGGGTCCGCTGGGCCGGAAGGCCGGCGGTGCGGCAGGAGCAGGTAGTGCCGGTCGTCGCCGCACTTCCTCCGCTACGCAGCAGGAGGCCAGGTTGTCCCCCACGTGCAGCAAATCGACCTTCACCGCCATGTGACCGAGGGCGCGTGATCGTCGCCCTCGACCGGGACGGCGACGCTGAACCGCGTCGCGGAGCGCCGGCCGGCGGCCTGACACCGTCGTGCTCGACGCCCGGGAACGCGTCCACGGCCTCGGCATCTTCAAGGCCCTGGGCATGTCACCGAAGCAGACCATCATCATGGTCATCACTTCGGTGGCCGGCATCGGCCTGCTCGCCGGCGCGATCGGCACCCGATCGGCATCGCCCTGCACGACGCCGCGATGCCGAGCCGACGTGTCCTTGATCGTTGCCGACAACCACGGAGCCCGTGCCGGTCGGATCCGTGCCGGTATGGCTCAAGCGTCAGCGGTCAGGGACGCCCTCCTCAACAGCTTCGAAGAAGCGTTTGCCGGAGTGAACTCCGTAGACGACTTCCCTGACCTCTCGAACAGCGGCGCCCACTTCGGATTCGGCGGGGAGCGTCGGTGAATAGTGTCGGCCGATCGACTTGTACATGAGGGTGGCGGGCAGTTCGTCCCCGTTTGGGGACGGGACGCTGTATCGGACGGGAAGCTCGATGAAGCCGACGGCCCGGAGCGGGGCCTGGTCGGTCTTCGGTGTCACTTCGATGTACCAGCCTCGGGTGCTGGGGCGGTCGGCGAGCATCTGAAGCTCGACCTGGGCGATCATCGGCCGCAGGGCGCCGACGCCGCGCAGGTCGCCGGTGAACAGGCCGTAGCCGCCGAATCCGGCGGTGGACAGGGTGAAGAAGGTGACCAGGCCGGCGACTGCGGAAGCGGGTGTGCGGCGCAGTGTCCAGAAATGCAGGGGTACCGGGTACTCCCGGATGAACTCCGACTCGGGGATGCCGTACTCGGTAATACCGAAGGTGGTGCGGTAGAGCTCCATTGTGGCGGCCCAGTCGGGATCCGTCGGCGCGGTCAGTGGCCGCGCGTGCGGGATCGGATGTCCTACGTAGCGTGACAGGGAGAACGTTCCGACGGACGCGAGTGTGGCCAGGTGAGCTGCGAGCGTCCGGAACTCGGGGCAGCGCTGCGGGTCCTCCACGCGCATGGCCCAGCGGAGGTAGTCGGCTACGGCCGAGCGCACGGTCCGCGGCGTGCACGGCCTGCCGAACGTCTTACAGATGAGCAGCAGGTTGGTGACCGGTTTCTGGGTTTCGGACAAGGCCGGCTGGGCGTAGGGCACGTCCAGGCCGCGGAAGCCCCACCGGTCCCAGATCACCGCGCGATCGGCGGGGTCGAGGTTATCCGGCGTCCCGGTCGGGACGAAAGGGTCGTTGATCTCGGCGAACAGGTGAGCAAGCGGTGTGCCCGTTTCGGCCGTGGCATCCGAATTGAGGACACGTTCGGTCTCGGCGAGAATGGCCCGTCCCACGCCGGTGTTGCGGACCGCGGGGACGACCATCAGGAACTCGATCATTCCCGCATTGGTTCCGGCGAAGTAATCGATGACCGAGCAGCCCACCGTGGCACCGTTCATCGACGCGAGAATGATGTGGTAGTTGTTGCACCCGTACCAGCCCTGCTCGCGCAGCCGCAGGTACCCGATCATGTTGGCCAGCGATTCCCGCTCGTCGGGGTCGGGGAACTCGTCGGCGTAGTGGTCCTCGTAGAAGGCGGTCAGCGCCGCGATGTCGGCGTCGGTGGTGGCGAGGTCGCGGAAGTGGATCAACCGACCAGCACCTCCGGGAGTTGCCGGTCGATCGGGGTGGACTTCGTCCTGCGCAGCTGGTCCCTCTGGTAGGCGGACACGGTGTTCGGCAGCTTGCAGGCCGCATGCGCGACGCGGGCCTTACCGGGGAGGGCCGTGCGCATCCGGTCCCGCCAGCCCTTGGCGTCCAGCCGGGCCAGCCAGGACTCGGCGAACAACAGCTCGCGCATGGACTCACCCGGCGGGGCCGGGTACCTGATCGGCTGGCCACAGCCGCATTCGTCGATCGCGCAGGCAAAACTCAGGATCAGATCGGGGTGCTCGTGCAAGATCGACTCCAGGGAGGTGCGCACTTTGGCAGCCAGCTGCCGCTTGAGCATCAGGTACGTGGAGTCGTCGGCCACGTTGCCGTGCTCGAAGAACGTCAACATGTTCTTCCACGGTTCGCCGTGCTTCGGTCGTCCATTGGTGCCGCAGAGAACAACGATCACCCAGATGTAGGCGGAGTAGTAGATGCTCTCCGCCTCGCTCGGCGCGGTGATCGGCGCGCTCGTCTCCAACACGAGCTGGTTCTGCCCGGCACGCAGCACCTCGGTCTGCGCGCTGCACAGGTGCAGATGATCGACCGCGGCCGCCGTCTTGATCACGCCGGTCACCTGCAAGCCTTCGGCGAGGACCACGTGTCCCCCGCGGGCCGTCCGAGGCGGCGGAGGTTCGTCGGCGCTTCGAACGGCGAGCGCGATCGAATTGCTCTCATCTCCGTAACCGAGTTGCATGACATTGTGCCCTCCCCAACGCTTGCACGTGCCGAACGGGATGCTCGGACCCCAAGTCAGCCAGCACGTGAACAAGAACGCCTGGAAGCTGCGGATGTCTCCGAGACTGTCGTCCAGCTCCTCGACCGTGGCGCGGTGACCCTCGATGAGCTGGGGCCAATCTTCGTCATATTTACCCAGCAGTCCGGATAGCAACTGCAAGGGGGCCACGAAGGCCTCCTGCACGTGGACCTCCGACATGAAGACTTCCGGGTTCGCGTCGACCTTCGCGTTTTCCGCGAGCCTGACCCGAAAGTACCTCAGAATTTCCTCCTGCACCTCCGAGATTGCGAAGCAGGTAGCCACTACCATCTTGTTCTTGTCAGACTTCTTCATGAGGTTGTCGGTCATCAAGCCGATGTTTTCATGCCAATGCCGTAGCGATTTCCGATATTCTCGCAGGTCGGAGCGGAAATCGGAGCGGTGCCGGTACTCCCAGCGGTCGGGTCGTTCCGGGCGAGGGTGCAGCAACTCGGCCTCGACTCGCATGCAAGCCGCTCGGTAGAGCTCCTTACGCGATTGGCCATAGCTGAGGAATGTCAACACCATCCAGGTCGCCCGAACAATCCGGGTGATCTTGAACCTGCGGTGGATCGTGCGGTTGAGCAGCCGGATCGTAGGCCTGAGGTAGGCCAGGAAGATGAAGATACCGGCGAATGTGGGCAGCCCGATCTGGTACAGCGTGTTGACGATCTCCATCATGCTCCACGACCTACGAATCTGCTTGGAAGCAACGGCTTCCCCCGACGCGAGGCGGCTCGGCTGCTCGTGTGTGCGGCTCGGATGAACTTTGTTGGTGGTACGTCTGCCCGGGCGTCGTGATGACCATGTCCGCTGTTACAGCACTGCTCGGCGGTGATCGACCTCCTGCGCTGCCGGCCGCGCTCGACCCACCGCCAACTGGCCTAACAGCACCCGACACCTACCTGCCCGACCTCGCTACGAGCCTCACCACCCACGCACGGCAACTCGGCGCCCTTGACCAGCAAGAAAAAGGCGACCCGACGCAACCGCAGCAGGAACAGCCCAAGGTCAGCCCAGCCGGCGGCATTGGTCAGCTGCCGGCTCGCGCATTGCACGGCCGGCCACGGCAGCACGGTCGTCTTACCGGAGCCAGCCTCACCACGCGGCAGGATCCGGGAGGTGAACGGCAGGACTTGTTCGATCCGGTCGACCGGCATCCCGTCGTGGTTTGCGCTCACGTTCAGGCATGGTCTTCTGGGTGACGCCGCTGCGGCATGTACGGCTCGGTCGCGTCCGTCTCGTCGCCTGACTCGACGGACATCCCGCGAGGAGTGGTCGTCGGCCGTCGTGCCATCACCGGCCCTGGAGCCCGTGCCCGAAACGGGGTCACGACTGGAAGCCCTCGCGATCAACCGGTCGGTTTCACTCCCGTTCGACGATTTCGCGTCCATGTCGGATGTCGAGCGCGAGATGTCCGCAATGCTGCCGCGTTCGGAAAGTATTCGCCGCAGCCGAATACCCCCATCCGAGGGCTTGGGGTATCGGTCACCAGAGCGAGAGGGTACGTTGACGGTTGCAACCCTGGACCTCGGTGCCATGGCAAGTCCGCGATCGCAGCTACGGACCGCCTGCCCGGGGTCTTCTTGTGGGGAATGTGCTCCCACTATCTCCGCGGTAATCACGCATCGTCGTCTGCACGTTTCCTCATCGCCGTCGCACCGCGCCGGCGGACCATTTCCCTAGCTGTTCCAGGAAAAGAAATCGTGATGCGACGCATCCGTACCATTGTCCGGGTCCTGTTCGGGGTCACCGTCGCGACCGGCGGCCTGATCGCACTCGCGCCGGCCGCGCAGGCCATCACCATTCCGGTGGCCTGCAGCGAAAACGCCTTGGTCGCGGCAGTCAACCTGGCCAACTCGACCCCCACCGCGGACACCCTCGTCCTGGCGGGTGGCTGCACCTACGGCATGACCACCGCACACGGCGGCGCGGCGAACGCGCTTCCGGTGATCACCACCCCGATCGAGATGATCGGCCCCGCGACGGTCACCAACTCCTCGCTGCTGGGCTTGGGGATCTTCCGGATCGCCGAGGTCGGCCCGACCGGCAACCTGACCCTCACCACCGGGGTCGCCTTCACCCGGGGCAACGTACTCGGCGACGGGGGCGGCATCCTCAACCGCGGCGCGGTCACCCTCACCGGAAGCACGCTGACCGGCAACACCGCCTCGGGCAACGGCGGTGGCCTCGCCAACGCCGACACGCCGTCCGGCACCGCGCCCGCCGCGACGTTCACCAACAGCCCGCTCTCGGGCAACGGAACCCTGCTCGGCGACGGCGGGGCCATCTACAACGGCTTGCGCGGGACGCTGACGGTCACCGGCGTTTCCGGCAGTCCCCTGTTCATCACCGGCAACAGCGCGGGCCGGGGCGGCGGCATCTCCGCGGTCGGCTCCACCGCGACCACCCTCACCCAGACCGCGGTGACGAACAACCACGCCCTGCTGCTCCTGGGTTCCGCCGGCGGCGTCTACCGCCGAGGCGGCACCATGACCACCACCACCTCGCCCATCACCGCCAACACCCCGAACAACTGCGTGGGCAGCGTCCCGGCGGTCCCCAACTGCACCGGCTGACCACGCGTCGGCGCACAACCGCAACCGGTGGACCCCGTCGGCCCTGATCGGCCGGTGGGGTCACTCGGTTTGGAACCGATGCGGCGACAGAGTCCCGTCAGCGCCGAGGTCGACTTCGAAGCGCACTGACCTCAGCGGGGCTTCCGCTGAAGACTGAAGCCGGCCAGCCGCGTCGGCACCTTCGGCAGCAGCGCCTGACCACCTCCACGGTGGCCCGCGAACCGCCAACAGCTATCCGGACTGCGGGCTGCGGGTCCGCTCCACGATCATCCGCAGCGCCTCGACATGCCCGAGGAATCGCTGCCGCCCCTCCCCCGTGGCCTGCACCGAAGTCTTCGGCACCCGCCCGGCGTACACCCGCTGCTGCTCGACGTATCCGTCCTTCTTCAGCGTGGCCAGCTGTTTGGACAGCGCGGAGTCCGACAGGGACACCGCGTCCCGCAGAAACGCGAAATCGCACCACTGTGCCGCGCACAGCACCGACATGATCGCCAGCCGCGTCGGGTCCGACAGCAGCCGGTCCAGCCCGGACGGTGGTGGAGCCGTCATACGTTCTGCCGCCGCTGGGCCACCGCGAGCAGCAGCTGCGACAGAGCGAACAGCCCGGTGAACGCGGCGCCGTAGAGCACCCCGCCGACAGTGTTGGGGTACCCGGGCAGTCCCACGGCGTTGGCGAGATCGTGGGTGACCTCACTGCCGTAGCGGGAGATCAGCCACGCGCCGAGACCCGCGAGGAACGCCACGACGCCGAAGACCCACGGGACGAACGACTGACGGCGCTGCACACCGCGCACCCTACCCAGCGGTGCCGGACCGTTCACGCGACTGGTCACGAACACCACGGCCAGCACCACCAGCACCAGAGCGGCGACGAGTTTCGCGCCGCTGAGACTGATGACGTCGTTGAGCGCCATCCCCCCGGCGGCCAGCACGAAGACCGCGGCGTAGACCCACCACGGCAGGCGTGCCGCCCGTCGGGTCCGGTCCTGGTGCGCCCGAACCGTGCCCAGGGCTTCCGCTGCTCGCTGCTCGTCCATGACTACTCCTCCGTCGACTACTTGCCTACTTGGAAAGTACTCACTTCTTTCCGGATAGGCAAGTAGTCGGCGGAACGCTTGCGCTGCCCGCCGCGCGCGTTCGCGCCGCAGGCTCGCCGGGGTGGCCGGTGGCGCGCCGGCCACCCCGGCGAACGACTGACCGGCTACTTGCGGATCATCGGGTTCCCGTAGCCGATCACCAATCCCTGGGTGAACGCCGTGACCCCGAAGGTCTTGTTCAGCAGGGCCGCCGCCGGCGCGGTGAGCGCCAGGGTGACGCCATCGGGTGTGGCCGCGCCGATGGTGAACAGATCAGCCCGGGCCCCGAAGTTGATCCGGCCACTGAGGACACCGCGCTCGAGGTCGATCGTGTAGCTGGTCAGGTACAGGCATTTGCCGCCGGCGCGGAGCAGCAGGCCGCCGACGTGTTCGATCGTCCCGTCGTTCGGGTTGCCGACGATCGTGAACCCGAACACGGTCTTGCCCGCGGGGTGGCCGACCTTGGCCAGCACCGGCACCACCTTCACACCCAGCGACGTGAGCGCACCGGCGGCCGCGGCATCGAGCGTCAGGTCGGTGCGACCTTTGCCGAAGTGATACCAGTGGTGGTGCGAGACGGTGTGGGCCGCGGCGCTCACGGGCTGGGCCGCCTGGGCCGGTGCGGCGGTGGCCCCGGCCAGGGCCGCAGCGGCGGCGATGGACACCCCGAGCATGCGAAGGCGCATGAGATGACTCCGTTCTCGTTGCTTCCTGGACACGGGGAATACGCAGGCAGGAGATCGAACGGATGCAGCACACGCAAGAGAACCGGCGGCAGTTCCGGACCGGCCGGACGGACGCCGTCCACGGCAGACCCTGACGGTCAGCTGCCGAAGGTGCCCTGAAGCATGCTCACGCCGTGCTCTTGCTGCCCGAGGTGCTGCGCCGAGACGTCGACGACGGGATAGCTGTCGACGGCGATGGTGGGAGGGATGAGCACATCGGCCGCGGTGCCGGCGGTCACGCCCAGCGGGATCATGGTCTTGCCACCGTCGTAGAGCCAGATCTCGTACAGGCCCGCGGGGTCGGGCATGCCCGTCAGCTGGACCTTGAGCCGCCGTGAGCCCGCGCCCGTGTCGACGATCCGGGCGGTCCCGGCCGCACCGGCGGGTGCGGACGCCTGACGGTTCAACTGGGCTTCCGCGACGACCCGGCCATGCTCGCCACCGGCGTTGACCGCCACCAGGGTGCCGGCCACTCCGGCCGCCGCGGCGGCGGTCGCGATGATCGTGTACCGGACCCCGCGGGAAAGCCGCCGCCTGCCCGTCTGCTCACCGCTCCGGCGCTGCAGGGAGAGCACCTGACCGCCATCGCCGGCCGGCGACGTGCGAGTCGCTTGGCCCGTTTCAGCCGCGATCCGGTCCCACACGCGTTCCGGGACCGGCGGCAGTACGGTTTCCGCGTTCGTCTCGCGGCCGAGACCGGCGATCGTGCGCAACGATTCGAGTTGTTCACGGCAGTCGGCGCAGGTGCTGAGGTGGGCGGTGTCCGCCGGACCGGGCGTTGCGTCGTCAAGGGCGAGCAGCACGAGGCGATCAGGATCCGGATGCGACATCGTTCACCTCCTCCGGCACGCGGTCCAGCTGGGAACGCAGGTTCTGCATCCCCCGGCGGAGATGACTCTTCACCGTGCCCAGCGGCAACCCGGTTCGCTCGGCTATCTGCGTGTGGGTCAGATCATCATAGAAGGCCAGGCGCAGGACCTCGCTCTGCGTTTCCGGCAGCCGCGTCAGCCCGTCGGCGACGACCAGCCGGTCCAGCACGCGGTCCGGTGATTCGACTGCGGCCTCTTCCGCGGGTGCGGCAGCGGCCGCCGCGTCGTTGTCGCGCTGGTGGCGACCTCGCGCGCGCAGCAGGTCGACCACGCGCCGCCGGGTGATTCCCAGCAGCCAGGCGAGCAACCCGGCCTTCTCCGGATCGTAGGTGTGCCGACCGTTCCACGCGGACACGAAGGTGGCCTGTACGACGTCGTCGACGTCGGCCGAGTCGCGCAGGCTGGCTCGGGCCAGCCGCTGTACCGCAGGCCCGTACCGATCGAACACCGCACGCAACACCTGCGGCTCGCCGGCGGCGAACAGCCCGGCGAGATCGTCGGCGGTGTCGCTCGTCGCGCCATCATCGGACACGGCCGACACCCTAGCCGCAGGCGACGGCGAGCCGACACCCTCGGTCATCAGCATCGTCGTCTCCCCCGGCGCTTCCGGCAGTCCTGAGGCGGACGGACGCCGCCCAACAGTGCTACGTCGGCCGGCGGCGTCGCGGATGCGGGGATCACGGATTTCGGGAAAAGGTCCGGCAGCGCATCCGCCGAGCCGGTCCCGGACGAATCGACGAGCGCCCAAGCGCCGGCTCGAAGGAGCCGGCGACGCCGTTGCGCTCCTGAGCTGCCAACGCTACGAGATCGCCACCACGCACTGGCAGGCACCGGCGGCGTGGTTGACCCGGACCGGGTCGGCCGGGGAAAACTCCTCGCGGGCCTCGCCGCCGAAATCGATCCGGATGGCGTCGGGCGAAGACAGATCGAGCACCGTTCCACGCCGCACCCGGCGGCGGCCGTTCACCGGGTCGGGCTCGCCGAACACCAGCACCCGGTCGCCCGGGGTGAAATGGTTCCAGTACCCACCCTCGAGAGTGCGCCAGGCGGCCGCGAACGCCTGCTGGACCGCGGTGAAGTCCGCTCTCAGCGCCGCCGCCAACCGCAGCAGCACCGTCTTCGACGGCGGCGCGATCGGATGACCGGTCTCCTCCGGCGTAACCCATGACTGCAGGTACAGGGCGGGCACGATCCCGGAGTAGGCCAGGCCTTTTCACCCTCGTTCACCGAGCTGGGACGATCGGTGACCCGAGTCACCCATCCGAAAGAATTAGCCATGATTCAAGTCCACCACAACCGCGCATCGGCGTACCCCGTGCACTCAGGCAAACCTGCCCGAGACTTTCCGCAGGACCATTTTTCGGTAGTGGTCGCAGCGAACTGCACCTCATCGTGGTCATCGGCAAGAGAATCCCGGTGGGGATTCACCGCGCAGCCCATGCGCGGTGGTCATCCTGACGAACGTTGCACGCTCGCGCCCAGCAAGAACCCGCACGGCCGGCATCGACTCCGGTCATGACGACCTGCGGCGAGTATCGGATCGCCGCGGTGCGTACGCGGGAATCCCTTCGGCCGCCCCGGTTGTTCGGCGATCCCGCACGCACGGGACGTCGCCGACCAACGTGGCTGCCCGACTGGCCGGAACACCGATCCGTGGGGTAATACGTTGTCCGCGCCTGAGCTGATCCATAACCCCGCGCTGAAGTTCGCCACTGCCGGCCGGGCTGTGACAGGTCGCCGGCACGATCCCCTTGTCGGAGTCGTCCACAGTCACAGCCTGCAGCCTCCCCCGGACGGAGACTCAACTCGAAATCCGCGAACGGCGGCGTCGACGCAGTCACGACGAGCGTCGGCTGGTGGGGTGCGCGGTGACTTCGCAGTGACGAGGCTGCTTTACCGTCGCGGGTGTCGGTGATGGCCGGTTGTCGTACGGGTGGGAAGGGCGCTCATGCCGGATGTCGAAGGCGAGCCGGGTGGTCACGTCCGGGAGAAGTCCGTCCCCGGCGGGGCCTCCGGTCACGATCACCGGGAACCGGAGGCCTTCGCGGAGGCCAGTGCGCCGGTCGGTTCCCTGACCCGGTACTCCATCGGCGGGCTTCCCCTCTCCGCCGGGGGTGGGACGCCGCGGCGCGGGCCGGTCGGTGTCCTTCCCGCGCAGCCCGCGAGTGTCCAGCCCGGCGAACTCGTGCGGGACGTGGTGCGCGGCGCGGGGGTGCCGCTCGCGCCGGAGGTGCGCGACGAGATGTCGGACCGGTTCGGAGCGGACTTCTCCGCGGTCCGGCTGCACACCGACGCCGCCGCACGCCGGTCCGCCACCGCGCTCGGGGCCCGGGCCTACACCGCCGGCGACCACATCGTCGCGGGTGCGGGGACGCTCGACCGGCACACGCTCGCGCACGAGCTGGTCCACGTCGTGCAGCAGCGGCTGCTCCCGGCCGCCGGCACCACCCGCGGACTGCGGATCGGCGACCCCGCCGGCGGGTCCGAACGAGCGGCCGAGGCGGGGGCACGAAAGGCGCTGTCCGGCGACGGCGCACCGCTCGCCGGCCACGTCGACGCGCCGGCCGGCGGGGAGGGACTGCTGGTTCAGCGACAGATCGACGCAGCCGCCCTTCCCGCGGCGGTCCTGGCGCCCGACGCCGATCTCCATCAGCTGCGTAGCTACCTCGACAGCGTGGTCGACACCCGGAACGGCCTGACGTTCAGAGAAGTAGTCACGGACACCATCGTCGCGTTTCCGGAGGAGGCCGAGGCAGCCTCTTTGTCCTGGCACTGGAACTCGCTGCGATATGTCCTTGATCCCACGCGGGCGAATATGATACCCAGCCGTTTTATCCGCGCTGACCTCGTCGAGCTCGCGGAAGGTGTCAACAGCGTTCACGGCACCGTCCGCGACGACGTACTGAGGCGAGCCCGGGCGATGCACGCCGACGCAACGAAATTTCAGAAGGACATACCGCTGATCGCACCGTCCCTGCGCGAGAAAGCCGCCAGAGTCGGAAAATGGCTTCAGTCCGGCGACTATGAACTGCCCGCGCACGACCTCGCCACCGTTCGGACGTTTCTGGACGACCTGGGCCCGGAGATCAGTGCGCACTACCAGCGCGGCCGCTTGGTGGAGAAGAACACGAGAATGGGGTTCGAGATCGAGACGGGGAACCACCTCCTGGTCCGGCCCGCTTACGTCACCATGGCCGAGAGCCTGATCAACGTCACGCTGGCGTCCACCGACCGGGTCGAGTTCCTCATCGACGACATCAAGCCGGAAGGACCCGGAGCACTCGTGCAGGTCGAGTTCCGGACCCGGCCGTTCACAAGGAAGGTGCTCAAGGACGCCAAAGAGCTGAAAACGCAGATCGACGCCGACCTCAAGAAATTTCCGATCCGCAGTTTTGGCAAGAACGTCGCACAGTTGCCCATCGCACTCGCGAAGGGTAAATGGACGGGCACGCCCGAGCTGGACAGGCTCGCGCCAGGACTGACGCCGCTCACGAAGAGCGTGGCGCCGAAGATGATGCAGCACGTGACCCACTCCATTCCGTTGGCCCGGTTCGTGCGACTGAATCCCGAGCAGAAAAAACGCCTGATCCCGGGCTCGGAAAAGGCGGGAACGGTGGAGCAGCTACTCGAGTTCTTCCTGACGAAGAAGATCCTCCCCCAGACGCAAGGCGGCGAGATCGTGGTCAGCACCGGGGGACGAAATGAATTCGCTCCCAACGTCAAGTCGGCGCTGGACACGATCAGCGGCTTCCTGCCACCGGATCGCTTCGACAAGCTCGTCCGGACCGGAGCGTTCGCCAAGCTGCCGGGACGGGTTCGGATCGAAGCGCCCGGGGGGCAAGAACCGACCGGATCCATCGGTCGGTTGACCCGCCACGAGGAAATTCCGCCGTTCCCCACGATGAACGTCGAACAAGGAAAAGATCGCGCCCATCTGGCCGCGGAGGAGAAGCTCGCGCCGGTCCTGTTCGACCCGCGGCTGAAGGACCTCCGCGTGCTCGTCGAGCACCGGGGCGACGCGCTCGTGCGCGCCGTGAACGAGGCCATGCTAGGGAATCCGGTGGAGCTCGACAAGTACTTGGCGGTGTTCAAGGATCTGGACGACTCGAAGCTCCTCGGCCTCAAGGACGAGGAGACGTTCGGTCACTGGTTCACCTGATCACGGTGTCAGGTAGCGCACCTCGATGTCGCGCCTGCCCGCGAGCCGTTCGGTCAAGTCGGCCTTGTCCAGCCAGCCGTAGGTGATTCCGTTCGCGTTCACACCCCGCACGAACGTTCCGCCGACGGCCACCGTCGCGTGGAAGTACCCTGGTTCGTAGTCGCCGATCCGTTTGAAGCCGACCGCGCTCCCCGTCGGGATCGCTTCCCCGCTCCACTTCGTTCCGCTGTCGAAGTCGAAGTACTTCAGCCAGTCCTGACCGCCGGTCCCCTCCAGCGTCTTCCGGTCGATCCGGCCGTCCAGCGCGAGGATGAACGCCACGATGTCGTAACAAACCCCGGTGGCGTAGTCCTCGACCCGTTCGGAGCCGTTCATCAGGTACCCCAGCATCCGCAGCCGGTCGTCTCGCGCCGCCTCCAACGCGGCTGCGCCGAACACCGTGATCTTGGGCTGGTTCCCATGGATCGGAACCGCTCTCAACTTGTAGCTGCCCGGTTTGCCCATCCACGTATCGGCCCTGGACCCCGACGTGGGCGGAGTCTGTGCGGGCCTGGAACCGGACTGGTCGCGCCGCTGGTCCGGAGCTCGGTCGGTCATGACTGGGATCCTTTCGGTACGAACGGGTTCGCGCTCAGGCCGTCGGGGCGAACACCAGCTGGGACAGCGCCCGTGACGGACGCGCCCCGATCTCGGTCAGCAGCTCGTGGTGGAACCGCCGGTATTCGCGCAACGCCTCCACGTGATTGCCCTCCGCGAGGTGCACATCGATCACGGCCCGGCGAGCGCTTTCCCGCAACGGGTCGGTCCGCACCGCGTGCAGGGCGATGTCCAGGGCGATCCCGTAGTCGCCGCGCGCCCGCAGCACCGCCGCGATCGCCTCCATCATGTGCAGCTGCAGCTGTTTGAAGCGATCACGCTCGAACCGCACCCAGTCGTCGTCCCAGCCGGGCAGCAGTTCTCCCGAGCCCAGGTCGAGCGTCGCCGTGCTCGGTTCCGCACCGCCGCTCAGCTGGGTTCGCGCCTCCGCCGCGAACCGCCGGACGTCGGATTCGACGAATTCCGCCACCGCCAGCAGCCCCTGGCGGTTGGCGACCAGTCCCGGCACCAGGTTGTTCACCCGCCAGATCGTCGTGCGCAACCGCGCCTGGGCGCGGTTCTCCGGGCCGTCACCCCACAACGCGGACGCGATCCGGCTCCGCAGGGAGGGTCCGCCGACGGCGAGGAACGCGACCAGCCGCTGCGCGCCGACCGCGAGCTTGACGACCGTGCCGTCGATCTGGAGCTGGAACCCACCGAACAGGGTGAGCATGCCGTGACCGGCCGTTTTCTGGGTGGCAGTGAACGTTTTGGGTGACAACTGGTCCCCCCGTCTTCTGCTGGGCCAGCGACTTGCTGGGGAACCGACAGTATCGGCGCGGCGCAACGGGGATCTCGGCGGGGAGACGGCGAACGATGAGATGCGGCGGTGATTCCACGGAGACATCGGCTCGCTAATGTGCCGTCCCGAACTGTGGCTCGAGAACCCCACCCCCGGCACGCGGACCCGAACCGAAAGAGGCGTCATGGTCGTCGTGAACACCTCCTACCCCGGTGTGTACGTGGCCGAGGTGCCGTCCGGTACCCGCTCGATCACCGGCGTCGCGACCTCGGTGACCGCGTTCGTGGGTCCCACGACCCGGGGTCCGGTGCACCAGGCCGTGACAGTCGACAGCTACGCGGGCTACGAGCGCACGTTCGGCGGGCTCGGGACCCCGGTCGGCTTCGCCGTGCGCGACTACTTCGCCAACGGTGGCGGGCAGGCCGTCGTCGTCCGGGTGGTCTCCGCCACCGCGGGAACGGCCGAGTTCCACCAGGCCGGCCTGCCGACGGGCCAGACCGGCCTGGTGCTGCGGGCGGCCGACCCGGGCCCGTGGGCCGACCGGCTGCGGATCGACGTCGACCACGACGTCGTCGATCCGACGTCCACGACGCTGTTCAACCTCACCGTCACCGATCCCGCGACGTCCAAGCAGGAGGCGTACCGCAACCTCACCACGACCGCGGGTCCCCGGTTCGTGGTCGACGTCCTCGCCGCGGGGTCCGCGCTCGTCCGGGTCGTGCCACCGGCGGGCGACTCCGCGATCCCGCGGCCACTCGTCACCGGACCGGACACGGCGTTCGCCGTCGCGACGCCCACGTCGGCCGGCGCAGCGCTCGGCAAGGACGACTACGACGGCGAAGGGTTCGCCGACCGGCACCACGGGATCCGGGCGTTGGACCTCGCCGACCCGTTCACCCTGCTGTGCGTTCCGCCGACCGACCCCGCCAAAGCCGTGGACGCCAAGGTGTTGGGCGCCGCCGCGCAGCTGTGCGTGCGCCGGCGCGCCGTGCTGATCGTCGACCTCCCCGGCGGCGTGGCGCCCGCGGGCGTGCCGAACGCGCTGGCGGCGGCGGGCGTGACCGGCGAAGCGGCCCGCAACGCCGCCGTCTTCTACCCCAAGCTGCTTCAGCGCGATCCCACCGCCGACGGGCGGTCCGGCGAGTTCGCCTCCTGCGGCGCCGTGGCCGGCGTGATCGCGCGCACCGACGCGACCCGCGGGGTGTGGAAGGCACCCGCGGGGGTCGACGCCGCGCTCGCGGGCGGTACCAGCCTCGCCGTCACCCTGACCGACGAGGAAAACGGGCGGCTCAACGCACTCGGTGTGAACTGCCTGCGCGCGTTCCCCGGGACCGGGCCGGTGGTGTGGGGAGCGCGGACCATGCGCGGCTCCGACCAGCTGGGCGACGAGTACAAGTACCTGCCGGTGCGCAGGCTGGCCCTGTACCTCGAGTCGTCGCTGTTCCGCGGCACCCAGTGGGCGGTGTTCGAGCCGAACGACGAGCCGCTCTGGTCGCAGCTGCGGCTCGCGATCGGGTCGTTCATGCAGGGCCTGTTCCGGCAGGGGGCGTTCCAGGGCACCACCCCGGCCGAGGCGTTCTTCGTCCGGTGCGACAAGGACACGACGACACCGGACGACGTCGCGGCGGGCCGGGTCAACGTGCTCGTCGGGTTCGCCCCGGTGCGCCCGGCGGAGTTCGTGGTCCTGCAGATCCAGCAGACGACCGCGACGCAGGCCTGATCAGGGAGGACACCGGCACGATGGCCGAGTACACCGTCAACGCCCACCGGCGGGACCCGTACAAGAACTTCAAGTTCCGCGTCCGCCTGGACGGCAGGTACGTCGCGGGCGTCAGCAAGGTCGGCGCGTTGAGCCGGACGACCGAGGTCGTTTCCCACCGGGACGGCGGCGACCCGAGCAGCAGCCGCAAGTCCCCCGGCCGCACCGAGTACACCGCGATCACCCTCGAACGCGGGGTCACGCACGACACCGCGTTCGAGCAGTGGGCCAATCAGGCGCACAAGTACGGCAACGGGCTGGGCTCGGAGCTCTCGCTGAGCGACTTCCGCAAGGACCTGGTGCTGGAGGTCTACAACGAGGCAGGGCAGCTGGCCATCGCCTACAAGGTCTACCGCTGCTGGGTTTCGGAGTACCAGGCACTTCCCGAGCTCGACGCCAACGCGAACGCCGTCGCGATCCAGCACATCAAGCTGGAGAACGAGGGCTGGGAACGTGACCTCGCGGTCGTCGAGCCCACCGAACCCGGCTACCCGGGCTGATCTTGCTCGCCGCGGACGTGCTGGTGGCGTGGGAACAGGGCAGCGGGCGGGATTCTCTCGACCGGGCGGTGACGATGTTCGCCGCGTTCGACGGCATCGACGTCGACGAGGCGGCGCGAACCGACGTCGCCCGGCGCGACGCCGTGCTTCTCGCGGCGTTGCGGACGCTGTCGGGGCGGTCGGTCGTCGTGGGGGAATTCGCGTGCACCGGTTGCGGGGACGCCCTCGACGTCGCGGTCGACCTGGCCGCACTGCCCGATCCCCCGCCGGCGAAGCAGCTCGATCTGGACGGCGTGCCCTTCGCGCTGCCCACCAGCGAAGACCTGCGGCAGATCCGCGGGATGTCCCCGGCACAGGCGCGTGCACACCTGCTGACGCGGTGTGCCCGGGGTCCCGGCACCCCGGACGGCGACCGGTGGGCGGAAGTCATGGAGACTGCGGCACCGGCGAGCGCCGTCACCATCGCGGCCACGTGCCCCGAGTGCGCGAGCGTGACCAGGGCGGACCTCGACGTCGCGGTCCTGCTGTGGGCCGAAGTCGAACGGCACGCCCTCGACCTGCTGGCTGAGGTACACCTGCTGGCCTCGGCCTACGGGTGGACCGAACACGACATCCTGGCGCTCGGGCCGCGGCGGCGCGCCACCTATCTGAGGATGGCGGCCGGATGACCGACTTCCTGGACCACCTCGTCGACCGGACGCTGGGGCTGTCACAACCGTTGCGCCGGAACGCTCCCGTGGTCGTGCCCGCGGCGCAGCCCGACCCGCTGGTCGAAGCGGAACGGCCGAGCACCTCCCGGCCGGCGGAGAGCGGCGGCACACCCCCGGCCGCGACGGTGATCCGCGAGCAGGCGGTCCCGCGGCCGGCGACGGCCGGCCAGGCCGTCGAACGGGAACCAGCCGGAACCGAGCCCGGCTCGCCGGCCTTTCCGGTCGCCGGAGCCGAGTCCGAGCCGGTTCCGCCGGCTGGGTCCGCGGTACCGGACCGCCGGGCGGGACGCGACGCCGCCCGGCCGCTCCCCGGGCGAGTCGCCGAACCGGCGCGGCAGTCGACCCTCAGGCCACCGCGCGCCGCGACGGCCACCCACGCCGAGCCCGAGCGACCGGCGTCACGACCGCCGGGCGCCGGCGACGACCAGCGCGGGACACCCGGCCCGGTCCCCGCCGATGTCGTCGCCGGCGTCTCCGGTGTGGCGGCCGAGCCCGCTCCCGCCGGCGCTCCCGTAGCACCCGAGGTCCAGGAGACCACCGTGACCGAGCAGTCTCCCGTGACCGACGCGCCCGTTCCGCCGGCGAGCGCGGTCGCACCGGTGGCCACGAGGGAGTTCGCGGCGCCCGCGCGGACCCGCCTTCCCGCGCCGGCGCCGGTCGCGCCGAACGTCACCGTCACCATCGGCACCGTCGTGGTCCGGCCCGCCGCCACGACGACCGCGGCACCCGCTCCCGCCCGTGCGCGACGGGCACCCACCCGGTCGATGTCGCTCGAGGACTACCTGTCCGGCCGCGAGGGGAAATGAGTCACCTGGCGGTGGCCATGGTCACCGCGACCCTCAGGCGGATCCTCGGCGACGTCCTGGCCGGCGCGAGCCCCGGTGACGTGCGCAGCGCCCAGGTCACCACCATCCGACCGTCGGCACTGGCCACTGTGGACACTCAGGTCAGCGGCGTGAACGTCTTCCTCTACCGCGCGGCACCCCGCGGCGCACCGGGGCTGGACGCGTTGCCCACCAGGCGGTCCGGCTCCGGCACGGTGGCCCCGGCCGTGCAGTGCCTCGATCTGGACTACCTGCTCACCTTCTACGGCGACGAGTCGACTTTGGAGCCACAGCGGCTCCTCGGCATGACGGTCGCGACGCTGGCGCGCCACCCGGTGCTGGACCGCGCCCTGGTCGCCGACGTCGCGGCCCGGGCGGTCCAGATCGACCCGGACGCGTGGGAACAGCACCTCGACCCGGCCACCGCGCCGGACGTCGTGCGGCTGAGCATGCTCCCGCTCGACCAGGAGTCGGCGACGAAGCTCTGGTCGGCGCTGTTCCACTCCGCCTACCGGCTGTCGGTCGCCTACCAGGCGACCGCCGTTTACGTCGCGGACGAGGTCCCGGCCGCCGTCCCGGCCGAGAAGCCGAAGAAGGTCCGCGTCAAAGCCACTCTGTTGACGCCGGACGCGGAGTGACCCGGTCGCCCGAGTGGTCGGCGGCGAACCACGGCCACCTCGCGGCGGCACTGGACGAGCTGGCCGGGCGCCTCGACCCCGACAGTGCGGAGCCGGTGCCCCGGACCGCGTGGACCCTCCCCGAGCCGCCCGCGCTCGACGCGCTGCGCGACGGTTTCGGCCTGTCCGGCTTCGAACGCGACGTGCTGTTGCTGTGCGCGGGGGTGGAGCTCGACACGGGCTTCGCGCACGCCTGCGCGAAGGCCCACGGTGAACCCGGCCGCACGTGGGCGAGCTTCGGCCTCGCACTGTCCACTCTGGACAGCCCGCACTGGGACGCCATTTCCCCGGCCGGTCCTCTGCGAGCGTGCCGCCTGGTGACGCTGACCCACCCGGAGTCACCGACCGCCGGCACCCTGCGGATCGAGGAACGGGTGTTGCACGCCCTGACCGGCCTCGACTACCTGGACCCGGCGATCGCGGCCCTCTCGGCACCCCCTCCCCCGGCGGCGACCGGGCACCCCGCCGCCGCCACGCTGGCACGGCAGTGGGCCGACCCGTCGACCCCCCACGTCGTGGTGCTCGGGCGCCACCGGGCCGATCTGCTGGCCATCGCCGCGACGGCGAGCGCCCGGGCCGGGCGGCGACCGGTCGTCCTCGACGGCGCGGACCTGCCGCGGGACGTGCGGCCGCGCAACGAACTGGCGGCGTTGTGCGAACGTGAGAGCACACTGACCCCGACCGCGTGGATCCTCGACCTCGTGGAGGCGGACGAACCCGCGCACCTCGCCGCGGTCCGGTTCGCCGGCCGGCTGAGCGCCCCGGTGGCGATCATCGCGCCCCGGCCGCCTCCGGGCCCGGCTCTGCCCCGGATCAGCGTGCCGGCCGCTTCGGTGGCCGAACGCGTCCTGCTGTGGCGTGACGTGGCGGACCGGGTCCCGGTACCGGAGGTGACCCGGCTGGCGGCGCAGTTCGACCTGGACGCGGACACCGTGCGCGCCGTGGTGTCCGAGGCGAGGGCGGCCGGGCAGGTCACGGTCGACGACCTGTGGCGCGGGTGCCAAAGCCACGCCCGGCCCGGCATCGACGCCGTCGCGCAACGTGTGGAGAGCCGCGCGGGCTGGGCCGACATCGTGCTGCCGGCCCACCAGTCCACGCGGCTGCACCGGCTGGTCGCGCACGTCCGCCACCGGCACCTCGTCCTGGACGGGTGGGGCTTCGCGGGCGCCCGCGGCCTCGGCACCGCCGCGCTCTTCGCCGGGCCCAGCGGCACCGGGAAGACCCTCGCGGCCGAGGTGGTGGCCGGCGAGCTGCACCTGGATCTCTACCGCGTGGACCTGAGCCGGGTGATCAGCAAGTACGTCGGCGAGACGGAGAAGAACCTCAGCAGGGTGTTCGACGCCGCGGACGCCGGCGGCGCGGTCCTGCTCTTCGACGAGGCGGATGCGCTGTTCGGCAAGCGCGGCGAGGTCACCGACAGCCGCGACCGGTACGCCAACATCGAGGTCGGCTACCTGTTGCAGCGCATCGAAAGCTACCGCGGGCTGGCGATCCTGACCACGAACCTGAAGGACAGCCTCGACCCGGCGTTCCAGCGGCGGCTCCGGTTCGTGGTCGACTTCCCGTTCCCCGACGCGCGCTCGCGGGCGGCCATCTGGCGCACGGCGTTCCCGGCCGCGGCTCCCACCCGCGACCTCGACCACGACCTGCTGGCCCAGCTGACGATCACCGGCGCGGCCATCCGCGACACGGCCCTGTCCGCCGCCTACCTCGCCGCCGACGCGGGAGAAGCCGTGACCATGGCCCACGTCCTGGAAGCCGCCCGGGCCGAATACGCCAAACTCGACCGCCGGCTGACCGGCACGGAGGTCAGCGGATGGCCGACCTGACCGGCCGCGCGGAAACCGTGCACATCGAAACCCTCGTCGTCGAGCTGCCCGCCGCCGAGATCACCGCCCTGCTGGCCGGCTCGACGGCGGGACTGCGGGCCGCCGTCGAAACGGCCGTCCTCGCCGACGAGACCGTACGCCGGCGAGTCGAGGCGGCCCCTAAGAGCGTGTCTCAGCAGGGCTTGTGGTCGTCCGGCATGATCGGTCCCGGGCCGTCTGCGACGGAGCCTCGGTCAGAGCAAAAAAGGGATCCATGACCGGCCCGAACCCCGTCCTCACCCTCTCGGCAGCCCTCACCTGCTTCAAGAAACTCACCTACTGAGGCGTGGGGTCACCCAGGCGGATGATCCAAAGGGACGGGCCGTACACCGTGACCAGCTTCTGGCCGGTCCTCGCGCGGTAGCGCAGCTGGAACACCGGTGCGCCGGGCTCGACCCGGCACAGTGCCATGGCCACGATCTGGCCGGCGTGGCGCAGCGAGTCCGTGCTGGGTCCCGAGTAGCCCATGCCCCAGGCCACGTCGGACGCGCCGGTGACGCTCTCCGTGCCCTGCCACTGCGAGTCCTTGAAGATGCCGACTTCCAACGGATGCGTCCCGTCCTCGGCCTTCCCCGAGCCGTGCCCGATCAGCAGGAACGTCGTCGTGCGGGACACCCCGACCTGCTTGGTGACCAGCGTCTGCCAGGTGGACTGGTTCGTCGAGTGCTCCCACGTGCTGCCGACCGGCCGGACGAACTCGGCCCCGAGGCCGGAGCTGCGCACCGCGTCGGCCCGGAACACCGTCGCCTCGAGCAGACCGGTGACCCGGCCGCCCTCGGCGAGACCCAGCTTCCCGGCCTGCAACTGGTCGGCCCGCGCCCGCAACGCCGTGTTCTCGGCCTGCAGATCCTTGACCACGGCGACGAGCTCGTTCCAGTCCTCCGCGCGGATCAGCTCGCCGGCACGTTTGTCATCCAACGACATCAGGGTTTCTCCTCAGAACACGATCGGCCGAAGACGGGTCAGCCGAAGACGTTGGCGTCGAACTTGGCGCTGTCGAACTTGCCCGGCTCCGGCTCGATGTCGAGCCAGAACCAGGTGCTGAAGTCCGCGCCGCGCACGTCGTCGACGGTGGGCAGGAGCTGCTCGACCGTGCCGTCCTCGCGGGCACGGTGGATCGCCAGGCCGTTGAGCATCCGGGTGGGGTGGTCACTGTCCACGACCGACCTCCCGTCGATCCGCAGCGTGCACAGCAGCCGTTCGACGCCCCGTTCGTGCAGCACGCTGACCAGGTTGGCCAGGCTGTCGGACACCACGTCGCCGGGAATCCACACCAGCGACGCCCGGTCGGCCTCGACGATCGCGTCCAGCAGGAGCGGCCGGGTACCGAGCACCCGCCGGGCATCGCCGTCGGAGATGCTCTCGGCCTCGGAGTAGGGCAGGTCGATCGTCACGGTCAGAGGCGGCCGGCCGGGACCACCGAGCGGCACCGGGGCGCCGTCGAATTCGACGGTGAGGCCGGTCAGCAGCTCCGCCGGCGTGACCCGCTGGTCGTTCTCCACCTTGCTCCCGGTCCGGCGCAACGCCACCCGTTCCACGTGCAGGCCCGGGGCGGCCTGACTCGCGGGATCGGCCCTGGCCTGGGCCAGCGGCGCGAAGGTGGCGCGGCAGTCGGCCATCCGCGTCCACTTCTTCTCGCGCAGGTCGAGCAGCGCGATCGCGGCGTACTGGTGGATGATGCCGTCCGGCGGGAGGAACACCGGCTCGTCCTCGGCCGCCGGCCATTGGACGCCGGCGCCCGCCGGTGAGCCGGCCGTCAGCGCCGTGCGGGCCGGGATGAGCCAGTGGTCCCCGCAGGTCGCCAGCCCACCGGAGAACTGGACGGAGAGCCCGTGATCGAGCTCGAGCCACCCGTCCGCGACCGGCACCGCGCCGTCGCTGTCCCACCGGCGCAGGATCACGGGATCCACCAGGTCGAGCGGCCGGGGGGCCGGTCCGTCCCAGCCGCCGACGGTCAGGTCGACGTCCGCCGAACCCGACACCCGGCCGAGGAACCCCGGTTCGCCGCGCCGGCTCCTGTCCCGGTCCACCAGCTCGACCCAGCAGCCGGCCGGGAACCCCGACACCGCGTCCCGCGGCGGCGCGTCGATCCGCACCCGGAGGTCGTCGCCCCCGGTGTCCGAAGCGAGTTCGGCGACCCGTGCGGTGACGGATCCGTTGTCCCGGGACCACACGAACGTGGGCCGGTCGCCGCCGTCGCGGATCTCCACGCGGTAGAGCTGGTTGCGCAGCCCCCGGTAGGCGGCCGACGACGGCACCAGCCCGGCGGGCGCATCCGGGTCGGCGACAGCTTTGGCCCGCAGGCCACGCGGGGTTCCGGTGTACGCCGGGGTCCACGGCGGGGCGACGTCCCCGGCCACGGTGTGGTGGTCGGGCAGCCACTGGACCCGCACCTGCCACACGGTGCGCGCACGGGTCGCCGTGTCGGCTCCGCCGAGCGCGACCTCCAGCAGCCGCGGGTCCTCCAGCGCGGTGACGTGCTCCGACCACACGTCGAGGTAGACCACATACCGGCCGTCCTCGAGGGGTTCGGCCACGCCGGGCAGGTCGGGCTGCTCCGAGAGCGGCAGGGGCAGGTCGTTCTCGCACAGGACGCCCTGCACGTAGTACCGGCCCTGCGAGACGGTCAGGCGGTCCCACGAGCACTCGCGCGGCTCCTCGCCGTCGGCGTCGGTGATCCGGAAACCGGCCGTGTCGACCGGAGCGCCGTGGGGGCCGATCGCGTCCCGCGCGGTCAGCTCGTCGTGGTAGCGCTGGATCTCGTGCTGCTCGTTCCAGTCGGCGTCGAGCGCCACCCTGCCCTGCTGCAGCAGCACCCCGCGGTACCGGTCGGCCCTGCGGAACGTCCGGCGGGTGAAATCGCCCTTCATGTCCTGCCTTTCCCCATGTCTGTGCGGTCGTGAGCCGGTTCAGGTGGCGAAGCACGTGCCGGCGACCAGACCCGGCCGCAGGTGCCCGTCGAGCTGGAACGCCAGCTCGGCGAGCCGCCGGCCCTGGCCGAGGTGGTGGTGCGCGCCCATCTCCCCCTGGTCACCGGCACCCGTCGTGATCTCCGGCGGGCACCCCGGGGACAGCCGGCAGAACGCGGGATGCGCCGGGTCGACCGAGTCGAACACCGGTTGCCCGACACCGGAGCCGAGGTGGCTGTGCCGGGCCTGGCTGCCGTCGGTGGCGGTCACCGCGCCGGTCAGGATCGAGTCGGTGGCGGACACCGTCCGCGCCGCCACGTCACCGAGCACGGTGCACGCGACCAGCTCGAGGTCGTCCGCCACCACGGCCTTCCCCCGCGCGTACACGACGCTGTCCTGGGCCACGACCCGCCGGCCGGGCAGTTCGACGCTCTCGACGACCGAGCGCAGCAGCCGGAAGGTGTGCCCCGCCGGTGACTTCGCCGTCTCCGCCCCCAGGCCACCCAGCACCGTGCAGCCGGACACCACCAGCGTGCCGGGGAGGCCGTCGTCCGCCCGCACCCCGCGCTCGATCGAGAGGCCGTCGAGGACCAGCCCGGTCGGCACCGGCGCGCGACCCGGCCGGGTCCGGACGCGGACGCCGCCGGCGAAGTGCGGCCGGACGCCCACCGGGACCAGTACGCCGGCCGCGGTCGTCGCCGCGGCGACGACGAGCAGGCGCTCGCCGGGGCGCAGCCGCAGGTCCAGGTCCTCGGAGTAGGTGGCGCTGTCGGCGACGACGATCACCCCGAAGCGGCCGGCGGGGTCGGCGGGCAACGAGCTCCACGCCGCCGCCGCGTCGGCGAAGCTGGTGAACGAGCCGGACCGCTGCCGCACCACCGCCCGCCAGTCCGCGGCGGACGGGCTCGGGAAGTCCGCGGCGGCGAGGGCACCCGCGAGGGCCGGGCCGCGGTAGTACGAGTGCGCGCCGAGGTCGCCGGGCGCACCCGCGTGGTAGGCGACCTCGACGAGCGGCGCCCCGGCACGACGGCCGACCGTGAGGCGGCCCAGCTCCGGGTCCACGGCCACCTGCCCGTCCGCGGGCTGGTCCCACGCGCTCAGGTCGGCGGCGCACAACGGCACCGAGGTGCCGTCCACGACGACCGCCACCGCCGGTCCGGCGGCACCGCCGGCGAGCGCCGAATGCAGGTCCAGCCGGGAGAGCGGCCGCGCATCCGGGGTGAACAGCGGGGTGTCCCGGCCCGCCGGGTCGAACGTCCACCGGCCGCGTCCGCCGTCCACCGCGCGGGCGTGCACACCGCGGTACGGGTAGCTGTCCAGCCGCCACAGGTACACCCCGATGTTCGCGACGTTGTGGCGGGCCACCCCGCCGGTCATGTCGCGAACGTCGGCGCCGCGCGCCACCTCGTCGTGCGCGGTGCCCAGGCGGGCCAGGCCGGCCGTGTCCCGCAGGTCCGGGAGCGCGAGGCGGCCGGGCCGGACGTTGTCGACGTGCTGGGTGACGCGCAGGCGGGCGAAGTACTCGACCACGTCCGCCGGCCGGCCGGTGACGTCGGCGGCCATCCCGCGCAGACCTTCGGCCGTGCCCTTGATCCGGCCGGTGTGGACGCTGTGCGCGACCAGAGCCCGCGACGGCGCACCGGTGAGGGTCCGGCCGCCGGCGAGGTCCAGCAGCAGCGGGAGCACCTCGGCCCGGCACGTCTCGACGAACCAGTCGTCGTAGAGGCGGTCGACGTCGTGGCGGACCCGCCGGTACTCGTCCTCCAGGGGCGCGAGCAGCGACCGCAGCGGGTGGCCCAGGTCCGCGTCGCGGGTCCGGACGTACTGCGGGAGCAGGTCGTACATCGGGTTGCCGGTCATCCGGAAGCCTCCCGCACCACGATCTCGTGGACCACGAGCAGCTGCGCCGCGACCACACCGGACAAGCCGAGCCGGGCGGGCAGCGCGTCGAGCACCTGGGCCACGGCCACCGCGGCGCCGTGCCGGTGCAGCGCGGTGGGCCGGACCGCCGCGACGCCCGGCACCCGCTGCGCGACGGCCACGATCTGCGAGAGCGCGACCGGCTCGGCGATCGCGCGGCCATCCGCACCGAACGTGTCCCGCACCGCCGACGAAACCGCCGTCGTGACCCGGGTGTCACCGGGCTTCTCGAGCACGATTTCGAGCGACACCTCGAACTCCACCTCCTGGCACTGCTGGACGTCCAGGTCACCCTCCGGCGACCGGACGGCCCGCAGCGCGGCCCGCAGGTCGTCCACGACCCGGCCGGCACCACCCACCGTAACGACGTCGAGGTGCACGACCGGGCGGGTGCCCTTGCCGAACACGGTCAGCGCCGCCGTGCGCACGCCGGCGAACGCGAGCGCGAAGGCCAAGTGGTCGGCCGGCGACACGACCCGGTCCAGAACGCCTGCGGCGTAGGGGATCCGCGCGAGGTCCACGGGACGGCGGTCGGTGCCACCGGTGGCGGGCACCGGGTTGTCCACCCCGGTGACGCCGAGCGGGCTGATCGGCAGCAGGCGCAGCGTGCCGGCCCCGACGTTCGCGGCACGCCCCGCCGCCGTCCGGTAGACGGCCACGACGTTCCCGGTTCCCGTGGTGAGGCGGGCGCCGTGCACGCCGTCCCCGAACCACACCACCGCGGTCCCGTCGGCTTCCTCCCGCACGCGGAACACCCGGTCTGCGGGGCCGGCCGACAGCATCTCGGGCACCTGGGCCCAGGACACGTCGTCCACCCGCACGTCGAGTGTCGACCGGAAGCCGTCGCCGGTGGCGGCGGGCACGTGCCCGACCACCGCACGCCGGACCGGGAACCGCTGGTGGGTGGCGGATCCGTCGCCGCTGCCGAGCACCTCGGCCACGGTCTCGCCGGCGGTCGCCGCGACCACGTTGCCCAGCACGGTCCCGGACGCCTGGACGATCCCGGACGCCAGGGGCGCGGTCAGCGCCAGCGTCGATCCCGTCGCGGCCACGACGATCCCGTGCTGGGCAAGGAGTTCACCCCCGGTGTCGCGGCCGACGACGATCACCGGTGCCCCCGGGGTGAACGGCACCGGCTCCGCGAGATCCAGCACGGGCGCGGCGATCTCGGCGGTGTCCGGTTCGTCGGCGAGCGTGAGCTGTTCGCTCTGCCCCAGCACGGTGGTCGTGCGGCGGGTGAAGCCGTCGAACAGGTCCGCCCCGCCCTCGATCACCGCCTGGGTGACCGGGCCGCTGACGGCGAAGCCCGCCGCGGCGCTCGTCCGGACGGCCAGCACTTTCCGCAGGACGTCCGTCTTGCCCGGAGCGCGCAGCAGCAGCCACGACCCGACGCCGATCGACGGGTGGTCGCCGGCCAGCTCCACGGCCGGCCCGTCGTCATCCGGGTCGGTGGACGACACGACGTCGAGACCCGGCCAGTCGGCGGCGTCGGCGCCCCCGTAGTCCGACTTGACGGCGGCCGGCATCGCCGTCCAGTCGGGTGCGTTGTGCCCGAAGAGCGCGGTGCGCACGCGGAAGACGTGCACCTCGATACCGGCGTCCGCCGGCACAGTGACCGGCTCGACCCAGCCGAGAGTCGTCACCCCGGGCTCCGGCTGTCCGGTGTGGACACCGGAGAGCACCCGCGGGTACGCCGACGAGCCGACGCGGACGAGGACGAAGTCACCGGCGCGCAGCGTGGTTTCCCGGACCCGCAGGCCGGTCACCACCCCGCTCGGCCGCTGCGGCCGCCGTTGCCGCAACGGGACCGAGTTCCGCTCCGGCCGGGCCCGCAGCTCGGCGTCCGTCTCGAAGACCTGCGTCGTCCCGTCCGGCCCGGGAATGCTGTGCACGGCCGTGCCGGCCGCCACGACCACCTCGGGCACCTCTCCCGCGGTGACCGACAGCAGCACCGACGCGCCGATCGCGGGGACCGGTTCGGCCCCGACCGCGCGGCCCAGCTCCAGCGCCGACCGTTCCTCGACCGCGGTCGCGACGTACCCCTCCGCCGCGATCCGGTCGCGGTAGAAGTCGAGCATGTCGACCACGGTGGCCCAGGCGCCGACGAGGGCCACCGCCGGGTCGTCCGGGTTGTCCACCGCCAGCTCCGGCAAGCCGGTCCGCAGCGCGTCGAGGCACCGGCGGACGACGACGTCCCGCGTCACCGGGCCGACTCCAGCACGAAGTCGATCGCGCCGAGCCCGGGCCGGTCCGGATCGCTCACGCAGCTGACCACCTCGTACTCGCCGAGGACGATGGTGCCGGCGGCGAGTTCCCCTTCGGCCCGCCGGCCCCACCGGTGGAACCGGTTGCCGACGGCCGGATCGTCGCCGGTGTCGACCCACCGGACGCCGGGTACCGCCATCGCCGCGGCCACCACCCGGCTCAGGTGGACGGGGCCGGCGAAGGAGAAGGCGTCCGGGTGGAAGAACCCGGGACGGCCGTCCCGGGTCAGCCCGGCCGTGAACGCATCGCGCAGGCCGGCCAGCACCTCGGCGGGCGCGGCCGAGGGGCGCGGGTACACGGTCAGCCGGATGTCGAGCGGGACGGCGACCGCGGCCACCACCCGCACGTCCTCGCCCGCGACGGCGTGCCGTCCGATGAAGCCGGCGATCCGCGCCAGGTCGGGCACGACGCCCGCCGGCGGGTCGATCACCGTCGTCACCGTGTGCCAGGACCCCGTCCAGCGCCGGACCGACCACGCGCGCCCGACCGAGGGGTGGCGCATCGCGATCTCCGAGTGGTCGGCCTCGGTCACGGCTCTCGCGAGGACGTGCGAGCCGTGCGGCGCGAGCAGCCTGGCCTGCTCGGTCGGCTGGGCCGCCGCACCACCGACGGCCGGGACGCAGTTGCGTACCCGCACCCCCGCGACCGGCGTCACCAGCTCGGTGACGGCTCCCGTGCCCACGTTGCCGTCCGGGCCGCCGCCGATGCGGTAGGACGCCCGCAGCACCGTTCCCGGCACGGGTGCGCGGCCCTCCCGGCCGTCGCCGAACCGGAGCCGCGCGGTGCCGTCCTCGGCCTTCTCGACGACGTAGTCCGCCGCGGACCGGCCGCTGCCGACGAGGTCCGCACGCACCTGCCACGCGCTCACTTCGTCGTGCAGCGCCACCATCGCGGGCACGGCCAGCGTGGGGTCGATGACCAGGGCGTCCGCCGCCGGCCGCCCGACGGCGTCGGAGTGCTCGTAGGGCACCGCGTAGGCGAGTCCCGGCCGGGCGAGCCGGGGCCGGAACGGGCCGTCGGCAGGCACCGTCGCCGGGGCGACGGGTTCCCCGGCGACCAGCCGGCCGTGCTCGGCCAGCACCACGTTGCCGCGCACGACCGTGGTGGGTTCGAGCCCGCCGTCGGCGGTCGGGAGCCGCCACAGCCGAAGCGGTGCGCGCGGGGCGTCCTGCGCGTGCCAGGTGACGGTGACCGAGTCGGGATCGTGGCGCACGACCGGGTCCTCGGTCAGCCGGACGACACAGCTGCGGGCGGCCCCCGCGTCCTCGAACACGAGCACATCTCCGGCGCGCAACGCGAGGTCGGCCGGTGCGCCGGCCAGCCGGGCGCTGGTGGCCCCCGCGGCCAGCTCGGCGCGCTCGGCGTCGCGGGTGTCCACCTCGATGGTGTTGCGGGACGGGCGGACCGTGACCGGGTGCACCGTGTGGAAGACGCTCTCCCCACCGGGCGTCGACACCTCGAGACCGGCGTCGAGGGTCGTCACGTCCTCGCCCGTCACGACGAGCCAGGTCCGCGCGGCGGCGCCCTCGTGCAGCGGGTAGTCGAGCAACCGGGCGTGCCGTCGCACCGACTCGCGGAACCGGGCCGTCCCCAGGTACGCCTCCGTCGCCGCCGAGTCCTGCGCGTAGGCGAGGTGGTCGCCGAGGTAGGCGAACAACTCCGTGAGGACGACGCCCAGGTCCGCCGGGCTGTCGTCCCGCCGGTCGGGCAGAGCGGCCGCCAGCTGGTCGAGCAGCAGGCGCCGCAGCCCGGCGTAGTCGCGGGCGAAGTAGTCGACGGGTACCGGAACACCAGTCATCACACGACATCCCGGGTCAGCAGGACCGTTCTGGCCTCGGCGCCGGCCCGCGTCCGGTACCGGACGCGGATGCTCAACGTCGAGTCCGCCACCTCGGTATCGACCGCCTCGACCTCGATCCGGTCGGCGAGCCACTGCTGCAGCGCGCCCCGCAGCAGCACCCGCAACGCGTCGGCCAGTTCGCCGCCCGCGGGTTCGAACACGAGCTGGCGGACCCCGCTGCCGAACGCCGGACGGTTCACCCGCTCTCCCGGCGCCGTGAACAGGACCTGTTCCACCAGGCCGCGGACGTACTCGTCGTCGTCGGCCCGCGCGGTCCGGCCGCGGCCGTCGACGCGGAAGGGCAACCCGATGTGCACGCTCACATCCCCCTGACGCGCTGCTGGGTCACGGTGACGACCAGCGGCGTGCCGGTCGGCGTGCACACGGACCGGCTCTCGGACAGCAACACGGGCACCCCGCCGGCCCGCACCCGGACCGCGCCGACCCACTGCGCGCTGACGCACGGCCCGTTGCCGGACGGCAGCGTGAAGGGACAGCCCGCGACCGTGTGCACGGTCGTGGCGGGCAGCACCGGCGCGCCGCCGAGCCGCACCCGCGGCTGGACCGCGGTGGGCTGTGCCGGGCCGCCGTGGGAACAGGTCACCACCGCCCCGGCCTGGATCAGGAACCCCGGCATCAGGTCACCTCCAGCGCACCGTTGTTGACCGACACCGACGCCGGCGTCAGCGCGACGCTCGACGTGCCGGCGGTCAGCTCGATCCCCCCGGCGGACAACGAGAAGCGCAACGCGGTGGGCACGACGGGCGGGGAGACCTCGATCGTCAGGCCGCCCGTCCCCGGCAGGTCGTCGGCCACGACCTCCACGCCGTCGGTGCGGAACACCTTGGCCGTCGGCAGCCCGGCGCTCCGCGGCAGCTGGCCGGTGGACCAGAAGCACCCGGTCCAGATCGGCGAGTCCGGGTCACCCGCCTCGAACTCCACCCAGATCGCGGCCCCGACCGGCGGCACCGCGACGAGCCCCACCCCCGGCCCCGCGTAGGGCACGCATGGCAGCGCCCAGCTCATCCGGCCGTCACCCAGGACCGCCGGGCAGCTGACCTGGACCCGCGCCAGCCGCAACGGGTCCACATTGGCCACGACGGTGCCGCGGTACTTGCCGAAGAACGTCTTCACGGCCGCACCACCACCGTCGTCGAACCGACACCTTCGCGCGTCAGCGTGAAATCCTGGGTGTAGGAACCCCGCGCGATCGAGTGCGTGACGCCGCGGACCCGGTACAGCCCGTCGTGCTGCCAGCCGACACCCCGCACTCCGACGGTCTGCCGGGGCCGCAGGACACCCGGGTACCGGGTGCTGTCGACCTTGCCGGTCGCGGTCACCGCGTCCGCCGACGCCTCCGCCCGGGCGTTCGCCGTGGCCAGCGCCTCCGCGGCACTCGCGCCACTGTCCCGGTAGGACACCGTGCGGGCGCCGGCGCCGTTGGTCAGCCGGACCGGCCGGACCGCCATGGGCGGCCGGCCGCCGCCGAGCCCGATCACCGGCACGGCCCGGTTGGTCCGCCGGTCCTGGACGAAACCCCGGACCGACGCGGGCGCCAGCCCGTCCACCCGGAACGAGAGGCTCTCGACGTTGCCGAACGGCGCGGCGCCGTAGGACACCGCCGGCGCGACATCCCCGCTCGGCACCGCGGGACCCCAATAAGCCGTGCTGGACCGGGGAAGCGGCCCGGCGGCGAGGTGGAACACGTACCCGTGCCGGGCCGCCATCGCGGTGAGGTGGCCGAGATCGGTGCCGGTCTGCACGGCGACCCGCTCGACCGGCGTCGGCACGTCGGCCGAGGGAGGCGGCACGACCAGCGGGACGATGCCGTAGCGCCCGTACCGCGCGAGCAGGCGGGCGGCGAT
The DNA here is from genome assembly GCF_036026695.1 of Amycolatopsis sp. NBC_00438. NCBI lineage: Bacteria > Bacillati > Actinomycetota > Actinomycetes > Pseudonocardiales > Pseudonocardiaceae > Amycolatopsis > Amycolatopsis sp. NBC_00438. Next base: position 1,395,017 of record NZ_CP107923.1, on the reverse strand, counting down.
CACGGCGTCGCTCTGCGCGGGGTACTCCGCGTTGCGTTCCTCGACGTCCATCAACACCCCGAGGTCCTCCCCCGTCACCACGAGCTTCGGCGGGTCGACGGTGAGCTCCCGGCAGGTCACCACGCCGTCGATCAGCACGTGCGGCAGCCCGGCCACCGTGACGACCACCACCACCCGGTGGAACCGTTCGAACAGGCCGCGCGAGAGCACCGGGTAGTCCGCGACGGCCGCGATCCCGGACCGCCCGTCGGCGACGACGAGCTGGAAGCCGGAGCGGCCCGACTCGGACAGCCGCACCTCGGCGGTCTCGATCTTCGCGGTGACGTCGGCGGGTACGGGCAACGGCACCCCCGCGCCCGACAGGACGGTCAGGGTCGTTTTGACTTCGTGCGCCACCGGTCCTCCTCAGGCCACGGGGAACGGGATGCGCACGGCGGTGCCGATCCGGTCTTCGCCGGTCAGCTCGTCCGGGTGCAGCACGGGGTTCGCGTCGCACAACCGCCAGAACAGCTCGGCGTCGCCGAGGTGGTCGGCGCTGATCAGGTCGGGGCGGTCGCCCCGGGTCAGCACGTGTTCGGCCACGACGTGCAGGTCGTCGACCTGGGGCAGGAACCGGCGGCGCAGGTACCGGCACGGGCGCCCGTCGGCCGTCTCCAGCGACGCGACCTCGGCTCCGTGGTAGCGGCTCGCCGGATCCGTCACGACAGCACCGCGCGCGTCACCGCGGCGACCACGGGCGCCGCGACCCCCGCCACAGCGGACCGGGTCGCGAGGGCCTCCTTGGCCACCTGGTGGGCGAGGAAGATGTGGTGCCCGGCGTCGGTGACCGGCAGGTCGTTGTAGGACAGCACCCGAAGGCTCAGCTGCACCTGGGCACGCACAGGGTTCAACGCGGCGTCGAAGGCCTGCTCGGTGATCGTGAAGGCGGTGAGCCGCACCGGCAGCACGCGCGTCGCGCCCCACACCAGCAGCGTCAGCGGAGCCGCCGTGGGCAGCAGTTCGATGGTCCCCGCGGCGGCGAGCGCCTGGTTGCCCAGCACGGTCGCGGTCTTCGGGTAGAGCAGCATCTCCAGCGCGGCGAGCGGCCCGTGCACGTCACCGGCCGCCAGCGGCCCGGTCGCGTCCGCGGCGTCGATCTCCGCGGTCAGGCTGATCACCTCGACCGGGGCTCCCACGATCGGCGGGTTGGGATCGGCCTCGTTGCCCGGAACGGTCCGCAGGGTGAGCGACCGGGACAGCTCGTCCGGGTTGTACTGGAAGACGATCAGCCCGGCGACGGGGTTGCGCACGTCGAAGGCGACCAGCGCACCCCGCGACGGCCGCGGTGAACTCGACAGCTCCGCCATCAACCCCGCCCCGGTCCGGTCCCGAATCGCACGCGCCGATGGTCCGGCCCGGACGTCACCCCGGCGTCACCGGCGTGGCCCCGGCGGCCGCACCGGCGGCGGCCATGCCGGCATAAGGCCGTGTGCCCGCCGTGACACACCGGTGACACCGTGCCCGGCAGCTTCGGGGTGTCCGCGGACACCCGACGCGACCGCCTTTCGGGTCGACAGCCAACCGTGACCGGCGGCCAACTCGGCTACGCGCCGGACGACATCGCCGATCGTCCGGCCGGGCGTGGCGGAAAGCATCCGCCACGCCCTTGCCGATCCCCGGCCGATTTCCCGGGCGGTTCCGGGGGTTCGCGGCCCTCGCGACGTCCACGCCCTCGGCGGCGGCCGACGAACTGCGCCGGGCCGTCGCGGACCTCGGGTTCGACGGGGCGCTGGTGCACGCGAACTCCCGCGGCCAGGCCCTCGACGAGTCCCGCTTCCGGGACATCTTCGAGGCCTACTACCGGCGCTTCGGCGGCCCGGAGGACGAGCTGCTGGCCACTGGGACGTTCGGCTGGCACCACGACGCCGGGCTTACCGCGCTCCGCCTGATCGTCGCCGGGGTCTTCGACCGGTTCCCGGGGCTGCAGTGCGAGCACGGCCGGCTCGAGAAGGTCCTGACGGATCCCGCGTCGCTACCTCCGCCGCCGGCGCGCCGCCTGCGGCGTCGGCCAGGCTCGGCCTCGCCAAGGCCGCGGTGACCCCGGGGACCGCGAGAGCGGGCGCCGCACCAGCGCTGGGGCCGGCCGGAGCGCTTAGGGGTTGCACTAGGGGTCTTGACACAACTTAGCTGGGACGTAGATCAAGTGCCGGCCGCCCGAGAACGAACCAGCTTGGTGACGACAGGCCGGCTCAGAACACCGAGCGGGGAGCGAGCCGACCTACGCAGCGGCGCCGGCTTGCTCCGGATGAACCCATTCCTCAGCCTGACACACGAAAGGATGCTCATGTCGCCCGATCTGTCCTACAAGGTGCATACCGCCGGGGAGCCCGGTATGCACAAGACCTCGGTTCTGGTGACGGGAAAACGGGACGCTCTCCTGATCGACGGGCAGTTCACGCTCGCCGAGCAGCACCGGGTGCTGGCCGACGTCATCGACTCGGGCAAGCGGCTCAAGACGGTGTTCGTCAGCGCCGCCGACCCGGACTACTACTTCGGCCTTACCGTCGTCCGGCAGGCGTTCCCGGACGTCGAGGTGATCTGCACCCCCGCGACCCTGGCCAAGATCGAGCAGACCTGGCGGCACAAACTCGAGACCTGGGCCCATCTCGGGACCAACCTGACCTCCGACGTCGTCATCCCCGCGCCGGTCGGCTCGGACCGCTTCGAGCTGGAAGGCCACACCTTCGAGATCCGCGGCGCCCACCCCGACCTGGAGTGGCGCACGGAATACGTGTGGCAGCCCGAAGACCGCGCCGTTTTCGGCGGCGCGCTGCTGTGGGCGGGATTGCACGCCTGGATCGCGGACTCCCCCACGGCCACCGAACGGGCCGCGTGGGACGAGGTCCTGGCCCAGGTCGAAGCGCTGGACCCGCGGCTGGTGGTGGCCGGCCACGCGGCCGCGGACGCGCCGACCGACGCGTCGGTGATCGCCGAGACGCGCTCCTACCTGGCCGCGTTCGACAAGGAACTGGCCGGCGCGACCGACTCCGCGACGCTGCGGGCCGCCATGCTGCGGCACCACCCGGACCTCGGTCTCGGTGTCGCCCTGGAGCTCGGCAGCAAGGTCGCCACCGGCGAAATGACCTGGGGTTGAGCGGATCGGCCGCCGGTCGGGGCCCGGGTGCGGTGCCGTGGCGTCACGCCGCGGTGGAAGGCGTGTTGACGGCGGTCTTGATGTTCGTCGTGGTGACGGTGACGCGCTGGCTCCTCGACCCGGCCTCCCCCGTGTACGTCGCCGACCTGCGCCTGGCCCTGGCCGTGATCGGCGGCTTGGTCGCGCTCGTCCTGCTGGGCCTGATCCTCAGCCCGCCGGGCCGCCGGTCCGGCGCCCACCTGAACCCGGCCGTCAGCGTCGCGCTGTGGCTGATGCGGGCCTTTCCCGGCCGCGCGGTGCTTCCGTACGCGGTGGCGCAGCTGCTCGGCGCGCTCGCCGGCACCGCACTGGCCCGCCTCGTGTGGGGGCCGGTGCTCGACGCGGCGGCGCTCAGCGGCGGGCTGGCCCAGCCCGCGCCCGGGCTGCCCGTCCCGGCGATCTTCGCGATCGAGGCGCTCAGCTTCGCCGCGGTGGCGCTGCTCGTCGGCTTCTTCCTCGTCCACCCCGAATACGTCCGGCCCATGCCCTACGCCGTCGCCGCGGCGGTCGGGCTGATCATCGCGCTGCTCGGCCCGATCAGCGGCGGCGCGGCCAACCCGGCGCGCCAGCTGGGGCCGGCGCTGGTCAGCGGGAACACCGCGAACCTGTGGGCCTACCTCACCGCGCCGCTGCTGGGCGCGGCGCTCGGCGCCCTCGCCCACCGCTACCTGATCCCCCACTGCGCGCCCCCGCGGACCCACTGCCTCAGCGGCCGTCCCGCACCCAGCTGATCCCCACCCGAAACGGAACCACCATGTACGTCATCGAGGTCCCCGCATACGGCGGCCCGGAAGTCCTGCGGCTCACCGAGCACGCCGACCCCGCGGCCGAAGCCGGCCTGGTCCGGGTGCGGCTGGGGGCGACCACGGTCAACCAGGCCGACGTGAAGATCCGGTCCGGGGCGGCCGCCGGCCGGCTCGGCACCCTGGTGCCGCCCTTCGTCCTGGGCTTCGACTTCGCCGGCGCCCTGATCGACGACGCTCCCGGCCTGCCCGCGGGCACCGTCGTCGCCGGTTTCCTGCCCTGGTTCGAGCTCGGCACCGGCCGGGGCACCTACGCCGAGATCGTCGTCGCCGACCCGAGCTGGCTCGCCCCGGTCCCCGCCGGGGTCGACCTGGTCGACGCCGCGTCGGTGCCGTTGAGCGCCCAGACCGCACAGCAGGCCGTCGACCTGCTCCGGCTGCCGGCCGGCGCGACGGTGTTCATCACCGGCGCGGGCGGGGTCGTCGGACGCTTCGCCATCCAGCACGCCGCGGCCCGGGGACTCGAGGTCATCGCCTTGGCCGGTCCCGGCGAGCAGGACGAACTGCGCGCACTCGGCGCCCGGCACACCGTCGCGCGCGGCGCCCCGAGCGACGTCACCGCGGCTCTCCGGCGCCTGCTTCCGGACGGGGTCGACGGCGTCTTCGACACGGCGCTGCTCGGTGACCCGCTGCTGCCCGGCGTGCGCGAGGGCGGGAGCTTCGTCTCCGCGTCCCAGGCCCGGGTCCCCGCGCCCGAACGCGGCATCCGCGTGTCGGCCGTCCACGGCGCGCCGGACGGCGTCCAGCTCGGGGAGATCCTGGACCGGCTGGCGACCGGCCGGCTCACCACCCGCGTCGCCGGGGTCCTGCCGCTGGACAAGGCGGCCGAGGCCCACCGGCAGACCGAGGCAGGCAGCCTGGCGGGGCGGCTCGTGCTGACGATCTGATCCCCCGATCCGGCGTCCTCGCCGGGCGTGCGTGTACACGATCGCGGATCCGTGTCAGGATGCTGATCTTCACACCGCGCCGGTACGGCGATCCTCTGGGGACGACGAGAGGGGATGGCCACCATGGTGCCGGCCGAACGGACCCGCCACCTCGACGCCCTGCGCGACTGCTTCGAGGCGTGCGCGAGTGGCGGCGGCAGCCGTGTCGTCGTCGTGTCGGGGCCGGTCGGCAGCGGCAAGACCGCCCTGGTGCACACGTTCGTCGAAACCCAGGTGGGCAGCGGGACGCCGGTCCTGTCCGCGACCGGTTCGGCCGGCGAGCGGTCCCGGCCGCTGGGGGTGATCGGCCAGCTCTTCGGGAGCGTGGGCCGCCGGTCCGGGTTCGAGCTCGTGGCGGCCACCCCGGACATGGACGACGTCTGCTCGCTGCTGTCCGACGTGGTGGACGACGAGCCCGCATTGCTGTGCGTGGACGACATCCACCACGCCGACGACCGCTCGCTGGAGACGTTGCTCTACCTGCACCGGCGGCTGCGCGGTACCCGGGTGCTCATCGTGCTCACGGCGCCAGGGCTGCCGTACACCGGCAACACCGTCTTCGACGTCGAACTCGGCCGCCACCTGCCGGTCCGGCACCTGCCGCTCGAGATGCTCACGACCGCCGGCATCGCCGAACTCCTCGGCGAGCCGGCCGGCTGCCCGCTCGTGGCGGACTACGCCGACCTCTCGGGCGGCAACCCGCTCCTGGTCACCGCACTGCTCGGCGAGCGAAGGCCCGGCGACGGCGGGACGGGCCCCGGCCCGTCCCGGCCGGGGCCCGGGTTCGCCGCCGCCGTGAGCGCGTGCCTCCACCGGGTCCCCGCCCCCGCGCTGCAAGCCGCGCGCGGCCTGGCGGTGCTCGGCCCGACGTGGCCGCACCTGCTGGCCGACGTCGCCGGCCTGAGCCAGGAGGCGCTCGACCGGGCGCTCGGCACGCTCGCCGAGGTCCGGTTGCTACGGGACGGCGGGACCTTCCGGCACCCGGTGATCCGGGACGCCGCGCTGACGAGCCTGGCCGAAGCCGATCGGGCGGCCACGCACCTGCGGGCGGCGTCGGCGCTGCGCCGCGAGGGTCTCGACGCCGCTGCGATCGCGGGACACCTGATCGAAGCCGAGGCGCTGGTGGAGCCCGGCTCGTGGCCGGCCGAGGTTTTCGCCGGCGCCGCCGGGGACGTCCTGCACGACGACCGTCCCGAGCTCGCGATCCGCTACGCCGAGGCCGCTCTGCGAGCGACCGGCGACCAGCGCGTCCGCTCGGCTGCGTTCGCCACTCTGACCCGCGCCCAGTGGCAGATCAACCCGTCGGCCGCCGGGAGTCACCTGCCCGAACTCCGGACCGCCTTCCGCGCTGGCCACCTGAGCGCCGAGGACACCCGGGTGCTGCTGAACGTCCTGTCGTGGAACGGCAGGACAGCCGAGGTACGCGACACGCTCGACCGGATCGCGGACGCGGGGGACGCGGCGGATCCGCGGCTGTCGGGCACGCTCGCGTCGGTCCGGAGCTGGTCGCGCCACTTCGCCCCGGCCGAGTCACGTCCCGCCTGCTCGCCCGACGGTGCCGGCAACCCGGCGGCGGCCGACTCCGTACTCGAGGACTTCGAGCACCAGGGCGTCGACGTCGCGCTCCTGCTGTCCACCCTGCTGACGCTGATCCACGCGGACCGGCTCGCGGCGGCCCAGGCGTGGTGCGACCGGCTGCTCGCCCGGTTCGCCGGCCGCGAACAGCTGCTCCTGCGAGCGGTGCTGACCGGCGTGACCGCCGACATCGCGCTCCGCCGCGGCGACCTGCCCGAGGCCAGGAACCGGGCGGCCGAGGCACTCGGCCTGATGTGCCCGGGGAGCTGGGGTGTGGTGCTCGGCTACCCCCTGGGCACCCACGTGCTGGCCAGCGTCGCCCTGCGCGAGTTCGGCGAAGCCGACGCCCTGCTTCGCCGGCGCACCAAGCCGGAGATGCTCGACACCACGTTCGGTCTCGGCTACCGGCACGCCCGCGGCCACCACGCCCTGGCGACCGGCCGGCCCCACGCGGCGCTGCAGGACTTCCTCACCTGCGGGGAGCTGGCCGGCGAGTGGGACGTCGACCACCCGGCACTCGCGGCGTGGCGCACCGGCGCGGGCCAGGCGTACCTGGCTCTCGGCCGCACGTCGGAGGCGCTGGCCATGTTCGACGACGAGATCGCGCACGCCCGGGGCAAGGCATCCTCGGTGCACGCCGCGGCGCTGCGCCTGACCGGCCACGCCGCCCCGGAGGCCGACCGGCTCGCCCTGCTGCAGCAGTCGGTGAGCCTCCTGCAGGGGTCCGAGCACCTGCTGGAACTGGCGACGGCGCTGGCCGAACTGAGCAACGAGTACTACGAGCGGGGCGACTCGAAACGCTCACGGACCACCGGGCGACGCGCGATGGAGGTCGCACAGCGGTGTGAAGCCACCGGCATCACCCGCGACCTGCTGCTCAGCGGTGACCGCTTCGACCTCACCGGCCTGCTCGAGCCCGACGAGGATCCGCACCGGGAGCTGACCGCGCGCGAAGCCGGCGTGGCCCGGCTGGCGGCCGACGGGCTGAGCAACAAGGCGATCGGCCAGAAGCTCTTCCTGTCGGTGAGCACCGTCGAACAGCACCTCACCAAGGTCTTCCGCAAGCTCGACATCAGTCGCCGAGCCGACCTGATCGGCATTCTCGGGCAACGACAGTCAGGCAAGTCGGGATCCCGCTGACCATCAGAAGTCCCAGACGGCCCGGATCGCTGCCGCCTCGCGTTCGGCCTGACGCCTGCCGATGTGGAACGCCCGGCCGGCGGTCTCCGGATCCATCATCTTCACCGGCGCTTCGAGGTCGCCGAAGTCGGGGTCGACGGCCACCAGCCGGGTGTTTTGGCGCAGCCGCGCCACTTCGGCGTCCGCCTTGATCGTCGAAGGGGATCGATCGCTGCCGGGCGCGCCACCCGGGGCCTCGATCGGCAGGCAGGACACGACCACGAGAACGTCGCTCGGTGGCGCCGCCGCGGCGTTCAGGTGGTTCACGATTCCGCCGTCCATGTAGCGGTTTCCGTCGATGGTGACGGTGGGGAACAACATCGGTACGACACAACTGGCCGCGACCGCGTGCAGCAGCGGAACACCGGATTCTTCGCCCCACACGACAAGCTCGCCGGTGCCGGTGTCGATCGCCGTGCAGCGGAACCCCGCGGGCCAGGCGAAACCGTCGAGTGTTCCGAGCAGGCCGAGGTAGTCGTCTTCGCTGAGTGTGGTCGACGCTTCCCGTGCCGCGGCGCCGATCGCTCGCAGCGCTTGCCGCGGATCGGCAGCGAAGACGGCTTGGCGCGACGCGTCCAGGAAGTTCTGCGACCCTGCTCCCAAGCTGTCGAAGTCGAGCTTCTGCCCCACCTCCGCCAAGACGGCGAGCGCGTCGGTGACGTCACGGCCGCCGGCGAGCATCGCACCGACCAGGGATCCCGCCGACGTTCCCACGATCGCCGGTGCTTCCGCCAAGTCGGCACCGGCTTCACGCAGCCCGGTGAGCAGACCCGTCTGCCAGGCGACGCCGACGGTTCCGCCGCCGCCGAGAACGACCGCGCGGGTGGGTGAGCCATTTCCGTGAAGAGTCATTGCTGTTCCTTCCGTGATGTGAGGTCGATACCGAAAAGGGCGCAGGCGTTGCCCGCGGTGAACTTGTCGCGGTCTTCGCCGGCCGGGAACTCGGCGAGGAACTTCTCGATGTCCGTCCTGGCCGGCCGCCGGAAGGGGTAATCGGTCGAGAACAGCAGCCGGTCGGGCGTCGTGACCGCCAGGACATGGCGCAGCAGCGCGGGATCGAACATTCCGGAACTGGTGATGTGGATGTTGGCGCGGACGTAGTCCGACACCTTCCGGTCCAGACCCGCGACGCTCGAGAGGCCGTCGGCGCGGTCCGTCCAGAACAGCAGCAGTTCGCCCCAATGGCCGAGCACGAGCTGCAGGCCGGGATGGCGATCGAAGGTGCCGCGGACGATCAGGCGCAACGCGGCGACCGCGGCCTCCAGGTGCCACCCCCAGCCGAACGTCGCCAAGGCCAGATCGGTCAACGGGTCGAAGCCGCCGTAGACGGCTTCACGGACTGTGCGCGAGGGAATCTGCGGGTGGAGGAAGATCGGCTGCCGCAGGGCCGCGGCGGTGCCGAACAGGTCGTCGTAGCGCGGGTCGTCCAGTGGCGTTCCGGCCGTGCGCCCGTAGACCATCGCTCCGACGAACCCGAGAGCGGCAGCGCGTTCGAGCTCGGCGGTGGCGGCCTCCGGGTCCGCCATCGGCAGGGTGCAGAAGGCCCGCAGCCGCGTGGGGTGCCGCCGGACCGCCTCGGCGGCGATGTCGTTGGCCCGGGTGCTGAGCGTCTTCGCGTCCGCCGGCTCCAGTGGGTGTGTCCCGGGTGGCGCCAGCGAAAGGATCTGCAGGTCGACGCCCTGGGCGTCCATCGCTGCGATCCGGGCGTCGCCGAGGTCGTCGAGGCGCTCGAGGTTGTCGCCCAGCTCGTCGAGCACGACGCTCGGGTCACCGCGGTCTTCCGGGAGTGCCTTCACCGCCGAGGTGAGCTCGGGCAGGTTCCAGTGTTCTTCGATCGCGATGAGTGCCACGCCAGGTCTCCCCGGTCCGGGCAGTCCGCTCAACCGCCGTTGAGCGAGACAGTACACGAATCGCTCAACGCCTGTAGAGTGATTTCATGACCGAGACGTCCCGCGATGCCAAACGCGCCCGCACCGCACAGCGGATCCTCGAGGCCGCCCGACAGGAGTTCGCGGCCCGCGGCTTCGAGGGCGCGACGATCCGGGGCATCGCCGGCGTGGCGGGCGTGGACGCCTCGCTGGTGATGCAGCACTACGGCTCGAAGGCGGCCCTGTTCACCGCCGCGGTCCAGCTGCCCGGCGAGGACGCCCAGAGCGCCGCCGAGCACCTGCTGGAGGTCCTCGCCAACCGGCTGCGCGAGCTGCCCCCGGAGACGAGCGCACTCGTCCGGTCCATGCTCACGGTGCCGGAAGCCGCCGACACGATGCGGGCTTACCTCGACGAACGCGTCGACAACCTCGCCAGGTCACTGGAGGGCGACGACGCACACCTACGCGCCCTGATCACCGTGAGCGGAATCCTCGGCCTGACGATCGCGCAGCACTTCCTGAAGTTACGCGCCTTCGACGATGCTTCCCACGAGTCGCTGCTGCAGGCCGCGCGCGGCTGGACCGAATACTTGTCGCGCGACTCGTAGGACCGATCAGCAGAGACGCCCGCAGCCCGTTGCTGTCGCGCGGATCGTGGTGGGTTCGGGCCGGCGCCTCGACGTTGGGCGCGGTCGCCCCGTGAGCGTGGAGCTCGAGCTGCGCTGACCGAGCTACCCGCTTCACCCGGGCAAGACTTTCACGGAGTCTTGAGGACGCCCCCGTCGACGATCCAGTTGGAGCCGACCGCGCTGGGCATCGCCGGCGACGCCAGCACCAGCACCGCCCGGGCGATCTCAGCGGGTTCGATCAGCTTGCCGGTCACCATTCCCGACTGCTCCGGCATGGCCGCGAGCAACGACTCGTGGTCCACGCCCATGCTCGCCGACAGCCGCCCGATGTAGCCGTCCGGGCTCGTCAGGATCGCGGTCCGGGTGGCGCCGGGGGTGACGACGTTGACCCGGACGCCCGTCTCCCCCAGTTTCTCCGCCAGCCCGCGGGAGAACGCGCTCAGCCCGGCCTTGGCCGCGGCGTAGGACAGCGGCACCCCACGCGGGTCGCGCGCGGAACTCGAGCCGATGTTCACGATCGCTCCCCGCGCCCGCGACAACGCCGGCAGCGCGGCCCGCGTCATCTCCACGGCGGCGCGCAGGTTCAGCGCGAGCACGTCGTCCCACGCCGCGCCGGAACCGCCGACGGGGTCGAGGAGGTCCGCGTCGGACGCGTCCCCGCCGCCCGCGTTGTTGACGAGCACGTCGAGGCGCGGGTCGCTCGCGAGCACGGTGTCGAGCACCCGCCGCGGCGCGCCGGGGTCGAGGAGGTCGGCGGACACGAACGTCGCGTCGGTGGCTTCGAGCTCAGGGGTGTTCTTCCGCGACACGGCGACGACTTCGGCGCCTTCGGCGACGAACGCCTCGACCGTCGCCAGCCCGATGCCGCGGCTCGCCCCCGTCACGAGGACACGCTTGCCCGCAAGATCCAGATCCATGGTGGTTCTCCGTCCGCGTCTGACTTGACTCCACAAATGCTACACCAAAGTCTCATTTAGGCGAGGAGTCGAGACGTTCACGCTTCGGATGTAAGCTGATCCGGGACGTCTAGGTCGAGCCGAGCGAGAAGGAGGGGTTCCGGGTGAGCGCAGACGCCGAACCGAGGCGCTTGCGGGCGGACGCGGAGCGCAGCACGGCGCGGATCCTGGCGGCCGCCGAGGAGCTGCTCGCGGCCGACCCGGCCGCCACGCTGGAACGGATCGCCGACGCCGCGGGCCTCGCGCGCGCCACCGTCCACCGCCGGTTCTCGTCCCGGAAGGCCCTGCTGGAGGCGCTGACCGGCGTGCTCAACGAGCGTTACCTGCGCGGGCTCGAGCAGGCACGCGTGGCGACGGCGCCGCCCGTCGCGGCGCTGTACCGGCTGACCGAGCTGCTCTTCGAGCTGAAGGTCGGCAGCCGGGCGATCATGGAACTCACCGCGGACCCGGCCACCAAGATGACACCCCTGAGTCCTGAGGTGACGACCGGGCTGGAGCAGCTGTTCAGCCGGTTGCGCGAAGCCGGCGAGATCACCGCCACCGACACGGCGTGGTGCTGCGCCATCTACCTGGCCGTCGTTCACGAAGCAGCGCAGCTGCCGGCGGACTCACCGGCACTGGGCATCGCGGCGGGCGACGTGGGCGCGCGGACCGACCTGACCTACCGGACCGTACTGGCCGCGCTGGGAGGCGACCGGCCGCACCTCGAGCTTCACGAGGAACCCAGCCCCTGATTTTCGCGCCAGGTACATCGGGTCACGCCGATGTCGGCGATCCCCGACCAGTGTGGAAGTGTTCGCCAGCCACACGAAGACAGCGGCGCAGTCGGGCTTTTCCTCAGCTTCTCCGTTCCGGTACAACGAGATCCCAGCCGCTCACCGGAGCACGCGGCGGCTCGCCCGGGCCTGGCCGGGCAGCGTGGTCAGCCAGCCGGGATCGGTGCCGGCCGTCGTGCAGGGCGCCGCGAATCCGGCGCCGTAGTCCAAAGTGGATCCGACGACCGGCGGCGTGCCCGGGCCAGGACTGGCGGCCTTCGCCGCGGGCTGGGCGAGCGGCCGGAACCACACCTCCGTTCGGGCAGCAGCGCCCGGCAGTCGCCGAGCGAGGCGAGGACGCCGTCGGCGGTGAATGGTTGCGACCGCGAGAGCAGAGAAGCCGGCTTAACGTGGGGCCGGTGTCCTGCAGCTCGATCGGCTCGGGCAGGTGGTCGACACGCAAGCCGTCGACCGGCAGGCGGCAGGACCAGGGCGACGACCAACGCGGCAGCCTTGCGCAGCACTTTCGAGACGTTCACCGGTGAACCCATCTCGGGGGAAGACCTACCAGCCCCACCGCGACGCTTGGCCACCGTCGTCCGGTCCCTTCGGGACAGCTCGCAGAAAAGTGAACGCGGGGAGAGGACCGACGAACCTGCAGTCCACGTCCACCGCGGCGATGGCTGCGACCGCCTCCTGAACCGAGAGCAAATCCTCCTGTCGCACGAGAAGTGCCCGGCGTTCCTCCAAGTGGTCCTGATCATCCAGGGCTTTGACTTCGCACACGTACCGATCCAGAGGCTTCAACAGGTCGTCGGTACGCGCTTGCCGCCAGCTCACGAGGCGCCGCGCGATCGCTTCACCCGCTTTGATCCGATCGGTCAGGCCGGCACCGGCGCGGCCCTTCCACCCCGTCGGATCATCCGAGACGGCCCACAGCGCCGTCTCCTCGTCGAACCGCAAGTACACGTGCGCTTCAGCGAATCCGTCGAGGCGTTCGAGCTCGGCTCTCAGGTGGCGGGCGAGGGGACGGAGGACCTCCGCCCGGGCGGACTCGTCGTCCTCGGCGACGGTTCCCCAGCGCAACGGGACCACTGGACCCTGCCGCACCAGCGCGGACAGCGTCAGGAGGTGCTGCGTGGCATCGTGCGGGGTCACGTCCCGGTCCACGGGCAGCGGGCTGACCACCAGCGCGAGATCTTCCCAGACGAGAAGCCTGGCCGCGTCGGGCCGGTCCGGGCCGGGCAACGGATGCCCGGCCCGGACGACACCGTGCAGGTTCAGTCTCATCGCTCGCCTTCGCCGGCGCCGGATGGCGCCGGGGTGGCCTGGGCGAACCCGGGCGTGACGACCGCCTGCTGCGCGAAGCCGACCGGGATGGGAGTGGCCACCGGCAGCAGGCCGTAGGTCCCGGCGATTCCCTGGGTGCCCGGCGCGGGCACGGTGCCCGGCGGGAGGGCCTGCCGCTGCGCCTCGATGCGCTGCATCGCTTCGAGGTATCGGATGTAGGTGTCGACACTGGCGATCACGATCTTGGCCTCGATGGTCAGGATCTCGATGCCGATCACCGAGACCCGGATCGTCGCGTCGATGACGAGTCCTTTGTCCAGCAGGATGTTCAGGGTTTCGGCAAGACCACCGGTGGTGGGGGCGGGAGCGCTCACGGTTGGATCCTCTCGGATTGCTTGACGTGTACCGCATCGGCTTTCCGCTCCGGGACGTCCAGGACGGCGCGGAGCTCTTCGAACTGTCGTCGCAAGGACAGCAATCCCTGGCCGAGCCGCTCGACCTCGACCTCGGTCAGGCTTCCGGACGCCATCCGCCTCAGTGCTTGCCGCTCGAGCAGTTCCGCGACGACTTCGAGTACCGCGAGGACAAGCCGCCCCAGCCCTTGCCCGGTGTCGGCGCTTATCCGCCTCGGTGTGTCCACAGTGGAACTCCTACCGGTCGATCTCGTCGACCGCGGCGAGCAGGAGCCGCAGGTCGAGCCGGATCAGGTCGACTCCCGCCAGTGTGATGATCACGTCCCCGTTCACCACGGCACCCCGGGCCACCACGCGGTCCAGCAGATCCACCAGGCTGGTCAGGCCGGCCCCCTCGGCGGGAAGCGAAGGCAGATCGTTCACCGCCGCACCTCCAGCTGTGCCGGGGCGAACGAATAGGGCGGCCACGGGCCGGTCGTCCGCGCGGTCATCCCGGCGGTGGCGAGGTCGTCTTCGAGCCGCCGGATCCGACCGTGGAACGTCTCCTCCTGATCTTGGCGAACCAGGTAGGCAGCATCGAAGAAGGCGTGGGGCTGTTCCCGCTGCACGGCGTCCGTCGAGCACCCTGCCAACGAATCGTGCAGGGCGTTCACCGCATCGCGTGCAAGCGCTTTCGCGTGCCGGCCGTCGTCCAGTTGCCGGGCTCGCAACGCGAGGTACTCAGTTCCCGAGATTCCCTCGAGAGGAACCTCCCGGATCGACTCCGGATGCGGCTCCGGCCGGACAACGCGCACACCCCATTCGCGGTGGCCATCGACACGTGCGAGCCACTCCGCCACTTCGGCCCGGCGTTCCTCGAGCAGGCGAAGCGCCGCGCGCTCGTCACGGACCACCGTGCCGAACCTGAGGGGCAAGGCCGGGCAGTCGTGGAAGATCGCGCGGATCACCGCGTCGTGCTGACGGGCGAGCATCGCGAGCCGGCTGTCCGGAGCGACGGTGTCCGTCGGACCGGCCTCGTGCTCCAGGCCGGCGAATGCCGCGAGATCGACCTGGGCGACCAGGAGGGCGAGATTCTCGTGCACGATCAGACGCACCGCCGGGGCGACGTCGGATCCGGCGACGTTCTCCGGTACCTGGGCGTGCGACCACGTGATGGCGTAGGCACAGAGACCCGGACGAGGCTGCGGGATATCCGGCCCGGGCGCTGGGCCGGACCGGGGACCGGCGGCCCCGGCGAGGATGGCGTCGGTCAGCCGGCGCGTGAGTACCGCCGTCGCCTGATCCTTGGCTGCCCGCAGAGCCGTTTCCCACACTTCCGGCGCGTGGCGCTGCGCCAGCGACGCCACGTCCGCATCGGACTCGGCGCCGGCGGTCACGAGCCCTCTCCCCGGCGAACGGGTTCGGCCGCCGGCTCGGAACCGGCCGCGGTCAACGCGGTCTCGAGCTGCAACACACGGGCGCGAAGTTCCTCCAGTTCACTGACCGGCCGAGCTTCGGCCGGCAGGACGTCGGCGCGCCTCGCGCCAGGCGAGAAGAAGGGATCGTTCGTCCACCAGTCCATCCCCATCTCACGCGCTGTCTGCGCGGAGGCGATGAAGAGCCTGAGCCGCAGCGTGAGCAGTTCGATGTCGACGACGTTCACGGCGATGTCGCCGACGATCACCACACCCTTGTCCAGCACGCGTTCCAGCACATCGGCAAGGGAACTCGACTGACTGTCCACCTGAAACAACTCCTGCTCTGCGCTACAGATCGGTGGTGCCGCGGGTAAAACGGCGAATTCGCTCGTAGGAGACGAGTTCGCCGGCGCTGTCGACATCGACCCGGTAGGTGCCGATGACGCTCGTGGTAGCGGGTATTCGTTCCAGCTCGACGACGTCGATGAGCACGGACCAGCCTCGCTCGGCGGTCTGGCGCGCTCCTGTCACGCCGTCCGGCTGTCGGCCGGTGATCGCCACGAAAACCTCTGTGGCAGCACGGATAGCACGAGCAGCGGTCAACGCGGACGTCGTCGGGGGAACAGCGGGCGTGGGTTCCGGAGGCGGGTTCTGCGGGAAATCCGAGGTTCCCGATGATGGCACAGTCATCGCTGGTAGGCATCCGAGGCGAGCGCGGCGGCGTTACAGCGGATCCGGGGACCGCCGGACTCCCGCGGAGTCGCGGTGACAGCTGTTCACGGATCCCTGCGGTGTTCGGATCAGCACAGAGCGCCACCCGGCGCAGTTGGCGATGGGCCAACAAGGTGGTCACACTGTCGAATCACTCAAAGTAACGAAATAATAACGCTTGATTCCGGGGGTGGCGCGCCTGCGACTCGTCGCCGGCGCTCGCGATCAATGCGGTGCGCCAACGACTTGAAACCCGCCACAGTGGACTGGCGAACCGCGCCGACCATCACACCCCGCCATCACGCCTCGGCCGTCCCGGAAGTTCCGCCCAGTCACCGATGGTTGACTATTGACACGCTGCCAGTAAGTATCGAGGCGTGGACGAAGCTGTCCGGACCCTGCGAAAGCGGCTCTTCGCCGCCCTCGGACCGACCCGCGCCCCGGCAAGCGACCCGACCTCGGTTCCCTCGCTCCCCCAAGGCCGGCTGCTCACTTTGCCCGGGCGAGGCGAATTGTTCGTCCGCGATCACCGACCCGCCGACGCGGTCGATCCACCGGTGCTCCTGCTGCACGGCTGGTCGTGGTCATTGGACGTCAACTACTTCGGCGTGATGCCCCGTCTCGTCGCGGACCGAGTCGGATTCTTGGGCTACGACCAGCGAGGACACGGGAGAGGACTTCCCGCCGACCGCCCGTTCGAAATCGAGGACCTTGCCGCAGACGCTTTGGCGCTGCTCGATCTGCTCGGCATCGGCAAGGTCATCGTGTGCGGGTACTCCCTGGGCGGCCCTGTCGGCCTCCACCTCGCACTCTCCTGTCCGGACCGGGTCGCCGGGCTGGTCCTGGCCGCGACCGCGTTGAACTACCGCCAGACTCTCCGCGACCGAACGGTGTGGCGCGTGCTCACCGCCGCGACACCACTGGCCCGCCTCGGTCTCGGCGCTTCGATGTCCGCCCGCTACTTCGGCCTGAGCCGACGGACGTCACCGGATCTCGCGGCGATGTGGCCGTGGCTGCTCGGCGAGCTGGCCCGCACTCCGGTCAGCGGGGTTTTCGCCACCGGGCGCGCGGTCAGCCGATACGATCTGCGCCACCGGGTGGCCGGACTCCGCCGGACACCCGCGGCAATCGTGATCACGACTCACGATACGGTTTGTCACCCGCGCTCACAGCGACAGCTCGCCGACCAGCTCGAAGCCCGGCCACTGGAACTGCCGGCCGACCACGACGCTCCCGTGGTGCATCCCGCAGAGTTCACCGCGGCCGTCATGGCCGGGATCACCGACGTCCGATCACGGGCACCGAAATGATCCCATGGGGCACAACACTTCCTGCACCCTGCTACCCGGCCACCGGCTCGAGTCGGTTCAAGAGTTCGCCACCGTAGTCGCAACCACAGATCAGCGAAGCGCTACCGGGCGTTCCAACCCATCGCGGGCGGCTTGCTCGGCCACTCGCGGAGGGACGGACAGCCCCTCGGCCGAAGTGCGGCGTCCAATGAAACTGGTCGACGGCCTCCGGAACCCGAGCGCGCGAACCGGCCCGAGATCCGCCCTACGCCGAGCGCGTCGAATCCGACACTCTCACCGTCCGCCGGCCGGCTATCCGAGTTCGGTGGCCCGGAAGGTGCTCGCGGTCGCCGGCGGCGGGGCCCATTGCGGGTCCGGGTGCGGCATCCCGGCCGCCAACAGGTACAGCGGGGTGTGACCGATGTTGTCCAGGCCGAACCGGGCGGCGATCGGCGAATCACAGAAGGCGCCGGTCTGGGCAGGAGCCAGCCCCAACGCGGTCGCGGTGAGAACGAAGGTCTGACCGAGGTGACCGGCCTTGAGTCCGGATAGATACCGAAGCCGCGCGAATCCCGTTCGCGGTCGTCGCCGCCAGCCGGATCGTTCTGCGCGTGCACGACACCGAGAACCCATCCCGAGGGCCATCGGGCCGACATGTGCCCGCGATGTCAGTCGAAAACCTCATGCCGGATCCGAGCCGCCTCCTCACCATCGAGCCAGCGCAGGCCGAATTTCTCACCGTACCAATCGAGTTCGGCTGCTTCCAGTTCCTGCATCGCGCTTTCCGTCCCGGGGTCCGCCCGATCCTCGTAACGCCAGCCACCGGGCTGTTCCGGATCCCGCCGGGCGAAATCCATGTCCACGTAGGTCACGGCACCGCTTGCCGTGGTCGAGGCGATTTCGGGCACGGTGACGAAGAGATACCCTTGCGATTTTCCCGCATCGACCACTTCGGCGACCCGGTCGGCGAACGGAAACCCGCTCGACGGCTGCGTGTCCATGAACAACTCCCTCTGCGTCAATGCCGCACATGATAGTTGTTGGTGTACTTGCCCTTGACCCGGCCGGACTCGAAGTTCGACTGCCAGCCTCGCCTGCCCTTGTTCTCCGGTGACCGGTACTGCCGGTGACCACTCTTGGAAACCCAGCGGACGCTTCCCCGCTTGGTGACAGTCTTGGTGGCGCCGCGACCGACCCAGATGCGGCCTGCAACCCTGGATTGGCGGACGCTCGCATGGACACCCTTGTACACGAACCCACGTGACCGCTTCGCGGCCTTGAGAACGGATCCGACTCCCCGAGCGAACTTAACGGCTTTATAAGCGCCGACGGCCAGTGCGCCAACGCCGGCTGTGATCGCTCCGAAGGCGTACATCGCGGCCGCGCCCCAGTTTCCCTGGATGGCATTGCCCACGGCAGCCACGCCACTGGCCACCGCGCCGATCGGGCCCGGGATATTGGAGACGACTTCAGCGACCTTGGTGACCACGGAAACGATCGAACTGAACCACGAGTTGCCGTCGAGGTCCAACGCGTTGACGGGATCGCCGGCCACGTAGTCGTAGTCGTTGGCGGAACCCCCCTCGACCGGGTCGACCGAGAGGAACCGGCCCAGCAGGGGGCTGTACGGGCGGGCGCCCATCTGGACCAGTGACAGCGCG
This sequence comes from Amycolatopsis sp. NBC_00438, assembly GCF_036026695.1. Lineage (NCBI taxonomy): Bacteria > Bacillati > Actinomycetota > Actinomycetes > Pseudonocardiales > Pseudonocardiaceae > Amycolatopsis > Amycolatopsis sp. NBC_00438. Next base: position 1,376,393 of record NZ_CP107923.1, on the reverse strand, counting down.
CCGGTGTGCTCGTAGGGCCGCTGGTACTGGCCGAGCCACCCGTAGTCCATCGAACCCGGCGAGTTGTCCGGCACGTTCTGGGTGTCGACCACGCCCGAAGGGGCCAGCGGCTGGCCGTACGGGTCGAACGTGCGCAGGTTCCCGACCTGGTGTCCGGCCGCGTCCGTGGACAGCACCAGGTCGCCACGCACCGACGGGTGGTCGAACGACGGCGTGAACGCCCCGTCGGAGCCGACCTTCGACGTGTACAGCAGCCCGCCCGGGAGCGTCAGCGAGAGCGTGGTGAGCCGGCCGCCCGCGTTCAGGGTGAGGTCAGCGCTGTCCCCGTCGCCGGTGTAGCCGTAGCGCACGACGGTGTTGTTGTCGCAGTCGCGCGGATCGCGCCGGACGATGCGGTTGGTCGCGTCGCGGGTGTAGGCGACGTCGGCCGGGTTCGCCCCGGTGGTCTTCGCGCCGATGTTGCGGCCGGAACCGTCCCACGCCAGCGTCGACGTGCTGCCATCGGCCGCGGTCCAGCCCGTGGTGTTGCCGTCCGAGTCGTAGGTGAACCCGGCCAGCGCCGTAGCGCCTTCGGTGGCCAGCAGCCGGTCCGCCGCGTCGTAGCAGTATCGGGTTTCGGCCGTTCCGGCGGCAGTTTCGTCCAGCAGTCGCATCCGGTTGGTGTTCAGCCCGGCGTTCGCCTGGGTCCCAGTCGGGCACGTGGCCGAAGCGCTCGAGGTGAAGTCGTACGTGTAATGGTGGCCCGCTACATAGGCCTCGGCCAATCGGCCAAGCCCGTCGTAGACGTAGTTCGGCGCGTTCGGCCGAGCGTCGGTCCCGGCGAGGGACTCGTCGACTATCGTGCCCGCCGACGTGCGGCCGACCTTGGAGACGACGTCCTTTCCGTCGCTCGTCTTCCAGCCCAGCGAGAGCAGCCGGGCGCCGTTGTCCTTCGTGATGGACGCCAGCGAGGTGCCGTTGCCATAGGTCACCGACGCGAGCTCGCCCGCGTTGTCGTAGCCGACCGACGCGAGGACCTGCTCGCCGAGTTTCTCGGTGAGCACCCGGCCGGCGTCGTCGTAGGTGAACGACACGGTGCGCGGCGGATCCGCCGGGTCCGGCGGCGTCACCGTCGACGACGCGATCCGCCCGACCTGGTCGTAGCTCGTGCCGGTGCGCACACCGTTTACGTCGGTGTAGGCGACGACTCGGCCGAGCAGGTCGCTCACCGTGGTGACAGTGCCCTTGTCGTCGCTGATCGACGACGTGAGCGGGTCACCACCGACCGCGTAGTCGTGCGTCACGGTTCTAGCCGGCGCGTCCTTGCTCGCAGGCACCTTCTCTTGCAGGGGCCGGTCACGACTGTCGTAACTGGTGCACGTCCAGGCGCCACTGCTCGCCTCGGCGACCACCCGTCCAGACGCGTCGTAGACCTGCTCGTCGATCCGGGCCGGGCCGGCGGCGGGCGCGGTGGACGTGATCAGCTTCGGCATCCCGCCCTGGTTGACCGCAGCACCGCCGGGATCACACGGGTTGACATGGCTTTCGGCGTCGCCGTAGTAGCCGTACACGGTCTTGGCGCCGGTCGCCATGGTCTTGCCGGTCTTGCGTAGGTAGCCCGTCCCGGGGGGCTCGTACGACACCGATCCGGCAACCTTCAGCCCGCTCGGGTCGGCTTGTCCCGATGTCGCGAGGCCATAGGCCGGATCGAGGCCGTTCTCGCCGAACTTGGTGACGCCGACCTTGTCCCCGACGCCATCGGACTCCGACGCCGTAGTCGAGGTCTTCAGGCCGTACCGCGGCCGCAGCTGTGTGCCGGGCACGGGCTGCTGGGTGCCGGACGGGGTCGTCCAGTGCAACTCCAGCTGGGCGGTGAGGTCGAACTCGTAGTAGTCGATCCGGATCCGCTTCGCCTGCCCGGCGGCGTCGGCGTGCACGACGCCCTGACGCCACTTCGCCGTGGTGTTGATCCAATCGTCGATGACCAGCTGATCGTCGACCCAGACCCGCACCCCGTCGTCGGCGAGCAGCCGCAAGGTGTAGTCCCCGGCCGCAGGGAAGACGATGTCGCCGGTCGCGCGCAGCGAGAAGTGGTCCGCAGGCAGGCCACTGCCCGGCGCGTCGCTGTTCCAGTTATTCACCAGCGAGCCGTCGGCCGTGCCGAGTCCCGTGGTGTAGGTCTTCGGAGCGCCGGAGAGCTTGTCGTTGTCGTACCACGACACGGCCAGGCCGTTGATGCCCTCGTCGTAGGCGTTGTGCCCGTGCGCCATGCCGCCGGGGCACGTCCCGCTCGGCAGCTGCCCGGCGAAACAGGAAGCGGGCGCCGGGCCGTAGGAGTCGACCGGACGGTCGGCGTAGTCGTACACGGTCGTGGTCTTGCGACCCGCCGGATCCGTCGTGGACAACGACAAGTCCTTGGGCCCCCACTCCTGCGCGGAGACACGACCCGCGCTATCTGTTGTGGACAGCGTGCGATCGGCGTCGTCGTAGGTGACTTTGCCGGAGAAACCGACGGCCGGTGACAACCCCGCGGTGTCGACGTAGGTCGTGCGGTTGGCCGGGTCGTAGCGGTAGCCGTTGCCTTCGCGGGGCTTGCCGATCGCAGCGACCGCCGAGCTGACATTGGTCACCTTCGGCTTGGCGCCGGTGTCGTAGGTGATGTTCGTCGTGAGGTCGCCTTCGTTGGCCTTGCGGTTGGCCGGGTCCGCGGCGATCCAGTCGTTGGCCAGGCTCGACCGCACGCCGGCGAGCAGGCCAGCCGCGTTGTAGCCGTAGTCGCTGTTCTCCGAGCCCGGGTCTTCGATCCGGCCGAGTCGGCCGTTGACGTACCAGAGCCTGGTTTCGGTGCCGTCCCAGTAACTGACGCGGCACAGCATCTGTGACGGCGGCAGCGTCTGGGCACCCGGTGGCGGGGTGACGCCGCCGTAGCAGTCGTCGCCGGCACGGTTGTAGTGCAAGACGTGCGAGCGGCCGGAGACTGGATCCTTGATTTCGCGCAGCCGCGACGGAGCGCCGTCGTAGACGTACTGCAGTGCCGCGGGCTTCCGCGAATCGGTGCTGGCGGACTGGCTCTCGAGCTTGCCATCGCTCCGGAAGACGAACAGGTCGCCGCCGTCGGTCAAGGTGACCTTGCCAGCCGCGTCGAGCGCTAGGACCCCGTCTTCGTCCGCGGGTGGTGTGTAACCGCCGGTGCTCTTCTTGGTCCAGGTGTGCTTGGCACCTGTCGCGTCGGTCAGCACGATGTTCTGGTCGGTGACCTTGGCCTCGGTGTAGCTCGAGCCGTCACCGTCAAGGTCCGCGGAGAGTGTCCAGCCCTGCGGCAACACGGGCAAGTCCGACGTGTACAACCAGTCGGCCGGGACGATCTGCGGCGCGACCGTCGTGTTGTCGGCCGTGCGGACGAACAACCGCATCCTGGCTGGGCCGGTGACCTCGGCGCTCTCGACCTTGATCGGCACCCGCTGCCCCGCGGTCAGCGAGACGCTGGTGGCCTGGGTCCAATTCAGGTCGCTCGGGGAGCCGACGTCGTAGACCTTGCCGCCGTTGATCCAGACCACGGCACCGTCGTCGTGGACCCCGGCGAACTGGTAGGTCCCGGTGACCGGGGCTTGGAAGAAGCCTTCCCAGCGGGCGACGAACCAGTCCGCGGGTAACGCCGGCACGAACGGCGAGTCGGTCCCCCAGTCGACGTTCACCTGCGGCTCGGTGCGCACCAGCACCGGCTGCTGCGCGTCGCTGATCAGGCCGTTGTGCGACAGGTCGACGAAGTAGGACGCCTTGAGCCCCTTGTTCTCCACCTGCTGTGAGTTGTACCCGAAAGCTCAGGCCGGCGTTACCGCCGACGGTCGTGAACGACGGGGTCTGCTCGTCGGTGGAGACGTTGCCGTTGGCCAGATTGACCGTGACCGGGCCGGCGTCGTCAGTGGGTGACGGGCCGTGTTCGCCGATCCGCTGGTCGATCTTGAAGTGACCGACCCAGGTCGGGGTGATCGTCGTGGTGCCGCTGTAGGTCATCGCCTGCCACGTGTAGGCGACGCCGTCCTGCAGAATCCCTGCCGGGACCGTCCACGTCGGCGTCGTCAGGCAGCCGGACTCGACCACGACACCGGACTTGGCGTCCGCGCCGGTGGCGATGCGGAAGCAGTACTTGACCTGCTCGCCATCCGGGTCGGTCACCGGGTTGACCGACAACGTCGGAGTCAGCGACGTCGACACCGTGCCGTCCGCCGGGCCGACCAGCGTGGGTGCCGGGGCCGGGGAACCGGTGTCCACCGTGAGCGTGGCGTTGAGGTTCTTGTACGTCCACGTGCCGGCGTTCTCCGCGCCGATCATCATGAAGAACACGTTGCCGTCGCGGGCGTTGACCCGCTCGCGGATGAACCCGGTCATGCCTTCGCCGACGAAGCTGCCGACGTCACCGACCAGGGCGCTGGTCATGTAACCGCCGACGCCGTTGAAGTTGAACGCCGACGCGTGGTATAGGTTCGCGTTCCACGTCTTGAGCGACCCGACGACGCTGGTGTTGCGGGTCAGGTCCATCCGCGCACCGACCACGGTCTTGCCGAACAACGGCGAGTAGTCCATGTGGAAGACGCTGCGGTTATACGTGTCGCCCTTGGCCTGACTGTTGCCGATCCGCAGACCGCAGGCGTCGCAGTTCGTGCCGTCGGAGCGGTAGGAGTGCGACTCGGTGACGCCGTAGGTGAACGTCGGGTCGACCGACACCGGGTACACGCGCTTGGGGTCACGCAGCCAGTTCGGGTCGACCGCGACGGTCAGCCACCAGTCCGAACCGGCCTTCTCCAGCGTGTACACGCCGCCGGTCATCGCGGGCGCGGTCTCGCCGTTGCCCGCGGAGTCCCACGTCTCGATCGGCGGGAGCACGATCTTCGCCGCACCGGCCTTGTCGGCCAGGGTGACGGACCCGTTCTTCTCCAGCTTCGGCGTCAGATCACCGGTGGTGAGCTTGAACTTCCACGACGACCGCCCGTCGGCCGGCAGCCGCTTGAGCTTGATCGTCTCCTTCACCGCACCCGGCGTGACCTCGTAGTCCAGGTCCGTACCGGCGGCGACCTCCGGATAGGTGACCAAGTCACCCTTCACCGCGGCTGCAGTCGGAGCGGCCTGGTCCAGCGCCAGGCCCGCAGCGTGGCCGCCGGACTCGACCTGCAGCACGGCGGCGTCGTTGGCCTTGGTGGCCAGAGACGGGCTCAGGGGGTGGTTGTCGGCGTCGGCGCGCTTCGTCGCCGGGTCCGTTTCGAGAGTGGTCTGGACCGGCTGCCACTGACCGTGCTCGTCCTGCACGTTCATCGGCTGGTTCGACTGCCGCACCGAGTGCGTGCCGTCGGCGTTGACGTACTCGGTGGTGAACGTCGTCCATGACACCGGCGTCGAGCGCTGCGGGTCGAAGTGCGTGCCCGCTCCCCCGTCCAGCCGGCTTTGCGCCGCGAAATCCGCCTTCGACGGCGCCTGCGGCACCACCGGCGTGGGCGCGGCCGACGGCAGTAAACCGACGTCACGCGGGTCGATCGGCTTGGGCGCGTCCGTAAGCCGCGGCGGTGCCGCGATGGCTTCGGTGCTGCCGACGAGCAGGGTCATCGTCAGGACGAGCACGAGTGCTCTGACCCAGCGGACCAGATGGACAGGACGCGACAAACGCAGCACGCCAGTTCCTCCCCCGGCGACCGCGGCACTCCGCCGTGGTCGCCCCCAATGGCCCCGCGGGACACAGCTGCCGCCGCGGGGTCTTGCCCGGCTCGCCGCGCACGTCGTGCCCGGTCTGCCCAGGGGTCGGGAAGTCTTCGTCCCTCACCCGCAGCAATCATCGGAGCGGATTCACAGCTGTTACACAGGTTCGGTGAGACGAGGCTTACAGTTGCCAAACGATCACCGATCCCGTAAAAGACCAGGTCACCGCTTTGCAGGAGCCGAATGACCGCCGGTTACGATGCCTGCCGGTCCCGCCGTCGCCGGGCCGCAGCCATCCGTTCTGCAGGAGATCCATGACTCAGCCAGCGCTCGCCGACGCCCACGAGCCGGACGTCACCGCGCCGATCCCGCGCATCGCCGCACCGGTCCGCGCCCGCGCGTCGTGGCGGCCGGGCGTCGTCGCGTGGTGGCTGTTCTCGGCCGTACCGGTCGGCCTGGCGTTGTTGGCCGCGGTGCGCGCGCCGCGGATGCACGTGCTGCTCGACTACTGGCACGTCTTCGCCAAGATCACCGACGACAACGGCAACCTCCTGCTCGGACAGGTGTTCACCTATCACCTCGATCAGCCGTTCGTGGTGCCGTCGCTGCTGTTCTACGCGGATGCGGCGTGGTTCGGCGGCGACAACCGCGTCCTGACGGTCCTGACGATCGCCCTGCTCGCCGTCGCCGTGCTGTCGCTGCGATCGATGCTGCCGCGGCAGCTTTCACCGACAGCCCGGGGCGCGTTGACCGCGGCCATGACGTGGCTGCTGTTCAGCTCCCACGCGACCGAGTTGTGGTTGCAGAGCACGAACGGCATCAGCTGGGTCCCCGCGGTGACGTTCTGCACGGTCGCGATCGCCTGTGCCCACCGCGGCCGCATCGCTATCGCTTCGGGTGCGGCGGTTCTCGGGTGCCTCAGCTTCGGTGCGGCATTGCCGATCTGGTTCGTGATCGCCTTCATCCTTTGGCTGCGCAAGGAATCCCGGCTTCGCGTCGTGATCCCCGCCGTGGCAGGCGTCGTCATCATCGCGGCGTGGTGGCTGACCAAACCCGCCGGGGCGCAGTCGGGCGCGACGGCCGCTTTCGACCCGGACGGACGTTTGTCGGTCATCGCCGCCGCCGTCGGCGGTTTGTGGTCGGTCGACGTCGCCGTCGTCGCGGTCATCGCCGGCGGGCTCACGATCACCCTGCTCGCTGTGCTGTTCAGCCGGACGCTCGACAACCGCCGTCACCGCACGGTGGACGGCGACGCGGGTTGGCTCGGCTTGACGCTCTACGCGTTCGCCTTGCCACTGATGCTCGCACTCGGACGGACCACCACCAATGTCCCCGGCGGCAACGTCGGGCTCATCAGCCGCTACGTCCTCGTCGCCGCGCTGGCGACGATCGCCCTCGTCGTGCTGGCCGCTGCGCACCGTCCACAGTGGTCGCGCCGTTATCTCGTGGTCGGTGTCGTCGCGCTGTCCTTGATCACGCACGCGATCGGCGGAGGCAAAGCGGACCAGGTCCGCCGCAGCTACGCTCCACTCAATCTCGCCGCGATCGCCCTACGCGTCGACGCCCCGGCAGCACTGGAGGGTTTGCACATTCAGCGCGCGGCTGCTTCTGCCGCTCGCGCGCTGCAGGCCTACCCATTCAACAACGCCTTCACCCTCGGCTGCCACGGCCCCGAACTCGGCAGCCACCTGGACCTCGCGACCGCACAACCGCTGACCGACAAGGGCCCGGGCACAGCACACGGAGCGCTCGACGCTCCCGCCACGGACCCCGGCGCCATCACCACCGGCTGGGTCTCCATCAACGGAACCCCACCGGACTGCGTCCTCATCACCGACCAGACCGGCACAGTCACAGGGGGCGGTATCAGCGGCCTCCCGCTCACGGCCGGGCAGACCGCGACGGCCGCACCTGGCGCGACAGGCTGGCAAGCAACAGCGGGCCCTACGAGTGGCCTCCTCGCCGTGCTCGCAGTCCAGGACGGGCATCTCCATCGCATCAGCTGACGCCGGGAGTGCTGACTTCCGGAAACGTCACCGAGGCACGATGGAGCGCACGCGCCGTAACCAGCGCTGTCACCGGTTCGTGAACCGGTTCTGCCTGAATGGCGCTGACCCCCGGTTTGTTCCCGACCGAAACTAAATCGGTGACAGAGAACCACGGGTCGCCGAGACCGATCCCGCTCGAAGAATTGAAGTTTCTGGGCGACCCACTCGCCGACGCAGTGGTCGCCGACCTGGTCGCCAGCGGGACGACCGTCGCGGTCAACGAAGTCCTGGCGCAGTTCCGGGACAACGACCAGCCCATCCCCGACACCCTGCCGGAATCCGTGCGCCGCTTCCTCATCGCCACAGACAATCCGCCGGACTGGGCCGACCTCGATCGGGTCGCGAGCGCCTACGAGTTCTTCGTCGACGACGGCGTGCACGTCGCGTCGGTACTCTCGTTCGGGGCGATGGTGAACTGCTACGCCCAGCCGCGGGCGTCGCGCGTGCTGTCGCTGACCCACCGGCTCAACCAGCCGCACCGCCGGCTGTCGGAAACTTCGCAGTTCGTGCTGAACATGATGGGTCCCGCCCCGTTCGGTTCGGGCGGCGGGTTCGTGCCCACGATCCAGAAGACCCGGCTCATCCACGCCGCCGTGCGCTACTTCATCACCCACTCCGGCGAATGGGACGTCGCCGCCGACGGGGTTCCCCTGTGCCAGCAGGACATACTCGGTGCGCTGCTCATCTTCTCGGTCCAGGTCATCGACGGCATGCGCCGGATCGGGATCTCCGTGACCGAGCGGGAAGCCGAGAACTACTACTACGTCTGGCGCGTGACCGGCGCGATGCTCGGCATCCCGGCCGACGCGATACCCGAGACGCTGGCCGAGGCGCAGGCGTTGAACGCCGAACTCGTCGAGGCGACCTACGGGCCGTCGGACGAAGGAATCGAGCTCACCCGCAACCTCCTCGACCTCTACGAGCACATGATTCCCGGCAAGGCGTTCGACGGCGTGGCCGCCGCGGTCGTCCGCCAGGTCGTCACCCCGCAGGTCGCCGACTGGCTCGAGGTGCCGCGCGCACGGGGCTGGAGCCGGGCGGTCGGCGCGGGCGCGCGGCTGATGCGGGTGCTGGAACGAGCGGAGGACCGCAGCCGCCTGGCCACTGCGGTCCTCGACAAGGCGGGCAGTCTGCTGCTGGGCGGGAGCGTCCGCACGCTCACCGACGGGCAGCCGACCGCGTTGACCATCCCGGCCGGTCTGCGTGAGAAGTGGCTCGCCGCCGGCGTCTGCCCCGCGGCACCGGGTGAACCCGCGCCGGCGCGCGGAGGGCGGACGTCGACCACGAAGTAGCGACGGGGTGAGCGGGATCGACAGCCGGTCCCGCGGACCGTGCACGCCTGCCGGAGCGGAGGCGGGCGTGCGGCGGTCAGCGCCTGCTTCGGCCCGGGTAAGTTTCACCCGCCGCTGCGGACCTGTCCTGCCGTGGTCACTACGCCTGAACAGCGAACGAGCCGGTAATCGTTGGCCCGCAGGAGCACGAGCGGTCGCGCAGTACGTGACAGACCCGGATGTCGGCGCTAACGTCCGCCTCCGTTCCCATGCCGGCCGAACGGAGAATCCGGTGACCTCATCCTTCACCCGGCGGCGGTTGCTGCAAGCCGCCGGCGCCGGCGCCCTCGTTTCCGCGGCCGGCTCCGCCTTCGGGTGGGCTCCCGCCGCCGGCGCCGCCACCGGTCCGGTCCGATCGGAGGCCGGGGTGTCCGCGTTCCCGTTCGAGCTCGGCCAGGTGCGGCTGACCGCGAGCCGGTGGCTGGACAACCAGAACCGGACGCAGAACTACCTGCGGTTCGTCGACGTCGGCCGGCTGCTCTACAACTTCCGGGCCAACCACCGGCTCTCCACCGGCGGCGCCGCCACCAACGGCGGCTGGGACGCGCCGAACTTCCCCTTCCGCAGCCACGTGCAGGGGCATTTCCTCACGGCGTGGGCGCAGCTGTGGGCGGTCACCGGGGACACGACGTGCCGGGACAAGGCCACCTCCATGGTCGCCGAACTGGCCAAGTGCCAGGCCAACAACGGCGCCGCCGGGTTCACCGCCGGGTACCTGTCCGGCTTCCCCGAGTCGGACTTCGACAACCTCGAGGCCGGGCGCCTGTCGAACGGCAACGTGCCGTACTACTGCATCCACAAGACGATGGCGGGCCTGCTCGACGTCTGGCGGTACGTCGACAGCACCCAAGCCCGTGACGTGCTGCTGAGCCTGGCGGCGTGGGTCGACCGGCGTACCGGCCGGCTCAGCTATGCGCAGCAGCAATCCGTGCTGGGCACCGAGTTCGGCGGCATGAACGCGGTGCTGACCGACCTCTACCAGTACACCGGCGACGCACGATGGCTGACCGTCGCGCAGCGGTTCGACCACGCCGCCGTGTTCGACCCGCTGGCGGCGAACCGGGATCAGCTCAGCGGCCTGCACGCCAACACCCAGATTCCCAAGTGGATCGGCGCCGCGCGGGAGTACAAGGCCACGGGCACCACGCGCTATCGCGACATCGCCACCAACGCGTGGAACATCACCGTCGGCGCGCACACCTACGCCATCGGCGGCAACAGCCAGGCCGAGCACTTTCGCGCGCCCAACGCCATCGCCGGGTACCTCAACCAGGACACGTGCGAGAGCTGCAACACCTACAACATGCTCAAGCTGACCCGGGAACTGATCGCGCTCTACCCGGATCGCGCCGACCTGGCCGACTACTACGAGCGGGCGCTGCTCAACCAGATGATCGGCCAGCAGAACCCGGCCGACAGCCACGGCCACGTCACCTACTTCAGCTCCCTCAACCCGGGCGGCCGGCGCGGTCTCGGCCCGGCGTGGGGCGGCGGCACGTGGAGCACCGACTACAACTCGTTCTGGTGCTGCCAGGGCAGCGGCCTGGAAACCCAGACGAAGCTGGCGGATTCGATCTACTTCTACAGCGACACGACGCTGATCGTGAACCTGTTCCTGCCTTCGGTGCTCACCTGGACCCAGCGCGGCATCACCGTCACCCAGACCACGTCGTACCCGGCCGGTGACACCACCACCCTGACGGTCACCGGCAGCGTGAGCGGCGCCTGGGCCATGCGCCTGCGCATCCCGAGTTGGACGACCGGGGCGACCGTCAGTGTCAACGGCGTCGCGCAGAACGTGACCGCCACCCCCGGCAGTTACGCGACGTTGTCGCGGTCGTGGGCCTCGGGTGACACGGTCACCGTCCGGCTGCCCATGAAGGTCGCCCTGAAGGCGGCCAACGACAACGCGAACGTCGCCGCGGTGACCTACGGCCCGGTGGTGCTGGCCGGCAACTACGGCAGCAGCACGCTCGGCGCGTTGCCGTCCCTCGACCCGAACTCGGTCACGCGGACGAGCACCACCGCGCTCGCTTTCAGCGCGAAGGCCAACGGCTCGTCGGTCAACCTGGTGCCGTTCCACGACGCGCAGGGCTTCAACTACACGGTCTATTGGAACACCGGGGGCGGCTCCGGTGGGACGACGAGCCGGCTGGTCAACGTGGGCAGCGGGCTGGTGCTGGGCATCGAGAACATGTCCACCGCGGACGGCGGCCGCGCGCTGCAGTGGTCCGACAGCGGCACGGCGGACCACAACTGGGAGGTCATCACGGACGGGACCGCCGTCCGGTTCCGCAACGCCAACAGCGGCAAGGTCCTCGGCGTCCTGGACATGTCGACGGTGGACAACGCCCGCGTCCTGCAGTGGGCGGACAACGGCACGGCCGACCACCGCTGGACCGTCCTCGACCAGGGCGACGGGACGGCGAAGATCCGCAACGTCAACAGCGGCAAGCTGCTGACCATCGAGAACAACTCGACGGCCACCGGCGCGTTCGCCGTCCAAGGCCCCGACAACGGCGCGGCCGCCACCCGCTGGCGAATCGTGCGCAACGGCTGAAGCCGCGCAGGCGGCGAAGCGCCGATCCCGGCCGGGCGACCCGCAAACCGCGCGTCGAAAGGGAATGAGTGGGTCGGATTGCGCGCGTGCTGCGCGGAGCCACGCCGCACGGCAGTGGTCGTCAGTTCGCCGAAAGGAACAGGCGCAGACGGTCGACCCGGCCTTCGCGGTGCGACATCGACCAAAACCACGGTCGGCGGGCAGTGCCGCGCGCTGACCACCCCCATTTCCCCACGGTGACGTCGCGGCTGGGCTGCTACAGCTCGCAGTCTCTGGTCGCCGACGCCCGCCGCCACGGCGTCCACATCCGCGAACCGGACACCAACGCCGGCCTCGCCCACGCCACCCTCGAACCGGTGCCGCCAGCACCGGCGGCGTCGCTCTGCGCCTCGGGCTCGCGAAGGGGCCCTGCACCGGCATCGCGATCTCACCGGCCGTGTTCGGCTCAAGGGTTCCGCCGCCGAGGCGCCGGCGGACGTAGTCGGCGGCCCTGGTGGCGCTCAGCACCCGCGGCGACGCTCCCCTGTAGCAGGCAGTCGTGCCGGTCGCCGATCTCCGGGATCCGGTGACCACAGGTCCCTGAGCAGCACCTACGAAAGGCAACGGCGGCGGACCGTTCGCGCCCGCTGCGCCGTGACCTCGGTGCTGTGACCTCGGCGCCGCCGGCCGCTTCCGGCCACGCGCGTTCAGCGGGTGCAGGTGGCGCCGCGGATGGCTTTCGGCAGGCTTTCGTAGACCCCGCGCGCGGTGGCGGCGCGGACGAGGAAGCAGTACCGCTTTCCGGGTTCGACCGGGATGGTCAGGCTGAGCTGCCGCCCGGCGGGCACCACCCGCGCCTGGTCCCCTTCGGCGGCGACGACCACGGCGTAGTCCATGGGCGCCGAGCTGCGCCAGGTGAGCTCGACGGTGTCGCTGGCGTCTTTGGGAGGGAGCAGTTCGAGAGCGGTGGCGGGCGCGGCGACGAGCGAGGAAGGCGGTGGAGCGGCGGGCTGGGTTTCAGCGGGCTGCGCCATTTCGACGGACCCACTGCCGAGGACGGCGATCAGCCCACCGCCAACCGCCGCGACGGCAACGGCGATTCCGCCGAATACGAGCAGTTTCCGCCGGCTGCGGCGGTTGCCGGGGTTGACGCCGCGGAAGTCGAAGGAGGCCAGGGGAACGCGGGTCGCCTCGGGAACTTGCGGCGCCCAAGGCGGTGCCATGGGCGCGGCCGGGGTTGCGGCCACGACAGGGTTCGAGGCCGCGGGCACCGGCGCGGTCGCCCGAGCCGCACCCGCGGCGTCAGCAGAGCCTCCGGCCACGACAGCACCTGGCAGCACAACGTCGCCGGCAGGCACCGGCGACGCGGCCGACGGCCCAGCCGACGGAGCCGCACCCGGCTGCGCCGAATGGGGAACCGGGCCTGCGCCTGGCTTCGCCCACGCAGAAGTCGTCGCCGTCGGCACCGGGACCTGCGGTGGGGAGGCCACAGCGAGCGCCGGCGTGACCACTCCCGGCGGCGCGGCGGATGTCGGTGGCACCATCCCGTACCCACCGGCCACCGGAGGCACCGGCCCCGAAGCGAAGTCGTCGAAGCCCGGCGGCACCGATCCCACCGTCGCCAGCCGGCGGGCCACCTCCACCGCGTCCGTCAGGCGGCGGGCCGGGTCGGCCGCCAGCAGCCGGCCGATCGTCGTGGCCAGGGCCACCGGGACGTCCTCGCGGTGGATCGCCGGCACCGGCTCGCGCAGCACCCGCAGCACCCGCTCGCCCTGCCGCTCCCCGAGCTTGCCCGGGTGCGGCGAACCGCCCGTCAGCGCGAAGTGCACCACCGCGCCCAAGCCGTACATGTCGTTCGCCTCGTCGAACACCTCGGTGCGCGCCGCCTCGGGCGCGCGGAACTCGATGGCGTGCAACGGATCGCGGGGGAACGTGTGCCGCAGCACCAGGCCACCGTCGGCAAGGACCGGCTCACCCGAGGCACGGAACAGGACGTTGTGCGGGCTCACGCCGCCGTGGACGACGCCCGCCTTGTGCATGCCGGCCAGCGCCGTCGCCAGCGTCCGGCCCAGGACGACCGCGTCCGCCGCGGACAGCGGACCGCCGCGGCTGACCAGCTCGGCCAGCGACTGCGGGCACTGCTCGCGCCGCAGCACCTGGCTGCCGTCCGAGCGGGTCTCGACCGCGTCGATCGCCAGCACCGACGGGATGTGCCGCACCGCCGCCTGCTCGCGGTCGAACGCCGCCTTGGTGCGCTTGTCGAACTTCGACGGCAGCTGCCGGTAGGCGAAGGTCACCCGTGACGAGACCCCGGAGTACGCGTCTCCGCCCGTCGTTCCCGTCATGACCCCCGCCTGTCCGCAACCTGCCGCCCTGCCCTCCGCGTGGCCCGGCCGATCCATAGTAGGTCCGCCCGCGCCAGTCCGCGGGTGCCCACGGCAGCTACCTGCCGCGAGCCGAACCGAGGAAGGCCACCATGACCACGACCGGCCTGGTCCGCGTGACGGTCGCGACGCCGCACCGCCGCATCGACCTCGCGCTGCCCGAACGGGCGCCGCTCGCCGAGCTGTTGCCGGGCCTGCTCCGGCACGCCGGCGTGGCCGACGAACCGCCTGGCGGGTGGCTGCTGCGCCGCGGCGACGGCGGCCGGCTCGACCCCGCCCGCACGGCCGCCGCGCAGCGCGTCGGCGACGGCGAGGTCCTGCACCTGGTTCCGGCCCAGGTCGACTGGCCCGAGCTGGAGTACGACGACCTGGCCGACGTGATCGCCGAAGGGTCGGCCCGTCTCGGCGGCACCTGGCAGGCCCGTCACACCCGGGCCGCGGGCCTGGCGGCCGGATCACTCGCGGCGCTGGTGGCACTGGCCGTGCTCGTCACGGCGGGCCCTGGCGTCGGCCCGGCGGTCGCGGCCCTGCTCGCGGCGGTCGCGCTGGTGGCCGGCGGGTCGGGCCTCGCCCGGGCGTTCGGCGACAGCGGGGCCGGTGCGATCCTGGCGGTGACGGCGTGGCCGTTCGCTTTCGTGGGTGGCGCCCTCCTGCCGGCCGGTGGCGCCCCTCTGACCGCCGGCGAGCCGCCGGGCGCGCCCCAGCTGCTCGCCGGGTGCGCGGCCGTGCTGGTCGCCGCCGTCGCCGGGCTGATGGGCGTGGCCGACCGGGCGGCCGTCTTCACGGCCGGGGCGGTCGCCGGCCTGGCCGGAACGCTCGGGGCGTGGCTCGCGACGGCGGACGTCGTGCCCGGGCCGCAGGCGGCCGCGATCGTCGCGGCCGCGGCCCTGGTCGGCTCGCCCCCGCTGCCCGCGCTCGCGGTCCGGCTGGGCCGGCTGCCGTTGCCGGTCCTCCCGCGCGGCCCGGCCGACCTGCTGCGCGACACCCCGCACCCGGCCCGGCGCGCGGTCTACGCGTCGGTGGTGCGCGCCGACGGCATCCTCACCGGGCTGCTCTGGGCGATCGCCTCGGCCGCCGCGCCGGCGCAGGTCTGGTGGGCCGGGCACGGTGGCACCGCGGGCGTCGTCTTCACGGCCGTGCTGACCGCCGGCTTCCTGCTGCGGGCGCGGCTGCACCCGATCGTGCGGCACCGGGTGCCGCTGCTGCTGGCCGGCGCGACGGGCCTGGCGAGCCTGGCCCTCTTCGGCGGCGGGCAGCCGTGGACGATCGCCGCGGTGTGCGCGGCCGCCACCGTCGTCGTGGTCCCGGCCGGCCTGCGTTACGCGGCCAGGACGCCGACGCCGTACCTGGCGCGGTGGGGTGAGATCGTCGAGGTGCTCGTGGTCGTGGCCGTGGTCCCGCTGCTGTGCTGGGTGCTCGGCCTGTACGCGGTGCTCCGCGGGCTGGCGGGCTGAGGTGGCCTCCCCTCGCGACCAGCTGCACGCGCACCAGTTCCTCGTCCAGCGCACGGTTTCCGCGCTCGCCGCCCGCGAAACCGACCCGGAGCGGCCGCGGTTCCGGCGGCCGGCGACCGCGGCGTTCGCCGGGATCGGGCTGTCCCTGCTCCTGCTGGCCGGGTTCGGCGTCTTCGGGCTGCTCGTCCCCGGCGGGAACACGTCCTGGCAGGCCGGGGACGCCGTCATCGTGGAAAAGGAGACGGGGACGCGGTTCGTCTACGTCGCCGGCCGCCTGCACCCGGCGGCGAACTACACGTCGGCGGTGCTCGCCGCGGGCAGCGCGAAGACCGTGCAGGTGTCCCGGAACTCACTCGACGGCGTGCCGCGCGGACCGCTGATCGGCATCGCGGGGGCGCCGGACGCGCTGCCCGCGTCCGACCACCTGCTCGGCCCGGAGTGGTCGCTGTGCTCGCGGCCGGAGACCGGCGCCGACGGCAGCGTGGTGAGCCGTTCGGTGCTGCTCGCCGGAGGCTCGCCCGCAGGGGGGACGCCGCTGGGCGACCGGGCGCTGCTGGCGGAGTCCGCGGACACCGGCGAGCGGTACCTGGTGGCCGGCGGTTTCCGGCACCGGATCGCGGCGGCCGACGCGGTGACGGTCGGGCTGGCGCTGCGCTCGGCGTCGCCGGTCCGGCTGAGCCCGGCGGCGGGCGATCTGCTGCCGGCCGGGGGCGCGATCGCGCCGATTCCGCTGCCGGACGCGGGGAGGCCGTCGACGGCGGTGGCCCGGCGGCCGGAGCTGCGCGCGGGTCAGCTGCTGGCTGTCCGGACGAGCGGCACGACGGGGTACTACCTGGCCGAGACCGGGCGGCTGCGCCCGATCACGCCGCTGCAGTACGACATCCAGCGGGCGTACCCGCCGACCGCGGCCGCGTATGCGAACGCCCAGCCGGACGCCGTCCCGCTGAGCCCGCTCGACCTGGCGGAGGCCCACCGGTCCCCGTCGCCGGCGCGGCAGCCCGGTGACGTTCCCGCGCAGCTGCCCGAGTTCGCCACGGGTGCCGCGGTGTGCCTGGGTTTCACGCCGGGGGCGGAGGCGCCGTCAGTGGTGCTCGACCCGGCGCTGGCCCCGCCGGACCCGATGACGGTGACGGCCGGCCGGACGGCGGCGGGAGCAGCGCTGGCCGACAGCGTGGTGGTCCCCCCGGGCATGGCGGCGCTGGTGGAGGCGATGCCGAGCCGGACGGCCCCGGCGGGCACGCTCGCGCTGGTGACGGACGCGGGGCGTGCGTACCCGCTGGCGAGCAGGCGGACGATGGAGGTGCTGGGGTACGGCGCGGTGACGCCCGTGCGGATTCCGGCGGAGCTGCTGGCGCGGGTCCCGGTGGGGCCGGGTTTGGTGGAGCAGGCGGCGCTGAGCCGCTGACCGGGGAGACGGTCGTGAAGGGCACCCTCATGGACGTTACGGCCATGAGGGTGCCCTTCGCGGCATCCGGGGCCGCGCCTCGGGCTGCCGGGAGCGGCGCTTTCCACGGGAAAGGCCCGCCCCGGAACACGTGCGGGGCGGGCCTTTCCCGTCTCAGCCTCGCTCGGACCGCAACGGGGACGGGGGTGGTGCGACCTCCCACAGTTCGTCGTCGAGACGAGGCTTGTCCGGGGACCAGCGGGGCTCTTCCGCCGGCACCGGACGGCGGTCGCCGCGGGTCCGGCCGCCGAGCCGCTCAGGCACCCCCGGCGGCTGCCTGCGGACCGGGCCGCGGCCCGTGAACCGGTTCTCCGCCCGGCCCGGCCCGGGACGCTGCCCCGAGCCCGCGAGCGCGCCCGACATCGGCGGCATCATGCCGGGGAACCCACCCGACGCCGGGCGTGCCGACGCCCCCGAAGCCACGCCTGGGACGATCGGTTCCCCGGGGGCGGTCGCGGCGGCCGGGGTGACCGTCGTCGCGCGGGGTACCGCGGCCTGCGGGATCGCCGTCGCTCCCGGGAGACGGACCGAGCCGGCCAATCCGGCGAGACCGCCCAGCGCCGGGCTCGGCACTCCCGCCGCCGACGGCAGCGATGGCGCGACCGGCGTCACCGAGGGCGGCACCGGCGGCGCGACGCTCTCCAGCCCCGCCAACGTCGGCGCGACCGGCGACGGCAGATCCGGCACCGGCGGGGCTTCGGGAGTGGGCACCGCGCCGGGACCGCCAACGGCGCCGGAAGCGGCACCACCGGCAGCACCCGCGCCGGAAGCTGCGGCGGCACCACCGGCGGCCGCCTGCGCCTCGGCGCCACCCGCGTCAGCACCACCCGCCCCGGCGGCACCCGCGTCGGCAGCACTCGCCGAGGCACCACCGGCAGCACCACCACCGGTAGCACCACCACCGGCGGCCGCGCCATCGCCGGAACTGCCACCGCCCGAGCCTGCGGCACTCTCCCCCGCCGCCGCACGCAGCCGTTGCGCCGCCGCCACGTACAGCCGCCCCAGCTCGTCCATCTTCGCGCCGGCCGCTTCCTGCAGCTGCTTCACCTGGGAGTCCGCCGACGCACCTCCCGCCTGAGCCACCGCGGCCTGGATCTGCCGCGCCTGCTCCAGGCACTGCGCGACGTACCGCGTGACCATCGGCACCGCTTGGGCGGCCGCGTCGAGGGCCGTCCACGGGGCCGCCGCCGCGATCCACTGCGCGTGCGTGCGCAACGACGTCGTGCCGGCGTCGGTCCGCCGGAGGAAGGTCCGCCCCGCGTCGTCCTGCCATGCCCCGGAAACCCGGCTCGCGTGCTCGGCCAGCTGCCCCTCCGCGGTCTCCAACGCCGTCTGCGCGGCCTGCCACTTGCGGCCGATCTCGCCGAACGCGCCGACGTTGCCCTGTTCCACCTGCACCATCGCGAGCTGCTGCTCCAACGGCAGCGATCCGTACCCCACCGCTCAGTCCCCCAGTCCGGTGCCGGCCACGGTCAGGGCCTGGGCCCCGGCCGCGTTGCCGGCGAGGTAGTCCTGCGCCGCGCCCCGGGCGATCCCGGCCAGTGCGACGAACTCGTCGTGCGCCCGCTGGACGTACCCGGTGAGCGCGGTCGCCGACTCCGTGTCCGCGGCCGTCAGCTCCGCCGTCTCCAGCAGGCCGCCGCCGGCGATACCCGGCCGTGCGGCCGCGACACCTGGGTCCGGCGGCGGCGGCGAGAACTGTTCCAGGCCATCGGTAAGGCCGTGGATGTCTTGTCCCATCAGGGTTTCCCTTCGTCCACTGTGGTCACATCGGCCGGCGGCAGCCAGGCCAGCTGCAGCAGCTTCGGCGCGTCGCGGCGGCCGATCAGCCGGCCACGCCCGGCGGGCAGCGGCTCGGCCTTGACCCCGCCGAGCAGCGGTCCTTCTTCCTTGTCACCGGACAGCAGCAGCCCGGGGGTGCCGACGTCGCGCAGCCGGGTGAGGAACGGCTCGAACAACGCGCGCCCGGCCCCGCCCGTCCGCCGCGTCACGATGACGTGCAGGCCGATGTCGCGGCTCTGGGCCAAGTGCTCCAGCAGCGGCAGCAACGGGTTCGCCGCCGGGTTGACGACGAGGTCGTAGTCGTCGACCAGCACGAACAGCTCCGGTCCGTGCCACCACGACCGCGTCCGCAGCTGGGCGGGCGTGACGTCGGGGCCGGGCAGCCGTTCGGCGACGCCGCGAGCCGCTTCGGCGAGCAAGCCGGCCGTCGACGCCGGGTCCGTGCCGTAGCCGAGCAGGTGCGGCTCGGACAGGTCGCCGAGCAGCCCGCGCCGGTGGTCGACCACGATCAGCCGGGCCTGCTCTGGCCGGTACGCCCCGGCGATGCGGCGGGCCAGCAGCCGCAGGAACGCCGTTTTGCCGGATTCGCCGTCACCGAGCACCAGCAGGTGCGGGTCGGCCGCGAAGTCCAGTCGCACCGGAGCCAGGTCCTGCTCGGCGATCCCGACCGCGAGCCGGTGCGTCGCCGGGTCATCCACAGTAGACAGTTCCGGGTACGGCAGCACGCCCGGCAGCAGCCGCACCCTCGGCGCGGGCTCCCCCCGCCAGGCCGCCGCCACGGCCTCGACGAGCGCCGCCGAGCCGGCCGGCAGGTCGTCGGCGGTCGCACGCCCGTCGATCCGGGGCAGGGCCGTCAGCATCTGGTGTCGTCCGCTCGTGACACCGCGCCCGGGCGCGTTCTCCGGGACGAGCAGCTGGCTCGCCCGGTCGACCATGGTGTCGACCGGGTCGCCGAGCCGCAGCTCCAGCCGCCCGCCGAAGAGGTCGCGCACGGCCGGGCGCAGGTCGAACGAGCGGGAGCAGGCCACCAGCAGGTGGACGCCGTAGGCGAGCCCGCGCGCGGCGATCCCGGCGACGACCTCCTCGAGGTCCTCGAAGTCCTTGCGCAGGGTCAGCCAGCCGTCGACCACCAGGAAGACGTCGCCGTAGGGGTCCTCGGCGAACTCGCCGGCGGCGCGGCGGCGCCGGAACTCGGGCATGCCGTCGAGCTCCAGCTCCGCGAACCGGCGTTCGCGGGCCGCGAGCACGCCGGCCACCTCGGCGACCGTGCGCCGGACCGCGCCGGCGTTCTGCCGGGCCGCGACGCTGCCGACGTGCGGCAGACCCCGCAAGGTGGCGAGCGTGCCACCGCCGAAGTCGAGGCAGTAGAACTGTGTCTCACGCGGCGTGTGGGTCAGCGCCAGGCTCGCGATGATCGTTCGCAGCGCGACGCTCTTGCCCGACCGCGGCGCGCCGACGACCACGGCGTGCCCGGCCGCGCCGGAGAAATCCAGCTCCAGGGGGTCCCGCCGCTGGTCGAGCGGCCGGTCGACGATCCCCGCCGAAGCGCGCAGCTTCCCGGCCAGCCCCGGTCCGGCGACGAGCCCGCGCACCGGGTCCACCACCGGCGTCCCGAGCAAATCGTCCACAGTGGACGACTCGCGCAGCGGCGGCAGCCACACCTGGTGCGCCGGCGTGCCCTTGCCGGTGAACCGGTCGACCAGGATGTCCAGGAGGCTTTCGCCGACGGCGTCGTCGAGGTCTTCCTCGGCTTCGGGTTCATCCGTCATTTCGGGTGCGACATACGAAGTCGTGTACTCGCGCATGGCGGCCTGGTGTTCGCGAGGCCCAGCGCCGGTCGTGCCGGGGCGGTGGACGCCGGAGACGTAGGCGGAGCGGAATCGCGTCATGACCTCGGTGCCGAACTTGAGGAAACCGTGGCCCGGCGCGCGCGGCAGGGTGAACGCCGCGGTGACCCCCAGCACCGCGCGGCTTTCCATGTCGGAGAAGGTCCGCAGGCCGATCCGGTAGGACAGGTGGCCGTCGAGCCCGCGCAGCCTGCCCTCCTCCAAACGCTGGCTCGCCAGCAGCAGGTGCACACCGAGCGACCGGCCGACGCGCCCGATCTGGACGAACATGTCGATGAAGTCCGGCCGGGCGGAGAGCAGTTCGCTGAACTCGTCGCAGACCACCAGCAGCGTCGGTACCTCCGCGAGCGGCGCCCCGGCGAGCCGGGCCTTCTCGTAGTCACGCAGGGAAGCGAAGTTCCCGGCCGCGCGCAGCAGTTCCTGACGGCGGATCAGCTCGCCGTTGATCGCGTCGGCCATCCGGTCGACCAGCGGCAGCTCGTCGGCGAGGTTGGTGATCACCGCGCTGGTGTGCGGGAGGCCGTCGAGGCGGGTGAAGGTGGCGCCGCCTTTGAAGTCGATGAGCGCGAAGTTGAGCTGGTTCGGCGGGTGCGTGATCGCCAGCGCCAGCACGAGGGTGCGCAGCAGCTCGCTCTTGCCGGACCCGGTCGCGCCGATCAGCAGGCCGTGCGGGCCCATCCCGTCCTGGGCGGACTCCTTGAGGTCCAGCTCGACCGGCGTGCCGTCCGGGGTGATCCCGAACCGGACGCGCAGGCGGTCGCGGCTCGGCCGCGGCCGCCAGGTGCCGGTGGGGTCGAACGCGAACGGGTCACCGAGGCCGAGCAGGTCTTCCAGACCGAGCTCACTGCTGAGCGGCTGCTCGCCGCGGGTTCCGCTGGGCAGCCGCAACGGCGCCAGCGTCCGGGCGAGCGCTTCGGCGGCGGCCGGCGCCACCGCGTCGGCCTGGCCGAGTTCTTCGGTGCCGCCCGTGGTCCGGGCGGCCAGCGTCCCGTCCGCGCGGACGCTCAGCTCGGCCGCGCCCCGATCGAGCGCGCGGGGCACGGGCGAGCTGAGGTCGAGGACGGTGACGCCTTCGACGCCGCCGCCGGTCATCAGATGATCGGAGCCCAGGACGTCGCCGCCGTCGAGGACGACCAGCAGGTGCGGGGCCGGGGCGCGGCCGGGGCCGTCCGGGTCGAACCGCGGGCGGCCGGCGAGCAGGTCGTCGAGCATCGCCTCGAGCGCGGTGGCGGCCGGGGCGACCAGCCGCAGCGGCCCGACGGCGTCGGTGCGGTCCGGGTGCAGCGCGTGCGGCAGCCACTTGACCCAGTCCCACTCCGGCAGCCGGTCAGGCGCGGCGCAGACGGCGATCCGGACGTCGTCGGGCGCGTGCAGCACGGCCAGCTGGGCCAGCAGGGCCCGGGCCAGCGCGGTGCGGCGGTCTCGGTCGCCGGTCAGGTGAAGCCGCGCGAAGCCGTTCACCGAGACAGCGAGCGGGAGCCCGCCGACGGTCGTGTACGCCGTGACGAACCGGCGCAGCGCGAGCGCGGAAAGCGGCTCCAGGCGTTCCAGCGCCACGGTGTCCGGCGGGACGATCGGGGTGGCCAGGCCCTGCGGGCCCCGGCCGATCCGGGCGACCAGGAAGTCGGGGTCGGCGGGCCGCCGTTCCCACAGCCGCGGCCCGGCGGCCAGGGACCACAGCGTCTCCGGCTCGGGGTGCAGGTGGGCCAGTGCGGCCCGCTGACGATCGATCGTGCGGGTGACGCGCATCCGGTGCTGGGCCAGGCCACGCAGGTAGAGCCGGCGCGCGTGCGCCATCTCGCGCTTGCTCACGCCGCCGCCGTTGAGGAAGGCCGCGCAGAGCATGCCGAGGATCGCGACACCGAACAGGCCGAGCACGACGTACCGCAGCGCACTCGCCGTCCCGCCGAAGCCGAGCAGCGTGCCGCCCATGATCGCCACCATCGGCAGGACCATCAGGGCCTGCGTCCACGTCCGCCCCGAAGGCAGCGGGATCTCCGGCGGTGCTTCCAGCACCACCTCGCCGGACGGCATCGCCGGCCCGGCCGTCCGGTCGCCGCGGTGCACCAAGGTCGTCGCCACGCCGTCATCGTCGGGGCTGCCCGGGCGGCGTGGGGTGGCGTGGCAGGAACGTGCCGCGACGGGGCCACGCGGGCCGCGGGGCACCTAGCGTCGGGCCGGAAACGGCTATTCCGGTGAAAAAAGGAGCCGCGCGTGGCGAGCATGCAGGATCAGCTACACGGCGAAATGGACGTCCTCCAGCAGTCGGCGAAGACCGCCGGTTCGGTGGCGGACAGCATCAACGGACACCGGGCGTCGCTGCTCCCGGTGGTCGGGGCGATGCACGGGCAGTGGGTCGGGACGTCCTACGAGGCGTTCGTGCGCGCGCACGAGCAGTGGGACCAGGGCATCACCCGGCTGACCGCGGCACTGGGCAACCTCGGCGAGAACACGCAGTTCTCGGCCAACACCTACCTCAGCGCCGAAGACGCGGCGCGCGCCGGCATCGAGTCCGCCCAGGGGCACAGCCCCTTCGGCGGCGCGCTGCGGGCCTGACCACGGAAAGGGGATTCCTCGTGCTGATCAAGGGAAACTTCAGCGAGCTGCACGGGCTCACCGACCAGATCCGCAGCACCATCGGGCGGGTCGACCAGGAGATGAGCACCTGGCAGACGATGTCCGGCCAGACCGCCGAGGGCTGGCAGGACCAGGCGGGCGGCCAGTTCACCGAGGTGAGTGCCGCCTGGCAGCAGGTTTCGCAGGCGCAGCAGCAGATGCTGGAGGCGCTGCGCGGCGGCGTCGACAACACGAACACCGAGTTGCAGCAGGCGCTGGCGTCGGCGAAGGCCCGGGTCGGCAGCACGTCGATCTGAGGCTGGGGGAAAGGGGCGGTCCCGGTTCGGGGCCGCCCTTTTCAGTGCCTTCCGGGCAGCAGGAAGGGTTCGGCGGCGACCGGCTCGCGGTCGGGACGCGGCGGCAGCGGGCGGGCCCGGGCGGGCGTCCACCGCCGTCGTTTCCCCCGGCGGAGGACCACGAGCACGACCGTGCCGAGGAGCGTCGCGGCCAGGGCGGCAGCGACTCCGGAACGGGCCGCGGTGCCTTGGCGCGCCCACCAGGCCGCGGCGCTTTCGGCCGCCGGATCCGGTGCCGCGGGTACGACGGACGGCAGCGGGGCCGCCGGGCGGGCGGTGAGTCCTTCGGTCACCGCCCGGTAGGGGTCGACCAGGCCGGCGCCGTACTCGAGGCTGCCCGCGCCGCCGGGCATCGGGGTCGCCGTCGCGATCAGGCGGCCGGCCACCTGGGCGGCGCTGAGTCCGGGCTCGGCTTCGCGGACGAGCGCGGCGGTGGCGGAGACGAAGGGGGCGGCGAAGCTGGTGCCGTCGAAGTAGTCGTGGCCGCCCGCGCGGGTCGTGCTCAGCACCCCGGCCCCGGGCGCGACGATGTCCACATAGGACCCGACCTGTGAGCCCTGCGCCCGGTGGCCGCCGATGTCGATCGAGCCGACGCCGAGGACGCCGTCGTACATCGCGGGGTAGGACGGGCCGGAGCTGCGGTTCCCGACGGCCGCGACGACGAGGACGTCGTTCTGCTGGGCGTGCCGGATGGCGTCGTGCACGACCACGTCGTCGGCGTAGCCGGACAGCGAGAGGTTGATGACCTTGGCCCCGGAGTCGGCGGCGTACCAGATGCCCCGGGCGAGGACGACGGGATCGATCGGGGTCGGGCGGCCGTCGTCGGCGAGGTCACGGTCGGTGATCCGTACGGGCAGGACCGTGGCGCCCGGGGCGAGCCCCTGGAAGCCGACGCCGGCCTGCGGCGCGGCGGCGATGATCCCGGCGACGGCCGTGCCGTGGGAGGCGCAGTCGAAGTCACCGGAGAGATCGCCGGAGAGGAAGAAGTCCTTGCCCGGCAGAACTTTCCCGGTGAGCTGCGGATGGGCGGCGTCGACCCCGGAGTCGACGACGGCGACGGTGACCCCGGCCCCGGTGCTGTGCGGCCAGACCCGCCGCGGGTCGAGGGTCCGTTGCGCCCAGGGCAGTTCGGTGACGACGGGGTGGGCACCTTCGGCGGTGGAACAGGCCCCGGCCGGCGGCGCGGCAACCGCGGGCGGCGCGGTGGAGACGAGCACCGCGGCGACGACACCGGCCAACGCGGGCAGGGTTCGGCTCATCACGCCATCGTCGCGGCGGTGCGCGGCAGCCGGGGCGCGCTGGCCGGAACCGGTCAGGCGACACCCGGCACGAAAAGCCGTGAATGGCACATCGAGGGACTTGAAGTCCCTCGATGTGCCATTCACGGCTTTCGGTCAAGCGCGGGAGGGACGCAACCCGCGTGGGTCGAACCACGCCAGCACCCGCCGCCCCGGGCGGGCCTTCCCCAAGCCGCGGCGCAGCTTCCGGACCGCCGCCCACGCGCGTTCCCGCTCGTCGGAGGCCGAAACGGTCCACATCGCCGCGTCCATCGCGCCGGCCAGTTCCGACAACCCCTCCCGGACCCCGGCCGGCGCCGAAGGTCCCACCGCGGAGAGCGCGTCCCGGACCGTCATTCCCGGCGTCAGCACCACGCCGTGCGCCCGTAGCCGGTCGCGCGCCTCCGCCCACGCGCCCGCCACCGATGCGTACCCCGGACGGCGTCGCCGTCGCCACGCCCGGACCACCCCCACCGCCGGGACGCCGACCAGCCACAGCACCACCAGCACCGTCAAAAGCACCGCGAACACCGGCCACGGCACCGAAAGCCCGGTGTCGGGAGCCGAAGCGCCCGTGCCGGAAGACGGGAGCCGGGGCGGGGTCACCTGATCCGGTGGAGGTAGCGCCGCCCGGGCTCGGGCCGTCGTGTCGCCCAGGCCGCCCGAGGCCGCCGCCGCTCCCGTCGGGTCCAGGGCCACCCAGCCGACGCCGTCGACCGCGACCTCCGGCCACGCCAGCACGTCCGCGTTGCGCACCACCACGTCCCGGCCCGCGCCGGCCGGCGACCGGAAGCCGACCGCGACGCGGGCCGGGATGCCGAGCAGCTTCGCCACCGCCACGTACGCCGCCGCGAACTGCTCGCTCGTGCCCACGTGCGTCTCCAGCAGGAACCGCTTCAGCTGCGGCCAGCCGCTGCCCGTCGGCAGCCGCTCCCCCGCCCGCACCACGCGGTAGTTGTCGCTGAAGTACTTCTCCAGCAGCAGCGCCGTCTGGAACGACGGCCGCATGTCCCGTACCGCGCCGCGAGCCAGCGTCGTGACCTCCGGCGGCACCGCACCGACGTCGCCGACGTCCCGGGCGGCGGCCGGGTCGACTCCGCGTCCCAGCAGCCCGGCCTGCCCGGTGGGTTCCCACCACCGCAGCCGGTACGCGGCGCCGTCGGCCGGGCCCGGCAACCGCAGCTGCCCCGATGCGGCGTCGACGAACGGCGTCACCCCGTCCACCCCGGACACCAGCGGCTGGCTCGGCAGCCACGGGCCGAGCGACCCGAACACCGTGACGTCGGCGGTCCGCAGGTCCGACGGCGGTGCCGCGGGGGCGGGCAGCGGCGCGCCGAGCCGCCGCGGTTCGCCGCCCGGTGACCACGTGACGCCGTTGAAGCGGTCGAGCACGGCCAGGCGCCACCGGTCGACCGGTGTGCCGCTCGAGTACCGGAACACCGGCACCTCGGGGTGCAGCAGCCGGCCCGCGACCTCGGTCAGCGGATTGGCCACCCGGCCCGGCGGCAGCGGCGCGGGCTGGTTGTCCTGCAACGAAAACGCCGGTGTCCCGGCCGGGTCGGCGACCCCGCCGGCCACGACCCCGACCGCGCCGAGCACGACGACCGGCACCGCGGCGAGCAGCACGGCCCCCAGCCGCGACGGCGCCGACGGCCGATCCGGCCCGGTCAGCACCAGCAGCAGCACCACGAGCGCGGCGTAGGCGGCCCCGACCACCAGCGCGGTCGCGCCCGTCAGGGCGCCGAAAGCCTGGCTGAGCACCAGAACCGGCAGCGAAGGCAGCAACGCGAGCAGGGGACGCCGCCCCAGCAGCTCGACCGCCAGCACCGACGCGGCCAGCACCAGCAGCGGCACGAACAGCACCAGCGCCGGGTCCGCCGGCGCCGGCCACGTCGTCTGCAGGGTCAGCCGCCACGAGTCCGTGACCCCGGCGACGAGCGCGTGCAGCGCCTCCCCCGGCGACACCGTCCCGCGCAGCACGACTTCGAGCACCACCACCAGACCGAGCACGGCCGCGATGACCGGACGCCACGGCCGGAGCGCCCGCCGGCGATCGCACAGTTCCGCGACGCCGAAGCACACGACACCGGCCGCGAGCACCGGCAGGACCAGCGCCCAGAACCCGAACACCGGCGCGAACAGCAGCCCGGGCAGCGCGGTCAAGAGCAGGACGACGGCCCGCGTCACGAGGCGACCACCTCGGTCCAGCGCCGCAACGCGCTGACGGCGTCCGGCGCGAGCAGCACCCGGGTCGCGCCGGCGGGCGGCGCCGACGCCCCCAGGATCACGGCGACCGTGCTCGCGTACCGGGACCGCACCGCCGCCACCGGCGCCAGGTCCAGCGGGCCCGCGGCCACGACGGTCAGGATGCCCCCGCGTTCCCGGCTTTCCGGCAGCAACCGCGAGTCCGGCGTCGCACCTCCGGTCAGGACGCACAGCTCGTCGAGCAACCGCCGCACCGCCGGGGAACCCGACAGCGTCGCCACATCCACGCCGCACGGCGTCACCAGCCGGCACCGGTGCCCGGCCGTGGCGGCCGCGGCCAGCAGCGACGCCGCGACGTCGACGGCTTCCTCGAACAGCGGCCCCGGCGGGCACCGGGTGTCCAGCACGACGGTGAAGCGCGGCTGCTCCGGGTCGACGAAGTCGCGCACCATCAGCCGCCCGGTCCGGGCGGTCGCCTTCCAGTGCAGGTGCCGGACCTCGTCGCCGGGCACGTACTCGCGGACGTCGCGCAAGTCGTGCGAACCGTGCGGAGACAGCTCGGTGGTGACGCCCTCGTGGTGGTGGCGCGGGTGGCCGCCCACCGGCAGCAGCACCGGCCGCACCTTCGGGTGCACCCACAGCGTCGCGGTGTCGCCGGTGGTGATCCCGGCGCGGCCGAGCCCGAGCGGGTCCCGGCGTTCCAGCGTCAGCGGCCCGACCTGGTGCCGGCCGCGGGTCCCGGTGGGCAGCTCGTAGTGCAGCACCGACTCCGTCCCCGGCGCCAGTGCGCGCACGCGCACCTCGTGCGTCCCGGCGCCGACGCGGTCGCCGGCGGTGAACGCACTTTGCCGCCGGGTGCCGGCGTTGCGAACCCGCAGCTGGGCGAACGCCGGGCGACCGCGGCCCACGCGGTCCGGGTAGACCTCCCTGGCCACCGAGACGCGCACGCGGCGGGCACCGGCCAGCACCGCGCCGAGGACGGCCAGCAGCCCGGCCGCGCCGAGGGCGCGCGGCAGCGGCCAGCCGCCGGCCAGGCCCGCGGCGAGCAGGGCCACCGAGGTCACCACCAGTCCGGTGCCCCGCGCGGTCGGGCGTGTCATCAGCCCACCGGGGTCCCGGCGGCCGGGGTGCGCGTGGTCGGGGCCGGCGTCGCGGCGAGCACCTCGTCGAGGATGTCCGCGGGCTTGCGCTGGGTCAGTTCGGCGTCGGAGGTCAGGATCAGCCGGTGGGCCAGCACCGGCCGCGCGACCTCCTTGACGTCGTCGGGGGTCACGTAACCGCGGCCGTAGGTGGCCGCGATCGCCTGCGCGGTGCTGATCAGTGCGATGCTGCCGCGCGGGCTGGCGCCGTGGCGCAGCGCGACGTGCGTGCGGGTCGCGGCGGCGATGCGGGCGGCGTACTCGCAGACCGCGCCGTCGACGTGGATCGCCCGCACCTGCGCGATCGCCGCCCGCAGCGTCTCCAGGTCGACGACCGGCGACAGCTCGTCGGGCCCGATGCCCGCGCGGTCGCTCATGATCACCAGCACCTCGGTGGCCAGGTCCGGGTAGCCGACCGTCAGCCGCATGAGGAACCGGTCGAGCTGGGCTTCGGGCAGCCGGTAGGTGCCCTCCATCTCGATCGGGTTCTGGGTCGCGACGACGATGAACGGCGTCGGCACCTCGTGCCGCTCCGCGTCGACGGTGACAGTGCGCTCGGACATCACCTCCAGCAGCGCCGACTGCGTTTTCGGTGTGCCGCGGTTGATTTCGTCGGCCACCACGACGTTGGCGAAGATCCCGCCGGGGTGGAAGCGGAACGCCTCCTCGCGCTGGTGGTAGATCTGCACACCGGTGATGTCGCCGGGCAGCAGGTCCGGGGTGAACTGGATCCGGTGGTAGCTGCCGCCGATGCTGCGGGCCAGGCACCGCGCCAGCGTCGTCTTGCCGAGCCCGGGCACGTCCTCGACCAGCAGGTGGCCCTCGGCCAGCACCGCGGCGACGGCCAGCCGCACGACCTCCGGCTTCCCGCGCAGCACGGTCTGCACGTTGCGCGCGATCAGCTGGTACACCTCGGCCGGTGTCGGCACTATCAGCCTCCTGTCCACTTGAGACGGTTCGAGGTCACGGCCGAGCCGTCGACGCTCGCGGTGACCCAGACGGTGTTGCCGACACCGTAGTAGTCGAACGCGCTGAAGGCCGCGCGCCCGCTGGAGTCGGTGTCGACGCCGTGGCCTCCGTTGCTGTAGCCGGAATCCGTCGAGTGCGGGACGACGTCGACGTGCGTGCCCGGCGCGAACCCGCTGAGCACGACGTGCATCTTCGCGCAGCCGTCGCGGTCGTACTCGGGGGCGCACTGCCCGCCGCGCGACAGCGTCAGCTTCTCGGTACCGGCCGGCGTCACCGAGCCGCTGGACGCGCCGGGGCCTTCGCCGACCTCGTTGACGGCCCGGACGGTGAAGGTGTACGCCTTGCGGTTCGCCAAGCCCTGCACGGTGGTCGAGCGCGCGGAGGCGATCATCGTCACCGAGCCGCTGCCGCCGCCGGTCCACGTGATCTTGTACGCGGTCACGGGCGAGCCGTTCGCGGCGGCCGCGCCCCAGCTGACCGTCGCCGAACCGTCCCCGGCCTTCGCGGAGACCCGCGTGGGCGCGCTCGGCGGGCTCGCCGCGACCGTCGGCGGCGGCGCGGGTGGCGGTTTCGGCGTCGACTTCGGGGTCGGCGGCGGCCTTTCCGTGCGCACGACCGTCCGCTCCGGCTGCTGCGTCGGCTGCGGCCGCACCGGCGGCGCGCTGCCGGTCGGCGGGGTCTCCGGCGGCGGCGGGCTGGGCGGGACGCTCGTGGTCGGCGGGCGGCCCGCGGCCGGGACGTCGGAGACCCGGCCGTCGTGGTCGAGCACCAGGACGTGCCGGCCCCGGTCGCCCTCGACGTAGACGCGGGAGTCGCCGCCCTGCACCAGTTTCGGCGTGCCGGGCTCGGCCGGGATCGGCTTGGTGTCGCGGGCCGCGCCGGTGTGGTCGTAGGTGAGCAGCCTGCGGCCCGCTTTGTCGACCAGGGCGACGACGTCGCCGGTGGAAGCCGGGCCGTCGTAGTCGCCCGGCGGCAACTGCGCGGAAATCGGTCGCTCGCGCGGCTTCGCCGGGTCGAACCCGGCCGGGTCGACCAGGTACAGGCGTTTGCTTTCCGGGTCGAACAGCGCGACGCGGCCCTGCACGTCGGCCGCGGCCGGGCGGGTCGCGGCCGAGACGGGGACGTCCAGCGGCACCGCGGCACCTTCGCCGTCGTCGCCGACGGTGCGCAGCGTGCGGTCGTGGGTGTTCACGAAGACGGGCTTGCCGCCGACGAGGGTCATGCCACCGGTGTCGCCGGGCTGGGCCGAGGCGGGGCAGGCGACCGACGAGTCGTCCTTGCGCAGCCGGCACAGCTGCCCGGTGTCGGTGCGGTTGAGCCAGAGTGTGCCGTCGGCCATCGCGACCGGGTCGCCGAAAGGCCCCTCGACGTCGATCAGCTGCACCGCGCCGCCGAGCCGGGCGATCCTGCCCGCGTTGCGGTAGGCCAGGTAGGGGCCGCCGGCGGTTTCGATCGCGAGACCGCGCTCGTCGTCGGGAGCGGTCTGCGGCGGCTGCGCGGCCAGGGTGGACTGGTCGAACATCGTGATGCCGCCGTCCTGCCCGACGACGTAGCCGCTGGTGTCGCCCTGCAGCACCTGGCTGCCCGGGCGGCCGGGCACCTGGCCGGCGGAGTCGATCTGCGCGGTCGAGCCGTCGATGTGCAGCGCGGACTGCGTTTCCGAGTCGTAGAACCAGTGCCCCGCGGGCAGGAAATCCGCCCCGGCGGACGGCGTCCTGCCGGTCAGCGCCACGACGGCGCCGCCGGCACACAACGCCACGACGAGTACCAGCGGAATCCGGGAACGCAGTTTTTTGCCCCCCGGAAACCGCCCTTCGATCCCCAGTTTCACGTGGCGGAGTGTACGGCACCCGATACATTTCCGGTCCATTTCCGCACCCCAGCAGAGTCCTCAGGCACGCGAACAGGCGGAGGGCTCCGTGACACTCAGTGGCGCTCGGGTGCCAGGGGCAGTTCCAGCTCGAAGATCGCGCCGCCTTCGTCGGCGTTGTAGAGGTTGAGACGGCCGCCGTGGGCCTGCGCGACCCAGCGCACGATCGACAGGCCCAGCCCGGAGGAGCCGCTGCCGGTGCGGAACCGGTCGAACAGCTCCTCCGCCGTCGTGCTGTCGACGCCGGGCCCCTGGTCGGCCACGGTGACCCGGCCCCCGGCGACGGTGATGTGCACGACGGCCTGCTCCCCCGGCTGCCGTCCGTAGCGCAGGGCGTTGTCCAGGAGGTTGCCGATCGCCCGGCGGACCAGCGCCGGGTCGACGAGCACGGTGCACGGCGCGGCGGTGACGGCGACGCGGGCGCCCTCGGCCGGGGTGTCCTCGACCACCCCGGAGACGAGCTGGTCGAGCCAGACCGGCTGGACGGTCAGCCGGTCGACGCCCGCCGCGAGCCGGGCCCGCACGAGCAGGCCGTCGATGATCTCGCCCATCTGGGCCGACAGCGCGACCGTGCGCGGCAGCAGCTCGGCGGACTCGGCCGGGTGCCGCTGCGCCGTCTCGGCGAGGGCCCGCAGCGCGGCCACCGGCGTACGCAGGTCGTGCGCGGTCTCGGCGAGCAGCAGCTCCTGCTGCTCGAGGGCACTCGCCGCGGGCCGGATCGCGCGGCCGGACAGGACCCACCCGGTCAGGCCGAGCGCCCCGGCCAGCACCACCGCGCCGCCGACCACCCAGAGCACCTCGCGCTCGTGGGCGTCCGTTTCGGCACGCGCGTCGGTCACCGCGACCACAGCGCCGGCGTAGCGGCCGGACTGGGCCCGGACGGGGTCGACGCGTATCCGCAGCGGGCTGCCGTCGGGGGCGTCGATCCCGCCGTAGAGGAACTTGCTCTGCTCGATGGCCTGCTGCGCGTAGCCGTTGAGCACGTCGACGTCGACCGCCACGCACGGGCGGCCGCTCAGCTTCGCCGGGAACGTCCCGGATCCGCCGGGCAGCACGGCGAACTGCGGGCAGGCGTCGTTGACCTCGTCGCGGTCGGCACCGGCGGCGCTGATGCCGTCCGGGCCGTCGGCGCGCAGCAGCCGCTTGACCACGGAGGTGACGCGGTACAGCTCGTCGTCGAGGTGCTGTTCGCGCTGCCGCGAGTCGGCCGCGAGCACCAGCCAGGCGACGACGACCAGGCCGACCGTGTTCATCGCGGTGAACAGGATCGTGAGCAGCACGCGCAGACGGCGCAGGCGGTCGGCCGAGGAGCGCGTCATTCCACGGCCAGCCGGTAGCCGGTGCCGCGCACCGCGTGGATCAGGCCGGGTTCGCGCAGCTTGGCGCGCAAGCGTTTGACGACCGCGTCGACGACGTTGGCGACCGGGTCGGCCGAGCCGTCCCAGCAGTGGTCGAGCAGTTCCTCGCGGCCGACCGCCTGCCCGGCCCGGATCAGCAGCACCTCGAGCACGGCGAACTCCTTGTCCGACAACGTCAGCAGCACGCCGGCGCGGCGGACCTCGCGGCGGGCGCTGTCCAGCTCCAGGTCGGCGACGCTCAGCACGGACGGCCGGGGATTCCCGCCACGCCGGCACAGGACGTGCACGCGCGCGGCGAGCTCGGCCGGGGAGAACGGCTTGACGAGGTAGTCGTCGCCACCGTGGGCGAAGCCGTCGACGCGGTCCTGGGTGCTGTCGCGAGCGGTGAGGAACAGGACCGGGACGGCCCAGCCGCGGCGGCGCAGCCGGTCGACGAAGTGCAGCGAGTCGCCGTCGGGCAGCATCCGGTCGAAGACGACGCAGGCCACGTCGGTCTCGCGCAAAGCGGCGTCCGCGCCGGCCAGGTCGGCGGCGGTAGCGACGGCGAGACCACCGGCCGTGAGCTCGGTGGCCACCGCGAAGCGAAGGTTTTCGTCGTCCTCGACGACCAGCACCCGGGTCGTTGTCATCGAATCCTCATGTCGGATCGCCCAAGCTGAACACCGCAGACCACGAGGGGGGTGCCGGTGATGACGGCGACCACGCTGACCGAGGTGTCCACCGGGCCATTGTCCACAGTGTCCTTTCCCCCGCTGTTCTCGGTGCTCGGACCGGTCCGGGTGCGCGGGGTCCGCGGCGCCCGGAAGCCGCTGGCGGTGCTGACCGCGCTGCTGCTCCACGCTAACGAATGGGTGGACGTCGAGCAGCTGATCGCGGCGACTTGGCAGGAACAGGCCGCGCCGGTGTCGGCCGAAGCGAACCTGAAGACCTACATCTGGCACTGGCGCCGCACGCTCCCGGCCGCCGCCGGCGGACCCCGCATCGAGCGCGGCGAACACGCCTACCGGCTGCGGGTGGAGCCGGGCGAACTCGACGTCGACCACCTCGAGCTGCTGGCCGGACAGGGTCGCCGCGCACGGGACGTGGGGGCTCGTGCAAGGGCGGCGGCTCTGTTCGGCGCGGCACTGGGGCTGTGGCGCGGCACGCCGTTCGACGGGCTCCGCGCGGGCTCCGGGCCGGGGACGGTGACGTGGCTGGCGAGCGTGCACCGGAATCTGCGGCTGGAGCTGGCGGAGGTCCACGGTTCGCTGGGCCGGTTCCGCGAGGCGGAGGCGTTGCTGAGGGGACTGGTGGACGAAGACCCGTGGTGGGAGCCGCCGTGGGCCCGCTGGATGGAGCTGCTGTGCGACCGGGGTCGCAGCAGTGAGGCGATCGGGCTGTACCGCCGCGCGCGGGCGGCGCTCCGGAGCGACCTGGGGGTCGAGCCGGGGCCCGAGCTGACGGCGGCGTTCCGGCGAGCGACGGAGGGACAGGTGCGGGATGGCCGGCGCTGAGTTCTCGAGCCGCCCGGCGGTTGTGGCGGCGATCAACCCGGGGATGACCGGGCCCGTGGGCACCACGGTGCTCGCTGCGCCGCCGCCGGAGGTCGAGGGCGCGGCACAGGCCACGGAGACCGCGGCGGCGGGTGGCGTGGCCGCGGGTGGCGTGGCCGCGGGTGGCGTCCGGCTTGCCACGGCCACGAGCCTGCCGCAGCCCGGCTCCGCGGTCGCGGCCGGCGCGCCGCTCCACCCCACGACCGACCAGGCCCCGCCGGTCGTCGCGGCCGCGGTCGGTGCGCCCCTCCGCTACGCCACTGCGCTCTCCCTGCCCGCGACCCCGCCGCCGCCCCGAACCGCGGTCACCGAGCCGCCTGCCGAATCCGCGAAACCGCTTCCCCGCGCCGGCACTCTCGTCCGCTGGGAATGCGCCGCCGCTCTCGCCGCCGCCGGCCTCACCCAGCCCTGGCCGGTCACCGCGGCGGCCGCTCTCGCCGCCGCGGTGACCGGCGGGAGCACCCTCAAGATCAAGAACCGCAGCCTCGCCGAACTCACCTCGCTCGGCCTCGGCTACCTCGCCCGCCCCCGCGACGTCGCCCTGCCGCCGCACGAACGGGCCGCAGCGCTGCTGGAGCACCTGCTGCCCGGCGTCAGCGTCGGTGCCACCGACCTCGCCGGTGTCCCCGTCCTGGTCGTCCGGCACGCCGGTGGCGTCGCGGCCGTCGCCGAGCCCACCACCAGCGGCCCGCGGTGGGTCCCGCCCGCCACGCTGCTGCCCGCGGCCGATCCCGACGGCCCCTACCCCGGTGTCCAGGCGATCTTCCACGCCGGCGGCGGACCCGGCACGCCGCCGCGACGGTGGTTCGGCATCCACGCCGTCCGCACCGCCGGGCACGCCGACGACGACGTCCTCACCCTCGTCCTGCGCAACACCCTCCGCCGCGTCCTGCGCGGCCTCACCCAGCACGGCGTCCCGTCGGAACCTCTCGGCCGCGAAGCCGGTCTCGCCACCATCGCCGCGCTCGCGCACGTCACCGGCGGCCGGACCGTACTGCGCGAAGACTGGACCCGCTGGCGCACCGGGCCGATCTCCCAGATCTGCTTCCGGGTCGACGGCCCGGTCACCGAACGTCTGGTCGCCGGCCTGCTCAGCCGCCCGCCCGGGGTCGCCGTCACCCTCGCGGCGCAAGCCCGGCGCACCCCGCGTGGCACCACCACGAGCGCCACCCTGCGCCTGGCCGCCCGCTCCCCCGCCGCCCTCGACGCCGCGCTGCCCGGGCTCACCCGCTGGTGCGCGGGCCACGGCCGGCGGCTCGACCGCCTCGACGGCCACCACCTCACCGGCGTCACCGCCACGCTCCCGATCGGAGGGACCGCAGAATGACCACGCCCCGCACCGACCTGCTGGCGGACGCCCGCCACGAAGTCCTCGTCATGAGCACCTCCGGCCCTGCGGCCCGCGCGCCGCTCGGCGCCGTCCGCCCGAACGATCACGTACACCTCGGCCGCGGCGTCGGCTACCGGATCCTGGTGCCCGACACGGCAAGGACGGCCCCGGCGCTGAGCCGGCGGCTCGGCGCCCTCGCCCTGGCCGGGGCTTCCGTGCGTACCCTTCCGGCCGTCCCGACCGACGCGCTGGTCCTCGACCGCTCGCTCGTCGTCCTGCCCGCGGACCGCGCGATCAGCTCCTCCGGTGTGCTCGCGTTCCGGCTGCCCGGCGTGGTCACGACGACCGTCGAGCTGTTCGAACGGCTCTGGCCGGTCGCCACCCCGCTGATCGAAGGCGGCCACGACGAGGCGCTCGACCAGCGCCAGTCCCGGCTGCTGGAGCTGCTCACCACCGGCCACACCGACGAGTCCGCCGCGGCCGAGCTCGGCGTGTCCGTGCGCACCGTGCGCCGCATGGTCGCCGACATCATGCGGCGTCTCGGCGCGCGCAGCCGGTTCCAGGCCGGGGTCAAGGCCGCCGATCGCGGCTGGCTGCTGGCCGAAGCGGGCTGACCGGACGCCGGGGCGCTACTGTCCGGAAGTGTGCGCGTGCTGATCGTCGAAGACGACCCCGACCTCCGGCTCGCGGTCGGCGCTTCGCTGCGCGGGGCCGGGTTCGCCGTCGACGTGGTCGGCGACCTGCCCGCCGCCGACGAGGCGCTCTGGGTCAACACCTACGACTGCGCGGTCCTGGACCGGATGCTGCCGTCCGGCGACGCCGTCGGGTTCCTCGCGGCGAAGCGGGCGGCCGGCCTGCAGACGCCGGTGCTGTTCCTCACCGCGCGCGACGCCGTCGCCGACCGCATCGCCGGGCTCGCCCACGCCGACGACTACCTGGTGAAACCGTTCGCGGTGGACGAGCTCGTGGCCCGCGTCCGCAACCTGTGCCGCCGGGCGCCGCGCCCCGCCGAGCCGGTGGTACTGCGCTGCGGCGACCTCGAAGTGGACGTCGGCGGCCGTCAGGTGCGGCGGGCCGGGGTCCTGCTCACGGTGACGCACACGGAGTTCGCGGTCCTGGAGCTGCTGGCGCGGCGCGCGGGCGAGGCGGTGCCGCGGGCCGAGCTGATCGCGCACGCCTGGGACGAGATGGCCACCCCGGCGACCAACGTCCTCGACGTCGTCATCGCGCAGCTGCGGCGCAAGCTCCGGCCGCCGGCCCTCATCCACACCGAGCACCGCGTGGGGTACCGGCTGGCGCCGTGAGCCCGTGCGCGAGCGTGGAATTCCTGTGCTCGACCGCCTTTCCGGCCCGCCGCACGGTGGCGACGATCACCGTCGCCAGCGCTTTCGAATCGTGACAGGCGCGCGGGCTCACCTCGAGGTCCGCGAGCCGGCCGTCGCCGGTGACGGTGGCGCTGATCAGGCCGTCGTCCGAGAACGCCGTCTCGCGCACACCCGGCAGTTCGTCGCGGAACCGCTCGAGACTGTCGCGCAGCGCGGGAAAGCCGTCCAGTTCCCGAAGCAGCGGTTCGAAATCGAACTCGGCGTCAGCCGCCACGGTGTCGAGCACTCTCGCGGCGAGGCGGTCCGGCTCCCGCAGGAGGCGGGGGTCGAGCCACAGCCGCACCAGTTCGCCGCGCTCGCCGAGCGTGGCGCGGACGGTACCGTCCGGCGACTCGCTCATCGGCCGGCCGCCATCGCGGCCCGGGCCCGCTGGTCGGCGGCCGCGTAGTCCGCGGCGGACAACCGGCCGGCCTCGGCGGTCGCGGCGAAGTCCGGCGCGACGAATCCGGCGGACTGGCGCACCGCGTCGCTCGTGCCCGTATAGCCGCCACGGAACGCCGCGCCCAGCACGCCGGTGCCGATGGCCGGTTCGCCCGCGGCGATGGCCGAATCACCGGCACGCCAGGCAGTTCCGAGGGCCGTGCCGCTGTCGGCGAGAGCCTGCGCGCCGCGGTCGACGGTGTCGGTTTCCATGCCCATCTGATCGCCCGCTGCTGTGGTCACCCGCTCATTCTGCGGCGGGCGGGCGGCGGCGAAACGCCGTTGTCCGCTTCCGGCCACCGGGCGCGTTTTCGGTGCCCCGGGTGGAATCCTGGAGCCATGCCGATCGCCGAACCCGCCGACGCCCTGTGGGGCGCGGTGAAGGCCAAGGTCCCGTGGCCCGACACGAACGAGGACTCCGTCCGGACACTCGCCGGGTCCTGGGAGTCGGCGGCCGGGACGTTCGACCGGGCCGCCGGGACGAACACCGCCGACCTGACGACGTCGTGGACCGACACCGCCGGTGTCGCGATGTTCGCCCGGGCGCACCGGGTGCTGACCCAGGCCGGCGACAACGGCCAGGCGATGCGGCAGGTCGCGGCCCGGGTGACGAACTTCGCCGGCGAAGTCACCGCGGCCAAACAGTCCCTTGTGGACCTCATCGCGCAGAACTCCGCCACCTACGAAAACCTCGGCAAGCTGCCCGCCGGGGCGAGCGACGCCTACCGGGCGCAGTTCGCGAGCCAGGTGGCGAGCCTCGCGCAGGGCATCCTCGACGACGCCGCGGGCCGCGTCTCCGCGGGCGCCGGGGCTCCGCTGGCCGCACCCGACCACGGTCCGGCCCCCGCGGCGCCGCCGGGTGGCGGGCCGGCGACGGTCAAAGGGTGGTGGGACGGCCTGTCCGACGCCGACCGTGCGAAGGTCATGCAGGACGCGCCGGACTCGATCCGCAACCTCGACGGCGTCCCCGCGACGGTCCGCGACTCGCTGAACCGCGCCGCGCTGGACCGGGAGGTCGACGCCGCGAGCGCCGCTCTCAAAGCCGACCAGAACCAGGGCTACAACCCTTACACGGGTGGCGGGGGCGGTGTCCCGGACGGCGGCGACAGCGCTCTGAAGGACCGCGTCAACGGCCTGACCGCGTTGCGCGACCGACTGAACGGCGGCGGGCCACCGACGTTCCTGCTGGAGCTCGACACGGCCGCGGACGGCAAGGGCGTGGTCGCGACCGGGAACCCCGACACGGCCGCGAACGTCACGACGTACGTCCCGGGCACCATGGCGGACCTGAACAGCATCACCGGGGACGTCCACCGCGCCGACGTGATGTACGACGCCGCGCAGGCCGCGGGGTCACCGTCCACTTCGGTCATCACGTGGGTCGGCTACGACGCGCCGGACCAGCTCTACAACGCCGGGGACGAGTCCTACGCCGACGGCGGCAAGGGCGACCTGCAGACGTTCCAGGACGGCTTGCGCGCCACGCACGTCGGCCCTGCCTCGCACAACACGGTGCTGGGCCACAGCTACGGCACGACGACGATCGGCCACGCGGCCCGCGACGGCGGCCTGAACGCCGACGACCTCGTGTTCGTGGCGAGCCCGGGCGTCGGTGTGGACCAAGCCGCTCAGCTGCACCTCGACGGCGTCGACCAGGCGCACGTCGCCGAGCACGTCCACTCGACGACCGCGGCCAACGACCTGATCAGCATCACGAACGGCAAGATCAACCCGGGTCCGTACCAGCCGGGCGGCCCGCTCACCTCGGACCACGACGTCGCACTGGGCCCGAACCCCGCAGACCGGCCCTTCGGCGGCGACGTGTTCGCCTCCGCCCCAGGCACCCCGGGCCCGACGGGCGGCCCGAGCGGCGCGGCGCACAGCGAGTACTGGGACCCGGGCAACCCGGCGTTGACGACGATCGGGGACATCATCGCCGGCCGCAGGTCATGACCTCAGGCGCGTCACCGCGGTGCAGGCCCGGCCTCGGCGACGACGTCCCGTACTTGTCGGCGAGCAGTTGTCGGACCACCGCCACATCGTCGATGACGTCGATGGCCTCGGCGCTTCGGCGTGCCTGACGAGCGTCGAAGCAGGTGGCCTGCAGAGCGAGCAGCTCGTCACCGAATTGCCGTTCCCCATCAACCTCGACCGCGCACAACTCAAAGACAAATCAGCCTTCGAACAAGTACGCCGCACCTGGACAACGCTCGGATTCCGCCACGCCACCGGCCAGCTGTGGATCATGGATCCTGCCAACGGAACTCACCACAACGCCGTCACTCAGATCGAAAACCCTTGGTCTATCGCGTATTGCGCCAACCACACGACCCAGACAACGGACAATCGATCTCAACTCCACGGCGGCCACGCCAACAAGCAACACCGGGCGCCACATGTGCTCGAAGCGATCGGCCGCGCCGGCTGTCCCACTCGACCTTCGCGACGCACGACCAGCAGGAAGGCATGGCCGCGTTCACCGGGAAGCGCCCGGCGGAGTTCCGGCACGTATGAACCGCCGAGGGAGCCCGGCACTCACCGGTGCCGGGCTCCCCCGTGGTCACGGGCAGGTCGGCGCAGGTTCCGCGGCGGATGCACCGGCCGACGTCAGCTGGGCCAGGCCGCGGCCGCCGAGCCCGAGGATGGCCTGGGTGGTGGCGCGCACGACGGTGTCGGCGTTGTAGCCGGTGGCGTCGTAGGCGATCGCGCCACGGTTCGCGGGGACGCCCGCGCAGCCGACCTGCAGGCCGGTGATGAAGGGCCGCAAGCTCGTCCAGCAACACGTACTCGATGACGCCCTCCCCGCGACCGGAGCGCCTGCCGGAGGTGGGCAGCCGGACGGTGGTCGGCCAGTCGGGCGCACCGCTCGCGACGTTCTTCTCGAAGAACTGCTGGCCGGCAACCCCCGTGGGGAAAGCGGATGAACGTGACGGGACGGCCGGCCAGATGCAGCAGCAGGGCCGGGGCGACCCGTGAGTAGTAGTTGATCACTTTGCCTTTGGTGAACCCGCCTGCGGGTAGAGGACTTTGCCGAGGTTCGAGATGGTCAGCCGCCGGTTCTCGACCTGAACCGTCACCTTCTCGCCCAACTGCGTCGGCTGTGTGCCTGCCGCTTCCGGGTGTTCGGCAGCGTCCGTTGCTGTCGGCGTCGGCCTTGTCACCGTGGGTGCCGGCATTGCACCCGGGGCGATGACGTCGTTGGGTTTGCGGTCCTCGCGCAGCCCGCGCCAGGCGGTGTGGCGGGCGCGGCCGGCGCTGGTAAAGGTGCGGAAGACGATCCCGCCGACGAGTTCAGGTTCGCCCCAGCGGACGCGGGCGACGTCCGCGCAGGGCGGCGCGACGGCGAAGGGACGGGTGCGTCGTTCCAGCTGTTCGAGGCGGGCAAGCGCGGTCCGCTTCGCTGAACCCGTTGCCTCCACCGGACCAGCCACCGAGGCGCCAGATCCCAGCACAGCGCCGTGGTGAACTCGGCGCCGAAGCCGTCACCGCCGACGAGCAGCCGTCCGAGATCCGCGCCATTTCGACAGGCGCCTCCTCAAGGACACCGAGACACCGCGGCAGTGCTGCATGGCACGGCGTCACGGCTGCTCGACAACTCGCCTACGGAGAACAACGGCCTCGTCCGAGCTCCCTGCTCAGCCCAGCACCGTGCCCGAGTTCGCCGTGTTTCGGTTGCGCTTACGCGAGAACGCACCCAGGTCGATCTCCAGGCCAGTGCGCGGGGCCCGGAACCGGACGGGCACCGCGTCGTGGTCGACGCCGTTCTCCACCTGGTTGATCAGCTCCGTCATCAGCTGCCCCACGACCGGCGCGTTCTTGAACTGGTTGCCACTCGTTCCGATCGCGAGGTAGAAGCCCTCGAGTTCGGTGCGGTCGTAGATCGGGGTCCAATCGTCGGCGACGTCGTAAACGCCCACCACGCCGCGCGCCCGGTTGGGCACCGCCAGATCGGGTAGCCGCCGTGCAGCCCGCGTCACCTGAGCCTCGAAGACCGCGGCCGTCGGGTGGATGTCGACGGCGTCCGGGTCGTCGATCCACTGCATCGGATCACACTCCGGCTCCGTTCCGCCGACGAGCAGGCCCCCTGCCGCCTCACCACGGAAATAGGTGCCCAGATCCATGTCCGCCACCACCGGCCCGCCGTAGCTCTCCAAAACCGGCACGTGCGCTACTTCCTGCCTCATCGGGCGCACACCGACCGTGAAGTCGGAACCCACGCCGGCCAACCGGTTCACCGCGCCCGACCACGGACCGGCCGCGTTGACCACGACGGCACAGGGAAGCCGGGTGCCGTCCGACAGCCGCACCGACGTCACGCGCCCGCCGGCCTTCTCCACCGCTGTCACCGTGCTGCGGAAGCGGAGCTCCGCCCCGCACGCCGAGGCCGCGGCGGCGAGGTTCACGGCGGCGAGGCTCGGGTCCGAGACGTAACCGGCATCCGGGGTGTACACGCCACCGAGCGAATGGTGCGCGTCCTCCCAGAATTCCTCGTCGGCGAGCCGCTTCGGCGGCCAATAGCGGCCGGCGTCGATACCCGGAACGCGCTCGGCCAAGGTCGCGCTGTCCCATTCCTCGTAGGGAACACCGATCTCATCGAACAACGGAAGCCATGACGTACGCGGAGCCGCCTCGACGTCCAGCATGACCAGCCCGCTCTTGTGGAACATCGCGAGATCGCCGACATCGTGCCCTAGGTGGCCGGCCCAGTCGAGCCAGCCGAACTGCGCCTCCCACGCCGTCGCCACCCCGGCGGCGGTGGAAAAGTTGAACCGGACGATCGCGCTCGATGCCGAGGTCGACCCCTGGCCGGCCCCAGGGGCCCGATCGAGCACGTTCACCCGGTGCCCCGCCCGGGCAAGCTCAAGGGCGATCGACGAACCGATCACCCCGGCCCCGATCACGACCACATCGGCACTCGGGCGCTTACCGGGCACGGCAGGTCCTGAGGTAGCTGAGGAACGAGGCCTGAAGGCCGGTCACGTGCGTTTCGCGCAGGACCGCGCTGGTGACGGCGCCGCCGCGGGCGGTCAGGTGGTGCAGGACGGTGGCCGTGTTCTTCGCGAGGTTCTGGTAGACGGCCAGGTCTCCGAGAAGCTCTTGTTCGTTGAGGGTGACGTGAAGCTTGGCGGCAGGCAGGCGGTCGCCCATTTCTTCGAGCCGTGCGAAGACCTGACTGTCTTCACCGACGACACCGGGGCTGCCCGCTCCGATGCTCTCGAAGAGTGTGCTGCCGGTGAGCCAGGCGTAGAGGCTGAAGAGTCCGCCGTAGGAGTAGCCGAAGAGGCCGTGACCGCTCGCGGCCGTGCCGTAGTCGCGTTCGATCCGCGGGTGCAGTTCCGCGGTGAGGAAGCTCAGGAACGCATCGGCGTGGGCGTCGCGCAGTTCGGCGAGGTAGGCGTCGGCTTCCTCGCGGGTCATCGAACCCATTCGGATTCCCGTTTCCACGGCGTCGACGAACTCCTGGGCGATGGGCTCGCCGGGTGGCACGAGGTCTCTGTTGCGCAGCCGTGCCCAGTGCTGTGCGTCCTCGCCCGCGTAGCCGACGCTGACCTGGATGTAGGGCTGGAGCTGCTGCATGGGGTCTTTCTGGGTGACGATGAGCGGAGCCGTCATGCCCACGGCCCAGTTGCCGTCGAGCACGTACACGACAGGAGTTCGCGTCGTCGCGGGGTCGTAGCCCGGTGGTGTGGTGACCCAGACGCCGTAGTCGTGCCCGCCGCTGGAACGCAGCTCGAAGTAGTCGGTGTCGGCGAGGCAGCCCTGCCACATGGTGCTCATCGGAGGTCCTTCACAATTCGGCCGGCCTTGAGTACGAGGACGGCGTTGGCGGGGTCGGCGAACAGCTCCGGGTCTTCGACCGGGTTGCCGTTCCACAGCACGAGGTCGGCCTGCGCGCCGGGAGCGATGACACCGGCTTGGCCGGCCAGGCCGAGGATCTCGGCGTTGGTCCTGGTGGCCGCCACGAGAGCTGCCATCGGTGTTTCGAGCTTCGCGCGCAGCCTGAGCTCTTCGCCCCGGCGGTCCTGAGCCGGGCCGATGAGATCGGAGCCCAGCCCGATCCGCACTCCGGCCTCCTTGGCGACGGCGAGCGCCTCGGTCATCCGCTCACGAACACCCAGCACCCGGTCGCGGGTGGATTCGTCGAGGCCCGCTCCGGCGGTGTCGTGCAGCAGTTGCTCGACGACGGCGAA
The DNA here is from genome assembly GCF_036026695.1 of Amycolatopsis sp. NBC_00438. Classification (NCBI taxonomy): domain Bacteria; kingdom Bacillati; phylum Actinomycetota; class Actinomycetes; order Pseudonocardiales; family Pseudonocardiaceae; genus Amycolatopsis; species Amycolatopsis sp. NBC_00438. The sequence continues at coordinate 1,333,309 of NZ_CP107923.1, read as the reverse complement.
CGTGGGCACGAGGGCGACGTCTCGAGTGGCCATCAGGGTGGCCGTGGCTTCGTCGAGATCGGTGCCGTGTTCGACACAGCGCGCCCCGGCCTCGATCGCGTTCCGGATGCCGTCGTTGTTGTGGGCGTGCACCGTCACGTAGGTGCCCCGCGCCGCGGCCTCCTGAACAGCGACGGCGATCTCCTCGACGGTGAACTGGGTGTCGGTCAGCCGGTCGTGGGCGCCGACCACTCCGCCGGTCACGCAGAGCTTCAGGAAGGAGGCTCCGCGGCGGAACGCCTCGCGCACGTTGCGCCGCAGCTCGTCCGCGTTGCCGGACATCATGGACAGGGCGCACAGGCCGGGCAGGTGGTGGCTGCTCCACAGCTCGGTGGGTTCCCAGTCGGCTCCGTAGTAGCCGTGCCCGCCGATCTGGCACTGAACCGGTCCGCAGGACAGGACGCGCGGCCCCCGGACCTTGCCCTTCGCGATCGTGGTGACGAGTCCGCCGTCGACCCCGCCGGTGTCCCGGACGGTGGTGAAGCCGGCGTCGAGCGTCGCGCCGGCCGTGGCGAAGATGTCCGCCGCGAGCTCGGCGGCGCTGATCCGGAACGAGAACTGCGGCTGGATCGGGCTCGACAGGCCCAAGTGGACGTGAGCGTCGATCAGGCCGGGCGTCATCGTCAGGCCTCCGGCATCGAGGTGCTCGCCGTGTGCGCCGGAGGCACCGACCTGGGTGATGTGCCCGTCTTCGATGGTGACGTCGACGTCGACCGGGTCGCGACCCGATCCGTCGACGACCGTCGCGCCGACCACTTGACACCGTTCCACGAGTCGTTCCCTCCACCGGCGCCGACTGCGACCATGTGTGAGCAACACGGCGTCGCCAGTCTCTTATCCAATGGATAAACTATGGGAGTGATCCTGTCAAACGCGGAACGCAAGGGCGACGCACGCGGGCGTCTCCTGGCTCGGCTTCTCGACGCCTTCGGCGAGGACCTTCCTTCACCGGAGGTGTCGCTTCGTGAGATCGCGGCCAGGACCGAGACCACCCACGCCCTCCTTCGATACCACTTCGGTTCACTTCCGGGCGTCTTGGCGGCCATGCTCGAAGCGCAGCGATCTCGTGACAACGAGGCACTGCTCGAGGCAGCCCGGCAAGGCACCTTCGACGACCTCGTCGTGGCGATCTGGCGGACGTACACCCGCCCGGAGCAGCTGTCGCGGGTCCGCGGCTTCTTCCATGTCGTAGGACTCGCCGCGTACAGCCCAGAGGACTTTCGTGAGTTCATCGATTCGCTCGACGACCTGACCAAGATGCTGGCTTCGCTCGCGGAACGCGAGGGGCTCGACACCGAGGAAGCGTCGACTTTGGCCACCGTCACCGTTGCCGCGATACGTGGCCTTCTCTTGCAGGAGGTGCTGACTCCGGCAGTCCCCTCGGAGGACGCGGTCGCCTTGATCCTGCGCATGGGCAAGGACCGATCCGTTCCACGGACACGCCCGGGGCCTTGAGCAGGTCGCCCCTTCCGCCGCCGTGGCTCGCCCGCGAACCCGCCTGATATCGGACACGCTCGCGGCGGCACTTCCGGCTGCGCCAGATGGTAGTCGAACAACGGCGCGGCGTTTCATCTCGCGGCGTCGCAGGAACGGCAGCGGACGATGGGTCAGTTCGCGGTGTGCTCGAACGCGATGCTCCTGCTGCTCGACGAGCCGCTCGCCGCGATGGGCGCCAAGGAGAGCGCGGTGATCCTGCGCCTGCTGCGGGAACTGAAGCAGCGAGGGGACATCGCGATCATCCTCATCGCCCACAACTACGGCCAGGTGATGGACGTCAGCGACCGGGTGAACCTGTTGCAGCACGGCGAGATCACCTTCGACCGGCGATCCGGCGACACGTCGGTGGCCGAGCTCCTCGAACTGGTGAACGCGGAGTACCGCCTCGACAGCGAGCACCAGTACTGCCACGACAATCCGGCGGAGCCGAAGCGCCTGCGCCTCGGCTCCGCCGGAACCCTGCGCCCCGCGACAGCCGTTCGGCTTTGCTTCAGTGGCCCCAGAGCCGCCAGGTCTGGTTGAGCGGGCTGCCCTGCGTGGCCGGATTGCACGTCCATTGGTGGATCACCGCACCCGCGGCGGCCGATACGGCGTTCACGTCGACGCACTTGCCGCTATGGCGGGCAACCAGCTGGTAGTCGTGGGAATCGTTGCCGCCGTACGTCACCTTGCGCAGCGTGAACTGCTGGTTCGCGGCTCCGCTGAGGCAGGTCCACTGCTGCACGGCAGCGCCGTCCGCGGTCGAGGCGCCGTTGACGTCCAGGCACTTGCCGGTCTGCTGGTTGACCAAGGTGAACGTTCCGGCCGCCCCGGAGACCGGGCGGAAGTTCCAGAGTTGCTGGTCGCCGCCCTCGCACGGGTACTGCTGCTGCTGGTTGCCGTCAGCGGTGTTCAGATTGGCGTTGTCCAGGCACTGCTGGGAATGCTGAGCGACCGCGACCGCCTGGAAGCCGGCGTCCGATGGCGGCAGCAGGGTGATGGTGAAGGAGTCGTCGATGGCGCTGTGCGGCAGGTTGACCGTCGCCGCGTTGCCGGACAGGCTCACCACCGAGTTCTGCACCGTGACCGGCCCCTGGACCGCACCCCCGCCGTTGTAGGGGATGCGCTGGACGAGCACACGCACCTGGTTGTCCTGGACGAGGCCGCTCGTGGTGTCCAGCCGGTTCAGGTTCACCGCGATATTGCCGGTCGTCCGGCCACCGCCGACGAGGATCTTCGCCACGCCACTGGTCTTCGTGGCGAACGCGTCGTAGTCCGAGCTGGGCGTCGACGAGACGACCTGGCCGGTCTGGGACCCGTAGAAGCGGTAGACCCACCACTCGCCCTTCGGCAGGTGCCGGCCGGCCGAGTCGCGGACGAGAAGGTTGGCGAGGTCGTTGTGCAGGTTCCCGGTGCTCGCCCAGTTCGCGCGCAGGCCGTCTGCGCCGGCCCGTTCCAGGCGCGCGACGTACCAGGAGCCGTCGCCCGGGTTCTGTTCGTTCGAGGCGCCGTATTCGTTGATCTGGTACGGCCTCGGGTGCGGGATGCCGCGCGGGTCGAGCGTGGCGTTGGCTGCCGCGACGTTGACCACGGGATCCCCGGGCAGGGAGTGCCAGCTGACGATGTCGGGGACGACATTGTTCGCGCGGACGAAGTCGAGGTACTGGTTCCACCAGGTGTTCGTGGTCGACGGGACACCGGCGAAGCTGGGGCCGACGATCAGCTGGTCCGGGAACGCCGCCCGGACGCGCTGGTACGTGCGTCGCCACAGCTCGAAGTACTGCGACTGCGTGCGGTTCCAGAAGATTCCGAGGTTCGGCTCGTTCCACAGGTCCCACTCGACGGGAGCGCCGGTCGCCCGGACGTCGTTGATCAGCCGCGTGAGGAAGCTGTCGTAGTCGCTCCAGTCGCCGTTGTCCCCGGGGAAACGGGAGATCGGGTAACCGTCGGCGCCCCACAGGTCGTGGACGAGCAGGACGAACTGACCGCCGAGGGATCGCGTGCGAAGCAACTGGGCGCGGGTCGCGTTCCACCGGCGGTCGTACCGGCCCGACACCCAGCCACCCGGGCTGTCGAGCTGCGCTCCCCCGGCACGCATGTACCGGAACCGCACGTCGCGGTAGAAGTGGTCGGCGGGCCCCGACGCGTTTTCGGTCATCCCGTAGATCCAGCCCGAAGCCCGGTAGGTCGGCGCCCCGCCCGCGATGGAGAAGTCGACGCCGACGGATTCGTCGGCGGCCTTGGCCGGGTTGGTGGCCGTGGTCAGGGAGGCCGCGACGAGCGCGGCCCCGGTGAGGAGAGTGGCGAGGCGGCGACGCGGTCGCCGGGCCGTGCGGACAGTGTCCACTTGCGACTCCTTGGACGTGGGGAGGTCCCGGACTCAAGCGGAGAGACGGCCGGCGGCGACGCGGGGAAAGCTCGGTGGAGCGACCGCCGTGGGCGGCGGTGCGGAAGTTCGCCGGTGAACCATCGACACTCCGACCGGACCGGGCGGTAAGAAAGATTCGAACCGGTTCGATGCGACGACGAGAGTACGCCCAAGAGAGTCGGGCAATCAAGAGAGACTTGGTCGAACCGGTTCCGCCTTACCGGCGTGCACCGGTGCTCGACCGCAAGGAGATCGCGGGCTCGAGCAGCGCGTGCCGCGGCGTGGCCGACGCGTCCCCGATCTGCTCCAGCAGCAGCGCTACGGCAAGCCTGGCCATCTCCCTGGCCGGTACGTCCGCCGCCGTGAGCGGCGGGTGGAAGTCCTCCGCCAGGCGGTCGGCGATCACCCCGGTGACCGAGAAGTCCCGCGGCACGTTCAGCCCCGCGTGCAGCAGCGCCCGCTGCACACCGGGCAGCGCAGCCTCGTTGATGGTCACCACGGCGGTGACATCGGGCCAGTCGGCCCGGATCCGCTCGAAGCACGTCAGGCCGGCGGCGGGCTCGTCGGCGCAGCACACGTGGTGCGCGGTGAGGCCGCGTTCCGCGGCCGCCTTGCGGAATCCTGCGGCCGCGCGCAGGGCGGGGCCGTAGCCCGCGGCGACGAGCTCGTCCGAGCGGTTGACAAGGACGACGTCGCGGTGCCCGAGGTCGGCCAGGTGGTGGACACATCGGCTGATCAGCGCCGCGTAGTCGACGTCCACCCACCACAGCGCGCCGGGATGCTCGGTGTGCCCGATGGTGACGAACGGCAGCCCGGCCTGGCCGAGCCGCTCGACCCGCGGATCTTCCAGGAGGATCTCCATCAGGATGACCCCGTCAACCCGGCGGCCGGTGACGATCCGGTCGAACGACCGGCTGTGGTCTCCACCGCCCGGCGAGAGCAGCACGTCGTGGTCGTGCACCGCGGCCGCCTCCACCACGCTGGCAACGAAGCCCAGCTGTGCGTCGGTCAGCCGGGCGCTCGCCGGGGGAATCACCAGTCCGAACGTCCGGGTGCGGCCTTCCGCGAGGGCACGGGCGCTGGCGTTGGGCCGGTAGCCGAGCTCGGCGATCACGTCGTTGATCCGCCGCACGGTCGCCGCGGAGACCGGCCGTTTCCCGCTGAGCGCGTAGGACACCGTGCTGCGCGACACCCCGGCGCGCCGGGCGATCTCCCCGATGTTCATCCACACCTCTCCGTTCGGCATAGGAACCGGTTCGACCGATCCGTCGACGATCGTAACGCGTACTTGCGCCGTCAGGACGTGAAGGCTACGTTGACGTCGCCTTCTGGCATCGAACCGGTTCGATGTAGTCGTCACCGCAGCCGCAGGAAGGGACCACCATGCACCGCTCCCGCCGTTTCCCCGCCGCCCTGGCCGCGCTCGGCTTGGCCGCGTCCCTGACCGCGTGCTCGCCGTCGTCCGGCACCGGCGGCTCTGGTGATGCCGGTCCGTTCTCCCTGTGGGACCCGTACCCGCAGTTCGACGCGAGCTCGGAGTGGGCGCAGGTGATCGGCAAGTGCGGCACGGAGGCGGGCGTGCAGATCCAGCGCCAGTCCTACGACACCACCGACCTGACCAACAAGGTCCTGCTCGCCGCGCAGCAACGCACCGCCCCGAACGTGCTGGTCCTGGACAACCCGGTGGTGAGCACGCTCGCCGAAGGCGGGGTGCTGAAGGCGAACGAGGACGTCGGGCTGGACGCCGGCCAGGTGTCCCCGAACCTCCTGGGCGCCGGGCAGGTCGGCGGCCACACCTACGGCGTGCCGATCGGGGCGAACACGCTCGCGCTCTACTACAACAAGACTGTGCTCACCGCGGCCGGCGTGGACCCGGCCGCGATCAAGGACTGGGCCTCCCTCGACTCCGCGCTGGGCAAGGTCAAGACGGCGGGCAAGAAGGGGATCACGTTCTCCGCGATCGGCACCGAGGAGGGCACGTTCCAGTTCCTGCCGTGGTTCTGGGGCGCCGGAGCGGCACTGACCGACCTGGGCACCCCCGCCGCCACCGCCGCGCTCGAGGTGTGGAAGTCGTGGCTGGACAAGGGATATGCCCCCAACTCGGTGGTGAACAACACTCAGACCACGAGCTGGCAGGAGTTCGCCACCGGGGAGTTCGCGTTCGCGGAAAACGGCACCTGGCAGCTGCAGAACGCGAAGAAGGCGGGCTTCGAGTACGGCGTCGTCCCGATTCCCGCCCGGGCCGGGGGAACAGCGCCGGCACCCACCGGCGGTGAGTTCGTCACCGTCACCGCCCAGGACGACAAGGACAAGGAAGCCAAGGCCGCACGCATCGCCGCGTGCCTGACCAACCCCGACAAGGTGCTCGCGACGGACACCGCCCTCACCTACGTCTCCGCCGTTCCCTCGGTTCAGCAACAGCAGGTCGCCCAGGCGCCGGAACTGGCCGTCTGGGTGGACGCGGTGAAAAACGCCAAGGGCCGCACCGGGGACGGCCTCGGCACCCGCTACCCGCGGATCTCGCAGCCCCTGTGGGGCGCGGTCCAGGCCGCACTGACCGGGTCGAAGGCACCGCAAGCCGCGCTCGCGGACGCCCAGGCCGCGGCCGCGAAGTAGGTGCCGATGCGCTCGCGAGAGGTCCGCAGGCAGGTCGTCGGCTGGGCGTTCCTAGTGCCGCTGGTGGCCTACCTGGTGGTGTGCTACGCCTACCCGCTGCTCACCAACGTCGACCTGAGCATCCGCGGCTACACGGTCCGCACGTTCGTCCACGGTGGAGCGCCGCTGGTCGGGTTCGCCAACTACGCCACGGTGTTCGGCGACCCGCTGTTCCGGACCGCGCTGGTGAACACCTTGGTCTTCACGGTGGCGTCGCTGGCGTTCCAGTACGTGATCGGCTTGGCGATGGCGGTGTTCTTCGCCCGCGGATTCCGGTTGTCGGCGACGCTGCGTGCCCTCTTCCTGGTGCCCTGGCTGTTGCCACTGATCGTGTCGGCGTCGACGTGGGCCTGGCTGCTCAACAGCGAGTCCGGGCTGGTGAACGCCGGACTGCAGCTCGTCGGGGCGGGCCCGGTCAACTGGCTGACCTCGCCGTCCTGGTCGCTCGTGTCGGTCATCGCCGCCAACATCTGGATCGGGATCCCGTTCAACCTCGTCGTGCTCTACAGCGGCCTGCAGAACATTCCCCGAGACGTCTACGAGGCTGCTTCACTGGACGGCGCGACCGGCTGGCAGGCCTTCCGCCACGTCACCTTTCCCCTGCTGCGCCCGGTTTCGGCCATTACCCTGCTGCTCGGCCTCGTCTATACGCTGAAGGTGTTCGACATCATCTGGATCATGACCAAGGGCGGGCCGAGCGGCTCGTCGAGCACCCTGGCCACCTGGTCCTACGAACTCGGGTTCGGCAGCCTGCTCCCCCGGTTCGGGCCCAGCGCCGCCGTGGGCAACGTGCTCATCCTCCTCGCGCTCGCCGCCGGTCTGCTGTACATCCGGTTGCAGCGCAGGCAGGAGCCGGCATGAGGCGCCCGGCCTGGCGGACCGCGGTCGGCCTGGTGCTGACCGCGCTGATGCTGTTCCCGGTCTACTGGATGGTCAACGTCTCGCTCACGCCCGCGCGTGACATGCGCAAGTCGCCGCCAGACTTGTTCCCGTCGTCCCCGACCACCGAAGGGTACGAGCGGGTACTGCGCGAACAACTGCCGTACTTCGGCACGAGCCTGCTCATCGCGCTGGGCACGGTGGTGCTCACCCTGGTACTGGCCGCACCCGCGGCGTACTCACTGGCCAAGCTCCGGCCCCGCGGCCGCGGTCCGCTGGCGTTCGTCCTGCTCGTCGCGCAGATGATCCCCGGCATCATCATGGCTCTGGGGTTCTACGGCATCTACGTCGGTCTCGGGATCACCAACTCGATCTGGGGGCTGATCTTCGCGGACTCGACCATCGCCGTACCGTTCGCGGTGCTGATCCTCACGTCCTTCATGGCGGTCGTCCCGGACGAACTGCTGCAGGCGGCCCGGATCGACGGTGCCGGGCCCTGGCGGTCGTTCGTCTCCGTCGTTCTGCCGGCCAGCCGCAACGGACTCGTGACCGCGGCCCTGTTCTCGTTCCTGTGGGCCTGGTCGGACTTCGTGTTCGCGTCCACTTTGGACGCCGGTGGCCGGCTGCAGCCACTCACCCTCGGCATCTACCGCTACATCGGCAACAACAACCAGGAGTGGAACTCGATCATGGCCACGGCCGTGGTCGCGTCGATCCCCGCGGCCGTGCTCCTCGTCCTCGCCCAGCGCTTCGTCGCCGCGGGCATCACCACCGGTGCCGTCAAAGACTGAAAGGAAGTCCACTGTGGCCCCCGAGTTCTCGGTGCGGGAGATCCCCTTCAGCCGGTTCGGTGCCTGGTTCGGCCTCTCTCCCGTCGTGGGCCTCGCGACCTACAGCGACGACATTCACCTGGTATCCCACCGCAACGGGATGCACCCGGTCCTGTCGATCGTGCCCGTCGCCGGTGGCGTCCGGGTCCCCACCTCGATCACCGCGGAGCCGGCGAAGCTCACGTGGAGCGCCGGTGACGGGCAGATCACCGCGGCGTTCGGCTCAGCGAGCACCCTGCACATCGCAGGAAACGGGCTGGGCGTCCGGATCAGCGCGACCGAGCCGACGCTGACCCCCTTCACCGGCACCTACCTCTACCCCGATCCGGCCGGGGGCGCCGTGTTCACCTCCTACGAGACCGGACACCGGTTCCGCGTCACCGTCGTTTCCGGACAGGAGCGCCGGTCGGGCGACCAGCAGCTCGGGACGGCGGAACGGCTGGTCGCCACCGGCGAAGACGGCGAACCGTGGGAACTGGTGATCGAGGAGATCGCCACATCGCCGCCACACGCGCCCGGGCCGGGCCTGTCCGAGGCGGTCACCACCTCGGCGGACGACTTCGCCCGGTTCGCCGACGCCGTGGCGCCGTGGCGCGGCGAGCGGACCCCGGCCGCCGAGCTGGCCTGCTATGTGATCTGGTCGGCCACGGTCCGGCCGGCCGGGTTCATCACCCGTCCGGCGGTGCTGATGTCGAAGCACTGGATGGACAAGGTGTGGAGCTGGGACCACTGCTTCACCGCGCTGGCGCTGGCCTCCGGCGCCCCGGAGCTCGCCTGGGACCAGTTCCAGGTGGTGTTCGACCACCAGGACGACCAGGGAGCTCTGCCGGACTCCATCACCCACTCGGAGACGCTGCGCAACTTCGTCAAGCCGCCCATCCACGGGTGGGCCCTGGGCCGGTTGCGGGAACGTTTCGGTGGCGAGGTACCCGACGCCGAGCGGACGTACCGGCAGCTTTCGGCATGGACCCGGTTCTGGCTCGACCACCGGCGGCCGCCCGGTCACCCGCTGCCCTACTACGAACACGGCAACGACAGCGGCTGGGACAACGCCACGGTGTTCCGCGAGGAACGCCTCGTCCAGTCAGCCGATCTCGCCGCGTTCCTGGTCCTGCAGCTGAAGGAGCTGGCCCGGCTCGCCGCCGAGCTGGGTGAGCCGGCGCAGCCGTGGGATCGCCAGGCCGACGACCTGCTGGCCGCGATGCTGGCCGAGCTGTGGGACGGCGCCCGGTTCGTCAGTCGCGGGGTGGTCAGTGGGACGCTCCGCGCCGGCTCCAGTCTACTCGAGCTCATGCCGGTCGTGCTGGGCGAGCACCTGCCGCCCGATGTCTTCGAGCGGCTGTGCGACGGCATCACCCGGCACCTGACCGCGGTGGGGCCGGCCACCGAGCTGCCCACCTCGCCGTATTACGAAGCGGACGGCTACTGGCGAGGCCCCGTCTGGGCGCCGGTCGCGGTCCTGATCGAGGACGGTCTCCGCCGCGGCGGAGCTCAGGACCTCGCCGAGCAGGTGAGCTCCCGGTTCCGGACAACCTGCGAGAAGTCGGGCTTCGCCGAAAACTTCGACGCCTTGACCGGCGAAGGACTACGCGACCGCGCATACACCTGGACGGCAGGCGCGTACCTGCTCCTCGCCGAAGACGCCGAAGGCCGCCGGTGACCGCTACCCGGTCGTAGTTTCCCCGCCGTCCGAACACACGAAAGGAAACCGACAGGCATGGGAAGCCGCTCCCGTCGCCTAACGGCCGCCGTCACAACCACTTCGCGCCGACCTTCACCGTGGGAACATCCGCAGCATGGCGCCAGCTTCGGCGCCTTGCTGCTCAACGCCCGCGAGGAGTTCGAGAGCCGCTGGCCGAGCGAGAGCTTCTCGTACTGAGCCGACCTCACCGATGCCCGGCTGACGAGCGCACAGAACGGATCCGACCCCGCGCGAAGGCGTGCGCCGAGTCTCCCTTTGCAAACTCTCGCCACATACCGAGTCGGCGCCCCTCTCCACCTGCAGTCCAACAACGCATGGCAGGAAAGTCGATGGCATACCTCTCCGAAAGGACCGCCCCCGAGCCTTTTCGTAGTTCCTGCTCAAGGGAACCCTGGTCGCTCCTGCGAAGTCGTCTCACCGTCGATATCTGTCCGGTGCGATCTGGTCCTGCCCACATCACATCGGCCCGGATCGTGCCTCCGTCCCGTCCTTGTCGAGGCCAGAGCCCAATCCGGAGCAGGGACGCGTTGCCCGCCTCGCCGACACTGGCGCGAGGCGACACGGTGGCTCTACGGCCTTGACCGGAATGAGTCGATCAGCTCTCGAGTTGGGGAGCCAAGCCCGGTTGCCGTGTTGTAGCCGGGCTCGAACTCGAGGGACGCGTTCGCGTACTGCCCGGGCGTGACGAGTGTGACCTGACCGCGGCGGCTCACGGCGAAAGCGATGGTGTTCGGGGTTCCTGCCAGGTTGTCGTGGATGCAGTGAAACATGTGGTGGCGGGCGTAGAGAGCGGGGTTGGCGAAACCGAGCGGACCGTGGACCTGCACGAGGAGGGCTTCGACGCCGGCGAACAACGGGGACGCAAGGCTGGTCCCGCCGCCGTTGCCCTCGGTGTAGCCCAGGTTGCCGCTCAGGTCGTACCCGGTCGTCCCGATGAGCAGACCGAGGTCTGGGTCGGCGAGGGAGGAGACGTCGGGAACGGTGCGCATCGGCGGGGTGCCGGCGACGGTCGCTGGTACGACATCGTGTTGGTAAAAGGGTTGACCGAACACGGTGCTGGTACCGCCACCGGTCGCACCTCCCTCGTAGCCGGGTGGTTCGTACTCCCAGCCTGTGCCGTCCGCCGACAGCTCCGTATTCGAAGTCGCCCAGACGACTTCCCCCTGGTACCTGTTGCGCGGGCCGATGGCCAGGGTGGTGCCGCCCACCCCGGTGACCCAGGGACTGGACGCCGGATACTCGACGGACCTCACACCGTCGACGAGGCCACCGCCCGAGTCGCCGCTGGCGAAATCGATGGTGATGCCTTCGACCGCCGCCTCCTGGAACAGGCGCTCGTACGCGGCGATCGCATCGGGCGCCGAACCGGGGGTGCGGCCGACCGTGATCGAGCCTGACACGACATCTGCCAGGCGCTGCTCGACGATGGTTCCGATCCCGTCCAGCACCCGGTCTCCCCACATGGCCGCGGAACCGACCACGTAGGCGATATTCGCCTCCGGGGCCATCGCGTGCGCGGCCTGGATGTCCATGCCGAACTCGCCGCTGGCTTCGCTCGTACCGGCACCGGGCGCGACATACGCAGTGAACTGACCTGACACGAAGGCAGGCTCGCCGTGTTCCGCGGCGAAGCGGTTCGCGTCGGCCAGGGCGTTCACCGCGTAGCTGGAGCCGACGATGCCGATGGTCACGCCCTTGCCGGTGAGCCCGGTGCCGGTGATCCCGTAGGCGTCGCGAACCTGCTTCGGCGTGTAGCCACACGGGGCCCACTGGACGAGATGCCCGTAGGCAGGAGGGAGAGTGGCGGCCGGCGTGTCGCCGAAGTAGGCGGGGCACGGACTGGACGGCGTATCGGCCCGGCCGGTGACTTTGTCCGGCGCGAACGTCCCCGCCTCCGGCGGAGGCCCGTCGGAGGCGGGCTTGCTGGGCTTGCCACCGGCGGTGAGCCCGGTGACGGCGAGCACGTCGGCCGCCACGGAGGCGGGCACGGTGATCGGATCCACCGCCGCGCGGAACTGCCGCTCCCCGGCGGTGTAGTTCGCGAACCTCGTGCCGAAGGTGGAGGCCGCCTGGGCCACCGTTCCGTGCACGACGACGCCCCGCGAGCTGACGAAGACGATCGACAGCCCGGTGCCGCGCAGCCAGGCGGTGACCGCGTCGATCCGGTGCTGTGTGGGACCGAAGCGGCCACGGGTCTGGTCGGGTGTCAGGAAATGGCCGTAGCGGGGGTCGGCCGGGTCGGATACCGCGCGCGCGTAGTCGGCCAAGCCGTTGGCGTCGCCGTTGAGAAAAACCTGGGCGCTGAGTTGTGTGGAGGGATCGGTCGGTCCGGTTTGGGTGCCCTCACGGACCATTTGGTCGGCCACGGTGTCGGTCAGATGCGCCACCGGCACCCGATCCGGCTGGCCCGCTCGAGCGGCACTCACCCCAGAAAGGCTGACGATCGTGGCGATGAGACACCCCAGCACCGCACGGAGGTGGTGGCGTTTCTTCCGCATTACTCTCCTTTGTGCGAAATAACAGCTGCCCTTGATCCGCTCAGCCCGAACGATCAAAGCCGGGGCTCGGTCAGAACTTGCCGGCGGCGATATCGGCGACCTTCACCCGGGAGGACTCGTAGGTCCGCCTTGCCCTTCCACCCTGTGCTTGCCAGCCGGCCTCGAAAGTGTTCAGCTTTCCGCGAACGGCCCGTCGGTGTTCAGCACCTCGCCGCCGGACTCGCGCGGCACCCGGTTCGCTCAACCGGGCGCTGAAGAGCCACGCCCCGGTCGGTTTCAGCTCCTTCTCCATCTCGCCGAGCAGGTGATGCGATCGATGCAGATCCGCCGGGCCGAACGACCGTCCGGGTGCACCGGTGGCGTGGAGGGAAACCTGCAGCCTCGGCGGCGTCCGGCGTCGACCAGCAGCTGACCATCATCGGACGCCCGATCATGTCGAACGTCCCTGCGCCGGGCTCGGCCTGAGCTTCCTCTTCTTCGTCGACCGGCAGCCGGACCCTCAGCGCGGCGCCGGACCCCGCACGCTCACCTCAACATAAATCAACATACTTCCGTTGGTTTCTGATCAACAGTGTTGACTCCGTGAGGGTGAACCCGTAACGCTGTAGGTCGTCGAGGAACGGGGTGGTTCACGATGTCGCAGGTCTCGCCAGACCCGGCCGCACGCCGCGCAGGGCTCAGCCGTCGCAGGTTCCTGGAGGGAAGCGCCGCGCTCCTGGGGACGCTGGCCCTGCCCGCCACGATGCCATGCCCGGCCGCGGCGGCGACCGCGCTCGATGGCCTGGGCGCGCCGCCGAACGGCTTCCCCGAGTGGAACAACAACATCGGGATCTTCGAGATCGGCACCGAGCCGCCGCACGCCACGCTCATGCCCTACGCCGACCTCGGCCAGGCGCTGGCCGTCGACCGCACTCGTTCGCCCTACCGGTTCGACCTCGACGGCGAGTGGAGGTTCCAGCACGCCGACCGCCCCGACGCGCGCGATCCCGACTTCTACCGCGACGACGTCGACGACAGCTCCTGGGCCAGGATGCCCGTTCCGTCGAACTGGCAGTTGCACGGCTACGACTTCCCGATCTACGTCAACATCACCTACCCCTGGTGGGGCGCCAACGGTCAGAACGAGAACGCCCAGCCGCCCTTCGCACCGACGCGGTTCAACCCGGTCGGCCAGTACCGGCGGACCTTCCGCGTCCCGGACGGTTGGCGGGGAAGGCGCACGTTCCTGCACTTCGAGGGCGTCAAGTCGGCGTTCTACGTGTGGATCAACGGCACGCTGATCGGCTACCGCGAGGACTCGTACACGCCCAGCGAGTTCGACATCACCGAACATCTCCGGCCGGGAACCAACCGGATCGCCGTCGAGGTCTACCGCTTCCCCGACGGCGACTGGATGGAAGACCAGGACATGATCCGCCTCGCCGGCATCTTCCGGTCCGTCTACCTGTTTTCGACGCCAGCGGTGCACCTGCGCGACTTCCGCCTCGACACGTGGCTGCGCGATGGCTACACCAACGCCGACCTCGCCGTCACCGCCCACGTCCGCGACTACGGCGGCACGGACAAGCGCACCTACACCGTGGAGACCCAGCTCTACGACGCGGACCGGCGGCCGGTCTGGCCGCGTCCGTTGAGCCAGCAGGTGAACCTCGGCTCAGGCGCCGCCGGGCAGGACGTCACGGTGAGCGCGACCCAAGGGGTGCGCACGCCGAAACTCTGGTCGGCGGAGCGGCCCGATCTCTACACGGCGGTGCTCGTGCTGCGGGACCCGGCCGGGAAGGTCGTCGAGACCCTCTCGGCACGCGTCGGCTTCCGCGAATTCAGGCTCGCCGACGGGCTGATGCGCATCAACGGGCAGCCGGTGACGCTGCGCGGCACCAACCGCCACGAGATGCACCCCGGCCACGGCGCCGCGCTCACCCGCGCCGACCTCGTCGAGGACATCGGGCTGATGAAGCGCCTCAACATCAACGCCACCCGCACCTCCCACTACCCCAACAACCCCACCTGGTACGAGCTGGCCGACGAGTACGGCCTGTACGTCCTGGACGAAACCAACCTCGAGACCCACGGTGTCCGGGACAGCTACCCCGGCTCGAACCCGGACTGGACCACCGCGGTGCTCGCCCGCGCCCAGCGGATGGTGCACCGCGACAAGAACCACCCCTCCGTGGTCATCTGGTCGCTGGGCAACGAAGCCGGCGCGGGCAGCAACTTCGTCGCCATGCGCGACTGGATCCGCTCCTACGACACGACCCGCGTGGTCCAGTACGAGGGCGACAACCGGCCCGAAGTCAGCGACATCCGCTCCCAGATGTACGAAACCCCCGCCAGGATCAAGGAACGCGCGCTCGACACGTCCGACACCAGGCCGTACATCATGATCGAGTACGCCCACGCCATGGGGAACTCCAACGGGAACCTCAAGGAGTACTGGGACATCATCCGCACGTACCCGATCCTGCAGGGCGGGTTCATCTGGGACTTCGTGGACCAGGGGCTGCACTGGCCCACCCCGCCACGCAAGCTGCTCGCCGAGACCGGACCCCAAGCCCTGGCCGCCGAGCTCGCACCCGCCGCGACGTTCGACCGCGCGCACGGCGTCTCGGGCGGTGCGGTGTTCGCCTCCGCGGAAAGCCTGGAACTGACCGGTTCGCTGACGCTGGAAGCCTGGGTCACCCCGGCCGCGGTCGGTGGGCACCAGCCGATCATCGCCAAGGGCGATCACCAGTACTCGCTCAAGCTCTCCGAGAACAGTCTCGAGTTCTTCATCTACGCCGGCGGATGGATCGCGGTCAACGCACCCCTGCCCGCGGACTGGACGGGGAAGGAACACCACGTAGCCGGCGTCTTCGACGACGCGGCGAACACGCTCACGCTCTACCTCGACGGCAACGCCGTGGCCACCACCGGCACCGACCGCACCCCGGAAAGCACCGCGGTCCAGCTCGCCCTCGGCACCGACGCCGAGAACCCCGAGCGCGTGTTCGGCGGGCTCATCCGCGCCGCCCACGTGTACGCGCGAGGACTCAGCGCCGCGGAACTCACGACCACGACCCGCGACCCGCGTGACCCTGCCGTCCGGTTCTGGTTCGACGCGGCCACCGCCACCTACACCGAGCAGCAGCCCGCTGACCGGACCTTCCTCGCCTACGGCGGCGACTGGGGCGACAACCCCAACGACGGGAACTTCTGCGCCAACGGCATCGTCACGGCCGAACGCCAGCCGGGCGGGAAGGCCACCGAGGTCAAGCACGTCTACCAGTCGATCAACGTCTCCGCGGGCCCCGACGTCACCTCGGGCCGGGTGACGATCACGAACGAGAACCTCTTCACCAACGTCAACACCTACGACGGCAGCTGGGAACTCGTAGCCGACGGCACGGTCGTGCAGCGCGGGCAGCTCACGCGCGCGCAGCTCGACGTGCCACCCCGGTCGAGCCGGGCGATCACCGTGCCGTTCCGCCGCCCGGCCCGCCTCGAGCCGGGATCCGAGTACTTCCTTCAGTTGTCCTTCACCACCCGGACCCGCACGGCCTGGGCCGACCGAGGCCACGAGGTGGCCGAACAGCAGCTGCCGGTCGGCTTCGGCGGCCCCGCGGTGCAGCCGGTGCCGCTCGCGCAGGTACCGGCCGTCGTCGTCGCGGACACCGACAAGACCGTCACGGTCACCGGCGACGGGTTCACCGTGACCATCGCCAAGGACACCGGCCTCATCGCCACCTACGAGGCCCACGGGGTGCGGCTCGTGACGTCGGGGCCGGCCCCGAACTTCTGGCGTGCACCCACCGACAACGACATCGGGAACGGACAGCCGAGCCGCAACGCGACCTGGCGGCACGCGGGCACCAACCGCCGAGTCACCGGCGTCACCGTGCAAACCCTCGCCGGCAAGGCCGCCGCGGTGACCGTCAGCGGCACCCTGCCGACGTCGGTCGCCTCGGCGTACACGACCACGTACACGATCTTCGGCAACGCCGAGATCAAAGTGGACAACACGCTCCACCCCGGTTCGCCGACCCTGCCCTACATCCCCGAAATCGGAACGATCCTGCTCCTGCCCAGCGAATTCGACACCCTCGACTACTACGGCCGAGGACCCGAGGAGAACCACTGGGACCGCAACACGGGCTCGGACGTGGGCCGGTACTCCTCGACGGTCGCCGGGCAGTGGACGGACTACATCCGCCCTCAGGAAAACGGCAACAAGACGGACGTGCGGTGGGTCGCGCTGACCAACAAGCGTGGCATCGGGCTCCTCGCGAGCGGCGAGCCGCTGCTGGAGGTCAACGCCTCGCACTTCACGCCGGAGGACCTGTCGGTCGGTGCGCGGCACGACTACCAGCTCACTGCCCGCCAAGACGTGGTGCTGCGCCTGAACCACAAGCAGATGGGCGTCGGCGGCGACAACAGCTGGGGCGCGCACACGCACGACGAATACAAGCTGTTCGCCGACCGCGACTACAGCTACACCTACCGGCTGCGCCCACTCCCCCGGCGAGACCAGGCGATGACGCTCAGCCGTCGGCCCACGGCGACCTCACCGTAGAAGGAGGCGAACCGGCGGGTTGGCTCGGACCGGCACCCGCACCGGCCGTGACAGGCCGGTGCGGGTGAGCTGCGCCCGTCAGGCGGGCCGGCTCGTCAGTTCGGCGGCACCGAAGGACACGTTGAAGCGGTCGCACCAAAGGCTCACGCTGGTGTAGCCGGCCAGGTCGGTGCCCGCCGGCAGGGAGTAGTTCTGGTTCCCCTTGTTGCCCTTGAGCTTGCCGGCGTCGAGGTACTTGCCGTCGTCGAAGACGTCCCAGCCGTCCTTGCCCGGTCTCACGGGCGCGTCGGTGAGCCAGACGTGTACGTCGGGGCCGCTGCTGGTGGCGAGGTCTTCCAGGCGCAGCAGGAATGACCCGTCGGCCGCGCGCAGGACCCGGACTGTTCCGGTGGTCTGGTGCTCGTGGCTGATCAGCGTGCCGGTCGCGACCTCGGCCGGCGCAGCCGGTTGAGAGGCCGGCGCCGACGACGTTGACTCCGGTATTGGAGGCTGTGACGCCGGCGCGCCGGACGGAAGGGTTTCCTGCACCGTCTCATCGACCCACAGCTGCCACGGCTGGAACCAGTACAGGCCCGCGGCGACCGCGACCAGGACCGCTACCAGGACGCCGATCAGCCAGGGCCGGGCGAGCAGGCGGGTCGTGCCGTTCATCTCGTTCTCCTCGTCGTCCGCGATGCCTCATTCAACGGGACGAATCGCCCAGCTGTGCCCGGCGCTGCGGTTACCGATCTCTTACGGACGTCCGGGTTCCCGACAAGTTCTCTCGACTGCTCACAGCTCGTCGTTCTCGCCGTCGTCGAGTTCCCGCAGCACCGCGACCGGGCAGCGTGTGTACTGGAGCACCCAGTGGCTGACCGAGCGGGGCATCGCGCGGCGCAACGGCCCACGGCTATGACTGCCGATAACCGGCAACGCGGCTTCCCCGGTCTCGATCGGCTCCGGAACGCGGTGCGGCACCACGGACGACCACGGCAGGCCGGTGTGTCGTGCGCACCAGTTCCGAAGTGGTCGAGCCCAGCAGGGCGAGCGACGGATGCCCGTCGGTCACCGCCGCGCCGACGTCGGCTCCGGCGTGCTCGCGCCGGATTTCCGCGGCAGCTGGACCTGCACCGCCGGCCGGACACCTCACCGCCGTCATCCGCCGGCACCGACGGCACCGTCGGTATGGGCATCGGCGGCCAGTGCCAGTCGAACGCTCGCACGACCACGAGTGGGCGACCGCGAGCCTCCGCCTCCCCCGCGGCCCACGCTGCCGCGGCCATGAATTCCTCGGTGACACCGGAGCCCACCACGACAGCCTTGCCCCGCGGCAAAACCCGAGAACCTGTCACCATGACCTCCTACGTCGACTCCAAAAGATCGCGTTCCCGCACATCCGCGCCACCCACACGCGGGGACAGCGTGGCCTGGGGCGCAGCGCCGGCCAGCGCGGCCGCGCGGGAGCCGCGGCCGCCGCGGTCACCTGCGGCGGCGCGGCGGTGTTCCCTCGCCAGTCGTAACGGTTGTCTTCGCTGTCGTCGAAGGTGCCGGCGAAGGAGCGGCTGCCCGAAGCCAGGACGATCACGAACGAGTCCGGCCGGAAGGCGCCCCTGAACTCCGCGGGCATCTCGAGTGTCGTTTCCCCCGTGGGCCGGTCGACCTTGGTGACGCGGACCGGTCGCTGACGTCGTCGGAGCCCAGCGGGTAGGTGACCGTCAGAATCCCCTGGACCCACGCGGTCCTGACGGTGAAGTCCACCCACGGCAGGTACGACGAGGCCGGGGTGCCGCCGTTCCGTGTGGTAGACGACCTCGATCCCCGCGCCTCGCACGGCCACCGGAGTACCGCCGTCGGCGGACATCGTTCCGACGAAGCCGTTCCCGTCCTCGGTCAGGTTGAGCCGGGCCTGGAACGCGGGGTTCCCGGCCTTGCCGTTCATGACGAGCGCGTGCGTCGCACCGTGGTACTCCACGGTGTGGACGTGGTCACCGCAGTGCAGGACCATGTCGCGCCGTATGACGAGCTGCCCGCCGGGAACCTACGCGTCACCGTCGTGCACTTCGATGTCGTACACGCGGTCGTGCGCGGCTCGGCAGTCGCTCAGCTCGAAGGCGACGGGACTTCCGGGTAAGCGGACAACCAGCCGGCCAGCTCGGCCACCATCGGCTCCGACGGGCCGGTGTGCTTGCGGAACCGGCCGGTCATCGCATGGACAAGGTGCACTGCAACTGCGTGCCGTTGGGCGAAGTCCAGTGCGAACGCCAGCGCGGCGGAATTGTCGGCTGCCGGGTCGAGACCGACGACCACGGGGTACCGTGCGGTCCCTTCGACGGGTTCCTCACCTCGGACGACGACGAGCGGTCGTCCGGACGCTTTCGCGAGTCCGGCGGTGGTGGACCCGAGAACCGCCCGGCCAAGCGGGCCCGTGCTCGGCGGCCCCACCACCACCATCACCGCTTCGGTCCGGGCAGCGACGCGAGCCAGCGCCGGACCGGGCACGTCGTCGAGCAGGACCGTCCGCACCTCGAGGTCGGGGGTGAATGGCCGATTTCGCGCACGGCCTCCCGCATCTGCGCCTCGGCGTCGCTGCGCAGCCGCTCGGCTCCCCCGCTCAGTGGCGCGAGCGCCACCTCCGGGTAACTCCCGCCCGGCCAGCTCCAGTCCAGGGCGCGTGCCACGAGGAGCGCGTTGTGCCGGCGATCGGCCTCCGCCGCGGCCCAGAACACGGCTCGAAGGGACTCCTGGGTGCCGTCGTACCCGGAGACGATGACCGCCGGCTCCGTCGGGGTCACCACTCTCCCCGATGGCGCAACGAGCGGGCCAGCACGACGACGCCGGCACCCCAAAGCGCCAGCACGACAGCTCCGGCCGTGACGTCGCTGGCGGTGGTGGCCGGGGCCGGGGTCCCGTGGTTGTAGCCGAGAGCGATCGGTGCCACCACCAGCCACGCCCCGGCGAGCGGGAGCACCGGACGCCACCGGTGGGCGGTCGCCGGCGCCGATGAGGTAGCCCTTCTCGACCGCGGCCGAGAGCACCGCCACCTTGACCCTCTTCGCGGCGACGTCCTCGAGCTTCACGACACCTTGCGGGCTTCCCTTGGGCACGAGCAAAGCCGTGAGCGCCGAGAAGTCCGGTGCCGAGAAGTCCGCTGTCTGGCAGCGCTTGCCGGTGATGTTCATGCCCGCGGCCACGACGTCGAACTGCTTCGCGGTGAGGGCGGGGATGAGCTGGTCGAACGGGACCACGCTGGCCTGCACGCCGTCGATGCCCAGCGCCTTGAACACCGCGCGGGCCACCTCCGGCGCTTCACCGGTCGTCTTGCCCGAGCTGTCGGCGAATCCGTACGGCGCCTCGTTCGCGATGCCGATCCTGATCGTCTTGGCGTCCTTGGCCGCCTGCAGCGCGTCCTTGCCACCGTCGGCACCGCCGGTGCTCTCGCAGGCCGACATCAGCACGCCTCCGCCCAGCACCGCCGCTGTGGTGAGCGCCGTCCGCCGCAGCAAGTCGCGGCGGGTCCATCCCTCGTGCGTCATTCGCACCCCTTCACGATCCGAGTGGCCACGAACGTAGGGGCGAATTTCCAGTACCACAAAGGAATCGGCGGATGCTGTTACTCGAACATGACGAGCATTTCCAGGTCAATCCCCTAGTATTTCCGAACCTCCGCCTCTCGCACCTGACGATCACCTTACGATCCACCGCCCGGATCGTAAGAGGACTGTCAGGTCACGCAAGGCATCCCGCGTCGCGGCCCGGGGTATCCCTCCTGCGTGGCCGCCGACCGAGAACTCGGCCTACTTGAAGTGCGGATCACAAGCGTCACAAGGAGGAATTCCGGTGCATCACCCGAAGAATCCACGACTGTTCCCCATCATCGCCGTGTCGGTCGGCGCGTTGGGGCTGACCGGCTGCGGTAGCAGCGACCCGGCCCCTGCCGCTTCGAACACGGTCGCGCCACCGACGACGACCTCACCGACCTATACCTTGACCGCGACCACACCCGAATCCACCTCGCCGCTCCCCTCGACCTCCGTCGCGCCGGCCGGGAACGAGCTGTGCGGCGCGGGCGACGTCAAGTTGGCGCTCGGCGAGGGAGACGCAGCCGCGGGCTCGCTCTACCGTCCCTTGCTGATCACCAACACCAAAGCGAATCCGTGCACTGTGCAGGGCTTTCCCGGAGTGTCCTATGTGGCCGGAGACGACGGCCATCAAGTAGGCGAAGCGGCCTACCGCTCCGGCACGAAGGGCAACTCGGTCAAGCTGAATTCCGGGCAGACCGCGACGGCCCTCATCCAGTTCGTGAACGTGCACAACTATCCCGACGACATCTGCCGGCCGACTCCCGTGCGCGGACTACGCATCTACCTGCCACAGGAAACCGATTCGAACTTCGTGCCCATGCCGGGAACCGGCTGCGCGAACGGCGATCTCCCCGGCAACCAGCTCGCGGTCAAGACCGTCCAACCGGCCTAACCGAACCGCCTTCATAAGGAGTGCTGGGAGTAACCATGCTCAAGGCGTTCGTCCGCGAGTTCCCGACCGTGCACCTGGTCATCGGGGTGGCCGGCAACCTCGTCTTCTTCGTCGGCAGTGTCCTGTTCGTCTGGCACACCACCGAGCTGCTCGCGATCTGGCTGTTCATCGCCGGTTCGTTCGGCATGCTGCTCGGCGACATCGGCCAGGCGCTGTACTTGCACGAGCGACACCGGCTCAACGGCGCGCCCGGCCGACAGCAAGATCGCCTCCGCTGAAGCGCAACCCAATTCCCCGAAGTCGGCGCCCGACGGTCACCGCGGATGATCCGCCGGCGACGATCACACCCGACGGCGCCCGGCCCAGCTGCCGCGTCGCCGGCGGCGCTCCCCGCGCCGGTGGGCCCGGAACACCGCCGCCGCGCCGACCGCCCACGCGACCAACACGACGGTTCCCAGGAGTAGGTCACCAACCCGGGTCGCGGAGGCGACGGCGTCCTGCCCGAGCGCGAACGGTGCCGCAATCAGCCACGCTCCCGCGACAAGCTGCACCGGCCGCCACACCTTCACCGACCCCGGCTCGACGAGCGCGGCGGCACCACTGACGGCGAGGACGGCACCGGCACAAAGGTCGCACCACAGGCCGCCGACTCGCTGGTCGAACACGTACGGCGACAGCACGAGCCAAACCCCGGCCAGGAACGCCGTGGCGTGGGTGGCGGCGAACACCACGCTGTGCCGCGCCGTCACCCCACTTTCACCGGCTTCGCGCGGCACACCGCGCTGGTCCGTTTCCGGGGTCCGTGCACTCATAGTCCGCCTGGCTCCCTCTCGGTCCGCACTCGTCGACGCTGGTCGAGGTCACCTTTCCGCATCAGGACGGCGGTGCACCTGACAATCACCTTGCGATCCCGAGGCTGCAGCCGAGCTGCAGACTTCACGCTCCACCGGGATACACGGACGCCGGTTCACCAAGGTTCACCACATTTCCGAAGTATTTCGCACACCTTCCGAACCCTGGACAACCCGAAGCGGACAAGCGACGATTGCCGCCACAACCACCACGGAGATCATCCATTCCCCCGAGGAACAAACCTCTCCGTCGTGGTTAGCGCTAACAGGTATTGCGCTGCTTCCACTGATGTCGGGTCAGTGAGCGCCCCGTCCCCGCTACTCCCCAGGCAGTACGGCACATCTGCGGCGGCACCCCCTGCCCTTTGCCGTCGCCCCGAACAACGGAGTCACCCATGCCCGGAAACACCGGAAGGCACCGCATCTCCCGACGCACCAAGATCGCGACCGGCGCCCTCGCGCTCGCCATCGCAGCCGGCGGCATCGTGGTGGCGACCACGTTCGGCGAACCCGGCAAGGCCGGCGCCGACGAAGCCGACCCCGCCCTCTACATCGACATCCTCAAGGTCGCCCCGAACAACTCCGAGCCCGCGAACTCCCGCGGCGCGTCCACCGGAACCTTCACCGTCGACTGCGGCCGCAACGAGAACGGCCACTTCAACCCCGACAACTTCGTCGCCCAGCCCGGCATCCGCAACGGCGCCCAGCACCTGCACGACTACGTCGGCAACCTCTCCTCCAACGCGGACTCGAACAACAAGAGCCTCGACGCCGCCGGCACCACATGCAAGAACGGCGACAAGTCCGCCTACTTCTGGCCGGTGGTACGCATCGACACCGCAGACGAAGAGAAGAACCCGCCGGCCCAATCCCCCGACGGCGACCGCGACCAAGCGTCCCAGGCCGCCACCACCCCGGTGATCACCTGCCCGGACGTCGCCAGCAAGCTTCCCGACGTCCCCGACTCCGCGATGGCCGAGATCAACCGCAATCTCGACCTGCTCGACACCCAGGTCGACGAAGCCAACCAACGCCTCGCCAGCACCCAAGGCCAGGGCGGCCCGAACTTCGTCCAGAACGCCATCCTCGGCCCGCTCAAGGACAAACGCGCCGCCACCATCGACCGCATGGCCATCGCCATCGGCCGCACCGCCGCCAAACCCCAGGGCCTCGACGCACTCGCGCCCTGCACGCTCAAAGAGCAGGCCGGCACTGGAGGGAACAGCGCGAGCAACGGCGGTGGCGCGCCCGGCGGCGCGGTGGCTCAGCAGATCACCTGCCCGGACGTCGCGAGCAAGCTCCCCGCCGTCCCGGCCTCGGCCAAGGCCGAAGTGGACCGCAACCTGAAACTGCTGAACTCCCAGCTCCAGGAAGCGAACAACCGGCTCGCCACCAGCCAAGGCCAGGGCGGCCCCAACTTCGTCCAGAACGCCATCCTCGGCCCGCTCAAGGACAAACGCGCCGCCACCATCGACCGCATGGCCATCGCCATCGGCCGCACCGCCGCCAAACCCCAGGGCCTCGACGCCCTCGCCCCCTGCACCCTCGGGCAGCAAACCGGCACCGGCGGAGACGCCAAGCCCTTGCCCGGCGCGGACGAGAACAACGAACTGCCGGACAACGACGGCGAGATCCAGCGCCCGGCGAAGGTCGGCATCACCTTCCGCGGCAGCCCGGCCGGCCAGGTCACCGCGATGCCGAAGTTCCTGCGCGCACTCACGGGCGACGCGAAGCCGTCGGTCAACGGAACGAAGAACACCCGGGCGGCGTGGACCTGCACCGGCTTCGAGAACCGGCTGACCGACAAGTACCCGATCTGTCCCGACGGCAGCAAGGTCGAGCGGATCCACACCTTCCCGAGCTGCTGGGACGGCAAGAACACCGACAGCGCGAACCACCGCACGCACATCGTCTTCCCGGACAAGGGTGGCCGGTGCGCACAGGGCTTCACAGCGGTGCCGCAGCTGCGGATCACCCTCGTCTACGACATCCCGCACGACATCCAGGTCAAGAAACAGTACAAAGTGGACTCATTCCCCCAGGAAGACCACAACCCGCTGTCCGACCACGACGACTTCGCCAATGTCATGTCCCAACGCCTCATGAACCAGGTCGTCAACTGCATCAACCGCAACAAGACCTGCAACGCCTGACCCACACCGGACCGGGCGCCCGCCGTCACTCCCGTCCCCACGGCGGGCGCCCTCCCCGAACGACCGTCCGAAAGGGAATCATGTCGAGTCACCGTGGCATGAAAAGCAGCACGAAAGCCCGCGCAATCATCGTCGGCGTGGTCGCCGCCACCGCACTCGGGGTGGGCTCCGTCGCGATCGCGACCGGCGGTACCGACCAGGCGGGCCAGGCTCCGGCCGGCGCGCACGCCGGCGCCGCCCCGGAAGCAGCGCCGCCCAGTGGGAACAGCGGACCGCTCACCGACGTGGACAAGACTTTCCTGGTGAAGGTCCGGCAAGCCGGGCTGTGGGAGATCCCCGCCGGCCGGCTCGCACAGACCCACGCCAGCAGCGAGGCTGTCAAGCGAGCGGGCATGCACCTGCTCGACGGTCACTCGCTCCTGGACCAGCTCGTCCGCGAAGACTCGGCCATCACCGGTGTGCAGCTCCCCGACCAGGCCACCGCCGAGCAACAGGGCTGGGACCGCCAACTGACGGAGGCGCAGGGACTGCAGTTCGACGAGCTCTTCGTCGGCCTGCTCCGGTCGTCCCACGGCAAGATCTTCGCCACCATCGCCGAAGTTCGCGCGAGCACCCAGAACGACCTCGTCCGGCGCCTGGCCCGCCAGGCCAGCCTGACCGTCATGGACCACATGGAAGTCCTCGAGGACACCGGCCTGGTCACACAGCAGACCCTTGACGAAGTCGGAGCAGCCGTTGCGCCCCGTCCCGCGAAGTAGGCCCGCAAGAGCGACCGGGCACTCGCAGAAGGCTGAATCGCGTAGTTCGGTGGCCAACCGGCTCGTTCCCGTCGTAGCCCTGCTCGCCGTGGCACTGGCCGCCTGCGCACCACAGCCGGCCCCGCGCCCGCGTCCGCCACACCGGTCGTGGTGCCGCAACAGCCGCCGGGCACCGAGACATGGGCGCCGTGGCCCTCGGCCCTGCATGACGCCCGCCACTCCGGATCATCCACCACGGACGGTCCCGCGAAGGAACAGTGCGGTGGAGGGCAAACTGGAGGATGCCGTGACTCCGGGGCCGGTCGTCGGTGCCGACGGCACGCTATCCGTGACGTCCAACGGCGGCGTGCTGCACGCATTGAATCCGTCCGACGGCAGCGACCGCTGGACCTACGACTCAGGCGGCTCCTCAGGCGGCAATCTGTCGACCTCACCTCTCGTACTCCGGGATGGCACGGTGTTGCTGCCGTCGCAGGAGCGGCTCATCGCCTGTCACCGTTCGGGAAGCCCCTGTGGTCGATAGCTCTCCCCGGACGGGTGACCTCACCGGTCAGCACGGACGGCCGGCGCGTGTACGTGGGCGACTCCGCAAGCACCGTCGCCTCTGTCGACGTCGACGCCGGCCTCCAGGCCACGACACGATGGCCGGGCACCGGGGCCTGGGTCAGGTCACGTGTTCTCGACGCTGACCTCGCCGTTGCCGCACTGACTCCCGCTATTCGCCACGCCGCATCGACCGGGACAACGGGTACTGATCCCGGACACGCGTCGCCGGCCATCGCGCTCGTCATGCCACCGGCCACCGACGCGGAGCCGCCGTCGGCGAATCGCTCACGTTTCACCACCGCACTGCTGATGTACGCCCTGGCGCGTTCCTGCCTCAGCGGCTCAGCCCATCGGTACGTACGAGCCGTTCCTGGTGTCGATGTTCGTGATCGGGTCCTCGGCGAGTATGAGGACGATCGGGCTCGGTTACGCCCGGCGTCGCGGGCACCACTCACCAGATCATCTCTGAATCACCGATGGCCCGTCCTCCGACTCCTCCAGACGGGCCGATAAACCCCACGGCAGCCTCAAGTGACCGGCTACCCTTTACGGCCTGCTCGAGGTGCCGTGCGGCGCGACTCCGCCGCGCGCAAGCGGTGCTCACGCAAGCAATCCCTGTTCCGCTGCCAGATCTCGACCATGCGGTCAAGGGTCACCAAGTCCGAGTCAAGCACCAGTTCGCCGCTCTCGTAAGCGTGCTGCCGACGGGCCTGATAACGGATCAACGGGTCAGGATCGGTGAGCGCCTCCTGCAGTGTCACAGGCGGACGCCTCGTCTCGGCAGAACTCTGCGACTTGTTCTGAGCGGGTGAGGTTAGAGCAGCGGTGAGCGTCAGCACGCAGAGGATTGTCACCTTTGACCCCGGCCACGATCGAGAACCCCTCGACGCGCCCGAGAACCCGCCGGAGGCAGCTACCCGTCATGCTGGTCGCGGCGTCGGCCGGTGGCCAGTACCGCCCAGACGATCTTGCCTCCGGACCAGCGCGAGCTGCTCCCCCACACCCGCGCCGCGTCCGCCACGATCCGCAGACCAAGCGCCGGCGAATTGCTTCCGGCTCGTCCCATCAGCACCGCGGGCCGTGGACTGTCGTCGGCGACGGCGACCGTCAGCATCGCCGGACGCAGTTCGAGAAGGATCTCCGGAATGGACGTGGTGTGCAGGGCCAAGGCACCGCCGCTACGCCGACGACGCGGGGCAGGTGTGCCTGGCCGGGCACGGCGACGGACCGCGGCGCGATGGCGCCGGAGGACACCGTCGGGTTCCCCTTTAACGTGTGAAGTGATGGGTTCCCCATGCGGAACGCGGCGCCGGGCAGAGCGCTGCGGCGGGGACCAGAACGGACCATTGCCGATTCAGACACTACCTTCACGTGAGGGTAGGATTGCTGTGACGCCGGTCTCCGGGCGGCGAGGTGCGTTACCGTTGACCCGCGGCGGACGAAAGGACCCAGCGTGGGCGAGCAGATGCAGATCGGCGAGGTGGCCGAGCGTACTGAGCTGTCGCTGCGCACGATCCGCTACTACGAGGAAGTCGGCCTCGTGGTGCCCAGCGCCCGCAGCCAAGGCGGGTTCCGCCTTTATACCGAACCCGACATCGACCGGCTGCTGCTGATCAAGCGGATGAAGCCGCTGGGGTTCCAGCTGGAGGAGATGCGCGACCTGCTCGCCATCCTCGACCCGGTGCCCGGCAGCCCACACATCGAGAACCCCGCGGCCCGGCTCGGGGAGTTCAGCGAGACCGCCGAAAAGGCGTGCGCGGACCTGCGGGCGAAACTGACCGTCGCCGAGGAGTTCGCGGGACTCCTGAGGTCCCACCAGGCCACGGATCGCCCGGCTACCGCCACGGCGGCGCGTTCACCGCGCTGACGCGCGCCCTCAACCTCCTTCCGCGACCAGCGTTTCCAGCTCCAGCTCGGGAAACCGGCGGATCAGCAGCCGCAGATCCATTTCCTCCGCGAAGAGCGCGAGATCCGTGCCGTCGAGACGGGTCAGGACCTCACTGCGCGCCCCGGAGTCGACGAGACCGCGCTGGACCGGATCGACCAGGCGCCGCGCAGCCCGGTAGGGCAGTTGCTCCAGCCGGATCGGCGAGGTGAACTCGTGCTCCATGCGGTGCGCGGCCACCTCGAACTGCATCGGCCCGACCGCAGCCAGGACCGGGGCGGCGTCGCCCCGCCGGTCCGACCGCAGGACCTGCACGACGCCTTCCGCACCCAGCTGCTCCACGCCTTTGCGGAACTGCTTCGCGCGGCCGAGATCGGCCGGGCGCGCGACCGCGAAGTGCGCGGGCGCGAAGCTGGGCAGGCCGGGGAAGCGCACCGGAGGTTTGCCGGCGTAGAGGGTGTCACCGACCCGCAGCGCGGTGGCGTTGACCAGGCCGACGACGTCGCCCGGATACGCGGTGTCCACTGTGGAGCGTTGCTGGCCGAACACCTGCTGGGCGTACTTCGTGGCGAACGGCCGCCGGGTGGAGGCGTTGGTGACGACCATCCCGCGCTCGAACTCCCCCGAACAGACGCGGGCGAACGCGATCTGGTCTCGGTGCGCCGGGTCCATGCCGGTCTGCACCTTGAACACGAACGCCGAGAACGGCGCGTCCAGCGCACGCGGGTGATGTCCGGTGTCCAGCCGCGGGGCGGGCCCGGGCGCGATGTCGACGAGCAGATCCAGGAGCCGGCGCACGCCGAAGTTGCGGACCGCCGCGCCGAACAGCACCGGGGTCGCCGTCGCCGCGGTGAACCGGGCGAGGTCGAACTCGCCGCCCGCGGAGAGCAGCAGGTCCGCTTCCTCGCGGGCGCGCAGCCAGTCATCGCCGAACTCGGCTTCCGCCTGGGTCGCGTCCAGCCGGAGGTCGGGCGCGCCGCCGCCGCCCGCCGCGGACTGATACCGGATGACGTTGCCCTCGGCGAGATCGAGCGCCCCGCGCAGCTGCCCGGCCTGCCCGATCGGCCAGGTCACGGGCATCGCGGTGAGCCCGATCCGGTCGGTCAACTCGTCGCACAGGGCCAGGGCGTCGCGACCGGGCCGGTCCCACTTGTTGATGAACGTGATCACGGGAATGCCCCGGTACCGGCAGACGTCGAACAGCTTCAGCGTCTGCGGCTCGAGGCCTTTGGCCGCGTCCAGGAGCATGACCGCGGAGTCCACCGCCGAGAGCACCCGGTAAGTGTCCTCGGAGAAGTCGGCGTGCCCGGGGGTGTCCAGCAGGTTGATCACGGTGTCGCCGTAGGCGAACTGCAGTGCCGCGGAGGTGATGGAGATCCCGCGGGCGCGTTCCATCTCCATCCAGTCCGAGGTCACCCCGCGCCGGCCGGCTTTGCCGTGCACCGCACCGGCTTCGGAGATCACCCTGGCGTGCACCGCCAGCGCCTCGGTGAGCGTCGATTTGCCCGCGTCCGGATGGCTGATGACGGCGAACGTCCGCCGTCGCCCTGCCTCGCCGGGAACGTCCACCGGACGAGGTCGAGCCGTAATACCTGAAGTCACCCGGCGAGTCTACTCTTACGTGAGGGTAGTGTACGGTGGCCCTATTCAGTCGCCGACGACGGTGGCGAGCACGCCGCCGGACCGCCGGGGTCACTGCCGCCCCCGAGTCCCCTTGTCGAGCCGAGGAGCATCCCCGTACACGCCGAGCAGGTGCCGTGATCCAGCCGAGCTAACCCTTCGCCGGTCGAACCGAACCTCGCCCGGGCAGGCACACGTCTGCTCGCCCTCCAGCCCTCTGCCACGTCGTCGGCGACGTGGTCACTGCCGCGCCGCGTGGCGCCCGAGCACGTCAGGTTGCCCTCTTGTCTTCTGTTCTGTCCTCTCTGCGCACGCGCCCGGCGTGGCTCTCGCCGAAGGTCGCCCGCACCGAGATCCTCGCCGGCCTGGTTGTCGCGCTCGCGCTGATCCCCGAGGCGATCTCCTTCTCGATCATCGCCGGCGTCGACCCGAGCATCGGCCTGTTCGCCTCCTTCACCATGGCCGTGGTGATCTCGGTCGTCGGCGGCCGCGCGGCGATGATCTCCGCCGCCACCGGCGCCATCGCCCTCGTCGTCGCCCCGCTCGCCCGCGAACACGGCCTCGGCTACCTCGTCGCCACCGTCATCCTCGGCGGGCTCATCCAGATCGTGCTCGGCTCCCTCGGCGTCGCGAAGCTGATGCGGTTCGTGCCCCGCAGCGTGATGGTCGGGTTCGTCAACGCGCTCGCCATCCTGATCTTCCTGGCGCAGGTGCCGGAACTGATCGACGTTCCGTGGCCGGTCTACCCGCTTTTCGCCGCCGGCCTGGGAATCATGATCCTCTTCCCGAAGCTGACGCGCGTGATCCCGGCCCCACTGGTGTCGATCGTGGCGCTCACCGCGTTGACGATCGCCGCGGGCATCTCGGTGCCCACAGTGGGCGACAAGGGCGCGCTCCCGTCGTCTTTGCCGGTTCCGGGCGTGCCGGACGTGCCGTTCACGTTCGACACCCTGAAACTGATCGCCCCTTTCGCACTGGCGTTCGCCCTCGTCGGGCTGATGGAATCGCTGATGACCGCCAAGCTGGTCGACGACATCACCGACACCCACTCGAACAAGACCCGCGAAGCGATCGGCCAGGGCATCGCCAACGTCGTCACAGGCATCTTCGGCGGCATGGGCGGCTGCGCGATGATCGGCCAGACCATGATCAACGTCCGGACCGCCGGCGCCCGCACCCGGCTCTCGACGTTTCTCGCCGGGACATTCCTGATGATCCTGTGCATCGTGTTCGGCCCGGTCGTCTCCGACATCCCCATGGCGGCGCTGGTCGCCGTGATGGTCCTGGTCGCCTTCGGCACCTTCGACCGGCACAGCGTCGCCCCCGCCACGCTCAAGCGGATGCCCGCCGGCGAGATCACGGTCATGGTGATCACCGTCGCCGTGGTCGTGGCGACCAGCAACCTCGCCATCGGCGTGGTCGTCGGCACGATCACCGCGATGGTCATCTTCACCCGCCGGGTCGCGCACCTCGTCGAGGTCTCCCCCTTGGTCGATCCCGGCGGCCGCCAGGTCGTCTACACCGTCACCGGCGAACTGTTCTTCGCCTCCAGCAACGACCTCGTCTACCAGTTCGACTACGCCAACGACCCGGACACGGTGATCATCGACCTGAGCGCGGCCCACATCTGGGACGCCTCGACCGTCGCCGCCCTCGACGCGATCACCACCAAGTACGAAGGCCGGGGCAAGACCGTGGAGATCGTCGGGCTCAACGCCGACAGTGCGCGCCGGCACGGCACGCTGTCCGGCGAGCTCGCAGGCAGCCACTGACCCCGGAGAACAGCGCGTCCAGGTGGGCGCCCAGCATCGTTCGGCGGCGTCCACGGCGAGCTGTCCGATGAGGCCACTCGTGCCGACGCCGTGGCTGAGCGCCACCACGTGCCCCGCGGCCTGTCGACGTCCACACCGACGGCGATCCGACCTCCGGCCTGGGCGCGGCGCAGCGCGTCGGCGAGCTGACGGTACGAGTCGTCGATGTGCGCGACGAACGGTTGCGCGGTCAGGTCGGGATCGGTCATCGCCGGCACGCCCGCCAGGTGGCCGTACCCTGCGGCGGGCCCATCGCCTCACCGAGGTTCCCGTGAACCGGCCCGCTCGGCCCGCTGAGCAGCGCCGGCACGTGCCCGCCGAGGCGCAAGCCAGGCGCCCGGTCCCCAATGCACCACGGCGCAGAACACAGCGGCGCAGAACGCGCCGTCGAGGTTTCGGCGAACGCTTCGAGCGAAGTCAAAGCTGCGCCGGTCCGCAGTTCTCCAGCAGCAGGACCCGCGCGGCGCTGCGCAGCTACTCATCACGGTCGCGGCCTGGAGTCCGTTCCGAAGACATCGCCGACACCAGCCCGGCGTCCTCTCCGAGCGCTTCCGAGCGGACGTCCTGTTAATCACGCCGGCATTCGCGAAGCCCGGGGCCGGCAGCTCCTATCCGAGCCGCACCCGAAACTTCCGGCCCTAGTCCTTTTGGCCGATACCCGGCCTCTTCGGAACCATTCGCGCGCTCGATGTGCACTGCATCGATGCCAAGCAGAATGAAATTCGCTCACCACCGGCCAGCGCAGGTTGACGAGCGACGGTTCCGGCGCGTTAGCGTCGGCTCAAGGAGGGGTATCGGATGAAGAAGACGTGGTCCATCGCGCTCGCGATCGGCGTCCTGGGGGCAGGGGCGCTCGCGGGGGTGCCCGCCGGAGCCAGCCAGGCCGGAACGCCGCCGGGTACGGTGCAATGGGGGCCCTGTCCGGGCGACGCTACCGCACCCGGGCTGGAGTGCTCGACGATCAAGGTCCCGCTCGACTACCGCAACCCCGGCGGCACGCAGATCGACCTGGCGATTTCGCGGCTGGCGAGCAAGAACCCGGCGCAGCGCCGCGGGGTGCTGCTGACCAACCCGGGCGGGCCCTCATCCGGGCTGAAGTTTCCGACCGAACTGGTCACCGCGAAGCTGCCGCAGAGCGTGCTGGACAGCTACGACCTGATCGGCTTCGACCCGCGAGGGATCGGGCACAGCACCCCGGTGACGTGTGATTTGACCGCGGAGCAGCAGGCGGTGGGCAACGTCCCGCCCTATGCGCGCAACGCCGCCGACGTGGCGATGCGGGCCGACCAGTCCAAGGCAATCGCTCAGCAGTGCGCCACGTCCAAGACCGCATCGATGCTGCCGTTCTTCAGCACCGCCGCCGTCGCGCGGGACATGGACCGGATCCGGGCAGCACTGGGCGAGGAGAAGACCTCCTTCGCCGGCTACTCGTGGGGCACCTATCTCGGCGCGGTGTACACCACGCTGTTTCCCGAGCGCAGCGACCGGATCCTGCTCGACAGCAACCTGCACGCGACCGGCTGGGACTTCGCGAACGACCGGCTCTTCGCCCAGGGGATGGACGACCGCTTCCCGGACTTCGCCAAGTTCGCCGCCGCCCAAGACTCGACGTACCACCTGGGTAGCACTCCCGCGCTGGTCACTGCGAAATATTTCGAGCTCGCCGCGCGGCTGGACAAAACGCCGGCCCAGGATGTCGACGGTCCGACCTTCCGGATGCTGACCTACGGTTTCCTCTTCAACGACGTGGCAATGCCGCTGGTGGCCAAGGTGTGGCAGGCGCTGGACACCGGCCGGCCGCTCCCGCAACTTCCCGGCGGTGGCGCTCCATCGGATGTGGACAACCTGATCTCAGGTCGCTACTACCTCGTGTGCAACGACTCCCAGTGGCCGCGGTCGGTCGGCACCTACCAGGCCGCCGTGGCGCTCGACCGGCTGCGTCACCCGATGTTCGGCGCCGCCGGGGCGAACGTCCAGCCCTGCGCGTTCTGGTCGAAGCCGGCCGAGCCGCCGGTGCGCGTCGGAGACCGGGGACCGTCGAACGTGCTGATGTTGCAGAACCTGCGGGATCCGGCGACCCCGCTGGCGGGTGCCCTGCAGATGCGGCGGGCGCTCGGCGACCGGGCGCGCATGGTCATCGTCGACGCGGGCGGCCATGGCGTGTACCCCTATGTCGCCAACCCGTGCGCCGATGCGGCGGCGACCGCGTTCCTGACCACGGGGCAACGGCCGGAACACGACCTCACCTGCGCGGCGAAATCCCGGTGATCACCCGGGTGCCGGGGTGCCGGAATGTCCGCGGCCCCTCATGATGATCACCCCGGCACCCGCAGGAAGGATTGCCGTGCTTCCGACCATCGCCCCACAGCCGGTCCGCGGTCTCGTGATCACCGAGGTCGTGGTCGTGGCCGGGCTGAACCTCGAACTGCTCGTGCGACGGCTGATCGTGCACGCCCCGGCCTCAGCAGGCGAGATCCTCTACTTCGCGGTGGGTCTGGCGGCAGGCGCGATCGCCCTGCTGCGGCGGCGTTTTCCCGAGCGGACGGCAACGCTGACCGCTTCGGCGATCGCGCTCTCCCTGGCCTGCAGCGGAGTGGGCTTCTTCGTGGCACTGCCGGCGGAGATCGGCGGAGATCCCGAGGTCGTGGCGTCGATGCTCCTGGTGGGAGCGGCATGCCACCAGCTGCACCGGGGGCTCGCCGCGGTACTCGCGGTGCTCGGCGGGCTGGCGATGGCGTCCGCGCCAGTACTGCGGTACGGCAGCACGTCCGCGACGCTGGCCGTGGCGGTGATGTGGGCCTTGCTGTGGGGCTGCAGCGTCATGGTCGGGCTGATCCTGCGGGACGGCGACGCCCGCCGTGACGCCGCACTGGCGGCCGCCCGCGACCGGGAGCGGCTCGAGCTGGCCAGGGAATTGCACGACTTGGTCGCCCACCACATCACCGGCGTTGTGGTGCGTACGCAGGCCGCAAGCGTGATCCTCGCCGAGGGTCCCGAGCATGACCTGATCAAGGAGATCGAGCAGGCAGGCTCGGAAGCCCTCGGCGCAGTGCGGCGGCTGGTCGTGATGCTGCGCAGCCCCGGGCACGGCTCCGCGGTCCCCGCGAGCAACCTGGTCGAGACGGTCGAAGCCGCGGGCGCTCACGGCGACGGCGTCACTGTGCGGCTCGCGCCGGGGCTGGCAGACCTGGTGGTTACGCCGGAAACCGTGTCGACCGTTCACCGCGTGGTGCTGGAGTCGCTGACCAACGTCGGCAAGCACGCCCACGACGCCCGGCACGTCGTCGTAGTGGTCGAGCCGGCGGAAAACGGCCGGTACCTGCGCGTCGAGGTGAGCAACGACGGGCTCCGCCCGGGCCGCGTGCGCCGGGCGCCGGGCGGCTACGGCCTCATCGGGATGGGCGAGCGGATCGCGGCACTGGATGGCAGGCTGACAGCCGGCGAGCACGGGGACCGCGGCTGGCGGGTCCTCGCCGAACTGCCGCTGCCGGAAGGGGGAACGTCGCGGTGACCGTGCGAATCCTACTGGCCGACGACCAGGCCATGGTGCGCACCGGGTTCCGGCTGATCCTGGAACGGGTACCCGGTCTCGAGGTGGTCGGTGAAGCCGACAACGGCCACCAGGCGGTCCAGCTGGCCCAGGAGCTGCGGCCCGACGTCACGCTCATGGACATCCGCATGCCCATCGTCGACGGACTCGATGCCACCCGGCAGCTGGCCGGCCCGGACGTCGAGCATCCACTGCGTGTCCTGGTCGTCACTACTTTCGACCTCGACGAGCTGGTCCACGAAGCCCTCTGCGCAGGCGCCTGCGGCTTCCTGCTGAAAGACGCCGGCCCCGGACTGCTGGTCGAGGCGGTGCACGCGGCCGCGAACGGCGAAGCGCTGGTCTCGCCATCGATCACCACCCGGCTGCTGGCCCACTTCACCGCGTCTCCGGCGCGCCGTAACACCCGCCGCGCCGACCCGCCCCTGAGCCAGCGGGAACTCGAAGTCACTCAGGCCATCGCCCGGGGCCGGACGAACGCCGAGATCACCGAGCAACTGACGATCTCGCTGTCGACGGTCAAAACCCACCTCGCGTCGATCCAGCGCAAGATCGCGGCGCGCAACCGCACTGAAATCGCGGTCTGGGCCTGGGAATCCGGCATGGTGCGCTGAATCGACACGCGGTACCGACGTTCTCGAACACGATCTGTCCGCCTCAAAACGCTCAACGCAGCGTGTGAGTCGGGACAAGACACTACTTCAGGTGCTTCCGGAAACGGGGGAAACTACTCAGGCTTTGGCGATCCGGCGCCGATAACCTGGGCGCTATGAGGGTTTCACGCATCGTCGTGGTACTCGGTTGCGCGGCCGTGGTCGGGTCCTTCTGGCTCGTTCCGCCGGTCGCGGCGGGGGACACCGAGACGGACCGGCAGTCGACCACGCTCGCCGCCGCGATCGGCTACCCGCGCCAGGCGGACGCCGCCGGGTTCGCCCGCGCCGCGTTGGCCACGCCGCTGGGGCGCAGCGCGAGCTTCGGCATCCTGGAGGTCACCGACCTGCCCCACGACGGCCCCCGGGATCCGATGGCCCGTCTGGTCTGGCGGATCCACCACGAGCCGCCGCCCACGGACTGGAACCTCGGCCCGGACGCTTTCGACGCCTGCTACCGCGTCGAGTTCGACTACTACGGGACGTCGTCGGGACCGTCGCGGATCACCTGCCCGGCGAACGCCGCCGCGATCACCCCGCCCCCGGTGCCGAAGCGGGGCATCCCGGCCGGGTTCGTCCCGGCGCTCGAGGCCGTCCTGGGACACCTGCCGGCCACGGCCGGCGTGGCGGAGGTCCGCGCGGCGCTGACCGCCGGGATGCCCACGCCCCCGGTGGATCCCGAGACCCACCTGGCCGGGATCCCACCGGAGGTCCTCGTCCAGGTCCGGGGAACCGACGTCGGTGTGGCCCTGTTCGCCCGGACGGGCGTCGAGACCACGGACTGCACGATGGGCCGCCGGGTCGAAGGCGTGGTGCGGGTGTGGTCGCTCAGCGCGCGGGACCAGCGGATGGAACTTCCGTGCGGCGCCGAAGCCGCTCTGGCCGCTCCCTAGCAGGCACAGCGGCTCAGTCACGCGCTGCGTCGTAGCTCGGGAGCAGCGACGACAGCGCGGCCAGCCAGAACCGGTCTGCGTGCTCATAACGGACCGGACCGTCGACCTGTCGCCGCAGCACCGCGTTCTGATGTCGGAGTACGAGCAGCTCGACGTCCTTGCCGGCGTCCCGGCGCAGCAGTATCGCCGGTACGGACAACAACGCACGAGTTGTCCGGTACAGCAACGAAATGATCATCCCGGTAGCATCTCAGCCGCCGCAGAGGAGCCGCGCACACGGGCTCCCACCAGCGGCGATGACTTCTCGAGCCCCACAGGGTGGCCCACTTCGGAGACCCGTTCGCGTGCTCCGCGTGAACGCTTCGGCCGCGCAAACCCAATACTTGCTGTGACTATGACGCGGCAATCAACTCCGGCAAGCGGTGATGATCGGCCTGACCTGCGCCGCGGTGATCTCGAGGAGTCTTTCCGGCGTCTGTTCGACGAGCACGCCGCGGTCCTACACCGCTATCTGGTCGGGAGGATCGGTGTCGACATTGCCGGTGACCTGCTCAGCGAGACGTTCCTGATCGCATTGCAGCAGCGCGACCGTTACGACGCCGAGCGAGGAAGCGCCCGGTCCTGGCTGTTCGGTATCGCGACGAACCTACTGCGCACGGAGGTCCGCAACGAGGTCGCTGCCCAACGAAGGCAGTTGCGCGTGGCCGCGCACGAGCACAGCAGGCGGGTTGTGCACGGGCATGCCGATCGGGTGGCCGAACGGATCGACGCGCAGACCCGGGTGCAGCACCTGGCCGGGGCGTTGGCGGAACTCTCGCCGAACGATCTGGACGTGCTGCTGCTGACCAGTTGGGCGGAACTGGCGCCGACCGAGATCGGCGAGGCGCTCGGTGTTCCCGCCGGCACCGTGCGCTCCCGCTTGCATCGGATCCGGCGCTTGCTGAAGGCGTCCGCGGCCTCCAGTTCCGCGCGCGATGAGGAAGGAGTACAGGCCGATGACTGAGGACAACGTCCACCGCTTGTGGACCGACGAAGAGCTGGACGAAGGGCTGATCTTGATGCGCCCCGGCGAACTCGCCAACCGGCAGCCCCTGGCCGAGGCACGAAACACACTGTTGAACGCAGTGCGCTCACTCGAAGGAAGGGACACCCTGGTGGCCGACACCAACCCAGTGACCGAGCCGACACGAAAGCCAGGGCTTCTCGCCGGACGGCGCTGGTGGCTCAGCGCGGCCGCCGCGGTAGTGGTCGTTGCCGTCGGCGCCACCGTGGCGATCACCGGCGGAGACCACGGTGACCCCTCGCCCCAGCCGACCTCGTCGGTGCCGGCGGTGAAATTCGCGTCGGTGCAGCAGGCGCTGGACAAAGCGGCCGACAAGATCCATGTCACGGGCGAGGCACCCATTCCCGCGGGGAAATTCCGGTATACCGAGACCCGCGGCTGGTACCTGGTCGCCAGCAAAGAGCGCCAGTTCGCTTTCCTCGCCGAAGAGCTGAGGCAGACCTGGCAGCCGAGCGAGTTCGACAGTGAATGGCTGCTCAAGATCGGGCAGACGGGGAACAAGCAGTGGCTGGTGGGCAACGAGCAAACCCCCACCACCGAGGGCCAGAACAAAAACGAAATCCGTCAGTCCGGTGAGTGGCGCGCGCGGGGTGGCCAGTTCCCCGAGAAAGCGTTGATCTTCGCCGGCCGGGGCGCCGGCGAATGGAGCGCACCCACCAAACAGCAGTTGGCCGACTTGCCCCGCGACCCGCAACAGCTCTACGAGCTCATGCTCAAAGATCCCTTTCTGGCGAACAAGCCCCGCGGCGGAGGTGTGCTGGCAGTCGCGGCCACTCTGCTGAAGACCGGTGTCGTACCCGCCGATCTCAAGGAAGCGGTGTACCGCGCGGTGGCCAAGATCCCCGGGCTGAAGATCACCGCGCAGGTGGCGAACCTCGACGGCCGCAAGGGCGTCGCCCTGGGTGTCACACCCCCGGACGGTACCTATCTCTACGAGATCATCGTCGATTGCGACACCGGCGAGTTCATCGGGGAACGGACGACCCAGTTCACGCCAGGAGGCGACGGGGGGATCGAAGGCATCAAAGCCGACACCGTGACCTCCTACAGTTCGGTCCACACCGCCATCACCGACCAGGCGGGGACCGTTCCGGCGGGAAACTGACCGGCCCACGAGGCCGACCAGAGTGGGCTCGGCACTCGCTCGGGGCGGGTGCCGGGCCCTGCGGGTGCCGAAGTCACGTCCATGCATGTCAAACGGCATGTCCGTACTCGTGGAGGACTCCCCCGGGTCGGTCCTGCCGGCGTATCACGAGGCGTTCGATCCGGTCGGGTTCAAGGGCCTGGGGCCGGGCTCGCAGGGGCGCCGCGGCGGCCAGCTATCGGTGGGTTCGATGCTGGTTGTAGTGCCGCTCGTACTCACGGAGCGCATGCCGGAGGTGAGTCTCGTTCCAGATCAGCGTGCGGTCCAACAGTTCGACCCGCAGCGTCTTCACCCAGCTGGGTGAAGTGCCCGGTATCGGACGACTCGCTGGAGGTGGAGGCGGAGAAGTCGTAATCCTTGATCTCGCCGTACCAGCTGCCGGTCGCCCCGTCGTCGGTCCGAGACCCGGTTCGGACGAGGCCTGCCAGGACAGGTTCTCCCCCAGCCAGGCGCTGAGCCACGCGTGGCCGTGGTTGAGGTAGTTCTCGGTGAAGACTGGTTGACGCTGACCAGGATGGTGCTGAGGAAATCCTGGTCGGCGTAGTCGGGAAATGCTTCTCTCGTGCCTACGGTTTCGTCCTGTTCTCGGGGTCCTACGGTTGCCGCACGGTGACGTCGGCCGGGGATCGCGGGTCGATTTCGTAGTGGGTGTCGTACTGGCTGCTGAAGCCGGTCACGCGGACGGTTCCGCCCACGGCGAGGCCGCTGAGGTCGATGCCGGTCTCGGTGTTGGCGAAGATCGTGAGTTCGCCGGAGCCGTCGTCGACGTAGAACTTGCGGCCGTAGGGCAAATCCGGCTCCGGGGCCTTGGTGATCGTGGCGGCCACGCGCACCAGCAGCCCTTCCGTGGCCTCGCCGACTGCGCCGGTCGTGAGCGGCTTCGGGTGGACCTTGGGTCCCCTGCCGCGCACCCAGACCGCGGCCGGGGCAGCGGGGACGAGAATGCGCAGTCCGGAGCTGTCGCGCAGCGTGCCGGTTACCCGGAACCCGATCCCCCGGCGTCAGGTCCGAGTTCACCGCAACGCTGACGTAGATCCCGGCGCCACGGTCCTGGATGGCGAAGCCCTTGTCGAAGAAGCTGGACTCGAACGCGCCCGAGGGGTCGTGACCGTGCCCTCGACCATGACCACCGTGTCCTGCACCAAAGTCCGTGCCAGGCGATGGACACCGCGTGGTGCGACACGTCTACCTGGGCGGGTGGTCCCACACCCGCGAAAGCGAGCACCAGGAGCAGCACCGTGAAAGTACGCTGCCGAGGAAAAATGGATTTGATCCTTTCCCCTCACGCTGTACCGACCTGCGAAAGCGGTGACCCCGTTCTTGTCGCCGTTTTGCCCCCGCGCACTGCCGGGCACCGGAATCTACGCGGCGGTTTGGTTCAAGCCTTTCACACGAGCAGGGCGGATATCAGCCGCCAATCGGCGGGCAGCCAACCGTGGAGACTCGCGACGGTCGAAGTATCGAAGTGACTTCGAGCGCGACGATCCCGACCCTGTTCCCGGTCTACTGCAGAGATCAGCTACTTTTCGTTAGATGCAGCCAGTCACAAGCTCTCAGGTGTCGAGTGCGGTTTTCACGCCGACGGCGGTGTCGGTGTTCCGGCGGGTTTTGGCCCAGCCGTTGCGACCACGCACCAACCGGGTCAGCGCGCGCCACGATGTGATGTAGAAGGCGTAAATGTAGAGCGCGTAGGCCATGCCCATCCCGACGCCGCGGAGAATATTCCTGCTGTGCAAGCACTTCAGCTGGTAGATCGGGCCCCACACGACAAACGGCAGCAGTCCGAACGATCCGTAGATCGCGAACAGGATCCACGCGCCGCCGGTGAACCAGGTCCACACCTGCGCCGGGTCGCCGGCGGTGCTGATCAGTAACAAGATGAACGGGATCGGGTAGAGCAGCGACCCGAGCAACTGCAGCCACGGCTGCGCGAGGTAGTACATCATCTCGGCCGCACCGAGGGTGCTGACGTGGGGTGAATCCCAGATCTGGCGCAGGTACCGCGCGCACTGCATGGTGCCCTGGCCCCAGCGGGTGCGCTGCACCAGGAACCGTCGCAGGCTGTACAA
This sequence comes from Amycolatopsis sp. NBC_00438, assembly GCF_036026695.1. Lineage (NCBI taxonomy): Bacteria > Bacillati > Actinomycetota > Actinomycetes > Pseudonocardiales > Pseudonocardiaceae > Amycolatopsis > Amycolatopsis sp. NBC_00438. The sequence continues at coordinate 1,292,871 of NZ_CP107923.1, read as the reverse complement.
GCCTTCCTGCGCGACGAACGAGTCAGGGGTGAACCCGGTACGCCAGCCTGCGGTCAGCAGGTGGACGCCGAGCTCGAAGTCCTCCAACAGGGAACCGCGCCACGGCCGGCCACTGTCGCCCGCGATCGAGTCGAGCGCGGTGAGCCGGGTGAATTGGCCGTTGCCGCCCATCGAGATCGTGCCGGTGAAGCCGCGCGAGGTCTGGATCGCCGCGATCGCCGTGCGGAACTCGAGATCCTGCAACTGCGCCAGCTTCGATCCGAACGCGCGGGAAAACCGGTTCCGCCCGGGCGCCCGGGCATCGACGTTGCTCATCCGGACGTCGACCTGCACGGCGCCCATGGTTTCGTCACCGAAGAGGTGGGCGGCCGCGCACACCTCGAGACAGTTCCATGCCGGGCGCCCGTCCGCGTCGACGACCACGACCACGACGCTGTCGCGCGCAACGCCGGCGGCTATCGAGTCGTTGAGGGCGTCGTAAGCGGCGTTGAGCGCGTCACCTTTGCCGGTCCTGGCCTGCGGTCGATGACGTTCGACGAGGTGCAGGTACGGGTCATGGCCACCGCCGCGGCGCCGCAGCGCGCGCACGACCTGGGCCGTGGCGTCCTCGGAATCGTCGTCGACGACCCAGACGTGGGCACTGGGGAACGTGGTCCGCAGGTAGCGGACGGTATCGCCGATCACGGCCTGCTCGTCGCGGCACGGCACGAAGAAGTGCCACGTGAAGTCGGCTGGGTCTCCCACCGGCGCCGCGGTGCGCCGCAGGTACGGCACGACGATCACCACGACGTAGACGATGAACGCCACGCTCATCGTCAGGGCGAACGCTTGGGTGACCGCCAGCAACACCTTCAGCGACCCGACGCCCATCAGATATCACTCTTTCGAGTGAATCGTGCGCCACCGGAGCGTCGGGTACCGAGCCACACGAACAACACCAGCGCGACCGCGCCGCCGAAGACGCTAACCATCGAGCCGAGCAGTGTATGACCCCAGTAATAGCCCTTATTGACACCCAGCCACCGCACCAGGCCGACGATCATGAGCAACCGCAACTGATTGACGAAAAACAATGCGACAACGGAGATGACCAACGCGATCAGCACTTTCCGCTGACCGAGTGGCCGGTAGTGGATCATGACCGCGGCCACCAGAATTAGCGGCAGCAGCAGGAACAGCGACGAGCACTCGGGAGTCATCGTCAACCCCAGCGGAGCGGGGCCTGTCAACCCGAAGTACACGGTCTCCCGAGCGGCGGACACTTCGACTCCCGTCGATGTCACGCCACGAAGAATCAGGCCCGCGACCTGCACCTCGAGGACCCGGTAACCACGCTCGAGGACCACCAGCACCAGCACGGATACGACCAGCGCGCCGACCGTTGCCCCCCTGCGAAATCGGCCGCGACCTGGGATTGGGGCACTGAAGGCAGTCACAATTGACCTCCTGGCCGTTGTGGAGGAGCCGCTGCCGTGCCGGTGACGGCTACCCTCATTGGTTCGACATTCCGTCCATCGTGTTACCGGTAGCCGCTCAGCCTGGACGAAGCCCGAGCAGCCAGGTGCCGATTGCGAAGAACTGCTGCAGCACGCGTAGATCGAGGCTGTCCCCATTGGACGACAGCCGGGGATATCGCGTGGTGCACACCGGGCATCAATCGTCAGTCCACAGCGGAAGGACGCCGGCGTCGCCCGCCCGAGATCCGCTGATCACGTTACGCCGAAAGGGTTTCCGGCCTTGCCAGGCGCACGGGCAACTGCTCCACCGCCGCGGAACCGACACCCGAGACCATTCGGGCTGTCCCGCGCGCCGCCAGCCGTCTGGGGGCCGGCCCGGCTGCCGAACAGCTGCGCACACGCTTGGTAAGGAGTATGCGTCCGACTTGCGGGAAGGGATCAGAAACTCACCCGGAGGGGTGATCAAATTGCTCGTTTCGTATCTTCCGGTGGCCGACATTCGATAACCACTACGCCAAGCGACTCACTCCGGCCGGACGTGCCCAGCAGCGGGCCGCACACATTCATCGCCGAGATAGTTCGGAGGAACAATTGATGACAACGCATGTTGTTGTGCGCAGAGGTGGAATCCTCGCCGCCGTGGTCGCGTGCACAGTCCTCCTTGACGCGGGTGCCGCCATGGCGGCCGCCGGTGACGGCTCCGCGTACGGGGTCGACGTCGATGTCACCCTGGTGGGCTCCCCCGCGGTGCACGTCGGCCCGCTGGCCGCGTCGAACACCAACGGACCGACGACCAACACCCTCGCCACGGTGACAGCGCCCGGCATCCTCACCACCGGCGTCATCACCACCTCCGCCACCCGTGACACCACCACCGGCGCGGTGACCGCGAAGGCGAGCACAGCCAACGTCGGTCTGCCGCTGCTGAACATTCCGCTGGGAACCGTCAAAGCACAGGCCATCGAGGCCGACTGCACCGCGACGCAGCAAGGTGTCACCGGAAGCAGCACATTCCTCAACGCCACATTGGGCAGCCTCGGCGCGGTCGCGGCCACCCCGGCACCGAACACCACTCTCGCGGTCAACGTCGCCACGGTGCACATCGCCACGATCATCCTCAACGAGCAGATCCACAATCCCGACGGCAGCCTCACCGTCAACGCACTGCATGTGAAACTGCTCGGTGGCGTGCTCGGCTCGCTGGGCTCCGGCGACGTGATCGTGTCCTCGGTTACCTGCGGCCCCGCCGGACTGCCTGTGCCACTCGCGTCAGGCGCCGGGATGTGGATCGCGTTCGGGCTGCTCGGCGTCTTCGCCGTCCCTGTCGGTGTCGGTGTCATCCGCCGCCGCTCGGCGACATCGTTCTGACAACGCCGGCTCACCGCACCGAGTGAAGTGAGGCTCTGATGTACAAGATGCCAGGCGCGGGCGTCGGGGTGGCCGGTGGCGGTGTGGGCACCCTGGCCTACACCGGCGCCGACGTCGGGTGGTGGCTCGCCATCGGCGTGTTCCTGGTGCTCCTGGGCGCCAGCATTCTCGTCGCGTTGCACCACCGCCGCAGACGGCTCGGCCAGAGCCGGCGCTGACTCGGCCCACGCAGCGGGACAGCGGCTGCCTGCACGCCAGGCAGCCGCTGTCCGGCCCGACCACACCACACCCCTTCAGCGAGGAGTCGCACGTGGACATCATGGTGCTGGCAGGAACCCGCCCGGAGGCGGTCAAGATCGCAGCGCTGACGACAGCCCTGCAGGACCATCCCGTCCTGCGGCCGATCATCGTGCACAGCGGCCAACACCCCGTCATGGTCGAGCAGGCCCTCGCGCCCTTCGATCTGAAGGTCGGCGCCTGGCTGCCCACCCCGGCCCGCGCCACCGGCGAACAAGCCGAACTGGTCGCGGGTATTCTGCCCGCCGCGGCCGAGTTGCTGCGCCGGCATCCGCCGGCCGCCGTCGTGGTGCAGGGTGACACCACCACGGCGCTGGCCGGCGCGCTGGCCGCGTTCTGGCAGCAAGTACCCGTCGTGCACCTCGAAGCGGGCCTGCGCACCCACGACCTGGCTTCCCCGTTTCCCGAAGAGGGCAACAGGCAGATGATCTCCCGTATCGCCGCGCTGCACCTGGCACCGACCGTCGCCGCCGCAGCCGCCCTGCGAGCGGAAGGTGTTCCTCCGTATCGCATCACCATCACGGGAAACACCATCGTCGACGCCGTCCAGGCCATCACCGCGCGAGACCTGCCCGCGCGCGACGCCACCTTGGCCCTTCTGGAGATGGAGGTCGCCCAGACCGGCAGGCGGCTGCTACTGGTGACCGCGCACCGTCGCGAGTCCTGGGGCCGGCCCCTCGACCGCATCCTGGTCGCGATCCGCCGGATCCTCGCCGAACACTCCGACGTGCACATCCTCTTTCCGCTCCACCCCAACCCGGCCGTACGGGGGCAGGTCGAGGCCGCGCTGGCCGGCCACCCCCGGGTGAGCATCACCGAACCGCTCGGCTACCCCGATCTTGTTCGGGCTCTGCGGATCGCCTCGGTGATCCTCACCGACTCCGGCGGCATCCAGGAGGAGGCGCCGAGTTTCGGCACCCCCGTCCTCGTGCTGCGCGACCACACCGAACGCGCCGAAGGCGTGATTGCGGGTCGCGCCTGGCTGGTCGGCACCGACGTCGACCTGATCACCACCACCGCGACATCGTTGCTCGACGGCACCCTGCGACCCACCCAGGGCTCGAACCCCTATGGCGCCGGCGACGCCGCGGAGAAGTCCGTCGCCGCTATCGAGCACCTGCTCCAGGTGCCCCGGCCCACGACCCGCGCGGAACAGGTTCCCACCCCTTCGCCCCGCGACCTGCCCGCACCTGCCGTAGCGGCGACATCCTCATAACGCCCCGTCACGCCGGAGGTATCCGATGCACAGCCACGCCGACATCCTGAGCCGAAAACTCCACCGCACCCTTGACGTTCACGCCGGGGTGGCCTGGCGACACACCATCCAGGTGACGGCTACGGTGCTGATCACCGGCACAGCCGTCCTCCTCCTCGTGAACGGGTCGTTCCCCCCGGTGCTGGCCGCCGCGCTCGCCAGTGCGCTACTGGTGGTTGCGGCCGCCGTCCGAGCGTTGCGCCGGGCTGCGCGACAGGCCAGCACCATCCTCGCCGAGGAACTCCGTCCGGTCGATCAACCGAGCCGCCGGCTCAGCTGATCTCGGCTGCAATAGCAGAAGCCCGAATCGACGCAGTGTCTGACGCAGGTGCGGGCGGCGGCGAGGAAGGCGCGGAAGTGACTGGTGTAGCTGTCGTATCGGGCGCCGGTCAGGTCGGACAGGATGTGGATCTTCGAGCCGCTCTTGCCGCGATCGACCGGGTCGGCCCGGTCATGGATCCCCGGTTTTCGCTCGGACAGACGCTCCGTCACAGACCGCGCGGAACCAGTCGATCATGCCCTGGCACCAATTCATCAAGAACCATGCGATGCACCCGTGGCCACAACCCGGCCTTGGCCTATTCAGCGAACGGGCGATGAGCGGTCGGCAGACACCGCCACGAGCACCCGCTGGTCAACCCGAACACGATCGCCGTGCAGGTCGCCCGGTAATCCACCCGCGCCGGCCCACAACCCTGCGGGCGATCACCAATCGCCGCCTTCCGGATCCACGCCGTCCCCACCTCCGTTTCCGCGTAGTGCCACAGTGTTCCCAGGTGCCACACCGCCGAGGTGTCGCCGCCTTCGGCGGCTTTCCTGAACCAGAACTCGGTCTTCTCGACCTCACCGCGGTGTTTCAGCAGCCCCGAGATCGACCATCGTCGCGGTGATGCCGGCGTCGGCGGCATGCGAAGCCGCGTCTCAACCCACGATTACCCGAAAAAGCCCCGGTGCCGAGACGCCACCGGGGCCGCGGGCTTTCCGGATCCAGGCCATGGCTTCCTCGTTCTCGCCACGCAGATGCACTAGCGCACCGAGGTAAGTAAAAGTTCGTGCTCTTCCGGCTGCACGACGGCTCGGTGACTACGCCGGTGATCTGCGGGGCGTCCCGGCCGTGACCGGCCGGTGCTGTCGTGGATCGCGAGGAGCACGCCGGCCGCGTCGATGGTGAACCCGGCGATCACCGGGAGTTCCAGCGGTTCGTGGAGGATCACGGTGGCGAGCACCGCGGTCACCGAAGGCACGAGGAAGAACATGGTGCTCGCCCGGCCGGCGTGGTCGCGCCGGACCATCAGGTAGAGCAGGCTGACCGCGCCGATCGAGTTGACCAGGGCCAGCCAGGCGACGCTGACCACCAGGGTCGCGGGATCGCTCGGGGGAAACGGTTCGAACGCGAAGCTGCAGACGCCGGCGAGGACCGTCGAGGCCAGCAGCTGCACCGTCTGGCCGTTGCGCAGGTCCATGCCGGGACAAAACGCTTCTGGTAGACGGTGCCGCCGCTGAGCGCGAGCAGGCCGCAGGGTCAGGCCGAGGCCGGCGAACGCGTGCGACGACACGTGGAGACCCTGGGAGACGGCGAGCACGACGCCGGCCACGCCGAGCGCGAACCCCACCGTTGCAGGCGGGTGGTGCGCTCGCCCAGCACCGGCCGGGCGAGCAGGGCGGTGAGCACGGGACTGACCCCGATCACCAGTGACGAGATCGCCGCGGGCACGCCCAGTTTGATCCCGCCGTAGACGCCGAGGAACTGCACCCCTCTGCACGAGGGTCCCGGCGAACGCGATGTGGCCGAGCTCCCGGCAAATCGCCGGCCACCGGGCGCGGCCAGCGAGGGCGGGCGATGATCGCCATGCAGACGGTGGCCACCGCGAACCGCAGGAACGTCAGGGTGAACGGCGGTCCCCGTGTTGGTGGCCGCCGGAGCGATCGAAGGTGCCATGCTGGGGGCGGGTCAAGCGCTCGTCCTGCGCCGCGCCCTGCCCGCAGTGAAAGCAGGTCGCTGGGTCGCGGCCACCGCGGCGGCAGCTTCGTTCGCCTACGTCCTCGGACTGGCGCCGAGCACGTGGGCCACCCGGCTCCGCGACTGGCCACCCCTGATCCTCTGGCCGGCCGGGGCGGTCCTCGGCCTGGCACTGTTGTTCTCGATCAGATTCGCCCAGTGGCTGATCCTGCGGCACCACATTTCCGGTTCGGCACGCCGGATCGCCACCACCGCCGGCGCGTGGTTGCTCGGCCTGGCGGTCTTCCTGGGTGTCACGATGCCGCTGTGGCAGCCCGGCCAGAGCCTGGCGCTGACGATCCTGATCGGTGTCCTCGGTGGCTTGTTGATGGCGGCGACCACGGCTGCGGTCACCGCCTTCGCCCTTCGCGGCCTTCCGGGCTTGCGTTGATCTCCCGCCGTGCCGCCACCCGGGGCGCGCGTCGGGACTTTCCGGTCGGCACCGATCCGCGGGTTCGCAGACCCGACCGAGTGACGTGGCGCGTTGATCTCCACCTCGCATCGTTTGCGTAGCGCTAACCGCATTACCATGGTCGATCTTGACAGCCGCTGGAGGTGTGGTGAGCTTTACAGACGACCAAACTCAAGCCTCACCAGAATCCCGGCCCTCGGAGTCAGCAGCGGCCAGGACTCATAAGGTGACCCTGGCCGAGCTGGCCCAACTCAGGTTGGCTGCCACCGATCTGCACCGGCGGATCACCGACGATCTTGCCCGGCTGGCCCGCAGTGACCTGCTTTCCGAGCACGATGAGCGCGCCGCGGCGCAGGCGAGCGGCCGGGCAGTTCCAGCCACCGGGTAGCAGCCTGAAAATCAAGGCCAGCTGCATCTGAACGAGTACGGTTCCAGCGACATCGACCTCGCCACACTCGACTTCCCGACGAACAACCCCTCGGGAAGCCTCACGGCGTTTGCCGCCCTATGCCGCGGCCGAGAAACGCGACCAGTCAGGTGCGGCGGCGGTGGTGGTGGTGGTCGAGTTCGTCGGAGAGGATCTGCTCGAGCTGGCGGGTACGGTGACGCCACCGCCAGATCGCGACAAGCACCAGCGCGGCGGCCACCGCCGCCACCGCGGCGAGGACCGGGGCGAAGGTCCCGGCGATCATGTCGGCAGGCACGACCGCGGCCGCGGCGATCAGCAGCACAATCAACCGTCGCAACCGGTCCGAGTGGGCGCGCCGGGCAGAGCAAGCCCAGGGGGTCAGACCGAGCCGGCGTGCAGGAACCGCAATCATCAACGGATGGCCTCCTTCCACACCACCCGGGCAGCGTCTCCGGTGACGCCGCGCGGCCACGGTGCTGCTTTGAAGGTCGTCACGACAACCGCATGGGTTACCGGCGGACATACAGCGTCACTCAAATGATCAAGCTTTATCACTCGGCCGAGTGAACGGGTGGCGGAGCTTATGGCGTAGGTGGATCGGCTGATCGTGACGGGTGCCGTCCGACCCCGTGTATCCGGCCCCGAGCCCACCCACTTACCGGTCCGGCAGCGTTCACGACGGCACGATCTTGCTCGTTTGCCCACAGTGGCGAGCACGTCGCAATGGTCGTTTCGCACGATGTTCGGCAGGCGTGCACCTCCCCCACGAGGGGGAAACACTTGCGGCCGCCCCTGACCGCTGTAACCAGCGGGAACGCCAACGCGATCTTCATTCCAAGCATGCAGCCCGCCACCTTCCTCGTCCGCCGCGATCACGAGAAGTTGCACCGTCATGACCGATCATCCGCGACGGGTCACCCTGCATTCCCAACACCGCAGCGTCACCCTCGGCCCCCAACCCACCGGAACCGACGCGTCGACGGACACCACCGACCACGCCGGCGTGTCCTACGCCGGAATCCTGGTCTCCCGCATCTGCGGTGACAGCACTGACAGCGAATTCTGGCTGCCGATCGGCGAGACCGCGTCCTACGCCGACGACGAAAAGCTGATCACGGTGTTGCACCAGGCACTGCGCTGGACCTTCGAGCGGCCCTGACCCGCCGCCCTGCCACCGTCGCGGCAGCTGGGCCACCGCGAGACGCAATCCAAGGCAGCGTGGAGATTCTCAGGTCGGGGTCGGCCGGCACGCGCGACGCCATCAGGCCTTGCCTAACCGGGTGCGGTAGCGGATACCAGGCGCCGGTGGTCGGACCGTCCACGGTGGCCCAGGACGATCGCGGCTTGCGCTGTCGATCGGCACGCAGCGCCAGGCCGCGTGCCGAGTCGGAGATTCAGCCGCCGGTGCGGATTCCGGTGTTGCGGCGCTGCGCTTCGTGGAGCTGGTCTTCGAGGGTGATGATGCGGCACGCGGCATCGACGGCGGTACCGCTGTCGACCAGTTCCCGCACCCGCGCGGCCAGGCGCAACTGGTGCCGGGAGTAGCGACGGTGCCCGCCGGCGGAGCGTTGCGGGGCGATCAGTCCGGCTTCGTCGAGACTGCGCAGGAAGCCTTGGGTGGCGCCGAGGATGTCGGCGGCCCGGCCCATCGTGTAGGCGGGGTAGTGCTCGTCGTCGAACTTGTCGGCCGTTCTGGGCGTGGCCGGGCCTTGTTGGTCAGGGATCATCGCACCTCCACGTCACAGAGGACCCCGGGTGCCACTGCGGCACCCGGGGTCCTCAAGGGTTGGGACTTTCACCATTGTCAACCGGCGCGACCGCCGGCGTCCTGCACCCGCGTCCAGCCGAAAGCCGGATTCCGCGGGGATCGCTTACTCGTGACCGAGCACCACCTCCGAACTCGATGGAACTGCGGCACCCGCGCGGCACTACCCGGCCGCTGCGGGCGATCCAATGATGTTCCCGTTCCCTTCTTTCCTGTGTTTTCCACTTACTCGGTACTGCAACTGCAACTTCAACTTCGTTTGCTGCGGACGTCACTGCCGGAACCCTTCCACTGATCGGTCCCAGCACGCTGACGCCGCTGGTCACTGCCCGGAGCCCCGTTCACTGATCGGCCCCGGCCACCTGACCGGTCCTGCTACTGCACGCACACACAACAACTACTGGTACTGCTGATCTTCGACTAGCGGTACTGCAACTGCCGTAAACACAGATACTGCTGTTCTTCACGGGCACCTTAGCTCTGCCCGAGTCCTGCACATCCGCTCCGGACCGGTACTGCTCGGTCGAACCTTCTTCACGACCCGGTCCTGGAGTACTACTCCCGGTCACCAGCCGAAACCTTGTTCCCTTGATCGGCTCCGTGCTGCCTGACCGCCTTGTCTCACTTCGCGGGTAGTTACGTCATCTCCCGCGCCTGCTTGACGTTGTCTCTCTCGGTACGAGGAGAACACTACACACGCCGGTCGTTGAATGTCTACTCCGGGCGGCATAGATTTTCTCTGGGCTGGTCAGCTGACGACAAGAGAGGGGCGCACGACGATGAGTGACGAGGTCACCATCGATCAGCTCGGTGCGCGGTACGGCCTGGCAGACGTACGCGACCTGGACGAGTACGCCGACGCCTGACCCGGCTGCTGGAACGGGGACGGCGGGAACGGTGCGCCGCGGTGCTGTCGGAGGCCGAGGCCTACGCCGCGGCGGAGCTGCTCGGGCAGTTCGCCCTGCTCGTTCCACCCGCCGCGTTGAACCGGCTGGCCGCGTCTCTGGCCAGTCGCCTCTACAGCCTTGGCGCCCGAACCAGCCGACCGAGCGGCGCCGAGGACGAACTGCCGTATCGAGTTGTTCACATGACCAGGAGGAGCGATGCCGGCCGAGCCGACCAGCGAGGGGAACACCGGGTGCTCGCGCAGCAGATCGCAGTCAGCTCCGCGGAGAGCGTGGTCGCCGCGGCTCGCGGCAGAAGCCTGCTCACCGCGCAAGACGCCGCGGCCCGGCAGCTCTCAGCAGCCCGGGACGCTCTCTGGGTCGCCGAGCAGACCGGCGACCACGACAGCCGTGATGCCGCGCTCGCTGCCGTGACAGCGGCGCAGGTGGAGTTCACCCGCGTCACCGACGCGGCGATCGAGGAAATGCGCGGCATCGCTCGTGCCGAAGACGCCCGGCTGGCCGGTCTGGTCGCTCAGCTGCGCCGCGCGTGGACGACGCCGGACGCCGACGACGGCGCCGCGTCACCGCTGGACCCGCACGAGTGACGCATCGTCGATAGGGTAGAAGGTTTCGTGGTCGAACCAGGGACGGCGCCCGGCGTTCGCCACATTCGCGATGTCGGTTCATCACCGATCTACAGCGAACGTCGCACCGCATCCGGGTCCGCTGCGACTGCCGGTCGTGGCGGCAGGCAAGCGCCGGCGTAGGGCAACGGCGAGTCAGATCCGGCGGCGGGACGCCGCGGCGCACGGCACGGCGTCGACGCCGTCACAGGACACGTCCGCCCACACTGTCTTGCCCCCGTTCGCCGGATGCTCTTGTACGCCCCAGTCCGCGGCGAGCTTGTCCACGATGCGCATGCCGCGGCCACCAGCCCTCTTGAGCGACGGGGCTGCGATCACCGGGTGCTCGGCGCTGCTGTCCTCCACCTCGATCCGGACCCGGCACGGTGCGGTGGTGTGGCTCGTGCGGATCTGCACCGGGCCCTGTCCGTGGTCGTAGGCATTGGTCACCAGCTCCGTGGCCACGAGCAGCACGTCCCCCAGGTGCGCGTCGTCGACCTGAGTCAATGTGCGGGACGCCCAGCGCCGAACCCCCACCAGCGCCGGGGCCGTCGTGTCCCGTAAGTCCATCGACCACGGCGTCGGCCCGCTCCGACCAGTGGCTCCCTCGGGCATGACGACATCACCTTTTCCGGGCATCCGTCCTCGCTGCTGAAGACGTCGGCACCTGGCCGGTACCCCAACGCCGGGGTGCCAAATCATCATTCTCACCCGGACGGGCGATACGCGAGCAGTTCCACGACCAGCGCCCGCCACGTCCGCGTCGTGCTGAGGGCACAGCATCGTGAATGTCACGTCGCGTTCTGCCGCAGCGCGGCTGGTCGCCAGGTCGCCGTCACCCGAGTTCCGTGCTGTCCGGGGTCGACGTGCAGCTGATCGGTAACCTTGTCGATCAAGAGGAGTCCGCAGCCTCCGGACGTGGACGCGCTCAGGCGGCGCCGTGGTGTTGCGGCGACACCGCACCCTGAGCCGGTGACGACAACGGTGAGGGCGTCGCCGGACCACTCGGCGTAGAGCCCGTATCCAGCGGCGAACACGAGCTCCCCTGCTGCTGCACGCCTCGGCGAGGCGCTCCGCTGATCAGCCCAGTACCGCACTCCGATCAGAGGTGTAGGCCGTTCCACCGCGGGGTCGGTGACGTGTTCTTCCTCGTCTGTGACGGTCTCAAAGGTCTGCCTGAGGTCGTGACGAACGTGTGGCCGCGGACCATTGTGCAGACCTGCATTGTTCACCTGATCCGGAACACATTCAGGTTGGCGTCGAGGCGTGACTGGGATGCGGTGAAGCGAGACATCAAACCCATCTACGCGGCGCCCAATCCCGAGGCCGCACTGGCTGCGCTTGAGGATCTGGCCGAGAAATGGGGTGCGAAATACGGGGCCATGATTCGGCTGTGGCGTAACGCCTGGGAGGAATTTGTTCCGTTCCTTGACTATGACGTCGAGATCAGGGGCATGATCTGCTCGACGAACGCGATCGAATCGTTGAACGCCCGCTACCGGCGGGCGATTCGCGCACGTGGGCACTTCCCGACGGAGCAGGCTGCGATGAAGTGTCTGTATCTTGTGACTCGTAGTCTGGATCCGACCGGGACGGGCCGCGCTCGGTGGACGATGCGGTGGAAGCCTGTGATCAATGCGTTCGCTATCACGTTCGGTGACCGCTGGCCGACCGCCGAGACCTACTGATCAGCAACGCCGGAAACACCGATCACGGGCCAGACCCGTTACGCGGGGTGTTGGCCGTTCAGGAACATCGGGCGGGGTGTCGGCGCGTCGAGAGTCTGCTTCGGCAGCGCAAAGCAGTGCCGGTGGATGCGCTCGAGCCGAGGTCCGCCGATCGGCCAACCCTGAGATGTGGGAGCTGGAGGCGGATGTCTGTGAGCGGGTCGACCGGGCAGTTGCGCTCGGTCGTGGATGCGTTGGCGTGGCGGGTGTTCAACTACGACCGGAGGCCACCGATGTCGCGGTCCCGTCGTCGCTCCCCACGGTCGCTCGCATGGTGTTATGGCCGAGCAGGGCTCCTACCGAGGCGCCGTGGATCGCAGCATGGCCGGAACGTGCCGGTTAAGGCAGGTAGGCGGGCGGGGGCAAAGGCTGCGCGTTGGTGGTGGCCGGAAGGTCGACATGGGGAACGCGCTCGTCCGGCATGACGGTGATCAGCTCGGAGTCCGGGTAGTCAGTCGGCGCCGCCGAGGCGGAGCATGGCGCGGTAGAGCTGTTGGGCGGTCAGGGGCGGTTCGGGGAGTGGGTGGGCGTGCTCGGCGCGGAAGCCGTCGAGCATCAGGTGCAGGTGGCGGCGCCAGGCGTGCGGGGCGATCCCGTCGGTCGCCTCGATGATCCGGCTGTGGGACCAGATGATGAAGGCGAGGTCCTCGGGCGCCAGGTCGGGTCGTAGGCTGCCCTGCTCTTGCGCCCGTTCGACGATGCGCACGCCGAGGTCATGGATCCGGGTCTGCTGGCCGGCCAGGCAGGCGTTCTCCGGCAGCCGGATCGAGGCGAAGTCGTTGAAGCCCCGGTCGCGGGCCTGGAGTTCGCACATGGTTTCCAGGAACAGGCACAGCCCTTCCCAGGCGTCGTCCATGCTCAGGGCCTGCTCGGCGGCAGCGACCCAGATCGCGAGCTTGCCGGCGAAGACCTCCTGCACCAGGTCGAGCCGGGTGGGGAAGTGTTTGTAGAGCGTGCCGATGGCCACCCCGGCGCGCTTGGCGACCTGCTCCAGCGACGCCTGCATCCCGTGCTCGGCGAACATGGCCCGGGCTGCGGCCAGCAGCGAGTCGCGGTTGCGCTGGGCGTCCCGACGCAGCGGCCGGGCGGGCGCGGAGGCCGTGGTCGCGGCTGGTGCGCGTTCAGGGGGCATGCTCCACAGCCTACCAACGTGAGGGGTACCTCGACTTCCGTGTTACGCTGACGTCGAAAGGTGAGGCACCCCTCGTGTTGTGCGGCTGTGCGACTGTGCCGCGATTCGGCTCGGACCCGGTTCGGGAGACTTGATGAAACTGACCATCTTGGGCGCCAGCGGGCGCACTGGCACGCACCTGGTCGAGCAGGCGCTCGCCGCGGGACACGACGTGGTGGCGTTGATCCGAAATCCGGCGAAGCTCACCCTGTGCCACGAACGGCTGCGGATCACGCAGGGCGAACTGACCGACGAGGTGGCCGTTGAGGACGCCGTCCGCGGCGCCGACGCCGTCCTCGCCGCCCTGAGCCCCAAGATCTTCGGCAGGCCCCGGGACCTGCCCCTCGCGTCGGGAACGGGCACCATCCTGGCTGCGATGCGCACACACGGCGTCCGCAGGCTCGTCTACAGCTGGGGGCCGAGCATCTTGATTCCCCGCAACCCCCTGCTGCGCGCGTTGCGCGGCGCGAGCTTCGCCCTGTTCAGGCTGCTGCCCGCCACCCGCCCCATGGTCAACGAGTCGGCCGCGGCGGGCGAGGCCATTCGCGGCTCGGATCGCGACTGGACCATCGTGGCCGTCACCGCGCCCAACGACACGCCCGGATCGGGAAGTGTCAAGGTGCGCACCGCGACCAGATCCGGGGACCGGGTCGGCTCACGCATCTCCCGGGCCGACCTCGCGGAGTTCATGCTCACTCAGGCCGATGACCCGCGATACGCACAGCAGGAGCTGCGGATCAGCAACTGACACCGGCCCTGCACTCCGCCGCCGCGCAGTTGTACGCGGCGGCCCCTCTTCCGCCTCACCAACTCGAGCGGCACGCGGAATCCCGCTGTCGACAACGCTGTTCTCATCGAAGGAGAAGTCATGCCTACCATCGCCATCATGGGTGCCGGTCCCGGAATGGGGCTCGCCATCGCCCAAACCTTCGGCAAGGAAGGCCACCAGGTCGCGCTGCTGTCGCGTACTCCGGCCAAGCTGGACCCGGTCGTGGCCGAACTGACCGACCAGGGTATCGAAGCGGCGGCCTTCGCCGCGGACGTACTCGACCGGCCATCGATCGTCTCCGGCCTCGCGGCGGTCAAGCAGCGATTCGGGCCGATCGACGTCTTGGAGTACTCGCCGGCCAACCCGGCGCTGCCGGCGGCTTCCTCCACCGAGCTGACTCATGACAATGTGCAGATCCAGCTCGACTTCTACGTGCACGGCGCCGTGGCGGCGGTCAACCAGGTGCTTCCGGAGATGCTCGCCCGAGGCTCGGGCACGATCCTGTTCACCACCGGTGCCTCGTCCGTGCGCCCGGAGCTCGGTCACGACATGTTCGGCAACGTCGCCCCTGCCGCGGCGTGGCTGCGCAACTGGGCCCACGGTCTGCACGCCGCCGCCGCTCCCCGAGGAGTACAGGTCGGCCACATAGCGATCGGCGCGTGGATCGGCCGCCAGCCGGGCGCCACCGCACCGGAAGAGATCGCGCCGCTGTACTGGGAGCTGCACACCCACCACGACCAGGTCGAGAAGGTCTTCTTCCCCAGTGACCAACCCGCATCCTGAACACACATGGTTGAGCCTTACGCCCTTGGCGGGGCGCAGCGCGCCAGCCTCATCATGCGGCCGGCGGCGACCACATCCGCCCGGACGCGGAGTTCTCGCCGCCCGACGCACCGGACTGGATCCCGACGCCGACCTGCGCCCCGCCCTTGCCGCCGGCGTCGCCCCGCACCGCGTCCCAGCCCAAGCCGGCGAACCTGCTGTTCACCTACGAACTACAGCGCCGGCTCATGCGACACGGCTCGACGATCGCCGTGGCCGCGCACCCAGGTGTGGCCGACACCGAGCTCCTCGGCACCAAGGTGCTCTCCCAGATCCGCCCGAGCTGGCGAAACGCTGACGGCCGCCGACGTTCATGAGGACGAGTCGGGCAGGATCGGGCTCGTCGACGGTGGTGGCAGGTCGGCCGGCGCGGGACGGAGGCCGTCGATCAGCAGAGCGAGGTACCGCTTACGGTCCGCGCCTTCCGGATCGCCCGGGTGCGCGGTGGCCAGGGCCATCACGATCACCGCCGCCAGGTCGCGGCCCATCAGGTCCGGGCGCACCACACCGGCGTCGATCGCCCGGCCCACCAGACGGTCGGCGGCCTTGACGTAGCGTTGGAGGCCGTTGACGTCGATGGCGTCGATCTCCCGCGCCAACGCCAGCGCCACCTGGTTTCGGGCGACCAGCTCGACCGTGGCTTCAAGAGCCTCGGTCAGATCGCACCACGGATCATCGGATTCCACCATCGTGATCGGTTCGATCACGGTGGTCAGGATGTGTTCGAAGACGGCGCGCACCAGCTGATCGCGGTTGCGGAAGCGTCGGTACACCGTCGCGACACCGACCCCCGCGCGCTTCGCGACGTCCTCGAGCGTCGCGGCCGGCCCGTCCTCCTCGAAGGCCCGGCCGGCCGCGACGACAATGCGCTCGTGGTTGCGCACCGCGTCGCCCCGCAAACCCTGTCCGCGCGCTGCCGTCATTCCCGCACGCTAACTCACCAGGTGACGGGAAGCGCGTGCAGTCCGTAGACGACGTGGAAGGCGCGGAACTCGATCTCCTCGTAGGGCACGGCGAGTGCGAGGTCCGGGAAGCGCCGCAGCAGCGCAGGGAACGCGACCTTCATTTCCATCCGCGCGAGCGGCGCGCCGAGGCAGTGGTGCACGCCGTGCCCGAACGCGACGTGGCGAGCCGCTTCCCGGGTGATGTCGAGGCGCTCGGGGTGCTCGGCGAGCGCCGGATCCCGGTTGGCCGCCGGGAGAGCCAGTACCAGCTGCTCGCCGGCGGGGATGGTGTGCCCGGCGATCTTCACCTCGGCCGTCGTCGTGCGGGGCACCCCGGAGTGGACGATCGACAGCCAGCGCAGCAATTCCTCCACCGCGGGCTCGACCGCGGCCGGGTCGTCGCGCATGATCGCCAGCTGGTCGGGGTGGCGCAGCAGAGCGAGAGTGCCGAGGCCGAGCATATTCGATGTCGTCTCGTGGCCGGCCACCAGCAGCAGCGACGCGATGCCGATCAGCTCGGCGGTGCTCAGGTCGTCCCCGTGCTTGCGCACCAGCATGCCGAGCATGTCGTCGCCCGGCTCCGCCTGGGCCTGCGCGACGAGCCCGGCCATGTACTCGCGGCTTTCCCGTTGCACCTTCATCCGCTGCTCCACCGGCAGGGACGCATCGAGCGAGCGGCCGGTGCGGTGCTGGAACTCCGCTCGGTCGGAGTAGGGCACACCGAGCAGCTCGCAGATGACCAGAGACGGCACCGGCAGCGCGAAGGTCGACACGAGGTCGCCCGGTTTGCCCACGTGTTCGAGGTCGTCCAAGGCCGCATCGACGATCTCGACGATCCGCGGCTCCAGCCGCCGCATCCGCTTGACGGTGAACTCCGAGGTCAGCATCTTGCGCAGCCTGGTGTGGTCGGGAGGATCGAAGGCGAGCATCTGCCCGGCTCGCAGCTCCTCCAGCTCTTCGTCACTGACGTCGGACACACCGGGCGGCCGGACCTGCCGCGTGGCCGCGTTGCTGAACCGCGTCGAGTCCGCCAGCACCTCACGGACGTCGTCGTACCGGGTCACGAGGTACGCGGACGTGCCGAACGGGGTCATGACGCGGGTAAGGCCGTCCCCCTCTCGAACCTCGGCAAGCTCCTCGACCGGATCGAACCGGTGTCGCCGCATGTGCAAGGGCAACTCAGGCGCTTCGGTCATTTTCCACCCGTCTTGTCGTCGACCACATCGGATGGTGACGACGATACCACCGAAACGATAGGCGCCTATCGGTTAGCGTTCGGCCAGAGTCGCACATCTGCGAGCAGTGCCCAGTGCGCGCCTTGGCAGCCGTAGGGCATGCCGACGCTGCCGGGGTTGATGATCTGGCGCCCGTGCGCGAGGCGTTGGAAGGGCATATGCGTGGGTCCGCGAACGACGGTCGTGTCTGGTCGGGCAGACCAGCGAGTACCTCGGCCCAGCGGTCCAGGCGCGTGTCGACGAGGACGACTTCGTTGTCGTCACGGGGTGTTCCGTGACAGAACACGGCATCGCCGAATCCGTCGAGAGCCATGGTCACCGGGTGCGGTAGCCGGGCGAGCCAGTCGATGTG
The DNA here is from genome assembly GCF_036026695.1 of Amycolatopsis sp. NBC_00438. Taxonomy (NCBI): domain Bacteria; kingdom Bacillati; phylum Actinomycetota; class Actinomycetes; order Pseudonocardiales; family Pseudonocardiaceae; genus Amycolatopsis; species Amycolatopsis sp. NBC_00438. Next base: position 1,275,379 of record NZ_CP107923.1, on the reverse strand, counting down.
GTCGTGGCTGAGCTGCGTCGCCGCCCATGGGGCGATGGGGTCGGGGATGCCGTGGTGCCGCCGCGCGCGAGGGTGACCAGTTCCCGGTCGGCGTTGCCGCGTACCCAGGTGACGCGATCGCCGAGGTCGAGTAGCCGGTCGAGCACCGCCGCCGGTTGTGGCCGGCCGCGATGTCGCCGGTGAGCACGATTCGCTCGGCACCGGCCACGTCGGGATCGTTCAACACAGTCTCCAGGGCCGGGAGAACGCCATGGATGTCGGACAACACCGCCACTGATGCAACCATGGGACAGATCGTGTCCGGCCGCACGGTCCGTCGGCAACCCATCCAACTCTCAGCGAACCCCGATGCCGAACGCCCGCACATGCCGCTGATCGTGCGATCACCCTCCTTTCGGCGAGTCCTCGCAGGCGCTTTCGCCCTATTTTGCCAAGCGGGGAAAGAGTTTCTCGGCGGCGGAGCGGTGTACCTCGCCCAGCCGCTCCGCGCCGGGGCCGTCGTAGGTGGCCAGGCAGTGGTCGAAGCGGGCGCGCCATTCCGGTTGTGCGTAGGGGAAATCGCTGCCGTAGAGGACGTGGCCCGGCTCCGCGAACGCCAGAAGTGACGGCAGCGAGGTGGGTGTCGCGGACAAGGCCGTGTCGAAGTAGAACTTGCGCAGGCCCGCTTGGATACTCTCCGGCGTGGTGCCGGGGTTGAACATCGCGGCGGCGCTGAATCGGCTCGCGGCGTAGGGCAGGAAACCGCCGGCGTGCGAAAGGATCACGCGCAGGTCCGGATGCCGGTCGAACACCCCGTGCGCGACGAGGTCCACGGCGGTGCGCGTGGTGTCGAACGGGAAGTCCAGCAGTGCAGTGGGCATTCCCGGCAACTGCTGGATCGGCGGTGCGGTGGGATGCACGAAAACCACGGCCGAGCGCGCGGCGAGCTCTGTCCACAGTGGCTCGTACGCGGGATCGCCGAGGTAACGCCCGTGCGCGTTCGACAACAGGAGCACACCGTCGGCGTGAAGCTCGTCGAGTGCCCGCACGGCTTCGGCGACCGCGCCGTCGAAGTCCGGCAGCGGCAGCACGGCAAAATGCCCGAAGCGGTCCGGTTGTTCCTTGACCAGCTCGGCCTGGTAGTCGTTCAGCTCGCGGGCGAGTTCGCGGGCCGCGGCGTCGTCACCGAAGTGGACGCCCGGTGCGCTGATCGACAGTATGCCCGTTTCGATTCCCGCCTCGTCCATCATCGCGATCGCCGCCCGGGGATCCCACTCCGGCATCAGCCAGCCACCAACGGTTCGCGAACCCTGCCGCGCCGCCGTCCCGCCGCTCGCATCCCACGGATTCCACTGCGCCGTCCCGCCAGCCACAGCCTGCGAATCCCCTGTCGCCCGATCTCCCGCCGCCGCCAGCGCCTCGAAGTAGCGGGGCGGAAGCAGGTGCTGGTGAACATCGATCTTGCCTGGCATGTCGCCAACCTCCGACTGTCCTCATCAACGCGATTCGTTGTGTCCAAAATAGTTAGCTTGCTAGTTACTACTATGCTAGAGTACTGCTCGTGGAAAAGATCGGCAACTCGCCGCCCAGCTTCGCCGAGGCCAAGGAAATCATTCAGGCCGCCGAGCACCTGTTCTTCGTCGCGCGCAAGGCGCGATCGGCGGGTGCGGACAGGGACGCGGGACTGACGTTGCCACAGCTGACGCTGCTGGAGCCGCTCATCGACGAGGCCGAGCAACCGGTTGGCAGGCTCGCGACGGCCGCAGACGTCACCATCCCCACCGCGACGCGCATGCTCAAGCAGCTCGAGGCCGCCGGAGTCGTGGTGCGCGAACGTTCGCTGGAGGACGAGCGCAAGGTGCTGGTGAGCCTCACCCGCGACGGCCGCACACGCCTGCGCCGGATGCTGGCCCAGCGCCGCGCCCGGCAAACTCGCGCGCTTGCCGCCTTCAGCCCACGCGAACGGAAACAGCTGGTCTCCTTTCTGCGCAGGCTTTCCGCTGTCGTCGAAGAGATCAACCGATCCGGCACCATTGAGACACAACGTCTCGTAGAATGAATGACGTGAGCTACTCCGACGATCCGCGGGCGACACGCAGCCGCGAGGCGATACTCATCGCGGCCACCCAGTTTCGCCCGGCCTGAGCACCTCTTGGTACATCGAGGACTGCCGGTGTCGCCCGGCACGTCGTCGATCCGCATCGGCAGGCGCCGCTCCCGGACCAGCCGGTTTTCGATGCTCGCCGCATAGCGGCCACCCAGCGCAACGACCGTTTCGTCACCATAGGTGACCGCGGCCAGCGCTCGGCGTGCTTGAGCCACCGGGTCCCAGACCACGAAGGCGCCGGCGTCGTGATGAGTCACCGGCTCGAGCAGCCTCAGCACCGTCATCGCGGCCTCGCGCCGGTCATGGGCTCCGGCAGCGTAGACCGCCTCGACCAGGACCCGGGTGCGAGATGGCCTCATCAGCGAATCCTTCTCGAAGGCGGCCGACCCCAGCGCGCCACAGTAACTTCCTCCCAGGCTCCGGGGACGAGAATGGAGGCGCGGCTGCACGCTCTGGTAACCGTCCGTGAAGTCCGGGCAGTGTGTCGCTGTCATCGCGACAAGAAGCCGACACCGGCAGCCGCCCGCACACCCGGAGCAACCCGGTGTTGCATCACACATACGCTGCGTAGGCGCCTCAATTGAGAACAGTGGCGTGAGGGCTCTGCGCTGCGGGGGCCTGGTCAACCAGATAGTGAGTTAGACCGGCAGCGGTTGACTCCGCCATCATGAGACCTACAATCGAACACCCGTTCCCCTGACGGCGGCGGCTGCCAGCGGGAAGTGACTACGCTGTCTTCCCCACGGCGACCCGAGCACGACAGGGTGGTACCGCCAGTGGGAACCCGGCACACAACCGACCGGTCAACGGTCAGACACGAACCGTCTCTCCAATTCAACAACCCGAACGTGCCCTGGTCCGAAGTCGAACGGGTCGCCTCCGGGCGAGCACCCGTCCTCGGTGATGGCAGCGACTCCCCCGCTTGGTCGCGCAAGCGCGACGGCTACGCCGGCGCCCCGCCGGACCTACGCGACCGCCGCGGCCGCGACGACGGCGGCGAACGCCTCCGCGCGCCCTACGCGGAGCTGCACGTCCACTCCAACTTCAGCTTCCTCGACGGCGCCTCCCACCCCGAAACCCTCGTCGAAGAGGCCGCCCGGCTCGAACTCGACGCCCTGGTGCTCACCGACCACGACGGCATGTACGGCGCCGTCCGATTCAACGACGCCGCCCGCGAACTCGGCGTCCGAGTCGGATTCGGCGCCGAACTGTCACTCGACCTGCCCGCGCCGCAGGCCGGCGAGCCCGATCCCGCCGGGTCGCACCTGCTGGTGCTGGCCCGGCAGCAGGAGGGCTACCACCGACTCTGCCGCGTCATCTCCCACGCCCAGATCGCCGGGGGCGAGAAAAGCCGCCCCGTCTACAACCTCGAAGAGGTCATCGACGAGCTGGCCGGGCACGTCGTCGTCCTCACCGGCTGCCGCAAAGGCCGCGTCCGCCGCGCCCTCGCCCAGCACGGCCCGGCCGTGGCGCGGGCCGAGCTGGCGCGGCTGGTCGACTGGTTCGGACACTCCCACGTCGTCGTCGAGCTGATCAACCACCGCCAGCCCCTCGACGACCACGCCAACGACCTGCTCGACGAGCTGGCCCGCGAGCTGCGGTTGCCGACGGTGGTGTCGAACAACGTCCACTACGCCACCCCCGCCGACGCCCCAGTCGCCGACGCAGTGGCCGCGGTGCGGGCCCGTCGGTCGACCGAGGAGTTGGAGGGGTGGCGGCCACCTTCGGGGCAGGCGTTCCTGCGCTCGGGGATCGAGCAGCAGCGCCGGTTCGAGCGCTCGGCCTCGGCATGCTCTCTGCCCTGCACTACATGATCGACCTCGTCACCGAACACCACGACACCGTCGTGGACATCGGCAAGCTCGACCTCGCCGACCCGGCCGTCTACGACATGCTGTGCGAGGCCGACGCGGTCGGGGTGTTCCAGGTCGAGTCCCGCGCTCAGTTGGCGACGTTGCCGCGGTTGCGGCCGCGGAAGTTCTACGACCTCGTCGTCGAAGTCGCCCTCATCCGCCCCGGCCCCATCCAGGGCGGCTCCGTGCACCCCTACATCCGGCGCCGCCGCGGCGAGGAGCAGTGGCAGCACTCGCCGGCTCCCTGGACCGCACGCTCGGGGTGCCGCTGTTCCAAGAGCAGGTGATGCAGATGGCCGTCGACGTCGCCTCCTTCACCGGCGCCGAAGCCGACCAGCTCCGCCGCGCCATGGGCGCGAAGCGGTCGAGTACGAAGATGAAGGCGCTGATGGCGCGATTCTTCGCCGGCTGCGCCGCCAACGGCCTCGACCGCGAGCTGGCGACCCGGATCTTCGAGCAGATCCACGCGTTCTCCGGTTACGGCTTCCCCGAAGCCCACTCGATGTCGTTCGCGCTGCTGGTCTACGCATCCGCGTGGTTCAAGCGCTACTACCCGGCCGCGTTCTGCGCCGGGCTGCTGCGCGCCCAGCCGATGGGGTTCTACAGCCCGCAGTCGTTGGTCGCCGACGCCCGCCGCCACGGCGTCCGCGTCCGCGAGCCGGACATCAACGCCAACCTCGCCCACGCCACCCTCGAACCCGATCCCGAGAGCACCGGCGGCGTTGCGCTTCGCCTCGGCCTGGCCGGCGTCCGGCACCTCGGCAACGAGGTGGCCGAGCAGATCGTCACCGAACGCCACGCCCGCGGCCCCTACACCGGGATCGGGGACCTCACCGGCCGCCCGGGCACCTGCCGGGCCTCGTTCCCGGCCTGGATGCCCCTGCCCTGCCCGGCATGACCCGCTTCGAGGTCACCGCCGCCGACCTCTGGGCCACCAGCGTCTCTCCCGACTCCCATCCCGTGCAGTTCCTGCGGGAGATGCTCGACGCGCGCGGCGCGATCACCACCGCCGCCCTCGCAGGCGTCGAGGACGGCACCCGGGTCTGGGTCGGCGGCGCGGTCACCCACCGGCAGCGGCCGGCCACGGCCGGCGGGATCACGTTCCTCAACCTCGAGGACGAGACCGGAATGGCCAACGTCCTGGTCTCACCCGGGCTGTGGCAGCGCCAGCGCGTGGTCGCCCGTGCCAGCGCCGCGCTGCTGATCCGCGGTCAGGTCCAGGCTGCCGACGGAGTCGTCACCCTCGTCGCCGACCGGATCGAAGCGCTCGACCTGTCGATGGCGACCGCACCGTCGCGCGACTTCCGGTGACCGCCGGCCAGCCCGCCGTCGGCGGTCCTGTCGGCGGCCCCCGATCCGGAGCGCGCGGCGAATACGGCGACCTGATCCCCCTTCGCCCCGGCACCGGCATCCCCGCTAAGTGCCTGCGCGGGGAGTTCCTCGTCTACTACGGCATGACCCGGCCTTTCAGCCATCGCTACCGGCTGCACTGCACGCTCTGCGAAACTTGCCGACGAGTTGAAGCCTGCGATCCCAGCGAAGGGCGCCTGTCCGAATGGGCTCAGCTCGACGTCACCGTCCGGCACCTGCCGGCCGCCGCACCAGAGCAGGGACTGGTGCTCGTCGCCCATCCCGCCGCGGCCGGGGCGGAGCCTGAGCGGACCGAGCTGCAGCTCGACGGCGCCGCCGCCACCACCGCAACCGTCAGCTGTTGTGCGGCTTGCCGCACCGCGAGTCTGGACTACGTCCATGTCGTCGCCGCGTACCGGCGCCTCGGCTACGGCCGCACCCTCGTCGCTGCGGCTCACGCCGGCGCACCCCAGTACCGGTGGACCGCGCCGCTGCCTGACGGTGTCGTCGCGCAAGCCTTCCGCGCCCGCATCCAGTATCCGAAAACGGGCGCGCCGTGTGTCCATCGGGAACATCGCGGCGGCCACTGATCATGGTGAGCAGGTCCGCCGCCCTGACACGCGGGAGACACTGCAGGGTCCCGATTTCGATGGCCCTTTCTCTAAGATCTTGGCCCCTGATGGCCCCTGGGCCATGCGCTCTGGGATTGATCTTGCCGGCTCACCGATGGGCCGATCGAGTGGGACCTGGCGACTCACCGGAGCCGATAGGCTAGAAGTCCGTGCTGCGTGAAAGCTTCTCGTTGGCGCGTAGCTCCACGAGCGCGTTCTCGTGCATCGCGGTGACGACGTCGTAGCCGGAGTTGCCGAGCACGATCCGTCGCGGCGGAACGGGTGCGTTCATCGCGCTGATCACGGCCCGCACTCCCCGCACGGGATCGCCCTCTTGCTTGCCGTTGTGGTCCACGAACGCCGCCTTAACGCTCTCGACCATCGGCACGTAAGCGTCGACGACCTCGTTGACGGGCTGGTCCTGGAAGCCGGCGAAGGCCTTGGTGCGGGTTGCTCCCGGCTCTACGACGAGCACCCGCACACCGAACGGCTCGACCTCGAGCCGTAGCGTCTCCGACAGTCCTTCGACCGCGAACTTCGCCGCCGAGTAGTAGCCGAACCCCTGCGCGCTGACGAGGCCCGCCACCGACGACATGTTCACGATCCAGCCGCCGCCGCGTGCCCGCATACCCGGCAGGACCGCACGCACCACGTCGACCACGGCGAACAGGTTGAGGTCGAACGTGCGGCGGATCGTCTCGTCAGGGGCCCCTTCGATCGAGCCGAACCAGCCGCGGCCCGCGTTGTTGACGAGCACGTCGATTCCGCCGAACCGCTCCTCCGCCGCCTTGACCGCCGCACGCACCTGCTGGGCATCGGTGACGTCGAGCTCAAGAACCAGCACGCGGTCGCCGTAAGGCTCAGCCCATTCCCGCAGCTCAGCGGGCCGACGCGCGGTCACCGCGACTCGATCGCCCTGGTCCAGTGCGGCCTCGGCGTAGACCAGACCGAACCCTCCGGGCGTCCCACCAGTGATGAACCAAGTCTTCATGATTTTTCCTCCGTCGAAGATTGAGATGACATGGGTTCGGTCAGGCCGCGTGGTTGGCGATGACGAGTTCGGCGATAAGGTCGTCCCGCACCGTGAACCGGTAGTCGAGTTCGGCCACGCCACCCGGGAACGTGCCCTCGAGCCGCACGGTCACCACCCAGTGGGTGTCGTCGACGCGGTGGGCGCCGATCTGTTCGGTCGTGTACTCGAACTCGGACCCGGCGTCCCGCAGGAACGCGTGGATCTGCTCCCGGCCGCGGAAGGTCTCGTCCTGGTCGACGACGACCGCGTCCCCGGTGAGGAACGACGAGGCGGTGTCAGCGTCGCGGACGACGTGGGCGGCGAAGAACTCGCGCACGGTGGCCGGAAGCATCTCGGACGGGAGATCGGTGTGCTGTGTCATGAACCCATCGTGTGATCTCGCCGCGTGGGAGGGTCAAGCCGTGGACCCTCCCCCAGGGAGAGAGTCCAGAATGGAGCGGTGCTGAGCATCGGGGAGTTCTCGCGGCTGACCCACCTGAGCGTGCGGACCCTGCGCCGGTACCACGAGGCGGCCCTGCTGGAACCCGCCGTGGTCGACGAGACCACCGGTTACCGCTACTACGCGCTCGACCAGATCCCGGCCGCGCAGGTCATCCACCGGCTTCGCGAACTCGACGTCCCCCTGAATGATGTGCAGCGCATCCTGCGGACCTCCGACCCCGGTGTCCGGGCGGCCCTGGTCGCGGACCACCTGCAACGCCTCGAAGACGTGCTCGACCGCACCCGGGCCGCGGTCGTGTCGCTGCGGCGCCTGCTCCGGCCCGACCCCGCGCCGATCGCCGTCGAACTGCGGGCGGAGCCCGCCCGGACGGTCGCGGCGGTGGAGGCCGTGATCGGCGGTCGCGACGTGGCGGCCTGGTTCGCCGGCGCGATGGCCGAACTGGAAGCGGCCGTCGGCGCCGCCGCGACCGGACCGCCGGGCGGCTGCTACGACAACGCCCTTTTCGAACAGGAGCGCGGTCACGCGCTCGTCTACCTGCCGACCGCCGCGCCACCCCGCACCGGACGCGTGCACCCGGCGGTACTTCCGGCCGCGGAACTGGCCGTCACCACCCATGCCGGCGAGCACGACGGCGTCGAGGTCACCTACGGCGAACTCGGGACCTGGGTGGTGGAGAACGCGATGTCGGTGGCTGGGCCGGTGCGGGAGGTCTACGTCGTCGGCCCCCGTGACGCGAGTGATCCCGCTGCGTGGCGCACCGAGATCGGCTGGCCGGTCTTCCGCGTCACCTGAGGCGGTCGGCGCCGGGGGGTGGAACAACGCGGCGTACGCCTTGATCGCAGGCTCACTGCAGAGGTTAGCCTGGAGCACGTTCGCGTCGGCCGGGGCTGTCGCCGTCGCGGACGAGATCGACCAGCCAGGCAACCCGCTGCGAAAAGCATCCCCTGGTCTGCCGCGGCGGACAGGAACTTCTTCGCCCCGCCGGCAAGCAGTTCCAGCAGCAGGCGGGGCACTCGGTTGACGGTCTGGGTGCGGGCGTAACCGAGTTCGTCGCGGTGATTAGAGCCGACAGAAGCCATACCTGGGGCACGTCGGCGCTCGCACGCACTGTCGCTCACCACGAGGCATCGTCGGCCGCGCGAGTGTCGGCGAAGTCGATGAGCGCCTGGTGTAGTTCGGCGACGTGGACGTAGCGCAGCTCCACTGCACGGTCGTGAACGCGGGTGACAGCCTCGACGACGGGCCCGTCGATCGTGACCCAGCCGTCCTCGGCCCGCGGCTGGCGCCAGCGACCGAGGTCGCTGTTCACCCGGCCGAGGTAGTCGCAGTACAGGGCATCGCCGAGCACCTGGTCGAGTGTGGTGATCACCGGGTCGAGGTCGACGATCTCGAACCCGAATCCGCGTTCGGCCGACGCCTCCTCGACGTCCAGCTGGGGCAGGGTCACATCGTCCGACACGGCATGTGCGGATTGGGTGCGCGTGCGGTGGGGGCGGTGTCTGCGGGCGCGGTCCGGCGAAGACGGGCGCTGTCGGTGAACATCTCGACTGCCCAGTGCCCCATCTGCGAGGTCGGTTTCAGCAGCGCGCCCACGATGTCCCCCGTTCCCGAGCTGGTTGGATGCGTCCTTCCCCGTCAGTGTGGGAAAGACCGGCCGGGTAGCGGCGCGCAAACCGAGGCAACCACCCGAAAGGGCGGAGCCCTTGAAGCAAATCACTACTTATGAAGTCGGTCTCACGATCAGCAGAGAGCTGGGCGACCGCTACGGCGAAGGCATCGCGTTGAACAATCTCGGGCTCGCGTTGCAGGAGGTGCGGCAGTTCGAGGAGGCGATTACCGCATACCAGCAGGCTGGCGTTATGTTTCGAGAGCTGGGTGATCGCCAAGGCGAAGGCGGTGCTTGCACCAATTTCGGGGTCTTGTTGCGGGAAGTGCGCCTGTTCGACGAGGCGATCACTGTCTTCCAACAGGCCAAGGATCTTTCTAGAAGCGGGCGATCGCCACGGAGAAGGCCGGGCACGGGACAACCTTGGACGCGCGCTGCAGGAGGTGCAGCAGTTCGACGAAGTCGTCCGGGTCTGGCGCGACGCTGTTGCTGCCTTCGAAGATGCTGATGACGACGAGTCGGCTGCCCTGGTGCGGCGTCGACTGACGACGGTTGGCCGTGACGAAGAATCGTCATCGCCCGAAAAGACCACTGGTCAGTAGTTTGGCGTCGACCGGCTCGCGGACCCACGCCTGGCGGCAGTTCGACCGGAGGGAGAACGATGCTGCGAGCTCCGTTGAGGGGTGCTCGTTGTCCATTGTCAACATCGGGGCCGGCGCCGTCGACGGGACCACAGCCCCGCTCAGCATCGCGGCCTGCCCGGCACCGTGCCGGCAACGAATTCGCCCGGAACACCCACGACGGTCGACGTCCGCTACGTCACCAAGGATCGCCAGTGAGTGATGAGTGATGAGTGATGGCCCAGTGGCGCAACCACCGCCTGGCCGGAGGCAATGCGTGGGACTTCTTCCCTCGCTCGTGCTTGAACTGATCGAGGCGTCGTGCTTCGTTGCATCGTCAGCCCGCATGCTCACAGAGTTCTTCAATTCAGGTAACGATCGGATATCGCCGTTGTGCGCAGGCGCCTGGACTCGGATCGCAGACACCGCCAAGCCGGGTCATCGAGAGCAGGCACCCCGCGGTGCCTCGAGGGGTGGCGGGCGCCTTCTCGTTCACCAGAGTTCAGGATCGTCGAACTGCTTCACCAGTTCGACGACTTGACCCTACCGACGCAGGCATATCGATCTTGGAAGCCTCGCACTCGGGACTCGGGGCTGGATAGACGTGAGGGCTGACTGTTAAATTCCGTCCCTGATGGTGCGAATACACCCTGGGCGGGAGTGCTGGTGTCTGCTGAGTTGATCGTGAACGCCTTGGTTCTGGGGGCGGCCGCAGGCGCATCGTCTACCGCCACAACTGCGGTAACCGATGCTTATGCGGGAGTCAAGCATGGTGTGAGACGGTTGTTTCGCCGCGCGGCACAGACGGGAGACATCGACGGCGACCCGGACGTCGCAGCCGATGAGCTGTTCGCGCAGGTGGAAACCAACCCTGAGGCCAGCAAAGACCTGCTGACAACTCTTGCTCTCGGCAGCGACGCAGAGCTGGTAGCGACAGCTCGGCGACTGGTGGACCTGGCGGATCAACCCCCAAAGTATGACGTCACGTTGCACGACAGCACCGGGGTACAAGTCGGCGACCACAATCAGATGACGATCAATCCGGGTGAGCCGCGCTCGTGAGCGAACCACCACGCGATCAACGGGTAGTCCACCTCACCGGCGGCACCGGGATCCAGATTGGCTCCGGAAACCAGCAGATCATCCACTACCACGCGCCTGCGAGATCGCCGTGGCCCGTGCGCGTCGGCAGGGTTCCCATGGTTGCCGACTGCTACCAAATGCGCACGGTCGAGGAGCAGCTCGGCGGCACAGCCACGACGGTCATCACCGGGATGGGCGGGGTCGGAAAGACTCAGATCGTCGCCGAGTATGCCCGTAGGTTGTGGAGCGATCCTGCTGTCGACCTGGCTGTGTGGACGACAGCAGCGGACCGGGACACAATCATCGACACCTTCGCACAGGCCGCTCGTGCGATCGGGCAAGCTGCCCCGGGTGATGACGCAGTAACCGGCGCCCAGGCGCTGGTGAACTGGATGGCAACCACAAAACGCCGCTGGCTGGTGGTGCTCGACGACCTGCAGGACCCGGCCGACGTGCACGGTCTCTGGCCACCGGAAGGCGGCAGCACGATTGTGACTACCCGCCGTCGGGACTCTGCCCTGCGGCGCACCACCTGGCAGATGGTGGAGGTCGGCCTCTACACCTCGGGCGAATCACTGGCCTACCTGCATTCCACGGTGACGCAGCCGCATCTGCTCGACGGCGCTGCGGAGCTCGCCTCCGAGATGGGCGGGCTCCCGCTGGCCCTGGCTCAGGCAGCAGGCTACGTACAGGACGTCGAGATCACCTGCGCGGAGTATGTCCGTCAATTTCGCACCGGCCGCGACGTCACGCCGGACGTTCTCCCGGACGAGCACCAGCACACAGTCAAACGGGCATGGGCGTTGTCGGTGGAACGCGCCGACAGGCTGACACCAGCGGCCGTGGCCCGGCCGTTGCTGGAGTTGCTTTCGTTCCTGGATCCCAACGGCACCGTCACGGCGGTAGTGACCACCGCTGTGACCTTGGCCTATCTCGGTGTCCGCGCCAACGCGGCGGTCTCCGCCGAGGACGCCTTGCGCGCACTGCAGATCCTGCGTCGTCTCAGCCTCGCCGAGACCGACCTGGCACAGCCCCACCGCGGTATCCGAGTCCACGCCCTCGTTCAACATGCGACCCGCGCGGAGATCGAGGACGAAAGTCTGATCGCCACCTTCGCCGCCCAGGCCCTGGCCGACTGCTGGCCCGAGATCGAGCAGGACGCCGTCCTCGGGCAAAGCCTTCGTGCGAACGCCGCCGAGCTGCTACGTCATTCCCTCACCCACCTCTGGAGCCGCGGCGGGCACGCTATTTTGCACCGGTACGGCCAAAGCCTGGGCGAAGCTGGCCTCGTCAGCTCGGCCGCGGCGCACTTTGAGAACATGGCCACGACAGCCGCTCAGGTCCTCGGCGCCGACCATCCGTCGGCGCTCACCATGCGCGGTGAGCTGGGAACGTGGCGGGGAAACTCCGGCGATGTCGCTGGCGCGATCGTCGAGGTCGAACGACTGCTCGCAGACCGCGTACGACTCCAAGGGCGCGACGACACCGCCACGCTGGCCACGCGTCACAATCTCGCGTGCTGGCGGGGCAAAGCCGGGGACCTGCGCGGTGCCGTGGCAGAATTGGACAGGCTGCTGGAAATCGAACGTCAGGTTCTGGGTGCTGGTGATCCGGCCACGCTGACGACTCGATACACCCGCGCGCTGTGGCGGTCTTCCGTGGACGGTGCGGACCAGGTTGTCACCGATTTTGAGGATCTTCTCGCCGACTGGCTGCGAGTGCGCGGGGCCAACGATCCTGGGACGCTCACGGTCCGTCACGAGCTGGCGCGTTGCCGTGGCAAAGCGGGGGATCCCACGGGTGCGGTGATCGAGTTCCGAGGTTTGGTCAACGACCAGATGCGAGTGCATGGTGCCCAGCACCCTCACACGCTTGCCGCACGCCACGAATTGGTGGACTGGCAGGGCATAGCAGGAGACGTGACCGGTGCAATCGCCGGTTTCGACAAGCTTGTCGCGGACAGTACCCGGTTGCTGGGAACGGATCACCCTGCCACCTTGAGCGCCCGAAGTGGTCTGTTGCGCCATCGTGCCCGGACGGGCAGTCTGCCCGAGGTCGCACGCGAGCTGGAGCAGCTCCTCGCGGACAGAACACGAGTACTGGGTCCCGATCACCCGGAGACGCTGAACACCCGCGGCAGCCTGGCGACCGTGCGCGGTGGATGTGGTGACGTGGCTCAGGCCGTCGCCGAAACCGAACAGGTTCTGCGAGACCGGACACGCGTGCTCGGGCCTGACCACCCCCACACCCGCGCCAGCAAGGAGCACCTTGAGTACTGGCGCGGTCGGTTGTGAGACGCGCGGCTCGACGTGAGGCCTCATCCAGCTAGACAAGGTCGCCGCGGAGGCTCGCGATCGTGAGCCGATCGATGTGGTCGGCCAGTAACTGAATCTGGCTCAGCAGCTCGGCCGGTTCGGTGTTCAAGTTCAGGTGCCGGACGTGGATTCGGGCACCGAGGCCGGGCAGGTAATGCGCTGTCCCGGTTGCGGGGCCGTGCGCGTAGATGAGCATGGCGTCCGGGACGCCGGCGGCCAGCGCATAGGCCACGGTCTGGTAGACGTTCGGCGCGGCGCCGTTGCCGGCGTCATAGCGGTACTTGAGCTCGCCGACGAAGCGGCATCGACCGCCGGCCCACCGGCTCAGGTCCGGCTGGACGTTGAGTCGTCGCCGGTCGTCCAGGTACAGCTTCGGTGTCTGCTTGCCGACTGGGAAGCCGCGCTCATCGACGCCGAGTGCGCGGCGGAGGGCATTGCGGACGAAGTGTTCGAACACCTCGGACATCCGGATCGCGAACCCCGCCGCCTGGACGTCTCGCGCGGCAAGGTCTGCTTCGGCGCCACTGAGGATGAGCCGAGCCAGTTCGACCGCCGGACGGTAGTGCTGGTTGAGACGAGTCCAGCGGACCGGCGGAATTCGGTGGGCACGCAAGCGCGGTGGTGTGAGACCCGCCAGCGTCATCCGCAACTGCGTGAGGGAACGGCGTGAGTCCTCCGGGTAACCCGGCAGCCTGTGCAGCGTGTCAACGGCTGCCGCGAGCAGCTGATTTTCCAGGATGTCTTCGTCATGTGACTGGTAGGACACCGCGAGTGGAAGACTGCGGCCGGGGGAGGTGCGAAGCTGCTCGGTGAAGTCGATTCGGCCACGTACGGTATGGAGCCGCTCGTGGTTGTCGCGGTACCCCCGCAGCAGCCCGGTACGCAGCGCCGGGTGGCAGAGGTGGGCGAACAGGCCGGCGACGGCGTCGGTGACGGAGTCGGCGGCGGCGAGCTTGGCGTCGCGGGTCCATTGCGGATCGAGGGCGTGGGCGATGAGGAACATGACGCGGGCCACGGGGAGCTTCGGTCGGATGACGATCGCCGTATTCCCGGCGATGGCGGCCCCTACCGTGTCTTGCGGCCGCACGAGGTAGTGATCTTCGCCGGTGTCGGAGCGGGTGACCTGACAGCCAAGCCGGTGGCGTAGCACGTCGATCTCCGCAGGGGTGAGTGAGCAGCTTTTCTCTTCGTACTCACGCAGGTTCAGCGTCCTCATCCGCGCCGGTCACCTCCGCCCGCAACGCAGCCAGGGAGAGGTCGGCCAGCTTGTCTAGGCGGCCGTGGAAGTGGTCGCGCAGCGTCGGAAGGACGGCGTGTTCCCAGACCAGCTCCAGCCAAGCATCGTCGATCGGCAAGCCGTCGCGGAAGAAGTGGCTGGGCCCGATGGCGGCGTCGGGGTCGGCGATCCGTTCATTGGCCGTGGCGACGAGGTCTGCCACCCACTCGTAGCCCGGCTGTTCCTCCTGCAGGTATCGGCGCAGGACCGAGGACACCGGTCCCGACTGAGGATCGAAATCGACGAAGTAGAACCGGCGGCGCAGGGCGCTGTCAAGCAGCGCGATGGAGCGGTCGGCGGTGTTCATCGTCGCGATCACCATCAGATTCGGTGGCAAGTCGACCGGCTCGTCCCGGTACAGCAGCTGCACCTTCTCCTTGCGGTACTCCAGCAAGAAGTACAGCTCACCGAATACCCGCGCCACATTGGCCCGGTTCAGCTCATCGATGATCAGCGCGTACTGGTGGTCCGGGTCCTTCCGAGCTTGCTCAGCGATCCTCAGCAGCGGACCGGTCACGAGACGGAACCCGTTGCCGTCGTGCTGGGGACGGAATCCTTCGACGAAGTCCTCATAGGAGTAGGTCGGATGAAACTGCACCAGCCGCACGCGGTCCGGCGCCCCGGTCAACCACGCCGCCAGCTCACGCGCGACGTGGGTCTTGCCGGTGCCCGGTGAGCCCTGGAAGACGACCTGCTTCTTCTCCAGCAACAGCTGGACCATTTCGTCGAGGAACGACTCATCCAGGTAAAGCTTCGCCGCGAGCTCACTCAGCGGACGTTCGGCACTTCCAGACGCGGCGCCGGAGACCGGACTGTCGTGCTTTGGCTCGGCGGCGGTGAAAGTGGTGCCCGGCAGAGCACCGCTGCCCTGACGCCACCCGCGGAACGCCACGACGTCGGACTCGGACCACTGGTCGGGCGGTTCGTAGGTCATCAGAGCCCACACCAGCGACTGGGCCTCGAGCCGGTCGGTGAGCGGGCTCCCGTACCGGCCGAACGCGTCGATGACCTGGTCGAGGAAGACGAGGAACGTCTCGTACCGTTCCCCGTCGGTCGCCGACGGCTCCGGTTTGGTGTATCCGGTCAGCCGGTAGGCCGCGTCGACCGCGCGCGCCCGCCAGGGGGGAAACCGGACGATGTCGACGGCGGCGAGCAGCACTGAGGCCAGGCTGAGCCGGGCGCCGCTGCCGGCGAGCGCGGTCTCCGGCACCAAGTCGAGAAAACGGTCGACCGACGCCGGCCCGGCGTCGTCCCACAGCCGCGCCAGCGCGGTCTCGCCGTCCTGGGCCTGCGCCAGCCAGCCCATGAAACTGTCCGTCGCGCGCCAGTCGATGAGATTCAGCGCCCGTAGCTTTTGCAGGTCGGTTGGTGGCCCGGCCTGCCTCGCCGCCTTCAACGCTGCGGCGGCGTCGAGCTTATAGCCGCGTTCCTCCTGCTCGAGATCGACTGAACCGCGGAGGTGTTCACCCCACTGCACCAGCGTTTTCCAGCGGCTTTCCTCTCCGAGCCACTCCCACCGGTACGGTGAGCGGTAGAAGTTGGTGACCTCCGCCGGCCCCCAGCCTCCGTTGGGCGTGAGGTTGTTGGCAACGGACGCGAGCCGGAACGAGGGCAGCTCGGTGTCCGGCCCGGCCAGATCCGACCATCGGTTGAGGATGTGCTGGCGGTGCTCGCGGCTCACGACGGGCGCGAAGACGTTAGGGAACAGCAGATGCTCGAGCGAGAAGCGCTGGATCGCGCCTCCGTCCTCGTCGATGCCGTCCAACATGGTCACGAATGCGCGGGGTTCGGTGACCGCGCGCGTGCGGTCACGTTCCAGGAGCTGTTTCAGTGCAGCGACCACGCGGATCAGGTATCCGTACTGCCGCCAGCGGTTGCTGTTGTAACCTCGTCCAGGGCTGACCAAGCCGGACTGCAGCAGCGTGGCGAACTCGGCAGGAACGTCATCGCCGCCACCGGCGAGGCTGAGCACATCCTGCACGAGAGCTGTCTTCTTGGTCCCGCCGATCGTGGTGCTTCGCGCGATGAGCAGGTGCACGTAGAGCAGTTCCGCGGCGAGCCGGACCGCAGCAGGAGGCGACGCCGACAGCTGGCCGCGCAGTTTGGTCAGGAAGCTGTCCTTGCCGAGATCGGGTTGCTCGACGAAGTCGCGCACAAGGATGTCGGCGTTGTCAGCGGTCGAGATGTGGTCGTCGTCGAACAGGCTCGACTCGTCGAGCAGGCAGCGGTCTCGCCATCGCTGGACCACCGCGTACACGGGCTGCACTGACGGGTACGGAATCCGTGTCCGGGTCATGCACCCATGAGAACAGAGGACCTCGGTGGTTGCGATTCGTACCGGCGTGGCGACGAAGTGCGAACGGAGCGCAAGGGGCGGCCGCAACCGCCCGGCATCGAGCGGGCGATTGGCCCAGTCGTTCATTTCGACGACGACTTTGTCGGTGATCCGCGAGATCGTCTCCTTGCTCACCGAGGCTCCGTAGATTTCCGCGAAATGCGCGGATATGTCGCCGGTGGTCATCCTTTTCGCATACAGCGACAGCACGATCTCGTCCACATCCGTGAGCCGCCGTTGCCGCTTCTTCACGATCTGCGGCTCGAATGTGCTCCCCCGGTCCTGCGGAACCTCGATCTGAACTTCGCCGGCGGCATCCGAGATCACTGTCTTCGGCCGTGAGCCGTTGCGCACATTCGTCGACTCACGGCCAGGCTCCGCCTGATGCTTCTCATGCCCGAGGTGCTCGGTCATCTCCTCGTTGAGGGCGGTCCAGGACGTTCTTGGTGAACAGTTTCAGTAGGCCGTCCGGGCCGGTCAGGGCCAGCCCGCGAGCTTTCGCTTCGGCCACCATCCTCGCCGCGGCGGCCTGCTCCGGCGACAGCTCCTGCGCCGGCTTGGACTCATGCTTACGTGGATTCACAGCCTCAGATGTCATCCTTACCGTGGTTGCAGGTGCTCAGGAACCAGCCCATAGGGTTCCGGCACCCAGGGGTGCCGGGTATGGCTTTGATGTCACCGCCGCCGATGGCCTTGAGTGATTGGCCGCCCGGCACCCCGCGACGACTCGACCGCTCATTGGGATGTGCGACGTGGATCGCTGTGTAAGGACGCGACGGCGAAGTCGTCTGTTGGGCCCCACAATCACCTCTAGGCGAGCAGGAGGCGGACGTGCCCGAGCTCTGGGCGGGAATCGACGCAGGCAAGACCCATCACTATTGCGTGGTGCTGGACTCGGATGGGAAACGACGGCTGTCGCGACGGGTCGCCAACGACGAGACCGAGTTGTTGGCACTCATCTCCGATGTTGCCGAGCTCGCGGACGACGACACCGCGACCTGGGCGATCGACCTCAACAGTGGAGGCGCAGCGTTGCTGCTGGCGCTACTTGTCAACCACGACCAACGATTGCTCTACATTCCCGGCCGCACTGTCTATCACGCTGCGGCCAGCTATCGCGGTGATGGCAAGACCGACGCCAAAGACGCCGCGATCATCGCCGACCAGGCCCGTATGCGCCGCGACCTGCAACCATTGCGGCGAGGCGATGGGATCAGCGTGGACCTGCAGATCCTAACCGGCCGCCGCGCCGACCTGATCTGCGATCGCACCCGCACCATCAACCGACTACGCGCACAGATACTCGAATACTTTCCCGCTCTTGAACGAGCTTTTGATTACAGCGCCAGCAAGGCCGCGCTCACCCTGCTGACGGGCTACCAGACCCCGGACGCACTGCGCCGGCTCGGGCAGTCCCGGCTGGAAACCTGGCTGCGCAACCGGAAGGTCCGCAACGCCACTGCCGTCGCAGCCAGCGCGCTCGAAGCCGCCGCTGCGCAACACACCACTCTGCCCGGCCAAGGACTCGCCGCAGACATGGTCGTCAGACTGGCGAAGGCAGTGATCGCTCTAAACGAGGAAATCGCTGAAATCGACACCCTCATCGAGAGCCGATTTCGTCAGCATCAACACGCCGAGACCATCCTGAGCCTGCCAGGATTCGGTCCCTTGCTCGGCGCCGAATTCCTCGCCTCCACCGGCGGAGACATGTGCGTATTCGGCACCGCAGACCGCCTCGCCGGCGTCGCCGGGCTCGCTCCCGCACCTCGCGACTCCGGACGCGTCAGCGGCAACCTGCACCGGCCACGCCGCTACGACCGTCGCCTGCTGCGCGCCTTCTACCTCTCCGCACTGGCCAGCATCCGTTGGTGCCCGGCATCGAAGACCTATTACGACCGCAAGCGAGCCGAGGGGAAACGCCACACCCAGGCCGTCATCGCGCTCGCGCGCCGACGACTCAACGTCCTATGGGCCATGCTGCGCGACAACACGCAATATCGACCCCAACCCGCCGCTACCGCGGCTTGACAACATCATTGGGAATCACTCACAGTGCCCATCTCGCCGGACCTCCGGCCCGGCGTGTCGGGCCGGAAACACCGTTCGTGGAACAATCCCGGCGGTCGTCGCGCCTTGGGAAGCAGATGCCAGCGGGCGAACTGCGTGAGCACCGGGACGTGGTGCACTGGCACGCCGGCCAGCATGGTCTGCAGCCACGGCGCGATCCAATGCACGTACTCGTCATCGCGTGCGGGGAGCACCTCGGCGCGGACCAAGAGGTCGCGCAGGTAGTGCGCCGAGATCGTCGAGGGGAGCGCGTCCACGTGTGCATGGGTGACGGGCGTGTCCTGCAAGACGAACTCGCGCAGTGTGCGCGCGGTTGCGGATTGCTCGATCCAGGCAATGAGCGACGCCGGCGTCGATGATGACGCCAGGTGTCGCTGCAGCGGGTGCCGCTGTTCGGCGATTGCGCCGTCCGCGCCGCCCAGCAATGCCGTCAGGCGGGCGTCGAGGACGCAACGTCGGCACGAGCTCGCCCCGTGGTTGTCGCCGGTGCGGCCGCAGTGGTGGCACGCGAAGTCCAGCGGGCTACCCACGCACGGCCCGCAGATCGCTGCGCCGTCGGCGTCCAGTCCGATCAAGCGACGACGGTGTGGGTGTAACTGATATTACCGCAGGTCAAGTCAGCGGAGGGGTTATTGCCGACTGAATGGCAACACCAACTGCTTGGTTATTGCCGCGCCTCCGCGCGACACTGGTAAACGAGGAAGCGCCGGTTGGTGCGTCCTCGCCGAGGCCGTTGTTCGTTGGTCCGGACAAGCCCTCACCGGAAGCAGACCGGTCGCTGCGAACCGGCCGGTCTGCTCCACCAGGTCGCTGGCCTGTCTGCTCGAAGGGGCCGCGCTCCGGCGCGACCGCGGCGAGGGTCGAGGGTCGAGGGTCGAGGGTCGAGGCGCACGCCGAAACCTCGCTGGGCTGCTGCTGAACGGTGCCGCCGCCCGACGCTGATTCGTAACAACCTCGCTGCCCACCGCGACGCCTTGAACCAGTACGGCAGACTCTGACCACCGACCGAGAAGAGGAATCGGTGACAAAGACCAAGGGGGTCAAACCTTGAGAGGCTGGTGGGTGTGCTCGATCCTCGCAGGCGTGCTTGGGGTATTAACCGCGGTTGCTGCGTTGGTCGTTTCGGTCTTCGGGCAGACTGTAATCAGGTTGGTCACTAGCTGGCTTGCTATCTCTTTTCTCGTGATGGTAGTTACCCTCTTGAAGACCCTCCCGTCCATCTCGGAAGATACCGGGTTTCGGGACCGGATCGGCGAGGTCAGGCGACACCTAGCGGCCACGGGCAAGATTCTTAGGGAGCTGGAGGACGACCTGTCCACTCGCGTGGCCCTGCTGCAGGCGACTCAAGCCAAGGCCAACGAGTACGAGAGGCTGGCATCGATCAACGCGCAGCAGGCGCAAGCCATCGACGCCATGGTGGGCAGGCAGTTCAAGCGACAGGGCCGGGCGAGCGCGATCTACTGGTGGGCGGGCGTTGTGCTCGCCTTCGTGCTCGGGCTCGTTGTCAACTGGTTCAGCGCGCCCCTGTGGGCATGGATCACGGGCTAGCTGGTCACGCGTACCTGACGTGCCTGGAGAGTCACGCAACGCGAGATAGCCCGGCCAGCGGCCGGGCTATCTGTGCATCGTGGGCTGAAAGCCAGAGGCACACACTCACCGCCGACACCGTAGCCGCGGGAGCAGCCGTCCCCAGCTGGGCCGTGCGCCGTGCTGATGCACGCGGACAGGCCGGCGCGGCTACTCCTGCTCGGTTCCGCCTCGCGGAGCAGGTTCGGAGCCACGGGGCAGGTGCAGATGGACTTTTGTCTCCCGTTCTGGGACACCAGCTCGACCTCGACGACGCCGCACCAGTCTCCTGACACCGCCAGGAACCACTCGACCAAGGTGCCGCGTGTCCAGCTGCCGCCGACTCCAGCCGCGCGGACCCAGATCGGCGTGTTGCTCCAGCGCACCGCCTCGGCGGCAGGACCAGGGTCATGTCGGCCTCGACGTCGACCGGCGGGGCTTCGGGCGCACAGCCTCGCGCGCCCACTCGAACCACGAGCCGCTATCGAACATGTGTTCGATAGCGGCTCGTGGTTGGTCGTGCGGCAGCTCCGAGCCCATCAGGAGGGCGGCCCGCAGCGAAGAAGGACCCCTATGCGGAACAGTCCCCATCACAGACACTCCCAACTGCGCCAGTGATGTACACCACAGTCTAGCATGCCATCCGTGACCCGTTTCGTGACCCGAAACTGCGTCAAATGATGTGAAGTTTGGGGTCACGAGAGACAACGGTGGTGTCATAGTTGCAGTTAGAGGCTCCAGGAGCTGTCGTCACCCACTCTCCTAAGGCGGTCGTCAGAAGCTCGAATCCGTACGCAGAACATTGCCGATGTCGTTTCCGTGCGGCAAGCTTGGTAAGAGGTAACTAAGAGCGCGTCTCATTTGGCGAGTTTCTTGTAGCAGGTGATAGCGGCACCGAGGGTGAGGAAGGCCAGGAAGTGGCTGGGTTTGCGTTCGTAGCGAACGGTCAAGCGCCGGTATCCGGTCAGCCAGGCGATCGTCCGTTCGATGACCCACCGGTGTTTGCCGAGCTTGTCGCCGGATTCGATGCCTTTGCGGGCGATGCGGGGGATGATCCCGCGCCGTCGGAGCCAGCCGCGCAGCGCGGGAATGTCGTAGGCCTTGTCCGCGTGCAGCTTGACCGGTTTCCGGCGCCGGGGTCCACGTCGGGACCGGATCGCCGGCAGCGCGTTGACCAAGGGCTTGAGCGCGTGGCTGTCGTGGGTGTTGGCCGCGGAGATCCCGACGGTCAAGGGCAGGCCGGCCCGGTCGGACAGAGCGTGGATTTCGAGCCGGGTTTGCCGCGGTCGACCGGGCTCGGGCCGGTCAGTCCGCCCCCCTTTTTGCCCTGACGGATGCTCCGTCCAGGACTGCACGCGACCAGTCGATCATGCCTTTGCCGCCCAGTTCGTCCAGCACCGCCTGGTGCAGCTGCCGCCACAGTCCGGCTTCGGTCCACTCGGTGAACCGGCGATGCGCTGTCGGTACGGTGACCCCGAAGCTGGGCGGCAGATGACGCCAGGCGCACCCGCTGGTCAGCACGAACACGATCGCGGTGAACACCGCCCGATCATCCACTCGTGACATTCCACCACCTTGTGGACGCGTCTTGCCCGGTAGGATGAGCGGCTCGACCAGCGCCCACAATTCGTCGGGCACCAGTCGCCGTGACAACTCGTCCATCACGCCATGATCTTGCCCGCACCTCCGTCAAGATCCAAGTGAGACACGCTCTAAGCCAGCGATTGGAACCTTCCCAGGTGGGGTTGTGCCCCGGTCGGCGGATCGGATCGTCACGGCGCTGGCCCTACCCGAGCGTAAGCGGAATCTGGACGCTTTCGTTCCGTTGCCAGTAGCAGATCTCGGGCCGTTGGTGGACGGCGGCTCGATCGTCTTTAGTTTTGGTCCGCGTCGCCGAAAACGGCGTGGTCGCCGCGCGGATGGCTATGGAAGCACTGGGCTGGGCCACCGGCTTGACGATCCGGCTCAGCGTGTCGTCGCGTCTGCTTGTCGTGGCGCCGTGCGACTCGCGAGGGCAAGCGTCCGTTCCGCCGAAGATGAGCTTGACGATGCCTGCCCGGCTGCGTGCACAGTGCCGAATACGCCCCGGCGACCAAGTACTACTGGCGGCGCTGGTGGAGCACGACCTCCTGGTCGTTTATCCGCAACACGTCCTGCACGAGATGGTCACCGCCTATCACACGGAACTGGCGAGCACCCCACATCGGACGGCAGCCAAATGACCGGTGGGCGCGGCCGCGTGCCGCCGCGCCCACCGGTAATTACTCCGTCTCAGCCCGCCCAGCCCCGGCCGGGGCCAGCGGGTGCGGTTCCCCGGTCAGGCCTGCGAGCGCCTCGGCGACCTCGCTGATGTCGGCTTTCACGTAGCTGGTGGTGGTCAGGTCGCTGCCGGACTCGGCGTGTCCGGCGTAGGCGCGGGCGACGCCCATGCCGAAGTTGCGCTCCACCCAGGTCAGGGTGGTGTGGCGGAGCCAGTGCGCGCTGACCTGCAGAGCCCTGGCCCACTCGAGCTCGTTCTGGACCCGGCCGAAGATGTAGTCGTAGCGACGGGACGTGATCGGCTTGCCGCTGCTGTAGCGCAGCAGCTGGCCTTGTGGGTCGCCGTTGCCGCGTTCCTCGTCGTGGGCGATGAGGTGACGCATCAAGGTGGGCGAGACAGGCTGCCAGCGCTCAGTCTCGCCTTTCTCCCGCAACAGGACCGTGCACTGCCTGCGGTCGAGGTCACGGGGCCGCAGGGCGAGGGCACCGCCGCGGCGGCAGGCGCTCTCCTCGTGCAGGCGGCAGATCAGCGAGTCCAGCTCCGGGTCATCGCCGGTGCTGGCCACTACGTCGTTCAGCTCGGCCAGCCGGTTGCCTGCCAGGGCACGACGAGTCGAGGCATTGCGGCTGGGCTTGGTGACGCGCATGGCGGGATTGCGGCGTTCATCGAGGCGTCCGTCGTTGACCAGGTGCCTGTAGAGGCAGCGCATAGCCGCGATGAAGTTCTCCGCCGCGTTGCGGCCGCCGCGGGAGTTGCGCCGGACCCGGGCGGAGCTGCGCACGGTTTCGGCCATGGTCTTGATCTCGCTGGCGATGATGGTGTCCATGCGCCGATCACCCCACTGGGCTTCGGCCTTGTTCCAGTACGAGCCGTAGGAGGCGGCCGTGCTCGGGGAGACCAGGCCGGCCACGACCGGGATCCACTCGCGGATCGTGGGCATCGGCCGCTTATCGGGCAGGACGTCGTCGTCCGCCCTGGCACCAGAGACGAGGTCAGCGGGGTCGACACCGAGACGTGAGAGCAGCAGCCGGGCCGCTTCGAGGTCTTGCGGGGTCGCGGGTGCGTTCATGATGCCTCCTCCTCGGGGGCGGCCAATGAGGTGTGAAAGGTGCGCAGCATCGCCTGCACGACGGCCTCCGGGTAGACGATGAGAACGTCATGGGCAGGGTCGGCGACCAGCAGCAGCCGACTGCCCGCCAAGGCACCGCAGCCTTTGCGGACCGGGGCAGGGAGGGCGACGTAGGGCTTGCGGGGCATGACGAACACCCCGTCCGGACGTCGGCGGATCACGACCGACGTCTGGACGAGCGTGATCAGCAGGCGATCGCCGGGACTCCAGTCGAGAGCCGCGACTGCGCCGCGGTCCTGCAGTCTTCCCCCGCCGTCCATCAGCGCGATCGACAGCCGCGGACCGTCCACGGCGCCGAGGTCGCGCAGCGGCGGGAGGCCCATCGGGACAGGCGGAGACGACGACCCAGCTGGAGACGGCGTGGCGATCCGGCCGGGCAGAACCAGGGGTGAGAGGAAGGTGCTCACGTCACACCTCCCCTGCGAGCTGCGCGAGGGGAGGGCGCGTTCGTGATCAGCGTAGCCGAGACGGGTTGAAGCTGAACGCGAGAAAGACCCGCCGTGGCGGGCCAGTTACTCTGTGGCTTGGAAGATCTCCCACGTATTTGTGTCCGAGGGGGGACTTGAACCCCCACGCCCGTTAAGGGCACTAGCACCTCAAGCTAGCGCGTCTGCCATTCCGCCACTCGGACCTGCTGAAGAAAGAGTACCCGGCCGCCCTGTGGGGGTGTTCAGGGGGGTCTGGGTCGTGGAGCTGGGGAGGGCTGGGATGATCATGCGTTTTGCGTCAAGGCTGTATCGATCCAGTCCTCCTGGCCTGCTCGGCTTCGGGCGAACTCGCGTAGGGGTTCCTGGTAACGGTAGGCGTCCGGGCCAGCTGGGTTCAGCAGGTGGGCGTCCACCAGGGACTCCAGGATGGCCGCCGTTGCCGGTAGGGGGAGGTTCAGGGTTTTGGCGGCTGTGGCTAGTGGGACCAACGGGGTCGGCAGGTGGGACAGCAATCGGAATGCTCGGGACTGCGTCTTGGACAGCTGGGACAGGGCCGACTCGTAGGGTTTCTCTATTGCCCCGCACTCTGGCGGGGTGACCGGGGAGCCGGGGGCTGGGCGGCCCAGGCGTTGCAGGGCCTGGGGCATCGTCCAGTCCGGGCGGGACGCCACTCGGGCTCCTACCGCCTGCAGGACCTGGGGCAGGCCGGCGGTGCGGCGGACCAGTTCCTTGGTCGCGGCGACGTCTTCGTGGGCTCGGGGGCCGATCAGGCGCTCCAGTAAGCGCAGAGAGGCCGTTGGGTCCAGGGCGCTCACTTTCCGCCACTGGGCGTGGGGCAAGCCGTACAGGCGCTGGCGTGCGGTG
This sequence comes from Amycolatopsis sp. NBC_00438, assembly GCF_036026695.1. Taxonomy (NCBI): domain Bacteria; kingdom Bacillati; phylum Actinomycetota; class Actinomycetes; order Pseudonocardiales; family Pseudonocardiaceae; genus Amycolatopsis; species Amycolatopsis sp. NBC_00438. Next base: position 1,250,455 of record NZ_CP107923.1, on the reverse strand, counting down.
ATCATCACCGCTGGGCCTCCGGCTCCGGGGAGTAGGGGGCGGATCTCGTCGGCGTCTCGGGCGTCGTCCAGGATCACGAGTAGGTGGCGGCCGGTGGTTCGGGTGCGCCACAGGGCCGCTCGCTCGCTGGATGACGGCGGCAGGTCCGTGACGCCGATGCCTCGCAGCAGCTCGGACAAGGGGTCCGTCGAGACCGACAGGTCCGTGAACAGCTGGCCGTCGGGGAAGGACGCGGCGATCGTGTGGCCTAGCTGGACTGCCAAGGTTGTTTTGCCGATGCCCGCCAGGCCTTCCAGGGCGACCACGGGGACTGCCGCGCCGGATGTTCGCAGGGTTTCGGTCAGTGCTTGGCGCAGGTCCTCGCGGCCGACGAACTCGGGGAGCTCGGGTGGCAGTTGGGTGGGGCGGGTGATCGTCGCCGCGAGGGTCGGGTCCGACGACAGGATGCGGCGCTGCATTTCGCGCAGCTCGGGGCCCGGGTAGAGGCCCAGCTCGTCCTCCAGCCGGCGCTGGATGCGGGCGTAGACGTCCAGGGCCTCGGCCTGGCGACCGGAGCGGTAGAGGGCCAGCATCAGCAGCTCGCGGGGGCGCTCGCGCAGCGGCTGCTCGGTGATCAGCTCGGACAACGCCGCGGTGGCTTCGGCGTGGTGGCCCGCTTCGATGTCGGCGGCGGCCAGGTCTTCGATCGCTTTCAGGCGCAGTTGCTCCAGGCGGACGCGCTCGGCTTCGAAGCCGTTGACGCCCGACAGCGGCGTGCCGTGCCACAGGGCAAGGGCGGTGCGGAGGGAATCAGCGTCGCCCTTGGCCAGGAGGTGCTGGAACTCCGTCAGGTCCAGCGCCGGCGCGACGATCGCGTAGCCGCCGCCCAGCGACTTGATCGGGGTGGCCGGCTCCAGGGCGTGGCGCAGGCGGGAAATGTACGAGCGGACCATGCCGGTCGCCGCTTTCGGCTCCGCGCCGCCCCAGAGCGCCTCGACCAGCTGGGCGGGTGAGAGCGACGTGCCGCCTTGGAGGAGCAGGACCGCCAGCGCCGCCCGTTGCTGGGGTGGGCCCAGCTCGATCTCGACGTCGCCGCGCCAGGCGCGTACCGGGCCCAGCACCTCGAACCGCACTGATTCGGTCACGCTCAGCGCAACCCCCGGCGGCGGGCGGCTATTCCACCGCGGCGGGCGAGCGGTGGGTCGGCGCGTCCGGGACGTGTGCCGGGCGGCCCTGTGCGAACTCCTTGCGCAGCACCGGGACGACCTCCGCGCCCAGCAGGTCGATCTGCTCCAGCGCCGTCTCGTGCGGGAGGCCCATGCCGTCGACGTTGAACAGCTGGCGCTGGTAGTCGCCGAAGTCCTCGCGGAAGCGCATCGTCCGGTCGATCACCTGCTCCGGGCTGCCCACCGCGAGCGGCGTCTGCTCCATCGTCTCCTCGAGCGAAGGACCGTGGCCGTAGATCGGCGAGTGGTCGAAGTACGGGCGGAACTCGGCGATCGCGTCCTGGGAGCGGCGGCGGATGAACGTCTGGCCGCCGAGGCCGACGATCGCCGTGTCGGCCGGGCCGTGGCCGTGGTGCTCGAAGCGCTCGCGGTAGAGCGCGATCATCCGCCGGGTGTGCTCGACCGGCCAGAAGATGTTGTTGTGGAAGAAACCGTCGCCGTAGAAGGCCGCCTGCTCGGCGATCTGGGGGCTGCGGATCGAACCGTGCCAGACGAACGGCGGGACGCTGTCGAGCGGACGTGGGGTCGAGGTGAAGCCCTGCAGCGGAGACCGGAACTTGCCCGACCAATCCACGACTTCTTCGCGCCACAGCCGCCGCAGCAGCGCGTAGTTCTCCACGGCCAGCGCGATGCCGTCGCGGATGTCCTTGCCGAACCACGGGTACACCGGGCCGGTGTTGCCGCGCCCGAGCATGAGGTCGAGGCGGCCGTCCGCGAGGTGCTGCAGCATCGCGTAGTCCTCGGCGATCTTCACCGGGTCGTTCGTGGTGATCAGCGTGGTGGACGTCGAGAGCACGATCCGGCTGGTGCGCGCCGCGACGAACCCCAGCAGCGTGGTCGGCGACGACGGTACGAACGGCGGGTTGTGGTGCTCCCCCGTCGCGTAGACGTCGAGGCCGGCCTCTTCGGCGCGGACGGCCGTCTCGACCATCCGCGTGATCCGCTCGTGCTCGGTCGGCGCGCGGCCGGTCACGGGGTCGGTCGCGATGTCGCCGACCCCGAAGATCCCGAACTGCATCCCAGAATCCATCACAGCCCCTTGAAGGCGTCGTGGTGGGCGGCGAGCCAGGTGCCGAAGTCCTGCAGTCGCGGGTTCAGCTCGCGCACCGCCCCGGGGTCGCGCGCGCCGGCGAAGACGCTCTCGTACTCGGCGTAGTAGAAGAACATGTTGGCCAGGTCGTCGGCGCCCGGGAAGCCCTGCGCGCGCACGGCTTCGACGCTGATCGGCCGGTAGGCGACGTCTTCGCCGAGCTCCTTGGCGAACGCCGCCGCGTACTGCTCGCCGGTCAGGTTCTCGCCGGAGATGCTGATCGTGGCGCCGGCGAGCTCGGGGCCGCGTTCGAAGACGCCGAACGCGGTGCGGCCGATGTCTTCGGCCGCGATCGCGGGCAGCTTGCGGTCGCCCATCGGCAGGTGCAGGGCGAGGACGCCGTCGTCGTCGCGGACCGGGCGGAAGAAGTCGGCGAAGGACTCGAAGTAGAACGTCGTGGACAGGAACGTCGTCGGGACGCCCGCGTCGACGAAGAAGGCGTCGGCCTCGGCCTTGCCGTCGAAGTGCGGGACCTTGTAGCGCTCGTTCAGGGTCGGCACGCGGTCGTCGTCGAGGCGCAGGTGCAGCCGGGTGTCGGGCAGCGTCGACCAGATGACGTGCCGCAGGCCCGCGGTCTTGGCGGACGCGGCCATCGCCCGCGCCTGCTTCTGCTCGCGCTCGACGTCGTTGTACTCCCAGAACGCGCTGACGAAGTAGGCGCCGTACGCGCCTTGCAAGGCCTTGGCCAGGCTTTCTTCGTCGTCGAGGTCCGCGGCGACGACTTCGGCGCCCCGCGCGGCGAGCGCCTGCGCCGCGTCGGAGCCGGGGCGGCGGGTGATCGCCCGGAGTGCGAAGCGGCCGGCGGGGTCGTCGAGGATGGCGCGGGCGAGGCCGCCGCCCTGCTGGCCGGTGGCACCGACGACGACGATGGTCTTCTTCTCGGTCATGGGGTTCTCCTGGTTTCGGTGACCGGCACATCCGGTCGTGAACCCAGGTAACCGCCGCGATGTTGGCGGCTCGTGCACGCCGGATGCACGCCGCGTGCACGCGGTTTACAAGACCCGCGCGGATTCCTAGGATTCGCCGGGCACCAGGACGGGAGGTTCTGCATGGCGCGTCGCGCCCGGCGAGACGACGACGGGATTTCCGTCGACGAGCTCCTGAAAGCGACCGGCGCCACCGCGCGGCCCCTGACCGGCGGTTCCCCGCCGCCGCGGTCGCCGGTGCCCGACGGGTTGTCGCCCGCGGAGCGCGTGGACCGGATCGAGCAGCGGGCCCGGGAAGCCGCCGCCGCGCAGCAGCGGGCCGGGTCGCGGATCCGGTGGGTCAGCGCGGTCTGCGGACTGGTCGCGGTGCTCGGCGGCGTCGTCGTGATCGTCGTGACCACCAGCTCACCCGGCCGGGAAGCGTCGCCCGCGCTGGTGCCGTTGCTGCCCGCGACCACCCCGAAGCCGTCCACGAGCGCGCCTCCGCCGCCCAGCCCGACGCCGATCCCGACCGTTATGGCGGGCCGGCAGACCGCCCCGTCGACGAAGGCGACACCGCCGTCGTCGAGCGCGGCCCCTCCCCCGGCACCGTGCTCGGTGCGGTTCACCGTGCAGAACCAGTGGAACGACGGCTTCACCGCGGCCGTCGCCATCACCAACAAGGGCTCGAAAACGCTCTCGCCGTGGACGCTGAGCTGGACCTTCACCGGCGGCCAGCAGGTCACGCACGGCTGGGACGGCGACTACGGCCAGCGCGGCGGGCGCGTCACGGTGGACGCCGCCGAGTGGAACGCCACCCTCGCGCCCGGCGCGACCGTGACCACGGGGTTCAACGGCGCGATCCGCGGCGGCAACCCGGCGCCCGGCGCGTTCACGCTCAACGGCGCCTCCTGCGACGCGGGCTGACCGCGGGATTGGTCCCCGTCCGGGCCGGGTAGACGCCGGAGATGACGCAACCCCACCACGAGACGAACGAAGGCGACTCCAGCGGCAACCCGGTGGACGACCGGACCGAGGACGAGCGGGAAGACCGCGACCCGGACGCCGGCTGATCCCTCAGGTGGTCTCCTCCGGACGCCGGGTCATCGTCGGCTCGGGGTCCGCGCTCCGGCGGTCGGAGTCGCGCAGCACTTCGCGCGCCTGAGCTTCGGGATCGGCGCTCTCGACGGCCTTTTCCTCGGGCAGCAGCTCGGCCCGGCCCGCGGTGCGCTCGTCGGGGTTCTGTTCCGCTTCTTGTGCCATATCCGCCTGGTACCCACGCGGGTGGCGGCTCAGTCCCGGGAGCGACGGCTGCCGGCGGCGTCACGGCGTAACCGGGCCGCTTCGGCGGAGATTTCACCCACCCGGGTACCCAGATCGCCGGTCAGGTGCGGCCGGGCCGCGACCAGGGGTGAGAGCAGGCTCGCCGGGTCGTCGTCGCCCAGGGCGGCGACGAGGTGATCCGCGCTGACCTGCGCGGCCGGGTCGAGGCCGTCGAGCGCGCTCACGCGGCCGGCGAGCTGGCGCAGCACGGCGGCGTTGCGCCGCGCCCAGTCCGCGACGGCCCGGTCCCCCGCCCGCCGGTCGCGTTCGGCGTCGACCCGCGCTTCGCCGGTTTTCTCCCCGGTGCTTGACGGCTGCAGCCGCAGGTAACGCCGTTCGGCGGCCTGCCGGCTGGCGACGCCCAGCGCGGGCGCGAGCGTCACCCAGCTGGCGCCGGCCGCCCGCGCCGCCGTGATCAGCTCCGGCTCCCAGCCGGCCAGTTCGTCCCGCAGCAGCCGCAGCCCGTTCAGCGCGGTGACCAGCTGCTCCCGGTCGGCCGCGCCCGCCCGCGCGGCCGTGACCGCGTCCCGGATCCGGCCCAGTGCGCCGGTGGTGGTGGTGTCGTCCATGGTCGTCCCTTCGACGACGGGTATCTTGTCGTCGTAACGACGACATGCTAAAACGACCGTGCGTGCCGACGCCAGAGTTTCGAAGAAGCCGAGGAAGGTTTCGAGGTGAACGGAAGACCCGCGGCCGACGACCAGGCGCCGCTGACCGCACTGCTGCACGAGCTGCTCGACCGTGTCGCGGCCGAGGTGCCGGGCGCGCTCGGCGCCGCCGTGACCGTCCAGCACGGCGACGGCCCGTTGCGCGTGGCGGCCGCCCGCGGGCTTTCGGCCGCGTGTATCACCGCCCAGCTGGACCGGTTCGGCGGCCCGGTGCCCCTCGCCTGCCGTACGGGCGAGCCGGTGCTCGCCGCCGACGTCTTCGCCGACGAACGGTGGCCCGCGCTCACCCTCGTCGGCATGACCGAGCACGCCCCCGAGTTCGCCGCGGACTGGCTGCGCATCCGCGGGGTCGCCGCACTGCCCGCCGCCTGGGACGCCGACGGCGGCCTGGTGCTCTCGGCCACGCTCGACCGCCCCGCCACCGAAGAGACCATGACCGTGTTGCGGCGCCACGAAAAGCTCACGGCGATGGCGCTCGTCCTCGCCGAGTCCGCGTGGCCCGACCAGACCGAGCAGATGCTGGACCTGCTGCAGTCGCGGGCCGCGCTGGAGGAGGCGAAGGGCATCGTGATCGCGCTGCGGCGCTGCAGCCCCGACGAGGCCTGGGCGACGCTGCGCCGGGCGAGCCAGGAGTTCAACGTCAAGGTCCGCGAGCTCGCCGTCGCGCTGGTGGAGCTGATGTCCGGGGCGCCGGCGCCCCAGCCGGACGGCGAACGCACGATCCGGCCGGGCAGCGCGGCCCGCACCGCCGCCGAACAGCTGCTGCAGGTGTTCGACGGCGCACCGGTGGGGTTGTAACACTTCCGGGCGTCCCGACGACCTGCGTGCACCGGGACCAGCCCGGAGGAAACGCAGGAGGTCCCGATGGCGGACGCCAGTGCCTGGCCGGAGATCCACCGGGAACGCGCCGCGCTCGCCGACGATCTCGCGAACCTGCCGGCGGCGGCGTGGTCGACGCCGTCGTTGTGTCGCGGGTGGACAGTCCACGAGGTACTCGGCCACGTCGTCGCGACCGCGAAGCTGACGCCCGGGTCGTTCGTCGGGCGGCTGGCCGGTTCCGGATTCCGGTTCCAGGCGATGGCCGCGAAGAACGTCGCCCGCGAGACCGCGGCCGGCCCGGAGGCGACGCTCGCGCAGCTGCGGGAGCACGCGAACGACACCAGCGGGCCGCCGGGGCCGACGGATTCGTGGCTCGGCGAGATCGTGGTGCACGGCACCGACATCCGGCGCCCGCTCGGGCTCGAGCGGGCGTTCCCGATCGCGACGCTGGTGCAGGTCGCCGAGTTCTACCGGCGGTCCAACCTGCTGATCGGCGCGAAGAAGCGGATCGCCGGGCTGACGCTGCGGGCGAGCGACGCGGGCTGGTCGACCGGGAGCGGGCCCGAGGTGACGGGGCCGATGCTCGCCCTGGTGCTGGCCATGACCGGCCGCGACGCGGTGCTCGACGAGCTTTCCGGGCCCGGGGTCGAGCAGCTTTCGGCTCGCTGCGGGGTGGCTTCCTAGGCGATCCGGTTGGGCAGGTCCTGTCTGTGGCTTCGGCGCGAACCGACGCACGACGCCTGGTGGTGCGTCGTGGCCGGAACCGACCTGGAGGGTCCGGTTGTCGGGTTTGGGGCGTTGTGCCGGCTTCCGGCCGCGCACCGCGAGACGGCTTCCCAGGCGATCCGGTCGGGCGGGCAGGTCTGGGCCTTCGGTGCGAACTGGCACACGGCGCACGGCCGCGCGTCGTTGCCGGATCTGGGGTGGACGGTCCGGTTGTCGGGTTTGGGACGTTGGCACGGCTTCCGGCCGCGCACCGCGAGACGGCTTCCCAGGCGATCCGGTTGGACGGGCCCGGTCTGGGCCTTCGGAGCGAACTGGCACACGACGCTCAGCCACGCATCCTTGCCAGATCCGGGGTGGACGGTCCGGTTGTCGGGTTTGGGACATTGGCACAGCTTCCGGCCGCGCACCGCGAGACGGCTTCCCAGGCGATCCGGTTGGACGGGCCCGGTCCGGGCCTTCCGCGTGAACTGGCGCACGACGCCCGGCCACGCATCCTTGCCGGAACCGGCTCGGACGGTCCGGCCGCCAGGGCCGGGCTCGGGGTGTCGGCCCGGCTTCCGACCCGGTGCTGTGGGATGGCGTTCCAGGCGCTCCGACCGGCTGGGGCAGGTATGGGCCTTCAGTACGACACGGTGCGCAAGCACGACGCCCGGCGGCACGTTGTTGCCGTCTCCGACTTGGACGGCCCGGCCCTCGGGCTCGGGTCGTAGGTCGGCTTCTCGAGGAGCGCACTGCCGCCCAGCGGGGCGCTTACCCGCGTGGTGCCGGGCTGAAGACGCAGCTGGGCGATGCGCGGGGTGAAGCCCGCCGACAGCGCGGGGGCGTCGGCGGCTCGCTGCGGGACCGCATGCTCTAGACCTGCTCGACACGGAACACCGCGATCCGGCCTGCCGCGTCGGCGACCGCGTCCGGGTTGGCGGATTCGGCGAGACCCGTTGTCACGTAACGGTTGCCGACGCTCGGCGGGCTCGTTTCCACGAGCTTGCGCAGGATCGGGCGCCGCTCCTCCACCGGTACCTCGACCAGGCGCGCGGTGGCCGAACGGCGGCCGCGGGTCAGCGTGACGCTGGCCGCGGCGCGCACGTTCGCCACCCAGGCCGCCTTCGGGTAGGCCTGGATGATGTACCGCTCGCCGTCCTGCGGGATCACCGCGATAGGGAAGGTGCGCGGGACGCCTGTGCGGCGTCCCGCGACCGTGAGCAGCTGCATCGGGCCGAAGGCGATGCCGAGCCGCTGGAGCCCGACGACGAGCTTGTTCCCGGCGTTGACCATCCGCCGGTAGTTCTGCGCTGTTGCCATGACCCGAGCGTACACCAACTCATACGGAACTCATATCATCCGAAAGCCGTAACTCATGTCGGGTCGGGACCGGGTGTCGGCTCGGGCGGGATGGGGTCCGGGACCGGTACGCCACTGGGCTCGGGCGTCGGCCGGTCCGGGCCGGGGCCCGGCGGCACCGGATCCGGGCCCGGCGGTGCCGGGTCGGGACTCGGTCCGACCGGGTCCGCCGGGATCGGCTCGGGTGGTGCCGGGGGTGCGGTCAGGCGCTCCGCTGCGATCGGCATCGCTCTCCCTCCGCCGTCCGTGGGTCGGGCGGCTGTCACTCTTGGTTACCCATCCCGCGCGTCCGGGAACCCCGCGGCGCTCCGTGCCGGGATACCGTCGTCCCGTTCGTCATCCTCTGTGGACCGGCCGGCCACCGGGCGCCGCAGCACTTCCTCTCCGAACCCGCCGACGGCGCGTCCCCCGATCAGCGCCGCGACGAACCCGGCCGGGGCTCGGCGCTTGACCCTGACACCGTGTCAGGCCGTACTCCTCGGCGCATGACCTTCCGAACCGCCACCGAGGTGGCCGCCGGGATCCGCCGTGGGGCGCTCTCGGCTCGTGACCTGACCGGAGAACTCCTCGACCGCGTCGGGAAGTCCCCGCTCAACGCCGTCGTCGAAACCCACCGCGACGTCGCGCTCAAGGCCGCCGAGGAGGCGGATCGGGCCGTCGCGCGCGGTGATGACGTCGGGCCGCTGCACGGCGTCCCGATGACCGTCAAGGACGCCTTCGACGTCGAAGGCATGCACACGACCTGGGGTGAGCCGGCGTTCGCGGAGCACGTCGCGGACCGGGACGCGGCCGTCGTCGAACGGTTGCGCGCCGCGGGCGCGATCGTCGTCGGCAAGTCGAACGTGCACCACATGCTCGCCGACTTCGGCCGCACGGTGAACCCGCTGTACGGCCGCACGCTCAACCCCCGCGATCCGGCCCGCACGCCGGGCGGCTCGTCCGGGGGCGCCGCGGCCGCGGTCGCCGCGGGGCTGTCGTACCTGGAGTACGGCTCGGATCTGGCGGGCTCGATCCGGATCCCGGCGGCCTACTGCGGCGTCTACGGCCTCAAGCCGACCGCCGGAACCGTGCCGCTGCGCGGGTTCCAGCCGCCCGGGCCGCCCGCGGGCCCCGGCCGCGACTTCCCGTCGGCGGCCGGGCCGCTGGCGCGCTCGGCCGCCGACCTGCGGCTCGCCCTCGGCGTCACCGGCGGGCCGGACGGCGCCGAGGCGCACGCGTACTCGTGGCGGCTCGCGCCCCCGCGGCGCACCCGGCCGGCGGACTTCCGGGTCGGCGTCGTCCTCGACGACCCGCGCTGCCCGGTGACCGGTGAGGTCGGCGACGCGCTCTCGGACGTCGTCGACGCGCTCGCCCGCGCCGGGGTCCGGGTCGGCGAGGGCTGGCCGGACGGCGTCGACCCGGCCGCCCAGGCGGAGTCGTTCGGCTTCCAGGTCGAGCTGTTCTTCGCGATGCACGAAGGCGACCTCGCGGGGGTCGTCGAGCAGGAACGGCGGCGGCTGGCCTCGACGGCGGCGTGGGCGCGGTACTTCCGGGACACCGACGTCTTCCTCTGCCCGACGGTCTTCACGACCGCTTTTCCCCACGAGGGCGGGCAAAGCCGTTACGACGACCAGGTGTTCTGGATCGCGCAGGCGTCGCTGCCCGGGCTGCCCGCGGTGTCCGCCCCGGCCGGGGGTGCGCTGCCGGCCGGGCTGCAGGTGGTCGGCCCGGCGCACGAGGACGACACGGCGATCACGTTCGCCGAGCTCGCGGCGGACGTCGTGGGCGGGTTCGTCCCGCCTGGGGAATGATCGGCGGGTGTTCTCGATCGGGGACTTCGCCCGCCACGGCCGGGTGTCGGTCCGGATGCTGCGCCACTACGACGCGCTCGGGCTGCTGCGCCCGGCCCGCGTCGACCCCGCGACGGGCTACCGGAGTTACACCGCGGGGCAGCTGGCGCGCCTCAACCGGATCGTCGCGCTGAAGGATCTCGGGTTCACCCTCGAGCAGGTGGCGACGCTGCTGGCCGAGGAGGTGCCGGTCGAGCGGGTGCGCGGGATGCTGACGCTGCGGCGCGCGGAGCTGGAAGCCGCTGTGGCGGAGACCGCGGCGAAGCTGGCGCAGGTCGAGGCCCGGCTGCGGACGATCGAGGACGAGGGCCGCGCGCCCGCGTACGACGTCGTGGTCAAGGAGCTGCCGGCCGTGCGGCTGGTGGAGCTGACGGGTGTCGCGGCGGGGTTCGCACCGGAAGCGATCGGCCCGGTGGTCCGCCCGCTGTGCGCGGAGCTGGGCCGGCGGCTGCCGGCCGCGGACGTGACGCCGGCCGGGCGCCTGACGTGCTTCTACGAGCAGCGCGCGGAGGACGAAGTCATGGTGCACGCGGCGATCCCGGCGTCGGTCGGCTCCGGTGACCTGAACGGCCTGAGCGTCGCGGACCTCCCGGCGACCCGCGCGGCGACGCTGGTCCACCGCGGCGCGATCGACGGTGTCCTGCCGAGCTGGCAGGCGGTCGTGCGGTGGATCGAGGAGCACGGCCACCGCTCGGCGGGGGCGCAGCGGGAGCTGTACCTGGACTGCCCGGAGGATCCGGCGGGGTGGGTGACCGAGCTGCAGGAACCGATCGGCTGAGATCGTTGCTATCGTTCCGCGGCGTGCAGCACCTCGAAGAACTCACGGTCGTCTGGCGATCGGCGATCCTCCCGCGGGAGTACGAGCCGCGCGGTCCGCTCGTCGAAGTCCACCTGGTTCCGGCCGTCCCGGCGACGCACCACGGGACGCCGGAGCTCGACCGGGTCCGCGACGAGCTCGCGGCGGACTTCACCCGCGCCGGTTCCTCCGCGGGCGGGGCCTGGGCCTTTTCGGCGGCCGAGGACCGCGGTCTCGCGGTGCTGAGCACCGGCCAGCGGACGTGCTGGTTCCCGTTCGGCGAGGACGACCTCGCGGCGCGCGTCGCGGACCGGCTGCACACGCTGCTGGACCTCGGGCTCGCGGTGCCCGGCAGCCTCGCGCCGGCGATCGGGCTGGATCCGGTCGCCTCGACGATCAAGGTCGCCGCCCGCAGCGTGAGCAGTCCCGGGCGGATCCGGATCGGGACCGAGGACGCGTTCTCGCCCGGCGAGCTGCGCCAGGCGTCGCGGGAGATCGCCGAGGGGCTCGTCGCCCGGCTGGCGGCCCCGCTGGGTTAGTCCGCCCGCGGGTGGTGCGGCTGGGCGTGCTCGCCCGGGGGCAGGTCGCGGTCCAGGTGGTCCGCGTGGTGCAACGCCTGGGCCAGCAGGCCGCGGACGTGGTTGTCGGCCGCCGAGTAGTAGACGAACGTGCCCTCGCGGCGGCCCTTCACCAGGCCCGCCAGCCGGAGTTTCGCCAGGTGCTGGCTGACCGCCGTCGGGGCCGCGCCCGCCAGGTCCGCCAGGCACGCCACCGAGGACTCGCCCTGGAGCAGGGCCCAGAGGACCTTGATGCGGGTCGGGTCGGCCAGCAGGCGGAACGACTCCGCGGCCAAGTGGACCTGCTCGTCCGTGGGCATGTCGAACTCCGGCAGCTCCGCGTGCATTCAGCTACCCTACTACTTGCGTATATGCGTGCCTGCGCAGGTAACATGACATCCATGAGCAAGGGACACGGGCACGGACATGGGCACCGCCACTCGCGGTGGCGGCCGCACAGCCACGACAGCGCCGACCGCGTCGACCACGCCCTCGAGACCAGCCGGCGCGGGATGCGGGCGCTCGTGCGGTCCTTCGCCGCGCTGTTCGTCACCGCCGTCGCGCAGCTGGTGCTGGTGCTCGTCACGGGCTCGGTCGCGCTGCTGGGCGACACCATCCACAACTTCGCCGACGCGCTGACCGCCGTCCCGCTCGGCATCGCGTTCCTGCTGGGCCGGCGGGCCGCGACGCGCCGCTACACCTACGGCCTCGGGCGCGCGGAAGACCTCGCCGGAGTGGTCGTGGTGCTCGTCGTCGCCGCGTCGGCCGTGGTCGTCGGGTACGAGTCCGTGCTGCGGCTGCTCGACCCGCGCCCGGTCGGCCACCTGTGGGTGGTCGCGGCCGCCGGAGTGGTCGGCTTCGCCGGCAACGAGCTGGTGGCGCGCTACCGGATCACCGTCGGGCGCGAGATCGGCTCGGCCGCCCTGGTCGCGGACGGCCTGCACGCGCGGACCGACGGCTTCACGTCACTGGCCGTCGTGCTCGGCGCGGCCGGCGTCGCGCTCGGGTTTCCCGCCGCGGACCCGATCGTCGGGCTCGGCATCACCGTCGCGATCCTGTTCGTCCTGCGTGACGCGGCGAAGGAGGTGTTCCGGCGGCTGCTGGACGCCGTCGACCCGGCGACGGTCGAGCTGGCCGAAACCACCGCACGCGACGTCCCGGGGGTGCTCGGCGCCGGGCCACTGCGGATGCGCTGGATCGGGCACCACCTGCGCGCCGAACTCGCCGTCACGGTCGAAACGACGCTGACCGTCGAGCAGGCCCACCGCATCGCCCACGACGTCGAACACCGGCTGCTGCACGCGGTTCCGCGGCTGACGGCGGTCGCCGTCCACACCGAACCCGCGACCGGCGCCGACCTGGTCCACGAAAGTCTGGCCCACCACCACTGAGCGAGGAGCGGACAGCAGGCGCTGCGCCTACTCGAACACCGGCTCCAGCGCCGCGAGCCGGGGCAGCGGGACGCCGAGCCCGCGGGCCTCGACCAGCACGTCCCTCGCGTACGCGCCCGCCGAGTCGCGAGTGATCTGCCCGGTGCGTTCCAGCTGCTCCATGAGGAAGCTGTACAGGTTTTCCGCGCCGAGCAGCTTCCGCACGGCGAAGCCCAGCACGCCCGCCGGGACCCGCGAGACGAGCGCGGCGCCCATCCCCGGGCTGCCGCCCTTGGCCGTCAGCACCGGGATCATCTCGCGCACGAGCAGGACGGACTCCTTGACGGCGGCCGGTGAGCGGAGGAGTGCCGATTGCCCACCCACCGCCAGCGCCTGCGTCATGAGGCCGGCGTCCAGGATGAAGTGGAACCAGAGCCAGCTGCGGAAATCCTTGCTCTCAGACACCGAGAACCCCGCGTCGCGGAAGAGCCCGCGAACCGCCCCGTAGCGGTCGGTGCGGTTCGAGTCGCCGCAGAACCCCAAGAACACGTTCTTGACGACGCCACCGTGCAGCGTGGAGCCGAGGAACCCGCCACCACCACCGGGAAATCCCCAGACGACCTGATCGGCGGGCAGCGCCGACACGGCGGCGGCCGGGTCGGCCCAGACGTTGTTGAACACCAGCACGGTGGCGGCACCGGCGCGGGTGCTCAGGAACCCGACGGCGGCGTCCAGCTGATCGTGGTTGACGCTCAGGAAGATCAGGTCGTAATCGTGGCCGGCGTCCAGGTCCTCCCGCAGGGTGACCGGCCACCGGCGCCGGACCGGCACGCCGCGGCCGGTGCGCCCGTCCCGGATGTCCAGCTCCACTTCCGGACCGTACTCGGCCGCCCGTCCGGGCCGGACGTAGAACTCCACCTGGTGTCCCGAACCCGCCAGCGCCCAGCCGTAGAGCGTCGCGATCGTGCCGCGGCCGAACATCAGGATCTTCACTGATTCTCCCTCATCACGAGACGGCGGGCGACGCCTCCTTCACCGTCCACAGTAGAGGCGAACGGAGAATTTCCCGCCGTACCACGGGCAAGTGAGAAAGAGAGCGACCGGACCGACTCACGTACGGGAAGCTCAGGAGCGCACCGGCTCCTCCGCCGGTGCCGGCTTCGGCGTCAGCACCCCCGCGAACACCGCCGCCAGCACGCACAGCACCACCGGCACCGCGAACGTCACGCTCAGCGGCATCCACCGCGTCAGCCCACCGATCAACGCCGGCCCCGCCAGCAGACCCACGTAACCCAGCCCGACCACCCGGGCCATCAGCGCGCCCGAGTTGCGCGTGTCCAGGTTGCCCGCCGCCGAGAACAGCTGCGGTACCCCGCCCGACAGGCCGAGGCCGAAGATCGCCCAGCCCACCAGCGACAGCGGGACCCACGGGGCCGCCGCGGCCACCGAGAGCCCGACCGCCGCCATCGCCGCGCCGTAGCGGACGATCGCCGCCGGGCCCGCCCAGGCCGCGACGCGGTCGGTCAGGAACCGGCCGGTCGTCATCGCCACCGCGAACGCGCCGTACGCGAACGCCGCCGTCGAGGCCGACGTGCCCAGGTCCTTCTCCAGGTGCAGCGCCGCCCAGTCGTTCGCCACGCCCTCCGACAGCATCAGCGCCAGGGCCAGCGCGCCCAGCAGCCAGATCAGCCGCCCCGGGGTCCGGCGGGTGGACGTCGCCGCCGGCGCCGCCTGCGCGACGTCGGCCGGCGCGTCGGCCGGCTCGATCAGGAACCGGGCCGCGACCAGCGAAAGCAGGATGCACAGCAGGCCGGTGCCCGTGAGCGTGACGCCGGTCGCGACCCCCGCGCCGAGCGTCGCGGCACCGATCGCCGCGGCCAGCGCGCCGCCGATCGACCACATCGCGTGGAACGACGCCATGATCGGGCGTGGGTACGCGCGTTCCACGACGACCGCGTGCGAGTTCATCCCGACGTCGATCGCGCCGTTGCCGAACCCGAAGAGGATCAGCGAAAGCCCCAGCGTCCACCACGAGTTCGCGAAGCCCGGCGCGCACAGCGCCAAGCCGAGGAACACCCCGGCGGCGGGGACCAGCTTGCGGTGGCCGAGCCGGTCGACGAGCGGGCCGGACACCTGCATCCCGGCGAACGCCGCGCCGCCCAGCACCAGCAGCAGCGCGCCCAGCGTGCTGTGCGAAATGCCGGTCGCGCGCTCGACGTTCGGGATGTGCACCACCCACATCCCCATGCCGAACCCGTTGAGGGCGAAGAACATCCACGTCGCGACGCGGGCGGCGCGCGGACGGGCGGGAGCGGTCGTCATCGGTTCTCCGTGTGGTTCTCTGGGGCGTCTTCGGCAAAGTTCCCGGGCGGGACGGCGACGTGCACGAGCACCCCGCGCTCGGCCAGTGCCGCACGCTGGTCCGCGGGGGCGCCCGGGTCGGTGATCAGGACGTCGGGCCGGTCGGCGGGGCACACGCGGGCGAGCGAGACGCGGCCCCACTTCGCGCTGTCGGCCAGCACGATCGACCGCGCCGACACGGCCAGGGCCTGCTGCTTGACTTCGGCGTCGGCGAGGTCGAACGCGGTCAGCCCGGCTTCGAGGCCGAACGCACACGGGCTCAGCACGGCGACGTCGAAGCGCAGCGCCCGCAGCGAAGCGAGCGTCAACGGGCCGACCAGCGCCTGCTCCCCCGGTCGCGGCTCGCCACCGGGCAGCAGCAGCCGTACGTGCGGGGCGTCGGCCAGTTCACGCGCGGCGTGCAGCGACAGCGGCATCACGGTGACCGAGCGCTCGCGCAGCAGCCGGGCCAGCTCCAGCGCCGTCGTCCCGCTGTCGAGGACGACGGTCTCGCCGTCGGAGATCAGCTCGGCCGCCGCGGCCGCGATGGCCCGCTTAGCCGCGATGGACGCCGTCGCGCGGGCCGCGAACGGCGGCTCCACCCCGGACGGCGACGCCGGGACGGCCCCGCCGTGCACCCGCCGCAGCACGCCGCGGGCGGCGAGGTGGTCCAGGTCCCGGCGCACGGTCATCTCCGACGCGCCGGTCACCTCGGCGAGCTCGGCGACGCCGACCTGCTCGGTGCCGCGCAGCCGTTCGACGATGACCCGCTGCCGTTCCGCGCTCTTCACCCGGCGATGCTCGCAAGAACCGAGCGTTCGCACAACTGATTTGTTCGACCGATCACTGCGCTTGTGCGAATCGCCGCTGCGGCATGATGGGATCGTGCACGTCGCCGAGACCACCGCAGCCCCGTGACCGGGGGCTACCTGAAGGGCCGGATCCGCCGCGAGGACATCATCACGGCGGCGGCCGCGGCGTACGGCGAGCTCGGGTACCACAGCTCGTCGCTGCGGGAGATCGCCAAGCGCGTCGGCATCACGCACGCCGGCCTCCTCTACTACTTCCCGACCAAGGAAGCCCTGCTCGCCGCCGTCCTCGAACGCCGCGACGCCGAGGACTCCGACCGCGAGCAGCTGCGCGTCCCGGCCGGGCTCGACGTCCTGCGCCACTTCGTCGCCTTGGCCGAGCACAACGTCCGCCACCCCGGGATCGTCGACCTCTACTCGCGCCTCGCCGCCGAAGCCGTGGCCCCGGACCACCCCGCGCACGACTACTTCGTCGAGCACTACCGGGCCGCCCGCGAAGGGGTGCGCGAGTCGTTCGAGGTCCTGGCCGCGCGCGGCCAGCTGCGCGACGGCGTCGATCCACGGGTGGCGGCGCTGACCTTCATCGCCTTGATGGACGGCCTGCAGGTGCAGTGGCTGACCGTGCCCGGCGACGTGGACCTGGTCGGCTCGCTGCGGTTTTCCCTGCAGAACCTGCTCACCGTCCCGCTCTAGAGCGTCTTCTCGCGGGGATCCCAGGCCAGCGGCAGCGCGGGCGGCACGGCGACGACGCTCGCCACCTCCACCGGCTGCCCGCGGGTCAGCGACTCGTCGATGGCCAGCATCGCGTCGAGCACGTGGTAGGCCAGCTCGCCGGACGCGCGTTCGGGCACGCCGGCGCGGATCGCCCGCGCCAGCTCCAACGTGCCGGTGCCGCGCGACGCCGCGTGCCCCTCCGGCGCCAGCTCCTCCGGCTCGTCCCGGCCGAACAGGTGCAGCGCGGTCGGCCCGTCGAACCGGTTGGGGTCCGGCAGCACGGCCGTGCCGAGCGTGCCGGTCAGCTCGACGAACCCGGTGCGCCTCAACGCCGAGTCGAAGCTCAGCACGACCTGGGCGGACCCGCCCGAGGTGAACTCGACCAGTGCGGTGACCGTGGTCGGCACCGTCACCGGGAATTCCGTCCCGGCGCGCGGCCCCGACCCGATGACGCGGGTGTCGCGCGCCCGGCCGCCGGCGCCGGTGACCCGGCGGATCGGGCCGAGCAGGTGCACCAGCGTCGTCAGGTAGTACGGGCCCATGTCCAGCAGCGGCCCGCCGCCGGCCTGGAAGAGGAACTCCGGCGCGGGGTGCCAGCTCTCCGGGCCCGGCACCTGGAACAGCGCGAGCGCGGTGTTCGGCTGCCCGATCCGGCCTTCGTCGATCGCGCGGCGCGCGGTCTGCAGCCCGGCGCCGAGCACGGTGTCGGGCGCGCTGGCCACGCGAAGGCCCTTCTCCCGCGCGCGGTCCAGCAGCTTGCGGCCGGTCTGGCGGTCGAGCGCGAGCGGCTTCTCCGCCCAGACGTGCTTGCCCGCCTCGAGCGCGGCGAGCCCGACATCGACGTGCGAAGCCGGGGTGGTCAGGTTGACCACCAGCTCGACGTCGGGGTCGTCGAGCAGCTCGGCCACGGTGCCCGAGCGCGGCACGCCATACTCGGCCGCCCGCGCCGCCGCGCGCTCGGTGTCGAGGTCGGCGACACGCAGGACGCGGACGTCCGGAAAGCTCGTCAGGTTCTCGAGGTAGGTGCCGCTGATGACGCCGGCGCCGACGAACCCGACGCCGACCGGCCCGCCGGTCACTGCCCGGCGCCGGTCAGGAAGGCGTGGCTGGCGGAAATGGCTTCGAAGAGGTCCCCGTCGAAGGCGTCGAACTCGACCACCCGCAGGGCGTTCGGCGCGGCGGCGAGCACCTCGGCGATCGGGACCTGGCCCTGGCCGGCGGGGAGCTGGCCGGTGGCGTCGGTGGCAAGGCCGCCGTCCTTGACGTGGATCGCCTTGACGCGGTCGCCGAGCCGGCCCAGCAACGCGGCCGCGTCCTCGCCGCCCGCGGTGGCCCAGTAGGTGTCGACCTCCAGCGCGACGGCGGGGTCGAGCTGGTCGGCGAACACCTCGAACGCGGCACGGCCGTCGATCCGGGATTCCAGCTCCCACCAGTGGTTGTGGTAGCCGACGCCGACGCCGTGCTCGGCCGCGACCTTCGCGGCGGCGTTGAGGGCGTCGGCCGTGGCGGCGATGTCGGCCGGGTCCTGCCACTGCTCGGGCTTGACCAGCGGGTCGATCACGAGGCCGATGCCCAGCTCGGCGGCCGCGGCGAACACGGCGGCCTGGTCGGCGCCGATCAGCCGGGCGTGCGCGGTCGGCGCGGTCAGGCCGTTGGCCGGCAGCCCGGCCCGCAGGGCGTCGACGTTCTCGACGACGCCGTACGGCTCGACCTGCGTGAAGCCGATCGCGGCGAGACGCCGCAGGGTGTCGGCGGGATCGGCCGCGAAGGCGTCGCGGACCGAATACAGCTGCACGGAAAGCAGGCTCATCCCCAGCTCCTGAGATCAAGGTGGCGGAGGCCCGCCACAGCTCCACAAGATTTCTACCACCTGGTCAAAATTGGCACCAGGGCTTTCCCGGTGACCCGGCCGGACAGATCTGCGGTTTTGCCGGACGTGCTCGTGCGTGCCCCGGCTCACCGGCGCCCGGGGGTTTTGGGGTGCTCCGAATGGGGCAGTAACGCAGCACGGGAAGGGACCGAACCGACGCGGGAGGTGCCGTTAGTGGACAGGACAGGGGACGAAGTGGACACGGGGGCGCTCGGCCACCCGGGGTCCCGTCGCGACCTGACGGAACTGTCCGAGGCCGCGCGAGACCTCGACCGGCGGATCGAACAGCACCTGGCGCGGCTGCGCCGGGAACGCGTCGGACGCCGTGACGACTTCCGGGACGACATCCCGGACCAGCGGCTTCGGCCGAGCGGCTGACCTCGCGTTTACCGCGGGGACGCGACCTACTACGCTCGGTGGCCCAACGCCGCGCCGATGTCCTGCGAGGTCGCCATGTCCGACGTCCCGTCCCCGGGTTCCCCCAGCCAGAAGCCGGTGGGGGTGGATCCGGAGCGGCCGAGCATCGCGCGGATCTACGACGGGTTCCTCGGCGGTCACAACTTCTACGAAGTCGACCGCGTCGTGATGGAGAAGATCCGGCAGGCGGTCCCGGAAGCGGTGGACATCGCCCGCGGCAACCGCGGGTTCCACAACCGCGCGCTGCGGATGCTCGCCACCCAGACCAGGATCCGGCAGTTCGTCGACTGCGGGTCCGGGCTGCCGACCGCGGAGAACACGCACCAGATCGTCCAGCGCATCGACAAGGACACTGGCGTCGTCTACATCGACAACGACCCGGTGGTCCTGGCGCACGGCCGCGCGCTGCTCGCCGAAAACGACTTCACGCACATGGTCGAGGCGGACATCTTCAAGCCGGAAGCGGTGCTGGGCAACGACGAAGTGCTGCGGCACATCGACTTCGCCGAGCCGGTCGCCCTGCTGCACGTCGGCACCATGCACCACTTCGAGGGTGACGGCGCCGCCGACGTCATGCGCGAGTACATCGACGCGCTCGCGCCGGGCTCGTACGTGGTGCTGTCGCACTTCTTCGACCCCGAGGTGCCGGAGCTGACCGCGATCGCCAAGCGCATCGAGGACATCCTGACCCAGGGCCCCCTCGGCGCCGGCCGGTTCCGCACCCGCACCGAGATCGAGGCGATGCTGCCGGGCCTGGAGTTCCTGCAGCCCAACGCGACGTCCGCCCCGGGCCTGTCGGTGTGCGACGAGTGGTGGCCCGACGGCCCCCGGCTCACCCCGCTCAGCGGCTCCGCGAAGTGCGTGGCCGGGATCGTCGGCGTCAAGCGCTGAGCCCGCCCTGTCGTGGGTGTTCAGGGCGGTTAGAACCGCCCTGAACACTCACGACAAGCCGCGGCAGACTCGCTAACGCAGCTGCCAGAGGTGGTCCGCGGTTCCGTTGTCGGCGAACTGGACCACCTGGGCGCTGTCCGCCGTCGACATCAGGTCGACGCCGAGGACCTTGCCGGAATTGCGGTTCTTCAGCCGCCACCAGCCGTCGCCGTTGTCGACCAGCTGCCAGAGGTGATCCGCCGTGCCGTTGTCGGCGAACTGCACCACGCGCGCGCTGTCCGCTGTGGACATCTGGTCGACACCGAGCACCTTGCCCGAGTGGTGGTTGCGAATCCGGTACCAGCCGTCGCCGTTCGCGACCAGGTACCAGAGGTGGTCGTCGGTCCCGTTGTCGGCGAACTGCACCACCCGCGCACTGTCCGCTGTGGACATCTGATCGACACCCAAGACCTTGCCGGAGTTGCGGTTCACGATCCTGAGGGCCGCTCCCCCGCCGCCCGGCAGCCACGGGTGCCCGTCCGGCGCCGCCGTCGGGAACGACGTGACGCGCAGCCGCGCCGCGCCCATCGGGATCAGCGTGATCGTCTCGACCGGCGCGTCGCTCTTCGCCGGGGACGCCTGCAGCGGCGTGACGACGTGCTGGTCGTCCGCGGTCCACTCGGCGATCTTCCGCGCCGAGGTGGTGATCTTCACCGGGACGGCGTCCGGGGTGAACGGGTTGGCGGGCAACGTTCCCCCGGCCGCCGAGAAGGTCAGCGCCGCGTCGGGGGCCAGGCCGTAGTTCCACGGCGTCGTCGCGTGCACGGCGTACTGCGGGAACTGCGCGGAACCGCCCAGCGATTGGTAACTCTCGCCGATCTTCAGCGAGTAGGTCAGCGGGCCGTGGTCGACCGACCGCGAGTCGTGGTTCGCGCTCCAGGTCCGCACGGTCGTGCGCTGCGGCAGCGTCAGCGTGACGACGTCGCCGTCCGCCCAGGTCCGCGAGACCTTCGCGAACGACGGCCCGGCCGTCACCGCGACCGACACGCCCGCGACGACCAGCCGCGGCGCCGCGCACCACGCGGGAATCCTGAAGTACAACGGGAAAGCCAGGCTCCGAGGCGTCCGGACGGTGAAGGTGACCTGCTCGGAGAACGGGTAGGTGGTGTCTTCGGTGATGGTCACCGGGGTGCCGTCGGCGACCTTCGCCGTGACGCTGCTGGCGGAGTACATCGCGGCCGCGAGCCCGTTGTCCGGGGTGGCCAGCCAGAGTTCCTCGGTGAAGTACGGCCAGCCCATGCCGTAGTTGTGCGGGCAGCAGCGGTACTGGTCGACGCCGGGCAGGTAGGCCTGCATCGCGAAGCCGTTCTGGAACTGGCCTTCGCTCTTGGGCACGTTGTCGAGGTCGACGCTGTTCGCGCTGGTGATGTAGTGCACCGCGCGCCCGGCCGGGTCCAGCGCGGCGGGCAGCGAGTTGAACGCGAGGTCCTCGCAGCGGTCGGCCCACACCGGGTCGCCGGTCAGCCGGGTGAGCAGCTGGTGGCTGGCCATGAACTCGACGATCCCGCACGTCTCGAAGCCCTGCCGCGGGTCGCCGAAGCCGGGGCGCGCGTTCTCGTCGCCCGCGAAGCCGCCGCCGGCGAACTGGCCGTAGGTGGCCATGACCGTGCTGTAGTCCTGGTAGGTGGCTTGGGTCAGCGACGCCGAGCCGGTGCGCAGCGCGTACTGCGCGGGCTCGCGGAAACCCTGGGCGACGTTGACGTTGTGCAGGCTCGGCAGGTTCCCGACCCAGTTGGCCCCGTAGGTGTGGATCTTGTCGGCGAGGTCGAGCAGGAACGTGTCGCCGGTGCGGTTGAACAGCCAGAACACGCTGTCGAGCCCGTCACCCCAGCGGACGGACACCCAGCCGGAGTCGAACGCGCTGGGCCCCTGCGCGTTCATGTAGCGCAGGAAGCGGGTCAGGAACGGGACGACGCGTGTGTCGCCGGTCCATTCCTGCCACGACCGCAACGCCTGCAGCAGCGGCAGGTACGGCCAGAAGTCGGGGCCGTTGTCGAGCGCGGTGCGCAGCGCCGTCGGGCCGAAGAAGCCGTCGGACTGCTGAGTGGCGAGGATCGCGTCGATCCACTTGCCGGCGGTGGCTTTCGCGGTGGCGTCGCCGGTGACCGCGGCGAGGTCGACGTACCCGCGCAGCCAGTACGGCACCTCCTCCCAGCCGGTGCGCTCCGGGTGCACCCAGCCGCTGGTGGCGAAGTCGAGGAAGTGCGACGTCTGCGCGTAGTGCCCGCAGAGGCCGTCGAGCTGCAGGCGCAGCTGCCCGGCGAGCCAGCCGCGCGCGGTGACCGCGCCCGGCGGGAGTTTGAGGAAAGCGGTGGGCCGGAGCGGAGCCGCGTTCGGCGTGTAGAGCCCGCCGGCCGCGGGGGCGACGGTGCGGCCGCCGGGAACGGCGGCCCCGGCGTCCCGCGTACTCGCGAACAGACCGGCGGCGACGGCTCCGGCGACGAACTGCCTGCGGCTCAGCGGCACGGGAATCAGCCTCCGCGTTCGTTACAACGTTGTAAAAACAGTCCTACCCGCTGGATACAACGTTGTAAATCCGCCGTTCGTCGGAGGCCGGACGCGCGGGGGCGCAATCGGCGCCGATCGCGCGTCGCCGGGGCCGGGGCCGGGGCTACGGCGCGCCCGGCGACCCCGGAGCCGGCGCTTCCTCCGCGGCGTCCGCACTGTCCTCAGTGGACGGCTCGGCGCCGTCGCGGACCCACTTCAGCTTGACCTCGAACTGGCCCTGCAGACCCGTGCGGGCGATCACCGCGCCCGCCTGGGCGTCCAGCTTCACGCCGAACTTCAGCTCGACCTCATCCGGGCCCAGGTCGCGGAACTGGGCCAGCGCCGCGCCCGCGGCCGTGCGGACCTCGGCCAGCGCGTGCTCGAAGGTCGTCGCCGCTTTGCGGAGCGCGCCCGAGGGCAGCGCCGCCCGTTCGAAGCCCGGTTCGACTTCGACCTCGACCACCACCGAGCCACCGCCGGTCAGCGGGAACCGCACGTACTCCGGCACCGGATGTCCTTTCGTCGTAGGGAAACGCTTCAGGCCGGCCCGCACGGCAGGTCGAGCCACTGTTGCGGGCCGATGCTGCGGCGCACCTGCTCCAGTTCGCCGAGCAGGGTGCCGAGCCGGTCGGGGTGGGCCAGGTACTCGAGCACCGCCTGGTAGAACGCGCTGCTCATCGCCGAGGGCATCAGGTCCGACGCGTCGAAGCACAGGTCCGTGCCCTGCGCGAGGGTGCGGGCGATCCGCTTGCCGACGTCGCCGCGGTAGACGTCCTGATCGACCAGGCGCTGGTCCACGGAGAACGTGGTCCCGCCGGACGGCCAGATCCGCTGCCCCTGCTCTCCGGCCAGGTAGGCCATGAGCCGGCGCGCGGCGGGGGTGTCGTGGAACATCCCGGCGAGGTCGGCGGCGACTTCGGACGGCCCGGTGGTGCCGGCGCCCGGGAACGGGAAGAACCGGAAGTCCCGGTCGGGCACGGGCGGGCCGCCGGGACGGCGGATCGCGGTGTAACCGCCGATCGCGAACGAGCCCAGGTGCTCGAACACACACCCCGGCGGGTCGGTGAACAGGGCCTTGCCGGCGTCGGCGAACGAGGTGAGCAGCGCCGCCGTGCTGCCGCCGCGGACCGCGCCCGGCGCCAGGACCAGCGTGCCCCAGCTCTGCCACGCGTCGCGCACGCCGGCGTCGGTCCACGCCAGCCGGCCCGCCGCCCAGGCGCGGTAGGCCGACGGCCCGGCGCGGTGCAGCAGGATGTCCTCGATCCAGTCCGTGCCGGGGAACCCGGAGTTCGGCGGCGCACCCATGCCGAGGCACCACGGTCGCTGCCCGCCCGCGGCGAGCCGCTGCCCGATGGCCACCAGCTGCTCCCAGGTGGCCGGCTCGGGCTGGGTGAACGTCGCCGGGCTGTACCAGACGACACTCTTCAGGTCGGCTTTCACCGCCACCACGTACATCGCGGTGCCGCCGAGCCGCTGCAACCGCAGCCACTGCGGGCTGTACGCGCCGGCCGCTTCGGCGCCGAGGACGTCGTCCAGCGGCTTCAGCTCACCCGAGGCGGCGTACCCGGCGAGCTCGGCCGGGTTGGACAGCACCGCGACGTCGGGCGGCGTGCCCTGCTGCAGGTCGCCGCGCAGGACCTGGTTCTGCGCGCGGGTGCCCTGGTACCGCACCTCGATCCCGGTCTCCCGGGTGAACCCGTCGAGCACCTGCTCGAACGCGGTCTGCTCGTCGCCGGTCCACGGCCCGAGCACGCTCACCACGTCCGGGCCGGTGCCGGCCGCGCAGCCGGACAGTCCGAAGTGGACGGCCAGTATCGCGATCACCCCGAGGACAACGCGTCGCCTGGTCACGACCGGCTCCCGCCTCTCGTCTCGCGGAACCGGTATTCGTCGAGCCGCGGTTGCAGGCCCGCGACGACCAGGAGCCCGGCCCCGACGGCCAGGACCGGGATCCCCCAGCCCAGGACGCCGGTCCAGCCCGGCGCCGTGAGCCCCGGCCCCAGCAGGACCGCCTCGCCGACGTCGGCCGACGCCGCAGCGGGCACGGCCTGGGCGGCGGGCGCGGCGGCGGCGAACGCGGTCACCGTGTCGCCGCAGGCGGTGGCCCCCGCGCCACCGCACTGGGCGACCAGGACCTGGGCGAGCGTCCGCTGGGCCTGGCCGGCCCCGGCCGCCGTGGTGGCGGAGACCGTGTCCACGGTGCGCTCCAGCGCGGTCCCGCTGTCACGCGCGGCGGACTGCACCCCGAGCAGGAACGCCGTCGCCGCGCCCAGGAGCACGAGGACCGCGGTCGCGGCGAGCAGCGCGGGGTTCACCGCACGCCGGAAGGTGCGGGCGAGGAAGCGCTGCGTCCACCACAGCCCGCCGAGCAGGGCCAGCAGCGGCATCGCCCACAGCAGCGTGATCGCGGGGTCGAGCCACGCGGTGGCGAGCTGCTCGTCCAGCGCGGCGCGCTCGGCCGCGGCGAGTGTGTCGAGCCGCGCGAGGATGCCGTTCTCCCCCGCGGTCAGCAGGTCGGACGCGGACTGCAGGTTGCTCGCGGCGAGCGGGCCGCCGGCGTCCTGCCGGAAGTGCGCGTCGGCCTGCCCGATGAAGCTGTTGTACGCCGGCAGCAGCCCTTCGATCAGCCGCAGCGTCTGGCTGCCCGGCTCGCCGGCCGCGTTGTGCTCGGCGACCTGGGCGAGCTGCTGACCGGCTCGGGCGATCTGGTCTTCGTACTGCTCGCTGGGGCCGGTCAGGCGCGCCTGGCCGTGCTCGAAGGCGGCGACGGCGGCGCCGTGGGCCGCGACCAGGGCCTCCTTGGCGAGCGACACCTCGAGCACCGCGGGCGCGGTGCGCTCGCGGACCTCGGTGATGCTCGCCCGCGCCTGGAGGAGGGTGACCAGCGCGGTGGCCAGCACCAGCACGCTGCCGGCCACCAGGCCGAGCCGCAGCCACCAGAGGGTGGCCCGGGTGGTGCTGCGTGCGGGCCCGGTCACGACGGCACCTCCGCCGGCGGCTTCCCGCAGTGCCCGCACCGGTTCGCCGTCGGCCGGACCATATGTCCACAGTGGACGCACTTGCGCGGCGCTCCGCCGCTTCCGGGGGCGGCAGCCGCGGCCGGCGCCGCGGCGCCGGGAATCGCGGAGACGGTCGAGCCCAGCACGAGCGAGAAGCCGTCGCGCGGGCGCACGCCGTCCTTGACGGACACCTCGCCGTCGTCGCCCACGTCGATCAGCCGGCCCAGGCGCTTGAGGATCTCCGTGTTGCCCAGCCCGGTCGCGAGCCGGACCGCCGCACCCCATTCCCGCACCGCCTCGGCCCGGTCGTCCCGCGCGAAGGCGTCCCAGCCGGCCCGCACCGCCCGGCCCAGTTCGGCCTGGCCGGTGGCGCGGGCGACGTGCTCGTCCGGCACGCTCGACAACGCCAGGTCGTCGGTCAGGTAGGCCACGACCGCCTGGGCCTCGCCGACCGCGACGACGGCACCCTCCTCGTCCCCCACGACCAGGGTCACGGTGCCGAGCAGCCGGTCTTCGTTCCGGCCCAGCTCGGCCGGCGCGACGTCGAGGCAGAGGTGGTACTCGCGCAGCTCGTCGCCCCAGGCGCCGGTGGGCAGCTCGATCGCGCGGTCTTCGGCCCGGCACTGCGTCGTGAGGTCCACTTCGGACGGGAAGACCTGCTTGACGAACCGCAACCGGCTGTAGGGCAGCGTGGTCAGCCGCAGCCGGAGGTCGGGCACCGTCCGGCCCATCGCCCGCTCGACCAGCCGCCGGAAGTCCCCGGCCAGCTCGGCGTCCTCCAGCACGGCGTCGGCGGTGCCGCGCAGCACGGACGCGATGCGCTGCAGGTCCCGCGGCTCCCAGTCGTCGCCGATCCCCCGGGCGTCACACGCGAATTCGCCGCGGCAACGGTCGAGCGCGGCCTCCAGCGCGCCCGTCCGATCGGACTCGTTCTTGCCGTCGGTGAGCAGCACGGCGTGCCGGATCGCCCCCGGGCTCGCCCGGAACAGCTCCCGTGCCAGCTCCAGCCACGTGCTCATCGCGGTGCCGCCACCGGCGATCAGCCCGGCCGCCGCGGTCCTGGCCTCGTGCCGGGTCCGCTCGTCCGCCACGGCCAGCTCCGGCCCCGGCGGGTAGACCAGCCGGGCGTGCCCGGTGCACTCGACGACGCCGAACCGGACGCCGTCGCGCAGCGAGTCGACCGCGACCTTGCAGGCGTGCCGCGCGGCCTCGATCTTCGTGGGCGGCCAGTCCATCGAGCTGGAGCAGTCCACCAGCAGCAGTTCGGCGGTCTCCGGCAGCCCGGCCGCCGCCGTGGCGCCGGCTTCGCCCACGCGCACGGTGAGGACCGCGTCCATCCGGTCGTCCGACGGGGCCAGGTACTTGTTCTGGCTCAGCTGAAGGGTGAACGACGGGCTGTCCCGGTCGGGCATCGGAGGGATCACCTTCCGGTCTTGGGGCGGACGGAGTTGGCGAGATCGACCAGCACGCCGTGTTCGTTCCGGTCGCGCGCCCGCTCGGCGAGCCGGCGCAGGGACTGCTCCAGCCGGGCGCGCACGCCGTTCTCGGTGACGGGCTCGCCCAGCAGCGCCCCGCCGGTCCACGCCTCGCTGTCGTCCGGGTTGTCGAACGTGGCCAGTGCGGCCTCGCGCACGAGCGTCTCGAGCCGGTCCTGGGCTTCGGGATCGAGGTAGACCTCCGGCAACCGCCGGGCCGCGTCGGCGAGGTCGTCCCGGCTGGGCGGCCCGGACGGCAGCCGCCCGGCCCGGATCCGCACGGCGGCGATCCGCGCGGCGTCGTAGTGCCGGGAGACGGGCGGCACGGCGTCGAGCACGGCGACGGCGGCGTCCCGCCCCCGGCTGCGGAGGTAGCAGCGAGCCAGCCCGAACGCGGCGCTGACCTGGCTGTGGTCGCGATGCCACACGGAGCGGTAGCAGCCCTCGGCCACCTCGACGAGATCGGCAACCCTGGCGATCTCGGCTTCGGCTTCGGCCGCGGTCTCGGGCGCCTTGGCCGGCTCGGCGGCCGCGCGCAGTTCGGCACAGAAGCCGAGCGCGAGTTTCGGAGCAAGCTCACCGGGCCGGTTCCGGTGCACCCGATCGAACGCCCCTTCGGCGGCTTCGAGCGCTTCGGCGACCTTGACGGCTCTGGCGGCTCTGGCGGCTCTGGCGGCTCTGGCGGACGCAGCCGCCTTGACGGCCGCGGGGTCTTTGACGGTCCCGAGGTCCGTCGCGGCTCCGGCGGCACCGGCGGTCCTGGCGGCTCCGGCGGTCCTGGCGGCGCGGGTGGTCCTGGCGGCTCCGGCGGTCTTGGCGGCGCGGGTGGTTCGCAAGGCTTTGACCACCCCGGAAGCTCTGAAAACCCCGGCCACTCTGGCCAGCCCGGAGGTTCTGCCGGACCCCGCAAGTCCGGCTCCCCCAGCGGCTCTGCCTACCCCGGCGGCTCTGCCTACCCCGGCGGCTCTGACCGGCCCGGCTGCTCCACCAGGTCTGGCAGACCCGGCAGCACTGCCGGGCCCAGCGATTCCGGCTCCCCCGGAGACTCCGGCTACCCCAGCGGCGCCGGCTCCCCCGGCGGCGGCCGGCCCGGCACCTCTACTGGACCCTGCAACTCCGGCTCCCCCGGCGATGCCGGTCGCCCCGGCGCCTCTGTCGACCCCGGCAGCTCCGGCTCCCCCAGCGGCTCTGCCCACCCCGGCGGCTCCGGCCGGCCCGGCTGCTCCGGCCGGCCCGGCTGCTCCGGCGATCCCCGTGGCTCTGCCGAATCCGGCAGTTCCAGTTCGCCCCGCTTCTCCAGCCGCACCAACGGCCCTGGTTACCCCCGCCGCACCGGCAACTCCGGCAGTCCCCGCTGTCCCACCGGATCCGGCAGCTCCGGCGTACTCGCCGGCTCCGGCAGACCAGGCCTGCGCCGCGCCTCCGGCCTCCTCGGCGGCCCCTGCTGTCTCGGCGGCTTCGGCGGCTTCGGCGGCTTCGGCGGCTTCGGCGGCTTCGGCGGCTTCGGTGGCTTCGGCGGTGCACCGGACCAGGGCCAGCAGGCCGTGGTGCCAGGACGTCCGCCAGTCGCGGGTGGCTTCGGGGCCCAGCAGCGTCTCCGCCGTGGACAGTGCTTCCGCCGCGCCGCGGCGGTCCGCCAGGGCGATCAGCGCCCGGGCCCGGGCGAACTCGATCTCGACGGAGCTCCCGTCGAACAGGGCCAGCTTGTCCAGCCAGCGCTGCGGGCTGTGCGCGCCCGCGGCGGCGATGAACTCCGCGGCCGGGTCGTCCGGGTCGATCCGCGGGATCGGCAGCCACGCCGCGCCCTCGGCCGCGTCCGGCAGGCCCGTTGTCAGGTGTCCGCGCAGGAACTCGCCGCCGGCCCAGCGGTCGAGGCCGGGGACCGCGCCCAGCCCGGTGTCGAGCAGTTCCGCGGTGTCCTCGAACAGGGCCGAAGGCACCGGACGCGGCCGTTCGTCGCGCAGGGAAAGGATTTCGCGGCGCACGCCGTCGAGCTGCTCCGCCATTTCCGACGCCGAGGCGAACCGCCGCTCGAACGGCCCGACCGCGCGCCCGAGCACCCGCCGCAGCGAGCCGAGACCGCCGGCGATGCGGGCCGGGTCGGGGTCCGGGGCGGCGGCGTCCAGCAGCGCCTCCAGGGTCCGGCCGACGGTGTGCAGGTCCGAGCGCACGGTCAGGCCGTGCCGGGCCAGCTCGTGCGCCGGGGCCTGGAACCCTTCGGTGCCGACCCCGGTGCCGGGCGACCCGTCGTCCGGCCGGGCCGCGCCGAGGTCGATGACCTTGACCCGCTTGTCGCCGTGGATCACGTTGTCCGGCTTCATGTCGCAGTACAGCAGGCCTTCGCCGTGCAGGTAGTCCAGCGCGGCGAGGATCGCCCGGCCGTAGACGATCACGTGGTCGACCCGCGGCGCCGGCCCCTTCGCGAGGATGTCGCGCAGCGACCGGCCGCCGACGTACTCCATCACGATGTAGGTGTCCGGCTCGCCGCCGCCGGGGGCCGGGTGCTCGGCGAAGTCGCCGATCCGCACGATGTTCGGGTGGTCGAGCCGGGTGAGCACGTCCCGCTCGACCCGCGCGAGCGCGCGCAGCACGGCGCTGCCGCTGTTGATCACGCCCTTGAGCACCACGTGCTGGTCGCCGAGCGCGGTGTCGGTGGCCAGGTACACCCAGCCGAGGCCGCCGCGGGCGAAGCAACCGAGGACGACGTAGCGATCGCCGACCCGGTCGCCGGACTTCAGCTTGGGCAGGAAGGAGAACCGCTCACCGCAGCTTTCGCAGAACCCCTCGGCGAACCCCGGCTCACCGGCGTAGGCGCGGCCGACGGGGTCCCCGCAGTGGCCGCAGAACCGGTGCTGCTCGGGGTAGTCCGGGTCGGCGAGGACGAGCTTCTCGGGGTCCGGCACCTCGATCGCGGGCAGTGACTGGAAGTCGGCCTCGCCGCCCCAGAACTCGACGCTGCGGCGGGTGCTCTCCGTGCTCGGCGCGGGGTCCGCGGGCGGCGGTTCGGCCGGGAGGCGACGGCGGCCGCACACCTCGCAGAACCCGATCGGCCCGACCGGTTTCCCGTGGCACCACACCGGTTCGGTCATCACGCGCCCTCCAGCCGGCGGCGCACCGCGCGCACGTACCGCTCGACCAGGTCGGCTACCGACGTCTCGTCCGAGGCCGCGGCGAGCGCCGCCATCGCCGGGCGGTACAGCTCGCCCAGTTCTTCGTCTTCCATCAGGCCCGCGTCGGTGGCCTTGGCGTTGTAACCGCGGAGCCGGCCGCGCAGTTCGTCGTGGCGGGCCGCGCGGGCGTCGAGTTCGGTGTGCAGCCGGATGAGCTCCAGCCGGGCGGCCTCGGCGTCGCGCTCGGTCACGGCCAGGGCGCGGCGCACCCGGCCCGGCTCGACGTGCTCGCCCGCCGACTGCAGCGCGGCCAGCCGCAGGCGCAGGTCCGCGGCGTGGCCGGGCACTTCGACGCCCGGGTGGGCGTGCGACGCCAGGTCGCGGGTGCGTTCCTCTTCGTGGTCCACCATTTCGACCAGCAGCGCCAGCCGGTCGAGGCGGCGCGCGTTGCGTTCGCCCTCCCAGCGCCGGGCGAGACCGACGCCGGGCGAGTCCGGCGTGCTGAACTGGACGAGCACCGTGGCTCCCTTGTCCATCAACGGTTTCACCGCTTCGGTGAGGACTTCTTCGGGAGCTTGGGCCGCGTCGACCCCGGCCACCGCCACCGCGACCTCCTCGGGGTTGGTCGCCAGCACGGTCGTGACCTCTTCGGTGCCGATGCCGGCGCTGACGTGCTCGGCCACTTCGCCGGCGGTCTTGCCGGTGGCGTCGACGACCGCGGCGAGCCGCTCGCCGAGCCCCGGGCCCGGCGCGCGTGGGCGGGACACCCGCCGCTCCCGCCGCGCCTGGGCCAGGAAATCCCGGACGACGGCCGATTCGCGGTCGCCGATGAGGACGACGATCGGGCCGGCCGGCGGCCGCGGCGGCTCACCCACCCACCGTGCCACCGCCGGGACGTGCCGGACGATCGTCTCGACCGGGATGAGGTACGCGAGCCCGACGCGTTCGTCGGTGTACTCCGTGACGACCATGCCGAGCACCGCGCCGGTCGCCTTGTCGATCACGCCGGCGCCGCTGAACCCGCGGCGGACGCGTTCCCCGGGCGGCTTCGAGTTCAGCTGGACCCATTCGCCGCCGGCGCCGGCCGGCCCGGCCAGCTCCGCGTCGTTCACCCAGACGCCGTGCCGGTGCGGGTGCGGGAAGCCGTAGGTGTGCACCACCCGGTCGCGCACCGCGCCGAGCCGGACCAGCGGGGCACCCGGCACCCCGGGGAACCCTTCGCTCAGGTCCAGCAGCGCGACGTCCGCCCGGCCGTCGGCCAGCGGCGGCGCCCAGCAGCCGGGCCGCACCCGGCCGGCGGTCTCCGGGGCACCCGGCAGGCCGACGAACCGGACCAGGACCTCACGGGGAGGCGCCGGAGCCTGGTCCTCCCCGGCGGCGGCCTGGACGACGTGCGCGCAGGTGAGCACCGTGGATTCGCCCAGCAGCATGCCGGCACCCAGTGTCCGGCCCGACGAGTCCAGCACACACACCCGCCACGGCTCCGAATCCTCCGCGCGCCCTCCGGCAGCACCGTTGTCCACCCTCATTTTCGGCGACCATACGGCGGCGCACCGACACTCCGGGTGCCCTTCGGCCGGTTCGGCCACCAGATCACCCGAACGGCCGCAGCGCCGGCGTGGGTCACGCGCCGCGGAGTTCTCGCGCTTCGGACGGTTCGCCGGCCCGGGCCGCAGGCGCTGCGCGATCATCGGATGCAGGCCGCGGATCAGCCGCCGTCAGCATCGCGCCGGCTCTCGCCGTGACGCCACCCCGGCGACCACTCCGCTCCGCCGTGCAACCGAGCAGCGCGCGCCCACGACCGTCAGGCGAGCACACGCACTCGCCGGATCGCGAAAAAGACCAACGCCGCCGTCAGCACCGCGAAGACGCCCGTCTCGATGCCCTGGAACGTCCAGAACCGGTCCCCCGGCTGGAACTGCACCCAGTTGTAGGCGCCCGGGCCGGCACCACCGGTGCCGCACCCCTCGGCTCCGCAGGGGCCGATCTGGGCGTCGGGCAGGACCATGTCGCCCGCCGCGTTGCGGACGCCCTGGTCCATCACCCAGTCGCCCGCCGCGGTGTTCGGGGTCTGGTTGCTGTCCGGTGCGAACGTGAGGGTCTGCGCCGGCAGGTACCGCGGCCGGGCGAAGGCCTCGATCGCGACCCGGACGACCGCGTAGCCGACGAGCGAGATTCCCATGGCGGGCAGCACCTTCGTCCAGTACGTCCCGGCGAAGATCCCCAGTGCGAGGGCGAACAGCGTGTACGCGATCGGGACGACACCCTGGACGTCGAAGGCGAAGTAGCCCAGCCGCCCGGTCGCGGCGACCAGCGGCTCGAACCACCACGACACGCCCAGCGCGTACCCGACGGCCAGGACCGCGGTGATCCCGCCGACCAGCCCGAACTTGACCAGCGCCCAGTGCTGCCGGCTCACGCCCTGTGTCCACACCAGACGGTGGGTGCCCTGCTCGACCTCACGGGCGATCAGCGGCGCGCCGAAGAACACGCCGACCAGCACCGGCAGGATCACGAACAGGACGGCGACGAACACCAGGCCGCCGAACTGCTGCTGGAACTGGTGGGCGAGGCTGTCGCAGTTCGCCACCGAGTCCGTCTGCGTGATCATCGGCGCCTTGCCGAGCGCGGCGCGGCAGGCGGCCAGACCCGAGTCCACGAACTTCGTGTGCATCGCCAGGCCGGTCGGGACCATGATCGCGGCGAGCGCCACGAGGACGGCGAGGGTGAAATAAGCTTGCCTGCGGTATTGGCGCCAGGTCAGCCAGATCATGCCGGCACCTCCCAGGCCGACGGGGCGACGCGGGGTCCGGCAGCGGCGAGGTGGGCGAGCACCAGGTCCTCCAGGGTCACTTCGTGTTCCGTCCACAGTGGATCGATCGGGCCGGCGCCGCGGCGGACCAGCAGCGTCGACTGGCGGTCGGTGTGGCTGGCGCGGACGACTTCCGCGACCCCGCCGATGGACTCGCTGCCGGCGCGTGGACCGGTGAGCGTGCGGTGCGCGTCGAGGAGCTCGTCCACCGCGCCGGTCAGCTGGACGCGGGAGGACTGCAGGACGATCAGGTAGTCACAGCTGCGTTCGAGGTCGGCCAGCAGGTGCGAGGACAGCAGCACCGTGGTCTCGCTTTCGGCCACCGCGCCCATCAGCGCCTGCATGAACTCGCGGCGCGCCAACGGATCGAGGCTCGCGATGGGCTCGTCGAGCAGCAGCAGCCGCGGACGCTTGGCCAGGGCGAGCGCCAGCGCGACCTGCGCCCGCTGGCCGCCCGACAGCTTGCCGACGGCCTTGTCCGGCGGGATGCCGAGCGCGGCGAGCCGCTCGCGGGCCAGCGCGGCGTCCCACCGGTGGCGGTTCAGCTTGCCGCCCATGGTGACCAGCTCCGCCGCGGTGAAGTCCCGGTACACCGGGGTGTCCTGCGCGACGAACCCGATGTCGGCGAGCACCGCGGGGCCCTCACGCGGATCGCGGCCGAAGACGCGCACCTCCCCCGCGTCGGGCCGCAGCAGCCCGACGGCCAGGTGCAGCAGCGTGGACTTGCCCGCGCCGTTCGGGCCGACCAGCGCGGCGATCCGCCCGGCGGGCAGTGTCAGCGCGCAGTCCTGCAGCGCCCAGCTGCGCCCGTAGCGCTTGCCCAGCGCCCTGGCCTCCACCGCCAGCTCCATCGTCGGACTCCCCTCGGGGTCACTACAGCTTCGATTGGTCGAACGGCGGCGTGCTGCCGCGCATCGTCGTGTCGATCAGCGCGCTGATGTCGTCGCCCGACATCCCCGCCTCTTCCGCGCGCTCCAGCCAGGCCACCAGCTCCTCGCGCAACCGCGCCTGGAACCCCAGCGACGGCCCGGCGAGGGTGCCCGTGACGAACGTGCCCACTCCCGGCTTGCCCTCCGCGAGCTCCTCCAGCACCAGCTCGCGGTAGGCCTTGAGCACCGTGTTCGGATTGATCGCCAGCGCCTGCGCCACTTCACGCACCTTCGGCAGCTGGTCACCGTCCCGGAGCAGGCCGACGCGCAGCGCCTGTTTCACCTGCAGGACGAGCTGCATGTACGTGGCGACCCGCGAGCGGCCGTCCAGGACGAACTCGATCACCCCACACCCTCCTACTGTCCTACGACATTAAGACAACACCGGATCCGCGGCCCTGTCAAGGACCGGGCTACCGGCATAGGGTCTCGGACGAGACGTTCACCCGCACCGGGAGGCAGGCATGTCGTTGTTGGACGGACTGGGCCAGGCGATCACCTCGGGGGCGGTCGAGATCGTCGACCTCACCGCCCCGCTGAGCTCGAGCACGCCGATCCTCCGGCTGCCCGAACCCTTCGCCAACACCATCCCGTTCCGCCTCGAGGAGATCAGCCGCTACGACGAGCGCGGCCCGCGGTGGTACTGGAACGACATCCACACCGGCGAGCACACCGGCACCCACCTCGACGCGCCGGTGCACTGGGTGTCCGGAAAGGACGGCCACGACGTCTCGCAGGTGCCGCTGAAGACGCTCGTCGCGCCGGCGGTCGTGCTCGACTTCTCGGCGCGGGCGGCCGAGGACCCGGACTTCCTGCTCTCGGTCGACGACGTGACGGCGTGGACGGCCGACCACGGGCCGCTGCCGGCCGGCGGCTGGCTGCTCTACCGCACGGGCTGGGACACGCGCAGCGAGAACCAGGACGAGTTCCTCAACGCCGACGAGACCGGCTCGCACACCCCCGGCGTCTCGGCGGAGTGCGCGCGGTGGCTCGCCGAGGAGGCCCCGATCACCGGGTTCGGCGTGGAGACCGTCGGCACCGACGCGGGCCAGGCGCCCGGGCTCGAGCCGATGTTCCCCTGCCACGATCTGCTGCTGGGCGCCGGGAAACACGGCTTGACGCAGCTGCGGAACCTCGCGTCGCTGCCGCCGGCCGGCGTGCTGCTGATCGTCTCCCCGCTGCCGATCGTCGGCGGTTCCGGCAGCCCGGCGCGCGTGCTGGCCCTGGTGGAGCGGTGAACGTCGCCGAACTCGTCGGCCGCACCCTGGCCGGCCTCGGCGCCGGGACGGCGTTCGGCGTGGTGGGCAGCGGGAACTTCGAGGTCACCAACGCACTGCGCGCGGGCGGCGTCCGGTTCGTCGCGGCCCGCCACGAGGGCGGCGCGGCGAGCATGGCCGACGCCTACGCGCGGATCAGCGGGAAGGTCTCGGTGCTGTCGCTGCACCAGGGCTGCGGGCTGAGCAACGCCGTCACCGGGATCACCGAGGCGGCCAAGAGCCGGACGCCGATGCTCGTGCTGACCGCCGACTCCGCGGGCTCGTCGGTGCTGTCGAACTTCCGGATCGACCAGGACGCGCTGGCCGCGTCGGTCGGCGCGGTGCCCGAGCGGGTGCACTCCGCCGCGACCGCGGTCGCCGACACCGTGCGGGCCTTCCGGACGGCCCGGCAGCAGCGCCGGACGGTGGTGCTGAACCTGCCGCTCGACGTCCAGGCGCAGGCCGCGCCCGGCCTGCCGGACGTGCTGCCGTCGATCTCCGGACCGGCCCCGATGCGCCCCGACATCGGCGCGGCGGCCGACCTGGCGGACCTCCTGATCGCCGCCGAACGGCCGGTGTTCGTCGCCGGGCGCGGCGCCCGCGGGAGCCGGGAACCGCTGCGGGAGCTGGCTTCGCGCAGCGGAGCGCTCCTGGCGACGTCGGCCGTCGCACACGGGCTCTTCCACGACGACCCGTTCGCGCTGGGCATCTCGGGCGGGTTCGCCTCACCGGCGGCCGCGGAGCTGATCGTCGGCGCCGACCTCGTCGTCGGGTGGGGCTGCGCGCTGAACATGTGGACCACCCGCCACGGGACGCTGCTCAGCCCGCACGCGAAGCTGGTCCAGGTCGACCTCGAGCAGGGTGCGCTCGGGGCGCACCGGCCGATCGACCTCGGCATCGTCGGCGACGCCGGCTGCACCGCCGAAGACGTCCTGAGCGAACTCGGCGACCACCAGGCGGTGGGCTACCGGACCGAAGACGTCGCCGGCCGGATCGCGGCGACCGGGCGCTGGAACGACGTCGAGCACGACGACCTGTCCCGCGGCGGCCGGATCGACCCGCGGACGCTCAGCAAGCTCCTGGACGACCTGCTGCCCGCCGAGCGGATCGTCTCGATCGACTCCGGCAACTTCATGGGTTACCCGAGTGCGTACCTTTCGGTCCCCGACGAGCTGGGGTTCTGCTTCACCCAGGCGTTCCAGAGCGTCGGCCTGGGGCTGGGCACGGCGATCGGCGCCGCGCTCGCCCGCCCGGACCGGCTGCCGGTGCTCGGCACCGGCGACGGCGGGTTCCACATGGCACTGTCCGAACTGGACACCGCGGTCCGGCTGCGCCTGCCGCTGGTCGTGATCGTGTACAACGACGCCGCGTACGGCGCGGAGGTCCACCACTTCGGCGACGCCGACATGACCACCGTCCGGTTCCCCGACTCCGACGTCGCCGCCATCGGCCGCGGGTTCGGCTGCGCCGGCGTCACCGTCCGGTCGGCGGAGGACCTCTTCGCGGTGAAGGACTGGCTCGCCGGACCACGCGACGCGCCCCTGGTCATCGACGCGAAGATCGCCGACGACGGCGGTTCGTGGTGGCTCGCGGAGGCCTTCCGGCACTGACACGATCGCGGGACGCCCTTGACAACGGCTCGGGCGCGGCTGGATGCTGACCGAGTTGTCTTACAGACGTAAGACAGTGGGGGAACTTCATCGCTCCGAGGAGCCGTTCATGCGTATCTTCCTGGCCGTGCTCGCGGCCATGGGCCTGCTGGTCACGCCGGCCACATCGGCCACGGCCGATCACTCGCGGTCGTCGCCGGACGCCGCGGGCGCGTTGCTGGCCGCGTTCGACGACCACGCGCTCGTCGCCAAGTCCAGTCCGGACGTCGGGAGCTTCCTGCTCGACCTGGTTCGCGATCCACGTTTGCCCGGCAAGGTCAACGACATCGCCGTGGAGTGCGGGAACTCGCTGTACCAACCGGTTCTCGACGCCTACATCGCCGGCGCCGACGTCCCGATCGCCGAAGTCCGGGCGGTGTGGCGCAACACCACCCAGCCCAGCTGCGGGTTCTCGACGTTCTACGAGCAGCTGTTCCCGCTGGTCCGGCAGGTCAACACGACACTGCCGGCCGCGGCGAAGATCCGGGTGCTGGCCTGCGATCCGCCGGTCGACTGGAGCAGGATCCACCACCCGGCGGACTTCACGCCGTTCGAGGACCGCGACCCGGCGATCGTGTCCGTCCTCACGACACAGGTGCTGCAAGAACACCGGAAAGCGTTGCTGCTGTTCGGACTCGGGCACCTGACGCACCACACGGGCAGCGCGGTCGGCCGGCTGGAGCAGGAGTACCCGGGCAGCGCGTTCGTCGTCGCGGACCACAGCGGGTTCGTGAAGGACAACGCGCGGCTGGAAAGGCAGCTGGGCTCGTGGCCGTCGCTGACCACGCTGAAGAACTCGTGGCTGGGCCGGCTGGATTCGTCGTACTTCCCGCTGGACCGCGACTTCCCGCCGGGCACGAAGGGTTACCCCGGCGTGGACGCGTACCTGTACGAAGGCCCGGCCGGCACCCTGCTGCGCGAGCCGATCTCGGCGCGAACGGTGCTGGACACGGACTTCCTGACCGAGATGCGCCGCCGGGCGACCGCGTTGGAAGCACCGCCGGGCTCGCTCGAATGGCCGGAGTTCTTCCTGCAACGGGAGCGCGACTCGGGCGTGCTGCTGGGCGATTAGGCAGTGTCGGGCGTGCGGCTGGGCGTCAGGCGACGCGGTGCGAGACCCAGACGTTGGGTTCGACGTAGACGGCGAAGTCCTGGGCGGTCGACACGAACACGGGCGCGAGCGCGCCGGGGACCGTCACCACGCCGTCGCGGTCGAACGGCAGGCCGGTCCAGCGCCGCCAGTCGGCGAGCGGCGCCTGGACGGTCGCCGAGCACGGCGCGATCGCCTCGATGCGGCCGCCCGCGCGGACGTGGGTGCGCAGCCAGCGGTCGGCGGGCAGGCCGTCCGGCCGGGTCGCGGCGGCGTAGTCCGCCATCGGCGTCGCCGGGACGTCGGCCTTGTCCGGCGGGCGGACCGGGATCACGAGCGACGTCAGCCCGGCCGCGGCGACCGCCTCGCGCATCGCCCTCAGCACCGTGGCGGAGTGGCCGCGGCCCTGGTGGTCCGGGTGCACGGCGATCTCCAGGGCGCCGGCGGTGTCCGGGGTGACGTCGTCGAGGGCGTCTTCGGCGGCCCAGACCGCCACTTCGTCCCAGCCGCGGGCCGGGAACGGCTCGCGGCCGCGGAAGGGCACCATCACCCCGCGCGCCACCGGCCGGT
Organism: Amycolatopsis sp. NBC_00438; assembly: GCF_036026695.1. Classification (NCBI taxonomy): domain Bacteria; kingdom Bacillati; phylum Actinomycetota; class Actinomycetes; order Pseudonocardiales; family Pseudonocardiaceae; genus Amycolatopsis; species Amycolatopsis sp. NBC_00438. The sequence goes on along the minus strand of NZ_CP107923.1, from coordinate 1,212,372 downwards.
CGTCCTCCAGGAGCGCCACGACCAGGTGCGGCGACCGGCGCGCCACCCGGCGGCCGCGCACCAGCAGGCTCGCGAGGCTGCCTTCCATGAACCGCGGCGAACCCGGCGGGTACGGGATGGCGTAGGTCGCGGCGGCGAGGTCCGGCCGCCGCGAGAGCGTGACGCTAGTGCCCACGGGACCAGGACTCCAGCGCGATCAAGGTCTTCGTGCCGGTGATCTGGTGGTGGCGGCGGATCTCGTCGATCGTCTTCTGGAGGTGGGCCATGTCCCGGACACGCAGCCACACCAGTGCGTCCGGATCGCCCGCGATCGTGAACACGGCCTGGGCCTCCGGCATCCTCGTCGTGGTGCGGAGGATTTCGGCGACCTTCGTGTTGCCGACGAACCGCAGCTCGGTGAACGCCTCGATGCCCCAGCCCAGCTTCGCGTGGTCGACCTGGACCGTGAAGCCGGTGATCACCCCCGTCTCGCGGAGGCGGTCGATCCGGCGCTTGACCGCGGCCGTCGACAACGTGACCCGGCCGGCGATGTCCGACAGCGTCCGCCGCGCGTCCTCGCGCAGCAGCCCGAGGATCTCGTGGTCGGTCGCGTCGAGCGGCTCTTCGGTCATGCGGGCGAGCGTAACTCCGCGCAAAAATCGGGGCCAATCGTCGATCACGAGTGCCGAAGTTTGCGTGAGAGGCGGTGATCCCGCGTCGGCTGTTGCGTGCGGGGCCGATAGCGTGTGCTGTGGCCCGCACCGCACTGTGCGCCCGAGCACAGCCGCGAGGGCGAAGGGAGTCGCGCTGTGGAGACGTTCACGCTGGAGGACCGCTATCTGCGGGAGGCGGGAACCGTGCACCTCACCGGGGTGCAGGCCCTGGTGCGATTGCTGTTCGACCGCGTCCGCCACGACCGCGCCCGCGGTGGCGACCCCGCCGTGTTCGTCTCCGGCTACGAGGGCTCGCCGCTGGCCGGGTACGACCTCGAGCTGGGCCGCCGCGCGACGCTGCTGGAGAAGCACGCCGTCGTGCACCGGCCCGGGCTGAACGAAGAGCTGGCCGCGACGTCGGTGATGGGCAGCCAGCTGGTCGCGGGCGCCGGTGGGCAGCGCGGCGTCACCGGGTACTGGTACGGCAAGGCGCCGGGCCTCGACCGCGCGTCCGACGCCCTGCGCCACGCCAACCTGGCCGGCACCGACCCCCGCGGCGGCGCGGTCGCGCTGGTCGGCGACGACCCGAACGCCAAGTCCTCGACGATCCCCTGCGCGTCCGAGCTCACGCTCGCCGACCTGGCCATCCCGATCCTGTACCCGGCCGACTCGCAGGACGTCCTCGACTTCGGGATGCACGCGGTCGAGCTGTCCCGCGCCAGCGGCCTGTGGTCGTCGCTGAAGCTCGTCACGAACGTCGCCGACGCGTCCGGCACCGCCCGGGTCAGTCCCGGGTGGACCGCGCCGGAACTCGACGGCGCGTACCGGCACGCCCCGACGTCGAAGCTGCTCGGCGCGAGCCTCGCCGCGCTGGAACGCAGCCTCTTCACCGTGCGGCTGCCGCTGGCCGTCGAGTACCTGCGCCTGAGCGGCCTCAACCGGATCACCACGCGCGGCCCGGCCGACCGGATCGGCATCGTCTCGGCCGGGAAGTCCTCTCTGGACGTCCAGCAGGCGCTGCGTACCCTCGGCCTGGACGAGGAAGCCCTGCACCGGCACGGCATCCGTGTCCTCAAGCTGGGCGCGATCCACCCGCTGGAGCCGTCGATCGTCCGCGAGTTCGCCGACGGGCTCGACGAGATCATCGTCGTCGAAGAGAAGCGGTCGTTCATCGAGGCCGCGCTGAAGGACGTCCTCTACGGCGCGTCCGGCGCGCCCGCCGTCCACGGCAAGAAGGACGCCGACGGCCGCACGCTGTTCACCGAGCTGGGCGAGCTGGACCCGGACGTCGTCGCGACCGGCCTGGCCCGGCAGCTCGCCGCGCACCACGAGATCCCGTCGGTCGAGGCCTGGCGCGGCCGGCGCCGCCGCGAGCGCATCTCCGTTCCGCTGCTCGCGCGCACGCCGTACTTCTGCTCCGGCTGCCCGCACAACTCGTCCACGAAGGTCCCGGAGGGCACCCTCGTCGGCGGCGGCATCGGCTGCCACACGATGGCCCTGTTCATGGAACCCGACCAGGTCGGCACCGTCCTCGGCGTGACGCAGATGGGCGGTGAGGGCACCCAGTGGATCGGCATGGCGCCCTTCGTCGAGGCCGAGCACTTCGTGCAGAACATCGGCGACGGCACGTTCACCCACTCCGGCAGCCTCGCCGTGCGCGCGGCCGTCGCGGCCGGCGTCAACATCACCTACAAGCTGCTCTACAACTCGGCCGTGGCGATGACCGGCGGCCAGGACGCGGTCGGCGGGCTGCCGGTGGAGAAGGTCGCCGAACTGCTGCTCGTCGAGGGCGCGAAGCAGGTCGTGATCACCAGTGACGCGCCCGGGCCCCTGCGCCGCCGGAAGCTGCCCGCCGGCGTCGAGGTCCGCGACCGCACCGAACTCCTGCGCACACAAGAGGAACTGGCCGCCGTCCGCGGCGTCACCGTGCTGATCCACGAGCAGGAGTGCGCGGCGGAGAAGCGGCGCAAACGCCGCCGGGGCAAGCAGGAGACGCCCGCGACGCGCGTGGTGATCAACGAGCGCGTCTGCGAGGGCTGCGGCGACTGCGGCACCAAGTCGAACTGCCTGTCCGTGCAGCCGGTGGCCACCGAGTTCGGCCGCAAGACCACGATCCACCAGTCGTCCTGCAACGTCGACTACTCCTGTCTGGCCGGGGACTGCCCGTCGTTCGTCACCGTCGTGCCGACCGGCCGCAAGCAGCACCGCAAGCTCGGCGAGCTGGCCGCCGACGCCGTGCCCGCGCCCGCCTCGGCGCCGTCCCCGGACTTCACCGTGCGGATCACCGGCATCGGCGGCACCGGCGTCGTCACCGTGACGCAGATCCTCGCGACGGCCGCGGTGCTCGACGGCCGGCACGTCCGCACGCTGGACCAGACCGGCCTGGCGCAGAAGGGCGGCGCCGTCGTGTCCGACCTGAAGGTGACGGCCGAGCCGGTCGACCAGGCCCCGAAGCTCGCCACGGCGGAGTGCGACCTCTACCTGGCGTGCGACGCGCTCGTCGGCGCGGACGCGACGAACCTGAGCGTGGCCGACCCGGCGCGCACGACGGCGGTCGTGTCGACCACCGAGGTGCCGACCGGCCGGATGGTCGTCGACACGACGGTGGCGTTCCCCAGCCCCGGAAGTGTCCTCGCGCCGCTGGAAGCCGCGGCGGCGCGCACGGTCTCCCTGGACGCGCGCGGCCTGGCCGAGAGGCTGTTCGACGACGACCAGTTCGCGAACGTCCTGCAGCTCGGCGCGGCCTTCCAGACCGGCGTGATCGGGCTGCCCGTCGCGGTGATCGAGCGGGCGATCGAGCTGAACGGCACCGCGGTGGCCGCGAACCTGCAGGCCTTCCGCCGCGGCCGCCAGCTCGTCGCCGACCCGGCCGCGCTGGAGGCCGCCATGGCTCCGGCGCCCGCCCCGACGCCGAAGCCCGCCGCCCCGGCCGTGCGCGCGCTGGTGCACGCCGAGCCCGGGTCGGAACTGGCGCGGCTGCTCGACATCCGGATCCCGGACCTGGTCGCCTACCAGGACGCGGCCTACGCCCGCACGTACGCGGAGTACGTCGAGCAGGTGCGGGTGCTGGAGGACGGGCCGACGGCGGTCACCGAGGCCGTGGCGAAGCACCTGTACAAGCTGATGGCCTACAAGGACGAATACGAGGTCGCCCGCCTGTCGCTCGACCCGGCGTTCGCGGCGGACCTCGAGGCGCAGTTCGGCACCGGGACGCGGTTCGCGTACCGGCTGCACCCGCCGGTGCTGCGCGCGCTCGGCATGAAGCGCAAGATCAGCCTCGGCCCGTGGTTCCGCCCGGCGTTCCGGCTGCTGCACGCGCTGCGCCGGCTGCGCGGGACGAAGTTCGACCCGTTCGGCCGCGCCGAGGTGCGCCGGGTGGAGCGCGAGCTGGTCGAGGAGTACCGCGGCGTGGTGCTGCGCGCGTTCCGGGCCGACGACGTCGACCTCGCGCAGGTCCTGGCGCTGGCCGAGCTGCCCGACCTGGTGCGCGGCTACGAGGACGTCAAGCTGGCGAACGTGGCGCGGTACCGGGAGAAGCAGGCCGAGGTCCTGGCCCTCACGCACGCGAGCAGCTGAGGCACCGCCGGGGAAGCACCGCCTTCACGCCCGCAGGTAGCCGAGCATCGCCTGGGCCTCGTCGGGGACGCGCAGCTTCGCGCTGACGTCCCCGGCGTGCTGCCGCGCCGCGTCGGTACCGATGCCGAGCAGCCGGCCGATCGCCGGGACCGAATGGCCTTCGGCGAGCAGCGCGACGACCTCGCGTTCGCGCGCCGTGAGCGTGGTGACCGGGTCGCCGGGCCGCCGCCGGTCCAGCTGCAGGGCGACCACGTCGCGGTCCAGGACCGTGCCGCCGGCCGCGACCCGGCGGAGCGCGTCGAGGAACTCGTCGGCCTTTCCGACGCGCTCCTTGAGCAGGTAACCGGCTCCGCCGCCGCCCGCGGCCAGGAGGTCGCCCGCGTAGCCGTCCTCGACGAACGCCGAGAGCGCGAGGATCGCCAGGCCCGGCACCCGCCGGCGCGCCTCGAGCGCGGCGCGCAGGCCTTCGTCGGTGAAGGTGGGCGGCATCCGCACGTCGACCACGGCCAGATCGGGCGCCGCGTCCCCCACGGCGGCGAGCAGGTCGTCGGGGTGGTCGACGGCCGCGGCGACGACGAACCCGGCGCTGCGCAGCAGCAGCACGAGCCCTTCCCGCAGCAGTGCGTCGTCCTCGGCGATCACGATCCGCACGACGGCCGGCCTCCTCACGTCGATGCCCCCTACCGGGAACCACGGACGAGGTGGCCGGAACGTTCAGGAAATGCCCGTGGTCCGGAACCGGGAGCGGTAGTCGCTCGGCGTCACGCCCAGGCCACGCGCGAAGGCCCGCCGCAGCGTCTCCACCGAGCCGAAACCGGACCGGCGGGCCACCACGTCCAGCGGATCCACCGTGCCCTCCAGTTGCTGCTGGGCGAACTCCAGGCGGATCTGCTCGACGAACCGGGCGGGTGTCCGCCCCAGCTCCTCGTGGAACAGCCGCGTCAGGTGCCGGACACTGACCCCCGCGTGGGCCGCCATGTCACCGAGCGTGTGCGGCGCCGACGGGTTCGCCGCGACGGCGTCCAGCAGGCCCCGCAGCACCTCGTTGCGCGGGCGGCCCGTCTCCAGGCGGACGCTGAACTGAGACTGCCCGCCCGGCCGCTGCAGGAACACCACCAGGTGCTTGGCCACCAGCCGCGCGATCTCCGGGCCGAGGTCCTCCTCGACCAGCGCCAGCGTCAGGTCGATGCCCGAGGTGACGCCGGCCGAGGTGATCACCGGGCCGTCCTTGACGAAGATCGCGTCGGTGTCGACGTGGACCAGCGGGAAGCGGCGGGCCAGCTGACCGGTCAGGTCCCAGTGCGTCGTCGCGCGCCGGCCGTCCAGGACGCCCGCCGCGGCCAGGGCGAACGCGCCGGCGCACACCGACGCCGTCCGGCTCGCGCCGTCGGCGAGGCGGCGGATCTGGGCCACCAGCTCCGTGTCGGCGATCGTGCGGACCCACTCCGGGCCGCCGGGCACCAGCACGGTCGCCCCGCGCGGGTCGGCCGCCGCCAGGTCGAGGTCGGCGCCGAGGCGCGTGCCCGTGTTGGCGCGGACGTCCGCGCCGCCGGGTGACGCCGTCCGCAGCTCGTACCGCCCGCCGTGCTCGTTGGCCTCGGCGAACACCTCCAGCGGACCGGAGACGTCGAGGAGGCGGACGCCGTCGTAGAGCACGACGAGCACGGGACGGGCTTTCACCTGTCCAGTATCACCAGCGATCAGCGACAAGTCCGGATCGGCGAACAGCAAGCTCTCTTCGGTCTCGGGCAGCGGCTCGGCGAGCTCACTGCCCTCCGGCCCGTGGACGCGGGCGAGCAGCTGCCGCTCGGTTTCGGTGTCGCAGAGCATGTCCTGGGCCGCGGGCGCCCGACCACCCCGCACGGCGCGACGACGAACGACTGGCCTTCGACGGCGTGGACGCGGCGCGCGGCGATGTCGACCTCCGGGCCGAGCGGCGACCGCGGCGGGAGAGCCGGCGCTCAGCTGTCGCCGGACCAGCCGCTCAGCCGGGTGAGCAGCCGTTCGAGGACCTGCGGGTCCGCCGCCACCGGGTCACCGGAGACCGGCTCGTCGACCAGGGTGCGGCGGTCGCCGCGCCGCGGCAGGCGCACCTGTTTCGCGGTCATCCCGCCCGGCAGCGGCAGCTCGCACCAGGTGGTGCGGCCGCCGCCGGGTGCCGGGTCGACGCCGATGCGCTCGCCGGGCCGGGCCTGGGGCGCCGGCAGGTGGGGCAGGGTGTCGTCCACCTCCACCAGCAGGACCTCGGCGGTCAGCCGCAGCCGCAGGGTGACGAAGGCGGGTGCCTTGGGGTCGCCGGCGTTGATGACGGCCTCGACCAGGCGTCTCGCCGTGGCCGTGACCTGTTCCAACATCGGCTTCAAGGACCAGTCGGTGAGAATCAGCCGGACGAACAGGTCCGTCACCGGCAGCGCGCTGGGCTGCGCGACCAGCCGGAGGTCGTCCATCTGGGAGGTGTGCGCGCTCAAACCTGACCTTCCTCGGCCCGGGTGCCACTGTTCGAGTCACGCATCATGCCACCCGTCCGGGAACCACCCGTAAGGAGGACGTCACTCGACGCCGAGCATGACCTCCGTGGACTTCACGAGCACGGTCACCGGCTTGCCCGGCGCCAGCTCCAGCTCCTCGGTGGCGTCCTTCGTGATCGACGCGACGACCTGCTGGCCGCCGTCGAGCTCGACGGTCACCACGGACATCACCGCGCCCGGTTTGACGGCCGAAACGGTGCCGGTGAGCTGGTTGCGGGTGGAGAGACGCATGGCCGTCCTAACGGGTTAGCCGGGCTGTGAACGGCGTCAGGCTACGACCTTTTCGCTGGTCACGCCCCCGGAAGGAGCGCCACACCAACGGGTGGTGCGGTACGGCGTCCGGCCGGATCACCGCACCTGCGTCACGCCGGCGGTACGCCGTGCAGCACCCGCGAACCCGGGGTGACTTGCTACCGTCGGCCCATGGGCGACGTGGTCGAGGACGAAGCGCTGCGGGCCGAGCGGCTGCTGGACGCGCAGGCGAAGGCGGTCGAGCTGTTCGCCGCGGTCGAGGAGCGCGGGATCCTCGCGCCGGGCGTGCGCGAGACCGAGGCGAGCGACGCGATCCGCGACCTGGCCGGGGACCTGCTCGGCATCCGCCGCTACTGGCACAAGCGGATCGTCCGCGCCGGCGTCAACACGCTGCGCCCCTACCGCGAGAACCCGCCGGACCGCGTGCTCGGCGAAGACGACATCGCCTTCGCCGACTTCGGGCCGATCTTCGAGGACTGGGAAGCCGACTTCGGCCGCACGTTCGTGCTGGGCGACGATCCGGTCAAGCACGCGTTGCGCGACGCCTTGCCGAAAGTGTTCGACGCCGGGCGCGCGTATTTCGACGCCCTGCCCGACATCACCGGCGAGCAGCTGTACGCGCACATGGTCCAGCTGGCGCACGAGGCGGGCTGGGAGTTCGGCGGCGAGATCGCCGGGCACCTGGTCGGCCGGTTCCCGCACGAGACGATCGACGGCGCCAAGATCGCGTCCTACATCGCGCCGGGCAGCGACCAGCCGATGCGGCGGCCGGACCGGAACGGCCAGACGTCGCACTGGATCCTGGAAGTCCACCTCGTCGACCGCGAACGCGAGATCGGCGGCTTTCTCGAGCAGCTGCTCGACCTGGGCCCCGCCGCGTCGTGAAAGCCCTCCTCACCGGCCCCCGACGCCGGTGAGGAAGGCAGGTCACGTCAGACCCGCGCGGTCGCCCACAGTTCGTCGATGGTGCGCTCGGCCGTGGCGAGACTGGCGTCGGCCAGCGGGATGAGCTCCGCCATCGCCGGGTTCACGTGCGCCAGCGTCAGCTCGGCGGTGACGAACCGCGGCTCCAGGCCGGTCAGCGAGAGGCCGTGCGGCAGCCACGCCTCGGCGTGGTCCCAGCCGGCGCGGGGCGTGCCTTCGCCGTAACCGCCGCCGCGGCTGGCCAGCACGATGAACTCACGGCCGCCGAGCAGGCCGGACATCGTCGCGTGGTCGACCGAGAGCCCGGGCGCGATGAGGTGGTCGACCCACGTCTTGACGCTGCTCGGCGGGCCGAAGTTGTAGAGCGGCAGGCCCAGCAGCACGGTGTCGGCCGCCTGGATCTCGCCGACGAGTTCCCTGGTCAGCGCCCACGACGCCGCCTGCGCGGGGGTGTGCTGCTCCGGCGGGACCGCGCGGGCCGTCCCGCTCGCCGCGTCGAGGTGCGGCAGCGGGTTCTCCCCCAGGTCGCGGTAGGTCACCGTGCCGTCGGGGTGGGCGGCCCGCCACGCGGCCGCGGCCCGCGCGCTGAGCCTGCGGCTCACCGAAGCCTCGCCGGTGATGCTCGAGTCGATGTGCAGGAGATGCGCCATGTTGTTTGCCGTCCATCGATCGTTGGTGTTAGACAAACCATTAATAGCACATCGATCATCCGCGTGGCCATATACTGGGCAGATGACCTCGCTGCCGGTCGTCAACCAGCCGCCCCACCGCTGCGGCGCGCTGCTCGACCAGCTCGCCCGCCGCCTGCGGTTGCGCAGCGAGTCCGTGCTGACCCCGCTCGGGCTGCGACCACGTCACCTGATCGCCCTGACGGTGCTGCGCGACCAGCGCGGCAGCTCGCAGCAGGACCTGGCGAAGATCCTGGCGATCGACGGCACGAACGTCGTCGGGCTGCTCAACGAGCTCGAGGCGGAGAACCTGGTCGAGCGCCGCCGCTCCCCGGTCGACCGCCGCCGGCACATCGTCGAGCTCACCGACGTCGGCGCGAAGCTGCTGGCACGCGCGGAGTTCGCGCTCGCCGCGGTCGAGGACGAGGTGTTCAGCGACCTCGACGAGAACCAGCGCGAGACGCTCTACACGCTGCTGCAGCAGGTCACGAACACGACGAACGTCGAAGCGTGCACGGAAGCCGTCACACGCCCCACCTGCTGAGGCTCAGCCGATGCGGTGGCCGCTCGCGGCGTCCGGCACGACGGACTGGTTGCGGGAACTGTGCGGCGACGGCCTGACCGGCTTCATGCCGCCGCCGATGCCGGACGCGGCCTGGGTGCTCAACGCGATGTACGAGCACGACGACGGGCCGGCCGGGATGTCCTACCAGGAATACCGCCGGGCACGTATCGCGGACGGAAGCGTCCGGCCCCACACCGTCAACGGTGTCGACCTCGAAGCCGGGAGCACGGTGACCGGAGGCGGACTGGGCCGCGCGGAGCATCCCGGCCCCGGGTGGCGGCTGCGCTGGGCGGAGCTCGCCCGGCGCACCGGCGACCCCGTCGTCCCGGACGGGCTGCTGCCCTCGCACCGGTGCTTCCCCTCGGCCAAGAAAGACGGCAGCTGGCCGCTCGGCATCGTTCCGCCCACCGAGGGGAGTCTCGACCGCGAGACCTGGACGCGGCTGATCGGCATCCTCACCGAGCACAGTCCCGCGGGCCCGGAAACCCGCTGCCTGGCCTACTACAGCCCGCTGACGCTCGGGACCACCGAGTTCGAGAAGCTCCACGTGCGGACGGGAAACCTCGGCGACGCCGGGATCCTGTACGACAACCCCGAAACCGGCTTCAGCCCGTCCGACTTCCGGGCCGAGGACCGCTCATGGTGCCTGTGCACCGACTACGACCTGTGGGCCACCAAGGTCGCCGGGTCCCCGCTCCTGGTCGAAGCGCTGGTGAGCGACGTCGAGATCGAAGCGGTCCGGCTGCCCTGAGGGCCGGCCGCTAACCGCCGGCGATGTCGCGGGCCAGTTGCCGTGCTTCGGGCAGGGTGAACGCTCCCGAGATCTGCGTTTCGCCGCCGGTGATGGCGGACTGGATCTGCGGCGCCGTGAGCACCCGGCTCTGGAGCACCATCGCCACCTGCTTGCCGAGGTTCCCGCCGGTCCAGCCGGCCCACGTCCTGGTGCCCGCCGCGGTGAACCGGATCCCGATGACCGGCCTCCCCGTCCGGGGATCGACCGTGGCGTCGACCCAGCCGACGTCGGCGCCGGTGAGGAACACCGGGCCGAGCACGTACTTCGTGCCCTTCGCGCGGTCACAGCTGACGAGCGGCAACGCCGGATCGTCCTTGCCCGCCAGCGGATCCGGGGCGCCCTGGGCGCAGTCGAGCGCCCGCGCCGCGGCCTGCTGCGCCGCGGGATCGGTGCTCTGCCGATCCGCTGCCGAACCGGTCGTGGGCGAGGGCTCCAGCTCCGCCAGGACCGGCCGGAAGCGCAGCTGCGCACCCTTGACGACGAAGCCGTCCCCCGACGGCCGGGCCGAACCCGGCACCTGGGTCGAACAGCCGGCGACGGTGACGAGGACGGCCAGCGCCGCGAGGTAGGTCCGCACGGCAGTCATTGTGTCGCCCTCGGCCCGGATCGGGAACTTACCACTGGTAACTCCTTGACTTTACCAATGGTAAGCCTCACGCTACTGAGGCGAATTCGTCTAGACCAATCTGTCCGCTCTTCGAGGCACCTCCCCCGAGAGGAGAGACACCACCCATGTCCCCCCGGAAACCGGCCAAGACGGCCGCGGCGCTCGCCGCCGCGACGGCCACGGCGGCCGCGCTCGTGCTCGCCCACGGCGCCGACGCCAGCCCGGCCGCCGCCCCCGCCACCACCGCCGCAGCCGCCTGCGGCGTCCTGTTCGACGACTTCCACTACGCCTCCCCCACCGACTCCGCCTTCGGCGCGGCCGGCTGGACCACCCGCAACGACGTCGGCAGCCCCGGCGTGCCCGGCGCGCGCTGGCTGACGGGCAACATCAGCTTCCCCACCGTCAACGGGGAGAAAGTGGCGCAGCTCAACGCTTCCACCGACGGCAGCGCGAACGGCACCACCCACGCGGAGATGTACCAGAACCAGCTGCGGTTCCAGGAAGGCACCTACGCCAGCCGCGTGAAGTTCACCGACGCGCCGGCCAGCGGCACGGACGGCGACCACGTCAACGAAACCTACTTCACGATCTCGCCGCTGCGGTACGACCGCGACCCGCTCTACAGCGAGCTCGACTTCTCCGAGTACCTGCCCAACGGCGGCTGGGGCGGCTCGACCGCCAACTACCAGACGTCCTGGTACACCTACTGGAACAACCCGACCTGGGACGGCCTGCGCACCTCCACCGCGCAGAACCGCAGCTTCGACGGCTGGCACGACATCGTCACGCAGGTCTCCGGCGGGCACGTGAAGTACTACCTCGACGGCGTGCTCACCGCGGACCACACCACCGACGCCCAGGGTGATCCCGTCTACCCGCGCACGCCGATGTCGATCAACTACAACATGTGGTTCATCGACACGGCCGGCCACACGAGCGGCACCAGCACCTACACCGAGCAGGTGGACTGGACCTACTACGCGGGCAACCAGGTCGTCACCCCCGCCGCCGCGGTCGCGCAGGCCTCGACCTACCGCGGCGCGGGCACCGCGCACGTCGACACGGTCGGCTCCGGCAACTGCACCACGCCGACCAGCCCGCCGCCGACGACCACGCCCACCACCCCGACCACACCCACCACGCCGACGACCCCGACCCAGCCGGCGAACTGTTCGAGCGCGGCGGAATGGGACTGGGGCACCGTCTACCTCGGCGGTCAGCGGGTCAAGCACAGCAACCACCTCTGGCAGGCGAACTGGTGGACGCAGGGCTCCGAGCCCGGCCTTACCGCGCAGTGGGCCGACCTCGGCCACTGCTGAACCACGGCCCGGCACTTTCATGTGAAAGTGCCGGGCCGAGACCCCGAGGCGGCACTTTCACGTGAAAGTGCCGCCTCGGCCATTCCGGTCATCCCGCGGCGAGCACGGCTTCCAGCCCGGACGCCTGGGTCCGCCAGTCGGTCGTGTTCGGCGTGGCCCCGCTCCAGCGCTGGCCGATCCGGTTGAGCGAGTCGCGATCGCCGGCCCACAGCGTGTCGGCCTGCTTCTGCGCGAAGGTGCGATAAGCCGCCGACCCCGTGGCGTTCGCCAGGTCGCCGAAGTAGCGCATGAAGATGCCCTTGAACTGCTTCTGGTTGTCGTCACAGGAGTTCGCGGCGTCGCAGGACTCGACGAGCACGCCGTTCGAGGTCAGCCGGGACATCGCCGCGTCGGCCAGTCTCTTCGCGGCGTCCAGATAGGACGTGACGCCGGTGGCGCGCCACAGTTCCACGAGCCCGCCGATGCCGAGACCCTGGTTGTAGGTCCAGACCGTCTGGCCGTTGTTCGCGCACGACGACGTCAGGCCGTCGTTCACCAGGCCGTTCGCGTTGATCAGGCCGCTGTTCAGGAACCAGTCGCCCGCGGTCCGGGCGCGCCGGCCCCACACCGTGTCGCCGGCGATCCGCGTGTGCAGCGACGCGGTCAGCCGCAGGTACAACCCGCTCGTGACGGCGTTCTTGTACGTGCGCTCGCGGTTCCACCACACCCCGCCGCCACAGCTCCCGGTGTCCCAGAAACCGTTGACGTAGTTGGCGATCGTCACCGCTTCGGTGAGGTAACGCGCGTCGTGGGTGCGGTCGTAGACGGCGATCCAGGCCAGGCCCCACCACCCGCTGTCGTCGATGGCGCGGCTGACGAAGTCGCCTTCGATCGGGTCGGAACTGCGTCCCCCGGCGGGGAAAGCGGCCTTGTTGACGTCGAAGGTGCGCGCCATGGCCGCGTCGAACCCGCCCGCGTCCGCGACGGCCGTCACCGCGACGGCCGAGTTCCACCAGCTCGACGGCCACCACGCGGTGTAGGGGTCGTAGGACCACATCAGCGCGTCCACCGCGCCGGCGGCGCGGGTCGTCGCCGGACGCGCCCAGGCCGTGCAGCTGCCCGAGGCGTGTGTGGCTTCCCGGCCGCACGCGCGCACGGCGCCGCCGTACAGCCGGCCGCGCGGGTCCCGCGTGGCGAACGCCGTGGTGCGGGTGCCGGTCGCGCCCGAAGCGACGCTCGTGCGGCCCAGCGACGAACCGTCCGGCCAGCTCGCCCCGGCGTCCCAGGAGCGGTCGAGCCAGATCTCGTCGCCGGCGCCGCCCGCTTCGATCCCGGCCCACGCCATGCCCCGGCCGTCGAAGTGGAGCCGGATGGTGCGGCCGAACAGGGTCGTCGGCGCGACCGGCTGGGCGTCCCCGGTGCCCGGAGCGCTCCGGTCGCACGCGGCGTCGCAGACGTCCGGGTAGATCCACGCGGTGCAGGCGACACCCTGCGCGTCCCCGCAGGCCCGGACCAGACCTCGGCGGTGGTGCGCCGGATCGGTGAGGTTGTACATCAGCGTGCGGGTGCCGGTCCACGAACCCGGGACGGTCGCCTTGCCCAGCAGGCCTTCCCAGCTCGCGCCACCGTCCCAGGACCGGTCGAGCCAGACGGCGTCGTTGGCCACGCCGTTGTCGATGCTCGCCCAGGCCATGCCGTCGGGGTCGGAGACGTGCAGCCGCACGACCCGGCCGTTGATCACCTTGTCGGGCAAGGGAAAGCTCTCTCGCGCGGCTCGCGAGGGATCCAGCGTGTCGCAGGACGTCACGCACACCGCGGTGGCCGCCGCGGCGGGCCGGGGCGAGAGGGGTGACAGGGAACCGAGGACGAGCAGGAGCACGAGCAATGTCCGCATCGACATCCCTCTCCACGCACCGGGTTTTTCTTTTCAGGATAGGAAATCCGGTGCCGGGAGAAAAGGACTCAGCGCGGTTCTGGCTCGTTCCGGACATCGGCCGACGGCGACGCGAACAGGCGGGGCATGACCGCCAGCATCAGCGCGGACCAGACCACGTGCGTCAGCACCGGCGCCTGGACGCCGCCGGAGCGGCGGCGCTGCCACGCGAACAGCGACCCCATCACCGCGGAGGCCAGTACCAGAGCGGGGTTGCGGGTCGCGAAGGTGGAAAGCACGTACACGGCGGTCGAGCGGCGCGCGCCCGCGGCGTCGTAGAGGGCGCCGCGGAAGAAGACCTCCTCCGCCGCGCCGGTGGCGAGCGTCGTCACGACCACCGACGCCGTCGAACCGCGATGGGCGTAGTCGAGCACGCCGGCGATCGCGCGGCGCAACGGCGGGATGTGCCGCGAAACCAGGGCGCCGGCGTAGAACACGCCGAACGCGCCCGCGCCGGCCAGCACCGGCTGCACGACGTCGCGCCGGCCCCGGTGCACCGGCCCGGCCGCGCGGGCGCCGGCCAGCCAGGTCGCGGCGACTCCCGCGGTGAGGCCGTAGAACCGGGCCGAGCCGGGTGGGCTGGACAGGGACGCGCCGAGCAGCCCCGTCCCGGCGGCGGTCACGGCGGTCAGGAACCGCCGCCTCATCCGGCCCGCCGGCTCTTCGCGCGCTCGCCGAGGGCCTGAAGCACGGCCTCGTCGTAGCCCATCGGCTCGAACTCGACGATCCGGCGGATGCTGTCGTCGCGGACGACGACCTCGTTGGTCATCGAGTCGATCAGCGAGCGCCCGGTCTGCACGTCGATGTCGGTGACCAGGGAAAGCCAGTACGACGACAGCCGCGGCGAGAGCAGCGGCACGGGCACGATCATCAACGGCCGGCCTTCGATCTCCGCGACGCGCTGCAGCATGTCCCGGTAGGCCAGGACTTCCGGGCCGCCGATGTCGAACGCCCGCCCCGCGGCGTCGGCGTGGTCGAGCACGCCGACCAGATAGCGGATGACGTCGGCGATCGCGATCGGCTGGGTGCGGGTGCCGACCCAGCGCGGGGTGATCATCGCCGGCAGGTGCTCGACGAGCTGGCGGGTCAGCTCCCACGACGTGCCGCCGTGCCCGATCACGATCCCGGCGCGCAGCACGGTGACCGGCACGCCGGTCTCGCCGAGCAGCTCTTCGACCTCGCGGCGGCTGGCGAGGTGCTCCGACAGCGTGTCGCCGTCGTCGCCGAGACCGCCGAGGTAGACGATCCGGCCGACCCCGGCGTCCGACGCGGCCCGGGCGAAGGCGCGCGCCGCTTCGGCGTCCCGGCGCTTGAAGTCCGAGCTGTCCAGCGAGTGGACCAGGTAGTACGCGGCGTCGACGCCCTTCAGCGCGTCCCGCAGGGAGCCGACGTCGGCCACGTCGCCGCGGACGGGTTCCCCGGCCCCCTCGTAGCTGTCGGGACGGCGGGTCATGGCGAGCACGTCGTGCCCCGCTTCTTCCAGCGCCGGGCACAACTTGCTGCCGACGAACCCCGACGCTCCCGCTACCAGCACTCGCATGCCGCTGACGCTAGCCGCGACGGCGCCGTCCCGCAGGTCGCGCGGTCCCGGCGAAGCACACGGCGGCGAGCACGCCCGCGCAGCCCACCAGCTGGAGCACGCCGGGCGACTCGCCGAGCAGGCCGACGCCCAGCAGCACCGCGCCGACCGGCTGGAGCAGCATGAGCGTCGCGCCCGAGGTGGCGGACATCCGGGGCAGCGCGGCGGAGATGAGCAGCCAGCCGGTCAGCTGGCCGACGAGCGCGAGCGCGATCAGCCACCCGAACGTGGGCCCGCCGGGCGCCAGGTCGAGCGTGCCGGACCCGACGCCGAGCACCAGCGCGACCGCGCCGGCGGAGATCGTCGCCAGCAGCAGCGAGTGCGACTGTGTCCCGGCGCCGCCGCTGAGCCGGATCAGGAACAGGTAGCCGGCGTACCCGGCGCCGGCGATCAGCGCGGCGACGGCGCCGGTGACCGGGTCGGGACCGAACGCGCCGGTCCCGGCGAAGCCGCCGGCCAGCACGACCCCGCCGAGCAGGACCGGCGCGGCCACGAGGAACCGCCGGGACGGCCGTTCCGCGAGGAACGCGAACGCCAGCACGGGCACGATCACGACCTGCACGGCGAGCAGCACGGTCGCGATGCCGGCGCCGACGCGCGGGATCGCCTCGCCCCAGAGCACGAAGTCCAGGCCGAGCCCGGCGCCGGCCAGCAGCGGGAAGAGCACGCGACGCCGGGTTTCCGGGCCGGCCTTGCGCCGCTCCCACCAGGCCAGCGCGAGCAGGACCGGCAGCGAGAGCAGGCACCGCCAGAACGCGCTGGTGGCGCCGCTGGTGTGCGAGACCTTGATGAAGACCGACGACAGCGAGATGCAGAAGCTACCGAGCGCGGCGAGCAGGCGCGGGTCCACGCGCTGCGTGAAGGGGGTCTTGGTGGCGGGGCGAGGCGCGGTCGTGGTCACGCCTCCAGCGTGAGCGCGTCGACTGTCAAGGACAAGCGAATGTTTCTGCGGGGATTTCGGTAGCATCACTACCGTGTTCGGACTCGAGCGGATGCGGGCGCTGCACGCGGTCGCCACCCAGGGCTCGGTCGCCGCGGCGGCCGCGTCCCTGCACGTCACGCCGTCGGGCGTCTCGCAGCAGCTGGCGAAGCTGGAACGGGAGGCCGGCCAGCCGCTGCTGGAGCCCCGCGGCCGCGGCGTCCGGCTGACGAAGGCGGGCCAGGTCCTGGCCGGGCACGCCGAACGCATCCTCGCGCAGGTCGCCGCGGCGAAGACGGACCTGGAGCTGTTGCGCGAGGACGTCATCGGCCCGCTGCGGATCGGGGCGATCCCGACGACCGTGCACGCGCTGCTGCCCCCGGCGCTGGCGACGCTGGCCGCCCAGCACCCGCGGCTGGAGGTGACGCTGCACGAGGGCGAGGCCGAGCAGACGATGCCCCGGGTCCTGGCCGGCGACCTCGACGTCGCGGTCCTGGAGAGCTGGGCGGACCGCCCGACGGTCCTGCCCCCGGAGACGACCCGGATCACGTTGTTCGCCGACGTCGCGGACCTCGCCCTGCCGGCCGGCCACCGCCTCGCGCACCGCAAGGCGGTCGATCTGTCCGAAGTGGACGATCTGCCGTGGATCGGCTGGAGCGCCGGCTCCGGGTGTCACGAGTGGCTGGTCCAGGTGCTGCGCAAGCAGCGGCTGGACCCCCGGATCAGCTGCACGGTGGGCGGCTACCCGACCCAGCTGGCCCTGGTGGCGGGCAACGTCGGCGCGGCGCTGGTCCCCCGCCTGGCCCGCGAGCGCGTCCCGGACGGCGTCCGCATCCTCACGACCAGGCCGGCGCTGACCCGCACGATCCACGCGATCTGCCGAGCGGGCGAAGAGGACCGTGGCGCGGTCCGAGCGTGCCTGGACGCACTGCGCGAGGCGTCGGCGCGCTTCGAAAGCGCGATGCGCCCGGTCGCCTGAGCTGCCCACTGCCGAAAGCCGCTGAAGGACACCACGAGGGCACCCGGTGCCGCGCGTCCGACGACAGAGATCCGGCACTGCTGCCCAAGCGAGCCGGCGGTCGGCCACACGCGTCACCGGGCCGGCCGGCCGAGTCAGGACGTCGCCGGTTCCGCCGCCCAGCTCGCCAGCAGCCGCAGCGCCTCCGCCGAAGGGGAGCCCGGCTCCACCGTGTGCACCCCGAGCACCTGGTCTTGGTCGCCCGTCGGGGCCATCGCCTCGTAGCCCAGGACCAGGTCGCCGACCACCGGGTGGCGGTAGTGCTTCGTGCCGTGCGTGCGCTGGTAGACGTCGTGGTCGGCCCACCAGCCGCGGAAGTCGTGGTCGCGCACCGACAGCTCGCCGATCAGCTCGGCCAGGGCCGGGTCGTGGGGGTTGCGGCCCGCGTAGAGGTGCAGGGTCGCCACCACGCTGCGCGCGGACGACTCCCAATCCGCGTACAGCTCGCGGGCCAGCGGGTCCAGGAACACGAACCGGGCCATGTTGCGCTCACGCGGCGGCAGCGCGTCGAAGTCGCGGTAGAGCGCCTTCGCCAGCCGGTTGGCGGCCAGCACGTCCAGGCGCCGGCCGGTGACCATCGCCGGGACGTCGGTCAGCGTCTCCAGCACCCGCAGCAGCCCGGGCCGGACGCGCTGGGGTGCCGGGGTCCGTGGCCGCCGCCGGCTCGGTTTGGCCAGCGCGAACAGGTGCCGCCGCTCGGTTTCGCCCAGCCGCAGTGCCCGCGCGATCGCGTCCAGCACCGACTCCGAGACGTTCAGGTTCCGGCCGCGTTCGAGCCGGACGTAGTAGTCGACGCTCACCCCGGCCAGCCGCGCGACCTCCTCCCGCCGCAGCCCCGGGACGCGCCGGACTCCGGGTTCCGGCGGGAGCCCGGCGTCCTCGGGCGTCACCCGGGCGCGGCGGGCCCGCAGGAAGTCCCGCAGTTCCGGGTTGCCTTCGCTCATCCGTCCAGCGTAGGACGGCCGCGGCGCGCGTGCGGGGGTCTGCTGGACCCCCGGTAGGGCCAGTCCTCCCACCCGGGCGGGCGGCGGGGGTTACCTGGAGGCAAGTCACCGAGAAGGAAGAACGAGATGGAACGCGAAATCCTGGGCGGCACAGGCATGTCCGTCAGCCGCTTCGCCTTCGGCGCGATGATGCTGGGCGCCATGGGCAACACCGACCGCGCCGAGTCGGTGCGGATGATCCACGCGGCGCTGGACGCCGGGATCAACTTCGTCGACACCGCCGACGTCTACTCCCACGGCGAGTCGGAGGTGATCGTCGGCGAGGCGATCAAGGACCGCCGCGACGACGTCGTGCTCGCGACGAAGTTCTCCATGCCGATGGGTCCCGACGCCAACCAGGCGGGGGCCTCGCCGCGCTGGATCAAGCTGGCCGTCGAAGCCAGCCTGAAGCGGCTCGGCACCGACCGGATCGACCTCTACCAGCTCCACCGGCCCGATCACCTGACCGACATCGACGAGACCCTGGGCGCGCTGTCCGAGCTCGTCCGCGCGGGCAAAGTGCGCGCGATCGGGTCCTCGACGTTCCCCGCCGAGCTGATGGTCGAGGCGCAGTGGGCCGCACGGCGCGGCGGGCACCACCGGTTCCGCACCGAGCAGCCGCGGTACTCGATGCTGACGCGGATCATCGAGAACGACGTCCTGCCGACGGCCCAGCGCCACGGCATGGGCGTGCTGACCTACGGGCCGCTGTCCAGCGGCTGGCTGACCGACCGCGACCCGGCGCGCGGCCACCGCGCCGGCATGTCCCCCGAGGTGTTCGACCTCTCGATCCCGGAGAACCGCGCCCGGGCCGAGGCCGTCGAGCAGCTGCGGAAGGTCGCCGCCGAAGCGGGCCTGCCGCTCGCCCACCTCGCGCTGCGGTTCGTGCTGAGTCACCCGGCCGTGACGTCGGTGCTGATCGGCCCGCGCACCCCGGAGCAGCTCGACGACCTGCTGGCCGCGTCCGGACCGCTGCCCGGCGACGTGCTGGACCGGATCGACGCGATCGTGCCGCCCGGCACCGAGGTCAACCGCCACGACAACTACCAGGCCGCCGCGCCGGCGATCGAGAACCCGCGGCTGCGGCGGCGATGAATCAGACCCGTTGAGTTCAGGCCCGCAGCCGGTCCGCCATCTCCGTCACGAGCCGGCCCGGGCGCTTGTGGTGCACCAGGAAGACCTCACGGGCCGGCTGGGCGTCGGTCGCGTCGCGGACTTCGATCCGGGCGAGGCCGGCCCGCTCCAGCACGCTCTCCGGCACGAACGCGATCCCCAGCCCGGCCTCGACCAGCGCCAGGATCACCTGGTAGTCGCGGGATTCGTGGGCGACGCGCAGCCGCACCCCGGCGGCGTCGGCGAGCTGCTCGAGGCACACCCGGTTGGGGACGCCGGGGCTGCCCGAGATCCAATCCTCCCCCGCGAGCCCGCGCAGGGTGAGGCGGCGGACGCCGGCTTTCGCGTGGCCTACGGGCAGGATCAGGCGGAAGCGCTCCGAACGCAGCAGCGTCCGCTCGAGGCCGCGCGGATCGGGCAGCGGCGCCCCGGGATAGCGGTGGGTGATGAGCAGGTCCAGCTCGCGGGAGCTGACCAGGCCGTACCCGTCGGGCGGCTCCAGGTCGAGCAGGCGCAACGCGACCGCCGGGTGCGCCTCGCGGAACCCGGCGAGGGCGGGCGGGACCAGGGTCGCGCCCGCGCTGGCGAACGTGCCGACGGTCAGCTGCGCCGGTTCCTCGCCGAGCAGGGCCCGCACGGTCCGCTCGGCGGTCCGCAGCTCCCCGACGATCGTTTCGGCGTGGGTGAGCAGCGCTTCGCCGACGGCGGTGAGCGTGACGCCGCGCGGGTTGCGGTGCACCAGCGGAGCACCGACGTCGCGTTCGAGCTTGGCCAGCTGCTGCGAGACGGCGGACGGCGTGAACGAAAGCCGTTGTGCCGCACCGGCAATGGACCCGGCGTGCGCGACTTCGGCGAGCAGGGCCAAGCGGTGGGCGTCGAGCACGGGGGCCTCCAGCCGTAAGCGTTGCTGATGGCAGCATAGGAGACGTCGCTGGTGCTTACGTCCGGCCGCGCGCATGCTGAGGCCATGATCAGCACTTCGGACGTCGAACAGGCCGCCACCCGGATCCGCGGCCGGGTCCGCCGGACGCCGGTCTTCGCGGACGACGGCGTGTGGTTCAAGCTGGAACAGTTGCAGCACACCGGGTCGTTCAAGGCCCGCGGCGCGTTCAACCGGATCATCGCCGCCGGTGCGTTGTCGGCGGCCGGGGTGGTCGCCGCGTCGGGCGGCAACGCCGGCCTCGCCGTGGCGTACGCCGCCCGCGAATTCGCTGTACCCGCACGGGTTTTCGTCCCCGCCACGGCGCCCGCGGTCAAGGTGGCGAAGCTGCACGCGCTCGGCGCGGCCGTCGAGCTCGCCGGCGACAAGTACCAGGACGCCTACGACGCCGCGGTGAAGCACGCGGCCGACAGCGGCGCCCTGTTCTGCCACGCCTACGACCAGCCCGAGATCTGCGCCGGCCAGGGCACGGTCGGCCTGGAACTGCTGGAGCAGGTGGACGCGCTCGACACGATCCTGGTCGCGGTCGGCGGCGGCGGCCTGCTGGCGGGCATCGCCGCGGCGGTCGAAGGCCGGGCGCGCGTCATCGGCGTCGAACCGCGCACGATCCCGACGCTGCACGCGGCGCTGGACGCGGGCGAGCCGGTGCGGGTCGAGGTGTCCGGCCTGGCCACCGACTCGCTCGGCGCGTCCCGGCTCGGGGACATCGCCTTCGCCGTGGCCACCCGCACGGGCGCGGGCTCGGTCCTGGTCGAGGACGCCGCGATCGCCGAAGCGCGGACGACGCTGTGGGACCGTTACCGCCTCGCCGTCGAACCGGGCGGGGCGACGGCGTTCGCCGCGGTGCTCAGCGGCGCCTACACGCCCGCACCGGGCGAGCGCGTCGCCGTCCTGCTCTGCGGGGCCAACACCGACCCCGCGACACTCACTTCCCCGTCAGCCGCGCCACCAGCGGCGCGAACTCCTCGATGAAGGCGCTGTTGACGCTGACGTAGGAGACGCCCAGTTCGTCGCGACGGCGTTCCAGCTCGCCCGCCATGTCCTCGACGCTGCCGCGCAGCATCGTCAGCGAGTCGTGCTCGATGAGCGTCTCGGCGTCGACACCGATGAACCCGCGGATCCACGGCGGGACGACCTCGCCGACGACGAAGATGTTCAAGGCCAGCTCGAGGTCCCGGCCGTCGGCCGCGGTCCGGATCTCCTCGACGTGCGACTTGAACTCGTCACGCGTGGTCAGCACGCCGCCGGCCAGGGTGACGATGTCGGCCTTCGCCCCGGCGAGCCGCCGTGCCTTGGGCCCGCCCGCGGCGAGCATCACCGGCGTGTGCGCGTCCCCGTCGAGCCGGCGGACGTGGTCGATCGTCTCGGAGATCGAGTCGAGCCGCTCCTGGCCGTTGCCGTAGGGCAGGCCCAGCTCCTCGGCCTGCTGCCGCATCGACGGCAGGCCGGTGCCGAGGCCCAGCTCGAACCGGCCGTCGGTCATGACCGTCAGGCTGTGCGCCTCCCACGCGGCCGCGCGGGCCGTGCGCAGCGGGCTGGCCAGCACGAACGAGCCGACGCGCAGGGTCGTGGTGACCGCGGCGGCCGTCGCGAGCGACGCCGTCGGGGTCGGGAGGTTCAGGTTGTCCGGCGAGAGCAGCGTCGAATAACCCAGCTCTTCGGCCCGGCGCGCGGTCTCCCGCCATTTCGCGCCGCCCTCCTGGGCCGCCGCGACCACACCGAACCGGAACGCCTTCTCGGACATCCAATCACCCCTGTTTCCGCTTCCGATCCAACCACCGTCGCGCCCCGTCGTGCCACCACGAAGTCCGTGAAGGCCCCCTTGAGGGACTCTGAGTCCCTCAAGGGGGCCTTCACGGACTTCGGGAGCGACCTCAGCCGCGCTGGTACTCCTCCCAGGTGACCTTCGGGACCGAGGGGCCGTCGTCGGCGCCGCGGCCGGCCAGGCCGTTCTTGCCCAGGTAGTAGTCGCCCGTCTGGTGCTGCGCACCCGACGAGAGGTCCGGGTCGGAGATCGCCATCGCGTGGATGTGGTAGGCGAAACCCTGGTCCGGCGTGCGGTACCAGGCCGCGAACCCGACGTTGCGCAACGCCTTCAGCAGCGTCGTCCGGGTCGCCGCCGACATGCCGGACACCGAGATGTCCATCGCGCCGCCGCCGTCGTGCGTCCCGGCCGATGCGTCGACGCCGCCCGGGTTGTAGGAACCCTGGGTCAGGCTCACGGTGAGGCCGGCGATCTTTTCGGCCGCCAGCAGCATCGCCTTGGTGCGGGTGTTGATCGTGACCCCGCGGTAGGCCACCCGGCTGCCCGCGGACACCGCGCTCGTCACGGTGTAGCGGCTGGTGCCCAGCTTCTCCAGCGACGTCTTGCCGGGCAGGCCCGACGCGTCGATCCCGGTGTACCCCAGCGACTTCTGGTACTGGGAGTACGCCGTGATCGTCGTCGTGCCGAAGTAGCCGTCGACGTACTTGCTGTCCAGCAGCCCCTTCGCCTGCAGCGCCTGCTCCACCAGCAGGACGCTGTCGTGCGCGCCCGGCGTCTGGGTGTCGTCGGCGCGGCGCGGGTCGATCTGGGCCGCCTTGAGCACGGCCTCCATGTTCGCCGTGGGCAGCGCGGTCGTGGCTGCCGGCGCGGCCTGGGCCGGCGCCGCCACAGCGAGCGTCGCGGCGGTGAGTGCCGTCAACACGGCGGCCTTCGTGAACATCCCTGTCCTCCATCGGTCGGATCCGGTTACGCCACCACGATCACCCGGCCGGATACAAGGGACGTACAAACGGGCTCCAATCACCCGTTCGTGCTCGTCCGACTGTGCTCCTCTGAAAGGCTCCTCTGAAAGCGACGCAAGCGCAGGCTGTTCGTCACCACGAAGACCGAGCTGACCGCCATGGCCGCCCCGGCGAGCATCGGGTTCAGCAGGCCCGCCGCGGCCAGCGGCAGCGCGGCCACGTTGTAGGCGAACGCCCAGAACAGGTTCCCCTTGATCGTGGCCAGCGTCCGCCGCGACAGCCGGATCGCGTCGACGGCGGCGCGCAGGTCCCCGCGCACGAGCGTCAGATCGGCCGCCTCGATCGCGACGTCGGTGCCGGTGCCCATGGCCAGACCCAGGTCGGCCTGGGCGAGCGCGGCCGCGTCGTTGACGCCGTCGCCGGCCATCGCCACCACGTGCCCCTCGGCCTGCAGGCGCCGGACGACGTCGGCCTTCTCCTGCGGCAGCACCTCGGCGATCACCCGCTCGATGCCGACCTCGGCGGCGACCGCGCGGGCCGTCGCGGCGTTGTCGCCGGTCAGCAGGATCGGCGTCAGGCCGAGGGCGCGCAGCCGCCGGACCGCCTCGGCCGAGGTCGGCTTGACGGTGTCCGCGACGACCAGCCGGCCGCGCACCTCGCCGTCCCAGGCGACGTGGATCGCGGCGGTCTCGGAGGACCCGGAGGGCTCGCCGCCGACGAACTCCGCCCGGCCGACGGCGACCCGGTGGCCCTCGACCACGCCCTCGACGCCCAGGCCCGGCGTGTTGCGGAAGCCCGAAACCGCGGGCAGCTCGCCGAATCGCCCGCGAGCGGCGTCCGCGATCGCGCGGGCCACGGGGTGCTCGGAGGCGGCCTCGACGGCCCCCGCGAGCCGCAGCACCTCGCCGTCGCCCTCGACCAGGGACATCCGGCCGGTGGTCACGGTGCCGGTCTTGTCGAGCACGACGGTATCGACGCGCCGGGTCGACTCCAGCACCTCCGGCCCCTTGATCAGGATCCCGAGCTGCGCGCCGCGGCCGGTGCCGACCAGCAGCGCCGTCGGCGTGGCCAGGCCCAGCGCGCACGGGCAGGCGATGATCAGCACGGCGACCGCGGCGGTGAACGCGGCCGACGGCGTCCCGCCCGCGCCGAGCCAGAAGGCGAGCGTCGCCACGGCCAGCGCGATGACGATCGGGACGAACACCGCCGAGACGCGGTCCGCGAGCCGCTGGACCTGGGCTTTCCCGGTCTGGGCCTGCTCGACGAGCCGCGCGGTCCGCGCCAGCTGCGTGTCGGCGCCGACCCTCGTGGCCCGGACGACGAGCCGGCCGCCGGCGTTGACCGTCGCGCCGGCCACGGCGTCCCCCGGCCCGACCTCGACCGGCACGCTCTCGCCGGTCAGCAGGCTCACGTCGATCGCGGACCCGCCGTCCTCGACGACGCCGTCGGTGGCCACCTTCTCCCCCGGCCGCACCACGAAGCGGTCGCCGACGGCCAGCTCGCCGACCGGGATGCGCTGCTCGTGGCCGTCGCGCAGGACGGCGACGTCCTTGGCGCCGAGGTCGAGCAGCGCCCGCAGGGCGGCACCGGCGCGGCGCTTGGAACGGGCCTCGAAGTAGCGCCCGGCCAGGATGAACGTCGTGACGCCTGCGGCGACCTCGAGGTAGATGGCGCCGTCACCGGACATCCGCTCGATGGTGAGCTCGAACGGGTGGCGCAGGCCGGGGGTGCCCGCGCTGCCGAACAGCAGCGCGTACAGCGACCAGCCGAACGCGGCGAGGGTGCCGAGCGAGATGAGCGTGTCCATCGTGGCGGCGCCGTGGCGGAGGTTGACGAACGCGGCGCGGTGGAACGGCCACGCGCCCCACACCAGCACCGGCGCGGCGAGGGTCAGCGAAATCCACTGCCAGTAGGTGAACTGCCACGCGGGCACCATCGCCAGCAGGACCACCGGCAGCGACAGCACGGCCGAGGTGACGAGGCGCTGCCGCAGCGTGCGGGTGCCGTCGTCCTCCTCGATCACGGGCGGCTCTTCCGCGGGCAGCGTCGCGCCGTAGCCCGCCGCTTCGACCTGCGCCACGAGGTCCGAGGGCTCGACGTCACCGGTGTAGGCGACCTTCGCCTTCTCGGTGGCGTAGTTGACGGTCGCCGTGACGCCGTCCAGCTTGTTGAGCTTGCGTTCGATCCGCATCGCACAGGACGCGCAGGTCATGCCGGTGATCGCGAGGTCGACGGTCATCGCGCCGCCTCCTTTCCGGTGGTGACGGTGAACGCGGCGGTGCGGACGACACCGCCGTGGCGGAAGTCCAGGAACAGCCGGTAGGTCCCGGCCGAGGGCACCTCGGCCGCGAACGCGAGCCCCGGCCCGGCCGGGTGGACGTGCAGGTACGCCAGGTCCCCGCCGCGGAGCGCGACGAGGTGGCCGGTCGCGCCGAGGTAGGGCTGCAGGTCGGTCACCTCACGGCCGTCCTTCGTCACGGTCGCCGTCAGCCGGGACGACTGCCCGGGGACGAGGTCGCCGTCGAGCCGGACGCGGTAGCCGCCGACGTCGGCGAAGCGCGACTCCGGGTGCCCGGCCGGCTGGAACATCCCCGGCGCGAAGAGGTCTACGCCGAGCGTCAGCGGCTTCGCACCCGAAGGCGTGAAATCGGCGAAGGCGCGGTAGCTGCCCGCGTCGGCGACCGTGAGCGGCACGGTCCACGTGCCGTCGGGGCCGAGATCGGGGTGCAGGTGCTGATAGCCGGCGGTGTCCCGGCGCACGACGATGAAGTGCAGCCGCTTCTCGTGCTCGACGTCGAACGCGGTCACGGGCGCGCCGCCGGGGCCGGTGATCCGGAACGTGAAGCGGGTGGGCGCGCCGGGGGTCAGCGTCACATCGGCGGGCGTCAGGGTGTAGCCGTCCTGGGACGACGCCAAGCCGCCGGGCAGGTCGACGACCGCTTCGCCGTGCGTCATCTCCTCGCCGCCGTGCGCCTCGGCCTGGCCCGGGAACGGCCCGACGGCGGCGCCGAGCGCCCAGGCGCCCCCGGCGACCAGGACGAGGGCCGCGCCGTAGGCGGAAAGCCTTGCCGCGGTGTTCACGGCAGCCGGTATCCGGCTTCTTCGACGGCGCCGCGCACGTCCTCGACGGCGAGCGCGGCGGCGCTGCTCACGGTCACGGCGCCGGTGGCCGGGTCGGCGGCGACGGCCGTGACGCCGTCGAGTGCGCGGATCCCCTCCTCGACCGACCGGGCGCAGTGGCCGCAGGTCATGCCGCTGACGGTGTAGGTGCTGTCGCTCATGCCCCAGATATACCCTAGGGGGGTAGGGTAAGCAACGCTGTGACGGCTTGTAAGGACCGACACAAAAATTCGCGCCGCCCCTGGTCCAGCCGTGTTTGACGGCGTCACGGAGAGTTCCCACGTGATGCCTATGGACTCTCCCGTGTTCTTTTCGTAACCTGTTCGAGATCTCGCGGCCCCGCGCCACCGACAGGTGGCTACGCGAGATCGCCGCCGATACCCCCCTGCCGGGTACCGGACCCCCACACCGCGTGGCTCACCTGTTGCGGGAGAGCGCGCATCGTGACGGGACAGCGCGGACGAGGCCCCCGACTCGCCGCCCCGGTCCCCCGACCGGCGGCCGAACAGCAAAGGAGACCCGCGCGACCGTGCATTCGCATCCCGTCAAGCGCGTGGTGTCAGGTGCCCTCGCGGCCGCCGCGGTGATCGCCATGATCACCGTGGCCGACCCCACGGCCACCGCCGCCCCCATCCCCGCCCTCCAGGCTCCGCCCACCGGGTCGGAGGCCCTGGCCAAGTACCGCGACCTCGCGGCCCAGGCCGAGAAGCTCAACGAAGACCTGCTCAAGGCCCAGGACGACCTGACCGCCAAGCAGGGTGAGCTCGACAAGGCCACCCACGACGTCGACGCGGCCAAGACCGCCGGCGTCGAGGCCGCCGACGCGAAGCAGAAGTACCAGTCCCAGGTGGACAAGTTCGCCAACGCGTCGTTCACCAGCGGCGTCCAGCTGAACAAGCTGTCCGCGCTGCTGGCCGGCACGTCCACGCAGGACTTCCTGGACCGCTCCTCGGCGCTCGAGGTCATCGCGACCGACAAGAACTCCGCGATGGACAACCTCAGCGGCGCGGCCGAGAAGGCCAAGACCGCCGAGAAGACGGCGACGGACGCCGCGAAGAAGGCGACCGACGCCCGCGACGCGGCGGCCAAGCTGACCTCGGACATCGAGGGCAAGAAGAAGAACCTGCAGACCCAGATCGACCAGATCGAGGCGCAGAGCAAGACCCTCAGCTCCGCCGACAAGGCCGCGCAGAAGGACACCGGCGGCAAGGCGCCCACCGTCAAGGCGGCGACCGGGGCCGCCCAGACCGCGGTCAACGCGGCGCTGAGCAAGCTCGGCAGCGCCTACGTCTGGGGCGCGACCGGCCCGAGCACGTTCGACTGCTCGGGACTGATGCAGTGGGCCTACAAGCAGGCCGGCATCTCCCTGCCGCGGAACTCGGCGGCACAGGCGGGCTTCGGCACGTCGGTGTCGCGCGATCAGCTGCAGCCGGGCGACCTGGTCGCCTACTACTCCCCCGTGTCCCACATCGGGATGTACATCGGCGACGGCAAGATGGTGCACGCCCCGACCAGCGGCGACGTCGTCAAGATCTCGCCGCTGATGAGCGAGTACGCGGGAGCGACCCGCCCGACGGCCTGACGGTTCCGGGAAATCCGTCCACAGTGGTGATCACGCCACCGTGGGCGGATTTCGCGTTTCCGGGCGGGGTTCGCGGGGAACCACCCGGGCGGCGGGGACGTGTACGGAAAGTGTCGGGGTCCTGGGTTACAGTCGGACCCGAGCGAACAGACGTTCGAATGGAGTGGTGATGACCGAACAGCCGGAACCCAACCCGGAGAAGGACCCGAGCGACTGGACCACCGGCGACGAGCCGATGACCGGGCCGCAGAAGTCCTACCTGCAGACGCTCGCCCAGGAGGCGGGGCAGGAGGTGCCGGACGACCTGACCAAGGCCGAGGCGTCCAAGCGGATCGACGAGCTGCAACAGACGACCGGGCGCGGCGCTTGAGGTTGGCCGGTGGCGGCTTTGCGGGCCGGTGGCGACCGAGAGGGCGGGCGCACGGTCTGAGCGGGTAGCGGCGATGTGAGGGCCGTGGTTGAGCGGGGCGCGCGGCCGCTGCACGGTCGCGGCAGGCGCTCCGACTGATCAGGAGCGCTGACTGTGCGCGGTTGTCGAACCGTCGCGGCAGTCGAGCAGGCGTGGCAGCTCGCCAGGCGTGGCAGCTCGCCAGGCGTGGCAGCTCGCCAGGCGTGGCAGCTCGCCAGGCGTGGCAGCTCGCCAGGCGCGGCAGCGAGGCGATTGCGGCGGCCGAGTAGGCACGGCAGCTCACCAGGCGCGACGGCGAAGCGGTCGCGACAGCCGGACAGGCGTGCACCTGACCAGGCGCGGCAGCGAAGCGGTTGCGGTGGGCCGGAGTGAGCGCGACAGCCGAGCAGGCACGGCCGCGAAGGGATTGCGACAGCCGAGCAGGCACGGCAGCTCACCAGGCACGGCAGCGAAGCGGTCGCGACAGCCGGGCAGACGCGAGGGCGAAGCGATCGCACCACACCGCACTGAACGCGGCAGTCGAGCCGCCGTACCGCGAAGCGGTCACACTGCACCGAACTGAACGCAGCAACTGAGCTGGCGTGGCCGCGAAGCGGTCGCACCGAACTGAACGCAGCAGCTGAGCCGGCGTGGCGGCGAAGCGGTCGCGGTGGGCCGAAGTGAGCGCGGCAGTCAAGCAGACGTGGCCATCTGAGCGAGCGGCGGCCAAACGAACGCCACGAATGAGTGAATGCTCATCGCTCGATCGGGCGCACAGCGGCTCAAGGCGTAGCGCCTGAGCGGACGGGCACCGGCATGAGCACAACGGCCGAGCAGGCACGGCGGCCGATGGGGCTCAGGCGGCCTGGGGCAGCGCGGCGGCGCCGGTCACCCGGAGCAGGAACTCGGCGTTCGAGCCCGTCTTGCGGAGCTGGTCGAGCAGCTGCTCGACCGCGTGCGGTCCTTGCAGTGCGCGGCGGACGTCGCGCATCGCGGCGAGTTCTTCCGGTGTCACCAGCAGTTCTTCGCGGCGGGTGCCCGACGCGGCCAGGTCGACCGCCGGGAAGACGCGGCGTTCCGCGGTGCGGCGGTCCAGCTTGAGCTCGGCGTTGCCGGTGCTCTTCAGCTCCTCGAAGAAGACCGTGTCGGCCAGCGAACCGGTTTCCACCAGCGCGGTCGCGATGATCGTGAGGGAGCCGCCACCCTCGACATTCCTTGCGGCGCCGAGGATGCGCTTCATCGGCTGCAGCGCGGCCGCGTCGACGCCGCCGGACAGGGTGCGGCCCGAAGGGCGGGCCGACAGGTTGTACGCGCGGCCGAGGCGGGTCAGGGAATCGAGCAGCAGAACGACGTCTTCGCCGCGCTCCACCAGGCGCTTGGCGCGCTCGACCGCGAGCTCCGCGATCGCGACGTGTTCGGCCGGCGGACGGTCGAAAGTGGACGCGATCACCTCCCCGCGCACGGTCCGGCGCAGCTCGGTGACCTCCTCCGGACGCTCGTCGGCGAGCAGCACCATGAGTTTGCACTCCGGGTGGTTGGTGGCGATGCCGTGCGCGATTTCGCTCAGCACCGTGGTTTTCCCGGCCTTCGGCGGCGAGACGACCAGGGCGCGCTGGCCCTTGCCGATCGGGGTGACGAGGTCGATGACGCGGGTCAGCACCCGCGCCGGGGTGGTTTCGAGCAGCAGGCGCTCGTCGGGGTGCACCGGGACGAGGTCGTCGAAGTCCGGGCGCCGCGCGGCCGGGTCGACGCCGTCGACGCCGATGATTTCCTCGGCGGTGCCGGTGATTTCGTCGCCCGTGCGCAGCTGGTGCTTGCGGACGAGCGAAAGGGGGATGGTGATGTCGCCGTCGGCGCGCCGGTAGCCGGCACGGACGAAGGCGGATTTTCCTTGTACATCAAGGATTCCGTGAAAAGGCATGGTGTTCTCCTGAATGCGGGAACGGCCGGCGCGCGAAAGCGGGGCCGAGAGCGATAGGAAAGAGGCCGATCGGCCTGGATCCGGGAGCTTCCTCCGGGCGGCCTGGAGGCCGACATCCATGAGGAGCACCTTCACTCTAGCCGGAGTTCCCCCGAAACACAATGCGTGAGAACCCGTGGCGGTGGGTAGGTCTCCGGAGAAGCCTGCCGCACCGTGCCCGACGGATGGGAGCACCTCGTGCACCGACACACCCCGGAACCTGACGTCGACACCGGCGAAACCGCCGACGACGGCCAACCCGGGACCACGTCCCCCGACCGCCTCCGCGCGGGGTCCGGGACCGTGGTCGGCTCGACCTTCGAAGAACTCGCGCCGGCGTTGCCCAACGACGTCGCCGACCTGCGCCGCAAGCTGATCCGCTGGCTGGCCGAACTCCCGCTGGACGCGGAGAGCACGCACGACATCACGCTGGCGACCTACGAGGCGCTGGCGAACGTCGCGGCCCACGCGTACCCGGACGGCCGCGGCTGGGCCCGCCTGCAGGCCACCAGGGCCGGTGACGCGATCACCGTGACGGTCACCGACACCGGCTGCGGCATCGCGGCGACCCGTCCCCGCACCGCGGGCCTGCGCACCTCGGGTGGCCGCGGCCTGGTGCTGATCGACAAGGTGACCGACCAGTCCGAGATCGACACCGGCGAGCAGGGCACGCGGGTGCGCATGACCTGGCGCCCCGCGGCCTTGCGGCACGCGGGAGCGGCCTGAGACGCGGACGGCCGGCGTCACGATCGGACGACGGAGCAGCCAAATCGTGGAAATGCGCACGCTGGGAGAACACCGCGGCCGAAGAAACGGCGGTAATCACCGAATCGATACGGTCAGTCACCTGAACATTGCTCACCGAAAGCACCGCGGTGAAATGCGTGACCAGGGCGGAAAGCCGAGAAGCGCGGTGAGCCGCATCGGGCCCACCGCGCTTCAGGGAACCTCAGGCCGCGCTGGCCAGCCGCACGAGGCGGTTGCGCGGGTACGAAACCAGTTCGCGCTCCTCATCCGTGGTGAAGATCTCGACGGAATCCTCCAGGATGTCCGCCGAAGTCACCTGTAGCTGCCACGCGGGCAGCCCCGGGGCGGGCTCGTGCCAGAACCACTGGCCCTTGGTGAGCTGGTCCGCCGGGACCGTCGCGTCGTCCGTGTTCATGCCATCAGGCTAACCGCCACCACCGACAGTTTTTGAACGGCCTCAACCATGGGTCGCTCCCACCGTGATCGTCAGCACGTCCGGGTCGCCGGCGAACACCGCGCCGCTGAAGTCCGGGCCCGGGCTGACGTCGTCGTACGGGAACGCGTAGCCCCGGTTGTCGGGCAGTTTCGAGTGGACGATGCGGGCGTAGTGGTTGGTCACGTCGCCCTGGTAGAACTTCGCCGGGTCCTCCGCCGTCGGCTGGTTCGCGTTGTCCAGCAACGTCGTGCGGTTCAGCGCCGCCGCCAGGCGCGGGATGATGCTCTTGCGCGCGTCGCTCGCGCCGGCCGCGATGGCGAACGGGCCGCTGTCGCAGCTCCAGACGTCGGCGGTGGCCGGCTTCGCGAAGGATTCGGCCCCGAACACCAGCTGGCCGCCGGTGACGCGGCCGGTGAACGTGCCCAGGCCCGGGTTCTGCGAGTCCACCACGAGGTCCGTGCCCTCGTACTTCTGCCAGACCTGGTCGATGTAGCCGTCGAGGTACCCGCCGAACCGGTCGGCGTGGTGGTGCGGCGACAGCGCGCGCAGGTTACCGCCGCCGCCGGTCTGCACCAGCCCCGGCCAGTTGCCGCCCAGCGCCGTCAGTTCCGACGAGATCGCGTCCAGCGACCCCGAAGGCAGGCCGTTGACGGTTTTCGTGCCCGAGCCGGACGTCGTGAGCGAGAGCCCCATCGGGATGCCGACGAAGTCGACGTAGCTGATGTTGGCGAACAGCTGCTCGTCGTTGAACGTGAACTCGCTGAACGACCAGTTCTTCCCGAAGTTGGGGTCGGCGGTGTTGAGGAAGCTCGGGTGCACCAGCGCCGGACCCGGGTCGAGGAAGAAGTCCAGCTTCGCGTCCGTGACGACGTAAATACGCGCGCCGCCCATCTTCGGCACGGCGACCTGGGCCCCGGAACCGACCGGGATGGCACAGTCCTCCGGCAACGGCGTGTGCGCGGCGCCGGGCGAGTCCGGGTAGTACGGCGAGCCGTCGGCGCGCAGCAGGACCAGCCGGCCGTCCGGGGTCGTGCCGGTCACGTAGGCGTACACGGTGCCGGAGCCGGAGTTGTTCACCAGCTTGAGACCGAAGGTCGCGGGCGTCGCCGCGGACGCGGTGCGGGCCGCCAGGGGCAGCACGGTGGCGGTGGCGAGCGTGGCCGCCGACAGGCTCAGGAACGAGCGGCGCGAGATCATGATTCCTCCACTTTGAGGATTACCAGAACACGCGGCGTGCTCCATAATGGAGACACCGGCCGCGCTCGCAGATTCGTTGTGGACGCCAACAAACTATGACCGCCGCCCACCGGGCCTGACAACCCCTCCAAGGTAGGTCTAGACCACCGTTCGCACCCGGCGCGCGATGCCCCGCACACGGAATTTTCAACCAATCCCGGCCGGTCACTGCCCCCGGGTACCGGGTCGCGGGTAATTCCGGGCAGGGGCCTTGACTTCCCCGCGAACGGTCGGTGACAGTGGACGGCCTCGCAGGTGGACGCACCCCCTTTCCGGCTTCATCACAGAGAAAGCGGACCCCATGCAGCCCAGCAAGCGTTTCCTGCGACTGACCGCCGCGATGGCAACGTTGTCACTGCCCTTCCTCGCCCCCGCGACGACGTCCGCCGCGGAAACCTGGACCACCGTGTTCCAGGACGACTTCGACGGCGCGGCCGGTACCGGCCTGAACACCCAGGACTGGCTCTACGACAAGGGAACCGGCTACCCGGGCGGCGCGGGCGCCTGGGGCACCGGCGAGCTCGAGACGGCCACGGACTCGACCGACAACGTCTACCACGACGGCGCGGGCCACCTCGCCATCAAGCCGTTGCGCGACGCCGCCGGAAACTGGACCTCCGGCCGGATCGAGACGCAGCGGACCGACTTCGCCGCCCCGGCCGGTGGGCAGCTGGAGATCAGCGCGTCGCTCAAGCAGCCGTCCCCGGCCGGCGGGCTCGGCTACTGGCCGGCGTTCTGGGCGATGGGCGGCGACGCGCGGCCGGTCGGCGCGACGAACTGGCCGAGCATCGGCGAGCTCGACATCATGGAGGACGTCAACGCGCTGAGCAAGCACTCCACCACCTTCCACTGTGGACAGTGGCAGGGTGAGTGCCACGACCCGGACGGCATCACCAGCGACCTGCAGGACTGCCCCGGCTGCCAGGACGGCTACCACTCCTACTCGGTCGTGGTGGACCGCCGCGACGCCGCCGCGGAAGAGCTCCGGTTCTACCTCGACGGCAACCAGACCTACTCGGTGAAGCAGAACCAGGTGTCCGACGCGACCTGGAAGACCGCGGTCGACCACGGGTTCTTCGTCATCTTCGACGTCGCGATCGGCGGTTCCTACCCGAACAAGGTCTGCGGCTGCACCTCCCCGGGTGCGGACATCACGCCGGGCGCCGAGATGAGCGTCGACTCGCTGTCGGTCAAGGTCAGCGATTCCTGAGCCGATAAGCTGGCGCCATGAGCGTCCGGCACACCGTCATCGACTCCCCCATCGGGCCACTGACCCTCGTCGGTGACGCGGCCGGCGCCCTGCTGGGCCTCTACTTCGACGGCCACCTGCGCACGCCCCGCATGACCGACCTCGGACCGCGCACCGAGACCGGCTTCGAGGTCGTGGAAGCACAGCTGGGCGAGTACTTCGCGGGCACGCGGCGCGAGTTCGACCTCGAGCTCGCGCCGCGTGGTTCCGCGTTCGAAAAGCAGGTCTGGGACCTGCTGACGAAGATCCCGTTCGGCGAGACCCGCACCTACGGGCAGCTGGCCGCCGCCCTGGGCGACCCGGGTGCCGCGCAGGCCGTCGGCAACGCCAACGGCTGGAACCCGATCAGCGTCATCGTGCCGTGCCACCGGGTGGTCGGCACGAGCGGGAGCCTGACCGGGTACGCCGGCGGTCTCGCCCGCAAGCGGTTCCTCCTGAGCCTGGAGGAGCCGCCCGCGGACGAGGTCGGCCGGTTGTTCTAGCCCGTCGTGCAGGTGACGCTCGGCGCCGTCAGGTTCCCGCCGTGCTCGACGGTGAACCCGATGACGTTGCCGCTGCCGTTGGGCTTCGCGGTCAGCACATAGCCCGTGCTGTCCCAGGTGCCGGTGTAGTTCCAGCTGCCGATGACCTTCTGCGGTGCGTGGAAGGTGATCGTGAGCACCCAGGTGTTCGAGCCCGTCACGCTCACCTGGCCGTTGAAGCCGACGTTCCACTCCGCCGTCTTGGTGTAGGTCCCGGTGCACCCGCCCGACGGCGGCGGGGTCGTGGTCGTCGGCGGCGGGGTCGTCGTGGTGGGCGGCGGCGTGGTCGTGGTGCCGCCGTTCAGCGCGTCGAGGACCGCGGTGTAGGCGGCCTTCTTGTTCCCGCTGCCGTCGAACAGCAGCGGGGTGGCCGACGCGCGCCAGGAGTCGGTGTCCCGGATGCCCCACACCGTCAGGCCGTTGCACCGGGCCACGGCGAGACAGGCGTTCGTGACCGTGCGGAAGTTGTCCGCCTGCGCGGTGCCCGACCCTTCGACGTCCAGCTCGGTGATCTGCACGTCCACGCCGAGGTTCGCGAAGTTCTGCAGCGTGGTCCGGTAGTTCGACGGCACCGGGCTGGCGCTGTTGAAGTGCGACTGGAAGCCGACGCAGTCGATCGGCACGCCGCGGCTCTTGAAGTCCTGCACCATGCGGTACACGGCCTGGGTCTTCGCCTGGCTCCAGTCGTCGGTGTTGTAGTCGTTGTAGCAGAGCTTCGCGCCGGAATCGGCCGCCCGGGCGGCGCGGAAGGCCGCCTCGATCCAGTCGTTGCCGGTGCGCTGCAGGTTGGAGTCGCGGCGGGCGCCGGAACCGCCGTCGGCGAACGCCTCGTTCACCACGTCCCACGAGTAGAGCTGACCGCGGTAGTGCGTCGCGACCTGCGTGACGTGGTTGAGCATCGCCGAGCGCAGCGACGAGCCCTCCATGCCCTGCATCCAGCCGGGCTGCTGCCCGTACCAGGCCAGCGTGTGCCCGCGGACCTGGGCGCCTTGACTGCGAGCCTGGGCCACGATCCGGTCGGCGTTGCCGTAGGAGAACTGGCCCTGGTTCGGCTCGGTCGCGTCGATCTTCATCTCGTTCTCGGGCGTGATCATGCTGAACTCACGGCTCAGGATGCCGGTGTAGCCGCTGTCCGAGAGCTTGCCCGCCGAGACGGCGGTGCCGAAGTACCGGCCGGTCCGGGCCGCGGCGCCCCCCAAGGTCGTCCCGGTGGGCGGGGCCGACGTGGTCGTCGTGGTCGGCGGCGGCGTGGTCGTGCCGCCGCTGTCCAGGCCGAGGAACGCGATCGCGTAGGCCACCATGCCGCTCTGCGGCAGCACGTGCCCGGCCCCCTGGACGCTGATCGCCTCGACCGGCGCCTGGACGCCGGTGCCGCCGTAGCGGGCGCGGGTCCAGCCGGACTGCGGCTGGTCGGTCGTCGACGCCGTCTGGCTCACCCCGGCGAGGTTGGTCCACTGCTTGACCTCTTCGCCGAAGTTCGGGTAGCGCAGGGTGTCGTCGGCGGTGCCGTGCCACAGCTGCATCCGGGGGAACGGGCCGCTGCGCCCGCCGCTCATCTGCCGGGCCTGATCGCCCCACTGCTGCGCGGTCTTCGTCAGCTGGCCGTTCGCGCACTGGGAGTTCCAGCTCGACCCGTCGGTGGTGCCGAAGCAGCCGGCGGGCACGCCCATGAACGCCGAACCGGCGGCGAACACGTCCGGGTACTCCGCCGCGAGCACGTTCGTCATCATCGCGCCCGAGGAGAACCCGGTGACGAAGACCCGGGCGGGATCGACGTTGTAGTGCTGCTTCGCGTAGTCGACCATCGACAGGATGCCGACCGGGTCGCTGCCGCCGCCGCGGGTCAGCGCCTGCGGCGAGGAGACGTCGAAGCAGGTCCCGCTGCGGGTGGCCTCCGGGAACACGATGACGTACCCGTACTGGTCGGCCGCCGTGACGTAGTCGCGGGCGTAGCCGTTGAAGACCGCCGAAGCCGAGCCGGTGCAGTAGTGCAGCGCGACCAGCAGCGCCGGCTTGGCCGCCACCCGGTCCGGGACGTAGGTGTACATGTTCAGGTTGCTGGGGTTGTTTCCGAAACCGGTCACGCGGGTCAGCGACGCCGCGGACGCGGGCTGCGCGACGAGCAGCACGACCGCGGCGACCACCGGCAGAACGGCGGCCAGGAGGACGGTGAGGAGTCTTCTCACTCGGGATTCCTTTCCGGGGGCGGGGCGCGCAGCGCTCTCGATCGTTCGTCGCCACCCGGGACCGGTCAACGACTATCGCCACGTTTCGGAACCTTTCGACTCCGCGCCGGAGCCGATCGGCCGAGGTGGCGCGGTTCTGGGAGGATCATCCGATGACCGCGCTGCTACTGGGCCCCCTCCTCCGGCACGTCGACGCCACGTCGGCGACGATCTGGGTCGAGACGGACGGGCCGTGCGAGGTCGGCGTCGGTGACGCCTCGGCCCGCACGTTCGAGGTCTCCGGCCACCACTACGCGCTGGTCGTGCTCACCGGCCTCGAACCGGCGAAGAGCACGCCGTACGAGGTGCGGCTCGACGGCGACGTCGTCTGGCCCGAGCCCGGCGGCGACCTGCCGCCCAGCCGGATCCGCACCCTCGCCCCCGGCGATCCCCGGTTCCGGCTGGTGTTCGGTTCCTGCCGCAAGCCGCGGGAGCAGGACGCCCTCGGGAAGGACGCGCTGGCCGCGTACGCCCGCCGGATGGCCTCGCTCGCCGAGGAGGAGTGGCCGGAGTCGCTGGTGCTGCTCGGCGACCAGGTCTACGCCGACGAAACCACCGACGACACGCAGAAGTGGCTCGCCGGCCGCCGCGACACCTCGCAGCCGCCGGGCACCGAGGTCGCCGACTTCGAGGAGTACTGCCACCTCTACTCCGAGGCCTGGTCCGACCCGGCCGTGCGCTGGCTGCTCTCGACGCTGCCGACGTCGATGATCTTCGACGACCACGACGTCCGCGACGACTGGAACACCTCGCAGGCCTGGCGGGCGGAGATGGCCGCCACGTCGTGGTGGTCGGAGCGGATCCGGGGCGCGCTGGTGTCGTACTGGATCTACCAGCACCTGGGCAACCTCGGTCCGGACGAGCTCGCCGGCGACAAGGTCTTCCAGCAGGTCTCCACGTCCGGGACGGACAACGCGGAGCTGCTGCGGACATTCGCCGACCACGCCGACCGGGAGGCCGACGGCGCCAAGGGCACGCGCTGGTCCTACCGGCGCGACTTCGGGCCGGTCCGGCTGCTCGTGATCGACTCGCGGGCCGGGCGCATCCTCGAAGGGGGCGTGCGCTCGATGATCGGTGAGGAGGAGTTCCGCTGGATCGAGGAACAGGCCGGCGGCGACGTCGACCACCTGCTGATCGGCACGTCGCTGCCGTGGCTGCTGCCCACCGCGCTGTCCTACGCGCAGTCGGTCAACGAACGCGCGTGCACCCGGCCGGGCGTGCGCGGCAAGGCCGCCGAGTGGTTCCGGCAGTTCGCCGACCTCGAGCACTGGCCGGCGTTCCGCGACTCGTTCGACCGGCTCGCGAAGCTCATCGCCCGGGTCGCCGACGACGGCGCGGCTTCGGTCAACGTGCTCTCCGGCGACGTCCACCACGCCTACGTCGCGCGGGCCCGGTACCCGCACGAGACGGCCGCGCCGGTGCACCAGCTCACCTGCTCGCCGATGCACAACACGGTGCCCTGGTACATGAACCGCGTGTTCCGGCTCGGCTGGTCCCGGCGGCTGACCGGGCTGACGGGGTGGCTCGCGCGCCGCTCCGGCGTCCGGCCCACGGACCTGACGTGGAGCTGCGTCTCGGGGCCGCACTTCGGCAACGCCGTGATGACGCTGGACGTCGACGGGCGCACCGCGTGGGCGACGATGCAGCGGTCGTCGGACGACGGGCTCGTCGAGGGGTCGTCGATCCGCCTCACCTGAGGGTGGGTGCGGCGCGGCCAGTCACTCCCGCCTGATCCGGGTTAGCCTCGGATCATGACCAGCGAAAACGTGCTCGGGGAGTTCCTCAGGGCGCGCCGTGCCCAGGTCAGCCCGGACGAGCTGGGGATGCCCGGCGGCAGCGGGCGACGCGTCGCGGGCCTGCGCCGGGAAGAGGTCGCGCTGCTGGCGGGCGTCAGCACCGACTACTACGTGCGGCTGGAGCAGGGCCGGGAACGGCACCCGTCGGCGCAGGTGCTCGACGCGCTGGCCCGGGCGCTGGTGCTCGACGGCGACGCCGCCGCGCACCTGCACCGGCTGGCCCGCCCGGCCGCGCCGGCCCGCCGCCGGGCCCGGCGGCGGGAGCAGGTCAGCCCGAACCTGGCGCGCCTGCTGGCGGGCTCGCCGGACACCCCCGCGGTGGTGCTCGGCCGGTGCCTGACCGTGCTGGCGCACAACCCGCTGGGCGAGGCCCTGTTCGACGGTCACACCCACAGCGGCGACCTGGTCCGGCTGGTGTTCCTCGACCCGGACGCCCGCGAGTTCTACCCGGAGTGGGACCAGGTCGCGCTCAGCACCGTCGGCAGCCTCCGGCTGGCCGCCGGCCTCGACCCCGACGACCCGCGGCTGGTCGAGACCGTCGGCGAGCTGTCGGTCAAGAGCGAGGCGTTCCGCAAGCTGTGGGCGCGCCACGTCATCCGGCAGAAGACCCACGGGACCAAGCGGTTCCACCACCGGCTGGTCGGCGACCTGACGCTGAGCTACGAAGCTCTGACGGTGAACAGCGCGCCCGGGCAGCAGCTGGTCGTCTACCAGGCGGAGCCGGGCAGCCCGTCGGCCGCGGCGCTGTCCCTGCTGGGCAGCCTGACCGCCGCCGAAACCGCGGACACACCGGAAAACGTCCGCCACTGAGTGAAATCCACCCTGGACAGCCTGTTTCGTGCTGCCCGAAAACTTTTCCACGGAAAGGAAAGCTTCATGAAGATCGTCCTCATCACGGGTGCCAGCAGCGGCATCGGCCACGCCACCGCCGTGCGGCTGGCCGCCGAAGGCCACCACGTCGTGCTCGGCGCCCGGCGGAAGGACCGCCTCGACACGCTCGCCGCGCAGATCCGGGCGGCGGGCGGCCTCGCCGACGTGCACAGCCTGGACGTCACCGACCGCGCCGACGTCGCCGCGTTCGCCGACGCGGCGGTGCGGGACCACGGCCGGATCGACGTGTTCGTCGCCAACGCCGGCGTGATGCCGTTGTCCCGCTTGGATTCCCTGCACGTCGAGGAGTGGGACCGGATGCTCGAGGTCAACGTCCGCGGCCTGCTCAACGGGATCGCCGCGACCCTGCCGCACTTCAAGCGGCAAGGCGGCGGCCACTTCGTGACGATCGCCTCGACGGGCGCGTACGAGGTGGTGCCGACAGCGGCGGTCTACTGCGCCACGAAGTACGCGGCCAAGGCGATCACCGAAGGCCTGCGCCTGGAGTCGGACCCGAGCCTGCGCGTCACGACGATCTCGCCGGGCGTCGTGGAGTCCGAGCTGGCCGACACGATCACCGACCCGGGTGCGAAGGAGGCGATGGTCGCCTACCGCGCGAACGCCATGCCGCCGGACGCCATCGCCGGCGCGATCTCCTACGCCATCGGGCAGCCGGACGGCGTCGACGTCAACGAGCTCGTGGTCCGGCCGACGGCCCAGCGTTAGGGCGGGGGCGGTGATCGAACCCCTGCCGCCCCCCGAGGCAGAGCGGAGGCAGGGGTCGGCGTGCTCACCGCCGGGTGGTCGGCACCAGCACCATCGTGAAGCCGCCGTCGCGGGCGCGTTCCCAGGTCGTCAGCGAGCCGTTGGGGACCGCCGTGGTGGCGGCCGCGCGCATGAGGTCGGGCTCCGGCACTCCCTCCAGCAGGTACCGGAGGGCGAACACCGTCATCTCGTGCGCGCTCAGCAGGACCCGCGCGCCCGGCCGCTCCGCGCTCAGCTCCGCGAGCAGGGCGCGCACCCGCAGCACGACGTCCGCCCAGGACTCGCCGCCCGGGGGCCGGTAGTAGAACCGGCCGAGCCGCCGCTTGCGCCGGGCCTCGTCCGGCCACCGCTCCCGGACGCCGCGCGAGGTCAGCAGGTCCAGGACGCCGAGCTCGCGGTCGCGCAGCCGCTCGTCGGGCACGATCGCCACCCCGGCCGGCGCCGCCAGGCGAGCGGTGTCCCACGCGCGGCGGTAGGTCGAGGTGACCACGACGTCCGGCGGGTGCCCGGCGAGGAGCTCCCCCGCCGCCGCGGCCTGCTCCCGTCCCAGCGCGGTCAGCGGCACGTCGGCGTCACGCTCGGCGATGTCGATCACGTCCGCGCCCGCCGCTTCGGCGGTCTCGCGGGCCACGTTCCCCGTGCTCTCGCCGTGGCGCAGCACGCCCACCCACTCCAGGTCGACCTCCACGCGCGGCTGGTACCCCCGGGGACCCACCGGCGAAACCCGGGATCGTTGGGCGTGCCAACGACGTCCGGCTAGGGTCGGTCCATGTCGCGGAGTCTCGACGCCCAGGACCGGCTGCAGCTGCTGGAGACGATCATCGGCGCCCCCGCCGGCCACCTCGGCCTGACCGAGCTGCTCACCGCGACCCTCGACCGCGTCCGCGACGTCCTCAAGGTCGACACCGCGACCGTGCTCCGGTACCAGGCGGGCGGGCAGCAGCTCGTGGCGATCGCGGCCGCGGGCATCGAGGAAGAGGTCCACCAGGGCGTGCGCGTGGCGGTCGGCACCGGGTTCGCCGGGCGGGTGGCCCAAGACGGCGTCCCCGTCGCCCTCGACAAGGTGGACGAGACCACCGTCGTCAACTCGCTGCTGTGGGAACGCGGCCTGCACGCCATGCTCGGCGTGCCGATGACCACCAGCACCGAGCTGGTCGGCGTGCTCCACATCGGCTCGGTCGCGCCGCGGCGCTTCACCGAGGCCGAGGTCGCCACCCTGCAGCTGCTCGCCGACCGCCTCGCCATGGCGATCCAGGTGGAAGCGCTGGA
The DNA here is from genome assembly GCF_036026695.1 of Amycolatopsis sp. NBC_00438. Lineage (NCBI taxonomy): Bacteria > Bacillati > Actinomycetota > Actinomycetes > Pseudonocardiales > Pseudonocardiaceae > Amycolatopsis > Amycolatopsis sp. NBC_00438. The sequence goes on along the minus strand of NZ_CP107923.1, from coordinate 1,171,153 downwards.
GGAGAACCGCACCGCCACCATGGCGTTGCAGCGCAGCCTGCTGCCGGACCGGCTGCCGGAGGTGTCCGGCCTCGGCTTCGCCGCCCGGTACGTGCCCGGCGCGGAGGCCGGCCTCGGCGGCGACTGGTACGACCTGTTCCCGCTGCCGGGCGACCGGGTCGGCGTCGTGATGGGCGACGTCTCCGGGCACGGTCTCGAGGCGGCCGTGATCATGGGCCGGCTGCGCAGCGCCCTGCGCGCCTACGCCCTCGACTGCGACGACCCGGCCGAGACGCTCGGCAAGCTCGACCGCAAGGCCAACCACTTCGAACACGGCGCGATGGCCACCGTCGCCTACGGGATCATCGATCCGAGGCGGGAGTCGATGACGCTGTCGCTGGCCGGGCACCTGCCGCCGGTGCTGGCGTTGCCGGGCGGACCGGGCGAGCTCGTGACGGCGCCCGCCGACCCGCCGATCGGCCTGACCATCGGGCACCCCGACCGGCGCACCACCGTCGTCCCGCTGCCGCCGGGCGGGGTGCTCGTGCTCTACACCGACGGTCTCGTCGAACGCCGGGACCGGGCGGTGGACACCGGCATGACCGAGCTCGCGGCCACCGTGCGGGCCGGAGAGCCCGAGCGCGTCTGCGCCCGGGTGATGGCCACGATGATCGGCTCCCGGCCGGCGCAGGACGACGTCGCCCTGCTCGTGGTCCACCGCCACGCCACCGACGGGACCGACGTCGTCGACGACTGAGCCGGCTCAGGACTCCGCGAGCGCCGCCTCCCGGGTCGGGAACAGCGACAGGCTGTCTTCAAGGCCGGTGAGCTGGATCGGCCGCAGGGTCGCGCGGCCGGTCGCGACGATCCGCACGGTGGTGCCCGAGGCGGAGTTGCGGTGGATCATCAGCAACGCGGTCAGCCCCGGCGAGGCCAGGAACTCGACCTTGCTCAGGTCCACCACGAGCAGTCTCGGTGCCGCGGCGAGTGCTTCGTCGGCGGCTTGGACCAACGCGGGCGCCGTGGTGGTGTCCACGTCCCCGGCGACCTCGAGCACCACCGCGCCGTCCTGCTCCATTCGGGCGATCCTGAACGCCCCGAATGGCACAGCGGCCGGAGAGCCCTCAGTGTGGGTGTTCTCGGTCATCGTGTCTCTCCCGCCTTCGGCGCCGCCGCCGGGACGTCCGGCGGGCGCGCTTGATCACGAAGGCTGTCTGCTCAACCGGGACCAATCATGCCCGTCGTCCGGCACTTCCGCCGTGTCAGTACCCCGGTGGGTTTGCGGCGTGCCCGCGAACAGGCAGGATGTGACCATGGCCGAAACGGACGCGGACACCGCGGGCACCGTCGTCCTGGAGCACCGCGACGGCGCGGCGGTGCTCCGTGTGAGCGGCGCCCTGGACCTCGCACTCGCGCCGAAGCTGCGGCAGTTCGCCGACCGCGCCTCCCGGCAGGGACCGGAGGTGCTGGTCATCGACCTGACCGGCGTCACCTTCCTGGCTTCGGCGGGGATGGCCGAGCTCGTGCGGGCGCACCGCGGCGACTCCGGGGCCGCCCCGCTGCGGGTGGTCGCGAACGACCGGATCACCCTGCGGCCGCTGGAGCTGACCCGGCTGACCGACGAGCTCGCGATCTACCCGTCGCTGACCGACGCGCTGAGTCCCTGATGCCGCCGCCGTCCCGGTTCGACGCCGTACTCGACGCCGTGCGCCGGGCCTTCGTCGACGGGGCGGGCGAACCGGTCGGCACCGAGCTGCGGCCGCTGGCCCCGGCCGAGAGCCGCGCGCTGCTGGACGGCGGCGTCACCGCGGCCGTGACCGAGCCCGCGGTCCTGGCGGGCCTGCTGCCGGGCCGGGCGGTCACCGCCGCGGTCGCGGTCACCGGCGGCCACGACGGCGGCACCCTGGTCTACACCGCCGCCGACGTCGGGGGCCTGCCCCAGGCCGTCGCCGACGCGGTCCGGACCGCCACCGCGGACCTCGCGGACACCGTGCTGCGGCTGCAGGGCGACGCGGCGGTGATCGACGCGCTGCACTCGGTCGGCCGGCAGCTGACCGCCCAGCTGGACCTCGGCCGGATCGTGCAGGACGCGACCGACGCCGCCACCAAGGCGACCGGCGCGGACTTCGGCGCGTTCTTCTACAACCTGATCAACGACGTCGGCGAGTCCTACACGCTCTACACGCTCTCGGGGGTGCCGCGGGAGGCGTTCGCGAAGTTCCCGATGCCGCGCAACACCGCGGTGTTCGGCCCGACCTTCGACGGCACCGGTACCGTCCGCAGCCCCGACATCACCGCGGACGCGCGGTTCGGGAAGAACGCGCCCTACCACGGAATGCCCGAAGGGCACCTGCCCGTGCGCAGCTACCTGGCGGTGTCGGCGATCAGCCCGACCACCGGGGAGGTGCTCGGCGGGTTCTTCTTCGGCCACCCCGGCTCCGCCCGGTTCACCGAGCGGCACGAGTACCTCGCCGAAGGCATCGCCGGCTACGCGGCCATCGCACTGGACAACGCCCGGCTCTACGAACGCGAGCGCACCCTCGTCACCGAGCTGTCCCGCAGCATGCTGCCGGTCACCCCGGACATCCCCGGCCTCGACGTGCTCACCCGCTACCTGCCCGCGGCCACCGGGACGAAGATCGGCGGCGACTGGTTCGACGTGATCCGGCTCCCGTCCGGCGCGACCGCGTTCGTCATCGGCGACGTCGTCGGCCACGGCGTCACCGCCGCGACCGTGATGGGCCAGGTCCGGACGGCGATCCGGTGCTACGCCCAGCTGGAGCTGGCGCCGTCGGCGGTACTGCGCAACGTCTCCGAGCTGACCGCCGGGCTGTTCGGCGGGAGCTTCGTCACCTGCTTCTACGCGGTCCACCACCCCGACGGCACGCTGACCTTCGCGAACGCCGGGCACCTGCCGGCGATCCTGCTCCGGCCCGGCGCCCCGGCCGAGCAGATCGGCGAGGCGCTGGCGCAGCCGCTGGGCGTCGGCTCGGCGTTCCCCGAGCGCACCACCACCTTCCCGCGGGGCGCCGAGCTGGTGCTCTACACCGACGGGCTGGTCGAGAGCCGCACCCGCGACCTCGCCCTGGGCATCGAATGGCTGCTGGCGGGTATCCCGGCGCTGCTGGCCGCGCCCGACCTCGACGCGGCGTGGGACGCCCTCGTCGAGGAGCTCACGCACGGGCGCCACGACGACGACATCGCGCTGATCCACGTGCGTCACCGCGGAGAGGACCGCCCATGACGGACCCCGCCACCCCGGGCGCGCCCCCCTCCCCGACCTTGTTCCACCGCCGCACGGTCGCGCTCGCCGAGCGCCTGCCGGAACTGCGCGAAGCCCTCGCCGAATGGGTGCGCGCCCTCGGTATCGGCGCCGAACGCGTGGAGGACGTCGTCCTCGCCGGTTACGAAGCGATGGCCAACTCGGCCGAACACGCCTACCGCGACCAGGAAGCCGGGTACGTCGACGTCCGGGCCGAGGCGCTGGCGGAGCGGCTGATCGTCACCGTCACCGACTACGGCAACTGGCGCGCGCCGGTGCCCACCAACGGGTTGCGGGGCCGCGGGCTGCTGCTCATCGACAGCCTCACCGACCAGTGCGCCCAGGTCCACCGCGACGACGGCACCACGATCACGATGACCTGGCTGGAGGACGCGGGCGCGGCGGGCTGAGCCCGGCGCGGACCAGCGTGGCCCGCGGGGCCCGGGTAGGCTTTCCCGGAGCCCAGATCCGGGAGAGAGATGACCGCCGCTGACGAGTCCGGCCCCGGTGCCGTCATCCCCGGGACCAGCCGGATGGCGACGCGGATGCGGGAGTTCGACTGGGCGTCCTCGCCGCTGGGCCCGCCGCAGGACTGGCCGCCGAGCCTGACGACAGCGGTACGGATCTGCCTGACCTCCCGCTTCCCGATGATCGTCTGGTGGGGCCCGGACCTGCGGTTCCTCTACAACGACGCCTACCTGCCGCTGCTCGGCACCAAGCACCCGGCGCTCGACAAGCCGGGTGAGCGGGTCTGGTCGGAGATCTGGCACATCATCGGGCCGATGCTGGCCGGGGTGATGGCGACCGGCGAGGCGACCTGGTCCGAGGACATGCTGCTGCCGATCAACCGGCACGGCTACTGGGAAGAGACGTACTGGACGTACTCCTACAGCCCGCTGCACGACGACAACGGGTCGGTGCAAGCGGTGTTCACCGCCTGCACCGACAGCACCGAGCGCGTGATCGGCGAGCGCCGGCTCGCCGCGCTGCGCGAGCTGGGCGCGCGGGCCGGGATCGCCCGCACCGTCACCGAAGCCTGCGAGCTGGTGACCGACGTGCTGGGCCGCGCCGGGGCCGACGTCCCGTACGCCGCGATCCACGTCCGCCGCCCGGGCACCGGCGACCTCACGCTCGCCGCCGTCACCCCCGGCGGTTCCGGGGACGCGGCCGGCTGGCCGCTGGCGGAAGTGCTCGCCGACGGCGTCCCGCGGACCGTGTCCGGCCTGACCGGGAAGTTCGGCGAACTGCCCTCGGGCGGCTGGTCCGCCCCGCCCGCCGAAGCCCTGGTCCTGCCGCTGCCCGGGGACGCGGGCCGCCCGGCCACCGGGGTGATCGTGGTCGCGGCGAGCGCCGGGCACGCCGTCGACGAGTCGTACCGGACGTTCCTCGGGCTGGTCGCCCAGCAGACCGCGGCCCTGGTCAACGGCGCGGTCGCCTACCAGGTCCAGCAGCGGCGCGCCGAGGAGCTGGCCGCGCTGGACGTCGCGAAGACGACGTTCTTCTCCAACATCAGCCACGAGTTCCGCACCCCGCTCACGCTGATCCTGGGGCCGGCGGCCGAGCTGCGGGAGGCGCTCGCCGACGCCGGCGCGGACGTGCGCGAAGAGGTCGACACCATCCACCGCAACGCCCTGCGTCTCGGGCGGCTGGTGACCGCCCTGCTCGACTTCTCCCGGATCGAGGCGGGCCGGATGCAGGCGCGCTTCGAGCCGGTCGACCTCGCGGAGTTCACCGCGGAGCTGGCGAGTGTGTTCCGCGCCGCCGTCGAGCGGGCCGGGCTGGCGTTCGAAGTGGACTGCCCGCCGCTCGGCGAGCCGGTGCACGTGGACCGCGGGATGTGGGAGAAGGTCGTCCTCAACCTGCTGTCCAACGCGGTCAAGTACACCTTCGACGGCACGATCCGGGTGCGGACCGGCCGGGACGGCGAGCACGCCGTGGTCACCGTGACCGACACGGGCATCGGCATCGCCGCCGGCGAGCTGCCCCGGCTGTTCGAGCGGTTCCACCGCATCCCGTCCGCGCGGGCGCGCTCCACCGAAGGCAGCGGGATCGGGCTGGCGCTGGTGCGCGAGCTGGTCGGCATGCACGGCGGCGACATCACCGCGGACAGCGCGCCCGGCGCCGGCACGACGTTCCGGATCCGGCTGCCGCTGGGCACCGGGCACCTGCCCGCCGAGCAGGTCGCGGCCGGGCCCACGCCGGGCGGGATCGCCGCGGAGGCCGTCGAGCCGTTCGCGGCCGAAACCCTGCGCTGGCTGCCGGGACCGGGCGACGACCCGGCGGCCGAGGTCGTCCCGTCCGGGCTCACCGGAGCGCGCGTGCTGGTCGCCGACGACAACACCGACATGCGCGACTACCTCACCCGGCTGCTGCGCGACGAGTACGCCGTGACGTCGGTGCGCGACGGCGCCGAGGCCCTCGCGGCCGCGTCCGCCGACCCGCCGGACCTGATCATCAGCGACGTCATGATGCCCCGGCTGGACGGCCTGGCGCTGCTGGCCGGACTGCGCGGCGACCCGCGCGCGGCCGCCGTCCCGGTGCTGCTGCTCTCGGCGCGGGCCGGGCACGAGGCCGCGGTCGACGGGCTGGCCGCCGGCGCCGACGACTACCTCGTGAAGCCGTTCTCCGCACGGGAACTGCTCGCCCGGGTGCGCACCACGATCCGGCTGGCCCGGCTGCGGACGCAGCACACGCGGTGGCGCGCGGCGATGATCGACTCGCTGCAGGAAGGCTTCTTCGTCGGCGACGCCGACGGGCGGATCGTGGAGATCAACAGCGCGTTCACCGAGCTGCTGGGCTACGGCGCGGACGGCCTGCCCTACACCCAGCCGTTCCCCTGGCTGCCCGCCGCGGACACGGATCCCGAGGGACACCGGCAGGTCCTCGACGCCCTCGCCCGGACCAAGGCCCAGCCCGCCGGCAGCTTCGTGCTGCCGATGCGGCACCGCGACGGCCACCGGGTGTGGGCCGCGACCGCCTACAACGAGCTGAAGGACGACGAAGGCCGCCGCCGGCTCGTCGGCACGATCCGCGACGTCACCGCCGAGCGCTACGCCGTCCAGCGGGAAAGCGCGCTCGCGGCGATGAACCAGCGCCTCGCCGGTGAAAGCGGCGTCCCGGACGTGCTCCGCGCCGCCGTGGACCTGCTGCGCGACCTGTGGCAGGCCGACCGTGTGCTCGCCGTCACCTGGCCGCGCGCCGGCGAGCCGGAGCTGGTCTCCACCGACCCCGGCGACCGGCGGTGGACCGGCCTCGCCGCGCCGGTGCGCGCGACGCTCGACCGGATCCGCTCGCTGCCCGCGTTGCACGCGGAGCCGGCCGGCCCGGCCGTCGGCACCACCCTCGATCACCCGGACGGGCAGCTGACGCTCTGGGTGGAACCCGCGGCCGGGCGGCCGCTGGGCACCGAGGACCAGACGCTGCTGGCGCTGCTCGCCGGCACCCTCGCGCACGCCCTGCGCCGCGCGCACCGCGACGACCGCCAGCGCGAGGTCGCCCTCGCCCTGCAACGCTCGATCCTCGGTCCCGCCCGGCTTCCCGACGGGTTCGCGGTGCGCTACGAGCCGGCGAACCCGCCCCTGGAAGTCGGCGGCGACTGGTACGACGTGATCACCCTCGACGGCGACCGCATCGGCATCGTCGTCGGCGACTGCGTCGGCCGGGGCCTGGCCGCGGCGGCCGTGATGGGCCAGCTGCGCAGCGCCTGCCGCGCGTTGCTGCTCGAAGCCAACAGCCCGTCGCACACCCTGACCGCGCTGGACCGCTTCGCCCGCCAGGTGCCGGACGCCTTGTGCACCACCGTTTTCTGCGGCGTCCTCGACCCCGCCACCGGCAGCCTCACCTACAGCAGCGCCGGGCACCCGCCCGCGACGCTGATCCACCCGGACGGCACGGCCGAGTCCCTCGACGCGGGCGGCAGCGTCCCGCTCGCGGTCCGCGTCCCCGGCACCCGGCCGGAAGCGACGGCGGTCGTCCCCGTCGGCTCGCTGCTGATGCTCTACACCGACGGGCTCGTCGAACGCCGCCGCGAGTCGCTGGACGACGGCATCGACCGCGCGACCGGCGTCGCCCACCGCGCGCACGACGCCGAGCTCGCTGACCTGGCGAGCACGCTGATGACCTCGCTGCGGCCGGCCGGCGGTTACGAGGACGACGTCGCGCTGCTGCTCTACCGCCGGACGGTGCCGCCGCTGACGATGGAGTTCGCGGCGCACCCGGACAGCCTCGCCTCGACCCGGCACTGGCTACGGGCCTGGCTGGCCGACGCGGAGCTCGACCCGGACCTCGCCCAGGACGTCCTGGTCGCGGCGGGCGAGGCCTGCGCGAACGCCGTCGAACACGCCTACGTGTCCGGCGGCGGCGCGAACGCGCACCTGTCCGCGAGCCTCACCGGCGCGCGGCTGGTCGTGACGATCACCGACCGCGGCCGCTGGAAACAGCCGCCGCCGGACAACCACGTGCTGCGCGGGCGCGGCGTGCCGATGATGGAAGCGCTGGCCGACGCGGTCACCGTCCGGCGCGCCTCTGAGGGCACCACCGTCACCCTGGAATGGAGAATCGGTACGTGACGACCGCACTCACCCTGGTCCCCGGTCCGGACGGGGAAGGAGACCGGACCCTGACCGCGACCGGCGAGATCGACATGAGCAACGCCGCGGCGTTCGGCTCGGCGCTGGACCGCGAACTGGCCGAGGGCGGCGATGTCACCGTGGACCTCACCGGGGTGACCTACCTCGACAGCGCCGGCGTCGCGGTGCTGTTCGACCGGGCGCAATCCCACGACCTGCGGCTGGTGGCCCCGCGCCTGCTCGGGCGGGTGCTGCAGGTGTCGGGGCTCACCCGCGTCGCGGAGGTCACGATCCGCTGAGCCGCCGGGATTGGGATCCGGCCCCGTTGGGTACGCGAGGGGCAGCGACGGCTGGAGGGTGGGTTGCGCTGCCGGCGGTCGCTAGGTGGCTTCTGGCAGCCAACCCACGGTGTTCAGCAGCGAGCCCGGGCCGGTGCCACCGCCGTACCGGGCCCAGTGTTGCGGAGGACGCGACGGGCGCGGGTAGGGTTTCGCCGTTCCGTTGATGCAGCAGCGGTTCGAGACCTGACCGCAGCGGCCCGGACGGAGTTGAGCAGTGACCGGTGCGCCGATTCCCGCCGAGGACCTCGACGAGCTGACCGCCGCCATGGCGGACCTCACGGGGGCTTTGGAGACCGAATCCGCCGAAGAGATACTTCAGGCCGTCTGCGCGGAGGCCATCCGGGCCATCCCGGGCGCCGACATGGCCAGCATCACCGCGATCCGTGACGGCGAGCCGACGACCGCGGCCGCCACCGACGACCGCGCCGTCGACATCGACCACGTCCAGTACGCGGCGGGCGAGGGCCCGTGCCTGCAGGCGGCCTCGTCCGGCGAGATCGTCCGGGTGCCGCTCGCCACGGCCGGGCGGGTCTGGCCGGAGTTCACCGAGTACGCCGGGGGCGTCGGCGTCGGCAGCTACCTCGCCGCGCCGCTGCGGGTCGACGAGCACCTCGGCGGCGCGCTCAACCTCTTCGGCTTCGGCGACCACGGGTTCGCCGAGACCGACTCCCAGCTGCTGAAGCTCTACACCACGATCGTCACGTTCGGGCTGCGCACCACGCGGCGCTACCACCAGGCCCGGCAGCGGGCCACCGAGCTCGAGGCCGCGATGAGATCGCGGGCGGTGATCGAGCAGGCCAAGGGCATCCTGATGGCCGTGCACCGGATCTCCGCCGACGAAGCCATGAAACGCCTCATCACGGAGTCCCAGCGCACGAACGTCAAGCTGCGGGACATCGCGACCCGGTTCGTCGCCGAACTGTCCGACGGCGGCACTCCGGGCTGACGCCGCGGCGTCCGGTCAGGCGCTGCGGCGGACCGGGAACGGCCAGGTCAGCGTCATGACCGTGCCGTCGTCGGTCGAGCGCAGGTCGAGCCCGTCCACCAGCGCCTGGATCAGGCGCAGCCCGCGGCCGCGGCCGGCCCGCTCCTCGAGGGCCTGCCAGCTGCCCCGGTCGGCGATCGTGACGATCAGGACCCGGTCGTCGATCCGCGCCCGGACCTCGATCTCGCCGGGCCGGCCCCCGTAGGCGTGGTCCAGCACGTTGGCCATCGCCTCCCAGCAAGCGAGGACGATCTCGTCGGCCTGCCGGCCCACCTCCTCGCCGGCCCGTCGCCGCAGCCACGACATGAGATGGCGGCGCAGACCCGGCAACGTGCGCGGCGAAATCGTGCCGCGGTAGTTCCATCCGTCCGATCCGTGCTCTTCCACATTCACCTCCTCGGGGGGACTGTGGGTTTCCTACCCACCCGTCCGGGTTCTCAATCAACGGTTCACACCGCCCGGGCGGCCGTTCGGCCCTGGCGCGCCGCGAACGGGCGTGATCCGATGTGCGGATGACTCGGTCGACGTCGTCCGTGGTGCTGTGCGCGGTGCTGGCCGCCGCCACCCTCCTGCCTGCTCAAGTGGCCACCGCGGCGCCCGATCCGGGGCCGGGCGCCGTCTCGCACTTCGGCCTGGCCCGCAAGGACTGCCTGGGCACCGCGCGGAACACCACCAGCAAGGCGTGGTTCACCGTCGCGAACGGCGTGCTCTCCGACGTCTACGCGCCGGTGATCGACAACACGAACGTCGAGACGCTGCAGTTCGCCGTCACCGACGGCCGCAGCTTCACCGACCTGCAGGCGCGCGACATGACCTACACGGTCCGGACCAGCGCGGGCGGGATGGCCTGCGAGGTGACGTCGACCCCGCGCAGCGGGAAGTACCGGCTGGTCACCGAGTACCTGGCCGATCCCGCGCGCACCGGCGTGCTGATCCGCACCCGCCTCGAGCCGCTGCGCGACTCCGGCCGGGACCTGAAGGTCTACGTGCGGTTCGACGCGAGCATCAACGGCAACGGCGGTGGCGGCCCGGCCAACGGCGGCGGGGACACCGCCACGGTCGACGCGGCGACGAGCGCCCTGGTCAGCGCGGACACGAACACCGTCTCCAGCGCCCCCGCCCGCGACTACGGCACGCCGCTGGCCGCCGCGCTGCGCGCCGACCGCCGGTTCCTGAGCACCGGCAGTGCTTTCGCCGGCACCGCCGGTGACGGACTGGCCCAGCTGGACCGCGCGCACCGGCTCACCGATCCGACGTCGACGGCGGTGAACGGCAACGTGGTGCAGACCGCGCAGCTGGACCTGACCCCGCGCCGACCGGCCGTGCTGGCGCTGGGCTTCGGCACGGACGCGCGGGCCGCCGTCGCGACGGCCGGGGCGAGCCTGCGCACGCCGTTCGACCAGAGCTACCGCGACTACGCGCGTGGCTGGCAGAACTACGACAATGGGCTGACCCCGTTGCGCGGCAAGGATTCCGAAGACACCACTGCCTACTACCAGTCGGCCAACGTCCTGAAAGCCAGTGAGGACAAGACTTTCCCGGGCGCGGTGGTGGCGTCGCTCGGCAGTCCCTGGGGCCAGGCGGTGTCGGCGGGCGACGCGCCCGGCGGCAAACCGGTCTACTTCGGCTCCTACCGCGAGATCTTCGCCCGCGACCTCTACGAAAGCTTCTCCGGCCTGCTCGCGGCCGGCGATCGCGACACGGCGCGGGCGAGCGTGCGGTGGCTGTTCTCCCGCCAGCAGCAACCGGACGGCCGGTTCCCGCGCAACTCCCTGCTCAACGGCAGGAAAGCGCCGGACTCCGGCGGTGACCAGCTCGACGAAAGCGCGTACCCGATCCTGATGGCCCTGCAGGCCGGGCTGGACCGCGACCGGACGCTCTACACCGATCACATCCGCGGGGCCGCCGACTTCGTCGTCGCGCACGGGCCGTCGTTCGGCTCGGAGCGCTGGGAGGAACAGGGCGGCTACTCCCCCTCGACGATCGCCGCGGAGATCGCCGGGCTGGTCGCGGCGGGTGTGATCGCCGACCACAACGGCGACCCGGCGCGCGCCCGCGTCTACCGGGCGACCGCCGACCACTTCCAGCGCAGCATCAAGGGCTGGACCGTGACGTCCACCGGCCCGTACGGCGGCCGGTACTTCCTGCGGCTGACGAAGAACGGCGACCCGAACTCGGAGTACTTCTACAACCTGGGCAACGGTTCGGTGGACGCCGACCAGCGCGCGGTCGTCGACGCCGGGTTCCTCGAGCTGACCCGCCTCGGCGTGCTCCCGGCGAACGACCCCGACGTCACGGCGTCGCTCGGCGTGGTCGACCGCGTGATCAAGCGGGACACCCCGGCCGGTCCGGGCTGGTACCGCTACGGCACGTCGGCGCCGGGCAGCGAGGACGGCTACGGCGACTGCTACGAGCCCGACCCGACGAACTGCGCCCCGACCGGCACCCCGTGGCCGACGACCAACACCGGGTCCGGGCACCTCTGGCCGGTGCTCGCCGGTGAACGCGGCGAGCAGGCCGTGCAGACCGGCGACCGGGCCGGCGCGGCCGCGTTGCTGCGCGCGATGCGGGCCCAGACCGGCGGGACCGGCCTGATCCCCGAGCAGATCTGGGAGAACCCGGCGGTGCCGGCGTCGCCGTACGGCACGGATCCGCGCACCGCCTCGATCGGGTTCACACCCGGGCAGTCGGTCGGCTCGGTCGCGCCGCTGAGCTGGGCGCAGTCCCAGTCGGTGCGCCTGGCCCGCGCGGTGGCGGACGGCAAGCTGCCCGAGCAGCCGGCGGACGTCCGCGCCCGCTACGTCACGCACGCACCACCGGCGGCTCTGGCGGTCACCCTGGACGCGCCGGCCTCGGTATCGACGTCGACCGCCGCGGTGACCGGTACGGCGCCGGCGGGCAGCCGGGTCGACCTGGCCGTCTCGGCCACCGACGCCGGCACGACCACGGTGCTGTCCGTACGGGCCTCCGCGGCGGGAACGTACTCCGCGACGGTGCCGACCCCGCTGGGCGCGAACGTCGTCACCGCGACAGCCACGGGTGCCGGTACGGGCTACGCGCTGCGGACGATCAGCTCGGACTTCGTCACGGGCACCGTCCTGCTGGACAAGACCGACCCGGACGGCGACGACAACGGCCCGGGCGCGTTCACCTACCCGACCGCGACGGACTTCCACGCGGGCGCGTTCGACCTCCAGCGCTTCCAGGTCATCGACTCGGGCACCACCCTGGTGTTCCGCGCCCAGGTCCGCGACCTCTCGCCGACGTTCGGCTCGCCCTTGGGCGCCCAGCTGCTGACGATCTACGCCCACGACCCGGCCGCGACGACGACCTCGACCGCGGCACCGTTCCCCAGCCGGGCGTACACGATCGCGCCGGCCGACGCGTGGAGCCGTCGCATCGAGGTCCAGGGCTTCGCCGACCCGGCACTCGTCGACGCCTCGGGCGCCACGCTGGCGACACCGTCGGTCCAGGCCTCGCAGGCGACGAGGTACATCACGGTCAGCGTGGCCAAGCCGGCTTTCGGCAGCCCGGCCGCGGGCTGGACGTTCGCGGTGGTCCTCACCGGCCAGGACGGCAACTCCGCCGACCAGGCGAGGCCCTTCACCCCGACAGCGGGGCAGTACACCTTCGGCCTCTGCGCGGCGGGCGGAACGGCCCCGGTGTGCGGCGCCGACCCGGCCACGGCCCCGAAGGCCCTGGACGTCTTGACTCCGGCAGGAGTCGACCAGGCGGCCGAGCTGGACCCGACCCGCGGGCCGGTCACGGTGCGCGGCGTGCCCGTGGGCTGATCCCCGCCGGCTGACACGGCCGGCTCCGCGCCCGGAGCCGGCCGCGACCGGCCGCAACCGGCGCAGTCGCGCGCGAGGTGACCTCCGTCAAGACGTTCAAGATCACCCAGGGTTGCTTTTCTGCGGGCAACCCCACTTCGGAGCTAACCCGGACGGGTCGTGGGCATCTTTCCCAGTGAGCGCGGAGTTCGGTGAACGACTCACCGGAGCCGCCCGACACCGGAAGGGGTACAGCTCATGACCACTCGTCCGAGCATCCGCCGCACCGTGACCGTTCTCGCCGTGACCGGCGCCGCCGCGTCCGCTGTCGTCGTCGGAGCGGGGGCCGCCTCCGCGATGCCGACCGACTTCAACTGCACTTCGGGTCAGGTCGACACGACGCTGGTCGCCGGCGACCCCGGCGCGGGCCAGCGCTACGCCTCGGTGGTCTTCACCGCCAAGCCGGGCGAGACCTGCACCCTCCCGGGCGCGCTCCCGGTCAGCCTCACCGGCGCCGACGGCGTCACCGTGACCGCCGACCCGGCCGCCGCGGACGCCCCGCCGGTCACCGTCGCCGACGGCGCGCCCGCCTCGATGCTGCTGCACTGGACGGGCATCGAGGCCCCGGAGAACCAGGTGTCGCCCACCGGCGTCACGGTGACCGCGCCGGCGACGACCACTCCGCGCGGCGACACCTCCGACCCGGCGATCACCCTGCTCTGGAACCAGGGCGCGGTGGACGACTCCGCCGAGGCGCACGACCTGACCGTCGGCCCGGTGACCGCGGGCGAGCCCACGGCCTGACCCCACGTGCGCGGCCGGGCCGCAGACGTCGGAACGCTGCGGACCGCGCGGCAGCACGTGTCACGAGGGGCACCTTCATGGCTCTTGGCGCCATGAAGGTGCCCCTCACGGCTTTCCCGGAGTTACCGGCGGCCGCCGTGGTCGTCGCCCGGCTCGTGGTGACCACCGTGGTCGTCGCCCGGCTCCGCGCCCCGGCCGCCGTGGTCATCACCCGGCTCGGCGCCCCGGCCGCCGTGGTCGTCCCCGGGCTCCACACCCCGGCCGTGGTCATCACCCGGCTCCACAGTGGACCGGCCGTGGTCGTCGCCGGGCTCGGTCGTGCGGCCGCCGTGCCGGTCCGCCGACGGGTACGCGCTCGGGACGGACGTCGCGCTCGACGCCGGCGAAGACATCGACGCCTCCGGGACCGTGGACGTCGCCGAAACCGTGCTGTGCGTGGACGTTCCCGAGCTTGTCGAGACGGTGGACGGCCGGACGCCGTCGTCCGTGCCCGGGTGCGACGACGACGCCAGTGCCGCCGTCGTCCCGCCGATCGTGAGGGCCGCTCCCGCTACCGCGAACACCAGTACCTTGCGCATCGCTGCTCCTTTTCGTTCTCCGACAACGAAACCGAGCATCCCGCGACCGGTGATAGCGGCGCGCTTCCGGCAGCTTAAAGAACTCCTAAGGACGACCGAGCTCGATCAAGATCACCGCGCCGTGCGGCTGCGCCGACGACACGGAGAGCCGGCCGCCCGAGGACCGGGCCGTCTGGCGGGCGATGTCCAGCCCCAGTCCGGTGGATCCGGCGCCGCTCGCGCCGCGGACCGGGATCTCCGCGAAGCCCGGGCCCTGGTCCTCGATCACCAGCCGCACGCCGTCCCCCGCCGGGTGGAGCCGGATCGCGTACGTCGTTCCTTCGGGCGTGTGCGCGAAGATGTTGCCCAGCAACGCGTCCAGGCACGCGGCGAGTTCCGTCGCGCCGACCGCGACCGGCAGCGGCCCCGGGTCGAGATCCAGGTGCACCTCGCGGTCCTGGTCCTGGGCCAGCACCGACCAGAACGTCACCCGCTCGACGACGACCTCCGCCGCGTCGCACGAACCCGGTGCCGAGTCGCGGTGGCGTGCCTGCTCGATGAGCACCGTGACCTGGCGTTCCAGGCTCTCCGCGTGGCCGGTGATCCGCTCGGCCTCGTCGGGGTCGCGCAGGGACTCGGCGTCCAGCCGCAGCACGGTCAGCGGGGTCCGCAGGCGGTGCGAGATGTCGGCCACGGCCTCCCGTTCCTGCCGGACCAGCTCCCGGATCCGGGCGGCGAGCGAGTTCAAGGCCAGGGTCACCGACCGCACCTCCGCGGGCCCGCTGGTGTGCGCCCGCGCGTCGAGGTCGCCGGCGGCGAGCCGGCGGGACACCTCGGCGAGCTCGTGCACCGGCCGCACGACCGCGCGGGCCAGCCGATCGGCGACGAACACCCCGAGCGCCAGCAGCACCACCCCCAGGCCGGCCAGCACCAGCCACGCCGATCCCAGCCCGCGGGTCAGTTCCGCCCGGTCGACGTAGGCCCGCACCACCGCCGTCCCCTGCGGCAGGCCTTGGACGGCGACCAGGATCTCCCGCCCGTCCGCGTCTTCGACCGTCAGGCTGCCCTGCACGGCGGCCAGCTGGACACCGGGCGTGCGCGCGGCGGGCGCGCCGAGCACCGTGCCGTCGGGCAGGAACACCGTCACCGGGTGGCCCGCCGTCGTGTTGAGCTGGTCGATCGCCGGCTGCAGCGTGCGCGCGTCGGCCGTCGCCACCAGCGAGGTGAGCGACTGCGCCTTCGCCGTGGCGGCGGTGACCGCGCGGTCCGCGGTGACCGACTGCAGCAGGATCGCCAGGGGCACCAGGAAAGCGACGAGCACCAGGCTCATCGCGACGGCCACCAGCAGCGCGAGCCGTTTCCTCACGACCCCGCCCCCGGTTCGGCGAGCCGGACGCCGACCCGGCGCACGGTGTAGAGGTACCGCGGCTCCTGCGCGGTTTCGCCGAGCTTGCGCCGCAGCCACGACAGGTGCACGTCCACGGTCTTGTCCGCGCCCGCGTACGGCAGCTTCCAGACGTCCGCGAGCAGTTCGCGCTTGCTCACCACCGTCCCGGCGCGCGCGGCGAGGTAGTGCAGCAGGTCGAACTCACGCGGCGTGAGGTCGAGCGGTACACCGTCGAGTGACGCCTCCCGCGTCCGCGCGTCGACCGAGATCCCGCCGACGACGACCGGGGCCGTCGTCTCCTCGGCTTCGCTCCGCCGCAGCACCGCGCGGATCCGGGCGTCGAGCTGCGCGCCGCCGAACGGCTTCACGACGTAGTCGTCGGCGCCGGCGTCGAGCAGCCGGACGATCTCGTCCTCCGCGCCGCGGGCGGTGACGACGATGATCGGCACCGCGCTGACCGCCCGCACCATGCGCAGCACCTCGCGGCCGTCGAGGTCGGGCAGCCCGAGGTCGAGCAGGACGACGTCGGGACGGTCGGTCACCGCCGCCTGCAGCCCGGACATCGCGGTCGCGGCGGACGTGACGGTGTGCCCGCGGTCGGTCAACGCGCGGAGCACCGCTGTGCGGATGGTCGGGTCGTCCTCGACGATCAACACCGTGGCCATGACCAGGACCGTATACCGGCTCGGCCGCGCGGAGCCGATCCCGGCGAACCCTAGGGACGCCTTAGGCGCGCCTTAACCTTTCGGGTGGCACAGTGGTCCGCATGAGACGACGGGTGCTGCTGATCGTGGTGGGGTGGCTGGTCGCCGCCGGCGCCACGGCCGCGGTCGCCACCTTCGCCCTGGACGTGGTCGGCGCGGGCATCCTCGGCCCGCAGAACCAGCCACTGTCCCAGGACGACGTCACCCGCGCGCTCGCGGCCGCGCCGGCGCCGGTCACCACTTCGGCGCCGGCCACCGCTGCGTCTTCGAGCACCACGTCTTCGAGCGCCGCGTCGCCGAGCACCCCGGCGCCGCGCGGCCTGACCGTCCCCGGCGGCAGCATCGTCGCCGAGTGCGCGGGCGGGCAGGTGACGCTGCGGTCGTGGAGCCCGGACCCGGGCTACCGCACCGACGACGTCTCCCGCGGCCCGGCCGCCTCGGCGTCGATCAAGTTCAAGAACGGCGGTACCGAGAACGTCGTGGTCGTGACGTGCACCGGCGACGAGCCGCACGCGGCGACGGTCGCCGACGACCACCACGGAGGTCGCGGAAACGGCTAGCGCAGTGGCTGGCACGTTGGCCTGGGTTGCGGTGGGCGCGCTGTCGTGGCCGGCAGCGGATGTCCGGCCGGATCGGCACCTGACCGAACACCCACGCCCCGGGGCCGGCGTTCCGGCCGGACTCCCGTGGCAGGCCGCTCGCCGGGCGGGCGCTCTCCACGTGCGTTGACCGGTTCGGTCCCGGAGTCGACGATCGACACGCGTCGGCCATTCCATCGCCGTGTTGGCCGTTCCCGTCGCCGAGTCGGCCCCGCGCGTGACCGTCTTCAGCCGGCACCGCGACGGAGGGCCGACCGCCGACGGGCGGGCTAGCGTGGCAGGCCGGCGTTGAGCTGCGCCAGGACGCCGTGCGGGAACGGCAGTGGCACGGTGCTGACCTCCGTCAGCCGGTCCAGCTGGGCCTCCGTCAGGTCGAGGGCGAGCGCGCCGAGGCTCTCGGTCAGCTGCTCCGGTGACCGGGCGCCGATCAGCGGGGCCGACGTCGCGGGCCGGCGCGTCACCCAGTGCAGGGCGACCTGTGCCGGCGTCGCGCCTGCCTCGGCGGCGATCTCGCGAACCGCATCGAGGATCGGCCACCGCGTCTCGGGCACGTCCGTTCCCGTGAGGCGGCCGGTGCCCGTGCCGTCGCGGGTGTACTTGCCGCTGAGGAAGCCGCCGCCGATCGCGCCCCACGGCTGGATCGCGATGCCGAATTCCTGGGCCAGTGGCACGTATTCGGCCTCGATCGACCGCTCGACCAGGGAGTAGGCCAGCTGCAGCGCCGTCACCGGCGGGCCGCCGAGCATGGCCGCCTTCGTCGCGTACCACGCCGGGACGTCGCTGAGCCCGACGGCGCGGATCTTCCCGGCCCGCACCAGCTCGTCGAACGCGGCCATCACCTCTTCGGCCGGGGTGGAGCCGTCCCAGACGTGCAGCCAGTACAGGTCGACGTGGTCGACGCCGAGCCGGCGCAGCGACGCCTCGAGCGAGGCGACCATGTTCTTGCGCCCGTTGCTGCGGCGCCGGGGGTCCGACACCGGGCCGCCCTCACCGAACTTGGGCCCGGAGTACTTGGTGGCGAGCACGATGTCGTCGCGGTCGGCGTCCCGCAGGAACTCGCCGACGAGCACTTCGCTGCGGCTGTCGCCGTAGTTGTCCGCCGTGTCGACGAAGTTGCCGCCGCCGTCGACGTAGGTGCGGAAGATCTTGCGGGCGGTGTCGTCGTCGGCGCAGTGGGAGCCGGTACCGAAAGTCATCGCGCCCAGGGCCAGCGGCGAGACCCGCAGGCCGGAGCGGCCCAGGGGCCGGTAGTGGTCGAGTTCGGTCATGCCGTCGATCGTGCAACCCGGACCGCGCTCCGGGTCAACCCCGATCGGGTGATGCACAACCGGGCAAGAACGAGGAGAAAAGCAGGCATACCCCCGGCGATCGGCTGGTGAACGTCCGGTGTGCGCTAATCTGCCCGAATCTCGGTCGTCGCTGGTAGACGGCCTCCCCGGATGGCGAGGAGTCGAATTCGTGCAACCGAACCTGGGGCCAGGTGAAGACTTCCAACTCCTGCTGGACCGGCAGGTCCGGGACATGCAGGCGAAGGCGGCCGCGCTGAGCGAAGCGCTTTCGACCGCCGGGGCCACCGTGCGGACCCGCGACGGAGCCGTCACCGTGACCCTCGCCCCCAACGGCGCCCTCACCAACCTCGAACTCGGCTTCCGGGCGTGCGAGATGGGCCCGGCCCGGCTGACCGCGGCGATCATGGGCGCGGTCCGCGACGCGCAGCGCCAGACCGCCCGCAGCGTCGCCGATTCCTTCGCGACCATCAACGGGGACAGCGAATCGACCGACATGGTCCGGTCGTTCCTGCCGCCGGACCCGCCGCCGGACGGGGACTTCGCGGCGCCGGAGAACGCCGAGCCCGAGCGGACCCCGCCGCCCGCCGCGACCCCACCCCCGCCGCCACCGCCGCGGCCGTCCGCGCCGCCGCCTGCCGGGCCGGCCCCGCGTCGCCGTCCCTCGGCCGACGACACCTTCGACGACGAATCGAACCCCTGGTGAGCGGCGGCGGTTTCCGGGTCGATTCCGAGCCGCTGGCGAAGTTCGGCCAGCACCTCGACGAACTCGAGAGCAACTTGAAGAGCACGGCCGACCTGGTCGGCGGCATGACCTGCGACCCCGGCATGTTCGGCATCAACCCGGCGTGCCAGCTGATGGCCGCGGGCGCGAGCACGTGGACCGACAAGGCGCACCACCAGTTCGGGGACTACGCGAAGACCATCGGCGAGTTCGCGGACAAGGTCACCGAGGCCGCGAAGCGGTACAAGTCCGGTGAGCAGGACGCCGTCGATTCGATCGTGAGGTTCGAATAATGGCCGACGACTACAAGAGCAAGGACGTCAGCCTCCACGGCGGCGAACTGTTCAACAGCGACAACGCGTCGGCCGGGGCCGGGTTCTTCGAGGCGGCGGTGGGCCTGGACAAGGCCGTCAAGGAGAACGACAAGGTCGCGATCGGCATCGGTTCGGCGGGCATGGCGCTGGAGACCATCGGTCTCGTGCTGGACCCGATCGGCAGCCTGCTGACCGCCGGGATCGGCTGGCTCATCGAGCACATCACGATCCTGCGGTGGCCGCTGGACATCCTGATGGGCGACCCGATCGGCATCGCGGCGGCCAGTGAGGCGCTCACGGCCGAGAAGAAGAAGCTCGAAGAGTGGTCCACGGGCCACCAGCAAGCGCTCGACACGCTGATGAAGGACTGGTCCGGCAAGGCGGCCGACGCGTTCAAGAAGGACATGGACGCGGTCACCGAGCAGCTGAGCTCGCTCGGCTGGTACCTGGACCAGGCCGGCAAGAACATGAAGATCGCCGGCGGCATCGTCGGCGCGTTCCGCGGTATCTTCCGCGACCTGATCGCGATGCTCCTGGCGACGATCATCAAGGGCGCCCTGATCGCCGCGGCGCTGGCCCCGGTGACGTTCGGTGCGTCGATCGCGATCTTCGTCGGCACGACGATCGGCACGGTGGCCACGGCCCTGGGCAAGATCGGCACGAAGCTCATCCAGCTGGCCAAGAAGCTGGGCGACCTGGTGGCGTCGCTGGCGAAGATGGGCAAGGCGGGCGACGAGCTGGCCGGGGCGAAGCCCCCGGCCAGCAGCCTGACGCCGACGCCCACCCCGAAGCCGCCCGCCACGCCGTTGCCGAAGCCGGACGCGACGCCGGCACCGCCGAAGCCGGGCGACAGCACCGCGACGCCCCCGCCGGCGACACCCAAACCCGACCCCGCGGCGCCGAAGCCGGACCCGGCGCCGTCGTCCTCTTCGACCACCCCCGACCCGGCTCCGACCCCGCCGAAGCCCGAACCGAAGCCGGACACCACCCCGTCTTCGGCCACTCCGGACCCGGTGCCGGCGACACCGAAGCCCGACCCGGCACCGTCGACCCCGGACCCGGCCACACCCAAGCCGGACACCACGCCGTCCTCGGCGACCCCGGACCCGACGCCCACACCGACCCCGGCGACACCGAAGCCCGAACCCGCGCCGCCGACCCCGAAGCCGGACACCACGCCCTCTTCGGCGACCCCGGACCCGACGCCGACGCCGACTCCGGCAACGCCGAAGCCCGAACCCGCGGCGCCGAAGCCGGACCCGGCACCGTCGTCCTCGTCGGCCACCCCCGACCCGGCCCCGACGCCGGCACCGCCCAAGCCCGACCCGGCACCGTCCTCGTCGTCGACGACCCCGGACCCGGCGCCGCCCAAGCCGGATCCCGCGCCACCCAAGCCGGACCCGGCGCCGTCGTCGGCCACGCCCGACCCGGCGGCCCCACCGGCGCCGGCCCCGCACAAGCCGTTCACCGACCAGATGACCAACGTCATCAGGGACAAACTGTCCAAGATGGACGGTGTGACGCCGGAGATCATGCAGAAGTTCGACAAGATCAGCAACTTCTCCGTGCACGAGCTCGGCAAGGTCTTCGGCAAGGAAGGCGCCGAGAAGTTCGAGTCGGCCGTCAAGGTCATGACCGACCCGTGGTTCGGCAAGTCCGGCCTGGCCGGCAAGACCGTCGTCGACCTGATCAAGGGCGTGCCGGCCAGCATCGGCAACGTCACCGGCGGCGACGACGACAACTAGTCCACGCCCGTGACCGGCGCACGCCGCCGGTCACGGGTCGGACAGGATCACCGCGCGCGAGGCCAGGTGCAGCGCCAGCCGCTCGTCCGGGCGGGACAGGTCCACCCCGAGCAGCTGCTCGATCCGCGCGATCCGCGCCGCCACCGTGTTGCGGTGCACGCCGAGCACGGTCGCCGTCTCCGCGATGGACGACTCCGCGTCCAAATAGGACGCCAACGTCCGCACCAGGTCCCCTGGCGCCTCCCACAAGGGCGCGACCAGCGCGCGGGCCGCGGGTTCGAACGTGTCGGTGCGGGTCCACTCCAGCAGCAGCTGCGCCATGCCCAGCTGGTCGACGTGCAGGAAGTGCCCCGTCTCGGGGCGGGTCGCGGCGAGGCGGGCGGCGTCGCTCGCCTCGGCGACCGTCGCGGCCAGGCCGTCCGGACGCGGGTGCGGCCGGCCCACGCCCATGTGCGCGCCCAGCCGCAGAGCCCGGTGCGCGGCCTGCAGCCGGCTCGCCAGCGAGCGCACCCGCTCGGCCGTCGGCTCCTGGTCGAAGGTGACCCAGCCGGTCCAGCCGTCGCCGTGCTCGACCACCACCGCGTCGACGTCCTCCGCGCGCAGCGCCCGCACGACCTCCTGGGTGCGCGCGACGGTGTCGACCGACGCGGAGACGCCGATGTGCAGCCCGACGTGCCAGCCGCCGAGGCGCCAGCCCGCGTCGGCGACGCGACGGCGCAGGTCCGCGCCCGGTTCCGTGTCGAGGCGCAGCAGGTCGCCGAGCAACGCCGTGCGCGAGCGCGCGTCGCGTTCGAGCTCCAGGCGGTTGGCGAGCAGCCAGCGCTGCACCGCCCCGGCCGCGACGGCGAGGGCGGGCGGGACGACGTCCGCGCGGGCGGCCTCGGTGCCGCGGAGCTCGACGGCCAGCCACACGGCCAGCGCGGGGTGCGCGAGGAGCACGCCGTCGTCGAGCGCGATCCGCTGCGGCACCGGTTCGCCGAGCCGGATCCGCCCGGCTTCGGCGAGTTCCCCGGCCAGGGGCGCGCCGCGGTCGTCGAGCACCGCGACCGGCGAGCGCAGTAGCCGACGCAGCACCGCGACGACCTCCTCGGGCGGGCGCGGCCGATCGCCGAGGGCGCGGTGCGTGGCCAGGACGAGGTCCGCCCGCGCCAGTTCCGGCGCCGCGAGCAGCAACCGCGCCTCCACGACGAGATCCAACGGCGACGCATCGGTGTTCAGCAGCGGCACGGCCAGCCGGTCGGCCAGCAACCGCGACGCGGCGAGCGGCTCGACGCCGGGCAACAGCACACCGGTCGCCCCGGCGTCGGCGCAGCGCCGGAGCAGGGCATCGATCTGCCAGTCGGTCCCGGCGACCGGCCGCACGACGACGACCAGCTCGTCCGGCACCGGATCGTGGGACGCGTCCAAAGTGGCCTGAACCGTCGCGAGTGGACGGTCGAGGCCCGCGGCGCCGGCCACCAGCCGCACGTGCTCCGCCCAGCCGGGTGACGCGAGCACCCGCCGCAAGCTCATCGAGCACCCACCGCGGCGACGCGGCACACCCGCGCCCGCCGCCGGTCGGCTGCGACCACCGGAGGCCGCACTTCCTCCGCCCGAGCGGGCGCCCCGGGCAGCCGCCGCAGGCTCACCGGATCGCCATCGATCCCGCACCCGCACGGCTGCGACCGCCACGGAGCAGTACAGCTCGCCGACGCCGACGCCCGCCAACGACTCACCACAACACAACCCGTCCCGCACTCGCACAACGGCAACCTCGGCAACCGCCGCGGGCCGGCGCTACTCGGCGACACCACCGCCCACCGCGAGCTCACCCGACACCCACCGGGTCGCAGTCGATCCCCCACGCCCGCGGAAGCACCACCGGCAACCCGCCCCAGCCCCGCAGCGCCCACCACCCGCCGCGCGCTCACCCGACACCTACCGGGTCGCAGTCGATGCCGTACGCCCGCGGGTGCAGCACCGGCAACCGCCGCGGGTCGGTCCAGAAGGGTGCCGCTGCCAGCCTCACCACGTCGACCTCCACGCCTGCGCGGATGGCGTCGCACGTCACCGGGACTCCTGTTCGGTGGTCCAGTACCGAAAGGACGTCCGGTGTGGACGCCACCGGGGCGCCGTCGCGCAGGGCGAGCAAGTACTCGTTCTCCATCTCCAGCCGCAGCAGCGAACCGTCGGCGTGGTCGGCCAGGGTGAGGCTGCCGCGGCCGAACCCGGGGCTGCTCCGGCCGACGTGCCGGGCCACTTCCAGGACCCGGCCGCGGGCCAGGACCGAGCCCTCGAGGGCCGTTTCCAGCCGGTCACGCGCCGGGCTCTCGCCCAGGGCGAGGACGCGGCAGCCGAGGGCCAGCGCCGCGCTCGTCGTGCCCGGCACCGAGCACGCGGCCAGCTCGCCGGCCGGGATGGGCGCCAATGCGAACGCCGCCCAGCCACCCGAGCTGGCGACGAACGCCCGGGCGCCGCGTTCGACCATCGCGTCCGAGCCGGTCGCCAGCAGCATCACCTGGCCGCCCGGTTCGGCCAGCGCGGCCGGGGCGATGCCGCGGCCGGTGGCGGCGACCGCCAGCTGGTCGAGGCGGGGCAGGCCGCGGCCGGACAGGTCGGCGTCCACGTACGCCCGGCCGAGTTCGAGCGCCACCACCAGCGGCATCAAGCCGTTGAGGCCGCCGATCTCGATAGACATCACCGCGTCGGCGCGCTCGCCGGTCCAGCGTTCGACCGCCGCCACCGCGGCCGCGAACTCGTCGCCGCCCGGCAGTTTCTCGGTGAACGCCGCCGTCGCGCCGACCACGCCGACCGGGACCACGCGGGCCGCGGGTGGCAGCGAAGCCACCGGCCGCACGAGCGGCTCGTGCCCGCGTTCGAGCTGCCGCCGCAGCAGCACGGCGGCGGTGGCGGTGTCGCCGCCACCGCCGGACCCGAGCAGGGCGGCGCCGCGTTCGAGGGCGGGCACGTCACCGGCCGTGATGCGCATGGACGACCACATTAGCCGCCCTCAGCGCAACGCGTAGCCACCGTCGGGATACAACGTCGACCCGGTCGTGTAGCTGTTGCCGAACAGGTACAGCACCGCGTCGGCCACTTCGGACTCGCGCCCGACGCGGTGCAGCAGCGTGTCGCGCGAGTACTGCGTGAAGCTCGCCTCCCGCACCGCCGCCGGCCGCCCGGCCCAGAGGTTGCCGTCGATCGTGCCCGGGGCGACGACGTTCACCTGGACCGGCGCCAGCTCCACCGCGAGCCCGCGCCCGAGGCCTTCGATCGCCGCGTTGCAGGCGACGTACGCGGGCGCCGCACCCGGTGGCCGGACGCTCGCCGCGCCGGACATCAGCACG
The DNA here is from genome assembly GCF_036026695.1 of Amycolatopsis sp. NBC_00438. Lineage (NCBI taxonomy): Bacteria > Bacillati > Actinomycetota > Actinomycetes > Pseudonocardiales > Pseudonocardiaceae > Amycolatopsis > Amycolatopsis sp. NBC_00438. The sequence goes on along the minus strand of NZ_CP107923.1, from coordinate 1,146,802 downwards.
ATCGACCCGTCGGGGGCCAGCCGAGGCGCCGCGTGCTTCACGGCGTGGTACTGGCCCCAGAACTTCGTCTCGAACGGACTCGCCGCGTCCGCGTCGCTCAGCTCGCGCATCGGTCCGACCACATAGGACGCCCCGGGCGTGAACAGGTGGTCGACGCGGTCGAGCGCGCCGAAGAACGCGGCCAGGGAGTCCTGGTCGGTGCTGTCGACGGCCTGCCAGGTGGCCCCGATCGCCGAGGCCGCGTCGGCCAGTTTCGCCGGCGTGCGGCCGCCGAGGTGCACCTTGGCCCCACCAAGAGCCGCTCGCCGGGCGACCTCGAGGCCGATGCCCGAGCCGCCGCCGATGATCACGACGGTCCGGTCTTCCAGCGTGCTCACGCGATCTCCTCGACGGGGGTGAAAGGGTGCGGCAGCCCGAAGGCGGCCGGGCCGAACGTGTCCAGGGCCTCGGGCGTGCGCATCAGCGGCGGGGTCGAGATGCCGACGACCGTGACGCGCTGGCCGTACCGCAGGGTCTCGGTGGTGATCGGCTCGGCCGTCGACGCCTCCAGCACGCAGATCAGGTCCGGCACCAGGCAGCGCACCTCGCCGTCCACAGTGGCCAGGAGGTTCTCGTTCTGGAACAGGATCTCCAGCTTGTGCGCGCCGTCGAACGACACCGCCGCCGCGCGTCCCCGGGCGAACCCTTCCTCGGTCCGGCGCTCCACATCGGACACCTTGCCGCGGAACAGCACCCGCAGGTGCTGGTACGGCGTCTCGGCCAGCGCCGTGGCCAGCCGGGACACCGGATCCTCGGTGCGCGACCGGGCCTCCCGGATGGTCCGGCCCACGGTCAGCGCCAGCGAAAGCGTTTGCGGTACGGCCGTCCGCTTCACGTCGGCGCCGCTCATCGCGTACTCGGCGATGTGCGCGACGCCGCCGAGCCGGACGGTGACGCCGCGTGCCAGCCACTCCATCCGCCGGTTGTCGGGGCCGGTGTCGATCACCGCCGTCTCGCCGCGCTCGCCGCCGATGGCCATCGGCGAGCCCGGGACGCCGTACACGCCGAACGTCTCCATCTGCAGCTCGGGAAATGCGCGGCCCATGCCGTCGGCGTCGACCACGGGCAGCCCGAGCCGCGCGCCGACGAGCAGCGGGATCATCGAGTTGATCCCGCCGCACTCGATCGGCATGGTGGCGTCGGCGCGCCGGCCGAGGTGCTTCTCGAGGGTCCGCAACGCCAGCACCGGCTCGGCTCCGCTGGGCAGCTTCTCGTGCACCACGGTCGGCGCGCCCATCTGCGCGGTCGGGATGACCAGGGCGTCGTCGGCCACTTCGGCCGGGTCGAGGACGGTGACCGGCCCGTGCGCGCGGATCGCCTCGCGCACGAGCAGCTGCCCGACGTACGGGTCGCCGCCCCCGCCGGTGCCGAGCACGGCGGCGCCGCGGGCGAGGTCGGGCAGGTCGTCCTCGGTCAGGGTCCAGCTCATCCGGCCACCCCGATCGGGTCGATGTCGTAGCCGAAGTACCGCGGCCCGGCCAGCGCGAGACCCTCCGGGGTGTGCCAGCGCGGGTCGGCGGGCGCGGCGATGACCGTGACGCGCTGGCCGTACCGCAGGCCTTCGGTGGTCACGGCCTCGCCGGACTCGCGTTCCAGCGTGCAGATCAGGTCCGGCACGGACGCCTCGACGACGCCGTCGCGTTCGGCGACCAGGTGCTCGTTCTGGAACCGCAGCACCAGTTCCGCGCCCGTGTCGCCGTCCATTCCGGACAGCCGGGCCTCGCCGCGGGCGAAGCCGGTGACCGTCCGGCGGGCCACGTCGACGACCTTGCCGCTGAACAGCCGCCGGCCGCCGAGCCGGTCGACGACCCGCGCGACGGGGTCTTCGTGCGCAGCGCGTGCCGCACGCACCAACGCGCCCAGCTCGGCGCACAGGCTCAACGTCCCGGGCACGAGGGCCTCGCGGGCCTGCGCGCCGGACATCGCGTAGTTGCTGATCATCGCCGAACAGCCCATGTCGATGGTCGCCGACCGGGCCAGCCGCTCGGCCCAGTGGTTGTCCACTGTGTCCAGTACCCCGCGGTTGCCCTTTTCGTCCGCGATGGACATCGGGGTCGCGCGGATTCCGTACAATGTCGGCAAAACCATTTGCAGTTCCGGGAACGCGCGGCCCATGCCGTCGGCGTCGACCAGGGGCAGGCCCAGCTGCGCGGCCGCGACGACCGGGATCAGCGAGTTGACGCCGCCCGCCTCGGCGCACGCGATGTGCGTCAGCTCCTTGCCGAGGTACCCGGCGAGCGTCCGCGCGGCAAGACCCACCTGTTCGGCCGAGGGCAGCTTCTCCACCATGACCGTCGGCGCGCCCATCATCGCCACGGGCAGCACGACGGCATCGTCGTCCAGGTCGGCCAGGGGAACGAGCGGCACCGGGCCGTCCGCCCGGACGGCCGCGGTGGCCAGCAACCGGCCGATGTACGGGTCTCCCCCGCCGCCGGTGCCGAGGATCGCCGCGCCGCGCGCGATGTCGGCCAGGTCCGCTTCGGTGATCTCGCGCATCACGCCCCCAGCTGCAGGTCGCCGACGGCCTTGACGCGGATGCGCGTGGCGTTGCCGGGCAGGTACGGGATGGGCACCTCGTCGAAGTCGACGATGCCGACCGAGGCCGGCGACGCGCCCGCGGCCACCGCCCGGTCGATCGCCTCCTGTTTGGCTTCGTCCACAACGGACTCCCGGCGGCCGGGTTCGATCACGTAGACGCGGTCGACCTCGCCGCCGATCTGCGCGATGGCCGCGCCGATGGCGTTGGCCACGGCGTAGTTCTCCGGGCGGTGCACCTCGCCGCACCCGGCCAGCTCGTCGGGCAGCAGCACCGAGCCGCCGCCGACCGCCACCACCGGCAGCGGTTCGGCGGAGGTCCGCATCCGTTCGACCACATCGGACACCTCGGCGGCGATCTTCTCCAGCGCGGCCCGCACCAGCGAGCGGTCGAGGTGCGCGACCAGCGACGCGTCCCCGATGTCCGCCCGGCCCGCGGCGACCGCGATGTCCGTCGCGGTGAGCGTGTCGCCACCGAAGACGAGAGCCTTGGACGTCAGCTCGTAGCCGACGGAGTCGGGCCCGACCGTGACGTTCCCGCGCACCCGGCTGCCGCCGCCGAGGCCGATCGACAGGACGTCCGGCATCCGGAAGTTGGTCCGGATCCCGGCGACGCTGACGTCGGTGGTCGCCTCGCGCGGGAAGCCTTGCCGCAGGACACCGACGTCCGAAGTCGTGCCGCCGACGTCGACCACCGCGCAGGTGTCCAAACCGGACAGCACGGCCGCGCCGCGCATCGAGTTGGTCGGCCCGGAAGCGAAGGTCGCCACCGGGTAGCGGCGGGCGAAGTCGACGTCCATCAGGGTGCCGTCGTTCTGGCTCAGGTACAGCGGCGCGGTGATGCCCGCGCCGGTGACCGACGCCGCCAGGCCGTCGACGATGTGCGCGGCCAGCTCCCGCAGTGCCGCGTTGATCACGGTCGCGTTTTCCCGTTCCAGCAGGCCGATCCGGCCGATCTCGTGGGATAGCGAGATCGCGACGTCCGGCAGCTGCGCGCTGATGATCTCCGCCGCGCGGGTCTCGAACTCGGCGTTGACCGGGGAGAATACCGAGGTGATCGCGACGCTACGCACCCCGGCCGCTCCCATGTCGTCGGCGGCCTTGCGCAGCTCGCTCTCGTCGAGCTCCGCGATGTGGCGGCCGTCGAACTCGTGTCCACCGTGGACCAGGTAGCTGCGCCCGGACACGGCGTCGACGAGCCGTTGCGGCCAGTCGACCATCGGCGGCAGCGACGCGCCGGCCGGCAGGCTGAGCCGCACGGCCGCGGTCGGTGCGAGCCGGTGCGCCTCGACCAGGGCGTTGATGAAGTGCGTGGTGCCGATCATCACCGCCCGCACCGCCGCCGGATCGAACGCGCGTTGCCGTTGCAGGCCGTCGATCGCGGCGACGATGCCCGAGGTGACGTCCGCGGTCGTGCTGGTCTTGACCGAGGCGAGCACCTGCCGGCCGTCGAGCAGGACAGCGTCGGTGTTGGTGCCGCCGACGTCGATGCCGATGCGCACGAGGATTCTCCTTAAGCGGTCTGGACAGCGGGAGCGGCCTCGGCGGTCCGGCTGCTGCCGAACCCCCGCACCAGGCCGAGCTTCCCCGCGACGACGTACAGGACGAAGGCCACGACGAGCGAGTTGATGCTCGGCAGGCCCCATTCGACGAACTCCCCGAACAGCGCCGCGGCGACCCAGACGACGAGCGTGGCGGGCACCCACAGCGGCGCGTCGTCGGGCACGGCGCCGCGGGCACGGGCGCTTTCCAGGTCCCCGCGCCACTTCTTGACCACGAAGTACTCGGCGACCATGATCCCGGCGATCGGCGGGAACGCGACCCCCAGGACGGTGAGGAAGTCGGTGAACTTCGCCAGGATCCCGGCCGCGGCGAGCACGCTGCCGGCCAGGCCGAGCACCGCCGTGACGACGCCGCGGTGGGCTTTCTTCCCGGACACCGTGCCGATGAAGTTCACGACACCGAGGCCGGAGGAGTAGAGGTTCCAGTCGTTGATCTTCATCGTGCCCGCGATGACGATCAGCAGCCCGACCCAGCCGACCGACGACGTCACGATCGTGGTGATCCCGGCGGTGCCGACGGCGTGCGCGAGCAGCACGCCGGACAGGCCGATCACGTACTCGCCGAGCGTGACGCCGACCAGCGTCTGCTTGACGACGTCGGCCGTGGTGCGGTTGAAGCGGGTCATGTCCGGGGTGATGACGGCGCCGACGATGAAGCCGCCCGCCACCAGAGTGGTGCCCTGCAACAGGCTCAGCGACGGCCCGGGCGGGGCCGAGGAGACGAGCGCGCCGAGGTCGTGGCGGGTCAGTTCCGAGACGACCGACCAGCCGACCAGGATCAGGAACGCCGGCACGGTCACGTACGCCGTCCAGGCCATGGAATGGAAGCCCCGCACCACGATCGCGGTGACGAGCAGGCCGAACACGAGCGCCCAGCCCCACTCCGGCAGGCCGCCGATGAGCGCGACGAGACCCTGCGCGGACACCGCGGACTGGATGCCGAACCAGCCGATGAGGCTGATCCCGATGGCGAGACCGATGAGCGCCGAGCCGCCGCGGCCGAAACCGGTCCAGCGGGCGATCATGGACGTCGTCAGGCCCTCGCGGACGCCGATCACGCCGACGAGGATGGTGATGAACTCGAGGATGACCGACCCGAGGGTGAAGGCCAGGACCGCCTGCCAGAAGCCCATCCCGAAGCCGACGGTGGCTCCGAGCAGGAACTGGGACAGGGCGGACACCTGGCCGAACCGCTGGACCGCGACCGACCACCACGAGTACCGGGCGTGGTCCGGCACTCTGGTCAGGGCATAGTCGTCGACACCGACTGTTGAGGCCACGCCGACCTCCTTCTCCGGGCTGGGAAACGGTTCCTCGCACCGTAAGCAGCCCGCGTGACGACGTCACCGTGCGATGTGCACAGTCCCGGCGTCAGGGCTGTGCAGGTCGCATGGTCAGCCCAGCGGCTCCAGCCCGGTCAGCGTGACACTCTCCGCCCACAACCGCGCCGCGGACGGATCTTCGGTCAGGTTCGCCCAGCGTGGTTCGAGCCGGGGACGGCCGCGCAGGCCGAACGTCCGCGGGCCCCACAGCTGCCCGCCGGCGACGTCCGGGCCGAGCACCGCGCGGACGGCGGGACGCGCGCCCGCGTCCTTGCCCTGCAGCACCACCCGGGCCGGCAGCCCGCGCAGCCACTGCCCGGCGGTCCGGACGTGCACCGGCGGCCGCGACGGCGTCAGCGAGTCGAGCGCGCCGCCCGGGTGCGCGACGACGCTGAGCCGCTTCGATCCGGCGGCCCGCAACCGCCGGTCGAGCTCCAGCGCGAACAGCATCTGGGCCAGTTTGGACCGCTCGTAGGCGTGCTTCGGTTGGTAGTCGCGCTCGCTCTGGAGGTCGGCGAAGTCGAGGCTCGACGACTTCGCCGCGAAGCTGCCGGTGGTGACGATCCGGCCGTCCGGCGCGAGTTTCGGCAGCAGCCGCGCGACGAGGGCGAAGTGGCCGAGGTGGTTGGTGCCGAACATCATTTCGTGGCCGTCGGCCGTTTCGCGCCGCGGCGGCTCGTCGAGCATCACCCCGGCGTTGCAGACGAGGGCGTCGAGCGCGCCGACGGCGTCCGCGACCGGCTCGAGCGACGCCAGGTCGGCCAGGTCGATCCGGACGTGGCGGATCTTCGCGCCCGAGACGTGGGAGCGGATCGACGCGGCCGCCGCCTCGGCCTTCGCCGGGTCGCGGCTGCCGATGGTCACCTCGGCGCCCGCCGAAGCGAGCTGCTCGGCGGCGAAGTACCCGATGCCCGCGTTGCCCCCGGTCACCAGCACGTGCATCGTAAGTCCCCTCCGGGGCAGCATGCCAAGCTGTCTCCCGTGGACAACGCTACCGGGGACGAACCGGCCCGGGCGGGCTACCGCCGGTCGGCCGGCTCGCCGCGTGGGGAGGCGCGGCGCCGGGAGCTGCTCGAAAAGGTGACCGACGACGTCGCCGAGAACGGCCTCGTGGACTTCTCGCTCCGGCGGGCCGCACGCGCGGCCGGGACGACGCACAAGGTGCTGCTCTACCACTTCGACGGCACCGAAGACCTGCTCCGCCAGGCGGTCGTCACGCTGCGGGATCGCCGGATCGGCAACGCGCTGGCGGCGATCACCGTCGAGCAGGCGACGCTCGGCACCCGCGTCCGGGCCGCGTGGCACAGCCTCCGCGACGAGGAGTCGCGGCTGCGGCGCGTGCTCGACCAGGCGATGGGCCTGGCGATGTACGACCCGGGGCGGTACGCGGCCCTCGGCCGGGGCGCGTCACAGCAGTATCTGCCGGCGCTCGTGTCGTTCTGCCCCGCGCACTGGCCTGACCAGCGGAAACTCGAAGTCGCCGAGATGATCCTGGCGACCCTGCGCGGGTTCCTGGTGGACCTGCTGACCAGCGACGACGGCTCGGGCGCCGAAGCCGGGTTCCAGGCGCTGCTGCGCGCGGTGGAGCGGGAGGAAGCGGCGCGCTGAGTCCTCGACAGGTTGCGAACCGCGTGGTTCACTTCTGCTCGGGGGACGTCACTGGGAGGCCGTCATGCAGGTCGAGCTGTCCGCGGGCACCGTCGAGTACACCGACACCGGCGGCCCGGGCCCGGTCGTCGTCCCGGTCCACGGCCTGCTGATGAACGGCACGCTGTGGGACGCCGTGGCCGCGGACCTGGCCGTCGACCACCGATGCGTCGTCCCGACGTTGCCACTCGGCGCGCACCGGCACCCGATGCGCGAGGACGCCGATCTGTCGCTGCCCGGGATCGCCCGGCTGGTGGGCGAGTTCCTCGCGCGGCTGGACCTGCGCGACGTGACCCTGGTCGGCGTCGACACCGGCGGCGCGCTGGTCCAGCTGCTGATGGCGGACGGCGCGGCGCGGGTGAGCCGCGTGGTGCTCGGTTCGTGCGAGGCGTTCGACAACTTCCCGCCGGGCCTGACGGGCAAGACGGTGGTGGCGTCCGGCAAGCTCTCGCCACGGCTGTTCGGACTGTTCATGCAGCAGATGCGCCTGCGCGCGGTGCGGCGGCTGCCGATCGCGTTCGGCCGGCTGACCAAACGCGGCGACGCGACCACGGCGGGCTGGGTCCGGCCGATCCTCACCGACGCGGGAATCCGCCGAGACGCCGTCCGCATGCTGCGCGCCGCGGGCGCCGACCCGGGCTTCCTGCGGGAGCCGGCCGAGCGGCTGCCGGCGTTCGACCGGCCGGCGCTCGTCGTCTGGGCGAGCGAGGACCGCGTGATGCCGCCGGAGCACGGAAACCGGCTGGCCGCGTTGCTGCCGCAGGGAAAACTCGTCGAGGTGGCCGACAGCTACACGCTGCTGCCCTTGGACCAGCCGGCCGAATTCGCCCGGCTGATCCGGGAGTTCACAGAGCGCTGAGGCCCTGCAGGATGCGGTGCATCAGGTCCAGGCTCGGCCGGTTGCCCGCGGTCATCCGGACGGTGTGCACGGCCACCAGGCCGCGGTCGGCGAGGTCCGACAGCAGGACCCGCGCCACCCCCAGCGGGATCCGGCGCAGCGCGGCGACTTCGGCGACCGACTGGGACGTGCGGAGCAGCGCGCAGATCTCCGACTCCTCCCGCGAACTCCCCCGGACCACGGCCCGCCCCCGCGGCGTGGTCGAGACCAATGTCTCGACGGGAAGATCCCGTGTCGGCCGTGTCCGGCCATGGGTGCGGAAGTACGGACGGACCATGCCCGCCCCGCCATCTTCGAGCACGGACCCCCACTGCACAGCCAGCTCCTCACTGCGATTAATCCTTGTCGGCGATTATTTGACCCGGTGATCGCGTCGGCCGCAATCGACCGAACAGAGCAACGCCCGAAAAAGAGCAGGTCAACGACTCGACGGCGGGGCGGTACTGCCCCGAAGGACCAGTCTTGTCCGCAGGATCGCCGGAGATGTCAGTATTTTTCCATCGGACAATCGCGCCAAGATCCGCTCACCGGCACACTCGCCGAGCTCGGCCACCGGCTGCGCGACCGTGCTCAGCTCGAGCAGGTCGGCCAGGTCGTGATCGTCGAACCCGAGCACCGAGACGTCACCCGGCACCCGCAGCCCGGCCCGGCGGAGCACCCGCAGCGCGCCGAAGGCCATCTCGTCCGACGCGGCGAACACCGCGGTCGGCCGCCGGGGCAGGCCGAGCAGAGTGCCCATCGCCCGGTCCCCGCCGGCGACGGTGAAGCCGCCGCCGGTCTCGAACGCGGCCTCCGGCGCGCGGCCGTCCTCCCGGCACACCGCGTGGTAGACCTCGCGGTAGGCCGCCAGCCGGCGCAGCGGTGTCGTGAACCCGAGCGGCACCGGCGCGTCCTCGCCGATGAACGCGATTTCCCGGTGCCCCAGCTGGACGAGGTGGCGCATCGCGGTCACCGCGGCGGCCCGGTCGTCGATGCCGACGGAGTCCGCCCCGGGCTCTTCGGTGCCGATCGTGACGAGCGGGACGTCGAGGCCCCGCAGCCGGTCGCGTTCGGCGTCCGAGAGCGGGAGGGACAGCACGAGCACCGCGTCGACACGGCGGCGCAGCGGGAGCTCGGCGAAGAACCGGGCGCGGCCGGCGTCGTCACCCAGGTTGTAGAGCAGCAGGCTGATCCCGGCCTCGCGCAGCACGCGTTCGACGCCGGAGATGAGCCGCGAGAAGTACCAGCGGTCGACGTAGGGCACGATCACGCCGACCGTCCCGGTGCGGCCCGTGGCCAGGCTCGACGCGGCGGGCGAGATCGCGTAGCCGAGCTTCGCGGCGGCCGCCAGCACCCGCGTCCGCGTGCCCTCGGCGACCCCCGGCACCCCGCGCAGCGCCCGCGAGACGGTCGCCGCCGAGACGCCGGCGAGCCGGGCGACGTCGTCGAGCTTGTCCGGCATTCCCCCACCTCAGGCGTTGCAAGCGCTTGCATTCACTCGCGGTTGGCGGATTGACACCTACCTTGATCAAGGATAATCATCGCTGCAAGCGCTTGCAATCAGCGTGGCTTGCCCGGCAAGGAGGCCGACATGCGCCAGATCCTTCCCGTCATGGGCGCCGCACTCCTGGCGAGCAGCGCGCTCGCCGCGTGCTCCGGAGCCGCGGGCCTGACGATCAACCTCTACATCTCGCCGGAAGACCACCTCCAGACGGTGGTCGACAAGTGCACCCAGGAAGCCGGCGGCCGCTACAAGATCGTCTACAACAAACTGCCGCGCGGCGCGGACGGCCAGCGTGAGCAGATGGTCCGCCGGCTCGCCGCGGGCGACACCTCGCTGGACGTGCTCGGCCTCGACGTCACCTGGGTGCCCGAGTTCGCCGAGGCGGGCTGGGCGCAGGAGTGGACCGGCGCCGACGCCGCGGCCGCCACCCGGGACGTGCTGCCGGGCCCGCTGGCGACGGCCAAGTGGAACGGAAAGCTCTACGGCGCCACGAAGAACACCAACGTGCAGCTGCTCTGGTACGACGACCGGATCACGCCGTCGCCACCGAAGACGTTCGACCAGCTGATGGAGCAGGCCCAGCAGCTGAAGGCGGCCGGGAAGCCGTACCAGGTCGTGTTCACCGGCGCGCAGTACGAAGGCCTGGTCGTTTTCTACAACACGCTGGTGGCGTCGGCGGGCGGGCACATCCTGTCCGACGACGGCAAGTCCGTGGTGATGGACGACGGCGCGGTGAAGGCGCTCGAGCTGCTCAAGAAGCTGACCACCGCGGGGATCACCGACCCGTCGCTGACGAACCAGAAGGAAGACGAGATCCGCCAGGCGTTCCAGCGCGGACAGGCGGCGACCGAACTGAACTGGCCGTTCGTCTACGCCTCCTACGCGAAGGAGAAGCCGCAGGAGCTGAGCCACTTCAAGTGGACGCGGTACCCGTCGGTCGTCGCCGGGCAGCCCAGCCGGGTCACCATCGGCGGGTTCAACCTGGCGGTGAGCACGTACTCGCAGCACAAGCCGGAGGCGTTCGAAGCGGCCCTGTGCCTGCGCAACGCGTCGAGCCAGAAGTACCAGGCCCTGGTCGACGGCATCCCGCCGAGCCTGGCGTCGATCTACCGCGACACGGCCCCGCTCGACGCGGCGAAACCGGGTGACCCGAAGGAAAACCCGACGATGGCGGACCAGTACCCGATGAAGGGCGACATCCAGGCGGCCCTGACGGACGCGGCGGTCCGCCCGCTGACCCCGGCGTACCAGAACCTGTCGACGGTGATCTCGAAGGTGCTCTCACCCCCGGCGGAGATCGACGTCCAGGCGACGGCGCAGGAACTGCGCGAGCGCCTGGCGGACGCGCTGGCGTCGCGAGGCATCATCCCGTAGCAACCCTGGTGGGGCGGGGTCGTGGGTGGGGAACGGTGAAACTTGGCCCCGTTCCCCGCCCACCACCGCGATCACCACGAGACGAGGCAGAACGGGTGCCCGGCCGGGTCGGCGAAGACCCGGAACCGCTCGCCGCCCTTCAACGGCGTCGCCCCGAGCGCCAGCACCTGCTCCTGGGCGACGTCGAGATCCGCCACCCGCACGTCGAAGTGCATCTGCTGCGGCGGATCCCCGTCGGGCCAAGCCGGGGCGCGCAGGCCGGGCACCCGCGCGAACGCCACCCCGGGCCGGTCCGGCGCGTCCCCGATGACGACGAAGTCTTCGCCGTCCTGCACCCGGATCATGCCGAGCAGCTCTTGGTAGAACGCCGCGAGCGCGGCCGGGTCGGGGCAGTCGAGGACGAGGCCGTGCCAGGTTCCGATCATGCGGGCCATCATGCCCGCGGGGTCCGACAAAACCGGCACGTCTGTGTATACAGTATTCAGTAGGCTATACTCAGCTCGACCGTGTTGCCGTCGAAGCTGGAGGCCGTCGCTCTCATGTACTCAGTCACCGACCCCGCGACGGGTGAGCTGGTCGAAGAGATCCCGAACGCCACCGACGACGAAGTGCGCGCCGCGATCGGGCGGGTGCACGGCGGATACCTGGCCTGGCGGCGCCGGACCGTCGCCGAGCGGGCCGCGATCGTGCTGCGGGCCGCGGAGCTGTTCGCCGAACGCGCCGACGAGCTGGCCGCGATCATGACCCTCGAAATGGGGAAGCGGATCAACGAGGGCCGCGGCGAGATCGGCATCGTCGTCGACATCTTCCGGTACTACGGCGAGCGCGGCCCGGACCTGCTCGCGGACGAGCCGATCCCGATCCGCGGCGGCGAGGCCGTGCTCACCAAGGAGCCGATCGGCGCGCTGCTCGGCGTCATGCCCTGGAACTTCCCGTGTTACCAGGTCGCCAGGTTCGTCGCGCCGAACCTGGTGCTGGGCAACACGATCCTGCTCAAGCACGCGTCGATCTGCCCGCGCTCGGCCGCCGCGATCGAACGGGTGCTGCGGGACGCCGGTGTGCCCGAAGACGCGTACGTGAACGTCTTCGCCTCCAGCCGGCAGGTCCCGTGGATGCTCGCGGACCCGCGCATCCAGGGCGTCTCGCTGACCGGCAGCGAGCAGGCCGGGATCTCCGTTGCCGCCGAGGCCGGGCGGAACCTCAAGAGGTGCGTCCTCGAGCTCGGCGGGTCCGACCCGCTGATCGTGCTGGACACCGACGACCTGGACGAGACGGTGAAGGTCACCGCGACCGCCCGGATGCGCAACTGCGGCCAGTCGTGCAACGCGCCCAAGCGGATGATCGTGCTGGGCGAGCTCTACGACGAGTTCGTCGACCGGCTCGCCAAGCGCGTCACGGAGTACTACGTCCCGGGCGACCCGGCGGACCCGGCGACGACCCTGCCCCCGCTGGCCTCGATCGCGGCGGCGGACGAAGTCGCCGCCCAGGTCCAGACGGCGATCCGTGAAGGCGCGACCCTGCGCGCGGGCGGCCACCGCATCCCCGGCCCGGGCGCCTACCTGGAGGCCACGGTCCTCACCGACGTGACACCGGAAATGGCCGCCTACCACGAAGAGATCTTCGGCCCGGTCGTGCTGATCTTCCGCGCGGAGACCGAGGAAGAGGCGATCACCCTGGCCAACGACACGCCGTTCGGCCTGGGCGCGAGCGTCTTCGGCACCGACCGCGCCCGGGCGACCCGAGTGGCCCGCGAAATCGAGGCGGGCATGGTCTACCTGAACAAATCAGGCGGCTCGGAAGCCGACCTCCCGTTCGGCGGCATCAAGCGCTCGGGCATCGGCCGGGAACTGGGGCCGCTGGGCATCGAGGAGTTCATGAACAAGAAACCGATACGCCTCTGACCTGCTGTTTGCCGGATTCGGCCCAGAGCCCAGGGCACGCCCGCGTGACAGGCTCGAGTGTGTGCGCGGCGGCGGTTCGCGGTCGCCTGAACGAGTGGTGCGTCGCGAACGCACCCTGGCGTGCGCGGGGTCCCTCGAATGCCGCAGCGGACGGTCGCCGTGGCCACACTTGGTCCATGAGGTGTTCGGGGAAATCGTGCCGGGCTGCCGGTAGGTGCTGTTCCGCGTGGTGACGTGAATCGAACTTGATCACCAGGAGTGCCCTTTTCGCGACGCCCGACCTGATGACAGCGCGCCCGTCGCCGTTTCGTTTGCGACATGGTGGCCCAGTGCCGAGAACCGACCGTTCGAGGCACCCGCGTCGATCGTATCGCGACCACGCGGAGCATGCCCGATCACCGCCTCCGCTGGCCGATGGCGGTATTCCGCGCACCGCAGGAAAGGGTTCCGAATCCATGACCACCACGGCCGTGCAGCCGCACGAGACGACTCCGTCCGGACAGTTCGCCGCTGTCTCCGCGTCCGCCCAGCAGCAGTCGACGAGCACCTTCCAGATCCAGCTGACCTACAACGGGATCGACAAGGGGTGGCTCAACATCGACAAGAACCACTGGGCCGTGATGAGTGACGAGCCGCTCACTCTGCAGTACTACACCGACATGTCCGGCACCTACTACCAGATTCCCGGCCAGAATTACTACATGTCGGTCAGCGCCAACGACTACGTCGGATTCTACGGTTGGAACAAGGCCACGACCTTCACACTGGAGAGCGACCAGCAGCTGAAGTCCAACTACAACAACCAGCACCTCTCGTTCTATTCCGATGCGAACGGGTTCCTGTACTGCTACGACAGCTACAACGTTTTCCAGCCGGTCGCGCTCGTCGGGGTCGGCTCCGACTAGGCCGCGTTTCCGCACCCAGGCGTCCCCGGACGCCCGCGGCGGGATGCGCCCGAGTACGACCCGGTACGAGGGCGATCCCGCCGCACGTCGCCGACCCGACGGTGAGCGGCTCCGGGAGCCGTTGGTCCGGGCAGCCCAGCGAGCCCTACCCACGCGGCGGTATCGATCACCGCTTGATCGACTATCGTTCCCTCATGACGCTGGAGATCACCGGCGGCCGGGCCGATCGACCCGGATTTGCCGCACTGGCAACAAGAACTGCCCGGTGGACCCGCCGGTGCGCGGGCGGCGCGGTCACCTTCGGTCACCCCGGGCGCGACACCTACCGCACGCCCCGGGTGTGGAGCGGGCACGGCGTCGGGCTGCCGGAACCCGACCTCGCCGGGTTCGCCGTCCAGCTGGCCAAGGTGATGAAGGACCGCGAGTACTGGATCGCCCGGGCCGAATACCCGGACCGCCGGGCCGGCGACGCGGCCCGCTGGTCCCCCGGCCGCTACGACGACGAAGACGGCTTCGTCTACTTCGCCGGGCCGTGCACGAACGGCGACCGGCTGCCGGGCTACCACCCGGCGCCGGCGTTCACGATCCCGCTCCCCTTCGTCCGCGGCCTGCGCATCCGGCTGGCGGCCTACCTCACGACGCCGCGATGACCCCGCGGACCTTGCCCGGCCCACCGCAGGCCGCGCCCTGCCCCGATAACCCCCACGCCATTCCGTGGAGACGCCGAGCAACCCGAAACGGCGATAGTCGCGTATCGCGGGCCGAAAGCTCGGGAAAGGCCGTCATGACCGTGCGGGACGTGGTCCGCGCCGGCGTGCTCGCCGCCGTGGTGAGCGGGATTCCGTCCACCACCCACGCCGTGCTGACGCGTGGTGACGTCCTCGCCGCGACGCGCGCCGCCGGGACTCTTCTGCCCGGACGGCGCGACCGGCCCGGCGTCGCCGCCGGGCTGGTCGCGCACATCGGGGTCTCTTCCCTCTGGACCGTCGTGCTGGCCTTCGCCGTCCGCCGCCGTGAACTCGGCGTCACCCGCGGTGCCGTGGCCGGGCTGGCCATCGCGGCGCTCGATCTCGGGATCGTCGCGAGGGCCTACCCGGCGGTGCGCACGCTTCCCCGCGTTCCGCAGGTGCTGGACCACTTGGTCTTCGGCGCCGTCCTCGGTGGACTCCTCCACAAAGGACAGATGGCTCAGGCCACGACCTGGACCACGTCACCCGGGTGCAGCGAGTTGTAGAAGGTCACCGCGTCCGCGTGCGAAAGGTGCACGCAGCCGTGGGACTTCACCTTCAGGCTGCCCTGGTGGAACGCGACCCCGGTGTTCGTGAAGAACACCGAGTACGGCATCGGCCCGTTGAACTGCTTGCTGTAGTGGTCGATGTCCTTGTACTGCACGTGGAACGTCCCGAGCGGCGTCGGGTACTTCGCGAGCCCCACCGTGATCGGGACCCCGCCGTGGGTGACGTTCCCGGCGCCGTCGGTCAACCACGCCGTGTTCGTACTGCGCTGGACGCAGGCTTTCGCTTCGGCACTGCACGGCGTTGAAGCCGCTTCCGCCGTCCCGGCGAGCGTCACCGTGCCCGCCATGGCGGCGATCCCGCCCAGTACCGCGATCATCCTCCGGTTCATCGTGTGCCTCCCGCTGTCGTTCGGCTACAGCAGGTAAGGTGCCCCGTTTTCCGATCTTCGAATCACCCCGGAGATCATTGGAACGGATCAGTTCTGCGGTTGGGACAGCCCGAGGAACTCGTTCTGCTCGCGGTCGTAGCGCTGGGTCAGGCCGTTGCCGTAGCGGTCCCACCAGTTCGCCGTCTGACCACCCTGGTGGGTGGTCGTGCCGCCGTAGATCTGGCGGTCGTACTCGATGCGGGCGTCGTGGAACTGCTGCTGGAAGTCCTGCGGCGACAGGCCCTGGACGTGCTGGACGGCCGTGTCGCTGATCGAGTTCGAGCTCCGCACGATGTCGTCGCCGGCCATGTGGTTGATGATCGCGCGGACGCCGCCGGCGCCGCGCATGTGCGCGCCGGACATGATCGCGGCCTGGGTGCCGGGATCGGTGAAGTTGAGCGCGCCGGCCGAGCGGGCGTTCGCGGTCATCAGGTCGCTGACGACGGCGCGCTCCTCGGCGCTGCCCTGCCCGTACAGCTCGCGAGCCGCGATGATCCGGTCGTAGCCGTTGTGCATGTTCTGCCGGAACCCGTAGGCCTCCGGCACGCCGCCCTGCTCGCCCGTGGCGCCTTCGGACGCCATGATCGAGTCGACGACCCGCGGGTCGAGCTGCTGCGGTACCGCCGCGGCCGCCGCGGCGCCGCCACCACCGGCGGCCTGCTGGGTGCCGCCGCCGTAGCCCTGGGCGACGTCGGCGTCCGCGGCGTTGTAGCCGTTCGCGGCCGTCTGGACGTTCTGGTTGACGTTCCCGATCAGGCTGAGGAACTTCTGCAGCGCGCTGCCGAGCTGCGAGTGCAGCGCCGAGTTCGCGGCGGCGACGCCGCTGCCGATCCCGGCGAACGACATCGCGTCCAGCACGAGACCTTCGAGGTCCCGCGTGGTCGACAGGAACGACGACCCGACGTCTTCGACCGCCTTGACGACCGTCCCCATCTGCGTCGTCTCGGCGTGGTACGCCCCGGCACTCATGGTCTGCTCCCTCCGGCAAGCGACTTACCGCGTCGAGAATTCACCACCGCGCCGCGACCGCACACGGCCGAATTACCCACTGCCGGACCGGCGCCTGTCGTTCATCTTCAGTTCACCTCCACGTCGTCTCGTGGGGTACTTCCAGCTCACGCGACGCAGGGAGGCCCTTGATGAGCACACCCACGCTGGACACCATCGCTTCCGAGCAGCTGGATCTGCAGCTGTCCGTGGTGGAAGACCGGCTGGCCCGCGACTACGGCCGGGAGTCGGTCCACGAACTGGTCGAACGCGAACGCTCGCGGTTCGACGACGCGCGCATCCACGTTTTCGTGCCGATCCTCGTCGAGCGGGCGGTCCGCGCGACGCTGGCCGCCCCACCGGCGAAGCACCGGCGCTAAAGTCGGTGACAGACCGGCAGTGGCGAGGAGCGGCGATGAACGGCAAGCCCGAGGACGACCCGAACGTGGTGGACGGCGAGATCGTCGACGAGACCCCCACCGCGGCCCTCGCGGTGCCGTCGCCGGCACTGCCGGACCCGGACTACAGCGAGGGCGGCGTCCCCAGCTTCGACTTCGTGCGCGACAAGATCGAAGGCCGGTACACGACGTCGCTCGGCGCGCAGGACGTGGCCGGGCTGGGCACGGAGAACACGACCGAGGCCCTCGACAAGAAGATCGCCGACCGGGACCAGGCGGCGAAGGACCGGCTGGCCGCGATCCGCCGCTCGATGCGCGGCGAGTAGCTCAGGGCGGACGCGTCGGGCTGCGGCAGCCTGAGCCGCACTGCCGGACGGCAGGCTGCGGCACCTTTGGCCGGCAGCCGGCGCGCCTGGCCAGCTCACGTGGACCATCCCGGCCGGCTGACGCCTCAGCCGAAGATCGCGGCGGGATCGCCGGTGTACCAAGCGTTTTCGATGACGACCCGGCGCATCACCCAGCGGTCGCCGTCCCGGACCAGGCCGACGTCGTAGCGGTTCTTCAGCAGCGCGTGGGTGTCGTGGGCGGGGCTCAGCAGGTGCTGCGCCTCGACCAGGGCGGTCAGGTGTGCCGTATCGCCGTCGATCGTGACGCGCGGGTTGGCGACCTGGTGCGTGGTGTCGACGCGGCCGGCGAAGAGCGCGAGGATCGTGTCGACGATGGCGTCCCGGCCGGTCATCACCGGCGGTGCCGCACCCCAGCGGGCGGCCGCCGGGCGGAAGTCGAGCTCGGCGTCGGCGGCGAAGGACGACGCGAAGAGCGCGCGGTCCTTCAGATCCTGGCCGAGGCCGAAGCGGTACAGCGCGTCGATGATCTCGACGCGGTCGTGGAGGTCCTGGAACGAAGTGGTCACGCGCTCCAGGCTCGACCTGCTCGCGAAGGTGATCAACACGCTTCTGTGCCACGATCGTGAAGTGGTGGTTAACGGTGCGCCGGAGCGGCGTGAGGTGGAGTCGTTCCTGACACTGGCCGAGGAGCTGCACTTCGGCCGCACGGCCGAGCGGCTGCACGTGTCGACCGCGCAGGTCAGCCAGACGATCCGGAAGCTCGAACGCCAGGTCGGCGTCGCGTTGTTCGCGCGGACCAGCCGCCGGGTCGAGCTGACGCCGGCCGGGCGGCTGCTGCTGGCCGACCTCCGGCCCGCGTGGACGGCGGTCGAGGCGGCGTTCGGGAAGGCGGTCGAAGCCGGGCGCGGGGTGACGGGCACGCTGCGGGTCGCGTTCGGCGACGCGGCGGGCGGGCAGCTGCTGGCCGGGGTGGCCGAGCTGGTCCGCGAGCGGCTGCCGGGTTGCCGGGTCGAGTTCCGGGAGGTCCGGCCCGCCGAGGTGCTGCCGTGGCTGCACGACGGCGAGGTCGACGTCGTGCTGGCAGGCCTGCCGCTCGAAGGCCCGGGCCTGGTCACCGGCCCGGTGCTGGTGCGGGAGCTGCGCTTCCTCGCGGTGGCCGCGGGCCACCCGTTCGCGCGCCGGGAGTCGGTGCCGGCCGCGGACCTGGCGCGGGTGACGGTGCTGCGCTGCGCGCTGCCGGACCCGTGGCTCGACGAGCACGCGCCGGACGCGCTGACCCGCCCGGAGGCGGGCCTGCAGGAACTGCTGACGTCGGCGGGCGCGGGCGAGGGAGTGCTGCCGGTCGGCGCCCACATCCGGCGGTACTACCCGCGGCCGGACCTCGCGTACGTCCCGTTCAGCGACGCGCCCCGACTGGAGTGGGGCCTGGTCTGGCGAGCGGACGCGGCGACGGCCCGGCTACGGGCGTTCACGGAGGCGGCGGCCGACCTGGTGCGCGAGCCGGCCTGACGCCGGACCGGCCTCCCCACGACTCGGCGGCGAGTTGCGACGGTTCGGAGCCGGCCCACCCACGACTCGGCGCCAAGTAGCGACGGTTCAGAGCCGGCCCACCCACGACTCGGCGCCAAGTAGCGGTGGTTCGGAGCCACCCCACCCACGACTCGGCGGCGAGTTGCGACGGTTCAGAGCCAGCCCACCCACGACTCGGCGCCAAGTAGCGGCGGCTCAGAGCCAGCCCACCCGCAGCCCGGCGACGACTCGCGAGGGCTCAGCGTCGGCCCACCTACAACTCGGCGGCCACTTGCGCCCGGTCGAGGCCGGCCCACCCGTAACTTGCGACGGGTTTGCGACCGGTCAAGGCCGACCCACCCCTAACTCGGCGACGACTTGCGACCGGTCAATGCCGACCTACCCGTAGCCAACCAACGAGTTGCGACGGTTCAGAGCCAGCCCATCCGTGACACAGCTACGACTTGCGACCGTTCAGAGCCAGCCCACCGCAACACGGCGCCAAGTAGCAACGGTTCAGAGCAACCCCACCCACAACACGGCCACGACTTGCGAGCGTTCGAGGCCCGCGCACCCACAACACGGCGCCGTTTGCCGTGGTTCGGGTCGACCCGCTCGCACCTCGGCGACGAATTGCGAAGGCGCCGAACAGGCGGTCAGCGGGCGTGCGCTTGCAGCCAGCGCATCTCCACCGGCTGGCAGGCGGCGATCGCCGCCAGGCGGTCCGGGTACACCGGCACCCTCCGGTCCAGGCCGCACAGCTGCACCACTCGGCTCACCGACGTGGCCGGGGGGAGGATCAGGCAGCAGTCGATTCCTCTGTCGCGGCAGAGGTCGAACGCCTCCAGCAGGGCGGCCGCGCCTCGGGCCGAGAGGAAGTCCAGCTCGCCGAGGTCCACCGCCAGCAGGTGCGGGCCCGGCAGTTCGCAGATGGCGGCTTCGAGGACCGTCGTCCAGCGGACGACCGTCGCGATGTCCAGTTCCCCACGCACTTCGACGACCAGGAAACCACTGGTCCGTTCCGGAGCGATGTCGGGCACCGCACCTCCTCCCCCGGGTGGGGCCGGGTCGGGGGACCGGCCCCGGGGTCATGGTCGCACCGCTCACCCGGCCGCTGCCGCGTGGAACGCCGAACGCGCCGAAGACAACCCGGATGGCGCATCGCCCGGCCGGTGTCCATTGTGGATCAATCGGCCAGGCGGTCCAGCCACTCCTGCAGCAGTGTCACCTCGGCCGCGGACAGGGTGGCCGGGGCCTCCTTGCGCAGCTGGGCGCCGAGGGTGGTCGCCGTGGCGGCCACTCCCCCGGCGGGCTCCGCCGGTTCGGCGGCCAGGATGCCCGCGAGCACGCTCTCCCGGACCCGCACCGAAAACCCGGTGTCCGGGTAGAGCGCCGGGCGGGTGATCATCGAGAGCGCGACGCCGGCGTTCGCCGCCATCACCATCTGCGCCGCGACCGGGGGCGCCACGGCGAGCCGGCCCGCGGCCGCGCAGCGTTCGAGCACCTCGAGCAGGAGGCCGTGCGCCTCGGCCGCGGCGTTCGGCGGCGTCGAAAGACCGGAGTACATCAGCCGGTAGTAGTTCGGGTTCTCGACGGCGAACGCGACGTGGTTCTCCCAGCCGTCGCGCAGGTCGCGCACCGGGTCCTCGGACGGCTTCGCGGCCCGCTTGCCGGCGAGGTACTTCTCGAAACCATGGTCGACGACGGCCGACATCAGGCCCTCTTTGTCGCCGAACTGCCGGTACAGCGCCGGCGCGCCGACCCCGGCGGCTTCGCAGACAGCGCGCGTGGAGAAGTCGGCCTCGGCCGACCTCGACAGCAGGTCGGCGGCCGCCTCCAGAATCCGCGTGCGCAAGTCCACGACACCGACGCTACCAGCCGTTAACGACGCTATCAAGCAGACGGTAGCGTCGATCCGACAGACGTGTTAGCGTCGATTACGTCAGCAAGTAATCATCGCTACGAAGGACACCGACATGCCGTTCGCCAACTTCAAGGTCCCCGCCGGCACACTCACCCCCGCACAAAAAGAGCAGCTCGTCACCCGCACCACGGAGCTCTACGCCGAGATCTACGGCGACCGGGCTCGCGCGAACACGATGGTGCTGGTCGAAGAGGTCGCCGACGGCGGCTGGGGCATCGGCGGCGACGTGCTCACCCTCGCCGAGCTCCAGGCCGGGTGACGTCAGGCTTCCGTAATCCCCGCGTGGAATCATCGGCTGACCACAGAAGTTGTACCGGTGGTAGCACCGCACGAGGAGAAGGAGTGACGCCGTGAGCACGTCAACCGAGAGGGCCGTCCTGGCCGGCGGCTGCTTCTGGGGAATGCAGGAGCTGTTCCGCCGGCAGCCCGGGGTGATCTCGACCCGGGTCGGCTACAGCGGCGGTGACGTCCCCAACGCCACCTACCGCAACCACGGCACGCACGCCGAGGCCATCGAGGTCGTCTACGACCCCGCGAAGACCACGTTCCGCGACCTGCTCGAGTTCTTCTTCCAGGTGCACGACCCGACGACGAAGAACCGCCAGGGCAACGACATCGGCCTGAGCTACCGCTCGGGGATCTACTTCGAGAACGACGAGCAGAAGCGCGTCGCGGAGGACACGATCGCCGACGTCGAGGCGTCCGGTTTGTGGCCCGGCAAGGTCGTCACCGAAGTCAGCCCGGCGGGCGACTTCTGGGAAGCCGAGCCGGAGCACCAGGACTACCTCCAGCGCATCCCGAACGGGTACACGTGCCACTTCGTGCGCCCGGGCTGGAAGCTCCCGAAGCGCGAGACGACCGCCTGATACGTCCGCACCACGCAAGGCCCCTTCGCCATTTCCGGCGAAGGGGCCTTCGTCGTTCCAGCACCGAAAAAGATCACCCGAACGGCGGTGGGGCGCCGAGAGTCCTCAGTGGACGATCACCCGACAGAATCCCAAAGGCGGCAATTGTCCTTTTTGGGAAGTATCGCCATATGTCAATAAGACCGTACGTTAGTCGCTTGTTCACGAGGCCTCAGCACCGGATTCTGATTTCCGTTCCACAGCACCACCTCTCGTTCCCCTGATCTGGGCCCGCCTCGAACCCGGGCCTGGTTCACCCTGCCCGGAGGAGATTCCTCGATGGATCTGAGACGTCCTGTCGTCTTGGCAGCAACCGGCGCGCTCATCGGCGCCCTCTGCATCACCGGCACCGCACAGGCGCAACCCGCCCCGAACGCGACCCCGAACGCCGCCCCGAGCGCCCAGGCCCAAGCCGCCACCGCGGCCGCCGGTCTCGTGGCGAGCAGGCCCGCCGCGCTGCACGCCAGCTCGGACGACGTTTTCCAGGCCCAGAAAGCCATTTCCTCCACCAACGGGCTGCAGTACATCCCCTATGAGCGCAGCTACAAGGGCCTGCCGGTGGTCGGCGGTGACTTCGTCGTCGCGACCAACTCGACGGGCCAGGTGCTCGGCACCTCGGTCGCGCAGGACCAGACCATCAACCTCGCCACGACCACCGGCAAGGTGACGAAGGCCGCGGCCGAGGCCACCGCCCGGCAGCAGCTGGCCTCCGTGGACAGCGTGAGCCCGGCGCAGCAGGTCGTCTTCGCCCTCGGCGCGCCGACGCTGGCGTGGAAGAGCACGGTCGTCGGCCGCAACGCCGAAGGGCCGAGCCGGCTCGACGTCGTCGTCGACGCCGCCACCGGCAAGGTGCTCCACACGCAGGAGCACGTGCTGAACGGTGACGGCACCAGCGCGTGGAACGGCCCGAACCCGGTGCACCTCGACACCACGCACTCGGGCAGCACGTACTCGCTGAAGGACCCGACGATCACCAACACGTCCTGCCAGGACGCGGCCAACAACACCACCTTCAGCGGGCCGGACGACCTCTGGGGCAACGGCACCGCCAGCAACCGCGAGACCGGCTGCGTCGACGCGCTGTTCGCCGCCCAGACCGAGAACAAGATGCTCTCGCAGTGGCTGGGCCGCAACAGCTTCGACGGCAGCGGCGGCGGCTGGCCGATCCGCGTCGGGCTGAACGACCAGAACGCCTACTACGACGGCACGCAGGTCCAGATCGGCAAGAACACCGCCGGTGGCTGGATCGGCTCGATCGACGTCGTCGCGCACGAGCACGGCCACGGCATCGACGACCACACCCCGGGCGGCATTTCCGGTTCGGGCACCCAGGAGTTCGTCGCGGACGTCTTCGGCGCTTCGACCGAGTGGTTCGCGAACGAGCCGGCTCCCTACGACCAGCCGGACTTCCTCGTCGGCGAGCAGGTCAACCTGGTCGGCTCCGGCCCGATCCGCAACATGTACAACCCGTCGGCGCTGGGCGACAAGAACTGCTACGACAGCTCCGTGCCCAACGGTGAGGTGCACGCGGCCGCCGGCCCCGGCAACCACTGGTTCTACCTGCTGGCGGAAGGCACCAACCCGACCAACGGGCAGCCGACCAGCACCACCTGCAACAGCTCGACGGTCACCGGCCTCGGTGTCCAGAACGCGGTGAAGATCTTCTACAACGCGATGCTGCTCAAGACCTCGGGCAGCTCGTACCTGAAGTACCGCACCTGGACGCTGACCGCGGCGAAGAACCTCTTCCCGGGCAGCTGCACCGAGTTCAACACCGTCAAGGCGGCGTGGGACGCGATCTCGGTTCCGGCGCAGTCGGGTGACCCGACGTGCTCCGCGACCGGCACCGTGACCGTTTCGAACCCGGGCAACCAGTCCACCACGACCGGTGGTTCGGTCAACCTGCCGCTGTCCGCCAGCGGTGGCACCTCGCCGTACTCC
This sequence comes from Amycolatopsis sp. NBC_00438, assembly GCF_036026695.1. Lineage (NCBI taxonomy): Bacteria > Bacillati > Actinomycetota > Actinomycetes > Pseudonocardiales > Pseudonocardiaceae > Amycolatopsis > Amycolatopsis sp. NBC_00438. The sequence goes on along the minus strand of NZ_CP107923.1, from coordinate 1,123,460 downwards.
TGGACCGCCTCCGGCCTCCCGGCCGGCCTGTCGATCAACGCCTCCACCGGCACGATCTCGGGCACCGCGACCACCGCGGGCACCTCGAACGTCACGGTGACGGCGAAGGACGCGGCCAACAAGACCGGCACGGCGTCGTTCACCTGGACCGTCGGCACCACCACGGGCTGCTCCGGCCAGAAGCTGGCCAACGGCGGCTTCGAGTCCGGCGCCACCAGCTGGACGCAGACCAGTGGTGTCATCGGGCAGAACGGCTCGCAGGAGCCCACCCACGGCGGCACCTGGAACGCCTGGCTGAACGGGTACGGCACCACGCACACCGACACGCTCGCGCAGTCGGTGAGCATCCCGGCCGGGTGCCACGCCAGCCTGACGTTCTACCTGCACATCGACACGGCGGAGACGACCACCACCACCGCCTACGACAAGCTGACCGTCACCAACGGCAGCACCACCCTGGGCAGCTTCTCCAACCTGAACAAGGCCACCGGGTACGTCCTCAAGACGGTCGACGTCTCGTCGGCCGCCGGCGGGACCCTCGCGCTGAAGTTCACCGGGACCGAGGACAGCTCGCTGCAGACGTCGTTCGTGATCGACGACGCCGCGGTGACGCTGAGCTGAACCAGCTGAACCAGCTGAATCCGCTGAATCCGCACTGAAAAGGCGGGGAGACCGGGAAATCCGGGCTCCCCGCCTTTTCGCTTTTCCTTGGCGAGCGGGCACAATCGGGCCCATGGACACCGAAGAACTGCGCGCGACCCAGGCCCCGCTGAAGGACAAGTACCGCGACGCACCGGAAAGCGCCCTCATCACCCTGCACGCCGACGCCGAACTCGACGGCCTCGGCATCTCCTGCAAGGTGGAAACCGGCCGCGCGGTGACATCCGGGGCTTCGCCCCGGGCCGGGGGCTCCGCCACCCGGACCCCCGAAGGGAAGTCGGTCGTCGAAGCCGGCCTGCACCCGGCGACCGGCGGCGACGGCACCCTCGCCTGCTCCGGTGACATGCTCCTCGAAGCGCTCGTCGCGTGCGCCGGGGTGACGCTGCGGGCGGTCGCGACGTCGCTGGGCCTCGACGTCCGCGGTGGGCGCGTCCGGGCCGAAGGCGACCTCGACTTCCGCGGCACGCTCGCCGTCGCGAAGGACGCGCCGGTCGGGTTCCGCGCGATCCGGCTGTCGTTCGACCTGGACACCGACGCTTCCGAGGAGCAGCTGGCGACCCTCAAGAAGCTCACCGAGCGGTACTGCGTGGTGTTCCAGTCGCTGCGGACGCCGCCGGAGTTCGCCGTGACGCTCTCGGCGAACTGAGCGGCTCTCCGGGAGAATCCCGGAGGACAACCCGGACGGGGTGGCCTAGCTTGGCGGGTGTCATCGGAAGGGGAGCCGCCATGCCAGCCCTGTCACCGCCGGGCCCGGACGTCGCCGTCCGGGTGCGCGGGCTCGTGAAGACCTACGGTTCGACCCGCGCGCTCGACGGCGTCGACCTCGAGATCCCGGCCGGGCGGGTGCTCGGCCTGCTCGGCCCGAACGGCGCCGGGAAGACCACCACCGTCCGGATCCTGACCACGCTGCTGCGTCCCGACTCGGGTGAGGCGTGGGTGGCCGGCCACGACGTCCTGGCCGAGCCGGACGCGGTGCGCCAGCGGATCGGGCTGTCCGGCCAGTACGCGGCCGTCGACGAGAACCTCACCGGCTTCGAGAACCTCTACATGGTCGGGCGGCTCTACGGCCGTCGCAAACCCGCCGCTCGTGCGCGGGCCCGCGAGCTGCTGGCGCGGTTCCAGCTCGCCGAGGCCGCCGACCGGCCGGCGAAGGGGTATTCCGGCGGCATGCGCCGGCGGCTCGACCTGGCCGGCGCGCTGGTCGCCGAGCCGGCCGTCGTCGTCCTCGACGAGCCCACCACCGGCCTCGACCCGGGCGGGCGCCTCGACACCTGGGCGGTGATCAAGGAGCTCGTCGCGGACGGCACCACCGTGCTGCTGACGACCCAGTACCTCGAGGAGGCCGACCAGCTGGCCGACTCGATCGTGGTGATCGACCACGGCAAGGTGATCGCGCGCGGCACCGCCGACGAGCTCAAGGCGCAGATCGGCGGCGAACGCCTGGAGCTGGTCGTCGCCTCGGCCGCGGACCTGCCGGCCACCCTCGACGTCCTGCGCGCGGTCGGCACCGGCGAACCGTCCGGTGACGAGCACACGCGCCGCGCCGAGATCCTCGTCGACACCGGGCCCAAGGCGCTCATCGAAGCGCTGCGGCAGCTCGACGGCCACGGCATCACGGTCCAGGACGTCGGCCTGCACCGGCCCACGCTGGACGACGTCTTCCTGTCCCTCACCGGGCACGGCGCCGAAGAATCCGCCCCGGAGGTGGCAAAGTGAACGCGCTCGCGAAAGGCATCTCCGACGGCGGCGTCATCACCTGGCGCAACCTGATGAACGTCCGGCGCAACCCGGACTGGCTGATGGCCGCGACGCTGCAGCCGATCATGTTCGTGCTGCTGTTCGCCTACGTCTTCGGCAACGCGATCGGCGGCGACGCGGGCGGCGGGGCCTACCGCGAGTTCCTCATCGCCGGGATCTTCGCCCAGACGGTGGCGTTCAACTCGGCGTTCACCGTCATCGGCTTCGCCAACGACCTGCAGAAGGGCATCATCGACCGGTTCCGCTCGCTGCCGATGTCCCGGATCGCGGTGGTCCTCGGCCGCACGACGTCGGACCTCGTCGTCAGCGTGGTGGCGCTGGTCGTGATGTCGTTGTGCGGGCTGATCGTCGGCTGGCGGATCCGCGGCAGTTTCCTCGACGCGGTGCTCGGCTACCTGGTGATGCTGATGTTCGCGTGGGCGCTGTCCTGGGTCGGCGCGCTGATCGGCCTCACCGCGCGCAGCGTCGAGGTGGCGCAGAGCGCGGGGCTGATCTGGATGTTCCCGCTGAGCTTCGTCTCGTCGGCGTTCGTCCCGACGGACAAGATGCCGCCGTTCCTCCGGGCGATCGCCGACTGGAACCCGTTCACCGCGGTGATCAACGCGACGCGCGACCTGTTCGGCAACCGCTTCGGCGTCCCGCCGACGGGCTGGCCGGCGGAGCACGCGGCGCTGTACTCGATCCTGTGCTGCGTGGCGATCATCGCGGTGTTCGCGCCGCTGGCGACGGCGCGGTACCGCAAGGTGGCCAGCAAGTAGGACCGTCCACAACGGACTCGCCACCGGGTGGCGGGTTCAGCGGGTCGGCGGCAGGCCGAACGCCGTGAACAGCCGCGGATCCTGGAACACCACGTTGTGCGCGACGCCGGCCGGCGTCACCGTCAGCACCTGCAGGGTGTGCAGGCGGTGGCCGCCGTCGTCGTCCGGGCAGTACGCGGCGAGCGCCGGCTGGCCGTTCGCCGTGAGCGGGACCGCCCGCCAGGCGCCGGGGCGCATCGTGAACACCCGGGCCATGAAGCGGCCGTAGTCCGCGCGCCCGGCGTACCAGAGCGGCACCGGCGGCATCTCGAGCACCGCGTCGTCGGTCAGCAGCGAGACGAGCGCGGGGACGTCGGCGGCCTCGAACGCGCGGACGTACCGCTCGACCGTCTCCCGGACGGCCTGGTCCCCGGGTTCGCGGACCTCGTGCTCCCGGGGGGTGGCCGTGGCGAGCGCGGCCCGCGCCCGTTGCAGTGAGCTGTTGACGGCGGCCGCCGTCGTGTCCAGCTGCGTCGCGACCTCGGCCGCGCTGAACTGCAGGACGTCGCGCAGCACCAGGACCGCCCGCTGGCGTGGCGGGAGCAGTTGCACGGCGGCGACGAACGCGAGCCGCACGCCGGCGCGGGCCTGCGGGTCGCCGGTGTAGCGCGCGGGCAGCGGCTGGAGCCAGGGCACCTCGAAGTCCGGGACGAGCGGAACGTCCGGGTCGGTGCTCGCGGCGCCGAGCCCGGACGGCAGCGGCCGCCGCGCCCGGCCTTCGAGCGCGGTCAGGCAGACGTTGGTCGCGATGCGGTAGAGCCAGGTGCGCACGGACGCGCGCCCCTCGTCGTAGCGCTCACGCGCCTTCCACGCGCGCAGGAGGGTTTCCTGGGCCAGGTCCTCGGCGTCGTGCAGCGAGCCGAGCATCCGGTAGCAGTGCACCACCAGCTCACGCCGGAACGGCTCGAAGCCCACCTCGGAGTCCACCCCGGAGATTGTGCCCCGGATCGCGATGAGTTCCGCGGTGGTCCCCGGTATGTACCCGTGACCGCACCGCTCGCGAAGGGACCACCATGAACGACGTCATCGTCATCCAGTTCACCACCCTCGACGGGGTCGTCGAGGACCCGGACGGCTCGGGCGGCACCGCCGGCGGCGGCTGGGCGTTCCGGCACGGCCCCGAAGCCGTGGCCGGGGACAAGTTCCGGCTCGGCACGCTGCTCGACACCGGCGTGCTGCTGCTGGGCCGGGGGACGTGGGAGCTGTTCTCGAAGCTGTGGCCCACCCGGACGGACGACTTCTCGACGCGGATGAACAAGGCCGCCAAGCGGGTCGCCTCGCGCACGCTCACCGACGTCGGCGCCTGGGAGAACTCGGCCCTGCTCAGCGGGGACCTGCTCGACGAGGTCCGGCGGCTGCGCGAAGAGCGCGACGTCGTCGTCATCGGCAGCACGAGCATCGTGCACACCCTGGCCGGGCACGGGCTGGTCGACGAATACCGCCTGCTCGTCTTCCCGCTCGTGCTCGGCTCCGGGCGCACGTGGTTCACCGGACCCGGTGATCTTCACCCGGTCTCGGTGGAGCAGAGCGGGGCCGCCGCCCTGCTGCGCTACCGGACGTCGTGACGCCTCAGTCCTCTTCGGACAGTTCCACGATCGGGATCGACCGCTTCGCCTTCTCCCGGTGCTCGGCCAGGAAGGGGTAGTGCTTCTCCAGCTCCGTCCACGTGCGCACGTAGTCCGCGCCCAGCAGCGGCAGGGCTTCGGCCTCGAACGCGCGGCCGTCGACCTCCACCTTCACCCGGGAGTCGGCCGCGAGGTTCTGGTACCAGTCCGGGTCTTTCGCGGCTCCCACGTTCGACGCCACCACCAGCAGCCGGTCACCGTCCCGGTGGAACATCATCGGGACGGTGCGCGGCTTGCCCGAGTTGCGGCCCGTCGTCGTCAGGAGCACGAGTCGTTCGCGGTGCATGCCGTCCACCTCCTCGCCCGCGCGGAACTGCTCGATCACGCGGCGGTTCGTCTTGCGCTGACCCATGCTCAGCGGTCGTAGTAGCGGGTCGGCGGCTCCTGCTGCTGCTGGTTCCACTGCCGGGTCGGCGGCGGCTGCTGCCCCGCCGGCGGCGCGGCCGGCGCCGTCGAGCGGCGCCGGTGCAGGGTGCGCGCGCTCGCCGCCATGCTGCTCACGATCGCCGCGATCACCAGGCCGATCACCAGGTTGATCACCGCCGTGGCGATCTTCGCGCTCGGGGCGACGCTCAGCGTCAGCGGCAGCACCACCGCGATCAGCGTCACCAGCACCATGATCCAGCCGAAGAACTGGGACGGCGCCGGCGTCGCCACGCTCAGCAGGTGCATCAGCCCGGTCGCCAGCAACGCCACCGCGGCGGCCACCACTGCGTACGTCGTGGTGCTGGCGTTGCCCCAGACGCCTTCCCCTTTTGGGGCCAGCACTTCGACCTCGAAGATGCCGCGGGCGATCAGCAGCCCGACCACCGCGACCAGGGCCGCGACCACCGCCGTCGCCACCCCGCCGGCCCACAGCCGGCGTGCGTCGATCCCCGGGCGGACGTCCTGGGGTGTGTTCCCGTAGTAGTCGGACATCACGGCCTTCCTCGCGTCGCTGTGCCTCTCGCGGTCGATTGTCCCCTCTTTCGGCCCGGGACGCGCGACTTGCGCTGGAGTGCGCTCCAGGTCCTAGCGTCGGGAGCATGACCACCGCATAGCACAAGATCGGCTCGGGCTTCGGCGCCGGCACCACTGCCGCGGAAGCCGTCGCGGGCATCGACCTCACCGGGAAGCTCGCCGTCGTCACCGGCGGTTACTCCGGCATCGGCCTGGAGGCGACCCGCGCGCTCACCGGCGCCGGCGCCCACGTCGTCGTCCCGGCCCGCCGCCGCGAGACCGCCGAGCAGGCCCTCGACGGCCTGACCGGCGTCGAGGTCGACGAGCTGGACCTGGGTGACCTCGACAGCGTCCGCGCGTTCGCCGGGCGTTTCCTCGCCTCCGGGCGCCGGATCGACCTGCTCATCACCAACGCCGGCATCATGGCCTGCCCGGAGACCCGCGTCGGACCGGGCTGGGAAGCCCAGTTCGCCACCAACCACCTCGGCCACTTCGCCCTGGTCAACCGGCTGTGGCCGGCCGTCGCCGAGGGCGCCCGCGTGGTCGCGCTGTCCTCCCGCGGCCACCACAACTCGCCGATCCGCTGGGACGACGTCATGTTCACCGAGGGCTACGACAAGTGGGCCGCCTACGGCCAAGCCAAGACGGCCAATGTGCTCTTCGCCGTCCAGCTCGACAAGCTCGGCGCGGAAAAGGGCGTGCACGCCTTCGCGCTGCACCCGGGCGGCATCATGACGCCGCTGCAGCGGCACCTGTCACGCGCGGAGATGGTCGAGCGCGGCTGGATGGACGAGGCCGGCACCATGCTCGTCGAGTTCAAGACGCCGGAGCAGGGCGCGGCGACGACCGTCTGGGCCGCGACGTCACCGCAGCTGGCCGGGCTCGGCGGGCTGTACCTGGAGGACTGTGACGTCGCCGAACTGTCCCCTGAGGACGCCGAAGGACTCGCCGCCTCGGGTGTGCGCCGCTACGCCGTCGACCCCGCGCAGGCCGAGCGGCTGTGGACGCTGTCGGCGCAGCTCACCGGCGTGGACGCCTTCGACGGCCGCTGAGCGCGCGTACCCCGCCCGCGATCTTCACAGGTTTCCGGATCACGGGATGGGGGTACACCGCGGGGGTGGCCGACCAAGCGGCAGGACGGGGTGCCCGGGCGATGAGCGAGGCGGACGAACCCACGCGTGCGCACTACGCACTCGGTGAGTTTTCCGTCATGCCGCGACCGGCACTGGGGGAAGAACTGCCGCCCACCACGCTGGCCGGGCGGTACGAGGTCGGCCGGCTGATCGGCAGCGGCGGCACGGCCCGCGTCTACCGCGCCTACGACCTGCGGCTCGACCGCCCGGTCGCCGTCAAGATCTACGACCGCGGCGCGGTGGCGCAGGATCAGCGCCGCCGGCTGCGCGAGATGAGCATCCAGGGCAGCATCGCCCACCCCGGCGTCGTGGCGCTGCACGACAGCGGCACCGAGCACGGCCGGACCTTCCTGGTGATGCAGCTCGTCGAAGGCGAGAACCTCGCCGAAAAGCTGCTCGGCGGCGCGATGACGACGGACGAGGTGACGGCGCTGGCCACCGGGCTCGCCGAAGGCCTGGCCCACGTCCACGCGCTGCGGGTCGTCCACCGCGACCTCAAGCCGGCCAACGTGTTCCTGAGCGCGGACGGCCCGCTGATCGGTGACTTCGGCATCGCGCACGCGCTCGACACCACCCACATCACCGGCACCGGCGTCATCCCCGGCACCGCCGCCTACCTCGCGCCCGAGCAGGTCGCCGGCCAGCCCGCCGGGCCGCCCGCCGACGTCTACGCGCTCGGCCTGATCCTGCTCGAGTGCCTGACCGGGGAACGCGAGTACCAGGGCACGATGGTCGAGGCGGCGATGGCGCGGCTGACGCGGGCGCCCCGGATCCCGGAGACCCTGCCGCCGGCGCTGGCGCACACCCTCCGGCGGATGACCCGGCGCGAGCCCGCGGACCGGCCCGCCGCCGCCGAAGTGCTGGAGCTGCTCCACACCACGCCGTCGACGCTGCCCTCGGCCGCGCCGCCGCCCGGACGTCCGGCGCGGCACTTCCGGACCGTCTTCGCCGCCGCCCTGACCACCGCGGCCGCGGCCACCGTCGCCGCGGTGCTGCTGGCCGCCCCGGAAGGCGGCGGCGCCTCCACTCAGTCACCGGCACCGGGCGTCACCGAGGCGGTGCGCCCGCCGGCCTCGCCGTCGACGTCGCCGCAGCAGGTGGCCGCGCCGGCCGTGACCGAGTCGGCGGACCTGGAGCCGGCCGCCGTGACGCACCAGAGCCCGGTGCAGCCGCAGAAGACGGTGAAGCAGCAGGGCAAGTCCGGGAAGAACGCGAAGCCGCCCGGCGGCAACAAGGGGAAGGGCAAGGGCCCGGGTCCGGGCACCGATTCGTGACCCGGAGCCTCCGGCGAGGGAAGCAGGGCACAACGGCCCTACCGCCGGGAATGGCCGTGGAATAGTCATGGAGAACGTCGGAATTCCCCTTTTCCGAATTCGGACTCGAAGCAATAACGACCGGTAACCGGAACGCCTCCCGGCACGACAGATCCTGCGTGTGCCGAGTGCCGCGTTTCACGGCAGGCCCGGCCGGTTCCACGACTTTCCGGAGGTTGGGATGAGTGTCCACGCTGCCCTTGCGCGCCCCGTTCCCGGTGCCCCGCGCGGACGGCACGCCAAACCCCGCGCCAGATGGCCGCGGGTTGTCGTCCGGACGTCCTTCCTGGCCCTGGCCTTGACCGCCCTCGGCGCGGTCGTCGGCGCCGGCTGGCCGCCGGTGCTGCTCGTGGTGCCCATCGCGATCCTGCTGCTGCTCGTCGCGAGCGTCACGAAGCTGCGCACGGCGAGCCGGAAGATCGACTCGATCTTCGCCGCGGAACTGTCCGCGCCGGATACCGGGATCGAAAACGTCGAAAACGAAGCCGCCTGATCCCGAGATCATTTATCGGGCACTCCGGGAAATGATCTTCCTTTTTCGCTAGCCGGCGTCCTGCCAAGGCTCGAAACCATTCAGCAGCGGTTTGACCTGCGCCGGGTCGGTGACCTCGGCTTCGACCCCGGCGGGCATCGCGAGCACGAGGTAGGTGCCCCGCGCGGCGCAGCCGGCCACCGTCTCGGTCAGGGCCGCCGCGGCGACGGCGTCGACCGCCGTGGCCAGCGTGAAGTCCAGGACCATGCGGCGGACGTCGGCGGCGAACGCCGTTTCGATCGCGCGGTCGTACTCGGGTGTGAGGGCGGCGTCGAAGGCGCCGTCGATCGAGAGGATGACTTCGTCTTCCAGTAACACGCTGTGAAGTGCCATCCGGGCCTCCTGCCGACCGGGTCTGCCCACCTGGTACGGGTTTCGTCCCTGAAGGTTACGTCAGGCACCCCGGTGGGTGCAGGGTGGAAGCGCACCTGCCGACGTCGACGAGGGCGGACCCATGAGCGCACAGTTACCGGTCTTCTCCCTGGTGATCGACGGCAAGGCCGTCGGCGCCCGCTCCGGGCGCACCTTCGAGTCGCAGAACCCGTACACCGGGCAGCCGTGGGCGGTCGTGCCGGACGGCGGGCCCGAGGACGTCGACGACGCCGTCGCCGCGGCCCGGGCGGCGCTCGACGGCGAGTGGGGCACGCTGACGGGGTTCGCGCGAGCGGCCCTGCTGCACCGGCTCGGCGACCTCATCGGCGAGCACGCCGAACGGCTCGCGCGGCTCGAGGTCAACGACTCCGGCAAGCTCTACCGCGAGATGCTCGGCCAGCTCACCGGCCTGGGCGGCTGGTACCACTACTACGCGGGCCTGGCCGACAAGATCGAAGGCCGCCAGATCCCGGCGCCGAACCCGGACTACCTCGTCTACACCCGCCGCGAGCCGGTCGGTGTCGTCGCGGCCATCACGCCGTGGAACTCGCCGCTGCTGCTGCTCGCCTGGAAGCTCGCGCCCGCGCTGGCCGCCGGCTGCACGGTCGTCGTGAAGCCGTCCGAGCACGCCCCCGTCTCGACGCTCGGGCTGGCCGAGCTGATCACCGAGGCCGGCTTCCCGCCCGGCGTCGTCAACGTCGTCACCGGTCTTTCGCGCGAGACGGGCGCGGCGCTCGCCGGGCACCCGGGCGTCGACAAGGTCGCGTTCACCGGGTCGACCGCCACCGGCCGGGCCGTCGCGGTGGCGGCCGCGGAGAACCTCAACAAGGTGACGCTGGAGCTGGGCGGCAAGTCGCCGCAGGTGGTGTTCCCCGACGCCGACCTCGCCGCGGCCGCGAACGGCGTCATCGCCGGGGTGTTCGCCGCCACCGGCCAGACGTGCATGGCCGGCTCGCGGCTGATCGTGCACGCCGACGTCCACGACGAGCTGATCCGCCTGATCGCCGGGCGCGCCGCGGCGATCAGGCTGGGCGACCCGAACGAGCCCGCCACCGAGATGGGCCCGGTCGCGAACGCGCCGCAGTACGCGAAGGTGCTGCGCTACCTGGAAACCGCGAAGGCCGAAGGCGCGACCGTCGCGTGCGGCGGCGTGCCCGATCCGGGACTGGGCGGGCTGTTCGTGCAGCCGACGGTGCTCACCGGCGTCACCCCGGCGTCGACGATCTTCCGCGAGGAGGTGTTCGGGCCGGTGCTGGCCGCGTTGCCGTTCACCGACGAGGCCGAAGCGATCCGCCTGGCCAACGACACCCCGTACGGCCTCGCCGGCGCGGTGTGGACGAAGGACGTGCACCGCGCCCACCGCGTCGCGGCGAAGCTCAACGCCGGCACCGTGTGGGTGAACGCCTACCGCGTGGTGGCGCCGTCCGTGCCGTTCGGCGGGGTCAAGGATTCGGGGCTGGGGCGGGAGAACGGCGTCCACGCGATCGACGAGTACCTGACCGACAAGGCGGTGTGGGTCGAACTTTCGGGTGGTACCCGGGACCCCTTCACGCTGGGCTGAGGATCGACGCCCTGCTCTCCCCCTTTCAAGGTATAGCCGGGAGGGGGACTTGCGGCAAGACCCCGGTGCGGGTCCACACTTCGGGCTCACTTTCACCGGAGGGGGAATCCCGGATGCGTGTCCTGCTGTCCACGATCGGTTCGCGGGGTGAGGTCCAGCCCGTCCTGGCGCTCGCGTCGGAGCTGCGGGCGCTCGGCCAGGACGTCCGCCTGTGCGTGCCGCCCGACTTCCGCGACTGGCTCGCCGGGCTCGGGTTCGCCGTCACCCCGATCGGGCCCGAACTGCGCGGGAAGGGCCGACCCGCGGCCGGCGACCTGCGAAAACTCGCCGAAGAGACCGTCGTCACCCAGTTCACCACGGTCGCCGAGGCGGCCGAAGGCTGCGACGTGCTCGTGGCCGCCGGCGCCCTGCAGCTCGCCGCCCGCTCGATCGCCGAGCGGAGGGGCATCGCCTACGTCTACGCGAGTTTCTGCCCCATCACGCTGCCGTCGGACCTGCATTCACCGCCCCCGATGCCGTGGCGGTCCGCGAGCACGAACGGCGACCGGTGGGCCGAGGACGCCCGGCACCTGAACGCGACGTTCGGGCCGACGCTGAACGCACACCGGGTCGCGTCCGGGCTCGCACCGGTCGAGGATCTGCAGAGCCACGTGGTCACCGAGCGCCCGTGGCTCGCGGCCGACGCCGCGCTGGCACCGTGGCCCGGCCCGCCCATCGTCGAGACGGGCGCCTGGATCCACCCCGACTCGCGGCCGCTGCCGGCCGAGGTGCGGGAGTTCCTGGACGCGGGCGAGCCGCCGGTGTACTTCGGCTTCGGCAGCATGAGCGCGGCGGAGGGCCTGGCGGAGGCGATGCTGGCCGCGGCCCGCGCGCACGGCCGCCGGGCGATCATTTCCCGCGGCTGGGCGGACCTGGCGTTGGCGGAGCCGGCACCGGACTGCCTGGGCATCGGCGAGATCAACCAGCAGGCGCTGTTCCAGCGGGTCGCGGCAGTGGTGCACCACGGCGGCGCGGGTACCACGACCACGACGTCCCGCGCGGGCGCGCCGCAGGTCGTCGCGCCCCGGATGTACGACCAGTTCTACTTCGCCGACCGGGTCCGCGACCTGGGCATCGGCGCGGCGCACGCCCCGGGTGCGGTGACGGCGGAGTCGCTGACCGCGGCCCTCGGCACGGCGTTGGCGCCGGAGGTCGCGGCCCGGGCGCGGGAGTTCGCGGGCAAGGTCCGGCCGGACGGTGCGAGCGTTGCCGCGCAACACCTGCTGACGATGGCGCCGGTCGCGTCGGGCTGAGGTGTCTGTCCTGCGGGACGCCGTTCGTCGGGGCACCATTACCCCGCGAGAACGGGAGACGCCGGAGATCCTGGACACCTGGCGCGCGCTCGCCCGCCGCCCACGTTCCGGAAAACCCGGGGGTGGGAACGCCTGCTGACCTCATGGAACGCGGTACCGGCCGTCATTAGCGTCGCTTTCGTGAGAATGAGACGAACAGCCCTGGTCGCGGCCGTGATCGTGACGGCGGGCCTGACGACCGCGACCCAAGCCACCGCGAGCACCCAGCTCGAACAGCTCGCCCGGAACCTGGTGGCCGCCGGCGCGCCGGGCGTGATCGTGCGGGTGGACGACGGGCACGGCAGGCCCGTCGAGATCGCCGAGCGGGCGCCGTGGGCGCACCGGCTCGAGGCCGGGGACGAGTTCCGGATGGGGTCGAACACCAAGACCGTGATGGCCACGATCACCCTGCAGCTCGTGGCCGAACGCCGGCTCGCGCTGACCGATCCCGTCGCGAAGTGGTTGCCCGGCACCACCTCCGGGGTCACCTTGCGCATGCTGCTCGACCACACGAGCGGCCTGTACGACTACACCGAGGACCCCGCGATCCGGAACGCGATCCTCGGCAAGGATCCCCACCGGTGGACCGCCGCCGAGCTGTTCGCCATCGGCGCCGGGCACCCGCCGCTGTTCGCGCCGGGCGCGGACTGGGGCTACAGCAACACGAACTACGCCGCCGTCGGCGTGATCCTGGAACGCGTCACCGGGGCGAGCCTCGCCGACCTCGTGCGTGACCGGATCGCCCGGCCGTTGCGCCTGAGGCACACCTACCTGCCCGCCGACGGCTCCTGGCGCGGCCGGCACGCGCACGGCTACGAACCGGACGCCGCCCACATGCCGCCAGGCGTGCCCGCGGAGTTCACCGACATCGCCGGGACGCCCGAAGCCGGGCACGTGGACGTCTCCGGCAACGACCCGAGCTGGGGCGGCTCCGCCGGGGCGATCGTGAGCAGCGCGCCGGACTGGGCCCGCTTCCACACCGCGCTGATGTCCGGGAAACTCCTGCCCGCGGCACAACTCGCCGAGATGCGCACGGTCGTCGGTCCCGGCTACGGGCTGGGGATCCTGACCGCCACCACCCCGTGCGGCACCTTCTGGGGCCACGACGGCGGGATCACCGGCTACTCCAGCAGCACCATCACCGACAGCACGGGCCGCCGCACCGCGACGATCCTCGTCCCGACCGAGTTCCTCTACGAGTTCGACGCCGCCCCGAAGCTCGCCGAAGCCCAGCGGGCGCTGCAGAACGCCGTGACCTGCGCGATGTTCGGCAAGCCGGTCACCGCAGGTCCAGCCACATGATCCGCAGGCCGACGTCGCCCAGTCCCGGGTGGCGGAACGCTCCGGGCGCGACGTCGAGGGTGACGAACCCGAGGCTTTCGTAGAGCCGGATCGCGGCGGTGTTCACCTCGACGACGGCGTTGAACTGGACCGCCGCGAACCCGGTGCGCCGGGCCCAGCCGACCAGGTCCACGGCGAGGGCCCGGCCTACCCCCCTACCACGCGCCCCGGCGGCGACCATCAGGCTGCCGGAGGCGATGTGGCTGCCGGGCCCGGGCCGGTTGGCGTACATGTTCGCGGTCCCGGTGACCCGGTCCCCCTCGGTCGCGACGACCACCCGGGCCGGCGGGGCCACCAGCCACATCCGCCGGGCGTCGGCCTCGCTCATGGCCGGGTCGTAGGGGAACGTCTCCTGCCCGGTGATGACGTCGTGGATGATCGGCCGGATGCCGGGCCAGTCTTCCGCGCGGGCTTCGCGGATCACCAGCGCCGCGCCGGCCCGTAGCACCATCGCGCCCGAGGGCTGCCCCACCGATGGCGAACGGCCGGTGGCCACGAAGAACCCCCTCGCCGCGACGACGTTCCACGGATCGCGTGTCTGTCCGAAAAGGACGAACACCGCGCCGCGCTGCGGAACCGCCGGGTCACCGGCGCCCGCGACGCCCGCCAGGACTCCCGGCACAACACGGTGTCGGGCGGAGCCCACGCGCCGTCCAGGCCGCGGTAGCCAGGATCCTCGTTCATGGTGTCCGAGGTTAACGAGCGAGCGGCGCCCCGACGACCGATTTACCGCGCGGGTCGGTGATCAGCAGGTCAGGTCGTCGTCGGACGCGGGTACGGCGAGCCGGGATGTCCGCCGGGCAGCAGTAGCAGGTTCGAAGGCGACCGCAGCCGATACCCGGCGCGGCTTCGTCGGTCATCAGTCCGCCTCGGGGACGGGCACGAATGCCACGTCCGGACCGGCACGCTCGAAAGCCGCCGGTGCCGGGTGGCCGAGCAGCTCCTCCAAGCCCGGGTCGGCCCGGATCAGCTCGCGCAACGGCAGCAGCCGGCAGTTCGCCGCGTCGTCCACGTACTCCTGCGTCTCGTCGCCGGCGAAGACGCGCCAGCCGCTGTCCTCCTCGTTGTCCGGGGCCTCGCGGTGGAGCCACGTGACCGGCGCGCCGTCCCGGGCGACCCGGGCCGAGACCAGGGCCAGCTTGGCGAGGTCGCCGAACCACAGTTCCTCGAACCGGCGCTGCCGGCGGACGATCTCCGGTGCGCCCAGTTCCACCCGCACCCGCAGCAGCGTTCCGTCGGCGGCCAGGTCGCGGTAGACCGGGTACGCGCCGTCGCCCCAGCCGGTGAACCAGCCCGTCATCGTCGCGCCGGCCACCTCGATCGTGCCCGACTCCGCCGGCGAGCGGTACATCTGCCGCAGCACGCGGTAGTGGTCGTCGTGAGGACGCACGTCGAACCGGAACCGCAACTCCTCCAGGCCTTTCAGCACGCCGTGGCGCGACGCCGCCTCGTCACGGGTCAGGCCGGTCCACCCGTACACGCCGTCGTCGTCCACAGTGGACGCCGAGACCCGGGCGGCGGCGGTTTCCGCGTCGGCGCCCCAGAACACGAGGTCGTACCGGCCGTCGTACGGCTCGTCGTTGCGCCAGCCGTTCAGCGCGGCGGGGTCGGCGAACATCAGCCGCGCCTCCTCCACCAGCACGTACCCGCATTCGACCGTCGTGGCCGGTGTGCCCTCGGCGCACTCCACCCACACCGAGTGCCACTTGCGCGCGTCCGGGCCGCCGGAGTCCATCCGCTCGCCCAGCACCCGCAGCTCCCGGTCCGCCGGGACCCCGCGCACGGCGACCGCCCAGCCACCGGGGAACGGCACCTCGACGCCGCCCGGCGCGTCGTCGAGCAACCGCCGGACCCGCGTGTGGTGCGGCATCCGCGGCAGCACCCGCACGGACGCGTCGAGGCCGGTCGTCCGGCAGACCTCCGCGACCTTGCCGGCCAGCGGCGCGCCGTCCTCCGGGAGGTCGAACCCGTACCGGCCCTTGACCACGGCCAGGTCGATCCCGGCCGCGACCTCGAGGGCGTCCGGCCCGGCGATCTCGAAGTCCACCTCGGGACCGGGGGCCGGTTCCCGGTCGCCGGACCACAGGCGCAGCAGCCCGAAGTCGATCAGCAGGACGTCTCCGGACGGGAACGACGCGGTCCCGAGCAGCTCTCCCATGTGGACATCCAATCAGGACTTCCGCATTCGCAGGGCCAGAACGGGGCAAGCCGCGGCGGCGCGGCGGGCGTCCGCCACCAGCCCCGGCGGGACCGGGCCCGAGGCCAGCACCGGGTAGCCCCATTCGTCGAGCCGGATCCGTTCCGGGAGCAGGTCCGCGCACAGCCCGTGGGCGCGGCAGCCGATCGGATCCACCGAGAGCTTCACGCCACACCCGCCGGGACCCGGCAGCGGCCGCCGGCCAGGTGCGCGCAGACGTCGGCCTCGAACGTCCGCAACGCCGAAGCCGCGAGGCGGGCCGCGCCGTCCGGGTGGGCGCACGCGCCGCGGCCCGTCAGCAACGGGATGCGGCGGGCCAGGCGGTCCGTCGCGTTGCCGCCGTGGACCAGCTCGGCGAAGTCCGCCGCGATCGCCGGGAGGCCGAACATGCACGGCCCGCACTGCCGGGCCGACTCCGCCGCGAGGAACGCCAGCACCTTCGCCGTGTAGTCGAGACCGCAGGCCGAGGCCGGCAGCGCGTACACGGCCGCGATCCCGGACAGGGTGCCGCGCAGATCGGCCGTCCAGGTCCCGCCGTAACCACCGACGAGCACCGCCTGCACGGGCTCGGTCTCGCCGCCCGCCGCGGCGAGCACTTCCGACAAGGACGCTCCGGCGCGCACCGGGACGACGCCGGGACCGCGGACCGCGCCGGTCACCGTGACCAGGTCCGTCCGCGCCGCGCGGTAGTGGTGCGGGCCGAGCAGGACGACCAGCGCGAGCTGCGCCAGGGTGTCGACGTTGTCCACCAGCGTCGGGCGGCCCCGCACCCCGCGCTCGGCGGGCCGCGGTTGTTTCCCGAGTGGCCGGGCGTCGCCGGAGGTCAGGTAGTGGACCAGCGCCGATTCCTCGCTGGCGACGTACCGGCGCGGGATCTCCGCGACGCGCACCGGTACCCGGTCCTCGCGCTCGGCCAGCGCGGCGGCGACGCTCCCGAGCACCGGGCTGCCGGCGTGCACGCACAAGATCGCTTCGGCCGCGCCGATCGCGTGCGCGGCGAGCTGCAGGCCGTCCAGCACGAGGTGCGGCGACAGCGCGAGCAGCGCGGCGTCCTTCCTGCTCAACGGGTCGCCTTCACAGCCGTTCGCGACGACGATCGAGCGCCGGGCCCGGGCCGCGCGCAGCTTGACCGCGGTCGGGAAGCCGCCGCCACCGCGGCCGCGCAGGTCCGCCGCCCGGGCGGCCTCGATCAGCCGGTCGCGGCCTTCGTCGTCGTGGTAGGCGACCCACGGGACGACGCCGTGGTGACGCCGGTGCCCGGCCAGGTCGAGCCGGTGCGGGGGCAGGAGAGTGCTCAGGGTGCTCATCGGGTGCCTCCGAGCGGGGAGAGCTTGCGGGTTTCGGGGTCGGCGTGCCGGGTGCCGGCGCGGAAGGCGATCCCGCCGAGGACGGCGAGCACGCACAGGACGTCGAGCGCGATCAGCCAGCCGTGCGCGGCGTCGCTCTCGGCCATGCCGATGCCGTGCACGAGCGCGACCGGCCAGCACAGGTAGGCCAGCCAGTGCACGGCCTTCCACACCTTCGCCGGGATGCGGGTGCGCACCAGGCTGGTGACGACGATCGCGAGCAGCAGGTCGATCGCGACGGCGCCGAGGCCGACCCAGAACGGCTGGTAGTCCGCGCCGAACGGGAGGACGACGTCGAGCCAGCTCAGCGAGACGTACCCGTCGAGGATGGCCGACGCGATGTGCGCGACGAGGAACACGAGGCTGGTCAAGGCGAGGTTCCGGTGGACCGCGGCGACGGTGAACCGCGGCCACTCCCGCGTCGCGAACCGGCCGGCGCCGAGCGCGCCGAGGACGACGACGGCGGTGAAGAGCACCAGCGACACGAGCCCGGTCGCGCGGCTGAAGTACCAGACGGCGGAGCTCACGACGCCTCCCGCAGCTCGGTCTCGCGCGGCCAGCCCGGAGTCGTGACGACGTCGCCGCCGACGCCGACGAGCCGCGCGGGCAGGCCGCGTTCGGCGAGCCACGCCGGCGCCGCGTCGCCGAGGACGACAGCCGCGGTGCTCGCGGTGTTGGCGTCCACAGTGGACTTTGCCGCGACGGAAACCGTGCGCCAGCGCGGCGGAGGGACGTCGCCCGTGCGCGGGTCGACGATGTGGTGCACCGTGCGGCCGCCGCGCCGCCAGCGTCGCCGGGTGGTCCCCGACGTCGCCAGCCCGCCGGCGGACAGCGCGATGGTGGTGTCCGGCCGGGTGACGGCGTCGGCGTGGTCGTCGCCGATCGCGACCTGCCAGCCGCCCGCGGGGGCCGGGCCCTCGACGCGGATGTCGCCGCCGAGGTTCACCAGCGTCCCGCAGCCGGTCGCGGTGTGGATCCGGCGGGCCGCGCGGTCCGCGGCCAGGGCCTTCGCCGTCGCGCCGAGGTCGAGGTGGACGCCCCGGGGCAGCACGACCAGCGCGCGGGCCGGGTCGAACAGCACCCGGTGCCAGCCGGGCGCGGGCGCCGCCACGCCGAGCGGGCCGTCGGTGACGGCGGCGAAGTCCCGGTCGTAGCCGAGCGCCCGGACGGCCGTGCCGACGGTCGGGTCGACCAGGCCGCCGGTGAGCCGGGCCGCGCGCAGGGCGGCGGACAGGGCCTCGGTGAGCAGCGGGCCGACCCGGACCTGCCGGCCGGCGACGTCGTGCAGCCGGGAGATCTCGGAGTCGGCGCGGAACCGGCTGCAGGCCTCGTCGACCGCGTCGAGCTCCTGGCGCAGCAGGTCGACGGCGGTTTCGAGCCGCGCCGGGTCCGTGACGAGTACCGCCGCGGTGGTACCCAGCGCGCGAAAGGACGTCACGACGCACCCGAGCCGGTGTGCGCGCTGCCGGAGCCGGAGCCGGCGTCGATGCCGCTGCCGCTGCCGGAGGACTGCAGCTGGTCCTGCGAAGTCGTGTTGTCGCTGGTCGTGGTCTGCGTGGTGGTGTCGTCGGCGGCGTTCGCCGACGCCAGGCCGAAGCCGATCGCGCCGACGGCGGCCGCGCCGAGCACGGCGGCGGTGGCCGTGACCAGGGCGGCCCTGCGGCGGCCGTGCTCGCGGCGAGCGGTCCTTGCTGTCGTTTCGGGGTCCATGGGAACGAGTCTCGGCGCCGCTCCTGTGAGCCTCCTGGGAACAACCTGTCAGATCCCTACTACCAAAGGAGGTTGACGCCGGAAAGCCATTCACCCACTCTTTCTCTTGTCCGACGGTGGTTTCCCGGTGTTCACGCGCTGGACCGCAGCACGGCACGCACCGGCTCCCTGCTCTCGGCACCATGAGGCGCTCCCACCACGAAGCCCGCGGCCCGACCGGCCGCACCAGCGCTGGAGGACCCATGATCCGCAAGCGGATCTTCGCCGTGTTCGCCGCTGCCGCCCTCGTCACCGCCGGCGCGGCGACGGCGTCCGTCGTCACCCACGCGGCCGAGCCCGCGGTACAGCCGACGGCCGCGACCGTGCCCACGTTCGACCACGTCGTGCTGGTGATGTTCGAGAACAAGAAGTACTCGTCGATCAACGGCAGTTCCAGCGCGCCCTACTTCAACACGCTGGCCTCGCAGAGCGCGAAGTTCACGAACTCCTTCGCGATCACGCACCCGAGCCAGCCCAACTACGTCGCCCTGTTCTCCGGCGCGACGCAGGGGGTCACCAGCGACAGCTGCCCGGCGAACCTTGGCGCCAAGGACAACCTGGGCCAGCAGCTGATCGGCGCCGGGAAGACGTTCAAGGGCTATTCCGAGTCGATGCCGTCGGACGGCTACACCGGCTGCTCCAGCGGCACCTACATGCGCAAGCACAACAGCTGGGTGGACTTCTCGAACGTCCCGGCCGCGAGCAACGTGCGCTACACGAGCTTCCCCGCCGACTTCACCCAGCTGCCGACGGTCGCCTTCGTGACCCCGAACATGTGCTCCGACATGCACGACTGCTCCATCGGCACCGGCGACACCTGGCTGAAGAACAACCTCGACGCCTACGCGCAGTGGGCCAAGACGCACAACAGCCTGCTGATCACCACCTTCGACGAGGACAGCGGCACGTCGGTCAACCAGATCTTCACCTCGTTCACCGGCGCGCACGTCAAGGTCGGCAGCTACAGCGAATCGATCAACCACTACACCGTGCTGCGCACGATCGAGGCGTCCTACGGTCTGCCGGGCATCGCCGGCGCCGCGAGCAAGTCGCCGATCCTCGACGTCTGGCAGTAGGCCGCGTGTACCTCTCGACCATCGGCCGCCGAGAGCACGCCGCGACAGGGTCACGGCGCAAGCTCTCGGCGGTCGGCGCCAACGTCTTCGCGCTCGGTGCCGTCAGCCTGGTCACCGACGTCTCCTCGGAGATGGTCACCGCGATCCTGCCGGTCTACCTGGTGCTCGGCCTGCACCTGAGCCCGGCGGCGTACGGCCTGTTCGACGGCCTCTACACCGGCGCGACGGCGTTGCTGCGGCTCGTCGGCGGGTACGTCGCGGACCGGGTGCGGCGGCGCAAGGCCGTGGCCGGCGTGGGGTACGCGCTGTCCGCGGTGATGAAGCTCGGGCTGCTCGCGGCCGGGGCGTCGGCGACCGCGATCGGCGCCGTGATCACCCTCGACCGCGCCGGCAAGGGCCTGCGGACGGCGCCCCGCGACGCGCTGATCACGTTGTCGGCGCCCGAACCCCTGCTCGGCCGGGCGTTCGGCGTGCACCGCGCGATGGACAGCGTGGGCGCGTTCGCCGGGCCGCTGGTCGCGCTCGGCGTCCTCGCGGCGGTCGGCGCCACCAACCCCGAGGCGTTCGACGCGGTGTTCGTCGTGAGCTTCTGCATCGCCGCGATCGGCGTGCTGCTGCTGGTGCTGTTCGTGCGCGACCGCCGGACGCCACGGACAACACAGTCGGCGTCGGTGTCACCCCGGGCGGCGCTGGCCCTCCTGCGCGGCAGCGGCGTGCGGCGGCTGCTGGTCGCGGCGTGCGTGCTCGGGCTGGCGACCGTCGGCGACGGGTTCGTCTACCTGCTGCTGCAGCACAAGGAGGACGTCGCCACCGGCTGGTTCCCGCTGCTCGCGGTCGGCACGAACCTCAGCTACCTGCTGCTCGCCGCGCCGCTGGGCGCGCTGGCCGACCGGATCGGGCGGCTGTCGGTGGTGCTGGGCGGGTACGGCGCGCTGGCCGTGGTCTACCTGCTGCTGGCCGGGCCGGTGTCCGGCTGGCCGCTGTTCGCGCTGGCCCTGGCGTTGTACGGCGCGTTCTACGCGGCCACCGACGGCGTGCTCATGGCGCTGGCCGGGCCGCTGCTGCCGGAAGCGTTGCGCACCACGGGGATTTCGCTGGTGCAGACGGCGCAAGCGCTGGCGTACTTCGCCTCGTCCGTCCTTTTCGGACTCGCGTGGCAGTTCTGGGGCGCGGAGCTCGCGATCGGCGTCGCGGCCGGGGCCGCCGTGCTCGCGATCGGCGTCACGTTCGTGGTCCTCTCGCCGCGGCGGACCTCGTGAAGGCGCGGATCCTGATCGCCCTCGCCGGGGTGCTCGTGCTGGCCGGGGTGGCCGTCGCGTACGTCGGGTTCGCGAGCGCGCGCAACCACGACGTCACCGCGACCGGCTCGGTCAGCCTCGTGCCCGGACCGCGGCTGCTGTTCCGCAGCACCGCCGACGCCGACCGGGGGCACGTCGCCACGGTGACGGTCACCGATCCCGGCGGCGCGCGGACGGTGTCGCCGCTGTCGTGCGCCCGGGTGTACGCGGCCGGCGGCACCGGCCTCTGCCTGCGCCCGGACGGGGACCTGACCACCTACCAGCTGGTGGTCCTCGACGAGCGGCTTCTTTCACGACGAGAGATTCCGCTGGTCGGCCTGCCGAACCGGGCGCGGGTGTCGGCGAGCGGCCGGATGCTGGCGTGGACGGTGTTCGTCACGGGCGACTCGTACAACGGCGGGATGTTCTCGACGCGCGCCGGCATCCTCGACACGGCGACCGGCGACCTGGCCGGCACGCTGGAGGACTACGCGGTGACGCTCGACGGCAAGCCGTACCAGGCGGCCGACCTCAACTTCTGGGGCGTGACGTTCACCCGCGACGATCGCCAGTTCTACGCGACGATGTCCACAGGGGGCCACCGCTACCTGGTCGCGGGCGACTTCGCGGCGCACACGATCCGCACGCTGCGCGAGAACGTCGAGTGCCCGTCACTCTCCCCGGACGGCACGCGGGTGGCGTTCAAGTCCGCGATCGACGCCGACCCGGCCAAGGGCTGGCGCCTGTCGGTACTGGACCTGACACGCTCGGTGGTGACGCCGCTGGCGGAGACCCGCAGCGTGGACGACCAGCCGGCCTGGCTCGACAACCACACGATCGGCTACGGCATCCCCCGCGGCCCGGGTCACTCGGACGTGTGGTCGTCCCCGGCGGACGGCTCGGGCGCGCCGAAGCTGCTGATCCCGGACGCGGAGTCCCCGGCGGCCCTCAGCCCGTGACCTGGGGCTGGTTCAAGTCCGTGAAGGCCTCCTTGAGGGACTCTGAGTCCCTCAAGGAGGCCTTCACGGACTTGAGAACGCAGGGCAGCGGGAGGTCGGCGCGGGCGGTCAGTCCATCTTGCGGAGGCCGTCCAGGATGCGGCGCATCAGGTCGTTGTCCGGGGGTGCGAACGCGAACCGCGAGACCGGGATGGCGCCCGACGTCGAGAACGCGCCCGCCGACGGGCGGGGTGGCGGGATCGTGCGGGGCAGCCGCCACGGGAGGCGGTCCCGGGAGGAGTCGCGGCCGAGCTGCTCGGGGATCGGCAGGGTCGGCAGCGCGATCGTGCCCGCTTCGGCGAACCGGCGGGCGGCCTGCTCGAACCGCAGGCGGGCCTGGATGCCGGCGACCGTCCAGTCGGGTTCGGGTTCCGGTTCGGCGGGCCCGGGGCGCGGCCGCCGCTCGAGCACGATCGCCCAGGCCGCGGCGGCGAGCACCGGCAGCAGCAGGCCGGCGATGATCGCGAGACCGGACAGATCCGCGGCCATCAGGCGGCCCCGGCGACGGGTAGCAGCATGTGGATCACTTCCGGACGGACGGTTCTTCCGAAGCATGCGCGGCACCTGGATATTCGACGTAATCGATTGTTCGCGGACCCCGATGCCTATCATGAACGACGTACAACGGTCCCGCAAGCGGCCGAACGGGGTCGCCTGTCCGGGCGGTGAAACGGCTGGTCAGAGCGATTTTGCGATGGCTCGACCAAGCCCCTCACCAGGTAGTACGCACGCCGGTTCGATCCGGTTCACTTTTCTTTTCGCCCGGCTGCCCCGCGCTCCCG
This sequence comes from Amycolatopsis sp. NBC_00438, assembly GCF_036026695.1. Classification (NCBI taxonomy): domain Bacteria; kingdom Bacillati; phylum Actinomycetota; class Actinomycetes; order Pseudonocardiales; family Pseudonocardiaceae; genus Amycolatopsis; species Amycolatopsis sp. NBC_00438. The sequence continues at coordinate 1,100,673 of NZ_CP107923.1, read as the reverse complement.
AAATGCGAATTACTCCCATGTTGCACGGGACGCAACCACCGTCACCCCAGCGAGCAGGTGCGGGCCAGCTCCGCCGGGGTCGCCGGCGCGGGCCGGGCGATCGTCGCCGACGCCGGCGGACGCACCCCGCGCAGCCAGCCGGCCAAGGCGTCGAACGCCGTCCGGAAGCACGGGCCCAGCGGACGCAGCAGCGCGGGGAACCGGTCGACGAGCCCGTCGACGTGGTTGCCGCCTTCGACCCGGTAGTAGCGGTGCAGCGCGCCGCGGCCCGCGTCGGTGATCATCCGCTCGTAGACGTCCGAGTCGCGGGTGATCGGCAGCAGCGTGTCCAGCGTGCCGTGCAGCGTGAGCAGCGGCTTGCCGATCCGGCCGGTCAGCGAGATCCGCTCCACCGCGCGGGCCACCGGCGCGGGCCGGGACGCGTACGCGTAGTCCGCGTCGCACGCCGGCGTACCGCTCGCGCAGAACGGGACGCCCGCCGCGAGCGCGCCGTCGAACGACGGGTCCACCTCTTCGCGGTAGATCCGCTGGGTCAGGTCCCAGTAGACGCGGTAGTGGTAGTCCCACAGGAACTCCGACCCCGGCGCGAAACCGGCGTCCAGAATGGACTGGTGCGCCGCCGCGGAACCCGCCGCGTAAGCCGGGTAGTTCCGCAGCGCGGGCGGCAGGAATGTGAACAGGTTCGGCCCGTCGGCCCGCCAGAGCGTGCCTTCCCAGTCGACGCCGCCGTCGTAGAGCCACGGCCGGTTCTCCAGCTGCCACCGCACGAGGTAGCCGCCGTTCGACAACCCAGCGGCCAGCGTCCGCGACGGCGGGCGGCCGTAGTGCAGCAGCGCCGCCGCCTTCGCGGCCAGGGTCAGCTGGGTGACGCGCGTGTTCCACTCGGTCAGCGCGTCCCCCGGCCGGACGCCGTCGTCGTAGAACGCGGCACCGGTGTTGCCCTTGTCGGTGGCGGCGAACGCGTAGCCCTCGGCCAGCACCTGGTCGCCGATCGCGCGGTCGTTCGCGTACTGCCGCCGCGTCCCGGGCGAGCCGGTGACGACCAGGCCGCCGTTCCACCGGTCCGGCAGGCGCAGCACGAACTGCGCGTCGTGGTTCCAGCCGTGGTTGGTGTTCGTCGCCGACGTGTCCGGGAAGTAGCCGTCGACCTGGACGCCGGGCACCCGGCCGGGCACCGGCAGGCCCGCCGACGTCAGCCCGGCCCAGTCCGCCTCGACGGTGTGGCCGGACGCGAGCGTGCCGGTCGTCGTCAGATCGTCCAGGCGGGCGGCGACCTGCGTTTCGGCGCCGGGCACGAAGACCCGGGCACTCGCGGCCGACGCCGGTGCGGGCACCGCCGTCGCCAGAACGGAAACCAGCACCACAGCAAGCCAACCGCGCACGGTCCACCTCCGGTCTCGGGTTGCCCCGAACCCAAGCGCGCCCGGACGCCGGGAACCACCCCGGCCGCCACCATGAATCCCCGCGCCGATGTGGTGCGCGGCCACATGGTCAGGCCGTCGCGACCGACCTAACGTCGTCGGAAACCCTCTCAACGCCGAGAAGGAATCCCCATGCGCAAACTCGCTTTCGCCGGGCTCGCCGCGATCACCGCCGCCGTGCTCACCACCGTCGGGGTGGCGTCCGCCGACCCGCCCGCGGCGTCCCTGGTCCAGGTCCCGTCGTTCGGCGCCAACCCGGGCGCGCTGGCGATGTACACCTACACCCCCGCCGGCCTCGAAACCGGGCGCCCGGTCGTCGTGGCGCTGCACGGCTGCACGCAGAGCGCGTCGGACTACTACGCCCACTCCGGCTGGCCCGCCCTGGCCGACAAGTGGCGGTTCGAGGTCGTGTTCCCGCAGCAGTCGACCGCGAACAACTCGCTGAAGTGCTTCAACTGGTTCGGCACCGCCGACGACACGCGGGGCAACGGCGAAGCCGCGTCCGTCAAGTCCATGGTGGACAAGGCGATCGGCGACCACGGCTCGGACCGCGCCCGCGTGTTCGTCACCGGCCTGTCGGCGGGTGGCGGGATGACGGCCGATCTGCTGGCCGCCTACCCGGACGTCTTCGCCGGCGGTGGCATCAACGCCGGCCTGCCCGCGCAGTGCGCCACGAGCGTCACGCAGGCCACGAACTGCCAGCAGAACAACCAGAACCTGACGCCGGCGCAGTGGGCCTCGCGCGTCACGGCGCAGTACCCGGGTTACGGCGGGCCGTGGCCACGCGTCGCGATCTGGCAGGGCACCGGCGACTACACCGTCTACCCGGTCAACGGCACCGAACTGCGCGACCAGTGGACCGCGGTGCACGGCCTCTCCCAGACGCCGACGAGCACCCAGTCCCTCCCCGGCGGCACGACGTTGACGAACTACGGCGACAAGGTCCAGCTCTACTCGATCGCCGGGATGGGCCACGGCACCGCGGTCGACCCCGGCACCGGGACGACGCAGTGCGGCAGCACCGGCGCGTACTTCCTCGCCGGGATCTGCTCCAGCTACTACACGGGCGTGTTCTTCGGGCTGGACAAGGGATCCGGGGGCACGACCACCACTCCCCCGCCGACGACCACCACCACGACCACCACTCCGCCGCCGCCGGGCGCGTGCGTGTCGGCCAGCAACTACGCCCACACCCAGGCGGAGCGGGCGCACCAGAGCGGCGGCCAGACGTACGCGAACGGCTCCAACCAGGCGATGGGGCTGTGGAACACGTTCACGGTCCACGCGCTGCGCGAGACCTCCTCGGGCTATTGGGTTCTCGCCGACGGTCAGTGCTAGGCCGCTGCGCCTGGACCGGATCGGGGGATCCGGTCCAGGACGCGGTCGACGAGCGCGGTGTCGCAGTGTTCGACGACTTCGCGCAGCCGGCCGTCCGTGACGCGGTAGACGAAGCAGTACGTCTGGTCGTACCGCTCGCCGCGCAGTGTCGTGCCGTGCCCGCGGGCCTGGACGACGACCCGGTCCCCCTGCGCGACGATCGATTCGGCCGCACACCGGTAGTCGCCGGCGAACTGGGCCATCAACGGCCGGAGCAACCCGTGCACGACTTCGGATTTCGGCTCCCAGGTACCGGACCACGACCAGTGGCCGGGGAAGATCCAGCGGAAGTCGTCGGCCATCGCGTCGGTCAGCGCCCGCGCTTTCCCCACGGCCAGCTGGTCGAAGATCTCCCGCAGCAGCTTTGTGTTCCGTTCAGCGCTCATGCGGTCGAGCCTAGGATCGGCAAAGCTATGCGACAAACGACTGTCTCGCATATGTGCTATCAGTAGTACGCATGAGTGAGTTCACCGTCGCGGGCCTGCGGGTCGTGCGCGAAGCGGCCCGGCACGGCTCGTTTTCGCTGGCGGCGGACCGGCTGGGGTACACGCAGTCGGCGATCTCGCGCCAGATCGCGCTGATGGAACAGGCGGCGGGCCGGCCGCTGTTCGATCGCCTGGCGCGCGGTGTTCAGCCCACCGAGGCGGGGCTGGTCGTCGTCCGGCACGCGGAAACCGTGCTCGGCGAGCTGCAGGCCACCCGGCAGGCGCTCCAGGACCTGGGTGAACGCCCGCCGGGCCGGCTGCGCGTCGGCGCGTTCTCCACGGCCATGGCGGCTTTGGTGCCGCGCGCGATCGCCGCGTTCGCCGGCCGCGAGCCGCGCACCCGCGTGCCGCTGCGGGAGGGCCTGAGCCCGGGGTTGCTGACGGCCGTCGCCCGGGGACGGCTCGACCTCGCCGTCGTCACGCCACCGCGGCAACCACCCGCCGGGGTCGAGCTGATCGCGCTGCTGGACGACCCGCTGTTCGTCGCGATGGCACCGGGCCACCCCCTCGCCGGCCACCCGGGCGTCACCGGCGAGCAACTGCGCGACCAGCGGTGGATCACGGGCAGCACCGAGCCGGGTACCACGCTGCTCGGCGCGTGGGCGGATCCGGCGTGGCAGCCCGAAATCGCGTTTGTGGCCCGGGATTGGGTCGCGAAGTTCGGCTTGGTCGCGGCGGGGCTCGGCATCACCGTCGTCCCCGGGCTGGCCGTGCCCGCCTTGCCCCCGGGACTCGTGATCACGCGCGTCGACCACCCGGCGGCGACCCGCGCGACAGCCGTCGCGACCCGTCCCGTCACCGAAGCCGGCCCTCGCCGAGCGTTCCTCGAGTCCCTCCGCGACGCGGCAGCCGACCTGACGGCCGAAGTCCGGCACCGGCTGCGCACGGCGTGATCCATCGTGGCGCGTCGCCGGATCACGGCCGGCCGCGCCCGCCGAGGACCCGCTGGTCACCGGACCTTCGGACGGCGAACACCACCGTCGTCACCTCGATCCGCCGGATGCACCCCGCCGGTGTGAGGAGGCAGGGCGCGCTGATCCGGCGCACCGCGACCGACTGCCAGGTCAGCGCCGGCCGGGCGGTCCTCGCCGTCCCGTACGCGGGCGCCGGGGGCACCAGTGTCACGGAAAGCGCCATCACCGCCGGCCAGAGGATTCGCCACATCCGATCACCCAACCCGGCGGGGGCGGGGAACCGGAAAGCATTCGAGCCGGTTCAAATCCGCCGCGCCCGCTGCTACCGTCGACGTGGTGTTCACGCTGCGGGTCGACGCCGGGACGGTGTCCCGGACCCGCCTGTCACCGTCGCCCGCGTCGGAGTCCGTGGCGTGGCTGAAACTCGCCGCCGGCTCGGGGCGGCACCCGGTCTTCGGGGATCCCGGGCCGCTCGCCCGCGCGTCGCTCGCCCACCCGGACGTCGCCCTGCTCGCGGAGCTGTTGCCGCGGGGCGGTGACGCCTACACACCGGATCTGCTCACCCCGCAGCCGGGCGCGGGCACCGGGCACCGCGAGCTGCTCGACGAGCAGCTCGCCCGGATCGAAGCGACCGCGCAGGACGACCTCGAACTCCAGATCCTCGAGGGCGCCCGGGCCCACTGGAGCAGGCCGCTCCCGACGTCGATCCGCCGGATCGCGGAGTCGGGACAGCTGCAGCGCCGCCTCGCCCGCGGGCTCGCCCGGTTCTGGCGCGACGCCCTGGCGGACGGCTGGCCCGAGCTGCGCTCGATCCTCGACCAGGACATCGCCCACCGCGCGCAGACCGTGGTCGGTCACGGCGTCGGCCGGGTGCTCGGCACCCTGCACCCCGACATCGGCTGGACGGGCGACGCGATCACCTTCGACGCGCGGTGGGACGGCGACCTCGACGTCGCGGGCCGGGATCTCGTCCTCGCTCCCAGCGTCCTGAGCCGGCCCGGCGCCGTCATCCAGGTCGACGTGCCCGGACAGGTCGTGGTCTACTACCCGGCCCACCGGATCGGCGCCGGCCGGGATCGCAAGCCGGCCACGATCGTGCCGGTCGTCGGCATCGCCCGCGCGGCGCTGCTGGCCGACCTCGAGACCGCGCGCTCGACCGCGGAGCTCGCCACCCGGATCGGCTACACCCCGGGCACCGTCTCCTACCACCTGAGCGCCCTGCACCGCGCGGGCCTCGTCAGCAAGGTGCGGGACGGGCGTTACGTGCTGTACCAACGGACTTCCGGGGCAGACGTCCTCACCGAGGGGTAGCGAGCAGGCCCGTCAGCAGCACCCCCGTCAGCTGCCGGACCGCCGACGTCGTCCGCGCCGACGTGATCGCCATCAACGCGACGCGCGCGTCGTCGACCGACACGCGGGGCCGCAGCACGCCGTCGTCGCGGGCCCGCTCGACCAGCCGCCCGAACGCCTCGGCGTGCTCGCGGCGCCGGTCGGCGAAGGCCGGTCCGCCCAGCGCCTCGACGAGGCCGCGTTCCTGGACCTGCCATTCGCCGAAGCGGTGGAACGTCCGGGTCAGCGCGCGCCGGCTGTCCGGGTCGGCGAGCGCGGCCCGCAGCTGCCGGCCGCACCGCTCGACCTGCCCGGCGAGCACGGCGGCGAGGAGGTCGTCACGGGACGGGAAGTGCCGGTGGACCGTCGCCGGCGCCAGGCCCGCGCGCCGCGCGATCTCGCGTACCGGCAGGCCGGCGCCGTCCCGCGCGAACGCCGCGTGCGCGACCGCCACCAGGTGCCGTCGGTTGTGCTCGGCGTCCACCCGGCGCTTCCGAGTCGGTTCGTCCCGCACGGCTCTCACTTCCCGCTCGTCACCTCTGCTCACTCCTACCGTAGGCGCAGACGTCCCGAGACGAGGAGTGATCGTGTTCGCAGCTTTCTTCGAGCGGTTCGGCCCGCCCGGGGTCCTGTCCGTCGGTGCGCTGCCGGAGCCGCACGCCGGCCCGGGCGAGGTCCGGATCCGCGTCCGGGCGGCCGGGGTCTCGCCCGTCGACCTGGCGATCCGCGCCGGGAAGTCGCGCTCGCCGATCGCCTTGCCGCACATCCCCGGTGTGGACGCGGCCGGCGTCGTCGACGAAGGTCCCGGGATCGGCGACGAGGTCTTCGGCGCGGTCGACGTCGCCCGCCTCGGCGGGGCGAGCGCGGAGTTCGCGGTCCTGGCGTTCTGGACGCCGAAACCGCCGTCGATGCCGTGGGAGCAGGCCGGTGGCGCCGCGTCCGGGGTCGAGACGGCCACGCGCGCGCTCGACCTCCTGGACATCGGCCCGGGTTCGACGCTGCTGATCGACGGCGCGACCGGCGGAGTCGGCAGCCTCGCCGTCGGCCTGGCGCTGGCGCGGGGCGCGCGGGTGCTCGGCACCGGCGCCGCGGAGAACCGGGAGTTCCTCGCCGAGCTGGGCGCGGAGCCCGTCGACTACGGCCCTGGCCTGCGCGAACGCGTCTCCGGTCCGGTCGACGCGGCCCTCGACGTCGCCGGAAAGGGGTCACTGCCGGAGCTGATCGAGCTGACCGGGACGCCGTCGAAGGTGGTCACGCTGGCCGACTTCAGCGGCCCCGAGCACGGCGTCCGCGTCTCGGTCGGCGCGCTCGGCGGTCAGCCGGACGGGCGGCACGGTCTCGCACAGGCTGCCGCGCTGTTCGAGGAGGGACGCTTCCACGTGCCGGTGCAGGCGGTGTTCCCCCTGGCCGAAGCGGCCGCGGCGCACGCTGTGGCCGGGCCGCGGCGGGGCAAGATCGTGCTCGCCGTGCCCTAGCCCGCTGGTGGCCGACGATCAGCGCGACGATCGCCGCGACCGAGAGCACCGCCAGGAACGCGGCGGGGGTGACCGGCAGGCCGAAGTCGTCGACGAGCCAGTACCCGAGGTCCGAGCCGTTGATGTCACCCCCGAAGGTCATGACCGTGCCGAAGCCGGCCGTCACGGGCAGCAGCCACGAGCGGGTGAGGATCTCCACTCGCGACGGCCACGCCGGTCCCGGCAGGAGCACGCCGACCAGGGCCGTCAGCGGCAGGACCGCGAACGGCCACACCAAGGCACCCAGCAGCACGGCCGCCGAGCCGAGCAGGGACAGCAGCAGGATCGACACGTGGATCCCGAAGTCCTCGTCGAGCGAGGGCGTCGACGCCGGCGTGAAAACCAGCATCACCACGAGCCCGGCCGCCACCGGGCCGAACCAGGCGAGCGCCGCCCGCACTCCGGTGGGGCCGCCGTCCCGGGACGTCCAGGAGTCGAAGTCGCAGACCAGTTTCCCGCGCGGTGAGAGGTCCGCGCGGACGTACACGACCAGCGCCACCTGGAGCAGGCCGTTGCCGGCGTAGGCGCCCAGCAGGATGGCCACACCGGTGCCCTGGCCGCCGACGTCGCCGTCGAGGAAGAACGCGAAGTAGCCCCACAGGCCCGCGACCGTCGTCACGGCGGCGACGGCGAGTTCGGGGAGGGCGCGGATGTTCATCGGACAGGAAAGGTAACCGCCGGGAGCGCGGCGCGGTGTGGGTCGTTCAACCGAGGCGGTGCAGCCGCAGCGCCAGCTGGATCTCCAGGGCCCGGTCCGGCGCCTGCCAGTCCTCCCCCAGCAGCGACGCGATCCGTTCCAGCCGCTGCACCACAGTGTTGACGTGGACGTGCAGCACGTCCTTCGTCCGCGCGAGCTGCGCACCGCTCGCGAAGTACGCCCGCAGCGTCGCCGCCAGCTCCGTGCCGCGGCGCTCGTCGTAGTCGAGGACCGGGCCGAGCGTCGCGCGGACGAACGCGCCGAGATCGGCCTGGTCACCCAGGAGCTGGCCGAGGAACCCGAGGCCCGCCATGTCCGCGCCCTCGCCGGTGCGGCCGAGCGCGAGCAGCGCCCGGACACATCGCGCCGCTTCGGCGTGGGCCGCGGCCAGGGCTTCGGGGCCCGCGCCGGGGCCGGCCGCGCCGACGGTGACCGGGCGGCCGGTCACCGCGCCGAGGTCGGCGGCGACGCGGCGGGCCAGCTCGCCCGGGTCGCCGGCGCCCAGCAGGACGACCTCCTCCGCGTGCACGCCGACCAGCGTCGCGTGCCGGGCGGCGGCGCTCGCGAGCCGTCGCCGGGAGACGTCGCCGGTGTGCACCACCAGCACCGCGTGCGGCGCGGCGAGGTCGATGCCGAGGCGGCGGCCGCGGGCCAGCAGCGCCCGCGGGTTGCGGCCGGGCGCGGTGAGCAGGTCGGTCAGCAGCTCGCCGCGGACCTCGTCTTCGGCCCGCACCACCGACCGGCGCAGCATGAGCAGCAACGCCGTCACGACGCCGGCGCGTTCGAACAGCCGCCGGTCCGGGCCGGCCAGATCCGTCCGGCCGGTCAGCACCAGGCTGCCGAGCAGCTCCGGTCCGGCCTGCACCGAGCAGACCCAGGTGTCCGAATCGGACACAGTGGACACCGCCCGGCCCGCCGCCCGGGACGCGGCGAGCGCGGCAGCGTCGTGGCGCGCCGGTTCCGCCGAGTTCGCCAGGACCGCGCCTTCGGTGTCGAACACCGTGAGCGCGCCGTGCAGCACCCCGGCCACCGCCGCGGCGACGTCCGGCAGGTCACCACCGCGCAGGACGAGGTCGGTGAGCCGGTCGTGGGCGTCCTCAGCGCGTTCCATCGCTTCGTTGTGCGCGCGGATCGTCGCGTTGGCCTCGTTCAGTTCGGCGACGGCCCGGCGCGTCTGGTCGAGGAGGTTCGCGCTGTCCAAGGCGATCGCCGCGTGATCGGCCAGTGACGACAGCAAGGCCACCTCGTCCGCGGAGAACTCGCGGGTGCCGCGGTCGGACGCGAAGAGCACACCGAGCACCTTCGAGCCGATGGCCAGCGGGACACCGAGGATCGCGGTCAGTCCTTCGTCCTTGACACCGGAGTCGATGTGGCGCGTGTGCCGGAACCGTTCGTCGGTGAAGTAGTCCGACGTCGCGTAGGGCCGCGCGGTCTGCGCGACCAGCCCGCCGAGACCCTCCCCCATGCCGAGCACGATCTGCTGGAACTCCGCCGAGACCGAGCCGTCGCTGACCCGGACGTAGGTCTTGCCCTCCGCCTCGTTGTTGAGGCTCAGGTACGAGACGTCGACGCCGAGCAGCGCCCGCGCGCGGCGGACGATCGAGCGCAGCACGGTGTCCGGTTCGGACAGTGCGGCCAGCTCGCTCGCGGTGTCGAACAGCGCGACCAGCTGGGCCTCGCGCCGCCGGTGCTCGGCGAGCGTCTCGCGGATCCGCAGGGCCAGCTCACCCGCGTTCGCCAGCGCGGCCAGGTCGGCGGCGTCGAGGGCACCCTCGGCGCGGGCGGCCACGACGACGTGCGCCAGCTGCTCGGTGCTCGCCCCGGAGGCGAGCAGGTCGAGCAGCCGGCGCAGCGCGTCCGAGGGTGCGGTCACGGCGGTCATGCTAGGGCGAAACGGCCGCCGTCTCCGACTCGGCGGCATCGGTGTCGTCGTCGTGCAGCGATGCGCCCCGGGTCTCGCGGGAGGAGAGCAGCGCGACGACCGTGATCAGGCACATCGCCGCGACGTACAGCGACACCGGGATGGTGCTGCCCCAGCTCTGGAACAGCGCCACGGCGATCAGCGGCGCGACGGCCCCGGCCGCGATCGACGACAGCTGCCCGCCGACGGACAGCCCGGTGTAGCGGACGCGCGTCGGGAACTGCTCGGCGAAGAAGGCGGCCTGCGGCCCGTACATCGCGCCGTGCAGCACCAGCCCGACGGTCGTCGCCAGCACGATCACCGCGGCCGACTTCGTGTCCAGCAGCGCGAAGAACGCGAAGCCCCACAAGGCCATCCCGATCGCGCCGAACAGGTACACCGGACGCCGGCCGACGCGGTCCGACAGCGCGCCCCACAAGGGAATCGTCACGAAGTGCACGGCCGAGCCGATCAGCACCGCGCTCAGGCCGAGGCCCTTCGCCAGGTGCAGCCCGGTCGTGACGTACACCAGGATGAACGCCGTCAGCACGTAGTAGGAGACGTTCTCGGCCATCCGCGCGCCGATCGTGACGAGCACCTGGCGCCAGCTGTCGCGGAAGACCTCGACGACGGGGACGTGCTTCCCGACGCGGTCCTCGGCGCGGCGCTGGGCGGCCAGGAAGACCGGCGACTCCGAGACGGCCAGCCGGATCCACAGGCCGATCACCAGCAGGACGCCGGAGAGCAGGAACGGGACCCGCCAGCCCCACGCCAGGAACGTCGCGTCGGACTGCGTCGCCGACAGGATCGCCAGCACACCGGTGGCGAGCAGGTTGCCGCCGGGCGCGCCGCACTGCGGCCAGGACGCCCAGAACCCGCGCCGTTTCGCGTCCCCGTGTTCGGAGACGATCAGCACCGCGCCGCCCCACTCACCGCCGAGCGCGAAGCCCTGGACCAGGCGAAGCAGCGTGAGCAGGACCGGCGCGGCGACGCCCGCGGTGGCGTACGTCGGCAGCACGCCCATCAGGCAGGTCGAGCCGCCCATCAGGACCAGGCTGAAGATCAGGAGTTTCTTCCGGCCGAGCCGGTCGCCGAAGTGGCCGAAGACGAGGCCGCCGACCGGGCGGGCGAGGAACCCGACGGCGTAGGTGAGGAACGCCAGCAGCGTGCCGGTCAGCGGGTTCGCCGTCGGGAAGAACAGCTTGTTGAACACCAGCGCGGCGGCGGAGGTGTAGAGGAAGAAGTCGTACCACTCGATGGTGGTGCCGATCAGGCTCGCGCCGACGATCTTGGCGATCGCCGACCGCTGGGGCTGGCTCACTGCGGGCTCCACTTCGTCGTGGGTCGGGCGGGCGGTGGGGGTCAAGCGGCGGTCCAGCCGCCGTCGAGCGGGATGGAGGCCCCGGTGACGTGGCCGGCGTGCGGCGAGCACAGCCACGTCACCAGGGAAGCGACGTCCCCGGGTTCGATGAGCTTCTTGATGGCGGCGCGCCGGAGGAGCACTTCGGAGACGACGTCTTCCCGCGGGATGTCGTGCTCGGCGGCCTGCGCGTCGATCTGCCCGTCGACGAGCGGGGTGCGGACGTAGCCGGGGTTGACGCAGTTGCTGGTGACGCCGTGTTCGGCGCCTTCCAGCGCGGCGACCTTGGAGAGCCCTTCGAGCCCGTGCTTCGCGGTGACGTAGGCGGCTTTGAAGGCGGAGGCGCGAAGGCCGTGGACGCTCGACATGTTGACGATCCGCCCCCACCCCCGCGCGTACATGCTCGGCAGGCTCCGCCGGATCAGCAGGAAGGGCGCGGTGACCATCAGCGCCTGGATGCGCGTGAACTGCTCGGGCGGAAAGCCTTCGAGCGGCGCGACGTGCTGGACCCCGGCGTTGTTGACCAGGACGTCGACCTCGGCCGGGAGGGTGTCGAGGGCCTCGGCGTCGGTGAGGTCGACGGCGTGCGCCCACCCGCCGACCTCGGTGGCCGCGGCCTCGGCGTTCGCCGCGTCGACGTCGACGACGTGCACCTTGGCCCCGGCCGCGGCCAGAGCGCGGACGCAGGCCAGGCCGATACCGCCGGCACCGCCGGTGACGAGGGCGGTGCGCCCGTCCAGATCGCTGGTCATGGACGGGAACGGTAAGCGTGACGCCGGTCGCGAGCCATGTGCGCGAGAGCCACATCCGGGGAAGATCCAGTGGCGGCGACAACCACAGCGGGGGCGGCTACCGGCTCAGGAACGTTCCTTCAGCACGGACAGGTAGTGCACGTTGGTCATGACGCCGAGGACGTTGCCGAACGGGTCGACGACCGACGCCGTCACGAAGCCCGGGCCGCGCTCGGTGATCGGCTCGTACTCCTTCGCGCCCAGTTTGTGGAGCCGCGCGACCGTCGCCTCCAGGTCGTCGACGTGCCAGTAGACGATCTCGCCGCCCGGTGTACCGGCACCGGCCGGCGCGTACTTGCGGTCGATGAGGCCCAGTTCGTGCTGGTAGTCGCCGAGGCGGAACTCGGCGTACCCGGGGCGGTGGAAGTACGGCTCGATCCCCAGGAACTCGGTGTACCAGGCCTGCGCGGCCGCGTGGTCGTCGGCGAAATACGAGACGGTGGCCATTCCTCGCAGCATGTCTGCTCCTTCATTCCCTCGGTCTGCACACATCATGCGGGGTGAAAGTGCTCACCGAGTGCGCACTTTGTTTGCGACACTTCCCCCATGCGCGCCGACCGCCTCGTGGCCACCCTCCTGCTCATGCAGACCCGCGGCCGCGTCACCGCGGGCGAGCTGGCCGAGGAGCTGGAGGTCTCCGTCGCGACCGCCCGCCGTGACCTCGAAGCGCTGTCGGCGGCCGGCGTGCCCGTCTACCCGCAGCCCGGCCGGGGTGGCGGCTGGCAGCTCGTCGGCGGCGCGCGGACCGACCTGTCCGGCCTGACCTCCCGCGAGGCGCAGGCGCTGTTCCTCCTGGCCGGCCCCGCGGCGGCGATCGCGCCGGAGGTGAAGTCGGCGCTGCGCAAGCTGATGGGCGCGCTGCCCGGCACGTTCCGGGCGGACGCCGAGGCCGCGGCGGACGCGGTGATCGTCGACCAGGTCGGCTGGGGCGAGCGGCCGAAGGCCCGGCCGCCGATGGTCGAAGCGCTGCGGGACGCCGTCATCGCCCGACGCAAGGTCCGCCTGACCTACGCGGGCCGCGAGACGTCGGAACGGCTCGTCGATCCGTGGGGCCTGGTCGACAAGGACGACGTCTGGTACCTCGTCGCGGGCACCGGCCAGGGCCGCCGGACCTTCCGCGTGGACCGGATCACCGCGGCCGAGCCGATCGACGCCGTCGCGCACCGGCCGTCGGACCTCGAACTGGCCAAGGTGTGGGAAGAAGTCGTCGAAGAAGTCGAAAAACGCCGGTCGCCGCTGACCGCGGACGTCGTCCTCGACCGGCGCCACCTGAGGGTGCTGCGCGACCGGTTCGGCCGGCACTGCGAGGTTGTCGGCGAGCTGCCCGGCGACCGCGTCCGCGTCCGGGTCGCCGCTCCCGCGCCGATCATGATCGCCCAGGAGCTGGCCGGCTGGGGTGCGCTCGTCGACGTCGAAGGTCCGGAATCCGTACGCGCGGAGCTGGCCCGCCTCGGATCGGAACTGGTCGGCCGATACGGTCACTGACCGGGTGAAGATCTTTTGCCACACCCACTGAGCGTGCGCTTTACCCTGCAGTACTCGGTAAACACCGTTAATCGGTACACTGTGGACAGTACGAACGCCCACCAAGAGTGTCCGTTACTCATCGGTATCATGCCGTTCGGAGTATCCGTGCTCACCCGTTTGCTGCTACCGTAACGCCTCCGTGACCTGAACGTGTGTTCGGTGACTTCGGTGAGGGCAGACGATGCGTGACGATGTGATCGAGGCGAGTGCCGTGGTCGGGCATCCACCGGAGGTGGTGTGGCAGATCGTCGGATCGCCGGAGTGGTATCCCCGCTTCGTCCCGGAGATCAGCTGGAGCGAGGTGCAGGAGCAGGCCTCTCGGGGCCGGGGCCCCCGAGGCGTGATCCGGATCGCCCCCGACCGCCGGCCGATGCTGGAGGCGCAGGTCCAAGCCGTCGTCTACCGCCCGGGCGAGCACGTCGTGTGGTGCGGTGTCCCCGATGACGGCACCTGGGTCTCCCTGGAGCTGAGACCCCTCGCCGGCGGCAAGACCGAGCTCTTCGTGCGGATGATGCTGCAGCCGGAGCACCTGGAACTGGTGTCCTCGATCAAGAAGGACATCCGCGCCATCGCGAGGCGCCTCGACCTGCACCTGTCGGGCCAGGCCGACCCGGACGCCGGTTCCGGCGGCGTCAAGGCCACCAAGCTCCGCACCACCAGCATCCTGGTGCGCGCCGGTGTCCTCAGCCCCGGCCGCCCGGACAAGCTGGCGCGCCAGCTCAACTCCGTCGCGCAGTGGGGCGCGACCGTCGCGGGCGGCTACCAGGCCGCCGCGGCCCGCGCCGCCGACGACGTCGCGCTGCACGACGAGCGCAACGTCCGTACCTTCGCCCAGGTCCAGGAGCGCAGCGACCGGCTGACCAACGCGCTCAGCGAGCTCGGCGTCAACGAGCGCGACCGGATCGCGCTCATGTGCCGCAACCACTCCGCGATGGTCGAGGCGTTCGTCGCGGCCAGCAAGCTCGGCGCCGACGTCATCCTGCTGAACACCGGCCTCTCCGCGTCGTCGGTGAAGGACGTGCTCGCCGAGCACGCGCCGGCCGCCGTCCTGGCCGACGACGAGTTCGCCCAGACCATCGCGAACGTCCCCGGCGACTTCGCGCGCATCAGCACCTGGCCGGATGCCGAGACCGGCTACCCGACCGTCGACGAGCTGATCCAGTCCGCCCCCGCCGACCGGCCCAAGCCCGTGGAGCGGCCGGGCCGGCTGATCGTGCTCACCTCCGGCACCAGCGGCACACCGAAGGGCGCGCGCCGCCCGACCCCGAAGGGCATGGGCGCGGCCGCGTCGATCCTCGACCGCATCCCGCTGCGCGCGGGCGACCGGATCCTCGTGGCGGCGCCGCTGTTCCACAGCTGGGGCCTGGCCGCGATGCAGATCGGGATGGCGCTGCGGTCCCCGCTGGCCCTGGTCCGCAAGTTCGACGCCGAAGAGACCCTGCGGACGATCGCCGAGCAACAGTGCGACGCGCTGTTCGTCGTGCCGATCATGTTGCAGCGGATCATGGACCTGCCCGAACGCGTCCGCGCGCGCTACGACCTGTCGTCGCTGCGGATCGTCGCGAGCAGTGGCTCGGCGATGTCCGGGTCGTTCGTGACGTCGTTCATGGACACCTTCGGCGACGTCCTCTACAACTTCTACGGCTCGACCGAGGTGTCGTGGGCGAGCATCGCCGACCCCGGCGACCTGCGCGCCGCGCCGACCACCGCGGGCCGGTGCCCGCTCGGCACGGCCGTCGCGATCCTGGACGAGGACCGCAAGCCGGTGCCGCCCGGCGGCGAGGGCCAGATCTTCGTCGGCAACGACATGCTGTTCGACGGCTACACCTCGGGCACGGACCCGGCGCGGGCGGCGGACCTGATGGCCACCGGCGACGTCGGTTACCTCGACGCGGCGGGCCGGCTGTTCGTCACCGGCCGGGCCGACGAGATGATCGTCTCCGGCGGCGAGAACGTCTTCCCGCGCCCGGTCGAAGAAGCCCTGGTGGCGCTGCCCGGCGTGCACGACGCGGCGGTGGTCGGCGTGGCCGACGCGGAGTGGGGCCAGCGGCTGGCGGCCTACGTCGTCCCGCGGCGCGGCGCTTCCCTGCACGCGGAGGACATCCGGCAGTACATCCACCACCGCCTGGCCCGCTTCGCTGTGCCTCGCGACGTCTACTTCGTGCCGGACCTGCCGCGCAACGCGACAGGCAAGATCCTCAAGCGCCTGCTGCACGACGACACCTGGCCGGCCACCACGGACTACTGAGAAACCGGCTGCCGCAGCACGGTTTTGAGCTTCGCGGGCTCTGTGCGGCGAGGGTCGCCGAGGTAGATCTCGTGGTGCCGGCCGGTCGGCTCGAGCCCCTGCCCGGCCAGGTACTCGTCGTGCAGCCGGGCGAGCAGCGGGCCTTCGTCGTCGTAGGAACCGACGTGCAACGCCTGCGCGCAACGGCCCTCATCGAGGGTCTCGAACCGGACGTCGGCGTCGAGCTTCTTCTTGCGCCGCACGGTTTCGCGGGCTTCTTCGACCTCGTCCTCGCCGATCCATCCGGGCTGGCTGATGAGCATCGTCCACTGCCAGCTGTCCTTGGCGCGCACGGTGAACGCGGTCATGTCGTCGGCCCACCACAGGCCTTCCAGCGGGCCGACGACGAAGTCCTGCTCCGCGGCCCGCTTGAGCGTGTACGCCACGGCGTAGAGCGCCTCGACGGCCCGTTTGTAGCTCTCCGCGGTGTTCGGGTTGCCGCGACCGTCGATCGCGAGGAACCGCTGTGCGGGCACGTCGACCAGGGCCCAGTCGGTGTTTTTGGGCGCGTACAACGCTTTCAGGTCCTTCTTGACGTCGTAGGGCATCAGGGCGTCCCTTCGGGCAGCGCGGCCAGCCACGCGGCTTCGGCTTCCAGCCGGCTGATCGAGTAGTCGAAGATCGCCCGGACGAACGGCGGCGCGGACGGCTGGGCGGCGGCCGCGCGCCGCACCTCGGCCAGCCGTGCGTCGACGGCTTCGGCGCGCCGGGCCAGCGCCGACGCGAGCCGCTCGGGCGGGACGACCGGGCTGTTCGCGAGCCCGGCCAGCACCGGCGGGTGCACCGGGCGCAGTTCGGCGATCGCCGCCTCGGCGGCCTGTGCGCACGCTTCCCGGCCGGCGTCGGTGGCCGTGAACGTCTTCTTGGCCTTGGCGTGCGCGCGATCGGCCGCGACCTCGGCGATCAGGCCACGGTCGCACAGCTTGCCGAGGACGTAGTAGATCGAGCTGAAACCGAGCGCGGTCCAGTCGCGCATGCCGCGTTCCTCGACCACTTCGTCCAGCTCGTAGCCGTGCCGGGGCCGCTCGACGACGAGGCCGAGCACCGTCAGTTCCGCGTCGGTCAGCACCCTCCTATTCTAGTGCTGGAATAGGGCGCGGCGTCAACCGAAGAACTCCGCCAGTTCCGCCGCGACCTCGGCCGGGGCCTCTTCGGGCAGGTAGTGGTCCGAAGGCAGGGCCCGGCCGGTGACGTCTTCGGCGTACCCGCGCCAGACGTCGAGGACGTCGTAGTTGCGGCCGACAAAACTGCGTTCACCCCAGTGCGCCCGGACCGGGATCCCGAGGCGGCGGTCCGCGTCGGCCTCGTCGTGGTCCAGGTCGATCGTCGCGGCCGCGCGGTAGTCCGCGCAGGACGCGGCGATCGACGCCTCGTCGAAACACCGCACGTACTCGGCCAGCGCGGCGGGGTCGAACGGCGTGCCGCCCGCGTGCCGCGACGTCATCCGGGCGCGGATCCAGAACTCCGGGTCGGCGCCGATCATCCGCTCCGGGATGCCGTGGCCCGCGGTGAGGAAGAACCAGTGCCAGTAGCCGGTCGCGAAGGCCCGGTCGGCGTGGGCGAAGGCGTGCCGCGTCGGCACGATGTCGAGCACGGCCAGCGCGCGCACGGCGTCCGGCCGGTCGAGGGCCATCCGGTGCGCGACGCGGCCGCCGCGGTCGTGCCCGGCGACGGCGAAGCGGTCGAAGCCGAGTTCGGCCATCACGGCCACCTGGTCGGCGGCCATGGCGCGCTTCGCGTACTCGGCGTCTCCTTCGGTGGGCACGGGTTTGCCGCTGTCGCCGTAGCCGCGCAGGTCGGTCGCCACGACCGTGAAGCGCTCCGCGAGCAGCGGCGCGACGGCGTGCCAGATCACGTGCGTCTGCGGATAGCCGTGCAGCAGCAGGATCGGCGGGCCTTCGCCGCCGACCGCGCAGCGGATCGGGACGCCGGGATCGACCGTGCGGTACCGGAACGGCAACGGGACGCTCATCGGGCTCCTTCCAGCTCGTCGAGCGCCGCGCGGGTGAAGCTCCCCGTCGTCGCGGTGCCGCCCAGGTCGGGCGTGCGCAGCCGAGTCTTCGCGAGCACCGCGGCGAGCGCACGTTCGACGTCGGCGGCGGCTTCGGCGTGGCCGAGGTGCTCCAGCAGCAGCGCGGCGGTCCAGATCGCGCCGATCGGGTTCGCGATCCCGCGCCCGGCGATGTCCGGCGCGGAGCCGTGCACCGGCTCGAACATCGACGGGAAGTCGCGCTCGGGGTTGAGGTTGGCGGCCGGGGCGAGACCGATCCCGCCCGCGACGGCCGCCGCGACGTCGCTGAGGATGTCGCCGAAAAGGTTGGACGCGACGACGACGTCGAAGCGGCCCGGGTCGAGCACGAACTTCGCGGCGAGGGCGTCGATGTGCTCGGACTCGACGTCGACCTCGGGCCGCGTGGCGGCGCGCTCGGCGACGATCTCGTCCCAGAACGGCATGGTGTGCACGATGCCGTTGGACTTCGTCGCCGACGTCAGCTTCCCGCGGCGGCGCCGGGCGAGGTCGAGGGCGTAGTCGACGACGCGCGTGACGCCGGCGCGGGTGAAGACGGCCTCCTGCACGGCGAGTTCCTCGGGCAGGCCGCGGTTGAGGCGGCCGCCGATCTCGCTGTACTCCCCCTCGACGTTCTCCCGGACCACGACGAAGTCGACGTCACGCGCGTCGCGGACCGGGCTGTCGAGGCCGTCGAACACCCGGATCGGGCGGAGGTTGACGTACTGCCGGAAACCGCGGCGCAGCGGGATGAGCAGGCCCCACAGGGAAACGTGGTCGGGCACGCCGGGCGCGCCGACGGCGCCGAGGAACAGCGCGTCGTGGTGGCGGACGCGGTCGAGGCCGTCGGCGGGCATCATCGCGCCCTCGGCGAGGTAGCGCCCGCAGGACCAGTCGAACTCGTCGTAGCGGAAGGCGACGCCGTGCCGCGCGCCGGCGGCGTCGAGCACGGCGCAGGCCGCCGGGGTCACTTCGCGGCCGATGCCGTCGCCGGGGATGAGGGCGATGCGGTGGGAGGTCATGCCCTCGATGTCAGCAGGCGGCGACGGCCGGCGTCCAAGACCGGATCACGGCCCGGTTGATAGGCCCTGCCTATCGACCGTGGCCACGAACGCGGCCGCGGTCGGCGTCAGGGCCGCCCGGCCGACCAGCGCGACGTGCAGGTGGGCGGGCGGATCCAGGGCGAACACGCGTGCACCGGCCCGCGCCGCCAGCGACGTCCACGAGTCGGCCAGCACGGCCATCCCGACGCCGCCCAGCACCAGCGGCAGGATGGCTTCGCGGTGCTCGGTCTCCACCACCGGCACGATGTCGACGCCGCCCGCGCGGAGATCGTCGACGAGCCGCCGCATGCCGGTGCCCGGCTGGCCGACGATGAGCCGCTGCCCGTGGAGCAGCTCGCGCGGCACCGGCTCGCCGTCCGGGAACGGCGCGTCCGGGCCGGTGACCAGCACGAACCGCTGCCGGCCGCACGGGACGACGTCGAGCCCGGAGGCTTTCAAGGGCTCCGGACCGGCGGCGAGGCCGAGTTCGGTGACCCCGCCGCGGACCATGCCGAGGACGTCGTCCGGGGTGAACGCCGAGCGCACGACCACCCGCAACCCGGGGTGGCGTTCCGTGAACCGGCGGATCATGCCGCTGAGCGGCTCGACCGCCTGCGACGGCATCGCGGCGATCTCGACCCGGCCCGCCTCGAGCCCGCCGACCGAGTCGACGGCGGCCCGCGCGGCGTCGAGCCCGCGGACGATCTGCCGGGCGGGTTCGACGAGCGCGTGCCCGGCCTGGGTCAGCACGAGCCGCCGGCCGACCCGGTCGAACAGGCTGGTGCCGAGGTCGCGTTCGAGGACCCGGACGGCTTGGGAGAGCGAGGGTTGCGCGACGTGGAGCGCTTGGGCGGCCCGGCTCATCCCGCCGTGGTTGACCACGGCGAGGAAGTACTCGAGCTGCCGCGCGTCCACACTCACCTCCGGGGCGGTTCAGCATAGATCGCGGCGCCGCCGAACCCGGACTGACCTGCGCTCACGGAAATTGTCGGTGGGTACTGGCATGCTTCGTCGGGTAAGCCACCCCGGGCCTCCCGCCCGGGGAAACCGACCGGACGGCAAAGGAAACCAGTGGGGGGACAGGTGGTGACGGCGGTGCCGTGGACCGCGGAACGCGTGGCCGGGCTCGCGCCGGATCCCGCTTCGGAGAAGGCCGGGCGGGCGCTCGCGACACCGGCGAAGTGGTCCGGCGCGGGCGTGAACGAGGACGCCGTCTGGGGCTTCTGCCAAGGCAGCGGCAAGAAGCCGTACCAGACGTGTGTCGAACTGGCCGAGCCCGCGTTCCGGTGTTCCTGCCCCAGCCGCAAGTTCCCGTGCAAACACGCGGTCGGGCTGCTGCTGATGTGGGCCGCCGGTCAGGTGGCCGCGGAAGCACCGCCGGAGTGGGTGCACACGTGGCTCGCCGAGCGGGCGGACCGGGCGCGGAAGGCGGCGGAACGCGCGGAAGCCGCGGGCCCGAAGGACGAAGAGGCCGCGGCGAAGCGGGCCGAGGGGCGGGCGGCGCGCGTCGAAGGCGGTGTCGCCGAACTGAAGGTGTGGCTGACCGACCGGGTCGGCGCGGGGTTCGCGGGCTTCGACCGCAACGGTTCGGAGGAGCTGCGCACGGTCGCCGCCCGGATGGTCGACGCACAGGCGTCGGGCCTGGCGGGCGGCCTGCGGCGGGCGGCCGGGATCGTCGGCCGCCGCGACTGGCCGGACGCGCTGCTGGCCGAGCTGTCCCTGTTGTTCCTGCTCGCGGACGCGGCGGGCCGGCTGGGCGAACTGCCCCCGGAGCTGGCGGAAACCGTGCGGACGCGGCTCGGGTTCTCGGTCGAGACCGCCCGGGTCCTGGAGAGCGGCGAGCGCGTCTCGGACGACTGGCTGATCACCGGCGCGGCCGACGAGGAGAACGACCGGCTGCTGACCCGGCGCACGTGGCTGCGCGGCCGTCTCACGGGGCGCGACGCACTGGTGCTGTCGTTCGCGCCGCCGGGCCGCCCGCTCGACGCGTCGTTGCCACCCGGGCACCTGCTGACGGCGGAGCTGGCCTTCTACCCGGGTGCCGCGCCGCTGCGCGCGCTGGTGGCGGAGCGGGGAATCCCGCTGCCGGCCCCGTCGGCCGTGGGCGGCTCGATCGAAAACGCGCTGGCGGCGTACGCCCGGGCGATGGCGGCGGACCCGTGGCTGGAGCGCTGGCCGGTCCTGCTGTCGGAAGTGACCCCGGCCGAGCACGCCGGCGGCTGGTGTCTGTCCGAAAAGGACGGAACCGCACTGCCGTTGGTGCCGTACGCGTTCCCGTGGTCACTGCTGGCGCTCTCGGCCGGCGGCCCGCTGACGGTGGCGGCGGAATGGAGCCAAGCGGGCCTGCGCCCCTTAACGTGCTGGCACGAGAACCGCGCGGTGCGGCTATGACCCCCTCCAGCCCCGTGCCGTCCCCCCAGACACCCGAGTCAACCGCCCAAACACGCGAGCCGACCCTCTGGGTACGCAAGCCGACCCTCCAAACACGCGTGTCGACCCCCTGGGTACGCAAGCCGACCCTCCAAACACGGGTGTCGACCCTTCGATCACGCGTGTCGACTCCTCCATCACGCGAGTCGACCTTCCGATCACGCGTGTCGACCCTCCAGACACGCGTGTCGGCTCCCCGATCACGCGAGTCGACCCGATACGCACCCGCGCCGGGACCTCTCGCCAGTTCGCCGAAACCCCGTCCACAGACCAAGGAGGTGCGCTCGTGAAAGCCTGGGAAGACCTCGTCGGCACCGCGCTCCTCGGCACCCGCCGGCGCCCGCTCGACCTGAGCACCCAGCCGCCCGCGGTCCAGGACCTCGCCACCGAACGCGACGAGCCCGCGGAGCAGCTGCTGGCCGCCGCCGCGGTGCTGACCACCTACCGGCGGGCCGGACGGCGGGCGCTCGGGGACGTCAAACCGCTGCCCGCCGCCGCGCCCGACGAGCGGCCGTTCGTACCCGCTCTCGCGCGGGAACGGCTCGCCCGGCTGCTGGCCGCGAGCCACCCCGACCTGCTCCAGGAGTGGCTCGGCATCCTGGCCGGCACGGACTACCGTGTCCCGCCGGAGTTCCTGCCGCTGCTGGCCGAAGCCGCGCGCACCAAAGCCGCGCTGCGCGGCCCGCTCGTCGCCGTCGCCGGGCCCGTCGGCGCGTGGCTCGGGCAGCGCAACCCCGACTGGGGCTTCCTCGCCGCGCCCGCCGAGGAATCCGGGGACGTCTGGCAGTACGGCAGCCTCGCCCAGCGCCGCCGCTGGCTGACCGCCCGGCTGACCGACGATCCGGACGCGGCCCGCGAAGCGCTGACGACGTCGTGGAAGAGCGAACCCGCCGACGTCCGCGCCGACTTCCTCGGGGTGCTCGCCGGGCACGTCCGGGACGCGGACGAAGACTTCCTCGAAGCCGCCCTCACCGACCGCGCGGCCGCCGTCCGGGAGAAGGCCGCGGATCTGCTCGGCCGGCTGCCGAACACCCGCCACGGGCACCGGATGGCCGAACGGCTGCGGCCGCTCGTCCGCCGCCGGGGCCGGATCCTCGAGATCTCCTTGCCCCGGACCGAACGCGGCAAGGACGAGGGCACCGTCCGGCTGCGCACGCTGGTCGCGGCCGCGCCGCTGGCGTTCTGGACGGAGTTCGGGCCGCCGGCCGAGGTGGTGCGGATGACCGTCGAGGGCTGCCCGCCCGGCGTGCTGCGCGACGCCTGGGCGTCCGCGGCACTGCGCCAGCGCGACGAGACCTGGGCGCAGGCCCTGATCGGCGCCGACCCCGGCGGGCGCACCACCCCGCCGCTGCTCGGCGTGCTGAGCCCGGCCAGCCAGGCCGGCACCATCGCGCACCTGGTCGGGCGGCTGCCCACCGAGTCGTTCGCCCGGCTGGTGCACGAGCTGCCCCGGCCGTGGACCGCCGAGCTCGGCACCGCGCTGCTCGACTGGATCGCCCGCCAGGACGACCACCGCCTGGTCTCGCACGCCGCCGTCGTGATCGCCCGCGCGGTCCCGCCCGGCTGCCTGCGCCACCCGCTGGCCACCACCCGCCTGACCATGGACGCCGGGCCGTGGCGCCGGGCGCTCACCGAAACGTTGAACTTCCGCCGCGAAATGTACGAGGAGCTCGCATGACCGCCCCCGCCACCGTCCTCCGGCCGCACGCCGAACAGGACCACGCCGCCGAACTGGCCGCCCTGGCCGCCGCCGACGAGCGGGCCAAGCCGCCGAACTGGCTGCTGTCCCCGTGGGCCGTCGTCGAGTACCTGCTCGGCGGCACCCTGCCGGACGGCACCGTGATCACGCCCAAGTACGTCGGCCCGCGACGGCTGATCGAGGTCGCCGTCGCCACCCTGGCCACCGACCGCGCGCTGCTGCTGCTCGGCGTGCCGGGCACCGCGAAGACGTGGGTGTCCGAGCACCTGACCGCCGCGATCAGCGGCGACTCGACGCTGCTGGTGCAGGGCACCGCGGGCACGTCCGAGGAGTCGATCCGCTACGGCTGGAACTACGCCCGGCTGATCGCCGAAGGGCCGAGCGCCGCCGCGCTCGTCGAAAGCCCGGTGGTGCGCGCGATGCGGGACGGCAAGCTGGCGCGGCTCGAGGAGCTGACGCGCATCCCGGCCGACGTCCAGGACACGCTGATCACCATCCTGTCCGAGAAGACGCTCCCGATCCCGGAGCTGGGTGACGAGGTGCAGGCGCGGCCCGGCTTCAACATGATCGCGACGGCGAACAACCGCGACAAGGGCGTCAACGAGCTGTCCAGCGCGCTGCGGCGGCGGTTCAACACCGTCGTGCTGCCGCTGCCGGACAGCGCGGAGGCGGAGATCGAGATCGTCAGCCGCCGGGTCAAGGAGCTCGGCACGTCGCTGCAACTGCCCGCCGAAGCCGCCGAGCTGGCCGAGATCCGCCGGGTGGTCACGGTGTTCCGCGAGCTGCGCTCGGGCCGCACCGAAGACGGCCGCACGGCGGTGAAGTCGCCGTCCGGCACGCTGTCCACCGCCGAGGCGATCAGCGTGCTCACCGGCGGCCTGGCCCTGGCGGCCCACTTCGGCGACGGCGTCCTGCGCCCGCACGACGTCGCGGCCGGCATCCACGGCGCGGTGGTCAAGGACCCGGTGGCCGACCGCGCGATCTGGCTGGAGTACCTGGAGACGGTCGTCCGCGAGCGCGACGGCTGGGCCGACTTCTACCGGGCCGGCCAGGAGATCTCGTGAACCGAGCCACCCAGGGAGCGGGGGTACGCGCTTGACCACCACCCACCTGCTCGGCATCCGCCACCACGGCCCGGGTTCGGCCCGGGCCGTGGCGGCGCGGCTGGCGGAGCTCGAACCGGACGTCGTCCTGATCGAGGGCCCGCCGGAAGCCGACGCGCTCGTCGAACTGACCGAAGACCCGGCGATGGCACCCCCGGTCGCGCTGCTGGCGTACGCGACCGACGACGTCTCGCGTGCCGCGTTCTGGCCGTTCGCGGTCTTCAGCCCCGAGTGGCAAGCGCTTGCGTACGCCCGGGAAGCCGGTGTCCCGGTGCGGTTCTGCGACCTGCCGGCCGCGAACACCTTCGCCGCCGGGCCGGACGACCTCGGCGCGCCCCACGGCGATCCGCTGGCCGGGCTGGCGGCCGCGGGTGGCTACGACGATCCCGAACGCTGGTGGGACGACGTAGTCGAGTCGCGCCGGGACGACGCGTCGCCGTTCGAGGTGATCGCCGAGGCGATGACCGCGCTGCGCGAAGACGAAGAGCCGCCGCAAGGCAACGAGGCGCGCCGCGAGGCCCACATGCGCACGGTGCTGCGCCGCACGCGCAAGGAAGGTTTCGAGAACATCGCCGTCGTCTGCGGGGCGTGGCACGTACCCGCGCTGGCCGACCCGCTGCCGCCCGCGTCACACGACGCGGCCGTCCTCAAAGGACTCCCGAAGCGGAAGGTCGCGTGCACCTGGGTGCCGTGGACGCACGGGCGCCTCGCCACGGCCAGTGGTTACGGCGCGGGT
Source organism: Amycolatopsis sp. NBC_00438 (assembly GCF_036026695.1). Lineage (NCBI taxonomy): Bacteria > Bacillati > Actinomycetota > Actinomycetes > Pseudonocardiales > Pseudonocardiaceae > Amycolatopsis > Amycolatopsis sp. NBC_00438. The sequence continues at coordinate 1,076,052 of NZ_CP107923.1, read as the reverse complement.
GTCCGGTCACCGGGCTGGTACCACCACCTCTTCACCACGGCCGAGGACGTGACGACGCGCTGGCTGACCGGTGTCGCGGCGGTGCTGCGCGAAGAGGATCTGCCGGTCTCGACCGCGCACGTCATCGAGGCGGTCCGGCTGGCCGAGGCGCTGGCCGCGCTGCGCGGCCGGTCGTCGGCGGGGCTGGCGGAGGTCACCGAAGCCACCCGGTCGGTGCTGTGCGGCGGGGACGACGTGCAGGTCGCGCTGGTCACCCGGCGGCTCGTCGTCGGCGAACGGCTCGGCGAGGTGCCCGACCGCGTCCCGCAGCCGCCGCTGGCCGCGGACCTGACCGCGACCGCGAAGCGCCTGCGGCTCAAGAAGGACCCGGTCGTCAAGGAGCTCGACCTCGACCTGCGGACCCCGGGTGGGCTGGACCGCTCGCGGCTGCTGCACCGGCTGCGTGTGCTCGGCATCGAGTGGGGCAGCCGGGAGGCGTCGGCGCGGCGGAACCGCGGCACGTTCCGGGAGACCTGGGCGCTGTGCTGGGAGCCGTCGTTCGAGGTCGACCTGGTCGCGGCGGCCGTGCACGGCACCACCGTGCCCTCGGCGGCCTCCTCCGCCGTCCGGGACACGGTCGAGGGCACCCCGCCGCTCGACGAAGTCACCACCGCCGTCGAGAACTGCCTGCTCGCCGACTTGCCGGAGGCGCTGCCCGACGCGCTCGCGGCGCTCGACGCGCGCGCCGCGGCCGACTCGGACGTCGCGCGGCTGATGTCCGCGCTGCCGGCCCTGGCCCGGGCGACCCGCTACGGCGACGTCCGCGGCACCGACACCGCCGCGTTGCGGGCGGTCGCCCTCCGCATGCTGGACCGGGTCTGCGCCGGGCTGCCGCCGGCGACCCACGGGATCGACGACGACGCCGCGGCCCGGTTCTGCAAGCTGATCGACGGCGTCCACGACGCCACCGCGTTGCTGGGCGACGAGGCGAAGGACCGCTGGCTGGCCGCGCTGGCCCGGCTGGCCGAACGGCCGGCGCTGCCGCCGCTGCTGTCCGGGCGGCTGTCCCGGATCCTGCACGACGCCGGGCTGCTCGACGCGCTCGACATCGAGCTGCGGCTCGGCCGGGCGCTCACGCCGGGCGTCACGCCGTCGGCGGGGGCGGCCTACGTCGAGGGCTTCTTCGACGGCGGGGCCCTGCTGCTGGTGCACGACGAGGGTCTGCTGCGGGTGATCGACGCCTGGCTCGCGGCGATCCCCGCCGACGTCTTCACGGAGGTGCTTCCGTTGCTGCGGCGCACGTTCGGCGCGTTCAGCAGTCCCGAGAAACGGGCGATCGGGCAGCGGGCGGCCGGGCTCACCGGCGCCGCGAGGGTCGTCGTGCCGACGGCCGACGAACTGGACGAGGAACGGGCCGAGCGGGTGCTGCCCGTCATGGCGACGCTGCTGGGGGTAGGGGCATGAGCGTGGACGCGGACCGGTTGCGCCGGTGGCGGCTGGTGCTGGGCGGCGAAGGCGCCGAGGGCTCGGGCCTGGCCGACGCCCAGCTGTCCGAAGAGGACAGTGGGGTCGACAAGGCGCTGGCGGCCCTCTACGACAAGCCGGACGAGGACGCCACCGGCGGGCCGCGGAGCGCGAACCTCGGCGCGTCGGCGCCGCGGGTCGCGCGCTGGCTCGGCGACGTCCGGCGGTACTTCCCCAGCACCGTCGTGCAGGTGATGCAGCGCGACGCCGTCGACCGGCTCGGGCTGACCCGGATGCTGCTGGAGAAGGAGCTGCTCTCGGCGGTCGAGCCGGACGTCCACCTGGTCGGCACCCTGCTCTCGCTCAACAGCGTGCTGCCCGAGGAGACCAAGGAGACCGCGCGCGAGGTCGTCCGCAAAGTCGTCGAGGAGCTGGAGCAGCGGCTCGCCGAGCGCACCCGCGCGGCGATCAAGGGCGCGCTCGACAAGGCGTCGCGCACGCACCGGCCGCGTCCGGGCGACATCAACTGGGCGCGCACGATCCACGCGAACCTCAAGCACTACTCCCCCGAGCTGCGCACCATCGTGCCGGAGAAGCTGATCGGCTTCGGCCGGCGGCAGCAGGCGGTGCAGCGTGACGTCATCCTGGCCGTCGACCAGTCGGGCTCAATGGCGGAGTCGGTGGTCTACTCGGGGCTGTTCGGCGCGGTCCTGGCGTCGATGCGGGCGTTGAAGACGTCGTTCGTCGCGTTCGACACCGAGGTCGCCGACCTCACCGAGCACCTCGCCGACCCGGTCGACGTGCTGTTCGGCACCCAGCTGGGCGGCGGCACCGACATCAACCGCGCGATCGCCTACTGCCAGGGGCTGGTCGGGCGCCCCGAGCAGACGCTGCTGGTGCTGATCAGCGACCTCTACGAGGGCGGCGACGAGGACGAACTGCTGCAGCGCGTCGCCGAGCTGGTCGGCTCGGGGGTCCAAGTGGTGACGCTGCTGGCCCTGTCCGACTCGGGCGCGCCGTCGTACGACCACGAGAACGCGGCAGCCCTGGCCGAGCTGGGGATCCCGGCGTTCGCGTGCACCCCGGACCAGTTCCCCGAACTGATGGCGGCGGCAGTCCGAGGCGACGACCTGCAGGCCTGGGCGGCCCGCGAGAACAGCTGAGTTGCGGGATTAAACCCACCCCGCCCGCTGTTGAAGCCACCGTGGGACGCATTCGGGGCCCACACCGCCGACCAGGAAGGGACGGCTCACCATGAAGGTCCGCAGTTCGCTTCGTTCGCTCGCCCGCCAGCCGGGCGCCCAGGTGATCCGCCGCGGGACGCGCGTGTTCGTCATCAACAAGGACAACCCGCGCTCCAAGGGCCGTCAGGGCTGACCCCCCGGGGGCAGCACAACGCGTCGACCGGGCCCCGGAACCGCACGGTTCCGGGGCCCGGTCCGTTTCCGCCCGATCACGGTTGGGCCGCTTTCGGTGCGATGCAGTATCAAACCCCCGCCGGTGTCAAGAACGCCCGCGCGGTCGCCGAAGCGCTGCAGCACTCCGACCCGTCGGCAGTGCTCGGCTAGACCGATCTCAGCGGGACGCCGACACCGGAGAACCCGCGCGGCCGAAGCGCATCACGCCGTCGTCGAGGCGGTTGAAGCGCATGTCCGCGAGGTCCAGCAGGTAGTTCTGGCGCATCATCCAGGGCCGTCGCCCGCCCTGCTTCGGCAGGCCGGCGGCGGCCCTTTTGACGTACCCGGACGCGAGGTCGACGATCGGGCGCGGCCGGCCCGCGCTCGAAGCATCCGCCGCGTCCGGGGTGCACGAGACGAACCCGCGGCGGTCCAGGTGCTCCAGCAGGCGGCAGACGTACTGGGACGTCAGGTCCGCGCGCAGCGTCCACGAGTTGTTCGTGTACCCCACGCACCACGCCAGGTTGGGGATGCCGCCGAACATCATGCCCTTGTAGGCCCGCTGCTCGCCCGGCTCGATCTCGCGGCCGTCGACGCTCAGCGCGATCCCGCCGAACGCCACCAGCCGCAGCCCGGTCGCCGTCACGATGACGTCCGCGGGCAGCGTCCGGCCCGACGCAAGCTCGATCCCGGAGGCGGTGAACCGCGCGATCCGGTCCGTCACGATGTCGGCCTTGCCCGAACGCAGCGCCTGGAACAGGTCCGCGTCCGGCACCAGGCACAGCCGCTGGTCCCACGGCGCGTAGTCCGGCACGAAGTGCGGGTCGACCGGGATCGACGCGGGCAGCTGCGCCGCCACCCGGTCGCGCAATGTCCGCGACGCCCAGTCCGGCTGCCGCCGCATCAGCTGGAAGAAGAACGTGCCCATCACGACGTTCTTGCCGCGCACCACGCGGTGCGCGAGGTTTTCCGGCAGCAGCGCGCGGATCCGGTCGGCGAGCGCGTCCCGTCCCGGGCGCGCCACGATGTACGACGGCGAGCGCTGCAGCATCGTCACCCGGGCCGCGCGCGGCGCCATCGCCGGGACGAGCGTCACCGCCGTCGCGCCGCTGCCGATCACCACGACCTGCTTGCCGTCGTAGTCCAGCTCGGCCGGCCACTGCTGCGGGTGCACGATCTCGCCCGCGAACTCGTCACGGCCCAGGAAATCGACGACGTGCCCGCCCGCGTAGTCGTAGTAACCGCTGCACAGGTACAGGAACCGGCAGGTGAACGTGGCGCCGTGCGCGGTCGACACGGTCCACAGGGCTTCGGCGGAAGACCACGAAGCGCCCACCACCCGGTGCCCGAACCGGATGTGCTGTTCGACGCCGTACGCGGCCGCGGTCTCGCGCACGTAGGCGAGGATCGACGGGCCGTCGGCGATCGCCTTCGCGTCCTTCCACGGCCGGAACGGGTAACCGAGGGTGAACATGTCCGAATCGGAGCGGATGCCCGGATACCGGAACAGGTCCCAGGTTCCGCCGAACGTGTCACGCGCTTCGAGCACGGCGTAACTCTTGCCCGGCAAGCGTTCCTGGAGGCGGCAGGCCGCGCCGACACCGGACAGGCCGGCGCCCACGATCAGGACGTCCACGTGCTCCGCGCTGGTCATGAATTCCAGCGTAACCGAGGTGCGGACCACGCTGGGCCGGGTCGAGGCACCGACCCAGCGTGGAGGCCTGCATCAGCTTTCGGGGGTCCGGGTGGCGGAGCCCCCGGCCGGGGGCTCCGCATGTCACGGCAGCGGCACGACCTTCGTCGCGCCGAAGCTGCCCTTCAACGGCACCACCACGGACTTGCCGCGCACCGTCACCGTGACACTGTCCTGCGTCTGCGTCGGGTCCGACACCGCGAGCTGCCTACCCCAGCCGCACCGCCCGATCGCCACCGACGCCGGCCCGGACACCCGGACATCGCCGACCGAGCCGGCCGCGAAGAAGTTCGCCAGCAGGGTCTCGCCGACCTGGACCGCCTGGACCGTCGCGGTGTTGGCCCGCACCTGCCACGCCGAAAGCACCCCGACCACGCCGACCGTGCCGAGCACCGACGCGCCCGGAAGCACCGCGTACGCGTACGTCGCGTTCACGGGCTTGATCCCGTGCTCCAGAACCAGTTTCTGGTACCGGCGCGTGTTCGGCGCCGTCGTGCCCTTGGTGTTGGCACCGGTGTCGATGTCGCGCCACGCGCCCGTGCGGTCCTCGCGCAACGCCGTCACCGAAGCGTCGTCGAGCAGCACGTACCCGCCGACGTTCTCCAAGTGCACCCACTTCGGCCGCCTCAGTGCGGAAACCTTCCCGAGGTCGGTCGCGACGCGCCGGAAGTCCGCGGTCAACGCGCCCTTACCGCCTTCGCCGAGGTTGCGGTTCTCGATCGTCGTGCGCACCGCAGCCGCCGACGTGCTGGTGATCCCCGCGCCCAGGCAGACGATCCCGGCGGGCGTGAAGAACCACGATTTCCTGCCGGTCAGGGAACCGTCCCAGGACTTGAAGTCGAACGCGTAGGCGCCGTGCTTGTCGTCCCAGCGGACGCCGCCGGTGTGCGGGTTCGGGCCGACCGGGACGTTGCCGAACTTCGGGTCCGGCGGGCCGTCGTTCTCGGTCGTGCCCGGCAGCAGCAGCGGGTCGACGGTCGGCCAGTACGCGTCGGTGTAGTGCCCCTTCGCGTTCGGCACGAACGTGTAGAGCACGCCGTCGCCGACGTGGTAGCCCTTGAGGTTCTGGCCGTTGATGGACTCGTAGCGGGAGATCCGCGTCGAGCTGACACCCAGGGACGCCGTCCAGCCCTCGGTGACGTGCGCCATCCGGTCCTGCTGGCCGAAGATCCGGTGCGTGGCCGTCGTCCGCGCCGGGCGGGCGCGTGCCGCCAGCATGTCCTGCGCGAACTCGATGCCCGGCGTGGCCACGAGGTCCGGGCCGGGCGCGAACCGCTCGGGGTCCGGGATCTTGAGGAACGGCGCGTACGTGCCCTCGGTGATCCACTTCGCGGCGAGCGCGTTGAGGTCGGTCTTGGTCTTGCCCGAAGCGGTGCGGGCCAGCACCAGCGTCGCGACCGTCAGCTGGTGGCCGATGTCGTGCCCGGTCTCGCCCTGGCGCGACAGCATCCGCCCGCGCACCGGCTCCACCAGCGCGCCGGCGTAGACGAACGGCGCGAACGCGTCCGCGACCAGCGCGTAGATCTTGTCCTTCAGCGGCTGCGGGAGCGCGAACTCGGTGCCCTGCGTGACGTGGATGGCGCCGGCCAGCGCGGTGAGCAGCACGATGCCGTAGTGCCCGGGGTACGGGATGGTGTCGTGCTGGATGAACGAGCCGTCGACGTGGAAGCCGTCGCCCGCCGCGCGGTCCAGCCGCGCGACGACGCTCGCCGCGCCCCCGCCCGCGACGTCGGTGAGCGCGTCGATGCCGGTCTTGATCCAGGCCGTGTCCCCGATCAGCGCGCCGGCGACGATCGAGATCAGGCCTTTGTCCGCGCGGTTCGCGCCGGTCTCGACGAGCGCCGTGTTGTTCGCGCGGACGTTCGGGTTGCCGACGAACCGCTTGATCGGGCTGACGTATCGCGCGAGCTCGTCGGCGGTCAGCTGGTCGGCGACCACCGAAAGCGTGTGCAGAACGTAGTACGGGACGCCGATTTCGTAGGTGTACCAGTTGCCGATCTCGCCGACATCCGGGTTGTACTGGCTGGCGTAGATCAGCTCCAGCGCCGCCTTGATCCGTGTCAGCACCGCCGGATCGCCGGCCAGCGCGCCGCCGGGGGTGCCCCAGTCGACGGCGATGGCGCGCAGCCGCGCGTACATCGACGTCGTGTAGTCGCTGCCGGGGCCGAGCGGCAGGTCCGTCCACAGTGGAGCACCACCGCCCGCCACGGACAGGCTGTCGTGGTACGCCTTGGCGACACGGCTCAGGTTGGCCAGCGCCGCGGTGCGTTCGGGTGACGGCCGGTTGATGCCGCTCTGCAGCTGCCGGTAGGCCGCGACGATCGGCGCGGTCGCGGCGGGAACGCCACTCGCCGCGGCCACCGGGGTGGCGGCCGAGGCGAACGCCGGGCGGGTGAGGAACACGGTGGAAGCGGCCGCCAGGGCGCCGCCGCGCAGGGCGTTTCTCCGGTTCACGGGCATGACAATGCCTCCCAGGATCAAGACATCCTTGGCTTGCGGGAAAGGGGGAACGGGAATGCGGTGCTGCGGCGGCGTTCGGGGTCGTGAGTGGTTAGGGCGGTTCTAACCGCCCTAACCACTCACGACGGGGTCAGCGGGTTCCGTCGGTGCGTCGGGGCAGCTGCCAGGGGTTGGCCTCCTGCAGGGGTTCGGGCAGCAGGGCGTCCGGGAAGCCCTGCCACGCGATCGGGCGCAGGAAACGCTCGATCGCCGCGGTGCCGACGGACGTCGTGGTCGGGGCGGTCGTGGCCGGGTACGGGCCGCCGTGCTGCTGGGCCCAGCTCACCGTGACGCCGGTGGGCCAGTCGTTCCACAGCAGCCGGCCGGCGATGCGGGCCAGGGCCGGCAGCACCGGCCGGATCCAGTCCGCGTCGGACTCCTCGCCGTGGATCGTGGCGGTGAGCCCCGGTTCGATGACGTCGAGCAGGCGCAGCAGTTCGGCCTGGTCAGCGTAGGTGACGATCAGCGACGCCGGCCCGAAGCACTCCTGGTGCACGGCCTCGCCGCCCTCGAGGAACTGCTTGCCGGTGGTGGCGAGCAGCGTCGGCGTGAACGCGGGTGCCTCGGACGGCGACGCCGCGACGACGTCGACCCCCGGGACCTCGCGAAGCTTCGCGAGCGTCGAGGCGTACCCGCTCGCGATGCGGTCGTTGAGCATCGGCTGGGCCGCGGCGCCGTCCAGGGCCGAGCGCAGCGTCTCGGTCAGGCCGTGGTCCTCCGGCAGGAACAGCAGGCCCGGCTTGGTGCAGAACTGGCCGGCGCCGAGGGTGAACGACCCGGCGTAGCCCTTCGCGACGGCCTCACCGCGGGCGGCGATCGCGCCCTCGGTGACGACCACCGGGTTCACGCTGCCCAGCTCGCCGTAGAACGGGATCGGCCGCGGCCGCGCGTTGGCGATGTCGAACAACGCGCGCCCGCCCGGGATCGACCCGGTGAACGACGCCGCCGCGATCCGCGGGTCCTTCAGCGCGGTGACGCCCTCGTCCTGGCCGAAGATGACGTTGAACAGGCCGGCCGGGGCGCCCGCCTCGAGCAGCGCCTCACGCACGATCAGGCCGGTCTGCGCGGACAGTTCCGGGTGGCCCGGGTGCGCCTTGAGGATCACCGGGCAGCCCGCGGCCAGCGCGGACGCGGTGTCACCGCCGGCGACGCTGAACGCGAACGGGAAGTTGCTGGCCGCGAACACCAGCACCGGGCCGATCGCGGTCTTGACACGCCGGATGTCCGGGCGCGGGCCCATCGGCCAGTCGGCGTCGGCGTGGTCGACCGTGGCGCCGAGGTACTCGCCGTCGGTGAGGACCTCGGCGAACAGCCGCAGCTGGAACGTCGTGCGCTTCAGCTCGCCGGCCAGCCGCGGGGTGGCGGGCAGGTGGGTCTCGGCGTGGGCCAGCGGGACCAGCTCGCCGGCGGCGGCGTCGAGGGCGTCGGCGACCGCGACCAGCCAGCGGCCGCGTTCGGCCGGGGTGGCCTCGGCGGCCGGGCGGGCGGCTTCGGCGGCGGCCGCCAGGATCTTCTCGAGCGTGGCGGCGTCGGTGGCCTGGCTCATTTCGGGTACAGCTCCTCAGTTCTCGTGGGCGGCGGCGGTGGCGGTGTCCAGGTCGCGCCAGCGGCCCGGACCGGCCAGTCCGAGGTGGTACAGATGCAGCTCGGCCGCGCCCGCCTTGGCGAGCTCGCCGACGTAGGCGGCGATGTCGGGCACGGGGGCAGCCGCGACGGCGGTGATGTAGCTGCCGATCGCCACCCGCTCCGGCAGGGCCTCCCTGGCCGCGGCGACGGCGTCGGCCCCCGTCGCGGGCACCCAGCCGAACAATACGACGGAATCGGCGTCCTCGATGGCGCCCGGCGTCAGGCCGGGCAGGGCGCCGGTGACCCACGGGTCGAGCGCGCCGTGCAGCACGATCCGGGTGCCCTCGGGCAGCGTGGCCAGCACGGCGGCCCGCAGCGCGTCGGTGGCGTCCTGCCGAGTCCGCAGCAGCGCCTGGGTCAGCGACGGCGGCAGGGCGTCGGCCACGGCGCCGAGGTCGCCGGTGGCGATCAGCCGGCGGACCTCCTCGACGAGCTGGGCCCGGACGGTGTCCGCGTCGACGTCCCACGAAGAAGCGCACGCGTCACAGCAGCAGATCGACAGCAGCCGGGCCACCGCGGGCGCCCAGACGCCGTCGGTCTTCTCGTGCTGGTGCTGGTGCACCGCGCCGAGCGGGCCGCACGCTTCGAGGACCACCGACGACAGGTCGAGCCCGGCGACGGCCTCCGCGGTCATGGCCGCGGCGTACTCGCGCACCGCGGGCTGCGACGGGCACAGCGCCCACGGGTAGACCTCGCCGAAGCAGTTGCGCACGGCGACGTCCGGGTGCTCGTACCCGAGCTGCGAGTTGTGCGTCAGCACGATCCACGCGGCGGCCGGGATCCCGGCTTCGTTGAGCAGCCGGACGGCGTCGCCGCCGGAGTCCTCCGCCGTGGTCCAGTCCGGAGTGGACGGACGCAGCGAGCCCCACGCCGACGGGCGCACCGGCCGGTGGAACGCCGCGTGCCGCGCCACGACGGCCGTGCGCGACGCCGACCAGGGCGTCGCCGCGCGGGTGCTGTGGTACGACAGCGCGACGGCCACCTCGTCGACGCCGAGGCCGCGGGCGCGGTCGAGGAAGCCGTCCTCCAGGACGTCCCACGGGTAGGCGTAGCCGGTCACCTTCACCGGGTCACCACCTCGCCGTGTTCGGCTCGAAACCCTCGACGTACTGGCGCATGTAGGTCACGTCGTCCCGTTTGGTCTGTCCACATCGGACGTAGTTCTCGTGCAGCTTCGCGAGCGCGTCCTCGTCGATCGTGACGCCCAGCCCCGGCGTGGTCGGCACGGCGACGGCGCCCTCGCGGAACTCCAGCACGCCCGGCTCGATGACGTCCTCGACCTTCCACGGCCAGTGCGTGTCGCAGGCGTAGGTCAGGTGCGGGGTCGCCGCGGCGACGTGCACCATCGCGGCCAGGCTGATCCCGAGGTGGCTGTTGGAGTGCATCGACAGGCCGACGCCGAAGCTCTCGCACGTCACCGACAACGACTGGGTGGCGCGCAGACCGCCCCAGAAGTGGTGGTCCGACAGGAGAACGCCGATGGCGCGCGCCCGGAAGCCGGGCTCGACGTCGCCGAAGTTCACCACGCACATGTTGGTGGCCAGCGGCATCGACGCCTGCTCGGCGACGCGGGCCATGCCCTCGATGCCCGGCGTCGGGTCTTCGAGGTACTCCAGGACACCGTCCAGTTCGGCGGCGACGCGGATGCCGGTCTCCGGCGTCCACGCGGCGTTCGGGTCGATCCGCAGCGGGTGGCCGGGGAACGCCTCGGCCAGCGCGCGGATCCCGTCGACCTCCTGCGCGGGCTCGTAAACGCCGCCCTTGAGCTTGATCGAGCGGAAGCCGTACTCGTCGATCATCCGCCTCGCCGAGCCGACCAGGGTCTCGGGTGTGGTGATCTCGCCCCAGGAGTCCTCGCGGCCGTCGACGTGCTTGCCGTACTTGTAGAACAGGTACGCGGAGAACTCGACGGCGTCGCGCGCCTTGCCGCCGAGCAGGTCGCTCACCGGGCGGCCGAGCAGGTGCCCCTGCGCGTCCAGGCAGGCGACCTCGAACAGCGAGTACACACTCGCGACGGTCTTGCGGATGGAGAACCCGCCGATCAGCCCGTGCGCGTCGGTCAGCACGGTGCCCGACAGCGCCTGCGCGACGAGCCGCTGCAGGCCGGGCAGGTCGAAGACGTCGTGGCCGCGCAGCCGCGGCAGCACCTTGCGCACCTCGCCGAGGAACGCTTCGTCCCCATAGGACTCCCCGAGCCCGACGATCCCGTCCTCGCACTTGACCTGGACGATGCCGCGCAGCGCGAACGGCTCGTGCACGCCCATGACGTTGAGCAGCGGCGGGTCGGCGAACGCGACCGGGGTCAGCACCACGTCGAGGATCTTCATCAGCTCAGCGCCTTCAGGGTCGTGAAGCCGTCCTCCACGACCTTCTGCAGCCGGTCGATCTGCTCTGGCGTCGGCTCGACCAGCGGCGGCCGGACCGAGCCGACCTTGTCGCCGCGCAGCCGGGCGGCGGCCTTGACCAGCGACACGGCGAAGCCGGGCGACTCGTCGCGCAATGCCACCAGCGGCAGGTAGAACCCGGCCAGCAGGGTGTCCATCGTCGCGTTGTCGCCCTCGGCGAGCGCGCGGTGGAAACGGTGGGCGATCTCCGGCGCGAAGCAGTGCACAGCCGAGGAGTACCGCGCGACGCCGATCGCGGCGTACGCCTTGGCGGACATCTCCGCGGTCGGCAACCCGTTGAAGAACAGGAAGTCCCGCGCGCGGTCGGTGTCGAGCGAGCGGATCGTGGTGACGATCCGGGTCATCACCTCGACGTCGCCGTAGCCGTCCTTGAGCCCGACGACCGAGGGGATGTCGAGCAGCGACGCCGCGGCCGGCGCGGTGAACACGCCGGTGCCGCGGTGGTAGACGATCACCGGCACGGACGTGTCGCCGACGGCGTAGCGGACGAAGTCGACCAAACCCGACTGCGGCCCGGAAACCAGGTACGGCGGCAGTAGCAGGACGCCGTCCGCACCGCCGGCCTCGGCCGCCGCGACACCGGCCCGCGCCGACGCGGCGCCGCCACCGGCACCCACCCAGACCGGCACGCGGCCGGCGGCCACCTCACGGGACCTGGCGAGCACCGCGGCGTGCTCGGCGGGCGAGAGCGAGCTGAACTCGCCGGTGCCGCACGCGACGAACAGCGCACCGGCGCCGGCCGCGATGTGGCTCTCCACGTTCTCCGCGAGCGCGTCGAGGTTGACCTCGAGGTCCTCGGTGAACGGGGTGAGGGGGAACGCCAGCAGGCCGTCCAGCTCGATCTCGTTCTGTGCCATCAGTTTCCGCTCTCGTCCTTTTGTCGGTTTCGGCCGTGCTCGGTGCTGCTTCGCGGTGCTGCACCAGGTCCCCCATGTCTCCGTTGTACTCGAGCGGCTTCACTGGCACATGAGCGCAGGAGACGGTGGCATGCGCGGCGGGGGTGCAAGTCCCGACGATATATTCACATCCTTGAACGCGGTCTGTTATAGTGATTATGTTCATCCATAAGAACGTTGTTCGGGACGCTAATATGGCCGGAGTCACAAGTCAACGGCCGGACGGAGGCGCGAAAATGCCGCAAAAGGTGGACAACCCGGCGGCGACCGACGGGGCGCCGGCCGAGTCGTCAGGGGTGAAATCCGCGCGCCGGGCCGTCGATCTGATCGAGACCTTCGCGGCGAACGACGTCTGGCTCTCGCTCTCCGATCTCCACGCGCGCACCGGGTTCCCGCGCTCGTCGCTGCACGGCCTGCTGCGCACGCTCCTGGAAGCCGGCTGGCTGGAGGCGGACGCCAACACCGCCCGCTACCGCCTCGGCGTCCGCGCGCTGATCTGCGGCACGGCCTACCTCGACCGCGACGCCGTCGTCCCGTTCGCCACCGAGGCCCTCGAGCGGATCCGGGAGAAGACCGGGTTCACCGCGCACTTCGCGCGCCGCAACGCCACCGAGGTCGTCTACCTGGAGACGCGGGAGTCGCAGCGCTCCACGCACCTCGTCTCGCGCGTCGGGCGCACGCTGCCCACGCACGCGACCGCGCTGGGCAAGGCCTTGCTGGCCGAACTGACGCACGACGAGATCGAGGCGCTGCTGCCGTCGACGCTGATCCCGCTGACCCCGAACACCATCACCTCGCTCGAAGCCCTGCACGCCGAGTGCGCCGCGACCCGCGAGCGCGGGTACGCCGCCGAGATCGAAGAGGGCACGCTGGGCGTCCGGTGCGTCGCCGCGGTGATCCCCTACCGGATCCCGGGCACGGACGCCATCAGCTGCTCGATGCCCATCTCCCAGGTGACCGACGCCGACGCCCAGCGCGTCGGCGAGTTGCTCGCGGAGACCACCGCCGAGCTCGGGCAGCAGCTGCGCCGGGCCGGGATTCGCTGACCGCCGCCCTTACGGAAGGAACTCCATGACGGACCAGCGTGTGCTCATCACCGGGTCGGCGGGGGTCGTCGGCACCCTGATGCGCCCCCGCCTGCGGCGCCCGGGCCGGGTGCTGCGCCTGCTCGACGTGGCCCCGCAGACGGCGTCGGACGCCTCGGAGGAAATCGTGACGGCGTCGGTCACCGACGCGGCGGCGATGGCGTCGGCGTGCGAAGGCGTCGACGCGCTGATCCACCTCGGTGGCCACAGCCGCGAGAACTCGTGGGCCGCCACCCTCGACGTCAACATCGACGGCACCCACACGGTGCTGGAAGCCGCCCGCGAAGCCGGGGTCAAGCGCGTGATCCTGGCGTCCAGCAACCACGCCGTCGGCTTCCGGCGCAACGACGACGACCTCCCCGCGGACTCCTCGCCCCGCCCGGACACGTACTACGGCGTCAGCAAGGCCGTGATCGAGGCGCTCGGCAGCCTGTACCACTCGCGGTTCGGGATGGACGTCATCGTGATCCGCATCGGCTCGTGCTTCGAGACGCCGTTGCCGCTGGGCCCGCGCGGCCTCACGACGTGGCTCTCCCCCGACGACGGGGCCCGCCTGTTCGAAGCCTGCCTCGCCGCGCCGTCACCGGGTTACCGGCTGATCTGGGGCGTCTCGGACAACACCCGCCGGATCTACTCCCTGGCCGAAGCCGAAGCGCTGGGGTACAAGTCCCTGGACGACGCCGAGGTCTACGCGGAGCAGCTGGCTTCCCGCCCGGCTCCCACGGGCGCGGCGGCCGAGTACGTCGGCGGCCCCTTCTGCACCGCCCCCCTCGGCGAGTTCAACCCGCTCTGAGCCCGTAAAGCCGTGAAGGCCTCCTTACCGGCCATAAGAGCCGGTAAGGAGGCCTTCACGGCTTTGGTACTAGTACCTTCGCGGGTTCCGGGGGCCGAGAGGGTCAGGCCAGGGTCGGCGCATGATCTTGAGATCCCGCCGCGCGCGGAAGTGGACGATCGTCGTGGCGAGCGTCCTGGTCGTGGTGCTGGCCGCCGGGTACACGCTGCTGCGGGTCGCCGACTCGCGGACGTTCCAGCTCTTCGGCACCCTCGTCGATCGCGTCGACCCCACCGAGAAGGTCGTCGCGCTGACCTTCGACGACGGGCCCGACCCGGCGGGCACCCACACGATCCTGGACACGCTGAAGAGCCGTCAGGTGGCCGCGACCTTCTTCCTCATCGGCCGCGAGATCGCCGAGCACCCGGACCTGGCCCACGACATCGCCGCGGCCGGGCACGAGCTCGGCAACCACAGCTTCTCGCACGACCGGATGATCGGCGTGACGCCCGCGTGGGTCGCCGACGAGGTCGAGGCCACCGACGCGCTCATCCGCACCACGGGCTACTCCGGCGACATCCTGTTCCGGCCCCCGAACGGCAAGAAGCTCTTCGCCCTCCCGCACTACCTGGCCGAGCACGGCCGCACGACGATCACCTGTGACGTCGAGCCCGACTCCGCGGGCCTGCCGGACACCGCGACGATCACGGCGACCACGCTCGCCCAGGTGCGGCCCGGCTCGATCGTGTTGCTGCACGCGATGTACGCCTCACGCGAGCAGACGCGTCAGGCGATCGGGCCGATCCTCGACGGGCTCAAGCAGCGCGGCTTCCGGTTCGTGACCGTGTCGCAGCTGCTGGCAGCACAACACTGACGATCCACTCGCCGTCGTGCGGACCGTGGCTCAGCTCGCCCCCGGCCGCCGTGGCCTGTTCCGCGAGCCCGGCCAGGCCGTAGCCGCCGCCGGCGCGCGGTGTGCCCTTGAGCGTGTTGCGGGCGGTGATCCGCACGCGGTCTCCGGTCTCGACGTCCAGGCGCAGCCGGACGCCGGGACCGTTGTGGCGCAACGCGTTCACCGCCGTCTCCGCGACGAACCGTTCGGCCAGCTCGCGCACCGGGCGAGGCAGCGCGGGCAGCACCGGGTCGCGGTCGAGGACCAGCCCGGCGGTGCGGAGCCGGGCCAGCACCTCGGCGAGGCCGTCCGGGCGGTCCTCGTCCAGACGCAGGTCGTCCAGCGTGCGGCGGACCAGCGTCAAGGCGCCGCGTCCGGCGGCCAGCAGCGTGTCGAGCCGCTCGCGGTCGGCGTCGGTCAGGTCGCCGACCGCGCGCAGCGTCTCCGCCTGCACCAGCATCACGGCCGTGGTCTGGGCGAGGGTGTCGTGCAGCCGCCGCGCGGCGCGCTCGGCCCGGTCGGCGAGCGCGCGGCGGCGTTCGGCGCCGAGCAGCCAGGCGACCGCGCAGATCGTCACGGCCAGCACCGTGCCGTCGATCGGTCCCTTCGCCGGGAACACCGCCGCGCCGATCGCGAGCGCGGCGGAGGTCGCGAGCCACCGTCGCGGAGTGCTGTAGAGCGCCAGCAGCACCGGGACGTACATCGTGTTGCGCGGCTGGTCGAGCAGCAGGTGCCCGACCGTCGCCAGCGTGACGACCACCAGCACGACGGCCGGCGCACGCCGGGACCACAGCAGCGGCACCAGCTGCACCCCGCCGAGCAGGGCGGCGACCCAGCCCTGGTGCGGGGTCCAGGCACCGCCGGCGAGGAACACCGCGGCTGCCGCGGACGTCGTGACGAGGGACTGGCGCATGGGGCCGACAGTAGAGTGCGGGCATGATCCGGGTGCAGGTCGTCGACGACCACGCGGTCGTGCGCGAGGGGCTTGCCCTGGTGCTGGGCGCCCGGCCGGACCTCCACGTCGTCGCGCAGTACGGCAGCGGGGAGGAGCTGCTGGCGTCGTCCGTGGCCGCCGACGTCGTGCTGCTCGACCTCTACTTGCCCGGCATGGACGGCCTCGAAGTCCTGCGCCGCCTCCGGCCGCCGGCGCCGCGCGTGCTGATGCTGACCACGGTCGGCCGTCCCCGGGAGATTCGCGACGCCCTCAACGCGGGCGCGGCCGGGTTCGTGCTGAAGGACTCCTCGGGTGAGGAGCTGGCCGCCGCCGTCCGAGCCGCCCACGAGGGCGTGACGGCGCTGAGCCCGGCGGTCGCGTCGGCGCTCACGGCGGGCGGCACGCTGACACCGCGGGAGCGGGACGTGCTGGAGCTGCTCGGCGAGGGACTGTCCAATAAGGACATCGCGGCCCGGCTGCGGCTGGCCGAGCGGACGGTGAAGGCGCACGTCGGCAACGTGCTGGCCAAGCTCGGTGTGACCAGCCGCACCCAGGCGGCGTTGCTGGCCAAGGATTCCTGAGCAGACCGGTTTCGGCTACCCTCGGTGCAGGGGGATCCACATGAGCTACTACGTCATCCGCGACGGCTCGGCCGTCCCGTCCGCCGTGGTCGAGCTGTTCCACGAGTCGGCGAAGGCGTTCACCCACGATCTGGAATGGGTACCGGCCGACCTGCCGGACGCGGCCGCCGAAGAGTGCGGCTACGAGGACTTCGAGCAGTACCGGTACGCGATCGCCCGGCACGTCCGCGAGCAACGTCAACGCACGGAATGGCGAGGGGAGTACGAGTACTTCGTGCACCTCGAAAGCGCCTCTTTCGCCGACACGCTGAAGCGCCCCGAAGCTCTGCTGCGCTGTCGCGAGGGCGTCCGCGAACGGCTCGGCGCCGACGGAACCTGGCGGGCGGCGGCGGAAGACCCGCCCGGGACCGTGTCGCTGCCGGTCACCGAGGCGGAACACGACCGGCTCCGCTGGCAGGTCGCCACTCCCCAGTGGTCGGTGGCCTGGGACGACCTTTCCTACCCCGTCGCCGTGGTTCGCCGCATCCCGGCGTTCGCCGAGGCCCACACGCGGAACCTGCGGTGGGAGCCCGTTCCGCCGGGGCTTCGGCTCGAGGAGATCCCCGAGCACCAGGCGGAAAAGCTGCTGTTCGCGCTCGCGACCGGCGTCCGGCGGGCCCGCCGGACGGGCACCGTCGAGTACTTCGGGATCCTGCCCGGCCCGTTCCCCCGGATCGACCTCGACGAGGTCTGTTCCGTGGTCCGGCGCGACAACGGGGTCGAAGAGGTCTACGTCCGCGACGGGCTGTGGGTCCGCTCCGACCAGCTCCGCGATGACTGGCACCGCAACCTGCCCCTCAGCGCAGAGGAGGTCGAGCGGATCACCGCGCGGCTGCCCCGGTCACGCTGCTTCCTGCTCCACGACGGCAGGCCTACCCGCGCGCGGTGGTGCACCTCGACGACGGAACCGAGCGGGTCTTCGGGCGCGACCTCGAGTGGACGGCGTCCGGCCTGCTGGCGAAGGTCGCCGAGCACCCGTACTGGACGGTCGAGGAAGCCGCCCCGGACACCGAAGTCACGCACGCCTTCCAACTGGCCCGGCGGGTGCGCCAGTTCAAGCAACGCCAGGTGTGGCAAGGCCACTACCACGGCGTCTTCCGGACGTTCGCGGACGGGCTCGACGTCCGCCGCGCCCACGCCCTGATCCGGGGAAGGGACAGCGCGCGGGCCGAGCGTTACGCCGGCCGCGGCCGCTGGGAGCCCACGACGTTGCTGCGCAGCCTCGAGACCGCCGACTCGTCCGACGAGGACCTCCCGGTCAGCCCGGAGGAAGCGGAAATGCTCATGAGGCTGCTCGACCGACCTGCCCGGAAGTTCACCCCCTGACGTAGCGCGTCAGCATCGCGACCATCTCGTCCTCCAGCCGGGCGACGTCCACCGGCTCGTGGTCGGCCACGAGCTGGTGGACGACCAGCTCGACCGTCGTGACGATCAGCCGCGCCGCCGTCTCGGTGTCGGCGACCCGAACCTCGGGGTGGCCGTCCAGGAGCTCCCGCAGGTAGGTGACCAGGGACAGCTTGAGCCGTTCGACCTTCTCCAGCAGGTGCCGTGACCGCGGCGCCTGCTCCAGCAGCACGCGCAGCAGCCGGGGCTCGTCGAGGTGGGTGTCGATCGCGCCGCGGACGAAGACGCGGAAGACCTCGTCGATCGGGCCGGGCAGCTGCCCGGCCTGGATCTTCGCCGTGGCGGCCGCGCCGTCGTCGAGGTGGCGGAGCAGCAGCTCGGCGAGGATCGCGTCCTTGTTCGGGAAGTACTGGTACAGCGAGCCGATGGAGATCCCGGCCCGCTCGGCGATGCGGTTGGTGGTGCCCGCGGCGTACCCGTGCTCGCCGAAAACGTGAGCAGCCGCGGTCAGGATCCGCTGCCGGGTCAGCTCGGCGCGGACCTGACGCGGCTGTTTACGTGGCTGGATGCGGCGCTGGTCCGACGGCACGGCGCTCCCTTCCGCGCGCCTCGAAAGCGAGTAGCGCAAGACCTGAGTATTTGCTCATAATTGTGTCATGACCAGCACAGATACGCTGCACCGAGTCTCCATGGTCGAGGTGCGGGCCCGGCTGGGCGAGCCCGAGGCGATGATCGAGGCCAAGATCGGCGACCACGTCGACCGGCACGCCCGCCGCTTCATCGCCCACTCCCCCTTCCTCACGCTGGCCACCGCCGACGCCGCGGGCCGCGCCGACTGCTCGCCCCGCGGCGACTACCCCGGCTTCGTGAAGGTGCTCGACGAGCACACGGTCGCGATGCCCGACCGCACCGGCAACAAGATCGCCGACTCCTTCCGCAACATCGCCGAGAACGACGGCGTCGGGATGCTGTTCTTCGTCCCCGGCATGCGGGAAACCCTGCGTGTCAACGGCCGCGCGTACGTCACCGACGACCCCGGCGTGCTCGCCCGGATGCGGACCGAGGCGAAGGAGCCCGAGCTGGCCATCGTCGTCGAGGTCGAGCAGGTGTTCTTCCACTGCGGCCGCGCGCTGATCCGGTCCCGGCTCTGGGATCCCGCGAGCCAGGCGCTGGCCGGCGAGCTGCCCTCGGCCGGCGAGATCGTGTCCGACCAGCTCGGCGTGGACGTCGACCCGGCGCAGTTCGAGGCCATGCTCGAAGCCGGCTACCGGAAGCTGTACTGACCCATGCAGAAGACGATCCTCGACCGCGTCGAGCGGGTCGCCGACGACGTCGTTTCCCTGGTCCTGCACGGAGACGCAGGACCCCTCGAACCGTGGGAGCCGGGCGCGCACATCGATCTCGCGCTGCCGAACTGGCTGACCCGGCAGTACTCGCTGTGCGGCGACCCCGCCGACCTCACGAGCTACCGGATCGCGGTGCGCCACGACCCGCTCAGCCGCGGTGGCTCGGAGTACGTCCACCTGTACCTGCGCCCCGGCCGGACGCTCGAAGTCTCGTTGCCGCGCAACCACTTCCCGCTCGTGCCGGCGCCGGAGTACCTGTTCCTGGCCGGCGGGATCGGGATCACGCCGATGGTGCCGATGCTGCGGGCGGCCGTCGCGTCCGGCGCCGCGGCGACGCTGGTGTACGCGGGCCGGTCGCTCACGACCATGCCGTTCGCTTCGGAACTCCTTGCCGAGTACGGCGACCGCGTCCGGCTGTTCCCTACGGCCGAACGCGGCCGGCCGGACTTCGCGGCGCTGGACCCGCGCGCGGAGGTCTACTGCTGCGGCCCGGCGTCGATGCTCGCCGCGGCCGAGGCCGTGTTCCCGCGGGTGCACACCGAACGTTTCCGGCCCACGCGCCGCGTGTTCGGGCCCGACACGGCGTTCGAGGTGGTGTGTGCCCGCTCCGGCGGGACGATCCAGGTGCCGCCGGACGAGTCCCTGCTCGACGCGCTGACCCATGCCGGGCGCCCGGTGCCGTCAGGCTGCCGCGAAGGCGTCTGCGGCAGCTGCGAGCTGGCGGTCGTCGACGGCGAACCCGAGCACCGCGACGACATCGGCGCGCCGCCCGGCCGGATGTACGCGTGCGTCTCCCGCGCGGTCTCGCCCCGGCTCGTGCTGGACGTCTGATGATCCCGAAGGTCCGCCGCGCGAAGACGCGGAAGATGATCACGCTCGAAGTCCGGGCGAACACGGCGCCGAGCCCGGCGTTCCGGACCGTCACCCTGGGCGGCCCGGAGCTGGCGGAGTTCGAGCCGGCGGGCGACGACCAGGCCGTCCGGCTGTTCTTCCCCCGCGCCGGGCAGGACGGGCTGCGGATGCCGACCCTGGATCACGAGGGCTGGATGGCCGAGGTGCTGCTGATGCCGAAGAGCCGCCGCCCGTGGGTCCGCAACTACACGATCCGGCGGTCCCGCCCCGGCGAGATCGACATCGAGTTCGCCCTGCACGACGGCGACGCCCCGGCCGCCGAGTGGGCCCGTCGCGCCCGCCCCGGCGACCCGGCCGGGGTCTTCGACCTCGGCGTGAGCTACCTGCCGCCGGCCGGCGTGTCGTGGCAGCTGCTCGCCGGCGACGAGAGCGCGCTGCCCGCGGTCCTGGCGATCCTCGAAAGCGCTCCCGCCGACCTGGTGGCGGAGGTGTTCCTGGAGGTGCCGGCGAAGTCGGACATCCGGGAGGTCGAGGCCCTGCCCGGGGTCCGGGTGCACTGGCTGCCCCGGCGGCAGTCCGGCCGCCCGGGCACGCTCGCGCTACAGGCGGTCCGGGACGCCGACCTGCCGCCCGGACGCGCCTACGGCTGGGTCGCCGGGGAGGCCGCGCTCGCCACCGGCGTGCGCCGCCACCTGGTGCGCGACCGCGGCTGGCCGAAGTCCGACATCGCGTTCCTCGGCTACTGGCGCCACGGCCGCGCCAGCCCGGGCTGACCCGGACGGTCGACTCACGTACCCACAGAGTCGGCTCGCGTACCCGGAGGGTCGGCTCGCGTACCCGGAGGGTCGGCTCGCGTACCCGGAAGGTCGGCTCACGTACCCGGAGGGTCGGCTCACGTACCCGGAAGGTCGGCTCGCGTACCTGGAGGGTCGGTTCGTGAGCCGACCACCTGAGTACGCGAGCCGACTGCCTGGGTACGCGAGCCGACCCTCTGAGTACGCGGGCCGACTGGCTGGATACGCGAGGCGACTGTTTGAGGACGTGGGCCGACCCTTCGCGCGGGTACGATCGGGGTCGGCCTCGACGTCGAGGAGGCAGGCGTGGGCGAACTCGGGCTGGCGGACACCAACGGCATCCTCGCGCTGCCCTGGGTCCGTCCGGAACGCACCAGCGAAGGCCTCGGCTGGGATCGCGTCTACCTCTCCAAGCAGCGGGAACGCCCTTACCGCGCGGCATTCGGACCGGCCCGCAGCCACCAGCTGATCCTGCACCTCGGCGGGCCCGTGACGGTCCGGCGCGGCGTCGGGACCCCCCACGAGCGGAGCCGGCGGATGCCCGCCGGCGGGCTGTTCCTGCAGCCGTCGCACGTGGACCTGTCCGTCGAGCTGGGCGGGGAGCTCGACACCGTGCACGTCTACGTCGCCGACGACGCCGTGCAGGAAGCAGCCGGCGGGGACGCGCCCGTGCGGCTCGCCGAGGAGTTCGGCAGCGATCCCCTGCTCGAACAGCTCGTGCTGAGCCTCGACGGCGTCGTCCGCGACTGGGAGCCGGGCGCGCGCACCTACGCCGACCAGCTCGGCGCGCTCGTCGCCGCGCAGCTCGTCCGCCACCACCACGCCGGCCGCGCCCGGGTCCTCGAGCCGGCCCGCGGGCTGTCGGACCACCAGTTCGCGCGGGTGCGCGACCGGATGGCGGACCGGCTGGCCGAGCCGGTGCCGCTGGCCGACCTGGCCGCGCTCGCCGGGCTGAGCGTCAGCCAGTTCTCCCGGCAGTTCAAGGCCCGCACCGGCCTGCCGCCGCACCGGTTCCTGCTACGGCTGCGCGTCGAGCAGGCCGGGCTGCTGCTGCGCACCGGCACCGACCCGATCGCCGAGATCGCCGTCCGCTGCGGCTTCTCGCACCAGGAGCACCTGACGCGCGTGCTGCGCGCCCAGCTCGGCACCACGCCGGGCGCCCTGCGCCGGGCGGGCTGAGACGCGCGTTTCGTGCCTTGACGCAGCACGAACGTGCAGGACCGGGCCCCGACCGGGCCGGATACTCCCTCGCATGACCTCGTTCAGCTACGCCGCGAACCCCGTCCGGGTGGTCTTCGGCTCCCTCGACGACGTCGGCGCGGAGGCCGACCGGCTGGGACTCGGGCGTGTCCTGCTCGTCGCCGGCCCGCGCTACGGCGACCGGGCCGCGGCCGCGCTCGGCCCCCGGCTGGCCGCGCGCTTCGAGGACGCGGCCATGCACACCCCGATCGACGTCACCGAGCGCGCGCTGAAGGTCGTCGCCGACCACGGCGTCGACGGCGTCGTCGCGGTCGGTGGCGGCTCGGCCACCGGGCTGGCGAAGGCGCTCGCCCTGCGCACCGACCT
Organism: Amycolatopsis sp. NBC_00438; assembly: GCF_036026695.1. Taxonomy (NCBI): domain Bacteria; kingdom Bacillati; phylum Actinomycetota; class Actinomycetes; order Pseudonocardiales; family Pseudonocardiaceae; genus Amycolatopsis; species Amycolatopsis sp. NBC_00438. Next base: position 1,053,888 of record NZ_CP107923.1, on the reverse strand, counting down.
GCCGCAGCTGATCGTGCCCACGACGTACGCGGGCTCGGAGCTGACTTCGGTGCTCGGTGAGACGGCCGACGGCCGCAAGACCACGCAGCGGTCCCCGAAGGTGCGGCCCGAGGTGGTGCTCTACGACGTCGGCCTGACGCTCTCGCTGCCCGTGGCCACCTCGGCCGCGAGCGGGATCAACGCGCTCGCCCACGCCGTCGAGGCGCGCTACGCCCCGGACGCCAATCCGATGACGGACCTGCTCGCCGCGGAAGCGACGAGGCTGCTCGAGGACGCGCTGCCGCGGATCGTGGCCGATCCGTCCGATGTGGACGCGCGGACCGACGCCCTGCGCGGCGCGTGGCTGGCGGGTTCGTGCCTCGACAGCGTTTCGATGGGCCTGCACCACAAGCTGTGCCACCACCTCGGCGGCAAGTTCGGGCTGCCGCACGCCGAAACCCACGCCGTCCTGCTCCCGTACGTCATGGCGCACCTGGGTCTCGAAGACGCGAACGACGTCTTCGAGCTGACCGCGTCCCTGCCGATCCCGCACTCGCTGGCCGAACTCGGGCTCACCGAGCCCGACATCGCCGGCGAGCCCGAGGAAGACCTGCTGCGCCAGGCCCTGAACGGCACCCGCACGACGGCTACCCCGGTGCTCACGGCGCTCACGAAACAGGTCGTCGAGAGCTTCGCGGACGCGCCGGACCGCGTCCGCGAGCTGCTCACCGACCTCGTCGAGACGCTGCACGGCTACGCGATCCGCACCGACCTCACCCAGGACGAGTGGGAGTACGCGATCGGGTTCCTGACCCGCACCGGCCAGATTTCGAGCGACACCCGCCAGGAGTTCATCCTGCTGTCGGACACGCTCGGCGTGTCCAGCGTGGTCGACGTCCTGACCAACTCGCGCACACCCGACACCACACCGTCGGCCGTGCTGGGCCCGTTCTACGTCGAGGGCCCGCCGGAGACGCCGCAGGGCGCCGACCTCGCGGCCGGCCTGCCCGGTACTCCACTGTGGACGGACGTCCGGATCACCGACACCCACGGCGCCCCGGTTCCCGAGGCGGTCGTCGACGTCTGGCAGTCCAATGAGGACGGTTTATACGACGTCCAGCTCCCCGACCTCGACGGCCCGGTGCTGCGGGCGCGCTTCCGCACCGACGCCGACGGCCGGCTGCGGTTCTGGACCATCGTGCCGAGCGCGTACCCGATCCCCGCCGACGGGCCGGTCGGGCAGATGCTCGACGTCGCCGGCCGCCACCCCTACCGGGCGCCGCACGTGCACTTCATGATCGCCAAACCCGGCTACCGGACGCTCATCACGCAGCTGTTCGTCCGCGGCGGCGAATACCTGGACTCCGACACCGTGTTCGGCGTCAAGGACGGCCTGATCGTCGACTTCACCGAGCAGTCCGGGCCCGCCCCGGACGGCCGCGAGCCCGCGCTCTGGCGCCGGCTCGACTTCACTTTCCGCATCCAGCCCGGGAGCACGAGATGAGCTACGACACCGACGTCATAGTGATCGGCAGCGGCCCCGCCGGGGGCTCGGCGGCGCTGCTGCTCGCCACCTACGGCGTCCCCACGGTGCTCGCCACCAAATACGGCTGGATGGCCAACACGCCCCGCGCGCACATCACCAACCAGCGGACCATGGAGGTCTTCCGCGACCTCGGCGTCGAGGACCAGGCGCTGGCCGTCGGCACCCCGCCGGACCTGATGGGCGACACCGTGCTCTGCACGTCGCTGACCGGGCCGGAGATCGGCCGGATCGCCAGCTGGGGCACCGGCGCCGGGTCGGCGTCGGAGTACACCGCCGCGAGCCCGTGCCACATGATCGACCTGCCGCAGACCTACCTCGAGCCCATCCTGGCGAGCGAAGCCGCCGCGCGCGGCGCGAAACTGCGGCTGGACACCGAGTTCCTCGACTTCACCCAGGACGAGGACGGCGTCACCGCGCGGTTCCTCGACCGCGTGCGCGGTGACGAGTTCTCGTTGCGCGCCAAGTACCTGATCGGGGCCGACGGCGCGCGCAGCCGCGTCGCCGAGCTGGCCGGCCTGCCGATCGCCGGGCAGACCGGCAAGGCGGGCAGCATGAACATCACGTTCACCGCGGACCTCGCGCCGTACGTCGCGCACCGGCCGAGCGTCCTCTACTGGGTGATGCGGCCGGGCGCGCACCTCGGCGGGATCGGGATGGGCCTGGTCCGGATGGTGCGGCCGTGGAACCAGTGGCTGCTGACCTGGGGTTACGACATCGAGCAGGCGCCGCCCGAGGTCGACGTCGAAGAGGCGACGCGGCTGGTGCGCGACCTCGTCGGCGACCCGGACCTCGACGTCGAGATCACCTCGACGTCCCTGTGGACGGTCAACCACAACTACGCGACGGAGTACCGCAACGGCCGGGTGTTCTGCGCCGGGGACGCCGTGCACCGGCACCCGCCGTCCAACGGGCTCGGGTCGAACACGTCCGTCCAGGACTCCTACAACCTGGCGTGGAAGCTCGCGATGGTCGTGCGCGGCGAAGCGGGTGAAGGCCTGCTGGACAGCTACACCGCCGAGCGCGCGCCGGTCGGCAAGCAGATCGTCGACCGGGCGAACCTCAGCCGTGACCAGTTCGGGCCGATCTTCGCCGCGCTCGGCATCGCCGGCGACACGGATTCCGACGGCATCACCGCGGGCCTCGAAACCTGCCTCGCGCCGACGCTCGAGGGCGCGTCGAAACGGCGTGAGCTGGCGAAGGCGATCGAGCTGAAGCACTACGAGTTCAACGCGCACGGCGTCGAGATGGACCAGCGCTACATCTCCGGCGCGGTGCTGCCCGACGGCGTCGCGCCGACGGATTCCGGGCGCGATCCCGAGCTGTTCCACCGGCCCAGCACCGAGCCGGGCGCGAAGCTGCCGCACGCGTGGCTGGTCGGCGCACACGGCCGCCGGGTGTCCACTTTGGACGTTGTCGGCGGTGGCCGCTGGACGGTGCTGACCGGCCTCACCGGCACCGCCTGGGGCGACGCCGCGGCCAAGGTGGGCGCGGAACTGGGCCTCGACCTGCGGACGGTGCGCGTCGGCGACCCGGAGACCCGCGACGCCTACGGCGACTGGTCCCGCCTCAGCGGCATCGACGAGGACGGCTGCCTGCTGGTCCGCCCGGACGGCTACATCGCCTGGCGCAGCCACACGTCGTCCCCCACGGCGGTCCCCACCCTCCTGGCCGCCCTCCGCGACTTGCTCGACCGCCCGTAACGGGAATCTCGCGTACCTGGAGGGTCGGCTCGCGTACCTGGACAGTCGGCTCGCGTATCTGGAGGGTCGGTTCGTGAGCCGACTCCTTGGGTACGCGAGCCGACCCACTGGGTACGCGAGCCGACCCTCTGGGTACGCCGGTTACGGGGTCGTGATGCCGGTGAAGGTGACCGGGATCTTCGGCGGGCCGCTGCCGTCGCCCATGCCGGGCTTGGCCGGGTCGACGCCGGCGGTGGCCACCTGGTCGAGCACCGCCAGGCCGGCGTCGTCGATGCTGCCGAACACCGTGTACTCCGGCGGGATCCGGGTGTCCCCGTACACCAGGAAGAACTGGGAGCCGCCCGTGTCGGGTTCGGACGTCTTCGCCATTGCGAGGATGCCGCGGCCGTACGTCAGTTCGGGGAACGTCTCGTCCTTGATCGTGTAGCCGGGGCCGCCGGTGCCGTCGCCGATCGGGTCGCCGCACTGCAGCATCCGCAGACCGTCCGCCACCGAAAGCCGGTGGCACGACGTGCCGTCGTAGAACCCTTGCTCGGCCAGGCTCAGGAAGTTGACCACGGTGCACGGCGCCAGCGCGCGGTCCAGCGTCAGCCCGATGGCGCCGGCGCTGGTCGCGAGCCGCACCGGGATGGTGCCCGACGACGGCGCCGGGCCGTCCGGCGGCAGCGTGGCCTTCTTGGGCGCGGGGGTGCCGGGGGCGGGGGTGAACGCGCACGTGATCGGGTCGGCGAGCGGCCTCGGCCGCTTCGGCAACGGGACCCGGCCGCCCGCCGCCGGCACCGAGGCGCTCGGCGACGCGATCCTCGCGGGCGGCTGCGAGGAGGACGGCGCCGTCGTGAACCACACGCCGTCCGCGTTGCCCTCCGGCTTCCGGAGGAACCCGGGTTCTCCCCAAGCCAGGAAGGCGAGCACCATCACGACGACCACGACCACCGAGCCGGTGATCAGCACGACGGCCGCCGGCGACGTCTTCTTCGGCGGCCGCGGCGGCTGCCACTGCGGATACCCGTAAGGCGGCCCCGGCTCGCTCATCAGCGCTCCCCTCGTCGAGAGCCCCATTCTGCCGGGAAGACCACCCGTCCGGGTGAGAACGGCCGAGGAACTCCCCGGCCGCTCGCGCCCCCGGGGACGTTCGACCGCATCGACGGCTAGGGCAGCGGCGGCAGCGCCGGGGTGTCCAGCCAGCGGGTGAAGAACGTCCCCAGAGAGCGGCCCGCGTGCTCCTCCGCCAGCGCGACGAACCCGTCCGTCGTGACCAGTCCGTGCCGGTGTCCGGTCGTCCACGCCTTCAGCAACGCGAAGAACGCCGGATCCCCGATCTCCGCCCGCAATGCGTGCAGCGTCAGCGCGCCGCGCTTGTAGACGCGCTCGTCGAACATCCGGGCCACGCCGGGGTCGGCGACGCGGACGTCGGCCGGCTTGGCCTTCATCCGGGTGTGCCAGGTGCGCGCCAGGGTCTGCGCCGGCTCGCCGCCCGACTCCTCCGACCACAGCCACTCGGCGTAGGTCGCGAAGCCCTCGTTCAGCCAGATGTGGCGCCAGTCGGCCACCGTCAGGCTGTTGCCGAACCACTGGTGCGCCAGTTCGTGCACCACGAGCCGCTCGTACGTGCGGCGGCCGTCGACGTGGTTGGCGCCGAAGATCGACATGCCCTGCGCTTCGATCGGGTCGTCGAGGTCGTCGTCGGTCACGACGATCTGGTACTCGCCGAACGGGTACGGGCCGAACAGCCGCTGCAGGACCTCCATCATCCGGCCCTGCCGGCCGAAGTCGTGCTCGAACGGCCGGCGCAGCCGCGGCGGCACGGCGGCGCTTTGCGGCACGGTCTCGTGGACCGCTTCCACCTGCCCGCTCGCGCGCCCGATGTCGACGCTCAGCCGGCGCGCGACCGCGCCCATGCGCGAGAACCAGCCCCCGCCGCTCAGGTCGACGTCGTCGTAGCGGCCGATCTGCACGCTCATCAGGTAGGTCGCCGTCGGCTCGTGCCGTTCGAAGACCCACTTCGTCGTGCTGGCCGAGGTGTAGCGGTCGACGAGCTCGCCGGTGACCGCGACCAGGTAGGGCGACGACGTCGTGACGGTGACCCGGTAGGCGGCTTTGTCCGACGGGTGGTCGTTGCAGGGGAACCACGACGGCGCGCCGACCGGCTGGCTCGCCACGAGCGCGCCGTCGGTCAGCTCGTCCCAGCCGACGTCACCCCAGCGGCTCCCCACCGGACGCGGGTTGCCGACGTAGAACACCTCGACGGTGAACCCGCTGCCGGCGGCGATCGCCTTCTGCGGCTTGACGTGCAGCTTCCGCACGCGCTTGAGGTACTTCGCGGGCTTGCCGTCGACCAGCACGCGGTTGATCCGGAACTCGCCGAAGTCGAGGCTGACGCGGGAAAGCGACTGCGTCGCCTCGGCCGTGATCACCGCCGAAGCCGACAGCCGGTTCGGCGTGACCTTGTAGTCCAGGGTCAGGTCGTAGTGCCGGACCCGGTAACCGCCGTTGCCGTGCGCCGGGAGGTACGAGTCGCCTGAGGTGTCCGCGCCGGGTGCGGGAGCGGAGGCCTTCGAAATCACCCGTTGCGGACCTTTCTTCGTGCGTACCCGGACCAGGCTCGCACGGACGGGTGAGTCGGGCGAGCCAGGTGGGTACTTCGTGACCTTCTACTTACCCGTCCACGCGGAGATCGGGTTGCCGAGCCAGCGGGAGTCGGGCGGCACCTCGTCGCCGCGGGTCACCAGGGACCCGGGGCCGACCGTGGTGCGCGCGCCGATGCTCGCGCCCGGCAGCACGATGCCGTGCGGGCCGAGCGTCGCGCCCTCGTCGAGGGTCACCCGCGACATGCTCATGATCCGGTCGTGGAACAGGTGCGTCTGCACCACGCAGCCGCGGTTGATCGTCGCGCCGTCGCCCAGCTCGACGAGGTCGGCCTCGGGCAGCCAGTACGTCTCCAGCCACACACCGCGGCCGATCTTGACGCCCATCGTGCGCAGCCAGGCCGCCAGCAGCGGGGTGCCGCCGAGGGACCCGATCAGCCACGGCACGGCCAGCGTCTCGACGAAGGTGTCGGCGAGCTCGTTGCGCCAGACGAACGAGCTCCACAGCGGGTGGTCGACTTCGCGGAACTTCCCGACCAGCAGCCACTTCATCACGGTCGCGGTCAGCGCCGCGACGATCCCGGCGGCCAGCAGGGCGGGCCCGGCGAGCAGCACGGCGACGCCGAAGCCGAAGGTCGAGGCCGCCCACAGCAGGCCGAACGCGACCGTGACGCTCAGCGCGACCCCGCACATGACCGGGATGATCCGGCACAGTTCGACCAGCGCCCGCGCCGCTTTGAGGTGCAGCGCCGGGGTGTAGGTGCGGCTCGTGTCGGCGTCGCCGATCGCGCGGCGGACCGGCAGCGGCGGCATGCCGAGGTACGACGAGCCCTTCTTCGCCCGCAGCGGCGTCGAGGACAGGACGCCGACGAGCCCGCGCTTGGGTACCGAACGGCCGGGCGCGGTCATCCCCGAGTTGCCGAGGAAGGCCTGCTTGCCGATCCGGGCCGGGGCGACGTGCAGCCAGCCGTGGCCGAGCTCGTAGGTGGCCACCATGGTGTCGTCGGCCAGGAACGCGCCGCTGTCGACCTGGGTCATCTTCGGCAGCGCGAGCACCGTCGACGCCTCGACGTTGCGCCCCACCTTCGCGCCGAGCAGCCGCAGCCACACCGGCGTGAACAGGCTGGCGTACAACGGGAACAGGCCTTCGCGGGCCATGCTCATCAGCCGCTCGGTGGCCCAGACCTGCCACGCGACGCGGCCGTGGACCGGGTGGTAACCCTCGACCATGCCGATGCTCAGGGACCGGACGCCGACGAGCACGAACAGCATGTAGGTCAGGAAGTACGCGGCGGTCGCGACCGGCACGAAGAGCAGCGCCTGGGTGAACGCGGCCGGCAGCGTCGGCGCGCCGGCGATCGCGTAACCCAGCACCGCCACGCCCGGGAGCGCGGCGAGGCCCGGCAGGAAGCCGAGGATCACCGAGGTCACGCCGTACACGGTCGCCCAGAAGTGCGACCGCGGCGGGCGGCTCGACGGCCACTTCAGCGCGTCCTTCGCGTCCTTGCCGTCCTTGCCGACGGGGGCGGCGGGCGAACCGGCCCAGTGCTGGCCGGCCTTCACCGCGCCGCGGACGGTCGACCCGGCCGCGATCTCCGCGCCCTTGCCGATGCGGACGCCGGAGAACAGCGTGCTGCGCGCGCCGATCCGGGCCTCCGCGCCGATGCGGACCTTGCCGATGTGCACGCGGTCGCCGTCGACCCAGTGGCCGGACAGGTCGACCTCGGGCTCGACGGCGGCGCCGCGGCCCAGTTTGAGGAAGCCGGTGACCGGCGGCGGCGAGTGCAGGTCGACGTCCTTGGCGATGCGCGCGCCGAGAGCCTTGGCGTAGGTCGTCATCCAGGACGCGCCGGCGACGCTGTCCGCGCCGGAGAACTCGGCGAGCTTCTCGGCCGTCCACAGGCGCAGGTGGACGCTGCCCCCACGCGGGTAGGTACCGGGCCGCACGCCGGACAGCAGCACGCGGGCGCCGCCCGCGGCGATCGCGATCCGCCCGGCCGGGCTGAACAGCACGGCCCAGGCCAGCACGAGCCACGCCCAGTTCAGCGTCGGCGCCCAGGCGAGCCCGAGCAGGGACAGGACGTTCGACAGCGCGGCGGCGAGGGTCGCCCAGCGCAGGCCGACCAGCCCCATCAGCGGGACCATCAGCAGCGTCTGGATCACCCCGGCACGGCGCTTGGTCGGCGCGATGTCCCGGCGTTCGGTGGCCTGGCCGCTCAGCGCGTCCAGCATCGCGGCCAGCGCGCCCAGCTTCGGGTAGGAGTAGATGTCGGCGACCGACACCTGCGGGTGCCGGGTGCGGATCCGCGCGACGACCTGGGCGGCGGTCAGGCTGCCGCCGCCGTGGGTGAAGAAGTCGGCCTTCGGGTCGTCGACCGACACCCCGAGGATCTCGGCCCAGCCCTCGGCGAGCCACGCCTGGGTCGGGGACAGCCCGGCCGCGTCCACTGTGGACAGTGGCCACGGGAGGGCGTTGCGGTCGACCTTGCCGGAAGTGCGGGTGGGCAGGTCTTCGACGACGGCGAGCAGCGGCACCAGCGCGGCGGGCAGGTGCTCGCGCAGCCGGGTCGCGGCCTCGTCGTGCCGGAAAGTCACGCCCGGCGCCGGGACGACGTACCCGACGAGAACCTGGTTGCCCGCCTTGGTGCGGCGGATCGCGGCGGCCGCGCCCTGCACGCCCGGCAGGGCCTGCAGCGCGGCGTCGACCTCGCCCAGCTCGATGCGGCGGCCGCCGAGCTTGACCTGCTCGTCGAGCCGGCCGAGGAACAGCAGGCCGTCGGCTTCGGCGCGGACCATGTCACCCGAGCGGTAGGCGCGCTGCCAGCCCAGCGACGGCAGGGCCGCGAACTTCTCGGCGTCCTTCTCCGCGTCGAGGTAGCGGGCCAGGCCGACGCCGCCGATGACGAGCTCGCCGGTCTCGCCCATGGCGACCGGCTGCCCCTCGTCGTTGACCACGGCCAGCTGCCAGCCCGAAAGGGGCAGGCCGATCCGGACCGGGCCTTCGCCGGTCAGCTGCGCGGCGCAGGCGACGACGGTGGCTTCGGTGGGACCGTAGGTGTTCCAGACCTCGCGGCCTTCGACGGCGACGCGCTCGGCCAGCTCCGGCGGGCACGCTTCGCCGCCGAAGATGAGCAGGCGGACGTCTTCGAGCGCGTCGGCGGGCCACAGCGCGGCCAGCGTCGGCACGGTGGAGACCACGGTGATGCTCTGCGCGACCAGCCACGGGCCGAGGTCGACGCCGGTGCGGACCAGCGCGCGCGGCGCCGGCACCAGGCAGGCGCCGTGGCGCCAGGCCAGCCACATCTCTTCGCAGGAGGCGTCGAAGGCGACGCTCAGCCCGGCCAGCACGCGGTCGCCCGGGCCGATCGGCTCCTCGGTGAGGAAGAGCTCGGCCTCGGCGTCGACGAACGCGGCGGCGGAGGCGTGCGTGACCGCGACGCCCTTGGGCTTGCCGGTGGAGCCGGAGGTGAAGATGATCCAGGCGTCGTCGGCCGGGCCGGGGACACCCTCGCGGCCACCAGGTGTGCTGTGGACGTTGATCTTGCCGTCGGTGGCGACCGCCGCGACCTGGGCCTCTTCGAAGACGAGCTCGGCGCGCTCGTCCGGGTCGTCCGCGTCGACCGGCACGTAGGCGGCGCCGACGGACAGGGTGGCGAGGATCGCGACGTACAGCTCGGCGGTGCCGGAGGAGATCCGGATGCCGACGCGGTCCCCGACGCCGACGCCGTACCCGCGCAGGCGGCGGCCGTAGACGTCGATCTCTTCGAGGAGCCGGCGGTAGGTCAGGGTGGTGGTGCCGTCGTCGATCGCGGCGGCGTTGGGGTGGCGCTCGGCCGTGGCGGCGAGGACGTCGAGCAGCGTGCGCTCGCTCGCGCCGAGCCCGGACCAGAAGAGAGCACGGTCGGCGACGGGGGACGTCGACGGCGCGTGGGTCACCTCGGCGACGCAGGGCAGCGGCGCGGTCATTTCCGAAGCGGATTCAGCCGGTTCTACCGTGACGGTCATCGCCCGGACACCCCGAGCGTGACGAAGACGTGCAGCAACGAACTATGGGCGCACAAGCCCATCACTCACCTTCCGCGAGCCTCTATCGGGCTTGCACTCCGGAATGAGGCGCCCGCAACGACCCTCAACCATACTCGCGGATCAAGGAAAGATATCTCCCGGGTCACGGCGGAGTGTCGGACCTCACGCCCCGGACGAACCCGGGTGACGCGCAGGTCACACGCGCGATCAACCGGCCGAGACGGCGCCCGGCCGAAGATTCGTCCGGGCGCCGTGTCGTCCATCCAGGTACGCGTGTCGTCCGTCCAGGCACGCGTGTTCGCCGGAACGGGTCAGGAAATCACCGGGATTTGGCGGGCCTGGCCGCTTTTCCGCCGGCCTTCGGCCGCGCCTTCTTTTCGCGGATGCGCACATTCACCCGAACGGGGCTGCCTTCGAAGCCGAACTGCTCGCGGAACTTCCGCTCGATGAACCGGCGGTAGCCCGCCTCGAGGAAGCCGGTGGTGAACAGCACCAGCGTCGGCGGCCGGATGCCGGCCTGCGTCGCGAACAGCACCTTCGGCTGCTTGCCGCTGCGGACCGGCGGCGGGGTGGCCGCGATCAGGTCGGACAGCCACGCGTTGAGCTGACCGGTCGGCACCCGCTTGTCCCACGACGCCAGCGCCGTCCGCAGTGCCGGAGCGATCTTGCGCACCGACCGCCCGGTCAGCGCCGAGACGTTGACCTTCTCGGCCCACGGGACGCGGACCAGGCCGCGGTCCAGCTCGCGGACCATGGCGTGCCGGCGGTCCTCGTCGACCAGGTCCCACTTGTTGAACACCAGCACGCACGCGCGCCCGGCCTCGACGACCATGCTCAGCACCCGCAGGTCCTGCTCCGAGATGGGCTCGGCGGCGTCCAGCAGCACGACCGCGACCTCGGCCGCGTCGATCGCCGTCTTGGTGCGCAGCGAGGCGTAGTACTCGGCGCCCGCGGCGAAGTTGACGCGCTTGCGCAGGCCCGCGGTGTCGATGAACCGCCAGGTCTCGCCGTCCAGCTCGACCAGCGAGTCGACCGGGTCGACCGTGGTGCCGGCCACCGAGTCGACGACCGAGCGCTCCTCGCCCGAGAGCTTGTTCAGCAGGCTCGACTTGCCGACGTTCGGCTTCCCGACCAGCGCGACGCGCCGCGGGCCCGACGTCGCCGCGACGCCTTCGCGCGGCGCCTCGGGCAGGGTCTTGAGGATGGCGTCGAGCAGGTCACCGGAGCTGCGGCCGTGCAGCGCGCTGACCGGGTGCGGCTCGCCGAGGCCGAGCGACCACAGCGACGCGGTGTCCGCGAGCAGCCGGTCGTCGTCGACCTTGTTCGCCACGAGCAGCACCGGCTTCTTCGAGCGGCGCAGCACCTTGGACGCGGCTTCGTCGGTGGCCGTGGCCCCGACCGAGGCGTCGATCACCAGCAGGATCGCGTCGGCGGTCTGCATGGCCAGCTCGGCCTGCGCGGCGACGGAGGCCTGCAGCCCGGTCGCGTCCGGCTCCCAGCCGCCCGTGTCGACCAGGGTGAACTTGCGCCCGCCCCAGTAGGCGTCGTAGGCGACGCGGTCGCGGGTGACGCCCGGCACGTCCTGCACCACGGCTTCGCGGCGGCCGATGATGCGGTTGACCAGCGTGGACTTGCCCACGTTCGGCCGCCCGACGACGGCGAGCACCGGCTGCGCGAGCGCGGCCTCCTCGGCCGCTTCCGCCGCCTCGATCTGCGCGTCGATCCTGGCGAACTCGGTCTCGTCCGACCAGGTGCCGTCGACTTCGCCGACGCTGTCCAACGCCGCCGATGTGATTTCTCCCGCAGAGGCGGAATCGAACTCAGCCATCACTACCCAATTTCCCTTATGGCGTACCGAAACCGTTTTCGGCACGCCAATCGTCCAAAGTCTTCACGAGCGCCGCGAGCTCGCCGCGCAGCTCCTCGGTGCCCTGGTCGAGCCCGGTCTTCCCGGGTCCGACCTTCGGTGTGAACGGCTCCCCCACGAGGATGTCCACGCGCGGGCGCCAGCGCCGCTTGCCGTTCGCGGGCCGCAGCGTCCCGCGGGTCGCCACCGGCAGCACGACCGCGTCCGACGCCCGGACCAGCCACGCCGCGCCGCGCTCGGCCGCGCCGACGTCCCCGGCGCCGCGGGTGCCCTCGGGAAAGATCCCGACGACGCCGCCGTCCTTGAGCACGCCGACCGCCGTCATCAGCGGTTTGCGGTCGATCGCCCCGCGCTTGAGCGGGATCTGCCCGATCGCCAGGAAGAACTTCCCGACGATCCCGGCGAACAGCTCGGCCTTGACCAGGAACGCCGAACGCCGCGGCAGCATTCCGAAGATCAGCTGCGGCTCGATGAACGAGCTGTGGTTGGCGACCACCAGCACCGGCCCGGACGCGGGCATCCGCTCGCGCCCGTGCACCCGGATCCGGAAGACCGCCCGCAGATGGTACCGGCCGAAGAGCCGCCCGGCGTCGTGGAGCCAGCCGACGGAGCCCTCGGGCAGTCCGGCCGCCGATTTTTTCGGGGGGTCCAGGGAGACTTGCCCCCCGGCCGGGGTCTGGGGCTCGGCCCCAGAGGACCCAGCTTTCATCGAGCTACCTCGGCGTTGCACCCCACCAGCAGGCCGCGGTGGCTGGCGAGCTCGCTGAGCGCGACGATCACCTGGTCGATGGACAGCTCGGACGTGTCGACCGGGACGGCGTCCTCGGCCGCGCGCAGCGGCGACGTCACGCGGGTCGAGTCGAGGTGGTCGCGGCGCTCGACGCTCGCCAGGGCGTCGGCGACCGACGACTTGCGCCCGGCCGCGGAGTCCTGGGTGCTGCGCCGCGACGCGCGGACGTCGGCCGACGCGGTCAGGTAGACCTTGAGCGGCGAGTCCGGCGCGACGACGGTGCCGATGTCCCGGCCTTCGACGACGATCCCGCCGACGGTGTCGAGCACCTCGTCGATGATCCGCCGCTGCCGCGCGACGAGCAGTTCGCGCACGTGCGGCACGGCCGAGACGGGCGAGACGGCCCTGGTGACCTCGGGCCCGCGGATGTCTGCGGCGACGTCCTCGCCGGCGAGGCGGATCTCGGGCCGGTCGGGGCTGGTCCCGATGGCGAAGTCGGCGTTGTCGGCGAGCTTCGCGACGGCCTGGGCGTCGGCCGGATCGACGTCCGCGCGCAGCACGGCGAGGGTGACCATCCGGTACATCGCGCCGGTGTCGAGGTAGCCGGCGCCGAGGCGCTGGGCGAGCTTGCGCGCGACGGTGGTCTTCCCGGTCCCCGACGGGCCGTCCAGCGCGACCACACCTCGTAGGGCTCCCGTCACCGGCACTCTCCTCGCGTTCTCGTCTCGTTCGGGCCGTACCCCATTCTGCCGGGCGGGGTGCGAACGGGATCAGTCGGGACGCCTTCGCCCCGGAGCGCAACGCCGTGAGGGGCACCCTCACGGCATCGGCGCCGAGGCGGACCCGCCGCGAAGCGGGCGACCTCGACCGTGTCGACCCTCCAGACACACGAGCCGACCCTCCAGGTACGCGAGCCGACCGTCCAGGTACGCGGGTCGACCGTCCAGGTACGCGAGCCGACCATCCAGGTACGCGGGTCGACCCCCAAACACGCGAGCCGACCCTCCGGGTACGCGAGCCGACCGTCCGGGTACGCGAGCCGTCCGTCCGGGTACGCGAGCCGACCGGACGCCACCGCCGGGCGCAATGCCGTGAGGGGCACCCTCATGGCTTATAAGTCCCTGAAGGTGCCCTTCACGGCATACGGCGTCAGGTGCCGGGCGCGCCGAAGCGGGCGACCACCACGGCCAGCCGCTCCGCGTGGTTCTCCGGGGAAAGCCGGTGGCCGCGGTCCAGCGTGACGAGTCCGTGGAGCGCGCCCCAGAACACCTCGGTCAGCGTGCCCGGCTGCTGGCCGCCGGCCACCGGCTCGACCACCGCGAACAGGCCCGCGAAGGCCTCCTGGAGCACGGGTGGCGTGTCGTCCCGCGCGAAGGGCAGGTCCGACGCCAGCGTGAACATCGCGTCGTAGAGCGCGGGCTTGGCGTCGGCGAAGGCGACGTACGCGCCCGCGACCCCGGCGACACCGCCTTCGCGAGCAGAAGCCAGCACTGCGGCCAGCTCGGCGAAGCCCTCCAGCGCGGCCGCCGCCATGATCGCGTCCTTGCCGCCCGGGAAGTGGCTGTAGAGCACCGGCTGGCTGTACTCGATCAGCGCCGCGAGCCGCCGTGTGGTGACGGCGTCCCAGCCCTCCGCCTCGGCCAGCTCCCGGGCCGCGGAGACGATCCGCTGCCCGCGCTCGGTCCGGTCGCGCACTCGGCGCTGTCGCTGGGTCATGCCGCTGATACTAGCACCGCTAGACAATCTAGCGCCGCTAAGTTAGCGTTGCTAGTATCGCTAGCACCGCTAGAAAACTGGAGGGAAACACCATGCTCGTCGCCGGTTACGTCCTCGTCGCGATCGTCTCGCTCGGCATCATCTACGTCGGCCTCAACTACCTCTTCGCGCCGGCCAAGATCGCCGCCGGCTTCGGTTTCACCGAGGTCCCCGAAAACGCCGAAAGCTTCCTCAACGTCAAGGGCGGCCGGGACATCGGGGCCGGGCTGATCCCGCTGGCCCTGATGATCTACGGCGACCCGCACGCGCTCGGCTGGGCCATCCTCGCCGCGGCCGTCTGGCCCGTCCTCGACATGCTGATCGTTCTGCGCCACGGCGGGAAGAAGGTCATCGCGTACAGCGTCCACGGCCTGACCGCGCTCGTGATGGTCATCGCGGCGGGCCTGCTGCTTCTCGGCTGAAAGTCGCGAATCGGACACGTGGGTTACGGTGGTTGGGTGAACGTCGAAGTAACTCCCCTGCCCGGCATCGGGGTCCGCAAGGACTTCGCCACCCGTACCGGCCGCCGCCTCGGCGTCGTCACCCAGCGGGACGGTCACATCGAGTTGATCGTCTCCAAGTCCGACGATCCCGATACGTGCGTCGCTTCGATCCCGCTGACCGCCGACGAAGCCGGCGCGCTGGCCAACCTGCTCGGCGCGCCCCAGCTGGTCGCGCAGCTGACCGAGGAGCACCGGGACCTGCCCGGGATCAGCACCCGGCAGCTGCCGATCAAGCAGTCCGGCCCGTTCGACGGCCGCACGCTCGGCGACACGGCGATGCGCACCCGCACCGGGGTTTCGGTGGTCGCGGTGGCGCGCGCCGGCCAGGTGCACCCCTCGCCGACGCCGGACTTCACCCTCACCGGGGGCGACCTGCTGGTGGCGGTGGGCACCGGCGAGGGCCTCGAGGCCGCCGTCAAGATCCTGAAGTACGGCTGAGCGCACGATGGACCACACCGCGCTGTCCCTGATCGAACTGGGGGCGGTCTTCTTCGTGCTGGGCGTGCTCGGGCGCCTGGCCGGGAAGATCGGCCTCTCCCCCATCCCGCTCTACCTGCTCGGCGGCCTCTGTTTCGGCTCCGGCGGGCTGATCCCGCTCACCGACATCGGCGGCTTCACGCACCTGGCCAGCGAAATCGGCGTCGTGCTGCTGCTCCTGTTGCTCGGCCTGGAGTACTCCGCGGCCGAGCTGTTCACCGGGCTGCGCCGCTCGTGGACGGCCGGGCTGGTCGACATCGTCCTCAACGCCGCCCCGGGCGCGGCCGTGGCGCTGCTGCTGGGCTGGGGCCCGGTCGGCGCGATGGTGATGGCGGGCGTCACGTACATCTCGTCGTCCGGGATCGTCGCCAAGGTCCTCGGCGACCTCGGCCGGCTCGGCAACCGCGAGACGCCGGTGGTGCTGTCGATCCTCGTGTTCGAAGACCTGGTGATGGCGCTCTACCTGCCGATCCTCACCGCGGTGCTGGGCGGCGTCTCGTTGCTGGGCGGCATGGAAGCCGTCGGGATCTCGCTGCTGGTGATCACCGTGGTGCTGGTGATCGCGCTGAAGTTCGGCCGGTACGTCTCGGCCGCGGTCGACAGCCCGGACCGCGAGGTGTTCCTGCTCAAGGTGCTCGGCGCCGCGCTGCTGGTGGCGGGGGTCGCGTCGGCGATGCAGGTGTCGGCCGCGGTCGGCGCGTTCCTGCTCGGCATCGCGATCTCCGGCTCGACGGCGGAGAACGCGACGCACATGCTCGAGCCGCTGCGGGACCTGTTCGCCGCGGTGTTCTTCGTGGTGTTCGGCCTCAACACGAACCCGGCGTCGATCCCGCCGGTGCTCGGCTGGGCCGTGGTGCTCGCGGTGATCACGACGCTGACGAAGGTCGCCACCGGCTGGTGGGCCGCGCGCCGCCAGGGCATCGGGAAGATGGGCCGGGCGCGCGCCGGAGCTTCGTTGGTGGCCCGCGGCGAGTTCTCGATCGTCATCGCCGGCTTGGCGGTGACGGCGGGCGCGGTGGACGGCGAACTGGCCGCCCTCGCCACCGCGTACGTCCTGCTGATGGCGATCCTCGGCCCGACGGCGGCCCGGGTCGTCGAGCCGATCGCCCGCGCCCTGCAACGGAAATCGGCCACCCGCACCGCTCCCGCCGAAGCGAGCTAGCGTCGGCGCAAAGCCGTGAAGGCCCGGCCCGCCGACGGTACGAACGCGCCGCCATCGGGGGTCGGGTGGGTTGATGCCGCCGGGAGGACTCCGGCCAGCGGGACCGACACCGACGTGCGGGCCAGGTCCACCGTGACGCGTCCTGGCTGGGCCGGTCCGCGGATGAAGCTGCCGTCCGTGCCGCCGATGATCAGGGCCAGCGCGTGGCCCTTCGGCACGACGTGGTCCGTCGACGCCAGGCGGAACGTCATCGTGTACGCCGTCCCCGGCGTCAGGACCCGTTCCTGCGTAAGGGAAGCGTAGTTCGCGAGGTCCGCCCAGCCGCGGCTGAGGATCGTGTAGTTCACCTTCTTCACGTCCGCGGAGGCCACGCGGTAACACCCGTCGTCACCCGCCGTCGACGAGCCCCAGCAGTTCTCCGTCGTCCCCGTCTTGATGCCCTCGCCGCTGCCCGCGAAGTTGCGGATCGTCGCGGGGCCGAGGTCCACGAGCAGCGCCGAAAGCCGCGCCGACGCCGTGCCCGGGGTCGCCGTGACCGTCAGCGAAGACGTCCCGGACACCTGCAGGGCCGAGGTCAGCGTGCCGGTCGAGTAGGTCAGCGCCGCGCTGCCCGGGTTCGTGACCCAGGTGTCCTCGCCCACGTTCGGGTTGTCGGTGAACGACGCCGTGCCCGACGCGGTCGCGGTGGCGAGCTTGCCGCCGGCCTGCGGGCGCAACGCCGTCGTGACGGCGTTCGCGGCCGGGTAGGCGGACTGGTCGGCCCACTGGTCCGGCTGCCGCTCGACGCTGGCCACCGGGCCGTTCTGGACGCCGTTGTCGAGCCCGAGCAGGTAGTGGTCGAACCAGCGGTGCAGCAGGTCGACCCAGTCGGCACGGCGGTAGTCGAACGGGTCGACGTGCCCGGTCTGGGCGAGCCAGATCTTGCGCTCGACGCCGTTCGCGGCCAGCGCGTCCCACCACTGCCCGAAGTTGATCGTCTTGACGTTGAGGTCGTTGACGCCGTGCGAAACCAGCACGCTGGCGTGGACGTTGCGCGCCTGGGCGACGTAGTCCCGCGCGGCCCACAGCGGCCCGTAGTCGCCGTTCGCGGTCGCGCCCGTGGTCAGGGCCTGGTTCTGCGCCGCGCAGTTCTGCCCGCTGTTGTTCGCCTCGACGGTCTGCGCCAGCCCGGCCGGGTTGAAGCCGAAGGTCGCGCCGTCCGAGCGGTAGTAGTCGTACCAGGAGCTGATCGCCGAGATCGGCACGATGGTCTTCAGCCCGGCGACCCCGGTCGCGGCGACGCCGTTGGCGATCGTGCCGTCGTAGGACTTGCCGATCATGCCGACGTTCCCGGTGCTCCAGCCCGCCGTCACGGCGCTGCCGCCGGTCTTCGCGCTGTACCCGGTGGCGCGGCCGTTCAGCCAGTCGACCACCTTGCGAGCCGAGTCGACGTCCGAAGCGCCGCCGACGTCCGCGCAGCCGGCCGAGCGGTTCGTCCCGGCCAGGTCGACGAGCACCACCGCGTACCCGCGCGGCACGAAGTAGTTGTCGTAGAACAGGGGGAACTTCACCGGCTTCCCGGCGCTGTCGTAGCTCTTCAGCTCGCTCTCGTTGCCGCGCCCGCAGCACGAGTAGTACGGGCTGGCGTCCATGATCACCGGCACCTCGGTGCCCGCCGCCGCGGGTTCGGCCGGCCGCACGACGTCGGCGGCGACCCGGTCGGGCTTGCCGTCGCCGTCACCGTCGTGGCCGATGTCGACCCAGACGGTCTCGCGGATCGCCTTCGAGTAGTCGTAGACCGGTTCGCTCGCCCGGGGCGCCGCGGCCACCGCGGGGGTGAGCGCGCCGAACAGGACCACCGCGAGGATTCCGCACACCAGACCGGATCGCATGCGCGTCACGCTAGCGAGCCGGAGATCGTTCCCGCCACGGCGGAAAGTCGGGGGTAGAGCGGCCGGCCGCACCGCACTGACCGCCGGGTGCGCCCAGGTGGTGCTGCTCGCGGCCGGGCGTTCAAGAACCGGGTGCTGACCGGGCGGGGCGCCGAACCGTCGTGCGAGCGGGTCGTCGTCCCGGCCGACTTGCGCGAAGACTGGGCAAGTCGGCTGCGGGCCGCCGGGTTCGACCCCGGCGTCCCGCCACCGTCACCCGCGCCGAGCCGGCCGAGCGGTACGGCCGCCCGGCCTCCGACGATCAGACCGCCGGCGGGTTCGTCAGCGCCGTGCTGTGACAACCGGGGCTCCGCCACCCGGCCCCGAAAGCGGCGTCAGAGCTCGACGGTGCGGTAGAGCGAGCCGACCTCGCCCTTCGTCAGGCGGCGGATCGAGCCGACACGCTGGTTGCCGAGCTGGACGTCGCCGATCGCGGTGCGGACCAGCTTGAGGACCGGGTGCCCGGTGTCCTTGAGCAGCCGCCGCACGATGTGCTTCTTGCCCTCGTGGATGACCAGCTCCACCAGCGACTTGCCGGAGTGCATGTCCTTGACCCGGAACTGGTCGACCTTGATGATGCCGTCCGGCAGCTCCCAGCCGTTGCGCAGCTCCTTGCCGAGCCCGCGCGGCACGAGCCCGTCGACCTCGGCCAGGTAGGTCTTGAGCACCTGGTAGGACGGGTGCATCAGCCGGTGACCGAGGTCACCGTCGTTGGTCAGCAGCAGCAGGCCCTCGGTGTTCTCGTCGAGCCGGCCGACGTGCACGACGCCGGGCGTCTCCTCGTAACGGCCCATCAGGTACTCGCCGACGCACGGGCGGCCGCGGTCGTCCGACATCGTCGAGTGGACGCCCTTGGGCTTGTTCAGCGCCAGGTAGATCAGGTCGTCGCGCAGGTTCACGCGGGTGCCGTCGACGTGGATGACCGCTACGTCCGGGTCGACGCGGCGGCCGAGCTCGTTGACGATCTCGCCGTTCACCTGGACGCGGCCGGCGACGATCAGGTCCTCCGCCGCGCGCCGGGACGCGACCCCGGCCTGGGACAGCACCTTCTGCAGGCGGACGCCGTCGGGGTGTTCACTGGAAGTCATCGATGGAGTCCACTTCGGGTAGCAACGGAGCGATGGCCGGCAAGTCGTTCAGTGACGACAGCCCCAGTCGCTCCAGGAACAGCTCGGTCGTCACGTACAGCGTCCCGGTCGTCTCGGGGTCGGTCCCCATCTCTCCGATGAGGCCGCGCGCGAGCAGCGTCCGGATGACGCCGTCCACGTTCACGCCGCGCACCGCGGCGACCCTGGAACGGGTCACCGGCTGCCGGTACGCGATCACGGCGAGGCTCTCCAGCGCGGCCCGGGTCAGCTTCGACCGCTGGCCGTCCAGCAGGAGCTTCTCCACGAACGGGGCATAGACGTCTCTAGTGTAGAACCGCCACCCTTCGCCGACGCGGCGCAGGTCGATCCCGCTCATCCGGTCGGTGAACTTCTGGGCCATGGTGCGCAGCGCGACGACGATCCGGGCCCGCGGTTGCTCCAGGGTGTCGGCGAGGGATTCCTCGCTCGCGGGCGAGTCGACGACCAGCAGCAACGCCTCGAGAGCGGCCTCGAGAGCCTCGTCGGAACGGATGTCGGGCAGCGAGTCGGCATCCCCGGCGGCGACAAGATCGGACTCGGGATCGGCGGGTTCCGGCAGCGGCTCGCCCGCCGGCTCGGCTTCCCCGGAGACGGCTTCCCCAGGCGCGACGGCTTCGGCCGCGGCCCGGTCCGGCGCGGCCTCGTCGGCCGGAGGCTCTTCGGCGGCGGCTTCCTCGGCCACCGGCTCCGCAGCAGCGGCCGCCGCGTCCGCGGGCACGTCGGCAGCAGGCGCCTCAGCCGGCACTTCCTCCGCGGCGCCATCGTCGGCAGCGGCCTCCGCGACCGCGGGCACGTCGGCAGCAGCCTCGTCAACGGCGGCGGCCGGCTCCACGAGCGGCTCCACCGGGTCGCCGTCCTCGGTGACCGGCTCGCCGGACAACGCCTCGTCCAGGGCCAGCTCCGCCGCGGCCTCGGCCGGTTCTTCGCTCGCCGGCGGTTCCGGCGCCGCGACCTCGGCCGCCACGTCGTCGTCGCGGACCCGGTCGTTGTCTTCGGGGCTCACCCGTACTCCTCTTCGTCTCCGGCGGTGAGATCCTGCTCGGCCACGACGGAGGCTTCTTCCTTCGACCCGCCGGTCCAGCGCACGTGCAGCTCGGCCAGGGCCTCGGACTGCTCGAACTGCACCGTCGCCTCGCGGTAGAGCTCCAGCAGCGCCAGGAAGCGCGCCACGATCTCGACCGTGTGCTCACAGTCGTCGACGAGCTCGCCGAACGTCGCCTGGCCGCGTTCGGCCAGCATCACCCGCAGCAGCGCCGCGTGCTCGCGCACCGACACCCGGCCCATGTGGATGTGGGCGATCGACACCGTCGGCGGCGGTTTCGGCTTGAACACCGTGACGGCGATGTCGGCGAACTTCTCCGGTGTCACGCCCAGCATCACCTCGGGCAGCAGCCCGACGAACCGCTCCTCCAGCGCCACCGACCGCGGGTACCGCCGCAGCGCGCCCTGTTCCAGCTCACCGAACAGCGCCGCCACCTGCTTGTACGCGCGGTACTGCAGGATCCGCGCGAACAGCAGGTCACGGGCTTCGAGCAGAGCGAGATCGTCCTCGTTCTCGACCTCCGCCGACGGCAGCAGCCGCGCGGCCTTGAGGTCGAGCAGGGTCGCCGCGATGACCAGGAACTCGGTCGTCTCGTCGAGGTTCCAGTCGGTGCCCAGCGCCCGGGTGTAGGCGATGAAGTCGTCGGTGACCCGGTGCAGCGCCACCTCGGTGACGTCGAGCTGGTGCTGCGAAATCAGCTGCAGCAGCAGGTCGAACGGCCCTTCGAAGTTGGCCAGCCGCACCTTGAACTTCGACGTGCTCAGTTCCTCGTTGGCCAGGCCTTCGGGAACCAGGCCGCCGTGCACCGTCTGGTGCTCGTGCGGCTGTTCGTCCGGGGCCTGCTCGTCGGGAGTCTGTTCCTCTGGGACCTCTCCGACCGGCTCCGGCGGCACTTCGGCCGATGCCGGGGTGTCCATCAGCCCTCGGTTTCGCCGCCGTCTGAGCCGACCACCCGCAACCGCTGCACCAGCACCGAGTCCTCGCCGTTCGCGTCGAAGTCGGCCAGCAGCACCGCGACCGCCTCGCGGACCAGCCGGCCGCGGTCGACGACCAGCTCGTGCTTGGCCCGCAGCGTCAGCCGGGCCTGCTCCATGGCCACGAGCTCGTCGCCGGAGACGTAGACGGTGATCTTCGCGTCGTGCTTGGTCCGGCCGGAGCCGTGCGGGGCGTCGCCGCTGCGGGCGAGCTGCTCCGTGCGACCGTTGCCCGCTGCCTTGCCGTTGCCGTTTTCGACGGGTTCGGCGGGCGCGGACGACGTCTGGGGCGGGAGATCGAGAGCGGGGCTGGAGGTGATGCGGAAGAGCTCCGACGCTCCGGGCAGGGAGGCGCGCCTGCTCACCGAGCGATCACCTCGCGTGCCAGCTGGCGGTACGCCGCCGCGCCGGCCGACTTGGGCGCCCAGGTCGTGATCGGCTCACCCGCGACCGTCGTCTCGGGGAACCGCACCGTGCGGTTGATGACCGTGTCGAACACGGTCTCGCCGAATGCCTCCACCACGCGAGCCATGACCTCCTTCGAGTGCAGGGTTCTCGGGTCGTACATGGTGGCGAGAATCCCGACTATGTCCAGTTTGGGGTTGAGGCGTTCCTGCACCTTCTCGATCGTGTCGATCAGGAGCGCTACACCTCGCAGACTGAAGAACTCGCACTCCAACGGGATGATCACGCCGTCCGCGGCGGTCAGCGCGTTCACCGTGAGAAGGCCGAGCGAGGGCTGGCAGTCGACAAGAACATAGTCGTAGTCGTTCATGACCGGACGAAGGACCCGTAACAACGTGTGTTCGCGCCCTACCTCAGCGACGAGCTGGACCTCCGCCGCGGACAGGTCGATGTTGCTCGGCAGCAGGTCAACGCCGTCGACGCGGGTTTTCAGCAGCACGTCGGTGGCGCTGACGGCGCGCTCCATGATGGCGTTGTAGACCGTGTGGTCCAGTTCGTGCGGCTGGATGCCGAGACCGACGGCGAGCGCGCCCTGCGGGTCGAAGTCGACGAGCAGCACCTTGCGGCCGTATTCGGCGAGGGCGGCGCCCAGGTTGATGGTCGACGTCGTCTTGCCGACGCCGCCCTTCTGGTTGCACATCGCCATGATCTTCGCCGGGCCGTGGTGGTCCAGGGGCGCCGGATCGGGGTGTTCGCGGATCGGGCGGCCGGTCGGCCCGATGCCTTCGAGCTTCACCTTCTTGCCGTTGCGCTCTCTCGGTTCGTCGCCGTCGTGGTTCACGGGGGTGGCGATGGTGGCGTGCTGGAGGTTCGCCGCGGCCGACCCGGCGGACGCGGCCGGTACGGCCGGCTGGTTCGGTGTCGACATGGCGAGAAGGCTCCTTGTCTGTGGCGTCCGGGGCAGCCTATGCGCGGACTCGGAGCCCCGGCAAAGCAACGCGCCGGACCCGAGGGGGCAATGTCAGCCGAGCGTCGGTCCAGCGCAGGAAGGCTGTTACGCCTGTATACGGCCGTCTAGCCCAACGCCCGGGGGTGCGCCGTCGCGTACACCTCGCGCAGCGTGTTGACCGTGACCAGGGTGTACACCTGCGTCGTGGTCACCGACGCGTGGCCGAGCAGTTCCTGCACGACCCGCACGTCCGCGCCGCCTTCGAGCAGATGCGTGGCGAAGGAGTGGCGCAGCGTGTGCGGCGAGACGGCGACGGCGATCCCGGCGCGCTCGGCCGTGTCCTTGAGCACCTGCCACGCGCTCTGCCGCGAAAGCCTGCTGCCGCGGACGTTGAGGAACATCGCCGCGGTGCCGCGGCCGTGCGAAGCGAGCACGGGCCGCGCGCGGACGGTGTAGGCGTGCAGCGCGGCGATCGCCGGCCGGCCGATCGGCACCAGCCGCTGCTTGCCGCCCTTGCCGTCGAGCAGGACCGTGCGCTCGTCGTCGTCGATGTCGTCCAGGTCCAGGCCGACGGCCTCGGAGATGCGGGCGCCGGTCGAGTAGAGCAGTTCCAGCAGCGCCCGGTCGCGCAGCGCGCGTTCGCCGTCCGGCGCCGGGGTCTCCAGCAGCCGCAGCACGTCGTCGACCGGCAGGGCCTTGGGCAGCCGTTTCGCCGGGGTCGGCGGCCGGACCTCGCGGGCCGGGTTGTGCTCGGTGACGCCCTCCGCGTGCGCGAACTTGTGCAGGCCCCGCACGGCGACCAGCGCCCGGGCGGCCGACGACGCGGCCAGCGGCTGGTGCTCGGCGTCACCTTCGCGCAGCGCGGCGCCGAACGAGGTGACGTGCGCGGCGGTGACGTCGGCGATCTTCCCGATCCCGGAACCGTCGAGGTGCGCGGCGTACCGGCGCAGGTCACGGGCGTAACTGTCCAGGGTGTTGCGCGCGGTCCCGCGTTCGACGACCAGGTGGTCGAGGTACGCGGCGATCACGTCGGCCGTGCTGTGCGGGCTGGAGGCCACGCGGGTCACCTTAGGCCGCGAAGAGTCCGTGACCCTGCAGAAACCCCGTTCTCAGCTTCACGCGGTTACCTTGGATTCATGGAGTCCGACGAGCTCCGCATCGGCACGGCCGAGCGGGAAGAGGCGGCGAGACTGCTCGCCGACCACTTCGGCATGGGCCGCATCACCCCCGACGAGTACGAGACGCGGGTGACGGACGCCTACGCCGCCGTCACCATCGGCGACCTGCGGCCGTTGTTCCGCGACCTGCCACAGCCGCACCCGGGGTTCCTCGCGCCGGCGCCGATGTACGCGCAGCCGACGATGCAGCTGCCGATGTACGGGCCGCTCCCGGCGCCGGCCCCGATGCCGCTGCCGTATGCGCCGCCGATGCCGGTGCCCGCGTCCTACCGGTCCAAGACCGTGGCCGGGGTGCTCCAGATCGTGCTGCCGTTCGGCGTCGGCCGGTTCTACACCGGCCAGACCGGGCTGGGCCTGCTCCAGCTCCTCGTCGTCCTGATGACCGGGGTCGGCGTGCTCTGGCCGATCATCGACGGCATCATGCTGCTGGCCAACGGCGGCCTGGACGCCGAAGGCCGCCCCCTGCGCCCCTGACTCGCAAGTCCGTGAAGGCCCCCTTGAGGGACTCTACGTCCCTCAAGGGGGGGCGGATTCACGCGGTGGTAGCAACACCTGGTGTCTGCTGATCCAACAGTAACGCCGTGAGGACCTCGGCTGGTGTTCGCCAGCCGAGGGTCTCCCGCGGCCGCCCGTTCAGCTCTTCGGCTACCCGCACCAACTCCGCCGCGTTGTGCTGGGACAGGTCAGTGCCTTTCGGGAAGTACTGACGCAACAGGCCGTTGGTGTTCTCGTTGCTGCCCCGCTGCCACGGCGAATGCGGGTCACAAAAGTAGATCTCCAACCCGGTGTCCACGGTGATCTTCCGGTGATGGGCCATTTCCTTGCCCTGATCCCAGGTCAGCGAGCCCAGCAGCAACGGCGGCAACACCGCGATCATCTCCGTCATCGCCGCCGCGACGGTGGCGGCGTCCCGTCCGTCGGGTAGGTGCAGCAACATCACGAACCGGGTCTGGCGTTCCACCAGCGTCCCGATCGCCGACTTGTTGTCCTTGCCCAGGATCAGGTCCCCTTCCCAATGCCCCGGAACGGCCCGGTCAGCGACCTCAGCCGGCCGTTCACTGATGTTGACCATGTCCTGGATCCGGCCCGAGGGTCGTTCCCGGCGGGCCTGGGCTTGACGTCGTGGCATTCGCAACGCCCGCCCGGTCCGCAGCGCGGTGGTCAGTTCCCGGCGTAGCGCACCCCGGCCCTGCACATACAGCGACTGGTAGATCGTTTCGTGTGACACCCGCATCTCCGGCCGGTCAGGAAAATCCAGCACCAGTCTCTCGGAGATCTGCTGGGGTGACCACTTGCGGTCCAGCCCCGCCTGCACGATCTTCCGCAGCACCGGGTCGGCCCGGAGTTTCGCGACCTTCGGTCGTTTCGCGCGGTCGTCGGCGCGGTGCTGGGCCGAGCTGGCCCGATACGCGCCGGTCAGGCCAGTGCTGCGGGCCAGCTCCCGTGACACCGTCGAGGCCGGGCGTCCGATCGCCCGGCCGATGGCGCGGGGGCCGTGGCCTGCAGCTTTCAGGCAGGCGATCTCGTCCCGTTCAGCGATACTCAACCGGAGCGGGCCGGGCTGGCGGGGTGCATTGCTGATCACCCCGCCAGCTTGACGGAACAGCCGCACTCCGGTGGTCGGGGCGAAGCCGGCCGCTTGCGCGGCCGGCTTCGCCGCTGTCCCGGCCCGGACCTGGTCCCAGAACTCCAGCTGCACCGACCTCGGCAGCCAGCGATGCACTCGCGCCATCTGCAATCCCACCTTTCGTTGAGGTGGTGTTGCGATGACCTCATGAATCCGAGGGGCCTTCACGGACTTTGGACTGCTCAGCCTTCGCGGCGCTTGGCGAACGCCGTCGGGCGGTCGGGCCACGGGGCGTCGGCCGGGCGCGCCCGGGCGCCCCCGGTGACCACCGCGTGCGCGGCCAGGACGCCGGACACCGTGGCGCCGTTCACCAGCTCGCCCGCCAGGGCCATCCGGACCGCCTCGGCCAGCGGGAACTTGCGGACGACCAGGTCGGCCTCCTCGTCCCCGAGCACGTCACGCTCCACATCGGACAGTCCGCGGGCCAGGAAGATCCGCACCACCTCGTCGGTGAAACCGGGCGACGCCGCGACGTCGACCAGCGTCACCCAGTCCTCGGCGGCCAAACCGACTTCCTCGACGAGTTCGCGCTTGGCCGTGCCGACCGGGTCCTCCCCGAGGTGGTCGATCAGGCCGGCCGGCAGCTCCCACAGCCGGTGCCCCATCGGGTGCCGGTACTGGTGGATGAGCGTGACCTGCTCGTCCTCGTCCAGCGCGAGGATCGCGACCGCGCCGAGGTGCTCGATGACCTCGCGGGTCGCGGTGGCGCCGCCCGGCATCACCACCTCGTCGATCCGCAGGCCGACGACCCGTCCGATGTGGACGTCGCGGCTGGCCGCGACGGTGAACTCGTGCTCGCCCGGCGCGGTCACCGGGCGGCCACGGAGGTCTCGGGCAGCTCGACCGGCAGCCGCTCGGCGACCTTGCGGTCCACCACGGCCTTGACGAACGCGCTGAACAGCGGGTGCGGCCGGGTCGGGCGGCTCTTGAGCTCGGGGTGCGCCTGGGTGCCGACGAAGAACGGGTGCTTCTCGGCGGGCAGCTCGACGAACTCGACCAGGCGGTCGTCCGGCGACGTGCCGGAGAACACCAGGCCGGCGTCGGTGAGCTGCTTGCGGTAGGCGTTGTTCACCTCGTAGCGGTGCCGGTGCCGCTCGGACACGTCGGTGGTGCCGTACGCCTTCGCGACCTGCGAACCCGGCTTGAGCTT
This sequence comes from Amycolatopsis sp. NBC_00438, assembly GCF_036026695.1. Taxonomy (NCBI): domain Bacteria; kingdom Bacillati; phylum Actinomycetota; class Actinomycetes; order Pseudonocardiales; family Pseudonocardiaceae; genus Amycolatopsis; species Amycolatopsis sp. NBC_00438. Next base: position 1,027,196 of record NZ_CP107923.1, on the reverse strand, counting down.
CGCCGGGTACGCGCCGAGCCGCATCGTGCCGCCCATGTCGCGCTCGCCGGCGACGACGTCGCGCTGGTCGGCCATCGTCGAGATCACCGGGTGCGTGGTGTTCTCGTCGAACTCCGACGACCCGGCGTCCTCGATGCCGGCCAGGTGCCGGGCCGCCTCGATGACCATGCACTGCAGGCCGAGGCACAGGCCCAGCAGCGGCACGCCGCGGGTGCGGGCGTACTCGATCGCGCCGACCTTGCCCTCGATGCCGCGGATGCCGAACCCGCCGGGGATCAGCACACCGTCCACATCGGACAGTACGGACGCCGCGCCGGACGCGGTCTGCGCGTCGTCGGAGGCGACCCAGACGATCTCGACCTTGGCCCGGTGCGCGAACCCGCCCGCGCGCAGCGCCTCGGTGACCGAGAGGTACGCGTCCGGCAGGTCGATGTACTTGCCGACGACCGCGATCTTCACGACCTCGCTCGGGTTGTGCACCCGGTCGAGCAGGTCGCCCCACACCGTCCAGTCGACGTCGCGGAACGGCAGGCCGAGGCGGCGCACCACGTAGGCGTCGAGCGCCTCGCGGTGCAGCACCTTCGGGATGTCGTAGATGGACCGCGCGTCCGGGCAGGCGATGACCGCCTCCTGGTCGACGTCGCACATCAGGCCGATCTTGCGCTTGAGGTCCTCGGGGATCTCCCGGTCGGCCCGGCAGACCAGCGCGTCGGGCTGGATGCCGATGTTGCGCAGCGCGGCGACCGAGTGCTGGGTCGGCTTCGTCTTCAGCTCGCCCGACGGCGCCAGGTACGGCACCAGCGAGACGTGCAGGAAGAAGCACTGGTCGCGACCGACGTCGTGGCGGACCTGGCGGCACGCCTCGAGGAACGGCAGCGACTCGATGTCGCCGACCGTGCCGCCGACCTCGGTGATGACGACGTCCGGGGCGTTCCCGGCCTCGTCGGGCTCGGCGGCCGCGGTGATCCGGGACTTGATCTCGTCGGTGATGTGCGGAATGACCTGCACCGTGTCGCCCAGGTATTCGCCGCGACGCTCCTTGGCGATGACCTCGGAGTAGACCTGACCGGTCGTGACGTTGGCCTTGCCGTCGAGGGAGCGGTCGAGGAAGCGCTCGTAGTGCCCGATGTCGAGGTCGGTCTCGGCGCCGTCGTCGGTGACGAACACCTCACCGTGCTGGAACGGGTTCATCGTCCCGGGGTCGACGTTGAGGTACGGATCGAGCTTCTGCATCGTGACGCGAAGCCCGCGCGCGGTAAGGAGTTGTCCCAGGCTCGAGGCCGTGAGTCCCTTACCCAGAGAGGAGGCGACGCCTCCGGTGACAAATACGTACTTGGTAGCCCGCGACTGAAGTCCCACGGGCCGCCAGCATATCCGACGCCTGAGGATCCGCTCGCTGTGACATGCCCTAAGCCGCTTTCGGGGGGTCCGCGGGGGCGGAGCCCACCGGCGGGGCGCGGGGTTCGACCCCGCAAGACACAGTGCCGCTGACCACGCGTCAGGCGGCGGCCTTCGCCAACCGCAGGCGGGGACGGCCGGTGAGCGCGCGGCTGCCCGGCAGCCGCCGGAGCACCTCGACGATGACGATCGTCAGCGCGATCGTGGCGACGTAGACGACCACGCTGAGCCACGGCGCCCCGAAGCGCTCCGCGACGTGCGGGATCACCGGGCCCAGCAGGGCCAGGGCGAGCGGGTGGACCAGGAAGATGCTGAACGACCGGTTCGCCGCCCAGGAGACCAGGCGCGCGCCGCGGCCACCTTCGGTGCGGCGCGCGGCCCACCACGTGGTGAACGCGTAGATCGCCGCGATGACCGTGAGGAACCACGGGATCAGGTAAGGCTGGAACGGATCACTGGCCACCTGCGGGAAAGTTCCACTGTGGACGGTCCGGAGGTAGCACCACTCGGTGCCGGCCAGCACCGCCACCAGCGCGCCGCCGAGCAGCAGCCGGTGCCGGCCCACCCAGGCGTGCACGGTCTCGAAGTGCATGGCCACCAGCGCGCCGAACAGCGTGTAGAACTGGTACGGCAGGATCGTGGCGTAGAGGCGCGTGATCGTCTCGTAGCTGACGCCCAGCGGCTGGTAGGTCATGAACGCGACCACCCCGACCTGCAGCAGCCCGCTCCCCAGCAGCAGCCACTTGTGGTGGCCCGCGGTAGCGCGCAGCACCTTCATCAGCACCGGGAACAGCAGGTAGACCTGCATCGTCACGAGCAGGAAGTACAGGTGGTACCAGGCGCCGCCGGTGACGAGGTCGGTCAGCAGCAGGCGCATCGACGCCTCGAGCGAGCCGGGCTGCTGTCCGCCGGTGACCAGCGAATAGGCCCAGAAGAACATCGTCCACGCGAGGTAGGGCGTCGCGACCAGCGGCAGGCGGCGGCGCCAGAACTCGCCGGCGGTGAGTTCGCGGCCGCGGTTCTGGAACACCAGCACGAACCCGGTCAGCGCGAAGAAGGCCTCACGCGTGAAGTGCAGCGGGGTCTCGACGGCGTTCGCCCCGACGTCCTGCGCGAAGTTCGTCGCGCCGACCACGTGGATCAGGATGACGCAGGCGAAGGTGATCAACCGGAACAGGTCGATCTGGTGGAGGTAGGGCGCTTTACCGCCCGGTCTCGCACTGCGGGCGGGGGCCTCGAGCGTGGCCTGGGCGGTCGTCATCGTGCCACCTTCACGGCACCGGATTCGGCGTTGATCACGGTCTCAGGTTTGCCGCCCATTCTGTGAATTTCCCATGAAGCCACTGGGAACCGCCTGTTGGACCGGGTCCCGCGCGCTGTCGGATATGCCACTGCCGTTCAGGGAGCGGGGAGCCGGTGATCATGTTAACGGGTGAGCTTCCGTGCACTCAATGTGACGCTCGCGCTAGGCCGGTTCAGCGACGCGCGTCGGCCTCGACCTCGTCGCGGACCGCTTCCAACGCGGTGCGTAATTCGCCCAGCGCGACCGAGCCCAGCGCCAGCCGGAGGGCGTGGGGCACCGCCGGCGTCGTCGCGAACGGCTCCGCGGTGGCCACCGCGACCCGCCGCCGGGCCAGCGCCGCCGCGATCCGGTCCGGGCGCGTGTCCGGGCCCAGGGGCAGCCACACGAAGTACGACGCCGGATGCGCGGCGCGGGGCAGCCCGGCCAGCACCTCCGACGCGACGGCTTCCCGCGCGCGGGCGTCTTCGCGCTTGCGCGCCTCGAGGCGGTCGACGGTGCCGTCGTCGAGCCAGCGGCGGGCGATCGCCGCGGTCAGGGCGGGCGTGTTCCACGTCGTGGCGCGGATGGCGCGTTCGAGCGCCGGCACGAGCGGGCCGGGCGCCGTCACGAACCCGACCCGCAGCCCGGTCGCGACGCTCTTCGACAGGCCCGACACGTGGATGGTGATCTCCGGCGCGAGCATCGCCAGCGGCGGCGGCGCGTCCTCGGCGAGGTAGGCGTACGAGGCGTCCTCGACGATCGTCACGCCGTGGCGGCGGGCGATCGCGACCAGCCGCGCGCGCCGCTCGTCGTCGAGTACCCAGCCGAGCGGGTTGTGCAGGGTCGGCATCGTGTACACCGCGCGGACCCGGCGTCCGCGGCACAACCGGTCGAAGGCGTCGAGGTCCGGCCCCGCCCCGGCCGCCGGCAGCGGCGCCAGGTCCAGCCCGAGCGTGCGGGCGAGCACCCGGAACCCGGGGTAGGTCAGGGCGTCCACCGCGACGACGTCCCCGGGCCGGAACAGGGCCATGGCCGTCACGGCGAGGCCGTGCTGCGCGCCGTTGACGATCAGCACCCGTTCGCGGCCGGTGTCGAGCCCGCGCCGCCGCAGGTAGCGGGCGACGGACTCCCGGTCGCCGGCGCGCCCGCGGTGCGGCTGGTAGCGCAGCAGCGCGTCGAGGTCCCCGGCCGAGGCGAGGTCCCGCAACGCCTCGCGCAGCAGGTCGGCCTGACCTGGGACCGAGGGTGAGTTGAAGCTGAGGTCGACCGCGTCGGCCGCGACCGCCCGCTCATCGACGTCGTCGCCGGCAGCCAGATCGCGGACGAACGTGCCCCGCCCCTGCTCACAGCTGACCAGACCCATCGCTTCGAGTTCGTCGTAAGCCCGCGACGCCGTCACGACGGCGATGCCCTCGTCGGCCGCGAGCCGCCGGTGGGTGGGCAGCCGCGTGCCGACCGGCCACTGCCCGCCACGGATCTTCGCCGCGAACGCGTCCACGATCACCTTGTACTTCGGCACCCGCACGCCGCGATTGTAGGCAGGACAATTTGTGGACTGTCCTGGATCAGCCGCCTTAACCTGCCGAAATGCACATCGCGATCCTCACCTTCGACGGCTACAACGAGCTCGACTCGCTCATCGCGCTGGGCGTCCTCAACCGGGTGACCGGCATGCGGGTGTCGATCGCGAGCCCGGCCCCGCGGATGACGTCGATGAACGGCGTCACGATCGACGCCATGATCGGCCTGGAAGAGGCCTGCACTGCCGACGCCGTCATCGTCGGCAGCGGCGTGCGGACCCGCGAAGTCGTCGAGGACCCGGCGATCATGAGCACGCTGGCGCGGCTCGACCCCGCCCGGCAGCTGCTGGCCGCGCAGTGTTCGGGCACGCTCGTGCTGGCGAAGCTCGGGCTGCTGGCGGGCATGCCCGCCTGCACCGACCTGACGACCAAGCCGTGGGTGCTCGCGGCCGGCGTCGAGGTGCTGAACCAGCCGTTCTTCGCCCGCGGCGACCTCGCCACCGCCGGTGGCTGCCTGGCCTCGACCTACCTCGCCACCTGGATCATCACCCGGCTCCAGGGTCTCGACGCGGCCGAGCACGCCATGCACTACGTCGCGCCCGTCGGCGAGAAGGACGACTACGTCGAGCGGGCGCTGCGGAACGTGACGCCCTACCTCGAACCGGCGGCGATCTCCGCCTGATCGTCGCCGAAGAGGGACTTCAGCGTCACCTCACGGTTGACGCGCACGTGCTCGACGGCTTCGGCGTGCGCGCGGTCCGCGTCCCCCGAAGCGATCGCGTCGTAGAGCCGGCGGTGCTCGTCGAGCAGCTCGGTCCAGTGCTCGTTCTGGCTGGTCAGCCAGCGGAGCCTGCCCTGCAGCGGCTGCAGCATCGTGGTGAGCAGCGTGTTGCCCGCGAGGGCCACGATCTCGTCGTGGAAGCGCGAGTTGAGCACGGTGATCCTGGCCGCGTCGCCACGGGCCGTCGCGCGGGCGGCGTCGGCGAGCAGCCGCTCGAGCCGCTTCAGCTCCGGCGCGCCCGCCCGCTCGGCCGCGCGCCCCGCGGCGAGCCCCTCAAGGGCCTCGCGGACGTCGAACAGCTCCTCGACGTCGACCCGCGCGAGCTGCCGGACGACGATCCGGCGCGCCGACTGCTCGACGAGGAACCCTTCGGCCTCCAGGCTGCGGATGGCCTCGCGCACCGGCACCCTGGACACGCCCAGGTCCTCGGCCAGCTCACGCTCGACCAGCCGGTCCCCCGGGCGGAGGCGGCCGGTCAGGATCCGTTCGCGCAGCTCGTCGCGCACCCGCTGCCGGGTGGCCGCGAGGGGTTGCCGCTCGCTCGCCGACGTCACGGGTCCCCTCTCGTTCAACACGCCCGTAACCGGACGTAACGCGAGTTTATCCGCCGGAGGGTTGACGGAGGCGGACGCCAGGGTGATATTTGGGATACCAAATTTTGGTATCCCAAATCGCCGTCGCTGAATCCGTCGACCGGAGGCAAGCATGACCGCCGCCCCGCTGACCGAAACCGGACAAGAGACGCCCGCCCCGCCGGATCCCCGGCTGTGGAACGAAGACCTCGCCCCCGTGCAGGACCGCCGGTGGAAGGTCTACGACATCTTCGCGCTGTGGATGTCGGACGTGCACAACCTCGGCAACTACACCTTCGCGGCCGGGTTGTTCGTGCTCGGCCTGTCGGCCTGGCAGGTGTTCACCGCCCTGCTGTTCGGCTTCGTCATCATCTACGTCGGCATGAACCTGATGGGCCGGATCGGGCAGCGCACCGGCGTGCCGTTCCCGGTCGTCGCGCGGCTGAGCTTCGGCACCTTCGGCGCCAACCTGCCCGCGCTGATCCGCGCGGTCATCGCGATCTTCTGGTACGGCATCCAGACCTACCTCGCTAGCGTGGCCATCACGCTGCTCGTGCTCGCCATCGACCCGGGCCTGAAACCGTTGACCGAACACGGTTTCCTCGGCCTGCACGCGCTCGGCTGGATCTGTTTCATCGCCCTCTGGGCGGCCCAGGCGCTGATCCTGACCCGCGGCATGGAGTCGATCCGCAAGTTCCAGGACTGGTGCGGCCCGGCGATCTGGGTCGTGATGATCGCGCTCGCGGTGTGGATCCTCGCCGCCGCCCACTGGAACATCTCGTTCACCAGCAGCCCGAAGCAGCTCTCGACGGGTGAGCAGATCCGGCAGTGGTTCGGCGCGGCCGGGCTGATCCTGGCCACCTACGGCACACTGATGCTCAACTTCTGCGACTTCTCCCGCAACGCACCGGACCAGAAGACCGTGCGGCGCGGCAACTTCTGGGGCCTGCCGATCAACTCGACGGCGTTCGCGCTGCTGTCGGTCGTCGTCACCGCGGGCAGCATGCAGGTGTTCGGCGAGGCCATCACCGACCCGGCCGAACTGCTGTCCAAGGTGCACAACACGCCGGTGCTCATCATCGGCGCGCTGACCTTCGCGATCGCCACCATGGGCGTCAACATCGTCGCGAACTTCGTCTCCCCCGCCTACGACCTGGCCAACATCTGGCCGAAGCGGATCACGTTCACCGTCGGCGGGATGATCAGCGCGGTGGCCGCGTTGTGCGTGCTGCCGTGGAAGCTGTACTCCTCGCCCGCGGTGGTCAACTACTTCCTCGGCGGGCTCGGCGCGTTCCTCGGGCCACTGTTCGGGATCATGATCGTCGACTACTACCTGATCCGGCGCGGCAAGGTCGACGTCGCGCAGCTGTTCGTCGACGGCGGGATCTACCCGCGAGTGAACCCGCGCGCACTGGTGACGTTCTTCCCGACCGCCGCGCTCGCCGCGGTGATCGCGCTGGTGCCGTTCTTCGCCCCGGCCGCGCCGTACTCGTGGTTCATCGGCACGGCGTCGTCCGCGGCACTGTACTTCGCGGTGTCGAGGAAACACCGATGAGGATCGTCGTCACCAACTGCAACACCACCGAGGCGATGACGAAGGAGATCGAGACCGGTGCCCGCGCCGCGGCGAGCCCGGGCACCGAAATCCTCGCCAGGACCCCGAAGTGGGGTCCGGAGTCGGCCGAAGGCTGGCTGGACAGTTTCCTCTCGGCGGCCGCTGTGCTCGATCTGTTGCGGGGCCTGGAAGAACCGTTCGACGCGGTCGTGCTCGCCGGGTTCGGCGAGCACGGCCGCGAGGGAGCCCGCGAGCTGCTGGACGTCCCGGTCGTCGACATCACCGAGGCTGCCGCGCACCTGGCCTGCCTGCTGGGCCGCCGCTACGGCGTCGTGACCACTTTGGACCGGACGTGCGGGCTGATCGAGGACAGCCTGCACTCCGCCGGAGTCGCGCAGAACTGCGTGACGGTCACCGGTGCCGGCCTCGGCGTGCTGGAACTGACCGACGAACGCCGCACGGAGTCGGCGTTGCTGACCGCCGGCCGCCGGGCGCGCGACGCCGGCGCGGAGGTCCTGGTGCTCGGCTGCGCCGGGATGACCGGGCTGGACCGCCGGATCGCGACGATGCTCGACATCCCGGTGATCGACGGTGTCGCCGCCGCCGTCCGGCTCGCCGAGTCGCTCGTTTCGCTGGGCCTCAAGACCAGCCGGGCCGGGTCCTACGCCCGGCCCCTCGACAAGAAGCGCACCTGGCCGACCGATTGACAGCCGCCGCACCGGAGAGCCAGAATCGCCGACGCCACAGCCGTACCGCCGCCCGGTGACGAGTGGGGATCCTGGCGTCCCCGAAAGGGCGGTCGAAGGTGCGAAGGCAGCTACACGTTCTCGGGGCGACGGTGCTGGCCGCGTGCCTGGCCCTGGTCCCGCTCAGCGGGACGGCGACGGCCGGGCAGGCGCCGCACACCGTCGTCACCGACGGCAAGAAGCTCGCGGACATCCAGTCGGCGTTGAAGCACGGCCACGCCACGCGGGCGCAGCGCGACGCGCTGAAGGTCGTGCTGGGCAAGGCGAACACCGCGTTGAGCGCCGGCCCGTGGTCGGTCGTGGACAAGCCGGTCACCCCGCCGAGTGGCGACAAGCACGACTACCTGAGCCAGGCGCCCTACTGGTGGGCGAGTGAGAAGACCCCGGAGAACCCGCAGGGCTGCCCGTACGTCAACAAGGACGGCCAGCGCAACCCGGAGGCCGACGCGATCACCGACCACACCTACCGGATGGTGGCGTGGGACGCGATGTACTATCTCTCGCTCGCCTGGTATTACACCGGCGACGCGAAGTACGCGAAGCGCGCAGCGCTGGACATCCGGACGTGGTTCCTCGACCCGGCCACCAAGATGAACCCGAACATGACGTACGCGCAGATCATCCCGTGCAGGAACACGATCAGCGGTACCGGGATCATCGACTCGACGCAGTCGTTCAGCCAGGTGCTCGACGTCTTCGCGCTGCTCGACACCGGCGCGCCGGGCTGGACGGGCAAGGACCGCTCCGGCGTCAAGGCGTGGCTCGCGCAGTACCTCGACTGGATGCGGACGAGCCCGCAGGCGAAGCTGGAACTGGCCGCCACGAACAACCACGGCACGTTCCTCGACATGCAGAACGCGACCATCGCCGCCTACCTGGGCAAGCGGGACACGGCGAAGAAGATCGTGCTGGACGCGGAGAAGAACCGGTTCCCGGTCCAGTTCGCCGCCGACGGCAGCCAGCCGCTCGAGCTGTCGCGGACGATGTCGTGGCACTACGTCAACTTCAACCTCACGGCGTGGGGCCGGATGGCGGAGCTGGGCAAGAACCTCGGCGTCGACGTCTGGAAGTACACCGCGCCGAACGGGGCGACCCTACGCAAGGTCGTCGACCAGCTGATCCCCGGCGCGCTGCAGGGCGCCGCGGCCTGGCCGCACCAGCAGATCGGCGTGTTCGACCAGTCGATCGCGGCGGACATCTTCCACGCCGCGGCCGAGGAGGCGCACGACCAGGACGCCGCGGCGGCGCTGAAGAAGATGCCGCTGCCCGCCGGCGGTGACACGTGGTCCGTGCGCGTGTCGTGCTTCCCGCTCGACCCGCCGCTCAAGTAACCCCTACCAACGCTGGGAAATCCGGACACCAGACCCTATAGCGCACGGCTCCCGAGATTGGTCTAGTCCAAAGTATTGACACTCGGTGTGCGCACGCGCACATTCATGAACGGGCCGGCACCTGTTCGTGAAGAACCGTCGCGTACCGCCCCCTCCCGCGCCGTCGCGGCCCGGGAGGGGGCCGTCCGCCTGCGCGAGGAGACAGCATGCAGAGGGTTTCCCGAAGACTGGCGCTGTTCGCGGCCGCCGCGGCCGCTTTGGTCGTGGGCGCGCTCACGGTCGCCGGACCGGCCGCGCCACCCGCGGCCGCCGCCACGTCCGGCGGGGTCCGGATCGCCTACTTCGACCAGTGGAGCATCTACCAGAACGCCTACTACCTGAAGAACGTCGACGCGATCGCCGGCAACCTCGACTACCTGCTCTACGACTTCGAGAACATCGACCCCACGAACCACACCTGCTTCGAGGCGACGAAGGCGACCACCCCCGACCCGGGCGGTGAGACCGACCCGAACGCCGGTGACGGCGGCGGCGACCAGTTCGCCGACTACCAGAAGTCCTTCGGCTCCGACATCAGCGTCGACGGCACCGCCGACGTCTGGAACCAGCCGGTCGCCGGCAACTTCCACCAGCTGCAGGAACTCAAGGCGCGGCACCCGAACCTCAAGGTGCTGCTGTCCATCGGCGGCTGGACGTACTCGAAGTACTTCTCCGACGCCGCCGCGACCGACGCGTCGCGCAAGAAGCTCGTCAGCTCGTGCCTGGACATGTTCATCAAGGGCAACATCCCGGCCTCCGGCGGGTACGGCGGCCCGGGCACCGCGGCCGGCATCTTCGACGGCATAGACATCGACTGGGAGTACCCGGGTTCCCCGACCGGGCACGTCGGCAACCACTACAGCGCCGCCGACACCGCCAACTACACCGCGTTGATGGCCGAGTTCCGCACCGAGCTGGACGCCTTGGGCGGCAAGCACTACGCGCTCTCGGCCGCGCTGCCGGGCGGGCAGGACAAGATCGCGAAGATCCAGACCGACAAGATCGGCCAGTACCTGGACTTCGGCAACGCGATGACCTACGACATGCACGGCGCGTGGGACGCCACCGGGCCGACGAACTTCCAGGACCCGCTGTACTCCGCGCCGAACGACCCGTCGGGCACCATCCCGCCGGGCACCGAGAAGTACACGATCGACTCGGTGATCAAGGACTACCTGCACGGCAACAGCGCGTACGGCATCGCGGGCGGCTTCCCCGCGGCCAAGCTGACGCTGGGCATCCCGTTCTACTACCGCGGCTGGACCGGCGTCCCGGCCGGCTCGAACCACGGCCTGTACCAGCCGGCTTCGGGTCCGTCGGCGGGCCACACACTGAGCGGCAACGTGCCGGGCGTGGCGATGTACAAGGAACTCACGGGCATCGTCGACAACCCGTCCGACACGTTCTGGGACCCGGTCACGCAGTCGGCCTGGTTCTACGACGGCACGAACTTCTTCGGCGGCTCGTCCGCGCAGTCGATCAAGGCCCGCACCGACTACATCCACTGCACCGGCCTCGGCGGCGCGATGATGTTCTCGCTCTACGACCTGGACCCGGGCTCGACGCTGTTCCACGCGGTCGTGAACGGCCTGGCCGCGTCGACGCCGAACTGCTCGACACCGCCGCCGACCACCACCCCGACGACCCCCACCACGCCCACCACCCCGACGACCCCCACCACGCCGACCACACCCACGACTCCGCCGACGACCACGCCCACCACGCCGCCGTCGGTACCCGCGTGGGCGCCGAACACGGCGTACGCCACGGGCGCGAAGGTGACCTACAACGGCGTCACGTACACGTGCCGCCAGGCCCACACCTCACTGGTGGGCTGGGAGCCGCCGAACGTCCCGGCGCTCTGGCTGGCCGGCTGAGCAGTCTGCCGCGGCTTGTCGTGAGTGTTTAGGGCGGTTAGAACCGCCCTAAACACTCACGACGTCAGTTGCCGGTGGGGCTGGCGACGCCCGGCGCGGGGGCCTGGGCGTTGCCGGCGATGCCGTAGCGGCCGGCGGCGCCGTCGAGCTGTTCCTTCAAGGCCAGCACGGTGCTCACCCGCCCGGCGGAGGTGTCCACGTTGTCCACAGTGGACAGGATCGACGTCGCCGAGGTGTCCGCGCGGACGACGCCGAGCGCGCCGGTGCCGTCGGCCGAACCGGCGTCCCCGGCGAGCACGGTGCCCGCACCGGTGCGGTCGAGCTGGGTGGTGAACCGCGCGATCGTCGCCGCCCGGTCGCCCGCGCCGTCGCCGGTCGCCGGCGCGCCGGTGAGCACCACGGCCAGTTGCGCCGGCTTGACGTCCTGGCCCGCCTTCACGAACCCGCCGTCGGTGAGCCCGCCCAGGGCCGCGGCCAGTTCCTCACCCGAGGACTGCGGCTTGGCGGAAGTCTTGTCCAGCAACAACACCGAGCCGAGCAGCGCGCCGGCGAGCGTGCCGGAGTCACCCGCGGTCGGGAACTTCGACCCGGCGGGCTGCAGCCGCGTGACGACGTCGCGGAGCTGGTCGGCCTTCTCGGGATCGGCGAACGCGGCCGTCAGCTGCACCTCGCCGGTCACGGTCGCGCCGGACTGGCCGATCAGCTGCTTGAGCGCGTCCCGGTCGGCCGGGCGCGCGTCCTCGGTGGTCACGAGCACCACCGTGCGCTTGTCCAGCACCCCGGCGACGACCTTCGGCCCCATGGCGCCGGCGAACGCGTCCGCGTCGGCGAGCCGGGCGTTGAGCGCGTTGCGCTGCGCCTCGAGGTCGGAGACCTGGCTGCCCAGGTCTTTCTTCTCCCCCGCCAGCCCCGACAGCAGCGAGCCGTTCAGCGCGGTCGAACCGAGCACGACGCCGACGGCGAGCGCCAGGAAGCAGGCGGCGATGGAAACTACGTGGTAGCGAAGCGAAATCACGTGAACAATCCCTTGACCCAGGCGGCGAGCGAGTTCCAGGTGTGCCGGAGCCAGTCCAGGTAGACCGAGCCCACGTCGGACACCAGCAGGGCCGCGGCGACGACCACGACCGCGGCGAGCACGAGCAGGACGACCGCGCCGATCGACACCCGGCTGTGGTGCAGTGTCGCCACCGCTTTCCCGTCGACGAGCTTCGTGCCGAGCTTGAGCCGGGTGAGGAACGTCGACGGGTTCGAGCCGGACCGGCCGTGGTCGAGGAACTCGCGCAGGGTGGCCTGGAAGCCGACCGTGACCACGAGGCTCGCGCCGTGCGCGTCGGCCAGCAGCAGCGCGAGGTCCTCGGCGTTGCCGGACGCGGGGAACGTCACCGCGCCGATGCCGAGGTCCTGGATCCGCTCGACACCGGGGGCGTGCCCGTCGGGCTGGGCGGGCACCACGACCTCGCCGCCGCTGCGCAGCGTGGCGGTGCCGATCCCGGTGGGGTCGCCGACCATGACGTCCGGCAGGTGGCCCTGCGCGCGCAGGGTGTCGGCCCCGGCGTCGACGCCGATCAGCACCGGCCGGTGCTCGGCGATGTACTTCTTCAGCTTCTTGAGGTCTTCGGCGTGCCCGTTGCCGCCCGCGACGACCAGCACGTGCCGGTCCCGCAGCTGCACTTTCAGCTCCGGCACGCCGACGCCGTCGAGGATCAGGGTGCGCTCGCGGCGGAGGAACTCGATGGTGTTGGCCGAGAACGCCTCCAGCTGCGTCGACATCCCGGCCTTGGCCTCGATCATCTGGTCCGCGACGCTGTCGGCGGTCTGCTCGATGCCGGAGGCGACCTGGCGCTCGCCGACGTACACGACGCCGTCGAGCAGCCGCAGTTTCGTGCCGTCCTTGATCGAACGCAGCAGCTCCCCGCCGACCGAGTCGACCAGCGGGACGCCGGCGGCGATGAGGATCTCGGGGCCGAGGTTGGGGAACCGGCCGGAGATCGACGGTGACGCGTTGACCACGCCGGCGACCTCGGCGTCGACGAGCGCGTCGGCCGTCTGGCGGTCGAGGTCCAGCTGGTCGAGCACGACGATGTCGCCCGGACTGATCCGGCGCAGCAGCTCCCGGGTGCGGCGGTCGACCCTGGCGACCCCGGTGATGCCCGGCAGGGGTTCGGAGTTCCGCGTGAGCAGACCGGTGAGCTTCATGTGGCCGATGGTGACAAATTTGCTCGTGGGACTGCGCACGCCACGCCGTAGCAGAGGTGACTCGTTGTGGTGAGCCACGCCGCGCCCAAGTTCTCGATCAGGCGTCGGACTCCTCCGAAAGAGATCCGAAATCGAGGTTCACCCAGGGGCTGCCCGGGTCCTGAAGGAGCTGGTGGTGGACCCGCACGGCGGCGGGGTACCACTCGCCGAACTCGTCGTCCCGGCTGTGCAGCACCCGGCCCATGAGGTAGCCCGCCGACAGGTCGGCCCATGACTGGTGGTAGCGACGCGCGAGCGAACCGGCCTCCAGGACCATCAGCTCGGCGCTCAGCGCGTCACAGTATCCGGCCGCCAGGCCCCAGCGCGCGATGTTGACCGCGCGGCCGACGTCCCAGGACAACGCCGTCGTGACGAAACCCTCGGCGTCGAGCAGGCCGTCGGCGCGGAAGCGCTGCTCGTAGCGCGAGACCCGGCGCACGGTGTCGCGCAGCTCGTCGGCCTGGTCCTCGGCGTCGTTCTCCGCGCACCACCGGCCCACCACCTCCGCCCAGGTCAGCGGATCGAACTCGCCGTCGCGCAGCCCGTACTCGGCGGCGAACCGCAGGCGCAGCATCAGCACCAGGTTGCCGGGCGTGAGCGCGTAGCCGTCGCCGACGAGGTCGGCCATCGTGGCGCGCCAGGCCGGCGGGTCGGCCACGCCCCACCAGTCGCGCAGGCCGCGGACCTCGGCCACGTAGTCGTGGTAGCGCCCGTCGAGCAGGTTCCACGGCGCGGCGTTCAGCACGGCCAGGTGCGCGCCGCAGGCCAGGGCGTGCGCGATCGGCCCTTCGAGGTGCCCGTACGGCGCGGTGATCAGCCGTTCGACCTGCTCTTCCAGCGGCGTGACGTCGTCGAGGTGCGCGTCGAGCCACGGCTGCAGCGTCGCGCCGGGCAGCCGCCACTCGCCCCGGGTGCCGCGGTTGAACACGACCCGTTCGTGCCGGCCGACGCCGTCGACCGCCCAGTCCAGCGCCCCGCTCATGAAGACGACGTCCGACCCGAGGTCGGGCAGCGCGCCGCGGGTGAAGACCTGCAGGAACTCGTCACCGCCGGTTTCGTGGTAGACGTTGGGGAACGTCTCCGCGCGGTCCTCGAGGATGCTCTCGGCGTCGGCCCGCCGGATCGGGACGAACAGCTCCTCCCCGGCGAGCAGGCCGAGATAGGCGTCGAGATCGCCCTCCCGGCGGGCGGCGGCCAGCTGCGCTTCGACGTCGGCGGGTGGCGGCAGGATCAAGGGGCGGCTCCCTCCACTCGGCCGGTCAGCACGACGAGCTTGCCCGCCGTCCGGTTGTGCTCCAGGTCGTCGTGCGCCTGCCGGATCGCCTCCATCGGGTAGACCCGGGCGGGGCCGAGGCTGACGCCGCCGTCGGCGATCCGGTCGAGGTACCGCTGGAGAACGGATGCGGGCAGGTCGTCCGCCTCACCACCATAAGCGGTCAGGCGCACCCCGGCGGGAAGGTATCCGATCGGATAGAAATTCTTGATTGTCCACTCGTTCGAGAGCATGCCCGTGAAGCACACCGTGCCGTGCACACGGGTGGCCGCGAGGGTGTCCGGCAGGGTCGGCGTCCCGACCAGTTCGAGGGCCGCGTCGACCCCGTCCGGCACGATCTTCCGGACCTGCGCGGCGACGTCGCCGTCGTCCAGGAGCGGGTGCTCGACCCCGTGCGCGGCCAGGGTTTCCAGGCGGTCCCGCCGCCGGGTCGTGGCGAAGACGGTGGCCCCGAGGTCGCGGGCGAGGGTCGCGGTGGCGAAGCCGAGGGCGGACGTCCCGCCGCGGATCAGCAGTGTCTGGCCCGCGTTGAGGTCGAGGCCGGTGGTGAGGGAGCCGTACGCGGTCTGCAGCGTCTCCGGGACCTGGCCGAGCACCTCCCACGGCAGGTCCGAGCGGAACGGGATGACCTGCTCGCGCGGGACGAGCGTGTACTCGGCATAACCGCCGTCGAAGGTGCGGCCCATCCCGCCCATCATCGTGGCGACCTGCTGCCCGGGCTCGAAGTCGCCGTCCGGCGCGGCGTCGACGATCCCGACGGCCTCGATGCCGGGCACGCGCGGGAACGTGACGCCGTCGGCGAGGCCGAGGCGGGTGTGCAGCTCGGAGCGGTTGAGGCCGAACGCCCGGACGGCGATCCGCACCCAGCCCGGTTTCGCCTCGGGCAGCGGCAGGTCCGTCAGTTCGAGGTTCTCGACCGGCCCGGGTTCCCGGAGTACGACTGCGCGCATCGTGGGTCCTTTCTTCGCAAGCGAACAGTCCGCATAACAACAGTCCGCGCGGGTACTATTCCCGGCGTGAGCCTGTCCCGAGAACACGACGCGGCGTGGCGCGGCTTCCTGCGCTCGTCGGCCCTGCTGCTGCGGGTGCTGGACGCGGACCTGCGCGCCGCGCACGGGATGTCGCACCGCACGTACGACGCGCTGGTCCAGCTCTCGGAAGCCCCCGATCAGCGGCTCCACATGAAAGACCTGGCCGACGCCCTGGTGCACAGCGCGAGCGGGCTGACCCGCCTGGTCGACGGCCTCGAGCGCGACGGCTACGCCCGGCGCGAGGTGGATGCGGGCAACCGCCGGGCCACCCTGGTGATCCTGACCCCGGCCGGCCTGGCGGCGCTGGAGGAGGCGTGGCCGACGCACGTCCGGGGCGTGGAGCGCCATTTCGCCGGCCACCTGAGCCGGGAGGAGGCGCGGACGCTGGCCGCGGTGTTCGGCCGGATCGCCGGCGACCTGGAGAGCTGATCCGCGTATTCGATCATCTTTTCCCGGGACCCGGGTTCCGGAATTCCCCGTCGATTTTACTATTCATTTACCGTGACGCCGCCCTTTAACGCCCGAAACCCCGTTGAGCTTCTTGTTGGAAAGTGACGGACTGAGGTCTCACCAGGCGAAAGGCGGGTCCGCGGCCGTTTGCCGGAGTGGTGACTGTACGTTCTTGATCCGTTTCAGAACGCTGTCACAATTCTCAGGAAGGTCTTTCGCCCGGACCACTGATACTTGTCGCACAGCCGACCGCTGTGCAATGCATCCTCGTGGGGGGCGATCGCATTGCGCCACCGAGCGTTTCTCATGCCACCCAGGAGTTTGCCCATGCTGCCCAGCGATGTCGGCGTTCTCGGAACCGATGGTGTCCCGAGCGTGCCCACCCTGCCGGACGTCCCGGCACCGCGGCTCGCCGCCCTCGAGCGGCTGCCGCGCCCCGCCGTGCGGACCGGCTTCAACCACGCCGCGCTGTCCGTGACGGACCTCGACCGCGCGGTCGCGTGGTACGAGCAGGTCTTCGGGCTCAAGCTGCTGCTCGGACCGTTCTCCATCAGCAGCGACGCCCCCGGCGGCGGCCCGGCGTCGGACATCTACGGCGAGGGCTGGCAGAGCGCCCGCATCGCCCACATGGTCATGCCGGGCGGCACCGGGATCGAGCTGTTCGAGTTCACCGGCCCGGTGGCCGAGCGCCGCGCCGAGAACTTCGACTACTGGCGCACCGGCATCTTCCACATCTGCTTCACCTGCCTCAACGTGGAAGAGACGGCCAAGCGCATCACGCTCTTCGGCGGCCGCCAGCGCAGCAAGATCCACCAGGTCGGGCCGGAGTCGTGGTTCTGCTTCTGCGAAGACCCCTTCGGCAACGTGATCGAGCTCGTCGACCAGACCTTCGAAGAGCTGTTCACCCCGCCGCCGGGCGTCGAGGACCCGGACGCCTGCTGACCGGCAGCGAACGACGCCGGGTGGGGCGCGCCGGTGCCCCACCCCGCTACTTCTTCTTGGCCCGCTTGCGTTTCGGCTCGAACTCGGTCTTGTCCTTCTCGGCCGTCGCCAGGAGTTCCTCCGCGTGCGCGCGGCCGGTTTCGTTGTCCATGCCGGCGAGCATCCGGGCCAGCTCGCTGACCCGCTCGGCCGGCGCGAGGTTCTTCACGCCGCTGCGCGTCACCCCGCCCTTGTGGCCCTTGTCCACCACCAGGTGCTGATCGGCGAACGCGGCCACCTGCGGCAGGTGCGTGACCACCAGGACCTGGTGGGTCCGCGCGAGCCGCGCCAGCCGGCGGCCGATCTCGATCGCCGCGCGGCCGCCGACCCCGGCGTCGACCTCGTCGAACACCAGCGTCTGCACCGTGTCGGCGTGCGCGAGGACGACCTCGATCGCCAGCATCACCCGCGACAGCTCACCACCCGACGCGGCCTTGTGCACCGGCAGCGGCGGCGCGCCGTCGTGGGCCCGCAGCAGCAGCTCGACGTCGTCGATGCCGTCCGCACCGGCGTGCACCGCGTGGCCGTCGATGGCCAGCGCGTGCGTGTCGCCGTGCTCGGCCGGACGCTGCTCGACCGTCACCTCGATCGCGGCCTGGCCCATCGCCAGGCCGGACAGCTCCCGGGTGATCTCCGCCGCCAGCTCGGCCGCTGCCTTCTCGCGCGCCGCCGAGACGTCGACGGCGTGCGTGGCCAGCTGCACCGCGAGCTGATCGCGGCGCAGCGCCAGCTCGGCCAGCGCCTCTTCCGAGGTGTCCATGGTTTCCAGGCGGCGCCGGGCGTCGTCGGCCCAGGCGAGCACCCCGTCGACGTCCGCCGCGTACTTGCGGGTCAGCCGCTTGAGGTCGCCCTGGCGGGCCAGCACCTTCTCCAGCAGCGCCGGGTCGGCGTCGAGCGTCTCGACGTACCCGCCGAGCTCGGCCCCGACGTCGGCCAGCAGCACCGTCGCCTCTTCCAGCCGCGGTGCCAGCTCGCGCAGCACGGCGTCTTCCGACGTCGACAACCGCCGCAGCGCTTCGGAAACCAGGCCCATGGCGCCCGGCGTGTCCGGATCGCCTTCCGCCGAACCGGACACGGCGACGTGCGCCTCGGTCGCGGCCGCCCGCAGCTCGTCGGCCGCGGCGAGCCGCTTGATCTGCGCGGTGAGCTCGACGTCCTCGCCCGGCTCCGGGACGACCGCGTCGATCTCGGTCAGCCCGTGCTTGAGCAGGTCCGCCTGCTGGGCCATCTCACGGGAGCGGGTGGACCGCTCGGTCAGCTCGGCGATCACCGCCAGCCACTCCGACCGGATCTCCTGGTAGGCCCGCAGCGGCTTGGTGACGGCGTCACCGGCGAACCGGTCGATCACCGCGCGCTGCTCGGCCGGGCGCAGCAGCCGCAGCTGATCGTTCTGCCCGTGCACCGCGATCAGCTGTTCGGACAGCTCCGCGAGCACGCCGACCGGCACCGACCGGCCACCCAGGTGAGCCCGGGACCGGCCGTCGACGGCGATGGCGCGCAGCGCGATGACACTGCCGTCCTCGTCCACGTCGGCACCGGAGTCGGTGACGATCCGCTCGGCGCCTTCGACGCCCGAATAGGTGAACCGTCCTTCCACGAACGCCTTGAGCATCCCCGTTCGCACCTTCGAGACCTCGGCCCGGCCTCCGGAGAGCAGGTGCAGCCCGGTGACGACCATGGTCTTCCCGGCACCCGTCTCACCGGTGACGACGGTGAAGCCCGCGTGCAGTTCCAGCAGGGCGTCCTCGATGACTCCGAGGCCCTGGATGCGCATCTCGGCCAGCACGCCGCCTACCGTAGCGGCCCCCACCGACACTTCGCGCACCCGGCGGCCCGGCGAGTCGCCGATATGTTCGAATCAAGCGCCGAGCGGCCCGTTCGCGCCCTATTCGTTCGGGCGGGCGTGCCGCTCGCGCCAGCTCTTCACCGGCAACGCGAACTTCTGCACCAGGCGATCGGTGAACGGGCCGTCCCACAACCGGACCAGCCGCACCGGCGTGCCGCCGCAGGTGACCCGCACCCGGGCGCCCGGCGGCAGGTCCTGGCTGCGGGTGCCGTCGCAGGTCAGGACCGCGGACGAGCCGTCCGGGTCGATCCCGACGGTGATCACCGAGTCACGCGAGACGACCAGCGGCCGGGAGAACATCGCGTGCGCGTTGCTCGGCACGACCAGCAGCGCCTGCACGTCCGGCCAGATGATCGGGCCGCCCGCCGAAAACGCGTACGCCGTCGAACCGGTCGGTGTGGCGCACAGCACACCGTCGCAGCCGAACGCCGAAACCGGCCGCCCGTCGACCTCGATCAGCGCGTCGAGCACCCGCTCGCGCGTGCTCTTCTCGACGCTGGCCTCGTTCAGCGCCCAGGTCCGGCCCAGCTCGGTGCCGCCGTGGGTGACCGTGACGTCGATGGTCATCCGCTCTTCGACCTGGTAGTCGCCGTCGACGACGCGCTGCACCGTGTCGGCCAGCGCGTCCGAGTCGGCCTCCGCGAGGAACCCGACACGGCCCAGGTTCACGCCGAGCACCGGCACCCCGGCCGGGCGCGCCAGTTCGGCCGCGCGCAGCAGCGTGCCGTCGCCACCCAGCACGAACACCAGCTCGACGCCGGCCGCCGGGTTGTCGTCCGGGTCCACGACGGTGCAGGTCGCGCCGACACCGTGCTCGTCCGGGTTGATCAGCGCGCAGACGTCCTGGTCGATGACCCGGATCCGGATCCCGGCCTTCGCGAAGCGGGCCGAAACCTCGCGCGCGGCCTCACCTGTCGCCTCGCGGTCGGGGTGCACCATGAGGAGAACTTCACGTTCGGTGGTCATGCGGGCCCTTCCTCGACGGCGGTTCGGACGAGCCGCTCGGCCTCAGACCTGTCTACCGCGTCCACTGTGGACTCGGCCACGTGTTCTTTCCTGAGCCACACGAAGTACTCGACGTTCCCGGACGGCCCGGGCAGCGGGCTGGCGGTCACCCCGCGCAGCGAGAGGCCCAGTTTCGCGGCTTCGTCGAGCACCCCGAGCACCGACTCGGCACGCAGCTGCGGGTCGCGGACGACACCTCCGCTACCCAGCCGGTCCTTGCCCACTTCGAACTGGGGCTTCACCATCGGCACCAGATCGGCGCCTTCACGCACGCAGTCGACGAGCGCGGGCAGCACGAGCTTGAGCGAGATGAACGAGAGATCGCCGACCACCAGGTCGACCGGGCCGCCGAGGTCTTCGGGCGTGAGGTTGCGGACGTTGGTGCGGTCCAGCACCACGACCCGCTCGTCGGTGCGGATCCGCCAGTCGAGCAGGCCACGGCCGACGTCGGCGGCGATCACGGTCGCGGCGCCGGCGCGCAGCAGCACGTCGGTGAAGCCGCCGGTGGACGCGCCGGCGTCCAGGCAGCGCTTGCCTTCGACGCCGAGCCCGAGCGGGGTGAACGCCTCGAGCGCGCCGAGCAGCTTGTGCGCGCCGCGCGAGGCCCAGCCGGGGTCGTCTTCGTCCTTGACGACGATGGGCGCGTCGTTCTCCACACCGGTGGCGGGCTTGGACGCGACCATCCCGCGCACGGTGACCTTGCCGCCGGTGATCAGGGCGGAGGCCTGCTCACGGGAGCGGGCGAGGCCGCGCCGGACCAGTTCCGCGTCGAGGCGGGCCCGTTTGGGCACCGGTTCAGACCTTGTCGATGCTGGACAGGGCCACGGTCAGCTCGGTGTGCACGGCGTCGAAGCGCTCGACGTGCTCGGTGAGCGGAAGCGCGTCCAGGTCGTCCAGGCCGGCGACGGCCTCGTCGATGCCGGCCCGCGGGTCGGTCTGCTCGGAGAACGAGCCGGGCGGCGGTCCCGGGACGGGGTACGGGTGATCCTGCACGTCACAAACGGTATCAGTCAGGCCAGTCCGAGCCGCGCCAGCGCGGCCTTCGCGGCTTCGCCGCCGGCCTGGACCGTCGTCTTGCCGGACTCCCACGCCGTGTGGCAGAGCGCCCGGAGCAGGTCCAGGTCGGCACCTTCGCCGTCGACGGTGAGGACGTCGTCCCCGGCATCGACCGACCAGCCCGGCCGGGGCCCGATCTTCAGTTCTCCGAGAGTGGACGTGAGCGCGGTGAGGTCGGCCGCGAGGTAGGTGCCACGCTCGGCCGGGACGGCTTCGACCAGCTGCTTCGGCGTCGCGACCCCGGAGAGCACGACCAGCGAGTCGACGCCCGCGGCGACCGCGCCGGCGATGTCGGTGTCGAGCCGGTCGCCGACGACGAGCGGATGCTCGGCACCGGCCGACTTCGCCGCGGTCTCGAACAACAGCGGCTCCGGCTTTCCGGCGACCAGGGGTTCGACGTCGGTGGCGGTCCGCAGCGCGGCGACCATCGAGCCGTTGCCCGGCAGCAGGCCCCGCTCGCTGGGCAGCGTCGCGTCGACGTTGCAGGCCACCCACAGCGCACCCGCCCGGATGGCCAGGCACGCCTCGGCGAGCGCGGCCCAGGTGTTGTCGGGCGAGTGCCCCTGCACGACGGCCTGGACGCTCTCGGCGTTCTCCCGGACGGGCGTGAGCCCGGCCCGCGAGACCTCGGCCGCGAGCGACCCGGTGCCCACGACGAGCACCTCGGCCCCCGGCTCGAGCCGTTCCCGCAGGAGCACGGCACCGGCCTGGGCGCTGGTGTGCACCTCGCCGACGTCGGCGGGCATGCCGAGGCCGACGAGGTGCTCGACGACCTCGGCCGGAGCCTTGGACGCGTTGTTCGTCACGAACCGCACGGGCGTGCCGTGATCACGAGCGGCCTTGACGGTCTCCGGGGCACCCGGGATCACCTGGGTGCCGTGGTAGACGGTGCCGTCGAGATCGAACAGGACGGCGTCGTAGGCCGCCAGCAGGGCGTCAGTCATCCGACTTGTCGGTGACGCCCGGCTCATCGCCTTCGGCCTTGGCCTGCTCGGGGGCATCGGTGACCTCGGCAGTGGTGGCAACCTTCGCCGCCTCGGTCGTCTTGACCGCGTCGGCCGTCTCGGCCGCGGCTGCCTTTGCCGGCTCGTCTGCCTTGGCCGGCTCAGCCGCGTCGGTCGTCGCCGCTTCCTTCGCCGGCTCGTTCGCCTGGGTTGCCTCAGCCGGCTTGTCCGCCTTGGCTACTTCGGCCGGCTCGGTTGCCTCAGCGGTCTTGGCCGCCTCGGTCGCCTTCGCCGGCTCGGTCGCCTTCGCTGCCTCGGTCGCCTTCGCCTCGGTCGACGGCGTCGCCTTGACCGGCTCGTCGTCGGTCTTCGCGGGCTCGGTCGTCTTGGCTGCCTTGGCCGGCTCGATCCCTTCGTTCGAGAGGTCCGCGGCACGCTCGGCCGCGTCGGTCTCGTCGTCGGTGTCGGCGTCGGCCGCGTTGAGGAACCAGCGGATGGCCTCGTCCTTGCGCTCCGCCGCCACCAGGTTGTCGGCGTAGGCGTAGAAGAGCCGCGCGCTCCACGGGTCGCGCTTCCCGGCCTTGAGGTCCGCCCCCTGCAGGGAGACGACCGCGGCGTCGATCTGCCCGAGGTCCCGGCGCGCCCCGGCCGCGACGATCGCGAGCTCGACCTGGGTGGCCTTCGCCAGCTTCGCCGTGTCGACCTCCTTCGCGAGGTCCAAGGCCCGCTCGGGCCGGCCCAGCGCGCGTTCGGCGTCGGCGATGATGGCGATGTGGTCGTCGCTGCGGGTCATCCGGCGGACGGCACGCAGTTCCGACAGCGCCTCCGCCCAGTTGCCGGAGTGGTAGGCCACCAGGCCGAGCGCTTCCCGCACGATCGGCACGCGCGAGGCCTTGGCCTTGGCGTACTTGGCGTGCTCGAGCGCGGCCTCGGGGTCGCTGTCCAGCAGGCCACCGGCCGCGACGAGGTGCTTCCCGACCGTCTCGGCCAGCGCCTTCGGCAGCGTCCTCAGCTCGCGGCGGGCTTCCTCGTCGAGGTCGGAGAACTCGATACCGTCGGGCAGCTCCGGCGCCTCCAGGAGCTCCCTCGCGATGGCCTCGTCGTCGAGCGAGGTGGCACCGGGCCGCGGGTTGCGGTGGACGCTGTCCTTGCGCTCGAACTCCCGGCGCACGGGACGGTCCTTGCGGTCACCGTGGTCGCGCGCCGGCCGCTTGTCGCCGCGGGTGTTGTCGAACGGCTTGCCACTGCCGCGCTCGTCCCGGCCACCGGAGTCGCGCGAACCCCCGCGGTTGTCGTCCCGGCCCTGGTAACCACCGGTGCGACGGTTCTCGTCACGCCCCTGATAACCACCGGGCTTGCGATCGTCGTCCCGGCGCTGGTAGCTGCCGGATTCCCGGGAAGTCCCGGGCTTGCGGTCGTCATCGCGACGCTGGTAGCTGCCACGGTCGCCACGCGAGTCGTCCCGCCGGTCGGCTCCGCCGCGGTAGCCGCCGGAGCGCTCACCGCGAGAGTCGTTGCCGCCGCCACCGGAGCGGGCACCACCGGAGTCGTCACGGCGTTCGTAACTGCCGCGACCCCGGTCGTCCGAACGGGAGGCACCGCGGTCGTCGTCGCGACGGGGGTAGCTGCTCTTGCGGTCGTCCGAGCGGAAACCGCCGGTCCGCGAACCACGGTCGTCGGAACGCGGAGCACTGGACCGAGCACCCTTGTCGTAACCACCGCGGCCACGGTCGTCGGAGCGGGGCGCGCGGTCGTCGTCACGACGCTGGTAACCGCCCTTGCCGCGGTCATCCGAACGCGGGCCACCGCTGCGCGAACCACGGTCGTCATCACGACGGGGGTAGCTGCTCTTACCGCGATCGTCGGAACGGAAACCACCGGTACGCGAACCACGGTCGTCGTCACGACGCTCGTAACCACCCTTGCCGCGGTCATCCGAACGCGGACCACCGGTACGGGAGCCACGGTCGTCATCACGACGGGGATAACTGCTCTTACCGCGATCGTCGGAACGGAAACCGCCGGTACGGGGACCACGGTCGTCATCACGACGGGTCGAGCCGCCGCGATCGTCCGAGCGGAAACCACCCGTACGGGGGCCGCGGTCGTCGTCGCGCCGGCCCGAACCGCTGCTGCGGTCTTCCCAGCGCGGCTTGCGGTCGCCGTACGACGACTTGCCCTGCGGACGGCCGCCGCTCGGCCGACCGCCACGGTCGTCCGAGCCGCCGCCCGACCGGCTGCTCGAGCCTTCGTAGCGCCCGCCGGAACGGTTGCCGCCACGATCGTCGGACCGGCCGCCACTGCTACCCGAACGGGCGGGCCCGCCGGAGAAGCGGGTACCGCCACTGGGCCGGCCGCCACGGTCACGGGAGTCACCGGAGTCGCCGCGGTAGCCACCGCGGTCACTCGACGTACGACTGCTGTCACGGCTCTGACCTGCGTATCCTCCACGCTGATCGCGGTCGCGGGGGCCGTCGGCGCCGCGGAACGGCTTGCCGCCGCCGCGCACACCTTGGTCATCACGGCGAGGCCGGCCCTGGTAACCACCATCGCGGCCGCCTCGGTCCTGCCGGGCACCGCCCTGCGGGTTTCCCCGGGGTGCGTCCGACCGGCTCCGGGAGCCTTCGTCCCGGCGTGCCGACCGGCCGGACCCATCATCGCTTGAGTCTCGTCGACCGAACTCGGACACCTGGCCTCCTGCCGTGGAAAATCTTGGTCTGGACATACGCGTACGGCCCGCTAGGGCAGCCAACTGGCTATCCTAACGGGCCGTACGGAAGGTAAGTTCGGCGGTGTCCTACTCTCCCACAACCCTTCGGTTGCAGTACCATCGGCGCTGTCAAGCTTAGCTTCCGGGTTCGGAATGGGACCGGGCGTTTCCCTGACGCTAAAACCACCGAAACACTACGAAACAACCACACCCCCCAAAAAACAGGGAGCCGTGTGGTGTCTCAGAAACCGTAGAGTGGATGCGTAACACCTTCGTAGACAAGTCCTCGGCCTATTAGTACCAGTCAACTCGACAACACATTACTGTGCTTCCATATCTGGCCTATCAACCCAATGGTCTATTGGGGGCCTTAACCCACAAAGGGTGGGATACCTCATCTTGGAACAGGCTTCCCGCTTAGATGCCTTCAGCGGTTATCCCTTCCGAACGTGGCCAACCAGCCATGCCCCTGGCGGGACAACTGGCACACCAGAGGTTCGTCCGTCCCGGTCCTCTCGTACTAGGGACAGCCTTCCTCAAGTATCCTACGCGCGCGGCGGATAGGGACCGAACTGTCTCACGACGTTCTAAACCCAGCTCGCGTGCCGCTTTAATGGGCGAACAGCCCAACCCTTGGGACCTACTCCGGCCCCAGGATGCGACGAGCCGACATCGAGGTGCCAAACCATGCCGTCGATATGGACTCTTGGGCAAGATCAGCCTGTTATCCCCGGGGTACCTTTTATCCGTTGAGCGACACCCCTTCCACCAGGTGGTGCCGGATCACTAGTCCCGACTTTCGTCCCTGCTCGACATGTCTGTCTCACAGTCAAGCTCCCTTGTGCACTTGCACTCAACACCTGATTGCCAACCAGGCTGAGGGAACCTTTGGGCGCCTCCGTTACTCTTTAGGAGGCAACCGCCCCAGTTAAACTACCCATCAGGCACTGTCCCTGAACCAGATCATGGCCCGAGGTTCAGATTCCCAATTCGACCAGAGTGGTATTTCAACAACGACTCCACAGTAACTAGCGTCACCGCTTCACAGTCTCCCACCTATCCTACACAAGCCGAACCGAAAACCAATACCAAACTATAGTAAAGGTCCCGGGGTCTTTCCGTCCTGCCGCGCGTAACGAGCATCTTTACTCGTAGTGCAATTTCGCCGGGCCTGTGGTTGAGACAGCCGGAAAGTCGTTACGCCATTCGTGCAGGTCGGAACTTACCCGACAAGGAATTTCGCTACCTTAGGATGGTTATAGTTACCACCGCCGTTTACTGGCGCTTAAATTCTCAGCTTCACCCCCGAAGGGATTAACCGGTCCTCTTAACGTTCCAGCACCGGGCAGGCGTCAGTCCATATACATCGTCTTGCGACTTCGCATGGACCTGTGTTTTTAGTAAACAGTCGCTTTCCGCTGGTCTCTGCGGCCACCCACCCCTAGCCTGTAAAAGGCTTCAGGATGTTTGGCCCCCCTTCTCCCGAAGTTACGGGGGCATTTTGCCGAGTTCCTTAACCACAGTTCACCCGATCGCCTTAGTATTCTCTACCTGACCACCTGTGTTGGTTTGGGGTACGGGCCGTGCATGCACTCACTAGAGGCTTTTCTCGGCAGCATAGGATCACTCTACTTCGCCTCAAACGGCTACGCATCACGTCTCAGCCTTAGTGCCGTGCGGATTTGCCTACACGACGGCCTACACGCTTACACCAGGACAACCATCGCCTGGCGGAGCTACCTTCCTGCGTCACCCCATCGCTTGACTACTACGAAATCAGGTCCCACGCTCCACAACACCAACTCCATCCGAAGACTTCGCCGGCGCGCTTTGGGTGGTTAGTATCAAACGCCTCGTCATGGGCGCACATGCTCGGGTACGGGAATATCAACCCGTTGTCCATCGACTACGCCTGTCGGCCTCGCCTTAGGTCCCGACTTACCCTGGGCGGATTAGCCTGGCCCAGGAACCCTTGGTCATCCGGCGGCAGAGTTTCTCACTCTGCATTCGCTACTCATGCCTGCATTCTCACTCCCACACCCTCCACCGCTAGCTTCCGCCACGGCTTCCCTGGGTGCAGGACGCTCCCCTACCCATCAACACGACTACACAAGGACTTCAAGAGCCCAAGTGGATCTATTGTGTCAATGACACAGCTTCGGCGGTGTGCTTAAGCCCCGCTACATTGTCGGCGCAGGACCACTTGACCAGTGAGCTATTACGCACTCTTTCAAGGGTGGCTGCTTCTAAGCCAACCTCCTGGTTGTCTGGGCAATCCCACATCCTTTCCCACTGAGCACACACTTAGGGGCCTTAGCTGGTGTTCTGGGCTGTTTCCCTCTCGACGACGAAGCTTATCCCCCGCCGTCTCACTGCCGCACTCTCACACCACGGTATTCGGAGTTTGGTTGATTTCGGTAACCCGGTAAGGCCCCTAGACCATCCAGTAGCTCTACCCCCGTGGTGAAACATGCGACGCTGCACCTAAATGCATTTCGGGGAGAACCAGCTATCACGGAGTTTGATTGGCCTTTCACCCCTACCCACAGCTCATCCCCTCAGTTTTCAACCTAAGTGGGTTCGGGCCTCCACGACGTCTTACCGTCGCTTCACCCTGGCCATGGGTAGATCACTCCGCTTCGGGTCTAGACCACGCGACTCAAGCGCCCTATTCAGACTCGCTTTCGCTACGGCTACCCCACACGGGTTAACCTCGCCACGCAGCACTAACTCGCAGGCTCATTCTTCAAAAGGCACGCCATCACCATTACAGCTCTGACGGCTTGTAGGCACACGGTTTCAGGTACTCTTTCACTCCCCTCCCGGGGTACTTTTCATCTTTCCCTCACGGTACTAGTCCGCTATCGGTCTTCAGGAAGTATTTAGGCTTACCGGGTGGTCCCGGCAGATTCACAGCAAATTCCACGAGCTCGCTGCTACTCGGGAGCACCATCACACAACACAAACACAGTTTTCGCGTACGGGGCTCTCACCCACTCCGGCCGCCCATCCCAAGGCGTTCCACTAACCATGCCGCATCATGCCCAGAGTGTCAGCTCTGAGAAGACAGGTCCCACAACACCGACTACACAACCCCTGACAGGTATCACATGCAATCGGTTTAGCCTCTTCCGCTTTCGCTCGCCACTACTCACGGAATCACGGTTGTTTTCTCTTCCTACGGGTACTGAGATGTTTCACTTCCCCGCGTTCCCTCCACACACCCTATATATTCAGGTGCGGGTAACACCACATCACTGGTGCTGGGTTTCCCCATTCGGAAATCCTCGGATCACAGCTCGGTTGACAGCTCCCCGAGGCTTATCGCAGCCTCCTACGTCCTTCATCGGCTCCTGAAGCCAAGACATCCACCATGTGCCCTTAACAACTTGACCACAAAGATGCTCGCATCCACTCTACAGTTCTCAAACACCACACCAGAAACAAACCACATTCCCAGGCTGTGTAAGCCCTAAGGCGTGTTGCCTCAGGACCCAACAGTGTGCATAGCAAACAATCACCCTCCGAGGCGCCGGCTCCTTTTTCCACGATCATCCGAAGATGCTCAGTACTAGAGGAGGCATTGCCAACCAAGAGTGACCATAACCAGTAGTTCCACAATTCCTTGAGCAAGCCCGGCAACACTGCATTCGAGTGTTAAACCGTGCCCACCCCACCACGGTGGTTCCGGGTATCCCGGCCGAGTGGATGTGTTGTGCTCCTTAGAAAGGAGGTGATCCAGCCGCACCTTCCGGTACGGCTACCTTGTTACGACTTCGTCCCAATCGCCAGTCCCACCTTCGACCACTCCCTCCCCGAAGGGTTGGGCCATGGGCTTCGGGTGTTACCGACTTTCATGACGTGACGGGCGGTGTGTACAAGGCCCGGGAACGTATTCACCGCAGCGTTGCTGATCTGCGATTACTAGCGACTCCGACTTCACGCAGTCGAGTTGCAGACTGCGATCCGAACTGAGACCGGCTTTAAGGGATTCGCTCCACCTCGCGGTATCGCAGCCCTCTGTACCAGCCATTGTAGCATGTGTGAAGCCCTGGACATAAGGGGCATGATGACTTGACGTCATCCCCACCTTCCTCCGAGTTGACCCCGGCAGTCTCCCACGAGTCCCCGCCATAACGCGCTGGCAACGTAGGATAAGGGTTGCGCTCGTTGCGGGACTTAACCCAACATCTCACGACACGAGCTGACGACAGCCATGCACCACCTGTACACCAACCACAAGGGAAGCCCCATCTCTGGGGATGTCTGGCGCATGTCAAGCCCAGGTAAGGTTCTTCGCGTTGCATCGAATTAATCCACATGCTCCGCCGCTTGTGCGGGCCCCCGTCAATTCCTTTGAGTTTTAGCCTTGCGGCCGTACTCCCCAGGCGGGGTGCTTAATGCGTTAGCTACGGCACGGACAACGTGGAATGTCGCCCACACCTAGCACCCACCGTTTACAGCGTGGACTACCAGGGTATCTAATCCTGTTCGCTCCCCACGCTTTCGCTCCTCAGCGTCAGTATCGGCCCAGAGACCCGCCTTCGCCACCGGTGTTCCTCCTGATATCTGCGCATTTCACCGCTACACCAGGAATTCCAGTCTCCCCTACCGAACTCAAGTCTGCCCGTATCGACTGCACGCTGAAGGTTAAGCCTCCAGATTTCACAGCCGACGCGACAAACCGCCTACGAGCTCTTTACGCCCAATAAATCCGGACAACGCTTGCACCCTACGTATTACCGCGGCTGCTGGCACGTAGTTAGCCGGTGCTTCTTATCCAGGTACCGTCACTTGCGCTTCGTCCCTGGCGAAAGAGGTTTACAACCCGAAGGCCGTCATCCCTCACGCGGCGTCGCTGCATCAGGCTTTCGCCCATTGTGCAATATTCCCCACTGCTGCCTCCCGTAGGAGTCTGGGCCGTGTCTCAGTCCCAGTGTGGCCGGTCACCCTCTCAGGCCGGCTACCCGTCGTCGCCTTGGTAGGCCATTACCCCACCAACAAGCTGATAGGCCGCGGGTTCATCCTGCACCGCCTGAACTTTCAACAACTCTCCATGCGAAAAGTTGTGATATCCGGTATTAGACCTCGTTTCCAAGGCTTATCCCAGAGTGCAGGGCAGATTACCCACGTGTTACTCACCCGTTCGCCACTAATCCACCCGAAGGCTTCATCGTTCGACTTGCATGTGTTAAGCACGCCGCCAGCGTTCGTCCTGAGCCAGGATCAAACTCTCCATCAATGAATAGTTTAATCGAGGCAAATTAATGCTCTCAAAGGAACCTCATACGAGGTTTCAAAACATAAGCTCTACTGGCTTAGTTCACTAGCACACTGTTGAGTTCTCAAGCAACACACTCTGGAATCACCCACGTTACCCGCGGGCTCAACCTCGGCGATTGTTTCAAGCTATTTTGGTGGGACACCCACTCAATCGCTTCTGCGAGAGCTTGGTTCGTGTCCCCGCCGCCCGGTTTCCCTGGCGACTTGGAGAACTTTACATGGCCTTCCGGGGCCCGAAACAGGGGGGTACCTTAACCGCGTTCCCGCAGGTCAGACCCCTGTTTCGGGCCACGGAGCCGGCTAGCCGCCGAGCGCGACGCCGGCGACGTTGCGCCGGCCCCGGCGGACGACGAGCCACTTGCCGTGGAGCGCGTCCTCCGAAGCGGGCTTCCACTCCTCGTCGGCGATCTTCACGTTGTTCACGTACGCGCCGCCTTCCTTCACCGTGCGACGCGCGGCGCCCTTGCTGTCGACCAGTCCCCCGGCCAGCAGCAGGTCGACGATCGTCGCCTCCCCGGACGAGTCGACCTTCCCGTTCGGGACCTCGGCCATGGCCGCGTCGAGCGTGCGCTCGTCGAGGTCGGCCAGCTCGCCGCGGCCGAACAGGGCCTGGCTGGCGTTGATCACCTGCCGGGTCTGGTCCTCGCCGTGCACCAGGCTGGTGAACTCCTCAGCCAGCCGTTTCTGCGCGGAGCGCAGGTGGGGCCGTTGTTCGGTGTCCTCGGCCAGCGCGGCGATCTCCTCCTGGTCGAGGAACGTGAACATCCGCAGGTAGCGGACCACGTCGGCGTCACCCACGTTGACGAAGTACTGGTACCAGGCGTACGGCGAGGTCATGTCCGGGTCGAGCCACAGGTTGCCGCCGCCGGTGGACTTGCCGAACTTGCGGCCCTCGGCGTCGGTGACCAGCGGCGCGGTCAGCGCGTGCACGCCCGCCCCTTCGGTGCGGCGGATCAGGTCCACCCCGCCGACGAGGTTGCCCCACTGGTCGGACCCGCCGACCTGCAGCTTGCAGCCGTAATGGCGGTAGAGCTGCTGGTAGTCCTGCGACTGCAGGAGCAGGTAGCTGAACTCGGTGTACGACATGCCGTCGCTCTCGAGCCGGCGC
Organism: Amycolatopsis sp. NBC_00438; assembly: GCF_036026695.1. Lineage (NCBI taxonomy): Bacteria > Bacillati > Actinomycetota > Actinomycetes > Pseudonocardiales > Pseudonocardiaceae > Amycolatopsis > Amycolatopsis sp. NBC_00438. The sequence goes on along the minus strand of NZ_CP107923.1, from coordinate 996,173 downwards.
TTGACCGTCTCCCGGTTGAGCATGACGTTGATCGAGAAGTGCTTCCCGACGTCGCGCAGGAACTCCAGGACGTTCTGCTGGCCGGTCCAGTTGAGGTTGTTCTCGACGACCGCGCCGATCGGGCTGTCGTCGAAGTCGACGAACCGCTCCAGCTGGCCGCGGATGCGCCCGGCCCACTCGGCGACGACGTCGAGGGTGTTCAGGGTGCGCTCACCGGTGTCCCGCGGGTCGCCGATCATCCCGGTCGCGCCGCCGGCCAGCACGATCGGCCGGTGCCCGGCGCGCTGGAACCGCTTGAGCATGAGCAGCGGGACGAGGTTGCCGGCGTGCAGGCTGGGCGCGGTGGGGTCGAAACCGCAATAGAGCGTCACAGGACCCTGGTCGAGCTCGCGCCGGAGGGCGTCGATGTCGGTGGACTGCGCGATGAGGCCGCGCCAGGACAGCTCGTCGAGGATGTGTTCGCTCACGCCTGTAGATCCTCCCGCACCAGGTCAACCGACTAACTGGCGGGTCGGACCCGGCGCTTCCCGCCGCGGCGGTAGGTGGACACGGCCGCGGAGGCGCCGTCCCAGAACCGCCACGGCGTGTCGATCGCCGTCGCGACGCCGACGCGGGGGCCGACCCGGATCCGTTCGGCCGGTACGCGCTCGCCGACGTACAGCCGCACCGGCGACGCCGGGTCGGTCAGGTCGACGCCGTTCTGCTCACGGTCGACGCGCAGCACGGACGTGAGGATCGCCGGGCCCTTGGCCAGCTCGCCGGTCCCCCGGGCGTTCGGGCGCCGCTTGCGGACGACGTCGAGACCCGAGACGACTTCGCCGGCTCGCAGCAGGACCGCGCCCGGCATGTCCTCGTGGGTGCCGACGACGTTCGCGCAGAAGTGCATCCCGTAGACGAAGTACACGTAGAGGTGCCCCGCGGGACCCCACATGACCGCGTTGCGCGGGGTCCGGCCGCGGTAGCAGTGCGACGCCGGATCGTCCTCGCCGCGGTAGGCCTCGACCTCGACCAGCCGGACGCCGACGGTGCCGTCGGGCCCGGTCGCCTCCAGCACGGACCCGAGCAGCAGGTGGGCCAGGTCGACCGGGTCCAGTGCCAGTTCGGCGCGGGTGAACAACCGGCCTGCGTCGCCGCTCAAGCGTCCCCTCCTCCGGGAAGTCGTGCGCCAGCCCGACGAGCCGGGCCGGCGGTGCCGCCGGCCCGGCTCGTCGGCTCAGTTCAGCCAGTGCCGGGCGGCGGTGACCCGCTCTTCGAGGCGCGCGCGCTGCTCGGCCACGCGGACCGGCGCGGTGCCGCCCCGCGCGTCACGGGACTTCACCGAGCCTTCGACGGTCAGGACCTCCCGCACCGCGGGGGTCAACGCCGGGTTGATCTTCTCGAACTCCTCGTCGGTGAGCTCGTCCAGGCCGACACCGCGCGACTCGGCGACGCGAACGCTCTCGCCCGCCGCCTCGTGCGCGACGCGGAAGGGGATGCCTTGGCGCACCAGCCACTCCGCGATGTCGGTGGCCAGCGTGAACCCGGCCGGGGCCAGCTCGGCGAGCCGGTCGGTGTGGAAGGTCAGGGTGGCGAGCATCCCGGCGATGGCCGGGAACAGGAGCTCGAGCTGCTCGACCGAGTCGAACACCGGCTCCTTGTCCTCCTGCAGGTCCCGGTTGTAGGCCAGCGGCTGCGCCTTCAGCGTCGCCAGCAGGCCGGTGAGGTTGCCGATGAGCCGGCCCGCCTTGCCGCGGGTCAGCTCGGCGACGTCCGGGTTCTTCTTCTGCGGCATGATCGAGCTGCCGGTGGCCCAGGCGTCGTCCAGCGTCACGTAGCCGAACTCGGCGGTGTTCCAGATGATCACCTCTTCGGCGATCCGGGACAGGTTGATCGCCAGCATCGAGACAGCGAAGGCGAACTCGGCGACGAAGTCGCGCGAGGCGGTGCCGTCGATGGAGTTCTCGACGCTGGTCGCGAAGCCGAGCTCCTCGGCGACCGCCTCCGGGTCGAGCCCCAGCGACGAGCCGGCCAGCGCGCCCGAGCCGTACGGCGACTCGGCCGTGCGGGCGTCCCAGTCCTGCAGCCGCGAGACGTCGCGCAGCAGCGCCTGGCCGTGGGCCATCAGGTGGTGCGCGAGCAGCACCGGCTGGGCGTGCTGCAGGTGCGTGCGGCCGGGCAGGATCGCGTCCGGGTGCCGCTTGGCCTGCGAGACCAGCGCGTCGATGATGTCGAGGGTGCCGGCGACGACCCGGCGGGCGGCGTCCCGCAGCCACATCCGGAAGAGGGTCGCCACCTGGTCGTTGCGCGACCGGCCTGCGCGCAGCTTGCCGCCGAGGTCGGTGCCCGCCCGCTCCAGCAGCCCGCGCTCGAGCGCCGTGTGCACGTCCTCGTCGGCGATCGTCGGGGTGAACGCCCCCGAGGCGACGTCCTGGGCGAGGGTGTCCAGCGCGGTCAGCATCCCGGCCAGCTCGTCGCCGGTGAGCAGGCCCGCCTTGCTCAGCACGCGCGCGTGCGCGCGGGACCCGGCGATGTCGTAGGGCGCCAGTCGCCAGTCGAAGTGCGTTGACGCGCTCAGCGCCGCCATGGCCTCCGCCGGACCGCTGGCGAACCGGCCGCCCCACAGCTGCACCGGCTGCTCGTTCCCGCTCACTGTTCTCGCTTCTCCTAGATCTGTTTCCGTGTGTGGTTCAGGCTTGCGCGGTGATCCTGCCGGGCCGCGCGACGTGCTCGGCCGCGGTCTCGTCGGCACGCGGGTCGAGCGCGGTGACGCGGCCGTCGTGCAGCAACAGCCGCACTTCGCCCGAGACCGTCTCCTGCGCTTCGGCGACGAAGCTGTCCAACGCGTGCTTCAGCGGTGAGAACCACTGCCCGTCGCGGACCAGCGTGGTCCATTCGCGGTCGACCTGCCGCTTGAACCGGGCCAGCGCCGGCTCGAGGGTGCCGCTTTCCAGCGCGCGGTGCGCCGTGACCAGCGCGAGCGCGCCCGGAGCCGCGAACGTCCGCCCGTCTTCGGTCCGGTACTTCCCGGCGCCCTGTGCCGCCGCCCGGCGGTTCAGCCTCCGGAGCGCTCCGGCGACCGAAACCGTCTCGCCGTCGACCGCCACCGGTACCCCGCTGTCGAAGGTCACGGTGACCTCCTCCGGGGCGAGGAACTCCCCGTCCGCGGGGAACCGCCACCGGTCCGCGGGTTCGGCCACGTACCCCCAGAGGGTCCGCTCGGCCGCGGGCACGCCGGGCACCGCGAGCACGCGGAGGTCGGGCGCCACGGCGGCCATCCCGGCCGCGAACCGGCGCTCACCGCGCCCGGTGTACCCGTGGGCGACGGTCGTGGCGCCGTGCCGCCGGGCCGCGTCGGCCAGGCGGCGGACGACCGCCGGCCACGCCAGCCCGGTGACGAGCGCGTTGGCCTGGATCGCCGGAAGGCAGTGGTCGTCCGCGAAGGCGGTCACGTCGCGGATCGAGCCGCCGGCCGGCGGGTGGCCGCCGAGGTCGACGGCGAGCGTCACGACCTCGGCTCCGGTCTCCTCGGCGAGCTTCGCGGCCGCGAAGGTGAGCTCCCCACCGGCACCGGCGAGCACGATCATGGCGTTGTCTCGTCTCCGTGTTCTGTGACCGAGCGCTGGGCCAGCGCGGCGAAGCGTTCGGCGAGTTCCTTGCCGGACAACGGTTCCCGGGCGATGACGGCGACCGTGTCGTCACCCGCGATCGAGCCGACGACCTCCTCCAGCGCCGCCCGGTCGATGGCGCTGGCCAGGAACTGCGCCGCGCCCGGCGGGGTCCGCAGGACCATCAGGTTGCCCGACGAGTCGGCCGAGACCATCAGCTCGGCGAGCAGCCGGGACAAGCGTGACGTACCGCCCTGAACCCCGCGGACCGGGCTGCCGTCCTCGGGGATCACGTAGACCGGCGCGCCGGAGTCCGGGCCGCGCAGCTTGACCGCGCCCAGCTCGTCGAGGTCGCGCGACAGCGTCGCCTGGGTGACGTCGATGCCCTCGGCGGCCAGCAGTTTCGCGAGCTCGGTCTGGCTGCGGATGGTCGTGGACGACACCAGCTCGGTGATCCTGGCCTGCCGCCCCACCCGGCTGCTGGTCACGGTCGGCTCTTTTCCGGTCGGCTCTCTTCGAACAGCCAGACCAGCAACGCCTTCTGGGCGTGCAGCCGGTTCTCGGCTTCGTCCCACACCGCACTGGCCGGGCCGTCGAGCACCTCGTCGGTGATCTCCCAGCCGCGGTGCGCCGGCAGGCAGTGGAGCACGATCGCGTCGTCCGCGGCCTTCTTCAGCAGCTCGGTGTTGACCTGGAGGGCGCGGAACGGGCCGATCCGGTCGAGGCCGTCGTTCTCCTGCCCCATCGACGTCCAGGTGTCGGTGACGAGCACGTCGGCCCCGGCCACCGCGTCGTACGGGTCGGTGAACACCGTGGCCGTGCCGCCGGTCTCCTCGCCGCGTGTCTTGGCGTCGAGGATGACCTGCTGGTCGGGTTGGAAGCCGAGCGGCGAGACCACGCGGACGTGCATCCCGGCGGTGACGCCGCCGAGCAGCAGCGAGTGCGCCATGTTGTTGGCGCCGTCGCCCAGGTAGACGAGGGTGAGCCCGGCGAGCTCGCCTTTGCGCTCGCGGATCGTCATCAGGTCGGTGAGCACCTGGCACGGGTGGAACTCGTCGGTCAGCGCGTTGACGACCGGGATCGACGCGGCCGAGGCCATCGCCTCGATGCGCTTCTGCGCGAAGGTCCGCCAGACGATCGCGTCCACGTACCGCGACAGCACGCGCGAAGTGTCCTCGATCGTCTCTTCGCGGCCCAGTTGCATCGACCGGCCGTCGACGATCACCGGGTGCCCGCCGAGCTGGCTGATGCCGACCTCGAACGAGAAGCGGGTACGGGTCGAGTTCTTCTCGAAGATCGCCGTGACGGACTTGCCGGCCAGCGTGCGGTTGGCGAGCGGGTCGGCCTTCAGCGCGTCGGCGAGGTCGAGGATGGCTTTCTGCTCGGCGGGACTGACGTCGTCGTCGCGGAGGAAGTGGCGGGGCATCAGTCGGAGTCCTTCGTGGTGGAGTCGAGCGCGTTCGGGAGGGCGGCGAGGAAGCCCTCGGCCTGACCAGCGTCGAGCACGAGCGGCGGCGCGAGCCGGATCGTGTCCGGGGCGACCGGGTTGACGAGGTAGCCGGCGTCCTGCATCGCCGTGCCGACCACGCCGGAGACCGGCCGGCGCAGCGCGATCCCGAGCAGCAGGCCGCTGCCCCGCACGCCGGCGACCAGCGGGTGGCCGAGCGCCTCGACACCGGCCGCGATGTCCTTGCCCAGCGCGGAGACGTGGTCGAGGAGGTTGTCCGCGGCGATGGTCCGGAGCACGGCCAGGCCGGCCGCGCAGCAGACGGGGTTGCCGCCGAAGGTGGTGCCGTGCTGGCCGGGCTTGAGCAGGTCGGCCGCCGCGCCGACGCCGATCACGGCGCCGAGCGGCAGGCCGCCGCCGAGGCCCTTGGCCAGGGTGATCACGTCCGGCACGATGCCGGCCTGCTGGTAGCCGAACCAGGTGCCGAGCCGGCCGAGACCGGTCTGCACCTCGTCGAGCACCAGCAGCGTGCCGGTGGCCTTGGTGATCTCGCGCGCGGCCTGCAAGTAGCCGTCCGGTGCCGGGATCACGCCGGCCTCGCCGAGCACCGGCTCCAGGAACACGGCCGCGGTGTCGGTGTCGACGGCGGCTTTGAGCGCCGCGACGTCGCCGAACGGCACGTGCTCGACCCCGGGTACCAGTGGTTTGAACGGGTCGCGCTTGCCGGGCTGCCCGGTGAGCGTCAGCGCGCCCATGGTCCGGCCGTGGAACGCGCCTTCGGCCGCGATCACCTTGGTGCGCCCGGTCAGCCGGCTGATCTTCAACGCCGCTTCGTTCGCTTCGGCACCGGAGTTGACGAACAGCACCTTGCCGTTGCCGTGCACGCCGGCCACGTCGAGCAGCGCCTCGGCGAGCTCGACGGCGACCGGGTTGACGTACAGGTTCGACGTGTGGCCGAGCCGCGAGATCTGCTCGGTGACCGCGGCGACGATCGCGGGGTGCGCGTGGCCGAGCGCGTTGACGGCGATGCCGCCGACCAGGTCGACGTACTCCTTGCCGTCGGCGTCCCACACCTTCGCGCCCTCGCCGCGGACGAGCGTCAGTGCGGGGGTGCCGTAGTTGTCCATCAGGGCGGACTTCCAGTGCTGCTGGCCGTCCACATTGGACTTGAGGTCGGTCACGGGAGCTCCGTTTCGGGGAAGACCATGGTGCCGACGCCACGAGAGGTGAAGACCTCCAGCAGCACCGAATGGGCGAGCCTGCCGTCGATCACGTGCGCCCGGCGCACCCCGCCGCGGATGGCGCGCACGCACGCCTCCATCTTCGGGATCATGCCGCTGGCCAGGGTGGGCAGCATCGGTTCGAGGTGGTCGACGCGGATGCGGTCGATCAGCGACGACCGGTCCGGCCAGTCCGCGTACAGGCCTTCGACGTCGGTGAGCACGACGAGCTTTTCGGCGCCCAGCGCGGCCGCCAGCGCGCCGGCGGCGGTGTCGGCGTTGACGTTGTGGACCACGCCGTCGACGTCCGGGGCGACGGTGGACACCACCGGGATGCGCCCGGCGTTGACGATGTCGAGGACCGCGTCCGGGTTGACCTCGGCGACCTCGCCCACCAGGCCGATGTCGACTTGTTCACCGTCCACGGTGGCCTGTTTGCGCTCGGCGGTGAACAGCCGGGCGTCCTCGCCGGAGATGCCGACCGCGTACGGCCCGTGGGCGTTGATCAGCCCGACCAGCTCGCGGCTGACCTGGCCGGTGAGCACCATCCGGACGATGTCCATCGTCTCCGGCGTGGTGACGCGCAGGCCGCCCTTGAACTCGCCGGGCACCCCGAGCCGGTTGAGCATCGCGGTGATCTGCGGGCCGCCGCCGTGCACCACGACCGGACGCAGGCCGGCCAGGCGGAGGAACACCATGTCCTCGGCGAAGGCCGCCTTCAGCTCGTCGTCGATCATGGCGTTGCCGCCGTACTTCACCACCACGGTGGCGCCGTGGAACCGCTGCAGCCACGGCAGCGCCTCGATGAGCACCCCGGCCTTCTCGGCCGCCGTCGCCAGTCTCTCGTCCGCGGAAATCAGGGCCTCCGAGCCGCTCATGAGGAGTACGCGCTGTTCTCTTCGACGTAACCGTGCGAAAGATCGGTGGTGTAGACGGTGGACGTGGCCGGCCCGACTCCCAGGTCGACGACGATCTCGATGGCGCGGCCGGTGAGGTCCGCTTCGGACCGGTCGGCGGCCGGCATCCCCTTCGCGAACAGCGTGACGCCGTTGACCGCGATCGACACGGTCTCCGGGTCGATGCGGGCCGGGACGCGGCCGAGCGCCATGGCGATCCGGCCCCAGTTGGGGTCGGAGCCGAAGAGTGCCGTCTTGACCAGGTTGTCCTCGGCGATCGTGCGGGCGACGGCGATCGCGTCGGCCTCCGACTCCGCGCCCTGGACGGTGATGTCGACGTCCTTCGTCGCGCCTTCGGAGTCGGCGCGCAGCTGGAGCACCAGGTCGTGGCTGACCGCGGTGAGCAGCTCGGTCAGCTCCGCCTCGGTGGGCTCGACGCCGCTCGCGCCGGAAGCCAGGACCAGCACCGTGTCGTTGGTGGACGTGCCGCCGTCGACGTCGAGGCGGTCGAACGTGACGTGGGTGGCCGCGCGCAGGGCGCGGTCGAGGGTTTCCTTGTCCGCCACGGCGTCGGTGGTGAGGACCGAGAGCATCGTGGCGAGGTTCGGGGCGAGCATGCCCGCGCCCTTGGCGAACCCGCCGACGCTCCAGCCGGCGTCGTGCTTCGCGAAGGCCTGCTTCGGTTTCGTGTCGGTGGTCATCACGCCGGTGGCGGCGTTCAGGCCCGCCTCGTCGCTCGCGTCGAGCGCCTTGACGGCCGTGTCCACCCCGGCCAGCACGGCGTCCATCGGCAGCCGTTCGCCGATCAGGCCGGTGGAGCAGACGGCGACCTCGATCGCGCCGGCGCCGAGCACCTCGGCGACCTTCTCGGCCGTGGCGTGGGTGTCCTGGAAGCCGCCGGGACCGGTGGCCGCGTTGGCGCCGCCGGAGTTGAGGACGACGGCCTTGAGCCGCTGCTGCTTGAGCACCTCCTGCGACCACAGCACGGGCGCGGCCTTGATCACGTTGCGCGTGAACACGCCCGCGGCGACGTCGAGCGGGCCGTCGTTGACGACCAGAGTGAAGTCGAGCGCGCCGGACGCCTTGATCCCGGCGGCGATGCCGGCGGCGCGGAAGCCCTGGGGGCCGGTGACGGTCACGGTGCCACTCCTACGGTGGAAAGCCCGGTGGTCTCGGGGAGGCCGAGGGCCAGGTTCATGGACTGGACGGCACCGCCCGCGGTGCCCTTGGTCAGGTTGTCGATGGCGGCGACGACGACCAGGCGCCGTGCGTCGGTGTCGACCGTGACCTGCAGCTGGACGTTGTTCGAGCCGAGCGTCGCGGAAGTGGTCGGCCAGGCGCCTTCGGGCAGGACCTGGACGAACGGCTCCGCGTCGTAGGCCTTTTCGTAGGCCGCGCGGGCCGCGGTCTCGTCGACGCCGTCCTTGAGCGGGGCGCTCGCGGTGGTCAGGATGCCGCGGGGCATCGGCGCGAGGACCGGGGTGAAGGACACGGTGACCTTCTCCCCCGCGACGGCCGAGAGGTTCTGGGCGAACTCCGGGGTGTGGCGGTGGGCGCCGCCGACGCCGTACGCGCTCGCCGAGCCCATCACCTCGGAGCCGAGCAGGTTCGGCTTCAGGCTCTTGCCCGCGCCGGAGGTGCCCGTGACCGCGACGACCGTCACGTCGGGCTCGATCAGGCCGGCGGCCAAGGCCGGCGCGAGGGCGAGCGAGCCGCCGGTCGGGAAGCAGCCCGGTACGGCGACGCGCTTCGTGCCGGTGAGCTTCTCTCGCGCGCCGGGCAGCTCGGGAAGGCCGTACGGCCACTGGCCGGCGTGGTCGCCGCCGTACCAGCGCTGCCAGTCGGCCGGGTCGGCCAGCCGGTGGTCGGCGCCGAGGTCGACCACCAGGACGTCCGGGCCGAGCCGCGCCGCGATCGCGGCGGAATGCCCGTGGGGCAGGGCCAGGAAAACGACGTCGTGGCCGGCCAGGGTCTCCGGCGTCGTCTCCGCCAGGACGCGGTCGGCCAGCGGGACCAGGTGCGGCTGGTGGACGCCGAGCTTCGTGCCGGCGCTGCTGGCCGCCGTGAGCGTGCCGATCTCGACCCCGGGATGGGTCAGCAGCAGGCGCAGGAGTTCGCCACCCGCGTACCCGCTGGCTCCGGCCACCGCGATGTTCACCGTCATACGCATGATTATGCACACCCTTGCAAGACTAAACAAACAAGTTGACCGGGAAGTGGTGCCCGCCACCGCGCGGCACCGGGAACGGGGCTCTTGGGATGCTGTGCCGATGACGGACACCCCGGCGCGGCTGCTCGGCCTGCTTTCGCTGCTCCAGATCCCGCGGGAGTGGCCGGGCAGCGAACTGGCCGAGCGGCTCGGGGTCAGCCCGCGCACGATCCGCCGGGACGTCGAGCGGTTGCGCGAGCTCGGCTACCCGGTCGAGGCCAGCCGCGGGGTCATGGGTGGCTACCGGCTGATCGCCGGCACCGCGATGCCGCCCCTCGTGCTCGACGACGACGAAGCCGTCGCGATCGCCGTGGGCCTGCGGACCGCCGCGGGCCAGGCCGTCGACGGCATCGAGGAGGCGTCCGTGCGGGCGCTGGCCAAGCTCGAGCAGATCCTGCCCGCGCGGCTGCGCCGCCGGGTGGGCACGATCGGCACGGCGACCGTCGCCGTGCCGGCCACCGGTCCCGTGGTCGATCCCGCGCAGCTGACCGTGTTCGCCGGCGCGATCACCAACCACGAGACGGTCCGCTTCCGCTACCGCGCGGGTGACGGGACCGAATCCCGGCGCCGGGCCGAGCCACTCCGGCTGGTCGCCACCGGACGGCGCTGGTACCTGGTCGCCTTCGACCTCGACCGGGACGACTGGCGGGTCTTCCGCGCCGACCGGGTTCACGCCGCCGAAGCGACCGGCGGGCGCAGTGCCCCGCGCCGGCCGCCCGCGACGGACCTGGCGGCCTACGTCGTCGAGCGGCTCTACGACCTCGTGCCCACCTACCGGGCGGTGGCCACGCTGGCCGCGCCGGCCGACGAGATCACCCCGCGCCTGGGTACGGCGGTAGGCGAGCTGACGCCGCTGCCGGACGGCGGCTGCCGCTGGCGCAGCCACGGGGACACCCTGGACTGGCTCGCGTTCCGCCTGCTCGGGCTGGGCTGCGCTTTCACGGTCGAAGAACCGCCGGAACTGGTGGCCCACCTGAAGATCCTCGCGGGCCGCGCGCTGGCGGGCACCGGCGGGCGCGACTGATCCGCGGTCGCGCGGACCCGGCTTCTCAGGCACCGGGCTCACTCCCCACCGCCGGTGGGCGGGTAGACAGTTCCGTCCTGCGGGTCGTAGAGGACCATCCGGTACCGCTCGGCCAGCTCCTGGACGTACCCCACGACGGTGTCGGGAGCGGACCAGCTCAGCGACATGACCACGCCGTCACCCGCGACGGTCAAGCCGCTGGACCACGGACAGCTGCCGAGTTCCGCGGCCGGTACGTCGGCCAGGTCCGGGTAGCGGGCCGTCAGCTCCCGGTGGAACGCGACGGCCTGGGGGTGCACCGGGATCACCACCGGTTCGGGGGACGTCAGAGCGGCGTACTTGAGGGCCGCTTCTTCGGCGACCGTGGACTCGCGCCACACGGCGAGATCGAAACTCATCAGGACAAACTCCGTTGGGTGCGGGGAAACGGACGGCCACGGTGGCGGGCCGGACCGGTGCGTGCCGGACCGGCCCGCCCCGTGCTCAGTCCGGTTCACCCCCGTCCAGGTCCACGCGTCTGCTCGGCGGCACGGGCAGGTAGCAGCCCGGGTGTTCCGGGTCGCAGCCCACGCGCGGCAGCCGGGCGCGGATACCGCCGGCGGTGCGCTCGAAGTACGCCGCGATCTCCGCGACGCTCTCGCCCGCCACCCACCGGCTCTCCAGCTCCGCGTCCATCTCCGCGTTCCACGGGCGGCCTTGCTGGGCGGGCCGGGCCGCGGATCTTCGCCGCGGCGACCGGCCGGCGCCGGTCGTCGACAGCAGGCCGTCGGCGACCAGGTCGGCCACGGTGGCCGCCACCGCGACGTCCAGGTCGAGGCTGCCCTCGGCGACCGCTTCGCCGCCGGGACCGCCGGCTTCCAAGGTGATCATCACCCTGGTGTTCGGTTCGGCGCGGTCCTCGTCCGTCCTGGTGGCGACCGCGATCTGGTAGATGATCTCCTGTGCCCGGATCTCGGTCCGGCGCTCTTCGATGATCGACATGCCGCGAAGCTAGCGCGCACCCCCGACAATTTTCGGCCACGCGCTGCTCACGGCCGACTCCGCTCCGAAATTGTCGGACCCCTCCCCTAGCGTCCTCGTCGACCACACCACGTCATCGGGAGGCCACGATGAGACACCTGCGGACAAGACGCTGCCCCGGTCCGGACGAGCCGGGCCGGGGCAGCGGGCGGTGCCGTTTTCGCTCAGAAGTGCAGCAGCCGGGCCAAGGCGCTCTGCTTCTCCTGGGCCGCCTTCGCGGAGCTGTCCGACTTCTGCGCGGCGGCGCCGTCGGGCACCGGCGCCGGAACCGGGCTGCACTGGACGTCGGAGTGGTTGCCGGGCTGGCGCTTCGGCAGCTTGCCGGTCGCCAGGTAGTCGGCGATCTTGTCGTCCACACAGGACACCCCGGACAGCGAACCGGCGTGCGTGGTGCCGCCCGGCGCGCTGATCAGGCTCGAGTTCGGGAACCGCTTGCGAACCTCGAGACTGCCGGCGTACGGCGTCGCGGCGTCGAGCTCCTCGCTGATGAGGAGCGCCCCGGCGACCTTGCTGCCGTTGATGTCGACGGGCTTGCCCGCCTTCGCCGGCCAGTACACGCAGGGCGAGTTGAACCAGGCGTTGCCCCAGGTCTCGAACGGGGCCTTGGCGTAGGTCAGCCAGTTGTCGAACCGCCACTTGTTCCAGTTCGTCGGCCACTGGACGTCCGTGCACTGGACACCCAGGTAGACCGCGAAACCGTTGTCGTCGCCGGGCGGGTTCGAGTTGTCGTACAGCGACTTGAGCGTCTGCCAGTCACCGCGGTGGACGTAGCCGTCGAACGCCTGGGCCATGTCGACCCAGCCGAAGACGTAGTAACCGGCCTGCAGGAAGACGTCGGTCCACTCGTCACCGCCGATCACCCCGCCGGCCGGGTTCTTGGCGAGCTTGCGCTGGGTGTCGTACCAGAGCTTCTCCACCGCAGCGCCGGTCTTGCCCAGGTGGTACACGCTGTCGTAGGACGCCAGCCAGTCGAAGTAGATCTTGATGTTCTTGTCGAACGCGACGTCCTGGTCGAGGTTGGCCTGGTACCAGACCTTCCGCGGGTCGACGTTGCCGTCGAGCACCATCCGGCGGACGTTCTTCGGGTACATCGTGCTGTACACCTGGCCGAGGTAGGTGCCGTAGGAGAAGCCGTAGTAGTTGATCTGCTTCTCGCCCAGCGCCTTGCGCAGGCTGTCCATGTCCTGCGCGACGTCGGTCGTCTTCAGGTGGTCGAGGATCGCGCCGTTCTTGCGGCACGCCTGCGCGTACCCCTTCGAGCGGTCGAGCCAGGTCTTCTCCAGCTTCGGCGTGGTCGGCACGTACGCCGGCCGGTTGTAGCTGAAGTAGTTCCCGTCGCAGCTGATCGCGGGCTTGCTGGACCCGACACCCCGCGGATCGAAGCCGATCCAGTCGTAGTTGTCACCGGCGTGGTTCGGCACGTACTTGCCGAGCACCGAGAGCCCGAGGCCGGACCCGCCGGGGCCGCCCGGGTTCACCAGCATGATCCCCTGGGACTGCGCGGTCTTGTGCTTGATCCGCGACACGGCGACGGAGACCTTCGCCCCGCCCGGCTTGGCGTAGTCCATCGGCACTTCGAGGAAGCCGCATTCGCCACCTGCGGCCTTGAGACTCGCCGAGTCGCACGGCCCCCAGGCGATCGGCGCGGGGCTGAACTGCACCCCGGGGTCCGCCGACGCGGCGGGCGCGGCGGCCAGCAGCCCGGCCGCGAGACCCACGGCGGCGACAGCGGCAACGATTCTTTTCACAGTCGTCCTTTTCATCCGCATTCGACAGAGTTCGCCAGATTTCGACGAAACTACCGGCAATCCTGGACAATCTCGCTGACCGCCACGACTTCCGCCATCCGCCTTTCGTCGGTACCTGCCCCGATCCGCGCGCGCCCGGAACCGTCGGTGGCCCTCGGTACGCTCCGGGCGACCGGGGACGACGGGAGGGTGGATGACCGCGGACGAACGGCTGGTCAAGGCGGTCCGCTCGGGGCTGGCCGAGCTGGGCGATCCGGCGAAGGCACCCGTGATGCGGGCGTACATGAAGTCGGCGATGCCGTATCGCGGAGTGGCCAAACCGGAGCGGAGCGTGCTCCTCAACCGCGTCCTCGCCGACCACATACTGCCCGATCGAGTGACATATTCGGCGACGGTGCTGGCGTTGTGGCGAGCAGCGGAATTCCGGGAGGAGCGTTACGCGGCGGTCGATCTTTCCGGATACCGCGCGTACCGGCGGTGGCAGGATCCCGGGCTGATCCCGATGTACGAGGAAATGATCGTCACCGGGGCCTGGTGGGACCACGTCGACGAGCTGGCGATCCGGCGGGTGGGCCCGATCCTGCGGTCGGCCCGGGGCGAGGTCACGCCGATCCTGCTGCGCTGGGCGGCCGACCCCGACCTCTGGCGGCGGCGCACGGCGATCATCTGCCAGGTCGGCGCGAAGCAGGACACCGACACCGACCTGCTCACCTGGGCGATCGAACCCGCGATCGCCGAGACGGAGTTCTTCCTGCGCAAGGGAATCGGCTGGGCCCTGCGGGACTACACGAAGACGGCACCGGACTGGGTGCGGTCCTTCGTGGACGATCACCCCGGCCTGTCGGGGCTGTCCCGCCGGGAGGCGCTCAAGCACCTCGGGTGATCGGTTCCGACGTCGAGCGTGAAGCTGCGGCACGCACGAGCGGCCGGCGTGCTTGGACGATCGGGTGGCGCACTCGGGCGGACGGGTGGCGTACTCGGAAGGTCGGCTCACGTATCTGGAGCGTCGCGCCGCGTACCCGGTCGGTCGGCTCGCGCACCCGGACGGTCGGGCCGTGTACGTGGGAAGTCGGTTCGCGTGCCCGGTGGGTCGGCTCACGTACTTGGACGGCCGGCTCGCGTACCTGGAGCGTCGGCTCACGCACCTGGAGCGTCGGGTCACCTGTTCGGCTTGGCGCTTGGCGGGACGCCGTGGTGCTCGGGCTGCGCCGGGTCGTCGACGTTCCGCTTCGGCCGGTTGCCGTCGTCCGGTCGGCGTGGGCCGGACGCGAAAGAGGGGCCGGTTTCCCGGCCCCTCTTCGGACAGAACAGCTAGCTGTTGCGGGTCATGACGTTGGTGACGGCTGGCAGGGCCTGAGACTGAGGGACGGGTCTTTCGGCGGCAGGATGAGAAGTGCGACCCACTCGTCCCGCCGAAGAGAAAGACCCGTCCATGCACCACCGTAATGCCCCACTGTCAGTCGAAGGCCGCCGCCGGCTCGTGCAGCGCTGCCAGACCCGCCCGATCGCGCACGTCGCCGCCGAGATGGGCATCTCACGGCAATGCGCCAGCAAGTGGGTCAACCGCTACCGGCGCCACGGCGAGAACAGCCTGACCGACCGGCCCAGCGTCCCGCACCAGCAGCCCACAGCCACCCCAGGGCAGGTGGTGACCCGGATCGAGCAGCTCCGCCGGGATCGGAAGTACTCCGCCCGTCGCATCGCCACCGAGCTGGCCGCCGAGGGCGTGACCATCTCGGTGCGCACCGTCGGACGGCACCTGCTTCACCTCGGCCTCAACCGGCGCCGGTTCCTCGACCCCACCGGGCAGAGCAACCGGGAGCCACGGCGGATCATCGCCCGCTGGCCAGGGCACATGGTCCACCTGGATGTGAAGAAGACCGGCCAGATCCCCGACGGTGGTGGCTGGCGGGTCCACGGCAAAGGCAGCGACCAAGACAAACTCGTCGCCCGAGGCAAGATCCGCGGCGAGCGGGCCCGCTACACCCATCTGCACTCCGCCGTCGACGGTTACTCCCGCCTGGCCTACACCGAAGCCCTGCCCGACGAGAAAGCCCGCACCGCGATCGGATTCGTCCACCGCGCGCGGGCATTCTTCGCGGCCCACGGCATCACCCACATCCACCGCCTGGTCACCGACAACGGCGCCTGCTACCGCGCCCACGACTTCGCCACCGTCCTGCGCGGCGCCCGCCACCAGCGGATCACGCCCTACACCCCACGCCACAACGGCAAAGTCGAACGCTACAACCGGATCCTGGCCGAAGAGTTCCTCTACGCCCGCGTCTGGACCAGCGAACAGCAACGCACGGCGGCCCTGAACGTCTGGAACGTGCACTACAACTACCATCGACCACACACTGCCGCCGGAGATCAGCCACCAGCCTCCCGGCTCGACACAGGCGTCACGAACGTCATGGCCTCATACAGCTAGCGCAGGGTGGCTTCGAACCGTTCGCCCGCCGCGGCGACCGCGGCGTCGCGGGCCTTGGTCGCCTCGTCGACGGTCAGCGTCCGGTCCGGGGCGCGGAAGCGCAGCTTGTAGGCCAGCGACTTCTTGCCTTCGCCGACCTGCTCGCCCGCGTACGCGTCGAACAGCGTGATGTCCTCGAGCAGCTCGCCCGCCCCGGAACGCAGCACCGCGGCGAGGTCGGCGGACGGGACGTCCGCGTTCGCGACCAAAGCGACGTCGAGCAGCACCGGCGGGTAGCCGGACACGCTCGGCGCCGGCCGGGAGTCCGGCAGCGGGATCGCGTCGAGGTCGAGCTCCATCGCCACGGTGCGCGGCGGCAGGCCGAGCGCCTCGACGACCTTGGGGTGCAGTTCGCCCGCGTGACCGACCGGCCAGTCGCCGACCCGCAGCTGGGCGCAGCGGCCCGGGTGCCACGGCGGCAGGTCGGTGGCCTGCGTGGTGAGCTCGACCCCGGCGGCCTCGGCGATCGTCCGGGCGGCCTGCACCGCGTCGGCCCAGTTCGCCTGCTCGCCCTTGCCCCACCAGCCGGCGCGGTGGCGCTGGCCGGCGAGCACGACGGCGACGTGCAGCGGCTGCTTCGGCACGGCCTCTTCGAGAACGGCCAGTTCCTCGTCGGTCGGGCGGCGGTCGACGCCCAGCACGGGCATCTTCAGCGGGTTCGGCGAGGGGAGCACGACCTGGCCGACGTGGAACAGCGCCACGTCCTTCATCCCGCGCGAAACGTTGCGCTGCAGCGTGTCGAGCAGGCCCGGCAGCAGCGTGGTGGCCAGCTTGTTGCGCTCGGCCTCCAGCGGGTTGCGCACCAGCACGGCGTTGCGGCGGACGTCGTCCTCCGGGAGCCCGAAGGCGTCCCACACCGCGTCGCCGACGAACGGGAACGGCCGCACCTCGACGTACCCGGCCTCGGCCAGGGCTCGCGCGACGCTGCGGACGCGCCGCTGGCCGTCGGACAGGCCGCGGCCGGCCGGGGCGGCGGGCAGCGTCGACGGGATGCTGTCGTAGCCCTCGAGCCGCAGCACCTCTTCGACGAGGTCGGCGGGCTGGCGCAGGTCGCCGCGCCAGCTCGGCGGGATCGCCGTGACGAGGCCGGTGCCGTCGTCGCCCGTGCTGACCGTGACCTTGCAGCCGATCTGGCTGAGCCGGCGGACGGTCACGCCGCGCTGGTAGTTCACGCCCGCGATCTTGTCGGGCAGGTTGATCGGCATCCGGACCGGCGGGTTCGGCTCAACCGTGCCCTCGTCGGTGCGGCCGGGGCGGATGGCGGCGTCGCCGTACTGGCGCAGCAGCCGGGCTGCCAGCTCGACCGCCGGCCCGCACAGCTGCGGGTCGGTGAACCGCTCGAACCGCTTGGCCGCCTCGGAGAACAGCTTGTGGCGCCGGGCCGTGCGGCTGATCGAAGCCGGGTTCCAGTGCGCCGCTTCGAGCAGCACGTCCGTGCTCTCCGGCGTGATCTCGGTGCTGGCGCCACCCATGGTGCCGGCCAGCGAGATGACGCCGCTGTCGTCGGCGATGACCACGTCGTCCGGGTCGAGCGTGCGCTCGACGTCGTCCAGCGTGGTCAGTTTCTCGCCCGGCTTCGCCTTGCGCACCACCAGGTCGCCCTGGATGGCCTTGGTGGCGAACGCGTGCAGCGGGTGCCCGAGCTCGAGCATCACGTAGTTGGTGACGTCGACGGCCAGGGAGATGGACCGGATGCCGGCCAGCATCAGCCGGCGCCGCATCCACCACGGGGTCGGCGCGGTCGAGTCCAGGCCGGTGACCCGGCGCAGCACGAACCGCGGGCAGCCTTCGGGGTCTTCGACGTGGACCGGCCACGCGTCACCCTCGGCCACCGGGACCTCCAGCAGTGCCGGGTCGCCGAAAGGCACGTCGAGGGCGTTCGACAGCTCACGGGCCAGGCCGCGGACCGACAGCGCGTAGCCGCGGTCCGGGGTCGGTGCGAGCTCGATCACCGTGTCGTTCAGGGCGAGCAGCTCCTGGCCGTCGTCGCCCGGGCTCGCGGTGCCCGGCGGCAGCACCAGGATGCCGGTGTGGTCTTCCCCGAGGCCGAGTTCGCGCGCCGAGCAGATCATGCCGTCGCTGATGCGGCCGTAGGTCTTGCGGGAGGCGATGGCGAAGTCGCCCGGCAGCACCGCGCCGGGCAGCGCGACGACGACCAGGTCACCTTCGGTGAAGTTGCGCGCGCCGCAGATGATGCCGCGGGTCTTGATGCCGTGCGGGCCCTCGTCGAACTCGCCGTCTTCGTCCTCGTCTTCGTCCTCGTCGTCCTGCTCTTCGAGCTCGTCGGACTCGTCGGCGACCTCGCCGACGTCGACGCGGCAGAAGCGGACCGGCTTCTTGAACTCGGTCAGTTCCTCGATCTCGGCCACCCGGCCGACGACCAGCGGACCGGTGACCGGCCCGAGCTCGCGGAGGTCGTCGACCTCGATCCCGATCCGGATGAACGCGTCGGCCAGGTCCTGCGGCGTGATCTCCTCGCCCACGTCGAGGTGTTCGGTCAGCCAGCTGACTGGGACTCGCACTACGCCTCCGTTCCGAAGGGAAGGGTGAAGCGGACGTCGCCTTCCACCATGTCGCGCATGTCCGGGATCCCGTTGCGGAACTGCAGGGTGCGCTCGATACCCATGCCGAAGGCGAAGCCCGAGTACACCTCGGGGTCGACGCCGCAGGCGCGCAGGACGTTGGGGTTGACCATGCCGCAGCCGCCCCACTCGACCCAGCCGGGACCGCCCTTCTTCTCCTCGAACCAGACGTCCACCTCGGCAGACGGCTCGGTGAACGGGAAGAAGTGCGGGCGCAGCCGGGTCTTGGAGTGCTCGCCGAACATCGCGCGGGCGAAGGCGTCCAGCGTGCCCTTGAGGTGCGCCATGGTGATGCCCTTGTCCACCGCGAGGCCCTCGACCTGGGTGAACACCGGGGTGTGGGTCGAGTCGAGCTCGTCGGTGCGGTACGTCCGGCCGGGGCACACGACGTACACGGGCAGGTCGCGGTGCAGCAGGGTGCGGGCCTGGACGGGCGAGGTGTGCGTGCGCAGCACCAGGCCGGAGTCCTCCTCGCCGACGTAGAAGGTGTCCTGCAGCTGGCGCGCGGGGTGGTCCTTGCCGAAGTTCAGCGCGTCGAAGTTGAACCACTCGGCTTCGAGCTCGGGGCCTTCGGCGACCTCGTAACCCATCGCGATGAACGCGTCGGCGACACGCTCGGAGACGGTGGTGATCGGGTGCCGGGCACCGCGCGGGACGCGGTCCCACGGGAGGGTGACGTCGACGGCTTCTTCGCGCAGCACGCGCTCGTCGCGCTCCACCTGGAGCTCGGCGCGGCGGGTGTCGAAGGCCGACTGGACCGCCTGGCGGGCCTCGTTGACGCGCTTGCCGGCTTCGGCCTTCTCCTGCTTGGGCAGGGCGCCGATCTCGCGGCGCGCCAGCAGCAGCGGCGAGTGGTCACCGAGATGCGCGGGCTTGACCTCGGCCAGCGCATCGAGCCCGGTCGCGGCGGCGAACGCCGCTTCGGCGGCCTTGACGGCCTCCTGCAGCGTCTCGGGGGCGAGAACCGCGCCGCCCTGGGCTTCCTTCTCCTTGGCTCCGGACATAACTCCTCGGCGTCCGCTGGGACTGGTCGTTCGTGCTCCGCCGGACAACGCGGCGCACGAGAGGTCAAAGGCAAGAAAAGTCTATGGGATCGGGTCAGGGCGCCCTTGGTCGCCCTCGGGCGGCGCCGGTCCGTGCCCGGGCGCGGGCCTGACAGGACTGAACGCTGACCAGGTCAGAAGGCGCGGATTACGGTCGCACGGAACGAAACCGCTGGTCGGCGGGTCGGCGGGGCCGGGCGAGGGGACGTCGGCGTGATCAAGCACGAAGATCCCGCGAAGGGTGACGGAGAGACTGACGCCCGCCCACGCAAATGGCACCAAACGTCGCGCGCTGGCTGGCTGGCTGGCTGGCTGGCTGGCTGGCTGGCTGGCTGGCTGGCTGGCTGGCTGGCTGGCTGGCTGGCTGGCTGGCTGGCTGGCTGGCTGGGACGAGGATGCCGGCCCTCGGCTCAGCGGTGGGCCGCCATCGCGCTCGTGTACACGCAGACCGCGGCCGCCGTGGCCAGGTTGAGGCTCTCCGCTTTGCCGTACAGCGGGATGCGGACCGCCAGGTCCGCCTCGGCCAGGACCGCTTCCGAGAGGCCGTGGGCCTCGTTGCCGAACACCCAGGCCGTCGGCTCGGTCAAGTCCACCCGATCGAGTTCGGCGTCGGCGTAGCCGTGGGCCGCGAACGTGCGCAGGCCCGCCGCCGAACACGCCTTCAGCGCGGCCGACACGTCCCGGACCCGGGTGATCGGGAGGTGGAACAGGCTGCCCGCGGCCGCTCGGACGCACTTGCCGTTGTGGGGGTCGACCGTGTCGCCCGCCAGGACGACCGCGTCGGCGCCCGCCGCGTCCGCCACGCGGATCACCGTGCCCGCGTTGCCCGGGTCGGCGACGTCCACCAGCACCACCACCAGGCGGGCTGCCGGGGTCACGGCCGTCTCGAGTGGACGGTCGAGGAGCGCGCAGACCGCCACGATGCCTTGGGGTGTCACGGTTTCGGACAGGCCGTCAGCGGCGCGGTCGGTGATCGGCGAGACCGGGACGCCGGCCGCGCGGGCGGCGTCGACCAGGTTCGCGTGCTGGGCGGCCGCGCGAGGCGTCACGAACAGCTCGTGCACCGTTCCGTTCGCCAGGGCGGCTTCGACCGCGTTGGCGCCCTCGGCCAGGAACCGGCCGGTCTTGTCCCGGTCCGCGCGCCGGGTCAGCTTGCGCGCAGCAACGACCCGGGGGGTCCGTTCGGTGAACGGATCCACCCCGGGTCGGGGAAAGCTGCCGGTCAGGCCGACTTCGCTTCGGTGTTCACGTTGGCCTTGGCGAGCTCGGCCAGCGCGGTGAAGGCGACGGCGTCGTTGACGGCGAGGTCCGCGAGGATCTTGCGGTCGACCTCGACACCCGCGGCCTTGATGCCCTGGATGAACCGGTTGTAGGTCACACCGTTCTCGCGGGCGGCCGCGTTGATGCGGGTGACCCACAGGCGACGGAAGTCACCCTTGCGGGCACGACGGTCCCGGTAGGCGTAGTTCAGCGAGTGAAGCGTCTGCTCCTTGGCCTTGCGGTACAGCCGCGAACGCTGGCCGCGGTAGCCGCTGGCCAGTTCGAGAGTTGCGCGACGCTTCTTCTGGGCGTTGACCGCCCGCTTGACGCGTGCCACGGGTCCATCCTGTCGATCTCAGGGGGCGACGGGGCGCCCCGGGTGGTTAGAGCAAGTTCGGGTCAGCGGCCGAGGAGGCGCTTGACGCGACCGGTGTCGGGCTTGGCGATCTCGGTGGTGCCCTCGAGCCGGCGCGTGAGGCGGTTGGACTTCTTCTCCATCAGGTGCCGACGGCCGGCCTTCTGACGACGCAGCTTGCCCGTGCCCGTGACGCGGACGCGCTTGGACGTCCCGCTGTGGGTCTTCATCTTCGGCATTTCGAGTCCTCTTTCGTGCGGCGGCTCACCGGATACTCCGGTGAGCCGCTGACATGTGCTGGTCGGCGCCTTACGCCTCGGGGACCGATTCGGGAACCGGCTCGACCTTGGCCTTCGGCTTCACGTTCTTGTGCGGGGCCAGCACCATGATCATGTTGCGACCGTCCTGCTTGGCCGACGACTCGACGAAGCCGAGCTCCGTGACGTCTTCGGCGAGCTTCTGCAGCAGCCGGTAGCCGAGCTCCGGCCGGGACTGCTCGCGGCCGCGGAACATGATCGTGACCTTGACCTTGTTGCCCGCCGCCAGGAAGCGCGACACGTGACCCTTCTTGGTCTCGTAGTCGTGCTGGTCGATCTTGGGGCGCAGCTTCTGTTCCTTGATGACGGTCAGCTGCTGGTTGCGACGCGACTCGCGGGCCTTCTGCGCGCTCTCGTACTTGAACTTGCCGAAGTCCATGAGCTTGCACACGGGCGGGCGGGCCTGCGGCGCGACCTCGACGAGGTCGAGATCGTTCTCTTGCGCCAGGCGCAGCGCATCTTCGATCCGGACGATGCCGACCTGTTCACCGGCGGGTCCGACGAGTCGGACCTCCGGCACCCGGATTCGGTCGTTGATGCGTGTCTCGGAGCTGATGGGGCCTCCTTGGTCCGAGGAATGTTTCCTGTTCTCGTTTCGACCTGGTGCCCACATAGCGAAGGCCCCGACACCGATGCGGTGTGCGGGGCCCACTCTGTTTCCGATCGCATCCGGCCGCTAAGCCGGGTACTTCACCCTGGACTTGCAGTCCGGGCGAGACCGGACCCGGACACCTGAGCGGTGACGCGGGTGGGAGCGGGGCTCCACTTGCCGCCCCCGATCACTCGGGAGCTGGTCGCAGGTGGAAGAGTACCAGACGTGTCTGATCAACCCTCCGAACAGCCCCCCTATTCCCCCGAAGCGCGCCACCTCGAGGACATCCCCAGCGTGGAGGTGATCAGCCGCGCGGCCGTCATGCTGCTGTCGGCCGGCGCCGAACGCCTCGGTCTCGCCGACGCCGACCCGGCGACGTCCCCGCACCGCGACCTCGACGAGGCGCGCCGCCTGATCACCGCGCTGGCCGGCCTCATCACGGCGTCCGCCGAGTACCTCGGCCTGCACGCGGGCCCGTTGCGCGACGGCCTGCAGTCCCTCCAGAAGGCCTTCCGCGAAGCCTCGGCCGTGCCCGACGCCCCCGGTCAGGGCCCCGGCGAAAAGTACACCGGCCCCGTCTACTGACACAGATCCCCGGGCGGGCCCCGCCCAACCCAGCCCCCGCCCTCTCCGGGGGGCGTCCCCAGTCCAGTTTACCGGGGGCGCCCGACGGGACCCGGAAAAGGCGGTGGCCCGGGCTCGGTTGTCCACATCACGGCGTGCCTGTGGACGGCTTCGGCTCGGCGCCGGTGACGAAGACGATCTCGGCGCCCACCGCATGGACACACTCGACTCGGCCGAAGTTCTTGCCGGGCGAGCCTCGTGACATCTAACATGTTAGATGTGAGTCTCTCGAAGGTCACTCGCCCACTGCTGCGCGACGAGGCGTACGACCGCATCCGCCACGCGATCGTCGACGGTTCGCTGCCGCCCGGCGCCCCGCTCCGGGACGCCGATCTCGCCGAGCAGCTCGGCCTGTCGAAGGCCCCCATCCGCCAGGCCCTGCTGCGGCTGGCCGACGACGGTCTCGTCGACTCCAAGCCGCAGAGTTACACGCGCGTCTCCGAGGTGATGTCCCCCGACGTCACCGACGCTCGCGAGATCGTCCGGCTGCTGCACGAGTTCGCCGTCCGCCAGGCCGTGCCTAAGGTCCGGCGGGAAGACGTCGCCGCGATGCGCGCGGCCAACGACCGCTTCGCCGCGGCGATCGAGGCCGGCGACATCGCGGCGGCCGTCCGAGCGGACGACGAGCTGCACGACGTCCCGGTCCGGCTGGCCGGGAACGCGGCCGTGGCCGCCACCCTCGACCGCTACACACCGCTGCTGCGCCGTCTCGAACACGCGCGGTTCAGCTCGGCGCTCGCCTGGAACTCGGTGGACCGCCACACGCGGCTCATCGACGCCCTCGAGAAGCGCGACACCGACACGGCGGTCTCCGTGATCTCGACCATCTGGACCGACCTGCTGGAGGACCGATGACCCTCGCCGACTTCCCGCGTTTCCCGCTGCTCTTCGGCCCGTCGCCGGTGCACCCCCTGGAACGGCTCACCGGCCACCTCGGCGGCGCGAAGGTCTGGGCCAAGCGCGAAGACGTCAACTCCGGGCTCGCCTACGGCGGCAACAAGACCCGCAAGCTGGAGTACCTCGTCGCGGACGCTCTGAAAGAAGGCGCCGACACGCTCGTCTCGATCGGCGGTGTCCAGTCCAACCACACCCGGCAGGTCGCGGCCGCCGCGGCGCGCGCCGGGCTGAAGGCCGTGCTGGTGCAGGAAAGCTGGGTCGACTGGCACGACCCGCTCTACGACAAGGTCGGCAACATCCAGCTCTCGCGGCTCCTCGGCGCGGACGTCCGGCTGGTCGACGCCGGCTTCGGCATCGGGTTCAAGCAGGCGTGGGAGGACGCCGTCGCGGAGATCGAGGCCGGCGGTGGGAAGCCGTACGCGATCCCGGCCGGTGCGTCGGACCACCGCCTCGGCGGGCTCGGTTTCGCGAACTGGATCGTCGAGCTCGAAGCGCAGGAAGAAGAACTGGGCGTCTTCTTCGACACCGTGATCGTCTGCTCGGTCACCGGCAGCACCCAGGGCGGGATGGTCGCCGGGGCCGCGCTGAGCGGCAAACCACGGCGCATCCTGGGCATCGACGCCTCCGCCAAGCCGGACGAGACCCGCGAACAGGTCACGCGCATCGCGCGGAACACCGCGGAGCTGATCGGCGCCGGCGAGATCGCGGACGTCGAGCTGGACGACCGGTACCACGCCGGGATCTACGGCATCCCCGACCAGTCCACTGTGGACGCGATCGAGACCTGCGCCCGGCTGGAGGGGATGATCACCGACCCGGTCTACGAAGGAAAATCCATGGCGGGACTCCTCGACCTGGTCGGCCGGGGTGAAATCGGAAGTGGCTCGAACGTGCTCTACGCCCACCTCGGCGGGCAGCCCGCGATCAACGGCTACACGAGCGTCCTGGGCTGATCCCCCGGGGCCGGGAAGCCGGCCCCGGGGAAGACCTCAGTCCAGCACGCAGAGCACGTCGATCTCGACGAGCAGCTCGCCCGGGAGGCCGACGTACACCGTCGTGCGGGCGGCGTGCGGGCCCTCGCCGATGAGCTCGTTGTAGACCTCGTTGAACGGCGCGAAGTGCGCGGTGTCGGTGAGGTAGACGCGCACCATGATCGCGTCGGCGAGGCTCGAGCCCGCTTCCTTGAGCACGGCTTCGATGTTCTTGAACGTCTGCCGGGTCTGGCCCGCGACGTCGTCGCCGACGATCTCGTTCGTGGCCGGGTCGAAGGCCACCTGGCCCGCGACCTGCAGCAGGTTTCCCTTGCGGACGGCCTGCGAGAACTTCGCCGGCGGCTTCGGCGCGTTCTCGGTGGAAACTGCCGTCTTGCTCATCAGTGCCCCTTTCCGTTCCCCGTCCATCCACTGTGGACGGAAGCTTCGTCGGTCGCGGCCCGCAGGTCCGGGACCAGCGCGAGCAGGCCTTCGTAGTCGAGCAGCACCTTCGGCACCGACATCGACGCGGCGGCCAGGACTTCGCCGTCCGCGCCGCGCACCGGCGCCGCGACGCAGTGGATGAAGTCCTCGTGCTCGGCGTTGTCGACGGCGTACCCGAGCTGCGCGACCCGGTCCAGCTCGGCGAGGTAGTCCTCCGGCGTGGTGATCGTGTTGGGTGTCAGCACCGGGTACTCCATGGACCGCGCGATCTCCTCGCGTTTCGCGGAAGGCATCGCGGCGACCAGGACCTTGCCCACGGCGGTGCAGTGCAGCGGCGCGCGCTTGCCGACGCGCGAGTACATCCGCACCGAGTGGCGGCCCTCGTACTTGTCGATGTAGACGACTTCGCCGTCGTCGTAGCTGGCCAGGTGCACGGTGTGCCCGGTGCGGGCGTTGAGCGCGGCGAGCGCGGGCTGGGCGCTGCGCCGGACGTCGATCGAGTCGAGGGCCTGGTTGGCGAGGTCGAACATCGCGCTGCCGAGCCGGTAGTACCGGGTGCCCTCGCGGCGGACGAAGTGGTGCTGTTCGAGGGTGCGCAGCAGGCGCAGCACCGTCGACTTGTGGACGCCGATCTCCTCGGCGAGGTCGTCGAGGGTGCGCGCGTCCTTCGCGATCGAGTTCAGCAACGTCAGCGCCCGGTCCAAGCTTTGACTCACGTGCGCACCACACCCTCTCCGGTCAGCCGCGCCGAACTCCACTCGTCCGGGTCCGCGTGCAGCAGGGTATCCACGACCGTGTGCGGCAGCGGTACGCCGACGTCGTCGTGGGTGAGCAGGGTTGCGGCGGCCTGGAGGTGGCCCCGGCGCAGCCGTTCCAGTGGCGAAGCGCCGCGCAGGGTCGCGGCCAGGAAGCCCGCGGCGAACGCGTCGCCGGCGCCGACCGGTTCGACGACGTCGACGCGCAACGCTGGCGCGAACAGCGGCTCGCCTTCGACCAGGGTCGCGCCGCGTTCGCCGTGCTTGACGACCAGCGTGCGCGGGCCCGGCAGGAGGGCCCGCAGCGAAACCGGGTCGCCGGTCCCCCACACGTGCTGGGCCTCGTCGTCGCCGGTGAGGACGATGTCGGCCTGCCCGGCCAGGTCCGCGAGCAGGCGGGGGTCGCGTCCGGCCCACAAGGCGGGCCGCAGGTTGACGTCGAAGGAGACGAGCCGGTCGCCGCGGGGCGCGTCCAGCAGCGCGCGCACCAGCGCGAGGCAGCTGTCGGACAGCGCCGGGGTGATGCCGGACAGGTGCAGCACGCGGACGCCGTCGAGATCGAGCCGATCCAGCAGCGAGGGGCCCATCCCGGACGCCGCCGAGCCGGCGCGGTAGTAGCGGACGGGGCTGCCGCCGGCGCCGCTTTCCTTGATGTAGAGCCCGGTCGGGCGCACCGGGTCGACGGAACACGCGCTGACGTCGACGCCGGCCGAGGCGATCTCGCGGAGCATCGCGCGACCGAACGGGTCGTCGCCGACCGCGCTCACCCAGCCGCTCGGGACACCGAGCGCGGGCAGGTGGCAGGCCACGTTCGACTCGGCGCCGCCGATGGTGCGAGTCCACTGGCGCACCTCGTCCGGCGGGCCGGGTTCGGCGGGCACGAACAGCGCCATCGTCTCGCCGACGCAGAGGACTTCGGGCCCGCTTGTCACTTTCCGTCTCCCCTGTCGTTCACCCCGTTGACCTGTGGCGACCCGGATGCTACACCTATGGCACTCAAAATGCGCAACAGTCGTTGCAACATACGCAACCGAGGTCGCCGCCGATGAACACACCCGCCCCCTGCTCGATCGACACCGCCGCGCTCGACGCCCTCCACCAGGAGCGCGTCGACTGGCGGTTCCGCTCGGCCGCGCCCGCGCTGAGCGGGCTCACGCTGAGCGAGGCCGCGGAGCGGCGGCTCAACCTGTTCACCGACGGGTTCTTCGGGCCCTTCGTGGTGCTCGACGACGAAGCCCTCGAACACAACCTGCGGACGATGGCCGCCTGGTGCGCCGCCCGCGGCGTCGTGCTCGCCCCGCACGGCAAGACGACGATGGCCCCGCAGCTGTTCGCCCGCCAGATCGAGCACGGCGCGTGGGGCTTCACCTGCGCCAACGCCGGGCAGCTGCGGATCTACCGCGCGTTCGGCGTCTCGCGGATCCTGCTGGCCAACCAGCTTCTCGACCCGAGCGGCCTGCGCTGGCTGGCGGCCGAACTGGCCGCCGATCCCTCGTTCGAATTCATCTGCTGGGTCGACTCCGTCCGCGGCGTGGAGCTGATGACCGAGGCTCTCGAAGGCACCGGGCGGCCGGTGGACGTCCTCCTCGAGCTGGGCGCCGACGGCGGCCGCACCGGCGTCCGCGACACCGCGACCGCGCTGGCCGTCGCGGAAGCGGTGCACGCCAGCCCGGCGCTGCGGCTGCGCGGCACCGGCGGTTACGAGGGCGCGCTCTCGCACGGCACCGACGACGCCGCGCTCACCAAGATCAGCTCCTATGTGGAGGGTCTGCGTGACCTCGCGATCACTTTCGCGGACAAGGGACTCCTCGAAGGCCAGATCATCGTCACCGCCGGCGGCAGTGCGTATTTCGACCAGGTGGCGAACGAACTCACCAAGCCGTGGCCGGACGGCCTCGACGTGCTCCCGGTGCTGCGCAGCGGCGCCTACATCACCCACGACGACGGCTTCTACCGCGAGATCTCCCCGCTCGGCGAGCACCCGCGCATCGACGACGTCGAGTCGTTCCGCCCGGCCCTGCGGGCGTGGGCCCAGGTGACGTCCAAGCCGTCGGACACCCTCGCGCTGCTGACCATCGGCAAGCGGGACGCCTCGTTCGACGAAGGCATGCCGGAGCCGCAGCTGCGCCGCACCCCGCGCGGCCCCGCGGAACCTCTCGAAAACCACGTCATCACGAAGATGAACGACCAGCACACCTTCCTCACGCTGCCCGCCGGGTCGCCGGTCGAGGTCGGCGACTGGATCGGGCTCGGCCTCTCGCATCCGTGCACGGTCTTCGACAAGTGGCCGCTCCTGCCGGTGACGGCGGCCGACGGCGAAACCGTCGTCGACCTCGTCCGGACGTGGTTCTGATGGACGTCGTCTTCCGCGGCGCACTGGTCGCCGACGGTACCGGGGACGCGCTCACGCGCCACGACGTCGGCATCACCGGCGACCGGATCGCGAGCGTCGCGGAAGCCGGTTCGCTGGCCGGGAACCGGAACATCGACGCCGACGGCCTGGTGCTCGCGCCCGGGTTCATCGACATGCATTCGCACTCCGACCTGCAGCTGCTGGCCAACCCGGACCACCCGGCCAAGATCACCCAGGGTGTCACCACCGAGGTGCTGGGCCAGGACGGGCTGTCCTACGCCCCGGTCGACGACGTCGTCCTCGCGGCGCTGCGCCAGCAGCTCGCGGGCTGGAACGACGACCCGGCGGGCTTCGACTGGAACTGGCGCTCGGTCGGCGAGTACCTCGACCGCCTGGACCAGGGCGTCGCCGTCAACGCCGCCTACCTCGTGCCGCAGGGCACCGTGCGGATGCTCGCCGTCGGCTGGGACGACCGCCCGGCCACCGACGCCGAGCTGACCCGGATGAAGGAGCTGGTCGCGACCGGCCTGGCCGAGGGCGCGATGGGGATGTCGTCGGGCCTCACCTACACCCCGGGGATGTACGCCGACACGGGCGAACTGGTCGAGCTGTGCCGCGTGGTCGGCGAAGGCGGCGGTTTCTACAGCCCGCACCACCGCAGCTACGGCAAGGGCGCGCTGGAGGCGTTCGCCGAGATGATCGACGTCTCCCGGCGGTCGGGCTGCCCGCTGCACCTGGCCCACGCGACGATGAACTTCTCGGTGAACAAGGGCAAAGCGCCCGACCTGCTCGAGCTGCTGGACGACGCCCTCGACGACGGCTGCGACGTCACCCTCGACACCTACCCGTACCTGCCGGGCGCGACCTACCTGTCCGCGCTGCTGCCGAGCTGGGCCACCGAAGGCGGGCTCGACGCCACCCTGGCCCGGTTGTCCGACGCGGACACCCGCGAGCGGATCCGGGCCGAGATCGAGGAGTCCGGTTCGGACGGCGCGCACGGCGTCCCGATCGACTGGGACGCCATCGAGATCAACGGCGTCCGCAACGACCACAACGCCCACCTGGTGGGGCACAGTGTCGCCGGTTCGGCGCGCGCCGCGGGCCGCGAACCGGCGGCACTGTACTTCGACACGCTGCTCGACGAGCGCCTCGGCACGTCCTGCCTGATGCACGTCGGGCACGAGGAGAACGTCCAGGCGATCATGCGCCACCGGACGCACACCGGCGGCAGCGACGGCCTGCTCGTCGGCGCCCGCCCGCACCCGCGGGCCTGGGGCACGTTCCCCCGTTACCTGGCCCGGTACGTCCGCGAACTGGGCGTGCTGGACCTCGCCGAGTGCGTCGCCCACCTCACCGGGCGGGCCGCGCGCCGGCTGCGGCTGACCGACCGCGGGCTCGTCCGCGCCGGGTACGCCGCCGATCTCGTCCTGTTCGACCCGGAGTCGGTCACCGACACCGCCACCTTCGACGACCCGCGGCAGGCCGCCGCGGGTTTCACGCACGTGTTCGTCAACGGCGTCGCCGCCCTCGACGACGGCCGTCCCACCGGCGCCCTCGCCGGTGCGTCCCTGCGCAATCCCGGGAGAACCCGATGATCCACTGGCTGCAACACACCACGGGCGGGCTCCTCACCCTCGCCGCCGTCTCGATCGCCCTGCTGTTGCTGTTGATCATCAAGGTCAAGGTCGAGCCGTTCATCGCCCTGATCGTGGTCAGCCTGCTCACCGCGCTCGCCGCCGGCCTGCCGGTCGGCACCCTCGTCGGCACCGCCCAGAAGACGTCGGACTCCTTGCTGGAAAAGGGGTTCGGCAGCATCCTCGGGCACATCACCGCGATCATCGGGCTCGGCACGCTGCTCGGGTCGATCCTGGAGAAGTCCGGCGGCGCCCGCGTGCTGACGTCGTCGCTGCTGCGGGCGTTCGGCGAGAAGCGCGCCCCGCTGGCGATGGGCGTGTCGGGCCTGATCTTCGGCATCCCGGTGTTCTTCGACATCGGCATCTTCGTGCTCGCGCCGCTGGTCTACGCCGCCGCCAAGCAGGGCGGCCGCTCGCTGGTGCTCTACGCCCTGCCGCTGCTGGCGGGCCTGTCGATCACGCACGCGTTCCTGCCGCCGCACCCCGGGCCGGTCGCGGCCGCCGGGCTGCTGCACGTCGACCTCGGCTGGATCATCCTGATGGGTGCCATCTGCGGCATCCCGGCGTGGTTCGTCGGCGGCATCCTGTACTCGACGTGGATCGGCAAGAAGATCGACATCAAGATCCCCGAGGAGTTCGCGGACCTGGGCGGCGCCGACGACGAGGACGGGAACCCGCCGTCGCTCGGCCTGGTCGGCGGCATCATCGCGGTGCCGCTGGTGCTGATCCTGGCCGGCACGTTCGGCAGCATCTGGCTGCCCAAGGGCTCGACGCTGGCCGGGGTCGCCGCGTTCATCGGGACGCCCGCGGTCGCGCTGACCATCGCGGTGCTCCTGGCGTCGTGGCTGCTCGGGCACCGGCGCGGGATCAACGGCAAGCAGCTCGGCGAGCTGTCCGCCGCGGCGCTGCGGCCGGTCGCGATGATCCTGCTGGTCGTCGGCGCGGGCGCGTTCTTCGGCGCGGTGCTCTCGGCCACCGGCATCGGTACCGCCGTCGCCAAGTCGCTGGGGGACGCCGGGCTGCCGGTGATCCTCGCCTCGTACGTGATCAGCTGCGGCATGCGGATCGCCCAGGGATCCGCGACGGTGGCCATCGTGACCACGAGCGGCATCGTCGCGCCGACCGTCGCCGAGCTGCACTACTCCCAAGCGCAGCTGGCGCTCATCGTCGTGGCCATCTCGGCCGGGTCGATCATCGCCTCGCACGTCAACGACGGCGGGTTCTGGATCGTCTCGCGCTACTTCGGGATGACCGTCCCGGAGACGCTGAAGACGTGGACCGCGCTGGAAACCGTGCTTTCGGTGTCGGGCTTCGCGGTCGCCGCACTGGCCATGCTCGTGGTCTAGACCACAAGCGATTTTCGACTACACTGGACCGATACGCCGCCACGTTCGCCGTCACCGATACCCTTGGGAGACACCACGATGGCCGAGCTTTCCCGTCGCACGTTCCTCGGCGCGGCCGGTGCCGCCGGCGCCGCCACCGTCCTCGGCGCGCAGTTCGCGTCCGCCGCCGCGCAGGTCTGCACCGCTGGAGCCACGGTGTACGTCGGCAGTTACACCACCGGAGCGGACGGCCACGGCCTGGACGTCACGAGCCGTTCCGGCGCCGCGCTGACCCGGGTCCGCACGGTGCCGGGGATCAGCGACACGTCCTGGTTCGGCCGCGGCGCCGACGGCAAGACGCTGTACGTCACCAACGAAGGTGACCCGAACGGCTTCGTCTCGGCGCTGGACATCACCGACGTCACGAACCCGAAGCCGCTCAACAAGGTCTCGTCGAAGGGCAGCGCGCCGACGCACCTGAGCGTGCACTCGAGCGGGAAGTTCGTGCTGGCGGCCAACTACGGCACCGGCAGCGTCGTGGTGCTGCCGATCCTGGCCGGCGGGAAACTCGGCACCGCCACGGATCTGGCCCAGCACCGGGGAACCGACCGCGCGCCGAACGCGCACCAGGTCGTCAACGACCCGAGCGGCCGCTGGGTCCTCTCGGTCGACCTCGGCGCGGACTCGGTGTACGTCTACACGCTCGACGTCGCCACCGGGAAGCTTTCGCAGCACCAGCAGCTGAAGCTGCCCACCGGCGCCGGGCCGCGGCACCTCGTGTTCGACCCCACCGGGAAGTTCGCCTACATCGTGCAGGAGCTGCGTCCCGAGATCACGGTGGCGAGCTGGGACGCCGCGGCAGGCACGCTGAAGGCCCTGTCGGTCGTCCCGGCGGTGCCCGCGGGCAGCACCGGCGACCTGTACCCCGGCGAGATCGCCGTGTCGCGCGACGGGAAGTTCGTCTACGCCACCGTCCGCGGGCCCAACACCCTGGCCACGTTCGCCGTCTCCGGCGGCGGCGCCACGCTCAAGCTGGTGTCCACTGTGTCCAGTGGCGGCAACTGGCCGCGGCACGTGTCCCTCGACCCGGCCGAAGCCTGGTTCTACGTCGCGAACCAGCGCTCCGGCACCGTCACCTGGCTGCCTCGCGACCCTGCCACCGGCCTGCCCGGCGCCGTCGCCGGAAGCCTGGCCGTCGGCAGCGTCAACTCCACCTACTTCGTCTGAGCACCAGCCTCGTGAGTGGTTAGGGCGGTTCTAACCGCCCTAACCACTCACGAGCGCACCCCACTGGAGGGACCCATGAGACTGCGCCGCACCCTGCCCGTCGTCGCCGGCCTCGCGTTGCTGGCCGGCTGCGCCCCCACCCAGTCCGCGCCCGCGAGCAACGGCGGGGACGACAAGACCGGCACCGTCCGCGTCTGGCTGTTCGACGAAGCCAACCGCGCGCCGAAGGAGGCGGCGGTCAAGGACGCGATCACCGAGTTCAAGGCCGCGCACCAGGGCGTCGAGGTCGACGTCCAGTGGGTGCCGGTCGAAGGCCGCGCCGACAAGTTCTCCGGCGCCTTCACCGATCCGGCGAGCGCCCCGGACGCCGCCGAGTTCGGCAACACGGACGTCTCCAGCTACGCCGCCACCGGCGCGCTCGCCGACCTGACCGGCGACCTCGCGTCGTGGAGCGAGGGCAAGGACCTCATCCCGACCGTCGTCGACACGGCGAAGTCCGGCGGCAAGACCTACGGCCTGCCCTGGTACACCGGCATCCGCGCGTTGTACTACCGCACCGACGTCTTCACCGAGCTGGGCCTCACGCCGCCGACGACGCTCTCCGAGCTGACCGACGACGCCCGCAGGATCCGCGCCGCGAAGCCCGATCTCTACGGCATCTCCGTCGGCGGCAAGTACACCTACGCGATGCTGCCGTTCCTCTGGGCCAACGGCGGCGAGCTGGCGCAGGAGAGCGACGGCAAGTGGAAGTCGGCGGTGACCGGTGAGCAGGCCAGGGCCGGCCTCACGCAGTACGCGAACCTGCTCAAGGACGACATCTGCCCGCCCGCGCAGTGCGCGAACCTGACCGGCACGCAGAGCGTCACGGCGTTCGCCGGCGGCAAGGCCGGGATGACGATCGGCGGCGACTTCAACCGCAAGGCCGTCGACCAGGGCGCGGTCAAGGGCAAGTACGCGGTCGTGCCGATCCCGGGCACCACGGCGGGCAGCGTCGCCCCGGCGTTCGCCGGCGGCAACCTGCTGGGCGTCTTCAACGCCAGCAAGCACCGCGGCCTGGCGCTGGAGTTCATCGAGCTGCTCGGCGGCGCGAAGTACCAGGAGAAGATGTACACCGCGATGGGCAACCTGCCGACGCTGAGCACCGTCCAGCAGAAGATCGCCGCGAACGACCCGTTCCTCAAGCCGTTCGTCGACACCCTCAAGGCGGGCACGAAGTTCGTCCCGGCGACGCCGGCGTGGTCCAAGATCGACAGCCAGAACGTGCTGCCGACCGCCGTGCAGCAGGTCGCCACCGGCGGCAAGGATCCGGCCGCCGCGCTGAGCGACGCCGCCGCCGCGATGGACAAGGCCTTCGGGTAGTGGTGGCACAGCAAGTCCGTCCCGTCGCGACGCGCGTCAAGGCGCCGCGACGGCGGCGGGACGGCCGGGCCGCGATCCTGTACCTGCTGCCCGCGGGGATCCTGCTCGCCGCGCTGCTCGCGTACCCGATCTACGAGCTGGTCCTGATCTCGTTCTACGACTACGGCCAGCCACAGGCCGCGGGCAACGCGCCGCTGGTGTACCTAGGTTTCGCGAACTACGCCGACCTGCTCTCGCAGGTGCAGTTCTGGACGGTGCTCGGCAACACGATCGGGTTCGCCGCGGCCTGCGTGCTCGGCGGCCTGCTGGTCGGCACCGGGCTCGCGGTCCTCGCGAGCCGGGTGCGCTCGCTCCCCCGGACGCTGCTGTTCCTCGCCGCGCTCGGCGCGTGGTCGACCCCGGCGATCGCCGGCTCCTACGTCTGGCTGTTCCTCTTCGACACCGACTTCGGCCTGGTCAACGAGGTGCTCTCGGGCATCGGGCTGCCCTTCGAGCACCACTCCTGGACGTTCGGCACGCTCGGCGCGTTCGGCCTGGTCGCCGCCGAGGTGATCTGGTGCTCGTTCCCGTTCGTCATGGTGACGATGTACGCCGGGATCAAGGGCATCCCGGACGAGGTGCTCGAAGCCGCGTCGCTCGACGGCGCGTCGGCGTGGCGCTCGACGTGGACGATCGTGCTGCCGATGGTGCGGCCGCTGCTGATGATCGCCACCGTCCAGTCGATCATCTGGGACTTCAAGGTGTTCACCCAGATCTACGTGATGACCAACGGCGGCGGGGTCGCCGGGCGCAACCTGGTCCTCAACGTCTACGCCTACCAGCAGGCCTTCGCCGGTCAGGAATACGGCCTGGGCTCGGCGATCGGAGTCGTCATGACGCTGTTGCTGCTGTCGGTCACCGGGCTCTACGTCCGCTCGCAGCGCCGGAGCGCGGCATGGCTGTGATCCCGCGACGCCGCGTTCGCCGTCCCGGCCGGCTGATCGCCGAGATCGTCACGGTCGTGATCGCCGGGATCGTCGCGTTCCCGCTGTACTGGATGCTGCTCTCGGCGTTCAAGCCACCGGGCGAGATCCAGTCGGCGAACCCGAAGCCGTGGACGTTCAGCCCGTCGTTCGACAACTTCCAGCGGGTGCTCACGGTGTCCGGCTTCGGGCGGTTCTTCCTGAACAGCCTGGTGGTGGCGCTGGTCGTCGTGGTGCTGTCGCTGCTGCTGTCGTTCCTTTCGGCGGTCGCGCTGACGCGGTTCTCGTTCAAGGGCCGGACCGTGCTGCTGGTGATGATCCTGGTGGCGCAGATGGTGCCGGTGGAGGCGCTGACCATCCCCTTGTTCTTCCTGATGCGCCAGATCGGCGGCGTGGCACCGGCGTTCGGGCTGAACGAGCTGGGTTCGCTGGTACTGGTGCACCTGGCGTTCAGCCTGCCGTTCGCGATCTGGATGCTGCGCGGGTTCGTCGCGGCGGTACCGGTGGAGCTCGAAGAGGCGGCGAAGATCGACGGCGCGTCGCGGATGCGGTTCACCTGGCAGATCTTGTTCCCACTGGTCGCGCCCGGTCTGGTGGCGGTGAGCGTGCTGGCGTTCATCCACGCGTGGAACGACTTCCTGTTCGCCAAGACGTTCATCATCTCCAAGACCGAGAACCAGACGCTGCCGCAGGCGATCCTGGTGTTCTTCAAGCCGGAGGACACCGACTGGGGCGCGGTGATGGCGTCGTCCACCCTGATGACCATCCCGGTGCTGGTGTTCTTCGTCCTCGTCCAACGACGGCTGGTGTCCGGCATGGCCGGCGCCGTGAAGGGCTGACATGTCTTTCGACGCACTGCTCCCCCGCCCGGTTTCGGTGACGCCCGCGGCGGGTTCGTGCCCGTGGCCGTCCTCTGTGGACGTTCGTGCCGGAGACCTGCCCGCGGAGGGCTACCGGTTGGAGATCTCGCCGTCCGGGGTCGTGTTGTCGTGTGCCGACGCCGCCGGGGAGTTCTACGGGCGGCAGACGTTGCGGCAGCTCGCCGGACCTGACGCGTTCCGCGCGGCTTCGCTCGGCGGGTCCCTCTCGATCCCGTGTGGGGTCATCGAGGACCAGCCGCGGTTCGGCTGGCGCGGCTGCCTGCTCGACGTCGCCCGGCACTTCCGGACCAAGGCCGAGGTGCTGCGGTTCGTCGATCTGCTGGCGGCGCACAAGCTGAACGTGCTGAACCTGCACCTGACCGACGACCAGGGCTGGCGCTTCGAGGTTCCGGCGTTTCCCCGGTTGACGTCGGTGGGCGGCTGGCGGCCGTCGTCGATGGCCGGCAGCGGGGGCGCGCAGGACGGCCGTCCGCACGGCGGCTTCTACACGGGCGACGACCTGCGCGAAATCGTGGCTTACGCGTCCGAGCGCGCGATCACGGTGGTGCCGGAGATCGACATCCCGGGCCACGCGCGCGCGGCGCTGGCGGCCTACCCTTCACTGGGCACTGAGGAGTCCTACGAGATCTGGACCGCCTGGGGCATCAGCACTTCGCTGCTTTCGCCGACGAAGTCCACATTGGACTTCTTCCGCCGGGTGTTCGACCATCTGCTGGAGATCTTCCCGTCGCGGGTGATCGCCCTGGGCGGCGACGAGACGCCGGGAGCGACCGGCGAGCACCGCGAGTTCGTCCGGCTGCTGGCCGAGCACCTGGTGTCCCGCGGCCGGACGCCGATGGGCTGGGACGAGGTCCTCGACATCGGCGGCCTGCCCCCGATGGTGATCGGCTCCTGGCAGAACGAGACCGCCGGCCAGCAGGCCGCCGCGGCCGGGCACGACGTCGTGATGTGCCCCGAGCAGCACGTGTACCTGGACCACCGCCAGTCGCCGCACCCGGACGAGCCGATCCCGGTCGGCGTGGTGCACACCCTGGAGGACGTCTACGCGTACGAGCCGGCGTTGACCGGTCCGCGGCTGCGGGGTGTGCAGGCCCAGGTGTGGAGCGAGCACTTGGACAGCGTGCGGCGGGTGGACTACATGGCTTTCCCGCGGCTGTCGGCTTTTGCGGAGGTGGCGTGGAGCAGCGGCCCCCGGGACTACGCCGAGTTCCTGCCTCGGCTGCGGGACCACCACCTGCCGCGGCTGGACGCGCTCGGCGTCGAGTACCGGCCGTTGGACGGGCCACTGCCGTGGCAGACACGGCCGGGGGTGCCGGGCCGGCCGCGCTGATCACGGCAGCAGCGTCACCGTCACCGAGCGGGTCGGGCCCACGTTGCCCGCCGCGTCGATCGAGCGGTACTCGATGCGGTGGTGGCCGTAACCCGGCGTGCGGGACGAGAACGGCGAGACCGTCAGGCCGCCCGGGCCGAGGTTGCCGTACGCCAGGCCGTCGATCTCCGTGCCGCGCGGGGTGAACAGGTACGGCGCGTTCGGGTCCGTCGGCCAGCCGAAGTACTTGTGCCAGCCGTCGCCGTCCACGCAGAACTCCGGCATTCCGTCGGACGATGTCAGGCGCATCGTGAACGAACCGTGGTACTCGCGCCCGGGCGGCAGCTCGGCCGTCGTCGTCGGGCCGGACGCGTCCACCGCCCAGGTCAGCGTCGTGCCGCCGGTGGTCGCCGTGAGGGTGTGCGCGCCGGATTCCGAGTGCAGCGCGAAGTCCGGGCCGCTGCCGGCCGGGCGGCCGTCGAGCCTCCACGACACCGGCGGGATCGAGCCGGTCGGCTCCCCCGTCTCGACGTAGACGACGTCGTGCCCCCCGACCGGCAGCGAGGTCGGCGTCGACCCCACGACCGCGGGGCCGTGGGAAGGCGCGGTGGTCACCGACGTGTCGACCGTCCACGTGCGGGTCGCCGTGGGCCGGGCCGCCGGGTCGCGGACGAACGGCGTCGGGTCGGTCACCTTCGCCGTCAGCGTGTGCCGTCCCGGCGCTACGTGGGCCTGCCGCAGGTCGAGCGCGTCGGAACCGCGCACCGGACGGCCGTCGAGGGTCCAGGTGACGTCGAGGCGGTGGTCGACCGGGTGCATCGTGCGGACCCACACGACGCGGTCGGCGCCGATCGTGCCCGCCGGGGTCCCGTCGCCGAGCAGCGGCACCTTCGCGGAGATCCGCTGGGTCATCCGTTCGCGGCCGACCTGGTCGTAGGCGTAACCGAGGGTCTTCATCATCGAGTGCGCGCTGGGCCGCCAGACGCCGGTCTGCGTGTAGAGCCCGCCTTCGTAACGCCCGATCGTGCCGCCGGACGCGCTGGGTTCGCCGAGCCACCGGTACCACTTCGCGTGCTGCTCGCGCATCTGCCGCTCGGTCAGCGTGGTGTGGTGGATCGACGCGGGCTCGCCGCCTTCGTACGCCCCGCCCGGAACATTGCGCGCGTAGTAGTCGTACTCGTCGTCCAGGCCGCCGAGCGAGTGGCCGAGTTCGTGCGGGGAGATCAGCGCCGACAGCGCGTTCCCGCCGGACGCCGTCGCGTACGTGCCACCCGCGCCGCCGTAGGTTTCGCTGTTGCCCAGCGCGAGGATCTGCCGGTTGGCCTTGGTCGTGCCGGGCACGAGGTCGGCGTACCGCTGGGCGGCCGCGTCGTCGACGGTCAGCAGCCGCTGCACGCTCCCGGCGTCACAACCGCCCCAGAACCCCATGTTCAGCGGCGTGTTCCGCTGCGGCGCGTCCAGCCCCGGGTCACAGTCCACACCGGACTCGGGCGAGGCGATCGACACGGCGTAGACGTTGAAGTAGCTGCGGTAGGACTTGAACGGCTCGAGCGACCAGAGCGTGTTCATGTGCCGCGCGACGTCGGCGTGGAACTTCGGCTGCTCGGCGGCCGTGTAACCGTCGCCGAGGACGACGAGGTTGAACCGCTGCGCGACCGGCCCGGTCACCTGGACGTCGGTGACGGTGCCCGCGGGTTCGTCGGCGCGCGCCGGGGTGGCGACCCCCACCAGCAGCAGCACCACCGCGACGAGACCGGCCCAGTTCCGCATGCGGTTTTCCCCTTCATCGGCAGGTTCCCGTTGTACCGCAATGCTTTCCCCGCCGGAACCCCCGGAAGTCGGACAGCGTTGTAGGGCGTTATACGGGGAGCCATGATCCGTCGAGGGGGACGCCGGCGGCCGCGGCGATCCGCGCGCGGGAGCGCAGCGTGCGTTCCCGCAGCTCGTCGAGGTCGACGCCGACCAGCGCACCACCGCGTTTGACGACTTCGCCGGCGACGAGCACCGTGTCGACGAGTCCCGGATGTCCGGCGGACAGGATCGCGCCGACCGGGTGGTTGACCGGGAACAGCGTCAGGTCGTCGGCGCGCAGCAGCACGAGGTCGGCCTGTTTGCCCGGGGTGATGCTGCCGATCCGGTCGCCGAGCCCGAGGGCGCGGGCGCCGTCGAGGGTGGCGAATTCGAGCACGTCGCGGGCGGTCAGCGACGGCGGCCTGCCCTGGGCCGTGTCGAGTCCGCGCTGCACGCCGAGCGCGGTGCGCATGGTCGAGAACATGTCGCCGCCGGCCGACAGGCAGTCGTCGACGGACAGCGTCGGCCGGATGCCCGCGGCGAGCATCCGGCCGGTTTCCGGCCAGCCGAAGCCCATCTTCAGTTCGACGTCGGGGCTGATCGACACCGAACAGCCCGCGTCGGCCAGCATCGCCAGCTCGTCGTCGTCGAGGCCGTTGCCGTGCACGATCGTCGTCCGGTCGTCGAGCAACCCGTGCTCCCCCATGGCGGCGACCGGCCGGCGGCCGGCACGGACGTGGGCGTGCACGCTGACCCGGAGCCCGAGATCGCGGGCCGCGGCGACGTCGGCGGCGGTGTTCTCGATGCTGGTCCGCTGCGGGCCGCGCAGACCCGCCGCCATCGTCACCAGAGCGTCGTCACCGGGGACCCGGTCGCGCATCCGGGCGAGTTCGGCGGCGACCGGGCCGTCCGCGGCAACACCCGCGCCGTAACAGAAAACGCTGCGCCCGGGTGTCCGACCGAGCGCGTCGAGGGCCGCGTCGCCGTGCGCGGGGGTGTCGGTGCAGTGGCACCAGTCCAGCAGGGTGGTGACGCCCGAGTGCAGCGCTTCCAGGCGGCCGAGCCGGGTGCCGACGTACACGTCCTCCGGCCGGTGGAGCGGCCGCAGCACGCCGTGCGTCGCCCGGCCGTACTCGGCGAACGTCCAGTCCGCGCCGAGCCCGCGGAACACCGCCTGCCAGGTGTGCCGGTGGGTGTCGACAAAACCGGGCAGCACCAGCATTCCCGTCGCGTCGAGGATGTCCGCGTCCGGCGCGTCGAGGCGCTCGCCGACGGCGCGGATCCGGCCGTCCTCGACAAGCACGTCGCCGCGCGGCAGATCACCGATCGCCCGGTCGACGCTGAGCACTGTGCCGCCGCGCACCAGAGTTCCCATGGTTCCCTCTTCCGTTAGTTGACGCGTCAACTGTAGGACGCACGCAGTTGACGCGTCAACTTTCGGGTACGCTCCGGTCATGACCGAGTCGCTGGCCCCCGACGAGTGGGAGTTCTGGCACGCCTGGACGCAGGCCCAGCGCCTGCTCGCCCGCGAGCTCGACCGCGGCCTGCAACGCGACTCCGGCATTTCGAAGGCCGAGTTCAGCGTGCTGATGACCCTGCACCGCGCTCCCGGCCACGAACTGCGCGTCAGCGAACTCGGCGCGTCCCTCGACTGGGAGAAGAGCCGCGTGTCGCACCAGCTGACCCGGATGGAGCACCGCGGTTTCGTGGCGCGGACGGAGTCCGGGACCGGCGGCCGCCGCACGCGGGTCGGGCTGACCGCCGAAGGCGACCGCGCCGCGCGGGCCGCCGTCGCCGGGCACGCCGGCAACATCCGCCGCTACTTCCTCGACACCCTCACGCCCGAGCAGGCCACCGCCATCCGGGCCTGGAGCGAGCAATTGGCCGGCCGCCTGGAGCCGTGACGCCCGCGCCGCGCCGTCGTCACGCGCGGGTCAGGCGGTACCAGACCTCGGGCCGGCCGACCTGGCCGTAGTGCGGCTCGCGGTGCGCCATCCCGTTGTCCGCCAGGTACTCCAGGTAGCGGCGCGCGGTGACGCGGGACGCGCCGATCGCCGCGGCCGCCGCGCCCGCGGACAGGCCTTCCGCCGCGCCGCCCAAGGCGTCGGTGATCGCCTCCAGGGTCTGGACGCTCATGCCTTTCGGCAGCGGTGGCTGCTCGGTCGTGCGCAAGGTTCCCAGGGCGCGGTCGATCTCGGCCTGGCCGGAGACCTCGCCGGACGCGTCGCGGAATTCGGTGTAGCGCTCCAGTTTTTCGCGCAGGGTGGCGAAAGTGAACGGCTTGAGCAGGTACTGCACCACACCGACCGACACGGCGGCCTTCACCAGGCCGAGGTCGCGCGCCGACGTCACGGCGATGACGTCGATCGGCAGCCCGGCCGCGCGCAGCGAGCGACAGACCGCGAGGCCGTGGGTGTCCGGGAGGTAGAAGTCCAGCAGCACCAGGTCGACCGGCTCGCGTTCGCAGAACCGCAGCGCGTCGCCGCCGGAATGGACCACGCCCGCCACGGAAAACCCGGAGAGCCGTTCGACGTAGACGCGGTGCGCCTCGGCGGCCACCGGTTCGTCCTCCACCACCAGTACCCGGATCACCGGTCCGCCTCCTGCCGCGGGAGCCGCACGGTGAACACCGCGCCGCCGTCCCGCCCGACCTCGACCGTACCGCCGTAGCGGCGCACCGCTTGTCCGACGAGCGCCAGCCCGAGCCCGTGACCCTCCCCCGCCTTCGTCGACCAGCCGCGGCGGAAGACGTCGGCGTCGTCGGGGACGCCCGGCCCGGTGTCGGCGACGCGCAGCAGCAGTTCGTCCACGTCGGACCGGGCGGTGACGACCACCGCGGGCCGGCCGGGGCCGTGGCCCGCGGCGTCGATGCCGTTGTCGATCAGGTTGCCGAGGATGGTGACGAGGTCGCGCGCGGCGACACCGTGGGTCGCGTCGTCGATCATCGTGTCCGGCGTGATCGTCAGCTCCACCCCGCGTTCGCTCGCCTCGGCCGCCTTGCCCAGCAACAGCGCGGCGAGCACCGGTTCGGCGACGGCGCCGACGACGCGGTCGGTCAGTTCCTGCGCGAGGGCGAGCTCGGCCGTCGCGAACTCGACGGCCTGCTCGGGTTTGCCGATCTCCACCAAGGAAACCACGGTGTGCAACCGGTTCGCGGCCTCGTGCGCCTGCGACCGCAACGCCTCCGCGAGACCGCGGGCGGTGGTCAGCTCCCCGGTCAGCGTCTGCAGTTCGGTGTGGTCGCGCAGGACCACGACGGTGCCCTGCGCCCGGCCGCCCGCGCGGACGGCGGTCGTGCTGACCAGCAGCACCCGCGCGTCGGTCAGGTGCAGTTCCTCGGCGCGGGTTTCGGCCGAGCCGAAGGCCGTCACCAGTTCGGCGGGCAGGCCCAGCGCGGTCAGCTCCCGGCCGGCCGGATCGGCGTCGAGTCCGAGCAGGACACGCGCGCCGTCGTTGCACAGCCCGATCCGCCCGTCGCGCCCCACCAGCAGCACGCCTTCGCGGACCGAATGCAAGACGGCTTCGTGGTACTCGAACAGGTTGCTCAGCTCGCCGGGCGCGATCCCGCGTGTCTGCCGCCGGAGCCGGGCGCTGATCAGCCAGCCGCCGAGCGCGCCCACCAGCAACACCGCGCCCGCGACGCCGAACAGCGGCCAGAGCCGTTCGCGCAGCTCGGCCGAGATCGCCGCGACGGTGATCCCGACGGCGACCAGCGCGATCACCCGCTGCCCCGGGCCGAACACCGGCACCACCGTCCGGATCGACGGGCCGAGGGAGCCGGTGTAGGTCTCCGTGTACGGCTGCCCGCCCTGCGCTTGCGCGATGTTCCCGATGTAGTGCTGCCCGATCAAGGCCGGGTTCGGGTGGGTGAAGCGGATCCCGGCCGGGCTCATGATCGTGATGAAGTCGACGCCGGTGTCGGCCTGCACCTCCAGTGCGAACGGCTGCAGCGTGACGCTCGGGTGCGGCGTGTCCACCGCGGCGATGACGGACGGCGCGTCGGCCACCGTCGCGGCGACGGCGCGTACCTGGTCCTTGGCGTTCTGGTCGGTCGCCCGCGACGCGTCGAGGTAGGCGAACGTGATCCCGGCGCCGGCGAGCACGCAGAGCACCACCAGCTGCAGCACGAGCAGCTGGCGCGCCAGGCTCCAGCGGGACGACGTCGGGGACACCTCCTCATACCAGCACACCGGCGCCCGGGTGTCCGAACGGGACGGTGCGATCATCGCGCGAACTCAATGAACACAAGTGAGCCGGGTCACCTCGGTGGGCCTACAGTGTGCCGCAACCTGGAACACCCCTGAGCTGGAGGCAACGGTGCCGACCCCACCGACAACCGAGGAGACCCCGCGCAAGCGGGACAAGACCCACTACCTGTACCTGGCCGTGATCGTCGCGGTGGCACTCGGGATCCTGGTGGGTTTCCTGTTCCCCGGCTTCGCCAAGGGCCTCAAGCCCCTCGGTGACGGCTTCGTCAACCTGATCAAGATGATGATCACGCCGATCATCTTCTGCACCATCGTGATCGGCGTCGGCTCGGTCGCGAAGGCGGCCAAGGTCGGCAAGGTCGGTCTGATGGCCTTGTTCTACTTCATCATCATGTCGACCTTCGCCCTGGCGATCGGCCTGGTCGTCGGCAACATCCTGCACCCGGGCACCGGCCTGCACCTCAACCCGGCCGACGTGAAGAGCGTCCAGAAGTCCGCCACCGGCGCCGAAGGCCCGGTCGACTTCCTGCTCGGCATCATCCCGAAGACGTTCGTCTCGGCCTTCACCGACGGTGAGGTCCTGCAGGCGCTGCTGGTCGCGCTGTTCGTCGGGTTCGCGCTGCAGAAGCTGGGCCCGAAGGGCGCCCCGATCCTGCGCGGCATCGAGCACATCCAGCGTCTGGTGTTCCGCGTCCTGTCCATGATCATGTGGGCCGCCCCGATCGGCGCGTTCGGCGCCATCGCCGCGGTGGTCGGCGCGACCGGCTGGGCCGCGTTGAAGAGCCTCGCGGTGATCATGATCGGCTTCTACGCCACCTGCCTGATCTTCGTGTTCGTGATCCTCGGGATCGTGCTGTGGCTCGGTGCCCGCGTGTTCATCTGGAACCTGCTGCGCTACCTCGGGCGCGAGTTCCTGCTGATCCTCTCGACGTCGTCCTCGGAGTCGGCGCTGCCGCGGCTGATCGCGAAGATGGAGCACGTCGGCGTCAGCAAGTCGGTCGTCGGCATCACCGTCCCGACCGGCTACTCGTTCAACCTGGACGGCACCGCGATCTACCTGACCATGGCGACGCTGTTCATCGCCGCCGCACAGGACGAACCGCTGTCGATCGGTGAGCAGATCGGCCTGCTGGCCTTCATGATCATCGCTTCGAAGGGCGCGGCGGGCGTCAGCGGCTCGGGTATCGCGACGCTGGCTTCCGGCCTGCAGTCGCACCGGCCGGAGCTGGTCAACGGCGTCGGCTTCATCCTCGGCATCGACCGGTTCATGTCGGAGGCCCGCGCGCTGACGAACTTCGCCGGCAACGCCGTCGCGACCGTCCTCATCGGAAACTGGACGAAGGAGTTCGACCGGGAGAAGGCCCAGCGCGTGTTCGCCGGGCAGGAACCCTTCGACGAGGCGACCATGCTCGACGAGCACAGCCACGCGGCCGGCACCGACGACATGGACGACGCCGCCAAGGAACCCGCGAGGTAACCCCCACCCGTTCGTGCTCATGCCCCCGCTGAGCACGAGCCACACGGGCCGCGGTGCGAGTTTCCCCGACTTCGCACCGCGGCCCGTTCCACGTCCCGAAGGCGTCACTTTCGGCGAGAAAGATGCGTTTGAGGGCCCCCGGGACGGAGCTTTCCCTAGGAAAGATGCGTCGCTTCACGCGAACTTCACACGGGCGGGGAGATCTTTCAGCAGGCGGCGTGGCCGTCGTAGACGACGCGGGCCGCGGCGATCGACTCGCGGTGCCGCTCCGCCCAGCCGAGCAGGCCGGTCAGGGACTGGTACAGCTCCTTCGCCATCGGCGTGGCCTCGTACTCCACGCGCGGCGGGACCGTCGGGTAGACCGTGCGCACCAGCAGGCCGTCACGCTCGAGGTTGCGCAGGGTCAGCGTCAGCATCCGGCGGCTGATGCCCTCGACCGAGCGCTCCAGCTCGGTGAACCGCACCGGGCCACGCATGGCCTCCAGCAGGATGCCGATC
This sequence comes from Amycolatopsis sp. NBC_00438, assembly GCF_036026695.1. Classification (NCBI taxonomy): domain Bacteria; kingdom Bacillati; phylum Actinomycetota; class Actinomycetes; order Pseudonocardiales; family Pseudonocardiaceae; genus Amycolatopsis; species Amycolatopsis sp. NBC_00438. The sequence goes on along the minus strand of NZ_CP107923.1, from coordinate 951,688 downwards.
GCCCACTTCCCGCTGACCCGGTTGATGACCTCGAGCAGCGTGCAGGCGTCGAGTTTTTCCGGGTCCACCTCCGCTGCCTGGACAGGTACATCGATGTTCCCCTGGGACATGGAAGTGCCTCCTTCACGGCGCACCCATGGTCACACATGATGGGCACTGTTACAAGAAGTGCCCTGGAGACGACCAGGGGAAACGCGCGACTGGAGGGGCCTACTGTGCCATTCGACGACAACGTGGCCGAGAACCATCCCACCCGATCCCGCGGCCTCGCCTTGGCGGTGCTGTGCGCCGCGTCGCTGATGGTCGTGCTCGACAGCAGCATCGTCGCGGTGGCACTGCCCGCGATCCAGGCCGACCTCGGCTTCACGCCCGCCGGGCTCGCCTGGGTGGTCACCGCCTACCTGGTCGCCTTCGGCGGCCTGCTCCTGCTCTCCGGGCGGCTCGGCGACCTGCTCGGCCGCCGCCGGGTGTTCCTCGGCGGGCTGGGCCTGTTCACCGCGGCGTCGCTGGCCGCCGGCCTCGCGGACAACGCGGCCGTCCTCGTCGTCTCGCGGTTCGTGCAGGGCGTCGGCGGCGCGCTGGCGTCGGCCGTGGTGCTCGGCATGATCGTCACGATGTACCCGGAGCCGCGGGCCCGGGCCAAGGCGATCGGCGTCTACAGCTTCACGCAGGCCGCGGGCGCGTCCATCGGGCTCATCGCGGGCGGCGCCCTGACCCAGGCGCTGAGCTGGCACTGGACGTTCTACGTCAACCTGCCGATCGGCGCCGTCGCGCTGGTGCTGGCCGTCCGCGTGGTCGAGGCCGACCGCGGCACCGGCCTGCGAGCGGGCCTGGACGCGCTCGGCGCGGTGCTGGTCACCGCCGCCGTGATGCTGGGCGTCTACGGGATCACGGCCGCGGCCTGGGGTTCGCTGGCCGGGTCCGGCGTCCTGCTGGCCGCGTTCGTGGTGCGCCAGGCGAAGGCCCGCACGCCGCTGCTGCCGCTGCGGCTGTTCCGGAACCGCGCGGTCACCGGCGCCAACCTGGTGATGGTCCTGATGGTCGCCGGGATGCTCGGCTTCCAGTTCGTCACCGCGTTGTACCTGCAGCAGGTGCTGGGCCTCGACGCGCTGCGCACCGGCGTCGCGTTCCTGCCGGTGCCGGTGGTGATCGCGATCGCCTCGCTCGGCTTCGCGGGCCGGCTCGCGTCCCGGTTCGGCCCGCGGGTGGCCCTGCTGTCCGGCCTCGGCCTGGTGATCGCCGGTCTGCTCCTGCTCACCCGGGTTTCCGTGCGGGGTAACTATTTCACCGACGTCCTGCCGCCGTTGCTGATCATGGGTCTCGGCGCCGGCGTGGCGATCCCCGCGTTGATGGGCCTGGCGATGACGGACGTCGCGCCGGAGGACTCGGGGGTCGCGTCCGGGCTGATCAACACCACGCAGCAGGCAGGTGCGGCGATCGGCACGGCGGTGCTCGCCACGGTGGCCGCGTCCCGCACGGCGAGTCTGGGTCCGGTGGACCACCGCGAGGCGCTGGCGTCGGGCTTCCGGCTGGCCTACGGGACGAGCGCGGGATTCCTGATCGCGGCGATCGCGCTCGGCGCGGCGGTGCTGGCCCGCCGGTCCCGGCGAACCGCCGCCGAACGGGAAGTGTGCGTCGCCGGTTCCGCGTGATCAGGAAGCCGACACGCGTGATCGGGGCGACGACACGGGTTCTCCCGGCCGTGCCGCCGTCCCGCTCACGCGAGGTAGGTGCTCAGACCCCGGTGACCCCGGCGCATCATCAGCGCGTGGTTCACGCGGAAGAGTGGCCGGGCGACCACGTCCAGCCGCCGCAGCAACGCCTTGCGCGCGTGGACGTCCTGGGTGATCTCCAGCAGCGTCCCCGCGCCCGACGCGCGGACCGTGCCGGCCAGCACCCCTTCGAGGTCTCCGCTGAGCCTGACCCGCATCAGGCCCGCCCGCTCGTCCTGGTGGTCGCGGTGCATCCGGACGACCAGCCGGAACGGGAGCCGCGAGCGGCAGACCAGTTCGGCGGTGTCGTCGTCCACCCGGCGCACCGTGCGGACGTCCGACCACCACCGCGGGTAGCCGGCGAGGTCGGTGACCGCGCCGAACACCCGCTCGGGCGCGGTACCGGGCAGCAGCCAGGAGCTGCGGAACCGGTAGCGCGCGCCCGTCACGGCCTCACACCTGGGCCGAGACCAGCTTCCGGCCGTCCACCGTGACGATGTCGACCGACTTCACGTCGTCGGGCGCGACCAGCGCGGACCCGTCGAGCGAGAAGCCCTGGCTCTCCCATTTCTCGGACACTTTCCAGCTGCCCGCGGTGACCGCCTGGCCGTTCTTCGTCACGACCTGCAGCAGGCACTGCTCCCCGGCCTTGACGCCCTTGACCGCGACGTTGACCTTGACCCAGCCCGCGAAGGGCGCCACCGACGCGGCCAGCTGCACGCCGGTCGTCGGATCCCGCCCTTCGACGTTCTTCGTGCCGGGCACGTCCGACCCGGGGGCCGCGATCCCGCCGCCGCTGTCCGTGGGCGCCGTCTGCCGGCCCACGAGCACCCCGCCACCGAGCGCGGCCACCACCAGCACCGCCGCCGCGACCAGGGCGAGGCCCCGGCGGGACGTCGGCCGGGACGCGGTCCGCGCCGGCGCCGCCGTCTCCTCTTCGCGCATCCGGCGGAGGGTCTTCTGCAGCAGCAGATCCCCGCCCTCCGGAGGCCCGTCGAGGAACGCCTCGGGCGGTACCTCGTCGAGTGACTCGCGCAGCGCCACGAGCTCGTTCAGGTCGAACCGGCACTGGGCGCAGGTCTGCAGGTGCCGGCGTTCGAAGTCGGCCGCCTCCGCCGGGTCGAGCGCCCCGAGGGCGTACGCGCCGAGCTGAGTGTGTGTTTCGTCCACCGCGTTCATCGCGCCACCTCCGTTCCGCTCGAGATCATCGCGGCTCTGAGAGCCCTGAGTGCGTAGTACGACCTTGATTTCACGGTACCCGGTGCGACGCCCAGTGTTCTCGCCGCTTCGGCCACCGTCCGTCCCCGGTAGTAGATCTCCACCAGGACCTCTCGATGTTCATTGGACAATCCGTCCATCGCGCCGAGCACCGTCATCGAATCGACCACGCCCTGGGCGTGATCGCGTTCGACGGACGGCGTCGGAACGCCTTCGGCCGGTTCGGCCACCTCCTGTGGCCGTGCCGCCCGGGCTCGTGCCCGGTCGGTGACCAGGTTGCGCGCGACGGTCAGCAACCAGCCGCGCACCGAGCCCTTCCCGTCGTTCTGCAGGTCGTCGGCGTGTTTCCACGCCCGTACCAGCGTCTCCTGGACTACGTCCTCGGCTGCCGCACGATCACCGGTCAGCCTCGTCGCGTAGGCCAGCAGGCTTCGCCCGTGTTCGGCGTAAAGCTGCCGAATCAGGTCTTCGCCCTTGGCCTTCTTCGGCCGCCTGCCTCCGATCGCCACCCTCGTCCTCCCGACGGTGTTCTGAGTCGGCGAGGACAGTACTGCAACCCGCAGCGCCACCGGCGGTGCGTGGGTCGAGCGCAGCGCGACCATGGTGTTCATCGGCTGCCCGTCCTTCCTCGTTTGCCCGGAAACCGTCTGGGGTCAGGAGCCGGCGGCGGCCGGCGCGGTGATCTTGCTGCCGTCCGGCGCGACGGCGAACCAGGCGCCGTTGACGCCCTGGCCGTTCGCTTGCCCTTCCGCCTTGTCGCCCGAGAACTCGTAGAGCGGCCAGCCGTTCAGCGTGAGCTGCTTGCTGCCGTCCTTGCGGGTCAGCGTGCCGACCTGGGTGTCCTGGATGCCCTTGAGCATCGGCGGGGCCTCACCGGCGAGCACCGGCGGCCAGGTGGCCGCGCACTCACCGTCGCAGGTGGACGTCGGCGGCTGCGACAGGTCCTTGTCGAACCGGTACAGCGTCTTGTCGGAGGCGTCCGTGACGACCGCGCCGACTCCCGCCACCGTGGCGGCGGCCAGCATCACGTGCCCGGGCTGGCCGTGTTCCGGCCCCACGGCTCCCGAGGCCATGTCGCCGCAGGCCGACAGCGGGGCCACGACAGCGAATGCGGCAGCGCAGACGACGGCCGTCCGGATACGGTTCATCACGTTCTTCTCCTCGGTGAGGGCGGCACCGCCGTTCAGCGGACCTCGACATCCCAGACACGGACGCCCGGCCGAAACGGTTCAGCGGGGATTCGCGCGGTTCGGTGCCGGTTCGCGGGCGGATTGGTGTGTTCCGGTGATCGGCACGGTCTTGTCGCCGTGCGGGCGGGTTCCTAGGCTGATCACCGTCCCGCCGCCGCCCGGATGTCCACGGGAGGCCGCCGTGTCCGTCAAACCGCTCCTCTGCGTGGCGCTCCTGGCCGCGGGCTGTGCCGCGGCACCGGCGCTCCCCTTCACGGCGTCCCTGACGTCTCCCACCGACGTGGTGCTCCACTGGCCGGACGACGACGCGGGCCATCGGGTCGAGTACGCGAACGACCCCGCCGGGCCGTGGACGACGCTGCAGTTCCTGCCACCGCACACGACGAGCTACCACCACCCGGACCTGATCCCGGAGACGCCGTTCTACTACCGGGAGCAGCCGTTCACCGGCCCGGTGTCGGCGCCGACGACCGCGGGCGCGCCGGCGGCCGCGGACGCGACGGCGCTGCACGCGGTGGCCGGCGGCGACACGGTGACGTTCACCTGGTCCGACCACTCGGCGGGCGAGGCCGGGTTCCTGCTGGAGATCCGCCGCCCCGGCGCGCCGGACTTCGACCCGGTCGAGGTGACGGACCCGGACACGACGACGTGCGCCCTCTCCACCCTTCCGGGTGAACAGGGCGCCGCCTACCGCCTGCGGGCGCTGCGCTACGGGCCGCTCTCGCCGGTGGTCCACCAGACCACCGGCAAGCAGCGGTGAGCCCTACTCGGCCGCGAGGACGTGGCGCAGGAACTCGCCCGTGTAGCTCGCCTCGACCCCGGCCACGTGCTCGGGCGTGCCCTCGGCGATCACCGTGCCACCGCCGTTGCCGCCCTCGGGGCCCATGTCGATGATCCAGTCGGACGTCTTGATCACGTCGAGGTTGTGCTCGATCACGATCACCGAGTTGCCCTTGTCGACCAGCCCGTTGATCACGCCGATGAGCTTGTTGATGTCCTCGAAGTGCAGGCCCGTGGTCGGCTCGTCGAGGATGTAGACCGTCTTGCCGGTCGAGCGCTTCTGCAGCTCGCTGGCCAGCTTGACGCGCTGCGCCTCACCGCCGGAGAGCGTCGGCGCCGGCTGGCCGAGGCGGACGTAGCCGAGGCCGACGTCGACCAGCGTCTGCAGGTGCCGGTGGATCGCCTTGATCGGCTCGAAGAACTGCGCCGCCTCTTCGATCGGCATGTCGAGCACATCCGAGACGGTCTTGCCCTTGTAGTGCACCTCGAGGGTCTCGCGGTTGTACCGCGCGCCCTTGCAGACCTCGCACGGGACGTAGACGTCCGGCAGGAAGTTCATCTCGATCTTGATCGTGCCGTCGCCGGCGCACGCCTCGCAGCGGCCGCCCTTGACGTTGAACGAGAACCGGCCCTGCTGGTAGCCGCGGACCTTGGCCTCGGTCGTCGCCGCAAACAGCTTGCGGACGTGGTCCCAGACGCCGGTGTAGGTGGCCGGGTTGGACCGCGGGGTCCGCCCGATCGGCGACTGGTCGACCCGCACCAGCTTGTCGACCTGGGCCAGGCCGTTGACCCGGGTGTGCCGGCCCGGCACCTGGCGGGCGCCGTTGAGCTTGTTCGCCAGCACCGTCGCGAGGATGTCGTTCACCAGCGTCGACTTGCCCGAGCCGGAGACACCGGTGACCGAGACCAGGGCGCCGAGCGGGAACGACACGTCCAGCGCCCGCAGGTTGTGCTCACGCGCGCCCACGACGGTCAGCTGCCGCTTCTTGTCGATCGGCCGCCGGATCGCCGGGACGTCGATCTTGCGGCGCCCGGACAGGTACGCCCCGGTGATCGAGTCCTTGTTCTTCAGCATCTTCTTGTACGGTCCACTGTGGACGATGTGGCCGCCGTGCTCGCCGGCGCCCGGGCCGATGTCGACCACCCAGTCACTGGAGCGGATGGTGTCCTCGTCGTGCTCGACGACGATCAGCGTGTTGCCCAGGTTCCGCAGCCGGGTCAGCGTCTCGATCAGGCGGTGGTTGTCGCGCTGGTGCAGGCCGATCGACGGCTCGTCCAGCACGTACAGCACGCCGACCAGGCCGGACCCGATCTGGGTGGCGAGCCGGATGCGCTGCGCCTCACCGCCGGACAGCGTCGCCGACCCCCGGTCGAGCGAGAGGTAGGTCAGGCCGACGTCGAGCAGGAAGCGCAGGCGGGCCTGGATCTCCTTGAGCACCGCGCCGGCGATCATCGACTCGCGCTGGCCGAGCTCCAGCTCGTCGAGGAACTGCGACGCCTCGGCGATGGACAGCCCGCAGACCTCGGCGATCGACATGTCACCGCGGGTCTTGTGCTGCAGCGTGACGGCGAGGATCTCCGGCTTGAGCCGGGTGCCCTGGCAGGTCGGGCACGGCACCTCGCGCATATAGCCCTCGTACCGCTCGCGCATGTACTCGGACTCGGTCTGCTCCTGGCGCCGTTCGAGGAACGGGATCACGCCCTCGAAGTTCGCGTAGTACGACCGCTGGCGGCCGTAGCGGTTCTTGTAGCGGACGTGCACCTGCTCGTCGACGCCGTGCAGCACCGCCTTCTGGGCGCGCGCGGGCAGCTTGCGCCACGCCGTGTCCATCCGGAAGCCGATGGTCTCCGACAGCGACTCGAGCAGCCGGACGAAGTAGTCCGCGCTCTGCCCGCCCGCCCACGGCGCGATCGCGCCCTCGGCCAGCGACAGCTCGTCGTCCGGCACCACCAGCTCCGGGTCGACCTCCTTGCGGATGCCGATGCCGGTGCAGACCGGGCACGCGCCGTAGGGCGAGTTGAACGAGAACGAGCGGGGCTCGAGGTCCTCGATGGCCAGCGGGTGGCCGTTCGGGCAGGCCAGGTTCTCGGAGAAGCCGCGGATCCGCTGCGGGTCGTTCTCCGGCAGGTCGACGAACTCGAGCTCGATCAGCCCGTCGGCCAGCCGCAGCGCCGTCTCGACCGAGTCGGTGAGCCGCTGGCGTGAGCTCGACTTCACGCTCAGCCGGTCGATCACCACGCCGATCTGGTGCTTTTCCTGCTTCTTCAGCTTCGGCGGGTCCGTGAGCGCGTGCACCGTGCCGTCCACGACCACGCGCGCGTACCCCTGCTGCTGCAGGTTCTCGAACAGGTCGACGTACTCGCCCTTGCGGCCGCGCACGACCGGCGCGAGCACCTGGAAGCGGACGCCCTCGTCCATCTCCAGCACCTGGTCGACGATCTGCTGCGGGGTCTGCTTGCTGATCGGCTCGCCGCACTTGGGGCAGTGGGCCTTGCCGGCGCGGGCGTAGAGCAGGCGGAGGTAGTCGTAGACCTCGGTGATCGTGCCCACGGTCGAGCGCGGGTTGCGCGAGGTGGACTTCTGGTCGATCGACACCGCGGGCGAGAGGCCCTCGATGAAGTCGACGTCCGGCTTGTCCATCTGCCCCAGGAACTGGCGGGCGTACGCGGACAGCGACTCGACGTACCGGCGCTGCCCCTCGGCGAAGATGGTGTCGAAGGCGAGGCTCGACTTCCCGGACCCGGACAGACCCGTGAACACGATCAGGCTGTCGCGGGGCAGGTCGAGATCCACGCCGCGGAGGTTGTGCTCGCGGGCGCCGCGAACAACGAGGCGATCAGCCACGCCAGGGTCCCTTCAGTGTCGTTCTCAGCTGGTTGCCGGCCCGGGCCAGAAGGTGCACGGGCGGCCGCGTCCATGCTACGAGCCACCACCGACAGAAACCGGCTCCGAGCCTGTGACCTGCGGTTCTGTCGCCTTGCGGCGGGTGAGCCACCGGTGGACCGGCCGCTCCACCCAGGACGTGACCGCCCAGCCGCCCAGTACGACGGCGGCGACGACCACCGGGAGCCGGAACCAGCCGGGGAGACCGAGGTCGATGAGTGCGCGGGCCAGGATGTAACCCAGTTCCTGGTGTACCAGATAAAGACCATACGACGTGCCCGCGAGCCACGTGACAGCCGGGGCGACCCGCGCGAGGCCGGGGAACCGCCAGTCGGGCCCGCGCGCGGCCAGGCACACCAGCAGCAGGAGCACGGCGAACCCGATCGTGGAGGGCCAGCGCTCGGCGTCCTGGGGCAGCGCGACGTGGAACGGGAACACCTGCAGGTCCTGCGCCGCGATCGTGGCGGCCACGAAGAGGGCGGCGTGCCAGTGCGCGAGCCTCCCCCGCGACCACAGCCAGAGGGCGGCGCCGATCGCGAAGACGTGCAGGCGGTGCAGGCCCAGGCCGTAGTAGAACGTCTCGACGACGGGGCCGGCGGTCCCCGGGGCGAAGACGAGGAAGCGGAGCGCGAGCGGGACGAGGATCAGCGCCCAGAGCAGGGCGACGGTCAGCCGGTGGGTGCGCCACGCCCGCGGCCACAGCAGGGCCGCGCCGGTGAACGCCATCAGCTGCACCGGCAGCGTCCAGTAGGAGCCGTCGAGGTAGTAGAACGTGCCCGAGCGGATGCCCCACTCCTGCACCATGCCGAGGTTGGTGACCAGGTCCAGCCAGGTCGGGATGTACCAGGGCGCGGGGTTCGCCGGCGGGCCCTGCGGCACGCCGAAGAGGAAGCCGGTCACGCCCGGCGGGAACGGCAGCCCGCTGAAGCGGATGGCCGCGTACCGCGTCACCAGGTAGGTGACGAGCACCGCGACCAGGTAGGCGGGCACGAGCCGCGCGATCCGGTTCCACAGCCACCGGCGCGGATTGCCCTTGCGGAGGCTCGCGCAAACGAAGAACGCGGAGATCACCAGGAGGATCGCCGCCCCGAACTGCGCGGTCACCCGGAAGGGGTACCCCGTGAGTTCGGGGTGCAGAAGTGCACCCTGGTGGGTGACATGGCCGAGGATCACCGCGAGGACGGCGACGACGCGCAGGAGGTCCCAGCTGATCCGGCGTACGCCTCGCACCGGGGGCGGCGTCGGAGTCGTCGGCACGGTCTTCCCAGGGTCGGCACGGGTCGGCGCGGTGGTCGGCCTGCGGGGGCTCCGGCGAGCCTACGGGGCGAGGTGAGCGGGCGCTTGTGCGGGTGGAACCGCTTGCGGTGCCCCGACTACCGTGTGCGGGGTGAACATCGTGGAGACCTACACCGGGCACGTCGACCCGGGCGGCGACGCCTCCCGGCGGACCCTGGACGCGCTGACCATCACCAAGCTGTCCGTCGGCCCGATGGACAACAACACGTACCTGCTGGTGTGCCGCCAGGAGAACGAAGCCCTGCTCATCGACGCGGCGAACGACCCGGAGCGCATTTCCGACCTGATCGGCCACGGCCCCGACCGGCCGGCCCTGCGCACGGTCGTCACGACCCACCAGCACCAGGACCACTGGCAGGCGCTGGGAGCGGTGGCCGGCGCCAACGGCTCGAACACGGCGGCGCATCCGCTGGACGCTTCGCCGTTGCCGGTGCCGCCGGACTTCCTGGTGGAGCACGGGGACACACTTTCGGTGGGACAGGTCACTCTTTCGGTGATCCACCTGCGCGGGCACACACCGGGGTCGATCGCGCTGCTGTACCGGGACCCGTCGGGGCACCCGCACCTGTTCACCGGGGACTCGCTGTTCCCCGGTGGGGTGGGACGGACTACCTCGCCGGAGGACTTCTCGTCGCTCGTGGACGACGTGTCGGCGCGGATCTTCGACGAGCTGCCGGACGAGACGTGGTTCTACCCGGGGCACGGGGACGACTCCACGCTGGTCGCCGAGCGTCCGAAGCTGAAGGAGTGGCGCGAGCGCGGCTGGTGACCGGATCGCCCGGTCCTGAGCGGGAAGCCTGATCGGCACCCTGTTTCCCGCTCACGACCGGCGCCGACACGTTCGGAGCAGCCGGGTAACGGTTCCGGACGCGGGGCAACTCCCCGGACGAACCGGACGTCCCCTTCTTACCCAGCGCTGGGACTTCCACCGGTTTCGCACCCGCCAGGAGGCCCTTCATGTCCAGACCCGTCAGACGCGCGCTCGCCGCCGTCGTCCTGCTGTTCGCCGGTACCGCGACGGCGACCGCCGCCGCCGCGCCCGCCGGTGCCGCGACCACCATTCCCGCTCTGACCGGCATCCGGACCGGGGCCAATCCCGGCTTCGACCGGATCGTCCTCGACCTCACCGCCGGGACCGCGCCCGGCACCGTCAGCTACCGGCTCGTCGACGAGCTCACCGCCGACCCGACCGGGGACATCGTGTGGCTCACCGGGGAGTACTTCATCGACGTCTCCGCGTTCGCCGCCGCCGCGCACGACGACAGCGGGGCCTCCACCTATCCCGGGCCGCAGAAGTTCCGGACGCGGAACCTGCGCAACGTCATGGCCGTCGCGATCACCGGGGACTTCGAGGGGCACCTGAACATCGGGCTCGGCGTGCGGTCGCGGAGCACGGTGAACGTCTTCACGCTCACCGCGCCCAACCGCGTCGTCATCGACGTCGCCGGCTGACGGGTGGCGGAGAAGATCCCGTCAGCGCTCGTACGGGATCTTCTCCCCCGCCTCCACCGCGAAAGCCAGGTGGTTGCCCGCCGGGGGCAGCGGGCACGTCGCGAAGTCGGTGAACGCGCACGGCAGGTTGACCGCGCGGTTGAAGTCCAGCGTCACCGTGCCGTCCGCGGCCGGCGGGCCGACCGGCAGTGACCGGTTGGCCGCGTACGTCGTCACCCCGCTCGTCCCGTCGGTGAACAGGATGCTGAAGCCGCCTTCCTTGCCGTTGAACGCGGTCAGCGTGTGCGACGCGCCGTCGTGCTCGAAGTGGACCAGGCCCGGCGCGGTGTAGACGTGGCTCAGGCCCTCGACCACCGCACCGACCGTGGTGGGCCGCGGCGCGTCGAACGGCTCGAACCGGCCCGGAACCACCCAGGACGGCGACGGCTCGTACGCCGGGACGCCGTGGAAGTCGCGCAGCACCTCGGCCTTCGGGTCGTGCACCCGGATCAGGTACCCCGAGCGGCGGGCGACCTCGATCTCGACGTCGCCGGCCAGCACCCGCGTGCCCGCGCCGCTGTTGACCAGCTCGAAGCGGCGGACGTCGGTGATCGGGTGGCCGTCGTGCTCGAGCGGGGCGCCGGCCGGGTCGACGTACGCCGCGTCGGCGTCCTGCCACCAGCGGCCCGGGATGCCCGGGTACTCGCGCGGGGCGTCGGTCAGCCAGTCCAGCGACACCAGCGCCAGCCAGCCGTGCGGTGCGGCGAGGTCCGACTCGCGCCGGGTCTTCCAGTCCTGCCACTCCTGCGTGAACGTGCTCATCGCTGGGCCCTTCCGTCGGCGGTCCTGTCCGGGGGTCCGCACCGGGCTCCCCGCAACACGGCTACAACGGTGCCAACCCGTCCCCCGGCCCGGTATTCCGCGTCCCAGCATCCGGACGTGTGTGCAGCCAGCCGATTTCGCGGCCGCCACCGGCCGCGACGACGACCCGCCGGAACACCGCCGGGTCGAGGTCGTGCTCGCCTTCGCCGGCGGCGTCGTCGTAGAACCGGTCGGACACGATCAGCACCTGGTCCGCCTCCGGGGCCGCGGTCATCGCCGCCTTCAGCTCCGCGGAGTCGCACAGCCAGGACGCCAGTGCGACGGCGGCACCGCCGAAGTGGGGCGGGCGCAGCACGACGTCGCCGTGGGCGACCGCCAGCCGCAGGCGCAGCCGGCCGAACTCGTTGAGGTGGCGGTTGCGGCGCCCCAGCGCGTCGTCCACCAGGCCGACCAGCCCGGTCGCGACCCACCGCGGCGGCACCGTCGGCGGGATGACCAGCGTAGTGTTGTCCCCTTCCGGGCGGCGGTACCAGGTCGGGGTCCGGAAGGGCACCGGGACGCGCTCGAACACGTCGTCCAGCACCGCGTCGAGGGTGACGCCGAGGTGCACCGAACGCGCGGTCCGGCCGCGGCTCGGGGCGACGATCCCGATCCGGACGACGGTCGCGGCCAGCGGGACGGTGCGCATGGCCTCCCTCATTCCTCCCGGGGGTCGAACGACCACTGCAGGCCGTAGCTCAGCCCCTGGTGCAGCTCGTGGAACTCGAGCCCCACCTCCCCGACCCGGTTGACCGTCAGCGCGTCGCCCGAGTCGACGCCGTCGTCGATCACCCGGCCCGGCACGCCGTTGAGCCGCCACACCCGGGCCGGCGGATCGGCCCGGTCGAAGCGGACGCGGACCGAGAACTCCTCGCAGCGGCGCAACGGGGTGAGGGCGTAGTACGGCCGCAACGACGTCCGCCGCGGGGTGAACCGGATGCCGTACTCGTGGCGCTGGCCCAGCCGCAACGGGCTGGGCAGCCGCATGACGAACTGCGCGTGGCTCGCCGAAATCTGCTTGGCCTCGACGATTTCGCCGCCGAAGAGCACGTCGGCGGTGATGTCGGGCGCCGGGTCGGTGCCGGGCACGGCCGGGACGCTGAAGGACAGGACCAGTTCGTCGAGCTCGTCGACCTCCGCGACGATCCGGCGTTCCTCCTGCAGGTCCGGGAGATCGCGGTCGAACCGGAGCATCACCTTCATCGACTCGACGTACCAGCCGGCCAGCGGATGCGGGTCCCGGCCCCGGCCGGGTTCGCCGAGCAGCTCGTCGAGCCGGCGGAAGGCGAGGTCGATGCGGCGGCGCGCGGTGCGCGGGTCCCGGTCGAGCGTGCCGGCCAGCCACGAGATCCGCCGGTCCAGGAACTCCCCGGCCGCCTCTTCGTGCAGGCCCAGTGCCGCCAGCGCGGCCAGCCGCAGGTCCGGGGGCAGCCGGCCGCAGAGCTCGGTGAGCCGCAGGACGAGCTTGTGCCGCGCGGCGGCGGGCGAGTCGGCTTCGGCGATCCCGCACGCCTCGCGCAGGCACGGCCCGATCCGCTGGTGCAGGTCGGTGGCGTCCAGACCGCGGCCGCGGCGCAGCTCGTTCAGCTCGCGCACGAACGGGAAGGAGTTCTCCGCCGTCACGGGCCCTCCTCGCTGCGGCGGAAAGGGAGCCGCGGAACGGCTCGTCACGCTACCAGTGGCGGTTCCGCGGTGGAATGACAAAAGGGGGACAGTTCGTGCGCCCGCGAATAGCCCGGCCGGTCGACCCCCCACGAGCCGGCCGGCCGGGCCGCACCGCGGGTGCGTCAGTTCGCGCCGAAGATCAGCGCCCAGATCGAGTGGCTCTCCATCACACACCTCCTCATCGCTGCACCCAGGACGAGGCGGGGGCCGGTGCGGCCGGCGTCACGGCATCTCCGGAGGCCACCAGCAATCCCGCGATCACGCCGATGGCGAACGCGGCGGAAACGGACTTCACCAGGGTCCGGATTTTGCAGTAGACGTTCACGACAAGCACTCCCCCGAGCCTCGCTCAAAAACGGATTCCGGCCGGTGGCATCTCTTTTCTTTTCCGGCCGATTCCAGAATGACGCGAGGAGCGCGTGGGGCAGATGCCCGTTGTCACGGGCCTTGTGTGCCGTTTGGCTCAGAACGGGCCAGGGCGCGCAGGACGTGCATCCGGCGGATGAGGATGCGTTTGCGGCCGGTCTCGACAACGCCCCGCTCCCGCAGGACGGCCAGCGCCCGAGCGACGGTCCGGCGGGCGGCGCCGACCTGCCCCGCCATGTCTTCCTGCGAGAATCCCGCCTCGATCACGATGCCCTCCGGCACGGTACGGCCGTGCTCTTCGGCCAGCCGCACGAGGTGGACCGCGACCCGATGGCTCACGTCGTAGGCCGCCGAGGCGACGCGCGCGTTCTCGGCGGCGCGCAGCCGGACGGCGACGGTCTTGATCGTCGCGATGGCGATCTCGGGCCGGGCCCGCAGCACGGCGAGGAACTGGGCACCGGTCAACTGGACGACCTGGCACGGTTCGATGGCGCGGCACGACACCGTGCGCGCCCAGCCGTTGATCGCCGCCAGTTCGCCCAGCACTTCGCCGGGGCCGCGCAGGCCGAAGAGCACCTCGCGGCCGTCCTCGACGATCTTCGAGATCCGCACCCAGCCCGAGACCAGCACGTGGACGTGGTCGGACGGGTCGCCTTCCATGAGCACGTAGTCGTCGGCGCGGAAGCGGCGGCGGACGCCCTGGGCGAGCAGGTACTCGCGGTCGGCGTCGGTGAGGTAGGCCAGCAGTGCGCCCTCGGGCGTGTCACTCGCGTCGTGCCCGCTCATCGGAGCCCCTCCCACTCCGTTCCGGATCTCCACCGTAACCCCGGCGTGGTGGCCCGGGGCGAGGGCAGGACGACCGGTAGGGTCGCCGCCGTGGCAGGCGAGGACGGACAGGCCGTGGAGATCTACACCGACGGCGCGTGCAGCGGAAACCCGGGACCCGGCGGCTGGGGCGCGGTGCTGACGTACGGGCGGCACGAGCGCGAGCTGTACGGCGGCGAAGCCACCCCGACGACGAACAACCGCATGGAGCTGACAGCGCCGATCCGCGCGCTGGAGAGCCTGAAGCGGCCGTCGCAGGTCCGGGTGTTCACCGACAGCACGTACGTGCGCAACGGCATCACGCAGTGGCTGCCGCGGTGGAAGAGCAACGGCTGGAAGACCGCGGCGCGCGAGCCGGTCAAGAACGCGGACCTGTGGCAGCGCCTCGACGAAGCCGTCCGCGAGCACGAAGTCGAGTGGCTCTGGGTGAAGGGCCACGCGGGCCTCCCGGGCAACGAGCGAGCGGACCGCCTCGCGGTGCGCGGCGCCCAGGAGGCGCGCGAGAGCGGCAAGCCGGTCAACGCGGACTAGTCCACAAAGGACGGCCGCACCGGGCAGGCAGCGACGTGGCACAATTCCCCGATGTCTCCCGCTTCCTGCCCGTGCGGCCTCACCGGGTCCTACGCCGCCTGCTGTGGCCGGTTCCACGACGGCGGCCTGGCGGCGCCGACCGCCGAGCTGCTGATGCGGTCCCGGTTCAGCGCCTTCGCCGTCGGGGACGCCGCTTACCTGCTGCGCACCTGGCACCCGGACACCCGGCCGCGGAAACTGTCGCTCGACGCCGGCCAGGAGTGGACACGCCTGGAGATCCTCGCCCGCACCGGCGGCGGCCTGCTGCACAACGAGGGCACGGTCGAGTTCCGCGCGCACTACCGCCACCGGGGCCACGACGCCTTCATGGAGGAGAACAGCCGCTTCCGGCGCGACGCCGGCCAGTGGGTCTACCTCGACGCGGAAGCCTGAGGCGGCCGGATGGGCACCGTCATCGTCGGCGTGGCCGGGACCCTGCTCGGTGTCCTCTTCGGTGGTGCCCTCCAGCACCTGCAGGCGTCGCGCGCCCACCGGTGGCAGCGGGACGACGCGCTCGGCAAGCTGAAGCAGGCCGCGTACGCCGAATTCCTGCGCTCGATCAGCGCGAGCTACGGCCAGGCGATGGCGGGCCAGCGGACCCGCACCGAGGACGCCCGGCTGCACGCCGTCACGGCCGAGATCGAAGTCCTCGCCGATCGCGAGGTGTCCGGGCCGGTCCGGGACCTCACCGGCACGATCGTCGACGTGCACTCGAAGCTCGCCGAGGGCGTCGGCGTCGAGCAGACGACCTTGGCCGCGGTCGATCGCCGCCGGCTCGAGGTGGTCGCCCTCTTCAAGGCCGACCTCGGGATCACGCAAACCTGAGGCCGGGCGGACCGGATCAAGGGCAGTCGCCGAAACCCGTCCCACGCACCACCTCCGCCGTGCTAAAACTGGGCGGCGATGGGGAAATTGACGCGCCGCGCCCGGGCGAAGGCGGACTACTTCGGCTTCATCGGCGCGCGGGAATGGCCGCTCGCCGCGTCCGGGCTGGGGGTGCTGCTCGGCGTCGTCACCATTCTGCCCAGCGCCGTCGGCATCGCGCTCTCGGTCGTCGCGCTCGGGCTCGGGATCACCACCTTCACCCGGGACGTCCGGCTGCTGCGCCGTCGCTGGGCCGGGTTCGAGTTCACCACGATCGCCGCGCCCTTCCCGACCGACGACCTGCCGCCGCCCGCCGCCTATCCGCCGTCGGGCTACCTCGCCGTGCCCGCTCGGGGGACCGCGCTGGTCAGCGCCGCGATCGACCGGGATCTGTGGGCGGCGCAGCACACGATCACCGTCGCCGAGGAGCCCTACCGGCTGCCGCCCGCGCTGAAGGCGACCGCGCCGCACGTCCTTCCGCTGCGCGCCCGCGGGCGGCTGCTCTTCAACGGCCCGGTCGTCGGCATGCACGGCGATCCACTGCCCGCCGCCGGCGCCCGGCCCGCGCCGATCCGGCTGCACCGGGCGCGGTTCTTCGACGCCGTCTGCTCGAACGAGCTCGGCACGCTGCGCATCACCCGCGGCGAAACCGGCGAAGAGTACGACCTCCGCAAGGCCGAGCTCACCGACTCCGCGGGCGCGCTGCGGACGTTGAGCAGCAGCACCCTGACCGACCTGGTCGGCGTCTCCACCGTCGCCTTCACCACCGACGGCAAGCTCGTCACCGTCCGGCAGTCGTCGCTCAACGCCGCGAGCGGGCTGCTGCTGGCGCCCTCGGGCAGCGGCTCGCTCGAACCCCGTGACCTGCGGACCGCGGACGGCGAACCCCGGCGGCTGCTGCACGACGCCGTCCGCGCGGGCATGGAACGCGAACTGTGCGAGGAAAGCGGGCTCAGGCCCGAAGACGTCCACGAGACCCGGCTGGTCGGCTTCGCGCGCTGGATGGAGCGCGGCGCGAAGCCGGAGTTCTTCGGGCTGACCGAACTGGCCGTCGACAGCGGCGACGTCGCCGGCCTTCGCCCGGTCAGCGGCGAACGCCTCTACAGCGCCGGGGCGACGCTCTTCGACGTCGACCTCGCGGCGGTCGGCGCCGCGCTGGCCGCGGGTGTCCCGCTGAGCGGGGCACTACCACGGCGGATCTGGGAAGACGGCTCGCTGCCGCTCCTGCTGGCCCTGCGCGCGGCGGCCGCGTGGCACGCGGCGCAGAGCTGACCAACCGGACGAACACCCCTGTTCCCGGGGTGACCGGGCCGCTACTATCGTCCGCAATTGTTAGGAAAGCTCCCTAACGATGGTCACCTTTCCTCGCCGCCGTGGTGCCTAGGAGGCGCGCTAGTGAGTCATCGGCAAAGAAGAACCACGACGACGCTGTTGGCGGCGGTCACGCTCGCCGTCGCGCTGGGCGGGGCGGCCGTCCCGGCGGCCGCCGGCGGGCAGGTGCCGGCCGGAGCCACCGTCGCCGCGGCCGGGCCGGCCACCGCGGTCCCCGGTTTCCTGATCCAGTCCTCGGCCCAGGTCAGTGACGACCCGGCGGTCTCGAAGCCGGGCTTCAACACCGCCGGCTGGTACCCCGTCGGCCCGCGCTCGACCGTCTACGCCGGGCTGCTCGCCAACGGCAAGTACGCCGACCCGTTCTACTCGACGAACATGAAGAACGTGCCGACCGCGGACTTCAAGGTCCCGTGGTGGTACCGCACCGACCTCACCGTCACCGACACCACCCAGCGCACCTACCTCGACTTCAGCGGCGTGCTGTCCAAGGCCGACGTCTGGGTCAACGGGACGAAGATCGCGGACAAGGCGCAGGTCACCGGCGCCTACACCCGCCAGGACCTGGACATCACCGCACAGGTCAAGGCGGGCACGAACAGCGTCGCGTTCAAGGTCTACCCGAACGACCCCGACAAGGACCTGTCGATGGGCTGGATCGACTGGGCGCAGACCCCGCCGGACCAGAACATGGGCATCGTGCGGGACGTCCTCGTGCGCCGCAGCGGGCCGGTCGCGCTGCGCGGCGGCCACGTCGTCACGAGGCTGACCGGGACGACGCACGCCGACCTGACCGTCAAGGCCGACGTCCGCAACGACTCGGCGGCCGCGGTCTCGGCCGTCGTGTCCGGCACGGTCGCCGGCAAGGCGATCAGCCAGACCGTTTCCCTGGCGGCCAAGGAAAAGAAGACCGTCACCTTCCCGGTGATCGGGATCGACAACCCGCAGGTGTGGTGGCCGGCCGGGATGGGCGGGCAGCCGCTCTACGACCTCGACCTGACCGCGAGCGTCGGCGGCGCGGCGTCGGACACCTCCCACGAGAGCTTCGGCGTGCGCGAGGTCAAGGCGCCGAAGAACGCCGGCGGCGGCCGGTCGTACACGATCAACGGACGCCCGCTGCTGATCAAGGGCGGCGGCTACTCGCCGGACCTGTTCCTGCGCTGGAACCAGCAGTACGCGGCGGACAAGCTCGCCTACGTCAAGGATCTCGGGCTCAACACCGTGCGCCTGGAAGGGCACATCGAGCCGGACGAGTTCTTCGACCTCGCCGACCGGATGGGCGTGCTCACGCTGCCCGGCTGGGAGTGCTGCGACAAGTGGGAAGGCCAGGTCAACGGCAGCGAGAAGGGCGACCCCTGGACCGCCGCCGACTACCCGGTCGCCAAGGCGTCGATGACCGCGGAGGCCGAACGCCTGCGCGACCACCCGAGCGTCATCTCCTTCCTCATCGGCAGTGACTTCGCGCCCGACGCGACGATCGAGAAGAACTACCTCGACGCGCTGACCGCCGCGGACTGGCCCACCCCGGTGGTCCCGGCCGCGTCGGCGAAGTCGTCGCCGCAGCTCGGCGCGTCCGGCATGAAGATGAACGGGCCGTACGACTACGTCCCGCCGAACTACTGGTACGACAAGGCGCATTCCGATCTGGGCGGTGCGTGGGGCTTCAACTCCGAGACCAGCGCCGGGCCGGACATCCCGACGATGGACACGCTCAAGCGGATGATGTCGCCGAGTGAGCTGGACACGTTGTGGAAGAGCCCGTCGACCGCGCAGTACCACCGGTCGTCGTCCTCGACGTTCGCCAACCTGAAGCTCTACGGCGACGCGCTGACCGGCCGCTACGGCAAGCCGGCGAGCCTGGACGACTTCGTCCGCAAGGCGCAGCTGGCGCAGTACGAGAACGTCCGCGCCGAGTTCGAGTCGCACTCGCGCAACTTCAGCGACAGCTCGAACCCGTCGACCGGGATCATCTACTGGATGCTCAACAGCGGCT
Source organism: Amycolatopsis sp. NBC_00438 (assembly GCF_036026695.1). Lineage (NCBI taxonomy): Bacteria > Bacillati > Actinomycetota > Actinomycetes > Pseudonocardiales > Pseudonocardiaceae > Amycolatopsis > Amycolatopsis sp. NBC_00438. The sequence goes on along the minus strand of NZ_CP107923.1, from coordinate 932,704 downwards.
GGACGTCGCTGCACTGGCAGCTGTTCGACGCCTACCTCGACCAGAACGGCTCCTACTTCGGGGCGAAGAAGGCGAACGAGCCGCTGCACATCCAGTACTCGTACGACACGAAGTCCGTCGTGGTGGTCAACCACAACCACGACGCGGCGTCGAACCTGACCGCGTCGGTCAAGCTCTACAACCTCGACGGGACGGAGAAGTTCACCCAGTCGAAGACGCTCTCGGTGGGCGGTGACGGCGCGAAGACCACCGCGCTCACCATCCCCGCGGTGAGCGGCCTGTCGACGACGTACCTGGCGAAGCTGGTCCTGACCGACCCGTCGGGCAAGGAGGTCAGCCGCAACGTCTACTGGCTCTCCACCAAGGCCGACACGCTCGACTGGGACAACAGCGACTGGTACTACACGCCGACGACGTCGTACGCCGACCTGTCCGGGCTGAACGGCCTCGGCCAGGTGGCGGTCGACACGGCGGCGACTTCGGCGGCCGGCTCCGACGGCACCACGACCACCAAGGTGACGCTGAAGAACAGCTCCACCGGCAAGCTGCCGGCGTTCTTCGTCGACGCGCACGTCCTCGGCGCGGCGGGCGCACCGGTGCTGCCGGTGAAGTGGACCGACAACCAGGTCAGCCTCTGGCCCGGCGAGTCGGCCACGCTGACCGCGACGTACCGGACCGCGGACCTCAAGGGCGCCAAGCCGTCCGTGCGGGTCGCGGGCTGGAACACCGGCACGAAGACGGTGCCGGCGGACGGCACGGCCGGTCCCGGCAACCCGGCCGACCACCAGGCCGAGGACGCCACGATCACCAGCGGTGTCGCGGAGTCGAACCACACCGGCTTCACCGGCAGCGGGTTCGTCAACTACGACAACGCGACCGGCAGCGCGGTGGAGTTCTCCGTCGACGCGGCCGCCGCCGGCCCCGCCGACGTCGTCCTGCGGTACGCCAACGGCACCACGGTGAACCGCCCGATGGACGTCTCGGTGAACGGCACGAAGGTGGCGTCCGCGCTCGCCTTCGGCGGCACCGGGAACTGGGACACCTGGCAGACGGTCACGGTGCACGTGACGCTGACCGCCGGGGCGAACAAGATCAAGACGACCGCGACGACCGCCAACGGCGGCCCGAACGTCGACAAGATCACCGTCTAGCCCAAGTCCGTGAATGGCACATCGAGGGACTCTGAGTCCTTCGATGTGCCATTCACGGCTTGAAGGGTGTCCCAGAGCTGGCGCTGGGCGCGGTCCGGGTCGGGGACCGTGGTGCTGACGTCGTCGAAGAGGCGTGTGACGCGGTCGAGTGGCGTGTAGCGCGGCCAGCCCGGGTCGCCGGTGGCGATGAACCGGACCCAGGCGTCCGACATCTCCGTCGCCAGCGCCTGGAAGCGCTCGGTCGGGCGTTTGCGGCCGGCGAAGAGGAACCGCCAGTTCCTGTTGCCGATGTCGTCGAACGTCAGCGGCAGGTCGAGCCCGTGCGGTGCGCCGAGGCCACGGCCGCGGGGCGCGATCCGCCAGTCGAGGCGGTACATCCAGGCGTCGCGCTGCTTCTCGGCGAACCGGATCGCCGGGATCCACCAGTCCCCCGCCGTCAGCGCCCGGTTGCGGACCTGGTCCTCGGGCCAGTCGAGCAGCTCGGCGTACGCCGCGACGGCCTTCTCGACCTCGGCGGGCGTCAGCATCGTCGAGCCCACGCCCAGGAGCTTCGCGCCGCCCGACTGCAGCCAGCTGAACAGGTCTTCCTCGTCGGCCGTCGTCCCGATGAGCAGCGGGACTCGGCGGACGCCGTCGAGCGGGCGTTCGGGCAGCAGGTCGCCGTCGACGACCACGCGGTAGGTGACCTTGGTGCCCGAGGCGGCCGAAACCCGTTGCTGCGCTTCGAGAATCCGCGTCACCGGCAGTGTCGCCAGCTCGGCGGGCGAGACGTCGAGCTCGGCCAGCACCTGCGACGCGATCGCCGCGCCCTCGGCCGGGGTGTGCACCACCGCGCCGACGCCGGTGCCGCTCTGCACGATCGCCTGGCCGACCAGCCCGCGCGTGGCGGGCACGGCCAGCAGCGTGCCGACCGTGCGGCCGCCGTTGGACTGCCCGGCGAGCGTCACCCGCGCCGGGTCGCCGCCGAACGCGGAGACGTTGCCGCGTACCCACTCCAGCGCGGCGACCTGGTCGCGCAGGGAGAGGTTCGAGTCGGCGACGCCGGGCAGGTGCAGCATGCCCAGGACGCCGAGCCGGTAGGCGACGGTCACCACGACCACCCCGCGCCGGGCCAGCGCGGACCCGTCGAACTGGTGCGGCGCCCCCATCACGCCGCCTCCGCCGTGGATCCACACGAGCACCGGGTACGGGCCGGGCGCGTCCGGCGCGTAGACGTTGACGTAGAGGCAGTCCTCGTCGCCGGTGAAGCCCCGCCCGGTCAGCTCGGGTTGCGGCGCCCGGGGCGCCCAGCCGGTCGCGTCGCGGACGCCGGACCACGCCGGCGCCGGGCGCGGCGCGCGGAAGCGCAGCTCCCCCACCGGCGGCTCGGCGTACGGCACGCCGAGGAACGTCCTGACCCCGTCCCGCGCGGAGCCGCGCACCGCGCCACCCGCGATCTCTGCCATCGTCACGAAGCCAGCCTAGGCGGACAATGCCCGCATGGTGCTCCGCGTCCTGTCGGTCGTCCTGCTCGTCGCCCTCACCGCGATCGGCGCGGCCGCGGTGCTCGCCGGCGTCGCGGAACAGCACGCCGCCGACACCGCGTACGTCGCCGACTTCGCGAGACCGGGCGCGGAGTGCGGGTCGGGTGAGGTGCACTTCGACGAGTCCGACGGCGTGGTGCTGGCCTGCCTGCCGCGCGGCGGGTCCTCGGTGCGCTTCCCGGGCTTCAGCGACGCGCAGAACGACGACGTCGAAGCGCTGGCGAAGAACCTGGGCGCGGACTCGCTGTCGACGGTCGACCGGGCCCGCATCCAGCAGCGCGTCGACGAAATCGCCGCGACCGTGCCGGAGCCGGCCCGGCCGCACTACGACGAGGGCATGTCGCTCGGCCCGGTGTGGGGCGCCGGGCTGGCCTGGGCGGGCGGCGCGGTGGCCCTGCTCGGCGGACTCGGGCTGTACCTGCGCCGCCGCCGCGGCTAGGAACCGGCCGGCCAGGGCACCTGCGGCGACTTGTAGTACTTGAGCCCCAGCAGTTTCCAGAGCGGTCCCTGGGTGGCGAGCCGCTTCGAGAAGGCCGTCCAGTCGTGCGTGCTCTGCGGCGACCAGCCGAGTTCGGCGATCGCGGCGAGCCGCGGGAAAGCCAGGTACTCGACGTCGGCGCTCGTCTTGACCGTCTCCGTCCACAGTGGAGCTTCGACGCCGGAGACGGCGGACTCGGCGACGCCGGACAGGTACGCGCCGGGGTTCCAGTCGTAGGCCTTCTTGACCTCGACCAGCCCGGCCCAGTCCTGCCCGATCGGCGAGCTCGACGTGTACTTCATGTCGAGGTAGGCGTGGTTCGCCGGGGACAGCACGAGCTTCGTCCCGTTCTTCGTCGCCGTCGCCACCGCGCTGTTGCTCGTCGTGGTGTCCCAGAACTGCGCGACGGTGCCGGCCGCCGGGGTCGCGTTGACGACCTCGTGCCAGGCCACCGCGCTCTTGCCGTGCGACGCGGTGAGCTGCTGGACGCGGTTCATGAACGTCTTGTAGTCCGCCGGTTTCGTCGACGCCGCCTCGTCGCCGCCGATGTGCAGGTACTGCCCCGGCGTCAACGCGGCGAGCTGGCCGAGGACGGCGTCGAGGAAGGTGTACGTGATCTCCTTCGACGTGCACAGCGAACTGAACCCGACGTCGGTGCCGGTGTAGAGCGGGCGCGCCTTGCCGTCGCAGTTCAGCTCGGCGTAGGAGGCCAGCGCGGCGTTCGTGTGGCCCGGCATGTCGATCTCCGGGACGACCGTGATGTACCGCGCCTGCGCGTAGGCGACGATCGCCGCGTAGTCGGCCTGCGTGTAGTAACCGCCCGGCCCGCCGCCGGTCTGGGTGCTGCCGCCGTAGGTCGCCAGCCGCTCCCAGCCGTTGATCACGATCCGCCAGCCCTGGTCGTCGGCCAGGTGCAGGTGCAGCGTGTTCACCTTGTAGCGGGCGAGCTGATCGACGTACCGCTCGACCTGGGCGACGGTGAAGAAGTGCCGGGCTACGTCGAGCATCGCGCCGCGGTGGCCGAACCGCGGCCGGTCGGTGATCCGGCCGCCGGCCAGCACCCACGGCCCCGTCGTCACGGTGGCGCCCTGCGCGGCCGGCGGGAGCAGCTGCAAGAGCGTCTGGACGCCGGCGAACAGGCCCGCGGCCTGCCGGGCCCGCACGACCACGCCGGACGCCGTGACGTCGAGCTGGTACCCCTGGTCACCGACCGAATCCGGGGCGCCCGAGAGCAGCAGCCGGACGCCGTCGGTGCCGGACGGTGGTGAGTGCACCGGGATCGTGTAGCCGGTGGACCGGCGCAGGGTCGTCGCGAGCTGCTCGCCGATCGCGGCGACGTCGGCGGAGATCGCGACGCCGGAGCCGAGGGTGAACGTCACCCCGCTCGCCGGGACCGCGCTCGCCGGCGCCGGGACGACACTGCTGAACGGGACGGGCGCCGCCGAGGCGACCGACCCGCTTCCCGCCAGCGCCGCGGCCGTCAGCGCGGCCACCAGGCCGAGCCACAGCACACGTCTGGTCCGTGAGACCGCCATCAGAACCCTCCATGATCGGACGAAACGGATCAGGCAGGGCCGGAGGAGATGGCGGCGTCCGCTCCCCGAGCCGGGGAAGATTCAACCAGAACGGACCCGCGCGGCACACCGCCACGACGGTCCGGGTGATGATTACCCCGTGCACATCGCGGCAGAGATAGTGGCCCTGGTCGTGACCGTCCTCATCGTCAGCGCCCTCGCGCGGCGGCTGGACTGGTCCGCACCCCTGTGCCTGATCGTCGTCGGCGTCGGCGCGTCCTACGTGCCCGGCGTCCCCGAGTACCACCTGGACCCCGAGGTCGTGCTGCTCGGCCTGCTGCCGCCACTGCTGTACTCGGCGGCCATCCAGACGTCCCTCGTGGACTTCCGCAAGAACCGCGGCGCGATCGGCCTGATGTCGGTCGGGCTGGTCGTGTTCACCGCCTTCGGTGTCGGCCTGGTCGCCTGGGCGGTGATCCCCGGCCTGCCGCTGGCCGGCGGGATCGCGCTCGGCGCCATCGTCGCCCCGCCGGACGCGGTCGCCGCCAGCGTCGTCGCGCGCCGCGTCGGCATGCCCCGCAAGCTGATCCGGCTGCTCGAAGGCGAGAGCCTGTTCAACGACGCGGCCGCGCTGGTCGCCCTGCGCACGGCCGTCGCCGCGCTGGCCGGCTCGGTCAGCCTCTGGCAGGTCGGCGCCGACTTCCTGCGCGCGGCCATCGGCGGGATCGTGGTCGGCCTGGTCATCGGGTTCGCGGCGGCGTTCATCCGGGCGCGGATGAACGAGCCGGTGCTCGACACCGCGCTGTCGTTCGCGGTGCCGTTCATCGCCTACATCCCGGCCGAGGCGATCCACGGGTCCGGCGTGCTCGCGGTGGTCGTCGCCGGGCTGATCCTGGGGCACAAGGCCCCGAAGATCCTCTCCGGCTCCGCGCGCCTGGCCAGCAGGCTGAACTGGCAGACCATCGCGTTCCTGCTGGAGAACATGGTCTTCCTGCTGATCGGCCTGCAGCTGCGGCGGATCCTCAGCGAGGTCAGCGAATCCGGGCTTTCGCTGGGGCTGCTGACCTGGATCTGCGTGGCGGTGCTCGCCGCGACGATCCTCACGCGGATGCTATGGCTGATCGGCATCGGCACCGTGAAACGGCTCGAACGGCGGCTGCTGCCGAACAAGGCGCAGGCGAAGATCTGGCCGTGGCGCTACTCCGCGGTGATCTCCTGGGCGGGGATGCGCGGGGTCGTGACGCTCGCCGCCGCGTTCGTGCTGCCGACGGACACCCCGCAGCGCGCCGTGCTGGTGCTCGCCGCATTCGTCGTCGTGGCCGGCACCCTCGCCGTGCAGGGCATGACGCTGCCGCCGCTGATCCGGCGGCTGCGCCTGCCCCGGCCGGACCCGGCCGAGGACGCGCTGCAGGAGGCGTCCGTGCTGCACGACATGACCACCGCGGCGCTGGCGAAGCTCGAGGAGATCCGGCAGCCCGACGACCCGCCCGAGATCATCCAGCGCATCCGCGACCGGCTGCAGAACCGGTCCGACTCGGCGTGGGAGCAGCTCGGCCGGCAGAGCGTGCTGGCCGAGACGCCCAGCGACGCCTACCGCCGGCTGCGGATCCAGCTCCTCGAGGTGGAACGCGAGCAGTTCCTGAAGGCCCGTGCCGCCGGCAGCGCCGACGACGACGTCCTGCGGAAGGTCCTGGAGGGCCTCGACATCGAGGAGTCGATGCTCGACCGGGCCGACGAGGAACCCGACGTCGAGGGGCGCGAGCTGCGCACCCCGGCCGCGACCGCGGGTTCGTGCAAGCACCTGGCCCACGAGTGGGTCGACCGGGATCCCAGCTCGCCGGACACCTGCGCGGCCTGCGTCGAGGAGGGGACGACCTGGGTGCACCTGCGGATGTGCCTCAAGTGCGGCAACGTCGCGTGCTGCGACTCCTCGCCGCGCCGCCACGCGACCCGGCACTTCCACGAGAGCCGGCACCCGGTGATGCGCAGCTTCGAGCCCGGCGAGACCTGGCGATGGTGTTTCGTGGACAAACAGCTCGGCTAGGGTCGAGGCCATGAGCACGCCCGAGCAGGAGATCGAGTACCGGCAGCACCGGTTCACCCCGCCGACCGGCGCCACCGAGATCTTCCTGGTCCGGCACGGCGAATCCGCGCCGGCCCGGGCCAGCGACCCGTTCGACCTGGTCGAGGGCCAGGCCGACCCGGACCTCGCGCCGGAGGGCCGCGACCACGCCCAGCGCGTCGGCGTCCGGCTGGCCGGCGAGCGGATCGACGCGATCTACGTGACGACGTTGCGCCGCACGGCGCAGACCGCGGCGCCGCTGGCCGAGAAGCTCGGGATCACGCCGGTCGTCGAACCCGAGATGCGGGAGATCCACCTCGGCGACTGGGAGAACGGCCTCTTCCGCAAGTACACGACCGACGGCCACCCGATCGTCGACCGGCTGTGGGCCGAGCAGCGCTGGGACGTCATCCCGGGCGCGGAGTCCGACGAGGCGTTCGGTGCCCGGCTGCGCGGCGCGCTCACCCGCATCGCCGCCGCCCACCCCGACCAGCGGGTCGCGGTGTTCACCCACGGCGGCGTGATCGGCGAGGTGTTCGCCCAGGCCAGCCGCTCGGTCGAGCGGTTCGCCTTCCTCGGCGCGGACAACGGCTCGATCTCGCACCTGGTGCTGCACGGCGACCACTGGATCGTGCGGCGTTTCAACGACACCGCGCACCTGGCTACGCCGCTCGGCTGAGCTTCCCGGCGGCGGCGAGCTGCACGGTCACCAGGATCGACACGGCCTCCGCGGCCAGCAGCCCGATCAGGACGAGCACCTGCGTCGTGCCCGCCTGGAGCGGGCCCGCACCGCCCAGCAGCACCCCGACGTACGCGCCGGGCAGGGTCACCAGGCCGACCGTGCGGGTCTGGTCGAGCGCCGGGATCAGGGCGTGGCCGGCGCTCGGGCGGCAGATCTCCAGCGCGGCCGGGCGGGGCATGAACCCGAGGGCGAGAGCGGCTTCGTACTCGCCGTGGCGGGCTTCGAGTTCGTCCAGCGCCCGCCGCGCGGCCTGCGACGTCGCCGTCATCGCGCCGCCGATCACGATGCCCGCGATCGGCACGACCGCGATCGGGCGCAGCGGGACGACGCCGGCGCCGAGGACCAGCGCCAGCACCGGTGCGACACCGGCGGCGATCGCGAGGGCCGTCCACGGCAGGTTCGACCAGCCGCCGGCGCGGCGCGCGGACGTCGCCGCGGCGATGCCGAACATGAGCAGCACGAACAGGCCGGTCAGCGGGTTCGAGCGCAGGATCGCGGTGATCACCAGCGACACGAGGGCCAGCTGCGCGACCGCGCGGGCGGCGGCGATCAGCACCGCCCGCCCTTGGCCGAGCTCGCCCCAGTGGACGATGGCGGCGCCGGCCACGGCCAGCAGGACCAGCACCGCGATCAGGGCGGGCCCGAAGGTGATCACGCCTTCGATCCTGCCCTACGCGGCTTTCAGACGGCGCAGCTGAACTGGCGGCCCGGCTCGCTGGTGGCCTTCTCGGAGAGCACGACGCCGTCGACGACGATCCGGCAGCGCAGCTCGCCGGGGCCGGGGTTCTGCGCGGCGATGCTGTAGAACTCGGTGCGGTCGGCCGGGCCGACGCGGGTGAAGGTCGCCGACCACGGTGTGGCGACCTCGGCCTCCTGGACGAGCGCCGATCCCGCGGCCGAGTAGGTGACGTTGCGGGCGCCGCCGGCACCGAGCAGCTCGTAGACGACGGAGTGGGTCACGGTGCTGACCGCGGCCGGCACGACGGGAGCGGCGACGGGCTCGTCCTTGACCGGGCCGCGAGCCGACCGCGGCACCACGTACGACGTCACGACGAAGGCCAGGACCAGCACCCCGAGCACGACGACCACATTGCCGGTGGGCCGGCAGCGGCCGCGATCACGTCCGGCGAGCGGGACAGGCGGGGCGGGCGAGGCGGACGGCGTCACGATCGGAACACCCATGGAGAGGTCTTCTCTCGTCGAGCGCACTTCCGTCGAGTGCGTCGCCTACATCTCGCCGTGACCTGACTCCGCGTTAGCGCCCGATCGGTGAGAAGTCCAACTTTCACCCAATCGGGCGTGCCGCGGACCTCACATTCGCGCGGGCTGCATCGTCGTTATCAGTGGAGGTCCACAACCGAAGGGGACAGCGATGACAACGGCACACGACGTGATCCGGCAGCAGGTCGGCAAGATCGTCGACGGGATCCACGCCAAGGATCTCGACGCGCTCAGGCGGATCTACGCGGCGGACGTCGTGTCGTTCGACGTCGAGCCGCCGCTGCAGCACGTCGGGGTCGAGGCGAAGCTGAAGAACTGGGCGAGAGCGTTCACGTTCTTCGCGGAGGTGAGCTACGAGGTCCGCGACCTGGCTCTCACCGTGGGTGACGACGTGGCGTTCGGCCACTGCTTCGGCCGCCTCAGCGGCACCCTGGGCGACGGAACGGCGACGAACGGAATGTGGGTCAGAGCCACGTTCTGCTTCCGCAAGATCGACGGCGACTGGCTGATCGTCCACGACCAGACCTCGGTGCCCTTCGACATGTCCAGCGGCCGTGGAGTGGTGGACCTCGACCCGTGACCAGCCGTTCGGCCCCGGCGTCGGCGAGCATCCGCACGGTAGGCGGTCGCGGCGTCGTGAGGCTCGAGCCGTTCGGCTTCGGCTTCGGCTTCCGCACGACAGGCGGGCGCAGCGTCGCGAGGCTCAAACTGTCACCGATCGACCAGGTCGGCTTCAGACATGCATCCCCCACACCCGTGCCCCGTCGGCGAGCATCCAGTGGGCGACCGCGGCGTCGCGGGCTCGAGCCGTGCTCAATCCACCAGGCCGGCTTCGGCGAGCATCCGCAGCACCCGTTGCCCGGCCGGCGGGCACAGCGAAGCGTCCGCCGAACCCAGCCAGGCCGCCTCCGCGATCTCCCGCGACGGCGCCGGCTCGCCCTCGTGCGCGGCCGTGTAGCAGGTCATCCGCACCAGGCGGCCGTCGGCGAACCCGTCCGCCTGCTCCTCCAGCGCGGCGAAGAACCGGAAGCTGAGCGGGTCGAGCGTGATCCCGAGCTCTTCACGGATCTCCCGGCACAACCCCGCGACGTCGCCCTCGCCCGGCTCGCGCTTGCCGCCGGGCAGGTAGAACTTCGTCTTTCCGTTGGTGCGGACCGACAGCAGCCGCCGGTCGCGGACGTGGATCCAGGCCAGCGAGTCGACGGGCGGCGCGAAATTGTCGGACCCAAGGTGCATGATCGGAGTATGTACGAAGAGGTGGCACCACCCCCGCCGCTGCGGGGCGTCGCCCGCTGCGTGTGGCGGTCGGCCGCCTCCGCGCCGAAGCGGATCGTGCCCGATGGCTGCCTGGACCTGGTCGTCGGCGAGGCCGGCGTGTTCGTCGCGGGCCCGGACACCCGGGCCTGGTCGTCGGTGACCGCGCCCGGCGAGGTCATGCGCGGCGTCCGGTTCACCCCCGGCCGCGCGGCGGCGGTGCTCGGCGTGGCCGCCGACGAGCTGCGCGATCGCCGCGTCCCCCTGCGTGAGCTGTGGGGCCACGAGGGTGAGCTGCTCGCCGAGCGGCTGCTTTCCGGCGACCTGTCCCCGGCGGCCGCGGTCGCCGCCCGGTTGCCGGGCGCCCCGCCGCCCGATCCGGCGGTGGCGGCGCTGGTCGCACGGCTGGACGCCGGGGCCACCCGGGTCACCGAAGCCGCCGGTCGCGTCGGCGTCGCCGAACGCCGGCTGCGGCGTCGCTTCGTCCAGGCGATCGGCTACGGGCCGGCCACCTACCTGCGGGTGAGCCGGTTCCAGCGCGCGGTCTCGCTGGCGATGCGGGCCCCGGGGCTGGCCGCGCTGGCCGCCGCCGCGGGCTACGCCGACCAGGCGCACCTCAGCCGGGACGTCCGCGCGCTGACCGGCCTGACCCCGCGCGTCTACTTCGCCGGGCGGTCCACTGTGGACGAGGCCCGTTCGGCGTAACGGCGGAGGTGGGGCGCGGCCCGGATCGGTGAGCGGGCGGTGCGCGACCACCGGGAGCGCTATCCTCCCCTTCGACGTGTGACCAGGGCTTCGGTCGGGAGGGTGTGTGGCCACCATCAGCGACGTCGCGGCGAGGGCCGGCGTCTCCACGGCGACCGTGTCGCGCGCGCTCAACGGCAAGTCCACAGTGGACCCGACGTTGGCCGCGCGGGTGCAGGAAGCCGCCACCGAACTCGGCTATCACCCGAACGGCTTGGCCCGGAACCTGCGCCGGCAGGAGACGGCGGTGCTCGCGCTGATCATCTCCGACGTCGAGAACCCGTTCTTCACGGCGATCGCGCGCGGCGTCGAAGACCTCGCGCAGCGGTCCGGCTACTCGGTGGTGCTCTGCAACTCGGACGAAAACGAGGACAAGGAGCGGCGCTACATCGAGGTCGCGCTGCAGGAGCGGGTCGCCGGGGTGGTGCTGTCCCCGACCGGCCGGTCGACGAACGTCGAGGGCCTGCACCGCCAGGGCACACCACTGGTGGCGGTGGACCGGCCGCTGCCGGCCGCGGCGGGCGACCAGGTGCTGGTCGATACCCGCCACGCGGCGGCCGAGGCGACCCGCCACCTGCTGGCGGGCGGCTACCGCCGGATCGGCTGCCTGACGGGCCCCGCGGGCGTCCGCACGGCCGACGACCGCCTTGCGGGCTACGCCGACGTGGTCGGCGAGGACAACGTCGTGTCCCGGCGGGCGGAGTACCGCGCGGAAGGAGCCCGGCTGGCGGCATTGGAGCTGCTGGACGAGCCGTCCCCGCCGGACGCGCTCCTGGTCGCGAACAGCACGATGGCGATCGGAGTCCTGGAGGCGCTGTCGGCCCGCGGCCTGCGCTCGGGCCGCGACATCGGCATCGTCTCCTTCGACGACGCCCCCTGGACCACCCTGATCGACCCGCCCCTGACGGTGGTTGCCCAGCCGGCCTACGAAGTCGGCCGGGTAGCGGCGCAACTGCTGCTGGCGCGCATCTCGGACAGCACCCGCGACACGACCACCACCACGCTGGAAGCCCGGTTGATCGAGCGGAAGAGTTCCCGCCGCTGACCCCACGGCCCGGCGGAAAGTCGGCTGGCTCACCGAGCGGATCGGCTCACGCATCGAGAAGTCGATTCACGCGCCCAGGTCGCCCGGCCGGGCCTACCCAGAAGGGTCGGCTCGCGTACCCGGACAGTCGACTCGCGTTCCCAGAGGGTCGGCCCACGTACGCAGAGAATCGGCTCGCGTGCCTGGAGAACCGGCTCGAGCACAAGGATGGTCGGCTCGCGTGTCTAGAGAGTCGGCTCGTGTGCCTGGAGAGTCGGCTCGCGTGCCCGGAGAGTCGACTCGCGTGCCCGGAGAGTCGGCTCGCGTGCCTGGAGAACCGGCTCGCGTGTCTAGAGAGTCGGCTCACGTGCCTGGAGAGTCGGCCCGTGTGCCTGGAGAGTCGGCTCGCGCGAATCCGGACCGGAGGCGAGAGCCGGGGACAGACGTGCCTGGGGGGCCGGCTCGTGCCAGGCCCCCCAGGCACGCCCCACCCCCTGTGTCCCCCATGGCCGGCGGCAACCCGCCGGATCCTGTGAGCACGGAGCGGAAATCGTTTACTCACACGGAACGTAAGGTCCGGACCGTGGCGTGTCAAGCCTGGACAAGCTCGCCCGATGCGGGCAGACTTTGCGAAAGTTGCCTACTCAACGTGTTGGATAATGTGCGTAAAGTGTCGATCTCTGGTGAATTCGCCCACAGATAGGGCACGAACCCGCACGAACCCGCACAGCCGCGCTGTTTCGGGTTAACCTGAGCGGCATGTCTGTAGCGCTGGAGAACATCCTCGCCAAGGCGGGTCTGAAGGTCGACGCGAACGAGTTCCTCACGCTCGTCGAAGACGCGGCGCGCAGACTGTCCCCACCGAATCCGGATCCCTCGCACTACTTCTCGGCCGACCAGCGCGCCGCGCTCACCGATGTCGGCCTGGACCTCTCGCCGCGGCGAGAAGAAGAGCCGGACTTCCGGGCGCGCACCGTCGCCGCCCACGCCGTGCTCGCCGAAGGCGCTCTCAGTGTCAACGAAGCCGCGAAAGCCCTGGGGGTCGACGACAGCCGGATCCGGCACCGCCTCAAGGAAGGGCGCCTGACCGGCTGGAAGGACGGCGGCTGGCGGCTCCCGGCGTGGCAGTTCGCCGGCTCGGGTGTGCTGCCCGGCCTCGAGGTCGTGCTCAAAGCCCTGCCCGAGGACCAGCCCGCGCTGGTCGTCGCCGCGTTCATGAGCACTCCCCAACCCGATCTGGTGATCAACGACCACCCGGCGACCCCGCGCCAGTGGCTCCTCTCGGGCGGTGACCCGGAGCACGTCGCGCGCCTCATCGCCACGCTCGGCTCGCCGTTCTAGGCTGGGCCTCCCCGAGCAAGATCACCGACAAGGACGGACCACCCCCGACCCATGGCCCGGCTACCGCTGCCGCCCGCCCGATCCGTCCTGGTCCGGCAGCTGAATCGCGCCAGTGACGTGGTGACGGTCCAGCCCGCGACCAGGCTGGTGCGGATCTTCACGGCGCACGGCAACCACCCTCAGCAGTGGAACTCGTTCCGCTACACCGGCCCGCTCCCGCACGGCCGGTTCGACCAGCAGTCGCCCGGCCGCGGTGGCGCGCCGGTCACCGACCCCGCGAACGGGGTGCTCTACTTCGGCCTCACCGTGCGGACCTCGATCGCGGAGGTCTACCAGACCAGCTCGACGGTCGACCGCCGCACCCGCGGTCCCCGGCTGGTCGTGGTCCGCCCGACCCGCACGCTGCGCCTGCTCGACCTGACCGGCCTGTGGCCGACCCGGGTCGGCGCGTCGCAGGAGATCTCGAGCGGGCCGAAGAAGCTGACGCAGGCCTGGGCGCGCGCGATCCGCGCGGCCTTCAGCGACCTCGACGGCCTCTGGTACCGCTCCTCGATGGACTCCGGTGACCCCGCGATCTGCCTGTGGGACCCGCCGGCGGGCGCGGCCCTGCCGATCGCGCCGGACGTCCTGCTGCCGCTCGACCACCCCGGCCTGGACGTCCCGCTGGGCCGCGTCTGCGAAGAGCTGAACTACACGCTGCTGAACTGAGCTTCGAGCAGGGGGACGACCGCTCGTAGGTCACCGTCGTCGACGACGTGGGTCGCGGCGGCCCGGGCCGCCGCGTCGCCGTTGAACGCGACGCTCATCCCGGCCGCGGCGAACAGCTTCAAGTCCGAACGGCTGTCCCCGATCGCGGCGCACCGCTCCGGCGGAAGCCCCAGGCCGGCCGCGAAACTCAGGGCGAAGTCGCGCTTGCCGTACTCGTCGAGGTGCCGGCCGACACGGCCGGTGTAACGTCCGCCGTCGGCCTCGGGCACCGTCCCGCAGGCCGCGGCGAAGCCGAACCGGTCGACGAGCATCTTGCCGACCGGCGCCCACGCGAGCGTGGTCAGGATCGGCCGCAGGCCGTGGGCGCGGCACCACGCCACGGTCTCGGCGATCCCGTCGACCAGCGGCAGCGTTTCGAGGTGCGCCCGGACCTCCGCCTCCGAGTGTCCGGCCCAGCCTCGGGCGTCGACCGTCGCCACCTCTTCGTTCGTGATCCGGCCCTCGGCGTAGGCGATCTCGGCCGCGATCAGCGCGTCCCCGCCGCCGAGCCGCGCGGCGACCCAGGCCGACGAGCTCGTGCCGGGCACGAGCGTGCCGTCGACGTCGAAGCACACCAGCCCGCGCAGCTCAGCCAAGGGTGCCCCGCGGGCAGACGAACCCGACGATCTCCGAGGCGATCAGCCCGGCCTGCTCGGCCGGGTCGGCGTCGAGGATCGCGCGCGTCTCCTCTTCGGAAGTCCGGAAGAACGCCACCCCGGTCACCGGCAGCGCGGCCGACGGCTCCGGGATCGCCCCCGCGAGCCGCAGCGCCCCGGCGGCCTGCTGGGCGCGGGCCGCGGACAGGTGACGGGCCCGCAGTTCCCGCGCCATCTCGTCGGAGATCTCGTCGGCGCGGGGTCCCTTGCGGAACAGCACCATGCGCCAGGTCTCCAGTTCGAAATCCACCTCGGGCAGCGTCATGGGTACGAAGATTCGCAGGCCGCCGCGGCCGGGACAAGACCGGTGCGGTTACAGGTGCCGCCCCCACCACTCGAGGATCGCGTCGAAGCGCTGGACGCGGTGGCGCGGCCGGCCGGACCGGGACAGTTCGTGGCCTTCGCCGGGGAACAGCAGGAACTCCGCGTCCGCGCCGGCGCGGCGCAGCGCGACGAACATCCGCTGCGCCTGCTCCAGCGGGCAGCGCCAGTCCTGCTCCGAGTGGACCACCGCGAACGGGATGCGGATCTTGTCCGCGTAGCTGAGCGGGCTGCGGTCGCGCTGCACCTCGGGGTCGGTGCCGATGTAGGAGTCGACGAACGAGTAGCCGATGTCGGAGCTGCCGACCATCGAGTCCCACGCGTTCACCGCGCGCTCGCTCCACGCGGCGCGGAACCGCTCGCCGTGGTGGGCCGCGAGCCAGCTCGTCATGAACCCGCCGTACGAACCGCCCATGATCCCGACGCGCGAAGCGTCCAGATCCGGGCGCTCCAGGGCCTTGTCGAGCAGGGCCAGCACGTCGTCGGCGTCGACCGTGCCGAAGGCGTGGGTGATCGCGTGACCGTGCTGCTGGCCGTACCCCGCCGACCCGCGCGGGTTGCCGAGCACCACGGCGTACCCCGCCGACGCGAAGACCTGCGCCTCGTCGAACACCGCCCAGTCCTGCTGGGCGAACGGGCCGCCGTGCACCACGCGCAGCACCGGGTGCGGGCCCTCGCCTTCGGGCAGCACCAGCCAGCCGTGCACCGCGTAGCCGTCCGGGGCCCGGGTCTCCAGCTCGATCAGCGGCCGGAGTCCCTTGTCCCGCAACGGCTTCGAGTAGTCGGTCAGCACGCGCGGGGTGTCCGCGCCGAGCAGCACGACCTCGCCGGCCGTCTCCGGCGTGGCGACGACCGCCGCGATCACCGGGCCGTCCACGGTGAACGACCGGAGCACGGTGAGGTCCGCGTAGACCACCGGCAGGTCGGCCAGCGGCGCGTCCGCGGCGTCGAACGGGACCGCGCGCAGTTCCACCGCGCCGCGGTTGCGGACGGCCACGAGCACGTCGCCCTCGCGCACCGCCGGCGGCCCGGCGGACGCGTCGCAGTCGACCGTCTCGATGTCGGTGAGCCGGCGGGCCTTCACCGCTCCGGCGCCGAACGCCGGTGTCGCGGCGTAAAGCCCGGTCGCCGCGGCCTCGCGATGCTCCGCAAAGGACTGTCCGAAGTAGAACAACGTGCCGTCGGGGCCGAACACCGGGCGCTCCGAGTAGCCCTCGCCGCGCACGACGACCTCGGGTTCGCCGCCCTCGGCGGCGATCGCGCAGAGGTCGCGCACCTCGGTCTCGGCCGCACCCCAGTCCGGCGGCGCGGTGAAGACGATCCGGGTGCCGTCGGGCGTCCACACCGGGCCGGCCGGGTCGAACCCGCCCGAGGTCAGCGGCTCCGGCTCCAGCAGCTCGCCCGCCTCGAAGGCCGCGACGGCGTCCACCGCGAACAGGCGCTGGACGCGGTCGAGGAGGAACCCGACGTCGTCGATCCGGTAGTCCATGCGCGTGATCCGGCGCGGGGCCTCGGCCGCCGGTTCCGGTGTCTCGCCGTCGGCGTCCGCCGTCCCGTACCGGCCGGCTTCGGGCACCCTCGCGACGAAGGCGACGCGCCGGGAGTCCGGCGCCCACACCGGCTCGCCGACGCCGAGGTGCAGCGACGTGAGGCGCTTCGCCTCACCGCCGCCGGCCGCCATCAGGTGCAGCTGCGGGCGCCCGTCGGCACCCTCGCCCTCGCCGGCGCGCAGGAACGCCACCCAGCGCCCGTCCGGGGAGATCGACGGCGCCGAGTCGCGCGGACCGTGCGTCCACGCGGACTCGCCGCCGTCGAGCGACACCCGCCGCAGCGCGCTGTGCGCGGCGTTCGTCTTCAGGTCGGGGTTCTGCACCGCGGTCAGCAGCAGGTCTCCGCGCAGGGCGGGACGGCCGGGGACGACGATGGCTTCGATGTCGGCTGGGCGCACCCGTCCGACCGTACCCGAATCCTTTAGCGGTGCGAACGACTTTAGTCGGGCGGCGTCACGCCGCCACCTGCTTGCGCTCGTCGCGCCGGGCCTTCGCGAGGCTGGCCACCGTCGTGATGGTGAGCACGACGATGATCACGCCGAGGGAGATCCAGTTGTTGATGTCCAGCCAGTCCGGCACCACGTGGTACTCGTGCAGCGCGTGCAGGAACAGCTTCGCGCCGATGAACGCGAGGATCACGGCGAGGCCGTAGGTGAGGTAGACCAGCTTGGTCACCAGGCCGCCGAGCAGGAAGTAGAGCTGCCGCAGGCCCATCAGCGCGAACGCGTTGGCGGTGAAGACGAGGAACGCCTCCTGCGTGATGCCGAAGATCGCCGGGATCGAGTCGACGGCGAAGAGCAGGTCCGCGGAGCCGATGGCGACGATCACCAGCAGCATCGGCGTGATCATCCGCTTGCCGTTGATCTTCACCGTGTACTTGTGGTCGTGGTAGTCGTCGGTGACCGGGGCGATCTTGCGGACCTGCCGGGTGACGGCGTTCTCGTGGTACTCCTCGTCCTCGCCCTTGCCGCGCAGCATGCTGATCGCGGTCCAGACCAGGATCGCGCCGAAGAGGAAGAACACCCAGACGAACTGCTCGATCAGGGCGGCGCCGACGGCGATGAACACACTGCGCATCGCCAGCGCCAGCAGGATCCCGACCAGCAGCACGCGGTGCTGGTGGATGGCAGGCACCTTGAACGACGCCATGATGATCATGAAGATGAACAGGTTGTCGACGCTCAGCGAGTACTCGGTGATGTACCCGGTGAAGAACTCGACCCCCGGGTCGTGCCCGGCGAAGAACCACACGCCGGCGCCGAAGAGCACCGCGCAGGACACGTAGAAGACCACCCAGCGCGCGGCTTCACCCGTGGTGACCGCGTGCGGCTTGTGATCGACGATGACCAGGTCGAGCGCGATGAGCGCGAGCAGGCCACCGATCGTGGCGATCCACAGCCACAGGGGGACAGTCATGGAACTCGAACCTCCGGATAGTGCGCATGAGCAACTAACCGGAGGTCTCTTCCGCCGGTGCGAACACCGGCCGACGGTGCCGGGGGCGCAGGCCACCGTGCTGACGACACCGCCGCGAAGGAATACTCCCCTCACAGCGCGTCCAGTTTGCCGGTTCTCCCCGCCCGAGCGCCAGCCGGAATCGCGCACGTCACCGGGTTGGTCCTGTAATTCCGGTCACTTCGGTCCACCAGGTGGTCCCGGGCGGGCGATCAGCGTGTGATCGACGTGAGCTGCGGAGGGCACTCTCAGGAAACTTCACATACGGTCACCTCGTGCCCCGACTCCCGCTCCCGCGCTCCCGCCGCGGCCGCCTCACCGCGCTCGGCGCCGTCGTGGTGGTCCTGGCCGCCGCGACCGTCCTCTGGGCGACGCGCGACACGGCCCCGCCCGCGGTGCCCACCCAGGACGCGCTGATCGACATGCCCGCCGCGCCGGGTTCGGCCGAGCAGGTCAAGATCGACACGACCACCTACCTGCCCGCCACCGTGCCCGCGCCCGCGGTGCTGCTCGCGCACGGCTTCGGCGGGGACAAGACCAGCGTCGCCGACGACGCCCGCGAGCTCGCCCGGAAGGGCTTCGTCGTGATGACGTGGTCCGCGCGTGGGTTCGGCAAGAGCACCGGCAAGATCGGCCTGAACGACCCGGACGGCGAAGTCGCCGACGCGTCCCGGCTGATCGACCGGCTGGTCGCGCAGCACCAGGTGACGACCGATCCGAACGGCGACCCGAAGATCGCCGTCACCGGCGCGTCCTACGGCGGCGCGCTGTCGCTGCTGCTGGCCGGCACGGACAAGCGCGTCGACGCGATCGCGCCGGTGATCACCTACAACGACCTCGGGCAGGCCCTGGTCCCGAACGCGGCCTCGCCGAAGGCGCCGGCGGCGGGCACCCCGGCCGCCGGGGCGTTCGCGACCGACGGCGTGTTCAAGAAGAGCTGGGCCGGCATCTTCTTCTCGGCCGGCTCCGGCCCCGCCTCGAGCGGCGCGCCGTCGGCCGACGCACCCGAAGCCGGGCAGGCGACCGACACCGGGGCGAGCGGCGCCGCCGGGGCCGCTGCCGCCGTCCCGGCCGCGCCTTCGGGCGGGGGCGGGCCGCGCGCCGGGTCGGCCGACCCGTGCGGCCGGTTCACCGCCGCCGTCTGCAAGGCCTACACCGAGCTGGGCACCACCGGCGCGTCGAGCCAGGCGAGCCTCGACCTGCTGCGCCGTGTCTCCCCGGTGTCCGTGACGAGCAAGATCACCGTGCCGACGATGCTGGTGCAGGGCGAGAGCGACACCCTGTTCGGCCTCGACCAGGCCGACGCGACCGCCCGGCAGATCACCGCGGCGGGCGGCAAGGTCAAGACCGTCTGGTACACCGGCGGCCACGACGGCGGCAAGCCCGGACCGCAGCTGCGCGGGAAGATCGGCGACTTCCTCTGGACCGCCGTCACCGGCGGCGACCCCGGCACCGGGTTCAGCTACGACGTCCAGGGCACGTTGCGCGCCAACGGAACGCCGTCGGTGCGCACGGTCAACGCGACCACCTACCCCGGCCTGACCGGCCCGGCCACCGAGCGGCGAATGCTGCCGATGACCGGCCCGGTCCAGCCGGTCGTCCGTCCCGCCGGCGCGAATCCCTCGGCGGTGAGCGGGATCCCCGGGCTCAACGGCCTCGCGAGCAGCACGTCGCGGCTCGGCGCGCTGTTCAGCAACGACCCGCCGGGCCAGGCCGCGCAGTTCACCACCGCGCCGGTCGACGGGCAGGTCGTCGTCAGCGGCTCGTCCACCGTGCGGCTGCAGATCGCCGCGGACCCGGCGCAACCGCAGCCGGAAGCCGTGCTGTTCGCGAAGCTCTACGACGTCGGCCAGGACGGCTCGCGGGTGCTGCCGGCCAACGCGATCGCCCCGTTCCGGGTGAGCGGGCTGCCGGCCAACGGCAACCCGGTCGAGGTCACCGTGACGCTGCCGGGCATCGTCCGGCCGATCGAGGGCGGGCACTCGCTACGGCTGGTCGTCGGCACCACCGACCAGGCGTTCGCCGCGCCGGCCGCGCCCGCGGTGTTCCGCATCGCGCTCGCCGGCGGCGGCGCCGCGCTGGCCCTGCCGGTCGTGCCCGGGACGTCGGTCGGCACGCCGGCCCCGGTCGGGCAGCTCGTCGGCATCGCCGTGACGCTCGCGATCGCCCTCGCCGCGGTGTTCTTCGCGGCGCTGCGGCGGCGCCGGGCGACCGACGTCGACCCGGAGCTGGCCACCACCCCGCTGGTCATCGAGGGGCTGCGCAAGAAGTACCCGGGCGGGTTCGTCGCCGTGAACGACCTGTCGTTCCGCGTCGAGCCGGGCCAGGTGCTGGGCCTGCTCGGCCCGAACGGCGCGGGCAAGACCACCACGCTGCGGATGCTGATGGGCCTGATCACGCCGACCGAAGGCAGCATCCGCGTGTTCGGGCACAAGATCACCGCCGGCGCGCCGGTGCTCTCGCGCATCGGCTCGTTCGTCGAAGGGTCCGGCTTCCTGCCGCACCTGTCCGGCCGCGAGAACCTCCGGCTGTACTGGGCGAGCACCGGACGGCCGGCGGAGAAGGCG
Source organism: Amycolatopsis sp. NBC_00438 (assembly GCF_036026695.1). Classification (NCBI taxonomy): domain Bacteria; kingdom Bacillati; phylum Actinomycetota; class Actinomycetes; order Pseudonocardiales; family Pseudonocardiaceae; genus Amycolatopsis; species Amycolatopsis sp. NBC_00438. Next base: position 912,354 of record NZ_CP107923.1, on the reverse strand, counting down.
CACTTCGGCGAGGCGCTGGAGATCGCCGGGCTCGGCACCGCGGTCGACCGCCGGGTGCGGACCTACAGCCAGGGCATGCGGCAGCGGCTGGCGATCGCCCAGGCGATGCTCGGCCTGCCGGAGCTCATGGTGCTCGACGAGCCGACCAACGGGCTCGACCCGCCCCAGATCCACCAGATGCGCGAGGTGCTGCAGCGCTACGCCGCGACCGGCCGCACCGTGGTGGTGTCCAGCCACCTGCTGGCCGAGGTCGAGCAGACCTGCACGCACGTCGTGGTCATGCACCGCGGCGCGCTGGTCGCCTCGGGCGAGGTCGGCGAGCTGGCCGCGGCCGGCGGCGAGGCGACGTTCCGGGTCGACGACCCGGCCGCGGCCGCCGCGGCGCTGAAGGCCATCGGCGGGGTCGGCACGGTCGACGTCGAAGGCGACCTGGTGCACGCCGACCTCGACGGGCTGCCGCGGGCCGAAGCCATTGCGGCGCTGGTCCGCGCCGGGGTCGCCGTGGAGCAGGCCGGGCCGCGGCGCCGGCTGGAAGACGCGTTCCTGCAACTGGTGGGAGACCAGTCGTGAACAGCTCGAATTCCGGGGTCCACACCGACCCGCACGCGCTGGACGAGCTGAGCAACCTCGCGTCGAGCGAACACGCCGGGGTCGGGCCGGACGGCGCCGTCGCGGGCTACTCCGCGCGGCGGACGCTCGGGCTCGGCGTCGAACTCCGGCGTCAGCTCAAGCGGCGGCGGACGCAATTGCTGCTCGGGTTCGTCGCGATCCTGCCGTTCATCCTGGTGATCGCGTTCGAGGCGGGGCAGTCGAACCCGAACCGGCGCAGCGGCGGGTTCGTCGACCTGGCCACGGCCAGTGCGCCGAACTTCGTGGTGCTGGCGCTGTTCGTGTCGGGCACGTTCCTGCTGCCGATGATCGTCGCGCTGTTCTTCGGCGACACCATCGCGAGCGAGGCGTCCTGGTCGAGCCTGAAGTACCTGCTGGCGATCCCGGTGCCGCGGCACCGGGTGCTGCGGCAGAAGGCGATCGTGTCGGGGATCCTGTCGGCGGCGGCGCTGATCCTGCTGCCGCTGGTCTCGCTCGGCGTCGGCGTGATCTGGTACGGCGCGGGCGACGCGATCAGCCCGACCGGCGACGCGGTGTCCTTCGGCGACAGCCTGCTCGCCATCGCACTGTCCACTGTGTACATCATCCTGCAGCTGGCCTGGGTGGCCGGGCTCGCGCTGGCGTTGAGCGTGACGACCGACGCCCCTCTCGGCGCGGTCGGCGGCGCGGTGCTGGTGGCGATCCTGTCGCAGATCCTCGACCAGATCACGGCGCTGGAAGGCCTGCGCAACTACCTGCCGACGCACTACGGGTTCTCCTGGATGGACCTGATCTCCACCGACGTCGACTGGACGAACCTGGCAAGCGGCCTGCTGTCGGCGACCCTCTACGGCACGGTGTTCTTCCTCTACGCGGGCCGCCGGTTCGCCAAGAAGGACATCACGAGCTGAGGCGCGCCCGGCCGGTTTCCGACCGGCCGGGCCCGCCCCGGCGCGGTACGGTCGGGCCGTGCCGATCACCCTGGAGAGCCAGTCCGACGTCGCCGTGCTCCGGATCGACCACGGCAAGGGCAACACCCTCGACTCCGACTCGTGCCGGGAGCTCGTGCTGCGGCTGGAGGAGGCCGGCGCGGCCCGCGCGGTCGTGCTTACCGGCACCGGCGGGATCTTCTCCGCCGGCGTCGACCTCAGGCGGATCGGCGAGGGTGGCGCCGCCTACGTGTCCGAGTTCCTGCCGCTGCTGTCGGACGCGCTGCTGGCGGTGTTCGGCTTCCCGCGTCCGGTGGTCGCGGCGCTCAACGGCCACGCGATCGCCGGCGGCGCGGTCCTCGCCGCGGCGTGCGACCACCGCGTGCTCAGCAGCGGGCCCGGCCGGATCGGCGTCACCGAACTGCTCGTCGGGCTGCCGTTCCCGCTCGCCGCGCTGGAGATCCTCCGCTGCGCGTACGGGACGACACCGCTGCCGTCGCTGACGTATTCGGGCGCGACCGTCGGCGGCGAGGACGCGCTCGCCCGCGGCCTCGCCGACGAGCTGGCCCCGCCGGAGGAGGTCCTCGAGCGGGCGCTCGCCATCGCGACCCGGCTCGGCGGGCTGCCCGCCGAGCCGTTCGCGCACACCAAGGCCCAGATCCACCAGCCCTACCACGAGCGGATCGCGGAGTACCGCCACGCCGACGACCCCGAGGTCGAGCGGATGTGGCGCGCGCCGGAGGCGCTCGACGCCGTCAAGTCCTACGTGGCCAAGGTGCTCGGCGGCCGCGGCTAGACCGCTCGGACACCGGTTTCGGCGAGGGACTTGATGCCGTCCACCGTCCGCTGCATGTTGTCGTGCAGCTCGCCCAGGCGCATCGCGACGATCTCTTCCTCGTGCTCGGGCATCGAGCCGATGATGGCCGTCAGGTTGGACGGGCCCGGGCCGATCTGGGCCCACTGGCGCAGGATCGTGCCTTCGCCGTCCGGGATCAGCTGGAACTTCCACGACGCCGCCGGGTTCGCGACGTCCATCACGGCCCACGCGAACAGCCGTCCGGGCTCGTAGCCGGTGATGGTCGAGACCGTCTCCCACTCCCCCGCGACCGGGTGGGAGTTGCGGCCGCGGAACTGCGCGCCGAGTCCGGGCGCGCTGCCTTCGACCCAGCCGCCGCCCTGGAACTCGGTGGAGAACCGGGAGGGCAGGTCGACGTCCAGCAACCAGTGCCAGACCTCGGCCGGCGACGCCTCGATGCGGACCTCGACCTGGGTGGTCGGGCAGTCGGAAACCTTCATGGCGGACCCCTCGCTCGATGCCGGTGCCTTCTCGTTCCGGACCGTAACGTGGCGCCGATCACCCGGACAACTTGCACAATGCGCGCGACCGCGCAAGGTTGAGGACGCCACCCCGCGGCCCCCGGACCCGCCGAAAGTCGGGTCCTGGCCGGTGGTGCGCCCAGTCAGCCGATTGCCCACCACGGCCGGTTCTGTGAGGGTCCCACGCAATGGCCCGAAGCCGGGGAGGGTGCTTCATGCGCAGACTGTTCACCGCTTGTTCGGCGGCGTTGCTGACGTTGGCCGCGCTGGCGGGCCTCGCGCCGTCGGCCGGCGCGGCGACCGACATCGAAGCGGCCCTGCGGCGGATCCCCGGCCTGACCATCGTCAAGGAGGACCCGGCACCCACGGGTTTCCGGTTCTTCGAGCTGACCTTCACCCAGCCCGCCGACCACCGCCACCCCGGCGCCGGCACGTTCCAGCAGCGGTTCACCCTGCTGCACCGCGACTTCGCCGCACCAACGGTCGCCTTCACCAGCGGCTACAACGTCAGCACCGCGCCGAACCGGTCCGAGCCGACGCAGCTCGTGAACGGCAACCAGCTTTCGATGGAGTACCGCTACTTCACGCCGTCGCGGCCGCAGCCGGAGAACTGGGCGCAGCAGCTGACCATCTGGCAGGCCGCCGCCGACGAGCACCGCGCCGTGCAGGCGTTCAAGGCGATCTACCCGGGCAAGTGGCTGGCCACCGGCGGCAGCAAGGGCGGCATGACCGCCACGTACTTCCGGCGTTTCTTCCCCGACGACGTCGACGGGACGGTCCCCTACGTCGCGCCCAACGACGTCATCGACCCGATCGACGTCTACAACAAGTTCCTGTCCAAGGTCGGCAACGATCCCGGCTGCCGCGACGCGTTGAAGGCCATCCAGCGCGACGCGCTGAAGCGGCGTGACGAACTCGGTGCGATCGCCGCGGTGGACGCGGCGAAACGAGGCCTCACGTTCTCGATCGTCGGCTCGGCCGACAAGTCCCTCGAGATCTCGGTGATCGACTCGTACTTCGCGTTCTGGCAGTACCAGACCCAGGCGGACTGCGCGACGGTGCCGAAGGCCGGCGCGCCCGCGGCCGACGTCTACGCCTGGTACGAGAAGGTGGAGAGCCTCAACACCTACTCCGACCAGGACCTCTCGCCCTACATCCCGTACTACTACCAGGCCGCGGTCCAGCTGGGCGCGCCCGAGGCGTACGACAGCTACCTCCGCGACCTGCTCCGCTACCCCGGCGCCGACCAGCCGAAGACGTTCGTGCCGAGCTCGGTGCGCCTGCCCCGGTTCGACTACCTGGCCATGCCGGACGTCGACTTCTGGGTGAAGTCCCGCGGCACACGGCTGCTGTTCGTCTACGGCTCGAACGACCCGTGGGGCGCGGAGCCGTTCGAGCTCGGCTTCGGCAGCCGGGACTCCTACCGGTACTACGTGCCGGGCGGCAACCACGGCTCGAGGATCGCCCAGCTGCCGGCGGCCGACGCCGCCGCGGCGACCGCGACGGTCCGCCGCTGGGCCGGGCTGCCCCCGGCCGCTTCCGCGCTGAGCGCCCGGAGCGCGCCGGCCGGGTTCCCGGACTTCGACGCGGACCTCACCCTGTCGGGGCACCCACGCCTCTGACCTCCCGAAACCGGGTCGGCAGGCGTAGTCTCGCGGCACCTGCCGGCCCGGCCTGAGGAGGCGAGCATGCCTCGTCCGATCCACTTCGAGATCCACGCGGGCGACCCCGAGCGCGCGGTGGCGTTCTACACCGCGGTGTTCGGCTGGAAGTTCGAACGCTGGGGCGACGTCCCGTACTGGATGATCACCACCGGCGACGGCGAGGGAATCGACGGCGGCCTGGTGCCGCGGCAGGGCCCGCCACCCTCGGAATCGGGGCCGGTACACGGTTTCGTCAACACGATCGACGTCGCCGACGTCGACCACACCCTCGGCGAAGTGGCGCGGGCGGGCGGGACCTTGGCGCTCCCGAAGCAGCCCGTCCCGGGCGTCGGGTGGCTGGCCTACTGCAAGGACACCGAGGGCAACATCTTCGGGATGCTGCAGGCGGACGACAACGCGCCGGTGCCGGACTGAGTCAGGGACGCTTGGCTCGGGGCAGCTTCTTCACGATGGCCTCGTAGGAGGCGTCGAGGAGTTCCTCCAGCTCGGCGTCGGGCACTCCGGCGTCGAGCCGGACACGGTTCCAGCCGTAGCGGCCGAGGTAGTCCATCACGGTCACGGCCTCGGGATGACGCTCGCGCAGTTCGGCCGCTTCTTCCCGGGTGGCCCCGCATTTCACGGCGACACTGCCGGGCTCCTCCTGGCCGATGAAGGCGAACCCCTTGCCACCGACCTTCGCCACGAGCACGTGGTCACCGAACGGGTAGGTCTCTTCGGCGCCCGGCAGCCCCAGGCAGTACGCGACCACGGCTTCGATGTTCACGACCCGAGCTTCACCACCTCGAGGTCGGTCTGCGGGAAGTCATCGCCGATGCAGAGCAACGGTTCCCGGGCGATCTTGGCGGTGGCATAGCTGTAGCAGTCGCCCATGTTCAGCTTGGCCGGGTGATGTCCCTTCCCGTACTGCTTGAACGCTTCGATCGCCACCTCCGCGTGTTCATCGGTGAAGGGTGCGGTCGCGATGTGGTTGTCCTGGAGGAACCTGGCGAGCACCAGCTGGCCCCGCGCGCCGAGCCTCGTGGTGAGCACGATGCCGACCTCGACGAGAGTCGGCGCGCCGATCCTGGCCGAGTCCGCCTCCGCGAGACGCTCCTCGAGTCGTTCGTGGTCCGGCTCCTGGCGCAGGATCGCCACAATGGCCGAGCTGTCGATGATCACACGCCACCCGGCCCGAACCCGAGAATCTCTTCCCACTCGTCCTTCGGGATCGGCTTCCCGAGCTCCTCAGGCGGGATCAACGGCCAGATCTCCTCTTCCAGTACTCGCCGCATCCGCTTCAGCCGCAGTTCGGCGTTGTCCTGCGCCACGAGCTGGTCGCGGCGCAGGCGCAGGGCTTCGCGGACGGCCCCGGTTTTGGTGTCACCCGTCAACGCGGCGACCTCGGCGGCCAAGCGCTCGGCCTCCGGGTCCTTGATGTTCATCGCCATGGTGGAAGCATACCAACCGGGGTGTAATACTCGATCGGGCGAACACTGTTCGCCCGACGCGACAACCGCCACCTGCTGGTGTCGTGTCCGGCTACTTGATGCCGGCCGCGTCCATTCCGCGCAGCTCCTTCTTCAGGTCCTGGACCTCGTCCCGCAGCCGCGCCGCCAGCTCGAACTGCAGGTCACGGGCCGCCTGCATCATCTGGTCGGTCATCTGCTGGATCAGGTCCGCGAGCTGGGCGCGCGGCATCGCCGAGACGTCCTTGTCGACCAGCATCCCGGAGCTGCGCACCCGGTCACCCTGCTCCGGCTTCTTGCCGCGCGAGGAGTTGCGGCCCGAACCGCCGACCGAGACGTGCTCGGTGTCCTCCGCCTCGCTGTAGACCCGGTCGAGGATGTCGGCGATCTTCTTCCGCAGCGGCTGCGGGTCGACCCCGCGCTCGACGTTGTAGGCGACCTGCTTCTCGCGGCGGCGGTCGGTCTCGTCGATCGCGTGCCGCATCGAGTCGGTGATCTTGTCGGCGTACATGTGCACTTCGCCCGACACGTTGCGCGCCGCGCGGCCGATCGTCTGGATCAGCGACGTCCCGCTGCGCAGGAAGCCTTCCTTGTCCGCGTCGAGGATCGCCACCAGCGACACCTCCGGCAGGTCGAGGCCCTCCCGCAGGAGGTTGATGCCGACCAGCACGTCGTAGTCGCCCGCCCGCAGCTGCCGCAGCAGCTCCACCCGGCGCAGCGTGTCCACCTCGGAGTGCAGGTACCGCACCCGGATGCCCAGCTCCAGCAGGTAGTCCGTGAGGTCCTCGGACATCTTCTTCGTCAGTGTGGTGACCAGGACGCGCTCGTCCTTCTCCGCGCGCTCCCGGATCTCGTGCACCAGGTCGTCGATCTGGCCCTCGGTGGGCTTCACGACCACCTTCGGGTCGACCAGGCCGGTCGGCCGGATCACCTGCTCGACGAACTCGCCGCCCGCCTGGCCCATCTCGAACGGCCCCGGTGTCGCCGACAGGTACACCGTCTGCCCGATCCGGTCGGAGAACTCCTCCCAGGTCAGCGGCCGGTTGTCGACGGCGCTCGGCAGCCGGAAGCCGTACTCGACCAGGTTGCGCTTGCGCGACATGTCACCTTCGTACATCCCGCCGATCTGCGGGACGGTCTGGTGCGACTCGTCGATGACCAGCAGGAAGTCGTCCGGGAAGTAGTCGATCAGCGTCGCCGGCGCCGTGCCCGCGCCGCGGCCGTCGATGTGCCGCGAGTAGTTCTCGATGCCGGAGCAGAACCCGACCTGCCGCATCATCTCGATGTCGTAGGCCGTGCGCATCCGCAGCCGCTGCGCCTCCAGCAGCTTGCCCTGCCTCTCCAGCTCCGCCAGGCGATCTTCGAGCTCCTGCTCGATGCTCTTGATCGCCTTCTCCATGCGCTCCGGGCCGGCGACGTAGTGCGTCGCCGGGAAGATCCGGACCTCGTCGACCTCCTTGACGATGTCGCCGGTCAGCGGGTGCAGGTAGTACAGCTTCTCGATCTCGTCACCGAAGAACTCGACGCGGATCGCGAGCTCCTCGTACGCCGGGATGATCTCGACCGTGTCGCCGCGCGCGCGGAACGTGCCGCGCGCGAACGCGATGTCGTTGCGGGTGTACTGCACGTCCACCAGCGCGCGCAGGAAGACGTCGCGGTCCAGCTGCTCGCCGACCTTCAGCTTCGAGGACCGGTCGAGGTAGGACTGCGGCGTGCCCAGGCCGTAGATGCAGGACACACTCGCGACCACGATGACGTCCCGCCGGGACAGCAGGTTCATCGTCGCCGAGTGCCGCAGCCGCTCGACGTCGTCGTTGATCGACGAGTCCTTCTCGATGTAGGTGTCCGTCTGCGCGATGTACGCCTCGGGCTGGTAGTAGTCGTAGTAGCTGACGAAGTACTCGACCGCGTTGTGCGGGAACAGCTCGCGCAGCTCGTTCGCCAGCTGTGCGGCGAGGGTCTTGTTCGGCGCCATCACCAGTGTCGGCCGCTGGACGCGCTCGATCAGCCACGCTGTCGTCGCCGACTTGCCGGTACCGGTGGCGCCCAGGAGCACGACGTCCTTCTCGCCGGCGTTGACGCGCCGTTCGAGCTCGTCGATGGCCGCCGGCTGGTCACCGGCGGGCTGGTAGTCGCTGACGACCTCGAACCGGCCGCCTTCCCGGGGGATCTCCGAGACGGGCCGGAAGTCGGACTGCGCCAGCACGGGGTGTTCGGTTGCGAAAGCCACGTCGACCAGAGTAGGCCTCGGCACCGACAATTTCCGTCGGCCCTGGTCAGCGGGGTCGGAACACCGTCGCGAAGGCCACTTCGCCGCCGGCCACCACGCAGTGCACGACGGCGCCCGGCGCGGGCCCGGTGCCGAAGCACGAGACCAGCACCCGGTCGGGTCCGGCCGCCTGGACCTCGGTGCGCGGGAACTCCGCGAGCACCTCGGCGACCTCGGCGCCCGGCGCTTCCAGGTACCCCAGGACGACCTCGCGGGCCGACGGCGGCGGCGGGATCGGCAGGCCGTGCCCTTCGAAGAGCCGGTTCAGCTGGTCGGCCGCGGAAACCGCGCGGGGGAAGCCGGCGAACGCCGCCGTCTGGACCACGACCTCGCCCACCTCGGCCGGCGAGAGCCCGGCGGCCAGGCCGGTCCGGAGGTGGACGCTCAGCGGCGGCCCGACCATCCCCGCCGCGATGATCGCGGCGAGGGTGGCGGCTTCCCGCGTGCGGGCGTCGAGGGCCGGGCGCTCGTGGAGGTGGCCGTAGACCGTGCCGACGGCCAGCTCACCGAGCGCCGGGACGGTGGCGAACAGGGCCTCGAGCCGGGCTTCGCCGCCGTCGACCAGCTCCGCGAAAGTGGCCCGGCCGCGGTCGTGCAGCTGGTCCATCGGCTCGGTCATCGTGTTCCCCTCAGTTGCAGTCACAACAGGAACAGCAGTCGCAGCAGTCACAATCGCAGTCACAGCCACCGCAGTCGCCGGTCGCCTCCGGTTTGCCGCTCCACGGGCCGGGATAGGGATCGCGACAGCAGAACTGGCAGGTACAGCACATGTAGGAGGCTACGGCGCAGCCGAAGAAGAAGTTGCGCTTCTTCGGGGGCACGACGAACTTCGGGACCCAGCAGCCGCCGCCCTTGCCGTCGAGCGGCTCGGGTTCCGGGCCGTCGGGGCCATCCGGACCGTCGGGACCGCCCGGGCCGCCAGGACCACCGGGTCCGCCCGGGCCGTTCGGTCCGCCTGGGCCTCCCGGACCGCCTGGGCCACCAGGCCCCTGGGGACCGCCGGGTCCGGCGGGACCACCTGGGCCGCCGGGGGTTCCCGACCAACCCGGACCACCGGGGTTTCCCGGCCACCCGGGACCGCCGGGGCCACCGCCGGGCCCACCCCACTGCGGACCTCCGGGCCCCGGCGGCTGGTGCGGATGCTGCGGCGGCCGCGGCCCCGGGCCGATCCACCCCGGCGGCGGCTGCTGCCCGAGGACACCGCCTACGCCGTCCGCGGGCAGCCGGAGTCCACTGTCGTGGTCGTGGTCGTGGTCGTGCGCCGAGCCGTGGCCGAAGGCGCGGCGCACCGCCTGCCGCAGCTCGTGCACCAGCAGCGCGTGCACCAGCGCCGGTTCCGCGAACTCCGCTTCCCGCAACGCCAGCTCGACACCCAGCACGGCGTCGTCGCACAGCCGGCGGGCTTCCGCGAGGCCCGTTCCGGTGGCCAGCAACGGGTTCCACGCTCCCGCCGCCGCGTCCGCCGCGTGGTCCTCGACCGCGTCCAGCAGGTGTGCGGCCCGGCCGAACAGGCGGCCCGCCTCGGCCAGGGGCGCCACGTTGCCCGGCCGCCCGGCCAGCTCCGCCGTGCGGGCGAACGCCGCCGAGGTGGCCAGTTCCGCGGGCTCGGTCGCCAGCAGCGCCGAGTCGCCCAGGCGCATCGCCCGTTCCAGCTCGCCCTGGCGGTCGACGGCTTCGGTGAGCACCGCCGTGTCGAACCCGACCCGGCCGCCCGTGCGGCTGCCCTGCTTCGCCCAGCGGGCCGCGACCCGGCGGGCGGCCGCCGCCACCGGACGCCGGCCGAACGCGCCGTCGCGGTCCTCGACGTGGTCGCCGACCTTCGCCGCGGCCAGCACCAGCGAGACCGCGGCGGCCAGCTGGGCGCCTTCGCCCCGGGCCACCGACGTCGAGCGCATGCCGCGCAGCGGGCACGGGCCCGCGTCCCGCCGGCCGTCCGCGCGCGGGGTCTGGGCCTCGACCAGGGCCGAGATGATCAGCCCGTCGTAGTTGGTGACGACGCGCGCGAGCTGACCGTGCTCGTCGCGCAGCGTGAGACAGAGCCCGCACAGGTGCGCGACCCAGTCGGCGTGCAGGCGATCGGACAGCCGGTGCCGGCACGGCCTGATGATCCCGAACATCCCCAGTCCCCTCGGTTCCCCCGGTCGTCGGCGCACTTTAGCCCGAACGTGTGGCTCGCACCGCCGCCGTTCGCGATTCGTGACCGGGTTCCGCCCACTTGCAGGCAGGATGGGGCCATGACGGGACTGCACCCGCCCAAGGTCGAAATCTTCGACCCGGCCGCGCGCACGAACATCGACCCGAAGGGCATCAGCCGGGAGGTCGAGGAGTTCCGCGAAGAACCGTTCGGCCTGTACCTGGCCCGCCCGGCGCCGGGGCGGGCCCAGTTCCACTACCTCGAGTCGTGGCTGCTGCCGGAGCTCGGCCTGCGCGTCACCGATTTCTGGTTCTCCCCCGGCCACGAACGCGACCAGGACTTCTACCTGGACGTCGTCCGTGTGAACCGCGACGGTCCCCGCTGGGTCGCCACCGACCTCTACGTCGACATCGTGCTGAAGGACAAGCTCTCGCTGCGGGTGATCGACACCGACGAGCTCCTGGACGCCCGCAAGGCGGACCTGGTCACGGCCGACGAGGCCGAGTCCGCGCTGGAGACGACCTACGCGGCGGTCGAAGGACTGGCCTCGCACGGCTACGACCTGGCCGCCTGGCTGGCCACGAAGGACATCGCCCTGACCTGGCGCCGCCACTGAGCTGCCGGTCATCCAGGTCGGGCACCTCCACGACCGGTACGGGAGAAGATCGCGGCCGACGACGTCTCGTTCGACATCGGGCTGATCAACACCCTCGGCAACGGCGGGCCGCTACCCGCGCCGGCCGACGGACCGGGCACCTGGATCACCATCACCATCGTGCAGACCGTGGCCATCGGGGGTGGCGGGCGGCCGGGCGCGCGCCGCCGGGCGCGGCGGCTCGCCGGTACGCTCCACGGCGAGTCCGAGCCCGGCGCCGGGAGCGCGATCTCCGTCGCCTGCCCGCCGTCCCGCTGCTCCCGGAGGCTCCCGCAATGACGATCACCGTGCTGATCGCCGACGACCACCCGATCGTCCGGGACGGCCTGCGCGGCATCCTGTCCGCCGAACCCGCCCACGGCGAAGAGGGTTTCGAAGTGCTCGGCGAGGCGGCCGACGGCGCCGAAGCCGTCACGCTGGCCGAGCGGCTGCGGCCCGCCGTCGTGCTGATGGACCTGCGGATGCCGGGCACCGACGGCGTCGCGGCGATCAGCGAGCTCGCGCGGCTCGGGAACCCGGCGCGGATCCTGGTGCTCACGACGTACGACACCGATGCGGACGTGCTGCCGGCGATCGAGGCGGGCGCGACCGGTTACCTGCTCAAGGACGCGCCCCGCGAGGAGCTGTTCCGCGCGGTCCGGGCGGCGGCCCGCGGGCAGGCCGTGCTCTCCCCCGCCGTCGCCGGGCGGCTGATGGACCGGATGCGCCGGCCCGCGCGGGGACCGTTGTCCCAGCGCGAACTCGAGGTGCTGACGCTGGTCGCGCGCGGGTCGTCGAACAAGGAGACGGCGAAGAAGCTGTTCATCAGCGAGGCGACGGTCAAGACGCACCTGATCCACGTCTACGCGAAGCTCGGGGTGAAGGACCGCGCGGCCGCCGTCGCCGTCGCGTTCGAACGCGGGCTGCTCGGGTCCTAGGGCGTCCAGCCGGTCGTCTCGGCCCACTTCTCGGCCCGGACGAACGCGGCGTTGACCCACTCCTGCTTCTCGTCGGCGTAGGCCGCGACGTTGCCGTCGGCGGCGTGCGCCTCGGCCAGCCGCAGCTTCACATCGCGGTAGTCGTCGCGCTCGTCCGGGTGCGCGCGCACGAAGTCGCGGAACAGCAGCGCGAGCCGCCAGGCGGGCGTCTCGACGGACCGGACGTGCAGGTTCACCGGCCGTTTCGGGTCGGCGCCGACGTGCAGCCGCTTCGGCCAGGTGCCGGCGCCGTCCTGGGCGTCGTCGGCCCAGTCGCCGGCCAGGCGCGGGAAACCGGCGTCGGAAAGCAGTTCGGTGAGCTTGTCGGCGTCGGCCAACGTGGACACCGTCAGCTGGAGGTCGAGGACGTCCTTGGCGGGCAGGCCCGGCACGGCGGTGGACCCGATGTGGTCGGCGCGCCGGGCCAGCTCGCCGCTCGCGGCGCGGACCCGGGCGAGCACCCGCTCGGCCTGCTGCGGCCAGGTGAGGTCGTATTCGGCGATCTTCGGCGAGACCGGGGGCCGCGGCCGGCGCAGCCGGACGTTCGCCTCGAACGGCACCAGCCGGTCCGCCCACAGCGCGTCGACGCCGGCGAGCACCGCGTCCTCGGGACCGCCGTTGTCGAGCCAGACGTCGGCGACGGCGCGGCGCTGCTCGTCACTGGCCTGCGCCCGGATCCGCGCGCGGGCGTCGGCCTCGGCCATGCCACGCGCCGACACCAGCCGCCGGACCCGCACCTCGACGGGCGCGTCGACCACGACGACCAGGTGATACGCCGTCGCCAGGCCGCCCTCGACCAGCAGCGGGATGTCGTGGACGACGATCGCGTCCGGCGCGGCGGCCGCCATCAGCTCACCGGTGCGGGCCCCGACCAGCGGGTGCACGATCGCGTTGAGCCGGCGGCGCGACTCGTCGTCGGCGAACGCCTTGGCGGCGAGCACCGGCCGGTCGAGCGAGCCGTCGGCGGCCAGGATCTCTCCGCCGAACTCCTCGACGAGCCGGGCGAGCCCTTCGGATCCGGGCTCGACCACCTCGCGGGCGATCCGGTCGGAGTCCACCAGCACGGCGCCGTGTTCGGCGAACCGGTTCGCCACGGTCGACTTGCCGGCCCCGATGCCACCCGTCAGCCCCACACGCAACATGCCGATCACCCTAGTCACGCACCCCCGGCGGCCGCCCGCGGACATCGGCGGCTTCCACGCCGTCAGCGCGAAGGGAACCTGCGCGACTCGGGGGCGAGCAGGGGTTGAGCGAGGCGAGGGCCACGACTCGTCGCCGCGTTGCTGGGACCGTCCGGTTCGCCCGGTCCGGCCTGCGCCATTCGTGTGACGCACAGTGGCTACCCGTAACGTGGGTAATCGTTTTCCGACGCCTTCGGCAGCGGGCCTTCCGGCTCGCGTCATCGAGGGAGGGCTCATGAGGATGACGGACTTCGGAAGGCCGGCGGCGGCCGTGCTGTGCGCGGGAGGACTCGCTCTGACCGTGCCGGACGTGGCGGTCGCGGCCCCGTCGCCGGACATCACGTTCACGCAGTGCCAGTCCGGCGTCCGCCGGGTGCAGGCGACCTGCAACCACACGCCGCAGCGCACCCTTTGCGCGGTGCGCAGCACGTGGATCCCGTTCGGCACGCTGTGCGTGAAGGGCAGTGTCCGGCCGGCCTGACCCAGTGCACACGGACGGGTGAACCGCAAGTCGATCGTGACGCGTGACTCAACCGAAATGAGGACACGCCGCGTTTCTTACCCACCTTCATCGGTGCAGTTGCGTACCGTGCGCCGCGTCAAGGGTCGCCCACACGGAGGAACGATGGCGGACAGCAAGCACGTCGGGAGGCACCGGCTCGGCTCGCCGGGGCTGGTGCACTGCCTGGTTCACCACTCCGTGGCGACGGCTCTCGAGGACTACCGGCGGACGTGGCTGAGCACCCTGCTGGTCCCGGCGAAGCACAGCTTCGCCGGGCTCCGGCGCAGGGCCCGCGCGGCCGCTCTCGAACGGATCTGGGTCCCGGCCGTCGGCGTCGCCACCGTGCGGCCGGTGACGGCGCAGGCCGCCTGACGGACGCCGGTTTCCCGGCCCGACCTCACGCTGCCCGCGTCCCGGCCCGCCCGGACGGTTTGCTCAGCGGCCGGTTTCCCGCGTCTCGATCACGATCTCCGACGACAGCGTCCGGTGCACCGGGCACTTGTCGGCGATCAGCATGAGCTTGGCGCGCTGGTCGTCGTCGAGGTCGCCGGTCAGCTCGATCTCGCGGGTGATGCGGCTGAGCAGACCGCGCTCGGTCTCGCACTTCTCGCAGTCCTCGGCGTGCACGCGGTCGTGCCGCAGCCGGATCGTCGCGGCGTCCAGCGGGATGCCCTTGCGGTCGGCGTATATCCGCAACGTGATCGCGGTGCACGAACCCAGCGACGCGAGCAGCAGCTCGTACGGGTTCGGGCCGGCGTCGGCCCCGCCGACCGACACCGGCTCGTCGACCAGCAGCGTGTGCCCCGCCGTGCTGACCTGCTGCGTGTAATTGCCGTCGCCGCTCGCGGTGACGACGACCGTGCCGGGCTCGGGGTGCTCCATCCGGTTCAGTCCTCCCAGGGTGAGTCCAAGATCGTGGTGACGAAGTCCTGCCGCTCGAAGCCTGGCACGAACCGGGCCAGCACATCGGCTTTGACGTTCCCGAACGTCGTGTCGGGCCGGTCACGGATGCCGTCGGTGAACGCGGTGAGGATGCGGCGCTTGAAGTCCGGCCGCGGGTGGGCGGCGACGATCGCGGCGCGGGCCGCCGCGGGCAGGTCGTAGTAGCCGATGCCGAGGACGTCGTACTCGACGCCCGCGGTGACCAGCGCGATCTCGGGTTCCATGTGCTCGGGGATGCCCGGGGTGGTGTGCAGCGCGATGGCCGTCCAGGCGATCCGGGCCCGTTCCGCGTCGACGCCGTGACCGAGCAGGAAACGCCGGGCTTCGTCGGCGCCGTCGAGCTCGAAACGACGGCCGGTGCGGTGGCCCTCGACCAGGCCGAGGTCGTGGAACAGGGCCGCGACGTAGAGCAGTTCGGCGTCGAAGCCGAGGCCGCGGCGCCGGCCCTGCAGCGCGCCGAACAGGTAGACCCGCGAGGAGTGGTCGTACAGGAGCGGGCCGGCGGTGTCGCGCACGAGGTCGGCGGCTTCGCGGGCCAGCGCGGTGTCGGGGACGGCGATGTCGGCGATGTCGGTGATGCCGGTGGTGTCTGTGGTGTCGGTCATCGGAGAGCCCTTTCGTCGGTGCTTCCGACGCTGCCAGGGTCCGCCGCGCCCCGGCCGGTGCCCACCGGACGGGAATGCCGCACATCCGGACATCCGGCGCATTCCCAAGACGCAGCGGATATCGTATCTTCGGCTGCGGGCAGGTAACCCGACCGCCGTCGTGCGCGGCTGCTGCGAAGGGGGTGCGCCGTGGCCACCAGGCACGTCTCGATGCGCCCCGCCGAACAGGGTCACCGCGAGCGCTTCCTCGACGCCGCGCTGTCGGTGCTGTTCGACCGCGGTGTCACGGCCCTCACGGTACGCGGCGTGGCCGAGGCCGCCGGCGCGTCGACGATCTCGGTGTACGCCCGCTTCGGCGGCCGCGCGGGCCTGCTCGACGCCCTGTACGAGCGCACGTTCGACTCGCTGCGCGAGATGCTGGAGGCGCTGCCGCCGGAGGGTCCCGACGGGCTCGCGGACCTGCTCGACCTGGCGATGGCGTACCGCCTCTTCGCCCGCGAAAGCCCGGCGCGCTACGCCCTGATGTTCGAGCGGCCGGTCCCGGGCTTCGACCCCGACCCGGCGCTGCGCTCGGCCGTGGTGCGGACGACGTTCGGCCTGTTCATCGACCGCGTCCGGCGGGTCAGCCCGCAGGCAGTCGACGCCCAGACGGCGGCCTACCACCTGTGGACGGCGATGCACGGCCTGGTCGGGGCGGAGCTGATGCTCGCCTCCCGGACGGCGCTGCCGGAGTGGTTCATCCCGCCGACGGACGAGGCCAACGCGGAAATGTACCGCCGGGGCGTCACGGCGATGGCGACCGGCCTGGGCCTGCGCAACCACTGACCGGCCCGTGACGGCCACCCCGCGACCACCGGAGCCGTCCGCACGTTCGGCATCACGGCCCTCCGATGCGTGGCGCACGTCAGGTGCGCACGCTCGCGATCCGAGCCGTGCAACGCAGCGAACCCCGGTCCGTTTCCGGACCGGGGTTCGCTGTGGTTCAGCTCAGAGAGCTAGTGCTCACGCACCACCGGAGAGCTTCTCGCGGAGCGCCGCGAGCTGCTCGTCGGAGGCGAGGGTGCCACCGCTGCTCTTCGTGTCGGCCGGGGCCGAGCCCGAGGTGTAGCTTTCCGCGCCACCCTCGATGCCGGTCGCCGCGTCGGCAGCGGCCTCCGCGTCGGCCTCGACGGCCTTCACGACCTGCTTCATGTGGGCCTCGTAACGAGTGTGGGCCTCGGCGTACTGACGCTCCCACTCCTCACGCTGCTTGTCGAAGCCTTCCTGCCACTCCTGCGTGTCCGGGTCGAAGCCCTCGGGGTAGATGTAGTTGCCCTCGGGGTCGTACTCGGCGGCCATGCCGTACTGGGTCGGGTCGAACTCGGTGTCCGGCGTGACACCCTCGTTCGCCTGCTTCAGCGACAGCGAGATGCGACGGCGCTCGAGGTCGATGTCGATGACCTTGACCATGACATCGCCGTTGACCTGGACGACCTGCTCCGGGATCTCCACGTGGCGCTCGGCCAGCTCGGAGATGTGGACCAGGCCCTCGATGCCCTCTTCGACGCGCACGAACGCGCCGAACGGAACCAGCTTCGTGACCTTGCCCGGCACGATCTGACCGATCGCGTGGGTGCGGGCGAACTGGCGCCACGGGTCTTCCTGGGTCGCCTTCAGCGACAGCGAGACGCGCTCGCGGTCCATGTCGACGTCCAGGACCTCGACCGTGACCTCCTGGCCGACCTCGACGACCTCGGACGGGTGGTCGATGTGCTTCCAGGACAGCTCGGAGACGTGCACCAGGCCGTCGACGCCACCCAGGTCCACGAAGGCACCGAAGTTGACGATGGACGACACGACGCCCTTGCGGACCTGGCCCTTGGCGAGCGCGTTGAGGAACTCGCTGCGCACCTCGGACTGGGTCTGCTCGAGGTAGGCGCGGCGGGACAGGACCACGTTGTTGCGGTTCTTGTCCAGCTCGATGATCTTCGCCTCGAGCTCGCGGCCGACGTAGGGCTGCAGGTCGCGGACGCGGCGCATCTCGACCAGCGACGCGGGCAGGAAGCCGCGCAGGCCGATGTCCAGGATGAGGCCGCCCTTGACGACCTCGATGACGGTGCCCTTGACGGGCTCGTCCTTCTCCTTGAGCTCCTCGATCGTGCCCCAGGCGCGCTCGTACTGCGCGCGCTTCTTGGACAGGATCAGACGGCCTTCCTTGTCCTCCTTCTGGAGAACGAGGGCTTCGACCTCATCGCCGACGGTGACAACCTCAGCCGGGTCGACATCGTGCTTGATGGAGAGCTCACGCGAGGGGATGACACCCTCGGTCTTGTAGCCGATGTCGAGCAGGACCTCGTCGCGGTCGACCTTGACGATGGTGCCTTCGACGATGTCGCCATCGTTGAAGTACTTGATCGTCTTGTCGATAGCCGCGAGGAAGTCTTCCTCCGACCCGATGTCGTTGATGGCGACCTGCGGGGCCGCGTTCGGGGCGGTCGGGGCGGTGGCGGTGTCGATGGTCATTAGGCGGGTTGCTCCGGTGGATGGGAATCGAGGGTTGGCAGGTGTCGGCGCGGTGGGGTGTTACGGCATGCGACGACCCTGCGAGCAAACGTCCACCAGTGAACGACCGCGGCATGACCCGCAAACGGTGCGCGACCCGAGCCCGAGACGAAGCTGAGCGAAAGGCAGCGCGAACCCACTGCGCTAACACTGATCCTACGCGGCAGTCACCAGGCGGCACAATCAGGGTCCCCCGGCGATCGCTAAGGTCCTCGCGAAGGCAAATCGCACGCTGGAGGGCGCGGGTGGCGCGGGCCGCAGGCCGGGCGCCGGCGGCCGGGACCGGAGACACCATCATGCCACCGAACGAGCCCGCCGCGCCGGGGCGCCACGACGCCGCCGAGCACCGGCTGGGCACGACCGCCGTCGCCTACCGCGAGGTCGGCGGGCCGGAGGCCGCGGCCGCCAACCTCGCCTGGTGGGACGCCGACGCCGACGACTACCAGGCCGAGCACGGCGGCTTCCTCGGCGACGCCGACTTCGTCTGGTGCCCGGAGGGCGTGCGGGAGGCGGACGCGCGGCTGCTCGGCGACGTCCGCGGCCGGCGCGTGCTGGAGGTCGGCTGCGGCCAGGCCGCGTGCGCGCGCTGGCTGCGCGCCGAGGGCGCCGACGCCGTGGCGACCGACCTCTCCGCCGGCATGCTGCGCCACGCGCAGGCCGGCAACACGCGCACCGGCGTCGCCGTGCCGCTCGTGCAGGCGAACGCCGAGTACCTGCCGCTGGCCTCGGGCAGCTTCGACGCGGCCTGCTCGGCGTTCGGCGCGATCCCGTTCGTGGCGTCGGTGGACGCGGTGTTCGCCGAGGTCCACCGGGTGCTGCGGCCCGGCGCGCCGTGGGTCTTCTCGGTGACGCACCCGATGCGCTGGATCTTCCCGGACGACCCGGGCCCGCAGGGGCTCACCGTCACCCAGCCGTACTTCGACCGCACGCCCTACGTCGAGGTCGACGACGACGGCACCGCCACCTACGTCGAGTACCACCACACCCTCGGCGACTACGTCCGCGCGCTGGCCGCCGCCGGGTTCACCCTCACCGACCTCCTCGAGCCGGAGTGGCCGGAGGGGCACACGCGGACCTGGGGCCAGTGGAGCCCGCTGCGCGGCCGGCTGTTCCCGGGCACCGCGATCTTCCGCACGCGCCGCTCGTGACACCCCTCGAAGAGGAGCAGAACGCCCGGTTCGCCGCGCTCGACCCGCAGCTCCCGCCGATCGCGGCGCCGCCGGTGGCGAGCGAGCCGCTGCTGGCGTCGGTGGGCGGCCGGCCGGCGGGCGGCCTGCTGACCCGCGTCGTGCACGCGCCCGCGTCGTGGCCCGCGCTGTGGGGCCCGTCGGAGATCTGGGACCTGACCGCGGTGCCGGGCGAGACCGGCGCGGCGGGCCTCGCGGCGCTGCTGGGCGTGTGGCGCGAGCGGCTGCGCGGATCGGGCGCCGGCCCGGACTCGGGCTGCACGCTGACCTGGCCGAGCCGGGACGACGAGGCGTCCGCGGTCCTGCTGGCGCACGGCTTCGCGCCGATGACCTGCTTGGCCGTCCGGCCCGTCGAGCCGCCGGCGGACCCGGGCCCGGCGCGGGTGCGCGTCCGGAAGGCCGAGGACGGCGACGCCGAGGCCCTCACCGAGCTGCGACTGGCCGAGTGGCGCTACACCTCGCTGGTCGGCACCGCGGTCCGGCGGCCGGGCGCGCGGCCGCTGCTGCACGCCGAGGTCGTCCGCTCCCTGCGGTTCAGCGGCCTGGTCTGGCTGGCCGAGGACGACGGCGTGCCCGCCGGGATGGCCGCCTGCGCGCTGGCCGTGCCGACGCCGGGCGACAGCATCCACGGCCGGCTGTTCCCGGGGCGCTGGGGGTACGTCGACACGCTGTCGGTGGCCCCGGCGGCGCGCGACGGCGGGGTCGGCCGGGCCCTGATGGCGGCGGCCCATCGCACCCTGCTCACGCACGAGGTGCGCGGTACCTTCCTGTTCTACCACCCGGCGAACCCGCTCTCCCCGGTGTTCTGGCACCGGCAGGGTTATCGTCCACTGTGGACGATGTGGATCCGGCGACCGGCCTGGTCCTGACCGACGACCAGAGGGGAACCATGGACATCGCCGAGCCGCTGCTCGCCGCCCACAAGGCGCGCTTCGCGGCCGTCGACGCGCTGCTGCCGCCCGCCGCGCCGCCCGCCGAGGGCCTGCGGCTCGACGCGGCGACGGCGGACGGCACCCAGGTCACCGGCGTGCTGCAGCGGCACCGGCTGAGCCCCGGCGACGTCCCGATGCTGTGGTCGGCCGCCGACACCTGGCAGCTGTTCCCCTACCTCGGCGACACCGGCACCGAGGGCGCCGACCTGCTCTTGCGCGCCCTCAAGGGCCGGGTCGAGAGCGAGGAGACCGGCGACGACTCGGCGTGCGCGGTCGTCTGGCCCAGCCGGGACGCCGAGGCGATCCGCGCCTTCCTCGACCACGGCCTGGTCCCGCTCGGCGCGCTGGGCGTCCGGACCGCTCCCCCGATCCCGCCGGATCCCGCGGTGCGCGTCCGGCGCGCCGGGCCGGCCGACTTCACCGTCGCGCTGGAACTGGCGACGGCCACGTTCGACTACACCGGCCTGGTCGCCGCGCCCCGCCGCCCGAACACCGCCGACCTGCTGGCCCCCGCGCTGCGGGAAGCCCTGGACGCCGAGGAGCCGGCGGTCTGGCTGGCCGAGGACGACGGCGTGATCCAGGCGATGGCGCACTGCGCGTGGATCGACGCGACCGCGGGCAGCGAAGCGGCCGAGCTGCTGCCGCCGGGGCGCTGGGGCTACGTGAACAACGTCGTGACCACACCCGGCGAGCGGGGCGGCGGGTTCGGCCGGGCGCTGATGGCCCGGGTGCACCAGGAGCTGCGCACCGGCGGCGCGATCGGCACGTACCTCTACTACAACCCGACCAACCCGCTGGCCTCGGTGTTCTGGCACCGGCAGGGCTATCGTCCACTGTGGACGACGTGGGAGGTGCGGCCGGCGGCCGCGCTGCGGTGAGTCACCCACTGGTGTGACGTGCGTCCGGTGATCTTGCTCCGCACCCCGGCGAGGGCTAGCTTTTGAACTGACCGGTCAGTTCAAAAGTCGTCTCAGCTGGAGTCCCCGTGCAGGTCCGAGCCGATCGGGTGTCCCTCGAAGGGCACCACGGCACCTTGTTACCGCCCACCTCGCTGACCGTCGGCGAGGGCGACCTGGCGATCGTGCACGGCGAACCCGGCGTCGGCGTCACCGCGTTCGGGCTCGCGCTGGCCGGGCGGCTCAAGCCGAGCACCGGCACGGTCACGGTCGACGGTGCGGACGCCGGTCTGCCCGAGCTGGTCGCGGTCGTCGACGCGCCGGGCGTCAGCGACCCGGACGAGGCACTGAGCCTGCGCGTGGTCGTCGGCGAGGAGCTGGCGCTGGCGCACCGCCCGGCGGGCAAGGAAGACGTCACCCGCTGGCTGACCGAGCACGACGCGGCGCCGTTCGCCGGCACCCGGTTCGAGAACCTCGCCCCCGCCCTGCGCACCCGGCTGCTCACCGAGCTGGCCGCGGTCCGCAAGGGCGTGCGCGTCCTCGTGCTCGACACGCCCGACCGGCACACCAGCGACGTCGACAGCTGGGCCGGCCTGGCCCGCGAGCAGGCCGAACGCGGCCTGGCCGTGGTCGTGCTGACCGCGACGACGCCGTCGTCCGCGCTGCCCTTCACGCCCGCGCGCATCGGCTCGGCCGAGCAGCCGTCGCCGCAGCACTGCCTTCCCGAACTTCCCCAGCCCACCGAAGAGCTCCCTGAGAGCACTGACGGAGTTTCCGAATGAACGCCTTCCGGATCGCCCGCAACGAACTGCGGCGGCTGTCCACCGGCACGATGCCCAAGCTGGCGCTGGTCGCGCTCGTGCTGGTGCCGCTGCTCTACGCGTCCTTCTACCTCTACGCGAACTACGACCCGTACGGCCGCCTGGACAAGCTGCCCGCCGCCGTCTTCACCAGTGACGCCGGCGCGCAGGACTCGAGCGGCCTGCAGCGCAACGTGGGCCGTGAGGTGACCGACGAGCTAGTGAAGTCCGGCACGTTCCAGTGGCACGAGGTGTCGGAGCAGGACGCGCGCGACGGCGTCCGCGACGACAAGTACTCCTTCGCGATCGGCATCCCGAGCGGCTTCTCCGCCGCGCTGCTGTCGGTCGGCAATTTCCAGCCGCAGCAGGCGACCATCACGCTGACCACCAACGACGCCAACAACTACCTGTCCGGGACGATCGCGAAGCAGGTCGCCGAGCAGGTGCGCAAGACGATCGCGGAGAAGGTCGGCAGCGAGGCCGCGGACCGGTTCCTGGTCGGGTTCTCCACCATCTTCGGGAAGATCCAGGAGGCGTCGACCGGCGCGTCACAGCTCGCGGACGGCGCTTCGCAGCTGAAGTCCGGCCAGCAGCAGCTCGCCAGTGGCGCGTCGCAGCTCGCCGACGGCTCCGCGACGCTCGCCACCGGGCTGGGCACGCTCAAGTCCAGCACCGCGGATCTGCCGTCCCAGACGCAAAAACTCGCCGACGGCGCCTCGCAGGTGGCCGCCGGTGACCAGAAGGTCGCCGACGCGGCGTCCGTGGCCGCGACGGCGTCGTCGGACATCCAGGGCAAGCTCGACAGCTACCGCACCCAGCTTCAGACCGACCTGCGCAACGCCGGCGTGCCGGAGGACCAGGTCACGGCGATCCTGGCGCGCGCGGACCAGCTGCGCTCCCCCGTCGACCAGGCGAACAGCAAGATCCAGCAGGCCAACGGCGATCTCGCGAAGCTGGCCGACGGCGCGAAGCAGGTTTCCGACGGCGCGGCCAAGCTCGCCGCCGCGTCACCGCAGCTGGCGAACGGCATCGCGCAGGCGTCCGACGGCGCGAACCAGCTCAAGGACGGCGCCGCCAAGCTGAACGACGGTGAGAAGACCGCGGTCACCGGGACGAACCAGCTCGCCGACGGCGCGGTGAAGCTGCGTGACGGGCTTTCGGCCGGGCTCAAGGAGATCCCGAACCCGGACGACCCGACGCGCGCGGCGACGGCCAACACGATCGCGGACCCGGTGGCGGTGAACGCCAACGGCGAGGCGTCGGCCGGGACGTACGGCGCGGGCCTGGCGCCGTTCTTCATCTCGCTGGCCACCTGGATCGGCGCGTTCGTGCTGTTCCTGATCCTGCGCCCGCTCTCGACGCGTGCGCTGACCGCGGGCGCGGCACCGTTCCGGGTCGCGGTCGGCGGCTGGCTGTCGTCGGCGCTGCTCGGCGTCGCGCAGGTGATCGTCCTGTTCGGCGCGGTGACGTGGCTCGTCGGCATCCACATCGCGCACCCGCTGGGCGCGATCGGCTTCGCCGTCCTGGTGTCACTGACGTTCACGTCGGTGGTGCACGCG
Organism: Amycolatopsis sp. NBC_00438; assembly: GCF_036026695.1. Taxonomy (NCBI): domain Bacteria; kingdom Bacillati; phylum Actinomycetota; class Actinomycetes; order Pseudonocardiales; family Pseudonocardiaceae; genus Amycolatopsis; species Amycolatopsis sp. NBC_00438. Next base: position 889,252 of record NZ_CP107923.1, on the reverse strand, counting down.
CTCAACAGTTTCTTCGGCGCGGTCGGCAAGTTCCTCGGCCTGGTGCTGCTGGTGCTGCAGCTGGTCAGCGCGGGCGGCACGTTCCCCTGGCAGACGATCCCGGACGCGCTGTACCCGCTGCACGTCGTGCTGCCGATGGGGTACGCGATCGACGGCTTCCGGCACCTGTTCTACAGTGGCGCCACCGTGCAGATCCTCGGCGACATCGGCGTACTGCTGGCCTACCTGGTCGGCGGAGTCCTGGTGTCCACCCTGGCCGCGCGCAAACGCCGCGTCTGGACGGTGTCGGCGCTCAAACCCGAGCTGAGCCTGTGAGCGGCGGGACCAAGCAGAAGCTTTTCGAGGCCACGCTGCGGCTTTCGAAGAGCCGGGGCTTGGTGGGCCTCACGGTCGACGACATCGCCGCCGAGGCGGGCGTCGCGAAGGGCACCGTCTACTACAACTTCGGTTCGAAGGACGGCCTGGTCGACGGCCTGCTGCGGTACGGCGTCGACACGCTCGCCGGGCGGCTGCGCGACGCGGTTTCGGATGCCGATCCGCTCGACGTGATCGAGGCGCAGGTCGACGTGACGCTGGAGTTCATCGCCCGGTATCCGGGGTTTTCGCAGATCCTGGTGAGCGAGCTGTGGCGCACGCCCGGCCAGTGGCACGGCACGCTTTCCTTGCTGCGCGAGGAAATCATCTCGATCGTGAAGGGCCAGCTTTCGCGCTTGGAGGAGGCGGGCCGGCTGCCGGAGGGAGTCCGGATCCCGACGGCGGCGGCCGGCCTGTTCGGCACGATGCTGGTGGTCGCGCTGGACTGGCAGGTGTTCGGCCCGGAGCGGACGCGGGCGGAGGTCCGGGAAGCGGTGATGGTCCTGATCCGCGGCCTGGGCCGCAAATAGCCGACGGCTTCGCCCGGCAGCCGCTTCACCTGCTGTCCCTTGGCCGCCCAGCCGCTCACCGGCTGCCCCTTGGCCGCCCAGCCGCTTTATCTGTTGTACCTTCGCCGCCAGCCGCTCACCTGCTGCCCCTTGGCCGCCCAGCCGCTCACCTGCTGCCCCTTCGCCGCCAGCCGCTTCACCGCGAGCGCGGCACCGCGGCAGCGGTGCCGCGGGCTGCTTCGCCACGGGCGCTTCACCGCGGCCGCGGTGCTGCGGGCCGCGCCAGCTGCGGGTCGCATCACCGCCGGCCCCTTCACCACGGACCGCTTCACCACGGCCGCGCCGGCTGCGGGCCGCGTCGCCATGAGCGCTTCACTGTCGGCCGCTGCTTCACTGTCGGCCGCTGCTTCGCCGCCGGCCCGCGGGGCCCTCACCGCCGGCCGCCCTGCGGGCCGCCTCACCGCGGGTCGCTGCTTCGCCGCCGGCCCGCGGGGCGCCGCCCCCCGTCTTCCACATTACCGCCGGGCACCGACAGTTCCGGCTCCTGAAAGCCGTGAAGGGCACCTTCAGGGACTCTGAGTCCCTGAAGGTGCCCTTCACGGCTTTGCTTGCACCGCGGGGAAAGTGGGGAAAGCGGGAAAGCGGGTCAGCGGTCTTCGATGCGGGCCCGGACCGCGGCCGCGTACGTGTCGACCGCGGTGGCCGCCGCCGTGAGTTCGCAGGGGCCGTCGATCAGCAGGCGCTTCGCCGGGACGTACACCTGCTCCAGCTCCGGGTCGGTCGCGACGCCGTGTTCGCGGGCCAGTTCGTTGTCGCCGGCCAGGCGGGCTCGCAGCTCCTCGCGGCGGGCGACCAGGCCGTCGAGGACCGCGCGCTGGCGGCGGCCGTCTTCGACCGCCGGGGCGACCGCGTGCTCGTGGCCGTCGATGTGGCGCTCGACCCACTCGGCGTCGCCGTCGACCTCGGCGGAGCGGAGCTGCTTGAGCGTGCCGCGCAGCCGGTGGGCGCGCGCCGGCAGCATCGCGACGCCGGTGAAGCGCGTCGCCACCCGCAGCTGGTAGGCCTCGATCTCGGCGAGCTCCGCCACGGCCTGGGTGAGCACGTCGAGCCGGCCGGCGAGGTCGTCCGTCGCCGGGCGCGCCCGGTCCGTGCTCACCCGCACGGCCGCCACCCCGGGCGAAGACTCGTCGCGGAAACCGAGCAGCAGCCGGATGCCCAGCTCGGCCGCGCGGCCGGCGAGCGGGCCGAGCACCTCGCCGACGAGCCGGTCGGGTTCGGCGGAGTCGTCGATCGCGTCGACGACGAGCGTGCGGCCGGCGACGCCGGAGGTCAGCCGTTCTTCGATGCGGTGGCGGACGGCGTCGGCGGTGCGGCCGGTCGCGTCCACCGCGAGGTCGACGCTGCCGGCGGGCGGCATCTGGCCGAGCGCCGGCGGCAGCCCGGGGACGCCGAGCGAGCGTTCGCGGTCGGCCAGGACGATGCCGAAGCGCAGTGCCGCCGCGACGGGCGAGCCGGCCTCGCCGGTGTCGACGACCCAGACGGTGCCGGGTTCGGCCTTGGCGAACCAGTCGACGACCCGCTGCACGAAGGAGACGTCGACGGTTTCGCCGACCGGGCGCGAGAAACTGGCGTCGACGGCGGGGCCGCCGGACGTCCAGATGCTCAGCTGCGGCAGGTGCCCGAGCATCGTCTCGACCGGGATCATCCAGGTGCCGGTGTCCTTGCCCACGACCATGCCGACGACGTGCCCGGTCGCTTCGTCGAGCACCGCGGTGCCGCCGAACCCGGGGCCGAGCGACTCGGCCTCGGCGGTGCGCAGCAAGCGGATCCACTCGCCGCCCGGGCCGCCGGGGTGTTCGGCGCCGCCGAGGCGGGCGTGGGTCCAGCGGCCGACGGACCCGGGCGGGAACCCGAAGGCGCGGACGAGCTGGTGTTCCCCGAGCGGCATCCGGTGCAGCGGCGCGCGGAACACGCGGGACTCGGGACGTTCGAGGCGCAACAGGGCGAGGTCGCCACGGCCACCGCCGTCGGAGGGCACCCAGCACCCTTCGACGACGGTCGCCGTACCGGGCAACGCCTCGGCCAGGCCGACGAAGTCCACGCTCAACGCGGATCGCGAGCCGCCGGCGGTCTCGACGACGTGCGCGCTCGTCAGGACGTGGTACTCGTCGAGTACCGTGCCCGCGCCGCAAAGCCGGCCGAGTTCGTCGTGCAGCCGGACCCGCCAGCGTCGTCGCTCACGCTCGAACCCCATTCGGCGGACCCTACGCCGTGATCGCCCCGCCTCTGTGCGGGACCCGCTACCCAGCGGTAACACCTCACCCGAACGGAGTCCGCCGTTCGTCGCAATGGCGTCCCGATGAGTGGATCACACGCGACCGAAGACCCAGCTTCCCGGCGCGGCGGGGTCGTCACCGGCCCAGAACTCCAGCCAGTGCCCGGTGAACTCCTCGCGGGAGAGCCGGCCGTCACCGTCGAGGTCGAGGTGGGCGAAGACTTCGTCGGTCGGGGTGGCGGTGCCGTTCCAGGCTTCGATCAGCTGGTGGTACTCGGCCGCGGAGATGGCGCCGTCGCCGTTTTCGTCGACGGCTTCGAACATCGCGTCGGCGGTGCCGGTGACCGCGCCGGACATCGTGGGCAGATCGTCGACGACGTGGAGGACCTCGTCGAGGGTGACCTTGTCGTCGCGGTCCAGGTCGGACGCCGCGAGCAGCGTGCCCCACCAGCCCATCATGATGGCGGCGAGCTGCTGCCCTTCCGCGGTGCCTTCGTCGGTGCCGCGCAGTGCGAGCCATCTCGTGGTGAGGGCTCTGAAGTCGGTCTCGGTGAGATAGCCGTCGGCGTCGGCGTCCATCGCGCCGAAGACGCCGGAGATCTTGCGCCGCTGGAAATCGGTGGCCATGGTGCTGGTCCTTCCGGCCGGGGCCCCGGTGGGCCGTTCGGGCCACCCAGCTTCGTCCGGAAGACCGGCACCCGGCGCCGTCCGGCCGAGTAGTCCCGCCCCACGACCCGGTGATTCCCGCGGCGACGCAGCGTAGGCGATGTCCCCCGGACGTGCGCGAACCCCGCACCGGACGGTGCGGGGTTCGCGGGCCGGTAACCCGAAGAACTCAGTGGGCGGCGTCGTTCCAGGACCGGCCGTAGCCGACCGAAACCTCCAGCGGGACCGCGAGTGCGTAGGCCGAGCCCATGCCGTGCCGCACGAGCTTCTCCAGCTCCTCGCGCTCGCCCTCGGCGACCTCGAGCACGAGCTCGTCGTGCACCTGCAGCAGGATCCGGCTCCGCAACTTCGCTTCGACGATCGCGCCGTGGACGTTCAGCATCGCGACCTTGATGATGTCCGCCGCGCTGCCCTGGATCGGGGCGTTCAGCGCCATCCGCTCGGCCATCTCGCGGCGCTGGCGGTTGTCGCTGTTGAGGTCCGGCAGGTAGCGGCGACGGCCGAAGACCGTCTCGGTGTAGCCGTTCTTCGCCGCGATGCCGACGACCGAGTGGAGGTAGTCGCGCACGCCGCCGAAGCGGTCGAAGTACGCCTCCATCTGGGACTTGGCATCGTCGGTCGAGATCCGCAGCTGCTGCGAAAGCCCGTACGCCGACAGCCCGTACGCGAGGCCGTACGACATCGCCTTGACGCGGTAGCGCAGCTCCGGCGTGATCTCCTCCGGCGGCAGCGAGAACGCCCGGGACGCCACGAACGTGTGCAGGTCCTCGCCGCTGTTGAAGGCCTCGATGAGGCCCTCGTCCTGCGAGAGGTGCGCCATGATCCGCATTTCGATCTGGCTGTAGTCCGCGGTCATCAGCTCGGTGTAGCCGGTGCCGACCACGAACGCGTCGCGGATGCGGCGGCCTTCTTCGGTGCGGACCGGGATGTTCTGCAGGTTCGGCTCGGTCGACGACAGCCGCCCGGTGGCCGCGATCGTCTGCAGCAGCGTGGTGTGGATGCGGCCGTCGTCGGCGACGGACTTGATGAGGCCCTCGACCGTCGTGCGCAGCTTCGTCGCGTCCCGGTGCTCCAGCATGTGCTGCAGGAACGGGTGTTCGGTCTTCTCGAACAACCCCTGCAGCGCTTCGGCGTCGGTCGTGTAGCCGGTCTTGGTGCGCTTGGTCTTCGGCATGCCGAGCTCGTCGAACAGCACGACCTGCAGCTGCTTCGGCGAGCCGAGGTTGATCTGCTTGCCGATGACCTCGTACGCGGCTTCGGCCGCCTGCGTGACGCGCGAGAGGTAGTGCGCCTCGAGCGTGGTCAGCTGCTCCAGGTCGACGGCGACCCCGGCGATCTCCAGCTCGGTGATCACCTCCAGCAGCGGCAGCTCCAGCTCGGCGAGCAGCTTCGCGCCGCCGATCTCGTCGAGTTCCTTGTCGAGCGCGCCGGCCAGCTCGAAGACGGCCCGCGCCTTGACGAGTTCCTCCTGGATCTCCTTCTGCTCCAAGCCTTCCGCGCCGCCGTCGAGCAGCGACAGCTGGCCGTCGCCGCCGTCGGTCTCCGAGCGCAGCTCGCGGTGCAGGTAGCGCAGCGCGAGGTCGTCGAGGTCGAACGTGCGCTGCCCCGGCCGCACCAGGTACGCGGCCAGCGCGGTGTCCATGGCGAGCCCGGCGAGCACCCAGCCGCGGGCGCGGATCGCGTGCAGCGGGATCTTGAGGTCGTGCCCGGTCTTGCGGACCGCCGGGTCGGCGAACCAGCCGGCGAGCGCGGCGTCGTCGGCCTGGTCCATCGCCGTGACGTCGACGTAGGCGCCTTCGCCGTCAGCGGTCGCGAAGGCGACCGCGCGCAGGTCGGAGCGGACCGAGGAGCCCGTGGTGCGGAACGACAGCGCGACCGGCTTGCCCCGGCCCGCGTGCGCGGCGAGCCAGGCCGCCAGCGCGCCGGGGGCCAGCGCGTCACCCGAGACCTCGAACCCTTCGTCGGCCTCCGGTTCGGCGCTCTGCAGGGTCGCGAACAGCCGGTCCCGCAGCACGCGGAACTCCAGCTCGTCGAACAGCGCGTGCACGGCCTCGCGGTCCCACGGGCGCAGCTCCAGCCCGGCCGGGCCGATCTCCAGCTCGACGTCGCGGATCAGCTCGGTCAGCTGGCGGTTCAGGGTGACCGAGCTCAGGTGCGCCCGCAGCGCGTCGCCGACCTTGCCCTTGACCTCGTCGACGCGGTCGATCAGGTCGTTCAGCGAGCCGAACTGCCGGATCCACTTGGCCGCGGTCTTCTCGCCGACGCCGGGGATGTTCGGCAGGTTGTCGGAGGGGTCGCCGCGCAGCGCCGCGAAGTCCGGGTACTGCCGCGGGGTGAGCCCGTACTTCTCCTCGACGGCCTCCGGGGTGAACCGGGTCATCTCCGAGACGCCGCGCTTCGGGTACAGCACGGTGACGTGCTCGGTGACCAGCTGCAGCGCGTCGCGGTCGCCGGTACAGATCAGGACGTCGAAGTCCTCGGCCGTGGCCTGCGTGGTGAGCGTGGCGATGATGTCGTCGGCTTCGAAGTTCTCCTTCGTCAGCGACGGGATGCCGAGCACGTCCAGGACCTCCCGGACCAGGTCCACCTGGCCGCGGAACTCGTCCGGCGTCGCGCTGCGGTTCGCCTTGTAGTCGGCGAAGGTCTCCGACCGGAACGTCTTGCGCGAGAGGTCGAACGCCACCGCGAGGTGGGTCGGCGCTTCGTCGCGCAGGAGGTTGATGAGCATCGACGTGAACCCGAAGACCGCGTTCGTGACCTGCCCGGTCTTGGTCCTGAAGTTCTCGGCGGGCAGCGCGAAGAACGCGCGGTAGGCCATCGAATGGCCGTCGATCAGGAGCAGCTTCGGCCGCTCCGCGACGGTGGTCGATCCTGCGGTGGTTCCTGTGGCGTTGGCAACGGTCGTCTTCTCACTCGGGCTCACGTGCCCGAGTCTAGGCTGGGGGTCCGACACTCTTTGGAACAAGGCTGCATCGCCATGGTGGCGACGACCCTTACGTGGCGCATCAGCAGAGGAGCAGTGAGTGACCGAACGTCCCGCCCCCATCGACGTGGACCGGTTGGCGGGCATCGACCCGACGGCGGCCGACCAGCAGCTCAACGACAAGGTCGGGATGCAGCTGATCGAAGCGACGCCCGAGCGCGTGGTCGGCACGATCCCGGTCGAGGGCAACCTCCAGCCCTACGGCCTGCTGCACGGCGGCGCCAACGCCGTGCTCGCCGAGGCGCTGGGCTCCACGGTCGCCGCGCTGAACGCCGGCCCCGGCCGCGCCGCGATGGGCCTCGAGCTCTCCTGCACCCACCACCGCGCCGTCCGCACGGGCAAGGTCACCGGGGTGGCGACGCCGCTGCACGTCGGCCGCGGCACCATCACCGCCGAGATCGTGCTGACCGACGACGAGGGCCACCGCACCTGCACCGCCCGGCTCACCTGCGTCGTCCGGGACCGCCCGCCGGGCTCCTGAGCGTGGACCTCGACATCGCCCAGGTACGGGCGTTCACCGTCACCGCGGAGCTGCGGCACTTCGGCCGCGCCGCGCAGACGCTGTTCCTCACCCAGCAGGCGCTGTCGAAGCGGATCCGCAAGCTCGAAGACGCCCTGGCGGTGCCGCTCTTCCTGCGCACCAACCGGTCGGTCGAACTGACCGCCGACGGCGAACGGTTCCTGCCGCACGCGCACGAGCTGCTGCGCGCGGCCGACGCCGCGGTCGCCGCGATGGGCGCCGACGACCGGCCGCTGCGCCTGGACGTCGTCGACTTCCGGCTCGCCCCGATGTTCCTGCTGCGCCGCCTCGCCGAGCGCGACCCGGCGCTGCGGATCGACCGGATCGCCGGCGGCGGTTTCGCGAACGCCGTCGAGCCGCTGCTGTCCGGCGAGCTGGACGTCGCGATCGGCCGGGTCACCGGGTTCGGCAAGCCTCTGCCGGACGAGCTGGAGCACCGGCCGGTCCGGCTGGAACCGCTGGTCGCGCTGCTCGCCCCGGAACACCCCCTGGCGGTGCTGGACGTGCTGCCCCTCGAAGAACTGCGCGCCGACGGGATCTGGCTGCCGGGGCACGGCGGGGCCGCCGAATGGCAGTCCTACGTGGCCGAGCTGTGCGGGAAGTTCGGCGTGCCGATCGACGACTCCGGCGTCAGCTACGACCTGCGGCACACCCTCGAGCAGACGCGCTACGGCAAGCGGCGCGTCACCCTCGCCGGGGCGGACATGGAGCTCGCGCCCGACCTCGACCTGAAGGTGCTGCCGTTCGAGCCGTCGCCGCTGTTCCCGTGGTCGCTGGTCTGGCGGCGCGGGAAGGCGCGCCCGGCGCTGCGGCGGCTGCTGACGCTGGCGTGGCGCACCAGCCGTGAAGAAGACTGGTGCGCCTGCGAACCGGCCCGCTCCTGGCTGCCGGAGAGCGACGTCAGCGTCGCAACCGCGGGCCGAACCACGCGCTGAACGCCGCGTCGACCCGGGCCGCGTCCGCGGTCTGCGGCGCGGCGTCGAGTCCCGGCGCCTCGGCGAACTCGTGCCCCATCCCCTCGATCGTCACCAGCTCGGCCCGGTCGCCGAGGCGCTTCCGCAGCGCCGCGGCGGGCTCGCGGACGGCGATGTCGTCCGCCGACCCGGCCACGATCAGCAGCGGCGCCGAGAGCTCGCCGGCCCGGCTGACGTAGTCGTGGTGCGCCGCGACCGCGCGGGACCGCTCGCTCCACGGGTAGGTGACGTCGTAGACCCGTTCGTTGCGCCCGATGACCGGCGCCAGCTGGGCGACCGGGCTCACCACCGCGCCGGCGGCGATGTCGGCGTCGCCGCGGGCGAGCACCTCCAGCGCCACCAGTGAGCCGGCCGAGCCGCCGAAGACGCCGAGCGGGCCGTCCGCGCCCGGCAGCCGGTCGCGCAGCGCGGCGAGGGCCGCCGGGAACTCCCCGGCCGCCCGGTCGGTCACCGGCTCGAAGACGTTGAGGACGGCGTCCTCGCCCGCCAGCCGGAAGAGCTCGCCGGGCCCGCCTTCGGGCAGCCGCGCGCCGGTGAGCGGGAGCCCGAAGTACACCCGCCACGCCTGCAGTCCCGCCATCGGCAGCGCCGCCGCCATCGCCCGCTCGCTCGCCGGCGGCTCCATCAGGTGCCAGCCGGCCAGCAGGGCCGCCGGCGCGGCCGGGTCCGCCGGCGGCAACGCCACGAACGGCACCCCCGCTGCGACCCCTTCGACGACTTCCAGCTCCGCGATCCGCATCCGCTTCTCCCTTGTCCCTCGGTCTGCTCCCAGCGAACCGCGGGACGGCGGGGGCGTCCAACAGCCGTTCCGACGCCGTCGACAACCGGTGGTTGTGACGAGAGTTCCCGGGCGGGAAGCCTTTCGGGCAGACCTGCCGCGGGGGCGGTCCGACGGGCCGGGCGAACCGGACGTAAGGTGCACCCCGGCAGGGCCGCGCGTCGCGGGCGGATCGCCCGGGAAACCGGTCACGCACCGGCCCGGGAAATGGGCGACGTCATACCGCGGAAACACGGCCGTCATCCATTCGTCCGGTGGACGTGGATAGTCGACTTCTCTGCGTGACCAGCACGACCTTGAAGCGAAACTTCGTTCGGCTTTTCGTGCAATTCGTGTCGGTTGCGATCGTCACGATGTGGACACAGAGTAGTGAGGCCGCCTGTGCACAAGACGGGCGAGAGGGATATCTTCCTGCCCTAACCTAGCCCCTGTGTCGGGGGCAACGCCTACCGGCGGTGGTTGGTCATGGGAGGTAGTCGGTGTCAGGAGTGCGTTTTGGACGGGTCCTCGCCCTCGCGGCGGCGACGTCGCTTGCGCTGGCGGGCTGTGCCGGCGGCAGCAGCTCGTCGGGCAGCGGTGACGGCAGCACGCTGAAGATCGGGTTCATGGGCGACCTGACCGGTGAGAACTCCGGGATCGTGATCCCGCCCAACAACGGCGCGAAGCTCGCGATCGACGAGTACAACGCCACGAATCCTTCGGTGAAGCTCGAGCTGAAGAACTACGACAGCCAGGGCAAGCCGGAGCAGGCCACCTCGCTGGTGCAGACCGCGATCGGCACGGACAAGATCACCGCGCTGATCGGCCCGGCCTTCTCGGGTGAGTCGAAGGCCGTCGGCGGTGTCCTCGAGCAGGGCAAGGTGCCGAGCGTGTCGCCGTCGGCGACCAACCCGGGCCTGGCCTCGAACGGCTGGAAGTACTGGCACCGCGTCGTCGCGAACGACAACGACCAGGGCCCCGGTATCGCGAACTTCCTCATCACGGCGAAGTCGCCGAAGAACGCGTACGTCCTCTCGGACGACCAGGAGTACAGCGTCGGCCTGGCCGACGCGTTCGAGAAGACCTTCAAGGACAAGGGCATCACGACCGAGCGCGACAAGTTCGCCAAGGACGCGTCGGACTACTCCTCGACCGTCCAGAAGGTCAAGGCCGCCAACCCGGACGTCATCACCTACGGCGGTTACTACGCCCAGGCCGGCCGGCTGCTCAAGCAGCTCCGCGACGGTGGCGTGAAGGCCGTCTTCGCGACCGGTGACGGTTCGCTCGACCCGCAGCTGGTCTCGGGCGCGGGTGCCGCGGCCGCCGAAGGCGCCGTCGTCGGCTGCCCCTGCAACATCCCCGACGCGGGTGCCCCGGGCAACGAGTTCGCCACCAAGTACAAGGCGAAGTTCAACGTCGACCCGGCGATCTACGCGACCGAGGGCTACGACGCCGCGACCGCCATCATCAACGCGGTCAAGGCGGGCAACACCACCGGCGAGAAGATCAACGACTTCCTGAAGACCGAGGACTTCAAGGGCGCGTCGAAGCAGATCAAGTTCAAGGACAACGGCGAGCCGCAGACCAACGCGATCTACGTGTACCAGGTCGTGGGCGGGGTCATCAAGAACCTCGGCGCCTCGACCGAAGCCAAGATCACCGGCTGACGGAGCGGTAGAAACACCTAACGGGAGCGGGGGCGCTGTAGACGGCTACAGCACCCCCGCTCCCCGCCAATGTGGCGACCATCCTCGCCCCGTCAGGTAAGGCAACTACGTCATGTTCCAAGATCTGCAGAGCCAGTTTCTGGGCAGCACCATCGGCGGCCTGGTAGCCGGCTCCATCTACGCGCTCATCGCCCTCGGCTACACGATGGTCTACGGCGTGCTGCGGCTGATCAACTTCGCGCACTCCGAAATCTTCATGATCGGGACGATGACGTCCCTGTTCATCCTGATCACGATCGCGCCGGCGGCGCCGTTCACGATCATCTCGATGATCGGCATCCTGGTCCTGCTCATCGTCGCCTCGGCGCTCGTGTCGGGCGGTTCGGCGATCGTGCTCGAGCAGGTCGCCTACCGGCCGCTGCGGAAGAAGGGCGCGACCCGGCTCGCCGCCCTGATCTCGGCCATCGGCGCTTCGCTGTTCCTGCAGGAACTGTTCGCGCTGATCGTCATCCCGGACGTCTTCGGCAAGTCCGGGCGCGTGCAGCAGTCCGCGCCCCGGTTCATCCCGCACGAGGAACTGTTCCGCATCGGCAACGGCGTCGTGCGCACCGACCACGTCTTCGTCATCATCGGCGCGGTCATCGTGATGGTCGTGCTCGACCAGCTCGTGCGCCGCACCCGGATCGGCCGCGGTATCCGCGCCACCGCGCAGGACCCCGAGGCCGCCGTCCTGATGGGCGTGAGCATCGACCGGATCGTCCGCATCACCTTCCTGCTCGGCGGGGCCATGGCCGGCGTCGCCGCCGCCCTGTTCGTGATGGAATACGAGAACACCGACTACCGCATCGGATTCCTGCTCGGCATCAAGGCGTTCACCGCCGCCGTGCTCGGCGGTATCGGCAACCTGCGCGGCGCCCTGCTGGGCGGAATCGTGCTCGGTCTCGTCGAGAACTGGAGCTCCATCTTCCTCGGCTCGGCCTGGAAGGACGTCACCGCATTCGTGATCCTGGTGCTCGTGCTCATGTTCCGGCCCACCGGCATTCTCGGTGAATCGCTGCAGCGGGCACGCGTATGAAAGGCGACGAAGTGGTAGACGGAAACGAATCACCGGCCCGCCGGGGGTTCCACCCGATCGACGGCACCCGGGACTGGTGGGCCGACGCGCCCCAGTGGCAGCGCTACGGCGTCTACCTGCTGGTGATCGTGTTCGCGCTGATCCTGCCCGCGCCGTGGATCGGCTCGTTCATGTCGCCGGACTCGGACTGGACGACGGTCCTGATCTTCCCGATCGGGACGTACATCCTGCTGGCGGTCGGCCTCAACATCGTGGTCGGCCACGCCGGCATGCTGGACCTCGGGTACGTCGCGTTCTTCGCGATCGGCGCGTACACGTGGGCGTCGATCGGCACGAAGTACGGCTGGTCGTTCTGGCCCACGGTGGTGCTGGGCATCTTCCTGGCCTCGGTGTCGGGCGTCATCCTCGGCGCCCCGACACTACGGCTGCGAGGTGACTACCTGGCGATCGTGACGCTGGGCTTCGGTGAGATCGTCCGGATCACCGCGAACAACACCGACGCCATCGGCGGCGCGCGCGGCATCACGAACGTCCCGCACCCGGAGCCGCTGTTCGGCATGGAGTTCTTCCTCGACCCGGCGCCGTACTACTACCTGATGCTCTTCGCGATCGTGCTCGTCGTCGTCTTCTCGATCCGGCTCAACAAGAGCCGCGTCGGGCGGGCGTGGGCGGCGATCCGCGAGGACGAGGACGCGGCCGAGCTGATGGGCGTGCCGACGTTCAAGTTCAAGCTGCTCGCCTTCGCAATCGGCGCGATGATCGGTGGTTTCGCCGGCACGATCTACGCCAGCAAGGCGGTGTTCGTCGAGCCGAACAACTTCCCGTTCATCCTGTCCGCGACCATCCTGGCCGCGGTCGTGCTGGGCGGGGCGGGCAACCTCCCGGGCGTCATCCTCGGCGCGTTCGTCGTCGCGTGGCTGCCCGAGCGGTTCCGGGACTTCGCCGACTACCGCATCTTCGTCTTCGGCGCCGTCCTGGTGCTGATGATGGCGCTGCGGCCGGAAGGCATCCTGCCGTCCCGGCAGCGGAAGGCCGAACTACGGGAAGGAACCGGCGGCATGGGCGCGATGGGTGCCGAAGTGGCCGGCCCCGACTCCGAGGCGTCGGCGGAGGTGACCAAGTGAGCCCCTTGCTCGAGTTCGACAACGTGACCATGCGGTTCGGCGGTGTCACCGCCCTGCGCGAGGTCAACATCAGCATCAACGAAGGCGAGATCTTCGCCCTCATCGGGCCGAACGGCGCCGGCAAGACCACGGTGTTCAACGTGGTCACCGGCGTCTACTCGCCGACCGAGGGCGAGGTCCGCTTCGACGGCGACCGCATCGACGGCATGAAGCGGTTCAAGGTCGCCAAGCGCGGCGTCGCCCGGACGTTCCAGAACATCCGGCTGTTCCACAACATGTCGGCGCTGGAGAACGTCATGGTGGGCGCGGACGCGCACCACAAGACCGGCGCGATCGGGGCGGTGCTCGGCCTGCCGACGCACCGCAAGGAAGAGAAGCACGGCCGGGAACGGGCGCGTGAGCTGCTCGACTTCGTCGGCATCGGCCGGGTCGAGCACCACGTCGCGAAGAACCTCTCCTACGGCGACCAGCGCCGGCTGGAGATCGCGCGGGCGCTCGCGACCGACCCGAAGCTGCTGCTGCTCGACGAACCGGCCGCGGGCATGAACCCGGCGGAGAAGATCGCCCTGCAGGAGCTGATCCGCAAGATCCGGGACGACGGCCGCACCGTGCTGCTGATCGAGCACGACATGGGCCTGGTCATGCACATCAGCGACCGGCTGGCCGTGCTCGACTTCGGCCAGAAGATCGCAGAAGGGCTGCCGCACGAGGTGCAGAACAACCAGAAGGTGATCGAGGCGTATCTGGGGGTGTCCGAAGATGCTTCTTGAGGTCGAGGACATCAACGTCCACTACGGGAAGATCGCCGCCCTCAAGGGCATGAGCATCCAGGTCGACGAGGGCGAGATCGTCTCCCTCATCGGGGCCAACGGCGCCGGCAAGACCACGACGCTCAAGACGATCTCCGGCCTCCGCCCGCTGACCAGCGGCCGGATCGTGTTCAACGGCCAGGACATCTCGAAGACCCCGGGGCACAAGCGCGTGCTGCTCGGGATCGGCCAGTCACCGGAAGGCCGGGGCGTGTTCCCCGGCATGACGGTGCAGGAGAACCTCCTGATGGGTGCCTACACCCGCAAGGACGAGCTCCAGGGCGACCTCGACGAGGTCTACGAGCTGTTCCCCCGGCTCAACGAGCGCAAGACGCAGTTCGGCGGCACGATGTCGGGCGGCGAGCAGCAGATGATCGCCATCGGCCGCGCGCTGATGACGAAGCCCAAGGTGCTGCTGCTCGACGAGCCGTCGATGGGCCTGGCGCCGATGCTGATCGCGCAGATCTTCGACATCATCCGGGAGATCAACAAGCGCGGCACCACGGTGCTGCTGGTCGAGCAGAACGCCCAGCAGGCGCTGAAGCTGTCGGACCGCGCGTACGTGCTCGAGACGGGCCGCGTGGTCCAGAGCGCCCGCGGGGCCGACCTGCTGAACGACCCGAAGGTGCGGGCCGCCTACCTCGGTGGCGACCTCGGCGTCTGATTTCTGTTCCGAGAAGGGCCCGGTCTTTGTGACCGGGCCCTTTCTCATATCTTGATGTCGGTGCCGTTGACGTTCTTCATGTCGGTGATGGTCGGGCCGCCGAAAGCCCGGAGCGTCACGGGTTCGGTGCCCTTGGGGATGTCCCAGTAGAGGTCGAACTCGACGCGCACGCTGTGCCCGAGGTCGAACCGGGCGGGCTGGCGCTTGATCAGCATGGCCTGCTCGTCCGGCGGGTGGGTGGCGCCCTTGTCGTCGACGAGCAGCTGGCGCGTGGCGTCGAACAGGACGCTCGAGGTGCCGGTGTTGGTCACGACGAGCCGCAGCCGCACGTACTGGCCCTTGGCGGGCATTTCGGTGTGGCTGCCGGTGATGCTGGGCAGTCCCGCGGCGAAGCCGATCAGGTCGAACTCGGTGTCGCCGTTCTTCGCCGGCGGCACCTGGAGCGCGGTCTCGTCCGGCCGGACCGGCCGCGGCGGCAGGTCGTAGGTCGCTGTCGCGGGCGTGCTCGGCGCGGCGGCCTGGCATCCCGCGGTCAGCACCAGTACCAGTACGGCGACGGCCGGCAAGCGGAGTTTCACTCCCGTGATTCTGCCTGCCGGCCGTCGTCGTTTCTAGGTCCCGATGCTCTCCACGACCGCCTCGGCGACGGCCTTCATCGTGGTCCGGCGGTCCATCGCGGTGCGCTGGATCCACCGGAAGGCATCCGGCTCGGTGAGACCCTGCCGGCTCATCAGCAGACCCTTGGCGCGGTCGATGACCTTCCGCGTCTCGAGCCGGTCGGTGAGGCCGGCGACCTCCGCCTCGAGGGCCTGCAGCTCGGAGAACCGGCTGACGGCGAGCTCGATGGCCGGCACGAGGTCACGCTTCGCGAACGGCTTGACGAGGTAGGCCATGGTGCCGGCGTCCCGCGCCCGTTCGACGAGGTCACGCTGGCTGAAAGCGGTCAGGATCACGACGGGCGCGATCCGATCACCGGTGATCTTCGACGCGGCCTCGATGCCGTCGAGCTTGGGCATCTTGACATCGAGGATCACGAGGTCCGGCTTGAGATCGGTGGCCAGCGCGATGGCCTGTTCGCCATCCCCTGCCTCACCGACGACCTCGTAACCCTCTTCACGCAGCATTTCGACGAGGTCCAGCCGGATGAGCGCCTCGTCCTCCGCAACGAGCACCCGACGCTGCGGCACGGTGGCGGCACCGTTGGCCTCGGTAGCCTGATCGGTCACCGGGGTCCTCCTGAAGACTCGGCGGAACGTTCGATTTCGCGGCTTTCCGCGAAGCCTGAAGCCTACCGGGAACGATCCAGTTCAAGAGATGGCGTTCACCACGTAGTGGCCAGCGCGACACCCCGCCCCCGACCACAGCCCGCGTGCGGCGATCCCGTAGAGTCACCATGCCACGCCCCCGTAGCCCAACTGGCAGAGGCAACGGATTCAAAACCCGTCCAGTGTGAGTTCGAATCTCACCGGGGGCACCTGCAGCAATCACACCAGCGTCGACCTGCGACTTCGCCATTCTGCCGACTTCCGCATCCGCTGCGGCTGTGGCCACCTCCTCGATCCTGTCGCCGGGCAGTGTGATGTCGATCATGGCGTGATCCGTTTCGTGGTCGATGCTGACTCGGAGTTTCGTGAGCTCGTAGAGCCGAACCTGGAGCTCGGCCGGCGCCCGGTGAAGGTTGACCGCCAGGTGCGGCAGCAGGCCGAGGACGTCGAGATCCTCGCGGGTGGCCGTGGCTGGTGATCGCTGGTCGTCCTGATCGAGCTCGGTGATCTGGTCCAGCACGAGCTGACGTTCAGCCCCCAGCGCGTTGTACCGGTCCTTCAGCCCTTGGGTGAACGGATCACTGGGGTCGGCGTCCTCGGCCTGGCTGAGGATGTTGCTCTGCTTGCGAGCGAAGTCCGCGGCTCGCTTCTCCAGCCGCGCACGACGCTCGCGGCGTTCGGTGCGTTCCCGGTCGTCGGCCTGATCCAGCTGCGGGGCGAGCAGCTCGATCCGGCGGTGCCCGAACAGGTACTCGGCATACACGTGATTGACGGCAGCGAGGATGGCGTCCTCCCGCATGTACACCGTCTGAGGATGGTCAGCGAACTTGTCCAGACGACCGCGATTGTTGTTCTTCGGCCAGCAGCGGTAGTAGTTGTGCCCGCGGTGGTGATGCCCAAGCATCCGCCGACCGCAACAGCAGACGACCCGCCCGCGAAGCAGATAGGCCCGCTTGGTGTTCGGGTGCAGATTGAGGTCGCTTCCGTCCCGCGACCCGCGCTTGGCCAGCCGACGCTCGACCAGCTCGTCGTACATCCACTTCGGAATCAGCGGCTCGTGCGCCGGCTCGACCGACCACACCCACATCTCCGGTGGGTTGACGACTCCGGTGCCGCCCCGGCTGCGCCGGGCGCGGCGGTTGTAGACCTGGTAGCCGGTGTACTTCGGGTTCTTCAGCACATCGGCCACTGCAGACTTCGACCACGCTCCCCTGGCGCGCCGACCGCCAGGCGGTTCCGGCGGCGGGTGTGCTTCCAGGTCCGCGTTCAGCCGCTCGGCGATCGTGTCGAAGCCCAGTTGCTCGTGATAGCGCCACTGGGCCATCAACGTGACCGTCTTGGCCCGCTGCCCGTCCGGCTCCAGGCGGGTCTTCGTGATGCCCTTCTCCGCCTTGACCGGATTGGGGTGCCGGTACTTCTTCGCCCGGTAGCCGTACAGCGGCTTGCCGATGTTGTAGCCCTCGCGGACGTGCGTGCACGTCCCGCCCCAGGACTGCTCCAGCATGTTGAGCACTTCGTACTCAGCTACCGACTGGTTGATCCGCCGTTGCAGGATCTGCTGGGCACGACCACCGGTGAGCATGATCGGCTCGTTCGAGGCGAACACCGTCACGCCGGCGTCCTCCAGCCGACGCTCGACGCTCAACGTCTCGTACATCTTGCGCGCGATCCGCGACATCGACTCGCACATCACGACGTCGAACCGTCGGCCTGGCTTGGCCGCTTCGGCCAGCAGGTCGCCGATCCCACCGTCGCGAGCGATCGGGATGTCGAAGCGCTCGTAGTTCGACTTCCGGCTCCGCTTGTGCAGCTCCATACGTCCGGACTCGACGTCGTAGAAGTGCGCGACGATCACCCAGGATTCCGGCAGTGCGACCTTTGACCGCTCCAGCTGCCGCAACAAGGACTGCCGCGGATCCTGGTGCTCCTCGGTCGACGTCCGGCCCACCCAAGCGACCCGGACTTCTTTCGCGCGCAATGCCAGCGGCAACCCGAACGGTGAGACTGCCAGGTCGGACATGCCGGTGTGCCCGACCCGTGCGGTGACGGCAGGAGATGGAGGATTGACAGCCTCGGTCATGCGGCACGCCCCTGCGAGTCGTCTATGGATTCGGCACCAAGCTCGCGATCTTCACGCGCCCAGGCAAGCAGGCCTCTCAGCACGGTCGCGAGTTCGCCTGAAAGCCAAGCCGCCTCAGCACCGCGCGCTTCATGAACAGCAGCGCCGAACTCCCACTGCCGTTGCGCTTCGATGGCGGCAGCGCGCCGACCGTGCGGGAACTGAATGACGTCCTCCGCGCCTGCCATGCGGTCACCTCCCCCGACCCTCGTGCTCGCTCGGACCTTGGCGATCTCGGCCAGCTGTACCAGCTGAAACAGCTGGTACACAAGACGAATCACCCCAGCACGCGCGAGCTTGAAGCGGCTGGCTACTTTCCGGCGCAGATTTCCCACCGAGTTCGGCGGACGTTGTCGACGCCCCGCGAGGGGCGCGGCCGAGACGCCGTTGCCCAGCCCGGGCGGGGCCGGAGATCGGCAACGGGGAGCAGGCCCGCGGCACGCAAACTCGCGCCGCTCTCCCCCGCCTGTGTGTAGCTGATGAGGCGCACGTAGCCCATAGCTCGCGCCGCGCGCCAGACCGCGCCGTAGAGCTTCGAGTTCGCGTTCGGCTCGCCGATGGTGCAGCTGCGCGTGACCTCGAGCGTGACACCGTCATCAAGGCACCGAGCGACGGGACGGCCGGCTGTCGCCACACCGACCAGTTCTTCCCCACGCGCGACGCCGATAGCGAACTTCATTCCGCGGGGTGGTCGGTGGTGCCGGTGGTGCGCGTCGATGAACGCGCAAGCCTGCCGGAAAGTCACGGGAACGATCGTCAAGGGCACCGCGGCTCATCCCCCGTCCGGGACTGGGCACGCTGGAACACGCGCTCGTCGACCAGCGGCTCGTGCACCTTCGGCGCCGAAGTCACCCATTGCTCGACGGGGGCCGGACGGCCAGCGACGGTGCGCGCCCAGACCTGGCACCCGGTGTACTTGACGTTGGCGACGATCCGCTGGACGGCCTTGCCGTTCCACCGGCCGCCGGCCACCGGCGGCGGGTATTGGTGTGGGTCCGCGTTGAGCCGGACGGCGATGGCAGCGAACGCCAGTCGGTCGTCTGCGCGCCAGCTGAAGATCTGCTTCACGACCGCGGCGGTCTGCCAGTCCGGGACGAGAACCGCCCGCAGCTTGCCGCGTCCGGCTGGCTCGATCACGCGGATGCGCAGGGCACGGTAGCCGTAGGGCGGCGGGCCGAGCTGATAGCCGGCACGGACGACTTCGGCCATCGCCGCGCGGGCGCGGCGGGTGGTCTCTGCGTGGTGGGCGGCGAGGAGCTGCTCGTCACGAGACTGGACTTCGGAGCCGGCGAGAGACCGGCCTGTCCAGAGAGTTGTCCATAGCTTGGACAGCCATCGTGGGCACGTCATGCCACTCGCCCCCAGCCGGGGCCTGCAACGGTTTTGACGGGCAGCCGGCCGACCTCAGCGGCGGCGAGTTCGGCGTCGTGAACGAGCTGGAAGACGAGCACTTCGAGGTGGGCGACGACAGCGGTTTGCGCTCGGTCCGCAGCACGGCGTTCGGCGAAGGAGGCGTGGGTCACGAGGCGGCTGCCACGCAGCTCGGCTGTCAGGGCGACGCACCGCTCGACCGGCGCGAGCCCGGCCGCGACGCCGGCCGCGATGAGCGGAGTGGTCAGGTCGGCCAGGGAACCGTCGGCGCGGCGGCGGGGGCGCGAGACGACGGCGACGTATCCGCCGGAACGCAGCAATGGCTCGCAATGGACCAGCGTCGTGGAGAGCTCCGCGACGACGGCTTCCGCAGCTGCCGAGTCCGTGCCGGTCGTGCGATCCAGCGCGGTACGCAGGCTGGTCAGGATGAGTCCGACTCGTCCGATCAGCCCGGCGGCCCGGACGGTCGCGAGCACCTTCGGCCGGGCGTCGAGGACCGAGCCGTCGCACCAAGCGCCTCCAGCCTTGGCTGCGGTGACATTGGCGCGAGCCAGCTTCCACCAGCGGCTGTGGGTGGTCAGTCCGAGCGCGTGCCGTCCGGCGCGCAGCGCTTCGGCGAGCACGGTGCCAGCGCCGCAATCCGGGTCCAACACAAGGTCGCCGGGACGCGAGTACGCGGCGATCGCGTGCGCAGCGACCGCCGGTGGAATTCGCTCGGTGTCGGTCTCGGTGCCGGGTACGCAACCTGCCTCGCGGAGCTGCGCGAGCGGCTCGCATTGACCGGTCGGCCAGACCGACAGCGGTGCCGTAGAGCGCTCATTCATCGGAGGTCTCCCCCGCCGTCGGTCCCGGACATCGACGTCGGCTGGCGGGTGAACACGAGGAGGTCGTCGTGCACCGGGAGGTGCCGGACGGGCGCCGCGAAGATCTGCGCGGTCGGCGCCGCGGCGGCGAGCGCGCCGTCCCGCACCGGAACGCACAGCAGGGCAACGCGGTCGAGGTAGCGCAGACCCACGTGGTGCGCAGTGCGCACGAGCGCACCGGCCGGGTCCATGAGGCGACCCGGTTCGCGATGACCGTGTGTGATCACCGCAAGCGTGCCTGTTGAGGTGAGCAGATCGGCCCAGTCGGCCGGGCGGAACCAGTCGAGGGCGCGCGGTTCGGTCGCGGTGATGACCAGGTCGTAGCGGTCCGGACCGGGCGTTGACGTGACTGGGGCCGGCCCGCGACCGTGCCCTGCGAACTCGTCGGTGTCGAGACCGTCGGCGAGCGGTCCGGGTCCGGACTCGGACTCGTCCGGCGCGTTGCCGTTCCGTTCGCCGACCGGCCCCGGGGTGGCGACCGCGGTCTGCGTCCGGACGCCGCGACCGAGTCGGACGACAGTCCAGCCGGCCTCGTGCAACCCGGCATACAGTCCGAGCAGAGTCCGGCCGCGGGAGCCTCGCGCCGGCCGCGAGGCAGACGGTGCGAGGTAGGGCGCGGGCTCGACGAGGAGCACCCGGTGGCCGGGCCGGGTGTAGGTCGTGACGATCTTGATGATCGCGGTGAGGAGCCAGCCGGCGAGTAGTCCAGTACCCGCGAGGACGTCGTCCTGAGCGCACGGCCAGACGGTGCTCGGCCGAGCTGGACGGGGATGGCGCAGGCTGACCATGCGCCTGGTGCGCCGCCTCCGCAGAAGCCGGATCGGGATGGTCGGCGGGTCGGCCGCGCCGCGCTCGTCTGAGCTGGCTTCTGTTGGGTCATCGTGTTGTGACGAGGTCATCGCGGGTTTCCTCCGGACGGTGGGCGCCATGCGTTCTGACACCCCTCAACTCCGTATTTCGACCGCGGTTTGGACATGCGCCATCGAGCTTCTTTTCGCCGCCGACTGATTCCGGAGAAAACCGCCAAACGCCATACTAGAACCGTGCTAGCGGGCGACTATAACGCCACGTCAGAGGCGTAACGCAACATTTTGGTCCTTCAACTCCGAGCGAGATGTCGATCTCAACGTCCAAGCTGGTCAGGACTGGATAGTAGGCCGCTAGTAGCTGCCGAAAAATTCACCAAAGACACCTAGCAGCGAACTGGTATTTCCGTGGTACGGGGCCTGGCTCCATGACGTCGTTCTTATTCGCATCGACGCCGTGGGAGTCACGACATGGCTACACAAACCGCCTTTCGCCGCCGTCGCAGCGAGGCAGCACCGAACTCCTTGGATATCGCCCGCGACACGTTCACTTGCTGGTGACTGGGCCGCATCCGGTCTCGCTGGACGGCAGGTTGTTCCCCGGCCTCCCGGACGAGCAAATCCCGCTGGACGAGGTCCGCGACCGGCTGCTGGCGCGCCGGTGCCCGCAGACGACGCGGGATGCGGTCTGGGCCCACCTGGTGCTGCGCTCCCGGACCGAAGGCGCGACCTGGACCGTCGCCACGGTCGGCGTCGCACTGCCCGCGCTGACTTCCGTCGCGGCCATCCTGTCCAACCGGTTCGCCGGCGATCCGGCCGACGTTCACGCCGAGGTCCTGCGCGGCTTCCTCGCGGCATTGCCGACGATCGATCTGCGTCCGCCACGGATCATGTTGCGGCTCCGGTGGGCCGCGTACCGGTCCGGCTACGACGCGCTCGCCGAGGCTCTGGCGAGTCCGACTCCGGTCGCGCCGGGCTTCCGATCCACACCGCCGCACGCGCCGTGGGGGCACCCGGATCTCGTCCTCGCCCGTGCTGTCGCGGACGGAGTCTTGACCCGGACCGAAGCCGCGTTGATCGGTGCGACGCGGTTGGAAGAGGTGTCGGTCGCGGACTGGGCCGCACGGCACCAGGCCGGCGAGTGGGCGGTCTACAAGGCACGCAAACGCGCCGAGCTCCGGCTCGCCGCGTACCTGCGCGACGGGGTCGCCGAGTCCGATCCGCTTGACCCGCTGACGGATCAGGTCGCCACGTCCCTGGCGCTGGCACGACCTGCCGCACCAGCCCGCCATCAACGGCTGTCGTCACCGTCCGTGCCCAGCCAAGACGGCGAAACGGTTCCAAGTCGCGTGTCCAAAGGGCGCCCGAAAACCGGAGTTCAGAGCTGCGGGACCCACCCGCGTTCAGTCCTGGCTTCGGAGGTGTCCCGATGCGCTTGATCGATCGCTCCTTGACCACCGAGAGCGGCACGAGGTCCTCCCCCATCGACGGCAATCCGGCGACGCTGAGGCCCGGCTCGTCGGACGAGCACGGCGGCCGCAAGTCGCCGAAAGCTCCGATGACAAGCTTCGCTCGGGGACAGCTCGTGCTGCTCGTCGAGCTGCTGGCTCTTCTGCTGCTTGCATCGGCGCCGGTTGCACAGGCCGACACCATGGTCGTGGCGCTGGCCGGCTCGGTCACCGACGTCCTGAACAACGTCCGCAACTGGATCATGGGCATCCTGGCCGGCCTGGCCACGGTGTTCCTGTCCATCGGTGGCGTCCGCTACGTGATGGGCGGCGGCGACCCCGGCGAGGTCGAGAAGGCCAAGACGGCCTTCAAGTCCGCTGGCTGGGGCTACGGCCTGGCGGCGCTCGCGCCGCTGGTCGTGGAGATCCTCAAAGGGATCGTGGGGGCCTGACCGATGGCCGTCAGCACCCTGCCCACGGTTCGCCCGTGCCGCCACTCCGGCAGTTCGCCCGAGACCGCCGCCTCGGCGGATCGACCGATGCTCGCGCCCGTCCGACAGGTCTCCATCCGACGGCGGCGCCGGCGAGCGGGCTGGCTGCTGGCGCTGACCGTCGTGTTCCTGGCCGGCGTCCTCGCGGTCAACGCGTGGGCCTCGTCGACCGCGCCACGGCAGCCGCCACCGGACCCGCCGCTGCCTCCTCCGACCGCGCTGCCCACGCCCACGACGTGCAGCTTCCCCGGCCAGCTCGGCTGCACTTCACCGACGCCGACCACAACACCGAGCAGGCCGTGCACGGGCGAGGACTGCATTCCGCAGCCGACTCCGCCGGCACCGAGCACGAATCCGCAGCCGCCGGGCACCGGCAGCGGCGACGGCGACTCGGGCTGCGACATCACCGACGTCGGCGCGTGCATCACCGAGGCCATCAACTCGGCGTTCCGCAGTGTCGTCGACGACGCGCTGGATCCGATCCTCGAGCTGATCGGCCACACCGCGCTGTCCACGCCGACGATCAGCGACCTGCCCGGCATCGGCGAGCTGTGGAATAGCTCCTGGGAGATCGTGGTCGCCGCCTACGGGTTACTCATCCTGCTCGGCGGCATCCTGCTGATGGGTCACGAGACGGTCCAGACGCGCTACTCGATCAAGGAGATCGGGCCGCGGATCCCGATCGCGTTCATCGCCTCGGCGCTCTCGCTCTTCTTCGCCGACAAGCTCATCCGGCTGGCCAACGGCCTGACCCTGGGTGTCCTCGGAGACGGAGTCAACGCGCCCTCGCTGGGCAACACCTTGCAGGAGGCCGTCCAAGGCATCCAGACCGGCGGGCTCTTCATCATCCTGGTCGCGCTCGTGCTGGTGGTGCTCGGCCTCGGCCTCCTGGTCGTCTACGTGGTCCGGATCGTCATCACCCTCGTCCTGATCATCAGCGCGCCGTTCTTCCTGATGTGCCACGGGCTGCCCCACACCGAGCCGCTGGCGCACTGGTGGTGGAAGGCGATCACCGTGACGACAGGCGTTCAGTTCGCCCAGGCGCTGGTGCTGATCACCGCAGTACGCACGTTCCTGTCCGGCGGCGTGCACTTGTTCGGCTCGACGCTGTCCGCGCTCGGCACGCTGATCGCCGCGATCGCCTTGTTCTTCGTCCTGTTCAAGATCCCGTTCTGGATGCTGAAGGCGGTCAAGGTCGGCTCCGGCCGGTCCTTCATCGGAGGTTTAGCCCGCGCCTACATCGCGGCGAAGACCTTCGGCATGGTCGCCGGCAAGACCGGCGTGCTCGGCAAGGCCGGCGCCGCCGGCGCGACCAAGAACGCCGGTCGCGGCGGCGGCGCGGCGGCCGATCC
The DNA here is from genome assembly GCF_036026695.1 of Amycolatopsis sp. NBC_00438. Lineage (NCBI taxonomy): Bacteria > Bacillati > Actinomycetota > Actinomycetes > Pseudonocardiales > Pseudonocardiaceae > Amycolatopsis > Amycolatopsis sp. NBC_00438. Next base: position 865,160 of record NZ_CP107923.1, on the reverse strand, counting down.
ACCGTGGCCGGCACAGCCGCGTTTCGCGCCCAACCCCGAAGCGGTCAACCGGCGGCTCAAGGCGGCCCACGACGCCGAGCGTGCCCGCGCAGCCCAGCGGCCATCGCGGCCCTCGCAAGCACCGCAGTTCCTGCAGCCCTCGCCCCAAGACAGCACCCACGACCCCGCCGTGATCCCGGCGAACCAGGGATCGACCATGCCCGAATTCAGTTCCGCGCCATCGCCCGCCAAACCCACGCCACGGAGTGGACCACGGCCGGCAATGCCACCGCAGTTTCAAGCCGCCAACGGCCCGCGTCGACGCGGCCCAGTCTCACAGCCGGTCCGCACGACATCGGTCCCACCGCAGCTGCAGTTCCGACCGGCAACGCCGCCTGCACCACAACCGCTCCCGGCCAAACCGGCCTCCGCACCTGCCGCGCCGGTGTTCCGGCAGGCGACGCCGGAGCCCCGTCTCGGTGATGCCCATCGCCGTACCCAGTCCGTTCCGCCGCCGACGTTCCGCGCGCCGAAGCCAGCCCCCGGAGGTGAAGCGAAATGAGCCAGCCCGTCCGGATTCCTGCCGACGTCGACCGCGAAGACCGAGTGATCGGTCCGCTCACCGCGCGACAGCTGCTCATCCTGACCGTCACCGGGATCGTGCTGTACGGGACGTACACGGTCACCCGCGCGTTCGTCCCGCTGGCGGCGTTCCTGGTCATCGCCATCCCGATCGGCGTCACCGCCGCGTTCCTTGCGCTGGGTCAGCGCGACGGCGTCTCCCTCGACCGGCTCGTGCTGGCGGCGCTGCGCCAGCGGATTAGTCCGCAGCACCGGGTTGCCGCGCCGGAAGGGATCCGGCCTGCGCCCGAGTGGACCGGGCAGGTGGCGAGCTCGATCTCACCGGCCGCGCTGCGGCTGCCCGCCGAAGGGATCGACGACACCGGTGTCATCGATCTCGGCAAGGACGGCGCCGCCGTGGTCGCGGTCTGCTCCACGATCAACTTCGGGCTGCGCACGCCTGCCGAGCAGGAGGCGCTCGTCACCTCCTTCGGCCGGTACCTGCACTCGCTGACCGCGCCGGTCCAGGTACTCGTCCGGGCGGAACGGCTGGACCTGTCGGGGCAGATCGGACAACTTCGCGAACAGGCCGGCGGGCTGCCGCACCCCGCGCTGGAACGGGCTGCGCGTGAGCACGCCGAGTACCTCTATCAGCTCGGCCGCGCGACCGACCTGCTGCGGCGCCAGGTTCTGCTGATCCTGCGAGAGCCACTGCGAACCAGCGGTCCGACCAACGGGCTGGGTGGGGCCTCGCCGCTGGCCGCGTTGTCGGCGCGACGAAGGGCAGCGAGGCAGGCCGCCTCGATCGACGACGCCGCTCGACGCGCCGCCGAAGCGCGGTTGATGCGTCGGCTGGGCGAGGCGGTGGAGCTGCTGTCGCCGTCCGGGATCGTGGTCACCCCGCTGGATGCCGGTCAGGCCACGGCGGTCCTCTCCGCGGCGTGCAACCCCGACAGCTTGATCCCGCCGAACTCCGACCTCGCCGGCTCCGACGAGGTCATCACCACCGCCCCGGACGAGAGCTGGAACGACACCGCGTTCGGCCGCACCGCGTTCGCCACCGAAGACGCGTTCGGCGCTGCCAAGCCCGGCTGGGAGGACGACGAAGACCCCGACGACTACGACGACGTCGCAAGGAGGGACCGCCAATGAAGAGGACCAGGCACCGCGACGCCGCAAGCAGGCAGGCACCCGTCGGGCAGGCCGGCGCGTTCACCCCGGACGCCATCTCCGTGCGTCCCCGAGCGCTCGAAGTCGGAGGCGAATGGGTCGCGTCGTTCGCCGTCACCGGCTACCCACGCGAGGTTCATCCCGGCTGGCTGCAGCCCCTGCTGACTTATCCCGGGCGAGTCGACGTCTCGCTGCACATCGAGCCGATCGACCCCGTCACTGCGGCCAACCGGCTGAAGAAGCAGCTGTCAAAGCTGGAGTCGGGTCGCCGGCACACCAGCGACAAGGGACGGCTGATCGACCCCCAAGTCGAAGCAGCCACCGAGGACGCCTACGACCTCTCCGCGCGAGTCGCCCGCGGCGAGGGCAAGCTCTACCGGCTCGGCCTCTACCTCACCGTGCACGCCGCGACCGAGGAGGCGCTCGGCGACGAGGTCGCCGCAATCCGGTCGCTCGCGGCATCGCTCCTGCTGGACTGCAAGCCCACCACCTACCGGAGCCTGCAGGGCTGGATTACGAGCCTCCCGATGGGCCTGGACCTGGTCGGGATGCGCCGCACCTTCGACACCAGCGCGCTGTCGGCGGCGTTCCCATTCACGTCACCGGACCTGCCGCCGCCAGACCCGACCTCGGTCGGTGCCCCGACCGGCGTGCTTTACGGCTTCAACGTCGGCAGCCAAGGACTTGTCCACCACGACCGGTTCGCCCTCGACAACCACAACAGCGTGATCCTCGGCCGGTCCGGCGCCGGCAAGTCGTACCTGGTGAAGCTCGAACTCCTGCGCAGCCTGTACCGCGGCATCGAGATCCACGTCATCGACCCGGAGGACGAATACGCCCGGCTGGCCGCCGCGGTTGGCGGCACCTACGTCCACCTCGGCGTCGAGCAGGTCCGGCTGAACCCCATGGACTTGCCCATTCACACCCGGCCGGACGGACGCCGGACAGCTCCCCGCGACGCGCTCATCCGGCGCAGCCTGTTCCTGCACACCGTCATCTCGGTGCTGCTGGGCGACGAGCTCGCCGCGACCGAGCGGGCCGCGCTCGACCAGGCGATCACCGCGACCTACCAGCGCGCCGGCATCACGTCGGATCCGCGAACCTGGACCCGGCCAGCGCCGCTGCTGGCCGACCTCGCGGAGGTCTTGGCTGAGGCAGGCGGGACGGACCTTGCGGCGCGGCTACAGCCGTTCACCACGGGCGCGTTCTCCGGACTGTTCTCCGGTCCGACCACGACACGGCCCGAGGGCCACCTCGTCGTGTTCTCGCTGCGCGACCTCCCCGGCGAGCTCAAGGCAATCGGCACACTTCTCGCGCTCGATGCGGTGTGGCGCCAAGTGTCCAATCCGGCCATCCGCAAACCCCGGCAGGTCGTCGTCGACGAAGCCTGGTTGCTGATGAAGGATCCGGCCGGCGGCGAGTTCCTCCTCCGGATGTCCAAGGGCTCCCGCAAGTGGTGGGGCGGCGTCACGGTCGCGACCCAGGACGCCCCCGACGTGACGAGCACCGACCTGGGCAAGGCGATCATCGCCAACGCGGCGACGCAAATCCTGCTGCGCCAGGCACCGCAGGCGATCGACGAGATCTGCCGGATCTTCGGCCTTTCGCAGGGCGAACGGCAGTTCCTCCTCACTGCCGACCGAGGCCAAGGGCTCTTGTCGACTGGGACCCAGCGAGTGGCCTTCCAGTCCATCGCTTCGCCGACCGAGCACCATTTGGTCACGACAGACCCCGCAGAACTCGCCGAGTACTTAGACGAGTCACGGGAGACCGAAGGCGCCTTTGTAGAGATCGACAGTTAGCGCTGGCTTTCGTCTGCTGCAATAAGCTTTAAACGCATGGTAGTCATCGTGGATACACACGCGAGATGAAGGATTTGTCAAGCTTCGACAAATCCGTGTTCCAGCCGACTTCAAACCCATTCCTGGTCCATCTACTGGAAATAGGGTATTGCATGATCGACTTTGGGTCGTAGGCGCTAAACCGATACCCTTGGTTCGAATACCGAACCAGGATGTTGTTGTAGATTCGTTCATCGCTCCAGCCGAGTTTTCGGAACTCATAGTAGACTTTGGCTTCATCCCAAGGTATCGATGAGGCAGGGCTGGCCTGCTCGTGGATGCAGCCGATGGCGTGGCCGAACTCGTGCAGCACCGTTCTTCTGTTCCTTTTTTCGGATTGTCCGGCCAGGCGACCAAGTCGCATGGTCGGCAGGTCCCGCGGCTGACTCATCGCCTGGGTCCCGACCAGCGACGACGCACCTGCACCGCGGAACGAGATTCGAATCTCCGGATCTGGGTAGTTGCCGAAGCTAAAAGCGAGATTCGCGTGATCCAGCCAGGTTCGAGCATAGTGCTCCACTTGTCTGTGCAGCGTGCGTGACCCGTCGAGGAAGCTGATCCGCAGCTCCTGGCCGGGTTGCCAACGCCAGTTCCAGGCGACTGCGAGCTCCTCCGGGGTAGTGGCGAACAGGTCGAGCTCTCGCGGAACTGCCCGGGGGTCAAACTGCTCGCCTTCCACATATGCGTCGATGCAGAAGTCTTCATCGTTGTTCATGTGCCTTCTCCGATCTTTCCCTTACTGGAAACCCCGGTTCCGCAGTCCCTGCGTTACCTGATCGATGTTGACGGCACGATTGCGCCACACGGTCTGTACGCCGGACCGGGATCTCACGAAGGTTGACTGCTCTCCCTGATGAAGGCCGATCACATGCATACGGGAGCTGAACACCGGAGAGCCAGACGAGCCGTGTTGAGTGTCGGCAAGGTACTGGATCCACCTCGCGTCCACGTGCCGCACGGCCAGTGGTTCGATGGCGAACTGCTTGGGTGCACCGAGCGGATGCTGAATGATGACGACAGTGTCATCCACGTTCACGTCGTAGGGCGTGCCGAGACCAAGCGATGCGCGATCAACGCTTCGCTCGAGTTCGAGTACGGCCCAGTCATGCTCGGGGTCAGCGTGGGCTGGCGGCAGCGTCAACCGCCTGACCAGTCGGTTCTTTCTTCGGGTCTGTGTGTGGTCGAAGTCGATGGTCGCACTAGTGGCACGTCCATGCTCGCGGTCGTCCACGTTGTGGCAACTAGTGAGGACCAGGTTCGGACCGATGAGGAAACCGCTACCATTGGCTGCGGCGGCACTGAACTGGATGGCTAACTTGCCCACGCTTCGCGCCGCGCGGACTATGGCCGACGCCGTCTCGACGTCAAAGTGCCTGCTCCGGCGCTCCAACAGGCGTTGCTCGTGTAGCTGCGCGGCCCTGCGTGTGGAGCGGTCGTCGCCTAGCCACCATCCATCCACGGCCTCCAGTGGGCTGGTCGCGGAGACCGCTGTCTCTCCCGCGAGGATCTCCCTGAACCGAGCCGTGTACCCCGAGGCGACAGGATCGGTCGACGCGTGCTCGACCAGAGCACGCAACCTGCCCTGATTGGCCAGCCGGTCTATCAGCTTCCTCCATGTCGACCTCATGTCATCCAGCAACGGAAAAGTGCCAGCAACGAGGCCCGCCTCGATGGCGATCTGCTCTGCGGCGTCCCGGCCGGGATAGGCAAGGACTAGAAGATCACGTAGCTCGCGTAGTTCCGGTCGGCTCCAATCGACCGGAAGCTCGGTCAGTACGCTCACGCGCTCGTCCATTTCTTGATCACCTTGCTCCCATCTCCCGCGCACGGCGGACCGGGCCGCGAAACCCTCAGTATCCAGGAGCGGGTGGCGCAACGGGGTGCCCGAGAGTAGGAAGGGGCCATGATGCTTGACGCGGCCGACCTGGAGTGGAGTGACCCACGGATCCGCGCGCTGCACAGTCTGCTCTGGCACGCCTATCCGACGGGAGACGATGTCGAAGATCTGGTTTCGTCCGTGTCGGACTGGCCGCGTGCCTTCCTCCATTGGTCGCACAGCGACGGATCAGACTCCATGTGGAAAAAGGTCCTGGATCGTGCTGCCGCCGCGGGGGCGACTCGGAATCTCCTGGCGGCCGCCTTCGAGGATCCGAACAAGACGGGGTACAGGGGCAGCCTACATAAGATCGTGGATGAACTGAGTTCCGTACATCCGCGCACCCTTGACGACCATCCAGCCTTGAGTTTGGTCGTCTCCCCAGTCAACACGATCGACGCCGGTGTTGACGTCACCGCCCCGGATCGCACCGACTTCGTGTCGGTCGTCTCGCACCGGTGCCATGAGTCGCTGGTCGCGATCGTGCCTGCCGTGCTGTCCGAGCCGGCACTGGGGATGCAGTCAGTAGCCGAGGCGAGGAAGGCGCTGCGCGGGCTGGACGTGGTCATCCAACAGTTAATTGTCGCCGCCGACTCTGCAGCCGATTCGGCCCAGTTTGCACGGTTACGACAGCTGGCGACTGACCTGGACACCGAACGAGATGCTGCTTTTGGTGTACTGCGAAAGCTGCGGGAAGGTCGCGGAGGCCACACCGCAGCTGGCCTTTGTGACATCCTGGCGGCACACGCCGACTCGCTCACCAGGCGTCTCGGAGATGCCGACTCACTTCTGACGTGACCGCTGGAGTGCCAGGTGTTAGCTCAACGCCTGACCTTGGACCCGCAATGGGACAAATCACTAAAGGTACTTTTGTCAGCTCTTGTCGGGACACGTCAGAGCGATCATCTCAAACGTGCAGTCCTTTTGTTCTTCAAACTCTCCCAAATGGAGGTTGAAGCGTGCCATGGCGTGATAGTTCATATACACAACGTTGTTCAATATCCAATGGATGAAGATCTCGTCCTGCGCTACCGATACGTTTTGGGAAATGTGTACGATGTAAGTCGAAGATACCTTCCTGCGAAGGCTCCCGACTTGGCGCCTGACGTCGAGCGCATCGGTGATGTTATGGCCATGCTCAGGAGCATTAAGGACTGTTCTATTGGGGCGCTTGGTTATTTCAACAGTTTCACATCCAAGCAAACTACCAGGGGCTTTGTCACGACATTGGGCAAGCTCGACGACCTCAGCAAGGCCCTTGGCGTCTGGATTCTGAGCAGCGATCATTAGGTCGTGGTCCGCCACTTCGGAGCCCGCCTCCAGGGCGTTGCCCGTCCAGATGGCCGCGGGCATTACCTGTTCGGGGACAGCCGCCGTAAGCACGACAGGTGGGCTGCGTCCACTCTCACAGGCGTCCCATGACTGGACATTTGCAGGACTCGCCCGGCGCGAATTTCTAGGCTTACACCAAAGAGGTTTCTCGGTTCTGGTCCCTCGTCGAGACTGATCCGCCGCCGAACTTCCTGTGGGTCTACTCGGACGGCGGCAAGCAGGTCGCCGCGCTGAACCCGGCCATGGATCGCGTCGCCGACGTGTTTCCGGACGAAGCGGCGATCGTCGAGTTGGGGGTGGTCGGCGCAGAAAGCCAGCGACCTCCTCGCCGTCCTCGGCCGGCGACCAGTCGGCGTGCCGGCGAACCGCATTCCGAACTACCTCAGGCGCCTGCCGAGACATCGGTTCTCCGAATGGCATGCCGAAGTCGACGCCGAGCGCACCGCACACGCTCTTGCGGCTGGTCGTCGACAACACCCGTGCGGGCGCGCTGCAGTCGCGCCGCCGAGACCTGGCCTGGGCAAGGCGGCCAACCGCGAGCTGCCCGATCCAGCGCTCCAACTCCGTCGACCGCTTCCATGGGGAGGTCTTGATGTCCTGGCCGTTCGCTCTGTCCACCTTTCAGTTCCCGCTCGTCGAGCACGTCGGCACGGCTCTCGCCTCACCTGCCGGCGACTACCTGCGCGACCCGCTCGGTGCGTTCCAGACCGTGCTGGCCCACCTTCGCGATCTCGTCTTCACCTGGGGGCCGATCGCCGGGCCGGCACTGGCAGTCGCGACGACCGCCGCGGTGATCGCTCGACGCCGCTGGCGCCGCCGCTACCACGAGAGCCTGGTCAGCGACGCCCGGTTGGTCACCGTGCTGGCGCCGCCGACCGTCGACCCATCCGGCGCGATCACCGTGTGGTCCAACCTGGTCGGCCTGCTGCGACCAAGCTGGCGGCGGCGCTTCGGCGGGCAACCTCACCTGGCTTTCGAGTTGACGTTCACCGACGACGGCGTGCAAATCCGCTTGTGGGTACCTGGCCTGGTGCCGCCGGGGATGGTCGAGCGCGCCATCGAGGCGGCCTGGCCCGGCGCGCACACCCGCACGACGCCGGCCAAGCCCCCGATCCCCACCGCCTCCGCAGCGGGCCAGCGAATCGAAGCAGTCGGCGGCGAGCTGCGGCTGGCTCGCTCGGAAGCACTTCCGATCCGCACCGAGCACCCCGCCGACCCGATCCGGGCCCTGCTCGGCGCCCCGGTCGGGCTCGGCCCCCACGAGCGGGCCTGCGTGCAGATCCTCGCCCGGCCCGTCGCCGGGCACCGCGTGACCAAGGCGCGGCGCGCGGCGAAGCGGGTGCACGCGGGCAGCTCGGTCAACCTGGTCGGCCGGCTGCTGGACGTCGTGACGCCAGGCAAGACCGCGAAGCCGTCGTCCAGTTCGCGGACGCCGGGGCTGGATCGGCAAACCAGCCTGGAGTCCGCCGCGCAGGACCGCGCGGTCGTGGAGAAGCTGCGGCAGAACCAGTTCGAGACCCGCATCCGATACGCGGTCGCCACTACGGTCCCCGAGCACGCGACGACAGCCGAGATCCAGGCGGTCCGGGAGGTACTCCGGGGACGCGGCCACGCGATCGCCTCGGCGTTCGCCGCCTTCTCCGAGCACAACTACTTCCGCCGGATCCGGCTCCGGCAGGCCCCAGTCCAGGTGCTGGCCGAACGCCGGTTCGGCAAGGGCGACCTGCTCTCGATCCCGGAGCTGGCCGCGCTCGCGCACCTGCCGATCGACGAAGCCACGCCCGGCCTCCAGCGCGCCGGCGCGAAGGCCGTCCCGCCGCCGCCCGGCATCGCCACGGCTGGCGACTTGATCAAGCCGCTCGGCTTGTCGGACTCGGGGCACTCCCGGCCGGTCGGCCTGCACGTCGCCGACGCGCGTCATCACCTGCACATCCTCGGCGCGACTGGATCCGGCAAGTCGGAGCTGATGGGCCGCCTGATCCTCGACGACGCCGAGGCTGGCCGAGGCGTGGTGGTCGTCGACCCGAAGGGCGACCTCGTGTCGGACCTGCTGATGCGCATCCCCGAGGAGCTCGGCGAGAAGGTCGTGCTGTTCGACGCCGACTCCCGCAGCCGGCCACCAGTGCTCAACCCGCTGGAGGGCGTGGACAAGGCCCGCGCGGTCGACAACCTCGTCAGCATCTTCTCCCGGATCTACACCTCCTCGTGGGGCCCGCGCACCGACGACATCCTGCGCGCCGGCCTGCTCACCCTGACCGCGATGTCCGGCACGCCGACCCTGGTCGATCTGCCGAAACTCCTCACGGTCCCGGCGTTCCGGCAACGGGCCTGCGACCAGATCGACGATGACGTGCTGCGCGGGTTCTGGTCCTGGTACGACGCCCTGTCCGAAGCGAGCCGAGCGCAGGTCATCGCGCCGTTGATGAACAAGGTCCGCGGCTTCCTGCTGCGCCCATTCGTCCGCGCCGCGATCGCCGGCGGGAAGTCCACGGTGGACATGGACGAGGTGCTCAACACCGGCGGCATCTGCCTCGTGCGCATCGCCCGAGACGCGCTGGGGATGGAAACGGCGCGGCTGGTCGGCTCGATCGTCGTCGCCCGCACCTGGCAAGCCGCCACCCGCCGGGCCCGCGTCCCCCAGCGTCAGCGGCGCGACTGCGGGCTCTACGTCGACGAGTGCCACAACTTCCTGAACCTGGCGTACCCGCTGGAAGACATGCTCGCCGAGGCTCGCGGATATCGCCTGTCGATGACCTTGGCCCACCAGTACCTCGGCCAGCTCCCGAAGGAACTCGAAGAGGGCATCAGCACGAACGCCCGGTCGAAGATCTTCTTCAACGCGTCCCCTGAGGACGCGAAGCGGCTGGCACGCCACACGATGCCGCGACTGAGCGATCACGACCTGTCCAACCTGGGCGCCTTCCACGTCGCCGCCCGCCTGGTCCTCGGCGGAGAGGAAGCACCGCCGTTCACCGCGGTGACCGAAAAGCTGCCGCCCGCGGTCCCCGGCCGCGCCAGGGCGATCCGCAAAGCAGCCCGCATCAACACCCGGCCACCAGTCGCCGAGGTCGAGCCCATCACGCCCGGAGCCGCAGCGCCCACCGCCGATCCTCGCCGCGCCGCCTAAAACCGGAGGTACTCCGATGATTTCGAACCCCACTCCTCAGCGGGCGTTGCGCGGGCACATGCCCCAGCGCCCCACGCCGCGAGCAGCCACCACGGGTGAACACCACGCCCAGCTCGCCGGTCGGCTGACCCACCGCGACCGGTGGCTGGCCCGGATGCTCTATGAGCACAAAGTCTTCACGACCCAGCAGATCGTCGAGCTCTGCTACCCGAGCATGCGCGCGGCCAACCACCGGCTGCTCGACCTGTTCAAGTGGCGCGTCATCGACCGGTTCCAGCCGTTCGTCACGACCGGCACCGCCCCGATGCACTACGTGCTCGACATCGCCGGCGCGGTCGCCCTCGCCTACGAAGATGGACTCGACCCCAAGTCGATCGGCTACCGGCACGAAGACGCGATCGGAATCGCACACTCCCTGCGTCTGGCCCACACGGTCGGCGTCAACGGCTTCTTCACCGCCCTGGTCGCGCTGAGCCGACGTCCCGGGGTGCGAGGGTCGCTGATCGCGTGGTGGTCCGAGCTGCGGTGCGGACGCCTGTTCGGCGACATGGTGCGTCCCGACGCCTACGGCCGGTGGCGCGAAGACGACCATCAGCTTGAGTTCTTCCTCGAGTTCGACTTCGGCACCGAAGACCTCGGCAAGCTCAGCCGTAAGCTCTACGGCTACGAGAAGCTCGCCGCCGCGACCGGCATCACCACCCCGGTCCTCATCTGGCTACCCACCCAGCGACGCGAGACGTCCGCGCGCCGAGCGCTCGCCGACTGCCTGTCCCAGCTCGACCAGCCCAGGCTCGTGCCGCTGGCCACCACCGCCGCGGACGCAGCCAGCGACCCCGCCGCCACCCGATGGCTGCCGATCGCCGGGTCGGCAACGTGTCACCCCGGCCGGTTGCAGCTCGTCGAGCTCGCCCAGCTCTGGCCGCAAACGGATCTGCCCGGCGAGGTGCCGACGTCAAGTCCGGTTCCGGCCCAGCAGGGTCCGGCGGCCCTGACCGCTCCGGATCCGTTCCCACCCGTCTCGCCCGCCAGCCGCTTCCGGAGGTGCCCATGAAGTTCGCCTACACCGCGGTCGTGGTCTTCATCATCCTCATCGGCGGCATCGGGCAAGGCGTCGTGAAGGCCGTGTTCGGCAGCAGCGGCACCGAGCCGAGCCAGGAGGCCATCGCCGACATCCCCGGCGACTACCTCGCCCTCTACCGAGCGGCAGCTGCCGCGTGTCCCGGGCTGGACTGGTCGATCCTCGCGGCGATCGGCAAGGTCGAGAGCGACCACGGCCGCAGCAAGCTGATCGGTATCGCGGAGGGAACCGAGAACTCGTTCGGCGCTCGCGGGCCGATGCAGTTCCTCCAGTCCACGTTCGACGGAGTCGTCGCCCGGCATCCACTACCGCCGGGCGGCAAGACCCCGCCGTCGCCATGGGACAAGCATGACGCGATCTACGCGGCGGCGTACTACCTGTGCGAGTCCGGCGCGCCCGGAGACATCCGCAAGGCGCTGTTCGCCTACAATCACGCGGATTGGTACGTCAACGAAGTCCTCGACCAGGCCGAGAGGTACAGCAAGGCCGCAGTCGGCACCGGCCGTTGCGACGATATCCAGGCACCGAACGCCGCCACCGCCACGGCGATCAACTTCGCCTGCGGCCAGCTCGGGCTGCCGTACCTGTGGGGCGGGAACGGGCCGTTGAACGGCGACAGCGGCTTCGACTGCTCGGGCCTGACGAAGGCGGCCTACGCGGCTGCCGGCATCGCCCTGCCGCGGACGGCCCGGACCCAGTACGCCGCCGGCCCGCTGGTGCCGGGCGGCCAGCCGCTACTCCCCGGCGACCTGGTCTTTTACGGCACGCGCGGCAACGTCCACCACGTGGGCCTGTACATCGGGGCAGGGAAGATGGTGCACGCCCCGACGTTCGGCGAGCCGGTCCAGGTGAGTTCGTACCGCTGGAACGGAGACGACTACCTGACGGCTTCGCGGCCAGCCAACCAAACGACGCTACGTTTTCAAACGTCGCGGCTTGGTTCCTGAGGTTCAGGTTCAGTTGCCTTTTGTGACGACACGTGTGCACCGACATCGGTCTGGGCGCCCCGCTGGCGGTCAACGAGCTTCGCGATACCGTCCGCGCTCCCGTCCGACTGGTCGTCAGCGGACCGAACTCGCCTAATAATCCCGCGCAACCCCCTCCGCACCGCATCCGCAACGAGGTCGGATGCGGCCGAACTACCGATCGAGATCACGATGGTGAGGACTTCGGTCAGGCCGAAACCTTCACCTTCCTCACTTCTTGTCGCAGTAAACGAGATGGGCGCTTCCTCAGTACCGCCGCTCCACTCGAAGGACGCTGAGTCGATCTGGCTCAAGACGTCACCTGGGACGTCCGCTTCCACGGTTAGAACTATTGTCTCGCTATGCATTAGAACCCTTCTTTACCTTATAGAACTCGACAGCTTATCCGAGGCCAGCAAGCGCGCGTCCCACAAACTCCCGCATCTGCTGCGGAGACGGCAATACAGCATCCTCGCGAATCTTAGCTACTATCTGGCGTACACCTCCCGGGCCAATTTCGCGGAGATACGCCTTGACAGAAAACAGCAGAAGAGATCCAGCTGATTCCGTCCAACTCAATACATCACGCGACTCATTCTCCACAAGTATCTGCTCAGTGCGATCTCGCCCCCTGATCTCTTCCTGCAACCAGTCCACGTCTCCCGTCCACTCATCGGATGACCCATATAAGATCTCTCCCAACAACCGTTCGAGCGAAATAATCAAGAAGAGCCAGCGAAGCGCTATAAAAACCCTCTGCACACGCTCAGTTTTACTGATCACATCGAACGCGAAGTCGTCACACCGAGTTTCCCGATCCGCCAAGTTCAAGCCGGCAAGATCTTGAGCGACATGACCAAATTCATGCGAGATCATGAACTCAACCTGCGTTTGAGTTATGAGCATCGCCTCGTGAAAATGCTCATGAGACTGAGCTCGAGCAACCGGCAAACGCGAATAGTTCAGATCGTCGTAGCCCGCCAAAAGATAACCGAGAATATATTTTGCACCTTGAGCGCCGACGTCTCGATTAAGCGCCGGGTTTTCCGGATCAAAATAGCCAGTCGCATTAACCAGCAGGACATTAACCCGAAGCAACAGTTCGCGCGTTAACGCAGAGACGTGGACTTCCCGCTTCCGCGGGACCGACCATGCGTGTAGGCGTGGCTGAATGTCCACGTGAAGTGCGGTTTCATAAACCAGTGGGAATTCGTTGCCATGCACGTCCCTCACCGAGTCGCAGAAGAATTCGGTCCAATCAGGAATCTTCAACACCTTCAAGTCGCCATCAGAACAAGCCTCAAGGGCACGCAAGAGCATGAGTCGACTTAGAGGTTCCATCCCAGAGAAAGGCCCCGAACTGGCAGTGAGATTGAAAGCACTGCGAAAGAGGAAGTGCACTTGACAGATCCGGTGGACCTCGGCACGCGTAGACGGCAGCATACTTAAGTAGTCACGTGGTCGAAGTGAGACTTTTTCGGATTCGACTACCGGTTTGAAAAAACCGTCCAAGTCGACCAAGAGCGGACTCTTACCGGAGTAGAACGAGTCCAGCACCCTGCCTCCGTGACGTCTTCCAGCGACAGTCTCGATCATAGCCCATGCGCCTCGCCCACGCAGCGGGGCTCACCGACTGAGGCTGCAGAAATATGCCGTTCACAGAGACCAATCGATCAAGCCTTCGATCGCACATCGGCCACCGCCTCGGCTGATTGCTTCATTCAGCGACGCAAGCCCTCCGTCTCACGAATCACTCGTGTTCAGAGCGATTTGATGAAAGCAACCATCGCGCTATCGCGCTGAAGCTCACGGCCAAGCTGGCGGAGCTCCTCCCGTTGCGCCAGCGCCACCTCTCGCCAGCCCCTCTCGAGCGTGTCGCCCGTGCGGAACACAATGTCGACCCCGAGGTTCCAGATCATGCTGTTGACGGTGGCGCAGGCGACGGCGAGCGCGTCGACGTCGCAGCCGATCCAGCGGACAGTGCGCGGGTCGCGGCCTCGTTCGCGCATGACCTCCGCCGCCGCGCGGAACATGCCGGCGGTCCCCATCATCGGGTCCGTCACGTTGCTGCACTCCCGGACGTCGGACATGCCGGCGAGGAGCTTTGTCACCGACTCGGGCGTGTAGAACTGACCGCGAGCCTTGAGAGCCGACTTGGGACGAAGAACGGTCAGCACGGTGCCGAGCAGGTCGACGTCGAACCGCCGTTCCGTACCGGTGAGGTGCGTTTGCCCTGCACGCAGCGCGGCCTGCGCGACGGCCAGCGCGTGGCCGCGCACGTCGCGGTCAGGATCATCGAAGATCCACGCGATCATCAGATGGAGGAGGTGCGTGATTTCGGCTCGGTGCCGGATGATCGATGACCACGGGTGCCGCGCGAAGTCATGGAAGGTGTCGGCGTCCCAGCTGAGCACCGATTCACTGACGTTGTGTCCACACGAATCTTTGTCCGGCAAGGCGGCGAGCGTGGCAACAACTGAAATCGGGATATCAAGCCGACCGGTTCCATAGGCTCGGTACCATGCGGACTCGACTGCCGTGGCGATCTTATGCGCAAATTGCCCAGCATCGACAGAGGTAGAGATTGCACGACGGGATGAAGACACGGGAGTTCCCTCCAGTTATCAGAGGCACAGCACGGCGTCACACCGCAGGTACGAGCCGTGCGCTAGACTGCTGGCTCGCGCACCCTTCTGGGGTGTGCGGTGTTGGAGCCCGGCGGGTGGTTGCCGCGCCTCTCCGGAGGTGTTCACCCGCCGGGCGCTACTAACAAGTTCGGAATCGGATTTCAGCGGTCCCAGTTGCGCCGCTCGATATGCGTTACATCGGTCTGCGCCGCCGCGGCAATAGCATCGGGCCAGCGAAGCCCCTTTGCTTCGTAATGCTGCACCGCGTCAGCCAAGGCTTCGGCTCGCGGCGTGAGTCGCCAGCCGAGCGACCGGAACAGCGTGACCGCCCGGGTCTCCCGCGCGCAGGTCGCGGTGACGGCGTCCACGCGCAGATCTGCGGCCACGTGACCGAACAGCGTCGCCGGGTATCCGTCGAGGAACAGCGGTGTGCCGGGCGGCGACCAGCCGGGCAACGGCGTCATCTCGGGTGGGTGCTGACGCCCGACGTGGCGGGCCACGGCCAGCAAGGCCATGTCGCCGAGCGCCAGGTCGTCCTCGGCGTTGTCGATCTGGTGCGCCAGGCTGGCTGCGGCTCGGATGGCGTCACCCCACGTCCAGGACGCTTCGAACTCCTCCGAGAGCCGCGCCAGGCGAGCTGCCTTCTCGGTGAGCCGGAATCCGAACGCCGGATAGCCGGCCGAGGCTCCGGTGAAGCCGTCGAGGTATTCGGGGGTAGCCCCGAGGCCCTGCAGGACGTGGCCGTGCAAGCCGAGCGGGTCGTGGTCGTCGAAGGCGGATGCGGTTGACATGCCAGCGGGTGGATGCGTTCGCCGTTGCGCCCCGGCGTGGTTGGTGACGTAGCGAAGGCGGCCATAGAGCTCGGCGCAGCCCAGGATTGAAGGAATCATGGCGCGTCCCGGCCTATTCACGCGACTGCGGGAACGCCGTGCGAAGCAGCCAGATCCTCGAGAGTCGCCACGGGTGAAGCTGCCGCGTGGCCAAGCCGGTCCAGGATCCGATCTTCAACGCGGAGTACGCACTCCGCCGAAGTGCGTGCCGTCTCGCGATCGGCCGCCCAACCGGCGACGTAGGGCACGGAGTACGCCAGCGTGTCCATTCCGCATACCGCGGCGACGATGCAGGCCACTGACTCGGCCTCGACCTCCAGCACATGCCGCGGCGTGGTGGCCAGACGGGTTTCGTGGTCGCACCGGATGTGTGCCAGCTCGTGCGTCAGCGTCTTAGCCGCCTGCGCGGGTTCGACGTCGTCGCGCACGGTCACGCGTCGCTCGGAGAAGACGGTTCGGCCGAAGGCGCCGCCGCAGTCTCCACGCTCGACCGTGAAGCCGCATGCGCCGATCTGGGCGGCGACACCGTCCCACAGGCCGCGTGGCGCGTCACCGCACAGCGCGATCGGTTCCGGCGGGGACGGCTGCGCGGCCCGCGGATCCCCCTGCAGTTGGGAGACGTCGACGACCGGCACGAGCATGAATCCCGACAACGCGGGCGCCTTGTCCGGATCCGTCTCGGCGCCTTCGGTCGGTTTGGTGTTCTCGTCTTCGGTCGTCCTT
This sequence comes from Amycolatopsis sp. NBC_00438, assembly GCF_036026695.1. Lineage (NCBI taxonomy): Bacteria > Bacillati > Actinomycetota > Actinomycetes > Pseudonocardiales > Pseudonocardiaceae > Amycolatopsis > Amycolatopsis sp. NBC_00438. The sequence continues at coordinate 849,051 of NZ_CP107923.1, read as the reverse complement.
CGGAAGCACGGCTTCCAGATCTTGATCTTGTGCGTGCCCTTGCGCATGAAGCCGTAGCCTTCGCGCTTCCATTCCGAAAGCGGCCGCACGTCGGTGGCTTCGGGGCACTGCTGCAGGATCATGATCAGGTTGTAGCGGCGCAGCCAGGCGCGTGAGGTGATCAGCTGCTGCCAGCCGTCGGCGGTCATCAGCTTGTCCACGCCCTCCAGCAGCTGGTCGCGGGCGGCCGCGAGGCGCTCGGCGCGTTCTTCGGGCGAAACCGTGCGTGGGGCCTTCGTTGCGGCCCTGGACGGTCGACGGGGTGTGCGCGTCATGACGGATCCCTTCGGATGATTTCGGTGCGGTGTTGGTGGTTCGGTGGTGTGCCGGGGTTGCCGTCCCGGAACACCACGGCTGTGCGTGGTTCTCGTTGTTCGCGAGCTGTCAGCTTTTGGCGCGTTCCCACTCGAAGTCGGCGCCGATCGCGAACCGGCCGTCCGCCTCTAGGACGACTTGCGTCGGCACGTATCCGTCCTGGATTGCGGCGAGCGGATCAAGAAGCATGATCGTGTTGTCCTCCCAGTACGCCACTGTGGCGCCTGGGTACTGCCGCCCGCAGGCGTTGAGCCAGGCGACTACGACGACCGCGACGTCGGGGCGGAAGCGCGGGGTCCCGGACCGGCTCCAGCCGGACACGGGGTCCACCTGGGCCGGGAAGCCGGGATCGCTGCCGGTGGCGTTGATCTTGACCAGGACTTCGCCCGCTTCGGGCGCGAGCCGGTAAGCACCGGCGAGCAACGCTTGCTCGGCGGCGACGTCGGCGGCTGGTGCGGTCAGTTCCCATTCCCACGCACCGGCGCCGATCGGGTACCGGCCATCGGCGCCCGGTTCGATACGTTCCGCGCGACCGGCCGCGGTTTCGGTGATGGCGACTGCCTCGCCGTCGAATGCGGCGGCGATGGCACCGTTGCATTCGCTCAGCCAGGCGACCATGGCTTCAGCCGTCGCGCGGCTGATGCGCGGCCGAGCGAACCCGTTCCAACGCTTGTGCTCGATCAAGGCCGGGAAGACGACGCCGGAGTCGGCCACGGTCACGTAGACCTCGCCGGGCTGGGCGCGGTCGAATGCTGGCGCTGTGTTCATCAGAAGCCTCCGTAGGCGTTCAGGCAGCGGGAGGGACGGAACGCAGATGCCGAGTCGGCGCGTAGGTGCCGACGACGTGGGTTCCTTCGTGCAGCACCGTCAAGGCGGCGTGCGGCATCGGTTCTCCGGTGTACGGGGTGTGCATGATCAGCCGTCCGGCGAGGTCGCCTTCGGCGTCGTCCGGCACGCGCCGGATGGTGAAGGTGAAGGCGCCGCGCGGGTCCCCAACCGAAATGGACACCGTGACCGAGTCTTCGGATTCGTCGGTGTGGACGGCCGCACTGTTGCACCAGGACAGCGGGATCCGCTCGGGATCGTGCGGTCCCTCGCCGTAGTCGGGTCGGTTTCGGCCGTCGGCTCGAAGTCGGCACACGCGGTGTCGCCGGACGTCGATTCGTAGCCGTCGGGGGTCTCGGCCAGTTCCTCCCCGCACGCTCGGCACCGATGAGTCGGAGCCGAGTCCGTGTCGAACTGCAGGGTGATCGATTCGGCGACGTCGTCGGACAGCCCCATCGGGGTTCCGTCCACGGAGAGCACAGCGAACATTGCAGCCTCACAAGGAAGTAGAGGTGAGCGCACGGCCCACGAAGACGCGGGACCGCCCGCGCAACGGCGAAAGATCAGAAGATGGAGAAGCCGACGCGACCGGTAGCGCATGCCGTGCACGCGACGGTGCCGGATTCGTCGTCGATCTCGGCGGCGTCGTCGAAGTCCCAGGCGTCGCCGTCGCAGTCGTCGGGCCGGAAGTGCCACGATCCCGACTCCGCCGACCAGCGCATCCCGCACGATCTGCACCCGGCAAGACAGGTTGACGCGCCGAATCCGTCGATTTCGAACAGGGAGCACAGCAAGTCGTCGCTGTCCCCTGAGATGCCGGCGACGCCGACCAGGGCCGCCGTGAAGTCGCCCGTCTCGCCGACCAGGTACCACCCGGCCGGGACGGTGTAGGCGCGTTCGGTGATCTCCCACCAGTCGGCGTACGCGTGCCCGTATCGGATCGCTCGGCTGTTGGCTTCCCGGGAAAAGCGGTAGTCGACGCCGACGAGCACGAAGGGCCGGACGACGTGCACGGCCGTCACTGTGCGTCCCTCGGACAGGTAGGTCTGGCCCGCGTCTTCCTGCAGCACCTCGCGCGTGTCGACGTACCCGGCCGCCTGCATCTCATCCAACACGCCGGACACGGACCGGTCGGCGACGTCGGAATACTTGGGCGCGTCCGGCCGGAAGTCCGCAACTTCGATACGCGCGTACGGCTCAACGGCGTACACACACTCCGCGTACGTGGCGAACTTCAGCGCATCGTGGAGCCGTCGCCCCCAAGGGTGGTCAGAGCTGCCCACCAGGGCTTGAATGGTTTCCGCCGCGTCGACGGTAAGGGAAAATTGGGACACGCACGCCTCAAACATGGTCATCACTGAGCCTTCAGTCAGGTGAGCGGTGTTGGTTAGCGAACCGGAGAGTTTGGGGTTGCCGTCCCGCTCTCTCCTACAATCCATTTTAGGACTGAGCCACAGAAAATCAAGACCCCCAACGGTTATTTCACGACAATTATGCGCCCTCCACAGAGCTCACCGAGCCAGGCCAAGAGGTCGACAGATGAAAGCAAACACTCAGGTCAGCCCGCCGCCGAAACATATAAGAGCGAATACCGAAATAACAAAGAACAAGATAAATAGAGCACGATAGGTAAAGACGCGAAGATGAGTGAAAGGGTTTGCTCGAATGCATTCGATTACACGTCAACGAAGCTGTCGGCAGCGCGCCCTTACCGACTGTTCACATGCCTGCCGGCATCCGAGTCGGGCGTCACATCGGTAGGCACCATAAGCGTGTCGAACTGCCGCTTCATATGCTGGCGGGGCTACCGCTCTAACAGGCACCGCGAGAAGACCGTCGCCAGGACCTTCCGGAGGTAGCTCCCTCCGCCGATCAACTAGCTGCCGCACCGCCGGCGGCATCCTTCCACCGCGCGCTGCCTCGACGCTGGAGGAAATCCGCGAGATTGAGGGTCTCGGCGCTCACCTGCTGGTCGATCTCTGCGAGCGTCGTGGTCAGGAGCGCGACGGTCCGCGGAATAGCCGCGTACTGGCCCAACCGTGCCTGCATACGAATGATATCGCGGTAGACGCCTTCATTGTACTGGTCGAACTTGCGAGCTCGTTCGAGCAGAACCAGCGCGGTCTCCGGGGAGATGTCGCCGTCGGCGCGGATCAGCGCGCCAAGCGCATCCAAGACGTCTCGGCGGACGGACTCCCGGAAGGGTTCGATCCACTGGGCGAGCAGATCCTCGGCGAGGTCACCGCGATACAGCTCGACCGCGTCGCGGAGGCCGGCATTGCCGTGCTCGTCAGGTGGGCGCTGCGCCTGCAGAACGCGCCGCAGCTGCCAGAAGTCGAGGTCGAGGAGTTCGTCGCTGAGCCGGTAGCGGCCGTCCTCGTTGAGGACGAGGTTGCCCGGCTGGCCGTCGGTGGCGTCGGCGAGCGCGCGGCGCAGCGTCGAGAGGGTGTTGTGGAATGAGTTGTACGGCCGCGGCGGGCGGCTGTCGGGCCAGACGGCCTCGTTGAGGACCTCGCGCCGGACTCCCTGGGGATGCAGCGCGAGGAAGACGAGGACTTCGCGCTGTTTCGGCGTGAACGCGCCGCCCAGCTCGTGATCACCTGTTTCATCCCGTACGGCGAGTTGGACTTGACCCAGCACACGCAGGAACAGACGGGGCTGCTTGGTGCCGACCGGCGGTTCCTCGCGGGTAGCAGGCTGGTTGTTGTCGACGTGCTGCTCCTCCTGCTCGATCGAGCTGCTCGCCTCGACCTCCGTCGATCGCTGCTCGGGAACCGGTTCACGAGCCGGTTCGGCGGCGCTCTCCGCAGCTCGGAGCACTTCGAGGAGAGAGGCGGCGTCGGCAGCCGGAACATTGAACAGGCGCGTACCTGTGAGGACGTCGTCGATCCCGGGGCTGGTCGCGCTGACGGTGCCGTCCTGGCGGACGAGCAGAGTCGCCCCGCGACGCCACTGGCCGAGGAGCACGCCGGCCAGGCCGAGCGTCGAGCCGTTGTCGAGGACGGCTTGCAGCCGACGATCAGCGTGGGATGCCGGGCTGGCGAGCAGTACGAGCAAAGGTACAGCGGGCCGAGCTCCGGCCTCCTCGATCGCGTGGCGAGTACGAGTCAGCAGTGCCGCCTCCATCTCGTCGAGCGCGGCATCGAGCGTCGCGACGACGTGAACGCTGGTCGGCAGGTCCTCAACGGCGATGCCGTCGAAAACCAGACGCAAGTCGTCAACGGGCACGATCACGCCGACGCCGTTGCCAGGCTGCTCGGCGAGCAGGTGCAGGAGCAGCGCGCGAGCGGCCGCGGTCGCTCCGGCGCCGGCGAGGCCAAGCCCGCGGGTGCTGGCGAGGCTCAGGGCCAGTTCGCGACGTTCTCGAACGCCGATCTTCGCGGGCACCTGGTCCAGCTCGCCGCTGAGTTCCGGCTCCTCCGGTGATGCCAGGTCGACGAGCTCGGCAACTTCACCAGGCCGCAGGTCGCCGTCGTCGTGCGCGGCGCAGAGGGCGCGGACCACGGGGGCGATCGGGCGCTGGAGGTCGGCACGGTCGCCGCTTCCGATCTGATAGCGGCGCCGGCGCCACATCCTGGTCGACGCCACGGCCGCGGCGATCGCTCCGGCGAGGCCGAAACTGACAAAGACGCCCGTCACCAGATCCACGGCAGGCTCGGGACGGTCTTCGCGGTGCTCCCCGGCCGCGGTTGGTTCCGGAGTGGGCGTCGTCGGCGAAGTGGTCGTTGGAGGTGGTGGTTGTCGGGGCGGCGCTGACGGATGCTCCTGGTTGGGCGCCGGGATGTACGCGGTGATCTTCCAGCCGGGCCGCACGAGGTTGGGCTTCGTCAGCGCACGTCCGTCGGGCTGCTCCACGCCGCGGTTCAGCTGAAAGAGCTCGGGCCAACGGCTGCCGCCACCAGGACCGTAGAGGCGCTCGGCGACGCGCCACAGGCTGTCGTAGACCCCGTCGTGTGGGAGTCGGACTTCCTCGGTGACCTGGACCATGCCGGCCGGAGCAGGCGCAGCGGGATCGATAACCACGCTGGTCGCCTGTGGTGCCGGACCTGGGTCCGGGGATGTGACGACGGCGACCGGCCGGAGGCCGACGGTGAGCGCCGCGGTGCCCGCAAGCGGCGCCGAGTACGAGCTTCGGCTGCCGAGCAGGGTAAGCACGATGGTCCCGACGAGGACCGCGGCGACCCCGCGCAGTGGGCCGGGCCGGCGACTTGGCCACGTCATTCCGCGCGCCGCGTCGACGGAGCAGCGGAGGACGTCCAGAACGAAGAAGAACCAGACGATCCAGCAGACCACCGCCAAGGTGTTCAGCAGGAAGCGGACGCTCATTGGGTTGAGCAGGGTCGCCTGGATCTCGTCCCAGGTCGGCAGCTGGTCCGGTAGCGGCCAGCCTACGAAGCGCACCAGAGCCCAAGGCAGGCCCGCCACGAGGCCGACCAGGGCACCGGACGCGAGCAGTCCGCGGACACACCGGAGTGCCGCGGCGAACACCCGCGTCCGGCGCGAGAGGGGCGGTTGCGCGGTCACGGCACCGGTACGGGAGCCTGTGTGGACGCATCGGCGGCCGACATCCGCGTCCCGGCGACCGTCGGCGGCGCGCTCGGACTGATTTTTGGGGTAGGCGTGCTCGCAGTCTGCCGCTTGCGCCTGGCCCGGGTCGTCTTGCGACCGTCGCGCCACTGGGCGAGGTCGGCAGCCGGGACATTGGTGAACTTGGCCAGCTCGTCGATGCCGATGACGTCGCTCGCTCCGACGAGGACGTCCCCGAGCTTCCGGTCGATCTCGCTGAGCTTCTCGGCCAGTTCAGTCCGCTGCTGCACGAGTTCGCCGACCCGCCGCGCGGCCTCAGTCCTCTTCGCGCTCCGGGCTGCGTCAGCCTCCTCGATGCGGCGTTCGATCTCTTCTGTAGTCACCATTTTCGTGTCCTCTCATGGAAGTACGCCGGCGATTCCGCGCTGTGGTTCAGCTTGTCCGGCTCCGGTTAGGGTGATCGAGGCGATGCTGACGAGCCCGAGCAGCTGGGTGGGCTGGTCGATGGTGACGGTTACGGCGACCTTGTTGCCGGTGACCGACACGCTGCCGGTGTGCCCCGCGGCGTCGAGGTAACTCCGGGCCGCTGCGCCCGCCCGCTGCGGGACCAGGCGCAGCGAGCCGTCGGCGCGGTACGCAGCCAGATCGATCTCCTGGGCGCCGGCCCGCGCGGCCTCCTGCGCCTCGCCGATCGCGCGGACCTTGGCGGCCAGTGCCAGCCCGCCATCGAGCACGAGGCCGGCGAAGAGGAGGGCCGCGAGCGCGATCGTAACGACGAAGGCGGTTACCCGGCCTTCTTCATCGTCGCGCAGCCGACGTAGCACTGCGATCGACCTCATGTCGTACCTCCAGAGGTGCCTCGCCAGACGTCGACTGGCGAGGAGAGGGTGGACTCGAACGTCCGGCTGCCGGGCACGCCGAGCGAGGTCAGGTCGCCTAATCCGACGCTGCACGTCACGGTGACGGTCACCGTGGCCCCAGGTTTGAGCCCCTGGGTTTCGGCGGACACCGACAGCGATTGGCATGCGATCCCGGCTGAGCGCAAGGCCGCGCTGGCGGTGGCCTGGGCGTTGGCGGTGGCTTGCGATGGACTGCGGGCCAGGGTGGCGGCGCGGGCGGCCTGGTGGGCGACGTCGTTGACCCGCAGCTTGGTATCGGCCAGCCGACCGCAGAAGACGACGAACAGCAAGAGCAGGATCAGCACGGGGGTCAGGAGGGTGAGCTCGGCTGCGGCGGATCCCCGGTCGTCCCGCCGTAGCGCAAGGAGGCTGCGGGCCGCGGTCATGGTGTCACCGCCCCGGCTCCGCTTGGCGGGGTGAATTTCTCCACTGGCCCAACGGCTTCTGCGTGGACCGCGAGGGTTGTGAACGGGATCAGGCTGGTCACGGTTCCTGTGACCGTCACGGATACCTGGGCAGCTCGACGCTGGACGTTCACCGAGGTCTCCCGCAACGGTCCGTTGCCCAGTTGTGTGAGGACTCGTTGTCCCTCGGTGTCCCCCGTGCCTGAGCTGCCGCCGGAGATTCGTGCCGCGGACAGTGCCTGGGACGCAGCGGCTTGAGCAATGTGGACGGCGTGCATGTACAGCGCAAATTGAGCGATGAGCAGAACCAGCAGCAACAGCAGCGGGGTGGCGATGACGAGCTCGGCCGTGCCGGCGCCGCGCTCATCCGTGCGAAGTCGGCGCAGTACGTTTCGAGGCATCGTGGTCATCGGCCTAGAGGTTGATGCCGTTGGCCTTCTCGGTCACCTTGGCGACGATGATTGCAACCACGGCAATCGCCAGGAGGACCAAGGCAGCGGTCACCACGACGGCTTCGGTTGAGTAGCCGCCTTCGTCATGACGGAGCTGTTCCAGCTCGGCACGGACGCGGGCGATCAGAATCTGAACTTCGTTCAACATCAGCTTCTCCTTGAAAGTACAACGGTCTGAAGTGGACTCATAAGCCAGCCAGCACGCTGGCAAGGGCGGGATATCCGATGAAGACGAGGAAGCCGATGAACAGCATCACCACGGGCAGGCTCATCCGTTCGGTCGCTGCCTGGGCATCGCCTTCGGCATCGGTGAGTTCGCGAGTACGTAGTGCTGCGGCCTTGGCCGCGAGGCTCGCGCGGACGCGGGCGCCTTCGGTACCCGCGAGGCTGACCGACGCTGCGAGCTCGGCGAGCTGATGCACGTCGAGTTCGCCACCAAGCTGACCGAGGGTGGCCCACGGCGTGGTGCGGGTCAGCTTGGCTGTAACCAGGGCGCGACGAAGTTGCTGGAACGCCCAGCCTTTTCCGATCCCGACCGCATCCGACAGCGCGCCGTCGACACCGGCGCCGCCCGCCAGTAGCACCCGGATGAGGTTCAGGTAGGCCGACAACGCGTGTCGGAAGGTGGAGCGGCGCCGCTCGGCTTCCTTTCGAACGCGGATGTCCGGGAGCAGGAATCCGCCGAGCCCGAAGAGGAGACCGGCGACCGCGGGAACTTCCCAGGCGAGGCCGGCGTCGGCCACGACGAGCAGCACCTGCATCACGGTCGGCGGCAGCAACCCGGCCAACGCCAGCGCTGCCTTCTCCGCCAGGTGGTGCTCAATGCCCTTACCGGTGACCGCGAGGTCGTTGCGCAGCTTGCCGTGTGGCAATCTGAGGGCGACCAGCGGCTTGACGAACGGACGGCCCACCCGCAGCGCCCAACCGTCGGATTCCGCGGTGAGGATCGGCGGTGGCGCTGGCGCCGCGTGCAGCCGGTCGACCAGGGCCCGCAGCGGCGGCTGCGGCGGGAAGACGTAAACCACGAGCGCCCACAAGCCGACGCCGAGCCCGACTCCCCACAGCAACGCCTCGATCATGATGACGCTCCCTTCCCGGTGAGCAGGTCATCGACGTCGGCGTCGTGCTGGCGGATCGCGCTCAGCTCGGTCAGGAACCTCTCGGGTTCGCGCTGGCGCACGATCCGCCCGAGCCAGGTGAAGGCGACCGTGAAAAGCAGGCCGACGAGCAGCAGCATGATCTGCCCGAACGCGGAGTCGTAGGGCACCAAATAGCCGCGGTTGAGCAGCACCAACCCGACTGCGAAGACCAACGTGGTGATCACGACGACCCGCACGCTGGTCCGGGTGCGAGCACGGCCGGCCTCAACCCGCATGCGCATCGACGCCTGTTCACGGGCCTCGGCAGCGAGTTCGCCGAGCAAGTCGGCCAGTTGCCGGGCCTGGTGCTCGGCGGCCAGCACGAGTGCGGAGATCACCAGGTCGGCGGTCGGGTCACGGAGCTGGCCGGCGAGGTGCCGCAGGGAGGGTGCGAGGCGTTCGCCGCGTTCCAGCCGGACGGCCAGCTCGGTGATCTCCTCGCTGATCGGCGCTGGGCAGGCCGGAGCGGTGGCGAGGATGGCCTGCTCCAGTCCGGCCGCGGCGACGAGGGTGTCGCGCAGCATCTCCGTCCACCCCGCGATCGCCTCGATGCGTTCGAGCTGGCGCTGGTGGTCGACGTTCGAGCCGAAGATCCGCGGCAGGCCGGCCACCGCGACCACGGCCAGGATGCCGCCGACCACCCAGCCGGTGACCACGCCGACCGCCAGGCCGGCGAGCACGGCCATGACGAGCAGGCCGACCTGCTTCCGGTCGTGCCGTGCGACCAGCCAGGTGCTCAGCCGGGACGACGCCTCCACACGCGCGGGTCGACCGCGCAGACCAGCGACAATCAGCAGGGTCCCGACGGCGACACCGCCTCCGAGCACGCCAAGCAAGACGACGCTCATGGCGTCCACCAGCCTTCACGCCGCTCGAAAAGGTCCGGGTCGTAACCTGCCTCGGCCAGCAGGTCGACGGTGTCGGTGCGCAGCGGCGCGCCGGGCACCGCCCGCAGGTCTGGGCCGGGCCGCCAGACCTCGTTGCTGATGATCTGGGCGCCATCGGCACCGACGACTTCGCGGATCGAGGAGACAACACGCTTGCTGAGGTCGTCGCGGGGCTTTTCCAGGTGCACCACGAAATGCAGCGCGGCGGCGACCAGGAGGTTGGTGGCCTCCATCGGCAGCCGCTCGGGCCCCTGCACCGCGTAGGCGGCGAGCTTGGTGAACGCGCCCTGGCTGCTGGAGGAGTGCAGGGTGCCCATGCTGCCGTCGTTGCCCATGGACATCGCGTTGGTCAGCGGGATGACCTCGGGGCCGCGGACTTCCCCGACGATGACCCGGTCCGGGCTCATCCGCAGGGACTGCCACACGAGGTCCGACAGCGAGATCTCGCCCTGGCCCTCGATGTTCGGTTCGCGGGCCTGCAGCGCCACCACATCCGGGTGGACCTCGGCGTCCTCGCCGAGGCCGAGCTCGAAGACGTCCTCGATGGTCACCAGGCGCTCCCACGGCGGGATCGCCGAGGCCAGGCCGCGCAGCATGGTCGTCTTGCCGATCGCCGTGCCGCCGGTGACGAGGATGTTGCGCTTCGCATTCACGAGGGCTTTCAGGAAGCTCTCGAGGGCGAGGTCAATCGTCCCGTTCTTGCGCAGGTCGGCCAAGGTGACCTTCGTGAACCGGTGCCGGCGGATCGACACCGACGGCCGCGCGGTCACCGCCATGACCGCCGAGACGCGCGCGCCGCCGGGCAGCTGGAAGTTCACAATCGGGCTGCCGCGGTCGAACCTTCGCTCCTCCACGCCGGAGCGGGTCGCCAGGTCCCGGATTAGCTCGATCAGCTCGGTGTCGGAACCGACTACCGGAGGCAAACGCTTGCGACCGCCGTCGGCGCGCTTGACGAAGACGCGGTCGCCGTTGATGTTGATGTTCTCGATGTCGGTGTCGGCGAGCAGCGGTTCCAGGCCGGCCAGGCCGAAGACCTCGTCGAGGACCTGGCGGATCACGCGCTGCTCGACCTCGGGGGCCACAAGCATCCCGCCAGCCGCGGAGTTGCGCAGCTCGGCCTGTGCGTGCGCTTCGGCCGCGTCGGTCAGGATGGCCTCGGCCAGGCGACGGCGTGCCGGTGCGTCCATCGGCGGCCGACCGGCGGACTCGTCGGCCCGGACGCGGTCGCTGAGCTGGCTGGACAGCTCGTCGCGTAGGTGCAGCCGCAGCCGTTCCACCGCCGCGGTCTCACCGGCGGGCCGGTGCGGAAGGTCTGTCGGCCCAGGCACGTGCGGGCGGCCGTTGACCGGCACGGCCAGGTCGGGGCGCGTCATGGCGTCGCACCGTTCCGGATGTGCGGGCCGACCCGCTGCGGGGGTACGCCTGGAACCGACTCGCCGACAACCGCCAGCCGCAGGTGCGGTGGCCGGCTTCCGTCGGTGGTGGTCGGCTGGTGCCCGTGCGCGTGGAGGTTGAGCGCGATCATTGCTGCGGCCCGGCCGAGCGCGGACTTGTCCGCCCCACGCCGGCTCGTGCCCTGGCCGCTGAGCATCGCCGCGCCCTTGGTGTCGGCGGGCACCCGGCCCATCACCGGGATCTGCAGCGTCTGCGAGACCTCCGCGGTCGGGTAGCCGTCGCCCACCAGGACGAGGCACGGTCGGCGTGACCACTGCTGGGCGGCCTGAAGCTTGAGCGCGACGTGCGCGAGCTCGTCGTCGTGCGGGCGCGCGAGCAGCAACATCGCATCCGCACCGCGGACGATCGGCAGCGCCAGAGAACCGGGATCGACCCGGCCGCAGTCGGCGATGACCACGATGTCCGGCTGGTCGGCCGCGCGACGCAGCGGCGACGAGCCTCCGGAGGCCAGCACCGCGAGCGCTGCACGAGCTTGTTCAGCGCCGACCGGTCCAGGCACGACCCGCAGGCCGCCCGGCAGAGGCTGGGAGTGCTGGACGAGCAGGTTCGGGTCGGCACCTCCACGGCCTCGGGCCGCTGCGGCCAAGCTGACCAGGCCCGGAGTGTCGGGCAGCCGGAAGCGGGCCATCAGGTCGCCGCCGGCCGGGTCGGCTTCGACGACGATCGGACTCCGCTGGGTCGGCCAGCAGGCCCCGAGTGCGGTCGCCAGGGTGGTCGCACCGGGCGAGCCTTTGAGGGAGCAGACGGCGATCAGCATCAGCGTCCTCCCCCGGCAATCGCCACGAGGCTGAGCTGGCCCGCCGGGGCCGAAGCCAACGCGCGAGCGTTGGCTTCGGCCAGCTGCAAGGAGACCACGGTGACCTGCTCGGTCTCCCGGGCAGCGACGGCGGACACCACCGCGGTCCATGACGACGTCTGGCCGACCGGCGTTCCGACAGCTGGGCTTTGCCCCGGCGTCGCGAGGACGGCCACCGTAGTTCCGGGCGCCAGGTCGGGCGGAAACTGTCCCGGCTTCAGCCCCACCGCCGCGACACCCTTGCCGGGCGCAGGAACCTGGGGAACGCCGAGGACCGAGCGCGTCACCAACGAGCCGACGGGCAGGCTGAATGCCACCGGCCGGCCGACCACAGTGGACGCTGCCGACGCGGGCAGAACGTCCATTCCGGAGTCCACCGCCATGCTGACCTGCTTGAGATCCTGAACATCGAGAAGCTGGCCCACGGCAACGGCACGGGCAAGCGCGACGACGCTTTCGCGGTCGCCGAGCTGCATCCCGGCGAATACGCCTCCGGCCGAGCAAACGGCGACCAGCAGGACGCCGAGCAACAGGTGGGGCACGCTGCGGCGTCGACCTCCACCACTCAGGCGTGCGGGCGTCTTGCTATCACGGCTCGCCCACGAGTTCAGCGACGCGGGTTTCACGTCCGAGCTGGTTGAACTTGCGGTAGTTGTCACCACCGACCTCCTCAAGGCATGACGCCATCGCGACGCGTCGACTCGGGTGTTCGACGTGCCTTTTCTCAAACGAGGGTTGTGTTGTGCGTGCCGGGCCTCAGCCGGTCGCGATCCCTTGGCTCTCCGCCACTCGGAACGCCGCCGAGGCCGAGGTCGTCATGTTCGGGAACGTGCCGCCCGTGCCTGCGCTCGACCACGTCACGGTCCAGTTCACCGTGGCGGCCACTGGGAACGCGTCCGAGCGCTGGCCGGCCGAGGACGTCTTGTACGTGTAGCCGCAGTCCGGCGAAGCGCTCTTCGGGTCGCCGCCTCCGGGAAACGGCGAGCCGGGGCCGGTGCAGGTCACCGAGCCACCTTCGCCCATCGACCAGGTCACCGAGGTCGGCTTGGCGACCGCGGTCACCGAGACCCCCGGCACCGACGCAGTGGCCGAGACGTCTCCCCAGCTGCTCCGGTCCAGCCACAACCAGGTCGGCAGGGTGACCAGCTGGTCGCCGGCCGGATTCGCCTTGATCTTCGGCGTGGGCAGACGCAGCTGGTTCCGCGCCTGCGCGGCGAGCTCAGCCGGCGACGGCATTGGTGCCGGGCCGGGTTCACCGTCCGCGATCCAGACGGGTGGCCGGTACAGGGCATCCCGGAAGCCGGCCCCGGTGCACTTGTAGACGTACCAGGCGCCGGACGGCGGCTGCGCGCCCGCCAGTCGCCGATAGACAGCGGGCACAGCCGTGGCCGGTCCAGGCCTCGGCGGGCCATGGAACGCTGCCGGCTGAGCGCTTCCAGGTGGCGGTCCCTGATAGCCGCTGCGCTCGTAGCCGCACTGGGCCAGGTTGCCGCCGCCGATGATCGTGTCGCCGCCCGGATCCGAAGGTCCACCGCCGGAGTTGTGGTGTCCTGGGCCTCCGGGCTTGTTCGGCTGGTTGCCGTGGTCGCCGCCCTGCTGCCCGCCCTTGCCCGCGCCGAGTTCGCAGCCGGGGTTCGGGTACTGGCTGCAGTCGGTGTAGCCGTAGCCGTCGGCGAGCGCGGGCGTGGCGGCGATTACCACGATGGCCGCGGCCAGCACGGCCGCGGGCACCGCACAGTTCAGCATGTCCCCACCCCTTCGACCGCGAACCTGGTGACCTTCCACGAACCGTCCGCCTGCTTCTTGACCTCCGCGGTGATCGCGCGATGACCGCCCGGCGAGTCGTTGAAGGGTGAACCATCCTTCTTGTACTTCAACCAGTTCGTGCTGTCCCCGCAGTCGGAGATCATGATCGCCGTCGGCTTGCCCGGCGGCTTCTCCTCGGTGACATTCGGGCTCGACACCGGCGCTCCCTTCGACACCACGCCGTTGAGGTGGTCGGTGTAGAGGCTGCGGTTGATCACGCCGAGCGCGTCGCCGGTCGCGTACTTCGCCACTTCGGGTGATTGCCAGTCCGCGGTCTCGCCGGCTTTTGCCATCGCCTGCCACATGGCGGTGTAGGCATCCGTCGCCAGCTGGGGCGCGGGAGTCGGCCGCGGAACCGTGGTTGAGCTGGTCACCGGCGGACCCGACGCCGAGGCTGACGGTGCAGACGAACCGTCGCGGGAACACGCGCTGACCGTGAGCGCGGCGACGCCCAGCAAGATCGCGTGGGTTGACACCTTCGTCCATGATGGACGAACCGCACCTGACGGAGTCGACATCATTCCTCTACCCCTGTTCATCCTGACCGGCATCACGGCCGCCGTCGCGGTCGTGATGGGTGGTGCGCTCGTGGTCCGTTCTCCCCGCCGGCAGGTAGCTGCGCAGCTGGTGATCGCGGCCGCACTCGTCGGCGCGCTCGCCTGGCGCGTTCACGACGTGGCGCCGTTCGCGATTTCCGCGAGCGTGGCGGCGTTCGGCGTGCCACTCGCCTTCGCCGACGCGCGACACCGTCGCCTGCCGAACCTGCTTGTGCTCGGACTCGCCGGTTCGGTCGGCGCCGCGGTCGTCACGACCGTCGTCTTCAACCGCGAGGCCGGTTCGCTGGCTCGCGCCGTCGCCGGCGCGGCCGTGACCGCCGCGTTCTTCCTCGCCGTGTACTTCATGGCGCCCAGCCAGCTCGGTGGCGGGGACGTGAAGCTGGCCGTTCCTCTCGGCGCGGCGCTTGCGTGGTTCGGCTGGCAAACGCTCGTTCTCGGCAGTCTGCTGCCCTGGCTGGCCGCCGCGATCGCGGTGACGATCATGCGTCTCGGTCGGCGTCGGACCGCGATCCCGATGGGGCCGTTCCTGATCGCCGGCACGCTGGCCGCCATGCTCCTCGCGAACGGGTAGCCGACTGATCGCCTCAAGCGAGCAAGTCGTCATCGCAGCTTCCCTCCCCTTGTGGATCTCGGTGACCGGCCGGCCTTCTCGCCAGACACGGCCGGCCACCGTCCTCTTCGATTCCTCTTCCGTTCCCAGGCGCCGGAGCCCAGGTGACTTCCGGTTTAGCGGCCTGACCTCGGCTGAGTGCAAGGTAAGTCGACGGGTGAGTCTGGACTCAGTCGACGGATCTTCACTCGTTCGGACGAAGGTGTCCTGCTGACGGGACGTCAAGGGCTCGACCGGGGCAAGTCGGGCGGCACTTCGTGATAGGTCTGCAGGTGTGGATGACTGGGACGTGCCGTACCGGCAGAGCGTGTACGAGGTACTTGCCCTGCTGCGAGGTGACTGGACCGTCGCCGTCCTCGCGACCCTCGCGCTCGGCGAGCTGGAGTTCACCAAGCTGCGGAACGAGGTGAACGAGGCCGAGGAGCGCTCCGGCTGGACGGCGCACTCGAAGCCGCTGACGGCTCGTACGCTGACCGACACCCTCCGGCGGCTCGAGCAGGACGGGCTCGTCGAACGACGCGCGGAAGGCAGCGCCTTCTCCAATGTCTGGTACAAGCTGTCACCCGACGGCCGTGCGCTTCTGCGCGCGTTGCGTCCCTTGGCTACGTGGTCGAAGCAGCGTCGCGACCAGACACGAGCGGACAGCCACGGCCATCGCTAGGCAGTCGACTTGACGACTCGGACCTGATTGCGCCCGGCGTCCTTCGCCGCGAACAGCGCGTTGTCGGCGGAGATCAGGACCTCCTCCAGCGAACTGCCCGCCGCGGGGAACGCGGCTGCGCCGATCGACACGCTGACGTGGAAGCCAGGGCCGGAATCCGGCTCGATGACGGTGCGTTCGACGTGCTCCCGGATGCGGTCCGCGATGGCGTGAATCGCGTCCGGCGAGCTGCCCGGCAGCAGGACGACGAACTCCTCGCCACCGAATCGCCCGCAGAGGTCGTCGCTCCGGACTTCGCTGCGGATGGCGTTGCCGACGAGGATGAGCGCCTTGTCGCCGGTCAAGTGTCCGTGAACGTTGTTCACGTCGCGGAAGTGGTCGATGTCGATCATCAGGACACCGACGCTGAAGCCGTGCTGGCGAGCGCGGTCGATCTCTTTGGCGGCAATCGCGTGCCAGCTCGCGGCGTTGAGCAGCCCGGTCTTCGAATCGGTGGTCGAAGCGTGCTCGAACTGGCGGATCAGGACGCTCCGGTGCAGCGCATAGAGCGGCAGGAACAAGACGATCACGAGCCACGGGCGCAGGGTCAGGAGGACCGCCGTCAGGGCGCCCATGCACAACGTCGCCAGCTCGAGGATGTTCTCGTTGAGCGCGCCGAGCATCCGCTTGAACGACAGGCTCCGCCTGGCGAGGGCGATCGCCATCCCGACGATCGTCGAGTTCGCGGTGAAGTAGATCGCGATCACCGATGCCAAGCCCACCGCGGTCCAGATGCCGGCTTCCTGGCCAGGCGGCACGACGTGCAGCTGCTTGGCAGCCCACGCGGCGATCTGGCAGGACAGGATCACGTTCGCCGTGCTGAAGATGACGCGGTGCGCGTGGATCCCGGCGACGCCTCGCCAGCTGCGCAGCCACAGGTGCAGGTACAGCAGCACGGCGACGAGGGCCGCCAAGGCGGTCGGGAGGGTCAGCGCGGCGGCCAGGGTCCACACGGACGAAAAGTTGACGTGCGGTGTGTCCGAAAACCGCCGTCGCCGCCGCTCGACCCGTCGGGTCATCTCCGCGGCCAGGATGCCGAGCCCGACGATCAACCCGCAGGACACGACATCTCGCCATGCCATCGGGGCCCTCGCGTCGAAGACGATGGCCGCTACCGCGATGGCGTCGATGACCAGCAGAAACACCGCCGCAGGCCGCGGTAGCAACCAGATAGCCCATCGTGACCAACCGGAGCGCTCAGCGACCCCCTTGTTCGGCATACTGATCTCGCTTCCGTTCCCAGGGGAGGACCCGAGGTCCTCGAGCTCCGGCTGCCGCACCTCGGCACCTCCCGCCGCCGGACGCTCCGGGAGGGGGTCACTATGCGTAACAAGGACTTCTGAGCGCGCTGAATCCACCGGTGCAGGCTCGTCCTCGACAGTTCTCGCCTGCCGAGGTCGAGCCGCCCACCAGACGAACCCGGCCGCGACCGCGGAGAGTGACGCCACCGCGCCCGACCCGGCAACGACGAAGACGGGATCGAGCCGCTCCGCGACCACGCCGGCGCCGAGGATCGCGATGCCCTGCGAGCTGTAGAGGCAGGTGCTCAGCCGTCCCATCGTGGTGCCGCGACGCGCGTCCGGCACCAGCTCGACGACGACCGCCTGCAGCCGGATCAAGTAGATGGTGGACAACGCACCCGAAACCGCCCAGAGGCCTGCGGCCCACCAAGCGCCTGGGAGCGCGAGGCAAGCGATCAGGGGCAGGCCGGACGCAGCCGCCGGCACGATGACCAGCTTCGCTGTGAGCGCCGTATCGGGCCGGAGCCGACTGGCCAGCCAGCCGCCGAGCACGCTTCCGACGGGATCAGCCGCCATCAGGACGCCGACCCCGATCGACGTCAGGCCCACCGCGTTCGCGTACGGCGCCGCCAAGCCTTCAGGTACGACAAGAAATCCGACCATCGCGGCCAGCATGTAGACAGCGACCATGCGCGGGTCGCTGGCCGCCGCAGCTGACCGCGGCGTCGACTTGGTCTCGGCTCGGCTGACGGGACGAGTTCGGACCACCGCGGCGACCACAACGGCGCTGACCAGGAACGTCGCGGCGTTCACCAGCAGCGCGCCGCTGGTGCTCAAGCTCGTCACGAGCAGGCCGCCGAGCCCGAAGCCGGCCACCTGGGCCGTTTGGGTGCTGATCTGCCGGATGCCGAGACCGGCCTGGTACAGCCCGTTCGGAAGCACATCCGGCAGGAGCGCGAGCTGAGCGGCCTTGAACGGCGCCGCAGCCATCGTCAGGCAGCCGATCAACGCCCAAAGGATCCAGAGCGGCATCCCCGGCACGGCCATCGCCGCCGCCAGCACGGCACGCACGACGTCGGTCACGACGATCACCGTCCGGCGCGGATAGCGGTCCGCCAGACCGGAGAGCAGGAAGCCGCCCAAGACTGCCGGCACGAAGGTCAGGGCGTAGGTGAGCGCCGTCAGCGCCGCGGAGTCCGTGCGGGCGTAGACCAGCAGCGCGAGCGCCACCCGCGCTACCTGATCGCCGAAGACCGACAAGGCTTCGGCGAGCCACAGCGCGCGGAACTCACGACCTCGCAGCGCCGCCGCAAAACCGCGGGACCCGGTTTCGGTCATCGGCCCTCCCCACCGCCGTCGAAACTCGCCCGGCAGGCCCCCTACCTGGAAGAACCACGGTATGCCCGCTCCGTGTCCATGTGGACACAAGTAGCGACAGATCACCCAATCGCAGCACGGCCGTGACGTTCCGCTACTGACTTGATCGACTTCGCCGATCAGAGCAGACGGCTGCTGAACCCCGCCGCGACCAGGCGATCGAACGCGGCGGCCACGGCGGGCGGCACCGGCTGCTCGATGGCGAAGCCGCGTTCGGGGTAGACCATCACCCGCTGCAGATCGCCGATCATCATGTCGACGACCTCGGCGGCGTCGCCGATCGTCTTGACGTACTCCTCAAGCGTCAGCGGCGCCGATGTGCAGGTCACCGCGACTTCAGGCCACAGGCGCCGGCAGGTCGCGAACGCCCGCCGCTCCATGTACGGCATCGAGATGAGGAGCACGGAGTCCGGTGTCTGCCCGGCCATGGTGAGCAGGTCGCGGGAGAGCGTGATGTTGGCGCCGGTGTTCGCGGCCTCAGGCTCGACCAGGATGGCGGTGTCCGGCACGCCCAGCTCCAGGGCGCGCTCGCGGAAGTGGACGGCTTCGCCGCGCGGGAAGATGGCGGCGGTGTCCCGGCTGGTCGCACCGGTGAAGACGACGGTCTGGAACATGCCGCGGTGGTACAGCTCGGCCGCGTACTCGGCGACGCCGATGTCGTTGCATCCCAGCGCGATGGCGACGTCGCACGCAGAAATCTCGTGGTGGACCTGGTGGAAGTCCCACACGAGCTCGGCGTCGTGCCACTCCACGTCGGTAAGTTGCCGCGTCACGGCGCGTTCGTACTCCCTCGGGTCGCGTGCGCGGGCTTACGCCTGGCGTTCGTACGCGCGGCGAATGCCCGAGATGGCTTGTAGCTGATGCATCATCCCGTACTGCGTCGAGGTCGCGGCGGCGCCCTCCAGCAGCTTGAGCCCGCTGTCGGCCGTGGCGGGATCGGACAGCAGGAGGTGGCCGTGCGCGGTGTCGAGGCGAACGCGCTGCATGGGTGCGTCGCCGGGCCGGTGGTCGAGCGCCACCTGGAAGGCGACGCCGGCTTGGCTTAGGTCGCCATCACCACGGTGCGCCAGGGCCAGCTTCTGGAACGCCACCGACCAGTCCTGCGGCTCTTCGAGAGCCTCGAACTGCCGGATGGCGGGCTTGATGAAGGTGATGGCGTCCGCGTTCCGGCCCGCCTTGCTGAGCGCGGTCCCGACCCAGAGCTGGGCTCGGGTCCGGTCGCGGGCGTCGAGGCGGGTGTCCGTGGCCAGCTGCCGGTACTGCTCGGCGGCAGGCTCGTGGTTGCCGCCCATCTCGTCGAGGACAGCCAGCTGGAGTTCGAGCTGCGCGACCCGCCGGTCGGCACCGAGCTCGCGGAAGACCGCCATGGCGCGTCCGTAGCTCTGCCGGGCGGACATCGGTCCGGTGAGGACGCCTTGGTCCTGACGCAGATCACCGAGAAGCCGCAGCGACCGGCCGTAGAGGTAGAGCCCCCGGTCATCGCCGCTGGGGATCAGCCGGCCGGTCCAGCGATCCAGCAGGAGCTTCGCCAGGTCGAACTCCTGACGGCCGAGGCAGACGGCGACTCGGTCCAGGTCGTCGGCCCAGGTTTCGTAGTCAGCGCTCGGACGCGACACCACGGCGGCGCCTTCGGCCAGCAGCTCTTCGAGGCCGCGCGACGTGACGCCGAGCGCCTTTGCGAGTTTCGGCCGCTTGTAAGGCAGCGGCTCCGATTTGCCGCGTTCCCACTGCCCGACGGTAGTCGTGTCGAAGCCCAGTTCGATGGCCAGCGTCTCCTGGGTGTAGCCAGCTGCCTTACGAGCCCGGATGAGCCCGTGGCGCCGCGTTCCCATGATTCACTCCCTAGACCACCGCCTGAGGTCATCAGATTACCGCAGGTCAGATGGCTGTACGCAAGATCTCCTACAGATTCGCCCCGGATGTACGCCCTGGTGATTCAGCTGGACGACCCGCGAAGGTCGATTTCGGCACCCCGGTGGCTGGTCGACCACCTCGCTTTCCCCTCCGATGTGAGCCCCGGTCACCAGGGGTGCCACCCAAGACCGGCGGCAACTGAAAACCATGACCTCGAAACCGAAATCAGAAGACGAGCCAGCGTGCGGCCCCGAATGGCCGGACGAGGAAGACCTGGCCCTGTACGTGTTGCTCAGCCGCGTACTTCACGGGCTTCGGCAACTTCCTGAAGCTTCTTCAGCTGACCAACGTAAAAGCAAGGACCGAACGATGAACGCAACTCGCAAACCTGCCGTACTCGCCGTGAGCGTCGGACTGCGCGATGCGCGCGAGCGCCGGAAGATGGGGCTCCGCGAGTTGGCTCGCCTGCTGGGAATGAGCGCCCAGAAACTGTCGAACGTGGAACTGGGGACCAACGTCCCCGAGCCCACGCTGGTCGCCCAGATTCTCGGTTGCCTCCGAGTCAGCCGTACCGAATTCGATCAGATCATGAAGATCGCCAAGCAGGTCGACGTCCCGAACTTCGTCGACCAGTCCGCGTCGCCGCTGATCGATCTTTTGTGGACGTACGAGCAGCTTTCGAGCCGCATCGTGGAGTGGGCACCATTCTGCATCCCGGACCTTCTGCTGCCATCACCGCCGCCCGCCGCGGCTCGGGATGAGGCCGCGGAGCAGTCAGAACGCCACGACCAGGAGCTGTTTCACCGCCAGTGTCGTCGGCAGACGATGGAGCAAGGCGGACGCCGATACGTCTTCCTGATCGGCGACGAGGCCCTTGGCATGGCCCACGACAAACCCGACGGCGCCGAGCAGATCAGGCAGCTCCGCGATGCAGGACGCCGCCTCGACGTCACAATCCAAATCGTCCCGTCCGGGCCCGATTCCGCGGCAGCCTTCACGCTCTTCGAGGACGGTCCCAAGCCGATCGCCGTCGCGCTCAAGCACAGCCACTGCACGACGTACGGCACGGACAAGGACGTGCTGCACAAGTACCACGACACCGCGATGACACTGCTGGGGCGCGCCTTCGCCAAGCCGGTCACGATCGAGGCCTGGCTCGATTCTCTCCAGGCTCGGGCGTCGTGATGGTCGCCGCAGTCATCTACGTCGACCCGCAGACGATCCAGCCGGTCCTCAACGGCAAGTGGCATCGAATGGACCTCGCTGCGGTGCCCCAGCCGGGGGAACCTGTCACCATGCTCTGCGGCGAATCCGGCGAGGCGAAGTTCAAACTTTCCGGTGAGGATCGAAACAACCGCGTCCACCAGCAGTGCGAGCCCTGTGACGATGTCCTCCGGCAACGGAAGGGAATCCCGTCACGGCGTGATCGGATCGGCCGCCGCTGAAGGACTTTCAGACTCGGGCAGCATGCTCCGGCCAGACGACCGTGACGTCCAGACCTCGATTCCTCGCCGCATCGACGACATCCGCGGTGCCGCCATGACCGCCGGACGGCCCGCCATCCCAGACCGCGACCATCTTGTCCACGATGGACAGAACATGTTCGCTGGCGGCCATGTAGGCGTCGCGGTTCGACTCGGCGAACGGCATCGTGTGGACGCTCGCGTTCGCGATGAGGCTGTCGAACTCGGCCGCATTGTCCGGCTTGACCTTGCGCTCGCGGTAGTCCGCCGCCGGCTCCGAAGCCGTCGGCGGTGTCGGGGGCCTTGGCCGGGGTCGGCGGCCGCGATCTCCTGGTGTCCTACTTCCGGATCTGGCCCGAGCGGTGATGTCGTCATGCCGCGGGCATTCCCTGCAGTCGGCGTTTCATTCGTCGCGACACGGTCAGCGGCTCGAAGCTGCACGGTAAGCCGCGATCCTGATCCGCAGCCCTCGCAGGTGAACCAGGTCGATGACGAACTCCGGAGCTGGCCGATAACCCGCGGTCGGCTACTCGGTTCGACAGGGGCCGTTCAGGTAGACGAACTCGTCTTCCGGGTCGTACCGCGGCTGCGACCAGAGTGCGGGATCGCCGGCATCGGTGTCCCGGCAACGAGCCCGGGCCAGCCAGTAGACCGGCAGCTTCATCACCTCGCCGAGAGCCTTGTCGAACGCCGGGAGGTCGCCCTCGGCCATAGCCATTCCGCGGCCGCTCCACACCCTGGGTACCCAGTAAGCGTCGGCGGAGGCGTGGGTGAAGGCGGCGCAACCGCCCGTCTCGGATCAATGATCAACTTGCCCTCAGAGCAACATCGAACGCTTGTTCGTTTGAGTGGTAAAGCGCTGGCCGGAGCTGCGGGTGCCTGGACTTGCCGTCGCAACGACGGCGCCCTCGATCGAGTAGATGGCATCGGCAGACGCGCAGTCGCACTTACCAGCAAGTTCTTCCCGTTACCTCGCCGACTTACGATTGATGGTTACCTCGATACTAACAGTAATCGACTATCGCTCATGCGGGCGATCGCTAAGCGACGATCAGTGACGGGGAGCCGACTGTTATACAGCATTAGTTACATACCGTGTCCACTATATGAGATGTCCGTCTGTAACAGTAGGTTGCGGCAGTCCGACTTGCTTGGCAGCGTGATCGTGTCGTGAGGCCGCCACGCTGCTGTCCATGAACACGTTGGCGGCCGTTCTGGTGAAGGTCGCCGGGTCGACTAGCGGTGCATCTGGGGGAATGCCAAATTGGACAGGGTGGCCACCGCAGCGGAGTCGGAAGATACAAAGGATCGCCCTGCCGCGACGCGTACTCAGCATGCCATTCGATTGCTAGCTCTGCTTGGTGGATGCGGTACGCCGACCGTGGATGGAGATCCTTCGGGAACGGTCAAGTCTGTCCGAAGCGAGCTGCGGCTCCAGGCGATGGATTTCTGGCTGCGCAACCCGGACTACCTCGCCGACGAGTTGGTGTCGATGGTAGAAGCGGGCACGGTCGACCCCAGCTACCTGATCACGGCGCGGTCGCTCTTGGACGATCCTGAGCCTGACCTGCGCTGGTACCCCATGCCGCGGTGGTTCTTCGGCGCGTACGAGCAGCTCGACGACGCATTCTCCCTCCTGGAGACGTACGGCCTTGCCACGCTGCGCCGCACCGGGCAGCCAGGCAAGCAAAGCAAGCGCAACCTCTTCTTCTTGACGGAGGCAGGAGCCGCCGCGGTCGCCGAGCTCGCGACGGATCCGACTCTGGGGTGGTACGCCAAGCAGGTGAAGCTCGTCGCTTTGGTCGCGGGGAACGACGGCGGGCAGGCTTTGAAGGATCGGCAATACCGGCAGGCCACATACGCGGGAACGGATCTGGGGGTGGCGATCGCGCCGATCGCGCCGCGAGTGCGCGAACGGCTCGACGCGCTTAGTGCGGCCGCACTTGTGTCCGCTGCTGGAGACGTCGATCAGAAGGAGGATCGGACGTGAGTGCTCTGGGCAAGGAGGTTGTAGACGCCCTGGCCCGGCGACGGGTAGGCGGTCCGCTCAACCTCACTGTCGACGAGGTCGACAAGATCCTCAGCGGGCTCGGCGTCCCGCTTCGCGGCGCCAAGGCCGTTCCCGTGCCGCTCCGCGCGACCCGAATACGCTTCAGCGGTACAAAATGGCTCAAGCCGGATCACCCCGATGCCCAGGGACATCCGCTGGTCGACGCCGCCGATCTTCCCGAGTGGATCCGGCCGGTCGTTGACCAGCTCTCCCCCACGGTCGGTTCGGACGTGGATGGCCCGACGCCGGACGTCGATGAACAGGCTGGGCCGAAGGCGCGGGTCCCGTTTCGCTTCGAATGGTCGCCGCAGCCAGGTGTCAACGGAATCGGTTCGGGACGGAACCTGCGTGGCAAGTCGACCCTCCTGAACGTCCTCATGTGGTCACTGACCGGCCGCTGTCCGCAGTTCCAGAACGACGTCCGCAGCTGGATCGAGCACGTCGAGGTCGACTGGGCAGTGGGTACCGAGCGGCTGCGGGTAGCGTTCGATGCTGTTGACGGAGTGGCCACCGGGCGAGTGACCAAAGTCAAAGCGGCTGAGCCTGACGCCAGCTCCACGGTCCTCGGGCAGTTCGACGGCGCGGACTTCGAAGGCGTCATGGGTTCGCTGATGATGACTCGACTGCGGTTGGAGAACATCCCTGTTTGGACGGACACAGCGGTGCGCGTGCACGCGTGGCCTGCCTACTCCAGCTCGTTCGTGGTCCGCGCAAACCAGCTCGATCCGATCGTCGGCAACGAACAGACCATCGGCGTGCGGATGATGCAGATGTTCATCGGCACCGACTGGGCACCGGTTCAGGCTGCCGCGATGACGGCACGGCGCGGCATGGACAAAGCACGATCCGCCGCGAACGACAAAGCGCAGGCAGCCGGCGAGGCAGTAGAGGCGAGCAGAAGCGCAGCAGAGAATCAGGTCAAGGATCTCCGAGAGAAGATTGGGACGCTGTCCGCCGGGACCCCGGATGTGCAAGTGATGCTCAACGCCGCGACCCGCGCATCCGACCTCGCACGAGAGGTGCACAGGCTTGAAGCGAAGCTGATCGCGCAGGCTGCACTCGCCGGGACAGCGCGTCAACAGCTCAAGGCGGTGAAGGCCCGTGTCCACACCGCCTACGAGGACGCGCTCGCGGCCAGGTTCTTCCATCACATGCGTCCATCGGTGTGCCCGCGCTGCGCTGCGCAAGTCACCCCAGAACGGCAAGCGGCGGAGCCGGACAAACACGAGTGTTCGGTATGCACCAGCGAACTGAATCTCGATGCCCTCCAGTCGGACGTGATCGTGGCCGCGTCCGTGCCGGACGAGCTAGTGGCCGGTCTAATCGCGGGGACGTCCGGGAGCGATGGCGAGGACGGCAATGCCGAAGACGGGCCCCTCGACGAGGTCGAAGCGGCACAGACCGCGGTGACCGTCGCCGAGGCCGCGGTGGCGAAATTGACTGCCGAGATCGCAGCTCTCACGCGGGAGCGGGACGGAGCGGCTGCGCGGGTCGAGGTGGGGAGCGAACTTCTTTCGGCCGCCAGTGAGCGCCGTGCGCTCGAACTGGACTTAGCCCGCGCCGAAGGCGCACTGGGGGCGCTGACCCGGTCAAGCGATCCAGCGGCGGTCGACCCGGTCGACCCTGTGCAGCTCGCCGTCGTGGATGCGGCCGAGCAGGTGCTGAAGAAGTGGGTGAAGAGCGACCAGGACCCGATGTTGGCCCGGATCTCCGCCGACATCGAACGCCTGACGCAGAGCTTCGGCGCCGAAAACCTCAGCGGCTTCACGCTCAGTGGCGCCGCCAACATGGCGCTCCGCGAGAACGGCGTCAAGCAGAAGTACTCAGGATTGACGGACGGCGAGAAGCTGAGGGTCAAGATCGCGACCGCCATCGCCCTTATCCAGCACGGCTACGTCGAGGGGATCGGTCGTCATCCCGGTTTCCTTGTCCTCGACTCGCCCTCCGCCGAGGAGATGCCTGAGGAGGATCTCGCCACCATGGTCAAGGCGTTGCAGGACGTCGCAGGCGAGGCCGAGATGCAGATCTTCGTCGCCACCCGCAACGCTGCACCGCTCGTGGAACTTCTTCCGAAAGCCAACCGGGTTGTCGCGGAGGGCAACTCCTACGTGTGGTGAGAAGCTGCACGGTAACCGCGAACGAGAGGAACGCCATGAGCAGCGGTGCGGCGGTTGAGCTGGAGGGGGACCTCACGGCGCTGCTTTCGGCAAGCTCGGGAGGACCGCCTTCCGATGACGCTTTCGCCACGCTCGGTGGCTGGGAGCGGCTGGCTCGGGACGCCGCTGGTCTCGCCGACAGCCCGGTGCTTCCTCCGCTGGTCCACCTGGTCGCGCACGAGGCCGCGAACTCCGACGGCCGAACCGGCAGCTACCCGGAAGCCATGCGCCGCGTGTCGACCGCGGTCACCTCCACAATGAACCCGGCCATCCTCACCGACAGTCTGGAAACTCTGCTCACCAGCGGCCCCGCGCTGAAACAGATCGGCGCGGTTTTGGCCAAGGCTCTGGAAGGCGCTGTCCAGGAGTTCCTCGAATCGCCGGATCCGGACCGCCATGCCACCCTGCGAACGGCAGGCGCGCTGGAGGCCCGCACCCGGCTTGCACTGTGCGGGATCGGATCGCCATTCGCGTTGCTGGCTCTTCTGGAGCGCTTCGACGCGCCGATGCCCAAGCCGCTCGGCACCGCGGTCGTCCGCGCAGTCGGTGTCGCCGTCGACCACTGGCCGCACGCCGTGAGCCTCGCCGGCGTTGTACGCCTCGTCGCTGGGATCGATCCGCCGGCCAGCCGGCCGCGTCCAGGCGCCGATCCCGAGGACGTCGCTTCCGACGCCGCGTGGGTGCTGGCGGGAATCGAACTGGTCAGCGCCCTCCGCGCCGCGGACCTGCCGCTCATGCAGCGCAACCTCGAAGCGTCCGCGGGGTACTTGCAAGTTGCCTGGGACACATACGAGCGTGAAGACGCCAGCGTCCTCTTGACCGTGGTCGAAGTACTGTGTGCACTTCTCGACGATTCCTCGTCGAGGCCTGATGTGGATGTCCTGTCGACCTCTCGGCTGGAACCACACGCATTGGCCGACCTGGTTGAGCGGGTTCGCCGGATCAATGTGACGGCCATGGGCCTGAACCACTGGTACGGGGATCCGAAGCGAGCAGCACTACTGGCGTGGACTCAGTTGGCCGACGACCTGGGCAGGCTCAGGGAGGAGTTCAAACGGGACAGCTTCTACAAGGCCGAGGTCGTCGTCGACGACCTGCTCCAGATCTACCTGGGCTCGCGCTCCACCGCGGTGGTCTCCCACGAGGAGGACATCGACGGCCTGCTCAGGCTCGTCCAGCCGGTCATCGAATCGGGATTCGCAAGGACGGCGGGTCTGCTGAGCAACCTTGAAGATCACACCCACGCCTTGGAGCAGGAAGCCACGACCGCGACTGGTGACCGCGGTCGCGAGGTCGCCGAGAAGCTCGCCGCCGCGCAGGCGGTCCTTCAAGCGGCAAAGGCGCAAGCATTGGCCGGTGCAGGGCCGGGAAAAGGCGGTAGCGGCACGGCGACCGCGTCGCTGCCGCAGCCACTCAACCAGCTGGTCTTAGCCGGATCCGCGGCGGCGATCGAACTCGCCGAGAAACTGTCACCCGAGGCGCTCGCCGAACTGGCCAAGGTGGTCAGCGACGCCACCATCGGCAGGCACAGTCTCAACCTGGTCGAGGCGAAGGTGTATGCCAAGATCCAGACTTGCTTGGAGGCCAGCCCCGACTACAGCGGAGAGCCGAAGGATGCCGTCGACGATGTTCTCCGGCTGATCATCCAGTTTGTCAGCTCACGGACCAACGCCCAATCGGACCTGTACCCGTACCTGTTCGACCCGAAGGCCGTCGAAGCCCACATCCATAAGGATCTCCACAACTATTTGAAGTCCAGCCACCTCGGCGCGATCACCGACTTCGAGGTCCAGCATGTCGGCGGCGGCCGGATCGACCTGAGAATCAAGTTCAGTGGATTCAGCATCTGCATCGAGATGAAGGTCGATTCGATGAAGCAGCCCTTGAGTGACAAGCAGGCGTACCTCAAGCAGGCGGTCACATACCAGACCACGGACATCCGAATCGGATTCCTGGTCTCGCTGCGCCACAAGGCATTCGATCCCACCGGAGCGCCACCACACCTGAGCGCGCTCATCGGTCACACGGTGTTCGACGTGCCTGGCGACTCAGTCCCAAGGCACATCGTCACCGTAGGTGTTCCTGGCAGCCGAACCAAACCATCGGAGATGAAGTAGAGCGGGCTCTTTCACAGCCAGCGGAGCAAGTCAGGGCGTGTCCGGCCGCGGACCGCAGCGACGCAAAGTGGCAGCCCGCGTCACGCGACCAAGGTCGCGTCAGCGTTCTGGATCTCGCGAGAGTGTCGCTCACCTCGCCACGGACCCGCCGAGCGCCGCCGGACCGGCCGCCAGCGGCCCGAGCACCGCGAATCTAACCCAGCCGGTCGAGTTGCCTTTGCCCTGGAACACGGCCACCACGCCGAATGAGCCGGCTCCGGCCAGCCCCACCCCGGGGACGTCACGCGCCCACCCGGCGATCAGGATAAGCCCACGCCGGCGCGAACTGCGGAGAGCCGCGACGGCGCCGCGAACAGCGTCACCCCTGCGGCGAAGACCTGGCTAGTCCCAGCCACCACCGGCCGCCATCCCGAGAAGGATGGCGCACAGGACATCTCCCACCGCGCGTCTGAGCTGAGCACAGTTGCCAGGTCTTGCTGGCCGACTGGTGATGTCGGTTGTGGATCACATGCCACCTTGCTACGGCATCCTTGCCAAAACACGGAGAGAAGCTAGTGTGGAGGTGCGCGGACGGTCGACTGCTGACGGAAACCTCAGCACCCGTATTTACGGCATAGTCGGCTGACGCGCCTCACAGTCCACTCACCCACGGGTACAAGCTCATCGTCGACGGACTCCAAGGGTAGATCATCACCCCTGATGAGGTGATGGACTCAGTGTCACGACGGTAGAGCCGAGGAGACAGCTCCTGCAGGTAGCGCCGCTCCGTGTTGCCATAAGTGTCCGTGTTGAAGGCGGCGGCCGTAGCTGACGCGGCTGCGTCAGCTAGCTGGAGCTGTTCAAGCTGGGCCGGCTGGCTGATCGAGCCTCCCCGAGGGTCCAGATAACTCCAGTCGATCTTGCACGAGCTATCGCCGCGCAGCTCGGCCTCGTACTTACGCAAAGTCGCGATCTTGAACCGGGTGATGTGGGCGAGCGTGTAAGTCAGCACCTGACCTCGGTCACGGGCTAGCCAGGAGAGCCGCGTCAGCAGGTGACTCAGCGTGAAGAGGTAGCCGTCGTCGCCATCGAAAGGGCTGGGGGTCGGTAGGTGGCGCTTGCACACCACGACGCTCGACACGGTCAGCCAGTTCTGCGCGCCGAGGGTCCGGGCGAGGTGCAGCCGTTGCGGATGAGTCTTGAGGTTGCTCCAGTGCAGGGTGTCGCCGGGCCGCCGGCCCAGATCCACGCGGAGCTGCGCAAGCACGCTCGCCGACTCCTGCAAGCTGGTACCAGGAACTACTGCCGCGGTCATCACGAAATGGTCACTTGACCGGGGTGAACGCCCTCGCTGGCCGGACTCGTCGATGAAGGCGTGAAGCGGTGGGTCGGAGTTCGTCAAGGTCATCATGCTGGCTCTCTTCTCTGCGCTGCCGAGGTCACTGTCCGGGCGTAAGTCCGGGTCCGGACTCTTGCCCTGCCTGGGTGCACTGGCGTCTGCGCAGCCGGGCCGCTGTGGCGCGCCCCGGGTGGGAGCGGACCGCCTGAACTCAGGCTGCGCCGTCAGAACACCGGCACGCAACGTAAGCGGTTGCGTTTTGCGGCAAAACGCAAGTCCAGTGGACAGACATCTGTGGGTGCTGTTGGGTAGGCAACGTGACCTCGTCCACACCTGACTTCGGCAGCGTTCTGCGCGCACTGCGGGAGAAGAAGGGAATGACCCAGCAGCAGCTCGCGGACGCCGCCGGCACCAGCGTGTCGCATCTCTCGAGGCTGGAGACGACACCCAGGCAGATCAGCCGCCAGCTGCTGGCACGGCTTGGTCACGAACTAGGCGCCGAAGAGGAGTTGTCTGCTGCGGCGGGACGCCTGCCGGAGCACATCGAGAAGCTGCTGGCCACCTATGCCGCTGCTACGGCACCGGCCGTGTTCCGAAGCAAGGCTCTTCCTGCATTCCGTCGGCTCGAGGCCGAGAGCAAGGCAGCGAAGTTCCTCCAGACGTTCCCTGGCGTGGTCCGAAGCGGCCGCGTCGACCACGCTGCGCTCGGCCGCGCGCTTCACTTCCGGGTACAGCAGAGTTTCACTCCCGGCGATGATGTCGTTACTATCCGCAATGATTCGGTGACCGTATCTGACCCAGGGCAGCAGGATGATCCGGCTACCTTTCCGCGGGTGCGGTTCCTGTTCGCGCACGCCGCTGCGCACGTCCTGCTCGGGGAGCAAACCTGTGTCTTCCCCCGGGCCCCGGAGGGCGAAGAGTTGTGCAGCGACATAGCCTGCCATCTGTTGTGCCCTGAACCACTCCTCAGGCGGGCTCTTACTGCCGCCACGGCTGACCAGGGCCTAGGAGCCTCATTTCTCTGGCGCACCGATGCCGCCAACGTGGTTGCGACCGTGGCGGCCCGCTTGTCGATACCAGGCTGGGTGGCAGTCCGCCGTCTCGCCGACGAGGCCCTGCTGGATAGCGAGGCCATCCTCTACCCGGCAGGAGAACAAGCATGAACGGTCCAGCCCCGTTTGACCGCAGCCTGCCGAGCCCGCTCCGTGTGCTCACACAGCTGCGGGCGAATGCATCCGAGGCAGTGGTACGCGACCAGAAGCCGTCCACCGTGCAGCAGCTCATGGCCCCATCAGGGCCTCTCGAAGACGCCTTGTGGGACGCGCTGGGACGCGAGGACGCTCCCCGGCTCCTGATACTCACCGGCAGCGCCGGGAGCGGCAAGTCAGCCACCATGAATCATCTGCTTGAACGCGAGCAGGCAACGCGAGAAGGCCGCATCGGCCTACACCTTGCCGACGCTACCCACTCCGACTCACCCGACCAGGAGCAAGCCGAACGGCTCGCACACTTTCTGTCCGACTTCTCCGACAGCGCGGGAGGCATCACCGCATCAGAGCCGTGCCGCCTGATTGCCATGAACATCGGGATGGCGCTGCGTTTCTTCCACGACTTGGCCAAACAAGGTTCCGCGCTGCGATTCACTGGCCTCGAAGCGGTCCTCCACCGACGCCTCAACCTGCCTGGCCGGGCAGCCGAGCCTCCCGCCTGGCTCGATGCAGCAGTGCTGGTCGTCAACCTCGATCACCGGCCCACCGCGGGCCGGCGCGGCGATCTATTTGACCTCCTCCTGCAGCGCCTGGATCCTGATCTGCCCGAGGGAGTCTTTGAGGGTGCTGCCAGATGCGGCACCTGCACCGTGCGCGAATGGTGCTGGCCAATGGCCAACGCTACCGCCATCTCATCAGACCACGGCCGCGCCGCCCTAAACACCGCAGCAGGGGACATCGCTCTGGCCAGGGGACGGCACCTCCACCCCCGTGCCCTCTGGGACGCAGCAGCAGAGCTCGCCCTGTCCGGCTTGGAATCACAGCCTGCAGCTCACACAGATGGCGATCCTTGCTTCAGGATCGCCGAGCTCGCAGCCGAGGGAGCCGAATCGCAACTGCTGAACGGCATCGGCTGCAACAACGCGCTGGAACAGGCACGTGCGGGAACTCTCGTCGCGGAGCTAGCTGCACGCGATCCCAGCTACGCCCCGACTAAAGCAGCACACGAGTTCATTACCGATACCGGCCTCGCTCCAGAGGAAGACCAGCGCCGACTGACGACGTGGCTGGCAGGAAGAACCGGCCCGCATCCCGCCGTGACTCACGCGGCAAGGATCCTCGCCCGGGGACGGTCGTTTGCGCCCGGCGGTGCCGCCCCGGGCCGCATCATTGCGCGCGCGGCATGGTTTGCAGGCGAGCTGACCACCAGTAGCACCCTGCCCCCTGAATTCGAGCAAGCTCTGCTCGCTATCGGTCACGGCGCCAGCAGCGACGAACCCGGCGACTATGACGCCGCGCTATATGACGCGCTCCAGATCATCGAAGAGGGGCTTGCCGAGGTCTTCGGCGTGACAAGCAGCCTCGAACGTTACTTCCCGACGTCGTCGCCCCCGCCTGGCGTGAGCGCGGACCTGCTTGTCGAAGCCAAGCTTCAGGACCGAGGGTGGCTCAGTTTCCACCCCGATCTGGCGCTGGCCCGCAACCCGCGCGGATCTATGCTCGTCAGATACCGGCCTCTTGTCCTCCCGTTGATGGTCGACGATCGTAGTATCGCCGTTGACGTGCCACTGTGGCGCCTGCTCGTCGAGGCCGCCGCCGGCACAATTCCATCCAGCATCGAACTAGAGCGCTTCCTTGCCCTCCGTCAAGCAGTCCGCGCCATCGGCATCAAAGCGGCCGCAGAACCA
Organism: Amycolatopsis sp. NBC_00438; assembly: GCF_036026695.1. Taxonomy (NCBI): domain Bacteria; kingdom Bacillati; phylum Actinomycetota; class Actinomycetes; order Pseudonocardiales; family Pseudonocardiaceae; genus Amycolatopsis; species Amycolatopsis sp. NBC_00438. Next base: position 817,168 of record NZ_CP107923.1, on the reverse strand, counting down.
GGGCATCCCCTACTTGTCCGCGACCTGGAAGGCTCGGGACGCCGCTTCCGCATCGTCCCCCGCCCCGGACGAGTTCTGCGCGTGACGGAGGTCTCCTGAAATGAGTCACAGTAACGTTACGGCTGCCCTCGCCTCAATCTCCAGCAATACTGGTATTCCAGTGTCTCTCGTCGATGACACGCTCGTCGTCGCCGGCCGACAAGTTGACCTACCAACCAAACTGACAGGAGAGCAACAAGAGCTCTTCGGCCTCGACGGTCTCCTGCCCACCGTCCCGCGCGCGGATGATCGCGACAAACTCCTCTGGAGGGTCATCGCCGAAGCCAGACCGCGTGACGAACCCACGGCCTCGTTGCTGAGCGATCGCGCCCTCGAAACAGGGATCCAGGCCAAGCTGAACCTCCAGCCCGAAGCAGCCCGTACGGTCGCAGCCGCAATGAAGAGCCGGTTCTTCAGCAGCAATAAAAAGCTCAACGTGCTGCTGCCGGTGCATGCGGCATTGCCGCTCAACTATGCTCATTATGGCGCAACTGGGAAGGCCAGCAGGTACCGCATGTTCAATGGCGGCATCCTCCCTTTCCTTCTTTGGAACTCCCGTACCAATGAAGCCGACAGCGTGCTATTAAGCCGACTACTGGAAATAACCGCAGACAATGACGCGTTGACAGAGCTCGATCGAAAATTCCTTGAAATAGCACTAGAACAGGCACCTGATCCTCAGGCCGCGCCGGACGGTCCTGCCCTCATCAGCAGGTACCGCGAGAGCCTCACTCGCCAGATGACTAGTGCAGGCGGAGCGTTCTGTCAGCCAAGCCTCGACCTGTTCCGCCGCGACCTCGAGACGGTACTACAGACACCGCTGCCTCAGCCCGACATGATCGAATGGGTCACCCTGCTGCTGAGCCTTCACCTGACCGTCCGGCTTTACCGCATTGCCGTGGTCAAAGGCAGCGAACTAGATCTCGCCGTAGCAGCAGCTGCCGCTAGCCAGCTAGCCCTGCCACCGGATGTGACACAATGCGCCTGCGCGGCTGGCCAGCAGCCCGAAGAATGCCTGAAGAAGTGTTCACTGGCCGGGATGCTGAAGTTCCGCACCGGCAGCGGACACTTCCGCTCAGTCAGCGATCGGGATGGCTGCCGATCGTCCTACGTCGAGGTCGATCAGCGGCGGCTACTGGACATGCCTGCCACTCTCGTGACCGCAACACTCGCTTGCAGGGCCTGGGCGGCTCTGGGGGGCGGCACAGCAGCCGAGCACAGGGACCTCAAGGCACTGTCCGAGGCCCTGACACGCGACGAAGAACTCAGGCAGACCCATGGTGCCGCATGCTCCGCAATTGCTGTCCTGCATCGCAATGCCTGGCGTAAAGGGCACGCGACTCCGGACGAGCTGCATGAGGCAGCAGCGACGAACGCCAGTCGGCCGGGCCTCCATGCGCTGCGGGAAGAAGTACGCCGTAGCCGTAGCCGGGACCTCCGGCATCAGAGCCGAGACATCGTCAATCAGCTTATGCTGGATGTGAACTTGGCAGGTCCAGGGGCCCTCATTACCCGGAACGGGACTCGTGGCTTCTACGAGATTGACGAGCAGCTGCTGCTCCTGCTGGTCCGCCTGATCTGCCGGGACCGCCAGCTGCCCTACGAGTCGTTCCTTGAAGAGCTGCTGGTCTACGGGCTGGCTCCCCAAGATCAACGCGAGCAGGGAACCCTCGCTGACACGCTTGAGCGGCTTGGACTGCTCGTACGCTACTCCGACGCAGGGGAGGCAGCTTTTGTCCACTATGCCTGAACCGACCAGGTTCGTCGCGAATCTCGTCGCATCTGCGCTGATCGCCGAAGCACAGAAATCAGCTGGACATCGGCGGCTCTACCTGTCCGGCTTGCTCGGGTTGTCGTCGGCCGACGTTTTCGCTGCCCTGGAGCCGCATCTCGGCAGTAACCCTGTTGCCACGATCTCCAGCGGCGCAGCACACGTCGATTTGCAAGGCATCCCCCTGTCAAACGGCGCGCCGGAAGCCATCCTTGTGCCCTACCTGGTTACCCCAGGCGGATCCTATCCAGGAACCAACCGCGGCACAGCCGGATTCGCAGCCCTGCTACGTGACGAGTTACCGACCGGACCTGCCCCGCGGGTCCTGCTCATCTTGGATGAACATCCCGTTGAAACCGTGCGGACTGCAGCCGAGGATGCCGCCGAGCTGCCCAGCTTGCAGTGGAGCGCCCTGGCCAGGGCGGCCATCACGGGCGCAGCAGAACCAGTGCAGAAGGTCCTGTCCGCTGTCCTCGACGACGACAAACGGAACAGGCGGCTGCCTCACAGCGCCGCCATCATCGCCACACTACGCAAACTTGCAAGCAGCAACGACGCCGACCAGGCTGGCGCCGGGTTGCACACCCTCGGCATCTACCTGGCGGACCCCCAAGCCGGCGGCGACGCGAAACGGCTTGCATCGAACGCGCGCATGCGCCAGCAACTAGAGGAATGGTCTGGCCCTGGCCAGGACTTTGCCGCGCGTCTGCGCCGGAAATTTTCATCGCATCAGGGCGTTCAGAAGGTACTCGCAGCCCGCACCCCCTTTGGGCTGGACTACAGCCAGTTCATCTTCGATGACCTCAGGACCACAGGTCCGCGAACCAGGGTTCGCCCTGCACAGCTGTCTACCCCCCTACGAACCCGGGGTGCATTGTCCCTATCGGCACCGGGACGCGCCTTCGTCTGGAACGTCCAAGGTGGATCATTCACGATCGCGCTCGCAGCAGCCGCTGAAGAGCCGGCGACCGCGACCATACGATGGTCGGACACCACAGCTCAGCCAGTTGTGCAGCAGATCGCACCTGGCGATCGTGACATCACCATCACAGCTTCCGGCCAGGGGTGGCGTTTTGCCCAACTTGAACTCTCGACAGGAGCAGCCGCAGACCTGGCCGTCTTCTCAAGCCCAGGCCCCTGGGCACCGTTCGAATCCAACCTCGACATCGACGTCGACGGCGCAGCTTTCCGCGCTCCCACCGAACCACAGCTACTGGCCCTGGGGCCTGCTGGCCAGGTGCTCGGCCAGCCTCAACTCCGAGAGCCCGCCGAGGCGTCGCCGGACGGCGAGTCGCACGAATACACCGTCGAGCTCGGAGTCCAAACCCAGCCCATCCCGCTGCTGATCAGCGGAACATCCGCCGGCGACACAGGCGCCGAGTCCCCCGGCAGCGACGATGACGAAGACGCGCCTGGATCGGGAACCTCCGACGACAGCACTGACAGCAATTTGGGAGGCGAAGACGGCACGGGCGAGGAGACCGACGAAGGCGCGGGAGACCTCAGCGATCCGGCGGCCCCGGCTCCCCACGTTGCGTCAGTCGCCCATGCCCTGCTCCGCGACGGCAAGGCCGGCGAACCAGGACAGCCTACGTTCTTCGTCGACTCCGACCGGCAAGGGATCATCTTCACTCCCAGCAAGTACTTGCTGTCCAGCCAGCAGCTCTCGCCAGGGACTAACGGCTTTGATCTGGAGAAGATGATCCTGCAATCGCCAACCAAAACGGCATTCGTCCTGGCAGCAGCAGATGACGAGCGGACCATTGAGCCTCATAGCTACCTGGACAGGCTGCAGGTCGGTGACAGCCTATCCACCCACTGGGCCGCGTTCATGAATTCGCGAAAGATCTTCTTCGAATCTCTGTTCTCCCACGGCTCCGTCCACGCCCTGACGACTGGAACCGCCGCTTCAGAAGCCAGGGACTACGTCGCTGCCTACGACAGACTCCTGGGCAATATGCTCGCCAATGATCGTTTTCAGGCTGAATTCGAAAGAATCATCATGTGTGATGCGATCGAAGACCCCAGCTCGGGTGAGCTATTCATTGCGCCAACCAATCCGGTCACCGTCCAGTACGTCCTCAACCTCATGGACAAAGTTGCCACGTGGCTGCCAGAAGCAGGGGATCTTCTGGATCGCGATGTAGCAAGCCTGTCACCCCGTCATCTCATGCCGTGTTTTTCGATGAGAAATACCTGGTACGAAAGTGGAGGCAGCGTCCCCTTCCTTTGGCGGCGATACCGGCCACAGTCACAGGCCAACCCTGGCGAGCATCGCCCGGGCTATATTGCGCGCCGGATTGAGCACTTCCTCAACGTGAATCAGGTATACCGCAATAAACAGCAGATCCTATCGCTGGCGTTCCATGAACCCGGAGACGGCAAAGCCATCCTCGACGCCCTGCGCATTGTTCTCAAACCCACTACCGGAGCATCGGGCGGCCGAGTATTACCCCGCCTTGACGTCACAATCATCAGCTCCAGCCAAACACCCACAAGGCTGGAAGCAGTCATCCGGAAAACCGAGCCCAGCACTCCCGGTACGGCCGCGGTCGACCGCGCGTTACGCGACCGCGTTACTGTCCGGCATGCAGCTCCCGGCATGCAGCTCCCTGAGTTCGCCCACCTTACCTTTGTTTTCCAATCCTCTCTCAATCGTGAACCTGCCGTCGTCGACCTCAATAGCCGTGCCAGCACCCTCTTCGTCGACGGGCTGGCTGCAGCACCCGGACGGCACACCGAACCGGGCCGCAACGAAACCACGTTCTCCTGGGGAGCCTTCAGCGGCACTCGCCAGGACGGACCGCTCACTGCGCTTATCCGCAAGACGCTCGAACTGGTCGGCGGCATGCCACGCGAACCACTTTCCCCTGGTCGCACCCGCATGCCGTCTACCCGCATCGCAAGCGGCTTCCTTCGCGACCTCTACGACAACAGCGCGTGGGTTGTGCATCTAGACAAGCTGCTTGGCCTCGAAGCGTTCGTGCCTGACGCGCGAGGCGAGCGAACGCACTACCTGGTGGACTACGAAGACCGCGCCGATCCAGCTCAGCCCGGCTTGGACGCAATCACCGCCACCACCCGAGTCGGCCCCTACCGGCAGGCGCTGCGCCGCGCTCTCGTCGAACTTGGCACTCCAGCTGACGCCGCGCTCGACCGGTTCCTCCGCCTGTTCAACGGTGTCAGCGGCCGGTGGGCACTAGGCCTCGTCGGCGACAGCCCGACGAAACTGCACGAACGCATCGGCCTGGCCGTCGCCATCGCCAGCGTCCACGACCTCGACCACGGCATGCACGACAGCGACACAGTCGCCGTGATCGTGCCACTTGACGAGGTAATCGATGCCCTGCCACACGCCGCCCGGCCGCCACGCCACGAACGGTTCTGTGACGACCTGCTCTATCTGCAGGTACCGCTGGGCTCGCCCAGCCCATCCCTGCGAGGCCGGCTGCTCGAGGTGAAATACCGGAGCTCACCCGACCCCTCAGCAGCAGACGTCGCCCGCAAGCAGCTCGAGCAGGCACACCGATGGCTGCTAGACACCTTCAATGCCGAAGGGCCAGGACGGATCTTCCGGTCCCGCGATCTCTCTGAACTGATCCGGGGATCAGTAGTCCGTGCCGAAGCCTTCAAGCTGCTCGGACCACAGCTCAACCGCCAGGCATTCGAGACCGCACTCAACGCCGTCTCCGACGGAGACTTCGACCTCCGGCTCGACTTCCAAGCAGGGGGCAAAACCCTGCACGGCGACTTCATCAGCATCGAAGCCGACAGTTCCGCGCACGCCCATCGCCAGGCACTAGGCGGACCCGGCCTAGCCCTCGGACACGTCCGGCTAGGCCGCCCCGCCCTGCAATCGCTGGCCAGAGGGAAGAACCTTGCCCGGCCCACCGGATTCCCCGACATCACCTTTCCCGAAGCGCATGAGCCGCCCTCAGATACAGGCACCCAACCGGCTCCACCGCCACAGCCGGAGCCGGTCCACAGCGAGCCTTCACAGCCGACCGCCCAGCCCGAGCCCACACCTCCGGCACCGCCGAAACAACCCGGCGAGCTAGCCAGCACAGCCAGCAAGCTGGATGCCGCCTTCGCCAAGTACGGCCTGACCGTCGAACCCTTCAGCCCGGAGAATGCGCTGGCTGGCCCCACGGTCATCCGCTACCGGACACGGACGCTAGGAAAGCTCTCGATCACGGAAGTCGAGCGGCGTGCGCGCGATATCAGCCGCGAGATCGCCGCCCCAGGCAGCATCCAGATCGGCGATGAGCCCGGCTTTGTGACCGTCGACGTGCCACGTGCCGAACCGGAAACCCTCATGCTCGCCACGGTGCTCCCGGCACTCGACAACCACCCTAGTCGTCCCGGAGCGCTCGACTTCGTCGCCGGCGTCGCTCCTAGCGGGCAAATCACCATCGCTGATCTTTCCCGGCTGCCCCACCTCCTGGTAGCGGGGGCAACGGGTTCGGGTAAGAGCGTGTTCCTGCGCGGCCTGCTCGTCGAGCTGCTGCGCAAACGCACACCTGACCAGCTGCATCTGACAATCGTTGATCCCAAGCGCCTGGACTTCGCCCCCTTTGCCTCCTCACCGCACCTCCTCGGGAACCCGATCATCAGCGATCCCGACGAAGCTCTTAGTGTGCTGCGCAACACGCTGGAGACCGAGCTAGCCCAACGGCAGCCCATCCTTGAAGCTGCCGGAGTCAGCTCGGCGAGCGAGTTCTACGAATCCGGCGGCACACTGAAGGACCTGCCGCAGCTCGTCATCATCGTTGACGAGTTCGCCGACCTCGTGCTCGCCGGCAGCGATCGCAAGGCCTTCAGCGAGCTGATCCAGCGCTACGCTCAGCTCACCCGGGCCTACGGCATCTTCCTCGTCCTCGCTACACAGCGGCCGAGCGTCGACGTCGTCACCGGCAGTATCAAAGCTAACCTCAGCGCGCGCATCGCCTTCTCGCTGCCCAGCGTCCGTGACTCGATGACGATCCTTGACCGCGGTGGAGCCGAGGACCTCCTGGGTAACGGCGACCTGCTGTTCTACCGGAACGGGCGGGTTGAACGCTTGCAGGCGCCATTGGCGACTCTCGCAGACGTGCGAAGGGAGATCATCTAGCTCGCAACCTCAGAGGGCGTAGTTAGCCGTCACGTCCAGGCGGGCCCAGGCCGACGCAAGTACGAGGCAAACTCCGGCACGCACTCGCAGCCGGCGGACCAGCAGCGGGAAGACCTCGTTGCCACCAGTTCGACCGAGTCGGTTGGGACTCCCGAGCCGCTCGCAACGCCGCTGAGCCGCGGCGAGAACGCTGGTGACCTCGGAGAAGTCGCTACCACTGCAGCACGGCGCCCACGCGCACGAGACGACGGCCGAGAGCAGCACGCCCGTGGCGCGGCTTGGAGCCGCGCCACGGGGCGTGTCGGCCGCGCGCCAGATCGCGCTAGCTCGAACCGTTCAGCATGCGGCGCAGTGACCGCTCAACCTCGTCGATCGCCGCCTGGCTGGGAAAGTGGAACTCGCCGAAGCGCTCCGCACCTTCCATCGTCAGCTCTGCGAAGCCGAACTGATTGCCGGGAAAGAGATCCTCGACAGCCTTCTTCCTGCCCTTCTGCCGCTGTTCCGCGCGCTTCTGGTCAGCGACCTTGAACCTGGGGTTGATCACGAACACGCTCAAGATGTTCCGGCCGAGCCAACCGTCAGCGCGGAAGTTGGCATCGGCCAGAGGGTGCACCTTGACATTCAGCCCCTTCTCTCGCAGAGCCACGGCGGTGTACATCTCGCGCATGAACCCGTAGTAAGCGTTGCCGATTCTCCAATCCAGCGATGCCTTCGCCAGGAACTGTGCCTTGTTCTCGGGATCTGCCGCTTTCGGAAACCGCGTCTTGATCTTCTCCAGCTCCTCCCTGAAGATCCGGTCCTGAAGCGCCGCACGGTCAGCCCGGAACATCTCCAGGCGTCTGTCTGTCTCGACGAACTGGTCGAACTCGCTCCACAGCGGCGGCTGCCCCTTCGCTTCGAGCATCAGGTGGAACAGGTGGACAAACGCAAAATCCGGCTCCCAGTTGCTCGCCAAATCAATATGCCTGATTTCCTCTTTGCTTATTTCCCCCAGCGGGTGAGTGTGTCTCGCCTTGATATCGTCGAACGTCCCCAGCGTGCAGTCATAGATTGCTTTCGTGACATGGTCACGCATCGTCGACACGACCCCATGCTCGATCCGCTTTCGGTTTCCCTCCCACGCGTTATACGTAGCCTTTGCCCGGTCGGTCACCAGGAACGTGCCACGTACCTCGTCTGCGCTGGTCTCCACCGCTACCGCCCCTCGCCGTCGCGAATGCAGTCGCCTGGCAAGGTAGCGCGCCCCACCAACAAAAACATGCGATTTGCGGCTACCAGCCGACACCTCAGCCCCCTTCGCGCAGGTCAAGAGCCCAGCCAACTCGAGCGCCTCGATGCGGGTTACCGTGCGCAACTAGTGGCTACGCTGACGAGGTGGGCTGCTGCTCCACAAGAGTGCGCAGCTGAGCGGGTGTCAGCCACTGAGCGCCGCGGTGGATCATGCGGTGACAGTTGGCGCAGAGCACCACGAGATCATCGAGCCGGGTCTTGGTCGGACCGGTGACGTGCAATGGGACCACATGGTGGACCTCCGCGTAACGGGCACCGCGCTCGCCGTAGGTCCGCTCGAAGTCGAACCCGCAGACCTCGCAGGCCAGGCACCCGCGGGCAGCCAGCACCTGGTCGAGCTTCTCCGCTCGCAGTTTCGAGTTCCGTTCCCGCCGCAGGTGCAGCAAGACCAGTACCCGGCCTTCGACGATTGCTTCCTCGTCGTCGAGATCAGAGACGGCGGGTAGCGTGATCAGCGTTCCGGAGGTGATGCCGGCGCGGATCGCGTCGGCCTGGGCGTGCATCTCGACCGGGCGGTCGAGGAACGCCCGCAGGATCTCCTTGTCAAGCTTGCCACCTCGCGTCGGTTTCCCCCGGTAGTCGGGGTGCTGGGTAGCGATATCCGCAGTCTTGCGCTGCACGCTGTTGGGGTTGCGGAAGGTCGTCCCGCGGGACTGCGGGGGGTGCAGCGGGAGGAGCTGGAGCAGCTGGGAGACCTCGATGACTTGAGGCTCGTGGGCACGCAGCATGTTCCAGCCGTTAGCGGCAACCAAATCGCAGACCAGCACGAGTTCGGACTCAAGCCAACCAGGGCTGCGGACGGCACGGACCTCGAACCCGCGATCGTGCAGCAGCTTCACCACGGTCTCCAGCCCGCCGGAGAAGTCACCCGCCGTGAGCACATCCTTGCCGGCCAGATAGCCATGGGCGACACCAACGATCGCCTTCGAGTCGTACTCCCGTCCCTCATGTACCAGCATATATGCGCGGGCCGGGCCGAACCCGCGGTCCTGGAGGACCGTGCCGGGGTTACGGTCGTGCTCGGCGATCGCCTGCAGGATGGCGTCGCGGGTGATGTCGCTGATGCTCACACCCTGCGACGGTAATCCGAACACCCGGCTGGTCCAAGCCTGCTACAAAGACACGGTGACCAAGACCCCGTTGCCAGGCCCGGGCGACTCGTGCCAGCCCGATCCCCGCAAAGGTGGGCTGCCGCCGGAACACATGATCCTCGCACCCGAGCACGACGAGGATCTTCAGCAGGTCTACGGGTGGCTGAAGCTGCAGCCAATCATCAGCCTCCTGCGCGGCGCGGTCGACGACGCCGTCCGCTACGTCCTGGATGGCGCTCGTACCTGGCGGTTCGACCTGATGAGCGACGAAGTCGACTCCGATGAACGGTCGTCGGTGGGCACCAAACTGCAGTACCACGTCATCGAGTCCCTGGGGCTGCGGAAAGAGCCACCCCTGGACACGACGATCATGGACGTTCCAGTCGAAATCAAGGGGACTGTCAGGTCGACCTGGATGATCCCCCGCGAGGGGCAGTGCGAAGTCACGCTGATGATCCAGATTGACGCCCGCCAGCATCGGTTCCGCGCGGTTCTGATGCGGACCCACCGGGCGTGGCTTACCGGGCAGCATGGGAACCGGGATCTGAAGCGCTCGCCACGAGCCGACGCCGTCAGCAACTACGCACTCGAAGTCGCGCCATGGACTGACCTGCCTACTGAGCCGCTGCGCAAGCTGACTCCAGACCAGCTGCGAGTGGTATTCAATCACGGGGACGGGCTGCGTAAACGAATAACCGCGTTGTTCGGATACCTGCCCGAGCAAGTGATTCCCCGGACAACCATCACCACCGTCGGAGCCGGCTTAGGCGATCCACTGAAGCGAGCACGCGAAGCCAAACCCTACGTGCTGACAGAGCATTATCTGGTCGTATTGGTCGGGACATGGGAGTCAGAATTTAACATCGCCGCCAAGCTTGGACATGACCTCAACAACGAAGCATGGGTCGCGGTACCGGTGGCCAAGCTCGCTGGGCTGAACCTCTCCTCATACGACTTAAAGTACTAATACTGCAACGGCAGTTAGGTGAGTGGGTAGCCGCGCGTTTGTAGTGGCTGAGGCGGGCTTGGTGTTGTCGTCGGCGACGCCAGCGGGACCAGGCCCAAACGTGGTCGACAGCGTCGGTGACACGCAGGATCAGTTTGGTGAGCAGGCGCCTGATCTCCGGTAGCGTGAACCCGATCATGCCCGGCTCGGCGACACCGGTTCCCCTTTTATGACAAGGGATCGGGAGACCGCGAGCCAGGCGTGAGCGAGCATCGCGAGGGTGATGTGGGCATACCAGGCCCGCCAGGAACGGACCTGGTAGTGGTCGAGTCCGGCTTCGTTCTTAGCCTGCTGGAAACACTCCTCGATCCGCCACCGGGTGCCGGCGATCCAGGCCAGATCCAGCAACGTCGAGCGACGAGGTCCGTAGCAGACGTAGTAGGCGATCTCGGTCGGATCCGAGAGTGAACGGCGGGCGAGCAGCCAGTGCCCGCGCCCAGATCGCCAGCCGATCCGGATCGGCACCCGCGCCCAGTCGCACTCGCGGGGCCCCCGTGCGCCCCGGCCCCGACCGACAACCGCCGCCACGACCGAGCAGGCAGGCCGGCGATCAGCTCATCAGCCCGGGCTTCGCGACCACCGGTGGTGACCAGGGTGTCGTTGACCTTGGTGGCCAGCACATGCGCGGCGTCGTGGGCTTCCAGCCACAACCGCAGATACTTGACCTGCCCATAGGCCTCATCAGCAGTGACCCACGCGAACGGCACCTCCGTCGCGAACACCCGCGCCAGCATCGCCATCGCTTGGCGCGGCTTGGTCTCGAACTCCGTCCCCTCCGGGATCCCCGCCCGCCGGCACCGGTCCCGGTCGGCGATCCACGGCTCGGGCAGATACAACTCCCGATCGATCAGCGCATGCCCGCGAGCACCGGCATAGGCCAGGAACGTACCGATCTGACAGTTCTCGATCCGGCCCGCCGTTCCCGAGTACTGCCGCTGTACCCCGGCCGAGCGGGTGCCTTTCTTCAAGAACCCGGTGTCATCCACGATGAGTACGCCACCGGGCTCGCCGAGATGCTCGACCACCACGTAATCGCGAAGATCATCCCGGACCCCGTCGATGTTCCAGTCCGCCCAGCGCAGCAGCCGTTGCATCCCGTCCGGCGACACCTCGCCGGCCTGCTCGGCCAGCGTCCAGCCGTTCTTCCGCTCCAGACCCGCTACGAGCCCGGACACATACTCCCGTGCCCGGGCCCGCGGCTCTGATCGCACGAACCGACCCGCGATCCGCTCATGCACCCGGTCCAGCTGATCCATCACCACATCGACCACCACCCGGGTGATCTACCACGACACCGCTAACTGCCATTGCAGTACTAGCGCCTCGCCGAACAGGCAGCTCAGAAGCGCTAATCGGCACGGTAAGACCAAAATTGCCTTAGCGCGCTATGTGCTGCCTCATCAGAAAAGCTTCATTTTGAACAGTGTCATCGCCGCGACAGGCGCTGCCGCCTGGGTAAAAAAAACTGCAATTAACACCTTTCCGGACCGACCTCTCCAGGCTCTCCGCAATAGGCGACGATTCAACTTCTCAACTCGAACAATTGGATCGTCTGAAACGGAAACTTTTTCAATTTCGCGATACAGGCCAGCCAGTCGAGTCTTCAAGTACGTTGCAACTAGGCCATCAGTGCCTCTGCGTAGTGTCAACTCGGCTCGGAGGGCAACCAGCGCAAGTGGTGCCGCGTGACTCAAGGCGAGACGGATGACAAACAGCATTGCCAGCGGAATTGCTGAAGCAAGTATTAACAGAATCCCTTTTCCTTGTGCGACACCATAGCCAACAAGGAGTGCATCAAGTGCAATTAGAAAACCAACACCTTGTGCGAGCAATGTTGCCTGATGGCGGATAGTGTCGTAAGCCTGCTGCAATTCAAAACGCAGAAATTCTTCCGAAACCTTGCTCGCGTCCATTTTGCTCATGCGGCACTTCCTTCTTGTGAACCGGTAATTATGGCACGAGCCTGTCTCGATCTGCTGACCGACCGAGACCTTCCAGCCTTCGTGTCACTCGATGCCCGCGCATAGATCACCATCCCGCAACCGAGGGAGATCCTTACTGCAACGGCAGTTAGTGGCGTTGCAGTGAAGCGCCTTGGCGTTGGCCGATGTGGCGATTGATCGGCTGGGGCAGGTGCATGAGCGGATCGTCGGCTGGTCCGGTGCGGTAGGCGCCGCGTGCGGGCCAGCATCTGACACTTGGATCAACTAGCGTGTGCTACCTCGCTGCCAACGCGCTCCGTGCATGTAGCAGCTCAGCGGGAATCTGATCTCCAAGGTACGTCAGGGGTGGGTGAGCCGTCAGGATCCAGCCCGTTTGGCCACCACGACGTAACCGCGATGCTGGAAGCGAAACCGGCGTCGGCGACGCGCAGGGCGAAAGCTTCGGCACCCTCCCGGTCCGCGGCATCTTTCCAGAACCGCAACAGATTTTGCAGGGCGGCAGAATTGCCGGTATCGGCAACGCGCCAGGCGAGAGCTTCAGCTTCGTCCCGGTCCCCGGCCTCACCTCGCATGAGCGACAGATGCACCTCAGCGTCCTCGTTGCCGACGTCGTACGCCTGACGCATCAGGGCTTCAGCGCCATCTCGGTCCCCCGTTTCTTCCCGCATCAGGGCCAGCCATGTCAGAGCCTCTGGGTAGCCGGCATCAACGACCTGGCGGAGGAGTCGTTCGGCGCCTTCCTGGTCCCCGGCCCCCTTCCGTAGCCGCGCTACCTCCCAAATAGTAGGCGCGTCACCAGCGTCGGCGGCCTGCCAGGCGAGGGCTTCAGCGCCTACCCGGTCTCCAGCTTGCTCCCGCATCAGGGCCAACGCTCGCACAGCGAGCGGGTTGTCGGCATCGGCGGCTCGCCAGGCGAGAAATTCAGCATCCTCCCGGTCCCCTGCTTCCTCGCTCATCTGTGCTAGCCCTCCCAGGGCGATTGAGTCGCCGGCGTCGGCGGCCCGCTGAAGGAGACCTTTAGCGCCTTCCCGGTCTCCAGCTTGCTCCCGCATCAGGGCCAGCGACCGTAGTGCGAATACGTGGCCAGCGTCGGCGGCTCGTTGGAGGAGACCTTCAGCGCCGTCCCGGTCCCCAGCCGCCTCGCGCACCCGCACTAAGTTTTCCAGAGTGAAGCTGAAGCCACGGTCGGCGTCACGCCGGGCGAGGGCTTCAGCGCCTTCCCGGTCCCCGGCCTCCTCTCGCATCTGCGCCAGGTCATGCAGAGAGAACCCGGCGTCGGCGTCGGCAGCCTGACGAAGGAGGGCTTCAGCCCCTTCCCGATCCCCAGCTTGCTCCCGCATCTGCGCCATTTGTGCCAAAGCCTTGGGGTGGCCAGCGTGGGAAGCTCGGTGCCAAAGGTGGTATGCCCACTGCAGGCGGCACCTCATGTACGCGGCTTCGGCGAGGGTGTTGAGGTCATCGGCATCCGTGAGATGAGTGTAGACGGCATGCCAGAAGGAGACGGGCGGGCATACTCGGCGGCGATTGGTGCGGCCGTATTGCTCGAGGAAGTCAGCTAGACGAAAGGCCGACCCCGCTACCACGCCAGGTATGGTGGCCGGTACCGGCGTGCCTGGAGGACGCCGAGGAGGGCGGGCTGTAGTGCGGCGCAAGGGTGCTTGTTTGCCGTGGACGGGGCGAGCGAGGTCGGCGAAGGCGGCCTCAGCCCAGTCGTCGGTGCGCTGGTCGCAGTCCTGGTCCTTGAAGTAGTCTGCGCTGGCCTCGAAGAGGAACGCTTGCCGCAAGTGGAGCCCGACACCGAGGCGGCGGGCATCCATCGCGGCCTCTAGCAAGGCTCTCACCGGCGCAGTGCCCTGTTCGTAGCGGCGTAGGAGCTCGGGGGCGCCTGCGAGGTCCTGGGCAAGACGGCCGTGGACGCGGGCTCGGGTGAGCGTGTCCGCCATGACCTGGTCGCCGCTCTGTGCGAGGTAGGCAGCCTGGTCGAGCTCTTCCCGGCTGAAGACGTCAGGTACGGTCACGGTGCGACCGCTCAGAAGCTCACGAACCCTGCTATGCGGGTCAGGCTTACGGGAGTCGGGCAACCTTGCATACGTATCGGCGTAATCGCGCCACAGGGTGCCTAGGACGAGGACCGGCCGGCGGTCGAGGCGGGTGAGGAGAGTGTGGAGTGCGGCCGCGATCCGCTCGCCGTACTGGGGGTGGCCAAGGTAGTGCTGGGCCTCATTGAGCCACACTACGGTGCGAGGCGCGACACGGTCGAGATCGGCGAGCGAGGCTTCGGCCCGGGTCGGATCGTGCGGGTGCCACAGCCGCCACCCCAGGTCTGCCAGCGGTTGGACCGCTTCCCAACACGCCCTCGTCTTGCCGGTCAACGACGATCCGACCAGCACCAGCATCCGACTGTGACCCGCCGCGGCCTGACCCACGACCTCGGTCACGACCTCGTCGTGGGCACGACGCACGTAGCCGGGCAACTTCCGCCGTGACCGGGCACCGGAGCCGGCCGAAACGGAGAAGGTCCCTGCCGGATGAACCTCCAGGTCGTGAGGATCCCATTGCCCGATCGGCTGGCCCAGCCCGTCCTCCCCGGCAGGAATAGGGCCGTCTTCGTCTGCCGCGACACGGCGCAGCTCAAGCAATTCGTTGGCTGGAAGGTCGAGCTTGCTGGCCAAGGCAGCGACCGTCGCGGCAGACGGAGGAAGCCCGTCGTGCCGGAACGCCTCATGGACGGTGGTTCGGCTCAATCCCGGTCGCGCGACGAGCTGGGCCTTTGTCAGCCCTGAGCGGGCGAGCCCGTCGTCCAATCGCCTGTGCAGCTCGGTGAGTGCCGCCTCACGCTTCTCACGTCTTCCGACCACACAACCACCAATCCCTGCGTGTTCAACAACGTCCATTTTCGTCCGGTCGGACCACGGCGAACACTGTTTTCGAGATCCTCGGACACGTCAACATCCCACACGCTCATCGGGGAGATCGCCATGACCCGCATTGCCATCGTCCTGCTTGCCGCCGCCGTGGTTGTCATCCTCGCGCTCCTGGCCGCCGCCGCCGCGGGCTCGCTTACACGTCTCGACGGCGCCACCTACCCTGTGGCCCTCATGCGCGCTGCCGCCACGTTCGCCGCTGTCATGACCCTTGCCGCCGCTATCGTCTCAGCACTCATCCGGATTCTGCCCTGAGTTCCCGTACAGGCTCATGGCGCGCTGTGCTCGGGACCAATGTCCCAGCCCGCCCAACGCAGCAACCGTCCGAGCACACCTCGCTGACTCGCTCGGCCAGCTTTGAAACGTTCTTCCGCTCCTGGGCCGCGACCAGGCCAAATACACACTCCAGCGCCCGCGGTTGCCAGCAAGCCGCTCACGTGCGCGGTCCAGCTGGTCCATTACGACGTCGACCACCACAAAGTGGTCCACCGCCGCAGCAACTGCCGTTGCTGTACTAAGTCAGTATCGCCCTAAAGCTCCACGCAGGACGCCACCGACCGTCTCACCGTCGCCGACGTTCACCCACCTCGCTCCCACCCACTAGTCAGCAACACCTGAGCCCCAAGATACCTCCACATTCACGATTCAGGTAATTGAAGAGCGATCGCGATCCGCGACTCAGCGGCCCAGCGGCGCGGTAATCCGGAACAATCAATCTCGCCCTCCAGAAAGAAGCCACAATCCATATCTATGCACTCGACGAATGACCCTGATCACGATCGATAGACTCTGACGTCACCAGCGTCGACTGAACTTCGGCGCTGATATCAACACCGCTAGGCCATTCAGCCGGGAAGTACACCTCGGAAGGGTTACACGTCTCGCATTCCACGGGTTGCTGACGCACGCTGGAGACGTGATGAAACACATCGTCCGTACCGTCCAAGCGGCGTAGCCATGAGTACTTGTCCTGACCCCTGGGCCGAACTCGACGCCCTGTGGGGAAGCACCCGCAGCTCGGACGAAAGCTGCCTCATCCGGCGGTTCGCATTCTATGGCAGATGCTCAACCGAAGACCAACAGGACCCCGTAACCTCCCGTAGCTGGCAGCTGCGAAACGCATCCCGGTTCGTCGAGCCCCTCGGCGGCCAAGTAGTCGAGGAGTACTTCGACATCGGCCACTCCCGGTCCGTACCGTGGCACCACCGCCCCGAGTCCAAGCGCCTCCTAGAGATGCTGAAGTCCAGTTCGCGCCAGTGGACAGCTGTAGTCGTCGGCGAAGGCACGCGTTGCTGGTTCGGCAACCAATTCTCCCTCATCGCACCCCGCATGGCCGCCTACGACGTAGAACTCTGGGTTCCCGAGCTTGGCGGGAGCTATCAGCCTCGCAACCCCTCGCACACCATGCTGATGAGCCTCCTCGGAGGCATCAGCGAGTCCGAACGGCAGCATGTCCAGGCTCGCGTGCGGGCCTCCATGGACGCCCAAGTCATCAACGAAGGCCGGCACGAAGGCGGACGCGCACCCTACGGCTACATCGTCGTCGACGGCGGACCACACCCCCACCCGCGCAAAGCTGCCGAAGGGCTTCAGCTCCGCGTACTCCACATCGACGACGGGGCTGCAGACGTGGTGCGTCGCATCTACAACGAGTACCTCCGCGGGTTCGGTGACCAGGCCATCGCCGCCGGGCTCAACCGTGACTGCATCCCCTGCCCGTCCGCCCGCCATCCGGAGCAGAACACACACCGCCGCGGCGACGGCTGGCTGGGAAGCACCGTCCGGTCAATTCTGCAGAACCCGCGCTACACCGGTTACGCCATCTTCGGCAGATGGACCAAGACCGAAGTCCTTCTCGACCCCGACGACGTCTCAGCTGGTCACACTGTCCGCTTCCGGCGAGCATCACCCGACCGAGTGGTCCGCTCCCGAACAACGGCACACCCTTCAATCGTCACCGTCCAACAGTTTACGCAAGTCCAACTCTGCCGACGTGCGAAGATTCTTTCCGGACGCAGCATGGTCGAGCGAGGCGGACGCCGAACCCGCCACATCTACCTATTTCAGGGACTCATTAGATGCCACGCATGCGACCACAAGATGGCAAGTTCAACGACCGGTCCGCACCGCTACTACCGCTGTATTCGGGGCAGACTTTCCAAGCCAGTTCCGCATCTTTACTCAGTCTCAGTAAGGGAGGATAAGGTGCAGAAAGCTGTGAGCGAGTGGCTCACGGACCTCGGCACCGTGGTTCCAGCACTCAGCGGTACGGGATCTGAACCTATCACCGCCGGGGCAGTCCGCGGAAGCAACGACGAACTGGCAGCGCTGTGCCGCAACCTGCAGCTCATGATCGTTTACAATTACTGCACCGCCAGTTTGAATATGTCCGTCCAGCCACCGGGAGCCGCTAAGCGGTTGCACCATTGTATCCAGCTGTGAACACGGAGACCCAGCCTGGGGACGTCTGGCTTACGCGCGGCGCTAGGGCCTGTCCTCAAAGCCAGAGGAGCAGCGTGGCCGGGTCAATCATCCCTCGGTAGGAGATAGCGGTCTTGTCGAAGCACGTAGCGATGGCACGGAACTGCTTGAAGCGGTTGAAACACCGTTCCACGACGTTGCGGCGTCGGTAGGCGACACGGTCGAAGGCCGGCGGGCGCCCACGAGCCCGGCCGCGGCGCAGCCGATTGGCCTGCTGGTCACGGCGCTCCGGAATCGTCGCCGGGATGTGCCGTCGACGCAGGTAGGAGCGGATGGCGCGACTCGAGTAGCCCTTGTCCGCCAGCACCCGGCTCGGCCGGGTCGGCGAACGTCCGGGACCCGGCCGGCGGAACTCGATGCTCGCCATGACCTGGGTGAACATCGTGCAGTCGTTGACGTCCCCGCCGGTCAGCACCACCGACAACGGCAGCCCATGACCATCGCAGGCCAGGTGGATCTTGGTCGTGGTCCGCCGCGAGACCGACCGATGGCATGATCACCTGGCTCGCTCTGCCCGCCGCAGAATCCGCTCGCCCCCTGTGTGAGACGCCGGGACACGGCGAGCACCGGCAGCGTGCTGATGGGCTCGCACGATGCTGGAATCGACCGACACTTCCCGGTCCAGTTCGTCGATTGCCGCAGCGATCACCTGCACCTGCGTCACCAGCGCGGACAGGGTGCCGGTGCGTGACCAGCGCCAGAACCGGTTGTAGACGGTCTTCCACGGCCCATAGCGCTGCGGAAGGTCCCGCCAGGTCACCCCGGTCTTGGCTTTGAACAACATCCCATTGATGACCCGCCGGTCATCCACCCGCGGACGCCCCTTCGCCCCCGACACCGGCAGCAACGGCTCGATGAACTGCCACTGCTCATCGGTCAGCTCATGCCTTCGCACCACAACCGGAGATCAAAGCAGATCACCAGCACCCACTTTGAGGACAGGCCCCAGCGGCCGGGCTCGGCGCGGCAGCACGGCCAACTGGCGTGACTCGGTACGCGAACTCCAGCCGAATCGCTCGCGCCTTGTGGAGCTCGACCGAGCGGGTGCACGACGCCCTCGACAGGCCGGGCCGCGTAGTGCTCCGCTCGGCAGGGCAGCGACTCGCGGCCGTCCAGCAGTGCATGGCCATCACCCGCCGGCCGTGGCCAGGGATATGCCGATCGATCGAGGAAGCAGCTCGCGGCCGAGCGCGTCTTGAACCTGGTGGTCGCGAGCCTCGTGAACAGTACGAGCTTCGCCGCGATGATCGACTTTGGGCATCCAGCATTCAGCGGCGGCAGGGGCGTAACGCGGAGGCGGCGTGTGGCGACTATGCGCTCGTAGCAGCACAACAGATCAGCCAACCCCGGACACCAACGGGTCGCATGGCGTGTCGGGCAAAGAAGTCGTCTTGACGGGAGCCTCGCCGCTTGTGGTGCAACCCGCTGCACCAGTACTCAGTTGAGCGGAAGTCACAGCGACGGCTAATGGATGGGGGCATTGTGAATGCCGAGTCGTCCAATCTAAGCGGCGTGGACGCCCACTTTCTTGACGGCGGCGGCCGAGGGCCGTCGCACGAGGAGCTGGTCGGGATGTTGACCAGTGAACTGCATCGAAGTCAGGGTGGCAATGGCTACGTTGCATTGCGCGTGAGTGCCGCCGAAAGATCTATAGCCCAGTTCCGGACTGCGCAAATCGCCCTCGTCCAAGCGATCTGGGAGGAGATGCTCCGACGTCAATTGACGCATCACAGTCGAAAAGATGTGCGCCTGAACATGTTCGAGGCGAACGACGGGAGCCTTCCAAAGGAGATCGTAGGTGATGTCAGCACATTCAAGAGACTTCATTTCGATCCTTATTCAATCTTCTTCGCCCATCTGTACGAGCCGCCTAAAAATCTGACAGGAGGAAGAATATCTCTCGTTGACGTTCACGGCTATCTCGGCCGCAACGGACTGAATCTGCTCGATGTTTTTGAACCGCTTCATCTTCCAGGACACAATGGACGGCTCGTCGCACGTCGCGAGCACCGGTTGAGGATGCTTGAAGAGCATGCCCACCATGTCGACCCGCCGGCGGAGGGCGAGCTCCTGCTGGTCATCGTACGCAACGATCCCATCGTCGGAGTTGCACATGAAATCGAAAAGATTCGACCGCTAAGCTCGACTGAGCCGATCGCACGACGCTTCTTCAGGACGAGCATGGCACCTCATCACTGATAATTTCTCGAGGAGCCTAACATGACCGTGCACCTGCCTGATGAAGACCGCCTGTCCGAATTGGTGAAGCTAATGCCATCGCCTGACGTGGCGGTACGTTGGCAACAATACGTACAAAGACACCTCCCGAAATTCAAGCATCTCCTCGGCGAACTGCCGGT
The DNA here is from genome assembly GCF_036026695.1 of Amycolatopsis sp. NBC_00438. NCBI lineage: Bacteria > Bacillati > Actinomycetota > Actinomycetes > Pseudonocardiales > Pseudonocardiaceae > Amycolatopsis > Amycolatopsis sp. NBC_00438. The sequence continues at coordinate 797,153 of NZ_CP107923.1, read as the reverse complement.
CCCGTCAGGCCCCGGCTCCATGAGCATTGCTGAGGCGTTCTGGCTCTATCGCCTTGTCGCGGAACTGCAACCATCGGCTATCATCGATAGCGGCTCGGCCACCGGCTGGTCTGCTTGGATCATGGCTGCCGGAGCATCGAGCGCTCGCATACTCTGCTTTGACCCGTATCAACCGCCCGACTGCCTGCCGAATCAGGCGGAGTTCTTCAGGTCTGACTGGACCAAGTTGGCCGGCGAGCTGGGCCCGGACACGTTCGCTCTATTCGATGATCATGTCAACCAAAGACGCAGGGTGCTGCAGGCGCAACGATCCGGCTTGGTCAATGTTGTGTTCCACGACGTTTATCGACAGCTGACAAAAAGTACCGTTTCGCTGGCATTTACCGATCTTGTCGGCCGGGCAGAACTCATCCACACCTTCGAACCGCTGTGGCATGTTGATTCGATCTTTTGCGACACGATCTCCAATTCTCAGATGTATCGGTACCTAACATGGCTCCAGCTTTCGCCACATCCAGGCTTGGGGATGCGCGCCCGTTGGGTCGCAGCGTCCCAGAGGCGGGCAATTCGTAATCCGGCAGCGGATCAGAGGTCGCGATTGAATTGGAGGGCGCGAGGGTGAATCAGCTCCATTACCCCAAGCCGGGCAAAGCGATGATGGCGGCCCGCAGGGCCGCTTTCGATACGCCGAACCGGCCGCAGGATTTCGATCACGAACTTTTCAGATCACAGGAAATATTCGTGGCGTCCTCCGACCTACATGGAGAACGCCGGTCCTTACTGGTGAACCGCATCGTCGACAATCTCTCGACCGGGCCCGAGGGGCGCGGCATCGGCTACTGTCTACTGCGCGGTTTCTCATATTTCATGTCGATTGAAGAGACTCGAGCTGCTAGCATTGTATTGCTCAACGCCGCATGGAAACGTTTTCGCTCACGGAGCCCGAGGATCTCGCCGAGTCGCGATTTCCGCATTCTTGAGTCAATCACGCACGATGGTGCGATACCTACTGAGCTTTTCGGCTCTCGGTGGTCGTTTAAGCCGCCCCATGCGGACTGCAACAGCGTGCTTTTCGCACACGTGTACGGGCCAACTCTCGGCTTTGACGGTGGCGACGTGCTTCTGATCGACGCGCTGGCATACGCAGCAAGCCGGAATCTCGATTTCGGCGACGTCTGCCAGTGGTCGAGCGACGCCGGGGACAAGAAGCCAGTCCTGCGTGCAGCCCACGTGCAACCCGCCCTCGATGGATACGGCCGGCGCCTAGGCCGACTTGGACCCGATGAGATGCTGTTCGTGAACAACGGTTGCGACGGCGTCTTTCACGGCGCGTCGGAAGTTGTCGTGCGCGATGACAACGACTTCGTTCGTGTGCTGCATCGCTGCGTGGCAATGGAACGGGGGTCGGAAGCTTCATGACTGCGAACAATATCGTATTTCTTGACGCCGGTACTCTGAGCGAAAGAGCCAACCTTAATCCCCTGGCACGACTGGGCAGCTTGACGGTCCATCAGTCCACAAGCCGCGCGGAAATTCTAGACCGCGTCAAAGATGCCCGCGTAGTCCTCACCAACAAGGTCCCACTCGACGCTGTCACCCTTAACGCAACCGAGGAACTTGAACTTGTCGTGGTCACAGCATCGGTAGCCGACCGGATCGACCTCGACGAAGCGTCCCGCAAGGGGATCGTCGTCCGCACGATCCAGGGTTATGCCACCAACAGCGTGGCACAGTTCACGCTCGGCCTGATGCTCAACCTCACGTGTCGACTGCCTTATTATTCGGATTTTGTCGCAGCGGGACTCTACTCGGCGCAGGACTGCTTCAGTCATATCGGTGCCGGTTTTACCGAAATAGCAGGGAAGCGGGTCGGAATAATCGGACTCGGAAGCATCGGAGTACGAGTAGCCGAGTTGGCTCAAGCATTCGGGGCGGAGGTCGTATACTTCTCGACGACCGGGAGGAACGAAAACTCGAGATTCAAGCGGGCAACTCTTCAATCCCTACTGACAACGTCAGACTTTGTAACAATACACGCACCCAGAACCGCTTATACGGAAAACCTAATAGACGGCAAGGCACTTATCCTGATGAAAAGGAGCGCATTCCTAATAAACATGGGCAGGGGTGGAATCGTAAATGAACACGCATTGATGGCGGCGGTATCCGGCGGTGTCATAGCGGGCGCGGCGTTGGATGTGTTTGAATCCGAGCCATTGGATTCAAGGAGCTCGTTGCTGGCGCAACCCCTGCCGGCAAACCTGATCCTGACTCCGCACTGCGCCTGGGGTGGCGACGGTGCTCAGGCCGAGCTCGTGCACGCCGTATTCCGCATAATTTCCGAGCATAAACGCAAACGGGAGCTCGGCGCCGCCGACGAGACGGGAGTCTTACAATGAGCGAGCACAGCTACGACCCCGAGAACCGTGGACTAAAATTCCACCGCGAGCTTCGCCTGGTTCGCGCCTCCGCCGAAGCATCACCCGACGGGTGGATCAGGTTGAACGCCAATGAATGCGCGTTCTTGCCTTCTCCGCTCGTGGTTGAGTCGATAGCTGGCGCGAGTAACAGTGTCAATCGTTATCCTGATCCACTGGGAGAGCCGCTGCGGTCACAATTGGCCGAGTATCACCAGGTGGCGGTCGATCAGATCCTTCTGTCACATGGTGCGGATGGAATCCTCGCCGCTTGCTTCCGGGCATTCTGCAATCCCGGCTGCCTCGTTGCAATGCTCGATCCAACCTATCCTTTTCTTTACAACCTCGCCGAGATTTCATCAGCACAGGTGCTACTGAGCCGAACTCCAGAGGAGTTACTAGATTGCGCCCACTCATCGGGCGCGCATTTAACCGTCTTAGTGAACCCCAACAATCCGACAGGAACATGGCTAGAGCCTGAACAATTGGTAGATCGGGTCCCGGGCGCAGGAGTGTTAATCCTAGACGAGGCATATGCGTCATTCGCACCCAGGAGTGCAATTACCCTTCTGGGCGATCGGTCCGACCTTCTGGTCGTGCGTAGCTTTTCGAAGTCATATGGCCTCGCTGGAGTACGGCTCGGATATGCTGTCGGTAGCCAGTCACTCATCGGTCGGCTGTCGGCAGCGCAGGATCCATATCCAGTCAGCTCATTATCCGTCGCCGCAGGTTTGGCTGTGCTCCGCGACGAGAAATACTATGCGGGCTGCATCGGCACTGTACGAGCGGAAAGGGAGCGACTTACTCTTGGTCTGCGTGAGTTAGGCTGGGAAGTCGATCAGTCGTATGCGAACTTCGTATTCGGCACGCCACCTGCGGGTACGCTGAGTGATTGCGTAGACCTGCTAGGTCGTGAACGGGTGCACGTCCGGACTTTCGCGCATGCGGCACATGGCCTACGTATCTCGGTCGGGCTTCCGGAGGAAAACAGCGCTGTCCTTCGAGCCCTTCGACGTTAAGTATGAACATCTGGTCGGCGACCACTTCGAGCTGGCTGGACGAATCAGCGCAGAGTCAAATACAGATTCGACGGAAGGCTTTCGCGGCGAGGCCATGCGTGCGCGGGACACCGTGAGCAGTGCGCGCCATTGCAGCGATCAGTAGCGAGTTCACCCGGTCTCTTAGGTTTCGGCGACGCGGCGCCGACAACAGGCGCCCCCCGACCGCCCACCGGAGAGAGTTCGAGAGGGCGCTGTGCCGCGCGGCTACCGCCACGAAGTCGGTATCGAGGTTGCCAAGCCTGACCAGTACGTTCACGTCGCACCGAACCCGGTAGTCATAACGCTGCGTACGCTGCACCTTCTCCACTAGCAGGAGGAGTTGATGGGTATCGCTCGGGACAAGCACACTTGTATCTTGTGCAGAGGGAAGGGCTACAACTTGAGCGGCGTCAAATAGGTTGGGGAGCACGACAGGCTTCATCCAGCCGTCCGCTCTCGTGATGGCGCCGGCCGACACGTCGACGTGCATCCGGTGCCCGTCTATGTTGGGTGCATCCAAGGTCCAGTCATGGAACGGAACATCACGGTACGAGCCGGATCTGACATCGGTCGTGGCGAAGCCCAAATCATTGAGTATTCCAACCAGCTTATTGCCACTCGCGGGATTGGCGACTACCAGATCGATGTCATGGGAAAATCTCTCGCGATATTCAGGATGCGCCAGAGATATTCCTTGGCCGAACATGACAAGGAAACCGCGAGGGACCGATTTCGCTAGCGTAGATATCACACCCCGCTGAATCATTCGGTGGCGATCGAGAAGCTGCCCGATCTGCTTGAGGGGAATTCGATCAGAAGCATCCCCTCGAAGACTCGGAACAACCGTGCTCGTACTGCAACCTTCCCAGAGACTCTTTACAACGGTAACGGCGTCGAGGTCGATTCCTGCAATCTGGAGCTGCCACAGGAGGTGAGTGAGTATTCTATGATTGAGGAAGCTCGCGACTAGTTTGTCACTGACACCTGAGTCTAGCAGACGGTTTTTGTCTCGGATCAGGATCGGCGCTAGGTTTTCGCTTCCCGCCCTCGCTGCCACTTGATGAAGAAGGCCCAATGACGAGTCAGACTCGACGATGTTCCGGAATGACACCGAGCCACACCTTTCCTGCGTTCTCGACAGCTTCGCCATTGACCGCGCGATGCCCCCGAAGTGCCTGCGCATCGCGTCTTGCCCTGCTGAGCGGATGCTCACGCTTGATCGACAACGTACCGGTAAGCTCGCACATCTGGTCGATGACGCGAACAGACTGCGTGGCCGCGAGCGAGTTCGCGGCCAGAAGGCGAACTCTTTGCGCGGTCGTGAGGGAGCCGTCGCGCTGCGCTTCGATCCACATAGATCCCAATTCGCGTTCGAGGAGGGCAACGCACGCGGTCCACATCGATTCCGCAGCGATCATTTGGCGCTGCGCCGTTGGATCGTGCGCTAACGACTTTCCGTCGGCTCCGGACGTCTTTATGTGCAAAAAATTTGCAGCCTCATCTATCGCGCGACGCGCTGCGCCGAGTTCTGTCGCGGCGACTGAGCACGCGATCGGCCAGTTCCCGTTTCCAAGCAGGCAACCGTATGGACCAGAGTTCTGTTCGACCGCAGAGAAAGGTCGCAGTACCCAGGCTTCGTCGATGTGCTGCTCGGGAATAACAGTGGAACCACTGTCGCTGCCCCGTAGCCCGGTCGGGTCCCAGTCGTCCAGGATCCGAGCGTTTGCCGCAGGAACCCAAACCAGCCGGATCTCGGGCGGCGAGCTTCCGGCGAAGGTGGCCAGGCCACCGATCCACGTCGCACCATGCGCGCCAGTATTGAAGGTCCAGTGACCGCTAAGGGTCAGACCTGACGGCTGCCGACGTAAGACGCCCATGCCACTCACGGACGAGGCGGACGCCGCGCGGGGATCCTGAAGAACCTCGCGAGCCCAATCGGTGTCGCCTCCTGCAGCGATGTAGCCGAGTTCGACCGCACCTTGAGTTACGACCCATCCGAATGACGCCTCGTGGCGGGCAAGTTCCACACCGCACCGGAACCAGTCGAGAGGGGCAGCTCCACGGCCGCCCATGTCTGCCGGAACCAGGGTTCGGAATAGCCCGGACTCCACTGCCGTAACGTGAAGATCGTTCGGTATGCGGCAGTCCCGGTCAAGGTCTTCCCAACGGCGTTCGGCCTGTTCGCCCAGGTGAGTCGCGGCTTGAAGAAGATCAGTCATGGCGGCGGATCACCGACCAGATCCAGAGGTGGGGAACTCCAAGCAGTGCGGCGAGCGCGGCATCGGGGAAGTACCCAGCGATAGGGTGTGCTCTCGCTGCCGCTGCATCCATCCGTGGCTCGTGACAGGACTCCACTGCGAATCCGCTTTCGGTGAAGCCTTGGATCCATTCGGAGGCCTGGCGATAGTAGTTTCGGATGAAGCGGCGACGCGCGAGCCCACCGACGCCGTAGAAACCCTGCCCGCCGGCATACGCCGCGCGCCCATGCGGATCGGAGACGATCAGGTGCCCACCCGGCCGCAGCACTCTGGCCAGCTCCCGGAGGGCGGGACCGAGGTCAGGAAAGTGGCACAAGGCCAACGAGCAGACTGCGGCATCGACCGAGTCCGATGAGATCGGGAGTGTCTCGATGTCTGCTTGCACGAACGGTGTTCGCGGGGCTGAGGTTGTCGCGTGTCGCAGCATTGCTTCAGTGCGATCGATCCCGATGGCGCGAAAGCCGCGCGCCGTCAACCAGACAGCGTGTCGGCCGGTACCACATCCCGCATCGAGAATCGCCGATCCGGGTCTGATCCGTTTAAGGAGCAGGGAACGCACAGTCGACTCCTCGGCCTGGATCATCGCGTTCGGCTGGTCATAGCTGTCGGCCCACTCGGAGTAGCCGTCATTGACACTAACCTCGACCGGTGACTCGTCTGGAGCACTGCTCGCTTGGTCGAGCACGCGTACTGCAGCGACGAGATCGGAAAATCTCGCCGCTTGTTCTTCTCCGCCTTCGTACCAATCGCGTAGTAGCGAGGCGCCGATCATGCCTAGCACGTAGCTTCGCTGCGGCTGCGATAGTGTTGCCAGTTGCCTCGCGACCTCCTGCTGCATCGTGCTCCTTTGGTTGCACGGACTGACGATTGCGCTGATTCACAGTGGCCAACGTTATCGGCGGGTCCAGGGCTGCAATTTCGGCTCCTCCGCCGGTTCCACTGCGCCAAGCCGACCGATCAGCTGCCGATCCGTCGCTGACGGAATATCTTTATTGCAGGCTTAAATATATTTGAGGCCTACGGTCTAGATCAATCATTGAAGTTCAGCTCGGTCCGCGCGGCAAGTCCGAATCGGTCACGCGGTTTGTGGAGGTGTCGCCATAGCGGCCGTCCATCGGGGGTACCCTCCCAGAACGACGTGTCCAACGCGTCTACAAACTCTTTTAAGGGATCTTGAAGCCGGTTCGACGCGACGATTGCGAGGCGGTGATTGCGAAGCCATAACCGGTGGATGACCTCAGGGGGGCGATCTTCTTGATGACTGGCGACACGATCAACCTCCTGTGCTGCCTCCAGAAACTCTTCAATCGCTTGGCGACGTGCTTCACGACGCTGAGCTTCTGACGCGAGGCGCTCGCGCCTCGCGGCGCGACTAGCCAAACTGTTGCTTAGGACGGTGCTGACTGAGCCGATCACGGTACCTAAGAGTGTCCCGAGGACTGCTAGCCACGTCACATCATGCCAGTCGGTCAGCGTCGCGGCGCTGTTACGGAGCAGTCGCTTGAGAGTCGCCAACGCGCCCTCAAACTGCGGCGCCGAGCCTGTGGTCGAACGCAAGCACAAACCTCGAGCGTGTTGATCATTTCCGCCAGCGAGACACGTAGCAAGGTCAGCGCGCGCAGCTACCTCAGTTTTATCTACCAACGACGGGAGAGTATTTGCGGGATCGATCTCAGCGCAGTCCGCTCACCACCTGGCAGCTGCCAGGCTGCGTGCGTCCCGCCTGCCGGAGGAGGTCTCGGGCACGACGGGGTGATGCAGCACCTCGTACAGGGCTCTGGTCTTGCCCGAGGTCGAGTCGCTGACCAGCACTGCGATCCCCGATCGAGGATCTTCCGCTGCCAAGGCTACGGCGGCCAGGTCACGGAGGAGACGGTCGTGCTCGCGGGGTATGTAGTCCGGCAGAGGGCCCATGTCACCCGCCCTCGGAGGAAGCGTTTGCCGGACCTCGAGGTCTGCTGCCGGGGTGTCGATGATCAGCCGGCCGGGTGGAACGTACCTGACAGCGAGTTTCCATAGCCGCCTGATCTCCTCAACACGAGGATTGCCCCTCACCCGGACGACAACACCCGGTACCTCGCTCGGGTACAGCAGCGCTGCAGTCACCGCGATCACATTGTGGGGGCTATTCGGCACATCTCTCGACGTCAAGATCTTGTGCACGGTGTCTGCGGACGGCGTGGCCGTCGGGTCGCCAACGGGGGTCACCGTCGGCCAACTCGCGGATGCGGTTGCGGATCCGCAACACCGACGGGGCACCTGCCGACAAGTACAGGCCGAATAACACGTCCTTGAAGTCCTTGAGGGGGCCTGGAGGCAGCGCCGGCCGTGTGATCAATCGCTTCCGGTCGAAGCCCTCGTCCGCACTCATCCGACAAGCATCTCAGCCCTCTCAAGCCTGCCCAAGTCGCGAATCCGGCTCAGGCCAGCACTAACGCTGCCTCTGCGCGCACCGGCTCGCAACACGGCCCGTCTGGACTGGTACTGCGCCATCGCCACGCCCCACACGCTGGACGCAGCCGGCTCACCAACCAGTTCCTCGAACCACTGGGAGACCTATGCCAGCCACGCCTGACCACCAACCTTGCCGCAGCCGCCGGACCCGACTCGTGCTGCTCGCCGCTGCCGTCCGCGGCACCTGCGCCGTAGTCGCCCGCGCTCTGGTCGACTGGCTGCTCGACCTGTTCTGACCCCGTTTACCGGCCGCGGTTGGCGTGGAGGTCAAGGCTCAGACCTTGGCCGTCACGCCGATCGCGCTCGCCGCTTCTGTCGAGTCCGCGCCGAGGCTCGATGTGGCCAACGTTGCTGGTAGAGACTCTGGGTGTCATCGTCGCCACCTCTCCCTACAGCCGACGTCGCTTGATCCGCTGAGAGATGAGATCTGTCGCGGGGTGGGTCGGCCGGGGTGGGCGAAGCTCGCGGGAACGGTGCGGCCATCGTCCGTAGTAGTGTCGGACGTACTCGGCGAGCACGGCGTGCAGATGCCGCGCGTTGAAGATCAACATACGGTCGGTGAGCTCGATTGTGGCTCGCGGTGGGCGTCAACGGTGGACCCCGCACGTCACGCCGTCCGGCGGTCAGGTCCGGCGCCTCCACGCTTGCCTCCAAGATCAATTTCGCCTACCGGCAGTCGCGAATAGGTCATCTCCAGCGGAGCCGACAGGAGGTCACGCTCAGGTCGGGCCAAGTTGGTTGTCGAAAACGTCAGGCTGGACCAGATTCAGTGTCGTGTGGACCAGGTTCATGGTCGCCTAACAGCGTGTCAAGCGACAGCCGGGCTGACCGAAGGCAAGTCGTTGACCAGCCGCAAGACAGATAGTCTGACGCGCCCGGCGGATAAACGCGTCAAACTATCTGGCCTTTTTCGGTGAACCCGCCACGCGTTCATGCGGGTGGGCGCCGGCGACCAGCGACGCAGGTTCGACCCGCGTTACAGAAGTCCGGCTTGATGCAGGCGGATCGACGCGGCAAGCGCGCCGCTACTACCGAGGATTGCCCCAAGGAGGATCTTGAGCAGGGTCAGCGCCAGCAGGGCGCGCTGGTGGTCGGTGTTCGTGAGCGCCACCGCTGCGGCAGCGCCAGCGGCGGTGAGCAGCACCAGCGCAAAGAGGGTGATCAACGACGTCCACATGATCGTGTCCTGTCCTTCAGGGTTGCGAGCCCGGCCTGCCCGTGCCCAGGAACACCCGATCAGCCGGGGACGGGGTCCGGCACGTGCTCCGTACTGACCCGGACGACGGGTTCGACTAGCCGGCACGCTATGGCGGCCTGGCCAGGGAGGATGCGGCGTTTCTATGAGCTGGGTACGGTGTCCGGTGCTGTCCGGCGACTTTTCTCCGGACGGCGAAACGGGATGCAGGGGGTGGGCATGGATCCGACGGAGATCGGCACGCTCCCCCAGCTAGCTGGTGCCCTCGACCAGCTACGCCGTGTCCGGTCGCTGTCACTGCAGGCGCTGGCCGATGCCGCCAAGAAGCTGCCGACGCTAGGCGCGCGGAGACCGGCTCTGCCGCGGTCCACCGCCAGTGACCTGCTCAACGCCAAGTCCGTGCCCGAGGCCGAGACGTTGGTGACGTTCCTGGCCGTCTGCGGCATCCGCGAGGAGGAGGCGCAGCGACCGTGGTTGCAGGCTCTGGACCGGGTGACAAACCAGCACCACCGTTGTCCGCCGGGAGCGGTACGGGTCCGGGACGCGCAGCCGCGGATGCTGGGGGTGCATGCCGCGATCCAGACCACCCGGCCGCCCGAGGACGCGCAATCCGGACCGGATGGGGGTGAGCTGCCGCCGTACGTGTCGCGGGACTTCGACGCCGACTTGCGCACTAAGCTCACTCGGGCACAGCACCAGGGCGGGTTCGTGCTGCTGGTCGGCGACTCCTCCGTCGGAAAGACGCGCGCACTGTTCGAGGCGGTGAAGGCGGTGCTGCCGGACTGGTGGCTGCTGCACCCCAACGACGCGGAGGCACTGCGGAAGTTCGCCGGGCATCCGACCGGGCGGACGGTGGTGTGGCTGGACGAGCTGCAGGACTACCTCGACTTCGCCGGGGGCGTGTCGGCCGGCCAGGTCCGCGAGCTGATCGTGGCTGGGGTGGTGCTGGTGGCGACGTGCTGGCCCGGCGAGCACAACAAGCGCGCTGCACTCCCCGAAGACGGCCAGCCGGATCCGTACGCCAACGACCGGCGACTGCTCGGCCTGGCCGACGTGCTGCACGTGCCCACGGCGTTCAGCACCCACGAGCGGCGCCGCGCCGAGGACCTCGCCAGCACTGATCACCGTATCCGGGTCGCGCTTGACACCCCCGACGCCGGCTTCACCCAGGTCATGGCCGCAGGCCCAGGACTGATCCGCCACTGGACACATGCACCCGCCTACGCCAAAGCGGTCATCACCGCCGCACTCGACGCCCGCCGCGTCGGCGCCCACGCCCCCCTCACCCACGACTACCTCGCCGACGCCGCACCCAGCTACCTCAACGAGCGGGAAGTCGCCACCGCACCCCCGGACTGGCTCGAACACGCCCTGGACTACGCCACCAGACTGCTGCACGGCGCCACCGCCGCCCTCACCCCCGTCGCTGCAGGCATGGGAACCATCGCTGGCTACCAGGTCGCCGACTACCTGCACCAACACGCCTTACAACTTCGCCGTCGCGAGCACCTTCCCGATGCCGCCTGGCACGCCCTGATTCGCCACCACCATCCCGACGACACTGCACGCATATCGGACAACGCCGAACGCCGTGGCCGCGAACACGAAACCGTGACCCTGTACCAACAGCTAATCGACGACGGCGACGACCATGCCGCCATCCAGTTGGCTCGACTCCTGGCCGATGACGGACAAGCCGAAGCCGCCATCCCGCTGCTACGCACCCCCGCCGACAATGACACTCTCCACGCCGCCTACTGGTTGGCTGATCTGCTGGCCAAACATGGACACACCGCGGAGCTATGCGCCCGCGCCGACAACGGCGACGATTCGTCCGCCTACAAGTTGGCTGAGCTGTGGGCCACACGAGCGTCCACTGAGGAACTGCGCACCCGCGCTGACAACGGCGACGGACCCGCCGCCATCCGGTTGGCTCGAGTGCTGGCCGAACAAGGATGCACCACGGAGCTACGTACCCGCGCTGACAACGGCGACGACCACGCTGCCATCCGGTTGGCTCGAGTGCTGGCCGAGCAAGGACAAGTCGAGGCCGCCATCCTGCTGCTACGCACCCCCGCCCGCCGCTACACCTACGGCGCCTTCTTATTGGGCGATCTACTCGCCAGACAGGGACACATAGCGGAGCTACGCACCCGCGCCGACAACGGCGACGACCACGCCGCCATCCGGTTGGCCGAGCTATTGGCCGACCAAGGAGACAGCGCAGAGCTGCGCACTCGCGCCGACAACGGCGACGACATCGCCGCCGACCAGTTGGCTCAGCTGCTGGCCGAACAAGGACACGAAGCGGAGCTACGCAGCCGCGCCGACAACGGCGACAACCACGCCGCCATCCGGTTGGCCGAGCTATTGGCCGCGCAAGGTCAAGTCGAGGCCGCCATCTCGCTGCTGCGTACCTGGGCAGACAGCGGCGTCGCATACGCCGCTCGTCGGCTGGCCGACCTGCTGGCCGAACACGAACTGGTAGAGGAGTTGGAGCGGGAAGTCGCGGCGGGAACGATTGGCGCCGTGGCGGCTCTGCGCCACGTACGTCCACATGCCGCGAATGGACGGGTCACCGACAACGGTTGATGACGTTGGCCACGCGCCAAAACCCGGACTCGACGTGCGGCTTGTCGGTCGGGTTGCGCTTGCGTGCCGGCTGCAGCGTGATGCCTAGCTTCGCGCAGGCCGCGGTGAACGCCGCCGGGACGAACACCCGGCCGTGCTCGACCACGATCGTCTCCGGGACGATCACCGGCCCGCCCCGCCGCATCCCGAGCCCGCCGCATGCGTGGACTAGCGACCGCGTCCGACGTCGGTATCCACCGAACAAGACCGGCTGTTGTTGCGCCTTGGCCAACCCACCAGCCGCACGGGCACCTCCAGCCGACGCAACCGCCCCGCCAGGCTCAACGCCGCCCGTAGACTGATCAAACCCCTTCCCGCCCGGCCCTCAACAGCCGTTGACGGGCGCCACGCACACTCGAAACACTACGACAAACGGAGGCGGGACCTGCCCAGCCCGGCCAGCGGGTCCGGTCACGCCGACCGCGCCACGCTGCCCTCGTTGATCGACCGGTACGGCGCCCGCCAGTGGTTGCCCCGCTCGACCAGGCAGTCTCGCTCAGCTACGACCGGTCATACCGTGGTGTCATTGAGCGACTCAGGACCGATCTGATCCCGCCCCAGGGTGACAACACGCCACCGATCCTTCTTGACCAGCTCCTCAGCCACTTCTGTCCATCCCGGAGGGCACGGTGAATCGACAGGAACGCACTGGCCGTCGGATCCTTGTAGATCGAACTCGATCTTGGCGCCCGTGAGGTTGAGCTTCCGGTTACGAGTTATCCGCTGAACGCGCCCAAGCCACCATCAATGAATTCTTCTCTCGTTTGCTCCCGCAGGGCACGTGACAGCCAAATCCGCATCGGCGGGGACTACATCTCGATCATCCCTACAGGCGCGGGGACACCGGCGCCGTCCGCAGCTTCCTCGCGCTCGCGGCGCATACAACGTTCATGACGCCGAGACATCTGTATCGCATGAGCTCACGGATGGCCTGCCGGGCCTACCGGCGCGTTCATCCGTCGAACCACCGCCACGAGACTCCGCGAGGTCGCCGCGCCAATCCGAAGCTGCTTCCGCAGCGTCTCCGCGGAGATCGGCCGCCGATGCTGCCGCCAGTAGTCGGCGTCCGCAAGACGAGCCCGCTCGACAAGATCCTCGTCGAGATCAGCGCTCCGGCCAGGTGCTGCGGCAGCCTGCTGTCGGCTGGGCAGCACGCTCTTAGACTCGGTCATCTTCTGCTCGACGTGAACGCACAACTGGTCGGCCCCACTCTCAGCGTCAGAGGCATTGAGCGCGCGAAGAAGGCCAGGTCCCGCCTCGGCCCACCCGATCAGCAGCAGCGGACCGACGGCATCGAAGGCCGCCTTACCCCATTGACCAGCACAAACCGGGTCGGCGACGTTCAGAAGTAGCGTGACCACGCTCGCCGCCATGAGCAGCCGTCGCGCCGGGCGCAGTGTCTCCTCGCTGGCCCCGGACAGCGCCAGGTGTCGCGTCCCGACCAGCAGGCCCAGCACAGTCAAGTCGACAGCCGGGGCCACCAGCGGCGCCACGAACACCGGCACCTGCAACTTAAACGCCAGATTCAGCACGTTCCCGAACCCGAACAGGAAGGTGAGCCCGATGACCAACCCCATCGTAATCGTCACGAACCGGGCAACGGCCGGCGAGCTGCCGCTCATGCCGGGTTCCCGCCCGGCTCGGGGAGCTCGACACTCGCCTCGATCGTCAAGATGCCGACGTAAGGCCGCTGATCAGACCCGTTCCCATCCTCTGGCAGTCCTGCCGAAGACTCGAACCTGAGCATCGCGTTCAACGCACGCTCCCCCGCGGCCGACGCTCCATCACCAGCCGTACATCGACCCGGATCAGCAGCCCGTCGGGTAGGACGATTGGTGTGATTGCCGCCGGAATCTCACCGGGGGCACTCGCGAGCACCAGCAGAAAACGGCCCCTGACCAGGCATTACCTGGACAGGGGCCGCACTTGTCTGGTCCGGGGCTGTCCGGCCGTCTACGGCCTCCACCCCCATGCGCCCCCCAGCTACCGGCCGTCAGTCGAGTGCCTTCTCGATCAGGTTGTGGGCCGCAGACTCCGGCCCGTGATGACCGTGGCGCAGTTCTGGTGCAGAAAGGCCACCGAGCGGCCCAGGCGCGGAGCGTCGTGTCCGAACCGGACGACGAGTTCCCGAAGGACTCCGGCACAGCCCGAAAGCGGCTCTGGGCGACGCGCGCGTGGTGCTCTGCTCACGAGGCGACGGAGTCGATCAGGCGGTTGTACCGGAGCCTCGAGGCGCGTTCGACCGCGGCGAGGAACCCGGCGCCGCCCAGGGTGATCTTCGCCCATGTGGGGAGGTGGATCGGCGAGGTGAACGTGCCGATGTGCGCGGCGACCAGGGGTATGCGGGTGAGGGCGTCCGCGCCGTGGAGCAGGCTGACGGTGAGGGCCACCAGGAGGATGGCGAGGGACACCACCCCGACCACGGTACTGGCACGGGGGAACCGGCGCCCGAACCTCGCTCGCCGGCCTTCTTGCGAACGGGGGTCGGGCCGCAGGGTGTGCTCGCGGCCGTCGTCCTCGACGAAACGCAGGCGCTTCAGGCCGAACGCGCTGGTGGCCACCTCGATGACTCCGCCGGGGACCGGGAACGCCACCGGCAGGTTGGCCCGGTAGACCTGGACGCCGTCCCGGTACAGCGCGGCCGGGCTCTTCCCCACCGCCTTCTCGTGCTGCCTCCGGGTCTTCGCATCGGCGAGGTAACGGACGTCGACCGCGTACACGTGGCTGTTTCCCGGAGGGGCCACGAGATCCAGGTAGAACAGTGAACGGGAAAAGAGCTGCCAGGGACGGTATTCGCGAAGGGCGCTCCCGTCGCCGGACCTGACTTTGCCGAGCCGCCAGTGCCTCCCGGGATTCTTGACCATGTCTCGATCTCAGCCGTTCGGCCGCCCGGCCACCAGTGGGACCACGTCACCACGCCGTCATGACATTCCTGCGGGAGGGACATGACGTCACGTCACTGGCGGCCTGACCATCCACAGAGGACGTCGGCTCGCGGGAGGCGGGGGCTCACAGGCCCAGGTCGCGCCCGACGATCTCCTTCATGATCTCCGTGGTGCCGCCGTAGATCGTGGAGACGCGCGAGTCGAGGTAGTCCTGCGCGATGCGGTATTCGAGCATGTAGCCGTACCCGCCGTGCAGCTGCAGGCACCGCCCGACGAGGTCGACGTACTGCTCCGTGGTCCAG
Source organism: Amycolatopsis sp. NBC_00438 (assembly GCF_036026695.1). NCBI lineage: Bacteria > Bacillati > Actinomycetota > Actinomycetes > Pseudonocardiales > Pseudonocardiaceae > Amycolatopsis > Amycolatopsis sp. NBC_00438. The sequence goes on along the minus strand of NZ_CP107923.1, from coordinate 781,971 downwards.
AACTTCGCCGCCGCGGCGTCCACAGCGGACAGTTCGCCGCGGGAGTGCCGGGCGAGCAGGTCGTCGACGTAGCTGCGGCTCACCCGCACGGCCGTGACCATTTCCGCCAGTTCGAAGCGGGTGTTCTGGAACGAGCCGATCGGCTTGCCGAACGCCGTGCGCTGCTTGACGTAGTCCAGGGTGCGCTCCAGCACGCCCTCCGACGAGGCCACGGCGTTGGCGGCGATCGAGATCCGCTCCTGGGGCAGGTTGCGCATCAGGCCGCGGAAGCCCGACCCCTCCTCGCCGAGCAGGTTGGCGGCGGGCACCCGGACGCCCTGGAAGAACAGCTCGCTGGTGTCCTGGGCGTGCAGGCCGATCTTCTCCAGGTTGCGGCCGCGGGAAAAGCCGGCGCGCCCGGCCTCGATGACCAGCAGGCTGAGCCCGCCGTGGCGGTCCGGCCCGGTCCGGACCGCGGTGACGACGAGGTCGGCGTTCTGGCCGTTGGAGATGAAGACCTTGCTGCCGTCGACCACGTAGTCGTCGCCGTCGCGGACGGCGGTGGTGCTGATCCCGGCCAGGTCGCTCCCGGTGCCGGGCTCGGTCATCGCGACCGCGACGACGAGCTCCCCGGCGGCGATGCCGGGCAGCCAGCGGGCCTTCTGCTCGTCGTCGGTCAGGTCGGTGAAGTAGGGCACGACGATGTCGTTGGACAGCGCCACGCAGGCGAGCCCGTCCGACACGGGGTTACGCGAGAACTCCTCGCCGATCACGGCGTTGAAGCGGTAGTCGGTGATGCCGCCCCCGCCGTACTCCTCGGGGATGGAGAAGCCGAGGATCCCGGCGCGGGCGGCTTCCCGGAAGAGCTCGCGGTCGACTTTGCCCTCGGCCTTCCACCGCTCGGCGTGCGGCGCGGCGTGCTTGTCGACGAAGGCGCGCACCGTGTCCCGCAGGAGCTCGTGGTCTTCCTCGTAGAGCGACCGTTTGGCAGGGACGACGCTGGTCATCAGGACTCCTTCGACGTCTGCGAACCGGTTCCGGCAGGTGATGGCCTTGCTGACGGGCACCCCGCTTCGATATGTTAACGAGAAATCGCACAGCTAGACAAGCTCGGGCACGACGTCGTGGCACCAAGTCCAGGCCAGAAAGCAGAGATGCACGGTTACGCCTCCAAGGAAGCAGGTAAGTAAATGAGCAATCTCAGCAGAAGGAGCGTCTTGTCCCTCGGTGCGGCACTGGGGCTCGCGGGAGTGGCGAGCACGGCCGCCCCCGCGTGGGCCTGGTCGCCGGCGGGCTCGGTGGCCGGCACCGGCACGGGAGCCGACCCGTGGCAGGTCTGGGACGACCCGGTCGACGGCCTGCTGGCGGCGCTTCTCGACAACGGCCAGGTCCCGGCGGTCAACACCGCGCTGGCGTCGTGGGCGAACAACAACGACCCGCTGCCCGGCGGCCTGCCCGCCGCCCTCGCCGCCCACCTGCAGCAAGCCGCCGCCCTGCCCTCGTGGGCCGACCGCGCCAAGCTCCGGCTCGCCGCCGACTTCAACCGGCGCAAGGACACCTACCTGTTCATGCTCTACGGCCTCGGCAGCGGCATCATGAGCACGGTGATCCCGCGGGAGGCCGCGTCGGTCTACTGGTCCGCGGGTGGCGCCAACATGAAGGACCGCGCGGCCAAGACGTTCACCTTCGGCTACGACCTGAGCGAGCTGACCGCCTACGAGCCCACCGGCCAGTTCGTCGTCACCGCCAACAAGACGCGGCTGGTGCACGCCGCGGTGCGTCATCTGCTGCCGCAGTCGTCGCACTGGCAGGCGACCACGGACACGCAGATCCCGATCAGCAACGGCGACATCCTGGTCACCTTCCACAGCCTAGGCACCTTCGTGCACCGGAAGCTGCTCGAATGGAGGGTCCCGATGACGGCCGCGGAAGAGGAGGCCTTCCTGCACATGTGGCAGGTCGCCATCCACCTGCTCGGCGTGCGGGACGAGTTCATCCCCAAGACGTGGGCCGACGCGAACGCGCAGTCGGCGTACGCGCTCACGCCGATCCTCGCCCCGACCACCGAGGGCAAGGCACTGGCCAAGGACTTGCTCGGCCTGACCGCACAGGTCGACCTCGGCGTCACCCGCGGATTCCTCAACGAGTTCGTGCGCTACGTGCTGAACGACAAGATCGGCGACTGGCTCTCCCTGCCCCGCGACTACGCGGCGGCCACCCTGGTCCGCACCGGCTGGCCCACCTACATCGCGTTCCGCGAGGGACTGCTGCCGGTCCTGCCCGTCGGGTTCTACATGTTCGACCAGTTCGTGCGCGCGCTGGCGATGCTGTTCCTCAACAACGGGACCTCACCGGCCAGCACGACCATCGTGATCCCCACCGCGAACCGGCCCGGCGCCTGACCGGCGCGTCCGACGGCGTGAAGGTCCGCGCCGGGCCTTCACGCCGGGAGCCCCAGCGCCCCCACGACCAGGTCGGTGACGGCGCCGCGGTGGTCCGGGCTGTCCTGCCACCGCAGCCGCCGTCCGGCCTCGACCACCACACCGAACCCCGCGTGCACCAGGGCCCGGGCCTGGCGCGGATCGAGGTCCGGGCGGACGAGCCGCAGTTGCTGCTCCCAGATGGCGATGTGCTCGCGCTGGGCGACGGCCAGGGGGCGCTGCAAGCCGGCGGGCAGGCCGGCGACCTCGGCGTCGGCGACGCTGGTGAGGGCGGTGTGCTCGAAGCTGTAGGCCACGTACGTCGCCGCCAGGGCGATCACGGCGTCGTGCGGGCCGGCCACCCCGTGCAGGTTCTGCTCCACCGCCTGGGCCAGCAGTCCCGCCGCCTGCAGGCAGGCCGCCGCCAGGATGTCGGCCTTGCCGGGGAAATGGCGGTAGAGCGTCGACGGGACCAGCCCCGCGGCCTCGGCGATCCGGCCGTTCGTGACGTTGGCGAAGCCGTCCCGCTCGAACAGCGGGACGGCGGCGGCGAGGATCTCCGCGCGCCGGGTGCGCGGCACGGGCAGGACGGGCAGCTCGACGGAGCGCGCGCTCCCGACGGCCGCCTTGGGACTGGTCGCGGCCACGCGCAACGCGGACGCCAGCAGCAGGTCTTCGGCCCGGCGCGGGGCGATCGAGGTGCGGTGCATCGTGATCGACGCGATCACCCCGAGGGCCGCCGCGGCCCGCAGGTGCTCGTCCGGCAGCGGGTGCTCGCGCCGCACCACCTCGCTCACCCGCGCGACGACGTGGGCGAACTTCGCCTTGAGGACCCGGCGGTCACCGCGTTCGAGGTACCGCGCCTCCCACCGGTACAGCCCGCCCGCCGCGCGATGCGCGACGGTGACCCGGGTGACGGCGGCGAGCACGTCCGCCGCGGCGGCGTCGGGCGGCACCTCGTCGACCGCGGCGACGAGCCGGTCCACCATGACGTTCGCGCACTCGGCGAACAGCGCGTACTTGTTCGGGAAGTGCCGGTACAGGGCCGCCGCCGTGATGCCCACGGTGGTCGCGATCTCCTCCATGGACGCGGCGTGGTAGCCGCGCGCGCTGAACACCCCGCCCGCCGCCTCGACGATGAGCTGTTTGCGGTTGCGCGGCCGGGTGGCCGCGGGCGACTCGGCGGTCATCGGCGGACCGGAGCGAACGGACGCGGGAACAGGGCCATGCGTGCCAGTCAATCACGAGCCGGACCGAGGGCCCGGGATCAGCGCGAGCCCGCCGCCACACGTGCGATTCTTCATTTACTTAATCCTTCCCGGCCAGTACCTTCGCCGGGCATGACGACGTCGCGGTCACCTGCCCGCCCGGCTCCCGAGGAGTGGCCCATGCCGACCGACGCGGCTCCCGGCTGGTCCTACCGGCACCACTGGATGGCCCACGCGGCCACCCACGCCGCGATGCGGCCGGACCAGCCCGCGCTGCGGTACCTCGGGGAGACCACGACCTGGGCGCAGCTGTCGCGGCGGTCGTTGCAGCTGGCGGCCGCGCTCGCCGGACGTGGGGTCGCCGAAGGTGACCGCGTGGCGCTCCTCACCCTCAACCACCCGTGGTTCGTGGAGAGCGTGTTCGCGGCGAACAGCCTGGGGGCGATGGCCGTCCCGCTCAGCTTCCGGCTCGCGCCGCCGGAGCTCGACCACATCCTGGCCGACTGCACACCTTCGGCCGTCGTCGTCGACGCGCACCTGCTGCCGCTGCTGCGGGCCGTACCGGCCGCCGCGGCCGTCGGCACGGTGGTCGTCATCGGCGAGGCCGCCGGGAACCCCTTGGGGTACGAGGAGTTCCTGGCCCCGCACGAACCCCTGGAACCGCCGGACGTCAGCGAGGAGTCGACGGCGCTGATCATGTACACCTCGGGCACCACCGGCCGGCCGAAGGGAGTCCTGCTGTCCCACCGGAACATGCAGCTGCAGGCGATCACCTGCATCCGCGCGATGGAGATGTCCGACGACTCCGACATCGGCTTCCTGACCGCGCCCTTCTTCCACATCGCGGGCCTGGGTTCGATCGTGGCGCACTTCGTCGTCGGCGGGACGGTCGTGCTCCACCCGCTGGGTGCCTTCGACCCGAAGGCGGTGCTCGACGCCTACGAACGCGAAGGGGCCACCGTCGTGTTCAACGTGCCGCAGCAATGGGACCTGCTCTGCGCGCAGCCGGACATCGGCGAGCGCGCGCTGAAACTGCGCATCATCAGCTGGGGTGCCGCACCGGCGACCGACGCGACGCTGCGCGCCATGGCCGAGAAGTTCCCCGGCGCGCTGAACGTGGCGGTGTTCGGTCAGACCGAGACCTCGCCGATCACCTGCGTGCTCCGCGGCGAGGACTCGCTGCGCAAGCTCGGCTCGGTGGGCCGGCCGATCCCGACCCTCCAGTACCGCGTCGTGGACGCGGCCATGAACGACGTCGCCGTGGGCGAGGTGGGCGAGATCGTCTACCGCGGCCCGACGGTGACGCGGGGGTACTGGCGGAAGCCGAGGGAGACCGCGGAGGCCTTCGCCTGCGGCTGGTTCCACTCCGGCGACCTGGTCAAGCAGGACGAGGACGGCTTCGTCTGGGTGGTCGACCGCAAGAAGGACATGATCATCAGCGGCGGTGAGAACATCTACTGCGCCGAACTGGAGAACGCCATCGCCGAGCACCCGTCGGTGCGGGAGGTCGCCGTGATCGGCCGGCCCGACGAACGCTGGGGCCAGGTGCCCGTCGCGGTCGTCGCCGTCGCGCCGGAAGGCGGCCTGTCTCTGCGGGAGCTGACCGGGTTCCTCACGGGAAGGCTCGCGTCCTTCAAGCTGCCCAAGGACCTCGTGGTCCTCCCCGGCCTTCCCCGCAACGCGGGCGGCAAGGTCGACAAGGGGGTGCTGCGCGCCCAGGACGAGGCGAGTGCGCCGGCGCCGGCCTGAGCACCTGTTCGTTCAGGCGCTGGCGAGCACGATCGTCTCGGTGGCGGGCGTCTGGCTGCTGCGGCGGAGTTCGAGCAGGCTCACCCCCGCCGCGACCCGGCGGAACGCCGCGGCGGAACCGCTGTCCGCCACCGCTTCCGCTTCGACCGCCAGGCACAGCGCGGCGACGCGGATCGCCGTCGCGATGGGCGCGGTGAGCTCGCGTTTGCGGGCGAAGACGGGGAGCGCGAGTTCTTCCAGCCGGGCCGTGGCCTCGCCGAGCCGGGCCGCGGCCGGCCCCGCCTCGGCCCGGACGGCCGCGCAGGCGCGCTGGATCTCCGCCGCGAGCGAGCCCGGCGGAACGACGCGTTCGGTGGTGTCGATGCCCGCGGCCGCGATGAACGCGCGGGCGAAGGCGGCCGAGAACCGGTGCCGGTCCACGGGTTCCGTGTCCGGGGAATCGTGCAACGCGTAGGTGACGGCGTGGGCCAGGGCCGGGCCGGTGAGGTCGGTGAAGTGCCCGTCGGACTCTGCGGACGGTGCCGGGGCGCGCTCGGCGTCGCGAGCCCGGTCGAGGGCCAGCACGGAGTCCAGTTCCGGCTCCGCCTCCGGTTCGAGGGCACGGTCGAGATCCCGGCTCAGGACGCCGGCCAGGCGGTGGGCGTACTCGAAATCCCGGGACAGGGCCAGGTCGAGGTCGTGCACCAGGTCGCTTTCCTTGTCCGGTCCGCGCGTGCGGGCCGTGTCGAACGGGCGGCCCAGCGAGAGATCCAGCGCCAGCGTGTCGTCCAGCCGGCGGCGCCGGTCCATGTCACGCAGGCGGGCGAGGTCGAGTTCGCGCGCGTGGCCGACCTCCCGGCCGACCGCGCGCTCCAGGTCGCCGGCGTGGGCCGTCGCCGACCCGAGCACCCGGATCAACGCGGGGTCGGCGGCGTGGGCCAGGTCCGCGGCGCCGGCCAGCCCGCGGAGCAGCTCCCCGGTCAGCTTGTGGGCCCGGACGCTCGCCGCGCCGTGGTCGAGATCGAACGAGACGGACCGCAGCAGCACCAGCGAGCGGATCACCAGCAGCCTGGCCAGGGTCGTCGCCGAGTCCCGGAGATCCCGGGTGACGTGCCGGACGAGGACCTCGGCGGTGATCGTGTGGGGGTGCGGGTCTTCTTCGGCCGTCCACAGCTCGGGCGCCCCCGGCCCGTCCGGCCGCACCCACACGCTGAGGCTGCCCGGCGGCCCGGCGGTCTGACCGAGCGCGCGCCGCACCGCCGGGTCCTCGATCTCGGCGCGGCGGGGCAGCCGGCAGACCGGCTCACCACCGGTGATTTCGTTGACCCACCGGAGGAAGCCGAGGACGTCGGCCGGGCGCACGCCGACCACCGGTCCGCCGGCGCCCGGGACGAACGGCCGCGGATCGTCGGGACGTTCGGTGCCGGTGTCGGCGAGGAAGAGCCAGTAGATGTCCACGGTGATCGGCCGGACGCAGATCCGCGCGGTGCCGACGACGGAGGTGAGGTGGCGCAGATGCCGGTTCACCAGCACCCGCGCCATCAGGCTGCGGCGGTGGGGATCGGTGCCGGCGTCGTAACTCGAGTGCACCAGCCCGTCCAACTGGTCCCGCAACGCGGGGTCGATCTCGCGGGCGTGCTGCGCGCAGTCGAACGCCAGCGCGAGCGCGATGACGGTGCCGGACGCCAGGCAGGCCCGGATGATCGGGTCGGTGTCCGCGCGGGCGGAGTAGAGCAGGGTGCATTCCCGCCACCACTCGTCGTCGACCCGCCCCGGGAGCAGGCTGGACGGCCCCTTGTCGCGCAGGTGCGCGGCGGCGAGGTGCTCCTGGAACGTGTGGTGGGCGAAGGAATACAGGCCGTTCTCCCGTTCGACCAGCAGCCCGCTCGCCCCGACGTCGGTCAGGAACGTCTCCGCCGTGAGGTCTTTGGAGACCCGGCGCAGCATCGGCTGGAGCGCGGTGAGCACCCCGGAGCGCGGGAGGTCCCGTACCCGGCGCTCCATCATGGTGAACGCGAGCTGGCGCAGCAGCAGTTCCTTCTGGTCCCCGCCGAGTTCGGCCGGCAGCCGCTTGGCGCTGTGCCGTCGCCACAACATCACTTCGCAGATCTCGCTGTAGAGCTCGGCCCGGCTTCCGGGCAGCGCGCTGCGGTAGTGGTGCACGTTGGCGATCATGGTCAGCAGCAACGGGTTCACGGTGAGTTCGCGCAGCGCGGCCGAGTTCCGGAGCCGATCGAGCAGGTCGTCGGCGGCGGAGCCGGCGCGCGACTCCGTCTCGCCGTTGGCCACGTCGGTGCTCTGCTGTTCGATCGACCGGTACCACCCGCGGACGAAGCGCGCGACCTGTTCGTCGGTGAACCGCCGCACCTGGAACACCGTGGCGCCGGTGATCGCGGCCCCCCAGTAGCCGTGCGGGCGGGAGGTGATCACGTAGTCGTTGCCGGGGTACTGGCCGATCTGCCGCTCGACCCAGTCCGCGACCGAGCGGCGGTCGCCGGGGGCCGGCACTTCGTCGAGCCCGTCGAGCAGGACCACGCACGAACCGTCCCGCAGTTTCTGTTCGAACCAGCCCTTCGGTTCGGCCTCCCGGTAGCGCCCGAGCGTGCCGCGCTGGAGGTCCGCCAGCGCCACCTCCGGCGTGGCCAGGATCTCGGCCGCGTGATCGCGCAGGAACAGGAAGATCGGTACCGTGCGCCGCCTCTTCTTCTCCCCGGCGCCGCAGACCCTGCGGGCCGTGTGGCGCAGCAAGGTCGTCTTGCCGCTGCCCGCCGCGCCCACCACCGCCAGCACGCTCGGGGACGGCCGGTCGAGCAGGTCCGTCAGCGACGAGCGCTGGGTCAGTTCGGCCGGCACGTCGGCCAGCGGGTCCGACTTCACCTGGTGCGGGCTTCGCGGCACCAGCCAGAGTTCCACGAAGACCTCGTCGAGCTGAGGGGTGTACGGGCCGATGGTCGCCAGGCCTTTTTGATCGATGAATCGCAGGGTCCCGAGGACGAACTCCCGATACCGGCGGTCGAAGCGCACCAGTTTGCGCCCGAGGCTCTGGTCGACCCGGTCGATGAATCGCGTCCGCCAGCGTTTGAGGAGTTCCGCGCCGACCCCCTGGACAAACGTCAGGATCGCCAGCACACCTTCGTAGAGAATCAGCAGGAGCACCGCGAGCACGGAATGCTCGTGAACCCAGCCGGCCCAGAGACCCGCCGCGGCTCCCGGCAACCCCAGAACCGCCGTCAACCAGCCGATCTTCCCCATCACCCTGCCCGCCGGCATGCCGCGGCCCCCTCCTGTGCCTGACATTCCAGGATACGCGCCGCCCGCCGCAATGGCAGAGGAACGAAAAGCGGCGCCACGGGCTTTGCCGGGCCCGCCCGGCCGGCCGGGGCAATTGCGGAAGTGGTTCTCCGCTTCCGCGGGATAACCGCCGGAAACGGCCGGTTCGGCACGGGGACGCTATTCGAGCACGCTGACCGCGCGGACGATGACCGGCAAGGACGTCAGCAGGGTCGGCACGGTCGGCGGGCATGACGACGGCTCTCGTGGACGGCCGCGGACCGGCCCTTGTCCGCCGGGACGCCGGCCTGATCACCGGCACCGCACCGCCGGGTCACCCGAACGCGATCATGAAGACGGTGACGACGGCGAGGAGGTAGGCCGGGTAGCCGATCCGCGCGGCCTTGCGCAGGCTCTGTTCGGCTTCGTCCCGTTTCAGCGCGGCGAAGCGCTTGCGCAGCATCGCGATCAGCACACAACCGGCGGCCAGCAGGATGAACGCGTAATAGCCCCATTCGAGCGCCACGATGTAGCTGACCGACGGGAGCTGGGACGTCACGTTGTTGAGCAGGACCGCGGTGCTGAGGATCGCCGTCACGCCCATCGACACCGGCGCGCTGCCGTCGGCGGCCTTGAAGAACAACGACAGGTACGTGACGCAGATCAGCAGGATCAGCGGCAGCAGGTTCTTGATCAGGAACGGCAGGGTGTCCCGCTCGATCTCGATCTCCGCCGCGTACTGGCTGTAGTAGATCCCGGTGGCGGCGCCGGCGGCCTGGCCGTCACCCAGCGCGTCGCTGCTGCCGACCGTCTGCCGGAAGAAGTGGACCGAGGACGCGACCCAGTTGGGGACCTGGTTGATGGTGGCCTCGGCGTCGGCGCCGCTGCGCAGGTAGGCGCGCGGGTCCTGGTCGAGGATCTCCTTGTCCGTCACGTAGGAGACCTGGTCCGCGGTCTGCGTCCGGTTCTGCAGCAACACGGTGAGCCGCTGGTGGTCGAACGGGAAGTCGTGGAACTCGAAGCTGCTCTTGAAGCGGTCGGCCACCCGGTAGAGCCGGTAGGTGCGCCCGTCCTCGGTGACGTCGCGCAGCGGCTCCCCCAGCTTCAGGTCGGGTTTGACGGCGTTGACGAACTGCACGTCGGCCGCGGCGTCGCCGCCGGTGTACTTCAGCCAGACGAAGAAGTCGACGAAGTACGTGCCGTCGGTCGTGTCGAGGTCGCGGACCTCGTTGAGGTTGATCCCGGTCGCCACCACCTGGCGCCGGCTCAGGTACCGGTTCTTGACCGCGATGACCTGCCCGTCCGCCAGCCCGGCCGTCAACGCTTCACCGTTCGGCGGCTCGTAGATCGTGAACTGGACGGGCGCCGAGACGAACCGGGCGCCGTCGCTCGTCACCACCGACACGGCCATCTGCGCCGACCCGCCGGCGGTGAAGTACAACGGGCCGAGCAACGCGGGGAAGGAGTTCTTCCGGTCCTTCAACGACGCCAGGGAGTCCCGCACCCGCTGCCGGTCCTCCGCCCGGTGGTTCTCGTCGAAGTCCAGCCCGCCGGCCTCCATCGCGTGCAGCCCGACGTTCAGCGCCTGCCGGGCCGTCGCGGCCTGCCACAACGGACGTTCGCCGTAACGCTGCTCGAAGGCGTCGGCCCACACCTGCGCGGGGCCGGACAGCGAATCCTGGGCCAGCGGCGTCGCCATGAACAGGTTGCCGGTGAGGGCCCCCGGCCGCCCGCTCTTCCGCTCGGCCGTGGTCAACGCGTCGTGGAAGGCCCGGGAACTCAGCGACGAGCTGCCGAGAATAGGCGCCGTCACCCCCGCGGACCGGAGCCGGTCGATCACCTCGAGGCCGCTTTTCTCCTTCGCGGCGAGGACGATCGGCTCACGCGGGTCGTGCGACTCGAGCGCGGCGACCGCGGCGTCGACCGACGCGGCCCGGCTCGCCGGCGTGGCGGAGACCGGCAGCTCGGCGGTCACCCGGCCGAATTCGCCGAAGGACTCCCGGAAGGTGTCGTGCGCCGATCGTCCGTCCTCGTCATCGTCGTAGACGACGGCCGCGGTCTTCGAGCCCAGGACGTGCGAGGCGTACACCGACAGGAAGTCGCTCTGCGTCCGGTTGCCGAACATGCTGCGGAAGTACCACTCGCTGCCGTCGGTGAGCCGCGACGAGCTGGCCGACGGGGTGATCGCCGGGATCCGGGCCCGCCGGTAGATCGGCGACGCCGCGAGCGCGGTGTCGCTGCTCCCGTGCCCGACGACGTAGAGGACCTTGTTCTCCCGGACGATCCGCTCCGCGATCCCGACCGCCTGGTCCACGCGGTCCGCGTCGTCGTAGACGAGCAGTTCCACCGGGTGCCCGTGGATTCCGCCCGCCGCGTTCACGGTGTCGACGTGCATCCGCACCGCGCGCTCCATGTGGGCGGAGGTCACCGCGTTGTCGCCGGTCATCCCCGCCACCAGCGCCACGTAGACGGGTTCGCCTCGCTCGGCTCCCGCCGCCGTCCACACACCCAGCACCGAGGCCAGGACCACGGCCGCGCCCACGGCGACCCAGATCTTCCGCCCGCCGCGCTTCGACCGCCCGGTGCGGACGTTCGCCGGCGGCCGCGCCGGTTCGACCAGATCGGCGACGTCGGCGGGAGTACTCGGCGGGTCGGCGCGCACCGCCTTGAGCGCCCGGCCGGTTTCTGGATCGGCTTTGATCTCGTAGGCACGCTCGAGGCAGAACCGCCGTTCGCCGTCGGTCTCCACCAGTTCGGCGAGCCACCGCCACGCCGGCTCGTAACCGTCGTCCTTGGCCAGCGCGACCCCCAGCAGCGCCCGGGCCCGCACCGGATCCTCGGCCCGGAGCCCGATCGCCCGGTGGGTGAGCGACACCGCGGTGTCGGGCTTTTCCGGCACGGGACAGACCTCCGAAATCGGTTCAAGGGGTGCCCCACGGTAGGCAGGGCGCCCCTCGCCCGATCGATAAGCCTCCGTCGCCCGAAGCGGTCAACGAAGCGACCCTCGGCCACGGTTGCGTCACCGTGGCTACTCGAACGGAGGCCTGGCGGAGGTCAGCCTGATAGTTCTCGGCGTCCATGAGACGGACTCTTGCCCTCGCGCCGCGCAGCTCCAGCAGGCCGTGCCGGTGATCAGCGACAGCCGGGCCGGGTCTCGGCGGTGGCCTTCAGGCGGTTCGCCCAGTCGCCGAGACCCTGGTCGAGGCCGGCTTGGCTGCCCGGGACGTCGGCGTCGACCGGCGGGCCCGCCCAGGATTCCTCCGTGGTGGCGAGGACACCGGCCGGGGTCTGCTCGAACGTCCAGAGGTGCACGCCGGTGATGCCGTTCACCGGGGCGCCCCACGCCGTGCAGCGCAGCGGGGCGATCGACTTGATCGTCGACTCGACGTGCATGTCCTGCGGGGACCAGGTGAAGACCGAACCCGGCCGCAGGGGGCCCGGCGTGACCTTGTGCGCGGGGGTGATTTCCGGGATCCAGCTCGGCCACCGGTCGATGTCCGCGTGCAGGCGCCACACCGTCGCCAGCGGTGCCTTGATGAGCACGCTCACGCTGCTGATCACCGGCGCGGTCCTGTCGACCGTGACACCCCGGCACACCTGGTGGGCTCCGGGATCCGGCTTCGCCTCGGCGGCCGTCGCCGGCGACTGGGCCGCCACCACCATCGCCGCGCCCAGGGCCGCGACGCCGATGCCGTTGAGGAAACTACGTCGTGCGTTCATCGTGGGTCAGTCCTTTTCGATCGGGAGGGCCCTGCAGGCCGGGGTGGTCAGCGGGTGAGACGGCGGTGTTCGAGGACGGTGGCGACCGCGTAACCGCCGCCGCCGGCGACGGCGAGGCCCCAGAACAGGCCGGGGGTCCCGAAGGCGAGCGAGGCGGTGGAGACGAGGGCGAGCCAGGTGCCGAGGCTGTAGTGCAGGACGTTGCGGCGCACGGCGCCTTCGCTGATGTAGAGCAGCCCGACGACGAGCCCGGAACCGGCGGGCCAGAGCACGTCGGCCAGCCCCGGAGAGTCCACTGTGGACGTGAGCCCGGTGATGGCGAGGGAGAGGGCGCCGAACGCGAGGAGCCAGGACAGGCCCAGAAGCCGGCCGCTGAGGACGTCGGCCGGGCCGGCGCCGCGCTGCGCCCGGGCCGCGGTGAGGGTGGCGAACACGGTGCCGACGGCGAGACCGGCGCCGAGCAGGGTCATCGGCAGCCAGCCGGGCAGGTGGACCAGCGGGTCGTCGCCCCGGGACACCGCGGCCGCGCCGTGGCCGAGGACGTAGGCGAGCCCGAAGCTGAGGTAGGTACCGCGGTTGTCGACCCGGCCGGCACGAGCGGAGGTGGTGACGGCGGCGGCCGGAGCGGCGAGGGTGGCAGTGGACATGGCGGTGCTCCTCCGGGAACGAAGTGGGGACTCACACGAGGTGGGACAGGGAAGACGCGACCCGCTCGACGATGTCGCCGGGCCAGGGGAAGGACGTGCTGGCGGCTTGCTGGTGGGCGAGCCCGTGCAGGCCCAGCCACAGCGCGACGGCGTCGGCGGCCGGATCCGTGCTGGTGCAGTGCCCGGCGGCGACGCACTCGGCGAGGCAGCCGGCGAGGATCCGCATCGCGTCCGCGCCGAGGTCCGCCAGCTCGCCCGAGGAGGCGGCCGGGGTCCAGGTGCCGCCGAACATGGCGCGGTAGCGCTCGGGGTGGACGTGACCGAATTCCAGGTAGGTGCGGCAGACCGCGGACAGCCGTCGCCGAGGATCGTGGCCCGCCTCGTCGAGCGCGGCCCGGAGCAGGCCGGCCAGCTCGGCGAAAGCCCGCCGTACGACGTCGAGCAGGAGGGTGGGCCGGTCGAGGAAGTGGGCGTAGATCGAGGGTGCGGCGATCCCGGCCCGGCGGGCGATCGCCCGCAGCGTCAGGGCGTGCGGGTCACCGCCGTCGTCGAGCAGTCCGGTCGCGGCGGCCAGGATCTCGGCGCGGAGCCGGCCGCCTTCGCCGCGCCGGTTTCGCGGGCGGGACCGGGGCGGTTCGGCCGCCGGGCTCACGGCCGGGGGGCGTCCGGCACGATGACGACCTTGCCCGCGACGGTGTGCGACTCGGCCAGCGCCAGCGCCGAGGCGGTGTCGGACAGCGGGAACTCCGCGGCGATCCGCGGGCGGAGGACGCCGTCGGCCACCAGCGCGAGCACCTGCGTCAGGTCCTCGTTCAGCCGGCGCCGGAAGGTGTCCAGACGGCGTTTGCCCGCCCAGAAGTTGTAGAAGTGCGCGCCCTTGCCGTTGGGCAGGAGGTTCCACAACGCCAGCCGCGCGAACAGCTTCAGCACCGGAAGCTGGGAGTTGCCCTCTTCGTCCTTGGTCGACGCCGTGCCGTAGCAGACCAATTTCCCGCCGCGGCGCAGCAGCCGCCAGGACTCCGCCACGCCGGCGCCGCCGACGTGGTCGAACACCGCGTCCACACCCTCCGGCGCGAGCTCGCGGATCTTCCGGTACAGCTGCGGGTCGCGGTAATCGACCGGGGTCACGCCGGCCTCGCGCAGCGCCGCGTGGTGGCGCGGCGACGCCGTCCCGATCACGGTGATCCCGGCGTGGCGGGCCAGCTGCACGAGGATGGAGCCGACGCCGCCGTTGGCGCCCAGCACGACGATCGTCCCGCCCGCGGGCACCGTGGTCCTGCCGTGCAGCATCTGCCAGGCCGTGACGCCGTTGACCGCGACGGTCTCGGCGGCGGCCGCGGAGACGCCGTCCGGCACGGCGACCAGGTCGGCCGCGTCGAGCACCTGGGCGCTGGCCCAGCTGCCGGTCTTGGTGACCGCGGCGAACCGGCGGCCGAGCAGCGCGGGGTCGACGTCCGGGCCGGTCCCGGTGACCGTGCCGGCCACGTCGTAGCCGGGCACGAACGGGAACGCCGGCTGGCCGTAGTACTTCCCGCGCCGCATCTGCTGCTCGGCGAAGGCCACGCCGGTGGCCTCCATGCGCAGGACGACCTGCCCCGCGGCGGGCGCCGGGAGGTCCCGGGTGCGGACCTGCAGGCCGCCCGCCTCGACCTTGCCCGGCAGGACGATCTCGGTGGCGGTGGTGACGGTGGTGGTTCCCACGGCGGGTCCCCTCTCGGCTCTTTGTGCTTACGGTCGTAACCCTACGAGCGTTAGCGTACTGAGCACAAGAGGTAACAGGGATAAGTTTTGCTGTGTTAGCTCAGGCCGCGGCGGACGGGATGCGGCGATCGGCCGGGGTGGGGCGGCGCGCCCCACCCCGGCCGGCGGGCGTCAGCTCGCCCGGGCTCCCGACTGGGCGCGGACCACCGTCGACGCGGTCAGGCGGTTGTCCACCGGGTGGTTGTCACCGTCGTAACGGCCGTCGATGTTCGCCGTCACCTCGAACTCCGCCTGGCCCGCCGCCGCGTCGGCCGCGGTGTAGGTGTAGGCGAACGGGAAGTCGACGCGGCCACCGGCGGGCACGAACTGGGTCAGCGTGCCCACGTCCTGGTAGTAACCGCTCTCCGCCTTCTTCCGCAGCGAGACGACGATCTTCTCGTCGTAGCGGTTGTCCACCACCGACACCTTGACCGGCTTGGTCTGGCCCACCCGCGCCTGGGAGGGCAGGGACAGCCCCGTCAGGGTCACGTCGTGCGTCTCGACGTGCAGCGTCTGGAACCCGGTGCCGGACCGGCCGTCGTCGGTCGTCGCGCTGATCTCCAGGCGGTAGTCGCCGTCGGCGGCGTACCGGTGCGTCACCTGGGTGTTCGAGGTGAGCCGCACCGACGTGCCGTCGCCGAACTTCAGCTCACCGCCGACCAGCGGCCGGCCGAGGTGGTCGCCCGCGTTCGGCGAGAAGGAGACGTCGTCGAACACCGACGGGATGTTCGGCCAGGAGTTCGCGTTCGGCGTCAGCGCCGGCGCGGTCGTCAGGCGGATGTCGTACCAGGAAGCGCCTTCGGCGTCGTCGGCCACCCGGATCCAGTACTGCTGCCCGGCCGTGGCGGTGAACACCGGCCGCTTGTCGCCGCCCCCCGCCGACTTGCAGTCCACTTCGGACAGTGAGTCGCGCGTCGCGCCCCGGTACACGGTCACCGACGGCGACCACCGCGAGCGCGCCTCCACGCTGATCGCCCGGGTGCGGTCCGGCGTGTACCGGTACCAGACGGAGTGGTCCGCGCCGGGATCGCAGCTCGGCGCCGCTTCGCCCGGCTCGGCCGAGGACCGCGTCAGGTCGCCCGAGAACGTCCCGGGCAGCGTGGCCACCGCGGCCGCCGCGAAGTCGTCGTTGGGCTCGCGCGGCACGGTGGCGAGGTCGAGCGTGGCCGGCTGCCCGGCGCCGGCGTACTGCTTGAACAGCATGATGTGGTACGTCTGCCCGGCGGTGACCGGGAACGTCACCGACGGGCCGTTGTTCCACTCCGCGCAGGCGCCGGGAACCTGGGTCAGCGCGCCGCGCTCGCCGGTGTACACGGCGATGAACGGCTGCTGACCGACCCCCGACGGCAGCGCCCGGACGAAGCCGTCGGCGGACGCGGTGTAGTCGTACCAGACGCTCGACGCGATCCAGGAGTAGCACGAGGTCGGGTCGTCGGCGGCCGCCGTGCCCTCCCCGACGTCCTGGGTCGCCTTGAAGGGCAGGGCGGTGACGGTGGTGGCGGTGCCGAAGTCGTCGTTCGACGGCGTGCCGGCGGACGCGGCCGCCGGCGCCACCAACGCGGCCGCGACGGCGAGACCGGCGACGAACAGGCGCCGGAAAGCGGTGTGCTTCATCATTTCCCCCTGAGCTCAGACGGCGACGACGCGCGAGCCGCGCGGCTTCACGGTCGTGGCGATGGCGATCACTTCGTTGTCCGCCTGCCGGGCGTCGGTCACCGGGTAGTCCAGCTTCAGCTCGGCGCGGAAGGCGATCTTGCCCATCGCCGCGTCGTCGGGGCTGAAGGTGTAGGAGAACGGGAACTTCACCGTGCGGGTGGGCCGCGCGGGCACCTCGAGGGTGAGCCGGCCGACCTCCCGCCACCACGTCCCGTCGTACTTGGACAGCACGACGGTCGCCGTTTCGGTGTAGCGCGTGTTGGACACGTCGACCGAGATCGCCTTGCTGTCGCCTTCCCGGGCCGAGGCGGGCACGGAGAACTTGGCGATCCCGACGTCGTGCGTGGTCACCACGACCTCGTCCGTCTTGGTCACCGTCCGGCCGTCCGGGGACGTCGCGTGCAGGGTGGCGGTGTACGTCCCGTCCTTGGCGTAGCGGTGGGAAACGGTCCCGGTGGTGGCCGGGGCCGTGGCGCCGTCCCCGAAGTCCCAGGCGACGGTCATCGGCTTGTCGATGTCGTTCCAGGACTCGGCGGAGAACGAAACGGTGTCGTAGACCGTCGGGTACGACGGCGACTGGTAGACCGACGGGTCCAGCGCCGGCGCGTCGTCGACGGTCAGCGAGACGGGCTCGCGGCCGTCGGCGGGGCCGGTGACGCGGACGTAGTAGGTCGTGCCGGCGGCGGCGCGGAACGCGGTCGGCTGCCCGTAGGAGTTCGACGTGCAGGCGACCTGCTTCAGCTCCGGCAGGCTCGCCCCGGTGTACACCGAGACGGCCGAGCCGCTCCCGGTGGTGCGCGCGGTGACCGACTTCGCGGGCCCGGGATTCGGGTAGGCGTACCAGACCGAGGGGACGAGGTTGCCTTCGTACTGGCAGCTCGACTCGGGCTCGTCGGCTTCGAAGGAGGCGACCGAGAAGTCCGGCCGCGCGGAGAACGGCAGCGCGGGCACGGGTTCCGCGGCGGCGAAGTCGTCGTTGGCCGCGGCCGCGACGGAGTCCAGCGCGAACGACAGCGCGCCGCCCGGGACGTCGTAGCCGGAGACCATGAAGGAGTAGGTCGTGCCTGCGGTCGCCCGGAACGTCGTGGTCGCGGCCGTCCCGGTGGCGCAGGCGATCCCCCTGAGGTCGCCGCGGGCGCCCGAGTGGACCGACAGGATCATCGACGGGTCGCTGTCCTTGGTGGTGGCGCGCAGGTACCCGTCCGCGGTGGCGGTGTAGCGGAACCAGACGCTGCCCCGGACGTCGTAGGACTGGCACCAGGACGGGTCGTCGACCGCCTGGGTGGCCTCGGTGGTGTCCAGCTGTGCGGCGAACGGCAAGGCCGCGACGGCCACCGGCTGGTCGAAGTCGTCGTTGGACGGTGGCGCGGCGTGCGCGACACCCGGTACGAGCAGCGCGAAGGCCGCGGTGAGCGCGGTGGCCAAGGCGATCCTGCCGCGCGATCGCAAAGACAGCAGCACGAGTCATCCCCCCAGATGTGTTCCGTCCCCACGCACACGGTGGGGATCCCCGCCGGGCACATCGACGGCGCTCGCCCGGATGTCACCGATCCGGCCGGAATTACCCCGGATGTCGCAACCGCGCTACGGAGAGTGGGCCGCGGGAGCGGACCACCCGCCTGCCGCGGTCCACTCGGGCCACGGCGGCACCCGTGTCCGGTTCCGGCCAGTGGCCGGAACCGGCGCCCTGCCAAGGAAAACCGCGCCGGGGACCCAGTCCGCACCCTGGCCTGCGAGATGCAGATTTTCGCAAGAAAGCCCGCAACCACCACCCGCCACCATGACGCCGAGGCCGCGCCCGGACCGGGCGTGGCGAGGCAGAGGGAGGTTCCAGGTGAAGATCAGGACACGGATCGCGACCGCGGTCGCGGTCATCGGGGTCGCGGCGGCCACCGTGCTCGGCGGGGCGGTCACCGCGTCGGCCGAGACCCACCCCGAAGACGCACCGCCCGGATACGCGGGGCCGTTCCCGACCTGCAACGGCACCTTCCTCGAGCGGATCACCCTTCCGCAGACCGCGGGTTACGTCGACGTCTGGTACTCGTCCGCGGGCAGCGGCACGTTCTGCGCGAAGACCTTCGACAACCTCCCGGGCCGCCACCACATCGAAGTGGTCCTCCAGCACGCCGGCTGGACGACCCGCTGGTACGACTCCGACGACAACTACGATTCCTACGCGGGCGGTATCTACGTCTCCGACGCGAACACGTTGTGCGCTCAGGTCTACGGGGAGGTCACCGTGAACGCGGTGCCCCACGCCAGCGGGTGGAACACGATCTGCAAACCGCCGACGCCGTGACCGGTGGGGCGCCGGGATCGCAGATCCCGGCGCTTCGCGGCGTCGTCGCCGGTCTGACGGTCAAGCGATCACCAGCACCAGCCGTCCTCGGACGTGGGCGTTTTCGCTGGTGCGGTGGGCTTCGGCGATCTCGGCGAGCGGGAAGGTCCGGTCGACCGGGAGCCAGAACCGGCCGGCCTCGATCAGGGGGGAGATCTCGGCCAGGGCGTGGAAACCGTGGCCGTCGACGAAGCCGTTGCTGAAGTGCACCCCGTGCTTTTCCGCGCCCGCGAATTCGGCCAGCGTCACCACGTTCGGCGCGCCGCCGGCGAGGTCGATCAGCTCGGGCAGGACACCGTTCCCGGCTACGTCCAACGCCCGGTCGACGCCGCCGGGAGCGATCGCGCGAATCCGTTCGACCATGCCTTCGCCGTACGTCACGGGCTCCGCGCCGAGCAAGCGCAGGTAGTTCTGGTTGGCGGCACTCGCGGCGCCGATCACCCGCGCGCCGCGGGCGAGGGCGAGCTGGACAGCGGTGCCGCCGATCCCGCCGGTGGCACCGTTGACGAACAACGTCCGTCCACTCGCGACGGTGAGCTGGTCCAGCGCGCGCGTGGCCGTTTCGAGGGCGATGGGGAGGCCGGCGGCGTCGACGAACCCGAGTGACGGCGGGAGGGGCGCGCGGTGGGTCAGCAGGGCCAGCTCGGCCGCGCCGGCGCCGTCGTCGGAGATGCCGAACACCCGGTCGCCGACGGCCACGTCGGTCACACCCTCGCCGAGCTCGTCGACGACACCCGCGACGTCGCGGCCGGTCGTCTGCGGAAGTCCTGCCCCGAAAGACAGTTCGCCGCTGCGCAGCTTCGTCTCCGTGGCGTTGACGCCGGCCGCGTGGACGACGATCCGGACCTGGCCGGGGCCCGGGTGCGGGTCGGGGAGATCCACGACCTCGAGGACTTCGGGACCGCCGAACTGCTTGAACTGTGCGGCTTTCATGGTGCTTCTCGCTTTCGGTTAGCGGGCGACGACCGGGGTCGCGTCCTGGGTGACCGGCAAGGGACCGCTGCGGAAGAGGAGCGCGGCCACCACGGCGCCCCCGAGGAACAGCGCCGCCGCGATCCAGAACACGAAGTGGTAGCTGGAAAGCGTCGCGTCGACGATCGTCGACGGCTGTGCCGCTGTCGCCGCGTGGTCGTCGAGGTAGCCCGTGATCGCCGTCGCGCTCAGCGAGCTGAACACGGCCAGCCCGATGGACCCGCCGATCTGCTGGGCGATGTTCACCATCGCGGACGCCACCCCGGACTCGTGCGGCCGCACACCGCTGGTCGCGGCGTTCTGTCCCGGGCCGAAGACCAGCCCCAGGCCGAGGCCGATGACGAGCAGGGACGGCAGCACGCCGCCGGCGTAGGTGGACGACGTCCCGATCCCGGTGAGCAGCGCCATGCCGAGCGCGGCGAGCAGGCAGCCCGCCGGCACGAGCGGGCGCGGCCCGGTGCGCGGCAGCAGCACCGCCCCGGAGACGATCGCGCCCACCATCACCAGGCCGACCATGGGCAGGAACGCCAGCCCGGTCCGGAACGGCGTGAACCCCAGCGTTTCCGCGAGGTAGTAGGTGAGGAACAGGAACACCGCGAAGCCGCCGATCCCCGAGATCCCGATCGACAGGTAGGCCGCGCCGCGGTCGCGGTCCAGCAGCACCGGCAGCGGGAGCAGCGGCTGCCGGACGCGGCGCTCGAGCAGCACGAAGACGACGACGAACACGACGCCGGCGAGCACCGGTCCCACGGTCCGGAAGTCGGTCCAGCCCTTCGCCGCGGCGTTGCCGAGGCCGTAGGCGATGCCGACGACGCCGAGGATCGCGGTGATCGTGCCCGAGACGTCGAGCCGGGTGCGTTCGGGCCGCTCGCCGTCGGCGAGGAAGACCAGCGCGCCGGCGAACGCCACCGCGGCGATGATCAGGTTGACGTACAGGCACCACCGCCACGACAGGTCCTGGGTGAGGACGCCGCCCAGCAGCAGTCCCAGCGCGCCGCCGGCGCCCGAGATCGCGCCGAAGACGCCGAAGGCGCGGCCGCGCTCGTTCGCGTCGCCGGCGAAGGTCACCGACACCATCGACAGCGCCGCCGGCGCGAGCATCGCGCCGAACGCGCCCTGCGCGACCCGGGAGATCAGCAGCATCCCGAAGCCGCTCGCGGCCCCGCCGAGCGCCGAGGCGACCGCGAAGCCGGCCAGGCCGATGACGAACAGCCGCTTCCGGCCGAAGAAGTCCGAGAGCCGGCCGCCGAGCAGCAGCAGGCTGCCGAACGCGAGCGCGTACCCGGTGACGACCCACTGCCGGTTGTCGGTGGAGAACCCGAGGTCGTGCTGCGCGGTCGGCAGCGCGATGTTCACGATCGTGGAGTCCAGGACGACCATCAGCTGGGCGAGGCTCAGGACGACGAGCGCGATCCAGCGGTGCGGGACGCGGGCGCCGAGGCCCGCCGCGGGCCGGCCGCGAAGCGTGCCGGGCTCTTCACCAGAGTTCATCTCGACCTTCGATTCGTGAGGGGAGCTGTCGGGCGGACCGTCGGATCCGGCCGTCAACTTATCATCGGTAGATTTAACTTATCAATGGTAAGTTAGGCGACCGACGGTAGAACGGGCTGTCGCGATGCGTAAGGTGGGTGCTCGTGACCAAGGGAGAATCCGCCGCAGCGGACGGCGCCACCAGCGAAGTCCTGTGGCTGCGCGGCGATCGGGAACGTCCGGCACGACGGGCCGCGCCGCTCACCCTGGAGCGGATCGTCACCGAGGCCGTCGCCGAGCTCGACGCCCACGGGGCGGAACGGCTGACGATGCGACGGCTCGCCCAGCGCCTCGACGTGACCTCGACGGCGCTCTACTGGCACGTCTCGACCAAGGAGGACCTGCTCGACCTCGCGGTCGACCACATCCTCGGCGAGGTGCCGCTCCCCGAGCCCGGCCCCGACCCCCGCGCCGCGGTCCGCGCACTGCTGCTCGGCTGGCGCGCCGCGATGCTCGCGCACCCGTGGTCACCCAGCCTGCTGGGACGCCCCCTGCTGGGCCCGAACGTGCTGGCCCGGACCGAGTTCGTCCAGGCGATGCTGACCCGCGCCGGCCTGACCGGCCGCGATCTGGCGTCGGCCACCCACCTGCTGACCGGCTTCGTCATCGGTACCGCGATGACCGACGCCACCTGGCGGCGGCTGGACGATCCCACGGTCGTCGCCCGGGCCCGGGCGCACATCACCGGCCTGAGCGAGCTCTACCCGACGCTCAGCACGTCCGGCTTCGTCGACCAGGAGTGGTCCGACGACGACCTCTTCGGCCACAGCCTCGAACGGATCCTCGACACGCTGACCCCCTGAAGCCGGCGAGCGCCGGTGGATCAGCTCCCGCCTGCGGCCGTCCGAGGTCCGGCCGGTGCCGGTGGTGCTCTGAGGGCCGCGGCTCAGGCCGTCACCGCGCGCTCGACGTGCAGGGCGAGGAACGCGTATACCCGCCGGACGAGTTCGGGTTCCCCGCGCATGAGGTCGTAGCCGTGGTCGACGCCTGCGATGTCGTAGTGCTCCACCAACGCGCCGGCCTCCGCGAGCTTGCCCGCGTAGGCGACGGCCTCGGCGCGCAGCCGGTCGTGCTCGCAGGTGATCACCAGCGCGGGCGCGATGCCCGCCAGGCCGTCACCGTTGCTCCCCCACGCCGGCGACGCCAGCGGGTCCGCGCGGCGGGCGGTGTCGGGGATGTAGGCGGTGTCGAAGACCTCCCCCATCCACGGCCGGATCACCGCGCCCCGCGCCGCCGGTTTGGCCGCGGCCGGGGTCACGAGGTCCAGCGGTGGGTAGTGCAGCACCTGCAACGCGATCGCCGGACCGCCGTCGCGCAGCGCGAGCCGGGACGCCGCGGCCGCGAGCGAACCGCCCGCGCTCTGCCCGCCGACACACAGCCGCGCGCCGGCCCACTCGCGCTCGGGCGCGGCCGCCCACGTCAGCGCGTCGTGCACCTGTTCGCACGGCACCGGAAACCGCCGCGCCGGCGCGAGCGCGTAGTCGAGGTTGACCACGAACACCCCGGCGTGCTCGGCGAGGTACCGGCACAGCGGGTCGTCCCCGATCGGGGCGCCCACCACGAACCCGCCGCCGTGGGCGTTGACGTAGACGCCCCGGGCGTCTCCCGGCGGGCGGTAGAGGGTGGCGGGCATCGGGCCGTGCCGGGTCGGCACCGAGATTTCGCCGGTGCGGCCGGGGATTTCGGGGAACAGCGGACGCGGTGTGATCGCGCGGGCGGCGGCCGCGCCCATCAGGCGGGCCACCCGGTCGGCGACGAACGGCTTCGACAGGATCGACATGGACGACCTCACTTCACGCGGACTTGGCGGAACTCCAGCGAAACCCACTCCCCCGCACCGTGGTCATGAGGGGCACCCTCAGGGACTCCAGGTCCCTGAGGGTGCCCCTCACGACAGTCCGTTCGGCGGGCCCGCCGACCGGGCGGCTCGGCGATCAGCACCGTCGGCTTCGCCACCGAGTCCGGCGTGAGCCCGGGATGGGTCATGCGTCCTCCTCCGGAAGTCCGCCGAGGGTGTGCCGGAGGCGGACGAAGCGGTCGGCGAGGTCTTCGGGATCGAGGGTCTCGTCGTCGCCGAGCAGCCAGGCGTTGATCACCGCGCCGGCGCCGCCGGTGAGGAACACCGCGAGGTCGTCGACCGTCCCGGCCGGCAGCCGCTCGCCGAAGAGCCGCCGGACCGCCTCGCGGTTGACCGGCGCGAGCAGCTCACTCAACGCGGTGGTCAGCGCGAACGCGCACGGCCCCGTGAGCAGCGCCCGGTAGAACGCGCGGTGCGCGGCGAAGTGCCGGGCGGTGGCGAGCACCGCGGCGCGCCCGGACTCCCGGACGGGCAGCAGCTCCCGCCGGGCGAGGTCGAGCGCGGCGGCGACCAGCAGCGCGTCCCGGTCGGCGAAGTGCAGGTAGACGAGCTGCCGGCTGACCCCGGCGGCTTCGGCGAGTTCGGTGACGGGGACGTTCGCGCTGCCGCGCTCGGACACCAGCCGCACGGCCGCCGCGGACAGCGCCGCCCGCGACCGCACGGCGCGCGGGTCACGGCTGTCGATGCTCACCCCGCACTTTATAGACACCTGTCAAAGAACTGGCAAGTGCCTTGACCTTGACACCGTGACAAGGTCTTCACTGGGCGCAGGAGGTGATCACCATGAATTCGACCCCGCTCGGCGCGCTGAGCACCGGAAACTCGTCGATGCGGCTTCAGGCGGCCCTGGCGGCCGGCACGCGTGCCGACCCCGGGTCCGCCGACGCGCTCGTGGCGCGGTCCGCGATCGAGCCGGACTTCTTCGTGCGCGACATGCTCACCTGGGCCTTGACCCGCCTTCCGGCGGAGGTCACCGTGCCCAGGCTGCTCGGGGAGCTCCGCTCCGAGCGCGCTCAGGCCCGGAGCCAGGCGCTGCACACGCTGTCCAAGATCGGCGACGGGACGACGTGGCCCGCGATCACGCCGTCGTTGCTGCGCGACGCCGACGACGAGGTCGCGCGAAGCGCGTGGCGGGCCGCCGTCGTCCTCGTGCCCGGCGCGGAACGGGACGCGCTGGCCGCGGAGCTGGCGGCCCAGCTCGGCCGGGGCGACCGGGCCGTCCGGCTGAGCCTCAGCCGGGCGCTCGTCGCGCTCGGGGACGTGATCGA
The DNA here is from genome assembly GCF_036026695.1 of Amycolatopsis sp. NBC_00438. Classification (NCBI taxonomy): domain Bacteria; kingdom Bacillati; phylum Actinomycetota; class Actinomycetes; order Pseudonocardiales; family Pseudonocardiaceae; genus Amycolatopsis; species Amycolatopsis sp. NBC_00438. The sequence continues at coordinate 757,637 of NZ_CP107923.1, read as the reverse complement.
GCCGGCCCTGCGGACGGGGCTGGCGAGCGCCGATCCGGCGGTGCGGGCGCACGCCCGGGCCACGGAACGGCTGCTGCGCGACCCGGACGCCGCGTTCGACCCGGGCGTCGACGAGGCGAAGCGGATCGTCGCGCTCGGCCCGGAACACTCCGGCGGGACGTCGTGCTGATCGGCGAGGTGGCGCACCGCTCGGGGGTGAGCACCCGGATGCTCCGGCACTACGACTCCCTCGGGCTGGTGCGCCCGACCGGCCGCACGGTCGGCGGTTACCGCGAATACTCCACTCAGGACATCCGCCGGATCTTCCACGTCGAAAGCCTGCGGTCCCTGGGGTTGTCGCTGCGGCAGATCGGGCGCGCGCTGGAGGATCCCGGCTTCGCACCGTCCACTTTGGTCGGCGACCTCATCCGGCAGACCGAAGACCGGCTGAAGCGGGAACAGGAGCTGCTGGACCGGTTGCGCGCGGTCGACGCCTCGGCGCCCGGCGGCTGGCAGGGCGTCCTGCGCATCATCGAGCTCCTGCGCGGGCTCGGCTCGGCCAGTCCCGCGCACCGGCAGCAGGCCGTGCTGGCCCCGGCCGAGGACGTGCCCCTGCCTCTCGACCTGCTGGCCGGGGCGGTGCTCGCCGAGGCCGACCCGAACGTCGCGGGCGCCCTGCGGTGGGCTCTGGCGCGGGCGGGCGGTGACGGCGTGGCGAGCGTGGCGTCCGGCCTGGCGTCGGCGGACGTCGACGTCCGGCGGCGCGCGGTCCTGGCGATCGCCGGGTTCTCCGGCGCCGAGGCGGCCGCGCTGCTCACCGGCGCGCTCGGGGACCCGGACCCGGCGGTGCGCCGGCACGCCGCGCTGGCGTCGGGCAAACGCGGCGAGACCGCGGCCGTGCCGACGCTCGTGCGCATGGTGGTCGAGGGCACGAACGACGTCGAGGCGGCCGAGCTCCTCGGCACGTTGTCCCGGGACGCCGGATGCGCGGAGCGGGTGATGAGCGCGCTGACCGGCGAGCTCGCCGCCCCGGCCGCGGACGCCGCGGTGCGGATCCGCCTGACCCAGGCCCTCGCCGAGATGCCGCCGCCCCTAGCCCGGGACGCCCTGCGGCGGCTGGCCGGGGACGCCGACCGGGACGTCGCCCTCATCGCCGCCGCTCTGGCGGGCATGCTCGAAGAGCGGTCCCACCCGCCGATCCCGTAGGTCCGGTCCGGTCAGGCCGCGGCCTGAGCTTCCTCCGCGGCGCCGGGGAGCGTAAAGCGGAAGCACGTCCCTTCGGTGACTTCGGTGTCCAGCCAGACGCGGCCGCCGTGGTGCTCGACGATCTTGCGGCACATCGCCAGCCCGATCCCGGTGCCCGGGTAGTCGCCGCGGCCGTGCAGCCGCTGGAAGATCACGAAGATCCGCTCGGCGTACTGCGCTTCGATCCCGATCCCGTTGTCCGTCACGGAGAACACCCAGTCCGCGCCGTCCCGTTCGGCGCCGACGGTGATCTCGGGCGCCCGCTCGCCGCGGAACTTGACGGCGTTGCCGATCAGGTTCTGGAACACGGCCGTCAGCAACGACCGCTCACCCAGCACCGGCGGCAGGCCGTCGGCGACGATCACCCGCGCGCCGGCGCCGTCGAGCACGCTCTCCAGGTTCGCCGTGGCGGCGGCCACGAGCGCCGCGGTCTCGACCTCGGCCGGCTCCCCGCCGCGGCGGCCGACGCGGGAGAACGCCAGCAGGTCGTTGATCAGCACCTGCATCCGCTTGGCCCCGTCGACGGCGAACCCGATGTACTGCTCGCCGCGCTCGTCGAGCTTGTCCTGGTAGCGCTTTTCCAGCAGCTGGCAGAAACTCGTCACCTTCCGCAGCGGCTCCTGGAGGTCGTGCGACGCGACGTAGGCGAACTGCTCCAGATCGGAGTTCGACCGCTCCAGGGCGTGCGTCCGCGTCTCCAGCTGCGCGTGGGCCACCTCGAGCCCGGCCACTTCGGCCAGGATGCGCCGGCGCATCGTGTCGACGTCGGCGCCGAGCTGGCGCACTTCCCGCGGCCCGGTCGCCACCACCGGCCGGTGCAGGTCCCGCGCGGCGACGTCGCGCACCGCGGCGGCCAGCTCCCGGATCGGCCCGACCACCGCCCGGCGCAGCCCCGCGAACAGCAGGACGAACGCCGCCGCGATCACCACCGCGATGGCGACGAGGATCCAGGTCAGCAGCTTCGTCGCGGCCGCCAGGTCGGTCCGGGCGGCCACCCGGGCGGCCTCGAGGTGCGCGTCCTGCCCGGTCAGCCGGACGCGCAGCGCGTCGAACAGCTTCTTGACCTGCTCCACCTGCGCCGCCGTCGGCGCCGGGCCACCCGGGGCCGACTGGGCGAGCGCCGCACCACGCCACGTCCCGGCGCCGGCCAAGACGGCGTCGAGGTCGCGGCCCTCCGCGGTGTCCGGAGTCGCGCCCAGCCGGCGCAGCTCCGCCACCGCCCGGTCCTGGTCGGCGAGCCCGGCCCGGTACGGCTCGAGGAACTCCTGCTGCCGGGTCAGCAGGTAACCGCGGATCCCGGTCTCCTGGTCGACCAGCGCGCTCGAGAGGGCCTTGGCCTGCAGCAGCTGCGGCCCCACCTCGTCGAGCAGCCGGGACCGGGCGTCGTCGAGGCGGCTCAGCGCGAGCGCCCCGCCCGCGAGGGCCACGCAGAGCAGGACGGCCTCGACGAACGCCAGCAACCCGGCCCAGCGCCGCAGTGGCCACGCCGGACGCGCGTCCGTCATCGGGCTTCCCCGGCGAGCCGCTGGGTGAGCAGGACCAGCGCGACGTCGTCGTCCAGCGGGCCGTCGTTGAGCCGCTGGACGCGGCCGATCAGGGCGTCCAGGGCCGCGCCGCGGTCACCCGGCCCGGCGAGCAGCTCCTCCGCCAGCGCGGCCATCCGCGTCCGGCCGAGGCGATCGGCCGCGCCGGCCCGGCCTTCGAAGATGCCGTCGGTGTAGAGCAGCAGGGACCAGCCCGGGTCCAGCGCGACCTCCGTCTGCCGCCGCGGCCGCAGCAGCGGGATGCCCAGCGGCGGCCCCAGCGCGTCGGAGGGCAGGAACTCCGCCGGCCCGCCGCCGCGGAACAGCACCGGCGGCGGGTGCCCGGCCAGCACCATCCGCGCGGACGCCCGGTCCGGGGCGACCGTGACCATGCACGCCGTGGCGAACAGCGGCTCGATCCGCTCGTTCACCAGGACCCGGTCGACCGTGGACAGCACCTCGGCGGCCGGCAGCCCGGCGAGCACCAGGGCCCGCCACGCGATCCGCAGCGCCACGCCCAGCGCGGCTTCGTCCGGGCCGTGCCCGCAGACGTCCCCGATGATCACCTCGACGGTGCCGTCGGCCAGCTCGACGGTGTCGTAGAAGTCGCCGCCCAGCAACGCGCCGTCCCGGCCCGGGCGGTAGCGGACCGCCAGGCCCAGGTCCTCGTCGGCGAGCAGCGGGGTGGGCAGCAGACCGCGCTCGAGTCGCGCGTTCTCCCCCGCGAACAGCTGCTGCTCCATGAGCCGCTGTTCGGCGTCCTCGGCCCTTCGCCGTTCCCAGGCGTACCGCATGGCGCGCACCAGCAGCGGCCCGTCGACCTGGTCCTTGCCGAGGTAGTCCTGGGCGCCGGCGGCGACCGCGGCCACGCCGGTAGCCGTGTCGTTCTGCCCGGTCAGGACCACGATCGCGCTGCTCGGGCTGCGCTGGCGCAACGTCTTGAGGGCGGTCAGGCCGGACGCGTCGGGCAGCTGCAGATCGAGCAGCACGCAGTCGACGCTCGCGACGTGCGGCAGCGCGGCCGCCAGCGTCGCCACCCGCAGCAGCGTGATCCGCTCGGCCTCCGCGGGGAGGTCGGCGAGCATCTCCTCGACCAGCAGCGCGTCCCCGTCGTCGTCCTCCACCAGCAGCACCGAAAGCCGGTTGATCGCGGGCGGCGGGGACAGCGGTGGTCCGGCGACGCGGGTGGAGCCGACCGAAGGAGCGGTCACGACATCGAGCCTCTCTCGCATGAGGCCTCACCGAGCCGCCCGCACACAGGCCACCGGATCAGGCGTAACGGCGCCCGCACAGGAAGGGTCACCGGCGGCTGTGTTCTCAACCGCGCGCACTGTATCCCGCGGTGCTCGAGGGAAGCCAGACCGGTGGCGCGCAACGGGATCCGGGTAACGATTCCCTACCGGGACGGGCACACCCGATGCGGTGAACCACCCCCGCCGAGGCTCGTCACGCCGCGGTTCGCGGGGTGTCCGGCCCGACACGAAGCCGTGGCGATGCTGGTCGGAGGACACGGAAGGCCGTCGCGGTCCGCTCCAGGTTCGCCATAAGCGCTCCACAGGTCAGGCACTCGCCGCGGGTCCGCTCGGCGCGCGCCCGGTCCGCGCGCGGCGCGCGGACGAGCGGCGCCGGGCAGCCGCTGAACCGGCGTTGACTTCCGGCACCTCCGGTGGTTTTCTCACTGGGAGCGCTCTCAGCCATCTTGCATTCTGTTCGATCCGGACGAGTGAGGGATGGACCTTCATGACAGCTCGACCACTTCGCCGCGCCCTTCCGGCCGCGGTCGTCCTGCTCGCCGCGGGCCTGGCGGGAGTCACGCAAGCCGCCGCGGCCGAGCCGGACGTCTCCGTCACCGTGAACGCGCGCGCCGGCCTGGCCACCGTGGCGGACACCGCGCTCGGGGCCAACCACGCGGTCTGGGACAGCCAGCTCGGCACCGACGCCGTGGCCGATCTGCTCGGCGGCGCCGGCGTGCGCATGCTGCGCTACCCCGGCGGTTCCTACGGCGACATCTACCACTGGAAGGACAACACCGCGCCCGGCGGTTACGTCGCGCCCGGCACCGACTTCGACACCTTCATGGGCGGCGCGCGGCGCACCGGGGCCCAGCCGATCATCATCGCCAACTACGGGACCGGCACCCCGCAGGAAGCCGCGGACTGGGTCCGCTACGCCAACGTGACGAAGGGCTACGGCGCCCGGTACTGGGAAATCGGCAACGAGCTCTACGGCAACGGCCACTACGGCGCGAACTGGGAAGCCGACGACCACGCCGACAAGAGCCCGGCGGCGTACGCCCACGGCGTCGTCGCCTACGCCGAGGCCATGAAGGCCGTCGACCCGTCGGTCAAGATCGGCGCGGTGCTCACCACTCCGGCGAACTGGCCGGACGGCATCGTCGGTGAGGGCGACACCGCGGACTGGAATCAGACCGTGTTGTCGATCGCGGGTCCGCATGTCGACTTCGTCGTGCTGCACTGGTATCCGGGCGGCGCCACGGCGGCGGAAGCGCTCGCCAAACCCGAGCAGGTGGACGACATGATGTACGTCGTCCGGCGCGAGATCACGCAGTTCGCGGGCGCGGACTCCGCGCGGATCGGCGTCGCGCTCACCGAGACCAACACCCCGGTCGGGATGGACACCCAGCCGGGCGCCCTGTTCGCCGCCGACACGTACAGCGCGATGCTGGAGAACGGCGTGTTCACCGTCGACTGGTGGGACACGCACAACGGCGCGACCCAGGTGTCCACAGTGGAGGGAGAGACCGACTACGGGGACATGGGCCTGCTCTCCAGCGCGACGTGCCTGGGCGACGGCGTCTGCGAGCCGCCGCTGAACACGCCGTTCGCGCCCTACCACGGCCTCGAGATGCTGGGGCTCTTCGCCCGCCCCGGCGATCAGCTGGTGCGCGCCGGGACGAGCGATCCGCTGGTCACCGCCCACGCCGCCCGCCGGCCCGACGGCGACCTTTCGGTGCTGCTGATCAACAAGGACCCCGGGCACGCCCGCACGGTCGCCCTCGACTACGCCGGTTACGCCCCGGCGGCCACGGCGTCGAAGGTGTTCACGTTCACCCACGGCGCGACGTCGATCGCCGAAAGCGCCGGCGGCAGCAGCGCCGGCCGGACGTTGCCGCCGTATTCGCTGACCACCCTGGTCCTGCACCCGGCGACCGCGACGGCCGCCGCCCCGGCCACCCCCGGCCCGGTGGTGGCCGGCCAGGTCACCGACCGGACGGCGACGCTCACCTGGCCCGCCGCCGCGCCCGGCGGCCACCCGGTCGCGAAGTACGAGGTCTACCGGAGCACCGGCACCACCAGCGAAGAGTGGGGCGAGACGCCGGGAACGTCGTTCACCGCCGGAAACCTCGTCCCGGGCAGCCGGTACACGGTCAACGTGCTGGCGCGGGACGCGGCCGGCGCCGTCTCCTGGGCTTCGCCGCCGCTGACGTTCACCACCGGCGCGCCCGCCCGGAGTACGTGCGCGGCCACGATGTCCGACGTCCAGGACTGGTCGAGCGGCTTCGTCGGCGGCGTCCACCTCACCAACACGGGCACGAAGCCGGTACCCAACTGGACGCTGACGTTCACCTGGCCGACCGCGCGGCAGCACCTCGCCGGCGGCTGGAACGGCACCTGGACCCAGAGCGGGACCACCGTGACGGTCACGTCGGCCACGGCGCTGGCCCCGGGTGAGAGCGCGGACCCCGGCTTCACGGCCGACTACGGCGGCCCGAACATCCTGCCGACGGCGTTCACCCTGAACGGAACCCTCTGCAGCGGGTCATGACGACCGCGAGCCCCTAGCACACGCCGGCGTGTCTCCGCTCCGGCAAATGCACGGTGGCCGTCCACGCCGGTTTCCGGCACCGTGGGTGGTTCCGGATCGCTGGAGCCGAGCGGAGGCTCGCCGTGCCTCGTCGTCGTGTGCCCGAACCCGCCACCGGCGGGACAGCCGGGCGGGTGTTCCTGCCCGTGATGCTGGTGCTCTTCGGGCTGGGCACGGCCGTGGTGCTGATCGCCCAGAGCACCGTCCTCGCGGACGAGCTCGGTCACGGTGGCGAGACGTCGCCGTGGCCGGTGCTCGCGCTGCTCGCCTCCGCCGTCCAGCTGGCCGGCGTGCTCGCCGTCGGCTTCCGGCGGCGCTGGGGCGCGAAGGTCTTCGCCGTGGCGTTCCTCGCCGGCGCGCTGCTGGACCTCGGGCACGTGACCGGCGCGAGCGCGCTGCTGATCATCGGGAAGATCGTCGTGGCCGGGCTGCTCGCCGCCGCGATCCTCGTCCGCTGGGACGACCTGGCCGCCTGACCGGCCTCCCCCGCACCCGGACGCGTCCCGCTCCTGCGCGCCACGTGGTCCTTGACGAACCGCGCGCCCGCTCCCTATCTTGTCGGACATAGGACGTCGGACATCCCATGTCCTACCACCCAAACCCTCGGCGAGGAGGCGGAACCGGTGTCATCGAAACGCGGGTTCGGCACGATTCTGCTGGCCGCGGCCCTGCTCGGGCTGCCCGTCGTCCCGGCGGCTTCGGCCGCCTCCGGGTGCACGTCCTCGGTGCCGTTCACCTCCGGTACCGAGGGTTACGACACCTTCCGCATCCCCGCGGTGGTCCGTGCCGTGAACGGGTCCCTGGTGGCGTTCGCCGAAGGCCGGCGCGACTCGGCCGGCGACTCGGGCGCCATCCGGACGGTGTCTCGCTCTTCGCGCGACGGCGGCTGCACGTGGGGCCCGCTCTCCGTGGTGACCACCAACGGCGACGCGACCGCGGGCAACCCCACGCCGGTGCTGGCCCGTACCGGCGACCTGGTGCTCCTGACCGTCCACAACGGACTCGTGTCGGAGAAGCAGATCATGTCCGGTCAGGCGTCCGAGCGGGACACCCGCCGCGTGTTCGTCCAGCGCAGCAACGACAACGGCCGCACCTGGAGCGCCGCGCGCGACATCACCGCGGACACGAAGCCGCCCGGCTGGCGCTGGTACGCCACCGGTCCCGGGCACGCCACGCTGCTGCGGCACGGCCCGCACGCGGGCCGGATCGTCGTGCCCGCCAACCACTCCGGCTCCCCGCCCGCCGGTTCCGCCGACGCCGGCACCGAGGCGAAGTACTACGGCGGCCACGACCTCTACAGCGACGACGACGGCCGCACCTGGCACATCGGCTTCACCGACGACCGCACCGACGGCGTGATCGCCGCGAACGAGACGTCGATGACCGAGCTGCCCGACGGCACGCTCTACTTCTCCGGCCGCAACCAGGGTTCCGCGGCCGAGCACCGCGTCGACGGCTACAGCGTGGACGGCGGGAAGACGCTCGTGCGGCCGTACCGGGTGCAGCCGTCGCTGTCCGGCACGAAGGTCGAGGGCAGTGTGCTGCAGACGACGATCCCGTGGCTGCTGCTGTATTCCGGCCCGTCCGACCCCGCCACGCGCGCGGTGATGCAGCTGCGGCTGAGCACCGACCGCGGGCGCACTTGGACGCCGGGCCGCACGCTGACCGGCGGGCCCGCGGCGTACTCCGACCTCGTGCAGGCCGACCCGCTCACCGCCGGGCTGCTGTACGAGACGGGCACCGCCGGACCGTACGAAAACATCGTGTTCCAGCGGATCCCGCTCGGGCAGGTGCGTTGAGCGGCCACCGTCCCGCACCCGGCGCGTGCCGGGTGCGGGACGCGCCGCTCAGCCCCAGGCGAGCGGCAGCCGCAGCGGGCCGCGCGTCGAGAGCCCCCTCTTCCAGCCGATGCCGTCCTCACCGTCGGCCAGGCGCAGGTCCGGCAGCCGCCGGAGCAGGGTTTCCAGCGCCACCTGCAGTTCCATCCGGGCCAGCGGCGCGCCCAGGCAGTGGTGGGCGCCGTGGCCGAACCCGATGTGCGTCGCCTCCCCGCGCAGCAGGTCCAGCACCTCCGGGTCGGAGTACACCGCGTCGTCGCGGTTCGCCGACGCCAGCGCCGGCAGCACCGGCTCGCCCGCGCGGACCAGCACGCCGCCCAGCTCGACGTCCTCCGTCGCGTAGCGCGCGATGCCCGCGCCGGTGCCGAGCGGGACGAACCGCATCAGCTCCTCGACCGCCTTCGGCACCAGGCCCAGGTCGGCGCGCAGCAGCGCCAGCTGACCCGGGTGCGTCAGCAGCGCGTAGACGAAGTTCGGGATCTGCGACGCGGTCGTCTCGTGGCCGGCCACCAGCAGCGTCTGCGCCAGCGACAGCAGCTCCTCCTCCGAGAGCCGGTCGTCTTCGTCGCGGGCCACGACCAGGGCGCCGAGCAGGTCGTCGTGCGGCGTCTCGCGGCGCTGGGCGATCAGGCCCGCCATGTACTCGCGCATCTTCTTCATCGCGTCGAGGACTTCGTCCGGCGTGAACTTCGTCGTCGAGAGGAACGCGTCCGACCAGCCGCGGAAGTCGCCGCGGTCTTCGAACGGGACGCCGAGCAGCTCGCAGATCACCGTCACCGGGAACGGCAGCGCGAAGGCCTCCACCAGATCGGCCGGCGGCCCCTGGGTGAGCATCGTGTCGACGAGCCTGTCGGCGATCTCGCGCGCCCGCGCCCGCAGCGCGTCGATCCGGCGCATGGTGAACGCCTTCATCACCAGCCGCCGCAGCCGGCTGTGGTCCGGCGGGTCGAGACTGAGGATGTTGCCCGGCGGCGGCAGATGTGGACGCAGCCGCGGCTCGTCGCGCCCGGTCGCCGCCGCGCGGCTGAAGCGCGGGTCGCCGAGGACCACCTTGACATCCTCGTAGCGCGTCGCGAGCCAGGCCGGTTCGCCGTAGGGCATGGTGACGCGGCTCAGCGGCTCTTCGGTGCGCAGCTTCTCGAACAGCGGCTCGATGTCCAGCTTTTCCGGATCACTGAAGGGATAGGCCCTCGTCATCGAGACTCCTTCGTGGTTGCGCGGTGTCGGTACGGGACGAACACGGCGGCGACGACCGCGAGGACGCAGATCGCGCCGGACACGGTGAACGCGGTGGTGTACGCGCCGACCGTGGGCAAGGGGAGGCGCGGCAGCAGGTTCGCGGCCAGGATCGCCGACGCCACCGCCGTACCGATGGATCCGCCGATCGAGCGCAGCGTCTGGTTGACGCTGTTGGCGACACTCGTCTGCGCGGGGGTGACGCCGCTGTTGAGCAACGTCGGGATCGCGCCGAACGCGAGCCCCAGCCCGAGGCCGAGCAGGCCGGTCGCGACGTAGAAGTGCCAGTGCTCGGCGTGGAAGGCGAGCAGGAAGGCGAAGGTCGCGGTCGCGACGACCGTGCCGAGCACCATCGGCCACTTCGGGCCGACGCGGCGGATCAGCATCGACACCGCGCCGGCGGCGAGCAGGGTGCCCGCGGTCATCGGCAGCAGCGTCAGGCCCGCGCCGAGCGCGTCGGACCCGAAGCCGTAGCCGAACCGCCCGGGCGTCTGCACGAACTGGATCACCAGGATGAACGCGCCGTACATGCCGGCGCCGGTGAGGAAGGTGGCGATGTTGGTGCCGAGCACGACCGGCGTGCGCATCATCGCGATGTCGACCAGCGGCTCGCGCACGCGCCGCTCGACGAACACCCACCCGACCAGCAGCACGACGGCGCCGGCGAACAGCCCGAGCACGGTGGCCGAGCCCCAGCCCCAGGCCGGCCCGCGGTTGATGCCCAGCACCAGGCAGACCAGGCCGCCGGCGAGTGTCAGCAGCCCGAAGACGTCGACGTAGAACTTGCCGGCGGTCTCCGGCAGCCGGATCAGCGCGGCGGTGCCGAGCAGGCCGAGCGCGGTGACCGCGGCGGAGATCCAGAACATGCCCTGCGCCGAGACGCCCGCCTGCACCAGCAGGCCCGAGACGAGCAGGCCCGCGCCCGCGCCGATGCCGGTGAGCGCGCTCAGCAGCGCGATGCTGGAAGGCACGCGTTCCGGCGGGAAGATCGACCGGACGATCCCGATGGCCAGCGGCATCGCGGCGAAGCCCATACCCTGCAGCGCGCGGCCGGCCAGCACGACACCCATCGACGTCGACACGGCGACCAGGACCGAGCCGAGTGTGGTCAGGGCGAGCGTCGCCATGAGGACGCGCTTGCGGCCGAGCTTGTCGCCGAGCGAACCGAGCAGCGGCGTGAAGACCGCCGCCGAGAGCATGTTGACCGTCACGACCCAGGAGACGTCGGCCATCGAGACGTCCAGCGACTGCGCGAGGCCGGACAGGATCGGCATGACCATGCTCTGCATGACGACGATCGCGAACGTCGAGAGCGCCAGCACCAGCAGCACCGCCGTCGGATGCGACTCCGCGCGCCGGGCGCGGCGCGCGGGCGCCGGGGCGGTCAGGGTGTCGGACACGGAAACCTCCGTTGTAGTCAACTGATGACTTACACGGTAGTCACGCGCCGGAAGCCAAGTCAACGAGTGACTACTTAACCGCCCGGTGATCACCCTCACAGGACGTTTGCGCTGGTCTACACTGCGAAAACCGACGAAACGGAGGCCGGCGATGGACACGGCGACACCGCGCGCCCGCCGCCGTGACGCGGCGGCGACCCGGGAAGCGCTGCTGATGGCGGCCCGGACACTGCTGAGCGAACACGGCGTCGAGGGCACGAGCACCCGCGACGTCGCGGCCCGGGCCGGGGTGAACCAGGCGCTGGTCTACCGCTACTTCGGGTCGAAGGAGAAGCTGTTCGCCGAGGCGGCGGACCGAGGCTGGGACTCCGCCGACACCATGACGACGGACCTCCCGCTGAAGGACCTCCCCCGCGCGCTGCTGGAGCGCGCGTTGAACGTCGGCGCCGAGCACCCCGGCGGCCTGTCCGGCCTGGTGACCGCGGCGAACGACGACATGATCCGGGCCGTCGTGCGCGAGCGGATCGAGCGGGCGTTCGACGAGCAGCTGGCCCCGCGCCTGAGCGGGCCGGACCGCGCCCTGCGCGCGGAACTGCTGGCCGCGCTGATCACCGGGGTCGCGGTGCTGCGCGGCAAGGTGGGCACGAAGGCCCTGACCGCGGCGGACCGCGAGGCGCTCGGCGAATACGTCGACCGCATGGCCGCCCCCCTGCTCGACCTGGACTAACCCACCTCCCCCAACCCCAACCCCCGCTCACCGCCCACCCCCCAAACGCCACTTTCGCTACGAAAGATGCGGGGTTGTGGAGGGATTTCGGGGGATGTGGACAACTGGGTAGCGGCGGGTGCGGGAGAACTTTTCGTCGTAGATATTGTCAACAATTTCATCGACGATTAGGGTGCGAGTCATGCTCATCGACTGCCACGGGCACTACACCACCGCGCCGCCGGCGCTGGCCGCCTGGCGCGAGCGGCAGGTCGCCGCCCTCTCCAGCGGGCCCGCGCCGGCCCGCGCCGACCTGCGGATCAGCGACGACGACCTGCGCGAGACGATCGAGCCGAACCAGCTGCGGCTGATGGACGAACGCGGCATCGACCTGACGATCTTCTCGCCCCGCGCGTCCTTCATGGCCCACCACGTCGGGGACTTCGCGACGTCGTCCGCGTGGGCCGCGATCTGCAACGAACTCTGCTACCGCGTCAGCGCGCTCTACCCCGGGCGGTTCGCACCGGCCGCGATGCTCCCGCAGTCCCCCGGCGTCGACCCGGCCACCTGCGTTCCGGAGCTCACGCGGTGCGTCGAGGAGTACGGCGCCGTCGCGCTGAACCTCAACCCCGACCCCTCCGGCGGGCACTGGACGGCGCCGCCGCTCACCGACCGGTCGTGGTACCCCGTCTACGAAAAGATGGTGGAGTACGACGTCCCGGCGATGATCCACGTCAGCACCAGCGTGAACCCCGCGTTCCACACCACCGGCGCGCACTACCTCAACGCCGACACGACGGCGTTCATGCAGCTGCTCCAGGGTGACCTGTTCGCGGACTTCCCCACCCTGCGGCTGGTCATCCCGCACGGCGGCGGCGCGGTGCCCTACCACTGGGGCCGGTTCCGCGGCCTCGCCATGGCACTGGGCAAGCCCACGCTCGAAGAACACCTGCTGGGCAACGTCTTCTTCGACACCTGCGTCTACCACCAGCCGGGCTCGGATCTGCTGTTCGACGTCGTCCCGGCCAAGAACATCCTGTTCGCCTCGGAGATGATCGGCGCGGTCCGCGACGTCGACCCGGGCACCGGCCACCACTTCGACGACACGCGCCGGTACCTCGAAGCCGCCGAACTGTCCGAAGAGGACTCGGCCGCGATCCGGGAGCACAACGCCCGCGCCGTCTACCCGCGTCTCGACGCCCTGCTCAAGCGCCAGGGGCGGTGAGGATCCCCATGACCGCGCCGAAAACCCCCGGCTGGCTCGACTGGTACGCGAACCCGTCGGAGCCGAAGTTCCGGCTCCCGGCCGGAACCGTCGACGCGCACTGCCACGTGTTCGGCCCGCAGGCCGAGTTCCCCTTCGCCCCCGAGCGCAAGTACACCCCGTGCGACGGCGGCAAGGACGACCTGTTCGCGCTGCGCGACCACCTGGGCGTCACACGGACCGTGATCGTGCAGGCCACCTGCCACGGCGCGGACAACTCCGCCATGCTCGACGCCGTCCGCGCTGCGGACGGCCGGGCGCGCGGCGTCGCCACCGTGCGTCCCGACGTCAGCCAGCGCGAGCTGCGCGAACTCGACGCGGCGGGAGTGCGCGGCGTGCGCTTCAACTTCGTGAAGCGCCTGGTCGACGCGGCTCCGCACGAAGAGCTGAGCACCATCGCGAAGAAGATCGCGACGCTCGGTTGGCACGTGGTCCTCTACTTCGAGAGCGCCGATCTGCCCGAGCTGGAAGGGTTCTTCGGCTCGCTGCCCACGCCGCTCGTCGTCGACCACCTGGGCCGGCCCGACGTCACACAGCCGGTGGACGGCCCCGAGTTCAGCCGCTTCCTGCGGTTCGCCGACCGCAACGACGTCTGGGTGAAGGTCAGCTGCCCCGAGCGCCTGACCGTCACCGGGCCGCCCGCCCTCGGCGGCGAGCGGCACGCCTACCGCGACGTCGTCCCGTTCGGCCGGCGCGTCGTGGCGGAGTTCCCCGACCGCGTGCTGTGGGGCAGCGACTGGCCGCACCCCAACCTCCTGGGCCACATGCCGGACGACGGCCTGCTGGTCGACTACGTGCCGCAGGTGGCGGTGACCGCCGAGCAGCAGCAGAAGCTCCTCGTGACCAATCCGACGCACCTGTACTGGCCCGGCACTGAATGACTGACGCCTGAGCGACAGGAACTCCCATGCAGCAAGCCAACTCCCTGAACCGGCTGAACCGCCTGCCGATCTCCCGGTTCCACAAGCTCACCCTGCTCGCCGTCTCGTTCGCCTACTTCTTCGAGTTCGCGGACATCAACAGCTTCGCCACCACCGCGCCCAAGCTGATCAAGCTGTGGGGCGTGACGGTCGACCAGGTCGCCTACGTCACCTCGCTGTCGTTCGTCGGGATGTTCTTCGGCGCGGTCATCGCCAGTGGCCTGGCCGACCGGTGGGGCCGCAAACGGGTACTGCTGTGGACGACCCTGTGGTTCGGCGTCTTCTCGTTCGCCGCCGTCTTCTCGTGGGACGTCGTGTCGCTGGGCGTGTTCCGCGTCCTGACCTCGGCGGGGCTCTCGGCGATGACCGTCGTGGCCGTCATCTACGTCAACGAGCTGTACCCGGCCACCAGCCGCGGCAAGTACCAGGCCTACGCGATCGTGATCGGCATCTGCGGCACCCCGGTCACCAACCTGATCGCCAGCGCGGTGGTGCCGATCAACGACTGGTCGTGGCGGCTGGTCTACCTGTGGGGCGCGCTCGGCGTGCTGCTCGTCTTCTTCACCCGCCACCTCAAGGAGTCGCCGCGCTGGCACGAGAGCCGCGGCGACCACGCCGAGGCGGACCGGCTGCTGCGGGAGATCGAAGAGCAGGTCGCCGCGGAGAAAGGACCATTGCCCGAACCCGAGCCGCCGGTCGAAGAAGCTCCGGTGACGAAGGCGCCGCTCCGCCTCCTGCTGCAGAAGAAATACCTCTACCCCACCTTGTTGCTGACCGTCGTGTGGGTGACGCAGACGATCGGCTTCTTCGGCTACTCGAGCTGGGCGCCCACGCTGCTGGCCAAGGAGGGCTTCAGCGTCGAGAAGTCGGTGTTCTACGTGGCCCTCACCACCGTCGGCGCGCCGCTCGGGTCGTACCTGGCCGCCCTGGTCACCGACCGGTTCGAACGCAAGTGGTGCCTGGTCGCCTTCGGCGCCGTCATCGCGCTGTGCGGCCTGCTCTACGGCCTGACCTTCGACCCGGTCCTGATCGTCGTCTTCGGGTTCCTGGTGAACCTGTTCGAACGCGGCTACACCGCCCTCGGCTACGCCTACTCCCCCGAGCTGTTCGACACGCGGAGCCGCTCCCTGGGCACCGGCGTCTCCTACGGGCTCGGGCGGCTGTCGAACGCGGCCGGTCCCCTGATCGTGGCGGCGCTCTACAACGGCAGCGGCTACCAGAGCGTGTTCCTCTTCATCGCCGGTACCTGGCTGGTCGGCGCGGTGGTCCTGGCCGTGTTCGGCCCGCGGACCCGCCCGCGCACCCGGGCCGAACCCCATGTGCCGATTCGCGGGTAACCGCCGCCGCCCCGGGTAACCCTCCTCGGTAGAGGACGACGCACCCCCGGGTGCGCGCCCTCGGGAGGAGTCACCATCGTGCCTGTGAACTGGACCACGGCGGACCAGCCAGGCTGGCAGACCCTGGACGTGGCCGGCACCGACCCGTCCGGTCTCGCCGATGCCCGGATGTGGGCCGAGTCGAGGATGCACACCCTCGGCGACCCGCATCGGCTGGACGCGTTGTTGATCGTCGGAGAACTGCTGGACAACGCCTACCTGCACGCCGGCGGGCCGATCGAGCTGCGGTTGCGCTGCACCGGCGGGCCGTGCGAGGTGACCGTCGCGGTCGCCGACATCGGCACCGGGGAACCGCGGCTGCGGGTCCCCGGCCGGGACGGCGGTCGTGGCCTGCGGGTCGTCGACCAGCTGTGCCTCGCGTGGGGCGTGAGCCACCACGACGACGGCAAGCTCGTGTGGGCCCGCCTGCGCTGCGTGGATTCGGAAGAGCCCTGCCCGCGGGCCTGGGCGAACTAGCCTCGCGACACCCGCGGGCCGGACCAGCGGCGTTAGCGGGCCGTCAGGCCCGGCAGCAGCGTCAGCCAGGTCAGCGCCTCGGCGAGGTCGGCGTGCAGCGGCAGGGCGCGCTCCAGCCCGAGCACGCTCAGGGGGCGCAGCACCGCGCGGCTGCGGGTGACGACGGCGAAGGGCACGCCGGCCGCTTGCGCGTCGGCGGCGGAGTTGAGCAGCACGGTCAGCGCCCGGGCGGCGCAGAACGTCACGGCCGAGGCGTCGACGACCAGAGCGCGCGGCCGGAAGGCGAGCTCCCGCTCGAGGAGCCCGGCGAAATGCCCGATGACGCTGATGTCGAGCTCACCGGTCGCCGACAGCACGGCGGCGTCGGCGGTCGCGGTCACTTCGAAGCTCGCGACGGGCGCCGGGCCCGCGGGCCCTCTGGGACAAGGCAAAGGAAGAACGGTCATAGGCGAAGCCTCCTGGGGAACCGTGAGGCCAAACCGCTCGTGCACCAGTCCAGTCCCACACCGGCCCCTGACGGGGTCGTGGGTCTCGGGGTGCGACGGCTGCCGGTTGAACCGCTGCGTCCCGACCGTACCGCACGCCGGTGCCGGCGGCGGTGTGGCCCGACGGGCGGGACAGCTCACAGCGGCGTGTCGCCGGTGTCCGTTTCACCCGCCGGGCACGGGTGTTCACCCGCTGTTCACCGCCGGGACGTCAGCGTGACGTCGCCGCGCTGAGGCCGGTCCCCTCGTGGTGCGGCCAGCGCGGCTGCTCGCCCGCCGGCTTGTCGCCGAGGATCGTCACGCGGCGCCCGACCCGGCGGCCCGTGTAGTCGTTGACCGCGTAGTGCTGGGTGGCCCGGTTGTCCCAGACCGCGATCGCGCCCGGCTGCCAGTGGTAGCGGCAGACGCGCTGCGGGCTCTCGGAAACCTCGTACAGCTGGGCCAGCAGCGCGGCGCTTTCACCCGGCGTCAGCTGCGGGATCCGGCGGGTGAACATCCGGTTCACGTACAGGGACCTGCGGCCCGTCTCCGGGTGGGTGCGCACCACCGGGTGCTCGGCCTCGCTGCGGAACGAGCCGTTCGGGTGCTCGAAGACGTGCACCGCGGTCAGGCCGTCGACCAGGTCGCGCACCGGCGCGGAAAGCGCTTCATACGCGAGGTGCTGGTTGCTCCACATGGTGTCCCCGCCCGCCGGCGGGCATTCGACGAGCTGCAGCACGGAGGCGATCGGCGGCGACGCGCTGAACGTGACGTCGGTGTGCCAGACGTCGGCGCGGGCGCCCTGGTCGGAGTCGAGCACCACCAGTTCGTCGTGCCCGGGGAGTTTCGGCAGGAACGGGTGCACCTCGAGCTCGCCGAACCGGCGGCCGAACGCCTTGTGCGCCTCGGGATCGAGCCCGGCGGCGTCCGGGAAGAACAGCACGAGGTGGGTCAGCAGGAGGTCCCGCACCTCGGCGAACGCGGCGTCGGACAGCTCCGCCAGCGGCACGCCGCGCACCTCCGCGCCGAGGGCGCCGGAAATCGGCCGGACGTCGAACTCCATGATTCTTCCCTTTCGTTTTCCGGGCAGGACAAAATACGATGTCGTCGCGCAAAAGAATGGTTGACCGAAACGGGTTCGCGGTGCGATCGTGGTGGAGCCCGATCACCCCCGCCGAAAGGACGCCGATGCCGAACGACGCCGCCGCCGAGCTCGCCCGCCTGGTCGACCTGGCGACCCCGTTCGCGATCCGCGCCGCCATCGCGCTGCGGCTGCCCGAACTGGTCGCCGGCGGCACCACCACGACCGCGGACCTGGCCGCCGCCAGCGGATCCGACGCCGACTCCCTCGACCGGCTGCTGCGGCACCTGGTGAACGTCGGCCTCTTCAGCGCCGACGCCGGCGAATACGGGCTCACCGACCTGTCGCGCGAACTGCTCGGCGAGCAGCAGCGCTGGCAGCGCGGCTGGCTCGACCTCGACGGCCCCGGCGCGAAAATGGATCTCGCCTACAGCGGAATGCTGCATTCGGTCCGCACCGGCGAATCCGCGTACGGAAAGGCACACGGCGTCGATTTCTGGACCGATTACCAGCGTGACGAAAAACTGCGCTTGTTCTTCGGCGCGATCATGGCGGCGCACGCCTGGCAGACCGGCCCGGCGGTGGCCGCCGACTACGACTGGAGCACGGTGACCCGGGTCCTCGACGTCGGCGGCGGCATCGGCGCGCTGCTGAGCGAAGTCCTGCTGAAGCACCCGCACCTGCACGGCGCGGTCCTGGACCTGCCGCCGGTGCGCCCGGAAGCCGAGCGGTCCCTGGCGGACGCGGGCCTGGCCGACCGGGCCGGGTTCGTCGGCGGCAGCTTCTTCGACCCGCTGCCCACGGGCTACGACGTGCTGCTCGTGTCGCGCGTGCTGACCGACTGGAACGACGAGGACGCGGCGCGGATCCTGCGCCGCTGCGGCGAGACCGGCGCGCGCGTCGTCGTGGTCGAGGTGCTGGCCGGGACGGAGCACGCGAAGAACAACTCGTCGTTCGACCTGCAGTCGCTGACCCTGCTGGGCGGCCGGGAACGCACGATCGAGGACTTCCACGCCCTCGCGGCGTCGGCGGGCCTGGCGGTCCGGAGCACCCACGAAGGCCAGGGCGGCCTGGTCGTCGTGGAGTGCGCCGCCGCCTGAGAGCCCCGCCGGGGCCGCCGTCATGCCCAGGCCGGGAGGCGGCGGCCCCGCGGGTCCGGCAGCACTCCCAGCTGGTGCAGCCGGTCGACCGGGTTCAGCGGGTGCACGCCCAGGCCGGACATCGTGTGCATCACCGTGTAGCGGATGCGGTTGTTGCCGCCGGTGCCGCGCAGGGCCCGGCGGCCCGCGACCCGGCCGACCCACGAGAGGTCCGTGATCATCCGGGCCGCGTTGTGGCTCGTGCGGCCGATCTGGGTCAGGTTCCCGCGGCGGGCCACGTCGTAGCGGGCCAGCGCGTGGTCGACGACCGCCGGGGCGAGGGAGCCGCCTTGGCGCAGCATCGAGGCCAGTTCGTGCGCGTCCGCGACGGCGCTGTTCATGCCCTGCGCGGCCATCGGGTGCACGGCGTGGCCGCTCTCCCCGGCCAGCGCCAGCCCGGGCACGGACAACGCGCCGGCGAGGAACCGGGACACCGGCAGCAGCTGACGGCCGCCGAGGTTCGCGTGGATCGCGTCGGCGAGCGGGGCGAGCGCGGGCGTCTCACGCACCAGGCCGTCCGCCCACGAGGTCAGGCCGTCGGTGTCGAGGCCGCGCAGTTCGTCCGGGCCGACCTGGGCGTAGAGCCGGACGCGGCCGCCGGGCAAGGGGTAGCGCAGCCGCAGGCCGCGTTCGGTGACGTAGGCGGAGAAGTCCGGCTCGACCGCGGGCGCGTCGTGCAGCTCGAACGCCGCCAGCCGGTGCGGGTAGTCGTGCCGCCGCGCCTCGATGCCCGCCTCCCGCCGCAGGCGCGACGAGAGGCCGTCGGCCGCCACGACCAGCGCCGCCTCGACGTCCTCTCCGGACAGCCGCACGCCCGTGACCCGGCCGGCCGAACGCAGCAGTCCCTCGACGAGCACGCCGCGCCGGAAGTCCACTGTGGACGGCAGCGACTTCGTCAGCGCTTCCAGGATCGCCGGGTAGTCGTGGGCCAGCAGCCACGGCCGCTCGACGGGCAGCCGGCCGTACTCGAGGGCCATCTGCGGCGCCCCGGCCGCGTCCCGCGCGACGAGCGTCCCCAGCCGCAACGCTCCCTCGGGCGTCGCACCCCACTCGTCGAGGATCGCCAGTGATCCGGGTTGCAGCACCTCGCCCTTCGCGACCGGCTTCACGGCGTCCTGCTTCTCGGCCAGCAGCACGCGGTGCCCGAGCCGGCCCAGCGCGCACGCGGCGGCCAGCCCGGCGACCCCGGCGCCGCAGACGACGGCGTCGTACCCCATCAGCCGGCCACCTTCCGGTAGCGGGCCAGGGCTTTCAGCGCGAGACCGTGGGCGAGCGCGGGGTTCGGGTAGCGGCAGACGTGCCGCACGTACTCGTTGACGTTCGCCGCGGCCCACCCGCCGCCGGGGTGCCGCTGTGCCAGCAGCCATTCGACGCCGGGCCGGACGACGGCGGCGTCCGCACCGGCGGCCAGCAGCGCCGACACCGCCCAGCCGGTCTCCTCGACGGTGCCGGGACCACCCGCGCCGGTGCCCCACGAGCCGTCGGCCAGCCGGGTGCGTTCGAGCCACTCACGCGCGCGCCGCGCGGGGAGCGAGCCGGGCTGCCCCGCCTTGGCGAAGGTCTGCAGCACGGCGGAAGTCCCCGCGGTGTGCATCCGGTACCAGACGGATTCGAAGCTGCCGTCGGCCTGTTGCGCCTTCCCCAGCCAGCTCAGCGCCCGGCGCACGCGCCGGTCGTCGGCCGGGACGCCGGAGTCGAGCAGCCCGTCGACGGCCTGGGCGGTCATGTGCGGGCACGGACCGCTGTTGGCCACTTTGGTGTTGCGCACGCACAGCCCCCACGAACCGCGGGTGTCCTGCTGCAGCGTCAGCCAGGTGACGCCGCGGCGGATCGCGGCGGCCTGGTCGTCGCCGGGCAGGTGGCCCAGCGCCGAGACGATCTCGCCGGTCTCCAGCGTCGCGGGCCAGCCGCGGGTGCCCGACCAGCCCCAGAACCCGGGCGGGCAGCCGAACGCCGTGAACGGCCGATCCTGCTGCAGGCGCAGGAAAAGCTCCTTGACGGCGAGCAGGCGCGGGTCGGTGGCGTAACCGGCTTCGAGCAGGCCGGCGGTCGCGTACATCGACCACGTCAGGTCCAGCGGCCCGCTCGCCCACGAGCCGTCGGGGGCCATCATCCGGCGGAACCAGCCGACGGCGGCGGCCACCATGTCGTCGCCGAGCCCGGCCCGGGCCAGGCCGGCGCAGACCAGGCCGGTCACCCAGGCGTCCTCGCACCACGCGCCGGTGCTGCCCTCGTGCTCGTAGACCTGTCGGATCGCGGCCAGCGCGTTCGGCTCGGCCTTCCGGGACAGCGTTTTCTGCAGCCGGGTCAGCGGCTTGTGCCGGCTCTGCGCGAGGCCGAGCGCGTACACCATCGGCACCCGCAGGTCGAAGAGCTTGCGCGACAGGCCGGGCAGCAGCGCGAGCTCCAGCGGGAAGCGGCGCATCTCCTCGGGCGCGAGCCAGCCCGCGAAGCCGTAGAACTGGCGGCACCACGCGACGACCTCGGCGTGCGGGATCGCGTCCAGGCCACCGAACCCGCGCAGCCACGCCTGGCCCGCGTCCACCTCGGCGGCGTTGCCTTCGGGGCCGGTCAGGTGCAGCACGGCCGAGGCCACGGCGGTCGGCCCGGCTTCGGACGCCTCGCCGGGCACCATCGCCCAGCCGCCGTCCGCGGCCTGGGTGCGCTTGAGCCAGCCGACACCCGCCTCGATCAGATCGGCCGCGCCGCCAGGGTCGGCGAAGTGCAGCGCGCACACCGCGCCGACCGTGCCGAGGGTCGAGGTCAGGCTGCTGCCGCCGTAGTCGAAGACGCCGTCCGCGCGCTGGGCCGCGAACAGCGCTTCGGCGCCTTCGGCGATCGCCTCGGTGAGCTGGTCGGCGCGCACGGACGTCATGCGGTGTCCTTTCCCCCGGCCGGAACCGGGAACTCGTGGCGGGAACGCATCAGGGCCTGGGTGACGAGCGAAAAGGCGAGGACCGGCGCGGCCAGCGCGAGCGCGAACCGGGCGCCGGCGGCCCCGGCGACGACGGCCGCGGCGAGCACCAGCCGTTCGGCGACGAGCAGTTCGTGGGCCCGCAACGCGGTCCGCGCGGGCACGGAATCCCGGCGCGGCAACGGCAGGAAGGCGACGGCACCGACACCCGCCGCCACCGCGGTCAAGACGAGCCGGGCGATCGGGTCATCGGCGACAGGAGTGGAGAGCGCGATCAGGGCGACCCCGGCGGCGTACAGCCCGAGCGCGAGCCGGACGGCGTGGCGGAAGCCGTGCTCGACCGGTACCGAGCGGTAGCCGCCCGCGCGGTCGCCGTCGACGTCGCGGAGCGTGCCGACGAGGTTGGACGCGGTGTCGTGCAGCAGGAACCCGGCCGCGACGGGCAGCAGCGCCCACGGCGGCCACGGCGCGGCGACCATCGCGCCGATCGCCAGGGCCAGCGCGGTCAGGAACCCGCGGGAGGCGTTGCCGGCCAGGCCGCGTTTCTTGAACACCTTGCTGTAGCCGACGATCCCGGCCATCGCCACGACGAACAACGGCACGATCCGCCAGTTCGCCGTGACGAGCAGCACGGCCGACACCGCGGCGCACGCGAGGCCGCCGGCGAGTGCCGCTTCGGCCGACAACCGGCCCGACGGGATCGGCCGGTGGGGTTTGCCGATCGCGTCCAGCCCGCGGTCGAAGTAGTCGCCGAGGTAGTGCCCGGACAGCCAGCCGAGCGCGGGCGCGAACGCGGCGACGAGCAGCACGGCGGCCCCGGTCCCGCCCGCGACCGTGGCCCCGGCCACGCCGAGCAGCGCCGGGTAGCACGTCGTGTAGGGCCGCCACGTCTGCACGTGGGCGACGGCGGCGCGGCCGGCCCGCCGCACCACGGCCGGGACCACCCGGGTGCCCGCGGCGGTCGTCACCTCAGTGGTCCCGGTTCACGGCGAGGTCGGCGATCGCGGCCAGCAGGCCGGCGGCGTCCGCGACCGGCAGGACGCCGAGGTCCGCCTTGGCCCGCGCGGCTTCTTCGCGAGCCCCCGTCACGGCCAGGTCGAGGGCCCCGCTGGAGACGAGCACCTCCCGCAGCGTGTCGTGGGCGGCCTCAGGACGCAGTTCGCCGGACAACGCGCGTTCGACACCGCGGCGGTCGGCCGCCGAGCCTTCGCGGTGGGCGAGCAGGACCGGGTACGTCGGCCGGAGGTTGGCCGCGTCGCTCGTCCCGGGTTTCCCGGTGACGGCCGGATCGGCGAGGAACGGCAGCAGGTCGTCGTACATCTGGAAGGCCAGGCCCGCGTGCTCGGCGAACGCCGTGACGACGTCGGCCTGCGCGGGCGCGCCGCCGCCGAGCAGCGCGCCGGCCCGGCAGGCGCCGCGGAAGAGCGCGCCGGTCTTGAGCGAGGCCATCTCGAGGTAGGCGTCGAGCCCGCTGCCCGCCACGCCCGGTCCCGGCGGCACGAGCAGCGCCTCCTGGACCTGGCCGCGGCACAGGTCTTCGCCGGCCCGGGCCAGCACGCGCACCGCGGCGACGACGGCGGCGTCGGGTGCCGCGCAGTCCGCGACTGCGCCGAACAGGCCGAGGATCAGCGCGTCGCCGGTGACGATGGCGTCGGCCACGCCGTAGCGCGCGTGCACCGACGCCCGGCCGCGGCGCAGGTCGTCACCGTCGATGATGTCGTCGTGCACCAGGGACGCGACGTGCAGGTATTCGACGGCGAGCGCGGCGGGCAGCACGTCGTCGCGCGCCCCGCCGACGGCCTCGGCCGAGGCGACCAGCAGCAGGGGGCGGAGCAGCTTGCCCGGCGAGAGCAGGGCGTACCGGGCGATCTCGTCGAGGCGGTCGCCGGTGGCGGGCCGCTGTTCGAGGGCGCGGCGCACCTCGGCGGTGGCGGAGGTGGTGTCGCTGATCAGGGCGGTCATCCGGCGAACTCCTTGGCCAGCATCAGGACGGCGTCGTTGGCTTCGGGCGTGCCGGTGCTCACCCGCACCCCGGCGCCGCCGATCTCCCGGACCACGACGCCGTTCGCGGCCAGGTGGTCCACAAAGGACTTGTTGCGCCCGCCCAGCCGCAGCCAGAGGAAGTTGCCGCCGCTCGGCGGCACGTCCCAGCCCAGTTCCCGCAGGCCCGCGCGGACGCGGTCGCGTTCGGCGGCGACCTCGGCGCAGCGCTCGCGCATGACGTCGTCCGCTTCCAGCGCCGCGAGCGCGGCCGCCTGGGCGACCGTGGGAACGCGGTAGAACGGGAGCGTGGGCCGCACCGGGGCGGCCACGGCTTCGGCCGCGACGAGGTACCCGACCCGCAGGCCGAGCAGGCCGTGCGACTTGGAGAACGTCCGGACGACGGCGACCCGCTCGTCGGTGGCGGCGAGAGCGAGGCCGTCGGCGAGCGCGGCCGGGTCGGCGAACTCGCGGTAGGCCTCGTCGATCAGCACGAGCACGTGCGGCGGCAGCGCGTCGAGGAACGCCCGGAGTGCGTTCTCCCCCAGCACTTCCCCGGTCGGGTTGTTCGGGTTGCACAGCAGCACGACCCGCGTCTCCGGCGTGACGGCCGCGGCGAGCGCGGCCAGGTCCTGGTGATCACCGGGCGACGGCACCGCGACCGGCTCGGCGAACGCGTTGCGGATCAGCAGCGGGTACAGCTCGAACGACGGCCGGGCGTGCACCACCCGCCCGGCCCCGGCGTGCGCGGAGAGGAACTGCTGCAGCAGCGCCCCGGAGCCGGCGCCGGCCACCACCCGGGCCGGGTCGAGGGCGTGGCGCCGGGCGATCTCCGCGGTCAGCCCGGTCGCCAGCGCGTCCAGCGTGCGGTGGATGTCGGCCAGGCTTTCTTCGATCGCGTGACGCACTCCGGGCAAGGGCTCGGAATGGTTTTCGTTCAACGAGAGCTGGTGTTCGATCTCGGGCACGTGGTCAGCCTTTCCCGCACCGTGCGCGGGCCTTTTCCGCCCGTCGCCGAATTTCGGATTGCCGCCACATCGAGTGTGCTGCTCACCGGAACGGCCTGTCAAGACGCCGTTCGCCTTCTGTCCGCCAGCAGGGGAAACGGGCCAGGAACCGCGTTTTCACTAGGGGAAGTACCAGACTTTTTGTGCTACCCGCAGAATGGCGTCGTATAATCGCGCGCGTCACGGAAACAATCGTGAAACGCCCAGGAAATACGGATTTTCCGGCACCTTCGGGAAAGCGCGGCACGGTCACGGTTGCGCCGGCCGCCGGCGCCGTGTCGGCCGTTCCGGGCGACGTGAACCGACTTTGCCGGGGTCCCTGATCTCAGCGGGCTCCCGAGGTCACTCAGGAAAGCGCGGCGAGATCCTCGGCGAGGACGTCGAACCCGGGCAGGTCCCCGGCCGGCCGCGCGAACTCCGCAGCCCGCTCACCGAACCCGGGGGCGAGCACCCGCGAACACGCCGCGGCCAGCGTTTCGGGCGTCGCCTCGGCCGGGTCCACGGCCAGGCCGAGCCCCAGCTCGGCGATCCGGCGGGCGTTGGCCGGCTGATCGGCGAACAGCGGCAGGACCACCATCGGCGTCGCCGCCCGCAGCGCCTCCTGGACGCCGCCGAAACCGCCGTGGGACAGGAAGAGCGACGCCCGGCCGAGCAGCCGCGCCTGCGGGGCGAACGGCACGATCCGGACGTTCGACGGCCGCGGCCCGGTCCACTCACCGGGTCCGGTCGACAGCACCGCCGGCCCCGGCAGCTCGCCGAGGGCGAGGGCCATCGCGGCCAGTAACCGGGACGCCTCCGGCACCACCGTATGGGCGACCGTGCCGAGCCCGGCGACGGCCAGCGGCGCGAAGCCGTCGTCCGGCGCGCCCGGATCGTCCGTGCGGTAACACCGCAGCGAGGGCCGGCGCTCCGGGTACCACGCCGCCGGGACGACGCCGGCGAGCAGCCCGTCGTTCGGGCGCAGCGGGTCGTCGGCCGGAGCGGCGCCGAGGGCGGCCAGCTCGGCATTGAGCGTGTCGTGCAGGAACGGCAGGTGCGCGGCGGTGAACGGCGCGATGTCGAGCACCGCGCGCGGCAGCCCGAGCTTCACGGCGGCGAGGTAGCCGCCGAACTCGTTGCACTCCCGCACGAGCACATCCGGCCGCCACCTCTCCGCTGCCGCGATCAGGTCGCGCGCGAAGATCCCGGCCAGCGGCCCGGCGAACGCCTTGGTCAGCGCGCCCGGTTCCTCCCGGGCGCGGGCGGTGTCGGCGGCCTCCTCGTCCTCGGCGCCCGGCATGCCGGGGCTCGCCAGCACGGCGGGGTCGGCGAGGAGCTGCTCCAGGGTGCGGACGTGGGGCAGCGGCACGTGCTCGACGCCGTGGCGCGCCAGCTCGTCCGCCATCGCCGGGGCGCTGGCGACGGCGACCGCGTGCCCGGCCTTCCGCAGCGCCTTCGCCACCGGCACGAGCACCGGTACCAGGTGCGAGTAGTAGGGCAGGCACGTCAGCAGGACCCGGGCGCTCACCGCCACGCCCGCACGGTCTCGGTGCCCAGCCCGGCGAGGACGCCGCCGGGACGCTCGGCGGTGACGGTGAAGCCGCGCGCGGCCAGCAGGTCGCGGATCCGCGGGCCGTCGTGCTGCGTTTCCAGCACGACCTGCCGGACGCGCGGCCAGTCGGCGTCGTCGATTCCCGCGAGCACGTCCGCCTCGGCTCCTTCGACGTCGATTTTCAGCAGGTCGACGGCGCCGGTGAAGCCGGTCCGGGCGAGCACGGCCGAAAGCGGCTCGACCGGCATCCGCACTTCGTGGGCGGTCGCGAAGATGCGTTCGCGGTATTCACGTTCGGCCGCCGTTCCCGGCAACCGGCCGACGTCGGCCTTCAGCTCCGGGTAGCGCGTCGAATTGCCCGGGACGTCTTCGAAATAGGTGAACGCGACTTCGCCTTCCGCCCGCGCGCCGAGCGCCGCCCGCAGCGGGGTGACGCCGTCGCAGCCGGGCCGGGCGAGGTTGGCTTCGAGCGCCGCGTACGTCGCGGGCATCGGCTCGATCGCGAGGACCCGGGCCCGCGGGTACCGCGTCTTGACGAAGAGGCTGAACAGCCCGACATTCGCGCCGGCGTCCACCACCACCGCGTCGTCGTGGAGGGTGATCCCGTCCCGCAGGTAGCAGTTGTCGCGGAAGATCTCGTCGTGGATGAAGCCGATCTCAGCCGTGTCCCCTGACGTGCTCTGCGGCACGTAGCAGCCGAAACCGGCTTCGAGTTCGACGTACCGAAGCGGTGTCATCCGGCCATCCTCTCTCGTTTCCCCGGCGCCGGACCACCCGCTACCCGGCAAAGTGTGGCCGGAACCCGAGACAAAGGAGCGAATTTTATCGACACTTGATTAGCTCAACTCGTTCAACGGCATACGCGCCGGTATGTCGACTGCTACGCTCCACAGTGGATCGGGCATTTATCGTGCGTTCGGTCACAGTCGCACTACGAGACATCAACGTTCAAGGAGCAGCCCCATGGCCCAGAAGGTCCTCGTCGAAATGCTGGACGACATCGACGGCAGCCCGGCCAGCCACACCGTTCCGTTCGGTCTCGACGGCGTCAGCTACGAGATCGACCTCTCGGACGACAACGCCGCCGCGCTGCGCGAGGAGCTCTCCCGGTTCATCGCGGCGGGCCGCAAGACGGGTGGCCGCAAGGTGCGCGTCGCGACCGGCCAGTCGACGGCGGCGAGCTCGGCCGACCGCGAGCGCTCGCGCGCGATCCGCGCCTGGGCCAACGAGAACGGCTACGACGTCTCCGAGCGGGGCCGCCTGTCCTCGGAGATCGTCAACGCCTACGACGAGGCGCAGCTGCAGGCCGCCGCCCCGGCGCCGGCCCGCAAGCGCGCGCCGCGCAAGAAGGTCGCCGCCGCGAAGAAGTAGTGCCGTGCCGGCCGATCACTGGGGAGCGATCACGAAGGCCGATCCACCGGCGGCGAGGACTCAGCTCACTCGCCGCCGGTGGATATCCTTCGCACCGGACCGGCCGATTTCCCGGAAACGTGAACCGGACAGCCGTTGTCATTCCGCAGCTCACCGCGCCGGAAATGCCGCGGGGATTCAGCAGCGGCGTCCGTCGCCGGGCGCGGCCATTCCCCGCCACAGCAGATCCGCCAGGTCCGCCGCGTGCCGCCGCCACTCCCCGTTCGGGTCGAGGTAGAGCAGGCCGCCGAGGCCGCGCAGCACGGTCACCGGGTCCAGGTCCGCGCGGACCGCGCCCGCCTCGGTGTTCGCCTTCAGCAACGTCGTGACCGCGCCGACCATCGACTCGTACGCGCTCGCCGGCAGCTCGCCGCGGGACGCCGTCGCGGTGCGCAGGGCGTCCGCCAGGCCGCGCTTGGTCATCATGTAGTGCGCCAGGTGGTCGGTCGCCCAGACGCGGAACGCCTCGTGCGGCGCGTACTTGTCCAGCAGCACCGGCACGACGTCGACGAGGTGCCGCACCTCACGCTCGTAGACCGCCAGGATCAGCGCCTCCGGCGTCGGGAAGTGCCGGTACACCGTGCCGACACCGACTTCGGCGCGCTTCGCGATCGCGTTGAACGAGACGTCGCCCGTGGCGGCGAGGGACTCGGCGGCCGCGACGAGGATGCGTTCGTGGTTGCGCCGGGTGTCCGCGCGCCGGGGGCTGACCGATCCCGTCATGGTCCCTCCCGGTGGTCGTCCGTCTCCGCTGAATGTAGTGCAGTGTGGCCCTGACCTGGAGCAACTCCAGCTTTCGGGCTCGTTGCGAAGCGGATTGTAATCCGCTAACCTCGCGAAGAGGTGAAGCGGATGAGTATCCGGTACACCTGGCTCCCACCACGACGCCGTTCAGGCTCCCACCCGGACGATCTGCGGAAAGAGACCAGTGGACATCTCCCTCCAAGTCAATGGCAATACCGAGCACCTGGACGTCGAACCCGGCGTCACCCTGCTCGACGCGCTGCGCGAGCGCCTCGACGTCACCGGCCCGAAGAAGGGCTGTGACCGGGGCCAGTGCGGCGCCTGCACCGTGCACGTCGGCGGCCGGCCCGTGCTCTCGTGCCTCACCCTCGCCGCCGCCGTGAAGAAGCCGGTGACCACCGTCGAAGGTCTGTCCACAGGGGACGACCTGCACCCGGTGCAGCGGGCGTTCGTGGACCAGGACGCGCTGCAGTGCGGGTTCTGCACCTCCGGGCAGATCATGTCGGCGGTCGCGGCCGTCGAGCAGGACGTCACCGACGTGCGCGAATTCATGTCCGGGAACCTCTGCCGGTGCGCGGCCTACCCGAACATCGTCGCGGCCGTCCAGCAGGCGAGGCGGGCCGATGCGTCCCTTTGAGCTGACCGCGCCCACCACGCTGGACGACGCGCTCGCCACGCCCGGCACCTTCCTCGCCGGCGGCACGACGCTCGTCGACCTGATGAAGCTGAACGTCCTCACCCCGCAGCACGTGCTCGACATCAACGACGTCCCGCTGCGCGGCATCGACACCGTCGACGGGCTGCGCTTCGGCGCGCTGGAGCGGATGAGCGACATCGCCACGCACCCCGGCGTGTACCCGGCGATCTCCCGCGCCCTGCTGCTGAGCGCGTCCCAGCAGATCCGGAACATGGCCAGCATCGGCGGGAACCTGCTGCAGCGCACCCGCTGCTCGTACTTCCGCGACGTCGCCACGCCGTGCAACAAGCGCGTCCCCGGCAGCGGCTGCCCGGCGCCCGAGGGCGCCAACCGGATGCACGCGATCCTCGGTACCAGCGACTCCTGCGCGGCGACCCACGCGAGTGACGTCGCCGTCGCGCTGGTCGCGCTCGACGCCGAGCTGCGGCTGGCCGGCCCCGGCGGCACCCGCACGGTGAAGCTGGCCGACTTCTACCGCGTGCCGGGCGACACGCCCGAGGTGGAAAACGATCTGCGCACCGGCGAGCTGATCACCGAGGTCGTCGTCCCCCGCCTGGACTGGGCGGCGAACTCCACCTACGTCAAGGTGCGCGACCGGCAGTCCTACGAGTTCGCGCTGTGCTCCGCCGCGGTCGCGCTGGACGTCCGGGACGGCGTCGTCGCCGACGCCCGGGTCGCCGCGGGCGGCGTCGGGACCGTGCCGTGGCGGCTGCCCGCCGTCGAAGACGCCTTGCGCGGCAAGCCCGCGACGCAGGCCTCCTTCGAGGAGGCCGTGTCCGCGGCCGCCGACGGCGCCCGGCCGCTGTCCGAAAACGCTTTCAAGGTGCCCCTGCTCAAGCGGACGCTCATCCGGGCGCTGCTCGAACTGACCGAGGAGACCGCCCGATGACCGCCGCCCGTCTCGACGCGCCGGTGAAGGTCACCGGCCGGGCCAAGTACGGCGCCGACCACAACGTGCCCGGCATGGTCTACGGCTACGTCGTGCTCAGCACGGTCGCCCACGCCGAGCTCGAAGCCATGGACGTCACGGCGGCGAAGAGCGCGCCCGGCGTGCTCGGCGTGTACTCGCCGTTCGATCCGCTGGAGCTGCGCACCCCGGTCTCGCCGCTGTTCGGCGAGACGTGGGTGCCCATGCAGACCAAGGAAGTCGCCTACTACGGCCAGGCGATCGGCTTCGTCGTCGCGGAGACCTTCGAGCAGGCCCGCGACGCGGCGATGCTCGTCGACGTCAGCTACCGCGTCCGGCCGGCGCTGACGTCGCTGGAAGAGGGCCTCGCCACGGCCGAGGACGCCCCGCCGGGCCGGGACGGCACCCCGGCGACGTTCGAAGTCCTCGAAGACGGCGTCGAATCCTTCGACGACGCGCTGGCGGCGAGCCCGGTGGTCGTCGAAGCGACCTACCACACGGCGACCCAGAACCACGCCGCGATGGAGCCGCACTCGGCCGTCGCGGTCTGGGACGACGGCGTGCTGACCGTCTACAGTGGAAACCAGGGCGCGCACCTGCAGGCCCAGGAACTGGCGAGCGCGCTCGACCTGCCGCCGGAAGCCGTGCACGCGGTGAACCCGTACGTCGGCGGCGCGTTCGGCGGCAAGGGCCGCACGTCCGCGCCGGCGTTCCTCGCCGCGGCCGCGGCGAAGGCACTCGACCGGCCGGTGAAGGCCGCGCTCACCCGCGAGCAGGTGTTCACCGCGACCGCGGGACGCGCGGCGACGGTCCAGAAGATGACCCTCGGCGCCGAACGGGACGGCACGCTCGTCGCCCTGCGCCACGACTCCTGGTGCAGCACCGACGCCCACCGCGCGTTCGTCGAGCCGACGTCGCACGGCACGTCCCGCGAGTGGTACGCGACCCGCAACCTGCACATCAGCCAGAAGGTCGTGCCGCTGAACATCCCGCCGACGACGTTCATGCGGGCGCCGGGCGAGGCCCCCGGGTCGTTCGCGCTGGAGAGCGCGATCGACGAGCTGGCCGTGGCGCTGGACATGGACCCGATCGAGCTGCGCATGCGCAACAACTCGACCGCGCCGCCGGGGCACGACCTGCAGTGGTCGAGCAAGCACCTCGACGAGTGCTTCCAGATCGGCGCGCAGCGGTTCGGCTGGGCGCAGCGCCGGCCGCGGGGACACACCGACGGCGACTGGCAGGTCGGCCTCGGCACGGCCACGGCGATGTTCCCCGCACTGCGGTTCCCCACGACCGTCGGGATCACCCTGCGGGACGACGACACGGCCGTCGTCGCGACGAGCGGTGCGGACCCCGGCACCGGCCTGCTGACCGTGCTTTCCCTGGTGGGCGGCGAATCGCTGGACATCGCGCCGGAGAAGATCGAGCCGCGGCTCGGTGACTCGTCGCTGCCGCCGGGCGGCCTGTCCGGCGGCTCGACGGCGACGGCGAGCGTGGGCACGGCCATCATGATCGCCGCGACCAAGGCGATCGACGAACTGGTGGCGCTCGCGGCCGATCCCGGCGCGCCGTTCGCGGGCGCCGAGGTCACCTACGCCGACGGCCGCGTGCTGGCCGACGGGAAGTCGATGACGTTCGGCGAGCTCCTGCGCGCCGTCGGCCGGCCGGCGCTCGAGGTCACCGGCTCGTCGGCGCCCGGCGAGGAGCTGACGAAGCACTCCTTCAGTTCTTTCGGCGCGCAGTTCTGCGAGGTCCGCGTGCACCAGTGGACCCGCGAGGTGCGGGTGTCGCGCATGCTCGGCGTGTTCGACACCGGCCGGATCATCAACGCGCGGGCGGCACGCAGCCAGCTGATGGGCGGGATGATCTGGGGCCTGTCGGCCGCGCTGCACGAGGGTCTCGGGATCGAGGCGAACGGCCGGCTCGCCAACGGTGACTTCGCGAGCTACCTGCTCCCGGTGAACGCGGACATCCCGGAGGTCGACGTCCACTTCGTCGAGTACCCGGACACGCTGCACAACGCCGTGGGCGCCAAGGGGCTCGGCGAGATCGGCACGGTCGGCATGGCCGCCGCGATCGCCAACGCCGTGTACAACGCCACCGGCGTCCGGGTCCGGCACATCCCGATCACCATCGAGGACCTGCTGGCGGAGGCTCAGCCGCAGTAGCGATCCCGGCGGCCGCTCCCGATGACACGCTCGACGTCGCCGGGAGCGGCCGCCGCCGTTCCGCGGCGCGGCGGCGGGGCGTCCACATAGGACACTTCGCGGCCGGGCCCCGGCCCGGCGACCTCGCGTGGTGTCACCGCGCGGTGCCGGAAAGTCACGTCCATCTGCTGGGTTGCTTTACAGAACCGACTCCTCCGGGACGCCCCTCCCGGCCGTTACCCTTCCGCGACGATCACGGGCCGATTCGCCCATGACGCGACGGGTCCGCCGTCCTAGGCTGACGGGCGACAAAAGGAGTCCCCCGAGAATGCTGATCGACGACCTGGCCGCCGCCCTGCCGGCCGACCGCCTGGTCCGCGACCCGGACGTGCTGCGGAGTTTCGCCCACGACGAAGCCGAATGGGCGCCCCACGGGCAGCCCGCCGTCGTGGTCCGGCCGCACACCGCCGAAGAGGTCCAGACCGTGGTGCGGCAGTGCGTCCGGCACCGCACGCCGCTGGTCCCCCGCGGCGCCGGCACCGGGCTGTCCGGTGGCGCGAACGCCGTCGACGGCTGTGCGGTGCTGGTGACCGACCGGCTGCGCGCGATCACGGAGATCGACGAGCAGGAACGGCTCGCGGTCCTCGAGCCCGGGGTGGTCAACGACGACCTGCGCGCGGCCTGCGCCGAGCGCGGGCTCTGGTACCCGCCGGACCCGGCGAGCTCACCGTGGTCGACGATCGGCGGCAACGTGGCGACCAACGCCGGCGGCATCTGCTGCGTGAAGTACGGCGTCACCCGCGACTACGTCCTCGGCCTGCAGGTCGTCACCGGCACCGGCGAGCTCGTCCGGCTCGGCCGCCGCACCGCGAAGGGCGTGGCGGGTTACGACCTGGCCGGGCTGATGGTCGGTTCCGAAGGCACGCTGGGCGTCATCACCGAGATCACCGTGCGGCTGCGCCCGGCGCGGGCCGCGGAACGGACGGTGGCCGGCTACTTCGACACGACGGTCGCGGCCGGGGAAGCCGCCGCGGCGGTCGCGGCGCGGGGCGTGCTGCCCTCGGCGCTCGAACTCGTCGACCGGCACTGCCTCGCCGCGGTCGACGCGTGGAAGAACATGGGCCTGAGCGCGGACGCGAACGTCGTGCTCCTGGGCCGCACCGACGCGCCCGGCGCGCAAGGCGAGCACGAAGCCGCCGTGCTGCTCGAATGCTTCGAACAGGCCGGGGCGACGTGGGCCGCGCAGTCGTCCGACCAGGCCGAGGCCGACGCGCTGTTCGACGCCCGGCGCCTCGCCTACCCCGCGCTGGAACGGCTCGGGCCGGTGCTCACCGAGGACGTCTGCGTACCGACGCAGGCGGTGCCCGAGATGCTCGCCCGGATCGACCGGGCCGCGCTGCGCCACGACGTCGTGATCGCCAACATCGCGCACATCGGCGACGGCAACCTGCACCCGCTGCTGGTGACCCCGCCCGACGACGAGGCCGCGCGGAAGAACGCCCAGGCCGCGTTCGACGACATCATCTCCGACGCCCTCGACCTCGGCGGCACGGTCACGGGGGAGCACGGTGTCGGCCTGCTCAAGCGACCCGGCCTGACGCGGGAGCTCGGCCCGGCCGTGCTCGAGCTGCACCGCGCGGTCAAGCGGGCCCTCGACCCGCACCAGATCTTGAACCCCGGCAAGGTTTTCCACGAAGGGACCCCCGCATGACCGAGCCCGTCGTCCCCACCACGTCCGGCGCGGTCCGCGGCGAGCTCACCGCCGCCGGCGTCGCCCGGTTCCGCGGCATCCCGTACGCCGCGGCGCCCGAGGGCGAACTCCGGTTCGCCGAGGCCGTGCCGGCGCCTCCGTGGGAAGACGTCCGCGACGCGCGCAGACCCGGGCCGACCGCTCCGCAGCGCCACCGCGACCTGCCCGGTTTCGACCTCGACCCGGTCGTCGGTACCGGCTGGCGGCCGGGGCCGGAGTACCTGACGGTCGACGTCTGGACGCCGGACCCCGGCGCGGCCGCGCTGCCGGTGCTCGTGTTCGTGCACGGCGGCGCGTTCATCGGCGGCACCGGCTCGGCCTCGGTCTACGACGGCACGGCGTTCGCGCGGGCCGGGGCGATCCTGGTGACCGTGCAGTACCGGCTCGGCATCGACGGGTTCCTGCCGCTGGACGGCGGTGTGACGAACCTGGGCCTGCGCGATCAGCTGGCGGCGCTGAAGTGGGTGCGGGAGAACATCGCCGCGTTCGGCGGTGATCCCGAAAACGTCACCCTGTTCGGCGAGTCCTCCGGCGCGGTGAGCGTCGCGTGCCTGCTGGCCTCGCCGCTCGCGACCGGGCTGTTCCGCCGGGCCATCGTCCAAAGTGGACACCCGGACATGGTGCGCGGGGTCGTGGAGGCACGGCGGCTCGCCCGGGTCATCGCCGACGAGCTGCACGTCGAGGCCACCGCGGAGGCGTTCCGCAAGGTGTCGACCGAGCAGCTGCTCGACGCCCAGGACGCGGTGCTGCGGCCGGGCGGCGCGCCCGACCTGCGCGACGCGCTGGGTTACGACCGCGGTTACGGGCTCAGCCCGTTCCTGCCGATGGTCGGCGACGACGTGCTGCCGCAGCACCCGGGCAAGGCGATCAAGGCGGGTGCGGGGGCCGACGTCGACCTGATCGTCGGCAGCTGCCGCGAGGAGATGCGGCTCTACCTGGTGCCGACCGGCGTGCTCGAAGCCGTCAGCGACGACCAGGCGATCGCGTCGCTGGCCGTGTCGCACCCCGACCCGGCCGGCGTCCTGCACCGCTACGGCCTCGGCGGGGACCGCGTGGCGGGCGAGGTGCTCGTCGACGCGCTGACCGACCTCGTCTTCCGCGACTCGGTGCGGGACCTGGCCGAGAACCACGCCGGGCGCACCTACCGCTACGAGTTCGAGTGGCGCTCCCCGCTGCTCGACGGCCGGATGGGCGCGTGCCACGGCCTGGAGCTCCCCTTCGTCTTCGACGCGCTCGACGGGCTGTCCGGGCCGCGCGGCCTCCTCGGCGAGCACGCGCCGCGGCAGCTGGCCCACGACCTGAACGGCGCCTGGTACCGCTTCGCCACCACCGGCTCGCCGGGCTGGCTGGCCTACACCGGCGAGGACACGACGTTCCACGCGGGGGCCACCTACTGATCACCTCCCGGCCGCCCGCTCGTACGGCGGGCTTTGGTCCACCAGGGCAGACTTGTCACCCGGACGGTTGACTGTGCCCTGGCCGCGCTGCCAGGCTCAAGCCGCCCGGACGGCCGGATGAATGGGGACATCGATGCCCGAGGCGGGCTTTGGCGCGCCGCCGCGCGCGTACGTCCGCTCGCTGCTGCGCAACGGCACGCCCGCGGAGACCGCCCCACCGGACGGTGACGCGGCCGACCTCACCGCGGTCGGCGCGGCGACGCTCGCGCGGGCCTCGCGCTACTGGGTCGTCGTGCCGCTGGCCTACCGGATCGCGGCGTTCATCAAGGTGTTCATCGGGTACACCGCCGCCAACGGCACCCTCGGGCTGGGCCCGGTGCTCTCGGCCACGGTGTTCGCCGTCGTCGCCAACACCGCCGCCGCGGCCTGGGTGCTGCGGGCCGGCGGCCTGCGGGCCCGCGTCACCGGCCGCGCGCTCGCGCTGGACCTGGCGGTCGGCGTGGCGCTCAACTTCGCCGTCGCGGCGACCGTCCCGGCCGCGGTGCAGCCGTTCGCGGTCGACGTCACCTGGACCTGGCTGGTCGGCGCGGTCGCGATGTGGGCGGGCACGTCCGGCATCCCGACGGCGCTCTGGCTGTTCGCCGGGGCCCTCCCGCTGCGCTCGGCGCTCACCCTCGCCGGCGGCCTCCCGCTGGACGCCCCGCTCGCCCTGACCCGCTCGGTCGGCTGCATGATCGCGCTCGCCGTCGCCATCGTGCTCGGCGCGGGCATCCTCATCCTGCTCGGCGTCGGCACCCGGTTCGCGCTCGACATCGGGCTGCGGCGCGGACGCGAGGCCGAGCGCCGCCGGACCCGGCGCATCATGCACGACAGCGTCCTGCAGACCCTCGAAGCGCTGGCGATCTCGGCCCCCGGCGACGACGCCCAGGCCGTCGCCCGGCTCAAGGAACTGCGTTCGGTCGCCAAGGCGGAGGCCGCCGAGCTGCGCCGCAAGATCACCGAGCCCATCGAGTCCGGTTCGACGCGCGGCTTCGCCGTCGAACTCGCCGACGTCGCGACCGAGATGGCCCGCGACGGATTGCGCACCCAGCTGGTCGCCGCGGACTTCGCCGACGACGACCAGCTCTCGCAGGACCGCCGGACCGCGATGTGCGAGGCGGTCCGGGAAGCGTTGCGCAACACCGTGAAGCACTCCGGGACCAAGCAGGTCGTGCTGCGCGTGGAGGAACGCGACGGCGGGATCGCGGTCGTCGCCCGGGACCAGGGCCAGGGCTTCGACGTCCAAGCCCGGCCGCCGGGCTTCGGCATCACCCAGTCCATCATCGCGAGGCTGGCCGAGGTCGGCGGCCGCGGCACGGTCGACTCCCAGCCGGGCCGCGGCACCCGCGTCACCCTCTGGGTGCCGAGCTAACCGCCCGCCCCGCACGGCGCTGGCCGGATCCCGGCGCTATCTGGCATTCCAGCCACTCCCGGTGCCGGGAACGAGCCGATAACTTCGGCTCGTTCCCGTACGACTGAGGAGTTCCGTGTCCAAGTTCCTGCTTTCGGTGCACGTCCTGGCGGCGATCCTGGCCGTCGGCCCGGTGGCCGTCGCGGCCAGCATGTTCCCCGTGGCCGTGCGCCGCGTCGCCGCCGGTGGCGACGTCGCCACCGTGACCGTGCTGCACCGGATCTGCCGCGTCTACGCCTACGTCGCCATCGCCGTGCCCGTGTTCGGCTTCGGCGTCGCGGGCACCATGCACGTCATGGGCGACCCGTGGCTGATCGTGTCGATCGGGCTGACCGCGGTCGCGGCCGCCGTCCTGGCGTTCGTGGTCCTGCCGGCACAGAAGCGCCAGCTCGCCGCGCCCACGCCGGCCACCGTGGGCCGGCTCGGGATGACGACCGGGGTGTTCAACCTGCTGTGGGCCGCGGTCACCGTGCTGATGATCGTCCGGCCGGGCTCGTCGACCGGCGCCTGACTCAGGCCGGCACCCGCACCGCCACGAAGTCCGGCCGCCGCCGCAGCACGAACCCGAGCGACTGGTAGAGCCGGATCGCCGGGGTGTTGGTCGCGGCCGCGTGCATCATCGGCGTCTCGCCCCGCGCGCGGATGCCGAACGCGATCGCGTGCACGAGCCGCGTCCCCAGGCCCTGCCCGCGGAACGCCGGGTCGGTGCAGACGGCGCTGATCTCGGTGTACCCGGGCGGGTGCAGCCGCTCCCCGGCCATCGCCACGAGCGCGCCCGCGCGCCGGATCCCGAGGTAGGTGCCGAGCTCGACGGTCCGCTTCCGGAACGGCCCGGGCTGCGTCCGCGCGACGAGGTCGAGCATCTCCGGCACGTCCGCGGGCCCCAGCCGCACGGCTTCCGGGTCCTCGGCCGCCGCGACCCCTTCGTCGACGAGCTGCACCCCCGGCAGCGTCTCGAGCACCTCCCACCCGGCGGGCGGCCGGGAGAAGGTGGAGGCGACGACCACGGTCGCCCCGGGCCCGCCGAGCGTCGCGACGTCCCGCCAGTCCTGCTCGCCGGGATCGTCGGGCAGGCCCAGGAAGGGCGCGACGTCCGCCGGGTACCGCAGCACCCGCCCGACGCGCTCGGCGAAGTGGGCATGCGGCCCGGCGAGCGACGTCCAGGTCGGGTTGTCCAGCGGAGAAGACATGCAATACCTCGGGGGGTTCCGGCTCGGGTGATCACCCGCCAGGATGCGTCTAAACCCCCGCCGCGCGCCGCCGCTCCCACATCGTGAGCGCGCGCTCAGCCGACCGTGGTCAGCGCGTCGTCCGAGAGCACCTGGCCGCCGTCCGACACCACGAGCCTGCCGCCGCCGACCTGGTAGCTGTACTGGCCGTTCACCGCGACGAAGCCGTCGCCCGAGGCCTGGGCCGGCAGCGTGATGTGGGTGTCGTCCGACGCCCCCTGCCCGCGGGCCTGGCCGTCGTAGAAGATCCGGCCGTCGGGGGTCTGACAGACCGTGACGACGGACTTCACGGTCTCCCCCACGAGCAGCGCCGTCCCCGCGCCGCCGGGCAGATACCGGGCGGCGTCCCCCGGGCACGGCTTCCCGGCCGGGGTCGACGACGTCGTCGGCGTGGCCGACGTCGAGGACAGAGCGGGTGGGGCTGGCGGGGTGACGCCGTTCGCGGTCGTGACGACCGTCTTGGTCGTCGGCAGCGCGGGTGTCGTGTACTGCGGGAACGGCCCGGAAGAGGTGGGCGACGGCTTCCGGCGCCCGGCGAACAGCAGGACGCCAGCCACCGCGACGGCGGCGACCACCATCAGGGTGAGCAGCACCCACAGCGCCCGCGCGCGGGCCCGGCCGGGGGCCAGGCTCGCGCAGGTGCCGCACCGCTGCGCGGCGCCGTCGTTGACCGCGCCGCACTGCGCGCACGTCCAGGGGGAACCCGCCATCGGGCCTCCTTCGGCCCGGCGCGGTCTCGGTCACGCCGGTCCTCCATCGTCACCGACGACGGCCCTGGCTGCAACGCCCGGAGGAGGGCTACTGCCCGATGTTCACCATCCACGGGATGCCGAACTTGTCGACGCAGCACCCGAATTCGTCGGCCCAGGCCTGCTTTTCGAACGGAACCGTCACGGTGCCGCCCTCGCTCAGCTTGTCCCAGTAGCCCCGCAGGTCGTCGGCGTCGTCCCCGCTGAGGCTGACGGTGATGTTCGTACCCGGGTGGTACCCCATCCCTTCGGGGGTGTCGGACGCCATCAGCGTGTAGCCGCTGTCGGTGTCGAGCTGGGCGTGCATGACCTTGTCGGCTTCCGGCCCTTCGGGTGCCCCGAATGACCCGAACGTGTGCACGGTCAGCTTGCCCCCGAACACGGTCTCGTAAAACTCCATGGCCTGGCGGGCGTTGTCCTTGAAGCTCAGGTACGGGTTCAAACGGGAAACCACGGCGATCTCCTTCGCTCGGAAGAGCAAGCATCTTCGCAGAAGCCCGTGACCACGACAAACGCGGTAATTTCAGACGACGAAGCGGCGGTGCGCGTCCGGTTCCAACGGGAGCGAGCCGTGCAGCGCGGCCCGGGCGCGCAGCTCCAGCGCGCGGTCCAGGGTGCCCGTCCCGGGCGCCGCCGCGGCGTGGAAAGTGCCGCGCCCGAACAGATACACCAGCTGCAGCCGCCCGTCCCGGCGGCCGTCCGGGTCGGCGAATTCGACGCTCGCGAAGCGCAACGCGCCGCCGTAGCCGGCCCGCGCCAGCCGGTCGGCGACGTCCACCAGGTCACCGGTCAGCACGCGCAGGTCGCGGTTGCGGCGCCAGCAGCGGACCGTCGAGCGGCCGTAGAGGTCCTGGGTCACCAGCGGGTGCACCGGCAGCTTGGCCGACGTCGCGGCGAGCAGCTCGGCCTCGGTGCGGTCCAGCGCGTCCCCGTCCACCTTGAAGCTCAGCGTGCCGCCGCCGGTCGGGATCAGGCCGAGTGCGCCACGTACCCGCGGAGCAGCCGCGGCGAGGCTGTAGAGGGACTGCAGGTTCGGGCGGGAAGTCCAGCAGCGGACGAGTTTGCTGTCCAGCAGGGTCACGGGCGGGGGTCCATTCTCCGGTCGAGATGACGCCGGGCCGGGCACGCTGGCAATGTCCACAGTGGACGTCAGGTGCGGGGACGCGGGGTCGGAAAGGACAGCATGCTCCCCGGCCCGGCGATTCCGGTCCGGAACCGGCCGATCACGCGGCGAACGGCGCCGGGGTGCCGCCGAACGGTCGACACCCCAGTGGTTCAGCCGATCAGCGGTACCCCTTTCACAGGGCCGCGATGACGACCTTCCCGAAGTTCCCCCGGCCCGCGAAGTGCCGGAACGCTGCGTCGGCGTCCCCGAACGGGTGAACGCTGTCGATGACCGGTCCGATCGGGCGGACGGCGAGCCGCCACACGAGGTCCTCGGTGTCCTCGCGGCTGCCGACCCAGGTCTTCCGGACGGTCGCGCCGCTGCGGAACAGGTCCATGAAGCCGATCGGCACCCCGCCCGTGCCGACGAACCCGACGAACCCGATCTCGGCGTAGCGGGTCCCGGCCGCGACGAGCGACTGCGCGAACGTGCCGGGCCCGCCCACCTCGACGATCCGGTCCGCGCCGCGGCCACCGGTCGCGTCGAGCACCGCCTGGCCCCACCCGGGCGTCCCGACGTAGTCGATCACCGTGTCCGCCCCGAGTCCGGTCAGCTTGGCCGCCTTCGCCGCGCTCGACGTCGACGCGATCACGCGCGCCCCGTGCGCCTTCGCCAGCTGCAGGGCGAACAGCGAGACACCGCCGGTGCCGAGGGTGAGCACGACGTCTTCCGGCCCCAGCGGCGTGCCGCCGTGCAGCGTGAGCGACTCCGGCAGCGCGGCGAGCGCGTTTCGGAGACGGCGCGGTACTCCGCGAGCCAGCCGTCCTGGGCGTTCCCGTACCCCGCAGGGTTTCCCGGCCGAGAGGCGTCCCCCGATCCAGTTCGCGTGGAAGGTGTTGACGACCCGGTCACCGACCCCGAAGCGCGTGACACCTTCGCCCACCGCGGCGATCTCGCCGGCGGCGTCGGACACCGGGATCAGGCTCCCGGGCCCGTTGGTGAAGTGGTCGCCGTCGAGGATGAGCAGATCGCGGTAGTTCAGCGACGTCGCCCGGACCCGGACCAGCACCTCGCCGCGCTGCGGCTCGAGCACGGGCAGACGACGTCTCCTTCGGCGAGGCCCTCGAAGCCCTGCGCGACCCGCACCGGCTGACCATGGTCGCCGCGCTCGCCCGCGAGCCCGGCCGGTCGCGCGGCGCGATCATGCCGCCGGTCAGCAAGCCCGCGGGCGTCACGCCACTTCAAGATCCTCCGCGCGGCCGGCCCGCTGAAGCAGTGGGACAGCGGCACGCAACGGCTGAACGCGTTGCGGCACGAGGAGTT
Source organism: Amycolatopsis sp. NBC_00438 (assembly GCF_036026695.1). Taxonomy (NCBI): domain Bacteria; kingdom Bacillati; phylum Actinomycetota; class Actinomycetes; order Pseudonocardiales; family Pseudonocardiaceae; genus Amycolatopsis; species Amycolatopsis sp. NBC_00438. The sequence continues at coordinate 716,824 of NZ_CP107923.1, read as the reverse complement.
CGACGCGCGGTTCCCCGGCCTGCTCGGCCTGGCCCTCGCCGAGGCCGCCGCCTTCCCCGCTGATCCAGACCTTCGCGTCACTTTCTCGCCAACCGGACATTAAGCATTGCTAATAGTTCTGAGTCAGAGCTACTTTGGCGGCATGACCGAGCTCGCCGAACGACTGATGGGCACCGTCCAGGGCATCCGCCGGGTGGTGCGCCGCCGCGTGCGCGCCGACGTCCCCGGCTTCCCGCTGCCCGGCGCCCAGGTCGAGGTGCTGCGCGTGGTCGCCGACCACCCCGGCATCGGCGTCGCTGCGGCCGCGCGGGAACTGCACCTGGCGGCCAACTCGGTCAGCACCCTGGTGAACCAGCTCGTCGACGCCGGCTTCCTGCGCCGCGAACCCGACCCGGACGACCGGCGCGCGACCCGGCTGGAGGTCACCGCGGCGGCGGCCGACCGGATGGCGCACTGGCGCCGCGCCCGGACCGGCCTGGTCGCCGACGCCCTCACCGGACTGTCCGAAGAGGACACCGCGGCGATCGAACAGGCGTTGCCGGCCTTGGAGAAACTCATGGGCATCCTGAAGGAGCGGCCGTGACCGAACCCGCGGTGCGGTGCACCGACCTCAGCCACTCCTTCGGCGCGACGCGCGCGGTGGACGGCGTCGACCTGGAGATCCACCCCGGCGAGGTGTTCGGCCTGCTCGGCCCGAACGGCGCCGGCAAGACCACGACGTTGCGGATGATCACCACGCTGCTGCCGACCGGACCCGGCCGGATCACCGTGTCCGGCATCGACGTCGCCCGCCGGAAGATGGCCGTGCGGCGGCTGATCGGCTACGTCCCGCAGCAGCTGTCGGCCGACGGCGCGCTGACCGGCCGCGAGAACGTCGCCCTGTTCGCCCGGCTCTTCGACGTCCCCCGCGCCCGGCGCGCCGAGGAGGTCCGGCGCGCGCTGGACCTGGTCGGGCTGGCCGGCGAGGCCGACCGCACAGCCAAGGGCTACTCCGGCGGCATGATCCGCCGACTCGAACTGGCCCAGGCCCTGGTCAGCTCCCCACGGCTGCTCATCCTCGACGAACCGACGATCGGGCTAGACCCGGTCGCCCGCTCGGCGGTGTGGGAGCGGATCGCGCAGATCCGCGCCGAGACCGGGATGACCGTGCTCGTCACCACGCACTACATGGACGAGGCCGAGCAGTACTGCGACCGCGTCGCGCTGATGCACGCCGGCAAGATCCGCGCGCTCGGCACCCCCGCCGAACTCGAGGCCGACCTCGGCCCCGAGTCCACTTTGGACGACGTCTTCCGCGCGGTCACCGGTGACCGGCTCGCGAGCGACGAAGGAGGGATCCGCAGTGTCCGTGCCACTCGCCGCACCGCCCGCCGTCTCGGCTGACCCTGGCCCCCTGCGTCAGCTGCGGATACTGGCCGCGCGCATCGGCGCGATGTGCCTGGTGGAGCTGCAGAAGCTGCGCCGCGACCAGACCGAGCTGCTCACCCGCGCGATCCAGCCCGCGCTGTGGCTGCTGATCTTCGGCGAGACGTTCACCCGGCTCAAGGCGATCCCGACCGGCTCGACGCCCTACCTCGACTACCTGGCGCCCGGCATCCTCGCGCAGTCGGCGTTGTTCATCTCCATCTTCTACGGCATCCAGATCATCTGGGAACGCGACGCGGGCGTGCTCGCCAAGCTCCTGGTGACGCCGACCCCGCGCGCGGCCCTCGTCGCGGGGAAGGCGTTCGCGGCCGGGGTCCGCGCGCTCGTCCAGGCGCTGATGGTGCTGATCCTCGCCGCGATCCTGGGCGTCGGGCTGACCGTGAACCCGCTGAAGCTGCTCGCGATGGCCGTCGTGCTGGTGCTCGGTTCGGCGTTCTTCTGCTGCCTGTCCATCGTCATCGCCGGGGTCGTGCTGTCGCGCGAACGGCTGATGGGCATCGGGCAGGCGATCACGATGCCGCTGTTCTTCGGCTCGAACGCGCTCTACCCGGTGGACCTGATGCCGGGCTGGCTCAAGGTGCTCAGCCACGTCAACCCGCTGAGCTACCAGGTCGACGCCCTGCGCGGGCTGCTCATCGGCACCCCGGCCCACCTCGGGCTCGACTTCGCCGTCCTTGCCGTGGCGTGTGTCTGCGCTGTCGGGGTGGCTTCGGCACTGCTCGGCAGGTTGGCCCGGTGAGGCACATGTCTCACCGAACGGAAGCCTTATCCGGGAATGGCTAATCTCGATTCCGTGAATCGTGGCCGGGACGTGATCCCCTTTGTCGGTTTTTGTGTCCTCGCCGGAATTCTGGCGGCCGGCACGGTGGCGCCCGCCGCCATCGGTGCCGGCCTGCTGTCGAATGAGGTCAGCGATTCCGTCGACGCCATTTCCGCACAGCTCGCCGCCGCCGATCCACCACTGACGACGACCGTGACCGACCGCGACGGCGCTCCGATCGCGACGCTGTACGCGCAGTACCGGCTGCCGGTGACCGCGGCCGGGATCGCGACGACCATGAAGGCCGCGATCATCGGCGTCGAGGACCGCCGCTTCTACACCGAAGGCGGCGTCGACCTGCAGGGCATGGCCCGGGCCGCGGTCAACGACAGCGCCGGCGGCTCGCTGCAGGGCGCGTCGACGATCACCCAGCAGTACGTCAAGAACTACCTCGTGAACGTCGTCGACCGGACCGATCCGGTGGCTCAGCAGGCCGACCGCGAGGACTCGCTCGCCCGCAAGCTGCGCGAGGCGAAAATGGCCGTCCAGCTCAACGCCACGATGAGCAAAGACGACATTCTGGCCAGTTACCTCAACGTGGTCGAATTCAGCGGAACGGTGTACGGCGTCGGAGCCGCGGCAAAGGCGTACTTCGGGACGACCGCGGACAAACTGACCGTCCCACAGGCCGCGTTGCTCGCCGGAATGGTGAACAACCCGAGCATCTACAACCCGTACTCGCACCCGGACAAAGCGACCCAGCGCCGCAACACGGTGATCGACGACATGGTCACCAACGGCTCGATCCCCGCCTCCTACGCCGCGACGGCCAAGGCGGCCCCGCTCGGCCTCCTCCCCAACGGCCCGGTGACGCCGTCCGGCACGTGCATGGGCGCGGCCCCGGACGCGGGGTTCTTCTGCGCCTACGCGGAAAGCTACCTCGCGCACGCCGGCTTCACCCCGGACCAGCTGGCGACCGGCGGCTACACGATCAAGACCACTTTGGACCCCCGCGTCTCGCAGGTGACGAAGGACGCCGTCGACGCGAACGTGCCGACCACCCAGGACGGCGTGGCCAACACCTTCGCCGTCGTCCAGCCGGGCGCGAACGGGCACCAGGTCCTCGCCATGGTCGCCAACCGGAACTTCGGCACCGACCCGGCCCAGGGCGAGACGTCCACGAACATCGTGGCCACCGCGAGCAACGAGTTCGGCGCGGGCTCGTCGTTCAAGATCTTCACCTCGGCCGCGGCGCTCGTCACCGGCAAGGCGGGCCTGGAGACGCCGCTGCCGAACCCGGACAGCCAGTGCTTCGCGCCGCCGAACGCGAACGGCCACACGGCCTGCTACACCGTCCACAACGACGGCCACTACGCCGATCCGATCACCCTCGCCGACGGGCTCGCGACGTCGCCGAACGTCGCGTTCGTCGGGCTCGAGAACCAGGTCGGGATGCCCGCCGTGCTCGACATGGCGCGGAAGCTGGGGCTGCGGACCACCCTCGCGACGAACGACGCGGGCGCCGTGCCCGACCCGAAGTCGCCGAACCCGCAGTACAACGAGCCGCAGTCGCAGTACTTCCAGAACCTGCTGTCGTTCACCTTGGGCAACAGCCCGGTGAGCCCGCTGGAGATGGCCAACGTCTCGGCGACGCTGATGAGCGGCGGCGTCTGGTGCCCGCCGAACCCGATCCTGTCGGTCACCGACCGGAACGGCAACGCCGTGCCGGTGCCGCAGCAGGCGTGCGAGCAGGTCATCCCGACCGGCGTCGCGAACACGCTCGAAGCGGGGCTGAGCAAGGACACCACGAGCGGCACGTCCGCCCAGGCCGCCCACACGGCCGGCTGGACCCGCCCGGACATCGGCAAGACGGGCACGACCCAGCAGAGCGAGTCCGTCGCGTTCGTCGGCGGCGTCGACGGCTACGCCGTGTCGTCGATGGTGTTCGCCGACGGCTCGCACCCGCGGGAGATCTGCCCGGGCACGCCCGTGCACCTGGGCGACTGCGGCCACGGCGCGTTCGGCGGCACGGTCGCCGCGCCGCCGTACTTCCACGCCATGAGCCGGCTGCTGGCCGGGGTACCGGACCAGCCGATCCCCGGCCCGGACCCGGCGTACCTGACGGCCCGGTCGTGACCTACTTCGGTTCGAGGAACACGAGCGGGATCTCGCGCTCGGTCTTCGTCTGGTAGCCCGCGTAGTTCTTGAACTCGGCGGCGATCTTCGGCCACAGCCGGGCCCGCTCCTCGCCGTCGGCGACCCGGGCGAGCATCGGCTGCCGCGGCGCGCCCTTGACCGACACCTCGACGTCCGGGTTGTCGCGCAGGTTCAGGAACCACGCGGGGTGCGTGTCGTCGCCCCCGCGCGAGGCGACGACGACCAGCGCGTCACCCTCCTGGTGCGGCGAGGTCAGCATGACCGACCGCGGCTGCCCGCTCTTGCGCCCGATGGTGGTGAGCTCCAGGACCGGCATGGCGGCGGCGTTCCAGCCCAGCCGCCCGCCGGTGATCTTGACCAGACCGCGGTGGACGGCGTTCATCGTTTTGAGGCTGAAGTCGCTCGGCATGAGCGTGAATCTAGTCCTGGGCCCCACGCGGCCGCGGTACGGGTCGAATGTCGGCTTTGCCCGGAACCGGTCCGGCCGGTTTGCCGAAACCGCCACGATCGGGCGCACCCGTGTGCCAGGCTCCCGGCGAACGCTGGACCGACAGGAGAGAAGACCGATGCTGATCTGGGGCTACCGCACGAGGATCTTCGTGCTGGCGATGACGACGTTCCTCTGCGGCCGCTGCGGCAACCCCGCTTCGCACGCCGTCCGCAAGTCGGTCACGAAGTTCACGCTCTTCTTCATCCCGCTGTTCCCGATCCACGTCAAGTACACGGCCCAGTGCACGTTCTGCGGGATCGAGAACCGGATCCCGAAGGAGGACGCCGTCCGGCTGCAGGCGCAGGAGGAGCAGGCGCAGCAGCAGGTGTCGCAGCCCTACCCGCAGCACCCGTCGCAGCCGCAGGGCTTCCAGCCGACACACCCCTCGCAGCCGCAGGGCTTCCAGCAGCCGTACCCGCCGCAGGGCCCGAACCCCCAGCAGGGCGAGTTCCCGCAGCAGGGCCGCTAGTCCCGCACGCCTCTTCCGGCCGATGGCGGGTTCCGGACGCCGCTCCGCTCCACCGACCAGCGCCGCTGGGGACTCCGGTGTCGCGCGGCCGAGGCTCGTCGACTCCATGGCGGAACCCTCGCCGGGGCCTCAGCGGGGGGAAACCCTTTGCGACGCCAGGCACTCCCTGCGTCGCTAAGCGCTGACCGCCGGGAGCCGCGCGAACCCGCCGGACCGGCGGGCGATCCGGGCGGCCGTCCCGGCGAACCGGGTGTGGGCCGCGGCGAGCAGCGCGACGTCGACCGCGCCGTGGGGCCGCTCGCGGGACCCGGCCCACTCGCGCAGTTCCCGCTCGGCCGCCTCGGCGCCTTCGACGGCGTCGGCGAGCCCGGCGTCCTCGCCGCTCAGGATCTTCTGCAGGCCCCGGGCCGCGGCGACCGTGTGCGCGCCCAGCCGCGTGTACGCGGGCCGCGCGTCCGACGGCACCCGCCGTGCCCGATCCGCGACCTCTCGCGCAAGACCACCCATCCGAGTGAGATCCGCGGCGGTGTGCACGGCGGCGACAACCGCCTTCACGTCCTCCTCGCGCGGGGCGTGCAGCGCCAGCAGAGCGCACGCCTGGTCCTCGCACGCGGCCCCCAGCGCGGTCACCGCCGCGGCCTGTTCCCGCGCCCGTCCGCCCAGCGTGAGGTCACTTTCGAGCAGGCCGCGCGTGGCCTCTTCGAGCGCGCCCGCGACGAGCCCGGACAGGTCCGCGAGGCGGTGGGCCAGCGTGACGAGCTCCTTCTGAAACGCCGTCGGCATGGCGGCATGCAACCACCTCGGCCGGGGGACGGCATCTTCTCGCCCGGCCCGGAACTGTCGGTCCCCCGTGCTCTGCTCGTCGGCGAGAGCGGTGCACCCCGCACCCGAGGAGAAGGAGGATCCCGATGGCAGGCGAAACGCTGGTCACGGTGGTCGGCAACCTGACGACGGACCCCGAGCTGCGGTTCACCCCCGCCGGCGCCGCGGTCGCGAACTTCACGGTCGCGTCCACGCCGCGCCAGCTGGACCGCGAGTCGGGCCAATGGCGCGACGGTGACGCGATGTTCCTGCGCTGCAGCGTGTGGCGGCAGTACGCGGAGAACGTCGCGGAGTCGCTCGGGCGCGGCGCGCGCGTGGTCGTCCACGGCCGGCTGAGACAGCGGTCGTACGACACGAAGGAGGGTGAGAAGCGCACCGTGCTGGAGCTGGACGTCGACGAGATCGGCCCGTCGCTGCGGTACGCCACGGCGAAGGTGACCAAGGCCGTCCGGGTCGGCGACGGCGCGGGCACCGGCACCTGGACCCCGGAGCCGGTGGCCGCCGGGGTGGGCGAGCCGCCGTTCTGAGGCCCATCCGGTCCCGGCTCCCTTCCGAACGACTGTCGACGGGAAGTCGAGTCCGGCTGGACCGGCGGGAGCGACGATGAGGGACACGCTCTGGCCGGGCCGGTACCGGATGTGATGTCGAAATCCCGTCATCTGGTTCGACGCATGAGTAGGACGATGCCGAACCACGAGCGGGAGGGACCGGGATGGACGGGAACGGACAGACACGGACGGCGGTCGTGCACCCCTTGGTGAACCACCGCATGCTGGCGATGCTGCGGGCCGTCGGGGCCGGGCGCGGCCGGGTGTCGTGCAGCAGCGAACCCGACCTCTTCATCGACGGCCTGTCGTGCGGCGACCAGTTCGCCGCGCACGCGCTGGCCCACCTGGGGCTGGTCCGCGCGACCTGCCCCGGACCGACGGGCGAGCTCGTGCCGGCGGTGCTGACGGCCGCCGGCCAGGCGATCGTCAGCGGGGAGCAGCGGCCCGCCGCCTGAGGCGGCCGAGGTGATTGACAACTCCAGAACGCAAGTACGGTGGCGGCATGAGCAACATCGAGGCCGACCCCGCCGAGCTCGCCTGCGGCGACCGGCCCGACGCGGCCGACCCGGAGCGTCCGGCCGTCGAAGTCCTCACCCCGCGAGAAGTCCCGCTGGGCGGCCCGCGCGCGATGCGGGTCCGGCGGACGCTCCCCCAGCGGTCCCGCTCGCTGATCGGCGCTTGGTGCTTCGCCGACCACTACGGCCCGGAAGACGTCGCCATGGACGTCGCGCCGCACCCGCACACCGGTCTGCAGACGGTGAGCTGGCTGTTCGCGGGCGAGGTCGAACACCGCGACAGCATGGGCACGCACGCGATCGTCCGCCCCGGCGAGCTCAACCTGATGACCGGCGGCCACGGCATCTGCCACTCGGAGGTCTCGACCGCGGCCACGAAGACTTTGCACGGCGTCCAGCTCTGGGTGGCGCTGCCCGAGCGGCACCGGCACACGGCCCGCGACTTCCAGCACTACGTGCCTTCGGTGAACCGGATCGAAGGCGCCGAGATCCGGGTGTTCCTCGGGTCGCTGGCCGGGCGCACCTCCCCGATCCCGACGTTCACCCCGTTGCTGGGCGCGGAACTGGTGCTGAACCCGGACGCCCACATGTCCCTCGGCGTCGATCCCGGGTTCGAGCACGGTGTGCTCGTGGACAGCGGCGAAGTGACCGTCGCCGGCACGGCCGTCCGCGCGGCGGAGCTGGGTTACGTCGGCACCGGCCTGCGCAGCCTGACCTTGAGCAACCGCGGGGCCACGCCCGCGCGGTTCCTGCTGCTGGGCGGGACGCCGTTCGACGAAGAGATCCTGATGTGGTGGAACTTCGTCGGCCGGACCCACGAAGAGATCGCGGCCTTCCGCGAGGCGTGGCAGGCGGAGTCCGACCAGTTCGGCAGCGTGACCGGCTACACGGGCACGCCGCGGCGGCTGCCGGCCCCGGAACTGCCGGCGGTCCGCATCAAGCCACGCCACAATCCGGGCCGCTGAAGCCCGGTTCCGGGCTTCCCGGGGGCGCGCTGATCAAGTAGGAAGCTTCCAGAGGTCCGCCACGGACGACCCTCAGGAGGCCATGCCGATGCTCCCGCTCTCCCCCACCGCGGCCGACCTGATCGTCGGCGGCCTGCGCGCCCACGGCGTCGACACCGTGTTCGGGCTGCCCGGCGTGCAGACCTACGACCTGTTCGACAGCCTGGCCCGCGCCGGCGACATCCGGGTGATCGGCGCGCGGCACGAGCAGACCGTGGCGTACATGGCGTTCGGGTACGCGCAGGCGACGGGCCGGACCGGCGTCTACACGGTGGTGCCGGGGCCCGGCGTCCTCAACGCCTCGGCCGCCATGGTCTCCGCGCACGGAGCCAGCGCGCCGGTGCTGTGCCTGACGAGCGAGATCCCGCGCGCCTACCTCGGCCGTGGGCTCGGGCACCTCCACGAAATGCCCGACCAGCTCGCCACCTTGCGCACGATCACGAAGTGGTCGGCGCTGGTCGAGCACCCGGCCGAGGTCCCGGACGCGGTGGCGACGGCGTTCCGGGAGGCCGCGGGCGGCCGGCCGAGGCCGGTCTCGCTGGCCGTCCCGTGGGACGTGCTGGGTATGCGGGCCCCGGCCGAGGTGGCGGGCCCCCTGCCGTTGCCCCGCCCGATCGTCGACCCGGACGCCGTCGCGGCGGCCGCCGAGCTCCTGGCCGGCGCGAAACACCCGATGATCATGGTGGGCGGCGGGGCCCGGCACGCGGCCGCCGCCGTCCGGGCGCTGGCCGAGCGGCTGCAGGCGCCGGTGGTGCCGTTCCGCGGCGGCCGCGGAATCGTCGGCGACGACCACGCGCTCGGCTTCACCTGCGTGTCCGGGTTCGAGCGGTGGCCCGAGACCGACGTGGTGATCGGCATCGGCTCGCGGATGGAGCTCTCCTGGTTCCGCTGGCCGGAGAAGCCCGCGGGCCTGAAGACGATCCTGCTCGACATCGACCCGCGGCAGGCGACCCGGCTGGCGGCGGACGTCGCGATCGTCGCCGACGCGGGTGACGCCGCGGCGGCGCTGGCCGACGCCGTCGGTCCACAACGGACGGACCGGACCGCGGAGTTCACCGCCCTGAAAGCGAAGGTGGCCGAGCGGTTCGCCGACGTCGGCCCGGAACTGGAGTACCTCCGCGCGATCCGGGATGTGCTGCCCCGCGACGGTTTCTTCGTCGAGGAGATCTGCCAGGTCGGCTTCGCGTCCTACTTCGGGTTCGAGGTCTACACCCCGCGCACGTTCGTGACGTGCGGCCACCAGGGCACGCTCGGCTTCGGCTACCCGACGGCGCTCGGCGTGCAGGCCGCGTTCCCCGGCCGCCCGGTGGTGTCGGTGGCCGGCGACGGCGGCTTCATGTTCGCCGCACAGGAGCTCGCCACGGCCGTCCAATATGGACTCAACGTGGTGGCGGTGGTGTTCGACAACGGCTACTACGGCAACGTCCACCTCGACCAGGAGCGGCTGTTCGAGGGCCGCGCACTGGGCGGCCGGCTGCACAACCCGGACTTCGCCCGCCTGGCCGAGACGTTCGGCGCGCTCGGCCTCACCGCCCGCACCCCGCACGACCTGCGCGGCGCGCTGGACAAGGCATTCGCCTCGGGCCGCCCGGCGCTGGTGCACGTACCGTGCGACCTGGGCGTGGGCGCGTCACCGTGGAAGTACCTGATGCCGAAGTCGGACCGGAGCTAGTGTCGCGCAGTCGAGGTTCGCCGACCGCAGGCCGCCGTGCATCCCAAGGCGGCCCCTGGGCGCGGTGAACAAGAGCACCGAAGGCCACGTTGGGCGCGTTCCGGCTATCGCCCGGAGCGCCGGCGATCCAGCGCTCCGACCGGCAACCGACGCGCGACGCTAGCCGGCGCTCACCCGCTCCAGCACAGCGAAGACGCGCTCGACGTCGGCCGCGGTGGTCCGCCAGTTGCTGAACGCGGCCCGCAGCGCCGGGTAGCCGTCGTACACCGTCGGGGTCAGGAACGTGGTGCCCTCCGCGGCGATCTCGTCGACGAGGGTGTCGATCCGTTCCCGGGTGACGTCGCCGGCCGGGGTGAAGCAGACGACGTTGAGCCGCACCGGCGCGAGCAGCCGCCAGCGCGGCGAGCCGTCGAGGCGCCGGCCGAGGTCGCGGGCCGAGGCGATACAGCGCTCGACGATCTCGCGGTGCCCGTCCCGGCCGTAGGCCACGAGCGAGAACCAGGCGGGCAGCGCGCGCAGCCGCCGGGAGTTCTCCGGCGTGAGGTGCAGGAAGTCCGGGGTCTCGCCGATTTCGCCGAGGTAGGCCGCGTTGTTGCTGAACACCCGCAGCTGCAGGTCGCGCCGGCGGGTGAACTGGACGGCCGAGTCGTAGGGCACGTTGAGCCACTTGTGCAGGTCGACGACCACCGAGTCGGCCTGGTCGAGGCCCGCGACCAGTGCGGCGTGGTCCGGCGCCAGGGCGGCGAACCCGCCGAACGCGGCGTCGACGTGCAGCCAGAAGTCGTGGCGCTGCTTGAGCGCCGCGATCGCGCGCAGGTCGTCGAAGTCGACGGTGTTCACCGTGCCCGCGTTGGCGACGACGATGGCCGGGCCGTCGAGCGCTTCGAGCATCTCGTCGAGCTTCGCGACGTCGACGGCTTCACGCCCGGGCAGCACCGGCACCGTCTTCAGTGCCGACCGGCCCATCCCGAGGAACGACAACGCTTTCGAGATGCTCGAGTGCGGGGAACCCGACAGCACGGTGACCGGGCCGAGGGCGGCGGCCCCGTCGTCGGTGACGGACACGCCGGCCCGTTCGCCGAGCCATTCGCGCGCGATGGCCAGGCCGGTCACGGTGGACATCGTGGCGCCGGTGACGAACGCGCCGGAGAACTCCGCGCCCAGCCCGAAGAGTTCGGCGAGCCAGCCGACGGTCTCGCGTTCCAGGTCCTGCGCCGAGGAGTCCATGCCACTGGCGGGGTTCTGGTCGTAGACCGCGGTGAGCCAGTCCCCGGCCAGCGACGCGGGTGTCGCCCCGCCGGTCACGAACCCGAGGTAACGCGGCCCGGCGCTGGCGGCGAACCCGGATTCCCACCGCTGCGAAAACTCCTCCAACGCCCCGCGGCCCCCGACTCCTGCAACGGGCAACGGAGCCCGGGCCACCACCTCGCCAGGCGGCACAGCAGCGGCCCGCCCGTCCAGCCCGGCAAGCGCCTCCCCGGCCAGTTTCCGCGTGGCGTCGAGGAGATCGGGCAGAGAGTTCAGATCGTGGGCAAGCCTCGGGTGCATGGCCCCGACGCTAAGCCCCACAAGAACCCCTGTCGCGGGCCAATCCCCCAAAACTGGCCCGCCCGCCACCCCGTGTCGACCCCCCAATCACGCGAGTCGACCTCCGGTTCACGCGAGTCGACCCACCAAACACGCGCGATGCCCACGAATCACGCGCACCAGCCCGCCCATCACGGGTGAACCCCTTCAAAACGCGCGCGATGCACCTTCAGACACGCGCGACGCCTCTCCGATCACACACGATGCCCGCGACCACACCGAAAGCCGACCATAACCCGCCGAACCCTCGAATCGTTCGACCCTCCCCGCTCCCACAAACACCCCACCCCCAGGCGCACCCCAGCACCGGAACAACCCCGGTCAACGGCGCCGCAACCGCCGGATCCGGCTCTCGGCCGGGTCGAACGCCACCCGGCGCAGCGGGCCCGTCAGCAGCAACACCACCGCCATCGCGGACAGCGCGGCCAGCACCATCGCGGCGACGAACTGCGCCGCGCCGGACGTCGCCGTGGCGAGGACCGCGAAGCCGGCCAGCACCAACGCCGGGGGCGCCAGCAGGCCGCAGAGCACCGGGATCAGCGGCACGCGGTCACCGTCGGGGCGGCGGGCGGACACCACCGCCGCCCCGGCGCAGGTGACCGCGGCGACCAGGAGGCAGCCGCCGACGGTGTCGCTCAACCGGTGCCAGCCCAGCGCCACGGCCGCCGCCGCGACCCAGGCGACACCGAACCCGCCGGCCACGAGGGCCTGCCGGCGGAAGCGGCGGGGCAGGACGATCGCGAGCGCCAGCAGCACGGCCATCGCCGCGCTGACGTGCCCGCTGGGGAAGCTGTTGTGGCTCGCCACGCCGAGCCGGTCGCCGGTGCTGGGCCGGTCCAGGACGTACAGCTTGAGCAGCTGCGCCACCACCAGCGGGGCCGCGAGCATGACGAGCGCCGTCACGCCGAGCGCGAACCGGTGCCGCAGCAGGGAGATCACCACGAGGAGCACGGCGACCCCGCCGAGCACGACCACCAGGTCCAGGTCCGCCAGGGGCTGGGCCCAGCTCACGGTGGCACCCGCGGACTGGGCGCTGCGGACGACGCCGTTCTCGACGCTGCGCCCGGCTTCGGTGCGGACGAAGAGCAGGTAGGCCGCGACGAAGGCGAGGGTGAATCCGGCCGCGCCCGCGACGAGCACGGCGGTGCGGGACGCCGCCCGGGTCACCAGCGCGTGCCGCGCGGGGCGGGTGGTGGTGGGAGCCTCGAAGAAGATCACTGCCATGTCTCCGAGTCTGGAACCGGCATTTCGAGATCCCGTCAGGACGATGTCATGGTTTTGCTACAAGATCGCCCTGAGTCGCCACCCCGTGCGGTTTTCCGAATAATGGCGCCGTGGCCGAGGTACTGGTGGTAGAAGACGACGCGGCGGTGCGGGAGGGACTGGAACTGGCCCTGCGCCGGCAGGGACACGTGGTGCACACGGCGGAGTCGGGTGAGGCCGGCGTCGAGCTGCTCGTGCTCCGCAGACCCGACATCGTCGTGCTCGACCTGATGCTGCCCGGCATGGACGGCTTCGAGACCTGCCGCCGGATGCGGGCGTCGGGGCCGATCCCGATCGTCATGCTGACCGCGCGCAGCGACGACTTCGACATCGTCGCGGGGCTGGAAGCCGGCGCGGACGACTACGTGGTCAAGCCGGTCGAACCGCGGGTGCTGGACGCGCGGATCCGCGCCGTGCTGCGCCGCGCGGTCAGCGAACGGCCCGGCGGGCCTCCCGCGCCCGAGGAGCGCCACGGCGACCTGGTGATCGACCGGGCCGGGCTGGAGGTCACGAAGCGGGGGACGCCGGTTTCGCTGACGCCGACCGAGCTGAAACTGCTGCTGGAGCTCTCGCGCACCCCCGGGCAGGTGTACAGCCGCCAGCAGATCCTCTCGTCGGTGTGGGATCACGACTACCTCGGCGACTCCCGGCTGGTCGACGCCTGCGTGCAGCGGTTGCGCGCGAAGATCGAGGACGTGCCCGCGAGGCCGGAGTACGTGCAGACCGTCCGCGGCTTCGGCTACCGGTTCGGGCGGTCGTGACCTCGCGGATCCGCTCGTGGCTGGCCGGGCTGAGACCCCGGCTGGTCGCGGCGTTCGCGGTGATCATGATCGTCGGTGCCACCGCCGCGGCGGGCGCGAGCTACGTCTCCGCGCGCAACGCCATCCTGGGCGGCTTCCAGGACCAGACGATGCTCAAGCTGCGCGACCAGATCGTCGCGTACCTGCCGACCGTGTCCCTGCCGCCGACCCAGACGACGCTCGACGCGTTCGGCACGGCGCTCAAGTCCAGCAACGCCGTCGTCGTCTACCACGGCCTGCACTCGGATTCGGGCATCAACCCGGACAGTGTGCCCGCCGACCTGCGCCAAGCCGTGTCCAGAAGCACGAACATCCAGTTCCAGCGGGTCGACGCCGAGGGGTATCCCCAGCTCTTCGTCGGGGTGCCGGTGCAGACCGGCACGGACGGCGGGACGAGCGGCATCGAGGTCTACACGATGGTGACGCTGGTCCAGCAGCAGGCCGCGATCGACGAGCTGGCCCGCACGGCTTGGCAGACCTCGGCGCTCGCGCTCCCCTTCGCGGTGGTGCTGGCCCTGCTCGCCGCGCGCCAGGTGCTGCGGCCCGTGCGGGCGCTGAACACCGCGGCGAGCCAGCTCGGGCGGGGCAAGCTCGACGTGCGGCTGCGGGTGAAGGGGTCCGACGAGCTGGCGCAGCTGGTCACGACGTTCAACAACACCGCGGCGGAGCTGGAGCGCACCGTCGGCACGCTGCGCACGATGGAGTCCGAGGCGCGCCGGTTCGTCGCCGACGTCTCGCACGAGCTGCGCACCCCGCTGGCGGCGATGAACGCGGTCACCGACGTCCTCGACGAGGACGCCGACCAGCTGCCACCCGACACCGCGGTCGCGGCGCGGCTGGTGTCGGCCGAGACCCGGCGGCTGACCCGGCTGGTGCAGGACCTGATCGAGATCTCCCGGTTCGACGCCGGGCGCGCGGAGCTGCGGCGGGAGGACCTCGACGTCGCGGCGGCGATCACCGACAGCCTGACCGCGCGGGGCTGGGCCCCCGGCGGCGAAGTGGTCGCGGAGGTGGTCGCCGACCTGCCGCCCGGCATCACGGCGCGGCTCGACCGGCGGCGGCTCGACATCGTCGTGGCGAACCTGGTCGGCAACGCGCTGCGGCACGGCGCGCCGCCGGTCGAGGTGTCCGTGCGGGCGGAACGCGGTGACGTCGTGCTCACCGTCACCGACCACGGGCCGGGCATCCCGGAGGCGGTGCTCCCCCGGGTGTTCGACCGGTTCACCAAGGCCGACACGGCCCGGGCCCGGTCCGAGGGCAGCGGGCTCGGGCTGTCCATCGCGCGCGAGAACGCCCGGCTGCACGGCGGTGACATCGTCGCGGCCAACACCGGCACCGGCGCCCGGTTCGAGCTGCGCCTGCCCCGGGAGGCGTGGTGAAGAAACTCCTCGTCCTGGCCGTGCTGTTCCTGGTGGGAGCGTGCGGCGTCAAACCGACGCCGGTGGTCCCCGCCGGGCCGGCGCCGACGCTGCGGAACCCGGCGACGAACGGCCGCGGCACCGACCTGGTCCTCTACTTCGTCCTCGACGGGCGGGTCCGGCCGGTGTCGCGGTCGACCAGTGAGACGGTCGACGTCACCGCGGCGCTGTCGACGCTGCTGGGAGGCCCGTCGTACGCCGAGACGTCCGACGGGTACGCGACGATGCTCCCGGCCGAAACCGGGCCGATCGCGCTGAGCGGCGGGTCACCCACGACGATCCGGGTGGCGTTCCCGCTGAAGCAGCTCCCGCAGATCGCGGTCGACCAGCTGGTCTGCACCGCGTTCGCCGCCCTGGCGGCCGGCGGGGGCTACGTGGCCGACGGCGCCATCACCCTCGCCGGCTCCGACATCGAGCTCCCGTCGCAGACCTGCCAGGCGTTCTGACCGGACCGTCCCCAAGGGACCGCCGCGCGGCTCAGCCGGGGTGGCAACCGGGCAGGTCAGCCGGGGTAGGGCCGGGCCGCCCGGGCCTCGGTCAGCGACCGCGCCCACCACTCCAGCTGGTCCAGCAGCGCCTTCGCCGCGACACCCGCGCTGTCGTCCGTGGGGACGCCGTCGGCGCCGAACCGGGTGTGCGCGCCGTGGAAGCTGACCGTCTCGCGGATGGTGACCGCGTGCAGCTCGGCGAAGACCGCGCGCAGGTGCTCGACCGCGCGCAGGCCACCCGAAATCCCGCCGTAGGAGACGAACGCGACCGGCTTCGCGGCCCACTCGCTCCGGTGCCAGTCGATGACGTTCTTGAGCGCCGCCGGGTAACTGTGGTTGTACTCCGGGGTGACCACGACGAACGCGTCGGCGGCCGCCAGCCGCGGCGTCACCTTCCCGGCTTCGGCGGCCACCGCGGCCGGCGGCGCGGTCCCGAACGCCGGCATCGCCAGCGGCAAGGCGGGCTCGGCGAGGTCGACCACGTCGACGTCGAAGCCGCCGTGGTCGGCCGCGACGCCGGCCAGCCAGCGCGCGACCACCGGGCCGAACCGTCCTTCCCGGACACTTCCCACGATCACGGCGACCCGTACGGGAGCTTCGGACACGCTTCCTCCTTGACACAGCGGCGTTGTTGCCGTCCGGGTCAGGATGAGACTTCAAGCTCGCTTGAAGTCAAGCGCGCGGCTGTGGTTGGCTGGGAGCATGGTGAACGCCACAGCCCGGAGGCTGCCCGACCTCACCGTCGGCGAACTGTCACGACGCAGCGGAGTGCCCGCGTCGGCCCTGCGGTTCTACGAGGACGAGGGGCTCATCCGCAGCCGGCGGACGGCCGGGAACCAGCGCCGCTACTGCCGGGACACGCTGCGGCGGGTGACGTTCGTCCGGATGTCCCAGCGGGTCGGGATGCCGCTGTCGGCGATCCGCGAGGTGCTCGCGCTGCTGCCCGACGACCGCACCCCCACGCGCGCCGACTGGGCGCGGATCTCCCGCTGCTGGCAGGAGGACCTGGACGCGCGGATCCGGCAGATGGAACAACTGCGCGACCAGCTGGGCGACTGCATCGGCTGCGGCTGCATGTCGCTGTCGAAGTGCCGGCTCGCCAACCCGGGCGACCGGCTCGGCGCCGCCGGTCCGGGGCCGCAACGGCTCCCGGACCACCGCGGCGACGGCTACGAGGACTGACTAGCGGCGTTCGAGGACGCCACGGACGAACAGGGCCTGCCCGGCGTGCTGGATGTCGTCGTCGATGACGCTGACCAGCCGCACGCCGAGGGTGACCGGCGGGTCCCAGGCCTCGTCGACGACCCGGTCGAGGGCCTGGCCGTCGAGCCCCTGGACGTACTTGAGGGTCTGCTCGTGCACCGCGTCGTAGTACCCGGTGAGCAGCTCGGCCTCGACCCGGACGGCTTCGACGTCGGCCGGGCGGTGGCCGTAGCCGGTGTCGGCCGCCGGGAACGGGAGGCCGAACCGGGTCAGCCAGTCCTGGCTCGTCCACACCTGCTCGGTCCCGGCCACGTCGGCGACGTGGTCGTCCTGGACCCGGGTCAGGTGCCAGACCAGCCAGGCGATCGAGTTGGCCTCTTCGTCGAGGCGGGCCCCGAGCCGCTCGGCGGTGAGACCTTCCACCGCCGCGTGCACAGAGCCCTGGACCCTGCTGAAGCCGTCGGTGAGCAGATCGGCCACGTTCATCGGCTTGCCTTCCACGTTCGCGGACACCGGTGTGCCGGCGTGCATCGATCATGCACGCCGGCACCGGTGGTGGCTAGCGGGGCAGCAGCTGGTCGAAGAACGAGCGGTAGCGCCGCAGCGCCAGACGCAGGTCCTCGGTGGCCGGCTCGCCGTGCTGCCACTGGCCTTCCAGCTCGCTCTTGTGCTCGGCGAACGTGGTGGCCAGCGCGCTGATCACGCCCGCGACCAGCTCGTCGGCCTCGCGGACCGCCTTCTGCGGGTCGTCGACGAAGCCGGTCTGGACGCCCTGCCAGCGGTCGCGGAAGCCTGTGACCTTCTCCTCGTCGATCAACGGCTGCGCTTCGTCACCGGTGTCGGCCGACGGCCGCGCCGAGCCGGCGGCGGTGTCCGTGCGAGTGCTCGTCGTGGTGTCCGTCGTAGTGTCCACAGCCGTGTCCGAAGCGGTGTCCGGAGTGACGTCCGAGTCGGTGTCCGAAGTGGAATCCGAGTCGATGTCCGGCCGGCTCGACGCCGACGCCAGATCGGCGGTGCTCAGGGCGTGGTCGCCCCCGTGCTCGTCGGCGACCGGCTCGCGGAAGTCCGTCCCGCCGTGCTCGGAGAGCCCGCCGGCGCCGGTCTCACGCACGTCACCCTCGCGGGCGAAGTCGTCGTCCTGTTCGGCGCTGTGCCGGGTGAGGTGTTCGGTCATGGTCAGCGTCCTCCGTTCCACTCGGTCCGCGGCTGTGCGGACGCTTCCCGCTCGGGCTGCACGCCGTCGCGGTCTCGTACCTTGTCACCGGGGTCGTGTTCGGTGCGCTCCTGCGCGACAGCGGCGCGGTCCGGCGTGCCGGCCGTGCCGTCCTGCGCGGAGCGGTCGTGCTCACGCTCGCTGTGGTCGTGACCGTTGTGGTCGTGACCGTTGCGGCGCTCGTGGTGCTCGGCCGAGGCGTCCGTGGTGTCCGCACCATCCGAGCCATCGGTCAGCAGGTCCTCGAACACGGTGCGGTAGTGCACCATCGCGTCGCGGAGGTCCTCAGTGGACGCGCCGCTGCGCTCGTGCTGCGTCGCGTGGGCGGCGCGGTAGTGCTCGAGGGTCTTGGCGTGGCGGACCGACAGGTCGGCCAGCTGCTGCTCGTAGCCTTCGGTCGGGTACCCGCGGTCGGACATCAGCGAGACCAGGACGCGGTCGGCCTCGGCCACCGCGGCGGCCGGGTGGTCGACGAAGTTTTCCTGGGCCTGCGCCCATTCCCGGGTGTAGCGCTCGCGCGCCGACGCCGACAGGGGGCGGATGTCGAGCTCCTTGTGGCGGCGCTCCCGCTCGGCCAGTTCACGCTGCGCGGCCCGCGGGCTGTCCTTCTCCTCGACCGTTCGGTCGTACTCCGGACCGAACCGCTGCTGCAGGCGTTTCCGCTGCATCTCCTGCGTCACCAGCCAGATCACGGCGCCGAGCACCGCGACGGCCACGACGACGATCACGACGATCAGCCATGTGGGCATCGCACAAAACTCCTTAAAGGATGTCGAGCTCCCCGATGTGGCAAGGGTTCCCGCCTCGGCGGGTCCGAAACCCGTTGGCGCACCCGGACTTTCCGATTCGGCCGTCCGGCGGTGCCGGTACCGCCGGATGCCCACACCCCGGGAAGGCCGCCTCGATGTAACGACGATAACAACGAACGACTAGCGCCGTTACCAGTCGAGTGCTATCGTCGATAACAGCAAGACGGAAGCGGCGTTACCGGCGCCGCCCGAGAGGAAGAAGGCACCGATGAGCACCACCGAACCCCGCGTCGCGATCGTCACCGGCGGCTCCCGCGGCATCGGCCGCCAGGTCGCCGAGCGCCTGGCCGCCGACGGCATGGCCGTCGTCGTCAACTACGCGGGCAACCAGACCGAGGCCGACGCCGCCGTCGCGGCCATCACCGGGCGCGGCGGCCGGGCGATCGCGGTCAAGGCCGACGTCGCCGACCTCGACGCGGTCGCTGAGCTGTTCGACACCGCGGAGGCCACGTTCGGCGGCGTCGACGTCGTCGCCCACCTGGCCGGCGTGATGACCGCGCCGACGCCGATCGCGGACACCGACTTCGACGTCCTGGACCGGGTGCACCGCACCAACATCCGCGGCACGTTCGCCGTGGCCCAGCAGGCCGCGAAGCGGGTGCGTGACGGCGGCGCGGTGATCATGACCTCGACGTCGGTGCTCGGGCTGAACCTGCCCGGCTACGGCGTCTACAACGCCACCAAGGGCGCGGTCGAGGCGATCACCATGATCCTGGCGCGCGAGCTGCGCGGCCGCGACATCACCGTGAACACCGTCGCCCCCGGGCCGACCGCGACCGCGCTGTTCCTCGACGGCAAGGACGAGGCGACCATCGACCGGATGGCCAAGCAGCCGCCGCTCGAGCGCCTCGGGCAGCCCGGGGACATCGCCGAGGTCGTCGCGTTCCTCGCCGGCCCGGCCCGCTGGGTCAACGGCCAGGTCCTGCGCGCCAACGGCGGAATCGTCTGAGAAACCCCGACCCGGAAAGGAAAAGAGCCATGATCATCGTCGTCACCGGCGCCTCCAGCGGGATCGGCGCCCTCGCCGCCCGGGCGCTGGCCCGCGCCGGCCACACCGTCTACGCGGGCATGCGCGACACCGGGGGCCACAACGCACCGCGGGTCGACGCCGCCGCCGCGTTCGCGGAAGAGCACCACGCCGACCTGCGCTCGGTCGAGCTGGACGTCTCCAGCCAGGACTCGGCCGACGACGCGATCGCGTCGATCGTCGAAGCGCACGGCCGTCTCGACGTCGTGGTGCACAACGCCGGGCACATGGTGCTCGGCCCGGCCGAGGCGTTCACCCCCGAGCAGCTCGCCCAGCTCTACGACACCAACGCGATCGGCACCCAGCGCGTGAACCGGGCCGCCCTCCCCCACCTGCGCGCGCGGCGCGACGGGCTGCTGGTGTGGGTGTCGAGCAGCAGCGTCCGCGGCGGCACCCCGCCGTACCTGGCGCCGTACTTCGCGGCGAAGGCGGCGATGGACAGCCTCGCCGTCTCCTACGCCGCCGAGGTGGCCCGGTTCGGCATCGACACCACGATCGTCGTGCCCGGTGCCTTCACCTCGGGTACCAACCACTTCCCGAACTCCGGGCACCCGGCCGACGAAGCCGTCGCGCAGGCCTACGAGGAGCACTATGCGGGCCTGACCGACCACGTCGCGGCGAAACTGGCCGAGATCACCCCGGCCGACGCCGACGTCGCGACGGTCGCCGCGGAACTGGCCCGGGTGGTCGATCTTCCCAAGGGGCAGCGGCCGTTCCGGGTGCACATCGACCCGGCCGACGACGGCGGGTGGCTGGTCGCGGAGGTCGGCGACCGGATCCGGAGCGAGTTCCTGCGCCGGATCGACCTGGCCGATCTGCTCAGCCCGGCGGCCGGCTGAACCGGGTGACGATCACGTGGTCCTTGGCCGGCCCGCGGACCGCCCACTCCTGGCGCCAGCGGCGGGCGTCCAGCACGCGGTAACTGCCGCGGTACAGGTCGTCCCGGCAGGGGTGGTCGGTCTGCCAGTGCCCGGCGCGCAGGTCCAGCTCGTGGAAGAAGCCGCCGTGGTCGAAGTGGACGTCCGCCCGGCCGGGCGCGGTCGGGCGGTAGTGCAGCGTGCGCGTCACCGGGCCGGTGTAACCGCCGAGGCGCATCTCGCCGGCTTCGCGGTAGACGAGCACACCGCTCTCCTCGGTGAAGGTGGCGGTGCCGGTGACCTCGCCCGCCGGGTCGCCGTCGGCGGTGCGGATCTCGCGGTCCAGCCGCCAGTCACCGCCGAAGTGCGCGGCCAGGTCGGTCACCGGGAAGTACTCGTCCATCGGCTCCAGTGTGTCACCCGGCGGTGACCGGAATGCGCCCGCGCCGGCCACGCCCACCCGCGCGACGGCTCCACACCACCACTGCGCCGCCGACGCCGGAGTTCGTGACGCCCGCGAAGGTCACCGCAGCCGAGTTCGTTCGTCTGCGCCTACCAGAGCAAGTTCCACGACGCGGCCGCGTTCCAGCTGCAGATCCTCGCCCCGGGGCGAGGGACGCCGCGCGTGGTGGCCGACCGAGTGGCGAAGACGTGCGGGAAGCCCGCGGTGGCCGTCCCCGGCGCCGGGGACGCCGCCTTCTCCTGCGACGCCCCGGACCAAGAGGTCGACGGGATCCCGGAGCAGCAGACACGGATCGTCGTCGCCAAGGCGAGCCACGGCGAGACCCGGGCGGGTGTGCTGGACGTGCACAGCATCCGCGAAGGTGTCTACACGAACCTCGCGCGCCTGCTCGGCGAGCGGCTGCAGAGGGATCCCGGCACGCCGGAGAGGGCGCACGGAAGTTGTCGGACCCCGGCTCTAGACTCGGCCGGGTGGCAGCCACCGAGACCCACCTCGAAGCCGGAACGGAATCCGAAGCCCTCGACACCCTGCGCCGGGTGTTCGGCTACGACAGCTTCCGCGGCGAGCAAGCGGCGATCGTCGAGCACGTGATCGCCGGCGGTGACGCGCTCGTGCTGATGCCCACCGGCGGCGGGAAGTCGCTGTGCTACCAGATCCCGGCGCTGGTGCGCCCGGGCGTGGGCGTGGTGGTCTCGCCGCTGATCGCGCTGATGCAGGACCAGGTCGACGCGCTGCGCAACGCCGGGGTCCGGGCGGGATTCCTCAACTCCACCCAGGACTACGCGGCCCGCCAGGAAGTCGAGTCGGCGTTTCTCTCCGGCGAGCTCGACCTGCTCTACCTCGCCCCGGAACGGCTTTCGGTCGAAGCCACCGTGCGGCTGCTCGACCGCGGCAAGATCTCGCTGTTCGCGATCGACGAGGCGCACTGCGTCGCCCAGTGGGGCCACGACTTCCGGCCCGACTACCTGCAGCTCTCCGCGCTGCACGAGCGCTGGCCGGACGTGCCGCGGATCGCGCTCACCGCGACCGCCACCGAGGCCACGCACAAGGAGATCGCGACCCGGCTGAACCTCGACGAGGCCCGCCACTTCGTCGCGAGCTTCGACCGGCCGAACATCCAGTACCGGATCGTCGGCAAGAACTCGCCGCAGCGGCAACTGCTGGAGCTGCTGCGCACCGAGCACCAGGGGGACGCGGGGATCGTCTACTGCCTGTCCCGGAACTCGGTCGAGAAGACCGCGGAGTTCCTGGTGCAGAACGGGATCCCGGCCGTCCCGTACCACGCGGGGCTGGACGCGCGCGTGCGCGCGAAGCACCAGTCGCGGTTCCTGCGGGAGGACGGGCTGATCGTGGTCGCCACGATCGCGTTCGGGATGGGCATCGACAAACCGGACGTCCGGTTCGTCGCGCACCTCGACCTGCCCAAGTCCGTCGAGGGCTACTACCAGGAGACCGGCCGCGCGGGCCGTGACGGGCTGCCGTCGACGGCGTGGCTGGCCTACGGGCTGCAGGACGTGGTGCAGCAGCGCAAGATGATCGACACGTCCGAGGGTGACGACGCGCACCGGCGCCGGCTCGGCGCGCACCTCAACGCGATGCTGGCGCTGTGCGAGACGGTCGAGTGCCGCCGCGTGCAGATCCTCAACTACTTCGGGCAGAAAGCCGAGCCGTGTGGCAACTGCGACACGTGCCTGAACCCGCCGGAGAAATGGGACGGCACGGTCCCCGCGCAGAAGCTGCTGTCCACGATCGTGCGGCTGCGCAACGAGCGGCGGCAGAAGTTCGGCGCCGGTCAGGTCATCGACATCCTGCTCGGCAAGTCCACGCCGAAGGTCACGCAGTTCCAGCACGACACGCTGAAGACGTTCGGCATCGGCACCGAGCTGCGCGAGCCGGAGTGGCGCGCGGTGGTGCGGCAGCTGCTGGCCCAGGGCTGGCTCGCGGTCGAAGGCGACTACGGCTCGCTGGTGCTCACCGAGGCGAGCGCCGAAGTGCTGGGCGGCGACCGCGAGGTCATGCTGCGCCGCGAGCCCGAGCGGACCGCCGCGCCGCGAGCGCGCGGTGCCAGCCGGAAAGCCGCCCCCGCGGTGGACATGCCCGCGGAGGCGGCCCCGTTGTTCGAACGGCTACGGGCCTGGCGGGCCGGCGTCGCGAAGGAGCAGGGCGTGCCTGCCTACGTCATCTTCCACGACGCGACCCTGCGCCAGATCGCCACGCAACAGCCGTCGTCGCTGGCCGACCTGGGCACGGTCAGCGGGGTCGGTGAGAACAAGCTCGCCAAGTACGGCGAAGGCGTCCTCGAGACCCTGGCCGCCGACTGAGCCGGGCTCAGCGGGTGGCCGGTCCCGGGCGGTCTTCCGGGCCGGTCACCGAGCTGACCTTGCGGACGACACCGGCGATCTGCTGGTGGTACTTGCCCTTGGTCCTGTCGTCGGCGAACTTGGCGGCCTTGCCGACGGCCTGGTTCACCTTTTCCGGGTTCTTCTTGGCGTAGGCGCGGGCGGCGCCGGCGGCTCCGGCCAGCACGGTGAGCTTGCGCATGAAAGCCACGGTGGTCCTCCCTCATCAGTAGCGGTCATCCTGACAACGCGGACGAACCCCCCAGAGGTTCCCCGTGTGACCGCCGCCAAACCTGCGCCACCCTCTGCCCGTGCCCTACCGCCGGGCGTCCGACGGCCACCATGAGGGACCTGGCTGCCCTCGTGGTGGTCGTCAGAGGCTTTCCCCCGCCGTCACGAACCCTCGGCCTGCTCCGCCAGCCGCTTTATCGCCGTCAGCCGGGAGGACCACTGGGCCGCGACCTGGTTCATCCAGCGGGCCGTGGCCGCCAGAGCGTCCGGGCGGACCTGGTAGCGGCGCTCGCGGCCGTCGCGGCGGCCCGTCACCAGGCCCGCCCCGTCCAGCACCACCAGGTGCTTCACCACCGCCTGCCGGCTCACCGGGAGGTCGCTCGCCAGCTCCGTGGCCGTCGCGTCGCCACGCTGGGACAGCAGTTCCAGCAGCCGGCGCCGGGTCGGGTCGGCCAGTGCCGAAAAGACGTCTTCGGCGGCAACGGGCTCCGTCGTCATACCGCCAGTTTCTCGGACAGCTCCCCAAGCTTCGCGACCACCGCCGTCCAGCCCTTCTCGTGGCTCTCGCGGGTGTCGTCCGGCGACGGGTTCGGCGACGGCGCCCGCGTCGTGAAGCCGCTCTCGACCACCTTCAGCCGCGTGCCGCCACCCTCCGCGGCCAGCGTGAACTCGACCAGCGTCGAGTTGGCCTCGTCGGCGACCACGCCCGGGAACCCGCTGGCCCAGCGGTACGAAAGGGCCCGCGGCGGGTCCAGCGAGACGATCTTGGTCGGGAACCGGCCGTGGTCGCCGTGGTCGAGCCGGATGATCCCGCCCGGCCGCAGGTCCACCGGCGCCGGCGTGCCGTCGCCGAACCACTGGCCGACGTACTCCGATTCGGTGAGCACCGCCCACACCCGCTCGATCGGCGCGTCGATCACGATCTCCTGCTCGACCTGGTCCTGGTTCATCGGTTCCCCTTGGTTCGATTTCTGATGCAACCACAGAGTTGCACGAGAGGACATCAGACGCAACCCCTCGGTTGCGTCCGATGCCGGAAAAATCGCGCGCGCAAGCCCGGCCACGACACCTACGCTCGCGATCATGCGCGACCTGGCCGCCTTGCCGAAGGCCCACCTGCACGTCCACCTGGAGAGCACGATCCGGCCGGGCACCCTCCGCGAGCTCGGCGCGGCCAACGGCGTCGACGTCCCGGACGGGCAACCGGTGTTCGACGGCTTCCGCGCCTTCGCCGACTACAACGCGCTCATCCGGTCGTGCCTGCGGAAACCGGAGGACTTCGAGCGGATCGCCCGCGAGTACTGCGCCGACGAAGCCGCGCAGGGCACGCGCTACGCCGAGATCACGTTCACCGCGGCCGCGCACGGGGAACGCCTGGGCGACCCGGAGATGCCGCTCGCGTCCGTCCTCAAAGGACTCAAGGACAGCGGTGCCATCGAGTGGCGGCTGCTGCTGGACCACTCCCGCCGCCGGTCGGTCGAACGCGCCGAGCGCACCCTCGACCTCGCCCTGAAGTACGACGACGTCTTCGCGATCGGCATGGCGGGCGAGGAGAACCACTCGCTCCGGCCGTTCGCGACGATCTTCGAGAAGGCCCGCGCGGCCGGGATCCACCTGCTGCACCACACCGGCGAGGACGCCGGACCGGACAGCATCCGCGAAGCGCTCGAGGTGGGCCGCACCGAGCGCCTCGGCCACGGCATCCGCGTCCTCGACGACCCGGAGCTGACTGCGGAGGTCCGCGACCGCGGGCTCGCACTGGAGGTCTGCCCGTCCTCGAACGTCACGCTGGGCCTGGTGCCGTCACTGCCCGAGCACCCGCTCCCGCGGCTGCTCGCCGCGGGCCTGCGAGTCACCCTGAACACCGACGTCCCGTCGGTCACCGGCGCACAGCTGGCCGAGGAATACCGCCGTGTGCAACGGGCTTTCGGTTACGACGACGCCGTGATGGCGGACTTCGCGCGGGCGAGCGTGCACGCGTCGTTCGCGCCCGAGACGGCAAAAGCCGAGATGCTCCGGGACATCGACGCGTGGCTCACACCGGCAGCAGGCGGGTGACCAACGTCGAAAGCTGGTGCACCGTGCGGCATTCGTGCATCTCCACGACGTCGGCGTACTCCAAAGCCGCCGAGTCGCCCGTCGACCACAGCGACCGCCGCTCCGGGTTCAGCCAGTAGACGTGGCGGGCGCGCGACTTGATCGCGCGGACGGCGTCGAGGTTCGGGTCGCCGCCGTTGGTGCGGGCGTCGCCGAGGATCAGCACCGACGTGCGCGGGCCGACCGCGTCCAGCCAGTTCGCCGTGAACTGCGCGAGCGAGCCGTCGTAGTCGCTGTGGCCGTCCCAGCGCACCAGCGCGGCTTCGGTGAGCATGCGCGCGCCGAGTTTCTCCGGGTCGGCGACGCCGTTCGTGACCAGGTGCGTGACCTCGTCGGTGCTGTCGACGAAGGCGAAGACGCGGATCTTGCTGAACTGGTCGCGCAGCGCCTGCACGAGCAGCATGGTGAAGTTCGCGAACCCCGCCACCGAGCCGGAAAGATCGCACAGCAGCACGATTTCCGGCCGCCCGGGCCGGCGGTGGCGATACGCGGGGCGCAGCGGCACGCCGCCGGTCGAGAGCGAGCGCCGCAGCGTGCGGCGCAGGTCGATCTGCCCGCGCGTGGTGCGCTTGCGCCGGGCGGCGAGCCGGGTCGCCAGCTTGCGGGACAACGGCTGGATCGTGCGGCGCAGCTCGGCGAGCTGGTTGCGGCTGGCGATGAGGAAGTCGACGCGGTCGGCCGCGGGCGCGATGGCGTGCTTGGCGACACGTTCGCGGCCGCGGACCTCGGCCGCGCGACGGCGGGCTTCGGTCCGGACCTGGCCGCGGAAGCCTTCGACACGACGGCGGATCTCGTCGCGGTCGAGCCGGTCGGTGAACTCACCGCGCGCGCCGCCGCCGCGCATCGCCGCGAGCACCCGCGCGATGAGCGTCTGCGGCTGCAGCCGGTCGAGCGTCTGGTGGGCCGAAAACCCGCCGCCCGGGCCGGCCGACGAGCCGTACTGGCCCAGCATCTCGACGGCGAGCCCGGCCAGCTGCGCCAGCGCCTGCTCGTCGCCGGCGGTCAACGCCGCCGCGAGCTGTTCCCGCAGCTCTTCGAGGGTCGTGTCCGAGCGGGCCCGTTCGGGCGTGCCGACCCCGGCCGGGAAGTACAGGTCGAACGCGGCGTCGAACACCGCGCGCTGCCCGCCGCGGCGGACCAGGGCCGCGGCCAGGCCCTCGCGGACCAGCTCGCGGTCGTCGAAGCCGAGCACCTCCAGGGCCGCGGCGGCGTCGACCGTCTCGGCCGGGCCCGCCGGGATGCCCTGGACCCGCAGTGCCTTGACGAACGACGCGAGCCGCTCCGGCACGCCGCCGGTCACGACGCGTCCAGGACCTGTTCGAGCTGCAGCCCGGCGCCGGCCTTGGTGATGTCGTCCTGGTGCTTGAGCACGACGCCGAGGCTCTCCCGCACGACCTGCTCGCTCAGCGTCGTCGCGCCGAGCGCGAGCAGCGTGCGCGCCCAGTCGATGGTCTCCGCGACCGACGGCAGCTTCCGCAGGTCCATCGCCCGCAGCGCGGCGATCACCCGGACGACGGAATCCGCCAGCGCGTCGTTGATGCCGGGCACCTTGAGCCGGACGATCTCGCGCTCCAGCTCCTCGTCCGGGAAGTCGATGTGCAGGAACAGGCAGCGGCGGCGCAGCGCCTCGGACAGCTCGCGCGTCGCGTTGGACGTCAGCACGGCGAACGGCGCGCGCGTGGCGGTGATCGTGCCCAGCTCCGGCACGGTCACCTGGAAGTCGCCGAGCACCTCCAGCAGCAGGCCCTCGACCTCCATGTCGGCCTTGTCGGTCTCGTCGATCAGCAGCACGGTCGGCTCGTCCGAGGAGATCGCCGTGAGCAGCGGGCGGCGCAGCAGGAACTCCTCGCCGAAGATGTCGGTGCGGGCGTCCTCCCACGTCTCGTCGCGGCCGGCGGTGATCCGCAGCAGCTGCTTCGCGTGGTTCCACTCGTACAGCGCGCGGGCCTCGTCGATGCCCTCGTAACACTGCAGGCGCACCAGCCGCGAGCCGCTGACCTGGGCGACGGCCTTGGCCAGCTCGGTCTTGCCGACGCCGGCGGGGCCCTCGACCAGCAGCGGCTTGCCGAGCCGGTCGGCGAGGAACACCGTGGTCGCCACCGCCGTCGACGCCAGGTAGCCGGCCTCGGCCAGTTTCGCCGACACGTCGTCGACGGAGGTGAAGAATCCGGTGCCCACCGATGGCCTCCTAAGCGCTCGCTCACCCCGGACTCTACCGGACTGGCGTCCGCGTCCCGGACGGTTAGCATCGGCCGCGTGACCTATGTTGCGGCTTCCGGCCGATACGACTCGATCCCCTACCGGCGCTGCGGGCGGTCCGGGCTGAAGCTGCCCGCGATCTCGCTCGGGCTGTGGCACAACTTCGGCCACGACAAGCCCCTGCAGACCCAGCGCGACATCACCCGCCGCGCCTTCGACCTCGGCATCACGCACTTCGATCTGGCCAACAACTACGGCCCGCCCTTCGGCTCGGCCGAGGAGAACTTCGGGCGGCTGCTGGCCACCGACTTCAAGCCCTACCGCGACGAGCTGGTGATCTCCACCAAGGCCGGCTACGACATGTGGCCCGGGCCGTACGGCGAGTGGGGCTCCCGCAAGTACCTGCTGTCCTCCTTGGACCAGTCGCTCGGCCGGATGGGCCTGGACTACGTCGACATCTTCTACTCGCACCGGTTCGACCCCGAAACGCCGCTGGAGGAGACGGTCGGCGCGCTCGACAGCGCCGTCCGCGCCGGGAAAGCGCTTTACGTCGGGATTTCCTCGTACAACTCGGAGCGGACCGCCGAGGCGGCACGGCTGCTGCGGGAGCTCGGCACGCCACTGCTGATCCACCAGCCGTCGTACTCGATGCTGAACCGCTGGATCGAGGAGGACCACCTGCTCGACACGCTGGCGGACGTGGGCGCGGGCTGCATCGCGTTCTCGCCCCTGGCCCAAGGCCTGCTGACGGACAAGTACCTGACCGGCGTCCCGGCGGATTCCCGCGCCGCGCAGGGCAAGTCCCTCGACCCGGACACCCTCGACGACGACCGGCTGGGCCGCGTCCGCGCGCTCAACGAGATCGCCGGGCGCCGCGGGCAGTCGCTGGCCCAGCTCGCGCTGGCCTGGGCGCTGCGCGACGCCCGTGTGACGTCGGTGCTGATCGGCGCGAGCAGCGTCAAGCAGCTGGAGGACAACGTCGGCGCGCTCGGCAACCTCGACTTCAGCTCCGAGGAGCTGACCGAGATCGACGGCCACGCGACCGACGCGGACATCAACCTCTGGAAGCGGTCGTCGGACGGCTGAGCACCGCCCACCGGGACGGCGGGGTGCCACGCGCCTCGCCGTTTTCCCGGCCTGACGTTTGACCAGATTTCGTATTCGGTCATACGATGGTCGTATGCCTCCTGCCGAAGACCGCGCCGAACGGGCCGAGCGGATCCTCGACGCCGCCGCCGGGCTGCTGCTGCGCGCCGGGTACCGGCGCACCACGATCGAGGACGTCGCCGAGCGGGCCGGCGTCGGCAAGGGGACCGTCTACCTGCACTGGAAGAACCGCGAGGAGCTGTTCCTGGCCGTTCTGCTGCGGGAGTCCGTCCGCAGCATCGAAGACCTGGTGCGGGCCATGGAGGCCGACCCGCTCGCCGCGCGGCTCGCCACGCTGACCGAGGTCCAGTACACGAACGTGCTGGCCCGCCCGCTGTTGCGCGCCGGGTACGCCGACGACACCGAAACGCTCGGCAAGCTCCTGCCGAAGCTGCACGACAAGCTCGACCCGCGCCACGACGAGGCGTTCGTCGAGTACCTCGAGCTGCTGGCGGAAAACGACCTGCTCCGCGCCGACCGGCCGGCCCGCGAACTCGCCGTCGCCTACCGGGCGGTGCTGCACGGCTTCCTCGTCGGCTCACCCCCGCCGGCGCCCGCGCTGATCGCCGACACCGTCGCCCACGCCTTCGAGCCGTTGGCCGTCTCCACGAAGCAGCTGCGTGCCGTCGCGCCGCGGGCCATCGCGCTGTTCACCGAATCCGTCGCGCTCGACCGGAAGCGGCTCGAGCGGGCTTACTAGAACTGGGGATGCAGATGCGCACCGGAATCCTGATCGACGAACTCGGCGTCGGCTTCGACGCCATGACCGCGCAAGCACGCGAAGCCGCGAAGCTCGGCTACCAGACGCTCTGGCTGGCGCAACGCGGCGGCTGGGACGCCCTCACTGCGCTGCCCACGCTCGGCGCCGCCGCGCCCGGGATCGAGCTGGGGACCTGCGTGGTGCCGACCTACCCGCGGCACCCGATCACCATGGCCGCGCAGGCGCTGACCGTGCAGGCCGCCACCGGCGTGCCGGTCCACCTCGGCGTCGGGCTGAGCCACCGGTACATCGTCGAGCACGAGTTCGGCTACTCCTACGACCGCCCGCTGCGGCACCTGCGCGAGTACCTGCAGGCACTGAACCCGGTGCTGCGCGGGGAAAAGGCGGACGTCCACGGCGAGACCCTCACCGCGGCGGGCGGCGTGAACGCGCCGGGCGCCGGGCGGCCGTCCCTGCTGGTCGGCTCGGTGAGCCCGAAGTCGACGCGGCTGGCCGGCGAACTGGCCGACGGCGTGATCACGACGTGGGCCGGGCCGCGGGCGATCGGCGAGTTCGTGGTGCCGGCGCTGGGTGCCGCGTCGCGGATCGTCTCCGGGCAGCTGATCTGCGTGACGTCCGAAGTGGACGAACGGCGCGCCTGGGTCGAGCAGGCGTACGGGGCCGCCGCGAGCGTCCCGGCGTACCGCGCGGTCCTGGACCGCGACGGCTACGCGAAGGCGTCCGACAGCGCGATCATCGGTGACGAGGAAACCGTACGGCGCCAGGTGAAGGCGCTCGAAGACGCCGGCGCGACCGAGCTGCTGGTGATGCCCTTCGGCCCGGCCGAGGACCAGGCCCGCACGCGCGAACTGCTGGCCTCGTGAGCCGCCTCTGGGTCGACGACCTCCGCCCGGCCCCGGCCGGCTGGACCTGGGCGAAGACGAGCGCCGAGGCGCTCGAGCTGCTCGCGGCGGGTGAGTTCGCCGCGATCTCCCTGGACCACGACCTCGGCGGCGACGACACGACCCGCCCGGTCGTGCTCTGGCTGTGCGAACACGACCGCTGGCCGCCGGTGGTGCACGTCCACACCGCGAACCCGGTCGGCCGCGACTGGCTCACCGGCATGGCCCGGCGCTACGGCCCCGGCGTCCGCCCCTGACCCCGCGCCCCGCACCGCGCCGAAACCTGTGAAGTCCACGTGAGGCGACGCATCTTTCCTAGCGAAAGTGACGACCGGGCTAGCGCGGCGCGGGGAGGTGGGTCGCCTCCGGGAAGAGGTTCAGGGCCCGCAAAGCCGCGCCCAGCTCGGCGATGTCCGCCGGGTCGGTCAGGGAGCGGCCCAGCTCGTCGGTGACCCGGCGCAGGCGGTGGCGGATCGTGTTGGGGTGGCAGAACATCCGCTCGGACGTCAGCTTCGTCGAGCCCTGGCAGTCGAACCACGCGCGCAGCGTCAGCAGGAGCACGTTCCGGTCGTCGCCCGGCAGGTCGAGGATCGGCTGCAGCACGTGGTGGGCCAGCTGCACCGACGCCTCCGGCGAGCTGGCCACCAGGCCGGCCAGCGGCGACTCGGTGAACTGCACCAGCGACGGCGTGCCCGGCGCCAGGCTCGACAGCGCCACCCGCGCCAGGTGCAGCGCGCGGGCGGTGTGGGCGAGGCCGGTGAACACCGGGCTCATCCCGACGCGGCCCACCGGGTGCTCCCGGACCAGGTCCACGATCGCCTTCGACGCGCTCG
This sequence comes from Amycolatopsis sp. NBC_00438, assembly GCF_036026695.1. NCBI lineage: Bacteria > Bacillati > Actinomycetota > Actinomycetes > Pseudonocardiales > Pseudonocardiaceae > Amycolatopsis > Amycolatopsis sp. NBC_00438. Next base: position 685,387 of record NZ_CP107923.1, on the reverse strand, counting down.
GGTCGCGCAGGGACACCACGCCGACCTGCAGGTCCGGGCTCAGCCGCCAGGCGGACGCGTGGTGCAGTCCGCGCAGCCGCTGCTCGATCTGCGGCAGCGGTTCCTGGCCCAGCCGCGGGGTTTCCGCGGCGACCACGACGAACGTGCCGTCCAGCGAAAGATCCAGCACACGGGCGATGTCCCACAGCGTGCCCTCGGTCGCGGAGCCGCCGGCGAACAGCGCCTCGACCAGCGCCGAGCGCCGGTTCTGCTGCGCCACCAGGACTTCCGCCGTCGTGTCCCGATAGGACGTCGTGAGCGCCTCGGCGAGGTCGTCGATGAGGGCCCAGATCGCCGTCGTCGCGGCGACCAGCCCGGCCAGATCCTGCGACGAGCCGCGGGCGGTCAGGTCCACGAACCGGTGCCAGACCTCGGTCAGCCCGATCCGGTAGGCCCGCAGCAGCTCCGGCAGCGGCGCGCCCTGCAACGCGCGGGCCCGGCCGGTCGCGCGGGCCTGGGACAGGTCCGGGACGCCGGTCCCGCGCAGCGTCCGCAGGGCGTGGTCGAGGTTGGCGCGCACCGAGTTCCGCAGCTCCGCGGGGGGCACGAACCGGGCGTCGCGGTACACCGGCATCTCGGCCCGGATCCGGGCGACGGTGCTCTCGATCAGCTCCGGTAGCTTCCGCTCGACCTCGGCGGCCAGCGTCGAGACGGCGGACGCCAGCTCTTCGGCCTGGTCGTGCATGGTGCCTCCGCGTCCCCCGGCCTCCTCGTCGAGGCCCGAGACCGACATCTAACCCGAAGGCACGCACCACGATCGGGTGAACATATGCCAAGATCCGCGAATGCGGAGATCCTTTTGTAGAACCTCCGCATCCGCGGGTCACATCTTGGCGGCCGCGCTCTTGATCGCCTCCCGGATCCGGAAGTACGTGCCGCAGCGGCAGACGTTCTGGATCGCGTCGATGTCGGCGTCCGTCGGGTTCTTCGTCTTCTTCAACAGCGCGACGGCGGCCATGATCTGGCCGGGCTGGCAGTAGCCGCACTGCGCGACGTCCTGCTCCAGCCACGCCTCCTGGACCGGGTGCAGGTTCTCGCCGTCGGCCAGCCCCTCGATCGTGGTGACCTCCTTGCCCGCGCAGTCGGAAACCGGCGTGACGCAGGGGTTGAACGCCTCGCCGTCGAGGTGGCTGGTGCAGGCCTTGCAGACGTTGATGCCGCAGCCGTACTTCGGCCCGCGGACCTTGAGCTTGTCGCGCAGCGCCCACAGCATCGGCAGGTCGGCCGGCGCGTCCACGGTGACGGTCTTCCCGTTCACCACGAAGGTGTAGTTCGGCATGGTGGGAACTCCTGTCAGCGCGGGAACGGGTCGAAGTCGACCGGGAACGTGATCGGGAAGCTGCGGGGCTTGATCCCGGTGGCGCGGGCGTAGGCGTTGGCGATCGCGCCGACCGGCGCCGGCAGGCCGAGCTCGCCCGCGCCGCCGATGTCGTCGCCGGTCGCCGGCATGACGTGCACCGTGACGTCCGGCGGCGAGTTCTTCTGCCGTGCGTAGTGGAACTGCGAGTAGCTGCCCTCCAGCGGCAGGCCCTTGTCGATGTGCAGGCCCGCGGTGAGCGTCGTCGAGATCGCGTCGGTCAGGCCGCCGAGCATCTGCGCCTGGATGCCGCGCGGGTTCACCGGCTTGCCGACGTCCACCGCGATGGTCGCCTTGGTGACGCGCGGGTACTTCGGGTCGCGCGCGTCCAGCTCGACCAGACAGGCCGTGAACGACTTGTACTCGCCGTGCACCGCGATGCCCTGGGCGAAGCCCTTCGGCATCTTCTTGCCCCACTCGCCGAGCTCGGCGACCTTGTCGAGCACCGCGCGCTGGCGGTCGACCTTGATGAACTCGCGGCGGAACTGCACCGGGTCCTTGCCGAGCTTCGCGGCGATCTCGTCGACCATGATCTCCTCGGCGCCGCGGGTGTTCGCCGAGTACACCGAGCGCCACGCCGAGGTGTGGAACTTCAGCAGTACCTCGTTGAGCAGCTGCGTGGTGACGCCGAAGTTGTACGGCGACTTGATCGTCAGCAGGAACACCGTCTGCGCGAAGCTCAGGTTCCCGGCGACCGGCAGCTGCGCCGCGAACGCCGTGAGGATCTCGCCGAGGCCGTGGCTCCAGTCCGTTTCGACGCTGGCGACGCGGTGCTCGAAGGTGAGCACCTGCCCGAGCGCGAAGGTGGCGCGGATCTTGTGGTGGCTCGCCGCGCGCGCCCGGCCGTGGCGCATGTCGTCGATCCGGCTCCACATGAGCCGGACGGGCTTCTTCATCGCCTGCGAGATGTGCGCGGCTTCCAGAGCGGCGTCGAAGAACAGCCGTCGGCCGAAGGACCCGCCGCCCTGCTGGACGTGCACCGTGACCTGGTTCTCCGGCAGGCCCAGCTCCTGCGCGATGGTCTGCTTCGCCACGATCGGCGACTTCAGCCCGGCCCAGATCGTGGCGCTGCCTTCGCGGACGTCGGCGACCGCGGAGTTCGACTCCATCGGCGCGTGGCTGGCGAAGGCGAAGTCGAACTCGCCGTCGACGTACTGCGTCAGCAGCGGCGGCACGACGAACGGCAGCGTGGCGTCGTGCAGCTTCTTCTTGATGGTCTCGTTGTTCTCGCCGTCGACCGTGCCCGGGCCCCAGGTGACGTCGAGCGCCTCCTTGCCGTCGAGGGCCTGGCCGAACGTCTCGGCCATCACCGCGACGCCGGTCTTCACGACGGCGATGTCGATGATCCCCGGCATCGCCCGCACCGCGGCTTCGTTGTTGACCTTCTTGACGGTGCCGTTGATGGTCGGCGGGCGGCGCACCATCACCGGGTTCGCCCCCGGGACGTCGAGGTCGAGGGTGTAGACCTGCTGGCCGGTGACCATCGCGCGGGCGTCCTTGCGCGAGGTCGGCGTGCCGACCAGGGTGTGCGCGGACTCGGCTTTCGGCTGCACCACACCGATGCTGAGCCCGGAGCGGGACGCCGGCCCAGCGAGCGTGCCGTAGCCGGCCTTGCGGCCGTCCGGCGCCCACACCGCACCGTCGCGTGTGGACAGTCGCGACGCGTCGGTCCCCCACTGCGCCGCGGCCGCGGCCACCATCCGGGCGCGCGCGGCCGCCGCGGTGGCGCGGACCGGGTCGTACAGCGAGCGCATCGTGTTGGAGCCCCCGGTGAGCTGGTTGAACAGCAGCTCGGTGCGGGCGTCCGCGAGCACGACGTCGACCCGGTCGAGCGGCAGGTCCAGCTCCTCCGCGACGAGCATCGCGTTCGCCGTGGTGATGCCCTGGCCGACCTCGCAGCGCGGCAGCTGCAGCCGCGCCCGGCCGTCTGCGGTCATCTCGAGCACGAGCAGCCCGGCGGTCGGCACGCCCGACAGCGTCAGGACGTCGCCGAGGTCGAGGATCTCGGCGGGCTGCGGCAGGGTCGGGATCGAGGCTTCGGCCACGGCCGGCGCGACGGCGTCCGCGGTGAGCTTCGTGGCGATGGTGAGCGTCGGCGCGGCGACGAGGTAGGTCAGGAAGCGGCGGCGGCCGACCTGCCCCGGGTCCGCGGGTTCGGTGGTGGGACTGGCCATCGGGAATCCCTTCGGGGGCTCCGGGGTTGCGCGCTTCACGGCGACGCGAAACGGAGCGGCGTGGTGGGAGGCGGGGACCTCGTGACCCGGGTCACGCTAAGCAGGCGTTGTCAGGGCGTCAACGCGGCGTAGTCGTGTCCGCCCATCTCTGTGACGAGATGACACCGGAAGCGGCCGAATGTGTGCGCCGCCACAGTGCCGGACGGCCCAAGCGGGTGCGCCGGGTGGGTCAGCCGGTGCCGGAGCCGCGCTCACGACGGGCCTGGACCAGGTCTTCACGGGCCCGGGCGACGCGCGAGCGGACGGTGCCGACCGGGCAGCCGCAGACGTCGGCGGCCTCGGCGTAGGACAGGCCGAGGACCTGCGTCAGCACGAGCACCTCGCGCCGCTCGGGCTCCAGGCCGTCGAGCAGCAGGCCCAGCTCGACCAGGTCCTCGAAGCCCGCCGAGGTACCGCGGCCGCGTTCGGCGGCGGCTTCCCAGTCGGTGTCGGCGATCTTGGGCCGGGCGCCCGCGGCCCGGAGCTGGTCGACGACGACCCGGCGCGCGATCGACAGCAGCCACGTCCGCGACGACGAGCGTCCCGCGAAGCGGCGAAGGCTACCGCAGGCGCGAAGGTAGGTCTCCTGCGTCAGGTCGTCGGCCTGGGACGCGTCGGTGAGGTGGGCGAGGAAGCGCCAGACGTCGGCCTGGGTCGCGCGGACCCACTCCTCCAGCGCGCGGCGATCGCCACGGCCGGCGGCCAGCGCCAGCGACGTCGCGCGCTCGTCCCTCTCACCCCGGGTCATGTCCGGGACGCTAGCAGTCACCGGGAACCTCGTGGCCTCCTCGCCCGACTACTGGGAGGTGAGGTGCGAAGAATGCCGCGAAGGGCTGTCGGCCAGGCTCGACGGCGAGACCGAGCCGGGCCCGCCGGGCGCGGTCGACCGGCACCTCGACGGCTGCGCGGTGTGCCGGGAGTGGCTCACCGGCGCGGAACACCTGCGGCGGGCGATGCTGCTGCGCCCGGCACCGCGCGTCCCGGACCTCACGGCGTCGATCCTCGAGCGCACCCCGGCGCCGGCCGGCGACGGCTGGGGCGTGCGGATCGCACTGGCCGTGGTGGCGCTCGCCCAGCTCGGGCTGGCGTTCGCGCAGCTGCTGGGCACGGCGGACGCGCACGAGGGCATGGCCCTGCCCGGGCACCTGGCGCACGAGAGCGGCGCGTGGAACCTGGCGGTGGGCATCGGGCTGCTGACGGCGGCGCTGCGCCCGCGCACGGCGGGCGGCCAGCTGCCGTTGCTGACCGGGTTCGTCGGGGTGCTGTTCGCGCTGTCGGCGGGCGACCTGGTGACCGGCCAGGTGACGGTGGCCCGGCTGGCGACGCACGTGCTGGTGGTGCTGGGGCTAGCGCTGCTGTACGCGGTGCACCGAGGTCACCGCGACCGCACCGCACCCCTCCCGGCGGCGACGGCAGGCGACGACGTCACGACACGCGGGTCTACTGTGGACACCCCGGCGGCGCCCCGGCCGCGGTCCCGCCCCTTCCGCCGCCCGGCCCACGGCCGCCGCGCCGCCTGACCCGAGCGGTATAGGGCGTTATACGAGGTTACCCGATCTGCTTGACGGCCCACTCGGACCACTCGCGGCTCATCGCCGAGAAGCGCTTGCCCCACTCCAGGACCAGGCGGCCGTACTGGGCTTCGTTGTCGTCGCCCCAGTCGATGGACGCCTCCAGCTCCGTGAGGCGTTCTTCGCGCTCGCGGCTGTTCTCGCCCATGTACTCGATGAACTCCTTCGCCTTCTCCGGTGACACCGAGCCCAGGAAGTAGACGCGCAGCAGGACCTCGTTGCGCGGGGACCGGTTGGGTTTGACCTCGACCAGCCAGTGCCGCAGTTCCACGCGGCCGTCCTCGGTGATCTCGTACTCCTTGCGCCCGCGCGGTCCCTCCGCGAGCACCCGGATCAGACCGGCCTTCTCGAGCTTGCCGAGCTCGCCGTAGAGCTGGCTCTGGGTCGCCGCCCACACGTTGGACATCGCCTGCTCGAAGCGTTTCAGCAGGTCGTAACCACTGGCCGGCGCCTCGTCCAGCAGCCCCAGCACGGCGTGTCGAAGACTCATGACCCCATCCTACCTTCCACTCTTGACATGTCCAATGATGACCCTTTAACTTCGACATGTCACAGTTGGAATGTCGTGGGGAGACCGGTCATGAACTACCTCAAGAGCTTCATCCCGTGGATTGCCTTCGCGGTCGTCGCGACGCAGTTCGACTGGCGCTGGTCGGGCCTGACCGGGCTCGTCCTGGCCGCCGTCCTGCTCGTTGTGGCCCGCCGCGAAGGCCGCAAGCCGGGCACGCTGATCATCGAGCTGAGCGCGCTGGCCTTCTTCGCGCTGCTCACGGTCGTCGCGTTCAGCTTCCCGGCGTCGCCGCTGAAGACCTACACCGGCGCGCTCACCGACGCCTGGCTGGCGCTCACCGCCTGGGGCTCGATCCTCGTGCGCCGCCCGTTCACCCTCGGCATCGCCAAGACGATGACGCCGCCGGAGCTGTGGGACAACCCGGTCTTCAAGCGCGTCAACCTGGTCATCACCCTCGTGTGGGCCGCGAGCTTCACGGTCACCGGCCTCGCCGGCATCGCGCTGCTGAACTACGCCCCGCACGCGACGGCGGCGCTGATCGTGCTCAAGGTCCTCGGCTTCGCCGTCCCCGTCGCCTTCACCATCCGCTACCCGCGCATCGTCCGCGCCCGCGCGCAGAAAGCCGCGTGATCACCATGACCACCACCGGCTTCCACCTCACCGGCGCCTACGCCCCCGTCCACGACGAGCTGACGGCGTTCGACCTGCCGGTGACCGGCGCGCTGCCGCCCGAGCTGACCGGCTGGTACCTGCGCAACGGCCCCAACCCGCGCACCGGCAGCAAGCACTGGTTCACCGGCGACGGCATGCTCCACGGCGTCCGCCTCGAGCACGGCCGAGCCGCCTGGTACCGCAACCGCTGGGTCCGCACCGAAAGCTTCGGCGACGACGACGCCACGCTCTACAACGCCGACGGCACCCGGAACCTGCGCACCAGCACCGCGAACACCCATGTCGTCAACCACGCCGGCCGGACGCTCGCGCTCGTCGAGTCGTCGCTGCCGTACGAGATCACGACCGAGCTGGACACCGTGGGCGCGTACGACTTCGGCGGCGAACTGGCCGACTCGATGACGGCACACCCGAAGATCTGCCCCACGACCGGAGAGCTGCACTTCTTCGGCTACGGCAGCATCACCGCGCCGCACGTGAGCTACTACCGCGCCGACGCGAGCGGGAAGCTCGGCGTCCGGCAGCCGATCGACGTGCCGGGCCTGACGATGATGCACGACTTCGCGCTCACCGCGTCCCACGCCGTGTTCTACGACCTGCCGGTGGTGTTCGACCGGGCGTCGGTCGGGCAGGGCATGCCCTACCGCTGGGACGCCGGCTACGGCGCGCGCCTCGGCGTGCTGCGCCGCGACGACCCGGCCGGCGGCGTCCGCTGGTTCGACGTCGAACCCTGCTACGTCTTCCACACGCTCAACGCGCACGACACCACCGGCGGCCGGATCGTGGTGACCGTCGTCCGCTACGACCACCTGTGGCGGGAGGGGCACGAGCCGTCACCCGGCGTGCTGTGGCGCTGGAGCCTCGACCCGGCGACCGGCCGCGTCACCGAGGAGCGCCTCGACGACCGGCCCGCCGAGTTCCCGCGCATCGACGACCGCTTCGCCGGCTCCGACGTCCGGTTCGGGCACGTCACGCAGAGCGGCCGCGACGGCGAGCAGAGCTTCCTGCGCCGCCACGACCTGCACACCGGCGCCGTCGAGCAGCACGTCTTCGCGCCCGGGCGCACCCCCGGCGAGGCCGTGTTCGTGCCCGCCGAGAGCGGCGACGGCTGGCTGCTCACCTACGTCCACGACGCCGCGGAAGACCGCAGTGACCTCGTGGTCTTCGACGCCGGGGACGTCGCCGCCGCGCCGGTCGCCGTCGTCCACCTGCCGCAGCGCGTGCCGGCGGGGTTCCACGGGAACTGGCTGCCGGACGCGTGAGCGGTCAGGCGAACTTGGTCCTGGGCCGCTCCTGCAGGACGCCGTCCACGTAGACGTCGACCTTCTCGTCGAGGAAGGCGACCAGCCCGGCGACGCGCGTGCTCTCCGGCAGCGGCGTCGGATAGCTCCAGGCGAGGTCCTCGTGCCCGGCCACCGAGAAGTACTCCGTCGCCCCCTTGTACGGGCAGTGCGTCACGGTCTGGGTCTTCTCGAGCAGGTCCATCCGGACGTCCACGCGCGGCAGGTAGTACCGGGTGGGCAGGTTCGTCTCGAACAGCAGGTGCGGGCGGACGGTGTCGGCCACGGTCACGCCGTCGACCTCGATCCGGACGTGCCGCGAGCTGGGCAGGATGTCGACGCGCACCCCGGGATCGCGGGGGTGGGTGAAGATCTGCTCGTCCTCTTCGAACCAGTCGAAGGCGGCGAAGTCGAACCGCACGTGGCCGCGAAGCTCCTCGATGGGCGAATCCGGGTACTCCAGCGCGCCGTCCACCGCCTCGGACCCGGCAACCTTTATCGTCGACCGGACACCTTCCCCCCGGCTGGGCGAGTGCGACGTCCGGCCGGAAGGGGTGAGCAGGCCGCTCTCCACGTCCGCGCGTGGGAAGTAGTACGTGGGGTAGTACGGGACTTCCCACACCAGGAGGGGGTGCACCGTGTCCGCGACGGCCTGCCCGCCGAGGAACACCCGAACCCGCTTCGCGCCTTGTGCCACGCGGACGCGCCCGCGTACCGGAGTGCTCATGCTCGGGTCAACGGACCGGATTCCGGCGGAATTCCCGTCCCCGGCGGCGGCGCGGTGATTAGGTTGGCGATGAGCACGAGGACGACAGGAGGCGGGCACGGGTGGCCGGCGTAGAAATCCCCACGGTCGGGACCCCCGCCGGGATGCGGAAGATCAACCAGCGCGCGGTGCTGGACCTGCTGCGGCGCAGCGGCCCGGCGACGCGGCCGCAGGTCGCGAAGGACACCGGGCTGTCGAAGCCGACGGTCAGCCAGGCGCTGCTGGCGCTCGAGGCGGCCGGCCTGGCGCGCCCGACCGGGCACACCTCCACCGGCACCGGACGCTCGGCGGTGCTGTACGAAGCCGACCCGACCGCGGGGTACGTCCTGGGCGTCGACATCGGCCGCGAGCACATCCGCGTCGCCGTGTCGGACCTCGGCCGGACGCTCGTGGCGCGCCGCGACGAACGCAACTCCGCCCGCTCCGGCGCGGCGCTGGTCGCCGCCGTCGGCCGGATCGCCGCCGACGCCGTCGCCGAGGCCGGGCTGACGGCGGGCGACATCGTTGTCCGCGTCGTCGGCTCCCCCGGCGTCGCCGACCCGGACAAGCGCTGCTTCCGGCACGCGCCGAACCTGCCGGGCTGGGGCCGGGCCGGGCTGATCGACGACCTCGAGGCCGCGCTGGGCCCGGACCTGATGGTCGAGAACGACGCGAACCTCACCGCCGTCGGCGAAGGCGAAAGCGGCGCCGCGCGGGGGGCATCGGTGTTCGGCTGCATCACGATCGGCACCGGCGTCGGCATGGGCATCATGGTCGACGGCCGGGTCTTCCGCGGCGCCACCGGCGCGGCGGGCGAGATCGGCTACCTCCCGTACGGCCGCACGCGCGCGTCCGACTCCCCGGGCCTGCCGCCCACCCGCGGCCACCTGGAGGAGGCGACGGCGGCACAGTCGGTCGTCCGCGGCGCCCGCGAACTCGGCCTGGGGACAGCGAAATCGGCCCGCGAGGTGTTCCGCCTGGCCCGCGAAGGCGACGAGCTGGCCCGCCGCGCGGTGGAGACGGAAGCGGATCGCCTGGCGTACACGGTGGCCTCGGTGGCGGCGGTGATCGACCCGGAACTGATCGTCCTGGGCGGCGGCATGGGCACGGCGGCAGACCTGCTGCTGGAGCCGATCGACCGCGCGTTGCGCGCGTTCACGCCGCTGGTCCCGAAAGTGGTCCAGGGCGAACTGGGCGAGGACGCGGTGCTGACGGGCGCGATCAGCGTGGGGCTGCGGGCGGCCGAAGGCCTGGTCTTCGACCGCCGCGTCGGGGCTGCCTGACTTTCACAGCCGTGAGGGGCACCCTGAGGACTTTTCCAAGCCGTGAGGGGCACCTTCAGGACTTTCACAGCCGTGAGGGGCACCCTCAGGGACATATAAGCCATGAGGGGCACCCTCAGGACTTCAATGTCGTGAGGGGCACCTTCAGGGACATATAAGCCCTGAGGGTGCCCTTCACGGCCGTGCGGCGATCTCGGAGCCGCGCGCTCGGCCGGCGCGACACCCGGTGCGCGACACCCGGTCCGCGACACCGGTCCGCGGTGCCCGGGATGGCGGTAGCCGATCGGCGGGACCTCCTGCGACCGTGGACTCCATGGATCCGGAGGCCGATCCGCCCGCCCTGTTCACGCTGCCCCCGCAGCGCAAACCCCTGGCCGCGTTCCGAAACCGGCTCACCCACCACCGCCCGGCCGAAACTCCCCCGGGGCCGCCGCCGACCTGGCGCCGGGCCCACGCCGGGGATCGGGGCCGGACCACGGCGGGCACCGTGCACCTCGTCACCGGCGACTGGCTGCCCGCCTGCGGCACCGGCCTCAACAGCTGGGACTACCGCGGGCTGCGGCCGACCGACGACGAAGTGACTTGCGGCCGGTGCGCCGCGCGCGACGCTCGGAACCGGCCACCCAAAGGACAGTTGACGCTGTTCTAAGCCGCGCGCCAGGCTTCGCCGCCCGTCGAGATCCGCCAGGGTGTCAAGCGCAGCACTGTGATCTTCGGGTCGAGGTGGTCCTCGCCGCCCAGGATCTTCGGGTTGTAGCCCAGCGGCTCCGGCGTCGACTCGAACAGGTCCCACAGGTACTTGCGGGTCGCCTCGTCGTCGGCGAAGTCCGCGCGGCACTCCGCGACCGCGACTTCGTGCTGCGGGTCCCAGTACGAGCACGACACGTACGGCGACGCCGTCAGGTGCGCGACCTTCAGCGGCGTCGGGCGGGTGAACAGCCGGCCGGACAGGCCTTCCGGCGTCCGCTCCCAGATCGGGTGGACGACCCGGGACCGCGGCCGGCCGCGGCGGTCGACCGTCACCATCGTGCACCAGACGATCCGGTGCGCCACGCGGACGAACTCCCCGGCCAGCTCGGCCGGCACTCTGCTAGATTCCACAACCATGGTTGTGCATCCTACGGCAGACTCCCTCGATCTGTCACTCACCGCCCTCTTCGCGGGCTGGGCGATGACCGACGAAGTGCAACGCCGCCTGGCCGAGCGGGGCCTCGGAGACCTGCGCTTCAACGACGGCGTCGTCATCCAGCACGTCCTGGCCGCGCCGCTGTCCATCACCGCGCTGGCCGAGCGGATGGGGGTGACGCAGCAGGCCGCGTCGAAGGCCGTCGCCGACCTCGAACGCCGGGGCCTGGTCCGCCGCGAGCCCGACCCTGCCGACGCGCGGACCAAGCTCCTGCACCTCACCGAGCACGCGCTTCACGCGGTCGAGGCGACACGCGCGCTCCGCAAAGAGCTCCAGGAGGAACTGGTCGCGGACTACGGCGCCGAACGCGTCGAGGACGCCCGGAAGCTCCTGGCCTCGGTCATCGCGCGCTACGGCGGCGGCGACGCCATTCGCGGCCGACGGGTCCGCCCGCCGCGGTGATTACCCGCGGCGTAATCGACGGCCACGCCCGGAAAGCCGACCATGAACGCCATGAGCGAAACCCGCGAAATCGTCGTCGAATGCCTGGAGAACCTGTTCGTCCGTAAGGACATCGACGCCGCGAAAGCCGCCCTGCACCCCGATTTCGTGACCCACAGCCCCGGCCTCCCCTCGGGCCGTGACGCGTTCGCCGACGCCGTGAAGAACTCGCCGCTCATGGGCGGGACCACGACGATCGAGCACGTCGTCGCCGAGAACGACCTCGTCGTGGCCCACCTGCGCGTGCAGCTGCCCGGAAGCACCTACGCCGTCGTCGACATCCTGCGCGTCGAAGGCGGCCTGCTCGTCGAGCACTGGGACGTCAAGGAAGCTCGCTAGCGCGTGATGACGCAGGTCCCCGACGCCGTCGCGAGCAGCTTCCCGTCGGCGTCGCGGATCTCGCCCTCGGCGAAGGCGATGCGCGAACCCTCTTTCACGACGCGGCCGGTCGCGCGGATCTCGCCGCGCCCGGCGTGGATCGCGCGCAGGTAGCTGACCTTGAGCTCCACCGACGAATAGCCGACCCCGGCCGGCAGCGTCGAATGCACCGCGCAGCCGACCACCGAGTCGAGCATCGTCGCCGCGACGCCGCCGTGGACCATGCCGATCGGGTTGTACATCGACTCGTCCGGCTCGATGACCGCGACGACCTCGCCATGCCCGATGCTTTCCCACCGCATCCCGAAGTGCGCGGCGATCGGCGGGCCGGGGATGCGGCCCTCGGCGATCGCCGTCAGGTACTCGGAGCCGGTCATCGTCAGGCCGAGCCGGGCCGTCGCCAGCGGGTCCTGCCAGGTGATCGTCTTCGAGCGGGTCTCGGCGGCGACATCGGTCATTTTCGGCTCCCAGGAACTATGACAAGCGTCTTAACGCCAGCCTCGCCCGGCCACCCCGGTGCCGTCAAGCCGCGCGTGACCCAGGCCACCGGTGGTCGGCCCGGACCGCAGGTGGAATCATCCGGGGGTGAGCACCGACCCCGGCCGCAAGCCGATCGACCCGGAGCGGGTGGCCGCGGCGGCCGACGGGCTCGGCGACCGCGCCGTCATCGACGAGTGGGCCCAGCGCTTCTCCGTCGTCGCCGACCCCTCGCGGCTCGCGCTGCTCGTCTCGATCCACTACGCGCGGGAGATCAGCGTCACCGACCTCGCCGCGGTCACGGGCATGACGGACACCGCGGTTTCGCAGGCCCTGCGGCTGCTGCGGGCGCACGGCCTGGTCACCACGCAGCGCACCGGCCGGGTGGTGCGCTACCGGCTCGCGGACGCGACCGTGCACGAACTCATCCATCGGGTGCGGCCCCACCCCGAAGAACCCGCGAACGACGGCGATGACCGGTAGCGTGCGGGCATGACGGGATTGCCGGAAACCATCACCGCGTGCCTTTTCGACCTCGACGGGGTGCTGACCGGAACAGCGGTTCTCCATCGTGAGGCCTGGAAACGGACATTCGACGAATTTCTCCGCGCCCGCGACGGCGCCGGGTTCCAGGAGTTCACGGACAAGGACTACGCGACCTATGTGGACGGCCGCCCCCGCGCCGACGGGGTGCGTGAATTCCTGAAGTCGCGCGGGATAACGCTGCCGGAAGGCGATCCGGACGATGCGGTCGACGCCCCGACCGTCAACGGCGTGGGCAACCGCAAGAACGAGCTGGTGCTGAAGATCATCGACGAGCGCGGCGTGAGCCCCTACCCCGGCTCGATCCGCTACCTCGACGCCGTCAAGGCCGCCGGGCTGCGGATCGCCGTGGTGACGTCGTCGGCGAACGGCGCCAAGGTGCTCGACGCGGGTGACCTGAGCAAGTACGTCGAAGCCCGCGTCGACGGCCTCACCATCCGGGAGCGGCACCTCAAGGGCAAGCCCGCGCCGGACTCGTTCCTGGCCGGTGCCGAAGCCCTCGGGGTCAAGCCCGCAAACGCCGCCGTGTTCGAGGACGCCCAGTCCGGCGTCCAGGCCGGAAAGGCGGGCGGGTTCGGGTACGTCGTCGGCGTGAACCGGGCCGACCAGGCCGAAGAACTGCGCGCGCACGGCGCCGACGTCGTCGTCGACGACCTCGCCGAACTGCTGGAGGACTGAATGAGCGACGAACCACGCGGGTACGAGTGCTCGCCGTGGGAACTGCGGTGGCGCGGCATGGACGTCGACGCCCTGCAGCGCACCGAATCGGCTTTCGCGGTGTCGAACGGGCACATCGGGCTGCGCGGCACGCTCGAGGAAGCGGAACCGCGCGGCCTGCCCGGCACCTACCTCAACGGCTTCTACGAGGAGCACGGTCTCCCCTACGCCGAGGCGGGGTACGGCTACCCCGAAGAGGGCCAGACCGTCGTCAACGTGACCGACGGCAAGATCATCCGGTTGCTGGTCGAGGACGAGCCGCTCGACATGCGCTACGGCGCGGCCACCGCACACGACCGGGTGCTCGACTTCCGCCGGGGCACGCTGACCCGGACGACCGAGTGGTCCTCGCCCACCGGACGCCGGGTCCGGGTGCGCACCGAGCGGATGGTGTCGTTCACCCAGCGCGCGATCGCCGCGATCCGCTACGAGGTCGAGCCGCTCGACGAGGACCTGCAGCTGGTCGTGCAGTCCGACCTGCTGGCCAACGAGCCGATCGAGTCCGACACCCGGGACCCGCGGGTGGCCGCGGCGCTGGAGTCGCCGCTGGTCGGCGAGTTCCACCGCGCCACCGACTACAACGCCGTGCTGGTGCACCAGACGCGGCGCTCCGGGCTGCGGATGGCCGCGGCGATGGACCACAAGATCGAGGTGGACGACGGGATCCGCGCCCGCATCCACGCCGAAGAGGACCTCGCGCGGCTCACCGTCGCGGTCGACGTGCCCAAGGGCGGCAAGCTCCGCATCACGAAGTTCCTCGCCTACGGCTGGTCGGCGCAGCGCTCGGTACCCGCGCTGCGCTCGCAGGTCGAGGCCGCCCTGGCGGGCGCCCGCCAGACCGGCTGGAAGGGCCTGGTCACCGAGCAGCGCGCGTTCCTCGACGAGTTCTGGGCCACGTCGGACATCGAGATCGACGGTGATCCCGAGCTGCAGCAGGCCGTCCGGTTCGCGCTGTTCCACCTGCTGCAGGCCGGGGCCCGCGGGGAAAGCCGGGCGGTCGCGGGCAAGGGCCTCACCGGCCCGGGCTACGACGGCCACGCGTTCTGGGACACCGAGTCGTTCGTGCTGCCGGTGCTCACCTACACCATGCCGGACGCGGCCCGCGACGCACTCCGCTGGCGGCATTCCACAATGGACAAAGCCCGGGAACGCGCGCACCAGCTGGGCTTGCGCGGCGCGGCGTTCCCGTGGCGCTCGATCAACGGCGCCGAGTGCTCGGCCTACTGGCCGGCCGGCACGGCGGCGTTCCACGTCAGCGCGGACATCGCCGACGCCGTGCTGCGCTACCTCAACGCGACCGGCGACGAGGAGTTCGAGCGCGACTACGGCGTCGAGCTGCTGCTGGAAACCGCGCGGCTGTGGGCATCGCTCGGCCACCACGACCGGCACGGCGCGTTCCGCATCGACGGCGTCACCGGCCCGGACGAGTACTCGGCGGTGGCGGACAACAACGTCTACACGAACCTGATGGCGCGCCGGAACCTGCTGGCGGCCGCGGATTCGTGCGCGCGGCACCCCGACATCGCGGCCCGCTTCGAGGTCGACACGGTCGAGCTCGACACGTGGCGGGCCGCCGCCGCGGCGATGTACCTGCCCTACGACCGCGAACTCGGTGTGCACCCGCAGTCGGAGGGGTTCCTCGACCACGACGAGTGGGACTACGAGGGCACCGACCTCGCGCACTACCCGCTGCTGCTGCACTTCCCGTACTTCGACCTCTACCGCAAGCAGGTCGTGAAGCAGGCGGACCTGGTGCTGGCCCTGCACATGTGCGGGGACTCGTTCAGCATGGAGGAGAAGGCGCGCAACTTCGCCTACTACGAGGCCCGCACGGTGCGGGACTCGTCGCTCTCGGCGGGCACGCAGGCCGTCGTCGCGGCCGAGGTCGGGCATCTGGAGCTGGCCTACGACTACCTCGCCGAGGCCGCGCTGACCGACCTGCACGACGTCCACAACAACGTCCGCAACGGCCTGCACATGGCGTCCCTGGCCGGGGCGTGGCAGGGCGCGGTGGCCGGGTTCGGCGGGCTGCGCGACCACGGCGGCGCGCTGGCGTTCGCGCCGCGGCTGCCGCCGCAGCTGGACCGGATCACCTTCCGCCTGATGTTCCGCGGCACGCGGTTCCAGGTCGAGATCGATCCCGACCAGGCGACCTACCACGTGCTGGCCGGCGAACCGCTGGACGTGGTGCACCACGGCGAGCGGATCACCATCACCGTCGAACCCCAGCGGTTCGCGATCCCGAAGATCGACGCGGGCGATCCGCCGCGCCAGCCCCCGGGCCGCGCGCCGATGCGGCGTGACACCTCGAAGCTGCGTCAGTTCGCGGAACCGTCGAACCCGATCACCGCCGAAGGCCGCTGACCCGGAAAGTCCGTGAATGGCTCATCGAGGGACTCCGAGTCCCTCGATGAGCCATTCACGGACCCGGGGCGGTCAGTGCGCTCTCCACCGGCCGCACGCGGAACCCGGTGCCGTCGGGATCCGCCAGCACGACGGTGCCGTCGTCGCGGACGCCGAGCCGGGCGGCGCCGAGGGAGATCAGCGCGTCGACCGCCGCCCGCTGGTCGCCGTCCGCCGGGAGCAGCTCGAAGCACTGCCGGTTCGGCGCCACGGGTGTGCCGTCCCATACGTCCCACGCGACTTTCGTGCCGCCGCGCGGCGACTGGATCGCGATCTGCTCGCCCCGGTCCCACACCGGGGGCCAGCCCAGCGCCGCGCTCCAGAACAGGCCGGCCCGCCGGGTGCCGGCACAGGTGAGCTCCCCCAGCGGGCCGCACCCGGCGAGGTAGCCGTTGCCGGGCTCGATCACGCAGAACTCGTAGCCCGCCGGGTCGGCCAGGACGACGTGGGCCTCCTCGGGTCGCTGCCCGACGTCGACGTGGCGGCCACCGAGCCCGACCGCCGCGGCCACCGTGCGCCGCTGGTCGTCGAGGTCGGCGCTGGTCAGGTGCAGGTGCATCCGGTTCGCGCCGAGCCGGCCGGCGCGGCCCGGTGCGAACCGCAGGCCGAGCTGGGCCTCCCCGCCCGGGAGCAGCACACCGCCGTCGTCCTCGACGACCTCCCGGCCCAGCAGGCCGGCCCAGAAGCGCGCCGCTTCAGCGGGGTCGTCCGCCTCGAAGGTCACCGCCAGCAGTCGCGAACGCATCACCGGAACGTAGCCACCGCCCCCGTGGAACGGCAAGGCACTATCGGACCGGCGCAAGACCATTCGGCGGAAACCGGCCCGGTCGCCCGGAACGGCTCACTGCGGGAGGTCGCTCACCGCGTCCCGGCCCGGTGGGTCCGGGATCTCCTCCGTGCCGGCCGGCTTGACGTCGGGGTCCGGGGTGGTGGGCACGTCGTGCGTCAGCTGGCCGGCGGTGGGCAGCTTGGGGAGCTCGTCGTCTTCGTCGTCCTTGCCGTGGGACCGCTGCGTTTGGCTCATGTCTTCCGGAATACCCGGTTTTCCCGGCCACGACCAGGCCGGGACGGATTCAGGCGACCTGGACGCGCCCGCGGCGGCGTCCCTTGGCGGCCTCGTCGCGCAGGGCGAGCAGCAGGCCGTCGCGGGTGGACCAGGGGCAGATCGTCAGCTGGCCGCCGGCGACGCTCAGCAGCGCCTCGGCCACGATCGCGCCCGCCAGGGCCTGGTTGGCGCGGTTGCGGGAGATCCCGGGCAGTTCGGCCCGCTTCGACGTCGGCATCGCGGCCAGCCGCGGGATCCAGGCGCGCAGGTCGTCGAGGCGCAGGTCGCGGGACTTGCCCGGCCGGGCGCCGGCGAGCCGCGCGAGCTGCTGGAGCACCTTCGAGCAGCCGACCGTCCGGTGACCGGCGATGTCCGCGGCCCCGAGCGTGGTGGTGGCCTGGTCCAGCGCGTACGCCCGCAGTGCCCTGACCTGCTTGCCCGAGACCCGCTCGGTCGGCAGCCAGTCGCGGGTCAGGGAGCGCGCGCCCATCGGCAGCGACCGCGCGAACGTCGCCTGCTCGCCGCAGCCCGCCGCGAGCTCCACCGTGCCGCCGCCGATGTCGAGGATCAGCAACGGCCCGGCCTTGGGGCCGTACCAGCGGCGCGCGGCCAGGTAGGCCAGCTCGGCCTCGCGGCGGCCGGAGAGGAACTGCAGCTCGACGCCGGTCTCGCCGGCGACGTGCCGGACGACGTCGGCCGAGTTGGCCGCGTCGCGAATGGACGAGGTCGCCAGCGGGTACACACTGGCGAAGCCGTGGCGGTAGGCGGTGGTCATGCCGGCCGCGACGGCGGCGGTCACCGAGGCGATACCGCGGGCGGTCAGCCGGCCGTGCGAGTCGAGCTCGCGGTCCAGGCGCAGGCGCGTCTGGTGGTTGAGCACCGGCTGGAGCGAGCGACCGGCGACCGGGACCACCACCAGGCGGGCGCTGAACGATCCGACGTCCAGCACGCCCACGGTGGCGTTCCCGGGCTCTTCGATTTTCCGCACAGCTCGGCACACCTCACTTCCGCCTGGTGAATATCCCCAGTCCGACGGGTCGAAACCAGTTATTTTGTCGGATCTCCCCGCCCCGTGCCGGACATTGCCCCGATTCACTGGTCCGAACGTGCTCTTTTGAAGCGCAGATCACAGACGGATAACCCGATCGAGTGAACTCCACCACCACTGGACACGATTCGGTAACGCCACTCAGCCGTTCACGACTCCTGAGACATCGAACAGGTGTGGAGCAGACGAAGGTGAGCGAACGGCCCGAGCGGCGATCCGAGCTCGTGCGGCCGGCCGGCGTCGTGGTCGCCGTGGTGGCCGGGCTGGTCGGCGTCCTCGTCGGCGTCACCTTCGTGCTCACCCCGGACGCCTCGGTGCCCGCCGGCGCCCCGGCCGCGGGACGCCCCGCCGCGGCGGCGGCCGGCGCCCCGCCGGCGCAGCTGTGGATCCCCGAACTCCGCCGGACGCTCGACCACATCGTCGACCTCGGCCGGGTCGGCGGCGGACGCCGTGAGCAGCCCGGCACGGCGGCCGGCGTCGGCTGGTTCGCCGACGGCCCGGCACCCGGCAGCCCGGGGGTCGCGGTGCTGTCCGGGCACTCCGGCTTCGGCTACACGAACGGCGCGTTCGCCGGCCTCGCCACCCTGATGCCCGGCGCGCTGCTCGTGGTGCGCGACGAGACCGGCCACGACACCCGCTTCACCGTCCGCCACACGGCGCTCTTCCCGCCGGCCGAGCCGGACAGCACGCTCGTCGCCCCCGAGGGCACCGGGCCCGAGCTGCGCCTCATCACCAGCGACGGGACGTTCGACAGGGCCGGCGTCGCCAGCGCGCGCGTGGCCGTCTACGCGGTGCCCAGCTGAGTCAGCCGATCAGCTCGCGCAGCTGCGACACCGCCGCCACCCGGCCTTCACGGCCCGGCTGCAGCGGGTTGACGATCACCGTCGTCGCGCCCGCCTCGGCGAACGCGGCCAGCCGCTCCTTCACGTATCCCGCCGGGCCGACCAGGGAGATCGCGCGCAGCAGCTCCAGCGGGACCGCGGCCGCGGCCTCCTCCTTCTTGCCGTCGAGGTAGAGGTCCTGGATCAGCTTCGCCTCGGCTTCGTAGCCGTAGCGGCAGGCGAGGTCGTTGTAGAAGTTCTTGCCCCGCGCGCCCATCCCGCCGACGTACAGCGCCACGACCGGGCGCACGTGGTCCAGCAGCGCCTCGACGTCGTCGCCGATCGCCAGCGCGACGGTGACGTAGGTGTCCAGCTCGCCCAGCGCCGGGTCGCGCTTCGCCTTGCCCTCGGCCAGGGACGCGCCCCAGACGTCGGCGGCCTTTTCCGGGTGGAAGAAGATCGGCTGCCAGCCCTCGGCGATCTCGGCGGTGAGCGCGACGTTCTTCGGCCCGATCGAGGCCAGCAGCACCGGGATGCGCTCGCGCACCGGGTGGTTGATCAGCTTGAGCGGCTTGCCGAGGCCGGAGCCCTGCTCCGGCGGCAGCGGGATCGTGTAGTGCTTGCCCTCGTGGACCACGCGCTCGCGGCGCCACACCTGGCGGCAGACCTCGACGATCTCGCGGGTGCGCCCCAGCGGCGCGTCGTACTTCACGCCGTGGAAGCCCTCGATGACCTGCGGACCGGACGCGCCGAGGCCGAGGATGAACCGCCCGTCGGAGACGAAGTCGAGCCCGGCCGCGGTCATCGCGGTCAGGGTCGGCGTGCGTGTGTAGATCTGGAAGATGCCGGAAGCGAGCTGCACGCGTTCGGTCTTGGCGGCGAGGTAGCCGAGCTGGCTGACCGCGTCGAAGGAGTACGCCTCCGGCACGAAGACGACGTCGAGACCGGCCTTCTCCAGTTCGACGACGTCGGCGACGCTGTCGGCGAAGCCTCCGGAGTAGCTGACCGCGGTCCCGATCTTCATGGACGTCCTCCTGTGGTGAGCAAGCGCTTAGTCGCGCATGTTACCGGCCGGTCAACGTGCGGACCACCAGCTCCGCCGAGGCGCCGGCCCCGAGCGTCGTGCCGGCGTACCGGACGTCGGCGCCGAGCGTGCCGGGCGGCGGGTCGTCCCGGACGGTGATCCACACAGTGACCATCAGCAGCCAGCGCACGATCAGGTAACCGAACAGCAGGACGCCGACCAGGGTGCCGAACGTCGCGACGGCCGGTGAGCGCCCGAGCAGGTGCAGGTAGAGGCCGCCGGCCTGCTGGATCGCGCCGAGCCCGACGGCGGCGGCCCCGGCCGGGCGCAGCGTCGAGCGCAGCGGCAGCGCCCGGCGCGGCAGCCGGGCCAGGCACCAGGCGATGACCAGCCAGTTCGCCGCGAGCCCCAGCAGCAGCGACCCCGCGACGAGCACGACGTGGGCGAACCCGCCGGTCAGGCCGACCAGGTCGAGCAGCCACGCGCCGGCCGCGCCGGTCAGCGAGGCCAGCCCGAAGGAGACGGCCATCGCGAGCCCCACGCCGGCGAGCGCCAGGACGTCGGCGGCGATGCCGCGCAGCAGCGGCCGCGGGGTGCGCTCCTGGCCGAGCATCGCGGTGACGGCGTCGCGGACGTTGCTGATCCAGCTCCAGCCCGAGTAGACCGCGACGGCCAGCGCGAGGATCCCGATCCGCCCGCGTTCGCCGACGACGGTGTGCACGACGGTGGTGACCTGCCCGCCGAGTTCGGGCGGCAGCGAAGCGGCGATGACCCGGTCGAGTTCGGCGAACAGCAGCCGGTCGCCGGCCAGCACGAACCCGGCCACCGACACGGCGACCATGATCAGCGGCACCAGGGCGAGGAGGCTGAAGAAGGTCATCGCGGCGGCGTAGTGGTCACCGTCGCGCTCCCGGTACCGCGCCAGGGTCGCCCCGGCCCGCCGGAACGGCCTGCTCACGACGGCCTTCACCGCTCCACGTTGCACGCGCCGACCCTCTCATCCGCCGGTGTCCTCCGCAGTCCGGACACCCACGCCGGGGGATCGTCACGCCCTGGGCCGAAACCTCCGTGCCCCAGCCCGCGACTCGCGTGCCCCGACCCGGAACTCACGTATCCCGGCCCGCGACTCGCGTGCCCCGACGCGCGACTCGCGTGATCCGGTCACGCGAGTCACGGCGGAGTCAGCCGGGGACCACTGTGCCTCGGACTTCGCCGAAGCCGATGCGGGTGCCGTCCGGGCCGGGGGCCGTTGCCGTGATCGCCACTTCGTCGCCGTCTTCCAGGAAGGTGCGGGTGGTGCCGTCCGGCAGCTCGAACGGTTCGCGGCCGCCCCAGGACAGCTCCAGCAGCGAGCCCCGCTGGTGCGGCTCCGGGCCCGTCACCGTGCCCGAGGCGTACAGGTCGCCGGTGCGCAGGCTCGCGCCGTTGACCGTCAGGTGCGCCAGCTGCTGCGCGGCGGTCCAGTACTGCGTGGCGAACGGCGGGCTCGACACCAGGTGGCCGTTGAGCCGGACCTCCATCGCCAGGTCGAGGCCCCACTTCTCGCTGGTGCGCAGGTACTCGAACGGCTCCGGGTCCTGCGGCGGGCCGGCGACGCGGGCGTGCTCCAGCGCGTCGAGCGGGACGATCCACGGCGACACCGACGTCGCGAACGACTTGGCCAGGAACGGGCCCAGCGGCTGGTACTCCCACGCCTGCAGGTCGCGCGCCGACCAGTCGTTGACCAGGCAGACGCCGAAGACGTGCGCCGCGAAGTCCTCTGTGGACACCGCAGTGCCCAGAGTGGACGGGACGCCGACGACGAAGCCCACCTCCGCCTCGATGTCCAGCCGCTGCGACGGGCCGAACGCCGGCGCGTCGGCGTTGCGCGGCTTGCGCTGCCCGTTCGGGCGGACGACCGGCGTGCCCGACGCGACCACCGTGCCGGCCCGGCCGTGGTAGCCGATCGGCAGGTGCTTCCAGTTCGGCGGCAGCTCGACGGCGTCGGGCCGGAAGATCTTGCCCGCGTTGAGCGCGTGGTGCTCGCTGGAGTAGAAGTCGACGTAGTCCGCGACCTCGATCGCCAGGTGCGTGGTCACCTCGGCCAGCGGCACCAGGTGCGGCCGCAGCCGGCCGGCGTACCGCGGCTCGGTCAGCCACTCCCGGACGCTCTCGCGCACCTCCCGCCACGTCGCCGGCCCGGCGGCCAGCAGCGGGTTCAGCACCCCGGAGGTCAGCAGCGGGGCGAACGACGCCGCCGTCTCCGCGGCCGCCGCGGTCAGGTCCA
Organism: Amycolatopsis sp. NBC_00438; assembly: GCF_036026695.1. Classification (NCBI taxonomy): domain Bacteria; kingdom Bacillati; phylum Actinomycetota; class Actinomycetes; order Pseudonocardiales; family Pseudonocardiaceae; genus Amycolatopsis; species Amycolatopsis sp. NBC_00438. Next base: position 663,367 of record NZ_CP107923.1, on the reverse strand, counting down.
GCACCTGGTCGCCGACCGGCACCCCGATCCGGCGCTCGGGCGCCCCGCCCACGGAGAACACGCCGTAGGGCAGGTTGTCCAGGCCGAACGGTGTGTCGTCGGCGAGCTCGAGCCAGGTCACGGTCACTCCTCGTCTCGGGCGGAACCCGCGGTCACCCAGTCGGCGACGGCGGTGGCGAGCACCGGCAGCGGGAGCGTCCCGTTGCCGAGCACGACGTCGTGGAACTCGCGGATGTCGAAGGTGGCACCCAGCGCCTGCTCGGCCTCAGCGCGCAGCCGCTGGATCTCCAGCCGCCCGACCATGTACCCGAGCGCCTGGCCCGGGTTCGCGGCGTAGCGGTCGATCTCCGCCTCGATCTCGAGGTGCGCCATCGGCGTGTGCTCGACGAGGTAGTCGACGGCCTGCTGCCGGCTCCAGCCGAGCGCGTGCAGCCCGGTGTCGACGACCAGCCGGCCGGCCCGCATCGAGTCCTGGGTCAGCATGCCCAGCCGCGAGACGTCGTCGGAGTACAGCCCCATCTCGTCCGCCAGCCGCTCGGCGTAGAGGCCCCAGCCCTCGGCGTAGGCGTTGACGTGCGCGATGATCCGCAGCAGCGGCACGTTCTCGAGCTCCTGGGCGAGGCAGAGCTGGAAGTGGTGCCCCGGCACGGCTTCGTGGAACGCGATCGCTTCGCTGGTGAACCGCGGGCGCTTCCCGGCCTCATGCGTGTTGGCGTAGTAGACGCCCGGCCGGGTCCCGTCGAGCGACGGCTCCAGGTAGTACGCGATCGTGCCGCTGGCGGCCTCCGCCTCGGGCACCGGCGCGACCCCGCACTGCTGCGCCGGCACCCGCGAGAACCATTGCGGTGCCACGGCTTCCGCGCGGGTGATGGCCGTGCGGGCGCCTTCGAGCAGCTCCTCGCCGTCCCGCCAGCGCAGAGCGGGGTCGGTCCGGATCCGGTCGAAGATCTCCGCGAGGTCGGTGGTGCCGAACAGTTTCCCGCCCAGTTCGCGGTACTCCCCGGCCAGCTTCCCGATGATCTCCAGGCCCGTGTCGTGCAGCTCCTGCGCCGTGCGCTCGGTCGTCGTCTCCGCGCGGATCAGCGCCGCGTACCGCTCGGCACCGCCGGGCAGCTGGCCGATCCCGGGCGACGTCTCGGGCCGCGCCACCGGCGCGACCTCGTCGGCCAGGAACGCGCGATAACGCTCGTACGCCGGGTGGACGACCTCGGCGAGCAGCCGGTCGCGCTCGGCTTCGAAGCCTTCGAGCGCGTACGACGGCGTCACCTTCAGCGGGTCCTTCTCCGGCGCGCCCAGGTAGCGCTCGACATAGCCGATGCCGATGCGCACCAGGAACTCCGGCGGGACGAACCCCTCGGCCACGGCGGCGCGCTGCCGCACCGTGATCGCGTCGAGGAGGTCGCCGAGCCCCGCCAGCCGGGTCAGGTAACCCCGGACCTTCGGCTCGTCGTCCAGCACCGTCTGCGGCAGGTACATCAGCAGGGACAGGGCGGGCGCGTCGAGCCCGTCGCTGACCGCGATGTCGGCACGGCGGGAGTCGAGCAGGTCGATCTCGGTGTTCGCCTGGGAGATCACGACGTCGCGGGTGATCCGCGCGGCGGCCGGCAACCCGGCCGGATCGAGCGCCTCGGCGCGGGCGGCGATCCCGGCGTACCGGGCGCGGAAGCCGGCCAGGGCCGCGGCGCTGGGGTCCCCGAGCTTGGCGGGGTCGCCGGGCAGGCCGAACACCGACGGGTACAGGGGTTCCCGCTCGAAGTTCACCGCCACCAGCTCGTCGGCGAGGCTGTCCGGGGTGTCGCCGGCGCCCGCCGCCACCCAGTCCGAGACGACCTTGGCGAGCGCGGTCAGCGGCAGCATGCCGTGGCCCAGCACGACTTCGTGGAACCCGCGGATGTCGAACCCCTCGCCCAGCGCCTGCTCGGCTTCCGCCCGCAGCCGCTGGATCTCCAGCCGCCCGACCATGTACCCGAGCGCCTGGCCCGGCCACGCGGTGTACCGGTCGACCTCGGCCTCGATCTCGAGGCGCGCCATCGGCGTGTGCTCGACGAGGTAGTCGATCGCCTGCTGCCGGCTCCAGCCCAGCGCGTGCAGCCCGGTGTCGACGACCAGCCGGCCCGCGCGCATCGAATCCTGGGTCAGCATGCCGAAGCGCGAGACGTCGTCGGAGTACAGCCCCATCTCGTCGGCGAGCCGCTCGGTGTAGAGGCCCCAGCCCTCGGCGTAGGCGTTGAACATGGCGATCCGCCGCAGCAGCGGCACGTTCTCGAGCTCCTGCGCCAGGCTGAGCTGGAAGTGGTGCCCCGGCACGGCTTCGTGGAACGCGATCGCCTCGCTGGTGAACCGCGGGCGCTGGTCCGCCTCGTACGTGTTCGCGTAGTACGTGCCCGGCCGGGAGCCGTCGAGCGACGGCTGCAGGTAGTACGCGATCGTGCCGCTCGCCGCGTCCGCCTCGGGGACCGGCGCGACCTCGCACTTCTCGGCCGGGATGCGCGAGAACCACTGCGGGGCCACGGCTTCCGCCCGCGCGATGGCGTCGCGGGCACCGGCGAGGAGCTCTTCGCCGTCCCGCCAGCGCAGGTCCGGGTCGGTGCGCAGGCGCTCGAAGATCTCCCCGAGATCGGTGGTGCCGAACACCTTCCCGCCGAGTTCGCGGTACTCCCCCGCCAGCTGCCCGATCAGCGCCAGGCCGGTGTCGTGCAGGTCCCGCGCGGTGCGCTCGGTGGTCGTCTCCGCGCGGATCATCGCGGCGTACCGCTCGGCACCGCCCGGCACGTGCCCGATCCCCGGCGCCGTCTCGGGCCGCCCGACCGGCTCGATCTCGGTGCGCAGGAAGTCGCGGTAGCGCGCGTACGCGGGGTGGACGACCTCGGCGAGGAGCCGGTCACGCTCGGCCTCGAAGCCCTCGACCGACGCCGTCGTGGCCACCTTCAGCGGGTCGGTGCCCGGCGAGCCGAGGTAGCGCTCGAGGTACTCGACGCCGACGCGGGCGAGGTGGGCCGGCGGCACCAGGCCGTCGGCGAGGCTTTCGCGCTGCCGCTCGGTCAGTGCCGCGAGGAACGGCTCGATCGCGGCGAGGCGGGTGAGGTAACCGCGGGTCTTCGGCTCGTCGTCCAGCGTGTAGTACGGCAGGAGCATGAGCAGGCCCAGTGCGGGTGCGGTGAACCCGGTGCTGACCGCGAGATCGGTCATCCGCGAGGCGAGCCGATCGGCCTCGACCTCGGCGGCGGCGACCACGACCTCGCGCGTCACGGCTTCCTGCGGCGTCAGCTTCGCGGCCGGGAGGGCCCGGGCGCGCGCGGCGAGCCCGGTGTACGCGGCGCGGAAGCGCTCCTGCGCGGCCCGGGTCTGGTCGGCGAGCCGGTCGTGGTCGCCCGGCAGGCCGAGCACCGACCGCAGCAGCGGGTCGTGCTCGAACGTCAGCTCGACGAGCTCGTCCGCCAGGGCGTCGGCCGTGTCGCCGTGCCCGGCCACCCACTCGTCGACGACGGCGGCGAGCACCGACAGCGGCAGCGCGCCACCCGCGAGCACGACGTCGTGGAACGCGCGGATGTCGAACCGGGCGCCCAGCCGCCGCTCGGCGCCCGCGCGGATGCGCTGGATCTCCAGCCGCCCCACCATGTACGCCAGGGCCTGGCCCGGCCACGCGATGTAGCGGTCGACCTCGGCCTCGATCTCGACCCGCGCCATCGGCGTGTGCTCGACCAGGAAGTCGACGGCCTGCTGCCGGCTCCAGCCCAGCGCGTGCAGGCCGGTGTCGACGACCAGCCGGCCCGCGCGCATCGAGTCGCCGGTGAGCATGCCGAGCCGGGCGACGTCGTCGGAGTAGAGGCCCATCTCCTCGGCGAGCCGCTCGCTGTAGAGACCCCAGCCCTCGGTGTAGGCGGTGAAGTCGCCGATGCGGCGCAGCAGCGGCAGGTCGGTCAGGCCGAGCGCGGTGCTGAGCTGGAAGTGGTGACCGGGCACGGCTTCGTGGAACGCCGTGGACTCGGCCGAGTGCCGGAAGCGTTCGGTGGCCTGGTGGGTGTTGGCGAAGTAGATGCCGGGGCGGGAGCCGTCGGCGGCCGGACGCATGTAGTAGGCCGTGGGCGCGCCGGGCGCGGCCTCCTCCGGGACCGGCTCGACCGTCCACGGCTGCGGCGGGATCCGGCCGAACCACTTCGGCGCCTCGGCGTCGGCCCGGGCGATGGCCGCGCGGGCGGTCTCCAGCAGCTCGTCACCGCTGGTCCAGCGCAGGGTGGGGTCGGTGCGCAGGTGCTCGAAGATCGCGGCGAGGTCGTCGGTGCCGAACACCTCGGCGCCCAGCTCGCGGTACTCGCCGGCGAGCGCGGCGATCACGTCGAGGCCGGTCTGGTGCAGCTCCGCCGGGGTGCGGTCGGTGGTCGTGTGCAGCCGGGCCTGGCGCGCGTACGTCTCTTCGCCGCCGGGCAGCCAGGACAGGCCGGGCCGGTCGTCCGGGCGGCCGTGCGACGCCACCTCGGTGACCAGGAACTCGCGGTACGCGGCGAAGGCCGGGCGGACGACGTCGGCGAGCAGCTCGTCGCGGCGCCGCGCGAACTCGCCGTCCGGCGCGGGCTGGCGGCGCAGCGGGTCGGCGGCCGGGTCGGCGAGGTAGCGGTCCAGGTGCGCGACGGCGCCCTCGACCAGGCGGGCCACCGGGGTGAGGCCCTCGGCGAGGCCCTCGGTGTGGCGCCGCGCGGCCTGGCGCAGGAACTCCGGCACCGCGGCGAGCCGCCCGAGCTGGGCCTCGGCCGCGTCACCCGCGGTCACCGTCGTCATCGGCAGCGCGGTGAGCAGCATGGCCGCCGGGCCGGTGAACATGTCGGTCACGGTGAACTCGGTCATCCGGGAGTCGATCGCCGCGAGCCGGTCTTCCGCCGACGTGATCAGGACCTCACGGGTGACCCGGTCTTCGGCCGACAGCGTGGCCGGGTCCAGCGCGCGGGCGCGCTCGGCGAACTCCGTGAGCTGGGTGCGGTGGGCCCGTTCGGCGGCGGCCGTGACGTCCGGCAGCCCGGGTTCCGCCGGGCGGGTGCCCAGCAGCGCGGGCATCAGCGGATCGGCGGCGTACAGGGCTTCGACGAACTCGTCGGCGAGTTCGGTGACCGCGGTCATGGGCAGGACCCCCAGCGTCGATGGTGTGCTCGTTCGCGACCCTAACGGAGATCACCGACAGGAACGCGCGTTCGTTCGCCGGGGGCGGACGGCCTTCGGCGCGAGCGGTTCGGCGAGGCGGTAGCGTTCACCGAGTGGCTGTGACCGATCCCGTGGATACCCGCCTGCTCGCCGCGCTCGCCGAGCTGGGCAAGGCGGCCGTGCACGAGCTCGCGGCCAAGGTCGGCATGGATCCCCGCGAAGTCGCCTACCGGCTGGTCGCGCTGTCCGGCAGCGGGCTGCCGCTGCTCGTCGGCGTCGAAAGCGACCCGAACGGGCTGCGCGCGGCCATCGCGGGGTCGCCGCCGTCGTGGGCGAAGCCCGGCGTCCCCGGCTCGCCGCAGTTCCCGGCCCAGGCACCGCCGTCACAGCCGGTACCGATGCCACCCCCGAACGTCCAAGGCCCGTACAACGTCCACGGCGCACCGTCCGGACCGTACAACGTCCAAGGCGCGCCATCGGGGCCGTACAACGTCCAAGGCGCGCCGTCCGGACCGTACAACGTCCAAGGCGCGCCATCGGGGCCGTACAACGTCCAAGGCGCGCCGTCCGGACCGTACAACGTCCAAGGCGCGCCATCGGGGCCGTACAACGTCCAGGGCACGCCGTCCGGGCGTTACCCCGGCCCGCCGCCCCGGCCGCCGCAGCAGCAGTTCGCCCCGCCGCCCCCGCCGCGGCCCGACCCCGTGGTGAGCACGTGGGGCGTGCCGCAGACGGCGTCCTGGGCCCGCGGCGACGAGCCCGCGCGCCCGGCCGGCGCCCCCGGCGGCAAGAAGGGCCGGCTCGGCGAGGTGCTGGAGACCCAGGGCCTGGAGGGCGAGCAGCTGACGGTGCAGCTGCTCGAGGTCCAGGACCCGGCGGACTTCCTGTTCGGTGCGGCCGGCTACCGCCTGGAGGAGGGCGAACGCTCGGTCGTCGTGCACACGGAGATCACCAACCGCGGCGCGATCCCGTTCGCCTCGCTGCCGGACAACTACCTCGAACTGCTCACCGCCGACGGCCGGACGATCGGCAAGGCCCCGGTCTCGCTGACCTCCCGGCCGCCGCACAAGATCGGCGTCAAACCGGGCGAAACCCTCGGCGGCCACACGGTGTACGTCCTGCCGGACACGACCCGGGTGGTCTCGGTCCGCTGGAGCCCCCGGCCGGAACCGGACGAGCGCACCCTCATCTGGTCGATCGAGGACTAGTAGCTCTCGTCCTGCAGGATCTTCAGCGCGTTCGCCAGGTCGTCCGGGTACTCCGACTCGAACTGCACCCAGCGGCCGTCCGCCGGGTGGGCGAAGCCGAGCGTCTTCGCGTGCAGCCACTGGCGGTTCAGCCCCAGCTTGCGGGCCAGAACCGGGTCCGCGCCGTAGGTCAGGTCGCCGACACACGGGTGCTTCAACGCCGAGAAGTGGACGCGGATCTGGTGCGTCCGCCCGGTTTCGAGCTTGATGTGCGCCAGCGACGCCGCGCGGAACGCCTCGACGACCTCGTAGTGCGTCACGCTGGGGCGGCCGCCTTGGACCACCGCGAACTTGTAGTCGTGGCGCGGGTGGCGGTCGATCGGGGCGTCGATGGTGCCGCGCGTCGGGTCCGGGTGGCCCTGGACGATCGCGTGGTACCCCTTGTCGACCGTGCGTTCCTTGAACGCGCGCTTCAGCACGGTGTACGCATGCTCGCTCTTGGCCACGACCATCACGCCGGTGGTGCCCGCGTCGAGCCGGTGCACCACGCCCTGGCGCTCGGCCGCGCCGGACGTCGCGATGCGCAGGCCGGCCGCCGCGAGGCCGCCGACCACGGTCGGGCCGGTCCAGCCCGGGCTGGGGTGCACGGCGACGCCGACCGGCTTGGAGATCACCACGATGTCGTCGTCGTCGTGCAGGATCCGCATGCCTTCGACCGGCTCGGCGACGATCTCCACCGGGTTCGCCGGCTCCGGCAGCGTGACCTCCAGCAGGCCACCCGCGGCCAGCCGGTCCGACTTGCCCGCCGGGCGGCCGTCCAGCAGCACGTCGCCGGATTCGGCCAGTTCGGCGACGACCGTGCGGGACAGCCCGAGCATCTTGGCGAGGCCGGCGTCGACCCGCATCCCGTCGAGCCCGTCGGGCACCGGGAGCATCCGCGAGCTCACGCCTGGTCCTCCTGCTTGGTTTCCCCGGCCTGCTCGGCCTTCTTCTTGTCCTTGGTCGACGTGCCGTCGTAGTCCTTGCCCAGCAGGGACAGCAGCACGATCAGGGCGCCGCCGACGCAGATCGCCGAGTCGGCGATGTTGAAGATCGCGAAGCCCTTGCCGTTCGGCGCGAACGCCGAGATGAAGTCGACGACGTGGCCCTGCAGCCCGCCGGGCGCGCGGAAGATCCGGTCGGTGAGGTTGCCCAGCGCGCCGGCCAGCACCAGGCCGAGGCCGATCGCCCAGCCGATCGACCGCAGCCGCCGCGAGATCCAGATGATCGCGATGACGACGGCGAGCGCGACCAGGGCCAGCACCCACGTCATGCCGGTGGCCATCGAGAACGCGGCGCCCGGGTTGCGGATCACCTGCAGGTAGATCAGCCCGCCGAGGATCCGGACCGGCTCCTTGCCCTCCAGGTTGGCGGTGACCAGGTTCTTCGTCACCAGGTCGATCGCCCAGAACACCACCGCGACGGCGAACACCCAGCCCACCCGGCGCTTCGGCAGCAGCGGCTTCGCCGGGGCCTCCGGCGTCTCCTGGACGGGCTCGGGCACCGCCTCGGCGGCGGCGTCGGTGTCGGGTTCTCCAGCGCTGGACTCGGTGCTCACCGCACCATTGTCCACGGCGCTGGTCAGGGCGTGTCGGCGGCGGTGTCCGGGCGGCGGCGCAGCACGGCGGTGAAGGCCGCGGCGAACAGGATCGCCGCGGAGACCAGCACGCCCGCGGCGTCCGCCGAGAGCACCACGGCGACCAGCGCGAACGCCGCCGCGGTGAGCAGGACGAGCCGGCTGCGCTCGCAGGCGGCGAGCGCGAGCAGGCCGAGCGTGGCCAGCAGCGGGCCGCGCAGCCCGTCGCCGAGCCGGAACTGCCAGGACCCGACGAGGTCCAGCAGCGGGACGGCGAGCAGCGCGGCCACCGTGCCGAGGACGAACCGCCCGGTGTGGACAGCCCGCCCGGCCCGGCGCAGGCTCAGCGCGTACCAGAGCGCCGCGCCCAGCAGGACCACGTCGAGGGCGACCAGCCACACCGGTCCTTCGGGCAGGCCGGCGCCCGGTGCGTAGAAGTCGTCCTGGGTGAGCCACTGCGCGCTGTACCGGGGCCTGCCTATCCCGTCGGCGGCGCGCGCGTTCTCCTGGCTCATCGGCAGCGAGAACATGGTCGCGAAGTGGCCTTCGGCCGGGCTGCGCCGCGCCAGCAGCTGCGTCACGACCATGCCGATCTGCGCGAAACCCAGCAAGGCCAACGGAAACCAGAAACGCGGCACTCTCCCCATCGGCCCAGGCTAGCGCTCAGCAGAAGGGCGGCAGCTCCCGAGTGTCGCCGGCGGGCGCCCAGCGGCCGTCCACCTTCGTGTACTCCCAGCGCGCGCCGCGGGCGGCGATCTGGCGCAGGGCCAGCAGCACGCGGTCGACGTGCTCCTCGGTGCTGCCGAGGCCGAGGCTGACCCGCACCGCCTGCTGCCCTTCACCGCCGGTGACGCCGATCAGGCGCCTGGCCGCGATGTGGGCGCAGAAGGCGCCGTCGCGGACGCCGATGCCGTACTCGGCCGAAAGGACCGCCGCGAGCCAGCCCGGGTCGAAGCCGTCGACGACGAAGCTGACCGTGCCGACGCGGTCGACCGGCGCGTCGAACAGCCGCAGTTCGGCGCAGCCCGGGATGCTCTCGAGGCCCTTGCGCAGCCGGGTGAGCAGGGCCTGTTCGTGCGCCTCGACGGCGTCCCAGTTCCGGCTGAGGGTTTCGCAGGCGACGCCGAGCGCGTACACGCCGACCGTGTTGGGGGAACCGGCTTCGTGCCGCTCGGGACCGGAGTTCCAGACGACCGCGTCCTCGGTGACGAGCTTGGTCGCGCCGCCGCCGGCGAGGTACGGCCGGGCGGCGCGCAGCCAGTCGGCGCGGCCGATCAGCGCGCCCGCACCGAAAGGCGCGTACAGCTTGTGGCCGGACACGGCGACGTAGTCGACGTCCAGCTCCTTGATCGAGACCCGGCGGTGCGGCGCGAGCTGGGCGGCGTCGAGCGCGATGCGGGCGCCGTGCTTCCGCGCCACCGCCGCGATTTCCGCGACCGGGAGCAGTTCGCCGGTCACGTTGGACGCGCCGGTGATGACGACGAGCCGGGGCCCCTGCGGGGATTCCGCGAGGGCTTCGTCCACAGCGGACACCGCGGCGAGGCGGGTGCGCGGGGTCGGCAGGCGCCGGACGTTCGGGCCCTGCCACGGCAGCAGCGCGGCGTGGTGCTCGGTGTCGAACACGACCACGGCCGTGCGAGGCGGCAGGCTGCGGGCGAGCAGGTTGAAGGAATCGGTGGTGTTGCGGGTGAACACGACGGTGTCGGTCCGCCGCGCGCCGACGAAGCGGCGCAGGGTGTCGCGGGTGCGCTCGTAGAGCTTGGTCGAGACCTGCGAGGCGAAGCCGGCGCCGCGGTGGACGCTGGCGTACCAGGGCAGGAACTCGTCGACGGCCGAGCGCACGGCGTCGAGGCACGGCGCGCTCGCCGCGTGGTCGAGGTTGGCGTAACCGATGTCCCCGCCGGTGACGAGCGGGACCCGCAGCGAGGCGCCCACGACGGTCGGAAGTGCCTGCGCCGCAACGGTTTCGACGGGCTGGGGGGTGCTGGTGCGATCGATGGCGAGAGTCATCGGTGCCTCCTCGGCGATCCGGGGGACCCCCGGCGAGGGGCCCGCGCTTGCCCGTCGCACGGCGCGACCGGCCCGGTCTTCACCCGGGGCACCCCACCGCGGAAGGAGGGTTGCCGGCCAGCAAGCCGGGGCTTAACGCTGGCACTCATGACCTGAGACAGAAGGTAACCGAAAATCCGCGTGGCGGCCAACCCCCGCCTCACATGTTGAGACGCCGCTCACAAGTCGAGCAGCATCCGAGAAGCGTCAGAGCTTCGCGCGGAAATGGCCCGGAAGCTGCGTCACGGCGTGGTCCGCGAGGTGCGTCGCGGTGCCGGTGTACTGGTCCGCGCCGGCGGTGAAAAGCCAGCCGCCCAACGTCTTCCCGTCGATCGGCTCGCCGTGCGCGGCCGCGACCGTCGTCGACAGCCGGCCGTAGGCGACGCCGTTCCAGTCCGCCGCGGCCGCGTCCGGCAGCGTCCAGAGCGTGAAGTGGACGTGGGCGCCGGTGCTGCTGCCGCCGCACGGCAGGGCGTTGCCCGTCGAGCCGAGCACGTCGCCGGCCGCGACCTGCTCACCGTCGGTGACCTTGATGCCCTCCATGTGGTAGTACCCGGTGCGCCAGCCGCCGGCGTGGTCGATGGTCACCCAGTCGCCGCCCGCGCAGTGCTGCAGGTGGACGGTGCCGGCCAGCGGCGCCCGCACGGTCTTGTCGGCCGGGCTGAGGTCGAGGGCGTTCTCCACGCCGGTGCTGCCGTCGTCGGAGTGGATCCCGGCGGAGTACACCTGCTGGCCGGCCTTGAACGGCAGGGCCAGGGCCGGAAAGGGGCCCACCTCGGCGGCCGCGTCCGGAGCGACGGCGAGCCCGAGCCCCAGGACGGCCGCCACGACCAGACCAGCACCGCGCGCGTGAAGTTTCATCACCCTGCGTACTCCTTCTGCTCAACACTCACCCATTCGAGCTAACGAATGGAGCGGAGAGTAAGCCAAAAGGACGAACGCAGGGAAGCTCCCCGTGGGGTTTATTCACCCTTGCGGAAAAAGATCACCATGTGGGCGCGGAGATCGGACAAGCACCGGACAACGCCGAGATCACGTACCCGGGCCGCCGACACGGACGAAGGCCGTGAGGGGCACCTTCAGGGACTCTGAGTCCCTCAAGGTGGCCTTCACGGCCTTGGGCCCCTGGGGTCAGATGCCCGACTCGCCGCGCCAGCGGGCCAGGCGGCCGGCGCGGTCCACGGCGCGCAGGCGGCGCTCGACGTCGTCGCGGACCGTGGCCGTCGTGACCACCAGGAGCTGGTCACGCTCCTGCAGGCGACTGGTCTTCTGCGGTGTGAAGCCCGCGCCCTCGCGCACGACCAGGCTGACCGTCGCGCCCACCGGGAGCCGCAGCTCGGACAGGTAGACGCCGTGCAGCTTCGAGCCCGGCTGGATGCGGACCTGCAGCAGCTCGGCGCCCAGCTCGTCCAGGGGCGCGGAGTCGACGTCGAGCTCGTACGCCTCGGACTTCTTCGACAGCCCGAGCCAGCGCGCCAGCGGACCGAGGGTCGCGCCCTGGAGCAGCGTCAGCACGATGACCAGCACGAACACCGCGTCGACCAGGCGCTGGGCGCCGGGCAGCCCCTCCGACAGCGGGATCATCGCGAGCACGATCGGCACCGCGCCGCGCAGGCCGGCCCACGACAGGAACGCCTGTTCCCGCCAGGGCAGCCGGAACGGCAGCATCGACAGCACCACCGAGATCGGCCGGGCCAGCAGCAGCACGACGGCGCCCGCGACCAGGCCCGGCACCAGCGTCTCCAGCAGCCGGCTCGGCGACGCGAACAGCCCGAGCAGCACGAACAGGCCGATCTGCGCCAGCCAGCCCAGGCCCTCGGCGAACGACAATGTGTCGGAGCGGTGCGGCAGCCGGGAGTTGCCCAGGACCAGGGCCGCGACGTACGTGGCGAGCAGGCCCGACGCGTGCAGCAGCTGCCCGGACGAATAGGCGACGACGCACACCGCGACCGTGGCCAGCGGGTACAGGCCGGTCGCCGGCAGCGCGGCCTTGCGCAACGCCAGCCCGCCGAGCCAGCCGAACGCCAGCCCGATCGCCAGGCCCGCCGCCAGCTCGTAGACCGCCAGGAACGGCAGCGTCCAGTCCACAGTGGTGCCCTCGGCCAGCACCACGACGGCGATGTAGGCCGGCGCGTCGTTGATGCCGGACTCCAGCTCCAGCGCGCCGACGAGCCGCTTGCCGATCCCGGCCGTGCGCAGCACCGAGAAGACCGCCGCCGCGTCGGTCGACGAGAGCACCGCGCCCCACAGCAGCGCGAGCCGCCAATCCAGGCCCAGCAGCCAGTGCAGGGCCGCGCCGGTGACCGCGATGCTGACCACGACGGCCACTGTGGACAGTACGATTCCGATGCCCAGCGAGGGTTTCACCGCCGACCACCGGGTCGTCAGCCCGCCTTCGGCGAGGATCATGACGAGCGCCGCGAGACCGAGCGACTGGGTCAGGCCGGGGTTGTCGAAGCGGATGCCGAAGCCGGCTTCCCCCAGCACGACGCCGATGCCGAGGTACAGCAGCAGCGAGGGCAGGCCGAGGCGGATCGAGACGCGCACGGCGAGCACGGAGGCGAGCAGGACGACACCGCCGACGCCGAGCAGCACGGGAAGCTGGTCCATGCCGCCTCCCTCCCGAGTGCTGTGGGGCCCTCAGAATAGTGAAGCGGCCGGATTAACTCGTTCGTGTACCACCGGGACGAGTCGGACACCCGGTGTGTTAGGGCCGGAGCACCGCCAGATCGACGCCCAGCGCGGCGAACGGCTTCTCCGCCGCGGGCAGCACCTTCACCGCGCGATGCCCCTCGGCGACGACCCAGCCGGCGTCGACGGCCTTGCCGAGCAACGCCGCGGGCAGGGACCCGGCGAGGTGGTCCCGGCGCTCCGTCCAATCCAGACAGTCGCGCAGCAGCGCCCGCCGCCCGTCGGGCACCGGCACGCCCAGCTCGTCGAAGACCTCCCGGCCGCGCTCGGTCAGCGCCAGCCCGGCGTCCGTGCTGACCAGGCCGGTGGCGAGCATGCCGTCGCGCACCGCGACGCCGACGAGGCCGGCCAGGTGGTCGTAACAGGTGCGCGCGAACCCGAGCCGCCGCACCCGCACCGACGACTTGAGCCCGGTCACCGGCCGGTGCTCGGCGTGCTGGGCCAGGTGCTCGATGAGCTCGGCGACGCGCGGGTCGGCGATCCGGACGTAACTCGCCCGCCCCTGCTTCACACGGGCGACGAACCCGGCGTCGACCAGCCGGGTGACGTGCTCACTCGCCGTCGACAGCGCGATCCCGGCCTCCCTGGCCAGCTCGCCGACCGTCCACGCCCGCCCGTCCAGCAGGACGAGGCACATGGTGGCGCGGCTCGGGTCCGCGAGCACCGCGGCCACCTCGGCCAGCGCGATCGTCTCCATGTCCCCACGGTACGACCCGGATGCTTCGCCCACGGCCGAACCAAGGCGTCACTTTCACTTGAAAGTGACGCCCCGGCGTCAGAGGGACTTGAGGAACTTCGCCGCCAGCTGGACCGCGGGCCCCGAGTCGTTCGAGTTCTCCAGGACGACGGCGAACGCGACGTTCCCGCGGTAGCCGACGAACCAGCCGGTGGCCTGCTGCCCGTCGCCGAACTGGGCGGTGCCGGTCTTGCCGAACACGCTCCCGGCGCCCGCCGCGGCCTTGCCGGTGCCGCTGGTGACCACCGCGCGCATCATCTTGCGCACCTCGCCCAGCACGGACGCGGGCGGCGGCGAGTAGCCCTTGACCACGACGGTGTCGAGGTCGTGCCACAGCTTCGGCGTGATCGCCTTGCCGGAGGCGACCGTCGCGGCCATCATCGCGCCGCCGAGCGCGCTGGCCTGGATCCGGCCCTGGCCGAACCCGTCCTCGACCTGCTCGTCCTTGCTCGCCGCGGGCTCGACCTTGCCGAGCTCGGTCTTGAGGCCCGGGATCTCGTAGTCGGCGTTGAGGCCCAGCTCGTTCGCCGCCTTGACCAGCCCGTCCGCGGGCAGGTTCAGCGAGAGCTGCCCGAACGTGGTGTTGCAGGAGCGCGCGAACGCGGTCTGCAGGTTCGTCGCGCCCAGTTCGAAGCCCTCGTTCTTGACCGTGCGCGTACCGATCGTCGCGACGCCGGGGCAGTCGACCGGCGAGCCCGCGTTGAGGCCGCTCTGCTGGATCGCCGCGACCGACGTGGCGATCTTGAACGACGACCCCGGCTCGTACAGCCCGTTCAGGGCCTTCGGCGAGTCGCCGGCGGCCGCGTTCTGCGCGACGGCCAGGATGTCGCCCGAGCCGGTGTCGAGGGCGACCAGCATCGCGGACCCCGAATAGCCGTCGACCGCGGCCTGCGCGGACTTCTGCGCGCCCAGGCTCAGGCTCGACGTCAGCGGCTTCGCGCCCTCCTCCGACGCCTTCCCGAACAGCGTCTCCAGGTTCTTGCCGCTGGTGTCCGTGCGGACCACCGCGAAACCGCCGCCCGACGCGGCCGTGACCTGGCCGGTGAGCGCGGACCGCAGCAGCGGCGCCGGGTTGCCCTCGGCCGGGTGCACGCCGCCGGCGCCGCTGATCAGGAGCGGTTTGCCGTCGCGGTCGGCGACCGCGGTGCTGTCCTGGACGGCGGTGCTGATCACCAGCCGCTGACCCGCCTCGAGCTTCGGGTGCAGCAGTGTCGGCGCCCAGTGCACGAGCCACTTGCCACCGGCCTGGGCCAGCGTGAACGGCACGTCGTAGGACCAGACCTGGCGCTCTTTCAGCGTCCAGGACACGTGGTAGGTCCCGCTGGTCTGTTTCGCCCCGGCAGGCGTCGGCTGCAGCAGGGTCAGCTTCGCGGCCAGCGCGGACGGGCTCAGCGTGTTCCGCGCGTCGCGCAGGGCCACGGCGGCCGCCGCGTTGTCGTCCGTGAGCCGCGCCGCGGCGTCCGGGTTGTTCTCGGCGAAATCCTGCAGGTACTCGGTGATCGCCGAGTTCGGGTCGAGCGCGCCGGGGCTCTCGACGGCCGTCTCCCCCGATCCCGCGGCCGCTTCGGGTGCGCTCCCGCCGTTCAAGAGGAACAACGCCGCCACCACGACCGCGACCACCCCCAGCGCGCCGCCGATGAGAATGCCGCGTTTTCTGCCAGGACTCATTTCTCGCGTACCCCTCCCCCATGCGCGCCTCCCGCGCGCACAAGGGCTCAGCTTGCCGATTCCCGGCCCTTTCGGGTGGGAAAGCGACCGATTCGTGACCGTCCTCGTGAGTGTTCAGGGCGGTTAGAACCGCCCTGAACACTCACGAGGCTTTCAGGCCTTGGCGACCGAAACAGTCACCTTCGTACCGTCACCGACGGTGCCGGCGAAACCGTCCGCCACCGCCGCGTGGGTCACCGACGTCGCCAGCGTCTCCGAGCCCAGGAACTTCTCGTGCCGCTTCGCCGCTTCGACGACGTCGCCGGGGGCGTCGACGGTCAGCGCGATCCGGTCGGCGACGTCGAGGCCGGCGTCACGGCGGGCCTGCTGCACGACCCGGATCAGGTCGCGGACCAGGCCTTCGGCCGCCAGGTCCGGCGTCACCTCGGTGTCGATGAGGACCAGCCCGGAGCCGCCGGGCAGCTCGGCCGCCGCGCCGCCGCCCTTGGCGACCAGCCGGCGGTCGAACTCGCCCTCCTGCAGTTCGATCCCGGCCGCGACGACCTTGCCGCCCCGCAGCGACCAGTCACCCGCCTTGACGGCCTTGATCACCGTCTGGACGTCCTTGCCCAGCCGCGGCCCGGCGGCGCGGGCGTTCACCGCGACTTCGAACCCGCCGTGCGCGGCGACGTCGGCGGTCAGCTCGACCGCCTTGACGTTCACCTCGTCGCGCAGGATGTCGGCGAAAGCGCCCAGGGACTCGGCGTCCTCGGCCGCCACGACCAGCGACGACAGCGGCAGCCGCACGCGCAGCTTGTTGCTCTTGCGCAGCGACAGCGCCGACGACGCCACCTGCCGAACCCGGTCCATCGCCGTCACCAGCGCCGCGTCCGCGGGCAGGTCGAGCGCGTTCGGCCAGTCGGTCAGGTGCACCGAGCGGCCGCCGGTGAGCCCGCGCCAGACCACCTCGGTGGTCAGCGGCAGCAGCGGCGCCGCGACCCGCGACGTCACCTCCAGCACCGTGTGCAGCGTGTCGATCGCGTCCGCCTCACCCGCCCAGAAGCGGTCCCGGGAACGCCGGACGTACCAGTTCGTCAGCGTCTCCAGGAAGTCCCGGACGGTCTGGCACGCGCCGGCCACGTCGTAGTGGTCCATCGCGGACTCGACGTCGGTGACCAGCTCGTGCGTCTTCGCCAGCACGTACCGGTCGAGGACGTTCGCCGAATCCGTGCGCCACTTGCCTTCCACGCCCTCGGCGTTCGCGTACAGCGCGAGGAAGTAGTACGAGTTCCACAGCGGCAGCACGGCCTGGCGGACGGCGTCGCGGATGCCCTTGTCGGTGACGACCAGGTTGCCGCCGCGCAGGATCGGGCTCGCCATCAGGTACCAGCGCATGGCGTCGGAGCCGTCGCGCTCGAACACCTCGTTGACGTCCGGGTAGTTGCGCAGCGACTTGGACATCTTCGCGCCGTCCGAGCCCAGCACGATGCCGTGCGAGACGCAGGTGCGGAACGCCGGCCGGTCGAACAGCGCCGTCGCGAGCACGTGCAGCAGGTAGAACCAGCCGCGGGTCTGGCCGATGTACTCGACGATGAAGTCGCTCGGGTAGTGGTGCTCGAACCAGTCGGCGTTCTCGAACGGGTAATGCACCTGGGCGTAGGGCATCGAGCCCGAGTCGAACCAGACGTCGAGGACGTCCGGGACGCGGCGCATGGTCGAGTTCCCGGTCGGGTCGTCCGGGTTCGGCCGGGTCAGCTCGTCGATGTAGGGCCGGTGCAGGTTGTCCAGCCGCACGCCGAAGTCGGCCTCCAGCTGGTCGAGCGAGCCGTAGACGTCGGTGCGCGGGTACGCCGGGTCGTCGGACTGCCACACCGGGATCGGCGTGCCCCAGTAGCGGTTGCGCGACACCGACCAGTCGCGCGCGTTCTCCAGCCACTTGCCGAACTGGCCGTCCTTGACGTTCTCCGGGTACCAGGTGATCTGCTGGTTCAGCTCGACCATCCGGTCCTTGAACTGCGTCACCGCGACGAACCACGACGACACCGCGCGGTAGATCAGCGGGTTGCGGCAGCGCCAGCAGTGCGGGTAGGAGTGGTCGTAGGTTTCGTGCCGCAGCAGCACGGAACCCTGCTGCCCGGCCGATCCCGTGCCGTTCTTGAGGTCGCGGACGATGTTCGGGTTGGCGTCGAACACCTGCTGCCCGGCGTAGTCGGGCACGGTGTCGTCGAACTTGCCGTGCGCGTCGACCGGCGTGACCGGCGGGATCCCGGCGGCGTCGGTGACGGCCTTGTCCTCTTCACCGTAGGCGGGCGCGATGTGCACGACGCCGGTGCCGTCGTCGGTGGTGACGTAGTCGGCCGACAGCACGCGGTGCGCGTTCTCGGTGCCGGTGAAGTACGGGAACGGTGGTGCGTAACGGTTCCCGAGCAGCTGCGCGCCGGTGTAGCGCGCGACGACGGCCGGCTCTTCGCCGAGTTCACGCGCGTACGCGGCGACGCGCGCTTCGGCGAGCAGGAACCGCTTGCCGGGGAGGTTCTCGCTCTCGACGACGACGTAGTCCACCTCGGGGTGCACCGCGGTGGCGAGGTTGGACGGCAGCGTCCACGGCGTGGTCGTCCAGATCAGCAGGTAGGTGCCGTCGAGCTCGTTGTCGTTGCCCTCCATGCGGAACCCGACGGTGACGGCCGGGTCCTGGCGGTTGCGGTAGACGTCGGCGTCCATGCCCAGCTCGTGGTTGGACAGCGGCGTCGCGTCGCGCCAGCAGTAGGGCAGGACGCGGTAGCCCTCGTAGACGAGTCCCTTGTCCCACAGGCGTTTGAACGCCCACAGCACCGACTCCATGTAGGTGACGTCGAGCGTCTTGTAGTCGTTGTCGAAGTCGACCCAGCGCGCCTGGCGGGTGACGTACTCGCGCCACTCGTCGGTGTAGCGCAGCACGGACTCGCGCGAAGCCTCGTTGAACTTCGCGATGCCCATCTCTTCGATCTCGGACGTCTCGGTGATGCCGAGCTGGCGCATCGCCTCGAGCTCGGCGGGCAGGCCGTGGGTGTCCCAGCCGAAGCGGCGCTCGACCTTGCGGCCCTTCATCGTCTGGTAGCGCGGCACCAGGTCCTTGACGTACCCGGTGAGCAGGTGGCCGTAGTGCGGCAGGCCGTTGGCGAACGGCGGGCCGTCGTAGAAGACGTACTCGTTGTCGCCGTGCTCGCCGGCGGGACGCGCGTCGATGGACGCCTGGAACGTCCGGTCGCTCTCCCAGTAGGCGAGGACCTGGGTCTCCAGCTCGGGGAAGGACGGCTGCGACGGGACTCCCGCGCTGTCGTCGAGCTTGGCCTGGGGGTACATCCGGGTGCTCCTCGGTTCGTCGCTCGCGTACGGACGACCGGCTCCCGGTCACCCACACGGGGACGAGACGCCTGACGGCGTTCCGCGGTACCACCCCGCTTGCCCGGCGGTGGAGCTGCCGGGCCGCTCGTTCCACGGCTGTCACGGGCCGCACCCGTCCGGTTCTACTGCGAGCGGTGAGGCTCGGTTCTTCCGGAAGCTCCCCGGTGATGGCCGGATCGACGCTGTGCTGATACCAGGTTAACGGCCCCGCGCAACCGTGTTGTCACGAGGGGCACCGCCGGAAATGGCAGCGCCTTCGCGGGCGCGTCCCCGTGGGCGTCGCCGGGCCGCTCCGCGGACGCGATCCGGGCCCGGTTCGACGAGCCGTACCCGGAGCCCGCTGGTGGCGGCAGCGCATCACAGCCCCCGAAGCCGCGTCGCGAGACCTCGAGCGGGCCGCGCTCGAAGCTGTCGCGCACCGGACGGCGGCGCTCACCTCGGCGTGGCCTAGCGGTGGGCGGCCACCAGGGTCTCGTCGGGGCCGCAGCGGGCGCAAGGGGTGAAGCCGAGCTGGCGGGCTTCGCCGATGCCGATGGGGATCGTGTCGCGGACGCCGACCCAGGCGCAGACCCGGAGGTGGTAGCGGGGGTGCTCGTCGACGACGAAGACCTCGTCGTCCAGGTCGGCCAGCAACGCGATGTCGGCGGCCGACGTCGATTCCTCACCGGGCTCGGCGTCGTCGGCCGGCGCGGGTTCCTCTTTCGCGACGGAGCCGGCGGAGGCGGCCGAAGCGGCCGATGCCCCGGAAGGCTCTTCAGCGGGTTTTTCGGCGGGCTCTTCGACGACGTCGGGTTCGGGCGTGTCGGCCGGATCGCCCAGCTCACCGGCGGCCGGGATCAGGACGGTTTGTTCTTCTTCGGCCGGGTTTTCGGCCGGTTTCTCCGGCTCCGTGAACAGGCCCGGCTTCGTGTCGGCCGGCGGTTCCGACGGCTCGGCCGGCTCCGCGGGTTCGGCACGCTCGACAGTGGGCGCGGCGGCGCGCCGTCGACGGCGCAGCCAGTCGGCGACGAGCATCACCCCGGCGAGCACCGAGAGGCCGATGGAAACCCACGCCCACAGCGAAGAAGCCGTGATGAGCGCGGTGACGAGCAACCCCAGAGCCGCCAGTACCAGTACCAGCACGATGTAGAGCACGCTGAATTACAACATGAACCCGGCCGGATCGGTCCACGACCCGCCCCACGTGCGGTACCGGATCGACTCCGAACCGTGGCAAAACCCCGCCGTACGCCGCGACAACGGCCGGCGCCGGCGGGGTCTTCCCGGAGAAATCAGCCCGCTTCGGCCCGGGGGCCGAACGAGTAGCCCTGGCCGCCGCTCGACGATCCGGACGACTGCCCGGAGTTCGAGGACGCCGAGGCCGGAGCCGCGGAGCCACGGTCGTCGAGCTCGCGCAGCTGGGACTCGAGGAACCCGCGCAACCTCGTGCGGTACTCCCGCTCGATGGTGCGCAGCTCTTCGATCTTCTTGCCCAGCCCGCCCTTCTCGGAGTTCAGGCTGTTCATCGTCTCGGTGTACTTGCGCTGCGACTCGCGCTCCAGCGTGGTGGCCTTGTCGCGCGCCTGGCGCTCCAACGTCTCCGCCCGAGTCCGCGCGTCGTTCAGCATCGTGTCGACGCGCGTGCGCGCCTCGTTGACCATCGAGTCGGACTTCGCCCGGGCGTCCGAGAGCAACTGCTCGGACTTGGTGCGGGCCTCGGCCAGCATCCCGTCGGACTCGGTCTTCGCCTCGGCGGTCAGCCGGTCGGCCATCTCCTGGGCGAGCCCGAGGACCTTGGCCGCCTGCACGTTCGGCTCGCCGCTGTCGCCCACCATCGAGTGGGCCTGCGTCTGCTCCATCGCGGACGCCGGCGGCGGCACCGGCGCGAGACGCCGGGACGGCTCTTCGCGCACCGGGGGCGCGGATTTGGCACTGTCGAGCTCGCTACGAGTCGATTCGAGCTCGGCGTCGAGCTGCTCCATCTGCTGGCGCAGCTCGTTGTTGTCCTCGATCAAGCGGGCCAGCTCGGTCTCCACCAAGTCGAGGAACGCGTCCACCTCGTCCTCGTTGTAGCCCCTCTTGCCGATGGGCGGCTTGCTGAACGCGACGTTATGCACGTCAGCGGGGGTCAACGACATCAGATCACCTCACGCACTCCATGGCCTGCAGGGTCCACCCAAGTCTCCCCGATCAACTTGGAGTCGCCAGTTGCATCGCGAAGAACACAACCAACAGCAGCACCATAATCGATAAGTCCAGTCCGACGCCGCCGATCCGCACCATCGGGATGATTCGCCTGAACAGGCGAACCGGCGGGTCCGTCACTGTGTAGATGGTCTCGAGCGTCACCGCAACCCCTCCGGCCGGGTGCCACTCCCGTGCAAAGGTGCGGACGAGTTCGACCACGATACGTGCCGTCAGCAACAGCCAAAACGCGAACAGCACGTACCAGACGACCAGCCACACAGCTTCCACGTACCTACTCTAACCGGGCGTCCTCGCAGAAGACGCAGTTGAGGGGGTCGACGCGGCATCGGGTCGACAAAATCACGTTTCCTTGCGCTCAGCGGTCCGCGCGACTTCAGCCGCGCAGAAACAATCCGCCCTCGGCAATCCGCCGGCGGTCTTCGGCGGTCACGTCCACATCGGGCGGTGAGAGAAGGAACACCTTGTTGGTGACCTTGTCCATCGACCCGCGCAGCGCGAAAGCGAGCCCCGCGGCGAAGTCCACGAGCCGCTTCGCGTCCGCGTTGTCCATCTCGGTGAGGTTCATGATCACCGGGATGCCCTCGCGGTAGTGCTCGCCGATGGCGCGCGCTTCCGCGTAGCTGGTCGGGTGCAGCGTCGTGATCCGGCTCAACGGGTCACGCACCGGCTGGCGCACGACCGGCTCGGTGACCGGTCGCAGACGGGCCACGGGCTCCGGCTGCCGGTCCATGGCCAGCGCGCCGTGGACCGCGGGTTCCGACCCGGCCACGGAGCGTGAACGGCTGCGGCTGGCAGGCTCGTCGTACGTGTCCTCGGTGTCGCGGTACCGTGAGCGCGACCGAGGAGCGGGCTCCTCGTAGGAGTCGTACTCGTCGTCCGCGTAACCGCGCCGATAATCGTCCTCGACGTCGTAACCGTCGTCGTCAGCGGGCACCATCCCGAAGTAGGCCTTCAGCTTCTGCAGCGCGCTCATGCCTCTCCCTAGCCCTAGCCGCTCCCGCACCAACGCTTCTCCACGCCGTCAGTGCCCCGTATGGACGACCACTAAACGTGACCGGCACACGAGCTCCCTACGGCGAGGCTAAACCGCGTCCACCGAGCAGCGCGGTTCCGACACGCACACATGTTGAGCCGTGCGTGATCGCCTGCTCGAGATCATGGCTCATCCCGGCGGAGACTTCTGCGGCATTCGGGTGATCTTTTCGGAGTGTCTCCCCCGCGCGGGCGAGCCGTTCGAAGGCTGCCGAGGGATCGGCGCCGAGCGGCGCGACGGCCATCAGGCCGCGAAGCCGCAGTTCACCCGTGTGAGCTACGTGTTCGGCGAGCGCGCCGAGCTCGCCGAGCGGGCAGCCGCCGCGCTCGGTGTCGTCGTCGAGGCTCGCCTGGATGAGGACGTCGAGGGGTTCCTCACGTTCTCCGCCGTAACGCGCGGTGTGCACGGCCTTCGCGAGCGCGTCGGCGAGCCGGGCCGAGTCGAGCGACTGCACTTCGTGCGCCCACCCCACCACGGACCGTGCCTTGTTCCGCTGCAGCCGGCCGACCATGTGCCACCGCAGCGCGGACCCGGGACGCAGCTCCGCGACTTCGGCCGCCTTCGGCCCGGCTTCCTGGTCGCGGTTCTCGCCGACGTGGGTGACGCCGAGATCGGCGAGCAGCGCGGCGTCCGACGCCGGGAAGGTCTTGGTGACGGCGATCAGCTGGACCTCGTCGCGGGCCCGGCCGGCCGCGCGGCACGCGGCGGCGATCCGCGCCTCGACGTCGGCCAGGTTCGCGGCCAGCTCGGCGCGCCGGTCGGTCATGCTTCGACCCAGGTGATGCCGGCGATGCGCCCGGTCGTCCCGTCGCGCCGGTAGCTGAAGAGCGTCTTGTCCTCGTTGGTGCACCGCGGGTCGACGCCGATCTTGCCGACGCCCAGGTCGGCGAGCTGGCGCCACAACCCGGCGCGCAGATCGAGCCCGGGGGTGCCCTTGCGGGTCTTGCAGGCGCTGCCGGGAACGTGCTTCTCGACGTCGGCGGCCATCGCGGCCGGCACCTCGTAGCAGTCGCCGCAGATCGCCGGGCCGAGCAGCGCCTCGATCCGGGACGGCTCGGCACCCGCCTCCCGCATGGCCGCCACCGCGGCCGGGACGACGCCGACCCGGGTGCCGACCCGGCCCGCGTGCACCGCCGAGACGACGCCGGCCTCGGCGTCGGCCAGCAGGATCGGAACGCAGTCGGCGACGAGCACCACCAGCGCGACACCCGGCGTCGCGGTCACCAGCGCGTCGGTCGCCTCGGCGGCCCGGGTCTCCGAGCCGTCCACAGTGGTCGCCATGCGGCCGTGGACCTGTTCCATCCAGGCCAGCTTGTCCTCGGCCAGGCCCAGCTCGGCGGCGAGCCGCTTGCGGTTGGCGTAGACGTCGCCCTCGTCGTCGCCGACGTGGTCCCCCAGGTTGAACGTGTCGTAGGGCGGCCGCGACGCGCCGCCGGCCCTGGTCGTCACCACTCGCCGAACCCGCATGCCCTCATCCTCCCAAACGCCGTGAAGGCCACCTTGAGGGACTCCGAGTCCCTCAAGGTGGCCTTCACGGACCACAGTGCTTTTGGTCAGCGCCGCATGAACGGCGGCACGTCGACCTCGTCGTCCGACGGGTCGTCGTGCACCGGCATGGCGCGCCCGGGCAGGCTGCCCTGGGTCGCGTTGGAGCCCATCGGCGAGTAGCCGCGCGAACCGCCGCCGGGCTGCGGGAGCCCGCCGGTGTTCTGGCCGGACGCCGACGGCAGCGGCGTGTGCGACCGCGGCGGCGCGACCGGGTAGCCCGAACCCGAAGCGGACGGCACCGGGGTGGCCCCCGACGGCGGCCCCTGCTGGTTCGAGACCTGCCCGGCCGAAGCCGACGCCGTGCCCGAGCCCTGGCGCGAGCCGGAGCCGAAGGTCGACGGGTCGAGCTTCTTGTGGGTCGGCGCGCCGGCGTCGAAGCCGGCCGCGATCACCGTGACGCGCACCTCGTCGCCGAGCGAGTCGTCGATGATCGTGCCGAAGATGATGTTCGCGTCCGGGTGCGCGGACTCCTGCACCAGTGACGCCGCTTCGTTGATTTCGAACAGGCCCAGATCCGAACCACCCGCGATCGAAAGCAGTGCGCCGTGCGCACCATCCATGGAGGCTTCGAGGAGGGGCGAGTTGATCGCCTTCTCCGCCGCCTGGATGGCTCTGCCTTCACCGCGTGCGCTCCCTATACCCATCAGGGCGGAGCCCGCGCCGGACATGACGCTCTTGACGTCGGCGAAGTCGAGGTTGATCAGGCCCGGGGTGGTGATCAGGTCGGTGATGCCCTGGACACCGGAGAGCAGCACCTCGTCCGCGGAGCGGAACGCGTCCATCAGCGAGACGCCGATGTCGCCGAGCTGCAGCAGCCGGTCGTTCGGGATCACGATGAGGGTGTCGCACTCGTTGCGCAGCGACTGGATGCCGTCTTCGGCCTGCTTGCCGCGGCGCTTGCCCTCGAAGGTGAACGGGCGCGTCACGACGCCGATGGTCAGCGCGCCCAGCTTGCGGGCGATCTGCGCCACGACCGGGGCGCCACCGGTGCCGGTGCCGCCGCCTTCGCCGGCCGTCACGAACACCATGTCGGCGCCCTTGATGACCTCTTCGATCTCTTCACGGTGGTCTTCGGCGGCCTTCTGGCCGACCTCGGGGGCGGCGCCCGCGCCGAGGCCACGGGTCAGCTCGCGGCCGATGTCCAGCTTGACGTCGGCGTCGGACATGAGCAGTGCTTGGGCGTCGGTGTTCACCGCGATGAACTCGACACCCTTGAGGCCGACCTCGATCATGCGGTTCACGGCGTTCACGCCGCCACCGCCGATGCCGACCACCTTGATCACCGCAAGGTAGTTGTGCGGGGGCGTCATCGAAGTCCGCCTTCCTGATCGTTGTGCCCGTACAGCCCGCCGGCCGGTGATCAACTCTCAACCTAAACCCCAGATTGAGAGTTATGTCAACCGCCGACGTTAGGCAGGACGGTAGGCACCAGGCACGCTCTAATCCAGTAGGCACGCCGTGTGTCGCAAAGGTGTTTTGCCACAACACGTTCGTGCGCGCAAGAGCGAGGAGCCGGAAACGGCCCCCGCACCCGGTCTGCTATAGCCGGAAATCAGGCAGGCGCGGGCATGCTCATGAGGACGTCCGTGGGCGCCCCGCTGGGCGATCCACCGGCCTGCTCGAGGCTCACCGCGACCTTGTCGGCGCTGCCCACGCCGTCCGCCACGACCAGCCCGCTGTCGGTCGCGATCACGCCGGCCGAACGCGGCGCTTCGGTGCCGGTGAGCAGCCAGGCCTGGTAGACCTTCCCGCCCGGCTGCGCCGGCAGGCCGGCGTCCATCACCATCAGGCGGTTCTGGGAACGGGACAGCACGACCGTCACCCCGCCGCCGGTCGGCGCCTCGCCGTGGCCGGTCTTCGCGTCCGGCGCCGCCAGCAGGTCGGCCACCGGCGCGTACCGCGCCCGGGCCTGGTCGAGCTGCGTCTGCGCGGTCTGCAGCTCCTGCTGCTGGGTCAGCGCGATCCCGCCGAACACCCCGCCCGCGGCGAGCCCGACGACGGCCGCC
Source organism: Amycolatopsis sp. NBC_00438 (assembly GCF_036026695.1). Taxonomy (NCBI): domain Bacteria; kingdom Bacillati; phylum Actinomycetota; class Actinomycetes; order Pseudonocardiales; family Pseudonocardiaceae; genus Amycolatopsis; species Amycolatopsis sp. NBC_00438. Next base: position 638,151 of record NZ_CP107923.1, on the reverse strand, counting down.
GCGGCCGTCACGAGCACCGCCCAGCGCGGGGCGCGTCCCGACCGGCGGTGCCGTTCGGGCGAGCCGGGCCGGGTGCGCGGCGGCAGCTGGCGGGTCGCGTGCATGGCCACCATGACGCGGTCCTTGAACTCCGGCGGCGGCTCTTCGGCCATCGCCGCGCCGAGCCGGGCCGCGGTCGCGCGCAGCTCGGCGACCTCTTTCGCGCACGAGTCGCACTGCTCGAGGTGGCGCGAGAACTCCGCCCGCTCGATGTCCGACACGGCGTCGAGCGCGAACGCACCCGCCAGCGTGTGCATCTCCGGTGTGCTCACGCGGTCACCCCCAAGCAGTCCCGCAGGCGGATCAGGCCGTCCCGCAACCGCGTCTTGATGGTCCCTTGCGGCGTCGAGAGCACTTCGGCCACCTCGCGATAGGTGTAGCCCTGGTAGTAGGCCAGCAGCACGGACTCGCGCTGCAGGTCGGTCAGGGAGGACAGGCACCGGCGGACCTGGGAGCGTTCCAGGCGCGCGGTGACGGACTCGGCGACCTCGTCGAACGGGCGGCCGCGGGCGGCTTCGAAGGTCGCCTTCTGCTCGCGCTCGGTGCTGGCGCGCGCCGAGCGGACGCGGTCGACGGCGCGGCGGTGGGCCAGCGTCATCGCCCAGTTCAGCGCGGAGCCCTTCTCGGGCGAGTACCGCGTCGCGGTGCGCCAGAGCTCGACGAGCACCTCCTGCGCGACCTCTTCGGACTGCGCGGAGTCGCGCACGATCCGGCGGACGAGCCCGAAGATCGGGCCGGAGAACTGGTCGTAGAGCAGCTCGAACGCCCGCTCGTCGCCCTTGGCGACGCGCACCATCAGCTCCTCGGCGCCGGGCTCCGGGTCCGCGGGATCCTCCGGGGGCACGGGAGCCATGTGGCGCTGGCGGGCCGCCTCATCCATGCAGCTGTCCTCCGGCGTTCTGCGGGGTGCGCGGGACGACCGGCGCCTTCCGCAGCCACAGGGCGATCCCGTGACGGCGGATCAGCGCGGACACCCGCTGCGGCAGCAGGGGCCGGGCCAGGACGAGCCGGGCCAGCCACCGCGGGTTCGCCGGGCGGCGAACTCCCCGAAGCGTAGCGACCAGGGGCGTGGTGCCCCCGCGGCGCAACGCCACCGTGAGGTCGAGCAACGCTTCCGGGTGGGGCAGGCGCATCCGGTACTCGCCGTCCATCTCCTGGAACGGCGAGACGTAGAACTCCTTCTCCGCGCGGGCGAGCCCGGCCTCGTCCGGGTGCAGCAGGTAGGCGTGGCGGCCGCCGTAGGTGTTGTGCACCTCGGCGACGACGCACTCGAGCCGCCCCTCCGGGCCGTGGCACCAGTAGACGCTGATCGGGTTGAACACGTACCCGAGCACGCGCGCCGCGGCCAGCATCACGACCTTGCCGCCGCGCAGGTCCACCCCGCGCTCCGCGAGCCACCCGTCGAGCTTCTCCCGGATCCCCCGCTCGTCGCCGGCGACGAAGTGGTCGCGGCGGTCGAAGCCGGCGAACGGGCGCGCCCACCACGGCAGCCGTGGCGGCGCGTCGAGGTCGACCAGCCACAGGTACACCCGGTGGGCGAAGGCGTGCGGCGGGTCGATCCGCCGCACGTGCGCGACGGTGGCGTCGTAGAGCGCGGTCGTCACCAGGTGACTCCCAGGCTTTCGGCGGCCCGCGCCCCGGAGGAGCAGCCGTCTTCGTGGAAGCCCCAGCCGTGGTAGGCACCGGCGTAGGCGAAGACGCCGTCGTTCAGCTCGGGCAGCCGGCGTTGCGCGGCAACGGCTTCCGGCGTGTACACCGGGTGCTCGTAGCGCATCCTGGCCACCAGCCCGTCCGTGCCCGTGCCTTCGCCCGGGTTGAGCGTGACGACGTAGCCGGTCGGCTCGTCCAGCCGCATTAGGCGGTTCATGTCGTAGCTGACCTGGACCGCGCCGGTCGGCGCGCCGCACTCGGGGGCCCGGTAGTTCCAGCCCGCGCGGGCGTCGGCCAGCGACGGCAGCACGCTGGTGTCGGTGTGCAGCCAGGCCTCGTTCTCCGAGTAGCGGAACGCGCCGAGGACGTCGCGTTCGGCGCCGGACGGGTTGGCCAGCAAGGAAAGCGCCTGGTCGGCGTGCGTCGCGATGACGACCCGGTCGACGCGGTGCGGGGTGTCGGCGTCGTCGCGGATTTCCACACCGCCGCCCGCGGTCCGCAGCACCGACCGGACGGGCGTCGACAGGTGCACGGCGGTGAGCTGCTTGGCCGCGCGTTCGACGTATTCGCGCGAGCCGCCGACGACGGTCCGCCAGGCCGGCGAGTTCTTGACGCTCAGCATGCCGTGGTTGCGGAGGAACTCGAACAGGTAGCGCGCCGGGTACCGCAGGGTGTCGCTGCGGTCGGCGGACCAGACCGTCGAGACCACCGGCAGCATGAAGTGGTCGACGAAGTAGCGGGAGTAGCCGCCGATGGCGAGGAACGCGCCGAGGGTGACGTCACCCGCGTCCTGGGCGTCCAGCAGCCGCTTCGCGTGCCGGTGGAACCGCTTCACCTCGGCGAGCATGCGGAGGTAGCGGGGGCGGGCGAGGTTGCCGCGCTGGGCGAACAGCCCCGGCAGCCCCTTCGCGCCGGCGTACTGCAGGCCGCAGCCGTCGCAGCGGATGCTCATCGACATCTCGGTGTCGCGGGTGCGCACGCCGAGCTCGCCGAACAGCTTCAGCAGCGTCGGGTAGGTGCGCTCGTTGTGCACGATGAAGCCGGAGTCCACGCCGATGGTGCCGCCGTGGGCGCTGGGCACGTCGTGGGTGTGCGCGTGCCCGCCCAGCCGGTCGTCGGCCTCGAACAGCAGGACCTCGTGTTTGCGTTGCAGCAGGTAGGCAGCAGTCAGTCCGGCCACCCCGCTGCCGATGACGGCGATGCGTTCTCCCGTGATCTCCACACCGGTAGTTCGCCGCCGGCGCGGACGTGGATTGGATGAGCGCGGCACCAATCCACCACGCAGCAGGGAGCGAATCCCGGTCATGCCGAACAGCACCGCGCACCGCCTCGCCTCGTTCGCCGAAAAGCTCCTCGGCGGGCAGCTCCCCATCGGCCTCCGGACGTGGGACGGAACCCGCGCCGGACCAGTGGACGCGCCCACCGTGGTGCTGCGCAACCGCCGTGCCCTCCGCCGCCTGCTCTTCGCGCCGGGTGAGCTGGGTCTCGCCCGCGCCTACGTCACGGGTGATCTCGACGTCGAAGGCGATCTCGCCGACGGCTTCCGCCGGATCTGGTCCCTCACCCGCGCGGGTGAGCTCAAGCGGGTGAAGCTGGGTCCGCGCGACTGGGCGGAAGCCGCCAAGCTCGCCGGCTCGCTCGGCGTCGTCGGCCTCCCGCCGAAGCCGCCCGTCGAGGAGGCCCGGCTGACCGGGAAGCTGCACAGCCTGCTGCGCGACAAGTCCGCCATCGCCCACCACTACGACCTGGGCAACGCCTTCTACCAGCTGCTGCTGGACGACTCGATGGCCTACTCCAGCGCGTACTTCACCTCCGACGAGCCGGGGTACGGCCTTGCCGAGGCGCAGTCCGACAAGCTGGAGATGATCTGCCGCAAGCTGGGCCTGCGCCCGGGCATGCGGCTGCTCGACGTCGGCTGCGGCTGGGGCTCGCTGCTGGTCCACGCGGCCAAGCACCACGGCGTGCACGCCGTCGGCATCACGCTCTCGGCCGAGCAGCTGCAGCACATCCGCGGCCGGCTCGCCCAGCACGACCTCGAAGACCGCGTCGAGGTCCGGCGCCAGGACTACCGGGAGCTGCCGGACGCGCCGTTCGACGCGGTCGCGTCGATCGAGATGGGCGAGCACGTCGGGGAGATCAACTACCCCACCTACACCGCGACGCTGCACAAGATGGTCAAGCCCGGCGGGCGCGTGCTGATCCAGCAGATGTCCCGCGGCACCGTCGCCCCCGGTGGCGGCGCGTTCATCGAGCGCTACATCGCGCCCGACATGACCATGCGCCCGGTCGGCCGGACCGTCGAACACCTCGAATCCGCCGGGCTCGAAGTCCGCGACGTCCACGCGATGCGCGAGCACTACGTGTGGACAGTCCGGGCCTGGGCCGAGACCCTGGAGCGGAACTGGGCCGACGTCGTCGCGCTCATCGGGGAGACCGGCGCGCGGGTCTGGCGCCTGTACCTGGTGGGCGGGGCGCTGGCGTTCGAGGAGAACCGGATGGGTGTGGACCAGATCCTGAGTGTGCGACCGGACGTGAACGGCGTCAGCGGCATGCCGGCGACCCGGGAGTGGAACTGATGCCACTGGGAGGCACGCTGCTGGTCACCGCCGGCGTCACGATCGTGGCGGTGGTGCTGACCTTCGGGATCGCGCGGGCGCGCAAGCGCTACGACACGATCGACACGTTCTGGGGACTCGGCTTCGCGATCGTCGCGCTGGCCGCGTTCCCGTTCGGCGACGGGCCGCTGTCGCTGCGGCTGGTGGTGACGGCGCTGACCGTCGTCTGGGGTGTGCGGCTGTCGGCGCACCTGCACCTGCGCAACCACAAGCTGCCGGAGGACCCGCGGTACGTGCGGATGGCCGAGCGGTCCGGTCCGGCGAAGATGTTCGTGCGCGTGTACCTGGTGCAGGCCGCGGTGCTGTACTTCGTGTCACTGCCGGTGCAGTTCGCGCAGTACAGCACCGGGATCGGCGTGCTGGGCTGGCTCGGCGTCGCCGTGTGGCTGGTCGGGTTCGGCTTCGAGACGGCAGGCGACGACCAGCTGCGCCGCTTCAAGGCCGACCCGGCGAACAAGGGCAAGGTGCTCGACACCGGGCTCTGGCGCTACACCCGGCACCCGAACTACTTCGGCGACGCGTGCGTCTGGTGGGGCCTCTACCTGCTGGCGTGCTCGACCTGGCCGGGCGCGCTGACCGTCCTCTCCCCCATCGCGATGACCTACACCCTGGCGAAGGGCACCGGGAAGCCGTTGCTGGAGAAGGGCATGGCCCGCACGCGCCCGGCGTACGCGCACTACGTGGAACGCACCAGCGGGTTCTTCCCCCTGCCGCCCAAGCGCGTCACTCCCCGGTGAGCCCGTCGGTCAGCTCGCGCAGCACGTCGAGGTGGCCGACGTGCCGGGCCGTCTCCTCGATCATGTGCGCGACGACCCAGCGGACGTTGAACGTCTCGGCCTTGTGCGTCACCTCGTCGGCGAGGTCGTGCTTCGCGACGATCTCGCGGCTGCGCACGCACTGGGCCTCGTAGGCGGCGAGCAGCTGCTCCACCGTCGCCTCGGGCGGGACCCGGAACTCCGCGTCCGGGTCCTGCTCCAGCTTCTCCTCCCAGGTGTCCGGTTCGCCGTCGACGACCACGGCGAACCAGAACCACTCGTTGAGCGTGAGGTGCGCGACCAGGCCGGCGACGGTCGTCAGCTCGCTCGGCAGGTGGACCTGCCGGGCCTGGTCGAGGCTCAGCCCGCCGCTCTTCCAGGCGACGGTGGCGCGGTGGTAGTCGAGCAGGCTGGTGAGGATCTCCCGCTCGCCGCCGGTGAGCGGGATCTTCGGGCGGTCCGGTCGTTCGGTCATGGCCCGGACTCTGCCAGACGGGTCCGACACTTTTCCGCGCCAAATACCTTGCGCACGATGTAATCGTGGGCTAGGTTTGCGGACGTGCCGGATGAGTTCCTGTTGGACGAGCAAGCCTGCTTCGCGCTGTATGCGGCGCACCGGGCGGTGACGGACACGTACCGTCCCCTGCTCGCCGAACTCGGCCTCACGTACCCGCAGTACCTGGTGCTGCTGGTGCTGTGGGAGTCCGACGACCGGCCGGTCAAGGAGATCGGCGAGCGGTTGCACCTGGACTACGGCACGCTTTCCCCGCTGCTCAAACGACTCGAGGCCAACGGACTGGTGACGCGGACACGCTTGCCCGCCGACGAACGCACCGTGGTGGTCGGCCTGACCGGGGAGGGCCGGTCGATGCGCGAGCGCGCCACCGGCGTCCCCCCGGCCATCGGCTGCGCACTGGGCCTCGAAGACACCGAGCGACGAACCCTGATCGACACCCTGCGGCGGCTGACGGCGTCGGCCGCCGCGTACCCACCTGGAGGCACAAATGCCCAGCCGTGACGCGACCACCCACTGGACCGGCGGACTGCAGAAGGGGAAGGGCGAGGTCACGCTGGACTCGTCCAACGCCGGCACGTTCTCCGTGTCGTTCCCGACCCGCGCGGGCAACCCGGACGGCCAGACGAGCCCCGAAGAGCTCATCGCCGCGGCGCACTCGTCGTGCCTCGCGATGAACCTGTCGGGCGTCCTGGAGGCCGAGAAGCTGACGGCGGACTCGATCGACGTCAGCGCGGAGGTCAACCTCGGCCCGGCCGCCGGCGGCGGCTTCGAGATCAGCGGCATCGCGATCACCCTGCGCGCGGCGCTGCCCGGCGTGAGCGCGGAGAAGTTCGCGGAGTACGCGGAGACGGCCGAGAAGACGTGCCCGGTGTCGAAGGCCCTCGCGGGCACGACGATCACCCTGGACGCGGCGCTGGTCTGAGGTTTCCCGGCTTCGCAGGTCCGTGAATGGCACATCGAGGGACTCCGAGTCCCTCGATGTGCCATTCACGGCTTTGAGCACCAGCGGGAGAACCGGGCCAGGCGACCGCTCAACGTAGCGCCTTGGCTCGATAAGTCGACTTCTTCGCCTGGTTCCCGCAGACGTCCATCGAGCACCACCGCCGCGTCCCGGGCCGGGACGTGTCCAGGAACAACGCGCCGCACCGCGCACCCGCACAGTTCCGGACCCGGGAGAACGCCGGCGACGTCACCAGATCGAGCGCGTCCCGGGCCAGCAGGGAGAACATGGCCGACACCGGATCGTCGGCGCGCCAACGGAGTTCGCCCGACGGTGCCAGCGAGGGCGCCGGGACCGGTGCGGACGCGAAGCGGTTCAGACGCTGTCGCGTCGCCGGGCGGCACGAGCCTACGCCGTCCGACACCAGTTCGTGGATCGCCTCGCGCAGCACCCGCGACTCGTGGGCCGACGCGTCCGACGGGAGCGCCTCTCCGAACTTGCCGAACTCCTCGATCCACGCGCGCAGGGAAGCGCCGTCCGGGAGTTCCTCCGTGGCCTCGGATGTGCCGCGATAGCGCAGCGTGCGCACGAAATCCAGGCACAGCCTGCCCGCGCCCGACCGGAACCGCTCTGTCATGCACGTCACCATACCTCGGGAACCGGTTTGACTGGTACCGTCCGGGAACCGATCAAGCCGGTTCCCGAGGGGTGGAGATGACCGAGACGAAGCCGCGGCAACAGGCGCCGCCCGGCTGGCTCGTGCTGCTGCTGGCCGTCTCCTGTGGACTGACGGTCGCCAACCTGTACTACGCCCAGCCGCTGCTCGCCGAGCTGCGGCACACCTTCGGCGTCGGCGAGGCCGCCGCCGGCGGGATCGTCACCGCGACGCAGATCGGGTACGCCGCGGGCATGCTCCTGCTCGTCCCGCTCGGCGACCGGCTGGAGAACCGCACGCTCGTCTCGAGCCTGCTCGCCGTCACCTGCGCGGGCCTGGTCGTCACCGGCTTCGCGCCCGGGTTCGCCGTGCTGCTGCTGGCTTCCCTGCTCGTCGGGGCGACGTCGGTGGTCGTGCAGATCCTCATCCCGTTCGCCGCCGACCTGGCCCCCGACGCCATCCGCGGGCGGATCGTCGGGCGCGTGGTGAGCGGGCTGGTGTTCGGCATCCTGCTCTCGCGCGTGGTGGCCAGCCTGCTCGCGGAGATCACCAGCTGGCGGGTGGTGTTCCTCGTGTCCGCCGTGGCGATGGCCGTGCTCGCCGTCGTGCTGCGGTTCAGCCTGCCGAAGCGGGCCCCCAAGACCGATATCGGTTACGGGCACCTGATCCGCTCGACCCTGGCGATGGCGAAGAAGCACCCCGCGCTGCGCCACCGAGCGCTCTACCAGTCGGCGATGTACGGCGCGTTCAGCGCCTTCTGGACGACGATCGCGTTCGTGCTGACCGCCCCGCCGTTCAACTACTCCCAGCTGGGCGTCGGGCTGTTCGCCCTCGCCGGGGCGGGCGGCGCGCTGATCGCCCCGCTCGCCGGGCGCTGGGCCGACCACGGGCACGGCCGCCGGCTCACCACGATCGCGTTCGTCGTCTGCGCGGCGGCCTTCGCCCTCGCCGGGTTCGGCGCGCACAGCGTCATCCTGCTGGCGATCGCCGCGATCGCGATCGACGCCTCGGTGCAGGCCACCCTCGTGGTCGGCCAGCACACGATCTACCAGCTCGACCCGTCGGCGCGCGCCCGGATCAACAGCATCTACCTGGCGACGTTCTTCGTCGGCGGCGCGATCGGCTCACAGGCCGGCTCGATCGCCTACCACCTCGGCGGCTGGACGGCGGTCACCGTCTTCGCCGGTGTGCTGCCGCTGCTCGCCCTGGCCGGGATGACCCGCACCCGGCATTGACGGAACGTCACCACAGCCGCGCATTTTCCCCCGTTCTTGTCCGCGCATGGCCGCTGTCCGGGTAAACCGAAACTGCTACCGTACGCCCTTGGGCTGCTACCCAGGGGAGCGTTCCATGACCCTCGCGGACCTCGGGCTCGACGAAACCGCCGAGCGCGCGTACCGCCATTGCTTGCGGCACAAGACTGTCACCGTCGGCGGCCTTGCCGACGCGCTGCACGTCGACCGCACGGAAGCCGGCGGGATCGTCCGCGAGCTCGTCCGGCTCGGGCTGGTGCGGCAGGACGACGCGCAGACGTTCGACGCGCGGGACCCGGCGATCGCCCTGGAGAACCTGATCTCGCTCGAGATCGCCCGGTTGGGGGAACAGATCGGCCGGATCGACGCGTGCCGGAGCCGGATCGCCTCGCTGAGCGAGGACTTCACCGCCACCGCCGCGCGCGGGACCGGGCCGGAAGTGCAGCACATCCAGGGCCTCGACCGCGTCCGGGAGAAGCTCGACGAGCTGTCGTTCTTCGCCCGCACCGAAATCATGGGCCTGCAGCCGAGCGGACCGTGGAGCCCCGAGACGATCTCGGCCGCCCGGCCGCTCGACCTCCGCTGCCTGCGCCGCGGCGTCCGGATGCGCACGGTCGTGCGGCCCGGGATCCTCGACGACGAGCGGACGAGGGCGTACCTGCTCGACCTGTGCGAGCACGGCGCGGAGATCCGCACGGCCGAGGGCACCGGGCTGCAGCGGCTGATCCTGTTCGACCGCACGGTTTTCGTCGCCCCGATCGACGCCGAGGACAGCAAACGCGGCGCCGTCGTCGTCTCCCAGCCGGAATTGGTCGCGAACATGGTGAGCCTGTTCGAACGCGTCTGGCGGCAGGCGACGCCGGTGGGCGCCGCCGACCCGACCGCGCGCGCCGGCTTGAGCACCACGGAGAAGCAGGTCCTCGCCATCCTTTGCCAGGCGGACAAGGACGAGCTCGGCGCGCGTGAGATGGGCGTGTCGGTGCGGACGTTCCGCAAGCACGTCGCCGACGTGATGGCCAAACTCGGCGCGGGCAACCGGTTCCAGACCGCGCTGCTGGCCAAGGAACGCGGCTGGATCTGAGCGGGTCCGCTCAGGCGAAGTGCTCGCGGCGCGCGGCGACCCACTCGGCGTAGGTCGTTCCCGGCCGCCCCGAGAGTTCTTCGGCGACGCCGGTCGGCACCTCCGGGTTTCGCGTGGTGGACTCGAAGCCGGTCAGCAGCCAGTCGGCGACCCTCTCCGGGACGCCGTAGCCGAGCCACCGCCCGCGCTGCTCGCCGGGAGTCAGCTCGCGGAACCGGATTTCGTTGCCCAGCACGGCCGCGAGGGTCGCGACCTGCCCGCGCAGGCTGAGCGCCTCCGGTCCACTGAGGACATAGGTGGCGCCGACGTGCCCGTCCGTGGTGAGCACCCGGGCGGCCACCGCGGCGATGTCGCCGAGGGCGATCGGGGTCTGCGTCGAGTCGCCGTAGGCCATGGCGACCTCGCCCGCGCGCACCATGCCGGCCCAGTCGAGGGTGTTGTCCATGAACGACCCGGGCCGCAGGAAGGTCCACGCGAACCCGGCCTTCCCGACCTCCGCCTCGACGACGGCGTAGGCGTTGCCGCTGGAGGCCTCGTGCCCGTCCCCGATGCTGCTGCCGGACAGCGCGACGACCCGCTCGATGCCGGCGTCGGCCGCCAGCTCGCAGAACCGCCGCACGGTCCGCGCCATGGGCGCCAGGTAGACGGCGTCGATGCCCCCGAGCGGCAGCTCGTCCGGCCTGGCCAGCGATCCGACGACCACCTCGGCCGCTTCGGGGAGCTTCGCCCGCTCGGGATCGACGGTCAGCGCGCGCACGTCCTCGCCGGCCGCCAGCAGCTCGTCCACGACCAGCCGTCCGACACTGCCGGTCGCGCCCGTCACCAGGATCGTCATGATGCCCTCCTCGTTTCCGTATGCCGTACGAGATCGTATGGCATACGGAAACTCGGGGCACCTGGTTTTCGAAGATGGCCGAGCGCCCCGATGTGGCGTTCGGGTCAGGAGGTGATGGTCGGCAGCTCGGGCGCGGCCACGTCGTAGACCTTGCCCTCTTGCGTCAGCAGCGCCGCCAGGACCTTCGCCTTGCGGTCCGTCTGCTCCGCGGTGCCCCAGCGCACGATCTTCCCGCTGGACAACGTGAACTCCACGCTCGCCGGGGTCTTCGCCGTCGCCGTGGTCACCTGCTTCAGCAGCTGCTCCGGGATCACGCCGAGGACCGCGGTGACCGCTCGGGTCACCGGATCGTCCGCCGACACCTTGGGCAGGCGAAGCTCCGGCAGGCCCGGCGGGCGGGCCGGGACCGTCTTGAAGACGACTCCGCCGCCGTCGACCAGGTGGACCCCGTCGCCTCCCGGGCCGCTGTCGAAGAACGCGATCGCCGTGCGCTCGGTCACCGTGATCTCGACCGTGCTCGGCCACGAGCGCGACACCTCGACCGTGGCGATGCCCGGCATCCCCGCCACCCGGTCGCGGATCTCGTCGGTGCTCAGCCGCAGCAGGGGCTTGTCGATCGGGACCGCCGCCGCCGCGCGGATCTGGTCGGCCGTCACCGTGCGGGAGCCGGTGACCGAGACTTCCTTCGCCCCGAGCATCGAACTGAAGAACAGCAGGTAGACGAGCGCGACCAGGGTCAGCACGCTCAGCAGCGCGACCCACCGGCGGCGGATCTCGACGCGCCGGTTGGGTCGGGCCCGCGGGCTGGGGCGGGTGGTGGCGCGGGTCCGGCGGCGTTCCTCTTCGGACCGCCGGCCCCGCCGCTCCCGGGCCAGGGCGGCGCGATCCCGCTCGTCCTCTTCGGACGGCCGCCGGCGCTGGCTGGTCGCACTCATGGCGTCAGCGCTTGTCCAGCTCGGCGAGGATCTCCGGACCCAGCTGCGTCACGTCGCCGGCGCCCATGGTGACGACCAGGTCGTGGCCCTTCACCAGCCCGGCGACCAGCTCCGCCGCGACGTCGAACGCCGGCTCGTAGTGCACCGGCACCGTCACCGCGTCCGCGATCAGTGCGCCGTTCACGCCCGGCTCCGGCTCCTCGCGCGCGCCGTAGACGTCCAGCACGACGACCTCGTCGGCCAGCGACAGCGCCTCGGCGAACTCCGCCGAGAACAGCTTGGTCCGCGAGTACAGGTGCGGCTGGAACACGACGACGACGCGGCCGGTCCCGGCCGCGGTCCGCACCGCGCGCAGCTGCGCGGCCACCTCGGTCGGGTGGTGGGCGTAGTCGTCGTAGACGCGGACGTCGCCGGAGCGGCCCTTGAACTCGAACCGGCGGCGCACGCCACCGAACGCGGCGAGCCCTTCGGCCAGACCGTCGGCCGGCGCGCCCAGCTCGAGCCCGGCGAGCAGCGCGGCGACCGCGTTGAGCGCCATGTGCTCCCCCGGCACCGCCACCCGCACCGACAGCTCGCCGCCGTCGAGGGCGAGCTTGACGACGCCGCCGTCCGGCGCCGGGGTGTAGTCGAGGATGCGGGCGTCGCCCTCGCCGGTGACCGTGCGGCCGTAGCGCCGGACGCGCACGCCCAGCTCCGCGGCCTGGTCGCCCAGGTCGTCGGCCGCGGCGTCGTCACCGCAGACGATCAGCAGCCCGCCCGGCACGATCCGGCCGACGAACTCGGTGAACACCTTGGTGTAGGCCTCGGCGGTGCCGTGGTGGTCCAGGTGGTCCGGCTCGACGTTCGTCACGACCGCGACCGACGGCGAGTAGGTCAGGAACGAGCCGTCGCTCTCGTCGGCCTCGGCGACGAAGACGCCGCCCTCACCGTGGTGGGCGTTGGCGCCGGACTCGTTGAGGTCGCCGCCGATGGCGAACGACGGGTCGAGCCGGCAGTGCTGCAACGCCACGGTGAGCATCGACGTCGTCGAAGTCTTGCCGTGCGTGCCCGCGATGCAGGCGACGCGGTGGCCTTCCATCAGCCCGGCCAGCGCCTGCGCCCGGTGCAGCACCGGGATCCCGGCGGCGCGGGCCGCGGCCAGCTCGGGGTTGGTCTCCTTGATCGCCGTCGAGACGACGACCGCGGACGGCGGCTCGGCCAGCTCGGACAGGTTCTCGGCGCGCTGGCCGATGAACAGCTCGGCGCCCTGGGCCCGCAGCGACAGCAGCGCGCGCGACTCCTTGGCGTCCGAGCCCGACACGAAAGCCCCGCGGGCCAGCAGGATCCGCGCGATCCCGGACATGCCGGCGCCGCCGATCCCGATCAGGTGCGCGCGGCGCAGTTCTTCCGGCAACTCAGGCACCTGCGGCCTCCAGAACGATCTTGGCGAGCAGTTCGTCGGCCTCGCGGTGGCCCATCCCGACCGCGGCGGCGCCCATCTTGGCGACCCGGTCGGCGTCGACGGTCAGCGGGACGACCAGCTCGGCGATCTTCGCCGCGGTGAGGTCGGCGTCCTCGACCATCAGGGCCGCGCCGGCCGTGACGGCGGGGCGGGCGTTGGTCGCCTGCTCGCCGTTGCCGTGCGGCAACGGGACGAACACCGCGGGCAGCCCGACCGCCGTCACCTCGGCGACGGTCATCGCGCCCGAGCGGCACACGGCGACGTCGGCCGCCGCGTAGGCCAGGTCCATCCGCTCCAGGTAGGGCACCGGCACGTACGCCGGCTTCCCCGGGAACTCCTGCACGACCAGGGTGTTCTTCGGGCCGTGCGCGTGCAGCACGCCGATGCCGGCGTCGGCCAGCTCCTTCGCCGCGCCGGACACCGCGCTGTTGATCGACTGCGCGCCCTGCGAGCCGCCGAACACCAGCAGCGTCGGCGCGTCCGGGTCCAGCCCGAAGTGCTCGCGGGCCTCCGCGCGCAGCGCGGCCCGGTCGAGCGACGTGATCGACCGCCGCAGCGGGATCCCGACGACCTCGGCCTTGGGCAGCGGCGTGCCGGGGACGGCGACCGCGACGCGCGCGGCGAACCGGGCGCCGACCTTGTTCGCCAGGCCCGGCGACTGGTTGGCCTCGTGCACGACGATCGGGGTGCGCCCGCGCGCGGCCAGGTAGGCGGGGAGGGCGACGTAACCACCGAAGCCGACGACGACGTCCGCGCCGACGCGCTCCAGCACCTCGCGGGTCCTGCGCACCGAGTCGCGGACCTTCAGCGGCAGCCGCAGCAGCTCCGGGGTCGGCTTGCGGGGCAGCGGGACCGGCGGGATCAGCTCGAGGGCGTACCCGCGGGCGGGGACGAGCTTGTTCTCCAGGCCGCGCTCGGTGCCGAGCGCGATCACCGTCGCGTCCGGGCGCAGCCGCATGACGGCGTCGGCCAGGGCGAGGGCGGGTTCGATGTGTCCTGCGGTGCCACCACCGGCGACCACGACCACAGGCGCCTTGCCCGCGACGGCTCGCTCGGTTCCCTTTACGGGCTTACTCACCAATGACCTCTCCGGTTCGCGGTACTCCGGGTACCACGGCTCGCTGTTGTCCGCGCGGCCCCGCGAGACGTGGCCGTGCTCGTCCGTGCCGCGCTGCGGCGCACCGGCTCGCGGACCGACTTGCGCCGTTCCTGCGCCGGGGCGGGCCGCGCCGCACGGGGCGCGGGCCTGGCCGCCTTCGCCCCGGCGCGCGCCGCCCCCTTGCGCGTGGCGGGCGGGCGGTACGGGTCGGGCGCGGGCAGCCGCAGCAGACGTCCGAATTTACCCGGCCCCTGTGTCCGCAGCGCGGCCACCGCCTCCGGTTCGTGCCGGGCGGCGTTCGCGAGCACGCCCATGATGAGCATGGTGATCACCAGCGAGGTGCCGCCGTAGGAGATCAGCGGCAGCGTGACGCCGGTGACCGGCAGCAGGCCGACGACGTAGCCGATGTTGATGCCGGCCTGCGCCACGAGGAACACGGTCAGCGTACCGGAGACGATCCGGATCCACGGGTCGATGTTGCGGGTGGCGATCCGCAGGCCCACGACGGCGACCCCGCCGAACAGGGCGAGCACGACGACGCAGCCGACCAGCCCGAGCTCCTCGCCGATCAGGGCGAAGATGAAGTCGTTCTGCACGTTCGGCAGGTAACCCCAGTTGGACGCGCCCTGGCCGAGCCCCTTGCCGAGGAACCCGCCGTCGGCGAGCGCGAGCTTGGCCTGGTTGGCCTGGAAGCCGGCGGCGCTGGTGTCGGGGTCCGGCGAGAGGAACGACATGACCCGCGCGAGGCGGTAGGGCGCGATCAGCGCCAGCACGAGGACGCCGGCGAGGCCGCCCGCGAGGATGACGCCGAACAGCCGTTTCGGCGCGCCGGCGAACCACAGCAGGGCCAGCAGCACCACGGCGAGAGTGACCGTGCCGCCCAAGTCGGGCTGCAGCATGACCAGGGCGAACATCAGCAGGGCGATCGGCACCACGGGCACCAGCAGGTGCCGCCACTGGTGGATCACGTTGTACTTGATCACCAGGATGTGCGCGCCCCAGAACGCGAGCGCGACCTTCGCGGCCTCGACCGGCTGGAAGGTGAAGTCGCCGATCCGGAACCAGCCCTGCGAGCCGTTCACGGTCGAGCCGAGCGGGGTCAGCACCAGGACCAGCAGGCCGAGGCAGGCGACCGTGGCGGTGGCCGACATCCGCCGGATCCGCTCCAGCTTGACCCGCATGCCCACCCAGAACACGACGCCGCCGAGCGCGACGAAGACCAGGTGCTTGGTGAACAGCGCGTACACGCCGCTGCCGGTCTTCGGGTCGTACGAGCCGACCGACGACGCCGAGAGCACCATGACGATGCCGATCACGGTGAGCACGCCGGTGAGGGCGAGCACGAGGTGGAAGGACGCCAGCGGGCGCGAGAGCCACGCGGTCAGCGCGGTCCGGAACGCGACGAAGCCGCTCTCCTTGCGCTCCCGGCGCGGCCGCTTCGGCGGTGGCTGCCGCTTCTTGTCCGGCTCAACTACCGTCACTCGGCGCCCCCGCTGCGTCGTCGTGGAGGACGCGCACCGCGGCGGCGAACGCGTCGCCGCGCTCGCCGTAATTGCGGAACATGTCCAACGACGCCGCGGCGGGTGCGAGCAGCACCACGTCACCTGGCCGGGCCATCGCGCTGGCCGCACTCACCGCCGCAGTCATGGGTTCATGGTCACCCGGACGGAGGCTGTTCACCGGGACATCCGGCGCGTGTCGCGCAACCGCGGCGGCGATCACGGGTGAATCCACCCCGAGTAGCACAACTCCGCGCAGCCGGCCGGCGATGCTGCTCACCAGTTCGTCCACCGAGGCGCCCTTGAGCTGGCCCCCGGCGATCCACACGATGCTCTCGTGCGCGCGCAGCGACCCGGCGGCCGCGTGCGGGTTGGTCGCCTTCGAGTCGTTGACGTACCGGATGCCGGCGACCTCGGCGACCTCCACGGCCCGGTGCGGCGCCGGCTGGTACTCGCGCAGGCCTTTCAGCACGGCTTCCGGCGTGACGCCGTGGGCGCGGGCCAGCGCGGCCGCGGCCAGCGCGTTCGAGACGTTGTGCGGGCCGGCCGGGCGGACGTCGGCGATCGTGGCCAGCTCCTCGGCGCTGACCGCCGGGTCGGCGGTGAAGGCGCGATCGACCAGCAGGTCCTCGACCAGGCCGAGCTCGCCGGCGAACGGCGTGTCCAGCCGGAACGCGACGCGGCGGGCGCTCTCCGGCGCGTGCTCGTCGGCGATCCGCTTCGACCACTCGTCGTCGGCGTTGTGCACCACGACCTTGGCGTGGGCGTACGCGCGGCCCTTGGCCGCGCCGTAGGAGTCCATCGAGCCGTGCCAGTCGATGTGGTCCTCGGCGAGGTTCAGCACCACGGCGGCGTCCGGGGAGAGGGTCGAGGACCAGTGCAGCTGGAAGCTCGACAGCTCCACGGCCAGCACCGTGTAGCCGGCCTGGACCGCGTCGAGGGCCGCGTAGCCGATGTTCCCGCAGGCCACGGCGTGCGCACCGGCGGCCCGCAGGATCGACTCGAGCATGCCCGCGGTGGTCGTCTTGCCGTTGGTGCCGGTGACGACCAGCCACGACGGCGGGTGCTCGCGCAGCTGCCCGACCCGCCAGGCCAGCTCGACGTCGCCGATCACCTCGACGCCCGCCTCGGCCGCGGCCACCAGCAGCGGCGACGTCGGGCGCCAGCCGGGGCTGGTGACGACGAGGACGACGTCGGCCGGCGGCTCGGTCAGCCCCGGAACCAGCTCGGCGCCCAGACCTTCCAGCTCGGCGAGGCGCTCGGCGTTGCCGTCGGTGACGGTGACGCGCGCGCCCAGCTCGACCAGCACGGGAACGATCGACTTGCCGGTCACACCGGCACCCGCGACCAGGACGTGACGACCGTCGATCTCCACGTCAGCCTCCGAGCTGCTCGGAGTAGAACAGGCCGAGGCCGAACATGCAGCAGATCGCCGACAACAGCCAGAACCGGATGATCACCGTGGTTTCGGCCCACCCGGCGAGTTCGAAGTGGTGGTGGAACGGGGCCATCCGGAACAGCCTTCGCCGGGTGGTCCGGAACACCGCGATCTGCGCGACCACCGAGATCATCTCGACCATGAACAGACCGCCGATGACGATGGCGAGCAGCTCGGTGCGGGTGGTCATCGACAGCCCGGCGACCAGGCCGCCCAAGGCCAGCGAGCCGGTGTCGCCCATGAAGATCTTCGCCGGGGCCGCGTTCCACCAGAGGAACCCGACACACGCGCCGGCCGCCGCGGCGGCCACCACCGCCAGGTCCAGTGGATCCCGGACGTAGTAACAGGATTGGGCCGGCCCGTTCGCGCAGGACAGCCGCTCCTGCCAGAACGAGATGACCACGTAGGTGGCCAGCACCATCGCCGCCGCGCCGCCGGCCAGGCCGTCGAGGCCGTCGGTGAAGTTCACCGCGTTCGACCAGCCGGAGATCACGATGTAGCAGAAGATCACGAAGATGATCGACGGGAACGTGATCAGCGCGAGGTCACGGGCGTAGGAGAGGCTCTCCGACGCCGGCGTGATGCCCTGCTCGTTCGGGAAGTTCAGCGCCAGCACCGCGAACGCGATGGTGACCACCAGCTGGCCGACCAGCTTCGCGGTCTTGTTCAGCCCGAGGTTGCGCTGCTTGCGGATCTTGATGAAGTCGTCGAGGAACCCGACGATGCCCAGGCCCACCGCGAGCATCAGCACGAGCAGCCCGGAGACCGTCGGCGCGCCGCTGCGGGAGTTGAACATCCAGTTGATCAGGTGCGCGGCGAAGTACCCGACGACCATCGCGACGATGATCGCGACACCGCCCATGGTCGGGGTACCGCGCTTGGACTTGTGTCCCTGGGGGCCTTCCTCGCGGATCTCCTGCCCGAAGCCCTGCCGGGAGAAGACCCGGATGAGGTAGGGCGTGAGCATGATGGAGACCAGCAGGCCCGCAGCGGCCGCGATCAGGATGCTGATCACGCGTCACCACCGTTCGAGCGTGTTTCGGAATTGTCGGTTTCCCGGGGTTCGAGCAGGGCTTCGGCGACACGCCAGAGACCGGCGGCTTTGGAGGCCTTGACCAGCACCACGTCCCCGGGACGGAGCTGATCATGCAGCAGGGCGGCGGCGGCCCCGACGTCGGGTACCAGGATCGCTTCCTCGCCCCAGGAACCCTCCTGGGTGGCTCCCTGGTGCATGGCCGCGGCCTCGGGACCGATCACGACGAGCTTGGCGATGTTGAGCCGCACGACCAGCCGGCCGATCTCGTCGTGCGCCGTGACGGCGTCCGCGCCGAGCTCGCCCATCACGCCGAGCACGGCCCAGGACCGGCGGCCGGTCTCGCGCGTCATCGCCGCCAGGGCCTTCAGGCCGGCCCGCATCGACTCGGGGTTGGCGTTGAAGGAGTCGTTGAGGATCGTGACGCCGTCGGCGCGGGTGACGACCTCCATGCGCCGCGCGGACCGCCGTTCGAGCGACGACAGCCGCGTGGCGATCTCGGCCGGGGTCGAGCCCAGCTCGAGGGCGACCGCCGCGGCGGACAGCGCGTTGCCGACGTGGTGCTCGCCGTGCAGCGGCAGCGTGACGTCGGCGTCGCCGGCCGGGGTGACCAGCCGGAAGGACGCACGGGCCTGGTCGTCGAGGGTGATGCCCTCGGCGCGGACCTGGGCGGACGCGGTCTCGCCGACGAACACCACACGGGCCTTCGTCCGGCTCGCCATGGCCGCGACCAGCGGGTCGTCGAGGTTGAGGATCGCGACGCCGTCCTCGGGCAGCGCCTCGACCAGCTCGCCCTTGGTCTTCGCGATGCCTTCGCGGGAGCCGAACTCGCCGACGTGCGCGGTACCGACGTTGAGCACCACGCCGATCTTCGGCGGGGCGATCTCGGCGAGGTGGGCGATGTGGCCCGGCCCGCGCGCGGACAGCTCCAGCACCAGGTGCCGGGTCTGCGCGTCGGCCCGCAGCGCGGTCCACGGGTGACCCAGCTCGTTGTTGAACGACCCGGGCGGCGCGACCGTCGGGCCGAGCGGCTCGAGCAGCTGCGCGATGACGTCCTTCGTGGACGTCTTGCCCGACGAGCCGGTGACGCCGACGACGGTCAGGGACCCTTCGGCCAGCCGCCGGACGACGTAGCGGGCCAGCTTCGCGAGGGCGGCGAGCACCGCGGCGCCGGAGCCGTCCTGGTCGCCGGTCAGCGCGACCGACCGCTCGTGGGCCTCCCCCTCCCCCAGTGGAGGCACGACGATCGCGGGCGCGTCGACCTCCCGGGCGGCCAGCACGGCGACGGCACCGGACTCGACGGCCTTCGCCGCGAAGTCGTGGCCGTCGACCTTCTCCCCCGGCAGGGCGACGAACAGGCCGCCGGGGACGAGCTGCCGGGTGTCGAACTCCACGCTGCCGGTCACCTGGGCGCCCGGGTCGGCGCGGTGCAGCCGGCCGCCGACGACGTCGGCGATCTCGGCCAGGCTGAGCACGATCACACACTCACCTCGAGTTTGTTGCGGATGGCCGCGGCCAGCTCGTCGCGGTCGGAGAACGGGTGCACGACGCCGCCGGCCTCCTGGCCGGTCTCGTGCCCCTTGCCGGCGAGGAAAACGATGTCGCCCGGTCCGGCGAGCGCTACGGCGCGCGCGATGGCCTCGCGGCGGTCGCCGATCTCGACGATCTCGCCGCCCTCGGCCGGTCCGACGCCGCGGGCGCCGGCCAGCATCGCGGCGCGGATGGCCGCGGGGTCCTCGGAGCGCGGGTTGTCGTCGGTGACGATCAGGACGTCGCTGCGGCGGGCCGCCGCCTCGCCCATCATCGGGCGCTTCGCGGTGTCCCGGTCGCCGCCGCAGCCGAGCACGGTGATGATCCGGCCGTCGGTGCGGGCGCGCAGCGCGTCGAGGCCCTGCGCGACGGCGGCGGGCTTGTGGGCGTAGTCGACGACGGCGGTGAACTCCTGGCCGACGTGGACGCGCTCCATCCGGCCCGGCACCTGCACCCGCGCGAGCCCGGCGACGATGTGCTCCAGGCTCACCCCGGCGGTGCTCAGGATCGCCGCGGCGAGCACGGCGTTGGCGACGTTGAACTCACCCGGCAGCGGGATCCGGGCGGGCGCGGACACGCCGTCCGGGCCGTGCAGGGTGAACGTCTGCTCGCCGTGCGGGGTGGCCTCCAGGTCGGTGGCCTTCCAGACGGCCTCGGTCCCCGGGTCCGTGGTGACGGTGATCGTCTGCGGCGTGAGCAGCGCCTGCCCCCACGCGCTGTCGACCACGACGACCTCGGTGGTCGAGCGGCCGTCGAACAGCAGCGCCTTCGCGGCGAAGTACTCCTGCATGTCCTTGTGGAAGTCCAGGTGGTCCTGGGAGAGGTTGGTGAACGCGCCGACGGTGAACCGGGTGCCGTTGGCCCGGCCGAGCGCGAGCGCGTGGCTGGAGACCTCCATCGCCACGTGCGTCACGCCGCGCTCCAGCATCACCGCGAGCAGCGCCTGCAGGTCCGGGGCCTCCGGCGTGGTGAACCCGCTGACCAGCCGTTCGCCGGCGATCCGGGTCTCGACCGTGCCGATCATGCCGGTGGTCAGCCCGGCGGCCTCGAGCCCGGCGTCGACCAGGTAGGACGTCGTGGTCTTGCCGGAGGTGCCGGTGACGCCGAGCACGGACAGCCGCAGCGACGGCTCGCCGTAGATCCAGGCGGCGATCTCGCCGAGGGCGGCGCGCGGGTCGGCGTGCACCAGGATCGGGACGCCGGCGTCGCGCAACGCGGGGCGCTCGGCGCCCGCGGCGTCGGTGAGGACCGCGACGGCCCCGGCGGCGACGGCCTGGTCGCTGAAGTCGGCGCCGTGCGCGCGGGCGCCGGGCAGCGCGGCGAACAGGTCGCCGGGCAGCACGTGCTGGGCCCGCAGGGTGGCGCCGGTGACCGTGAGGTCGGCGGCGTCGGGCGAGTCGGCGATCAGGCGGGCGTCCGCCCTGGCGAGCAGCGTCGCCAGCGGGACCGGGACGATGCGCGCCGGGCGCGGCGGTGCGGGGACCGCTTTCACCGGGCTTTCCGGCACCGGGGAACTGGACGAGGACACGGACACGGCCAAGAGGCTACCGGCGGCCGGTTCGGGGGCCCTCACGCGGTACGGCGATTGCGTGCGCACCCGGCACATGTGCTAAACGCGCCGGCAGACCCTCTTGCGGCGCAAGGCTTTCCCCGCCGCGTTCGGCCGAAGTGGACGGTGAGCACGGAAAAGCCCCCTCACCGGAGTGAGGGGGCTTTCACGGACTGTGCTCGTGGTTCGGCTCACGGTTGGATGAGCGGGACCTCCGGCGCCGGGCCGTCGGACAGCGGGATCTGGAACCGCTGCGTCAGGTACGACGCGATCGTGTGGAACAGCGGCGCGGCGGAGTGGCCCACCGGCAGCGTGGTGTCCGGCGCGTCCAGCCGGATGCCGACGACGAACCGCGGGTGGTCGGCGGGCAGGATGCCGGCGAAGGTGATGTTGTAGAGGTGGTCGCTGTAGGCCTTCGTCCGCGGGTCGACCTGCTGGCCGGTGCCCGTCTTGCCGGAGATCTGGTAGCCCTCGACCGCCGCCGTCGGCGCGGTGCCCTTCTGCAGGCCCTTGCCGTTCTGCGCGACCGCGCGCATCATGTCGCGCACCGTCTTCGCCGTCGGCGCGGGCACCACCTGCGTCGTCCGCGGCGCCGGTTCGGGCACGGTGGTGCCGTCCGGGTTCACCTTCGCCTTGACGATCCGCGGCTCGACGCGCAGGCCGTCGTTCGCGATCGCCTGGTACATCCCGGCCATCTGCAGCACGGTCATCGACAGACCCTGCCCGATCGGCAGGTTGCCGAACGTGGTCGCCGACCACTGGCTCTGCGCCGGCACCACGCCCGCGCTCTCGCCGGGCAGGCCGACGCCGGTGCGCTGGCCGAGCCCGAACTTCTTGAGCAGGTCCGAGTAGCGGTCCGGGCCGATCTTCTGCGCCAGCAGCAGCGTGCCGATGTTGGAGGACTTGGCGAAGATGCCCGCGGTGGTGAAGTTCTGCGTGCCGTGGGTCCAGGCGTCGTGCACCGTCTTGTCGGCGACCTGCAGCGCGCCGGGCACCGCGATGGTCGACTCCGGCGTCGCGACGCCGTAGTCGATCGCCCCGGTGGCGGTGACGATCTTGTTCACCGAGCCGGGTTCGAACGGCGTGGTGACCGCGGGGTTGGCCAGGTCGTCGGTCGTCCACGTCGACTGGTCGTTGGGGTCGAACGACTTGTCGTTGGCCAGCGCGTAGACCTCGCCGGTCTTCGCGTCCATGACCACGGCCTGCCCGCCCTTGGCGTGCGACTGCTGGACGTAGTCCGTCAGCTGCCGCTGCACCTCGTACTGCAGGTCGGAGTCGATGGTCAGCTCGAGGTCCGAGCCCGGGACGGCGGCCTGCAGGTCGCGCTCGGTGCCCGGGATGACGACGTTGTCGCTGCCGTTCTTGGTGTTGACCAGCATCCGCCCCGGCGTACCCGCCAGGTCGTTGTCGCGGACCAGCTCCAGCCCGACCAGTCCGTGCAGGTTGTGCTTGGAGACGTCCGGGTCGTCGGAGCGCCAGTTCGCGGCGCCGACGATGTTGGAGGCGAGGCTGCCGCCCGGGTACTCGCGCAGCGCGCGCTTCTCGACGCCGATCCAGGGGAACTGCTTGACGATGTCGGCGGCGACCGACGGCTCGACGTTGTTCTCCAGGTAGGTGAAGGACGCCTGCTTGTGGAACAGGTCCAGCAGCTGCTGCTCGGTGAGCTGGCTCGGCACCTTCGCGGCGATGTACTTCGCGGCCGCGGCGGTCTCGGTGTCGAACGTCTTCTTCGTGGCGGGGGTCTTCGCGGCCAGGTCGTCCATGCTCTTGTGGAACGCCTTGAGGTTCACCGACAGCGTGCGGACCTCGACGCTGAACGCCAGCTTGGCGCCGTTGCGGTCCACAATGGACCCGCGCTGGGCCGGGATGTCGATGGTCTGGGTGCGCTGCTTCTCCGCGGCCAGCGACAGTTCGCCGGCCTCGAACCACTGCACCTGCACCAGTTTCGCGCCCGCGACGACGAGCACGGCGACCAGGATCAGGCGCACCGCGGAGAACCGGCTGCGGTGACCGCCGTTGCCCCGGCTCGCGGCCGCGCTGCGAGTCCCGGCCGCGTAGGTCCGCCGCGCGCTGCCCGCGTTGCGCGCCCGGGCCTGGCCCCCTCTGCTCGCCGCCATCACTGGCCCCCGGGCTGCGCCGGCGGCGGTGCGGGCTGCTCTTCGGCCGGCACCGCGGGCTGGTCGCCCTCGATCGGCGCGCCCTGCTGCGACTGCGTGCCCGCGGCGGGGGCGGCCGGCGGCGCGGCCGGCACCGCCGGGGTGTCCGCCTTGGCCTTCTTGGGCTCGCCGACCAGCGACGTCTTCCCGTCGGGCCCGACGAGGATCCGCGCCGGGTCGCCACCGGGCACCATGCCCAGCTGCTGGGCCGCGGGCGCGAGCGACGCGGGCGACTCGGCCTTGGCGACGTCGCGCTGCAGCTGTTCCTTGGTCTCCGCCAGGTTCGAGTTCGTCGTGCGCAGCTGCTCGAGGCGGTAGGAGTCGGCGATCGCCTGCGTGGTCAGCCACAGCGTGGTCGCCACGCCGGCGGCCAGCAGCGCCATCATCAGCAGCACGAACGACGCGCGCGACTTGGGCAGCCGCAGCTTCAGCTTGAGCTTCGGCGCCTCCGGCACCCGCTCCCGCTGTGCCTTCGGCGCGGGCCGCGGCTCGCGCTCCTTCAGCAGGTCGGCGCGCTGGGCGCGGCGGGCGTAGGCGCGTTCGGCCGCGGACGTCCGCCCGCGCGACGCGCGCCGGGGCGCGGCCTGGCCCGGTTCCTGGGTCTGCGGCTCGGTTTCCACCTCGACGGTGGTCCCGCGCGCGACACTACTGTCACGCTTGCGCGTCGCGGGCCCGCCGGCCCGGCGCTTCGTGGGAGCGGTCATCGCGGCTCTCCGATCCTCTCGGCGGCCCGCAACCGCACCGAAGCGGCGCGCGGGTTGTGTTCGGTCTCCTCTTCGCCGGCCTTTTCGGCCCCTCGGGTCAGGAGCTTCAGCTCCGGTCCGTGCCCCGGCAGCTCCACGGGAAGTCCTTCCGGCGTGCGGGACTTCGCGAGTTCGGCCAGGGCCTGCTTGACCAGCCGGTCTTCCAGCGACTGGTAGGACTCGACGACGATCCGGCCACCGACGGCGAGCGCGCGCAACGCGGCGGGCATGGCCCGGCGCAGCACTTCGAGCTCGCCGTTGACCTCGATCCGCAGCGCCTGGAACGTCCGCTTGGCCGGGTGCCCGCCGGTGCGCCGGCTCGCCGCCGGGACGGCGTCGTAGAGCAGCTCGACCAGGCGCCCGCTCATCGTGAACGGCTCCTTCTCCCGCGCGTTCACCACCGCCCGGACGATCCGCTGCGCGAACCGCTCTTCGCCGTAGTCGCGCAGGATCCGGATCAGCTCGCCCGGGGTGTAGGTGTTGAGGACGTCGGCGGCGGTGAACCCGGTCGTCGGGTCCATCCGCATGTCGAGCGGCGCGTCCTTCGAGTAGGCGAACCCGCGCTCGGCGCGGTCCAGCTGCATCGAAGAGACGCCGAGGTCGAACAGGATGCCGTCCACACGGGACAGTCCCAGCCCGGCCAGTGCCTCGGGGAGCTCGTCGTAGATCGTGTGCACGAAGCTGACGCGATCGCCGTGGCGGGCCAGGCGTTCGGCGGAGCGCTCCAGCGCGGCGGGGTCGCGGTCGAGGGCGACCAGGCGCAGGCGCGGGAAGGCTTCGAGGATGGCGTCGGAGTGCCCGCCGAGCCCGACGGTCGCGTCCACGAGGGTCGCGTCGCGGTCGGCGAACACGGGAGCGAACAGCTCGACGATGCGCTCGAGCAGCACCGGGACGTGCTCGGGTGCCGTCATGTTCCCTCCCCCTTTCTCGGTGCCCGTTTTCCGTGGGCGACTCGGGGGAAATGCAGCGGATGCCGTCAGGTCCCTGTCCGCCCGCTGCTGACCTGGTACCGGGGAAGGTGCACCAGGGCCATTGAGCGGACAGAGGCCTCACGGCATCCGGGTGGGCGTCTCCACGGTGCGCGGGCGGTGGCGTACCCCCGTCCCCCGACGACGTGGGTGCACCGCGACCACGCGCCTAGAAGACGCCCGGCAGTACTTCCTCTCGAGCCTTCGCGTAGCTGTCTTCGTGTTCCTCCAGGTAGCCCTGCCACGCTTCGGCGTCCCAGATCTCCAGCCTGGTGATCGCCCCGATCACCACGCATTCCTTGCTGAGCCCCGCGTAGCGGCGGAGCTCGGGCGCGATGCTGATGCGCCCCTGCCCGTCAGGGCGTTGCTCGTCCGTCCCGGCGAACAGGTAGCGCTGGTAGGCCCGGACGGCCTCGTTCGTGAACGGGGCCTCGGCGACCTTGCGCGCCATCTGCTCGAACTCGGCGCGGGGGAAGACGAAAAGACAGTGGTCCTGCCCCTTCGTGAGCATCAGCCCGCCGGCCAAGGCGTCGCGGAACTTCGCGGGCAGCGCGAGCCGCCCTTTGTCGTCCAGCTTCGGGGTGTGGGTGCCGAGGAACACGGCCTCCACCTCCCTACCGCATCCGGTGGCGGACCACTGGCTGCGGCTCCGGGGCTTCCCTTCCGCCCCACTGGCCACCACCGTACCCCACTTTTCACCACAGTCAACGCGACAAAACCGCGTCTCACTCCGTCGTGTCACGCGTTTGTGCAGGTCAGCAGGGTGGGTCCAGGTGGGGGGCGGTGTGGGGCGCCGTGGCCAAGATCCCCCGCCGTGGTGGACCAAAGCAACCTCAGCTGTCCCCGAAACGTCCGCATAACGGCCGCGAAAGAACCGATACCCCCTTCCGTGGGGCTCGGTGGGGACACGGGTGGGGCCCGGTGGGGATCCGGGTGGGGTCCGGCGGGGACGCGGGTGGCGCGAAGTGGGGAACCCGGGTGACCAGCACACCGAGGTGCCGGAACCCGGATCGGCGTGATCGAAGGGTCAGCACGCGTGACTGGAACGCCAACTCACGTGATCGGGGGGTCGACACGCCGTCCGCCGCCGTGTCGACCCCCCGATCACCCGTGCTGACTCTTCGATCACGCGTGCCGGCTCCCGGATCACGGGGACTGCCCGTCCGGCCACGGTTCGTGCCCCTTCGGGCACCCGGGTCAGGCTTCGGGGGTGACCAGGGTGGCGACGCGGGACGCGAGGCGGGCGCTGTCGACCGGGGTGACGGTCACCCAGTCCTGCCCGCCGCGGCCCGCGGTCTTCGTCGCGCAGTACGCGCCGACGTCGGTGTCGAACCACGTCAAACCGCCCGTGCGCTCGACCCGGCCCGACGCGGCCCGGCGGCTGACGCTGAACTGGCCCGCCGCGTACACCGGACGCGCCTGGATCGCCAGTACTTCCCGCAACTGGGCCGACGACGCCGCCGACCGCGCGCCGCGCTCGGCGAACACCGGGTCGTCGACGTCGGAGGCGAGCGCGGCCGCGGCGAGGCTGACGCCGTAACCCGGGCCCGCCGTCAGCTCCGGCAGGACATCGACGATCGCCGTGCACAGCTCGCTTTCGCGGATGCCGTCCAGGCTGATGGTCTGCTCCGGCTGGACGGCCAGCACGCCGCGGCGGCCGCGGACCGCCGTCACCGCGCGGAAGGGCACCTCCGCCGTCATGTCGGCCAGGGCCTCGCACGCGACGAACACCTCCCCCGCCGCGAGCAGCTCCAGCCGGTGCGCCAGCGCGGGTTCCAGCCGCGACCCGTCGTAGAGCCCGCGCCCGGCGAGGTTCTCGTACACGGCCTTGCGCACCTCGTCGCGCTCCTCGTCGGTGCCGCCGACGCTGCGCACGCTGAGCGGCTCCGGCGGCCGGTCGTGGCCGAGGTCCGTCCAGAGGATGTCGAACGCCGACGCGGAGACGCGGATCAAGCCTGCCCCAGCGCCGGCGGGGCCGCGAACGTCTCGGCCGGGACGTGACCGTGCAGGGCCGCGTCCCGGGTCCGGAGGACGTCGATCGCCTTCTGCCGCGCGGCTTCCGCCTCGGCGCGGCGGGCCTCCATCTCGTCGGCCAGCCCGGCGAGCACCAGGATGTCGCCCGCGCCGGCGGCGTCGCGGATCATCGCCGCCGGGTCGTAGGTCACCGGCGGCGGCATGTCGGCCCGGGCCCGCGCGGCCGCATCGGCCTGCGCGCCGACGGCGGTGCCGACCGACGCCGACACCGCGGCGGAGTGCGAAAGCCACTGCGCGGCCCGGCCGAGCGACGCGCGCGCCGCGTCACCGCCCGGCCCCTGCCAGGTCTCGTGCGTGCCGGCGATCAGCGCGGCCAGGTCGGCGGTCGACTCGTGCAGCCGCTTCGCGAGCCCGTCCCAGCGGGCACCCGTCTCCCCCGCGGCGACCGGGTCGTTGTCCCGCTCGACCTCGGCGGCCATCGCCTCGTGGCTGTAGGACTCGTACCTCGCGGCGGGGACGGGGGGTTCGGCGTCGGGCACAGCGCACCTTCCGGTCGTCGGGTCAGGGCAGCTTGGGTTCGACCAGCCCGGCCACCGTGCCCGCGCGGCGGCACGCCAGCGCGGTGTCGGTGAAGCCGGAGTTGCTGACGTCGACCTGGACGCTGCCGGAGTCCCCCACCCCGAGCAGCACGGCGCAGGTGCCGTCGGCGGCCTTCTTGTCCGAGACGCGCAGCGCCGGGTGGGCGCCCACCGTCGTCTTGGTGGCCGTCTTCTTCGCGACCGCGAGGTCGGCCAGGCCGGTGCGCTCGTCGAGGGTCACGGTGACGCCGAAGCTCGCGGGCACGGTCCAGTCGCACGCCCGCGCGCCGGCGATGTCCTTGGGTTTGCCGAGCACGCTCACCCCGGCGCTCGAGCGGTCCGCCGGCGAGAGCAGCGTGCACGGGTCGAGCGCGGCCAGCGTGCCGGGCTCGGCCGGGGGCCGCGACGTCGAAGGGGCCACAGTCGAGGCGTTGCCCGCGACGGCCGGCAGCGCGGGTTGCTGTCCGCAGGCCGCGAGCAGCAGCACGGCCGGGACCCACAGATACTTCTTGTGCACGCCCTCAGCCACCCGTGCAGTCCACGCCGTCCGCCGCCGTCTCGTCGGCGTGCTGGTACTTCGCCAGCGCCTGGCCGATCCGGTGCTTGAGCGTCTCGAGCTCCTTGCCGAACGCGGTCAGCTGCTGCACGGCCGAGCCCTGCCCGCCGATGCCGTACTCGGCCATGAACTTGCCGATCTCCCCGGCGTACCCGCCGCCCAGCGGCACGCTCCGGCCGAGCACCTTGGCCTCGCGGACCATCTCGCCCACGACGTCCTGCAGCTGGCCGAGCTTCGCGTAGGCGTCCGTGGCCAGTTCGGGCGCGACCGCGAACCCGCGCACGTCGTACGGCGGCTGCGTCCGGACCTCGCTCATAAGCGGTTACGCCTCTCAGTGACGGAGCGACCTCGAATCGCAGCATACGACAGTGCGGGGTGTCAGCGGGAGCGCCCAGAATCGGGTGACAGAACACCCGATCGGGGTATCGTCCCTGCTTGCGCAGTGTCATCGACCGCCGTTGCGGGCGTCAGGCTCAGGGGCTTCGCGGGGTTCCGCCCTCCGGTTCGCCCGGGTTTGACACACTGGATGGAAGGCTGGTCGCTGCGCGGACAGCAGCCAGGGGGCCGATCGGCCCGGCTGTGCGCACTCCGCGCCCAGCCATGCGCCACCAGGAGGTCGAGTGACGTCGAGAATCCAGTCTGCGACGCCCGGATCGGGCGAGCAGGCATCCGGGCGGACGCCTTATCCGGCGGACGCCTCGGGCAACGGCCGGGCGAACGCCCGGCCGGGCAGAGTGTCGCTGGACGAACTGCACGAGGTCGCCCGGCGGATCGCCGCCAACATCGAGCGGGTGCTGGTCGGCAAACCCGACGTCATCCGGATCGCCCTGGTCACCCTGCTCGCCGAGGGCCACCTGCTGGTCGAGGACGTGCCCGGCGTCGGCAAGACGTCGCTGGCCAAGGCCCTCGCGCGGTCCATCGACTGCACGGTCAGCCGCATCCAGTTCACCCCGGACCTGCTGCCGAGCGACGTCACCGGCGTCTCCATCTACAACCGCCAGTCCGGCGAGTTCGACTTCCGCCCCGGCCCGGTGTTCGCCAACATCGTGGTGGGCGACGAGATCAACCGCGCCTCGCCGAAGACGCAGTCGGCGCTGCTCGAGTGCATGGAAGAGCACCAGGTCACCGTCGACACCTCGACCTACAAGCTCGAAGAGCCGTTCATGGTGATCGCGACGCAGAACCCGATCGAGATGGAAGGCACGTACGCGCTGCCCGAAGCCCAGCGCGACCGCTTCACCGCGCGGGTCTCCATCGGCTACCCCGACCAGCAGGCCGAGCTGGCCATGGTCGACGAGCACGCCGGGCACAACCCGATCGAGGACCTGCAGCCGGTTTCCGACGGCGAGACCGTGCACCGGCTGATCGAGACGGTCCGCGGCGTGCACCTGGCCCCCGAGGTCCGCCGCTACGCGGTCGACCTCGTCGCGACGACCCGGCAGCTGCCGGAGATCCGGCTCGGGGCGTCCCCGCGCGCGACGCTGCACCTGGTCCGCGCGGCGCGCGCCCAGGCGGCGCTGTCCGGGCGCGACTACGTCGTCCCGGACGACCTGCACACCGTCGCGGTCCCGGTGCTGGCCCACCGCCTGATGCTCACCACCGAGGCCCACGCGGCCCGCCGCTCGGCGACCGACGTCGTGCGGGCGGTCCTGCACCGCGTCCCGGTGCCCCAGGGCACCGGCCCGCGCCAGTAGTCCCCACGGCGAAGGTGAAGAGAACCGCATGCTGCGTGCCCTGTCCGGCCTGACCACCCGCGGCCGTTGCCTCCTGGCCGCGGGGCTCGCCGCCGCGGTGTGCTCGTTCGTGCTCAACGAACGCGACCTGCTCCGGGTCGCCGTCTTCGTGGTGGGCCTGCCGCTGCTGGTCGCCGCGTTCATCTCGGCGACCCGGCTGCGGATCGGCGCCACCCGCGCGCTGCACCCGCAGCGGGTCGCGGTCGGCGCGAACGGCGAAGTGCAGCTGGAGCTGTGGCGCAGCGGGCGGCTGCCGGCCGGCGAGATCCTCCTCGAGGACGGCGTGCCGTACGCGCTGGGCTCGCGGCCGCGGTTCGTCGTCGAACGGCTCCCGCACGACCGGCGGGTCGCGCTGCGCTACCCGCTGCAGCCGGTGCTGCGCGGGATCCAGCAGGTCGGGCCGCTGCGCGCGACGATCACCGACCCGTTCGGGCTGTGCGAGTTCGAACGCGAGCTGATCGGGCACTCGCGGCTGGTCGTCGTCCCCCGCGTGGTCGCCCTGTGGGGGCTGCCGAGCGGTGCGGGCATCGGCGTCGGCGACGACGGCACCGTCCGGCTGCACGCCGGGCAGGGCGAGGCCGACGTCATCGTCCGGCAGTACCGCCAGGGCGACGACCTGCGGAAGGTGCACTGGCGCTCGACCGCCCGCCGTGACGAGATCATGGTGCGCGTCGAGGAACGGCCCTGGCGCGGCGGCACCACGGTGCTGCTCGACAACCGCGCCGCCGCGCACCACGGCTCCGGCCCCGCCGCCAGCCTGGAGTGGGCGGTGTCGTTCACCGCGTCGGCCGCGCTGCACCTGCGCCGCGCCGGGCACCGCGTCCGGCTGGTCAGCGAGCACGGCGTCACGCTCGCCGACACCCCCGGCGACGGCGGCGACCACTACGACCACATCGTGCTCGACGCGCTGGCCGCGCTGCAGCCGGCGCACCAGCGCGACATCACGCTGGCCCGCGACCCGGCCGACGGCCAGGAGCTGGTCGCCGTGCTCGGCACCGTCAGCACCGAAGCCGTGCACGAGCTGACCCAGTTCCGCCCGCGCGGCATCCGCAGCCTCGCCGTCCTGCTCGACACGCCCACCTGGTCGGCCGGGGTGAGCGCGCCCGAGCAGCGGGCCGCCGCCACCGAGGACTCGGCCGCGCTGTTGCGCGCCGCCGGCTGGGGCGTCGTGGTCGCCGGGCCCGGCTCGCCGATGCCCCAGGTGTGGGCCGAGCTCTGCCAGGCGGGCGCCCGCCGCGGCACCCTGATCGGGGGCACCCGATGAGCACCGCCGCCCCGCCGCGCCCGTCCGCCACGCCGCCCCGGCGTCCGCCCTCCCAGCACCCGCTTTCCGCGTGGCGCGCCAGCCTGCTCGCCCCGGCCTGCGCCGGGATCGCGACGCTCTGCGCGGCGACGTCCGTGACGAGCGTCGTGTCCGGCCTGGCCTGGTTCGGCTACCTGTTCGTCGCCGTCCTGCTGATCGGCGCGACCGGGCTCGCGCTGCGGTCGCTGCAGGTGCCGACCGTGCTGGTCGGCCTCGGCCAGCTGCTGGTGCTGCTCTTCCTCATCACCGGCGCGTTCACCACGCACGGGATCCTGCTGGTCGTCCCGGGCCCGGACGCGTTCGGCGAGCTCGGGAACACGCTCTCGGCGGCGGCCGAGCAGATCCGCGTCGGGCTGCCACCGGTCGAGGGCAGCCAGCCGATCCTCTGCCTCGTGACGATCCTGGTCGGCCTGGTCGCCATCCTGGTCGACACGCTGACGGTGGCCGCCGCGGCGCCCGCCGCGACCGGGCTCGTGCTGCTCTGCGTCTACGCCGTGCCGGCCGCGCTGTCCGAGGAAATGCTGCCCTGGTGGACGTTCCTGCTCGGCGGGGCCGCGTTCGCCGGCCTGCTCGCGGTCGACGGCAACCACCGCCACCAGCGCTGGCGGACCCGCGAGGCGCCCGGGCGCAGCGGCAAGCCGGGCGTGCTGTCGGCGCCGGTCGCGGTGGTGGCCGCGGCGATCGTGCTCGGCCTCTTCGGCGGGGCGATCACCTGGGTCGGCACGGTCGGCCGGATCCCGTTCGGCAACGGCGGCGACGGCCCCGGCGCGGGGGCCGGCGGGTTCGGCATCCAGCCGTTCACCGAGCTGCGCGGCATGCTCGACCAGGGCTCGAACCGGGAGCTGTTCAAGGTCCGGGGCCTCGGCACCGACCGGCGGCTGCTGCGCGCGATGACACTCGACACCTACTACCCCAACAAGGGCTGGGGCATCCACGACGACGGCCGGTCGCAGCAGGGCATCCCGATCACGCCGCAGCTGCCGCCCGCCCCGGGTGACGACGGCGCCGGCCCGGCCCGGCGGGTCGACGTCGAGCCGACGAGCTGGCGCGACAACTGGCTGCCGGTCTACGGCGCGCCGCGCGCGATCGACGGCGCGGGCAGTGGCTACCTCTACGACCAGGTCAGCGGCACGGTGTTCACCACCCGCAGCGAGGTCCCGCCGTCCTACACCGAATACGCGTCGCTGAAGGAGCCGACGGCGCAGGAGCTGCGGGTCACCGACCGGGTCGACGACCTGCCGCCGCGCTACACCCAGATCGACCGGGTCGACGACCGCGTCCGCGCGAAGACCGACCAGCTGATCGCGGGCAAGACCAACGACTTCGACCGGGCCGGCGCGATCTGGCAGTACTTCACCGCGCAGAACGGCTTCGTCTACGACACGCAGACGGCGCCGGCCAACGACGCCGACGCGCTCGCGGACTTCATCCTCAAGGGCAAGCGCGGCTTCTGCGAGCAGTTCGCCTCGGCGATGGCCGTGATGCTGCGGGTGGCGAACATCCCGTCGCGGGTGGCGATCGGCTTCACGCCGGGCGTCCCGGTCAACGACTACATGTCGATCACCACCCAGGACGCCCACGCGTGGGTCGAGGCGTACTTCGGCGACAAGGGCTGGGTCACGTTCGACCCGACACCGCTGTCCGACGGCCGCGGCATCACCCCGTCGTACCTGCAGGCCGGCGGCGAGAACGGCAACCAGCCCGACGACACGCAGGTCGCGCCGAGCACGGTCCAGTCGAGCGCCGCGCCCACCGGCGCGCCCCGCGACACGGACCAGAACGCGCAGGCCCAGGGCCCGCAGCAGACCGACGAGGGCACGCCCACCTGGCAGTGGGTCCTGGTGTACGTGCTGATCGGCTTCGCGATCCTGGCGACCCTGCTGGTGGTCGTCGGCGGGCTCCTCTACCGGAGACGGCCGGGAGCCGCGCCGGAGAGCACGCCGGCGCGGACCGGGCTCGGGGCGGTGCTGACGAACTGGCTGCCGTTGATCACCACGGTGCTGTGGGTGGCCGTGCTGGGCGTGCTGTCGTCCCTGCTGGCGTGGTGGTTCAGCTTGATCGTGGTGCTGCTGCTGGCCGCGTTGCTCGGCCCGTCGGCGGCGCGCGACGTCGGCCGCCGGCGGCGGCTGCAGGAGATCGTCGGGCAGCGGCCGGGCGCGGCCGACGCGGCGTGGTCGGAGCTGCGGGCGGAGTGCGCCGACCGCGGGCTGCCGATCCCGCCGAGCGACACGGTCCGGGTGGCCGGGCAGAAGCTGGCGAAGAAGCACCACCTGGACGACGAAGGCCGCGAAGGCCTGCGCACGGTCATCGGCGTCGTGGAGCGCTCGTGGTACGGCCAGGACGGCGAAGGCGACCCGACGCTCCCCACGGCGTTCGACCACCTGCGCCGGAGCCTGCACCGCAACGCCCCGCTGTCCTGGAAGGGCCGCCTCTTCCCGCGCTCGGTCTTCCGCAACCGCGACTGACCGTTCCGGGATTGACCGGTCCGGCCGACACACCGCCCGGAGGACCGGTCACCACGCCGAGCGCCGACCCAGCCCCGGCCGTGCTGGCCAATCCGGTCGCCGGGTTGGCCACTCCGGTCAGCGTGTCGGCGATTCCGGTCGCCGGCCGCTGTCACCCAATGTGATGGACCGGGGCAGGCCGGTCGTCCTAGGTGGGTGAGCACACAAGAAGATCCGCGTCCCACCGGGCGGGCGGGACGCGGATCTCGTGGTCTTGCGGCGCTACTGCTCTTCGAAGCGCTGGCGGAAGCGCTCCTCCATCCGCTGGGTGAAGGAGCTCCGGCGGCCTTGCTGCTTGCCGCCGCGTGCGCCTGCTCCACCGCCCTTGCCGTCCGGTTCGGCACCGTGCCGAAGCGATGTGACGGCCAACATGACCCCGAAGAACATCACGAGGAACCCGAGCACGCTGATCAGCGGGATGTCGGCCACCCGGAACTGCGGCACCACCACGCCCAGCACCAGCAGGGCCACGCCCACTACGAACAGGGCGATGCCCTGGATACGCCGTCGGCGAGCGGGGCGACGCAACCGGGTGCCACGCACCGTGGATGCGAACTTGGGGTCCTCGGCATAGAGCTCGCGCTCGATCTGATCGAGCAGCCGCTGCTCATGCTCGGAGAGTGGCATCTTTCCTCCTCCGGCACAGCTGTCGCGGGCGCCGGGCCGCGCAACGTTCTGGACCCAACAGCCAACCCCAGGCGGGGTGGCACTGTCCAGGATACGAGGCCCGCGCCCGGACGACTACCCGATCCCGCATCCAGAAGGGATCGAATTGGGCTAAATCCGGTCCGGGGAGGGTTGACGGACCGTCACGATGGCCGATCGTGACCGGTTCAGGGCTCCCGCGGCGCCAGAAGTGAGGCCGGCCGGATGGCCGCGGAGCCGAACTTCGACCGGGCGACGTCCGCCGCGACCTCGGCGTCGCGCCAGCGCGGCGCCGGTGAATCGAACATGAGCTGCTCGCCCGCTTCGCCGGTTTCGAGCCCTTCGACCCGGACGCCGATCAGCCGGACGGCGCCGGTCGGCGCGTGCTCGGTGAGCAACGCCACGGCGACGGCGTGGATCTCGCGGGCGACGTCGGTGGCCGAAACCAGCGTGCGGGCCCGGGTGATCGTCCGGAAGTCCGCGAAGCGCACCTTGATCGAGACGGTCCGGCCGCGCACCTCCCGCCCGCGCAGGGTCGCGCCGACCCGTTCGGCCAGGCGCAGCAGCTCGAGGCCGAGCTCGGCGCGGTCGTGCCGGTCGACGTCGAAGGTGTGCTCGGCGCCGATCGACTTGTCCGGCGACTCGGTGACGACCGCCCGTTCGTCGATGCCGCGGGCGAGCCGGTAGAGGTGCTCGCCGGCGGCGACCCCGAGGGACTTCTTCAGCCGTTCGGGCGGGAACGCGGCGACGTCGGCGACGGTGTCCAGGCCGAGCCGCCGCAGGTGCTCCTCGGTGCGGGCGCCGACGCCCCACAGCGCCGAGACGGGCAGCGGGTGCAGGAACGCGAGGGTCTCCGCGGCGGGCACGACGACCATGCCGTCCGGCTTCGCCATGCCGGAGGCGAGCTTCGCGACGAACTTGACCTTCGCCACGCCGACCGAGCAGGAGATGCCGTGTTCGGCGGCCACGCGTGCGCGGATCCGCGCGCCGAGCTGGGCCGGGGTCGCGCCGAGGCGGCGTAACGCGCCGCTGACGTCCAGGAAGGCCTCGTCGAGGCTCAGCGGTTCGACCAGCGGGGTGAGGTCGCGGAAGATGCCCATCACGCCGCGGGAGACCTCGCCGTAGAGCCCCGAGGTCGGCGGGATGTTGATCAGGTGCGGGCAGAGGCGTTTCGCGGTCGAGAACGGCATCGCCGAGCGCACGCCGAACTTCCGCGCCGGGTAGTTCGCGGCGGCCACGACGGCCCGCGGCCCACCCCCGGACACGACGACGGGCCGATCGGCCAGCTCGGGCCGCGTCCGCAGCTCGACGGACACGAAAAAAGCATCCATGTCGACATGCAGCAGCCCGCACCCGGCGTCATCCGGCAACGGCTCCCCCGGCCGGACCCGGAACCGGCCCATGCCGCCGGGAAGTTCAGCGTTTCGCCCCACGCCCGGGACGCTACCGGCCAGCACCGACAGTTTCGCCGCCCACGGGACGCGACCCGCACTCTTCCGGGTGAGAGGGCGGAAATCCGCCGACGCCCGGAAGCACGCGCCGGAGTGAGCCGCTCGCCGACCCGCATCTGGCGACGACGGCCATGCGCAGCGAGGCTGCCGGTACGTGCGGGGCACGGTGACCGAGGGGTCGTGAGTGGTTAGGGCGGTTAGAACCGTCCTAACCACTCACGACCGGTACGGCGGTGACTCGTGCTGCCCGGCATGCGCAGCGAGGCGGCTTTGCCGGTTTGGCCGCCCACCAGCGCGGCCAGGCCGGCCGGAAGTGCCCGGTCAGACCCAGCGAAACGCTTGTTGCCGGGGCTCGCGGGAGCGCGGTGGGCCGGGTCGGCTCGGGCGCCCAGCTCGGGAAGGTCCGTGAAGGACTCCTTGAGGGACTCTGAGTCCCTCAAGGAGTCCTTCACGGACCGCCGGAAGTGGGCCGTCGGGCGAGCTGACGTCAGGACGGGTGGCGGGCCAGGGCGTGGAGGCGGCCCGCGATGTTCCGCAGCGCCGGTGACGACGCCGCCGTCCGCTCGAACTCCGCCAGGTCCTCGTCGCGGACGTCGCCCGGGATCAGGTCGGCGATCACCCGGTCGCCCTGCAGCAGGGTCACCTCGAGGCCGGCCGCCTCCAGCTGGGCGCGCAGGTCGTCGCCGTCGAAGCGGCGCAGGACCGTGTCGCCCGGGGCGATGCCGTCGACGCTCGTCAGCAGCTGCTGGGCTTCGGCCACCCGGCCGGCCAGCGCGCGGTGCAGCACCGCCGCGTGGCGGTTGGCCACCAGGACCGAGACCGCGCCGCCCGGGGCGACCGCCGCCGCCAGCGCGGCGAGCACCGCGGCCGGGTCGTCGACGATCTCCAGCAGGCCGTGCGCGAGCACCAGGTCGGCCGAGCCGGCCAGGATGTGGCGGCCCAGCGCGTCGGCGTCGTCGGCGATCACCGTGATGCGGTCGGAGACGCCTTCCTCCTCGGCGCGGCGCTTCAACGTCGCCAGCGCGTTCGGGCTCGGCTCGACGACGGTCACCCGGCAGCCGGCCGCCGCGAACGGGACCGCCCAGCCGCCGCTGCCGCCGCCCACGTCGACGACGCCGGGGTGCTCGGCGCCCCGGGCGCGGGCGGCCTTGAGCTCGGCCTCGAGCACCCGGCGAACGGCGCCCGAACCCCGGGCGGCCACGGTGTCCGTCTTCATGTCGCACAGGGTAGTGCCCGGTCCGGCTTTCCTCCCGGTTGGTCCCTTCGGGTGATCGGAAGTCACGACGCCTCGCCCGGTGGCCCCGCTGGCCCGCACCCGTAGGCTGGTCGTTGTGCACACGGTCGCCGTACTCAGCCTCAAGGGTGGCGTCGGCAAGACGACGGTCGCTCTCGGTGTAGCCTCCGCCGCCCTGCGTAGGGGCACGCGGACGCTGGTGGTCGACCTGGACCCGCAGGGCAACGCCACGACTTCGCTCGACCCGCCCTACACCGACGCGACCCTCGCCGACGTCCTCGAGACGCCGACCCGCGAGGTGCTCGAACGCGCCATCGCGCCGAGCGTGTGGAGCGAGGACGTCGACGTCCTCGTCGGCACCGAAGAGCTGGAACTGCTCAACGACCCGGACGCGAGCAGCGAGCGGCTCGCCAACTTCTCCCGCGCGCTCGACGAGCTGCACCGGGAGCCGCTGCGCGAAACGCCCTACGAGCTGGTGATCCTCGACTGCCCGCCGTCCCTGGGCCGGCTGACGAAGTCGGCGCTGGTCGCCGCGGACAGCGCGCTGATCGTCACCGAGCCGACGATGTACGCCGTCGCGGGCGCCCGCCGGGCGCTGGAGGCGATCGAGAACATCCGCAAGGAGCTCAACCCGGACCTGCGCCCGATCGGCGTGCTGGTGAACAAGCTGCGCGTGCGCTCCTACGAGCACCAGTTCCGGATCGCCGAGCTGCGCGAGAACTTCGGCCCGCTGGTGATGCCGACGGCGATCACCGACCGGCTGGCCGTGCAGCAGGCCCAGGGCGCCTGCAGCCCGATCCACGAGTGGCACTCCCCCGGCGCGCAGGAGATCGCGCTGACCTTCAACATGGTGCTGGCCAAGATCCTGCGCTCCAACCGCGCCGGCCGGCACCGCGTCCACGGCGAGGAGCCCGAGGGCCCGGACTGGCCCGAAGGCCCGGCGCCGGAGACCGAGGCGGCCCCGGCCGAGGTGTCCGAATCCGCGGGGTGAGCCGTGCCCGAAGGTGACACCGTCTACCTCGTCGGCAAGCGCTTCGACCGGGCCATGGCCGGGAAGACGTTGCTGCGCGGGGAGTTCCGGGTGCCACAACTGGCCACCGTGGACCTCGCCGGGCGCGACCTGCTCGGCGTCGGCACGGTCGGCAAGCACCTGTTCACGCGCTTCTCCGGCGACCTGACCCTGCATTCGCACCTGATGATGGACGGCATGTGGGACGTCTACGCGGCCGGCGCGAAGTGGCGCCGGCCGGGTCACCACGCCCGCGTGATCCTCACCTCGGCCGACGCCCAGGCGATCGGGTTCCGCGTCCACGACCTCAAACTCGTGCCCACCGCGAAGGAACACGACCTCGTCGCCCACCTCGGCCCGGACCTGCTCGATCCACAGTGGACGGACGAGCACGCGGCCCGCGCCGTGAAGGCACTGGCCGCCGACCCGGCACGCGAACTGGGGCTGGCTCTGCTCGACCAGCGCGTCATGGCGGGCGTCGGAAACCTGTACAAGTGCGAGATGTGCTTCCTGCTCGGCGTGACGCCGTGGACGTCGGTGTCCGAAGTGGACGCTTCGCGGACGGTCGCGCTCGGCCGCAAGCTGCTGCTGGCCAACGCCGTCTCCGGGCGGTTCGACCAGAGCACCACCGGTCACCTCGACCGCAACCGGAAGAACTGGGTCTACGAGCGCACCCGCCAGGGCTGCTTCCGCTGCGGCGGCCCCACCCTGGTGCGCACGCAAGGCCACGACGTCCGGCGGCGGCCGACGTGGTTCTGCCCGAAGTGCCAGTCCGGGCCGGCCCCCGCGCGCTAAGGTGGCCTGCGTGACGTCGTTCAAGCTCCCGCTCTACGGGACCGACACCGAACGCGGCGACCTCGCTCCCTGAGCCGCCCGCGCAGCCACGTCACCGCACCCGCACGTCCCAGGGAGTCTCGTCATGCCCGAAATCCCGGCCGGGCCGGCGCTGCGCGCGTTCGCGCGCGCCCTGCCCAAGGTCGAACTGCACGTCCACCTGGTCGGCTCGGCGAGCCTGCCGACCGTCCGCGCACTGGCCCGCCGCCGCCCGGAAGCCGGTGTCCCGACCGAAGAACGCGCGCTCGCGGAGTTCTTCACCTTCCGCGACTTCGACCACTTCCTCACCGTCTACTTCGCGGTCACGTCGCTGGTGCGCGACCGCCACGACGTCCACACGCTGGTCGCCGGCCTGGCCGCGGACCTCGCGGCGCAGAACTGCCGCTACGCCGAAGTCACCGTGACGCCCTACAACCACCTCCTCGACGGTATGCCCGGCGACGACCTGCTCGCCGGGCTCGAGTCCGGCCGGGCCCGCGCCGCCGAGCTGGGTGTGGAACTGGCCTGGTGTTTCGACATTCCCGGCGAAAAGGGCACCAAGGCCGGCGCCGAAACCCTCGTGTTCGCGCTCCGCGAACGCCCCGAAGGGCTGGTGTCCTTCGGGCTCGGCGGGCCCGAGCTGGGGGTCGGGCGGGCGCGGTTCGCGCCGTTCTTCACCCGGGCGCGGGAAGCCGGGCTGCACAGCGTGCCGCACGCCGGCGAGACCACCGGCCCGGCCACGATCTGGTCGGCGCTGCACGACCTCGGCGCCGAGCGGATCGGCCACGGCACCAGCTGCGCCGCCGATCCCGCGCTGCTCGAACACCTTGCGGCGCAACGGATTCCGCTGGAGGTGTGCCCGACGTCGAACGTGCGCACCGGCCAGGTCGCCTCGGTCGCCGCGCACCCGGTGCGGCGGATGCTCGACCACGGCGTCGTCGTCACGCTCAACACCGACGACCCGCCGATGTTCGGGGCCACGCTCACCGGCGAGTACGTCGCCGTCGCCGAGGCGCTGGGGCTGACCGCCGCCGAACTGGCGCGGCTCGCGGAGAACGCCGTCGACGCGTCCTTCCTCGGCGACGCACCGAAAAACCTCCTGCGACGTGAGATCCGGCAAATGACGTTGCCGGGTACCGGGAACTTCGTTTAGCGTGGCGGTACACGAGAGAGGAGGTGGTCCTAAGTTGTATTCCAACAGGACTCGTGAGGTGACTGTCCGCTAGCGGATGGCACGAGATGGGACTTTGAGCAGCGATACAACGGAGCCACCTTCGGCTCATCGCCTGCTTCCCGTGTTTGCCTGATAGCGAATACCAGGCAGTCACCGGGCCCCCAGGGTTCCCGGGCACCGGTCCGGCCCGGGCTCGAGCGTTTGACGGCGTTCGAGAGA
Source organism: Amycolatopsis sp. NBC_00438 (assembly GCF_036026695.1). NCBI lineage: Bacteria > Bacillati > Actinomycetota > Actinomycetes > Pseudonocardiales > Pseudonocardiaceae > Amycolatopsis > Amycolatopsis sp. NBC_00438. The sequence goes on along the minus strand of NZ_CP107923.1, from coordinate 598,227 downwards.
CCCCCTGGGGGCACCCCCAAACCGCTCATTTGTGCAGGTCAAGCCGCCCGTCGGCGGCGGGCGACCGCCCGGCGATCAGACCTCCGGTTTCGCCGATTCGGTTTCGCCGTTCCGTCCCCCGGACGGGTCAACCGTCGCTAGCCTGGAACCATGCTCAGGCCCGACTACCCGATCACCACGGATCGCCTGCTCCTGCGCCCGTTCACGCTCGACGACCTCGACGCGCTGAACTCCTTCCAGTCCCGCTCCGACGTCGCCCGCTACCTGTACTGGGGCCCTCGCAGCCGCGCCGAATCGGCCGCCGCGCTCGCGAAACGGGTGCACAGCTCGACGTTGACGAACGAGGGACAGTTCCTGGCCGTCGCGGTCGAGCTGGCGGCGACCGGGCAGCTGATCGGCGACCTGAACCTCGAGTGGCTGAGCAGCGAGCACCGACAGGGCGAGATCGGGTTCGTCTTCCACCCCGACCACCACGGCAAGGGCCTGGCCGCCGAAGCCGCCACCGAGCTGCTGCGCCTGGGCTTCGAAGACCTGGGGCTGCACCGGATCATCGGCCGCTGCGACGGCCGCAACACCGCCTCCGCCGCGCTCATGGAACGCCTCGGCATGCGCGAGGAAGCGCGGCTGCGGGAGAACGAGATCGTCAAGGGCGAGTGGACCGACGAACTCGTCTTCGCGATGCTGGAAGACGAGTGGAAGGACCGCGCGTAGTGGTCTCGTTCACCCCGAGGTGACGCTCCGGTCGCGCGCTCCGGGCGATTTGGCAGCATGAGGGCGTGTTCTTCGACAAGATCGTCCGCCCGGCGCTGTACCGCCTGTCCTACCACGACCCCGAGCTGGTGCACGAGCGCACGATCGGCGTCCTCTCCCGCCTCGGCAAGGCCACTTCGGCGCTGAGCCGCGTGTACCGCGTCGACGACCCGGCGACGGTGCTGGGCCTGCGCTTCCCCAATCGCGTCGGCCTCGCCGCCGGGATGGACAAGAACGGCCGCGCGCTGCCCGCGTGGGCCGGGCTCGGTTTCGGTTTCGTCGAGGTCGGCACGGTGACGCGGCTGGCGCAGCCGGGCAACCCGAAGCCGCGGCTGTTCACCCTCCCCGAGACCGACGCGGTGATCAACCGCATGGGCTTCAACAACGACGGCGCCGAGGCGCTCGCGGCGAAGCTCGCGCGGGAGGGCAAACCGGGCGTGCCGCTCGGGATCAGCATCGGCAAGTCGAAGCTCACCCCACTCGAAGACGCCGTCGAGGACTACCGGTTCTCGCTGCGCGCGCTGCACCCGTACGCCGACTACTTCGCGATCAACGTCAGTTCCCCGAACACACCGGGGCTGCGTCAGCTGCAGGACCGCGCGGCGCTGGCCGAGCTGCTGGGCGAGCTGCGGTCGACGTCCGTGGAGCTGGCCGGCGGCGCCGCGCCGACGCCGGTGCTGGTCAAGGTCGCCCCCGACCTGACCGACGACGCACTGGCCGAGCTCCTGGAAGTCAGCCTGGACCACGGCGTCGCCGGGATCATCGCCACGAACACCACCCTTTCCCGTGACGGAATCGCGGCCGCGGAAAGCGGCCTGGCCGGACAGGCGGGAGGGCTGTCCGGCCGGCCGCTGACCACCCGCGCGGCCGAGGTCGTGCGGTTCGTGCACGACCACACCGGCGGGAGCCTGCCGATCATCGGCGTCGGCGGCATCCTCGGCCCCGACGACGCCGTCCGGCTGGTGGACGCCGGCGCGTCGCTCGTGCAGCTCTACACCGGGTTCGCGCTGCACGGGCCGGGGCTGGTCCGCCGCGTCAGCCGGGGGCTCGCGGCCCGGCGGTAGACGTGAAGCGCACGTAGCCGCGCCAGGATTCGTAGCGTTCCAGGCCCGGCGCCGCCGTGGTCGCGTCCTTTTCGCACCGGACGGCCAGGACCCGCGACCCGTCCTCGAGCTCGACGCGGGCCAGCACGAACGGCTCCGGCAGCGTCGCGGCGAACCGGCCGAGCGCGGCCGGGGACAGCCGCCAGCGCTCGCCGTCGAGAGCACGGCCGTCGACGTCCTCGAGCACGCCCGGCTGCGGTGGTTCGGTCGCCAGCAACACCATCCGGTACCGCTCGGCGGTCCGGACCGGGCCGGTGAACCGGGCGCCGAGCTCGGTGAGCCGGGAGTTGAGCGGCTGGCCGCGCAGGTGCGCGCCGAACACGACGAGATCCTCGCCGGGCTCCGGGTAGTGCGTCATCGGCTCGTCCGTGCAGACGGTGGCCAGGTCGAGGGCGATCTGGTCCTCGAAGGCGCGCGTGACGAAGGTGACGCCGAACGGGCGGCGGTCGCCCGGCAGCACCGGGACGGTGACCGCGGCCAGGTCGAGCACGTTCACGAACGCGCTGTAGACGGCCAGGCGGTGGCTCACGCCGATCGGGTCGGCCAGCGCCTCGGCGAGCTCCGGGTGGTCCGGCACGGTCGGCACCAGGAGCGCGTCGAACCCGTCGAGAGCCCGCGCGGCCCGGACCTTCAGCTCGGCGAACCGGCGTTTGTCGGCGGCGAACGCGTGTGCGGTGTGGGTGCCGGCCGCGCGGACCAGGGCGGCGACCGTCGGGTCGGCGTCGGCCGGGTTCTTGCCGAGGAACTCCCCGATCACGGTGTAGCTCTCGACGTCGAACGAACCGGTGTAGACCAGTTTGCCCGCCTCGCGGAAGACGTCGAAGGGGATCGGTTCGAGGATCGCGCCCGAGACCGCCAGCCGCGTCACCGTGTCGTCGAAGGCGAGCCGGGCCGCGGCGCTCAACGGGGCCAGGCCGGCTTCGTCCGGGATCGCGATCCGCGGGTGGTCGCCGGCGCCGAGGCGGACGTCGGCGGGCCAGGTGCGCATGCCGGGGTCGACGCCGTCCGGGCCGGTCATCAGGGCGAGCGCGCGGCGGCCGGCGGCCAGGCCGGGCGCGAACACCGAGACGCCGTCGTAGGAGTGCGACGCCGGCAGGACGCCGGTCATCGGCAGCAGGCCCAGCGTCGGCTTCAGCCCGACGACGGCGTTCAGGGCGGCCGGGATCCGGCCGGAGCCCGCGGTGTCGGTCCCCAGGGCCAGGTCGACGATGCCGAGCGCGACGGCGACGGCCGAGCCGCAGCTGGAGCCGCCGGCGACCTTGGTCCGGTCCCACGCCGACGTCACGGCGCCGTACGGGGTGCGGGTGCCGGCGAGGCCGTAGCCGAACTGGTCGAGGTTGGTCTTGCCGAGCACGACCGCGCCGGCCGCGGTGAGCCGGGCGACGACGGTGGCGGAGGTTTCCGGGACCCGGGCGAACGACGGGCACCCCGCGGTGGTGGGCTGCCCGGCGACGTCGATCAGGTCCTTCACGGCGATGACCGTGCCCGCCAGGGGCAGGTCCTCACCCGCTTTGATCCGCTCGTCGACCGCCTTCGCGTCGACGAGGACGTCCTCGACGGCGCGCAGCGTGGTCCAGAGTTCGGGGCGGTCGACTTCGGCGATGCGCTCGAAGGCCGCGATGACGCGCTGGGTCGCGCTGGGTGGGGCGGGCGTGACGGGGTCCGGTTCCGGCGGGAGCGTGTTCACGGGGCGTCCTTTCCTCGGCGGAAAGCGAGAAAGTCCACTGTGTACGGTCGGCGCCGGCGAACCTCAGAGCAAGGCGGGCCTTCCGTGGGTTGCCATCACTGCATGCATGACAGAAACGTTAGGTGGCGCACGTTTCCGTCGCTACCGGTTTCCGATTACGCGCGTGTTTCGGCACCCAGAGGTGAACAGGCGGCGACGCCGGGGTGAAACGCACGATCACGCACGCCGCGTGACAACGCGGGTCCGGAGCAGGATGACGGCACCCGGACGGCCGAGCGGCGCACCTGAACGGCGCAGCGAAGCGGCGTTTGGCGTGATCGACGAGCCGGGACGTGTGACGGACGGGCCGACACGCGTGATTGGACGGTCGACTCGCGTGTTTGGACAGTCGACACGGGTGTGATCGGGCCGTCAGCGGCGCGGATCACGTGGGTTACGGGTGGTGGCGCGTCAGGAGAGTTCGCGCAGGGCCATCGCCAGGCCGGCCAGGCGGTCGGTGGCGTCGGTGAGGGCCTGCTTGGACGTGATCAGGCCGTCGCCCGCCGCGGCGACGGTGTGGCCGGCCGCGGCGACCAGGCCGCCGTAGCCTTCGAGGCCGTCGTCGAGCTGCTCGCGGAGCTTGGCCACCGCCGCGTCCAGCGCGCCCTGCTCGCGGGCCGGGGCGGCGTTGCGGCCGCGTTCGATCGCCTGAATGCGGGCCGCCAGGCCACGCAGGGCGGCCGCGGCTTCGTCCGCGGTCTGGCGGGCGTCCGCGACGGACACTTCGGACACCGGCATCGTGCCCACCGAGGACGGCACCGACAGCTGGCGCAGCAGCTCGAACAGCGACGCCTCACCCTCGGCCAGCCGTTCCATCGGCTCGCGCGCCACCGACCCGGCGGGCGGCAGCGGGGGCGGCCCGGCCGGGGTGGCCGGCAGCTGGACGCGGTTGAGGCCACGGAGCTTGAGCCCGGACCGGACGCCGAACGTGCCGAACACGACGGCGCCGGCGAAGGCCATGATCGCCTGCGGCATCATCGCGGCGCCGGTGGCACTGATCCAGCCGACGCCCGCGGCCACGGCGAGGACGCCGCACAGGATCGTCAGCAGGATCCACAGCGTGAGCGCGCGAGACGTCCGCCGCTTGCGGCGTGCCAGCTTCGCGGCCGGGTCGTTCCACCGGTTCCACTTGGTCCGGGCCTCGGCGAAGGCCGGGACCTGGTTCGCCACGGACGCCAACGACGACAGGTCCGGCATCCGCGACCCGGCTGTCCGCGGTCGTTGCAACGGGTTCGGCCGCTGGTAGGACGGCCGGGCGGTCCCGGGCTTCCCGCCGGCCTGATCGGCCGGCGGGAAGTACCTCTGGACCTTCTGGAGCTTCTCCTGGGCGCGCTGGGCGTATTCGGGCAGCTTCTCGATGTGCTTCTCGAGCTTGGCGCTGAACTCGTTGAAGTCCCGGCCTCTGCCTTGCTGCTGTCCCATGCCCGCCCCCTGGTTCGGCTCCGACACCGGCGTCAAGCCGGGTTCTTGCCCTGCTCCGCCTGCACGCGCGCCTGGATCTCGCGCTGGATGTCGGCCGAGCTGGCGGCCGGCTTCTGGGCCGCCGCCGCGCCGCCGTCGGTCACCTGGGCGACCGAGTCGCCGCGCATCGACGCGCGGATCTGCTCGAGCCGCGACTGCCCGGCGAACTGCGTGGTGGAGGCCTGGACCTCCATCATGCGGCCCTGGACCGAGTTCTGAGCGAGTTCCGCTTGACCGAGCGCCGTGGTGTAGCGCTTCTCGATCTTGTCGCGGACCTCTTCCAGCGACGGCGTGTTGCCCGGCGCGGCCAGCTGGCTCATCTGGTTCAGCGAAGCGGAGACCTGCTCCTGCATCTTCGCCTGCTCCAGCTGCGAGAGCAGCTTGGTGCGCTCGGCCAGCTTCTGCTGCAGCATCTGCGAGTTGCGCTCCACGGCCTTCTTGGCCTGGGCCGCCGCCTGCAGCGACTGGTCGTGCAGCGTCTTGAGGTCCTCGATGTTCTGCTCGGCCGTGACGAGCTGCGTCGCGAAGCTCTCCGCGGCGGTCTCGAACTCGGTCGCCTTCTGCTCGTCACCCTTGCCCCGGGCCTCGTCCGCGAGGACGAGGGCCTGGCGGGTCGAGGCCTGCAGCTTCTCGACGTCGCTGAGCTGCCGGTTGAGCTTCATCTCCAGCTGACGCTGGTTGCCGATCACGGAGGCGGCCTGCTGCGTCAGCGCCTGGTGGTTGCGCTGCGCCTCCTCGATGGCCTGCTGGATCTGTACCTTCGGGTCGGCGTGCTCGTCGATCTTCGACGAGAACGCCGCCATCATGTACTTCCAGAACTTCACGAACGGGTTGGCCATCTCCTCCGCCTGCCTTCTTGCGTCCCACGGGCCTTGAGTACTCGGGGTGGTGGGGCGTCGCTCCCCTGCACATGCAACGCACCGACCCCGGCGTTGGGTTCCATCGTGTCAGGTCGGCCACGTCCATTCCAGGCGACCCCGGGGGATTTCAGGGTTCGCCCCCGGAACACCCCCGGTATCCCACGGGTATCCCACGCGAACGGCCCCGGGCACGTTGCCCGGGGCCGTCGTCGTGTCCGATCCGTTACTACGCGGCGATGGTCGAAGCCAGCTTCGGCTGCCCGATCGTCGTGCGCAGCGTGGTGTTCATCCGTGGCGCCGGCGATATCCGCAGGTCGGCGAGGTCGTTGCCGATCAGGTCGGACATCAGGCGGCCGCCTTCGATCCCGGCCGCCGAAGCCTTGGCACCGCGGTCGGGCACCTTCTCCCGGGGCGGGCCTTCCACGATCCGCTCGTCGACCGGCGCGACCTCGACGTTGTCGAGGGCCGAAACGTCCGCTGCCACGTGGTGCAGCAGTTCGCCGAGCGGAAGGTCCAGGGCCTGGCAGATGGACGCGAGCAGCTCGCTCGACGCCTCCTTCTGGCCTCGTTCCACCTCGGAGAGGTAGCCGAGGCTGACCCTGGCGGCGCGGGAGATGTCGCGCAGCGTACGACGCTGGTTGGTGCGGGCATGACGGAGCCGATCACCGATCGCCTCACGCAACAGCACGGTCATCACGCGCCTCCCTTCCGTACAAGTACCCCCTACGTTACCCAGAGCGGCGCCCCGGGCGCAGGATTTGGGTGCCCGTACGCCAAGGGCGAACGCCCGATTCACGCCAGATGTTCCCCGAGCAGGGCAAACGCGGCGCGGACCGACTCGGTCCTGATCAAGTCCCGGTCGCCGCTCAAGGCCAGGGTACGGACTGTGACAAACGAGGCTTCGCCTCGGTCCGGGGACTCCGCCACCCGAGCCCCCGGAGGACGCGGTGTGACAAACGAGGCTTCGCCTCGGTCCGGGGGCTCCGCCACCCGAGCCCCCGGAGGACGTGGTGTGCGTGTCCCCGGCCCGGCGAGCCCGAGGTGCACGGTGCCCGGCGCGACGCCGTCCTGGGCGGCCGGACCGGCCACGCCGGTGAGCCCGAGCCCCCACGTGGCGCCGCAGCGCTCCCGGGCACCCACGGCCAGCTGGGCCGCGACCTCGGGGAACACCGCGCCGTGCTCGGCGAGCAGCTCGGGGTCGACGCCGGCCAGGCGCGTCTTCAGCTCGGTGGCGTAGACGACCAGGCCGCCGCGCAGCACCGCGCTCGCCCCCGGCACCCGGGCCAGGGTGGCGCAGACCAGCCCGGCGGTCAGCGACTCGGCCGCCGCGACCGTCTCGCCGCGGGCTTTGAGGGCCGCGACCAGAGCCGTCTCGTCCACGCTCAGCTTCCGGTGGCGCGACGTCCGGCCGCGCGCAGCCGCACCGCCCGGACCAGGTAGTCGACGCCGGTGACCACGGTCAGCACCAGCGCCAGGCCCATCAGCGCCCAGCGAATCGGGTCGGCTCCGGCCGGCAGCGGCAGCAGGTAGGCGGTGATCGCGGCGATCTGGGCCATCGTCTTGGCCTTGCCGCCGCGGCTGGCCGGGATCACGCCGTGCCGGATCACCCAGAAGCGCAGCAGGGTGACGCCGATCTCCCGGACGGCGATCACGATCGTGACCCACCAGCCGAGCTCGCCGAGGATGCTCAAGCCCACCAGCGCGGCGCCGGTGAGCGCCTTGTCCGCGATCGGGTCGGCGATCTTGCCGAAGTCGGTGATCAGGCCGTACTTGCGGGCCACCCAGCCGTCGAGCTGGTCGGTCGCGGAGGCGACGGCGAACAGCCCGGTGGCGATCGCGCGCCACGTCGTGTCGGCGCCGTCGCCAGTGAACAGCGCCGCGATGAACAGCGGGACCAGCACCAGGCGCGAGAGCGTCAGGAGGTTGGCGAGGTTCAGGGTCGGGACCGGGGTCGGTTCCGGGACCTGCGCCGTCGTCTCCGCGGCCGGCGGGACCAGGCCCTCGTCCGCGGCATCGCTCGGGAGCGCACTCACCGGTCGGCGTCCGGTGCCGCGCGCACGATCAGGTCGACACCCGCCGAGTCGACGACCTCGCACCGGAGGAAATCACCCACCTGGGGCCGCTTGGCGGGGGTCCGGGTGGCGGAGCCCCCGGCTCGGGGCGAAGCCCCGGATGTCTCAGTCTTCTCCGGGGCGTCGAGGATGACGCACTCGCCGTCGACCTCGGGGGCCTGGTGCGCGGCGCGGCCGGTCAGCTCGCCGTCGTCGTCCAGCTCGACCAGGACGTCGACGAAGGTGCCGATCCGGTCCTCCGCGCGCTGCGAGGTCAGCTCCTCGACGAGCGCCGAGATCCGCGTGACGCGCTCGGTGACCACCTGGGGGTCGAGCTTGCCGTCGAAGCCCTCGGCCTCGGTGCCGTCCTCGTCGGAGTAGCCGAAGACGCCGACCGCGTCGAGCCGGGCGCCGGTGAGGAAGCGCTCCAGCTCCGCCAGGTCGTGCTCGGTCTCGCCGGGGAACCCGACGATCACGTTGGTGCGGATGCCCGCCTCGGGCGCGTACTCGCGGATCTGCTCGGTCAGCGCGAGGAAGGAGTCGGTCGAGCCGAACCGGCGCATCCGGCGCAGCACCTGCTCGCTGGAGTGCTGGAACGACAGGTCGAAGTACTCGGCGACGCCCGGCGTGGTCGCGATGGCCTTGACCAGCTGCGGGCGCGTCTCGGCCGGCTGCAGGTAGGAGACGCGGACGCGCTCGATGCCGTCGATCTCCGCCAGGTGCGGCAGCAGCCGCTCCAGCGCGGTGGCGCCGTCGCGGCCGAAGTCCTTGCCGTAGGACGTCGAGTTCTCGCTGACCAGGAACAGTTCCTTGACACCGTGCTCGGCCAGCCACATCGCCTCGGCGACGATCTCGTCCGGCTGACGGGACACGAAGGAGCCGCGGAAGGACGGGATGGCGCAGAAGGAGCAGCGCCGGTCGCAGCCGGAGGCGATCTTCAGCGCGGCCACCGGGGAGTCGTCCAGGCGCGTGCGCAGCACCCGCGGGCCCCAGCCGTGCTGCGCGTGGCCCGGGACCTCGACGTTCTCGGCCGCGGCGGGCCGCTGGACCGGGCTGATCGGCAGCAGCTTGCGGCGGTCGCCCGGCGTGTGCGAGGCGACCTTGCGGCCGGCGACGACGTCGTCGAGGCGGTCGGAAAGGTCGGCGTAGTGGTCGAAGCCGAGGACGGCGTCCGCCTCGGGCAGGCTGTCGGCCAGCTCGTGGCCGTAGCGCTCGGCCATGCAGCCGACCGCGACGACCTTCTTGCCGGTGTCGGAGGCCGCCAGCAGCGTATCGACGGAGTCCTTCTTGGCCGACTCGACGAAGCCGCAGGTGTTGACCACCACGACGTCGGAGTCCTCCGGATCGGCCGCCAGCTCCCAGCCGCCGGCCGCCAGCCGGCCCGCCAGCTCCTCCGAGTCGACCTCGTTGCGGGCGCAGCCCAGGGTCAGCAGGGAGACGCGTCGGGTGGCGGCAGGTTCCGTGGTGGGAGAAGGCACGACGTTCAGGGTAGCCGCCGGGCCCCGGCGGTCCGACGACGGCGTAGCCCGGTCGTGTCAGCCGGTCTCCAGGGCCGTGTGGTTGAGTTGACGATCGTGCCGTCCGACTCGCCCCGCCCGACCGCCCGCCGTGCCCGGATCGCCGACATCCGCAAGATCAAGGCCCTGGTCGACGCGGACGCGGGCCGCGTGCTGCTGGAGAAGGACCTGGTCACGCTCTACGAGACGGTCCAGGAGTTCTGGGTCGCCGAAGCGGCGGGCGAGGTCCTCGGCGCGGCCGCCCTGCACGTCCTCTGGGAGGACATCGGCGAACTGCGCACCGTCGTGGTCGACAAGGCCGCCCGCGGCCAGGGTGTCGGGCGGCTGCTGGTCGCCCGGCTCGTCGACGAGGCCCGTGAGCTCGGTCTCCGGCGGCTGTTCGTGCTGACCTTCGAAACCGGCTTCTTCGCCGGGCACGGCTTCGTCGAGATCGATGGCACCCCGGTTTCGCACGAGGTCTACGAGGAGATGCGGCGCTCGCACGACACCGGCGTCGCCGAATTCCTCGACCTGCCGTATGTCAAGCCCAACACCCTGGGCAATTCACGCATGTTGCTCGAACTCTGAGGGGAATTCACCGAACATCCTCCTTTCGGGCGGTGACGGCGGGACAAAGCGCACTCGAAGCTGATCGGGCAAATCGTCCGCCCCGATCAGCGAGGAAGCACACGATGCGCACGACACTCCGGAACCTGGGGGCCACCATGACGGTGGCCGTGACTGTCGGCTTGGGGGCCCTCATGGGCACCGGCACCGCCGCGGCCGTCGACATCCCGACGGTCACCGACCAGTACCTCTTCCACACCTCCCTCTCCGGCTTCGAGTCCACGCGGGCCCAGAAGCCCTACAACGGCCAGCTCGACTGGTCGTCCGACGGCTGTTCCTGGTCGCCGGACACCCCGTTCGGCTTCCAGTTCCTGCCGGGCTGCCACCGGCACGACTTCGGGTACCGCAACTACAAGAAGCAGGGCCGGTTCACCTCGGCGAACCGCCTGAAGATCGACGACAACCTCTACAGCGACCTGAAGAGCGTCTGCGGGTCGAACGTGGTGTGCAAGGGCGCGGCCTGGACGTACTACCAGGCCGTCCGCAAGTTCGGCGGCTGAGCGAAATCCCGGCCCGTTCCGGCCCGGGCCCTCGCGGTCCGGGCCAGGATGGGGTCATGGAGATCGATCACCTGCTGAGCACGACCCGCGCCGTCCGCCGGAAGCTCGACCTCGACCGCCCGGTCGAGCCGGCGGTCCTCGAGGAGTGCCTGAACCTGGCGCTGCAGGCCCCGACCCCGGGCAACGCCCAGGCGTGGCGCTGGCTCGTGGTGCGCGACCAGCGCGTGAAGGACCGGCTGGGCGGCCTGTTCCGCGAGGTCGGCTCGGCCTACCTGGCGGGCCGCGAGGCCGCGGCGGACGACACCGCCACCCGGCGGGCGCTGGCGTCCGGGCAGCACCTGATCGACGTCATCGAGCGCGTGCCGGTGTTCGTCATCCCCTGCCTCAAGGGCCGCCCGAGCGGCGAGAACGCGACGGACGCGGCGTTCTACGGCGGCATCTTCCCGGCGGTCTGGAACTTCCAGCTGGCCCTGCGCTCCCGCGGGCTGGGCTCGACGCTCACGACGTACCACCTGTCCCGCGAGCCGGAAGCGGCGGAGATCCTCGGCGTCCCGGACGGCTTCACGCAGGTCGGCCTGCTGCCGGTGGCGTACACGACGGTCCCGGACTTCAAGCCGGCCGTGCGCGTCCCCCTGTCCGAAGTGGCCTACCTCGATCACTGGGGCGCGCCGCTCAGCTGACCCGGACCGTGGCCTTTTGGCCGTCCTCGCTCACCGACACCAGGTCGACCCGGCTCGCGGCGAAGTTCGTGGCCTGCGGGCCGGTCCGCGGGCCGGTGTGCAGCTCGGCCGTGGTGCTCTCACCGCGGCCGGGCTCGCTCAGCAGGAACGCGAGGGAAGCCTCGCCCTGCCAGACGCAGGTCATGTTCGGCCGGCAGCGGGAGTCGTTGACCACGCGGACGTAGCGCACGGTCAGGTCCTTCCCCTGCACCGCCGCCTCCTGGCCGAGCCGGAGGGTGACGTCTCCGCCGGGAACGGTGCTCACGGTCGAGGGCGCGCCGGGGCGGACCGGGGCGGCCTGCCCGGAGGCGACCGAGCTCCCGGCGCCCACCAGGACGACGGCGAACGCGAACAGTCCGGCTACGAATCGCTGCATGTCCACGAGCTCAGGACGGATTGACCCTGGGCGCGGGTTGCATCACTCGTCGTCCGGGTCCGAGGGCACCGGGTCGCCGCCGCGGATCATGAAGAGGACCGACTCCAGTTCCTCCGGCTTGATCAGCACGTCGCGGGCCTTCGAACCCTCCGACGGGCCGACCACTCCACGGCTCTCCAGCAGGTCCATCAGCCGGCCGGCCTTGGCGAACCCGACCCGCAGCTTGCGCTGCAGCATCGACGTCGAGCCGAACTGCGAGGTGACGATCAGCTCAGTCGCCTGGATCAGCACGTCGAGGTCGTCGCCGATGTCGGCGTCGATCTCCTTCTTCTCGCCGGCCTTCTGCGCGGTGACGCCGTCCTGGTAGTCCGGCTGCGCCTGCTCCTTGGCGTAGTTGACGACCGCGGAGATCTCCTCGTCGCCGACGAACGCGCCCTGGATGCGGACCGGCTTGCCGGCGCCCATCGGCAGGTAGAGCGCGTCGCCCATGCCGATCAGCTTCTCCGCGCCCGGCTGGTCGAGGATGACCCGCGAGTCGGTCAGCGACGACGTCGCGAACGCCAGCCGCGAGGGCACGTTGGTCTTGATCAGGCCGGTGACGACGTCGACCGACGGCCGCTGCGTGGCCAGGACCAGGTGGATGCCGGCGGCGCGGGCCTTCTGCGTGATCCGGACGATCGCGTCCTCGACGTCGCGCGGGGCGGTCATCATCAGGTCGGCGAGCTCGTCGACGATCGCCATGATGTACGGGTACGGCCGGTACTCGCGCTCGGACCCGGGCGGCGCGGTGATCTCGCCCGACTTGACCTTCTTGTTGTAGTCGTCGATGTGCCGGACCTTGTTGACCTGCATGTCCTGGTAGCGCTGCTCCATCTCCTCCACCAGCCAGGCCAGCGCGGCGGCGGCCTTCTTCGGCTGGGTGATGATGGGCGTGATCAGGTGCGGGATGCCCTCGTACGGCGTCAGCTCGACCATCTTCGGGTCGATCAGGATCATCCGGCACTCGTCCGGCGTCGCCCGCGCGAGCAGCGACACCAGCATCGAGTTGACGAAGCTCGACTTACCGGAACCGGTCGAACCGGCGACCAGGAGGTGGGGCATCTTCGTGAGGTTCGCGGTGACGAAGTGGCCCTCGATGTCCTTGCCGAGGCCGATCACCATCGGGTGATTGTCCTTGACCGTGGTCGGCGCGCGCAGGACGTCGCCCAGGCGCACCATCTCGCGGTCGGAGTTAGGCACCTCGATGCCGACCGCGGACTTGCCGGGGATCGGCGCCAGCAGCCGGACGTTGTCGGTCGCGACGGCGTAGGCGATGTTCTTGGTCAGCGCGGTGATCTTCTCGACCTTGACGCCCGGGCCGAGCTCGACCTCGTAGCGCGTGACGGTCGGGCCGCGGGTGAAGCCGGTGACCTGCGCGTCGATGCTGAACTGCTCCAGGACGCCGGTGATCGCCTCGATCATCGCGTCGTTGGCCTTGCTGCGGGACTTCGGCGCGTCGCCGAGCTTCAGCAGGTCGGGCGGCGGCAGCTGGTAGTCGCCTTCCACCGTCCGGGTGACCGCCAGCGGGGGCTCCGGAGCCTTCTTCGGCTTCTTTTCCGGCACCTCCGCCGGCGGCTTCGGCAGGGCCTTGGGCGGCTTGATCGGCGTCGGCATCTCGGCGAGGGCGGCGTCGAGGTCGAGCTGCTCGCCGTCGTGATCGCCCCGGCTCTGGCGCCGCCGGGACGGCTTGCGCAGCCTCGCGGCCTTCGGGTCGGCCTCGGTGACGGCGTCTTCGTCGGTGGCGAAGATCGAGCCCTGCTCGGCCTCGGCGATCTCCTCTTCGTCGAGGCCCCAGTTGCGCAGGCGCTGCGGGATCTCGCGGACCGGCGTGCCGGTGAACACGAGGATGCCGAAGACGAGGGCGAGGATCAGCAGCGGCACGGCGACCCAGGTGGTGACGCCCATGGTGAGCAGCCCGCCGGAGAAGGCGCCGACGATGCCGCCGGCGTACATCCGGCCGTCGTTGGTGCCGGGGAGCGCGGTGAAGATGTGCAGCATCCCGAGCACGGACAGCACGACCATGATCGTCCCGACGACCATCCGCGGCCGGGTCTCCGGATGCGGTTCGGACCGCATCAGCGCGACGGCCACCACCACGAGGACCAGCGGCAAGGTGACGGCGCCGGCGCCCAGCACGGTCCGCGTCGCGATCTCCACACCCGCGCCGATCGGCCCGGCGGCCCGCCACCAGACCCCGACGGCGGCGATGATGGCGAGCGCGATCAGCCCGAGCGCGAGCCCGTCACGGCGGTGCTCGGCTTCGAGTTCCCGGGTGCGCCCGACGGTGCGGGCCAGCGTCCCGATGCCCTTGGCCAGCAGGTTCCAGGTCCCGCGCACGCCCTTGCCGAAAACGCCGGGCGTCTTCCGCCGCGGCGCCGGCTTGCGGGCCGGGGGTTTCCGGGTGCTCCGGGTGGCGCCGGAGCTCGGCTTCGCCGGGGTACGGGGCTTGCGCGCCGCTGCTCCCTTCGCGCCGCTTCCCGTACTTCGCTTCCTCGTCGCCGACCCAGCCATGCTCCAACGGTAACCGCCGACGCCGTTTCGTCACATGCGCCACTCTCAGCGCATCGTGAACTTCTGCCTCACAGCGGGCGGGGTGGGGCCATCCGGGTGAAGGTGATGGGGGTTTCGGCGGGCGGAGCGCGCGAACGGGCCACTCGCGACCGTGCCAGACCCGGCGGGGCACCCGCGAGCCCACTTGCGACGCACCCCGCACCTCCGACCTGCGCGAAGGACCCGCTCGCCACGCCCACACGGCCCGACTTGCGCGAACGGGCCGCTCGCTACAAGCCCATACCGCCTGACCTGCGCGAAGAGACCTGCTCGCCACGCACCCATACCTCCTGACCTGCGCGAACGGACCCTTCGCTACGCACCCATACCGCCCGACCTGCGCGAACAGACCTGCTCGCCACGCACCCATGCCACATGACCTGCACGAACAGACCTGCTCGCCACGCACCCCATGCCGCCCGACCTGCGCGAACGGGCCTTCCGTGCCCGGCCGGGAGCCGGCGGCGGCGCGAGCGTTGAAAGCCGTGAAGGACTCCTTGAGGGACTCTGAGTCCCTCAAGGAGTCCTTCACGGACCTTCCCGAGCTGGGCGACCGAGCCGACCCCGCCCTCCGCGCTCCCGCGAGCCCGGCGATGGGCGCGAGTGGCCCGTTCGCGACCAAGCCGTCACCAACGGGCCGCTCGCGACCCACCGGCCGGCCGGTGGCCGAAAACATGTCACCAAACTGCCCGGTCGGGAGCCGGATGAGGAGCCATCCGGGTGAAATCCGGCGTCTGCCATGCTCTGCGCATGTTCGCGCTGCGCACCGACGACTCGTCCCGCCGTGCCCCGGCCATCTGGCGGACCATGCTGAACATCGACCGCGGGCTGGTGAACCTGGTCGGGCGGCTCACCGTGTCCGGGCGGGTGCCCGCGCAGCTGCGGGGCAAGCCCCTGTTGATGGTCGCCAACCACATCGGTGTGTTCGACGCCTTCGTCCTGATGGCCGCGTGCAAGCGGATCGGGATCAACCCGCGCTTCATGCTGGCCGGCGGCATCCTGGACGCCCCCGTCATCGGGCCGGCGCTGCGCGTCAGCGGGCACCTGCGCGTCGACCGCAAGCACGCCGGCACCGCCGTCGGGCAGTTCGCCGAGGCCGTCGAGGCGCTCAAGACCACTCGCGAACCGATCATCGTCTACCCCGAAGGCCGGATCAGCCACGATCCCGGCCTGTGGCCCGAGCGCGGCAAGACCGGCGCCGCCCGCCTGGCGCTGGCCGCGGACGTCCCGGTGATCCCGATCAGCCAGTGGGGCGCGCACGAGGCCGTCTACTGGGGCACCGAGACCGTCAACGGCCCGGCCGACCTGCTCCCCCTCGCCCGCTCCGGGTTCAGCGCGCCGCTGCGCCGACCGAAGTTCCGGGTGCACTTCGGCGACCCCGTCGACCTGTCGGGCGTCGAGCCGGAGCGGCCCGGCGCCGGGGTGCGGGCGCACGCGAAGATCATGCAGGCGATCACCGACGGCCTGGTCCCGCTGCGCGCCGGCGAGCTCGACCGGCCGCGGTTCCACGACCCGACGCGGCCGACCGACACCGTCAGCCCGTGGAAGCCCCGGTAACCCGGTAACCCAAGTCCGGATCTTGAGACGCGGGAAGAGCAGCACCTAGAGTCGGCGGACGTGAGCACACGGATACTCGTCGTCTACTACAGCGCGACCGGGAACACCGCCGCCCTCGCCGAGTCCCTCGCCGAAGGCGCGCAGGAGACCGGGGCCGAGGTACGGGTGCGAACCGTGCCGGAAACGGTGCCGGCGGCCGCGATCGCCACCAACCGCCGCTGGCAGGCGTGGGTCGACTCCGCGCCGCACCACGACCTCGCCACCCTCGACGACCTCCTGTGGGCCGACGGCCTCGCGGTCGGCAGCCCGACCCGGTTCGGTGGCCCGGCCGCCCAGCTGAAGTCCTATCTGGACAGCACGGGTGGCCTGTGGGCACAGGGAAAACTGGCGGACAAGGTCGCGACGTCGTTCACCACGGCGTCCACCTCGCACGGCGGCCTCGAGTCGACGCTGCTGGCGATCAACAACGTCTTCTACCACTGGGGCGCGATCGTCGTACCGCTCGGGTACACCGACCCGCACCTGATGGAGTCCGGCAACCCGTACGGCGGCTCATTCGTCTCGCGCAAGTCGGCCTCGCCGGACGACCTCGCGCTCGGCGCGCTGCGCGTCCAGGGGCGGCGGCTGGCCACGATCACGACGCACGTCGCCACCGGGCTCAAGCAGGCGGAGTAACCGGGAAAACCATTTTGGTGGTCACGCCCGCGGCACCTAGAGTCGCGAGGGTGACCACCGAACTGCCCGTCGTCGCGCCACCGCGGGTCACCTCCCGCGGGCGCGGGACCACGCTCGTCCTGCTCGCCGCGCTGTTCTTCAGCACGTCGGGCACGCTGGGCAAGTCGGCGATGTCCGCCGGCGTCACCCCGGAACAGATCGCCGCGGCGCGGATCACCCTCGCCGGCGTCGTGCTGCTCGCGGGCGTGGCGCTGGTCGCGCCGCGGAAACTGAAGGTGCGCCGGGAACACCTCCCGGTGCTGCTCGGGTACGGCCTGCTCGGCGTGGCCGGCGTGCAACTGCTGTACTTCGTCGCCGCCGGCCGGATCCCGGTCGGCATCGCGATCCTCCTGGAGTTCGTCTCGCCGGTGCTGATCGCGCTCTGGGTCCGGTTCGTCCGGCGCCACCGGCTGCCGCGGGCCGTCTGGGGCGGCATCGCCCTCGCGATGGCCGGGCTCGCGATGGTCGCGCAGGTCTGGCAGGGCGTGACCCTGGACGTCGTCGGCCTGCTCGCAGGCGTCGGTGCGGCCGTCTGCTCGGCCGGGTACTTCCTGCTCGGCGAGCGCGCGGTGGCCGACATCGACCCGCTGGGCCTGGTCACCTGGGGCATGGTGCTCGGCGCGGTCGCGGTGTGCGTCGTCGCGCCGCCGTGGACCTGGCCGGTGCGCCTGCTCGACGTCGACGTCGAGTTCGGGGCCTGGCACCCGCCCGTCTGGCTGCTGCTGACCCTGCTGGTCCTGGTGGCGACGGTGCTCGCCTACGTCTTCGGCATCTCGTCGCTGCGGCACCTGCCGGCGTCGGTGGCGAGCGTGCTCGGGCTGGTCGAACCAGTGATCACGACCGTCGCGGCGTGGCTGCTGCTCGGCGAGGAGCTGACCTGGCCACAGCTGCTCGGCGCGGCGATCCTGCTGGCCGGCGCGTACATCGTGCAGCGCAATTCGGAGATCCTCACCGACTGACGGTTCTTCACGAAGTAGCCCCCGGGTGCGACAATTCCGCGCACACCCGGGGAGGTTCGACCTTGACGAAGACCGGCACCGAGGGCCTGCGGCCCACCCTGCGCCAGCGGCACGTCCGGATGATCGCGCTCGGCGGCATCATCGGCGCGAGCCTGTTCATCGGCAGCGGCGCGGTGATCCACACCGTCGGCCCCGCAGCCGTGCTGTCCTACGCCCTCGGCGGGCTGCTCGTCGTGCTGGTGATGCGGATGCTCGGCGAGATGGCCACCGCGGCGCCGTCGCTGGGGTCGTTCATGGAGTACGCGCGGGAGGCGCTCGGCGGCTGGGCGGGCTTCACGATCGGCTGGCTGTACTGGTACTTCTGGGTCGGTGTGGTGGCGTTCGAAGCCGTGGCCGGGGCGAAGATCCTGCAGGGCTGGATCCCGGGGGTGCCGCAGTGGGTGTTCTCCCTCGCACTGATGCTGCTGCTGACCGCGACGAACCTCGCGTCGGCGCGCTCGTTCGGCGAGACGGAGTTCTGGCTGGCCTCGATCAAGGTCGCCACCATCGTCGTCTTCCTGGTGCTGGGCCTGCTGTTCGTGCTCGGGCTCTGGCCGGGCGCGCACTTCTCGGCCGGCAACATCGGGCTCGACGGCTTCGTCGCGAACGGCCCGTTTTCCGTGGTGCACGGCGTGGTCATCGTGATCTTCTCCTACTTCGGCGCGGAGATCGTCACGATCGCCGCCGCGGAGTCGGACGAGCCGGAGACGGCCGTGCGCAAGGCGACCTCGACGATCGTCTGGCGCGTCATCGTGTTCTACGTCGGCTCAGTGGCGCTGCTGGTGATGATCACGCCGTGGCGCGACGTCCCGAGCGACACGAGCCCGTTCGCGGCCGCGTTCGGCCGCTTCGGCGTCCCGGCGGCGGCGACGATCGTGTCGGCGGTCGTCCTGACGGCGGCGCTGTCGGTGCTGAATTCGGGGCTGTACACGGCTTCCCGCATGCTCTTCGCGTTGCGGCGCCACGGCTGGGCGCCGCGCTGGATCGCGGACACGAACCAGCGCGGCGTGCCGTGGAAGGCGATCCTGGTGTCGACTGTGGTCGGTTACGTGGCGGTGGTGATGAGCTACCTCTCCCCCGACAAGATCTTCTACTTCATCATCAACTCGGCGGGCGCGGTGGCGTTGTTCGTGTACGCCATCATCTGCGGCTCGCAGCTGCGCATGCGACGCCGTCTCGAAGCGTCGGCGCCGGAGAAGCTGAAACTGCGGATGTGGGGTTATCCGTGGCTGAGCTGGGTGGCGCTGGCCCTCACCCTGGTGGTGGTCGCGTCGATGCTGTTCGTGGACGAGGACACGCGGGTGCAGCTGTACCTGAGCCTGATCAGCTTGGCGGTGATCCTGGCGGTCTACGCCGTCATCCGCCGCCGCACAAGCCGGGCCCCGGCGGGCACCACACGTGACTGAAACCCGAACTCGCGAGTTCCGGCGCTGATATCCGAACCCGCACGCCGGGGCTGTCCCACCGATGCCCAACTGCAACGAACCGTGCCCGGAAGTCCCGACCTGATTCCGGGTCCGACACAACGCCGCAACTATGGCGGCGCCCAGCCGGCAACCAGTAACAGCTCTCTTGCCGCGGCGTTGTTGTACGGCAACAGCCAGTCAGCGAGGGACAGCCATGACAAAGCCGGCGCGGGGCGCGAAAAGAAGACACACCAAGGTGGAAGTCGATCCGTACCGAACGCCCTATCAGCGAGACCGAGACCGAGTGCTGTACTCCTCGGCATTCCGGCGCCTGTCCGGCGTCGCCCAGGTCGCCGCGGTGAACGAACAACGGGTTCTGCACAACCGCCTCACACACAGCCTGAAGGTGGCCCAACTGGGCCGTCGACTGGTCCAGCACCTCAAACACGATAGGTCCGGGAAGTCACGTGATCTGTGGCGGGCGGCGGGCGTGAACGCGGATGTCGTGGAAACCGCCGGTCTCGTGCACGACATCGGCCATCCACCGTTCGGTCACATCTCGGAACCGGTCCTGAACGCGTGCTTGCGCCGGGTCGAAGGCCTCGAAGGGTTCGAGGGAAACGCCCAGTCCTTCCGCATCGTCACGAAGCTCGCCCGGCGGCGAACTGATCACCCGGGACTCGACCTCACCCGAGCCACGCTCGACGCGATGCTCAAGTACCCCCGAACACGGTCGGCGTCCGAGGACAATCCCTTCGACGTCCCGACGTGGACGGATCGTGGGTTCGGAGGCAAGTGGGGTACGTACCGGAGCGAGCTCATGGACTTCCGCTGGGCCCGGAAACGAGCTCGAGGTGACCGCAGGTCCGCCAACGCCGTTCTCATGGACTGGGCGGACGACATCACGTACGCGACCCACGACATCGAAGACTACTTCCGGGCCGGCCTGATCCCGTTGCACAACCTCCACAGTGACCGGGACGGGATTTTCAAGCACGCCTGCCGTCGGCTCGGTGGCCTGCAGGACTTCGATCCGGCGCGGTTCGCAGGTGAGCTGGACCGGGTCATCGACCGGTTCGAGAAGGGCATCTCTTCTTCCTGCTGGGACACCCGCCGCAACCGGTCCGCCATGAACGAGATCACCACCGAGAACCTCGGTGCATGCGTCCGGGCCGTTTCCTTCGCCGCCGAGGCTCCGTTCGTCACCGTGGATCCGCAATGCCAGTACCTGGTCGAGGCCTTGAAGGAACTGACTTGGTACTACGTCATCGACCGGCCGTCATTGGCGGTGATGCAAGAAGGGCAGAAGCACATCATCCAGTCGCTCTACGATCGGCTCAGCGACTGCTTGTCCGAGTCACCGAAGAGTCCGCGGCTGCCCATTCAGCTTCGGTCACTCTATCGAGATCTGGGCCACGATGAAGAATTCACGGCTTTCTCCGGCGGTTCAGACGTCCGGCGGGCACGCGCCGTCGTCGACTACATCTGTGTGTTGACCGAAGCGCAAGCCGTCGATCTGGACGAGCGGCTCTCCGGCCGATCGCACAGCTCGATGTTCGGAGCCTGGTTCAGCTGACGAGCCGTCGAGGCGCTCTCCACAACCTCATCCACCGCCGGCGATCCGGCTCAGGGCTCCGAAGAACACTTCCGTGATCTTCGTCGGGTCCGCCGCCACGAACGCGCTTCCGCCCGTCGCCTTGGTCAGGTCGTCCAGTTCCCTCTTGTCCGCGTCCGGGCCGATGCCGACGCCGATCAGCGGGATCGGGCGTCTCGGGTCCTGCAGCTTCGCCAGCTCCGTCAGCAGGTCCGCGCGGTTGATGCCCTTCGGGTCCTCGTTGCGGCCGTCCGTCACGACGATCACCAGGTTCAGCCGGCCGGGCTCCCACTCGCGACGCGCCGTGCGGTAGGTCTCCAGCACGCTGTCGTAGAGGCCGGTCCCGCCGTCGGCGGTGGCTTTCAGCTGGCTCAGCTTCTCGAGCGCGCCGCCGGCCAGGTGCTGGGCGACCGGGGCCATCGGGAGGAGCTCGCGGTAGTCCTTGTCGCCGTCGAGACGGGTCGAGAACTCCAGTATCCGCAGCTGGGTCGCCGGTTTGAACAGGTGCAGGGCCTTCGCCGTGGCTTCGGTGGTCAGCTCCATCCGGTTCAGCCCGGTGCCGGACACCTGCGCGTTCATCGAGCCGGAGACGTCGAGCAGCACCTGCACCCGCGCGCTCAGGTTGATCCCGGCCCACTGGTTGAGCAGCTGGTCGATGTCGGCGTCGGCCGGCATGACGGCCGTCCGGAAGCCCGAGGGTGACACGCGCGGGTCGTCGACGTGCTCGCGCAGTGCCTGGCCGCCCGCGGCCCGCAGGCCGGTCTTCGCGATGGCGTCGCCGCCCGAGCCGTTGAGCATCGCCTCGCGCAGCAGGTCGACGATCGGCTGCTGCTGCGGCGTGATCCCGCCGAGCTCGGTGAACGGGTAGTCCAAAGTGGGCACCGCCGTCGAGTAGACGCCGACCAGCGGTGACTCCGAGTCCTCGATGTTGTGGCGCAGCAACGAGTTCTCCGACACCGGGAACGCCGTCACCGAGCCCGTGCCGGCGCCGTCGCTCGAGCCCGGCAGCCGCGCGATGAGGTCGGTCTCCTCGCCGAGCGTGTTCGTCGAGAACCGCCGCAGCTGCGCGACGTACGCCGCCGCGGCGTCGGGGCCCGGCGCCACCGAGGCCCGGATCCCGAGCAGGGCCGTCGCGCCGACCGGGTCGCGGGCCGGGTCGGGCATGCCGGTGATGATCCCCGCCGCGCCGGGGGCCAGGACGTCGGCCCAGCTCAGCGTCCGCGACGGCCAGCCGAGGCCCTTCGCCGCCGCCTCCGCGACCGCCAGCACCACCGGTGAGCTGGCCACCGACGCGCCGGTCGCGGGGACGTCGGCGGCGCCGAGCTGGTGGGCGCGGCGCAGCGCGAGCGTGGAGTCGGGCACCCAGACCTGCGGCCGCGGGGTGCCGTCGGACATCGCGAGCCGTTCGGCGGCCAGCGTCGCCTCACGGGTCTGGACCTCGATGGAACCGCAGTCGATGTCGAGGCCCTGCACGACCAGCGACAGCGCGGGCGCGATGTCCGGCGAAGCGGTGACGAGGACCTTCGTCGGCTGCTCGCACGCCGACCGGGAGCGCACGACCGAGACGGTCACCCAGGCCGCGGTGCCGAGCACGACCACGAGACCGGTCGCCAAAGCGGGCACGAGCAGCCGGCGTCGTCGCCCGTCCGGCGAATGACGTCCCATCGGCGCGGCCTCTCTTCCCGAGGCGGGTGAACCCCAAGGCTAGACCGCGGTCCACCGGCCGCACGTGGTCCGGACGGGCTAAGTACGGCCGCAACCTCATCCCCGGGGTGGAGGTGATTCGTTCCCGGGCGGGATGTCGCGGGCGGCTCCCCGCGGAACACTGGGTGCCGTCGAAGGGGGTTCGCATGAAACCGACACGCGCCGAACAGCGCCGGGCCCGGTGGGACCTGGCGCGGCAGACCGCGACGGTGGCCGCCGCCCTGCTGCTCGCCAAAGCCGGACGCTGAAACGCCGTGAGGGGCACCTTCAGGGACGTGGTGTCCCTGAAGGTGCCCCTCACGGCGGCAAAACCTAGACCGGGATGACCGTCGGGACGATCATCGGGCGGCGGCGGTAGGTGTCGGCCACCCAGCGGCCGACCACGCGGCGGACCGCCTGGGCGATGCGGTGGGTGTCGGTGATGCCTTCGGCCTCGGTGCGCGCCAGCTCCATCTCCACCAGCGGCACGACGGCGGCGAGCGCCTTCGGGTCGTCGGAGAAGCCGCGCCCGGACACCGTCGGGGCGCTGACCGGGCGGCCGGTGGCGGATTCGATCGCGACACTGATCGAGATGAACCCGCCTTCGCCCAGTACCAGCCGGTCGGACAGGGTCGACTCGCCGACGTCGCCGACCGAGAGGCCGTCCACGTAGACGTGCCCGACCTCGACCCGGCCGGTGCGGGAGGCCTTGCCGTCGACCAGGTCGACGACCACGCCGTCTTCGGCGATCACCACGTTGTCCGCCGCGACGCCGGTGCGGATGGCCAGCTCGGCGTTGGCCTTCAGGTGCTTCCACTCGCCGTGGACCGGCATCACGTTGCTCGGCCGGACCGCGTTGTACAGGTACAGCAGCTCACCCGCCGACGCGTGGCCGGAGACGTGCACCTTGGCGTTGCCCTGGTGCACGACGTTCGCCCCGAGCCGGGTCAGGCCGTTGACCACGCCGAACACGGCGGTCTCGTTGCCCGGGATCATCGAGCTGGCCAGCACGACGGTGTCGCCGGCGCGAATGGAGATCTGCCGGTGCTCACCGCGCGCCATCCGCGACAGCGCCGAGAGCGGCTCGCCCTGGGAGCCGGTGGAGACGAACAGGACCTTGCTCTCCGGCAGGCCGCTCGCCTGGTCGAGGTCGACCAGCAGGCCGTCCGGCACGTTGAGCAGGCCCAGGTCGGCCGCGATGCCCATGTTGCGGACCATCGACCGGCCGACGAACGCGATCCGGCGGCCGTGCCGCTGCGCGGCGTCGAGCACCTGCTGGACGCGGTGCACGTGGCTGGCGAAGCAGGCCACGATGACCCGCTGGCCGACCCGGCGGACGACGTCGTCGAGGACCGGGCCGATGTCGCGCTCGGGCATCACGAACCCGGGGACCTCGGCGTTGGTCGAGTCGACGCAGAACAGGTCCACGCCCTCGTCGCCGAGCCGGGAGAACCCGGCCAGGTCGGTGAGGCGCCCGTCCAGCGGGAGCTGGTCGAGCTTGATGTCGCCGGTGTGCAGGACGACGCCCGCCGGGGTGCGGATGGCGACGGCCAGCGCGTCCGGGATCGAGTGGTTCACCGCGAAGAACTCGAGGTTGAACACGCCGACGTCGCGGCGCTCCCCCTCGCGGACCTCGATCAGCTTCGGCCGCTGCCGGTGCTCCTTGGCCTTGGCCGCGAGCAGGGCGTTGGTGAACCTCGAGCCGTAGATCGGCAGGTCCGGCCGCAGGCGCAGGAGGAACGGGACGGCACCGATGTGGTCCTCGTGCCCGTGGGTGAGCACCAGACCTTCGATGTCGTCGAGGCGGTCCTCGATCGCGCGGAAGTCGGGCAGGATCAGGTCGACGCCGGGCTGGTCGTCCTCGGGGAAGAGCACCCCGCAGTCGACGATGAGCAGCCGGCCGGCGAACTCGAACACGGTCATGTTGCGCCCGACCTCGCCGATACCGCCCAGCGCGACTACGCGCAGGGCTCCGGCGGGCAGTTCGGGCGGGGCGTTGGTGGGGCCTGGACCTGGGGGAAGTGAGCTCACCGAGGCAGGGTCCCAACGCTGGTGTGCGAGGTCGGCGCCACGTAGGCGGCCCTCGAGTCTGCTTGTGCCACCCGCTCACCATGCCAGTCCTGGGCCGCCGTGTCGCCCAGCGGCACGCCGCCCTGGGCCAGATCGGCGGCGATCATGGCCGTCTGGTCGGTGGTCGGGGCCACGATCGGGAGCCGCGGTTCGCCGATGTCGAAGCCGCGCAGCCGCAGCGCCGTCTTGCTGAACGCGACCCCGCCGACCCGCGACATCGCGCGCAGCACCGGCAGCATGCCGCGGTGGTTGGTGCGCGCGGTGGACGTGTCGCCGTTCTCGTAGGCGTCGATCATCGCGCGGATCCGGCCCGCGACGACGTGACCGATCACACTCACCACTCCGGTGCCGCCGACGGAGATCCAGGGCAGGTTCAGCCCGTCGTCACCCGAGTAGTACGCGAGGTGGGTGTTGGCGATGACCTCGGAGCCGGCGATCAGGTCGCCCTTGGCGTCCTTGACCGCGACGATCCGGGAGTGCTCGGCCAGCCGCAGCAGCGTGTCGACCTCGATCGGGACGACCGAGCGCGGCGGGATGTCGTAGAGCATCACCGGCAGGCCGGTGCTGTCGGCGACCGTGGTGAAGTGCGCGTAGAGCCCGGCCTGGCTGGGGCGCGAGTAGTACGGGGTGACGACCAGCAGCCCGTGCGCGCCCGCGGCTTCGGCCTGCTTGGCCTGCTCGATGCTGTGCGCGGTGTTGTTGGTGCCCGCGCCGGCCACGACGGTCGCGCGGTCGCCGACGGCCTCGACCACGGCGCGGATCAGCTCCTGCTTCTCCGTGTCGGTCGTGGTCGGGCTCTCGCCGGTGGTGCCGTTGATGACGAGGCCGTCGTTCCCCAGCTCCACGAGGTGCTCGGCCAGCTCCTGCGCCCGCTTCAGGTCCAGCGCGCCATCGGCGTCGAAGGGGGTGGCCATCGCGGTGAGCACGCGCCCGAACGGCCGTCCGGGCGCGGCTGTAGGTGGGTTGGACATGCTGAGACGGTACCCCGTCCCCCCGACGAAAACCGCGCCGACCTGGTCGGGTGCGGGAAGTGCGGAGGATTTCCGGGGACCGGCCGCTCGTCGCGGAACTTCTACTTGACCTTGGTCACGATCGGCGCGGTGATGGGGCCGCCGTCGGCCTTCGTGAGCACGCAGTAGAAGTCGCGGCTGGGTTCGTCGGTCGCCTTCGACGGCGCGCCGTCCCACTCCGCCTGGGTGGGCACGAGCGCGCGGTAGGTGAGGCCGGTGCGCTTGGCCTCCGGCACGATCGAGGAGCGGAACGCGGTCGCGCACGCGGCTTCGGCGCTGGCCTTCACGGCGTCCAGGCCGGGGTAGGCCGCCACCTTCGCGTCGTCGGAGTTCCAGTTCTCGACCGACAGCAGGCCGCCGACCTCGAAGATCTCCATCAGGTGGGTGCCCTCGCAGTTGTCGGACTTGGTCTCCGAGCTGATGATCGCGCCGTCCTGCACCGGGGTGTTGAAGCACCGGTAGTAGCTGTCGACCTCGGCGCGGAGCTGGCCGCCGATGCCGTAGGTCATGGTCGGCTGCTTCTGCGCGTCGACGGCGGGCTTCTCGAAGGCCCGGCCCGCGAAGAACCCGCCGATCAGGGCGCCCACCACGAGCACCGCGGCGGCCGCGATCCACAGCCCGCGCAGGTTCTTCTTCGGCGGCTGCGGCGCCATCCTGGTCGGCGGGCCGCCCTGCTGCAGCATCGTGCCGCCCGGCGGCGTGGGCCGCACGCCCTGCGCCGTGGCCAGCAGGTTCTGGGCCTGCGCCGACGTCAGCCGGGCCTCCGGCTTGGCGACCAGCAGCCCGAGGATCACCGCGGCGATCGGGCCGTGGCCGCGGGTCAGGTACGGGATCTCGGTCATGATCGCGTGCAGCGTCGCGGCCGTGGTCGACCGCTCGAACGGCATCGTGCCCTCGACCGCGTAGAACAGCGTCGCCCCGAGGGACCACAGGTCCGACTCGGGCATCGCTTCCCGGCCTTCGACGCGCTCCGGCGCCATGAAGGCGGGCGAGCCGACGATCATCCCGCTGGTGGTCAGGCGCGGGTCGTCGATGGCGTGGGCGATGCCGAAGTCCGTCAGCTTCACCCGGCCGTCCGGCGCGACCAGGATGTTCGCCGGCTTGACGTCGCGGTGCACGATCCCGGCCTGGTGCGCGGCCTGCAGCGCGGTGAGCACCCGCTCCCCCAGCTGCGCGGCCTGCGCCGAGTGCATCGGGCCGCGCTGGCGCACGAGGTCGGCCAGCGACGGCGCCTCGACCAGTTCCATCACGATGAACGTGGTGCCGCCGTCGGTGACGACGTCGTAGACCGTGACGATCGAGGGGTCGTTGAGCCGCCCGCCGGTGCGCACCTCGCGCAGGGCGCGTTCGGAGAAGACGGCGGCGGATTCGGCGTCGGGCAGCCGCAGTTCCTTGACCGCGACCTGGCGGCCGATCACCTGGTCCTGCGCCCGCCACACGACGCCCATGCCGCCCCGCCCGAGCTCGCCGAGCAGGACGTAACGGCCCGCGACAACCCGCTGACCAGGCGTGGCGGGCGCCCGCGGCGGGTACGGGCGGGTTTGTTCGTCGGTCACGGTGCTCCTTCAGGCGGCGGTCGCGCAGATGCTAGTCGGACCGCCGCGGAGCGCCTCGGGTTCCGCGCAATTCGTGACTCAGCGAGCCGGGGCGTACCTTTCGCCGTGGTACGGGATCCAGCGGTAGCCCGGCGCGAAGTCGCTGAAGTCGGACCGCCGCCCGGTCGCGAACCAGATGTCCTCGCTGACCACGAGACCGGGCACGAGCGTCAGGTCCTGGGCCATGAGCTGGTCGTAGCTGCGCAGCTCGTCGGTCTTCGGACCGGCGAGGGCGTAGCGGTAGACCGGTGGCGCGGTCCGGAGCTGCCAGTAGAGCCGGCGCCCGGCCGCGGTGACCGCCGTCGCGTCCTCGTCGGACTCGACGCCGCGCTCGCCCATCCCCTCGGGCGCCACGCCGCACCACCAGCCGCCGTTGGCGGTGAAGATGCGCGAAGGCCAGCCGTCGAAGTGGCGCGCGAGATCCCGGGCGTGGGTCTCACGCCCTCCGCATTCGGCGTTGAGGGCGAAGATCCAGGCCATGGTTGCGGCCTCCCTGGTCGTGGTGTCAGCCGGTGAAGGTCAAGTAGATCAGCACCAGGTTCAACGCGATGATGACCGCCGCGATCAGCGACGCCGCCACCGTCGTCAGGCGGTGGTTGGCGTCCGCGCCCATCAGCTCGCGGTCGGCCGTCAGGCGGATCAGCGGTACCAGCGCGAACGGGATCCCGAACGACAGCACCACCTGCGAG
Organism: Amycolatopsis sp. NBC_00438; assembly: GCF_036026695.1. NCBI lineage: Bacteria > Bacillati > Actinomycetota > Actinomycetes > Pseudonocardiales > Pseudonocardiaceae > Amycolatopsis > Amycolatopsis sp. NBC_00438. The sequence continues at coordinate 570,653 of NZ_CP107923.1, read as the reverse complement.
ACGACCAGCGCCGCGCTCGGGTCGGCACCGAGCGCGAGGACCACGATAGCCGGGGTGAGGGTGACCAGGCGGCGCAGGACCAGCGGAACCCGTTTGTGGAGCAGGCCCTGCATGATCATCGCGCCCGCGTACGCGCCGACCGACGTCGACGCGAGGCCGGAGGCGAGCAGGCCGATCGCGAACATCAGGGCGATGCCGGGGCCGAGGGCCTGGGAGACGGCGCCGTGCGCGCCCTCGATGCTGTCGACACCCTCCTGGCCCTGCAGGTTCGTGGCCGCGAGCAGCAGCATCCCGAGGTTGACCGCGCCGGCCAGGAGCATCGCCAGGCCGACGTCGGCGCGGGTGGCGCGCAGCAGCCGGCGCCGGCTGCCGGCGTCCGCCCGGCCGTGGCGGTCGCGGACCAGGCCGGAGTGCAGGTAGACGGCGTGCGGCATGACCGTCGCGCCGAGCATCGCGGCGGCGATCAGCACGCTGCCGGAGCCCTCGAAGCGCGGGATCAGCCCGCCGAGCGTGCCCGATGCCGACGGCGGCTCGACGAACAGGCTGGCCAGGAAGCCGATCGCGATCACCAGCAGCAGGCCGGTGACGACGCGCTCGAACGTCCGCTGGCCGCCGCGGTCCTGCACGGCCAGCAGCGTCAGCGACACCGCGCCGGTGATCAGGCCACCGGCGACGAGCGGCAGGTCGAACAGCAGGTAGAGGGCGATGGCGCCGCCGACGACCTCGGCCAGGTCGGTGGCGATGGCGACGACCTCGGCCTGCAGCCAGTACCCGAGCCGAGCCGGCCGGGACAGCCGGGCGCGCAGGGCCTCCGGCAGCGACATCCCGCTGACCAGGCCGAGCTTCGCCGACAGGTACTGGACGAGCACCGCCATCAGGTTCGCCACGACGATCACCCAGACCAGCAGGTAGCCGTAGCGGGCGCCGGCGCTGATGTTGGCCGCGACGTTCCCGGGGTCGACGTAGGCGATCGCCGCGACGAACGCCGGGCCGAGCAGGGCCGAGCCGGTGCGCAGGCGCGACACCAGTTTCGGCCTGGCGGCCTCGGTCACAGCCATGGCGCCTGCCTCTCGAACCGGATGTCGGGGACCCAAAACCGAAGTTTAGGCATGCCGAACTTTCCCTGACAAGGGTGACCGCTCCCACCCTCGCCCGGCCGGGTACCCCGAAAAGCCGTGAAGGCCTCCTTCCCGGCCATAAGAGCCGGTAAGGAGGCCTTCACGGACAACGAGTCAGGGGTGGGCGACCTCGTGGCCGGATTCGCGCAGGGCCTTCACGGCGTGGTCGAGCTCGGTCGCGCGGACCAGGATGTGGTCGGTGTCGAACGTGGACATCGAGAACAGCGCGACGCCCGCCGCGGCCAGCTCCGAGGCCAGCGCGGCGATGATGCCGGTGAGGGTGAACTCGAGCGGGCCGCGGACCGACAGCAGCCGCCAGCCGTCCTCCGCGGCCGAGCTGCCGGCCGGTTCGCGCCCGGCCGGGCAGATCACCGACAGCTCTTCGGGCGTCCGGGTCACCGAGACGAACGCCGGTTCGCCGGGAGCGAGCAGCTCCGCCGGCACCGGGGCGTCCGCGGGCAGCCGGACGACGGCGTACTCGCCGGGCCGGACGTCGATCGCGAGGCGCTTCATCAGCCTTCGAGGACCTTCGGGCTCGTGGCGATCTCGGTGCCGTCGGGCAGGGTCGAGATGGTGAAGTCCGCGAAGATGTTGCCCGCGGCCTTCTGCAGCTGCCGCAGGCACTCCACCGCCAGCTCGCGGATCTCGACGTCGGCGTGCTCGGTGGCGCGCATCGCGACGAAGTGGCGCCACGCGCGGTAGTTCCCGGTGACGACGATGCGGGTCTCGGTCGCGTTCGGCAGCACGGCGCGCGCGGCCTGGCGGGCCTGCTTGCGGCGCAGGGTCGCGCTCGGCACGTCGGCGAACTTCTCCTCGAGCCCGGCGAGCAGCTCGGTGTAGGCGTCGACGCTCGCCTGGGCCGCGGCGAGGAACTTCTCGTGCAGCGCCGGGTCGTTCGCGATCACCTCGGGCTCGACGAAGGCCGCGTTGCGCTCGGGCACGTACCGCTGGGAGAGCTGCGAGTACGAGAAGTGGCGGTGGCGGATCAGCTCGTGGGTCAGCGAGCGCGAGATACCGCTGATGTAGAAGCTGACGGAACCGTGCTCCAGCACCGAAAGGTGGCCGACGTCGATGATGTGCTCGATGTAGCCGGCGTTGGTCGCGGTGACCGGGTTCGGCTTCTTCCACGACTGGTAGCAGGCGCGTCCCGCGAACTCGGCGAGCGCCTGGCCGCCGTCCGCGTCGGTCGACCAAGGCACGTCCTCGGGCGGGAAGAACTCCGTCTTCGCGATCAGCTGCACCTTGGGTGACACGGTTTCGGCCACGTCCGCACTCCTTCTCCCGGCCCGACTCCACGACTCCAGCGCAGCCTAACCGCGTGAGGGCGGCCACTCCCGGGCGACACGTGACACCGCCGTGACACCGCCGTCTCCTTGACTGACATCACGAGTGACGTCATAGTGGTGTCATGGACCTGACGCCGTACATCGCCAACCTCCGCGAGGACCTCGCGAACACGGCCTCCGCCGGGGATGAGCACACCCGGCGTGCGGCCGCCCTGCTGTCGGCCGCGCTCGAACCCGCGGTCCGCCTGACGTTGATGAACGCCCTCGCGGACCTCGCCGCCGAGGTCACCGCCACCTTACCCGGCCAAGTCGTCGACGTCCGCCTCGACGGCCGGGACGTCCGCGTGGTCGTCACCGGCGCCGCCGAAGAAGCTCGAACGCCCCGGCCGGACGAGACACCACGTGACACCACGCCGCCACCACCGATCGACACCGGTGACATCACGCGCATCACGCTGCGCCTGGTCGACCAGATCAAGGGCCAGGCCGAGCGCGCCGCGCAGGCGCAGGGCGTCTCGCTGAACACCTTCGTTTCCCAGGCGGTGCAGGGGGCGCTGGGCCACGGCGGGCTGGGCGGCAGCGGCCTGGGCGGGCTGGGCGGCGCGCGCAAGCACCACTCCAAGAGCGATCAAAGCGGCTCCCGCCTGCACGGCTGGGTCGAGGGCTGAGGGGAAACGACCATGAGCGAAGAGCAGACGACACCGAACGAAGAGAACCGCGCCTCGGAGGTTCCGGCCGACGAGGCTCCCACTGATCAGACTTCCACTGATCAGACTTCCACTGAAAAGGCCCACGCCGAAGAGGCCCGCACCGAGGAGACCACGGCCGACGGGCTGGTGCGCGTCCAGGAGTTCGAGGCCGGCGGGCCGCTCGAGCTGGACGTCGCCGTGACGATCGGGCGCGTCGAACTGGTGCTGGAGGGCGACTCCGGCGCCCGCGTCGAGCTGCGGCACGACCGGGGCGAGCAGCAGCCGTGGGTGGAGGGTGTCAACAACCTGCTGTCCTGGGTCGGCGAGCGCTTCGGCGACCAGCTGGGGGTCGACCCCGCGACGTCGCCCGCCGAAGCGGTGAAGCAGAGCCGGATCGAGAAGCTGGGCAACCGTCTGGTCGTCCAGGCGCCGAAGGCGTGGCAGCTGCGCAACGTCGCGCTGTCGGTGGTCGTGCACGCGCCGGCGGGTTCGCACGTCCAGGTGCGGGCGGGCGCGGCGGACGTCACCGTCGCCGGCTCGGCCGGGCGGGTGGACGTGCTGACCGGGTCGGGCGAGGTGAAGCTCGACCGGGCCGACGGCGCGGCGACCGTGCGCACCGGCAGCGGCGCGATCAAGCTCGGCCCGACGCTCGGCGGGCTGCAGCTGCGCAGCGGCAGCGGCAACGTCGAGGCGACGTCGCTGGCCGGCTCGGCGACCCTGGCGACCGGCACCGGCGACGTCTGGCTGGGCGCGGTGTCCGGCGAGGTGATGGCCCGCACGGGCAGCGGCGACCTTTCGGTGGCCGACGCCGGTTCCGGCACGCTCGACCTGATCACCGGCTCCGGCGAGGTCCGCATCGGCATCCGCGGCGGCACGGCCGCCGAGGTCGACCTGACCTCCAGCGGCGGCCGCGTCTCCAGCGAGCTGGACGTCGCCGACGCCGCTCCCGAGGGCGGCGTGACGCTGAAGGTCCGCGCCCGCACGGGCTCCGGCAACGCCGTGGTGACACGCGCGGCCGGCTGAATGAAGGGGGTGACGGGCCGTTCCCGGCGGGGGTGCCGGGAACGGCCCGTTCCATGCCCGGACAGTGCCAGGATGGCGGCATGACGACGGTGGAGACCGAGCGCGCGGTGTACCGGGCGCGCCTGCGCGGGTGCTTGCTGGGCGGGGCGATCGGGGACGCGCTCGGCAACCCGGTCGAGTTCCAGGCCCTCGCGGCGATCCGGCAGCCGGTCGAGCTGGTGGCGAACGCCGAGGGCGTCGCGGAGATCACCGACGACACGCAGATGACGTTGTTCGGCCTCGAGGGCTTCCACCGCGGCTGGGTCCGCGCGCAGGCGAAGGGCATCGGCGGCGCGCTGGCGCCGCTGGTGCACGACGCGTACCTGCGCTGGCTCGACACGCAGGAGCACCCGGGGCCGCCGCCCGCGGACGGCCGGCGGCACCGGGCCGGGCAGCTGCGGCTGGAGCCGTGGCTCTACGCGCGGCGGGCGCCGGGTTCGGCGTGCCTCTCCGGTCTTCGCGCGGCCTACACGCCGGACACCTACGCCGAGCCGGCCGGCCGGCCGGGGCCGGTCAACCCGGACTCCAAGGGCTGCGGCACGGTGATGCGCTCGGCGCCGTTCGGGTTCGCCGGCGGCGCGCGGCACGCCTACGTCGTCGCGGCCAACTGCGCGCGGATCACCCACGGTCATCCGACCGGCTACCACGCGGCGGGCGCGTTCGCGGCGATGATCGCGTACCTGCTCGAAGGCGAGTCGCTGGAAGCCGCGGTGCTGCGGTCGATGCGGCTGCTCGCGCGCTATCCGGCGCACGAGGAGACACTGGCCGCGGTGCACCGGGCGCTGGAGCTGGCCGACGCGGGCGACGCGACGCCGGAACGCGTGGAGTCCCTCGGCGGCGGCTGGGTGGCCGAAGAGGCGCTGGCGATCGCCGTCTACGCGGCGCTGGCGCCGGTGAGCGTGCCGGACACGCACCCGGAATCGGCGTTCCGCGCCCGGCTCCGGCTGGCCGTCACGCACTCCGGGGACAGTGATTCGACCGGGTCGATCTGCGGAAACCTGCTCGGCGCAAGGCATGGCGACGGCGTGCTGCCGTGGGACTGGGTGTCCCTTGTGGAGGGTCGTGCGACGATCGCGCGGCTGGCGGACGACTTCGCGACGGAGACGGCGCAGACGCGCGGGTACTAGGCGAGGAACCCCGCGACCTCGGCGAACCACTTCGCCGGCGCCCGCCGGTGGATGCGGTGACCGGCGTCGAGGGTCGCGACGACGGCGTCCGTGCCAGGAGCTCGTACCGCGACTGATCGAGGTGGCTCGGTTCGCCGCCGGCGAGGATCAGCGTCGGGGCCGTGATCGACGGCAGCACGGCCCACCACGCCTCTTGGGGTTCGCGCAGCCCGGCGACGACGTCGCGCAGCATCCGCGGGTCGCAGCGGCCGCGTCCTGGGAAACGGAGCGCGCGCATCGCGAGCCCGGCACTCCGCTGCCGGTCCGGGGGCTCGTCCTGGAGGTTTCGCCTCGGCACCGGCGGCTCTTCGAGCACCAGCCTCGTGACGCGGTCCGGCTGGTGCGCCGCGACCAGGCTCGCGGTCAAGGCGCCGAGCGAATGCCCGACGAGCACCGCTCCAGCGCCGGCCGGTCCAGTTCGGCGAGGACGGCGTCGCGGAAGGCCGTCAGCGGGTAGGCCCTTCGCCGGGGCGCGCCGCCATGGCCGGGCAGTGCACGCGGTAGCCGAGCCCGGCCGGCCGGGGTGACGGCGCGCATCCCGTGGCGGGATGCGCGCCGCCGTCGTACCGATCGACGGGAAAGTCCCCGGCACCAGCTGCACGACGTCCCCCACGCCGGGGCGCGGGCCCGCCACGCGGTGAAGGCGTTGCTGGGCTGACAACGGTCGCGGCTGGCCTGCTCCGATGCGCGGGTTCGGCATTGCGACCCGGGCGGATCGCTCGCCACGGCCGGCAAACTCACCCGGCCCTGACGCCGCGGAGCGGGCCCGCAGCTCATGCGGGACGACCGGGATGGCCCGGTCGCCTCGGCTCCCGCACTCAGCAACGGCCGGGCGAATCGGCCGCCGGGCCTGCCCGCTCCCTCGGCGCCGACCGGAACAGGGTCGGTCGCCGCCTTCAGCGCACCAGCTTCGCCAATGCCGGGGCCAGGTCGCCGCGCGCGCCCACCGCGACGCCCGACAGGCCCAGCCACTCCGCCATGTGCGTCAGCTCCGCCGCCAGTTCCGGGAGCAGCCGGGCGATGTCCGCGCCCTCCTCGGCGAACGCGCCCTGGACGCGCAGGACGCCCGCCGCGCGGTCGGACTTCAGGTCGACGCGGGCCACCAGCTCGCCGTCCAGCAGGAACGGGAACACGTAGTACCCGTACACCCGCTTCGGCTCCGGGACGTAGATCTCGATGCGGTAGTGGAACCCGAACAGCCGCTCGGTCCGCGCGCGCTCCCAGATCAGCGGGTCGAACGGGCACAGCAGCGCCCGGCCCGCCACCGCCCGGGGCGTCCGTGCCTCGACGTGCCGGTACGCCTGGGCCTTCCAGCCGCGGACCGCCACCGGCTCCAGGACCCCGGACTCGACCAGCTCCGCCACCGCCTGACGCGCCGGGGCCGGACCGAGGCGGTAGTAGTCGCGCAGGTCCGTCTCCGTGGCGACGCCCAACGCGCGCGCCGAACGGTCGATCAAGCCGCGGGCGCCCTCGTCGGCCGGCACCGAGCGCGCCAGGATCTCCGGGGGGACCACCCGCTCGGTCAGGTCGTACAGCCGCTCGAACGACCGGCGCGAGCCCGTGGTCAGCTGGCCGACGCCGAACAGGTACTCGCAGACGCGCTTGACCTCGGACCGCTCCCACCACGAGCCCGGGCCGCGGCGCTGCGCGTCCGCTTCGACCTGGCGCTCGATGCCGCCCGCGCCGATCGGGCCCAGCTCCTTGACCACCGAAAGGATCTCGTCGACCAGCCCCGGCGACTTCTCGATCAGCGGCCCGTAGTGCTTCCACCAGCCGTCGCGCTTCGCGCCCGACCGGATCAGCGGCCAGTCCTCGACCGGCAGCAGGCTCGCCTCGTGCGCCCACGTCTCCACCAGCAGCCGCGGCTGCTTCGCCGAGTGCGACCACGCCGCGCTGTCCAGCAACGCCGGGTCGTACGCCCCCAGGCGCGAGAACACCGGCATGTAGTGCGCCCGGACCGCGACGTTCACCGAGTCCAGCTGCAGCAGCCGGACGCGCGAGAGCACGCGTTTGAGGTGCCGCCGGGACGGCTCGCCGGAGGGACGCGGGTCGCTGAAGCCCTGCGCGGCCAGGAAGGTCTTCCGGGCCGTCGCGACACTGATCGTCTGCATGATGCCGCCATCGTGCCAGCCACCACCGACAGTTTTCGCGAGGGCGATATCTTCAGCCCATGAGCGACGCCGCCGTCCGCCCCGCCGACCTGTCCGACGCCGCGGAGATCGCCCGCATCCAGCGCGAAACCTGGCACGCCGCCTACGAGGACCTCCTCGGCAAGCAGGCCCTGGCCGAGCTGGACGGCACCGACCTGGTCGGCACCTGGACCGAGACCATCGACTACCCGGACAGCCTGGTCTACGTCGCCACCGAAGGCGAGTTCACCGTCGGGTTCTGCGTCGCGGGCCGCGCCCCGGAGGGCGAGGTCGCCGCCGCCGACGGGTCGCTGCCCGAGGACGCCGGCACCACCGGCCTGATCGCCACCCTGCTCGTCGAGCCGCGGTGGGGTCGTCGCGGCCACGCCGGGCGGCTACTCGCGACGGCCGCCGCCGGGCTGCGGGCCGACGGCGCCACCCGCGGCATCGCCTGGGTCGCCCAGGGCGACCACGCCTCCCTCGGCTTCTACCGCCGGGCCGGCTGGAACCCCGACAGCACGGTCCGCACCCTCGACACCGGTGAACGCATGCTGCGCGAGGTCCGGCTCACCGGCACCCTCGCGCTGTCCCTCGCCTGAGTCCCGGAAGATCACCCAGCGCATCACGGCGTACATGAAGACGCCCTCGCCGGCGCCCGCCAGCACCCGCGCGAGGTGGTATTCGAGGCCGAGCGCGCTCAGTCCCGCGCCCACGCCCAGCAGAAACACCGCGTAATTGACGGCGATCGCCCCGATGTAAAGCACGAGCTGGATTCCGACGGCCGCGTGGGAATGGAAGTTGAACGTCCGGTTCAGCACGAAGCTCACCGCGAACGCGCAGACGTACGCCAGCGTGATGCCGAGCCACACCGGCCAGCCCAGCAGCCCGTGAAAAACGGTCAGCAGGCCGAGGTCGAGGCCGAACGTGAAGCCGTTGATCAGGCAAAACCCGAGAAACGTCGGCGCCACGATCCGCGACAGACCCAGCGGGAGGAACCGCACGACGGTCCGGCACAGGGCGCCGAACCGGTCGGCGGGCGTACGAAGGTGCTCGGCGGCCACGCCGTCAGCGTTCCAGCGGGAGGTGGCCGGAAACCGTCCGGCAGGTGATCTTCTGGTGCGGACCACCGGCCGAAGAGTAGGGCCAACCCCAGTGCGTGGAGATTTCGAACTGATAACTTGGAAGACCGGGAGCAAATCAGGAGGTGACACGATGAGCTGGATCCTGCTGACGCTGGGCGTCGCGTTCGGTTCGGCCCTCGTGCCACTGATCAACGCCGAGGTGTTCCTGATCGGGCTGTGCGCGAGCCACCCGGGGCTGCACTGGCTGTGGCTCGGCGCGGCCGTCGCGGTGGGCCAGATCGCCGGGAAGACGCTGTACTACCTGGCCGCGCGCGGCACCATCAAGCTGCCGAAACCGCTGCACGACCGGCTGCACCGCGAACGTCCGATGACGGCCCGCAGGGTGCGCTGGGAGCTGCGGACGAAGAAGATCCGCGCGAGGGTGGACGCCCTGCGCGAGCGCTGCCACCGCCACCCCCACTGGATGGCCGGGACGTACGGCGTGAGCTCCCTGGTCGGCTTGCCGCCCTTCATGGCGACGAGCGTCCTCGCGGGGCTGGTCCGCATGCGCCTGGCGACGTTCCTGACGGCCGGCCTGACCGGACGCTGGATCCGCTTCAGCCTGATCGCCGCCGCGCCCGCGGTCTTCACGGGCTGGATGCACCACTGACACCCGGCCCCGCCACAGGTGAAATCCGCGTGAGGTGTCGCATCTTTCATAGGGAAAGTGACGCCTCACGGGCGGCGCGGCGCATCTTTCCTAGGGAAAGTGACGTCTCGCCGGGGGCGGCCGGGCGGGGTCAGTGGTCGGCGGCTTCCAGTTCCAGGGCCTTCTTCATCGTCTCGCGGGCCCGGCGGCGGTCGCCCGCGATGTCGTAGGCGTACGCGAGCTTGTACCAGGCGCGCCAGTTCTCCTGGTCGACCTGGACCTCCGCGCGACGCTGGTCGAACCACGCGTCGGCCGCGTCGCGGTCCACCCGGCCCGACGGGCGGCGCGGCAGGTCGGAGACGTCCGGGAGCTCGCCCTCGCTGTCCAGCCGGCGGGACAGCCGCTGGATCTGCAGGCCGTTGCGCCAGGTGACCACGACGATCCAGATCCCCAGGATCGGCAGCAGCAGCACGCCGATCCCGAGCGCGATGCCCACGCCCGTCCCGGACGCGAACAGCGCGAACGCCCGGTCCGCGAGCAGGAACAGGTAGACGACCAGCGCCGCCGTCATCAGCAGCGCGACATTGCGGGCTTTCATGGGCGGGCCTTCACAGGTCGAGCACGTTCTCCAGGCCGACCGTCAGGCCGGGACGCGTGAGCACCGTGCGCACGCCGAGCAGCACACCCGGCATGAACGACGTCCGGTCGAGGGAGTCGTGGCGGATGGTCAGGGTCTCCCCCTCGCCGCCGAACAGGATCTCCTCGTGCGCGACCAGCCCGGGCAGCCGGACCGAGTGGACGCGGACGTCCTCGACCGTGGCGCCGCGGGCCCCGTCCAGTTCGGCCGTCGTCGCGTCCGGACCCGGCTCGACGCCGGCCTCGGCACGCGCCGCGGCGATCATCCGGGCGGTGTGCGCGGCGGTGCCCGACGGCGCGTCGGCCTTGCGGTTGTGGTGCAGCTCGATGATCTCGGCCGAGGCGTAGAACTTCGCTGCCTGCGCCGCGAAGCGCATCGCCAGCACCGCGCCGAGCGCGAAGTTCGGCGCGATCAGCACACCCAGCGACGGCTTCGGCGCCAAGAGCCCGCGAAGCTCGGAGAGGCGTTCCTCGCTGAAGCCGGTGGTGCCGACGACCGCGTGGATGTCGTGCGCCACCAGGTACTTCAGGTTGTCCATCACGGCGTCGGGGTGGGTGAAGTCGACGACGACCTGGGCCTCGGCCAGCGCCGCGAAGTCGTCCCCGGCGTCGAGCGCGGCGACGACCTTCATGTCGCCGGCGCTTTCGACGGCCTTCACCACCGTCGCGCCCATCCGGCCGCGGGCGCCGAGCACACCGACGTTGATGGTCATGAAGCGATCACCTCGTGCAGGTCGTCAGGAAGGTCGTCGGCGTGAGCGTACGGCCCGACGACCGCCGCCGCCGAGACCCCGCCCGGCCGTGCGAACAAAGTGCGAGCGAGCGCACACACCTCGTCGGTGGTGACGGCGTCGATGCGCGCGATCGTGTCGTCGACGCCCAGGTAGTGGGCGTAGTTGAGTTCGTTCTTGCCGATCCGCGACATCCGCGACGACGTGTCCTCCAGGCCCAGCACGATCCCGCCGCGCAGCTGCCCCTTGGCGCGGACCACCTCGGCCTCGGTCAGGCCGTCGACGCCGACCTTGTCGAGCACCTCGCGGATCACGCCCGCGACGTCCCCGAGCTTCTCCGGCTGGCAGCCCGCGTACACGGACATGTGACCGGTGTCGGAGTAGCTCGCGACCGACGAGTACACCTGGTACGCCAGCCCGCGCTGCTCGCGGATCTCCTGGAACAGCCGCGAGCTCATGCCGCCGCCGAGCGCCGCGTTGAGCACCGACAGCGCGAACCGGCGGTCGTCGTGGCGCGACAGCGACCGCAGGCCGAGCATGACGTGCGCCTGCTCGGTGTCGTCGGTGTGCAGCGCCAGCTTCGGCGGGGTCTTGATCCGCGCCCGGCCCTCACGCGGCGCGAGCGGCGTCGCGCCGCCGGTCAGCCGTTCCTTCAAAGCCTTGCGCACCAGGCGAAGCACCTGGTTGTGCTCGATGTTCCCGGCCACCGCCAGCACCATCCGCGGCAGCGTGTAGCGGCGCTTGTAGAACCCGCGCAGGGCGGCAGGCGACATCTCGATGATCGACTTCTCGGTGCCGAGCACCGGGCGGCCGAGCGCGTGGTCGCCGAGGATCGCGCTGACGAACGTCTCGTGCAGCAGGTCTTCGGGGTCGTCGTCGCGCATCGAGATCTCTTCGAGGACGACGCTGCGTTCCATGTCCATGTCGCGGTCGGTGCAGAGCGCCTCGAACACGACGTCGGTGACCAGGTCCACGGCCAGCGGAAGGTCGGCGTCGAGCACCTGCGCGTAGTAGCAGGTGTGCTCCTTCGCGGTGAAGGCGTTGAACTCGCCGCCGACCGCGTCGATCTCCTCGGCGATCTGCGTGGCGTCGCGGTGCCGGGTTCCCTTGAACAGCAGGTGTTCGAGGTAGTGCGCGGCCCCGGCGACGGCGTCCGGTTCGTCGCGCGAGCCGATGCCGACCCACAGCCCGACCGTCGCCGACCGGGACGCCGGGACGTGCTCGGTGATCACGCGCAGACCGCCGGCGAGCACACTGCGCTTGACGACCGCACCGTCCGGAGTGGACTCCAGCGTGCGGGTGGTGCCGACGGGCTGCTCGTGCCCGGAAACCTGCCGTGCCATGGGTTCCTTACTCACGATGCCGTGAAGGCCTCCTCACCGGGAGACGGCGAGGAGGCCTTCGACGGAACTGTCACGAACCGGACGAGCCGGGTCTTGCTTAGGCGTCGGCCTTCTCGGCGTCGGCGTCGGCGGCGGGAGTGGCGGCCGGGGCCTCCTCCTCCTGGACGACGATCAGGCTGATCTTGCCGCGGTTGTCGATGTCGGCGATCTCGACGCGGAGCTTGTCGCCCACGTTGACGACGTCCTCGACCTTGGCGATCCGCTTGCCGTTGCCCAGCTTGGAGATGTGCACCAGGCCGTCCTTGCCCGGCAGCAGCGAGACGAACGCGCCGAAGGCGGCCGTCTTCACCACGGTGCCGAGGAAGCGCTCGCCGACCTTGGGCAGCTGCGGGTTGGCGATGGCGTTGATCAGGTCGATCGCCGCCTCCGCCGACGGGCCGTCGGCCGCGCCCACGTAGATCGTGCCGTCGTCCTCGATGGAGATGTCGGCACCGGTCTGCTCGGTGATCGAGTTGATCATCTTGCCCTTCGGGCCGATGACCTCGCCGATCTTGTCCACCGGGATCTTCACGCTGGTGACGCGCGGCGAGTACGGGCTCATCTCGTCCGGGCCGTCGATCGCCTCGGCGATGACCTCCAGGATGGTGAGACGGGCGTCCTTCGCCTGCTTCAGCGCGGCGGCGAGCACCTCGGAGGGGATGCCGTCGAGCTTCGTGTCCAGCTGCAGGGCGGTGATGATGTCCTTGGTGCCGGCGACCTTGAAGTCCATGTCGCCCATGGCGTCCTCGGCCCCGAGGATGTCGGTCAGCGCGACGTAGCGCGTCTCGCCGTCGACCTCGTCGGAGATGAGGCCCATCGCGATGCCCGCGACCGGCGCCTTCAGCGGCACACCGGCGTTGTACAGGCCCATGGTGGACGCGCAGACCGAGCCCATCGAGGTCGAGCCGTTGGAGCCCAGCGCCTCGGAGACCTGGCGGATCGCGTACGGGAACTCGTCGCGCTTCGGCAGCACCGGGACCAGGGCGCGCTCGGCGAGCATGCCGTGGCCGATCTCGCGCCGCTTCGGCGAACCGACGCGGCCGGTCTCGCCGGTGGAGAACGGCGGGAAGTTGTAGTGGTGCATGTAGCGCTTGTGCGTCTCCGGGGACAGCGAGTCGATCTGCTGCTCCAGGCGAAGCATGTTCAGCGTGGTGACGCCCAGGATCTGCGTTTCTCCACGCTCGAAGAGTGCCGAACCGTGGGCCCGCGGGATCACGGCGACCTCGGCCGACAGCGACCGGATGTCGGTCAGGCCACGGCCGTCCATGCGGATCTTGTCCGTCAGGACGCGCTTGCGCATGACCTTCTTGGACAGCGCCTTGAACGCGGCGCCGATCTCCTTCTCGCGGCCCTCGAAGGCTTCGCCCTCGTTGATGCCGACCTTCTCCAGCACGGCGGCCTTGACCTGGTCGGTCGCGGCGTCGCGGTCCTGCTTGCCGGCGATCTGCAGGGCGTTCGCCAGGTCGTCGGTCGCGATCGCGGCGACGGCGTCGAAGGCGTCCTGCTCGTAGGCCAGGAAGACCGGGAACTCGCCGGTCGGCTTGGCGGCGACGTCGGCCAGCTTCTGCTGGGCTTCGCACAGCACCTTGATGAACGGCTTGGCCGCCTCGAGGCCCTGCGCGACCGAGACCTCGTCCGGCGCCTTGCCGCCGTCGGCGATCAGGTCGAGCGTGTTCTCGGTGCCCTCGGCCTCGACCATCATGATCGCGACGTCATCACCGACGATGCGGCCGGCGACGACCATGTTGAAGGTGGCCTTCGCGAGCTGCGACCAGGTCGGGAACGCGACCCACTGGTCCTCGATCAGGGCGACGCGGACGCCGCCGACCGGGCCCGAGAACGGCAGGCCGGCGATCTGGGTCGACGCCGACGCGGCGTTGATGGCCAGCACGTCGTACGGGTCGTCCGGGTTGAGGCTCTGGACCGTGATGACGACCTGGATCTCGTTGCGGAGACCGTCGGTGAACGACGGGCGCAGCGGCCGGTCGATCAGGCGGCAGGTCAGGATCGCGTCGGTCGAGGGGCGGCCCTCGCGGCGGAAGAACGCGCCGGGGATGCGGCCGGCCGCGTACATGCGCTCCTCGACGTCCACCGTCAGGGGGAAGAAGTCGAAGTGGTCCTTCGGGTGCTTCGACGCGGTCGTCGCCGAGAGCAGCATGGTCTCTTCGTCGAGGTACGCGACGACGGCGCCGGCGGCCTGCTTGGCCAGGCGGCCCGTCTCGAAGCGGACGGTGCGGGTGCCGAAGCGGCCGTTGTCGATCACGGCTTCTGCTTCGTGCACGGTGACTCCGGTGGAGTCGGTCATAGGGTGTTTCTCCTCTTTAGTTCCTTCGTACGACGCGAGTCTCCCACCCTGGGACCCGATTCGCTGAGGACGCTCGAGGAGTGATGCCGGTCTTCGATCGAAGCCCCCGGGACTCTTTCCCGGAAGCCACTACCGAGGACCGGCGGACGGTTCCCCGGGCGCGCTCGCGCCGTTGTTCTCTCAAACCGAAGGGGAGCGACCGGCGGTCACTCCCCTTCGGGTTCAAGCTATCGGCGCAGGCCGAGGCGCTGGATCAGCGCACGGTAACGCTCGATGTCCACCTTCATCACGTAGTTCAGCAGCCGGCGGCGACGGCCGACCAGCAGCAGGAGCCCGCGACGCGAGTGGTGGTCGTGCTTGTGAGCCTTGAGGTGCTCGGTGAGGCCGACGATCCGCTTGGTCAGCAGCGCGACCTGGGCCTCGGGGGATCCCGTGTCCGAGTCGTGCACGCCGTACTCGGCCAGGATCGACTTCTTCTCTTCGGTGGACAGCGCCACTTGTGTAACTCCTCGAGATAATCAGTGCCGTGCGGCCCCGGACGCGGAATGAACGCCGGGAAGTCGGTCACGGCCGCCACGGACTGCAGCCGGACCCGATCATTGAGGTTACCAGCCCGCTGAACTGTGCCTTCAGGCGCGGTTCAGCTCGAACTCGCGGGCCACCCGGTAGCGGGTTCCGCCCGGTTCGCGCTCGCTGGTCATCAGCGCCACCCGCGTGGCCTGCCAGTTCCGGCTCGTGAAGCCGGCCAGCTCCGCGGTCCACCGCTCGGCGGGCCCGGGTTCTTCCCGGGGGAACCGCGCCAGCGTCAAGTGGGCCACGTACGGCCTCGCCTCGGCGCCGGCCCCCGCGGCGTGCGCGAGCGGCGTCAGCTCCGATCCGGCGACAGTCAACCACAGCACCCCGGGGAACGTCGCGGCCTTTTCCAGCCGGACGTCCACCGCCCGCCGGCCGGCCAGCCGGTCCGCCAGCCAGGCCGCGCGGACGGCGAGGTCGTCCCGGCCGTAGTAGGCGAGCGTGACGTGCCACCTCTCCGGCGGCTCCCAGGTCAGGCCGCCGCCGGGCTCCCCCAGCGCCTCGGCGGCCGCTTCGACGACGTCGTCCGGCGGGAGCAGGGCGCTGAACAGGGCCGTCATCAGCCGCCGTGACCGGCCCGGCGCAGCAGGTCGGCGATCGCCGGGAACTCGTCGTCGAGCCGCTTGGCGGCCTCGCCCAGGTCCTCGTCCTCGGCCAGGTCCCGCAGGTAGGCGAGGACTTTCTGGTCTTCGTTGACCACCGGGATGTTGTCGCGGCCGACGGTGGGCCGGGAGTCGCGGACGTCCTCCATCGCGGCCAGCATCGCGTCGCGGTTGCCGGCGGCGACCTCGGGGACCAGGATCTTGCGTTCGAGCATGATCATCCGGGCCAGCACGACCGGGTTGCCGATCTTCGCGCGCCGCCCGCTCATCACCTGGCTGAGCATGGGGGCGCTGATGCCGAGGACCTCGGCCAGGAACGCCTGCGAAACGTCGAAGGCGACGACGAGCCGGCGCACGCGGTCGCCCAGGGGCTCCCCGTACCACTCCCGCTGCAGCGCGATGTTCCGCTGGACGATCTTGTGGTCCTCCACCAGTTCCGCTCCCCTAAACCGCCGCTTCGCCCGCACAGTCTGCACGCACACTGTCCGTGAGCATCTTGCCATCACGATCACGTCCGTGAACGCGGAATTCCCCTTTTCGCCCCGGTCGAGGCGTTACCCCGCGTCCGGGAGGGCCTTTCTGGTCTGGACGACGTCCTCGTCGATCTGGGTGACCAGCCCGGCCGAGTCGGCGAACCGGACCTGATCGCGCAACCGGGTGACGAAGTCGATCGCGACGTGCTGGCCGTAGAAGTCCTCGTCGACGTCGAGGACGAACGCCTCGACGGTGCGCTCGCGCCCGGAGAACGTCGGGTTCGTGCCCACCGACACCGCGGCGCGCAGCCGCCGCGACGGGTCCGCCGAGCGGGTGAACCAGGCGCTGTAGACGCCGTCGGCCGGGACGGCGGCGAACCGCGGGGTCGACAGGTTCGCCGTCGGGTAGCCGAGTTCGTGGCCCCGGCCGTCGCCGCGGACGACGATGCCCTCGAGCCGGTGCGGGCGGCCGAGCGCCTCGGCGGCGGCGACCACGTCCCCGGCGTCGATGCAGGACCGGACGTACGTGCTGGAGAACGTGATGGCCGACTGGTCCTCTTCGGACAGTTCCTTGCCCTGCAGTTCCGCGCCGTAGGCGGCGAAGCCGAAGCGGCGGCCGAGGGTGCGCAGCAGCTCGACGGTACCGGCGGCCTTGGCGCCGAAGGTGAAGTTGTCGCCGACGATCACCGCGGCCGCGTGCAGCCGGTCGACCAGCACCTCGTGCACGAACTCCTCCGGCTGCAGCCGGGACAGCTCCAAGGTGAACGGCAGCACGCAGAAGACGTCGACGCCGAGGCCTTCGACGAGCTGGGCCTTGCGCCGCAACGTCGTCAGCTGCGCCGGGTGGCTCCCGGGGCGCAGCACCTCCGACGGGTGCGGGTCGAAGGTCAGGACCACGCTCGGCAGGCCGCGCTCGGCGGCCGCGGCGGCGGTCCGGTTGATGAGCTCCTGGTGCCCGCGGTGTACCCCGTCGAACACGCCGATGGTGACCACGCACCGGCCCCAGCCGCCGGGAAGGTCCCCCAGCCCACGCCACCGCAGCACGTCACTCTCCCGTCTTTCCGGCCCCACCCTAGGCGGGCAGCAACACGACCACTGCTTTGGACACGCCTTGTTCATCCGCGGCCAGCGCGAGCACCCGGCCGTCGGGTCCGAAGAGGCCGTAGGTGCCCTCGAGCCCGGCCGCCGGGATGCGCTGGCCGTGGCGGACCGCCTTGGCCGTCGCGGCGTCGAGGTCGCGCCGCGGGAAGGCGGCGGCGACGGCGGCGTCGAGGTCCAGGCTCAGCTCGGGCTGCTCCTCCAGCTGGTCCAGCGTGCGCGCCCTGGCCAGGCTGAACGGGCCGACCGTGGTGCGCCGCAAGGCCATCAGGTGACCGCCGACGCCGAGGTCGGCGCCCAGGTCGCGGGCCAGCGCGCGGACGTAGGTGCCGGACGAGCACTCGACGACGGCGTCGACCTCGACGTGGTCGTCCTCGTGGCGGATGCCCAGGACGTCGAAGCGGTAGACGGTGACCGGGCGCGGCGGGATGACGACGTCCTCGCCCGCGCGGACCCGGGCGTAGGCGCGCTTGCCGTCGATCTTGACGGCGCTGACCGCGCTGGGCACCTGCTGGATGGCGCCGGTGAGCTTGGCGATCCCGGCGGTGATCGCCTCGTCGGTCACCGCGCCGGTTTCCGCCGTGGTGAGGATTTCGCCCTCCGCGTCGTCGGTCGTGGTGCTGCTGCCCATCGACAGCGTCGCCAGGTAGGTCTTGCGGTCGAGCGCCAGGTGGCCGAGCAGCTTGGTGGCGCGCTCGATGCCGAGCACCAGCACGCCGGTCGCCATCGGGTCGAGCGTGCCGGCGTGCCCGACCTTGCGGGTGCCCATGAACCGGCGGGCGCGGGCGACGACGTCGTGCGACGTCATCCCGGCGGGCTTGTCGACGATCACGAGACCGGGCGGCGGGGCGGGGCGGCGGGGCGGTTTGGGGCTCGACACGCGGCAAACCCTAGCGGCCGCTGATCGTCGGCCGATCGGGTGCGTTCGGGCGGCGCGATCGGCGTGGCGGGTAAGGCAGCCGGGTGCTTGAGCGGTGGCGCGGCGGAGGGCCAGGATGAAGGCGTGGCGAAGATCGAAGTCCGGCCCGCCGCGGCGGCCGAGTTCGAAGCCGTCGCCGGGCTGCGGTGGCGCTGGGTCGCCGAGCGGGACGGCCTGCCCGCCGCCGGGCGCGACCGGTTCGTGCGGGAGTTCGGCGCGTGGGCGCGGGAGCACGCGGCCACCCACCGGTGCCTGGTGGTGGTGCGCGAAGACGAGGTGCTCGGGATGGCGTTCCTCGCGATCACCGCGCGCGTGCCGACGCCGACGGCGTTCACCCGGGCCGCCGGCGACGTGCAGAGCGTCTACGTCTCGCCGGAAGTCCGCGACAGCGGCCTCGGCGGCCTGCTGATCCACGGGATCCTGCGCCTGGCCGCGGACCTCGGGCTCGAGCGGGTCACGGTGCATTCGTCGAGACGCGCGGTGCCGGCCTACGAGCGGCGCGGGTTCGCCGTGGCCCGGCACCTCATGCAGGCCGAGATCCCGGGGCCGGGCGGGCCCTGACGCCCCGGGTCAGGCGGCGACGATCGGCGTCTCCGGCAGGGCCGCGTCCCAGCGGCGGCGGGTGATCCGGACCGGCAGTTCCTCGCCGCGGGCCTCGGCGAGGAACAGGTGGGTGCGCGTGCGGCGCCACCACACGAGCATCCGCGAGGTGCCGATCGCCAGGAGCACGACGATCGTCAGCAGGGACCACCGGAAGTTCCCGCCGGTCCACTGCAGCAGCACGCCGACCGCGAGCGCGGCGATCGTCGTCGCGACGAAGCCGCCGACGTTGACCACGCCGGTCGCGGTGCCGACGCGGCTGAGCGGGTTGTAGTCGCGAGCCAGCGCGAAGCCGATCATCGACGCCGGGCCGCCGAGCGCGAGGAAGGCGAACGCGGGCACCAGCAGCGCCACCGGCACCTGGCCGGGCCAGCTCAGCAGCACCGCCCACACCACCGCGGCGCCGCCGATGTAGCCGCCGACCATCGGCATCCGCAGCGACGGGTGCCGGCCGATCAGGCCACCCAGCAGCGGGCCGCCGGCCATCGAGCCGAAGACGAACACCGTGAGCAGCGCGCTCGCGGCGGCCTTCGACTGCCCCTGGCCCTGCACCAGCCACGGCACACCCCACAGCAGCGTCAGCGCGTTCGGCGCGAACATCGTGCTGAAGTGGACCCAGAACCCCAGGCGCGTCCCCGGGGTCCGCCACGCCTCGGCGACCTGGTGCGCGAGCTCGCGCGGGCGGACGGCTTCGCGGGCCGGCACCTCGACACCGGCCGGGACGTCGCGCACCCGCAGCGTCACGACCAGCGTGTAGAGCACGGTCAGCGCGCCGACCGCGAGGAAGGTGGGCGTCCAGCCGGCGCTGTCGAGCACGAGCGACAGCGGGACGGTGGCGGCGAGGTTCCCGACGTAGCCGATGGCCGCGGTGAACGACGTCAGCAGCGCGTACTGGCGGCCCGGGAAATGGGCCGCGACCAGCCGCAGCACGCTGACGAACGTGAGCGCGTCGCCGAGGCCGAGCACACCGCGGGCGAGCAGGCCGAGGCCGTAGGAGTGCGCGACGCCGAGCAGGAGCTGGCCGGCGCCGAGGATCAGCACGGCGACGGTGAGCACGCGGCGCGGGCCGTAGCGGTCGACCAGGACGCCGGTCGGGATCTGCATCGCGGCGTAGACGCCGACCTGCAGCACGGTGAACGTGCCGAGCGCGGCCGCGCCGACGCCGAAGCGTTCGGCCGCCTGCAGCCCGGCGACGCCGAAGGAGGTGCGGTGGAACACCGCGAGGAGGTAGACGGTGACGGCGGCGAGCCAGATGAGCCAGGACCGGGCGGTGGCGCGGCCGGTGGCGGGCGGCACGGGGACCTCCAGTGACTAGGGGCTTGCGGTACGGGACGCCCTCACTGCCGTCCCCACTACTTGTAGCGCCTAAGCAACGGCGAAACCTAGCCGTTACCCCGGTGGCGTTCACCACACGGTGCACCGGCTTTCCCGAATCGGAGGGCCTTCGAAGCGCTGACGTCGGCGGCCGGGCCGTGCGACGTCCTGGTGACGTCGGCCGGTCCGGCGGCGGGCGGGGTCGATCGTGGCGATCCCGTCGGCGGCCGCGGTGCTCGGGAGCCACGGGTACCCGGACCGGTCGGTGGCTCTGCTCGCGGCGCGGGGCCCGCTAGCCGCGCCGTTCCCACGTCAGGCGGGGCGGATGGCGCCGGTGACCGCCCAGTTTCCCGAGCGCCAGCGGACCAGGACCGCCACCAGGCGCAGGACCATGAACAGCGAGAGCCCGGTCCAGATGCCCGTGAGGCCCCAGCCGAAACCGAGGGACGCCCAGATCAGCGGGAGGAAGCCCAGGGCCGCGCTGCCGAGCGTCGCGTTGCGGAGGAAGGCCGCGTCGCCCGCGCCCAGCAGCACGCCGTCCAGGGCGAAGACCACACCCGCGATCGGTTGCAGCGCCACGAAGAACCACCACGCGTGCGGGACCTCGGCCAGCACCCCCGCGTCGGACGTGAAGGCGTGCGGCAGCACCCACGACAGCGCCGCGAACAGCACCCCCAGGAAGCACCCCATCAGCAGCCCGTACCTGGTGATCTGCGTGGCGACGCCGCGCGCCTGCCGCGCCGAGCCGGCGCCGAGCGCGGCCCCGACCAGGGACTGCGCCGCGATCGCGACCGAGTCCAGGATCAGCGAGAGGAACACCCACAGCTGCAGCACCACCTGGTGCGCGCCGACCGCCTCGGTCGACGTCCGGGCCGCGACGGCCGCCGCCGAGACGAAGCACGCCTGGAACCCGAGGCTGCGCAGCACCAGGTCGCGGCCGAGGCCGAGCTGGGCGCGCATCACCTTGAAGTCCGGCCGCAGGCCCACCTTCTCGCGTACCAGGGCCGCGAAGAACAGTGACGCCGAGATCACCTGCGCGGCGACGTTCGCGATCGCCGAGCCCTCCAGGCCGAGCCCGGCCCAGTAGACGAGCGCCGGGCACAGCACGGCCGAGATCCCGTTGCCCGCCAGCACGTACCGCAGCGGTTTGACGGCGTCCTGCACCCCGCGCATCCAGCCGTTGCCGGCCATGGTGACCAGGATCAGCGGCGCCCCGAACAACGCGATCCGCAGCCACGACACCGCGGCGCTCGTGATCTCGTCGCTGCCCGAGAGCACCCGCGCGATCGGCCAGGCCAGCAGCTGCCCGGCGACCAGCACGAAGAGCCCGACGAACAGCGCCAGCCACGTCGCCTGGACGCCTTCGCGCACGGCGTCGGCCCGGCGGCCGGCGCCGTGCAGGCGGGCCGTGCGCGACGTCGTGCCGTACGACAGGAACGTCAGCTGGCTCGACACCTGCGACAGCACGACCCCGCCGAGCGCGAGCCCGGCCAGCGACAGCGCGTCGAGGTGGCCGACGACCGCTGTGTCGACCAGCACGTACAACGGCTCGGCGGCCAGCACGCCCAGCGCCGGCACGGCCAGCCCCAGCACCCGCTTGGCCGGGACCCGCTCGCTCTCCTCCACGTTCACCACGAGCCGGACTCTAACCGCCGGCCCCGACAAGTTCCGGCCGGCGGGAACCGGGGTCCTAGAGCAGCGGCGCCCGCTCCAGCGCGGCCCGCAGGCCGGCCAGGACCTCCTCGGCGGTGCCCGGGATGGTGCACCCAGCGGCCTGCCGGTGCCCGCCGCCGCCGAACTCCGCGGCCACCGCGGAGACGTCGATCCCGAGGGAGCGCAACGAGATCTGCCACTGCGCGGGGTTCGCCGGGTCCTGCTTGAGGACCGCCGCCACGGCCGCCTCGCGCACCGAGCGGACGACGTCGACGACCGACTCGACCTCCTCGGCCCGCACCGTGCTCGCGGCGTCGATCCCGACGACCGCGTGCACAAAACCCCTGCCCTGCGCGGCTTCCGGCTCGAGCACGGCGCCGGCCAGCACCGACGACAGCATCGGCAGCCACGCGAACGGGCGCTCGTCGACGATCCGCCGCACCACCGCCTCGGGGTCGACGCCCGCCTCCAGCAGCCGCGCCGCCATCCGGTGCGTCTCCGGGCTCGCCCGGCGGAACCCGCTGGTGTCGGTGACGATCCCGGCGTAGAGCCCGCGCGCGATCGGCTCGTCCGGCTCGACGCCCATCGCGTCGAGGACCCGGAACACCAGGATCGCGCTGGCCTCGGCGCTCTCGTCGACGACGTGCTGGGTGCCGTAGAACGTGTTGGTCGCGTGGTGGTCGATCACCAGCACGTCACCGGCCAGCTCGACGCGCCCGGCGAGCCGGCCCAGCCGCTTCGGCACCGGTGTGTCGACGCACACCAGCAGCGCCTCGGTCGTGGGCAGGTCGTCCGGGTGGGTGAGCAGGCCGTCCTCGTCGAGCCACCGCAGCGTCTCGGGCGCTTCGTCGGGCTCGCCGAAGGAGACGCGCACCCGCGCGCCCCGCTGGAGCAGGGCCCGGCCGAGCGCGAGCGCGCTGCCCAGGGCGTCCGCGTCGGGACGGACGTGCCCGAGCACCGTCACGTCGGTCGCCGTGGCGAGCAATGCGGCCGCGGCCTCGATGTCCTGCGCCAAAGTGGAGGTCACGGTGCGTCACGCTACGCTCTGCGGGATGTCCGAGTACGTGATCCTGGTCCACCCGTCCGCCAACCGGGTCTACGCCGCCTCCTCCCCCGCGCTGCTGCGCGCCGAGCTGGCGGTGTTCGGCACGGCGCTGGCGGCCGAGCTGTCCGGCATCGAGGACGTCGAGCTCGGCGGCGTCGGCTACGTCCGCTTCACCAGCTCCGCGCCGCTCGGCGAGCGCGACCTCGCGCTGCTGTCGAACCTGTCGTCGTTGTACGCGCTGTTCGAGCTGGACGGCGACGTGCTGCGCCCGGTGAAGGTGACGCCGCTCGCGAAGGCCGACTCGGACCTGCTGACCATCCAGAAGTACGCGGGCAAGACCAACGAGTCGTTCACCAAGCTGCTGCTGAACATCACGCTGCTGGCCACCGCGGACCCCGCCTCGGACAAGCCGCGGTACCTGCTCGACCCGCTGTGCGGCCGCGGCACCACGCTCAACCAGGCGATCATGTACGGCCTGCACGCCACCGGCCTGGACGTCGACGCCAAGGACTTCGAGGCGTACGAGGCGTTCATCAAGACGTGGCTGCGGAACAAGCGTGTGAAGCACACGGCGGAGTCCGGCGTGCTGCGCCGCAACAAGGCCCGCCTCGGCCGCCGCCTCGACATCGAGTACGCGATGACCAAAGAGGACTACAAGGCGGGCGACACCCGCAAGCTCACGTACTTCAACGCGGACACCCTGACGACCGACGAGGTCCTGCGCGCGAACTCCGCCGACGTGATCGTCACGGACGCCCCGTACGGCGTCCAGCACGGCAGCCACCGCGACGCGGGCCTGCAGCGCAGCCCGCGCGACCTGCTGGCGGCGGCGATCCCGGTGTGGACCCGGGTCCTCAAGCCGGGTGGCGCGCTCGGCATCTCGTGGAACACCACCGTCCTGCCCCGCGAAGAACTCGTCGCGATCCTTGAGAAGGCCGGCCTCGACGTCCGCGAAGGCGGGCCCTACGACGAGTTCGCCCACCGGGTGGACCAAGCCATCCTCCGCGACCTCGTCGTAGCCGCCAAACCCACGGCCTGAAAGCCGCCGTCCAGGATCTGGAATCGGGCGGCGGCTCGTTGACCGGGCTCGCCCCGGCTTCCTGAAGTCGACGACGTCAACGGAAAGCGTCCCCGTGCGAGGGCAGGCGCATGTCTTCCTCGTTCTTTCACCGAACAGTGCGACAGCGGGTTCTCGAACATCACGGTGACCGAGGAGCGCAAGGACAAGTACGACTTCGCGACCTACCGCAAGGACACGATCGCGTTCGAGGTGCGGGGCGACAAGAACATCGCGGTGCGCGAGGCGCAGGACATCGCCGGGCTCACCGTCGGCGTCGGCGCCGGGACGAACCAGGAGCAGATCCTGCTGCGCTGGGACCAGCAGAACAAGTCCGCCGGGCTGGGCCCAACCCGACGTCGGCCTACCACGTAGCGGTGGAGGGCAAGACGAAGATCGTCGGCACGGTGCTCGGGAACGGGAAGTACGCCGAGGTCCTCAAGCGCTGGAACCTGACGTCGGAGGCCTTGCCGGCGTCGGAGGTCAACCCGCGGGGGCTGCCCCGCATGTGAGCCGGATTCCGCGGGCCCGTCGCCGCTCGGGCCCGCGGAACCGGTTCAGTACCGGTTCAGTATTGGTTCAGGACTGGGTCACTTCGCCGGGCTTCGCGGTGATGGCTTTTCCGTTGCTCTCGGGGGAAACCGCGGGTGCGGGAACGGGCGGCGTGCTCAGCCCGCGCTTCACGGAGTCCAGAATGGACAGTCCCTGGCCGACGAGGCCCGCGGCCATCTCGCCCAGGCCGTCGGCGCCGTTGAGGATGTTGACGTTCGCGCCGGCCAGGCCGCGCCCGGCCTCCTTGACGATCAGCGGCAGCTGGTCGATGAGCATCCGGTCGAGCGCGACGCGGTTGTTCGACGCCGCCGCTTCCGCCTGCACGCGCATCTTCTCGGCGTCGGCCACGGCCAGGATGCGGATCCGCTCGGCTTCCGCGTCGGCCGGCTTGATGACCTCGGCCACCAGCTGCTGCTGGCGCAGCTCCGCTTCGCGCTGGGCCAGCTCGGTCCGCGCGTCGATGACCTCCTGCTGCGCCTTCGCCTGGGCGAGCGGCCCGGCCTGCGACGCCTCGGCCTGAGCCGCCTCGACCTCGGCGCGGTACTGCGCCTGCACGATCGACGTCTGCCGGACGTACGCCGCCTGCGTCCGCTGCGACTCCTGCTCGGCCTCGGCCGCCTTCTTGTTCGCCACGGCCTGCGCGATCTGCGCGTCCCGCTGGATGGCGGCGTTGTGCGGCGCGGCCATCGCGGCGATGTAGCCGAGCTTCATGTCGTCGATCGACTGGATCTGCAGGGCGTCGACCGACAGGCCGATCTTCGCCATTTCCACCGCCGAGCCGTCCAGCACCTCGGTCGCCAGCTTCTGCCGCTCGGTGATGATCTCCTCGACCGTCATCGACCCGATGATCGAGCGCAGGTGGCCGGAGAAGATCCGGCCGGTCAGCACGGACATCTGGTCCTGGTCGGAGAGGAACCGCTGACCGGCGTTGACGATGCTCTCGGTGTCGTTGCCGACCTTGAACGCGATCACCGCCCGCACGGTCAGCGCGATGGCCTGTTTCGTCACGCATACTTCGGTCACTTCGGCTTCGCACATCGAAAGCGTCAGGAACCGGACTTTCCGGAACACCGGCATGACAAACGCGCCGTGGCCGGTGACGACCCGGAACGGCGACGCGCCCTTGCTGGTCTTGCCGCCCGAAATGAGCATCGCCTCGTTGGGGGCCGGCACGCGATAACCGAACATCGACTGTCCTTAGACGAACACTAGGAAGTGGTTTCCGGCGCGGATTCGGGAACGTCCCACGCCACGACGTCGACCGTGCGCCGGCCCCGGGTTTCGACGACCAGCACGGTCGTCCCCCTCGGCAGCTCCGTGTCGGACCAGGCCAGGAAGGTTTCCAGGCCACCCCTGATCCTGATCAGCACCTCCCCGGGCCCCCGCTGCCCGCGGGTGCCGACGAGGAGGACCCCGGTGCGGCCCGACGGCGTGAGGTCGGAGTGCATGCGCCGGCCTCCCTCGTGTGTCCGCCTCGACGCGGGCCGAGCCCGCTCCCCCCATTGTGCTCCCGGTGGCGACCGCGCACGGGCTCTGTGAGGTTCCGATCAGGAAGCAACCCGGACGGCTACACTCCGGACCGTGACGGTGGAGCAGCGCCCCTTGCGCGCGGACGCCCGGCGCAACCGCGAGGCGCTGGTGGCGGCTGCGCGGGAGGTGTTCGGCGCCAAGGGCGTCGACGCCCCGCTGGACGAGATCGCCCGCCGCGCCGAGGTCGCGATCGGCACCCTCTACAACCGCTTCCCGACCCGCGCCGACCTCGTCGAGGCCGCGTTCCTGCCGACGCTGGAGGAGGCGCAGGCGATCAGCGACGAGGCCCTCGCCTGTGCGGACCCGTGGGAGGGCTTCGTGCTCTACCTCGAGCGCTCGGTGCGGATGCAGGTGACCGACCGCGGCTTCACCGAGGTGTGCTCACGGACGTTCGATCCGGCGTCGGCACTCGAAAAAGCCAAGCGCGCCAACGGTTCCCGGATGGACCGGATCGTCAAGCGGGCGCAGGACGCCGGCGCGCTGCGGCCGGACTTCCGCACCCTCGACCTCGCCGTGGTGTTCGCCGCGGCGACGGCGTCCCCGGACTGGCGGCGCGGGCTCGCCCTGGTCCTCGACGGCCTGCGGGCCCCGGCCGCCCACCCGTTGCCGTGAACGACTGGCTCGCGGACACCCGCACGTCGTACGACACGGTGGCGTCGAGCTACGCCGGCATCGTGCGTGACGCCGTCACGACCCAGCCGTACCTGCGGGCGGCGCTCGCGCTGTTCGCCGAGCAGGCCGGCGGCCCGGTCGTGGACGTCGGCTGCGGTCCGGGGCACTTCACCGCCCACCTGGCTTCCCTCGGCCTGGACGCGTCCGGCGTCGACCTCTCGCCGTCGATGATCGAGCTGGCCCGCGAGGCGTACCCCGGCGTCCGGTTCGAGGTGGGCTCGATGACGGACCTGCCGCTGCCGGACACCTCCGTCGCGGGGGTGCTCGCGTCCTGGTCGCTGATCCACATCCCGGACGACGCGGTCCCCGGCGTGCTGGGCCACTTCCACCGGGTGCTGCGCCCGGGCGGCCGGCTGATGATCGGCTATCACGTCGGCGACGAGTCCACGCTGAAGACCCAGGGCTACGGCGGCCACCCGATGAAGGTGCACATCCACCGCCGCCGCCCGGAGCGGGTGGGCGCGCTCGTGCGCGACGCGGGGTTCGAGATCGAGGCGGAATGGCTGATGGCCCCGGACGATGACGTTCCCCAAGCGATCCTGTTCGCCCGCCGCCCCGCGGTCGTGAGTGGTTAGGCGGTTCTCACCGCCCTGACCACTCACGACGCCCGGGGCGCTGTCTTTGCGGTGACGCGATCCAGCGGGCATGCTGTTCGCGTGACCGGCAGATCAGACGCGCGCCTGCGCGAACTCGTGCTGCTGCGCCGCGTCCGCGACCGGATCGACCGGGACTACGCGCAGCCGCTGGACGTCGAGGCGCTGGCGCGCGGCGTCCACCTCTCGGCGGGGCACCTGAGCCGCGAGTTCCGCGCCGCCTTCGGCGAGTCGCCCTACAGCTACCTGATGACCCGGCGCATCGAGCGGGCGATGACCCTGCTGCGCCGGGGTGACCTGTCGGTCACCGAGGTCTGCTTCGAGGTCGGCTGCTCGTCGCTCGGGACGTTCAGCACGCGGTTCTCCGAACTGGTCGGCCTCTCTCCGAGCGCCTACAAGCGCCTGGCGGCGGGCGACGGCGAGGGGATCCCCACCTGTCTCGCCAAGCAGGTCATGCGGCCGATCAGGAATCGAGAAGCGACGCCCACTCGCCCCCACTTATCGTGAGCGGCATGAACCTCATCATCCAGCACACGTTCCTCCCCGCCGACGACCCGGAGAAGTCGCTGGCGTTCTACCGTGACGCGCTGGGCTTCGAGGTGCGCAACGACGTGGGGTACGGGGACATGCGCTGGATCACGGTCGGCCCGCCCGACCAGCCGCACACGTCGATCGTGCTGCACCCGCCGGCCGCCGACCCGGGCCTCACCGACGACGAGCGCCGCACGATCGCCGAGCTGATGGCCAAGGGCAGCTACGCGTCGATCGTGCTGGCGTCCGCGGACCTGGCGGGCACGTTCGACCAGGTCCAGGCGAGCGGCGCCGATGTCGTCCAGGAGCCGATGGACCAGCCCTACGGCGTCCGCGACTGCGCGTTCCGGGACCCGGCGGGGAACATGGTCCGCATCAGCCAGCTGGGGTGAGCCGCCGGCCGGCGAACTCGAGCACGTCGGGCAGCACCCCGCGCCAGTAGGCGTCTTCGTGCTTGCCCGGCGAGAACCGCGCCACGGCCGGGGACACCGCCTTCACCAGCTTGCGGTCCGCCCCCAGGAACGGGTCCGACTCCCCGCACCAGACGCCCAGGTCCGCGCCTCGGACGTCCCCCGGGTGCAGCAGCGGCTCCTCCGCGCGCCAGGTGGCCTCGTCGGCGAACACCTTGCGGGCGCGGGCGTCCGGCCAGCTCACGAACAGAGCGGCGCTCGCCACGGCCGTCGCCTTCAGGTCCGGGTGGGCGCGGGCGAAGCGGAGGGCGCCGAAGCCGCCCATCGAGATGCCGAACACGGCCGCGGGCGCTTTGAGGTCGCGCTGGGTAAGCCAGGCGGGAAGTTCTTCGGACAACATCCGCTGCGGGTCGTCGTTCTCGCCGACGTTCACCCAGTAGTGGTCACCGTCGGGTGCGGCGATCGCGAACGGCGGGACGCCCGCGCGGACGGCCTTGGTCAGCGCTTCGGGGACGCCGAGGTCGAGGAACGTCCGGGCGCGGGCGCCGCGGCCGTGCAGGGCCAGGCACACCGGCAGCCCCGAGGCCGGGACGCCTTCGGGGGTGATGAGGACCAGCTCGACGTCGGTGCTGCGGGCCGCCGAGTGCATCCGCTGCACGGTGACGGGCGCGCTCAGGGGCGTCAGGCCGGTCGGCGGTGACGTCGCGGGCGGCCCGGGGGGCGGCCCGGACGGAGCCGACGAGCAGCCCGCCAGCAGCGCGAGTGCGCTGCCGGCGAGCAGGCCACGACGAGTGAGCACCGAGGCAGCCCCGGCGCCTTCGATCGGACCCGACGTCGTCCGCCGTAGAAAGAGCACCGGGTCAGCCCCGGGTCTCTTCCTCCGCGAGCTCGTCGTCGTCCTCGGTTTCGCGGGGCGCCTTGTACGGGTCGGGTTCGCCCGCGTGCTGGGCCCCCGCCGACCGCCGCGCGACCTCCGCGTCGGCCTCACGGGCCTTCTCGAGCAAAGCCTCGATGCGCTTCGACTCTTCGGGGATCGTGTCGGCCACGAACGTCAGGGTCGGCGTGTAGCGAACCCCGGTGCCCTGCCCGACCTTCGTGCGGAGCATCCCGCGCGCCGATTCGAGCGCGGCGGCGGCACCGGCGAAGTCCGGGACCGAGTCCAGTTTCTCGCCGAGCACCGTGTAGTACACCGTGGCGTCGTGGAGGTCGCCGGTGACCTTCGTGTCCGTGACGGTCACGTAGTCCAGCCGGGAGTCCTTGACCTCGTGCTCGATCGCGGACGCCACGATCTGCGAGATCCGCTTGGCGAGCTTGCGGGCCCGAGCAGGATCAGCCATGTCTTTCTCCTCGAGAAAATCAGTCGTCTGGGCCGAGCAGCCGGCGGTGCGCGGAAAGCAGTTCGAACTCCGGCCTGCTCGCCACGTACCGCTCGCACGAGTCGAGCACGTCACGGACGTGCTCGCCACCTTCGGCGACCACGGCCACCCCGATGAGGGTCCGCCGGTGCAGGTCGGTGTGACCGGCTTCGGCCACCGACACGGCGAAGCGCTTGCGCACCTCCGCCAGCACCGGCCGGACCACGGATCGCTTCTGCTTCAGCGAATGGACATCGCCGAGCAGGATGTCGAGCTCAAGAGCTCCGACGTACATAGGCAAGTGAGGTGGTGTTGTAGGGAATGGGAAGCGAAAGCCCCGGGTGCGTGGGAGAACCCACGCACCCGGGACCGAACGCCTTACGCTCGCGGCTTCTCGCGCTGCTCGTACGTCTCGATCGAGTCGCCGACCTTGAGGTCGCCGTACGAACCGAGCGTCAGACCGCACTCGTAGCCCTCGCGGACCTCGACCACGTCGTCCTTGAACCGCCGCAGCGAGCTGACCGGCAGGTTCTCCGCGACGACAGTGCCGTCGCGCAGCAGCCGGGCGCGCGCGTTGCGCCGGATCTCGCCGGACATGACCAGGCAACCCGCGATCGTGCCGATCTTGGAGGACTTGAAGACCTCGCGAACCTCCGCGCGGCCCAGCTCGACCTCTTCGTACTCCGGCTTGAGCATGCCCTTCAGAGCCTGCTCGATCTCGTCGATCGCCTGGTAGATGACCGTGTAGTACCGGACGTCGACGCCCTCGCGGGTGGCCCGCTCGGTCGCCTTGCCCTGGGCGCGGACGTTGAACCCGAGGACGATCGCGTCGGACGCGGTCGCCAGGTCGATGTCCGACTCGGTCACGCCACCGACACCGCGGTGCACCACGTTCAGCTCGACGTCGTCGCCGACGTCCAGCTGCAGCAGCGAGGCTTCGAGGGCCTCGACGGTACCCGAGTTGTCACCCTTGATGATCAGGTTGAGGCTGTTCGTCTCCTTCAAGGCGGAGTCGAGGTCCTCGAGGCTGACCCGCTTGCGGCGCGACGCGTTGAGCGCGTTGCGAGTACGAGCGGAGCGGCGCTCGGCGATCTGCCGGGCGACGCGGTCCTCGTCGACCACCAGGAAGGTGTCGCCCGCACCCGGCACCGAGGTGAACCCGATGACCTGGACGGGACGCGACGGCAGCGCCTCGGTGACGTCGACGTTGTGCTCGTCGACCATCCGGCGGACGCGGCCGTAGGCGTCACCCGCCACGACCGAGTCACCGACGCGCAGCGTGCCGCGCTGGACCAGGACGGTGGCCACCGGGCCGCGGCCGCGGTCGAGGTGTGCCTCGATCGCGACACCCTGGGCCTCCATGTCCGGATTGGCCCGGAGGTCCAGAGCGGCGTCGGCGGTCAGCAGGATCGCCTCGAGCAGCCCGTCGATGTTGATGTTCTGCCGCGCGGAGATCTCGACGAACATCGTGTCGCCGCCGTACTCCTCGGCCACGAGGTTGTACTCGGTCAGCTGCTGCCGGATCTTGTCCGGGTTCGCGCCTTCCTTGTCGATCTTGTTGATCGCGACCACGATCGGGGCCTTGGCGGCCTGCGCGTGGTTGATCGCCTCGACCGTCTGCGGCATCACACCGTCGTCGGCCGCCACCACGATCACCGCGATGTCGGTCGAGTTGGCACCACGGGCACGCATGGCGGTGAACGCCTCGTGGCCCGGGGTGTCGATGAAGGTGATCAGGCGCGGGTTGCCCTCGAGCTCGGTCTCGATCTGGTACGCACCGATGTGCTGCGTGATGCCGCCGGCCTCGCTCTCGCGGACCTTCGTCTTCCGGATCGTGTCGAGCAGGCGGGTCTTACCGTGGTCGACGTGACCCATGATGGTCACGACCGGCGGCCGGATCTGCAGGTCCTCTTCGCCACCCGCGTCGTCGCCGTAGGTGATGTCGAAGGTCCCGAGCAGCTCGCGGTCCTCCTCCTCGGGGCTGACGACCTGAACGTGGTAGTTCATTTCGCCGCCGAGCAGCTCGAGGATGTCGTCCGACACGGACTGCGTCGCGGTGACCATCTCGCCGAGGTGGAAGAGCACCTGCACCAGCGAAGCCGGGTTGGCGTCGATCTTCTCGGCGAAGTCGGTCAGCGAAGCGCCACGCGGCAGCCGGATCGTCTCGCCCTGCCCCTTGGGCAAGCGGACGCCGCCGACGCTGGGCGCCTGCATGTTGTCCATGTACTCCTGGCGCTTCTGCCGCTTCGACTTGCGACCCTTGCGCGAGGGACCACCCGGACGCCCGAAGGCACCCGCCGTGCCGCCACGGCCACCGGGGCCGCCACGGCCGCCGCCACCGCGGAACCCGCCGCCACCGGCCGGGGCACCGCCACCGGCACCGCCGCCACCCGGACGGAAGCCGCCACCGGCACCGCCACCGGCGCCACCGGGACGGAAGCCGCCACCGCCGCCACCGCCACCGGGACCGCCACGGAAACCGCCGCCACCGCCACCGGGGCCGCCACGGGCGCCGCCACCGGGACCACCACGGGCGCCGCCACCGGGACCACCGCGCGCGCCGCCACCGGGACCACCGGCGGGACGGGCGGGACGGCCCGGCATCATGCCGGGGTTCGGCCGCGGGGGCATGTTGCCCGGGCTCGGCCGGTTGCCACCGGCGCCACCACCGGGACGCGGAGCCGGGCGGTCACCGCCGCCACCGGTACCACCGGGACGCGGCGGGCGCGTGTCGCCGCCCTGACCGCCACCACCGGGGCGCGGGCCCTGCGGACGCGGCGGGGCGCCGGAACCGACGCCGAACGGGTTGTTGCCGACCCGCGGGGTGCGCGGACCGGGCTTGGGACCGCCGGGCTTGGGGCCCTGCGGCTTCGGCGGGACGACCGAACCGGTGTTGCCCGCGGGGGGCGCGGCCGGGGTCTCCTGCTTGGGGGGTGCGACCGGAGCCGCCTCGGCCTTCGCCGCCGGGACCTGCTCCTGGGGAGCGGGCGCCGCCGGCTGCTGGCGCGGGCCGGGCCGCGGGCCGGGACCGGCCGGACGGCCGCCCGGTGCGGCTGCCGGCTTCGAAGCCGGAGCCTGCTGCTGCGGGGCCGCCGCGGGGGCGGCCTTCACCACCGGGACCTGCTGCTGGGGAGCGGGCGTCGCCGGCTTGGGCGCGGGAGCGCCCGGCTTGGCGGCCGGGGGTCCCGGGCGCGCCGACGGACCGGGGGTCGGTGCGGGCTTCTTGGCGCCCTTGGGGGCGTACGCGTCGCGCAGACGGCGGGCGACAGGCGCCTCGACCGTGGACGACGCGGATTTGACGAATTCGCCCTGTTCCTTCAACTTGGCGAGCACGTCCTTGCTGGTGATGCCGAGCTCCTTAGCGAGCTCGTGTACGCGGGCCTTGCCTGGCACAGCTCTCCTCATCTAGGGGAGGCCAGGCGGGGGACCCGCTGACCTCGTCCTTATTGTCTCGCGTTCATGGCTTCAGCTTCACGGCTGACTCATGACGGGTCGACCTGCTTCCTTCGTTCCTCGCGGAGCCGGGGACGTCCCGGCTCCGTGATGCGTGGCGTGCGCTACGTACTCGCGGACTTCCCGGACGTCGAGCGCTCCCGGAGCCCGCAAGGCCCTCGGGAAAGCCCGCCGCCGTTCGGCCTTGGCCAGACAGTCCGGGTCGGGGTGCAACCAAGCCCCCCGGCCCGGGAGCCGACGACGTCCGTCGACGACCACCCGTCCGACCACCGCGACCACGCGCAGCAGCTCACCGATCAAGGCCCGCCGCTTGCAGCCGACACAAGTCCGCACCGGGGATTCTCGGTGGGGCTGGTGCTCGGCTACCCGCCGCGGGCTTCGAACCACTCCAGAGTCTACCGCTTCGACCTTCACTCAGCCGAACCGGTTGTCGCGGCGGGCCGCGTCGGACCGGCGTGGTCTTGATCACCCTCGTCGTCCACCGGCGCGGCGTCGCTGCGGATGTCGATCCGCCAGCCGGTCAGACGGGCGGCGAGGCGGGCGTTCTGGCCCTCCTTGCCGATCGCCAGCGACAGCTGGAAGTCCGGCACCACGACGCGCGCGGTCTTGCCCCGCTCGTCGACGACCCGTACGGAAACAACCTTCGCCGGGGACAGGGCATTCCCCACGAACCGGGCCGGGTCCTCCGAGTAGTCGATGATGTCGATCTTCTCGCCGGCCAGCTCGCTCATCACGTTGCGCACGCGCGAGCCGACCGGGCCGATGCAGGCGCCCTTGGCGTTCACGCCCGCCACGGTGGACTTCACCGCGATCTTCGTGCGGTGTCCCGGCTCGCGCGCGACGGCGGCGATCTCGACCGTCCCGTCGGCGATCTCCGGCACCTCCAGCGCGAACAGCTTGCGCACGAGGTTGGGGTGCGAGCGCGAGAGCATGATCTGCGGGCCGCGGTTGCCGCGCGACACGGTGACCACGTACGCCTTGATCCGGCTGCCGTGCTCGTAGGACTCCCCGGCCACCTGCTCCGCCGACGGCAGCACGCCCTCGGTGTCGCCCACCTGGACCACGACCATGCCGCGGGCGTTGGCGCGGGCGTCGCGCTGGATGACGCCGGCGACGATCTCGCCCTCCTTGGTGGAGAACTCGCCGAAGGTCTTCTCGTGCTCGGCGTCGCGCAGCCGCTGCAGGATGACCTGGCGCGCGGTGGTGGCGGCGATCCGGCCGAACCCCTCGGGGGTGTCGTCCCACTCCTCGTCGGTCTCGCCGTCGTGGGTCAGCGTGCGCGCGAGCACGCGCACCAGGCCGGTCTTGCGGTCGATGTCGATGCGGGCGTGCGGCTGGTGCCCTTCGGTGTGCTTGTACGCGGTGAGCAAGGCCGTCTCGATGGCCTCGATCACCGTTTCGAAGGGGATGTCCTTGTCCCGTTCGATCGCCCTCAGCGCGGCGATGTCGACGTTCACTTCGACCCCTTCTCCGTTTTCTCGGTCTCGGCCTGACCGGCGCCGGCCAGGCCGGACGCGTCGTCGTCGAGCAGTTTCAGATCCTCGGCCGGCGGCTGCTTGAACTCGATCTCGACGACCGCCTTCGCCACCTGGGCGTAGCGGACGTCGCGGAGCTCGCCGCCGACGAGGAGGCGGGCGGCGTCCGCGCCCGCGTGACCGACCCGGCCCATGAAGGCGTCACCTTCGACCGGAGTGACCTTGACCAGGCGGAACCGCGCGCGCCGCCAGTGCCGCTGCTGGGTCAGCGGGCGCTCGATGCCCGGCGAGGTGACCTCCAGCGTGTACGCGCTCGCGAGCACGTGCTCGTTTTCGTCGAGCGCCGCCGCGACCTTGCGGCTGACCTCGGCGACCTCGTCCAGCCCGATGCCGTCGTCGGAGTCGACGACGACCTTGACCAGCTGCCGCCGGCCGGCCTGCTGGACCTCGAACGAATCGAGGTCGAAACCCGCGGCGGTGACGGCTTCGGCCACTATCGGCTGAAGCCGGCTGGCGAGTTCTCCTGGCACGTGGGGCTCTCCTCGGTCGGGATCAAGTTGGCGTTCGAGGCCTGTTCCGGCCGGCTCGGCGCTGCGGAGCTGCAGCCTGCCTGCTGGCAGGCACCTTGCGCCGGGCGACGTCCGGACAAGCCTCACCGGGTCGGTGGTGGACCAGCTTATCCGGTCGCCCTTCCGGCACGCGCGAGCGGCGGGGCCGCCCCGGGGCCTGGCAGGATGGGCCGACGTGACCGGAAGACCGACCGAGCTGACCCGCCGTGCCGCCCTCCGCTTCGGGGCGGTGGCCGCACTGGCCGTGCCGCTGGCCGCCTGCGGGCCCGGCTACGACGAGAGCCCCGACCCGCTGCAGCCGCTCCTGGCCGCCGCCGACGCGGACGCCGCGGCGGCGCGCGCGCTGGCCAAGGGCAAGGACGCCGACACCGCCGGCCAGCTCGCCGACGCGCGCGCGGCGCACGCGGCCGCGCTGAAGTCCGAAGTGGACCGGCTGAACCGGCCGAAACCCCCGACGTCCGCCTCGCCGCCGGCCCCGGCGGCGCTGAGCGACCTGAAGGAGCGGCTGGCCACCGCGCGCAAGCAGGCCGAGGACCTCGTCCCCGGGCTGCCGCGCTACCGCGCCGGCATGGTCGCGGCGATCGCCGCGGGCTGCGCCGCGCTGCAGCGCATCAACCCGGCGCTGGGCCCGGGCGAGGACGCCCCGGCCGCGGCCGGGCCGCCCGGCGGCGCCGTCCCCGCGGAGGCCGTCGACCCGCTGCAGCAGGCGCTCGCCGCCGAGCACGCCGCGGTCTGGGTGTACGGCCTGGTCGGCGCGTTCCTCCCGGCCGACTTCGGGGAGGCCGAGAAGGGCGGCGTCGCGGAGCACGCGCTGCGCCGCGACCTGCTGCAGACGATGCTCGCGGGCGCCGGGGCGACCCCGGTGGCGCCGGAGCCGGCCTACAACCCGAAGAAGCCGGTGACCGACACGGCGTCGGCCGCGCTGGTGGTCGCGACGGCGGAAGCCGACTGCGCGTCGGCCTGGCTGGCCGTGGTGAACCACACCGACGACGCCGGCCTGCGCACGACGGCGTTGCACGCGCTGGTGGCCGCTTCGCGGCGCGGGACGCCGTGGCGCTCCGAGGCCGGCGAGAAGCCGGCGGCGGTCGCCATGCCCGGCCAGGCGAGCTGACCCCGCGATGTCCTGAAGGGCACCCTCAGGGACGTCACGTCCCTGAGGGTGCCCTTCAGGGCTTGCGAAAGCGGGTCAGCCGAAGTCGCCCGACAGGCGCAGGGCGTCCTTGACGATCTTGTCGAGGAGCGCCTTGTCCTTGTGCTTGTCGTAGAAGTCGCCCAGCACGATCGTCGTGTTCGTGCCTTCGACCCGGGAGGCGTACGCCGCGTCGGCACCGCTCACGCTCGGGGTGCCGGTGCCGGCGAACGTCTTGTCCTTGACCAGGTCGGTGACGTTGCCGGTGCCGTCCTGCTCGGTCAGCGTCTTGAGGGCCTTCGCCTTCGCCGAGTCCGGCATCCCCACCAGCACCACGGACACCAGCGCCTTCGCGCCGCCCGACTCCGTCGTGTACAGCGCGCGGACCAGCGACTGGCACGGGCTGTCCTGGAAGAAGTCCTGGGTCTTGCCGTAGGACTTCGCGGCGCAGTCCGTGGACCGCGCCGGCCCGGCGACCGGCGTGAACGTGTACTGCCCGGTGCTCTTGGCCGGCGGCTGCGCCACCGGCTCGTCCGGCGTCGAGTCGTGCCGGATCAGGAACCAGAGCAGTCCCGAGATCACGGCGATCGCGACGAGCCCGGCGCCCCTGAGTGCCAGGGTCCGGGTGTCACGCGCCGGTGGGCCGGGCACGGGCGGGCGGGGCTGCGGGGGAACCGCGCCCAGCGGGGCCGTGTCGGACGGGCCTGGGGTGAAATGCGCACCAACCACGACGCCATACGGTAGTTCACGCCCGTTCGGGAGTTCACTCGAATGCGTGTAAGACGCGTTCGGCGTCGTCAGCGGTGTTGTAGAGGTGGAAGCCGACCCGGACCTTCCCGTTGCGCAACCCGGACACGATCCCGGCCGCGGCGACCCGCCCGGGGTCGGCTTCGAGCGACACGATCGCGCTCCCCCGCGGCGGCCGGCCGAGCTTCTCCAGCAGCGTGTCGGCCAGGCCGACGTCATGGGCCCTGACCTGCGCGAGGTCGAGCCCGCCGAGGTACTCCAGCGCGGCGGCCGCGCCCACCTGGGCCAGCCAGACCGGGGAGAGGTCGAACGCGCGGGCGTCGCCGGCCAGCCGCAGCGGGAGGCCGTAGACGGTGGCCCACGGGTCCTCCCCCGCGTACCAGTTGGCCGCGACCGCGCGGGTGCGGTCCTGCGCGTCCGGGCGCACCGCCAGCCACGCGCAGCCACGCGGCGCGAGCAGCCACTTGTAGCCCGCCGCGACGACCCAGTCGGCCCAGGCGACGTCCAAGGGCAGCCAGCCCGCGGCCTGGGTCGCGTCGAGCAGCACCGCGGCGCCGGCGGCTTCGGCCGCGGCCCGCAGCGCGGGGAGGTCGGCGATCCGGCCGTCGGCGGACTGGACGACGCTCACCGCGACGACGTCGTGGCCCTCGACCCGCGCGGCCAGGTCGTCGAGCGGCACCTCGGTGACGGTCACGCCCGGGTTCGCCGCGAACGGGAAGGTCACGCTGGTGAAGTCGCCTTCGGCGGCGAGCACGCGGGTGCCGGCGGGCAGCGCGGCGGCGACGTTGGCGATCAGCTGGGAAGCCGACGCGCCGATCGCGACCCGCCCGGGCTCGACCCCGACCAGCCGGGCGAACCCGGCCCGCGACCGCGCGACGGCCTCGTCGAAGTCCGCCGGCCGGCTCGCCCCGGTCCGCCAGTTCTCGACCGACCCGGCCACGGCCGCGGCGACCGGCGCGGGCGGGATGCCCATGCTCGGCGTGTTGAGGTACCCGGACGGGACGGCGAAGTCGGCTCCGAAGGCGTGCATGTCCCGAGCCAAGCAGATCCGGTTCTCACAGGAACGCGGTGACGTCGGCGTAGGACGGCGGAGTGAGTGGAAGGTCACGGCCGTCGCGCACGGCCAGCGCCGTCTCGGCCGCCGCGGCCAGCGCCATCCGGTAGGGCAGCGAACCCAGGCTGATCCGGGCGACGCCCAGTTCCGCCAGCCCGGCCAGCGTCACCTTGCCGGGCAGGAACAGCAGGTTGACCGGGACGCCGACGGCGACGATCCGCTCGACGTCGGCCGGCTCGGCGAGGCCGGGCACGAAGACGCCGTCCGCGCCCGCCGCGACGTAGGCCCGCGCCCGCGTCTCGGCTTCGGCGACCGAGCGGTCGCCCGCCCAGTGGGTGTCCGTGCGGGCGTTGACGAACAACTGCGGTGTGCGCTCCTTCACCGCCGTGACCAGGGCGGCCTGGACCTCGACGGGAGCGAGCGAGCCGTCGGCGCGGCCGTCTTCGAGGTTGACGCCGACCGCGCCCGCCGCGGCGAGCTCTTCGGCCAGGTCGGCGACGGCGGCCGGGTCCGCGCTGAAGCCGTCGGCGATGTCGACGCTGACCAGCGCGTCGAGCCGGGCCAGGCGGGCGGCCAGCGCGACGGTCACGTCCCGCGTCGACGGCGCGCCGTCGGCCTCCCCCGCCGCCGCGGACACGCCGAGGCTGGTCGTCCCGAGCGCGCGGAACCCCTGCGCGACGAGATGGGCGCCGACGCCGAACTCCCAGGCGTTGGGCAGCAGGAGCGGGGCACCGGGGACGTGCAGGGCACGAAAGTCGTCCATGCCCCCGAACCTAGGTCCCCGAAACTTCGGCCACCGCCGAACCCAGATGGACGACACGCGTACCCGGGCGGACGACACGGCGAGGACCTCCCCCGCCTCGCCGTGTCGTCCATCTGCGTACGCGTGTCGTCCGTCGGGGTACGCGTGTCGTCCGGCCCGGTACGGCGTCAGCCGCCGCTGCCGCCCGAGTTGGCCGCCGAGATCGCCGCGGCGCGGGCCGCCTTCAGTTCGCGGATCACCTTGCGCAGCGCGGGAACCGCGGCGCCCGCGACGTCCTCCAGCTCCGCGAGCCGGGCCTTGTGATGCCGGCGGTCGCGGCGCGAGAGGACCGTGCCCAGCTCCACCGCCGCGGCCAGCGACGTCAGGGCCGCCGCGCCCGGGTCGGCCCGCGACGCCGGTGCGACGCTTCGCAGCGCGTCCGCCACCACCTCGTGCAGCCGGGCCGCCTCGGCGTGGTCGCGGACCACCGGGCGGCGGCGCGGGAACAGCCCCAGCACGTGTGACGTCTTCAACGTGATCGTGCCCGCCGCGTCGAGCTGGGTCTCCAGGGACTGGAGCGTCGCGCGGGCATCGCGGCGGACCCACGCACGCCACTTGCGGTGCGGGTCCGCGGCGAGGTCGCTCAGCAGGTCGTCGAGCACCAGGTGGCCGGTGCCGGCGGCGCCGGTCACCACGGGCCGCCCGTCGCCGTCGACGACCAGCCCGCGCTGGACCAGGTCCGTCAACGCCGCCGCGCGCACCAGCAGCGCGACGCGCTGTCGGTCCGGCAGCCGGTCGCGGCCGGTGTCGCACGCCAGCAAGTAGGCCTGCGCGGGCAGGGACAGAGCGCTCATCGTGTTCCTCTCATTGCCGCTTCAGGGCGGGCCAGATCCGCGACCAGGGT
The DNA here is from genome assembly GCF_036026695.1 of Amycolatopsis sp. NBC_00438. Classification (NCBI taxonomy): domain Bacteria; kingdom Bacillati; phylum Actinomycetota; class Actinomycetes; order Pseudonocardiales; family Pseudonocardiaceae; genus Amycolatopsis; species Amycolatopsis sp. NBC_00438. The sequence goes on along the minus strand of NZ_CP107923.1, from coordinate 531,389 downwards.
GCCGTCCGGCCGTCGTAGTCCCACACCAGCCCGTCGACGACCTGGGTCTCGTGCGCGAAGTAGGGCCGCAGCAGCCCCGGGTCGAACCCGGCGAACAGCACCTCGTCGGCCGATTCCGGCGGTGGCCCGAAGTACCAGTACGCCCGGTGTCCACTGTAGACGGTGTGGATGCCGTACGGCGCCCCGTAGAACTCGGTCACGGCCGCGAACGGGTAGATCTCGGCGTAGACCGCGGTCCGCGCGCGAACCTCGGGCGGGAGCGAGGCGTACGTCTGACCGATCACCTCGGCCAGGTCCTGCTGCGGCAGCTCCCCCTGCGCGAACGCGCTGCCGAGCGAGAACGGCCCGAACGACGTCCGCGCCGAGGCCGGCCACACCGGCAGCGCGACGAGCGTGACCACCGCCGAGAGCACGAACGCCGGCCACGCGACGGCTTTCCACCAGCCCACGAGGTTCCGCCGGGTCAGCTCGGTGGCCGCCGCCGCGAACGGCACGGCGTAGCAGCCCATCAGGTAGTAGGACCGCCCCTGCGTCGCGACCACGGCCAGCGCCACGAGGATCAGGGCGACGCCGAGGTACCGGTACGGCCGCAGCTGCGCCGACCGCAGCAGCCGCCAGACGCCGTAGAGCAGGGCCACCACACCGACCCCGATCCCGGCGCCGAGCAGTCCGTCGCGCACCCACGGGCCGTAACCCGGGAACTCCGCGGCGACGACTTCACTCATGTGGGTGTAGGGCCAGCCGTGTGCGGCCTGCCAGAGCAGCGTCGGCACCGTGACCACGACGGCGATCGCCGCGCCCAGCAAGAGTTTCGGGCGCCGGAGCAGGTCCCTCGGCCCGAACACCAGCGCGGCGAGCAGCACCGCCGCCCACAGGGCCGGGATCAGGAACTTCGTCTCCAGCGACACCGCCGTGACGACGCCGGCCCAGACGAGCAGGCCGTCGCGGCGGGTGCGGGTCCAGCGGACGAGCAGCCAGGCCACGACCGTCCACAGGAACGGGTCCAGCACGTAGGTCCCGATCCAGTGACTGACGACGACGATGCCGGACGCCGCGTAGCAGGCCGCCGCCATCGCCTGGGCGCCGCGGCCGCCGCCGAACTCCCGCGCGATCAGCGCCGTGACGACCACCCCAGCGACCGCGGCGAGGGTCATCGGCAGCCGCAGCACGACCAGCGAGCCCGGCGCGAGCCGGTCCATCGCCGCCGCCAGCGCCGGGATGAGGGGTGGCTGGTCGAAATACCCCCAGCTCAGGTGATCTCGACCGGCCACCAGGAAGTAGAGCTCGTCGAACCCGCCGGCGTAGCGCCCGCTGGTCAGGAGCAGCGCGAGCCCGGCGAGGCCCGCGATCGCCAGCACCGGGCCGCGGGCGAACGCCACGCTCGTCATCTGTCGCGTGTGGACAGTCACCACGGTTGCCTCCCTCGCTGTGGTCCGCCCACTCCACCGGATCGCGGCCGGCACCGGAACGGGGCAAGGAAGGTGCTCGCGACGACGAAAGTTGCGGGCCCGCGCCCGGGCCGCAACTTTCGTTGCGCGTCCGGCGCGACGGCGCGGGTGAGCGGTTACCGTGACCGCGTGACCAGCACCAGGCGGCCGTGGTGGCCGAGCCGCGCCGACGTCTTCTGGCTGCTCCTGGCCGCGTTCGTGTTCGCGGGGCTGAACGTCCTGCTCTACGCGCTGGGCGAGGTCACGACCGGGCCGCTCGGCCCGGCGGCCGGGCTGGTGCTGCAACTGGTCTGCGACTTCTCCCTGGTGCTGCTGTTCCGGTTCCCGCGCCAGGTCGCCTGGTTCGTCGTCGCGGCAGCGGGCCTGATGCTGGCGTCCGACCTGTTCGCGCCCGGCCTGTTCGTGGCGGTACGCCCGCTCGCGCTGACGACGGTGCCGACCATCACCCCGGTCGTGCTGTCGCAGCTGCCGCGGGTGCTGGACCGGCGGAGCGTGCTCTGGCTGGCCGGGATCCTCACGCTGATCGCCGCGCGGCCGTGGGTGCCGAGCTGGAGCACCACGCCGTTCGCCGTGCTCAGCACCACGCTGCCGGCGATGTTCGGGCTCTACGGCGAGGCGCGGCGCCAGCTGCTGCGATCCCTGCGGGACCGCGCGGAGCGCGCCGAGCGCGAGCAGCACCTGCTCGCCGAGCAGGCCCGCGCGGAGGAACGGCGGCGGCTGGCGGGCGAGATGCACGACGTCGTCACGCACCGGCTCAGCCTGATGGTGCTGCACGCGGGGGCGCTCGGCGTGACGTCGCACGAGGAGCCGGTGCGGGCGGCGGCCGAGGACATCCGCCGCGAAGGCGCGCTCGCGCTGGACGAGCTGCGCGACCTCGTCGGCGTGCTGCGCAACGGCACCGAGACGGTCCCGCGCACGCTCAGCCCGGAGCAGCCCGGCGACCCGGCGCGGCTGGTCGAGGAGTCGCGCTCGGTCGGCGTGGTCACCGGGCTCGCGGTGGACGGCGACCCGGCGCAGGTGTCGCCGACCGTCGCGCGGACCGCGTACCGGCTGGTGCAGGAGGCGCTGACGAACATCCGCAAGCACGCGCCGGGCGCGTCGGCGGCGGTGTCGCTGCGCTACCACCCGGGCGGCCTGGACGTCTCGATCGCCAACACGGCGGCGTCGCGGCGGCCCGATCCGGCCCTGGCGGGCAGCGGTTCCGGGGCCGGGCTGGCGGGGCTGCGGCAGCGCGTCGAACTCGTCGGCGGGCGGTTCGACGCGGGCCCGGTGGCCGGTGGCGGGTTCCGGGTCGGTGCGATACTGCCCGCTTACGTCCCGACGGCGGAAGGCACGCACAGTGATCCCGGTGATCCCGGTGCTCGTGGTCGATGACGAGCCGATGGTGTGCGCGCACCTGCGCACGATCCTCGGTTCGGCGGGCGACATCGACGTCGTGGCCCAGGCGGGCGACGGCGCCGAAGCCGTCGAGGCGGTGGTCCGGCACCGGCCGCGCGTCGTGCTGATGGACCTGCGCATGCCGGGCGTCGACGGCCTGACGGCGATCGCGCGGATCGCGGCGCTCCCGGACCCGCCGGCGGTGGTGGCGCTGACGACGTTCGACGCGGACACCTACGTGATCCGCGCCCTGCGCGCGGGCGCGGCCGGCTTCCTGGTGAAGTCGACGCCGCCGGAGGACCTGATCGGCCTGGTCCGGGTGGCGGCGGACGGGCACACGGTCCTGTCGCCGTCGGCGGCCCGCCGGTTGGTGGCGCTGTCCGCGGACGGCCGCGAGCGCGGCGAAGACGCCCGCCGCCGGACGTCCGGGCTCACCGACCGCGAGCGGGATGTGCTGGCGTGCCTGGGCGAAGGACTGTCCAATGCGGACATCGCGGCCCGGCTCCACCTCGCGGAGGCGACGGTGAAGAGCTACGTGTCGCGGATGCTCGTGAAGCTGGACTGCACCAACCGGACGCAGGCGGGCCTGCTGGCCCACGAAGCCGGCCTGGTCGCCCGCTGACCCGTCACTTTCGCCACGAAAGATGCGACTTCACATGGATCTAACGCCACTTTCACCAGGAAAGATGCGACGCCTCACACGGATCTAACGCCACTTTCACTACGAAAGATGCGGCGCCTCACAGGGATTTTACGTGGGCCACAGCAATGGGATTGCGCGCCAGACCGCCCAGGCGATGAGGGCGAGCCAGGCGGCGATCCACACCAGGGCCGGGATTCCGGTGCTCCGGGCGAGCATGGCCGCGTCGTCCTCCTGACCGCCGAAGCCGTGCCGGAACCGGTTGAGGACCAGCGCGCGCAGGCCGCCGAGTTCACTGGTCAGCAGCAGCCACGCTTCGGCGTACGCGACGCCGTTCTTCAGCCAGACCGGCGCCCAGCGCAGGGCACCGAACACGATCGCCCCGACCGCGACGACCACCACGAAGGTGAGCAGGTCCCGGGTGAACAGCAGGAGGAACACCATCGCGGCCAGGGTCAGGGTGAGCACGGCCGGAACGAGCCCGCGGTGCAGCAGGCCCGCCGCGCCCAGGCCGGCCAGCGGCGGCATCGCGTACCCGGCGGCGCTGGTCAGGACGGCGGCGAGCCCCGGCGGGGTCCGGTGCCAGGTACCGCCGGACTCCGGGCTGTCGATCGCGACCCGGCCGACGCCGCCGCCGGTCAGGATGCTCACCAGCGCGTGGCCGCCTTCGTGGAAGAGCGTGCCGAGGAAGTTGGCCCGGTAGACGACACTCCGCCGGCCGTCGGCGGGCACCGCGAACGACGTCACCACGACCATGGCCGCCACCAGCGCGGTGATCCCGACGAGCTCCGGTCCCGGCGCGGGCAGGGTCTCGTCGAGCACAGCGAACGCGGACGCCATGAGTCCCTCCCCGGAGCCGTGGAGCCGTCCTCCACAGTGTCGCCGGGGCCGCGGGCCGGGCGGGATCCCCGCCGGGAATTGTCCTGGAGCTGTCCAGCGTCACGCCGACGCGGGCGTGTGCTCCGCGTCGTAGGCGTCCCGCGAATCCTGGACCGACGCCATGTGCTGCCGCGCCCACTGGTCCAGCAGCTCCAGCGGCTCGGAAAGGTTGCGCCCCAGCGAGGTCAGCTCGTACTCGACCTTCGGCGGGATCACCGCGTACGCCGTGCGGGTGAGGATGCCGTCGCGGACCAGGCTGCGCAGCGTCTGCGTCAGGACCTTCTGGGAGATGCCGTCCACGCGGCGGGCGATCTCGGTGAACCGCAACGGGCCGCCGGTGAGCGCGCCGACGATGAGGACCGTCCACTGGTCGCCGATGCGGTCGAGCAGCTGACGGGTCGGGCAGTCGCGGTCGTACGGGTCCGGGTGCACAGCGCGTCTCCTCACTTTCCCAAAGAGAGTAACACGCGATTCAGCCGGTGGGCGCCATCAGCGTGCCGAAAAGGATCCGCAGGTGACGGCGTCCGCGTTCCCAGCGCGCGTCCAGTTCGCCCTGCTCGCGCGTGGCCCAGCTGGCGATGAGGATGCCGCGGACGACGTCCATCGCGGTGTAGACCGCGTGCAGGAACTCGTGGTGCCCGGCGTGCTCCGGCAGCAGCGCCTTGCCGAACTCGACCAGGCTGGACGTCGCGATCGGCTCGACCACCGCCATCTGGCGGCGCAGCTCGGGGTCGGTCCGCGACGCGACCCACAGCTCCACCGTCGCGGAGAACACCGGCCCCTGGTGCATCTCCCACAGCAGCTGCAGCGCGTCGCCGACCGGGTCGGTGGACGCGCGCAGCCGGTCCAGCTCGGCCATCGCGACCTCGGTGCGCTTCGCCGCCAGGTGCCGGATCGCCGAGGTGACCAGGTCGGCCTTCGTCGGGAAGTGGTGCACCTGCGCGCCGCGCGTGACGCCGGCGCGGTCGGCGACGCGGGTGGTCGTCGTGCCCGCGTAGCCGAATTCGACCAGGCAGTCGATCGTCGCGTCGAGCAGCCGGACGCGCATCGCCGCGCTGCGCTCCTCCTGGGTGCGGCCGGTCGATCCCCGTCGTGGCGCTGACATATGCCCACTTTATGGGGCGACGCGCGCCTCGGTCGCGGCGACCAGCCCGGTGACGACCCGCTTGATGAACACGCCCAGGATTCGCCGATAGAACCAGCCGGTGCCGGGGATCTTCGCGGTGAACGTCGAATGCCAGTGGACCTCGGTGCCGCCGTCTCTCGGCGACAGGTCGACGTAGGCGACGTAGTCCCGCAGCGGCAGGCCGTGCTCCAGCGCGTAACCGAAGCGGCGGCCGGGTTCCAGCGCGACGATCTTCTCGTACGAGCGGGTGCGGCCGGTGCGGAACAGCCGGATCGCGCCGAGCCCTTCGCGCTCCCCCTCTCCTTCGCTGACCAGCTCGAACGACTCCAGCGGCGACCAGGCCGGCCAGCTCGCGCCGTCGCGGAGCAGGGCGTAGACAGTGTCGGCCGGCGCGGACGTCCGGCCACGGACGGAAATACTCTGTACCATTTGGTACGTGTACCATCTGGTACATGATCGGCACAAGCCCGCGCGCCCAGCTGCTCGACGCGGCGATCGACCACATCGCCCACCACGGCGGCGCGGGCAAGAGCCTGCGCGCCCTGGCCGCCGGCCTCGGCACCAGCCACCGCATGCTCATCTACCACTTCGGCTCGAAGGAAGGTCTGCTCACGGCGGTCGCGCGCGAGGTCGAGGCCCGGCAGCGCACGGCCCTGGCCGACGTCGGCGAGGGCCGCGAGTTCTGGCGGCGGCTGACCGACGAGGACCTGCGCGCCAACGAAAAGCTCTTCTTCCAGCTCTACGGCCAGGCCCTCGGCGGCACCCCGGGCACGACCGAGTTCCTGGACGGCGTCGTCGACGACTGGCTCGGCCCGATCGAGGCCCTGCTCGCGCGCTACGGCGTCCCCGAGGCCGACCGGCCGGCGCACGCCCGGCTCGGGCTCGCCGTCACCCGCGGCCTGCTGCTCGACCTCGTCACGACCGGCGACCGCGAAGCCGTCGACGCCGCGATGGAGCTTTTCCTGGCGGCGTACGAGAAGTGATAATGGCGCGATGCGCCGGACACCGGGGATCTTGCTCGCGCTGGTCACGACGGCGGCCCTCGCGCCCGCGGCGGCGGCCGAAACCGGCCCGGTCCGCGAGACGGCGTGGGTCGAAACCGGCGCCGACCTCGACCACGACGGCAAGCCCGACCGCGTCGCCGCCGACGTCGTCCGGCCCGCCGGACGCGCACGCGTCCCGGTGATCCTCGACGTCAGCCCGTACTTCGCGTGCTGCGGCCGCGGCAACGAGTCCCAGAAGAAAACGTTTGCGCCGGACGGCACCCCCGAGCAGTTCCCGCTGTTCCTCGACAACTACTTCGTGCCGCGCGGGTACGCGGTGGTACTGGCCGACGTCGGCGGCACGAACCGCTCGTCCGGCTGCTTCGACGACGTCGCCGACGGCAACGCCGTCGTGAACTGGCTCAACGGCCGGGCGAAGGCCTTCGACGCGCCCGACGGCGGCCGGCCGGTGACGGCGGGCTGGGCCACCGGGGACGTCGGCGCGATCGGCAAGTCCCAGGACGGCGCCACCGCGATCGGCATGGCCGCGTCCGGGATCCCCGGGCTGAAGACGATCGTGCCGATCGAAGGCGTCGCCGACAACTACGCCCAGCTCGTCGCGAACGGCGCGCCCCTGGCGACGCCGGACAACACGGGGTCGGCCTTCACCTACAACGACCGCGCGGCGCGGTTGTGTCAGCCGTTCGAGGCGGACGTCAAGGCGCGGATGGGCACGAACGGTGACTACAACGGCTATTGGCAGAGTGTGGACTACGTCCCGCGCGCCGGGCAGGTGCGCGCGAGCGTGCTGATCGCGCAGGGGTTCGGGGACAGCGTCGTGGGCCCGGGCCAGTTCGCCGCCTACTGGGCCGCGCTCGGCCGGGCGGGGGTGCCGCGCAAGGCGTGGCTGAGCCAGGCCGGCCACGTCGACCCGTTCGACCTGCAGCGGGCGCAGTGGGTGGACACGCTGGGCCGCTGGTTCGACCGCTGGCTGCGCGGCGTCCGCAACGGCGTCGAGCACGAGCCCGCCGTGCACCTGGAAACCACGCCGGACCGGTGGACCGACGTCCGGGCCTGGCCGCCCGCGACCGCCGCCACGACGTTCCGGCCGGCTGCCGGCGGCACGCTCGGCCGGCGTGGTTCCGGCACGGCCACAGTCGTCGACGACCCGGCGGTCGGCCGCGAGCAGTGGGCGGCCGGGACATCGGCCGCGCGGTTCACCGGCGCTCCCCTGACCTCGGCGGTGCGGCTGGACGGGACGCCGTCCGTGACGATCACCGCGTCGTCCGACAAGCCCGCCGCCCGGCTCGGCGTCGCGCTCGTCGACTACGGCCCGGCGGACGTCCGGAACACGGCGAACTACGGCAGTGGCGTGAAGAACCTGACCACCCGATCGTGCTGGGGTGTGAGCCGGCCCGGTGACAGCGCGTGCTTCCTGGACACCGCCACCGACCTCGTGCACACCGACCACCGGATCGTCGCCGCCGGGTGGGCCGACCTCGGGCACCACGCGTCGCTGCGCCACGGCGAGCCGCTCGTACCGGGGCTGGCGTATTCGATGACGTTCACGCTGAGCAGCCTCGACCACGTCGTCCCGGCCGGGCACCGGCTCGGCCTGCTGCTCGGCGGCACCGACGGGCAGCTGTTCGACCCGGCGCTGCCGGTGCTGGGCGACACGCTGACGTTCGACCTCGCGCGGACGTCGATCACCGTGGGCCTTACACAGCCCGAACATTAGGCGCACGCCCTCCGAACACCGGCCCGCCAGAGTTCTCCTCGTACCCGGAAACCATTCACCGAGGGAGACACCATGCGAGGACCCATCTGGACGCGGCGGCTGGCACTGGCGGGCGCCGGGAGCGCGGCCTGCTTGCTGGCGCTGGCGCCGCTGGCCTCGGCCCAGACGACGTCCCCGGCGCCGGTCGCGCCGATCACGCTCAGCCCCGAGGAGTCGCAGCAGGTCTGCGGCGACTGGGTGCCGAAGCTGCAGAAGCGGGCCGACAACCTGGAGAAGCGGATCAACGGCGGCCCCGAGGTCGCCGGCTCGGTCGCCAACCTCAAGGCCCGCGCCCAGGACCAGCGCACGGCGGGGCACAACGACCGCGCCACCAAGCTCGACGAGCGCGCCACCAAGCGGCAGGGCAAGGTCGGCGAGCTGACCACCGCGAAGCAGAAGCTCGACGCCTTCGCGTCCGCCCACTGCAAGCCGGCCGCGCCGGCGCCGACCAAGTGAGGGCGGCGAGGATCGCGGCCGCGGTCGGGGCCGCCGCGCTCATCACGCTCGGCTGCTCGGCCTGCCGCGACAACCTGATGGGCTCGCCGGACCCCGGCACCTCCCCGGCGTCGTCGGAACTGAGCGGCATCGAATCGACGCTCAACGGCGTCGAGTCCGACATGAACGACGACGGCTCCCCGTGACCGGCTAGCGTCTCCCCGGGGGCGACGGCGGAGACGGGAGCGGGAATGGGGTCACCGGGGCGCGGCCTCGTCCTCGTGGTCGAGGACGAGTCCGCGATCGCCGAACTGGCGGCGCTGTACCTCAAGCGCGACGGGTTCGGCGTGCACGTCGAGCCGGACGGCGGCCGCGCGCTCGACGCCGTCCGGCGGCTCAAGCCGGTGGCGATCGTGCTCGACATCGGACTGTCCGGAATGGACGGTATCGAGATCTGCAAGACACTGCGCGCGGCCGGCGACTGGACGCCGGTGCTGTTCGTCACCGCCCGCGACGACGAGCTGGATCGCTTGCTGGGCTTGGAGATCGGCGCCGACGACTACCTGACCAAGCCGTTCAGCCCGCGCGAGCTGGCCGCGCGCGTCCGGACCGTGCTGCGACGCGCGTCCGGCGCGACGCCGGCGCCCTCGGCGTTCACCGTCGGCGCGGCGCGCGTCGACCTCGCGAGCCGCCGCGCCTGGGCCGGCGAGACGGAGATTTCCCTGACGTCCACGGAGTTCGACCTGCTCACGCACCTGCTCCGGCACCCGGGACAGGTGCTTTCGCGCGACCAGCTGCTGAGCGCCGTCTGGGGCTACGCCGCCGCGGCGGGCACGCGCACGGTCGACGTCCACGTCGCGCAGCTGCGGGCGAAACTCGGCGCGGCCAGTCCGATCAGGACGGTCCGCGGCATCGGCTACGCGGCGGACCCGGCATGAGGTACCGCGGGACGCTCGCCGGGCGGATCACGCTCGTCTGCCTCGCCGTCGCCGGGATCGCGGTGATCGTGGCCGGGTTCGTGGCGGCCCGGCTGATCCGGACCACGGCGGACAACGTGCTGCAGTCGTCCCTGTCTGCGCAGGCCGACGTCGTCGCGTCGCAGCTCGACGAGAGCGGCATCGGCAACCGGCTGGGCGTCGGCAAGGTCGCCGACGTCGTGCGCGGGCAGGGCATCTCGGTCGTCGTGCGGCGCGCGGGCGGGCAGCCGGCCGGGGACGCCGTGTCGGTGCAGGCGGCGGTCAAGGCGGGACTCGGCGCGGCGCACTCGGAGCGGGTGCTGGTCGCGGGCGCGCAGTACCTGGTGGAGACGCGGGCGGTCGGGACGCGCGGGGCCGCGTTCGCGCTGGTCCTGCCGGCGCGCAACGCGGAGACGACGCAGCGCGCGCTGGTCCGGAACATCGCGTTCGCGCTGGGGATCGGGCTGCTGGTGGCAGCCGCGGCCGGGTTCGTGTCCGGCCGGCTGCTGGGCCGTCCGCTGCGCCGGGCGGCCGCGGCCGCCGGATCGCTGCGGGCCGGCCGGCGCGACGTCCGGGTGCCGGTCGAGGGGCCGCGGGAGGTCGCGGAGGTGGCGGGCTCGCTGAATTCGCTGGCCGACGCGCTCGCCCACAGCGAGGCGCGGCAGCGGGACTTCCTGCTGTCGGTGTCGCACGAGCTGCGGACGCCGCTGACGGCGGTGACGGGCTTCGCCGAGGCGATCGCGGACGGCGTCGCGTCGGGCGACGACGCCCAGCGCGCGGGCCAGACGATCCAGCGCGAGGCGGCGCGGCTGGAACGCCTGGTCACGGACCTGCTGGAGCTGGCCCGGCTGGGCGCCGACGAGTTCCGCCTGGACGTCACGACCCTGGACCTGGGCGCGTTGCTGCGGGACTGCGCGGAGGTCTGGCAGCTGCGGTGCGCGCGGGAAAACGTGCGGCTGTCCATTGTGGCGCCTTCTTCCCCGGTCCCGGTGCCGGCCGACGCCCGGCGGCTGCACCAGGTCGTCGACGGCTTGGCGGAAAACGCCCTGCGGGTCACCCCTTCGGGCGCCCCGATGGTCTTCTCGCTGTCGGTGTCCGGCTCCGAAGCCCACCTTTCGGTCCGCGACGGCGGCCCGGGCCTGGCCCCGGAGGACTACCCGGTGGCGTTCGAGCGCGGGGTGCTGAACGCCCGCTACCGCGACCGCCGCCCGGTGGGCTCCGGCATCGGCCTGGCCCTGGTCCACGCCCTGGTCACCCGCATGGGCGGCGCCCTGACCGCGGGCCCGGCCCCCGAAGGCGGCGCCGCGTTCACCATCACCCTCCCCCTGGCCGCGTCGACAGCCACAGTCCCCATCCCCCGCCCGTAACCCGACCCTCCAGGTACGCGACCCGACCGTCCGAGTACGCGACCCGACCCTCCAGGCACGCGAGATGCGCGTCCAAGCACGCGACGTCGCGTCAGGACGGCGGTGCCAGCTGGGCCGCGCGGTCGGTTGCGTCCATGACGGCCCAGTGCTCGACGACCCGGCCGTCGCGGACGCGGATCATGTCCATGCTGGTCACGGCGTAACCGCGGCCGGTCGAGATCTGCGTGCCGGTGCTCGTGTAGCGGTTCACCGAGAACTCGCCGTCGGCGACGTTGCGCTCGACCCGCACGCCCACGTCGCGGAAGTCGGCGAAGAACTCGCCGCCCAGCATGGCTTCCCACTTCGCCCGCCAGGCGTCGATGCCGTGGTGGTCGCCGCCCGCGCCGCCGCGGTGGTCGACCACGTCCGGGTCGATGTAGCGCAGGCCTTCGGCGACGCTCTCGGCCGTGAACGGCGTCAGCGCGATCAGCCGGCGGTGGACTTCGGCGGCGTCCATGGTCACTCCTTAAGTGGGGACTTCCCCGTTTATGGTTCGGCTACGCTAACCGGGGACTTCCCCACTTGGCAAGGGAGCAGCATGACGGCACGGGCCCGCAGGTCGGACGCGCGGGACAACCAGGCGCTGCTGCTCGCCGCCGCGAAGGAAGTCTTCGCCGAGGACGGGCCGGACGCGCCGCTCGACCGCGTCGCCCGCCGCGCCGGCGTCGGCAACGCGACGATGTACCGGCACTTCCCTAACCGGCGCGAACTGGTCGTCGCGGTGTACGCCGACGAAGTCGCGGAGCTGCGAAGCCGCGCGGACCTCGACGCGGACGACCCCGGCGAAGCGCTCTTCGCGTGGCTCGGGCTGTTCGTCGAGCACGTCCGGACCAAGCGCGCCCTCGCCCTGTCGCTCGCCGATCCCGCGGGTGACCACGAGGGCCTGTTCGCCGGCTGGCACGCCGCGATGAACACGACCGCCGCCGCCCTGCTCGGCCGCGCCCGGGCCGCCGGCGCCGTCGCCCCCGACGTCACCGAGCTGGACCTCCTCCTGCTCGCGACCGGCATCGCCCTGTCCGGCGGCGAACCCGCCCGGCTACTCGCCCTGGTCCGCCGCGGCGCGTCGACCCCCTGAATACGCGTGTCGTCCATCCAGGTACGCGTGTCGTCCGTTCCGGTACGCGTGTCGTCCGTCCGGGTACACGACTCGCGTGATCGGAGGGTCAACTCACGTGATTGGAGGGACGACACGCGCACCTCGGTGGACGACACGCGTACCTGGGAGGACGACACGGTGGGGGCCGTAGGGTCGGGGGATGGAGATGCTGCACCTGCGCTACTTCGTCGCGGTCGCCGAGGAGCTGAACTTCTCGGCCGCGGCTCGGAAGCTGCACATGGCCGCGTCGCCGTTGAGCCAGCGGATCAAGGACCTCGAACACGAGCTGGGCCAGCAGCTGTTCGACCGCAGCACCCACCACGTCACGCTCACCGCCGCCGGGACCGCGTTGCTGCCGCTCGCGCGGGACGTCCTCGAGCAGGTCGGCGCGATTCCCTGGAAGCTCAAGGAGGCGACGCGGCCGCAGCGCAGCACCGTCTTCCTCGGCATGCCCGCCGGGGTACACCCGGACCTGCGGGACCGGGTCAACGCGCTCGCCGAGCGGGTCAAGGCGCGCTACGAGCTCAAGCGCTGGCCCGGCACCACCGCCGACCTCGTGCAGGGCGTGCACGACGGGAAGCTCGCGCTCACCCTCGCCCGGCTGCCCGTCACCGATCCGGCGCTGGAGCAGCTGCCGGTGATGTCGGAACGGCTCGGCGCGGTCGTCCCGGCCGACCTGTTCGCCGGACGGGACTCCGTGACGCTCGCCGAACTGGCCGAATTCCCGTACGTGGCCTCACCCGGGGAGATCACGCCCGCGTACTTCGACCAGCTCGACCACCAATTGAACGATCTGGGCGTCAAGAAACGCATTCGGCTGACCAACACCGGCTACGGCGGAACGTCCGAAATCATTTCCAGCGGCGAGGCTTTTTCCATTTCCATGCTGGACGGCAGATCGCCGATGCACGGTTACCGGCTCGACAACGTCATCGTCCTGCCGTTCACCGATTTCCGTCCCCAGCTCGACACGGGCCTGCTCTGGCGGCGCGACCGCGCGGAAGGCGACCTCCAGGAACTCTTGGACGCCGCGAAAGACGTCTTCGACGAACCGCTCGACAGCTGACCACAATGGTATGACCGTCGCGGTCATACCATTGTGCGCATCATGATCATTCCCTTTCCCCGCGTTCGCGCCTACGTTCGTGAGTAGAGCAACGAAGCAAGGCGCGAAAGGACGAATGATGACGGACATCACCCCCACCGCCGCCGGCCCGCTGGACGGCGTGCGCGTGATCGACCTCTCGACCGTGGTGATGGGCCCGTACGCGGCCCAGATCATGGGCGACCTCGGCGCCGACGTGATCAAGATCGAGTCCCCCGCGGACACCGTGCGGGTGGGCCAGTACCGCACCACGCCGGGCATGACGCCGCTGAACCTGAACGTCAACCGCAACAAGCGCAGTGTGGCCCTCAACCTCAAGGACGAAGCCGAGCGCGAGCAGGCGCTGAAGCTGATCGACACGGCCGACGTGCTGATCACCAACATGCGCCCCGGCGCGCTGAGCCGGCTCGGGATGAACTACGCCGACGTCGCCGCGCGCAACCCGCGCCTGGTCTACGCCCACGCCCAGGGCTTCCGCAGTGATTCCGACCAGGCCGGCAACGCCGCCTACGACGAGACCGTGCAGGCCTCCTCCGGCCTGGTCGACGTCGCCAACCGCGCGCTCGGCGAGCCGGTCTACCTGCCGACGATCATCGGCGACAAGGTGTCGTCGCTGACCATCGCCTACAGCGTGCTCGCCGCGCTGGTCCACCGCGACAAGACCGGCGAGGGCCAGCAGATCGAGATCCCGATGACGGACACGCTGCTCGCGTTCAACCTGGTCGAGCACCTCGCCGGCCACACCTACGAGCCCGCCGAAGGCCCCACCGGCTTCGCGTTGTCGATGACGAAGGGCCACGCCGCGGTCCGCACCAAGGACGGCCTCGCCTGCGTCATCCCCTACAACCCCAAGAACTTCCGCGACTTCTTCGCCGCGGCGGGCCGTCCGGAGCTGGCCGCCGACCCGCGCGTCAACGGCGAGGCCATCGACCGCGCCGACAACGAGTGGCTGACCGCGCAGATCGCCGCGTGCGCCCCGGCGCTGACCACCGAGGAGTGGGCCGAGGTCTGCGCGAAGCACAGCATCCCGATGGCGCCGGTGCTCGAACTGGACCGGGCGTACGAGGACAGCTACGTCCGCGACGGCCACCTGCTCGACACCGTCGAGCACCCGAGCGAGGGCACCATCCGCACGGTCGGCATCCCGGTGAAGTTCTCCGCGACACCCGGCTCGATCCGCCGGCTGGCCCCGCTGGCCGGCCAGGACACCGCCGAAGTCCTCGCCGAGCTGGTCTGAACCACCGCACTTTCTCGGCGAAAGTGATGCGGAGGCCGTAACTCCGGAACACTTTCACGGCGAAAGTGACGTAAAGAGAGTGTGAAGTCATGAGCAGTACTGAAGTAAGGACCGAGCGGGTTGGCAGCACCTTGCTGATCACCATTGATCGGCCTCAGGCTCGCAATGCCGTCAACGCCGCTGTGGCCGCTGGGTTGGCCGCTGCCTTGGACGAGCTGGAAGCCGATCCGGCGCTGCGGGCCGGCGTCCTCACCGGCGCCGAGAACACCTTCAGCGCCGGCATGGACCTCAAGGCCGCGCTCAAGGGCGAGTCGCCGGAGATTCCCGGACGCGGGTTCGGCGGTCTCACCGAGGCCGAGCTGTCCAAGCCGCTGATCGCCGCCGTCGAAGGCTTCGCCATGGGCGGCGGGTTCGAACTGGCGCTGGGCTGCGACCTGATCGTCGCCGCCGAAGATGCGAAGTTCGGCCTGCCCGAGGTCAAGCGTGGTCTGATCGCCGCCGGTGGTGGCGTGATCCGGCTGCCGAAGCGGATTCCGCACCACCTGGCGATGGAGTTCCTGCTGACCGGCGAGCCGGTCACCGGCCGCCGCGCGGGTGAGCTGGGCCTGGTCAACCGCGTCACGCCGAGCGGGGACGCCGCCGCCGTCGCGCTGCAGCTGGCCGAGAAGCTGGCGGAGAACGCGCCCCTCGCGCTGGCCGCCGTCAAGAAGATCGTGCGTGCCGTGGATCCCGCGACCGCGCAGCGCGAAGAAATCAAGAAACTGATGCAATCCCACGACGTCCGCGAGGGCATGACCGCCTTCGCCGAGCGCCGCAGTCCGAAGTGGACCGGTGAGTGACATGAAGATCGACGAAGTCCGCCAGCACGTGACGACTCCCCTGACCGCCCCGGCGTTCGCGCCCGTGGTCCCGAGGTTCACCGACCGCGAGTACCTGAACATCGTCTACCGCACCGACGCCGACGCCCTGCGCGCCGTCGTGCCGGAGCCGCTGCGGGTCGGGGAACCGTTGGTGCGCTTCGAGGTCATGAAGATGGGCGATGTCTCCGGCTACGGCCCGTACACCGAGTCCGGCCAGGCGATCGAGGTCAGCTTCGACGGCGAGCGCGGCGAGTACCTGCACGCGATGTACCTCGACAACTTCCCGGCCACGGCGTCCGGGCGCGAGGTCAGCGCGTACCCGAAGACCGTCGGCAGCCCGAGTCTGTATGTCGACAACGGCGTCCTGGTGGGCACGTTGGACTACGGGACGCTCCGGGTGGCGACCGCGACCATGGGCTACAAGCACCACGAGCTGGACGTCCGCGAAGCCGAGAAGCAGATCACGGTCCCGACGTTCATGCTCAAGACCATCCCGAATTACGACGGAACCCCGCGCGTGCAGGAGCTGGTCCGCACCGAGATCACCGACGTCGTGGTCAAGGAGGCCTACACCGGCCCCGCGCGGTTGCAGCTGTTCCAGCACGTCCTGGCCCCGCTGGCCGACCTGCCCGTGCTGGAGGTCGTGTCCGCCAGCCACATCCTCACCGACCTGACGCTCGCTCCGGTCAAGCCGGTCTTCGACTACTTGAAGGGAGCCCAGTCATGACTTTCCGCAATGCGGCCGTCATCGGCGCCGGCACCATCGGCCTGTCCTGGACGGCGTTGTTCGCCCACCACGGCCTGACCGTCCGCGTCAGCGACCCGCGTCCCGACCTCGCCGAGGCCATCACCGAAGCACTCGAGACGTTCGCCCCGCACCTCGGCACGACCGCCGACGAGCTGGCGAGCCGGGTCCAGGTCGCCGCCGATGTCATCGACGCCGTGAAGGACGCCGATGTCGTGCAGGAGAACGGACCCGAGAACGTCGAGTTCAAAAAGGACCTGTTCGCGACGCTGGTCAAGGAAGCCCCGGACCACGCCCTGCTGCTGAGTTCGTCCAGCGCCATCCCGTCGACGGCGTTCACCGGCGACCTGGCCGACGCGTCCCGGGTCCTCATCGGACACCCGTTCAACCCGCCGCACCTGATCCCGCTGGTCGAGGTCGTCCCCGGCGAACGGACCAGCCAGCAAAGCGTCGAGACCGCCGTCGATTTCTACGCCTTCCTCGGCCGGACGCCGGTCGTGGAGCGCAAGGAGCTGCCCGGGTTCGTCGGCAACCGGCTGCAGAACGCGCTGAGCCGCGAGGCGATCTACCTCGTCGAGCAGGGTGTCGTGACGCCGGAAGAACTCGACAAGGTGATCACGAACTCGCTCGGCATCCGCTGGGCCACCGTCGGGCCGTTCCTCGGCTCGCACCTCGGTGGCGGCCCCGGCGGCTACCGGCACATGGCCGAGCACATCGGCAAGTCGATGAAGAAGATGTGGGCCAGGCTGGGCAATCCCAGCCAGAGCCCCGAAGAGCAGGAACGGCTGATCGAGGCCGTCGAAAAGGCTTACGGCTCCTCCACGTACTCGGAACTCGCCGAGACGCGCGACCGCAAGCAGCTCGCCGTTCTGCACGCAGTGGAGGAGAACTGACATGGAACCGCTCAAGGACAAGCTGACCGCCGACTTCTACGACTTCGAGGCGCTGCTGCCGGACGACGAGCGCAAGCTGCTCGTGAGTGCGCGCGAGTTCATGCGGAACGACGTCAAGCCGCTGGTGAACGAGAACTGGGAGAAGGGCACCTTCCCGAAGGAACTGATCGGGATGTTCCGCGAGAGCGGTCTCGCGGGTCTGCCCTACGAGGGCTACGGCGAGCACAAGCCCGCGGTCAGCCACCTGCTCACCGGCATGATGGCGATGGAGATGAGCCGCACCGACGCGTCGGTCGCGACGTTCTTCGGTGTCCACAACGGACTCGCGATGTACTCGATCTATTCCGGCGGCAGCCAGGAGCAGCGCGACCGCTGGCTCCCCGAGATGGCCGCGATGGACAAGATCGGCGCGTTCGCGATGACCGAGCCGCTCGGCGGCTCCGACGTCGCCGGCGGCATGCGCACCACCGCCAAGAAGGACGGCGACTCCTGGATCCTCAACGGCGCCAAGAAGTGGATCGGCAACGCGACCTTCGCCGACTACATCGTGGTCTGGGCGCGCGACGTCGACGACAACCACGTCAAGGGTTTCGTCGTCGAAAAGGACATGCCGGGCTTCGTGCCGGAGAAGATCGAGGGCAAGATCGCGTTCCGGATCGTCGAGAACGCCGAGATCACCCTGACCGACGTCCGCGTGCCGGAGGCGAACCGCCTGCAGGGCATCGACTCCTTCCGCGACGTCGCGGAGATCCTGCGCGCCACCCGCGGCGGTGTCGCCTGGCAGGCGCTCGGCGTGGCGATCGGCGCCTACGAAGCCGCGCTGGCCTACGCGCAGGAGCGGCAGCAGTTCGGCCGGCCGATCGCCCGCTTCCAGCTGGTGCAGGACCTGCTCGTGAAGAGCCTCGGCAACATCACCGCGTCGTGGGGCATGCTCGTGCAGCTCGCCCGTCTGCAGGACGCCGGGATCTTCAAGGACGAGCACTCGTCGCTGGCCAAGGCGTTCGTGACGTCGCGGATGCGCGAGGTCGTCGCCTGGAGCCGGGAGATCTTCGGCGGCAACGGGATCGTGCTCGGCTACGACGTCGCGCGGTTCTTCGCCGACGCCGAGGCGATCTACTCCTTCGAGGGCACACGCGAGATGAACACCCTGATCGTCGGCAAGGCGATCACCGGGCAGAGCGCGTTCGTGTAAGGACTCTCAGTTCACGCAGCCGGCGGCCGACGAGGTCGCCGGCTGCTCCGTGTCGGCCGTTCCGGACGCCGTGGTGGCCGCTCCGGTCGGCAAGTCGGCCGCTCCCGACGCCGGGGCCGAGCGACCGGAAGCCGACTGCTCGCCGGCCGACCCGCGTGAGCCGGCCGCCGAGATCGTCCAGGTGGGCCGCACCCTCGAGGCGCTGCTGCGCACGAGCCGCGAGGAACCCGTCCGGTGATGGGACACCTGCGCCGCCTGCTCGCGCCGAGCGCGTGACAGGAGTTAAGTACACGCATGACTGAGCGTTGGGCCGAAGCCGACATCGCCGACCAGACCGGCCGCACCGCGGTGGTCACCGGCGCGAACTCCGGCCTCGGCCTCCGCACGGCCGAGGTGCTCGCGGGCAAGGGGGCCCGCGTGCTTCCCGCCAACGGCCACCACGACGACCGAATCGCCGACACGGCGACCGGAGTGGCCAACACGAGGTCGGGTCAGTTCACGCAGCCGGCGGCCGACGAGGTCGCCGGCTGCTTCTGCGTGGTGCCCGGGGTCCCGGACGGCGGCGTGCCGGTCGCGGCCACCGGCTTGACGCCGCCCGCCACCTCGTCGCCGGACGCCTGCACGGCCGGCGTGCTGATCGCGGTGCGGACGAACTGCTGGACCTGACCCGGGTCGACCTTCACGGCGTCGCCGTCGGACGGCGTCTGCAGCGAGAGGCTCTGCACCGGGATCGTGGCGAACCCGATCGCGCCCGAGGTCATCCCCCGCAGCTGCTGCGCGAAGCTCAGGACGTCCCAGCCCCTGTCCAGGACGACCGCGCCCTGTACGGCGCCGACCAGCGCGTTCAGCTTCGACGGGCTGGTGAACGTGCCGGCGTTGAGGAGGTTCTTCGCCATCCCGGAGAGGAACGCCTGCTGCCGCGCGATCCGGTCGAGGTCGCCGCCCGGCAGGCCGTGGCGCTGCCGGACGAACGCGAGCGCCTGGGCGCCGGTCAGCGTCTGCGGGCCGGCCGGGAAGTCCGCGCCGGAGTAGGTGTCGTGCACCGGCTCCTTGAGGCAGACCTCGACGCCGCCGACGGCCTGCGACAGCGCGTCGAACCCGGCGAGGTTGATCGCCGCGTAGTGGTTGATCGTCAGGCCGGTGAACTTCTCGACGGTCTGGATCGCGGTCTTCGCGCCGGCCTGGTTCGCCGCCACCTCCAGCTGCGCGCCGGAAAGCCCCTGCGCGCGCAGATCGGACATCGAGGCGTTCTTGCCACGGCTGTAGGCCGAGTTGATCTTGTGCTTGCCGTACCCGCCGGCGATGTCCACATAGGAGTCACGCGGGATCGAGATCGCGGTCGCCGCGGCGCCGCCGGCCGGGATGTGCACCACGATCATCGTGTCCGTGGTGTCCCCGCCGTCGTCGCCGCTGCCCGCGTGCAACGCGTCGAGAACGCTCTGCGGCAGCGGGTTGCCGTACGCGTCGGTCCGCGCGTCGATCCCGACGAGCAGGAGGTTCTGGGCGACCTTCAGCGGCTCGCCGATGGCGACCGTGTCGTCGTCGATCTGGGCGGCGGGCGGGATCACGTCGGCGGTGACGATGCCGTCGTCCAGCTTGCTCAGCTGCGACCACGCGTACCCGGTGGCCGCGAGCACCAGCGTCGACACGACGCCGAGCGCGACACGGCCGCCGATGCGGCGCCCCCGGGACGACAGCAGCACGACAAGTTCCCCTTGCTTCCCTCGATGACCTCCGACCCCTGTCTTCGAGGATCACCGCGCTAGCTGGGAATTACCTGAGAAACTTGTTGAAAGCTTGTGACGCTGCCCGATCGGCCGAGCAAGAACGAGCCTATCGGCCGATTTCGCGACGGACCGTACCGAAGCGCACACGGGAAAGTGCTGTGGCGCCTGCCACACGCGTCCCGGTCAGCGGATCACCGCGGCATCCTGCGCCAGATCGCGCGGGGCAGCAAGCGCATCGCGAAGAAGACCGGACGGAGTACCCCCGGCACCCAGACGACCCCGCGGCCGCGGCGCAGCCCCGCGACGGTCGCGTCGGCGACCTGGTCCGGCGTGCTCGAGAACGGCGCCGGGGACATGCCCTCGGTCATCCGCCCGATGACGAAGCCCGGGCGGACCAGCAGCAGGCGGACGCCGGAGCCGTGCAGCGCGTCGGCGAGGCCGCTCGCGAAGCCGTCGAGGCCGGCCTTCGCCGAGCCGTAGACGTAGTTCGCGCGGCGCACCCGGATGCCCGCCACCGAGGAGAAGACGACGAGGCTGCCGTGCCCCTGCGTGCGCAGGAGGTTCGCGGCGTGGGTCAGGATGCCGACCTGAGCGACGTAGTCGGTGTGGACGATCGCCGCGGCGTGGGCGGCGTCGGACTCGGCGCGGGCCTGGTCGCCGAGGATGCCGAAGGCGAGCACGACGACGCCCAGGGGCCCGTGGCCGGCAACGACCTTCTCCAGGAATGCGCCGTGTGCGGCGAGGTCGTCGGCGTCGAAGTCGGCCGTTTCGACGGTTTCGGCGCCGGCTTCGCGCAGCGCGGCGACCTCCCCGCTGAGGTCCGCGCCCGGCCGCGCGGCCAGGACGAACCGCCGCGTGTCCCCGCTGACCAGGCGTTTCGCCACGGCCAGCCCGATCTCACTGCGTCCGCCGAGCACCAGCACCGTTCCGCTCACCCCGGCAGTCTCCCAGCCGGGACCACCACCCGCGAAGGCAGGTAGGTGCACGAAATGCAACTTTGCATGACGTGCAAGTTCCGCTACCGTGGTGGCGTGCCCCCACCTCCCGGCCTCCGTGAGCGCAAGAAGTACGAGACGCACCGCGCGCTGGCCGTCGCCGCCGTCGAACTCGTCGCCGAGCGCGGCCTCGACGCCGTCACGGTGGAGGACATCGCGGCCGCAGCCGACGTGTCGGTCCGCACGTTCTTCAACTACTTCGCGTCCAAAGAGGACGCGGTGGTGATCGCCTTCCCGGACCACCTCGAACGCACCGAGCGCGCCGTCGAACGGTTCCTCGCCCAGCCGCCCGAGCTGTCCACAATGGACGCACTGGTCGCCGTCATGCGCGAAGAGGTCGCCGACGTCGGGGAAAACCCCCGGGAGTGGCTGGCCAGGATGACCGCGATCAAGAAGAACCCGGCCCTGTTCCACCGCGCGGTGACGATGAACGCCCAGCAGGCCGAGCCGTTGACCGCGGCGATCGCCCGGCGCGCCGGGTGCGAGCAGGGCGACCTGTTCCCTTCGCTGCTGCTGGCCGTGGTCGGCGGCGCGATGAGCGCCGCGATGCTGCGGTGGCGCGAGCTGGACGGCAAGAACACCACGGTCACCGAGCTCTTCGACGAGGCCGTGGCGAGCGTCGCCGCCGGCCTGCCCGATCCGAAGCGGACCCGCTGACCCGGTCCGCGTCCGACACCCAGGGGGGACACCCATGTCCATGACCGCAGATCCACCGGCGACGACGACCGGCCCGATGAGCCGCAGACAGGTGCTCGAAGCCATGTCCGGGCTGATGATGGGCATCTTCGTGGCCATCCTCGCCTCGACCGTGGTGGCCAACGCGCTGCCGCGGATCGTCAGCGAGCTGGGCGGCTCGCAGTCGTCCTACACCTGGGTGGTCACCACCGAGCTGCTGGCGATGACAGCGACGGTTCCGTTGTGGGGCAAGCTTTCCGACCTCTACAACAAGAAGCTGCTGATCCAGGTCTCGCTGGCGCTGTTCGTGGTCGGCTCGCTCGTGGCCGGGTTCGCCGGCAACATCGAGGTGCTGATCGCCAGCCGGGTCGCGCAGGGCATCGGCGGTGGCGGGCTCACCGCGCTCGCGCAGGTGATCATGGCGGCCATCGTCTCCCCGCGTGAGCTCGGCAAGTTCTCCGGGATCTTCGGCGGCGTGTTCGCCGTCGGCACCGTCGCCGGCCCGCTGATCGGCGGCGTCCTGGTCGACACGTCGTGGCTCGGCTGGCGCTGGTGCTTCTTCCTCGGCGTCCCGTTCGCCGTCGCCGCGATCCTGTTGCTGCAACGGACGTTGAAGCTGCCGACGGTCCGCCGGGACGTGAAGGTCGACTACCTCGGCGCGTTCCTGATCATGGCCGGGGTCTCGACGCTGCTCGTCTGGTCGTCGCTGGCCGGGCACCAGTTCGCCTGGGGCTCGTGGCAGACCGCGGTGCTGGTGACCACCGGCTTGGTCGTGCTCGCGCTCGCCGTGCTGGTCGAGGCGAAGGTGCGCGAGCCGATCCTGCCGCTGGGCCTGTTCCGCAACCGCACGATCACGCTGACCACGGTGGCCAGCTTCCTGGTCGGCGTCGCGATGTTCGGCGGCACGGTGTTCCTGTCGCAGTACTTCCAGCTGGCACTGGGCAAGTCGCCGACGGTGGCCGGGCTGATGAGCCTGCCGATGATCTTCGGCCTGCTCGTCTCCTCGACGGTCTCGGGCCAGCTGATCAGCCGGACCGGCAAGTGGAAGGCGCACCTGGTCCTCGGCGCGATCCTGCTGGCGGCCGGGCTCGGGCTGCTCGGCACGATCGACGCGCACACGAGCGTGCTCGTGCTCAGCCTGTTCATGCTGGTGCTCGGCGTCGGCGTCGGCCTGCTGATGCAGAACCTGGTGCTGGTGGCCCAGAACGACGTCCCGGCGCACGACCTCGGTGCGGCGACGTCCACGCTGTCGTTCTTCCGCAGCCTCGGCGGCTCGATCGGCGTGAGCGCGCTCGGCGCGGTGCTGGCCGACCGCGTGACGTCGTTGATCACCGCGGGCCTCGGTCCGCTGCCGGGCGGCGGCAGCTCGGAGACGGTGCCGAACCTGGCGACGCTGCCGGAGCCGGTGGCCAAGGTAGTCCGCGAGGCGTACGGCACCGCGACCAGCGACCTGTTCCTGATCGCGGCGCCGATCGCGCTGCTGGTGGTCGTCGCGGTGGCGTTCCTCAAGCACCTGCCGCTCAAGACGCAGAGCGGTCTGGAGCGGCTGGCGGAGGAGACCCCCGCGGTCCCGTAACACCCCGGCCTCCCCGGCCGACTCCCGTCTCGCTCGCGGCGCGCGGGCGGGACGGGAGGAGGGCCGGTGTTCGGACGGACCCGGTGGCCGGTGGTGTCGCTCGAGGACGCCGACCTGTTCGCGAACCTGCTCGACGCGGCGTCGAGCGCCGCGCCGGCGGACGCGGGGCCGCCGCTGCGGGAGCTCGTCCGGCTGGCCCGGCTCGGCCCGGAGCACCCCGAGCGGACGCTGTGGCAGTGGTGCGCCGCCTGGTCGGCGGCGTGTGACGAGCTGGACGAGCACGTCCTGGCGCTGAAGATCGCGGTGTTCGTCCGCTCGTGGGCCGAGACGGCGGAGCATCCGGTGGCGGCCTCCCTCGGGAGCCCGTCGCCCGCCGAGCGCGCGGCCATCGACGAGGCCGCGATCGCCGCGGCGGCGAAGGTCGACGACTTCGTCGCCGTCCGGCGCCGGGAAGCGGCCCGGGCCCCGGCGTTCACCGACACCCTCACCGCGGAACGCCGGAACTTCATCGACCACCGGTACGCGTTCCACTGGGACACGATGACCGACTTCCTGATGCCCGGCGAAGTGGTGCGGGAAGCCTGCCCGGTGCTGCTGCCGAACCTGCGCGTGGCGATGCTCGCCCTCACCGACGACCGGCTGCTGATCGCCCGGGGCAACGCTTTCGGCTTCCTCGAGCCGACCTGCGTCCTGATCGACCTCGAGCACGTGCTGACCGCGCGCTACTCCATGGGCCGGTTCCGCGACGCGAACGGCTTCAAGGACCTGGTCCACAAGGCGCACGAACTGGTCGTCGAATCCCGGACCGGGATCTTCTCCGTCTCGTTCGGGGTGCGCGGGACACCGGCGAGCGAGGGTTCCCGGTGGCCGAACCTGATCCTCGATCGCCAAGGCCGCAAGAGCGGACCGCCGGCGACCGGCGGGCTGGCGGCCGATCTCGAAAAGCTCGCGGCTCTGCGCCGCGAGGGCCTGCTCACCGAAACCGAGTACCAAGCCGCCAAAGCGCGGGTCCTCGGCTCCTGACCCGCGGTGCGCTAGCTTGCCGGGGTGGACTTCGAAAGCGTCGTCGAGCGGCATCGCCGGGAAATCCAGGTGCACTGCTACCGGATGCTCGGCTCGCTCGGGGACGCCGAAGACCTCACGCAAGAGACCTTCCTGCGGGCCTGGAAGGCCCGCGACGGCTTCGAGGGCCGCGCGAGTGTGCGCACCTGGCTCTACCGGATCGCGACCAACGCCTGCCTCGACGCGCTCGATCGCCGGCCACGGCGGGTGCTGCCCGATCAGCTGGGGCCGGCCGGGGAACCGGACGGGCCGCTCGCCGCCGTGGACCAGCCGTGGCTCGAGCCGTGTCCGGACCGGCTGCTGGACCTCGAGACGCCGGACGCCGTGGTGGTCGAGCGGGAGACGATCGAACTCGCGTACCTCGCCGCCGTGCAGTACCTGCCGCCGCGGCAGCGGGCCGTGCTGGTGCTGCGCGACGTGCTCGGCTGGTCGGCGAAGGAGACGGCGGCGCTGCTGGAGACGAGCGTCGCGTCGGCGAACAGCGCGCTCCAGCGAGCCCGGACGACGCTGCGTGAGCGGTTGCCCGCGCGCCGTTCCGAGTGGACCACCGGTGACCCGACAGCGGCGGAAGCCGCGCTGCTCAAGCGGTTCATCGCGGCGTACGAGCAAGGTGACCCGAGCGCCGTGGCGAAGCTGCTGCACGAGGACGCCCAGGCGATCATGCCGCCCTACCCGCTGTGGTTCGGCTCGCGCGGGGCGATCATCCGGGCGCTCGTGCTCAGCATGGACCCGGCGTCGCCGACGTGCGTCGGCCGGTTCCGGATGCTGCCGATCCGCGCCAACCGCCAGCCCGCGGTGGCGACGTACCTGCGTCGCCCGGGCGAGGACGGCTACCGCTGGTTCGGCGTCACGCTGCTGACGGTCGAACGCGGCCTGGTGGCGGCGATGGCGGCGTTCGAACCGCCGTCGGCGGCGCCGTGGGGTCTGCCGGAGACCTGGCCCACCGACGGCCGGCCTGCATCCGAGTGAGCACGTACGCGGATCCGGCGTGATCGACGCCGTGACCCGCGTGATCGGAGCCGCGACTCACCTGAGTGGCGATGTGACTCACGTGAGTGAAGGCGCGACGGAAACGCGCTCAGGCTATTCGGACAATGCGTCACCCACATCAGGCAAAGCAAATGCCCGGGTGGGTGATTCCGTGAAATCACCCACCCGGGCACACACACTCCCGGAATCTTATTCTCCGGTTTCGGTGTTTCGCTCGAGGCCGCCGGGAAGAGGTCACCGGGCGGCGGTCACGCCACTCGGTCCCGCTGGGGCGCCGTGTGCACCAGGCGCCGGCGTTCGACCGCGGTGGCACCGCCGAAAACGCCGTGGTCCAGGCCGTTGTCGAGCGCGTAGCCGAGGCACTCGGCGCGTACCGGGCAGCGACCGCACACCGCCTTCGCGTGGGACGTCTGCCGGGCGCCCGGACCGACCTCGGAGATCGGGAAGAACAGTTCCGGGTCCTCGTCCTTGCAGGCCGCGAGTTCCGCCCAGCCCGTCATCGTGGCTTCCATTTCCTTCGTTCACCTCCCTAGCTCTCTTGTTTCCCATTGTCGTGACGCGTCAACCGAGTTGACCGCCGCGGGGCGCGCAAGCGTATCCGCGTCGGTCAAGGGGTTTTGGCGTCGGTCCCCGGCTCACCCTCCGGGCAACCAAGACTGCAACACGTGAGAGTACGCCTTTCTTCCGGGGATCTCGATGTCGATCACGTCACCCGATCGACGGCAACGGCCCCGGCGCGTCCCCTTGCGCGACTGCGCTCAGCCCTGGTCACCGGTGGCCGGTTTACCGGTCCGGCAAGGTTTTCCGGCTCGGCCGGGGTCGGCCGCGCGCCGGGACGCGCGGTGGCCGGCCGGTGACCGGAAGTCACCGTTCGCGGGTGCGTCTCCGGCCGGGACCGGGACGCGCGGCCAAGTGCCCGTGGTGTCGGTCTCCGTGACTCATCCCGCCCGGGTACCCAAGATCGTCCGGCCAACCCATCACTGTGCGTGATCCGGATGGCGCACCGCATTACTCCTACCGAGGAGTCTTGACCGAATCGTTACACGTAACGGTCACCTCACCGCACCTGTTCCTGTGGAGGCGAGGGGTGGTGAGGCGGCCGTGTGCGGTCGAGACGAGTTCGACGCGTTCTTCCGCGCCGATTTCCCGCCACTCGTGGCGTTCCTGTGCAAGGCCGGGTTCGAGGTCGAAACCGCGCGTGACGTCGCCGCCGAGGCGATGCTGCACGCGCTGGAGGCGTGGCCGACCATCGAGGACCCGCGGGCCTGGGTCCGCCGCGTCGCCGGCCGGCTGCTCGACGCGCCGGGGGAAGCGCGCGTCGACTGGGCACCGGTCGCCGACCCGCGGGACGACGAGAAGCTGGCCGCCCTGGTGGAGCAGCACGGCGACCTCATCGGGCTGCTCGCGACGCTCCCCGGCCAGCAGCGGGCGGTCCTCGCGTGGTCCCTCGACGGGTTCACCCCCGCGGAGATCGCGAAGGCGCTGCGGGTCGCCCCGGCGACCGTCCGGTCCAACCTCCGCCACGTACGGGAACGCCTCCGGCGTCACCGGGCCGCACGACCCGACGATCAGCGGGACAGGGGAAGGTGAGCTGAAATGCCGGCAACCGAGTACGGGGATCGCGCGATCACCGAGCAGCTGCGGGAGTCGAACGCCGCGCTGCACGACTCGCTGCGCGTCGGCCTCGACGTGGAGGGCACCCTGCTGCGGGTGCGCAGCCGCGCGCTGGTCCGGGAGATCGCCGCGGCGCAGCCCGCCGGGGACTTCCCGGACCACTGGCGCCGCCACGACGAGCCGGTCGCCGACGCGATCACCGGCGACGACGCCGCGACCGCCCGGCTGCTCGCCACGATCCGCCCCCTGGTGGTGCGCTACTGCCGGGCGCGCGTCGGGCGCAGCGAGCGGTCCTTCGCCTCGGCCGACGACGTCGCCCAGGAGGTCTGCCTCGCCGTGCTCACCGCGCTGCCGTCCTACCGCGACCAGGGCCGGCCGTTCCTGGCCTTCGTCTACGGCATCGCCCAGCACAAGGTGGCCGACGCGCACCGCGCCGCGGCCCGCAACCGGACCGACCCGATGGCCGAGGTCCCCGACGGCGTCGCCGAGACCGCCGGCCCGGAGCAGCGCGCCCTGCAGTTCGAGCTCAACGAACGGCTGGCGCGGCTGCTGGAGATCCTGCCCGAGAAGCAGCGCGAGATCGTCGTGCTGCGGGTGGTCGTGGGGTTGTCCGCGGAGGAGACGGCGGGCGCGGTCGGCTCGACCCCGGGCGCGGTCCGCGTCGCCCAGCACCGCGCGCTGGCCCGGCTGCGGCGCCTGCTGACCGGCGAAGAGGCGTAGTCAGTCCGGTTTCCCGGAGCCGACGCGGTCCAGCACGAACTCCGCCAGCGCCGCCGCGGGCTCCTCCATCGACTCCCGCGCCAGCAGCATGAACTCGATGTCCCCGGGTTCGGGCAGGCCGTCGAGCTCGACGAGGTCGGCCGGGACGAGGCTGCGCGCGTGCAGGGTGACGCCGAGTCCGGCCGCCGCCGCGGCCCGCAGGCCGGTGAGGCTCGACGTCTGGCACGCCGCCCGCCACTCGAGGCCGGCGCGTTCGAGGCACTCGACCGCGAGCTGCCGGGTGATCGAGGGCATCGGGTACTGCACCAGCGGCACCGGCTGGCCCGGCTCCAGCACGGTGGCCGCCGAACCGATCCACACCAGCGGTTCGCGCCACAGCAGCCGGCCGTGGTGCGCGCCCGGCCGGCGTTTGCCGAGGACGAGGTCCAGCTGCCCGGCCCGCAGCCGCTGCGCCAGGACGTCCGAGAGCTCGACGGTCAGCTCGACGTCGACCAGCGGGTGACTGCGGCGCAGCCGGTGCAGGATCTCCGGCAGCTCGCCGAGCGCGAAGTCCTCGGACACCCCGAACCGGACGCGGCCGCGCAGCCCGGCGCCGCGGAAGTGCCGCTGCGCGCGCTCTTCTGTGTCCACGATGGTCTGCGCGAACCCCACCATGGCCTGCCCGCGCGCGGTGAGCTCGACGGTGTGGGTGTCGCGGGCGAACAGCAGCCCGCCGGCGTCCTTCTCCAGCCGCCGGACGTGCTGGCTGACCGTCGGCTGGCCGACGCCGAGCCGGCGCGCGGCCGCGGTGAAGCTGCGCGTCTCGGCGACGGCGAGGAACGACCGGCACAGTCGTGGGTCCAGCACTCGCTTCTTTTATCACAATCGGCGATGACAGTCAGTCCGGTCATCGGGGTTCACAATGAGCGCGAGGCGGCCGAGAATGGCCGTGGAAGGAGATCCATGTCCCGCTTGCGTCTCGACCCGTTCATCCTCGCCATCCTCGCCACCGTCGGCGTCGCCACGCTGCTGCCCGCTTCGGGCGCCGTGGCCGGTGGGTTCGGCACGGCCACGACGGTGGCCGTCGGGCTGCTGTTCTTCCTCTACGGCGCCCGGCTGTCCACCCAGGAGGCCCTCGACGGGCTGCGGCACTGGCGGCTGCACTCGGTCGTGCTCGCCTCGACGTTCGTGCTGTTCCCGCTGCTCGGCCTGGCCGTGACGCTGCTGCCGTCGTCGGTGCTGCCCGGGCAGCTCGCCGCCGGCGTGCTGTTCCTGGCCGTGCTGCCCTCGACGGTGCAGTCCTCGATCGCGTTCACGTCGATCGCGCGGGGCAACGTGGCGGCCGCGATCTGCAGCGCGTCGCTGTCCAACCTCGCCGGGATCGTGGTGACACCGATCCTGGTGGCGCTGCTGCTGTCCGGGGACGGTGCCGGCGTCGACGGCTCGGCCGTGCTCGGGATCGTGCTGCAGCTGCTCGCGCCGTTCGTCGCGGGCCAGCTGGCGCGGCGCTGGATCGGCGCCTGGATCACCCGCAACTCCGCGCCGCTCAAGCTGTTCGACCGCGGGTCGATCCTGCTGGTCGTCTACACGGCGTTCAGCGCGGGCATGACCGAAGGCATCTGGCACCGCCTCGACGTCGGCCACCTGCTGGTGCTCGCGGCGGTCTGCGTCGTCATGCTCGCGGCGGTGCTGACGGCGACCGGGTGGGGCGCGAAGCTGCTCGGGTTCGCCCGCGCCGACCGGATCACGATCGTGTTCTGCGGGTCGAAGAAGAGCCTGGCCAGCGGCCTGCCGATGGCGACGGTGCTGTTCGGGCACGCGCAGGTCGGGCTGATCGTGCTGCCGCTGATGCTGTTCCACCAGCTGCAGCTGATCGTCTGCGCGACGATGGCACGCCGCTACGCCCGGGACCCTTCGGACGCCGGGGAACTCGTCGCCGCCTGAGCGATGAGTTTTCCGGGCGAGGCAGGTCAGTAGAGGTGACCCCGCACGGAAAGGCACCTTCCATGGCCAAGCTGCTCTACCACATCACGATGTCCCTCGACGGCTTCGTCGCCGGGCCCGCCGACGACATGTCCTGGCTCGCCGGGCAGTTCTCCGGGCCGAACCCGGTCGTCGAGCGGCTGCTCGCCGGGATCGGGGCGGTGCTGCTGGGCCACCACACCTACGCCCCGGCGACGTCGGCCGAAGGCGAGGTCTACGGCGGCCGCTGGCAGGGCCCGAAGTTCGTGCTGACGCGCGACGACCCGGCGACGGCCCAGCCGGGTTTCACCTTCGTCGACGACCTCGGGGCCGCCGTCGCGACCGCGTCGAAGGCCGCCGGTGACGGTTATGTCGCGCTGCTGGGCGCCACGCTGGCCCGGCGGTGCCTGGAAGCCGGGCTGCTCGACGAGGTGCTGGTGCACGTGGTGCCGGTGCTGCTCGGCGACGGCGTCCGGTTGTTCGACCATCCGGGCGGGACGCGGGTGCGGCTCGACCCGATCGAGCTGAGCCACGCCGGGCGGATCAGCAACATCTGGTGCCGGGTCGCCTGATTGTCCACTGTGGACAGTACCGCTCAGCGGAAACCCGGTGACACCGGATCATCGCGAGCCTTGGTGTCGATGTTCGTCGTGCGGGGGAGGCACGCTCCGGGGGCCACTTCGTGCTGCCCCGGCTCCCCCGCGCGCAGGACGAGGGGACTCCGATGACAGGCACGAAACTCCGAAGACGAGCCACCGTGGTGACCGCGCTGGGCGCGCTGGCCCTGGCCGCACCGCCGGCGCAAGCGGCCGAGACCACCGTTCCCTGCGACGCGGCCGCGCTGGTCCAGGCGGTCGCCGCGGCGAGCGCCACCGCCGACGCGGACACGCTGTCGCTGGCACCGGGCTGCGACTACCCGCTCACCGCCGTAGCCGGCACCACCTGGGCGGCGGGACTGCCGTCCGTCCGCGGGAAGCTCACGGTCCGGGGCAACCACGCGACGATCCGCCGGGCCGCCGGCGCGCCGCAGTTCCGGCTCATCGCCAACCGGGGCGACCTGACCCTCACCGACGTCACGCTCACCGGCGGCCACGCGCCCGACGGCGTCGGCGCCGGTGGTGACGGGCGCGGAAACCCGGGCGAGAGCGGCGGCGCCATCGAGAACTGGGGTCCGCTGAGCATCACCGGCAGCACGGTCACCGGCAACACGTCCGGCTCGGGCGGGCGCGGGGCCGACGACGCCTCGCCCGGCCGCGGCGGACTGGCCGGCTTCCGCGGCGGGATCTCCTCCTACATCGGGAGCCCGACCGCTCCCCTGACCATCGCCGGCAGCGAGATCACCGGCAACTCCACCGGCGACGGCGGCCGGGGCGGCGACGCGACCGGGACGGCCACCGGCGGCGACGGCGGCTCGGGCGGCTTCGGCGGCGGGCTCTACACCTCCGTCGGCACGGTTTTGCGGATCACCGGCAGCACCGTCACGGGCCGGCTGCTGCGCTCGGTCGTCGAGAGCGTCGAGCTGCCCGGCCGGCGGGTCGTGGCCCAGGACAGCGTCGTGTACGCGCGGGGGAAGGGCAACACCGCCGGGGTGGGCGGCCCGGGCGGAACGGGTGGCCCCGGCGCCGGTTCCGGAGCCGGGGGCAGCGGCGGCTCGGGCGGTGGGCTGTTCGTGGCCACTCGCCAGGATGAGCACCTGGACCCGGTCGTCACGACGACCGAGCTGAGCGGAAACCACGCGGGCCGCGGCAGCGCCGCGGGCGTCCCGGGCCCGGGCGGCTACGTCGGACGGGCGGGCTACGGCGGCAGCGGCGGCGGGCTCGGCCTGTTCTACGACGCGCTCACCTTCGACGGCGGGAGCGTCACGGACAACACCGCGGGCGAGCCGGGGGCGGGCTACTCGCCGCCGGCCGCCGACGCCGGCGGCGTCTACACGCTGGACGCCCGGGTGACGCCGGCCAACGGCGCGACGGTGACGGGCAACCGGCCGAACAACTGCTCTTCGGTGGCGGACGTGCCCGGGTGCGTCAACGCCGGGAATCCCTTGCTCTACGCAGCCGTGGCCGGGTTCCGGGACGGCCGGGCCGAGGCGGCCGTCGCCGCGTTTTCGGCGTCGGCGGGGCGCTGATTCGTTTCCCGGGTCCGGCCGGGCGTGGTCCGGCCGGGCCCGGGAACCGGCGGGAAACGCTGCGTGCGCAACGGAAATCGATGCACGGTGCGTGCGCGTCAGGGAAATTCGCGAGCGGCGAGTTCCCGCGCGAGCGGACCTCGCCCACGATCGAGTGGGGCGGGCGGGGCTCGAACCCGCGGCCAAGGGATTATGAGTCCCCTGCTCTAACCAACTGAGCTACCGCCCCCTGACCCCGGTGCGCGCAGGCGGCTCGGGGATGTGCCAATGCAAAGAAGACCCAGTTCGTTTCAAGTTATCACAGCGGCCATCCGGGCCCACCCGGTAGGCCAAACAGGTTGTCGTGGCTGCCGACCGGAGCACGCTCGTCTAAGTTGCAAGGACGTTGCCGCTGAACGGCCCGGCGGGAAGGTGAACGATGGCCACCGCACTCCGAGCCGCACCGTCCCCCCTGCTCCGGCTGGCGTTGCTCGACGCCGTGACCGCCGGAGCCGGCCTCGGCTACCTCGCGCACCAGTACCGGGAGGCGCTCGTGGCGAACTCCGCGGCCATCGGCCTGGGCCTGCTGCTCCTGTTCGCGCTGGGCTACGGGATCCGCGCGGCCGCCCGTGTCCTGCTGCGGGCCGGTTCCCGCATGGACGCCATCTTCGCCGACGAACTGCGGGACAAGCCGTCGCCACGGCCACGGTGACCTGAAGTCGTTGCCGGGCAAGGGTTTCGCCGCGGATTCCGTGACCCGGTTCAGCCCGCGGGCGGCGTCGTGGTCGGGGGCGGAGAGGTCGTGGTCGGGGGCTGCGATGTCGTTGTCGGCGGTGTCGCCGCGGCGCCGTAAGCCGCGTAGGTGAACCAGATCTGGCCGAACGTCTTCGGGGTCGTCTGACCGAACATCGCGCGCACCTGGAACGTCGTCGCCGTGGACGACCCCAGCACCGTGTTGAGCGTGAACGCGTTGAACGCGCTCGGCGTGTTGGGCGACACCACGATCGCCTCCGGCACCTTGCCGAGACCGTGGGCGACCGTGCAGAAACCGTTGCCGTCGGTGACGCAGGTGGCCTGCGCCGCCTGGACGAGCGGCGCCGGCGCCGGGCCCACGGCCGCGGACGCGCCGGCGAAGGCCACCGCGCCCGCGGCGACCACCAGCGCCCCGGCCAGTGCGGCGAGTGCTCTGTTTCCCATGACGGGCCTCCCCTGGTGGACGACCCACCCAGGGTCGTCGGCGAGGCCCGGCCCGTTACGCCTCCGGCAGCCACTGGACGCCGTACGCGTACCCCAGCTGGGGCGCGGCGAAGTCCTGCACCACCTCGAACGTGCCGTCGAGGGGCAACGGCTCGCCCGGCTGCGGCGGGTCGGACAGGACCGAGTTCGGCACCTTGTCCAGCCGCCACACCGCGCGGGGCGGGTGGTGCGGGTCGAAGCGGACGCGGACCGTGAAGGACTCGCACGTCACCAGCGGGACGAACGCGTACGACGGGCGGATCGGGCGGCCGTCGCGGACCTGGTACTCCAGCGAATAGGTGTGGTCTTCGCCGGCCTTCAGGGGCCGGGGCAGGTCCAGCGGCCAGCGGAAGTGCCGTTGCCCCTGGCGGATCGGCTCGCCCATGCGGACGCCGTACCGGGCGTCGGCGGCCACGTCGCGCTCGGCGTCGGTGCCGTCTTCGACGCGGGGCACCGTGAGCTGGGCCGAAATCCGGTTCAGGCCGTCGCGGGTCGCGACGATCAGGCGGTCCTCGATCAGTGTCGGCACCAGGGTGTCGAGCCGCACGACGGCGTTGAGCCGCTTGACGAACCAGCCCTTGTCCGGGTCCGGCTCACCCCGGTCGGGATGTGTCCTCGCCTCGATCTCGGCGGCCAGCCGGGCGCAGCCCCGGTCGATCCGCCGCCGGGCGGTGCGCTCGGCGACCTGCAGCCGCTCCATCAGGACCGCGACCCGGTCGCTGAGCAGCGCGTACTGCGCGCCCGGTTCGATGCACAGCGCGATGGTGACCGCCAGGCGGTCGTCCCGGGGGAACTCCTCGATCGCGGACTCGATGGCGGCCCGCAGGACGCGCCGCGCCTCCCGGTCGTTCTTCGCGCGGTGCAGCTCGCACCAGCCGGAGATCAGCGGGCCCACCCGGCTGAGCAGGCCCTCGGTCTCCAGGCCCCAGCCCCGCCGCAGCGTGGTCAGTTCGCGGCTCAACCCGCCGTCGTGTGCCATCGGAAACCGATTGTGGCACGCGGACTTCCGCGCGATCGGACGTATTCGCTGCACCGATCAGGTGATTCACCGGGTGGCCAGTCGCTGGCCAGTCGGCCCGGAACTCGGCCTGGCACCGGCCTTTTCCTCTCCCCCGCCCGGCCGACCATGTGCCCTGTCGGCGTATTCGCCACGAGGCAGCTGGAGGACCGCTTGCCCGGCACCACGCACCCGATCCGCCCGGTCGACGTCGCCGGGGTCCGTGAACTGGCGCGCGCCGGGCGGCTGGCCGGTTCGGCTTCGGCCGCGCCGCCCCGCGACCTCGCCCGGCTGCGCGGAGCCGTCTACGCCGTGACCTGGCCGCTGGTGTTCGCGCGGCTCACCAAGCCGCTGGAGCTGCGACGCCGGCACCCGGACTGCCTCCGCGGGCTGGAATGGATGCGGCCCGACTGCCTCGACGGCTTCCACGACGACGTCGAAGCCGTGGTGGAGCACGCGTTGCGGCGCGCGACCGGGCCGATCGAGAACCTGGAGGGCTGGCTGGCCACCCGGCTCAACCCGGCGACCGTCGACGCGCACCGGCGGCGGCGCGGCGAAATCGGGGCGCTGCAACGACCTCGGCTCCCGGCCTGGCTGGGCGACGCCCTCGGCGGCGACCCGTGGCTGGGCGAGCTGGCCGTGCGGATCCTGCTCTGGGTCGGGGTGCCGACGACCGCGGGCGGCGAGCTGTGGCCGCTGGCCGGCTGGGCCGCGCACCGCGCCGAGGTCACCGGCGAGCCGGCCGGCCGCGACACGCGGGACACGCTCGACCGCGAGGTGCGGAAAGTGCTGGCGGCCATGCGAACCCGGCCGAACTGGTACGCCGAGCACGTCGAGCGCCCGCTCGGCCACAAGCGCGCGCCGGTCGCGCCGATGCCGGCCGACAGCTCGGCCGAGCTCGCGGCGCTGGAGCTGGTGCGGCCGCACGAGGTCGACGACGCCCGGCTTTCGGGTCTCGCCGAGCAGGCGCTGCGGGCCATCGAGGCCCGGCTGGCCCGCGGCCAGGACCCGGCGGTCGCGGTCACGGCGGTCGTGCGCGTGCTGTTCGGCGCGGCCGACCCGGCGGTGCTCGACCGGTTGCCGCGCAACGGTTCCACCCGCGACGACTGGCTGAGCGCCGCCCTCGCCGACGACGCCCGCCTCGACCGGATCGTCACCACTGCCCTGACCGTCCTCGCCCGCTGACCCCACCGCCACCTCCACCCTGCCCCGCAAGTCCGTGAAGGCCTCCTTCACGGACGTAGAGTCCCTCAAGGAGGCCTTCACGGACCACTGGCCAGGTCTGGTGCGGGGCGGGGGTCCGAGGTCTTCAAGGTCAGCGAGGTCAGCGAGGTCAGGCGGACGTCGAGGGCTTCGGCCAGCGTGCCGGGCGGGCAGCCCGCCTTACGGGCTCGGGTCCCGGCGTCGGCCAGTTCGGCCAGCAGCAGCTCGCGCAGGCACGAACGGGTGGCGTCGGGGAGTTTCACCGGCGGGCCGCGGATCTGGTCACCCGATGCTCCTCTCGCCGGTCCCGCCTTCCCCTGACGGACACGCCCGGATCCTTCAGCGCCACCACGGCGGTGGGGGCGCCGGGAGCGTCAGCGGGCAGCACGTGTGGCGGCCCGCCCAGCAGTCGCCGAGCCAGCGGGTCAGCGCGACCGGGCCGAGCAGGCTGTCCTCCCACACCGGCCTCAGCTCGCCGGCCCGGCGCAGGACGCGTTCCGCCGTGCGGCAGAAGCGGATGATCGTGGCGACCGCGGCGTCGGCCCGGTCGATCGTCCAGGCGACCGCGGCTCCGGGCAGCCGGGCCGGCACGTTGAGGCCGGTGGCGACGGTGCAGTCCCGGGCCAGCTGGACGGCGAGGTCGAACTCGACCGCTTCGGCGCAGCGCTGCCGCACCTGCCAGCCGGGCGAAGCCGTGGCGGCGTGCAGGCCGGCCAGCCGCGCCGCGGCCAGCCCGTCCCACACCGTCAGGAGCACCGCTCGCGTGTCGGCCGGTGGCGCGTCGGCGAGCTCGCGAGTCGCGGCGCTGAGCCAGGCACACGGGTCCTTGACGAGACGATCAACGGTGATGGTCACGGCAGCCAGTTTTGCACCGGAACCCCCGAAAGACAGCAAGATGATCATGGATCGGGCCAGGTCCACCCGGTCGGTGGCGCACCGTTGAGCGGCGTCGTCCCCCTTTTGAGCACTCTTCGTGACCGAATCGTCACAGGTGTGCGATCATGGGCGCGCTCAGCGTCGAGCACGCCCTCCTGACCGTCCCGTGAAAGGGCCACCGCCGAGTGATCAAGATCAGCAAGAGCCGCGCCGGTTCGAAGCGCGTCACGTTCAGCCTGCCGATCGGCGCCCCGCCGGGGCGGGTGAGTGTCGTCGGTTCGTTCAACGACTGGACGCCCGGCCGCCACCACCTGATGCCGCGGTCCAACGGCCGCCGGTCGACGTCGGTCGAGGTGGTGCCGGGCACCGTGCTCCAGTTCCGCTACCTCGGCGAAGACGGCCACTGGTTCGACGACCCGGACCTGCCGGACCGCGCCAACGGCAACTGCGTCTGCGAAACGGGCTGAGCGCTCAGGAGCGGCGGCGCGGCTTCCCGCGCTTCGCCACTCCACCGCCGCGTCGGCCGGCTCCCGGCTTGCCGGCCTTGCCCCCGGCGGGCTTGCGGGCCGGCGGCTTCCGCTCGGCGGGAGCCGGTGCGGGCGCCCGGCCGCGTGTGCTGTTGACCGTGCGGCCGCGGACGATGCCGATGAACTGCTCCATCAGGTCGCTGGTCTCGTCTTCGAGCCACGACAGCGCCACGCCCGACTGCGGGGCGTCCGCCACCGGCCGGTAGGTGAGGTCACGGCGGTGGTGCAGGCGCGCGAGCGACTGCGGGAGGACCAGCACGCCGATGCCCGCCGCGACGAGCTCGATCGCGTCCGCCGTCGTCGCCGGGCGGTCCACGGCCGGGCGACCCGGGAGCGAATCCCACTCGATCGTGTCATCGAGGGGGTGCAGCACGACCTCGTCCGCCAAGTCCGCTGTGGACACTTCGTCGGCCGCGGCGACCAGGTGGTCCTTCGGCACGAGGACGACCGTCGTCTCGGTGTAGAGCGGGATCGCGTGCAGGCCCTCGCGGTCGAGCGGCGAGCGCAGCAGGGCCGCGTCGGCGCCGCGCTCGCGCACGAGGGCGGTGGCGTCCGCGGCGGCCACGGGAACGAGCAGCAGCGGCACTTCGGGGACCCGCTCGGCCCAGGTCCGCACCCACTTGGCGGGTGTCGCTCCCGGGACGTACGCGAGCCGGAAGGAGGCGGGAACGTCCGGGCCGGTCACCGGGTCAGGTTACCGGTCGGGCGCTGGCTACCCTGGACGGCATGACGTCGCACAAGACCACCCAGACGATGAAGCCCGCGACAGCGGCGAAGAAACTGGGTGTGTACCTCGAAGCCACGCCCCCGGAGTTCCAGGAGGGCGTCGTCTCGCGCGACGAGCTGAACGCGCTGCAGATCGACCCGCCGGAGTGGCTGCGCGAGCTGCGCCGCACCGGCCCGCACCCGCGCCAGGTCGTCGCGGCGAAGCTGGGCGTGTCCATCGGCGGCCTCGCGCGCGGCGGTGTCACCGACGCGCTCACCACCGAGCAGATCGACGCGCTGAAGACGGAAAGCCCGGCCTGGCTGGAGCGCGAGCGCGCCACCCAGGCCGAGGTGCGCAAGGAAGCCGAACGGGTCAAGGAAAGCGGCCGAGAAAACGGCAAGGGGCCGGCGAACTGACCGCCGCCGACACCTCCCTCGCCCGCGCCGAGGCGCTCGACGCCGCCGACGAGCTGGCCGCGTTCCGGGGCCGGTTCGTGCCGATCGCGGATCCCGGCGTCGTCGCCTACCTCGACGGGAACTCCCTCGGCCGGCCTCTGCTCGCCACGGCGGAACGGCTCCAGGAAGTCGTCACCCAGGAGTGGGGTTCGCGGCTGATCCGGTCGTGGGACGAACGCTGGCTCACGCTGCCCGGGCAGCTCGGTGACGAGCTGGGCCGGGTCGCGCTCGGGGCCGCGCCCGGGCAGGCGATCGTCGCCGATTCGACGTCCGTCTGCCTGTACAAGACGATCCGGGCCGCCGTCGCGCTGCGGCCGGGGCGCGACGAGCTCGTCACGGACACCGCGAACTTCCCCACCGACCGGTTCCTCGTCGAGAGCGTCGCCGCCGAACTGGGCCTGACCGTGCGGTGGATCGACGCCGACCCGTGGGACGGCTTCGGCGCCGAGCAGGTCGCGGCCGTCGTCGGCGAGCGCACCGCGGCGGTCGTGCTGTCCCATGTGGACTACCGGTCCGCGGCGATCGCCGACCTGGCCGGGATCACCCGGCTGGCGCACGAGTACGGCGCGCTCGTCGTCTGGGACCTCTGCCACAGCGTCGGCTCGATCCCGGTGGAGCTGGACGCGGCCGGCGTCGACTTCGCGGTCGGCTGCACGTACAAGTTCCTCAACGCCGGCCCCGGCGCGCCCGCGTTCCTCTACGTCGCCGCCCGGCACCACAGCGCGTTCGGCCAGCCGATCACCGGCTGGATGGGCGCGGCCGACACCTTCGGCATGGCGGCGCGCTACGAGCCGGCGCCCGGGATCCGCCGCGCGCTGTCCGGCACCCCGCCGGTGCTCGGCCTGGTCGGCGTCCGGGAAGGTGTCGCACTGCTGGCCGAGGCCGGGATCACGCGCGTGCGCGCCAAGGCCGTCGAACTGGGCCGGTGGGTCCTGGACCTCGCCGACGCGTGGCTGGTCCCGC
Source organism: Amycolatopsis sp. NBC_00438 (assembly GCF_036026695.1). Lineage (NCBI taxonomy): Bacteria > Bacillati > Actinomycetota > Actinomycetes > Pseudonocardiales > Pseudonocardiaceae > Amycolatopsis > Amycolatopsis sp. NBC_00438. Next base: position 492,867 of record NZ_CP107923.1, on the reverse strand, counting down.
TCGGGTTCACGATCGCCTCGCCGCGGGACGACGACCGGCGCGGCGGCCACGTCACCCTCCGGCACCCGGACGCCGAACGGCTCTCCGCGGTGCTCATCGACCACGGCGTCATCATCGACTTCCGCCGCCCGGACGGCATCCGGATCGGTCTGAGCCCGCTGACCACCGGTTTCGCCGAGGTCCGGCGCGCGATGGCCCGGATCCGCGAACTCGCCTGACCTCGCCCGCGTCCGCCCGGGTTTCACGCCGCCCAAAATAGTAGCCATGTATTTAGTAGCCATGTACTGTATCGACCGTGAGCGGCACATCGAACGGCGCGACGCCGGGTTACCTCGTCTGGCGGCTGTCCATGAAGTGGCGCGTGGCCGTCGACCGCGCCCTGGCGCCGCTGGGGCTGACCCACGCCCAGTACGTGCTGATGGCGTCGCTCTACGGCCTGGAGGGCACCGGCCGGCAGCCGAGCCAGCGGGAACTGGCCGACCAGACCGGGCTCGAGGCGCTCTACGTCTCCAAGCTGGCCCGCGCCCTCGACGCCGACGGGCTCATCGCCCGCACCCGCGACGCCGCCGACACCCGGACCGTCCGGCTGACCCTCACCGGCCACGGCCGCGAGATCGTCCGGCCGGCGATCACCACGGTGAGCACCCTGCTCGACCGGCTCCTGGCCCCCCTCGGCGGCCGCGACGGCGCCCGCACCGACGCGCTGGTCCGCGAGCTCACCCTCCTGCTCGACACCCCCCTCGATCCCTCCTGAAGGACCGGCCATGCCCGAAACCCCCGTCCTCGATTCGGTCATCCACCACGAAGAATCCGGTAGCGGCGCCCCGATCGTGTTCCTGCACGGCAACCCCGGCTCGTCGTACGGCTGGCGCAACGTCCTGCCGGACGTCGGCGCCGGACGGCTGCTGGCCCCCGACCTGATCGGCATGGGCCGCTCGGGCAAGCCCGACGTCCCGTACGCCTTCGCCGACCACGCCCGCTACCTCGACGCCTGGTTCGACGCGCTCGGCCTGGCCGACGTCGTCCTCGTCGGGCACGACTGGGGCGGCGCGCTCGCGTTCGACTTCGCCGCGCGGCACCCGGGCCGCGTCCGGGGGCTGGCGTTCTTCGAGACGATCGTCAAGCCGATGGCCTGGGAGGACCTGTCGCCGCAGGCGGCCGAGCGGTCGCGGAAGATCCGCACCCCCGGCGTCGGCGAGGAGATGGTGCTGGACCGGAACCTGTTCGTGCGGCAGGCCTTCACCGGCGGGGTGCGCACGCCGGTCGCCGATCTCGAGCCCTACCTGGCGCCGTTTCCGACGCCGGAGAGCCGCCGCCCGGTCCTCGCGTGGGCCCGCCAGCTCCCCCTCGGCGGCGACCCGGCCGGGCTCGTCACGCGCATCGAGGCCTACGACGGGTGGCTGGCTTCCAGCGACGACGTCCCCAAGCTGCTGCTGACGTTCGAGGGCTCGCCGACCCTGCTCATCGGGGACGCGATGACGCGGTGGTGCAGGGAGAACGTCGCGGCACTGGACGTCGTCGCGGGCGGCGAAGCCGGGCACCACGCCCAGGAGGACCGGCCGAAGGAGATCGCCGCCGCGATCGCCGCCTGGGCGGACAACCACGGGCTGCGGTAATACTGTCGATCAAGGACGGACCGCCGCGCGAAGGGACACCTGATGGCCACGACCGTGGCGGAACAGCTCATCGAAGTGCTGCACGCGGCGGGCGTGCGGCGGATCTACGGCCTCGTAGGCGACAGTCTCAACCCGATCGCGGACGCCGTCCGCCGGCACCCGGACTTCGACTGGGTGCACACCCACAACGAGGAGGGCGCGGCCTTCGCGGCCTCGGCCGAAGCCCAGGTCACGGGCAGGCTGGCGGTCTGCGCCGGCAGCTGCGGGCCCGGCAACACGCACCTGATCCAGGGCCTCTACGACGCCCACCGCAGCGGCGCGCCGGTGCTGGCGCTCGCGTCGCACATCCCGTCGGACCAGATCGGCACCGGCTACTTCCAGGAGACGCACCCGGAGCGGGTGTTCGCCGACTGCAGCCACTTCACCGAGATGGTCAACGGCGCCGCGCAGATGCCGCGGCTGCTGCGGATCGCCATGCAGACCGCGGTCGGCAAGCACGGCGTATCCGTGCTGGTCGTCCCCGGTGACGTCGGCGCCCGGCCGGTCGCGCACGAAACCGGGACGAGCCCGCTCGCCTACCGCACGCCCGTCGAGGAGCCGGCCGCCGAAGACGTCCGCGAGCTGGCCGAGCTGATCAACCGGGCGGAGAGCGTCGCGCTGTTCGCCGGCGCCGGGGTCCGCGACGCGCGGGCGGAGGTGCTGGAGCTCGCCGCCACGGTCAACGCGCCGATGGGCCACTCGCTCGGCGGCAAGGAGTGGATCCAGTACGACAACCCGTACGACGTCGGCATGAGCGGCCTGCTCGGCTACGGCGCCTGTTACGAGGCGACGCAGGAAGCGGACCTGCTTCTGCTGCTGGGCACGGACTTCCCGTACGACAGCTTCCTGCCGGGCCGCCGCACGGTGCAGATCGACCGCGACGCCGCGCGGCTGGGCCGGCGCACGCCCCTGGAGCTGGGGGTCACCGGCGACGTCGGGGCGACGCTGCGCGCGGTGCTGCCGCTGCTGGAACGGCGGACCGACCGGACGTTCCTGGACAAGATGCTGCGGCGGCACGCGAAGGCGCTCGAGAACGTCGTTTCGGCCTACACCAAGGACATCACGAAGCTGCGGCCGATCCACCCGGAGTACGTCGCGGCGCAGCTGGACGAGCTGGCCGGCGCCGACACGATCTTCACGGTGGACACCGGGATGTGCAACGTGTGGGCCGCCCGCTACCTGACACCGGGGCCGGGCCGGCGGGTGCTCGGCTCGTTCCGGCACGGCTCGATGGCCAACGCGCTGCCGATGGCGATCGGCGCCCAGACGGCGGCGCCGGGCCGGCAGGTGGTTTCGCTCTCCGGCGACGGCGGGCTGTCGATGCTGCTGGGCGAGCTGCTGACGGTCCGCGAGCAGAACCTGCCGCTGAAGGTCGTGGTGTTCAACAACGGCTCGCTCGGCATGATCCGGCTGGAGATGATGGTCGCCGGCTACCCGTTCTACGAGACCGACCACGGCCCTGCGGACTACGCGGCGATCGCGGCGGCGTGCGGCCTGCAGTCCGTGGCGGTCGACGACCCGGCCCAGGTCCGCCCGGCGCTGGAGCGGGCACTGGCGTCGCCGGGCCCGTTCCTGGTGGACGTCCGGACCGACCCGAACGCGCTTTCGCTGCCGCCGCACATCACGGGTGAGCAGGTCCGGGGCTTCGCGCTGGCCTCGACCCGGACGGTGCTGCACGGCGGCGTCGGCCGGATGCTGGAGCTGGCGCGGAGCAATTTGCGCAACATCCCCCGGCCCTGACGTCGGATGCCGTGAGGGGCACCCTCAGGGCTTATCTGTCCCTGAGGGTGCCCCTCACGGCATTCAGGCGTGGCGCAGGGGCGGGTTCGCCGCCTCGACGCCGAGGACCCGCGCGGCCACCCAGGCCAGGGCGTCCGCGGTGCGGGCCGGGGTGTCCGACGGCTGCATCACGTGGCTCAGGACCGTGCGCACGACCACGTCGATCACTACCGTGACCTGCTCGGACGTCAGCTCCGGGCGGTAGGACAGCACCCGGTCGACCAGCATGGTCTTCGCGCCGGTCAGCAGCAGGCTCGCCCGGGTGGTCAGCAGGGGCAGCAGCTCGGTGTCCGTGCCGTGGGTCGCCGAGGCGATCGCGCGCAGCAGGATGTTGTCGTCGGCCAGCTCGAGGACCGCGCGGACGGCGTCGTACATCGCCTCGACGAGGTCGTCCGGGTGCCGCTCGAACGCCGCCGAGACGACCGAGAGGAACCGGTCGAGCTCGTGCGCCACCATGGCCTCGGCCAGCGCCGGCTTGGAGCCGATCTCGTTGTAGACGGTCTGGCGGCTGACGCCGACCAGTTCGGCCAGCCGCGCCATCGTGACCGCCGACCAGCCCGACCGCGCCGTCAGCTCGATCGCCGCGATGATGATCGGCCGCCGATGCTGACCACCCTCGGGCGGCGCCAGTGCCCCGCTCATGATCGTCATTCTAGGCCGCGCCCGCGAAGGCCAGCGCCTCGGACCACGGCGCCCGCGCGGCGATCCGCCTGCGGTACTTCATGATCTCGCGGGGCCGGTCGACCGTCAGCGCGCCGGCGAGCCGGTCACCGCGCCGGTAGAGCGTCGTGGCCCCGCGGACGACGACCTCGTCCGCGCGCGGCGTCCCGACGAACTGGATGCGGTGGCCGTACCAGTCGGACCAGAAGTACGGCACGGGTTCCAGGGCGCGCGCCGACGCCGGGTCGAGCGCGTGGCGGGCGGCGGCCGCGCCCTGCTCGGCCGCGTTCGTCCAGTGCTCCAGACGCATCGGCTCGCCGTCGAAGAGCGGGTTCGGCACGTGCGCGACGTCGCCGGCCGCGTAGACGCCGGGCGCTCCGGCGGCGAGCGTCGCGTCGCACACCACGCCGCGGTCACGCTCGTGCAGCGCGAGGCCACTGCCCTCGAGCCAGCCGGTGGCCGGGACGGCGCCGATGCCCGCGACGACGAGGTCCGCGGGCAGGACTTCGCCGGTGGCCAGCCGGACGCCGTCGCCGACTCCGGTGACTTCGGTGACTTCGGTGACTTCGGTGACTTCGGTGGCGAGCCGCAGGTCGGTGCCCGCCGCGAGGTGCAGCTCGGCCAGCGCCGCACCGGCTTCCTCGCCGACCGCGCGGGCGAGCGGGACCGCTTGGGCTTCCACGATCGTCACCGGCAGGCCGCGCTTCCGGGCCGCCGACGCGACTTCGGAGCCGATGAACCCGGCGCCGATCACGACGGTCCGCGCGCCGTGGTCCAGCGCCGTGCGCACCGCGACGGCGTCTTCGGCGGTCCGCAGCGTGCGGGCTCCCGGGAGCCGGCGGGCGGCCGCGCCGGTGGCGATGACCAGGGCGTCGTACCGGATCGCGGTGCCGCCGGCCGTCACCTCGCGGGCCGCCGTGTCGAGGCTTTCGGCCGCAGCGCCCAGCATCAGCTCGACGCCGAGTTCGTCCCGCAGCACCGCTTCGGGGTGGAACGGCGCGACCTCGCCCGGGCCGTCGACGTCGAGGAACGCCTTGGACAGCGGCGGCCGGTCGTAGGGCAGGCGGTCCTCGGCGCCGATCAGCACGATCCGGCCGCGGTAACCGGTGCGGCGCGCGGACTCGACCGCGCGCAGCCCGGCCAGCGACGCGCCGGCGACGACGAACGTCATGTCAGTTTCAGGGCCAGCACGGGACAGGCGTCGACGGCGGCGGCGACGTCCTGGCGGTGGTCCTCGCCGGGCCGCTCGTCGAGGACGACGACGGTGCCGTCGTCCCCCACCTCGAAGAAGTCGGGCGCCATCGCCTCGCACATGCCGAGGCCGTCGCACTTGCCGCGGTCCGCTTCGATCCGCATCACGCGCCCACCCGCCCCGGCGCGACGAAGTCGACCTTCTCGCGCACGCCGCAGTCGGGGCAGCACCAGGAGTCCGGGATCGCCGACCAGGGCGTGCCCGCCGGGAAGCCTTCGCGCGGGTCGCCGAGCTGCTCGTCGTAGACGTACCCGCAGCCCGGGCACATGCCGCCTTCGGTGGCGTCGCCGCGGGTGTCCTGGAGCGGGTGCTCCGCCGTGACGCGGGTGCCGTACCGCGCGAGGATCCTGTCCCGTTTGGACGGTTGGAGGTTGGCGCGGGAGAGGTCGCCGTCGAAGTGGCCGAGCACGCGCGGGTCCATCACGCGGCGCCACACCGGCGGGACCAGCGCCAGCACGATCATCCCGGCGTACCCGGTGGGCAGCACCGGCGACTCGGCGAAGTCGCGCAGGGTCTGGTAGCGCCGGGTCGGGTTGGCGTGGTGGTCGCTGTGGCGCTGCAGGTGGTAGAGCAGGACGTTGGTGGCGATGTTGTTGGAGTTCCAGCTGTGGCTGGGATCCACGCGCTCGTACCGGCGGCGGCCGGGCGCGCCGACCCGCTGGCGCAGCATGCCGTAGTGCTCCATGTAGTTGACGACTTCGAGCAGCGAGAAGCCGATCACGGCCTGGATGATCAGGTAGGGCAGGATGCCGATGCCGAGCCACACGATCATCGCGGCCCACAGGACGGCCGACATCAGCCAGGCGTTGAGGACGTCGTTGCCGATCCGGAACGGGTGCTTGTCCCGCCGGGCGTAGCGCTTGCGCTCCAGCCGCCACGCGGATTTCAGCGAGCCGAAGACGGTGCGCGGCCAGAAACGGTAGAAGCTTTCGCCGACGCGGCTGCTGGCCGGGTCCTCCGGCGTCGCGACCCGGACGTGGTGGCCGCGGTTGTGCTCGATGTAGAAGTGGCCGTAGAAGCTCTGCGCCAGCGCGATCTTCGACAGCCAGCGCTCGTGGCTCTCCTTCTTGTGGCCCAGTTCGTGCGCGGTGTTGATGCCGATCCCGCCGATGCAGCCGATCGAGATCGCCAGGCCGATCTTGTCCACAATGGACAGGTCACCGCGGGCGACGAGCCAGAACGCGGCCACGAAGCCGACGTACTGGATGGGCAGGAAGGCGAAGGTGATCCAGCGGTAGTAGCGGTCCTTCTCGAGCCGTTCGAGCACGTCGTCGGGCGGGTTGCTGCGATCGAGCCCGGCGGCCAGGTCGATGAGCGGCACGACGACGAGGATCACGATCGGCCCGATCCAGAACCAGACCCCCCAGCCGGTGGCGGCGTGCAGCCCGATGGCGAGGAACGCGAGCGACGGCACCACCAGCCCGATCAGCCACAGGTACCGCTTGCGATCGCGCCACAGCTCGGTCGAACCGGCGGGCACGGTCCCGGTCACTTCGCTCATCACACCCTCCTCCGTTGGCTGGTTTACAAAACCATAGAGTATGTATAGTTCGATTGACAAGAGCAGTCTGAATGTCAATCTGACGGCGGATCCGGCCAGGTCAAGCGGCCCGAACGGCCCGAAAGGTCACTCGTCAACGGCGGTGCCGTCCGGGATTTCGGAGCTCGGGTGAGCACAGTCGGACGAACCGGTCATCGTGCCGAACTTCCGGGGCAGGCAAGCTCTCGACGCCCGGCTTTCCGGGCATGACGCCGGACTTTTCGTGCAGGGCCCCGATCCCGACCGCCCCCATCCCCTCCTGAACGGCCGGGTCGTCGCGCAACTGCCGCGGCCGGGGTGCGGCCGGCGCGCTGGGGCACCGTCACGGTCCGGATCACCGGCGGCGGCGATCCCGCCGGGGTCCGCGAGCCACGCCGGCCACTGCCGGTCCGCCGGGCCGACCAAGGGGAAGCGGACCGCGACGGCTGAGCCGGCGGCGACCGTCCGCCGCGCAAGTGCCGTGACATCCGGCGCGCCGACCGCCGAAGCACGAGAACCCGCCGCTGCCCACCCGCACGCGAAACCGGAGCCGTGAGCGCCGGCCGCTCCCGGTCCGCGAAGAAGAGCGCGGCACCCGGACCGGGTGAGGCAGCCGATACCGGGCCGGTTCCGCCCGGTATCCGTGGCAGACTTCCGGACGTGACGCGACCGACCGCCCGGGTGCTCGCTCTGCTGGAGATCCTTCAGGGCGGCGGGACCCGCACCGTCGCCGACCTCGCCGGGCGGCTGGGGGTGGACGAGCGCACCGTCCGCCGGTACGCCGCGCACCTGATCGACCTGGACGTCCCGGTCCGTTCCGTCCGCGGCCGCTACGGCGGCTACCGGCTCGCGCCCGGGTTCCGGATGCCGCCGCTGATGCTCACCGACGAGGAGGCGCTCGCCGTGCTCCTCGGCCTGGTCGCCGGGCAGCGGGCCGGGCTGGTCACGACGTCCGCCGTCGCGACGGAGAGCGCCACCGCCAAAGTGCGCCGCGTGCTCCCCGAGGCGCTCGGGCGGAAGCTGGACGCGCTCCTCGGGACCCTCGACTTCACCTCACCCGCGCGGCCCGCGGTCGGTCCCGAGACGGCCGTGCTGCTGACGCTCGCCGAAGCCGCGCGGGACCGCCGGCCCGTCGCCGTCGCCTACACCGCGTGGGACGGGCGGCGCAGCGAGCGCACCGTGCACCCGTACGGGATCGTCGCCCACGCCGGCCGCTGGTACGTCACCGGCGAGGACTCGGCCAGCGGCGAAGTGCGCACCTTCCGGCTGGACCGGATCGCCGCGGCCACGCCCGGCGCCGGGTCGTTCGCCGTGCCCGACGGCTTCGACCCCGGCGAGCACGTCCTCTCCGGTCTCACGGAAGTGCCGCGCCGGCACGAGGTTTCGGTGCGGGTGCGCGCGTCGGCCGAGCAGGTCCGGCCGCGGCTGCCGGCCGGGATCGCCACCGTGGCGGCGATCCCGGGCGCGCCGGACTGGGTGCGGGTCCGGCTGCGGGCCGAGCGGCTGGACTGGGTCCCGTCGGTGCTCGCGGCCCTGGACCGCCCCTTCGTGATCGAGACGCCGGACGCGCTGCGTGATCGAGTTCGCACCTTCGCCCGCGGGCTCACCGCCGGCGCGGACGCCGATCCCGGTGAAATCGTCGAAGAACCCGAACGGCGGTAGCGCACACCGGGGCAGTGCCCCTGCCCGTTCTTCCCGCTACCGGGAAGACAGCCCGGACGAATTCAGTTTCACCCGTTCGGCCCAATACACGGTAGTGCGAATTGGCGCCCGGCGCCGGTACCCGCGCAAATGGCGGTAACGGCCCCGCCGCGGACGGTAAACGGTGTTCGCGCGACGCCGGACAAGGGTCCGCAGGCCGGGTCAGCTCCGCGGCGCGTCAGTGGTTCGTGGTAAAAAACGGATCCTGATCGATACCGCGGCAACACGGAGGGTGAGGCGAAGACGAGTGACGGCGGCCACAATGTCCCTTCGTCGTGTCTGCTTCCTCGACCGGGTCCCCACCTATCGCCGACCGTCACTCAGGAGTTCGTGAACCCCCGTGAAGAGCAAAGCCGACAAAGACGAGTCCGACAAGCCGTACGACAAGTCGATCCGCAAAAGGCTCACCAGGACCGTCCTCATTCCGAGTGTGACGCTCCTGGTGCTCTGGACCGCGCTGTCTTCGTACTTCTTCGTGAACGGCCTTTACGTCCGCCTGGTCGCGGCTTCGGTGCGCGAAGTGTCGATCCCCGCCGCCACCGCGCTGGCCGCGTTCCAGCAGGAGCGCCAGGTCGCCCTCCAGTACCTCGACGACCCGGGCCTGGGGCAGACCCGGCTGCAGACGCAGCAGAAAGCGACCGACGAGAAGCTCGGCGCCCTGCAGAACGCCTTCGCCGCGACGATCTCCAGCGCGCCCGACGAGATCGCGACCAAGGTCAACGCGCTCAAGAACCAGTTCGACCAGCTGCCGGTGCTGCGCTCGCAGATCGGCTTCCGCAGCATCGACCGCAGCCAGGTCAACACCTACTACAACGGGGTGCTGGACACGGCGTCGAACCTGTTCGACACCCAGTCCCGCGTGGTGCCGGACGCCGCGGCCGCGTACGGCGGCATCACCGCGACGTCGGTCTTCCGCGCCGGTGACATGATGTCGCGGGAGACGTCGCTGGTCTCGACGGCGCTCGCGTCCGGGACGTTCGCCCCCGACGACTTCGTCCAGTTCACCCAGCTGTCCGGGTACTACAAGACGCAGCTGGCGCAGATCGCGCCGTTCCTCGACCCGGCTGTGCGCGCCAAGTACCAGACGCTGACCACCGGCGGGGCCTGGAAGCAGCTGGCCGGCGCCGAGGACGCGATCGTCAAGCACGGCCCGTGGTCCGCCGGCGACCGGGACGGCCCGCCCGTCGGCGGGGCCGACTGGCAGAGCGCGACGAGCCAGGTCGCCCAAGTCCTCAACGACATGGCCATCGACCAGGCCGACAAGGTTTCCGCGGCGGCGATCGACTCCGGTGACGCCCAGCTGCGCAACGCGATCGTCGGCAGTGTGGTGGCCCTGCTCGCCTCGCTCGCCGCGATCATCGTCGCGATCCGGGTGTCCCGCTCGCTCGTCGACCGCGCGCTGATGACGCGGCTCGCGCGGCTGCGCAACGACTCCCTCGACCTCGCCCGCAACCGGCTGCCGAACATCGTGGACCGGCTCAAGAACGGCGAATCCGTCGACCTGAACGAAGAGCTCCCCCAGCTCGACCACGGCCGGGACGAGATCGGGCAGGTGGCCGAGGCCTTCAACGTCGCCCAGCTGACCGCCGTCAACGCGGCGGCGAGCGAGGCGAAGGCCCGCAGCGGCGTGCACAACGTGTTCCTCGGCATCGCCCACCGCAACCAGGTCCTGGTGCACCAGCAGCTGCAGATCCTGGACGAGATGGAGGCCCGCGAGGAGAACTCGACCCAGCTGGCGTCGCTGTTCCAGCTCGACCACCTCGCCGCGCGCGCCCGCCGGACCACCGAGAACCTGATCATCCTCGGCGGCAAGCAGCCGGGCCGCCGCTGGCGCAAGCCGGTGGCGCTGATGGAGGTGCTGCGCGCGGCGGTGTCGGAAACCGAGCAGTACGCGCGGGTCCAGGTCGAGCAGGTCGCCGACGTCGCCATCACCGGCACCGCGGTGGCCGACACGATCCACCTGATCGCCGAGCTGGTCGACAACGCGACGACGTTCTCCCCGCCCGGTTCCCCGGTCGAGGTGACCAGCCGCCTGGTCGCCCGCGGCGTCGTGGTCGACGTTTCGGACCAGGGTCTGGGCATGAAGGAGGGCGTCCGCCAGTGGGCCAACGAGATGATGGCCGAGGCGCCCGAGTTCGACGCGATGGCGCTGCGGGCCGACTCCAGCCTCGGCCTGTTCGTGGTCGCGCGGCTGGCGGCCAAGCTCGGGATGACCGTCACCTTCGACCCGTCCCGCTACGGCGGCCTCCGCGCCACCGTCCTCGTCCCGACCCAGCACCTGGCCGGTGAGCAGCTCCCGGGCCAGGTCGAGGCCGAGTTCGTCGCACCGGAGGACACCGCGATCCTCGCCCCGGTGGGCGGTCCCGCGCCGCAGGCCCCGGAAGGGGCTCCGGAAAAGGCTCAGGAAAGCGCGCTCCGTTCGATGGACATGCCCAGCTCGTTCACCGGTCAGATCCCGATGAAGCGGGACGTCAAGCCGCGGCCGTACCCGGTGCGGGCCCCGCTCGACCCGCGGCCGCCCGCCGCCCCGCCGGCCGCCCTGGAGGAGCGGCTCGCCGCCCGCCCGGCGGAACCGCCGCAGGAACGGGGCGACGACCGGCCGCGGCTGCCGCGCCGGGAGCCGCAGCAGAACCTCGTCGCCCAGCTGGAGAACGAGCCGGAGGAGGACGTCACCCCCGACGTGGCTCCCGGCGAGGGCACCGCGCGCACGCTCGCGGCCTTCCACAAGGGCACCCGACGAGGCCGCGACGGCGCCGAAGACTCGTAACCCGCGTCACCCCCGAACGTCCACATAGGAAAGTCGTCACCACAGGAAAGTCAAGGTCTCTGGAGCATGAACGAGTACGGGAACGCGAAGCCCGATCTCAACTGGCTGCTCGACGACGTCGTGAGCCGCGTCGTCGGCGCGCAGAACGCCATCGTGCTGTCCGCCGACGGGTTGCTGATCGGCAAATCGGCCGGCATGAGCAAGGACGACTCGGACCAGCTGTCCGCCATCGCCTCGAGCCTGCAGAGCCTCGCCAAGGGCGTGAGCAAGCAGTTCAACCGGGGGCCGGTGCTGCAGAACATGATCGAGATGGAGCGCGGCTACCTGTTCGTCTCCGCGGCCGGCCTGGGCGCGTGCCTGGCCGTGCTGGCGGCGGACAGCGTCGACGTCGAGATGATCGCCTACGAGATGAACCGGTTGGTCAAGCGCGTCGGGGACTACCTGGCGTCCGCGCCGCGCGACGCGGCACGCGTACTACGGGAGGCCACATGAGCGCGGACGACGGCTGGTACGACGAGGCCGCGGGGCCGCTCGTGCGGCCCTACACGATCACCAGCGGCCGGACGCCGGGCGAGAGCGCGCGGCTCGACCTCTCCACCCAGGTGATGACCCTGCGGTCGGAGCAGGAGCCGGTGGGGCTGGGCCCGGAGCACCTGGCGATCGTGCAGCTCTGCCGCAACCCGGTGTCCGTCGCCGAGATCGCGGTCTACGTGAAGATCCCGCTGGGGGTCGTCCGGGTGCTGTGCGGCGACCTGATCGAACGCGGCCTCGTCATCACGCGGTCCCCCACCCACAATCCGGCCATGGCGCCGGACCTCGAAACTCTCCAGGCGGTTCTCGATGGTCTCATCAAGTACTGACGGCTCCGGCGCGGACCTGGTCCCGACCCCGGTCAAGATCATCATCGCCGGCGGGTTCGGCGCGGGGAAGACCACGATGGTCGGCTCGGTGAGCGAGATCCCGCCACTGACGACCGAAGAGGTGCTGACCGAGGCCAGCGCCGGCATCGACGACCTGTCCGGCGTGGAGCGCAAGAACACGACGACGGTCGCGCTCGACTTCGGCCGGATCACCATCTCGCCGCGGCACGTGCTGTACCTGTTCGGCACGCCCGGGCAGGCCCGCTTCTGGTTCATGTGGGACGACCTGGCCCGCGGCGCGATCGGCACCATCGTGCTGATCGACACCCGGCGGCTGGAGACCAGTTTCGCCGCCATCGACTTCTTCGAACGCCGGAAGATCCCGTTCGTCGTCGCGGTGAACTGTTTCGACAACGCGCCGCGGTATACGCCGGACGAAATCCGGGAAGCGTTGGTCATTCCCGACCGAGTGCCCATCGTCATGTGTGACGCACGCGACCGCGATTCCAGCAAACTGGCCCTGATCCGCCTGGTCAAACACGCGATGACCGTGATACCGGCGACGGTCTGATGTCTTAATCCTGTCCGGTCGGAACAGTCCGGTTCCCCTGCGTGGCCAGGGGGAACATCGGCAAACCCACATGGCGCAATTGGTTGGACCACCCGGGTAGAGCTTTTTAGTTGGGAATGCACCCGGCTGATAGCATCCGGTCGTGACCAGTCGATTGCCGTGGTTTCCCGAATATATAAGGGAAAACTATCCCGCACGGGGCCGGCTGTTCGGAGATTTCCTGGGTGGTCTCTGGGCGACGGCGTGCGACGCGCTCGAGGTCCCGGTCGACCAGGCCGTGCGGACCACCCGGATGCTGCGCGGATTGCTCCCTTCGTGGAGCGGCGACGTGATCGGCCCGAAGCCCGCCCGACCGTCCTACGTGGCCGGCGACGGGTTCCCGGCCGAGCTGTCGGTCAACTGGTCCGGGGACCACCCGGAGCTGCGGGTGCTGTTCGACACCCTCGGCGAGGACGACGCGGATTCCCCTGTGGACACCGGGGAAACGCGGTACTGGGGACGGATCCACGAGCTCTTCACGACCCGCGCCGGCCGGCCGTCGACGGCGCCGTTGTGGCACTCGGTCGCCTGGCGGCCGCCGGCGCGGATCGTCCACAAGTCCTACTTCGGCCTCTACGAGTGGCCGCTGTCACACCGCTACGCGGCGGTGGGCGAAGCCATGGACCGGCTGGGCCTGACCGCCGCGTGGGACGACGCGCGCCGCCGGGTGGAGATACCCGGCGGTGAGCGGGAGATCGAGTTCTTCGCCGTGGACGTCGCCGACGGCGCCGACGCGCGCGTGAAGATCTACTACCGCAACCACGACGCCGACCTCGCCGAGGTGAACCGCGTCGCGGCCGCGGCCCGGCGGCACGACGCCGAAAGCGCTCTCTCCGCCTACCGGACGTTGACCGGGGGCCGGGAAAGCGCCGGGGACGCCGCGCTGAGCTGCCTGGCGTTCCGGTCCGGGCTGGACCGCGCCGCCGAGTCCACGACCTACCTCCGCCTCCCCTCGCTCACCGGCGGCGACGCCGAAGCCGTCGACCGCACGGCCGAGCTGCTGCGCGGCGAAGGCGTCGACCCCGGCCGGTTCCGCGCGCTCGCCGCCGCCCTGGCGCCCGGGCCGCTGGCGGCGAGCCGGGGCCTGCTCGAACTGGTCAGCCACCGCGCCGCGGGCCGGCGCGGCGACGTCACCACGTACTTCCGGTTCCCGGTTTTCGACCAGACGCTCGCGACTGTTGATCTTGCGTAGCGTCCCCGGAAAGATGATCATCCGCAGCACCGACGGAAGGAGCCGACCATGACCCAGCAGGACGTCGAGCGCATCGCCCGCTACAACGAAGAGCGGCAACGCGAGTACGAGTCGTCGGACCTGATCCGGCTGCTGACCGACGAAAGCACGCCGGAGAAGACCAAGAAGGCCGTGCTCACCTACCTGCAGCCGTGGTCGAACGCCTTCCAGCGGATGATCAGCGCGCGCGTCACCTTCGAGTCCGACCCGCAGCTGCGGGCGCTCGCCCTGGAGCACCAGGAGGAGGAGATCGGCCACGACAAGATCCTGGCCCGCAGCCGCGCGGACGACCGGGAACTGGTCTGGGACCCGGTGATCGAGGCCGGCGCGTCGTGGTTCGTCGACCAGTTCGCGGTGCTGCCCGGCGTCCAGCGCGCCGTCCTCGCGCACCTCGCCCTCGAAGCCGGCAGCCTCGTCTTCAGCCAGGCGGGCACCCGGGCGTTCCCCGAGGACGAGTACTTCGAGCTGCACGACGAAGCCGACGTCGAACACCTCGAAATGGGCTACGAAGTGTTGCGGCAGCGCAGCGACTGGACCGTCGACGCGCTCGTGAAGGTGCTGGACCGGGCCTGGCAGGTCATCGGCGTCGTCTCGAACCGCATCGCCGAGTGCGCCCGGCGCGATACCGTTGCGGCATGACCACGACCGAACCGGCCACGGCGGCCCGCGCCGTCGCCGTCGAAGCCGCGCAGACGTACCGGGAAGCCTTCGGCGAGCGCCTCGTCGCCGCCTACCTCCTGGGCAGTCTCTCCTACGGCGGCTACTCCCCGGCCGTCAGCGACATCGACCTCGCCGTCGTCCTCGCCGACCGCCAGGACGACGACCCGGCCACGTTCGAGGCCCTGGGCGAGTCGCTCCGGGAGCGGAGTCCGTTGCACCGCAAGCTGTCCGTGTTCTGGGGGTCGCTGCCGGCCCTGAGCCGAGGCGAGCAGGACGGGCGCTTCCCGGCGATCGACCGGCTCGAGCTGGCCGAGCACGCGACGCTCCTGTTCGGCGAAGAGATCACCGCGAAGGTGGCCCGGCCGGACCGCGGGGAACTCCTGCTGGAGAGCGCGCGGTTCGCCGTCGGCGTCCTGGCGACCGACGAGGTGACCGCGGAGTTCCACCGGCCGAAGCGGCTGCTGGCCGACCCCGTGTGGTTCACGAAGGCCGTGTTCTTCCCGCTCCGCTTCGGTTACACGGGCACGACGGGCACCGGCCGCGCGGCGACCAACGACGAAGCCATCTCGTGGTACCTCGGCCGTCCCGACGCCTCGGAGGCGTCCCTGGTCCGGCTGGCGCGGCAGATCCGCGAAGGGCGGCCGCTGAACCCCGCCGAGGCCGAGCCGGAGCTGCGCGCCCACCTGCGGCCGCTCTACCTCCAGTACGTCGAGGAGGAAACGCGGCGCCTGCGGGAGGCCGGCGCCCCCGAAGACCTCGTCGCGGCGTTCACCTCCTGGCACGAACGCCTGGCCTGACGGGCCCCGGCCGGCCGCCGGGACCTGCCCCCGAACAGGTCCCGGCAGTCTCGGGTGCCCTCAGGTGCGGTACCGCGGGTTGGTGGCGTGCCACTCGTAGCCGCCGCCCATCCAGGCCCGCACCCCCCTCAGGAACCGGTGCAGTTCGGGTGAGGGCACCGCGAGCAGTTCCCGGTGCCCCTCTTCGAACTCGCGCACGAGCTTGTTGTGCAGCGCCACGGTGACCTCGGTGGCCTCCTCGAGTGAACAGTCCCGGTCGGCCGCGACCTGCAGGACCATGTTGCACACCGGGTTTTCGTCGGCGGCGTCCTTCGCCACCGAGTACAGGTCGTTGACCAGGACGCAGGCCGTGCCGGCGCGCATCATCGCCCGCCGCACCCGCGGGTCGTAGTACAGCGCGGCAGGCAGCTCGTAGCCGCCGACCGGGTCGCAGAGCGTCATCGACGTGTAGAAACTGTCGTGCTGGCGCGCCGCGAGGTACTCCCACGCCGGCGGGTAGGCCTCGGTGTAACGCCACGCCGCGTACGCGTCCCAGCTGACGAACATCGAGAACGTCGCGTAACAGACGCGCTGCACCTGCGTCGGCGTGCCGTGGCGGCCCAGGTGCCCGACCGCGGAGTTCAGCCCGACCAGGATCGGGTCGGCCCGCAGCGCCTCGTCGAGCGCGTCGGTGAACTCGCCCGCCGGGGCGACCGGGTCCATCGCCGCCATCACCAGCGCCAGCCGCGGCGGGAGCTCGGTCGGGGACGCGCCGAGCGCGCTGTCGTCGGCGTAGTAGTCGTCCGCGGCCCACCAGACGGCATTGTGCTGCGCGGCGATCAGCAGCAGGTCCGGGTCGGCGCTGTCGGGGTGGGCCAGCATCGCCAGCCGCCCGAAGCCGGCCTTGGCGATCTGCTCCAGCCCCTCCCCGGTGAACCCGCACTCCACCGCCCACGCGACGAGCCGCCGGTCGACCTCCTCGGCCAGCGGCTCGTCGACGCGTTCGACCACCGGGACGTACAGTGGCGAGGCCGTCCCGGCACCCCACTCCCGCTCGACGTACGCCGGGTCGTGCGCGAGTGCCGCCGAGAGCCGGGCCGCGGACGTCCCGATCCCCGACGGGCCCGCGGAGAAGGCGAGCGCGTCGGCCGGGATCCACAACGGACACTCGGGAGCGGTCATCGGAGTCCCTCGCTCAGATCCGGTCGGCGGCGATGAGCAGGTAGTGGAAGCTGCCTTCGCGGTAGGCCGTCAGGAACGAGTCCTCGATCCCGGTGGCCACCGACGACTGCGCGCGCAGCTCCCAGTACGGGATGGTGGCGGCGGTGAGGTCGACGACGTTGATGGGGACGAAACCGTTGGCGGACAACGCCTTGAAGTAGTCGCCGCGGGCGTGGATGTTGCAGATGTAGTGCTGGTCGATCTGGCTCACCGCACGCGACCGGCCGCCGGTCACGTCGTTGTAGCACCCGGTGATGGTGACGTAGCGGCCGCCCGGCGCCAGCTGACGGGCGTGCTCGGCGAAGAGCTGGTGCAGGTCGACGTACATCGTGCTTTCGTTGTTCCAGATGCCTTTGAACGCACCGGTTTCGAAGCCGGTGTCGAGCATGTTGCGCAGGTGGTAGCGCACCTGGCCGGCGACCCCGCGCTTGCTCGCCTGCTCGTTGGCGAACGCGACCTGCTGCTCCGAAATGGACACGCCGTCGACCTGGCAGCCGAAGCGGTGGTTGGCCATGATGCTGCTGCCGCCGCGGCCGCAGCCGGCGTCGAGCAGCCGGTCACCGGGCCCGACCGCGCCGAGGTGGTCGAGGAGCACTTCGGCCTGCGCGGTTTCGAGCCGGTGCATTTCCGCGATGATCGCCTCGTCGCGGACGTTTTCGGGTGTCTCCAGCACCGCGGGGTCGTATTCGCCGATGCCGTAGTGGTGGTGGTAGAGCCCGTCGACCTCGCCCAGCCGGAGGTTCACCGGATCCTTTTCCCGGTTCCAGTAGTCGGCGATCGACTGCTGGTACGCGCTGCGGATCACGGGCTGGTCGGTGGAAATCACGGGCGGCTCCTTCATTTTCCCACGCCGGAAAGAATGGGCCGGACGTTTCCCTCGGCCCGGTGACCAACGCTAGTGGCCCGTTGTCGCGGGTCACAAGAACGTTCACTCCGGGAAACGGACGACGCCCGGTTCCGCGGCCTGATCGGCCTATCCCGCCTGCCGAGCGACCGGAATCGTGGCGGGAGGAACAACCCGGGCGGCCGATTGCGTTCCCTGGTCGGATGACACCGGACGACAGCGGGTGAACGCGCCGCCGTCGGCTTGGCGGACGGCCAACACCGGTTCCCCGGCCACCGGCCGGGCCGTTCGGGTGGCGACGAGCAGAGGCCCACCGTTCCCACCCCGTCAGTCCACTGTGGATGGACCAGGCGCCGACCGGAGCGGTACGAACGTGACCGGCGCTTGGGCCGGCCCCCTGGTGCGCGCGGGTTCGGCGAGCTGAACCACCGCCACGGCGCCGTGCTCGCCTAACCGGACCCGGCGACGTGCGCGCGACCGAGCCGGCCCGCCTGTCCGGGCAGCACAAGCAGATCGCCGGGACGCTGATCGACGAGCGGGAAACCCTCGGCTGCGTCGAACGCCGGCCCGACCCGAGCGACCGCCGCGCGAAGCCGATCTGCCCCACCGGGCGCGGTCTGGCCCGGCTGCGCACGGCGGACGCGATCATGGCGGACCTGCAGGACCGCCATGCGCGACGGGTCGGCCGCGAGGACTACGCGCGGTTCAAGCGCCTGTTCACCGACATCACCGACATCACCCGACATCACCGAGGAGCAGCGCGCGTTCGTCGCGGAGTGACGCCTCACCGCGGCGCGCGCAGCCCCGCGACGAGGAGCCCCGCCAGCCTGCGCGCGTCGTAGCCGGCGTCGGTGTCCGCGCCGATGCACAGGTTCCCGACGCCGCGCATGAGCTGCAGCGCCGCCAGGTCGACGTGGACCTCGCCGGCCGCGACCGCGGCGTCGAGCAGCTCGGTGCACACCGGCACCAGGCGGTCGAGGAAGTACGCGTGCAGCGTCTCGAAGCCGGCCTGGTCGGACTGCAGCACGCCCGCCAGCCCGTGCTTGGTGACCAGGAAGTCGACGAACAGGTCGATCCACCGCGTCAGCGCCGCGTGCGGGCTCTCGCTGGCGGCGAGCAGCGCCGGACCGGCCTCGGCGCAGGCTTCGACCTGGTGCCGGTAGACGGCGATGATGAGGTCCGCGCGGGTCGGGAAGTGGCGGTAGATCGTGCCCATCCCGACACCGGCCTCGGCCGCGATGTCGCGCACCGGCGCGTCCACGCCGGAGGCGACGAAGACCGCCGCGGCCGCGTCGAGCAGCGTCTCCTGGTTGCGCCGCGCGTCCGCCCGCTTCGGCCGTGCCTGCTCCTGGGCCGGCCCCCGGGCACCCTCGTCCACCACGCCGTTCCTCCCGTCGCTTGCGAAACGGAACAACGCTCCGTATCGTTAGCGGAGCAACGTTCCGTTTGCCCATGATGCCATGGAGGACCAGTCTCATGCAGTACCGCACGTTGGGCCGCACCGGTGTGCAGGTCAGCGCCCTCGCACTCGGCGCGATGAACTTCGGCGCCATCGGGCGCACCACCCAGGACGAGGCCACCGCGATCGTCGACGCCGCCCTGGAGGGCGGGATCAACCTCGTCGACACGGCCGACATGTACGGCGACGGCGAGTCGGAGGTCATGGTCGGCAAGGCCATCGCCGGCCGCCGCGACGATCTCGTGCTCGCCACGAAGGCGACCATGCCGATCGGCCAGGAGCGCAACCACCGGGGCAGCTCCCGGCGCTGGCTGGTCGCCGAGCTGGACCACAGCCTGCGCCGGCTCGGCGTCGACCACGTCGACCTCTACCAGATGCACCGCTGGGACCCGGCCACCAGCGACGAGGAAACGCTTTCCGCGCTGACCGACCTGCAGCGCGCGGGCAAGATCCGCTACTTCGGCTCGTCGACCTTCCCCGCCTACCGGATCGTGCAGGCCCAGTGGGCCGCCCGCGAGCACCACCTGAGCCGGTACGTCACCGAGCAGCCCAGCTATTCGATCCTGCAGCGCGGCATCGAGACCCACGTGCTGCCGGTGACCGAGGAGTACGGCCTCGGCGTGCTGGCGTGGAGCCCGCTCGCGTCGGGCTGGCTCTCGGGCGCGGTCCGCGCCGGCCGCGAGATCACCACCAGCCGGTCGCAGGTCCAGCCGCAGCGCTTCGACCTCGCCCGGCCCGCCAACCAGGCCCGGCTCGACGCCGTCGAGCGGCTGGTGAAGGTCGCCGACGCGGCCGGGCTGACGCTGATCCAGCTCGCGCTCGGGTTCGTCACCGCGCACCGCGCCGTGACCAGCGCGATCATCGGCCCGCGCACGCTCGAGCACCTGCGCTCCCAGCTCGCCGCGGCCGGCACCGTGCTGCCCGCCGACGTGCTCGACGAGATCGACACGATCGTCGCGCCGGGCGTCGACCTGGCCGCCGACGAGAAGTTCGACACCCCGCCCGCCCTGCTCGACCCGACCCTGAGGCGCCGCTGACATGTCCGCTCCGCGATTCGGCATCATGACCGCGCCTTCGCAGGTCTCCTACGACGACATCCTGCGCGTCTGGCGCGAGGCGGACGCCGTCCCCGAGATCGAGCACGCCTGGCTGTTCGACCACCTCATGCCCATCTTCGGCGACCCGGACGGGCCGATCTTCGAAGGCTGGACGCTGCTGTCGGCGCTGGCCGCGCAGACGTCCCGGCTGCGACTCGGCCTGCTGGTGACCAGCAACCGGTTCCGGCCGCCGGCCATGCTGGCCAAGATCGCCACGACCGTCGACGTCGTCTCCGGCGGCCGGCTCGACTTCGGCATCGGCGTCGGCTCGCGGCCCAGCCACCCGCTCGCCCGGCGGGAGTACGCGGCCCACGGTCTGCCGTTCCAGGAGACCGCGGACGCGGTGGCGAGCTTCGCCGAGGCCTGCACGCTGATCAAGCGCCTGTGGACCGAGGACGAGCCGTTCGACTTCGACGGCGTCCACCACCGGCTCACCGGGGCGTTCGGCAACCCCAAGCCGGTGCAGCGGCCGCACCCGCCGATCGTCATCGGCGGGCGCGCGGCCGCGACGCTGCGCGTGGTCGCCGAGCACGCCGACGTCTGGAACATCCCGGGCGGTGACATCGAAGACGTCGTCAGCCGCAGTGCCCTGCTGGACCGCTACTGCGGCGAGATCGGCCGCGATCCCGCGTCGATCACCCGCTCGATCCACCTGCCGGTGTCCTACGACGAGCCGGGCACGACCCGCGACGCGATCCGCGAAGCGCTCGACGCGGGCTTCGGGCACTTCGTCCTCAGCGTCGCGTCGCCGTACCCGGACGGCGTCGCGCAGTGGGTCGCCGACGAGCTGATCAAGCCCGTCACTTCGGCCTGACGGCCGGCGGTGTCCACAGTGGACTTCTCCGACACCGCCGCGACACTCAGTCCTCCGGGACGAAGCCGGCGAACATGCCGGCTTCGTAGGACCCCGCCGGGGTGCGCGCGATCACGTTCATCCGGTTGGCCGCGTTGATCAGGCCGACCAGGCAGACGAGCGCGCCGAGCTGCTCGTCGTCGTAGTGCTTGCGCGCCCGGGCCCAGGTCTCGTCGGACACGCCCTCGTGGGCGTCGGCGAGCCGGGTGCCCTCCTCGGTGAGGGCCAGCGCGGCCCGCTCGGCGTCGGTGAACACGGTGGCTTCGCGCCAGGCCGCGACCAGGTTGAGCCGGACCGGCGTCTCGCCGTCGGCCGTGGCGTCCTTGGTGTGCATGTCCGTGCAGAAGCCGCAGCCGTTGATCTGGCTGGCGCGGATCTTGACCAGCTCCTGGACGACCTTCGGCAGCGGCGACCGGTCGATGATCTGGCTGATGCCGGCGAACCGCTTGCCGAACTTGGCGGCGAACTCGTTGTTCAGCATGTCGAATCGGGCTTCCATGATGTGTGTCCTCATCTCGTGGTGGTGCGTTGACGACCACCAGATGCCGGTGCCCCCGGCGGTTGTGACAGTGACCCACGCCACAGCGGCGCGCTGTCACAGAACGGCGGGGCCCGGTATCTGATGGGGGACGCAGCCGATCGCGAAGGGGGACCACGATGACCGGGGACGATCCCACCGAGGTGTTCCTCGCCCACCGAAACCTGCTGTTCACGGTGGCCTACGAGATGCTCGGCTCGGCCGCCGACGCGGAGGACGTCCTGCAGGAGACCTGGCTGAAGTGGGTGGGCGTCGACCTCGCGACCGTGCAGGCGCAGCGCGCGTACCTGGTCCGGATCACCACCCGCCAGGCGCTGCAGCGGCTGCGCACGCTCGGCCGGCGCAAGGAGTCCTACGTCGGCTCGTGGCTGCCCGAGCCGCTGCTGACCGCGCCCGACGTCGCCGAAGACGTCGAGCTGGCCGACAGCGTCTCGATGGCGATGCTGCTGGTGCTGGAGACGCTCACGCCGACCGAGCGCGCGGTGTTCGTGCTGCGCGACGTCTTCGACCTGCCCTACGACGAGATCGCGGACGCCGTCGGCAAGACCGCGGCCGCCGTCCGGCAGATCGCGCACCGGGCCCGGTCGCACGTCACGGCGCGGCGCCCGCGCGGCGACGTCTCCCGGGCCGCCGCCCGCACCGCGCTCGAGGCGTTCCAGCGGGCGATCGAGACGGGTGACCTGCAGGGCCTGCTCGACGTCCTCGCCCCGGACGTCGTGCTGGTGGGCGACGGTGGCGGGGTCAAGCAGGCCGTGCTGCGGCCGGTGGTCGGCGCCGACCGCGTCGGGCGGGTGCTGGCCGGCGGGCTGGGCCGGGTCGAGGGCCGGGCGACGCTGCGACCGGCGCAGGTCAACGGCCACCCGGCGCTGATCATGTCCCTCGACGGCGAGCTCGACACGGTGCTGGCGCTGCGCGTCGACGGCGGTCTCGTCACCGGGGTCTACGCCGTGCGCAACCCCGAGAAGCTGTCGCGGATGGCGGCGGAGACCACGCTCCGCCGTTGAACCCGGTCACCCGATCGTGGCGGACGGGGTCCCGCGACACTGGACGTTCCTGGCCTCGTTCGAAGGGATCCCTTGATGGCCCAGACCGCGTCCGACCGGCAGCGCGTGCACGAGTTCCTCACCGGGCGGGGCTGGCGCGCCGACGAGCGCACCGCCGACGACCCGGCCTGGGAGTTCCCCGGCAGCTTCGGCGGCGCGCGGTGCAACGCCGTCGCGGACGCCACGCCGGTCCCGCTGCAGGCCTACTTCAGCTACGGCGACGACGGCGCGGCCGTGTTCTGCGTCGTCCCCGCGGGGAACCTCCACGGGAGCGGCTGCGCCGAGCACGACACCGCCGAGCAGGTCGTCGCCCTGGACGGCTTCGGGGAACTGCTCGACGACCTGGAGCCGCGCGCCGCGGCCCACGACCTCAGGGCGCTGATCGAGTGCCGCTACTTCGGGCCCTGCTGAGCTCGACCCGCGACAGCGGCAGCCGGACGGCGGGCGGCAACGGCGCCAGGACGGGGTCCGCCCGGAACGACTGGAGCAGCAGGGCCGCGAACCGGCGGGAGGCCGCCACCCGCAGCTCGGGCGACTCGGCGCGGATGCCTTCGTTCGCCATCAGCGCGAGGCTGATGTCCTCCAGCACGAAGTCGTCGCGCAGTTCGCCGGCTTCCTTCGCTCGCCGGACCAGCCGGAGCAGCAGACGCAGGGTCTGGTCGCGGTCGGCGGCGAAGTGCGTGACGCCGGGCACCTGCGAGGTGAACGCGCGGGCGAAGCCGCGGTCGAGGGCGTGCACCTCCATGAGCCGCTCGAGGACCAGGCAGAACCCGCGCCACGGGTCGTCGGCCGCGAGGCCGTCCTCGACGACGGCCCGGCACGAGGCCAGCTGCTCGGCGAAGGCGTCGGCCAGCAGGGCTTCCTTGGTCCGGAAGTGCCGGTAGACGGTCGCGACGCCGACCCCGGCGCGCCGGGCGATCTCGCGGATCGGCACGTCCAGGCCCTCGGCGGCGAAGGCCGCGCGGGCGACCGCGAGGATGCGCCCGCGGTTGTCGCGGGCGTCGGAGCGCAGCGTCGCTCTCACTTGGGCCGTCACCACTCTCACTTTAGCCAACCGGACGGGGTGCTCCGTTACGTTCGCCCGTATGAGAGCTGTCCGGTTTTCCTCCTACGGCCCGCCCAGTGTGGTGGAGGTCGCCGACGTGCCTTTGCCGTATGCCGGACCCGGCGAGATTCGTGTCACGGTAAGGACTTCCGCGATTTCGCCCGGCGAGATCCGCCTCCGCTCGGGCGAGCTGCGGGACGTCGTGCCGGTGAAGTTCCCGTTCCGCACCGGCTTCGACGCGGCGGGCGTGGTCGACGAGATCGGCTCCGGCGTCACCGGGGTTTCGCTCGGTGATCCGGTGTTCGGCATGGCTCCGGCGGCCACGCGTGGGGCCAACGCCGACTTCGCGGTCTTGGCGGCGTGGGCACCGAAGCCGCCGGAGTGGAGCTGGGCGGAGGCGGGCGGCGCGGCGGGAGCGGTCGAGACGGCCACCCGGGTGCTCGACCGCCTTGCGGTCCGCGCCGGCCAGACGGTGCTAATCCAGGGCGCGGCGGGCGGGGCGGGCTCGGTCGCGGTCCAGTTCGCCGCCGCCCGCGGCGCGCGGGTGCTCGGCACGGCGAGCCCGGGAAACCACGACTTCCTGCGTTCGCTGGGCGCGGAGCCGACGACGTACGGCCCGGGTCTGGTCGAGCGGGTCCGCGCGTTGGCACCGTCCGGAGTGGACGCGGTGTTCGACTGCGCGGGCGGCGCGCTGCCGGACCTCATCACACTGACCGGCGACCCGGCATCCGTGGTGACGATCGCCGACTTCGCGGCGGCGGCCCACGGGGTGCACCTGTCGCACGGATCGCCGGCCGGTTCGGGCGCGGATCCCTTGGCGTCGCACGCTCTTGCGATCGCGGTTCGCCTGGCCGCCGAAGGCCGGCTGCGGATCCCGGTCGCGGCGACCTTCCCGCTCGGCGAGGTCGCCGCCGCGCACGAGCTCTGCGAAAGCCGCCACGCGCGCGGGAAGATCGTGCTGCTGCACTGACCGCTCGGCGCTGCGGCCGCGCGACCAGCCGGGCGCGCGGGCGTGGCGGCAGGCGGGGCTCCCGGGCACGGCCCGGGCTTCCACTCGCGGTCACGCTCGTCGAGCAGCGGCGACCGCCGCGATAGGCAGCGATCCCGGACACCGCAAGAACTTCCGCTCACAGTCACGCTTGCCGAGCAGCGGCGACAGCTGCTACGTCGCGCTCGGCGAGCGCGCCGCCGCGCAGGAACTCAGCGACAGCCGCCGCACGCGTGGAAAATCGTGCTGCAGCACTGATCTCACGTCGCTCCGGCCGTCACGCCCGCACCACCAGCCGAGCGCGGCGATAGGCGGCGATCCCCGGGAGCGGCAAGGCCTTCCGCTCACAGTCACGCTTGCCGAGCAGCGGCGACCGCCACTACCTCGCGCTCGGCGGGGTCGCCGCCGCGCAGGAACTCAGCGACAGCCGCCGCACGCGCGGAAAATCGTGCTGCAGCACTGATCTCACGTCGCTCCGGCCGTCACGCCCGCACCACCAGCCGAGCGCGGCGATAGGCGGCGATCCCCGGGAGCGGCAAGGCCTTCCGTACGCGGTCACCCTCGCCGAACAAGTGGACACCGTAACTTCGCGCTCGGCGACGGCGCCGCCCGTCCTAGCGCTACTCGGCCAGGAGGTCGAAGTCCGCTCGGCCGCTTCTCACCCCGTTGATCTGCAGTTCCAGCGCGTGCGGGCCCGGGTGGTAGCGGCGGGTCGTGATCACCCGGAACGAGTGTTCCCGCGCCAGCTCGTAGGTCTCCCCCGGCGGGATCACCTGGGTGGTCAGCTTGAACGTCTTGGTCGTCGAGCCGCCGTTGGCCTTGCGGTGGTGGACGACGTAGTCGATCGCCAGCCGGGCCGGTTCCGGCTCCAGGTTGCGGACCGAGGCCGTGAACGCCAGGGCGTCGCCGATCACCACCGTGTCCGAGACCAGCCGCGGGCCTGTCACGTCGACTCGGGCCGGGGCGAAGCCCAGCAGGCCGAGCGCGCCGGGATGGCCTTGTTTGACCAGCGTGCGCAGGGCGTGCCGGACGAGCCTGGTCGTGGCCGCCGGGTCTGCGCCGGGGTCGGCGAGCCACGCCGTCGCCGTTTCGACGACCAGGTCCGGCTCGCGGCGGCTCAGGTCGTTGAGGTGGTTGGCGACCGACCGGCGGACGTACTCGCTCTCGTCGCGGTACAGCGCGTCCAGGATCGGCAGCGTCGCTTTCGGCGAAGCGAGGATCGCCGGCACGCGCACGGCCCACGGCAGCATCGGGCGGGTGCCTTCGGACGCGAGCCGGCGCACGTCGTGGCTTTCCGACGCCGTCCAGCCGGAAATCACGGCCAGCGCGCGGTCGAGGTCGTGGTTCAGCAGGACGCGCAGCGCGAACTCGGCCGTCAGCCGCGGGGTCAGCTCCGCCAGCAGCGTGAGGGCGTCGTCGAAGGCCTCCGCGCCGCCGTCGGCGACCGCCTTGACCGCGACCGCGCCGGTCACCGGCCAGATCAGCCAGCCGGTGAACGTGGGCGCGTCCGCCGCCGCGGTGCGCAGCACCGCCGCCAGTGACGCGTAGTCTCCCGGCAGGTCTTCGAGCAGCGCGTCCCGCAGCAGGTCGCTGCGTTCGCGCAGCGACAGCGGCCCGAGCGCGGCCTCGGCCGCGCGCACCCTCGTCAGCCGCGCCTTCGGGGCGGCGACACGCAGCGACGCGACGAGCGCGCGCACCGCGGGGGTGCCGATCAGTTCATCGGCGAAGGGCATGGGGTCCTCCGGTCTCGGGTGATCGGCCGTCCTCGACCGATCACTCGAGACCGTACGCAAGGGGACCGACAAAAACGGTCCTGGCCAATCCGGCTCCGGGAGACGAGGATCGGCGGATGCCCGATTTCAAAGGTTTCACCCTGATCGCCCGGATCGGGCTCACGTGCTACGCGATCGTGCACCTCGTCGTGGCCTGGCTGGCCGCCCAGGTCGCCCTGGGCGACAACGAAAAGGCCGACAAGGCCGGCGCCCTCCAGCTCGTCGCCGAGGGTACCGGCGTCTGGCTGTTGTGGCTGGTCACCGCGGGCACGACCGTGCTCGCGCTCTGGCAGGTGACCGAGGTCCTCACCGGCCACCGGCACGCCCCGCCCCGCCGCCGCGTGCTGCGGCGGGTGACCAGCGGGATCGAGGTCGTGCTGTACGGCCTCGTCGCCTACAGCGCCGGCAAGACCGCCCTCGGGGCGCCGAGCCAGGGCAAGTCCCTGGTCGCCGGCCTGCTCGCGCAGCCGTGGGGCGCGGTCGTCGTGGTCGCGGCCGGGATCGCGGTGATCGGCGTCGCGGCCTTCCTCGTGCACCGGGGCGTCCGCAAGACGTTCCTGCGCGAGCTGGAGTTCGGCAAGGCACCCCGCACGGTCCGGCGCTCGACCGAGCGGCTGGGCCAGATCGGCTGGTGCGCCGTCGCGGTGGCCTACGCCGCGGTGGGCGTGATGTTCGTGCTGGCCGCCGTGAACTACGACCCGGCGAAGGCCGCCGGCCTGGACCCCGCGTTGAAGACGCTGGCCGTGCAGCCCTACGGGCAGCCACTGCTGCTCGTCCTCGCCGCGGGGATCGCCGCCTTCGGGGTGTTCGCCCTCTTCGACGCCCGGTTCCGGAAGATCTGACGCTCAGAAACCGGGGTGTTGCTGCTTGTTGACCACCCGCAGCACGAGCCACTGGTCGAACCAGGCCCCGGCGGTGGTCAGCACCAGCATGGCCAGCCCGAGGATCAGGTGCGTGTAGCTGTGCAACGGCGCCACGCGGTCGGTCAGCGCGGTCAGTCCCAGCTGGAGCAGCAGCCGCGCCGCGAACAGCAGCGCGACCAGGCCGAGCGCCTGCTTGCTGCGCCACACGGCCCGCAAGTACTGGCGGCGCCGGGAAAGCATCGTGAACCACAGGACGACGTGCACGGCCACCAGCACCAGCGGCAGCACTGCGACCCACGAATAGCGGTCCGCGAACTGCTGGGTCAGGTCGTTGCTGGCCACCAGCAGGCCGACCAGCAGGAAGTACCAGCCCGGTAAGCCGGTGATCTTCCCGTTCACGGGCCGCGGGCCGGGTACGAACGCGGTTTCCTGCATCGGATTCCCTCCGTCTCGCCTCGTCTTCCGTCCCGAGTCTGGTGGGGATCGGCGGGAAAGCGATCAGCCGGCGGTACGAGATCCGCCCGCCGTCTCGTACCTGGGGATGAGATCTCGTCGTGGCGAAGCGCGCCGTCTTCCGGTGAGGCACGATCGGGAGATGACTCCCGAGGGAAGCACGTGATCCTCCTGCCGGGCCGGCGCGGGCCGCTGGTGGCCGAGTCCGTCGTCCTCGGCGCGCTGGTGGTGCTCGACATGATCCTCGCCGTCCGGTCCGGACCGGCGCAGGGTCAGCTCGCCACGATCGCGCTGGAGTTCACGCCCGGGCTCGGCCCGGTCGTCGCGGTGCTGGCCGTGCTGCGCCGGCGGTTCCCCGACCACACCGCCGCGCTGGCCGCCGCCGTGTGCGGGCTTTCCCTGCTGGGCACCGCGATCTCCGCCGGCATCGCCGCCGCGGGAGAACAGCTCCCGCCCCAGCCCAGCGTGGCCGAAGCCCTCGCCATCGCGCTCATGGTCGGGGCCTGCTGCCACCGGCTCGCCCCGAAGGCCGCTGTGACATTGGCGATCCTCGGCGGCGCCGCCACCACGCTCGCGCCGATCCTGCGCTACGGTGCCGAAACCCCGGCCGCGCTCTTCGCCGCCGGGGCCGCGCTGCTCTGGGGCGGCGCGCTGGCCGTCGGGCTGATCCTGCGCGACGCCGAGGTCCGGGGCCGCGCCGACGTCCTGGAAATCCGCACCACCGAACGACTTCGGCTGGCCCGCGAGCTGCACGACCTGGTCGCCCACCAGATCACCGGCATCGTCGTGCGCGTCCAGGCCGCGCACCGGGTCGCCGAACGCGGCGGCGGCGACACCGCGACGTTCGCCGAGCTCGAAACCGCCGGTGCGGCCGCGCTTTCCGCGATGCGCCGGCTCGTCGGCGCGCTGCGGACCGACGGCGAAGACCTCTTCGTCCCGCCCGCCGACCTCGCCACGGCCGTCGACCGCGCGGTGCCCGACGACACCCGCATCCACCTCGACGTCAGCGACGACCTCGCCGTCCTCCCGGTGACGCCCGAAGTCGTGACGACCACGCACCGGCTGCTCACCGAATCGCTCACCAACGTCCGCCGGCACGCGCCCGACGCCGCCGAGGTCCGGGTGCTCGTGCGCCACGAACCCCACGGTGAGCTGCGGGTCGAGGTCGTCAACGACGGCGCCGCGCGGCCCGCCCGCCGCGGCGGTTACGGCCTGCTCGGGATGGCCGAGCGGGTGGCGGCGGTGGGCGGTACGGTGCAGGCCGGACCGGCTGCCGGGCAGCGCTGGCGGGTGGCCGCGCGGCTGCCGCTCGACCCCGGCTGAGGAGGGAACCGCTTGCCCACCCGAGTGTTGATCGCCGACGACCAGGCGATGGTCCGCGCGGGATTCCGCCTGATCCTCGAAGGCGAACCGGACATCGAGGTCGTCGGGGAGGCCGCCGACGGCGAACAAGCCGTGCGCGCGGCCCGGGAACTGCGCCCGGACGTGACCCTGATGGACATCCGGATGCCCGGCGTCGACGGGCTGCGCGCGACGGAACTGCTCGCCGGCCCGGACGTGCCCGATCCGCTGCACGTCGTCATGGTCACGACGTTCGGCCTCGACGAGAACGTCCACGCGGCGTTGCGCGCCGGCGCGTGCGGCTTCCTGCTCAAGGACGCCGGGCCGAACCTGCTCATCGAAGCGGTGCACGCGGCCGCCCACGGCGAAGCGCTCGTGTCGCCGGCGATCACGACCCGGCTGCTGGCGCACTACTCGCGGCGCGATCCCCGGCGCGCCACCGCGCCCGAGAGCCCGCTGACGCCGCGCGAACTCGACGTCGTCCGCGCGATCGCCCGCGGCGCCACGAACGACGAGATCTGCCGCTCACTCGTGGTTTCGCTGCCCACCGTCAAGACGCACATCGGCGCGGCCAAGCGCAAGCTCGGGGCCCGCAACCGCACCGAGATAGCCATCTGGGCCTGGGAAAGCGGCCTCGTCCACTGAGTCGGCCTGGTCCACCGAGTCCGTTGAGTCCGTTGAGTCCACTGAGTCCGTTGAGCCGCGCTTGGGGACCCGGACGACGACCGTGCGCGCCACGACGTCGCCGAACCGCTGGCGGCGGCGGGTGAACAGCATCACCACGACCCCGGCGAGGCCCCAGGCGAAACCGTCGATGAGCATCAGCACCTGGCGCACCAGGAACAACCGCAGCGGCGGGTGCGAGCCGTCGAGCAGGACGACGCGCAGCCGCAGCCAGCGCATCGCCGGCGTCTGGCCGCCGTGCCGGTAGGGCCACCACGTCGTGACGAACCACAGCCCGACGAGATCCAGGGCCAGCATCGTGTAGACGACGACCTTGAGGAACGTCAGCAGCGGCACCAGGCCGCTCGGGTGGAACAGCAGCACCACCAGCACGGCGAGCAGCAGCATCGGCACGAACACGAGCATCTCGTCCAGGAAGAACTGCACGAGCCTGCGCCCGATGATGCCGGGCCCAGGGCGATCCTCGGGCGGGGAACCGGTCATGGACCCATGATGTCCGCCCCGGGGGCCCGGCGCGCGTCGAGTCACGTTACTTGTCCCATGTGGACAGTTCCGCGAGCACCGCCCGGATCGCCGGGCTGGCGTCGGCGCTGTGCCGCCACGCCGCGTGGACCTCGCGTTTCGGGGGCCGGCGCAGCGGTCGCGAGACGAGCCCGTCCCCCAGCGGCGGGCGCGCCAGCCGGGGAATCAGCGCGAGGACGTCACCGGCGGCGACGAGGGACAGCTGCGTGGCGAAATCGTCGACGAGGTGCCGCACGTCGGAGTCGCCGGGCACGAGCCGCCGGAACCACTGGTGGCACACGGTGCCGGGCGGGCTGGTCACCCACGCGTGCCCGGCGAGGTCGGCGTCGTCGAGCGTCCCTTCGAGCGCCGCGAGCGGGTGCGTGCGGCTCAGGACGACGTCGCCGACGTCGGTGTGCAGGTGCCGCCGGGTCAGGGACGGCGGCAGCGGGACGGGCAGGCCGTCGGCGTCGTGGACGAGGGCGAGGTCGGCGGTCCCGGCGTCGACGCTGTGCAGCGCTTCGCCGGGGTCCTGCTCGGTGATCCGGACGCGCAGGTCCGGGCAGCGCCCGGCCAGCCGCCGCAGGGCCGGTGCGAGCAGCCCGCGGATGCCGGTCGAGAAGGCGACCACGCGCAGCACGCCGCGGGGCGCGCCGCCGGAGACCGACTGGGCGGCCTCGGCGCAGCGTTCGAGGGCCTGGAACACCGCGGGCGCCGAGTCGACGAGCGCCTGCCCGGCCGGGGTGAGCACGACCCCGCGGCCGGCCGGCGCGAGCACCGGCACGCCGAGCTGCCGTTCCAGCCGCTTGAGCTGCTGCGACACGGCCGAGGCCGTGAAACCCAGCTCGTCGGCCGCGCGCGCGAGCGTCCCGAGTGCCGCCACCGACCGCAATGCCCGCAACGCCCCGACGTCGATCATGAAGCCACGCTACGCAATATGGGCAAGAAAGCATCGCTGGACCCTGGCATTCGGGCGCGGCAGGCTCGGATCCATGACGCCCTTCGGCACCAACCTCGTCGCCATGGTGACCCCGATGCACCCCGACGGCACGCTCAGTGAACCCGGGCTCGCCGGCCTGGTCGACCACCTGCTGGCCACCGGCTGCGACGGCCTCGTCGTCGGCGGGACCACCGGCGAGTCCCCCACCCTGACCGACGCCGAGGCGGCCGGGCTCGTCCGCGACGTCACCGCCCGGTCGGCGGGCCGGGCCCGGGTGATCGCCGGGATCGGCACCTACGACACGGTCACCAGCGTCCGCCGCGCCCGCGAAGCCGAGGCCGCCGGCGCGGACGCGCTGCTGCTGGTCTGCCCGTACTACTCGCGGCCGACCCAGGCCGGGATCATCGCCCACTGCGCCGCGGTCGCCGACGCGACCCCGCTGCCGGTGATGCTCTACGACGTCCCCGCGCGCACCGGCGTCGCACTGGAGGTGCCGACGTTGATCGAACTGGCCGGGCATCCCCGCATCCAGGCCGTGAAGGACGCGAAGGGCGACCTGTTCGAGGCGATGACGGTCATGTCCCGCACGTCGCTGGCCTACTACTGCGGCATCGACGAGCTGAACCTGCCGTACCTCGCTGCCGGCGCGGCGGGGGTGGTGAGCGTGGTGGGCAACGCGTTCGCGGACCGTAACGCGGCCCTGATCGACGCCGTCCTCCGCGGCGATCTGGAGTCGGCCCGGGCGATCCAGGGATCGCTGCTTCCGTTGGCGGAGGCCATCATGCGCACGTCCCAGGGGGCGATCATGGCGAAGGCCGCGCTGGCCGAACTCGGGATCATCCCGAGCCCGGCCGTGCGCTCGCCGTTGCTGGAGTCCCCGCTTTCGCACGTTCAGCGGCTGCGGGAAGCGCTGGCACCGCCGGTCTTGGCCGCCTGATCGTCAGGAGGCCGCGTTGAGCAGGTCCAGGGCGCTCTGCTGGCGGGCCGCGTCGATCTTGTCCAGGGGGCCGTACCAGCGCAGGCCATACTGGTCCAAGGCGTTGCGGTCCGCCGAATACGCCCGATCCGCTTGGCGGCGCAGGTAAGTCGTGTACGGGTGGTCGCTCAGCGCCGCGTTCAGCGCCGCCAGGCCGCGGGCGTCCGCGCCCTTGAAGGACGGGCCGTCGCCGCCGCAGTCGCCGTTTTCGCACGGGTCGCGCAGGATGCCGTCCGCGGTGTTGAGCGACGTCGACGTGATGTTGGCGTCGCCCAGCCGGCGGGCCGTCGTGAGGAGGCCCGCGTCGCCCGTCGCGCGGTTCAGCTCGGTCAGCGCGTTGATCAGCACGCCCTGGTTGTACGACCAGACCGTGCTGCCGTTGTTGCGGCAGCTGCCCAGGTCGATGCCGTCGTTGACCAGCGACGAGCCGTTCACCATGCCGGTGCCCTGAAACCACGTCCAGCCGCTCTTCGCCCGGTTCAAGTACGTGCTGTCGCCGGAGATCCGGTTGTGCAGCGCCGCGCTGAGCTGGATGTAGAGGGAGTTGGCGATCGCGTTCTTGTACGTCTTCGCCGTGCTCCACCAGACTCCGCCGCCGCACGTGCCGTCCCAGTAGGCCGCCATGTGGTCGGCGTCGGCGCGGGCGGTGTTCAGGTAGCGGCTGTCGCCGGTGACGTCGTAGGCCAGCACCCAGGCCAGGCCCCACCAGCCGGTGTCGTCGATGTACTCGTTGCGGAACTGCCCCTGCGCCGCATTGATGTTCTTGTCGTAGGTGCGCGCGATGGCGTAGCGGTAGCTGGGCATGCCGGTGACCTGGACGTTGCGGATCACCGCGGTGAGCGCGTTCGCCGAGTTCCACCAGCCGGTCGTGTCGAACAAGCCCGTGGAGTTGTTGTAGAACATCATCTCCGCGGTGGCCGCGGCCGTCCGGCGCTCGCCGGCGTTCCAGGTGGTACGCGCCCACGTCGTGCACGCGATGTCCGCGCGGTCGACGGCTTTCCCGCACGCCCGCAGCGCGCCGACGCCGGTGTTGTTCCAGTCGTCCACGTTGTACATCAGGGTGCGCCAGCCGCGGTTGTTCGCGGGGACGGCGGTGGCTCCGAGCCGGCTGCCCGAGGCCCACGACCGGCCGCCGTCGAAGGAGCGGTCGAGCCACACCTCGTCGCCGGGGCTGCCGTTCTCGATCGAGGCCCAGCCCATCGCGTCCGAGTCGTCGAAGTGCAGCGCGATCGTCCGCGAGAACAGCGTCGAGCTCACCGGACGGCGGTCGCCGGGCGAACTCGCCGGATCGGCGGCGTCGCAGTACTTGTTGCAGATGGTGGCCAGCGCGGTCGACGGTGTGGCGGACGGGGGTGGCGTCGCGGCCGGGGCCACGAGCGCGGCGGCGGTGAGGGCAGCGGAAATCCAGATACCGGGCATGACGAACTCCTCGCTGAACACGGGATCCGCGTGAAGATCACTGAGAGCAGGGAGAACCCGCCCGGGCCCGGCGGTGAACCGGTTTCAGGTTGAGCCCCGAACCGGGGGACTGTCAACAGATTGTCGCGTTTTTGGTCCAGACAACTTTGCGGACACCCGGCTCAGCCGCGGGACCACCGCTGGCTGCCGGCGCCCGAGCAGGCCGCGATGACGAGCGGGCTGCTCGACGCCGTCGCGCCGCCCGCGACGTCCAGGCACTTCCCCGAACCCGCGCCGACCACCGTGCCGTCGGAGCGGACCCGCCACTGCTGGCCGGGAACGCCCGTGCAGTCCCAGATCTGCACCGGGGTGGCGTCCGCGGTCCCGCCGCCGACGACGTCCAGGCACTTCGTGTCGAAGACCGTCAGCCGGCCGGTCGTGGTGGACGTCCAGGCCTGGTTGCCGCCGCCGTTGCAGTCCCACAGGGCCGGGCGGGTGCCGTTCGTCTGGTCCGCGGCGGGCACGTCGGCGCAGCGGCCCGACGCCTGCCCCTTGAGCACGCCGGTGCTCGCGCCGCGGTCCCAGCGCTGGTTGAGGCCGCCGTTGCAGGCCCAGGTGGTGAGCGCGGTGCCCGGCGACGTCCCGTGCGCGACGGCGTCCAAGCAGGTGCCGTCGCCGGTGCTCACCACGCTGCCGTCGGGGTCGAGCCGCCAGCTCTGGGCAGGCGTGCCCGCGCAGTCCTGGATGCGGACCGCGGTGCTGTCGGCCGCGTCGAGGCACTTGCCGCCGTAGACGGTGAGCTGCCCGGACGGGGTGGCCGTCCACTGCTGGTTCGCGCCGCCATTGCAGTCCCACAGCGTGATGGCCGTGCCGTTGGCCTGGCTCAGCGCCGGGACGTCGGCGCAGAGCCCGGACTCCCGTCCTTTGAGGACACCGCCGAGGTTCCCGGGCGGCGCCGCGACCACGGAAAGGTTGTCGAACATCGTGGTCTGGTAGCCGGCGACGCCGAGGCCGACCTGGCCGGCGGTGAACGACGTGTCGGTGACCGCGCCGAGCCGGGCGCCGTCGAGGGTCGCGGTGACGCTGTTGCCGGAGAAGCCCAGCCCGAGCCGGTGCCAGGTGTTCAGCCCGGGCGCGGCCGCCGTGCCGGACGCCAGCGTCGTCAGGACGCCGCCGCTGCTGTTCTTCGCGATCGCCCACCGGCCCCGGTCGTCCAGGCGCAGCTGGTAGGCGGCCTGGCGGCTCTGCGGCCGGGTCTGGGTGTTCGCCCGGCCGAGCAGCGTGACCGTGCCGGCCTGCTGGAGATCGACGTCGACGCTGACGGTGTAGTCCCGCCAGGCCGGGTCGCCGAGCAGGCCGTAGGCGTCGCTGTCGTCCTGCCACTCGATCGGCTTCACCGGCGCGACCTGCTGCAGGCACTGGCCGGTCCGGCCCGCCGCGCACGGGCGAGCTTCGTAGGAGCCCTGCATGTCGGCGAAGTACTTCGCCTCGGCGCGGCTCGGGTAGGCGTCGAAGGTGTCGGAGTACGGCAGCGCCAGCGCGTGCTCGGCCGGGCCGGCGGCGGTGCCCTTGCCCTGGCCGGACGTCGTGGTGACGGAGTAGATCCGGCCGGGCTGCAGCGTCAGGGAGTACGCGCCGCCCTGCGGCGTGACGTCGGCCTGCCGCACCAAGGAGTCCGCACCGCCGAGGTCGGTCGACCAGACGTGCGCCGTCCCGGTGCCGAGCCCGCCGGAGACCTTGACGTTCACCGTCTGCGCGGCCGTGGCGCCGGTGGTCTCGTAGATCGTCGAGTAGTCCGTGCCCGTGGCGGATTTCAGGCTGACGTAGCTGCCGTTCGCCCGGTTGCCGCCGAGGTAGCCGCTCGCGCTGCCGGTGAGGAACTTCCAGCCGGGCTGGGTGAACTGCGTGACCTGCGCGGTGGCCCACAGGCTCTTGCCGAGCTGGTAGGACCCCGACCACGGCGACCCGGCCACCGCCAGCCCGACCGTGCTGTAGGGCAGGTTCGGGGTGATGGCGGCGAGCAGGGGCCAGTTCATGAACCCCGTCAGCTGCCCGTCCAGGTAGCCCCGGGTGATGCTGCGGATCAGCGGCACCGCGCCCGCGTTGTCGTCCTGTGAGCCGAACTCACTGGCCCACAAGGGTTTCCCGGTCGCCACGGCGTTGGCCGACGACGCGCACGACGTCGCGTCGGACAGGTAACCGCACGGGTAGTGCGAGCCGACGACGCCGACCGCGCGCCCGAACGCCGGATCGGCCAGCATGTCGTCCGCGGTGTTCCAGCCGGTGTCGTCACCGACGATCTGCACCGCCCCGTAACCGTGGGAATCCAGGGCGGCGCGCAGGTTCTTGTACCAGGTCGTGTCGTGCCCGCGCTCGTTCCAGCCGCCGAGGTAGCCGATGGTCAGGCCGTGCTGCTTCGCGCAGCCGAGCCACGAGAGGTCGTAGTCGATCATGTCCTGCGACCAGAAGTTCCCGCCGCCGATCCAGCCCGGCGCGGCCCACGGCAGCGCGACCAGCTTGATCCCGGGGTTGCGGGCGACGGCCTGCTCCCCCAGCCAGAACTCGTAGCCGACGTCGCAGTTCACCTCGCCGCGCACGTGCTCGTGACTGGGTTCGGCGCCGTCGGTGGAGTTCGCGTCGCCGCCGATCTCCAGCTTCAGCAGCTGCACCGCGGCGCCGTACCCGGGCTTGAACAGGTAGTCGAGGATCTGCGCGCGCTGGGCGGGCGGGTAGTCGACGAGCAGCCGCGAGTTCCCGCCGCCGCCGCTGATCGCCCCGGCGCCGTCGAAGGTCCTCCCCTGCGCGGCGCCGTTCACCGCGATGTCGGTGGTCACCGCCGACGCCGCCGTGGCCGGGACGACCAGCGCGGCGAGGACGAGGAACGGGACGACGAGCAAGCGGGCGACCCGGGCCATGAAGTGCTCCTCCAGCCGAAGCCAGGCACCCCGCGACCGGGGCGCCGCACCTCAGGGAAGCGGCTCGGAGCAAGGAAAGTCAACGGACGGAAGTCGCGCGCGGCGAGATCAGTCCGATTCCTGTCCGGTTACCCTGGCCCGGTGACGACCATGGAACCGGCCCGCTTCACGATCCACGACGGCGCCGAAGCGGCGCTGCCGGCGGAACGCCCGGCGACGGTGGTCGCGCTGCGCCGCCGGTTCCCGGGCGGCCTCGCCGCGTACCTGACCCGGGAGGACGACGGCGGCCGGCTCGACGTCATTCTGGGGCGCAGCCGCGCAGAGGCGGAGGAAGCGGCTCGGACCATCGGCTCGGTGCCGGAGTGCGCGGCGTGGTTCCGCCACCTCGCGGGCTCGGGCGGGCCGCGGCACGTCGAGGTCGTCGACGCCTGGCCGGGCGAGGCGGGATGACCCGCTTCGGCATCGACGCCCTGACCGCGCTGCGCCTGGCCGAAGACCGGGTGGCGGTGGCCCCGGAACACCGGCTCGTCGCCCCGAGCGTGCTGCGGTCGCACGCGATGGCGCACCTCTACGAGAGCGTCCGCCGGGGCGAACGCACCGAGAAAGACGGCTTGGCCCTGCTGGAACGCCTGGCGGGCCTGAAGATCCGGCTGCTCGGCGACCGCGTCTCGCGCTCGACGGCGTGGCAGATCGCCGCGCGGCTCGACTGGCCCGGCATCGGGATGGCCGAATACCTGGCCGTCGCGAAGCTGCAGGCCGACCGGTTCGTCACCCTCGACCCGGCGCTCGCCGCGGTGGCGGACGAGTTCGTCCCCACCGCGGCGATCACGGAACTGCTTTCCCGGTGACTCAGCCGGTCGTCGAGATGTCGTCGAGCTGCTCGGCCGCCGGCCGGACCGGGTAGAGGTCGCCGCCCGGCGGTGCCGGGACCCGCGGGAGCGCGGCGCGGGCCAGGCGGTCACCGGCGTCCGCGGCGGCGTGGACGCTGTCCAAGGCCGCGTACTGGGTGAAGTTCAGGTCCGGGTAGGGCCACTGCGCGGCGCCGCCGGTGGCCGCCGGGAGCAGGAAGTCGACGGCCTTGGTGATGCCGGCGCCCTGCGGGTTCCGGTAGCCCCACAGGTCGACGCCGGCGTGGCTGCCGATCTGCGCGAGCCGGGTCAGCGCGACCAGGTTGAACGTCGAGTAGTGGAACGTGCGGGTGCGCGCCACCTCCTCCGGCTGGCTGCCGTCGGCGGCGATCCGGTGGTCGATCCGGCCCGCCTTGGCCTTCTCGAGGATGTCCTCGGTGACGCCGCTCTGCCCGGTGTAGAGCGCGATCCCGGCGGTCAGCACGTCCATGAACGTGCCGTGGTTGTTCTGGGCCGCGGCCTCGTCCTGGCCGTACTTGCTGGTGCGCAGCCAGGTCAGGAAGTCACCCGACCAGCCCTTGAACGCGCTTTCGTCGGCCTTCGACCAGCCCGGCGCGCCGGTGCTCAGGATCGCGGCGGCGTCGAGCACCTGGGTGAAGGTGTAGGAGAACTCGATGATGCCGATCCCGCGGCCGTCGTTCTTGCACGGGATGCCCTGCGCGAAGTTCAGGTTCGGGTTCATCTTCGTGGCGGCGTCGAGGAACCAGGTGCGCAGGTCGAGCGCCGCGCGCCGCGCGTAGTCGGCTTTGCCGGTGTAGTACCAGGCCAGCGACAGCCGGTAGATCGAGCTGAACGCCTTGAGCCGCTCGGCCTTGTCGGACACGGCCGTGGTCTCGGGGTTGAGCACGCCGTCCCGCTGGACGTACGGGCAGCCGAGCGGGTTCGCCGCGGTCTTAGGCTGGCTGGGCCACCAGTACGGCGCGAGGCTCAGGTAGTCGTGCTTGTCGCCACTGGGCGGCACCCGCTCCTTGTCGGCGACGGTCCACGGGCCGTCCTCGACCGCGACGTCGGCCTGCTCGACGAGATTCCCGAGCGACGTCTTGACGGTCTTGTCCCCGAGCAGCAGGGCGAGTTTGTTCAGCAGGAGGCGGTTCCCGTCGAGCACGACGGTCTTGGGCGGGCAGAGCCGTTCGATCCCGGGCAGCGAGCACACCCCGGCGGTCGTGGCCGGGCCGGCCGACGCGACTCCGGACAGCGCCCCGCCGAGGGTCGCCGTCACCACGGCCAGAACACCGAGGCGGCGAAGGTTTCCGAGTGGCAACACTGCTACTCCGTTCACGTACATGAACCAGTGGCATACATGTGACGCTTGATTGGATACCTGAACGCCGGGCGATGCACAAGGGTCCCCGTGCCAGGGTGTGGCTCGGGTTCGCCCCAGGCTCGACACTGGAGCCATGGACGGACGACGGCAGCTCGGTGAGTTCCTGCAGACCCGGCGCGCCCGGCTGCGGCCCGAGGACGTCGGGCTGGCCGAGCACGGCGACCGGCGGCGGGTGCCGGGCCTGCGCCGGGAGGAGCTCGCGCTGCTGGCCGGCGTGAGCGCGTCGTACTACGCGCGGCTCGAGCAGGGCTACTCCCTCAACGCCTCCGCCGAGGTGCTCGACGCGATCGCCGGGGCGCTCGCGCTGGACGACACCGAACGCCGGCACCTGCACAACCTGGCCGGGCCCCGCCGCCGGGCGGGGAACCGCCGGCCGGCGCCCGAGCGGCTCACCCCGGCGACGCGCCAGCTGATGGCCGCGCTCGGGGACGTGCCGGTCGTCGTGCTCGGCCGGCGCGGCGACGTCCTCGCCTGGACCCGGACCGGGCACGCGCTCCACGCCGGGCACCTCGGATTCGGCTCGCCGGAGGACAAGGGCGCGCGCCCCAACATGACGCGGCTGGTGTTCACCGACGCGCACACCCGCGAGCTGTACCCCGGCTGGGCGGCGAAGGCCCGCGACGTCGTCGGCAACCTGCGGCTGGCGGCCGGGCAGCACCCCGACGACCCGCTGCTGGCGTCGCTGATCGGCGAGCTGTCGATGAAGAGCCCGGAGTTCGCCGCGCTGTGGTCGGACCACCGCGTCCGCGCCTGCGACGTCGGCGTCTACGAGATGCACCACGCGATCGTGGGCGCCATGACGCTCACCCAGCAGACCCTGCACACCGAGCAGGGGCAGCGGATCGTGGTCGCCACGGCGGAGCCGGATTCGGCGTCGGCGCACGCGCTGCAGCTGCTCGCCCGGGACGTCACAGCCGAGGTCGCCCCCGTTCGGCCCTGACATTTTTTCCTCGCACCGCACGGTTTTCACCCACCGCGCGTTCCTCGAACGCGCCGGAAAAACGAAGGAACCATGAAGAAGACGCTCTTGACCCTCACCCTCCTGGCGACCGTCGCCACCGCCACACCGGCCTCGGCGGCGTCGCGCGACGTGGTGCACTTCGATCTGACGGCCGGGCAGCAGCCGGAGAACGTCGCCCTGGAACCCGACGGTTCCGCCGACGTCACCTTCGCCGGCGCGCGTCAGGTCGCCCGCGTGGACCGGGCGGGCCGGACGCGGATCCTGGCGACGCTGCCCGCTCCGGCCGGCGGCGGCGGGGCTCCGGCCCTGGGTTTCCCGCTGACGACCGGCATCGTCCGGACGGCCGACGGGACCCTGTATGTGTTGTACGCGACCGGAACCGACGACCTGACGGGGCTGTGGCGGCTGCGCCCGGGCGGCACGCCCGAGCGGATCGCCGCGCTGCCCGGGACCGGCCTGCCGAACGGGCTGGCGTTCGACGGGCACCGCTTCTTCGTCACCGATTCGGTGCTCGGTACCGTGTGGACGGTCCCCTTCGCCGGCGGGACAGCGAAATCCTGGTCCACCGCGACGGAGCTCGTCCCGAACGGCTTCCTCGGCGCGAACGGCGCCAAGCTCCACGACGGCGCCCTCTGGGTGACCAACCTCGATCGCGGCACCGTGCTCCGCATCCCGATCCTGCCGAACGGCCGGGCGGGCACCCCGCGGATCAAGGCGACGGACGTCGCGGGCATCGACGACTTCACGTTCACCGGCCGCGGCGACGAGATCCTCGCCGCGCTCGACAGCCCGAACAAGGTCGTCCGGATCAGCGCGGACGGAACGGCGTCGACGGTGCTGGACGCCGCCGACGGCCTGCAGAACCCGACGTCGATCGCGGTGCGCGGCAGTGAGGTTTACGTGCTGAGCGCGGCGTACCTGACGCGGAAGGACCCGAACCTGCTGCGGGCCACGCTACCCCGCTGCTGAGCCGCGCCAGTGTTCCCGGCCGTCGTCGAAGTACGCGTCCAGGTACTCCGACGGCGGCAGGGAACTGTCCCGCAGCAACGAAAACACCTCGGCGCCCGGCCGGAGCTCGCCGCGTTCCCGCAGCGCGTACGCCTGGGCGAACTGCAGGTAGGTGACGTCGGCCGCCGCGGCGTACTCGCGGGCTTCCCGCTCGGCCAGCCCGATGGCGGCGTCGAGACTTCCGGCCCGCCACAACGTGATCCGTTCTTCGAACGGCGTGCCGTGGGAGCCGTCCCACCGGAAAACGCAACGCACGGCGTACCATTCGTCTTCGGGCGTGAGCATCCGCGGAAACTACCACTACGCGATCGCCGCCACGGCAAGCCTGCGCGCCACAACATCCCTCGCCGTACGCTCGAACGCCTCCACCTCCGCGCCCACCTCCCCCGCCAGGCGAGCCAGCACCACCCGGGTCGGCGGGCAACCCCGCCACAACACCAAGCACACAAACCCCAACCGGCTAAGCGATCGCCGCCACGGCAAGCCTTCGAGCCGCAACATCCCTCGCCGTACGCTCGAACGCCTTCACCTCCGCGCCCACCTCACCCGCCAAGCGGGCCAGCACCACCCGGGTCGGCGGGCAGTCCGCCACCGGCACTCCCACGACAGCGTCACCGGCCCGGCTCACCGCGCCGTGGCCGACGACCGCCAGCAGCTGGCCGACCGCTACCCGGTCCACGATCTCGTCCAGGGGCAGCTGCGGGCACTCCGTCCGGAACGCGTCTTCGCGGCGGAGGTCGGCGATCGAGACCGCCGGGCGGGCGGCGAACGGGTGCGACACCGGGACCAGGGCCACCGGCAGCTCTTCGGCGACGTCCGTGGTGACGAACCCGGCGAGGTCGTTGCTCGCGCAGAGCAGGGCGACGTCGGCGGCGCCGCCGCGGAGGGCGCCGACCTGGTCGGTGGTGAACAGCAGCTCCACCGGGTACGCGCGGGCGAACGCCTCGACCAGCTCGGACAGCACGCCGGCGGCGGTGCCCGAGCGCACCGCGACCGTCAGCGGCGATGAGCGTCCCGCCCGCCGGGCGCGCCGGGCCGCCCGGTCGACCGCGGCCAGCGCCGACCGGCTGTCGGCCAGGAAGACGCGGCCGGCGTCGGTGAGCGACACGCGGCGGCTCGTCCGGTCGAACAACCGCACGCCCAGGCGCCGTTCCAGCCGGGCGATCGCCCGCGACAACGGCGGGGCCGCGATCCCGAGCCGCTCGGCCGCGCGGCCGAAGTGCAGCTCTTCGGCGACCGTCACGAAGTAGGCGAGCTCGCGGGTCTCCAGTCGATCCATACCTCCAGGGTAATGATCGGCGGCCCGGACGGCATCGTTCCGCCGGTCACGGCGCGGTTGGCTGGAAGCACAGCCACCACCGACGAAAGGTCACCCCGTGTCCGACGAACGCGCGGTCCAGGAAGTCCTGGCCCGCTACGTCCGCGCCACCGACCGGCGCGACGGCGCCGCCCAAGGCGCCCTGTTCACCGACGACGCCGTCGTCCGGATCTTCCGGAAGGCCGGGCCCGACCAGTACGAGCCGGTCGGCGAGCCGCTGACCGGCGGCGCCGGTGTGCGGTACGCCGTCGAGAACTTCATGGCCCCGCACCCCGAAGGCGGGTCCAGCCACCACGTCACCGCCGATCACCTGATCACCGTCGACGGCGACACCGCCCACCTCAACGCCCAGTTCGTCGTGTTCGAGGTCCGGACCACGCCCGAACGTACGATCCAGGCCGTCGAGTCGGGGTACTACGACACCGAACTGCGGCGCGTCGACG
Source organism: Amycolatopsis sp. NBC_00438 (assembly GCF_036026695.1). Lineage (NCBI taxonomy): Bacteria > Bacillati > Actinomycetota > Actinomycetes > Pseudonocardiales > Pseudonocardiaceae > Amycolatopsis > Amycolatopsis sp. NBC_00438. Next base: position 450,504 of record NZ_CP107923.1, on the reverse strand, counting down.
GCGAGTGGAAGATCGTCCGGCACCACGCGCTGGGCGACCTGCCGATGCGGGTCGTGCAGCCGTGAAAGCCGTTGTCCACCACCGGTACGGCGGCCCCGAGGTGCTGGCGGTCGCCGAGCTGCCCGAGCCCGTGGTCGACCTCGACGGCGTGCTCGTGCGGGTGCGGGCCGCCGCGCTCAACCCGGCCGACCTCGGCGTCCGATCAGGAGTGCTGGCCGGGTTCCGCGCGTCCTACTTCCCGGTCGTGCCCGGCTGGGACGTCGCCGGGGTGGTCGGGCGCGCCGGCCCCGCCGCGCCCGAGTTCGCGCCCGGCGACGAGGTGATCGGCTACGTCCGCGGCGAGGTCGAACACCGCAACGGCGCCTACGCGGAGCTGGTCGCCGCCGACGTCCGGACGCTGGTCCGCAAGCCCCGCGGCGTCCCGTGGGCCGAGGCGGCGGGGCTGCCGCTGGCCGGGCTCACCGCGGTGCAGGCCGTCGACACGCTCGCCCTGAAGCCCGGCGAGACGCTGCTGGTCCACGCGGCCGCGGGCGGCGTCGGCTCGCTGGCCGCGCAGCTCGCCGTCAGCCGCGGCGTCCGGGTGCTGGGCACGGCGTCCGAAGCCAACCACGGCTACCTGCGTTCCCTGGGCGTGGAGCCGATCCGCTACGGCGACGGCCTCGCCGAGCGCGTCCGCGCCCTTGCCCCGGAGGGTGTCGACGCCGTCCTGGACACGGCCGGGCGCGGAACGCTGAGGGCGACTCCGGGCCTCGGCACGCGGGTCGCGTCGGTCGCCGAGTTCGACGTCCCGGGTGTGACACCGGTGTTCGCCCGCCTCGTCCCCGCCGACCTGCGCACGGTCGCCGCCCTGGCGGAGGCGGGGACGCTCCGGGTGCGGGTGGCGCGGACGTTCCCGCTGGAGGAAGCCGCGACGGCCCAACAGATGCTGGCCGAGGGACACGCGCCGGGCCGGATCGTCCTGGTCCCCTGACGTTGCTCCACCCGGGTTCTCTTCGCGGTCCGGCCTCAACCCGGGTCCAGTTCGGGCGTGGAAGCGGTGCAGGACCACGAACGAGGGAGAACCCATGATGTCGAAGGTGCGGAAAATCGCGATCGGTGCCGTCCTGGCCGCGGCCGGGCTCATCGCGGCCCCGGCCGCCCAGGCGGCGACCGTGAGCCCGGCGGCGAGCGCCGCCTGCCCGAGCGCCTATTTCTGCTTCTACTTCAACAGCGGCAACGCCGGCGCTCACGGCGACTACTTCCATTCGGACGGCAACCTCGGCGACGAGCTGTTCAACAAGGTCGGCACCACCAGCAACGGCTTGGGCGTCCAGGTGAAGAACCATGCCGCGTCGGTGACCAACAACTGGTCCTACACGGCGACGGTCTACTACAACAGCGGCTGCAACGGCAGTGTCGCGTCGCAGTCGTTCGCCCCGTACTCCTCCGGAAACTTCAACGCCACCATGAAGAACCAGAACGCGAGCTTCAAGTGGCCGGGGAGTGCAGGGGCGTCCTCCGACTGCGCGAACCGCGATCAGTTCTAGCCGCACCGGCCGGGACCGCGCCGCACCGGCGCGGTCCCGGTCGCGAACCGGAGGTCCAGCCGTGGCCACATCCAGCCGCGTCATAACCTTCGCCGCGGTGCTGGCGATCGTCGCCGGTTGTTCGGCGGCGCCCGCCGCGACGTCCGACTTCGGTGCGGACGACCTCGCCGCCGCGCTCGGCAAGGTTCCCCGTGACCTGTCGACGGTGCACGGTCTCGACCTCCCGCTCGACCGGTCGCAGCTGACGCCGGTCGAAGAGCTGGAGGTCATCAAGGCCCGCAACACCTTGATGGAACGCTGTCTCGCCGCCCGCGGGCTCTCGTTCATCTTCCCGCCCGTCGATCCGGTGCGGGACGCCGCCAAGCCGCGGCGGCACGGTCTCGTCGACGCGGCCGAGGCGGCGGCGTACGGCTACCGCGACCCGGCGGTGTTCGCCCCGCACGGCGCCGACCGGCCGCCGCCAGCACCGGACGTCGTCGCCATGATCACCGGCACGGGCGGAGGACGTGACGTCCCACCCGGCGGGTGCGCGGGCGAGGCGGACCGGACTCTCGCGCCCGACGGGAAACCCGGCCAGGAACCGGTGGGTTTCGCCTTGAGCCAACGCAGTTACGACATCACCCGGACCACCCCGCCGGTCACCGCGGCCGCGGCGGTGTGGTCGCGGTGCATGGCGGAGGCCGGGTTCCGCTATCCCGACCCGCAAGCCGCGATCGAGGATCCCGCGTTCGGCGCGGGCCGCGCGTCGCCGCACGAGATCGCCGTCGCCATCCGGGACGTGCGGTGCAAGGAACGCACCGGCTGGGTCCGGACGTGGGTCGCGGTCGAACGCGCCGTGCAGGAGGGGCTCGTCCCGCACCACGCCGCCGACCTGTCCCGCGAGCACCGGCACAAGGAAGGGCAACTGGCGGCGGCGCGCAGGATCACCGGGTGACGCACACCGGGGACCGGTCCCCGGGTGGCTGGGCTAGAACGAGGCGGACCGGGCGTGGTGCCGAGGGGGGCGCACGACCTCGCGGTCATCCGGACCGGCGTCCCGTCCCGTGCCCCAGCGGAGCGGGACCGCCCGGCGCGGGACCGTCTGCCGCTCACCCGGCAGGCGGTCCCGGCGCGGGCTCCCCGGCCCGGTGAGATCACGGCTTCAGCGACGCCGTGGGCAGCCCGAGGATCTCGACGATCCGCTCGACGGAGTCACCGAGCCGCACGAAGTCGTCCCCCAGCGGCTCGACGACCAGCCGGCGGACGGTGGCGACGTGGCCGGCGGCCGACGCCTCCAGGTGCGCGCGGCCCGCGTCGGTCAGGGTCGCGACGGTGAAGCGGCGGCCCTGGCCGGTGCACACCGTGCGGGTCACCCAGCCCCGGTCCTCGAGCCGCGCGACCGCGTGCGAGATGCGCGGGAGCGACCCGTTGGCCATCTCCGCGATCTGGCTCATCCGCAGGGTTTCGCCGGGGACCGCCGACAGGCGGGCCAGGATCATGTACCCCAGCAGCGTGAGATCGGCGTCGCGCAGGAGCTGGCTCTCCAGCACCCCCGGCAGCGACATCAGCACCTTCACCAGGTTGATCCACGCCCGGTGCTGGTCGTCGTCGAGCCAGCGCACCGGCTCGGTTTCCCCGTCTCGCTCGCTCACGGCTTGACTTTAACACGCAACTCAACCTACCTTGGGTTGCACACGCAACCCAAGGAGCAGCGATGACCACCACCGCCACCACTCCCGCTTCGGCCGTCGCTCTCCGGTACGGCGCCACCGCGCTGGCCGCCGCGGCCGTCAACACCGTCCTCGGGCTCAGCGCGGCCGCACTCGACGACGGCGGCATCGGCATGGGCCTGACCCCGGCCGCCTACCTGCCCGCGACCGTCGTCGGCTTCGTCCTCGGCGTCCTGGGCTGGAACGTGCTCGCCAAGCGGGCCCCGCGGGCCCTGCGCGTCATCGTCCCCGTGGCGCTCGCGCTGACCTGGATCCCGGACGTCCTGCTGCTGAGCGCGGGCGCGACCGCCGCCAACGTCGTCGGCCTGATGCTGATGCACCTCGTCGTCGCCACGGCGGTCGTCACCGTGGGCCTGCGCCGGCTCCGGGTGACGCCGGGTCAGGGCGCCGTGTAGCGCATCGCGATCTTGTGCGGCCGGGGCCGGCCGGTCTCGCGGAAGCCGAGCCGCTCGTAGAACGCCCGGGCGCGCGTGTTGACGTCGAGGACCTCGAGCACCACGTCGCGGCCGCGGGACGCCGCTTCGGCGGCCAGGGCCCGGACGACGTGCGTGCCGATGCCGCGGCCCTGGTGGTGCGGCTCGAGCTCGATCCGGCCGAGGACGACGTCGGGGCCGGTGTCGTCGACGACCAGCGCGCCGGCGTCCCGGCCGTCGACGGTGATGATCTGCGTGCGCGCCGCGTCGAAGCTCTTCTCGTGGTAGGCGCGCTGCGCCGGCTCGTCCCAGCCCCAGATCGCCTCGACGTACTCGCCGAGCGCGCTGCGGTGCAGCTGGAAGCAGAACTCGTCGTCACCCGATCGAGGCTGACGCAACCCGGCCTGCCGCGTCTTCCGGCCCATCACCGCTCCCCGAGGATCCGGCGGGCGCGGGCCAGCACCGGCTTGTCGACCATCTTCCCGTCCACAGCAGACACCGAATCGCCCGCGGTGACGACCCGGCGGGCCCAGCCGAGCTCGGCCTCGGTCGGCGCGAACCCGGCGCGCACCGGGCCGATCTGCTTCGGGTGCACGCAGAGCTTGCCCGCGAAGCCCATGCGCCGCGCGTAATGGACGTCGGCGGCGAGCCGCTCTTCGTCGTGCAGGTCCGTGGTGACGCCGTCGACCGGCGGCGCGAGCCCGGCCGCCGCCGACGCCACGACCAGCCGCGAACGCGCGTAGGCGAACGGCTCCGGGTCTTCGGGCGCGACACCCAGTTCGGCGGCCAGGTCGACGTGGCCGAACGCCAGCCGCGTCACCGATCCGACGGCGGCCAGCTCACCCGCGCGTTCGACGCCGAGCGCCGTCTCGACCAGGGCCACCACCTCGCCGAACCCGGCCAGCACCCCCGGCGTCTCCGCTTTCGGCACCAGCACCGGGACTCCGTGCGCGGCGACCAGGGCGGCGTCGGCGTCGAACCAGGGTGTGCCGGCGGCGTTGATCCGCACCGCCGACACCGCCGGCACCGCCGTCCCCCTCGCCCGGCCGTCGCCGAGCCATGCGGACACCGCGGCGCGGGCGGTGTCCTTGTCCGCCGGGGCGACCGCGTCCTCGAGGTCGAGGACGACGACGTCGGCGCCGCTCGCGACGGCCTTGCCGAAGCGATCGGGCCGGTCTCCCGGCACGAACAGGTACGTCGTCGCGGCCACCGGTTCTCCTGTCGGGCGCGGTCCGGCGAAACCGGCGAAAACACCGGGCCGACCGTGTTTCACTGGTCCCGACGACGATATCCCGGACCTGGAGGGCGGACGACTTGCGCACCGACGACGGCGCCACGACCGATTGGATCCGCCGGTACCACGACGCGACCGGCAGCACCGCCCGGCTGGTGTGCTTCCCGTACGCGGGCGGCTCGGCGAGCTTCTTCCACCCGGTCTCCGTGCGCTTCTCCCCCGGTACCGACGTCGTGTCGCTGCAGTACCCGGGCCGCCAGGACCGGCGGCGCGAGGCGTGCGTCGAGGACCTCGGCAAGCTGGCCGACCTGATCGCCGGAGAGCTCGCCGCGCTGAGCCCCAAGCCGACGGTGTTCTTCGGGCACAGCATGGGCGCGGTGCTCGCGTTCGAGACGGCGTACCGGCTCGAACAGGGCGGCACCCACGCGCCGGCCACGGTGATCGCGTCCGGCCGGCGGGCGCCCTCGACCCGCCGCGACGACCGCGTCCACGAGCGCGACGACCAGGGCCTGATCGCCGAGCTGCGGCTGCTCAACGGCACCGACTCGGCGGTGTTCGGCGACGACGAGCTGCTGCGGCTGGCGCTGCCGGCGATCCGCGGCGACTACACCGCGATCGAGACCTACCGCTGCGAGCCGGGCCGCAAGATCGCGGCGCCCCTCGCGGTGCTCACCGGCGACCACGACCCGAAGACGACGCTGCCCGAAGCCGAGGCCTGGCGCGAGCACACTTCGGGCGCCTTCACGATGCGAGTGTTCCCCGGCGGCCACTTCTTCCTCGCCGACCACCAGGCCGACGTCAACACGGAGATCGCCGGGCACCTCGACGCGCTGCGCTGACCGCGCCGCTTCAGGGCGCCGGCGCGATCGTCGCGCCGGCCACCGGCGGGCACGTCAGCAGCCGGTGCACCGACGGGTCGGCCGCGGCCGGGTCGAGCAGCGACGCCAGCAGCCGGACCGCCGCCCGGCCCATCTCGCGGCGCGGCACCTCGAAGCCGCTGATCTCCGGGCCCGCCGGGACGCCGGGCGGGCGGCCGAGGACCGCCAGGGAAACGTCGCCGGGCACGGACACCCCCGCCTCACCCAGGGCCCGCCGCGTCGCGTGGAACACCGCGCCGGTGTCCGTCTCCTCGACCACCAGGGCCGTCACGCCGTCTTCGAGCCACGCGGTGATCGTCGCGGCGGAGAGATCCGTGCCGTCGGTGCGGGTCACCGTCAGCGCCGCGCCCGCGTCGGCCGCCGCGGTGCGGACGCCGCGCTCGCGGTCGTCCGACGACGGGGCCTCGTCCGGCTCGCGCAGGTACCGCACGCGCCGGTGTCCCGCGCCCACCAGCCGCGTCACGACTTCGGCCGAGGCCGACACGTAATCCGCGCCCACGTAGGGGATCGTGCCGCCCAGCTCGGTCCGGCGTCCGATGTAGACGATCGGGAAGCCGCTCTCCAGCAGCTCGCCGACCGCGGCCACCGGGACGTGCCGGCCCAGGAACAGGCAGCCGTCGGCGAGCCGGGTGCGGCGGATCCGGGTGTGGTCGGGCACCGCGCTGGACGCGGTGAACATGATCAGGTCCTGGCCGAGCGCGGCCGCTTCCGCCTCGATTCCGACCAGGATCGGGTAGTAGGAGTCGGCGACGTCGATCGGGAAGGCCGGGGTGAACGTGTAGACGCCGAGCAGGTTGTTGCGCGCCGACGCCAGCCGCGTCGCCACCGGGTCCGGCACGTACCCCAGCCGCTCGGCGGCTTCCAGCACGCGCAGCCGGGTGCGCTCGGAAAGCCGGACGCCGGTGCGGTTCCCGCCCAGCACCACCGAGACCGTCGCCTGCGAAACCCCGGCGACACGCGCGATGTCGGCCTGCCTCGGCGTCCGCCGCGCCCTGCTCATCGACACCTCGCTCGGGTCGCCGCACCGGGGGTCAGCCGACTCGGTTCAGTAGCCAGCGTGCGGCCCGGCCGGAACACCGTCAACCGTTTTGCCCGAAACTCCAGCGAACCTGCCCCGACCGTACTAATACGTATTACTCCATTGACTTCGCTGTCGGACGCGTGCCACCGTCGCCGGAACGCGAACACTTCGAAGGCGAAGGAGCGGCACCATGTCCCTCACTCGACGCGGCCTGCTGGCCGGTGCCGCCGCACTCGGCGCGGGCGCCCTCCTGCCGGCGCCGGCCCTCGCGGCCCCGGCCGGCTTCCCCGACTACCGGTACCAGCGGCTCGCACTGGTGAAGAGCAAGCTCGAGTACAACCCGACCGGCGAGCTGATCTTCCCCTGCATCCGCGGCACCGCGGGCCGCATCCCGGACGCGCTCGGGGCGTACTACCTCTACTACGCCCCGCACGACGCGCCGGGCGGGATCTGCCTGGCCTACGCGAACACCCTCGACCAGGAGTTCACCGAGTACGCGGGCAACCCGATCATCAAGAACTCGTGGCCCGGCGAGTACTCGGTCAGCCACGTCTCGTCGCCGCACGCGCTGTGGAACGACGACGTCAAGCGGATCTACCTGTACTTCCACGGTGAGAACACGGTGACCCGCCTCGCCAGCTCGGCCGACGGCATCCACTTCACCTACGAGAAGGAGGTGCTGTCCACCCGGCTGCAGCCCGCCGGCACGACCGAGACGTCCTACGCGCGGGTGTTCCGCCAGGACGTGCCGTCGAAGAACGCCCGGTACGTCATGGTCTTCATGATCAACAACAGCAGCAACCACCGCGACATCGGCTGGGGCTGGTCACCCGACGCGCTGAACTGGACGTTCTCGCAGACGCCACTGGTGAAGCACTCGGACGTCGGCGCCAACGACATCGGCGGCCCGCACCTGCTGAACCGCAACAACAGCACGTACGTCGTCTACAACACCGACATCGCGCACGGCGGCAACCTGATGATCACCGAGGTGGGCACCGACTTCTCGAAGCGCAACCACCTCGGGGTGTTCCACGATTCGCTGAGCGGCAGCCCGGACAACGGCCGCAGCGCGGCGCCCAGTTTCGGCACCTACCAGGGCCACGAGTACATGATCTACGAAGCCGGTGAACGGCTGGCGGGCAACATCGCCATCGCCCGCGCGATCTGAGCCGCGCGGCCGTAACCCGGTCTTCCCGACGGGTCGCGGGGTCCCCGGCGAAACGAAGCGGGGGCACCGGAATCCGGTGCCCCCGCTCGTTGTCCTCCCGCTTACCGTCAGACGGTGTGCGGGGCGTGCGCGACGGTGTTCCAGCCCGAGGCGAGGACGCCGGCGTCGCCGCCGTTGCCCGCCCAGCCCGAGTTCCCGCCGGTGGTGACGCTGGTGTTGCCCGCGTCACCGGTCCAGCCGGTGGCGCCGGTGTCACCCGAGTTGCCCGAAGTCACCGTGGTGGCCGACTTCGTGCCGCTCTCGTGCTTCCAGCCGCCGCCGTGGTGACGGCCCTGCTGCTCGTGGCCGCGGGTCGACGTGACGGCGGTGTTGCCGCCGGTCGAGCCCGAGTCGCCCGAGGTGCCGGACGTGCCGCTCACCGCGTTGTTGCCGCTGGTGGCGTTCCCGGCGTCGCCGGAGTCGCCGCCCTTGCCGCCGGTCGCGGTGCCGGTGACCGAGCCCAGGACGCTCGTGCTGCCGCCCTGGTGGTTCCAGCGGTGCCCACCGTTGTTCGTGGCGGAGTTCCGGCCGGTGCTCACGACGGTGGCGTCGCCGCCGTTGCCCGCCCAGCCCGAGTTCCCGCCGGTGGTGACGCTGGTGTTGCCCGCGTCACCGGTCCAGCCGGTGGCGCCGGTGTCACCCGAGTTGCCCGAAGTCACCGTGGTGGCCGACTTCGTGCCGCTCTCGTGCTTCCAGCCACCGTTGTTCCAGCCGCCGTTGTTCCAGCCGCCGTTGTTCCAGCCATCGCTGTGGTGGCCACGGCCGTTGTCCTGGCCGCCCAGGGTCCACACGATGGCGCTGTTGCCACCGGTAGAACCCGAGTCACCCGAGGTGCCGGAGTTCCCGGTCACCGCGGAGTTGTGGCTGGTGGCGTTCCCGGCGTCGCCGGAGTTGCCACCGTTGCCACCCTTGGCGGTGCCGGTGACCGAGCCCAGGACGCCCGTGTTGCCGCCCTGGTCGTGCCGGTGCCAGCCCCAGCCGTGCCCACCGTTGGTGCCGGCGGAGTTGTGACCGGTGCCGACGACGGTGGCGTCGCCACCGTTGCCCGCCCGGCCGGAGTTCCCGCCGGTGGTGGTGCTGGTGTTGGTCGCGTCACCGGTCGAGCCGGTGGCGCCGGTGTTCCCGGAGTCACCCGAGGACACGGTGGTGCTGCACTGCGCCAGCAGGCAGAGGCCGTAGGCGCTGTTGCCCCCGGTCGAGCCGGAGTTCCCGGAATCGCCCGAGTTCCCCGACGTCGCGGAGTTGCTGCTGGTGGCGTTCCCGGCGTCGCCGGAGTTGCCACCGTTGCCACCCTTCGCGGTGCCCGTGACGGTTCCGAGCGCCTTGCCGACGCCGCGGGCGCCCCGCGAGTCCGCGGTGTTCTTGCCCGAGACCGCCGCCGTCCCGGAGCCGCCGTTGCCGGCGTTCCCGGAGTGGCCACCGCTGGTGGTGCTGGTGTTCGAGGCGTTCCCGGTCGAGCCGGTCGCGCCCGTGTTCCCGGAATTACCCGAGGACACCGAGGTAGTGCACTTGGCCAGCACACAAACGCCGTAGGCGCTGTTGCCGCCGGTGGAGCCGGAGTTGCCCGAGTTACCGGAGTTCCCGCTGACCGCGGTGTTGCCGCTGCTCGCGTTCCCGCCGGTGCCCGAGGTCCCGCCGTCGCCGCCGCCGGCGGTGCCGGTCACGACCGAGTGCAGGGTGTTGCCGAGCCCGCCGAGCGGGTTCGCGTTCCCGGTGTCCGCACTGGCCACCGCACTGCCCAGCAGGACGAACCCGCCGGAGATGAATGCGGCGGTCAGGCCGCGTCGCACGTACTTGTGCATGACTTCCCTTTCCTTACCTTCTGTCCAATGTGGATTCCGGAGGTGGAAAGGGAAAGTCAGCTCGGATGGTCGTTGCCGAAGAATTCCAGCCAGTGCAACGACCACGAGCCCGCAGGTGGCGCCCGCCAGAATCGATCGGTTCCCGCCGCACCGGTCCCGGCCGCGGTCACGGCGTACTCGCCGCCGTGCTGAGCACCGGAACCCGCCGACATCGCGCCGCTCGTGCCGGAGACGTCGGCGGGCAGTCCGCCGCCGGATCCGGACATCGGGCCGGTCACGCCGGCCATCTCCGGAGCCGCGTCCCCGGCGACGTGCCGGGAACCCACCTGAGCATCGTGACGACGCTGGGTATCACCCTGCTCGGCGGCCACCGGGGCGATCCAGCCGACCGGTGCGACCTGCTCCGCCGGCGCAACCACCGCCCACGGGGCACTGGTGTCACCGCGCGGAGTGGGCTCGGCCGGCTGCCCGGTCACCGCCGGGACGACGTACCCGGCCCCGATCGCCCGGACCACCGGTGCGGTCACCGGAGCCGTGGCGTGCAGGACCGGCGACGTCACCGGGGACACCGCGTGCAGCACGGGCTCGGTGACCGGCCGCAAGGCCGACAGCACCGGCTCCGCCGCCTGCAGCACCGGACGGGTCACCGGCGCGAGCACGGGCTCGAGCCCGCTCGTCACCGGCCGCACCACCGGGGCCACTACCGACGTCACCGTGTGCAGCGTGCCCGCCACCGGCTTGACCACCGGAGCGACCTGCGACGACACCGTGTACACGGCGCCGGTGACCGGCTTCAGCACCGGTTCGACCGGCTTGAGCACGCCGTGCACCGTTTGCCCGGCTCCGTCGAGCAGACCGGGCCGATCCGGTGGCGGCGAACCTTCGGAAGCGTCCGCGGCCCCCGACACGGCCAACGCCACCAGGGTGAATCCGAACAACGCACCGGCCACAACGAGCACCCGCAGTAGTAACGGGTGGTCGACCAGCACGTAGTCCTTCTGGGAAGTATCCATCCATCTCACCCCCTTTCAGGTCTGGACTTCACCGTCAGTCAGGTTTCGAGGCGAAGGACGTCACCAGATTGGTGGAAAACATTCTTTTTTTCTTTTACCCGAAAGGGTTTTCTACCGTCGGGTAGGGGGTACGCGCGGCGTTTTCCGTGGCCGGTACCGGCCACGGAACTCCCGGAACGGACCGATGTGGACACCCGCGGTGACCCGCCCGCCGCCCGCGTTTTCGCCCGTTCAGGGTGACGACCCATCCGCGGCGGCCCGGGCCTCGAAAGTGGGAGGTCCACGAAGAATCCGCCCGGTGCCGGGAATTCCGGCGGTGGGTTACGCCCGCCGTGCGCGGGCGGGGAGGAGTTCGTCCGTGTTTGGCAAACGTTATGCCGCTTCGATGATCAACCGGAGCGCGGAGAACGACCAGGACCGCCGTCGCTTCCTCAAGGCGGCCGGGATGACCGGCCTCGGCGTCGTCGGCGCCGGTGCGCTCGGCGGCCTCGTCGCGGGGCCCGCGTCCGCGGCCACCGTCCGGCCCGCCGCCGCGGCCGCCGCGGCCGGTGGGGTGAGCGACGCCGCCGTCCTCAACTTCGCCCTCAACCTCGAGTACCTCGAAGCCGAGTTCTACCTCCACGCCGTCACCGGCCGCGGCCTCGACGACGCCATGACCACCGGCACCGGCGCCCGCGGCGGCGTCACCGGCGGACGCGCCGTCCGCTTCCAGACCCGCGCCGCCAAGCAGTACGCCCAGGAGATCGCCGGCGACGAGAAGGCGCACGTCCGGTTCCTGCGCTCGGCCCTCGGCTCGGCGGCGGTCAGCCGGCCCGCCATCGACCTGCGGTCCAGCTTCACGGCCGCCGCGCAGGCCGCCGGGCTCGTGAAGCCCGGGCAGAGCTTCGACGCGTTCTCCTGCGAGGAGAACTTCCTGCTCGCCGCGTTCCTCTTCGAAGACGTCGGCGTCACGGCCTACAAGGGTGCCGCGCCGCTGATCACCAACAAGACCTACCTCGAAGCCGCGGCCGGCATCCTCGCCGTCGAGGCCTACCACGCGGCCAACATCCGCAGCGCGCTCTACCAGCGCGGCGACGCCAACGCCACGGTCAAGCTGTCGGCCGCCCGCGACAGCCTCGACGGGCCGGGCGACGACGACCAGGGCGTCATCGACAGCCACGGCAACGCCAACATCGTCCCCACCGACGCGAACGGCATCGCCTACAGCCGCTCGCCCGGCCAGGTCCTCAACATCGTCTACCTGACGAACAAGGCCGCCACCTCCGGCGGCTTCTTCCCCAAGGGGGTCAACGGCGAGGTGAACACCAGCGCCGCCCACTGACCGCCGGCCGCGGGCGCCGGACCGCCTCGGGGGGCGGCCCGGGACCCGCGGCGCGGGTCAGTGCCCGGGTTCCGGGAACGGGCCGTCGCCGAGGATCCCGGAACGGTCGGGCACACCGGCGGCGGCCCGCATCCGGGCGAACTCGACGGCGAGCGCCGCGGGCGGGAAGTGCGCGTTAAGGCCGCTGGGGTTGGGCACGATCCACACGCGGGCGCCGCCGAGCGTCCCGGGCTGCGGACCGAGCCGGGCCCGGGGTGCGCCGAACGCCACCCGGTAGCCGGTGACGCCCAGGATCGCCAGCCACTGCGGCCGGACCGCCCGGACCCGTTCGGCGAGGTCTTCGCCGCCCGCGACGAGTTCGGCACGGGACAGCTGCGCGGCGCGGGCCGTCGGGCGGCGCACGATGCTGGTGATGCCCAGCCCCCAGTCCGGCAGGAGCCGTTCCTCCTCCGCGCGCAGCCGCCGCGGGGTGAACCCGGAGCGGTGCAGGGCGGGCCAGAACCGGTTGCCGGCGCCGTGGAAGCTGTGCCCGGCCGCCGCGGCCGCGAGGCCGGGGTTGATCCCGACGAACACCACCCGCAGGTCCTGCGCGAGCACGTCCGGCAGGACCACGGCGGCTGGATCGTCGTCGGGCATGGCAAGTTTCCTCAAGGAGTACGCGGGCGGACCGCCACCGAAAGGCTACGCACTCCCACAGGCCCTGCGCACCACCGCGCTCGGCCCCTCCCACACGCGACGCCGCACCATCCCTGGGCAGGGTCCGTGAAGGCCTCCTTGAGAGACTCTACGTCCCTCAAGGAGGCCTTCACGGACTTTCGAGCGGGGCACCCCCGCGGCCGGCGGATCGTCAGTCGAACCGCGGCCGCTTCCCCGGCGGGTCGACCGGGGACCCCGGGGGTGTGTGGACCAGCGGGAGGCCCGTCGGGGGGCGTTCGGACGTCGGCGCGTGCGGGATCGGCGTGCCGCCGGGCGAGATGGGGTTCGAGTTCGGCGGCACCCCGTTCGGCGCGTGGGGGTAGGACGGCCACGGGCCGCCGGTGTGGCCCGGGGCGGCCGGGTTGGTGTAGCCCGGGTGCGAACCGCGGTCGGGACGCGGCGGGATGTACTTGTCCTCGTGCGCGCCGGTGCCCGACGAGCTCTTCGAGTACTCGACCTGACCGTAGCTGCTGCCCTGCCGGTTGTAGTGCTTGTTGTCCGCGATGGGCAGCTTGTGACCCGTCTCGTTGAAGTACGTGCCCGCCGCCTTGTTGTGCCCCATGATCGCGTTCTTCTTGGGGACGACGAGGTCCGGCGTGCCGTCCTGGTGGTAGGTCTGGAACTGGCCGTGCTTCTGCATCCACTTGTTCTCGGCGTCGGTCTTGAGGCCGGGAGGCATCTGGTGCTTGTTGACCAGGGCGTTGTCGAACATCGGCTTGATGTTCTGGTGCGTCCAGCTGGGGTTGTCCATCCCCGCCGCGGGCCGGTTCTTCTTGTTCTTGTTCGGCCCCGCCGGCGCCGATTCCTTGTACCAGTTGCCGCCCGGGGACTGGCTGTACTTCCCGCCGCCCGGCGACTGCTTCATCGGGCTGGGCCCGACGTTCGTGTCGATCGTCAGATTGGGCTTGCCGCAGGACTTCGGGGTGAGGCCCAGCGGGTCGATCTGCCCGAACGGGTTGTCCACGTAGGCGTAGGGGTTCGGGCCCGGCTCCAGGCCGAGCGGGTCGGGGCTGAGGTAGCGCGCGGTCACCGGGTCGTAGTAGCGCTGGGCGTTGTAGTGCAACCCGGTCTCGGCGTCGAAGTACTGCCCGGGGAACCGCAGCGGGGTCGCCGCCGGCGTACCCGCCCCGGTGGGGGCGCCGTACACGCTCGGGCGGGCGCACCAGGTGATCCGGCCGTGGTCGTCGACGAGCTCCGCGGGACTGCCCGTCAGGTCGGCGACGATGGCGTCGAACCGGGTGTCCACCCAGGCCTGCCCCGGCCGGGCCGTCCGCCCGCGCTGCGCGAGCGGACGGAAGTCGCCGGGCTCGTAGTCCCACACCGTCGCCTGCACACCCTCGGGCGTGTGCCGGGCCTCCTCGACGAGCAGCTGCCCGTCCCAGGTGAACTCGACGCGTTCGAGCACGGTCCGGCCGTCCGCGGCCAGGTGCTCCTTGGCGACGCGACGGCCCAGCGCGTCGTAGGTGTAGCGCCAGCTGCTGCCGTCGGGGACGCCGGCCGCGACGAGCCGGTCGTCGCCGTCCCAGGTGAACCGCCAGGTCAGTTTCGCGCCGCCAGGCATCGTGCGTTCCCGCAGCACGACCCGGCCTCGCCGGTCGTGCCCGTAGCGCGTCCCGCCGGCGGCCGTGACGAGCGGGCCGACGAACGTCCGCCGGCCCACGAGGTCCGTCTCGGCCGTGGGCCACGACGCGTCGGTGATGTTCCCGGCCTCGTCGTAGCGGTAGGACTCGGACCCGCGCGGCGACCGCACCTCGGTGATCCGGCCGAGCGGGTCGAGACCGAACTCGCGCGGGCCGCCGGCCTGGTCGTGCAGCGCGACCAGCTCGCCGTCGGCCCGGTAGCCGTAGGAGCGCTGCTGGTGGACGGTGCCGGCCTGGTCCGTGATCGCCTGGGTCGCCAGCTGCGAGTTCGGGGTCCAGGTCTGCAGCAGCGTGGCGCCGGTGCCGAGGGAGCGGCGGACCTCCCGGCCCGCGGCGTCGTGGGCGAAGCGCAGGTCCCGGCCCGCGAGCCGGGCGGCGACCGGCAGCCCGGCGGCGTCGTACTCCCACGCGCTCTCCGCGCCGGACGGGGTCAGCCGGCGAACCCGGCGGCCCTCGGCGTCGTAGGCGGAGCGCACCGTGCGGCCGTTGACCGTCTCGGCGAGGACGCGGCCCACCGCGTCCCGCTCGTAGCTGACCCGCGTGGTGCCGTCGTCGGCCGACAGCAGCTGCCCGGTGGCGCTGACCTCGAACTTCGTGACGCGGTCGCCGTCGAGCTGCTCGACGAGGTGCCCGGCCAGGTCGTAGCGGAACGTCGTGCGCCGGCCGTCCGGGCGGACGCGGTCGACGAGCTGGCCCGCCGCGTCGTACCCGTAGGTCGTCACCCCGCCGGTGAAGTCGGTCTCCCGCACCAGGTTCCCGGCCGTGTCCCGCTCGTAGCGCCACACCCGGCCCTGCTCGTTGGTCGCCGTGTCGACCCGCAGCTCGGCGTCGTAGGTGACCGAGATCCGGTTGCCGTCGGGAAGGATCCGCGCCGTCTGCAGGTCGAACCCGCCGTATTCGTAGCGGGTGACCCCGCCGGCCGCGCTGATGTGCACCCGGTTGTTGCCCTCGCCGTCCAGCACCCACTGGTCCTGGCTCCCGTCGGGATCCTGGTGCCAGGCCAGGTTCCCGTCCACGGTGTAGGCGAAGCGCTCCACCCCGCCGGCGGGGTCGACGATCGTGGTGACGCGCCCGAACTCGTCCCGTTCGTAGCGGGTGACGCCGCCCCGGGCGTCGGTCACCACGACCGGCAGCCCGGCCGGGTCGTTGACCACGGTGACCGTGGCCCCGGTCGCGTCGGTCATCGCCACGGCGGCACCCTGGTCGTCGAAGCGGTACCGGGTGGTCCCGCCGTCCGGCGCCACGACCGTGGTGAGGTTGCCCCGCTCGTCGAAGGCGTAGCGCGTCACGACGCCGGGCGCGTCGTGCACCGCCACCGCCCGTCCGGCCGAGTCGCGTTCGAAGGCGCGCTCGGTCCCGTCCGGGCGGATCTCGGCGAGGAGGTTGCCGAGCTCGTCGTGGTGGTAGCGGGTGGTGCGGCCCAGCGGATCGGTTCTGCTCAGCAGGTTGTTGCGCGCGTCCCACTCCGAGAGCGTCGCCCGCCCGAGCGGGTCGATCTCGCGGATGACCTGCCCGGCTTCGTTGAAGTGGAACTCGGAGGTGTGGCCGAGCGCGTCGGTGGAGCGGGTGACGCGGTTGTCCGGGTCGTACTCGAGCACGCAGTCGAGGAAGCCGCCGGAGCCTTCGGTGCGCACCACGCGGCCGGCGTCGTCGTAGTGGTAGCGGAACCATTCGTCGTTGCGGTCGGTCCAGCCCGTGATGCGGCCCGCGCCGTCGTAGGTGTAGCGCATCGGCTGCCCCGAGGCGTTGGTGACCGAGACCAGGTTCCGGCCGTCGTAGCCGTACCGGACCAGCTCGACCTCGCCGTCGCCGGAGACCGCGAACAGCGCGGTGACGAGCCCTTCGCGGGTCTCGAAGCGGACGCGGTGCCCGGCGGTGTGCCGGATCTCCAGCGGGCTGCCGTCCTCGGCGCGCACGACCTCGAAGGCGTTGTCGTTGCGGTCGGTCACCGACGTCAGCAGCGCCGCACCGGCACCCGGCGCGAAGTAGAGCAGGCGGCCCTGGCCCTGGTCGTCGATCAGGAACCCGCCGTCCGGGGCGCGTTTGAGCGGACGGCGGGGCCCGCCTTCGGCGACCACCCAGTCGTCCGGGCCCGGCAGCGGGTAACGCAGCAGGGTGCCGTCCTCGGCGGCGAAGCTGACGCCGTCTCCGTCGGCCTCGACCCGTTGGTCCACAGTGGACACCCAGCCGTCGCCGAGGAAGATCCCGGCGCGGTAGCCGGAGAAGTGCGTCCGCCGGAACTCCAGGGGCAGCACGCCGAAGAGGGTGGCGTCCACTTCCTCCATCACCATCTGCCCGGTCGAGACGGCGACCGGGTCGGTCACGCAGACCTCGTTGCCGATCGGGCGGTTGTTCTCCCCCTGGCCGCGGATCCCCTGCGGCGAGGTGCCGTCCGGGTTGCCCCGGGAACCGTTGCCGCCCGGGTGGTTCTGCCCGCCACCGCCCGGGGGGTTGTCGTGGGTGCCGGCCGGGCCGGTGTTCTCGCCACCACCCGAACCACCGCCCGAACCGCCGCCCTTGCCCTTGTCCCCCGCGGTACCGGTGGAGTCGCCGCCGTGGCCACCGGAGCTGCCGCCGCCGCTGTGGTCACCGGCGGTGTTCGTCGAATCACCGCCCTTGCCGTGCGGGGTGGGGTCGGGGGACGACTTGGCGGTGATGTCCTTGGGCTTGCCGGCCGGCTTGACCTTGCCGGGCTTGATGTTCTTCAACGCCTTGGCGGCGTCTTCGAACAGCGTCCCGGCCTTCTTCAGCAGCGGGACCAGCGCCTTGAGGGCCTTGACCAGCTTGGTGGTGACACTGGCGATCTTCGACGCCGTCTTGGCGACCGCGGCCACGACCTGCGGGACGACCCACGTCAGGCCGATGCCGAGGGTGAACACGACCTGCAGCGCCCACGAGATCAGGTGGCCGACCAGCTCGGCGATGATGTCGCGCACGAGCGTGCGCACCGCGGCCACGACCTCGCCCGCGGTCTTGACGCCGCTGGCCGCGCCTTCGCAACCCTTCTGCGCGCTGGCGATCAGCGTCGAGGTGTCCTGCGCGCGCGTGCGGTAGGCGTCGGCCGCCGGGCCCGCCCAGCCGCCGAGGTCCTTCTTGACCAGGTCCACCAGCTCGGTGGACACGCCTTCGAGCTCCTTGGCGACGTTCGTCCACGTCTGCGACTGCGCGGTGATCTCGTCCGCGTTGCCGGTGAGGGCGTTGAGGGCTTCCTTGAGCGGCCCGACGTGCTCGATCAGCCAGCCGACCCCGGCGGCGAAGATCGCGCCGAACGGGTCCATGGCGGCGGTCAGGGCGTCCAGCGCGGTGCCCACGGCCCCCATCGCGACCGAAGCCCAGTCGCCGCTCTCGATCGCCGTCTTCAGGCCGGTGGCGTCTTCGAGCAACGGCACCCCGGACACCGCTGTCGTCGAATCCTTCACCGGCGCAACCAACGGATTACTCACCGCGCAGGCCCCCCTCCGCAGAGTTCCACAATCGTCTCGAAGCTCTCGACCCTAGCGAACCGGGGGACCCACCCGCGGGAACCCTGCCCGAACGATCAGCCGGGACTGACCGGAGACGCACCGGACCGGTTTTCCCGCAACCCCAGCCGATTCCGCGCGTCCGCCCATGCCCGGCCGGGAGTTCGACGCATTCGACGGCCACGCCGGCGCGAGGCACCCTCACCCACGGGAGACGTGCCGCACCACCACGCCGACCAGACGCTCCCGCGGCACGAACCCGTAGTGCCGCGAATCCCAGCTGGTCGGCCGGTTGTCGCCCAGGACGACGGCGCTGCCGGCGGGTACCACCGCACCGGCGAGGCCGTGGACGTCCGGGTCGGCCCAGCCGGCCGGGACGCGGTCGCCTGCCAGCGCCACCACGCGTTTGAGCAGCAGCTGCTGCTCCGCCGGCGCCCCGCTCGGCAACCGCGGGTAGCGCAGCAGGGCCACCTGACCCCGTCGCGGACGGCGGGTCCGGCGCACCAGGACCCGGTCGCCCGAAAGCAGTTCCGGCGCCATGCTCGCACCGTCCACTGTGGTCAGGATCAGCAGCCGCCGGGCGGCGACGACGCAGCCGGCCGCCAGCAGCGCCGCGAAAACCGGCGCTTTCACGGCACGGCCTGGTAGCCGTCGGCCTGCAGGCGGAACAGGCGCGCGTAACCCCCGCCGTCGGCGAGCAGGCTTTCGTGCGTGCCCAGTTCGCCCACCCGGCCGTCTTCGAGCACGGCGATGCGGTCGGCGTCGCGCACCGCGCTCAGCCGGTGCGAGATGAGCAGGCTGGTGCGGCCTTGCCGGTGCTCGCGGATGCGCGCGTGCACCTCGTGTTCGGCTTCGGGGTCGAGGCCGGAGCTCGGCTCGTCGAGGATCATCAGGTCGCGGCCCTCGCGGACGAGCGAGCGGGCCAGCGCCAGGCGCTGCCACTGCCCGCCGGAGAGCACCACCCCGGTCGACGCGTCCCCGGTGTCGGTGCCGATCTCGAAGATCCGGGTGAGCGGCGTGTCGTAACCGCGTGGCAGCGCGGCGATCCGGTCGTGCGCGCCCGCCCGCGTCGCGGCGTCCACCAGCCGGGCGCGGTCGTCCATCGCGGACAGCTCGCCGAGCCCGATGTTCTCGGCGGCGGTCATGTCGTAGTTCATGTGGTCCTGGAACACGGCGCTGATCCGGTCGCGCAGCGACGCGGGCGGGATGTCGCGCAGGTCCACGCCGTCCCAGAGGATCCGCCCGCGTGTCGGGTCGTACATGCGGCACAACAGCTTCACGAGCGTGCTCTTGCCCGCGCCGTTGAGGCCGACGAGGGCGACCGCCGCGCCGTGCGGGATGGTGAGGTCCACGCCGCGCAGCACCCACGGGTGGTCGTCGCTGTAGCGGAACCAGACGTCGCGCAGCTCGAGTCCCCGCCGCAACGCGGGTGCGGTGTCCCCGGACCCGCTCGGCAGATCGGGTTCGGCGCGGACCACGGCGACGTAGTGCGCGAACGACAGCAGCCGGGCCTGGCCGTCGGCGATCGCCGACGCCAGGGTGCCCAGCGCGGCCTGCACCCCGGCGACGGCGGCCACGAACATGGACACGTCGCCGGCGCTGAGCGACCCGTCGCGCGCCGACGTGATCGCCCACCAGAGGCCCGCACCGGCGACCGCCGCGCTCAGCGCCGTCAGGCCGCCCATGGTCCGCAGCTCCCGTTCGTCCATCCGGCGTTGCGCGTCATTCGCGCTCCGGCGTTCGTCCATCAGCCGGGCGCGCAGGAACGCCCCGATGCCGAAGAGCCGGATCTCGGTCGCGGCGGCGGTGCCGGTGAGCAGCTGGCTGTAGAAGAACTCGCGGCGGGCGAACCGCTCGATCCGCCATTCCACCGCGGCGCGGCGCCGGGCCAGCAGCAGTTCGGCGAGCAGCGCGGGGATCGCGGCGGCCAGCACGACGCCGGTCATCGCCGGGCTCAGCAGGAACAGCGAGCAGAGGAAGCCGACCAGCGACAGGGTGCCGCTGAGGGTGCCGCCGACGCCGTCGACGATCTCCGGCATCCGGCCGCAGCTCTCCTGGGCCAGCCGCAACCGGTCCTGGTAGGCGGGGTTTTCGAAGGTGCGCAACCCGACCTGGCGGCCCAGCGCGGCGAACAGCCCGTCGGTGGCGACGGTGCTCGCCGCGCGGCCGATCTGCGCGCGGACGTAGTGGACCACCACGGGCAGCGCGGCGAGGGCGAGCCCGGCGAGCGCCAGCGCCGCGGCGAGGCCGCCGACCGCGCCGGTGCGCGAGACCAGCCGGTCGAGGACGAGCTTGGTCAGCCAGGCGGTGGCGATCGGCGCGATGGCCGCGGCCGCGGTCATCACCAGGAGGCCGGCCAGCCGCGCCGGGCCGGACCGCCACAGCAGCGCGGCGGCCGCCGTGGCCGCGGCCCGCAGCTGGTCCGCGCCGATCCGCCGGTCCGGCTCGCGCACCGTCACCGCCCGGCGGGCACGGTCAGCTCGTGCACCCGGCCCGCGGTCGCGACCACCCGCCCGTCGGCCACGACGTACAGCGCGGGGGTCCAGGTGTTGCGGAACGCGGCGGCCACCGGCCCGCCGTCGAGCTCCGCCGGCACCACCCGCGCGACGGCGGCGAGCGCGCGCACGGTGTCCGCGTCACCGCCGCCGACGACCGCCAGGACGCGGTCGCGGCCCTGTTCGCGGGCGTAGGCGAGGAAGTCCGGCAGGGTGTCGTGGCAGGCGGGGCAGTCGGCGGAGAAGAACGCGACCGTGCCGTCCAGCGTCGCGGCCGTGACCGGCTCGCCCTCGGTCGTGGTGGCGGCGAACTCGCCGACGGCCGAACCGGGGCCCAGCGCGAAGAGCGCCCCGGACCCCATCGTGGCCTGCGCTCGCATCCGGCGCAGGATCCCGGCGGTCAGGAGCAGGTTCACCAGGCACAACAGGCCGAGCAGAACCAGGGCGGCGACGACGAAGGGCATCAGGAACTCCTTGCGAACACGACGGCGATGTCGTCCATCGCGATGACGAGTACGGCCACCGCCCCACCGGCCGCGACCGCGAGGGCGGCCCCGGCGACGGGCGGCAGGTGCGCCGGCGCGAGCGCGCCGGCGACGGCGAGGCAGAGCAGCACGGCGTTGCGGGCCAGGTGACGCGGGCCCACCGGGGTGTCACCCGCGCCGAAACAGCGGCACGGCGCGGGCCGCCCGCGTCGCAGCGCGGTGCCGATGGCGGCGGCGAAAGCCAGTAGCAGCAGCGAAGCGAGGAGAAAGCCCGCCGTGCCGGTGGCCGGCACGACCACGAGCACTGCGACGCCCCCTTCGGCGGCCACGACGGCCACCGACACCGGCAGGACCGCGTTCGCGGGCATCGGCACCAGCGCGGGCACCGACCGCGCGAACCCGCGGAAGTCCCGGAACTTCGACAGCGAAGAGGCGGCGAACACGACGGCGATCAGCGTCGCGCAGGCCGCGCGGAGGTACTCCACGGCACTCCTTCCCCGCCGGGCGGTGCCCGCTTCCGCGGACACCGCCCGGGACGTCCCTGCCTGGGTCAGCAGGAGCTGCGGATCTTGGACCATTCGCAGCCGGTCTGCGGACAGCAGAACCGGTACCAGTACCCGGGGTGGCCCGCGCTGTTGCAGAAGTAGCCGCCCGCGCAGGCGGAAGCCTGGGCGGTGGGCACGATCCGGTCGAGCACGCGGTCAACGAGGCGCCGCATGGTGTCTCCCTTCGACGGTGGGTGTCCGGCTCGGTGCGAAGCCGCTTTCGTGGTCCCGCACCGGCCGCGAGCATCGCGGTCCCCGCCGCCCCCGGCAGCAATCCCGGACGAACCCGGACGCCCTCCGCCCGGCACGGGTCACCACCGACACCCGGTCACCCCGACCGGCCCACACCACTGGCCCGTACCCCGGCGGACGACACGCGTACCCGGGTGGACGACACGCGTACCCCGGCGGACGACACGACACGCGGCCGAGGTCGGCCGCGTGTCGTCCAACCAGGTACGCGTGTCGTCCAGCCAGGTACGCGTGTCGTCCAGCCAGGTACGCGTGTCGTCCAGCCAGGTACGTGTGTCGTGGCGAATACTTGCGGCTTCAGCTGCCGGCCGGCACCGAGTGGCCGGCCTCCTCGATGATCTCCTCCGGGTCCGGCAGGCCCAGCTCGCGGTGGTGGTCGCGGGCCGTGAGCCAGTGGTGGCGGGCGCGTTCCGGGTCGCCCGACGCCGTCAGGGACCGGGCGAGGCCGAGGTGCGCGCGGGCGACCTGGTGCGGGATGCCGAGGTCCGCCGCCAACGCGAGCGCGGACTCGTGCGCGGCCCGGGCCCGGCCGAGGCGGCCGAGTTCCAGGGAGACGTCCGCGAGGCACAGCAGCGCTTCCAGGTGCAGGTCCCGGTCGCCGGCCTGCTCGGCGATGCCCGTCGCGCGGCGGAAGAAACCGCAGGCTTCCGCGCGGCGGCCCGTCCGCAGGTGCGTGTCGCCGATGTTGAGCAGGGTGCGGCCCATGTCGCTCAGGTCGCGGGTCTGCTGGTCGATGGCGAGCGCCTTCGTGTGACACTCCAGGGCCTCGGCGTACCGGCCCAGCCGGCCGTAGACGTAGCCGAGGTTGGTGAGCGCGGTGCGTTCGCCCGCCCGGGCGCCGATCTCGCGGGCCAGGGCCAGCGCCCCCTGCAGGAACCCGGCCGAGCGCGCGAAATCGGCGTTCCAGGAGGCGATCGCGCCCAGCGTGCCGAGCGCCCGGCACTCGCCGGAGCGGTCCCCGGCGCCGCGGAAGCAGTCCAGCGCCTGCTCGGCGCACCGCGTCGCCACCTCGTAGCGGCCGACCTGGCTGTGGGTGGCCCCGAGGCTCGCCAGGGCGTGCCCGCGGGCGACCGGGTCCGCCGACTCCGTCGCGCTCGCGTGCAGCGCCAGCGCTTCCCTGATGTAGCCGCCGGTCTGCAGGTACCGGAACAGGATCCGCGAGAGCAGTCCCGCGTGGCCCGTCGCCACCCCGTGGAGGCCGGCGCTGACCAGGTTGGCCCGTTCGGCGTCCAGCCACGCGGCCGCCGGCTCCCGGTCGGTCAGCGGCGGGATCGGCAGACCGGGGTCGGGGACGGGCGGCCGGTGGTCACGCACGCGCGGCGCGTAGTAGTCCATCGCCGTGGCGGCGGCGAACGTGTAGTAGTCGAGCAGCCGCGCCAGCGCGGCCCGCCGGCCGGCCGAGACGTCCTCGTCCTGGGCCCGCGCCATCGCGAACGCGCGGATGAGGTCGTGCAGCTCGAACCGGTCCGCCTCGCGGCGCCGCACCAGGCTCGCGGCGACGAGCCGGTCCGCGGTCCGGGTCGCCTCGTCCAGGCCGGTGCCGGCGAGCGCGGCGATGCCGTGGACGTCCAGGTCCGCGCCCGGGTGCAGGGCGAGCAGCCGCAGGGCCCGCCGTTCCGGCTCGCCGAGGTGGTCGTAGGACAGGCTGATCGACGCGTCCACGGCGTCGTCCAGGCGCAGGTGCGCGCGCCGCTGCTCGAGCCGCTCCAGGTGGTCGGCCAGCAGCCACGACCGGTGGGCGGGCGCGGTCATCCGCAACGCGGCGAGGGTCAGCGTGAGCGGCAGGTGGCCGAGTTCGGCGGTGATCCGCCGCGCCACGCCGGGCTCCTGGTCGACCCGCTCCGCGCCGACGGTGCGCCGCAGGTAGGCCAGCGCCTCGTCCGGGCGCAGCACGTCCAGCCGGACCTGCGCACCGGCCAGCCCGGGCAGGGCAAGGCGGCTGGTGACGAGCACCGGCCCGCCCCGCTCGTCGGGCAGCAGCGGCCGGACCTGGTCCTCGCTGTGCGCGTTGTCGAGCACGACCAGCAGGCGCCGCCCGGCCGAACGCTCCCGGTAGACGCGCTTCTTGCCCGGCAGGTCGGCGGGGACGGCGTGCCCGGGCACGCCGAGCAAGCGCAGGAAGGAGTCGAGCACCGCGGCCGGATCCACCGGCGGCCGGCCGGGGTCGG
The DNA here is from genome assembly GCF_036026695.1 of Amycolatopsis sp. NBC_00438. Classification (NCBI taxonomy): domain Bacteria; kingdom Bacillati; phylum Actinomycetota; class Actinomycetes; order Pseudonocardiales; family Pseudonocardiaceae; genus Amycolatopsis; species Amycolatopsis sp. NBC_00438. The sequence goes on along the minus strand of NZ_CP107923.1, from coordinate 426,635 downwards.
GGTGGAAGCCGCGCAGGTTCACGAAGAGCGCGTCGTCGAACCGGCCCGCGCGCAGCAGCTCGTGGCCGGCGTGCACGGCCAGCCCGGTCTTGCCGACCCCGGCCATGCCCGCGATCGCCGACGCCTGCCCGCCCGCGGCGTCGCCGAGCGCCGCGCACAGTTTCGCGAGTTCCGCCTGGCGCCCGGTGAAGTGCGGGATCGCCTCGGGCAGGCCGAGCTGGGCCTGCACGAAGGTCGCCGCCTCCGCGCGGCTGCGGATCACCCGCAGCACGTCCTGCCAGTGGGCGAGGTAACCCGGGTCCGGGTGCAGCACCTCGACGACGGCCAGCACGAGATCGGTGTTGGGCCGCGCCCGGCCGGTCTTGAAGCAGTCGGCGACGGTCGTGCGGGCGGTCCGCTCGGCGGGCGGACGCCCAGCGGCCGTCCAGAGCCGGTTCACCCCCTCGGCGATCTGCGCGTACGACGGGCCGCCCGCCCACGTCTTGAGCAGCCGCAACTGGGCGATGAGCTCGGCCAGCGTGCGCGCCTGGCCGGGATCAGGTGGTTCGGTGAACGCCATGCCGCCATTGTTGGCCGCGACGGGCGGCCGCGGTCGTGGTTGCCGGAGATACCGCGTCACCCGCCGGGCCGGGTCGCGGTCGCGCTTCGTCGGACTCGGACGGCCGAGCATCCCCGCACGCCTGGTACTCCGTTGCGACGCGGCCGTGACAGCCGCGCCCCCCGGTCGGCCGGTCCGGGACCGACCGACCGGGTGGCCCGATCAGGACCCGGTCACACGGAATGGCATCCGACGGGGTACGGGGAGAACTGGTGGGACGCGTTGTTGTCGTACGCCACGCTGAGGTCGTGTGCGGAATTCGCGGGAATGGTGTCGTAACTGCCGCAGTAGCCGCTGTTGAAGTAGACGCGAACGGCCTTTCCGGTGAGGTTCCGGACCGAGCGGGCGTTGTTCTTCATGCACTGCCCGTACCCGCTCATCTGCGGGGTCTTGAACTCGTAGCACGACGGCTGCGTCGCGCCGTAGTTGTCGAGCGAGCCGGTGAAGTCCGACAGTGATCCCTGGGAGCCCGCGTAGAAGTAGAAACAGACCTCTCCCGACTCGCACGTGCCCTGGCGAGTCGCCGCGGACGCCGGGGCGGTCGAGTTGGCCACCACCAGCAGCAGCGCCCCCAGCACGGTCAGTGCCCCTCGGATGAAGCGTTTTCCGGTACTCATGTTTTCCCCTCGGACGATCGCAGGCCCGCAGGCCCCTGATGAGTTGTCCCGTTCGACTCGGACCACTCCCCACCCGGCCGCACCGTTGATTCCCGGCGCCTCGGACCACTCGAATGGCCGAGCACCAGCCGCCTGCCCCTTTGCCGAGGGCGATTGGACGAACACCTGTCGCAATCGGGTGAACTCCTGCACCCACCCGCCGTCCCCCGGCGAACCAGTCGAAACTCGACCGAAACTCTTTGCCCCACAACAAACACCCGTGTTCTCCTGCACCCAACGGACGAACATCATCAGCACGCCCAGGTCACCGGCGACTTGGTCCCCGGCTCCCCTGGGCGCACGCCCGGAAGGAGACCACCGATGACAACAACCCCAGCAAACCCACCCCACAAGCGATGGTGGCGCACACCCACCACCCGACTACTCACCGCAGCAGCCACCCTCACCGCCACCGCCGCCGTCCTCATAACCGCACCCGGCGCCGACGCCGCAGCCGGCACCCTCGGCGCCGCCGCCGCCCAAACCGGCCGCTACTTCGGCACCGCCATCGCCGCCGGCAAACTCGGCAACACCGCCTACACCACCCTCGCCGCACGCGAATTCACCATGGTCACGCCCGAAAACGAGATGAAACCCGACGCGACCGAACCCAACCAGAACCAATTCAGCTTCTCCGCCGGCGACCAGATCTACAACTGGGCCACCAGCCACGGCGCCCAAGTCCGCGGCCACACCCTCGCCTGGCACGCCCAGCAACCCGGCTGGATGCAGAACATGGGCGGCAGCACCCTCCGCAACGCCATGATCAACCACATCCAGAAAGTCATGGCCCACTACCAAGGCAAACTCGCCTACTGGGACGTCGTCAACGAAGCCTTCAACGAAGACGGCAGCCGCCGCTCCTCCAACCTGCAAAGCACCGGCAACGACTGGATCGAAGTCGCCTTCAAAACCGCCCGCGCCGCCGACCCCACCACCAAACTCTGCTACAACGACTACAACATCGACAACTGGAACTACGCCAAAACCCAAGGCGTCTACACCATGATCCGCGACTTCAAATCCCGCGGCGTCCCCATCGACTGCGTCGGCCTCCAAGCCCACTTCACCGGCGGCAGCTCCGTCCCCAGCAACCTCCAGACCACCATCTCCAGCTTCGCCGCCCTCGGCGTCGACGTCGCCCTCACCGAAGTCGACGTCACCAACGCATCCACCACCCAATACGCAGCCCTCACCCAAGCCTGCATGAACGTCGCACGCTGCGTCGGCATCACCGTCTGGGGCGTACGCGACAGCGACTCCTGGCGCTCCAGCGAAAACCCGCTCCTCTTCGACGGCAACGGCAACAAAAAATCCGCCTACAACTCCGTGCTGAACGTCCTCAACTCCGGCGGCGGCACAACCACCACACCCACCACCACCCCCACCGGCCCCACCACCCCCACCACCCCGACCACCACACCAGGCAGCGGCACCTGCACCGCCACACTGTCGGCGGGACAGTCCTGGAACGACCGCTACAACCTCAACGTCTCAGTCAGCGGCTCCAGCACCTGGACCGTCACCATGACCGTGCCCAGCCCCGCGAAGATCAGCGCCACCTGGAACATCAACGCCACCTGGCCCAGCAGTCAGGTGCTCATCGCGACACCCAACGGAAACGGCAACAACTGGGGCGTCACCATCCAGCACAACGGAAACTGGAACTGGCCCACCGTCAGCTGCAGCACCTCCTGAGACCTGACACGGCAAGCCGGCACCAGCTCGTCCACGAAGGAACAGGGGGCGAGCTGGTGCCGAAACCCCGTATGACATCGCGGAAACAGCTCCGCCGGACTACGCTCGGACGTGGAATCTCGGGGAAACTTCCCGACAGCCACGGTAAACGCGGACCCGAGGGAGCTATCGACGTGGTCGAGACGCACGACATCGTTCGCCCGCCTGCCGAGCTCAGCGCGGCCCTCGCGGCCATCGGCAGCGCGACCGCCAGCGGCGAGCTCAGCCGCATGGGCATCCGCAGCGCGTTCATCCGCGGCCCGGTTTCGGTGACCCCCGGCGTGCGCGTGGCCGGCCCGGCGCTGACACTGCAGTTCCTGCCGAAGCGGGAAGACCTCTACCCCGTCGACGAGTACGAAGAACCGGAGAAGCAGCTGCACCGCCACGTCATGTACCACGCCCAGCCCGGCGACATGATCGTCGTCGACGCGCGCGGCGACATGGAAAGCGGCGTGTTCGGCGAGATGATGCTGACCTACTTCAAGGGCCGCGGCGGCCTCGGCGTGGTGGTCGACGGCTGTCTGCGTGACACCGCCGAGGCCAAGCAGCTCGGCCTCGGGCTGTGGATCCGGGGCGCCACACCGAACTTCCACGTCCAGACCGGCATCGTCCCGGTTGCCGTGAACGTGCCGGTGGCGTGCGGTGGCACGCTCGTCGAACCGGGCGACATCGTGGTCGCCGACGACGACGGCGCCGTCGTGGTGCCGGTCAAGCTGGCCCCCGCCCTGGTGGCCCACGCTCAGGAGCACGCGGAATGGGAGGAGTTCTCCCGGATCCGGCTGGCCGAGGGCGGCGACCTGCGGCGGTACTACCCGCTGTCGGACGAGGCCCGGCCCGAGTACGAGCGGTGGCGGGCCGAACAGGGCCGCGCCTAGCTCCACAGGCGGTCGTGGCTCGACTCCCCGTCCCAGTGTGTCGTCTCGGCGAAGAACACCGGATCACGCGGGTCGAGGTGGCGGCGCAGCACTTCCTCGTCGAGGTCCCCGAACCCCAGTCCCGGTGTGTCCGGCACCGTGATGCGGCCGTCCCGGATCAGCGGGGCCGTGACGAGGTCGCTCCAGAACTCCACGTCGGCCGCGTGGTGTTCGAGGGCGAGGAAGTTCTCCGTGGCGGCGGCCAGGTGCACGCACGCCATCGTCGCGATCGGCGACGCCGCCAGGTGCAGCGCCATCGCGATCCCGCGCTCCTGCGCGTAGTCGCCGATCCGCTTGGTCTCCGCGATCCCGCCCGCCGTCGCCGGGTCGGGGTGCACGACGCGGACGGCGCCGGCGTCCAGCAGCGGCCGGAAGCCGTCGAGCAGGTAGATGTCCTCCCCCGTGCACGTCGGGACGGCGACGGCGGTGGTGAGCTGCCGCCACTGATCGGTCAGCTGCCACGGGATCAGGTCCTCGATCCACGCCAGCGTGAACGGCTCCAGCGCGCGGCCGATCCGGATGGCGGAGTCGAGGGCGATGTGGCCGAAGTGGTCGGCGGCGAGCGCGACGTCGGTGCCGACGACGGAACGGACGATGTCCACATAGGACACCAGGTGGTCGACGCCCTTCGCGGTGACCTGGATACCGGTGAACGGGTGCATCGTCGTGACGTCCGCGCGGGCACCCGGCGGCGCGATCAGCGCGCCCGGGACGTCCCACAGCAGGTCGACGCCCACGTCCATCTTCAGCATCGTGAACCCGCGCTGCTTGCGCTCCAGCAGGCGCGCGCCCATCGCGTGCGGGTCCGGCAGCGACGGCGTGTCCGCGTAGCAGCGGATCTCGTCCCGGAACCGGCCCCCGATCAGCGCGTACGCGGGCACGCCGTACGCCTTGCCGGCCAGGTCCATCAGCGCCATCTCGACGCCGGAGACCCCGCCGCCCTGGCGGCCGTGGAACCCGAACTGCTTGATCTTGCGGAAGATCCTGTCGACGTCGCAGGGGTTCTCCCCGACGAGCCGGCTCTTGAGCATGAGCGCGTAGGTGGCGCTGGCCCCGTCGCGCACCTCCCCGTAGCCGGACAGGCCCTGGTTGGTGTCGATCCGGATGATCGACGAACGGAACGGCACCCCGGCCAGGGTGGCCACGCGCAGGTCGGTGATGCGCAGCTTGCTCGGCCGGGACGCCGTCGCGACGTGCTCCTCGGTGATCCCGCTCATCCCTTCACCGCCCCCGCGGTGAGCCCCTCGGTCAGGAACCGCTGCCCGAACCCGTACATGAGCACGACCGGGATACTGACCAGCAGCGAGGCCGCGGCCAGCTGCCCCTGCGGCACGACGTCGCCGAAGATCATCGACTGCATGCCGACGGGCAGCGTCTTGTAGTCGTCCTTGGTGATGAACACGAAGGCGAACAGGAACTCGTTCCACGCGTTGGTGAGCGTGAACAGCGCGACCGCGAGCAGGCCCGGCTTGGCCAGCGGCAGCACGATCCGGCGGAACGCCCCGAACCGCGTGCAGCCGTCGACCAGCGCGGCCTCCTCGAGGTCGACCGGGATCGACTTGAAGTAGCCGACGAGCAGCCACGTCGCGAACGGCAGGGTGAACGTGGGGTAGGCGAGCACGAGCGACCACAACGAGTCGTTGAGCCCGATCCCGCTCATCAGCTGGTACAGCGGGATGAACAGCAGCGCGCCCGGCATCACGTAGGTGAGCAGGATCGTCACCGTGAAGCTCTCCGAACCCCGGAACTTCAGCCGCGCCAGCGCGTAACCGGCCAGCGCCGCGCAGACCACGGCGATCACGGTGGACGCCACCGACACCAGGATCGTGTTGAGGTACCAGGTGCCGAACGCCCGGCCCGAGAACAGGTTGGTGAACTGCTCGGTGCTCCACGGGGTCGGCCAGAGGTCGTCGCCGCGCGCGACGATCTGGTCGTCGGACTTGAAGGCCGTGACCGTCATCCAGTAGATCGGGGCGAGCACGAAGCCCAGCAGGCCCACGAGCGCGACCCCGGTGCCGCCACCACCGACGAGGCGCGCGGCGAGCCGGTTGCCGCGCGCGGCGAGCGTGGAGACGACCCGTCCGACGGCGGCCGCGAGCACCACGAACACGCCCAGCACGAGCGCGGCCTTCCAGACGATCTGCGGCGACGCCCAGATCAGCACGAGCACCGCGGCCACGACGATCACCCACGGCAGCGCCCGGCGCTGAGCGGGAGTCAGCCGCCTGCGCCCCATGTCGGCGGCGCCCGGCTGGTCGCTGCGCCGCATCATCCGCACGAGGATCACCACCAGGACGGCGATGATCGGCAGCATCACCAGGGTGACCGCGGCGCCCGCGCCCAGCTGCAGCTGCTGGATCGCCTTCGAGTAGGCCACCATGACGTACGGGGCGGTGGCGTCCCCCGGCCCGCCCTGGGTCATCAGCCAGATCAGGTCGAAGTTGTTGAACGTCCAGATCGACGACAGCAGCGTCGTCACGATCATGACGCTGCGGAGCCCCGGCAACGTGATGTGCACGAACCGCTGCCACGCCGAGGCGCCGTCCACCATCGCGGCCTCGTGGAGGTTGCCGTCGATGGCCTTGAGCCCGGCGAGGAACGTCACCGTGAAGAACGGGATGCCCTTCCACACGTTGACCAGGATGACCGCCGGCATGGCGAGCGCGGGATCGGACAGCCACTCCGCGGGCCACTTGTCGACGAGCCCGATCGCGGCGAGGGCCGGCCCGATCCCGGAGTCGGTGAGCAGGACGTTGACGCTGCCGAAGATCGGGTCGAGCAACGACCGCCAGGTGAAGGCCGTGACGACCGTCGGGATCACCCACGGCAGCAGGATCACCCCGGCCAGGATCGCCCGGCCGCGGCGCATGTGGTGCAGCATCAACGCCGCGATGAGGCCGAAGACCACCTTGAAGATCTCGGCGTAGGCGGTGAAGACGAACGAGTTGAGCACGCCTTTGTGGAACAGGGCGTCGCCGATGAGGGCCGTGTAGTTGTCCAGCCCGACGAAGACCGTGTCCGCACCGTGGCGCTCGGTGGCGCTGGTGAAGACCGAACTGATGATCGGGACCAGGATCAGGCCGGCGACCAGCAGCAGCGTCGGCCCGATGAACACCGCGGCGAGGCGCCAGTCGCGCCCGAGCCGCCGCTGTACCGGGGTGAGCGAGGACGACGCGCCCGGCGCCGGACGGGCCGGCGCCGGGTGTGTCCTCTTCGGACGCAGGACGGTCACTGCCGGTAGCCCTGTTGCTCGAAGATCTGCACGATCCTGGTGTGCGTCGTGGCCACGGCCTCGGCCGGCTTGGTGCCCTGGATGACCGACTGCATCATGTCGGTCAGCAGGTAGGCGGCGACGGCGGCCTGCTCGCCGGGGCTCGGGGCCTGGGGGAAGGCATAACCGGTCTTGGTCTTCACCGGGAGCGGAGCGCGGGTCTGCTCCCGCAGCGCGGCGAAGGCCGGGTCACCGGTGGTGTAGTACGGGTCGGAGTCCCACACCTTGTCCCACGAGGGATTGACCAGGCACGGCGCTTCCTTCGCGACGCCGAGCAGCGCGCTCCCGCCGGCCATGAACTTCGCGACGAGCTTGGCGAGGTCGGGGTTCTTCGCCCCCTTGAACACGACGAACGAGTTGGACTCGCCGTAGGCCAGCGGCCGGTCGAGCGCCGGTCCGCTCGCACCGTTGAACACGTGCGTGTTGGCGTAGACCGGGTTCTTCTTGCTCTTCGAATCGGCGTAGACGCTGAACTGGTTGAGCGTGAGCCCGAGGATCTGGGCCAGCCAGTTCTCGTTGTTGCTCGAGTCGGTCCAGCTGCCGATCCCGGGCGGCAGCATCGGCTTGTACTTCGGGTTCGTGTAGATGTCGCCGATGAACGTGACGGCTTCGACGGTCTCCGGCGAGTTGAACACCACCTTCGTGCCGGTGTTGTCCGCGATCGCCCCGCCGTAGGTGTTGATGACGTTCGTGATGAAGCCGTTGGCGTCGCCGGAGCGGTTCACCGTGAGCCCCCAGCCGAAGCGCCGCTTCGCCGGGTCGGAGATCGCCAGCGCGTTGTCGCGCAGCTCTTCCCACGAGTAGTAGGGCTTGAGCGGGAGACCCTTTTCCTGGTACCAGTCCTTGCGCAGGTACATCCCGGTCGCGATGAAGTGGTAGGGGATCGCGAACCAGCGCCCGTCGAACACGCAGTAGTTGTTCGCTTCCGTCGCGGGTTCGCCGTAAAGCGCTTTCATGTCGTTGACCACGTCGGTGACGTCGGTGAGGGCGCCGAGGTTGTGCAGCTGGCCGACGAACCGCCGGTCGCTCAGGAAGGCCAGGTCGCGATTGGTGCCCGCCTTCACCTCGGCGTCCATCTTCGCGACCATGTCACCGGCGTCGCCGGAGACCAGGTCGTTGCGGACCGTGGTGCCGGTGGCCTGCGCGAACACCTGCAGCGACTTGTCCAGCGCCTTGTTGGCGGCCTCCGAGTACAGCTTCTGCGAGAGCATCCCCACCGACCCGCCGCGGAGCTTGGCCGCCTGGTCGAGCAGCGCCTGGGGCACCTGGACGTCGACCTGTGGTGCGGGCGCGGGGCCGCTCCCGCACCCGGCGAGACCGAGCACGCCCAGCGCGCTCACCCCCGCGCTCATGCCGAGGAAAGTGCGTCTCGACAGGTCATTCTTCTCTTCCATGACAACTCCTCGTACCGACGGGGCGACGGTGCAACCGGCGGGGCAGCGAGGCGAGTGCCGCGCTGTGAGTACTCAAAGCTGGGTCTTTCATGCGGCGAAGGACGCCGAACTGCTGACGCGTTGTCCTGGCAGCCCGTCGAACAGCCCGGTCGAGCCACGGGGCCGCCACAGCGGTACCGGGCCCGCGCCGGGCACGGGGTCGAGCGCCAGTGCGGCCGCCCGTTCCGCGGAGTCGAGTGCCCGCTGGACGACCATCGTGTTGGCCACGCTCTGCGCGACGCTGCCGACCGGCCGCACGCCGAACTGCACGGCATCGGCGAAGTCGACGAGCTCCGCGAGGTAGCCGTTGTCGCTACCGCGGAAGACCGTGGTGTGGGTGGTGGCGTCGGAACCGCTGCGCGTCACGCGGCGCTCCGACTCGGAGCCAGCGAGCACGAGCACTCCCTCGGTGCCGTAGAGCCGCATGTCGTTGGGTTCGGGCGGCACCGGGATTTCGGGGAAGGACGCGGTGTAGTTGCCGATGGCGCCTCCGGTGAACACGAGGTTGAGCGCGAGGTCCGACGGTGCGTCGATCGTGCTGTTGGCCCTCTGCACGACACCGTGCACCCGCGCGATGTCGCCGCAGAGCAACCGGATCTGGGCGATGTGGTGCACGCCGAAGTCGAGGTGCACCCCACCGCGGTACTGCGGCCGGTGCCGCCACGGCGTGCCGCTGAACCCGCCCTCGCGGGGCACCACCCGGCCGGCGTGCCGCCACGCCATCAGGTGCGGGCGGCCGATCGCGCCGCTGTCGAGCAAGGCGCGGGCGTAACGCAGATCGTCGCGGTAGAAGAAGTTCTCGCCCACCACGAAGGTGCGGTCCGGGTGCCCGGCCGCCAGCGCGAGGAAGGCGCCGGCCTGCGCCGCGTCGACGCCTGCCGGCTTCTCGCAGAGCACGTCCTTGCCCGCCGCGAGCGCGTCGCGCGCCACCTCGTACAAGTGCGGGATCGGCACGGAGATCAGCACGGCGTCCACGTCGTCGCGGGCGAGCAGCGCGCCCCGGTCGGCGGCGACCCGGGACGGATCGGTCCCGCTGTAGCCGGCGAACCTCGTGCTCTGCTCGGCGGAGGAATCGGTGAACGCCGTGACCACGTACCGATCGGCGAGCCCGCGCAACGCCGGCCAGTGCAGCTTCTCGACCGCGAGCCCGGTGCCGATCAGCCCCAGCCGGATCGGCGGGATCGCGGATGCTGCCATGCCTCGTCCGTCCTCGTCATCGGTTCCGGAACTCGGTCGTGCAGAAGTACTGCGCCGATGGTTACCAACCCGACCACAGCCACGGCCGAATGGCTTCGTAGCAACGGCTACGTGCCGCGCGGGGGCGGCCTACTTTTGGCCGGATTGGTAACGCCGCCGCCGGGCGGCCCGCTTGCTTCGCTGCTCCTTCTCCGCGAGGAGCGTGGAGTAGTTGTTGCTCAAGTGCTTGCGCATCGCCGCGCGGGCGCCCGCAGGATCGCGCGCGACGAGCGCCTCGTAGATCTCCGTGTGCTGGGCGGTGGCGCGGCGCAGCCCGGCCGGCGCCTCGTTGGTGAGGCGCCGGCTGGCCGTGCCCAGCCAGCGCGCGGAGTACATGATCCGGTCGAGGATGCGGTTGTCGGCCGCCCGGCAGATCTCCATGTGGAATTCGTGGTCGACCTCGAGGTAGGCCTCGGGATCCGTCTCGAGCGCCGCCATCCGCTCGATCTCCTTCCCGAGCCGGGCCAGCGTCTCGTCGGTGATGCCGGTCGCGGCCATCGCGGCGAGTTCGGGCTCGAGCAGTACGCGCATCTGGTGCAGTTCCTGCAGCAGCTCGTCGACGATTTCCGTGGGCAGCCACTCGATCAGCAACGGGTTCAGGTAGTCCCACTCCGCGCGGGGCCGGACGACGACGCGGCGGCCCTGCGCGACGTCGACGATGTCGAGCGAGGCGAGGATCTTGAGCGTCTCCCGCGCCACCACCCGGGAAACCCCGAACTCCTGGGAGATTTCCAGCTCCGACGGGGCCCGGCCGTCCTCGATTTCGCCGCTGACGATGCGCCGGGTCAGGTGGGCCGCCACCTGCACCGGGAGAGTCCGGACCTTGACAGCGTCCGGAGACTCTTGTCTCCTTGGCATGTCATCAGCTTATAGGACAAGTTGGCTCTTGCGACAGTCCCTTTCAGACGCATTACCCGGCGGCGGGAGAGCAATGCGGATAGTGAACGTCACGACGGCGGTGGTGGCCTACCACGGTCAGGCCACCCTGGTGCGGATCGACACCGACGAGGGAATCAGCGGGTTCGGCGAGGCCAACCCCGATGCCGGCGCGGGCGCCGTCGTCGGGATGATCGATTCGCTGACGCCCCTCCTGCTCGGCGAGGACCCGCGCAACGTCGAGCGGTGCTGGGAGAAATTGCGTCGCAGCAAGGTTTTCGCGGGCGCCCAGAGCGGCGTGTTCGTGATCGCCCTGTCCGGGATCGAGCTCGCGCTGTGGGATCTCGCGGGCAAGGCCGCGGGCCAGCCGGTCTACCGGCTGCTCGGCGGGAAGTTCCGCGACCGGATCCGCCTCTACGCCGACTGCGGCGACGGCGACGACCCGGCGGGCTCGATCGCCGGGTGCGTCGACCGGGCCCAGCGGATGGTCGCGGAAGGCTTCACCGCCATCAAGTTCGACATCGACAACCTGCGCCACCCGGCCAAGTTCGACGATTTCAACCACACGGTCAACACCGCCGAGCTGCGCTCGATGGTCGAGCGCGTGGCCGCCGTCCGGGAGGCGATCGGACCGGACGTCGATCTGGCCATCGACCTCCACGCCCGCTACGACGTGCCGAGCGCGTGCCGGATCTCGTGGGAGCTCGAGCCGTTCCAGCTGATGTGGCTGGAGGAACCGCTGCCGGCGGAGAACGTCGACGCGCTGGTGCGGGTGCGGGAGCAGACCCGCACGCCGATCTGCGCGGGCGAGAACCTCTACCTGCGGTGGGGATTCCGCGAATTGCTCGAACGCGGCGCCGTGGACGTCATCGAGCCGGACGTGCCGAAGTGCGGTGGTCTCGCCGAGGCCAAGAAGATCGCCAACCTCGCGGAGCTGCACTACATTCCGTTCGCACCACACCTGGTGTCGACGCCGCTGGGCACGATGGCCACGTCGCACCAGTGCGGGGCGATCCCCAACTTCCTCGTCCAGGAATGGCACGCCCTCGAAGAGCGCGAGGTGTGGGACAGCTACGTCCACGCCCCCGACGGGAGCGGCTCGATCGTCAAGGACGGCTACATCACGCTTCCCGACACCCCCGGCATCGGCGTGGAACTCGACATGGACGGCGTCCGGGCGCACGCTGTCGCGGGCTACGGGGTGTTCGAGTAGTGACCCTGGTGACCCAAGTGACCCCCAAGTGACCCGTCGACAAGGAGGTCCGGGATGAGCCACCTGGTGCGCTTCACCGACGGAACCGGCACGATCCGGGTCGGCCTGCTCACCGGTGAGTGGTTGCGGCCCCTCGCGGTGACGTCGATGAGTGACCTGCTGCGCCACACCGTGGCGGAGATCCGCGAACTCGCCGAGGCCGCCGGGGAGCCCGTGTCCCCGGCCGGGACGCGCCTGCTGCCGCCGCTGGACGGCCGGATGGAGGTGTGGGCCGCCGGGGTGACGTACCGGCGGTCCGAGGAGGCCCGCCGCGAGGAGAGCGCCGACGAGGACGTCTACGCGCGGGTGTACCGCGCGCAGCGGCCCGAGTTGTTCTTCAAGTCACCCGCGTGGCGCGTGGTCACCGACGACGAGCCGATCGCCGTCCGCGTCGATTCCGCCAACAACGTGCCGGAGCCGGAACTCGGCCTGCTGCTGACCCGCACCGGGGAGATCGCCGGCTACCTCGTGGTCGACGACGTCAGCTCCCGCAGCATCGAAGGCGAGAACCCGTTGTACCTCCCGCAGGCCAAGATCTACACCGGTTCGTGCGCGGTCTCGGCACGGGTGCGACCGGTGTGGGAGGTCCCGGACCCGCTGTCGCTCGAGATCCGCATGCGCATCCGGCGCGACGGTCACGAGGTGTTCGCCGGCGAAGCCGGCACCGCACAGCTCAACCGCGAACCGGCCGACCTGGTCGAGTACCTGTGGCGGGACAACGACTTCCCCGACGGCGCCGTCCTTTCGACGGGCACGTCCGTCGTGCCGGGGCTCGACCAAGGGCTGCGGCCGGGAGACGTGGTCGACATCGAGATCGACGAGGTCGGATCGCTGCGCTCCCCCGTGGCGCTGGGCGCGGAGGAGGTGCGCCGGGTGCTCGCCACCCGCGACGGCCACGCGCGGTAGTCCCCATCCAGCCGAGCGGGGGCAGACCCGCCGGATCGCCACCACGAGGTCGTCGAAGGTGCCTTGTCCGGCGACGGCCTCGAACTGCTGGCCGGCTGGGTCACCGCCGAGAAATGACCCGTCACGCCTGCCCCGAGGCCAGCTCGACGACGGTGATGTCGGACGGCGCGCCCACCCGGACCGGCGGCCCCCACGCGCCGGCGCCGCGGCTGACGTAGAGCTGGGTGTCGCCGTAGCGGTCGAGACCGGCGACGGTGGGGTTGGTCAGGCCGAACAGCAGGTTGCCGGGCCAGAGCTGCCCGCCGTGGGTGTGGCCGGACAGCTGCAGGTCCACGCCGTGGCGCACCGCCTCGTCGATGACGATCGGCTGGTGGGCCAGCAGCACGCTGGCGCGTGCGGGGTCGCGGTCGCCCAGCGCGCGGGCGAAGTCCGGGCCCTGGCCCTCGCTCTCGCCGCGGACGTCGTTGACGCCGGCCAGGTCGAAGCCGGGCAGCTCCGTCCGGGCGTTCTCCAGCGGGTGCAGGCCGAGGTCGCGGACCACGCCGACCCAGCGCCGGGCGTCGTGGAAGTACTCGTGGTTGCCGGTCACGAAGTAACTGCCGTGCCGGGCGCGCAGCTGGGCGAGCGGTGCCACCGCCGTGCTCAGATTTTCGACGCTGCCGTCGACCAGGTCCCCGACCACGGCGATCAGGTCGGGCTGGGTGCTGTTGATGGTGTCGACGACGTGCTGGGCGAAGTCGCGGCCCAGCAGCGGGCTGAGGTGGATGTCGCTGACCACCGCGATGCGGAAGCCGTGCGCGCCGCGGGGCAGCTTCGCCAGGGGCACGGTGAGCCGCTTGATCTGGGGTCCGCGCAGCAGGCCGGCGGTGCCGTAGCCGACGGTGCCCAGCGCCACGGCCGCGGCGCTCCCACCCACCACGCGCGAGACGAAGACCCGACGCGCCAGCAACGCCGGTGCCGGGACGTCGTCCGCCGGCGCCGGTGCGGCTCCGGTGCCCGGCGGCGCCGTGACCGGTTCAGCCCGCTTGACGTCCCGCCGGGCCAGGGCCCGGAGCAGCAGGGGGCGCACGGCCTCCCCCGCCACCAGAGCAAGGACCACGTACAGGAACACGGCCAGCCACAGGAAGCCCGGCCAGTCGACGACGCCTTCCAGCCGGAAGGGGATTCCCGGCAGGTCGTCTCGGACAGCGAGCAGCGTCAGCCCCGGAAGGACCACGAGCGCGACGGTGCCGATCCGCCGCGGCGCCGAGCCGCGGGCGGTGGTGTCGCGCACGAGACGTCGCCACACGTACCAGTGCAGGCCCACGAAGACGGCGGCGATCAGCAGGAAGAGGACGATCATGCGGTGCCGGTCTCCTGTGGTGGGTCAGCGGGCGGGCAAACCGATGCGGCGCAGCCACTCCGCGATCGCGGGCTCCGCGTCGGCGACGTCCTCGCCGCGCACAGTGAAGCCCTCCCCGGCGTCGCGCCGGGACAAGAGGCAGCGTAGTCCCGCCGGTGGTTCCCAGCCCGCTCATCGCGTAGGCGGGGGGCGGATGAACGGGCTTGCCGGCGAAGCCGAACCCTTCGACGAACGTTGTCACGATCATGGGAGCCCGGCTGTAGGCAGCGCCGCGGACCTCACGCTTGCGATGCCGTTCAGTCCGTGGGCTCGAGGGCCGCTCGAAGGATCGCTCGCGCGGAGCCGGCCAGGATCCCGGCGGCGCGTGCGCGGTCGAGCCCGCCGATGTCGGTGAGCCACACCAGGGACTCGATGCCGGTCGCGGATCGGATCGCGACGGCGGTTTCGCGGATGTCGACGTGCGGGTGGGTTTCGGCCAGCGGCGCCAGCGCCTCCTCGATCCAGCGGATCGCCCGGCCGCCACGCAGGATCGGCTGAGCCGCTCCCGGCTCCAGGGACAGCCGCAGCTGCGCTCGCAGCTGCGGCTCCCAGCGCACCACGAAATCCAGGAACGAGCGCATGACCAGCTCGAGGCGCGGCTCCGCGTCAGTCGGCGCGTCGACCGGCAGCAACCCGACGCCGTCCTCGATTTCCGGATAGGCGGCGAGCAGCAGGGCGCGCTGGTTCGGGAAGTAGCGGTACGCCGTGGTCCGCGAGATGCCCGCGATGGCGGCGGCGTCCTCGACGGCCGGCGACTCTCCCGCCGCGAGCAACTCGTGCGCAGCCGCCACCAGCGCGGCCCGGGTCCGGCCCTTCTGCCGCCGACGGCCGGTGGACTCATATGGTACGTCCATGCCATCATGGTACTTCAGTGCCACAAGGAGGCAGTCATGGCCGACGACCCCACGGACACGAACCCCGAGCTGTATCGAGTCGCCTTCGAAAACGAACGGGTCCGGGTGCTCGAGTACCTCGACGGGCCAGGCGATCGGACCGCGCCGCACCGGCACCCGGACAGCGTGATGGTCACGCTCAGCTCGTTCCGGCGCCGGATCCACGCCGGCGGCCGGGAAGTCGGCGTCGAGCTGCCGGCAGGCGCCGTCCGGTGGCTCGACGAACAGGAACATTCAGGCGAGAACGTCGGTGACACCCCGACGCATTCGGTGTTCATCGAGCTGAAGGAGCCTCGTCCCGACGGCTTCGTCCCGACCACCGCCTTGGGGCCCGCCGAACCATGAGGACGCACCTTCCGATCCGATGAGCGACACCCACACCACACGATCGGATCGAGGTGACGTCCAGGACGTACGCGCTCATCACCGAGCGCCCGCAGGTGAACCTGCTCCACAAGCTCGTGTCGCGACAGCCGCACCTGCCCGAAGAGCCGTCGACCGAGCAGCTCGAAGCGTGGATCGCGCTGACCGACCTGGTCCAGGACAAGGACTTCCGGACGCGATGCAAGACTTCCACCACCGCGCCTTCAGCACCCAGCAGGGCAAGCTCATCACCACGCCGGACATGCCGGCCCGCGCCGAAACCCACCGCAAGCTCCTGCTCGAAGCGCGAGCAGCCCAGCAAGCCGGACTGGCCGCGGACTCCCCGCAGGCCCGGGAACTCGCCGAACGCGCGGCCGACCGCATCGCCGCCATGACCGGGAAGCAAAGCCGCGCGGTGGCCGGCCAAGTCGGCCGGCAGGAAGCTACAGACCCGGACAAGGCCGCGGCACTCCCGCGAGTGGATCGCCGCAGCGCGCGTTGACAGAACATCACATGTCTCGGCAACCGAGAGCGAGCTAGTCGCATTGAACCCGTCGAATCAAGCGAAAAACTCACCGCTTTCGTGACATTCATCATATGACTGCTAGGATCTCAGGCAGTTCACTGCCCGAGGAGCACCATGGCGAGGTCCCTGACCGACGACGCGATCGACCGGATCCGGGAGTTCGTCCGGTCCGGGCGGTTCCCCGCGGGCTCCCGGCTGCCGGCCGAGCACGAACTGGCCACCGAACTCGGCATCTCCCGCAGCCCCACGCGCGAAGCCGTGAAGGCGCTGGAGCTGGCCCGGGTCCTCGAAGTACGGCGTGGTGACGGCACCTACGTCACCAGCCTCGCGCCCAGCCTGCTGCTGGAGGGCCTGGGCACCGCGGTGTCGCTCATGGAAGGCAGCGTGCTCGAGCTGACCGAGGTGCGCCGCCTCCTGGAGCCCGCCGCGACCGGCGTCGCCGCCACCAGGATCACCGACGCCCAGCTCCGCACCGTCGCCGAACTGCTCGACGCGATGCAGGAGGCGGTCGAGGACGTCGAGCGCCTGACGGTGCTCGACGCCGCCTTCCATCGCGCGGTGGTCACCGCGTCGGGCAACGAAACCCTGACCGCGTTGCTGGACGGCATCTCCTCGCGCACGCTGCGGGCGAGGATCTGGCGCGGCACCGTCGACCGGGGCGTCACGCACGTGACCCTGGCGCAGCACAAGGCGATCTACGACGCACTGGCCGGCCGTGACCCCGCCGTGGCCACCGCGGCCGCGCTGATGCACGTGGACACGTCCGAGCGCTGGCTGCGCGACCACCTGGCCGAGCTGCGGACCCTCGGCGAGCAGTAACGGGCTCAGCTCTGCCGCTTGCCGCTGGTGATCCGGGACATCACCAGCGCGACCAGGATGATCGTGCCGTTGAGCGCCCCGATCCACTGCGCGGGCACCCCGGCCAGGGTGAGCACGTTCTGGATCATGTACAGCAGCAGGATTCCGGTGAAGGCCCCGAAAAGCGTGCCGCGGCCGCCGTTCAGGCTGACCCCGCCGATCACCGCCGCGGCGAAGACGGTGAAGATGTAGCCGTTGCCCTGCCCCGCCGCCACGGACGCGAGCCGGCCCGAGAGCAGCAGGCCGCCGAGCGCGGCCAGCACGCTCGCCCCGATCAGGACGATCCACACGACGCGGTCGGTCCGGATGCCCGCCGCCTTCGCGGCGTCTTCGTTGCCGCCGATCGCGTAGAGGCTGCGGCCGAACCGGGTGTGGCCGAGCAGGACGATGCCGCCGGCGAACAGCAGCACGCAGATCCAGATGGACGCCGGGATCCCGGCCCACAGCGTGGTGCCGAGGTAGAGCATCGCCTCGGGCATGCCGAAGAACGTCTGGCCGCCGGAGATCCCGGTCAGCAGGCCACGCAGCACGATCAGCATGCCGAGGGTGACCACGAACCCGCTCAGCCCGAACCGGACGATCAGCAGGGCGTTGAGCGCACCCACCAGCACCCCGACCGCGAGCACCGCCGGCACCGCCGTCCACGCGGGCAGGAGGCCGAGCGAATGGCCGCCGTCGATCGTCAGCCAGGCCGCCACCCCGGGCGCCAGGCCGAACGTGGACTCCAGCGACAGGTCCATCTTGCCGACGACCAGGACCAGCGTCTGGGCCAGCACCAGCAGGGCGATCTCCGACATGGTCTGCAGGATGTTGATCACGTTGTCGTACTGGAGGAACACGGGGTTCACCAGCTGGCCGACCACGGCGATCGCGACGATCCCGGGTACCAGCGCGAAGTCGCGCACGCGGGCGAGGGCGATCCGCCGCGGCGGCCGGGCGGCAGCGGGCTCGGTCCGTGCCTCGGCCGCCACGGTGGCAGGGCTATCCGGCATCGAGGTCGACTCCTTCCATGGCGGCCACGACCTCGCGGTCCGGCCGGCCGGCGGGGATTTCGGTGGTGAGCCGGCCACGGACCAGCACGAGCACGCGGTCGCAGAGGCGCAGGTCGTCCAGCTCGTCCGAGGCGATCACCACCGCGGTGCCCCCGGCGGCGGCTTCGGCCACCTTGCCGAGCAGGAACTCCTTCGACCGCACGTCCACTCCCGCGGTCGGGGTGATCAGCACGAGCACCCGCGGATCGCCGGCCAGCGCCCGGGCCATGACGACCTTCTGCTGGTTGCCGCCGGAGAGCGCCGACACCGCGAGCTCCGGACCGGGCGTCTTCACCTCCAGCCGGTCGATCAGCGCCCCGGCCAGCCGGTCACGCAGGGCGGCCCGGACGAAGATGCCGGGACCGAGCCGGTCCATGACCGACAGGGTGGTGTTGTCCGCGACCGACATCTCGGGCACGAGTCCCTGGTGGTGGCGGTCTTCCGGGACGAAGCCGAGCCCGGCGGCGAGTGCCGCCGGGACGTCGCCGGGGCGAGGACGGTGTTCCCCGACGAGGATGGTTCCCGAGCCGGCCGCCCGCAGCCCGGTCAGCGTTTCGGCGACCTCGGTCTTGCCGCTGCCGCCGGCCCCGGCCAGGCCGACGATCTCCCCTGGTGCAACGTCGAAGGAGACGTCCTCGTACGTGGGGGCGAGGCTCAGCCCGCGCACCCGGAGCACCGGCGGCACACCGAGCCGGGCCGAGGAAGCGCGTTCTTCGGCCACGACGGCGTTCTCCCCCGTCATCGCCGCGACGAGGCCGGCCTTCGGCAGTTCGGCGACGGGCGCGGTCAGGACGTGGCGGGCGTCGCGGAAGACCGTGACCGTGTCGCAGATCTCGTAGACCTCCTGCAGGTGGTGGCTGATGAACAGGAACGTCACGCCGTGGCGCTGCAGGTCGGCGATGTGGCCGAACAGCCGGGTGATGGCGCCGCCGTCCAGCTGCGCGGTCGGCTCGTCGAGGATGACGAACCGCGCGCCGAAGGACAGCGCTCGGGCGATCTCGACGAACTGCCGCTGCTCGACCCCGAGCTCACCCGCGGGCCGGCGGACGTCGACGTCGACCGACCAGCGTTCGAGCAGCTGGGTGGCCGCCCGGCGCACCGCGGACCAGCGGACGAATCCGCGCACGGTCTCCTGCCGGTTCAGGAACAGGTTTTCCGCCACCGACAGGTCGGGGATGATCGTCGAACGCTGGTACACGCAGGCGACCAGCGACCGCCAGGCGTCCCGGTCGGACAGTCCCGGCGCGGGCTCGCCGTTCATCTTCAGCGAGCCGGAATCCGGCCCGGTCAGGCCGGTGAGGACGGAGACGAGCGTCGACTTGCCCGCGCCGTTGCGGCCGACGAGTGCGTGCGTCTGTCCCGGTAGGACGGTGAGGTCGGCGTGGTCCAGGGCGACGGTGGCGCCGTAGCGCTTGACCACCTGCCGCGCTTCGACGATCGGCACGGTACTCATGTCCACCTCCTCTCCGAAGCCGGTCACGGTCAGCTCTTGCTGTTGCCCCACAGGGACTTGTCGTCGACCTTGACGCTCGCGACCGGACCGAAGGTGGCACCGTCCGCGGTGACCAGGGGCGCGGCCAGCTGGTCCTCCATCAGGCCGTCGCGGACGGCCACGATGGTGCTGTCGTGGTCGGTTTTGCCCGGCACCGGCTTCTTGCCGGCGATCGCGTCCTTGACGTACTGCAGCGCGTACTTGGCGAACAGGTCGGCGGGCTGGGAGACGGTCGCGTCCATCTCACCGGCGCGGATCTTCGCGAGCTCCTCCGGGATCCCGTCGTTGGACACGATGAACACGTGCTTCGGGTCGGTCGCCGGCACGAGCAGACCGCGTTGCTTCAGCAGCTGCAACGTCCCCGCGAGAGCGAAACTGGACTGCATGTAGACGCCTTTGATGTCCGGGTTCGCGGTCAGCCGGGTCTGGAGTTTCTGGGCCGCGGTGTTGGCGTCCCAGTTGGTGGCCTCACCGAAGACCGTGATCCCGGGGAAGTTCTGCTTCATGCAGTCGTTGAAGGCCTCGGTGCGGTCCCGGCCGTTGATCGACGCGAGGTCGCCCTGCAGCATCACGACCTTCCCCGCGCCGCCGAGCTTCGTGCCGAGGAACCGGCACGCCTTCTCGCCGTAGGCACGGTTGTCCGCCCGCACGACCATGTAGACGTCGCCCTGGTCGGGGCGGGTGTCGACCGACACGACCGGGATCTTCTTCCCGGCCAGCTGCTGCAGCGTCGGGATGATCGCCGCGGTGTCCTGCGGGGCCATGACGACGCCCTTGACACCCTGGCTGATCATCGTCTGCACGTTGGCGGTCAGGGTGGCGACGTCGTTCTGCGAGTTCGTGGTCTTGAGCTCGAAACCGTCCTGGCCGGCGAACTGGGGCACGTACTTGATGTAGGCGTTCCAGAAGTCGGTGTCCGAGCGGGGGTAGTCCACGCCGACGACGGTGCCGCCGGAGGCGGTGGTGCCCCCACCGCTGCAGCCGGCGAGCAGGCCGGCTGCGACGACGGCCGAGCACAGGTAGCGGATCTTCATGACCTCTCCTCGTTGACAGGCTACGAAAACAATCGCGGGCCGGTGGTCACGCGACCACCACCGCCTCGGCGCGCCAGGCCGGACCGTCCGGATACCGGTAGCGCGCCACGGATTCGAGGTGCAGGCGGGCACCGAGGCCCGGCCGGTCCGGCGCCAGGTACCGCCCCCGCTCGACCCGTACCGGGTCGACGAAGTGCTCGTGCAGGTGATCCACGTATTCGATGACCCGGTCGGCCCGGGTCCCGCTGACCGCGACGAAGTCGAACATCGCGAGGTGCTGCACCATCTCGCAGAGCCCGACCCCGCCGGCGTGCGGGCACACCGGCACGCCGAACTTCGCGGCCAGCAGGAGGATCGCGATGTTCTCGGTGACGCCGGCGACCCGGCTCGCGTCGAGCTGGAGGATGTCGATCGCCTCCGCCTGCAGCAATTGCTTGAACATCACCGCGTTGTGCGTGTGCTCCCCGGTGGCCACCTTGATCGGCGCCACCGCCCGGCGGATCGCGGCGTGGCCGAGCACGTCGTCGGGCGAGGTCGGCTCCTCGATCCAGTACGGGTCGAACTCCGCCAGCGGCCGCATCCACGCGATGGCCTCCTCGACACCCCACACCTGGTTGGCGTCGACGGCGATCCGCACGTCCGGGCCGACGACCTCACGCGCCAGCCGCAGCCGCCGGACGTCCTCGTCGAGATCGGCCCCGACCTTGAGCTTGATCTGCGTGAACCCGTCCGCGACCGCCGCCGACGCGAGCGTCGCCAGCTTCTCCGGCGAGTAACCGAGCCAGCCTGGAGTGGTGGTGTAGGCCGGATAACCCGACGTGAGCAGTTCCGCCTGGCGAGCCGCCCGGCCCGGTTCCGCGCGACGGAGGATGTCCAGCGCCTCATCGCGGGTAAGCGCTTCCTTCAGGTACCGGAAGTCGATCAGGTCGACCAGCTCCGCCGGCGGCAGCTCGGCGAGCAGCCGCCAGACCGGCTTGCCTTCCCGGCGGGCCCGCAGATCCCACACGGCGTTGACGATCGCGGCCGCGGCCATATGGATCGCGCCCTTGTCCGGGCCCAGCCACCGGAGCTGGCTGTCCCCGGTCAGGCGGCGCGAGAAGCCCCCGAGGTCGGCGAGGACTTCGTCCACCGGCATGCCCGCGACCAGGGGCACCAGCGCCCGGACGGCGGCGACCTGCACGTCGTTGCCGCGCCCGACGGTGAACGCGAGGCCGTACCCCTCCTCCCCCGCGCTCGTGCGGATCGTGACGTACGCGGCCGAGTAGTCGGGTTCCGTGTTCATCGCGTCCGAACCGTCGAGGTCCAGCGACGTCGGAAAGCGGACGTCGAGTGCCTCGATCGAGCTGATCACTTCGGGCAAGTCCGCCACCTCTCACCAACCGACCGGGAGACAACATACGTATGGCTACGCTTTCGTCGTCGAAAAGTCCAGAAGCACGGTCGAATCCGCGAGAACCTAGTCGAGACATCATACGTCTGCTACCGTCGTCGCTGCCGCACCAAGAGAGACCGTCGTACGAAGCACTGCCGCTGCGATGAATGCGGGGTCACGATGAGAGCTGGAACCGGCACCACTTCCCGGAGGACCGCGCTCAAGTACCTGGGCGCGGGCGGCGCGACGGTCACCGCGAGCGCGCTGCTCGCGGCGTGCACCGGCGTCCAGGAAGCCCAGAACGGCGGCCACGCCGGCCCCTTCCCGGCCACGCCGGGGTGGCGGTTCGTGTTCGTCAACCACGTCACCACGAACTCCTTCTTCGTGCCGACGCGGACCGGGCTCGCCGACGCCGCGGCCCTGCTCGGGGTGCCGGAGCCACAATGGACCGGGTCGGAGAACGGCAACGTCGCCCAGATGGCGAGCGCCATGGAGACCGCGATCACCGGAAAGGCCGACGGGATCGCCGTCGCGCTGACCGACGACAACGCCTTCGTCGACTTGACCAAGCGGGCGCTGGGCCAGGGCATCCCGGTGATCGCCTACAACGCCAACGCCGCCGGCAACTACCCGCTCACCTACGTCGGCCAGGACCTGTACCTGTCGGGCTTCCGGATGGGACAGCGCATCGGGCAGAAGGTCACCTCCGGCGACATCCTGGTCGGCATCTCCCAGCCGGGCGGCAACAACGTCCAGCCGCGGCTCGACGGCATCACCGACGCGCTCAAGCAGTCCGCGCCGGGCGTGCGGGTCCAGTCGGTCAACACCGGGGCCGAGCAGGCGGGCGAACTGAACGCGATGACCGCCGCCTACACCGGGAACACCGGGGTCAAAGGGATCTACGCCGTCGACGCCGGCAGCACGGCCGCGTGCGCGAAGCTGATCGCCGACCGCGGCCTGGCCGGCAAGATCGGCGGCGGCGGATTCGACCTGCTCGACGACACGGTCACCGGGGTCAAAGGCGGCGCGCTCGACTTCACCATCGACCAGTCCCCCTACCTGCAAGGGTTCCTGTCGGTCCTCTACCTCTACCTGTTCCGGCTGTCCGGCACGCTGGTCGCGCCGCCGGTCACCGACACCGGCCTCACGTTCGTCACCAAGGAGAACGTCGGCCCGTACGCGACGGCCCGCAGCAGGTTCGAAGGCGGCGACAACAAGGACGTGATCGCCATGCCGGGTGCGATCCCGTTGCCGCCGGCGTCGGTGCTGAGCCGGTAGCGGGGCGATACCGGTGAGGTCATTGCTGCTCGGCGTGATGCGGGTCAAGGAATTGAGCATCCTGCTGGTCACGATCGCCGCGGGGATCTACTTCACGGTGACCAGTGACGCGTTCAACTCCCTGGACAACTACCAGACGATCGCGCAGTACGTCGCGCCGTGGTCGATCATCGCCGCGGGGCAGGTGATGCTGCTGATCTGCGGGGAGATCGACCTGTCCGCGGGCTTCGTGTTCACCCTTTCCCCGTTCCTGCTGACGCTGTTCTCCGTCAACGGCTGGCCGCTGTGGCTCGCGCTGCTCGGCGCGATCGTGGTGAGCGCGCTGATCGGCGTGGTGAACGGGCTGATCCGGACCGTGCTGACGATCCCCTCGTTCATCACCACCCTCGGCATGGCGTTCCTGTTGCAGGGACTGGTTCTCATCATCTCGAACGCCCGTCCGGTCGGCGCGCCGAAGGACGGCTGGGTGGTCGAGGTGTTCGGCGGGGCGCGCTGGAGCGAGTTCCTGTGGGCCGTCGGTGTGGTCGTCCTGATGCAGGTGGTGCTCTCGGCGACCCGGTTCGGCATCCACACCCAGGCCACCGGCGGGAATCCGGTCGGTGCCGCGGAGTCCGGCATCGCGGTCAACCGGGTGAAGGTGGTCAACTTCGCGGTCACCAGCACCCTGGCCGGGCTCGCCGGCATCCTGCAGGGCACCCGGGTCGGCTCGTACGACCCGACGAACGGCGGGTTCACCACGATGTTCTTCGCGGTGGCGGCGGCCGTGATCGGCGGCACGGCGCTGCTCGGCGGTTCCGGCACGGTGGTCGGCGCGTTCCTCGGCGCGCTGCTGCTCGGCATCGTGTTCGACGGGTTCAACCTCACCGGCGTCAGCGCGAACGCGTTCAACCTGGTGCTCGGCGCCGCCATCCTCGGCGCCATGGTGCTGAACGTGACATTGATCGTCGCCCGCAACCGCGTCGGATCCCGGGAGCTGACATGACCGGCGAGGTCATCCGGATCGAGGGCGTCAGCAAGAGGTTCGGCCCGGTCGACGCGCTCACCGACGTCACCCTGCGCGTGCGGCGGGGCGAGATCCTCGGGCTCATCGGGGACAACGGTGCCGGCAAGTCGACGCTGATCAAGATCCTCACCGGCTACCACCAGCCCGACCGCGGGCGGATCCTGTTCGAGGGCGAGCCGACCACGCTGAAGTCCGTGGTGCACGCCAGGTCGCTGGGCATCGAGACGGTCTTCCAGGACCTGGCGATGGTCAACGACCTGCCCGTCTACCTGAACCTGCACCTGAACCGCGAGCTGACGCACCGTCCGCTGCCGTTCCTGCGACGCCGCGAGATGAAACGCCGCGCCCGGGAGACCCTGGATTCGATCGGCATCAACATCCCGTCGGTGACCGCGGAAGTGGGCATGCTCTCCGGCGGCCAGCGGCAGGCGATCGCGGTCGCCCGGTCGGTGTACTCGAACGCGAAGCTGCTGCTGCTCGACGAGCCGCTCGCCGCGATGGGCGCCAAGGAGAGCGCGGTGATCCTGCGCCTGCTGCGGGAGCTGAAGCAGCGAGGGGACATCGCGATCATCCTCATCGCCCACAACTACGGCCAGGTGATGGACGTCTGCGACCGGGTGAACCTGTTGCAGCACGGCGAGATCACCTTCGACCGGCGATCGGGCGACACGTCGGTGGCCGAGCTCCTCGAACTGGTGAACGCGGAGTACCGCCTCGGCGACGGGAACTAGCCGGGCCGGGCCTGCCTCGCCTCGACCGGCGGCGCCGAAGTTCAAGGCGCCTGGGATCGCTCCCAGAAATGTGCACCATAGCCGGGGAACCGTGACCGCGAAAGAGGCCGTTCCGGTGCCACCGGCTCAGGCGGCGGCCTCCAGCCGAAGACTCGCGATCTTCCGGCACCGCAACGGCTCCTCCCGCCCGGACTACGGCGGACAGCCTTGCCGGTTCCGCCGAACCGCTTACGCCGGCCGTCGGTGCTTTACACAACCGATCCAGCTCCTTACCCTTCGTTCTGGAAGCGCTCCCAGATCTGAGGAGTCGGCGTGCGCACTTCAACGGTGAAGGCGATGTCCCGGGCGGTCGTCGCGCTGCTCGTATTCGGCCTGACCCTTGTGGTCCCGGGCACCTCCGCGGGCGCCGCCGCCGGGAAGTTCGACTACGGCGAGGCACTGCAGAAGGCCGTCTGGTTCTACGACGCTCAGCGCTCCGGTGCGCTCCCCGCCGGCAACCGGGTCTCCTGGCGCGGCCCGTCCGCCCTCGGCGACGGCAAGGACGTCGGCCTGGACCTCACCGGTGGATTCTACGACGCCGGCGACCACGTCAAGTTCGGGCTGCCGTTCGAGTCCAGCATGACCATGCTCGCCTGGGGCGCGCTGGAGAACCGCGCCGCCTACCGGAGTTCCGGCCAGTGGCAGCCCTTGCTGTCGAACCTGCGCTGGGGCGCCGACTGGCTGATCAAGGCGCACCCGCAGCCCGACGTGCTCTACGGCCAGGTCGGCAAGGGCGACGACGACCACAAGTGGTGGGGCCCGGCCGAGACGATGACCATGGCGCGGCCCGCCTACCGCATCGACGACTCCTGCCCCGGCTCGGACCTCGCCGGCGAGGCCGCCGCGCAGCTGGCCGCCGGCTCGCTGGTGTTCCAAGCCGACGATCCGGCCTACGCGGCCACCCTGCTCACCCACGCGAAGCAGCTGTACTCGTTCGCCGACAACCACCGAGGCGCCTACTCGAACTGCATCACCGACGCCCAGAACTTCTACAAGTCCTGGAGCGGTTATCAGGACGAGCTGACGTGGGGCGCGATCTGGCTCTACAAAGCCACCGGCGACAGCGCCTACCTGACCAAGGCGCGCACGGAGTACGAGAAGCTCTCCACCGAACCACAGACCACCACCCGTTCCTACCGCTGGACGCTGGCCTGGGACGACAAGTCCTACGGCGCCTACGTCCTGCTCGCCCAGCTCACCGGCGACCCCGAGTACGTCGCCGACGCCAACCGCTGGCTGGACTGGTGGACCACCGGCGTCAACGGCCAGCGCGTGCCCTACTCCCCCGGCGGCCAGGCCGTGCTCGACCAGTGGGGCTCCCTGCGGTACGCGGCGAACACCGCGTTCGCGGCGCTCACCTACTCGGACTGGTTGCGGGCCAAGGATCCCACCCGCGCCGCCACGTACCACGACTTCGGCGTCCGGCAGATCGACTACGCACTCGGCGACAACCCACGCGGCGCGAGCTACGAAGTCGGGTTCGGCGTCAACCCGCCCCGCAACCCGCACCACCGCACCGCACACGGCTCCTGGGCCGACTCCATCACCGAGCCGGCGCAGAGCCGGCACACCCTCTACGGCGCGCTCGTCGGCGGTCCCAGCTCCGCCAACGACGCGTACACCGACGACCGCACCAACTACACGATGAACGAGGTGGCCCTCGACTACAACGCGGGCTTCACCAGCGCGCTCGCCCGCCTCTACGCCGAGTACGGCGGCGCGCCCCTGGCGAGCTTCCCACCGGCGGAAACCCCGGACGGCCCGGAAATCCTCGCCCAAGGCGCGCTCAACCAGCCCGACGGCGGCGCGTTCACCGAAGTCAAGGCGTACGTGCTGAACAAGTCGGCCTGGCCGGCGCGCACGTTCACCGGCTCGCTGCGCTACTACTTCACGCTCGACGGCACCACCGCCCCCGGCCAGATCTCCGTCACTTCGGCGTACAACCAATGTGACGCGCCTGCCCTGCACCAGTTCTCCGGCCAGGTGTACTACGTCGAGGTGCCCTGCTCCGGCGGGGTCGCGCCCGGCGGCCAGTCCCGCTACCGCAAGGAAGTGCAGTTCCGGATCGCCGCCACCGGCACCTGGGACCCCGCCAACGACTGGTCGCACGCCGGTCTCGCCCCCAGCGGAACCGCGCCCGCGGATGACGCGCGGCTGGTGCTCACGCAGGGCTCCGCGGTGGTGTGGGGAACCCAACCCGGCCAGTCCACAGGGGACACCACTGCGCCGTCCGCGCCCACGGGGGTCACCGCCACTCCCGGCAGCACCAGTGTCAGCCTCACCTGGACCGCCGCCACCGATGACGTCGGCGTCGCCGGGTACGACGTGCTGAATTCCGCCGGCGCGGTGGTCGGTAGCACCACGAGCAAGGGTTACCGGGTCACCGGCCTCACCCCCGCGACCGCGTACACGTTCTCGGTACGCGCCCGGGACGCCGCCGGCAACCAGTCCGCGGCCGGCGGCCCGGTGTCGGTCACCACCACGACCGGCGGTGACACCGGCACCGGCGCGCTCGCCGTGCAGCAACGCTCCGGCAGCGGCGTGACCGACAACCAGATCCGCACCGGCCTGCAGATCGTCAACCGGGGCAGCACCCCGGTCGCCCTCAACGGCGTCACCGCGCGCTACTGGTTCACCGGCGACGCCACCAACCCGGGCTACCAGATCTGGTGCGACTACGCGGTTGTCGGCTGCGGCAACGTCACGTTGCGCGTCCTGAAGCTCAGTACGCCGCGCCCGGGAGCCGACGCCTACATCGAGGTCGGCTTCAGCGGCGGCACCCTCGCCGCCGGCGCGAACACCGGCGAGCTCCAGGTCCGGCTCGCCAAGGCCGACTGGTCATCGTTCAACCAGGCCGACGACCACAGCTATCGCGCGGCGGCGTCGTTCACCGACCTCACCACCGTCTCCGCTTACCAGTCCGGAACTCTGACGTGGGGCACCGAACCCTGAGCCTGCGAGCCACCGCATCAGTGACCACCACCCGGCGAGGGCGGCCAACGGGTCACCGTGGCGAGTCAGCGCGATCATCAACCTCGTTCTGGAACGTTCAACGCGGCCCGCAGCGCCGCGTCGAGGTGCGGGTAGGCGTAGACGTAGCCGCCGTCGAGGGCCCGGCGGGGAACGGCGCGCTGGCCCGTGGTCACCATGTCCGCCATCTCGCCGAGGGTCATCCTGAGCGCGAATCCGGGCATCGGCACCACGGCGGGGCGGTGCAGTGCCCGGCCCAGCGCCTTCGCGAACTCCCGCTGGGTGACCGGTTCGGGCGCCGTGCCGTTGTAGGCGCCGCTCCACGACGCGTCGTCGACCGCCTTGACGTACAAGCCGGCGATGTCGTCGAGGTGGATCCACGGCACGGCGAACGCCCCTCCCGCGATCGGCCCGCCCAGGCCGGCACGGTAGGTCGCGAGCAGTGACTTCAGCGTCCCGCCCGACGCGTCGAGCACGACACCGGTCCGCATCCGCACGACCCGGACGCCGAACTCGGCCGCCCTGGCCGCTTCGCGCTCCCACTCGACGGAGACCCGGGCGAGGAACGTGTCACCCGGCGGTGCCTCCTCGGTCACCTCCTCATCGCCGCGTGGACCGTAATAGGCGACGCCCGAGCTGGAGACGAGGACCCGAGGCCGTTCCGATTCGGCGGTGGCACGCAGGCCTTCGACCAGGTTGCGGGTGCCGGACACGCGCGAGCGTCGGACGCGGTCCTTGACCTCGTCGGTCAGGCGCTGGCCGAGAGGTTCGCCCGCCAGGTGGATCACGGCGTCCCGGCCGGCGAGCGCGTCGACCGGGGCGGGCCCGGAGAGCGGGTCCCACCGCGCCACCGACGGGTCGGTGCTCGCGGAACGGGAAAGCACGGTCACCTCGTCGCCGCGCGCTCGCAGGCGGGCGACGAGCTTGCCGCCGATGAGTCCGGACGCGCCGGAGATGGTGAGCTTCATGGTCCTGGATTCCTTGCGGCTGAGGGGAAAGTCAGATCCGCTCACGCGAGCGCCGTGAGAGCAGCGCGCGAAACGGTTGGGTGACGTGCAGGACGAATCCGCCGACGAGCAGTTGCCACAGCACGAAGGTGTACACGGCGGCCCGTTCCGGAATGCCCGGTGGAACCACACCGAACGTCGCCAACCACGTCAGGGCGGCAACGATCCCCGCGGCACCCAGCACGACACCCGCCACGCCGACGGCCCTGGGGATCCGCAGCCGGCGCCAGTGCCGGCTGATGACGATCGCCAGCGCGTTGCCGCCGAGGATCGCCATCGTCGCCCCCGTGTAGTGCAGCCACAGCGTGCCTTGCGCCACCGCATCGGGGGAACTGTGCGTGGCTCCGGTCAACACGAAGCCCACCGTGGTTGCCGCGCCGATGCCGAGCACCACGGCTCGCGTCCGGCCCTCAACCACCCGGCCGACCAGCAGCACGGCGCAGGCCAGCAGCAGTCCCTGGGCGACGAACCCCCAGTTCATCAGTGCGTGCAACGGAGAACAGACGATCCGCCCGTCGTACGCGGCACAGTGCGGGTTTCCCAGGTCGCTGACGTAGTTCGCGCTGTAGCTGTAGGCCGGTGTCGACCAGGCGCGGGCGGTGACGGTCTCGCCGATCGCATACACCAGCGCGCTGAGCACGAGGGCGATGGCGAAACCGGCCGGCGCCGCTGACATCCCGGTCCGCGGCAGGGTGCCGACGGGCTGGTTCTCCATGGTCGATTGTCCTTCCGGTACCGGGTTCACAGGCTTCGGCTAGGGAACGAGGACGATCTTTCCCAGGGTCGTCCGGCCGGAGGACTCGGAGAGTTCCATGGCCGCCGCCACTTCGGTGAGCGGGTAGCGGGCGGCGATCTTCGCGGTGAGCACCCCATCACGCAGCAGCCCGAAGACGTGGGTGAGGTCGGTGCGGATCCGGGCGCGGAACGCCTCCCGCTTCGCCGAGCCGGGCTTGCCCGCACCCGACCACACGTCGAAGAAGCTCGCGTGCTTGCGGGTGGGAAGGTAGTTCCAGAACGTCAGTTTCGTCAGCACGTGCAGGAAGCTGAGCAGCACCGGAGTGCGGTCGTCGAGCTTGCTCGCGATGCTGTAGCAGATGAGGGCTCCGGTGCTGGTGAGCAACCGGTAGGACCGGGAGATGCTCGCCCCGCCGAGGTGGTCGAACACGGCGTCCACGCCGTCGGGGGCGAGTTCCCGGACCCGGGCGGCGACGTCGGGATCCCGGTAGTCGACCGGCTGAACACCCAGTTCACGCAGGGCCTCGTGCTGGCGGGGGCTCGCCGTGCCGATCACCCGAGCACCCGCGTGGCGGGCGAGCTGGGCCAGCAGCGTGCCGACGCCACCCGCGACGCCCAGCACGAGCACGGTCTGCCCGGCCTTCACTTTCGCGACGTGGTGCAGCATTTGATAGGCGGTCAGCCCGTTGACCGTCACCGTCTCCGCCTCGTCCGCGCTCACGCCGTCGGGCACCGCCACCAGGTCGGCGGCGGGCAGCACGACGGCCGTCGCCCAGGCACCGGTCTTGGTCAGCGCGGCGAACCGCCGGCCGATCAGGGCGCGGTCCACGCCCGGGCCGACCGACTCGACGACGCCGACGAGGTCGTAACCGGGCACGAAGGGGAACGCGGGCTGGCCGTAGTAGCGGCCGCGGCGCATCGCGCTCTCGGCGAAGGAAACAGCGGTCGACTCGACGCGCACCAGGGCCTGACCGGCTGCCGGCGCCGGCAGCGAGCGCCGGAGCACCCGGAACCCGGACGGTTCGACCTTGCCCGGCAGCACCACCTCGGTGGCGGTCACGGTGGCCCCGGTGGGGAGGTTCGTCTCGGTCATGGCTGACTCCTGAAGTTAGCGCGACGCTCAGTCACTCTGTTAATGGTCGTAACTATGCATCGCCGTGTCATACTGCGTCAACTCATAGCGCGAAAGAAGGTGCTGCACGATGCCCGAGCAGGAGCCGACCCGGCGCGAGCGATACCGGCGCCAGACCGTGGCCGAGATCAAGTCCGCCGCAATGGGCCAGCTGCGCGAAGGCGGCGCGGAGACGGTGTCGCTCAACGCGATCGCGCGGAGCATGGCGATGTCCGCACCGGCGCTGTACCGCTACTTCGCCGGCCGCGACGAGCTGCTGGCCGACCTGGCGGTCGATATCCACCTGGCGCTTGCCTGCGCCCTCGAAGCCGCCGCCGACCGGGAGACGTCCGCCTCGGCGCGGGTCGGCGCGGTCGCCAACACCTACCGGGACTGGGCTCTGGCCCAGCCCCACGCCTACCACCTGGCCTACGAGACCACCTACGGCTCGGCCCGCGATCAGGCCGCCGACCGCATCGCGTCAGCCGCGCAGCGGTGCATGGACGTGTTCCTGGGCGTCGTGGCCGAAGCCGGCGAGCCAGCCGCCCCCTCGCTCCCGGCCGCGCTGGAGCAGCAGATCCGGCGGTGGAACGGCGGCGACGGCCGGCGCCACCTCCCCAGTGGGGTGCTGCACTTCGGGCTGGTCTGGTGGAGCCGGCTGCACGGCCTGATCAGCCTCGAACTGGGCGGGCATCTGACCGCCACCGGCATCGACGCCGCGGTGCTCTACCGGACCGAGGTCGAGGCGATGCTGGACAGCCTGTGCCACCGCGTGACTCCCCGTAGCAGAGTGACGTCGCCTTCGACATCGCGACGGTCCATTACGATGCGACGATGACCGACCAGCCGCCGGCGATGAACCGGCGTGAACGGCTCCGGGCCCAGACGTTCCGGGAGATCGAGGACTCGTCGTTCGCGATCATCGACGCCGAGGGCGTGCACGCGCTGTCCATCGCGGCCCTCGCCCGCAGCATGGCGATGTCCGCACCGGCGGTCTACCGCTACTTCCCTTCTCGGGACGCGCTGATCGCGCACCTGGTCACCCTGTCCTACCAGCAGCTCGCCACCGCGATGAGCCAAGCCTCCGAGGGCGCCAGGCGAGCACCGCGCACGCGAGTACGGCTCCTGGTCGCCGCCTACCGCGACTGGGCACTGCGCCACCGGCGGCGCTACGGAATGCTCTTCGCCGAGCGCGCCGGCGACGGGCCCGGGCAGGCACCCGCACAAACCCCACTGGACCAGGCGATGGGCTTGCTCGTCGACCTGCTGGTGGCCATCCAGGACACCGCACCGGCCGGCGGCACCACCGGCGACCGCACCCTCGACGGGCAGCTGCGGCAATGGGCACAGGCCCAGGCGCGGCCGGCCACCGCACCCCGCGCGGCGACCGCCGCCATCGTGATCTGGACCCGGGTCCACGGGATTGTCAGCCTCGAGCTCACCGGGATCTTCGACAACCGCACCATCGAGGCCCAGCGGTTGATCGACCTGGAGATCGACAACGCCATTCACTTCCTGACGGCCACCTGAGGTTTGTGCGGGCAGGCATCGGACACGTGCGCCGGTCACCGGCGCGGACCGGGATCGTGGGCGACGCGGTGCACTCCCCGGCCTCCGCAGTTTTGAGGAACGATCGTTCTTGACTGATCGTTCCTCAAAAGTCTATCGTCGTGGCATGGGCAGACGGAGGGCGTTCGACGAGGACGAGGTGGTGCGCGCCGCCGTGGGGTTGTTCGGTGGCCGCGCGTACGACGGGGTGTCGATCGACGACCTCGTCGCCCACCTCGGCCTGCACCGCAACAGCCTGTACAAGACGTTCGGCAGCAAGCGCGGCCTTTACCTGGTCGCGCTGCGCCGCCACCTCGCCGACGACGTCCGTCCCGTGGTCGACGCGCTCGCCGCGGCACCGGATGCCGCGACCGCGCTGCGGCTCGTCACGTCGGCCGATCTCGGTCTGCTGCTGCTGGCGGTGGTCGAACGGGCACCGGCCGACGAGGAGGTGGCCACCGAGGTGGCCGCGGCGCTGGCCGCCATCGACCAGGCGATCGCCGACGCACTCGGCATTTCCGCAGACCTGGCCGCCGCCCTCACGGCCGCCGCACTGGGCATCCTCCTGCGCGGCAACCCCGACGGTGTCGGCGCCGCGCTCACCCAACGCTTCGATCCTCCCGACTGACAAGGAAACAGCCATGGCACAGGTCCACATCGACGGCGCCGACCTCGTTGTCGTCATCGAAGGTCTCGACAAGCTCTGGGCCTTCAAGAGCAGCCTGACCATCCCGCTGGCCAACGTCCGCGGCGCGACCGCGGACCCCGGCATCGCCGCCGTCCCCAAGGGGATCCGCGCGCCGGGTGCCCACGTACCCGGCGTGATCACGGCGGGCACGTTCCACCTCGACGGCGAGAAGGTCTTCTGGGACGTGAAGGACGCGTCGAAGGCCGTCGTGATCGAACTCGCCGACGAACGCTTCGCCCGCCTGGTCCTCCAGGTCGAGAACCCGCGCGAGACCGTCACGCTGGTCGAGAACGCCCTGCGCTGAACGAAGGTGGGCCGATGTTCTCCCACCTCGCCACGGTCGTGATGGCGCGGGCCGTCGTGACCGCCACCCCGGTCGAGGCGACGCCCCGCCTCGTGCCCGCCGCCGACCGCGAGGTCGCCTTCACCATCGACGGGACGGCGACGTAAGGCACCCTGCACGTTCCCGCCCACCGTGCCGGGCAGCGGTTGCGCGCCGCGCACGAGTGGCAACAGCCTATTGAGCGTGGTGTTCGCCGCTGGCGTGATCGGCGCTGTGCACCTGACTTTCACCGGGTCCAGCCTCGGCCTGTTCCCGGTGAAGGTGCCGTTCTCGTGGAGCGTCGCTTGGTGCGGAGTGTTGGTGGTTGTGTGCTGGCTGTGGTCGCTGATAGTGGACGTGACGGCCCGCCAGTGGTCCTGGGCATCGTCCAGGGCTTCCGTCCCCATCCTCGCGGCAGTCGAGGCGGCGCTGCTGACGGTGGTGTTGGCACCCTTACCGGCTTCCCGGATCGACCTGCAGATCATCGAGTCCACGACATCCTCCGCCCCTCTGCCGCACCTACTCGATCTCCGCGGCGCCGAACCGACGCTGGTAGTCGTCCTTGTCGCCGCCGTGACTCTCCCGGTGGCCGGAAGACTGGCTCCGGCGCTTGCCACTCCGCCCGCCAATCCGGACCGTTGCGCCGCCCCCATCTCCGACAGCGACAAGCTCTATCTCATCGACCACCTCCGCAAATACGGCGGCACCATCCGGGAATCTCAACGCGACGGCACCACCTACCTTGAAGTCAGCGCATCCCCGCCCGGAAACGGTGGGTCACTCGCGGAGCAAGCCCTCAGCCGGCCCGGCGTAGATACCGTCGAGTCAAAGCCGTGACCGCGGCAGGCTTTCGGCCGGCACGAACGGCTTCCGGCCGAGCACCGTCACCGACGACTCAGGTGATACTCCCCGCACACCGCCTCAGCGGGAGCCCGGATCAAGGCCGCAGCCGTCGAACAGGGCGTGGGCCCGCAGGTCGACTTGCGGCCGACGGTCTGGCAGATGTTCGGGGCGTCGTCGGCGATCCGGAAGGCCGAGCCTGCGGCGAGCCACTGCCCGGCACCAGCCTCGGCATCGAGACCGTTCCAGACCGGTTCGGCGATGGCGTCGACAGCACTTCGGTTCGAGAACTGCCCGAGGTGATCACGTCCCGCGCGGACCGGCTGCCAGACCATGCGAAGGAGCGATGGGCGGTATCCACGGACAACCCGAAGCGCTCGCAGCAGCCGTAGGTTCGACCTTGCCACTGACAGCCACAACACCTACACGACTGAAACGCGCGCCGCGTGCTCGACCAGAACACCTCCCTCCGGGGAATCGCACCCGGGTCAGCCGACAGTCGGCCCGTCGGTGTCCTGCTCGTCGGCGGTCGCTTCCTCGACGATCTCCGCGATGTGGATCGTGTCGTCGTCCGGATCGAGGTCGGCATCCTTCGTGGTCACGGTGACATCGACCGTCTCCAGGTGGTGTTTCTCGCGCAGGAACCGCTCGCGGTAAAGATGCTCGGCATCCTCGGTGAGGTTGTGCAGCATCCGCGCGTTGAGCCCGGCGCCAATCGCGATGCCCAGGACCGGCACCGCCTGTCCGAGCTTCTGCCTCGTCAGCCGCACCGCGAACCGCTCGTAGAACGCCTTGACGATCCGCGTGACACCGTTCCTGTTCAGCTGCTCCCACGTCGCCCTTCGGGCAAGGTCATTCACGAGCTTGTTCAACTGGACGTACGCGACGCTCTTGCTGGTCTGCTGGGCCATCCCGAAGCTGAGGACACCGAGCGCGAATACCCGCTCCTGCGGCAACTCGGTGTCGTAGCCGTAGTACGCGGCGGTGTGGGCGATCGCCCTCGTCATCGCACCCAGCACCAACACGGCGTCAGCCGCGATCGCCGCGGCGACCGTGCCCACGCCGGGCGCCGCACCGGCACCCACCCCGACGACACCACCGGCTGTGGTGAGCAGTTCACCGCCGGAAACCGCCAGGCCGGCGCCCGCACCCTCGACCGCGCTGAAAGCCGTGTAGCGCAGCCCCAGACGAGGCTTGGCCTTGTCGACATCGCCCAGGTCCAGTTTGTGGATGTCGCTCAGCTCGCTGACCGCGTGTCCGCGCTTGGCGTAGGCCGCGACGACCGCCTTGCGTCGCAGCGTCGCTTCGCTGGCCTTGTTCACCAACGTCAGCAATCCGTCGATCGAGTTGTGGACGACCGAGGTCAGCTGCTCCGCGCCGGGCACTTGCTCGAGCCGTCCCTTGGCGACCTGGCCACCCTTGACCAGGCGATCACGAACGCCCTGCGGCAGCAGACGGCGCTCGTTGACCGTCAACCGCTCCTCACGCCAGCGCTCGATGTCCTGCCACGCCGCACGCTCGTACGGGCTCATCTGCTCGACACCCACGGCCACCCCCTCGATGCGAAGACCGCTCCGCCTGCTGCGGCGAACTCATGGGGCATGGTAAGCGGTTCCGGTGCCGACAGCGCCGAGCAGTCACGACAATCGTCACTGCGCGGGCAGCGGCGGGCCATGTCAGCTGCCGGCGTGGCGGTGCAGGAAGGTCTGCACGAGAGCGTCCTGCTCTCCACGGGTGGCGGCGGTGAGCTCGATGCTGTCGTCCCCGGCCCGATGGGTGACCGAGCCGCGTTTCTGCCGCTCCAGCCGGCTCTTGACGACGGCTACGACGGCGCGCAGAACGACCGGGGACTCGCGCTGCTGCGACACAACGGCTCCTTCGCGGCACACGTGACCTGGACGTCAGTCAGTCGGCGACCGCACTCCCGCGTTACGCGGGTGGGTGCTCGTGCGTAGGAGCCGTGAGCGGCATACGGGGTTCGTGAGCGAGGGCGATCACGGCGCCGGTGCTGCATGTCACCTTCACGGCGGAGGCCCGGGCAAGGTGCCATCGACACGTGTCTCGATCAGCTACGCTGACCCGCGTGGGTCACCAACCCCGCGACCACCAGTTCAAGGATGTCGCCGACGCGATCAACTCCGCGTTCGCGACCTTCTGGACCGACTGCCTGACCCTGCTCGGCGGGTTGATGACCGACATCGGCAAGCAGATCGGCGACCGCCTTCAGCTGACCGTGATCGAAGCCAACTTCGCCACGTTGCCCGACGTCGGCGACAGCCGGGGCGTCATCGACGACCCGGCCCGCTGGCAGGTCAAGCCGGGAGCGACCCACTCATGACCCGTCGCCGTACCCTCTGCGGTGTCTTCGTCGCGCTGCTGGTTTCGGGGCTGAGTGCCGGCTGTTCGTCCGGTCGCCCACCGGTTCCGGCCGAGCCGTCGGTCTCGGTCCCGCCGATCCCCGGGATCGGGATGAGCGGGGCCGGCCGGTTCCGCGCCGATCCGTGCGCCGCAGTCACCGTCGAGCAGCTCACCGCCCTCGGTTTCACCGGCGGTGAACGCAGCCGTGACGGCAACCGGTGTGTCACCACGTTCGGCGCCGTCGCCAAGGTCAACACCTCGAACCTGGGCGACAGCCTGCAGATCCTGTATCAAGAGCACGCCCTGGGCCACGACACCGGCAACCACTGGGAACCGATCACCGTCGAGACCATCTACCCGGCGGTCATCGTCTCCATCGACGAGAACATCCCCAGCAAACAGGCCGACGGGCCGCGCGGCTGCACCCTCGCACTCGCCGCCGACAACAGCACCCTCGTCTACATCAGCGCCGCCACCGCCGACCAGCCCGAAGCCGGACCGTGGCAGCACGACCCCTGCGGCGCCGCACAGAAGATCGCCGCCCTCACCGTCGCCAACCTGACTGCGTAACCGCGCTGTACTCGCTTCTGTCGGTGCCCCAACACCACTGAGGTGAGTTCTGGCCGGTTGCGTAGTGACCGACGCTCTGTCGGCGATCGTGACCCTTCCGACTGACACACGCTCATGCCGGCGAGCGGACGGCCCTGCCGGGCAGAGAACGCACCCACGGTCGTGTGACACTGGCGTAGCGGGCAAGCGGGAAGAGCATTTCGAGAAAGTGCGCGCGGAACGGGATGCACATCGCCGGGAAGTTAGTTGCGGAGCAGCCGTGCCGGCCAGGCCGCTGGGACGCGATCCACCGGAGCGTCTGCCTCCGGTGCGCACGGAACGCAGAGGTCGTCGTCGACCTCTACCGCGAAGGGGCAACCCTTCGCACGGTCGGGGACCACGAAACCGGGCCCGTCGTCGTGCTGGAGTACCACGCCGGCGACTGCGGCGGCCGGACCCGCGTCCAGACGCGCCCGACTCTCAGCTTGAAGGGCACATTTCTGCGGTCGTAACTGCCCTCTCGTGCCTCGAAGAACTCGTCGGCAAAACATCCAGCGCAGTGGCGCCTGACAGGCGGCGTGCGGATGACTCAGCACATAGGTTCGACGGGCTCAGCCGACCGGTGGGAGGCGGAGAGCCGGTCGGCTGCCGACAGGAAAAGGTGATCACGTGCCGGATGACGACCTGTCAACCCTGTGGAGGCGTCAGTGGCCGGGGTGCTCCCCGCTGGCCGATAGCCTGAAACAGGCCTGCCACGACCGATGGGTGCGTTTCCACAGCCTGCCCGGATCCAAAAGATATCCCGACACCGACTCCGACTACGACATCGTGCTCCACCGCTACAACACGGTTTTGGACGAGCTGTTTCACGGACAGGACGTCCGGATCGTCACCACCGACTGGTCGGACGCGTCCGAACCCCCGGCGCTGTCCGCGCACCACGTGCTCTGGAACCCGGGCGCCCGGCACTGGATGTCCGTCCGCACCGATGAAGAAGAAACCGACCCGGACTTCATCACCTACACCCATCTGTACGTCAGCCGCAGGACTTGGCGACCCGGTCTCGTGGACGACCTGCTCCGCGCCGCGGCCGATGAAGCCACCGTCGGAGTGATGATCACCAGCTTGTCCTTCGACCGGATCCATCATCCCTACGACGGAGGCGCAGACCTCCTGCTGCCGACGACCAGCGAACGCGAGACCATCAGGCACTCCCACACCGACTGGCTCTCGGACCATCCGTCCGGATACTGAACGCCCGACACCCGCCAACGCGGCTGACCGCGCTGTCGCCGGCGATCACGACGGAAACACTGCGACCGTGACTCGGCTCGGGGATCTCAAGCCATCGCACACCTTCGAAGCCGGGGACCGGGTAGGACGCCGTTCGGGATCCATCCGCCGGGGATCGCGGACACGCTATGGCGGCTGACCGGTCAAGGGTATGTGGCCGACTGGTTATGTCTGGCCGCGTCACACGCAACCACTGCCGACCACTTTGTTTTAATCGAGGTATCGCTAGTCGTAGGCGTAATGACGACTGCGGCCCTTCGCGCCGGGCAACGACGGGCCGAAGACACGGGCGGAAACCGCGCCGGAGCGCTCGGTCGCCTGACAAGACACGGGTCAGGGACACTCAACGCGGAAGAAACGGGGCTTTCATCGCCGAGACCTTGCGCCGGGGCTCTCGTTGGACCACGATCACGGATCGTTGTGCACGTGCAAGCGCACGAGCGAGGCTGGGGGTTGACCGAGGTGGCACCGGTGGCGGCCGGGACAGTGGATGTCCCGAGTGACGCGGATTTGATCCGGGCGGTGCGCGGCGGGGACAACGCCGCGTACGGCCGGCTCTACGACCGGCACCTGGTCGCGGCCCGCCGGGTGGCGGCCATGATCGCGTCAGGCGACGCGGAGCGGGACGACCTCGTCGCCGAAGGATTCACCCGCGTGCTACGGATCTTGCGGTCGGGTGAGGGCCCGGACGAGGAATTCCGGTCGTATCTGCTCACGACCATCCGGAACACGCTGATCAGCTGGCGGAGGCGCGACTCCGCGCTCTCGTTGGTCGCCGAGGTGCCGGACGTTCTGCCGAGCGAAGGCTGTGACGAGCCGGTGGACAGTCGGATGCACGGCACCGTCGCCGCGGGGGCGTTCGCGACCTTGCCCGAGCGGTGGCGGGCGGTGCTGTGGCGGACCGAGATCGAGGGCGAGTCGCCGGCCAAGATCGCCGAAGACTTCGGGATGACACCCAACGGCGTCGCCGCGCTGGCCTACCGCGCCCGGGAGGGGCTGCGGCAGGCGTACCTGGACCAGCACGTCCCCGAGGTGCGGCGGCGCACCTGCCGGGTCGTCTCCGGCCAGCTCGCTCGCTGGGTGCGCGACGGCGTCGGCGACCGCAAGGCGTACCGGATCACGACCCACCTGGATCGCTGCCCGGACTGCCGGAAGCTGGCCACCGGCCTCCGGGAGCTCAATCAGGAACTGCCCGCCGCCGTCGCCCCCCTCATCCTGGGTCTCCCGGTCGTGACGCACTGGCTGACCGCTTCCGGCTCCGTCGCCACGTCCGGAGCGGCCGCGAGCACCGGCGCCTCCGCTCTTTCGTGGGCCATGGCGACGAAGGTGGCCGCCGCGAGTGCGGCACTCGTCACGACGGTCGCGATCGGCGCGAGCACGTCCGACATCGCGCCCACGCCCCCGGCGGCCGGTGCCGACGGCTCGACCTCGCAACCGGTGGGAACGCGGCCCGCGGCGAACGTCCCGGCCGGCAGCGAACAGCGGCCCTCGTCGGAGGCGCAGCTCACCTCGGCGCCGCCCACGCCGGAGTCGTCGTCCGCGGGCGACGCGGCGGCAGAACAACAGGCCGAGACCACCAGCGCCAGTGAGACGGCCGCGACGGACAAACATGCGGCAAAGCAGTCGGCAAAACAGGCTGCGAAAGAGTCGAAGCAGGCTGCGAAAGAGTCGAAAAAGGCGGAGAAGACGAAGCAACCGCAGGGATGAGCCAGGCCTCGTCCCAGAGCGTCGGCCAACAGCGGTTCGCCACTCGCCACGCAGTAACCATCGCCGGGTCGTCGCATGTCGGCGGGGACGAACGGGCTTCCACCGTCCGTGCGGGTGGTCGCCGTCAGGAGAACCCACTGACCGGCGGCCACCCCCGGGACAGAGGTTCGCGAGCATGGCTGCGCCTTCGGTCGCCGGCGCCTCGGGGACGCCTGCGGCATGGCCTGGTTCAGCGGCCGTTGCGCTCTAGGTCACGGAGCAATCCCACGCCCGGCCGACATCCGGGACTCGCCCACCGCTAGAGGCAGCCTGGTCCGGCAACAGCGCGGACGAACAGCTGCCCGCACGGCGGAACCAAGATCCCGTCGCCATGGCCGGCGTGTCCCTGTGGCCACTGGGCAGCCCGCGCAATCTCACAATTGTCCAGCCGCGGCTGAAGCTGGTTCGAGATACCAGGTGCTGTTACAGAGCATCGCGTAGAGGACGTCGCAGCGGCGGCGGCCGGTCAAAGGGAGCGCGGCCTTGTGTCTTGCCTCGGCTCGTTCCCGGTCGCAGAAGCCCGGCTGGTCGGGTCGGCCACCAGCGAACGCGGCGAGAGACGCGCCGGCGCGCGTAGGCGTAGCGCTGACACCGACCGGGTCGATGCGGTACCAGCGCGCGTACAGCCGCAGCAGCGCCTTCTGCACAAGCCCGGCGGCCCGGTCCCCGCACATCAGCAACCCTTCACGGCGCCCGACGATCGCGCGCTCCCGCACAGCGATCAATCAAGTTCACCCCTCCGCCTCATCCGAACGCGACCGGGCGCGCAGATCGCTGCATGATCGCCGCGCTGATCTCGCCGAAGCCGGTAGCCCGCAGAGAAGCCGCCTCCACACCGGCGACAGGAAGCACGGCAGACCGCCGTCAGGCGCCGGCGTCGCGCCCGGCCATGAGTCAGTGATCGACGCGGGCGACACAGTGCGCACCGGCGGTACTACCGCACCGCGAAGC
Source organism: Amycolatopsis sp. NBC_00438 (assembly GCF_036026695.1). Taxonomy (NCBI): domain Bacteria; kingdom Bacillati; phylum Actinomycetota; class Actinomycetes; order Pseudonocardiales; family Pseudonocardiaceae; genus Amycolatopsis; species Amycolatopsis sp. NBC_00438. The sequence continues at coordinate 385,637 of NZ_CP107923.1, read as the reverse complement.
CGCGCCCGTGCAGCCCCGCCGGCGACCATCAGAGCCGGCCGACAGCAGCGGCAGCCGGGCAGACCACGATCTGGACGATCGTCAAGATCGACACTAGATCGCCTGCTTCTGGGTAGCAAAAAAGCCCAGGTCATTGACCTGGGCTTTGCTCCCCCGCTTGGACTCGAACCAAGAACCCTCCGGTTAACAGCCGAATGCTCTGCCAGTTGAGCTACAGGGGAATGTCGCTCTTTCCGGTGCCGCGCTCTCGCCCGACCAGAAGAACTTTAGACCATCCCCGCAACCGGGTTCGCACCACCCCCCACTTAGCGCAACCGCCCCCTGCGGGCCGTTTTCCTGGACAATGGACACCTCGGACGACCTATCGACGAGAGGCGTGGACACGGATGAAGAAGTTCCTGCTGGGCGCGGGCCTGGGCTACGTACTGGGCGCCAAGGCAGGCCGGGGGCGGTACGAGCAGCTCGTGCGCACCTACCGCCGGGTCGTCGACCATCCGATGGTCCAGGGTGCCGCCGGGGTGGCGCGGGCCAAGATCAGCGAAAAGGCGGGGCGCCGGCGTTAGACCTGCGCGACGACGAACACGCGGCGGAACTCGAACCACGTCGTGCCGTCGGCGCGTGTCGGGTACGCCTGGTCGAGCCGGGGGGCCAGTTCGGCGCGGAACCGGTCCCACGCCTCGTCCGGGAGGGCCGCGCGGATCGGGCGCAGCGCCGTCCCGGTGATCCACTCCAGCACCGCGCGCGATCCGCGCAGCGGCTGGACGTACGTCGTCTCCCAGGCGTCGACGCCGCAGCCGGCGTCGGCCAGGAGGTTCGCGTACTCGAGCGGGCTCGAGACCGCGTCGTCCTCGCGCAGGACGACGTCGGCCAGCTGGGACGACCAGGCCGGGGACGCCGCCAGCTCGCGGGTCAGCGCGTGCGACGGCGCGTCGAAGTTGCCCGGCACCTGGACCGCCAGCCACGCGCCGGACGGCAGCTGCCCGGCCCAGCGGCGGAGCAGGTCGCGGTGCTCGGGCACCCACTGCAGGACGGCGTTCGACACGACGACGTCGGTGTCCGGCGCCGGCGTCCAGTCGTTCACGTCGAGCAGCGAAGCGTCCAGGCCGCGGGTGCGGGCGGCTGCCACCATTTCGGGTGAACTATCACTGCACTCCAAGGCGGCACCAGGCCAGCGTTTCCCCAGGTCGACCGTGAGGTTCCCGGGCCCGCAGCCGAGATCGGCCACACGCCGGGGCGACGTCGCGCCGATCCGGGACGTCAGGTCGTAGAACGGCCGGGCCCGCAGGTCGGCGTAGTCGAGGTACTTCTCCGGATCCCACACGGTCGCCTCCCGAACAAACAGTACGCCTGTACTGAGTACGAGCGTACTGCTATTCGGCGGCGGTAGCCAGCGTCGCCGCGACCTGCTCGGCGATGGCCGCCACCAGCGAGACGTCGGTGCCCGGGTCCGGGCGGACCTGCAGGACGCTGCCGTCGCGGCCGGGGACCTTGCGCTGGACGAACCACGCGCCGCCACCGGGGCCGATCTCCTGGCGGTGCCGCGAACGCACCGACCCGTCGACGCGCAGCCGGACGTGGTGCGGCACCTTGCCGGGCTCCGGCAGACTGAACCGCGCCGGCGCGAGGTCGGCCAGCACGACCGCCGACCCCGCGGTACCGGTCTCTTCCGACTCGGTCAGCGTGAAAACGCCGCCCTTCCAGGCCGCCTTGCCGATCAGGTGCCAGCCGACGCGCCGCGCGCCGCCGGGGCCGTCCGGGATCCACAGCCCGAGCGGCGTGACGAGCAGGTGCCCGCCGCCCTCGACGGGTGCGCTGTCCACGACGTCCTCGCCGGCGTCCAGCGAGCCGGCGAAGCCCTCGGGGGTGCGGTCGCCGAGCAACCGGCGCAGGAAACCCACGTCAGCTCCACGAGCTGGCGGAGGCCTGCTCGCCCAGCGACTTCTTGTACTGCTCCAGCGCGACGAGGTCGCCGAAGAGCGCGCGGTAGTCGTCCGGCGCCTCGACCGGCGACAGCCGCTGCAGCTTCCCCTTGATCTCCGCGATCTGCCGCCCGACGAGGCTCTCCTGCAGCCGGGCGAGGATCGAGGAGATGTAGCGGGAGTCGACTTCGTCCTTGGCCTGCAACGGTTCCACGGCCAGCTCCGAGAGCACCCGCTTGACCGTCCCTTCCGGACAGTGCGGGGCCGCGGCGTCCAGCAGCGACGGGCCGGTCAGGCCCGAACCGGCGCCGCCGGCCTTCAGCACGGCTTCGTGCACCGCGATGTACACCGGGTGCGTGAACGCCTCCAGCGGCAGCGAGTCGTACTCGGGCCCGGCGATCGCGGGCTGCTGCAGCGCGGCCTTCAGCGCCTCGCGCTGGATCGCGAACCGCGGGTCCTTCGGCGCGGGCCGGGCGAGGTCGGATTCCGGGGCCTTCACCTCGGGCGCGCCGACGCGGGCCGGCTGCTTCAACGGCGCGCCGCCGCGCTTGTCGGTCGCGCCCGCGCTGCCGCGCACGCGGTTGACGACCTGGGCGACGTCCTGCCAGCCCACCCACCAGGCGAGCTTGGACGCGTAGCCGTCGCGGGCCGCGCGGTCCTTGATCGCGGCGACCATCGGCACGGTCTTCTGCAGCGCCGAGACCTGGCCGTCGACGGCGTCGAGGTCGAAGTTCTTCAGCGTGCTGCGGATGGCGAACTCGAACAGCGGGATCCGCCGCGCGACCAGGTCCTTGACCGCGCTGTCACCCTTGGCCAGGCGCAGCTCGCACGGGTCCATGCCGTCCGGCGCGACCGCGATGTAGGTCTGGCCGGCGAACGTCTGGTCGCCTTCGAACGCCTTGAGCGCGGCCTTCTGGCCCGCTTCGTCACCGTCGAAGGTGAAGATCACTTCGCCGCGGAAGGCGTCGTCGTCCATCATCAGCCGGCGAAGCACCTTCATGTGGTCTTCGCCGAACGCCGTGCCCGAGGACGCCACGGCCGTCGGCACGCCGGACGCGTGCATCGCCATCACGTCGGTGTAGCCCTCGACCACGACGACCTGGTGCCGCTTCGCGATCTCGCGCTTGGCCAGGTCGAGACCGAACATGACCTGGGACTTCTTGTAGATCGGCGACTCGGCGGTGTTGAGGTACTTGGCCGAGATCCGGTCGTCGTCGAACAGCCGCCGCGCGCCGAAGCCGACGACCTCGTTGCCGACGTCGCGGATCGGCCAGACCAGACGCCGGTGGAAGCGGTCCATCGGGCCGCGCTGGCCCTCCTTGGACAATCCCGCCGTCAGCAGCTCCTTGACCTCGAAACCGCGCGTGAGCAGGTGCTTGGTCAGCTTGTCCCAGCCGCCGGGGGCGTAACCGCAGCCGAACGTCTTCGCCGCGGCCGCGTCGAACCCGCGCTCGGACAGGAAGTCCCGCGCGGTGCGCGCCTCGTCGGTGACCAGCTGCTCGGCGTAGAACTCCTGGGCCGCGCGGTGCGCCTCGATCAGCCGGCTGCGGCTGCCGCGGTCGCGCTGGATCGTCGCGCCGCCGCCTTCGTAGACGAGCCGGATGCCGACCCGGTCGGCCAGCCGCTCGACGGCCTCGACGAAGGTGATCAGGTCGATCTTCTGGACGAACTTGATCACGTCACCGCCCTCGCCACAGCCGAAGCAGTGGAAGGTGCCGTGCGTCGGGCGGACGTTGAACGACGGGGTCTTCTCGTTGTGGAACGGGCAGAGGCCCTTCAGGCTGCCCCCACCGGCGCGGCGCAGCGCCACGTACTCCCCGACGACCTCGTCGATCCGGTTCCGTTCGCGCACTTCCGCGATGTCGCTCTCCCGAATCCGTCCTGCCACGTGTACCACCATAGATGGCACCTCATCCGGCACACTGGGGGTGTGGCCACACCGACCGTCCAAGACGCCCTCGCCGCGCGGTTCGCCGAGCACCGCGGTCACCTGATCGGGGTGGCCTACCGGCTCACCGGCACCCGCGCCGACGCCGAGGACGCCGTCCAGGAGTCCTGGCTGCGGCTGGCCGGGCTCGACGAGGCCGGCCGGGACGCGATCCGGGACCTGCGCGGCTGGCTGACCACGGTCGTCGGCCGGATCTGCCTCGACCGGCTGAAGTCGGCCGCGGCGCAGCGGGAGCGCTACGTCGGCCAGTGGCTGCCGGAGCCGGTGGTGACGCCGTTCGGGCAGCCGGTCAGCGAGGACCCGCTCGAGGTCGCCGTCCGCGACGACGGGCTGCGGATGGCCGCGCTGGTCGTGCTCGACAGGCTGACCCCGGAGCAGCGCGTCGCGTTCGTGCTGCACGACGCGTTCTCGCTGCCCTTCGCCGAGATCGCGGACATCCTCGGCTGCTCGGTGGACGCCGCGCGCCAGCACGGCTCCCGCGGCCGCCGCGCGCTGGCGGACGCCGATCCGGCGCCCCGCGCGCCGCTGGACGACCAGGCGAAGATCCTCGAGAAGTTCGTCACGGCGCTGCTCGCCGGCGACATCGGCGCGGTCGTCGAGCTGCTGCACCCGGACGCGGTGCTGATCGGCGACTCGAACGGCAAGGGCCGCACCACGCGCCAGCTCATGGTCGGCGCGGACAAGCTCGCCCGCTTCTTCATCGGCCTCATGCGCAAGTACGCGCCGGAGAGCGTCACCCGCGGCGCGCCGGTGCTGGTCAACGGCGACCTCGGGTTCTACCTGCCGCCGCTGCCGGGGCGCGAGGGCTTCCTGGCGCTCGACGAGCACGTCCAGGCCATGAGCGTCCGCGACGGGAAGATCGTGGCGATCTACGACGTCGTCAACCCGGACAAGCTGACCCGGATCACGCGTCCCGGTGCCGCACCTTCGTGATCCCGGCGACCAGCAGGAGCAGCGCGAAGCCGCCGAAGTAGGCGAGTGCCCAGCCCGGGCCCAACGGCGAGTCCGACAGCACGGCCGCGTTGCCGCCGTCCCGGCCGGCGTTCGCCGCGCCGGTGCCGCTGAGGAACTTCGTGACGGCGTTCAGCGGCAGCCAGCGGTGGATCGCCGGCCCGGCCTGCGGGATCAGCTGGATGACGTTCTCCGCCATGAGCGGGTACGCGACGAGCAGCGCGACCGCGCCGGCCGTGTGGCGCACCAGCAGGCCGACGCCGACCCCGCACACCGCGGCCAGCGCGTACACCGGGCCGTTGCCGGCGACGATCGTCCAGTCCGCGACGCTGTCGAGCGCCAGGTCGGCGTCCGGGGCGAGGATCCGCGCCGCCAGCCAGGCGAGGAACGCGGCGGTTTCGCCGATGAGGAACGCGTACCCGGCGACGACCACGGCCTTCGCGACCAGCGCCGGTGTCCGGGCCGGCGTGGCCTGGAAGGTGCCGTGGATCGTGCCGGAGTGGTACTCGCTCGTCACCGAAAGGGCGGCCAGCAGCAGGACGGCGACCAGGCCGAGCTGGTAGCCGAACTGGGTGCTCGCGACGGTGGGCGGCAGCCGGGACTCGGTGGCCGCCGACGCGGTGAGCACGGCCGGCGCGACCAGGGCGGCGACCGCGAAGAGGCCGCACACCCAAGGGGTGGCGATGCTGAAGAGCTTGATCCGTTCACTGGCGACGAGGTGCATGCCGGAACGGTCCCGCGACCGGCGTCTCCGGCGCGTCCCACCGTGGTCTGGTTCCCGGGGTCCTACGGGAGCGGGACCCGGCAGGCGTCACCGGAGGTGAAGCCCTGGTCCACGATGCCGAGCGCGCTGTTCATCCGGGCGCGGGAGTTCTCCAGGCCGATCTGGTAGGTCAGCTCGATGACGCCGGCGCGGCCGAACTCGCGTTCCAGCTCGGCGACCTGCTCGTCGGTCACCGTGACCGTCTCGGCCGACATCGCGTCGGCGTAGGCGATCGCCAGCCGTTCCCGCGGGCTGAACGCGGGCGACGTCGCGTAGTCGTCGATCTTCTTCAGCCGCTCGATGTCCAGGCCGTCGTGCTTCTGCAGCATCGTGCCGAAGTCGACGCACCACGAGCAGCCGATCCGGGTGGCGACGCGGTAGACGGCGAGCTCGCGCACGTTCGCCGGGAGCTTCTTCGACGCGCGCAGCACCATCAGCTCGTGCACCGCGTTCGCGCGCAGCAGGCCGGGGTGGTGCGCGGTCACCGCCATCGGTTCGGGCACCGCGCCGTACTTCCTGCCGGCGACGCGGTAGAGGAGCTTGAGGAACGTTCCGGCTTCGGTGGTCTTCTTCGCGGCGATGCGGGGCATGTCCGGCTCCATCCGTCTCGATCGTCTCGGTCAGGTGGGGAACGAGACGGCGTCGCCGGATGTGACACGCGGCGAGGTGAGCCACGCCACCAGCATCGTCACGGCCGCCGCGCCGAACACGACGGCCAGGCCCGGCGCCGCCAGCCCGCCGGTCGTGGCCAGGGCGAGCCAGCCGAACACCGCGGCCCCGGCGAGCCCGCCGGCCTGCCGCGCGAAGGTCAGGGACCCCATCGTGACGCCCATCAGGTCCCGCGCCGCCCGCGTCTGGCCGAGCACGGTGAACGCGGACGTGCAGACGGTGAACGCGGCGCCGATGGCGAACAGTCCCGGCACGAGCGGCCCGCGGATCCCGCCGGCGGCCACGGCGATCGCGGCCAGTCCCCCGGCCCCGAGCAGGCAGCCGGACCGCCCCCACGCCGTCATGTCGGGTCGTTTCCGGGCCAGGGCCGAGAACGACACCGAAAGCGCGAGCTGCCCGGCGGTCATCGCGATGAGCAGCAGGCCGGTCCCGGCCGCGCCGGCGCCGAGGGCGGCGACGAGCGCGACGTAGGTGAACGTGCCGTAGAGCGCGGCGCCCGCGAGGCCGTTGACGACGACCGCGCGCGCCAGGACGGCGTCCGCGAACACCTTCGGCGGGATCAGCGGGCTCGGCGCGCGCTTCTGCCGCCGCACGAACAGGAACCCCGTCACCACCGCGGCCACGACGAGCACCGGCGTCCACAGTGGACTCCGGGCGAGCGCGTCGACGGTACCGAGCGCGACCACCGCGGCGCCCGCGACGGTCAGCAGCCCGCTGCTCGCGAAGTCGAAGCTTTTCCTTTCCCGACGCGGTTTCGACGTCAACCCACGCAGGCCGAGCAGCAGCGCCGGGACGCAGAGCGGCAGGTTGACCAGGAAGATCCACCGCCAGCCCGGTCCGGCCGCGAGCAGCCCGCCCAGCGGCGGCCCGCCGAGGGTGGCGGCCGCGAACACGGCCGTCTGCCAGCCCTGGCGGCGCAGCAGTTCGTCGCGGTCGAACAGCTCTCCCAGCGCGCTCATCGCCGAGACGATCAGGCCGCTCCCGCCCAGCCCTTGCAGGGCCCGGGCGGCGACCAGCGCACCGACGTCCGGCGCGGCGGCGCACCAGGCCGAGCCCGCCGCGAACAGCAGGATCGAGACCACGAAGCAGACGCGGCGGCCGTAGAGGTCGCCGAGCCTGCCGTGCAGCGGCGTCGCGACGGTGAGGGTCAGCAGCCCGGCCGCGGTCACGGCGACGAGCCCGGTGCGGGCGTGCAGGTCGGCGCCGATCGAGGGCAACGCGGCGGTGACGATCAGGCCGTCCAGCTGGGCCATCGCCATGCCGAGCAGGAGGCCGGCGAAGGCGAGGTCGCGAGGCGCGATTGCGTGCATAAAGCACACGTTATAACGTGCGTTATGCACACATCAAGTCCGGGTGACGGTGGCCCCGCCCTGTTCCGGCTGGTCCGGCACTGGGCCCGCCAGCAGGCACCGGACGTCGTCCAGCGCTTCGCCGCCGACGCGCCGCCGACCTGGACGGCGTCGAACCTCTTCGTCATCCAGGCGATCGACGGCGCCGCGAGCGGCGAGGTGACGGTCGCGGACGTGGCCCGCCAGCTGGGCGTCGACCGCTCGGTGGCCAGCCGGATGGTCGGCGAAGCCGCGCGAGACGGCTTCGTGGCGCGCGCGACGTCGACCCGCGACGCGCGACGCGCCGTCCTGACCCTCACCGACACCGCGACGGCGTTCCTCGAGACGTCGCGGGCCTACCAGCGTCAGGCGTTCGAGGCGCTGGTAGGCCACTGGCCGCAGGAGGATCGCGAACGCTTCGCCGGCTACCTGGGCCGGCTCGCGGGCGAGGTCCTCGGTTAGCCCATCGCGTTGAGCGCTTCCCAAGCGCACCAAGCCCTCGTGACGCCGAACTGCGCGAGGAACCGCACCGCGGCGCGGACGTCTTCCGGCGTCGCGCCGCCCCGCCGCGCGCGCCCGACGTGGATGCGGAACGTCTCGGCGAGGGTCTGGTAGTGGACGTCGACACTCAAGCTGACCAGGCCGCGCTCGCGTTCGGTGAGCGTGCCCGGGCCGTGCCCCGTCCGCATCCGTGACTGCAGGTCGAAGTACTCCGCGAAGTGCGGGTCCAGCCCCCCCCAGCCGGGCGCGCACGGCGTCCGGGAGCGGGCTCGGCGCGGCGTCCGGACCGGTCGAGACCAGCTCGTCGGCCAGGAGGTCGACCTCCGGACGCGGGATGCCCAGCTCGGTTTCGAGCTCGGCGATCCGTTCGACACCCGCGGACGCCGCGTGGTAACCGCAGTCGTACGAGACGAACCGCAGCAGCTCGCGAAGGTCCGAAGTGGACACTCCGGCGGCGATCCCGGCCCGCACGTGCGCGGTGAACGCCAGGCCGAGACTGCCCTGGCAGACGTCGGCCGTGACGGCCAGGAAGGTCTTCTCGCGGTCGGTCAGCTCCGGGACCGCCCGGAGGAACCGCGCGGAGGCGCCGACCAGCTGCGCGAAGGCGGGGTCGAGCGCGGCCAGCCGGTCGAGGCTCGCCGGGGTGGTGGTGGCGGTGGTCAAGGTGCTGCTCCCTCAGTAGCTGGACGATCGTAGCGCTACAGCTGTAGTGCGAATGACGCTACACCTGTAGCGCAATAGGTGTCCAGCTACACTGGGACCACCATGAACGAGACTTCCCGCCGCCGTCCCAACGTCCGCGGCCAGGGCGAACTGCTCCGCGAAGAGATCGTGACGGCCGCCGTCGGGATGCTCGACGAGCTGGCCGACGACGAGGCGCTCTCGCTACGGGCCGTCGCACGTGAGGTGTCGATCGCGGCGACGTCGGTGTACCTGCACTTCCCGGACCGCGACGCGCTGGTCCTGGCCGCCATGCAGCGCTGCCACGAAGAACTCGTGCGGACCGGCGACGACGCCTACGCGGCGGCCCCGGACCCGGCGGCCGGGTTGCGCGCGCGGATCCTGGCGCAGGCCGGGTGGGCGCAGGCGCACCCCGGGCTCTACAAGGTGCTGCACGAGAGCAAGGTCCACCGGCGGCTCGGGATGCCGTTCAAGGGCGTCATGGTCGCCCGCACGACCGACGCGATCCGCCGCTGCATGGAGGCCGGCCTGGCGCCCGCGGACGACCCGGCGATCGTCGCCATCGACCTGCGCACCGCCGTCAACGGCATGCTGGCGCAACGGATCAACGAGCCCGACCTGCCGTGGCCGCCCGCGGTCGAGCAGATCGACCGGTTCCTCACGAAGCTCGTCGGCCTGGCTTGTGTTCGGTGACGAGACGGTCTTGGGTGGACCGGTATGAGCCAGGACCTCCCGGCGGTGACCCCGCGGATGGTGGTGCGCGACCTCCGCATCGGCGGCTCGCGCGTGCTGGTCTCCGCCGAGGGTGAGCGGGAGCTGTTCCCCGCGTTCCGCTACATCCACGTGGCCGACGCGGACGCGACGTACCGCCGCGCCCTCGACTGCGGCGTGACGAGCCTGGAGGAACCGGCGAACACCCCGTACGGCGACCGCCGCGCGATGGTCCGCGACCCGTTCGGCAACATCTTCCAGATCGCCCACGCCCGTGGCTGAGCGGTTCCCCCGCCTCCACCAGGTCGTCCTCGACACCACCGATCCCCGCGGGCTGGCGGAGTTCTACCGGCGGTTGCTGGGATTCACCTACCGCCCGGGCGACGATCAGGACTGGCTGGTGCTCCGCGACGCGGAGGGTGTCCCGCGCCTGGCGTTCCAGCGGGTCGACGAGCTGCCACCCCCGACGTGGCCGGCCGGGCCGCGCCCGCAGATGCTGCACCTGGACCTGACGGTGCAGACGCGCGCGGACCTGGACGAACAGCACGCGCGGGCTTTGGCTCTGGGGGCCCGGTTGCTGGCGGACCACGCGGAGGATCCGGAGGAGCCCCTGCGGGTCTACGCGGACCCGGCGGGCCACCCGTTCTGCGTCTTCGTGGCTTGATCCCGCCCGGGCTACTCCCCGGTGCTGCCGTCCACCGATTCGCGGATGAGGTCGGCGTGGCCGTTGTGGCGGCTGTACTCCTCGACCATGTGGACCAGGATCCAGCGCAGGTTCGGCCTGAGCCCGTCCGGCCAGGCCCGGTCGGCCGGCTGGGAAAGGTCGCCGCCCTCCATGGCCTTCGCGAACAACTCGCGTGAGCGCGCGACGGCCCCCTCCCACAGCTCGCGCAGCTGCTCAGGGCTGTCCTCGGCGGCGGAATCCCAGTCCCAGTCCGGGGTCGCCGTCCAATCGACCGAGTTCCACGGCTCCGCCCGCTCGTTGCCGAACAGGACGCGGGAGAACCAGTGGTCCTCCACGTACGCTAGGTGCTTGAGCATCCCGCCGAGGGTCATCGTGGACGAGCCGACGGTCGCGCGCAGGCCCGCCGCGTCCAGGCCCGCGCATTTCCACGCCAAGGTCGCGCGGTGGTACTCCAGGAACCCCAGCAGGGTCCCGGCTTCGTCGGCGTCGACCGGCGGTTCGGGCCGGCCCTGTTCGTCCACGATGGTCATGAGCGGGCACTCTACCGATTTTGTCGGTGGGCTCCAGTAGGTTTCCGGGCATGGCTGAATTCGTACTCGTGGCAGGCGCTTGGCTCGGTTCGTGGGCGTGGGGCGAGGTGGTCCCGGAACTCACCGCGGCGGGGCACGGCGCCCACGCCGTGACGTTGTCCGGCGTCGCCGAGAAGCGCGCGCTGCCCGCCGGGCAGCAGACGCACGTGCAGGACATCGTCGACGTCGTGGAGGGCGCGGACCTGCGCGACGTCGTGGTGGTGGGGCACAGCTACTCGGGCATCCCGGTGGGCCAGGCCGCCGAGCGGATCGGCGACCGGCTGGCGCGCGTGGTGTTCGTGGACTCGAACGTGCCGGCCGACGGCGAGTCGTTCACGTCCGTCTGGTCCGAAGCCCGGGTGGCGGCGCTCACCGAGCGTGGCTTCTGGCCCCCGCTGACCGCGGAAGACTATGCGGACCAAGGACTTTCCGACGACGAGATCGCCCGCATAGTCGGCGGCTCGACCCCGCACCCGGCCGCGTCCCTCACCGAACCGGCCGTCCTCACCCGCCCCCTGGGCGAGCTCCGGGCGACCTACGTCAAGTGCCTGCTCGACGGCGACACCCCGAGCCCGGACGTCGCCGAGTTGCTCAAGAGCGACCGCTGGAACCTGGTGGAGCTGAACACCGGCCACTGGCCGATGTTCTCGCAACCAAAGGAACTCGCGACGATCCTGCTGGAGGCGGCGTGAGCGATCAGGGCGCCGGCGGATGATCCGGCTTTACGTTCCGCTGGAACGGGTTTTCGCCGGCGCGCAGCGGGAAGCCGGCGCTGGTGGTGCGGCCGGCGGGGGCGCCTCCGACCTCGGGTTGAGCTCGCGCTGTAGGCCAGTGACGTCCTGGCTGCGGGCGGGCGCGACCTTGAGCCAGTGCGGCCGCGGACGCCAGGGGCAGCTCTGGTCGGCCGCGGAGCTCGGCCTTGGACCACCACTGCAGTCGCGCTGCCGGCCGGCGGTGGGACTCTCGCCGCCGGCGAGCGCTCGATCCCGGGCCAGAGCAGTCGCACCTTCGGCCGGCGATCGGCCCTGGCCGCCGACGGGTGGTCGATCCTAGGCCGGACGAGTCGCGCTGTCGACCGACGGGCAACTTTGGCCACGGGCAAGAAGTCCTCGTGGCGACGCGACCCGTAAGCGGTCTCACCGCCGGCCAACCGGCGGGCGAGGAGCGGCGCTGCCGCCTGACATGCGAGCGGCACCGGACGACCGGCGGCTCGGCTCGGCTCGGCTCGGCTCGGCTCGGCTCGGCTCGGCTCGGCTCGGCTCGGCTCGGCTCGGCTCGGCTCGGCTCGGCTCGGCTCGGCTCGGCTCGGCTCGGCTCGGCTCGGCTCGGCTCGGCTCGGCTCGGCTCGGCTCGGCTCGGCTCGGCTCGGCTCGGCTCGGCTCGGCTCGGCTCGGCTCGGCTCGGCTCGGCTCGGCTCGGCTCGGAAGGCTATGCCGTCAGCGCGCGGACGTCCCAGATCCACACCCCGCCGACGAACTCCGCCGGCTTGCGGAGCAGCAGCTCCACAGTGGACTTGAGCGCTTCCTGGTTCTGGCGCGGGCCGACCACCAGGACGTCGGCGTTCCACTTGCGCAGGTCGGCCAGGGCCTGGGTGCGGTCGGCCTCGGTGACGTCCGCCGTCTGGCCCGTGCGCTCGACTTCGGCGAACAGGTCCGATGTCGGGAGCGGGACGGCGCCGTAGCGGCCGCTGCGGTCCTCCGCGGACGTCGGGCCGACGAAGTAGCCCTCGGGCATCGGGTAGCCGAGGCCCGCGTCCACCTGCCAGTGCAACGGTTCCGCCTCCCCGGTGCTCGGCAGCGGCACCGGCACGAGCGAGCCGCCGGGGGCGATGTACTGGCGCCAGATTCCGTCGGCGAAGAACGGCGGGGACAGCGGGCGCTCGTGCGTCACCAGCTCCGTCGGCGCGATCGGCAGCAGCACCGCCACCACCGCGCCGACCCACACGAGGCGGAACGGGAAGCGCTGCTCGCCGTCCGCGGCGGGAGAGTGCTCGGCCGCGGCCGTCCACACGCGGTGCGTCGCGATCGCCAGGAGCCCGCCGACCACCGGGATGCAGCCCATCGCGAGCCGGGATTCGAGCAGCGAGTCCAGCAAGGGCAGCTGTCCCAGCCACTTCCACAGCCCGGGGATGCCGGTGTCCTGGTGTGCCACCGTGATCTCGACACCCAGGGACAGGAACGCCATCACATACATGGTGATCGCGAGCGCGCGCGCCACGACGTCGCGCCACAGCCAGATCGTCAGCACCACCATGAGCACGATCAGCGGCCAGCCGAAGAACGCGTTCTCCTCGGTGCGGTTCATCGAGACGTCCGCGGCCGACTCCGGCCAGCCGGCGATCGACTGCGTCGCGAACCGGGTGAACGCCGCGGTGTCGTTACCCGCCGGGCCGTGCAGCAGCGAATGGAAGCTCTGCGGCCCGAAGAACTGCCAGTACAACGGGAAACCCGCGATCAGCAGCGCCACGACGGCGCCGATGCCGACGCCCTTGGCCAGCGGCGCCAGCATGCCGCGGATTTCGGCGCGGTGCGGGATCAGGTAGGCGATCACGAACACCAGGAAGGTCAGCCCGAAGATCGCCAGCGGCTCCTCGCCGAGCAGGATCTGCCACGCGACGAGCAGGCCGAGCACGACGCCGTTGCGCACCGGGCGTTCGTTGTGCGCGATCTGGATCGCCTTCAAAGCGATGAACGGCAGCACGAACAGCACGACGAAGTTGGGGTGCGCGTTGCCGTGCGAGATCATCGGCGGGGCGAACCCGCAGAACGCCGCGCCGATCGCGGCCGCCGCGCGGTTGGGCACCAGGTGCCGGGAGAACACCCAGTACCAGCCGATCGCGGTGCCGGCCAGCCCGGCGGTCAGCACGATCGCCCAGGTCAGCGTGGCGCCGAAGGTCAGCGTGATCGGGGCGAGCGGGATGTTCAGGCCGAACATCGCCGCGTTCGCCGCCATGTTGACGCCGTACGGGTAGTTCTGCAGATCCGTGGTGAACGGGTTCTGGAAGTGCAGGACGGACTTCGCGACGACCGTCGAGTACCACTCCCACTGGCTCTGGTCCGACGCGCCGTTCCACAGGTAGCCGCGCTTGAGGTCGAACCACAGCCCGTTGTAGAGCAGGATCGTGAACAGCAGGAACCCGCCCATGATCGCGGAGTCCTGCCACGCCCAGCGTTTCGGGCTTTCGGGTGGGGCTTCGGAAGCGGGCGGAACGAGCTCGGGAATGGCTTCGGACTTCAAGCTCACGGCTCGACCACCCTGGCGAAGAAGTAGAGGGCGCCGGTGCCGGCGTGCCGGACCAGCAGCAGGAACGGCCGGTCCACCGTCACGGCGACCGGGTCGGACGTGATCATCGAGGTGAGGCGCATGGTCAGTGCCGTCGCCGCGGCCCCTTCGAAGCCTTGTTCGTCGACCCGCAGCACGGCCTGGTGCAGCACCTCGGACACGGTGAGCCGCGGGTCCGGGGAGAGCCCGCTCAGGTCGGCGGCGTCGGTGAACATCGTGCGCACGCCCAGGCCGCGCAGCACGCCGGTCAGCGTGCTGGGCACGTCGAGCGAGATCTTGGGGAGCGCCAGCTCGACGCGTGTCGAGCGGATTTTGCCGAGCAGGCCGGTCAGCGCCGCTTCGTCGAGCGACGCCTCCGCCTCGGCGAGGTCGCCGTCGGGCAGCAGCACCACGGCCTGCAGCCCGCCCGCCGCGACCAGCTGCACGGCCTGCCAGCCGCCGGTGTGCGCGTAGCCGACGTTCTCCCCGAGCCACATCGTCGGCACGTCCCGGGTGCCCGACGGCGCGTGGAAGGGCGCGTCGCCGGTGTTGGCCTCGCGGAACGGCAGCTTCCACGCGGACTTCAGGTACAGCGCGTTGACCAGCACGGCCGCGATCCCGGTGTCGATCGAACCCGGCGGCAGCAGCTGCGGGATCAGGCCGTGCGTGGTGCGGCCGACGTCCTCGTTGATCAGCGCGCGGGCGCGTTCGGGATCTTCTTCGAACGGCGCGCTCTCGACGTTCGCCCCGGGCCACCCGGCCAGCTCGGTCTTGAAGCCGTCTTCGAGCGGGAGGCTGTCCGCGGCCCACAGCGTGTTGGCGACGGCGATCTCGGGTGGTTCGGCGCCCCGCCCCTCTTCGACGAGCTCGGTGGCGTCCCGCAGCAGCACGCTCTGCGCCGCCGGATCGCCGAGCAGCGCGACCAGCTCCTCGCGGGTGGCACCCCGGGCGGCGAACGCGGCCAACGTCAGCGCGCTGGCCACCGAATACGGCGAGAAACAGGAGTTCCCGCCCTCGGCGCCGAGGGCCCCATGGACGGCGAGGGCGAACCGGAGGTGGCTGTCCGTGGCCATGCGGGCGAGACTACCGGAACCCGTCACCCGCCCGGGCGGCCACGCGCAACTCCGCCCACCGGTGACGAATCCGGCAGCGGCCACCCCTGTTCGAAGCCGGCCCGCGTGATCAAAGGGTCGACACGCCTGATGGGGAGGTCGACACGCGTGATTCGAGGGTCGACACGGTGAGGAGCAGGCCCCCGCGCCGTGTCGACCCTTCAATCACGAGTGTCGGCGCGGCAATCACAGGTGCTGGCGCTTCCATCGCGCCAGATCCGGGCTAGTGGTGCCGGGTCACGTGCCAGGAGTGCCAAACGTGCGCCTGCGCGTCGGTCAGCGACGCCACCTGGTCGACGACCACGCGCAGCAGGGCCGCGTCGTCCTTCGCCGCCTTCCACGCCGGGACGAACAGGGGGTCCAGCGACTCCGGGGCCCGCCGCGCCAGGGCGTGGACCAGCTCGCCCAGCAGCTCGCGCTGGCCCTCCTGCATCGCCAGCCGGCGCCGGTCGCTCATCACGTAGCGCAGGGCCAGCGCCTTGAGCAAGGCCACCTCGGCGGCGACCTGCTCGGGCACGGCGAGCCGGGCCCGGTAGCGGCCGAGCGGGCCTTCGCCGAACTTCGCCCGGGTGCCGGTGACCGCCGCTGTCGCGAATCGGCCGACGAGCTCGCTGGTCAGCCGCTTCAGCGCGACCTGGGTGCCGGGTGAGCCGTCCGGCGCCGCCTCGGCCAGGGCCGCGACCACCGGCAGCGCCAGCAGTTCTTCGGCCGCGGACTCCAATGTGGACACCGACTGGCCGGAGAAGTGCTTGGCCGCGGCCTCGGCGACGGCGGCGCGCTCGTCCGGGTACGCCAGCACCCGCAGCCGGATCCGGCCGGCCAGCACGCCGTCCTCGACGTCGTGGACCGAGTACGCGACGTCGTCGGCCCAGTCCATGATCTGGGCCTCCAGGCAGGTCTCCCCCACCGGCGCGCCGTCACGGAACCAGGCGAAGACCTCGGCGTCGTCGGCGTACACGCCGTACTTCCGCCGGCCGGGCTTGCGCGGCCAGGGGTACTTCGTGGTCGCGTCGAGGCAGGCGCGGGTCAGGTTGAGCCCGGCCGTGGCGCCGTGCTCGTCGACCAGCTTCGGTTCCAGCCGGGTCAGGATGCGCAACGTCTGCGCGTTGCCCTCGAACCCGCCGCACGCGGCGGCCACCTCGTCGAGCGCGCGTTCGCCGTTGTGCCCGAACGGCGGGTGCCCGATGTCGTGCGCCAGCCCGGCGGTGTCCACCAGGTCCGGGTCGGCGCCCAGCTCCTCGGCGATGCCGCGGCCGATCTGGGCGACCTCCAGGGAGTGTGTCAGCCGGGTGCGCGGCACGCCGGTGACCTCGGCGCCCTCCCCCGGCCCGACCACCTGGGTCTTGCCGGCGAGCCGCCGCAGGGCCGCCGAGTGCAGCACGCGGGCGCGGTCGCGGGAGAACGCGCTGCGCCCGTCCGCGCGCGCCCCGGCCAGGGCCGCGCCCTTCGCCGCCTCCGGCCGGAGGCGGGCCGTGTCGTGCTCGCTGTAACCGTGGTCCACCCGGCCAGCTTAAGCGCGGGGTCCGACAAAACGCTCAGCCCGTGAAATCAGCCCAGGAAGGTGGCGAAGAGATCGTCGGCCGGGGTCTTCGTCAGCCGGTAGTACAGCAGCGCGCCGGTCTCGCGGACGATGTAGCGGACCTGCGTGACGCGCTCCTGGACGATCGGCCCGCTGTGCGTCGGCGCGGTCCAGGCGTCCAGGCCCAGGTCGTCGGCCATGGTGCGGGCGCGGAAGGAGTGCCACGGGTCGCTCACCAGCACGGCCGTGTGCCAGTCGCGCGCCTCGACCTGCTCGGCGACCGCGCGCAGGCTGCGCAGGGTATCGCTGCCCTCCCCGACGGCCAGCGTCGCCGCCGCCGGCACGCCGCGGCGGGTCAGCCACAGCTGACCGGCCCGGGCCTCGGTGAAGTTGTCCTCGGCCTTCTTGCCGCCCGCCGTGACGATCGTCTTCGCGACACCCGCGTCGTAGAGCTGCTTCGCCTTGATCAGCCGCGCGGCGTAGATGTCCGACGGCTTGCCGTTGTACTGGGCCGCGCCCAGCACCACGATGACGTCGGCCTGCGTCCGGTCGTTCTCGCGGGCGACCTCCCAGATCCGGAACGCGGTGCCGCCGACGAGGGCGAGCAGCATCAGGACCGTGCCGAACGCGATCCGGCGTGCCCAGCTCGCGCGCGACGGTTTGGTGCGTTCAGCGGTACCCACCCCGCCCATCTTGTCAGAAGGTCACCGGCCGCTCACAGCCAGCCGCGCTCCTCGGCGACGCGGACCGCTTCCGCGCGGGTCCGGGCGCCGGTCTTGCCGATCGCGGCGGAGAGGTGGTTGCGGACGGTCCCTTCCGACAGGTGCAGCGCGCGGGCGACGTCGGCGACCGTGCTGCCGTCCTTGGCCTCCCGCAGCACGTCCCGCTCGCGCCCGGTCAGCGGGCTGGCGCCGGTGGCCAGGGACTCCGCGGCGAGCGCCGGGTCCACCACCCGGAGTCCATTGTGGACTCGCCGGACGGCTTCGACGAGCTGCTCGGGCGGCGCGTCCTTGACGACGAACCCGGCCGCGCCCGCGGCCATCGCGCGGGCCAGGTACCCGGGCCGGCCGAACGTGGTGCAGATGATCACCCGGCACGACGGCAGCGCGGCCCGCAGGTCGGCCGCCGCCTCCAGGCCGTCCTTGCCCGGCATCTGGACGTCCAGCAGCGCGACGTCGGGCTTCAGTTCGCGAGCGGCGGCGACCACCTCGTCGCCGGAGCCGACCTGCCCGACCACCTCGATGTCGGATTCGAGGCCCAGCACGGTGGCCAGCGCCCCGCGCACCATGGCCTGGTCGTCGGCCAGCAGCACCCGGATCAAGCGAGTCCTCCCGCGGGTTCGGCGCGCACCGCCGGGGCGGCCGCGCGCGGTTCGGGCTGCGGGATCTCCGCCCGCACCGTCAATCCTCCCCCGGAGCGGACCGACGCGCGCACGGTGCCCCCCACCGCGGCGAGCCGCTCGGTCAGCCCGCGCAGGCCGTTGCCCGGGACGACCTCGGCGGCCGTGCCGTCGTCCTCGATCTCCAGCCAGTTGCCGCCCAGCTTCACCTTCACCTGCTTGGCGCCGGAGTGGCGCAGCACGTTCGTCACGGCCTCGCGCAGCACGTACCCGAAGGTGTTCTGGAACTCGGGGCGGACGTTGTCCACCGCGTGCGGCAGGTCGGCGTCGATCTCCGCGGCCCGCAGCGCCGCGCGGGCCCCGACGAGCTCCGCCGACAGCGACACCTCGCGGTACTCCGACACGGTCGCGCGCACGTCCGACAGCGCGCTGCGGGTGAGGCTCTCGACCTCGCGGATCTCCTCGACCGCGCGCGGGATGTCGCCCGCGCTCTCCAGCACCCGCCGGGCCAGCCCCGCCTTCACGGTGATCGTGGTGAGGCTGTGGCCGAGCAGGTCGTGCAGGTCGCGGGCGACGCGCTGGCGTTCGTTCGTCACGGCGAGCGTGGCGATCTCCTTGTTGGCCAGCTCCAGGCGCCGGATGGCGCGGATGAGGTTGGCCATGAAGAACATCGCCAGCGTCACCGAGCCGACCGTGATCAGGTCGCCGTAGCCGTCCTGGAACCGGCCGCTCGCCAGCAGGATCAGAGCGCCGAGCAGCAGCGCGACGACGTCCACGATCACCGACCACGCGGCCGGGGCGAGGAACACCATCACCGCCGTGCCGTAGAGCAGGATGAACGGGCTCGCCTCGATCGCCGCCACCACGCCGAGCCCCAGCGCGACCATCACGATCCCGAAGCCCAGCTTCAGCGGGCGCGCCTGGCGGAAGAAGTACGGGAACAGCAGGTAGCAGGCGGCGTAGGCGTAGACCAGGATCCAGATGAGCACGAGCTCCACGGTCACGACGGTCTCGGCCAGCAGCGACTTCGTGATCGGGATGAGGAACGGCAGCAGGAAGACCGCGCCCATGATCGGCCAGCGCACGCTGTCGGGCCCCTGGTTCTTCGGGTCGGGCAGCGGGTCGTCCCACCACCCTTCCCGGGTGTTGAGCCCGAACCGGCGGTTCGTGTCGTCGTTCGCCATCGCCGTTCCTTCTCCCGTCCCCGGCCCTCAGACCCGGGCGCTGTCCTTACGGTAACGCCTGATCACCAGGGCTCCCAGCACGACCGTCCACCCCGCGAGCACGCCCACGGCCTGCGGGAACGACACCACCATGTCGGTGGTCACGGCGGGCCGCGCCAGCTGCAGCACCCAGTACGTCGGCATGAGCTGGGCGACGTCGTGCATCCAGCCCGGCATGCTCTCGATCGGGATCCACAGCCCGCCGAGGAAGCCCATGCCCAGCGTGACGATCATGTTGACCGGCTGCATCGAGTCGGGCGTGCCGAACTGGCCGAGCAGCAGCCCGAGCAGCACCAGCGGGATCGTGCCGAGCCAGACGCCGGCGAAGATTCGCACCCAGCCCGCCGCGTCGAGGTGCACGCCCTCGACGGCCACGGCGAGCACCGGCACGAGGATCAATGCGGGCAGCCCGACGAGCAGGCCGGAGATGCCTTTGCCGGCCAGGTAACCGGTGCCGGTCAGCGGGGTCAGGCGCAGCTGCCGCTGCCAGCCCGCGGCCCGCTCCAGCGCGAGCCGGGCGCCGCTGTTGGTCGCGGCGGCGAACGCGCCGAACGTCATCATGTTGATCATGATCACGGCGGCGATCTGCACGTGGTCCGGATCGGAGGACTTGGTGAAGACGTTGGCCTGCAACAGGAACATCAGCACCGGGAACGCGACGACGAAGATCAGGAACCGCGGCGCCCGGAAGTTCCGGCGGATCTCGGTGACCAGGTAGGTGGCGTTCATCGGACAGACTCCGCGGTTTCGTCGGCGGTCAGGGAGAGGAAGGCGCCTTCGAGGCCGACGGCGCTGATCTCGATGTCGTACACCGAAGGCACCGCGGCCTTCAGGGCCCAGAGCGTCGCGTCGGAGTCGCCGGTGGAGATGGCGACGCGGTCGCCGCGCAGCTCGAACTCCTTGACGCCGGGCAGGGCCGCGATCGCGGCTTCGGTGGCGCCCGGGACGGCGGCGCGCAGGCTGCGACCGCCGGCCAGCGCGCGGACCTCGGCGACCGAACCGTCGGCGACGATCCGGCCGCGGCGCATCAGCACCACCCGGTCGGCGAACTCCTCGGCCTCTTCGAGGTAGTGCGTGGCGAACACGACCGTGCGGCCGGACTCGGTGAACGAGTACATCGACTGCCAGAACTCCCGGCGCGTGCCGACGTCCATCGCCGCGGTCGGCTCGTCGAGGATCAGCAGGTCGGGGTTGCTGACCAGGGCGACGGCGAAGCGCACGCGCTGCTTCTGCCCGCCCGAAAGCTTGTTCGCGCGGCGGCCGGCCAGCTCTTCGACGCCCGCGGCGCGCAGCGCCTCGGCGACCGGCATCGGCTTGCGGTGCAGCGCCGCGACCATGCCGACGGTCTCGGCGACGGTCAGGTCGTCCATCAGCGCGCCGCCCTGCAGCATCGCGCCGATCAGACCGGCCCGGACGGCGTCGATCGGCTTCCGGCCGAAGACGCGCACTTCGCCGCTGTCCGGAGTGCTGAGGCCGAGGATCATGTCGACGGTGGTGGACTTGCCCGCGCCGTTGGGGCCGAGCAGGGCGACGACCTCGCCCGGGGCGATGGTCAGGTCGACGCCGTCGACCGCGTGGACGTCACCGTAGTGCTTCCGCAGGCCGGTGAGGTGGATCGCGGCCCCCGCCGCCACCGCCTGGATGTCTGTTTCTCGCATGCCCCCAGGCTGCCGCCTCGCGGGGCGCCGTCCCCGGATCGTGCGTCACGACCTGGGGGTGACAGGTGTCAGGGGTGCGCGGTCCCCCGGAAAGCCGTGAGGGGCACCTTCATGGCTTTTACGGCCATGAAGGTGCCCCTCACGTACTTCGCGAAGCGGGTCAGCAGCCGAGCAGGCGGCCGGCCAGGTAGGACTCGAGCTTGTCGATCGCGACGCGCTCCTGGGCCATGGTGTCGCGCTCGCGCACGGTGACGGCCTGGTCTTCCAGCGAGTCGAAGTCGACCGTGACGCAGTACGGCGTGCCGATCTCGTCCTGGCGCCGGTAGCGGCGGCCGATCGCCTGGGCGTCGTCGAAGTCGACGTTCCAGTGCTTGCGCAGCCGGGCGGCGACGTCCTTCGCCTTCGGGGTCAGGTCGGCGTTGCGCGACAGCGGCAGCACCGCGACCTTGAACGGCGAGAGCCGCGGGTCGAGCTTGAGCACGATCCGCTTCTCGACGCCGCCCTTGGCGGTCGGCGCCTCTTCCTCGTGGTACGCGTCGACCAGGAACGCCATCATCGAGCGGCCGACACCCGCCGCCGGCTCGATCACGAACGGCCGGTAGCGCTGGCCGGACGCCTGGTCGAAGAACGACAGGTCCACACCCGAGTGGTTCGAGTGCGTGGTCAGGTCGAAGTCGGTGCGGTTGGCGATGCCCTCGAGCTCGCCCCACTCCTGCCCGGCGTTGAACGCGAACCGGTACTCGATGTCGACCGTGCGCTTCGCGTAGTGCGAGAGCTTTTCCTTCGGGTGCTCGAAGTGGCGCAGGTTCTCGGGCTTGATGCCGAGGTCCTTGTACCACTCCGTGCGCTGGTCGATCCAGTACTGGTGCCAGGTCTCGTCCTCGCCCGGCTCGACGAAGAACTCCATCTCCATCTGCTCGAACTCACGCGTCCGGAAGATGAAGTTGCCCGGCGTGATCTCGTTGCGGAACGACTTGCCGATCTGGCCGATGCCGAACGGCGGCTTCTTCCGCGACGTCGTCTGCACGTTGAGGAAGTTGACGAAGATGCCCTGCGCCGTCTCCGGGCGGAGGTAGTGCAGGCCTTCTTCGGACTCCACCGGGCCCAGGTGCGTCTTCAGCATCATGTTGAAGTCGCGCGGCTCGGTGTACTTCCCGCGCGTGCCGCAGTTCGGGCACGGCACGTCGGACAGGTCGTCCTCCGACGTCTCCTTGCCGGTGCGCGCCGAGTACTCCTCGGCGAGCTGGTCGGCGCGGAACCGCTTGTGGCACGAGAGGCACTCGATCAGCGGGTCGGTGAACACGTTGACGTGCCCCGACGCGACCCACACCTGACGCGGCAGGATCACCGAGGAGTCGAGGCCGACGACGTCGTCGCGGCCCTGGACCACGGTCTTCCACCACTGGCGCTTGATGTTGTCCTTGAGCTCGACCCCGAGCGGCCCGTAGTCCCACGCCGAGCGGGTACCGCCGTAGATCTCTCCGCTGGGGAAGACGAAACCACGGCGTTTGCACAGGCTGACTACGGTCTCAATGGTGTTCGTGGGCACTCCACGCTCCGGAAGCATGCGGGGACGGTTATCGGACTAGAACGTCAAGGGTATCCGCCGGGCCCACCGGGTTTCCGCGCAGGTGAGCCTCGTCAGGGCCGGGAGACCAGTGACGCCGTCACCACCCGGTTGTCCTCGTAGCCCTCGGTGCCGCCGACGTACTCGCCGCCGCAGGTCACCAGGAGCAGCTTGTGCGGCCCGTCCGGGGAGAACAGCTGCTCCGACCGCCCGGCCAGCTCGGACTTGTGGACGGTCTCGGTCGCGTCGACCCGGTACACCCAGGCACCGCCGGCGGCGTCGGTCAGCTTGACGTCCTGACCCTGCTTGACCTGCCAGAGCTCGTCGAACGGGCCCTTCTTCCCCTTCCAGTTCACGTGCCCGGACAGCAGCGCGACGCCGTGGTCGGCGCCCAGCTTCGCGCCCCACCACGCGGCTTCGCCGAGGCCTTCGGGGATCTTGAGCGCGCCGTTCGCGTCCAGGTCCTCCTGGACGAGCTTCGCGGCACCGCCGCCGGGCAGCGACAGCTGCGCGGGCGCCTGTCCGGTGTCCTGCGGGGTGTCCTGCGCGGCCGTGGCGGGCGCCGTCGGAACGGGCGGGTTCGCGCCGTTCGCGCTGGCAGGTTCATCCTTTCCGGTGAACACGAGCAGGGACGCGACGATCGCCGCGATCACGAACGCGCCGGCCACGCCGACGATCCACCAGCGGCCGGGGCCCTTCTTCCGCTCTCCGGTCGCCGGGTTCTGCTCCTGCATGCGCCTGTGCTCCTTCGCTCCGTGGCCAGTGCACAGACACACATGCCGCGGCGGGCGGAGGAGGTTGCACCGATCTCGGTCAGCCGGTGGGGCGGGTCACCAGGGTCGCGGTCACCAGGCGGTTCTCGTCGTAGCCCTCGGTGCCGCCGACGTAGTCGCCGCCGCAGGTCACCAGCACCAGCCGGTGCGGGCCGTCCTGGCCGAACCAGCGGGCGGCCTGCGCGGGCAGCGTCTCCTTGGGCAGCGTGACGACGTCGTCGACGCGGTAGACCCACCGGCCGCCGCGCGCGTCGACGACGCTGACGTTCTCGCCGTCCCGCATCCGCCAGAGCTCGTCGAACGGGCCGCGCCGCCCTTCCCAGTTCACGTGCCCGGACAGCAGCGCCGCGCCGTGGTCGGCGCCCAGCTTCGCGCCCCACCAGGCGGCGTCGCCGAGGCCACGCGGGATCGGCAGCACGCCGGTGTCGGTGAGCTCGGTGCGGACCAGCCGGGCGGTGGCGCCGTCGGGCAGCCGGACCGTGCCCGGACGCTGCTGCTCGGCCGACGAGCTGTCGGCGGGCAGCACGGCCGGGGCCGCGTTCTCCCCCGGCAGCGAGCCGGGCGCGGGCGCGGCGATCGACGTCGGCTCGGGCGGCAGCCAGGTCAGCACGACGACCCCGGCCGCGAAGGCGGCGACGGCCAGCGCCCCCGAGACGGCGGCCAGCCCGGTGCGCAGCACCTAGTCCGTCCCGGACTTGCGCCGCCTGCCCAGCAGCAGGGCGACGCTCCCGAAGAACACGCCGCCGAAGAGCAGGCCGATGCCGAGCGGGATGCGCGAGAGGTCGCTGCCGGTGTCCGGCGCGGCCGCGCCGAGGTAGCCGGCCGGGACCTGCGTCGGCACGGCGGGCTGCGTCGCGCTCGTCCCGCCGCCCGTGGTGCCGGAGGCCTTCGCCACGAAGCCCTTCGGGACCGAGCAGCTGACCCCGCCGAGCACGACGTTCGTCTGGACGTCCTGCAGCGCGGCGCCCGCCGCGTCCTTGACGTGGGTGGTGATCTCGACGCGCCAGCCGGCGACGGCGGTGTAATCGCCCCCGCGCCAGCCGTCCTGGCGGATCAGCTGGTCGAACGCGGCGACGCGGGTCAGCTTGAGGTCCGAGAGCGTGGTGTCCTTGCTCGCGTTCGTGATGTCGCCGGGCGGGCCCAGGCGCAGGTTCTGCAGCTGCAGGCCGGCGTTGCCGCCGGGCATCGGGACGATGCCGAGCGAGCCGCCCGCCTGGCGCACCCACAGCCGGGCCACCGAGGAGGTGCCGGTGAGCTTCGCCGGGGCGGCGCAGTCGACGGCGGTCTTGGCGCCTTCCAGGACGAGCACGGTGTCGTCGACCGGCTTGGCGCCGCCCTGCCAGGTGTCGCGCAGCGCGTAGTTGGTCTCGGCGACGGCGGTGGGCACGGTGGTCGCCTGCAGCGCGGCGACGACGTTGTGGTCCCGGCTGGCGACCCCGGCGGGGTACGGGTCCTGCGACCCGCTGTAGCGGCCGAGGTCGATCGCGTAGTGCCCGCCGAACGTGGCGCGCTCGCCGTCGTCCTTGGGCACGGTGACCCGGTCCGTGCCGAGCTTCGACTGACCGGGCAGCAGGGGCGAGCGCTGGGTCTCGGTGATCAGCGCGCCGCCGTGCTGGCCTTCGCCGCCGATCCGGACCGAAGCCACGTTCGCGAACGAGACCGGGCCGGTCTTCTCGTCGACCGCCTGGTTCTGCGCCCCGGCCACACCCACTCCGACCAGCGGAAACAGGACGGCCGTCACGGCGGCTGCCTTCGTTGCGAATCGGGCCATGTCTCCCCACTGCGTCTGCTCGGGCGGGTCGTCAGCGTACGAGAAGCGACGAAACGCTCCGCGACAACCTTGCACCGTCGGCCACGACATGCGAAGCCGAAGAGCCAATATCCCACGAACTCACCCGAATGGGGTAATGCGTCCTGCCGTACCCCGCAGGGCGTGGTGACAAGACGGGGCCCGTCCGGGGGAACACTAGGATGGGCCGGGCCGTTATCGGCAATGACTACGGAAATCATGGTCCGGACGGCGACGACGTGGAGGCTCTGATGGCGACGGTGACGGGCAGTGGCGTCGCGGACGAGGCCGGATCGCACACCCACGAGCCCGAACGGGACCGGGTGGCGCCGTCCAGGCACCCGTCGACGGCGGTCCTGGCCGACGCCGGCGACCTGCTGCGTGCCCTGGCCGCACCGGTCCGGATCGCGATCGTGCTGCAGCTGCGCGAGGCCGACCGGTGCGTGCACGAGCTGGTGGACGCCCTCGACGTCGCGCAGCCGCTGATCAGCCAGCACCTGCGGGTGCTGAAGACCGCCGGCGTGGTGCAGGGCGAGCGTCGCGGCCGCGAAGTGGTCTACCGGCTCGCCGACGACCACCTGGCCCACATCGTCGTCGACGCCGTCGCCCACGTGCAGGAAGGAAAGTGATGACTCCCGTCGCGCCACGCGGCCAGGCCCCGGTGCCCGGGCGCCGATCGACCAGGCAGCGGGCCGCGGTCGTCGAGCTGCTGAGCGCCGTCGACGACTTCCGCTCCGCCCAGGACCTGCACGACGAGCTGCGCAAACGCGGCGACGGCATCGGCCTGACGACGGTGTACCGCACCCTGCAGTCCCTGTCCGAGGCCGGCGAGATCGACGTCCTGCGCACCGACTCGGGCGAGGCGATCTACCGCCGCTGTTCGGCGCACCACCACCATCACCTGGTCTGCCGCCTGTGCGGCCGCACGGTGGAGGTCGAGGGCCCGGCGGTCGAGCGCTGGGCCGAGAAGATCGCGGCGGAGCACGGCTTCTCGGAGATCTCCCACACGGTCGAGATCACCGGCACCTGCGGGCAGCACTAGCCGCCCGGGCCGTCAGGAGCCGCCTGGGCGCGAAGACCGCGGGCGAGGCTTGCTCCGGCAGTGCCCAGGCGGTGTCCTGTAAGCCATCGGAGCCCGAGGACGATCGCGGCGATGGTGAGTTCGGCCTGGTAGTAGGCAGCCCGTCTGGCATAGCGGGTGGCCCGGTCACGGAACTGTTTTGAGGCGGTCCACAACCGCAGTCGTTCGTGCGCAGTTTTCCAGGGCCGACACGTTCGGCAGGTCACGCCGGGGAGCGCCGGTGCGGAGTTTCCAGAGGATCGCGTTGATCACCTGACGGTGATCACGCCACCGCCACCCACCGCTGCGGGGCAGCGGCGGTTCGATCACTGCCCACGCCAGGTCTGTCGGTTCTCCTCGGCCAACCACCGCACCCGATCACCAGGTCAACCACGTATAGGACACGCCCTAGTACTCATAGGGATCCTTCGGGGTCGGGACGGTCGCGACCGAGGCCGCGGTGAAGTCCGGTGTGTAACTGTTGGCCTGGGTCGCGGTGCCCGGGACGACCTGGCCCGTCACCTGGATCCACGCGTCGCTGGCGTACCGGGCCGCGTCGGTGCCGGTGAGGTGGACCGTCACCGGGAAGGCGTCCGCCGCGCAGCAGCTGATCACCAAGCGGGCCAGCAGGACCCGGCCCTCGGCGTGCACCACGAACCCGGTCAGCGAAACGGTGCGGCCGTCGAGGGTGCCCGCCTTGTCCCACCCCGCGCGGCTGACGAACTCGTTGACCGGCAAGGGAACGACGTTCCCCGCCGGCAACGGCGGGAAGGCCGCCGCGTTGGCCGCGGCCGCGCTCGCCGGGGCCCGCGCTTCGGTCCGGATCACCGAGTCGGCGCCCAGTGCGGGTGGCGCGACCAGGAAGACGGCCAGCACGGGGACCAGCAGCAGCCAGGCGGGCCGGGCCGAGTGCGCGTGCCCGTCCTCGTGGTCGTGGTCGTGGTCATGGCCGTCGTCGTGACCGGCCGTTTCGGGCGCTTTCGCCCGCGCGGCCAGCAGATCCCGCACGACGGCGACCACGCCGAGCAGCACCATGACGGCCCCACCGGCGATGATCCACGGCTGCTGCGCGGGCTTGACGTAGCGCAGGTAGTCGCCGTTGACGGCGATCTTGACGAGCGCGCCGCCGAGCAGGATCAGCAGGATGTTCTGGGTCTCCCGTTTCACGCCAGCCCCACCACCAGTCCGGCCACCACCGCGCAGGCCGCGGCCACCACGAACGTCACCGGGGCGAAGCGCACCGCGAACGACCTGCCGAACGTGCCCGCCTGCAACGCGAACAGCTTGACGTCGACCGCCGGGCCGACGACCAGGAACACCAGCTTCGGCAGCATCGGCAACGCCGTCAGGGAGGCCGCCACGAACGCGTCCGCCTCGCTGCACAGCGCCAGGACCACCGCGAGCACCGCCATCACCACGATGCCCAGCACCAGCTGGTCCCCCAGCACGCCGAACCACTTCGCCGGGACCAGCACGTTCAGCGCCGACGAGATCAGCGCGCCCAGCACCAGGAACCCGCCGGCCTCGACCAGGTCCGTGCGCGCGGTCTCGGCGAACACGCGCCACCGTTGCCCGCCCGCGACGTCCGGGAGGCGGCGCAACGCGCGCTCGGTGATCCACTCGAGTTTGCCCCAGCGGGCCCACAGCCAGCCCATCACCATCGCCGTGGCCAGTGAGCCGGCGAACCGGGCCAGCACCATCTCCGGCTTGCCGGGGAACGCGACCGCGGTGGCCACCAGCACCACCGGGTTCACCGCCGGCGCGGCCAGCAGGAAGGTCAGCGCCGCGGCCGGGGCCACGCCTTGGCCCATCAACCTCCGCGCCACCGGCACGGACGCGCACTCGCAGCCCGGCAGCGCGACCCCGGCGAGCCCGGCGACGCCGACCGCCGCCCCGGCCCGCCGCGGCAGCACCTTCTCCAGCACGCGGGCGGGGACGAACGCGGCGATCGCGCCGCTGATCAGCACGCCCAGCACGAGGAACGGCAGCGCCTGCACGCACACCGCGACGAACACGGTCGAGCCGGTGCGCAGCGCGGGCACGTCGAACAGCCGCTGCAGCCAGCCCTGGCCGAGGATCGCGACCAGCAGGACCGCGCACAGCACTTCGACCGAGCTGACCCGGAACCGGCGGGTGCGCCGGCCGGGCTCGGTGGAAGTTTCGGAAAGGGTGTCCACGACGGCGATGATGCCAGGACGCCGGGACATCAGATGATCCGCACAGGCCGCGAACGGCCGGATACCGTCCGTTTCGGACCGGAAACCACCGTTCGCGGCGAAAATCGCTATTCCGCCGGCAGGATCCCCGGCAGGTCGGTCCGCAGCTGCGACGCCGTCGACACCACGAGCATCAGCAGCGTCCCCAGCGCTGCGGCGTCGAGGCCCGCGGCCGGGAAGGCGTACCGCAGCGTGACGTCGACACCGTTGTCGGAGTGCCCGACGCCGAGGGTGCCGAACAGTCCCTGGCCGGCCCGCTCGGCGACGGCGATCGACAGCTCCGGCGCGTCCGCCAGGTCCCAGCCGACCACGCAGGTCAGGGTCAGCACGGTGAGGCCCTCGCCGAGGCGGGTCGCCTGGATGACGCACGGGACGTCGCCGTGGGCGAACGTCAGCGCGCCGTCGTCGTCGACGTGGACCTCGAGGTAACGCTCGAGGGCGTCCTTGGCGCTGGTCAGCAGTTCCGCGGTCTCGGCCGCTTCGGTCGAGCTCACGACGTGGCCCCCGACGCCTGGTCCACCGCAGCCTGGTCCACCGCAGCCTGGTCCACCGCGGCCTGCTCGACAGCAGCCTGGTCCACGGCCGCACCGAACCGGCGGTCCCGCTTGGCGAACTCGAGGCAGGCCCGCCACAGGTGGGTCCGGTCGAAGTCCGGGAACAGCGTGTCCTGGTAGACCATCTCGGCGTAGGCCGACTGCCACAGCAGGAAGTTCGACGTCCGCTGCTCGCCCGAAGGCCGCAGGAACAGGTCCACGTCCGGCATGTCCGGCTGGTACAGGTACTTGCCGATGGTCTTCTCGGTGACCTTGTCCGGGTTCAGCTTGCCGTCGGCGACGTCCCGCGCGATCCGCTGCATGGCGTCGCCCAGCTCGGCGCGGCCGCCGTAGTTGACGCACATCGTCATGTTCAGCGCCGTGTTGTGCTTGGTCTTCTCCTCGGCCGCCTGCAGCTCGTTGATCACCGACGCCCACAGCTTCGGCCGGCGTCCGGCCCAGCGGATGCGGACGCCGATCGAGCCGAGGTAGTCGACCTGGCGGCGGATCGTGTCGCGGTTGAAGCCCATCAGGAACCGCACCTCTTCGGGGCTGCGCTTCCAGTTCTCCGTCGAGAACGCGTACACCGAGAGCCACTTGACGCCGATCTCGACCGCGCCGGCGGCGACGTCGATCATCACCGCCTCCCCGCGCTTGTGGCCTTCGATCCGCGGCAGGCCGCGCTGGTTGGCCCAGCGGCCGTTGCCGTCCATGACCAGCGCGACGTGCTTCGGGACCAGCTCACGCGGGATTTCCGGGGGCACCGCGCCGGACGGGTGTGGATCCGGGGCCCGCAGCTCGGATCGCGACGCCTTGTTCTCGCGTCCCCTGCGCAACACGGCGGGCCTCCCTGGATGGGTGAAAATCGATCAGGCCCGACCCTACTGCCCGCGCACTGCATGTTCTTCGGGGGTCCGGGTGGCGGAGCCCCCGGCCTGGGGCGAAGCCCCGGATGTCACCGCCTATCCTTCGGGGGTCCGGGTGGCGAAGCCCCCGGCCCGGGGCGAAGCCCCGGATGTCACCGCCTGCCCTTCAGGGATCCGGGTGGCAGAGCCCCCGGCCCGGGGCGAAGCCCCGGATGTCACCGTGGTCTCCCGTGCGCGTCGCTCGACCAGCGGAAGGGAGCGGAGCTGACGCTCCAGATGCCACTGCAGGTGTGCCGCGACCAGGCCGCTCGCGTCGCGGCGGGTGCCGGGCAGGGTCGACTCGGCCATCGGCCATTCGCCGTGGAGCAGGGCGGTGAGCAGGTCCAGGACCTCGGGCGCGGGGTGCACGGAGCCGGGGACGCGGCAGTCCTGGCACATCGAGCCGCCGGCGGCGACGCTGAAGGCGACGTGCGGGCCGGGCAGGCCGCAGCGGGCGCACTCGGTGAGCGCGGGCGCCCAGCCGGCGTAGGACATCGCGCGGAGGAAGAACGCGTCGAGCACGAGGGAGGCGTCCCGCTCTCCGGCGGCGAGCGAGCGCAGCGCGCCGCAGACGAGGAGGTAGAGCTTGAGCACCGGCTCGCCCTCTTCGGCCGAGAGCCGGTCCGCGGTTTCGGCGATCGCGCTGGCCGCGGTGTAGCGCTGGTAGTCGGCGACCAGCGGGATTGCGAACGCGTCCACGGTCTCGACCTGGGTGATCACGTCGAGCGTGCGGCCGGTGTAGAACTGGACGTCCACGTGGCCGAACGGCTCCAGCCGCGCCCCGAAGCGGGAGGACGTCCGCCGCACACCCTTCGCGACGGCGCGGACCTTGCCGTGCCGCCGGGTCAGCAGGGTGACGATCCGGTCGGCCTCACCCAGCTTGTGCGTGCGCAACACCACCCCGGTGTCGCGGTAGAGGTTCACCACCCCGACATCGTCCCACTATCGGACGACGCCGGGGTGGACCGACCCGGTTTCAGCAGTACGAGCCGTAGCAGTAGGTGCTGACGGTCGCGGCGGTGGCGATCGAGATGATGATCAGCACGATGGCCAGGACGCAGCCGATGCTGCCCAGGATGGTGGAGATCAGGCAGAGCGTCTTGGTGGTGCGCGACGCCTGCTCCGCCATCATGTAGTTGCCCTGCATCTTGTACGTGCCGACCTCGTTCGACTTCATGATCGCGAAGATGCCGAGGATGAGGCCGCCGAGGAAGAGCGACGCGATGGCCCAGCCCTTGTAGTCCTTGATGGCGTTGATGTCGCCACCACCGCCGGGCATGCCGTAACCCGGGGCGCCGAAACCGCCGGTGGGCGGCTGGCCGTAGGGCGCGGGCTGGCCGTACGGCGCGGGCATGCCCCCGGACGGCGGGCCGTAACCCGGCTGCTGCTGCGGGAAACCGCCGGACGGCGGCTGCTGACCGTAAGGCGGCTGCTGCTGGCCGTAGGGATTGGTCATGAACGTCTACCCCAATTACTCGTGAACTTCCACCGGCACATCCCGGCGGTGGTGCGGAAAGTCAGGTGCCGCGGCTACTGCTGCGGCGGCTGGCCGGGCTGCTGCGGCGGCTGCTGCCCGAACTGGCCCGGCTGGATCTTCTGGGTCGCCTCGGCCTCGCCTTGGGCCTCGGGACGCAGCATCTGGGTGCGCTCGGCACCTTCGTCGAACGGCGACGCGCCGCTGTCGGAGCCCGGACGGAGCATCTGGGTCCGCTCGGCGCCTTCGTCGAAGGCGCCCTGCCCCGGGGGCGGCGCCAGCGGCTGGCCCTGCGGCTGGCCGAAGCCGCCGGACTGGGGCTGCTGCGGGAAACCACCGGACTGGGGCTGCTGACCGAAGCCGCCCGGCGCGGGCTGCTGCGGGAAACCACCGGACTGCGGCTGGTCGAACCCGCCGGACTGCGGCTGCTGCGGGAAACCGCCCTGCTGAGGCTGGCCGAACTGCTGCCCCGCCGGCGGGTAACCGCCGCCGAAGGGCTGCGCGCCGGGCTGGCCCATGCCGGGCTGACCGTGCGGCGCGGCGTCGTCGGCGTTGATGACGACGGTGCCGATGATCTTGTCGGAGAGGGTCTGGGACTTGTCGTCCCACAGCGGCCACAGATAACCGACGTAGCAGATGACGCCGTCCACGAAGTGGGCGAGGTCGCGCAGGAACGCCATGCCGGCGCCGATCGGCTGGCCGGTGGACTCGCCGACGAGCTTGATCTTCGTGATCCGCTTGCCGAGCGACTGGCCGGTGCTGCCCTGCGTGATCCACCGGTTGTAGATCGACCAGCCGATGCCGGCGAGCCCGCCGATCAGGTACAGGATGGTGCCGAGGGTGTAGCTGCCGGCGATCGTCACGAAGAACCCGAGCAGGTCGATGACGATGATCGGGGCGATGTCGATCAGCAGAGCGCCGGCGCGAAGCCCCCAGGGCGCGTAGTTCTGGGGCGGCCCGAACGGCGTGCCCTGCTGGCCGAACGGCGCGGGCTGCCCGAACGGGGCCTGCTGACCGTACGGCGCCTGCTGCCCGTACGGCGGCGGCGCCTGTCCCGGCTGCGGCTGTCCGAACGGCTGCTGGCCGCCGGGCTGTTGCCCGAACGGCTGCTGACCGTAGGGATCGGTCATGTGGGTCTCCCCCTCGCTGGTCACTCCACCCGCACTCCTCATGCGGAACCGGCCCGAATGTACGGCACGGTCCGCGGGAGCGTACTCGGTTCGCGTTCGCCCGCGTGTGTCAGGCGTCCGCTGTCCGAGTGAACGTCGTGGAGGTCCGACGCGTTACACGGCGCGCCGGTTCCGCTCCGTCGCGATTCAGACGCGCAAACCGGTGAACGGGGCGAACGGCAGGTTGCGGACGACGAACCAGACGGCGAACACGACGCCGACGGCGAGTGGCGTCCAGCGCCAGTGCAGCCAGCTGTTCACCCAGCGGCCGCGCAGCCGCCCGAGGGTCCAGGCGGCCGTGCTCCAGACGAAGAGCAGCACGAACACGAGCGAGACGGCGTTGTAGTGCAGGGCCGCGGGAAGATCGCCGTGCATCAGGCTGTAGGCCATCCGCATGCCGCCGCAGCCGGGGCAGTCGATGCCGAGCAGGGCCTTGGTCGGGCAGACCGGGAGCCAGCCGCCGGGGGTGGTGGGGTCGCCGATCCAGACGGCCACGCAGCACGCGCCGAGCCCGCCCACGACGGCCATCGGGGCGCTCAGGGCGCGCAGTTTGGCCTTGGTCCCCAGGGCCGGGAATCCCGTGTAGACGGTCGTCACGACGCCAGCCCCCAGAACGAGACGCCGACGACCGCGAACATCACGACGACGAAGATCAGGTAGAGCGCGATCAGGATGCCGACCGAGATCGCCGACCACATCGCCCACTTGCGGGCGTCGTCGGCGGCCCGGTGCGCCTCGGCGTGGAACCCCTGGAACCACAGGGTGTTGACCTGGTTCGCCTTCACGATGGCGACGATACCCAACGGCAGGCAGCACATCACCGTCGCCAGGATCGCCCAGACCAGGTTGTTCTCCGGGGGCGGCCCGTAGTTCGGCTGCCAGCCGTACGGGGGTTGCTGCGGGTACGGCTGGGTCACCGGTATCGCCTCCTGCTGCCGACGGTCGTCAGTGGGACGCGGCGTCGTCGAGCAGCGTTCCCAGCAGCAGCACACCGCCGACGACCAGGGCCACCCAGAACACCACCCCGACCACGCCGCCGATGATCGCCCAGCGTCGCGCGGCCCCGGCCGCGCCCCGGGCGGCGTCCGGCTCGCCCTGGGCCCAGAGCCGCTCCACCTTGGCCGACTGGAAGATCGAGACGATGCCGAAGGGCAGGCAGAGGATCGCGGCGACGATGCCCCAGGCGAGATTGCTCGACGGCGGGGGCCCGGGGTTGTAGTCGGCGGGCGGGCGCGGGCGCTCGGTCACGTCAGAACCCGAGCCGGCGCAGCTGGCGGGGGTCGCGCTGCCACTCTTTGGCCACCTTGACGTGCAGGTCGAGGTAGACCTTCGAGCCGAGCAGCGCCTCGATGTTCTTGCGGGCGGTCGCGCCGACCTCGCGCAGCCGCTCGCCCTTGTGCCCGAGGATGATGCCCTTCTGGCTGGGCCGCTCCACGTACAGGAACGCGTGCACGTCGATGAGGTCGTCGCGGCCTTCGCGCGGCAGCATCTCCTCGACCGTGACGGCGATCGAGTGCGGCAGCTCGTCGCGGACGCCTTCCAGCGCCGACTCGCGGATGAGCTCGGCGACCAGCGTCTGCTCGGGTTCGTCGGTGAGCTCGCCGCCCGGGTAGAGCTGCGGGCCTTCGGGGAGCCTCGTGACGAGCAGGTCCGCGAGGGCGCCGACCTGGAAACCGTCCACCGCGGACACCGGGATCAGCTCGGCGAAGTCCATCACGCCCTGCAGCGCGAGCAGCTGCTCGGCGACCTGCTGCGGCTGGACCAGGTCGGTTTTGGTGACGATGCCGATGACCGGGGTCCGCTTGGCGATCTTCTGCAGCTCGGCGGCGATGAACTTGTCGCCGGGCCCGATCTTCTCGTTGGCCGGCACGCACAGGCCGACGACGTCCACTTCGGACCACGTCGTGTGCACGATGTCGTTGAGCCGCTCGCCGAGCAGGGTGCGCGGGCGGTGCAGACCGGGGGTGTCGATGAGGACGAGCTGGGCGTCCTCGCGGTGCACGATGCCGCGGATCGCGTGGCGGGTCGTCTGCGGTTTGCTCGACGTGATGGCGACCTTGCTGCCCACGAGCGCGTTGGTCAGCGTCGACTTGCCGGCGTTGGGCCGGCCGACGAAGCAGGCGAAGCCGGAACGGTGTTCGCTCATCGCTTCAGCACCTCGATGACGTCGCCCGCCGGGTCGGCGAGGATGATCGGCGCGTACTTCGCGATGTCGCGGATCGCGTGCCGGGACGCCTCCTTGAGCAGGCCCTCCCCGGTGACGACAGCGGCGGCTTCGATGCCTTCGGCGCCGCTGGAGAGCGCGGCGGCCACGGCGGCCTGCAGCGCGGTGAGCTTGAAGGACGGCTGGTCGACGGTGCCCGCGGTGTACGTGCGGCCGTCGGTGTCGCGGACGGCCGCGCCTTCCGAGGCCTGGATCCGGGCGCGCGAGGACCGGGCGAGGGTGACCAGCTTCTGGTCCTCCGCCTCGAGGTCAGGCATGTTCGACGCTCCTGTCGCGTTCGTCGGGGTGGGGCAGGCGCGTGCGGCGCCGGGTGGTCCGGTCGGCCGGGTCGGTCATCGCGTCGGCGTCGGCCGGGTGCACGACCACCGAGGTGATGCGCATGCGGCCGCGCCGATCCTTGCCGCCTTCGGCGAACAGCCGGAGGCCGGCGACCTCGGCTTCGGCCCCCGGTAGCGGGACCCTACCCAGTCGTTCCGCGAGCAGCCCGCCCACGGTCTCCACGTCGTGGTCTTCGAGGTCGATGCCGAACAGCTCGCCGAGGTCGTCGATGCCCATCCGCGACGAGACGCGGACCGCGCCGTCGTCGAGCTCTTCGACCTCGGGACGTTCGTCGGCGTCGGACTCGTCGGTGATCTCGCCGACGATCTCCTCGAGGACGTCCTCGATGGTGAGCAGCCCGGCGGTGCCGCCGTACTCGTCGACGGCGATGGCCATGTGGTTGTGCGAGCGCTGCATCTCCTTGAGCAGCTCGTCGAGCCGCTTGGAGTCGGGGACGAAGCCGGCCTCGTTCATCAGCGTGTCGACCACGGTGCTCGGGCCGTCCGGGTCCATGTACCCGGCCATGAGGTCCTTGATGTTGACGACGCCGACGATGTCGTCGACGGACTCGTCGATCACCGGCAGCCGGGTGAAGCCGGTGCGCAGGGCCAGCGCGAGGGCCTGGCGGACGGTCTTGGTGCGTTCGATCCAGACGATCTCGGTGCGCGGCACCATCACCTCGCGGGCGACGGTGTCGCCGAGCTCGAACACCGAGTGGATCATCTCGCGCTCGGAGTCCTCGACGACGCCGCGTTCCTGGGCGAGGTCGACGAGCTCGCGCAGCTCGACCTCGGAGGTGAACGGGCCTTCGCGGAAGCCCCGGCCGGGCGTGATGGCGTTGCCGACGAGGATCAGCAGCCGCGACAGCGGGCCGAGGACGGAGCCGAGGACGCGCACGGGCCCGGCGACGTAGCGGCCGATGCGGTAGGGGTGCTGCCGGCCGAGGGTGCGCGGGCCGACGCCGATGAGGACGTAGCTCACGACGATCATCACGACCGCGGTGACCAGCACGGCGAGGCCGAGCGGCGCCACGCGGGTGCCGACGAAGACGGTGACCAGCACGGTGGCCGTGAGCTCGCAGCCGAGGCGCAGCAGGAGCAGCAGGTTGATGTGCCGGCGCCGTTCGGCGACGACCGCGGCGAGGTGGCCGGCGCCGGCCAGGCCCATCCGGGCGAGGCCGTCCGCACGGGCCTGCGACACGGTGCTGACGGCGGCGTCGGCCGCCGCGAACACGCCCGCGAGCAGCACGAGCGCGATCGCGAAGAGGAGCTGGACCATGGCTGGCGCCTAGGGCGTTTCCCCGGCGGGTGGCCCGGCGTCGGCGACCGGCTCGGCGTCCGCGTCGAGTCCGGCGATGCCGAGGACACGATCGTCGGTGTTGCGCTGGGCGTCCCGCTTCTCCAGCGCGGCGACGGCGTCCTGGTACTCGCCGAGGATGCGCTTCTGGAGCGCGAACATCTCGCGTTCCTCGGCGGGCTCGGCGTGGTCGTAGCCGAGGAGGTGGAGGCAGCCGTGCACGGTGAGCAGGTGCAGCTCGTCGATCAGGCGGTGGCCCGCGGTCTTGGCCTGGTCCTTGGCGAACGCCGGGCAGAGCACGATGTCCCCGAGCAGCGCCGGGGACGCGTCGGGCGCGTCGGGGCGGCGGGAGGAGTCGAGCTCGTCCATCGGGAAGGCCATCACGTCGGTGGGCCCGGGCAGGTCCATCCAGCGTTCGTGGAGGTCTTCCATGACTTCGAGGGTGACCAGGAGGATGGACAGCTCGGCGAGCGGGCTGACCTCCATCTTCTCGAGGGCGTAGCGGGCCGCGGAGACGATGGACGTCTCGTCGACGTCGACGCCGGACTCGTTGGCGATTTCGATGCTCAACGCCGGTTGCCCTTCCAGCCGTTGCTCTGCTGGTCCTGGGCGTCCTGCACGGCTTGCCACTTCTCGTAGGCGTCGACGATGTCGCCGACGAGCTTGTGCCGGACGACGTCCTGGCTGGTCAGTTCGGAAAAGTGCAGCCCCTCGACGCCGGCGAGGATGTCGCGGACGACGCGGAGGCCGCTGCGCTGCCCGTTGGGCAGGTCGACCTGGGTGATGTCACCGGTGACGACGATCTTGGAGCCCTGCCCGAGGCGGGTGAGGAACATCTTCATCTGCTCGGGCGTGGTGTTCTGGGCCTCGTCGAGGATGATGAAGGCGTCGTTCAGGGTGCGGCCACGCATGTAGGCCAGCGGCGCGATCTCGATGGTGCCCGCCTGCATGAGCCGGGGGATCGACTCGGGCTCGACCATGTCGTGCAGCGCGTCGTAGAGCGGCCGCAGGTAGGGGTCGATCTTCTCGTTCAGCGTGCCGGGCAGGTAGCCGAGGCGCTCGCCGGCTTCGACGGCGGGGCGGGTCAGCACGATGCGGGTGACCTGCTTGGCCTGGAGGGCCTGGACGGCCTTCGCCATGGCGAGGTAGGTCTTGCCGGTGCCGGCCGGGCCGATGCCGAAGACGACGGTGTGCTTGTCGATGGCGTCGACGTAGCGCTTCTGGTTGAGCGTCTTGGGCCGGATGGTCTTGCCGCGGCGGGAGACGATGTTGAGGCTGAGGACCTCGGCCGGCGAGGCGTCGCCGGTGGAGAGCATGCCGATGGTGCGGCGGACGGTGTCGGGGCCGACCTGCTGGCCGCCGGTGGCGAGCTGCAGGAGCTCGGCGAAGACGCGTTCGCCGAACGCGACGTCGGCGGGGGTGCCGGTCAGGGTGACCTCGTTGCCGCGCACGTGCACGTCGGCGGCGAGGAGTTCCTCGGCGACACGCAGGTTCTCGTCGCGGGAGCCGAGCAGGCTGAGGGCGGCGGCGTCGGGGATCGGGAACCGGGACTGTGCTGCCTGTGTCGCCTGGGCGGCGTTGTCCTCGGTCTTGGCGACGTCTCCGGGGACGTCGGGTCGGGCGGCTCCACCCGGTGCGGTTCCGGCCACGTGGCCTCGGCCCTGCTTTCTCGGTGAGGGACTACTGACCCTCCCGATGCTACTGGCACCCACCGACAGAACGCAGACGGGTTTCCGCTAATCAGCCCGCATGAGCCCCGAAGAACCCCAAGGGCTCCCCACCGAGCACGTGGGCGTGAACGTGGAACACGGTCTGCCCGGCATCCCCATCGGTGTTGAAGACGACCCGGTACCCGCTGGTGACGATGCCCTCGAGCTCAGCGACCTTCCGGGCAGCGGCAACAACCTCGCTCAGCAACCCCGGATCAGCGGCGGCAAGCTCCCCCAGGTTCCGATACCGCTTCTTGGGCACCACAAGCACGTGAACCCGAGCCTGAGGCGAGATATCCCGGAACGCAAAGGTCGTCTCGTCCTCATAGACGACATCGGCAGGAACCTCACCAGCAATGATCCGCTCGAAGAGAGTCGCGTCCTCACTCATGCAACAAACCCTAGCGACCCCCACAAGCCGACCACACAAGGCAAGCCGACCACACGAGGCAAGGCGAGTGAAGCGAGCGAGCCAGGCGACCACACGAGCGAAGGGCCGAAGGCCCGAGCAAGGAACGCGCCTTTTGAACGACAGCCACACAAAACCCGCGGGGGTCCGGGGCTTGCCCCGGCTGGGGGTCTGGGGGTTTGACCCCCAGAAGACACAACGAACGCAGAAGCGGCGTTGGAGCGAGCGAAGCGAGAGAAAACGCCGCGGCGCGGTAGATCCTGGGGGTCGATCTACCGCGTCCGCGGCTCCGCCGGACCGAGGGGGGAGGTGCCCGGCGGGGTCTGTGTTTCCCAGTGGCGCGCCGAAACGCTGGGTGGCGCGTTAGTAAACGAGAGTAACGGGTCGGAGTGTGATCGCGCCATAACTGGGCGCAAAATCCGGCCCCTTTTTTCGGGGTGATCTTTTCAGTGCCAGCGGGTGGTGAGGGCGCCGAGCGCGCCGAGGGCGACGGCCGCGGCGGTGGAGGTGCGCAGGACGGTGGTGCCGAGGCGGACGGCCCGGGCGCCGGCTTCGCGGAGGGCGTGGAGTTCGTCGTCGGTGATGCCGCCCTCGGGGCCGACGACGAGGAGGATGTCGCCGGTGTCGGGCAGCGTCAGGTCGGTGAGCCGGTCCGGGACGTCGGACTCGAGGACGAGCGACAGTGTCATTGCATCGGCGAGGCCGGCGAGTTCGCGGGTGCCGACGGGTTCGGTGACGTCGGGGACGTGGGCGCGGCGGGCTTGCTTGGCGGCGGAGCGGGCGGTGGCGCGCCAGCGGGCGAGTGCTTTGCCGCCGCGGCCGCCGTCGTCCCATTTGGCGACGCTGCGGGCGGCGCGCCAGGGGACGATGGCGTCGGCGCCGGCTTCGGTGGCGAGTTCGACGGCGAGTTCGCCGCGGTCGCCTTTGGCGAGCGCCTGCGCCACCACGACGCGCAGGGCGGGTGGCTCCTCGGTCCAGCTTTCCTCGACGGTGAGGGTCAGCTGTGCGTCGCGGCCCGGCTGGACGGCCTCGACGACGCAGCGGGCCATGCCGCCGGCGCCGTCGGAGAGGATCAGCCGCTCCCCCGCGCGCAGGCGGCGGACGGTCGCCGCGTGCCGGGCTTCCTCGCCGTCGAGGACCGCGGTGCCGCCGGCGGGCACCGCCGAAGCGAGGAAGACCGGCAGGGTGGTGTCGGGCACGGCGTGGCTCAGCGGTGGTTCTTGGCGCGCAGCTTGGAGAACAGGCCGCCGTGCTTGTTGCCGTTGGACGCCAGCGTCGGGACTTCTTCGCCGCGCTGCGTGGCGAGGTCCATGAGCAGCTCGCGCTGGGCTTCGTCGAGCTTGGTCGGGACGACGACGTCGATGTGGACGTGGAGGTCGCCGCGGCCGTCGACGCGGCCCGAGGACCGCAGCCGCGGCATGCCCTTGCCGGTGAGCACCAGTTCGGCGTTGGGCTGGGTGCCCGGTTCGACGTCGAGCTCGTAGTCGCCGTCGACCAGGGTGGCGATGGGCACCGTGGCGCCGAGCGCGGCCGTGGTCATCGGGATGCGGAAGTTGCAGTGCAGGTCGTGGCCCTGGCGGACGAAGACCTCGTGGGGGGTCTCGTCGATCTCGACGTACAGGTCGCCGGCCGGGCCGCCGCCGGGGCCGACTTCGCCCTGGCCGGAGAGGCGGATGCGCATGCCGTCGCCGACGCCCGGCGGGATCTTCGCGGTGACATTGCGGCGCGCGCGGATGCGGCCGTCGCCGCCGCACTGGCGGCAGGGGTCGGAGATGACCTCGCCGAAGCCGCGGCAGACCGGGCAGGGGCGGGCCGTGACGACCTGGCCGAGGAAGGACCGCTGGACGGACTGGACCTCGCCGGCGCCGCCGCAGGTGTCGCAGGTCTTGACGCCGGTGCCCTCGGTGGTGCCCGCGCCGCGGCAGAGGTCGCAGACGATCGCGGTGTCGACCGCGATCTCCTTGTCCACGCCGGTCGCGCAGTCCTCGAGGGACAGGCCGAGCCGGATCAGCGCGTCGGAACCGGGCTGGACCCGGCTGCGCGGGCCTCGCCCGCGCCCGCCACCGCCGCCGGCCGCGCCGAAGAACGCGTCCATGATGTCGCCGAGGCCGCCGAAGCCCGCGAACGGGTCACCGCCGCCCGCGCCGCCGCGGCCGCCGCCGTCCATCGGGTCGCCGCCGAGGTCGACGACCTTGCGCTTCTGCGGGTCGGACAGCACCTCGTAGGCGGTCGTCACCTCGCCGAACTTGTGCTGCGCGTCCTCCGACGGGTTGACGTCGGGGTGCAGCTCTCGGGCCAGCTTCCGGTACGCGCGCTTGATGTCCTGGTCGCTCGCGTTCTTCGCCACCCCGAGGATGCCGTAGTAGTCCCTCGCCACCGTCTCTGCTTCTCCTTCTGCTCTGCCCGGCTCAGCGGCCGGACAGGATCTGACCCACGTAGTTGGCGACCGCGCGCACCGCGGCGATCGTGCCGGGGTAGTCCATCCGGGTCGGGCCGACCACCCCCATGCCGCCGAGCACCATGTCCTGGCCGTATCCGATGGAGACGACCGAGGTGCTGCGCATCTGCTCGTCCTCATTTTCCTCACCGATGCGCACGGTGATCGCACCGGGGTTGCGGGTGGCGGCGAGGAGCTTGAGGACGACGACCTGCTCCTCGAGCGCTTCGAGGACCTGGCGCAGCGAGCCGGGGAAGTCCGCGACGTTGCGGGTGAGGTTCGCCGTACCGCCCAGGACCAGGCGTTCTTCCGGGTGTTCGGCCAGTGATTCGACCAGGACCGTGCAGACGCGGATGAGCGCGTCGCGCAGCTCGCCGGGCGACTTGTCGGGCAGTTCGGCGACGCGCGCGGCGGCCTCGTTGAGCCGCCGGCCGGCCATCGCGGCGTTGAGCACGGTGCGCAACCGCGCGACGCCGTCCTCGGTGATGACGTCGCCGAGGTCGACGGTCCGCTGGTCGACGCGGCCGGAGTCGGTGATCAGCACCAGCATCAGCCGCGCCGGGGTGAGCGGCACCACTTCGAGGTGGCGCACCGCGGCGTTGGTCAGCATCGGGTACTGGACGACGGCGACCTGCCGGGTCAGCTGCGCGAGCAGCCGGACCGATCGGCGCAGGACGTCGTCGAGGTCGGTGCCGCTGTCGAGGAACGTCGTGATCGCGCGGCGCTCGGCCGCGCTCAGCGGCTTGATCTCGGAGAGCCGGTCGACGAAGAGCCGGTAGCCCTTGTCGGTCGGGATCCGCCCGGCGCTGGTGTGCGGCTGGGTGATGTACCCCTCTTCTTCGAGGGTGGCCATGTCGTTGCGCACGGTGGCGCTCGACACGCCCAGGTTGTGCCGTTCGACGATCGTCTTCGAGCCGACCGGCTCCTGGTTGGAGACGTAGTCGGCGACGATCGCGCGCAGCACGTCGAAGCGGCGTTCGTCCGCGTTGGCCACCGGTTCCTCACCCACTTCGCTCGCTGCTCATGCCGAGTTTACGGAAGCCTGAGCCGGTCGCGCTCAACACCGCCCGTCTCACCCCGGGTAAAGAACGGACAAATTAATTCCCATGCGTTGTTCTCGGAAAG
Source organism: Amycolatopsis sp. NBC_00438 (assembly GCF_036026695.1). Classification (NCBI taxonomy): domain Bacteria; kingdom Bacillati; phylum Actinomycetota; class Actinomycetes; order Pseudonocardiales; family Pseudonocardiaceae; genus Amycolatopsis; species Amycolatopsis sp. NBC_00438. The sequence goes on along the minus strand of NZ_CP107923.1, from coordinate 343,796 downwards.
ATTTTCCGGGTTGTCGGCGGAACCGAAACGGGGTTTGCTGCCTCTGATCCGCATGCCCTCCCCCGACTTTCGAGGTCGCCGTGAACACCACTGAACCCGCTTCGGCCGGAATGCCCGAAATCGCCCGGCGCGCCGCGGAGGCCAAGGTCCGCCTCCAGCACATCTCGGCGACGGCCACGAGCGCCGACGGCGCCGTCACGGTGACCGTCAACACCAGCGGTGCGCTGCAGGAACTCACCTTCGGGCCGCGTGCCGACGAGCTGCCGCGCGCCCGCCTCGCGGCGGCCGTGGTGGCCACCGCGAAACGCGCCCAGGTGCAGGCGGCCCAGCAGCTGACGAGCGTGATGGCCCCAGTGATCGGCGCGGACAGCGACGCGATGAAATTCCTCCGGGAACAGATTCCCGAGCCGGAATTGCCCGAAGAGGAATCACCTCGCGAATTCGCCCGGAAACCGCCGCCGCGGCCGGGTGAGGACGAGGACTTCGGCGGCCCGATCCTGCGCCGGGGGCTGTGATGACCGCCATGAAGGTCGACTTCGACGTCCTCGGCGGCCACGAGGACGAGATCCGCGAGGTCGCCGTCAAGGTGCAGCAGGCGCTCGACGCCGCGGGCACCGCCCAGGCGCTCGACTTCGACGCGTTCGGCATCGTCGGGCAGGTCTTCGCCGTCCCGATCCAGGGGTGGATCGACCAGGCCGACGGCTTCCTCCAGGCCGCCGTCGACGCCGGGCACGACGTCGCGGACCGGGTGAAGACCGCGCACACGGCGTTCAGCGAGCACGAGCAGCACACCAGGAACCTGATCGAAGGCATCGGCAAGGAGCTGCCGGCATGACCGAGACGCAGGAGAACCCGCTGGTCGCGACGAGCGAGTCCCCGGGCGGTTTCTGGAGCGGGATGGGTGACGGCTCGAAGGGCGAGCTGGACAACGTCAACGCCCAGACCGGCGGCGCCGGCATCTTCAGCGACGCCGCCTCGACGCTGACCGACGCGCGCAACGGCGACTGGGGCAACCTCGCCATGGACGTCGGCACCGACGCCCTCGACCTGCTCGGCGCGGCGATGGACCCGCTCGGCACGCTGGCCGGCGCGGGGGTCGGCTGGCTGATCGAGCACATCAGCTTCCTCAAGGACGGTCTCGACAAGCTCGCCGGCAAGCCCGAAGCCGTCACGGCCAAGGCCGTGACCTGGTCGAACATCTCGAAGCAGCTCACCGAGACGGCCGAGCAGTACGAGCGGACGGCGGCGAAGGTCGGGCAGTCGTTCAGCGACTGCGGCTCCGCGGAGGCCTACCAGCGGACGGCGGAGAGCTACGTCGGCGTCCTGCGCGGAGCGGCTTCGCACGCCGACAGCGCGTCGACGGCGATGAACGTCGGCGCCGCGCTGGTCGGCACCGAGCGCGGGCTAATCCGCGACATGATCTCGTCGTTCGTCGGCGAGCTGATCGTCAAGGCGCTGGCCGCGCTGGCCGCGTCGTGGTGCACCTTCGGCGGGACGATCGCGGCGTTCATCGCCGACACCGTCGTCGAGGGCGGGGTCCTGGCGGAGAAGATCAGCACGCGCATCACGAAGATCGTCGAGAAGCTGGAGAGCCTCGCGAAGGGCGCCGGCAAGTCGAAGGCGGCTCTGGAGGGCGCGGCGAACGCGCTGAAGAAGGTGGGCAAGGGCGTCGACAAGCTGGTGGACAAGAGCGTCGACACGGCCGCGGGCATCGAGCGCAAGGCGAACGAGCTGAAGCAGGCCGGCAAGGAAGCGAAGTCCGCCGAGGAGACGGCGAAGGGCTGGAGTGACGCCGCCGAGTCGCATGTCCCCGGCCGCGAGAAGGTCGAAGGTGCCGGCGACAAGTACTCGGAGGACGGCCGCAGCGCGCTCAAGCCGGCGGAGTGGCAGAAGGCCGGCGGCTATCCGGGGTGGAGCACCGCCGACACCGTCGGGGTCGTGACCGAGGGCCGCCGTCAGGAGAACGAACAGATCGACCGCTACCACGAGGGCCAGGAGGCCTACGAGAAGGAACACCCCGAAAGCGAGGCCGAGTGATCGAGCAGGCCGAGGTGGAGCTGGCCAACCGCCACGGCCGGCTCCACCCCTCGCAACGGGGGAAGCTGCTCGACCTCAACTTCTGGGTGGCGGCCGTCCTGGTCGTCGCCGGTCTCGTGGTGGCGGTGCTGCTCGCCGCCGTGGCGGAGACCGCCGCCGAAGGCCTCGGCACCATCGTCCCGATCCTGGCGATCACCGCCTGGTTCGCGTTCGTCTGCTGGCGCCGGCTGGCGGACGTGCGGAGCGGGCAGCTGGTCGCGACCACGGGCTGGACCCACGACTTCGGCACGCGACGGCCCGCCGGCGACTACCCGATCGCGCTCTCCACCCGGCTCAGCCAGGGCTACAACGAGCACTACTACCTGAAGGCGGGCGGCCGGGTCCGGCCGCTGGAGCGGAAGCTCCGCGAGCGGATCCAGCCGGACCGCGCCAACACCGTCTACACCACGCCGCGCAGCAAGCTGCTGATCAACGTGCTCCCCGCCTGACACAGCCGGTCGTGAGTGTTCAGGGCGGTTAGAACCGCCCTGAACACTCACGACCCCAGCCGAGCGCTAGGCGGCCGCCGCGGACAGGGCGTCGAACTCGGCGTCCGTCAGCTCGATGTCCGCCGCCGCGATGTTGTCCTCGACGTGCGCGACCGAGGACGTGCCCGGGATCGGCAGCACCACCGGCGAGCGCTTGAGCAGCCAGGCCAGCGCGAGCTGCGACGGCGACGCGTCGTGCTCCTTGGCCAGGGTGCCCAGCGGGCTGTCCGGGCCGGCGAGGGCGCCGGTGGCCAGCGGGAACCACGGGATGAACGCGATGCCGTGCTCGGTGGCGTGCTCCAGCAGTGGCTCGGCGTCGCGCTTGGCCAGGTTGAACATGTTCTGCACGGACACGATCTCCGCGGTCTTCTGCGCCTCCTGCAGGTCCGCGACGCCGACCTCGGACAGGCCGATGTGCCGGATCTTGCCCTCGTCCTGCAGCTTCTTCAGTTCCCCGACCTGCTCGGCGACCGGCACCTTCGGGTCGATGCGGTGCAGCTGCAGCAGGTCGATCCGCTCCAGGCCGAGGTGGCGCAGGCTCAGCTCGACCTGCTGGCGCAGGTACTCGGGGCGGCCGACCGGGATCCACTCGTTCGGACCCTGCCGGGTGAAGCCGGCCTTCGTCGCGATGACGAGGTCGTCGGCGTACGGGTGCAAGGCCTTCTTGAGCAGCAGGTCGGCGACGAACGGGCCGTAGACGTCGGCCGTGTCGATCAGAGTGACGCCCAGTTCGACGGCACGCCGCAGCACGCGGACGGCCTCGTCCGGGTCCTTCGGGTCGCCCCAGACGCCGGGACCGGTGAGCTGCATCGTGCCGTACCCCAGCCGGGTCACCGGCAGGTCGCCACCGATCGTGAACGAGCCGGAGTTCTTGGCGGGCTGGTCGCTCATTGCGCGTCTCCATCGTTGTCGGGCGTGCTCCGGTGAGTACAACCACCCGAGCACGCCCGGCAATCCCGGATCACCTCACGAATTGCGCGGGAACCCCAGGTTCACCCCGGCGTGCGACCGGTCGGGCCAGCGCGACGTGACGACCTTGGTGCGCGTGAAGAAGTGGAACCCTTCCGGCCCGTACGCGTGGCTGTCGCCGAACAGCGAGTCCTTCCAGCCGCCGAAGGAGTAATAGCCGACCGGCACCGGGATCGGCACGTTGACGCCGACCATGCCGACCTCGACCTCGTTCTGGAACCGCCGCGCGGCCGCGCCGTCGCCGGTGAAGATGGCCGTGCCGTTGCCGTACGGGTTGGCGTTGATCAGGTCCAGCGCGTCGTCGTAGGACGCCGCGCGCGCCACCGACAGCACCGGGCCGAAGATTTCGTCGGTGTAGATCGACATCTCCGGGCGCACGTGGTCGAACAGCGTCGGGCCGAGCCAGAAGCCGTCGCCGGGCACCTCGACACCCCGGCCGTCGACGACCAGCGACGCGCCCGCTTCGACCCCGGCGTCCACATAGGACTCGACGCGCTCGTGGTGGGCGCGGGTGACCAGCGGGCCCATCTCGGACTCCGGGTCCCGGCCGTCGCCGACCTTCAGGTTCCCGATCCGCTCGGCGATCTTCGCGACCAGTTCGTCGCCGACCGGGTCGACGGCGACCACGACCGACACGGCCATGCAGCGCTCCCCCGCCGAGCCGAACCCGGCGGACACCGCGGCGTCGGCGGCCAGGTCGAGGTCGGCGTCGGGGAGCACGATCATGTGGTTCTTCGCACCGCCGAGAGCCTGGACGCGCTTGCCGTGACGGGTGCCGGTCTCGTAGACGTACCGCGCGATCGGCGTCGACCCGACGAACGAGATCGCCTTGACGTCCCGGTGTTCCAGCAGCCCGTCGACCGCGACCTTGTCGCCGTGCAGCACGTTCAGCACCCCCGCGGGCAGCCCGGCCTCGGCGAAGAGCTCCGCGAGGAACACCGCCGCCGACGGGTCCTTCTCACTGGGCTTGAGCACGACGGTGTTGCCGCAGGCCAGCGCGTTCGGCACGAACCACAGCGGTACCATCGCCGGGAAGTTGAACGGCGAGATCACGCCGACCACCCCGAGCGGCTGGGCGATCGAATAGACGTCGACGCCGGTGGAGGCGTTCTCGCTGAAGCCGCCCTTGAGCAGCTGCGCGGCGCCGCAGGCGTACTCGACGTTCTCGATCGCGCGGGCGATCTCGCCGGCCGCGTCCGACTCGACCTTGCCGTGCTCGCTCGTGACGATCTTCGCCAGCTCGTGCTTGCGCGCCGAGAGCAGCTCGCGGAAGGCGAACAGCACCCGCGTCCGGCCGGCCAGCGACGTCCCGCGCCAGCCCGGCAGCGCCGCCGTCGCGGCCGCGACGGACTGGTCGACCTCGGCCGGCCCGGCGAAGTCGACCTGCGCGCGGACCTGCCCGGTGGCGGGGTCGAACACGTCGCCGGAGCGCGCCGGGGTCCCGGCGAACGGCTTGCCGTCGATCCAGTGGCTGATGCGGTCGGTCACGACGGGCACTCCTTCGCTCGGGGACGTCCCTGCGAGTGTCCGGGCGGGCGCCACGCGGACGCCATCGGCAACGTGTACGGACTCGCCGCTCCGGCCGTACAGTCTGTCCCTGCCGATCTTCACCGTCATCCCCCAGCGAGGCGCCGTTGTACCCGACCGTCGCCGAGGTGCTCGCCCTGCCGGTGCTGCGCCAGGGCCGCCCGCACGTCGTCGCGGGCGCGGCCGGGCTGGACGCGCCCGTGCGCTGGGCGCACGTCGCCGAGGTCGCCGACATCGCGCACCTGCTGCGCGGCGGCGAGCTGGTGCTGACGACCGGCGTCGCGCTGCCCGACGACGGCCCGTCGCTGGCCCGCTACGTCGCCGACCTGGCCGGGGTCGGCGCCGCGGGTGTCGTGATCGAGCTGGTCCGGCACTGGAGCGACAAGCTGCCCGCGGCCCTGGTCGACGCCGCCGACCGGCACGGGTTCCCGCTGGTCACGCTCTCGCGCGAGACGCGGTTCGTGAGCGTCACCGAGGCGGTCAACGGCCAGATCGTCGACGCCCAGGTCGCCGAGCTGCGCGCCGCCGAACGCGTGCACGAGACGTTCACCGCGCTGACGGTCGCGGGCGCCGAACCCGGCGTCGTGCTGGGCGAGGTCGCGCGGCTCACCGAGCAGCCGGTGGTGCTGGAGACGCTCTCGCACGAGGTGCTGGCCTACGACGCGGCCGGCACCGACCCGGCCGAGCTGCTCACCGGCTGGCCCGCGCGATCGCGGGTGGTCCAGGTCGGCGAGCGCACCGGCTACCACCCGGGCGCGGGCTGGCTGGTCACCGTCGTCGGCGCGCGCGGCCACGACTGGGCGCGGCTGATCGTCGTGTGCGCCGACCAGCCGCCGCACCGCCACCGCGTCGTCGCCGAGCGCGCCGCGTCCGCGCTCGCCGTGCACCGCCTGGTCGCCAAGGACTCCGACGGCCTCGAGCGCCACGCCCACCGCGCGGTGCTCGCCGAGCTGCTGACCTCGCCCGCGCCGTCGGCGGAACTGCTGGCCCGGGCGTCCGCGCTGGCCGTGCCGCTGACCGGGCGGCAGCTGGTCGGGCTCGCGGTGCGGCCACGGTTCACCGGCATCGGGCGGCCCGCGCTGTCGACCCCGCCGGTGCTGCGCGAGCTGGCCGAGGCGACGGCGCTGGCGGCGCGCCGCGCGAAGGTGTCGGCGCTGGTGGCGACCGACGACATCGGGGTGCGCGCGCTGATCGCGCTGTCCCCGGAGGCGAACGCAGACGCGGTCCTGCAGCGGCTCGCCACGGACGTCCACGAGGCCCGTTCGAGCGCGCCGGGGGTGCTCGCGGTCGGCACCACGGTGCTCTCGCCCGCCGGGGCGAGCCGGACGCTGCTGGAAGCCGGGCAGGTCGCGGCCGCCGCGCTGGGCGCGGGTGAGGAGCGGGTGCTGCACCGGCTGTCCGACGTCCGCCTGCGCGGCCTGCTGCACCTGCTCGCCGGGGACGAGCGGGTGACGGCGTTCGCGACCCGCGAACTGGGGCCGCTGCTGCAGCGCGACGCCGCGTCCGGCAGCCGGCTCGTGCCGGCGCTGCGGCACTACTGCGAGCAGGGCGGCAACAAGTCGGCGGCGGCCGCGGCCGCGCACACCTCGCGGACGGCGTACTACCAGCAGCTCGCCCGGATCGAGCAGGTCCTCGGCGTCCGGCTGGAGGAGCCGGAGTCGATGCTCTCGCTCTACGTCGCGCTGCTGGCGCTGGACCTCACCCGGCCGAGCGAAGAAGACTCACCCGGACGTGCAGCACAGTGATCGGCTCCGGCCTGCCGATGAGACCGATATGGCCCTCCTCCCGTTCGCTGCCTGCCTGCTGAGCCTGAGCTGCCTCGCGCCCGCGCAGCCGCCGGCGTCGACCCTGCAGCTGACCAGCCACGACACCGCCGGCCGGCTCGGCTCGGTCGTGCTGACCTGTAACCCGACCGGCGGCACGCACCCGAAGCGCGAGAAGGCGTGCGAAGTCCTCGAAGGCGTGAACGGCGACTTCGCCCGGATCACCGGCCGGCACCAGGCTTGCACGCTGATCTACGCCCCGGTGGACGTCACGGCCGTCGGCACCTGGCGCGGCAAGCCGGCGTCGTACCGCACGACCTACGCCAACCGCTGCGAAGCCGACCGCGACTCGGACGGCGTCTTCGGCTTCTGAGGGGTTTCGCGCGCGGGAGCCGCCGGGCCGCCCCCACGACGGCCCGGTGGCTCCCGCTCGACGTAGAGACCACGCGCGAGCGGGCCGTTCGGTTCAGCCGCAGCGGCCGAGGGGAACGTCACGGGCGGTGGCGCGGCTGAGGTTCCAGGCGGGCCAGCCGTCCGGGGTGTCGTGGCCGAGCATCTGGCGCAGCCCGCACGAACGCTCCGGCTCGGGCAGCCGCGCCGCGACGACCGGGATGGCGTCGGCGGAAAACCCGTACAGGTACCCGCGGTCCAGGGGCTTCCCGGCGTCGGCGCGGTCGAGGTTGGCGTCGGCGATGAGACGTTCCGGATCGAGGATCGCGAGGACCAGCAGCGCGGCGGCGGCCGTCCCGATCGCGGCGCGCGGCAGCCACGTCGAGCGCAGCTTGACCAGCGACGCCCCCACCAGCACGAAGACCGCGCCGAACCAGAATTCGCAGACCTCGACCAGCAGGCGGAGCACGGTGAAGCCGTAGGCCTGCTGGTAAGTCCACATGCGACTCAACGCGGACCCGACGAGCACCAGGCTGAGCACGCTGAGCGCCCCCAGCAGGACACGCTGGCGGAGGCGATCGGCCGACGCGGCGTCCGGAGCCCAGCGCAGCGCGGCGGCGACGATGGCCAGGGTCAGCACGGTGACCGCGCAGAGCTGCCAGAAGCCGCCGCGGGCGTACTCGGCCGCGGTCAGGCCGTTGGTGCGCAGGACGTAGGCGGTGCCGCCGAACAGCACGACCAGCCGGACCCCGACCCAGACGCTGAAGATCAGCACGAGAACCACGAGCGGGACCGTCCACTCCAGACCGTATTTGCTCTGCTGTGGACGGTCGGCCGTCGCCCGGGCCGGTGGCGCGGCGAGGAAGTAGCACGCCCCGGCCACGAGCAGCGCGGCGACGGCGAAGACGAGACACCACCGCACGACGGTCCCGAAACTCAGCTCGGGGATCATCGCCTCGACAAGCGCGGCGAAGTCGGGATCGGCACTGGCCAGCAGCGGCACGAAGACGGCGACGAGCGCGGCGGCGGCCAGCACGGCGAGCGCGATCCGCCGCGCGACGCCGTCCCGCCGCGCGGTGAACTTCCCGATCCCCCGGCCGGCCCACGGAATCGCCCGCAGGGCTTCGAGCGGGACGGCGAACATGTCGTAGAGCACGGTGTGGACGGTCCGGTTGCCCACGACCGCGAGCGACCCGGTGAAGACGGCGGCCAGCACGCAGAGGACGAACAGCCACCCGGACGCCCGGATGGCCCCCATGCTCAGCAGCCCGAGGGAGAGCGCGGCCCACCCGGCGTTCCCCCAGGTGAGAGCGCCCTTGTGCCCTTCCCGCGCCCGCCGGTCGGCGACCGCGACGGCGCCGACGACGGCGACCCCGGTGAGCAGCCACCCGATGCCGGGCCGGTCGACGGGCAGCAGGAGCGCACCGGCCACCCCGGCGATCCCGGCGGCGGGCAGCACGGCTGACGGAAGCGGGACGACGGCGGACTTGGGCGGCGGCAGCGGCCGCATCAACACGGGCGGCGCGGCCACGGCCACCCCACCACCCGCGAGCCCCGGCGCGGCGACCCCGGATTCCCGGGTCGGGCCGGTCCCCCGACCACCCGCACCACCACCGCCTTCCCCGGTAGCGACGTCCCCTTCGAACCGCGCCGCGCCACGGGCCCGCCCGACCGCACGGCGCCCCGCCACCCCGGGCCCCGCGCCACCCTCGCCGGCCCCGACCCGCGCCGCACCGGACCCCCGCCCGAGCACACCACGCCCCACCACCCCGGGCTCCCGCACCGTTGCCCCCACATCCGCGGTGTCCTCTCCGGACCACGCCGCACCGGTCCCCCGCCCGGCCACGCCACCTCCCGCCGCGGCCGGATCCGCGTTCCCCGGCACCCGGGACGCGGCGGTCCGCTTACCCCGCGGCACCCCGCCGCTCCCACCGACACTGGACTTCGGCATTTCGCCTGCCTTCTCGAGTTTCCGCGTTCACTTTTGCAAATGTCCATCGCCGGAGCGCTCCCCCGGGGTCGTGAGTGGCGAGGAGGGTTCCACCCCGCATTACCCCTCACGGCACCGGCAACTCAGCTCGTCGGCAGCGTCACCCGGATCCGGCCACCGGTCCCCGCCGACGGCTCCACCACGCCGATCGACCCGCCGTGCAGCTCCACGGCCCACCGCGCGATGGCCAGCCCCAGCCCCGTCCCGCCGCCGGTCGGCCGCTCGCCGCGCGTGAAGCGCTCGAAGACCCGCGTCCGGTCCGCCGGCGCGATGCCCGGGCCCTCGTCGCACACCTCGATGCGCACCTCACCTGCCCGCAGCTCCGCGAGAATCCGCACCACGCCGCCCGCGGGCCCGTGCCGGGCCGCGTTCTCCAGGAGGTTCGCCACCACCTGGAACAGCCGTCCGCGGTCCGCCGTCACCACCGCGTCCGGCGGGGACACCGACACCTCGAAGCGCACCCCGCGCACCAACGCGGCCTCGGAGACCGCCTCGGACAACAACGAAGACAGGGGGAACGACGTCTTGTGCAGCGGGATCGCCCCCGCGTCCAGGCGCGAGAGGTCCAGCAGCTCGTCGACCAGCGTCGCCAGCCGTTCGGTCTGCTGCAACGCCGTCTTCAACGTCGCCGGGTCCGGGTCCTCGACGCCGTCCACGAGGTTCTCCAGCACTCCGCTCAACGCCGTGATCGGCGTCCGCAGCTCGTGCGAGACGTTCGCGATCAGCTCGCGCCGCTGCCGGTCGGCGTCGCCGAGGTCCCCCGCCATCAGGTTGAACGCCTGCGCGAGCTCGCCCACCTCGTCGCGCGTGGTGGCGCGGACGCGACGCGTGTAGTCGCCCTTCGCCATCGCCCGCACCGCGCCGGTCATCTCGCGCAGCGGCCGGGTCATCCCGTGCGCCAGCACCTGCGACAGCACCAAGGCGAGCACCATCGCCGTGATCGTCGTCTTCGGCGGCAGCCAGCCGATCTGCCAGTTGAAGAACGCGAACGCGACGCCGCCGGACCCGAGCATCAGGATCGCCAGCTTCAGCTTGATCGACCGGACGCGGTCCAGCGGCCGCGGCAGCAGCTCCGCCACCTTCACGACGACCCGCTTCACGATCCCGCCTCCAGCACGTAGCCGACGCCGTGCACGGTGCGGATCAGGTCCGCCCCGAGCTTCCGGCGCAACGCCTTGATGTGGCTGTCCACCGCCCGCGTCGCCGCGGACGTGCCGTGGACGTCCCAGTCCCACACCTCCGAGAGCAGCCGTTCCCGCGGCTGCACCACCCGCGGCCGGCGCGCGAAGTGCACCAGCAGGTCGAACTCGATCGGCGTCAGCTGCGCCGCCACCCCGGCCCGGGCGACGCGCCGCTGGTCGACGTCGATCTCGAGGTCGCCGAGCACGATCCGCGCGCCGTGCCCGGACGAAGACCGCTCGACCCGCCGCAGCAGCGCGTGCACGCGGGCCGTCAGCACGCGCATCGAGAACGGCTTCGTCAGGTAGTCGTCGGCGCCGACGCCGAGCCCGACCAGCATGTCCGTCTCGTCGGCGCGCGCGGTCAGCATCAGCACGGGCACCGGCCGCCGCCCCTGGATCCGGCGGCAGACCTCCAGGCCGTCGAACCCCGGGAGCATCACGTCCAGCACCACCAGGTCCGGTTCCCAGGACGCCTCGGCCTCGACGGCGGCCGGCCCGTCGTGGGCGACGTCCACGGTGAACCCTTCGGCCCGCAGCCGGGCCGCGATCGACGCGGCGATGGTGACGTCGTCCTCGACGACGAGCACGCGCCGCCCTACCGGTTCCATGGGGGCGACTTTAAGCACCGGAGGTGGAGACGGTCCGCGCGAACTGTGGAGATCTTGTGGAGACCGTGAACCGGCAGGTCACGGACGCCGCGTGTTGCGAAGAGGTTGCGTGGGGACTACGGCGTGATGTGTGACGTACGTCATGCATTGCGACGGCGTGAACGCAATCGACAGTCTGCGTTCCGACGCGGCGAAGAGTGAACAGTCTGCCAATGCCACCGCGCGCACCCCGGCGAGCAGGATTCCGCAATGGCGCCGACACCCGCAGACCAGCGCGTGCACGAGGACGGCCGGGTCGAGCTCGAACCCGGTGACGTCCGTTCTCTCGAAGGCAGCCGGTTCTTCAACGACGAACTGGCCCCCGTCCCCGTCGAGAAACGGACCTGGACCACCTACAACTACTTCGCGCTCTGGATGGGGATGGCGCACAACATCCCCAGCTACGCCCTGGCCGCGTCGCTGATCGCGCTCGGCATGAACTGGGTCCAGGCGCTGATCACCATCACCATCGGCAACCTGGTCGTGCTGGCGCCGATGCTGCTCAACAGCCACGCCGGCACGAAGTACGGCATCCCGTTCCCGGTGTTCGCCCGCGCCTTCTACGGCATGCGCGGCGCCAACCTGGCCGCGTTGCTGCGGGCGTTCATCGCCTGCGGCTGGTTCGGCATCCAGACCTGGGTCGGCGGCGAGGCCATCTACGTCATCCTCGGCCGCTTGCTCGGTGCGTGGTGGCGCGACGCCCCGGAGATCGCCGGGCAGCACTGGACGCTCTGGCTGTCCTTCGTGGTCTTCTGGATCGGCCAGATGCTGATCATCTGGCGCGGCATGGAGGCGGTCCGCCGGTTCGAAAACTGGACGGCGCCCCTGGTGTCGGTCGGCTTCCTGATCATGCTCGGCTACGTGCTGGTCAAGGCGGGCGGGCTCGGCCCGATCCTGGCCGACGGCGGCAAGCTCGGCTGGGGCCCGGACTTCTGGAAGGTGTTCGCGCCGTCGCTGATGGCGATGATCGCGTTCTGGTCGACGCTCTCGCTGAACATGCCGGACTTCACGCGTTTCGGCGGCAGCCAGCGCAAGCAGGTCCGCGGCCAGATCCTCGGCCTGCCGACGACGATGACGTTCATCGCGATCGTGGCCATCCTGACCACGTCGGGCGGGCACGTGCTCTACGGCGAGGACATCTGGGACCCGGCGCAGCTGGCCGACAAGTTCACCAGCCCGGTCGTGGTCGTCGTCGCACTGGTCGCGCTGGTGCTCGCGACGATCTCGGCGAACCTCGCGGCCAACGTCGTCAGCCCGTCCTACGACTTCTCCAACGCCTTCCCGAAGAAGATCACCTTCGCGGTCGGCGGCGGGATCACCGGCGTCATCGGCGTCCTGATCCAGCCGTGGCGCCTCTACTCCGACCCGAACATCTACATCTTCGCGTGGCTCGGCTTCTACGGCGGCCTGCTCGGCGCGGTCGCCGGCGTGCTCGTCGCCGGGTACTGGGTGATCGCCCGCACGAAGCTCAAGCTGAAGGACCTCTACACACCCGATGGGGTGTATTGGTTCAGTGGCGGCTGGAACTGGCGCGCGCTGGTCGCCACGCTGGTGGGAGCCCTTCTCTCGGTCGGTGGCGCCTATGGCGGGCCGTTCCCCGACGGCGGGCTGATCCCGTTCCTCAAGCCGCTTTACGACTACAACTGGGTGGTCGGCTTCGTCGCGGCGTTCGCCGTCTTCGCCGCCCTCTCTCTGTCCGCTAACAAGGAGGAAGCCAGTGAGCGTGGTCCGAGCCGCATTGATCCAGCAGCGGTGGACGGGTGACAAGGAGTCCATGATCAAGGCGGCGGTCGACCACATCGCCTCCGCCGCCTCGCAGGGCGCCCAGGTCGTCTGCCTGCAGGAACTGTTCTACGGCCCCTACTTCTGCCAGGTGCAGGACACCGAGTTCTACTCCTACACCGAGGGTATCCCGGACGGGCCGACGACCAAGCTCATGCAGGAGGTCGCCGAGCGCCACGGCGTGGTGCTGATCGTGCCGATGTACGAGGTCGAGCAGCCCGGCGTCTACTACAACACCGCCGCGGTGATCGACGCCGACGGCACGTACCTCGGCAAGCACCGCAAGAACCACATCCCGCAGGTCAAGGGGTTCTGGGAGAAGTTCTACTTCCGGCCCGGGAACCTGGGCTACCCGGTGTTCGACACCGCCGTGGGCCGCATCGGCGTCTACATCTGCTACGAGCGGCACTTCCCGGAGGGCTGGCGCGCGCTGGGCCTGGCGGGCGCGAAGATCGTGTTCAACCCGTCGGCGACCAGCCGGGGCCTGTCGCAGTACCTGTGGAAGCTGGAGCAGCCGGCGGCCGCGGTGGCGAACGAGTACTTCGTCGGCGCGATCAACCGCGTCGGCGTGGAACCGTTGGGCGAGAACGACTTCTACGGCCAGACGTACTTCGCCGACCCGCGCGGCCAGCTGATCGGCGACGCCGCGTCCGACACCGACGACGAGGTCGTCATCCGCGACCTCGACATGACGCTGCTCGACGAGGTCCGGGACCTGTGGGCGTTCTACCGCGACCGCCGGCCGGACACCTACGGCCCCCTCACGGAGGCCTGATGACCACGCTCATCAAGGGTGGCCAGGTCGTCTCGCCGTCGGGCGCTCTGCTGGCGGACGTGCTGGTGGACGGCGAGACCATCGCCGCCGTCGGCGCGCCCGGCACACTGAGCGGCGACGAGACGATCGACGCGACCGGCAAGTACGTGCTGCCCGGCGGGATCGACGCGCACACGCACATGGAGATGCCGTTCGGCGGCACGCATTCGGTCGACACGTTCTCGACCGGCACCACGGCCGCGGCCTGGGGCGGCACGACGACGATCATCGACTTCGCCGTGCAGGCCAAGGGCACGTCGCTGCTGTCCACGATGGACAAGTGGCACTCCAAAGCGGACGGCAACTGCGCGATCGACTACGGCTTCCACATGATCGTCTCCGACGTCAACGACCAGTCGCTGAAGGAGATGGAGGCCTGCGTCGACGCCGGGGTCGGCAGCTTCAAGATGTTCATGGCCTACCCGGGCGTGTTCTACTCGACCGACGGCGAAATCCTGCTGGCCATGCAGAAGGCGCGCGAGATCGGCGCCACGATCATGATGCACGCGGAGAACGGCATCGCGATCGACCAGCTGGCCGCGCAGGCGGTGGCCGCCGGCAACACCGACCCGGTGCAGCACGGCCTGACCCGGCCGCCGGAGCTGGAGGGCGAGGCGACCTCACGGGCGATCCAGCTCGCGAAGGTCACCGGCTCGCCGCTCTACATCGTGCACCTCTCGGCGTCGCAAGCGCTTGCGGCGGTCGCCGAGGCGCGCAACGACGGCCAGAACGTCTTCGCCGAGACGTGCCCGCAGTACCTCTACCTGTCCATCGAGGACCTGGCCAAGCCGGACTTCGAGGGCGCGAAGTACGTCGCGTCGCCGCCACTGCGGGAGAAGTCGCACCAGGCCGACCTGTGGCGCGGGCTGCGGACGAACGACCTGTCCGTGGTGTCGACCGACCACTGCCCGTTCTGCTTCAAGGACCAGAAGGAGCTGGGCCGCGGCGACTTCCGGGCGATCCCGAACGGGATCCCGGGGGTCGAGCACCGGATGGACCTGCTGCACCAGGGCGTCGTCGCGGGTGAGCTGACGCTCGGGCGCTGGGTCGAGACGTGCTCGGCGACGCCGGCGCGGATGTTCGGGCTGTACCCGCGCAAGGGTGTGATCGCCGCGGGTTCGGACGCCGACATCGTCGTCTACGACCCGGCGGCGACCCAGACCCTGTCGGCCGAGACGCACCACATGAACGTGGACTACTCGGCGTACGAAGGGTTCGAGCTGACCGGTCGCGTGCACACGGTCTTGTCCCGTGGGCGGGTTGTGGTGTCGCCTTCCGGTTTCTCGGGAAGCACGTCGCACGGGAAGTTCCTGTCCCGCTCGCTGAACCAGTACCTGAACTGAGGTGGGCATGGACTTCGGGATCGTGCTGCAGACGGACCCGCCCGCGCGGGACGTCGTGCGGCTGATGAAGGACGCCGAGGACGCCGGGTTCCGCTACGGCTGGACGTTCGACTCCTGTGTGCTGTGGCAGGAGCCGTTCGTCATCTACTCGGCGATCCTGGCCGCGACGTCGTCGCTGGTGGTCGGGCCGATGGTGACCAGCCCGGGCACCCGCGACTGGTCGGTGATGGCGTCGACGTTCGCCACGCTCAACGACATGTACGGCAACCGGACGGTCTGCGGCATCGGCCGCGGCGACTCCGCGCACCGGGTCGTCGGGAAGCCACCGTCCACTTTGGCCACCGTGCGCGACTGCATGCACGTGGTCAAGGAGCTCGCCGAAGGGCGGGCGGTCGAGATGAACGAGACGACCGTGCAGATCCCGTGGATCCGCAACGGCCGGCTGGAAATGTGGATGGCCGGGTACGGGCCGAAGGCGCTGAAGACGGTCGGCGAACACGCCGACGGCTTCATCCTGCAGTGCGCGGACCCGGCGATCGCGCGCTGGACGATCGGCGCGGTGCGGGACGCGGCGCGGGCGGCCGGGCGCGATCCGGGCGGCATCACGATCTGCGTCGCGGCCCCGGCGTACGTCGGCGACGACCTGGCGCACCAGCGCGAGCAGCTGCGCTGGTTCGGCGGGATGGTCGGCAACCACGTCGCGGACCTGGTCGCGCGCTACGGATCTTCCGGAGCGGTGCCGAAGGAACTGACCGACTACATCCGCGAGCGGGAGGGGTACGACTACAGCCACCACGGCAAGGCGGGCAACCCGTCGACGGAGTTCGTCCCGGACGAGATCGTCGACCGCTTCTGCCTGCTGGGCCCGCCTTCGGCGCACGTCTCCCGGCTGCAGGAGCTGGCGGAGCTGGGCGTGGACCAGTTCTCGCTGTACCTGATGCACGACGACCGCGAGGCGACCCTCTCCTCGTACGGCTCGCAGATCATCCCGAAGCTCACCGCCTGAAAGCCGTGAAGGCCTCCTTACCGGCTCTTACGGCCGGGAAGGAGGCCTTCACGGCTTTCGGTGTGCGTAGGGCTCGCCCTACCTCGGTTCCGGGGGCGCGCACCAGCGCGCCCCCGGTCCCGGCGGCGGGACGATCGGGCCCATGAGATCTCCGAAACTCCGCGCTGTGCTGGCTCTGGGGGCCGCCACGCTCGCGGTGGGCGCACTCGCGCCCGCGGCAGTGGCGAGCCCCGCCGGAATCGTCTGGGAACCCTGCCCCACCGGCTCGCCGGCCGGGTACGACTGCGGCCGGCTCGACGTCCCCCTGTCCTATCAGGACCCTTCGGCCGGGACGGTCTCGGTGGCGATCGGCCGCCTGCCCGCCACCGACCAGGCCCACAAGCTGGGCACGATCTTCTACAACCCGGGCGGCCCGGGCTCGTCCGGCCGCTTCGCGCCGGCGTTGACGCCTTTCCTGCACACTCGCTACGACATCGTCGGGATCGACCCGCGCGGCGTCGGGGCGAGCTCGAAGATCCACTGCTTCACCGATCCGTCGCAGCTGGAAGTGCTGCAGCGGGCGCTCGGGACGTTCCCGCTGACCCCGGAAGCCGAGCAGCAGCAGATCGCGGACACCCGGACCGTGACCGACCTGTGCGAGCAGAACGCCGGGCCGCTGGCGAACCACCTGTCCACCGGCACGATCGCCCGCGACCTGGACCGCCTGCGCGCCGCGTTCGGCGAGCCGAAGCTGCGCTACTACGGGAAGTCGTACGGCACGTACATCGGCGAGACGTACGCGAACCTGTTCCCCGGTCGCGTCGGCACGCTGGCCTTGGACGCCGTCGACGACCCGTCGCGCTGGGCGACCGGCACGGGCCCGATGAGCTACCGGCTGGCGGGCTACGTCGACGGCCCGCGGGCGCTCCAGTCCTTTTTGGACGCCTGTGCCGCGCGCTGCACCTTCGACTATTCCGCCATCCTCGACCGCTTGGCGACCGGCCCGATCACGGTAACCGACACCAACGGTCGCCAGATCGCCGTCACGTACCAGAGCGCGATCGCCCAGATCCACAACTACCTGACGGACGCCCAGGCGGCCCCGCAACTGGCGGCGTACCTCCAGGCCCTGGCGGATCCTTCGAAGCTCGCTCCTGCTGCTGCCGGCGGTCCCCCGGACATCGACTCGATGCTGGGCGGCGGCGCAACCCTGTGTTCGGACGCGGCGAACCCGCGTGACCCGGCGGTCTGGGCGGGCTACGCCCGCGCGGCGGACCGCATCGGCCGCGGCTTCGGCCCCTACGACGTCTACAAGACGTTGCCGTGCGCGAGCTGGGACGTCAGCGACCCGGGCCGCTACACCGGCCCGTGGAACCGCCCGACGGCCCCGATCCTCCTGCTGGCGAACCGCCAGGGCGACCTGGAAACGCCGTACGACGGGGCCCAGCGGACGGAGAAACTGCTGGCGAACGCGCGGCTCTTGAGTCTCGACACGTACGGCCACGGTTCCCGCGGCAAGAGCGCGTGTGTCGACAAGTCGCTGGACACGTACTTCCTGACGGGCGCGGTCCCGGCCCGGGGCACGATCTGCGCCCCGGACAAGGGCCCGTTCGGCTGATCCGGAACGCCTGGCCGTCCGGTCCGTAACAGACCGGGCGGCCGCGGCGACTCCGGCGATTGATCAGTTCCCGCAGAGATCGGCACCGGCATGGACATCGCGGAGCGCGCGCAAGCACTCGCCCTGAAGATCCGCAAGCACAAGGACGGCATCGAGACCGAAGAGGCGACCAAGAACGCCTTCGTGATGCCGTTCATCAGCACCGTGCTCGGTTACGACGTGTTCAACCCGGCCGAGGTGATCCCCGAGTTCACCGCCGACGTGGGCACCAAGCGGGGCGAGAAGATCGACTACGCCATCGTGCACAACGGGCAGGTGCAGGTCCTCGTCGAGGCGAAGAAGATCAACGACCCGCTCCGGATCGAGCACGCCTCGCAGCTCTTCCGCTACTTCGCCGTCACCAACGCGCGGATCGCCGTCCTGACGAACGGGCAGGTCTACCAGTTCTACACCGACCTCGACGCGCCGAACCGGATGGACGCCAAGCCGTTCCTGGTAATGGACTTCGCGGACATCGACGAGACCTTGCTGCCCGAACTGGCGAAGCTCACGAAGGAGGACTTCGACCTCGACTCAGTCATCAGCGCGGCCGGCGAGCTGAAGTACATCGGGCAGCTCAAGCGCATCCTCGCGGCGCAGTTCAAGGAGCCGGAGGACGAGTGGGTGAAGTTCCTGACCACGCGGGTCTACGAAGGCGCGTTCACCCAGCGCGTGCGCGAGCAGTTCGGCCCGCTGGTAGGCAAGGCGACCCGCCAGTTCCTGAACGAGCAGGTCAACGACCGGCTGAAGAACGCCCTCGGCGGGCCTGACGCCTACGTCAGCG
The DNA here is from genome assembly GCF_036026695.1 of Amycolatopsis sp. NBC_00438. Lineage (NCBI taxonomy): Bacteria > Bacillati > Actinomycetota > Actinomycetes > Pseudonocardiales > Pseudonocardiaceae > Amycolatopsis > Amycolatopsis sp. NBC_00438. The sequence goes on along the minus strand of NZ_CP107923.1, from coordinate 325,400 downwards.
TCTCCACCGGAGCCGGCACCGACACCGCGCCGCAGGCCGAGCCGCCGGTCGCCGAGAGCCCCGAGCGCGAAGACGAACTCGTCACCACCGAGGAAGAGCTGGAGGGCTACCGGGTGGTCCGCGCCATCGTCTGCGGCGAGGTACCGGCCGCGAGGATCGCCGCCCGCGATACCAAAACCTACTTCGGCGTGCTGCTGGACGACAACAACCGCAAGCCCATCGCGCGGCTGTGGTTCAACCGCTCGAAGAAGTACCTCGGCGTCTTCGACGAGAACAAGGCCGAGACCCGCATCCCCATCACGAGCGTGGAGGAGATCTACACCCACGCCGACCACCTGCGGCGCACGGTGGCGCGATACATGGCCGCACCCCCGATCGCCGCCGACGTCGTCGAGGAACCTCAGTCCACGAGTGCTTGATAGACCAGCTGCCGCAGCTGGGGCCGCAGCCGGTAGGTGCTCGACGGCAGCAGCTGTGTGTAGAAGCCCACCGTGATGTCCGCGGCCGGGTCCACCCAGAAGGCGGTGGAAGCCGCGCCGCCCCAGGCGAACTCGCCGGCCGACGAGATCGTCCGGGCCTTCACCGGGTCCTCCAGCACCGAGAACCCGAGGCCGAAACCGTGCCCGTCGAAGGGCATCTCCGCGAACAACGGGCGCCCGTACGCCTCCAGGTCCACGTGGCCCGGCAAGTGGTTGCTCGCCATCAGCGACACCGTGCGCGGCGACAGCAGCCGGACGTCGTCGAGAACTCCCCCGCGCAGCAACATCTCCGAGAAACGCCGGTAGTCCGAAGCCGACGACACCAAACCGCCGCCGCCCGAGAGGCATGACGGGCGGGTCGTGCCCAGCGCCCCGAACGCGTCGTTGCGGGCGATGCCGCCGGAGGGGTCCGGCAGGTACATCGCCGCCAGGCGTTCGGTCGCGGACGTGAAGAAGCCCGTGTCCGTCATGCCCAGCGGGCCGAAGATGCGCGACTGGAAGAACTCGTCCAGCGACTGCCCCGACACCACCTCGACGACGCGGCCGAGGACGTCCGTCGCGATCGAGTAGTTCCACTCCGCGCCCGGCTGGAACAGCAGCGGCAGCTTCGCCCACTGCTCGGAACACGCGGCCAGATCCAGGCCCGGCGGGGTGCCCCACTCGAAGCCCGCCGACCGGTAGATCGCGTCCACCGGGTGGCCGTGGTGGAAGCCGTACGTCAGGCCCGCCGTGTGCGTCAGCAGGTGCCACACCCGGATCGGGCCGGTCGCGGGTTCGGTCAGCGGCTTGAGCGCCGACCCCTTGACGTACACCCGCGGCGACGCGAACTCCGGCAGCCACTGCGAGATCGGGTCGTCCAGCTCCAGCAGGCCCTCTTCGGCGAGGATCATCGCGGCGACCGACGTGATCGGCTTGGTCATCGAGAAGATCCGCCACAGCGTGTCCGGCTCGACCGGCAGCCCGGCCTCGACGTCGCGATGGCCGCCGCTGCCGACGTGCACGATCTTGCCGTGCCTGCTCACCACCGCGAGCCAGCCGGGCAACCGTCCATTGTCGACATACCGGGCGAAGTGGTCGTCGATCCGCTTCAGCCGCGCCGCGTCGAACCCGGCCTCGGCCGGGTCGACGTCTACCTTCAGCTCACCCATGCAGCGAGGTTACTTCTCCCGCGCGCGCTCGGCCGCTTTCTCTTCGCGCCAGGCTTCGTCGTTCTTGCCGACGCGCCAGTAACCGGAGATCGACAGCAGCTCGCGCCGCACGCCCCGCTCGTCGAGCAGGTAGCGGCGCAGCTCGCGGACGAAGCCCGCCTCGCCGTGCACGAACGCCTGCACGACGCCCTCGCGCCACGGCAGGGCCCGCACCGCCGCGGCGACGTCGCCGCCCGACGCGCGGTGCAGCCAGGTGATCTGCGCGTCCGCCTTCGTGACCAGCGCCTGCTCTTCGCTCTCGTCCTCGACCAGGATCACGGCGTGCGCCGAGACGCCGGCCGGGAGCGCCTCGAGCGACGCCGCGATGGCCGGCAACGCGCTCTCGTCGCCGGCCAGCAGGTGCCAGCCGGCGTCGGCGCCCGGCGCGTACCCGCCACCCGGGCCGGACAGCAGCAGCTCGTCACCCGGCTTCGCCGCGGCCGCCCACGGGCCGGCGATGCCTTCGTCCCCGTGGTGGACGAAGTCCAAGACCAGCTCGCCGGCCTGCGGGTCGAACGCCCGCACCGTGTAGGACCGCATCCGCGGCCACTGCTCGCGCGGGAGGGTGGCCCGGATCTCCTGGACGTCGAACGGCTCCGGGTACTCGACGCCGGGGACCTTGAAGAGCACCTTGACGTAGGCGTCGGTGCAGGCGTTGGGCGTGAAGTCCGCGATGCCCTCACCGCCCGCGACGATCCGGATCATGTGCGGGGTGAGGCGCTCGGTGCGCAGCACGCGCAGCTTCACCGCGGGCCGTCCGGACCGCCGGGGTGCTTCGGCCATCGGCCATCTCCTCGTTCAGGTACTAAGGCTTACCTAACTCACCCTACTCGCCAGACGCGCCTCCGGGCCATCCGGCGGGTCGAGTTCTTCCAGCATCCGGGCGAACGCGACCGCCGTGCGCGCCCGGAACCCGAGGAAGAACCGGTTGGCGAGCGGCACGCCCCAGCGTCCCCGGGTCGCCGCGTCGACCACCCGGTGCTCGACGCGGGCGCCGGCCGGATCGGCCGTGACGCGGTACTCGCCGCGGTACCACCAGCCACCCTGGACCGCGAGGAACCCCCGGTCGCGATCGACCTCCGTCCGCATCGGGTAGCCGCCGCCGGTCACCCGGCGCAGCACCTGCTCGAACACCTCCGCCGGGGGTCGCGCGACGACCCCCGAAGCCTCCGCAAGCGTTTTCACCCGCGCGGATCCGAGACGCGGGTGTTCTGGAACGCCGTGACCAACCACTCGCCGTCCTCCTGGACCAGCGCGAAACCGACGGTGGACGCACGGCCCGCGTCGGTGGTGTCGCCACCACCGAGCGAGGAGCCACCGCCGACCACGGCGATGGCGACGTCCGGGCGGACGAACCGCACCTTGGTCTCGGCGCCGAGGTTCCCGGTCAGCTTCGAGCCCTTCAACGGCCCTTCGAAGAGCGCGCGATGCCCGCTCTCGATCGCGGCGCGACCAGGCATGTTCAGCCCGAAGAACGTGATGTAGTCCGCGTCTTCGGTGAAGAGCCGGCCGTACGCGGCGGCGTCGCCGTCGTTCCAGGCCTGCGTGAGCCGGTCGAGCACGGCGCGGACGTCGGCTTCGGCGGTGGTCGTGGTCATGAGATCCCCTTTGCGAACGCTGTTCGTCTTACGAACACCGTTCTACATACGAACGCCGTTCGCGTCAAGTACAGTGTTCGTGAACAGAACCCCGGAGGTGCTCGTTGACCGTTCCCCCGCCGCCGTGGCGCCGCGCCCCGCGCCGCCGCGCCGCGAAACCCGCGCTCTCGCAGGAGCTCGTCGTCAAGACGGCGCTCGAGATCCTGGCGGAGGAGGGCTTCGACGCGGTGACGATGCGCCGGGTCGCGCAGGAGCTGGAGACGGGACCCGCGTCGCTCTACGCGCACGTGTCGAACAAGGACGAGCTGGCGGAGCTGATGCTCGACGCCGTCCTGGGCGACCTGCCGCTGCCGGCACCCGATCCGGCGCGCTGGGACGAGCAGGTGAAAGACCTCGTGCGGGCGCAGATCCACGCGATGGTCGCGCACCCGGGCATCGCGCGGGTGGCCTGGAACATCGCCGTGCCGGTCAACCCCAGCGCACTGCACCAGGGCGAGGCGATGCTCGCGCTGCTGCGCGCGGGCGGTCTCGATCTCAAGCAGGCGACGTTCGCCGGGGACGCGCTTTCGCTCTACGCCAAGGCATATGCGTACGAGGCGAGCGGCTGGACGTGGGGGGAGATCGACGCCGACGACGTCTCCGAGCGCGGGAAGCAGATGCTGGCCTACATGCAATCGCTGCCGGCCGACGCGTTCCCGAACATGCTGCGGATGGGCGAGTTCTTCAGCGCCGAGACCGCCGCCGAGCGGCTGGACTTCGCGCTCGACGTGTTCCTGGCCGGCCTGAAGGTGGTCGCGGCCAGGAACACGTGAGCGTCAGGGGACCAGGACGATCTTGCCGCGCGTGTGGCGCTGCTCCAGCTCGAGGTAGGCGTCCTGCACCTCGGCGAGCGGGTAGACGCTCGCGATGGGCACCTCCAGCAGGCCCTTGGCGATCAGCGTCGCCAGCTCGCGCAGGACGTCCGACGTCGACGCGGCCATGCTGCCCTCGGCCTTGACGTTGTACTTCTCCGCCGCGGCGAAGTCGATGATCGTGTTGATCCGGCCCGCGTACACGCCGAGCCGCAGGGCCAGGTCGACGTAACCGTCGCCGTAGGTGTCGATGAACGCGTGAACGCCGTCCGGCGCGGCCTTCTCGATCCGCTCCTCGACGCCCTCGCCGTACTCGACCGGCACGACGTCGAGCTCGCGCAGCCACGCGTGGTTGGCTTCGCTCGCGAGGCCGATCACGGTGGCACCGGACAGCTTCGCCAGCTGGACGGCCAGCGAGCCGACGCCGCCCGCGGCCCCCGAGACGACAACCGTCTCGCCTTCGCGCGGGTAGACCGCGCGCACCGCGGCGTACGCGGTGGCGCCGGCGACGTACAGCGAACCGGCCGCCTCCCACGAAACGCCGTCGGGGCGCGGCGTCAGGTTCTCCGCCGGCGCCACGACGAACTCCGCCTGGCTGGACCGGTCGTGGACGAAACCGATGACCTCGTCGCCGAGCTCGATCTCCTCGACGCCCTCACCGAGTTCGGCGACCACGCCGGCGAAGTCGCTGCCCTGGCCCGACGGGAAGGTCGCCGGCCAGCGGTCGTGCAGCAGGCCGCGTCTGATCGAGATCTCTCCGGGGTTGATCCCGGCCGCGCGGACCTCGACGAGCACCTGGCCCGGTCCGGGCGCCGGGCGCGGAACGTCTTCCACCCGCAGGACGTCCACATCGCCGTACTCGCCGAACCTGATCGCGCGCGCCATGGGCCCTCCTCCAACGTTGTTGCTTGATGCAAGTAACGACGTGGGCCGGAGATTTATGCCCGGGAAGATCAGCGGCCGGTTCGCAGGCGGGCCGCGCCGTCGAGCAGTTCGCCCACGGTCCGGCGGGCCGGGGCGCTGTCGGCCGAGGCCGGAGCGGCGATCGCGAGCAGGTCGTCGTCGAGGCGGAGGAAGTCGGCCAAAGCCCGCTGCGCCGCGGTCAGCGAGCCGAGCCCGCGCGGAACCGGGGGTTCGAGATCGCCGTCGGCGTCCCGGCCGAAGGCGTCCTCGTCGCGTTCCCAGTTGCCGTAGGCGGCCAGCCAGGCGAGGTAGAGCGGGCGGAGATCTCCGCCGGCGAGCTCGGCGCGGACTCCGGCGATCTCCGGCAGCAAGGTCTCGGGGTCGTAGTCGATGTCATAGGTGTCGTCCTCGCTGATGAAGTCGGCCACGACGAACTCGCCCGCACACGCGATGTCGAGATAGCCATCCACGTGGTGATCCTCGACGACGCCGGGATCGAGCAGGTCGCCCGGCAGGCGGAGCATCACGCGGCGGGTACACCAGTCGGCCAGGTACAGGTGCGCGTCGTAGTAGCGCTCGACCAAGAGGCGCGGATCGCCCTTGAAATCTCCCCAGTGGTACTCGTTGGCGAAGCTGGTGGCGGTGATCGTCGCCCGCGTGGACAGCGACCGGACCTCAGCCTGTTCCGCGCGGCTCAGGGGGCGGTCGATCGCCAGGAACTCGTAGTACTGGTAATCGCTCACTACCTGTCCGTTTCCTCCGTGACGGTGAACGGCCGCGCCCGGAAATCCGACTCGTCGCCCAGGTGGATGAACAGCCACCCCTCGATCGTCTCGTCGTCGGCCAGGACCGCCCACCCGCGTCCACTGACCTGGTCACCCTCGTCGACGCCTTCCCAGGTGAATTCGAGACCCGGCCGGCCATCCCGGTCGGCCGGACGGCAGTCCAGGTTGCCCTCGACGGCGACGAACCCGAGCTGTCCGGTCCCGTCCTCGGCGAATTCGATGAAACCCGGACCGGCCAGGTCGACCGCGTCGCGGTCCCAGGCGCTCATTTCCACGATCCGCCACCGGCCGAGCAACGCCACCGGCTCAGCCCGCGAGCCGGCGGACCACGCCGTCGGCCAGCAGGCGGCCGCGATCGGTCAGGACCGCGCGGCCGCGGGAGTCCAATGCGGACGGATCGAGCAGGCCCTCGGCCGCCGCCGCGCGGGCTTCCGCCAGGCCCGGCTCGTCCAGGACGTCCAGCGGCAGTCCTTCGGCGACGCGCAGTTCGAGCATGATCCGCTCGAGGTGCTGGTCGTCGTCGGTGAGCACCTCGCGGCCGCCCGCGGGCGAGTCGCCGTCGGCGAGCAGGGCGGCGTAGCGCGCCGGGTGCTTGACGTTCCACCAGCGCACCCCGCCGACGTGGCTGTGCGCGCCCGGGCCGGCGCCCCACCAGTCGTCGCCGCGCCAGTAGGCGAGGTTGTGGCGGCAGCGGGCGGCGTCGGTCGCCGCCCAGTTCGACACCTCGTACCAGCGCAGGCCGGCCGCCGACAGGGTCGCGTCGATCATCTCGTAGTCCGCGGCCAGCACGTCGTCGTCCGGCGCTGGCAGCTCGCCGCGGCGCACCCGGCGGGCCAGCGCGGTGCCCTCCTCGACGATCAGCGCGTACGCCGAAACGTGGTCGACCCCGGCGGCCAGCACGGCCTCCAAGGTCGCCTGCAGGTCTTCGCGACGCTCGCCGGGCGTGCCGTAGATCACGTCCAGGTTCACGTGCTCGAACCCGGCCGCGCGCGCTTCGGCGGCGGCCTTCCCCGGCCGGCCGGGCGTGTGCACGCGGTCGAGGATCTTGAGCACGTGCTGCGCCGCGGACTGCATGCCCAGCGACACCCGCGTGTAGCCCGCCTCCCGGATGCCCGCGAAGAACTCCGGCGACGTCGACTCCGGGTTCGACTCGGTGGTGACCTCGGCGCCGGGCGCGAGGCCGAAGACGTCGCGTACGGCGTCGAGCACCGACCGGAGCCCGTCGGCGCCGAGCAGGGACGGCGTTCCGCCCCCGACGAAGACCGTCTCCGCGGCGGGCGGCACGACCAGCACCTTCGCGGCCAGCTCCAGCTCCCGGCGCAGCCCTTCCAGCCACGACTGCGGCGACGAGCCGGAGTCCAGTTCGCCCGCGGTGTAGGTGTTGAAGTCGCAGTAGCCGCAGCGGGTCGCGCAGAAGGGGACGTGCACGTAGACGCCGAACGCTCTGCTGCCGAGACCCTTCAGCGCGCTTTCCGGCAAGGCCGGGTCGATCGGTGTGGCGGGGTCGGGACGCAGGTCGGGCACCCTCCGATTCTCCACCCCGCCACGGCCGGACCCCCGCCGAGGGCCCGTTCGGGTCAACGCCGTTCACCGGGCCGCCGGGCCGGGGGCGAGACGAGAGCGGCTGCGCTGTCCGGCCCCCACCCGGCCCGGCCGTCGGGCGGTTGACACCGGCCGCGGCGGCCGATGCGCAGGTCGCAGGGCCGCCGGGCGGCGCATTCTCCCTGGTTAGTGACCCTTCTCCCACGATCCGGACGGGCCTGGACCACATTGTGGACGCGTGGCACGCTGAGCGGGTGACTTCTGCCGGTGTTCTCCTCGTGGCGCGCCGCCACGTCGACCTCCTGCGGGTCGCCAGTGCCCTCTGCGTGCCCGTTCGCTGACGCCCGATCACCACCACCTGCCACGAACCTGGACAGCGGCGTCGGAGGGAATGTGTCTTCGCGTCCTCCGGTGCCACGAAAAGCCTCTCGGAGGACGCCCCCATGGCCTCGCCCACGCGTGATACCCCCGCCCGCCCCGCGCGCGCCAAGCAGAAGCGCGGCGAAGGGCAGTGGGCACTCGGTTACCGGGAGCCGCTGAACCCGAACGAGCGGTCCAAGAAGGACGACAACCCGCTGAACGTGCGGGCGCGGATCGAGAACATCTACGCGCACCGCGGGTTCGACGCCATCGACCACGGCGACCTGCGCGGCCGGTTCCGCTGGTTCGGCCTCTACACCCAGCGCAAGCCCGGCATCGACGGCGGCCGCACCGCGACGCTGGAGCCGGAAGAGCTGGACGACCGCTACTTCATGCTGCGCGTCCGGCTCGACGGCGGCGCGCTGACCACCGAGCAGCTCACCGTGCTCGGCGAGATCTCCCAGACCCACGCGCGCGACACCGCCGACATCACCGACCGGCAGAACATCCAGTACCACTGGATCCGGATCGAGGACGTCCCGACGATCTGGGACAAGCTCGAGAAGTCCGGCATGACCACGATGGAGGCCTGCGGCGACAGCCCGCGCGTCATCCTCGGCTCGCCGGTCGCGGGCATCGCCGCCGACGAGGTGATCGACGGCACGCCGGCGATCGACGAGATCAAGCGCCGCTACATCGGCGACCCGGCGTACTCGAACCTGCCGCGCAAGTTCAAGACCGCCATCTCCGGCCAGTCCGACGTCGCGCACGAGATCCACGACATCGCGTTCGTCGGCGTCAACCACCCCGAGCACGGCCCCGGCTTCGACCTCTGGGTCGGCGGCGGCCTGTCCACCAACCCGATGATCGGCCGGCGCCTGGGTGCCTGGATCCCGCGCGACGAGGTCCCGGACGTCTGGGAAGGCGTCATCTCGATCTTCCGCGACTACGGCTACCGGCGGCTGCGGGCCCGCGCCCGGATCAAGTTCCTGGTCAAGGACTGGGGCGCCGAGAAGTTCCGCCAGGTGCTGCAGGAGGAGTACCTCAAGCGCGAGCTGATCGACGGCCCGGCGCCGGAGACCCCCGCCGCCCCGATCGACCACGTCGGCGTGCACCCGCAGGTCGACGGCAAGTTCTACGTCGGCGCGGCGCCGATCGCCGGACGCGTCTCCGGCGGCACGCTCGTCGCCGTCGCCGAGGCGGCCGAGCGGGCCGGGTCGCACCGGGTGCGCCTCACCCCGCAGCAGAAGCTCGTCGTGCTCGACGTCCCCGAGGCGCAGGTGCCCGCGCTGCAGGCGGAGCTGGCCGAGCTGGGCCTCGACAGCAACCCGTCGCCGTGGCGGCGCGGGGTGATGGCCTGCACCGGGCTCGAGTTCTGCAAGCTCGCCATCGTCGAGACGAAGGCACGGGCGCAGCAGCTGGTCGCCGACCTGGAGAAGTCGCTCGCCGACATCCAGGCCCAGCTGGACACCCCGGTCAGCGTGCACCTCAACGGCTGCCCCAACTCCTGCGCGCGGATCCAGACCGCGGACATCGGCCTCAAGGGCCAGATCGTCACCGACGCCGACGGCAACCAGGTCGAGGGCTTCCAGGTGCACCTCGGCGGCGGCCTCGGCCTCGACGCCGGGTTCGGGCGGAAGCTGCGTGGCCACAAGGTGACCGCGTCGGAGCTGACCGCGTACGTCGAACGCGTCGTGCGCGCCTACATCGCCGGACGTGAGCCCGGCGAGCGGTTCCCGCAGTGGGCCGCGCGTGCCGAAGAGAGCGTCCTGCAGTGACGAGCACTGAACGAGCGGCGCCGTACTACTGCCCGTACTGCGGCGACGAGGACCTGCGCCCGGAAGAGAACGGCAGCTGGCTGTGTTCCGCCTGTCGCCGGGTTTTCTCGGTGAAGTTCCTCGGACTGTCCCTTCCGGAGGTGTCCCGATGACCGCCACAGCCGACTACAAGACCCTCGCCGAACGCGCTTCGAAGGAGCTCGCGGACGCGACCGCGGACGAGGCGATCCGCTGGACCGTCGAGACGTTCGGCGACGACTTCATCGTCGCGTCCAACATGCAGGACGCCGTGCTGATCGACCTCGCCACCAAGGCGAAGTCCGATGTGGACGTTCTGTTCCTGGAGACCGGGTACCACTTCGCCGAGACGATCGGCACGCGCGACGCGGTGCAGGCCGTCTACCCGAACGTGCGCATCGTCAACGCGCAGGCCGAGCAGAGCGTCGCCGAGCAGGACGCCGAATACGGCGAGAAGCTGCACGACCGGGACCCGACGCTGTGCTGCAACCTGCGCAAGGTCGTGCCGCTGCGCAAGACCCTGGGCCGGTACTCGGCGTGGATCACCGGCGTCCGGCGGGTCGACGCGCCGACCCGCGCGAACACCCCGATCGTCACCTGGGACGACCGCAACGGCCTGGTGAAGATCAACCCGATCGCGGCGTGGACCGACGAGGAGTTCAACGGCTACATCGCCGAGCACGGGATCCTCGAGAACCCGCTGGTGTCGATCGGCTACCTCTCGATCGGCTGCGCGCCCTGCACGGCCAGGGTCGAGCCGGGCCAGGACGCCCGCAGCGGTCGCTGGGCGGGGCAGAGCAAGACCGAGTGCGGACTGCACGGCTGATGTCAACCACCGAGGGACGCATGACGACACTGGAACCCGCGGCCGACGCAGCACAGGACAACCTGGCCGCCCTGGAATCCGAAGCGATCCACATCTTCCGGGAGGTGGCCGGCGAGTTCGACCGCCCGGTGATCCTGTTCTCCGGCGGCAAGGACTCGACGCTGCTGCTGCACCTGGCGATCAAGGCGTTCTGGCCGGCGCCGGTGCCGTTCCCGCTGCTGCACGTCGACACCGGCCACAACTTCGACGAGGTCATCGAGTTCCGCGACCGCGTCGTCGAGCAGCACGGGCTGCGCCTGGTCGTCGCGAAGGTCCAGGACTGGATCGACGACGGGCGCCTGGAAGAGCGCGCCGACGGCATGCGGAACCCGTTGCAGACCACGCCGTTGCTCGACACGATCTCGGAGAACAAGTTCGACGCCGTGTTCGGCGGCGGCCGCCGGGACGAGGAGCGCGCCCGGGCCAAGGAGCGGATCTTCAGTCTCCGCAACGCCTTCGGCCAGTGGGAGCCGCGCCGCCAGCGGCCCGAGCTGTGGAACCTGTACAACGGCCGGCACCGCCCGGGTGAGCAGGTCCGCGTCTTCCCGCTGTCCAACTGGACCGAGGCGGACGTCTGGAACTACATCGCCCGCGAGAAGGTCGAGCTGCCGTCGATCTACTACGCGCACCAGCGCGAGGTGTACCTGCGCGACGGCATGTGGCTCGCCGAAGGCCCGTGGGGCGGCCCGCGGCCGGGCGAAGAGGTCACCGAGCGGACCGTGCGCTACCGGACCGTCGGCGACGGCTCGTGCACCGGCGCGATCGAGTCCACCGCGAGCACCGTCGACGAGGTCATCGCCGAGGTGTCCGCCTCGCGGCTCACCGAGCGCGGCGCCACCCGCGCCGACGACCGGATGTCCGAGGCGGCCATGGAAGACCGCAAGCGTGAGGGGTACTTCTGATGTCCAGCCTATTGCGGCTCGCGACGGCGGGCAGCGTCGACGACGGCAAGTCCACGCTCGTCGGGCGCCTGCTCTACGACACGAAGTCCGTGCTGGCCGACCAGCTGGACGCCGTCACCCGCGCGTCCGTCGACAAGGGACTGTCCACACCGGACCTGTCCCTGCTCGTCGACGGCCTGCGCTCGGAACGCGAGCAGGGCATCACCATCGACGTCGCCTACCGCTACTTCGCGACACCGAAGCGGTCGTTCGTGCTGGCCGACACCCCGGGGCACGTGCAGTACACGCGCAACACGGTGACCGGCGCGTCGACCGCGCAGCTGGCCGTGCTGCTGGTCGACGCGCGCAAGGGCGTCATCGAGCAGACCCGGCGGCACGCGGCCGTGCTCGCGCTGCTCGGCGTGCCGCAGCTGGTGCTCGCGGTGAACAAGATCGACCTCGTCGGCTACGACGAAGCGACGTTCACGGTGATCGCCGAGGAGTTCGCCACGCACGCCGAATCCCTGGGCTACACCCGGGGTTCGGTGCTCGCGGTCCCGGTGTCGGCGCTGGAGGGCGACAACGTCGCGTCGCGGTCGGACCGGACGCCGTGGTACTCCGGCCCGAGCCTGCTGGAGCACCTGGAAGAGGTGCCGGTCGCGCCCGACCCGCACGACTCGGCGCTGCGGTTCCCGGTGCAGTACGTCATCCGCCCGCGCACGCCCGAGTACCCGGACTACCGCGGGTACGCCGGCCAGATCGCCGCGGGCACGGTGCGTCCGGGTGACGAGATCGTCGTGCTGCCGCAAGGCATTCGCAGCCGTGTCGAGCGGATCGACACCGCCGACGGCCCGCTCGACGAGGCCGGCTCCGGGACGTCGGTGACGCTGCTGCTGGCCGACGACATCGACATCTCCCGCGGCGACCTGATCGCGGCCGCGGACTCGCCGCCGGAGGTGACCGACGAGATCACCGGCACGCTGTGCTGGCTGTCGTCGAAGCCGCTCAAGCCGGGCGCGCGGGTGCTGGTCAAGCACGGCGCGCGCACGGTCCAGGCGCTGGTCGGCGAGCTGCACGCGCGGTTCGACGAGCAGAAGCTGGCCAGCGTGGCCGGGCCGGCTTCGCTGGAGCTGAACGACATCGGCCTGGTCACGTTGACGCTGGCCGAGGAGCTGAGCGTCGACGACTACGGCGTCAGCCCGCGCACCGGCGCGTTCCTGGTGATCGACCCGAAGGACGGCGACACCCTGGCCGCCGGTCTGGTGGGTGAGCGGTTCTCGTGACCCCGCCCCTGGTCGCCGTCGCGCACGGCAGCCGCGACTCCCGCTCGGCGTCGACCGTGCGGGCCCTGGTCGACGTCGTGCGCGCGCGGGCGCCGGAGCTGCCGGTGCACGAGTCCTTTTTGGACCTGTCGGAGCCACGGGTCACCGATGTCCTGCGGGAGCTGTACGCGGCCGGGCACCGGACGGCGGTCGTGGTGCCGTTGCTGCTGGGCAGCGCGTTCCACGCCCGCGTCGACCTGCCGGCACTGGTGTCGTCGGTGACCGCCGAGTGCCCCGGCTTCCGCGTCCAGGTGTCGGACGTCCTCGGCGCGGATCCGGCATTGGAGGCGGTCGCCCTCGATCGGCTTTCGGCGGCTCCGCGACGGCGTGGGACGGGTGTGCTGCTGAGCGCGGTCGGCTCGTCCAACGCCTCGGCGAACGCGGTCGTGACCGGTTTGGCCGCGCGCTGGGAGTCTCGACTCGGGCTCCCGGTGAGCGAGGCGTTCGCGAGCGCGACCCAGCCGGACATCCCGGCGGCCGCCGCCCGACTGCGGGACCGGGGCGTGAAGCACTTGATCGTGGCGTCGTGGTTCCTGGCGCCGGGCCTGCTGCCGGACCGGATCGCCCGTTTGGCCCGGGAGGCGGACCCGGGCGCGTTCCTCGCCGCACCGCTGGCGGACGACCCGCGCGTCGCGGACGTCGTGATCGGCCGGTACGCCACCGCCGTCACCGAGCTGCTGCGCGCCGGAGCGCGCGTCTAGACCACGCTGAGTGCGCCGGAACGATCATCCGCGAAGATCACCACCGCCAAAAGGCGAGTCTTATTCACATTTTTGTTACCCACCGTGCCTGGGAACGGTAAATCCTTGACGCCCTAGTTAACTTGCCGGTAACTATCTAAGCGCTGCGCAGCTCTCGTTCCTCCCTCCAAAACCGCAGGTAGGTGGATACAGATGAAAGCGCTTCACTTTTCCCGGCTGGCTGCTCTGACCGCGGCCGCGGCTCTCCCGCTGGCCCTCGCCGCCCCGGCCCAAGCCGCCACCACCATCGCCTTCGACTGCCAGGCCGACGCCCCGATCATCGGGCCGCAGCAGGTCTCGCTGAACCAGGACGCCGACGTCACCGCGCCCGCCACCGTCGCGCCCGGCGCCGCCTTCGACGTCGTCATCGACCCGGCACCGAACGAGGTGCCCGGCGAGGTCGCCGGGAACACCGTGAAGAACATCAACACCTTCGCGCTGAAGTTCCCGATCCCGGCCAACTCCACCTACGTCGGCGCCGACCTCGCCGGCGGCTCCGGCCTCGGTTCCACCGCACCGGCGATCGCCGTCTCCGGCGGCGTCGCGACCCTGAGCTTCCCCGGCCCGATCGCCGGCGGCGCCACCTTCGAACTGCCGACCATCACCGCGCACCTGACCGCGGGCACGTCCGGCACCATCGAGACGAAGCTGTCCGGCACCAGCTACAGCGACCCCGGCCTGACCTTCAAGGCGGTGGCTGGCACCTTCATCGGCGACATCACCGCGCCCACCGCCTGCTTCCCCAACCCCAGCCCGGTCTTCACGACGACGACCATCGGCTGACACCGCGTGAAAGGCCACCCTGCGGACGGCGAACCGTCCGTAGGGTGGCCTCATGGGGTACGAACTCGCAGAAGTCAACATCGCCCGCATGAAAGCACCGATCGACGACCCTCCTCCCTTGCCCCCACCACCGCCCTCAACGGAGGCGCTTCGCGCCGCAGTGCTTGCTTGACAAGGATTTCGTCGACGCGCTCGAGCCCGTCAACGCCCTCGCCGACGCCGCACCGGGATTCGTCTGGCGGCTGCAGACCGAGGACGACAACGCGATCTCGATCCGCGCCTTCGAATGGGACGTGCGCGGCACGTCCGGTCTCCTGATCAACATGTCCTCCTGGACGTCGGTGGAGACCTTGGCCGCCTTCACGTATTCCCCCGGCCACCTGGCGATCCTCAAGCGCCGCCGCGAGTGGTTTCACCACGTCAAGGACGTGATGACCGCGCTGTGGTGGGTGCCGGCCGGCTACCGGCCGACACCCGCCGACGCCGAAGAGAAGATCAAGCACCTGCGCGTCCACGGGCCGACGCCCGAGGCGTTCACGATGAAGCAGCACTTCCCCGCTCCGGACGCGGCCGTCGTCGAGGTCCGCGAAGGCGACCCGGACTGGCTCTGCCCGGCCTGAGTCAGGGCAGCAGCAGCCCCCAGTAGAGGGCCCACGGCAGGAAAGCGACACCGGCGGCCACCGGGAGCACCCGGCGGCCGGCCGGTTTCGCCACCGTGAAGCCGAACGCCACCACCGTCGCGACGGCCAAGGCCTGCAGGGCCAGCCACGGCAGCGGGCGGCCGAGCAGCACCGGCCCGAAGTCCTTCATCCCCGACGCCTGCGCCCAGCCGAGCAGGGCGAGGAACCCGGCGACGGTCACCAGGCCGAGACCGCCCAGCCAGCGAGCCCGGCGGACCAGCGCGACCACGAACCCGACGAGCAGCACGAGCAGCACGATTCCCTGCGCCCACACCGATTCCCACCACGCCAGGGGAACGAGCGGCTCGGTCGGCCGCTGGGTGAACGACGGCGTCTCGACGTGCACGCCGCGCCGATCGGCCAGCCACGCCGCGACGGCCGCAGGGTAGCCGGGCACGACGCGCGGCAGCCGGTCGAACCCGGCGTCGGTGGTCGCGTAGAGGTCGGGACCGCCGTCGGCGACGAACCGGATGGTGTGGTCCGGGTTCGCGCGCAGGGCGTCGGCGAAGATCCGCGAACTCTCCACCGGCGCGTGACTGACGTCGAAGTCGCCCCACAACGCCAGCATCGGCTGCTTCAGCCGTTCGAGCACCGGCACCGGGTCGTAGTACGCCTCGGGGAACAGCCCGGCGCCGACGGCGAAGCGGGTGCCCTGCACCGGCAGCGTCCACAGCAGCGAACCCGAGATCCCTTGGTGCCGCAGCACGTTGCCCCAGTACCACGACGTCTGGCGGCCGCCGCCCATCCCGGCCGAGCCCTCGGTGATCACGTACGAGACGGCCGGCGAACGCGTGGCGGCCAGCGGCGCGACCCAGCCGCCTTCGCTGACGCCCCAGACGCCGACGTCCGCCGGGTCGACCCCCGGCTGGGTGCGCAGCGCGCCGACGGCCGCGATGAGGTCGTCGGCCAGCACGCCGTAGTCGCGGCTGGTCTTCGAGTACCCGACCGTGCGGCGGTCGTAGACCAGGGTGGTGACGCCGAGGCGGGTGAACATCTCGGCCTGCACGCGCAGGTCGTCGCGCACCTGCCAGTCCGAGCCGCCCTGCAGGACGATCGCGGACTTCGGCGGGCCGGCCGGGCGGAACACCGTGGCGTGCAACGGGATCCCGCCGGCGCCGGTGAAGGTGAGGTCGTTCGGTGGCTGGGCGGACGCCGTTCCCGGCGTGACCGCGCCCAGCACGAGGATCGCGGCGGCGAGCCGCGATTTGCCCCAGGGCAGCATGAAGTGTTCTCCTTGCTTCGGGAGATCGTGAGTGGTTTTCCGTTTCCTGGGTGCCGAGTGGCCGCTCGGCACCCAGGGCCTTTCCTCCTCAGTCCAGGCCGGCCTCCTTCTCGGCCGGCGCGGGGAACGCGAGCAGCCGCGTCTCGACCCGGCGCGCGTCGGGCGGGGTTTCGCCGTCCGGGCGCTGGTAGCGCCGCAGGAGCGCGAGGTAGGCCTCGAAGAAGTCGGCGAGCTCCTCGAGGTTGACGCGGATGGCGCCGCGGGAGTACGGCACGGCGTCGGCCCATTCGCCCAGCCGGGGCCGTTCCCGCTCGAAGCGTTCGTACAGGTCGGTGTCCCCGGCGAGCCAGAGCCGGTGCAGCTCGCCGATCGCGGCCTTCGCCGGGTCGTCCTGGTCGCCGGGCGGCGGCAGGCGGACGTCGTGCTCGACCGCGCGCCACCAGCGTTCCCGGCCGCGCGCCCGCTCCGGGATCTCGGCCACGAAGCCGTTTTCCGCCAGCACGCGCAGGTTGTAGCTCGTGCCGCCGCTGGTGACGCCGAGCTGCTGGGCGAGTGTCGTCGACGTCGCCGGGCCGCCGGCCGTGAGCAGTTCGAGGATCCGCTGGCGCAGCGGGTTCGCGAGGGCCTTCAACGCCTTGAGATCGGCGGTCCGCGGTTCGGGCATACCGCCACCGTAGCCTTACACGAGTTTTCGTGCACGTATTTTCGTGCAAGTGCCCGGCGTCACAGCGGCCGCGTGGCCCGGGGTGTGTAAAGGTGTCGGTCATGGCTGACGAACTGGTGCACTACGACGTGGTGGGCGGCACCGCCACGATCACCTTGGACTCCCCGCACAACCGCAACGCGCTGTCGGCGCAGCTGCGCCGCGAGCTGTCGGATTCCCTCGCGAAAGCCGCCGAGGACGACGCCGTGCGCGTGATCGTGCTGACCCACACCGGGCCGGTGTTCTGCGCGGGGATGGACCTGAAGGAGGCCCGCGGCGCCGGCGCGGGCGACCAGGGCGTCAACGAGTTCCCGAAGATCCTCGAGCAGCTGTGGGGCAGCCCGAAGCCGGTCGTCGCGCGGCTGGCCGGGCCCGCCCGGGCCGGCGGCATCGGCATGGTCGCCGCGTGCGACATCGCGGTGGCGGTGCCGGAGGCGACGTTCGCCTTTTCCGAGGTGCGCATCGGCGTCGTCCCGGCGGTCATCTCGCTGACCGTGCTCCCCCGCCTCAACGCGCGCGCCGCGCACGAGCTGTTCCTCACCGGGGACACGTTCGACGCGCGCCGCGCGGTCGAGATCGGCCTGCTCAACTCCGCCGTCCCGGCCGGCGAGCTGGACGGCGAGGTCGCCCGGTTCGTCAAGGCGCTGGCCCAGGGCGGCCCGAACGCGCTGGCCGCGACAAAGGCCCTGCTGAGCCGGCCCCGCCCGGCGACGCCGTCGGACGGTTTCGAGGACATGCTCGGCCTGTCGGCGAAGTTCTTCGCGAGCGAGGAAGGCCAGGAGGGCATCCTGGCCTTCGCCCAGAAGCGCAAGCCGAACTGGGTCCCGCAGGACTAGCCGGTGCGGCGTTCGGTGCGGCCACCGCACCGAACGCCGGCCGCGCGAGCCGTCACCCGGCGAGGAACGCGCCGAGGTGCTCCGCCACCGCCCGCGGAGCGCTCTCGTCGGGAGCGTTGTGATCCGCCCCGTCGAGCAGCTCGACCCGCGCTCGCGGGATCACGCGGCTCAGCGGCTCGAGCACCCCGAGGAGATAGGCCGGGGTCCTGGTGCCGCCGAGCAGCAGTGTCCTCGCCATGACCTCGGCGTACGTCGCGCCATCGGAGTCGTACCGCGCGACCTCGGTCAGCTCCGGTGGCGTCGTGGGCATGAGATCCCGCATCTCGACGCCGCTCCTGCCACCCACCAGGAGAGCGGCGAGCGCGAGGAACACGACTCTCGGGGTCGAGCCGGGCAGCGGAGTCAGGCGCGTCCGGTGCAGGAACAGGGCCATGGCCCTGGTTCGCCGGCCGGCCGCGAGCAGCCGCTCGAAGCCGGGCAGGAACGACAGGTCGAACGAGCCGTTCAACGACACCGCCGGCTCGTACACCACCAGCCGGTCGAGGGACCGGTCCGCGCGCGCCGACTGCAGGGCCACCAGGCCGCCGTAGCTGTGGCCGAAGACGAGGTGCGCGTCTTCGGCCTGCTGGACAGCACGAAGATCCTCGATCTCACGCTCGAGGGCGTAGTCCGGGCCCTGCGGACCGCTGGCCCCGCGCCCCCGGCGGTCGATCACCGAGACGGCGAACCGATCGGCGAGTTCGCCGGCCAGCCGGTCGTAGTTGTGCGCCATCCGGTTGTTGCCGGGGACGATCACGAGCCCCGGCCCGGCACCGCGATGGGCGTAGCTGATCGCGGTGCCGTCGAGCGAGTCGATCGAGCGATATTCGGTCACGCGCAAGTATTCGCAGCCGGCCCTGGTACGACGCTGTCACCGCGCTGACAGGCACGGTCGGGCGCTGTCAGGCGTCCGGCAGCACGACCGTGAGCCGCCACGAGCCGGCGCTCGGGCCGCTCGGCCCGAGCGCGCGCTGCGCGTCCGAGAGCACGCTGCGGATGGCCAGGTAGGTCTTGGGTTCGGCCTTGCGCAAGCCTTCCGAGCCCGGCCAGATGAGCACGTGCTCGCCCGGCGGCAGCCACGACAGGTCGGTCAGGCAGTCGTAGAGCGCGTCGAGGTTGTGACCGAAGTAATCCGGAAAGGACAGTGCTTCGGCGAACGCGCTCAGCGTGCTGGCCTTGTCCACGGTCGGCTGCGAGTTCACCAGGTGCGGGTACGCGCCGCGCCCGAAGGCGTCTTCCGCGGCGGCCTTCGCCTGCTCCCCGGCGCTCATCGGGCCGGGTCCACGACGACGAACGACGAGTAGTGGTCGCCGGTGTAGAACAGCTCGTGCGCCCGGCCGGAGATCAGCCGCCGCGCGCCGCGGTCGGCGCTGCCCGGCGTCTTCACGGTGTATTCGCGGTAGTAGCCGGATTGCTTGCTGGGCAGGCGCTTCTCCCGGTTCTCGAACACGACGTCGTCGTTGCGGGGATAGGGGTACGGGCCGCCCGCCCGGATCAGCTTCCAGGTGTCGGCGGCCTGCGCCGGCAGCGTGGACAACGCCTTGACCGGCAGGCCCGAGTCGGCGCCCGGCACCGCCGAGCCACCCTGGGCGGGCGCGGCGGAACCGGTGCTGCTCGTGGTCGGTGCCGTCGAGGGGTTCGACGAGCCGCCGAGGTTGTCCTTGACCAGCCAGCCCCCCAGCACCAGCACGAGGAGCCCGATCAGCGCGGCGGTGATCCGCCTTCGGTTGAACATGGTGCGCGAGCCTATGCCGAGCGGTCGGAGCGGTCGTCGTCACGCCCCGGGGTGAGTCGTCTGGCGAAGAGGCCGACGACCTTGTCGAGGACCCAGGCGGCGGCCAGGCACAGCGGCACGACCACCACCATCACCAGCACGAACTGGACCGGGAACCACGCCTGGGCGAGCCACAGCTCGACCCCGTCCCACCAGTCGGCAAGCCCGTTGAACACGGTGTGAGCCTACGCGCGCTCTCGTGCCGTCGCGCTTCAGGGGCGGTAGGTTCCGAAGCATGTTCGCCGTCTACGCGCAGGAACCCAACGCCGAAAGCCCCTTGGACTCGCTCGTCGTCGGCGAGCGCCCCGAACCCGAAGTGCCCGACGGCTGGGTCCGCGTGCACGTCAAGGCGGCCAGCCTCAACATGCACGACCTCTGGACGCTGCGCGGCGTCGGGATCAAGCCGGACCAGTTCCCGATGATCCTCGGCTGCGACGGCGCCGGCACCCTCGACGACGGCTCCGAGGTCGTCGTCCACTCGGTGATCAACGCGCCGGGCTGGCAGGGTGACGACACCCTCGACCCGAAGCGCACGCTCATCACCGAGAAGCACCAGGGCACCTTCGCCGACCAGGTCGTCGTGCCGGCGCGCAACGTCGTCCCGAAGCCGGCCGGCCTGAACTTCGCCGAAGCCGCCACCATGGGCACGGCCTGGCTGACCGCCTACCGGATGCTGTTCGTGAAGTCCGGGCTGCGGCCCGGGCAGACGATGCTGGTGCAGGGCGCGTCCGGCGGCGTCTCGACGGCTCTGGTGCAGCTCGGCCGCGCGGCCGGGTTCCGGGTCTGGGTCACCGGCCGCACCGAGGAGAAGCGCGCGCTGGCCACGAGTCTCGGCGCGCACCAGGCGTTCGAGTCCGGCGCGCGGCTGCCCGAGCGCGTCGACGCGGTGTTCGAGACGGTCGGCAAGGCGACCTGGTCGCACTCGGTGAAGTCGCTCAAGCCGGGCGGGATCATCGTGGTCTCCGGTTCGACCAGCGGCCCCGACGCGAACGCGGAGCTGCAGCGCGTCTTCTTCCTGCAGCTGCGCGTCTCCGGCTCGACCATGGGCACCCGTGACGAGCTCGCCGATCTGCTCGCGTACCTCGACCTGACCGGCGTGCGACCGCAGATCGGCGCGGAACTTCCGTTCGCGGACGCGGCCAAGGGGTTCCAGGCGATGCTCGACGGAGACACCGCCGGGAAGATCGTCTTCACTCGCTGACCGCCGTGACCTGGGCGGATGCGCCCGGAACCCGCTCAGGTCACCGCTTGTACCGGCTAGTTCGTGAATTGTCAACGGACTCTTATCGAGATCTGGTCGTTAGCACCGAAGTTCCACCGGAACTCCACTGTGGCCAGCTAATCTGTAGTCATGACCGCGACGAAGCGGCCCGCTCCGGCTGTACCGGGCGGCCGGCCCAGCAGCGACCCGGATCCCGTCCGGGTCTCCTTCCGGCGCTACGCCGGAGTCCGCACCCGCGTCCTCGAGGTCGGTGACCCCGTCCAGGACCCGGAACAGTCCGCCCCGCGCCGCTCGCGCCGACGATCCGCGGTGCCGCACGTCCGGCCGACCGCGCCGAGGCTGGTGCTCCTGCACGGTTACTGCGACAGCGCCGACACCTGGCGCCCCGCCCTGGAGCAGCTCGCCGCCGCCGGCGTCCCGGCCATCGCCGTCGACCTCCCCGGGTTCGGGGACGCCCAGCCGTTGCGGCCCGGGCCGATGCTGCCGCAGCTCGACGCGTTCACCACCGCCGTCGTCCGCGAGCAGGCCGTGCTCGGCTCGGTCGTGCTGGCCGGGAACTCCCTCGGCGGCACCATGAGCCTGCGTGCCGCCCAGAACAGCCGGCTCCCGCTCTCGGGCGTCGTCTCGATCGCCGCACCGGGCTTTGTGGACTCGTGGCTGATCCGCACGATGGCGCGCTACCCGCTGCCGCTGCGGCTGTACTCGTCGCTGCCGGTCCCGGTGCCGGGTTTCCTGGTCCGCAAGGTGGCCGAGCAGCTCGTCCCGCGGTTCCTCTACGCCGACGCGCACGCGGCCGACATCGCCCAGGTGCAGCGCTTCACCGCGCTCTTCCCCGACTACCGCGCGACCAAGAGCCGCCTGGAGCAGGCCCGGCAGCTCGTCGCCGAGCTGGCCGACGCCTACCGGCTCGACTCCGTCACGGTGCCGCTGCTGGTCGTCGCGTGCGGCAAGGACAAGCTCGTCACCGCCGCGTCCGGACGTCAGCTGCACACGCTGGTGCCGCACAGCAGGCTGCTGGTCCGCGAGGACTGGGGCCACTGCCCGCAGCTGGACGACCCGGCGGAGATCGCCGAGCTGCTCACCTACTTCGCCGCGAGCGCGGTCCGGACCACCCAGGCGAAGCGCGCCGCGGCGAGGGCCGCCGACGGCGTGAGCGAGGACACCGTGGCGGGCTGAACGCTCGCGCGGTAGCCCGGCGGGGTTGCCGGTAGGTTCCCGCTGGGTCCGTGATCCGGGCCGTTCACCGACGTTCGGGAGACGATGATGTCCGCTCCAGGAGGCCTGGGCAGCAGCTCCGGCATCTTCCGGCGCAAGCCGATCGACCAGATCCCCGACACTTCGGAAGCCGGTGGCCTGAAACGCACCCTGGGCCTGTGGCAGCTGACGGCCATCGGCATCGGCGGCATCATCGGCGCCGGGATCTTCGCCCTCGCCGGCAGTGTCGCGCACGGCGACGACGCGGCGGGCATCCCCGGCGTCGGGCCGGCCGTGCTGATCTCGTTCCTCATCGCCGGCGTCGCGAGCGCCGCGGCCGCGTTCTCCTACGCCGAGTTCGCCGGCCTGATCCCGAAGGCCGGCTCGGCCTACACCTACGGCTACGCGGTGCTCGGGGAGGTCGTCGGCTGGTTCATCGGCTGGGACCTGCTGCTGGAGTACACCGCGATCGTGGCGGTGGTGGCCATCGGCATCTCCGGTTACTTCAGCTTCCTGCTCGGCCAGCTCGGGCTCGATCTCCCCGCGTGGATGCTGGGCGCGCCCGGCACCGGCCCCGGGCACAAGGTCGACCTGTTCGCCGCGCTGCTGTGCCTGCTGATCGCGTACCTGCTCAACCGCGGCATCCGCAGCGCCGCCCGGTTCGAGACGGTGATGGTCGGGATCAAGGTCCTGATCGTGATCGTCGTGGTGCTGGTCGGTTTCTTCTACATCAAGACCGGCAACTACACGCCCTTCGCCCCGGCCGGCTTCGGCGGCGCGGTCACCGGCGCCGCGACGGTGTTCTTCGCCGTCTTCGGTTACGACGCCATGTCCACCGCGGCCGAGGAGTCGAAGGACGCGCAGCGGCACATGCCGAAGGCGATCCTCTACTCGCTGGGCATCTCGATGGTGCTCTACGTGCTGGCCTGCCTGGTGCTGACCGGCATGCAGAAGTACACCGAGATCGACCCGAAGAGCGGCTTCTCGACGGCGTTCAAGTCGGTCGGCCTGAACGGGCTGGCCACGGTCATCGCGATCGGCGCCATCGTCGGCATCCTCACCGTGCTGTTCACGTTCCTGATGGGCGCCACCCGCGTCGGCTACTCGATGAGCCGCGACGGGCTGCTGCCGCCGTGGTTCGGCAAGACGCACGCGGTGCGCCAGGTGCCCAGCCGGATGACCTGGATCCTCGGCGGCGCGGCCGCGGTCATCGCCGGGGTGCTGCCGATCGGCGAGGCCGCCGAGCTGACGAACATCGGCATCCTGCTCGCGTTCGTCGTCGTCTGCGTCGCGGTGATCGTGCTGCACTACAAGCGGCCGGACCTCAAGCGCACGTTCAGGACGCCGGGCATGCCGGTGGTGCCCGCGGTCGGCATCGTGTTCTCGATCTGGCTGATCACGTTCCTGCAGCCGGCGACCTGGCTGCGGTTCGCCGTCTGGTTCCTGATCGGCATGGTCATCTACTTCCTCTACAGCAAGCGGCACTCGGTGCTGAACCGCTCCGATGCCGAGGTGGAGAAGACGGACTAGCGGATCCGGTCGAGGCGTGCGGCGGCTTCGCGCGCCTCGACCTTCAGCCGTTCGACGATCACGGCGGCCGAAGCGTCGTAGGCGAGCGGGTAGGTCTGGCCGGCCCACAGCGAGATCGCCTCCGGGTCACCGGCTTTCGCCGACGCCTTGCGCACCGGCCCGGCCATGCGGTTGATCTGCGGGTACGCGGCGGGTGCGCCCGCGGACAGCTCGTCCATGAACCGGTTGACCAGCCCGCGCGCGGGGCGGCCGCTGAAGGCGCGGGTAAACGCCGTCTCGCGGTCGGCGACGACCAGGGCCTTGCGGTGCGCCTCGGAGGTGCCTGCCTCGTCCGCGCGCAGGAAGACCGTGCCCAGCTGGGCGGCTTCGGCGCCGGCGGCGAGCACGGCCGCGACGTCACCGCCGTGCACCAGGCCCCCGGCCGCGACGAGCGGCACGTCCACGCGGGCGGCGGCGAGCCGCAGCAGCGCGAGGGCGCCGTACTCGGCGCCGCCGCCGGGCAGGTCGGCGTCGTCGGTGAACAGCGAGCGGTGCCCGCCCGCCTCGAACCCCTGCAGGACCAGCGCGTCGGCGCCGAGATCCGCCGCGCGCGCGGCGGCCTCCGGCGTGGTGACGGTGACGAGCACCTTGCTGCCGGCCTCGTGCAGCCGGACGACGTCCGAGGGCGAAGGCGACCCGAAGGTGAACGTCACCACCGGGACGCGCTTCTCGAGCACGACGTCCAGCTTCGCTGGATACGCGTCGTCGTCCCACTTCGCTTCGCCCAGCTCGACGTCGTATTCGCGGGCGACGGCGAGCAGCCGCTCGCGGTAGGCCGTGAGGTCGGCGCCGGTGTCCGGCTGCGGCACGAAGAGGTTGACGCCGAACGGCCGGGCGGTCAGCTCGGCGGTCCGGTCGATCTGCGCCGCCAGGGCCGCGGGCGTGAGCATGCCGGCGGCCAGGAACCCGAAGGCCCCGGCCTCGGACACCGCCGCGACCAGCTCCGGGGTGGTCGGGCCGCCGGCCATCGGCGCGGCGATCACCGGGAACGTCAGCTCGTCGAACATGTCTCCGAGCCTAATCCGGCTCAGTCCGGCAGGAGCATGGTGTAGAGCTTCTTGATGCGCCCGTCCTCGACGAGGGCGACGTCGATCCCCCGCGCGACCGGCTGCGCGCCTTCCGGGCCGAAAGCCCAGGCCAGGTGGCCCAGGTCGGCGTTGACCAGCACCGGCCCGGCCGCGGAGAACACGAACCCCGGCGACCGGTCCAGCAGGCCCTTGGCCTTGGCGTCCAGTTCGCCGTGCCCGGTCGCCACCCCTTCGGGATCGGCGAACGCGACGTCGGTCGCGTAAGTCGCGGCGATCACCTTCGCACGTCGCTCGTCATCCCGTTCGTTGAAGACCTGGAGCAGGTTGGCTTCCATCAGCTCGGCCACCGTCGTCATCGCACACCCTTTTCTCGAGCGGATCGAGCACCACATTACGTGAAACATCACGCATCTGGATCAGGGGTGGTCGTTCGGCCGCGGCAGGCTGCCGTGCTCGACGAGAGCGTCGTAGACCCGCTCGAGCGAGGTCGCCAGCCGCGCCATCTCACCGGGCTCGAGGGCATCCAGGAAAGCCTCGCGCACGAACTCGACGTGGCCCGGCGCGGCCTGGCGCAGCGTCTCCCAGCCGGCCTCGGAGAGCACCACGTCGACGGCCCGGCGGTCCTCGGGGTTGACACCGGTTTCCACCAGATCGCGCTCGCGCATCCGCTTCAGGTGGTGCGAAAGCCGGCTGCGCTCCCAGCCGATGCGGATCGCGAGGTCGGTGATCCGCATCCGGCCGCCGGGCTCGCTCGTCAGGGCGACCAGCACGTGGTAGTCGGCGAGCGAGATGCCGCTGTCGGCGCGCAGCTGCCGGTTCAGCTCGTACTCGAGGCGGAGGTGCACCTTCATGTAGGCGTACCAGACGGCCGTCTCGCCGCCGGAAAGCAGCGCGAACGGCGATCCCGGCTCGAAGTCCCGCGGCACCGCGCGAGCTTAACCACCCGCTCTGGTCTAGACCATCGACAGCAGAAATGCGACGATCCGGGCAGGCACGACGGTGATGTCGCGCCCTTCCCGCCAGGAGGACCCGGTGAAGACATCCCGCGCGCGGCGTCTCGGCCGCGCTCTCGCCGTAGTGGCCCTGGTCGGGGCCACCACGACGGCCGCCCAGCTCACTCCCGTCGCCACCGCGGCCACGCCCGCGTTGCAGTCGATCGTCCCGGTGCCGGTGTCGGTGACCCCGGCGACCGGGGTCACCTTCCCGCTGGTTTCGACGACGAAGATCGTCACGGAAGCCGGATCGGCGCAGGCCAAGGACGTCGGCGACTACCTGGGCGGCGTGCTGCGCCGTTCGACCGGCTACGCGCTGCCGGTGTCCGACGCCCCGGCGTCCGTGCCCGCCGACAGCATCGCGCTGCTGCTCAGCGGCGCGCCGTCCAGCGTCGGGGCCCAGGGCTACCAGCTCGTGTCGACGGCGTCGTCGGTCACCGTGCGGGCGCAGACGGCGGATGGTCTCTTCGCGGGCGTCCAGACGTTGCGGCAGATGCTGCCCGGGAGCATCGAGAGCCCGTCGGCGCAGCCAGGGCCGTGGAGCGTCCCGGGCGCGACGATCGTGGACTACCCGCGGTTCGGCTACCGCGGCGCGATGCTGGACGTCGCCCGGCACTTCCACCCGGTGGCGACGGTCAAGCGCTACCTCGACCAGCTGGCCCAGTACAAGATCAACAATCTGCACCTGCACCTGGCCGACGACCAGGGCTGGCGCATCCAGATCGACAGCTGGCCGCGCCTGACGACGTACGGCGGCAGCACCCAGGTCGGCGGCGGCGCGGGCGGCTACTACACGAAGGCGCAGTACACGGACATCGTGAACTACGCGCTTTCGCGGCACATCACGGTCATCCCGGAGATCGACATGCCGGGGCACGTGAACGCGGCGCAGGCGTCGTACGCGGAGCTGAACTGCAACGGCGTCGCGCCGGCGCTGCGGACGGACACGGCGGTCGGCTACAGCTCGCTGTGCATCTCGAAGGACATCACGTACACGTTCATCGCGGACGTCCTGCGCGAGCTGGCGGCCCTGACCCCGGGCCCGTACCTGCACATCGGCGGCGACGAGGCCTCGTCGACGTCGGCGGCGGACTACCTGACGTTCGTGAACAAGGTCCTCCCCCTGGTGGCGGCCACGGGCAAGTCCGCGATCGGCTGGCACGACATCGCGAAGGCGACGCTGCCCGCGTCGGCTTCCCCGCAGTTCTGGGGGACGTCCACGTCGGACGCGGGGGTATCGGCGGCGGTTTCCCGTGGCAGCAAGGTGATCCTGTCGCCGGCGAACAAGGCTTACCTGGACATGAAGTACAACAGCGCAACCCCGATCGGCCTGTCGTGGGCGGGCTACATCGAGGTCCAGGACGCCTACAACTGGAACCCGGGCGCCTACCTGTCGGGCGTGGGCGAGTCCGCGGTCCGCGGCGTGGAATCCCCGCTGTGGGCGGAAACGGTGGTCACCTCGGCGGACATCGACTACCTCGCCTTCCCCCGCTTGGCGGCCCACGCGGAGCTGGGCTGGTCCCCGTGGGCGACCCACGACTGGACGGCGTTCCGCACCCGCCTGGGCGCCCAGGCGCCCCGCTGGGTGGCCCAGTCGATCAATTTCTACCGCTCATCGCAGGTCACGTGGGACACGGGCGGTACGACGACCCCGGGCACCTGCACGGACCCGGCGTGGAGCGCGTCGCAGGTGTACACAGGCAGCACCGTGGTGTCCCACAACGGCCACAAGTGGACGGCGAAGTGGTGGACGCAGGGCGAAGAGCCGGGAACCACGGGCCAGTGGGGAGTGTGGACGGACAACGGCCCCTGCTGACCCGGCCGCGGCCGCCGGTCTGCGGTGCCGGCCGGGCCCTGCCCGATCTGTGCCAAGCACCGGGGTGGCGGGCCGCTCGCGAGTCCGGAGGTCCGGTCCGACGACCAGGTTGCCGTCACCCATCGGGCCGAGCCCGATCTGCTCGGCTGTCTCTTCGTCGAGCCTCGGCGGCACGTCGCGGGCCTCGACGAGCTCGCCGAAGACGAGGCGATCGCGCGGGCGGTCTGGGTGGCGGCGCGGGCACTGCGCGCCAGTTCGATCCGGAGTCCGTGCACACCTTCGTCGCGGGCGCACGTCCACCAGCACGTCTTCGGCCGGCACCGCGGCACGCCGGCCGGGAACGGCCGGCCGGACGTCGACCGGCCGGGCGCGCCGCCCGGGACCCGGCCGGGTTGTGCGGCCGGCTGAGGGCCTGCTTCAGCCGGCCATGATCGTCGCGGCCAAGGCCATTCGGTGGTCCTTGGTCCACGGCGGGCCGAGTGCCGCCCGCGGGCCGTTGAGCACTTCGCCGGCTCGCGACCCCAGGACCGCGCCCGCCTGACGCTCGACGTCCTTGGCCTCGTAGAGGTGCACTTCCCAGCCGCGGGCGTGGGCGAGTTCGGCCAGGACCTGGCGGTACATGACCGAGTCGGCGCGGGCCTCGTACGGCACGCGGCGCCGGACCTCGATGTCCTCGGGGAAATCGGGCGGCCACGCCCTGAGCGACATCGACACGATCGGTTCGGGCAGTGCGGCGGCGAGCCGGTCCAGCTCGGCCGATGCCGCCCGGGCCGCCGATGCGCGCACCTTCGCCACCAGGTCGGCCGCGGCGGTGTCGTCGAGGTGCTTGCCGTCGTGGTGGATCGGGGCCGCCGCCACGCCGGGCTCGACCAGCTCGATCCGCCGGCGGTCCACGACCCGGTGGTCGGCCGACGCCGTCACTGCCACGGCCCACCCGAAGTGGTGCGCGATGCCGAGCCGCATGGGACGAGGTTTCCCCCGCCGCTGCGGACAGTCAAGGCCGCACTCCACCCCGTGAAACCGGAACACCCGGCGCGGCGACAGGGTTAGCTTGAGGCATGAGCGCTGATCTCGAGCAGGTTCGCACCCTGTCGCTGCAGGAAAACGGCCTCGCCACCATCTCCACGACGCGCGCCGACGGCACCGTCCACTCCTCCGTCGTCAACGCCGGGGTGTTCGAGGACCCGGTGACCGGGGCGCCGGGTGTCGCCTTCGTCGCCCTCGGCCGGGCGCACAAGCTCGCGCTGCTGCGGCTGGCCGGGCACGCCACCGTGACGTTCCGGCGCGGCTGGAACTGGCACTCCGTCACCGGCGCCACCCACCTGATCGGGCCGGACGACCCCGACCCGGCCTTCGACGCCGCCGGGTTGCCGAAGCTGCTTCGCGACGTCTTCATCGCCGCCACCGGGACCCACGACGACTGGGCCGAGTACGACCGCGTGATGGCCGAAGAGCGGCGGGTTGCCGTGTTCGTGACGGCGGACCGGATAATCGGCAACCGCTGAGCCCGTCCGGCCCCAGGAGTCGTCCCGTTGTCCGAGTCCCCGCCCCGCGTCACCACCCCGGCGAAGGTCCTCATCGGCCTGCTCGCCGTCATCGACGCGGGCTTCGGCGCGGCCCTCGCCCTGGGGCTGGTGCGCGGCCTCTCCGTCTGGCTGATCGCCGGCGCCTACGCGGCGTCCGTACTCGTCGCCGTGCTGGTCTACCGGGCCTCGCGCGCCCGCGTGCTCAAGCGCGGGTTCGACGGCCTGCGCGACCTCACCCTCGGCGACGAGGGCATCCGCCTGCCCGCGGGCACGATGAGCACCCGGCTCGTGCTGTGGGCCGAGATCGCCGACGTCACCGCCCGCCGCTCGGCCCGCTTCGGCGACGGCTACCTGCGCGACGCCATCTGGCTCGACCTGGTCACCGGCGAAGGCGTCGAGAGCTCGGTGCAGTGCTTCGCGCCGCGCAAACGTCTCGAACCCGCGCCGGCCCGAAGACGGCAGTTCGACCAGACCGCGATCCTCGATCCGGCCCTGTTCGACGCCGTGATCGAGCGCCTGCGCCGCGAACTGGGCCACCGCCGGCTGCACGCCGACACCCGCGGCGAACCCCGCCCCCGGCGCCGTTGACGCTCGGGCATACTTCCGCCATGAGCGAATGGCAGCGCATCTCACCTCCCGAGGCGCACCGGCATCTCGCGAAGCGCAACGCCGTCGTGCTCGGCGCCATCGGACTCGCCCTGATCGGGGTGTCGCTCTCCCTCGGACACGTACCTCAGGCCATTTTTCTCCTCGTCTTCATCGCCGTCGCCGGCGTGGTGATGGCGTTGAGTGCTCTCTCGGGGATCCAGGCCGGTCCGAACGGACTCCGCCTCCGGCAGTTCTTCGCCGTCCGTGAGCTGCCGTGGTCCGAAGTCGCCGACGTCACGACCGCGCCCGCGCAGCACCTCGGCGCCGACACCTCCTACACCGCGCTCTGGATCGTCACCGCCGCCGACGAGCGGATCCAGACCCAGGTGGTGCGCTACGACCACCCTCCGCAGGGCGAGCGGATGAGCACCCGGCGCTGGCTCAAGCTCGGGCCCACCGAGTTCACCGGCGTGGTCGAAGAGCTGCGCGACGCGGTGCGCCAGGCCCAGGAGCAGCCGGGCTCAGCCGAGCCGGCCCAGTAGCTCCCGCGGCACGATCCGCACCGGGAACGGCCGCTCGGCTTCGAAGACCTCGTCACCCGCGGCCTTGGCCACCTGCTGGTAGTTCCCGTCCACGTCCAGCTCGAACACCGTCAAGGCGGGCTCGGCCGGGTCGATCACCCAGTAGCTGTGCGTGCCAAGCCGCTCGTAGATCGCTTTCTTGGTGTTGAGATCGTGGATCGCAGTACTCGGCGACAACACCTCGACCGCCAGCACCGGCGGCGCCGGGAGATCCTTCTCGGTGAAGTCTTCGTCCCGGCCGACCAGTACGTCAGGCTGCAGCTCGATCTTGTCGCCCGAGTGAACCGCGAACGGCGCGACGAGTACGTCGAACTGAGGCGGGCATTCGACTTCGAGGACCCTCCACAGTCTCACGACGATCGCCTGGTGCCGTCTCCCCGGTGCGGGCGTCACGACAAGCACCCCGTCGATGAGTTCGCAACGTCGTCCATTGTCCGGCATCCCCTCGAGGTCCTGCACCGTCAGGGGGCCCGAATCGGCGGGATGCTCGATGTCTGCCATGACCGTCATGGTGCTCTCCTTTCGCTCTTCGCACCAGAGCACACCAGAGGGCACCGACAGAAACGGCGTCGAACACGGGTTCGGCGCCTGCATTCACACGGAAGCGTGAATACAGGCGCCGGCGTCACATCAGCGGAACAGTTACTTCTTGTTCTTGCCGGAGTCCTCAGTGGACAGTGCGGCGACGAAAGCCTCTTGCGGGACCTCGACCCGGCCGACGGTCTTCATCCGCTTCTTGCCTTCCTTCTGCTTTTCCAGCAGCTTGCGCTTACGCGAGATGTCACCGCCGTAGCACTTCGCCAGAACGTCCTTGCGGATCGCGCGGATCGTTTCGCGCGCGATGATCCGGGCACCGATGGCCGCCTGGATGGGCACCTCGAAGTTCTGCCGCGGAATCAGCTCGCGCAGCCGGTTCACCATCCGGTTGCCGTAGGCGTAGGCGTCGTCCTTGTGCACGATCGCGGAGAACGCGTCCACACCTTCGCCCTGCAGCAGGATGTCCACCTTGACCAGGTCCGCCGCCTGCGTGCCGGCCTCTTCGTAGTCCAGCGACGCGTAACCGCGCGTACGCGACTTCAGCGTGTCGAAGAAGTCGAAGATGATCTCGCCCAGCGGCAGGTTGTACCGCAGCTCGACCCGGTCCTCGGACAGGTAGTCCATGCCGAGCAGCTGGCCGCGCTTGTTCTGGCACAGCTCCATGATCGTGCCGATGAACTCCGACGGCGCCAGGATGCTGACCTTGCTGAGCGGCTCGAGCACCTTGTCGATCTTGCTGCCGGTCGGCCAGTCCGACGGGTTGGTGACGTGGATTTCCTTGCCGTCGTCCAGCACCACGTCGTAGACGACGTTCGGCGCCGTGGAGATCAGGTCGAGGCCGAACTCGCGCTCGAGCCGGTCCCGCGTGATCTCCAGGTGCAGCAGGCCGAGGAAGCCGCAGCGGAAGCCGAACCCCAGCGCCACCGACGTCTCCGGCTCGTAGTCGAGCGCGGCGTCGTTCAGCTGGAGCTTGTCGAGGGCCTCGCGCAGCTCGGGGTAGTCGGAGCCGTCCACCGGGTAGAGCCCGGAGTAGACCATCGGCTTCGGCTCGCGGTACCCGGCGAGCGCGTCCTTGGCGCCGTGCCGTTCGGACGTCACGGTGTCGCCGACCTTGGACTGGCGGACGTCCTTCACGCCGGTGATCAGGTAGCCGACCTCGCCGACGCCGAGCCCCTTGCTGGCCTTCGGCTCCGGCGAGATGATGCCGACTTCCAGCAGCTCGTGGGTGGCGCCGGTGGACATCATCTTGATGCGCTCACGCGGGGTGATCTTGCCGTCGACCACCCGGATGTAGGTGACGACGCCGCGGTAGGTGTCGTACACCGAGTCGAAGATCATCGCGCGGGCCGGCGCGTCCGCGTCGCCCTGCGGCGCCGGGACCATCTTCACGACCTCGTCGAGCAGCGCGCCGACACCCATGCCGGTCTTGGCCGAGACCCGCAGCACGTCGTCGGGCTCGCAGCCGATGATGTGGGCCAGCTCACCCGCGTACTTGTCCGGGTCGGCCGAGGGCAGGTCGATCTTGTTGAGCACCGG
Source organism: Amycolatopsis sp. NBC_00438 (assembly GCF_036026695.1). Classification (NCBI taxonomy): domain Bacteria; kingdom Bacillati; phylum Actinomycetota; class Actinomycetes; order Pseudonocardiales; family Pseudonocardiaceae; genus Amycolatopsis; species Amycolatopsis sp. NBC_00438. Next base: position 293,465 of record NZ_CP107923.1, on the reverse strand, counting down.
GATGATCTGGAGGTTGTTCTCCAGCGCGAGGTACAGGTTGGCCAGGGTCTGGGCCTCGATCCCCTGCGCGGCGTCGACCAGCAGGACCGCGCCTTCACAGGCCTCCAGGGCCCGGGAGACCTCGTAGGTGAAGTCGACGTGGCCCGGGGTGTCGATCATGTGCAGGACGTGGTCCTGACCGTCGACCTGCCAGGGCAGCCGGACGTTCTGGGCCTTGATGGTGATCCCGCGCTCGCGCTCGATGTCCATCCGGTCGAGGTACTGCGCGCGCATGGCCCGCTCTTCCACGACGCCGGTGAGCTGCAGCATGCGATCGGCCAGGGTGGACTTGCCGTGGTCGATGTGCGCGATGATGCAGAAGTTCCGGATGAGCTCCGGAGGCGTGAAGGTGGTGTCGGCGAACTTGTTGCGCGCTGTCACTCGAATGAGTCCTCGGAAAGTCGGGGATGGCCACGTCCATGCTCCCATGGCGCTCCGGGTGCGGGTGGGGGTCATCCCCGATGCGAGCCCACGTGAACCGTGGTGCCCTCGAAGTATGAGCACTTCGCACCAGCCGGCACCACCTCCCCAGCCGGATCCGGACGGTTTCGGCCGTGTCCTCGACCGTGCCTTCGGTCACCCTTCGGGCGTGCTCGGCCGCCTCGGCGGCCGGCTCATGGCCCGGGGCAACTCCGCCACCGAACACCGCGTCGTCGACCTGGCGAAGCTCGAACCGGACGAGACCGTCCTGGTCGTCGGGCCCGGCCCCGGCGTCGGCCTGCACGCCGCCGCCCGGCTGGCCGGGCGCACGATCGGCGTCGACCCCTCCCCCGAGATGCTGGCCCTGTGCCACGAACGCTGCGGTGACCAGGCCGAACTCCGGGAGGGGTCGGCGGCGCACACCGGCGAGCCCGGCGAGTCCGTGGACGTCGTCCTGACCGTGAACAACGTCATGCTCTGGGACGACCGCGCGGCCGGCTTCGCCGAGCTGTTCCGGGTCCTGCGCCCGGGTGGCCGGCTGCTGCTGTCCGCGCACGAGAAGTGGCTGCCCGTGAGCAGGCACGTGCTGGCCGACGAAGCCGCCGAAGCGGGCTTCGCCGACCTGCAGACGTGGACCTGGGAACCACCCGGCTTCACCGCGCTCGCCGCGCAGCTGCGGGCCGTCAAACCCGCCTAGCGGGTGTCCGTGCGGATCGGGTGCCCCTCCGGCACCTCGACCAGGACGATGCGCGTGCCGTCGGGATCGGCGATCCAGGCCTCGTCCAGGCCCCAGGGCTCACGCTGGGCGTCCCGCACCGGCGTCAGGCCCTTCGCCCTGAGCCCGGCCAGCTCGCCGGCCAGGTCGCGCACCTGCAGCCAGAGCACCAGATCGGGCGACGCGCCCGTCTCGCCCGAGCCGGACACCTCCACTGAGCCGTGGCCCAGGAAGAACACCGTGCCGCCGGGGAACTCACGCTCCACGGCCAGGCCGAGCGTGTCGCGGTAGAACGCGGTCGTCGCCTCGACGTCCCGCGGGCGGATCAGCAGCCGGCTCTTCAGGACTTCCATCCGACCATCCCTACCGGAGGTCCTCAGGCCGCCGCAATCGCGGCGATGCCGGACAGCACGATCACCGACCCGGCCAGCCGCCGCACGGCGTCCCGCTCGCCCAGCACCAGCCACGCGGCGAGGCCGCCCAGCACGATGCTCAGCTCCCGGGCGGGCGCCACCAGGCTGACCGGCGCCATCGTCAGGGCGAACAGCACGAGGATGTAGGCGATCGGCGACAGCAGCCCGACGATCAGCACCTCGCGGCGCTGGTCACGCCAGAGCCGCGTCACCTCGGCGCGGCCGGCCCGCGCGCTGGGCAGGAGCAAGGCGCTCTGGATGAGCGTGCCGAGGCCGAGGTACACGACCGGCGGCATGCCGATGCCGGTCACCGAGTGCGCGTCCCACAGGGTGTAACCGGCGATCGTCAGGCCGGTCAGCACGCCGTAGAAGATCCCGGCGCGGCGTGCCTTCGCGGCGGCCGGGTCGTGCGCGGCGCCACCGCGGCGGCCGGTGCTGATCACCAGCACCCCGGTGATCACCAGGAACGCGCCGAGCAGGCCGAGCCAGCCGGGCCGTTCGCCGAGCACCAGGACGGCGGCCAGCACCGACAGCAGCGGCCCGGTGCCCCGCGCGACGGGGTAGACGACGGACAGGTCGCCGACGCGGTAGCCGCGCTGCAGCACGATGCCGTACCCGACGTGCAGCACCGACGTGCCCGCCGCGGCCAGCAGCCAGCTCCACTGTGGACGTTGCGGCTCGACGACGAGCAGCACGACCGTCACCGGCAGCAGGGCGACGGCGGAAACCGTGTAGTAGAGCCAGACGAACTGGGTGCCGCCGGATTCGATCCGCTTGGCGGCCAGGTTCCACGCGGCGTGCACGACGGCCGCGACGAGGACGAGGGACAGAGCGGTGGTGTTCACAGGACCCCTTAGGGGTTTTCGCGCGCGCGAAAACCGGGTCCTCCAGGCTTTTGCCCCGTCAGATGAACGGCGGGCCTTCCGGACCCGCCGATGGTGCCGCTCGGACCAGACCCACCGGTTCCTGGTTGTCTCGCTGGTGTGACTCGAACTGCGGGCGGACCGGTGACGGAACCCTAGGCACTACCGCCGTCCACCGTACTCCCGGTGATCCGGGCCTCGCAGGACGCGGTCGCGGGCGGCCGGAGCTGGGCTGTTAAAGTCGTGGCTCGTTGCCGTGCGGCATTCCGTCATGGAGGAAACCCGCTTTCGCGGGGCCACACGAGCGCGGCGGCGAAGCTCACCGAGTGAAAGCAGGAGCGCCTCATGGCCAACATCAAGTCGCAGATCAAGCGCATCACCACGAACGAGAAGGCGCGTCAGCGCAACCAGGCGATCCGGTCCTCGGTGAAGACCGCGATCCGCAAGGTCCGCGAAGCCGCTGACTCCGGTGACAAGGCCAAGGCCGTCGAGATGCAGCGCGACGCCGCCCAGAAGCTGGACAAGGCCGTCTCGAAGGGCGTCATCCACGCCAACCAGGCCGCCAACAAGAAGTCGGCGCTCGCGAAGCGCGTCAACTCGCTCTGAGCTGCCTGATCTCTGGAGAAGCCCCGGCCCCGGCCGGGGCTTTCTTCATGATCAGCGGTCGCCCTTGGCCGCCGCCACCTGCAGGACCGCGCGTTCCAGCGCGTAGTTCGGGTCCGCCGCGACGCCCTTGACCTCGGCGTTCAGCCGCGCGACCACCCGCATCGCGGTGGCCAGGCCGTCCTGGTTCCAGCCGCGGGACTGGCCTTGGGCCTTGCGGACCTTCCACGGCGGCATGCCCAGCTCCCCGGCCAGCTGGTTCGGGTTGCCGCGGCCCGCGCCGGAGACGCGGGCGATCGTGCGGACCGCGTCCGCCAGCGCGTCGGCGACCAGGACGTGCGGGACGCCGAGCTGCATCGCCCAGCGCAGCGACTCCAGGGCCGCCGCGCGGTCGCCGCTCACGGCCTTCTCCGCCACCGCGAACCCGGTGACGTCGGCACGGCCGCGGTGGTAGCGGTGGACCGCGTCGGCGTCGACGACCCCGCCGGCGTCCGCCACGAGCTGCATCGCCGCCGAGGAGAGTTCCCGCAGGTCGGAGCCCACGGCGTCGATGAGGGCCGCGACCCCGGCCGGGTCGATCTTGCCACCCGCCCGGCGCACCTCGTGGCGGACGAACTGCTCCCGCTCGGCGGGCTTGGTCAGCTTCGGGCACTCCGTCACCTCGGCGCCGGCCTTCTTCAGCACCGCCGGGAGCGTCTTGCCCGCCTTGCTGCGTCCACCGCCGGTGTGCACGACGACGAGCACGATGCCGTCCGCCGGGTCTTTCAGGTACGAAGCCACGGCGTCGGCCAGCTCCTGCGAGATGTCCTGCGCCGACTCGAGGACGATCACCCGGCCCTCGCTGAACAGCGACGGGCTGACGAGTTCGGCCAGCTCGGGCGCTGTGAGATCGGACACCCGGGCCCGCGTCAGCTCCGCCGTCGCGTCGATCGCGCGGGACGCGGCCAGCGTCTCGCGGACGGCCCGCTCGATCAGCAGTTCTTCCTCACCCAGGACCAGGTGGAGCGGGGCCGGGGCGGTGGCTTGCGCGGTCACCCGGGAATCCTCTCACTTGCTTCCCGGTGCGCCCGCTCCGGTGATGTCGAGCGGGCACCATGGCACGCCTCGAGCACCATGTCGTACGGTGTCCTGGAGGCGGCGCGCTCTTTGGCGCGCACCGACAACTGAATACCGCTCATCCAGAGGGGCAGAGGGAACGGCCCGACGAAGCCCCGGCAACCGGCGTACAGCCTGTCATCCCGCGATCGCGGGATAGCTGACGACCACGGTGCCAATTCCGGCCCGCTTCGGCGGGGCAGATGAGGAAGGAACCTCGCGATGACCGCAACCCTCGGCACGACCTCCACCACCAAGACCCCGGATCTCGGACCGGCCGTCGAACTGGTGTCGAAGGAAGAGGGCCACCGGCAGCCGCTCGCCCCCGAGTTCGTCTCCGCCGAAGACTTCTCGCCGCTCGAGGTCGCCTACGACTTCGGCCGCGTCCGTCGCGAAGACATCGAGGCCGGCCCCAAGAACATCTGGCGCTACAAGAAGCTCCTCCCGGTTCCGTCCAACGTCGAAGAGATCCCGAACACCGAGCCCGGCGCGACGCGGCTGATCCGCGCCGACCGCCTGGCCAAGGAACTCGGCCTCAAGCGCGTGTGGGTCAAGGACGACACCGGCAACCCGACGCACTCGTTCAAGGACCGCGTCGTCGCCGTCGCGCTGGCCGCGGCCCGCGAGTTCGGCTTCGACGTGCTCGCCTGTCCCTCGACCGGCAACCTGGCCAACGCCGTCGCCGCCGCGGCGGCCCGCGCGGGCTGGAAGTCGGTCGTCCTGATCCCCCAGTCCCTCGAACGCGCCAAGATCCTCACCACCGCGGTCTACGACGGCGACCTGATCGCCGTCGACGGCAACTACGACGACGTCAACCGCCTCGCCACCGAACTGGCCGGCGAGCACCCGAGCTGGGCCTTCGTGAACGTCAACGTCCGCCCGTACTACTCCGAGGGTTCGAAGACACTCGCCTTCGAGGTCGCCGAGCAGCTCGGCTGGCGGATCCCGCCGCAGATCGTCGTGCCGATCGCCTCCGGTTCGCAGCTCACCAAGGTGGACAAGGGTTTCCGCGAGCTGGGCCAGCTCGGCCTGGTGGACGCCAGCCCATACAAGGTGTTCGGCGCCCAGGCCACCGGCTGCTCGCCGGTCTCGGCCGCGTTCCGCGCCGGCCACGACGTCGTCCAGCCGGTGAAGCCGGACACCATCGCCCGCTCGCTGGCGATCGGCAACCCGGCCGACGGCCCGTACGTGCTCGACATCGTCAACCGCACCGGCGGCTCGATCGAGGACGTCACCGACGAAGAGGTCGTCGAAGGCATCCGGCTGCTGGCCCGCACCGAGGGCATCTTCACCGAGACGGCCGGCGGGGTCACCGTCGCCACGGCGAAGAAGCTGGTCGAGACGGGCAAGCTGGACCCGGACGCCGAGACGGTGCTCCTCATCACCGGCGACGGCCTCAAGACCCTCGACGCCATCGAGAACCACGTGGGCCCCAAGGCCACCGTGCCGGCGTCGGCCGCGGCCGTGAACCAGGCCCTCGGCTACTGACGTCTCCCCCGCCGGGGGCGAGCCCAGGCTTGCCCCCGGCGGGAACGCGTTGCCGGGCAACGGAATCAAGTCAGCGGCGAGGCGGCCCTCGTGGCTCACCCCGCCGGGCTATCGCGGGCCCTGACGGGTCCGGGACGACGGCCGTGTCGCCGTCCGTGTCGGTCCGGGTCACCAGGGCGCCGAGCGCCGACAGCGTGTCCACTGTGGACTTGCTGGGATGACCGTAGGTGTTGCCCGCGCCGACGCTGATGAGCGCCGCCCGCGGGGCCACCGCGGCGAGGAACGCCGGCAGCGAGTACCGCGAACCGTGGTGGGGCACCTTGAGCACCTCCGCTTTCAGATCTCCGACGTCGGCCAGGAGGTCCGCCTGGGCCGCCAGTTCGACGTCACCGGTCAGCAGCACACGCCCGGCCGCCGTCTCGGCCCGCAGGACGACCGAGCTGTTGTTGATCGTCGTGCCGTCCTGCCGACCGGCCGGGCGTTCCGGCACGTAGGTCGGCCCGAGCACGTCGAGCGCCAGCCCGGGCAGGTCGACCCGCTCACCCGGGCTCAGTTCCACCAGCGGCACGTGGCGGCTCAACGCTTCCTCGGCGACCTGCCGCCACGCCCACTCCGGCGTCCGCCCCGGCCCGACGGCGATGCCACCGACCGACCGGCCGTCGAAGACCGACGCGAGCCCGCCGATGTGGTCGGCGTGCAGGTGGCTCAGCACCAGCAACGGGATCCGGTCGACCGAGAGCCGGTGCAGGCACTCGTCGACCGGCCCCGGCTCGGGCCCGGTGTCCACCACCACGGCCCGCCCCGGCTCGGCCGTCGCCAGCACGACCGCGTCGCCCTGGCCGACGTCGCATTCGACCATCGCCCAGTTCCGCGGAGGCCACGCCGGCGCGAGCACCCGCACCGGTACGAACACCAGCAGCGCGCCGACGATCACCACCGCCAGCAGCAGCCGGACCCGCCGGTACCGCACCGCGAACACGAGCACCGCGAGCACGGCCGCCGCGAGCAGCGCGCCCGCCCAGCCGGCCGGCCAGGCCACGACCGCGCCCGGGGCCCGCGCGCCGTGCCGCGCCACGAAGATCAGCCACTCGGCCTCCGGGCCGGCCAGGCGCACCAGGAACGTCCCGGCACCCGGCCACCACGGCGCGGCGACCGTCGCCAGTACCCCGAGCACCGTCGCCGGGGCGACGACGGGCGCGGCGAGCACGTTGGTCAGCACCGACACCAGGCTCACCGTGCCCGCCATCCCGGCGAGCACCGGCGCCGTCACCACGAAGGCGGCGAGCGGGATCGCCAGCCCTTCGGCGAAGCCCGGCGGGACGCCGCGGCGGACCAGCACGCCGGCCCAGCGCGGAGCCAGCAGAACCAGCCCCGCGGTGGCGAAGACCGACAAGGCGAACCCGAAGTCCGTGGCCATCGCCGGATCCGCCACGACCAGCAGGCACACCGCGAAGGCCAGCGCGGGCAGCGCCGAACCTCGCCGTCCCAGCGCCAAGGCCAGCAACGCGACCGCCGCCATGACCCCGGCGCGCAGCACGCTCGGTTCCGGGCCCACCAGGACCAGGAACCCGGCCAGGCACAGGCCCGCCGCCACGGCCGACAACCGCGGGCCCAGCCGGAGCACCCGCAGCAGGAGCAGGACCGCACCGCAGGCGACGGCAAGGTTTCCCCCGCTGACCGCGGTCAGGTGAGCCAGGCCCGCCGTGACGAACTCCTGCTCGACCCGAGGTGACAACGCGCTCGTGTCGCCCAGTACCAGCCCCGGGAGCAACCCCGCGGGTTCCTCCGGCAAGGTCCGGCTCAGGTCGTGCAGGCCGGACCGCAGCCCGGCCGCGGCCTCCTGCCACCACGGCGCCGGACCCGCCTCGCCCGGCGGGCCACACACGGACAGCACCGCCACGGTCAGATCCGAGCCACGCGGTGGCATCAGCAGGCCCGCCACCAGAACTTCCTGGCCCGGTACCATTCCCGCCCACTCCGTGACCGGCGCGAGCAGCAGGACCCGCCCGGACGAGACGACCGGCTGCCCGTCGACGGACGCCGTGCGCACGTCGGCCGTCAGCACCACGGACCGGGCGCCCGCCTGCCGATCGGCGTACCCCGCGCTCCGCACCGGCCTCGGCCGCTCCGCGACGACGACCTCGAGCTTCGCGGGCAGGCCCTGGGCCGCGGCCGCGCGCAGGCCGTCACGCTCCGCGTCGTGGATCCGCCAGGCGATCGGACCCGCGGCGACCAGGCCGAGCACCAGCAACGCCGCCGCCGCGCCCAGCCCGCGCGACCGGCTGCGGGCCCGCCAGAGCAGTACCCCGGCCAGCACGGCCGCGGTGAGACCGACGGCGACCGCCGTCCACCAGCCGAAGAGCAGCCCGGCCAGGGCGGCGAGCCAGCACGCGAGCGCCGCCGGGACCAGGCGCAGGTCCTGCCGGGTGTCGGTCGCGGGAAGGGCGCTCATCCGACCGTCACCTGCTCGCGCAGCTTTTCGAACTTGCTTTCGCCGATGCCGTCGACGTCGCGCAGTTGCTCGACTTTCGTGAAGCCACCGTGTTCGGTGCGCCACTGGACGATCCGCTTGGCCATCACCTCGCCGACGCCGGGCAGGGTGTCCAGCTGGTCCGTGGACGCCGCGTTGAGATCGACCTTCCCGCCGCCGCCTTCGGGGGCGCCGGGCGGCGCGACGGGCGCCGGGATCCCGACCGCGAGCTGTTCGCCGTCGGTCACCTTGCGGGCGAGGTTCACGGCCGTGAGGTCCGCGCCGGGGTCGGCTCCCCCGGCGGCGCGCAGCACGTCGGCGACCCGGGATCCCTGGGGCACGGTGACCAGGCCGGGCGACCGGACGCGGCCGACCACGCTGACGACGAGACCGGCCTTGGGCGCGGCCGGCGCCTCACCCACGGGTTTCGCGCTGGGCAGCGGTGGTGGCGGCTCGGGCGCCGGACGGCCGCCCAGCAGCGCGACCGAGCCGAGGACGAGCACCACGACCGCTAGGAAGACACCGGCGAACGCCCAGCGGCGCCGGCCCGCGCCGGTCGCTCCGCCCGGGAGCCAGCGCCGGACCAGCCGGCCGCCGGGTCCGACCGTGCTCGCGTCGGGCGAGAGCTGGTCGGCCAGCCAGGCGAGCCGGTCGTTGACGGGGAGGCCCGGATCCCGGGCGGGCTGCTCGAACACACGATCGACGTTAGGGCCCGCGGGGAGGCGTCCGACAGGGGTGCCGTCGCGACCTGTGGACAACCGGGGTGTTGTGGACGGATCACGCCGGACCGGTCCGGGAACGGCCGTTTTCGTCGTACCCGGATGAGATGCTGGAGGGTCAGGCGTCCGGCCGGGCCGGCACGGTGCGCTGCACGACCACGCCCAGCACGCCGGGGCCGGTGTGCGCGCCGATCACCGCACCCAGCTCGGAGACCACGCAGCCCGCCGACCGCGGCACGGCCTCCTCCAGCCGGTTCGCCAGCTCGACCGCCCGCTCGGGCGACGCGAGGTGGTGGACGGCCAGCTCGACGTCGTCGTCGTCCGCGGCCCGGGCCGCCAGCTCGACCAGCCGCGCGATCGCCCGGTTCATCGTGCGGACCTTCTCCAGCGGCAGGATCCGGCCGTCGGACATGTGCAGCACGGGCTTCACCGCCAGCGCCGTCCCGAGCAGCGCCGCCGCCGGGCCGATCCGGCCGCCGCGGCGCAGGTACTCCAGGGTTTCCACGACGAACAACGTCGACGAGCACTTGGCCGCGGTCATCGCCGCCGCCTCGACCGCCTTCGGATCCGCTCCGGCCGCGGCGGCGTCCGCGGCGTGCAGCGCGGCGAACCCGAGGCCCATCGCGGTCGTGCGCGAATCGACGACGCGCACCCGGTCCGGCCCGACCTCCTGCGCCGCCAGCACCGCCGCTTCCCAGGTGCCCGACAGTTCGCGGGAAAGGTGGATGGAGACGACCGCGTCCGCGCCGTCGGCGAGCGCCGCGCGGAACTCCTTCGCGAACTCGGCCGGGGTCGGTCGGGACGTCGTGACGATCTTGCGCTGGCTCATCGCCTCGGCCACCGCCGCCGGGCCGGTTTCCACGCCGTCGAGGGAAACCACGCCGTCGACCAGGACGTGCAGCGGCACCACCCGGACCTCGTGCCGTTCGGCGAACCCCTCCGGCAGGTGGGCAGTGGAATCCGTGACTACGGCGACCGACACGCCGTCAGCCTACGTGGCCGGGGGCCGCCACCGGTGCCAGCAACACGGACATCGCCTCGCCCACGGCGGCGTGTCCCGCCCAGCCCCAGTGCATGCCGTCCGGGTTGCCCGCGCCGCTGAGCACGTGCTCGCCGACGACCTCTTTCAGGTCCAGCAACGGTACGCCGGCGCGCTCGCCCCAGGCCCTCATCGCGGCCTCGGCAGCCGGCCGCGCGGTGTGCACGCCGCCGTAGGCCGCGGCCCGGTGCACCGACGGCAGCATCCCGAAGATCGGCAGCTCGGGACGCAGGACGCGCAAGGCTTCCACGGCGGTGTCGAGGTACTGCACGGTCAGCTTCACCGGCAGCACCCGCGGCCGGCCGCGGAACGCGACCGACAACCGCGGCTGCGCGGCGAGATAAGCCTTGCGCACCACCCGCCGCACCGGATCGGGCCGCAGGTACTTCAGCCCGCCGCGCAAGTAGGTCGGCAACGGCGAAGGCAGCGTGTCCATGCTCCCGATCGCCAGCACGACGGCGTCGACGTGGTGCAGATCGGCCCAGACCCGCGGATCGCCGGTCAGCGACCACCAGACGTCGCGGGCGGTCCAGCCGATCCCGGCGACCAGGTCGGCGGTGCCGCCGAGGGCGGCCGCCGCGATGTTCGGCCAGAGTCGCGGCTCGTCCGCGGCGCAGGGCCCCTCGGGGCCGTGAAAGCTCAGCGAATCGCCGAACACCACCAGGCGTGGCCCCATCGGCTAGCCGGTCATCCCCGCGTTGTAGGCGTGCAGCCGCCACTTGCCGTCGCGCAGGCCGAGCTCGACCCAGTGGCAGTTGGCGATCCCGCCGAGGGAGGGCCAGATCTCGACCGGCAGCTTCAGCAGGCCCGCCGTGAGCGCGATGATCAGCCCGCCGTGCGCGGCGAGCAGCACCGTGTCGCCCACGTCGGAGTTGGCCTGCTGCAGGTCGGACACGACCTCGCCGGCGCGCTCGGCCACGTCGAGCCGGTTCTCGCCGCCCGGCGGCGCCCAGGTCGCGTCGGTGCGCCAGCGGGCGCGTTCACCGGGGTACTCGGCGTCGACTTCGGCTCCGGTCTTCCCCTGCCACTCGCCCAGGTGCGTCTCGCGCAGGCGCTTGTCGATGCGCAGCGGGACGCCGATGGCGTCGGTGAGCACGGTCGCCGTGTCGGTCGCGCGGCGCAGGTCGGACGCGATCACGAGGTCCGGCGAAAACCGGGCCAGCGCGGGGACGGCGAAGCGAGCCTGGTTCCAGCCGACCGGGGTCAGCGCCGAGTCCAGGTGACCCTGCATCCGCCCGGCGGCGTTGTAGTCCGTCTCGCCGTGGCGCCAGAGCACCAGCCGCCGCGGGCTCACCGGGCGTCCGCGTCCTCATCGGCGGGCGGCTCCTCGAGGCCGGCCACCTCGATCCGCGGGCAGTCCTTCCACAGCCGTTCGAGGCCGTAGAAGCTGCGTTCTTCGACGTGCTGGACGTGCACGACGACGTCGACGTAGTCGAGCAGGACCCAGCGGCCCTCGCGGGCGCCTTCGCGGCGGACCGGCTTGTGCCCGGCCACCCGCAGCTGCTCCTCGACGTTGTCGACGATGGCGCCGACCAGGCGCTCGTTGGGCGCGGAGGCGATGACGAAGGCGTCGGTGATGACGAGCTGCTCGGACACGTCCAGCACGACGACGTCGCTGGCCTTCTTGTCCGCCGCCGCGTGTGCGGCCGCTACGGCCAGCTCTCGTGCCTCGGACGTGGCTGTCACGGTGCTCCTTTTCCGGATCGGGTTCGCCCGAGAAGGGTACCCGCCGCGACCAGCGGCGCTTCAGTCGCTCTTCCGGTAGAGATCCTTCTTGGTGATGTAGCGGACGACGCCGTCGGGAACGAGGTACCAGACCGGCTCCCCGCGCTCGACGCGGTCGCGGCAGCCGGTGGACGAAATCGCCATCGCGGTGACCTCGACGAGACTCACCTTGCCGCTGGGCAGGTGGTGCGAATTGAGCCGGTAGCCGGGCCGCGTGACACCGATGAAGTGCGCGAAGTCGAACAGCTCGTCGGCCTTGTGCCAGGTGAGGATCTGCTCGAGCGCGTCGGCGCCGGTGATGAAGTAGAGCTGATCTCCGGGGTACTCGGCGTGGAGGTCGCGCAGGGTGTCGACGGTGTAGGTCTGGCCCGCTCGGTCGATGTCCACGCGGCTGACCGAGAAGACCGGGTTGGACGCGGTCGCGATGACCGTCATCAGGTAGCGGTCCTCGGCCTTGGTGACCTTGCGGTCGGTCTTCTGCCAGGGCTGCCCGGTGGGCACGAAGATCACTTCGTCGAGCCCGAACCGGGACTGGACCTCGCTCGCGGCGACGAGGTGGCCGTGGTGCACGGGGTCGAAAGTGCCGCCCATGACCCCGATCCGCCGTGGTGACATGGGTCCCGAGCCTATACACCGGACCCGGGGGCCGTCCGGTCCAGCAGCACACCTCGCCCGACCGTGCAGGATTTGTGATTCAGGTCACATTGCGACCCGTATTCGACACGAACGGTCCGTTCGCGCCGCCGCCGATTCCCGGTTCGTCGGTGCCATGGGGTAGACGTGGGGACGTGGACACCACCAGCACCACCCCAGCACTCCGCGACCGCGCCGAAACCCTTCTCCGGGCGCTGGCCGGCGACTCGGCGAAGCTGCGCGAAGACCAGTGGACGGCCATCGAGGCCTTGGTCGCGCAGCGGCGGCGCGCGCTCGTCGTGCAACGCACCGGGTGGGGCAAGTCGGCCGTCTACTTCCTCGCCACGGCGCTGCTGCGGGAACAAGGGAGCGGGCCGACGGTGATCGTCTCGCCGCTGCTGGCCCTGATGCGCAACCAGATCTCGGCGGCGGCGAAGGCCGGGATCCACGCGGCGACGATGAACTCCGCGAACCCGCAGGAGTGGGAGCACGTCCAGGCGTCGGTGGCGGCCGGCGAGATCGACGTCCTGCTCGTCAGCCCCGAACGGCTGAACAACCCGGACTTCCGCGACAACGTGCTGCCGAAGCTGACCGCGAGCACCGGCCTGCTGGTGGTCGACGAAGCGCACTGCATCTCCGACTGGGGCCACGACTTCCGGCCGGACTACCGGCGGCTGCGCACACTGCTGGGCGACCTGCCCGACGGCGTGCCGGTGCTGGCGACCACCGCGACGGCGAACGACCGCGTCGTCACCGACGTCGCCGAGCAGCTGGGCATGGGCAGCGGCGGCGACACGCTCGTGCTGCGCGGCAGCCTCGACCGGGAAAGCCTGCGGCTGTCGGTGTGCCGGCTGCCGACGTCGCAGGCGCGGCTCGCGTGGCTCGCGGAGCACCTGGCCGAGCTGCCGGGGTCGGGGATCATCTACACGCTGACGGTCGCGGCGGCGCACGACGTCGCGTCCCTGCTGAAGGACCGCGGGTACCCGGTGGCGGCCTACACCGGGAAGACCGACCCGGCCGACCGGCAGGCAGCTGAGGACGACCTGCTCGGCAACCGCGTCAAGGCACTGGTCGCGACGTCCGCGCTGGGCATGGGGTTCGACAAGCCGGACCTCGGGTTCGTCGTCCACCTCGGGGCGCCGTCGTCGCCGATCGCGTACTACCAGCAGGTCGGTCGCGCCGGGCGTGGTGTGGAGCGCGCGGAGGTCGTGCTGCTGCCCGGCGAAGAGGACCGGGCGATCTGGGCGTACTTCGGGTCGCTGGCGTTCCCCGACGAGCTGCGGGTGACCCAGGTGCTGAACTCGCTCGCCTACGCCGACCGTCCCCTTTCGACGGCCGCGCTCGAGCCGTCGGTGGAGCTTTCCCGCTCCCGCTTGGAGATGGTGCTCAAGGTGCTGGACGTCGACGGCGCGGTCCGGCGCGTGAAGGGCGGCTGGGAGAGCACGGGCGAGGACTGGCAGTACGACCGCAGCCGCTACCAGCGCGTCGCGGAAGCGCGTGATCGGGAGCAGGAGGCGATGCTCGGTTACCTGGCGACCGGCGACTGCCGGATGGAGTACCTGCGCCGTCAGCTCGACGACCCGGACGCGGCGCCGTGCGGGCGGTGCGACAACTGCACCGGGCAGCACTGGGACACGTCGGTGACCGACGAGGTCGTCAACGCGACGCGGGAACGCCTGCAGCGCCCGGGAGTCGAGGTCGCGCCGCGGAAGCAGTGGCCGACGGGGATGTCCTCTTTGGACGTTCCGGTCTCCGGCCGGATCGGCGCCGACGACCAGGCCGAGCCGGGGCAGGTCCTCGGGCGGCTGACGGACGTCGGCTGGGGCAACCGGCTGCGGGAGCTCGTCGGCCCGGCCGCCCAGGACTCGGACGTGCCGGACTCGGTGTTCAAGGCGTGCGTGCAGGTCTTGGCCGGGTGGCAGTGGTCGGAGCGGCCGGTGGCGGTGGTCGCGGTGCCGTCGTCGACGCGGCCGCGGCTGGTCTACAGCCTGGCGACGCGGCTGGCCGACATCGGCAAGCTGGACTTCCTCGGCGCGCTCGACGCGGACGGCCCGCCGCCGCGCCAGGCGAACAGCGCGCAACGGCTGGCCGACCTGTGGCGGCGGCTGAGCATGCCGGCCGACCTGGCCGCGACGTTGCCCGCGGGGCCGATCCTGCTGGTCGACGACGTCATCGACACCGGCTGGACGATGACACTGGCGACGCGGCTGCTCCGGCGGGCCGGGGCGCCCGCGGTGCTGCCGTTCGCGTTGGCCAGCACGGCCTGATCCGGGAGCCGCTCGGTAAGTCCTTCCTGCCGGGCGGGCCGGCGCGCGTGGTTGAAAGCCGATCTCGCGTGGACGACGGCGGGACTCGCATGTTCGGAGACGGATCTCGAGTGATCGAGCCCGGGTCTCGCGTGATTGGGCAGCCGACTCGCGTGATTGGAGGGACGACACACGTACCTGGGTGGACGACACGGTGTTGAGCTGGGAGTCGTGGGCGGGGTGGGTTCCGGCCGCCGGACCGGATGGTCGGGATCTTTCGTACTGCGGGCTAATGTGGCAAAGTCGCGTCCACCTTCGGGGGACGTGGAGGCTGCCATGACCGTGCAGGTTCAGCACCGGCTGCCGGTGCGCAAGCTGTTCGCGGCGAGCGCGGGCAACGCGCTGGAGTGGTTCGACTGGACGATCTACGCGACGTTCAGCATCTACTTCGCCGGCGCGTTCTTCCCTTCCGGCAACGACACCCTCGCCCTGATCAACACGTTCGCCACCTACGCGCTCGCGTTCTTCTTCCGTCCGCTCGGCGGAGTTCTGCTCGGGCGCTTCGCCGACACCCGCGGCCGCAAGCCCGCCATGATCCTGACGATCGTGCTCATGGCGGGCGGCTCGGTCGCGATCGGTGTGCTGCCGACGTTCGCGCAGGTCGGCTGGCTCGCGCCGCTCCTGCTGCTGCTCGCCCGGATCGCGCAGGGGCTCTCGCTCGGCGGCGAGGTGTCGAACGCGTCGGCCTACCTGGGCGAGATCGCGCCGGCGGAGCGGCGAGGGCGGTACTCGGCGTTCTTCTACATCTCGACCGGCTCCGCGGTGCTCGTCGCGACCGTGCTCGGGTTCGTGCTGTCGCGGACCCTCGACAAGGCGCAGCTCGCGTCGTGGGGCTGGCGGCTGCCGTTCCTGCTGGGCGGCGTCTTCGGCGTGGTCGGGCTGTGGCTGCGCCGCAGCCTCGCCGAGACCGAGCTGTTCGAGCAGACGAAGACCAAGGCCCGCAAGCTCGAGCGGCCGCTGCTGACCACGCTGACGCACCACCCGAAGGCCGTCGGCCGGCTCGTCGGCTTCTCCATGCTCTCGACGCTCTGCTACTACACGTTCTTCAGCGCGCTGACGTCGTTCGCGGTGAAGAACCGGCACGCCGACGCCGGCGCCGTGTTCCTCGCGCTCTCCGTCGGCACCGTGCTGTTCATCGCGCTGCAGTACCCGATGGGCGCGCTCGCCGACCGGGTCGGTCGGAAACCGCAGCTGCTCGTGTGGTCCGGGGCGACCGCCGTCGTCATCGTGCCGCTGTCCACGTTGATCGGCCCGGACGTCGGCGGCCTGCTCGTCGTGTTCTGCGTCGGGCTCGGGCTGTACACGGCGATGACGTCGATCGCGCCGGCGATCATGAGCGAGCTGTTCCCCACCGAGCTGCGCGGGCTGGGGATCGGCGCCTGGTACAACCTGACCGTCGCGATCTTCGGCGGGACCGCTCCCCTGCTCATCACGGTGTTCGGCGCGATCTCGCCGACGCTCTACTTCTGGTACGTCGCCGCCGGTGCCGCGATCGCGTTCGCCGTGATCCTGACGCTGCCGGAGACGAAGGGCAGCGAGCTGGGGTAATCCCTTCGTCGCCGGCCGGTCACGCTCGCTAGGCTGTGACATCCGGGGCTCCGCCCCGCGCCGGGGGCCTCGCCACCCTGACCCCTCAAGCGGTTGAGGCCTCCGTTGACCGAGCCGAAGGAGGGACACCGTGCACACCGCCGACGTTACCGAGGAGCTGGCGCGCCGCGTGGTGGCCGCCGCCGGCCGGGCCCTGGACGTGGAATTGACCTCGGAGCAGGCGCTGATCCAGGCGTCGCCGCGTGACGGCGTCGACTACCAGGCCAACCTCGCGATGAGCCTCGGCAAGAAGCTCGGCCGGCCGCCGCGCGAGGTCGCCACGCTGATCGCCGAAGCCCTGGAGCTGGACGGCATCGCCGAGCCGCCCGAAATCGCCGGGCCGGGCTTCCTCAACTTCGCGCTGCGCAAGGACTGGCTGGAAACGCGCGTCGAATCGGTGCTCGGCGATCCGCGGCTCGGCGTGCCGAAGACGGCCGGTCCACGCACGATCGCGCTCGACTACAGCAGCCCGAACGTCGCCAAGGAAATGCACGTCGGGCACCTGCGCTCGTCCGTGATCGGCGACGCCCTCGCGCGCCTGCTGCGCTTCGCGGGCCATGAAGTGTTGCCGCACAACCACCTCGGCGACTGGGGCACGCCGTTCGGCATGCTCATCGAGCACCTGCTCGACGTCCCGTCCGAGCAGCGCGCGATCGCCGACCTCGACGCCTTCTACCGCGAAGCACGCCGGAAGTTCGACAGCGACGAAGCGTTCGCGACGCGGGCGCGCACCCGCGTCGTGCTGCTGCAGAGCGGCGACGACGAGACCCTCGCCGTGTGGCAGACCCTCGTCGACGAGTCGACCCGGCACTTCAACGAGGTCTACGCCCTGCTCGGGATCTCCTTGACGGACAAGGACATCTACGGCGAGAGCTACTACAACCCGTACCTCGCCGCGGTCGTCGACGACCTGGAAGCGGCCGGGCTGACCGAACTCAGCGACGGTGCCGTCTGCGTCTTCCCCGAAGGGTTCCGCAACCGGGAGGGCGACCGGCTGCCGCTGATCGTCCGCAAGCGCGACGGCGGGTACGGCTACGCGGCCACGGACCTGGCCACCGTCCGGTACTGGACGACCGAACGCGGCGCGACCGACCTGCTCTACGTCGTCGGAACGCCACAGGCGCAGCACTTCGCGATGGTGTTCTCGGCCTGCCGCACGGCGGGCTGGCTGACCGGGCACGCCGAGCACGTCGGCTTCGGCACCGTGCTGGGCGCGGACGGCAAGACGATGCGGACGCGGGCCGGCGAGACGATCAAGCTGGTCGACCTGCTCACCGAAGCCGTGACGCAGGCCGCCGCGGTCGTCGCCGAACGCAGTGAGCTCGACGCGGCCGGGCAGGCCGAAGTCGCCCGGGCCGTGGGCATCGGCGCGGTCAAGTACGCCGATCTCTCCGGCGACCGCGAGCGCGACTACGTCTTCGCCTGGGAACGCATGCTCGCCAAGGAGGGCAACACCTCGGTGTACCTCCAGTACGCGCACGCGCGGACGCGGTCGATCCTGCGCAGGGCGGGCGGCGAGCCCGACGGGACGCGGATCCTGCTGGACGAACCGGCGGAACGGGCGCTCGCGCTCAAGCTGCTGCGGTTCGGCGAAGCCCTTCAGGCGGCGACAAGCGCCCACGCGCCACACAAGCTCTGTACGTACCTCTACGAGACCGCCGTCGCGTTTTCCCGGTTCTACGACGATTGTCCGGTGCTCAAGGCGCCGACCCCCGAGCTGCGCGCGTCCCGGCTGCGCTTGACTACGCTGACGGCGCACACGCTCGCGCTCGGGCTTTCCCTGCTCGGCATCGACGCGCCCGACCAGCTCTAGCGGGAGACCATTGTGGAACTGCCCGGCGACCTGCTCGCCCTGCTGCGCGAGCCCAGCCTCTGCTTCCTGGCGACGTCGATGCCGGACGGCTCGCCGCAGCTCACCCAGACCTGGGTGGACACCGACGGCACGCACGTCCTGGTGAACACCGTGCTGGGCCACCAGAAACAGCGCAACATCGAACGTGACCCGCGGGTGGCGCTCAACGTGGCCGACCGCGAGCGGCCGTCGCGCTACTACGCGATCCGCGGCCAGGTCGTCGGGATGACCGAAGACGGCGCCGTCGAGCACATCGAGAAGCTGGCGCAGCGGTATCTGGGCGGCCCGTACCCGTGGTGGGGCGGGCGCGACCAGACGCGGCTGCTGCTGACCATCAAGCCGGACCGCATCAGCGGGACGTAGGCGCCACCAGGTCGTCAGCGTCCCGGAAGCCGGCGGCCGGGCCCACCTGGTGTCGGTGGGCCGAGGGCCGTCAGCGCCGGGGCTCGGACAGGACGAGGACCACCGTGCCGCTCGCGAACGTCCGGGTCTCGACCTTGCCGAACACCCCGGTGACGCCCTCGCCGAAGAGCTGCTCGCCGGCGCCGCGCAGCACCGGGTGGATCCACAGCCGCAGCTCGTCGAGCAGCCCGTGCGCGACGAGCGTGCGGGCGACCGGACCGTAGCCGTACATCAGGATGTCCGCGCCCGGCGCCTGCTTCAGCTCCCGCACGGCGCCGGGCAGGTCGCCGGACAGCACGGTCGTGTTGTTCCACGCCGGCGAGGTCAGAGTGGTCGAAGCGACGTACTTCGCCATCTTGTTCATGGTGTCGCTGAACTCGTCGCCGCTGCGGGCCGGCCAGGCTTCGGCGAAACCGTCGTAGGTGCCGCGGCCCATCAGCAGGGCGTCGCTCGCGCGCAGCTGGTCGAGGGCGAAGGCGCCGGCGGCCTCGTCGAAGTAGTCCAGCGACCACAGGTGCGGGTCGGAGACGACGCCGTCGAGGGTCACGTAGGTCGAGTTGACGATCTTGCGCATCGGATGCTCCCGGGTTCGTTCGTGGTGCCCCGAGATTCGGCCGCGGCCCTTCCGGTGGGCTATCGACGCGCTATCGGTTCCCGCTCGCGTGCTGGGCGACGTCGGCGAGGAGCCGCTCGGCCCGGTGGGCGTGCTCCGCGGCCGTCACGGCGTCTTCGGCCAGCTCGCCGAGCCGCCGGTGGGCGCGGGCCTGCAGGTGCCGGTCGCCGGTCACCCCGGCCACCGTGACCGCCTCGGTGAACCGGGCGGTGGCCGTGCCGGCGTCTCCCGCCGCGACGGCGACGCGGCCCTGGCCGAACAACGCGTAGCCGACGCCGATCCGGTCCCCCAGACCGGAGGCGATCTCCAGGACCCGGTCCACCGCCACCCCGGCGGCGCCGACGTGCCCGGCGGCCAGCTCGACGTCGGCGCTGCGGTAGAGGATCTGCGCTTCGGTGCGCGACGCGCCCGCGTCCCGCGCGAGCCGCAGCGCTTCGGCCACTTGGCCGGCGGCGTCGCCGAGCGCGCGAGCGTCGAGGTCGAGCCGGGCGAGTTCGGACCGCGCGTGTGCTTCGCCGCTTCGGTCGCCGGCCGCGTGCAGGAGCGGCAACGCCTCGGTGGCGCACGCGCGGGCCGCGGCGAGGTCGCCGTTCAGCCGCCGGACCGTGGCGAGCTGCCGCAGCGTCGCGCCGACGCCGTGACCGATCCCGGCGGCGCGGAACCCGGCCAGCGCGGGTTCGAGGTACCGGGCCGCGTCGTCCGGACGGCCCTGGTGGACGAGCAACGCGCCCAGGGAGTGGCGGGCCGCGGCGGCGCCGACCGCGTCACCTGCCCGGTCCGCCGACGTGACCGCGAGCTGGGCGATCTCCCGCCAGTCGTCGAAGTAGCCGCGGATTTCGAACAACGCCGCGGCCGTGACGGCCAGCTCCCAGCACAGGTCGTCCCACTCCGCGGCCGCCGCCTCCCGCACCGCCGTGACGAGCGCGAAGCGTTCTTCGTCGACCCACTGCAACGGCGCCCGGCGGACGGCGGCCGTCGCCGAGGCCGGCGGCTCCCGGCGGGGCGCGGTCCCCCGCAGGTCGAGCCGGCCGCCGAACTCGGGACGCTGGGCCTGTCCGGCGAGGCCGAGCCAGCCGGAGCCGAGCCGGCGCAGGGCCGCCGCGTGCTCGGCGACGCTGTCCTCGGCGGCGGCGCACTCGGTCGCGAAGACGCGCACGAGGTCGTGGAACCGCCAGCGCCGGGACAACGCCGAAGGCGGCGCGCCGTCGGCGATCAGGTTGGCTTCGAGCAGCTCCGCGAGCGCGTCCTCGGCCGTGACGTGCGGGACGTCGAGCAGCGCACCCGGGGCCCAGTGCGGCAGGTCGGGGTGCTGCGGCGTGGCCATCCGGCGGAACAGCGACCGGGCCGGCCCGCTCAAGCCGTGGTAGGACAACGCGATCGTCGACCGCAGCTGGACCCCGCGGAAGGACAGCTCGTCCAGCCGCCGCTTCTCGTCGGTCAGCCGGTCCAGCAGATCGCCGAGGGCCCAGTGGTCGCGGGACGCGAGCTTCGCCCCGGCGATGCTCAGCGCGAGCGGCAGCCGGTCGCACGCGGCGACCAGGGCCTCGGCCGCCTCCGGTTCGGCGGTCAGCCGATCGTCGCCGACGAACGTCGCGAGCAGCCGCAGCGCGACGTCGTCCTCGAGCACGTCGAGCTGGACGCCGGCCGCGCCGGGCAGGCCGGTGAGCCGTGCCCGCGACGTCGTCAGGACCGCGCAGCCGGCCGAACCGGGCAGCAGCGGCAGGACGTCCGCCTCCCGCCGGACGCCGTCGAGCACGACCAGGACCCGCCGGTCGGCCAGCCGCGTGCGGTACAGCTCGGCGCGTTCGCGCGGGTCCCGGGGCAGCAGCTCCTCGGCCATGCCCAGGGCGCGCAGGAAACCGCCGAGCACCCGCGCGGACCAGGTCGTGCTGTCCTCGGCCGAGTCGTCGTGCAGGTCGGCGTAGAGCTGGCCGTCCGGGAAGCGCGCGGCGAGCTCGTGCGCGGCCCGCACCGCCAGCGCCGACTTGCCCACACCGCCGGCGCCGGAGATCCCGACGACCCGGACCGCGAACGGCGTCTGCGGGTCGGCGGGCCCGCACAGCCGCGCGCTGATGGCGCGCAACGCGGCGTCGCGACCGGTGAAGTTCGTGGCGGGCGCCGGCAGCTGACGCGGCACCGGCGTCGCGACGACGTCCTGAACGGCCCGGGCGGCGGGCTGCTCCCCGGCCAGGATCGCGGCCTGCAGCTCACGCAGCTCGGGACCCGGTTCGACGCCGAGCTCGTCGACCAGGACGTCGCGGGCCCGCCGGAACGCGGTCAGTGCCTCGGCCCGGCGGCCGCCGCGGTGCAGTGCCCGCATCAGCAGCAGGTGCAGGTTCTCCCGCAGCGGGTGCTCGTCGACCAGGGCGGTGAGCTCGGGCAGGACGTCGGCGCCGCTCTCGAGCCGGGCGCGGACGCGCTGCTCGACCAGGTCCAGCCGGCGTTCCGCGAGCCGGGTGGCGGCGCGGGTCAGGGCATCGCTGTCCAGACCGGCGAACGCGGGCCCGCGCCACAACGCGAGCGCCGCTTCGCAGGCGTCGTCGTCGGTCCGGGCCCGCACGGCCAGTTCGGCGAACCGCGTCAGATCGAGGTCTTCGGCGGCGACGTCGAGCCGGTAGCCCGGGGCGCGGGTGGTGATCGTCGCGAACCCGCCGGCGTCACGCAGCCGGCGGCGCAGCGCGGACACGCAGATCTGGACCTGCGACCGGGCCGTGGCCGGCGGCCGCTCACCCCAGAGCGCGTCGACCAGCCTCTCGGCCGCGACCTCGCGGTTGGCGTCGAGCGCGAGCACGGCGAGCACGACCGACTCGCGCGGGCTGCCCACCGGCGTGGCCGGGGACCCGAGCTCGGCGGGCCCGAGCAGGCGGAGCCGCGGCGGGGCGGGGTGCTCGGTCATCACCACCAGTGTCGTCCATAGCGGATCGATAGCGGCCGGATGGGGCGTCCGGCGAAGGTGGCTCCAGTAACCGAAGAACCCGAGGAGTGGTCCGGATGTCCGAAATGGAAACAATGGAAACTGTGGAAACGCCGCACGAGCTGGTGCTCACCGACACCTTCCCGGTGTCCCGCGACGAGGTGTGGGCGGCGTGGACCGACCCCGCGCGGTTCGCGACCTGGTGGGTCGGCCCCGGCTTCCGCACCCACGACCTGGTCATGGAGGTCGAGCCGCGCGGCCGGTTCGCCGCGAAGCAGTCGTCCGAGGCGGGCGACTTCACCATGCCCTTCGCCGGGTTCTACGTCGACGTCGTCCCGGGTGAGCGGCTGGTGCTGGGGCTCAGCGACGAGCCGTCGCCGGACGAGCCGATGCGCACCGAGATGACCGTGACGCTGACGGAGGTCGACGGCGGCACCCGGCAGGAGTTCCGGCAGACCGGCGTGGTGACCGACGAGCACTTCGCGGCGCTGGAGGCCGGGACGCGGGTGTTCTTCAGCCAGCTCGGCGCGCGGCTGGCCGGCCGGAGCTGAGCGCGGTCTCACAGCCCGGCCAGCTCGCGCCGCTTGATCTTCCCCGACGGCGTCGCGGGCAGCCGGTCGACGAACCGGACCAGCCGCGGCCGTTTGTACGGGGCGAGGTGCGGGGTGGTGAACGCGATCAGCTCGTCGGCCGTGGTGGTCTCGCCGGGGCGCAGGACGACGTACGCGCAGGCGAGCTCGCCCTTGACCGCGTCCGGCACCGGCCCGGCGGCGACCATGGCGACGGCCGGGTGCCCGGCGAGCACCCGCTCGATCTCGGCCGGGTAGACGTTGTAGCCGCCGGTGATGATCAGGTCCTTCTTGCGGTCGACGACGAACAGGTGACCGGTGGGGTCGCGGTAGCCGAGGTCGCCGGTGCGCAGCCAGCCGTCCGCGTCGATCGTCTCGGCCGTGGCCCCGGGCCGGTCGTGGTAGCCGAGCATCACGACCGGGCCGCGCACCATCAGCTCGCCGCGGACGCCGTCCGGGGCGTCACGGCTCGGGTCGTCGAGGTCGGCGACGCGGATCTGCACGCCGGGGTAGGCGACGCCGATGGAGCCGAGGACCTCGGGCGCGTGCGGGCTGTGCGTGGTGGCGTGCCCGGACAGCTCGGTCATCCCCCAGACCTGCAGCAGCGGCGCCCCGCTGCGGTCCTGCCAGGCCCGCATGGTCGAGACGGCGATCGTCTGGCCGCCGACGGTGCTGCGCGTCAGCGACGAGAGGTCCGCGGTCGCGAGGGCCGGGTCGGCGAGCAGCATCGCGTACATCGCGGGCACGCCTTCGAAGATGGTCGCGCGGTGCGTTTCGATCGCGGCGAAGACGTCTTCGGGTGCGAACCGTTCCCGCAGTACGACGGTCCCGCCGGCGCAGAACGTGCTGTGCACGGCGACGTTCCCGTAGACGTGCGGGAGCGGCAGCGCGGTGACGACGACGTCGTCTTCGCGGCGGGCGTGCATGGTGGCGGTGAGCGCGCAGTTGACCAGGACGCCGTACTGGCTCTGCACGGCGCCTTTCGGGTGACCCGTGGTGCCGGAGGTGTAGGCGATGGTGCACGGGCCGGCCACGTCGATCGGGTCCCGGGGTGCGGCGCCGAGCAGGTCCGCGAACGGGACGGCGTCGTCGCCGTTGTCGAGGTCCACGACGAGCTCGACGTTGTCGACCCGCTCCCGGAGCGCGCCGGTCGTGATGACGGCCGCGGCCCGGCAGTCACCGGTGACGTAGTTCAGTTCTTCGGCGGTGAGCAGGGCGTTGACCGGGGTGACGATCGCGCCGGCCCGCAGGACACCGTGGTAGGCGGCCAGCCATTCCCAGCGGTTGGGCGCGTAGAGCGTCACGACGTCGCCCGGCGCGATGCCCCGGTCACGCAGGCCGCCGGCGACGGCCGCCGCGGCCGCGTCGAGCTCGGCGTAGGTCAGTGTGCGCGTCGCGGTGACGAGCGCGGTCCGGCCGGGGTGGCGCCGCGCGGCGGTGCGGAGGATGTCGGCGGGGCCGGTCATGCGCGGAGCCTAGGACAGTGCCTTCGGGACAGGTCCCCGAACACGGCTTCAGCGGGACCCGCTCGTCGGCGTGGGCTACTTCGCGACGCCGCTCCGGGGCAGCTCGGGGGTCGAGGCCGATCAGGTCCGGCAGTTCCGTCGCCACGGCCTGCCGCGAAGAAGCTGCGCTCTGCCTTCGGTCAGCGGCGCAGCGGGACCAGGTCGTCCGCGTGCACAACCTCGCGACGCTGCTCCGGCGGCAGCTCCGGGGTCGAGCGGCCGATCAGGTCCGGCAGCTCCGTCGCGTCGAACGCCACCACGCCGCGCGCCACCGCGCGGTCGTTCGTGTCGATCAGGTCGACGACGTCGCCGGCTTGGAAGTCGCCCTCGACGCCGATGATTCCGGCCGCCAGCAGCGAGCGGCGGCGGCGGACCACCGCCGTCACCGCGCCGTCATCGATGCGGAGCCTGCCCGTCGTGTCGGCCGCGTAGCCCAGCCAGAAGCGGCGGGCCGACAGGCGGGTGTCAGCCGGGGCGAACGCCGTGCCCGGGGAGGCCGTCGTCAGGGCCGATGACGCTTCCGACGCCGCCGCGAGCAGCACCGGGATGCCCGCGCCGGCCGCGGTACGGGCGGCCGCCAGTTTGGACACCATGCCGCCGGTACCCAGCCCGGAGCTGGACATCCCGACCGAGATTCCGTCCACATCGGACTCCGAGAGCACCTCGGTGAGCTTGCGGGTGGCACCTTCGCGGGGGTCGCCGTCGTACAGACCGTCCACATCGGACAGCAGGATCAGGGCATCGGCGCCGATCAGGTGCGCCACCAAAGCCGCGAGCCGGTCGTTGTCGCCGAAGCGGATTTCCTCGGTGGCCACCGTGTCGTTCTCGTTGACGACCGGGACCGCGCCGAGCGCCAGCAGCCGCGAGAACGTCCGCTGCGCGTTGCGGTAGTGCGAACGGCGCACGACGTCGTCGGAGGTGAGCAGCACCTGCCCGACCGTCAGCGAGTACCGCCCGAACGACTCGGCGTAGGCGTGCGCCAGCGCGAGCTGCCCGACGCTCGCCGCCGCCTGCTGGGTGGCCAGGTCCTTCGGGCGCTTACCCAGCGACAGCGGAGCGAGGCCGGCGCCGATCGCACCCGAGGAGACGAGCACGATCTGCGTACCGGCCGCGACTCGCGAAGCGATTGCGTCGACCAGCGCGTTCAGCCGGACCGGGTCGAGGCCGCTGCCCGCGGTGGTCAGCGCCGAAGAACCGACCTTGACCACCAGCCGCCGGGCGGCGGCGATGGCCTCCCGCGTGCCGCTCACGCGTCCAGGTCCCCGTCGGCGCCTTCCGGCTCGTCCGGGCCGTCACGGCGGATCCGGCGGGCTTCCTTGCGCTCGGCCGCGCCGATCCG
Source organism: Amycolatopsis sp. NBC_00438 (assembly GCF_036026695.1). Taxonomy (NCBI): domain Bacteria; kingdom Bacillati; phylum Actinomycetota; class Actinomycetes; order Pseudonocardiales; family Pseudonocardiaceae; genus Amycolatopsis; species Amycolatopsis sp. NBC_00438. Next base: position 268,156 of record NZ_CP107923.1, on the reverse strand, counting down.
GTCGTGGTTCTCGAGCCGGACGTCGGTGCCGCGGCCGGACAGGTGCATCGCGACGCTCGGCGTCGACGGCTCCCACTCGAACTGGACGTCGCCGATCGTGACCGGGCTGCCCGGCCGCGCGCCGAGTTTCGCCAGCTTGTCCTCGACGCCGAGGCGGTTGAGGCGGTCGGCGAGGTAGCCGACGGCTTCGTCGTTGCCGAAGCTCGTCTGGCGGATCCACCGCTCCGGGCGCGTGCCGCGCACGATGTAGGCGCCCTCTTCCTCGGGGTCGACTTCGACGGTGAACCCCTGGTCGTCGACGGCGAGGGGCCGCAGCACGATCGTCTCCGGCTCCAGCACCGGCTGCATCTCGCGGTACTCCTCGACCACCTTGGCGAGCGCGAAGGTCAGCTCGCGCAGGCCCTTGCGCGACGCCGTGGAGATCTCGAACACCTGCAGACCGCGGGCCTCGAACTCCGGCCGGACGAACTCGGCGAGCTCGGCCGCTTCCGGGACGTCGATCTTGTTGAGCACGACCACGCGCGGGCGCTCTTCGAGTTTCCCGCCGAGGCCCGGGGTGTACTTCGAGAGTTCCAGCTCCAGCGCGTCCACATCGGACACCGGGTCGCGGCCGGGCTCCAGCGTCGCGCAGTCGACGACGTGCACCAGCACCGCGCAGCGCTCGATGTGGCGCAGGAAGTCGAGCCCGAGGCCCTTGCCTTCGGACGCGCCGGGGATCAGCCCGGGGACGTCGGCCATCGTGAAGACGGTGTCGCCGCCGGTGATCACGCCGAGGTTCGGCACGAGTGTGGTGAACGGGTAGTCGGCGATCTTCGGCTTGGCCGCGGACAGCACCGAGATCAGCGACGACTTGCCGGCGGACGGGAAGCCGAGCAGGCCGACGTCGGCGACCGAACGCAGCTCCAGCACGAGGTTGCGGGCTTCCCCCGGCTCGCCCAGCAGCGCGAAGCCGGGCGCCTTGCGCGCCTTCGACGACAGCGCACGGTTGCCGAGGCCGCCGCGGCCGCCCTGTGCCGCGACGAACGTGGTGCCCGGGCCGATCAGGTCGGCGACCATCTCGCCGTCTTCGGTGAACACGACGGTGCCGGACGGCACCTTCATCACCAGGGTCTCCCCCGCCGCACCCGCGCGGTCACCGCCCTGGCCCAGCTTGCCGTTGCCCGCCTTGGCGTGCGGACGGAAGTGGAAGTCGAGCAGGGTGTGCACGTTGGGGTCGACGACCAGCAGGACGTCACCGCCGTTGCCGCCGTTGCCGCCGTCCGGGCCGCCGAGGGGCTTGAACTTCTCGCGGTGCACCGAGGCGCAGCCGTTGCCCCCGTCACCGGCGGTCAGGTGGATCACCGCGCGGTCCACGAAACGGGACGCCATGACTTGCCTCTTTCACTCGCGAGCAGGGATTACACAAAACAAACGAGGGGCGGCACCGGATATTCCGGCCCCACCCCTCGTTTGAGGTCTAGCGTCGAAGCCGAAACTCAGGCTTCCACGGGCACGACGATGTTGATCGTCTTGCGACCACGCTTCTCGCCGAACTGGACCGCGCCGGCGGCCAGCGCGAACAGCGTGTCATCGCCGCCACGGCCGACGTTCACGCCCGGGTGGAACTTGGTGCCACGCTGGCGGATCAGGATCTCGCCGGCGTTGACTTCCTGGCCGCCGAAGCGCTTGACGCCGAGGCGCTGCGCGTTCGAGTCACGACCGTTGCGGGAGCTGGACGCACCCTTCTTGTGAGCCATAGCTCAGCCCTTCTTTAAAAAACTCGGTCTGAAAAGCAGATCCGGAGAAGTTCTTACAGGGAGATGGCGGTGACCTCGACGCGGGTCAGCTTCTGCCGGTGACCCTGACGCTTGTGGTAGCCCGTCTTGTTCTTGAACTTGTGGATCCGGATCTTCGGACCCTTGGTCTGCTCGACGACCTTGCCGGTGACCGAGACCTTCGCCAGCGCGTCAGCGTCCGTGGTGACATCGCCACCGTCGACGTACAAAACGGCGGGGAGAATGTGCTCGGTGCCCGGCTCGCCCTCGAGCTTCTCGACCTCGACCACGTCGCCGACGGCAACCTTGTACTGCTTGCCGCCGGTCTTGACGATCGCGTACGCCGACACGGAAGTCTCCTGCATTACTCGACAATGGGTGGGGGCCCCGCGCGATCGGCCCGCCTCCGGGAAGGCGGTCCTGCTCTCACGCAGGCGGCCTACTCTGGTGGTAGGCCGTACTACAGGTTACGTGGGGTGCCCCGGTGCGTTACCACCGGGGTCCCCAAGTCGTTCAGTTTGCGCTCTGCTCCGAGGCCTTGACCGGCGGACCGGCCGGGCGTGACGCGGCCCGGCGCGGACGGCGCCGGGTGGAGCGTCCGGCCGGTTCGGGCACGCTGACCTCGGGTTCGGCGACCGGCTCAGCGGCCTCCGAAGACTGTGTGACGGGCTCTTCCGCCGGCTCGGGAGCCGACGAACGCTCGACGGCCGGCTCCTCGTGCGGCACCGGCGTCTCGTCCGCCTCGGTGGTCACCGGGACGTCCGCGACCTCGGTGGCCGGCACTGCGGGCCCGAGAGCCACGACGGCCTCGTCCGGCACCTCGGTGGCCTGCCCGGCCTCCGCCGTGTCGGTCACCTCCGGGACGGGCCCGTTGCCGTTGAGGGCACCGTGCTCGTGCGGGTGTTCCTTGGCGACCTTGGACGCGTTCGCCATCGCCGCCACCGCGGACGCGATCGACTCGCGCTTCTCCGGCGGCGGAACGGCGTGCACCTCGGCCTTGGCCGCTTCGGCCTGCTCCTTGGCGGCTTCCTCGCCCTTGCCACCGCGGCCGCGCGACCGGCGGGAGCTCTTCTCCCCGCCGCCGGTGTTGCCGCCACCGCCGTTGCCGCCGTTGCCGCTGTTGCCACCGCCACCGTTGCCGCCGTTCCCGCTGTGGGAGTGGGCGGTGCCGCCGGCCGTGCGCTGCGGCTCGGTCGAGACGACGACGCCGCGGCCCTTGCAGTGCTCGCACGGCGTCGAGAACGCCTCGAGCAGCCCGGTGCCGATCTTCTTGCGGGTCATCTGCACCAGGCCGAGCGAGGTGACCTCGGCGACCTGGTGGCGGGTGCGGTCGCGGCCGAGGCACTCGGTGAGCCGGCGCAGCACCAGCTCGCGGTTGGACTCGAGCACCATGTCGATGAAGTCGATCACGATGATGCCGCCGATGTCCCGCAGCCGGAGCTGGCGGACGATCTCCTCCGCCGACTCCAGGTTGTTGCGGGTCACCGTCTCCTCGAGGTTGCCGCCCGAGCCGGTGAACTTGCCGGTGTTGACGTCGATGACCGTCATCGCCTCGGTGCGGTCGATCACCAGGTAGCCGCCCGAGGGCAGCCAGACCTTGCGGTCGAGGGCCTTGGTGATCTGCTCGTCGATCCGGTGGTCGGCGAACGCGTCACCGGTGCCGGTGTAGCGCCTGAGGCGCTCGGCCAGCTCCGGCGCGACGCCGCTGACGTAGTCGTTGATGGTCTCCCACGACCGGTTGCCCTGGATCTCCAGCTTGGCGAAGTCCTCGGTGAAGAGGTCACGCACGACCTTGACCAGCAGGTCCGGCTCTTCGTAGAGCATGGTCGGCGCGCCGCCCTTGCGGCCGGAGCCGGCGTCGGCCTTCTCCTTGATGACGTCCCACTGGGCCTTCAGGCGGTCGACGTCGCGGCCGAGCTCCTCCTCGCCGATCCCCTCGGAAGCGGTGCGGATGATCACACCCGCGTCCTCCGGGACGATCCGCTTGAGGATGTCCTTGAGCCGGCGGCGCTCGTTCTCCGGCAGCTTGCGGGAGATGCCGGTGGCGCCGCCCGCGGGGACGTAGACCAGGAAGCGGCCGGGCAGCGAGATCTGCGTGGTCAGCCGGGCACCCTTGTGCCCGACCGGGTCCTTGGTGACCTGGACCAGCACGGAGTCGCCGGTGGACAGCGCCTGCTCGATCTTGCGGGCCTTGCCCTCCAGGCCGGCGGCGTCCCAGTCGACCTCACCGGCGTAGAGCACGGCGTTGCGGCCGCGGCCGATGTCGATGAACGCGGCCTCCATGCTCGGCAGCACGTTCTGGACGCGGCCGAGGTAGACGTTGCCGACGATCGAACCGGAGCCCGACTGCGTCACGAAGTGCTCGACCAGCACGCCGTCCTCGAGCACGGCGATCTGTGTCGCGTCGCCCTTCTCGAGGACGACCATCGTGCGCTCGACCGCCTCGCGGCGGGCGAGGAACTCGGCCTCGGACAGGATCGGGGCACGGCGGCGGCCGGCCTCGCGGCCGTCACGGCGGCGCTGACGCTTGGCCTCGAGCCGGGTCGAGCCGCGGACGCTGCGCACCTCGTCGCGCGCCGGGCGCTCGCGCTCGGCGCGTTCGGCCTGCTCGGCCTTGGCCTGGCGGACGTGGGTGACCGTGTTGGGCGGGTCGTCGGTGCCGGTGTCCCCGGCGTCGTCACCGTCCGAGCCCTTGCGGCGGCGACGACGGCGACGGCGCTTGCTGCCGCCTTCGCCGTCGTTGTCGTCGTTGTCGGCGTCGTCGCCTTCCGGCTCTTCGGTGGCGTCCGACTCGTCCTTCGCGGGCTTTTCGTCCGCGTTGCCGTTGCGGGAGCGGCGGCGCGCGGGCTGCTGCTGCGGCTCCTCTTCGGCCTGGGCGTCGTCGCCCTCGTTCTCGTCGCTGCCGTCGGCGCCCTTGCCCCGGCCACGGCCGCGGCGGCCACGGCGGCGGCGACGGCGGCTGTTGGCGTCGTCACCGTCGTCGTCGGAGTCGGTGGCCGGCGAAGTGTCTTCGGCCTCCTCTTCCTCGGCGATCTCGGGCTCGGGCTCGGGCCGCTGGTGCTTCTGCTTCGCGGGCGCCGGGGCCGGCGGCTCCGCGAACGGGTCGGCCGGCTTGCGCGCCGGCTTGGTCGCGGCGGGCTCCGGCGGCAGGAAGACCGGCGACGGCGCGGCGAACACCGGCAGGTGCGCGCGGCTCTTCTGCCGCGGCCGCGGCTTCTCGGCCTCGGCGGCGGGCTGTTCGGGTTCCGGCTCGCGCCGGGTCCGCCCGGTGGGCGCGACCTCGACGTCACCGCCGGAAGCCGGGGCCACCTCGACATCGCCGCCCGAGACCGGAGCGACCTCGACGTCACCGCCGGAGGCCGGCGCGGCCTCGACGTCACCGCCCGAGAACGCCTCGGCGACCTTGAGGGCCACTTCCCGGGTCACGCTCGACTGCGCGCTGCGGACGCTTTCGCCCAGTTCGGTCAGCTTCGCGAGGACGTCCCGGCTGTGCGACTCGAGCAGCTTGGCCAGCGCGTGCACCCGGATCCGGGCGGGCAGGTCGGCCAGCGGGCCGGTCGTGGGTGTGGCGGGATTCCCGCCGGTGTGCTCGGCGGGTGTTTCCGCGTTCGACATGTGTCTCCTCCGCCCCCGGGCGCGTCTGCCGGTTCAACCCGGCAGGGACGCGGCCGCGCAGGGGCCCCTTTCTGTTCGTTCCGCCGTGGTGGTCACCAGCGGCGGGAATCCTTGCCCGACGACCGGGCGCCGCACCATCGACTCCCGATGGCGCGCAACCCGGTCAAAGGTCTGCTCGGCGGGTACCTGCCCAGGCCTCACGGCCCCCGGGCCGCCCGCCACGTCGTCCAGCCGCCCGGTCTGCGGGCGGCGACGCGCGTGGTGCTGGTTCATGCACTTCACCGGGCCGCAACGCCGCAGGCAGCACCTCTCACGTGTGCCCCGCGGCCCAGCGGCCACCCCGAGTATCCCACACCCGGTGACCGCTCCGTCGTACTCGGTACCTCCCGCAGGCCGTCCGGGCGCGCCGCGGGGGTACCGGCCGGGCGAACTTGGCCGAAGAGCTTGTCCGCCGGGCGCGGGGTGGCTAGCGTGCGGCTCGGGGTGGCCGGGCGCACGCGCGCCGGCACCCGCGGTTCCGGCATCCGGTGGGAGGTCGAGTGTCCCTGCTGGCGCGGCCGCTGCGGGCGGTCGTGGGCATCATGCTGGTGTTTTCGGGATGCGTCACCGCCGCTCCGGCGACGGCCGGCGAGTTCTCCTGCGGCCACGGCCGGCCCCTGCGCTACGTCGTCACCTTCGACCGCGGCACCGCCGAGTCCACCGCGCGCGCCCGGATCGCCGGCGCCTGTGGTGCCACGACCGTGTATTACCCGCAGATCGCCGTCGCCGTGGCCACGTCCGGCGACGCGGGGTTCGGCGCGCGGATCGGCCTCGACCGGACGTTCAGCGCCCAGGGTGAGCGGCTGGCCGCACAGCACGCGACCGACCCGGTGAAACCGCAGCCCGCGCGGGCGACGCTGCCGGCGACCGACCCCGCGGCGGTGCCCACGGCGGACCTGAGCGAGCGGCAGTGGGACATGCAGGCGATCAACGCGGGCTGGGCGCACAAGGTGTCCGAAGGCCGCCGCGACGTCGTGGTCGGCGTGCTCGACTCGGGGATCGACCCGGCCCACCCGGACCTCACCACGGCCCTGGACCGCGACGACTCCGCCGGCTGCCTCACCGGCGCCCCCGACCAGGACAAGAGCGCGTGGGCGCCGACGACGTCGGTCCACGGCACACACGTCGCGGGCATCATCGCGGCGGCCGACGACGGCCACGGCGTCACCGGCGTGGCGCCCGGCGTGCGCGTCGCCTCGGTGAAGGTGATCGACGACCGCGGGTACGCCGATCCCGAAGCCGCGGTGTGCGGGCTGATGTGGGCGGCGTCACGGCACATGCAGCTGACGAACAGCAGCTTCTTCGTCAACCCGTGGTCGCTGTCGTGCATCCGCGGCGACGACCGCGGCGTCGTGCACGAGGTCCTGGCCAGAGCTGTGGAATACAGCACGTCGGCGGGCACGCTGAACGTCGCGGCGGCGACCAACGAGGCCGTCGACCTGACGCCGTCCGCGCGTTCGGGCACACCCGGCGCGGGCACGGGGTGCGAGGCCCTGCCGGCCGGGCTGCGGGACGTCGTGGCGGTGTCGGCCGTGGGAGCGGACCGGGTGAAGGCGGGGTACAGCTCGTACGGCCTGGGCGTGATCGACGTCACCGCCCCCGGCGGCGAGACCGGCGAGTGCGTGCTCTCGACGGTCCCGGGCGGCTACGCGCCGCTGTGCGGGACGTCGATGGCGGCCCCGCACGTCGCCGGCGTGCTCGCGCTGCTGGCGTCGTCGCATCCCGGCGCGGGCCCGCGGCAGCTGCGGCGGCTCCTGGACGGGCAGGCGACGCCGATGGCCTGCCCGGCCGACTACGACCTGACCGGGGACGGGACCCAGGACGCGTACTGCGCGGGGTACGAGGGGTTCAACGGCTTCTACGGGCACGGCATGGTGGACGCGATGGCGGCGGTGGCGCCGCGGACCGGACGGCCGGACCCGGCCCGCTGACGTCACCGCCCGGTTCTCGCGTGAGCGGGGACGCGACTCGGGTGATCCGGCGGACGACACGCGTGCCTCAGTGGACGACACGCGTACCCGGGTGGACGACACGGCGTCACGTGAGCAGGAGTTTCGCGATGCGGCGGGTCGAGGCCCACAGGCCCACTCCGCCGAGGACCAGCAGGTAGGCGAGGTTGCCCAGCATGCCGGCGGACAGGATGCCCGTCGCGAGGCCGCGCATGAGCTCGATCGCGTGGTAGAGCGGGAAGCACCGGACCACCCAGTGAAGGGGCTCCGGGTAGACCGAGAGCGGGAAGAACGTCGTCGAGAACAGGAACATCGGGGTCAGCACCAGCTGGATGTAGTCGAACTGGGCGGTCGACTTCACGAACGTCACCAGGGCCATGCCGATCGCGGAGAAGGCGAGGCCGACGAGCAGGGCCGCCGGGACCATCAGCAACGCCCACCACGACACCAGCAGGCCCATCGCCGCCGCGATGCCGAGGAACGCCACCGCGTAGACGCCGCCGCGCAGGACGGCCCAGCCGATCTCGCCCAGCGCGACGTCCAGCGGGCCGATCGGGGTTGCCAGCATCGCGTCGTACAGCTTCGCGTAGCGCAGCTTGAAGAACAGGTTGAACGTCGACTCGAAGACGGCGCCGTTCATCGCCGACGTCGCCAGCAGCGCCGGGGCGACGAACGCGACGTAGCTCATCGGGCGGCCGTCGGGGCCCGTCACCTCGCTGACGAGCCTGCCGAACCCCAGCTGGAACGCCAGCAGGTAGAGGAACGGCTCGGCCGCGCCGGACAGGAAGATCAGCCAGTTGTTCCGGTAGACCATCGTCGCGCGCTCGATCAGCGCGCTCGCCCGCCCGGCGTACAGCCCCGGCGGGAGGATCCGCAGCAGCAGACCGACGCGGCGCGGCGGGGCCTGGACGCGCACCATCAGACCACCAGCCTCTTGTAGAAGGCCCGGTGCGCCAGCGCCCACCCGGCCGCGAACAACGCCGCGAGCACGGCGAAGTGGCCGAGCATCGCCCAGCCGCCGACCCCGCCGACGCTCACGCCACGGGCCAGCTGCGAGCCGTGCCACAGCGGGGAAAGCCAGGCCAGCCAGCGGATCGCGGCGGGCAGCTGCGAGATCGGGAAGAACGTGCCGCTGAACAACGTCATCGGCATCACGACGAAGCGGAAGATCATCCCGAAGCGCTGGCCCTCGTCGTGGGTGCTCGCCGCCAGCGCCGCCATCGGTGTCGTGCAGGCGAGGCCGGTGACCGTGCCGGCGACGATCACCAGCAGCACGCCGGGCCCGGTCCAGGCGCCGAAGAACACCGCGACGAACGCGTAGATCGCGCCGGCCAGGGTCAGCCGCAGCGCCGACCAGATCAGGTGACCGCCGAGCACCTGGCCGGGCGAGACCGGCGTGGCGGTGACGGCCAGGTAGTCCTTCTGCCACTTGAACCCGGAGAGGACGGGGTAGCTCGACTCGCCGACCGCCTGCTGCGCGGCACCGGCGGCGAGCAGCGCGGGTGCGATGTACTGCAGGTAGGAGAGGCCGCCGGTGACGGTGCCGGGCCGGACCTGCGACCCGAAGCCGAGACCCATCGCGGCGAGGAACAGCACCGGCTGCAGGCCGGTGGAGTACAAAGTGGACAGCCAGTGCCGGCGGTACCAGGTCCAGTGGCCTTCGACGCGCAGCCAGGCGCCGTGCCACCGGCCGACGACCCGGCCGCTGGATGCGACGGTGGTCATGACCGGTCCTTCCCGCGGAGGCACGACCGCCGGCTCTCCCGGCGGGGGTGCGCGCGTGGGGTCTCCTGGGGGAGACACGACCGCCGAGTCACCCGGCACGGGTGCGCGCGTGAGGTCCCCTGCCGGAGACACGACTGCCGCATCTCCCGGCACGGGCACACGTGCGGGGTCTCCTGACGGACACACGACCGCCGAATCTCCCGGCACGGGCACACGTGCGGGGTCTCCTGACGGACACACGACCGCCGAATCTCCCGGCACGGGTGCGCGCGCGGCATCTCCTGACGGACACACGACCGCCGAGTCACCCGGCGGGGGTGCGCGCGTGGGGCGCGGGAGCTACGCCCCCGCGGATCCCTCCGGCGAGGGGCATCGGCAGGAGCCCGGCGGAGCCGTGGCCGTGGCCGCCGGGCCAGGGCCACCGTCGCGACCGGTACAGCCGACTCGCCACCCGGCACGGCCAACACAACGCCCGCAGCCGACTCGCCGACCGGGGCGGCCAACTCGCCGACCGGGGCGGGCGACTCGCCGACCGGGGCGGCCAACTCGCCGACCGGGGCGGCCAACTCGCCGACCGGGGCGGCCAACTCGCCGACCGGGGCGGCCAACTCGCCGACCGGGGCGGCCAACTCGCCGACCGGGGCGGCCAACTCGCCGACCGGGGCGGCCAACTCGCCGACCGGGGCGGCCAACTCGCCGACCGGGGCGGGCGACTCGCCGACTGGGGCGGCTGGCTCGCCGGGGGGACGGAGAGGCGCGGGGCGGTGGTGTGCGCCAAGAGAAGCCGAGTTCATCAGTCCACCAGCGTTCGGCCGGTCAGCCTGAGGAAGACGTCCTCCAGGGAACTCCGGCGCACCAGGCTCGACAGCGGCCGCAGGCCCCGGGCGTGGGTGCCTTCCAAGGCCGCCTCGCCGTTGTTGCTGTAGAGCAGGACGCGGTCCGGCAGCACCTCCACCCGCTCCGCGAGGCCCTCCACCCGCGATGCCGCCGACTCCTGCTCCCCCGACGCGAACCGCAGCTCGACGACTTCGCGGGTCGAGTAGCGGCTGATCAGTTCGGCCGGGGAGCCCTCCGCCGCGATGCGGCCGTGGTCCATCACCACCAGCCTGTCGCACAGCTGCTCCGCCTCGTCCATGTAGTGCGTCGTGACGATCAGCGTCGTGCCCTGGGCCTTGAGCCGGAACAGGCGGTCCCACAACAGGTGGCGGGCCTGCGGGTCGAGACCCGTCGTCGGCTCGTCGAGCAGCAGCAGCTCCGGGTCGTTGACCAGCGAACGCGCGATCGTCAGGCGCCGTTTCATGCCGCCCGACAGGGGATCCACCTTGTCGTCGGCCCGGTCGGTCAGCTGGGCGAACTCCATCAGCTCGGCGGCTTTCCGCTTGGCCACCGCCCGCGACAGCCCGAAGTACCGGGCGTAGACGATCAGGTTCTCCCGGACCGTCAGCTCCACATCCAGGTTGTCCAGCTGCGGCACCACACCCAGGCGCGCGCGGATCCGCGGACCGGCGACGTCCGGATCCTGCCCCAGCACCCGCAGGTCGCCGTCGCTCCTCGGGGACACGCACGCGATCATCCGCATGGTCGACGACTTCCCGGCGCCGTTCGGGCCGAGGAAGCCGAACGCCTCGCCGCGCCGGACCTCGACGTCGATCCCGCGCACGGCCTCGAACCCGCCGAACCGCTTCACCAGTGCCTTGGCCTGCACCAGCGCCGGTTCCCGCTCCTCCGTCTGATCCACACCCCGACGATAGGACCCGCCACCGACAAAAACCGAACGGTTTAGCCGCGAACGGTCGAAACCAGCGTTTTCGTCACCCCGTTGACCGTCACCGACAGCTTGGCGACGCCCGGGCGCAACGCCGTCAGCACCCCGGTCGACGGGTCGAACGACGCGACGTCCCACGGCGCGGGCGGCCAGGTCCCGGACACGATGTGCGTGCCCCACGCCCCCGTCCAGTCCGCGCTGACCGGGTACGACACCGGGACGTCGCGGGTGCCTTGGCGCAGCGTCGCGCGGACGTCGGCGTGCGCACCCCGGGAAAGCTCGGCCGGACCCGCCAGAGCCAGCGAGTCGACGTTCGGCCGGGTCTCGAACCGCACCGGCTGCGCGCGGTCGGCCGGGTCGACGCGCAGCAGCGTCCAGCCGACGAACCCGCCGTCGCCCGGCGCGGCCGCGGGTGCCTTGCCCGAGTTGCCGTTGACCAGGTAGGGCACACCGTCCACACGCGACAGTGAGAACACGCCCGCGTGCGAGGCGATCGACGCCGCGGGCTTTCCGGACGTCTGCTCGAAGCCGGTCAGCCAGCCGGTCAGCAGCGCGGCCTCCTTCGGGTCGGCGAGCTGGGAGTTCCCGGTCGGGCTCGGATCCTTCACCGGGTGGTGCATCGCGACGACGACCCCGCGCACGTTCCGGTCGGCCGCCGCCGAATCGAGCGCCGAGCGCAGCAGCCGGACCTGGTCGAACCCGCCGGCCCGCAGCGAACCGCGCGAGGAGTCGAGCAGCACCAGCCGGATCCCGCGCAGGTCGACGACGCGGTGGGTGTCGCCGAAGACCGCCTGGAAGTTGGCCAGCCCGTTGCCGCCCTCCGCCTCGTGGTTGCCCGGCACGTAGTACCAGGGCGCCTTGCCGTCCAGCTCCTCGGAAATCACCCGCCGCGCGAGCGTGAAGTCGGGCGGGGTGCCGCGGTCGACGAAGTCGCCGTTGAGCAGCACCAGGTCCGGCTTCGCGGCGACGGCCTCGCGCAGCGCCCGCCGCACTTGGGCGACCAGCGGGCCCGCCGGGTCGTCGGCGGTGAACTGCGCGTCGCTGACGACCGCGACGCGCAGGCCGCCGGTCAGGACGCCGTCGGTGACCAGGGCCGGGTCGCGCGGCGCCGGGTCCGCGGGCACCGTCGCCGACGGCGCCACCTCGAACGTCAGGTCGTCGAACACCAGCCGGCCCTCGTACTGCTGGTCCGGCATGTTTTCGACGGCGTAGAACCGCGCCAGCCGCTGGCCGTCGGGCAGTCCGGCCGGCACCGCGGCGGCGACGTACCGCCAGCCCGTCCAGTCCACGCTCAGCGCAAGGTCCACAATGGACGCGACGTTCGCGCCGTCGCGCAGTTCCGCCCGCAGCCAGGCGCCCTGGCCGTCTCCGTTCACCCACACGCCGATCTTCTGCGTGCCCTTCGGCACCGGCAGCGCCGCGGACGGCGTCACGTAGGCGGCTCGCGTCGCGGTCGTGCCGGTGAGCCGGTAGTCCAGCGCGAGACCGGCGCCGCCGTCCCGCCCGGGCGCCGCGGACAGCGCCGCGCCGACGACCGCCGGGAACACCGTCGCGGTCCAGCCCGCCGGGCCGTCCAGTGGCGCCGCGACCTGGGCGACCGTGCCCACGGACGCGGCGAGGTGGGTGCTCAGGCCCGCGGCCGTCGCGGTGATCGCGGAGGCGCCGGACGCGGTCAGCGCCGTCACGGAGTAGCCGTCGCCCGCCGGGGCCACGCGAACGACCGAGTGGTCGTAGTCGAGCTTGACGTCGTCGGCCTCCAGCCAGGTGCCGTAGCCGTCGGCGTCGTAGCCGTACACCTTGAACGTGCTGGTCGCGCCGGCCGCCGACAGCGCCACCTGCTCGGTGCTCGTGCCGAGCCGGACCGGCTTGCCCAGCACCGAAAGCGCCGTCTTCCCGGACGCCCGGCCGGACTTCGCGACGACGTCGATCCCGCCGGGGCCGTGGCCCGTGACGACCCCGTGCGTCACGGTGGCGCGCCGGGGATCGGACGTCGTCCAGCGCGGTTCGGCGGCGACAGCGGCGCCGGTCTCGTCGTGGCCGTCGGCGACCAGGTGCCGGGTCAGGCCGGTCAGGACGCGGGTCGCGTCGGCCGTCGCGACGGCGGGCGCGGGCGCGAACGCCGTCAGCCGCCCGCTGCCGGGGGCCGTGCCGAAGCCGATCCCGTTGGGCACCAGGCGTTCCCCGCCATCGGACGGCGAGTTGCGGATGCTCGGCGCCGCCTCGCCTTCGTTGCGGGCCAGTAGGGTCGACGAGCCGCCGCCGTCGAGGTTGATCGCGTCGTCGGCGCCGAGGCCCTTCATGTGCCGCGCCAGTTCCAGCTCGGTCATGCCGCGGCTGTCGGCCTGCCGTCCGTCCACAGTGGCCAGCCACAGTTTCGTGCCGTCGGCGGAGAACCCGACCGCGGTCCGCGGGTGCATCGCGACGTTGTCGACGGGCTGCACGACACCGTCGCGCAGCAGGACTTCGTTGCCGCCCACCGCGACCGCGATCTTCCCCGCGTCCGTGCGCGGCGCGTACGTGACGCCGACCGCGTCGCCCGGCTTCAGCGCAGCGAGCGCGTCCGCCCCGGCTTCGCGCGCCAAAAGCACCGTCGTGCCCGCCGCGATCGGGCCGTCCGCCGGCGCGGTGCGCACCTGCGTGACGACGCCGTCGCGCAGCTCCACCTCGAGGACCCGCGTGGCTCCGGCCACGGACGTCGCGCGGCCGGACGCGCCCCACAACGGCGTGTAGACGCCGATCGCGTCGCGGTCCAGGACGGGACTGTTGAAGTTCGTCGCCTCGACCGCACCACCGGGCAGCGTCACGGTCGCTTCGAGGAACACCGAAGCCAGCCGGGCCTTGCCCTCGTCGGTGATCGAGGCCGTGAGGTTGTGCCCCGACGCGGGCGCGGTCTGCAGCTGCCCGTGGTCGACGCCGACGCCGATCGGCGCGCCGGTGGCGTTGATGTCGAAGAAGTCGCCGTTCACCCCCGCGACCGCGCCGGCGCGCGCGACCTGCTGCGAGAGCGGCGTGCGCGCGGAAACCGTGCCCGGGCTGAGGTACGTCGGCCGGAGCACCTTGCTGCTCAGGTCGACGGCGAGGGTGTCGCCGCGGATCCAGCCCGCCGGGTCGTACCGGTCGAACTGGGTGAGGTCCAGGCCGGGCGCGACCTCGGTGGTCGCGCTGCCGATGACGAGGCCGTCGTCGGGGTCCGCGGCGGCGAAGGTCGCCGGGCCTTCGTGGGCCGACGACGCGGCGGGCGCGGCCTCGATCGGCGGCGTGCCCAGCGGTGCCGCGAGCGGATCGGCGTGGGCGGGGACGACGAGCACCGACGCGAACAGCGAGATCAGCGCGCCGGACAGCACCATGCGTGACTTCTTCACCGGGTACCCCAGTATCGAGTGAGAGTGAGCCGGACCAGCACAGCGCAGCGACGCGGCCACGGGAAGGCTTCGCGGTGAACGCCGCCTGAATGGTCTAGAACAGCTACCCCGTCAGGCCGTGAACGGCGCCCGGAGGAACTGTTCGGCGGTCGCGGTGTCGCCGGTGAGACGCGGCGAGGGGGCGGTGCGCTTCCACAGGTGCAGCAGGAGGTCCTGCGCCGTGGCCTCGGCGGTCGCGACGGATCCGGTGGCCGGACCGAGCGCGGGTGGTTCACCCGGGTGCAGCGTCCAGGCGTCGCCGGTGTCGGTGGTGCGCAGCGCGAGGGGCGCGGCCAGCGGCGGCGGGGCGTGCCAGCGGGTGACGCGCGGGAGCCAGGCGGTGAGGACCTCGTCGACGCCGTCCGCGGCGACCGCCGGGTCGAGCGCGACGGCGGTGCCGGCCGCGGCGTGCGCGTCGGCCAGGTGGACGGCGGTTTCGTGGACCTGACGGCGGAACCAGAAGGCCTTGACCTTCCCGGTGCCCGCGAAGTGCCAGCAGGGGTCCTCGGGGGTGGCGGCTTCGAGCGCGTCCACCAGCTGCCGGGCGCTTGCGGCGTACCAGGACACGAGGTCGGCACCCGGGTCGTCGGCGAAGCTCTGCCGTTGCGATTCACCGGTGGTGACGACGGCAGCGGCCCAGCGGTGCACGTTGCCCAGGTGCGTGGCGAGGTCGGCGACGGTCCAGCCCGCGCAGTCCGGCACCGGCGCGGCCGGGTCGGCGGCGCGCAGTACCTCGGCGAACCCGCCGGTCAGCTCCCGCAGCACGGGCAGGTAGTCACGGGCCGGGAACGGCATCGTCGTCATCGGGTCTCCGGGCGGGCCGGGGCCACCCGGGGGTGGCCCCGGTGCCGATCACAGGTCGGGGAACCAGAGCTTCAGCTCGCGCTCGGCCGAATCCGCCGAGTCCGAGCCGTGGACCAGGTTGTACTGGGTCTCCAGGGCGAAGTCGCCGCGGATGGTGCCCGGGGTGGCCTTCTCGACCGGGTCGGTGCCGCCGGCCAGCTGGCGGAACGCGGGGATGGCGCGCGGGCCCTCGACGGCGAGCGCGACCAGCGGGCCCGACGTGATGAACTCCAGCAGCTCGCCGAAGAACGAACGCTCCTTGTGCTCGGCGTAGTGCTCTTCGGCCAGGGCCTGGGGCACGGTGCGCAGCTCGAGGGCGACGAGCTTGAGGCCCTTGCGCTCGATCCGCGAGATGACCTCGCCGACGAGGCCGCGCGCGACGCCATCGGGCTTGACCAGGACCAGCGTGCGTTCAGTCACGACGGAATTTCTCCTTGTTGCGGTTGCGTGTCGGTGCGCGGAGCCTAGCCGACCCCCTCGGCCGCCTCCGTAGTCGTGGTCACAAACCGGGCAGCCGGGACGGCGGTGTGAAAAAGCCGTGAAGGCGTTTCCTGCTGTCGAGCGCCGAGGAGTCGTTGTGTCGCTTCGATTCGCGCAGCGCCAAGGGAAAGTCCCGTTGCCCGGCACCGGAGCCGGGCGGGCCGATGCTCGTTCACGGTGGGGCGAGGCGGATGCGGACGACGTCGCGTCCGGAGTGGACGGCCCGGTTCGTCGCCCGAAGCGAGCCCGCTCGCCGCCCTGAAGAGCAGATTTCACCAGAACGAACCGGTCACCGGCCACTCACCGTGCGCAACATCGGCCCTCGGCGGGGACGCGGAAGACAGCGCGCCGGTGTCGCAAAGGCGGCCCTCGCCGAGAGCCGGCCCACCGGAAGTCGCGAGGCTCCGCTGTGTCCTGTTCACGACATTGGCCCTACTGTGGGTAAGACCGCTACGGCAAGTAGCCCAACGGATCTAGGCCATAAGGCGAAAGAGTGACGTGTGTCACCTAGTCAAGTATTGATCACACCCGTTGTGAGCGAGCTGTCGCCTTCTCTACAGTGGCCCGCGTGGCTCCCGAGAATGAGTCACACACTCCCATCGGATTCGGTACACCAACCGCCACATTCTTCAAGGAGCAGGCCTTGCTTGGAAACGCCATGAGCAGAGGCCGGGTTCGCACTCGCCGCACCACGCTCGGGCTCGCCCTCGTCGTCGCGGCCGCCACGGCCCTCACCGGCTGCAGCGCGCTCGGCTCGGACAGCTCGGACACCTCGTCGTCCGGGGGCGGCGGCCTGGAGAAGACCAAGATCAAGGTCGCGATCCTGCCCACCATCGACACCGCCCCGCTGTGGCTCGCCCAGGACGGCGGCTACTTCAAGGCCGAGGGCCTCGAAGTGGAAGCCGTCACGGCCGCGAGTGGCCAGGCGTCCATGACCAAGGCGATCTCCGGCGAGGCCGACATCGCGATCTCGAGCTACATGCCGTTCTTCGTCGCGAAGAGCACCGGCGCGGCCGACCTGCAGTTCGTCTCGGACGCGACGTCGATCAGCCCGAAGTCCTTCGCGATCGTCACCGTGCCGAACTCGCCGGTGAAGACGATCAACGACCTCGCCGGCAAGCGGATCGCGATGACCGCCAAGAACACCGCGAGCGACCTGCTGGCCAAGTCCCTGATGAAGGACCACGGCGTCCCCATCGACAAGGTGAACTGGACCCAGATCCCGTTCCCGAACGTCGCGGCGGCCCTGGCGGCGGGTCAGGTCGACGCGGCCCTGCTGCCCGAACCGTTCCTGTCGCAGGCCGCCAAGACCGCCGGCGCGATCCCGGTCGTCGACGTCAACACCGGCGCGACGCAGGACTTCCCGCTGTCGGGCTACGCCTCGACCAAGAAGTGGGTGCAGGCCAACCCGAAGACGCTCGCCGCCTTCCAGCGCGCACTGGCCAAGGCCACCAGCGACACCGCCGCGGACCGGTCCAAGATCGAGCCGATCCTGGTCAAGTACGCCAAGATCGACGAAGGCACCGCGAAGCTGCTCAACCTGCCCGCCTTCACCGCCAAGCTGGACCCCCGGCGCCTCCAGCGCGTGCCCGACCTGATGCTCCAGATGGGCGCGATCACGACCGCGGTGGACGCCTCGTCGATGATCGCCCCCCAAGCGGGCAGCTGAGCTAGCGGAACCGCTCGGCGAAAAAGGCCGGCCCGGCCGACTTCCTCCCGCTCGGGAGGTCGTCGGCCTGGCCGGCCTTTTTCGGTGGACCCGAGGGAACTACCGCGTCAGTACGGCGACTTCTCCGCCGAGGTGACGCGGATGTGCACCAGCGTCGGACGCGAGTCGGCCAACGCCGCCGTCAGGCCGGGGACCAGGCCGGAGGGCTCCGTGATCGTCACGCCCTGGCAGCCCATGCTCGAGGCCAGCGCGGCGAAGTCGATGCCGCCCAGCACGGTGCCCGGCAGCTTCCCGCCGCCGATCGAGTCGCCGAAGATGCGGACCGCGGCGTACTCCGTGTTGTCCAGGATCAGGATCGTCACCGGGAGTTCCTGGCGCGCGGCGGTCCAGAGGGCCTGGATGCCGTACATGCTGGAGCCGTCGCCGACCACGCCGATCACCTTGCGGTCCGGCCGGGCGAGCGCCGCGCCGACCACACCCGGGACGCCGTACCCGAGCGTGCCGCTGGCGACCGTGAGGAAACCCGTGTCGGTCGAGGCGATCGGCAGGTGGTCGTGCAGGACACCGCGGTGGCTCGGCGCCTCCTCGACGACGATCGCGTTGTCCGGCAACAGGTCCGCGAGCGTCGAGTAGACGAACTCGCCGGTCAGCGTCTCGCCGCTCGGCTTCGCGGGACGCTCCAGCGGCGCGGGCGCGGGCCGGCTCGTCTCACCCACGGCGTCGACGACCGCGCGGATGCCGAGCTTCAGCGTGGCGCGGATCCCGGTGCCTTCGAACGCGCGCGCGAGGATCTGCTCGTCGTCGCTGAGGATGAACAGCGGCGGCAGCGGAGCTTCCCCGCGGCCGCGGTCGACGTGGTAGGTGAAGGCGGGCGCGCCGAGCACGACGACGAGGTCGTGCTGCGCGAGCCGGTCGGAGACGGCGCCGCGCTCGGGGTCGAGGAAGCCTTGGAACAGCGGGTGGTTCTCGGGGAACGAGCACCGGGACGACATCGGCGCGACCCACACGCCGGCGTTGACGCGCTCGGCGAGGGCGATCGTCTCTTCGACGGCGCCGTCCTGGTCGACGGCCCCGCCGACGACGATGGCGGGCCGTTCGGCGGCCTCCAGCGCGGCGGCGAGTTCGGCGACGGCCTCGGGATCCGGTGCGAAGCCCCGGATCCGCGCCCGGTTGATCATCGGGCGTTCGGTGGTGGCGGTCCAGTCGTCGGCCGGGACGGACACGAAGACCGGACCGGACGGCGCCTGCGTCGCGATGTGGTAAGCGCGGGCGAGCGCGGCCGGGACGTCTTCGGCGGTCGCGGGCTCGATCGACCACTTCACGTACGGCTTCGGGAATTCGGGTGCGTCCATGGCGCCGAGGAACGGATCGTGCGGCAGCAGAGAGCGGCTCTGCTGGCCGGCGACGACGATCAACGGCGTCCGGTTCTTGTACGCGGTGTAGAGGCTGCCGAGCCCGTGCCCCACCCCGCCCGCGGAGTGCAGGTTGACGAGCACGGCCTTGCGCGCGGCCTGGGAGTAGGCCTCGGCCATCGCCACGACGGCGGACTCCTGCAGGCCGAGGATGTAGTCGAAGTCGTCCGGCCAGTCGGTCAGGAACGGGACTTCGGTCGTGCCGGGATTGCCGAACACCGTGGTGAGGCCGAGGTCGCGGAGGAGTTCACGGGTGGCGTCCAGCACCGTACGCTTGATCATGCCCACAGACTAACGCTTAGCCTTGCGAAGGAAAGCCCCCAAAAGGCCGCCCCGACGCCGGTGAGCGGGCGATCCGCTCTGGACGCGCCGCCCGGATCCCGGGGGATTTCCCCCATGTCGCGCGGGCTCGCCGTCGGTAGCGTGGCGAGCACGACAAGGGGGTCAGATGAGACCATTCGGGAAAACCCTGGCGGTGCTGACTGCGGCACTCGCCGCCACCACGCTGGGCACCGGGATCGCGGACGCGGGCCAGGACGGCGGCAAGGCCGTCCTCCGCTACACCGAACACGGCGTCCCGCACATCGTCGCGAAGGACTTCGCCGGGCTCGGTTACGGGTACGGCTTCGCGGCGGCGACCGACAACGTCTGCGAGCTCGCGAACATCTACCTGACGGTGACCGCGCAGCGTTCGAAGTACTTCGGCCCGGAGGGCGAGGGGTACCCGTCCCTGTCCGAAGCGGGCAGCAACCTGCACAGCGACCTGTTCTTCCAGCGGATCAACGACTCCCACGTCGTCGACCGGCTGGTCGCGCAGCCCGCGCCGCTCGGGCCGCGGCGCGAGGTCCGCGACATCGTCTCCGGCTACGTCCGGGGGTTCAACGCCTACCTCGCCCGCACCGGCCGGGCCGGGATCTCCGACCCGGCCTGCCGCGGCGCGGACTGGGTCCGGCCGATCACCGAGCAGGACTTCTACCGGCACTACTACGCCATCGCGATCACCGGCGGACAGGGCGCGATCACCGACGGCCTGTTCACCGCGCCACCCACCACGAGCGCGACACCGGCCCCCGGCACGGCGGATCAGCTCGCGACGCGCGTCCGGGAGACGCTCGGCGGCGGCGGGCTCGGCAGCAACGGGATCGCGATCGGCGCCGACAGCACCGCGGCCGGCAAGGGCAGTGTGCTGCTCGGCAACCCGCACTACCCGTGGCACGCCGGGCGCCGGTTCTGGCAGAGCCAGCTGACCATCCCGGGCCGGTTCGACGTGGCCGGCGCGAGCCTGCTCGGCATGCCGTTCATCCAGATCGGGCACACCGCCGACGCGGCCTGGACGCACACGGTGTCCACGCCGATCACCTTCGGCCTGTTCGAAGTGCCGCTGAAGCCCGGCGACCCGACGACCTACCTGGTCGACGGCAAGGCCGAGAAGATGACTTCGCGCGACGTCTCGGTCCAGGTGCGCCAGGCCGACGGCTCGCTGAAGCCGGTCCGGCAGACGTTCTGGTCGACGCGGTACGGGCCGGTGATCGGCGACGTCGCCGGGATCCCGGTGCCGTGGACGGCGAAGTCGGCGTACGCGGTGCGCGATGCCAACGCGACGAACCTGCGCGGCCTCAACACCTGGTTCGAGCTCGACCAGGCGCGCAGCACGGCGGACATCACCCGCGCGCTGAGCAGCACCCAGGGGGTGCCGTGGGTCAACACCATCGCCACCGACCGGGCGGGCCACGCGCTGTACTCCGACGTCCAGGTCGTCCCGCACGTCACGGACGAGCAGGCGAAGACGTGCAGCACTCCGCTGGGGCAGCAGACGTTCCCGGCCGAAGGACTGTCCATCTTGGACGGTTCGAAGTCGTCGTGCGGCTGGGGTTCCGACCCCGGCGCGGTGGAGCCGGGCATCTTCGCGCCGTCGCGGCTGCCGCAGCAGCAAAGCCGGGACTACGAGCTGAACACGAACGACAGCGCGTGGCTCGCGAACGCGGCCACCCCGATCACCGGCTACCCGCGGATCGCCGGCGACATCGGCACCGAACGCTCACCGCGGACCCGGGAAGCGCTGCTGAGCGCCGAAAAGGGCGGGTTCACGACGGACTCGATGAAGCAGCTGCTCTTCGCCGACCACAGCCTGCTCGCCGACCTGACGGCGGCGGACCTGGCGAAGCTGTGCGCGTCGTTCCCCGGCGGGCAGGCCCCGTCGTCGACCGGCCCGCAGCCGGTCGGGCCCGCGTGCGCGGCCCTGGCGAAGTGGGATCACACGTACTCGCTCGACAGCCGCGGTTCGCTGCTGTTCCACCGGTTCACCGTCCGGCTCGGCGGCGCGGCGCGGTTCACCGTGCCGTTCGACCCGAAGGCCCCGGTGACCACACCGAACACGCTGAACACGGCGGATCCCGGCGTGCAGAAGGCGTTCGGGGACGCGCTGGCCGACCTCGGCAAGGCCGGGCTCGCGCCGGACGCGCCGCTGCGGGACGGCCAGGCCGTCACCCGCAATGGTGAGCGGATCCCGATCCACGGCGGACCGGGGCAGCTCGGCATCCTCAACGTGATGACGCCGCTGTGGGACCCGTCGCGCGGGGTCGTCGACATCCAGCACGGGTCCAGCTACATCCAGGTGGTCGGGTTCAGCGGGCACGCGTGCCCCGACTCCTCGACGGTGCTGACCTACTCGCAGTCGGCGAACCCGAAGTCGCCGTACTTCAGTGACCAGACGAAGCTCTACAGCCGGGGTCAGTGGGTGAAGGACCGCTTCTGCGAAGCCGACATCCTGCGCTCCCCCGCGCTGCGGGTCGTCGTCCTGCGGTGAGTCAGGGCTGGGGCTGCTGCTGGCTCGCGAGGGTGCCGGCCGCCAGCCGGCGGGCGACGTCCTTGCGCAGCCACAGCAGCCACAGCCAGACCGCCAGGAAGATCACGCCCAGCACGGCGATCGCGGGCAGCCAGAACACCAGCGCGATCAGCACGACCTGCAGCGCGAGGAGCACCGGGACCGTCCACGGCCGCTTGACGAACCCGCAGAGGACGACGTGCAGGAGCGCGACGCCCAGCACGGTCCAGCCGGTACCGGTGCCGATCCCGCCGCCCAGCTTGTTCACCACCGGCAGCGCGAGGGCGACGGTGATGCCCTCCAGGATCAGCATCCCCGACATCACGCCGCGGAACCCCTTCATCGGGTCCTTCGGCTTCGGTGCGGTTTCCGTGGTTTCCGGGGTCTCACTCACGCCGGCTCCTTCCCGAACAGCGTGCGCGCCTCGCCCGCGGTGACGACCGAGCCGGTGACCAGCACGCCGCCGCCCGCGAGGGCCTCTTCGGGGTCGTCACTGCTCTCCACCAGCGCGATCGCCGTCTCCACGGCGGTCTGCAGATCGGTCTCGGCGACGACCCGGTCTTCCCCGAAGATCGAGATCGCCAGGTCGTTGAGCTCTTCCAGCGGCATCGACCGCGGGGACGAGTTGCGTGTGACGACGACGTCGGACAGCACCGGCTCCAGCGCGTCGAGGATGCCGCGCGCGTCCTTCTCGGCCATCACGCCGACGACGCCGACCAGGCGGCGGAAGGCGAACTCCTCGGCCACGGTCGCGGCCAGCGCGCGAGCGCCGTGCGGGTTGTGCGCGGCGTCGAGCAGCACGGTCGGCGCCGCGCGGACCCGCTCGACCCGGCCCGGGTTCTCGACCTCCGCGAACGCCTCGCGCACGGCCTCCATGACCAGTTGCTTGTCTTTGCCCGCACCGAAGAACGCCTCGACCGCGGCCAGCGCGAGCGCGGCGTTCTGGGCCTGGTGGGCGCCGTGCAGGGGCAGGAAGATCTCGTCGTAGACGCCGCCGAGGCCCTGCAGCTTCAGCATCTGCCCGCCGACGGCGATCTCGCGCTCGAGCACGCCGAACTCGCTGCCGGCGCGCGCCACCGCGGCGTCGACCTCGACGGCGCGGTCCAGCAGCACCTTCAGGACCTCGGGGTCCTGCTCGGCGATCACCGCGACGGACCCGGGCTTGATGATCCCGGCCTTCTCCTTGGCCGCGCCGAGGATGTCGGGGCCGAGGTACTCGATGTGGTCGAGGCCGATCGGCGTGATGACGGCGATCTCGGCGTCCGCGACGTTCGTCGCGTCCCAGGCGCCGCCCAGGCCGGCTTCGACCACCGCGGCCTCGACGGGCGCGTCGGCGAAGGCGGCGAAGGCCATCCCGGTGAGGATCTCGAACTTGCTCATCGCCACGCCGTCCGCGGCGGCACCGTCCACCATGGCCACGTACGGCGCGAGGTCGTGCCACAGCTCGGCGTAGCGCGCGGCGGAGATCGGGTGGCCGTCGAGCGCGATCCGCTCGGTGACCAGCTGCAGGTGCGGGCTGGTGTAGCGGCCGACACGCAGGCCCATCCGGGTCAGCAGCGCGTCGATCATCCGGGCGGTGGAGCCCTTGCCGTTCGTGCCGGCCACGTGCAGCACCGGGTAGCCGCGGTTCGGCTCGCCCAGCAGCTGGACCAGCGCGGAGATGCGGGCCAGCGACGGCTCGATCTTCGTCTCCGGCCAGCGCTGGTTCAGCTCGGCCTCGACGGCCATCAGCTCACGGCGGGCCTCGGGGCCGTCCGGGTGGCCGTACGCCTCGGGTACGCCCTGGTCGTCGAGTTCGTGCAGTTCGGCGTCCTCGGCGGTGATCATGTCGGGCACCGGGCCGGTGGCGAGGTTGTCGCCCAGCTGGCCGATCCCGCCGATCCCGCCGCGCGCGCCGCCGCCCGCGTCGAACGCGGTGTCCCGCGCGTTCAGCTCGGGGTCGGTGTCGTCGTCGTCCTCGTACCCCTGGGCGCCCAGCTCGTCGACGCCCGCGAAGCTGTCCAGATCCGACAGGTCCGGCCTGCGACCTGTCTCATCCTGCGGCACTGAATCTCCTCCGGCCTGGGGTTTTCGCACTTGCCCGTCGAGTCTACGTGCGCGATTGGTGGCACTCTCGACGCATGCCGTTCAACCACAACGACCACTACCACCCGCTGCTGCTGGACCAGCTGCCGCCGGGGCCGGGGATCGCGCTGGACGTCGGCTGCGGCACCGGCCGGTTCGCGCGGCGGCTGGCCGCGACCGGGATGGCGGTGGAGGCCCTCGACGTGTCGGCGGCCATGGTGGAAGCGGCGTCGGGCCTCGGGTCGCCGGGCCCGGGCAAGATCGTCTACCGGCAGGCGGACGTCACCACCGACGACCTGCCGGAGCAGCACTACGACTACATCTCGTGCCTCGCGTCCCTGCACCACGTGCCGTTCGGCACGGTCACCAAGCTGCGCCGCGCCCTGGTGCCGGGCGGGGTGCTCGTGGTGCTGACCCCGGCCCGGCCGAGCGGCCCGCGGGACTGGCTGCGGGAGCTGGCGGCGGTGCCCGCGAACGCGCTGGCCCGGCTGGTCGTCTACGCCGGCGAGCGGCTCAACGGCGGCGGGGACGACGGGCCACGGGCCCCCACGCAGGCCCGGTTCCCCTCGGTCGCCGAGGTGCGGCGCGACGCGGCCCGGCTGC
Source organism: Amycolatopsis sp. NBC_00438 (assembly GCF_036026695.1). Taxonomy (NCBI): domain Bacteria; kingdom Bacillati; phylum Actinomycetota; class Actinomycetes; order Pseudonocardiales; family Pseudonocardiaceae; genus Amycolatopsis; species Amycolatopsis sp. NBC_00438. The sequence goes on along the minus strand of NZ_CP107923.1, from coordinate 244,013 downwards.
TGCCCGGCAGCACGGTCCGGCCCTTGCTGTTCTGGCGCACGCTGATCACTTACCGTGAGCCAGAAATCGATCACCCGTTGTGACACCACGGGCGGGTGAAGTCCGCCCCCGCACCACCCCGTGCTCGCTAGATGTGGAGGGAGTTTTTCTCAGAACAGAACGGGGTCTTCATGCGCATCACCCGGCTGCTCGTCGCCGTCGTCTCGGCAGCCATCCTGCTTCCCGCGTCCGCCACCGCGGCGTCGGCGGCGCTCTCGGTTTCTCGCATCCACCACTACGTCGCGCTCGGCGACTCCTACACCTCGGGGCCGTTCATCCCGGTCCAGCGGACCGACCCGCTCGGCTGCGGGAGGTCGACGGCGAACTACCCGTCGGTGCTGGCGGACGCGCTCCGCGTCGGCGACTTCGACGACGTCAGCTGCGCCGGCGCCGACACCACGAACATGACCCGGCCGCAGTCGGTGCCGTTCAACGGCACCAACCCGCCCCAGCTGGGCGCCCTGCGGATCGACACCGACCTGGTCACCCTCGGCATCGGCGGCAACGACTTCGGCGTCTTCGGCGGCATCGTCGGGACGTGCCCGGGCCTGCGGGCCGGCGACCCGACCGGCAGCCCGTGCGAAGAGCACTTCACGCCCAACGGCGTCAACACGGTGAAGACGGCCATCGGGAACATCGAGCCGCGCGTCGAGGCCGTGCTCGCCGCCATCCACCAGCGCTCGCCGGGCGCGCGGGTGCTGGTCGTCGGCTACCCGCGGATCGCGCCGCCGAGCGGCTACTGCCCGGACGTCCTGCCGTTCGCCGACGGCGACTACGGCTGGCTGAACGAGGTCGAGCAGGAGCTGAACCAGGCCCTGTCGGACGCCGTCGACGCGGACGGCAAGGCCACCTACGTGGACACGTTCGGCCCGTCCCGCGGGCACGACGCCTGCGCCCGCGGCGGCTCGGCGTGGATCAACGGCAAGAACCAGAACGTCTTCGCCGCGGCGGCCTACCACCCGCTGAAGGCGGGCATGGCCGGCGTGGCCGCGGTGGTGCTCAAGCAGGCCCGCTGATTCGCGCGTGAGGGGCACCCTGAGGGACTCCGCGTCCCTGAGGGTGCCCCTCACGGCTTTGGGTCAGACCGAGACCGTCGCGGACACGAAGTCCAGGACCAGCCGCGCGAACTCGTCGGGCAGCTCGGCCGGGGCGCCGTGGCCGGCGTCGATCGTGGCGGCGCGGGCGCCGGGGATCGCCGCCAGCAGGTCGCGCTGCTGGTGGGCCGTGACGATCCGGTCGTGCGCGCTGCCGAGCACCAGCGTCGGCGCGGTGATGGCGCCGAGCACCGGCCGGAGGTCGACGTGACGGTCGGCTTCGGTCTGGCGATCGGTGCCCGGCTGGATCATCTTCGTGAGGTCCGCGACCAGCGCTTCGTTGCCCGCCACGGTCGCCGTCGACCAGTAGCGCGGGCCGAACGCCATCAGCGGCAGCATCCGGGCGAACGCCGCCGGGCCGTCGGCCAGCAGCTCCAGCCAGTAGCGGAACTCGGCGTCCTGGCGGACGTCGGTGACCGGCCAGGCCGCGTGCAGCACGGCGGAACGCACGCGGTCCGGGTGGGTGCCGGCCAGGTGCGCGGCCACGACGGCGCCGAGCGAGTGCCCGACGACGTGCGCGGCCGCGACCCCGGCGTCGTCCAGCACGGCCAGCACCTCGGCGGCCAGATCGGCGACGTCGACCGGCCCGCCGTGATCGGTGGTCAGCCCGGAGCCGGAGAAGTCCGGGGCGAGCACGGTGAAGCGGTCGCGGGCGAGCGCCGTCAGCGGCCCCCACTGCTCGCGGGACGCGGCCGTGCCGTGGAGCAGGAGCAGCGCGGGACCGCGGCCGTCGACGTCGTAGTGCACGGCGGCTTCCCCGCCGGCGAGGGTCACGGGGACGGTGGGCATGGCTTTCCTTCCTCAGACGGCGACGGGGAGGGCGGCGCGCAGGGCCGCGGTGAACGCGCGGGGGTTCTCCTGGTGCGGGATGTGCCCGCAGCCGGCGATGACGTGCACCCGCGCCCCCGGCGTGGCGGCCGCGCAGCTGCGCGGGACCTCCAGGGGGATCTCGGTGTCGAGCTCACCGTGCAGGTAGGCGATCGGGACGGTCAGCTGCGGCAGCCGCGGCCGCGGGTCGTACGTCGTCACCTCGGTGAACAGGTCGTCGCTGTAGACGCTCGAGTCCGCCAGCTGCCGCACGGTCCAGTCGACCACGCCCGGCGAGACACCCGGGGCGAACCAGCTCGGCACCCACTCCGCAAGGGTGCCGATCCGGTCGTCGGCCATCCGTTCGCGCAGGTCGAGGACCTTTTCCAGCATCGCGGCCGCGGGCCAGTAGGCCGGCCCGTCGACCGCGACGACACCGCCGACCAGCTCGGGGCGGGCCAGGGCGACCTCGGTGGCGAAGACCGCGCCGAACGAGGAGCCGACGATCACGGCGCCTTCGATCCCCAGCTCTTCGATCACCGCGGCGACGTCGGCGGCCAGGCCGTCGATCGTGTTGCCTTCGAGCGGGTGATCGGACTTGCCGCACCCGCGCCAGTCGAGGGTGACGACGCGGTGGTCGCGCACCAGGTCGGGCAGGCAGGACTGCCAGGCGCGGCCGCTGGTCCCCCAGCCGTGCAGGAGCAGCAGGGCGGGGCCGGTTCCGGCGTCTTCGTAGTGCAGACGGGTGCCGCGAACGTGCAGGTAGGGCATGTCCGGTTCCTTTCTTCCGGCTTCCAGCCAACCGCCCGGGCGCGGGTTTTCCGATGGGCACTCCGCTCCTACACTGATCACGAACGCTGATGAATGGGGGCACGGTGGAGCTGCGGCAGGTGCGGTACTTCCTCGCGGTCGCCGAGGAGCTGCACTTCGGGCGGGCGGCGGAGCGGCTCCACATCGTCCAGCCCGCGGTGAGCCAGCAGGTGCGGCGCTTGGAACGGGAGCTGGGCGTTTCGCTGTTCGGCCGGACGACGCGGAGCGTGTCGCTGACCGAGGCGGGCCAGCGGTTCCTGCCGCACGCGCGGGCGGTGCTGGCGGCGGCCGATCGCGCGGCCGATTCGGTGGCGGAGTTCCGCGTCTCGGCCACGCTGGTCCGCCTGGGCACGAGCGAAGGCCTCGGCGACCGGCTGGATCTCTTGCTGAACGCGTTCGCCCGTCTCGCGCCTTCGGCTGCGTTGGAGCTGGTCCACGCACCGACAACCCAACGGCTGCAACGCGTCCGCGACGGTTCGCTGGACGCGACGATCGTCCGCGGGTCCTGGCCGGGTTCCGGGCTGGACTTCACTCCCCTGTGGACGGACGAGGTGATGGTCGCCCTGCCCGCGTCGCACCCGCTGGCTTCGTGCGAGGTGGTGGCCTTCGCTTCACTGGCTTCCCTGCCGGCGCGCCTGAGCCCGCCTTCACGGAACCAGCCGCTGTACGACCTGGCGCTGTCCTGCTGCCGCGAGGCGGGCTTCGAACCGGTACTGGGCAAGGACTTCACCACCGCACAGGACACCCTGGGTACGCTCGGCTTCGGCCGTCCACACTGGACGGTCTTCTACCGCGCGCACGCGAACCTGCTCCCGGTGCCCGGGGTGACGTTCCGCCCCCTGCGCGACCCGGCACCGCGAATGCCGACGTACCTGGCAACCCCGGCGGACCGGCGGGTGACGCCGGAACTGGTGGCGCTGATCGAAGCCGCGCGCGAGACCGAATCGCGCTGAGCAGCCCCCGTTTTCCACGCTACCGAAGGGGTACGACAATCCCCCGTCGGGAAGCGCATCTTTCTCTAGGAAAGTGGCGTCCGGGGGTTTCGCGAGGCGGCACTTTTCCTACGAAAGTGCCGCCTTTCCACCGTTGGCGTCAGGAAGCCGGCAGGGACGCCAGGCGGGCGGTGATGCGGTCGATGTCCGCGACCGCCGTTTCCTTGCGGACCTTGATCTTGTCGATCACCGGCGCGGGAGCCTTCGCGATGAACGCCTCGTTGCCGAGCTTGGCCTCCGTCTGGGACAGCTCCTTCTGGGCCGCCGTCAGGTCCTTCTGCAGGCGCTTGCGCTCCGCCTCGACGTCCACCGTGCCCGAGAGGTCCAGCTCCACCGTGACCACGCCGTCCGCCAGGGCCACTTCCAGCGACGCGCTCGCCGCGAACTCGTCCGACGGCGCGGTCAGGCGCACCAGCGACCGGATCGCCTCTTCGTGACCGCCCGTGTAGCCGCCCAAGCGGGCCGCGACCTTCTGGCCCGGCTTGAGGCCCTGGTCGGCGCGGAAGCGGCGGATCTCCGTGGTCAGCTTCTGGACGTCCGCGATGTGCGCGTCGGCGACCGCGTCCGCGTAACCGGCCGCGGGAGCGGGCCACGCCGCGATCACCAGGGACTCGCCGCCGGTCAACGCCGTCCACAGCTTCTCGGTGATGAACGGGATGAACGGGTGCAGCAAGCGCAGCACCGTGTCCAGCACGTGGCCCAGCACCGCGCGAGTAGCGGAAACGCGCGCGTCATCGCCTTGGTAAAGCTGGACCTTCGCCAGCTCCAGGTACCAGTCGCACAGCTCGTTCCAGGTGAACTGGTAGAGCGCGCCGGCCACCTTGGCGAACTGGAAGTCCTCGAACAGGCCGTCCACTTCGGACACCAGCGCGCCGAGACGGCCGAGGATCCAGCGGTCCGACTCCGTCAGCTCAGCAGCGGGCGGCAGCGGCGCGGCGACCGAGGCGCCGTTCATCATCGCGAACTTCGTGGCGTTCCACAGCTTCGTGCAGAAGTTGCGGGAACCCGCGGCCCACTCGTCGGCCAGCGCCATGTCCGCGCCCGGGTTGGCGCCGCGGGCCAGGGTGAACCGGGTGGCGTCGGCGCCGTAGGCGTCCATCCACTCCAGCGGGTCGATCACGTTGCCGCGCGACTTGGACATCTTCTTGCCCTGCGCGTCACGGATGAGCCCGTGCAGGTAGACGTGGTCGAACGGCTGCTGGCCGTCCATCTGCTGCACGCCGAACATCATCATCCGGACGACCCAGAAGAACAGGATGTCGTAGCCGGTCGACAGCACGCTGGTCGGATAGAACTTGGCCAGGTCCTCGGACTCGGAGGGCCAGCCCAGCGTCGACATCGGCCACAGGCCCGAGGAGAACCAGGTGTCCAGGACGTCCGGGTCCTGCGTCCAGCCCTCGCCCGACGGCGGCTGCTCGTCCGGGCCGACGCAGACGACTTCGCCGTCCGGGCCGTAGAAGACCGGGATCCGGTGGCCCCACCACAGCTGGCGCGAGATCGTCCAGTCGTGCATGTTGTCGACCCAGTCGAAGTACCGCTTGCCCAGCTCCGGCGGGTGGATCTTGGTGCGGCCGTCGCGGACCGCGTCGCCGGCCAGCTTGGCCAGCTCCTCGACCTTGACCCACCACTGCAGCGAAAGCCGCGGCTCGACGACCGTGTCACAGCGCGAGCAGTGCCCGACGGCGTGCACGTACGGCCGCTTCTCGGCGACGATCCGGCCGAGCTCGCGCAGCGCCGCGACGACCGCGGGCCGCGCCTCGAACCGGTCGAGCCCCTCGAACGGGCCCTTCACCGTGATCTCGGCGCGCTCGTTCATCACCGTGAGCATCGGCAGGTCGTGCCGGCGGCCGATCTCGAAGTCGTTCGGGTCGTGCGCCGGGGTCACCTTGACCGCGCCGGTGCCGAACTCGGGGTCGACGTGCTTGTCGGCCACGATCGGGATGCGGCGGCCGGTGAGCGGCAGCTCCACCGTGGTGCCGACCAGGTGCGCGTAGCGCTCGTCGTCCGGGTGGACGGCGACCGCGGTGTCGCCCAGCATCGTCTCGGCGCGGGTGGTGGCCACCACGATCGCGTCTTCGCCGTCGCCGTAGCGGATCGAGACGAGCTCGCCGTCGTCGTCGTTGTGGTCGACCTCGATGTCCGACAGCGCGGTCTGGCAGCGCGGGCACCAGTTGATGATCCGCTCGGCGCGGTAGATCAGGCCCTCGTCGAAGAAGTTCTTGAACACGGTCTGGACGGCCTTCGACAGGTTCTCGTCCATGGTGAAGCGCTCACGCGACCAGTCGACGCCGTCGCCGAGGCGCTTCATCTGGCCGAGGATCCGGCCGCCGTACTCGGCCTTCCACTCCCAGACGCGCTCGACGAACTTCTCGCGGCCCAGGTCGTGGCGCGAAAGCCCTTCCCCGGCGAGCTGGCGCTCGACGACGTTCTGCGTCGCGATGCCGGCGTGGTCCATGCCCGGCAGCCACAGCACCTCGTAGCCCTGCATGCGACGGCGGCGGCTCATCGCGTCCATCAGGGTGTGGTTGAGCGCGTGGCCCATGTGCAGGGAACCGGTCACGTTCGGCGGCGGCAGTACGATCGAGAACGGCGGCTTCTCCGACGAGGCGTCGGCCGTGAAGTACCCGGCCGCTACCCAGCGGTCGTACATCGGTGCTTCCTCGGCGGCCGGGTCCCAGGCACCCGGAAGGTCGGTGGTCTGCTGCGGAGCGTTCTCGGTCACAATGGACAAGTCTACGAACCCGTCACGGCGGGTCACCCAGGGGGAAGGCACTCGGGATGGCACAGCCTCACCAGCCGCAGGATCCGGACGACCGGCGCCTCGAGACGCACCCGGACCTGATGAACCCCGACTGGCAGCGCTACGCCGAGCGGGACGCCTGGCTGGGCGCCAAGAAGGACCTGAGGAAACGCCGCAAGCGCGACCGCCGGACCGGCGGCACCCAGCGGCCCGGCAGCAGCCGGTGGCCCGGGCTGCTCGCCCTGCTGCTGGTCGTCGCGCTGGTCGCGGCGGCCGTCATCGTGCACCAGGTCCAGGGCGTCGGCGTCAACGAGGACCCGTTCCTGTTCTTCGGCGCCTCACTGCACACTTCCGCGTAACGAACCCGCGCTTCCGTCGATGATCAGTCATCGACTGTGGGGGAAGCACGTGGACGAGGACAACCTGCTCGAAACGCACCCGGATCTGATGGACCCGGAGTGGCGCAAGCACGCCCAGACCGACGCCTGGCTGGGGGCGAAGAGCGACCGGAAGAAGTTCCGCAAGCAGCAGAAGCGCGCCCGGCGGAACGCGCCGTCGCCCGGCCGGGGCCGGCGGTGGGGCCTGATCGCGTTCGTGCTGATCCTGGCGGTGACGACGGCGGTGATCGTCGCTCTCGGCCGGCGCACGCCCGCGAGCGAAGCGGACACGCCGGCCACGCCCGTGCCGACGACGGTCAACCCGACCTCGGTCGCCCAGTACGCGCCGGTGGACCTGAAGCACGCGTACGCGCGGACCCCGGCGGACGTCTGGAAGAAGGGCATCGACGGGATCACCGCCCCCGCGCCGGCCGCGGTGGGGTCGTTCACCGCCCCGCAGGTCGGTGACGCCTACGCGAAGGTCAAGCAGGCGATCACGGCGTCCCGGCTCGACCCCGCCGTGCTCGACCGGCACGACACCGCGGCCTACCTGGCGCTGTTCGCGAAGGACTCCCAGGGCGCCATCGCGAAGGAACTGGGGACCAAGCCCGACTTCTCGGCCTACGTCACCGAGCTGGCCGACGGCTATCACCTGCTCGACCAGGGCCCGCGCACGTTCGGCTCGATGACCGCGAAGGCCGGCGCGAAACCGGGCGAGCTGGTGGTCGACGTCAAGTACGTCACCGCGTACGCCTTCGACAACGTCCACCCCGACGGGCTGCAGGGCCCGTGGGAGATCGTGAGTTTCGTGCGGTCGGACGAGAGCTACGTCGTCCGCCAGGGCAAGAACTTCGCGGCGGGCAGCCGCGGGCTGTGGCCCGGCGACGGCGGGGGGAGCTTCTACGACTCGATCGGCTGCGAGGCGCTCAAGCAGGGTTATCTCGCGCCCGCTTACGCCAACCCGGACCAGCCCGGGCTGCCCGGCGACGACCAGGACGTGCCGGGCGCCTACGACCCGAGCCTCCCCATGCCCGACGTCCACGGCTGCAAGGACTGACCCTCCCGTACTCCCGCCGAGGAGTGCGTCACAGCCAGATGCACAGTCTGGGCTGTGCAGTCTAGACTGTGGGTATGGGTGAAGTACCACCGCACGTCGCCGAGCACGCCGGCTGGATCCGCGGGGTCGTCGGGCAGCTGCACCGGCGGCTGCGCCAGGTCGACAACGCCGGAATCCTGACGCCGTCGCAGTCCGCCGTGCTCAACCGGCTGCACCGCGAAGGCCCCGCCACGCAGGGCGAACTGGCCGCCGCCGAACACGTGCGGCAGCAGTCCATGGCCGCCACCCTCGGCGTCCTCGACGAGCTGGGCTACCTCGCCCGCACCCCCGACCCGGCCGACCGGCGCCGCGTGGTGATCAGCCTGTCCGACGCCGGCACCGACACCGTGCGCGGCGTCTTCCAGCACCGCGAGGAGTGGCTCGCCCAGGCGCTGGTGGACGAGCTGTCCCCCGCCGAGCTCGAGACCGTCGTCCGCGCGTTGCCGCTGCTGCAGCGCGTCGCCCAGCACTGAACCGAAGGAGTCCTCACGACCACCCTCACCGCTCCCGCCAAGTTCGGCGCCCGCCTGGTCACCCCGCTGGTGGCCGGGGCGGTGCTCAACCCGATCAACTCCACCCTCATCGCCGTCGCGCTCGTGCCGATCGGGCAGAGCTTCGGCGCCGGCCCCGGCCGGACGGCCTGGCTGATCTCGGCGCTCTACCTGGCCACCGCGGTCGGGCAGCCGGTGGTCGGGCTGCTGGTGGACCGCTACGGCGCCCGCCGGGTCCTGCTCGGCGGGGCGGTGCTGGTGATCGTCGCCGGGATCGCCGGCATGATCCCGCTCTCGGTCGGCTGGCTGACCGGCGTCCGGGTGGTCCTGGGGCTGGGCACCTGCGCCGGGTTCCCGGCCGCGATGGCCGTCCTGCGCCACCACGCCGAAGCGTCCGGCCAGGGTGTGCCCGCGCGGGTGCTGTCGCTGCTGTCGATGTCCGCGCAGACGGTGATGGTGATCGGCCCGACGCTGGGCGGCCTGCTCATCGGCCTGTTCGGCTGGCCGGCGATCTTCGCCGTCAACATCCCGCTCGCCGGGCTGTCGCTGGTGCTGGCGCTGCTGTGGGTGCCGAAGGACGACCGCGGCGCGCGCACCGCGACCCCGATCGACGTCCTGGGCATCGTGTTGTTCTCCGCGACGCTGCTGGCGTTGCTGTTCTTCCTGATGAACCCCGGCGCCGACCTCTGGCTGCTCGCCGTCGTCGCCGCCTTCGCCATCGCGTTCGCGCTGGTCGAGCTGCACCGCGGCACCCCGTTCCTCGACCTGCGGATGCTGGCGGCCAACGGCGCGATCCTGCGCACCTATCTGCGGCAGGCGCTGAGCTTCATGGCGATCTACGCGATCATGTTCGGCTACGTCCAGTGGCTCGAAACCGCGCGGCACCTCAGCGCGGAGGCCGCCGGGCTGATGCTGCTGCCGATGTCGGGCACGGCGGTGTGCGCCGCCGCCTTCTCCGGCCGCGGCACCGGGATCAAGGCCCGGCTGATCACGGTCGCCGTCGCGCTGGCCGGCGGCTCGGTCCTGCTGCTGTTCGTCCACGACGGCACCTGGGTCGGCGCGTTGCTGGCGCTGGCCGCGCTGTTCGGCCTGGCGCAGGGCCTGACCAGCGTCGCGAACCAGACGACGCTGTACCAGGAGGCCCCGGCCGGGCAGATGGGCACGGCGAGCGGCCTGTTCCGCACGGCCCAGTACCTCGGCGCGATCGTCGCCTCGACGCTCATCGCGCTTTGTTACGGCCCGCACGCGGATTCGGCCGGGCTGCACCGGCTGGCGATCGCGCTGATCGTCATCAGCGCCGCCCTGCTCGTGGTCACCGTCGTCGACCGCGGACTGCGCGCCACCACCACCGCCACCCCCGCCGCCGCCGCCGACGTTAAATCCGCGTGAGGCAACGCATCTTTCCTAGGGAAAGTGACGTCTCAGGGGGTGGCGACGCATCTTTCCTAGGGAAAGTGACGTCTCAGGGGGTGGCGACGCATCTTTCCTAGGGAAAGTGACGTGTCGGTCGTGTGACGGACCCCCTGGTCGCGTCATCGGTCATCGGGGCGCACCATGAACACATGACCCGTGAAGCGCCGTCGCAGGACGTGGACGAAGCCCAGCTCGAGGTGGGCAAGCCGAAGGGCTGGGCGGCCGGCATACCCGGCGTGGCCGTGTCGCTCCTGCGCAGCGTCGAGCAGATGGGCACCGGCCGGACGGTCAAGGCGCTGCGGCTGCTGAACCAGCGCCACGGCTTCGACTGCCCGGGCTGCGCGTGGCCCGAACCCCGCGAGGTCGACGGCGAACACCGCAAGCTCGCCGAGTTCTGCGAGAACGGCGCGAAGGCCGTCGCCGAGGAGGCGACGAAACGGCGGGTCGGGCGGGAGTTCTTCGCCGCGCACCCGATCGCCGAGCTGCGCGGGAAGACCGACTACTGGCTGGGCCAGCAGGGCCGGATCACCGAACCGTTCGTGCTGCGCGAAGGCGCGTCGCACTACGAGCCGATCTCCTGGGACGACGCCTTCGCGCTGGTCGCCGGCGAGCTCAAGGCGCTGACCGACCCGAACGAGGCGTTCTTCTACACCTCGGGCCGGACCAGCAACGAAGCCGCGTTCCTCTACCAGCTGATGGTGCGCTCCTTCGGCACCAACAACCTGCCGGACTGCTCGAACATGTGCCACGAGTCCTCGGGCGCGGCACTGCAGGCCACCACCGGCATCGGCAAGGGCTCGGTGAGCCTGGCCGACATCCACAAGGCCGACCTGATCGTCGTCGTCGGGCAGAACCCGGGCACCAACCACCCGCGGATGCTCTCGGCGCTGGAGGAGGCCAAGGGCAACGGCGCGCAGATCATCGCGGTCAACCCGCTGCCCGAGGCCGGGCTGATGCGGTTCAAGAACCCGCAGAACGTCCGCGGCGTCGTCGGCAAGGGCACGCCGCTGGCCGACGAGTTCGCCCAGATCCGCCTCGGTGGCGACCTGGCGCTGTTCCAGGCCGTCGGGCACCTGCTGCTGACCTGGGACGAAGAAGCGCCGGGCGCGATCGTCGACCGCGAGTTCGTCGGGCGCTCGACCGAGTACTTCGACGACTACGCCCGGCACCTGCGCGAGATCGACTGGGCCGAGGTCGAGCGGGCGACGGGCCTGGAGCGGGAGCAGATCGAGCGCGTCGCGCGGATGATCGCGTCGTCGGAACGCACGATCTACTGCTGGGCGATGGGCCTGACGCAGCACAAGCACGCCGTCCCGACGATCTCGGAGATCGCGAACCTGGCGCTGATGCGCGGGATGATCGGCAAGCCCGGCGCGGGCCTGTGCCCGGTGCGCGGGCACTCGAACGTCCAGGGCGACCGGACGATGGGCATCTGGGAGAAGATGCCGCAGTCCTTCATGGACGCCCTGGCCGGCGAGTTCGGCATCGAAGTCCCGCGTGAGCACGGCCTCGACACCGTCGACTCGATCCGCGCGATGCGCGACGGCCGCGGCAAGGTCTTCTTCGCCGTCGGCGGCAACTTCGCCTCGGCGACGCCGGACACGGAGACGACCGAGAAGGCGCTCCGGTCGTGCTCGCTGACCGTGCACGTCTCGACGAAGCTGAACCGCTCGCACGTCGTCCACGGCCGCACCGCGCTGGTCCTGCCGACCCTCGGCCGCACCGAACGCGACGTCCAGGCCGCGGGTGCGCAGTTCGTCACGGTCGAGGACTCGATGTCGCAGGTGCACGCCTCCCACGGGCGGCTGAAGCCGGCGAGCGAGCACCTGCTGTCCGAGGTCGCGATCGTCTGCCGGCTCGCCGAGAAGCTGTTCGGCGAGGGGCACGCCGTGCCGTGGCGGACGTTCGAAGGCGACTACGACCTGATCCGCGACCGGATCGCGCGGGTCGTGACCGGCTGCGACGACTACAACCGCCGCGTCCGCGAGCCCGACGGCTTCGTGCTGCCGAACGCGCCCCGCGACTCCCGCGAGTTCACCGGCACGGCCAACGGCAAGGGCAACTTCACGGTGTCCGAACTGGAGTACCCGAAGGTGCCCGAAGGGCGCCTGCTGCTGCAGACGATGCGCAGCCACGACCAGTACAACACCACGATCTACGGCCTGTCCGACCGCTACCGCGGGATCGAGAACGCCCGCCGCGTCGTGCTCGTCAACCCGGACGACCTGAGCGACCTCGGCCTGGCCGACGGCGCGATGGTCGACCTGGTCTCGGAGTGGCGCGACGGCGACCGCCGCGCCCCCGCGTTCCGCGTGGTTTCCTACCCGACGGCGCGCGGGTGCGCGGCGGCGTACTTCCCCGAGGCGAACGCGCTCGTGCCGCTCGGTTCGGTGGCCGACAAGTCGAACACGCCCGTGTCGAAGGCCATCGTGGTGCGGCTCGAGCCACAGCCCTGACCGTCAGCCCGATCGTCAGCCTTGGTAGTCGCGTCGCAGCGTGCCGGTCATGTCGGTGACCATGGCCTGGACGTTGTCGAGCGTGGCCGGCGGGATCAGCGCGGCCTCGGTCCCGCCGTCGGCGATGCTCATGCCGAGCACGACGTTGCCGGTGCGCACCGCCGCCCACGACTCGGAGAACCCGGCCTCGTCGCCGACGCCGGTGGCGAGCCGGACGCCCGAGTGGTCGCCGAGGGCGTCGGTCATCAGCTGAGTGGCCTTGGCGGCCGCCTGGTCGTCGTCCGGCCCGGTGAACCGCACGACCGCGATCGTCACGAGCCGGTAGTCCTGCAGGTTCGGCTTCCCGTGACCGAGGTCGCGGGCGAACAGCCGCTTGCAGCTGGTGAGTTCGTTGTCGGTGCTGGAGCGGTCCTCGGGCACGACCTTGGCGTCGGCGGTCTTGATCGAGCCGGCCGGGATCTCGACGGTCCCGGGCGCGAGCTGGCCGGGGGCGTTGGGCCCGGGCAGCTTGCAGGCGTCCACGGCGTCGGGGTAGTGCACCGAGGAGGACATCGACTGGCACCCGGCGAGCAGAACCGCTGAAGCGATCATCGGAACTGTCCACCTCCATTGGCGGACGGAGCTTCTGCGCATTCGTTTTTCCTGGGACGAAAATGGTGGAAATCGGTTTTCCTGATGATCGCCGATCCGGTGATCAGGTGCGGTGGAGCGGCGCCGAAACCGTTTCGGCACCCGGGGTTTCACGGTCCGATGAACACTGCCTCACCAGGGCAGCAAGGTCAAGGACCACCGTGCCCGGTGGTCCACTGTGGTCCGGTCACCGACAGGAGAAAACGACTTCCGCACATTTCCGGAAAATGACCCGCGCGGGTCGGCGTTTGGTCAACCACGTGCGGCCCGGTACCGGAAGACCCGTTGTACGTCGGCGTGCCACGGTTCACCATCGCCGTGCCGGCCCGACCCGGGCTTGCCGGTCTGGGTGTTCACCACCAGTGCGGTCAAGGGAGGCTCAGTGGCGTCGTAACAGGCCTTCGCCAACGCCTCCAGCACGCGCGGCATCTCGTTGCGCAGCTGGATCTCTTTCAGCCCGATCGCGAACCCGAGCTCCTTGTAGGTGACGATCGACCGGCGCAACGCCGCCATGATCAGAGCCGATCGCGCCTGAAGGACCAAGGTGTCCCTGTTCTCTTCGCCCATGGCCCCGGAGTCGCGATCGCGACTGTCCGCGTTTCACCGCGCGGCTCAGTCCACGCAGACGACGCCGCCCGACGTGATCGGTTCGTCCCCACCGGGGGCGCCGCCGGGAGCGCCGCCGCCGGCGGCTACTACTCCCGGGCCCGAATAGACCGTTCCCAGGAGGATCTCGATGTGTCCCGCCGGGACGGACGGCGACTGCTGGGTCGTCAAGCCGCCCAGGAGCTTCGCCACCTCCGCGCCGCGGTCCGCGAGGTCCGGGCCGAAGCGGACCAACGACGTCCGGCGCGAGGTCGTGTTGCCCGCCGTGCCCGGCGCGAATCCCTTGTCCCGCAGGAGATCACCGACTCGTGCGGCCAGGCCCGAGCGGCCGCTCGCGTTGGACACGTCGACCACGGGCGCCGGTGCCGCGGGGGCCGCGGTGCCGATCAGGCCCGCCGCGAACGCCTTGACCTGAGCCGGATCCACCTGCACCGCGGTGGCCTTCGGGTTGGCCGGGTCGTACCGGTAGTCCACGTTGACCGTCGGGATCGTCGCGAACCGGATGCCACCGCCGGAAATCCCGCGCAGCTGGCCCACGAAGTCGAGCAGGTTCCAGGACCCGTCGAGCACCACCGAGCGCTTCACCGCGTCGATGAGGTCCGACAGCTTGCCCGGATCGCTCAACGTGCCCGACGACAGCACCTGCTTCGCCAGCCCCGCCAGGAAGACCTGCTGCCGCCGGGCGCGGCCCAGGTCGCCGCCCTTGACGTAGTCGCGCTGGCGCACGAAGGCCAGCGCGTCCGCGCCCGCGATCCGCTGGGGGCCCGCCTTGAAGTCGGCCCCCGAGTTCTTGTCCTTCGTGTCCGCCTTCAGGCAGACGTCGACGCCGCCGACCGCCTTGCTGATCTCGTAGAAGCTCAGCAGGTTGACCTCGGCGAAGTGGTCGATCGTGACGCCGGTGAGGTCTTCGACCGCCTGCCGCGTCGCGCGGCGGCCCGCGGTCAGCGCCTCCTGGTCGATCTTCTTCTTGTCCGTCTCCCCCGCCTCCCGGCGGTTGCGCGCCTCCCCGGCCTTGGCGCGGCCGAACGCGGCGTTGATCTTCCCCTTGCCGCCCGGCATCGAGACGTAGCTGTCCCGGGGGATCGAGAACGCCTTGACCTCCTGGGTGCCGTTCGGGATCCGCAGCACGATGAGGGTGTCGGTGAGGTCGTCGCCGTTCGGGCCCACGCGCAGCTCGCGCAGCAGGTCCGCCGGCATCGGGTTGCCCTGCTGGTCGTCCCGCGAGTCGCGGCCGACCAGCAGGATGTCGAGCGAGCCGTCGGCCGGCTGTTCGCCCGGTTTCGCCGCGGCGCCGATCACGTCGTCGCGGGTGACCTCGTCGAGCGAGCGCAGGTTCGCGTAGCCGTAGGCCGTGCCGCAGAACACGACCAGGGCGACCCCGGCGACGACGACCTTCCCCAGTGCATGCACGCCCTCCTGACGCCGCCGCCGCCCGATCTGCTGCACGGGTGAGTCACGTCACATCCGCAGGTGGGACGCTCCGTTGAGGTCGAGGATCGCGCCGGACGCCCAGGTCGCCTCGGCGGAAGCCAGGTACAGCACGGCCGCCGCGACCTCCTCGGGCGTCCCGACCCGGCCGAACGGGCTCTGCGCGCGCAACGCGTCGTCGATGCGGTCCAGCTGGCGCTCGGTGGCGGTGAAGCCGGGCGCCACGGACGTCACCGCGATCCCGTGCGGCGCCAGCGAAACCGCGAGGGACTGGCCGAACGCGTGCAGCGCGGCCTTGCTCGCGCCGTAGGCCGGGTTGTCGGGTTCGCCGCGGAACGCGCCGCGCGAGCCGACGTTGACGATCCGGCCGGGCACCCCGCGGGTGATCAGGTGCCGGGCGACGCAGTAGCTGAGGTTGGCCGCGCCCAGCAGGTTGACGTCGACCGTGTGCCGCCAGATCCGCTGCCAGTCCGCGTAGGACACCCCGGTGACGGGGTGGGCGGTCTCCGGCGTCGGTGCGACGCCCGCGTTGTTCACCAGGATGTCGACGCCGCCGAGGCCCGCCTCGGCCGTGTCGGCGATCCGCTGGGCGGCGGCCGGGTCGGCGAGGTCGCCGGTGACGAGCACGTGCCCGTCGCCGGGCAGGGCCGCGAGCGTCGCCTCGGCGTCCGCCCGCCGGCTGCCGTAGTGGACGGCGACGCGGTGGCCGTTCGCCGCGAAAGCGCTTGCCACGGCGCGCCCGATGCCGCGAGAGGCACCGGTGACGAGAACCCCGCTCCCGGAGCCGTTCACAGCGCGAACAACTGCGACTCGTCGCGGAACGCCTTGAACTCCAGCGCGTTCCCGGCCGGGTCGTGCAGGAACATCGTCCACTGCTCCCCCGGCTCGCCGGCGAAGCGCCGGTAGGGCTCGATGACGAACTCGGTGCCCGCGTCGCGCAGCCGCCCGGCCAGGACGTGGAAGTCCTCGACGGTCAGCACCAGGCCGAAGTGCGGCACCGGGACGTCGTGGCCGTCGACGGGGTTGCGCCCGGCCTCGGCCCGCGCACCGGCGACGACGTGGGTGACGACCTGGTGGCCGTGGAAGTCCCAGTCGACCCACTTGTCGGCGGAGCGGCCTTCGCTCAGGCCGAGCACTTCGCCGTAGAAGGCGCGGGCGCGGCCCAGGTCGTCGACGGGGATGGCGAGGTGGAAGGCGGGACGGGTCACAGGGGTCCTCCAACAGGGTCGGCTGGTTCCAGCCTGAAGGCCTGATGTCTTAATGTCAACATTGAGACATCAAAAGAGTGCCCGGGACCACGCGAAGCGGTCCCGGGCACGCCGGTCAGCCGAAGAGCTGCACCAGTTTCAGGAACAGCTGGTAGACGCCGTAGGCGAAGGGCAGCACGACCCACGCCCAGGCCAGCACGATCAGCGGGACGCGGTTGGGCCCGGCTTTCTGCTCGCTCATCACGCCTCGCTCTTCGCGGTCTCGCCCGCCGCGGCGGGCTCGTGGTACTTCGCCTTGACCGGCCGCACCAGCTCGTTGGCCACGAAGCCGACCACGAGCAGGCCGATCATGATGTAGAACGACGTCGCGTAGAGGTCCGGGCCGGACTTGCCGGCCGACTTCTCGCTGTCGGCGATGGCGTTGACGATCAGCGGGCCGAGCACACCGGCCACCGACCACGCGGTGAGCAGCCGGCCGTGGATCGCACCGACCTGGTAGGTGCCGAAGAGGTCCTTCAGGTACGCCGGGATCGTCGCGAACCCGCCGCCGTAGAACGACAGGATCACCATGGCGCACAGGATGAACACGAGCTTCGACGAATTCGACGTCAGCGCGATCACCAGGTACAGCACGGCGCCGACACCGAGGTAGGTGCGGTAGATGTTCTTGCGCCCGATCGCGTCCGATGTGGACGACCAGACGAACCGGCCGAGCATGTTGCACAGCGACAGCAGCGCGACGAACCCGGCCGCCGCGGCCGCGCCGACCGGCGTCGAGGTGCCCTTGAAGAAGTCCACGATCATCGGGGACGCCTTCTCCAGGATCCCGATGCCCGCGGTCACGTTGAAGCACAGGACCACCCACAGCAGCCAGAACTGCGGCGTCTTGATGGCGTTGGCCGCCGAGACGTTCGCGGTGGAGATCATCGCCGTGCCGTGGTCGGTCTTCGGCTCCCAGCCCGCCGGCTTCCAGCCGTCGGCCGGGACCCGCACGATCAGCCAGCCCAGCGACATGAACACCGCGTAGACGACGCCGTGCACGAGGAACGCGGTCGCGATGCTGCCCGTGGTCGGTGTGGTGCCGATCATCGACGACGACCACGGCGACGCGATCAGCGCGCCGCCGCCGAAGCCCATGATCGCGATGCCGGTGGCCATACCCGGCCGGTCCGGGAACCACTTGATCAGCGTCGAAACCGGGGAAATGTAGCCGATTCCGAGGCCGACGCCGCCGATCGCGCCGTATCCCACGACGACGAGCCAGAACTGCCCGGTCGAGACACCGAGCGCCGAGACCAGGAATCCGGTGACGAAGCAGCACATCGAGACGAACATGGCCCAGCGAGGGCCGTTCTTCTCGACGAGCGTGCCGCCGAAGGCCGCGGACAGCCCGAGCATGACGATGCCGAGCTGGAACGGCAGCGAACTCTGCGTGCCGGTGAGGTGCATGGTCTTTTCGAGCGGGGTCTTGAAGACGCTCCACGCGTAGGCCTGCCCGATCGACAGGTGCACCGAGAGGGCCGCCGGGGGCACCAGCCAGCGCGTCCAGCCTGGGGGTGCGACGATCCGGGAACGGTCCAGGAAGCCGAGAGCCATCGGATCCCTCCGTAGAGTGGGGATGATGGAGGGAATGTATTACTAAATACCCGGCGTTGCACCATGCGAGTGTCAAACTTTCCGGCGGAGAAGGGTGTGGGCGATGGGCAGGGTGACCGTGCGCAGGCCGGTGCGGCGGATCTCCGCGACCGGGGACCGGCGCCGCCCTGACGCGCTGGCCGCCGAAGAACCCCTGGAACTGCGCGTCGGCGGCAAGGCGCTGGCCGTCACCATGCGTACGCCGGGGAACGACGTCGAGCTGGCCCACGGCTTCCTGCTGTCCGAAGGCGTCGTCGGCGGCCGCGAGGACATCGCGGTCGCCCGCTACTGCGACGGCGTCGACGACCAGGGCCGCAACACCTACAACGTGCTCGACATCGCGCTCGCGGACGGCGTGCCGCCGCCGGACGTCGGTGTCGAGCGCAACTTCTACACGACGTCCTCGTGCGGGGTCTGCGGCAAGGCCGCGCTCGACGCGGTCAAGCTCAAGACCCGCTTCTCCCCCGCCGACGCGCCCTTCGCGGTGAAGAGCGAGACGCTCGCCACGCTGCCGGACGCGTTGCGCGCGCAGCAGAAGGTGTTCGCCAGCACCGGCGGCCTGCACGCGGCGGCACTGTTCACCCCGGACGGCGGGCTCGACGTCGTGCGCGAGGACGTCGGCCGGCACAACGCGGTCGACAAGGTGCTCGGCTGGGCCGTCATGGAAAACCGGATCCCGGCGCCCGGACACGGTCTGCTGGTGTCCGGGCGCGCGTCGTTCGAGCTGGTGCAGAAGGCCGCGATGGCCGGGATCGGCTTGCTGGCCGCGGTGTCCGCGCCGTCGTCGCTGGCCGTCGAACTGGCCGAGGAGAACGGCATGACGCTCATCGGTTTCCTGCGCGGCGAGTCGATGAACCTCTACACCGGCGACCACCGGGTGCTCACCTAGGAACAGCCACCCGGGTCGCAGAACGAGACCTCGGGATTCGTCGCCGTCGGCCCGTCCAGCACCGGTTGCGGCCGGTGCCGCAGGTGCAGGTCGAGGAACGCTCTGGTGTACTCCCGCGTGAGTGCCAGGCCCCGCGTGCCGGGCAACGTGGCCCCGTTGGGGATGCCGACCTCGTCGGTCAGCAGGACGATGTCGGAGAACGACTGGTGCACCGCGCCGTCGACCAGGATCCAGCGCTTCCACCCGGTCAGCCGCGGCCAAGCGGCTTCCCAGGTCGACGCGGCCGGGCCGGACCCGGGGGTGTACTGCTCGACGCGACCCAGCAGCAGGAACGGCCGGGACACGTCGCGCGGCACCGGGTTCGGGGAGCCGTCGATGTCGATCCCGGCCTTGATCCGGGAATCGGTGAGCAGCGCGGTGATGGCCGCCGTGCCGCCCGCCGAGTGCCCGGCCATGGCGATCCGCGACCGGTCGATCAGGCTCGCGCCCGACCACTTCGGCCGGGGCCCGGTCAGCTCGTCGAGCACGAAGGAGACGTCCCGCGCCCGGACGTCGTCGACCTTCCGCCAGTAGGCCTCGTCGCGCTCCGGGACCTCGCAGGCGGCACAGGTGGTGACCCGGCCGCCGGGGAAGCTCGTGCCGACGCTCTCGTAGGTGTGGTCGACCGCGGCCACCACGTACCCGTGGCTGGCCAGGTCCTCGGCCAGGCCGGTCAGCGTGCCGCGCCCGTGCTTGAACCCGGGCGAAAGCACGACGAGCGGCAGGCTGTGCTCGCGGCCGGCCGGCCGGACGTCGGTGGAGGCGTTGGTGCGGACCGTGCTCAGGATGTCCGCCGGAACCGTGGTGATCCCGCCGTCGGCGAGCAGGAGCCGGGACTCCTCGGGTGTCATGTACTCGGCGCGGTGCCGGCCCGGCGCGGCCGCCGGGTACCAGACGGACACCATCAGCTCCCGCGCGCTGACGCTCGGGACCCACGGGTCGGGGCGCGAGGTGTCGGTCAGGTCGAGGGTGGTCAGGCCGACCGGGTGGTCCCCGGTCGGCCGCGGCAGGTACGGCGTCTCACTCGCCGACGCCGGTGCGGGCAGGGCCAGAAGTCCCGTCAGCACGGCCAGAACCGCCGTGAATCGCATGTCGTCCCCCTTGCTCGGTGCTGGTGAGGCACCGACGTTAGGAGTGCGCGACGGCGGGCCGCGTCGGCCGCGGGAGGCATTTCGCCCGCGGCGTCATCCTCAAGGCGTAGTCGGCACCCAGTTGCCGTGGAACCCGTGGGGCACGCGGTCCGGCAGGTGGATCGCGGCCACGGTCTCCAGCGTTCCCGCGTCGAGCAGGGTCAGGTCGCTGCGCTGCGTCGCCGGGTCGAAGACGAAGCCGATCAGCACACCGTCGTCCTCGGCCGCGTCTTCGTGGCACGGCACGAACACGAACTCGCCGGGCTGGCGTCCCCCGCCGAACGCGCGCTCCTGCCGCGAACCTGTCTGGAAGTCGTGCTTGAACAGGGAACCGGCAGGGGTCGCGCCGCCGTCGGCGGACATCGCGTAGCCGTAGCGGTGGCGGCGGCCGACGAGCCGCTCGTCGACGCGCGGGAACTCCTGGCCGCGGTCGTCGAGGCGCTCCTCGAGGACCTTCCCGGCGTTGAGGTCGACGGTCCAGCGGTCCAGCGTCGGGCCGCCCTCGTCCGGGCCGTGCAGCTCGCGGTCGAACATCCGCGCGTGGCGCACGACGTCGAGGACGATGGAGTCACCGTCGTCGTAGGCGTTGAGCGGGTGGAAGACGTAACACGGCTCGACGTCGAACCAGCGGACGTCGCCGTTGCCGCCTTCACGCGGCATCACGCCGATCCGCGCCGGGTACTTCGGGTCCCAGCGGTAGGGCAGGCCGCCGTTCGCGCCGATCTTGCGGGCCATCATCGCGGTGACCGGGTCCGGCACGCGCACCTTGCCGACCATCGCCGAGAGCACCAGTTTCGCGGGGGTGCGCAACGCGCTGGGCACGTTGGCGGCGACGGCCATCTCGGCGTTGAACGTCACGGGCAGGTCGTAGAACACGACGTACCGCTCGGTCAGCGAGAAGTCGTGCATCATCGGCGAGCCGGTGACCTCGACGTCGACCGTGCGGCGGGCGCGGCCGGCGGCGTCGATCACCGAGTACTGGACCTTGTTGCCCATGCCGAAGAAGTACGAGACGGCGTGCAGCTCGCCGGTGCGCGGATCGCGCTTCGGGTGGGCGGTGTAGCCGCCGGGGAGCGTGCCGTCGAAGTCGCAGCGGCCGGCGGTGTCGAGCTCGTCGGTCAGCTCGTAGATCGGCGCGCCCGCCTCGACCAGGGCGAGGGTCTTGCCGGCGTGGCCGATGACGTTGGTGTTGGCGCCGAGCGCGTCCAGCCCGCAGTAGCGGCTCGCGTCCTCGCCGGCCAGCATCGCCGACACGGCCGGGTTGCGCACCCAGCGGTTGCGGTACCACTCCGCCTTGCCGTCGCGCAGGCGGACGCCGTGGACCATGCCGTCACCCATGAACCAGTGGTAGGCCGCCGGGTCCACTTCGGACAGCGGGTTCGGGCCGTTGCGCAGGTAGCGGCCGTCGAGGAAGTCCGGGATCGCCCCCGTGACGGCCAGCTCGGTGATCGTGTGCTCCCGGCTGACCGGGGCGAAGTTGCCTTCGAGGAACTTGGTGCCCATGGCTGACCCCTCAGAACGTGCCATAACTCGGTTATAGATACTTTTATAACAGGGTTATGGGATACTGGCAAGCATGAGCCCGAAACCTCGAGCGACCGACGTCAAGGAACGGCTCGTCGACGCCGCCATCCGGCTGCTCGACGACGGCGGCCCCGAGACGCTGCAGGCCCGCAAACTGGCCGCGGAGGTCGGCGTCTCGACGATGGCCGTCTACACGCACTTCGGGGGCATGGCGGCCCTGGTCGACGAGGTGGCGCGCGCGGGGTTCCTGCGGCTGTCCGCGTGGCTGGGCGGGGTCCCGGCGACCGACGACCCGGTGGCGGACATCTTTTCCCTGGCCCGCACCTACCGGCAGGCGGTCGCCGAGCAGCCGCAGCTGTTCGCCGTGACGTTCGGGCAGAGCGCGCCCGGCGGCAAGCGCGCAACGCTGTCCGACCTCACCACCGAGGAAGGCCGCGAAGCCGCTCAGGAGGGTTTGGAGGCCTTCGAGCACATCGTCCGGGCGACCGAACGGGCCATCGAGGCCGGCCGCTTCCGGCCGGCGGACAAGTACCAGGCCGCAGCGCAATTGTGGAGCGCACTGCACGGTTTCGTCACGTTGGAGGCGTCCGGGCACTTCGGGCCCGGCGAACAGGGTATAGACCACATCTTGGTACCCCTCGGCGTCACCCTCGCCGTGGGGCTCGGAGACACTGTGGACCAGGCCGGACGCTCGTCCGAGGCCGCGAAAGCGGCTTGGCGCGCGCGGATCGGAAACGCCGGGCAAGGTGGGAACGATCAACCCGGCGGAGGACTGGACGCGGGGGAACGCGGAGCGGGTGCGCGGCGTCCCAGGAAGTGGCAAGCGGGGGACGGAGACAGGTGAACGAGGAAGACGGGGATCGGGGCGACGCGGAGCGGACCGAGGCTGAGCCTCAGGCCGCGGCCGAGGCGCGATCCGGCGCGGTTTCCGGAGCCGGGGAGGGCTCTGAGGCACCGCACGGCGAGGGCGACAGTGCGGCCGCCGCATCGGCAGGGGTGGCCGGGGCGGGCTCTGCCGCGCCGCTCGACAACGGCGACCGCACGCCCGCTGGGCCGGCAGCCACCGCTGGCGCCGGGGCAGGCTCTGCCGCTCCGCTCGACAACGGCGACCGCACGCCTGCTGGGCCGGCAGCCACCGCTGGCGCCGGGGCAGGCTCTGCCGCTCCGCTCAGCGACAGCCACCGCGACCACGCGGCCGCCGCATCGGCAGGGGTGGCCGGGGCGGGCTCCGAAGCGCCTCTCGACGACGGCGACCGCACGTCTTCTGGGCCGGCACGAGCCACCGGGGCCGAGGAGGGTCCCGAGGCGCCGCCGACCCTGGGCAGCGCCGCGGTCCGCGACGCCCGGCGGTGGCTGAGCCGGCGGTCCGTGCTGATCGCGGGCGCGTCCGGGGTGGCCGTGGCCGGGCTCGCCGTGGGCACCGCCACCGGCAAGCTGCCCTTCAGCCAGGCCCTGCAGCGAGTGCTGGGCGTGGCGTCCTCGAACCCGACGACCCAGCTGGGCAGCACGCGCGTCGAGCGTGTCTACTCCGCGGCCCGCGGCCGGATGGTCGACCTGGTGTTCCTGCTGCCGTCGAAGACCCCGCCGCGCGGGCTGCCGATGTCGCTCATGCTGCACGGCCTGCACGGCAACGCCCGCAGCGCGGTCCCCACCGGCACGCTCAAGCAGCTCTCCAGCGACGTCGCCCGCAAGGCCGTCCCGGCCTACGGCTTCGTGGCCGTCGACGGCGGCGACAACTACTGGCACCAGGTGCACCCCGGCGACGACCCGATGGCGATGCTGCTGGAGGAGGTCCCCCAGTGGCTCCGCGCGCGCGGCTTCGCGGGTGACACCGGCCAGCCGTTCGCCTGCACGGGCGTCTCGATGGGCGGCTTCGGCGCGCTGCTGTACACGCGCCGCCGGGTCGAGCGCCGGCAGCCGCCCGCGGCGGTCGCCACGCTGGCGCCGGCCCTGATCACGAACTGGCCGGAGATGGCGAAGCGCCACATCTTCACGGGCATGGAGGACTGGGTGTCCCTCGACCCGCTGCGCCACATCGACGAGACCGAGGGCGTGCCGAACGCCATCTGGTGCGGCACGGAGGACTCGTTCATCACGGGCGTCCGCCGCTACATCGACGTGGCCCACCCGGCGGTCGCCCACACGGCCCACGGCAAGCACGGGGACACGTTCAACAAGACCGTGGTGCCGAGCCTGATCAGCTTCCTCGGCAAGCACGTCCCGCGCACCGGCGCCTGATCCACCGGCCCGCCTGGGGGCGTCAACAGCGGAAGTGGACCCGGGTCGTCGTGCGGCCCGGGACCCAGTACGTGCGCACCAGGTCGGCCAGGCGGTTGACCAGCAACAGCCCGCGGCCGCCCAGCGTCGCGGCCGCCGGCGGGACACGGCCGGCCAGCGGCTCGGTGATCGTGCCGTCGTCGGTGACCTCGCCGACGACCTGCGCGTCCTCCGCCCACAGCCGCAGGACGCCGGTGCCGCCGCCGTAGAGCACGCTGTTCGTGGTCAGCTCGGCGATCGCCAGCGCGAAGTCGTCCCGGCGGGGCCGGCGCAGGCCGTGGCGGGCCGCCCAGATCTCCGTGAAGCCGCGCAGCGTCGCCAGCTGCCCGACGTCGAACTCGCGCTCGACGGCGGCCGCCGGGGATTCGAGGGGCCGCGTCAGGTCGGCGCGGACGCGGTCGGGGTCGTAGTGCGGGCTGGCTGTCCGGCCCGCCGCGTTCCACAGCTCCGGGTGCGTGCGGCCGGCGTCGGCCAGCACGTCCGGGGCCAGCGCCGCGGTGTCGTACGGGCAGAGGACCGAGACCGCGCGACCGGCGAAGGCGGTGTTGATGAGGGCCTCGTGCAGCACGCAGGCCGAGTACTCGGCGGCGGTCCGGCCGGGCCAGACCGGCTCGACCACGATCCGCACCGGGCCCACGTGCTCGCCCGCGAAGGAGAGCAGGACCGTCGGCAGGATCGCGCCGGGGTTGCGGCCCGCCTGGTGCAGGTCGATCAGCCGGACTTCGCCCACGCGAGAGCCCAGGGCCTTTTCGACGAGCAGGAGATTGCGGCCGGGAACGGCGACGGCGACCGGGTGGCCCCGGTCGAGGCCTTCGAGGAGGAACGGAACGACACCGTCCAAGTACTCCCCGTCACCGTGGTAGAGCAATGCCGGATGCCGGAACGGACTGAGGGCATCTACCACGGGTGGGTGCTACCCCGGTTCGGTGAACTTCAAACGGACCGGCCGGAGGAACCCGGTCACTCCACCCAGCGGCCGACGACGGCGATCAGCCAGAACCCCACGATCGTCGCGAGGCCGAACAGGAGGACCCAGCTGAACAGCTGACGTCGTTCCCGGGCGCCGCGGGCCTGCCAGAGGCCGTAGCCCGCGACGAGGAACAGCGGCACCGGGATCAGCGGCAACGGCGAGAGCCGCGCGACGACGGCGACCACGCAGGTGCCGGTGCACACGGCCAGCACGCCCATCAGGACGCGGTTCAGCCACCGGTAGCGCTCGAAAGCGGACGCGATCACGCGTTCGCTCAGTTCGCGGAACCCGAGCAGCGTCCCGGCCGGGACGTCCCCGGCGGGTGCCGGGGACGGCTCCGGTGGGGGCGGTGCCTGCACGCCCCCACCGGTGGCCGTGGCCCCGGTACCCGGGAATGAGTCAGCAGTCATTCAGCTTTCCTGTCGGGTCTCCGGGCCGGGTGCCCGGAGACGCCCGGGTCAGGCCGACTTCTCGCCGCGCTCGCTGCGCGCACGCCGCGTCGGCTGCCGGGCGACGATCGTCGGGTTCACGTTCTCCCGGACGGTCTGCTCGGTGATGACGACCTTCGCCACGTCGTCGCGGCTCGGGATGTCGTACATCACCGGCTGGAGCACTTCTTCCATGATGGCGCGCAGCCCGCGGGCACCGGTCCCGCGCAGGACCGCCTGGTCGGCGATCGCTTCGAGCGCGGTCTTGGTGAACTCGAGCTCGACGTTGTCCATCTCGAAGAGCTTCTTGTACTGCTTCACCAGGGCGTTGCGCGGCTGGGTGAGGATGCTGACCAGCGATTCCTTGTCCAGGTGGTTGACCGTCGCCACGACCGGGAGCCGGCCGATGAACTCCGGGATCAGCCCGAACTTGATCAGGTCCTCGGGCATGGTGTCCGAGAAGACGTCGCTCTCCTCGATCTCGGACTTGGTGCGGATCTCCGCGCCGAAGCCGAGGCCACGCTTGCCGACCCGCTCGTTGATGATCTTCTCCAGCCCGGCGAACGCGCCGGCCACGATGAACAGCACGTTCGTCGTGTCGATCTGGATGAACTCCTGGTGCGGGTGCTTCCGGCCGCCCTGCGGCGGCACCGAGGCGGTGGTGCCCTCGAGGATCTTCAGCAGCGCCTGCTGCACCCCTTCGCCGGAGACGTCCCGCGTGATCGAGGGGTTCTCCGACTTGCGGGCGATCTTGTCGACCTCGTCGATGTAGATGATCCCGGTCTCGGCCCGCTTGACGTCGTAGTCCGCCGCCTGGATGAGCTTGAGCAGGATGTTCTCGACGTCCTCGCCGACGTAGCCGGCTTCGGTGAGCGCCGTGGCGTCCGCGATCGCGAACGGGACGTTCAGCATCTTCGCCAGCGTCTGGGCGAGGTAGGTCTTGCCGCACCCGGTGGGGCCGAGCATCAGGATGTTCGACTTGGCCAGCTCGACGGACTCCTCCTTGGAGTCCTTGGGCCCGGCCTTGTCGTCCGCCTGGATCCGCTTGTAGTGGTTGTAGACCGCTACCGCGAGGGTCCGCTTGGCATCGTTCTGGCCGATGATGTACTGCTCGAGGAACTCGTGGATGTCGGCGGGCTTGGGCAGCTCGTCGAGTTTGACGTCGCCGGCCTCGGCCAGCTCCTCCTCGATGATCTCATTGCAGAGGTCGATGCACTCATCGCAGATATAGACCCCGGGGCCGGCAATGAGCTTCTTCACCTGCTTTTGGCTCTTCCCGCAGAAAGAACACTTCAGCAGGTCTCCGCCGTCACCGATCCGTGCCATGGCCGTTGACCTCGTCCCCTCCGGCGCGGTTGTCCGCGCCTGACGTGTGTTGCGACGGTGCGACCCCGGTCGAGAACGACCGAGCGGAGCCTCACGCATTGCCACTGACGGTACCCGTCCGATGCCGTGGGCGGGAACACCCACGAGCACCGGGAGCACGTCAGAAGGACGACCCTAAACCAGAGTGCCGGTGTGTGTCGTCTTCTCGACACACACCGGCCTGGCGGATCTACAGAGCCGACGCCTTGCGGTAGGGCAGGACCTCGTCGATGATGCCGTACGACTTGGCCTCGTCGGCGGTCAGGATCTTGTCCCGCTCGATGTCCGTGCGGATCTGATCCGGGTCCTTGCCGGTGTGCTTGCCCAGGATGACCTCCATCTGGCGGCGCACCCGCTGGATCTCGTTCGCCTGGATCTCCAGGTCGGAGACCTGGCCGTACGTGCCCTCGGTGGCGGGCTGGTGGATCAGCACCCGCGAGTTCGGCAGCGCGTAGCGCTTGCCCGGGGTGCCGGCCGCCAGCAGCACGGCGGCCGCGGAGGCGGCCTGGCCGAGGCAGTAGGTCTGGATGTCCGGGCGGACGAACTGCATGGTGTCGTAGATCGCCATCAGCGAGGTGAAGGAGCCACCCGGCGAGTTGATGTAGATCAGGATGTCGCGGTCCGGGTCCTCGTGCTCGAGGTGCAGCAGCTGGGCCATCACGTCGTTGGCCGACGCGTCGTCCACCTGCACGCCGAGGAAGATGACGCGCTCTTCGTACAGCTTGTTGTACGGGTTCGACTCCTTGACGCCGTAGCTGGTGCGCTCGACGTACGACGGGAGGATGTACCGCGACTGGGGGACGGAAGGTGCCCGGAAGTCACCCGGGAGCCTGAAGTTGCTCATGGTGAAGTCTCCTTGGTGCTTCGGCTCAGTTCGAGCCCGGACGGGCGATGTCGGCGGTGAGGACGTGGTCCACGAACCCGTAGTCCTTCGCCTCCTGCGCGGTGAACCAGCGGTCGCGGTCGCCGTCCGCGATGATCTGCTCGACCGTCTGGCCGGTCTGGTCCGCCGTGATCCGGGCCAGCTCCTGCTTCCACTTGTTGAACAGGTCGGCCTGGATCGCGATGTCCGACGCCGTGCCGCCGACGCCGGCCGACGGCTGGTGCATCAGGATCCGCGCGTGCGGCAGCGAGTACCGCTTGCCCGGCGTGCCCGAGGAGAGCAGGAACTGCCCCATCGAGGCCGCCATGCCCATCGCGTAGGTGGCGACGTCGGGGCGGATGAGCTGCATGGTGTCGTAGATCGCGAACCCGGCCGTCACCGAGCCACCCGGCGAGTTGATGTAGAAGCGGATGTCGGACTCGGCGTCGTCCGCGTCGAGCAGCAACAGCTGCGCGGTGATCCGGTTGGCGATCTCGTCGTTCACCTCGGAACCGAGGACGACGATGCGCTCCTGGAGCAACCGCTCGAACACCGAGTCGGTGAGGGTGAGCCCTGCGGTTCCGGTCCGCGCCTCGGGCGTGTGCTGCGTCACGTCTGCCTGCCTTTTCGCCGACGGCGGTCTCGTGCTGACGACCGCCGCTGTCGTTTCAGATGCTTGAGATCTTGCAACCGACCCTAACGAACTTGGGCGGTGCAGAATGCCTGACACCGCCCAAGTTCGCTCACAGCTTCACTCCGCGGGAGTCTTCGCCGCCTCGTCGGTGGCCGGCGTCTCCTCGGTTGCGGCATCGGCGGCCGCGTCCTCGGCGCCGAACAGCTCGGAAAGGTCGACCTCGGCACCCGAGCCGTCGGTCACCGCGGCCTTCCGGACCACGGAGGCGAGCGCCTTGCCGCGGCGGACGTCGGCGTAGATCGCGGTCAGCTGGCCGGACTGCTGGGCCCGCTGGACGTACTCGTCCGGGCTGATCCCGAAGCGCTGGGCCTGGTAGATGATCCGCTCGGTCAGCTCGCCGTCGTTGACCGAGACCTCTTCCTTGTCGGCGATGGTGTCCAGCAGCAGCTGCGTGCGGACGGCCTTCTCCGACTCGGTGCGGGTCTCCGTGTCGAACTCTTCGAGCGTGCGGCCTTCGGCCTCGAGAGCCTGGGCGAACTGGGCCTCGTCGTGGTCGAACGGGTGGATCGCGTCGTGCTTGCGGTTCTCGATCTCGGCGTCGAGGACCTTCTCCGGGATCGGCACCTCGGTGCGCTCGAGGAGCTCTTCGAGCACCTTGTCACGCGCCTGGACGCCCTGCTGCATCTTCTTGACGCGGGCGAGCCGCTCGCGAAGGTCGCTCTTCAGCTCGTCGATCGTGTCGAACTCGCTGGCCATCTGGGCGAACTCGTCGTCGGCCTCCGGCAGCTCGCGCTGCTTGACCGACTGGACCGTCACGGTCACCTCGGCCGCCTTGCCGGCGTGGTCGCCGGCGACGAGCTCGGTGGTGAACGACTTGGTCTCGCCGGCGTTCGCGCCCACGATCGCCTCGTCGATGCCGTCCACGAGCTGGCCGGAGCCGATCTCGTAGGACAGGCCGCTGGTGGCGGCCTCCTCGACGGCCTCGCCGTCGACGGTCGCGGCCAGATCGATCGAGACGAAGTCGCCGGTCTCGGCCGGGCGTTCGACGCCGGTCAGCGTGCCGAAGCGGGCGCGCAGCTCGTCGAGCTGCTCGTCGACCTCCGCGTCGGTCAGCTCGACGTCGTCGACCGTGACCACGAAGCCTTCGAGGTCCGGCAGCTCGATCTCCGGGCGCACGTCCACCTCGGCGGTGAACTCGAGGACGTCGCGGTCCTCGAGCTTCGTGACGTCGAACTCCGGGTTCCCGAGCGTGCGGACTTCGTTCTCGCGGACCGCCTCGATGTACTTGGCCGGGATGGCCTCGTTGACGACCTCGTCGAGCACCGGGCCACGCCCGATCCGGCTTTCCAGGACGCGAGCGGGCGCCTTGCCGGGCCGGAAGCCCGGGATGCGCACCTGCTGGGCGATCTTGCGGTAGGCGCGGTCGAAGTTCGGCTTGAGCTCGTCGAACGGCACCTCGACATTGATCTTGACTCGCGTCGGGCTGAGCTGCTCGACGGTGCTCTTCAAGGTCTTCTCCTCGAGCGGTAACGATTGTGTGGACAATCCAGCGGAAATGGTCCCGGTCACCTGTCAGACCGGGACGTCCGAGTCTAGGCCAGTGGCCCACGCCACCGGGGCGGGGGCCACCTGCGGCGTCACGCGCCCAGCATCCGGCCGATCACCCAGCGCATCTGGCCGCTCGCGTGCTCGGCCGAGCCGCTGGGCTGCACCAGGTGGGAAAGCAGCAACCGCACGAACGCCTCGACCGCGACCGTCCACTCCGACGCCGTCAGCGGAGCCTCGGGGTAACAGCGCGAGAACAGCTCCGCGACGGTGTCGACGGCCCGGCCGAGGACCGCCTCGGGCCGCGAGGTGAGCAGCGGGAGGAAGTCGTCGCGGCCGCCCTGCCGGCCGCCGAGCGCGATTTCCAGCAGCGGGTTGCCGCGGGCGGCTTCGAGGGTCTCGCGGAACGCGGCGGTGACGCCGTCGACCGCCCGGCCGGGGTACGCGGCGACGATCTCGGTGACGTGGCCGGCGAACCGGTCGGTCTCGCGCAGCACCAGGGCCTCGGCGAGCTCGGCCTTGGACCCGAGTTCGTTGTAGACGGTCTGCCTGCTGACGCCGGCGTGCGCGGCCAGCTTGCCCATGGTGACCCCGGCCCAGCCGCCCGCGGTGGTGAGCCCGGCCGCCGCGGCCAGCAGCCGGTCCCGGGTACTGGCCGGGTCGGTGTGGGTGACGGCGTTCACAAGGCGATCTTAGCGACCGGTTCCGGTTCCCTGGCCGACGCCTTTTTTCGAAGCGTGCGGCGACGTTTACAAACTCCGGCGGGTTGTCTACGGTGACACCCGCCTAACCAGGAGCTTCTCGACCGAGGAGACCGCGCGATGTCCGTCGTCGACACCCCGACGCGGGGCTCTCTGGAGCCCGCACCCGGACAGCCCTCCCTCCGCGCGGTCCCCGTTCCCCGGCTCCCGCTGCCCGCCGTCTCGGTGCCCGCGGTGCTGCTGTTCGCCGGCACCCTCGCGGTCTGGGCGGCGTCGACCTGGCTGTTGCTGGCCGGGCTGGTCCCGGCGGTCGTGACCGTGGTGCTGAACACCGCCGTCACCTTCGCGGTGTACACGGTGGTGCACGAGTCGGCGCACCACTCGGCCGGGAAACTCACCTGGGTCAACGAAACGCTCGGCCGGCTGGCCGTCCTGTTCGTCGCGGCGTACGCGTCGTTCCCGTCGCTGCGGTACGTCCACGGTGAACACCACCGCCACACGAACGCGTCGTTCCGCGCGGATCCCGACGCCTGGACGTCGCGGGGTCCGGCGTGGCTGCTGCCGCTGCGCTGGCTGACCCTCGACGTCTCGTACGCGCGCTGCTACGTCTCGCGGCTGCGGACCCGGCCGTCGCACGAGCTGGCCGAGACGCTGGTGGTGCTGTCCGTGGCGGTGTTCGCCGGGGTCGCGCTGGTCGCCTCCGGCCACGGCCTGGACCTGCTGCTGGTGTACCTGCTGCCGCAACGGCTCGGGCTGGGCCTGCTCGCCTGGGCGTTCGGCTGGCTGCCGCACCACGGGCTGCCCGCCGCGGGGCCGCTCGGCCGCTTCGGCACCACCCGCGTGCGCGTCGGCCTCGACCGGCTGCTGACCCCGGTGCTGCTGGCCCAGAACCTGCACCTGGTGCACCACCTGCACCCGGCCGTCCCGTTCCACCGCTACCGCCGGGTCTGGCTCGACAACCGCGAGGCGTACCTGGCCCGCGACGTCCCGATCAGCACGGCGTGGGGCCGCGACCTGACGACGGCGGAGTACCGGGCGGCGGAGGGCCTCACCGGCGGGCCGGACGACGCCGTGCCCGCGCCGGCCCCGCCGCCGCTGGGACCGAGCCGGTTCCACCGGCTGCGCGTCGCCGACGTGCGCCCGCTGACCGCCGACGCCGTCGCGGTGCGCTTCGACGTCCCGCCGGACCTGGCCGCGGAGTACCGCTTCACGCCCGGGCAGCACGTCGCCGTGCGTGCGGTGCTCGACGGGCAGCCGGTGCGGCGGACGTACTCGATCTGCGCGCCGGCCGATTCGGGCGAGCTGCGGATCGTGGTGAAGAAGCGCGCGGGCGGCGCGTTCTCCGGCTTCGCGACCACGGCCCTGGCGGCCGGTCAGTTCCTCGACGTACTCCCGCCTTCGGGCGGTTTCACGCTCGTCCCGGACCCGGCGCGCACCGCGCACTACGTCGCGCTGGCGGCGGGCAGCGGCATCACGCCGGTGCTGTCCATCCTGGTGAGCGCGTTGCGGATGGAGCCGCACAGCCGGGCGACGTTGTTGTACGTCAACACTTCCGGCGCGACGACGCTGTTCGCCGACGAGCTGACGGCGCTCGCGGACGGGTTCGGCGGGCGGCTGCACGTCGTCCACTACCGCACCGACGAGCGCGACCCGGACCTGCACACGCACCGCCCGGCCCGGACGTTCGACACCCTCGGCGAGGCGCTGGCCATCTCCCACGAGCGGTACCAGCGCGGGCGCCTCGACGGCACGCGGCTGCGCGCGCTGCTGCAGAACCGGCTGCACCCGGCGAAGGTCGACGAGTGGTTCCTGTGCGGCCCACGGGGGCTGACCGACCTCGCGCGGCGGACGCTCGCCGACGCGGACGTCCCGGAGGAGAACGTCCACTTCGAACTCTTCCGCGGCGCCGCACCCCTGCGCGACCCGGCCGGCTTCCCGGCCGAGGTGGCGGTGAAGCTGGGCGCCACGACGACCCGGATCGCCGCGCGGGCCGGGGAAACGGTGCTCGACGCGGCACTGCGGGCCGGGTTCGAGGTGCCGTACTCGTGCACCGGCGGCGCGTGCGGCACCTGCCGGGCCACGCTCCTGCACGGCCAGGTCGAGATGGACGTCCGCTACGCCCTCACCGAGGACGACGTCGCGGCGGGCCGGATCCTGACGTGCCGCGCCCGCGCGACGACCCCGGAGGTCGCGGTCGACTACGACCGCTGACCCCGGGACGCGCGTCAGCCCGTGGGCGGTTGCCCCTGTTGACCCTGCCCCTGTTGTCCCTGGCCCTGCTGCCCTTGTCCCGTGCCGGTCGTGCCTTCGGTCACCGCCGTCGCCGTCGCCGTGGTGCCCGACTCCGTGGCCACCACCGTGACCGTGTCGCCGGACGCCACGCCCGTCGCCTGGGCCGAGGTGATCGTGTACGTCTTCGAGAAGCCGTCGTCGCTCCGGGCGGTCAGCGACGTCGCGCTCAGGGCCGTCACCTTGCCGGTCTGCATGATCTTCGTGACGTAGCCACCGTTCCCGTCGGAGGAGACGTACTCGCCGTGCAGCGCCGAACCCAGCGCGCCGGCGCCACCCGGGCCGCCCTGCGTCCCACCCGGGCCGCCCTGCATCCCGCCCGGTCCGGCGGTGTCGCCGGTCGCGGCGGACGACGAGGCGGCCCAGATCGCCGCTCCCCCGCCGGCCACGATCACCAGCGCGACGGCGCCCGCGGCGACCTTCTTGCCCGTCGACCAGGCGGGACGCGCGGGGCCGGGCGCGCCGCCCCAGCCGGCGTCCGGCCCGGCGGGCGGGGTGGGCGCGGCACCCCACGCCGGGTCCGATGTGGACGGTGTCTGCTGCGGGGCCTGCGGTGCGGTCATGGTGTTACTCCTTCACGGAATGCGTTGCTGCGACCCACGGTCCGGCCTCTCGCTGTGTGCGCACTGTGCTGACCGTCAGCCGTTCCTGTGACCGGAGGAACCGGACATCCCGGCCCGGGGCGATCACCGCACAGCCGCCTCACAGGCAGCACACAACCCGCGCACACGGCCGCGGCGGACGCTGAAGCCATGGCCGCGCGTACCCTCACGCCCCGCCCCCACCGGTCCGGCCGGCCGGGGCGCCTTTCGCTGCGCGCGAAACTGACCGGCTCGATGGTCGTGCTGCTCACCGTCGTGTGCCTGATCGTCGGGGTCGTCAGCGAGTTCGCGCTCGACGTGTTCCTCACCCGCCAGGTGGACCAGCAGCTGACGGCCGCGGCCACCCGCTCGCAGGTCTTCGCGAGCAACGCCGGGAGGCAGAACGGCCTGCCGCCGCCCCAGGACCAGGGCACCGGCGAGCACCCGCTCGGGCAGAACGTCGGCACGGTCAGCGGCACCTTCGCCGGGACGTCGCTGGTGCACGACGACAGCATTTCCGAGCACGGGGACCGGTTGCACCTGTCCGCGGCCCAGCAGGCCGTGCTGC
Organism: Amycolatopsis sp. NBC_00438; assembly: GCF_036026695.1. Classification (NCBI taxonomy): domain Bacteria; kingdom Bacillati; phylum Actinomycetota; class Actinomycetes; order Pseudonocardiales; family Pseudonocardiaceae; genus Amycolatopsis; species Amycolatopsis sp. NBC_00438. The sequence goes on along the minus strand of NZ_CP107923.1, from coordinate 210,389 downwards.
TGTCCGTGCCCGCGGACGGCAAGCCGCACACGGTGTCCTTCGACGACCTCGGCGAATACCGGCTGATGGCCCTGCCGGTCACCGGGTCGGCCGAGGTCGTCGTCACCGGCCTGCCGATGAAGCCGGTCACCGACACGCTGCTCACCGTCGGGCTCATCCTCTTCGGCGTCGCCGCCGCGGGCGTGCTGGGCGCGGCGTTCCTCGGCGCGTTCGCGGTCCGCCGCACGCTGCGGCCGCTCGAGCGCGTCGCGGCCACCGCCGGGCGCGTCAGCGAGCTGCCGCTCGACCGCGGCCAGGTGGCGCTGTCCATCCGCGTCCCGGAGTCCGAAACCGACCCGCGGACCGAGGTCGGCCAGGTCGGTTCGGCGCTGAACCTGATGCTCGGGCACGTCGCGCAGGCGCTCGAAGCGCGGCACGACAGCGAGCTGCGCGTCCGGCAGTTCGTCGCCGACGCCAGTCACGAGCTGCGCACCCCGCTGGCGGCGATCCGCGGCTACGCCGAGCTGGCCGCCCGCGGCAGCTCGCTGGTGCCGCCCGACGTCGCCCACTCGATGACCCGGATCCAGTCCGAAGCCGTCCGGATGACGACCCTCGTCGAAGACCTGCTGCTGCTCGCCCGCCTCGACGCCGGCCGCCCGCTGGACGTGCGCGAGGTCGACCTCACCCGGCTCGTCGCGGACGCCGTCGGCGACGCGCGGGTCGCCGGGCGCGACCACCGGTGGCAGCTCGCGCTGCCGCCCGACCCGGTGCTCGTGCACGGCGACGTCCAGCGCCTGCACCAGGTGCTGGCGAACCTGCTGGCCAACGCCCGCACCCACACCCCGCCCGGCACCACGGTGACGACCGCGCTCGCCCGCTCCAAGGACACCCACAGCGCCGTCGTGACGGTGACCGACGACGGCCCCGGCATCGACCCGGACCTGCTCCCGGACGTCTTCGAGCGGTTCGCCCGCGGCGACTCGTCGCGCTCGCGCCACGCCGGCAGCACCGGGCTCGGGCTGGCGATCGCGTCCGCCGTCGTGCTCGCCCACCACGGCTCGATCGAGGTGCACAGCCGCCCCGGCCGGACGGAGTTCGCGGTGCGCCTGCCCGTGGCCGTCCCCGCACAGCGCGTGCACAGCATCGGCACAACCCGGCCCCAGCTGGGCACCGGAAGCTGATCCCATGACCGCTGTGACGTCCGGGGGCTCCGCCACCCGTAGCCCCCGAGAAGAAGCCGGTGTCGCGTCGCGCGAAACCGCCGCCGTGACCCCTTCGCCGCCCGCTCGCCGGACCTGGCACCGGCCCGCGCTGGCCGTCCTGCTTCTGGCGACGGCCGTGCTCTACCTATGGGGACTCGGCGCGTCCGGCTGGGCCAACGCCTTCTACTCGGCGGCTGCGCAGGCGGGATCACAGAGCTGGAAAGCGTTGTTCTTCGGGTCGAGCGACGCGGCGAACGCGATCACCGTCGACAAGACCCCGGCGGCGCTGTGGGTGCTGGGGCTCTCGACGCGGGTGTTCGGCGTGAGCGCGTGGAGCGTCCTGGTGCCGCAGGCGCTGATGGGCGTCGGCTCGGTCTGGCTGCTGTACGCCACCGTGAAGCGGACGTCCGGCCCGGCCGCGGGCCTGGTCGCCGGGCTGGTGCTGGCGCTGACCCCGGCGGCGGCGCTGATGTTCCGGTTCAACAACCCGGACGCGCTGCTGGTGCTGCTGCTCATCGCGGCCGCGTACTGCGTCGTCCGCGCGATCGAGAAGGCGGGCCCGGGCTGGCTGGCCCTGGCCGGCGTCGCGGTCGGTTTCGGCTTCCTGGCGAAGATGCTGCAGGCGTTCCTGGTGCTGCCCGCGTTCGCGGTGGCGTACCTGGTGGCCGCGCCGGTGTCGCTCGGCAAGCGGCTGCTGCACCTGCTGGGCGCACTGGGCGCGACGGTGGTCGCGGCGGGCTGGTACCTGGTGGTCGTCGCCCTGTGGCCGGCGGCCGACCGGCCGTTCATCGGCGGCTCGCAGACGAACTCGCTGTGGGAGCTGGTCTTCGGCTACAACGGCTTCGGCCGCATCACGGGTGACGAGGTGGGCAGCGTCGGTGGGGGCGGCGGTGGCGGCTGGGGCTCGACGGGCCTGACTCGCCTTTTCGGCAGCGAGATGGCGGGCGGCATCGCCTGGCTGATCCCCGCGGCGCTGCTGGCCCTGGGCGCGGGCCTGTGGTTCACCCGCCGCGCCCCGCGCACGGACCGCTCCCGGGCGGCCCTGATCGTCTGGGGCGGCTGGTTCCTGGTGACGGCCCTGGTGTTCAGCTACATGGGCGGCATCATCCACCCGTACTACACGGTCGCCCTGGCCCCGGCGATCGCCGCGCTGGTCGGCACGGCGGCGGTCCAGCTGTGGCGCCTGCGGTCCGGCCCCTCGGCGTCAGGCCTGCTCAGCGGCGGCGTGGCGCTGACGGCGGTGACGACGTACCTCCTGCTCGCGGACTCGACGTGGCAGCCGTGGCTGGCCCCGGCGGTCCTGATCGGCGGCCTCCTGGCGGCGGTGGGGCTGTTCTTCGCGGCCCACCTGACCCGCTGGGCGGCGTCCTCGATCGCGGCGTCGGCCCTGGTGGTCCTGCTGGCCGGCACGGGCGCGTACACCCTGGCGACGGCGGCGACCACGCACAGCGGCGCGATCCCGTCGGCCGGCCCTTCCTCAGGCTTCGGCGGTCGCGGCTTCGGTGGCGGCCCGGGCGGTTTCGGTGGCGGCGGTCGCGGCGGCGGCCCGGGCTCGCTGCTGTCGACGACGTTGCCGGGAGCCCAGCTCACGGCGTTGCTGAAGCAGGACGCCTCGAAGTACACCTGGACGGCGGCCACCGTGTTGTCGAACGCGGCCGCGGGCTACCAGCTGGCGAGCGACGCCCCCGTGATGGCGGTGGGCGGCTTCAACGGAACCGACCCGTACCCGACGCTGGAACAGTTCCGGCAGTACGTCGCGAGCGGCCGCATCCACTACTTCCTGGGCGAGGGCATGACGATGCAGGGCAGCAGCGGCTCGGACGCGGCCCAGCAGATCGCCGACTGGGTGGCGTCGCACCACCAGGCGTCCACTGTGGACGGTGTAACGGTGTACGACCTGACCACGACCCTCTGAGTGACCCGACCAAAGCAGGGTGTGACGGAGCGCCCGCGTCGGGCAACCTGGTCAAGGCGCCGGTGCCTCCGGCACACTGGTGGTGCCCCGTCGACGAGGAGTCCGTGCTGATGACCGAGCTTTACGTGCGGTCGGCTCGCTCCGCGGACCTGGAACCTTTCGCCGCGGCCCTCGGCGACCGCGAATTCCTCATCGACCGCCTGAACCGGCAGCGAAAAGGCCTCGGAGTGCTGTTCGTGGCCTGGCTCCGCTGCCGCCCGGCGGGCGAGGTCTACCTGTGGCTGGAGGAGGCGGAAGAGCACCCGATCCGCGAGCACCTGCCGGGCGTCGCGCTGCTCACCCACCTGCAGGTGCACGACGAGCTGCGCAACCGCGGCGTGGGCCGGACGTTGGCGGGAGCGGCGGAGCGGCACCTCAGGGAGAACGGCCACGAGCGGGTGGCCTTGGCCGTCCGCACCGACAACCCGGCGGCGACGCGGTTGTACCGGCGCCTCGGCTACGAGGATTGGGGCCACGGCGAGGTCGTCTGCTACGCGCGGACGACCCAGCCGGACGGCCGTGTCCTGCATGAGCCGGAACAGTGTTACGTACTGGTCAAAGACCTCGCGCCGGTCACGCCCGCGCCGAGGACGGAGATGCGGACGATCGGCGCTTCACGCCGGCATTGACAGCGCTGCCAAGGCTTCGCTGGGCGAACTGACCGATCCCCAGCATGGCGAGTGCGCCGTCGACGCCGCAGCTCTCATGATCACTGCGAAGGTCCTGGACGTGATTGCCCCAGCGCTCGCAATCTCGCCGCCACGCGCGCAGGTAACGAACACACAATTCGGGTGTGATCAGGTAGCTGCGCCCGATCGCCGCCTTCAGCGACGCGACCATCCTGGCCTTCAGCGCCGGTTCGATCGGCAACGCCTGCGCATTGGCGATGGTGGTGCGGATGATCTCCTGCCGGTTCAGCAGGAACTCGCGCCAGTACCGCTCGTCGGCATCCGCTGGACCATGACCGTTGTCCAGCAGGCCGTACACGCCCTCGGCGAGGGTATCGCCCAGTTCCTCGCCGCGTGCTCGCCGAGCGTCCCGATACGGGTCGTAGGGGTGCTGGATCGCCGTTCCGGTCACGGCTGACGGGCGTAGCCGCATGCCGTCCAGCAAGAAGAACCAGTCTTCGTTGTAGACGTTGGGGAAGAATGAGCCGAACGCCGCTTCACCGACCGCGAGTGCACCTCCGCCGATGAATGTGGCCTGCGCGACGCCGGTGTCGCGGAGCGCGTGGCACACAACGGAGTTGTCCGGCATGCCCGCGTTCCCCAGACCGACGGCCGCGTACTCGCTCAGCAGCCTTGCCGCCACGGAGAGGTCCCCGGGATCGGGCAGGGTGATGTCGTCGTCGAGGAAGAGGATCCGTTCCCACCCCGCGAGGACCGCGATGAGAAGACCGAGGTTTCGCTTGAGGCTGGTGTCGACCTTCCGGTCGAACCCGCGGTGGTAAAGGAGATTGTCGGCGTGGAACGTGGGCACGAGGTGGTGGGGCACCTCGCGAATGTTGATGGCCGCTGCCCGCACGCCGGCGCGTTTCGCTTCCTTGACCGCTTTTGAGGCGTCACCCAGCAGGCTGCACAACACGAGCAGGAAGACATCGCGCTCTTTGGCCGCCGCGATGGCCTGCCGCAGATAGGGAGCCGTCCGGCCGTTGGGCACGATGATCGCGTCGAGCGCCGCTCGCGGAGCCACTCCTGCGTCGATGTGAGCCAGCAGGTTCTGGTGCGACTGGTGTTGCCGCGCGGTCACGCGGCTTCCGGCCACTCGTGCAGCCGGTTGTCCGCCACCGTCCAGTCCGGGGTCAGGCCCTTGCCGGCGATGACCTGCACCCGGCTGATGATGCTGAACGACTCGGCGCCACCGAACCGTTCGCGCAGGTAGCCGCTGTTCCGATCACGGAACTTGACGTCGGTGAGGGCGCGAACCGCGCCCAGGGTGCCACGACCGTACATACCATTGCACACGGTTACGGTGCGCTTCCGGTTGAACGGACTCACCCCCCGGTAGAAATGTGCCACGTCTTCCAACAGGTGACCTTCGCTGTCCAACTGGGGCGGGAAGAGCTCCGACCCGCCATCTCGTTGCACTCGGAAGCCGCCAGGTTCTCTGGTCGGTGCCTCGTCGTCGCGGACTACCTGTTCCACCGGGAGGTCGACGCGTTCGATGACGTCGCGGGTCACGGTGTTCCAGTCGACGCCGCCCAGCAGGACCAGGTGGGTCGTGTAGTCGTCGGGGGTCAGCTCCTCCGTGGTGTGGAAGCTGACCTGGTGCTGCGGGTTGACCGACCGGATGTGCCCGAACAGCTCGATCAGGGCGTCGGGGTCGGCGTAGGTGAACAACGAGACGAAATCCGCGCTCTCGGGATCCGCGTAGGTCAGGTGCTGCCGCAGCTCCGGCGGGAGCTGGGCGGAGACGATGGTGATGTCCTCGTTCTCCGGGAAACGCCAGATGTCGGGCGCCGGTTCGGCGGCGCGGTCACGCCCGTCGCGCAGCGACAGCAGTTCCTCGAGCAGCTCGTCGTGCAGCCCGCGCTCCTCGTCCGTCAGCTGGTCGAGGGGGAGCACTCGGACGGTCTCGCCGTCCACGGACCGCGGCGTCGCGAACAACGTCGCGTAGGCGTCCAGCCGCCGGACCGGTGGGGCGATCGGCTTTTCGGCGTTCTCCCACGAGGAGATCAGCGAGATGCTGAGCGGCCGGCTCCCGCCGATCGCGTGGGCGATCTGCGCCTGGGTGATGCCCAGCTCGGGCCACTGCTCTTCCCGCAGCGCGCGCAGCCGCCGAGCGAGCTCGGGCCGGCGCGACTCGGCTGGGGACACGACTCCGCCGCCCTTCAGTAAATTTCAGTGGCGTGAGCAAGGGCACAATTGTACCCACGAATGGCCCAGCGCCTACCGCCGACCCGCCGCAGCCCCGATCGAGCAGGGAGCTGCCAAGACTTTGCTGTGCGACGAACCGATAACACCCCATTCTCCGCCGTTGCTACAGCTGATTCCAGCCCATACAGTCAAATTTACTGAACTTAAATGAAAGACCTGGTCCGAGAGCGGTGAGTACTCCGCCGTCCGGGCGAACTTCGCTGTTCCGCGAACGAATCCCGCCTTGTGTGTCAGCTGGCACACGGACCGGGACGAGCCGGAGGTTTCCTGGATCCACGAGCAGAGGAGGGCTTTCATGGACCCCTACACCACCGCCCCGCGCAGCCGCTGGCGCCGGGGTGTCCTAGCAGCCGGTCTCGTCATCCCCTTCACCGCTTCGCAGATCTGGGCACTTCTCGTGCTGCTGCGGCTGGCACCGCTCGACGGCTTGGTGGGACAGGCTTTCTGGCTGATCCTGCTGGGTTCCGTCGCCGCGATCTGGGCCGGCTGGCGGTGGACCTGGCAGCTCGGCCGCGACCGGGACCTGCCGCCCGCCTCGAAAGCGCGGGTTCCGACATGACCCCCGGGCCGGTGATCGTCTCGGCCCTCGTGCTGGTCGTCGCCGCCGGACGTCTCTTGCGCCACCTCGGCGGCCTCCTCCGTCGCCGATCGACCGGAAGGAGCACGGAAATGACCACTCGGAGCGCACCCTCCCCGTTGCCAATGCGGGTGTACCACTGGCGGTGGGAGCTGCTCGCCGTCACCCTCCTCCCCTACGGCCTGGTGATGTTCGGGCTGTGGGCGGGCCCGGCGTGGGCGTCGGGGACGCTCGGCGCCGTGCTGGTGCTGGCCCTGCTGCGACGCCGGCACGTGCGGACCCGGATCCGCGCGGTGGTGGTGCAGCACCGGCTGCGCGCGGCGTTCCCGTCGCTGCGCCTGCCCGGCGGCCGCCGGCCGGCGATCCTGTGGACGCGCCCCCGTGGTGGCGACATCGAGGTCTCGCTCTACGGCCGGGAGGCGTTCGAGCACCTCCACCGGCACCGCGCGGTCCTCGCGGCGGCCTGTGCCGTCCCCGAGGTGTACGTCGACCGGCACCCGAGGTTCGCGAGCCTGGTGACGCTGACGATCAGCCCGACCGAGGTCCACCGCGAGCCGGGACGCGCCGTGCTGCCCGGCAACGTGGTTCCGCTGCGGGCGCACAGCTGAGCTCAGCGTGTCCTGAACATGTCGGTGATCAAAGTGGACGGTTCGCCACCGTGCCACGAGCTGGCCGAGAACCGCTCCTGCGCGATCCCGCGCCAGGGAGCGGTCTCGGGCCCCAGCGTCAGTTCCTTGCCCGCGGTCAGCGTCCCGATCTCCTGGGCCGCGACACCCTCTTCCCGCAAGGTCTTGAGGGCCAGCCTGACGTCCTCTTCGCGGACCACGACGACGAGTCCCCAGTCGCCCCAGGTCTGCGCGAGGTCGAAGGGACGCAGGTCCGTCTGCCCCGCCACCGCCGCCACCAGCGCGTCCAGCTCGAATTCCGGGCTGACCGCCGCGCCGAGGCCGTTCGCCTCGCAGAGTGTGCGGACCGTCGCGAACAGCCCGTCGGAAACGTCCATCGCCGCCCGCGCGAGACCCGTCGTGGCCAGCACCTGGCCGGCCTTCAGCTGGGCCACGGGACGGCAGGCGCGCTGCCAGATCGTCTCGGCGTCGGACGCCGGGAGCGTCGCCTGTCCCGTCTTCAGCAGCGCGGCGGCCCACAGGAACCCGGGCGCGCCGACCAGCAGCAGGCGGTCCCCCGCACGGGCACCGGAGCGCCGGAGCCTGCTGCCCGGAGCGCACCGGCCGACGGCCGTCGCCGTCAGCTGGACGACCTCGCCGTCCCGGATGTCGCCGCCGGCGACTTTGGTGCCGTGGGCGGCGCAGCAGTCGTCGACGCCGTCGAGCAGGCGCTCGAACTCCCGCACCGTCGTGGCTTTGGGCAGCGTGTAGTTGACGACGAGTCCGAGCGGCTCGGCGCCGGCGGCGGCCAGGTCCGACAGGTTGATCGTGGCCAGCAGCCAGCCCGAGTGGTAGAGATCGGGCTCGCCGAGGAGGTTGACCACGGGCGTCGGGCAGCTGTCGGTGGTCGCGACGAGTTCGCTCGGCGAGGTCACCGTCGCGAGCAGGGCGCTGTCGTCGCCGAAGCCTTCCGTACCGGCGTATCGCGGCCGCAGGACGTGGTCCTGGATGCCCCGCTCGCCGAGCTCACCCAGGCTGCGATCAGTTGGTGCGGACATGGTCGGCCAATCGGGACGCGGCGACGACGTGGTCGCTCGAGTAGTTGTGGGGCATGACGTCGTAGGGCTGTTCGCTGCCGGTCGACGCGAACAGCATCAAGTTGCAGATCCGGGTCTCCGGGTACAACAAGACGGGGTGCCGCAGGTGGTTGACGATCTCCAGGGTGATCACGGCGAGCTTGCCGCGGCCGAAGCCGGGACTGACCTGACCGCACAGCACGACGCCGATGCCGAGCCGCGCGTAATCGCTGGTGCCGTCGACGAGACCGACCAGGTTTTCCGAGAGGCCGATCTTCTCCAGCGTCGGCGCGAGCACGACTTCGCCGGGTTCGACGGCCAGCCGGCCCTTCGCGTCGAGTTTCTTGGGGACCAGCTCCGGATACGTCGACCGGTCGGCGATGTCGACCGGGCCGGTCGTGACGAGGCCGAACGCCTCGTGGCCGAGCCGCAGGCTGAGCGCGGCGGGCCGGAGCATCTTCGGCTCGAACGGCGACACGGTCAGTTCGCCGGCCGCAACGGCGCGCCTGATGGCCTTGTCGGTCAGGACCCCGCGACGCGCCCGCCGGACGGGCGACCGGCCCTTTTTCCCGCGGAATCCCAGCTGCACCGGCATCATGATGCGGCCTCCGGCTCGGAAGCCGCTAGGACGGCGGTGACGAGCTCGCGGAAGTCGGCTTCGGACAGCACGCCGTTCGGCTGGTCGTCACTCTCGCCGGGTTCGCAGTAGACCACCGTGGTGGGCGTGCGGCGTGGTCCCTGGATCACCACCGTGGCGGTCAACCTCGCGTCGATCGGGCGCACCGTGTGCACCACGTCGGTGTCGCACGAGTAGACCTCGCCGCGCACGACGTGCGGCGACCGGGTGCGCCTCAGCCGCACCTCACCGGCGGCGACGAGTGCGGCCGGGTTCGCGGGATCGGCGCCGTAGCGGTACCGCCGGAACGGCTTGCCGCCTTCGGTGACCTCCGTGAACTCGACCATGTGCATCCCGGTCCCCACGAGGATGTGGGAGGCGAACTCCCACCGGTGGCTGTGCGGGTTCGACTCCCCCGGCGAAACGACGTCGGACTCGGGCCAGACGTGCAGCCTGATCCGGAACTCCGGCTCGGCCGCCGTGTGGAGGACCAGCTTCGCGAAGCCGTTGGGGTGCCAGTACGAACGTCCGGCGATCTCGGCGACCTTCGCGTCGTCCTCCAGGAGCGCGGTCAGCCAGGTGACGAACGGCCGCGGCTCGACGCGGATCTCCCACGCCGCTTTTTCGAGGTGGGACAACCCGGTCCGCGCGCCGTCGCCACCGAGGATTTCCGCGAGCCCGCGCGGAAACCGGTGATCCCCGGCGGAATTCTGTGACGTGGTGCTCATCGTGCGAGGGGTTCTCTATTCTGCGGCGTTCGGTGGGAGAAGCGGAGCTGCCGCGAAGGCCAGAGCTGCTGTTCGCAGGGCCGTGACGGCGTCGAGGGTCATCCAGATCGGGAGGTCGCCACTGCCCCAGGCCCAGAGGCCGAGGTTTGCTTCGTAGCGGTCCCAGAGAGCGCCGAGCGCGCGGCTCAGCCGGGCCATCGGCACTTGTGGTGCCTCGGCCAGGGCCTGGACGACCCAAGCGGACGTGAAGTGCTTGATGTTCACCCGCACAGCCTGCTGGCCCGCGGGCTGGGGAAGGGCCAGTTCTTCGGAGACGCCGTCGTCGGCGTGCGTCCGGTCGATCAGCCACTGGGTGCCGGCGTCGACGGCCTCCCGGACGTCGGCGCGGTCCTCGCCGTTGCGCAGCAGTTCCCGCAGGGCGACCACCGCGCGCGCGGTGTGTGCCGCCGACGGCTCGGGGGCCACCAGCCGCGGTTCCTTCTTCTCGCCCCACAGCGGGGAGTCGTCGAGCCGGGCGGCGAGCAGGTCGTCGGCGAGCCTGCGGGTCAGCGGGGCGTCGGGGCGGAGCCGGACCGCGGTGCGCAACGCCGTGGCGAGCAGGAACGGCCGGGTCCGGCTGTAGGGATCGAGGGAGCGTTCGAGGTAGCCCAGCCCGGCGTCGGCCGACAGGACGGTGCTGGCGTGGAACAGGGCGTCCACGACCGCGGCGGTGACCTCGGGCCGGCGGCCGCTCGATCGCCCTTGCCAGCCGTAGTCGGCGGAACGCTTCTCGTAGAGGTCCGCCACGACGTTGTGTAGGTCGATGTAGGGCTCGCCTACCACGACCATCGCGCTGATCCCGTACGCGGTGGCGAGGGTGGTCTGGTCGTTGCGCTGCTGGAGGTTGTGCCGCCAGCCGACGGCGCGGCCTTCGTCGTCGCGGATCAGGTGCCCGGCGAGCGCGTGCCCGACCCGCCGGAAGACGTCGAGCAGGGAGCCCGTGGTGGCCACGACGGACTCCGCCGGGCTCGGCGATCGAGCCGCTTCCACCATCTCGACCAGGGCGTTCGCCGCGTGGAAGTGCTCGTCGAGCAGGCGGGCGTTCTCCGGGGACGGGAGGTGGCGCCCGGCCTCCCACTGCGCGAGGTTCGGCCGGCTCACCTGGACGATCTCGGCCACGTCCGCCTGGGTCTGCCGGGCCGCTTTGCGCAGTCGACGCAGCTCGGCGCCCACTTCTTCGACCGTCACCGTTATCACATCAGTACCTATCGGCGGAGGAGCCGCCGACGTAACATGTAGGTAAGCACTAGACACTGACCTTACCTACTTAGGTAGGCGGACCGTAGGGGGTGACAATACATGGACACACAGCGGAGCGTAACACCGGGCCCGCCACCCCGGGTCAAGGCACGCTCGACAACCGCCGGACCGGGTGATTCCGCAGCTCGCGCCCCTCCTGACCGCGGATCGGTCGCGACCCCGCGCACCCGAGGCACCGCGGAAAGTGTCCGGCGGCCTCCCCGAGCCGCCCGCGGGCAGCCCCACGCCGTTCCGGCCGGGCTCGCCCTACCGAGTTCGCGCGCAGTTTGGGGGTGTCCCGATGAAAGACCACAACCTACCTACGTCCCACGGACGTGGCCGGTTCGATCGAGTACTCGCTGTCCTCGCGGAGTGGCTCTTCGCCGCCGACGAGGACGCCCGGGCCGAGGCCCGCGGCTGGCAGGTGCGTCGCGCCGCGAACGGCCGGACCCGCACCTACCGCGACCCCCGCTGGGACACCGTCAGCGCCTGCCGATCCTGCGGCGGCCACGGGCTCAGCCCCACCGACGGCGCCGCCTGCCCGGCCTGCGCCGGTACCGGAGTCATTCGCTCGGCCCCCGAGACCGCGGTCCCGGTCGCCGACGGCTGGAGAGGAGCACGGTCATGACCCGCAAGCACACTCCCGAGCACGTCACCGAGCTGGCCCGGCAGCTCACCCCGGTGAAGCGGCCCAACCCGTTCCTGTGGGCCTACCACTGGCGCTACGAGTTCGCGGCGGTCACCTTGCTGCCCTGCTCGCTCGTGGTGCTCTTCCAGTGGCTCGGCCCGCTCTGGTTCGCGGTGGCCCTGGCCGGCGCGTTCCACTGGGTCTTCTACTGGCGCGCCGGCCGTCGCTACCTGCGCGGCCGGCTGCGCGCGATCGTCGTGCAGCACCGCCTCCGGGCGACGTTCGCCCGGGCCCGCGTCTGCACCCTGGACGGCCGCCGGCCGGCGATCCTGTGGACGCGGGAACGGGACGGCGAAATCCTGGTCACCGTGTTCTGCCCGGCCGGCCTGGAGTTCCGGCGGATCCGCGAGGCTCGCGCGCTGATCGCTTCGGCGTGCTTCGCGACGGAGGTCTACGTCGACCGCCATCCGCGGTTCGCGAGCCTGGTGACGGTGGCCGTCTGCACGAAGCCGCCGCGGTGGGTGCCCGCCCAACGCGGCAACCCGCAGGAGATCGTCCCGCTGCGGGTGCACAGCTGAGCCGCGCCGCCCCCGGGCCCACCCGCCCGGGGGCGGCGCACAGCAACCGCACAGGGCGATCACACGGTCACCAAAGCGGGACCGGCGACCGTGGTCGTCATGACAGCCACCGCCTCCGCTTCACGGCCCGGGACCGTCCCGGTCGACCTGGCCGGCCCGCAGCCGGTTCTCGACGTCGTCATCCCGGTCTACAACGAAGAGGCCGACCTCGAACCGTGCATCCGCCGGCTGCACGCGCACCTGGCCGAACACGTCTCCTACCCCTACCGGATCACCGTCGCCGACAACGCGAGCACCGATGCGACGCTGCCGGTCGCGGAACGGCTGGCCCGGGAGTTCCCCGAGGTCGAGGTCCACCACCTGGACGAGAAGGGTCGCGGCCGCGCGCTCAACGCCGTCTGGCGGGCCTCGGACGCCGCTGTCCTCGCCTACATGGACGTCGACCTCTCGACCGACCTGGCCGCGCTGGCGCCGCTCGTCGCGCCGCTGCTGTCCGGGCACTCCGATCTCGCCATCGGCAGCAGGCTCGCCCGGGGAGCGCGAGTGGTGCGGGGGCCGAAGCGCGAGTTCATTTCCCGCTGTTACAACCTGATCCTCCGCTCGACGCTCGCCGCGAAGTTCAGCGACGCGCAGTGCGGGTTCAAGGCCATCCGCGCCGACGTCGCGCGGGAACTGCTGCCGCACGTCGAGGACACCGGCTGGTTCTTCGACACCGAGCTGCTCGTGCTCGCGCAACGCGCCGGGCTGCGGATCCACGAGGTGCCCGTCGACTGGGTCGACGACCCCCACTCGTCGGTCAACATCGTCAAGACGGCCACCGCGGACCTCAAGGGCATCGCCCGCGTCACCCGGGCGACGTTCACCGGGGAGATCCCGATCAGCCGGCTGCGCGAGCAGCTCGGCCGGCAGCCGATCGGCGTCGAGGCGCCCGGGGTGCCGCCGCGGCTGGTGACGCAGCTCGTGCGGTTCGCCGCGATCGGCGTCAGCAGCACTCTCGCTTACCTCGTGCTGTTCCTGCTGCTGCGCTCGGCCGTCGGCGCGCAACCCGCGAACTTCACCGCGCTGCTCGTCACGGCCATCGCGAACACCGCGCTCAACCGGCGGCTCACGTTCGGCATCCGGGGCCACGGCGGCGCCGGGCGTCACCAGTTCGAAGGGCTGATCGTGTTCGGCCTCGGCCTGGCGCTGACCAGCGGCGCGCTCGCCCTGCTCAACGGATCCACCACCCCCGGGCTGGTCCTGGAGATCACCGTGCTCGTGCTGGCGAACCTCGCCGCCACGGTCCTCCGGTTCCTGCTCCTGCGCGGCTGGGTGTTCAACCCGCGCCGCCAGGCCGCCACTCAGAAGGAGTACTGATGACCGCCGTCCTGTCCGACCCCGTGACGCAGGAACCGCGTCACCGCAAGGATTCCGCGGCGCACGCGCCCCCGCGCTGGGTGCGCCCGTCGGTGTTCGGGCTGCTGGCCGCGACCGCGGTGCTGTACTTCTGGAACCTGACCGCGTCCGGCTTCGGCAACTCGTTCTACGCCGCCGCCGTGCAGTCCGGGACGCAGAGCTGGAAAGCGTGGCTGTTCGGCTCGCTCGACTCCGGCAACGTCCTGACCGTCGACAAGCCGCCCGCCGCGCTCTGGGTCGGGACGGCGTTCGCGCGGATCTTCGGTTTCTCCAGCTTCACCGTGCTGGCGCCCCAAGCACTGATGGGTGTCGCGTCGGTCGGCGTCCTCTACCTGGCGGTGAAGCGGACGTCCGGCCCGGTCGCCGGGCTCCTGGCGGGCGCGCTGCTCGCGGTGACGCCGGTGGCGGCGCTGATGTTCAAGTTCAACAACCCGGACGCGCTGCTCGTGCTGCTGATGGTCGCGGGCGCCTACTTCGTCGTGCGTGCCACGGAAAAGGCGTCCCCCGGCTGGCTCGCGCTGGCCGGCGCGGCGATCGGGTTCGGCTTCCTGACGAAGATGATGCAGGCGTTCCTGGTGCTGCCGGCGTTCGGCCTGGTGTACCTGATCGCGGCGCCGGCGTCGCTGGGCAAGCGCTTGCTGCACCTGGGCGGCGCGGTCGTCGCGCTGGTCGTCTCGGCGGGCTGGTTCATCGCGCTGGTCGACCTGTGGCCGACGGCGTCCCGGCCGTACATCGGCGGGTCCGAAGGGGACAGTCTGCTCGAACTCGCCTTGGGCTACAACGGTTTGTCGCGGATCTTCGGCGGCGGCGAGGGTGGCGGCCCGGGCGGTGGCGGCGGTATGGGTGGCAACACCGGCTTCGGTGGCACGGCCGGGCTGTTCCGGATGTTCGGCTCCAGTTTCGGCGTCGAGATCTCGTGGCTGCTGCCGGCCGCGTTGATCGGCCTGGTCGCGGGGCTGTGGTTCACCCGCCGCGCGCCGCGCACGGACCGGACGCGCCTGGCGCTGGTGCTGTGGGGCGGTTGGCTGGTCGTGACGGCGCTGGTGTTCAGCTACATGAGCGGTATCGTGCACCCGTACTACTCGGTCGCGCTGGCGCCGGCGATCGCCGCGGTGGTCGCGATTTCGGGCCGCGCGCTGTGGCAGGGCCGGGCGAACCCGGCGCCGCGGGCGGTGCTGGCCGCGATGATCGTGGTGACGGCGGTGTGGTCGTTCATCCTGCTGGACCGCGCGCCGGACTGGTTCCCGGCGCTGCGCTGGATCGTCGCGGTGCTCGGTGTGCTGGTCGGCACGGTGCTGGTGATGGGCGTGCCGCCGGTCCGCCGCGCGGTCGCCGTCGTGGCCGCGGCGGTGGTGCTGACGCTGGGCGTCTCTTCGGCGGCCTACGGCGTGGAGACGGCTTCGGTGGCCCACAGCGGCTCGATCCCGACGTCCGGTCCGACGTCGAGCGCGATGGGCGGCTTCGGCGGCGACGAGTCCGCATCCGGCGCGGTCGGCAAGCTTCTCGCTTCGACCACCACGAAGTGGGCGGCGGCGACGACCGGTTCGCAGACCGCGGCGTCGCTGGAACTGGCCAGCGGCAAGGCGGTGATCGGCATCGGCGGCTGGAGCGGCTCGGACCCGGCACCGACGCTGGACGAGTTCAAGGCGTACGTCGCGGCGGGTGAGGTGAAGTACTTCATCGACGGCGGCCGCGGCGGCGGCCCGGGCGGCGAGTCGAGCGAGATCAGCGCGTGGGTGACGGCCACCTTCACGGCCACGACGGTGGACGGGTCCACGGTCTACGACCTGCAGAAGTGAGCGCGACCTAGGGGTCGTGAGTGGTAATGCGGGTGAGAACCCCGATTACCACTCACGACCCCTTTGCGCGCAGGTGGTGACTGAAGTCGCCGACGAGGTCGACCGCGGCCTGGCGTTCGGTGAACTGCCACTCGCCCGCGGACCGGCTGAAGGTGTCGCGGTAGGTGCCCGCCGCGATCGTTTGCAGGGGGAAGCCCTCGACCGCCTGCAGCACCGTGAAGTACGCCTGCGACGCCGCTGTGTCTCCGGTGACCGAGATCGACACGTTTGTCGTCACGTGTTTTGTGCGCGGGGTCGCGTCGGGGTACAGGATCACCGTCGAGCGCAGCATCTGTTCCACGGCGGCCGCGCCGCGTGCCACGCCGCCGCTGCCCGCGAACGCGCCCGAGGCGAACAGCTCGCCGACCGCCGTGAAGTCTCCCGCGTCCACCAGGGACGCGTACCTGTGGATCAGGTTTTCGATCTCCCGGGTGTCATCCACCGCAGCGATCGTACAGAAAAAGTATAGAAACCCTCCGTACCGTGGCGGTGAGGGCGACGGGGGTCGCCCACAGGGGGGAACCATGGATCGCCGGAACCTGCTCAAAATCACCGCCGGGACCGCCGTCGCCGCGGCCGGGTCCGTACTGCTCGGCGGAACAGCCGATGCGGAAACGACCAGCCTGTCGCCCGTGCCGGGGATGCTCGGGGACCGGCGGGCCAACGAACTCTGGTACCAGCTCGACGAAATCGCGCTCTACCACCCGTCCGCGGAGACCAGCGCCGCCTACACCGCGTTGTTCGGGTACCTCGGGCAGGAGAGCATCGCCAGCAGGTGGCTCGCCTTCAGCAAAGAGACCGCCTATCCGCGGAACTACCTCGAGTTCGTCAAGCCCGTCGAGGCGCCACTGCGGACGCTTTCGAAGCTCCAGCTCGGGAACTTCGACCGCTTCTACCGCGGGGACGAAGCCGGCCTGGTCAAGGCGTTCGCCGACTTCGGGCAGGGGGTGCTCTTCGATCCTCGACGCGAACCCGTCGAGTCCGAGGTGCACACCATGGACGGGAACCCGCCCTCCAGCTACCACTTCTGGCACGCGATCCAGCGCGCGCAGATGCTGCTCGGGATCGATCGCCCGCGGTGGTCGCGGATCGATCCGATGCTCGGTTTCGCCTGGGCCCTGCAGTCCGTCGCGAAACCCGATCACCGGCACGTCAACCCCGGGCTGCCCGCGGGGCAGATCCGCGCCTTCGCCCGGTACTGGCTGCCGCGCGAGCCCGCGCAGCTCGACCACGACTTCCAGTCCTCGCCTTACCCTTCCGGACTGGGCTGAAGGACCCGTTCGTAGGCCGCCCGCAGCGCCGGGCCCGGCGTGATCCCCAGTTTTTCGTCGAGGACGCGCCGGCCCCGGTGGTACACCGCGACCGCGTCCGCCGAACGCCCGCTCGCGCACAGCGCGGCCATCAGCAACGCCAGGGCGCGCTCGCGCAGCGGGTGTTCGAGGACGAGGTCCGCCGCGTCCGGGACCGCCCGCAGGTGGTCGCCCAGGGCGAGGTCGGCTTCGATACGGCCCTCCAGCGCGGCCAGCCGGAGTTCCTCGAACCGCGCCGCGGGGCCCGCGCGGAGCGGTTCGGCGACGTCGGCGAGCACCGGACCGCGCCACAGGTCCAGCGCGGCGCGGAACAACCCCGCCGCACGGGACGCCGAGCCCACCCGGAGCGCCGCGTCACCGGCCGCCGCGAGCCGTTCGAACTCCTCGGCGTCGACCGTGCCGGCCGGCTCCAGGAGGTAACCACCACCCGTACGGACGAGCCGGGCCGGTAACGCGCGTCTCAGCCGGGACGCGTACGTGCACAGCTGAGCGTCCACGGTCGAGGGCCGGACGCCCTCCCACAGCAGGGAAATCAGCCGCGCGTCGGGCACCACCCGGCCGCGGGCCAGCAGCAACGCCGCCAGCAGCGTCCGCGGCTTGCGCCCGCCGAGCACGGCCGGGCGGCCGTCGGCGCGGCACACCGCCACCGGGCCCAGAATCCGGAACTCCATTCCCCCACCCCGTTCCCAAGGTACCGGGACTGACACCGCCGGCACAGGAAAGTCTCAGACCGCCCACAGGAACGGCGCGGATCATGGAGGTCAGAGGGATGAGGAGGCCGCGATGATCACCACCCGTCCGGGCTACCCGCGCTGGCACACCGCGAGTGCGCAGGGCCCCCGTTCGCACAACGCCGACGCCGTCGGCGCCTACGCCGCGGCCGGCGCGCCCGGCGTCGTGTTCGCCCTCGCCGACGGCGTCGGTGACGACCCGGCCGCGGCCCAGGCCGCGCGTGTCGCCGCCGCGGCCGCCGCGCGCACGCCGGTCCACAAAGGACCGGTCGAGGCCGTGCTCGCCGCGCAGCGGGCCGTCCGGGAACGCGGTCGCGGCGACGCCGTGCTCGTCGTCGCCGTGCCGGTCGCCGGCGGGTACCGCATCGCCTGGGTCGGCGACGCCCGCGCGTACGCCTGGGACGGCACCGCGCTGCGCCGGCTGACCACCGACCACACGCTCGCCGAGTACTTCCGCGCCCGCCACCAGCCGGTGACACCGCGGATGGAGCACGTGGTCACCACCAGCGTCCGCACGACGAAGCCGCACGAGATCGGGACGGCCGAGGTCACCGGCGGCGGCCTGCTGCTGACCAGTGACGGCGTCCACAAGCCCCTCGCCGGGACCGCGATCCGCGCGATCCTGGCCGACCCGGCGCACGGGGCCGCCGAGCTCGTCGAGGCCGCGATCGCCCGCGGCGGTTCGGACAACGCGACCGCCCTGTACGTTGAGGCAGTGGAGGCCGACAGCACGACGGTGCGATTTCCCGTCGCAGCGTGAGCCCGGCTAGCCGCGTTCGCGTTTCAGCTGCCGGTATTCGCGCAGGACGAGCACGATGATGAGCACGTCCAGGGCGGCGAAGAACGGCAGCGCGATCGAGTGGGTGTGGATCGCCCGCCAGATCTCGTAGACGACGAACGCGGCGAGGACGACCGCGGCGATCGGGTACGCGGGGACGATCTTGCGCGCCAGCGCCCACACCAAGCCGAGCTTGATCAGGCCGTGGGCCAGCAGGTAGGCGACGGCGAACGTCTTGGTGTCGCCGTGCAGGAAGTTCTCGGTCGCCGATTCGAGGTGCCGCGCGAGCGTGCCCGACGGGTCGCCGAGCAGGTCGCGGGTGATCACCGCGTGGGTGAACCCGCTGACGGTGGACGCCGGGATGAACGCGAGGATCAGCGCCCCGACGACCTGGAGGGCGCCGTCGAGCCCCTTGATCGCGATCGCGATCCGGAAGAACCGCTCGGTCGCCGTCGGCTTGGTTTCCGCCATGTCCCCACCTCAGCACGAACGGCGGATCCGCGCACGTGCAGGCACCTTTCGCGGCGTTCGTGCCGGCTGTCCGCCCGGGTCGGGTCCGTCCCGGGGGATCCGGGTCAGCCCGTCGTCGCCGCCCGCACGACGTCCTCCGCGAACTCGACCGCGGCCTTCGCCGCGTCTTCGCCGAAGATCGGGCCGTGCGCGTACAGCCCGTCGATGATGAGCAGGATCCGGTCCGCCAGCCGATCCGGCTCCGCGGCCGACGTCGCCCTGGCCAGTTCGCGCAGTTGTGTGCGGACCCGCGCGAAGTGGTCCGCCGACACGCGGTGCGCGGGGTGCTCGCGCCCCGGGAACTCGACGACCGTGTTCCGCAGCGGACAGCCACGCGCTCCCGGCGCGGTCGCCCGCACCCCGTTCTCACGCACCAGCTCGACGAGCTGCGCCGCCGGGGTCCCGGCCGCCTCGAGCGCGTCCGCGACCAGTTTCTCCCAGTCCTCGACGCGACGGCGCAGGTAGGCCACGACCAGGTCATCCTTGCTGGCGAACCGGCTGTAGAGCAGGTTCTTGCCGCAGCCGCACTCGTCGATGATCTCCTGCATCCCGACGGCGTGCACGCCGTGCCGGTCGAACAGCCGGGTGGCGGTCTCGAGGATGCGCTCCCGGGCGTCCGGCGTCGGCATGCGCGGCATCGTACGACCCGAAAGCCGTGAATGGCACATCGAGGGACTCTGAGTCCCTCGATGTGCCATTCACGGACTTGCGTTACAGCGCGGGAGGCACCGACTTCGTGCCCCACGCCGTCGGGGTGTCGCTCAGGGTGAAGCGGATCGTGCCCGCGCGGAGCAGGTCCTCGTGCGAGATCCAGCTGCGGTCATAGCCACTGCGTCCGATCCGGACGTCCTTGGTGTACTGAAGTTTCGACGCGCTCGCGCCGGGCGCCTCGATCCCGATCTTGCGGCCGTGCTCCGGGTGGATCTCGACCTTCTCGAACATCGGCGTGCTGAGCAGGTACGTCCCGGAGCCGGGCTGGGCTTCGAAGATGCCCGCCATGCCGAAGACGAGCCACGACGAGATGGTGCCGAGGTCGTCGTTGCCCGGCATGCCGTACGGCGTGTCGGTGAAGAGCGTCCGCGCCGCGCGCAGGACGGCCGACGTCTTCCACGGCGCGCCCGTCCAGCTGTACATCCAGGGCGCGTGCAGGTCCGGTTCGTTGTTGGGGTTGAAGGCGAAGTTGTTGTGGTAGTCGTACGCGCCGTGGACCCAGGAGTCCTTGGCGGCCTTCGCCGGGTCGGTGAGCAGCAGCGGCGTGTCGAAGAACGTGTCGAGCCGCTTCTCGGCCTGCCCCGCGCCGCCCATCAGGCCGAACAGCTTCGCGGGGTCCTGCTGGGCGAGCCACTGGTACTGCCACGGCGTGCCCTCGTGGAAGCCGGTGGACTGGGCCGGGTCGGGATCGCCGACGCCGGTGCCGTCCGCCGCGCGGGTGCGCGGGAAGCCGGTGAAACCGTGGGACTCGACGCCGGTGTCCCAGAGTTTCGAGAAGTTGCCGCAGCGCGCGGACAGCGTCTCGGCCTTGTCGCGGTAGCCCAGCCCGGACGCCATTGTGGACAGTGCGCAGTCGGCGAGGGCGTACTCGAGCGTCGCGGACCCGGCCTGGCGGGTGTCGCCGAAGGTGTAGCCGGGAACGTCCTGGTAGCCGATCCAGCCGTTCTTGACGTAGTTCGGGTTGCCGTCGCGGCCGCGGAAGATCGACTGGTCCGCGGGGACCTCGGTGGCGTTGCGCCACAACGCGTCGAACAGCTGCCGGGCGGTGCGGTCGTCGAGGAGGCCGCGGCGGTAGTTGTCGACCACCCACGGCGTCACCGGGTCGCCGCTCATCACGTTCGTCTCGCCGCCGGCGAGCGCCCACCGCGGCACCCAGCCGCCGTCCTGGTAGATCTTGAGGACGGACTTGGTCATGTCCGCGGCCTTGTCCGGGTGCAGCAGCGCGACGAGCTGGTTCTGCGAGCGGTAGGTGTCCCACAGCGAGAACATCTGGTAGTACGTGTCGCGGCTGCGGTGCACGGCGTCGTCGAAACCGCGGTAGGAACCGTCCACATCGGACCCGACGGACGGGTGCAGCAGCGAGCGGTAGAGCGCGCTGTAGTACGTGCGCTGGTCGGCGGTGGTCCCGCCGGCGACGCGCAGCCGGTTCAGCTCGTCTTCCCAGGTGTCGTGCGCGGTCTTGCGCGCCTTGTCGAACGAGCGGGGCTGCTCGGTCCTGCGGTTGAGCCGGGCGCCGTCGACCGAGGTGTAGGAGAGGCCGACGGACGCGCCGACCTGGTTCTGGTCGGTGCCGAAGCTCAGCCACGCGCCGGCACGCTGGCTGCCCAGGCTCGCGTCACGCTGGTTCGGCGTGAGCTTGTTGTCGGTCCAGGTGCCGAAGCTCGTGAACTTGCGGTCGAACTTGGCGCTGAAGAAGACCTTGTAGCGCTCCTTTTGCGTCTCCCAGCAGAAGTTGCCGCCCTGCAGCCAGCCCTCGACGGTGTCGTCGCCGACGACGTGGACGTCCCCGGCGTAGGTGTAGCCGTTGCTCTCGCCGACCTCGATGAGGACGTTCTCGCTCGTCGCGCCGGCCGGGTAGGTGTAGCGGTGCTGACCGGTGCGCTGCGTCGCGGACAGCTCGGCGTTGATGCCGTTGCCGAGCTTGACGCCGTAGTAACCCGGCTGCCGGATTTCGTCGGCGTGGCCGAAATTCGCGCCGTACTGCGCGGGATCGCTGCTGGTGACGGCGCCGGTGGTCGGCATGAAGCGGAAGTTGCCCATGGTCTGGCAGCCGACGCCGGAGAGGTGGGTGTGGCTGAAGCCGAGGGTGGTGTCCTGCGCGTAGTCGTAGGACGCGTACTTCTTGAGCTGGGTGTCCGGGCTGAGCTGGACCATGCCGAACGGCGTGGTGGCGCCCGGGAAGGTGGTGCCGTCCCCGTTGTTGCCGATCGAGGTGTCGACGAGCGTGGTCGGGTCGTCGGCGAAGCTGGGCTGGTGCGCCGCCTGCGCGGGGGTCGCGAGGGCGACGGCGGTCACCCCGGCGAGTGTGACGGCCAGGACGCGCGTGCGCGCTCTCATCCGGTTCCTCCTGTGACAACGTTGTCAGACTGTGGGTGAATCTTTGACGTTGTCCACCGGACAGGTCAAGACCCACGGACGAGGAGGTGGCGGCTCACCCCCTCAGGGCGAGGATCTGCCGGGTGTGGACCGGGACGTGGTCCGCGGCGAGCCCGTCGATGAGGGCCGCCAGCGGGATCGGCTGGTCCAGCACCAGCGCGTCGCCGGACATGAGCAACGCCGGCACCTGGACCGAAGCCGCCTGCTCGTCGAGGGAGCCGGCGATGTCGCAGAGGATGGCGGCCTGGCTCCGGACGTGCCGGGCGAGGTCGGCCCGGCCGGCGTGCCCGGCGATGATCCGGGCGAGGTTCGCCGGGTCGAGGGCGACGCGGTTGTCGAACGCGGGACGCGCTCCCGAGACCACGCCCAGCGCGACCGCGGCGACGGCGGCATCGACGCTGAGGACGTGGGCGAGCACCTGGTCGGCGTTCCAGCCGCCGTCGGCGGCGGCACCGAGGCCCGGCGTCGCCGCCGCGTCGAACAGCTTCTCGTAGGCGGCGCGCAGCGCGGTCGTGTCCATGGTCAGGCACCTTTCGAAGTGGTTGATGTGCAACCAGATAGTTGCACATCAACCACTCGCTACGCAACCCATGGGTTGCACGTCAGATCTGGTGCGTGACGTGCCCGCCCAGGATGGTCGCCGTGACCGGGAGGCGGCGGAGGTCCGATGGTGCCAGGGAAGCCGGGTCGGCCGCCGTCACCATCAGGTCCGCGACGTCGCCCACCGCGACGCCGCGACGGCCGCCCGAGGCCGCCGCCAGGGCGTCCGCGAACGGGATCGACTGCTCCGGGTGCCACGGCGGGCGGTCGTCGTCGGTGCGGGAGATCGCCGACGCGATGCCGTCCCACGGGTCCAGCGGCGCGACCGGGGCGTCCGAGCCCAGCTCCAGCCGGGCGCCCGTCTCCAGCAGGGACCGGTACGGGAACGCGCGCGCCGTCCGGCCGGGCCAGTGGCGGTCCGCGACGTCGCGGTCGTCCGGCTGGTGGGCCGGCTGCACCGCCGCCACGACGCCGAGGGCCGCGAACCGCGGGACGTCCGCGGGCGAGAGCAGCTGGGCGTGCTCGATCCGGCCCGGGCAGCCGACCTCCTCGAACGCGTCCAGGGCGATCGTGTTGGCCCGGTCGCCGATCGCGTGGACGGCCGGGAGCAGGCCGTGGTCGGACGCGCGGCGCATCAGGGGCACCAACGCGGAAGGCGGGAGTTCCAGCAGCCCCAGCGAATCGCCGCCCGGGTACGGGTCGTGGCAGTAGGCCGTGCGGGTGTTCAGCGAGCCGTCGACGAAGAGCTTGAACGGGCCGACCGTGAGGAGCCCGCCGGAGTCCGGCAGCACGTCGTCGGTGCGGTGGCCGCGCTCGATGGCCTGGTCCAGCAGGTACCGCGCGATGACGCAGGAGACCCGCGTCGCCGGGGTGCCGCGCTCCAGCCGGCGCAGCCAGTCGGTGACGGTGTCGGCGTACTCGTAGTCGACGATCCGGGTCACCCCGCGCGCCGCCGCCGCGCGCACAGCTTCGGCGACCCACCGGTCCTGGACGTCGACGGCGGCCGTGGGCAGCTGGGCCGTCGCGCTCATGCAGTCGTTCTCCAGCAGCACACCGGTCGGGTGGTCCCGCCCGATCAGCTTCAGCGCCGCCGGGCTCAGCCACAGCGTGTGCAGGTCCGCGCTGAACAACGCGACCGCGCGCCCGGGCAGCGCGCGCTGCAGCAGCTCCTTGTGCGGCTTGTCCGGCCAGAGCGCGTCGCGGAAGCCCGCGCCCACGACCAGTTCCGACGGCCGCGACGGCGTCGCCAGCAGGTGCGCCAGCAGCAGCTCGACCGCCTCCCCCGCCGACCGCGCGGCTTCCAGCGGGATGCGGCGGCGGAACGTCGCCCACTGCACGACGTGGACGTGCGCGTCGACCAGGCCCGGCAGCAGCGTGCCGCCGTGCCCGTCGACGATCCGCGCCGCGAAACCGGCCGACCCGGGCTCGGTGATCGACGTGACGCGGCCGTCGGTGACACGCACGTCCGCGAGCTCGCCGCCGAGTCCCGGCCGCACGCGGCGCAGCAGAAGATCGTCCATGGCCCCACTTTGCCAGGCAGGTCACGTCTGGGTGAAGCACAGCGTGAGATGGGAATTGCCGGGGTATCACCTACCGTTGAAAGCACTGGCAGCCGTCGCCCGCCGAAGGGTCAGGGCCGGTCCATGGGCGCCGCCTTCACAAGCCGCGCAGGGTTCGACTCCCTCGGTTGCCGCCGAAGTCCGTGAATGGCCCATCGAGGGACTCTGAGTCCCTCGATGGGCCATTCACGGCTTTCAGCCCACCGGTATGTCGCGGCGGCGCAAAGCCGCCAGGCCGGCGACGCCCGCCACCGCGGCGATCAGTACCAGCCAGAGCAGCGGGGTCACCGAGAACGTGCCGCCCGGCAGGCGCGGCAGGTGTGCGAACGGCGAGATGCCGAGCACGACGTCGTTCCACTGCAACGCCGAGCCGACCAGCGACAGCAGCAGGAACGCGCCCAGCAGCCCCCACGCCGCCGCGGCGAAACGCGGCAGGAAGCCGATCAACGCCGCCGCGAGCCCGGCCAGGACCCACACCGCCGGCAGCTGCGCCAGGGCCGCGGGGACGAGCCGCGCGCCGTCGCCGTAGGCCAGCCCGGTCGCCAGCCCCGTCACCGCGAGCACGAACGCCGAGCCCAGCAGCGCGAACACCAGGTGCGCGACCGCCCAGCCGACCCGGCCGACGGCCGTGGCCAGCACGGGTTCCGCCCGGCCGGCGGCCTCTTCGGCGCGCAGCTTCAGCGTCGCCTGCACCGCGTAGCCCGCCGCCGCGAGGCCGAACAAAGTCATCGTCCCGGCCAGGTACGCGTCCGTCACCGCGCCCCCGCCGCCGAGCCGCTCGAAGACGTCGGCGACGGCTTTGTTGTCCCGCACCAGGTCCGAGACGTTCTGCGCGACCCCGCCCAGCAGCAGCCCGACCAGCGCCAGGCAGACGGTCCAGACCAGCAGCGTCCCGCGTTGCAGCCGCCAGGCCAGCGCCAGCGGCGAGCGCAGGGACGCCTTCGCCGCGGGACGGCCGAGCCGCGCGGGCAGCAGCGCCGCGCCGAGGTCACGCCGGGCCGAAAGCACCACTGCGGCCACGACCGACAGGGCCGTGAAGGCCACGCCCAGCAGCAGCACCCACCACCGCTCCCCCGCGAACGGGCGCAGCCGGTGCGCCCAGCCGATCGGCGACAGCCACGCGAGCCAGCCCGCCGACCCGCCGGTCGTCTCGCTGCTGTCCCCGGCGGCGCGCAGCAGGAACGCCAGCACCAGCACGCCGATCCCGATGCCCCGGGCGCCGCTCGCCCCCCACGTGAGCTGCGCGGTGACCGCGCCGACGGCGGCGAACACCCAGCCCGTCATGGTGAAGCCGAGCCCCAGGGCCAACGCCCCGGCCGCCGGAACCCCCTGCGCCGACACGCCGAGCGCGACCAGCAGGCCGTACACCAGGCACGCACCGCAGGCGGCGAGCACGGCGGCGACGAGCCCCGCGTGCCGGCCGACGACGGTCGCGCCGGTCAGCTCGCGGCGGCCGGCTTCCTCCTCGGTCCGGGTGTGCCGGACGACGGTGAGCAGCGCGATCAGCCCGGCCACGACCGGGACGAACCCGCACTGCCAGGCCAGCAACTCCCCGGCGGAAGGGCCGTACAGCGGCCCGTTGCGGACGGCGAACGTCGCGCTGGTGACGTTCAGGTCGTAGAAGTGCTGCCGCGCCGCGGCGTCCGGGTAGGCGGCGTTGATCGACGACAGGTACCCCAGCGGCGCGACCGTCAGGGCGACGATCCACAGCGGCATGAGGAACCGGTCGCGGCGCAGCACCAGCCGCAGCAGCGACCAGGTGCCGGTCATCGCGCCGCTCCGACCGGCTCGTCGTGCCGGTAGTGGCGGAGGAACAGCTCTTCCAGCGTCGGCGGGCGGCTCACGAGGGTGCGCAGCCCGGCGGCGGCCAGGTGCCGCATCACACCGTCCAATGCGGACTGGTCGACCGAGAGGCGGACCTGCGAGCCGGACGTGCTGAGGTCGTGGATCCCGGGCAGCGAAGCCAGGTCCGCGGGGACGTGCTCGAGCGAGGCGTCGATGGTGATCCGGCCCAGGTGCCGCAGCTCGTCGAGCGAGCCGGACTCGACGGTCCGGCCGGCGCGGATGATCGTGACGCGGTCGCACAGCGCCTCGACCTCCGAGAGGATGTGCGAGGACAGCAGCACCGTCCGGTCGCCGCGGTCGCGCTCTTCCTCGACGACCTGGCGGAAGACCTCTTCCATGAGCGGGTCGAGCCCGGACGTCGGCTCGTCGAGCACCAGCAGCTCCACGTCGGCGGCCAGCGCGGCGACCAGCGCGACCTTCTGCCGGTTGCCCTTCGAGTACGTCCGGCCCTTCTTGCGCGGGTCGAGGTCGAAGCGCTCGACGAGTTCCGCGCGCCGCGTCTTGTCGAGCCCGCCGCGCAGCCGGCCCAGCAGGTCGATGACCTCGCCGCCGGTGAGGTTGGGCCAGAGGGTGACGTCGCCGGGCACGTACGCGAGCCGCCGGTGCAGCTCGGTGGCGTCGGTCCAGGGGTTGCCGCCGAGCAGGGTGGCGCGGCCGCTGTCGGCCCGCATCAGCCCCAGCAGGACGCGGATCGTGGTGGTCTTGCCGGCGCCGTTGGGTCCGAGGAACCCGTGCACCTCGCCGGTGTGGACGGTCAGGTCGAGCCCGTCGAGGGCCTTCGCCGCGCCAAACGCCTTGGTGAGGCCGGCGGCGGTGATCGCTTCGGCCATGGTCATTCCTTCCGGGAGTTCTTGGCCAGCGCTTCGCGGGCCTTTTCGAGCAGTTCGGGGGTGACCAGCGGGTGGGTGAAGAGGTACCCGGCGGCGGTCATCATGCGGAGCATCGCTTCGGGGGTGCCGGGCTCCTCGCCGAGCGCCCGCGCGATGTGGTCCTGCAGGATCATCAGCCCGCCGGTCATCGCGGTGAGCGCGGCGGCGGCGGCCCGCGGATCGGGCACGTCGAGCCCGGAGTCGGCGAAGTACCGCTCGGTCCCGTCGACGATCTCGTGGAACTGCTCGGCCGCGGCGTCGGAGCCGTCGATCATGCCGCGGCCCATGTAGCGGCGGTAGAGCAGCTGACGGGCGTCGAACGCCGGGATGAACCCCGGGTTCGCGTGCCCCTTCTCCAGCGCCTCCTCCTTGAACCGCATCAGCTCGGCGAAGACGTGGGTGTCGCACGCTTTGCGCAACCCGTCCTTCGACCCGAAGTGGTGCCGGATCAGGCCGCCGGAAACGCCGGCGGCCTGGGCGATGTCGAGGATCGACGTCTTCTCCACCCCGTTTTCGGTGAACAGCCTGATGGCGGCGTCGCGGATGCGGGCGCGCGCGGTGAGGTCCTCGAAGGCGGGACCACTCTCGGTCATGGAACGGGCCTATCTGTCGACGCAGCTTGCTACTCGTGAATGTAGCCCCCTATACGCACGTATAGCAAGGTGGGCACATCACGCTCCGGCGTCGCATCCGGTTGCCTCCCAACCGGCGATCCCGTTAGGCCATTCGGCCCGCAACCAATTGCGGGTAATGGGCTAAGTGTCTTATTGCTGCGGATCATCCCGCGATGTGTACTGCTCGCAAGCATCTCTTCACGAAGGGCTCACGCAGTGACACAGCTCAGATCCAGCTGGAGACGGCGGGCCGGGATCACCGTCCTCGCCACCGCTCTCGGCGCCTCCGTCCTCGGCATCGCCGTTCCGGTGGCGTCCGCCCAGCAGGCCCCGCCGGTCGCCGGCGCCGCCGACGGCAGCAAGGCCCTCGACGAGCACGACCGCACGCTCGTCGCCGAAGCCGAGAAGGCCGGCAAGCCCGACGTGACCCTGCTGGTCGCGGCCGAGAAGGGCCAGACCGGCGCCGCCGTGAACGAGCTCAAGGCGCTCGGCGGAGTCGTCCAGTCGACCGACACCAAGCTCGACTACGTCAAGGTGAGCGTCCCGACCGGGAACGCCGGCAAGGCCGCGAAGCTCAAGTCGGTCAGCGCCGTCGACGTCGACGGTCTCATCGTGCGTGACGACCCGAAGCCCGACGGCGCGCAGGACCCGGCCCCGCAGCCCGCGCCGGGCAAGAACACCCCGCGCGTGAACCCCTACCTGCCGACCGGTGACACCTACGCCGCGCAGTTCGGCCAGGTCCTGCCCAACTGGGACGGCAAGGACACCACGGTCGCGGTCCTGGACTCCGGTGTCGACCTCGACACCCCCGCGCTGGCGAAGACCAGCCACGGCGAGCGCAAGATCGTCGACTGGTACAACGCCAACGCCACCAACTCCGGGGACGGCACCTGGGTCAAGCAGTCGACCCAGACCTACACCGGCACCTTCACCGCGAACGGCAAGACCTGGACGGCGCCGGCCACCGGCGGCCCGTACACGTTCGGCGCGTTCAGCGAGACCGCGGGCGACCTCGGTGCCGCGGACAGCGAGACCGGCGGTGACATCAACCGCGACGGCGACCGCGCCGACTCCTGGGGCGTGCTGCTCGACCCGGCGACCAAGCAGGTCCGCGTCGACCTCAACGGCAACGGTGACTTCACCGACGAGAAGCCGATGACCGACTACAAGACCAACTACGACGTCGGCTTCTTCGGCACCGACAACCCGGCGACCGACATCGCCGAGCGGATGGCCTTCGTCGTCCAGACCGACAAGCCGGGCTTCGTCGGCATCGGCATCGCCGGCGCCGAGCACGGCTCGCACGTCGCGGGCATCGCCACCGGCAACGACCTGTTCGGCGGCAAGATGGACGGCGCGGCCCCGGGCGCGAAGGTCCTGGCGGTCAAGGTCTGCCTCACCGGCGCGGCCTGCACCTCCAGCGGCCTGATCGACGGCGTCGTCTACGCGGCCAGCCACGGCGCGGACGTCATCAACATCTCGATCGGCGGCCTGCCGTCGCTCAACGACGGCAACAACGCCCGCGCGGAGCTCTACAACCGCACGATCGCCGAGTACAACGTCCAGATCTTCATCTCGGCCGGCAACAGCGGCGCCGGGGCGAACACCGTCGGCGACCCGTCGGTGGCCACGGACGCGATCTCGGTCGGTTCGTACATCACCAAACAGACCTGGCTCGCGGACTACGGTTCGAAGACCCAGAACGCCGAGTCGCTGCACCCGTTCTCCTCGCGCGGCCCGCGTGAAGACGGTGGCTTCAAGCCCGACATCATCGCGCCCGGCGCGGCGATCTCGACCACCCCGCGCTGGGAAGCGCCGGGCCCGGTGGCCGGCACCTACAGCCTGCCGGCCGGTTACGCGATGCTGCAGGGCACGTCGATGGCCTCGCCCCAGGCGACCGGTGCGGCCGCCCTGCTGGTGAGCGCGTACAAGGCGACGCACAACGGCCAGCGGCCGCCGGTCGCGCAGCTGCGCTCGGCGATCAAGTCGACCGCGCGGTTCGTGCCGGGCATCGACGCCTACGCCCAGGGCGCGGGCCTGTTCAACGTGCCCGCCGCGTTCGTCGCGCTGTCGCTCAACCCGAAGCCGGACGCCGTCTCGACGTCGGTCGAGGTCCACACGGTGCAGTCGAACCTGCTGGCGACGCCGAACACCGGCGTCGGCATCCACGACCGCGAGGGCGTGACCACCGGCCAGGCCTACACCCGCACGTACACGATCACGCGGACGTCGGGCTCGGCGAACCCGGTGCTCTACTTCGCGCGGTGGGTCGGTAACGACGGCACGTTCTCCTCGGCGGGTACCGTCGCGGTGCCGCTGAACAAGCCGGTGACCTTCCAGGTCAAGGTGAACCCGAAGAACGCCGGCGCGCACTCGGCGCTGCTGTACCTGGACAACCCGCTGACCATCGGCGTCGACGTGCAGACCCTCAACACGGTCTTCGCGCCGCAGGAGTTCACCGCCGCCAAGGGTTACCAGGTCGACGTGTCCGGCAAGATCGCCCGCAACCAGGCGACCAGCTACTTCGTGAAGGTGCCGCAGGGCGCCAGCGCGCTGAAGGTGGACCTGGACGCCGGCGGCGGTGCCAAGGGCAAGGGCCAGGTCCGGTTCCTGCGCTACGACCCGACCGGCGTGCCGGCCGAGGCGAGCACGTCCACGACGTACTGCTACCTGCCCGACGCGGGCGCGGGCTGCCCCGGCGGCACGCCGGCCAGCCGGACGTTCGCCAACCCGCAGCCGGGTGTCTGGGAGATCGTCGTCGAAGCGCGCCGGACGTCCGATGTGGACAGTGCGGCGTACAAGCTGAGCGCTTCGGTGCTCGGTACGACGATCACGCCGAACCCCGACACGATCGCCTCCGCCACGCTGAACACGCCGATCGCGCGGTCCTACACCGTGACGAACACGCTCGGCGCGTTCACCGGGCACCTGCTCGGCGCCACGCTGGGCAGCGCGAAGGTGTCGCGGCCGACGATCGCCGAAGGCGCGCAGCAGCAGTACCAGATCGCGGTGACGCCGGGCTCGACGTCGCTGACGGCCACGATCGGCAAGACGTCCGACGTCGGCGCCGACCTGGACCTGGTGCTGTACAACTGCACCACGGGCTCCTGCGTGGTGGCGGGCCAGAGTGCGGACGGTGACTCCGAGGAGTCGGTGACCATCGCCAACCCGGCGGCGGGCACCTGGGTCGCGCTGGTCGACGGCTACGCGGTGCCGGCCGGCACCACGCAGTACGACTACGTCGACGTGTTCACCAACCCGGCGTTCGGCTCGGTCGCCCTGACCGACCCGGTCGCGGCGCACGCCTCGGGCAGCACGTGGACGGTGCCGGCGACGGTCACCGCCACCGCCGCCCCGGCGGCCGGGCGCGTCCTGCGCGGTCAGCTGACCGTGCAGACCGACACCGGTGTCACGGTCGGCAGCTCGCTGGTGCAGATCAACGCCGTGAGCTAGTTCCGTCCCGCTGAACGGAAACCGCCCCGGGTTCGCCCGGGGCGGTTTTCGCGTTCCGGGCGGCTCTCCTAGTGGCTTTCCGACGCAAGCCCGACGCCTGCGAGAAGAAAAGCCGACGTTGTTCTTCGCCGTGCCGACGTTCTACGCGGCATTGCTCGCCAGCGACGTCCCGGACGACTCGTTCGCGTCGGTGCGGTACGCCGTTTCGGCCGGCGAGCCGCTGCCCGCGTTTGCGTATGTGCGTGGAAGTGTTGCGGGATTTCGCGTGGCGTCCGTATGGTCTGGAACACCCCGAATCTCCCGAGAGGTTCCCCATGCGACGGATTTCGACGTTGTTCGCCGCACTTCTCCTGCTGGCGGCCACCTTGCCGGGCGTCGCGCACGCCGCGGCGCTCTCCACCCGGACCCACCTGTTCTACTACCCCTGGTACGGCAACAGCGGCGGCGCCTACCGCCACTGGGATCAAGGCGGCCACACGCCGCCCGCCGACATCGGCGCGAACTTCTACCCGGCACTCGGCCCGTACGATTCCGGCGACTTCGCGGGCGCGGTCGAGCAGCACATGCGGTGGATCGAGCAGTCCGGCGCCGGGGTGATCGTCTACAGCTGGTGGGGTCAGGGGTCCTATGAGGACGGTCTGGCCGCCGGCGTGCTCGAAGCCGCGGCCCGGCACGGGATCGGGGTCGCCTGGCA
Organism: Amycolatopsis sp. NBC_00438; assembly: GCF_036026695.1. Lineage (NCBI taxonomy): Bacteria > Bacillati > Actinomycetota > Actinomycetes > Pseudonocardiales > Pseudonocardiaceae > Amycolatopsis > Amycolatopsis sp. NBC_00438. The sequence continues at coordinate 179,069 of NZ_CP107923.1, read as the reverse complement.
CCTGGAGCCCTACAGCGGGCGGACGGCTTCGTCCACCGTGGCCGATATCGGGTACCTGACCAGCCGGTACGGGGCGAGCCCGGCGTTCTACCGCGAGGGCGGCCGCGGCGCGTTCTACGTCTTCGAGAGCCTGCGCATCACCGACTGGACGGCGCTGGACCAGGTGCGGTCGTCGGCGATCGTGCTGGCGCAGACGACGGACACGAGCAAGGTCGCGCACTTCGGCGGGATGTACACCTACGACGCGATCGCCGGGGCGACGGCACCGGGGTGGCGCGAGGCGAGCGCCTACTGCGACGCGAACGGCCTGGTGTGGGCGCCGTCGGTCGGCCCGGGGTACAACGACGACCGCGCGGTGCCGGGCAACACGACCCCGACCCTGGGCCGCGACAACGGCGCCACCTACGACCGTGAATGGCAGAACGCGCTTTCCTCGAACGCCGACTGGGTTTCGGTGACGTCGTTCAACGAGTGGCACGAGGGCTCGATCATCGAGCCGGCCCGCTCGTCACCGCCGTCTTCGGCGTATGAGACTTTCTCCGGTGCCTACGGGACGTCGGGTGCCGCGTCGGAAACCGCTTACCTGGACCGGACGCGCTACTGGGCCGCGCAGCTCGGCGGTCCCCCACCTGCTTCGGTCAACCTCGCTCAGGGCAAGGCCGTCTCCGCGAGCGGCTCGCAGGGCGGGTTCCCGCCAGGCAACACCGTCGACGGAAACGCGTCGAGCTACTGGGAGAGCACGAACAACGCGTTCCCGCAGACCCTGACGGTGGACCTCGGCCCGGCGGCCACGGCCGGGCGGCTGGTGCTGAAGCTGCCGCCCGCGTGGGGTCGTCGCACGCAGACGATCGCCGTGAACGACGGCGCGCCGGCGGGGTACGTGTTCGACCCGGCGACCGGCAACAGCGTGACGCTCACGATCCCGGCGCAGCGGTACCTGAAGCTCACCTTCACCGGCAACACCGGCTGGCCCGCCGGGCAACTGTCCGAAGTGGAGGCTTACGCCTCCTGAGCCCGCACCAGGAACGGCGCCGGGTCGGCGAGCACGCGGTGCACGACCCGGCCCGCCGCGCCGAGCGTGGCGGCGTCACCACCCAGCCGGGACGCCGTGAGCACCGGCGGCGCGCCCCGGAGACCGCCGAGCCGGGCGGCCAGGACGTCGGCGACCGGCTCGGCCAGCCACGGGTACAGCGGGGTGAAGACGCCGCCGAGCACGATGCGGTCGAGGTCGAGCAGGTTCACCGCCGACGCCAGCGCGACACCGAGAGCGCGTCCGGCCGCGGCACAGGCGTCCAGCGCTTCCCGGTCTCCCTCGACGAGAGCGGCCAGGAGCGCGGCCACCGTCGGGGTCTTTCCGGCCGCCAGCAACGCTTCCTGGCCGGCGTAGGTCTCCAGGCAGCCGCTCCCGCCGCAGCGGCACGCCGGGCCGTCCGGCGTCACGACGACGTGGCCCAGCTCGCCGGCCAGCCCCCGGGACCCGGCGAACAGCTCGCCGTCGACGACCAGGCCGGCACCGATGCCGACCTCGCCGGAGACGTAGAGGAAGTCGCGCTCGCCGTCGCCGTACCAGAGCTCGCCGAGCGCGGCGAGGTTCGCTTCGTTGTCCAGCTCGACCGGGACGGGCAGGCGCAGCAGGTCGGCCGCGCGGACGTCCTGCCAGCCGAGGTTGGGGGCACTGAACAGGACACCGTCGCCGACCGGGCCGGACACCGCGAGCACGGCGCCCGCGAGGTCGAGCCCGAGCCGGCGCGCGTCGGTGATGGCTTCATCGGCAAGGGCCTGCAGTTCGGCCAGGACCTTCTTCGGCCGTGAGCCGCGGTTGTCGCGGTCGCGACGGGCGGCGAACCGGACCGCGCCGGTGAGATCCAGCACACGGACGGCGAGGTAGTCGACGTTGATCTCCAGGCCCAGGGACGCGATCCGGGCGCCGCTGAGCACGACGTCCACCCCCGGCCGGCCGCGCTCGCCCACACGGGCGGGCCCGGTCTCGGCCAGCAGGCCGGCGTCCACGAGATCGCCGACGAGCTTGGAGACCGTGGACTTGGTGAGCCCGGTGAGCTCGGCGAGGGCGGCCCTGGTCAGCGGGCCGTTGCGGCTGACCTCGCCCAGCACGACCTCGAGGTTGCGAGCGCGCATCTCCTCGTGCCGCACGGCCTGGGTCATCGTGTCCCTCCTGCCGAGCACTCTATCCGGGCTCTTGACGCCCGGGACCCCGCGGCGCACTATTTAGTCTACAACGTGAACTAAATGAAGGGACAGTCATGGACGACTACGCCCCCCAGGCGGCCGACAAGTTCACCTTCGGCCTCTGGACCGTGGGCTGGCCGGCGAACGACCCGTTCGGGGTCGCCACGCGGCCGGCGCTGGACCCGGTGGAGAGCGTGCACCGGCTGGCGGAGCTGGGCGCCTACGGGGTGACGTTCCACGACGACGACCTGCTGGCCACCGAGCCCGACCGCGACAAGGCGATCGAGCGGTTCCGCAAGGCGCTCGCCGAGACCGGCCTCAAGGTGCCGATGGCGACGACGAACCTGTTCACCCACCCGGTGTTCAAGGACGGCGGCCTGACCAGCAACGACCGTGACGTCCGCCGCTACGCGCTGCGCAAGGTGCGGCGCAACATCGACCTGGCGGCCGAGCTGGGCGCGGAGACCTACGTCGTCTGGGGCGGCCGCGAGGGCGCCGAGTCCGACGGTGCGAAGGACGTCCGCGCGGCCCTGGACCGGTACAAGGAGGGCCTCGACGCGCTCGCCGAGTACGTCGTCGAGAAGGGCTACTCGCTGCGGTTCGCGCTGGAGCCGAAGCCCAACGAGCCGCGCGGCGACATCCTGCTGCCGACGATCGGGCACGCGCTCGGCTTCATCTCGCAGCTGGAGCGGTCCGAGATGTTCGGGCTCAACCCGGAGGTCGGGCACGAGCAGATGGCCGGGCTGAACTTCGTGCACGGCATCTCGCAGGCGCTGTGGCAGGGCAAGCTGTTCCACATCGACCTGAACGGCCAGCACGGCCCCAAGTTCGACCAGGACCTGATCTTCGGCCACGGCGACGTGAAGAGCGCGTTCTTCCTGGTCGACCTGCTGGAGAACGGCGGCTACGAGGGCCCGCGCCACTTCGACTACAAGCCGCTGCGCACCGAGGACCCCGCGGACGTCTGGGTCTCCGCGGCCGCGAACATGCGGACCTACCTGATCCTGAAGGAGAAGTCCCGCAAGTTCCGCGCCGACCCGGAGGTCGTGGAGGCCCTCGCGGCGTCCCGGGTCCCGGAGCTGTCGACGCCGACGCTGGCCCCGGGCGAGTCCCTGGACGACCTGCAGAAGGACGACTTCGACCTGGACGCGGCCGCGGTCCGCGGGTACCACTTCACCCACCTCAACCAGCTGGCCTTGGAGCACCTCCTCGGCGTCCGCTGAAAGTCCGTGAAGGACTCCTTGAGGGACTCTGAGTCCCTCAAGGAGTCCTTCACGGACCTCCGTTCGGCGGACCCGAGGGGCCGGGTGGCTAACTAGGGTTTCCGCATGACAGTTGCCTTGGTCACCAATGTGACGCAGTACGCGGGTCCCGCCGGTACGACGGCGCTCGCCGCCGACGGGTTCGCCGTCGTCTGCCACGACCGGACGTTCACCGACTCCGTGGTGCGGGAGAAGTTCGCCGCCGAGAACCCGGACCTGGCGCCGATCGCCGAGCAGGAGCCCGAGGCGATGCTCGCCGCCGCGCGGGAGCACGGCCGGGTCGACGTCGTGCTGAGCAACGACTACGTGCCGCCGGCCGCCGTCCAGAAGCCCTTCGACGGCGCGCCGCTCGGTGACCTCGAGTTCCTGATGCGGGAGCTGGTGTACCGGCCGTTCGAGCTGATCCAGGCCGCCACCCCGGCGATGAAAGAGGCCCGCACGGGCCGGATCATCCTGGTGACGTCGGCGGCCGCCGTCCGGCCGCTCGCCGCCGCGGTCCTCTACAGCGCGGCGCGCGCCGCGGCCACCACGCTGATGACCGGGGCCGCCAAGGCGCTGGGCGAGTTCGGCATCCAGTTCAACGCGATCGGCCCCAACTGGTTCGAGAACCCGACCTACTTCCCGCCCGGCCTCTGGGAGTCCGACGCCGACCTGCGCGCGACCGTCGCCAAGGAGGTCCCGCTCCAACGTCTGGGCCAGCAGGAGGAGATGGGCGCCCTGATCGCCTTCCTCGCCTCCGGCAAGTCCACCCCGGTGACCGGCCAGTTCTTCGGCTTCACCGGCGGCTGGCTCCCGTGAAAAGCCGTGAAGGCCCCCTTGCGGGACATAGAGTCCCTCAAGGGGGCCTTCACGGACTTGCTACGACACGGTCAGGGTGTCGATGTCGAACAGGGAACCCGCGCCGCCCCGGAAGACCAGATGGAGCGGGCCGGTGCCGGAGGACACCGTCGTCGAGACGGTCTGGAACGTCTCCCAGCTGCCCGTGTTCGGGACCGCGACCGTGCCCAGCAGGGTGCCGGTCGCCGAGCCCGCGCGGATCTCGATCGTGCCGCCTGCTCCCGCGGACGAGACGACCGCGCTGAACCGCGTGATCCCGGCCGTGCTCACCGAAGCGAACCCGGCCCAGTCCCCGTTCTCGATATAGCCCAGCGTCTGGCCGCCGCTCGCCGGGGCGTGGGACGCGATCTGCACGCCCGAGCCCGACGTGAACGACTCACCCTCCACTGTGGACCCCGAGGGAGCGCTACCGCAGTCCGCGGCGACGACCCCGGCGGCGTACCGGATCCCGCCGACCAGTTCGGCACGGAACGCACTGTCCGAATAGGACTCGATCGTGTGGCCGAGGCCGGTGTAGAACGCCCGGCCACTGCCCTGCGGGTGGCACCACGTGATCGGGTGGTCGGCGCCCATCTCGCCGCCGGTGTAGCTCGACTCGTCGAGTGTCTGCAGGACGTGCACCTGGCCGCGCGGGTTCGTGCGGTAGTTGTACAGCTCGTCCGTGCGGTTCCAGACGGCCGGCAGGTGCGCGGTCGCCGGGTGCGTGCGGTCCTCGGTGACGAAGTTCGCCGCCTGGATCGCCGGGTGGCTCTTGAACCACGCGCCGACGAGCTGCCCGTACCACGGCCAGTCGTACTCGGTGTCGGCCGCGGCGTGGATGCCGAGGTAGCCGCCGCCACCGTTCACATAGGACTCGAACGCCGCCTGCTGCGTCGCGTCCAGGACGTCACCGGTGGTCGACAGGAACACGACCGCCTTGTATGCGGCGAGCGAGGAAGCGGTGAACACCGACGCGTCTTCGGTCGCCGTGACGCCGAAGCCGTTGGCCGTGCCCAGTTCCTTGATCGCCTGGATCCCCGCCTGGATCGAATCGTGCCGGAACCCGGCGGTCTTGGAGAACACCAGCACGTTGTACGCGGGATCCACCTGGGTCGGCATGCTGCTCAGGCTAAACGAGTCCACGTCGAACAGGGAACCGGAACCACCGTGGAAAACCAGGAACAACGGCCCGGAGCCGCCGGTCACCGACGTCGTGACGTTCTGGAAGAACTCCCAGTCGCCGGTCGACGGTACCGAAACCGTGCCCAGCAGCGTCCCCGTCGCCGAGCCGGACCGGATCTCGATCGTGCCGCCGGCACCGGCCGACGACACCCTCGCGGTGAACGTCCGCGCGCCCGACGTGCTGACCGACGCGTAGCCGGCCCAGTCGCCGTTCTCGATGTAGCCCAGGGTGTTCCCGCCGCTGGCCGCCGCGTGCGGGGCGATCTGGACGCCGGACCCGGACGTGAACGACTCGCCTTCGACCGCTCCGGACTGGGCCGCGGTGGCGAAGGTGAACGAGTCCAGGTCGAACAGGTTGCCCTGCCCGGTGACGCCCTTGAACACCAGGTACAGCGTCGTCGACCCCGAAGGCCGGTTTGCGAGGTTCGCCGTCACGCTCTGGAACGTGTCCCAGTCACCGGTGTTGGCGACCGCGGCGGACCCGAGCAGGGTGCCGGTCGGTGAGCCGGCGCGCACCTCCAGCGTGCCCCCCGGACCGCCCGAGGACACCCGCGCGCTGATCGACGTCGCGTTGCCCAGCGCGTACGGCGTGAACGAGATCCAGTCGCCGTCGTCGGTGTACCCGACCGTGCGGCCGCCCTCCGCCGAACCGTGGTCGGCGAGCTGGATCCCGGACTGCGCCGAGAAGTGCTCACCCTGACGGTGCCGCGGCTGCAGCTTGCTGACGCTGTGCGAAACCAGGCCGCCGTTGTCAGTGTACTGCGCGTCGAAGACGCCGAAGATGTTCGCCGCGGCGTCGTGCTCACCGTCCACCGGGACGGCGATCGAACCGCTGCACCCGGTCGCCTGGGTGATCTGGTGCTGGTGGCTGTCGTGGCCCAGCAAGTACGTGACCTTGACCTTCGAGCAGTCCAGCGGCCCGTCCTCCGGGTCGCTGCCGGTCACCTGGAACGGCACGGTGTCGCCGAAGGAGAACAGCTGCCCGTCGGCCGGCGTGGTCAGGTTCACCGTCGGCGCGGTGTTCCCGACCGTGACGACCAGGCTCGCGGTGCCGGTGAGGCCGGCCGGGTCGGTCACCGTGAGGCTCGGTGAGTACGTCCCGTTGGTCGTGTAGGTGTGCGCCGGGTTCGCCGCCGTCGACGTCTGGCCGTCGCCGAAGTTCCAGCGATAGGTCAGGGCCCCGCCTTCGGGATCGCTGCTGCCCGCGGACGAGAAGTTCACGGTCAGCGGGTTCGACCCGGACGTCTTGTCGGCCGCGGCCTTCGCGACCGGGTTGCGGTTGGTGCCCGCGAGGTACTCGATCCGGTACAGCGCCTGGTTGTCGCTGCCGGTGCCGTAGTCGAGGACGTACAGCGCGCCGTCCGGGCCGAAGGCCATGTCCATGACCTGCGTGCCGGTCCACGGGAAGTTGTCGATCGTGCCGCGGCTGCCGTCGGCGTTGACGGTGACCGCCTTGATCCACTTGCGCCCGTACTCGCCGGCGAAGAACTTGCCGTCGAGGGACTGCGGGAATTTCACCGTGGACGTCGACGCCGCGTCGTAGCGGTAGACCGGCCCGCCCATCGGCGACTCCGAGCCGCTGCCGAACTCCGGTGGCGAGCCTTCGTCACCCGCGTACTTGATCCACGCGGCCTTCGGCACCGGCAGCTTGGCGAGCCCGGTGTTGCGGAACGACGAGTTCGTCGGGCCGCCGGCGCAGTCGTACTTCGCCCCGGACGGGCCGCTCGGGAACGTGAAGTGGTTGTACGTCTCGGTCGTCGTGTTCGAGCCGGTGCAGTACGGCCAGCCGAAGTTGCCCGCGCTGGTGATCCGGTCGAACTCGACCTGGCCCTGCGGCCCGCGGTTGGCGTCGGTGACACCGGCGTCCGGGCCGTAGTCGCCGAGGTAGACGACACCGGTCGCCTTGTCGACACTCATCCGGAACGGGTTGCGGAAGCCCATGCCGTAGATCTCCGGCCGGGTGTTCGCGGTGCCCGGCGCGAAGAGGTTGCCCGACGGGATCGTGTACGTCCCGTCGGGCTGCGGGTGGATCCGCAGCAGCTTGCCGCGCAGGTCGTTCGTGTTGCCGGCCGAGCGCTGCGCGTCGAACTGCGGGTTGCGCGTGGTGCGTTCGTCGATCGGCGAGTAGCTGTCGGAGGAGAACGGGTTCGTGTCGTCGCCGGTGGTCAGGTAGAGGTTGCCGGCGGCGTCGAAGTCGATGTCACCCCCGACGTGACAGCACTGGCCGCGGTCGTTCTGCACGGCCATGACGACCTTTTCGCTGGCCAGGTCGAGGGTGTTGTCCGTCTTGAGGACGAACCTCGACAGGTGCAGCTCACCCTTGAACGGCGCGAAGTCGGCGGCGGTGCCGTCGGTCGGCGCGTCACCGTCCGGTGTGGACAGCCGGGGTGAGAAGTACAGCCAGACGTAGCGGTTGGTGGCGAAGCCGGGGTCGGCGGCGACGCCCTGGAGGCCTTCCTCGTCGTGGGTGTAGACGTTCAGCTTCGCCGCGACGGAGGTCGCACCGGCCGCGGTCGTGACGCGGACGGTGCCGTCGCGGGAGGTGTGCACGACCGAGCGATCCGGGAGCACGGCCAGCGACATCGCTTCGCCGAGCTCGGCGGCGCCGGTGGCGAGGGCGACCTGCTGGTAGTCGGCCGCGGGGATGTCGGCTCCGGCGGGAGCGTCGATGGTGAGCAGGAGGCCGGCGCCCAGGAGCGCGGTGCCGACCAGCCTGGTCCACTTCGCAGGGGACCTTGGGGAAGGGTGCGTCATGCTGGATCCTTCCTGATTTTGAGCGTGCTTCGCCCCGGGTCGGCGCGAAGCCGCTTTCGATCACCTTCCGACGGGGCTGGCGGCCACCCGTTTACGCAGAAGTTTCTGGCGCGTGCCGGTCCTCCCGGCGCGCGTGCTCGGCGGGCCGGCCGGCGTACCTGACGGTCGGCCGGCGTACCCGGAGGGTCGGTTCGCGTGCCGGAACGGCCGACACGCGTACTCCGATGGACGACACGCGTGCCTGGACGGACGACACGGTTACTTCGAGGAGAAGGCGGCGTCGAACGCCGCGGTGGGTGGGGTGAAGTTGAGCTTGCGGACGAACTCCAGGGCCTCCGGCGCGCCGGTCAGGCGGTCCATGCCGGCGTCCTCCCACTCGATCGAAATGGGGCCGGCGTAGCCGATCGCGTTGAGCATGCGGAAGACGTCCTCCCACGGGACGTCGCCGTGGCCGGTGGAGACGAAGTCCCAGCCGCGGCGGGGGTCCGCCCACGGGAGGTGCGAGCCGAGGCGGCCGTTGCGGCCGTTGAGCTGCTTGCGCGCCTCCTTGCAGTCGACGTGGTAGATGCGGTCCTTGAAGTCCCACAGGAACCCGACCGGGTCGAGGTCCTGCCAGACGAAGTGCGACGGGTCGAAGTTCAGCCCGAACGCCGCCCGGTGGCCGATCGCCTCCAGGGTCCGGACGGTGCTCCAGTAGTCGTAGGCGATCTCGCTCGGGTGCACCTCGTGGGCGAAGCGGACGCCGACCTCGTCGAAGACGTCGAGGATCGGGTTCCACCGCGTGGCGAAGTCCGCGTACCCGCGTTCGATCATCGACGGCGGCACCGGCGGGAACATCGCCACCGTGTGCCAGATCGACGAGCCGGTGAACCCGACCACAGTGGACACCCCGAGTTTCGCCGCGGCGCGGGCGGTGGCCTTCATCTCCTCCGCCGCCCGCTGCCGGACGCCCTCGGCCTCGCCGTCGCCCCAGATCCGCGCCGGCAGGATGGCCTCGTGCCGCTCGTCGATCGGGTGATCGCAGACGGCCTGGCCCACCAGGTGGTTCGAGATGGTCCACACCTTGAGGTCGTACTTGGCCAGCGTGTCCAGCTTCGCCTGGACGTAGCCGTCTTCGGCGAGCGCCCGGTCCACCTCGAAGTGGTCACCCCAGCAGGCGATCTCGAGGCCTTCGTAGCCCCAGCCGCTCGCCAGCTCGCACACCTCCTCGAACGGAAGATCGGCCCACTGCCCGGTGAACAGCGTCAACGGTCGTGCCATGTTCTGACCTCCTGGTGAGTCCTATCCGGTACGGACAGCCGCCGCGAGCAGCAGCTCCTTGACTTCGGTGGCGTGGACCTTTTCGCGCGCGAACACGGGGTCCGAGCAGAGCAGCACCGGCCCGTCCTCGGGCGAGTCGGGCAGCCGGCCGTGGCTGCCCTTCACGGGCGCGGGGTCGAGCGGGACGACCTGCATCGAGTACCGCAGGCCGAGCTTCTTGCGGGCCAGCGCGGCCGCGGCCTTCAGCTTGACCCTCGGGTCGTTCGGGTCGAAGAACAGCTCGGCCGGGTCGTAGCCGGGCTTGCGGTGGATCTCGACGGTCTTCGCGAAGTCCGGCGCGCGGTCGTCGCTGAGCCAGTAGTAGTACGTGAACCAGGCGTCCGGCTCGGCGATCGCGACCAGCTCGCCCGCGCGTTCGTGGTCGATCCCGATGCCCGCCTGCCCTTCGCGATCGAGGACGACGTCCACTCCGGACAGTCCGGCGACGATGTCCCGCACCCGCGGGATGTCCGCCGGGTCGGCGACGTAGACGTGCGCGGCTTGGTGGTCGGCCACCGCGAACGCCCGCGACGTCCACGGGTCGAGGTATTCCATGCCCGCCTGGACGTACACGTTGAGCAGGCCCTCGCGGCGCAGCGCCCGGTTGATGTCCACCGGCCGGCTCGCGTTCGTGATGCCGTACTCCGACAGCGCGACGACGGTGTGCCCGCCCGCGGCCGCGAAGTCGAGCAGCGGCTTCAGCGCGGTGTCGATCTCGCGTGCGGCCGCGGCGGCCTGGGGCGCGTCCGGGCCGAAGCGCTGCAGGTCGTAGTCCAGGTGCGGGAGGTAGACCAGCGTGGTGTCGGGCCGGTCCTCCGCCATGATCTTCCGCGCGGCGGCGATGATCCACTTCGACGACGTGATCGCGGCCGTCGGGCCCCAGTAGGTGAACAGCGGGAACTCGCCGAGGGCGCCGACCAGGCGGTCGTGCAGCTGCGGCGGGTGGGTGTAGGCGTCCGGGGACTTCTTGCCGTCGGCGTGGTAGATCGGCCGCGGGGTGACGGTCAGGTCGACGTCCATGCCCATCGCGTACCACCAGCACACGTTGGCGACCTTGTGCCCGGCCTGGGCGCGCCGCGCCGCGTCCCAGAACTTGTCGCCCCGGACCAGCTTGTTGTGCTGGCGCCAGAGGAAGATCTCGCCGAGGTCGCGGAAGTACCAGCCGTTGCCGACGATGCCGTGCCCGGCCGGCTGCAGCCCGGTGAGGAACGTGGACTGCACCGAGCAGGTGACCGCGGGGAACACGGTGTCGAGCTGCGCGGTGAAGCCGGGTTCGGCCATCTTGCGCAGGTTCGGCATGTGCGGGAGCAGCCGGGGCGTCAAGCCCACGACGTCGAGAACGAGCAAACTCATCGGGTTACCTCTTCCAAGCCCAGTCCGATCAGGGAACGCCGGGTCCAGTCCAGCTCGGCGGTGATGCCCGCGACGAGCCCGGCGTCGTCGGCGGGTGCGTCCGGGAGCACCCGCCAGGTGTAGGTCTCGACCTCGATGTGATCGGTGCGCGCGGTGGCGCCGCCGAACAGCTCGGCCAGGGTCGACGTCAGCACCGGCCGGGTCGACGTCAGCGGCGGTGCCGGGTCGGCGTGCAGCGGCACGTGGAAGTGCACCCGCCACGGCGCCTCGCCCGGCAGTCCCCCGGCCAGCGCGAGATCGAGGTCGTCGGCGCCCGGCGGGGCGCCTTCGTTGCTCTGGTGCAGGAACCGGGGCTCCACAAAGGACTGCAACGCCTCGCGCGTCGCGGGATCCGCCGGGTTCGCGGCTTCGAGGGCGGCCGACGCCTGGAGCTTGACGACGTCCAGCCCGGCCGCCTCCAGCCGGCCCAGCGCGGTCGCCGGGTCCTCGAACCCGACCGCGAGGTGACACGTGTCGAGGCAGACGCCCAGCCAGTCCTTGTCCACCTCGGAGAGCAGCGACGCCGCCTGCGCCGTGGTCTCGATGACACAGCCGGGCTCCGGCTCGAACGCCACGCGCACCGGACGCTCCTGCTTCGCCAGCCCCTTGGCCAGCAGTGCGAGCTGACCTGCGTCGTCCCGCCATTCGGTGCGCCACCCCAGTGGCAACGTCGAGACGCTGCCGCGGACGGCGTCCTCGGGCAGCAACTCGGCCAGCAGCCGCGCGAGGTCGAGGGTGTATTCCGTCCGCTCGGACGTCGACCAATCCGGCCGGTACACCTTGTGCTTGACGACCGGGTCGTGGAACCCCTGGTACGGGAACCCGTTGAGCGTGACGACTTCCAGGCCGCGTGTGGCCAGCTCGGTGCGCAGCCTCGCCACCGCCGCCGGATCGGAGACCAGCTCGGTCGCCACCGGGCGGGCCAGCCACAGGCCGAGCCCGAGCCGGTCCACGCCCAGGCGCTCCCGCACTGGCTCGCCGAAGCGGGCCAGCTGCGTGAGCACGCCGTCGAGGTCCTCGGCCTGGTGCACGTTGGTGCAGTAGGCGAGGTGGACGAGCGTGCCGTCGGGATGCCGGAACCTCACTTGCGCGCACCTCGCAGGATCGAGTTGCCCGCGAACTCGGCTTCCGGCGCCTCGCCGTCCAGCGAGAGGCGCCCGCTCTGGCCGTAGAACGCCACCGGGTTGCGCCACAGCACGAGGTCGACGTCGTCCTCGCCGAACCCGGCGGCCAGCATCGCGTCACCGGTCTTGCGGGTCTTGAGCGGGTCGCTCTTGCCCCAGTCGGCCGCGGAGTTCACCAGCACCCGCTCGGTGCCGTACTCCCGGAGGATCGCCACCATCCGCTCTTCGTCCATCTTCGTGTCCGGGTAGATCGAGAACCCCATCCAGGAGCCGGAGTCCTTGACCATCGCGACGGTCACCTCGTTGAGGTGGTCGAGCACGACCCGCGCGGGCGCGATGCCGGACTCGCGGACGACGGCGATGCTGCGCTCGGTCCCGGCCGCCTTGTCGCGGTGCGGCGTGTGCACCATCGCGGGCAGCTCGTGGTCGATCGCCAGCGCCAGTTGCGCGGCGAACACCTTGTCCTCCTCCGCGGTCATCGAGTCGTAGCCGATCTCGCCGACCGCGACCACGCCGTCCTTCTCCAGGTACCGCGGCAGCAGGTCGAGCACGGGCGCGCAGCGGGGATCGTTGGCTTCCTTGGGGTTGAGCGCGATCGTGCAGTGGTGGGTGATGCCGAACTGGCTCGCGCGGAACGGCTCCCAGCCGACCAGCGCGTCGAAGTAGTCGGTGAAGCTGCCGACGCTCGTGCGCGGCTGGCCCAGCCAGAACGCCGGTTCGACGAGCGCGCGGACGCCGGCGGCGTGCATCGCCGCGTAGTCGTCGGTGGTCCGGGAGCTCATGTGGATGTGCGGGTCGAAGATGCGCATCAGACGTCCTGTTCGGTCAGCAGCGGGAGGAGGTCGGCGGGCACGTCGCGGCCCGCGGCGGTGCGCTCGGCGGCGAACGACCGCATCATGCGCAGCAGCTCCTCGTCGGTCCGGCGGTCCAGCCCGGCGATGCCGGCCAGGGGGATGCCCATGAAGACGCACTTGAGCACGCCGTGGCGGTAGGCGGAGTCGTCCAGGTGCGCGGCGCCGTACTCCCCCATCGCGGCGGTGACGAGCCGGGTGTCGTTGGTGCGCAGCGCGTCCGCGACCAGTTCCGCCCCGACGTCCCCGATGTCCACAACGGACAGTCCACGGAGGACGGCCCGCTTCTCGGCCGCGTCGCCGTAGCGGTAGAGGTCCGGCATCTCGGCGGCGGCCCCCGGAGCCGCTTCGAGCAGCTCCACCCGGGCCACGTCGTCGACCGTCCACCCCGGGACGTCCGAGGGCCCCCGGCCGACCTTGCGGCCGACGGCGGGGAACAGCGTGCGCAACGCCGTCGCGTCGGTCGCGACGTCGGACAGTGCCTTTTTCAGCCAGGCGTTCACGCCGCCACCGCCTTGCGCAGGAACTCCAGCGACTCGCGGGCGATCCGCGGGGCCGCGTGGCTGTCGCGCGGCAGTTCGACGGCGACCAGCCCGGAGTACGGCGAGAGCGCTTCGAGCACCGGCGGGAAGTCGATCTCCCCCCGGCCGAACTCCAGGTGCTCGTGGGTGCCCCGGCGCATGTCGTCGATCTGGACGTTCACCAGCCGCGGCAGGGCGCGGCGGACGCAGTCGGGCACGGACGCGGACTCGTTGCACCGGCAGTGCCCGATGTCCAGCGTCAGCCCGAACCGCGCCGGATCACCGAGGCGCCGGGCCAATTCGAAGTAGCCGTCGAGGTCCTCGACGAGCATCCCCGGCTCCGGCTCGAAGCCGAGCTTGACGTCGTGGTCGTCGGCGGCCTTGAGGACGTCCGAGCAGCCCGCGACCAGGTGATCCCAAGCGTCCTCAGTGGACAGATCGGCAGGCTTGTTGCCGCTCCAGAACGAGACGGCCTCGGCGCCGAGGTCCGCGGCGATCCCGACGGCGCGGGTCAGGAAGTCGATCCGCCCGGCTCGATCCGGGTCGAGGAACGTCGGCGAGTGCTTGCGCCACGGGTCCAGCAGGAACCGGGCGCCCGTCTCGATCACGACGGCCAGCCCGAGCCGGTCCAGCTCGGCGGCCAGCGACGCGACGCGGCGAGCGAGATCCGGGCCGAACGGGTCGAGGTGCTGGTGGTCGAGCGTCAGCGCGACGCCGTCGTAGCCGAGGTCGGCCAAGACGCGCAGCGCGTCACCGAGGCGGTGGTTGGCGAAGCCGTTGGTGCCGTACCCGAACCTCATGTCGGCGACACCTTCCGGCTCAGCGCCCGGGCGATCGGGAACGCGGCGGCCACGGCCAGCGCCGAGCGCCACGCGCCGGTGCGGGCGATCAGCCCGGCCTGCAACGGGATCATCCCGTGGATGCCGGCGCCGACCGCGCGCCGGATCATCGGCGCCTTCGGGTCGCGGACGGCGTCGTACTGTGCCCGCCCGGTCGTCACCGCGTACGTCCCGAGCAGCGCCGAGGCCAGCGGCCCGACACGCCCGGCGGCGACGCGGACCCCGGCCGTCGCGACCAGGGTCGCGGCCGGCAGGGCGGGCGTGGCACCGTCCACTTCGGACCGCGACAGCGTTGTCACGGCCATCGTGTGGGCCCCGACCGTGAGCGCCGCGGGCAAGGCCGCCCGAGCGCCACCCGCTCCCAGGAGGACGTCCAGGGTGCGTGCGGCGGCCATCGCGACCGGCCCGAGCGGCGTCGACTTGAGCACGAAGTCGTACGCCCACACGGTCGCGGCCAGCGGCAGCGCGACCCGCAAGGCGCGTTGGCCCCCGGCGACCGCCGCGATGCCCAGGCCACCCGCAGTCAGCCCGGTGGCAACGCCGAGCGCGGCGCCCGGCGTGATGCGGCCCGACGGGATCGGCCGCTCCGGCCGTTCCACCGCGTCGAGGTCGCGGTCGGCGTAGTCGTTGAGCGCCATGCCCGCCCAGTAGATGCAGACGGACGCGCCGGTCAGCGCCAGCGTGCGGCGGCCGAAGGGCCAGCCCGACGCGGCGGCCCCGGCGACGGCGTCCCCGGGCACGGTCAGCGCGGCGGGCGCGCGGACGAGTTCGATGAGCGCCTTCACCGGTGCGCCCACTCGCGCAGGGCCGCGTACTGCGACGCGAGGTCGTGCGGGCCGTCGCCGGCCGGGTCCTTGAAGAAGAACCCGAACTCGGCCACCGGCCCGGCGACGCCGTCGCGGCACGCCTTGGCGGTGAGCCGCGCGAGGTCGAGCACCAAGGGCGCGGCGAGCGCGGAGTCGCAGCCCTGCCAGGTGAGCTGCAGGGTCATGCGGGCGCCGAGGAAGCCTTCGAACAGCACGTGGTCCCAGGCGGTCTTCCAGTCGCCGAGCGCGGGCACGTAGTCGATGTGCACGTCGCCGTCGACGTCCCGGCCGAGGTTCTGCGAGAGCACCTGCTGCTTGGACGCGTTCTTGCTCGACGCCGCGCCGGGGTCGGCGAGGGTGGCGCCGTCGCCGCCGCCGAGCAGGTTGGTGCCCGACCACGACAGCACGTTCAGCGCGCGCTGGGCGAACATCGGCGCGAGTACCGACCGCAGCAGCGTCTCACCGGTCTTGCCGTCGCGGCCCGCGTACGGCAGGCCGGCCGTGCGCGCGAGTTCGTCCAGCGCCGGCAGCCGCGCGCCGGTCGACGGCGTGAAGTCGACAAAGCCACACCCCGCGCGGAACGCGGCGTAGGCGTACAACGCGCTGGGCGGGAGCACCTCCAGCGCGTCTTCCAGGGCAGCCAGGGAGGCGTGCGCCGGGTGCGGCGCGCAGGGCGGTTCGGTGGAGGAGACGTTGAGCACCACGACGTGGTCCAGACCCTCCCGGAACGCCGTCAGGTCCGCGATGATCCGGTCGGCGGCCGCCCGGCCGTTCCCGGACGGCGCCGGGCGCAGCCGGGCCTCGGCCGCCTCCAGGTCGGCCGTGACCGGGCCCGGCAGCGTCGCGGGCAGCACGCCCGCCGCCACCAGGTGCTCGGCCCGCTTGACCAGCGGTGTGTCGACGACGTCGTGGCCCCCGAAGACCAGGTCCCCCAAGCCGGGCAGGTCCGCCCCGGCGAAGTCCGGCAGCTCGGTCACGCACCCCGTGCGCGCGGTCAGCCCCGCGCGCATCGCGGCGGCCCCGGCGATGGCCGTCGTGGCCACCGATCCCCGGGCCCCGATCAGCCAGACACCGATCTTCCCCATGGTTCCCTCCCTGTTCAGTGGTTCGGCTCGAGACCGCCGCTCGTTCGCCGGGCGTGCCGGAACCCACTCGATCTACATCGCCCTTCTGGATCAAGCGTTTCCACGAGGGTCATCCGCTGTCCCTTTCCGCGCCGACCGGCACCAGCGCCGGGTCGTCGAACACCGCCTGCAGCGCGACGTGCGCACCGCCGCGTGAAGCCGCCGAGAACCCGAGCCAGGACAGCTCGACGCGGCAGCCGCCGATGCCCGGCGCGATCACCCGGGCTTCGAGCTCGGTCATCATCGGGCCCAGCAGGTACGGCCCCAGCTGGGCGAAGTAGCCGCCCAGCAGCACCACCCGCGGGTTGAAGACGTTGACCAGCACGGCCGCGCCGACCCCGAGACCGGTACCGACCTGCGCGAGCGCGTCGAGCGTGCGCTTGTCCTTGAGCTGGGCGCGGCGGCGGATCATGTCGAGCCGCTGTTCGAGGTCGAGCGACGGGTCGTGCACCGGGTCGCTCGGCGACGCGGCGAGCCGCAGCATCCCGGCCAGCCCGACGAGCGTCTCCCAGCAGCCGCGGCGCCCGCAGCCGCAGACGCGCCCGGCCGGGTCGAGCTGGATGTGCCCGATCTCGCCGGAGAACCCTTCGGCGCCGCCGAGCAGCCGCCCCCCGGAGATCACCCCGCCGCCGACCCCGATTTCGCCGGTCAGGTAGACGAGGTCCGCCGTCCCGGCGACGCTGCCCATCGCGTACTCGCCGAGCGCGCCGAGGTTCGCGTCGTTGGCCGTGCGGATCGGGAACGCCGGCGGGCCGAGGCGGCGGGTGAGCCGTTCGGTGATGCCGCGCACGACCGGGACGTCGGTCCAGTGCAGGTTCGGGGCGAAGGCGACGGTCCCGCTCGCGACGTCGACCAGGGCCGGGATCCCGACGGTCACGCCGGCCGGCACCACGCCGAGGCGGCGGCATTCCCGCAGCGCCCGGGCGGTCAGCTCGGCACCGGCGTCGAGCACCTTCTCGACGGGAAGCGCTTGCACGTCGAGCGCGACGCGTTGCTCGAAGAGGACGGCGCCGGTCAGGTCCAGCGCGAGGGCGGTGAGGTAGTCGACGTTGATCTCGACGCCGATCCCGCCGACCCCGCGGCCGTCGAGTTCGACGATCGTGCCGGGGCGACCCACCGAACCGGCCCGTTCACGCTCGCCTTCGCGGGCCAATCCGCGTTCGACGAGCTCCGAAACCAGGCTCGACACGGTCGCCTTGTTCAGCCCGGTGTCCGCGGCGATGCCCGCCCGCGACCGGGATCCCCCGTCCCGCAGGTGCCGCAGCACCAACGCCAGGTTTGTCCGGCGCACCGCGGCCTGGTCGGCCGGGCGCACCGGTTTGAGCGAGAAGGAGGAGTCCACGCCGACACCGCCCGAGTTCGTCTGGTGGGACAACAAATTAGGGCGGCCGGAACGAACGGGTCAACGAAGTAACCAGGCGCCGCCGCGGGACGAAACCGGCAAACACCGACCTGACCAGCGAAACTATCGGACACCGGCAGCAAAAGGGTCCCACGGATGGAGCAGGGGTTAAGGCGCGCGGCCGCCGTAATCCCCCCGCCGAACGGGACCGTCGCGCCATGCCCCGCTGAGCGGGACCCGCACGCGGGAATCCGCGACCGCGCAAGCGCTTTCGCCCGCACGTCACGCATTTGTCGGTCGCCCCGCCGAAACTTTCCGCAAGCACCGCCCCGAGGTGGCCTTGGGTCAGGCCGTGCGGGCGCCGGGGAAGGTGAGGGTGCCGAGGGCGCCGACCAAGGGCGCGAGTTCCGGGAGGGACTCGGCTTCGGCGAGCGCGTCGGCCAGCGCCGTGTCGTGGGTCGGCCGGGCCGCCGTCAGCAGGGCCTGACCCGCCGGCGTCACCTCGGTGTAGATACCGCGGCGGTCGTCCGCGCAGAGGTAGCGGGCCAGCAGGCCGCGGCCCTCCAGCCGCGTGACCAGCCTCGTCGTCGCCGACTGGCTGAGCACCACGGCGTTGGCGAGCTGGTTCATCCGCAGGTGGAAGCCGTCCTGGCGGGCGAGCACGTCGAGCACGGTGTACTCGCTCACCGAAAGTTCGTGGTCACGCTCGAGCGCGCGCTGCAGCCGATCCTCGATCCGCGCGTGCAACGCGGCCAGCGTCCGCCAGCCCTGCGCGCGCGCTTCGACGGCGTCGTCGTCCAGTGACACGGTTCACCCCTCCCCGGCTTGCCCGCACACCCTTGCACGCCGCACTATCAAGCTTGTGCAATATACGGCGCGTGCAACTATCTCGGACGCCTGTAGTTGCTCACGCCCGCAAGTCTACCTCGGCAACGCCGGGGGGCGGGTGGCTCGGCGGCCGGGCCGTCGAGTCCGGTCTCGGCTACACCGCCCCGGCCGGATCAGCGCCGTGCCCGGCCTGGCCGTGGCGCTCGTCTCCGGCCTGCCCGACCGCAAGTCCCGGATCCGTTTCGAATCCGGGGAACGGGTACTCGCCCGATGAACCACCCACCGAAAGGACCCTTCGTGACCAGCGTGCCCGTGATCGAACTCAACAACGGCGTCCGGATGCCGCAGCTCGGCTTCGGCGTCTTCCAGGTCCCGGACGACGAGACCAAGGCCGCGGTGCAAGCCGCTCTCGAAGCGGGTTACCGCAGCATCGACACCGCGGCCGTCTACGGCAACGAGGCCGGCGTCGGCCAGGCCCTCGCCGAATCCGGCGTCGCCCGCGACGAGCTGTTCATCACCACCAAGCTGTGGAACTCCGCGCAGGGCTACGACGCGACGCTCAAGGCGTTCGACGAGAGCCTGGCGAAGCTCGGCCTGGAGCAGCTGGACCTGTACCTGATCCACTGGCCGACGCCCGAGCGCGACAAGTACCTCGACACCTGGAAGGCGTTCGAGAAGCTCTACACGGACGGGCGCGTCCGCGCGATCGGCGTGTCCAACTTCCAGCCCGCGCACCTCGAGCGCCTGCTCGACAACGCCGAGATCGCCCCGGCGCTCAACCAGGTCGAACTGCACCCGTACCTGCAGCAGCAGGAGGTCCGCGAGTTCGACGCGAAGCACGGCATCGCGACCGAGGCGTGGAGCCCGCTGGCCAAGGGCGGCTCGCTGCTGGGCGACCCGATCGTCGCGGAACTCGCGGTCAAGCACGGCCGCACGCCCGCGCAGATCGTGCTGCGCTGGCACCTGCAGCTCGGCAACGTGGTGATCCCGAAGTCCGTTACTCCGTCACGGATCCAGGAGAATTTTGACCTGTTCGAGTTCACCCTCACGGAGGAGGAACTGGAGTCGCTGACGCCGCTGAACCGCGACGAGCGCACCGGCCCGGACCCGGACAACTTCAACGCCGCCTGATGCCGCAACGCCGTCAAGGCCACCTTTCGGGCGTCTGACGCCCGAAAGGTGGCCTTGACGGCAGGTGGTCAGAGCTTGCGGGCGACTCCGCCCAGCGTCAGGAAGTTCAGCTCGCTCAACGGGTGGATCCGCGGGCCGTCCGGCCACCATTCGTGCAGGTAGACCAATCCCGGCCGGAGCAGTTCGAGCCCGTCGAAGAAGGACGCGATCTGCTCGCGCGACCGGTGGACGCTGCCCAGCCCGGTGCCCTGGAAGCTGGTCTCCAGCAACCGCGCCAGTTCCTGGCGTGGCGAGTCCTCTTCCGGGTCGAAGTTGTGCGTGAGCAGCAGGTACGACCCGGGAGCGAGCGCCGCGACGTACTCCGAGACGATCTTCTTCGCCCGGTCGTAGTCGTCGATGTGGTGCACGATCGAAGTCAGGATCAGCGCCACCGGCCGGGAGAAGTCCAGGTGTTCCCGGACGACCGGGTCGGCGAGGGTTTCCACCGGTTTCGTCAGGTCCGCGCCCGTGACGTGGGTGAGGTAGTTCTCCTCCAGCAACGCGCGCCCGTGCACCTGCACGACCGGGTCGATGTCGACGTACACCACCTGCGCGTCGGGGTTGTATCTCTGGGCCACCTGGTGGGTGTTCTCCGCTGTCGGCATGCCCGAGCCCAGGTCCAGGAACTGGTCGATGCCACGTTTTCCGGCGAGGAACCGCACCGCGCGGACCAGCCAGTCGCGGTGTTCCTTCGCCATCGTGCGCGCGCCGGGCGCGATCGCCAGGAGCCGCCGCATCGCTTCGCGGTCGACTTCGTAGTGGTCGTGCCCGCCGAGCAGCGCGTCGGACAGCCGGGCCAAGCTCGCCTTGCTGAAATCGAGGGCGGCAGCGCCACCCTCGGCCCCGGACCGCAGGTCCCCAGGCGTCATCGACTCTCCCTCGTCGAGCGGCGACCGGCCCCTGCCCCGGGCCCGGCCACCGTGTCCGGCAACGGACAGTGCTCAGACTACGACATGGCGTTCATCAAGTGAACCGCGCAAGGGCCTTGCCTGCCAGGCACAATCAGCCGAACAGGAGTTCGTGCCAGCTCCTTCCGCCGTCCGTGGACCGGTACACAGCGGAGCCGCCGGCCGCGTCGGGCTGGCCGTCGACGACCACTCCGGTGCCGCCTCCCGGGAAGTCCAGATCGGTCAGGCTGAGCCCGCGTTCCGACAGGACGGTCGTCGTCCACGTGCGACCGCCGTCGGCCGTGCGATGCAGGAAGCCGACGCCGCCGCCCTCCGCCGCGACCGTCGCGGACGTCGGCGACGCCGCGCCGAAGCCCTGCGTGATCCCGACGACCGGGGCCGCGCCGGTGCCGCTGAACATGCCGCCGAGCCGCGGCGCGTGCCGCAGGCTGCGTTCCGTCGAGCCCGGCTGGGGCGAGCCGGGACTGCTGCTGCACAACGCCACGACCTGCTTGTCCCGGACGCCGGCGAGCGACGCGACCGTCCCGGTCGGGCACGGCGGCGCGGCCGGGGTGAAGCGGACGCCGTCGCGCGAGGTCCAGTACTTCTCGTCGCCGTAGTTCGCGCCGAGCGCGACCTGCAGGCCGCCGCCGACGGCGACGTCGCCGTAGGTGATGTCCCCGGTGACCGCGAAGTCCGGCACCGGGACGAGCACCGGCGAGCCGGCGGCCGCCGAGTACAGCCGTGTCGAGCCGCGGCCCTCGCCGTAGGTGCTGAGCACGGCGAACACCCGGCCGCCGGTTTCGGTGATCTTCGAGACGTAGAAGGGTTCCCGCGCGTCGACGAGGCCGACCGGGTGCCAGGTCGCGCCGCCGTCCCGCGTCGTCCGCACGTGCACGCCGTCGCTGACGTAGGCGACGCGCTCGCCGACGAACGTCAGCGCGACGTGGTTGTGGTTGTCCGGCAGCGGCATCGACGGCGCGCCGAGGCGCCGCCAGTGCCGCCCGGCGTCGGTCGTGCCCAGCAGCGCCGGGCACCACGACTTCGCGCAGGGCGAGTAGCCGAGGACGTAGCCCGTGTCCGCGCCGGTCCAGCTGGTCGACGCGGGCTGGAACCCTTTCGGGACAACGGTTTCCGCCGAGGCGGGCGAAGAGGGGACGACCAGGGAAGCGAGGACGGACAGCGTCAGTGCCGTGCGCCGGAGAAGTCTCATGATCACCTGGACGTGCCGTGGCGGCCCGGGTTGCCCGCCCCGGGCGAGGTTCAGCCGCCCGGCTCAGCCCAGGCCTTCGACGAACCCCGCGACCATCCGCAGCAGGTCCGCGCCGGCCGCGAGGTCGCCGAGCACGATGAGCTTCAGGACGGACTTCTCCTTGTCGTAGATCGTTTCGACGCGCACGGACTGCGGGCCCTGCAACGACGCGTGGACGAGGGTGGCGATCCGGTCCGCCGTCGCGCGGTCGACGTCCTCGATCTCGGCGACGCCCGAGAGGTCCGCCTTCTTGGCGGCCGCCGGCGCGGCGGCCGGGAGCCCGGTGAAGGCCGCGAGGTCGGCCGCGGTGATCCGGTACTGCTTGCCGATGCGGACCGCCTTCAGCCGCCCGTCCCGCACGTAGTTCCGGACGGTCCGGACGTGCAGGCCGAGCTGCGTGGCGACCTGCTCGACGGAGTAGACCTCCTGCGCCATGACCCTCCTCGGATTCCGCAAAATACCCTATCACGCCCCTAGTAAGGAAGTTTTCGGAACATCCGGTTTGCCGGTCCCGGCACCGGGTACTCCTCCTGCGCACCGCACGCCCCAGATCCGTCCACTGAGGACAGTCGAAAGGACGGCGCCGACGATGCCGTATCCCCCTCCCCCGGAGCAGCCCTACGATCCGCGGTACGAAGCCGCCGCGACCGAAGAAGTCGTGGAGCGCACCCATCCGCGCATCCGGATCGTGCGCACCGTCAACGCGCTCATCCACCTCGTGTGCGCGGTGTTCGCGCTGGTCCTCGCCGTGCACATCGTGCTGGTCTTCGGCGAGGCGAACGCGGCGAACGGCTTCGCGCACCTCATCTCCGAGTGGTCGGCCGGCGTCTCGCTCGGCCTGCGCGACCTCTTCACGCCGGACTCCGAGAAGTTCCGGGTCTTCTGCAACGACGGCCTGGCCGCGGTCATCTGGCTCGTCATCGGCGCGGTGCTGACCGACGTCATCACGCGCATCGGCGCGCCCGGCCCGAAGCGGGTCTGGTACCGCCGGCGCAGCAGCTACCGCTGACCAGCCGACACTCGCCATTCACCAAGAAGCCCTCCCCAGTCCGCTGGGGAGGGCTTCTTTCTCGCGCCCGCTCCGGGCGGCATGAAAGAGCCCCCGGACGCGATCCGGGGGCCTTTCGGGTGCGGGAGACTCAGCTCTGCTGCGGTTGTTCGGCGACAGTCTCGACCGGCGCCGATTCCGGCTGCGGGAGGACCTCGGCGGCGTCGGCGGCCCGGGGCGCGGGAACGTCCTGGGCGGCGACCACGTCGAAGTGTTCACGGCACCAACGGCCGTAGCGCCTCGCGTTCACTGTCATTGCGTCCACCTCCTCCCGGTGTTCCCGGTCACCTCTCAGCGTCCTCCGCCGGAACGCCGAAAGCCAACATATTTAAGCCGGACTTAAGGACACGGCCGGGTGAACGTCCACAGAGGACGGCCCGGTCAGCCCGCGAACTCCCGCACCACCGCGGCGCAGAACGCCGGCAGGTCGTCCGGGTTGCGGCTGGAGACCAGGCCGTTGTCCACGACTACTTCTTCGTCGACGACGGTGGCCCCCGCGTTACGCAGATCGGTCCGGATGCTCGGGTACGACGTCAAGGTGCGGCCACGCACGACATCCGCTTCGACGAGCGTCCACGGACCGTGGCAGATCACGCCGACCGGCTTGCCCGCGCGCACGAAGTCGCCCACGAACTTCACCGCTTCGGGGTTCACCCGCAGGTTGTCGGGGTTCATCGTGCCGCCGGGCAGCAACAGCGCGTCGAAGTCGCCGATCGCCACGTCGGAAACCTTGCGGTCGACGGCGAACGTGTCGCCCTTGTCGATGTCGCCGTTCATGGCCTGGATCTCGCCCGTGTCGAGCGACACGAGCTCGACGGTCGCGCCCTCGTCGAGGACGGCCCGGCGCGGCTGCTCCAGCTCGACCTGTTCGACGCCGTCCGCGGCCAGGATCGCGACCCGGCGGCCTTCAAGTGCATTCGCCATGGAATCGGAATTACCCGCTCCGGCCGGCGGCAAACGCGGGCGGCGGACGATCAGTCCGCGCACTCCACGGCCAGCACGGCGATGTCGTCGTGGGCGGAGCTGCCGAGCCAGTCGCGCACGGCCTGGCGCAGCCGCCGGACGACCTCGCGGGCCGGCTGCCCGGCCGCGGCCGTCAGCACCGCGCGCAGCCGGTCGTCGCCGAACAGCTCCGACGGGTCGTGGCGGTTGCGGGCCTCGGTGATGCCGTCGGTGTAGAGCAGGCACAGGTCGCCCGGCCCCAGCCGCACCCGCGCTTCGGCGAACCGGGCCTGCGGCGAGATGCCGACCAGCGTGCCCGGGACGGTGACCTCTTCGACGCCGCCCGCGTGCCGCACGATCAGCGGCGCCGGGTGCCCACCCGAGGCCAGCGTCAGGTCGACGCCCCCCTCCGACGGTGTGGCCGTGCCGAGCACCAGGGTGGCGAACCGGCTGCTGCCGCCCGCGATGAGCAGCTCGTTGAGCAGCCGCAGCAGGGTCCGGCCGTCGCGTTCGACCATGGCGAGCGCGGTCAGCGCGTGCCGGACCCGCCCGGTCAGCGCGGCGGCCTCGGCGCCCTTGCCGCAGATGTCGCCGAGCACTAGGAACGCGCTGCCGTCGTCGTGCGGGAGGACGTCGTAGAAGTCGCCGCCGACCGTGAGCACCCCGGCGGCCGGCTCGTACCAGGTCTCGAAGCGCGCGCCGTCCAGCTCGGGCGGGTCGGCCGGGCGCAGCGTGGTCTCCAGGCCGCGCGTCGCCTCCTCTTGCCGGGCGTAGCGCTGGGCGTTGGCCAGCGCCGTGCCGGACGCCTTCGCGAACTCGACGACCGCGCGGTCCTGCTCGCCGCCGAACTCCGGGTCCGCGCGGCGGCCCAGCAGCAGCGCGCCGGTGACCCCGGCGCTCACGCTCGGGCCCAGCGAGACGACGGTGACCTCGGCGTGCCCGGCGAACCGGTCGGCGACGACCGACGGCAGCGTGGCGACCTCGGCCGCGGGCACCGGGACCGGCCGCGGCCGGCCGGTGGCGCCGAACGTCGCCGCCAGCACCGGCGCGACCTGGGTGGGCACCCGCCGGATCCGGCCGTGGCCGTGCGCGGACGGGTTCTCGCAGCTCCACCACTCCCACCGGCCGCGGGTGGTGGGCAGGAGCACGAACACGGTCTCGGCCAGCGCGGCCGCGGCGATCTCGGCGATCACGCGGGCGGTGCCGTGGCGGCCGCGCGCGGCCGCCAGCCGGGGGCCGGCCTCGGCCAGGAAGTCGCTCACGCGCCGCTGCGGGACGTCGACGCGTTCGGTGCGCGCCTCGTCGAGGCTGGGGACCGTCCACGCGTGCCAGCCGCCCGGCAGGGCCCGCACGCGCGCGGGGTGGCGGTGGCCCGCCACTTCGACGTGCCCGAACAGCTGCCCTGCGGGGGCCTGGGTGGCGGAGCCCCCGGCCCGGGGCGCAGCCCCGGTCGTCAAGGTCTCGGCGACCGGGTGCAGCTTCGGCTCGATGTCGCCGGTCAGCGTCCGCGCGGCGGGGTTCGCCCAGCGCAGCACGCTCGCGGCGTCCTGCAGGAAGACGGCGTCGCGGACGTCCTCGAGGACGGCCCGGCCGAAGGCGTCGAACCCCGGCGGCGCGTCATCGCCGGCCATCGGCGGCAGGGCTGCCGACGCCGGTGCCGGACGTGACACCATGCACGGACCTCCTGCCTCCGGACTGCTATCGCACGGCTACCGCGTGAGCGGGCGGACTGGCTCGAAGTGTAGGGCGAATCATGGCACGCTGGGCCAACGACCATGGCTGGCGCATGCGTGGTGGAGAGGGTCGGCACACATGACAACGGAATCCCAGGGCGAAGCAGCGGCGCTGGAGCGGCTGCTCGTGGCGGTGCGGGATCTCGGGGACGGCAACTTCCGGCGGCGGCTCGTGCCGCACGGCGACGGCGTCTCGGCGCAGCTCGCCGTCGCGTTCAACGACATCGCCGAGCGCAACCAGCGGCTCGTGAGCGAGCTGCTGCGGGCGCGCACGGCGGTCGGCCAGGAAGGCAGGCTGCTCGAACGGCTGGAGACCGAGGTCGGCCCCGGCGGCTGGGCCACCGCCGTCGACGCCGTCAACGGCCTGATCGACGACCTCACGCGACCGGCCATCGAGCTGGAGCGCGTGCTCGGCGGCGTCGCCGACGGCGACCTGTCCCAGCCGATGACCCTCACCCTCGACGGCCGCCCGCTGCAGGGCGCGTACGCCACGCTGGCGAAGACGGTCAACGGACTCATCGCGCAGCTGACGCGCTTCGCCGTCGAAGTGACGAGGCTCTCCCGCGAGATCGCGGGTGAGGGACGTCTCGGCGGCCAGGCGGTCGTCCCGGGCGTGTCCGGGACCTGGCGCGACCTGACCGACTCGGTCAACTTCATGGCCGACAACCTCACCGAGCAGGTCCGCAACATCGCGCAGGTCACCACAGCCGTCGCGCGCGGCGACCTGACCCAGAAGATCAACGTCGACGCCCGCGGCGAGATCCTCGAGCTCAAGAACACCATCAACACCATGGTCGACCAGCTCTCGTCGTTCGCCGACGAGGTCACCCGCGTCTCCCGCGAGGTCGGCTCGGACGGCAAGCTCGGCGGCCAGGCCCAGGTGCCGGGGGTCGCCGGCACCTGGCGTGACCTCACCGACTCGGTCAACCTGATGGCCGACAACCTGACCGACCAGGTCCGCGGGATCTCCCAGGTGGCCACGGCGGTGGCCACCGGCGACCTGACGAAGAAGATCGACGTCGACGCCCGCGGCGAGATCCTGCAGCTGAAGAACACGCTCAACACGATGGTCGACCAGCTCTCGGCGTTCGCCGGGGAGGTCACCCGCGTCGCGCGCGAGGTCGGCAGCGAGGGCAAGCTCGGCGGCCAGGCCGAGGTGGCCGGCGCGGCCGGGACGTGGCGCAGCCTCACCGACTCCGTCAACGGGATGGCCGACAACCTGACCGACCAGGTCCGCAACATCTCCCACGTGACCACGGCCGTGGCGAAGGGCGACCTGACGCAGAAGATCACCGTCGACGCCCGGGGCGAGATCCTCGAGCTCAAGACGACCATGAACACGATGGTCGACCAGCTCTCCGCCTTCGCCGACGAAGTCACCCGCGTCGCCCGCGAGGTGGGCACCGAGGGTCAGCTGGGCGGGCAGGCGCAGGTCCCCGGCGTCGCCGGCACCTGGCGCGACCTCACCGGCTCGGTGAACTTCATGGCGAACAACCTGACCACCCAGGTCCGCAACATCGCCCAGGTCGCGACGGCGGTCGCGCGCGGCGACCTGACGCAGAAGATCGCGGTCGACGCCCGCGGCGAGATCCTGGAGCTCAAGACCACGCTCAACACGATGGTCGACCAGCTCTCCGCGTTTGCCGACGAGGTCACCCGCGTCGCCCGCGAGGTCGGCACCGAGGGCAAGCTCGGCGGCCAGGCCACCGTGCCCGGCGTCGCCGGGACCTGGAAGGACCTCACCGACAACGTCAACTTCATGGCGAACAACCTGACCGACCAGGTCCGCAACATCGCCACGGTGACGTCGGCGGTCGCGAAGGGCGACCTGACCCAGAAGATCTCGGTCGACGCCCGGGGCGAGATCCTGGAACTCAAGACCACGCTCAACACGATGGTCGACCAGCTCTCCGCCTTCGCCGACGAAGTCACCCGCGTCGCCCGCGAAGTCGGCACCGAAGGCAAGCTCGGCGGCCAGGCCACCGTCCGCGGCGTCGCGGGCACGTGGAAGGACCTCACCGACAACGTCAACGTCATGGCCACCAACCTGACCGACCAGGTGCGCAGCATCGCCACCGTGGCGACCGGCGTGGCCAACGGCGACCTGTCGAAGAAGATCTCGATCGTCGCCCAGGGCGAGGTCGCGGCGCTGGCCGAGACCCTCAACGGCATGGTGGAGACGCTGCGCGCGTTCGCCGACGAGGTCACGCGCGTCTCGCGCGAGGTCGGCACCGAAGGCATCCTCGGCGGTCAGGCGCGGGTCCCCGGCGTGGCCGGGACCTGGAAGGACCTGACCGAGAACGTCAACTTCATGGCCCACAACCTGACCAGCCAGGTGCGGAACATCTCGCAGGTCACCACGGCCGTCGCGCGGGGCGACCTGACGAAGAAGATCGACGTCGACGCCCGCGGCGAGATCCTCGAGCTCAAGACGACCATGAACACGATGGTCGACCAGCTCTCGGCGTTCGCCTCCGAGGTCACGCGCGTGGCGCGCGAGGTCGGCACCGAGGGCAAGCTGGGCGGCCAGGCCGAGGTCGACGGCGTGTCCGGCACCTGGCAGCGGCTCACCGAGAGCGTGAACCAGCTGGCCGGGAACCTGACCACGCAGGTCCGCGCGATCGCGCAGGTGGCCACCGCGGTGACGGCGGGCGACCTGACCCGGCACATCACGGTCGACGCGTCCGGGGAGGTCGCGGACCTCAAGGACAACATCAACCAGATGATCGCGAACCTCAAGGAGACGACGCGGACCAACACCGAGCAGGACTGGCTGAAGACCAACCTCGCCCAGCTGTCCGGCCGGATGCAGGGGCACCGCGACCTCGCGTCGGTCGGCGCGCTGATCCTGTCCGAGCTGGCGCCGCTGGTCCGCGCCCAGCAGGGCGCGTTCTTCCTGGCCCGCGACGACGACTCGGGCGGCACGGTGCTGGAGTGCATCGCCGCCTACGGCCTCGCCCAGTCCCGCGCCGGCCTGCGGTTCGCGATCGGCGAGTCGCTGATCGGGCAGGCCGCCGTCGACCACCGCACGATCCTGGTCCACCACGCGCCGCCGGAGTACGCACTGGTGTCGTCCGGGCTCGGCTCGGCGTCACCGGTCAACCTCATCGTGCTGCCGGTGCTGTTCCAGGGCGAGGTGCTCGGGGTGCTGGAGCTGGCCTCGGTCAACGAGTTCAGCACCGTCCACCAGGACCTGCTGGAGCAGCTGCGGCACACGATCGGTGTCAACGTCAACACGATCCTGTCGAACTCCCGCACCGAGGCGCTGCTCACCGAGTCGCAGCGGCTGGCGCAGGAGCTGCGCGCGCGGTCCGAGCAGCTGCAGGCCCAGCAGGGCGAGCTGCGGCGGTCCAACACCGAGCTGGCCGAGAAGGCCGCGCTGCTCGCCCAGCAGAACCGCGACATCGAGGTCAAGAACAGCGAGATCGAGCAGGCCCGCCAGGAACTGGAGGAGCGCGCCGGGCAGCTGACGGTCGCGTCGCAGTACAAGACCGAGTTCATGGCGAACATGTCGCACGAGCTGCGGACGCCGCTGAACAGCGCGCTGATCCTGGCGAAGCTGCTGTCGGAGAACCCCGAGGGCAACCTCACCGAGAAGCAGATCCAGTTCGCCCGCACGATCTACGCGGCGGGCTCCGACCTGCAGCAGCTGATCAACGACATCCTCGACCTGGCGAAGGTCGAAGCGGGCCGGCTCGACATGCAGATGTCGGACATCACGCTGCCCGAGCTGGTGGACTACGTGGAGTCCCTCTGCCGGCCCCTCACGGCCGACAAGGGCCTCGAGTTCGCCGTCCACATCGACCCGCCGGTGCCGGGCAGCGTCCACACCGACGAGCACCGCCTCCAGCAGATCCTGCGCAACCTGCTCTCGAACGCGGCGAAGTTCACCGACGAGGGCGGCGTCCGCCTGCACATCCGCGCGGCCGACCCGGCCGAGGTCGAGCAGGAGGCGCTGCGCAACGCGCCGGGCATCATCGCGTTCGCCGTCGAGGACACCGGCATCGGCATCCCCGCGGAGAAGCTGGCGGTCATCTTCGAGGCGTTCCGCCAGGCCGACGGCACCACGAGCCGCAAGTACGGCGGCACCGGCCTGGGCCTCAACATCAGCCAGCAGCTCACGGAGCTCCTGGGCGGCGAGCTGCGCGTGGTCAGCGAGCCGGGCAAGGGCTCGACGTTCACGCTCTACCTCCCGGTGGCGGCGTCGAACCTGGTGGACCCGGCGGTGACGGCCCTGTCATCGCCGCGTCTGCCGCCGGTCCCCAGCACGGTCCTGGTGGCCGCCCCCGACATCGCCCCGAAGCGCTTCCAGGGCGAGAAGGTCCTGATCGTCGACGACGACCTGCGCAACGTGTTCGCCCTGGCCGCGGTCCTGGAACAGGCCGGCCTGGAAGTCGTCTACGCCGAAACGGGCGTCGACGGCATCCGCGCCCTGGAACGCAACGAGGACACGGCACTGGTCCTGATGGACGTGATGATGCCGGAACTCGACGGCAACGCGACCATCGCGGCGATCCGGGCCGAGGCGGCCAACGCCGACCTCCCGGTGATCGCGGTGACCGCGAAAGCCACCGCGGAAGACCGCGCCCGGACCCTGGCCAGCGGCGCCGACGACTACATCACCAAGCCGGTCGACACCGACAAACTGCTGGACGTGATAGCCGCCAAGCTCGAGGCGGACGCCGCCTCGGCCGTTGGAGCGGGTGACGGGAATCGAACCCGCGTAGCTAGTTTGGAAGACTAGGGCTCTACCATTGAGCTACACCCGCGTGCCCCCGAGGTACCCGGGTGCGAGGTCAGCTTAGCGTGACCCGCTAGGCTGATCGCACACCCCCCTGGGGGTGTGGACCGGGATGTGGCGCAGCTTGGTAGCGCATTCGCTTTGGGAGCGAAGGGTCGCAGGTTCAAATCCTGTCATCCCGACCGGATTCCGTGGGTGGAGTGTGCTCGCGGAACGCGCTGGCCGCTCGGAATCCCGGGTGGTACCCGGGGGGCCGAGCCCCCCGGACCCCCCACGGTGCGGTCGGCGGCGGTTGGCGGCCTGGTTGCGTTCCTCCCTGGCCGGTTAAGCTGCTTGCTTTGCCTTTGCCAGGGGCAGGCCTGGGCCTCTTAGCTGCTCGTAGGCCGCTTTGCGGTTGGTGAAGAGCAGCAGGAATGCTGATGCCGGGCCGTGGATTTCCGCTCCTTCTCCTACTGCCCAGTCCGTGTCTGTCGCTATGAATCTCATGCCCGCCAGGTTCTTGCGGGGGTTGAAGGGGAACTTCAGCTTCCAGAGGCTGCCCAGGCCCGCTGCCGCGTCTTCCGGGGGGATTCGGGGCTCTTGGCCCAGGGCCAGGGCTATGTCCTGCGTGTGGGTCAGGACGTCCATGATCGTCGAGTCCGGGCCTGCTCCCGGGACCGGCGGGACTCGGCGGGAAGCCGCGTGGTTGCGGAGCTGGGCGACTATCTCGCCGGTGGGTGCCTGGGCCCTGCGGCGGGCCGAGTCGTGGATCATGCGGTTGAAGTTGCCTCTCGCCCTGGCCGCCTCGCGGAGCCAGTCACCGACGCCGAACTGGGGGTTGGCCGTCACGTGGGCCGCGACGTCCCGGATGCTCCAGCCCGTGCACAGCGAGGGGCGCTCCCAGTCCTCCGGGGGCAACGCGTCCAGGAGGTCCGCCAGGCGGAGCCTTCCCTGCTCCACCCCTGCCCACATCCGTGCTTCGTCCATGGGAGTCCTTGCCTCGGAGGGAACCGGCTGCTCCGAGGATACGAGCGTCCTCCGTCAGCCGGTTGTCCCAGATTGCCGGGACAGCCAGGACGCCAGCGTCCGCGCGATCGCCGCCGGTTGGTCTTCCGGGGTGTGGTGACCTGCCGGCAGCGGGTGGTGGGCCACCTCCAGGGACGCGAACGTCTTCTCGCACCAGTCGATCATCGGCGGCGTCAGCATCGTGTCGCGACCTGGCTCGAACGTCATCAGGAGCTTCGGGATCTCCGGGGTCGCCGCCAGCCACGCGTCGAACTTCGTGATGCGCGCGACCACCGCCGCCGGCTCGCCGCCCAGGGGCAGGGAACGGGCCCAGCGCAGCAGCGGGACCTCGTGCGTCGTCCGGTACTCCGGCGGGAGGCCTTCGAGGAAGCCCTGGATCAGCTTCTCGCCGACGCCCGGGGTCTTGATCTCGCGGAACAGGTCGGCGCCGGCCGGCGGGAACTCCTCCCACGTCATCGGCTTCAGGATCGCCTCGGTGAACGCCAGCGCGCGGACGCGGGCGGGGTGGCGGGACGCCCAGTCCGCCGCCAGCGCCCCACCCCAGTCGTGGCCGATCAGGACCACGTCCTCCAGGTCCAGGGCGTCGAACCACGCGTCCAGGTAGCGGGCGTGGTCGTCGAACGTGTACTCGATGTCCGGGCGCTCCGAGCCGCCCATGCCGATCAGGTCCGGCGCGAGCCGGCGGCCCGGCAGGTGCGGCGTCACGTTGCGCCACAAGTAGGACGACGTCGGGTTGCCGTGCAGGAACACCAGCGGTGCTCCCGTTCCGGTGTCCCGATAGGACAGTGCCGTCACTTGAACGCCACCGTGTTGCGCGCGGCCCACGCCGAGAACGGGCGGGGCGGGCGGCCGAGGACCCGCTCCACGTCCGGGCTCACCCGCTGCTCCGCCGGCGACGGCGCGCCCAGGATGTCCAGCGTCACGTCCGCTACCGGCTCGGGCATGAAGCCCAGCATCGCCGCACGTGCTTCCGCACGGGTCTGCGGCACGAACGCCACCGGCTCGCCCAGCGCGTCCCCGATCGCCGCCGCCTGCTGCCGGGGCGTGATCGGGGACGGGCCGGTCAGCTCGTACACCTCACCGGAACCGCCGGAGCGCAACGCCACCGCGGCGACCGCGGCGATGTCCTCCGGGTCGACCACCGGCAACGCGACGTCACCGAACGGCGCCACCACCTGCCGCGATGACCGCACGCTTCCGGCCCACTGCACCGCGTTCGACGCGAACCCGCCCGGGCGCAGCATCGTCCACTTCAGACCCGAGGCCCGTACGGAGTCCTCCGGCACCGAGGGGTGCCGCCCGGTCGCGACACCCTGGGACGACAGCAGCACCACCCGTTCGACGCCGGCCGCGCGCGCCGCGGCCAGCAAGCCGTCCAGGGGCGCGAAACCGCCCGGCACCATCAGGAACAGCGCCTCGGCACCGTCCAAAGCGGACTCGACGACGGGTGCCACGCGCACGCCGTCCGGCACGTCCGGCACGTCCGGCGTCTTCTGGCGGGACACCGCCGTCACCTGTTCCCCGGCCGCGGCCAACGCCCGCACCAGCGGCCTTCCGACGTTTCCCGTCGCTCCCATGACTGTGATCATGCGGAGGACGCTACATTCCGACGTATAGTAGGTACCTAGAGGAAAGTATTGGCTGGAGGCCCGAAAGTGACCGGAACCACACCCGAGCTGGCCTGCCCGATCGCGCCGGTCGTCGACATCGTCTTCAGCCGCTGGACCACGCCGATCCTGTGGTCGCTCAAGGAATACGGGCGGCAGCGGTTCGTCGAGCTCGAACGCCGCATCGGCACGATCACGCCGAAGGTGCTCACCCAGCGGCTGCGGCAGCTGGAGCGCGACGGCCTCGTCGTGCGCACCTACCACGCCGAGGTCCCGCCGCGCGTGGAGTACGAGATCAGCGAGCTGGGCCGCAGCCTCGGGCCGCTGTTCGCGAGCCTTTCCGAGTGGTCGGGCAACCTCGGCAAGGTCGAAGAGGCCCGGGAGGCCTACGACAGCCGTTCCCGCAGTTCGTCGCGGTAGGCCTCGGCTTCCGGGACCCGCACCAGGCAGCCGGGTGCAGGTCTCGCGGCACGGCAGTCGCCGGCAAGACAGACTATTCGGACACCTGCCGGGCCGTCGCCATCGCGCGTTCGGTTTCCCAGAACGCCCGCATCGACGTGATCAGGCCGTCGTCGCCGACGCGGTAGACGAACACGCCGTCCGTGTCGACGCGGTAGCCGCCCGGGAGGTACGTCGTGATCGTGCCGACGTTCGCCACCTCGTCGCCCGCCGCGTGGGAGTCGCGGATGACGAACTCGAAGCGCTCGACGTTGCCGATCGTCTTGTCCCAGAAGGCACTGATGCCGTCGTGGCCGTGGTGGCCCTTGCCCGTCTCGTCGAACATCGACGGGCCCACCGGATCCTCGACGACACCGTCGGCCGCGAACAGCGCCAGCCACGCGTCCTTGTCGCCCGCCGTCACCGCCGTCATCGAGGCCAGGGCCGCGCGCCGCGCCGGCGGCTGCTGCTTCTCCGTGTCCCAGCTGACCTGCACGCCCATCGCCGT
The DNA here is from genome assembly GCF_036026695.1 of Amycolatopsis sp. NBC_00438. Taxonomy (NCBI): domain Bacteria; kingdom Bacillati; phylum Actinomycetota; class Actinomycetes; order Pseudonocardiales; family Pseudonocardiaceae; genus Amycolatopsis; species Amycolatopsis sp. NBC_00438. Next base: position 145,411 of record NZ_CP107923.1, on the reverse strand, counting down.
CACTCCCCGAACTTGTCGATGATCTCGGCCCCGAACTTGTGGATCGACTCCAGCTTCGGCTCGACCGGGGCGTCGAACCCGACGCCGTCGAACACCCACGGCATGGTGATGACGTCGGTGACGCCCGCCTCGGCCTGCTCGCGGTAGCCGTCGAGGCCGAACTTGTCGATGCAGACGGCCTGGTACTCGAACGGGTCGTCGGCACGGCCGCGCTCGGCCAGCAGCTCCTTCAGGCGCGCGATGGTCTCGCGCAGCTCTTCGAGCTTCATCATCGCCGACGACCAGCCGTCGGCGACGCGGGCCGCGCGCCGCAGCGCGACGTCGGTGTGGCCGCCGATGTAGAAAGGCACCCGCTTGGCGGGCGCCGGGCTCATCTGCAGCTTGTCGAAGTCGTAGAACTCGCCGTGGTACTCGACCATGCCGCCGTCGAGGATCAGCCGGAGCACGTCGATCGCCTCGTCGACCCGCTTGCCGCGCCGCTCGAACGGCACGCCGCAGTACTCGAACTCCTGCGGCAGCCAGCCGACGCCGAGGCCGAGGCCGAACCGGCCGCCGGTGAGCACCGACGCCGAGCCGACCTGGCGCGCGAGCAGCACGGGGTTGCGCGAACCGAGCTTCAGCACGGAGGTGTAGAACTCGATGCGGCTGGTGACCGCGCCCATGGCGGCGGTCGCGACCAGCGGGTCGACCCAGGGTGTGTCGGCGGTCCAGAACCGGCTGCCGTCGGGGGTGTAGGGATAGTCTGTGGAGACCGTCTCGGCGTAGAAGAGCGAGTCCGGCAGGGCGATGGAGGCGAAGCCGGCCTCTTCCGCGGCCCGGGCGAGCTCGCCCAGCTGATCAAGCGGGTTCATCGCGATCGACAGGGTGAACTTCATAGCACGGAACTATAACGTGTTCTAGTTTCTTCGGCCAGGCCTGGCGGTGTGCCGGATCACTGTCCGGGAACCCTCCGCGTAGCGTCCGCGTTGTCCGATTCAAAGGTGACTTCCGGTCACCGGGCACCGAGCTTCTGGGAGTGGTCCATGGGCACCGCGATCTTCCTGATCGTGCTCGTCGTCGTGATCGTCGGTGGCGGCCTGTATTTCTCGCGGCAGCGCGCCGCGGCCCGGCAGCGGGAACTCGACGACGCCAAGGCCGACGCGCGGCGCCTCGTCGAGCGGCTCGGCGGCCAGGTCCTCAACATCAACGGCACGGACACCGCGTCGCAGCAGGCGATGGCCGACGCGAGCGAGCGCTACAACGCGGCCGGGTCGCAGATGGAGCAGGCGCGGACCATCGAGCAGGCCCGGCTGGTGAAGGACACCGCCGTCGAAGGCCTCTACTACGTCCGCGCCGCGCGCGTCGCGATGGGCATGGACCCCGGCCCGCAGCTGCCGGAAGAGGCCGAGCGCGAGCGCGCCGGCAAGGTCACCGAGCGCCGCGACGTGGACGTCGAGGGCCAGCACTACGCCGCGTCCCCCGACGCCGGCCAGGACACGCCGTACTACTACCCCGGCGGCCGCGTGGCCGGCCGGCCGGTGCCGCAGGGCTGGTACAGCGAGCCGTGGTGGAAGCCCGCGCTCGTCGCCGGCGCCTGGGGCCTTGGGTCGATGTTCCTGTTCAGCGCGATGTTCTCCGGCATGGGCGGTATCGCCAGCGCCGGGGCCTGGGAGTCGGGTTACGACGCCGGCCAGCAGGACGCGCTCGACTCCGGCGGCGGCGATGGTGGCGGTGACGGCGGCGGTGACGGCGGCGGTGACGGCGGAGGAGACTTCGGCGGTGGTGACGGCGGCGGCGACTGGGGCGGCGGCGGTTTCGACGGTGGCGGCTTTGACGGCGGCGGCTTCGACGGGGGCGGTTTCGACTTCTGAGCACCGGCTGGCATCCTCCTGGACGACTTCAGGAGGATGCCGTGGCGAGAGTGCTGATCCCCGTCCCGGCCCGGGACTCGGACCCGTCCGAAGTGGCCGTCAGCCGGGCGGTGCTGAGCCGGGACCACACGGTCGTCTTCGCGACACCCGGCGGCACGCAAGCCACCTGTGACGAGCTGATGGTCACCGGCGAGGGCCTCGATCTCTGGAGCCGGGTGCCGGGCCTGAAGAAGTTCACCGCGCTCGGCCGCGTGCTCCGAGCCGACGAAGCCGCGCGTGACGCCCACCGCGCGTTGCTCGACGATCCCGCGTGGAGCTCCCCGATCCGCTGGGACGACATCAACCTCGACGACGTCGACGGCGTGCTCCTGCCCGGCGGGCACCGGGCCCGCGGCATGCGCGAGTACCTCGAAAGCCCCGTGCTGCAGGGCGTGGTCGCCGACGCCTTCCGCCGCGACCTGCCGGTCGGCGCGATCTGCCACGGCGTCCTGCTCGCCGCGCGCAGCGTCGACCCGGCCACCGGCCGCTCGGTGCTGCACGGCCGCACGACGACGGCGCTGACCTGGCAGCTGGAGCGCACGGCGTGGCGGCTCGCGCGGCGGACCCGGTTCTGGGACCCGGACTACTACCGCACCTACGTCGAGGAGCCGGGGCAGCCCGAGGGGTACCTGTCGGTGCAGCAGGAGGTCACCCGCGCGCTGGCGCGTCCGGACGACTTCCGCGACACGACCGAGCGCGTGAAGGCGAGCGGCCGGGCCCGCGACCGGCTCGACGACGAGCGTCCGGCGTTCGTCGTCGAGGACGGGAACTACGTGTCGGCCCGCTGGCCGGGCGACGTGCACACCTTCGCGAAAACCTTTGCCACGCGGCTCTGAATCAGGCGGGCTGGCAGGTCGGGCACCAGTAGAGGTTCCGGCCCACCAACGCCGACGTCTCGACCGGCGTCCCGCACACCAGGCACGGCTCGCCGGCGCGGCGGTAGACGTACACCTCGCCGCCGTGGCGGTCGACCCGCGCCGCGCGGCCCATCGCCTCCGGGAGGTGCTCCGGGCGGACCGTGTCGATGCGGCCTACGCGGACGCCGTCACGCATCAACGTCACCAGGTCGGCCCACATGTCGTCCCACAGCGCGCGGTCCAGCGCGCGGCCCGGCGTCATCGGCGCGACGCCGTGGCGGAACAGGACCTCGGCGCGGTAGACGTTGCCGACGCCGGCCAAGACCGCCTGGTCCATCAGCAGCGCGGCGATCGAGACCTTCGACTTCGAGATCCGCGCCCACGCCTTGTCCGGCTTCGCGTCGCGGCGCAGCGGGTCCGGGCCGAGGCGCGCCTTGATCGCGTCGGCCTGGGCCGGGTCCAGCAGCTCGCACGTGTTGGGGCCGCGCAGGTCCGTCCACTGTGTCCGGCCGACCAGGCGCATCCGGACGGCGCCGACCGGTGCCGGGGCGGGTGCCTTGCCCTCGCTGAAGATGCCGATCAGCCCGAGGTGGACGTGGACGACCCCGTGCGGGCCGTAGTCGTGGAACAGGTGCTTGCCGTGCGCCTCGGCGCCGAGCAGCACCCGACCGTCCAAACGGGACGCTTCGGTGGCGAAGCGGCCCTGCGGGCTGCTCACCTCGACCGGGGCACCGGCGTACCGGCGCTTGTGCAGCCGCGCCAGCCGGTGGAGCGTGTGCCCCTCGGGCATCAGGCCTCCGGCAGGGCCGGCGGGGTTCCGGTGCGCTCGTAGTCCAGCAGCTGCCGGACGCGGCGGGCGTGCCGCTCCTCGGGCGAGACGTCCGTCGCCAGGAAGGCTTCGACGATCTCGGTGGCCTGCTCGGCGGTGTGCATCCGGGCGCCGACGCCGATCAGCTGAGCGTGGTTGTGCTCGCGGCACAGCTTGGCCGTCTCGACGCTCCAGGCCAGGCCGGCGCGGGCGCCGGGGACCTTGTTCGCGGCGATCTGCTCGCCGTTGCCGGAGCCGCCGACGACGATGCCGAGGCTGCCCTCGTCGGCCACGACGCGCAGCGCCGTCTCGACGCAGTAGGCCGGGTAGTCGTCGGCCGCGTCGTAGACCCGCGGGCCGATGTCGGTGACCTCGTGGCCCTGCTTCTCCAGGTGAGCCACCAGGTGGTTCTTCAGCTCGAAGCCGGCATGGTCGGATCCCAAGTAGACACGCACGGCTGGGAGTCTGCCATCACGGCCGGTTTCCGGCATGCTCCGGGGGTGGGGATCTGGGAGCAGTCGGGACACGACGTGAGGCTCGACTGGGGCGGCGAAGGCGTGGCGGCGCTCGGCCGCGAATGCGCGGTGCTGATCGTCGTCGACGTGCTTTCCTTCAGCACCACCACGGATCTCGTGGTCGGCCGCGGCGGCCGGGTGCTGCCGGTGCGCTGGCGGGACGAACGCGGGGTCGCGCTCGCGCGGGCCGCGGGCGCCGTCATCGCCGGTGAGACCACGTTCACCCTCCGGCCGTCGTCTGTGACGGACATCCCGCCCGGCACGCTCCTCGCGCTGCCCTCGCCGAACGGCGCCACCCTGTGCGACGCGGCCGCGACGACCGGCGCCCACGTGCTGGCCGGCTGCCTGCGCAACGCCTCCGCCGTGGCCGCGAAGGCGCACGAGCTGGGCGGCCCCGTCGGCGTCATCGCGGCCGGGGAACGCTGGGGGGTGAACATCTTCGGCCACGGCGACACGTTCGGGCCGCTGCGCCCGTGCGTCGAGGACCAGGTGGGCGCGGGCGCGATCGCCGCCGCGCTGGCCCGGTTCGGGCGCACACTGTCCCCCGAAGCGGCGCTGGCCGCGCGGTCGGTGGACGTCGCGGCGGTCGCGGACTGCGTGTCCGGGCGCGAACTGACCGAGGCCGGGCACGGCGGCGACGTCGCGCTGGCCGCCCGGATCGACGTGAGCGACGCCGCTCCCGTCCTGCACGAAGGAGTCTTGCGATGACCGGTCACTGGGTCGAGGTCGCCGACGGCGTGCACGCGCGGCGGTACGAGGAACTGGACCTGACCGTCGGGCTGGTGATCGGGGCCGACCGCTGCCTGGTCATCGACACCCGCGGCGACCTGGACCAGGGCGCCGAGCTGGCGGCGGCCGTGCGCGAGCTGACGCCGCTGCCGTGGGCGGTCGCGTTCACGCACGCGCACTTCGACCATACCTGGGGCACCGAGCGGTTCCTGCCGTGCGCGGTCTGGGCGCACGAGGGCTGCCGCGCCGAGCTGACCGAATACGCCGAGGGCGCGCGGGAGAAGTGGATGGCCTACTACCGCGAGGAAGGCAAGGCGGCCATCGCCAACGCCATCGCGCGCACCACGTTCGTGGTCCCCGATCACCTGTTCAGCGACCGGACCGAGCTCGACCTGGGCGGCCGGACGGCGGTGCTGCTGCACCCCGGGCGCGCCCACACCGACCACGACGTCATCGTGCACGTGCCGGACGCCGGCGTCGTCTTCGCGGGGGACATCGTCGAGAACGCCGAGCACGGCTTCAGCGCGTTCTCGTTCGGCGCCGACTCGGACCTGACCGCGTGGCCGGACACGCTCGACACCCTGCTCGCGCTGGAACCGCGCGTGGTCGTCCCGGGCCACGGCGACCCGGTCGACGCCGACTTCGTCCGCTACCACCGCCACGGCCTGCACGAGCTGATCGCGCTGAAGGCGGCGGTCGGCCGGGGAGAATCGACCGAGGCGGCGGCGGTAGCGGCGTCCCGCTACCCCGCCGACGTCACCTCGGCCGCCCTCCAGACCCTCTGACCGGACGTGTCACTTTCGTAGGGAAAGATGCGTCCGAAGGGCCCTCCGACGCATCTTTCCTAGGGAAAGTGACGCTTTTTGGAACGGGTCAATTGAAGTTCAGGTCACCCGTGCGGGTGCGCTTCAGCTCGAAGAAGTCCGGGTAGCTCGACAACGCGACCGCACCGTCGAACACCTTCAGGGCGTCCTCGCCCCGCGGGATCGAGCTGAGGACCGGGCCGAAGAACGCGACGCCGTCGATGTGGATCGTCGGGGTGCCGACGTCCATGCCGACCGGGTCCATGCCCTCGTGGTGGCTCTTCTTCAGGGCCTCGTCGTACTCCGTGGAGTCCGCGGCGTCGTACAGCTCGGCCGGCGCGCCGATCGCGGCCAGGGACTCCTTGATGACCGCGTCGCGGTCCTTGTTGCCCTGGTTGTGGTAGCGGGTGCCGAACTCGGTGTAGTAGTCCCGCAGCACCTCTTCGCCCTTGAGCTGCGCCAGCGCCACGGCCACGCGCACCGGGCCCCAGCCCTTCGCCAGCAGGTCCTTGTACTCCTGCGGCAGCTCGTCGCGGCCCGAGTTGAGGTACGACAGGCTCATCACCCGGAAGCTCAGGTCCAGCTTGCGGTGCTTCTCGACCTCGAGGATCCAGCGCGAGGTGATCCAGGCGAACGGGCAGATCGGGTCGAAGTAGAAATCGACCTTCGTGGGCTGCTCGGCAGCGGTCATCGGGTACTCCTGTGCACAGTAAGACGACGTCGGCGTGTGGGCAGGGCCCACACTGCGGGCCAACACCGGGGAGCGCACGCTTGTTCCCTCGTCGCCCGCGACCCCGTGCCCATGATTGGATGCGGGGAGCCTGAAAACCGATCCCACGACCAGAGGTGCCTGTGCCCGCCCCCAACTTGACCCGTGACCTCGCCAAGCTGCGCGCGGATCTGCTCGACGTCACCGGCTACGACATCGAGCTCGATCTGACCGACGGCCACGGCGGTCCCGGGGAGAAGACCTTCGCGTCGAAGACGACCGTCCGGTTCGCGAGCGCCAAGGCCGGCGAAGAGACCTGGGTCGACCTCGTCGCCGACCGCGTCCACTCCGCCACCCTGAACGGCGCGGACGTCGACATCAGCGCCTACGTCGAAGACCGGGGCATCACGCTGGCGGACCTCGCCGAGGTGAACGAGCTCACGGTCACCGCCGACTGCCGGTACATGAACACCGGCGAGGGCCTGCACCGGTTCGTCGACCCGGTCGACGAAAGCGTCTACCTGTACACCCAGTTCGAGACGGCCGACGCCAAGCGGATGTTCGCCTGCTTCGACCAGCCCGACCTGAAGTCGGTCTACCGGCTCACCGTGATCGCGCCGAAGGACTGGAAGGTCGTCTCCAACACCCTCGCCGAGTCGGCCGAGGAGACGCCGGAAGGCGCCGTCCGGACGGTGTTCAAGGAGTCCGAGCGGCTCTCGACCTACCTGGTCGCGCTGATCGCCGGGCCGTACGCCGAGTGGCGCGACGAGTACACCGACGCCCACAAGACGATCCCGCTCGGCATCTACTGCCGCGCGTCCCTGTCCGAGCACATGGACGCCGAGCGCCTGTTCACCGAGACCAAGCAGGGTTTCGGCTTCTACCACGACAAGTTCGGCACCCCGTACCCGTTCTCCAAGTACGACCAGCTGTTCGTGCCGGAGTTCAACGCGGGCGCGATGGAGAACGCCGGCGCCGTCACCTTCCTCGAGGACTACGTCTTCCGCAGCCGCGTCACCCGCTACGCCTACGAGCGGCGCGCCGAGACGCTGCTGCACGAGATGGCGCACATGTGGTTCGGCGACCTGGTGACCATGCGCTGGTGGGACGACCTGTGGCTGAACGAGTCGTTCGCGACCTTCGCCAGCGTGCTCGCCCAGGCCGAGGCCACCGAGTACAAGAACGCGTGGACCAGCTTCGCGAACATCGAGAAGTCGTGGGCCTACCGCCAGGACCAGCTGCCCTCGACGCACCCGATCGCCGCCGACATCGTCGACCTGCACGCGGTCGAGGTGAACTTCGACGGCATCACCTACGCCAAGGGCGCGAGCGTGCTCAAGCAGCTCGTCGCCTACGTCGGGCTGGAGCACTTCCTCGACGGGCTGAAGGTCTACTTCGGCAAGCACGCCTGGGGCAACGCGACGCTGGCCGACCTGCTGGGCGCGCTGGAGGAGGCGTCCGGGCGCGACCTGTCGTGGTGGAGCGCGCAGTGGCTGGAGACCACCGGCCTGAACTCGCTGAGCCCGCGCTACGAGGTGGGTTCCGACGGCACGTTCACCTCGTTCGCCGTCGTGCAGTCCGGCGCCAAGCCGGGCGCCGGCGAGCTGCGGACGCACCGCGTCGCCGTGGGCATCTACGGCGAGGACGGCACCGGCAAGATCGTCCGCACCCACCGCGTCGAGCTGGACGTCGACGGCGAGCGCACCGAGGTGCCGGACCTCGTCGGCCAGGCCGCGGGCAAGCTCGTGCTGGTCAACGACGACGACCTGACCTACTGCACGATGCGGCTCGACCCGGTGTCGCTGACCACGCTGATCGACCGCGTCGCCGACATCACCGAGTCGCTGCCGCGCACCCTGTGCTGGTCGGCGGCGTGGGAGATGACCCGTGAGGCCGAGCTGAAGGCCCGCGACTTCGTCACCCTGGTGCAGCGCGGCATCCACACCGAGACCGAGGTCGGCGTCGTCCAGCGGCTGCTGCTGCAGGCCCAGACCGCGCTGAACTCCTACGCCGAGCAGGGCTGGGCGGCCTCGACCGGCTGGCCGGCGTTCACCGGGCGGCTGCTGGAGCTGGTCCGCGCCGCCGAGCCGGGCTCGGACCACCAGCTGGCGTTCGTGAACTCGCTGGCCGGTTCCGTGCTCGACGAGGCGACCCTCGCGGTCGTCGCCGGCTGGCTCGACGGCTCGGCCCCGCTGGAGGGCCTCAGCGTCGACACCGACCTGCGCTGGCGGCTGCTGCACGCGCTGGTCGCGCACGGCAAGGCGGGCACCGGGGAGCTCGACGCCGAGCTGGCCCGCGACAACACAGCGACCGGGCGCCGCCAGGCCGAACGCGGCCGCGCGCTGCGTCCGACGGCGGAGGCGAAGTCCGACGCGTGGGAGCGCGCGGTCCACGACGACGAGCTGACCAACGCCGTCAGCGACTCGCTGATCTCGGGCTTCTCGCACCCGGGCCAGAAGGCGCTGCTCGGCGGGTACGTCGCGAAGTACTTCGAGGTGATCGACGAGGTGTGGCAGCGGCGCTCCAGCGAGCGCGCGCAGCCGATCGCGATCGGGCTGTACCCGTCGTGGGCCGTGGAGCCGGCGACGGTGACGGCGTCCGACGCGTGGCTGAAGGGCGAGCACTCGCAGGCCCTGCGCCGGCTGGTCTCGGAAGGCCGGGCGGGCATCGTCCGGGCTCTCGCGGCCCGCGACTTCGACGCCCAGGCCTGATCCGAACGCCCCAAGGCGGCCTTGGTTGCGCCCGACGCACCGAAGGCCGCCTTGGGCCGGTTGAGGACCGGCACCGCACGAAAAGGGCCCCGCACCGGGTGGTGCGGGGCCCTTTCGCGTGTCTGGGTCAGCGGGGCGCGGGGCCCGCCTGGTCGGACAGCATGCGGAGCGCGTTCGCGAGGCCGTTGACCAGGCCACGGACCAGGTCACCCTCCTTGAACGACGCCACCATGCTCGCGATCGCCAGCTTGGCGCCGCGGTCGGGCAGGCGGCTGTAGGCCGCCCGGCCTGTGACGATCTCGATCAGCCGCTCGCCGGGCGAGACCGCGATGAGGACCGAGTTGGCCGGGTTCGCCGTCGTCGCGTGCAGCTTCTCCGCCGTCGCGCGGCTGTCCTGGCCGCCCAGCTCGCCGAGGTAGAGGCTGAAGTCCAAGCCGGTCTCCCGGCTCGCGAACGTCAGCGCCTCGTCCAGGCGGGCCAGCTGGCGGGTGGTGAACGGCCCGGCCGGAGCGGCGGGCTCGTACATCTTGGCGGCCGACACGCGGCCGCTGGACGTCAGCGCTTCGCCGTAGCCCAGCTCGGACTCGTCGACGCGCTTCGTCAGCTCACCAGTTGCCACGAGCGCCCCCTGCCGCGGTAGCCGTGGCGCCGCCGGCGACCACGTCGTTCTCGGCGCCGGCGGGCCGGTGCCCTTCGCCGACCCCGTCGGGGTTGGCACTCCACCACATGGCCGGGTACTCCCAAGCCTGGCCCGGCCGGTGCCGCGGGGCGCCACCGGACTTGCGCCGGAGCGTCAGCAACCCGGCGAAGCCGTAGATCGCCAGCGGGATCACGGCGAAGACCACGATCGTCTCGACAACGTTCACGGCGCTGAGCGTATCGGATGACCTCCGAAGACACCGAAGCCACCGCGCGCGAGGGCACTCGACCGTTCGTCGTAAGGCAGGCGCCGTCCGCCGCTTGGCGCGCGGGCACTGGAACGTTGGGGCGAAGACCTTCGGGCCGAAAGGTTGCAACTCAACGTACAGGCGGCCGCACCCGCCGCTGTCGTCTTGTCGTTGCCTTGAAATCCTCGTAGCTTTTTCACCTGTACGGGCCTTGCGCCCCGCTCCCCAGCCCCAGCAGGTCACGCACCGGTCCCAGGAGGCCTTGCCATGAACAGCGTCCACACCCCCGCACAGGCGATCACCGAGACCACCTCGTCACCCAGCGAGATCGAATTCGTGCCCGGAACGCGTGTGACGGCGGGCACAAGGGTTACCCGGGGTACACGCGTCACTCGCGGTACCCGCGTGACGGCGGGGACGCGCGTCACCATGGGCACCCGGGTGACGGCAGGCACCCGGGTGACGCGCGGGACGCGGGTCACCCGGGGCACGCGCGTCACGATGGGCACGCGAGTGACGGCGGGCACCCGTGTCACCTGCGGCACGCGAGTCACGCGGGGCACCCGCGTCACCCGGGGCACGCGCGTCACCATGGGCACCCGCGTCACCTGCCAGAGCGACTACACGCTCGCCGCCTGAGCTCGTTCCGCGCTTCCTGGACGCACCGCGCAAGCACTCCGGCTCGCCCCGGCCGCCGCAAGGCAGCCGGGGCGGCGGCATGTCAGGGCAGCGTCAACCGGGGCTTCGCCCCGAGCCGGGGGCTCCGCCACCCGGAGCCCCCTGAACGCGTCGTGGTTACGCGGCCGAACCGAGGTAGGGCCGCCAGAGCGGGTCGGCCTCCTTGGAGTGCGCGAGCAGCCGCCAGTGCGGGCCGTGCGGGGCTCGCGGGACGACCCGCAGCTTCCAGCCGATCTCCGAGAGCAGCCGGTCCGCTTTGCGGTGGTTGCACTTGGCGCAGCAGGCGACGCAGTTCGTCCAGCTGTGCGGTCCGCCGCGGCTGCGCGGCTGGACGTGGTCGATCGTCTCGGCCCGCCCTCCGCAGTAGGCGCAGCGGTACCGGTCGCGGTGCATCAGCCCGGCCCTGGTCAGCGGCACTTTCGCGCGGTAGGGCACCCGCACGTACGTGCTGAGCCGGATCACCGAGGGCACCGGCAGCGACAGCGTCGCGGCGTGCAGCTCGACGCCGCCGGGATCGCCGTGCACGACTTCGGCCTTGCCACACATCACCAGCACGACCGCGCGGCGCAGGGGCAGCGCGGTCAGCGGCTCGAAGGTGGCGTTGAGCAGGAGCACCCGGCGCCGGCCCCAGGCCGGGGCAGCCGGATCCCGGCCTCTACTACGCTGACCGGGCGGGCGGGTGACTCCCCCTGGGCGGTTCCCCGGCCCGGCCGGGGCGGGTCCGCCGGATGCGGTTCCCCCCGGGTGGGCACGCAGGACCACCTCTGGCGTCTCTTCGGCCATGGCTTGGCCGGAGACACCGCGGGGGCTGGGTTGTCGGTCTGGCACTCGACCACCTCCAGGGGCGTAGGCATAGTCGACCACAGAACAGGCCCCCAGCGCACGTGTGTTACAAGACGTGTCACATCCGCGCGACCCAACATCCACTCGAAGTTGGGGAAACCGACCTGATCGGAAGGATGATCGAACTCCCGTGTCCCCCTTGCTCACCGCCGCCGCCGACTCGACGCCGTGCGTCCGCGACGCCTCCACCTTGTGTTTCCAGGTGTTCAAGGTCACCGGCAACGAGTGGCTGGCCGGCTCGACCAACTGGCTGCTCACCAAGCCGCTGAAGATCCTGATGATCATCGTGATCGCGTTCCTGGTGCGATTGCTGATCAGACGGGTCATCAACCGCGTCACGACGCTGCCCAAGACCGGCGGCAAGCTCCCGTCGCTGCTGCGCCCCCTGCGCGAGCGAGCCCCCGAGGTGCTCGGCTCGGCCGTCATCGAACGGCGCCGCCAGCGCGCGACGACCATCGGCTCGGTGCTGAAGTCGATGGCCACGTTCCTGGTCTACGGCCTCGCGTTCATCCTCGTGCTGGGCGAACTGGGCCTCAACCTGGGCCCGATCATCGCGTCGGCCGGCATCATCGGCGTCGCCATCGGGTTCGGCGCCCAGAACCTCGTACGGGACTTCCTGTCCGGCATCTTCATGATGATCGAGGACCAGTACGGCGTCGGCGACGTCGTCGACATCGGCGAGGCGACCGGCACCGTCGAGGCCGTCGGCCTGCGGATCACCACGCTGCGCGACCTCAAGGGCACGGTCTGGTACGTCCGCAACGGCGAGGTCCTGCGCGTCGGCAACTCCAGCCAGGGCTTCGCGGTCGCGGTGGTCGACGTCCCGCTGGGTTACTCGGCCGACGTCGAACGCGCGTCCGCGGTACTGATGGGGGCCGCCTCCACGGCGACCGAGAGCGAAGCGCTGCAGGCCAACATCCTCGAGCCGCCGGAGATGCTGGGGGTGGAGAGCGTCACCCCGGAAGGCATCCAGCTGCGCCTGACCGTGAAGGTCCGCCCGGGCAAGCAGTGGCTGGTGCAGCGCGCCCTGCGCGGCCAGCTGCTCGCGGCCCTGGAGGAGGCGGGTTTCGAGCCGCCGCTCGGCCGGCTGTTCCCGGCCAAGGCCGCGATCGCCCCGGTCATCGGCAAGTGACGGCCGTGAGTGCGTGACAGTGTTCTGACGCTGTTGCGCACTCACGACCCGTGGCCGGGAACGGTCGCCGCCCAGGCTCGCGCACTCGCCGCCGTTACTGTGGGAAACGGTTTTGCGACGGTTCGGAGCGAGCGGTACCGGCCGTCGGGAACCTTTACGGGAAGGGCAAAATGGGAGGCGTGTCACCAGTGAGCGAACCGGCGAACCTGTACGAAGCGGTGGGTGGCGAACCCACGTTCCGCCGGATCGTCGGGCGGTTCTACGAGGAAGTCGCGCGGGACGAGATCCTGCGCCCCCTCTACCCGGAGGAGGACCTCGGCCCGGCCGAGGAGCGCTTCCGGCTGTTCCTGATGCAGTACTGGGGCGGCCCGCACACCTACTCCGACCAGCGCGGGCACCCGCGGCTGCGGATGCGGCACGCGCCGTTCAAGATCGGGCCGATCGAGCGGGACGCCTGGCTGCGCTGCATCCGGATCGCGGTGGACGAGGAGAACCTCGACGAGCCCTACCGGCAGCAGCTGTGGGCGTACCTGGAGATGGCCGCGCACAGCATGATGAACAGCTTCGTCTGATGAGACCCGAGCCGGAGGACGCCGAAACATCCGGGGCTTCGCCCCGGGCCGGGGGCTCCGCCACCCGGGGCCCCCGGAATGCGCTCGAGTGGTGGCGGGAAGCCGTCTTCTACCAGGTCTACGTGCGCTCGTTCGCCGACTCGGACGGCGACGGCGTCGGCGACCTGGAGGGCATCCGGTCCCGGCTCGGTTACCTGGAGCTGCTGGGCGTCGACGCGCTGTGGCTGACGCCGTTCTACCGCTCCCCCATGGCCGACCACGGGTACGACATCGCCGACCCGCGCGACGTCGACCCGATGTTCGGCACCCTCGGCGACTTCGACGTCCTGCTGACCGAGGCGCACAAGCGCAAGATCAAGGTCACCGTCGACATCGTGCCCAACCACACCAGCAACCAGCACGCCTGGTTCAAGTCGGCGATGGCGGCGGCGCCCGGCAGCCCGGAGCGCGAGCGGTACGTCTTCCGCGACGGCGTCGGCCCGCGCGGGGAGGACCCGCCGAACAACTGGGTCAGCGCGTTCGGCGGCCCGGCCTGGACCCGCGTGCCGGACGGCCAGTGGTACCTGCACCTGTTCGCGCCGCAGCAGCCGGACCTGAACTGGGCCAACCCGGAGGTCGCCGCCGACCTGGAGCGCACCCTGCGGTTCTGGCTCGAACGCGGCGTGGACGGCTTCCGCATCGATGTCGCGCACGGCATGGCGAAGCCGCCGGGCCTGCCGGACATGGACCCGCGGGCCGGCGGGTTCACCCCGACCGACTACTACGACCCGCGCTGGGACTACGACGGCGTCCACGAGATCCACCAGATGATCCGCAAGGTGCTCGACGAGTTCCCGGAGACGATGGCGGTCGGCGAGATCTGGGTGACCGACGAGGAACGCCTCTCGCGCTACCTGCGGCCCGACGAGCTGCACCTGGCGTTCAACTTCCGGCTGGTGCTGACCCACTTCGACGCCGACGCCATGCGCACCGCGATCCAGCGTTCCCTCACTGTGCCGGCGAAGGTCGGCGCACCGGCGACGTGGACCCTGAGCAACCACGACGTCTGGCGCCAGGTCAGCCGCTACGGCGGTGGCACGCAGGGCGAGCGCCGAGCCCGGGCGATGGCGCTGGTCGAGCTGGCCCTGCCCGGCGCGGTCTACCTGTACAACGGCGAAGAGCTGGGCCTGGCCAACGTCGACCTGCCGGCTTCGGCCATGGCGGACCCGCGCGCGAAGACGAGCGGAGCCGAGTTCGGCCGCGACGTCTCCCGAGTACCCCTGCCGTGGGAGGGCGACCTGCCGCCGTTCGGCTTCTCCCGCAACCCGCGCACGTGGCTGCCGATGCCGGCGGACTGGGCCGGGCTGACGGTCGAGAAGCAGATAGAGGACGAGGATTCGACGCTCTCGCTGTACCGCGCCGCGATCGAGCTGAGGAAGACGCACACGGCGTTCAGCGGCGACGAGCTGGAGTGGTACGGCGCGCCCGCGGGCTGCTTCGCGTTCCGGCGGCGCGGGGGCGGGCTGGTCTGCGCCCTGAACACGTCGGCGAGCCCGATCGCACTGCCACCGGGAGAGGTGCTGCTCTCGAGCAGCCCGCTGGTGGACGGGAAGCTACCGGCCGACTCCGCTGCCTGGCTGGTCTGACGCGGGCCTCGCGCTCTCCTTGGCTCGCCGCGGACCGGACGCAGATCGCGCGAACCTGCCTCTTCCCGCGGCCCGCGGCGGACCGGACGCAGATCGCGCGAGCTTCCAGTGCTCGCCGGACCAGACGAAGTTCGCCGCGGACCGCGCACTTTTCCCGCAGCTCGCCGCGTGCGGACACTTTCCACAGCTTGCCGCGTGCGGACGCTTTTCCACAGCTCACCGCGGATGTGGACAACTCCCCCGGAAAACCACCTTGTTCCGGGGTTCCGCCGGTGGTCGCCGATACGCTGGAGCTGGGACCGGCCCCCTTGGGGAGGGCGGGCGCTGCGTGCCCCGCGCCGAGCTGGCCGGGCTGGTCACCCGAAGTCGTCGAGGGCGCGACTCGCCCACCAGGTCCGCGCCAATCGGACCGGCCGGCTGCGCCCAAGCCGTCATCGGAAGCCGGCTGACCACACCACCAGCGCCGAGCTAACCGGACTGGTCACCCGAGCCCGAACCGTCGCCGAAAGTCAGCCGACCACACCACCAGCAGCACCGCACTAACCCGACCGGTCACCCAGCCCGAACCGTCATCGAAAGGCGGCCGACCACACCCACCAGCGCCGAGCTAACCCGACCGGTCACCCAGCCCGAACCGTCACCAAAAGACAGCCGACACCACCAGCACCGCACTAACCCGACTGGTCACCCGAGCCCGAGCCGTCGTCAAAGGCTCCGCTCGCCAGCCACGCCACCAGCGCCGCGGCCTGGAGGTAGGGCGCCGCCTGGGCAGCCGCCCGGCCCGCCGCACGCGTGCGGCCCCACCTCTCAGGTCGCTCGGCGCGCTCCGGCGCCTGCTCCCCCGGCCGGCGGTCGCGCCGCCACGGCGTCTCGTCCGCGCGGACTTCGTCGAGGAAGTCCGCCGTCGGGTCGTCGTCGTCCGGGGTCATGCTTCCAGCGTGCCACCGTTCGAGCGCGCCGGCGGCAACCGTAAGGAACCTGTCAGAACAGCAGCGGCAGCAGCGCGTGGCGCCGGCGCAGGATCGCGCCGTACCGGGCGTCCAGGCGCAGCCACGAGTCCGTCGCCGTCACGCGGACGACGTCGCCCTCGACGCCCGAGTCCACAAAACCCATGCCGGACAACGCGAACAGGCAGCGCATCTGGACCTTGACCTCCAGCGACCCATCGCTGACGGTGAGCACCGCCTGGTCCATCAGCGACGCCGGCGGGTTGCCGTGCGGGCCCGCGTTGTCGCGGGCCAGCGTGACGCCCTGGTCGGCCAGCTTCGCGACGACGTGCGCCGGGAGCTCGTCGACCAGCGGCCAGCGGCCCGGCGGGGGCAGCTCGCCGTGCCACAGCAGGTCGCGGGCCGGGCCCGGGTCCATCCGCGGCGCGCCCGCCACCGTCAGCGCGGCGAGCAGCTCGTTGCCGGACACCGTGACGTCACCGGGGGTCACGTCACCGGCCACCGCGCGGGTGGCCAGGCACTCGAACGGCGTCGCCGTCCAGGCCTCGACCACGCCGTCACCGCGCTGGCGCAGCCGGACGGCCGTCTGGCCGTCCAGCCGGACCGCGCGGGCGACGAACGCGCCGAGGGTCTCCCGGTCGGCCGCGTCCGGCACGAACAACTCAGGCATCCGCGAACCCCTGCTTCAGAAACTCCGACTCGGGCGGGGTGAGCCTACGCGGCCGCAGCGCGACGGTGTCGTACGGCGCCAGCACCGTCTGCGCGGTGACCGCCACGGGATCCGACTCGGCCGGCCCGCCGTGCACCCGGTAGGCCAGCGTGAAGCTCGCCGCCTTCAGCTCGGTCAGGTCGATGTCGACGCGGATCTCCTGCCCGGACACCACGATCGGCGCCCGGTAGGCCACCTCGAGCTTGACCACGACGATGCCCTTCGGCAGCTGGTCGAGCCCGGCCTTGACGGCCCCCTCGAACAGCAGCGGGATGCGGGCCTCTTCGAGCAGCGTCACCATCTTGGCGTGGTTGACGTGCCCGTAGACGTCCATGTCCGTCCAGCGCGGGCGGACGAGCGAAACGTAGGTCACCGCACCGTGCTCCGGATCTGGCGGGCCGCCACCGAAAGGGTCGCCAGGTCGAGCCGGCCGGACTTGGTGATCTCGTCGAGCGCGACGCGCGCCCGCTGCAGCCGCGAGGCGTTGGTCTTCTCCCACTGCGCGATCTTGGCGTCCGCCGACGACCCGGGATCGCTGTGCCGCAACGCGTCCAGCGTGATCGCCCGCAGCGAGCCGTAGACGTCGTCGCGCAGCGAAAGCCGGGCGAGGGCGTGCCAGCGGTTGCCCCGTTCGAGCGCGCTGATCTCGGTGAGCATCTTGTCGACGTCCAGGTGCGCCGACAGCGCGTAGTACAGCTCCGCCGTCTCGGCCGGGCTGTGCGTCGCGTCGACGCCGATCTGCTGCTCGGCGAGCTCCGCGACCTCGGTGACGTCGAGCAGGCCGAACGTGTGCAGCAGCAGGGCGATCCGGCGGGCCAGCCCGGCCGGCACGTGGCCGGCGGTCAGCTCGTCCACCTTCGCCTGCACCGACTCGGCTTCCCGGCCGCGCAGCAGGTCGCCGAGCTTCGGCACCAGCTCGTTGAGGACCCGGCCGAAGCGGTTGATCTCCGCCAGCGGCGCCAGCGGCTGCGGCCGGTTGGTGAGGAACCAGCGCGCGGCCCGGTCGAGCAGCCGCCGCGTCTCCAGCATCATCTCGTCGGCGACGTCGGTGTGCACGACGTTGTCCAGCGCGTCGATCGCGGTCCACAGCGACGGCAGGTCGAACACCCGCGTGACGACGGCGTACGCGCGCACCGCGTCGGTCGCCGTCGCGTTCATCTCCTCCATCAGCCGGTAGACGAACGAGATGCCGCCGCCGTCGACGACCTCGTTCGCGATCAGCGTGGTGATGATCTGGCGGCGCAGCGGGTGCTCGCCGATCGCCGGCGCGAACCGCTCCCGCAGCGGCTTCGGGAAGTACTCCGGCAGCCGGCCGGCGAAGACCTGCGAGTCGGGCAGATCGCTGGCCAGCAGCTCGTCCTTCAGCTCCAGCTTGACGTGCGCGAGCAGCGTCGCCAGCTCCGGCGAGGTGAGGCCCTTGCCCGCCTTCTCCAGCTCGCGGAACTCCGAGTTGCTCGGCAGCGCCTCGAGCTTGCGGTCGAACGCGCCCTGGGAGACCAGCGACGCGACCAGCCGCGCGTGCACCGAGACCATCGGCCCGGCGTGCGCCCGGCTGACGCCGAGCACCGCGTTCTGCCGGTAGTTGTCCGCCAGCACCAGCGCGCCGACCTCGTCGGTCATCTCCTCCAGCAGCTCGTTGCGCTGGGCCTGCTCGAGCTTCCCGGTCTGCACCAGGTGATCGAGCAGGATCTTGATGTTGACCTCGTGGTCGGAGCAGTCGACGCCGGCCGAGTTGTCCAGCGCGTCGGTGTTGATCTTGCCGCCGGTGTGCTCCGGGCCGCCGAGGCGGGCGAACTCGATCCGGCCGAGCTGGGTCAGGCCCAGGTTGCCGCCCTCGCCGAACACCTGGACGCGCAGCTGCTTGCCGTCGACGCGGATGGCGTCGTTGGCCTTGTCGCCGGCGTGGGCGTGGGTCTCGGTCTCCGCCTTGACGTAGGTGCCGATGCCGCCGTTCCACAGCAGTTCCACCGGCGCGAGCAGGATCGCCTGGAGCAGGTCCATCGGCGCCAGCGCGGTGACACTCGCGTCGAGACCGAGCGCCTCGCGCACCTGCGGGCTGACCGGGATCGACTTGGCCGAGCGGGAGTAGATGCCGCCGCCCTCGCTGATCAGCGAGCGGTCGTAGTCGTCCCAGGAGCTGCGCGGCAGGTCGAACAGCCGGCGGCGCTCCGCGTAGGTCACCGCCGCGTCCGGATTCGGGTCCAGGAAGACGTGCATGTGGTTGAACGCGGCGACGAGCCGGATGTGCTCGGACAGCAGCATGCCGTTGCCGAAGACGTCGCCCATCATGTCGCCGATGCCGACGACGGTGAAGTCCTCGGTCTGGGTGTCCTTGCCCAGCTCGCGGAAGTGCCGCTTGACGCTCTCCCAGGCACCCTTCGCCGTGATGCCCATGGCCTTGTGGTCGTAGCCGACCGAGCCGCCGGAGGCGAAGGCGTCACCGAGCCAGAAGCCGTACTGCGCCGACATCTCGTTGGCGATGTCGGAGAACTTCGCGGTGCCCTTGTCGGCCGCGACGACCAGGTAGGAGTCGTCGGCGTCGTGCCGGACGACGCCCGGCGCGGGCACGGTCTTGCCCTCGACGCGGTTGTCGGTCAGGTCGAGCAGGCCGGCGATGAACATCCGGTAGCAGGCGATGCCCTCGTTGAGCTGGGCGTCGCGGTCGTAGCTCGAGTCGCCGGTCGGGACCGGCGGGCGCTTCACGACGAAGCCGCCCTTCGCGCCGACCGGCACGATGACGGCGTTCTTGACCGCCTGCGCCTTGACCAGGCCGAGGATCTCGGTGCGGAAGTCCTCCCGTCGGTCCGACCAGCGCAGGCCACCGCGCGCGACCTCGCCGAAGCGCAGGTGCACGCCTTCGACGCGCGGCGAGTACACGAAGATCTCGAACCGCGGGCGTGGCTCCGGCAGGTCGGGCACCCCGCTCGGGTCCAGCTTGATCGCCAGGTACGGCCGCGGCGCGCCGTCGGAGCCCGTGACGTGGTAGTTCGTCCGCAGCGTGGCCCGGATGACGGCCATCAGGCGGCGCAGGATCCGGTCTTCGTCGAGGCTGGTGACCTCGTCGATCAGCGCGTCGAGCTCGCTCGCCAGCCCGTCGGTCGCGGCCTCGCGGTCGACGTCGGACAGCTGCGGGTCGAACCGCGTTTCGAACAGCCGCAGCAGCTTCGTGGCGACCTCGGTGTGCGACAGCAGCGTGTTCTGGATGTAGTCCTGGGAGAACGCGCTGCCGGCCTGGCGCAGGTAGCGCGAGTACGCGCGCAGCACGGCGGCCTGGCGCCAGGTGAGCCCGCCACGCAGGACGAGGCCGTTGAGGCCGTCGACCTCGGCGTCCCCGCGCCAGGCGGCCTCGAAGGCGTCCTGGAACCGGTTGCGCAGCTCGGCGACGGCGTCGTCGTCGGGCTGCTTGCCGAGCATCTTCTGGCTGATCCGCAGGCCGAAGTCGTAGATCCAGCACGGGCCGCCGTCTTCGCGGTGCAGCTCGTACGGCCGCTCGTCGACGACCTCGACGCCCATCGCCTGCAGGACCGGGAGCACCTTCGACAGCGTCACGCCTTCGCCGCGCAGGAAGAGCTTGAACCGCCGCTCGCCGGGCTCGGCGTCGGCCGGCAGGTAGAACGACAGCGCGAGGTCGCCTTCGTCGGAGAGCGAGTCGAGGGCGCGGAGGTCGGAGAGCGCCTCCTCGGCGGAGAAGTCCTCCTTGTACCCCTCGGGGAAGACGCTCGCGTAGCGCTGGCCCTGCTCGGTCGCCGACTCCTCGCCGAGGACGCCGACGGCCACGCCGCCGTCCGAGCGCTCCCGGCGCTCGTCGAGGACCGCCTCGACCATCCGGTCGTCCCAGCTGCGGACGGCGTCGTTCAGCCGCTCCTGGATCCGCTGCGTGTCGGGCTCCTGCCCGCGCGCGGGATCGGTGTGGACCATGAAGTGCACCTGCGCCAGCACGGTTTCCCCGATGCGGGCGCTGTACTCGAGCTGGGTGCCTTCGAGCTCTTCGAGCAGCACCTCCTGCATCGCCAGCCGCGAGCGCGTCGTGTACCGGTCCTGGGGCAGGTAGACGAGGCACGAGTAGAAGCGGCCGTACGGATCGCGGCGCAGGAACAGCCGCAGCCGGCGGCGATCCGACAGCGTGATCGCGCCGGTCGTCGTCGAATACAGCGAGTCGGTGTCGGCGGAGAACAGGTCCGCGCGCGGCCAGTTCTGCAGCACCTCGAGCATCCGCTGGCCGGAGAACGACTCCATCGGGAAGCCGGCGCGGTGGATGACCTCGCGGACGCGGTCGCAGACCACCGGGATGTCGAGGACGTTCTCGTGCAGCGCGGTCGTGGTGAACATGCCGAGGAAGCGGTGTTCGCCGGTGACGGTGCCCTCGGAGTCGAAGGTCTTCACGCCGACGTAGTACGGGTAGACCGGGCGGTGCACGGTCGAGGGCGCGCTCGCCTGGGTCAGCACCAGCAGCGACGGCGCGAGCGCGGACGTCGCGGTGTCCGGGCCCGCGGTGAGACCGCGCGCGGCCAGGCTGTCCTGGCGCAGCACGCCGAGGCCGGACGCCAGCACCGCGCGCAGGGCCGGCTCGTCCGAGTCGGGGTGCGGGTTGTCGACCAGCTCGTAGCGGCGGTAGCCGAGGAAGGTGAAGTGGCCGTCGGCCAGCCAGCGCAGCAGGCGGGCGCCTTCGGCGACCTCGGCCTGGGGCAGCTGCGGCGGGTCCGTCTCCAGCTCGCCGGCGAGCTGGCACGCCGTCTGGGCCATCTTCTCGGCGTCCTCGACGACCTCGCGGACGTCGCCCAGCACGCTGGCGAGCCGGTTGTCGAGCTCGCGGGCGCGGTTCGGGTCGGTGACGAAGTCGATCTCGATGTACATCCACGACTCGGCCGCCGAGTTCGCGGGCGGCCGGCCCGGGTCCGCGTCCGGGTGCACTTCCTGCAGCTCGCCGGTGAGGTCGCGGGTGACGACGACGATCGGGTGGACGATCCGCTGCACCTGCACGCCGTCGCGGGCGAACTCCGCGGCGATCGAGTCGACCAGGTAGGGCATGTCGTCGGTGACGACCTGCACGACGGTGGCCTCACGGGCCCAGCCGTCCTCGGCGACGGTCGGGTTCAGCAGCCGCACGGCGGGGCGGCCGGGCATCCGGTGCTTGGCCAGCTGCAGGTGCGAGCGGACCGCGCCGACCAGGTTCACCGGCTCGTCACCGACGATCTCCTCGGCCGGGATGTGCCGGTAGTAGAGCCGGATGAGCTCGCCGATCTCCGGGGCCAGCCCGGCGGCGGCGTCGATCAGGTCGTCCCTGATCTGCTCCGGGCTGGCGGTGGAGCGCGGGGCACCGAACTCGGGTTCGGTGACGGCTCCGGTTCCGGGTGGGGACGAGACTCCGGTCGAGCTCATTTGAGGCAACTCTCCAAGTGCGTGGGGTGACTCCGCGCCGGGTTCGGCGTTGAACGCCGGCCACCTCACACTAATCCGCCGGGGTGGAGGAACACACGAAGACCCGGAGCTTGCCGGGCGCGGAAAAACCCTTATGGGCCTGCGGATTCGCGTGATCGGTCAAGCTACTGACGGGTTGTGTTCCGGGCCTTCGCGTGGCGCTGACCAGCCGCACCGGCCGGCCGTTGCGCAGCGCGGCGGCTACATGATCGGTTCAGCTGACCCGGGCGCGGGAGACCGGTACGCCGTTCGGCGAACGTTGTCGGCCGGTCGCCGACCCCGGAGTGCGACGCATCCCACTCTCCCGGCCCACCGGCGAGTCGGCGACGAAAGGTGGTGTCTCACCGAATGAACGGCGTTCGCCCGAAACCCGGGTCGCGGTGCGGCCGAGGCGAACCCGGCAAGTCGGTGACGAGTGGTGGTGGATGCACCCGCAAGCACCGCGACCCGGCGACGGCCTCGGGGTGAACGCGCGCGCAAGAACAGCAACCTGGCGACCAGTCCTGGTCGATGCGCGCAGGTGCCGCAACTCGGCGGCGAGTCGTCGACGCGGGGGCACAGCTGCCGCGACTCGGCGACAGGTTGCGGTACTTGCGGGCACAAGAACCGCGGCTCGGCGTCGAGCTACCCCGAGTCGCGGGCCGCGTTGCGGGGTTGGGCGCGAGGCGGCGGAGCGGGTCAGTCGGACGAGCCGTGGCGGCGGGAGTCCGGGACTTCCGCGCCGTGGCCGTTGCGGCCGTGACCGTTGCGGCGGCTGCCGTTGTCCTGCGATCCCAGCTGCTTGACGAGCGCCGCGGCGCTGGCTGTGCCCGCTTGGTGCTCGGCGAGCGCGCGGGCCAGCAGGTCGGCGAGGCCGGCGTCCGGCGGCGGCTCGTCCTCGGCGATGGCGCGCGCGTAGCTCTCCGGGAACGGCGCCGTCGCGGGCGTCCAGTGCCCGAAGTCCTCCATCGGCTCCAGCGACGGCGGCATCCGCAGCCGCGGCAGCCACGACTCGGCGTCGTCGCTGTAGTCCTCGGGACGCGGGGCCGGCGCGAGCGCCTCCGGCCGCTTCGGTTCGGGCGCCGGCTCCTCGCGGGGGCTTTCGGCGTCCTCGGCCCGGCGGCGGCCACGGCCCCCACCACCGCCCGGCGCGGAGATCCCCAGGCGGTCCAGCACCGACTGCGAGCCGTGCTCGGAGTCGTGCCGGGTCGAGGGCTGCGGCTCACGCCGCACCGGTTCCCGCTCGGCCGCGGGCTCGGGTGCGAGCGGCAGAGCCGGGGTCACGCGCGTGGGCGCCGACTCCCGTTCGGCGGCGGTCTCCCGCAGCCGCGCTTCGGCGACGGCGGCCCAGGAGAACTTGGCCTTCCCGTTTTCGGCGGGCGCGGGAGCGTCTGCGGCGGGCTTCGGTGTCGCGTGGCCGTTGGACTCGCGCTCGACCGCCGCGCCGCTTTCGAATTCCGGCGCGGCACGCCGGCCGGACCGGAAGTCGGCCGGCTCGGACTCGAACTCCGGCTTCGACCGGACCCCGTTCCGTTCCGGGTCGTGCTCCGACCGGAAGTCGGGCGCCGCGGAGCGGACCTCGATCGGCTCGGACCGGAACTCCGGCTTCGCGCCGCGTTCGGGCGCCGACCGCACTTCGATGGGATCCAGGCGCGGCTCGGACGCGGAGCGCCGCTCGGCCCGGGACTGCGGCCGCGCTTCCGCGGACCGGCTCTCGACCGGCTCCGGGGTCCGCTGCCACGGCGGGCGTGCCTCACTCGGCTCCGGCCGCCGGCCGGACTCGGCCGAGGCGACGTCGATCGGTTCCAAGCGCCGTTCACGCGCCGACCGCGCCTCGATCGGCTCGGAACGCTCCTCGCCCGGGTCCGGCCGCCGGCCGGGCTCGGCCGAGCGGACCTCGATCGGTTCCGGCCGGGCCGCAGGCCGTTCCGGGCGCCGTTCGACGACCACCGGCTCCGGGCGCGCGGGCTCGTCCCGCACCGCCGGCAGCAACGTCGTCTCGGCCGCGTCGGGTGCGGTCCGGGGCCGTTCGAACGACCACGCGGGCGCCGACGTCTCGGGTTCCGGCTCCGCGCGGCTGCCGAACGACCAAGCGGGGGCCTGCGGGGCGGCCGGGGCCGCCGGGGCACCAGGGGCGGCGGGCGCGGCCGGTTCGCGGACGGCCGGGGCGGGCTCGGCCGCGACGACCGGGATCGGCCGCGACGGGACCGCCTTGAGCACCTCGTCGAGGTCGACCGAAGCGGGTTCGCCGGAGCCGAACTCGCCGGCCAGCACGTTGCACGCCTGCCGCCGGGCCCGCGCGTGCAGCTGTTCGGCCGCGCGCGAGCGGTACAGGCACGCGATGGCTTCTTCGGCCTGACCGAAGCGTTCGTGCAGCTGCGCCAGTTCCAGCCACAGCCGTGAGGTGACCGCGGACAGCCCGTGGCGATCGGTGCTCGCCACGGCTTCGCGGACCAGCTCGATCGCCGCTTCGCCGGAACCCGACGGCAGGTGGACGCGGGTCGCGACGGCCAGCCGCAGCCAGCTCGCGGGCGCGACGCCGGCGGCCCGGATGGGCTCGGCCAGCACCGGCTCGGCGATCTCGTACGCCATTTCGCTGTCACCGCGGTCGAGGAGGGTGCCGACCAGCAACAGAACGAGGCGGATCCGGACGAGCCCGCCGTCGTCGGCCGGGTTGTCGAGCTTCTCCAGGAAGCCCAGCCCGGTCCGGGCGGCGTCGGCCGCCGCGGTCAGGTCGCCGTGGCGACGCCGGTGCGCGGCCGTGCCGACCCGCAGCAGCGCCCGCACCAGCAGCTGGGTGTCCGCGCCCAGCGATTCGTCGCCCAGGACGAGCTTGTCGGCCTCGACGAGCACCCGGTCCAGCTCGGACTTCCGGCCGATCTGCGCCAGGCAGCCGACCAGGTGCGTCAGCGCCGCGGCGCGGTGCACCGGCGAGACGACCGGGTCGGTGAGCACCGGACGCAGCGCGGCCAGGCCGGTCAGCGGCACGCCCAGGCTGCGGGCGCAGACCGCGAGGTCGATGCGCAGCCGGGCGGCGATGTCGCCGTAGCCGGCGTGTTCGGCCGCGCGCAGCGCCGCGACCGCCCGGCCGACCGTGGCCGGCCGGTCGCCGAGCCGGACGCGTGCGGAGACGACCAGGCTCTCGGCCCGGATCCACTGCTCGTCGGCTCCGGCGGCCTCGGCGATCGCGGCCGCGCGCTCACCCAGGACCAAGGCGAGTTCGGGCGCGCGCAGGTGCAGGGCGTCCGCCCGCTCGATGAGCCGCCCGACGGCGGAGAGGGTTCCCCCGGCATTGGCGGAGCGCCCGCTCTCGGTACCCGCCGACGCGCGTCCTCCGGCGGAGGCGGCGGTCGACGGCGCGAGCGGGCCCGTCCGGTGCTGCTTGCTGGCTTCCACGGGGAAACCCGCCCCCTCAGTCGCGGGTCAGCTTGCGGTGGGTGACACGGTGCGGGCGGGCCGCCTCGGCGCCCATCCGCTCAACCTTGTTCTTCTCGTACCCTTCGAAGTTGCCCTCGAACCAGAACCACTGCGCGGGGTTCTCGTCAGTGCCTTCCCAGGCCAGGATGTGCGTCGCGACCCGGTCGAGGAACCACCGGTCGTGCGAGATCACGACGGCGCAGCCGGGGAACTGCTCCAGCGCGTTCTCCAGCGAGCCCAGGGTCTCGACGTCCAGGTCGTTCGTCGGCTCGTCGAGCAGGATCAGGTTCCCGCCCTGCTTGAGCGTCAGCGCCAGGTTGAGCCGGTTGCGCTCACCACCGGAGAGCACCCCCGCCGGCTTCTGCTGGTCCGGGCCCTTGAAGCCGAACGCCGAGACGTACGCCCGCGACGGCATTTCGGTCTGGCCGACGTGGATGTAGTCCAGCTCGTCGGAGACGACCTGCCAGACGGTCTTCTTCGGGTCGATCCCGCCGCGGTTCTGGTCCACATAGGACAGTTTGACCGTCTCGCCGATCTTGACGATGCCGTCGTCCGGCTTCTCGAGCCCGACGATCGTCTTGAAGAGCGTGGTCTTGCCGACGCCGTTCGGGCCGATCACGCCGACGATGCCGTTGCGCGGCAGGTCGAACGACAGGCCGTCGATGAGGACGCGCTCGTCGAAGCCCTTCTTGAGCTTGTCGACCTCGACCACGACGCTGCCCAGGCGCGGGCCCGGCGGGATCTGGATCTCTTCGAAGTCGAGCTTGCGGTGCTTGTCCGCCTCCGCCGCCATCTCCTCGTAGCGGTCGAGCCGCGACCGGGATTTGGTCTGGCGCGCCTTGGCGTTCGACCGGACCCACTCCAGCTCGGTCTTCAGGCGCTTCGCGAGCTTCATGTCCTTCTTGCCCTGGACCGCGAGACGTTCCTGCTTCTTCTCCAGGTACGTCGAGTAGTTGCCCTCGTACCCGACGACGCGGCCGCGGTCGATCTCCATGATCCACTCGGCCACGTTGTCCAGGAAGTACCGGTCGTGGGTGACGGCGAGGACGGCGCCGGCGTAGCGGGAGAGGAACTGCTCCAGCCACAGGACACTCTCGGCGTCCAGGTGGTTGGTGGGCTCGTCGAGCAGCAGCAGGTCCGGCGCCGACAGCAGCAGCTTGCACAGCGCGACGCGGCGGCGCTCACCACCGGACAGGTGCGTGACACCCTCCTCGGGCGGCGGGCAGCGCAGCGCGTCCATGGCCTGCTCGACGGTCGAGTCGAGCTCCCAGGCGTCGGCGTGGTCCAGCTCCTCCTGGAGCTGCCCCATCTCCTCCATCAGCTCTTCGCTGTACTCGGTCTCCATCAGCGTGAGGACCTCGTTGTAGCGGTCGAGCTTGACCTTGATCTCGCCGAGGCCCTCCTCGACGTTCCCCCGGACCGTCTTCTCCTCGTTGAGCTCCGGCTCCTGCATGAGGATGCCGACGGAGGCGCCGGGCTGGATGAAGGCTTCGCCGTTGCTGGCCTGCTCGATCCCCGCCATGATCTTGAGAACGGTGGACTTGCCGGCACCGTTCGGCCCGACCACGCCGATCTTGGCGCCGGGGTAGAACGCGGTGCTGACGTCGTCGAGGATGACCTTGTCCCCGACGGTCTTGCGCACCTTCTTCATGGTGTAGATGAACTCGGCCATACGCACGATCGTAGAGCGCACCTGATCGCGACCTGACGCCGGTCACCGTCGGGCTACCGAAAGTCAGCCGCGGATCACCGGAACGGCCGATTCGCCGGGAGCCGGGCGGGGTTCGCGCCCGGTCTCAAGCTCAACCGGAAGTCGAGACTATTCGGCGCGCTTCCCGTCGGCCATGTTCTTCAGCATCGCGTTGTAGGCGTTCAGTTCCTCGTCGCCGGTCACCTCTTCGCGCCGGTCGCGCCGCTTCGCCTCGCGCTCGTCCTGACGCGCCCACTGCACCAGCAGCGCGATCAGCACCAGCAGCACCGGGACCTCGCCGGCGGCCCACGCGATGCCGCCGCCGAGCCGCTGGTCGGTCAGCAGGTCGCCGACCCACGGCAGGTGCAGCTGGCTGTAGAACGCCTGCCCGATCACGGTCTGCTTGCTCATCAGGATCACGCCGAAGAAGGCGTGGAACGGCATCGCGGCGAACATCATCCCGAGCCGCGCGAGGTACGGGAGCCGCCGCGGCGCCGGGTCGACGCCGATCACCGGCCAGTAGAAGACGTAGCCGGCGAGCAGGAAGTGCGCGTTCATCACCAGGTGCGCCCAGTGGTAGCTCAGCGCGTTGTCGAACAGCCCCGAGAAGTACAGCGCGTAGAACGAGCCGACGAACAGCAGCAGCGCGACCACCGGGTGGGTTAGGAACCGCGACACCGGGGAGTGCACGAAGGCGACGAGCCACTCGCGCGGCCCCGGCGGGTCGTCCTTGCCCGCGGCGGGCAGCGCGCGCAGCGCGAGCGTCACCGGGCCGCCGAGCACGAACAGCACCGGCGTCACCATCGAGAGCAGCATGTGGCTGCCCATATGGACGCTGAACATCGCGGGCGAGTAGCGGCCGATGCCCGACGACGTCGCGATCAGCAGCACCACGCAACCGGCGATCCAGGCCACCGTGCGGCCGACCGGCCAGGTGTCGCCGCGGCGCAGCAGCCGCCGGACACCGGCCAGGTACAGCACGCCGAAGACGAGGGCCGCGGTGCCGTAGACCAGGTCGAAGCGGGTGTCGAAGAGCAGCCGCCACAACGTCGGCTCGCCGTCGAGGTTGTAGCCGATCAGCAGCTCGGTCGTGGACGGCTGGGTGACCGCGTCGGCCGGCGGCGGGGTCCGGGCGAGCCCGCTGGCGATGCCGATCGTGACGAACATGATCAGGATCTCGACCGCGGCCAGGCGCATCAGCTGCCCGCCGCCCCTGCCGTCGACGAGGTCCGCGACGCCCTTGCGGCGTTGCTGGTGGCCGAAGACGCCGAGCAGCAGCAGGGCGACCGTCTTGGCGACGACCAGGAGGCCGTAGTCGGTGGTGAAGAGGTCGTTCAGGCCGATCCGGACGAGCGCGTTGATCACGCCGGAGACGGCCATCACGATCCAGCAGACCAGCGCCAGCCGGGAGAACCGCCGCGCGGCCAGGCTCAGGTGCGCCCCGCGCCGGTAGCCCAGCGCCAGCAGCGCGATCAGCCCGCCGACCCACAGGGACGCGGCGATCAGGTGGTACAGCAGGCTGTTGGTGGCGACGTCGTGCGAGCCGCCGCTGGCCGAGTGGCCGGTGACGGCGACCGGGACCAGGCCGCCGACGGCCAGGAAGAACAGCACCGCCGTCCAGCCCCAGGACAGCGCGAGCCGGCAGCCGAGCGCGACCAGCACGGCGATCAGCGCCGTCCACAGCCACGCCTTGGGCTGCTCGATCGCGCCGACGAGGTCGAGCAGCGTCTGCGGGTCCAGCACGTCGCCGAACGGCTTCCCGGCGGTGTCGGCGGCGGTGAACGCGACCGAGAGCAGCGCCGCGGCGAACCACACCCATGCGGCGATCCCGGCGGCGCGCAGTGCGCCGTAGCCCTCCGGGCCGAGCGTGCCGGACTTCTGCGGCGGCACCAGGAACGCCGCCAGCAGCAGCGAACCGACGCAGATCACCGACGCGGCCTCCGACAGCACGCGCATGACGGTGATGCCGTACTTGGTGACCAGCCCGGGATCCGGCAGGCCCGCGATGACGTACCCGGCGCCCCCGGTGAGCGCGATCAGCCCGACCGCGACGACGGCGGCCAGCAGCACGCCGACCGCGAGCAGGGGCAGCACACTGGCCCGGCGCCGGGTGGGCGCGCCGGATTTCGTCACGGGCTCGCTGGACACGTCCCAGAGGGTATGCCCAGCCGCGGTAACGCCCGCGTGACGGGCAGGATGGAGTGCGTGAAGATGATCCTGCTGCGGCACGCCGAGTCCCTCGGCAACGTCGACGAGCTCGCCTACACGCGGATCCCGGACCACGCCCTGCCGCTGACCGACGCGGGCCGGAAGCAGGCCGCCGTGGTGGCGCCGGAGATCGTCCGGCTGCTCGACGGCGCGCGTCCCGCGGTGTACGTCAGCCCCTACCTGCGTACGCGGGAGACGTTGCGGCTGCTGGACATCCGGGCTTCGTGCGAACGGCTGCTGCAGGAGCCGCGGCTGCGCGAGCAGGACTGGGGCAACCTGCAGGACCCGGCCGATCAGGAGGTCCAGAAGGCGCGGCGCAACGAGTTCGGGCACTTCTTCTACCGGCTGCCCTTCGGCGAGTCCGGCGCCGACGTCGACGACCGCGTCGCAGGCTTCCTCTCGGACCTGCACCGGCGCGACGAACGTCACCCCGAGACGGTGCTGATCGTCTCGCACGGCCTCACGCTGCGGCTGCTGTGCCGCCGGTTGTTCGGCTGGAGCGTCGAACTCTTCGAATCGCTGTCCAACCCCGGGACCTGCGAACACCGCGTACTCGAGGAACACGACGGGAAGTGGACACTGGACCGGCCGTTCGCCCAGTGGCGCGACTCACCCGACGGGGAAACGCAGCTCTAGCGGCGCGCTGAGCACGACGCGGGTGCCCTGGCCGGGTGCGGAGTCGATGCGGGCGGTACCGCCGATCTCCGCGAGCCGCGCGTGGATCGAGTTCTCGATGCCGAACCCGGCGCGGCGGGCACCGACGTCGAACCCCGTCCCGTGGTCGCGCACCGACACCGTGACAACGCCTTCGGTCTCTTCGAGGCACACCACGGCCCTAGGCGTCTTCGCGTGCTTCAGCGTGTTCCGCAGGGCTTCGCGCGCGGCGTCGTGCAGCGCGTTCACCAGGCTTTCGGGGACTTCGGTGACCTTCGCGAGCACCACCAGGTCGACCCGCAGGCCCTCGGCCGTCATCTCGACCGCCAGCGCGCCGAGCCGGTGTTCCAGGCCGCCCGGCTCGGCCGGGGCGTCACCTTCGAGGCTCAGCCGCAGGCGCAGGGCGTGCGCGCGGGCGGTGCGGCGGACCTGGTCGAGGCTGGCGCCCGGGTCGCGCAGGTCGCCGGGTGAAGGCAGCGCGAGGGCCTCCATCACCTGCAGCACGGTGTCGTGGACGTCGCGGCGGTGCCGTTCGCGTTCGGCGGCCCGGCCGCGCTGCTCGCCCAGCCCCAGCGCGAACCGCATCGAGCCGGCGACCAGCACCACGATGGCCAGCGACGTCGCCGCCGCGGCGACCAGCGCGAGCAGGATCCAGGTCGCGGGCGCGGCCGTGCCGGACAGCGCGGCCATCACGTACCGCAGGACGACCGCCGCGGCGATCGCGGCGCCCCCGGCGAGCGCGCCGCGCAGGAGCGTCCAGATCATCACCGTGCCCATGATGTTGGGCCAGGTCAGCGCCAGGAGGTCGGCGAAGGACGGGTGCGCCGCGAACAAAGCCGCGGCCAGGCTCGTGACGACCGTGTACGTGGTGTCGGCGGCCAGCACCGGCCTGATGCCGGTGCTGCGGCGGAAGACCCAGGCGATCTCGAGGAGGTTCGGCACCAGGTAGACGGCCAGGCCGAACCAGAGCACGGGCGTGGTGACGGAGTCGGCCGACCACACCGCCTGCAGGAACAACGCCAGCCGGAACACGACCGGGACCAGCACGAGCCGCGGCACGGCGCCCTGGACCAGCGAAAGCCCGGGCCCGAAGCGCCCGCTCCCGCCGGCGAGCGCCCCCGCGCCGCCGAGCAGTACAACCCTCACGACGTCCCTCCCGCGACCGAGGCCCCTACCTCGATCAGCCGACCTGAAATGGAAACGTCGCCGTATTCATTTCAGTTTACCGACGAGGCTCAGCTTGCCTCTCGCACCGCGAGCCTGTCAACGCCCGGGGCGTGGCGTAAACCCGGTTGGCGGCACGGATTTCGCATCGGGAACGGCTAGCGGCCGACCATCGCGGCAGCGTCCTCGCGCCGTCGCGACCGGCGGGCGGCCAGCGCGGCGGGCAGGATCAGGGCCGCCACGAGCGCGACGAACACGAAGGCCACGCTGTAGTCGCTCACCTGCGCGATGCCGCCGATGATCGGCGGGCCGCCGAGGAAACCGGTGTAGGCGATGGCCGTGACGAAGCCGATTTCGCGCTCGCCGCCGGTGCCGTCAGCGCGCTTCCCGGCGTCACCGGCGAGGCTCAGGGCGAGCGGGAACGACGCCGCGAGCCCGGCCCCGGCGAGCGCGAACCCGAGGTAACCGGCCGCCGCGACGGGCACGGTGGCCGTCGCGATCAGCCCGAGCGCGGCGAGCGAGGACCCCGCGACGAGGCAGCGCGTCGGGCCGAACCGGCGTTGCGCCCACGATCCCGCGAGCCGGGACAGCGCCATGACCAGCTGGAACCCGGCGAACGCCAGCGCCGCGGCGCCCTGGCCGACCCCGCGTTCGGCCGTCATCAGCAAGGCGGACCAGTCCGACGACGCACCCTCGGCGATGGCCGAGCACAGCGCGACCGCGGCGAGCAGCCACAGCACCGGACGGCGGATCGGCGCCCGGCTCGGCACTGCTTCGTCCGCGTGCTCGGGACGGCTGCCGGGGACCGCACGGACCACGACCAGCAGCACCAGGACGGCCACGATCGCGGCGACGGTCAGGTGGCGCCCCGGCGACCAGCCGTGGCCGGCGGCGAGGCCCGCGGCCAGCGATCCGGCGAGCGCGCCGAAGCTGAACCCGGCGTGGAACACCGGCATGATCGGCTTGCCGGCCCGGCGTTCGACGGCCACCGCGGCGACGTTCATCGCGACGTCGAGCAGCCCGACACTCACCCCGATCACGAGCAGCGCGCCGGCCAGCAGGGGCACGTCCGGCGCGAACCCGATGAGCACGAGGGAGCCGGCGGCGAGCGTGGTGCTCCCGGCGACGACCGCCCGGGCGCCGGCCCGTTCGATGAGCCGGCCGGCGACCGACGCGGCGGCGAGCATGCCGACGCTGGCGCCGAGCAGGGCCAGACCGAAAACCCCTGGTGAGGCGTGCACCTGCGCGGCCAGCGCGGGCGTGCGCGAGGCCCAGGAGCCCAGGGCCAGCCCGTTGAGCGCGAACACGGTGAACACCGCGACCCGATCCCGCATCGGTCCCCCTTTCCCGGTTCCCAGCGTGACTGAAGCGCTTCAGAAAGTCCATCGGATCGTGGCTAGACTGCGCCGATGACGAGGACCGGGCGCCGCCGTCCGACACTGGACGACGTCGCGGACGCCGTCGGGGTCTCGCGAGCCACGGTGTCGAACGCCTACAACCGGCCCGACCAGCTGTCCGCGCCGCTGCGGGAGCAGGTGCTGCGGGCGGCGAAGGAGCTCGGTTACCCGGGCCCGAACCCGACCGCGCGAAGCCTCGCGACCAGCCGCACCGGCGCGATCGCGGTCCTGCTGGACACGTCCCTGTCGACGGCGTTCTCCGACCCGGCCCTCTCGGTGACCCTGGACGCGCTGGCCCGGGTCGTCGAACCGGGCGGCCACGCCCTGCTGCTCCTGCCGGGCGGCGACCCCCGCGGCGGCCCGCCGGCCGAGCGCGTCCTGGCCGCGCAGGCGGACATCGCGGTGGCGTATTCCCTGGCCGACGGCACACCGGCGCTGGAGGCGGTGCGTGAGCGGGGCTTGCCGCTGGTGGTGATCGACCAGCCACTGCTGCCGGGCACGGCCCGGATCGGCTGCCAGGACCGGCTCGGCGCGGCCTTGGCCGCGCGGCACCTGGTCGAGCTGGGGCACCGGCGGTTCGGGATCTTCGCCGCGGCCAGCCGGGTGACGCCTGGCGGAGGCCTTCTGACGCCCGCCTCGGCGGCGGCCGCGGCGTTTCGTGACACCCGCGAACGGCTGGCGGGGTACCTGGAGGTGCTCGGCCTCGCCGAGCCACCTGGTCCCGAGGCCACGAACGGCGTCTCCGGCGCGGTCATCCGGGAACCGGCCGGCTTGAGCACCGAACCCGGCACGGCCGACGCAGCACCCGACTTGAGCACCGCAGCCGGCACGGCCGACGCAACAACCGACCTGAGCACCGCAACCAGCACGACCGACGCAGCAGCCCACCTGAGCACCGCAACCAGCACGACCAACACAGCAACCGACCTGAGCACCGCAACCAGCACGACCAACACAGCAACCGACCTGAGCACCGCAACCAGCACGACCAACACAGCAACCGACCTGAGCACCGCAACCAGCACGACCAACACAGCAGCCCACCTGAGCACCGCAGCCAGTACGTCCGACGCAACAACCGACTCGGGCACCGCGACCGGTGCGTCCGCCATGGTCGTCGACGAAGCACCTGGCCTGGGCGCCACGTCCGGCGCGGTCATCCGTGCAAGCCTCGGCGCCGCTGCCGGCCCGTTTGACGCGGTCATCGACGCAACCCCGAGTGCCCCTGCCGGCGCGTTCGACGTGGTCATCCGAGAAGCGGCCGGCCTGAGCGCGGAGAGCGCCATGGCCGGCGCGTTCGCGCTGCTCGGGCGCACCCCGCGGCCGACCGCGCTGCTGTGCATGTCCGACCAGCTCGCGCTGGCCGCGATCGCCGTGGCGCGGCAGCTGGGGATCCGCGTGCCGGAGGACCTGTCGGTGGTCGGCTTCGACGACACCTCGGTCGCCCGCTGGTCGGAGCCGCCGCTGACCACGGTCCGGCAGGACCTCGCGGCCAAGGGCCGGATCGCCGGCGAGCTGGTGCTGAACCTCCTGGCCGGCACTCCTCCGGCCGTTCCCGGCGAGGTGCCGGTGGAACTGGTCGTGCGCGCCAGCACCGCCCGCGCCTAGCATCGCCGCGTTTCGCGGGCAAGGCCGTTCGCGGATCTGTGGACAACCATTCCCGCGCCGCGCAGTTGTCCACAGAATCGAAATTGCGGGCTGACAACTCCCCGGCCACCCGCCAATCTGGAATCACACATTCACCGCGGCCCGCAAGCCGCGACTTCCGAAGGGGAAACCACCATGTCCGCACGCCGTATCCGCGCCCGCCTGCCGCACCTGCTCGTCCTGGCCATGCTGGGCCTGCTGACCAGCGCCGGAGCCGCCCAAGCCGCCACCGCGCAGGCCGATCCGGTCTGCAAGAAGGGCGAATTCTGCCTGTGGTCGGCGGACGACTACGGCGGCGACGCCCAGCGCTTCGACCTGCGGACCGCGAATCCCGAAGACTGCATTCCGCTACCCGAAGGATTCGACGGATCCTCTTTCGTGAATCTGATGAGCCGTGACGTCACGGTCTACCAGAGCGAAGAATGCACGACCGAGGGAGATTTCATCACCTACCCGGGTGGCGGCACGTTCGTGCCGAAGGCCCCGTTCGTGGTCCGCGCGATCAAGATCTGGGAGTGACCCCCTGACCCGGGCCCGGCCGGCCGCCTGCTCCCCAGGGGGCGAGCCGGCTCGCACCGGCGGCAGCCGGGCCCGACCGGGGCCGCTCCCCCGAAGCGGCCCCAGCCCGTGGGCGCGCCTCTGCGGCGTGGCGCGCCCACGGGCCCACCCCCGACGCCCCCAATGCCCGGCGAGACGTGTCACGCAGGGCACCGGCAGCAACGCCGATACCCGCACATCCGGGCGCTCACACGCAGGACCCACAGCCGGCGCACACCGCAGCGTCACGAGACCGGGCGCCCGCCTGCGCCAAGGCGCCGTCACTGCGCGACTACGGCCGCGGCACCCGCTCCGCAGGCGCCCCGGCTGCACCTCCGCAGCCCTGGGCTCAGCGGCCCGCGGGCGCACTCTGCGGCGTGGCGCACCACCACGACACCCGACGGGAGGGTTCGCCGCCCCGAAACGTCCCTATCGGCCCGATTACGGCCGTGAAAGGTCCACACCACTTCACCCGCACGGGTCACCCGTTCACGCCGACGTCGAGGCGTCACCCCGGATCCCGGATTTCCGTCTATCGAGACCTGAAACGATTCGCCGGTGTCGAACGATCGAGAGGATGACGACGACTAAGCTGCCCCGTGCCGGGTCACCGGCACGACCGGCAGCAGCCGTCGGCGCGGGCCCTCGTAGCTCAGCTGGATAGAGCAAGAGCCTTCTAATCTCTAGGTCGCAGGTTCGAGTCCTGCCGGGGGCGCCACCAGGGAAGACGCCGTGCGCGGGTCGCGCACGGCGTGCCTGGACCAAGAGATTCCCCTCACACCCGGACGTGTCGTCCGCGGCCGCATACCCCACTGTGGACGGTGGCAGCCCGCGTTCTTCTTGCGGAGCACCCGTCCGGGCGACGCGCTGTTCGTGCGGCCAACTGGCCCAACACCCCCGCCCCGAGACAATCTTGTTATCAGGACGGCGATCTCGGCCGCCGTTCTCCCCCGCGACCGGACGATCACACCGAGCAATGTCCAGCGTCTCTGTGCCCGAGACCCCATCCGACTTTCCTGGAGGACGAACACCGTGACGGATCCGGAATCCGACCCGCGGCACCACCGCCGGCGGGCCAACGGCGCCGCTCGCGCCGTCTTCGACGAGGCCCGCCGCGCCGGGCTGGTGCAACGGCACCTGAGGAAGCTGCACCACCTCGCCGTCCGACGTCCCCCGGACCACCCGGACCCGGCGCACGCCACCTTCCCGCCATCGACGACTTCGACGATCCCGTCCACATCGGAGACGTCGGCCGCCCAACAGGTGCACCGCATTCCGCCGTCGACAGGGCCGGCCATACCTCCGTCCACTTCGGAGGCCGCTTGACTGTCACTTGTGGACGGTGACCGTCGCCGGCGTGCCCTCCTACCTGACTCGCGGTCGCGGCGCATCTTCTGTCTTGCTCTCTTCGGCCCGTCTTGGCGCCTGAAGCGGCCACGAGGCCAACTCGACGAACGAAAGTGCTGCTCACAGCCCCGCGGCGGGGGTGCGGGCACCCGTTCGGACCACACGAAGGTGGTATTTCGCCGCCGGAAACAGCATGATGGAAGAACGAGGCGGCACGTTCCGCCCCGGTCTGACGAATGCGGAGGACGTTCCGGTGCCAGATCCCATGGTGAGGAAGCTGCTGAACGCGGTGGAGCGGTCGGCGGGCTACAGCCACACCGGCTACCTGCTGTACGGGCTCAAGGGCCCCGGCCCGTTCGCGGCGCCGGCGCACCTCGCGCCCGTGTGGCACCCGGACCTGCGGCTTCACCCGTCACTCAGCCGCCAGGAGCGCGAAGCCTTCGACCGCCTGACCGCCTGGTTCTGACCCGCCTCGGCCACGCGACACCGACACGCGCCCCCAGGCGCCCCGGCGCGCAGCCGGCCCCCGGTCCACAGCGTGCCCCAGCGACGAGACCGGGCACGACGGCACCGATCTCGCGAGATCCGCACCCGATCACGCGAGAAGCGCACCCAGTCAGGCCCGACACGTCCGGACGCGCGAGTGACGCGCCCGATCGCACGAGTGACGCTCCCCGTCGCACGAGATCTGCCCTCACCCCGCGAGTCGCGCCCCCACCACGCGAGATCCGCGCCTAACCCCGCGACTCACGCACCCCCATCACACGAAACCCGCGCCCAACTACGCGCGTCGTGCCCCCATCACCAGGCGAGATCCGCGCCCGAGCACGCGAGATCTGCGCCTGACCACGCGTGATGCTCCTCCGAGCACGTGGCATGCCCTCCGAACACGCGTGATGCCCCAGGTCAGGCGGCCTCGGCGGCACCGTCCGCGACCAGTGCGGCCAGGCTCTCCGCCACCTCCACGGGCGTCGGCTGGGCTGCCAGTTCCGCTGCCAGCGTCCCGGCCGAGCGGCGGTACCCGGGGCGCTCCAGGATCTCCGCGCACTGCTCGGCGATCGCCGCCGGGTTGATCTCGTCCGGGAGCAGCCGGATGCCCGCGCCGGCGTCCGCGATCGCCGCTCCGTTGTCGAACTGGTCGTCGAAGACCGGGAGCACCAGCTGCGGCAGGGCCGCCTCGATGGCCGTCAACGTGGTGCCCTGGCCGCCGTGGTGGATGGCCGCGTCGCATGTCGCGAACACCGGGGACAGCGGCATGCGGCCCACGTGGTGCACCTCCGGGGGCAGCGGGGGCCAGCCCGCCGCGATGCGGTCGTCCACCGCGACCACGATCTCCACACCCAGGTCCACCAGGGCGCCGACGATGTCCGTCACGCTGCCGGCGACCTGGCTGCGGCCCGTGCGCGGCACGACCGTGCCCAGCGTCAGGCACACCCGCGGCCGGCGACGGCGGCGCAGCACCCAGTCCGGGACCCGGGCTTCGCCGTTGTAGGCCAGCGGACGGATGCCGGTGTGGGCCGCCGCGTGCGGGAGGCGCAGGGACGGGGGCCACGGGTTGAGCACCGCCGCCGGTCTCGGCAGCGCGTCGAGGCCGCGCGCGGCCAGCTGGATCGACAGCTCTTTCGCCGCACCGGTGCGGTACTCCCGCAGCGCCGCCACCCCCCAGTGCAGCTCCACCTGCGGGATCCCCAGGTTCCACGCCGCGAGCGGGCCGGCGAACTCGGCGCGCTCGCTCACCACGACGTCCGGCTGCCACGCCCGCATGACGACCGACGTGCCCGGCAGGCTGCGAGCGGCCATCCGGCCGAAGACCCGGCCGTGGGCGGTGCGCTGCTCGGCCAGGCCCGCGGTCGGACGGTCGTCGGCGACGAGGTCGGCGAACCGCTCCGCCGGGCCCGACGACGCGGCCGGCAGGCCCGAGCCGAGGACCGTCGGCATGAAGTCCTCGGCGCTGAGCACCAGGACCTCGTGCCCCGCCGCGCGGCAGGCCCACGCCAGCGGGACCAACGGGAAGAAGTGGCCCGGCAGGGCCACGGTGGTGAACAGGATCCGCACGACAGCCCCCTGGCGCGGTCGGAACAGCCGGGTGGGTCAGTACGTGACGACGGCGCGGAACCGCACCTCGCCCTTGCCGACCTTGCGGACGGCTTCGGCGATGTCTTCCGCCGCGAACGTCTCGACCAGCGGCTTGACCTTGCCCGCCGCCACCAGGTCCAGGGCCTCGCGCAGGTACTCGGTGCCGTTGTGGGTGGCAC
Source organism: Amycolatopsis sp. NBC_00438 (assembly GCF_036026695.1). Taxonomy (NCBI): domain Bacteria; kingdom Bacillati; phylum Actinomycetota; class Actinomycetes; order Pseudonocardiales; family Pseudonocardiaceae; genus Amycolatopsis; species Amycolatopsis sp. NBC_00438. The sequence continues at coordinate 107,284 of NZ_CP107923.1, read as the reverse complement.
CGAGGATCCGCTGGCCCAGCCCGAAGAACGGCAGCATCGGCGGCAGCGTGAACGGCTCCGTGACGTCGATGCCGGCCAGCACCAGGCGGCCGTTGACGTTCAGGCCGGTCATCGCGTCCGCGGCCGCGCGGTTCGAGGTCCCGGTGACGAGGATGACGTCGGCGCCCCCGGCCGCGCGCAGCTCTTCGCCGTTGGACACGACCGTGCTCGCCCCCAGTTCGCGGGCCAGGTCGTGCTTCTCCGGCGAGCTCGTCACGGCGATGGTCTCGAAGCCGCACGCGCGGGCGTACTGGACGGCCAAGTGGCCCAGGCCGCCGATGCCGACCACCGCGACGCGCTCCCCCGGCTTCGGCTCGGCCGTGCGCAGCGCGCTCCAGCTGGTGTAACCCGCGCACAGCACGGGAACGGCCAGCTCCGGCGAGAGGTGATCGGGGATGACCACGGTCTGGTCGGCGGCGACGACGATGTACTCGGCCTGTCCACCTTGGACGGTGAACCCGGTGGAAACCGGCGCTGCGCAAGCAAAGGCGGCACGAGCCGACAGCGGCAGACCGAGGCGGCAGTAGTCGCAGCTGCCGCAGGTACCGCGGATCCAGGTGGTGCCGACGACGTCGCCGACCTGACGGCTGGTGACGGCGTCGCCGACCGCGACGACCTCGCCGACCGGCTCGTGGCCGGGGATGGCCGGGTCGAACGCCGGGAACGGCAACATTCCCTTGGTCACCAGGACGTCGTTCGAGCAGATGCCGGAGGCGCGCACCCGGATCAGCACGTCCGCCGGGCCGGGCTCGGGGGTCGGGACCTCCCGCAGTTCCCACTCCTGGTTGACCCCGGGGATTACCGCTGCCTTCATGACCATCATCCTCACTGGAGGGAAACGTTCGGGACCCGTACCGACCACGGTGACAGGGCGGCCCGGGCGGCGGCATCTCCCCGGCTGCGGGGTTGACGCGCGACCGGGTCGGTGCGCCAGAAGGCCCGGTCCGGCCGGGTCAGCTGGCGCGAGCGGTCCGGGCGCACGTCGACCACTCGGCGAGGGCACCCCGGCACGCAGCTCAGACCGCACAGGCGCCCGGGAGTTCTGAACCACGGGCGTGCCGGCCGTCCGGGTGCGCTCGGGTCAGGCGGCGCGGGCGATGCCCGTGCGGCGGCCCGTGCATTCCTGGACCGCCGAGATGACCCGGTCCACGTCCGCGTCGGACAGGGACTGGTGCATCGGCAGCAGCAGCGTCTTGTCCGCGGCCGCCTCGGCGCCCGGGAGGACCGCGTCCGAGCCGTATGCCGGGACCTGGTGCAGCAGCGGGTACCGGAACGTCGTGTAGACGCCCAGCTCGTACAGGTCGCGGGCCACCTCGTCGCGGATGCCGCCCTCGAACTGCAACCAGTACATGTAGTACGACGACGTGTGGCCGGCCGGCAACGGCGGCGGGACCCTCAGGCCGGACACCGACGACAGGCCCGCGTCGTAGGCCTCGGCGACCTCGCGGCGGCGGTCGATGAACTCCGGGAGCCTGCTCAGCTGGACGTTGCCGACGGCCGCGAGGACGTCGTTCGTCGTGGAGCGGCGGGAGAACGACGTGACGTCGAAGTCCCACCAGCGAGTCTGGGCGCGCATCGCCTGGTCGTAACCGCTGCGCTGCTCCATTCCCAGGTACGCGATCTTGGGGGCGCGGGCGGCCAGCTCCGGGTCGCGGACGCACAGCATGCCCCCGTCGACCGTGACCACGATCTTGCCGTGGTCGAAGCTCCAGACGCCCATGTCGCCGAAGGTGCCGCAGGCCTGTCCGTCCACTGTGGACGCGATGGCGACGGCGGCGTCCTCGATCAGGTGAATGCCGCGGCCGCGGCAGAGTTCGGCGATCTGCGCGACCTCGCCCGGGTAGCCGCCGTAGTGCAGGATCAGCACGGCTTTCGTGCGCTCGGTCAGCACGGCTTCGACGTGCGAAACGCTCGGGTTCAGCGTTGCTTCGTCGACGTCGCAGAACACCGGCTTCGCGCCGCGGGAGGCGATCGCGTTGCCCGCGCCGACGAAGCTCGCGGTCGGCAGGACCACTTCGTCGCCCGGGCCGACTTCCAGCAGTTCCATCGCGATGAACGTCGCTTCGGTGCAGGAGTTCGTCGATGTCACGTGGGCGGCGTCGACGCCGATGTGGCGGGCGAAGGACGACTCGAACTCCTGGGTGCGGGCGCCGCGGCCGATCCAGTTGCTCTCGAACACCTCGCGGACCGCTGCGAGCTCGCGCTCGCCCAGCGCCGGCTGCATGACGTTGATCATCGGCTCCATCGAGGCTCCTCGAGATGTCTGGGAAGGGGTGGGTCCGGCCGGACCGCGCGCACGCGATCCGGCCGGACCCGGGAGTTGCATCAGGCAGTCAGGCCGTCAGGCCTGCGCCGCCTCCGCGGAGGTTTCGCCCTCCGCGGCGGCTTCCGGTGCACCTTCCGGCGCGGCTTCCGGCGGCGGGCCCGTGGGCATCGGCGGCGGAACCGGGATGTGCCGGAGGGTGACGAAGGCCAGCGCGGCCAGGGCCACGAACACGACCGCGCAGATGCCGGCGGTGGTGTTCAGGGCACTGGTGAACGCGTTGCCCGCCGCGGAAAGCAGGTCCTGCGCGACGGCCGGGGGCTGCGTGCTCGCAGCCTGGACCGCGCTGGAGATGCTCTCGCGGGTCGCGTCGGCGGCCGGGCCGCTGACGCTCGCCGGCACCGTCAGGTGGCTGTGGTAAGCCGCCGTCGCGATGCTGCCGAGGGCGGCGATGCCGAGCGCGACGCCCAGCTCACCACCGGTCGACTGCAGCGAAGCCGCCGACCCCATCTTCTCGGGCGGAGCCGAGCCCATGACGACCTTGTTGACCAGGACGCCGATCGGGCTGCCGCCGATGAAGATGATGCTCGAGCCGACGATCAGCACGGCCACGCCCGAAGTCGTGTCGTACAGGCTCAGCACGACCATGCCGACCGCCGCGATGAGCATGCCGACCATCATGATGATGCCGGGACGCACCTTCAGCGACAGCGGGTTGGTCACCTGGATGCCGATCACCATGATCACGGCCGGGATCAGCAGCAGCAGCGCGGACTTCAGGGCCGAGAAGCCCTCCACCTCCTGCAGGTGCTGGGTCACGAGCAGACCCGTGCCACCCTGGATCGCGGCGAACAGCAGGCCCAGGATCAGACCGCCGGAGACGGCCTTGATCGCAAACAGGCGGACGTCCAGGAGCGGGTTCGCCAGCTTGCGCTGCCGGCCCACGAACACCACGCCGAACACGATGCCCGCCAGGGCCACCAGGACCGGCGCGACCGCCCAGCCGGAGCGGACGACCTCCTTGAGGCCCCAGATGAAGGGCAGGATCGCCAGCAGCGACAGGGCCACGCTGAGCAGGTCGACCTTGCCCGCGTTCGGATTCTTGAACTCGGGCAGCAGGATCGGCCCGAACACCAGCACCAGGAGCATGATCGGGACGGCCAGCAAGAAGACCGAGCCCCACCAGAACGACGCCAGCAGCAGGCCGCCGATCACCGGGCCGAGGGCGATACCGGCCATCATCGAGGTGGCCCAGACACCGATCGCGGCACCCATCTGCTTCGGGTGCTGGAACATGCCCATGATCAACGCGAGCGTCGAGGGCATGATCGTCGCACCCGCGATGCCGAGCAGAGCACGGACGACGATCAGCATCTCGGGGTTGGTCGAGAAGGCCGCGACCACCGAAAGGATGCCGAAGGCGGTGGCCCCGGTGACCAGGACCTTCCGCCTGCCTATCCGGTCACCGAGCGTACCCATGGTCACCAGGAACCCGGCGATCAGGAAGCCGTAGATGTCGGTGATCCACAGCTGCTCGGTGCTGCTCGCGCCCAGGTCTGCGCTCAGGTGCGGGAGAGCGAGGAACAGGACGTTGATGTCCATCATCGTCAACATCGTGGGGAGGGCGAGCACCGCCAACCCCCACCATTCCCGCCGCCCGGCCAAGGGCGGCGCGCCGTTACCGGTCACTTTTCATCATCCTCTCTCCATCAATGCCGCCGGCCGACCGAGGGATCACAAAGGCCAGACGCACAAGGCGTTGTGACTTCGAGGTCGGTTCGTACGGTGAGTAACTGTCCCAGAGGCCGCTCGTCACGAGCATCTTCCGAAATGCGGTGCGGGCGGCCCCGGGAACTGTCCGGGGTAGCTGTGCGTTTCTCACCGTTTTCCCCCGGCGAAACGGCCCTGACCTGCGACCACGGATTCCTGTGGCGGGCCGGACCGGGGCAGCGAAATCGGGGGCTCAGATGTATGCCGTGTCCGGTTCCAAACCGCACAGAATACGACCGTACAATTCCGCGGCGGTGGTCGGGTTGATCAGTGCGTGCAGGCTCGCGGCCTGCAGGTCGTGCAGGATGCCCTGGATCGGCACGTGCTGGTAGATCGACGCGCCGCCCGCGCCGGCCGCCAGGATGTCGACGGCTTCCTTGGCCAGCTTGCAGACCTCGCCGACGTCGGCCCGGTTGCGGGCACGCTCGACGAGGGTCCACGGGACTCCCTCCGCCGCCTTGCGGTCCACAGTGGACGTGATCCGCCAGGCGTGGAACTCGGCCTGGTCGATCTTCTGCGAGGCCTCGGCCACCTGCAGGTGGGTGACGGCGGCGTCCGACTGCTTCGTGTAGGCCGTATAGGCGATCCGGCGGCCCGGCAGCCACTCCAGGAAGTTCTCCTTCGCCGCGCGCGCCAGGCCCAGCAGGGTGCCGACGGTGCTCGCGCCGGCCACCGGCACCAGCGGCGCGCGGTAGATCGGGATCCGCGCGTTGCGCTCGGAGACGCTGTTGCCCTGCACGACGGTGGGCATCGGCAGCGCCCGCTCGGCCGGGACGAAGAGGTCCTGGGCGATCGTGGTGAGGCTGCCCGAGCCCTTGAGGCCGGTGGCGTACCAGTCGTCGACGACCTGCAGGTCCGCCATCGGGACCAGGGCCATCAGCGGGTACGGCTCGGACCCGTCGGCCGGGTCGAGGATGGCGATGATCTCCTGCCAGTGCGCGTGCGGCGCGCCGCTGATGAAGCTCCACTTGCCGTTGACGACGAAGCCGCCGGCGACGGGCTTGGCGAAGGCGGTGGGGCTGAGCGTCCCGCACACCCGGACGTCCGGGGTCGAGAACACCTCCTCCTGCACCTGTTCCGGGAACATGCAGACCATCCAGCCCGGGATCGAGTAGACCGAGGCGACCCAGGACGCCGAACCGTCGCCGCGGCCGAGCTCCGCGGCCACCTCCATCAGCGTGGTCGTGTCGGCTTCGTAGCCGCCGAAGCGGGCGGGGACGCGGAGCTTGAAGATGCCGGCGTCGGCGAGGGCGTCGATCGTCTCCTCGGTGAGACGGCGGTCTTCGGCGGCTTTGCCGGCGTTCGCGCGCAGGAGCGGGACCAGGCCGGCCGCGCGTTCGACGAGCTGGGCGCGGGTCGGAAGGGGGGTGCTCGGCACCATGACCTCCACGGTGTGACAGGACGACCGAGGGCCGCACGGGGCGGCTCCGGGCGCAACAGGGACGCCGCGCGTTCCCGACGGTCGCACCCGGTTCCGGGCGGTCGCACCTTGCGGAATGCGGCCGGGCGAGGCCTCGCAATCGAGAAGAGCCCAACCGGAGAGACGCGCCGGGCCGCCGGGCCGCCGGACACTGGCGCAAACCTGTCCTTGACCGGAGGATGCGCATGCGAGTCACCATCGACCGGCTGGCCGTACCCGGTGCGAGCCTGTACTACGAGGTCCGCGGCGCCGGCCCGGCGCTGCTGGTCATCCCCAGCGGCAACGGCGACGCCGCGCCCTTCGTGCCGCTCGCGGAGACCCTGTCCGACGAGTACACGGTGATCACCTACGACCGGCGCGGCTTCTCCCGCAGCCCCCTCGACGGCCCGGTCGGCGACGACCGGCTGGCCGACGACGCGCACGACATCGGCGCCCTGCTGCGGCACCTCGCGCCGGGCCCGGCCGCGGTGTTCGGGTCGAGCTCCGGGGCGATCGTCGCGCTCGCCACCCTGGAGCGGCACCCCGACCTGGTGCACACCGTCGTCGCGCACGAGCCGCCGCTGGCGTCGGTGCTGCCGGACGCCGAGAAGTGGCTCGGGTTCTACTCCGACCTGTACGAGACCTACCAGCGCGAGGGCGTCGACGCCGCGCGCAAGGCGTTCCGCACCGGGATGGGCATGGACACCACGACGAAACCACCGCGGCGCACCGAGCTGCCGCCGGACGAGCTCGCCGAGATGCTCGGCCGGATCCGCCGCAACCACGTGTTCTGGTTCGAGCACGAGCTGCTGCCCTACCCGGCCTACCGCCCGGACCTGGTGCTGCTGAAGTCCCTTTCGGACAAGCTCGTGCTGGCCGGCGGCGACACCGCGCGCGACGGTTTCCCGTACCGCCCCAACACCGTGCTGGCCGGCCACACCGGCAACCCGATCGTGCACCTGCCCGGCGGGCACGTCGGGTACGTCACCCACCCCGACGAGTTCGCCGTGGCCCTGCGGGAGATCGTCCGCCCCTGACCGCACCCCGCCGACTCGTCACTTTCCCTGGGAAAGATGCGTCCGAAGGCCCCCTGGACGTATCTTTCCTAGGGAAAGTTCGGTTGTGGGGGCACCTGGCGTAGCACTTTCGTGTGAAATTTGCCTTCAGGCTTCTTCGTGGAGTTTCAGCAGGGTGTAGGCGGCCACCGTCGTGTTGTCGCGGATGCCGCCGGTGCGGATCAGGGCCTCGAACTCCGCGCGTGAGCACCACCGGTGGCGCATGTCCTGCTCCTCGTGCTCGCGCTCCGGCTCGCCTTGGACGAGGCCGGTCGCCAGGAACACCGTGCACATCTGGCCGCTCGCGCCGTGCCACGCCGCGAGCCGGCCGATCGGCACCATCGACGCGGCGCGCAGGCCCGTTTCCTCGGTGAGCTCGCGGTGCGCCAGCTCCAGCGGGTCGCCGTCGCGGCGATCGGGGTAGCAGCCCTGCGGGAACTCCCAGTACCGCGCCAAGAGCGGGTAGCGGTACTGGTCCACGAGGTGGAACCCGCCGCGCTCGGCCGCGATCACGATGGCGAAGTCCGGCCGGTCGATCACGGAGTAGATGCCCTCCGAGCCGTCGGGGCGCTCGATGGCGTCTTCGCGCACGCTCAGCCACGCGTTCTCGTACACCTGCCGGGAGGAGATCTGCCGGATCACCGGGAGATCGACGTCAGCCATGGGCCCACGATAAGCGCCCCGCACGGCCGGCGCGTCTCCGGCGGTGCGGCGCAAGCAACAGAGGAGACGCGGGCGGCGACGGCCCGCGCGGACCATGGTCGCTGGGGAGATCGGCGGTCCGGCCGGGCCATCGGCCGGACCCGTCCGCGTTCGCCCCCGACGAGTTCGTGCAGGACCCGCGCTCGATGCCGTCGCCGGCCCGCGAGCCGGACCCGGAGGCATCATCACTCGATTGGAGACGCGAATGCGTTTTCTGCCCGACCACGACCAGCTCCGAGTGGCGGTGATCGGATTCGGCTATGTCGGCTCGTGCATCGCCGCGACACTGGCCGACCGGGGGTTCGACGTCGTCGGCGTCGACACCGATCCGCGCCTGCTCGACGAGCTCGCGCGCGGCCACTGCCGGTTCGCCGAGGAAGGCCTCGCCGACCTGATCTTCCAGGGCCTCGCCGACGGGCACCTGCGCGTCACGACGGAGATCGCCGACGCGGCCGAGGCCGACGTCATCCTCATCTCGGTCGGCACCCCGGTGCGCGAGGACGGCTCTCTCGCCGAGGAGCAGCTGCGCGGCGCCTGCCGGGCGCTGAGCCCGCACCTGCGCCCCGGCCAGCTGATCGTGCTCAAGAGCACCGTCCCGCCGGGCACCACTCGCGGCATCGTGCTGCCGCTGCTGGAGGAGAGCGGCCTGACCGGCGGCGTCGACTTCGGCCTGGCGTTCACCCCCGAACGGCTCGCCGAGGGCACGGCGCTGCGCGAGCTGCGGACGTTCCCGATCGTCGCCGGCGGGCTCGGCGCGGACAGCGAGGCCGCCGCGGAGGCGTTCTGGCGCCGCGCGCTCGACGTCGAGGTGATCCCCCGCGACTCGCTCGAAGCCGCCGAGATCGTCAAGCTGGCCAGCAACTGGTGGATCGACCTGAACATCGCGCTGGCCAACGAGCTCGCGAAGTTCTGCGCGCTCTACGGCGTCGACGTGCTCGACGTGATCACCGCGGCGAACACGATCCCCAAGGGCGCGGGCAACGTCAACATCCTGCTGCCCAGCGTGGGTGTCGGCGGCTCGTGCCTGACCAAGGACCCGTGGATGGTGTGGCGCTCGGCCGACCGGCGCGGGCTGCAGATCCGGACGGCTCCGGCCGGGCGCGAGGTCAACGCCGGGATGCCGGAGTACACCGCGCAGCTGGCCGTCGACGAACTGGTGCGCCAGGGCAAGAACCCCACCGGCAGCAAGGTCGCCGTGCTGGGCCTGGCGTTCAAGAACGACACCGGGGACCTGCGGGCCACCCCGACCGTCGGCGCGGTGAAGACGCTCGCCAAGGCGGGGCTCACCGTCACCGTGCACGACCCGCTGGTCGACCCGGACGCGGCCGAGGAGCTCTTCGGCGTCCGGCCCACCGCCAGCCTGGAAGAGGCCGTGCGGGACGCGGACTGCGTCGCGATCCTCGCGCTGCACCGCGACTTCCACGACATCGACTTCGCCGCCCTCCCGGTCGCGGAGAACTGCCTGGTCCTCGACGGCCGGGCCTACTACCCCAAGGAAAAGATCGCCGAACTGCGCGCGGCCGGCTACGTCTACCGCGGCATCGGCCGCGGTGACGCGATCACCGGCCCGGACGAAGGCGCGCAGCGGATCTGGACGGAGACCGGCCGATGACCACCCCTCACGTTGCCCGCCACGCCGTCGTCACGGGCGGCACCGGCTTCCTCGGCTCGCACCTGGTCGAGCGCCTGGTCGACCGGGGCGACCGCGTCACCGTCCTGGACGCGGCCGCGCCGCGCTTCCCGGTCGGCGGCGTCGAGTACATCACCGCGGACCTGCGCGACACGGCGAAGCTGGCGGAGGCGATCCGGCCCGGCGTCGACGTCGTCTACCACCTCGCCGCGGTCGTCGGCGTCGACCAGTACCTGGCGCGCCCGCTCGACGTCATCGACATCAACTACGCCGCCACCCGCTCGGTGCTCGACCTCGCGCTCGAGGCGGGCGCGAAGGTCGTGCTGGCCAGCACGAGCGAGGTGTTCGGCAAGAACCCGGCGGTGCCGTGGGACGAGGACGGCGACCGCGTCCTCGGCGGCACGTCGCACGACCGGTGGTCCTACTCCTCCAGCAAGGCGCTGGCCGAGCACCTGACGTTCGCCTTCGCCCGCCAGCGCGGGCTCGAGGCGACCATCGTGCGCTACTTCAACGTCTACGGCCCGCGCCAGCGGCCCGCCTACATCGTCAGCCGGTCGGTCCACCGCGCGCTCAACCGGCGGTCGCTGGTGGTCTACGACGAGGGCCGGCAGACCCGCTGCTTCACGTTCATCGACGACGCGATCGAGGGCACCCTGCTCGCCGCGGACCACCCGGACTCGGCCGGGCAGGCGTTCAACATCGGCAGCATGGTCGAGACCACCATCGGCGAGGTCGTCCGGCTGGTCAGCGAGATCACCGGCGCGACCGACGTCGTCGACGTCGACACCGGCGTGAAGCTCGGGGCGTCGTACCAGGACCTGCCGCGGCGCGTGCCGAACAACGCCAAGGCGCAGGCGATCCTCGGCTGGCGGCCCGAAACCGCGTTGCGCGACGGCCTGATCAAGACCGTCGAGTGGGCGCGCGGCGCGGACTGGTGGCTCGGCCAGGACGACAAGGGCGCGGAGTGAGGATTCCATGACCACGAACAGTGAGGGCCAGTCCATGGGTACGAAGTGTCGGGTGTGCGGTGACCAGGTCGTCGAGTTCGTCGACCTGGGCAACCAGCCGACGGCGAACGGCTTCCTGCTCCCCCACGAGGTGGCCGGCGAGTTCCGCTTCCGGCTGGCGGTCGGGGCGTGCGAGAGCTGCACGATGGTGCAGCTGATGGAGGAGGTGCCGCAGGAGCTGCGCTACCACGCGGGTTACCGGTACCAGGCTTCCGGCTCCGAGGGGCACCGCAAGCACTTCCGGACCGACGCCGAGTGGTTCCTCGCGAACGAGCTCACCGGGCCCGACCCGTTCATCGTCGAGATCGGCTGCAACGACGGCGTCATGCTCTCGACGATCGCCGAGGCGGGCGTGCGGCACCTGGGTGTCGAGCCGTCCGGCAACGTCGCGGACCTGGCCCGGGCCAAGGGTGTCCAGGTGCTCTCGGCGTTCTTCGACCAGGACACCGCGGCCGCCGTCCGCGGCGCGCACGGGGCCGCGGACGTCATCTTCGGCGCCAACACGATCTGCCACATCGCGCACGTCGAATCGCTGTTCCGCGGCATCGACGCGCTGCTGTCGGAGGACGGCATCTTCGTGTTCGAGGAGCCCTACCTCGGCACGATCATCGACGGCATGGCGTTCGACCAGATCTATGACGAGCACGTGTTCTACTTCAGCGCGGGTTCGGTGCAGCGGATGGCGGCGCAGTTCGGGTTCGAGCTGGTGCACGCCGAGCACATCGCCATGCACGGCGGCGAAGTCCGCTACACGATCGCCCGCCCGGGCGCGCGCACGCCGTCGGCCGCGCTCGACGCGCTGCTCGCCGAGGAAGAGGCGGGCAAGCTCTCGGAGCCGCTGACGTTCACCCGCTTCGGCCAGAACGTGGAGCGCATCCGCGACGACCTCGTCGGGCTGCTCACCCACCTGAAGGCCGAGGGCAAGACGGTGGTCGGTTACGGCGCGCCGGGCAAGAGCTCGACGGTGACGACGTACTGCGGCATCACGACCGACCTGATCCCGTTCGTCGTCGACTCGACCCCGGGCAAGCAGGGCCACCTCCTGCCGGGCTCGCACCTGCCGGTGAAGCCGCCGGCGGCGTTCTCGGACGACTACCCGGACTACGCGGTGCTGTTCGCGTGGAACCACGCGGCCGAGATCACGGCCAAGGAGCGCGCCTTCCGCGCGGCCGGCGGCAAGTGGATCCGGTTCGTGCCGGAGGTCGAGGTGCTCTGACGCCGTTGTGGTGAAGGCCCCGCCGGGTTCGCCCGGCGGGGCCTTTCGTTGTGCGGCAAGTGTTTCCGCACGACGAAAGCCGCCGCCCCGAGGTTTCGGGACGGCGGCTTTCGCGTGTGGTGCGGGAGGCTCAGCGGCGGTGCTGGACGATCAGCTTCTCCAGGTCCGGGATGATGTCGCTGGGGCTGGGCATCGCCAGCCAGTCGTCGTGCAGGGCCGCGGCCGCGTGGTGGTAGTTCGGGTCGGTGGCCACCGACCAGACCAGGTCGCGGATCTCCTCGACCGTGTTGGCGCGGTGGTCGAGGCGGACACCCGCGCCCGTCGAGATGACGAAGTCCGAGACCACCGTGGCCTCGACCTTCTTCGCCGGCAGCTCCCAGTGCGAGGTCGCCTGGTCGGGCTGGCCTTCCTCGCGCTCGTCGAACTCCCAGCCGAGGCGGTAGGTGCCGGTCTTGTGGACGTCGGCGTCCTCGTCGGTGACCAGGCGCATCAGCAGCGAGACGCCCTCGAGGTCGCAGACCAGCTGCGGGACCTTGTGCGCCACGGCCGAGGAGTAGGTGCCGATGCCGCCGTGGTGGATCAGGGCCGAGCAGGTCGGCATCAGGTGCGGCAGGTTGACCCAGTCGATGACCTTGACGTTCGGCGGGATCTCCTGGACGTCGTGCAGCTGCGCCTTGTCCAGCGTGGCCACGATCTCGAGGTCGTCGAGCTGGCCGACGGCCTGGAGGATCTTCGGCGCGCGGTCCCAGTCGCCGTTGATGAACCGGCGGGTGGACTCGCCCAGCGACAGCGCGACGCGGCGGCGGTTCTTGCGGCCGCAGCACTCACAGCGCGTCGCTTCGGGACGCTGGTAGAGCCACTTCGGGAACGTCTCCGGGTCGACGTAGGGGACGTGCCGCATCGGCAGCTTCTTCGTGCTGGTCGGCAGGCGCAGGCCCTCCAGCATCGTCTCGATGCTCCACTGCCCGACGAGCAGCTCGTCGTCGACCTCGAAGCCGTACTTCTCGGCCAGCGGGCGGATCAGCGTGGCCAGCGGGTTCGGGTCGAGGCCGGCCGCCTTGAGCGCGGACTCGTTCTCGGCGAGCCGGTCGAGGCTCCAGCCGAACATGTCGTGCCCGATCAGCAGCCGCGTGTGCGCCGCGCCGCAGACCTTCGCCGCGACCGCGGCCGCCGGGATGGTGGCGTCCCACGAGATCAGGTCCGGCTGCCAGGCCTTCGCGAACTCGATCAGGTCCTCGGCCTCGGAGCGGTCGAGCCGCACGTAGTCCGACGTCGGCTGCATCAGCCACTGGTAGAACACGATCCAGTGCTCGCGACCCTCGGGCGACAGGCCCATCACGTCGGCGTAGCGGTTCACGAGGTCCTGGTGGTGCGGCGGGGCGCAGTCGTCGGTGAGCCGCACGGGCGGCTGGTTCGGATCGCCGAGCAGCACCGGGGTCAGGCCCGTCTTGATGATCATGTCCGCCGCGGTGTGGTGCGCCGCGATGCGGACCTCGTGGCCCGCGCTCTGCAGCGCCCACGCCAGCGGGACCACCGGGTAGAGGTGCGCCAGTGAGTTCGGGTAGACGGTGAACAGGACTCGCATCGAATCTCCTCGACTCCGGATGTGGTGTCGTCGCCGGTGGGAGTCAGGCGCACCCGGGACGGCCAAGGCCGGCGAGGGTCCGCGTGAGCCGCGGAACACCGTGCCGACGGCGCTCGCGACGCCGGTCCCGGCGCGAAATTCCTGACTACAGCGAGGATCGTCGCCGTGCCCGCGGCGGCGCATCTCCCGCCGTGCTGAAGGCCCGTGGGCTGTGCAAACGAGGAGACGCAAGGCCTTCGCACCGGTGCCGATACTTGCCTTCACAGCCGGAGCTCCGCCCCGGGCCGGGGGCTCCGCCACCCGGAACCCCCAGAAACTTTCAGCCCACCGGAACCCGGCCGGATCGCGCGCCGTCGTGGAGGACGCATGAGTACGTTCAGTTTCCTGGACGAGAAGACGATCGCCTACGTGGTCGGTTCCTGCACGGAACCCGACGCGGTGGTGCAAAGCCTGATCGAGGACACCGCGAAGGTCGGTGAACTCTCGGAAATGCTGACGCCGGTCGAACAAGCCGGTTTCCTGCACCTGATCGCGAAGCTGGTCGCGCCGAAGCTGGTCGTCGACGTCGGGACGTTCACCGGACTGTCCTCTTTGGCCTTCGCGCGCGGGCTCGTACCCGGCGGTCGCGTGATCACCTGCGACGTCACCGAGGACTGGGTCGGCATCGCCCGCAAGCACTGGGAGCTGGCCGGTGTCGCCGACCGGATCGAGTTCAAGCTCGGTCCCGGCCGCAAGACGCTGCCCGGCCTGGTCGCCGACGGTACGGCGGACCTGGTGTTCATCGACGCCGACAAGACGTCCTACCCGTACTACATCGACGCCGTGACGCCGATGCTGCGCTCGGGCGGGCTGCTGATCCTCGACAACGTGCTGCTGCACGGCACGGTCGCGGCGCCCGAAGACGTCGAAGAGGATCTTCCGCGCTACGCCGCCGAAGTCGTCGCCGGCGTCAACGCCAAGCTCGCCGTGGACGAGCGGTTCGAGACCGTGATGCTGCCGATCGCCGACGGCGTCACGCTCGCCCGCAAGAAGTGACCGGACAAGGGGAAGCAGCCATGAGCGAACACCCGGAGGGCCCCGCACCGGCCGCGTCCGCACCGGCCGGCGGAAGCCGTCCGGCCCGGCCGCTGACCGGCGCCGAGTACATCGAAAGCCTGCGTGACGACCGCGAGGTCTACATCAACGGCGAGCGCGTCAAGGACGTCACCGAGCACTCGGCGTTCCGCAACCCGATCCGGATGACCGCGCGGCTCTACGACGCCCTGCACGACCCGAAGTACAAGGACGTGCTGACGGCGCCGACCGACACCGGCAGCGGCGGCTACACGCACCGGTTCTTCCGGACGCCGCACAGCGTCGAGGACATGGTCGCCGACCAGAAGGCGATCGCGGCGTGGGCGCGGATGAGCTGGGGCTGGATGGGCCGCAGCCCCGACTACAAGGCGTCGTTCCTCGGCACGCTCGGCGCGAACTCCGAGTTCTACGCGCCGTTCGAGGACAACGCCAAGCGCTGGTACAAGGAGTCGCAGGAGAAGGTCCTCTACTGGAACCACGCGCTGGTGCACCCGCCGGTCGACCGCAAGAAGCCGCCGGACGAGGTCCGCGACGTGTTCGTCCACGTGGAGAAGGAAACCGACTCCGGCCTGATCGTCAGCGGCGCCAAGGTCGTCGCGACCGGATCGGCGTTGACGCACTACAACTTCATCGCCCACTACGGCCTGCCGATCAAGCGCCGCGAGTTCGCGCTCGTGGCCACGATCCCCATGGACGCCAAGGGGATGAAGCTGATCTGCCGGCCGTCGTACACGTCGATGGCCAACGCCGTCGGCTCGCCGTTCGACTACCCGCTGTCCTCGCGGCTGGACGAGAACGACACGATCCTAGTGCTGGACAAGGTCCTCATCCCGTGGGAGAACGTCTTCATCTACGGGGACCTCGGCAAGGTGCAGACGTTCACCGGGCAGTCCGGCTTCATCGAGCGTTCCACCTTCCAGGGCTGCACCCGGCTGGCGGTGAAACTGGAGTTCATCGCGGGCCTGCTCGCGAAGGCGCTCGAGATCACCGGCACCGAGGACTTCCGTGGCGTGCAGACCCGTCTCGGTGAGGTTCTGGCGTGGCGCAACCTGTTCTGGGGACTTTCGGACGCCGCGGCCCGCAACCCGGTGCCGTGGCGCGACGGCGCGCTGCTGCCGAACCCGGCGTACGGCCAGGCCTACCGCTGGTTCACCCAGGTCGGCTACGCGCGCATCCGCGAGATCGTGCTGCAGGACGTCGCGAGCGCGTTGATCTACATCAACTCCAGCGCCGAGGACTTCAAGAACCCCGACATCCGCGGTTACCTCGACACCTACGTCCGCGGGTCGAACGGCATCGACGCCGAGACCCGCGTCAAGGTGATGAAGCTGCTGTGGGACGCCGTGGGCACGGAGTTCGGCGGCCGGCACGAGCTCTACGAGCGCAACTACGCCGGCAGCCACGAGAACACCCGCATCGAGCTGCTGTTCGGCCAGGTGGCCTCCGGCGACGTCGACGACTACAAGCGGTTCGTCGACACGTGCCTCAACGAGTACGACCTCGACGGCTGGACCGTGCCGGACATGCGCCGGTGAACTGGGCAAGACGCGAGGTGTCCGGCGCCGGGGGCGCAACGAAGATGAAGCCGGGGAACGAGGACCCGCGGCCGTCCTGGGGTACCGCGGCGGTTCGGCCCGGAAATACTTTGAGGAGTGAGTGATGTCCGCAGAAGACGCCCCTCGCGTGCCGCTCGAGGCGACGGATCTGACCAATCCGCCGCAGCTGCTCGCCAAGCTCGGCACCGACAGCCCGATCCACAAGGTGGCCATGCCCGACGGCATGCCGGCGTGGCTCGTCACCGGCTACCGCGAGGCGCGGCGGGCGCTGTCCGACCCGCGCCTGGCGCGCAGTGACAAGGTCGCCAGCCCGACGCTCAAGCCGTACCTCGCGCTGTACAACGACGACTTCTTCCGCCACTCCATGGTCTTCAACGACCGTCCGGACCACACGCGGATGAAGAAGCTCGTGTCGCAGGCGTTCACCCCGCGGTACATGGAGAACCTGCGCCCGCGGGTGCAGCAGATCACCGACCGGCTGCTCGACGCGATCGCCGCCGCCGGCACCGCGGAGGTCGTCGAGGACCTGGCGATCCCGCTGCCCAACGAGGTCATCTGCGAGTGGTTCGGCGTCCCGATGTCCGACCGCGAGGAGTTCCGCCAGTACTGCTCGATCGTCACCGGGCTGGGCGAGGTCACCGACCAGAACGACATCTTCCAGGCCGGCCGCTGGTTCGACGAGTACCTGACGAACCTCATCTCGCAGCGCAAGGAGGTCGCCGGCGAGGACATGATCTCGGCGATCCTGTCCGGCCAGGAGGGCAACGCGACGCTCTCGGACATCGAGCTGCGGTCCAACATCTTCCTGATGCTGATCGGCTCGGTCGAGACGGCCGTCAACATGATCGCCAACGGCATCCTGGCGTTGCTGCGCAACCCGGAGCAGCTCGCCGCGCTGCGGGCCAACCCGGACCTGGTGCCCAAGGCGATCGAGGAGATCCTGCGCGTCGACCCGCCGGTCGTCACGGTGACCTACCACTTCGCCAAGGCGGAGGTCACCATCGGCGACGTCGTCGTCCAGCCGGGTGAGCACGTGGCCATCTCGCTGACCGCGACGAACTACGACGCCCGCGACTTCCCGGACCCGGGCCGGTTCGACCTGGAGCGCCAGACGCCGCACCTGGCGTTCAGCCACGGCATCCACTTCTGCCTGGGCGCCCCGCTGGCCCGGCTCGAGGGCGAGATCTTCTTCAAGAGCCTGCTGGCGCGCTTCTCGGACATCCAGCTGGCGATCCCGGACGCGGAGCTGGGCTGGAAGCCGAGCTACTTCGTGCACCGGTTGAACGAGCTGCCGATCAGCTTCACCGAGGCCTCGGCCGCCGCGGCGGCGTAGGTTTTCGTCCGAGAGCCCCGGGACCGGTTCGCCGGCCCGGGGCTCTTTCGCGTGCGCGGACGAGTCACGGCCCTGATCACGCGAGTCCGGCGTACCCGCCACTGCGGACTCGTGTACCCGGACGGTCGGCTCACGTACCCGGACGGTCGGCTCACGTACCCAGCCGGACGACACGCGTACCCAGCCGGACGACACGCGTACTCGGATGGACGACACGCGGGCATGGGAAGAGCCGCCTCGCGGGGAGCGAGGCGGCTCTTGTGGGCCCCCAGGTCAGGCTGCCGCGCGGTGTTCCCGCTCGGTGACCGCCTCGTAGTAGCGGGCGATCGCCTTGTAGGACTCCTTCGGCTCGATGTGGTACGTCGTGAAGTGGTCGAAGTAGTCGTCGCGGATGGTCTTCGTGATCGTCATGCTCGCCGTGTCGAGGTCCCACTGGGGGTCCTCCGAGTGCGGGTGCGTCGGGTGGACGAACTCCGTCACCGCGACGCTGTAGATCCCGAACTCGTCGTACAGGCGCAGCCGGTCCAGGTGGAAGTCCGCCTGGGCCTGCTCGTCGCGGACGAAGCCGTCGAAGACCCGCGGCGGCTCGACCGTGCGGTCCACGATGTCGAAGCCCAGCAGGCCCTTCTCCGACGCCCCCTTGTAGGTGAACGTGCCGTACTCGGAAATCATGATCGGCTTGTTCCACTTGCGGTACGCGGCCAGCTCGGCGAGGTAGGCCTCGCGGTCCGGCTTCGGGTGGTAGTAGTCCACGATGCCGATGTAGTCGAACGGCGTCCAGTCGACGCGCTCGAACGAGCCGGCCGAGTACGTGATGCCGCCGCCGAAGTTCGCGCGCGCCACCTCCACCGCCTTGGCCAGGAACGCGTTGAGCTTGCGCTCGACGTCGTCGTGGTCGATCGGGCCGACCGGGCGCAGGAAGTGGTGGTCGGAGTCGGGGAAGGCGTTGCCCATCCGGTTGTGGTAGAACTCGCCCGGCATGATCCCCATGGTCTGGATCGCGTGCGTGCACCCGACGCTGACGTGGATGTCCGCGCCCTGCAGGCGGAACTTCTCGGCCAGCGCGGCGGTCTTGCCGATGTGCTCCAGCACCGCCGGCTGCTCGCCGTCCATCAGGCGCGGCTGCAGCCAGACGTGCAGGCCGCGCTCAATGGCGTACGCCGTCGTCGCCTCGAGGCGGTCGAACAGCGTGCCGTAGATCGTGACGGAGTTCGCCTTCAGGCCGTCGGCGATCGAGTCGATCTCCGTGCGCATGATGTCGTCGCTCCACACCATGCGCGAGTTCGAGCCCTGGCCCGTCTCGTGGTTGGAGCCGCAGTCGTAGGCGACCCCGCGGTAGGTGAGGCCAGTGCCCCGCGGCGCGAGGATGTCCCCTTCGTGTGTGCTCATTTTCCGCTCCCAGTACCCGATGCGGCGGTCTTACGCCGCCCGCCTGCGCTGCTCGAAGATGTCGTTGATGCCGGTGAGGCCCGAGAGCATGGTCGCGAAGTCCGTCTCCCGCGGCCGCAGCTTCTGCGGGTCGATCTGCTGCTGGGCCTTGTCCCAGTAGTCTTCCTTGTTCTTCGTGCGGTCGTAGAAGAAGCGCACGAAGTCCAGGACCGAGTCGAGGAACGTCCGGTAGCTCTCCTCGTACAGGCCGAGCAGTTCGTCCTCGACCGAGGCGTCGCGCAGCGAGCCGTCGATCGCGTCGGCCAGCGCCCGCGCCCCGCGCAGCGCCAGCGTGACGCCGGTGGAGAGCAGCGGGTCGACGAACGCGGCGGCGTCGCCGACCAGCGCCCAGCCCGGGCCGTGGAAGCGCTCGGAGGTGTAGGACCAGTCGCGGATGTTGCGGAACCCGCTGACCCGGCGCGCGCCCTTGACGAGCGTGCTGACCTCTTCGGTCGCCTGGACCTGCTCGAGGTACAGGTCCTCCAGCGACTTCCCGGACTTCTGGTACTCCTCCAGCGGCGTCACGTAGCCGACGCTGACCGTGCCGTCCGAGAGCGGGATGAACCAAACCCAGCCGGTCGGCCGGTTCTCCGAGATGATGTCGCCGGCCTTGGTGCCGCCGTAGAGGTTGCAGCCCTGCCAGTAGCTCCAGGTGGCGATGTTGCGCAGGTCGTCGTGCCAGGAGACCATGTCGAAGTGCTTGGCCAGCAGGTGGTTCTGGCCGGAGGCGTCGACGACGAACTTCGAGCGCACCGTCCGGACGTCCTTGCTGCCCTTCTCGGTGTAGGTGATGCCGACCATCCGCTCGCCGTCGAAGACCGGCTCGCGGACGGTGACCTCTTCGAGCACCGTGGCGCCCAGTTCACGGGCGCGACCCAGCACCAGGGCGTCGAAGTCGGCGCGGCGGACCTGGTAGGCGTGGTCGTAGAGCGCCGACTCGGTGAACCGGAAACCCCAGGTGCCCTGGTTCTTGCCCCACAGCAGGGTGCCGCCGTACTTCTTGGTGAAGCCCATGTCGTCCAGGCGCTTCAGCAGGCCCAGGTCGTCCAAAGTGGGCAGTGCCCCGGTGATCAGGGACTCGCCGATGTGGTAGCGCGGGAACTTCTCACGCTCGATCACCAGCACCCGGTGGCCCATGCCGGCCAGCAGACCCGCTGTCGCGGCGCCGCCCGGGCCGCCGCCGATGACGACGACGTCGAAGTCCTCTTCGCTTGCGCTCATCTGCGCCTTCCTCCTCGAGAGATCGCCCTAACGTGCTTTCGGGGGTCCAGGGGGCCCGCCCCCGGCGGGTCCGGGGCTCGGCCCCGGATGACACAGTGGTCAGAGTGCCCACAGTGGACGGTTGGGGTCGGTCAGCCCGGACGCCAGGATCGCCTGGTAGTCCTCGATCATCCGGACCATCGTCTCCCGGTCGAACTGCTCGGTGTTGTAGCGGCTGGTGCCGGCGATCTCGCCGTCGGCGAGGATGTCGAGTGCCCACAGCACCCCGTTGGGGATGTCGGAGGTGTCGTCGCAGGACTTGGTGCGCTTGCGGACCTCGGCGTACTCGACGTCGCCGACGGTCTCGGCTTCGGTCATGCCGGGGAACTGCAGGACCTGGATCGCGCAGACGGCGTTGTCGTCCCGCTCGTAGGTCTTGTTGATCTCCGGCGCCTGCGCGACGACCTCGCTGAAGGGCAGTTCGTGCGCGTAGGCCTCCAGGCAGGTGGCGCGGATCCGCAGCACCAGCTCGGAGAACGTGCGGCAGCCCTCGATGTCGGTCCGCAGCGGCACCAGGTTGAAGAACGGCCCGATGGTCTCCATGAACGACGAGTCGGAACGGCCGGAGGTGATGATCGGCACCACCAGGTCGGTGGCGCCGGAGATCCGCGCCAGGAGCGCGTTGAAGGCGGCCAGCAGGACCATGAACGGCGAGCAGTGCATCACCCGCGCCAACTCCATGGTGCCGCGGGTGAGCTCGGCGTCGAGCAGGAACCGCTCCACCGCGTAGACGGCCGCGGTCTCCGGGGCGAGCGTGCGGTCGGACTTGATGTCGAGCATCCGCCCGCCGCGCAGCTTGCCGCCCCAGTAGTCGCGCGACGCCTGGGAGTTCGCGCTGGCCAGATCGTCGATCTGCCAGACGGAGAAGTCCCCGTACTGGCGGGCTTCCGGCAGCGGCGGGACGTCGAGCCCGCGACGCCGCGCGTAGCTGACGGCCAGCTCGTGGATCAGCACGTGCAGCGACCAGCCGTCGCCGGCCGTGTGGTGCACGATGAGCACCAGCACCCCGTCCTGGTCGTCGAAGCGGCCCAGCTCGGCGCGCAGGTGCGGCAGGGCGTCGGCGCCCAGCCGGCCCGCTTCGATCGTGTTGACGAAGTCGTCGACCTGCTCGTCGCGCGGCAGGCCGTTGTCGGTCAGCTGGTGCACCCGCAGCTCGGGCGAGGACGGCGGGTGGACGCGCTGGTACTGCTCGCCGCCGTCGCGGACGATCTCCGTGCGCAGGATCTCGTGCCGCTCGACGACGTCGTCCAGCGCGCCCTGGAGCGCGGCCAGGTCCAGCTCGCCGCGCACCCGCCAGCCGTGGATCACCAGGTGCCGCGGTCCGAACGCACCGTCCGTCGCCCCCTTGTCGAAGATGCACAGCAGACCGAGGTTGGCCGACAGCGGGTAGCGGCCGGCCGTGGCGCCGGCCTCGGAGATGCTCATCGCGGGTTCCCTTCGTAACGGCGCGAGCGGGCGGTGGGTAGCGGGTGCTGGTTCAGGAGTGGTCGCGCTGGCGCTCGGCGGCCTGGTACAGCGCGGTGATGTTGCCACTGCCGAACCCGCGGGCCCCGAGCCGTTCGACCAGCTCCAGGAAGATCGTGTTCCGCGGGTGCACCGACCGGGCGAAGATCTGGTACAGCTGGCCGTCGTGGTCCTCGTCGACGAGCACCTGCTGATCGCGCAGGTCCGCCAGCGAGTACTGCTCGGGCACGACGCGCTGCAGCAGGTCCGCGTAGTAGGAGTCCGGGGTGCCCATGAACTCGACCTCCCGGTCGCGCAGCAGCTCGACCGCCTCGATGATCCCGTTGGCGGCGAAGGCGATGTGCTGCACACCCGCGCCGCCGTGGTCCTTGAGGAAGTCGTCGATGTGGCCCGGCTCCTTCGAGGTGTCCGGCTCGATCAGCGTGAACGTGACGCTGCCGGACTTGCTCTGCACCACCTTCGTGGTCATCGCCTGCGCGCCGATCGCGAGCGTCTCGTCGAAGATCAGCTCGAAGTTCAGCACGTCCCGGTAGAAGTCGACGGTGGCGTCGAGGTGACCGTTCTCCACGCACACCGCGAAGTGGTCGATCTCCAGCAGGGCACCGGGTTCTTCGGCGTCCACGGTGATCGGCGCCGGCGGGCCGTCCGGGTATTCGACGAAGGTGTGCAGCGTGTCGCCGAAGCCCATGATGCTGGCCGTGACGACCCCGCCGGCCCGGCTCGGCCCGGCGACCGGGCGGGCGCCGCGGGCGACGGCCGCTTCGAAGGCGGCCGTCGCGTCGCTGACGCGCAGCGCGATGTCCGCGACGCCGTCGCCGTGGTGGTCGACGTAGGCGGTGCCGGGGTGGTCTTCGACCAGGGGCTCGCTGAAGACGAACCGGACGTCGTTGGCGCCGATCTCGGTCGACCGCACGGCGGCCCAGTCCGGCCCGGCGTCACCCAGCGGCCGTTCGCCGAGCCCGTACCCGCGCACCAGCCAGTTCCGTGCCGTGTCGAGGCTGCCGACGTAGAACCGGACGTAGTCCAGTTCGAGGCCGTCGAGCACCGACGGATTCGGGGTGGCCATGGGGAACCTTCTTTCCTCGTTTCCGGGATGAGCGCGGTGGGCGGCGTCCGGGAGTTTTCAGGCGGCGCGGCGGGCGGCCGGGTTGGGCCGCAGGTCGCGCCAGTTCTCGCTGATGTAGTCCAGGCAGGACACCCGGCCGCGCGGGCCGTGCACCACGTCCCAGCCCCCGGGGACCGGGATGCCGGACAGCCACAGCGAGTGCTCGCCCGCGGCGTTCACCAGGACGGTGTAGTTCTTGTCCGGGTCGTCGAAGGGGTTGGTCATCTCGGTCTCCCTCAGAGCACCTGGGCCAGGCCGGCCACGGTCGGAGTGTCGAAGAGCGTGTTGATCTTCAGTTCCACGCCCAGCTCGGCGCGGATCCGGTTGAGCAGGCGCATCGCCAGCAGCGAGTGGCCGCCCAGGTCGAAGAAGCTGTCGTCGACGCCGACCTCTTCGACGCCGAGCACCTCGGAGAACGCGCGGCAGAGCGCCTCTTCCTTGGGGCCGCTCGGCGCGCGGGACGCGCCCGCGGTCTCGAACTCCGGCTGCGGCAGCGCGGCCCGGTCGAGCTTGCCGTTGGCCGTCAGCGGCAGCTGCTCGACGACCACGAACGCGGCGGGCAGCATGTACTCGGGCAGGCGGGTGCGGACGCGCTCGCGGATGGCGCCCGCGTCGGGCTCGCCGTCCTCGGCGACCAGGTAGGCGACCAGCCGGACGTCGCCGGCCTTGACCTCGCGGGCGACGACGGCGACGTCGGCCAGGCCCGGGTGCCCGGAGATGGCGGCCTCGATCTCGGCCAGCTCGACCCGGAAGCCGAGGATCTTGACCTGGTCGGTGGCGCGGCCGACGAACTCGATCTCGCCGGCGGTGGTGCGGCGCACCAGGTCGCCGGTGCGGTACAGCCGGGCGCCGTCGGGGCCGAACGGGCTGGCGACGAAACGCTCGCCGGTCAGGTCCGGGCGGCCGGCGTAACCGAGGGCGACGCCGACGCCGCCGAAGTAGAGCTCGCCGACGGTGCCGTCGGGCACCGGGTCGAGCCGCTCGTCGAGCACGTGCAGCTCGACGCCGTCCATCGCGCGGCCGACGGGGACCACGGGGCCCGGCGTGTAGGGCGCGGTGATCGCGGAGTTGGTGCTGAAGACGGTGCCCTCGGTGGCGCCGTACATGGCCCGGACGACCAGGCCCGGGTTGACCTCGAGCACGCGGGCGACGGCGGTCGGCGCGATGACGTCGCCGCCGGTGAGGACCTCGCGGACGCCGGCGAGGCTTTCCGGGGCTTCCTCGGCCACGACGCGGAACAGGCCGGCGGTGAGGTGCACGCCGGTGATCGCGTTCCCGGCCAGCAGGGCGCCGAGGCCGGCGATGTCGAGCTTGCCCTCGGGGGCGACGAAGACCGTGCCGCCGTGCAGCAGCGGCACCCAGATCTCGTAGGTCGACACGTTGAACGCGTGCGGCGCGATGAGCAGGACGCGCTCGTGGTTGCCGGTGTCCCAGGTGGAGTCGAGCGCCAGGGCGAGGGCGTCGGTGTGGCGCACGGCCACGCCCTTGGGCTCGCCGGTGGAGCCCGAGGTGTACATGACGTACGCCGGGGCGTTCTCGTCCAGGGTGACCTCGGGCGCCGTCGCCGGCTGGTCCGAAAGGTCCTCCGCGGCCAGCACGATGTCGGAGACCGACGGGACGCCGAGGCCCTTCGACGCCGCGTCCGTGACGAGGATCGTGGCCTTCGAGTGGTCGATGATCCACTGGCGGCGGTCGGCCGGGTAGGCCGAGTGGATCGGCTGGTAGAAGGCGCCGGCCTTGAGCGCGGCCAGGAACGTGACGACCACGTCGGCGCTGCGCTCGAGCAGCACGGCGACCGGGACGTCCGGGCCCGCGCCGAGACCGGTGAGGCGGTGCGCGAGCCGGTTGGCGCGCTCGTCGAGCTCCCGGTACGTCAGCGTGCGGTCCGGACCGGACACCGCCACCGCGTCGGGGGTTCGGGCGGCCTGCGCGGAGAACGCCTCGTGAACGGACCGGGCCATGATCACCACTCCAATTTCCTCGAATCCTGCAGCGCCGGTTCCGACGCTAACCACGGGCGCGGCGGGCCACGTCTCCGTCTTTGCGGGCTTGGATCCCCTGCCTGGCAAGGAGAATCCGGGGTCGGTGGGGCAGGCCAGCGAGCCCGCGGCCGTCGCCGCGGGCCTGCCGGCGGAACTCCTCAGGCGGCCTGGTCGGCCGCGCCGCCGGGCTGGTAGGACAGCACGCGCTGCACCAGCTCCGGGTCCATCAGCGCGGTCGGCGGGTCGATCAGCCCGGCCACGCGCATGAACGCCTTGACGATTTCCTGGTCCTTCGACGCGGCGTACTGCAGCAGGCCCATGAACGCGTTGCCCTGCTCGATCTCCGGGGTGCGCTCCCCCTCGACGTCCGGGAAGGCGAGGTCACCGCTGGCCGAGACCGCCCACGGCGCGTCGACGACCTGGCCGATGTCGCGGAAGTAGGCGTACTGGTCGATGTCGCCGGCGCGCAGGTGCTCGCGCAGGGTGAACGCCTCCCAGGCGGCGACGCTCATGCCCTGGCCGTAGACCGGGTTGAAGCTGCAGATCGCGTCGCCGAGCACGAGCAGGCCGGCCGGGAACCGGTCCAGGTGCTCGTAACGGCGGCGGACGCTGGCCGGGAACCCGAACGACGTCGCGTCGTCGAGCGGCTCGGCGTCCTTGATGCCGTCGTAGACGTCGGGCACCGGCAACGACTTCGCGAAGGCGAGGAAACCCTCGTCGTCGGTCGGCGGGTGGTCGCCGAGGATGCCGGTGAGCGACACGATGCAGGTGTCCTCATCGGACAGTCCGAAGAACGCGCCGCGCGGGTGCTCCGGCGAAGCGACCGGGTTGATCGACCAGGTGTCGGTGAACGAGCCGGCCGGGCGGCGGTAGAACCGCGTGGTGTAGGCGAGCCCGATCTTGACGCGGTCCTCGCTGGGCCGCTCGTAGCCGAGCTGCTCCAGCCACGCCGGCGTCCGCGAGCCGCGGCCGGTGGCGTCGAGGACGAGGTCGGCGCGCAGCACCTTCTCGGTGCCTTCCTCGTCGCGCACCCGCACGCCGATCACCCGCGAGTTGTCCGAAGTGGACACCAGGCCGAGGATGTCGTGCCGCTCGAGGTAGGTCACGTTCGGCAGCGCGGCGACCCGGGTGCGGACGTGGTTCTCCAGCACCGGGCGGGTCGGCGTCACCGAGACGAGGCCGGTGTGGGTGTAGGGCAGGCGCAGGCCGTTGAAGTACCAGCGCATCTCCCCCAGGTCGCCGACCGGGGCGCCGCTGGCGCGCAGCTCGTCGGTGAAGCCGGGGAAGAAGTCTTCGAGGACGCGCTGACCGCGCGCGTGCAGCCCGTGGGCGTGGCGGGTGTGCGGCGTGCCCTTGCGCGGGGTGGTGACCCCGAGCAGGACGTCCCGGTCGAGGACGAGGACGTCCTCGTAGGACTCCGACAGCACCCGGGCCGCCAGGCTGCCGGCCATGCTGCCACCCAGGACGACGGCGACGCTTCCGACCGGTCCGGACATGTGCCGGCCTCCTTGATGTGAGAGTTCGTGGACCGGCCGCCGTCCCCCAACGGCGGCCTGGTGCCCAGCCTCACATCCGGGACGGGGGCCGGACGTCTCATGGTTTGCCTGGCGGGCGCCTCGCAGCGGCACGAGGGAACGCTGGAAGAAATCCGCCTTGCGCCGCGATGGATCGCGACGCGGCGCACGATGGAAGAAATAGCGCGGTGACGCCCTCCTCATGTGAAGATCGAAAACGGGGGGAGGCGAGAGTGAACGATTTCGAGGCCGCGACCGCCGCCATCGCAGCCGGGATCGCGGCCATCGGACAGGCCCAAGAAGCCGCACGACAGTCGTCCGGTGCCCTGACCGAGGCAACCGCCGCACTGACCGAGGCCACCGCCGGGTCCGCGATCGCCGACCTGCCCGGTGTCACCCAGCGGGCCCGCGACGAGGTCGACGCGACCATCCGCCGGTTGAGCCGGGCATCGGAGCGGCTCCGGGCCTATTCAGCAGGCTTGGGAAGCTCTACCGCGCAGCCGGCTCCGCAGCGCACCCCGCCGACAGCACAACCGCCGGCCGACCCGGCGAGCTATGCGAGTCCTCCCGTTCGGGTACCGAAAGAGCGGCTCGACGAACTTCGCGCCGAGCTGCCACCTCCGGTCGAACAAGGGCGCGGGCAGAAGACACACGGCCGGTGGGTCGACACCCGGGGCCGGGTCCACGCCATGGTCAGCGAGTCCGACGAGTGGAAGGAGAAGGTCAACGCCGTGCTGACCGGCGAAGGGTGTCCCCGGGTGCCCATCGCGAGAGCATCGGATGTCGAGCTGAGGTTGGCCGCGATGATGCGCGAGAAGGGCGAATCAGACCCGGGCATGCGGCATGTCACCCTCGTGATCAACAACGTGCCGTGCCGAGGCCCGTACAGCTGTGACAGGCTGCTTCCGGTCGTGCTGCCCGATGGCTACACGATCACCGTGCACGGGACGGACGGTTACGTGAAGACCTACACCGGAGGGGGTGTGCCGCGATGGCGGTGACGGCGTACTACACACGCGAAGGTGCGAGCCTGACCGGCCCGGCCGAGGCCGACGAGCTGCTCACCCGCATGGCCGAAGACCGGAAGCCGGGTGAATTGCCGCGTATGGCGGCCCTCGAGCACGAAGAATCGGGTGCAGTCCTCGAAGCGGGGATCAATGGCGAGCGCGGCTTCGTCACCCACATCAGCCAGACCGGACGCAGCGCCCTCAGCACGAACGGATCGACCTCACGCGAGGTGATCGAATACGACGAGCAGGCTCATGTCCGGGAAGTCCCAGCGCACGCCGAGATCCCGGTCGGCCAGGTACGGGAAGCCGTCCGCCGGTTCGTCTCGTCCGGGGGCGCGCGGCCCGACAACGTCTCCTGGTCCGACGTCTGACCCGCACGCGGAAACGCCGAAGGGGATCCCCACCGGTGGTGAGGATCCCCTTCGGCGCCTTGGCCTCTTCTCAGCTCGGGAAGGTGCCGCTCGTGACGTTCACGAACGTGCCCGTGATCGCGCCCGCTCGCTCGGATGCGAGGAACGTCGCCGTGGCCGCAACCTCGGCCAGCGTGGGTGACTTCTTCGTCATCCGCATGCCGTCGAGGTGCTCCAGCACCCCCTGGAAGGCCTCCTCGTCCATCTCCTGGCCGCCGCTGTGGGCCGCGAGCTTCTCCCGGGACAGGGTCTCCGGCAGGCCCGCCGTCCAGATGCCCAGCACGCGGACGCCGGCCGGGCCGAGCTCCGCCGCGAGGTTGCGGAACAGCGTGTCCATCGCCGCGTCGGCCGGGCCGGTGGCGCCCATCATCGGGCTGCCGTTGGCCGAACCGCTGTTCAGGCCCAGGATCACTCCGGAGCCCTGCTCGGTCATGTGCCGGGCGGCCGCCCGGGCGGTGAGGTAGTTCGTGGTGAGCCCGGTCAGGACCGGCCCGGTCACGTCGTCGGCGATCATGTCGAGCAGTGGCGTGCCCTGCACGTCGCCGCGGCTGATCAGGTTGATCGAGATGTCCAGGCTGCCGCTTTCGGCCACCACCGTCTTCGCGTGCCGTTCCACTGCGGCTTCGTTCAGGGCGTTGACCACGTTGGCCTTCGCCCAGCCGCCGGCGTTGGTGATCTCCTTGACCACCGGGGTGAGGTTCTTGCGGGTGCGCCCGGCGCAGTAGACGCGGGCACCTGCCTTGGCGAACGCCTTCGCCACTTCACGGCCGATCGATCCACCGGCTCCGTAGACGATGGCGTTCTTGTTCTCCAGGGACATCTGGTTTCCTTTCCTGTTCGACGTGTGCCCGGTGCACACGGAAGGCCTGGCCCCCAGCCATCGCAGCGACCCGCAGCCGAACGGCGGAACGGGTCGACTATCCGAGCACATCGTTGTGCCATCGCGAGGCGGGCCGCATCTTCCGGATTGCGCTCACCGCATGCACCCGGCCGCACGGAGTTCAGGCGAAAGAGGTAATCCGCTGCTCCGGACGGCTGGTTCGCCGCAGCCGGATCAGCTCGGGAAGATGCCGCTCGTGACGTTCAGGAAGGTGCCCGTGATGGCACCGGCCTCCGGCGCGGCGAGGAACGTCGCGGTCGCGGCGACCTGGGCGAGCGTGGGCGACTTCTTGGTCATCCGCATGCCGTCGAGGTGCTGCAGCAGACCCTGGAACGCGGCGTCGTCCATTTGCGGCGCGCCGCTGAACGCCGCGAGCTTCTCCGGGGACAGCGTTTCGGGCAAACCGGCCGTCCAGATCCCGGCGACGCGCACGCCGCTCGGGCCGATTTCGGCGGCCAGGTTGCGCACGAGGGTGTCGATCGCGCCGTCGGCGGAACCGGTCCCGCCCATCATCGGGCTGCCGTGCGCGGATCCGCTGTCCAGCGCGAGGATCACGCCGGAGCCCTGCGCGACCATGTGCCGGGCCGCCGCGCGCATGGTGATGAAGTTGGTGGTGATGCCGGTGACGACCGGGCTGGTGAAGTCCGCGACCTTCATGTCGATCAGCGGGATGCCCTGGACGTCGCCGCGGGTGATCAGGTTGATCGAGACGTCCAGGCTGCCACCCTCGACGACCACCGTCTTGGCGTGCTCCTCGACGGCCGACTCGTCGAGCGCGTCGAGCACGTCCACCGAGGCCGAGCCGCCGGCCGCCTCGATCTCGTCGGCCACGGCCTGCAGGGACTCCAGGGTCCGGCCGACCAGGAAGACGTGCGCGCCGTCGGCGGCGAACGCCTTGGCCACCGCCGCGCCGATCGAGCCGCCGGCGCCGTAGACGATCGCGTTCTTCTTCTCGAGCGACATCTTCGTGTCTCCTCCGCGTCTTCTCGCGTGCTGTGTTGCCCGCGTTGTCGGACATTGAGACGCACGCCCGCGCGAAAACTCATCGGTGCGACCGGAGGGGATTTCGATCAGAGGGTCAGCGGGAGCCCGAAGGCCGGGAAGAGGTGCGGTTCGAAGGAGGTGATCTCGACGATCCGGCCGCCTTCGATGCGCAGCACGTCCAGGACCTGCGCCCGGTAGACGGTGGTGCCCGGACGGCGCAGGTACCCGGCCGCCGCGGGCATCCGGTTCGCGAAGGTCGGCAGGTGCTTCCACGTGCCCTGGAAGTGCGGCGACCCCGGGTCGATCGAGGGCTTGATGAACGCCATCATCGCGTCGCGGCCGACGAACCAGAACGGGTTCGGCGGCATGGTCAGCACGACGTCCTGGCTGAGCAGCTCGGCGACCACGGCGGCGTCGGCCTGGTCTGCCGCGTCCATGTAACGCTGCAGGATCTCGCGCTCTTCGCTGGTCGGGCGGGCCGTCGCGGTCCACTCGCTGCGCCGCTCGGGCAGGTGCCGGCGCAGGGCGGGCCGGGCCCGCTGCAGGGCGCTGTTGACCGAGGCGACGCTCATGTCCAGCTGCTCGGCGGTGTCGGCGGCCGGCCAGCCCAGGACGTCACGCAGGATCAGCACGGCCCGCTGCCGGGGCGGGAGGTGCTGGATGGCGGCCAGGAAGACCAGCTCCATCGTCTCCCGGGACACCGCGGCGCCCTCGGGCTGCAGCTCGGTGGAGGCGACGTCCTCCAGCAGCGCGTCCGGGTAGGGCTGCAGCCAGGTCACCCGGGCGGGGGCCTCGGCGGCCCCGTTGTCCATCCCCGGCACCGGCTCGTACCGCTGCGGACGGCGCTCGTTGCGGCGCAGGAAGTCGAGGCAGGCGTTGGTCGCGATGCGGTAGAGCCAGGCCCGGAAGGTCGAGCGGCCCTCGAAGACGTCCTTCCGGTTCCAGGCCCGCAGGAAGGTCTCCTGCACCATGTCCTCGGCGTCGTCGTACGAGCCGACCATCCGGTAGCAGTGCACCTGCAGCTCGTGCCGGAACGGCTCGACCAGGCCCGCGAAGTCCCATTCGTCCCCGGCCCGGACGGCGGCGGTGACCAGCTCGTCCTCGCCCGCGCCTTCCGTAACGCCCTCGTCCGTGACGCTTTCTTCTTCCGTCACGGGGGCCGCCGTGACGCTTTGGGCGGCACCGGCCGGCCGGTTTTCCGTCACGACCGCGGCCGTGACGTTTTCGCCGGCGGCGGCGTCCCGGGCCAGCTGGGCGATCCGGCGGAGCTTGCCGACCGTCGAGGCGAGGTCGGTGACGTCGGTGTAGAAGTCCTCGGGCAGCTGCGGGGCCAGCCGGCGCACCCGGAGCTCGATGTCCGCGATCAGGTCCGGCACGGCGGCGCCGCCGTTCGGCTGCTGCCGCTCGCGGTAGGCCTTCTGCCGGCAGGCGGGCGAGCAGTACTTCGACGTCCGGCCGCGCCCGCTCGCGCGCCCGGGCAGGGGGTTGCCACAGCTGGGGCACCGGCCATCGGTCACGGCGTCGAATCTACGCAGGCGCCTTCGCGCTCGCCACCGCACCCGGCTCTCCCGTCGTGCCCTCGTCGCACCCGTGCGGGTGGCGGGCCGCCCGCACCGCAGAAATGGAGGCGCCCCCGGGTTTTCGCCCCGATCATCCTCGTATGCGGGCGAGCCGGGCCAGGCCGACCCATCCCCTGCGAAGGAGAACAAGCCATGGCGACGAGCGTCCCGATCTCGGGTGCGGATTACCTCCGGATCCTCATCCACGGCCACACCGCGTTCGAACTGCTGCGCACGGGTCTCGAGTTCGACCTGTTCCAGAAGCTCGAGGACAGCGGCGGCTTGGACGTCACCGAGACCGCGGAGGCGCTGGGCGTCGAGGAGTACCCGGCGCGCGTCCTGCTGCTCGGCCTGGCGTCGCTGCTGCTGATCGAGAAGGAGGACGGCAAGTTCGTCAACACCGAACTCGTCCGCCGCAAGCTGCTCAAGAGCGGCGAGCGGTTCCTCGGCCCGCTGATCGACATCCAGGACAAGATCATCAACAAGACCCTGGTGGACTTCGCCGAGTCGATGCGGCAGAGCACCAACGTCGGCCTGCGCCACCTCGAGGGCCCCGGCGACACGCTCTACTCGAAGCTCACCGCGACGCCGGACCTGCAGAAGGTCTTCTACGACAACATGGGCGACGCCTCGAACCGCGCGTTCGAGCAGTTCCTGGAGCACTACGACTTCAGCCACGTCAAGCACGCGATCGACATCGGCGGCGGTGACGGCACCAACTCGGTCAAGCTGGCCGAGCGCTACCCCGAGCTCGAGGTCACGGTGTTCGACCAGGAGAGCGTCACCCGGCTCGCCGCGGACAAGATCGAGGACCCGTCGGTCCGCAAGCGCGTCCACTTCCACCCGGGCGACATGCTGACCGACCGGCTGCCCGAGGGCGCCGACGCGATCCTGTTCTTCCACATCTACGAGATCTGGTCGCTCGAGCGGAACACCGAGCTGCTGCGCAAGTGCTACGACGCGCTTCCCGAGGGCGGCACGGTGCTGGTCTACAACTTCGTCTCCAACGACGAGGGCACCGGCTCGCTCTCGGGCGGGCTCGTCTCGCCGTACTTCCTGGCGCTGGCCTCGGGCGAGGGCATGACCTGGTCGGCCGCGGACATGGAGAAGTCCGTGCGCGACGCCGGTTTCTCGCGGGTCGAGCGGTTCGCCGACCTCGGCTTCAGCCACGCCCTGGTGGTGGGCCACAAGTAGCCCGGCGCCCGATCCGGGCGGGCCGGAACCGGCTCGCCCGGATCTTCGGTGTCCTAGCCCGGCGCCCGCCGCTCGCGGGACGAACGAAAGAAGGCCGATGAACTTCCCCGAACCCGTCGCCATCATCGGGATGGCTTGCCGTTTCGCCGCGGGAATCGAGTCACCAGAGTCGTTCTGGGCCCTCCTGCGCGACGGTGGCGACACCGTCGGCGAGCTGCCCGCGGACCGCTGGGAGTGGCACGCCGGCCAGAGCCGGGAGCACGCCGCGGTGGTCCGGGACGTGACCAAGCGCGGCGCGTTCCTGGACAACGTCAAGGAGTTCGACGCCGACTTCTTCGACGTCACGCCCCGCGAGGCCGCGCTGATGGACCCGCAGCAGCGGATCACGCTGGAGCTGGCGTGGGAGGCGCTGGAGCACGCGGGGATCCCGCCGCGCTCGCTGGGCGGCACGGACGCCGGGGTGTTCATGGGGGTCGGCGCCGACGACTACGGCCGCCGCCTGCTGGAGGACCTGCCGCGGATCGAGGCCTGGACCGGGATCGGCAGCTCGTTCTGCGCGGTCGCCAACCGCGTCTCCTACGTGCTCGACCTGCACGGGCCCAGCATGGTCGTGGACACGGCCTGTTCGTCCTCGCTGGTCTCGATCCACCTGGCCGCCCAGGCGCTGCGTTCCGGCGAGTGCCCGGTCGCCCTGGCCGGCGGCATCCTGGTGATGGCCGGCCCGGGGCTTTCGGTCGTGCTCGACGCGGCCGGCGCCACCTCGCGCGACGGGCGCAGCAAGTCGTTCGACGCCTCCGCCGACGGTTACGGCCGCGGCGAGGGCGGCGGCGTCGTCGTGCTCAAGCTGCTCAAAGACGCCCGCCGCGACGGCGACCGGGTGCTCGCGGTCGTCCGCGGCAGCGCGGTGCAGCAGGACGGCAAGACCAACGGGATCATGGCGCCCAACGGCGAGGCGCAGGCCAACCTGATGCGCAAGGCCTACACCGCCGCGGGGATCGACCCGGCGACGGTCGGTTACGTCGAGGCGCACGGCACCGGCACCAACGTCGGCGACCCGCTCGAAGCGGGCGCGATGACCGCGGTGTTCGGCGCCGGCCGCACGCCCGACACGCCCTGCCTGATCGGCTCGGTCAAGCCGAACGTCGGCCACCTCGAAGCCGGCGCCGGCGTCGCCGGGGTGATCAAGACCGTGCTGGCCCTGCAGCACGGCGAGATCCCGGCCAGCCTGAACTTCACCACGCCGAACCCGAAGATCCCTTGGGCCACTTCGGGTCTGCGCGTGGTCACCGAGAACACGCCGTGGCCGCAGAGCGTCGCGCCGCGGCGCGCGGGGGTCTCCGGGTACGGCTACGGCGGCACCATCGCGCACGTGATCCTGGAGGCGGCCGACGAGGCCGACGCCGAGGCCGGCCCGGCCGCGGCGACCGGGACGCCGCGGGTGCTCCCGCTGTCCGGGGCGACCGAGACCGCCGTCGCGAAGTACGCCGGCCGGCTGGCGAACTGGCTGGCCCGCAACCCCGACACCACACTGGCCGACGTCGGCCACACGCTTTCGCAGCGGCGCCAGCACCTGCCGCACCGCGCGACCGTCGTCGCCGACAACACCTTCACGCTGCGCGCGAAGCTGGCCAACTTCGCGGCGGGCACCGGCGGGACGTCCGGGCGCGCGCTGCCCGAGACGTCACGCCAGGACCTGGTCTGGGTCTTCTCCGGGCACGGCTCGCAGTGGATCGGCATGGCCCGCGAGCTGCTCGCGACCGAACCGGCGTTTGCCGCCGTGATCGACACGATCGAGCCGATCTTCCAGGCGGAGATGGGCGTCTCGCCGCGCGCGACCATCGGCTCGGACGACGAGCAGCCGGTCGACGTCGTCCAGCCGATGATCTTCGCCGTCCAGGTCGCACTGGCCGCGCTGTGGCGCGACCGCGGGGTCCACCCCGACGCCGTGATCGGGCACTCCGTGGGCGAGAT
This sequence comes from Amycolatopsis sp. NBC_00438, assembly GCF_036026695.1. Lineage (NCBI taxonomy): Bacteria > Bacillati > Actinomycetota > Actinomycetes > Pseudonocardiales > Pseudonocardiaceae > Amycolatopsis > Amycolatopsis sp. NBC_00438. Next base: position 73,894 of record NZ_CP107923.1, on the reverse strand, counting down.
CGCCGCGGCCGTCACGTCCGGGATGCTCACCCTAGAACGCGGCGCCCGGCTGGTCTGCCGGCGGTCCCTGCTGCTGCGCCAGGTCGCCGGGAACGGCGCGATGGCCATGGTGAACCTGCCGCCGGAAGAGGCCCGCCGCCGTCTCGCCGGCCGCACCGACGTCGCCGTCGCGGTCGCGGCCGCCACCGGTTCGACCGTGTTCTCCGGCGACATCGACGCCGTCCAGGAGATCAGCGAGTCGTTCGGCGCCGAGGGACTCGTCGTGCGCCGCGTCGACTCCGACGTCGCGTTCCACAGCCCGCACATGGACCCGCTGCTGGAGTCGCTCGCCGCAGCCGCCGCCGACCTGCCCCCGACGCCGGCCGGGATCCCGGTGTACAGCACGGCGTTGGCCGACCCGCGTTCGGAAGCCCCGCGCGATGGCGCGTACTGGGCGACGAACCTGCGCGGCACGGTCCGGTTCGCCGAGGCCGTCGCGGCCGCGGCGGCCGACGGCTACCGGCTCTTCGTCGAGGTCTCGCCGCACCCGGTGGTCGAGCACTCGATCAACGAGACCCTCGACGAGCTGGGCATCACCGACGCCGTCGTCACGCACTCCCTGCGCCGCAACCGGCCCGAGCGCGAAACCCTGCTGGGCAACCTCGGCGCGCTGTACTGCGCCGGCGTCGACGTCGACTGGGCCGCGCACTGGCCGGCCGGCTCGCTGGTGGACGTGCCGACCACGGCGTGGCAGCGCAAGGAGCACTGGGTCGACGACTCGGTCGGCCGGTCGTTCCTCACCGAGCAGCACGACCTCGAGAGCCACACGCTGCTCGGCGGCCGGATCAACGTGCACGGCGCGAACCCGGCGCAGGCCTGGCTGACCTACCTGGACCGCGACTCGCGGCCGTACCCGGGCGACCACCCGGTGCGCAAGGTCGAGATCATCCCGGCCGCGGTGCTGCTCAACAGCTTCCTCACCGCCGCGGCGACCGCGAAGGGCACCTGGCACGAGATCTCCGACGTCGCGCTGCGCGTGCCGGTGAGCGTCACCCGGCCCCGGCACCTGCAGATCGTGCTGCAGGACGGCGCGTTCCGGCTGTCGTCGCGGATCATCGAGGACGGTCAGAGCGACGACGGCGACGACAAGGGCTGGGTCACCCACACGACCGCGTCCGTCTCGCCGTTCACCGGCAAGATCCGCGGCCAGCGCTCGGATGCGCAGACCACCGAGGACCTGCCGACCGGGTACGTCATCGACCGGCTCGCCACGCTCGGCGTCGCGGCGATGGGCTTCCCGTGGGTCGTCGAGGAAATCCGGCGCGGGGACGGCACCCTCGTGGTCACCGTCAACACCGACCCCGGCTCGGACGAGCTGCCCGAGACCTGGGCGCCGCTGCTCGACGGCGCACTGTCGGCGGCTTCGGTCGCCTTCGGCGGGCCGCCGATCCTGCGGATGCCCGCCCACATCCACCGCGTCACGCTCGCCGCGCAGTCGCCGTCCCGGGCGCGGGTGACCGTGCGCGTGGTCGCCGACGACACCGTGGACGTCGAGATCGCCGACCTCGACGGGACCGTCGTCGGCCGGCTGGCCCGGCTGCGCTACGGCGTGCTGGACAGCGAAGCCGGCGCCGTGACGAGCCCGCGCCAGGTCGTGCACCGGCTGGGCTGGCGCCCGGCCGAGGGCACCGCTTCGGGCGCGGCGCTGAACCTCGTGCTGGTCGGGCCGGACTCGCCGGTGCTGCGGCGGGTCACCACCGGGCTCGACGCGCTCGGCGTCGCGCACCTGGTCACGGCCACGCCCGAGGCGCTGCCCGAGGGCTTGCTGAGCCGCGAGCACACGCTGCTCGTGGTCCCCGCCGCCGGCGCGTCCGGGGACGCCGCCGCCGACGGGGCCTGGCTGCTCGCCCGCACGGCCCAGCGCGTCGCCGCGACCGGCGAGACGAAAGCCGCGCGCGTCTGGTGCCTCACCGAAGGCGTCCGCGAGAGCGCCGACGCCGGTTCGCTCGGCCACAGCTCCGTCTGGGGTGTCGGCCGGGTCGTCGGCGGCGAGTACCCGGACCTCTGGGGTGGCGTCGTCGACATCGGACAGTCCGAAGAGGACATCCGGGGCCTGGTCGACGTGCTGCGCACGATCCGCGGCGAGGACGTCGTCGTCGTCCGCGACGGGGCGGCCGAAGTCGGGCGCCTGCAACGGATCGAGGGCGAGCCGGTCAAGCAGCGGCTCGAAGGCCGGCCGCACGCGACGTACCTGGTCACCGGCGGCCTCGGCACGCTGGGCCTGGAGGTCGCGCACTGGCTGGCCGACCGCGGCGCCCGGCGGATCGTGCTCGCCGGCCGGCGCGGGCTCCCGCCGCGCGCCCGCTGGGCCGAGCTGACCGACGAGGCCGAGATCGCCGCGGTCGACTCGGTGGTCGCGCTGGAACGCCTGGGTGTCACCGTGTTCCCGGTCGCCGTGGACGTCTCCGACGCCGACGACGTCGCCGCGAAGCTCTCGCCGGACGCGCTGGGGCTGCCGCCGTTCCGCGGCGTGGTGCACGCCGCCGGCGTGCTCGACGACCGCACGCTCGGCCGGCTCGACGAGGCGTCGCTGCGCCACGTCATGCGGCCGAAGGTCGAAGGCGCGCTGAACCTGCACGCGCTGTTCCCGCCGGGGTCGCTGGACTTCTTCGTGCTGTTCTCCTCGTGCGGCCAGCTGCTCGGGCTGCCCGGGCAGGCCAGTTACGCCGCGGGCAACGCGTTCCTCGACGGGCTCGCCGCGCACCGGCGTGCCGCCGGGGACACCGGGGCGGCCAGCTACGCGTGGACGTCGTGGCGCGGGCTGGGCATGTCGACCTCCACCGCGGTGATCGACGCCGAGCTCGCCGCCCGCGGCACGGCCGACATCAGCGCCACCGAGGCGTTCGGCGCCTGGGACCTGGCCACCCGCCACGACCTCGGGTACGCCGTGATGCTGCGGACGCTGCCGGCCGAGCCGGGGGTGCGGAAGCTGGCGCTGCTGTCGGAGCTACCGGAGGAGGCCGCGGCCGGCGCCACGGCCGCCGACCTGGTCGACGTCCCGTGGGCCGGGCTCACCGGCGCCGAGCTGACGGCCGCCGTCACCGAGGAGATCCGCAAGCAGGTCGCGACCGAGACCGGCCTCGCACCGTCCGAAGTGGACATCCGGCGGCCGCTGATCGAGATGGGTCTCGACTCGGTGATGACCGTGCGGATCCGGCGCGGGCTGGAGCGGCGCTTCCGGTTCCCGCTGCCCGCGACGTTGTTCTGGGACCGCCCGACCATCGACGCGGTCGCTTCGCTGCTGACCGAGCGGATGGCCCAAGAGATGGCCCCAGAGATGTCTCAGGAGATGTCTCAGGACACCGAGGGGACGGCATGAGTTTCGACGGTTTTGTGCCCTGGCCGCAGGATCTGGCGCACGCGTACCGCGCGGCCGGGGTCTGGCCCGGACGCACGATGGGGTCGTACCTGTGGGAGTGGGCCGGGGACCGGGGTGACCGGGTCGCCGTCGTCGACGGGGCGACCCGGCTGACCTACCGCGACCTCGCGGTGCGCGCGGACGCGCTGGCCGTGCGGCTGGGCGAGCGCGGGCTGGGGCGCGGGGACACGGTCTTGGTGCAGCTGCCGAACACGTGGGAGTTCGCGGTCGTGACGGCGGCCCTGCTGCGCCTCGGCGTCGTCCCGACGATGATGCTGCCGCCGCACCGCGACCACGAGCTGACGGCCATCGGCGCGCACGTCGGGGCGCGCGCCCTGGTCGTGCCCGGCACCTGGCGCGGGTACGACCACCAGCAGCTGGCGTTCCGGGTGGCCGCGGCCTTGCCCGGGCCGGCGGAGGTGCTGGTGGTCGGCGACGACGTCGCCGAGGGCGCGATCGACGTCCGGTCGCTGCTGTCGCCCGACGGCGACGTCGAGGCGCGGCGGCGGTGGCTGGACGAGCACGGGCCGTCGCCGTCGGACATCGCCGTGTTCCTGCTGTCGGGCGGCACCACGGGCGTGCCGAAGGTGATCAGCCGGACGCACGACGACTACCTGTTCAATATCGTCCACACCGCGCGGGCGTGCGCGTTCGGCGAGGACACCGTGTACCTCGCGGTGCTGCCGGCCGGGCACAACTTCCCGCTCGCCAGCCCGGGCCTGCTCGGCGCGCTGCACGCGGGTGGGCGCGTCGTGTTCTCGGCGTCCCCCCGGGCGGAACCGGTGTTCGCGGCGATCGAGGCCGAGCGCGTCACGGCGACGTCGGCGGTGCCGGCCGTCGTGCTGAAGTGGATGGACGCGGCGGCCACGCTGAAGCCGGACCTGTCCAGCCTGCGGTACCTGCACGTCGGCGGCTCGATGCTGGCGCCGGACATCGCGGAGCGGATGGCGCGGACGCTCGACTGCCGGCTGCAGCAGGTGTACGGGATGGCCGAGGGCCTGGTCTGCTACACCCCGCCGGACGCGTCCGACGAGGTGGCGTTCGGCACGCAGGGGCCGCCGGTCAGCGCGTTCGACGAGCTGCTGGTCGTCGACGAGGACGGCTCACCCGTGTCCCCCGGGGAGATCGGCGAGCTGCTGACGCGCGGCCCGGGCACCCCGCGCGGCTACTACGGCGTCCCGGACCAGAACCGCCTGTCGTTCACCGAGGACGGCTGGTTCCGCACGGGCGACCTGGTCCGCATCACGACCGACGGCCACGCGGTCGTCTGCGGCCGGGTGAAGGACCTGATCAACCGCGGCGGCGAGAAGATCTCGGCCGGCGAGGTCGAGACGCTGATCCAGGAACTGCCGGAGGTCGCGGAGGTGGCGGCGGTCCCGTCCCCGGACCCGGTGTACGGCGAGCGCGTCTGCGCGTTCGTCCGCTTCCACGGCGGCTGCTCGTTGTCCCTGGCCGAAATCACCCGTCTCCTGACGGAGCGCGGCCTGGCGGCGTTCAAGATCCCGGAGCGCCTGGAAGTCCTGGACGCCTTCCCGCACACCGCAGTGGGGAAAGCCGACAAAAAGGCCCTGAAAGTCCTGCTGGCGGACCTGGACACCCTCCCCCGCGCCGCGTAGATCTCTTCGCCCGGGCCCCGCGACCTCCACGTCGCGGGGCCTGTTGCCGTGTCGACCCCCCGATCACGCGTGCCGACCCTTCAATCACGCGTGATGTCCCTTCAATCACACGTGATGCCCACTGATCGCGAGTGTGCCCGCCCAAGCGCATGACTTGCCCCGGCGAGCACCCGATTTCCGCCTTCCGGCAGGCGACGTCGTGCTCAAGAAGGCATCTCACGTGATCCGCCGGGCATCACGTCGGTTCCCGAACTCCGGTCTCGCGTGATTGGGGGGTCGACTCGCGTGATTGGCGGGTCGACTCGCGTGATTAGCGGGTCAACTCGCGTGATTGGGGGGTCGACACGGCAAAGCGAAGGCCGCCGCCCGGGTGCAGGGGGACCCGGGCGACGGCCTTCGCGAATGGACCGTCCTTTTCGGACGGTCAGGCGGCGCGGCCGGCGGACCGGCGCGCGCTTTCGGCTCCTTGGGCCGCGATCACCGCGGCGTCGAAGTTCGGCGGCTGGCCGACTTCGGGGACGTACTCGGCGTGGACGACCGTGTTCGCGGCGTCCACCACGAACACCGCGCGGGACAGAAGGCGGAACTCCTTGATCAGCACGCCGTACGCGAGACCGAACGCGACGTCGCGGTGGTCGGACAGGGTTCGCACGCCCTCGACGCCCGCCGCGCCGCACCAGCGGGCCTGGGCGAACGGGAGGTCCACCGACACCGTCAGCACCGACGCCTCGCCGAGGTCGGTGACGGCTTCGTTGAACCGGCGCGTCTGCAGGTCGCAGACCGGCGTCTCCAGCGACGGGACGACCGAGATCACCCGTGTGCCGCTCAGCGAGGAGAACCGGACCGGCGCCAGGTCGTTGCCCAGCACGGTGAAGTCCGGCGCCTGGTCGCCGACGGCGACCTCCGGGCCGAGCAGCGTCACCGGGTTGCCCCGGAAGGTGACGACGCCCGTGCGTTCGGTGCTCGTCATGCCCGCCCCCTCAGCCCTTGACCGGGCTGGTCTGCTGCGACACCACGCGCCACTCGCCGTCGACCTGCGCGGCGACCCAGGTGCCGCGGACGACGCGCTCGGCCGGCACGGTGGTCTCGCCGTCGTAGAGGACGCCGCCGTCGGTGATCACCACGGCCACACCGGGCTCGAGGACCTTGATCTCGATCGGCTCGGTGAGCAGCTTCGTGCCGGCCAGCTGGCCGCCGAAGGCGTCGGTGAAGAACGTCTTGATCGCGTCCTGGCCGTTGACCTGCTGGTCGTCGACGAGGATGCTGCCGTTCTCGGCGAACGACGCGGCGAACGCGTCGGCGTCGTTCGCGTCCCAGGCGGCCCGCGCGCGCAGCTGGGCGGTCAGCGCGGCGCTCTCCTCGCCCTGGGTGAACTTGCCGTAGTAGGTGGCCCACTGCTTGGCCCCTGCGACGAGGGACGATGCCTTCTCGGACATCCGGCTCTCCTTGGCTGGTCAATTGGCTCGAATCTCCGTGACCAGGATTCCCGCCGACGCCGGTGCCGGGCATCTCCTCTCCTGCGGGAAAAGGACCGCGAACCGCGGCAACGCAGGAGAGGTTTCCGATGCGGGCCGCGTGTGACCATTTACCTCGTATGGGGCCGATCGTATCCCTGCCGTTGGTTGGCCGACCGATCGAAGGAGAAGCAACAGTGTCCGCACCCACTTCTGACGACCAGGCCAGGCTGGACGACTATTACGGGCCCTTCACCGCGGAGAAGGAAAAGGAAGCCCTCGACGTCCCGCTGCGCCTGATCGCCGCTTGGACGAAGAACGACGGTTACGGCGTCGCCAAGGCCTTCACCGAGGACGGCGTCCTCATCCTCCCCGGTGACGTCCTGAAGAAGGGCCGCGACGAGATCGGTTCGTTCATGGCCGCCGCCTACGCCGGGCCGTTCAAGGGCACGGGCGTCACGGGCAAGCCGGTCGACCTCCGGTTCGTCTCCGACACCGTCGCGCTGATCCGCACCCACGGCGGCATCCTCGCCCCGGGTGAGACCGAAATCGACGAGGAGCTCGCCGTCCGCTCCACGTGGGTCGTCGTGAAGCGCGACAACGAATGGCAGCTGGCCGTCTACCAGAACAGCCCGCGCGGCTCCGGCGCCACCCTCCGCTGGTAACCGAAACAGACCAGGAGTTCATTGTGCCGACCACTCCGTGGGGCGACGCCACCGAGATCCTCACCGCGCTCGGCGTCGAGGAGGACACCTCTTTCTACCGCGAGTTCACCAGCGCGGACGAAAAGGCCGTCCTCACCGTGCCGCAGCGCATCCAGGACGCGTGGCTGAAGAACGACCCGGACGTCTTCGCCGACGTCTTCACCGCCAACGGCAGCTTGCTGCTGCAGGACAACCAGCTCACCAGCCAGGACGAGATCCGCGCGTACATGCGCGCCGGGTTCGCGGGTCCCCTCAAGGGCGCGCACGTCTACGGCTGGCCGCTCGAGGTCAAGTTCCTCGACGAGAACGTCGCGATCGCGATCACCGAGGGCGGGATCATCCGCGCCGGCGAGTCGGAGATCGCGCCGGAGAACCAGATCCGCGCGGTCTGGGTGGTCGTCCGCAACGCCGAGGGCGAGCTGAACCTGTTCTCGCACCAGAGCAGCCCCGTCAAGGGCTGAGCGCGTTCCAGGTCCGTGAAGGCCACCTTGAGGGACATGGAGTCCCTGAAGGTGGCCTTCACGGCATTTTGGGAGATGGGCCGCGCGGCCGGCGGGACTAGCGTCCCCAGCGGGCGCCCCTGTGCCCGCCCGGCCCGTCCGTCGACGAGTGGAGGATCCCGATGACCCCGGCACCCGTCGGCCCCGCCGATCCGGCGAAGGCCAAGGCGTTCTCCTCCGCCGCGCAGTACGAAAAAGCCCTCGACGGGATCCGGGCCGCCGCGGCCGCCTACTACGCCGGCAAAGACGTCCTCATGGACGACGACGCCTACGACGCCCTGCTGGCCCGCGCGATCGCGACCGAAACCGCGCACCCGGCGTGGAAGGCCCCCGACACACCGACCGAGGCCGTCGGCGCGGGGGTCGCGCCCGGGACCGAGATCCCGCACAGCACGCCGATGCTGGGGCTGGACAACGTCTTCGACACCGAGTCGCTGCAGAAGTGGCTGGGCCGCCTCGAACGTGTCCTCGGCCACCCGGCCCCGGCCTTCTCGGTCGAACCGAAGCTGGACGGCCTCGCCGTCGCCGCCCGCTATTCGCGCGGCCGGCTGACGCTGGTCCTCACCCGCGGCACCGGCACGATGGGCGAAGACGTCACCACACGCGCGCTCCGGGCCAAGGGCCTGCCCAAGAAGCTCTCCTCGCCCCGGACGATCGAAGTCCGCGGCGAGATCTTCATGACCGACGAGGACTTCGCGACGGCCAACGAACTGCGCACCGGTCACGGCGAGCCCGCGTTCGCCCACCCGCGTGGCGCCGCCGCCGGGACGCTGCGGGCGATCGACCGCGCCTACGCGGCGCCGCTGTCGTTCGTCGCCTACTCCGTGCAGGGGGTGCAGGACGACGGCACGCACTCGGAAGCCATGGCCCAGCTGGAAAAGCTCGGGGTCGCGACGACGGCCGGGGGCAAGCCCGCGCTGAAGGTCTGCCACGACGCCGACGAGATCGAGGCGGCCGTCGCCGAGATCCGGGACCTGCGCGGTTCGCTCGGTTACGGCGTCGACGGCGTCGTGATCAAAGCCGACCGGCCCGAGGACCGCGCGGCCGCCGGAGCGTCGACCAAGGCGCCGCGCTGGGGCGTCGCCGTGAAGTTCCCCGCCGACACCCGCAGCACCAAGCTGCTCGCCATCGACGTCCAGGTCGGCCGCACCGGCGTGATCACCCCGGTCGCGACGCTGGAGCCGGTGTTCATCGACGGCGTCAAGGTCGTCTCGGCGACGCTGCACAACTTCGACGACCTCGAGCGCCGCAACGTCCGCGTCGGCGACACCGTGTTCGTCCGCCGCGCCGGCGACGTGATCCCCGAGATCACCGGCGCCAAGCTCGACGAGCGGCCGAAGGGCGCCAAGCCGTTCACCCCGCCCGAGGTCTGCCCCGACTGCGGGTCGGACATCGACCGCTCGCAGACGCGCTGGCGCTGCACCGGCGGCCGTGTCTGCGGCGCGCGCAAGATCCTCGCGCACTACGCCACCCGCGAGGCGATGGACATCGAGGGCATGGGCGGCAAGATCCTCGACCAGCTGGTGGCCGAGGGCCTGGTCGCCGACCCGGCCGATCTGTACGACCTCGACGTACCGAAGCTGGCCGCACTCGAGGGCCTCGGCGAGATCTCCGGCGGCAAGCTGGTCGCGGCGATCGAGCTCACCCGGAAGCGGCCGCTGTCGAGCCTGCTGACCGGGCTCGGCATCCGGATGGCCGGGCGCGCGGTCTCCCGGCGGCTGGCCCGCCACTTCGGTTCCATGGACGCACTTCTCGAAGCCACGCCCGACCAGCTGCAGGAGGTCGACGGCGTCGGCCTGGAACGCGCGGTGACCATCGCCGGCGAGCTGGCCGAGCTCGCGCCGGTCATCGCGAAGCTGGTGGACCGCGGCCTGACCATGACCGAGCCGGACTTCGCGGCTCCGGCCGCAGCGCCCGCCGATCTCCCGCTGCGCAAGGCCGACGGCTCGCCGATGCGGGTCGTGGTGACCGGCGCGGTGCCGGGACTGAAGAACCGCGACGAAGGCAACCTGGCCGTCGAGCGGCTGGGCGGCACCGCGGCCGGCTCGGTGTCGGCCAAGACGGACCTCGTGGTCGTCGGCGAAGGTTCCGGCAGCAAAGCGGACAAGGCGCGGGAACTCGGCGTCCGGATCCTGCCCGCCGAGGAGTTCGCCGAGCTCCTCGCCGCCCACGACACCGGCGACGCGAAACGGACCACGCAGATCCTGGCCGCCTGAACGGACCCGGAAAGGCCGGCACCGGAATTCCGGTGCCGGCCTTTTCCGCAGGTCTCAGCGGAAGTGGATGTCGACGCGGTCGAGCGCCGTGACGGAAACGTCGTACGCGCCCAGCGTGCATCGCACCGTCGCGCAGTCCACCGTCACGTCGACACCGTCACCGATGTTGCCGACGTACTTCTTCTGGGCCACGATCGTCGTGACCGCGATACCGTGGGCGTCACTGTGGACTTCGACCACCGTCGCCGGGTTGCCGGCGCAGCCGGTCGGCACCCAGCCGCATTCGCCGACCCAGAACGTGCCGTTCGGCGGCATCCCGACGACCACCGCGGCGACGGTCGCGTTGGCGGACAACGCGAACGTCGGCGCGGCGATCAGGTGCACCGGCGACGCGGCCGAGGCGGCGGGCGCGGCCACGGCCGTCAGCCCGGCCACCACCGCGGCGACGGTGGCGATTCTTCGGGTTCTCGTGCGCATGGAAAACTCCTGCCATTCTGTGCAATTCGGAAAAATCGGAAACCGGACCCTGCCCGTATCGTACGGGAAACACACAGGTGATCCGGGGGCCCGGAAAAGCTCAGCGGGAGGTCGTGGATATCGCATGACCAGAGACGCGCGCATGATCCATTACCCGGAACAATTCGGCGCATAAGCACTCCCGTGGAGGTCGACCATGCATCTTGCCGCCCCGGTGGCGCCGATCGCGCCCCATCCGTTGTTGTTGTTCTTGCTCGGCCTCCTGGTCCTGCTGACCCTGGCCAAGCTGCTCGGCCGGCTCGCCGAGCGCTTCGGGCTGCCGTCGGTGGTCGGTGAGCTCGTCACCGGCATGCTGCTCGGCCCGTCGCTGCTGGGCCACCTCGCGCCCGGCTTCATGAACTGGCTGATGCCCACGCAGCCGCCCGAGCAGATCCACCTGCTCGACGGCGTCGGGCAGTTCGCCGTGCTGCTGCTGGTCGGGATCACCGGCACCCACCTGGACACGCGCATCCTGCGCCGCCAGGGCAGGACCGCGGCCACCGTCAGCCTGGTCGGGCTGCTCGTGCCGCTGGCGCTGGGCATCGGGCTCGGGTTCGTCCTGCCCGGTTCCCTGCTCGGCAGCTCCGGCTCCAGCCGCTGGGTCTTCGCCCTGTTCATCGGCGTCGCGATGTGCGTCACCGCGATCCCGGTGATCGCCAAGACGCTCACCGACATGAAGCTGTTGCACCGCAACATCGGGCAGCTGACGCTCGCGGCCGGCATGGTCGACGACGCCGTCGGCTGGCTGCTGCTGTCGGTCGTCTCCGCGGCCGCGACGGTCGGCGTCAGCGCCGGCGTCGTCTCGCTGTCGATCGGTTACCTGCTCGGGTTCATCGCGCTCGCCGGGACGATCGGCCGCGTGCTCGTGCGCAAGCTGATGGACCTGGCCGCCAAGCGTGAGGAGTCGGGCCCGGTCGTCGCCATGGCGGTGATCATCCTGCTGGCCTTCGGCGCCACCACGCAGAGCCTCGGCATGGAGCCGGTGTTCGGCGCGTTCGTCGGCGGCATCCTGATCGCGCAGTCGCGGGCGTCGCAGGCGAAGCTCGCGCCGCTGCGCACGGTGGTGCTTTCCGTGCTGGCGCCGCTGTTCCTGGCCACGGCCGGGTTGCGGATGGACCTGACCGCGCTGGCGCACCCGACCACGGCCCTGGCCGCGGCGGCTCTGCTGGCGCTGGCGATCGTCGGCAAGTTCGCCGGCGCCTACGGCGGCGCGCGGATGAGCGGCCTGTCCAAGTGGGAGGGCCTCGCGCTCGGCGCGGGGATGAACTCCCGCGGTGTCATCGAGGTGATCGTGGCGCTGACCGGCCTGCGGCTCGGCGTGCTCAACACCGCCACCTACACGATGGTGGTGCTGGTCGCGATCGTGACGTCGGTGATGGCCCCGCCGCTGCTGCGGGTGTCGATGCGCCGGGTGGCCCGCACCGAGGACGAGCACCTGCGGATGCTGGACCACGAGGCGTGGCTGGGGCACTCACTGTCCACTCCGGAGCCGCTGCGGGCCGCGCCGGAAACCCTGCGGCGCGACGCCGCCTGAGCGTCCATAAAGGACAAAGCAAAGGGGGCCTTCCCGCGGGAAGGCCCCCTTTGCCGTTGTCTCAGAGCATTCCGGCCAGGCCGGCGTACCCGCCCTCGGCCAGCCGTTCGCCCGACTCCGTCGCGTACGCCGCGTCGGCCTTGATGCCCAGGCCCTCGACCATCCGGTTCATGAAGTTGAACAACGCGCAGACGAGCACGGCGTCGTGCAGGGCCTGTTCGTCCCAGCCCGCGGCGAACACCGCCTCGGCGTCGGCGTCGGTCATCCGGGACGGCGTCCGCGTCAGCTTGCCCACGTAGGCCAGCACCGGCTTCAGCTTGTCGTCGACCGGGGACGACGCCAGGTCCGCCACCGCGGCCGTCAGGACGCCTTCCGGGATCCCGAACGCCTCCGCCGTCACGGTGTGGATGCCGTGGCAGTAGTCGCAGGCGTTGAGGCCCGAAACGTAGGCCGCGATCATTTCCCGCTCCCCCGGCGAGAACGGTGAATCTCCACGCAGCAGCGTTTCGTGGAACGCCAGCAGGTGGCGCGCCGGATCCGGGTAGGACCGGAAAACCTGGAGCAGCGTCGTTTCAGCCGGCAGCGACTTCAGGTAGGACATCGGGAGCTTCCTTTCGGTCGGCGAGCCGGTCGATCTCGTCCCGGCGGATCCAGCAGGCCGTCAGGTACGCCCGCGCCGCCGGACCGATGTCCGGCACGGCGTTCGCCACCCGGGCGGCCGAGTTCGTCCACTCCTGGCGCAGCGCCCCCGCCTCCGGGCGTCCCGGGACGGCATCCACCAGGGGCCGCAGCGTCCGCCACTGCGCCAGCCCGGCCGCGGCGAGCCCGGCCAGGTCGGCGGTGAACACGCCGTGGCGTGCGCGGTCGACCGCCTGGGTGACCAGCGCCGGGTCGTCGGCCAGCCGGGCGAAGCCCAGCCCGGCGACCAGCCGGTCCGGCTCCAGGCCCAGCAGGATGACGCCGACCTCGGTCCCCGGCGGGGCGTCGATCTCGGGCAGGGTGAAGCGCGAGTCGTAGGGCTCCTCGTCAGACACCGGCGCCCACCTTGGCGCGGGCCGGGGTCGCGGCCGGGGCGTCCCCGCGCAGGCTGCGGGCGATCGCGCCGGCGACGCGGGCGGTGGCGACGCGGTGGCCGTCGATGTTGCGGGCGGCCGGCCCGAGCACCATGCCCGCGGCCGCGCCGACCACGGACACCAGCGGCGCGTACGCGTAGGTCAGGGTGCGTTCGTCGAGTTCCGGCCAGCCGTCCCGCTCGCCGACGACCTCCTCGGGCAGCAGCCCGCGCCCGGTTTCCGGCGTCGTGCCCAGCGCCAGCACCGCGCTGTCGCCGCTCACCCGCCGTCCGCCGGCCAGCCGCAGCACCGCCGTGCCGCCGGCCCCGGCCGCCACCGAGGTGATCGCGTCGCCGCGGTGCACGACCAGGCGTCCCTCGGCCTCGGCCCGCTCCAGCTGCGGACGGAACTCGAACATGATCGACGCGCGCCGGAACTCGGCCATCAGCCCCAGCCGGTCGGACCAGCCGACGCTGCCGATCCGGGCCCGGCCCTCGGGCCGGAAGAACTTGGAGTTGACGTCGGCGCACTGGTAGCGCTCGCCGGGCTCGCGGACCACCCAGTGCACCTCGCGACCGGCCGCGAGGGCGTTCGTGATCAGGTGCGCCGAGGTCAGCCCGGCGCCGACGACGACCTGGCGCCCGCCGAGCGGCGGCACCCGTTCGTCCCAGTAGGTGACCCCCGGTGGGGCGGCGCCGCCACCCCACCACTCCACGGGCGCCTCGCGCCGCTCCTCGCCGGGACAGAGCACGACGTGGCGCGCGGTGACCGTGGCCCGGTCCGCGCGCACGGTGACGTCGGTGGCCGCCGGGAGGACGTCCCGGACGGTGTCCCGCCAGGTCTTCTCCGCGATCCGGTGGGTGTCGACCAGGTGGTCGCAGTAGGCCTCGAAGACGTCGAGCGGCACGACCGAGCGGTGCCCGGCCTGCGACATCCGGACCTCGCGGCGCTCGATCGGCGTCAGCCGGCCCCAGTGCAGCCGGGCGAAGTCCAGCAGCTCGCAGTCGCGGTACCCCTCGACCCCGGGGTGGTGCTCGTAGGGCGAGCGCAGCACACGCTGCCCGAGCAGGTCGACGCGGTCGAAGAACCGGCCGCACGGCTTCCCGCCGCGGTCGAACACGACGATGTCACGCACCCCGTGGTGCCACAACGCCGAGGCCACGGCCAGCCCGGCCGGGCCCGCCCCCACGATCACGACGTCGGCCCGCCGCGGCGGCACCGGCTCGCGACCGGGCGCGGGCGCCGCCGGCAGCCGCGGCCAGTCCCGGCCCCGGGGCGAGTCGAGCAGGTGCGGCCCGGGGATGAAGCTGGTCATCGGCTCAGCCGATCACGGTGACCGGGACGATCAGCTCGACCATCGGCCGCCGCGCCATCCCGTTGGTGACGAGCTCCTCGAGCGTCTGCTCCGACTGCTCCAGGCTGTCGGTCGCGATCGGGCTGTAGCGCGAGTAGGAGTAGGCGGGCTTGCGGGCGCTGGTCTCCATCTCGTAGACCTTCAGCACGGCCTCGCCGGGCCGCACCTCGCCGCCGTAGAAGGTCAGCCGGCGCTGGTCGGGCGTCATGAACGACTTGGAGAACTGCCGCGACATCACGAGCGACTCGGGGTCGTTGACGAACGTCGAGTTCTCGTCCATCACGACCTGCATCGCGACCCACGTCTGGTCGGTCAGGTTGGTCTCGGACTTGATGATCTGCCAGCGGCCCGGCTCCGGCAGGTTGACGCTGACCGAGACGTCGTGGTCGGTCGTGTCGATGGCGCCCGAGATCATCAGCACCCGGCGGCGGACGTCGGCGACCCCGGCCATCTGGATGTCACGCGCACGTACCCGGCCCGACACGTCCAGTCCCGAGAATTCCGGTGACGACATAACGCAGCCTCCTTGATTTGCCCCTCAAAGCCCCCATTGAACTGCGACCAAGCCGAGAATTCCACAGGGCCGGAGACGATGTCAAGGTGACGAATGCACGTTTGCCGGGGCCATCCCGCTTACCCGGGTGGGCCTTCTGACACGAGGGCAATTGCGCCGTTCGGCGCAACGGGCGCTGCCCGCCGCGGCCGAGTCAGCCGTCGTCGACGTCCACCTCGACCTCGACCTCGGCCGCGATCTCGGTGACCACCGCCGACGCGTCGTCGTCCAGGCTGCCGACGTAGAGGATCTCGAACGCGGACTCGGCCCGCTGGACGGAGATCTTCACCATCAGATCGGCTTTCACCATGACGATGAAATTGAAAATGTCGTCCGGGTCACCGAATACGTCGTAAATGAGAAAAACCGAGCCGTCGCCGATCGCGAACAATGCCTCGTAAAGGACGTTCCGCTCGGCCTGGGTCGCCGAGTCCGCCCATTCCTCGAGCACCTCGAGACCCGCAACGAGCTGGAGGCGCATAGCCATCCGCTGGCCTCCCTACCGAGCGCGCGCCGACGGACCGGGGCCGGACCCGGACGCTCGCGGGACCCGGCCAGGGGTCCCGACGGCGCCGGGGACTCCCGGTGCGAAACAGCTTCCAGTGTGGCGGTGCCCGGGCCGTCCCGGCATCTCGGATCTTGCGGCGCCTGCGGGAGAATCAGTTGTAGCCCAGCACGATCGTGTCACGGACGTACTCCCGCTGGGCCGGCGCCGGGATCTCCCCCAGCGCCTCGGCGACGAGCAGCTCGCCGGCCTCTTCGGGCGCGGTGCGGGGCCCGGGGACGAGCCCCGCCACCGGCAGTGCACGGTCGATCCGGGTCTGGGACGCGGTCATCGCGGTACCTCCGTTTCGCTCCTGGTGACCTTCCATGGTGCGGCATCGGCGTCGAGAACCCCTCGTACGCCGCTGACCGGCCGATCGAGACCTCCCGGTGCGCAGCCCACGAGATGCCCGCCGGGAGCGGGACGCGGTGTGCTGGACGGACGTGAGTTCCGCACGCCTCGACCTCCGATTTCGACTCTGAGGTGCCTGATGACCGAACGCCTTGACCCTTACGAGATCTTCGCCGAAGACGACGACGATCTCGACGTGTTCGCCCTGATCCGGACCGATTGGGTGAGCGACCGCCCCCTTCCGGTGGACGACCGGTGACCGCCCCGGACCCGGCCGCCCCCGACTCCGCCCCCGGGCCACCCGGGCGCGCGCGGCTCTTGGCGGCGCGGCGGTGGGCACCACCGTGGGACAGCGACGAGTTCGACGCCTACGACGTCTTCGAGGCCGACGAAGCCGCCTGACCCTCGCCGTTGGGCCCGTCCCGGAGCGGCCGGCACGGCGCCCGGAAGGGCCGACACAGCCGCAGGAACGGCCGTCACGCCGGCACCCCCGGCGAGTTGGCCACTGCGGGCGGTGTGTTGGCGATTCCGGGCCATGTGTTGGCCGCTGCGGGCAGCGAGTTTGGCCGTTCTCGGCCGCATGTCGGCCGCTGCCGGCAGCGAATTGGCCGCTGCCGGCGGTGTTGGCGTTCCTAGCCGCGAGTTGGCCGCGCCCGGCTGCTCATCGGCCGCCCCCGGCGAGTTGGCCGCTCCAGGCGGTGTGTTGGCCGCTGCGGGCGGTGTGTTGGCGGTTCCCGGCCGTCCAGCAGCAGAAGGCGGGGCTCCCGCGAAAGCCGGCTGGCCAGCCTATGCCGTGAGGGGCACCCTCAGGGACCGGATGTCCCTGAGGGTGCCCCTCACGGCATTCGGCTGCCCACGGGTTCCGGGGTCGCCGAGTCGCGGCGTCTCGGACTGCGAGTTGCCGCGCCCGGACATCCGGGCGAGCGCGAGGGCGGCCGCGAATCCTCCTGGGTCAGGCGAAAGCCGTGAAGGCCCCCTTACCGGCGTCTTGGGCCGGTAAGGGGCCTTCACGGCTTTCCGCGAGGCAGAGGCGTCAGCGGGGCAGCCCCGACAGCCGCCAGGCGCCCTGGCGGGCCGCCAGGGGTGTGTCCCGGCGGAAGGCCGGGTCCGCCCAGGGCGACCGCGCTGGGGCCTCGGCAGGCGCCGCCGACGCCGCGAGGAGGGCGGCGATCAGGGCCGCCAGCTCGGCGTCGTCCGGTAGGCCGCGGACCACCCGGATGCCGGGCGCGGTCGGGTCGGTTGGCCCCATGGGATACCTCAGATCGGGTGGTTGCCGTGCTTGCGCTGCGGGCCGGGCTTGCGCTTGTCCTGCAGCATGGCGAGCCCGCGGGCGATCGCGCCGCGGGTGTCGGCCGGGTCGATGACGTCGTCGACCAGGCCTCGCTCGGCCGCGTACTGGGGGTCCAGGTACTCGGCGACGTACTCGCGAACCAGCCGGGCGCGCAGTTCGGCCGGGTCGGCCGCGGCGGCGAGGTCGCGGCGGAACAGGACGTTGACCGCCCCTTCCGCGCCCATGACGGCGATCTCGTTGGTCGGCCAGGCCAGGGACAGGTCGCAGCCGATCGACCGGGAGTCCATCACGATGTACGCGCCGCCGTAGGCCTTGCGCAGGATGACCTGGATCCGCGGCACCGTGGCCTCGCAGTAGGCGTGCAGCAGCTGCGCGCCCTGGCGGATGATGCCGCCGCGCTCCTCGTCGACGCCGGGCAGGAAGCCGGGCACGTCGACCAGGGTGACCAGCGGGATGCCGAAGGCGTCGCAGAACCGCACGAACCGCGCCGCCTTCTGGGAGGCCGGGCCGTCGAGCACGCCGGCCAGCACGGCGGGCTGGTTGCCGACCAGGCCGACGACGCGGCCGTCGACGCGGGCCAGCGCGCACAGCACGTTCGGCGCCCAGGTTTCGTGCAGGGCGAAGAACTCGCCGTCGTCGGCGATCTCCGAGAAGACGTCGCGCATGTCGTAGGGCCGGTTCGGCTCGGCGGGCACCAGTTCGGCCAGCCGCGGCCGCCAGTCGGCGGTGGCGCCGGTTTCGCGCGTGGCCGGGGCCGGCTCGAGGTAGTTGCGCGGCAGCAGCGAAACGAGGTACCGGACGTCGGCCAGGCAGCTCTCCTCGTCGTCGTGCACGACGGTGGCCACGCCGGAGTGCCGGCCGTGGGTGTCGGCGCCGCCGAGCTCGTCGGCGGTGACCCGCCGCCCGGTCACCGATTCGACGACGTCCGGGCCGGTGAGGAACATCCAGCCGGTGTCGCGCACCATGAACGTGAAGTCGGCCAGGGCGGGCGAATACGCCGCGCCGCCGGCGCACGGGCCGAGGATGACGCTGATCTGCGGGATCACCCCGGACGCCTCGACCTGACGGCGGAAGATGCCGCCGTAGCCGTTGAGCGCCATCACGCCTTCCTGGATGCGCGCGCCGCCGCTGTCGTTGAGCGCGATCACCGGGGAACCGGTGGCCACGGCCAGGTCCAGCACCTTGTGGATCTTCGCCGCGTGCGCCTCGCCGAGCGAGCCGCCGAACAGCGTGAAGTCCTGGGCGTAGACGAACACCCGGCGGCCGTCGATCGTGCCCGAACCGGCGACCACGCCGTCGGTGTACGGGCGGTTGTCCTCGAGCCCGAGCCCGCGGGACTGGTGGCGCCGGTAGGGCTCGAGCTCGGTGAAGGAGTCTTCGTCCAGCAGCAGGGCCAGCCGCTCGCGGGCGGTGAACTTGCCGAGGGAGTGCTGCCGCCGGACGGCGTCGAGCCTGCCGTCGGCCACGTGCGCGGCCAGTTCGTCGCGCCGCTTGCGCAGCAACGGCATGCCGGGCTCGGGGTCGGCCTGCGGGTGCAGGGAGATGACCTGGGCCTCGCCGGCGGGCAGCGACCGGCGGTGGTGCCCCGGCCCGCGGCGTTCGCCGTCGGACAGGGGCACCACGTCGGCTTCGTCGGTGCGCTGGGCGCCGGCGTCGGACGGACCGCTCACGCCGCGTCCCGAAGGCGGCCGAGGCGCTCCTGGTGGTCCTGCTCGATCTCGGCGACGATGGTGCTCCAGACGATGCCGCGGCCGAGACGCGGCATCGGGCGGGCCACCACCGGCGGCGGCTCCGGAGCGGGCTCCGGCGTCGCCTGCACGGCGGCCGGCGCGGCGATCGGTTCCCGGACGAGCCGGAACGGGCGAGCGGTGCCTTCGGTCTCCTCGTGCGCGGTCATGCCACTGCCTTTCCGATCGGTCCGGACCCGGTGGTGCCGGATCCGGCTGCTGGGACTGTCGAAGGAGCTGACGTCGGCGGCGCGGCCGGGCCGGCGCCGCCCGCCGCGGTGTCCCCGGCTTCCGGCGCACCCCGGCGACGCAGTGCGCTCTCCCGTGCGAAAGCCGCGCCGGCCCGCCGCGCCCTGAGGGCGCCGCTCTCGGCCAGCCAGTTCACCGTGTCCGCCACGGTCTCCGCGAGCGGCCGGGGCGCCACCCCGGCGTCCGGGGCCCCCGCCTCGACCGGGACGGCGACCGCGCACACGTGGATCGCGCCGTACTGCACGGGCACCGGACGCGGCCAGATCCGCTGGAGGGCGTCGGCCGCGCGGCCGACGCCGGAAAGCGCGGCAGGCGGCAGGAACACCGCCGGGAGCCGGAGACCGGTGACCGCCCGCACGGTCGCCAGGTACTCCCGCGTCGTCACGAACGTGCCCGGGCCGAAGTACTCCCGGCCGGCGGAAGCGCCGCCGTCGAAGAGGCGCGCGTGCAGTTCGGCGCTGTCGCGGACGTCGCCGATCGGCAGGCCGCCCGTCGGCCAGATCGGTGTCAAACCGCGCAGCAGGTCCCGCAGCCGGGCGTTCTGGTCGCCCAGGTGCGGGTCGTGCGGGCCGAGCAGCGCCGGCGGCCGGGTGATCGTCGCGCCGTGGCGGCGGGCGATCGTCTCGGCGGCCGTTTTCGAGGCCAGGTAAGGCTCTCGTGACGCGCCGGCCGGGGAGCCCGGCCCGATCGTGCCGGCCGCGGCGGGGTACAGGGCCCCGACCGTGGACACGTGCACGATCCGGCTGATGCGGGCGCGGCGGGCCGCCCCGAGCACGACGTCGGTGCCGTGCTCGTTAACCCGCCGCAGTTCGGTGCGCCGCCGGGGGTCGAAGGTGTAGACGCCGGCGGCGTGCAGCAGACCGTCCACATCGGACACGAACCGGGCGGCGGCGGCCGGGTCGGTGACGTCCCCCCGGACGACCTCGACCGCGCCGGGCGCGACGCCGAGCGGGACGAGCGCGGCCGGCACCCGCGCGGGATCCCGCGCCAGCACCCGCACCCGGTGCCCGTGGCGCAGCAACGCCGCCACGGTGTGCGCACCGAGGAAACCGGTCCCCCCGGTCACCGCCACCAACATCGTGTCCCCCTGTCACTCAAGCAGCGCGGGCGCGGCCGTCGACCTCGTGGTAGCGGCCGCCGTAGAACACCAGGGCGTCGTCCCCCGACCCCCGGCTCGAGGTCAGCACCCGGCCCAGGAAGATCGAGTGGTCACCACCCTCGTAAACGGCTTCGAGCTCGCACTCGAGCCAGGCCAGCGCCCCGGTCAGCAGCGGCGACCCGGTCTTCGCGCCCGGCGTCCAGTTCACCGAGTCGAACTGCGCCATCCCGTTGGGGCGGCGCCAGTCGGCGAAGTACTTCGACAGCTCCTGCTGGTCGGCCGCGAGGATGTTCACGGCGTACGAGCCGGCGCTGACGATGGCGTCGTGCATCCGGGCGGCCCGGGCCACGCAGCACAGCACCATCGGCGGCTCGAGCGACACGGAGGAGAAGGCGTTGGCCGTCATCCCGTGCCCGTCCTCGCCCCCGGCCGTGAGCACCGTGACCCCGGTGGCGAACTGCGCCATCACCTCGCGCAGCCCGGTCTGGGTGGACAGGTGCCGGCGGCCCGGCGGGGTCGGCAGCCGCTTCAGCACCGTCCGGTCGATGGTTTCCCCGGCGTCCGCCACGTCACGCTCCCTTGCCGTTCACCGTCGTCACCGCGTAGGGCGCCAGCGCTTCGCGCAGCTGCTCGGGCACCCGCGACGGCACGGTTTCCGTGTTGGGGCCGCGCATGCAGGCGATCCGCTGCCGGCCGCGGGCGACCAGCCGCTCACCGTCGTCGTGCAGGTGCACGTAGTCGAAGGCGAACTGGATCTGCGTCGAGGTCAGCTCCTCCAGCCGCAGCCGGATGGACAGCTCGTCGAACGCGGTGATCTCGGCGAAGAACTCGCACTCCACCTTGAGGGTGAAGAGCTTCAGGTCGTGCCGGACCTCTTCGAGGACCGCGGGCGCCTTCTCCTTCAGGAACATCTCGCGGCACCGGCCTTGCCAGCGCACGTAGTTCACGTAGTAGACGTTGCCCACCAGGTTGGTCTCTTCGAAGCCGACCGTGTGGCGGATCTCGTAGTAGTCGGACATTGCTCAGCTCTCCTCTGCCTGCAGCACCGCGAAGACCACCGGCTCGGTCCGGTCGTTGACGGTCGTGGCCCAGGTCGCGATCCGGGCCGGGCCGCAGGCGAGCAGGGCCCAGCCGTCGGCCTCCACCCGGCGCACGGTCAGGGACTCGGTCATCGCGCCCGTCTTGCGGACGCATTCCAGCGCACTCCAGACCCGGGTGTTCGCCACCGCGACCGACTCGCCCGCGTCGGCGGCCAGCAGCCGGCCGACCGAGAGCAGGTCCTCGCCGAGCAACCCGGCCCAGTCCTCGTCGCTGCGCTCGAGCACGGTCTCGACGTCGCAGGTCACCTGGCCGGTGCCCGCCACGACCAGGGTCAGCCGGGAGCTGTGCGACGCGGTGATCTCGCCGCCGTCGATCTCCGGCTTGCCGTCCGGGCGGTAGCGGATCTCGACCGGCCGGTCGAGGGCCCGGCTCGCCGCCAGCGCGGTCTGGGCGCGCCGCTCCGCGATGCCGCCCACCTCGACGCCGGCGGGGTCGGGCTCCAGCACGACCGCGCGGGTGCCGCCGAGCATCCGCTCGCAGGCCCGCTCCAGGTACGAGCCGAGCATCGAGGGCACCCACGGCCCGGCCCCGTCGGTCTTGCGGACCGCCCGCAGCATCAGGCCTTCCCAGCGTTCCACGAGCCGGCCGTCCGGGTTCCGGACGTCGAGGTCGTAGATGTAGCTGTCGCCGTCCTGCAGCCGCTCCTTCGCGTCCAGCAGCACGTATTCCGGGTGCTGGGCGCCGGGCTCGGCCAGGTAGAGCTTCTCGATCCCCTGCGGCAGCAGGGTCGCGTCCGGGACGCAGCACTGGATCGCGTGCATCATCGCGTCCCGCGTGCCCGGGTCGGCCAGCAGCCGCTCCTGCGGCAGGAACGGGGCGAACCACGTGTTGTCCGCCGTGGTGGCGATCTCCGCCACCGCGTGCCGCGCGCTCGCCCGGCGGTAGCCCACGACCCGCTGGAACCGCTTGCCCTGGAACAGGACCGAGCCGTACAGCTCGGTGATCGGCTCCACCGGGACCGACGGGACGTCGGTGTCCCGCAGCACGGCCGGGCCGATCTCCGCGGGCCGCGCGAAGTTCAGCCGCGCCTTGAAGTGATCGGCGCTGAACCCGGTCTCGTCACTGCGCAGCACGACGTCGACGGTGTCGGCGTCGGCGGCGACCGCGGCCAGCCGGATCGTGGTGGACCCGCCCGGCGAGACGATGATCGGGCGCAGGAACTCCACGTCGGACAGCACCGGCGTGCCGGTCCGGTCGAGCGTGGCCGCCGCGACCTGGGTCATCGCCTCCATCCCGATCACCGCCGGGAAGAGCAGCTGCCCGTCGAGCAGGTGGTCGGTCAGGTACGGGTCGGACCCGTCGGACAGGTCCGCCTCGGTGATCAGCTCGACGCCGGGGTAGTGCACGACCGCGCGGTCGACGAACCGGGTCAGCGGCAGCTCCTTGCGCTGGATCGGCAGCGTGGCCAGCCCGCCGGTGCGCCCGCAGACGACCAGCACCGGCGGCACCGCCGGGTCGGCCAGGGCCTGCTTGAGGATGGCGATGCCGTCCTCGGTCGGGATCGGCGTGATGCCGTCGCGCTTGAGGGCGCTGACGACACCGAGCTTCTCGCCCATGCCGGTGCCGGACCAGACCGACCACTCGAGCGCGACCGCCCGCGCCTGCGGGTGCTTGCGCCCGAAGCGCAGGGTCAGCTCGGTCATCCAGTCGTTGGCCGTGGCGTAGTGCGCCTCGCCGCGCAGGCCGGCCCGGCCGATGATGCTGCCGAAGGTGACCAGGAGCTTGATCCGGTCCTGGTCGACCGCGTCCAGCACGGCGTTGAGGCCGCCGATCTTCGGGGCGAGCGTCTTGCGGAAGGCCTCCTCGGTGAGGCTGAACAGCGCGGCGGGCTCGTTGCGCCCGGCGCCGTGCAGCACCGCCGTGACCGGGCCGAGCTCGGCCTGCATCCGGGCGATCGCGTCCGCGACCTGGGTGCCCGAGGTGACGTCGGCGCGTTCGTAGCGGTAGTCGATGCCCGCGGCCGCCATCCGGTCGAGGTTCTCGGCCAGCTCGCTGTCGTCCGCCGGGTCGCTGCGCCCGAGCAGGGCCAGCTTCGCGCCGGAGTCCTTGGCCAGCGCCAGCGCGCTTTCCGCGGTGATGCCCTTGCCGCCACCGGTGACGAGCAGGACGTCGCCCGGGTCCAGCGACTCGGGGATCGGGCCGGTGGGCGCCGGGTCGACCGCGACCAGCCGCGGCACCGTGCGCCCGCCGTCGGCGCCGTAGCGGACTTCGGCGAAGTCCGTGGTGGCGGCGACTTCGGCGACGACGAGCCGGACGGCCTCGCTGACCGCGGCCGGGTCGGCCGGGGTCGGGTCGGCCAGGTCGACGATCGTGGTGCGGGCCGACGGGTCCTCGAGCCGGAGGGTCTTCGCCAGGCCGGACGCGCCGAGACCGTGCTGCACGACGACGAACCGCGTGCCGTTGGCCGCGGCCATGACGGTGCGGCCGGCTTCCAGGAACAACCCGGTGTGGCTCGCGTCGCAGTCGGCGGGCAGGCAGAGCAGCACGCCGTCGCCGGCGCCCGCGCGGGCCAGGGCCGCGCGCAGCGGCTCGGCCAGCGGGTGCCCCGGCGTCGAGAACACTTCCCAGCGCGCGTTGCCGGCACCCGAGGTCAGGTCGGCCGCGGGCCGCGGTGCCGGGACGTACTCGACGGCGAACGGGCGGACCCACGGGCCGGCGCCCGGGACCTCGCTGCCGCCGTTGGCGTCGGCGGGCTTCGCGGTCTGGGCCAGCTCGTCGATCATCTCGGCGAGCTCACCGAGGCAGACCGTCGCGAAGTTCGGCATGCCCTCCAGCGCGGGCCGGCCGAGCGCCCGGGTGACGTCGTTGACCAGCTGCCCGACCGTGATGGAGGACAGGTGCAGGTCGTCGAGCGGGTGGGTGTCCGCGGTGACGGTCTCCAGCGGCAGCTCGACGCGCTCGGCGGCGAGCTTGCGCAGCAGGTCGAGCGTGGCGTTCGCGCTGCCGTCGTGGTCGGCCGCGGCCGACGAAACGGACTCGGCCTTCTCCTGGGCCAGCTCGGCGGCCAGCTCGCTGTCGATCTCCGGCGCCGCCTCGCAGGGGCTCGCGAGGAAGTTGAAGACGCCGTCTTCGGGCAGCGGGCGGACCACGCGGCCCTCGAACAGCGGCGCGGGCGTCAGCGGCGCACCGGCCGCGAAGGCCGCGCCGGCCACCCGCAGCACCGCGCTCAGCGTGGTGCTGTCGGTGTCGACGGCCAGCACCGGCGTACCCGGCGCGATCTCCTCGAACAGGCCCGAGAGCACCCGGCCGGGGCCGACCTCGATCACCAGGTCGCTGCGCTCGGCCACCTTGGCGGCGGCCTCGCGGAAGCGGACCGGCAGCACGATCTGGTCGCGCAGCAGGGAAGGCAGGTTCTCGGCGGCGTGCAGGACGTCGCCGGTCACCGACGAGACGACCGCGCGCTCGAGGCGGGCGAACGGGATCTCCTCGAGCCGCTCGGTCATCGCGGCCGCGGCCGGTTCGACCAGCGGCGAGTGGAACGCGTGCGACACCTTGAGCCGGGTCGCGGTGACACCCTCGGCGTGGGCCCGGGCGATCACCCGGTCGACGGCGACGGCCGGGCCGGAGATCACCGTCTGCTCGGGGGCGTTGTAGCCCGCGATGACGACGTCGGAGCCCAGGCCGAGCTCCTCGGTCCGGCTCGGCGACGCGGCGATGCCGGCCATCGCGCCACCACCCTCGGTGGCGGCGGTCTCGGCCATCACCTTGCCGCGGATCTTGGCCAGCCCCAGCACCGCGCGCTCGTCCAGGGCACCGCCCCAGTGCAGCGCGGTCAGCTCGCCGAGGCTGTGCCCGGCGACCGTGTGCGCCTCGATGCCGAGCAGGTGCAGCACCCGCAGCGCGGCCAGTGAACCGGCGACGATCCGCGGCTGGGCGACCTCGGTGGCGACGTGGTCGGCACCGGCGGGCAGGCCCGCGGCGCGGAAGATGTCGTCGGCGGCGGTGAACCGGCGGCGCACGGCACCGTCGGTGGCGCGCCCGGATCCCTGGCCCGGGAACAGGAAGCCGACGCGCGGCTGCCCGACACCCTGGCCGGCGAAGATGCCGTCGGTGGCGGCGAAGACGGACCCGTCGTCACCCAGCAGCTCCAAGAGCCGCGTCAGCTTGCGGTCGGCCTCCTCCGGGCCGGTCGCGACGACCGCGGCGCGCACGGGCTTGCCGCTCAGCTCGCCGGCCAGCTGCCCGGCGAAGTCGGTCAGCTCGGCCATCGACAGCTTCGGCACGATCTCCAGCAGCCCGGTGACCCGGGCCCGCAGCGCGTCGACGTCGTCGGCGTCGAGCAGCAGCAGCTCGGCGTCCTGCCGGCCGGAGACCAGCGCGCGGGTCCGCTCGTCGATCTCGGGACGGCGCGCGGCGCCGGGCGCCTCGGTGACCGTGACGTGCGAGTTGATCCCGCCGAAGCCCATCGCCGAGACACCGGCGCGGACCGGGGCGTCGGACGGCCACAGCTGCGCCTCGCGCGGCACGTACATCCGGGCGGAGTCGCCGGTGAGCTTCTCGTGCGGGTCGAAGTGGCCGGTGGCCGGCGGGATGACCTGGTGGTACACGGCGAGGGTCGCCTTGATCAACCCGGCGACCCCCGCCGCGGCCTTGGTGTGCCCGATGTTGCCCTTGATGGTCGACAACGCGGCCGGCGCGGCCAGCGGGTCGGCGTCGTGCCGCGCGGTCGACAGCGCCTCGATCTCGGTGGCGTCACCGAGCGCGGTGCCGGTGCCGTGGCCCTCGAAGTAGGAGACGGTCTCGACGCCGTAACCGGCGCGGTCGTAGGCGCGCTTGAGGGCGAGCCGGTGCCCGGCCGCCTCGGGCCGGGTGATGCCGCCCTTGCCGTCGGAGGACACCCCCCAGCCGCCGATCGAGGCGTAGATGCGCTTGCCCTGCTCGATGGCGTCGGATTCGCGCATCAGCACCAGCATGCCGGAGCCTTCGCCCGGCCAGAAGCCGTTCGAGTCGGCGTCGTAGACCTTCATCTCGCGCTTGGCGAGCGCGCCGGTCTTGGCGAAGCCGATCACTTCGAACGGGTCGATCGAGAGGTCGACACCGCCGGCGATGGCGACGTCGAGGTCGCCCTGGGCCAGCGCGTTCGCCGAGTTCACCACGGACAGCAGGGAGGACGAGCAGGCGCCGTCCACCGTGTAACCGCCGCCGGCGAAGTCGAAGTAGTTGCAGACGCGCCCGGCGATGGTGTTCGCCAGCCCGCCGGCGAGGGTGTCCTCGTTGATCTCCGGGAACGGTTCCTTGTACTGGACCTCGAGCTCCCGCAGGAAGGACCCGGTCTCCTCGTCGCCCCAGCCGCGTTCGGCCAGCGCGGCGGCCACCGTGCGGCGGACGTAGGGCCAGCGCAGCCGCATGATGTTGGCGCGCGAGAACTCGCCCGTGAGGCTGTTGCCGATGACGACACCGGTCGCCTCGCGCGGCAGGCCCTCGCCCTCGGGGAACCCGGCGTCGGCCAGGGCCTGCGCGGCCACGTCCAGCGCGAGCCAGTGTGTGGTGTCGGTCGCGCGGAAGGTGCTGCCGGCGACCTTGTAGGCCACGCGGTCGAACTCGAAGTCCCGCAGGACCGCGGCCTTCTGCGCGTAGAACCGGTCCGGGGCGGACGGGTCCGATGAGTAGTAGTCGGCCCGGTTCATCCGTTCGTCGGGCAGCCGGCGGAACGCGCGGCGGCCCGCCAGCACGTTCTCCCAGAGCTCTTCCAGCGAACGGGCGTCCGGATACCGCAGGCCGATCCCGACGATCGCTATCCGCTCAACGCTCATGCCACCGCACTCCCATATAGCTCTCGAGCCCGTCCGTCGCCCGGGGCGACGGTTCCCGGTGCTGTCCGGCGCGGGTCTCGCCCCCGGCCGAGTCTTCTGTTCGGCGCCGGCGGCGGATTCCGCCGCCGGCACCCGGCGCAGTCCCGTCAAGCATGGACTCCCGCGCCCCTAGCCTCTTCTTTCTGCCTGCCCCGGCGCCCAGTTGCGCAACGGCGGACAAATCCGCCACCGCGCCCCCGTTCGTCCATTCAGGACAGTCAAGCCGTGAACTGCCCCGGCTTGCGTCCCTCGCCCGCCGGGCCCCGGTAGGCCTGGGCCAGCTCCAGCCACTGCCGGGCCAGGCCACCCTCGGTGCGCACGTCGAGGTCCTCGGGGTGCCGCCGGCGCGTGACCAGCAGGCAGAAGTCCTCGGCGCTGCCGGTGACGCGCTCGGGCGAGTCCTCCGGCCCGAAGGCCAGCAGCCGCCCGGACGGCGTGGTGATCTCGAAGCGGAACTCCTGCTCGGGCGGCGTCAGGCCACGGGCCTGGTACCCGAAGTCGCGGACCCGCACGGCGAAGCCGACGAGGTGCGCGAGACGATCGGTGCGGACCGGGCGGACGCCCAGCGCGTCGGCGATGTCCTGGCCGTGGGCGAAGACCTCCATCATCCCGGCGCACGCGAGCACGTACGGCGGGAGCGGGTTGACCAGCCACGGGACCAGCTCGGTGCCGGGCACCGCGGCGAGCGCCTTGATGCCCTGGTCGCGCTCGGCGCGCCAGCGGTTCAGCAGGACCTCCGCCGGGCCGCCCAGGTACTCCTGGAGCGCGCCGTTGACGGCGGCGTCGAGGTCACCGCCGATCGACTTCGTCATCGCGACGAACGCGTCCGGCTGCGCCGCGGCGAGGCCCGCGATCTTGAAGATGAAACCGAGGTGCCCGACCTGGTGGCGCACGGTCCAGCCGGGCGCCGGGGTCGGGGTGTCCCACTCCGTCTCGGAAAGACCGGCGACGAGCGCGTCCACGCCCTCGGCCTCGGTCGTCAGGTCGGCGATCACGGCCGTCGTGTCAGTCACCGGATGTCCTTTCCATCGTCGGTCCGTTGTGGACAGTCAGGTCGGGGCCGGCGGCCGCCGCGCACGGGCGGGGGTGGGGTGAGCCGCGGTGCGGCGGCCGCCGGGGAGCGGGTCGATCGGCCGGGACGACGACGGCACCCCGGGCGCGTTCTCGGCTGTGTCCCGGTGCTGC
Source organism: Amycolatopsis sp. NBC_00438 (assembly GCF_036026695.1). Lineage (NCBI taxonomy): Bacteria > Bacillati > Actinomycetota > Actinomycetes > Pseudonocardiales > Pseudonocardiaceae > Amycolatopsis > Amycolatopsis sp. NBC_00438. The sequence continues at coordinate 45,659 of NZ_CP107923.1, read as the reverse complement.
GCTCGACCGGCCGGTCGATCAGCTACTCCCGAATCATCACCCGCCGTCGCGGGACACGTCTTCTCCTCGTGGGCGCAGGGAAAGGCGGCGGCCCAGCTCCTCGGCCGCGGCGTGAGCCGCCCACGAGACGAGCTCGATCAAGCCACGGTCGCCGGCCGGGTCCCGGCGGGCGGCGGCGACCACCAGGTCGTCGACCTGGTACGGCGCCTTCGCCACGAGCAGCGCCAGCCGCGCGGCCGGCCGCTCCGCCGGCGGCAGCTCGTCGAGCGGGCCGTCGGCCCACGACCGGCCCAGCCCCGGCGGCCGGCCGTCCCACGCCTTCAGCTCACGCCGGACGAGCTCGCGCACCCGCGGCGGCAGCACGTCCGTGCCGGCCGCCTCGAAGGCCGCGCCCGCGCGCGCGAAGGCGTCGGCCAGGGTGCTGCCCGGTTCGGCCCAGTCCGGACCGTCGGCGCCGGTGGCCGGCAGGAACTCCAGCGACTGCCCGGCGGGCGGCGGTGTCCCCGGCCGGAGGAAGTGCCCGAGGACGGCCTTCGCCGTCCCGCGGGCCGATTCGGGCACCTGGTCCGGCAGCGGCGAGTCGCCGAGGAAGACGGTGACCACCCGGTTGAGGTAGTGGAACGCGGTCGCCACGGCGGTGAACTCCGCGGCGGCCGCGGGCGACACCCCCTCGGGCAGGTCGCCGGCGCCCCGCGCCCAGCCCGCGAGCGCGCGCGTGGCGTCGTCGGCGATCTCGCCCGGCGCGTTCGCGGCCAGGGCCGCGGCGGCGTCCGGCTGCCCCAGCGAGCCGATCGCCATGGCGTGCACCTCGACGCAGTACGGGCAGTCGTTGGCGGCCGACACCGCGGCCGCGACGACCTCCCGGTCCGCCCGGCCCGACACCCCGGCCGCGACCAGCGACTCCCGCAGCATCAGCCACGCCGCGGCCAGCACCTCCGGCGACGGCGAGTGCAGCGCCATCGGCGGCGCGAGCATCCCGAAGTCCCGTTCGACCTGCCGGTACACCTCCCGCACCAGGCCCCGCGCCCGCCGCGGCCGCACGGCCTCGACGTGCTTGACGTCCTTCAGGGTCCGCCGCAGCGCGACCCGCACCAACCCGGGCGCCATCTCTACCTCCAGAAAACAAGCGAACTCGCGTACCCGAGCGGACGACACGCGTACCCGGACGGACGACACGCGTACCGGAACGGACGACACAGCCACGGGCATCGTGTCGTCCGTCCGGGTACGCGAGTTCGCCGCCCGGGTACGCGTGTTCGCCGTCCAGGTACGCGAGTTCGCGGGTGTGGTCGGTCAGTTGCCGGCGACGAGGTCCAGCTTGGACACCGCCCGGCGGCCCGTGATCGACCCGTCGGGGGCCGGCGCGCCGTACTTGACGTCGATGCCGCGGGCCTGCGCGGCCCGGACGATGCTCGGCACCGAACGCTCGGCGAGCGCGGCGATGGTCATCGCCGGGTTCACGGTGAGCGCGCCCGGCACCGCCGAGCTGTCGGTGACGAAGATGCCCGGGTGGTTGCGCAGCTCGTGGTTCGCGTACAGCGCCGACGTCGCCGGGTCGTCACCGATCCGGCAGGACGCCAGCGGGTGCACGGTGTACGCGCCGACGACGTCGTTGGTCCACGGCGCCACCTTCGCGATGCCGTCCTTCTCGATGATGGACTTGCAGTCGGCGTCCGCGAGCGCCCAGCCGCGCCGGGTGTTCGTGGTCGGCTCGTAGCGCAGCGGGCCGCGCCCGAGCATCTGCTGCGAGATGCGGTAGGCGTTGCCGGTGGGCGGCGGCGCGCCGAAGACGCCTTCGTTGTCGTCCTCGGTCATCAGGAAGATCGTCAGCCAGTTGGACCACTGCTTGAGGATTTCCTTCTTCTCCGCGCCGAACCAGCGCGGCTCCTCGCCGCCGGGCACCTGGGCGAGGATGGTGCCCAGGCCGGGCGGGAAGTACAGCTGCTCCAGGGAGTAGCGCTCGTACTCCGGCAGCGAGCCGTCGAGCTTGTCCCAGTTCGCGACGGTCGGGCCCTTGCCGATGTGGTTGGCCGAGTAGACCGGACCGTCCTCACGGGACAGCCCGAGCACCTCGCGGACGCGGTCCTCGTCGATGATCGCGGTGTTGAGCCGCTCGCCGTTGCCGGAGAAGTACCGGCCGACGCCGTGCGGCATGGTGCCCAGTGCCGCCTCCGAGCGCTGCAGGATGACCGGCGTCGCGCCGGCGCCCGCGGCGATGATGACGATCTTCGCCTCGATCACCCCGCTGCCGGTGTGCACCCGGTAGTCCTCTTCGTCGATCTGGTCGAAGTAGACGCGGTAGCCGTCGTCCTCCGTGCGCTCCAGCCGCTGGACCTCGTGCAGCGGGCGGATCTGCGCGCCGTGCGAGAGCGCCGCCGGCAGGTAGTTGGTCAGCATCGAGCGCTTGGCGTCGAACTTGCAGCCGGCCATCATGAAGTTGCAGTTGACGCAGGTGTCGTTGTCCACCGCGACCGGCGCCGGGTTGGCCGTGCGGCCGGAGTGGTTGCACGCCGCGGCCCACAGCCCGCCGGAGTAGGAGACGTCGCTCCAGTCCTGTTTGGACACCGGGAGCGACTCGTCGACGCGGTCGTACCACGGCTCGAGCGAGTCGCGGCTGATGGCCGAGGGCCACATCCGGCGGCCGATGCTGCCGTGCCGGTCGAAGACGAACTTCGGTGCCCGCGGCATCGCGGCGAAGTACACGACGCTGCCGCCGCCGACGCAGTTGCCGCCCAGCACGCTCATCCCGTCGCCGACGACGAAGTCGAACGCCCGGGTGTAGGACGAGCCGAGCAGGTAGTCGTGCTCGAAGTCGGCGGCCGCCAGCCACGGGCCGCGTTCCAGCACGACGACCTTCGCCCCGCCGGCGGCGAGGTGGTAGGCCGGGATGGAGCCGCCGAAGCCGCTGCCGACGATGACGACGTCGGTCTTTTCGATCGCGCTCATGCGGGGCTCCCCGATTCCGTGGTGTCCGGGTGGAGTTCGGCCAGCTTGCGGCCGTAGGAGAACTTCTTGAACCGCCAGAACCCGTCGTCGTCCGGCGCCGTGTAGCCCAGCGCCAGCAGGCCGGGGTGGCCGTCGCGGATGGCGTCGGCGGTGTGCAGGTGCGCCGCGCTGTCGAAGGACATGTTGCAGAACAGCGCGAGGCTGACCCAGCCGTCCTTCTCCGGGTGCCCCGGCGCGGTCAGCCGGCGCACCAGCTCGCGGCGGTGCGCGTAGGGCAGTCCGACGAACGCCGGGAGCTCGCTGTCGAGCTCGACGCCGGCCTCCCCGGCGTAGGACTTCGCGTGGTCGTTGAGCGACTGGGCGAGGTAGGGCAGGCCCACGGTGACGCCGGTCGCGTCGAAGTGCAGCAGGTCGAGCGCGCCCGCCGCCACCGCTCCGGGGCCGGGCGAGACGCCCGCGATCGCGTGGTCGTCCGGGAACCGCTTCTCCCCCGGCACGATCGTGTCCGCGTAGGCCTCGAGGGTCAGGTTCTTGACGCGTTCTTCTTCGGAAACTTCCGGCTTGGCCTCGGGTTCCACGGGCCTACCTCCTCGTCGGGTGTGGGTCAAGCGGCGCGGCGGTGCTCCGCCGCCCGCCGGTGCACGGTCATCGGCAGCCCGCCGCGCACCCGCAGCGAGAGCATCGCCTCGGGTTCGACGACCTTGCCCGGCACCTTGCGCAGCTCCAGGTCCCGCGACGCCATCGCCAGCACGAACACCGCCTCCATCACGCCGAGGCTGTTGCCGATGCAGAACCGCGGCCCGGCGCCGAACGGGATGTAGGCGTAGCGCGGCGGCCGCCCGGCCGGGTTGGCCGCGTCGAACCGGCCCGGGTCGAAGCGCTCCGGGTCGGTCCAGAAGTCCGGGTGCCGGTGCAGGGTGTAGGGCACGACGACGACGTCGGACCCGGCCGGCACGTGGTACCCGCCGATCTCGTCGTCGGCCTGGGCGACCCGCGGCAGCAGCCACACCGGCGGGTACATCCGCATGACCTCTTCGACCACCGCGGCGGTGTAGGTCAGCTTCCGCAGGTCCTCGTACTCCGGGAGCCGGTCGCCGAGCACCTCCACGGCTTCCTCGTGCAGCCGCTGCGCGACGTCGGGGTGCTCGTCGACCAGGTGGAACGCCCAGCCGAGCGTGCTCGCCGTCGTCTCGTGCCCGGCCAGCAGCAACGTGATCAGCTCGTCGCGCATGCGTTCGCGTGACGCACTGTCGGCGGTGCCGGTCGCGATCAGGCGTGACAGCACGTCTTCGCCGTTCTCGACCGGGTTCGCGAGCCGCTGGTCGACCAGCTCTTCGGCGATGCGGCGCAGGTCGTCACGCGCCGCGCGGAACTGCACCTGCTTCTTGAGCGGCACCCACTGCGGGACCATGCTGAGCGTGACCGCCTCGAACATGGCCTGGTCCTGCACGGCCTCGAACGAGTGGCCGAGGGTCTCGTAGCCGCCGAGTTCGGCGTCCAGCAGCGTCTTGCCCAGGACGCCGAGCGTCAGCCCGGTCATCTCGTGCAGGATCTCGACCGGCCCGGCGCCCTCGCGCGCGGCGAGCCGCTCGATCAGACCGTCCACTTCGGACGCCACGACGGCGGCCTGGCGGGAGATCCGCTTGGGCTGGAACACCGGCTGGATGGTCCGGCGCTGCGTGCGCCAGGTCTCCCCGTCGCTGGTGAGCAGGCCGTCGCCGAGGGCCCGGCGGGCCTCCTGCAGGCCGATGCCCTTGTGGTAGTTCGCCGCGTTGTCCGCGAGCACGTGCTTGGCGAGGTCCGGGTGGTTGACCAGGAACATGGTCTTGGGCCCGATGGCGATGCGGACGACGTCGCCGTACTCCTCGGCGTTGTCGCCCATGAGCGCGAGCCGGTCGGTGAAGAGCTGCTTCAGCAACCGGAAGGTCGCCCGGCGCGGCGGCCCGGGCGGCGCGGTGCGCGCCGCCCGGGCTTCGTGCTGCGAGCCGGTCATGCTGCGATGGCTCCGGGGGTCTTGCCGTCGTCGGTCTCCTCGACCGGCGGGGCGAGTTCCAGCTTCGCCTTCTGGTCGGCCTGCTCGGCCTCGAACTTCAGCCGCGCCTTGTTCGAGAAGTGCAGGCTCCACAGGAACGCCCCGCGGATCAGGCACACGGTCGCGGTGGCCAGGAACAGCCCGTACGAGACGTGCACGGCGGTGAAGAAGCCGTACGCCAGCGCCACGCCGGCCCCGAAGGCGAACTGCGAGCCCTTCTTCGACGGCGACGTGCCCGGGTCGGTCACCATGTAGTTGGTGTAGAGCACGAACGCGATCCCGGTGCCCATCGCCAGCGCGCCGGGGATCGACGTGCCGAAGAGCCAGCCGCGGACGAAGGCCTGGATCACGAAGAAGCTCAGCCAGCCCGCGATCAGGACCATCCGGCCGGTCAGCAGCGCGTTGAGCACCGTGCCCGAGATCAGGATGATCGCGACGATCAGCCAGCCGCCCCAGGTCGCGATCTGCTCGCTGAAGTGGTACGGCGGGGCGATGCTGGCCCAGGGAAAGACCAGCAGGATGATCGTGATGCCGAAGTTCGACGGGTTCATGTAGTGCCGCATGCGGCCGTACACCGGCGCCTGCAGGATCCACTTCGCGCCGACCGCCACGACGACCCCGAAGATCATCACGAAGATCCGGTCGTTGACGTAGGTCAGCATGTTCAGCGCGAGCCCGGTGATGTGCGCCGGCAGCAGGAACTCCATGAGCCCCTTGAAACCGTTGCCGGTGAACCGCACGTCGCGCTTGGTCACCTTGGCGTTGACGATCTCGAGCAGGATCTCCGTGGTGTACGCGGTCGCCAGCGCGATGAACGGGTACAGCCACGGCTGTTCGAAGCCCAGGATCGTGTAGCCGAGGATGTTGAAGATCGTGATCGACATCGCGAACCGCTTGAGCGCGGTCACGACCTTGTTCGTCCGTTTCGGTGGCGCCGTGTCCACCTTGGTGAGCGTCGGGGTGGTCATGCCGTCACATCTCTTCCATCGCCGTGGTGCCGAGCTGGTACATGTGGCAACCGGGTGCGAGCTTCAGGTCCTGCGTCCGCAGCTGCCCGGTCCGGTCCCGCCACTGCAGGTGCACGTCGAGCGGACCGCTGACGTTCTGCCCGAGGCCGATCTGGACGTCGAAGCTGCGCCGGCCGGCCTCCCCGCTGCTGCCGTCGACCCGGCCGAGGTACTTCTTGCCGTCCTGGGTCGTCACGGTGACCTGGGCGCCGATCGCGGGCACGCCGGCCGCGGGCAGCGGGCCGGGCGCCACCGGGGCGTCCGTGGTCAGCTTCAGCTGCAGGAACTTGCCGGGGTTCGGGCTGTCGTTGTGGTAGAAGATCGGCGCTTCCCACTGCCGCGCCACCGCGAACTCGGGCAGGCCGTCCCCGTCGGTGTCGCCGACGGCGATGCCGCGGGTGGGCACCGGCACGGCCAGGCCCAGCTGCGGGCCGAGGTCGGTGTAGCGGCCGTCCGGGCTCTTCACGAAGAAGTGGAACGTCTGGTCGCCGCCGATGTCGTCACCGGGGCGCGCGTTCGGCCACCAGAACGGGTTCGACAGCAGGCCGTCGTTGGCCGTGGCCAGCTCCTGCAGGTTCGGCCAGCGGTTGACCTGGCCCTTGACGAACCCGGTCGCCTGGGCGATCTGGTTCTCCCCGCTGTTGTTGAAGTCCTGGATCTTGACGTCCCAGCCCCAGCCGGACCACGCCGTCCCGGTCGAGCCGCTCACGTCGTCGAACGGCGCGACGCCGTCGTTCAGCTGCGTGCGCAGGTCCGCGGCACTCTTCGCGGTGTTCATGAACTGGAAGTTCGACTCTTCGATGCCCCACGACGTCGTGATGTTGCTGACGAACAGGTCGTAGAGGCCGTCGTGGTTCAGGTCGCCGAAGTCGACGCCCATCCCCTTGAAGGAGTCGTGCCCCAGCACCTTGGACTTCGGGTCGTCGAACCCGCGGACCCCGGTGACCTCGCCGAACTCGATGTGCCCCGGCGTGGACTTGTTGTACAGGAAGTGGTCGTGGCCGAAGTCGTTGGCGATGTAGAGCTCCGGCAGGCTGTCCCCGTCGACGTCGGTGGCGCTGGAGGCCAGCGTCCAGCCGAGCCGCGCGGACTCCGGGATGCCCTGGGAGGCGTCGATGAACTTCGCGGTCGGGTTCGCCCCGGACGTGGCGCCGGTCCAGCGGTAGATGTACTTCGCACCCGAGTTCGTCGCGTGCGACATCGACTGGTTCAGCGTGATGCCGCCGTCGGCGTTCGGGTCCAGGACCCTGCTGTCCGGGAAGTAGTTGCCCACGAAGATGTCCACGTGCCCGTCACCGTCGAAGTCGCCGATGGTCACGGAGTCGGTGTTCCACAGTGGACCGTTGTACTTCCCGTCCGGCCCGCGGTGGTTGCCCGGCACCAGCTCGGTCGGCTGGAAGGCCGAGGCGTCGAGCTTCGTGGCGGTGGCCTTCTGCAGGAACAGCACCGGCGTCCGGCCCCAGTAGTAGGCCAGGATGTCGGTCCGGCCGTCCTCGTTGTAGTCACCCGGGACGCAGCCCATCGGCGCCATGTAGTCCCACGTCGGCAGCACCGGCGCCGGGTCGAGCGCGAAGGGCGCGTAGCGCGGCCCGGAGTCCGGCGCCGGCGTGATGACGACCTGGTCGCTGCGCGGGTCGACCAGGCAGAGGTCGTTGGCCTTGCCGCTGCCGCTGATGTCGTTGAGCGCGATCGCGGCGCCGACCGAGGAGATCCACGCCGAGATGTGCTCGTACTCCTTGTTCACCGTCCGGACCGACTGCTGCTTCGTCGCCGCGGGCAGCGCGATCGCCATCGGGGTGAAGTGGAACTTGCTCGCCATCGAATCCTGCTCGGCGGCGGAGACACTGGGCAGCCGGGCGACCAGGAACAGGCCGAGGATCAGCACCAGCGCCACGATGCCCGCCAGCTGCTTGCGCAGCCAGCCGAAGGTCGCGGTCATTTCTTCTTACCTCCGTGGGTGAGCACTTCCTCGGCGATCCGCTGTCGCCAGGTTTCGAACGCCGGAACGTCGTCGCCGTCGACGACGACCGCGGGACGCACCTCCTGGGTGATCGCCGCGGCCCGCTCGGCGGGCAGCCCGCAGATCGCGCGGGTCGCGACGTCGGTCTCCGGGATCAGCAGGCCCCCGCGGATCCGGGCCTCGGCCGCGAAAGCGCTTCCCTGCGCGAGCTGGCCGTGGTGGATCCCGGCCCGGTCGACGAGCTCCCCCAGCTCCTCGGACGTCACGCCGCAGGCGTAGGTCGAGGCGAGCCCGACACCGGCGTACAGATCGCCGTGGCGCGACTCGGGGAACGCCTCGATCGCCTTGGCCACGAGGGAGACGTCGGTGCCGTTGATGAACCACAGCGCCCGGCCGATGCCCTGGTCGATGGCGCGCAGCGCGTACCCGTCGTAACGCCGGTCCGGCCAGGAGAAGTTCCGGTCCTGGAACTGCTCCCCGACGTACTTCGCGGTCTTGAAGTACGCCTGGTGGAAGCCGTAGCCGTCGAGCACGAGCCAGCGCAGCAGCGGGTCGAAGGCCTCGGCCTTCGGCCACGCGAACCGCGGGATCCGCGCCATCGCCCAGCCGACGCCGACGTAGATGATGTAGTTCTGCTTGTCACCCGGGCCGGCCAGGAACTCGGCGGTGTTCGAGCTCTTGCCGAACGGCAGCCCGTCGAGCACGCCGTAGCCCATTCCCGCGCCTTCGTAGGCGAACCCGCGGAACTTCGGGGGAATCTGCTGGAGCCATTCTTCGGCCTGCTCGGGCGAACGCGCTTCGACCGCGTGCGCGTAGCCGAGGAGGAACTTCTCGCCGACCGTCTCGAGCAATTCCTGAGCGGCTGGGCTCTTCCTGTGGAAGCCACGCTTGACCAGCGAGGTCTCCGAAACGTCCGGTGTCAGGATTCGGCGCCTGAGCGCACGCCAACCATTGCCCAACGCACTCTCCCCCTTATCGGGTGGGAACGGGACTCCATAACGAGTTCCACTGTGTCCTTCCACGCTCACATAAGCCGTGGTCACGGGTCTACTCCACAGTTGCGAGCGCCCGCTTCAGCCGGCTTCGCGCAAGGACTCCGCACCGAACTCGGCGCGGATCCGGGCCCGCCACAGCTCGTACGGCGGCACCGGGCCGACGTCCTCGAACGGCACCTCGGTGCCGTCCGCGAGCGCCTCGGCCGCCTCGACCGTGAGCCCCGCGAGCACGCCCGCGGCCAGCCGGCTGTGCTCCGGCACGTACGTCGAGTAGGTGCGCGCCTTGATCGCGAACACCACCCCGAGCGCCAGTTCCGCGTAGTGCGTCCCGGAAAGGCGGCGCAGCGTCTCGAGCCCCGCCTTGTCCGCGCCGCCGGCGAACGTCGCCGCCAGCCCGACCCCGCTCCACAGGTCCGGGCGGCGGGCTTCGGCGAACGCCTCCACCGCCGCCCCGACCGCTTCGGGCACGCCGCCGTGGATGAACCACAGCGCCCGGCCCACCCCCTGGTCGAAAGCACGCGAGAAGTAGTCCGCGCGTCCCGCCCACGGGTACGGTGCCGGCTCGGCCTGTTCGTCGACCCACTTGCGGGTGTCGAAGTACGCCCGGTCGAAGCCGTAGCCGTCCACCGCCAGCCAGCTCATGACCGGGTGGTGGTGGACGCCGTCGAGCTCCGGCAGGATGTTCTTCCACAGTGGACGCGGCAGCCGCGCCATCGCGAACCCGATCCCGATGTAGGTGAGGAAGATGTGCGGCTCCCCTGGGCCCTCCAGCAGTGCCTTCGTGCGGTCGCGGCCGCCGCCCGGCATCGCGTCCAGGATCGTGTACCCCATCGTGGCGCCCTCGTACGCGAACCCGCGCTGCTCGGGTTCGACGAGCGCGAGCCGTCGCTGCAGCTCCCACAGGGACGCGCCCTCGATCGCCCACTCGAACCCGCACACCACGGCCTGCGGCACCGCCTCCAGCCGGGCCGTCGCCGTGGTGGGCGTGACGGGGAAACCGCGCTCCGCGAAACCGACGGAGGCCAGGGACGGTGCGAGCATCCGCTTGCGCAGCACACCGAAGAAAGTCGACATCGGAAGTCCTCGTCTTCGTCTGGGTGGTCAGGCCACGGAGCGCAGGTGCGACCGCTGGGCGGCGACCATCCGCTGGCCGGCGGGCGTCTGGCGCGACGCCAGGGTGATCGCGATCGGCGGGTCGATCAGGGACGGCGGACGCAGCTTCATCCGCACTTCGGCCGGCTCGAACTCGGCGACGGTCGCCGAGCCGGTGGCGATGGTGAACGGCGGACCGGACTGCGTCTGCCGCACGGGACCGTGGTCGGCGACCGCGATCACCGTCCAGTTGCCCTCGGGCACCCCGTCGATCGTCACCTCACCGGAGAGGGTGTCGGCGAGGCCGCCGAACGCCACCGGGCCGCTCTGCGGCACGGCGTCGGCGAAGACCCCGACGAGCACGTTGGCCGGCGCCGCGTTCTCGGGCATCGCCAGCCGCACGGTCAGCCGTCCGCTGCCCGACTGCAGGGACGCGCAAGAACTGCCGGCCTCCCGCAGGGACCGCAGCGACGGCAGCCGCTGGAAGTACGCCGAGTGAGCCACCAGGAGCTCACCGACCTCGGGTTCGCGGTACTCGGTCGGGGTCATCCCGACCGCGCGGACGAACCGGCTGGTGAACGTGCCCACGCTGCTGTAGCCGACACTGCAGACGATGTCCGACACCGTCAGCGAGGTGGTCAGCAGCAGCCTCTTCGCTTCGAACAGCCTCACCGCGGTGAGGAACCGGCCGGGCGTCACCCCGGTCGCCTTGGCGAAGATGCGTGAGAAGTGGAACGGGCTCACGTACACCTCGGATGCCAGAGCCGACAACGTGATCGGCTCGAAGTAGCGATCCAGGATCATCTCGATCGCGCGCAGCACGGCCGGCGGAACCACATGGTCGTGCTCCTGCCTGTACCGCTCTGCACCAGCCGACTGCTCGCCGCCGTCGGCGCCCCCGGACGCAACCGATCGCAAGATCATCAGTCCAACCTCGAATTTCCTACGGCGTCAGAATCCATCTCCGTCAGGTAAGACGCCGTCCCTTGCAGGTCGGTGGACCTCCGATGGAGAGTCGCAGGAGGCCGCCGCAGGATCGGAGCGGCGCCCGTGCGGGGATCCGGTTCCGGGTGTGCGTAACGCATACCCCGCGCGTGCGCGGCGCACGGGACCGGTCTGACAGACGCGCGGATACGGCGAGTGATAGCGGCCACGGATCCCCCGCGACGGCCTGCAGAGATGATCGGGACCTGGGGTTTGCCCGGCTCGAGCGGGTCACGAGGGGTGCGGCACGACCGCGGGGGACATGCGGAACGCACGGGACCACCGAGCAGAACACATCTTGACTCTGGTGGACAGCTCACTGGCTGGTGCCCGGCCACTCTGTCACATTCGACAGTGGACAGCCCGGGGTCGGACTTATCCGGCTCGACAAGGCTTACTGGGGAGCTCGAGACATCGGAGCAGGAACACTGGAGGCGCCCGGCATGTACTCCGACAACAAGCTATCGGACGGACTGGTCGGCGTGACTCAACAGCCCGTCGGACCACCCGAACGTGTGGTCCAGTTCACCGTACTCGGCCCGCTCGGCGTGCTGCGCGACGGCGTCGACTACGCGCCGACGACACCGAAGATCCTGCAGCTGCTGGCGTTGCTCGTGATGCGGCCGGGCAAGATGGTGCACGTCGACTCGATCACGCAGGAGCTGTGGGCGAGTGATCCACCGCGGACGGTGCGGACCACGCTGCACACCTACATCTACCACCTGCGCCGGTGCATCGAGCAGAACGGTCTCGCCGAAGGCGACGAGTCGCTGCTCGTCACCAAGGCGCCCGGCTACGTCTTCCGGATCGACCCGGCCCAGGTCGACGTCTTCCGGTTCGGCCGGCTCCAGCAGGAAGGCCAGGACCTGCTGCGCCACGGCGAGCACCCGGCCGCGGCCGCCAAGTTCCGCTCGGCGCTCGACCTGTGGGCCGGCCCGCCGCTGGCGAACGTCCACTGTGGACCGGTGCTCGCACCGTACACGATGGAGCTGCTGGAGCAGCGGCGCAACACCCTGCACATGCTGATCGAAGCCGAGATCACCAGCGGCAACCACCGCGAGCTGATCGGGGAACTGCGGTCGCTGACCGCGGGCAACCCGCTCGACGAGGCGCTGCACGGACAGCTGATGCGCGCCCTGGGCCGCAGCGGCCGCCGGTCCGACGCGATGGCCGTCTACCGCAGCCTGCGCAAGCGGCTGAGCGAAGAGCTCGGCGTCGAGCCGTGCGACGAGCTGCAGCTGCTGCACCGCGACCTCATCTCCGAGGGCGACCACCACTAACTCTTACTTTCCACCGCACGAACGGAAATGAGGATCAATGACCGCACGCACCCGCACCTACGGACAGTTCTGCGGACTCGCCCGCGCCATGGAGCTCGTCGGGGAACGCTGGGCCCTGCTCATCGTGCGCGACCTGGTGCTCGGCCCGAAGCGCTACACCGAGCTGCAGGCCGGCCTGCCGAAGATCCCGCCGAGCATCCTTTCGGCGCGGCTCAACGAGATGGAAGAGGCGGGCGTGATCCGCCGCCGCATCCGCCCGGATCTCGACGCCGGTCTGGTCTACGAGCTGACCGAGTACGGCAGCGAGCTCGACCACATCCTGCTCGACCTCGGCCTGTGGGGCGCGCGCTCGCTGAGCCACCCGGGCCCGGACGACGTCTTCACCCTGGACGCGGCGATCCTCTCGCTGTACACGACGTTCCAGAGCGAAGCCGCGGCCGGCGTCCAGGTGACGTTCGAGATCCAGTACCACGACTCGATGATCCTGCACGCGATGGTCGACGACGGCGCGCTCAAGGTCTCCGAGGGCCGCCACTCCGACGCCGACCTGATCATCCGCTCCAGCCAGGGCCCGGCCCTGCTGGACGTGATCGGCGGCCAGATCACCCCGGCGGAAGCGGTGATCGCGGGCAAGGTCTCGATCGAGGGCGACCTGCGCGACCTGGAGCTGTTCACCCGCCTGTTCCGCCTGACGGCGGCCCCGGAACCGCAGGAAGGTGTCGTCCTGCACTGATTCCGGTGGCCGGCCCCGATTCCGGGAGCCGCCCCAACGCCACGGTGGGTGCGTCCGGCGCACCCACTGTGGCGTTCGGTGCGCCCCACGCACCCGAAGTGGCGCTCGGGGGGCTCAGTCCAGGCGTGCGGCCCGGTTCTCGAGGTACCGCTGCTCCGGCTCGCTCGCCGTGCGCGCCGCCGCGCGGCGGTAGTGCTCGCGGGCGGCCGCCGGGTCGCCCGCGCGCTCCAGCAGGTGGGCCCGGACCGCGTCCAGGCGGTGGCTCTGCCGCATCCGGCTGTCGCCGGCGATCGTGTCCAGCAGCTCCAAGCCACGCGTCGGGCCATCGACCATCGAGACCGCGATCGCCTGGTTCAGCGTCACCACCGGGCTGGGCGCGAGTTCCTGCAGCACTTCGTACAGCTGCGCGATCTGCACCCAGTCGGTGGTCTCCGTGCTCGGGGCCTCGTCGTGCAGGGCCGCGATCGCCGCCTGGACCTGGTAGACGCCGACCGGGCCGCGGCCGAGCGTGCGGCCGATCAACGCCGCGCCCTCCGCGATCATCGCGCGGTCCCAGTGTTCGCGGTCCTGCTCGGCCAGCGTCACCAGCTCGCCGCCGGGGCCCGTGCGGGCTTCCCGGCGGGCGTCGGTGAGCAGCAGCAACGCCAGCAGGCCGGCCACTTCGCCGTCGTCCGGGCGCAGGGCGCGCACCGCGCGGGTCAGCCGGATCGCCTCGTGCGCGAGCTCGGGCACCTGCAGGTCGGTGCCGGACGTCGCGGTGTACCCCTCGTTGAAGATCAGGTACAGCACCTGAAGCACGACGCGCAGGCGCTCGGTGTACTCGGCCGCCGCGGGCTCGCCGAAGCTCGACCCCGCGGCCGCGATGCTCTCCTTGGCGCGCGTGACGCGCCGGGCCATCGTCGCTTCCGGTACGAGGAACGCCTTCGCGATCTGGGCGGTCGTCAGGCCACCCACCGCGCGCAGGGTCAGCGCCACCTGCGACGGCGGGGAAACCGCCGGGTGGCAACACAGGAACAGCACCGTGAGCGTGTCATCCCGATCGGACGGCCGGTCCTCGCCGGGCCCCGCGACCGCGGCGGCGTCCGCGGGTTCCCGCAGGGCCAGGGACTCTTCCCGGCGCCGGCGCGCGCTTTCGCTGCGCCACAGGTCGGTCAGCCGGCGCGTGGCGACCGTGACGAGCCAGCCTTGCGGGTTGTCCGGCACGCCCTCGGCCGGCCACTGCGCCGACGCGGCGATCAGCGCCTCCTGCACGGCGTCCTCGCAGGCGTCGAACTGGCCGTACCGGCGCACGAGGACACCGAGCACCCGCGGCACCAGCGGCCGCAGCAGCTCGCCGAGCGCGGCCGGACCGGTCACCCGGTGAACTCGGACTCGGTCCGCGCGTCGGCGAAGAACACCACCGGCCGGACCTCGATGCCGAGTCCCTCGACCTTCGCGTCCGGGATCATCGCGGCCACTTCGCAGGCGCGTTCCCGGCTTTCGCACTCGACGAGGTAGAAGCCCGCCAGGAACTCCTTCGACTCGACGAACGGCCCGTCGGTGACGGCCGGGACGCCACCGGTCACCCGGACCACCGCGCTGTCGGCCGGGCCGCCGAGCGCCTGGGTGCTGATCATCTCGCCGGACTCCCGGATCCGGCGGATGAACTCGCCGTGGCCGGTCATCACGTCGTCCTTGTCCTGCTCCGTCAGGCCGTCCCAGACCTCGGGGTTCATGTGCATCGTCAGCAAGAACTTCATGCCCTCTCCCCACGTTCGGTACCCGCGAAACATAACCGATCCTGCACCGCAATCCACGAGTGGTCACGGACCCCGGCATCCGGGCAGCATCTACGCCTCGGCTTCGAAAACCCCGCTCGGAGGACACCCCCCATGCAAGACGTGCACGCCGACCTCGCCTCCGAGGCGGACAAGCTCGCGGAGCTGATCCGCGGCCACGAAACAACGGTGATGCTGCCCGTCGGCCGGGTCATCACCGGGCACCTCGCCGAATTGACCGTCGTCGCCCGCCGGATCGTGCTCGGTGTCGAAGGCGACGAAAGCGCGTCCGCGCCGCGCATCACGAACTCGGGGATGCTCGGCGATGCCGTGGTGGCCTGGCGCTCGGAACACCGCAAGGCCACCGACCTGCTCGCCACCGCGACCGTGGACGTCCGGTGGCCCGGCGGGCCGATGCGGCCCTCGGCGCTCGCGGCGGCCCTGCTGACCGCGGTGTTCGCCCGCGGCCAGGACATCGCCGACGCGCTGGGCGCGCGGCTGGAGCGCGACGACAGCGTCGGGCACGTGGCCTACTACGGCGTCCGCACCCGCGACGACGCCTACGCCGGCCACGGCGCACCGCCGGCCGGGCCGTTCCGGTTCGAGCTCACCGCGCCCTCGGGCGACCGGTGGGAGTTCGGGCCGGCCGACGCGGCCGACCGCGTCCGGGGCCCGGCCGAGGACTTCTGCCTGCTGTTCACCGGCCGGCGCCCGCTGACCGAACTGGCGGTCACGGCCACCGGCGCCGAGGCCACCCGCTGGCTGGGCCTGGCCCAGGTGCGCCGCGATCCACTCTGGACGTCCGAAGTGGACTGACGGCTCAGGCGAAGCGGTCGGGATCGCCGGCACCGCGCCGGACGATCTCGGCCTCGCCCGAGGAGAAGTCGACCACCGTGGTCGGCTCGACCCCGCACTCGCCGGAGTCCACGACCGCGTCCACGACGTGGTCGAGCTCCTCCTTGATCTCCCAGCCCTGGGTGAGCGGCTCGGCCACGTCCGGCAGCAGCAGCGTGCTCGACACCAGCGGCTCGCCGAGCTCCGCCAGCAGCGCCTGGGTGACGACGTGGTCGGGGATGCGCACGCCGACGGTCTTCTTCTTCTCGTGCATCAGCCGCCGCGGCACCTCCTTGGTGGCCGGGAGGATGAACGTGTAGCTGCCCGGGGTGGCCGCCTTGATCGCGCGGAACACGGCGTTGTCCACGATGACGAACTGGCCCAGCTGCGCGAAGTCCTGGCAGACCAGCGTGAAGTGGTGCCGCTTGTCGAGCTTGCGGATCGAGCGGATCCGCTCGAGACCGTCGTGGTTGTCCAGCCGGCAGCCCAGCGCGTAGCAGGAGTCCGTCGGGTACGCGATCAGGCCGTCCTGCCGCACGAGATCGGCGATCTGGCCGATGGCGCGCCGCTGGGGGTTTTCCGGGTGCACGTCGAAGTACCTGGCCATGCCCGCGAGCCTAGGCCCCGGGCCCGGAGTACGCCCGGCGGGCCCGCGCGTCTCCCACCTTGCTGCGAACACCCCCGAACCGGTGACCGGGGGCCCGCGCAGGACGCACAATCCCCGGTGCGACCGTGCGCTGCCACCCCGGAGGCGATCATGACCGAACTGGTACTGCCCGACCTCATCGGACCGACGCTGCCCCGGCCCCGCGCCGTGCCGTCGGCGGAGTACCGGTTCGTCGGGCCCGCCGGCCCGGCGGGCCTGCCGGAGCTGTTCGGCGGGCACCGCCGGCTCGCCGTGCACCACCCCGCGCCGGACCGCAGCCGGCCCGGCGCCGCCGTGCCGGCCGCGGAGATCGCCGCGGCGTTGCACACCGAGGGCACCCGCCTCGTGCTGGTTTCTCACGCTCCGTACGCGAAGTTCGCGCAGTACGGCCGCCACTTCGGCTGGGACCTGCCGTGCTATTCCGCTGCGGGCACCGGCTTCGGCGCGGACTTCCCGGCCACCCGGTACCTCGAAGGCGCCGGCGGCGACGACGCCCCCGGGCTGAGCCTTTTCACCCTGGACGGTCCCTTCGTGCTCCACCTCGGCACGATCGCCGTGCCGTACCTGGACTTCCTCGACCTCGTCGGCGTCACGGGCGATCACCACCGCGACTGAACCAGTATTGGACCAGAACGGCCCGATCCGGCGGGAAACGCTGCGGCACGGCCACTCTTCGACGTACCGACCGACGGTCGGCATGAGATAGGATCGGCCAGAAGCATGCAGACAGAGCTCAGCCCGGACCGCCCGGCCCGACCTGTGCGCCGCCGACCCGCCGGAGGACCGCAGCACATGTCTCCGGTAGCCGCACTCGATCCCACCCCGCTCTCGTCGCCCGCCGAGCCGCGGGGCACCACCGGGGTGGACCGGCGGCCGCGGCTCGCCACCGTCCTGGCCGCCGGCATCATCGTCGTGGTCGCCGCGGGGTTCTCCGTGATCGGCCTGGCCAACCTGCTGCCCACCTCCGTCGACCCGCTCCACGCCGTCTACGGCGTCGTGGGCATCGCCGGGCTGCTGGCGATCCAGCTGCTGTGGTTCTGCCGCCCCTCCACCGAGCTGGATTCGACGACCAGCCGGGTCCTGCTCGCGGTGATGGTGGTGCTGGCCTACCTGCCGATCCCGACGTTCGGCCTGCTCTGGGCCGACATGCCGGACTTCGTCGGCGGCGTCGTCCTGCTGATGCTGCCGCGCCGGTACGCCCTGCCCGCGTTCGCCGCGGTGTGCGCGAGCATCGGCTGGACCTACACGGTCTTCGATGGCAACCCGCTGACGACGGTCTACGGCACGATCTCCTCGATCTTCTACTGCCTGGTGTTCTACCAGCTCACCCGCCTCGCCCGGATGGTGAACGAGCTGCACCAGGCCCGCACCGAACTGGCGCAGCGGGCCGTCGCCGAGCAGCGGCTGGCGTTCGCCCGCGACCTGCACGACCTGCTCGGGCTGAGCCTCTCCGCGATCGCGCTCAAGGGCGAGCTCGTGCACCACCTGATGCGCAAGTCCGCCGACCTGGCCATGGTCGAACTGGCGGAGATCACGGCGACCGCGCAACGCACGCTGTCCGACGTCCGGGCCGTCTCCCACGGCTACCGGGAGCTGTCGCTGGAGAAGGAGTCCCGCACCGCCGAATCGCTGCTGGCCGCCTCGGAGATCGCCGTCCAGGTCCACCTCGACCAGGGCGATCTCCCGGTCCAGGCGCGGACGATGCTGGCGAAGGTGCTCCGTGAAGGCGTCACGAACGTGCTCCGCTACAGCGACGTCGAACACTGCGAGATCGACGTGCGCCAGCAGGGTGACAAGGTCACGCTGGAGATCGTCAACGACGGCGTGGCGGCCGACGAGGTGGCGCTCGAGCCGGGTAGCCGGCTGACCAGGCTGCCCGAGGAGGTGGCGGCGCTCGGGGGTGTCGCGACCGCCGGGATGGACGCGGACGGCCGCTTCCGGCTGCGCGTCGAGCTCCCGGTCCCCACCCGGCTGGACGGGCCGGCGACCGGCGGTGTCCGGGCGGACCGGCCCGAGTCGACGCTGATCCGCTGGCTGATGCCGACGACGATGTGCCTGATGGGCATCGGCGCGACCCTGCACGTGCTCCAGCTGACCACGGAGGCCTGGCAGGTCGCCCTGGTGGTCGGCTCGGTCGTGGCGCTCCTGGCCTTGCAGCTGTCGTACTTCAACCGGCCGGCGACGCCGCTGCGTTCGGCCCAGACCTACGCGATGCTGCTGGTCCAGGCCTGCCTGACCTACCTGCCGCTGCTGCCGCTCAAGCACAACTGGGTCAGCGTGCCCGGCCTCCTGATCGGCACGGCGCTGCTGATCCTGCCGCCGGTGGCCGGCTGGACCTTCTTCGCCCTGAACGCCGCCGCGTACGCGTGGATCCAGCACGCGGCCGGCGCGAGCGACATCTCACTGGTCTTCTACACGGCCGCCACGGTGATGACCGGGCTGACGGTGTTCGGCCTGCTCTGGCTGGTCCGGCTGGTGACCGAGCTGGACCACACCCAGCGGCGGCTGGCCGAGATGGCCATCGCCGAGGAGCGGCTGCGCTTCGCCCGCGACCTGCACGATCTGCTCGGGATGAGCCTGTCGGCCATCGCCCTGAAGAGCGAACTGACGTCCCGGATCCTCCCGATCGACCGTGACCGCGCGACCGGGGAGCTGACCGAGATCCTCGGCCTGACCCGCCAGGCGCTGTCGGACGTGCGGTCGGTGGCCAGCGGCTACCGCGAACTGTCCCTGGACAGCGAGTCCCGCACGGTGCGCTCGGTGCTGGCCGCCGCCGACGTCCGGGTCCGGATGGAAACGCTTTCCGAAGAGCTGCCCTCGGCCGTGCGCACCGTGCTCGCCGTGGTGCTGCGCGAGGGCGTCACGAACGTCCTCCGGCACAGCAACGTCGAGAGCTGCGAGATCGCGATGCGCCGCGTCGACGGCGGCATCAGCCTCGAGATCGTCAACGACGGGGTCGGCGGCCCCGACCGCGCCGCGAAGGCGGTCGTGGCCCCGAGCGGCAACGGCACGGGCAACGGTTCCGGCTCCCGCCACCTGTCCCCGGGCAGCGGGATCGGCAACCTCTCCCACCGCGTGGCCGACCTCGGCGGCGAGCTGACGGCCGGCGTGGAGTCCGACGGCCGCTTCCGGCTGTGCGCGGTCGTCCCGGCCTGATCCGTCCACGAGCCCGGCGGGCGAACCCGTCTCCTGGCACCCGCGCGCGGCCCGCGAGGCAGCCGAGGGTCCCGAGCCACACGATTCCCGCGCCTCACAGCCGCTCTCACGCTCCGAAGGCCGCCTTCGGGGATCCGGACGCCCTCAAGGCCTACAGAGGCGCTGAGGGCGTCCAGCGCGAATCCACGACGTTGCCGGGGTCCGGTCGAGGCGGGTGCGCGGCTTCGGCGGGCCCCCGCGGCGGCTCCCGGCGCCGTGCCCGGCTCAGAGCCAGCCGGAATCCTGCGCGATGCGGATGGCGTCCACCCGGTTGCGGGCGTTGAGCTTGGCGACGATCGTCGTCAGGTAGTTCCGGACCGTGCCCGCCGAGAGGTAGAGACGAGCGGCGATCTCGACCGTCCCGTAACCCTGGGCCGTCATCCGGAGCACGTCCAGCTCGCGGCCGGTCAGCGGGCAGTCCACGCTGTCCCAGGCGGCCAGCGCGAGATCGCCGTCGACCATGCGCCGCCCGGCGACGACGCCGCGGACGGCGTTCGCCAGCCGGTCCGGTGGCGCGTCCTTCAGCAGGAAACCGCCCACCTTGGCGTCCAGCGCGCGCCGGAGCGTGCCCGGGCGGCCCAGGCTGGTCAGGATCAGCGTGCGGCAGCCCGGCAGCTGCTCGTGCAGCTCACCGGCGGCGGTCAGGCCGTCCTTGCCCGGCAGGTCGATGTCGATCACCGCGACATCGGCCCGTGCCTCGCGGGCCATCGGCAGGATGTCCAGGCCCGTGGCCACCTCGGCGACGACATCGATGTCCGGCTCCAGGCGCAGCAGCGCCACCAGGGCCCCCCGCACGATGTGCATGTCTTCCGCCACGAGCACTCTGATCACGAGGCGCCTCCGCACTCACATTCCCCAGAAGCCCAGTTAAACATTCCGACCGGCACCTCGGTTACCCCAATCGGGGATTCCGTCTCGGTTTGCACGCACAATGACACGGACCACTGGCGCCGGTGGACTGGATTGTCTTTTAGCGACCGGACCACTACTTGATGTAGCGCAAAGACGGCCGCGCACCGTGGGTGGAAATTTTCCACATGGCGATTTTACGTGCGAGAGTTGCGCCCCGACACGGCGAAGCCGGCCGTCGCGGAGGCGACAGCCGGCTTCGTCCGGGCGGACATCAGCTGCGAAAAGACCCGGTCAGGCCGCTTCGAGGACGTCCATCCGGCAGATGCTCGCCCGGATGGGAGCGGCCCCGCGGGCCGCGGTGTCACCCCACAGCTCGAAGCGGTCGATGACGAGACCGGTCTCGGCGTTCGCCGAGTTCCCGAACTCGATACCCAGGTCGTCGAAAAGCGCGCGGACGTCGGCGGAAAAGTGTGCGGACATTATGTGCTCCCCAGTGGCGAAGATGAAAGCTTCACGTGACTCAAATAGTCCGCCGAGAAGGGCTCCCGAGCCAGTGTCCGCATCATCGGGCCACCGTGCTTTATGCCTACTCCGTGCAGTGCCCGGCATGCCGCCGAACGGGGCATCAGGAGGTGCGAGGAGCGGCCACGGCGTCCATTTTGGTCACTCGGCGCGGTCGACCGGGCGCGATGCGCGACAGTGCACATGCGGATGTCACATGTGCATGTGCCCGTTGAGCGGCCTGGTCACGCCCCTGCGGCGCGCATATGCAAAACGCATGTCCGCGCCCTGTGAAACCCATTCGGAACGGTGCACTGAGCACTTAAGAAGTAGACGCCGGCCGACCTACAGTTCTGCCATACCAATTCGCCGTCGCCGATCGCGTTCGCAGGGGAACGCGCACCGGCCGGCCTGGGGACTGGAGGGACGGCCACCATGGACGAGATCGTGCGGCAGGCCGTGGCACGCGCCATCATGACCATGCGGGACAACCTGGGCGATCGCCTGACGATCGACGACCTCGCCCGGGCCGCGATGTTCAGCAAGTTCCACTTCACCCGGGTCTTCCTCCGGGCGACCGGGCTCTCGCCGGGGCGGTTCCTCTCGGCACTGCGCCTGGCCGAGGCGAAGCGGCTGCTCGCGACCACGGGGATCTCGGTGGCGGACATCAGCCACCAGGTCGGGTACAACAGCGTGGGCACCTTCAGTGCCCGCTTCAGCGGCAGCGTCGGCTACTCCCCCACGGGGTACCGGCAGCTGCGCGGGATGACCCCGCGGATCGCCGAACGCACCGGTCAGCCGGGGTCCGAGATGACCGTGCGCGGGAACGTTTGGCGGCCGCCGGGCGGGGACGCCGGCCAGGTGTTCGTCGGGCTCTTCCCGGCCAAGATCGCCGAGGGCGCGCCCGCGCGCTACGCGATCCTGCCCGGCGCGGGCCAGTACACCTTGACCGACGTGCCCCTGGGCTCGTGGTACGTCATCTCGCACGCCTACGGCTCTTCCCCGCACGACGACCGCGGACCGCGGCCGCTGACCGGGTTGTCCGGGCCCGTGACGGTGCACCGGGGGGTCGCGGCGAGCCTGCTCGACGTCCGGTTGCGGCCGCGGCACGGCTTCGACCCGCCGGTGCTGCTGGCGCTGCCCGACCTGCGGCACGCGCCGGCCCGCCGGGCGGTCGCGGTCTGAGTCCACCCCCGGCGGGCGTCCCGGGGAGGGACGCCCGCCGGGTCCGTATCCGGGGAAAGGGGAATCCGTGCGGAGCCGACACCTGACCGTCGCCACGGCGACGGCAGTTCTACCGTCGCGAACCGGAATGGGGGAAACCCATTCGCCGTCCGGGGTCATCCCGCTGCACCGGGCGAATGCCCCGGCGGGATCGCCCAATGGCGTACAATTCCGCGTGGGGGAAATGCACGACCGGGGGAAGCGAGGGACCGATGTGATCAAGGTTCTGCTGGCCGAGGACATGGACATGGTCCGCGGCGCCCTCGTCGCCCTCCTCAGTCTCGAGTCCGACATCGAGGTCGTCGCCGAAGTGGACTCCGGTGACGAGATCCTGCCCGCCGCCAAGGCATCCCGGCCCGACGTCGCGGTCATCGACATCGACCTGCCGGGCAAGGACGGGCTGACCGCGGCCACCGAGCTCCACGAGCACGTGCCGGACTGCCACACCTTGATCCTCACCAGCCTGGGCCGCCCGGGCACGGTCCGCCGCGCGCTCGACGCGAAGGTGAACGGCTTCCTGCTCAAGGACGCGCCCTCGGACAAGCTCGCCAACGCCGTGCGCTCGGTCGCGATCGGCCGGCGCGTCATCGACAGCGAGCTCGCGCTGTCGGCGTGGGAAGCCGACGACTGCCCGCTCACCCCGCGGGAGCTGGAGATCCTGGCGCTGGCCGCGCGCGGGCGCAACGTCGCCGACATCGCCGCGGATCTGTTCCTGTCACCGGGAACCGTGCGCAACTACCTCGCCGCGTCGGTCACGAAGCTCAACGCCCGCAACCGGGTGCACGCGATCCGGATCGCCACCGACGCCGAATGGCTCTGAGCGACGCCGGCGCCGGGCCCCCCGGCTGAGCGTCCCGCGGATCCGCGCCGAACCGTGCCAAGGGGACGGTGGCACACACCAGATGGGTGCCACCGGGCCGGGTTCCGGCCGTCAGCTCGCCGCCGAGCAGGCTCACGCGGTGGGCCAGGTTCCGCAGTCCCCGGCCGTGCTCCTCTTCGCAGTCCTCGGCTTCGCCCGGCACGACGCCGTCGTTGAACACGCGCAGCCACGCTTCGCCCTGGGACACCCCGACGGCGAACTCGCACCACGAAGCCTTGCTGTGCCGCACCACGTTCGTGGCGCTCTCGCGCAGCACCGTGGCGAGCGTCGTGTCCACCGCGGCGGGCAGCTGCACGGACTGCGCCGGGTCGAACCGCACGGTCACCCCGGCCGTCGCCAGCACGGCGGCCGCCGACCGGCACTCCTCCACCAGCGAGAGCTCGCGCTTCCCGGCCGCCACCGAACGCACGTCGGCGAGGGCCTTGCGGGACATCGTCACCAGCTCGGTGAGCTCCAGCTGGGCCTGCGCCGGCCGGGCCTCGACCAGCCGGCGGATCAGCTCGACCTTGAGGGTGATGGCCGAGAGGCTCAGCCCGAGCAGGTCGTGGGTGTCCCGGCTGAACCGCAGCCGCTCCTCGGCGACGACCCGGGCGGTCAGCTCACGCCGGACGTCCTCGCGTTCGGCCGCCAGCCGGACGAACCAGGCCAGGCCGAACACGGCCACCGCGGCCACGGCCGTGAGCGCGACGCCGTGCAGACCATCCGCAATGGACACGCCGGGTGCCCCCGTCGCGGCCGCCAGCACGCCGACCCCGCTCGAGACGAGCACGAGCACCGGCACCGACACGGCGGGCCTGGCCACCAGCAGGACACTGCCCACGAAGAAGCTGCTGAGCACGCACCAGTCGGGGCCCAGCTGCAGCATCGGCAGCAGGCCGAGCACGGCCTGCAGCACCAGCGCCGGCCCGCGGAAGCGGATCCGCCCGTAGCCGAACCCGACCAGGTGCACGGCGATCAGCGCCACGGCGTACCCGCACGCGACGAGCGCGACGGGCCACGACCGCACGTCCCGCAGCGGGCCCAGCAGCCCGAGCACACCGATGCCCAGGCAGACGCCGGCGTGCATGGTGTAGACCAGCCGAGCCGGAAAAGCCTTGCCCGGCAGCCGAGCCGCGGCGTCCGAACGCGACTTCGCCCCGGTTGCTCCCTTTGCCACCTCCCGATACGACGATCGGACTCTCGTGTCGAGTGCTCTCGCGGTAACAGCCATCGCAGCGCCTCCCCGGAAACGCTCCCCAGTGCCCCAGAACTGCAATCTAACAGCCGTTCCTGAGGATCCGGGTCGCCGTCACGGGGGATTTTGACCGAACTGTGCCGATCGTGGGTGCCGCTGCCCGGCCGGGGCGCCGCCTGCTCGTGGGTGTCCGGCCGGGTCCGGGCGGACCGGCGTTCGGCGGCCCACGCGGGTACCACTGGTCCGCGTCGGGCACGCCCGGCACCCAGCCGCCCAGGCCGAGCCCGCCGCACCAGAAGTCACACGCGCCCCACCGGTACCGCGTCAGCCCGGGAAGTCCAGCACGCACTCGCCGACGCTGACCTCGGCCGGCCACTCGAGTTTGAGCGCCCGGTCCACCCGGTCGCCGGAGTCGACCGGGACCGCGTGCGCCGCCAGGCCCATCGCCTTCGCCGCCAGGTACAGGACCTGCTGCAGCGCGCCCGCGTGCAGGAGGGTCGTCGCGTAGGCCGCGCCGCCGAGGACCCAGGCGATGCGGGACATCCGCGCCGTCAGGGTCAGCAGCGCGGCGGGACGGCGGCGGCTGCCCGCGGCGATCATCGACATGTCCAGCAGCGCGTCCAGGACGGCCGCGTCGTCGTTGATCAGCGTGAGCGTGTGCCAGAGCGGGTCGTAGTGGTAGATCCCGCGCGCGAGGTCGGCGCAGCGGTTGATGCCGACGTAGAGCTCCAGCTCGTACAGGCAGGCCACGCTGAAGTAGGGCCGCTGCGACGCCTCGTGCGACGGCCCGCCGGGCACGTGCGCCGGCCCCACCGACCGCACCCGGGCGGTGCGGAACAGGAACTCGCCGAGCTGGCCCGCCGTCAGCGTCCGCTCGCCGAACTCCGGGCAGATGTGGTCGCTCTCCAGCAACGCCGTCAGCGGCGGGTCCCCGGCGGCGAGCACCTCGGCGTCGGGCCGGGGCAGCGGGAACGTCGGCCCGGCGGTGACCTGCTTGACGACCGGCGGCTCGGCGCCGATCCGGACGGTGTCGGGCTCCGGCGGCGAGCCCTTCTGCCAGGTCCGGCTGCGCGTGTGGAACATCAGGTCGTCGTGCGACCAGACGGTCGTGTCCGGGTCGCCGTGGTCGGTGAACCGGCCCTCGTCGTCCCCGAGCAGCACGACGCCGGCCGCGACGAGGAACTCCACGACGTCGGCGACGACCGCCTCGCTCACCCCCGTGGTCACCGCCAGCTGCGCCACCGTCTTCGGCGAAGCCAGCGAAGTCGCGATCAGCACGGCGGGCGGGCGGAGCAGCGCGACCTTGTACCGCGCGCCCGGTGACTCGGCCAGCAGCGCGCCGTCCTCGGCCCGCAGCGCGGTGAACCGGGACAGCCGCACCTGCCGCCCGGGCGGCAGCGGGCCGTCGGGGAACGCCGGGAACTGCGTCACGGGGATCGCCGAGAGCACCGGCCCGCGGCCGTCGTTGAGCGCCAGGGAGTGCACCACCGAGCCGGACAGCCGGGTGAGCACCTTCCGCAGGGACAGCCGCCACGCGTCACTGGCCGCGGGGCCGGACACCGCGAGGTTCGCCATCGACACCGGGCCGAGCACGAGCCGCCCGAGCGACTCGCGCACGCCGTCGGCCGTGCCCGGGAACTCGTATTCGCCCCACCACGTGATCGCGACGAGGGAACCGTCGTCACCGGCCTCGACCAACGTGTCTTCGGTCAACGACCACAGGCGGACCGTTTCGACCTGCCCGGCCGGGCTCTCGGCAGCCACCGCAAACTCCTATACCCACGACGGAAAACGTCGTTCTCCGCACGCGAGTGTGCTAGAGGAACATGGGGAACGGATTGAGTCCCTCGTAAGGCGTCGGCTCGGCCAGCCGGCCGAGCCGCACCGGGACGTCGAACAGCCGGCCGGGGGCGAACCGGGCCCAGAACGGGCGCAGCCCGGGTGCGAGCACCTTGACCACCGGAAGGCCGACGTCGGGCCGGGTCTGGTTCAGCACGAGCAGATCGCTGCCCGCCGCCGCCAGCGTCCGCGCCAGGGCCGCGACGTCGTCACGCACGTCCGCACGATGGAGGAAGGGGTAGTCGGCCAGTGTCCGCGTACGCGTCCCGGCGGCGGGCCGCAGGTACGGCTGGTTGGCCACCGTCGCGTACTCCAGCCAGCGCGCCGCGTCCGGGTCGTCCACGTCGTGCTGTTGCGCGAGGACGTCCGGGATCATCTGGTTCAGCTCGGTCACCGCGCGCCGCACCGCGATCCGCGGGTCGAGGTGGGCGCCGAAGCCGAACATGATGTGCTCGTGCGGGCCGTAGGTGCGCCGCGAGACCGCGACGAAGACCGGGATCCCGAGGTCGGACGTCACGTCGAGCACCCACAGTTCGCGGCCCAGCCCGGCGTAGTGGCCGGTCATCTCCTCCAGCCAGCCGTCGCCGAAGGAGGCGAGGTCCACCCCGGCCACCGGCGTGCGGTTGTACCACCACAGCGCGACGGCGTCCCGCTCGACGAGCTCGAGCGTGCCCTGCAGGACGGCGTCTTCGAGGCTGCTGCCGGCGGCGGCGCCGTTGGAGTCCGCGTGCAGGCCCCGGACACCGCAGGCCGAGGGCACCCCGTAGTACAGGTAGCCGGTGGGCAGCAGCCGCCGCTGCCCGGACAGCGACCAGACGGGCGTCCAGTCGATCTCGGCGGCCGGGTCGAACCGCTCGGGGATGTGCTGGAACAGCCCGTGCGCCGCGTTCCACCCGGCCCGCTCGCGGTACTGCCGCTCGGCGAAGAGCATGCAGTCGTTGGGGTGCACCGCTTTCGCCCCGAGGTCGTCGAACGAGGCCCGGATCCGCAGCTCGTCGCCCTGGTAGTTGCCGGAGAAGCGCTCCGCGGCTTCGCAGAGCGCGCCGACCTCCGCGTCGATCGGGGTGACGCCCTTGCCGCCGTTCTCGCTGCGCAGGCCGGCCTGCATCCCGGCCATGCCGGTGACGCCGCGCGCGACGTTCATCCCGGACCGGTAGGCGTTGACGAACGCCGGCGCCGCCGGGTCGCGCCGGATCTCTTTGAGGATCCCGGTGACCGGGCTGACCAGGTGGCCGTACTTCTCGAGCGTCTGCGCCGGCGTCGCGGTGCGGTGCCCGCCGCCGGTCGAGGTGGTCTTGCGGGCGGGCTGCAGCTCGACCGGGCGCGACGCCTGCGCGGCCATCAGCGTCGTGTCCCCGCAGCCGGGGCACTGCGGCCGGCGGCGCAGCTCGTGCAACGTGCCCTGCAGGTCCAGGGTGTCGAGCACCCAGACGCTGTTCTGGCCGTCGTGGCGATAGCCGGCCAGCCACTTGCTGGCCTCGAGCGCGATCAGGTGCGCCGCGGCGGCGGTCAGCGACGGCAGCGCGGCGGCGGGCCGGCGCGCGGGGCCTTCGTGGCCGAGCAGCTCCTGGGCGCACGCCTCGGCGTGCCGGTGCCCCCACAGCCGGTTGGTCAGGCAGTGCCAGCACGCCGACTCGCCGGGGCACAGCACCGGCCCGATCCACACCTGCGCGCCGAACGGCCGCGCCAGCAGCCACGGCCGGCCGGTGCGCCGGTGCTCGGCGTCGAGCTCGCCCAGCCGCGGGTCGAGGTAGTCGGTGCACAGCACGATGCTCAGGTCCGCCGCGTCGGCCGCCGTCCCGGCCGGGGCGACCTCCAGCGCGGCGTCGGCCAGGGCCCGCTCGACCGCCCTCGTCTCGACGTCCTCGCCGATCGCGACCAGCCGGACACCGGGGCGGGTGACCCGGGAGGTGATCGAGGCCGCGTCGATGCCGCACGCGTCCCAGTAGGCCAGCTCCCGCTCGTCGACCGCGGGGGCGGGCGCCGGGCGGACCGACACCAGGCCGGCGTCCATCAGCTGGGCCAGGATCGCGGCGACCTCTTCGGGCGCCATGCCCGCCGGCCGGGCCCGCAGCACCTCGGCGAGCTCCCGGGTGCCGTCGAGCAGCGGCGCGAGCGACTCGATGCGCGCGCCGCGCATCGCTATGACACCCTGTTCGGAGAAGAGGTAAGCGCCCTTGCCGGCGTGGACCTCGGCGCGCAAGTGGCGTTTGAAGGCGAGCACGGGGGTGCCGGCGGCCGGCGGGGCCGCGGCGCGCGACCGGTGCGGGGCGGGTTGCACGGCTGATCCGCTCATCTGCACTCCTGATTCCCGTGCGCGCGATCCGAGAACCTCGATTCTTCTCCGGCGCGTGGACCTGCGGCCAGTGCGCGACACACCGAACCGGACGTGCAAAACGCACGACTTTTCGGGTGAAACGCACGTGTGACGGGTGTGTGCCGCACTGGTCGCCACCGCCCGGGGTTCGTCAACCTGGATCGCGAGGGCACTGCGCCCGCGGGCTTCCGCCCCGGCCCGTTCGACGAGACGCACAAGTGAGGATCGAGTATGACCACCACTCGCACCTATGGACAGTTCTGCGGCCTGGCGCGCGCTCTCGAGATCGTCGGGGAGCGGTGGTCCATGCTCGTCATCCGCGATCTCGTGCTCGGCCCGAAGCGCTACACCGACCTGCAGCGCGGTCTGCCGCGGATCCCGGTCAGCATCCTGTCGGCCCGGCTCAACGAGCTCGAGCAGGCCGGCGTCATCCGCCGCCGGGTGCTGCCGCAGCTGGACGCGAGCCTCGTCTACGAGCTCACCGAGTACGGCAGCGAGCTCGACCACATCCTGCTGGACCTGGGACTGTGGGGCGCGCGGTCGCTGGGGCACCCGAAGGACGACGAAGTCTTCACCAACGACGCCGCGATCCTCTCGCTCTACACGACGTTCCAGCAGGAGGCCGCGGCCGGCGTGAGCGTCACCTACGTGCTGCGCCACCACGACTCGCTGATCATCCACGCGATGATCGACGACGGGACGCTGAAGGTCGGTTCCGGCGACCACCCGGCCGCCGACCTGGTCATCGAGCCGCAGGGCCCGGAGCTGATCGACCTGGTGAACGGCCAGCTCACCGCGGCCGAGGCGATGGCCTCGGGCAAGGTGCGGATCGAGGGCGACTACGCCCACCTCGAGCTGTTCACGAAGCTGTTCCGCATCCCGCCGAAGCCGGAGCTGCCGGACGGCCTCGCCTTCCACTGAGAACTCCTCCACCGGCGCGGCATCGGGGCCGGCACCTGCTCCCACGCAGGTGCCGGCCCCGATCGCTAGCCCCGGACGGCGCAACCCCGCGCCGCAGAATCGGCAATCCGGAGTAACGGATCCGGCGCTTCGGGCGGCTAAGTTCAGCGGACCCGCCGTTTTCCGCAATCCGCACATAAGGGGCACATTCATGTCGACGTCCGAACTGACTCGGCCGTCCGGCTTTCTGGGGAACCTGAACAGCAGGTACCACCACCGGGCGCTCGCGGTGTTCATGATCATCGTTCTCGCGCACTGGGCCGAGCACATCGTGCAGGCCATCCAGATCTACGGGTTCGGCTGGCCGACGTCGCGGGCCCGGGGCGTGCTCGGCATGCCGTTCCCCTGGCTGATCTCCCAGGAGTGGCTGCACTACGGCTACGCGCTCGTGATGCTGGTGTTCCTGTGGGTGCTGCGGCACGGGTTCGCGGGCCGTTCGCGGCAGTGGTGGAACCTGGCGCTGGGCATCCAGTTCTGGCACCACATCGAGCACCTGCTGCTGTTCATCCAGGCCCAGTCGGGCTGGCGGCTGGCCGGGCAGAAGGTACCCACCAGCATCATCCAGCTGCTGATCCCGCGGGTGGAGCTGCACCTGTTCTACAACACGATCGTCACCATCCCGATGATCGTCGCGGTGATCCTGCACCGGCGCGCCTCGGCCGCCGAGCACGAGCTGACCGGCTGCGTCTGCGGGCAGCCGAAGCAGCCCGCCCTCGCCGCGTCGTGAAGCGCGCGCTGGCCCTGCTGGCCTTCCTCGTCGGCTGGCTGGTGCTGAGCGCCACTCCGGCTTCGGCCCACGTCGAGATCGTCTCGTCGACCCCCGGGGACGGCGCCCGCCTGAGCGCGGCGCCGTCCCTGGTGTCGGTGACGCTCTCGGAGAACGTCGGGATCCAGCCCGGGTCGATCAAGGTCGTCGACCTGGCGGGCACCCAGGTCGACACCGGGCCGGTGTTCCAGCCCGGCGACGTCGCGGAGCAGGTCGCGGTGCACCTGCGGCCGAACCTGCCGGACGCGAGCTACCTGGTCGAATACGCCTTCGTCTCGGCCGACTCGCACCCGGTGCGCGGCACGTTCGCGTTCGTCGTCGGCGCCGGGCCGCTGGTGACGTCGGCGGGCGCGGTGTCCGCGGCGACCGGCACCGACACGACGGTCAACACGGTGTCGACGGTGGTGCGCTGGTTCGCCTACCTCGGTGTGGTGCTGCTCGGCGGGCTGGCGTTCGTGGTGGTGTGCCGGCCGGGCGCCCGCACCGACGGCCGGGCCCGGCGGCTGCTGCGCTGGGGCGCCGGTCTCGTCGTGGTGACGACCGTCGCGCAGTTCGTGCTGCAGGGCCCGTACGCGGCGGGCCGTGACCTCGAAGCCGTGTTCGACACCGGGCTGCTGGCGGACACGATGCGCGTCGCGTACGGCAAGCTCCTGCTGCTCCGGCTGGTGGCGGTCGCCGCGCTGGCGGTGCTGGTGCCCCGGCTCCTGCGGACCGGCCTGCCCGACCGGCTGCGCTCCCGCTACGAGAACCTGGCCATGGTCACCGGGTTCCTCGTGCTGCTGACGTTCTCGGCCACCGGGCACCCGGTCACCGACCCGATCATGTTCGTCTCGGTGACGGCGGACCTGGTGCACTTCGGCGCGATCGCCATCTGGGCGGGCGGCCTGGTCCAGCTGGCCCTGGCCCTGTTCCGCCCGGGTGCGGACGAGGACCTGGCCCCCGTCGCGACGCGGTTCTCCCGGCTCGCGGCCGGCGCCGTGACGGCGATCGCGCTCAGCGGCGCGGTGCTGGCGCTGCGCATCATGCCCTCGCTGTCGTCCCTCTGGACGACCGGCTTCGGCGTGCTCGTGCTGGCGAAGATCGCCGGCTTCGCGCTGCTGCTGGTGGTGGCGAGCCGCTCCCGCCGGGTGGTGCGCCGGGGCATGACCGCGCCGGCGGAGGGCGCGACGAAGACGGTGACGACGAACCTGCGCCGCCTGCGTCAGGCCGTGGTGGTGGAGGTCGTGCTGAGCGTCGTCGTCCTGGCCTTGGCGGCGCTGCTGACGGTCACGCCGCCCGGCGGCTGACCCCGGACGCTCAAACGCCGGGTGACAGCGGCGGGGAGAACGGTCCCCAGCTGAAGGCCGGCAGCCACGGGCCCGGCGTCTCGCTCCAGTCCAGCGCCGCCAGCTGGCCGAGCGAGCGCCGCCCGGCGAGCGCGCGGTAGAGGTCGTGGGCCGGCGCGGTCACCGACGCCGCCGGCCGTCCCTCGCCCGCCGTCCACTCGGCGCCGTCGCCGGTGCGGATCAGCAGGGCCGGCAGCCCACGCCCGGCGATCGAGCCGGAGAGGCCCCGGACCAGGACGTCGAAGCTCGGTGCCCAGGCGACGTGCTCGGCGGGCGGCGGCACGCCGAGCGCGGCGCGCAGGTCCAGCTCGTGGGTGTAGGCGTCCATCACCATGACCTCGCCACTGCGCCCGCCCGCGGCGGCGAGCAGCGGGTCGAGCTCCGCGCCGACGGCGTCCCAGCGGTCGAGCAGCGCGGGCAGGGCCGGCGAAGCGACCGGCGACGGCGGCGGGGTGCCGCCGTGCCGGCCGAGGACACGTTCGGCGATCACGGTCAGGTGACCGAGCAGGTCCGTGACGGTCCACTCGGGACACGCGGGGACCGGGCGGTGGTGCAGGCCGGGCCGCCCGTCGAGCAGCGCGCGCACACCGCGCCGCACCTGCGGGTAGCCGACGAAGTCCGGGGCCGTGGCCGGCCGACTCGTTGTCACGCGCTCCACCTCGCCCTGGCACGATCGGTGATCTCGGCTCAGTATGCCCTGGTGACGGCCCTCGGCGGTTCTTCCCGCTTGCCGGGTGGCCGGCACCCGCGAGACCTCGGGAGGTCGTGATCTTGCCCACTCTGTGGTCCACGTCGGCGCAGTGGGAACTGCTGCCGCCGGTCGTGCTCGCCCTGCTGCTCAGCGTCGCCATCGGCCTCGAGCGCGAGGCCGGGATGAAGGCCGCCGGCCTGCGGACGCACAGCCTGGTCGGCGTCGGCTCGGCGGTGTTCATGCTGGTGTCGAAGTACGGCTTCGCCGACCTGCTCGCCACCGACCACATCGCGCTCGACCCGTCGCGGATCGCCGCGCAGATCGTCTCCGGCATCGGCTTCCTCGGCGCCGGGCTGATCTTCGTCCGCCGCGACGCCGTCCGCGGGCTGACCACGGCCGCGACGATCTGGCTCACCGCCGCGGTCGGCACGGCGTGCGGCGCCGGCCTGCCGGTGCTCGCGGTCGGCACGACGATCGGGCACTTCGTGGTGACGCGCGGTTTGCCGCCGCTGCAGCGGTTCGTCGCACGCCACCGCAAGGAACCGCCGGTGGTGCGCTTGAGCTACGTCGACGGCCAGGGCGTGCTGCGCGCGGCGCTGGCGGTGTGCACCGGACGCGGCTGGTCGGTGCACCACGTCGAGGTCGACCACGAACCCTATTGGGGGCCCCGGGTGGCGGAGCCCCCGGCTCGGGGCGAAGCCCTGGATGGCAGAGTTTCCGAGGAGGGGCAACGGATCGCGATCGTCACCCTGCGCCTCGACGGCCGGGGTGATCTTTACGACCTGGCCGCCGAACTCGCCGAATTGCCCGGCGTCCGCAGCACGTCCACCGGCGCCGGGGAACCGCTCGACGAATGATCGCCCGCCCGGGCAGCGCGCGGGGGCCGGTTTGCGGCACACTGGGGTGCACACGGAAATCCCCGGCACCGCAAGGAAAACGTGCGGCCGAGGAGAAACCATCCAATTCGGAGGTGAGGCATGGCCCCCGGCGGTGGCGAGGACGTGGCGCGCACGCAGCCCGGATTCGACCAGGCGTGGCGCGGTTTTCACCGCGCGCAGGTCGTCGAATACGTCGAGTGGGCCGAGGCCGAAATCCGCAGACTCACCGACGAACGCGATGCCGCGGCCCGGCGCGCGGCCGCGTTCGCCGACGAGAACCGTGAGCTCCGGGTGAAGATCGACCGGATCAGCCGGACCCCGATCGAGCCGGACGCGCTGCAGGAGCGTTCGCGCCGGATGATCGAGCTCACCCGCGAGGAAGCGACCGAAATCACCGGTCGGGCAAGGGAAACCGCCGAACGGATCCGCCGGGAGGCGGAGCTCGAGGCCGTGCGGCTCACCGAGAAGGAACACGAAGTCCTCGCCCTGGCCGAAGCCGACCGCGAGCGGCAGCGCACCGAGCACGAAGAACTCCTGCGGGCGGCCGAGCAGCGCCGCCGTGAGCTCGACGAGGCCGCGGCGCGCCGCCGGGCCCGGCAGGAAGAGGATCACACGCGGGCGTTGACGCTCCGCCGCGCCGAGGCGATGAGCGAACTGGCCGAGCAGGACGCGGCCGCCCGGGCGAAGGCGGACAGGCTCGTGGCCGAAGCCACCCAGCGCACGGAAACCCTGGTCACGACCGGCGAAAGCGAGCTGGCCACGGCCCGGGCCACGGCCGAGCAGACGATCACCGACGCCACCCGGCACGGCGAAACGCTGGTCACGGCCGCGGAACGCGAGGTCGCGGCGCTCACCGAGGTCCGCGACAAGCTCCACGCGAGCCTCGTCGGCTGCCGGTCCCTGCTGGCCGAGGCGGCCGTTGCCCTCGACGAAAAGCCGGCGGCGTCCGACCCCGAAGCCACGCTGCCGATGTCGAAGCGGGTGCCCGTGCAGAGACGCTCGCCCGCGGACGATCTTTCCGACGCGGTCGGCTGACCCCTTGTCCCCCGGCCGGGCAGCACCCATGATCGGGTGATCGCCGGCCGAGGTGAGGGGACGCCCATGCGCTCGACGATCACGCGGTCCGTACTGGTCGCCGCCCTGGTGGGCGGCACGCTCACGGCGTGCGGCAGCGGCTCGGGCCTGACGATCAACCTGTACGTCTCGCCGGAGAACAACCTCCAGCACGTCGTCGACACCTGCAACGCGGCCGCCGCCGGCCGGTACCGGATCGAGTACCACAAGCTGCCGCGCGGCGCGGACGGCCAGCGCGAGCAGATGGTGCGCCGGCTCGCCGCGGAGGACCCGTCGCTGGACGTGCTCGGCCTGGACGTCACCTGGGTGCCGGAGTTCGCCGAGGCGGGCTGGGTGGTGCCGTGGACCGGCGCGGCCGAGGCCGAGGCGACGCGGGACGTGCTGCCCGGGCCGCTCTCGACCGCGCGCTGGAACGGGAAGCTGTACGCGGCGACGAAGCACACGAACGTCCAGCTGCTCTGGTACGACGACCGGCTGACGCCGTCACCGCCGAAGACGTTCGACGAGATGATGGCGCAGGCCCAGGCCCTGAAGGCGGCCGGGAAGCCGGCGAACGTCCTGTTCACCGGCGCCCAGTACGAGGGGCTGGTGGTGTTCTACAACACCCTGGTCGCCTCGGCGGGCGGGCACATCCTGTCCGACAACGGCAAGTCCGTGCTGCTGGACGCCGGCGCCGTCCGCGCGCTGGAGCTGCTGAAGACGCTCACCACGGCCGGGATCACCGACCCGTCACTGGGCAACTCGAAGGAGGACGAGGTCCGGCAGGCGTTCCAGCGCGGGCAGGGCGCGCTGGAGCTGAACTGGCCGTACGTCTACGCCGCCTACGCGAAGGAGAAGCCGCAGGACCTGGGGCACGTCCGCTGGACCCGCTACCCGTCGGTGGTCCCGGGGCGCCCGAGCCGCGTCACGATCGGCGGCTTCAACCTGGCGATCAGCACGTACTCGCCACACCGGGCGGAGGCGTTCGACGCGGCGTTGTGCCTGCGCAGCCCGGCGAGCCAGAAGTACCAGGCGATCGAGGACGGCCTGGCCCCGACGACGCGCGCGGTCTACGACGACCCGGCGCCGCTCGACCCGGCCGACCCCGGCTCGACGATGGCGGCCCGGTTCCCGATGAAGCCGGACATCCTGGCGGCGCTGTCCGACGCCGCCGTCCGGCCGCTGACCCCGGCGTACCAGAACCTGTCGACGGTGATCTCGAAGGTGCTGTCCCCGCCGTCGGCGATCGACCCGCAGGCCACCGCGGCCGAGCTGCGCGAACGGCTGACCGACGCGCTCGACTCGCGGGACATCATCCCTTGACGCGGATGTTCGCCCTGGTCGCGGCGGTCGTGACGCTGGCCGCGTCGACGACGCTGGCCAACCGCGTGCTGCCCGGCTGGGCGTACCCCGTGTGCGGGCTGGTGGCCGCGGCGGCGCTGATCGGCCTGGCTCGTGCGGCCGGCTTGTCGTGGTCCGACCTGGGCTTGCGCTCGTTCCGGCGGTCCGCCTTGGTCGGACTGGCCGGAGCCGGGCTGGTCGCGGTGGTGTTCGGCATCGCGCTGGCCGTGCCGGCGCTGCGGACGGTCTACCAGGACGGCCGGGTCGGCACCCCCGACTTCGGCCAGCTGATCTGGCTGACCTGCGGCCGGATCCTGTTCGGCACGGTGCTGATCGAGGAGATCGCCTTCCGCGGTGTGCTCCCGGCTCTGCTGGGCGCACGGGACGACCGCTGGCGCTGGCCCCCGATCCTGGGCGCGGCGGCGCTGTTCGGCCTCTGGCACTACCTGCCGGCCCTGGCGATCGGCCGCAACGCGGCGGTCCACGCGGTGTTCGGGACAACGCCGGTGGTGGTGCTGCAGATCCTGGCGATGGCCGCGGCCGGCGTCGCGGGGATCTTCCTGCACTGGTGGCGCCACCAGGGCCGGGGCGTCCTGGCGTCGGTGATCGTCCACTTCACGACCAACGCGGGCGGCCTGCCCCTCGCCGTACTGGTCCGGTGATCTGCCACGGCCGGTCGTGAGTGTTCAGGAGGGTTCTCACCGCCCTGAACACTCACGACCCCACCTGGCACGGGTCAGGAGCGCACGAGCCGCGCGATCGCGTCCGACGCTTCCCGCACCTTCAGGTCGGCTTCTTCCCCGCCGGCCGCGGCCGCCTGGACCACGCACGTCGCCAGGTGCTCGTCGAGCAGTTCCAGCGAGAACGACTGGAGCGCCTTGGTCGCCGCGGAGACCTGGGTCAGGATGTCGATGCAGTACTTGTCCTGCTCGACCATGCGCTGCAGCCCGCGGATCTGTCCTTCGATCCGGCGCAGGCGCTTGAGGTACGCCTCTCGCTCGCTGCCGTAACCCGTCATGGCCCACCCGTCCCCGTAGTTGGCTTCCCTGCCTGCAAGTATACCCACCCCACGTATCGGGCCAGGTCACTCAGCTTCAGCGGAAGCGGCGCAGGCGGAGGCTGTTGCTCACCACGAAGGCCGACGAGCACGCCATCGCCGCGCCCGCGATCATCGGGTTGAGCAGGCCGAGCGCGGCCAGCGGCAGCGCCGCGACGTTGTAGGCGAACGCCCAGAACAGGTTGCCCTTGATGGTGGCCAGCGTCCGGCGGGCCAGCCGGATCGCGTCGCCGGCGGCACGCAGGTCACCGCGGACCAGCGTCAGGTCGCCGGCTTCGATCGCCGCGTCGGTGCCGGTGCCCATGGCCAGGCCCAGGTCGGCCTGCGCGAGCGCGGCGGCGTCGTTGACGCCGTCACCGACCATCGCGACCACGCGCCCCTCGGCCTGCAGCCGCTTCACGACGTCGACCTTGTCCTCGGGCAGCACCTCGGCGACGACCTCGTCGATCCCCGCCTCGGCCGCGATCGCCCGGGCCGCGCCCGCGTTGTCCCCGGTCAGCAGCACCGGCGTCAGGCCGAGGTCCCGCAGCTCAGCGACGGCCTGAGCCGACGTCGGCTTGATGGTGTCGGCGACGACCAGGCGGCCGCGGACTTCGCCGTCCCAAGCCACGTGCACCGTGGTCGCACCCGCCGTCTCGGCGGCTTCCGCACCCACGAAGGCCGCCCGGCCGACGGCGACCCGCCGCCCCTCGACCACGCCCGTCACGCCGAGCCCGGGGGTGCTCCGGAAATCCGTCACGGCGGGGAGCGGGCCGGTCCTGGCCCGGGCCGCGTCCACGATCGCGCGGGCGACCGGGTGCTCGGAGGCCGCCTCGACGGCGCCGGCCAGCCGGAGGACCTCGCCGTCCCCCTCGACCAGCGTCATCCGGCCGGTGGTGACGGTGCCGGTCTTGTCGAGCACGACGGTGTCGACGCGGCGGGTGGACTCGAGCACCTCGGGGCCCTTGATGACGATGCCCAGCTGCGCGCCGCGGCCGGTGCCGACGAGCAGCGCCGTCGGTGTCGCGAGGCCGAGCGCGCACGGGCAGGCGATGATCAGCACGGCGACGGCCGCGGTGAACGCCTGGTCTTCGCTGCCGCCCGTGGCGAGCCAGACGACCAGTGTCGCGAGCGCCGCGAAGACGACCGCGGGCACGAACACCGCCGACACCCGGTCGGCGAGACGCTGGGCCTCGGCCTTCCCGTTCTGCGCGGCCTCGACCAGCCGGGCCAGCTGCGCCAGCCGGGTATCCGCGCCGACGCGTGTCGCGCGGACGAGCAGCCGCCCGCCGACGTTCACGGTCGCGCCGGTGACCGCGTCGCCCGGGCCGGCCTCGACCGGCATCGACTCGCCGGTGAGCATGCTGGTGTCGACCGCGGAACGGCCTTCGGTCACGACGCCGTCGGTGGCGATCTTCTCGCCGGGCCGAGCGACAAAAACGTCTCCGACCTGCAGGCTTTTGATCGGCACCTGCTGCTCGTCACCATCGCGGAGCACGGTGACGTCCTTCGCGCCGAGGTCCAGCAGCGCGCGCAGGGCGGCGCCGGCGCGGCGCTTGGACCGGGCTTCGAAGTAGCGGCCGGCGAGGATGAACGTGGTGACCGCGGCGGCCACCTCGAAGTACAGGTTGTCGCCGGCCATGCCGGTGCTGAGCAGCTCGAAGCCGTGGCGCATGCCGATCTCGCCGGCCATGCCGAAGAGCAGGGCGTACAGCGACCAGGCCGTCGACGCGACGACGCCGAGCGAGATCAGCGTGTCCATGGTGGCGGTGACGTGCCGCAGGTTGACCGCGGCGGCGCGGTGGAACGGCCACGCGCCCCACGTCACGACCGGGGCGGCGAGCGCGAGCGAGACCCACTGCCAGTAGTCGAACTGCCAGCTGGGCACCATCGCGAGCACCAGCAGGGGAATGGTGAGCACGGCGGAGAGCAGCAAACGCTTGCGCAGCGTGCCGTCTTCGGCCGGCGCGTCGGGCTCCGGGAGCCGCGCCGAGTACCCGGCGGCTTCGACGACGCCGACCAGGTCACCGACGGAGAGGCTGCCCGGGAAGCTGACCTGGGCTTTCTCGGTCGCGTAGTTGACCGTCGCGGTCACGCCGTCGACCTTGTTGAGCTTGCGCTCGACGCGGGCCGCGCAGGACGCGCAGGTCATCCCGCCGATGGCGAGCTCGACGCGTGCGGACTGCGCGGTGGTCACGGTGCTCAGGCCACCAGGCGGTAGCCGGCCTCGGTGACAGCCGCGGCGACGGCGTCGGTGGTCAGCGGGGTGTCGCTGGTCACGGTGACGCGCCCGCTCTCGACGTCGACGTCCACGCCGTGGACCCCGGCGAGCTCGGAGACCTCTTCGCGGACGGAGCTGGCGCAATGCCCGCAGGTCATGCCCTCGACGGTGTAGGTCGCTTCGGTCATCGACCGCTCCTTTCGTACCCCCTTCCTTTATACCCATCGGGGGTAGGGGTTCTCCATCAGCCCCCGTGGTGGCGTTGATCGCACCGCGGGGCAGACTCGCGGAATGCGGAAGATCTACGCGATCGGGATCGGCGCCGGCGACCCCGAGCACCTGACGGTGCAGGCGGTGGACCGCCTCAACCGCGTCGACGTGTTCTTCGTGCTCGACAAGGGCGAGGAGAAGGCCGACCTGGTCCGGCTGCGCGAGGAGATCCTCGACCGGTACGTGACGCGCCCGTACCGCGTGGTGCTGGTCGCGGACCCACCCCGAGACCGCCGGCCGGCGGACTACCGAGCAGCGGTAGCCGACTGGCACGCGGCTCGCGCCGAGGCCTACGAGAGCGTGATCCTCTCCTCGCTGACCACGTCCCAGACGGGCGCGTTCCTGGTGTGGGGCGACCCGTCGCTGTACGACAGCACGATCGCGCTGATCGAGGCGGTGCTGGCGCGGGGAAAGGTCGAGTTCGAGTACGAGGTGATCCCGGGCATCAGCAGCATCTCGGCCTTGGTGGCCCGCCACCGCACGACGATGAACCAGATCGGCCGAGCCGTCCAGCTCACAACAGGCCGCCTGCTGGCCACCGGCTGGCCCGACGGCGTCGACGACGTCTTCGTCCTCCTGGACGCCCACACCACGTTCGACCGCTACACGTCTCTCGACCTGACGATCTACTGGGGCGCGTACGTAGGCACCCCGGACGAAATCCTGCTCTCCGGTCCCCTGACCCCCGCCCTGGCAACCCAAATCCGCGAAACCCGCACCGCGGCCCGGGAACGCCACGGCTGGATCATGGACACCTACCTCCTCCGCCGCCCCACCCCGTAACTCACCCGCGCCCCTCCAGGCCCGCGCCCCCGGGTAGGCGAGTCGACCCTCCAATCACGAGTGATGCCCTCCCAATCACACGCGATGCCCCGCGGGTCACGCGAGTTCCGCCTGCAATCACGCCAATCCCGAATTTGATCACGTGAATCCCGCTTGCTCCACTGAGAATCATTTGTGTTCACAGAGGTATCACGCGTAATCCGCGGGGTATCGCCCGTGATCAGGCGGGCATCACCCGGGGTCGCGAGGCCGGATGAGGACGCCGGCTCGCGTGGTCGAGTCGCCGGCTCAGGCGATTGAGGCGCCCGCACACGTCATCCGGGGGCAAACATCCGCAATTGAGGGCCGGTTCGCCAGACTGAGGGCTCTGGCTCGCGTGGATCCGCAGGCCACTACCCAAGATTCGGGCGCAGACTCGCGTGATTCTGGGGTCGACTCGCGTGATCCGCGGGTCGACACGTGATCAGAACGCCGGCACCAGCGACTGGAGAGTCGGCTCGCGTGTTTAGAGGGTCGACACGACCCCGACCGCGGCAACCCGACAAACCGCCAGCACCGGCCACCCGGGGTGCCGGAAAAGGGGGTGTGGGTATAGAAAAAGGGCCTGGCCGGGAGAACCAAAGGTTCTCAACCAGACCAGGCCCTTCCCCAACAAAATGTTCGGCGGTGTCCTACTCTCCCACAACCCTTCGGTTGCAGTACCATCGGCGCTGTCAAGCTTAGCTTCCGGGTTCGGAATGGGACCGGGCGTTTCCCTGACGCTAAAACCACCGAAACACTACGAAACAACCACACCCCCCAAAAAACAGGGAGCCGTGTGGTGTCTCAGAAACCGTAGAGTGGATGCGTAACACCTTCGTAGACAAGTCCTCGGCCTATTAGTACCAGTCAACTCGACAACACATTACTGTGCTTCCATATCTGGCCTATCAACCCAATGGTCTATTGGGGGCCTTAACCCACAAAGGGTGGGATACCTCATCTTGGAACAGGCTTCCCGCTTAGATGCCTTCAGCGGTTATCCCTTCCGAACGTGGCCAACCAGCCATGCCCCTGGCGGGACAACTGGCACACCAGAGGTTCGTCCGTCCCGGTCCTCTCGTACTAGGGACAGCCTTCCTCAAGTATCCTACGCGCGCGGCGGATAGGGACCGAACTGTCTCACGACGTTCTAAACCCAGCTCGCGTGCCGCTTTAATGGGCGAACAGCCCAACCCTTGGGACCTACTCCGGCCCCAGGATGCGACGAGCCGACATCGAGGTGCCAAACCATGCCGTCGATATGGACTCTTGGGCAAGATCAGCCTGTTATCCCCGGGGTACCTTTTATCCGTTGAGCGACACCCCTTCCACCAGGTGGTGCCGGATCACTAGTCCCGACTTTCGTCCCTGCTCGACATGTCTGTCTCACAGTCAAGCTCCCTTGTGCACTTGCACTCAACACCTGATTGCCAACCAGGCTGAGGGAACCTTTGGGCGCCTCCGTTACTCTTTAGGAGGCAACCGCCCCAGTTAAACTACCCATCAGGCACTGTCCCTGAACCAGATCATGGCCCGAGGTTCAGATTCCCAATTCGACCAGAGTGGTATTTCAACAACGACTCCACAGTAACTAGCGTCACCGCTTCACAGTCTCCCACCTATCCTACACAAGCCGAACCGAAAACCAATACCAAACTATAGTAAAGGTCCCGGGGTCTTTCCGTCCTGCCGCGCGTAACGAGCATCTTTACTCGTAGTGCAATTTCGCCGGGCCTGTGGTTGAGACAGCCGGAAAGTCGTTACGCCATTCGTGCAGGTCGGAACTTACCCGACAAGGAATTTCGCTACCTTAGGATGGTTATAGTTACCACCGCCGTTTACTGGCGCTTAAATTCTCAGCTTCACCCCCGAAGGGATTAACCGGTCCTCTTAACGTTCCAGCACCGGGCAGGCGTCAGTCCATATACATCGTCTTGCGACTTCGCATGGACCTGTGTTTTTAGTAAACAGTCGCTTTCCGCTGGTCTCTGCGGCCACCCACCCCTAGCCTGTAAAAGGCTTCAGGATGTTTGGCCCCCCTTCTCCCGAAGTTACGGGGGCATTTTGCCGAGTTCCTTAACCACAGTTCACCCGATCGCCTTAGTATTCTCTACCTGACCACCTGTGTTGGTTTGGGGTACGGGCCGTGCATGCACTCACTAGAGGCTTTTCTCGGCAGCATAGGATCACTCTACTTCGCCTCAAACGGCTACGCATCACGTCTCAGCCTTAGTGCCGTGCGGATTTGCCTACACGACGGCCTACACGCTTACACCAGGACAACCATCGCCTGGCGGAGCTACCTTCCTGCGTCACCCCATCGCTTGACTACTACGAAATCAGGTCCCACGCTCCACAACACCAACTCCATCCGAAGACTTCGCCGGCGCGCTTTGGGTGGTTAGTATCAAACGCCTCGTCATGGGCGCACATGCTCGGGTACGGGAATATCAACCCGTTGTCCATCGACTACGCCTGTCGGCCTCGCCTTAGGTCCCGACTTACCCTGGGCGGATTAGCCTGGCCCAGGAACCCTTGGTCATCCGGCGGCAGAGTTTCTCACTCTGCATTCGCTACTCATGCCTGCATTCTCACTCCCACACCCTCCACCGCTAGCTTCCGCCACGGCTTCCCTGGGTGCAGGACGCTCCCCTACCCATCAACACGACTACACAAGGACTTCAAGAGCCCAAGTGGATCTATTGTGTCAATGACACAGCTTCGGCGGTGTGCTTAAGCCCCGCTACATTGTCGGCGCAGGACCACTTGACCAGTGAGCTATTACGCACTCTTTCAAGGGTGGCTGCTTCTAAGCCAACCTCCTGGTTGTCTGGGCAATCCCACATCCTTTCCCACTGAGCACACACTTAGGGGCCTTAGCTGGTGTTCTGGGCTGTTTCCCTCTCGACGACGAAGCTTATCCCCCGCCGTCTCACTGCCGCACTCTCACACCACGGTATTCGGAGTTTGGTTGATTTCGGTAACCCGGTAAGGCCCCTAGACCATCCAGTAGCTCTACCCCCGTGGTGAAACATGCGACGCTGCACCTAAATGCATTTCGGGGAGAACCAGCTATCACGGAGTTTGATTGGCCTTTCACCCCTACCCACAGCTCATCCCCTCAGTTTTCAACCTAAGTGGGTTCGGGCCTCCACGACGTCTTACCGTCGCTTCACCCTGGCCATGGGTAGATCACTCCGCTTCGGGTCTAGACCACGCGACTCAAGCGCCCTATTCAGACTCGCTTTCGCTACGGCTACCCCACACGGGTTAACCTCGCCACGCAGCACTAACTCGCAGGCTCATTCTTCAAAAGGCACGCCATCACCATTACAGCTCTGACGGCTTGTAGGCACACGGTTTCAGGTACTCTTTCACTCCCCTCCCGGGGTACTTTTCATCTTTCCCTCACGGTACTAGTCCGCTATCGGTCTTCAGGAAGTATTTAGGCTTACCGGGTGGTCCCGGCAGATTCACAGCAAATTCCACGAGCTCGCTGCTACTCGGGAGCACCATCACACAACACAAACACAGTTTTCGCGTACGGGGCTCTCACCCACTCCGGCCGCCCATCCCAAGGCGTTCCACTAACCATGCCGCATCATGCCCAGAGTGTCAGCTCTGAGAAGACAGGTCCCACAACACCGACTACACAACCCCTGACAGGTATCACATGCAATCGGTTTAGCCTCTTCCGCTTTCGCTCGCCACTACTCACGGAATCACGGTTGTTTTCTCTTCCTACGGGTACTGAGATGTTTCACTTCCCCGCGTTCCCTCCACACACCCTATATATTCAGGTGCGGGTAACACCACATCACTGGTGCTGGGTTTCCCCATTCGGAAATCCTCGGATCACAGCTCGGTTGACAGCTCCCCGAGGCTTATCGCAGCCTCCTACGTCCTTCATCGGCTCCTGAAGCCAAGACATCCACCATGTGCCCTTAACAACTTGACCACAAAGATGCTCGCATCCACTCTACAGTTCTCAAACACCACACCAGAAACAAACCACATTCCCAGGCTGTGTAAGCCCTAAGGCGTGTTGCCTCAGGACCCAACAGTGTGCATAGCAAACAATCACCCTCCGAGGCGCCGGCTCCTTTTTCCACGATCATCCGAAGATGCTCAGTACTAGAGGAGGCATTGCCAACCAAGAGTGACCATAACCAGTAGTTCCACAATTCCTTGAGCAAGCCCGGCAACACTGCATTCGAGTGTTAAACCGTGCCCACCCCACCACGGTGGTTCCGGGTATCCCGGCCGAGTGGATGTGTTGTGCTCCTTAGAAAGGAGGTGATCCAGCCGCACCTTCCGGTACGGCTACCTTGTTACGACTTCGTCCCAATCGCCAGTCCCACCTTCGACCACTCCCTCCCCGAAGGGTTGGGCCATGGGCTTCGGGTGTTACCGACTTTCATGACGTGACGGGCGGTGTGTACAAGGCCCGGGAACGTATTCACCGCAGCGTTGCTGATCTGCGATTACTAGCGACTCCGACTTCACGCAGTCGAGTTGCAGACTGCGATCCGAACTGAGACCGGCTTTAAGGGATTCGCTCCACCTCGCGGTATCGCAGCCCTCTGTACCAGCCATTGTAGCATGTGTGAAGCCCTGGACATAAGGGGCATGATGACTTGACGTCATCCCCACCTTCCTCCGAGTTGACCCCGGCAGTCTCCCACGAGTCCCCGCCATAACGCGCTGGCAACGTAGGATAAGGGTTGCGCTCGTTGCGGGACTTAACCCAACATCTCACGACACGAGCT
Source organism: Amycolatopsis sp. NBC_00438 (assembly GCF_036026695.1). Lineage (NCBI taxonomy): Bacteria > Bacillati > Actinomycetota > Actinomycetes > Pseudonocardiales > Pseudonocardiaceae > Amycolatopsis > Amycolatopsis sp. NBC_00438. The sequence goes on along the minus strand of NZ_CP107923.1, from coordinate 1,297 downwards.
GACGACAGCCATGCACCACCTGTACACCAACCACAAGGGAAGCCCCATCTCTGGGGATGTCTGGCGCATGTCAAGCCCAGGTAAGGTTCTTCGCGTTGCATCGAATTAATCCACATGCTCCGCCGCTTGTGCGGGCCCCCGTCAATTCCTTTGAGTTTTAGCCTTGCGGCCGTACTCCCCAGGCGGGGTGCTTAATGCGTTAGCTACGGCACGGACAACGTGGAATGTCGCCCACACCTAGCACCCACCGTTTACAGCGTGGACTACCAGGGTATCTAATCCTGTTCGCTCCCCACGCTTTCGCTCCTCAGCGTCAGTATCGGCCCAGAGACCCGCCTTCGCCACCGGTGTTCCTCCTGATATCTGCGCATTTCACCGCTACACCAGGAATTCCAGTCTCCCCTACCGAACTCAAGTCTGCCCGTATCGACTGCACGCTGAAGGTTAAGCCTCCAGATTTCACAGCCGACGCGACAAACCGCCTACGAGCTCTTTACGCCCAATAAATCCGGACAACGCTTGCACCCTACGTATTACCGCGGCTGCTGGCACGTAGTTAGCCGGTGCTTCTTATCCAGGTACCGTCACTTGCGCTTCGTCCCTGGCGAAAGAGGTTTACAACCCGAAGGCCGTCATCCCTCACGCGGCGTCGCTGCATCAGGCTTTCGCCCATTGTGCAATATTCCCCACTGCTGCCTCCCGTAGGAGTCTGGGCCGTGTCTCAGTCCCAGTGTGGCCGGTCACCCTCTCAGGCCGGCTACCCGTCGTCGCCTTGGTAGGCCATTACCCCACCAACAAGCTGATAGGCCGCGGGTTCATCCTGCACCGCCTGAACTTTCAACAACTTTCCATGCGAAAAGTTGTGATATCCGGTATTAGACCTCGTTTCCAAGGCTTATCCCAGAGTGCAGGGCAGATTACCCACGTGTTACTCACCCGTTCGCCACTAATCCACCCGAAGGCTTCATCGTTCGACTTGCATGTGTTAAGCACGCCGCCAGCGTTCGTCCTGAGCCAGGATCAAACTCTCCATCAATGAATAGTTTAATCGAGGCAAATTAATGCTCTCAAAGGAACCTCATACGAGGTTTCAAAACATAAGCTCTACTGGCTTAGTTCACTAGCACACTGTTGAGTTCTCAAGCAACACACTCTGGAATCACCCACGTTACCCGCGGGCTCAACCTCGGCGATTGTTTCAAGCTATTTTGGTGGGACACCCACTCAATCGCTTCTGCGAGAGCTTGGTTCGTGTCCCCGCCGCCCGGTTTCCCTGGCGACTTGGAGAACTTACATG